>CAWHSG010000005.1:0-82529 GCA_963831955.1 uncultured Acidobacteriota bacterium | reverse complement strand
CCGACCACTCGTCCGGAACTGTCGGATGGAAGAGCTTTCCGGGCTCCCGATAAGGCAGCGGGCGTAGGAGGTGTTATGCTGATCTGCATAAGACGCCGAGATAACAGTACCAGAAGACGCAAATATGAAGCCTGCGGGGATTGTTGCTGCGGGATGCCCCGATTCAACGGCGTGTTAGAAGGGTCAGAAACCGGTGTTCCGGATATTGTGCCGATCAATCTAATCATTATTGGGCAGCACAAGAACAGATAACACTCCGTACCAAGAAAAAGCAGATTATAGCCGCTTGCGGCAAACTCTCAACGAGCCGATAATTCCTCCTTCACTCGTATTGTTGTCGGCGACAAAGCGTCACTTGTCAGCAGGTTGTGAACTCTCGATGAGCATAAGCGCTTGTCCCATCGCCACAGTGGAAGCGTCCGTCGAGCAGGTCTGGCAACTCCTGGCTGATCCCTACAATTACGGGTTGTGGTGGGATGCGGAAACATGCTCGATAGAACCGGCTGGCCCGGCCAAGTCGGGGCAGCGAATATCCGCGCGAACGAGAGCGCTCGGGAAAGATTGGGACGTGCAGATCACGGTTGCGAGCATCGACCCGGACAAAAGGGCCTTGGATCTGACGGCGCAGTTACCTTTCGGCATCACGGTGCACAGCCATATAGTGTGTGGGACGCTGGATAACAAGCATTGCCGGGTGAGCTTTGATTGAGACTTCACAATCTCACCTGGATGGTGGGGATGGATGCTCGAACATTTCGGCAGCCGACAGTTACACGAGGGAGTAGCGGATGCTCTGGCGCGATTGAAGAAGGCGGCAGAGCGTTCTCAACAAGCAGCGGCTAGCTAGAAAATAGAAAAGGGACAAGAGAAAGTCCCCACCCTTCGACTACGTCAATGGATGGGCCACCCTTGTGGTCGGAGTAGGAGACGAATTCTCGATATCCTTAAACAACAATGAAAATCACAAATTCGGATGGGGTTGCAGGGTTTGCGGAACTGATTGAGAGAGAAGAAATTTTGGTTGCGGGGGCCTGCAACCATCCGAATTTGCTAGTGCTGCCATTCATGTTGGAACTGTCCCGCACTGCCGCTTAGGCACAACCAAGAATTAGGGCCAGATGGTTGTCACCGAGTGAATGCCGATGCAAACCAGATATTCGGGAGGGCTATCCGGTGATCAAGAATCTCTCTGCGGTTATCAATTGCCCTTCCCGAGGCATCATTCCATGTGAGGATCTCGCAGTGGACTGACCCCCGCCAGAGCCTCGCGGGATACAAGCTGAATCTGATTCTGAAGTACAGCGCGAATCCCCGGTTCCTCCGGCGCGTACTTGAGTGCTTCGGTGTATGAGCGAACGCATTCGTCGCGAGATCGTCGCTTCAAGTAGATATTTCCGAGCTCAATGTGAACGAAATATGCCGTTGGGTCGAGTTCCACGGAGCGACGAAATGCTTTCTCCGCCTCGGCATCATCGGGTTTCTCGCCATAAACCTTGTTGATTCCATGCCAGTAGAAGTCGGAGGCCGCTTCTCCGGGCAGGTAAAAGGTGCCCTGGAAGATGAATAGATTTCCCAATCGCTTCGCAGGCTTGAATTCCCGCAAAGCAGCAGTATCCCAATAGCTGCTTCGAATAAAATCGGATGGCCCGGCAAAGATCGTTCCCGACCTTTCCGGGAGTTCAATGAGCGCAGCGTCGTATTTCTCGTCACTACCAAAACATTCAATGCCTCTCGCGGCCTTTTCTTCGTCCCAAACCCAATAGAGACAGACGGGGCGCAGACCCTTTGGTTTCAGCTCCCGCTTGTAGTATTCCGCAAGTTCCTTCGACCTCTGTCCCAGGTTCACCCCTTCATCGCTGAAAGATTTATAAGCGTTCGTGGTGCCGCCCACGAATTCATTGAAATATTCCCAAGGTCGCATCTGCGGTAGTGTTGATACAGCCGCAGCCACGAAAGCCAGCCCTACCAGACTCTTAAGTTGCCAAGCCCTGGACGATAGCGCTCTTTCAAAGCCCACGCCGGCGAAAACGGCAAGCAGAACAACCACCGGCAAAGCGTGGCGGATACCTGCGTAGGTCGCGCCCGTTGAAAGAACGAGCAGAAAGAAAACCGCACTGGCAAGGACCACTCCACAAGGCAATATCCAGTCCGGCGGAAGGCGGCGGGTAATAAAGAGAAACAGACCGAGCACCATTAGCGCGATCAGACCGATGGGCACTTTGACAGCAATCATTGCGGGGAAAAAGTATCGTGGACCTCTGTAGTGGTATACCCTGCCAAAAAACAACTGAGGACTCTCTCTGCCCTCGATCCCCGCACGGATGGTGTCCGCAAAACCCCAGAGGTAGGCGCGCGGCACCACGCGAGTTGTAGCCATAGCAGCTAGTACGGCGTGATAGCGGAGCGAAGAAATGTCGTTAATTTTTTCCACCAGCGGGCGGTTGAAGGACTCGCTGCCATTTGGAGTTTCCGAATAGCGAAAAAAATAGGAAGCCCACAGGACTAGCATTGCCCCGCCCAGTACCCCGCAAAGTTTCACACCTTTATGCCAGCTCGAACGCTTTGATGATTCACGCGGTTGAATTATGGCAAGCAAGGCACCTATGAGAACTATGCCGAACACCACCACCGGTGCAGAATGTTTCGCGGTCAGCGCTAGCCCTAGAAATGCGGAGCAAATAGCAAGGTCGTGCCAGCTCCACTCACGAAAGGCTCTTGCGGCGAGGACAACAGCCGTTGCCGAGAGCAGCGCCACCGGGAGATCAGTCATGACGACAGGCAGGTGCGCCGCAACGGTCGGATCAATTGCGAGGAATAGAAGAGTACCGAGAGAAACACCCGCGTTAAAAACACGCTCCAGCGCAATCGCCAGAGCGAGCAACAGGAGGCCGTTCAACCCGTACATTGCGACTCTGGCGCGCCGCTGGACCGAGTCGGGGTCGTTCTGTCGAAAAACGGCGAGGTTCGCAAAGTCACGTTCTCCTGGCTTGTCGTTGAATTGGCGGAGTGAATCCAGGCGAAATCCGGTCGCCGCCATGACACTGCCCACCCAAAGTTTTACAAGCGGCGGATGTTCGGGATTAATTCGGAAATCGTGATACTTCACGTAAGAGACGCCGGCGGCGATGTGATAGGCCTCATCGATGGTGAAGCCGTCGAGGCGGGTGGTCAGGGCCGAACGCAGGATTGCCAACACAACCAGGAGAAGTGCGAGACATATGAACACATTGCGTTTCATACTGAACAAGTTGGCCCGGGTCGCCGGCACTGGCGTGGCAAGCGGCACCTCGGACATAGGATTCGCCATCCCGGGCAGCCGAACATTCGGATGAGGTCCTTCGAATGAGCGTTTATAGCATTAGCTGACTGCAGAATGATAGGGAGATGCAGACGAGCAAATCGGAACCACAACCTGATTGAGGCGGATTAACTAGAATCTCGCGAGAACCGCACCAGATTTGGGGCTATGATCCTCCCGACCGCCGGCACCTAAGTGCATTTGGACTGCACGATTCGGATAGTTGCAGGGTCTGCTGAAGTCGCCGAAAGAAAAGAAATTTTGGTTGCGGGGGTTGGATTTGAACCAACGAACTCCCGCGCGTTCTACGACGCCTGCTCAGAGCAGTTCAAAACAAGTAGCCTATTTGCATCGGAAACCCGCCAGCTTCGAACGTACCTGCCGAACCGGAGCTAGATGTCGGCTTGCCATCCGTGCCGCGAGATTATATTACTCGCTTGCCGACGCTGCTCTTACTGCTGCCTTTTGCTGCCTCGCCGTTTCCGGAAGTCCTGTGGAGTGAAAGAGAAAGCTGGTAGGGGCGGTGGGGATCGAACCCACGACCAACGGCTTAAAAGGCCGCTGCTCTACCACTGAGCTACGCCCCTGTGGCGGGAGTGAATGATTCTAGCGTGTGGGTATGACCGTCGCAACCCGGCAAGCGCGGGCCGAATCTGGACGGGCTGCCGGGCGGCTAATCGGCGGCGAGCTTGGCGCGCGGGCGTTTGCGCTTCCACTCGTAATCTTTGCGGAGCTTTTCTTTGTGCTTCTTTAGCTGGCTTTCCAGTTCGGAGAACGCGGCGCGTACGCTGGCGGCGGCATCGGGGGCGATGGCGCTGGCGTGCAGCGTGCCGGTGGGCAGCGCGAGATTGAGCGAAAAATTGAAATCCTCTTTGCGCGGACGCTGCTCTAGGTCGCCGTGCAATTGCACGAGATCAGGCGCGTAACGCTTGAGCAATTTTTCGAGCTTTTGCAGGTGGCGGGCCACCACTTCTTCGACGGCTTGGCGGACATTCAATTGAATGTGGCTAAAGGAAATTTTCATCGGAGCACCTTGAGGGAAAAATCGAAAATCTGGCTGCAATAGCGCGGACTGTAAAACAGCGAAGCACCATGAACGTCACCGCAATTTCAGGATAGCAAGGCATCGAGCAGGATTCAATCGGACACTGCGACTGTTTCCGTGAGCGATGTTTCAGGAGCGCTTCGAATTTGAGAGTATTGGAACATGGCTCGCAGTTCAACACGCGACGCACATGGAGCTCATCGGATCCTTACCGGCCCGGCGGGTTGGTCTTATGCCGATTGGAAAGGGATCGTTTATCCGGCGCGGCGGGAACGCGGGTTTCACGAGGCGGCTTATCTCGCGCAATTCTTCGATACCATCGAGATCAATACTTCCTTTTATCAGCCGCCGAAGCCCGACATGTGCCGACTGTGGCTCGAGCATGTTTCTGCGAATCCGCAATTTCTTTTCACTGCCAAGCTTTGGCAGAAATTCACGCATGAAAGCGGCGCGGGGGCCGACGATGTTGCCGCGGTGCGCGAAGGGTTCGACGTGCTGGCGGAGTCGGGCCGGCTTGGCGCGGTGCTGATGCAGTTCCCTTTTTCGTTTCATAACACTCCGGAGAGTTTCGCGCGGCTGGAGAGCTTGGCTGAAGAATTCAGCGCTTATCCCTTGGTGGCGGAAGTCCGGCATTCGAGCTGGATGGAGAAATCATTCTTCGAATGGCTGCGCGAGAGCAGCGTGGGGTTCTGCAATATCGATCAGCCGGTGATTGGGAAATCGGTGAAGCCGACGGAGCGTGCGACGTCGCGCGTCGCGTACGTGCGGCTCCATGGGCGCCGCTACGATACCTGGTTTACCGACGATCCGGCTTCTCCGCCTTCGGAACGCTACAACTATCTTTATTCCGAGGAGGAACTTGAGCCCTGGGCGGAGCGCATTCGCCATACTAGTGAACGAGCGGAAAAAACTTTTGTAATCACCAACAATCATTTTGAGGGCAAAGGGATTGTTAATGCGCTGGAGCTGATTCATTTGCTGACGGGCGGCAAAGTGGATGTGCCTGAGCCGTTGCGGCATCATTATCCGCGGCTCGAGAAAATTGCGGATGCGCCTTCGAAGGAACCGACGTTGTTTCCGGTGTAAGTTTGCAACGTAGGGTTTCTGGACCGGATTTTCGACGGCAGTAGCGCGGCACAAAAACGCCGGCTGGCAGCCGGCGCTACGGGTGCGTTATTTCTTAAATAGATCTTCGAAGGCTTTGCGGGCGCCGTGAGAGGTGTTAGGGGAAACTGGCGCGGACGGGGCGGCAGGCGTGGCGTAGGCCGCGGGTGAAGTATCCTTCTCGATCGTTACGCGGAAATCGAAGAAGGTGCAGTCGTTGCGCGCGTCTTTTTTGGCAATGCGTTCGGGAATCGGCTGGGTGCATTCGAATTGCGCGGCCGTATCGAAGTGGCGGCACTGCTTGCAGGAATGCAACTCGAGCGCGCATTTCGGGCACTGGCCATTCGGATCGAAGCCGGGCATCAGCACCGTGCCGCAATTTGAGCAACGCGCGCGAGAGACACTGCCCACCATGCGCGGGGTGCGCGGCCCGAGCTGATCTTGCCTGGGACGCGGCTCGGCCGGGCGATGTTCCTTGTTCTTCTTCTCGTCGCGGCCCGCGCCGCTCTCGTGGTAGCCCTTCTGCTTATACTTCCGCTCCATGGAAGGTCCTCCGGGGGAAACCCCATCATACCGCGAATCTAGAGATGCAACCGGCAATTCGCCGAATCGCTTTAATCTGTAGCTTTAACGCCAATATGTGAGTGCAATCGCGCGATTACGGATCACGCGGCACCACGGATCTCGATTGATGAGATCGGATGCCAGGCTAAAGCCCGCCGCTACGTTAGTGCCGCCGCGAACGGCGTTCATGATTTTCTTGCTCCGTTGCGCGCCCAGCGGGCGCTAAATCCTTCGGCTGGCAAATCCGGCTGCAAAAAAGTTCGCGGTGTCCCGTGCGCAGCTAGCACGGCTTCGGCTGCCAGGTATCCGCTTCGCACCGCGCCTTCCATCGTGGCGGGCCACCCGGTGCGCGTCCAATCGCCGGCGAGGAACATATTCTCGATTCCGCAGCGCGGGCCGGGACGCCATTGATCGGAGCCTGGCTCGGGCGAGAACGTGGCGGCGATTTCTTTGATCACCGTGGATTTCACCAGCTTGGCGTCGCGGGCGGCCGGGAGAACTTCGCGCACTTCGCGCAGCGCTAGATCGGTGATCTCCTGGCGCGGGCGGTTCACCAGATCGTACGACGCGCTGACGACGAGCTGCAAGTATTGCCCGCTATCGGTCTTGGACGCGCTCGGGGCCGATCCGTTATGCGGCGCGCTCGTGCTAGGTGCGTAGAGCAGCGTTTTATTGAAAATCCATTGTACGGTGTGATCGAGGAGCGTGAGGAACGGCTCCTTCATTACCGGGCGGTCGAACCACAAGTGTATGCCGGTGATCGGAGAATCGTGCAAGTGGCGCAGGCCCGCGAATGCTGGATCGGAATCGGCGAGGGCCGGTCCTAGCAACTCAAGCAACGCGGATTGCGGCACAGCGAAGACGATCGTGTCGCCGGGAATTTCGTCGCCGTCGTCAAATACCAGGCTCCGCACTCGCTGGCCCTCCATGCGAAAGCCGCGCAACGTCGCACGAAAGCGGACTTCCCCGCCGCGCTTTTCGATCCCCGCGCGGCAGCCTTCATAGAGCTCGGCGAGCGGCACCGTGGGGATGCCCACGCGGAAGCCTTCGCGATTGGCTAGAAACGCTTTCCAGAAAACATCGATGCCGTAATGCGCATCGGTGCGCGCCAATTCTTCATCGAGCGCGCTCACCAGCACCACGCGCCAAAATCGTTCAATGGCCGCGGCCGTCTGACCCATGCGATGCAGCCAGTCGAGCATCGAGTTTCCCTCGACGCCTGGAGGATGGCCGCCCGCGCGCGCGATCGCTAACATCGCCCGGCCGATTCCCGATTTATCGGACCACGAAAGCGCCGAAAAGCGCAGAAATGAGAGCGCCATGTGAAACGGCGGCGCGAATAGGAATGAGCCGATCGAATAGCGCTGGCCTTTCACATCCGCGAAGTGCAGCTGATCGTAATAGCGGATTTGATCGGCCGATCCTACGCGGCGATAGAAATCGGCGAGATTCGTGCAACAGCCGAGCGTGACGTGCTGGCAATTGTCCACGTGGCTGCCGTCGGGAAGCAGATACGAAGTAGCGCGTCCGCCGAGATAGGGGCGCTTCTCGAACAGCCGCACCCGCGCGCCGGCTTCAGCCAGCGCGACGGCCGCCGATAGCCCCGCCAGCCCCCCGCCGATCACGTTCACGCATTCTTTCGACATATTTAGGATCGCGCCAGCCGAGCCGCGCTCGCGCGAGAATCCAGACCTTTTCTGCTGAGGATAGCCTTGCCGGCGGCGAAGCCAGAACATCATAGCGGCGCTGCTCGATTTTTTCGAGAATGCCGGCATAAATGCGCGCCATGGCCCAGAGCGCGGCGCGGCTGTCTTCGTCGATCAGATCGAGCAATTGCCAGCCTTCGGAATAAAATTGCCAGGCGCGTTCGGCCTGGAAGCGGATTAGTTCGGCGAATTTCGGATCGGCGTGAGTCTGGCGCAAATCGCGGGCATCGCAGCCGAAGCGGGCCATGTCGTCGAGCGGCAAATAAATGCGGCCCATGGAGAAATCCTTCGGCACGTCTCGCAGGATATTTGTGATTTGGAACGCGATGCCCAGGCGCTCGGCCAACTCCGGCGCGCACGGCTCGGTGAAGCCAAAAACGTGAACGCAGCAGAGTCCGACTGTGCCGGCTACTCGATAGCAATATTCGCGCAGGCGGTCGAACGTTTCGTACACGTTGACCGTCAAGTCCATCTCTGCGCCGGATATCAAATCGTGCAAATAGCGCGAGGGAATGTTATAGCGCTCGAGCGTGTCGCGAAATGCGGGCCAGACCGGCGACGGCAATCTTTCCCCAGCTAGCGCGCGATCCATTTCCGCGCGGCGCTCGGCCAATCCGCGCTGCTTTGCGGCCAGTTCTCCCGGCTCGTCCGAAATATCGTCCACTTCGCGCATGAACGCGTAGAGCGCGCACAGAGCATCGCGCTTCGCGGGCGGCAGCAGGCGAAAGCCATAGTAAAAATTGCGGGCCGCGGATCGCGCGAGGTTCCGGCAATAGTCGTACGATGCCGCGACGGAGATTATCTCAGGCATGGCGTCCCGCGGGCGCTGAGTGGGTGTGAGCGCCATTTCCCGGCCCGCTCGCCGACGCGCCGTTGGCGGCGCCGCTAGAGTTGCCGTCGGGTCCGCCGTCGCGATTATCCGGCGGCGCCGACGGGAGGATCCACGTGAAGCAGCGATCGAGCAAGGCGCGGCCGAGCAAACCAATCTGGGTGACGCGGCTGATTTCCGGGCGGTGATGCAGCGTGTTGTAACCGATATTTTCGATGCGATTGAGAACGGCGAGGCCCCCGCGAGTAAAGAGCTCCACATCCACGCGCAGCGAGGCCGAGACGCGGCCTGCGAGCGGAGCGCCGGCGGCAAAGAGCGTGCGCGTGCGCGCAATCAGCGACTGCATCACTTTCACATAGCGATCGTCGAAATTCCGCGAGAAGAGATCTTCGACGGTGAGGCCCTTCTCGGGCAGCAAATCGAGCGGAATATAAATGCGGTTTTTCTCGAGGTCGCGGTCCACATCCTGCCAGAAATTCGCGAGCTGCAGCGCGGTGCAAGTCGCGTCAGAAAGAGCCTGGCGCTCGGCGTCGCGGTAACCCGTCAAATAAAGGACCAGCCGGCCGACGGGATTCGCCGAAAAGCGGCAATAGTCGAGCACTCCGTTCCAATTTTCGTAGCGATGCACTTTCTGATCCTGGCGAAACGCGATGAGCAAATCCTGAAACGGCTCGATAGGAATATCCAGCGCCGTGACCGTTTCGGCCAGAGCAATGAACACCGGATGCGACGGCTTGCCCGCATAGGTTCGCCGCAATTCTTCGTCCCAGGCGTCCAGCAACTTCAGCGCAGTCTTTGGATCGGGCACTTCATCGCCGAGATCGTCGGCCCAGCGGCAATACGAATAGACATTGTAAAAATGTTGGTGCAAGCGCCGAGGGAGCAGCCAGGAGACTACATTGAAATTCTCGTAGTGATGTGTCGCCAGCCAGCGCGTGTAGCGGCGCGCCGCTTCGGGCGAGCAGCCCGCGCTTGGCAGGTTACGCGCGATTTCCAGAACCGGATTCTCTTGCATGGAGGCCCGTTAGTGGGGACGCCTACGGAATTACGGCAGTCTTCAACTCGCCATTGCGATTCTTCATCTGTTCGAAAACGCGCGGCAATTCGTCCAGCGCCACTTCGCCGGTGACGAAATCGTTGGCGGTCACTTCACCTCGCGCGATGGTGTCCAGAGCTTCGCGGATGAATCGCGGCGCGTGATGGAACGTGGACTTGATGGTGATTTCGGAATAGTGCAGCGCCGAGGGATCGAATTTTACTTCCGAGCCCGGCGGGCAGCCGCCGAACAAGTTTACTGTGCCGCCCTTGCGCACCATTTGCACCGCCCATTGCCAGGTGGCCGGGGCTCCGACGGCTTCGATTACCGCGTCAGCTCCGAGGCCGCGCTCAGTGAGTTGCAGGACCCGGCGGATCGGGTCGGACTTGGCGACATCAATCGTGGCTTGCGCGCCGAGGCGTTCGGCGGCGGCCATCTGGCTTCTGCGCTTGCCGAGCGCGATTACGTGGATGCCGCGCGCCGATAACACGCGAATAAACTTCAAGCCGATCGGCCCGCAGCCGATTACCACGGCCGTGTCGCCCGAGTGCACGTTCATTTCATGGACGCCGCGCAGGACGCACGCGAGTGGCTCGACCATTGCTGCATCGCGGAACGAAACTTTATCCGGGATTTCTAGGAGATTTTTTTCCACGATGCGGCCGGGAACGCGAATGTATTGGGCGTAGGCGCCGTTGTTGAAGAGCAGATCCTCGCAGAGATTCTGCTGGCCTTTGCGGCAGTAGAAACAGACGCCGCAGGGCGCGGAATTCGCCGGCACCACGCGCATGCCCTTGCGGAAACCGCCATTAACGCCGCTGCCCTTGTCTTCGATCGTCCCCGCCAGCTCGTGTCCGAAGACCGAGGGCGGACGAATCATGCGGGCGTGATAGCCGCGCTTCCAAACTTTCAGATCGGTGCCGCAGGTGAGCGCGACTTCGACTTTCACCAGGACATCATTCGAGGCCAGCGGCGGAATGTCGATGGTCTCGACCTTCAAGTCCTCGGGTCCGTAGAGGACTGCCGCGGTCATGTGGCCGTTGCGAGTTAGGTCCAGCACGCTCATGAATTAACAATCACCACTTTTAAGGTATCATCGGCGGGGCGCGCTGCCAAATCGAGGGCCTCCGCGATTTCTTCCAGTGCAAACCGGTGCGAGATCAATTCCTTGGCCGGAATGCGTCGCTCGAATACCAGGCGGGCGGATTCTTCCTGATCGCCGACCGACGCGCTGTAGCTCCCTAGAATTTCTTTCTCTTCGACTCCCACCGCCGCCGCGGGAAATTCGACGCGCATCACTGGATCATTGTGCGCGAACATGAGCACTCGGCCGCCGGGCCGCGCGATCGCCAGACCCTCGCTGACCAGCGCTGGATTCGGCACCGCCAGCAGCACCGAATCGGCGCCGCGGCCATCGGTGCGATGGCGCAACTCCTCGCGCAGGTCAACTTTGGCTGGATCGAATGATTCAGCCGCGCCAAATCGAACGCTGGCGTTGCGCCGCCCGGACATCGGATCACTGGTTAGAACTGTTGCTCCTTCCAGCTTGGCCAGAATCATCAGCAACATGCCGATCGGACCTTGACCGATCACCAGAATCGTCTCGCCGGACGCGACGCGAGCCTTGCGCACGGCCTTGAGACACGTATTCACTGGTTCGACGAAAGTTGCTTCCTCGAAGCTGATGTCCGGAGGCAGCGCCAACATGCCGCGCTCCACGATCCAGGGCATCGCGCGCACATACTGCGCGAAGCCGCCTCCATTGGGATCAAACCCCGCGGTCAGGCCAACCTTTTTGTAACCCGGACACTGGGAGAAAAGTTGCTGTGCACAATAAAAACAATCGCCGCAGGGGATGTGATGAAAGCTCACTACGCGGTCGCCCGTCTTGAATTTCCTCACGCCATGACCGACTTCGACGACGGTCCCCGCCAGCTCGTGCCCGAATATTTGCGGCGGATTCACAAAGCCGTGCTGGATTTTCTTGATGTCAGTGCCGCAAATGCCGCACGCCGCGACGCGGAACAGCACTTCGCCTTCGCCGACCTGCGGGATCGGCACGGTCTCCACGACAACGCGCCCTTTGCCACGATACACGCCCGCGCGCATCTCTCGCCCGATCAATGGCGGGTGCGACTTTTTGCCGAGTTGTGCGGTTTGCGATCTCATGCGATCACGCTTGCGGCAGCCACCGCTACAATTAATTCAGCCGCCGCGGTCAGTCTTTCAATCGTTTTATCCAGCACCTGCGCGAGCTTCATGGCACCGCGACGGCTTGCCGAGCCGAGCCGTATCAGCGCCGGGATGCGCTGTGGCGATCGCGCGATCGCCAGGGCCAGGCGGGCGCTTCGAACGCCGCCGCGGTCATCCAGCACCTGCGTGAAATCGAATGGCAGATTTTCATCGGCGGCATCACTTATCGCGCGGATCGCGACTCCGCGAATTCCGCGCTCTTCGGCCTCGTTCAAAATAAAGAAGCTTTCCATATCTACCGCATCGGCAGTGCGGCTAAGCCGGCGCTTGTCTTCGACGGTCGAGATCGCGTAGACCGATGTGTACAACGTCTCTATCCTGCGCGCGCCCGACTCCGCGGCTAGGTTGAGGACACGCGGGTCGCTCGCGATGGTGCGGTGCGTCTCACCGTCACGAATATTGGATGCTACAAACACATCTCCGGCGCGATTCGCGGGATTCAGGCCGCCGGCAAATCCTGCGGCGATGCACAGATCCGGCTGCCAGTCGAAAGCCGTACGCGCCACGCGCTGCGCTCGCTCCGGACCCATGCCGGTGATGACCACGCGAATCTCGGAATCTCCGCAATTCGAATCGAAGGCGGGAAATTCTGGGTTTACGAGACGGACAAAATTGCGCATGCGGCGCCACGGGGCGAACTCGGATTCCAACGCAAATGTGACCAGCACTTTCACAAATTATTTCACTTTAGGCTGCAGCAGCGACGGCGCGGCGGACCCCCGCCCGCACGTAGCCGTTTTCTTCATACCAGCGCACGGCGCGCTCGAACGCCGCGGCCACCGGCCCCGGCGCATATCCCAGCTCGCGTTGCGCCTTTGAAACGTCCACAAACATGTTGTGCCGTGCGATCTTCACGCCTTCCACCGGAATTTGGGGCTCGCGGCCCAACATGCGCGAGAAAATATTTTCGGTGTAGGCATAACCCAGTGCGATGGCGTGGGGAATCTTCAGCCGCGGCGCAGGCGAGCCGGTAACTTGCGCAAGAATATCCAGCATCTGCTTGAGCGAGAGATTTTCAGCGCCCAGCAAGTAACGTTCGCCGGACTTGCCGCGCTCGGCGGCGAGCAAATGCCCTACTGCAACATCTTCGACCCCGGCAAAGTTTAGGCCGGTCTCGACGTAGCCGGGCATCTTGCCATTCAGAAAATCAACGATGAGTTTTCCGGTAGGGGTGGGTTTCCAATCACCAGGCCCAACCGGCGTAGTCGGCATGACGACCACGACCGGCAATCCATCGTGCGCCGCTTTTAGCGCTTCTTTTTCCGCCTGCCACTTCGAGCGCTTGTAATGCCCCACCATTTCATCGAGCCGCGAATCCGTAGTTTCATTCGGCAGCGAAGGACGATCGACCGCGATCGTTGCAACCGTGCTCGTGTAAATAAACTGCTCGACTCCTGCGCGTTTCGCAGCCTGCAGCAAATTGCGCGTTCCGGTGACATTGCTTTCGTAAATTTCAGCGGGATTACGCGACCAGAGACGATAGTCAGCGGCGACATGAAAGACGCGATTCACACCGCGCAGCGCGCGTTCGAGCGAAGCTGCGTCGCGCAAATCGCCTTCGACGCGCTCGGCATCGAGGCCGCGCAAGGCTCGGACGTCAGTGCCGGGCCGGGTGAGAACTCGCAACGATTGACCAGTGGAGAGAACTCGACCCGCAACGTGGCTGCCGACAAAACCAGTGGCGCCCGTGACGAGCGTCTTCATAGAATTCGGAAGACCTCTTCCTTAGCCGGCTGGGCGGTTGGGTTGGTGACCGGCGTGTGACCGTTGCTGCCGCCGTTCGAGTGACCATTGGAGTGGCCGTTCGAATGGCCATTGCCATTTCCGTGGCCATTTGTTTTAGGAGCGCCCTTCGCACCGCCCATGCGGCCCGAAAGCTGCCAGGAGAGCATGCGCCAGGTGTCGCCGAGTTTTTTGTTGCCGCCAAGAATCGCCGAAGGCTCGTAGCCCGAATGCATCATGCAATCTTCGCAGCGCGGATCGTTGCCGCGGCCGTACTTGGTCCAGTCCGTGTTGGACAAAAATTCCTTGAAGTTCGGATGGTGCGTGTCGGTCATCACGTAGCACGGGCCTTTCCATCCTCGCGTGTTGTACGTCGGCGTGGCCCAGGCCGTGCATTCGAGCTCGCGTTCGCCGCGGAGATATTCAAGATAGAGCGGCGAAGTCATGATGTTGTAGCTGCCGAGCAGCTCCGAAGCGCGTTGGAATTTATGCTGAATTTCCTGGCGCGACATGAAGATGTCTTTCGTCTGCACCGCAGCGTAGGAATAGGCAGGCGAAACCATGTGCCCATCCACTCCCAGCGTCTGCAGGTAAGCGAAGAGCTCGCCGATTTCTTCGATATCGGTCTCTTTGTAAATCGTGGTGTTCGACGTAACCAGGAATCCAGCAGCCTTGGCCACGCGGATTCCTTCGATCGCTTCGCGGAATACGCCGTCGCGCTCGACGCACAGATCGTGCGTCTTTTCCAATCCGTCCAAATGCACATTGAAGAAGAATCGCGAAGTCGGCCGGAATTCATTCAAGCGCTTGCGGATGAACATCCCATTCGTGCAAAGATAAATGTTTTTCTTCCGCGCAAGAATTTCCTTCACCAGCCGCCCCAGCTCGGGATAAATCATCGGCTCGCCGCCGCAGATGGAAACAATCGGAGCGCCGCAATCCTCCAGGGCCGCCAGGCATTGCTCCACGGTCAGCGTGTCATTGATCGTCGGCTTATATTCGCGGATGCGCCCGCAGCCCGTACACGTGAGATTGCACGCGTGCAACGGCTCCATCATCATCACCAACGGAAATTTCTTCTCGCGGCGTATCGCTTTTCCGGCGAGATAGCCAGTCAAGCTCGCTGTCATGCTCAGCGGAAATCTCATTCAACCCCCAAATTTAACTTGCGATGCCGGAAACCCTCGGGCCCGGGCTGGTAAGCGCTAAATTCCGTCGCGCCGGTCTTCATATTCCGGAAGCGAGCCAGCGCGTAAAGCGGAAACGAATTGCGATACAGGTGATACTTCAAATAGAAAACGGACGGGAATCCCGTGCCGGTAAATTCTTTCTCGTCCCAGGTTCCGTCTTCATTCTGCGTTTCGACCAGATATTTCGCCGCGCGCAGTGAAGCAGGATCGTCCGGCCCCACCGTCGCCAGCAGACCGATCAAGCCCCATGCGGTCTGCGAAGGGGTGCTCAATCCCCGCCCCTTCCAGTTAGAGTCGCTATAGGAGTGCAAAGATTCGCCAAATCCGCCGTCAGGATTCTGCACCGAGTGCAGCCACTCCGCGGAATGGCGGCATTCAGGGGCGTTCGAGAGGCCCACCGCCTCCATAGCGCGCAAAACTCCGCTGGTGCCATAGACGTAATTTACGCCCCAGCGGCCATACCATCCGCCATCGGGCGCTTGATCATTGTGCAGGAATTTTAGCGCGTTCTTGATCGCCGGATGCTCGCTGGTAAAACCCAGCTTGCCGAGACATTCCATGGCTCGCGCGGTGACATCCGCGGTAGAGGGATCAAGCATGGCATTGTGATCGGAAAAAGGAATGTTGTTCAAAAGCTGGAGATCGTTATCGCGATCGAAAGCCCCCCATCCCCCATCGCGATTCTGCATGCTGAGCATCCAAGCCGTGCCCACGCGGATCGACTTTTCGAGCCGCGCCGCATTTGGATGCGCCACGCGCGCCAACGCCATGAGCACGAAGGCAGTGTCGTCCACGTCCGGGAACCAATCATTCCGAAACTCAAAAGCCCAGCCGCCCGGCTCGCCATCACGATTCTTAACCTGCCAATCGCCGCTGCGCAAAATCTGCATATCCATCAGCCAGGTGGCAGCCTCCACCAGCGCTGGATGCATCGGCTCAACGCCAGCCTCTTCCAGCGAAACCATGGCAATCGCCGTGTCCCACACCGGCGACACGCACGGTTGGATGCGCAGCGTCTCCGACTCTTCGATTTCATGGGCTTCAAAGTGGGCCAACTGCTGCTTTACGATGGGGTGCTCGAGCGGATAGCCAAGCTCCAGCAAGCAGAGAATGGAATTCTGCATCGAGGGATAAATCGCGGCGATACCCTCGCTATGCTC
The DNA here is from genome assembly GCA_963831955.1 of uncultured Acidobacteriota bacterium. Lineage (GTDB taxonomy): Bacteria > Acidobacteriota > Terriglobia > Acidiferrales > UBA7541 > Palsa-147. Next base: position 66,622 of record CAWHSG010000005.1, on the reverse strand, counting down.
GATATGATCGAGCAGCCACCGCTCGATACGCTTGAGGGCCAAAGAGCGAAACGGCTTCCACGGCAGGCGCTCATAGAACTTCATGCAGCGATCCGTAGTCAGGAAGAAATTCCGCCAGGTGAACAGCTTCTCGTCGCGCTCGAAAGCCTTGCGCTTGCGATTCGGCTCAGCGAATAACTCGTCGATATGCGCTCGCTCCGGAACCGACCATTGCGGCTTGCAAGCGTAGAGTAGCGCCAGCGGAACAAGAATTGCCCGCGTCCACGAGGACATCTCATAAACGTTTATAGGGAACCACGTAGGCAAAAGTACCAGTTCGGGAGGAATGGCCGGAACCAAGTCCCAACCGATCGCGCCAACCAGCGCCAAATAAAAGCGCGTGTAGGAATTCGTACTTTCCAGCCCGCCCATCGCCAAAACCCGCTCCCGGGCGCGCCGCATGTGGGGCGCATCGGCATCGTCGCCACCTAACTTCAGCGCGAAATATGCTTTCACCGTAGCGTTTATTTCCGCCGGGCCGTCCGGAAAGATGTTCCAACCTCCGTCCTCGAGCTGGTGCTGGCGGATATAGGCGGCCATCTTGCGAACTCTAGGAGAATCGAGGCGTCCCAAAATGAACTGGAAGACTGTGTAATCGGATTCAAGGGTGGTGTCGGCCTCGAGTTCGCCCCACCAGTATCGCCCCTCCACCTGAGCGCCCAAAAGCCAACGAGTTGCGCGACCCACCGCCTGCGCGACCTGACCTTCCAGATCCCGGACCGCTACAGTCGCGAACCCTTGGCCGCTGCCGTCGGGAACCGCTCTAAATTGTGGTGTCATCACGCTTTCGGACATCGAGTTTGTAGAATCCCGCTAATGGATTTTCTCCGGTTCGGCCACGTCATCCGGACCCAAGAGTCTAGCCTACGTTCTTCTAGAAATAAATTTCACCGTCCGGGGCGACAAGGCTCCAGCAGAGTCGCATCTGCACTGCTGCCACCCATTGGACTAGATGAGCGTCTACACCCCTCCGTTGCCAGTACGTGGAGCCAAAGCCTCTCCGGCGGTTGCCACCAAACCGCGAAGATGCCGATCAGAGCGCGATGTGTTTTCCTCGATCTACAAATAATACAATCAGATACAGAGACCCGACTTAGATTATGGCTATGAAAGGGTCTTCGGTCAACAAAAAATGACACTTAGGTGCCGAGCCCAAGGACGGCCATAGGCCGGACAATGGCAGTGGCGAGTGCCGGCATCCCGCTTTCCATATTGATCGGTCGTTATGAAGTTTTCACGTCGGGGATTTCCTGAGCCGCTTACCGATGGCGGGTAGACGGCCGTACCACGCGTATTCTTCCTTAAATCTCGCTAAGGGGCGGGCTGGCGTGCCCCATACGATCTCGCCTGCACGGATCGTTTTCCCCGGTAATATGCCAGCCTGGCCTCCAGCGACGACACCGTCCTCCAGCGAGCAATGCTCGGCGAGGCCTACCTGACCCGCCAGGATGACCTTGCGGCCTATCTTGCAACTGCCTGAGATGCCCGTTTGCGCGGCTATTACCGTGTGCTCTCCGATTTCCACGTTGTGGCCAATCTGCACCAGGTTGTCAATCTTGACCCCGGCGCCGATCCGGGTGGTGCCCAGGGAACCGCGATCAATGGTGGTTCCGCAGCCGATTTCGACGTCGTCGCCGATCTCCACGCCGCCTACTTGTGGAAATTTCCACTGCTTGCCCTCGCCGAAGACGTAGCCGAAGCCATCGCCGCCGATTACGACGCCCGAATTCAGGATGACGCGCGCGCCAATCCGGACGCCCACATAGAGAGTTACCCGAGGATAGAGATGGCAGTGCTGACCGATGCTGGCACCGGCCCCGATGAAACAGTACGCATCGATTCGGGTGTGCGCCGCGATTACAGCGCCATCTTCGACGACTGCAAATGGACCGATAGCAACGCCTTCCGCGATTCTTGCTGAGCTGGAGATCACTGCGGAGGGATGTATGCCCGCCGGCACAAATACCGGCGGCGTGAGCCACGCGGACGCTTTGGCAAAGGCGAGCTTCGGAGCGGCCGTGCGGAGCACCGTCTTGCCCGGGAACTCGATCGCTGGCGGGGCTATGATGCATTGCGCGTTGGAAGCTTGGGCGCGCTCGCGAAATTTCGCTTGCTCGACGTAAATTAGATCGTCGGCCGCAGCGGATTCTGGACTTGCGACCGACGAAATTCGCGCCGCCGCGTCGCCCTCGAGCCTTGCTTGCAGATACTCTGCGAGTTCTCCGGCTGTTCTTGACATTTTTGCCTCGATTCCGTGAGTTACGACGGATAGATGGGTTTCTCGCCTAGCGGACGCGTTTTCCATCGCTTGTGCACCCAGATCCATTGATCGGGATGTTCGCGCACGAAATTTTCAACTACTTTCGTAAACTTGGCGGTGTTGGTGCTCACGTCCGCCGCTTCATCGCCGGTGCGCACCAGCTCGACTGCCGGTTCGAAGTGCAGAATGTATTTTTGCGCTGCTTCGTCCCAGAACGCGTAGCCCGGAACGACAGCGGCGTCTGCGCGTAGAGCAATTCGCGCGAGGCCCGCCGTGCTGGACGCCGGAATGCCGAAGAAGGGGACGAACACGCCCTCTTCAAGTGACGTATTTTGGTCCGCGAGGATGCCGATCGCTCCGCCGGCGTGAAGTGTGCGCAGTACGGCTCGCGCGGAATCATTCTTATCGATGACGCTGCAGCCGGAGAGGCAGCGATAGCGATTTACGAGCGCGTCCACGCGCTGGTTTTGAATCGGCCGCGCCAGGAAAAAGCACGAATAGCCATAGAGGGCATGAGCGAAACTCGAAAGTTCCCAGGGCCCCATGTGACCGGTGAGAATCAAGACGCCCTTGCCGCGGTGCAAGGCGTCCAGATAATTTTGGTGGCCATCGAGGGCGATGACTTGCTCGATATTCTCGCGCGTGAATTTCGGAAATTGCGAGAAATCGCCCGCCATCCAGCCGATGTTTCGCAGCATTTTTCGAATCGTCGCGCGCCGTTGCGCTTCACTCCAATCGGGGAACGCGAGGCGAAGGTTTAGATCGGCAGCGCGGCGCAATGACGGCCGGAAAACGTAGGCGACGCGAACCAGCGCCACTCCGACGGCGCGAGCCACTGGCCGCGGGAGCAATCCCATTCCTTTGATCAGAAGCCATGCTGCGAAGTACTCAAGCGTCTCGCGCATCCGCGGCCATTCTGTCACAGACGCACGCGCATCGGCCAGACCACCTATTGAGCGCGCGGCATCGGCAGTCGTAGCGGCGGGCTTTAGCCTGGCATTTTGGGTATTGGCATGCGGTAGGATCGTGCTGGGCATCCGGGATCATGGCGTTTCTCGCTTCGGGCGCGATCCCCGATCGTGCTGCGCTGAACCCCACCGCTGCGAAGGCGAGGCAAAGACAAGTCTGCTAGACTCATGCCGCTTTGAGCGGATTCAATACCAAAGAGCGCGTCTTTGCGTTTTCGTTTGCGGGGCTGGTGCTGGTCCTGGCGCTTTTCACCGGTCTGGCTTCGATCGGCTTGGTCGGACCCGACGAACCGCGCTATGCGTGGATTGCTCGGGACATGGCGCAGACGGGCGATTGGGTGACGCCGCGCCTCTACGGGCAGCCTTGGTTTGAGAAGCCCGTCCTCTATTACTGGACCGCCGCTGTTGGGTTCAAGATTTTCTCCTCGGCGGAATTGGCGGCGCGCATGCCTTCGGCGCTTGCGGCGCTGTGCGCGGCGCTGGCGATGGCCTGGCTGGCGCTGAAGCATTACGGCGAAAAAGCTGCCTGGGTCGTGGTGCTAATCTTTGCTACCGCGATCGGAACGCTCGCCTTCGCGCGCGCGGCGACTCCGGACATGCTGTTTGCCGCGAGCCTTGCGATCGCCATGGCCTGCGCTGCGGGAGTTTTGCGCGAACACGGCGCGTTACGAGCTTCGGCGGCTTCGCCCTCAGCGGCACGCCCGCGGCTCACGGGAATTATTCTATTCGGAGTTTGGCTTGGCGTGGCGGCGCTGGCGAAAGGACCGGGCGCCATCGCGCTGGCCGGCGGAAGCATCGGGCTTTGGATGGTCTGCACGCGGAAGTGGCGGGCTGCGCTGCGTCTCGCACATCCAGCCGGGATTGCCGCGTTCGTCGTCGTTGCGGCGCCGTGGTACGCGCTGTGTGCCTGGCGCAATCCGGATTTTCTTCGCACGTTCCTTTTCCTTCACAACGTGGAACGCTACCTGACGCCGGTTTTCCAGCACCGCCAGCCGTTTTGGTTTTTCGGACCGATCTTGCTGATCGCGCTGCTTCCGTGGTCCGCGATGTTAATCCCGGCCGCCGCGGAAGGCCTGCATCTCTGGCGGGCGAAGACTTTCGCGGACTCCCCTGGCTTCTTCTTCGCCTGTTGGGCGATATTCACAATAGTGTTCTTCAGTTTTTCGCAATCCAAGCTGCCGGGTTACATACTTCCTGCCATCGCGCCGCTGGCGCTGCTTTGCGGCGTCGCGCTTGAACGCCGAATCGAAGCCTGCGGCTCGGGCCGGCCGTGGATACTAGTCGCGGTCGCCGCCACAGTCCTCGCGCTGTATCTCGCGGCTCCCTTTGCGGGACAGAAGTTTCTTCCGGATCTGCTTAACAGTCAGAATTGGCATGCGCGCGGTAAAATCCTGCAGTGCTACGGCGCAATCGTGTTTGTGGCTTCCCTGCTCTTCGTGGTGGTCCGATATCCGCGCCTGGCACTCAGCTCCATCTGCGCCTCGGGACTCTTCCTTGCGCTGATGGCCAACGACACTCTCCGCATCGCGGAAGTGCGCTCCGACGATCAATTCTCGGCGCGGCGAATTGCTTCTTCTGCGCAGCTCCGCCCGCCCTACAACACTGATCCCATCGCCTTCTATCGAGTTCAGCGCAACTGGGAATTCGGCCTGAACTTTTACCTCGGAAGAGTGATCCCGGAGTGGACACCGCAGATCGCGGGCCCTGCGGTGGTGTTCACGAGCCCGTCCGGCTTGCTGGATCTTGAAAGGCAGGCATCCGTCACTTCCGTGCAGGAATTCGGGAGGCCGCCGTGCGTGAAAGCGGCGGTGGAACGGCCGCTGCCTTAGCGAGAGGCGCGCGCGCTCATAGGCATCGACACCAGGAAAAATGACGAGATCATGTTCTCGTAAACTTTGCGGTCGTCGTCGTTCATCTCCGAATAGCTCACGCGATCCACTACCTGGCGCTTGGGATCGGGCGCCTTCTCAAAAATCTGGGACGTGAAATAAGCGAGCAGCGGCCGATCCTGCGATTGAATGAACAGCTTCGAGGTGTTCTGCAGACGCCCCAAACGAGCGGAAACCGGCGGCTCTTGCCTGTAGGGATAATTGATCAGCCGGAAGCCGAGCACACAAAGGCGCGTGACCAGCGGAAGAGCGCTCATCCCCGATTGCTTGACTTCCAGGCGCACCATGTCCGTAGGATCGTCGTAGACTGAATCGACGGCGATGGCCACCACGCGCGGATCGGCTTCGGCGACTTCCAGTGCCGCGTAGCCGCCCAAATCTTTGCCCCAGATCCCGAAACGCCGCGGGTCCACGTCCGGGCGCCCACCGAGCGCATTCACCGCGGAGCGCAACTCCTCGGCTTCGCGATAGCCGAGCGTAGTCGCGCCGGAATTCGCGCCATGCCCCGCGAAATCAAATACGAATACGTTGTACTGCTGATCTTGCAGCGCGGTGACCAGCGTAAGCACTTCGAGTTTCTGCGAGGTGTAACCGTGGCAGACAACCATGGTCGGCGCGCCCTGCAATCCGGGAAAGAACCAGCCCTCGCGCTGTCCGCCCTCTACCGGAAACGTAAATGTGCTGGGGTGGCCCATGGTCACATTCAAATCCACCGTGGCGGGATTTCGCGAGGGCTTTACGATCTGGCGAAGCACCAGGCCTGCGATTACCGACGCGCCGAAAAAAACAAATAGCACCAGTGCCAGAACGGCCGAAATCACCTTGGCGAGGGCGGAGGTGGGATAACGCAGCTCAGCGAAGACGGCCATTCAGTCTGTGCGCAAACCTCCCGCTTAGATTTCTCGCCGAATGTTAGCATAGTTCGAGTGACGTATCTGGCAACGATACGGCGCCGTTAGTGTCCTAGTTTCAGGATGGGATCCCAGAGCACGTTTGGAGGCCGCGTGAGGCGCTGGCTAAGAAGTGCCCAGCGCTAAAGCGCGGCGTTAATGGGCGCGTTTTTTCGGAGCGCTGAAGCGCTCCTCACCCGCGTAAATTCGGGGCTCCCTCCGTAGCGCCGCGGCTCCGCCGCGACGAATGCGGAGTTTCCTCTAGGAAACTCGAAGCGAGATTGAATTGGGTCACTAACCCCGTGTCTTACTGCCTGAGTAATGGTTTTGCGCCAGACGCAGCAAGGTTATAATCGTTATCTCGGGGCGCGACTCGAACACCATGGATCTTCTGGACCTCCGCCAAGTGCAGACGCGTGAATTGGAGCGTCTGTTTGAAGAAGAAGCGAAAGACTGGCGGGATGAGCTTTCCTGGGATTACCGCCCTTCCCTCGATTTGATTCGCCGCTTTGTGGATTCTCATTCGCTCGGCGGTTATGTGGCCATCGAGCATCGGCAGCCTGCCGGTTACGGATTTTACGTTCTCGAGGATCACAAAGGATTGATCGGCGGGCTTTTCGCCTCGCATCGCTCGCCGCAAGCGGAAGTGACTCGCAATCTGCTCAGTGAGATGCTGGCCACACTGCGCGCCACCCCGCGCGTGAATCGCGTGGAAGCGCAGCTTATGCCTTTCGGCGCGGAACTCGATTCGAATTTCCTGTCGCAACATTTTCGTCTTTACGCTCGCGAGTTTATGCTGCTCGATTTGAAATCCGCGGCGCTCAAGAACGCGCCCGTATCGGCTGGACTGCGCCTCGAGCGCTGGAGCGACCGTAATTTCGAGGCTTGCGCGCGGCTCATCCAGCTTGCCTATGCGAACCATGTGGATTCCGAAATCAACGATCAGTATCGAACCGAATCCGGCGGAATGAAATTTCTGCGCAATATCGTGATTCTTCCCGGTTGCGGGCAATTTTTGCCGGAGGCTTCGTTCGTGGTGCGCCCTGCGAATGGCGATCCGCCGGTGGGGATGGTGCTTACCTCGACGGTCGCGGAGGGAGTTGGACACACGACGCAAATCTGCGTGAAGCCGGGTTACCGTGGCTCGGGACTCGGCCGGCAATTGATGGAAGCTTCGATCCAGGCGCTGCGGGCGCGGCACTTTCACGCGCTGTCGCTCACGGTTACCGCAGCGAATGTGACTGCGGTTGAGCTTTACGAACGATTGGGATTCCGGAAGATCAAGACGTTCGCGGCCGGCGTCTGGCAAGCCTAAATGGAGCTATTTGCGGGAGCGCTCCCTCAGCAAGCCTTTTAGCTCGTCCATGAATTCCTTTACGTCTTTGAAATCGGAATAGACCGATGCGAAGCGCACGTAGGCCACCTTGTCCAGCTTCTTCAGGCGGTTCATCAACATTTCGCCAATTTCCTTGGTAGTGCGTTCGCGGTCCGTGGTTTCGCTTACGAATTGCTCGGCCTCATCCACAAGCGCTTCGAGGCGCGGCGTAGGCACCGGGCGCTTCTCGCAGGCTTTTAGCAGCCCTTGCAGGATTTTCTTGCGCTCGAAGCGCTCGCGGCGGCCGTCCTTTTTAATCACCATGTACGGAACCTCATCGATGCGCTCGTAAGTGGTGAAGCGGCGTTCGCACTTCAAACATTCGCGGCGGCGGCGGATCAAATCGCCGGCGCGGCCTTCGCGCGAATCCACCACTTTGTCATCAACGTTTCCGCAGAAAGGACACTTCACCGCTGCACGTCTCCTCGGCGCTTCTCTTTTGCCGCGCGGGCTTCGTCCAATAATTCCTGTTCGGCTTCGAGCACGTTCGCTTGGGCCTCGGCGCGCGCTTCGGTTCGCAATTCTCCTAAAGACCATCCCTCGCGAAATAGCAGCGGTATGCCCAGCAAGCATCCGCCCGCAAACGTGATCAGCCATATAGTAATGGAAGCCGCTGCGGCGCGTTCTTTTTCTATTCCAAAGATCACCGTGAACACGAGAAAAGTAGCCACCTGCGCGCCGCCGCCCACACCGGGAAGCTGCAACGCCGATCCGACCATGGTGAACGCGAGCACCAGCATGGCGCCGGAGAAATCAATCGTCGAGAGAGAACCGCCGATGGCGTGGGAAATCCAGACGTAAATGAAAACGATCAGAATCCAGTGCGCCGCGGTCCAGAAAATTCCCGCGGCTAAATCTCCCCAAGTGCGCAGCGAGTGCAAGCCTTCGCTGATTCCTCCGAGCAGTGCCTCGAGTTTGCCTCGAAATCCGCCTTGGCCTTTCGTTCGCTCCAGCCGCAACGCCAGCGCGCCCGCGCCATGCAAACGAAAATAAATCAGAAAGGCGACGAGAACCGCAAAGCCCACGAGGAGCGCCAAGCCGCTGCGGCGAACGGCATGCATCAGCGGAGTATCCGTGTCTCCGGCGATGGAGCCGTGCTTAATCGCGAGCAATGCAAATCCGGCGAAAACCGCGGTGGCGCCGGCGTCCATGATGCGTTCGAGAATGTAAACGCCGAACATTCCCGTCACCGGCAATTTTTCTTTACGCGCGATGAGCAGCGGTCGAATCGGCTCGCCGGCGCGGCCTAGGAGAAAGAGGCAGGTGAAACCCATCATCGTCGCGGTGAAGGTGCCGGTGAAATCCGTCTTGCCGAGATAGCGCGAAAAACGTTGCCAGCGGAACGTGCGAATCGCGTACGCACCGAAGATGGCGGCGAGCGAAAGAAGCAGTAGCGCGATATTCGCGTCGCGCCAGGCTTGGCCCAAAAGCGCCCAGTGGAATCCCTCGAGAGCGATGGAATTGCGAAATTTATAGAGCAGCGCGGCGAGGGCGACGACCGCGACAGCGATGAAGAGCAGCTTGCGAAGCGACCGGCGCATCCGCCGCGAACCGTAGCAGCAACGCTTGCGGAGTGTCAAGAATCAGTTGGTAGTGAGCAGTGCCGTCGTAGCGGCGCGCTTTAGCGTGGCAGCCTTTGGCCGGCATGAAGCCTCCGAGTACCGGGACGACGCCCGCCCGGCTCGCAAACGTATAGTTCTCGACAATGCTGCCAAGAATGATACTATCGGGCGGCTAACCTGGAACCCCGATGCCCCGATTGATGAGAACCGTCCTGCCGCGATTTAGACGATCGCTGGCGGAGCGCGGCGTGACGGTAACCATTCTGCGCAGCGCACTCCTTCCCTATCACCTACTGCGCGAATACATGATGGTAAAGCGGCTGGAACGCGAGCCCGAGCATAGTGATTTCGACCGGAAATATGGCGTCAAAACGGACGGCGAAGTCGGCGGCTGGACTTACCTCAGCGATCTGGACATTCCCAGCCCGAATTGGATTTACGGTAGAAATTATGCGGCCATCGAGCCGGAACGCTTCTTCGCGATTCTGGAAGGGCTGCCGATTCGCTTCGAAGATTTTGTGTTCATCGATTTCGGATCGGGCAAAGGGCGGGCGCTCCTGATGGCCTCGGAGTTTCCGTTCAAGCAGGTGATCGGCATTGAGTTCTCGCCGCAACTGAACGCCATCGCGCAGCAGAACATCATTCGCTACTCGAGTGCTACGCAGAAGTGCAAATACATCGAATCCGTGCGCATGGATTTTACGCAGTATTATCTTCCTTCGGATCCGCTCGTATTGTTCTTCTTCGATCCCTGCGAGGCTCGCGTGTTTGAGCAGGTGCTCGCGAACGTGCAATTGTCCTGGCAGCAAAAGCAGCGGCCGATTTATTTGATTTATGTGGCGCCAGCGGAAGAACGGATTCTGCGGTCGTCAGGCTTTCTGGAAAAAGCGGCGCAGGATGCGAAACTCAATTTCTGCGTCTATTCGAGCTTGCAGAAAGTCAGGTGATGCCCGAGACGCAGGAAACCGCAATGAGCGGAGCTCCCTCGAAATCCCCGCAAAAATTCGCGGGCATTTCGCCATCATTTCTGGTGGACGAGGTGGTCAAGACCACCGAATATTATCGTGACGTTCTCGGATTTAGCTTTGACCGTTATTGGGGTGAGCCGCCCTGCTTCGTTATCGTCTTTCGGGATTCCGCCTACATATTCTTGAGCAATCCTGGAGCGACGGGGCTGCTGCGCCCGAATCGAAAAGCACATCCGGACGCGGCTTGGGACGCGTACATCTGGGTGCAAGACATCGAGGCGCTGCAGCGGGAGTTCACCGCGAAAGGCGCGAAGATTATTCGCGGACCTGAGTCCACCTTTTATGGTACGCGGGAAATTGACGTGGAAGATTGTAACGGCTACGTAATTTGCTTCGAGCAGGATACCTCGCGGGAACCCGTCTAGACGCCATCGACACCCGGGAATCATACGGCCCAGAAAATTATTTTCAGGATTCCGGCGGAGCGCGCTTGTCTTGCGGGTCATAGGACGGATAAGATACCGCCGGGGAAGACAGCCGACATGACTTGGGTAAGCCGCAGAACCGGGTGGCCGCGGTGAATCATCTGGGCGCGATGGACGGCGGAATTGCCGCGCGTGATTCGCGAGGAGCGCCGCCGTCGTCGTCGCAAGCGCCGGCAGTAGCGAATCCTCAATCGCATGCGTATTTGGCGACGCTGCTTTTTATCGCCGGCTATTTCGTCGCGGCGGTCGCTTGTCTCTGGCAGTGGCATTCGCCGCGTCCCTGGGAACGCTTGGACGTATTCTCCACTGGATTTTTGCTGGTCAGTTTGGTTTGGGGCTGCGCGATGATGCGCTTTCATCGCTCGATTTTCCGCTCGCGCGAGGTGATGGAAGAAGCCGCCGGAGTGACCTACGACCCGTGGATGTTGCGCTGGATCACCATTTTCGCCATCGCCGAGCTAACCGTATTCCTCGATTACGGACACTGGCATCTAGTTCCGCAACTTCTCAATCCCGTGCTGCAAACCATCGGCCTCGTTTTGTACTTGGCCGGTGCGGTTTGGCTGATATGGACCGACCGTTACTTGGCCAAGGTTTTCGCCGGGGATTTATCCGAGCGCAAGGTGATGACCAAGGGGCCCTACCGCTTCGTACGCCACCCCAGATATGCCGCGTTGATCGCCTCGCGCATCGCCTTCGCGCTCACTCTTGGCAGCATACTGGCCTGGTTCTTTTTCTTCGGATGGCTGTGGGTGAATTTGCGGCGCGTGCAACTCGAGGAAGATCATCTTCGCAAACTCTTCGGCGCCGATTACGAACGGTACGCGGCGAAAACGGCTCGTTTTCTGCCCAGCATTTACTGAATTCGCCGCTCGCGACCCCCGACTTACTTGCCGAGCCCAAATTACTTTCTCTTCGCCCTCGCTTGTGTTTTGGAGAGCGGCGCGGCTAAGATGCCGCTCTATACGGAACATTTCGGCCGTAATTTGCGTTACTTAGGGTGAGGCCGGATCCTGATGGAAGTGGTGAGGCTGACTACTATTGCAGCCCGACGCTCAACTGGTCCAGCACTGCCTGCGGGGCGACGGGCCAGCGTGGGAAGAGCTGGTTCAGCGCCATTCCCGGCGCGTGTTCAATATATGCTACCGGTTCACAGGCAACTCGACGGAAGCGGAAGACTTGAGCCAGGAAGTCTTTCTCAAGATTTATCGCTCGCTGGCCAGCTACCGCGAGCTTTCGGGCGGATTTGCGACGTGGCTCACCAGCGTGACGCGCAACTTGCTGGTGGATCATTACCGGCGCACGCGGCGCGACCGCATGACCGATTCGATCGAGGACGAAATGCCGCAGCTCGAAGAGAAACAATCGAGCGGGCGCATGCCGGACAAGATCGTCGCGGAAGCCCAGCTCAGCGCGCAAGTGCAGCGAGGATTGGCAAAACTTTCGCCGGAGCTGAGAGAAGCGGTGATTTTGCGCGACTTGCAGGGTTTGGAATACAGCGAAATACGAGAAGTTCTTTTGGTGCCGGAAGGAACGGTAAAATCGAGAATCAACCGCGGGCGAATCGAGCTGGCGCGAATATTGGAACAGATGGGATTGAAGCCGGACTGACGCGATCATGAACTGGAACTGCGCACAAACCGAAGAGCGGCTGAGCGACTATCTGGATAATTTGCTGAGCGCCGGCGAGCGAGCCGAGTTCGAGGCTCATGCGGCGGGCTGCGCGCGTTGCGCTCAGCTCATCGCGCAAGTCGGCGGCATGGTGCGCCGCGTTCAATCGCTCGAGCCGATCGAAACTCCTGCACGGCTCGTCTCAGCCATTCTCGATCAGACGCTCGGGCCGCGGGCTCCGAAGCACGGCTGGCGCCGTTGGCTGGCCTGGGCGCCGACGCTTTTGCAGCCGCGTTTTGCGATCGGAATGGCGACGGCTGCGGCAAGCTTGATCATTCTTTTGTACGCCGCAGGCTTGAATCCCGCGAAGATTCGCAAGGGCGATCTGAATCCCGTCAATATCTATCGCTCGATGAATCGCCAGTCGCATCTGGTGTACGCGCGCGGCGTGAAATACGTGAACGACTTGCGCGTGGTGTACGAAATTCAATCGCGCCTGCGCCCGCCGGACTCCCCGGCGCGCGAAGAACAGCCGCCCGCTCAGCCGCCTAGCGCGCAGCCCGAGCAAAAGTCGCAAGGTTCGCCGCATCCGGGGCGCAGCTCGAATCGCAGTTCATCGCTTTATGCGTTCGTCATCGCGCCAATGTTCGTCAGGAGCTCCCCATGAAGTGCGCCACGCACGTGGATGTGGACGCATCTGGATTTTGCCGCAATTGCGGCAAACCGCTCTGTCACGAATGTGCGCGCGACGTACGCGGCGCTCTTTATTGCGAGGATTGCCTGGCCAGCGCCCTCGCGGGAACCGCAATAGGCACGGCTCCCCCGCCGCGAACAAATGCCGGCGCTGCTGCGGCTCTCGGGCTCGTTCCCGGACTTGGCGCGGTTTACAACGGCGATTACACGCGGTCTCTGATTCACGTGGCCATCTGGGCGGGACTACTTGCAGTCGGACTTACCGAGGCTTTCGGCAGTCTAACCGCGCTGGCCTGGATCGCGTTCGGGATGTTCCCAATCTACACTTCGCTCGATTCCTATCGCGGAGCGCAAGGCCGGCAACTCGCCGCGCCGGGAGTCGAAGGCGCCCCGGCCGCACCATCCCGGCCTGTGGGCGCATTCGTATTGATTGCCCTTGGTGTGCTCGCTCTGCTGGGAAACCTGGGCCTGATCAACGGCGATTGGGTAAACAGAGGCTGGCCGGTAATTTTGATCGCGATTGGAGTCTGGCTTTACGTGAAGCGGTCGCGGGCGTAGCAGGGGGCGCAAATGGGCGACGGAGTGCGATGCGCGTGCGCGAGATGCCGGTTGCGAGGCCTAATGGGTCCCGCGATACTGATCACTCTCGGAGTGCTCTTCCTGGTTGCCGAGTTCAGTAATCGATATTCGTTCGGAGATCTCTGGCCGATTTTGCTGATCGTAATTGGCGTGATCAAATTAATCGAAGCCACCGCCTCTACCGAGGGCCATATCACTTCGGAACCGCGGCCGCAGCAGTGATTTTCCCGCAGGCCATAGCGAAGCATTCCAAAGCCAAACAATGAGCCCAGCTCGCAACGGACGGCAATCGATCTTCGGCGGCCTGTTGCTGATTCTGGTCGGCATCCTTTTTCTCCTCATTCGCCATTACCCGCAACTTGGCATTGGCCATCTAGTGCGCCTGTATTGGCCGGTGATTCTGATTGTCTGGGGCATCGCCAAGCTCATTGATAATTTTTCGGCGCGGCAATCCGGTGACGAGAGCCCGCCGTGGCTAAGCGGCGGCGAAATCGCCTTAATCATTCTTCTGTTCGTGGCTGTGACGGGTATGTGGGGTATTGGCAGAATCCGCGACCAGTTGGGCGACACCGATTCTTTCACGTGGAACGACATGTGGATGAAGAAAGGCGTGCCGGTCAGTGAAGATGTGCCGCCGGTGCCGGTGAAGGCTAATTCTTCGATCAGCGTGAATACGCCACGCGGCGACGTTACCGTTTTTGCGGACGAGGATACCGATCTAAGAATCGTGGCGACCAAGACGGTTTCATCCGTGAGCGATGCCGAGTCCTCGAAGCGTGCTTCCGAAATCAAAATCAACGTGACGCCGGTGAACGGCGGATTTCGAGTCGAGCCCAGCGGAATATCCGGCGATCGCACGCACACGCGCGTGGATCTCGAAGTACATTTGCCGAAGCAAGTGAGCGTGACAGCACAAACCGATAGCGGGGACCTCACTATCACGGGGATCAGCGGCGCAGTCACCGCAGTTTCGCTCAGCGGCGATATTGCCATTCACGACGTGGGCAGCGACGTGACCGCCAAGATGCAGAACGGCGACGTGCGCATCGCTCAGGTTCACGGCGATGTCGGGCTAAGCGGCAAGGGCAATGGTGTGGAACTGAGCGACGTTACCGGCAACGCCACGATTGATGGCGAGTTTTTTGGCCCGATTCAAATCTCCAACATTGCGCAAACCACGCAGTTCAATTCTTCGCGCACCGATCTGACCATTCTGAAGATGCATGGGCGGCTCGATCTCGATTCCGATTCGCTGCAGATTTCCGACGTCGATGGCAGCATCAAGCTGAAGACACACGACAAATCGATCGAAATCGAGAATGCCGCTGGACGCATCGACGTCAACAACGCGCATGCCGACGTTTCCATCAGCCTGAAGAAGCCACCGACCGACGACATTACTGTCGAAAATGATTCCGGCGGCATCGATCTGGCGCTGCCCGCGAAATCGTCATTCGAGATCAGCGCCGCTTCGCGCTCCGGCGAGATCGATACCGAGTTCGACGACGCCAGCCTGAACCGCGAGACCTCGGGCGAAACAAAAAAGCTAGACGGCAAAGTGGGCAGCCGCGGCCCGAAAATCACGCTCGATACCACGTACGGCACAATCAACGTCCGCAAATCCGAATCGTAGCCAAGTAGCGCCGGCGTCCCCGCCGGGCATCTTACGAGCGCAAGTTCCAGCTAAATCCAAAGTCGTGCCCGGCGCGAGCTTTCAAATACATCGCCGTAATCGGGCTAGCTGATCCGCCCGTGACTCGCGCCCGCGGCTCAATTTTCTTCGCAAGATGCCGGCGGGGACGCCGGCGCTACTTGGCTATTCGACCAGTCGATCTAGCGTTGGGAAGAATTCGGGGAAAGAAATGGCGGCGCAATCCGCACTCACGATTACCGAGTCGCCAGAAGCGCCGAGCGCAGCGATGGCCATCGCCATGGCAATGCGATGATCGTTGCGCGAATCGATCTTCGCGCCGCGCAATTTTCCTGCCGAGCGTCCGGCCACGCGCAAGCCATCCGGAAATTCCTCCACCTGCGCACCCATCGCGCGCAAAGCCTCGGCCAGTGCGGAGATGCGATCGCTCTCCTTCACGCGCAATTCCTTTGCGTCGTGAATCACGATTCCCTGCTCCGTGTATGGGCCCAGCGCCGCGAGCATCGGCAGCTCATCAATCATTTCCGCCACTTCGGCGCCGGTAATCTCGCCGCCGGATAATTCGGCATGCTTGACCGATAGATCGCCGACCAATTCTCCATCGCGCAACTGCAGCGACGCGATATGAATCGGCGCTCCCATCGAAATCAATACATCGAGGACGCGCGAGCGAGTCGGATTTAACCCCACATCGTGGATCACCACTTGCGAGCCGGGCAGAACTAGCGCGGCGGCGATAAAAAATACTGCTGAGGAGAGATCGCCGGGAACTTCCAGAGCGCGTCCTTGCAGGCGCGGGCGCGGAGTTATGCGCGTTATCTTATTGATTTTGCTGACATTGGCGCCGAATTCGCGTAACGCGATTTCCAGGTGATCGCGAGTGGCGACATTTTCTTCTACCGAAGTTTCGCCTTCGGCGAAAAGGCCGGCGAGCAGGATGGCTGATTTTACTTGGGCGCTGGGGATCGGGGCGACATAGCAAATTCCGCAGCATGTGCGGCCCAAAATTTCGAGTGGTGCGAGGCCGCCTTCTTGGGCTTCGATTTTGGCGCCCATTTGTGCGAGAGGTTCGAGGATGCGGCGCATGGGGCGCTTTCTGAGCGAGGAATCGCCGGTGATTTTCGAGTTGAATTTCTGGCCGGCCAGGACGCCGGTTAGCAGGCGCATTGTCGTGCCGGAATTTCCGGCGTCTAGAGTGCGGCGCGGCGCGACTAGACCATCCAAGCCGCGCCCATGGATGCGTACAACTCTTTCATTCGTTTCGACTTTCACGCCGAGGCGCTCGAGGCAATTGAGCGTGCTGCGGCAATCGGCGGCGCTGGCATAATTCGAGATTTCGCTGCTGCCTTCGGCTAGCGCGGCCAGGATCGCGTAGCGATGCGAAATCGATTTGTCGCCGGGCAGCTCGACCACACCTTCGATCTTTTTCCCTGGCCGGATTTTCTTTTTGCTCACGGCGAAATTTTAGCACGGGGCTGGTCGCCTCCCGCGGAGCCGAGTGACAAAAATTGTTGTTGTGAGTCGGACAACCAAGTTGACCCAGTTTTGTGTTTGCGGGACGCAAGGAAAAGTAAACGCCACGTTCACAGTTAGACAGGAGGTGTGGGGAACGCGTGCGCCGGCCCGATGGCGTGATCCGGGCTGGGGCGACGGGGCCGAAAAGAGCCGGCGGGACGCCGGCGGTACTTTCGTCGTAGCGTTAACCGGCATCTAAACTTGTTGCCTGGTTTTGTTGCTCTGTGCCGGGCGAGGCGGGTATCATCGAAATTCATGCGAACTTATCCTCGAATTATCTTTCGAGTTCTTATTGCTACAATTTTGCTGCTTGCTGCTGCTTCTTTAGTTTCCCGGGCTGAATCGTCAGCCCGGACCCGGCCGGCGGCCGACGACGGCGGCACTATTTCTATTGACCAGATTCAGCCCGGGATGAAAGGCATCGCTTACACCATTTTTTCGGGCGACAAAATCGAGCCGATGGATCTTGAGGTGATTGGAATCCTGCGCAATGCGCTGGGGCCGAAGCAGGATGTGATTCTGGTCCAACTGCATGGCGAAAAGGTCGAACATTCCGGGGTTGTGGCCGGCATGAGCGGCAGTCCCGTTTACTTCAATGGGAAACTTGCTGGGGCGCTTTCGCTGAAGCTGGGAGTTTTCACGAAAGAGGCCATCGGCGGCGTCACGCCGATCGCGAGCATTCTCGATATTGAAAACGCGCTGCCGGGCACACCCGCAACTTTGCCGGCGACGCCCACGGAGACCTCGCAGCCATTGCCTTCGAATACGGAAGCTGCGACTCGAATTGCGATTCCGGCGGACATTTTGCAGCGGGCTCCGTTGGGCGCCGGAAATTATTTGCAGCCGATTGAAACGCCGCTGGTTTCTACCGGGATTTCTCCCGCGGTCCTGGGACAGTTTCAAAGTCAATTTACGGCGCTAGGGATGGCCACCGCGCTTGGCGGAACTGACGCGCCTTCGCCCGACGATGCGAATATCAAGCCGGGCGACATGGTCGGGATGCAGCTTGTCGGCGGCGATCTGTCGCTTACTGCCGGCTGCACGGTCACAGCCCTTGTCGGAGATCGCGTGTTTGCTTGCGGTCATCCGCTTTTCGGATTTGGCTCGGTCTCGCTGCCGTTGCTGCGTGGGCATGTGGTGATGACGCTCAACTCGGAAATGGCTTCCACGAAAATCATGAGCACTAGCGGCGTGATCGGAACTTTGACGGAGGATCGCACCACGGCGGTAATGGGCCGGCTTGGCGCGGCGCCGCCGATGATTCCGATGGACGTCTCGATCAGCACTCCGCAGGAGGAAAAGCATTTTCACTTTGAGGTGGCCGAGGTGCGGCAGCTCACTCCCGTGCTGGTGGCGATTGCGACGCAGAACGGAATCTCGACCAATACCGCGTACAGCGAAGGAACGACGCTCGAAGTGACTGGCACGATCGATTTGAAAGATCATGCGCCGGCAAAAATTGAAGATTACTACGCGCCTACCGATGCGCCGGCACCCGGCGGGACGCAGGTGGCCTTCGACGTCCTGAATATTTTCACGCAAATTTACAATAATCCTTTCGAGCCGGCACACGTGCGGAAAATCACCATCAACGTAAAGCTCGTGCCCGAACGGCGGTCGGCTTCGATCGAGAGCGCCTGGAGCGAGAAGAGCGAAGTCTCGCCGGGTGAAACGATTCGCGTGAAAGTGCTGTTGCGTCCTTATCGCGGCGAGCCGTTCATTCAGGAAGTTCCCGTCACGATTCCGCCGCAAGCCGAGCGAGGCTCGCTGCAATTGCTGGTGTGCGATGCGGAGACCTTGAATCGCACGACGCAAAGGTTCGGCGCGACGTCGCAACTGGCGGGGCTCGATGAACTTGTGGCGCTGCTGAATCGCGAAAGGCACAATGACCGCCTGTATGCGGCGCTGATGCAGTCTTCGCCTACGCTGCTCGTCGAGGACAAGGAACTTCCCAACGTGCCGCTTTCGCAGATCAACATTCTCGACCAGCGCAGGAATCCAGGCGGGGCCCGTCTGCTCGGGCAATCGTCGGCGGGGGAATGGTCCGTGGAAATGAATCAGGTGATCACGGGCCAGCGCGCGCTGACTATCACCGTGAAGTGAATCCGGCGAACAGAGGAGCACTGAAGCCGATGAAATGGCGAGCGAATGCGGTGTGTGTGTTGGCGGCGATGACCGTGCTGATCTGCGAGCTGGCACTCGCGATCCCGGCGGAGAGCGAGCACACCCATTTCTGGCGCCAGTCGGAATATTCCGAATTTCAGCGCGGCACTGCCAAGGGCGTGGCGATTCGCAGCGATGGTTCGCTCACGCCGGCGCCACGATTCGCGCCGTTCGCCGATCCGAATCTCGCTTATCTCTGGGCGCTGCGTCTCGATTCGCACGGCACTTTATTTGCCGCCGGCGGATCGAATGCCAGGGTGCTGCGATTTGACGCCAAGGGCGCGCCTACCACGGTGTTCGAGTCGCCGGAGTTGGCGGCGCAGTCGATTCTTTTCGACGCGCAGGACAATCTCTATGTGGCGACCTCTCCCGATGGGAAAATCTACAAGATTACGCCGGGCGGACAAAAGAGCACCTTCTTCGATCCCAAAACGAAATACATCTGGGCCTTGGCTATGGATTCGAGTGGCACTTTGTTTGTCGCCACGGGCGATCAGGGCCAGGTGTATGCCGTCGGTGCCGATGGAAATGGAAAAGTTTTCTACAAGAGCGACGAGCGGCATGCGCGCTCGCTGGCGCTCGATTCCAAAGGTAACCTGCTGATTGGCACGGACCCGAGCGGTTTGATTTTGCGCGTCGAAATTCAGCACAAGAAACCCGGCGAGGTGGCGGCGGGGCGTTCTTTCGTTCTCTATGAAACCGACAAAAAGGAAGTGACCAGCCTTCTTGCCGCTTCCGATGGAAATATTTACGCCGCGGCCATCGGAGAAAAACCCAAGACTGCTCCGTATGTTCCGCCGGCGACTCCGGCGGCGATTCCTCCGGTGATCGCCGGCAACGCGCAGACTGCGCTCGGCGCGGCGGCCGCTGCGGCTCCTCCCATTGCAATCCCATTTTTCCCCAGCCTTGGAGGCGGCAGCGAGGTTTACCGCATTGCGGCGGACGGCTCTCCGGAATCCATTTGGAGCTCGCGCGACGATCTGGTGTATTCGCTCGGATTCTCCAAGGACCAGCGCCTACTCCTCGGCACGGGCAATCATGGCACGGTGATCGAGCTCGGTGAGAATCGAATTTTCTCGACCGTCGCAAACGCCTCTTCCGATCAAGTTACGTCTCTGGTTTCCGGAGCTGGCGGAGTGCTCTATGTGGGAACCGCGAATCCCGGGAAGATTTTTGCCCTGGGGCCGGGCCGCGAGAAGGATGGATCGTACGAGTCCGCGCCCTTCGACGCGAAAATTTTTTCGCAGTGGGGCCGGCTGACGTGGTCCGGTGAAAATGGATCGGAGAAGGGCAAGCTGGCGTTCTACGTTCGTTCCGGGAATACCTCACGGCCGGAAAATAATTGGAGCGACTGGAGCGGGCCGTACTCGAGTTCCGGTGCGGAGAAAGTAACGTGTCTGCCGGCGCGCTTTGCGCAATGGAAAGTCGTTTTCTCGCAAACTGATGATGCGGCCACTCCCACCGTCTCGTGGGTGAGCCTGGCCTATCTGCCGAAGAATGTCGCCCCGGTGATTGACGGCATCGTGGTTCAAAATCCTGGAGTCCGAATTCAAGGCTTTGCGACGCCGCCCACTGCTCCCGGCGCTTCCACTCCGGTGCAAATTCGCATGCCGCAAGCGCCGAATTCGGTGAATCCGGGCGCGGTGCCTTACGTGGCCGAAGCAACTTCCCGGGCACCGAAGGCTGAGGCGCCGCCGCAGGGAGTCGAGCAGAAGGGTTACATGAGTGTGGTGTGGACTTCGCACGATGACAACGACGACGACCTCACTTTCACTCTTTATATTCGCGGCGAGGGCGAGAAAAATTGGCGGCTGCTGAAAGACAAAATCGAGCAGCATCACTATTCCTGGGATTCCACCACCCTGCCGGATGGCGCTTACTACTTGAAGCTGGTGGCCTCTGATTCCCCCTCGAATCCTTCCGATCAAGCGCTGACTGCTACGCGCGAGAGTGAACGATTTGAAGTGCATAATACGCAGCCGGAGATTTCGAGTTTGCGCGCGGCAGCATCGAAAGGCGCGAGTGGAGATTACACGGTAACGTTTGACGTGCGCGACCCGTCGATTTCCGTGGCGCGCGCGGAATACAGCCTGGACAGCGGCGATTGGAGCCTGATATTTCCCAAGGGCGATCTTTCCGATTCGCGCGAGGAAAGTTATGAGCTCACGCTGCACCATTTGACGCCCGGCGAGCATACGATTTCCGTGCGCGCGGCGGATCACAATGAAAATGTGACCAGCAGCAAGATTACGATTACGGTGGGCGGGAAATAGAGGGCGCGGCCTGTTTTGTCGGGGCACGACTTCAGTCGTCCCGAAATCTTCGCGCAATTACCACGGCTTTAGCCGCGGCGAGTATGTTGCACGAATTGCGTATCCGACAGACGCAGCCTCAAAAAATGCCTGACGAGGTTATCTTCGAAGACGTTCGCGCTGCTGCCGGGCGCATTGCTCTGTACATCCATCGCACGCCCGTGCTCACCTCCGAGCTGCTTGATTCCATTGCCGACGCGCGGCTTTTTTTCAAGTGCGATAATTTTCAGAAGACCGGCTCGTTCAAAATTCGTGGAGCTACAAACGCCGTACTTTCTCTTTCTGAGGAGGCCGCCAGGCGCGGCGTGGTGACTCATTCTTCCGGCAATCACGCGGCAGCGCTGTCGCGGGCGGCGCGGCAGCGCGGGATTCCGGCCTGGATCGTGATGCCCTCGAACGCGCCCGCCGTGAAAAAAACGGCGGTGGAAGCTTATGGCGGGCAAATATCGGAATGTGAGCCTACTCTCGCCGCGCGCGAAAGTACCGCGCAAGAACTATTGCGGCGCACTGGCGCGCAGATGATTCATCCTTACGATAATCGCACTGTAATTGCCGGGCAGGGGACGTCAGCGATGGAGCTTCTGGAGGAAGTGCCAGATCTGGATTTTATTCTCGCGCCGGTCAGCGGCGGCGGACTCCTGAGTGGCACTGCAATTGCCGCGAAAGCGATGAATCCGAAAATCCGCGTGATCGGCTGCGAACCGAAGAATGCCGATGACGCCTTTCGCTCCCTGGCTTCAGGGCAGCTCGAGCCAGCCGCAAAAGCGGTAACGATCGCTGACGGATTGCGAGCGACGCTGTGCCCGCTCACGTTTTCAATTTTGCGGGAGCGCGTGGATCAGATCGAAACGGTCAGTGAAGATGAGATTGTAAACGCGATGCGCACGCTTTGGGAGAGATTGAAAATCGTGGTCGAGCCGTCCGGCGCTGTAGCGGCTGCGCCGGCGCTTCTGCGCCGCTTGGGCGCTGCGAAAGGCGCGCGCGTGGGAATTATCCTCTCTGGCGGAAACGTGGACCTCAGCCAGCTTCCTTTTTAGGCCGCATTCCAATCTGACCCGGCGTTCTACTCAAACTCGAATCAGAGATCGTCCGGCAGTTTCCAATCGTCCGGCGGAAAATCGATCATCCAGAATTTCGGCGCGGGCGCGTCGAATTGAACGGGAATGTGAAAACCGTCGGGCATTTCTTTCGCGGCGCGCACCACGCAGCACGCCACTCGTTGCTGAGTTACGGTATTTTCGAGCACCAGGCGTGTCTGCGGCGCAAGATTTTCCGCGCAGATAATCATGGCCCCGAACGGATTCACGCTCAGAGTGCGCACCTCGAGCTTGGTTTGCTGGCCTTTCAAGTTCACATAGACATTGGCGCGCACGCGCAAAAGAACGCGCTGGCTGCGGCGGCGCTCTTCTCCGCGAGATTTCGCCGGAGCCGGCGGAGCACACGTTCCGAGTTCCTCGACTACAATTTTCGAGACGCTCTGCACCCGCGCAGGCGTCGGCGCGGAAGTGCGAACTGCTTCCTTCGAGCTATTGAATGCCATTCGAGTCAGACCTTCCCATTCAGCTGAAATCGGTGCACGTCGATTGCGGGCGTGGAGGAACGAATTTCCGAATCCGCGCGGCTTGGTGTACTGCGGCCGGAATCGCGATCATCCTTCCCCCTGGCGTCCGCTGTTTCTGGATCACGTGGCGGAGTGCGCTGCTAAACGCACGGCGAGCAGCTTGATTTTGCTGCGCGATCTTGCAGGGGAAGGGCCTACAGACCGAGGCGCTACCTTGCGCCCCACTTGAATGCTACGTGGCGGCAATGCCCGGGTCAATGGTACGAAAGTTCGGGCTGTTAAGTAGCGCCGGCGTCTCTGCCGGCATCTTGCGACGACGAAAGTCAGCTACGACCCACATCGCGGCCGGAGCAGTGCGTTCAATCATCGGGCCGGGATTGTCGTCCGTCCGAGAGGTTCTCTTTGGCACACTTTGTGGTCGTAAGATTCCGGCAGAGACGTCGGCGCTACTTAGCTCAAAAGGCGGCCGGTTGATCTACGAACCATACGACGCAGGGGGCATCCACGCGCGCTGCGGGATATTGGCTTGCCGGGCCGCCCGGGTCCTGGCGAATAGCGCGGATGATTTCGCGCTTTGCGCTGCCTGCGGCTAGAAAGAAAAGATTGCGGGCGCGATTCAGCACTGGATATGTAAGCGTCAGGCGCCACGGGGGCTCGGCGGGCACTTCGACAGCAACAGCCCAATGCTGCGTTTCATTCAGCGCGGGCGAGTTCGGAAATAGCGAGGCGGTGTGGCCTTCCGGGCCTACGCCGAGAAAAAGGATGTCGAAAGCCGGTTGCGCACCGAAGAAGCGGCGGAGTTCGAGTTCGTATTCGCGCGCGGATTTGTCAGGGTCCGCATAAGTCGTGGGCATAGGATGAATATTTTCGGGCGGAACGGCCAGACGCGCGAAGAGCGATTCTTTAGCCATCAAGTAATTGCTGTGCGGATTGTCATGCGGAACATAGCGCTCGTCGCCCCAGAAAAAATGCGTCTGATTCCAAGGAATGCGCGAGGCGTAGTCGCGAGCCAGAAGTTCATTCAGCGCTTTCGGAGTGCTGCCGCCTGAGAGGCAAACGGAGCAGCGTCCCCGGCGGGCGACCGCTTCTTCAATAATGCGCAGAGTTTCTTCGGCGATTGCCGGAGTCATCAAATCGGCGCTGGCGAAGACGCGCGCTTCGCGGATCACGATTCGGTCCAGCCGTCGGCGAGAAAATCGGCGACCAGGCGGTCGGCCTCTTCCGGCCCCCAGGTCCCAGCCGCATAGGGATAAACGGGCGGATGATTTTTTACCAGCGGAGTGTAGAGGCGCCAGGAATCTTCCACCCAATCGTCGCGCACGAAGAGCGTGGGATCGCCGCGGAGGACGTCGAGCAGCAGCGTCTCGTAAGCTTCCGGCAGCGGCGCGAAGACATCGGAATACTTAAAATGGAGGCTCTGGTATTGCAGATCCACGCCATCGCCGGGCTTTTTGATTTCGAAACGCAGATCGAAGCCTTCGTCGGGCTGAATGGTCATGACCAGGGCGTTGGCGTGCAATGGCGGCGCGCCGGCTTTTTGAAATAACGCCACGGGGGGACGGCGGAAATTCACCACGATTTGGCTGCATTGGTGGTTCAATCGTTTTCCGGTGCGCAGGAAAAATGGCACGCCGTGCCAGCGCCAGTTTTCGACCCACAGCCGCAGCGCCACGAAAGTTTCCACTTTCGAATCTTTCGCCACGTCGGGTTCTTCCCTGTAGCCCACCACATCCGCGCCGTTGATTTTGCCGCAGGTGTATTGCCCAAACACAACGTCATCCGCGGCGATGGGCATCACGGAGCGCAACACCTTGGCTTTTTCGTGGCGGATGGCTTCGGCGTCGAACGACGAAGGAACTTCCATCGCCGTCAGCGTGAAAAGCTGCGTGATGTGATTCTGGATCATGTCGCGCAGCGCGCCGGCGCCTTCGTAATAGCGCGCGCGATGTTCGATGCCCAGCGATTCCGCCGCGGTGATTTCCACGCTGGCGATGCGATCGCGATTCCAAAGCGGCTCGAACAGCGAATTGGCGAAACGGAAGACTAAAATATTCTGCACCGTCTCTTTGCCGAGATAGTGGTCGATCCGATAGATCTGATCTTCGCTGAAATATTTATGCGCGCAGTCATTCAACACTTCCGCCGATTCCAGATCGTGGCCGAAGGGCTTCTCGATTACGATGCGCGTGTAGCCGCTGCTGTGATTCAGGCCCGCTTCTCCAAGGCCCTTGATCACCGACGGAAACGCCGCGGGAGGCAGGGCCAGATAGAGGACGCGATTGCCGGGAAGTTGTTTGTCTTTTTCAATGGCCTGAATGCGCTGCGCCAGGCCTCGGAAGCCGGCGGTGTCTCCGGCCGGTAGGCCGTAGTAGAAAAGACTTTGCCCGGTGAATCCGGGAATGAGTTCTTCTTTGGGTACGCCGCTGTCGATTAACGCGTCGCGGCAAAGGGCGCGAAAACTTTCGTCGTTGATATTCGTTTCGACGGCTACGCCCAGGAGCACGGCGTGATCGGGGAGCAATCCGCGGCGTCGCAGGCGATAGAGCGCCGGCAGCAGCTTGCGGCTCATCAGATCGCCGGTCGCGCCCACGATCACGAATAGACACGGTTCCGCGGGCTGGCGTAGCGGCGCGGGTTGCGGGAACGTCGCATCGCTTACGGCGGCGTTTGGGGCGGTTGCGGTCGTCGTGCTCACTCTCTGCTCCTCAATTGGCTTCAGCGATCGGTTTGCGCGCGCGAATTATTATTTGCCCGCTACCGTTTTTACCGCATGACCGCCGAATTCGTGGCGCATCATGGCAAGAAGCTTGTTGGCGAACGGTTCGGGATCTTGCGAGCGGAATCGTGCATCAAGCGCCGCTGTGATTACTGGCAACGGGACGCCTAGTTCGATTCCTGCTATGGCGGTCCAGCGGCCTTCGCCGGAATCGGTTACGTAGCCTTGAATGCCCTCGAGCTTCGGATTTGCCTTTAGCGCGTCGGCGGTTAGATCGAGCAGCCAAGAGCGAATTACGCTGCCGTATTGCCAGATTTGCGAAACCTGCAACAGATCGAGATTGAAGTCTGTTTTGTGCCGCAGCAGATCCAGACCTTCGGCATACGCTTGCATCATTCCGTACTCGATACCGTTGTGAACCATTTTCACGAAGTGCCCCGCGCCGGCCGGGCCCACCCGGCCCCAGCCTTTATCGGCCGCTGGAGCGAGCGTCTTGAAAATTGGACTTAGGCGCTCGACGACGCTGGCTTCCCCACCGATCATCATGCTGTAGCCTTCTTTCAGTCCCCACACTCCGCCGCTGGTGCCTACATCCACGAAATCAATTTTCTTGGGTTTTAAATCCGCCGCGCGGCGCACGCTGTCGCGATAAAAGGAATTGCCGCCGTCCAGAATCGTGTCACCTGCAGAAAGCCGCGGGAGCAGCGCGGCAATCGTGTCATCAACTGGCGCGCCGGCTGGCACCATCAGCCAAATTGCGCGCGGCGCTTTCAGCTGCGACACCAGCGCTTCAAGCGAATTGGCGCCCTGTGCCCCTTTTTCCGCGGTTTTCTGCACCACCGCGGCGTCGCGATCGTATCCCACCACTCGGTGTCCGCCTTGAATCAGGCGCTCCGTCATGAACCCGCCCATTTTGCCGAGCCCGATCATTCCCAGTTCCATGCGATCTCTCCTGTCTGCTAGGGCTCTAGTTTTACGCCCAGACCCGCGAGGTCGTTCCGCAACTGCTTTGCGTTTTGAAAATGAATGCCCTGCATTCCCAAGTCTCTTGCGCACTCTACATTTAATTCGCGATCATCGATGAATATGGATTGCGCCGGCTGGCGATGGGCCATGTAGAGAGCGCGGCGGTAAATCTTTTCGTCCGGCTTGCGAAGGCCGAGATAACAGGAACTGAAGAAAGCCGCGAAAAAGGACGGCAACTTAAATGTTGCGATGCGATATTCGTTGAGTTCGAAGGATTCATTGTTTAGCGCCGCTACAAAGTACTTTTTGGTCCTCGCGACTTCGCCGAGAACGGGAAAAGATTCCGGTAGAGTTTGCGAACGATCGAATACGAATTTCTTGAAATCATCGGGAGAGAATGCGCGCTGGCGATAAAACACGGTGCGCCGCATATATTCGGGCAGCGACATCTCGCCGGTTTCAAATTCGTTCACGAAAGCTTCGTGACGCTCTTCAAATTCGTCCATATCGAGACCGAATTTCGCGGCGGCCTCATGGCGAGCTTTGCGGTCCCAGCCGTTCGTCAAGACTACGCCGCCCAAATCCCAGAACAGCGCGGTGACTTCAGGCACGAACGGCCTCTTCGAGATTGGCGAGGCCCTTGGAGACATCGCGGCCCAACTGCACGCGCACCACGCGGCGTTTGCGCTGCTCGAGCGCGGTGTAATCGCCCTGCGCCTGCGCCTTGATCAATTCGGCAAAGCTGTAATCGGTTTCCGGGACGGGGACCTCATCGGCGGGCGTGTCGAGAATTTGCAGGAAGAGACCGGTGTTCGGCCCACCTTTGTGCAATTGCCCGGTGGAATGTAGGAAGCTCGGACCGTAACCAAGCATCGTGGCGGCACCGGCGCGGTCGCGCAGCGCGATGCGAATGCGCTGCAGAGCCGCGCTGGTCGCAGCGGTTGGAGCAAGATACGCGTCGATTCCGAAATAATCGCCCAGCTTCGCGGATTTCAACCATGGTTGAATTGCGGCGCGCAACGCTGCCGGATTTGAGGCATCGACCGCCGGCGCGCCATCACTCGACGCGGCGCTTGCGCCTTTTTTCATGGCTTGGCGCGCGAGATCTTTTGCCAATTGCACATCCGGTTGATTGAACGGATGAATTCCGATCGCGGCGCCTGCGGCGGCGATGGCCACTTCCCAGCGGTAAAACTCCTGGCCGATGTCGGCCAGCTCGCCGAGCGAGATGCGCACGACGGGATGCCCGGCAGCTTCTAGCTTTGCAAGCGTCGCGTTGTGCGCGTCGTCTTTCTCTCCCGCAAGACTCAGCTGCACGAACAGGCGATCTTTGCCATACCGAGCCGCATCGGCCGGCGGTTCTTCATCCGCGATAGGTACGATGCCTTTCCCTTCCTTGCCGGTACTCTCGGCGATGAGTTGGCCGAGCCAAACAGGAAAATGTTTGAGAGATGCGGAGGCGAAGACGGTGGTCTTGTCGCGTCCGGCCAGCGCGGCTTCACCAAGAATCGCGCCGAGCGTAATTCCGGGGCTCTTCGTTTCAGGGACGCTCGCGGCGCAGGCTTCTTGCATGGTGTAAGCGCAGTCCAGGAGGCGATGCAAATCCACGCCAATCACGGCGGCGGGAACGAGGCCGAAATGCGTGAGCGCCGAATAGCGGCCGCCGACATCCGGCGTGGCTTGAAACACGCGGCGGAAACCGCGCTGCTCGCCGAGCTTTTGCAGCGGCGTGCCAGGATCGGTGACGGCGATGAAATTTTTTCCCGGCGATTTATCGAGGGCGCTGACTTTCTGCCAGAAATAAAAGAAGAACGAATTCGGCTCGGTGGTGGTGCCGGATTTGCTCGAGACGATGAAGAGCGTATGGCGAAGATCGACCGCGCCTTCGACGGCCTTCACCGCTGCGGGATGCGTGCTGTCGAGAACATGCAACTGCGGATAGCCGGCGCGATTGCCGAAAGTATTCTGAAACACTTCCGGCGCGAGACTTGAGCCGCCCATGCCGAGCAGGACCGCATGCGTATAGCCTTCGGACTTTATTTGCTCGCGGAACTTGATGAGGTCGGCTTCCTGCTCGCGCATCACTTCCGGCAAACTGAGCCAGCCGAGGCGATTGGTGATTTCGGGAGTGGACTTGTCAGACCAGAGAGTGGGGTCTTTGGCCCACATGCGGCGGTTGAATTGGGCCTTGGTCCAGGCGTCGAGCCGTTGATTCACGGCGCCGGCAATCGAACCGAGCGCTTGCGTTTCGGCATCCACCGGCGAGCCACCCAACGCAGCCCGCTTTTTCGAGAGCGCAGCCATCAGGTCTTCGAAAGATTTCGCGAACGAGTCCACGCCCTCGCGCTGCAATTGCTCGGTGATGGCGTTGAGATCGACGCCTATCTTTTTGAGCGAGGCGATCTGCGCCGCCGCGACGTCGGGCGCTTCAAGAATCGTGGAGCCGCGAACTTCGCCATGATCGCGGAAGGCATCCATGGTCGCAGGCGGAATCGTATCTACCGTGTCTTTGCCGATCAATTCGGCAACGTAGAGCGTATCAGGATACTTCGGATTTTTCGTGCTGGTGCTGGCCCAAAGTACGCGCTGCACGCGCGCTCCCTTCGCTTTGAGCGGCGCGAAATCACTTCCCCCGAAAATCTGCAGAAAGCGCTGATACACCACGCGGCAATTGGCAATCCCGATCTTTCCTTCTAGAGCGAGGGCTTCCGGCGTGCCAATCTTCTGAAGCGCAGGGTCGGTAAGATTATCCACGCGGCTCACGAAGAAAGATGCCACCGAGGCGATGCCTGCCGGATTCGCGGCGCGGCGCAGCCCGCGAATATAAGCGTTGGCGACAGCTTCATAATGAGCCATCGAAAACATCAACGTGATGTTGACATTGATTCCCGAAGCGAGCAGTTCTTCGACAGCTGGAATTCCCTCCGGCGTAGCCGGAACCTTGATCATCAAATTGGGCCGCCCGACGGCTTTCCAAAGCTTTTGCGCCTCGCGAATCGTGCCCGCCGTATCGCGCGCGAGCTTCGGCGAGACTTCCAGGCTGACGAATCCATCAGCGCCCTTGGTGCGATCGTAAACCGGCCGGAGAATATCGGTGGCGCTCTGAATATCCCTGACGGCGATGGCCTCGAATAAGGATTCGTCGTTCATTCCCGCGTTGCCAGCAAGCAGACTCTTCAGTTGCTCGTCATAGTCCGTGCTGCCGGCAATCGCCTTTTCGAAAATGGTGGGATTGCTAGTCACCCCGCTCAAGCCATCTTCCTCGACCAGCCGCTTCAAATCCCCGCCGGTCAAAATGCTGCGGCGAATATAATCGAGCCAAACAGCCTGGCCCTGCGCCTCAGCGAGACGCAGCGGATCTTCCTTCGTTGCGGTCCCGGTACGTGCGGATTCAGGAATGGGCTTGCTGGCCATACTTCACCTCCAAAGCTTTCACTTTAGCTAATCGCCGGACATGGCGCGGTTCATTGCTGAATACAGCCCTCAGATACGTGGCCGCCAATTCCTTGGCGAGCTCAACGCCAATCACGCGCGAGCCGAGAACAAGAACATTCATATTGTCGTGCTCCACGCCCTGGTGCGCAGAATAAGTGTCGTGAGCGATCCCCGCGCGAATTCCCGGAAGCTTGTTTGCCGCCACCGAAGCGCCCACGCCGCTGCCGCAAATTAGCACTCCGCGGTCAACGTTCCCATCAAGTACCGCGAGGCCCACCGCTTCGGCGTAATCCGGATAATCTACCGGGTCGGTGCTGTGCGTGCCGAGATCAGTCACCGCGTGGCCGAGCCCTTCCAGGAACGGGATCAATTCCTGCTTGAGTGGATAGCCCGCATGATCCGCGCCGATGGCCACTCGCATCCTGAACTCTCCACATCTTGCGCGCTGCTCGCGCATCTACAAGAATACGTTACGCGCGCGTTCGCATCGCGCGTCCGGCTAAATTCTATAAGACACGTGGACAGGGCCGCAAATAAACATTCGATGACTCGCCAGGCCAAAAAGTCGCGCAGCAACGCGGAGAAAAACGCGGCGAAACGCGAAAACCTGCGAATATTTACGATCGGTCATTCCAACCGGCCCATGGAGGAATTCCTTCGGCTGTTGGACGCGCATGGCGTCAGGCGCGTTGCCGACATTCGCACCATTCCGCGCTCGCGTCACAATCCGCAGTTCAACGCCGAGGCGCTGGCCGCATCGCTTAGCAGCGCGGGAATCGATTACGTGCCAATCAAGGAACTGGGCGGACTTCGCCACGCAAAAAGCGACAGCATCAATACCGGCTGGAAGAATGCAAGCTTCCGGGGATTCGCCGATTACATGCAAACGCCGGAATTTGCCGCAGGAGTTGACTCGCTCATACGCATTGCCGCCGAAAAAACGACGGCGATCATGTGCGCCGAAGCCGTGCCCTGGCGCTGTCACCGCTCGTTAGTCGCGGATGCGCTCGTCGCGCGAGGAATTGAAGTCGATGACATCCTCAGCGCAACGCGCGCGCAACCGCATGTCATAACGTCCTTCGCGCGCGTACGCGACACTCAAATCACCTATCCCGGACAAGGAAATCTGCCGCTGGGTTAGCACTGTACCGTACCGCTGGCGTCCCGCCGGCTCCGACGAACCGCTATTGCTGATTTGGGCCGCGATTGTGAGCGGAAGCAAAAATAAATTCACGGCGCTGGTTCGGGTTTCTTTTCTGCCCCGGGTGACGGGCTGCCTGAGAAGTGCCCAGCGCTAAAGCGCATCGGTTTAGCCGACGCCATTTCGGAGCGCTTAAGCGCTCCTCCCACGAATAAATTCGGGGGCTCCCACCGTGACGCCGCGGCTCCGCCGCGATTGCCGTGCAAGCCGGATGGCGGAGGCACTTCAGGCAAATCCCGACCTAGCCCAAGTTAATTTGTCGCTCTCGGCTGTTTGCTGCGTCGAACAATGTTATTGTTCTCGCTTATTATTCTTGGCCGGCAAAAGGCGAACATCCCGGCCCGAAGGCCGCCACCACGAAACCGCGGCCAACACGCGATCACACGGAGGATGCGAATGGATTGGAAGAATCGCAAGGTTCTGGTGACCGGCGGGACGTCGTTCATCGGCTCTGGCATCGTGGACGCGCTGATCACTCGCGGCGCGAAAATCCGCGTGGTGGATGATTTGAGCAGCGGCAGGCTCGACAATATCGAAGCTCACGTGAAGCAAGGCGCCGCCGAATTCATCCAAGCGGATTTGCGCGAGCCGGGCGTAGCAGAACGCGTCGTAAGCGGCATGAGCGTAGTCTTCCATCTCGCCGCGGATCACGGCGGGCGCGGCTACGTCGATCTCCACCAAGCCGCCTGCGCCACAAATCTGATGCTCGATGGCGTCGTCTTTCGCGCGTGCTACAAAGCCAAAGTCGATAAAGTTGTTTACGCCTCCTCCGGCTGCGTCTATCCCAATCACATTCAAACCGATCCGAAACAGATTCTCTATCTCACCGAGGAAATGGTTGGGCCGCCCTACGACGCGGACAACATGTACGGCTGGGCCAAATTGATGGCGGAGATGACTCTGCAAGCCTATTACAAAGATTGGGGCATGAAATCAGCTTCGTGCCGGTATTTCACGGTGTATGGCCCGCGCGGCGTTGAGAATCACGCGGTGATCGCCATGATTGCTCGCGCCTTCATCAATCAAAATCCCTTTGTCGTCTGGGGCACGGGGGAACAAATTCGAAATTGGACTTACATTGACGACATCGTAAGCGGAACGATTCTCGCGGCGGAGAAGATCGATGATGCCACCGCTGTAAATCTAGGAACGACGGAGCGTATCAAAGTGATTGATGCCGCGAAGGAAGTGCTGCGCTACATGGGCAAGCACGCGGAATTTGAGCTGCACCCGGAAATGCCCACGGGCCCGCTCAATCGCGTGGCTGACAATTCGATGGCAAAGAAGATTCTGGGGTGGGAACCGAAAGTGATGTTCAACGAAGGCCTGCACCGGACCATCGACTGGTACGTTTCGGTAAAAAATCAAAAGCAGGTGTCGGAACAACTACAAGGCGTGCTTACGGAACGCTAAGCACAGCCAGTTCGGCACGTACCGCACCAAGACGAAAAATGGATGACGGCATTGGGTGGGTGACCGTCGCGGCGGAAGCGCCGCTGCAGATGCCCAGCGCTAAAGCGCATTGAAGTGGTGCGGCGTTTTTCCGGAGCGCTAAAGCGCTCCTTCCCCCTCATAAATGAGGGGGCTGCCACCGTGTTTCTGCGGCTCCGCCGCAAAGAATTCCCGCTGCGCCGCCGCTTACCGGCCTCCTGAATCAGCGCCGGATTTCGTATCCATCGCCGTAGTCTTCTTCTCCGTCGCAGGCAAATCACGGAATGAAAAGTGCGTCGTAA
Source organism: uncultured Acidobacteriota bacterium (assembly GCA_963831955.1). Taxonomy (GTDB): domain Bacteria; phylum Acidobacteriota; class Terriglobia; order Acidiferrales; family UBA7541; genus Palsa-147. The sequence continues at coordinate 34,050 of CAWHSG010000005.1, read as the reverse complement.
CGCCCCCGAAGACCTTGCCTCCCTGCTCGGCGTACGGATACACCGCATAATTCAGCGGCTCGCCCTGCTGCGGCGGATTCAAGCGAATATCCCGTCCGGTCGAAAATTGCACGCGATTCGCATCGTGCGCCCCGAAGAAATAATCGTGCAGTTCCGGATGCTTCCAGGCCTCCGAAGCATCCACGGGCACCCAGCCCACGCCATCCAGATAAAATTCCGCCCAGCAGTGATAGCCGGGAATATCCGCGGCAGTCTTGTCCGCCGGGATCGGAAATCCAATTTCAAATTTCGCCGGAATTCCCGCCGCGCGGAGCATGCCGATCAAGACGGAATGAAAATCGGTGCAATTGCCGCGCTTCGACGTACAAGCCCACACTGCATCGCCATGGCCCCAGCCGTCACCGGTCTTGTCGTACTTCATGGTTTTGATCACGTACTCGTAGGTGCGCCGCGCTTTGTCCAGATTGTCGCTGCCGGCTTGCGTCTGTTCCTTCGAGAGCTCGCCAATCTGCCCGTTGATCGGCACCAGCCGGTCCGGCTCCAAAAAACGCGCCAGCATCGGATCGGGCGTCGCGCCACGATTTGCAATCGACGTCAAACTCACTCGATGCTCGTGCCGCAGCACGTTGAAATGCATCTTCACGTCAAACGCCTTCGCGCCCTCCGCTTTTTCCTCGAAAAACGCGAAGTTGTCCCCATATTCCGCATCGCGCGTCCGCGTGAACGCCACGGCGCTCTCAATCTTCAAATCCGATATTTCCTGGTAAGCGCTCGACACCGGCACCGGAATCCACACGCGCAGCAATCCGGCTCCAGCAGCCGGCGCCGGCACATGCACGTCATAAGTGAACTCAAAGTGCCGCTCCGGAGAGGGCGCAGTCTCGCCAGCCGCACGCCCGTAAATAAAGGTGGCCGCGCAAAAACAAATCCCCACCGCCAAAACAAACGCCTTTTTCATAATCCCCAGCTCCCAATAAGAACGCGGCAAGCATAACCCAGAATCCGAAGCCTTTGTAGGGGAGGGTGGTTTAGCCCTCCCGCAGTTCTGCCCTGAAGTTCGGCACCGCAGTGCAACCCATCCGAAACCACGCAAACCGACCACCGCCGCCGAAGGCCAAGGAATGTTCTCACTCCGGCAAATTTCGCAATTCCGGCTCAGGCGTAGTTTTCGCGCGCATAATTTCCTCATCCCGCGCCAATCCCAAATCGGAAAGCCGCTGCGCCTCAGCAAATTCCCTCTTAGCCTCCGCATCCCGCCCCAACCGCTTCAGCACGCGCCCTCGCAAATAATGCACATTGCGGCTGTCGGGCGCCAATCGCTCGGCAGCATCCAAAGCCACCAAAGATTCCTTTAGTTTCCCTTCGCGCTGCAAATTATCGGCCAAGCCAAACTGCGCGGAAGCCACCCGCGGATCCCGCTCCAGCGCGAGTCGAAAATAATGAATCGCCTTGTCATCCTCGCGCCGCGCAGAATAAACGGCCCCCAGCTCGTCGTAACCTTCGGCAACGTCAGGCTCGAGCGCAATCTGTTTCTCGAATTCCGCCCGCGCGTCATCGAGTTTGTTCACGCGCGCGTAAGCGATACCCAAATAAAGATGCACGAAAGGCAATTTCGGATCCGCCGCTGCAGCCCGCTCCAGTTCCGGCGCAGCCTTCTCATCATCATTGCGATTCAAATCCGCCTTGCCCATCAGCAAATGAAATTCCGGCGTATCCCCGCCTACTTCCACCAAGCGCCCCAGTGCCTGGGCTTCAAGTTCCGGCCGCTTCGCTTCGCCCGCCGCAATGCCCAGCACGTACAGATAACTCAAATTATTCGATTCGCGTTCCCACAACGGCTCAAGCGCCGCCGCCGCGTCCGCATAGTGCTGCGTGAAAAAATCGCACAACCCCAGAAGATAGCGAGCCTGCGAAGAGTCCGGCGCGTCCTTTACCACCGATTCAAACGGCGCAGTCGCGGCCCGGTAATCCTGCTCGTGAAAATAAACCAGTCCAATATTCAAGCGAATTCCGGCCAAGTCCGGCGCCAACTTCTCCGCCCTGCGCAATTCCACCAGCGCCGCGCTCCAATGTTTCCGCCGCATCTCGATCACGCCAAGATTCGCATAAGCCCCCGCAGCCAGCGGATCGATCGCCAGCACCCGCCGGAACGCGGCCTCCGCCGCGTCCAGATCATTCGCACGCAGTGCCGTCTCGCCCCGCGCGAACCACGCTCCCGGATCAGCGCCAGCGGATTGCGCCCCCGCCCGCGCCAGCATCGGCGCGAAGCCCACGAGCAAAAGCGCCAAAACGAACGGTTTCAGAAGCTCCGCAAATTTCACGATTTCGGACTCTAGCAGGGTGGGAAACGCAGGCCAAGAAAGTTAATTTCCGCGCGAGCTACTGAACTCCGACAAGCCCGTGCACCGCCCCGAATAATTTTCCCGAGCTGTATCCGACTCCCTTGCGAAACACGATCTCTACTTTGCGAATATCCGCGATTCGCGCTGATAGATCTCCATCAATCACAATCAAATCCGCCTGCTTGCCCAGCCCAATCGTTCCAATCCGCGCGCTCTGCCCCAAAAATTCCGCCCCGTTCGCGGTAGCGATGTGAATCGCCTCGACTGGCGAAAATCCTGCGCGCACCAACAACTCAATTTCTTCCTGATCGCCATAACCAGCAAGCGTCCCGCCATCGCCGGTGGGATCGCAGCCCGCCATCAGCAGTCCTCCCGCGGCGGCATAACCGCGCTCGAATTGCATCTCTTTGGTCAACAAATTCGCGAACGGATGTTTCCCCAGAAACCTGCGAATCAACCTGAATTTCAGCCAGCTCTGCCAACTCAGCGCCTGCTCCTCGCGATCTCGCATAGCCTCAAACGTCTCGCCCTGCCCAGCAAAATCCGCAAACACCGCGAGCGTAGAAGTCATGGCCACATGATGATCCACAAGATGCCGGATCATCGCCTGCACCGGCGCACTGCGCACCTCCAGCCGCTGATCAAAATCCCGCAGCGTGTCCGCCTGATCGGGGCAAACCCCCGGCTGCTTCCCTGGAAAAAATTCAGTGTCCACCACAATCCCATGCTCGAGATTGTCGATGCCCATATCCGCCGCTTCCGTAAATCCGACCGAGCACAAATGTCCGGTGATCTTCAATCCCTTCGCATGCGCTTCATCGATCGCCGCTTTTAATTCCGCCGGCGAAATGTGCATGTAAGCCTTGAACGAAGTCATTCCTGCAGCGGCCCATTTATCCACGCGCGCCCGCGCGTCGTCCGGCCCTGCCAATTCCCCCATCTGCGAAAAAAGCGCCGGCGCGCCTTCGAGATAAGGCGCGGTGGGAAAAATGTCGGGCCCCGGCCGCTCCCCGGAATCAATCGCGCGCTTCAATGCCAGGTCGGCGTCGCCGTCGATGCTGCCGGTCGTGCGCATCGTCGTCACGCCCGCCGCGAGATACATCAACGGAAACGGAACTTGCTGGTTGACGCCGAGCGGCGACATATCGAAATTCGGCGCCACCGTGAACAGATGTTCGTGCATCATCACCAGGCCGGGCAGCAGCGTCTTGCCAGATAGATTCACCACGCGTGCCCCGGCCGGCACCGGCACAGAATCCGCCGCGCCATATGCCGCAATCAATCCGCCCTGCAAAATCAAAGTCTGATCGTTCAGCGCCGGGGTTCCAGTGCCATCAATCACCCGCGCGTGAGTTAAAGCAATCACCGGCGCATTCTCGACAACGAACGCCGACGCCGGCTGCAGCGCCAATCTCTGGTAATGCGCCCGCGAAATCCGCACCACCGCCCAAAAAATCAACACCACCGCGGCAATCACCAGGATCCCGCGAAACGCCCACTTCAAAATTGCCCGCAAAACTTTCAATGCGTCTCCCCGCCGCAACGGATTCAGCGATTCCGCTCCGGCCTCTTCCTTTTACCCTTCCGCGCTACAAAAAGCACCATCTCGTTCCGCCGCGCCCCCGCCAGCGCTCACCCGGCGCACCTTTCTTTCAAATCCACGATCGATCCTTTATATTTTCAAGGATGCGCAAAATCATCCTGGGCGTAGGCATCAGCCTCGACGGCTACATCGCCCGCCCCAACGGCGCCGTGGATTTCCTCTTCATGCCCAAGGGCTACTCCATGGCCCCGTTCTTCGCCACCATCGACGCGGCCATCATGGGGCGCAAGACCTTCGACGCTGCTCTGCGCATGGGCGGCACTTTCACCGATTCCAAAATTCCCACCTACGTAATGTCGCGCACGCAGCTTCCCGGCAAACGCGAGGGCCTGATCTTCACCAATCAATCGCCGCTAGAACTAGCCCGCGAACTGCGCTCCCGCCGCGGCGGCAAAGACAATTGGCTAATGGGCGGCGGCGAATTAGCCCGCGAATTCCTGAACGCCGACCTGGTGGATGGCCTGTATCTCGGCGTAGTCCCCGTGTTGCTAGGCGAAGGCATCCCACTCTTCCCCAGCGGCTTTCCCCAACGCAATTTCACGTTAGTAGAAAACAAAAGCTTCGATCAGAGCCTCCTAGCCATCAAGTACGAACGCGTCCGCCCGAAGCCCCGGCGCTTAAGGCCAGCTCCGTAAATCTTTCGCGCGGTGCGGCGCGGCGCGTCGAAAAACCGCCGACCGCGTCTTTAAATGGCACTGCGCGATTCCGCATTTGGAACGGATCGCAGTCCCGCCGCCAAACTTTTTTTCGCCGCAAAAACCGATTTCGACCCTGTCCGCTTTTGAAATCAAGAGCATACCGCCTGATTTATCTCTGCCTCCGAAGTCGAAAATCCCTCAACTCCTTTGGCGCTTCTCTTGCACAGACTGCTCGCGCCTGAGCAATTATGAATCAGTCGATTCGACATTCGCTTTTGGCACAAGAGTGTGACTGCGCTTGAGCAGCGTGAATGTATGCCCTGCCCATTCGAGAATTCTGTCTGCGCATATCCCACTAGTTTCTTGCGAGTAGCCACGGGGACTTCAGCCGCGGGTGCTGATCCGCGCCGTCCCTGGGCTTTCCGCGAATCGTAGGTTGAGCTGTTGGACCGCGCTTTCTCTGCCGCGTGAATAGGAGTGCGTGATGCGCAAAATTTCGGTGCGAAATATCGGAGGCCTGGCGCTGCTCTTGACTGGCCTGACCGCCGGCTGTGGCCGCGAACAAACGGCCGCGGTCATTCCCATAGTAGTCAGCACTGTTCCGGTCAACGGCGCAGTCGGCGTGCCCGTAGCCCAGGTGATCTCCGCAACTTTCAATAAGGCTATGAGCCCAGCCTCGATCACTTCCGCCACATTTACGGTCACCGCCCCGGGCGGCGCGCCGGTAATTGGCGCGGTCACCTACACTGGAGCCACTGCATCGTTTACGCCCGCCGCACCCCTGGCGCCCACCACGCTATACACCGCAACGATCACCACCGGAGCGACAGACTTGCTGGGCATCCCACTCGCGGCCAACTATCCTTGGAACTTCACCACCGGCACCGTCCCCACGGTAATCTCCACGGTTCCCGTCAACGGCGCCACCAACGTTCCGCTAAATCAGAAAATCATCGCCACCTTCAGCGAAGCGATGAACCCCGCGACGGTCACCACCGCGGGGACATTTACCCTGGCAGTTGTCCCCGGAGGTGCCCCAGTCGCCGGAACCGTTTCCTACGTAGCCGCAGCCAACACTGTGATATTTGCGCCGGCCGCCAATTTGGCCGGCAACACTCACTACTCCGCGACGATCACCACTGCAGCGCAAAGCGGAACGGGCAACGCCCTCGCGAGCAATTACGCGTGGACCTTTACCACCGGCATCGCGCCGAACACCACTCCCCCCGTGGTCGTTTCCACCGTTCCTATTTCCGGCGCAGTAAGCGTGCCCACAAACACCATCGTGACCGCCACCTTCAGCAAGGTGATGGACCCCTCAACAATCACCGCCGCCGGAACATTCACATTGGCCCTCGCAGGACCTGGCGGCGCGGCCGTCCCGGGAACCGTTCAATACGCGGGCACCTCAGCGGCTTTCACGCCCGCGAGCGTCTTGCCCGCAGCCATGCAATTCACCGCCACAATTACAACCGCAGCGCAGGATCTCAGCGGCAACGCTCTGGCCGCGAACTACCAATGGAGCTTCACCACCGGCGCAGGCCCGGACACCACTCCGCCCACGATCATTCTCACCAGTCCCTCGGATGGCGCCATGGGCGTGCCGCTCAATCAAGCCGTGAACGCCACCTTCAGCGAGCCCATGAATCCCGCTACGATTCTCGCTCCGAATACTTTCACGCTGGCCGTCGCCGGAACCGGTGGCGCCTCTGTACCCGGCACCGTCTCATACGACGCGACCAACAACATCGCCACCTTCACGCCGCTCGCGAATCTCACGGCCAGCACCTCCTACACAGCCACAATCACCAGCGCGGCCACCGACGTAGCCGGCAATCCGGTCGCCGCAGGAACCACTGCGAATCCCTGGACTTTCACCACCGGCACCGTCGCTGGACAAACTCCTCCCAATCTCGGCACCGCCTCCACCTTCGGTTCGATCGGCGGCGGCGCAGGCATCACCAATTCGGGCATCAAGACCGTAATCAATGGAGACATCGGCACGACCGGCGCTTCCACTCTGGTTACCGGCTTTCACGACGCTGGCCCCGGATGCACGTACACGGAGACGCCCCTCAACGTCGGCATGGTCAACGGAAACATAGACACTGCCCCGCCGCCTCCCACGGTTGCATGCCCGTCCGAAGGCACCGCCGCCACATTCGCAATCGCCACGCAGGCCGCCGCCGATGCGAACGCCGCCTACATCGACATCTCTCCAGCCGCGATGCCAGGCGGCACCGATCCAGGCTCCGGTCAACTCGCCTTGCTCACGCTCCCTCCGGGCGTTTACAAAGCCACAGCCGGCTCGTTCTTAATCACCGGCGGCGATCTCACACTCGATGCCCAAGGAGATGCCAACGCGGTTTGGGTATTCCAAATGGCCACGTCGCTGACCGTAGGCGATGCGGGTACCCCCCGCAACGTAATGCTAATCAACGGCGCCCAAGCCAAAAATGTCTTCTGGCAGGTGGGCAGCATGGCCACCATCAATCCGTCCGGAGGCGGCACCATGGTGGGCACCATCATCGCTTCCGCCGGCGTCGCTTTTTCGACCGCCGGCAACGCCGCCATCACCACCCTCAATGGCCGCGCTCTGTCGCTCGTCGCGTCGGTCACCATGGTCAACACGGTAATCAACGTTCCGGCCCCATAACCAATGGCGATGTTTTGTCAGGGCATGACTTCAGTCGTGCCGCGAGTGCCACGAAGTGAGTAAGGCTTTAGCCGCTGAGGGCCTGTTTGACGAGTTCTCCCACGGCCCGCTCAGTAGCAGCAAGGCAAGATTCAGGGGGCAACAATGAACTTCGCAGCCCGATTAATCGCCACAGCAGCGTTAGCCGCCGCGATAATGCCGGCACTCCGCGCCGACAACGACGCCAAGCCAAAACCAAACCCATCACCGGCCACGGCGCAAATCGCCACCGCCCCCGTGCCGCCGGCTCCTTCAGCCGGCGCCACGCCGGCGAATGTCACCAACGCCGCCGCCGATACCATAGCCACCAGCCCGCCAAGTCTTGCCGTCACGGGAGCTCCACCGGCAGCGGCATCGTCACCCGCCAAGCGAACTTTCAGCGATCCATCAAACGATTACCCGAAAGTAGAATGGTTCCTAGGCTACAGTTTCTGGCGCGCCCTACCCACCTCGCCCAACAATCGCATGGGCTACCTGCACGGCGGCAGCACCTCCCTGGCCTACAATTTCAATCGCTGGCTGGGCATAGCAGCAGATTTCGCCGGCTTCGACAACACCAAGCTAACGCTCCTAACCCCCACAGGCAGCGAAACCCTCGACGCCAACGGCAGCGCCTACACCTTCATGGCCGGCCCGCGCCTCTCCTATCGCCACTTCGAAAGATTTACGCCCTTCGCGCAAGCCCTGGCAGGCGGAGCCCACGCAAGTTCCGTAAAAGTCTCAGGATGCGGCAGCGATCCAAGCTGCACCCCGCTCGGTTCCGACACCGCCTTCGCCGCCATGTTCGGCGCCGGCCTCGACATCAAAATCACCCGCCGCATAGCCTGGCGCGCCATCGAAGCCGATTACCTGCTCACTCATTTCAAAGATCCGTTCTCAAGCGAGCGGCCAGGATCGCGGCTGGCAGAACAATATCCGCCTCTCCTCAGGAATTGTCCTGCGCTTCGGCAATCACCCGCCCCCACCTCCGCCGCCAGAACCAATGGTTGCCACTTGCTCGGCAGTCCCGGCCTACGTTTACGCCGGCTCCAACGATTTCATAGCCGTACACGCGCAAGTCTCCAATCCCGGCCAATATCCTCTGAACTATTCCTGGTCCGCCACCGAAGGCGCAGTAGATGGCACCGGCCCAGACGCCCGCTGGAATTCCGGCGACCGCCGCCTAGGCACCTACACAATCAAAGCGCGAGTAAATAATTCCCGAAATGGCACGGCCGCCTGCGAGGTAATCGTTCGCGTAGAGCCGCTACCCAATCACCAACCCACAATCAGCTGCTCGGCAAACCGCCGCGAAGTAGTATCCGGCGACCCGGTAGAAATCACCGCCGCAGCCAGCGATCCCGACAACGATCCGCTAACGTATTTCTGGAAAACCACCGGCGGCACAATCGAAGGCACAGGCTGGACGGTAAAGCTGCAAACCACAAATCTAGCCCCCGGCCAAGTCACCATCTCAGGCCAAGTAAACGATGGCCGCGGCGGCTCAGCCGATTGCACCCTCTACGTAGAAGTGCAAGCCCCAGCCCCGCCGCCAGAGATAAAGGAACTGGAAACGCGTCTGGCGCTGCACAGCATCTATTTCCCAACCGCGCGCCCAACAGCCGCCAATCCCACGGGCGGCTTGGTGGAAAGCCAGGAAAAGGTGCTGCAAGCCCTGGCCAAAGATTTCGTCCGCTATCTGACCTTCAAGCCAGAAGCGCACCTGATCCTCGAAGGCCACGCCGACCGCCGCGGCCCGGTCGATTACAACAAGCAACTAACCGATCGCCGCGTCGAGCGCTCGAAATCCTACCTGGTAGAACACGGCGTCCCAGCAGCCAACATCGAAACGCGTTCCGTCGGCAAAGAAGACAACCTAACCGAAGCCCAAGTAAAACAACTGATCGACCAGAATCCCGACCTGACCCCAGAAGAGCGCCAAAAAATCGACGCGAACTTGCTGGTAATCGTGATGGCCAACAACCGCCGAGTGGACATCAGCCTAAACACCACCGGCCAACAATCCGTCCGCCGATACCCGTTCAACGCCCGAGACTCGCTAACGCTACTAAGCCCAAAAGGCGGCGAAACAGCAAACCAAAGGTAGGGCGCCGTGTTCACCACGTCCCCAAGCTGGCCGAAGTGTTCGCCGTTGTAGGGGAGGCGGGTTCATCCCCGCTCCCGGTGTGGCAGTGGGTTTAGCATTAGGTTTTCGTCTTTTGCCTTTCGGCCGTTGGGGGCGTGGCGCGCTGCGCCCGCCCGCGTAACGCCTGCGAAAACGTGCGCTACTTGCCTCCGCGTATCGCGATTCGGCTTTTCTGCGCTTCGTCGGCCGCGTGTTTGTGGCTTGCTCTCCTTTCGATTTTGATTCGTCTTTTATCTCGCCGGGCTGAATCATCAGCCCGGCCCGCTAAAATTCTTAATCGCTACATGGTGAGATTAAAATTCGCTATAAGTTGCTGAAAACAAACGATCGGGTCTCTTTTTAATCGCTACACTTTTGGGTGTAGCCGTTTTCGATTTTTCCTCCGTTTTTCGTGTGTCTGCTGTTGCCATTCGGACGTAGGGGAGGGGGTTCATCTCCCTCCCGTTGTGGCCGTGGGTGTTTCCGTCGCCCCACGCCGAGCACGTTGCAATCGAATTCCAATCGACACCCCACCAACACCCAAAGCCAAAGCGGGAGGGTGGTGAACCCCCTCCCCTACTTTCGAAAAACCTCGTTATTTTCCCGATTAGACTTGGCCTCCGTCGTTTGTTTTCAGCGAGTTACGTCGATTTCTAATCGTAGTCATTCCCGATTAGAAATCGATTAGCTCGGGCTCCTTTTATTGATTTTGTTGGAGTTACGCGGATCGCTAATCGCGATCGTTGCGATTCGGTTTCGATTAGGATTTCGAGATGGTTGGTGGATCGTCATCGTGTTTCCTCCCACTTCTTGGGCTGCGATCTGGAATCTTTGAGAACGTTCCAGATCATTGGCGCGAACGTGGCAGGCTCCGCGCATTCGGGCTGCTGCCCGATGACCGCTGGGGAAATTATATCGTTTGAGTTAACAGTGGCCGATGGTACTAAATGCGAAGTTCGCGGGGGAATCCGGCCGTTTCGAAATGCCCAGCGCTAAAGCGCATAGTAAAAGACGGCGCGTTTTCGGAGCGCTGAAGCGCTCCTCCCCCACATGAATGTGGGGGCTGCTACCTGGGCCGAAAACCCAAAGACACGGCGGGCCGGTAGTGAACCGCGGCCCCTACGAACGCCTCCCGCCATCGTGAGGGTAATTCTAATTCGATTTTTGTGCTGCGGCGGCGCGCTCTTTGGCGTGGGCGACGAGCGCGGCGAAACGGGGGTCTCCATGCAGCGACTTGAGGTCAGGATCTTTATCTAACCACAAATCGAAAGTGGGGGCGCAGCCCATAGTCCACGGCCTCGCCTAACAGAGAAAGCGCCTCGTCACGTCGGCCTTCGAAGGGCCACGATGCAACTCAGGGTATAAGTGGAACTAGCAGTGGCCGGACTTTCCGGCCCGAGGACACGGCGGCGGATGTCGAGCGTTTCCCGACACAATTTCTCCGCTTCGGCGTAGTGGCCTTCGTGAGCCAGAACAAGGGATAAGCTGTCCATCGACGTTAGTGTGTCCGGATGCTCCGGCCCGAGGACACGGCGGCGAATGTCGAGCGTTTCCCGATACAACTTCTCCGCCTCGGCGTGGTGGCCTTCGTGATCTAGAACAATCGCCAAGTTGTTCATCGAAATTAGCGTGTCCGGATGCTCCGGCCCGACGACACGGCGGCTGATGTCGAGTGTTTCCCGATACAACTTCTCCGCTTCGGCGTAGTGGCCTTCTTGGTTTAGAACGTTGGCCAAGTTGTTCATCGACCCTACCGTGTCCGGATGCTCCGATCCGAGAATACGGCGCTGGATGTCAAGCGTTTCCCGAAACAACTTCTCCGCTTCGGGGTAGTGGCCTTCTTGATACAGAGCACCCGCCAAGTTGTTCATCGAACGTAGCGTGTCCGGATGCTCCGGCCCGAGGACACGGCGGCGGATCTCCAGCGTTTCCCGATCCAACTTCTCCGCTTCGGCGTAGCGGCCTTCGTGATTCAGAACGTTAGCCAAGCCAGTCATCGAACTTAGTGTGTCCGGATGGTCCGGTCCGAGGACACGGCGGCGAATGCCGAGCGTTTCCCGATACAACTTCTCAGCGTCGGCGTACTGGCCTTCGTACCACAGAACATTCGCCAAGCCGACCACCGAGTTCAGTGTGTCCGGGTGCTCCGGCCCGAGGACGCGGCGCCGAATTTCCAGGCTCTGCTGCTGAAGTGACTGTGCGCGGGGATAAAGGCCGAGGTTATCGTACACATTCCCCATGACGTACATCATTTGTGCCTGGGCTTACGGGTCCCTCGCCAGCCCGGATTCAATGTCTTTCGACGCTTTGTCGAGGATTTCACGGGCAGTGATGGTATTGCCGCGCGCTTCGCTCGGGTCGGATACCTTGAACATATTGGTCATGAAGTCGGTGATCGTGAGTGGCGCGGTCGCGCTCTATTGCGATCGGCGCGGTTTCGCTCCTGTTTGATTCGGTGCAATTCGACGGCCTGCACGACTGCAAATCCGGCCAGCAGAAACACCAGTCCTGTGGCTGCGCCCAGGGCAATTCGATGCCGGAGCGCGTACTTTTGCATGCGGTAAGCAGCCGTAGCAGGACCGGCCTCTACCGGCTCGTTGCGCAGATATCTTGAGATATCGGCTGCGAGTTCCGACACTGCGCCGTAGCGGCGGGTGCGGTCCTTCTCGAGGGCCTTCATGGTGATCCAGTCCAGCTCGCCGCGCAGGTGTTGTGCGAACGTGCGCGGCTCCTCGTTCCGCTTCTCCGCCGACGCGGCGGAGGCGTCTCCCATGGAGCGAATCTTTGTGCTCGGTTTCGGGGGCTCCTCCTCTCGAATCTTTCGGAGGATTTCGTCGAAGCCCGCGGCGCGCAGAGCTTTCGCGTCGAACGGCAAGGCGCCGACTAGCAATTGATAGAGGATCACGCCCAGCGAATAGACGTCCGTTCGCGTGTCGATATTTTGTTCGCGCTGATCGGCTTGCTCGGGGCTCATGTACTCAGGCGTGCCCATCATCACGCCGAGTTCGGTGAACATGGTTTTATCGGTTAGGCGCTGGGCGGTGGCTTTGGCTAGGCCGAAATCTATGATCTTGGGCACTGGCTTGTTGTCCTGCTCGACTACCAGAACGTTGGAGGGCTTTAGATCGCGGTGAATTATGGCTTTTTGGTGCGCGTGCTGCGCGCCTTCGCAGACTTGCATGAACAGTTCGAGGCGCTCTTTGATGCTTAGCTTGTGCTTGTCGCAATATTCGGTGATGGGTAGGCCGGGGACATATTCCATTACGAAGTACGGGCGGCCTTCGGCGGTGGAACCGGCGTCGAAGACTCGGGCTATGCTCGGGTGATCCATCAGGGCTAGGGCTTGGCGTTCGGATTCGAAGCGGGCTACTACGGCTTTGGTGTCCATGCCGGCTTTGATCAGCTTGAGGGCTACGGTGCGATGGATGGGGTTTTTTTGCTCTGCTAACCAGACTTCGCCCATGCCGCCTTCGCCTAGCAATTGAAGGAGGCGGTAGGGGCCGATCTGGCCGGCTGCTGCGCCGCCGGGGGTGCCGGTGCTTTGCGTGCGATCGGGGTCTTGAGTGTTTTGCGAAGCGTTGGGCAGGTCGCTGGTTGCCATGGCCTTGGCCTCCGTTTACGGAAGATTCCAGATTGGCGGGTTTCGTGTGCGGGTTAGGTTGGAGTTATATCACAGTTACTTGCGACTCCTCTAAAAGTATGGCGAGTGGTCGGACCCTTTCGGAAGGTTTGCGCTCTCGGTGCCCGCCCTCCGCGTTTGTAGAAAGACTGGGGTTTCTCGGGTCGGCTTTTTCTTCGTGCCAGCGCTTCTGGAGCCACTCGCGAAACTGTTCGAGACCTACCCTTACTGCGGGGCGCTTATGATGTATGATTCGCGTTCTGATTTTGGATGGGAGGGCGAGCGGCCTTGATGGTTAAGCGGCGTCGGCGGGGGGCTTCATCCGTTACGATTCGCGATGTGGCGCGGGCTAGCGGATTTTCGTCCACTACCGTTTCGTTTGTGCTGAACGATGCGCCGCTGGCGCGCTTTATTCCTGCCAAGACTAAAGATCGCATTCGCGTTGCTGCCAAGAAGCTGGGGTACCGGCCACACTTGCTTACGCCGTTTATGCGCAGCAAGCGCTCGCATGCTGTGGGCGTGATGGTTTTTGACATGACCGATCCTTATTGCACTTTGATTTTGCGCGGGGTGGAGAATGCGCTTTATCAGGCTTCTTACTTGCCGATGTTGGCGGACGCGCATAACGAGAAGAGCCGCTTTGAACGTTATCTTGAAATGCTATTGGACCGGCGCATCGAGGGGTTGATTGTTTTGGCCAACTGGCTTTTTTTGGACATTAATTTCTTGGCTGACCTCGAGAAAAATACCATTCCTACTGCGTTGATTGGGGCGGAATTATCCATGGATTCGGTGAGTTCGGTGACCGTGGATAACGAAGTGGGCGGACGGTTGGCGCTCGAGCATCTTTTCGCGCTGGGGCATCGCAAGATTGCGTTTATTCGCGGGCCGAAGATGCTGGGAGATAGCGGCCCTCGCTGGCGAGGCATCAAGACGTTTGCCGCGGCGCATGGCCTCGACCTCGATGCGCGCTTGATTGTGGATTTGCCGGAGTCGCGCGATCCGAATTCCGGATTTGAGGCGGGCTTTCGATTGACGGAGGAATTGCTGAAGAGAAAGAAGCAATTTACCGCGATTATGGCCTTCGATGATTTGACCGCGTTTGGCGCCATTCGGGCACTGGCGAAAGCTGGAGTTCGAGTGCCGGATGATTGTTCGGTGATTGGATTCGATGATGTGGCGGCTTCCAGTTTGTATACGCCCTCGCTGAGCACGATTCGTCAGCCGATGGAGGCCATGGGCTCCGCGGCTGTGGGCATTCTGGTGGATGGGATTAATGCGGCGCAGGAGAATCGGGAATTTACGGCGGCGCATCGCAGAGTCGCGCCGGAGTTGGTGGCGCGGGAGTCCACCAGAGCGTTGCGGTAATGGGAGATGACGGCTAAGAAAAGAGCCGGCAGGGACGCCGGCGCTACTTGAAGTTTCCGCTTGACAGCCTTGCTTGCATTTTTCAATAATCCAGCATTCAATAGTTTTAATAAACGTTTTAATGAATTGTGGCCGTTCGGGTGGATGGCCGGTTGGCAGAGCGAAGTCCTAGGGGCGCACATGAAAATCCTCCGATTGCTTTCGATTTGTGTTTTTGCGCTGCTCGCGCTGCCCTTCCCCGCGCGCGCGCAGGATTCCGGTTACATCACCGGAACGGTTTTCGACAAATCGGGCGGCGCGGTGGCGGGCGCGGACGTAACCGTGGCGAATGCCGCGCGGGGAATTTCGCGCACGGTGAAGACCAATACGAGCGGGGATTATCTCGTCGCGGGGCTGCCCGCTTCGACCTACGCGGTGACCGTGGATGCCAAGGGATTCGAGACGTATCAGGAAACGGACATTATTTTGGGGGCGGGCGAGAAGCGCCGTGTGGACGTGAAGCTGGCGGTGGGCGCGGTGAGCGAGAAGGTAGTGGTGGAAGGCGCGGGCTGCGCCGGCCGTCGAGACGCAGTCTTCGGAAATCAGCAACACCATCAGCGGGAAACAAGTTTCGCAGTTGGAATTGAATGGACGCAATTTTACGCAACTGGTGATTTTGGCGCCGGGAGTTAGCAATCAAACGTTTTCGCAAACGGGCACGGACGAAGGCGGCGTGGGCATTGCGGGAAACGTGTCGTATAGCGTGAACGGCGGGCGCACCGAGTACAACAACTGGGAAATCGATGGCGGCGACAACATGGATAACGGCAGCAATACCACGCTGAACGTTTATCCCAACGTGGACGCCATTCAGGAATTTCAGGTGCTGACTTCGAATTATGGAGCGCAGTACGGCCGCAATGGATCGGGGACGGTCGAGGTGGTGACCAAATCGGGGACGCGCGACTTTCACGGCGATCTTTTTTATTTTGGACGCAACGATGTGTTCAACGCGCGCGGCTATTTCGACGATATGCGCGAGCCCTACAAGAAGCATGATTTCGGATTTACCATCGGCGGACCGGTGTTCATTCCCAATCATTACAACAGCGACCGCTCGAAGACTTTCTTTTTCTATTCGCAGGAATGGCGGCGCGAGACGGAGCCGGCGGCGTTTCCGCCGCAGGATGTGCCTTCGGATGCCGAGCGCTCGGGGAATTTTTCCGATCTTTGCCCCGATGGCAACGGATCGTTTGCCGATTGCCCCACGATTCCTGGGTCGGGCGGGCAGTTTTTCCCGGGGAATCAGGTGCCGGTAGATATCGGCGAATGCGAATGCCATCCTGGCGATGATCCCGCACGCGACGACTACGAATGGAATTTATCCGGCGTTTGAGGGCAGCGCTTCCTCGCCGACGACCTGGCACGAGGAATTGTTCAAGATCGATCACAACATTACCGACAATCTGCGCGCGACGTTTCGTTATATCCATGACTCATGGCAAACCTTGAATCCCACGGTTTTGAACTGGAGCCAGACCTCGCTGTTCCCGACGATTCAGTCGCAAGAGGTGGAGCCCTCGACGAGCTTTGTTGCCAAGTTGACTTGGACGGCTTCGCCGACGTTGCTGAATGAGTTCGTGGCGAGCTACACCGCTAATCACATTTCGCTCACGAATCAAGGGCCGTGGGAGAGGCCGTCGTCAATGACCATGACGGGATTTTTCGGCGACAATTTCGGAGGACGGCTGCCGGGAGTTCAGCTTTTGAATGGCGCGCCTTACGGCGGCGGGTTTCTTGAGGATCCCAGCTTTCTTCCGTGGAATAACGCGAATCCGACGTACACCTATCGCGACAATGTGACCAAGATTATTCGCAAGCACAACGTGCAGTTTGGCGCTTATTTTGTGGCGGCGCAGAAGAATGAGGATTACGAGCCGACGTTCAGCCCCGGGGGATTTTTGACGTTTGATAACGGATCGCCGGTGAGCACTGGAAATGCATTTGCGGATCTGCTGATGGGAAATATCGCGTCATTCTCGCAATCTTCCGGCGAGCCGAAGTATTACAACCGGTACAAAATTTTCGAGCCGTACGTGCAGGATGATTGGCACGTGACCAGCCGGTTGACGTTGAATCTGGGAATTCGTTTCAGCTTGTTTGGAACTTACCGCGAGAAATTCCAGCAGGCGTTCAATTTCGATCCGAAGGCCTGGCAGGCTAGCATGGCGCCCGAGCTCGACCCGAATACCGGCGCGCTGGTGCCTGGAACCGGAAATGAATTTAATGGCCAGGTGCAGTGCGGCGCGCCGGGATTGCCGCCGGGATGCATGAAGGGACATCTATTTAATCCCGCGCCGCGCATCGGATTTGCGTGGGATCCGTGGGGCGACGGAAAGACGGCCATTCGCGGCGGGTACGGAATTTTCTTCGAGCATACCAACGGCAATGAGGCCAATTCCGAATCGCTCGAAGGGTCGCCACCGTTTGTGCAGACGCCGACGCAGGTAAATATCGTCGGCTATACGAGTATCGGAACGGCAGGCGCGCCGTTTCCTTTGAATGTGGTCTCCATACCCGATAAGGTGATTTGGCCTTACGTGCAGCAGTGGCACTTGGACGTGCAGCGCGAAATTCCATTCAAGACTACCTTGACGGTCGCGTATGTCGGCACCAAGGGAACTCATCTCACCGACATTTTTGATTTGAACCAAGTGGTGCCTACGCCGGCGTCGCAAAATCCATTTACGGCCGGACAGGTGATTACCGACGCTATTTGCGGTTCCGGAGTGGTGAACGGCGCGCCGGTGACGGGGCAGGCGGCGATCAACCTGGGAATCGCTTGCGGGAACGATCCGGATTTTTCGCGGCCGTTCCAGGGAATTTCCAGCATCACGCGGATCGAGAATGAGGCGAATTCGATTTACAACGCTTTGCAGGTCACCGCCCATCGCACTTCCGGGCAGCTGACTTATAGCGTGGCTTACACCTATAGCCACGCGATTGATAACTCGTCTTCGCGATTCGACAACGCATTTGTGAATTCCTATGACTTGGCGGGTAACCGCGCGAGTGGGAACTACGATCAGCGGCACATTCTGAACATTAGTTATGTTTGGGATATTCCGCTGTTCCGGCACGCGACCGGATGGACGAACAAATTGCTTGGCGGCTGGGAATTTTCCGGAATCACTACCTGGGAAACGGGAGTTCCCTTCTCGGTGACGGACAGCACTGAGTTTGTTGATAACGCCGGCGTGGGCAACGGAGTGGGAACGAGTGCGTATCTGGATGTCGTCGGAAATCCAAATTTGCCGGTGGCGCAAAAGAACATTCCCGGGCTTTCGGGGCCTTTGCTTTACAATCCCGCGGCTTTTGCCGTGCCTACGGGACTTACTTTCGGCGATTCGGGCCGGAACATTCTGCGCGAGCCCGGGCGGACGAATTT
This sequence comes from uncultured Acidobacteriota bacterium, assembly GCA_963831955.1. GTDB lineage: Bacteria > Acidobacteriota > Terriglobia > Acidiferrales > UBA7541 > Palsa-147. The sequence continues at coordinate 16,254 of CAWHSG010000005.1, read as the reverse complement.
CGATCTGGGATTGTTCAAGAGATTTCCGGTAACAGAGTCGAAAGCGTTCGAATTTCGCTGGGAGAATTTCAACGCGTTCAATCACACGCAGTTTGCACAGATCACCTCGAACGCGGATTGCACCGACGCGGTCAACTTGGGGTTCGCCAGTTGCGTCGCGAATTCGCAGTTCCTGCATCCAAGCGCAGTGCACGAGCCACGAATCATGCAATTCGCTCTGAAGTTTTTGTTTTAGTAGCGCCGGCGTCTCTGCCGGCATCTTACGAGCGAAAGTTTTGCTAGGGTCGCGATCGTGGACGGTGCGCAACGATCGGGAGAAGCATTGGGTTGTTGTAGTCCGCGCGTGGGTGTTGCCCTTGGCGAACGCTGCGGTCGCAAGATGCCGGCAGAGACGCCGGCGCTACTTGGGCGCGCGGAAGGCCATCACTTTCGTACTGGATGTGATTACGCGAAATCTTCGACTTCTTTTCTGCGCGGCTCTTTTGCTCCCTGCGTCTTCTTCCGCGTGGTCAACTTCACAAAATGCCGCGCCATCCGCGGGCCTGACAGTACAAGAGCGCCTCGGTTATCCGGCTTCAGCGCGCCTGCTGGTGATTCACGCGGATGATTTGGGCATGGCCCACTCGGTAAACCGCGCGATTTTCGAGGCCTTCGAGAAACATTGGATTACCTCGGCGAGCATCTTAGTGCCTTGTCCCTGGTTTCCCGAGGTGGCGACGTGGGCAAAGGCGCATCCTGATGCGGATCTGGGAATTCATCTGGATCTGAATAGCGAGTGGACCACTTTTCGCTGGCGCCCGATTGCCGCCGCGGAGCGCGTGCCCAGCCTGCTGGATGCCGCTGGTTATTTTCCTTTGGAGGAAACTGAAGTAGCCGCGCGCGCCAAGATTCCGGAGGTGGAGCTGGAATTGAGCGCGCAGATTGAGCGCGCCCGGGGCGCCGGGATTCGCATTACGCATTTGGATTCGCACATGAGCGCGCTGATGGGCACCGCCGCGCTGGCTGAAGAATATCAGCGGCTCGGTCGCGAGCAGAACTTGCCAATTTTGTGGCATGCGGAGGCGGCGAAAAAGATTGGAGCAGAAGCGCAGCCGCCGGCGAGATTTATTTTGAATGATGATGATCTGGAAATCGAGCCGGGTGTGGCCGCTAAGGATTGGTTGAAGGCGTATGAGGAGATGCTCGCGCCGCTGAAGCCGGGCGCACATCACCTCGTGGTGCATCTAGCTCACGACGATGAGGAGATGCGCGGCGCCACCGCGAATCATCCCGATTGGGGCGCAACTTGGCGGCAATTGGATTTCGAGGTGGTGCAGAGCGCCGAGTTTCGTGCATTCTTGCGCCAGCAGGGTTTTGTGCTCGTCAGTTGGGCGGATTTAGACCGCGCACTTCCGAAAGACTATTCCCTTCCCGCTCGTTGAGGATCGTCATGAATCGTTTGAGAATTATTGCGGCGGCGCTCACCGCCGCGGTGCTTGCGGGCGTCGCGCCCTGCGTTTTTGCGCAGACCGGTTCAGCTCCGAAAAATGCGCCACCGCAAGATCAGACTTCCACGATTCGCGTGGACATATCGCCGGCGCATTCTACCAATTCGTTTGCACCGGACCGTGCGCTAGGAGCCGGGATTGACCGGCTCACATACGGTGCCACGGACAAGCTCTACACCGAACCGATGATTAAGCAGATTTTATCGGCTGGGTGGATGCCCGTCAGTTACCGGCAAAATACGGAACTGCATGTCGAGGCTTGGCATTGGAATCCCGCCGGGACTTGGAGCGATGCGGGCGAGAAAGGATATTTCACCGGTAGCGCGTTGCCCGGCGATCCGATTCGACATTCGTATGGCTATCCGCTCCCGCATCGCGGCGTCACTCGCAACGATGGCACGGAGACAGAAGGCTATTCGCGGCTCACCGACGGCGATCTCGATTCTTATTGGAAGAGCAATCCCTATCTCACGAAAGCATTCACTGGAGAAGACGATTCCTTGCACCCGCAGTGGGTGATGATTGATCTGGCTACGCCGCAGAGCTTGAATGCCATTCGGATTGCTTGGGCTGAGCCTTTTGCCCGGCATTATTTAGTGCAATATTGGACGGGAGTGACCGATCCGATCAAATTTCCTACCAAGGGGGTGTGGCAGACATTCCCGTCAGGCGCGGTTACAGACGGGCGCGGAGGCGCGGCCACTATCCGGCTCGCGGACGGTCCGGGGCTGGTCCAATTCGTGCGCGTGTGGATGACGGAATCTTCGAATACTTGCGATTCGCATGGCAGCAGCGATCCCCGCAATTGCGCGGGTTACGCCATTCGCGAAATTTATCTCGGCACTCTCGACGCCCGTGGCGAATTTCACGATGTGGTGCAGCACGTGAAGGATCAGGAACAGACCGCCACGATTTGCTCGTCGGTTGATCCGTGGCATTCGGCTGGGGATCTGGATGAGAAGGCCGGCGACCAATCGGGGCTCGATCTTTTTTTCACCAGCGGGGTAACACGCGGATTGCCGGCGATGATTCCGATCGCCATGGTGTATGACACGCCAGAGAACGCCGCGGCGGAGATCGCTTACGTCGAGAAGCGCGGCTATCTGATTTCCTACGTGGAAATGGGCGAGGAAGCGGACGGGCAGTACATGCTGCCGGAGGATTACGGCGCGTTATATCTACAATGGGCAACGGCGCTGCATCGCGTCGATCCCAAATTGAAATTGGGAGGCCCGGTGTTTCAGGGCGTGAATAAGGATATTGAAGTTTGGCCTGATGCGCAGGGGCGGACTTCCTGGCTCGGCCGATTTTTGGATTATTTGAAAGCGCACGGGCGTCTGGCCGATCTGGCATTTTTTTCTTTCGAGCATTACCCCGTCGAGCCCTGCAAGGTCACGTGGACCTCGCTCTATGACGAGGCATCGGTCGTCACCAATATCCTGCATGTCTGGCGCGAAGATGGACTGCCGGCCGCCGTGCCCGCATTTATCACCGAATCAAATATTGCCTGGGAGACCAGCGAATCGTTTGTCGGGATTTACGGCGCGCTTTGGCTGGCGGATTATGTGGGCGCCTATATCTCCGCCGGCGGCGACGCGGTTTATTACTTCCATTATTTTCCGATGGGCATTCATCCGGGATGCAATCGCTCGCCGGGCACGTTTGGGATGTTCTCGGTGGACGCCAATTACAACGTGCAGCAGCCGCTTTCGCAATATTTTGCCAGCCAGTTGCTGACGCAAGAGTGGGTGGCGCCTGGCGATGGGGCGCACCGGACTTTTCCGGCAGTTAGCGACGTGGTGGATTTGGCGGGGCATGTTTTGGTGACTGCCTATGCGGCTTTGCGGCCGGATGGCGAGTGGTCGCTTCTGCTGATTAATAAGGATCAGGAAAATGCGCATCCAGTGCGGATTTCTTTTTTAGGAGATGCCGCCGCAGAAAGGAATTTTTCTGGCGATGTGAGCGTGGTCACATTCGGCGCGGCGCAGTACGAGTGGCATCCGGAGATCAAGGGTGGATGGGCGGAACCGGATGGGCCTGCGTCACGGCAGACAATACGGGCCGCGCGCAACACGCAATTCGTTTTGCCAAGAGCGTCGGTAAGCGTGATCCGCGGAAGGATTGCCGGAACGGAGTAAGGGAGTCCGAAAATTCAAATAGACGTAAAATCTCGGTCCATTGAAATTGAGCGGTCCGCGCGTGAGAGTTGCCCTTGCATGGATTTGTCTTCGTAAGAGCCGGCGGGGACGCCCTTCGCAAATACTCAGGGTAAACCAGCGGTACGAAACCGGTTGTTCCTTCCTGATTACAGCACTCCAAATTTATTGATCGTGTAGATCGCAGAAGCTACGGCACTGTTGGACATGCCGCTGGCCGTAGCGATGGCCTTGATCGTGGTCGTCGCGCTCACTTCAATTGCGCCCGTGTAGGGCGTTGACGATCCCGTGGGCGTCGTGCCGTCTGTCGTATAGAAGATTGCCGCGCCCGCGGTGCTGTCGGAGATGGTTACCTGCTGCGCGCTGGAGTAGGAGCCGGCGGCCGGACTGAAAGTCGGCGTGGCCACGGCCGTTTGTGTTCCGATCGTGTACGTAGCCGTGGCCACAGCGCTATTCGACATGCCGCTGGCCGTGGCCATGGCTTTAATCGTAGTTGTTGCGCTGACGGCGATTGCGCTGGCGTAGCGCACTGACGACGTGCTCGGCGTGGTGCCGTTTGTGGTGTAGTAGATCGCCGCGCCTTCGGTGCTGTCTGAGATGGTAACTTGCTGGGCGGTGCTATAGCTGCCCGCGGCTGGACTGAAAGTTGGCGCTGCGGCGGCGGCTTCTGAGCCAATTGTGTACGTGGCTGAGCTGACGGGGCTAGCGGCGTTGAGGCCGCTTTTTGCGATCGCGTTGATGGTCGTAGTCGTGCTGACGGTGATCGCGGCGGTGTACTTCGTGGAAGAAGTGGTTGGGGTGCTGCCGTCCGTGGTGTAGTAAATCGACGCGCCTAGCGTGGAGTCCTTCATCGTTACTTGCTGCGAGCTGGAATAAGTTCCGGCGGCCGGGCTCAACGTGGGAGTCGCCGTTGCGGGTTCAATTTTGTAGGCGGCTGTGGCTACCGCGCTGGTAAGCGAGCCCGCGGCGGTGGCGATGGCCTTGATCGTGGTCGCGGCGGTTAAGGTGATTGGGCTGGTGTACTTTGTAGATGAGGTGGTCGGCGTCGCGCCGTTTGTGGTGTAGAAAATCGAGGCGCCAGTGGTGGCGTCAGAGATGGTGATTTGCTGCCCGCTAGTATAAGTGCCCGCAGCGGGGCTGAAATTTGGCGTGGCGGCTGGAGTTTCGATTGTGTAGGTGGCCGTAGCGACCGCGCTGGTCAGCGAGCCTGTGGCCGTGGCGATGGCATTGATGGTGGTCGTGGAGCTCACGGTAATTGCGCCCGTGTACTTCGTCGAAGAAGCCGTTGGCGTCGTGCCATTCGTCGTGTAGAAAATCGACGAGCCGCTCGTGCTGTCGGTGATGGTGACTTGCTGCGCGCTGGAATAAGTTCCGGCGGCCGGGCTGAAAACCGGCGTCGCAGCGGGGGTCTCGATGGTGTACGCGGCCGTGGCCACCGCGCTGGTTAGCGAGCCTGTGGCCGTGGCGATCGCCTTGATGGTGGTGGTATCGCTGACAGTGATCGCGCCAGTGTACTTCGTCGAAGAGGCCGTCGGCGTCGCGCCATTCGTCGTGTAGAAAATCGATGAGCTGGCCGTGCCGTCAGTGATGGTGACTTGCTGCGCGCTGTCGTAAGTCCCGGCAGCCGGACTGAAAACTGGCGTCGCGGCTGGCGTTTCGATTACGTAGGTGGCTGTAGCGACCGCGCTGGTTAGCGAGCCTGTTGCCGTGGCGATGGCATTGATGGTTGTCGTCGAGCTGACGGTGATTGCGCCCGTATACTTCGTCGAGGAAGCCGTCGGCGTCGAGCCATCCGTTGTGTAGAAAATCGATGAGCCAGTCGTGCCATCAGTGATGGTGACTTGCTGCGCGCTGGCGTAAGTGCCGGCAGCCGGACTGAAAACCGGCGTCGCGGCGGGAGTCTCGATGGTGTAGGCGGCTGTGGCTACCGCGCTGGTCAGCGAGCCTGTGGCCGTGGCGATGGCATTGATGGTGGTCGTGGCGCTTACCGTGATGGCACCGGTGTATAGAGTGGATGAGGTCGTCGGAGTTGCGCCGTTAGTCGTGTAGAAGATCGATGCGCCGCTGGTGCTGTCCGAGATCGTGACTTGCTGTGCGGAGGTATAGGTTCCTGCCACTGGACTGAAGGTTGGCGTCGCGGCCGGGGTTTCGATCGTGTACGTCGCGCTGGCTACCTCGCTGTACGACGAACCTGTAGCCGAAGCGATGGCCTCGATCGTTGTCGTCGCGCTGACTGTAATTGCGGCGGTGTATTTGGTCGAGGATGTCGTCGGCGTGGTGCCGTTCGTCGTGTAGTAGATCGTTGCGCCGCTGGTGGCGTCAGACAATGTCACGTGCTGCGCTGCGGCGTAGGTTCCGGGAGCTGGGCTGAATGTCGGAGTTGCGGCGGGCGGCTCGAGTGTAAAGGTCGCGGTTGCCACGGCGCTCGGCAAGGAGCCCGTCGCGGTGGCGATGACGTTGATCGTGGTCGTCGCCGTCAGCGTAAACGGTGCGGTGTACTGCGTGGACGAGCTGCTGGGCGTGCTGCCGTCCGTGGTGTAAAAGATGCTCGCGTTCGGGGTGCCGTCGGTAAGTGTGACTTGCACGGAATTGGCGAAAGATTCGCTGGCCGGGCTGATGCCCGGAGTGGCAGCGGGGACAGGCAGGATGCCATAGACGCTGAGCAACGTCTGTGACGCGACGTAAACCTTTCCATTCGCGACGGTGGGAATTACAAATTTAACGGCGTCGCCGGGAGTGTCGCGGTCCGGATTTTGATTGCTGGAATAGAGAAGATTGTTGAGATTCGTGGGGTCGTAAGCGCGAAGAATCTCGGGGCTTTGATCGGCTTGAATGGTCCAGATGATGCCGTTGGAAGTGCCGTTGGAAGAGGCCACCGTGGTGGGTCCAGGATAGCCCGCGGATTCATTGGATGAAGTGAAGTACGACGACTCGACAACGCCATTGATGAAGGTAAACGCCTTCATGTCGTCATTCGAGCCCCACATGTAGAACGCGTTATTGAAGTACGTCGGAGTGCTCCACAGTCCGTTGGTCTGGCCCGTGACTTCCTGAATCACGTTATCGGTAGTCGCATTGTTTCCACCGAGGTTGTCGCGATTGATCAAGTACAGCGTGCCTTCCTTGCCCACCTGAAACAAAACGTGCGTCGGGCCGGTGGTCTGATTGGGGAGAATAATAAGGCCGCCCGAGGCCAGGTCTTGATCCTCTTCGGAGAGGGACTCCTGATTATAAGGCGTAAAGGTATCGGTAACCGTGAGCGCGCCATTGGTGAGATCGAAGTCGATCACCGTGTCGCCGTAACTCATGCTGCTGGTGTACGGAGTGGTGGCATCGAAGGAGCCGTTGCCGGTGGGGACGAACATGCGGCCGTAAGGGTGATTTACGGGATCGAGGACATCGGCGGCCAGGCCTGCTCCCGCCATCCAGATGCCACCGCCGGTGCCGTTTGCAGTGGTGCAGAAGGCGCCCGTCTGCTGCAACGTCGTTGCGTTGTAGGCGAGAATCCAGCCGTGCCAGGGGCCCATATCACCGTGCGATCCGAAAGCCATGTAAACGATTCCGTTCAGCAAGAGCAATCCAGTACGTTGCAACTGCCAGAGCGGATCGAAATTTAGAACGCCATTGCTGCTGCCATTGCCGGTCCCGGGAACGGAAGCCGCAAGCACCGCCGGGCCGCCGAATTTTTCCGCGCCGGAAGTTATGTCCAGAGCGTGCAGCCTTTGCACGTAGCCGCCGTTCTCGTTGGTTTTGCCTTCGACGTAAATCGTACCGGTGGAAGGATCGATCACCGGAGTGCTGGTGATTCCGATTTCGGGGGTGAGATCGCCGGAATCGGTGTCCTCGTTAGGAACGGTGGAAGCGCCGGGCGCCGCGCCGTGCGCCGCGTCGAGCAGAGTGATTTGCCAGAGGGGCGCTGCATTCGCGCCGGCATCGCTGTCGGCATCGAAGGCGAACACGCTATCGTGCTCGGTAGCTATGAAGACGACGTTGTGCGTGACTCCGTTGATGGTTACGTTGGGCATGTAAAGAGGCTGGGCGTAAGCGTAGCCGTCAATCGCGTAGGAGAACAGCATCCCGAATTGAGTGCTGTTTACGTTGGCAGGCGTCAATACCGTTTCGGATGCGTTTACGCCGGAACGAGAGATGTCGCCACGCTGAGTCAGCACGCTTACTTGCGCCGAGAGACTTCCGGGAACAAAGCAAAGAAGAAATGCGAAAATTACAAATTTAAAATTTGAAACAAAAAATGGCCGGGCGGAGCTGATGGGATTCTCGCCGAGGGGCGGACCCAACGTGGCTGGGTTGGCGTTCATGCCTTTCTTCTTCTCCCATTCGGAGGATGAGTCCTACTCCGTTGCATCGACAAACGACACACTTCCCCCGTCAGGATTACCACAGGGGACGAATTGGAGAAGGTTACCAATCTGGCCATCGAAGTGTCCATAGTACTTCCGGTACAGAAGCAGGGTACGTCGGAACTAACAAATTCGGCGCGTCGTTCGGCATTTTCCCGCGCAATGCCGGTTCCATCCGGCTGGATGCACGGCTAGAATGGCTGCCGATTTGAGGAGAGCGTAAATGGGCACTCGAAAATGCGCGGCGGCTGGTCTCCTGGCGTTCGTGGCCGGCGTGGGAATGTGCGGGGCAGCGCGAGCGCAGGACTCGGCAGCGAAGAAATCGCTCACCGTGGAACGGATTTTTGGCAGCGGCGCGCTGAACGGGCAGCTCACTCGCGGGATTGCTTGGAATCCCGATGGGCGGCGGCTCAGCTTCCTCGTGCCGAAAGGCACCGGCAAGGCCGCGAAGCCGGAGCTGTGGGAGATCGATACGCGCAATGGCGAGCGGCGGCTCTTGATTGCCGCCGACAAGCTGGACGCCGCGCTAAAACCATCGAACGCGCCAGCTTCCCAGGCCACCGGCTTGGCGCGGCGCCCCGCAGCCCAATATTTGTGGGCGCCCGATGGCACCGCGCTAGTTTTCATCAGCCCGACTTCGCTAACCTGGTTCGATTTGAAGACGCAATCGGCGAAAGCTCTGGTAAGCGGCGATGATCCCATCGCTGACGCCAAAATTTCGCCCGATGGGAAATGGGTGAGTTACGTACTCGACTACAACGTGTGGCTAGTTTCCGCCGCGGGTGGTGAGCCGCGTTCGTTGACTAACGGCGGCCGCGAAGAGCTGCACGAAGGCCAGCTTGATTGGGTTTATCCCGAAGAATTGCAAATCGCCACGGCTTACTGGTGGGCGCCGGATTCTTCCTCCATCGCCTATCTCGAAATGGACGAGCGCCCGGTAACCAAGTATCCGATTCAGAATTCTTTGGATGAACCGGGCGAGACCGAATGGGAGCGGTATCCGCAGGCCGGCAGTGCGAATCCGATCGTCAAAGTTTTCGTCCAGGACATAAAAGGCGGCGCGCCCCGCCAGATGGACACGGGCAGCAACGCGGACATTTATATTCCGCGCGTCGGCTGGCTGCCGGATAGCAAAAGTGTGGCGATCGAGCGCCTGAATCGCGCCCAGGACACTCTCGAGCTTTTGGTCGCAGATGCGATGACCGGCACCTCGCGCGCGATTCTGCGCGACACGGACAAGTATTGGATCAACGTAAGTGACGATTTGCGATTCTTGCGCGATGGCAAGCGATTTATCTGGTCAAGCGAACACACCGGCTACCGTCATCTTGACCTCTACGATCTCGCGGGAAAGCAAATCGCGCAGCTTACCAGCGGCGATTGGGAGGTGACGGCGCTGGCCGGAGTGGATGAAGATGCCGGGACGGTTTACTTCACGGCCACGGAGAAGAGTCCGCTCGAGCGGCATCTCTATCGCGTGGGCCTCGATGGCAGGGGCTTCGCGCAAGTGACCAAAGACGCCGGAACGCACAACATTAATATGGCGACGAGCGGACGCGCGTACGTAGATACCTTCTCGGACGTGAATAATCCGCCGCGCCAGGATCTTTACCGCGCCGACGGCACTAAAATCGCCACCATCAACGAGAATGCCGTCCCCGAGCTCGCCGAGTACGCGCTGTCTCCGGTGGAATTTCTCACCGTGAAGACGCATGACAACGTGATGCTCAACGCGATGATGATCAAGCCGCTGGGCTTTGACGCGTCGCGCAAATATCCCGTGCTGATCTACACCTACGGCGGCCCGCATGCTCAAGTGGTTCGGAATGCCTGGGGCGGCCCGATTTTTCTGTGGCACGAATTGATGGCGCAGAAGGGCTTCTTGATTTTTGCCATGGATAACCGCGGCTCGGCCGGACGCGGCCATGTGTTCGAAGAGCCGATCCATTACCGCTTGGGCGCACAGGAGCTTTCAGATCAACGCGATGGCGTCCGCTATCTGGTTTCGCTGCCGTATGTAGACGCCGAGCGCATCGGAATTTGGGGATCCAGTTACGGCGGGCACATGACGTTGCACGCCATGTTCCGCAACCCCCGCGAATTCAAAGCCGGGTTCGCGGGATCGCCGGTTTCGGATTGGCACCTTTACGATACGATTTACACCGAGAGATATCTCGGCCAGCCGAAAGAGCGCATTGAGGAATATGAGGAATCTTCACCGGCGAAGTCGGCCGGGCAGTTGAAAGGCAAATTACTGATTGCGGCTGCCACGGGAGATGACAATGTGCATTTCGCGAACACGCTGGAAGTGTTGGACGAACTGATTGCGGCTGGCAAGTATGCGGAGGTGGCGGTGTTTCCCGGGCGCGGGCACGGGATCAGCGATCCGGCGGCGCGAGTGGTGTTGTTTCGCCGCGTGACGGAATTTTTTGTGGAGAATTTGGGCGAGAATAGCGGGAAGGCCGCGGATCATTAACTTCAGGACACGCCAGCGGAAAGCAGAACGGTTTCCGTTTCTCATATTCGGATGGATAATCTCCGGATTCGGGTTATTCGATTTTTGCGTCACCTTGCTTGGAAACTCCTGCGGAGCTTCCTGCATCTCACTTTTAGTGAAAATGGCCCCCAGCTCGGTTATCTTTCATTCACATTTTGATTTGTGATCGGCACTCGTGCTGCAAGTGGGTGTTAGTATCCAGTAATCTTCGCGCCGGATACCGGCGGCGGAGCGAAATTCCGTCAGAGTGGGTGTGCACTGCGGACCGCGTTCCAGCGCCGTAGCCGCAACAAATTCTCGCAGCATAGTGTTCGGTATGAAGACTTGAGGCGAATCGCAATACATTGGATCGAATCTTCGAAAAATCAGGGGTTAAGCGAATGAACTCATCCTGGAATGGCAAGGTTCTAGCTGTGTGCGCGGCATGCCTGTTTTTCGCGCAAATCGCGCTGGCACAGTCAACCGCAGTCGCCCCGCGCATCACCCAGGTGGTGGACGACACAAAACTGGTAACGCTAAAGGGCAACACGCACCCCATGGCGCGCGCGGAATTCGATCGAGGCGCCGTCTCCGATAGTCTGCCCATGGAGCGGTTGCTGCTAGTGCTGCAGCGGAGCGACGCTCAGGAATCAGCGCTACATTCCCTGCTCGACCGCCAGCAAGACAAAACCTCGCCGAGCTATCACAAGTGGCTGACTCCCGAGCAATTCGGCCAACAATTCGGACCTGCCGACGCGGACATTCAAACCGTAACGAACTGGCTGGAAGTCCACGGCTTCACAGTCAACAGCGTGAGTAAGGGCAAGATGATCATCGAGTTCACCGGGACGGCAGGCCTGGTGCGAGATGCATTCCACACCGAGATCCACAATTATCTGGTCAACGGCGAAAAGCATATCGCGAATGCGAGCGACCCGCAGATTCCTGCGGCGCTCGCGCCAGTCGTCGTGGGCGTCTCCTCGCTGCATGATTTCTTCCCCAAGCCGCACTATATTCCTTCCGGCAAAACGATTACGGTTCCGGCGCACTCGGCTGGTGCGGTGCCTCATCTGACCGCAGGACCCGGCGAGTTCTTTGTGGGCCCGCTCGACTTTGCGACGATTTACAACATCAATCCGCAATACAGCGGCGGGAACACAGGTTCTGGGCGTACGATTGCAGTGCTTGGCGTGACCGACATTGAGACCGCGGATCTAACTTTCTTCGACAGCGTGTTTGGTCTGACGAACCACGTAACAACGATCCATAACGGCCCTGATCCGGGCGACCTCGGAGGAACTAACAGAGTAGAGGCCACACTCGATGTGGAATGGTCCGGATCGATTGGGAAGGGGGCCACGGTGGACTTCGTGGTATCCCAGACTACCGCGTCCACTTTTGGCACCGACCTATCCGCAATTTACGTCGAGGATAACAATCTCGCGGACGTCATGACGGTAAGCTACGGCGCGTGTGAAACGTCATTCACGTTGGCCCAAGCGCAAGCGGAATCGCAGCTCGGCGAACAAGCCGCTGCTCAGGGGATCACCTACATGGCCTCCGCAGGTGACGCGGGGGCAGAGGATTGCGCCACGTCGGAAACAGCCCCTACGGACGGCGCCGCCGACTTCGCCGTGGATTTGCCGGGAGCTACTCCGTTCATGGTCGCGGTCGGCGGTACAGAGTTCAACGAAGGAGCGAACGATAGCCTTTACTGGAGCTCAAGCACCACGGCAGACGAGACCGCCCTTTCGTACATACCCGAAAATGTGTGGAACGACAGTTGCACGTCAGGAGTAGGCTTTTGCAACACGGGTCAGACGATCATTGCTGCCGGCGGGGGCGGAAAAAGCATCTATTTCCCCAAGCCATCGTGGCAGGCTGGATTCTCCGGCTCTCCTACTGATACGCAGCGTGATGTGCCCGATGTTGCATTCACCGCGTCTCCGTTACACGACCCCTTAATCATTTGTGTTGGCATTTCAATTGACGGAGGGCCAGCGTGTTCGTCAACTACCGATGACTTGCAGGGGATTGGCGGCACGTCGGTTTCCACTCCGGCGTTCGCAGGGATTATGTCTATCGTGGATCAAGCTACGGACTCGCGGCAGGGCGACGCCAACTACGTTCTTTACAAATTGGCGAAGACCGAAACATTTTCGGCGTGCAACGGCTCGGGGACTCCGGCGCTTTCGAATGGAGGGAATTGCATTTTTAACGACGCTACGGTGGGGAACAATGCCGTGCCGGGCGAGACGAGCTATGGCACGGGCAGTCCTCTTTACGCAGCGGGAACCGGATACGACAAGGCGACGGGACTTGGCTCGACGAACGTCAACAACCTAGTGGCGAAATGGAACACGGTTTCGTTCAATTCCACGACGACGACTATGACTGGGGCTCCGTCGAGCGCTACAGCCGGCCAATCCGTGACAGTGCAAATCAGCGTGGCTTCGGGTGCCGGGACGCCGACGGGCGACGTATCGGTAATCGCGACCCCAACGAGCGGATTGGGTGTCGGCGGACCGTTTGCTACTTTGAGCGGCGGGACGGCGAGCGCGACGTTCACTTTGACCGCGGGTGGAACTTACAGTGTTGTCGCCCACTATGCTGGCGACGGCAATTTCGGCCCCAGCGATTCTACGCCGGCTACTGTCACGGTGGCCGGCGGAGGCGGTGGTGGAAGCGGATCGTTTAGCCTCAGCGCTTCGCCCACTTCGACGAGCGTATCACCGGGGGTGGCGGCGACGACCACCATTACTGCGACGGGCAGTGGCGGCTTTGCCGGAAGCGTGGCCCTATCTTCGAGTGTTTCTGGCCCTGCTGGAGCGGTAGATACACCGGTGTGTTCGTTTACTCCTACTTCGATTACTTTGAGCACCACGACGACTTCGGGCACATCATCGTTGAGTTGCACGTCGACTGCAGCGTCGCAAGTGATGTATGTGCCGTCGCGCGGGCCTGGTAAGCCTGTTTGGGCGGGGATCGGCGCCACGCTGGCCATGCTTTGCATTTTCTTTTTGAGCTGGCCGGTGCGCAAGCGCCGATGGGCCACAGCGTTTGCGTTCATCGTACTAGCTTCGGCGGCAGTTGCGGTTGGCTGCAGTGGCGGAGGTAATGGTGGCGGAGGTGGTGGCGGAAACCCTGGCACGACTGCGGGGACTTACACCGTTACCGTAACCGGGACTAGCAGTTCGACGCAGACCACCACGTTGACAATTACCGTCCAATAGTTCAGTTCGACCGAAGCCCGCGCGAATCCAAATGATTCGCGCGGGCTTTTTTATTTGGGCAGCGGCTTGGCGTGGAGATTCGGCCTGACTCGGCAATTTGACTCAGAGGCCGGTAAGTAGATGACCCAGCTTGTGCTTTTTCGTGCGCAGATAGGCGCGGGAGCGGTGGCTGGTGCGCGGTTGGCAGGGGATTCGTTCGGCGATACAAATGCCGGCGCGCTGCAATTGCGAAACTTTGTCGGGATTGTTGGAGAGCAGGCGTACGTTTTTTGCGCCGAGCAGCTTTAGGATCGCGGCGGAGAAGGCGTAGTCGCGGGCATCGTCGGCGAAACCGAGGCTGCGATTGGCTTCCACAGTGTCCATGCCGGAATCTTGGAGTTGGTACGCGCGCAGTTTGTTCATCAGGCCGATGCCGCGGCCCTCTTGCGGCAAATAAAGTAGGACGCCGGCGGGAGCTTGGGCGATCTTGGCCAACGAGAGCTCGAGTTGAGCCCGGCAGTCGCATCGCTCCGAGGCCAGCACGTCTCCCGTTAGGCATTGCGAATGGATACGGACGAGCGGCGCGCGCTTGCCGCCGCGGCGGCCATAGCCGCGCAGATCTCCGCGAACTAACGCAACCGCTTCTTCATCCGCGCCGGCGCCTTTGATCCCGAGAATTTCGAAATCGCCGAAGCGCGTGGGAAGTTCGGCCCTCGCGACGATGCGCAAGCCTACGGATTTTTTTCGCTTGGTCATTGGAAACCAACGATTATAGCAGGCGCCGCAACCGCGCAAGAAACCCGGAGCTTCGCTTTACTTCTCTCGATGCTTTAGCTGACAATCCGATTACCGCTCATGAACACACTTGCGGCAGGAAAAGATCTTCTCTTCTCGCTCATCCTGAAGATGGGTTGGGCGGCTTCAATGGCGGCATTGCTGGTGCGCTTCGCCACCTTCCGCAAAATTCTCTTCAATGAAAATCGAGACTCCGATCAAAAAGTGCAGCTTCTGCTTTTCATCACGCCGCCGCTGGCAATTGGCGTTTTCCTGCGCCTGGCCGGATATCCCTACTTCGATCTCACGCTCGAAGGTTCGTTCTTGATGGGACTGCTCGGCGGACGCATCGTCGGCCTGCTGGGCGGATCTCTGATTAGTCTGCCGGCGTTTGGGAATCATGAATGGCTCTCGAGCCCGATGGCCGCGTTGGTGGGATTGCTGGCGGGCGTGATCCGGCAAATGATGCCGAATAAAGAAGACATCTGGGATTTCGGGCCGTTCACATTTCTGAATATCCCGCGATCGATCTGGAACTTGGTCCGGCATGCGAAATTTAATTGGGCCATGCTACCGCTGGGGGCTTGCGCGCTTTTTGAATTGGGGCATGTGGAGCTTGCAAGGGCTGTGCCTTCGCGGTGGCTATTCGCATTTACGACATCGAATTGGGCTCTGCTGCTTTTTGTGATTCTTTCGGCGGTGATGTCGGTGGCCGTGCCGATCAAGATTTGGAATAACACGCGCACGGAGATGAACCTGGAGCAGAATCAGCAGCTATTGTTGCGCGCACGCATGGATGCTTTGACCAGTCAGATCAATCCCCATTTTCTTTTCAACACGCTGAACACCGTTTCCTCGCTGATTCGCTACGACCAGGACATGGCCCGCGTTGTGGTGCTGAAGCTCTCGAATATTTTGCGGCGGCTCTTGCGCAAGCATGAGACGTTCGTGCCCTTGCGCGATGAAATTAGCTTTATCGACGATTATCTGGATATCGAAGTGGCGCGCTTCGGCCCGGATAAATTACAGATCTTCAAGGAAATCGACGAAGCGTCCCTCGATACTTTTGTGCCCAGCATGTTGCTGCAACCGATGATTGAAAATGCCATCAAGCACGGCCTCGCGCCGAAACTTGAAGGCGGACAGATTCACTTGCGGACGCGCAGGAATGATGGGCGTCTTTTGATCGAAGTGGAGGACAACGGATTGGGGATTCCCGAGGAGCGGTTGGGGACGGTTTATGCCGAGGGCATCGGAATTAGTAATGTGCACGAGCGGCTGCGGTTGCTTTATGGCGATCAATTTCGGATGGACATACGGAGCCAGGCTGGCTCGGGGACGCAGATCCATATCGAGATTCCGGATTTGATTACGGCTTTGCCTCGCTAGAGAGCTTTCCCGGATCTCCGCATTCACGAATGTTAGCCGGCGCGTCGTTGCGGATTCGGTGGCATGGAGCGAAATCGGAAGGGGCCGAAAGGTGGGAGGGTCCAAAGCACCCTCCCCCTACTGGGCTTGACAGCCGCTCTGCATTCCTGTACTTTCAGTCTAGACAGAAATGTCAGACGTCACGCATACTCGGCTTTCTCCCGCCGCCCAGAAATTCATTCTTCATTGGGGCGAGATGGGCACCCGCTGGGGCGTCAATCGCACCGTGGCGCAGGTCCATGCCCTGCTCTTCCTTTCGCCGCGGCCCTTGAACGCGGAAGAAATTTCCAAGACGCTCTCCGTGGCGCGATCGAACGTCAGCACCAGCTTGCGCGAATTGATGGGCTGGCGGATCGTGCGCGT
>CAWHSG010000004.1:0-953957 GCA_963831955.1 uncultured Acidobacteriota bacterium | reverse complement strand
TGGCGGTTTCGACGATGCGCGCGCGTTTGGCCTCGAGTCGCGGACGCGCGGGCGTTGGCTCCGGGCGCGGAGCGGGACTGAAAACGGCGGGTTGTGGCTTTTGAGTCATGGATGACCTGGAGTCAAATCATAAGAGGTGCTTCAAACACGCAATGTAATATGATTATGTGCACATAAGCAACAAGATTCTGACTGGGGGTCAGGGACGGGGTGGGGACGCAGAGCTACGACGCGATAGTGGTCGGAGCGGGCCACAACGGGCTGACGGCTGCGGCGTATCTCGCACGCGCAGGACTTTCGACGCTGGTGCTGGAGCGGCGCGAAATTGTGGGCGGATGCTGCGTTACCGAGGAAATTGCGCAGGGTTGCCGCGCTTCGACGACTTCGTATATCGCCAGCATGTTGCGGCCGTCGGTGATTCGCGATTTGAATCTTGGCGCGCATGGATTGCGAATGGTGCCATGCGATCCGGCGATTTTGGTGGCGTTCCCGGATGAGACGGTGCTGCCCTGGTGGGCGGAGCGCGAGCGGGCGCTGCAGGAGTTTCGCAAGATTTCGGTGCGCGATGCGGCTACGTTTGCGCGCATTGACGATCAGCTGAAGAAATTGGCGCGCTATCTGCAGCCGTTTTTTCTGGAGCCGCCGCCCGACGTGGGCGCCAATGGAATTTCGGGCTGGATGGAATTGCTGCGCGCGGGAAAAAGATTTCGCGGCATTTCGGGCGAGGAAGTGGCGCAGTTTGTGGCGTTTTTTACCGGCAGCCTCGGCGAATTTCTCGATCGCAATTATGAATCGGAGAAAATGAAGACGCTGATCCTGGCGAACAATGTTTATGGCAAGCATGGCGGGCCTTACGACAATGGATCGGCGCTGGGATTGCTTTTTCACCTTTTGAGCGGCGGCGAGGGTGAGATTCAGGGATTTTATGGGCACGTGATCGGAGGAATGGGCTCGATCACCCAGGCGCTGGCATCGGCGGCGCGCGGATTCGGAGCGGAGATTCGAGTATCGGCGCCAGTGGCGCGGATCGATGCGCGAAATGGTCGTGCGCGCGGCGTGATTTTGGAGGATGGAACGGAAATTCGTTCGAAGCTGGTCTTGTCGAATGCGGATCCCAAGCGAACATTTCTGGGATTGATCGAAGCGAGCGAATTGCCGGAGGAATTCCGGCACGCGATTTGCGGAATCAAGATGGCCGGGCCGTGCGCGAAAGTGAATTTTGTGCTGAGCGAGGAGCCGCGCGTAAAAGGAATGCCGCGCGAGTGGCCGATCAGCCAGCGATCGTTCTTCACGCTGGTGCCTTCGCTTGAATTTGCGCAGCGCTGTTACGACATCGCGAAATTCGGCGATTTGCCGGAGGATTTGTGGGTCGATTGCGTGGTGGCGTCGAATGTGGACGACACTTTGGCTCCCGCGGGGAAGCACATCATGACTTGCTTCGTGCAGTACGTGCCGTACAAGCTGCGCGATGGAAATTGGGATGACCGGCGCGAGCTGCTCGGCGATCGCGTGGTGAAAATGATTGCGCAGTACGCGCCGAATGTGCCGTCAACGATTCTGGCGCGGCAAGTTTTGACGCCGCTCGACCTCGAGCGCACGTACGGATTGACCGAGGGAAATATTTTTCACGGCGATCTCTCGCTCGAGCAGCTCTTCTTCATGCGCCCAGTCCCTGGCTGGGCGCGCTATCGCACGCCGATTTCTGGACTTTACTTGTGCGGCGCGGGCGCGCATCCCGGCGGCGGTGTGACGGGCGCGCCGGGTTGCAATGCAGCGCGGCAAGTATTGAAGGATTTGAAGCGCGGAGCCGCGTGATTCTGATGAACCGAATCGATTTCGAAGGAGAGACGCGATGAAAAAAGGAATTCTCGAAAGATTGAAGGAGGGCGTCGTTCTGGGTGACGGCGGATATTTGCTGGAGCTCGAAAAGCGCGGATGGGTGCGCGCGGGACCGTTCACGCCGGAAGTGGCGCTCACATATCCCGAAGCGCTGCACGAATTGCACGTGGAGTTCCGCGAAGCGGGCGCGGACGTGCTGCAGGCGCTTACTTTCTACGCCAGCCGCGACAAGCTCGCGACTGTAGGACTCGAAAACCGGCTAGCGGATCTGAATCGCGCAGCCGTGCGCATCGCAAAGGAAGTGGCCGGCGACCGCTGCGTGGTCGCCGGAAATTTGAGCCTTACCTGGATGTACGAGCCGGACGACAAAGCCTCGCACGATCGCGTGCGCAAACTTTTCGATGAACAGCTCGACGTGCAAGTGAGCGAAGGAATCGATTTCGTCATCGGCGAGACGTTTTCGTATCTCGGCGAGGCGTTGCTTTGCGTCGAGCGCGCAAAAAAAACCGGGCTGCCGGTAATGGTGACGATGTGCTTCGAGATGGAAGCGAAGACGCCCGAAGGAAAAACGCCGTCCGAATGTGCCCGCGCGCTGGTGGATGCCGGCGCGGACATCACCGGTATCAATTGCCTGCGCAGCCCGCAGCATACGCTGCCGTTGATGGCGGAAATGCGCAAGGCGGTGAGCGCGTATCTCGCGTGCCAACCGGTGGCCTACCGCACCACGGACAAAAATCCCGACTTCACCAGCCTGCCCGCATTTCCCACCGAGCTCGATCCCTATCAATTGAGCCGCGGCGAAATGGCGGAATACGCGCGGGCGGCGCGCGACGCCGGCGTGAATTATATCGGCGCATGCTGCGGCGCGGTGGCCTCGCACATCCGCGAGATGGCCCGCGTTCTCGGCAAATTGCCGGAGGAAACGCGCGTCTGGAAAAAGGGCGGCGAAAAAGCGATGTCGGCTTACGAATATTACGGGCACGACAAAAAGTGAGGCGGCCGTGACTCGCCTGTCGCACGCGCCAGTCCTAGCTGATTTACTCTGATTTGTTTTCCGAATCGTTTACATCTGGGCGGCGCTGTTCCAGGTTCAACGTGATAAACGTTGGGCTTCCATATTGCAGCCGAGGCGGAAACACTCTCTGATACAGCAGCAACCCGCTAGTGCCGACTCCAAAGGCAACCGGCCACAGCACCAAGATTTCCAGCGTATCCGAGATCTGTTTGTCGAGCAAAAGCAGTGTGGCTACAGCAAGAAACAGGTAAGCGGCCATTCCGGTCCATCGCATTGCAATACGGTAGCCATCCGAAACGCTAATTTGCTCGTGGCAAGAAGGGCAGTTGAAGGGACCTTGCATCTTTATCTGAAGACGGCTTAATTGAGCGTTGCACAAAGGGCAGCGGATGCCCCGCATCCAGGATGTCCGCTCTGCTTCCGGCGAAAACTGTCCTATACCCCACAAGTTAACCGCCTGAACGGCCAAATGAGCGGCAAACGGAGCAAAGAAAGACCGCTGCCAAATGAAAAGCATTCCGAAAATCGCTCCCTCTAGAACTGCGAGTACGGTTCGCTCCGGTCCTTCACCCAGAAAAGCTACGGCAAACGCTGCTGCTGCCGCCATGACCGAAAATTCCGGTGAGTATCCGGACGCCAGCAGAACCGTAATGCAAAGAACACGCCACAGTTCTTCGGAAAAGGCGCCGGTCGCACACACGATAACTTGTTTCGCGAAGCTGGCTCCGTACCCCGGCACTTCGCGACGAAGCCGCTCAGGATTGGAGAGCACCATCCACAACCAAAGCCAGATTCCTGCCCAGGACAGACCGAAATACGCACCGGTAAATGCGCCGGACGCCCAGCCCCTGATGCGGAAACCCGCGGCAGTAAACGATGCGTGCGAGAGCCATATCCAGAGGATTCCGCACAGAAGTAACAGCGCGTAGGAGCTCAGCGGCACGATTACGCCGAGACGAATAGCGGCGGCTTTCTCGGTGTTTTCGGCAGCGCCTAGAGGTAACGCCGGGAGCGAACGGAATTCCTCCGGGAACAAGCAAAAGTAGGCCAACGGCCCAGCGATGCTAGCTACTGGGTACAATGCAAGTAACGCGATGAGTAATGGTGACGACAATAGACCCATTCTACATCGGAGACGACAGAACGCACTGCTAATCGAATCGCGTCGAACTTCACGGGGAAACCGAAAGTTTAGCTACCACGATAGTTCGCGAAGTTCTCGCATTTCATTTCATCCCGTTGCATGATGGCGCGGCCTTTTGACTTCGCCGAGCGCGAGGGATCATGCCGGAAAACGAGGTCTCGAACCGTCCGCGCCGCGTGATGGGCTTTCGAGACCTTCTTTTATTTTATATCGTCACTGGAATCAGCCTGCGCTGGATCGCTACTGCTGCGACGGCCGGTGCGAGTGCGGTGGTCATCTGGCTGATGGCCTGGTGCGCG
Organism: uncultured Acidobacteriota bacterium; assembly: GCA_963831955.1. GTDB lineage: Bacteria > Acidobacteriota > Terriglobia > Acidiferrales > UBA7541 > Palsa-147. The sequence goes on along the minus strand of CAWHSG010000004.1, from coordinate 949,660 downwards.
TTTTATCTTCCTCTCGCGCTCTCGGTGATCGAACTCACCTCGCGTTATCCGCAAGAGGGCGGCCTTTACGTCTGGAGCAAAAAAGCGTTCGGTGATTTCGGCGGGTTCATGTCCGGCTGGATGTATTGGACCAGCAACATTCCCTATTTTCCTTCGCTACTTTATTTCGCGGCGAGCAACGCGCTCTTCATTGGCCCGGCGAGCTGGAATCATCTGCAGAGCAGCAAGATGTATTTCATTTTGTTCGCGCTGTTTGGAATTCTACTGGGAACAGTTACGAATGTATTGGGACTTTCAGTAGGGAAGTGGCTGCACAATCTGGGCGCGATCGGAACTTTCCTGCCGATCGCGGTTCTCTACTTTATCGGGATCGCGTGCTGGTGGAAATTCGGCTCGGCGACATCGTTTGCGCCGTCGCAGCTGGTGCCGCACGCGCATTTTCAGGATGTGCTTTTCTGGGCGACCATCGTTTTCGCGCTGGGTGGCAGCGAATCGGCGTCATTCCTCGGCGACGAAATCAAAAATCCGCGCCGCAACATGCCGCGCGCGCTGATCATCGCGGGAGTAATCGTGACCACGGGCTACATACTCGGCAGCGTGGCAATGCTGGTGGCGCTGCCCGCGAGCGAATTGAGCGGCCTCCAAGGCCTGATGCAGGCCGTCTCGCACGCGGCGCACAAAATCGGGCTCGGCGCGCTCACTCCGCTAACGGCCCTGCTGATCACCATCAGCAATCTAGGCGCGCTGGCCGCGTGGTTCGCCGCCGTCGGACGTCTGCCATTCGTCGCCGGGATCGATCGCTATCTTCCTCCGGCGTTCGGCAAGCTCCATCCGCGCTGGAACAGCCCCTACGTCGCGTTGCTGGTGCAGGCGGGCTGCGCGATCGTATTTATTTTCCTGGGCCAGGCGGGCGCCAGCGTTTACAGCGCTTACGAAATTTTGGTGAGCATCGGCATCATCAGCTACTTCATTCCGTATCTTTATTTATTTGCGTCGCTGATCAAATTGCAGCGCGAGCCCGCCGCACCGGATATCATTCGAGTGCCGGGCGGCAAGCCGGCAGCGTATTTCATCGGCACGCTGGGATTCATAACTTCAGTGGTGACGATTATTCTCTCGCTCGTGCCGCCCACCGAAGAACCGCACAAGCTCGCAGCAGTGCTGAAAATCGTGATCGCCACGGCGGCAATGGTGGGAATCGGAGTCGCGCTGTTCTACGCCGGTCGCCGCCGCGTGCTGCATTCTTCGTGAGGCTCGATCGTTCCGGGCTCCGTCTCGTTAGCCTTCGCCCTTCGTCAATTCCTGCAGCGTACGGACGGTCTCGCTCGGCTCGGGCCGGATGGTGTAATCCGGACTCACGTTTGCACTGCGAATCACATTCTGCCGATCGACGATATAGCGCGCCGGCATCGGCAAGCGGAATTCATTCTCGCCGTGAAACTCATCCAGCTTGCTTCCAAACTGCACGTACACCGTCTTGAGATAATCCGGCAAGGTGAATACCAATCCAAATTGACTGGCGACTTGCAGCCCATGGTCGCTCAATATATCGAAACTCAGCTTGAGCCGGCGATGGACCGTGCGCCCATACTTCTCGAGCTGCGGAGAGATGGCCACCAGGTTAGCTCCCAGCCGCTGAATGTCCGGAATTGCTGCCTGTAGAGCTTCCAGCTCCATCATGCAGTAGGGTCACCAATGGCCGCGGAAAAAAGTGATGACTAGCGGGCCTTTGACGAGAAGTTCCGCGGAAGAGATTGGCGCGCCGTCTTGGTTGTTGAGCGTGAATTCCGGCGCGCGATCTCCGGCCTTCAATGCGCGCTCAGCCAAACCAGACAGGCGCAGCTCATCCGTGGCGCGGTGAAAAATTTCGATCGCCGATTTGGGGGCGTTGAATGGCGGGGCGCCGGATTCGAATTGGGCTTTAAAATCGTCGAGCTTTTGCTGCAGAGTCATCGGGCGGCCTCCGTCGCGGGCGCTGTGGAAAGTTCAAAATCGGAGGTAATGTCGAAAGCCGGCCGCATGGTTTTGTACACCGGGCACTTCTCTGCGTAGAGGCCGTGGACGCGTTCCACGATTTCCCGTGCCTGTCCGGCGCCCGCGAGGAAAAAGTGAACGTGAACGCGGCGAATTACCAAAACTCCCGAATCGGTTTCGATTTCTCCTCGCACTTCGGCACGCAAACGTCCGTTGCTCGCATCGATTTTACGCGCCTCCAGCGCGCCCCCGAAGGTTCCGAGCATTCAACCGCCGAGCGCGGCCACCACATAGTCAATCGTCGCCGCATGCGATTCGGTCAGTTTCGCCGCGTCGATTCCATAATGCTCGGCGATTGCTCCGTGCACGCTGAACACCACCGGCTGCGCCTCGCCGGGCAGATGCGCGATTCGCAGCGGGCCCGCGATTCGTTCGATGCGGACATTGGAGACATACACTGGATTTGACATTGCCGGCGCACTCCTTTTGGACTCGAATACGACAGCGATTCAAGAACAACGGCGATCATACCGCCATCCCGTTGTTAGCCGGTAGTCTGAACGATTTTTTTGCGCAGCGAGCGCGGCGAATCGGGCGCGCTGAAAAATTTAGGGCCGCCCGAAATTCGAGCGGCCCTTGGGAGTTCCCGGCCGTCTTGGCTGGGAGTGTATTCGCCAGGTTGCTGCCGAAATTATGATTCCGAGCCGCGCGGCAGGATCGTGCCTAGATCCGCTTTGATCGGCTTGCTGCTCGGGTCCACCTCGATGTGGCCCTTGAAGTAGGCGCCTTCTTCGATCGAGATGCGGCCGGTCACCAGGTCGCCGACGAGCGAGCCGCCCTTTTTCACTTCGACGCGATCGTGGGCGCGCAGGTCGCCTTGGAGCTTGCCGTGCAGCACCGCCTCGCGCGCGACGATATCGCCGGTGATCACCGAGCTGCGCCCGACGGTCACGCGATTCCCGCCGAAACTCACCGGTCCCTCGAATTTGCAATCGAGGAACACGTCCTCCTGTCCGGTCAACTCGCCTTTCAGCGTGAGGCCGGGTCCGAGGCTGGTGCCGCTGTTCGGCGCTTGCGGATTCGGCGTTTGCGCCGGCTTGAAATCTTCGTACGCGGTGTAATTGCTTTTCGGCGGCGGCGGCTGATTTCCGGGTGCGTTATTCCACATGATCGTTTCCCCTCGCGCCCACACGTTCGAGCGGCTGAAAGATGTGCCAGAAGTTTCCTTCCGGCTTAACGAATGCGAGCCCCACTTTCCATTTTCCGGTGCGGTTTGGCCTGACGTCCACCACGCGGCATTCCTTCTCCTCCTCAGTGATTCCGTGGACGACCAGAACGGTTTGTCCCGGCGTGAGCAGCTTGCCCAGCTCGATGCGCGCGCCGAAGGCGTTAACGTGCAAGGTCTCGGTCATGTCGCGAAAGGGCCGGTCATCCGCAGTTCGGCCGTAGATGCGAACCGGAACGCGGAGACCGAGCCTCTTGCTGCGACGCTTGAAGTCGCTGCGTTGTGGCATCAGAGGGATAGGGTAGCGTGGGCCGTGGGCGGCGAAAATAGTACCGCGGGACAGTGACCTTGCTGGCAGGGCCAGGGCAGCCGGATGTGGTTCGCCAGAGTTTCGCTGTAATCGCAACATGGTGAGATTAAAATAGCTTGTAAGTTTAAGAAAACAAACGGTCGGGGTTGTTTCTAATCGCAACAAAAATGGGGGGAAGCGTTTTGTTTCTTTAGCGTCCGTTGCCGGTTTCTTAGGTGGCAGAGGTTTTTCTTGGAGGTTGATTTTGTTGGCTTGATAGGGTTTTGAGAGAAGTGCGTTATTTTCCCGATTAGAAGGGTGGCCGGTTGTTTGTTTTGTTTGGGTTGCGCGTCAATGGAACTATCGGGTCATTCTCACTTCGGAGGAGGGTTCTTCCGGGCCTTTACACTGAAGACGGACTCGATCACGAGGCGGTAACCGGCGAATGGAGCTGGATGCCCCCAGCCGAATTGCCCGATGATTTTCCCCGATTGATCCCGGATGAGGCCCGACTGGTCCTTCGTAGCACCGGGTGGCATAGTGGCGATTTGCAGCTTGCCGGTCAGCTCGGCCTCCACATCGGCATACTTCGCGCAATCCATGCAGATGTTCTTCCCCGCGCTCTTGTAGACAGAACTGGTGTATTTCTGAAAACGCCTCAGCTCGGCGTCTTTGTGTAGCTCAGAGCCACTTACGTCGCTGTCTTTGTAGCCTGCGAACGTGAGCAGTACGGTCGCGTCACAACCGGGAATTTCGAACGCCATATCATGAGCCCCGTTCCGAACTTTTCCCTTCACCGTCAGCGTCTGCCCATCGCTTGCTGTTGAAAGAACACACCCTGGCGTGCCGCTCTGAAGCGGCTCGAACAGTTCCGCCACCGCTTGCACTTGTCGCTCGGTCAGCTTGGCGCGGAGCAGGTCCGACTCCATGGGATACAGGGAACCGTATTCGGCCTGTTTGTCTTTGGCCGGGTACATCGCGTCCATGTACGCGTCTCGGTAGGCGACCCAGGCGTTTTCAGCCACTTTTAATTTCGTGAGGGGCTCGGAATCGCGCACGCCGCGTTCCAGCAGTTTGCGATATGCTTCGTTCAACTTGGCGTCGGCGCGGGCTGCCTCTTCGCTAGCACAAGCGTTCAACTCTGTCTGAGTCTTTGCTTTCCCGATGCAGGCGCGATATTGCGAGGAGTCTTGGGCAAATGTTGGAAGGGCCGACAACGAAAAAGCAGCAGCCAGAAATTTCATTCGAATTGTGCGCCTCCCGTTGGTTCACTTTCCTCTTCCCGACATTTTCCGGTTGGATCGTTGGCTCGGTCTTGATGGATGATAACACCGCAGGTATTGACGCAGCAGCGCAGGGTTTTCTTTGCAGTCGAATCCGGCTTTGGGAAGTTAACCGCAGAAACGAAGGGCAAAAATATATGCGAGGCCGAAATGCCTGCATCTTCGATAAGCCTGGGAATGAGTCAGCTCAGGCCGTTCCACCGTTGGAAAAGGTTGGGCCACCTGCCGCACAATCGATCTATCCATTGAAGCTTCGCCGAACGCCCAAGTTGTTACTTTGAATTTCGTGTTTGAGGGCGCAACTGGCAATCGAAAATCACGGACTAGCGGATTTGGAGCTCAGACTTGTCGCTCAGACTCAGGGCGATACTCTTTTGAGCATCCTTCTCCGGCGGCCAACCACAGATGTTGATGTGGCGCGGATGGGGTTCTGCGTCAAATTCAATTGTTAGATTTTCCCCGGGCAGGATGCCGGCATGAAAGTCAGCGCGGGCGACTACAGACTGCGGTGCTGTGCGAAGCTGCCCCAAAATATCACCGATGTCCCATATCGCGTGTTCTGGGAGACCGTCGACGAAGACCGATGACATCTTGAGATCGGGTGGCGGCAAGAAAGCGCTTGGCTTGGCCTTGTGCTGCGAAACACTGAATGCACTCCTATGGTAAATGTACCTGCTTATGCGTGTGACGGCATAAGGCTCGGCGGGACTTGAAGACAGACTGTTATCGTATTGCCCGTCCAAGGTTGTAAAGAATTTCCTCGGGGATACGGTCCGATAAAACCTCGACTCCGTGAACCTTGCTGTTCTCTCTAAATCGTCCGGCATAGGCAAGGCGCCCCGACTTATTCACGCTGACGGAAAACAATTTGTTCGACGGCCCGAACCAGTCGAACGAGATTTCTCCGTCCGGATCGAATGTGACTTCCGGTCTCGGAGAGGACCTCGGGAGAAAGGATGCAAAGGCAAACGCCACTCGTGCAGTCTCGCGATCAACCGGAATCTCGGCCGCTTCACTTTCAACCATGACGTCCTCGATATCGAATATCAGCTGGTCGAGGTAAGGCTGCAAATAGTGTTCCAGCGACTCGTTGAAATTAGTTCTAACTGACGACGCGGGTTCGCTTATCGCATTGGCATCGCCAAGCGAAAGTTGTATCGCCGTCATTGGTTGGGTGCAGGTCATTGGAACAATTTTAGCGCCTTATCCGTCACAGAAGCAAAAAACACGCGGGTCGCGAACGCGTTTAGCTGATCGAGAATATTCCAGATTTCCGGCGCTAAAGCATCCAGCATGCAAGGACCGAATACATCGATATCAAGAATAGCAGTGCTGCTCGCCGGCGTAAGGGTCTCCAGAACTTGAGTAACGATCGCTTGATTCGCAGAGGGAAATGGAATCACGACTCTCTGAAGAAATCCATTCAGAATCTGGGGAAGCCCCTCCGGAATACGAGGCCCGGCAGTAAAATAATCGTCATAGTCTTCGTTTGACGGGACGGTGATGGCGTTGATGTATCGAACAGCCAGTCTGCTAACGTTTACCGGACCGGCGAGATTCGCGAACTTGATCCAAAGTGGCTTGATCACGTCGCGTGTCACGTCCCAACTTTGATAGCCCCTCAGAATACTGAGCGTCATACCGTCTCGACGGACTTGCAAAACCTGCGATTTGTCCTCGTTGTCGAAACGTGCGCCAATAATTTCATCCGAGGTGACCGTTGCGCTCGCGAGTTTCTCCCGCGGCAATTCGAGCTTCACTCCACCGAATTTGATGTCCCTCACGGCGGAGAATCCCGGAGCGTCAAACGTTTTCAAACTCGGCAGGAGAGATTCATGGAGCTTTTTATCAAGCCGGATGTCAACCAGCGCCTCACGGAGAGGCGGGCGCGACAACCGAGGGTAACTTCTGCTGCCGCTTGTTGAGGTTCTCGACATCGTCAGGGTCGCGTAGCTACTAAGGGTAAGATTAGCAAATTGTTGATCGCATTTGGTTAGCCGAATGCAGAGATCGAAGGACAATTCGGAAAAGCCCACCTAACGCGCCCATCGTACTACGTATTGATACGGATGACGGACTCGCCTCTCCCATGCTAGCGTTGATGGGATTTGCTCATGAACGACGCAGCTCGAATTCGACGCTGTAGCGGCGCACTTCGCGCTAACCGCCTTCGCTTCCGGCGATTTTTCCTCCCAGCCCCACCCACCCGCCGTCCAAGCCTGAGAATTTCTAATCGGGAATCACTACGATTAGAAATCCGCCTAACTCGCAGAAAACAAACGACCGACCACCGTTCTAATCGGGAAATTAACGCATATTTTTCAGATCGCTTTCGCCCCGCCTCCTGCTCGAACCTGATAATTTCTAATCGGGAACCACTACGATTAGAAATCCACCTAACTCGCAGAAAACAAACGACCGACCACGGTTCTAATCGGGAAAATAACGCATGTTTTCAGATCGCGCCCTGTACATGTGGGGGCGGGCCATCCGTGCCTCGTACGGATGCTCCGCCCGGTGTCAGGGTCCTCCAAAAGCGTATCGATTAGAAAACTAGAGAGGAGAACAAAAGACAAAATCGCACGCCAAAAAACTAAGCGCAAAATCGAACGGCCTCAGGTCTTCCGGGTGTTGCGGGAAAGACCTGAGCTACATTGACTTTGGCGGCCCGAACAATCGGCCCGGACCCGTACGGCGGAGGCGCCCGGTAGCACAGGCACTCTTGCCTGTGCATGTTTGAGCGATTCGCGAACCTTGGTGATGAGTGGATTGTTATTTGCGGCGGACACAGCCAGGAGTGGCTGTGCTACTGGTAGGCCGTTTCAGTATGAAACGTTCTGTGGATTTTTGTGCAATCGATACATGGTTTTTGCAGTTATTTTTTGAAAGTTGCTGGATTGTTTTGACAGCGGGGCGCGGCGTTTGTAAGATTTCATTCCCTTCCTGAAGTTTCTTTCATCCACAACTGGGAGTTCGTATGCGACTGCTCGTGGTCGAAAACGATGAAGCGCTGGGGGTGCGTCTGCGCCAGCGGCTGGAGGCGGAGCATTACCGCGTGGACTTGGCGCGGGAGGGGGCGCGGGCGGAGGAATTATCCGCGGCGCATTCTTACGATCTTTCGATACTCGATTTGAAATTGCCTGCGCTGGATGGGATGGAGGTGCTGCGGCGTTTGCGGGCGCGGCCCGGGTTGTTTCCGATTCTGATACTTAGCGACAAGAGCCGGGCGGACGATCGCGTGCGTGCGCTCGACGATGGCGCGGATGATTTTTTGATTTTGCCTTGTTCGTTCAGCGAGTTATCGGCGCGGGTGCGGGCGCTTTTGCGGCGGAGGGGGCGCGGGGTTGGGGCTACTTTGCGGGCGGATGATCTGGAAATGGACCGGATGGCGCGGATTGTGCGGCGTGGAGGGCGGCGGATTGAATTGACGCCGAAAGAATATGGGGTGCTGGAATTTTTGATGACCCATGCGGGGCAGCGGGTTACGCGTCCGATGATTCTCGAGAATGTTTGGAATTCTTCGGGGGAGCTGCTGACGAATATTGTGGACGTTTATATCAGTTATTTGCGGAAGAAGATTGATGGGGAGGGGGCGCGATTGATTCGCACCATTCGCGGAGTGGGGTACGAGCTTGCGGCCGAGCGCATGGTGCGCGCGGCGGAAAATCCGGCCGAAAGTGAATGGGCCGGTGCGAGCCGCAAATGAAACACGATACAGGTGGACGAATCGCGGCAGAAACTTGGGACGGTGTGGAACGGCGGGCGGACGGCGTGGTGGAACGTCGCCTGGAAAGCGGCAAACTGGACGCGGCGGCGGTTGAGAAGCAGGAGCGGGACAAACTGGTGATGGAGCATTTGCCGCAGGTGCATCATATTGCGCGGCGAATTCACGACCGGCTGCCGCCGCATGTGGCGCTGGAGGATCTGGTGCATGCGGGGATTCTTGGATTGATGGACGCGGTGAAGAAATATGACACTAACAAGAACGTGGAATTGAAGCATTATGCGAAATTCCGGATTCGCGGGGCGATTATTGACAGCTTGCGCGAGGGGGATTGGGGCACGCGGGCTTTGCGGAAGCAGGGGAGGAACGTTGAGCTGGCTTGCGGGAATTGCAAGTCGCGGCTTTTGCGGGAGCCTAGCGAGACGGAAGTTGCCAAGGAGATGCAAATTAGCCTCGCTAATTATCAGCGGCTGGTGCGGGATTTGCGCGGGTTGGAAGTTGGCAGCCTGGAGGCGGATTCTGATGATTGGTTGAGCGGCGGGGAGGAACGTTGGCGGCGTGGGCAGCCTGCGGGGGACGATTCCTACCACGTTTGCTTGCGGACGGAGATGCATGATTTGCTGGAACGCGCTATGGGGGAGTTGCATGAGCGGGAGCGGCGCGTTTTGGTGCTTTATGATTTTGAGGAATTGACTATGAAGGAAGTGGGGTCCTTGATGGGGTTGGGAGAGTCGCGGGTTTCGCAGATTCATACTGAGGCGCTGGTGCGGTTGCGCGGGTTGTTGCAGGAGATTATGGATGTGCGGGCGCCGGTGGGGGGTTGGGTTCGACCGCGCCGGTAGGGGATTTTTTCTGAGCTTGGTTTTTGGAGTTGTTGCTGGACGTTCTGACTGTTCTTAATCGACGACAAAAATTACTGCTGCTTGCTACGGCTTGGCTTTCCTGGCTTTGGCGTTGGTGCTTGTGTGTTTGGGCGATTTGCGTGGGTTGGGCGCTGGTGGGTTGTGGTTTACGGAGTGCACAGGCAGGAGTGCATGTGCTACTGGGCTGCGTTGACAAAGTTCTGCGGGCGGACTACGTTACAGCGCGAAATTACCTAGGAGTTGTTCATGAAGAATGCTCGCGCGTTTTCGTTTGCATGCTGGCTGCTTGGGCTTGTGATTATCGCGGGGTGCAAGCAATCGCCGGAGCAGATTCAGAAGAATTTGCAGGAACGGCTTATTGCGGCTAAGCCTGGTGACGTGATTGAGCTGCCTGAGGGGAAATTTCATTTTGACCGGACGCTTTCTTTGACTGTGGACAAAGTTACATTGCGCGGGAAGGGGATGGATAAGACGATTCTTTCGTTCGCTGGGCAGAAGGAGGGGGCGCAGGGCGTTTTGGTGAAGGCTAATGATTTTACCGCGGAGGATTTTGCGGTAGAGGATCCTGCTGGGGACGCATTGACTGTGCAGGGCGGGAACAACATTACGATTCGGCGGGTGCGCGTGGAATGGACGCGGGGGCCTAATTCGGGGAACGGGCCTTATGGGATTTATCCTGTGGAGTGCAAGAATCTTCTGGTGGAGGACAATATTGCGCGGGATGCGGCCGATGCGGGGATTTATGTGGGGCAGTCGGAGAATGTGGTGATCCGGCGGAACCGGTCGGAATATAACGTGGATGGTTACGAGATTGAGAATTCGGAGAATGTGGACGCTTACGAGAACGTGGCTACGCATAATACCGGGGGGATGGGCGTTTTTAATTTGCCTAATTTGCCGCGGCAGGGCGGGCGGCACGTGCGCGTTTTCAATAATCAGATTGTGGACAATAACACTCCCAACTTTGCGCCTAAGAGTTTGGGGCCGATTCATGATTTGCCTACCGGGACTGGGATTTACGTGATGGCGATTAAGGATGTGGAGGCGTTTGGGAATAAGATTTCGGGGAATGGGACGGTGAACGTGTTTTTGATTAATTACAATACGGGGGTTACGCCGGAGGGGCTGGCTAAGACGTCGGAATCGCCTATTACGCAAACGGTTTTCAAGGCTGGCGATACTCGATTCTATCCTTACGCGCAGCAGATTTATTTTCATGACAACGACATTTCCGGCGGAGGAAAATCGCCGGATTCACGGATTGATGTGATCAAAGCGATGGCTGCGGCGCTTGGCGGCACTTTGCCGGATATTCAGTATGACGGCGTGGTGGATCCGGCTTGGCCCAAGAAGGGCGATAATTCCGGTCAAATTTGTTTGATGAATAATGGCGCGGCTACATTTTTGAATTTTGACGCGGCGGGGAATATGAAGCATCCGATTACTGATATTAAGAAATATGGGTGCATGCTGCCGGCGCTGGATGCGGTGGTGATCCCGCAGACGTTGAATGCGAAGGCGGGCGGGGCTGGCGGAACTCCCTGATGAGGCGGTTCTTTTCTTCGCTGCGGGCGACAGGCGCGTGGGTCGCGCTGTTTGCGGCGGCGTTTGTAGCGTGCGCATTGGGCGGCTGCGGATTCGGGCGGCAGAACGATGTACGGGCGGTGCTGGCCGAGCCTTATCCGAAGCGGCTTTCGGAGTGGCATCTCTTCCGGAGTACTCGCGACGGGCTTCGGCCCAATGCGGGCGTGGTTCCTTACGATTTGAATACTCCGCTTTTTTCGGATTACGCGAGCAAACATCGATTTGTGTGGATGCCGGTCGGCGCGAGTGCCGAATACCGCGAGGATGGGGCGTTTGAATTTCCGGTGGGGACTATTTTCTCGAAAACTTTTGCTTTTCCGAAGGAGGGTGGGCGCGGCGGGGAGCGATTGATCGAGACGCGTTTGTTGGTGAATACGGCTGGTGGATGGGTCCCGCTTCCTTATATTTGGAATGAGGAAGAGGACGAGGCTTTTTTGCGGTTGGTGCCCGATCCGGTGGAAATTCATCTCAGCGATGCGGCCGGCAGACGTCGCGATTTTAGTTATCAGATTCCGAATACGAATGAATGCCACGAGTGCCATGACAATAGCAAAGTGTTGTTGCCAATTGGGCCTAAGGCGCGGAATTTGAATAAGACTTACGCTTATGACGACGGGGCGGAGAATCAAATCGCGCATTGGAGCGGGATTGGTTATTTGCGCGGGGCGCCTGCTGCGGGGGCGGTTCCGCGGGTGCCTCGGTGGGATGATCCTTCGGATGCGTCGCTTGGCGATCGGGCGAAGGCCTACCTTGACAATAATTGCGCGCATTGCCACCAGCCTGGGGGGACTGCTGGGTATACCGGCGTTGATTTTCGATTTACGCATATTGATTTGGCGCATACGGGGATTTGCAAGCGGCCTAATTCTGCTGGAGTGATGGGTGATTTGGAGTTTGATCTTGTGCCTGGGGAGCCGGATCGTTCGATTCTTTTATTTCGTATGGAATCTACCGCGCCGAAAGTGATGATGCCGCAGATTGGGCGGGATTTGGTGCATGAGGAGGGCGTGGCTTTGATTCGCGAGTGGATCGCTTCGCTCGGGACGCAAAGTTGCGGGGTGCCGACGTCGTAGGACGCTGGCCTGAAGGCGCACCGCTACGAAACGTTTCCGGCGAATTTATATCGAATACAGTGAGTGCTGTATTCCCGAGCGTGCTGCATGGGAATAGCCTATCTCGCCTAATATTGGGTCGCAGGGGCTGCGGCGAAGAATCGGGAGAATTGAGATGAAGCTAGTGATCGCGGGTGTGGTGGTGCTGGCACTTTTGGCGGTGGGAACTACTTTGATTCCGGACATCGCGCGCTATCTTAAAATGCGATCCATGTAGCCGGGTTCGGACTGATGATTCAGCCCGACGAGATGAGCCGTTGCCGGAACGAAAACGGGCAGCCCGGTTTGGTTTCGAGGCGCGTTGCGACCGGTGGGGTGCGGGCGCCTATCCGTAGTCTCCGGGTTCTCGCAAGCCTCTGTTTTAGGCCATACTTCAGTGATAGATTTGTGATGCATTTCGGCCCGTTCAAGGTCCAGCGGGATTCCACGTGAGAGGTGAGGGAGAATGCGTATTGCGCGCTTGATTAGTTTGTTGGTTCTTGTGGCATTTGTTCTAGGGATGCCTGCGGCATTGCCGGCGCAAGTCGGCGTGTCAATTACGATTGCACCGCCGCCGCTGCCGGTTTATGCGCAGCCGATTTGTCCTGGTCCCGGCTTTTTGTGGGCGCCTGGTTATTGGGCTTATGGCCCGGATGGCTATTACTGGGTGCCGGGCACTTGGGTGCAAGCGCCGGCACCGGGGCTTCTTTGGACTCCCGGTTATTGGGGATGGAACAACGGCGTCTATGTGTTCAACGATGGTTACTGGGGACCGCGCGTTGGATTTTATGGCGGCGTGGTTTATGGATTCGGGTATGACGGCGTAGGATTTGCCGGTGGGGAATGGCGCGGCGGAGCTTTTTATTACAACCGCAGCGTGACGAACGTCAACGTCACCGTGATCCACAACGTGTACACGAAGAACGTAGTGGTGCGGAACAATACGCACGTGAGCTTTAACGGCGGGAAGGGCGGAATTCAAGCTCGACCGACGGCGCAGCAAGAAGTGGCGCGAGACCAGCGGCGGCCTCCCACAGCGATGCAAACGCAGCAAGTGCGCGCGGCCAGCGAGGATCGCGAACTGCGAGCGTCGGTGAATAAGGGCCGGCCGGCGATTGCAGCGACGCCCAAGCCCGGCGAGTTTAAAGGCAACGGAGTAGTGCGGGCGAAAGCGGCGGGTGGAACTTATAAGGGTGCGGTGGAGAAACCGGAGGCGAAGCCGAATACTCCTGGCCGCACGGAACGGCCTGCTGCGGGTAAGCCGGAGTCAAAGCCGGCGCCAGGTGTGCGTCCGAAACCGGCGACGGGTGCGGAGCGGCCAGCGACTGGACGCACGCCAGAGTCGAAGCCTGCTCCATCGGAGCGACCGAAGCCGGCGACGGGCAACATGGGCAAGCCCGCTACCAGCGAGCGCCCGAGTTCGACGCGGCCCGCTCCGGCGGCGCGTCCGAGCACGCGGCCCGAGAGCAAGCCCGCTCCATCGGAGCGGCCGAAACCGGCAGCACGACCGGCGCCAGCGGCGAAGCCCGAAAGCCGGCCAGCGCCGCAACCAAAACCGGAGAGCCGGCCAGCGCCACAAAGCCGGCCTGCTCCACAGCCGAAGCCGCAGAGCAGACCGGCGCCACAATCGAAGCCTGCGCCGAAGGCTGCACAGAAGCCGGAGGAAAAGCCGCACTGACGCGGCGTTTCGGATCGGCGAGCGCGGCAACCAACACCCAAAGCCACATCGGGCGGGGGGCAAACCCCCGCCCCAACTAATAAACGGCGTGGCTGGAGGCTACGACTCGGCCCGCGTTTACTTCCAGCGTGTAATCGTCACCGCCTGTTCCGCTCCACGTTTGAATGTTGAACTGCGCGCCCTTCGGAGCGCGATGCACGCTGACCGCGCCGATGGTCAGCGGCGTTTTCCGTTTGCAGATGGTGGGCGCGTTTGCGGCTTCCAGAAAATATGCTGGCCCGGCGCCGGCTACCGTTGCCGAGCCGTCGGGTTCGAGCAACACTGCGGCATCTTCTTCCACTGCAATGGCGCGCACTTTTTGCGCCCAGCCATCTTCTAGAATGCGGGCCATAAAAACTAGCAGCCGGCCCATGCGATCGCGTTTTTCGAAATGAGTGTCGGTAATAATTCCTTGCAAAATTGGAATGCGCAGAAAATCGCGCGAGATGGTGACTTTATTGCCGTAAGGGTCCGCTAGCGCTTCAGGTGAGTGAATGGTGTCGATCATCGAGGCGAAAGAAAATTCGCCGAGAATTGCTAGGCCGGCGCTGGAGCCTCCGATAGGTTTCCCTTGGGCGATGTGGCGATTGAGAGCTTCCTGGACCGGGGTATCCTGCCAGAAACGCAAATAATTGGATTGATCGCCCCCGGCGATGAAGATGGATTCCGCATCATCGATGATTTGGATGATGCGAGGGTTATCGGAATCTTCGCGATCGTTGAAGACGATGGTGCTTACGGAATTTAGCGGACACATTCCCTGGATTTTGGAATTGAGTTGCTTGGCGGTGGCAGCGTCGGAATCGGCGCGCAAGATCAGGAAGTCGCCGCCGTTGGCTCGCTGGCAGAGGAAGTGGAAGGCGTCATCTTGCTTTGTTCCGCCGCCCATTAGGGCGTAGCCGGGGCGCGGGTTGGTGTGGATGTCGTTGCCGTGGCCGGTGCGGTAGTAGTTCCATTTGGCTTGGGCGGATGGGGCTAGGAATGCAGTTAGAAAAAGCACTAAGAGCCACGATCGTTTTTTCGGTGTGGCGATTTTCATTCTTGCTCCTGGATCTCGTGCCAATGCGAAGGCGAAAGTTGATAGCTTTTTTCGCGGTGGCGGTCAAGCATTCACGGCCGTAAGATGCCGGGCTGAAGCCCGCGGCTACGAAAACGCCTCACGCGCCACTACTCGCTTGACAGCTCTTCCGCGGTTCTACATACTTCGCGGCATCGAGCCTGCCTGGGTGTGGCAGGTCAACCTTTATGTCCCTGAATTCGTTTTTGATTGCGCCACTGGAACAGATGGACGCGTTGGTTAGCGTCGGAACTCTTGAGTCCGGCTTATAAATCGAATCCACTGCGAAATTCCCGATCCTGTCTAGATTTTTGATCTCAACCAAATTTTCCGCCCAGGCTCCAACTTCTCGCGCGTGAGCACGAGTTGCCGGGCGAATCGCATGTCCCTAGGGGGTCCCATGAAATCCCGACAAGCGTACTTCACGTTGCTGTTGTTCATCTGTGGCGCAGTTTTTTCGCCGGCCGGCCGAGGCCAGACGGCGCAGGGGCGAATCACCGGCGAAGTTACGGATTCGAGCGGCGCTGTGGTGGCGAGGGCGACGGTGACGATCGAGAACGAAGGTACACATGCGAAACGCGTGTTGGAAACGAATTCGTCGGGCCAATATGCGGCGCCGGATCTCGATCCCGGGTTTTATACGGTGGAGGTTGCGGCGACGGGATTTCAGAGTGTCGTGGAGCACAAGCTGGAATTGGAGGTGGCCAAGGCGCTGAAAATCGATTTCCAGCTCAAGCCCGGAAATCTGGCGCAGGCCATCGAGGTGAAAGCCGAAGCGCCGCTTACGGACACCACGGACACTACTTTGAATGGAGAGCTTCCGAGTGATGCGGTGACGCAATTGCCCGTGTTGGGGCGCGACTTTCAGAATTTGCTGCCGCTGCATCCGGGCGTGCAACGGACTCCGGGCGGGGGATTTCATTCGGTGACGTCGAATGGCATGCGTCCGGACGACAACAATTTTTATATTGATGGCGCGAATGACAACGACGTGTATTACGGGGAGACGGTGGTGAATGATGCGGGAATTTCCGGAACGCCCGCTAGCCACTTGCCGCTTGATGCGATTCAGGAATTCAATACACAGGAAGATCCCGAGGCCGACTATGGAGTGAAGCCTGGCGTGGTGATGAACATCGGCATCAAGTCGGGATCGAATCAACTGCACGGTTCGGCATACTACTTTCACCGCAATAGCGCGTTTGATGCGCGAAACTTTTTTGCGCCGTCGCCCGATCCGGTGCCGGCGCTGCTGCTGCATGATTTCGGGGGTTCGTTGGGCGGGCCGATTCAAAAGGATAAATGGTTTTATTTCGTGAATTATGAAGGTGTGCGCGACAAGGTCGGCAATCCTGGGAACGTGGACAGTCCGGTTACCGTGTCGCTGGTGAGCCGGGCGTCGCAATTGCCGAC
The DNA here is from genome assembly GCA_963831955.1 of uncultured Acidobacteriota bacterium. Taxonomy (GTDB): domain Bacteria; phylum Acidobacteriota; class Terriglobia; order Acidiferrales; family UBA7541; genus Palsa-147. The sequence goes on along the minus strand of CAWHSG010000004.1, from coordinate 933,440 downwards.
GGGAAATGTGCCGGCGGATTTCAGCATTGTGGATGCCATTGCCGGGTGCCAGGCGACCAATACGTGCAGTGCGCTTAGCGTGAACCTGGCTAAATTTTTCTATCCGAATCCAGGGTTCACGGCGAGCGCCACCGATCCTGCTTTGATTGATTTTGATTTCAACAATACGAATCGCGAAGACAATGTTGTTGGGAAGACTGACTACGTGCTGAATGCGCACAACACGATTTCGGCTAGCTTTATCTATGCGAATACCACCGAGGTTGAAGAAGACGCGTTGCCGATTGCGCCTGAGTGGCTTTCGACGACCAGCCCGATCACGCAAGTATTCGGAGCGACTTGGTCATGGATTCCGAACGCGGCGTGGGTGAATCAGGCGCGGTTCAGCTACAACCGATTCAACGAGGCGATTTTTCCGGTAGACCACAATGCGAATCCGGCGACGGTTTATGGGATCAACACTGGAGTAACGGACCCGCGGCTTTTTGGAATGCCGCGAATCAATCCTAGCGATGGGCTTTTCAATTATATGGGCGGGAATTCGTCGTGGCCGCTTTTTACCACGCCTAGCCAGACGGAAAATTATTCGGATACGGTTTCATACTCGAGCGGTAAGCACATTTTGAAATTTGGCGGTGAATTCCGGCATGGCGGGGTGAATTATTACCGCGCGGGAAATGGGCGCGGGCGCGTGGATTTCGACGACTTGGAAGATTTCGTGACCGGAAACACTTTCGGCGTGGACCAGTGGCGTTTTCTGTATGGAGATCCGAGCCGCGATATCACTTTGAACTCGTTCGGAATATTCGTTCAGGACAATTACCGAATCCGTTCGCGCGTGACGCTGAACCTGGGGCTTCGTTATGACGTGACGAAACCGATCAAGGATTCGCGGAATTTGCTGGCGAACTTCGTGCCTTCGGCCGGGATCGTGCAGGTGGGCGACGGAATCAGCGAGCCCTATCAGACGAACTATAACAATGTGTCGCCGCGGTTGGGCGTGGCTTGGGACGTTTTTGGTTCGGGGAAGACGGTGGTTCGCGCGGCGGGCGGTCTGATTTTTGAGCAGCCGTCGATCCGCACGTTTGCGTTCAACGGCGGCGGACTGAATTTGAATCCAACGACCGCGGCGCTGGGAGTGACGCCCGGAAACGGCTCGATCAACTCGTTCCTGGTCGAGTCCGAGGATGGATCGCAACTGAACTGGTCGCAGGCCGGGCCGGTATTTCCTGCGAGCGGAGGCGTGACCTGCAACTCGAGCTTGCCGTGCGACATTTTCGGGGTGGATCAGCACTTGCAGACGCCATTTATCATCAATTGGAATTTGAACGTACAGCAGGCGCTGACTTCGACGATGCTGCTGCAGGTCGGGTACGTAGCGAACCATGGAGCGCGGCTCTACAGCGTGCAAGACGTCAACCAGCCGAATCCTGCGCTCAGCGCGCCTTGCATTCTGGCTACCAGCGGGGAGACCGGAGTGGATGCAATTTTTGATGGAGACTACTCCGATTGCGAACAGGCTGCGCGCCCACTGACGACCGTGTGCCCGCCGCCGGTGGGGCTGGGAACGGGAAGCGGATCGTGCTTTCCTTACATGGGTATCGTCACTTTCCTCGGAAACCATTCGAACTCCGATTACAACAGCTTGCAGGTGACGCTCACGAAAAAATATTCGCACGGACTTTATTTGGTGGCCGGATATACCTACGCGCACGCAATCGATACGGCTACAAACAATGTGGCGGCCAGCGCGGGAGTGCCGCAGAACAGCACGAACTATAACGGGGATCGCGGGAACGCGGATTTCGATATTCGTCATCGCTTCACTCTTGCGGCGACTTACGTGATTCCGCCGGTGAAGACGAAATGGCAAATGCTCGAGGGATGGCAGCTGAGCACGGTGGCGATGCTGGAAGGCGGAGAGCCGTTCACGCTCGGGGATTTTAATGATGACGTTAGCGCTACCGGGGAATTTTCGGACCGCTGGAATATTACCGGGCCGGGCAGCGCGATCACCTGGTCGAAATCAGCGCCTTTGAATTACATCGATCCTTCGACGTTCACGTTGGACGCCAATGGTAACGTGATCGGCGGAAATCAGCAATGTATCAATGCTGCGGGACCGAGCAATCAACTGGCGCTGAATATGCTGGGAGCTTACGGCTGCTATGTGGTGAACAATACGGTGCTGACGCCACCGGCTTTGGGAACCTTTGGAAATATGGGCCGAAACATTTTCCGAGGTCCGTCTTTCAAGAACTGGGATATGTCGCTTTCGAAAATGTGGAATTTGACGGAGCGCTTTCATCTGCAACTGCGGGCTGAGTTTTTTAATGTGTTGAATCATCCTAATTTTGACGTGTTTACGATGAACAATGACTTGTCGGGGCCGGCTACCGTTGGGACCGTGGCGTTCACGCCGGATGTCGGCGAGTCGAATCCTGTGATGGGATCGGGTGGTTCGCGGCATATTCAATTGGGGGCGAGATTTACTTGGTGAGCGAGCGGGATTTTGGAAGTTGTGTGCCCTGACAAAGCGTGGGCACATTTTACGGTACTGTCCCTTCGGACATATTGACACACGAGATAATTAGAGAGATTATCCCTCTGAGGTAATCATCCCGACCGCGCGAGCCTGCAATTGGCGCACGGCAGTTTCGCGACATGGCGCAACGTTTCAGCGCATCTCAGGCTAATTTCTACAAGCAGTTCCTCAAGGATCTGCCTGTGGGGATGGCTATTTTGCGTCTGAACGGCTCGCGAGTGTCGAAAAGCTGGGAATTAGTCGCCAGCAATTCGAAAGCTTCGCGAGTTGCGGGAGGCAGCGTTGAAGGTTTCCTAAATCTTCCCATCTCCGAGCACTACGCGCGGGAAAATCCCGAAAGAATCGAGGAAATCTATCGCGAGGCCATGGAGTCGCGGCACTCGCGCGTTGTGGGGCACGTGCGCGCGGAGGCCAAGCAAGGCGCGGCCACTATGCTGGCGGTTTCCGCACATCCTCTCGATTCGAATTGCATGGCGATTCTGTTTGAAGACGTGTCGGCGCTCACGCAAGCGACGCGGCGGCAACTGGAGACGGAATCGCTGCTCGATCAGATGTGCGACTCGACGCAGGCGATCCTGTGGCGCGCCGATCCCGTCACGTTGGAGTTTACGCGCGTGACCAAAGAGGCTCGCGATATTCTCGGTTTTTGGATCGAGAGGTGGCAGAGCGAGATCGATTTTTTCAGGAAGCACGCGCATCCCGACGATTGGGAGCTCGTGCGGCAGAGCTGCGCGCTGGCGGCCGGCGATGGAGGCAAGCAACAATTTGACGCGCGCATGATTCAGGCGGATGGAAACGCGCGCTGGTTTCATTTTTACGTGAAGAAGATCACGCTTTCTTCGGGCCGCGAGCAGCTCGCGGGCGTGATGGTGGATATCACCGAACGCAAGCGCGTGGAAGAAGCCGCGCGAAATCTTTCCGCCCGGGTGATTCGCGCGCAAGAGGACGAACGCCGGCGCATCAGCCGCGATTTGCACGACAGCATCGGCCAGCATCTCACCGGATTGAAATGCGCCATTGGCGGAATCATGCGCGACGAGGATTGCAGCGCGGCGCTCCGCGAAAAATTGCGGGACTGCGTGGAATCGCTGCGCGCGTGCATGGAGGAGACTCGCTCGATTTCGCAGACATTGCATCCCCCGATTCTTGATTTACTGGGCCTGGCTCCCACCTTGCGCTCTTATGCCGAGGGATTCAGCAGGCGCACCGGCATTCGCGTGGATCTGGAATTGCCGGAAGGCGATGTGCGTCTTGACCCGACACACGAAGTGGCGCTTTTCCGCGTGGCGCAGGAATGCCTGACCAACGTGCAACGGCACTCGCATGCCAGCTCAGTGCGTTTGCTGCTGGCTTACGGCCCGCGCGCGGTGGTGATGGAAGTGGAGGATCAGGGCGTCGGTATTGCTGGGGATCTGCTCGAGGGTTTGGGGAGCGGGAAATCCGAGAGCGGCATCGGATTGCTGGGAATGAGGGAGCGGGTAAACGAATTGAAAGGAAAGCTGCAGATTCACTCGAATGGACGAGGCACGAAAGTGCGCGTGGAAATTCCGCGGTATGCCGCGCCTGGTCCGATCAGCAACGCGGGGAGTTCGCAGACCGTCGGCGCAACACCCGGCAATAATTAGAATCTCGGCGCCGTCGTGCACTTTATCGGATTGCTTTTCGGTCGCACTACTCGGCCTGTTCGAGAACGAAGGGCAATCATTTTAGGCAGCCACATCTGAGGTACTTGCCATGAAGTCAAAAGCCACCGCCCGCAAAAAGCGGCCCGCCCCTGCCAAACTTCAGGACTCTTCGAGAGAATCCGCGAAAAATGACTTTTTGATTGCGGCCATTGGCGCTTCGGCCGGAGGGATGCAAGCTTTTACCGACTTGGTGCGGGCGCTGCCGTCTGATACCGGCATGGCTTTTGTGCTGATTCAGCATCTGGATCCCAAGCACCACAGTATTTTGGCCGAGTTGATCGCGAAAGAAACGGTGATGAAAGTGGCGGAAGTTACCGGCCTCATGAAAGTGGAGCCGAACCATGTGTACGTGATTCCGCCGAACGCCTCGATGACCATTACCGATCACACGCTGCATCTTAGCCCGCGCGGGGAATCGCCAGCCGGGCACATGACTACCGACCATTTCATGCGCTCGCTGGCGGAAGATCAGGGCAATCGGGCTGTGGGAGTGATTCTTTCGGGAACGGGCAGCGATGGGACGCTGGGCATGGTGGAAATTCAGGCGCACGGCGGAATTACGTTCGCGCAGGATGAATCCACGGCGAAGTACGACGGAATGCCTCGAAGCGCGATTGCCGCGGGCTGCGTGGACTATGTGTTACCGCCGAAAGAGATTGCGCACGAACTGGCGCGCATCGCGCGGCATCCTTATGTTTTTCGCGATCGCAGCGTCGAGAGCGCCGAGATGATCTCCGCCGGGACTTCCGGGCTGAGCTCGATCTTCGGAATGCTGCGGCGGGCCACCGGGCTCGATTTTACGCATTACCGGCAGACCACCATTGTGCGGCGGATTCACCGGCGCATGGTGGTTCACAAGATCGAGAAGCTCGATGATTATGTGAAGTACCTGCGCTCGAATCCCGCGGAACTCAAGGCGCTGTACCAAGACATGTTGATTAATGTGACCAGCTTTTTCCGCAATCCGCGCGTTTTCGATGCCTTGAAATCGCAGGTTTTTCCGAACATTCTCAGGAGCCGCGCGGCAGATTCCACCATTCGCATCTGGACTCCCGGCTGCGCTTCGGGCGAGGAAACTTATTCGCTGGCCATCCTGCTGCTTGAGTTTCTGGGCGACAAAGCCGCGCGTGTGCCCATCCAACTTTTTGGGACGGACGTCAGCGAGACCAGTATCACCAAAGCGCGCGCGGGAATTTATCCGGAAAATATACGCGGCGACGTTTCGCCCGAGAGGCTGCGGCGGTATTTCACGCAGACCGAAGGCGGCTATCGCATCAGCAAGAACATTCGCGATATCTGCATCTTCGCGCAGCACAATCTTTTGAATGATCCGCCGTTTTCGCAGATGGATTTGATCTGCTGCCGGAACTTGCTGATTTATCTGGAACCGGTGCTGCAGAACAAAGTGATTTCGCTTTTTCACTACGCCATTCGCGCCAACGGCTATCTGGTGCTGGGAACTTCGGAGGGAGTGGGGCACCTCAGTACTTTGTTCGCGGCTGAGGATCGCGCGCTGAAGATTTTTTCGAAGAAGGCTACGGCGGCGCGACAGGTGGTTTCTTTTGCGCTGAATCGCGAGGCGGATCGCGACGAACGCGGGGCGGTGCCGGCGCAAAACCATCTTTTGGATATTGGCGCGAACTACGCCGAGGCGCAAAAGGAATTCGACCGGCGATTGCTGACGCAATTCGTGCCCGCAACCGTGTTCATCAACGAAGATTTGGAGATCGTCCATTCGCGAGGGAACGTGAGCCGCTATTTGAAGCTTGCTCCCGGCCGGCCGAGCCTTAGCATATTGAAAATGGCGCGCGAAGGATTGCTGCTCGATTTGCGCACGGCGATCAGCCGGGCAAAAAAGGAAAATGCGCCGGTCAGCAAGAAGGGCATCCGCATCAAGAATGGCAATGGGGAGGAACACGGGGGCTCGGCGCTGCTTGCGAATCTTGAAGTGATTCCTTTCAGCATCGGAAAGCTCCAGGAAATGTACTTTATCGTGGTTTTTCAGGACGCGCCGTCCGAGCCGGCGCGGCAGAAAGAATCGGGGTGCGCGGCTCGCGGTTCCGCGTCGGCCAACCGGCGGATCGCCAAGCTCGAACAGGAGCTCACGGCTGCGCAGGAATATCTGCAGTCGGTGGTGGAGGCACAGGAAGCCACCAACGAGGCCTTGCAGTCGGCGAACGAGGAAATTCTCTCGAGCAACGAGGAGCTTCAGAGCACCAACGAGGAATTGGAGACGGCCAAGGAAGAGCTGCAATCCACCAACGAGGAACTAAGCACCGTCAACGACGAGCTGCGCAGCCGCAACCTGGACGTCAATCGGATCAACAATGACTTGACCAATTTGCTTGGCAGCGTGGACATTGCCATGGTCATCGTCGGCAGCGACCTCACGATTCGCCGCTTCACTCCCAAGGCGCAAAAAATATTCGGACTGATTCCCGGGGACATCGGGCGGCCGATTCAAAATATCAATCCGTCGATCGAGATGCCGCGAGTGCAGCAGATGGTGCAGCAGGTGATGGAGAGCAGCGAGTCACTGGAGAACGAGTTGACGGATCGCGGGGGATCTCGGTATCAGTTGCGCATTCTGCCTTATCGCACGCAGGACAATAAGGTTGATGGCGCGGTGATTACGATTGTGGATATTTTTCCGCGAGGCTTGGCGGAGAATGCGTGATAGGGCGCCCTCCTCGAGCGCGGCTCCGCAGCACTCGAAACGAAGTGCCCGGCGCTAAAGCGCTCCTCCCCCCGAATAAATTCGGGGGCTCCCACCGTGATTCCGCGGCTCCGCCGCGCGCTTCCTATCCCAGGCCAAATTCGGCGTGTAACGCGCGGACGGCGCGCTGCATTGCGGAGGCTTCGACTACGCAGGAGATGTTGTACTCCGAGGAACCTTGCGCGATGGCGATGATGCTGATGCCTTCGCGGCCGAGAGTGCTGAACGCGCGTCCCGCGATGCCCGGGGTGCCGCGCATGTTTTCGCCGACGGCGGCGACGATGGCTACGTTGCGGTCGGCGAGGATGTGCTCTACGGTGTGCTCGGCGATTTCCGGGGCGAAGGCTTCGCGCAACGCGGCTACCGTGCGCATTTCATCGGCGCGGTCGATTACGAAGCAGATGTCGTTCTGCGAGGACGATTGGGTGACGAAGAGAACGTTGGCGCGGGTTGCTGATGTTGCTGCGAAGGATCGGGCTAAAACGTCCGTCAGTCCGACAATTCCTGGACCGCCGACGGTGACGAGAGTTACATCGCGGATGGCCGTGAGCGCCTTCACTCCGTTCCGCGCGGATTTTCCGGCGGCGGTGATTTTCGTTCCGGGCTTATCGGGCTCGAAGCTGTTGCGAATCCAGACGGGCACGCCCGCGGCTGTTACCGGGCGCAGAGTATTGGGATGCAGCACTTTCGCGCCGAAGTAGGCGAGCTCGGCCGCTTCGTTGTAGGAAATTTCCGGCAACATGCGCGCTTCGGGCACGAGACGCGGATCGGCGGTTTTCACTCCGTCCACGTCGGTCCAGATAATCGTTTCGTCGGCGCCGAGCGCCGCGCCGAGGATTGTGGCGGAATAATCCGAGCCACCGCGACCAAGCGTTGTTGGCACGCCGTCGATGGTCGCGCCGATGAATCCTGTGACGACCGGCACTACGCCGTCGTTCAACATGGGGCGCAGGCGCGATTCGGCGCGCTCGCGAGTTCGCGGCATGAGAGGCTCGGCGCGGCCGTGATGCGCGTCGGTGACTATAATTTCCGTGGCGGAGACCGGCTCGCTGCGCAGGCCCAGAGCGGTGATTGCGCCTGCGACCAGCGTCGCTGAGAGACGCTCGCCAATTCCGGAGATGGCGTCGAGGGCTCGCGGAGTCAGCTCGCGAAGAAGAGCGGTGCCGTGGAGTAAGCGCGCGAGTTCTTCGAGGACGCCGGCGCAGGCGGCGACAATTTCTTTTCGTTTGGCGGAATCGGAGACCAGAGCGTTGGCTGCCGCCTGGTGCTGCTCGCGCAGCGCGTCGATCAAGCCTCGCAGTTTTTCCTCTTCGCCGGCTTCTGCTTGGCGTGCGCCTTCGATGAGCCGATTGGTGACGCCGCTCATCGCGGACACGACCACTAAGACCGGGCGCGACCCCGCGGCCGCCTTGACGATTTCAGCCGCGCGGCGGATGCAGCTAGCATCGCCCACGGAGGTGCCGCCAAATTTCATTACGCACAAGGAAGATTTCATCCGCTGTGGCCTCGACGAATCTTGCTGCTCCTTCAAATCAAATTCTTTTCTGCGGGACTCGCCATTGGAAGACGCCGTTACTAGTGTATGGTGAGAATTGATGCGATGAAAAAGATTATTGCGGCGGAGTTTAATCGGGCGCATCCCCGGCGTATAATCCCGGCTGCGCAAATGGCTAAGAAAACTAAATCCGCAGCGATCTCCTTTGGTCCCGAACGCGAACTGCAGATTTATCAGCAGCGGCTCATGGGCGGAGAGCCGGCGGTCCCGTTGCCCGTTGCATTGCTGGAGCAAAAAGCGAAAGATTGCCTTTCTGAAGTGGCGTACGATTACGTTGCCGGCGGGGCCAGCGGCGAACGCACGATGCGCGCGAATCTCGAGGCGTTCTATCGCTGGCGCATCGTGCCTCGAGTGCTGGGCGATGTGTCGTCGCGCGATCTGAGCGTGAAACTTTTCGGAACGAAGCTGCCATATCCGGTGATTCTGGCGCCGATCGGGGTGCAAGGGATCGTGCGGCCCGAGGCTGACATTGCCAGCGGGCGCGCGGCGGCCTCGCTGGGGTTGCCGTTTGTGCTGAGCACGGTGTCGAGCCATTCGATTGAAAAAGTTGCTGAGGCGATGGGCGATGGGCCGCGCTGGTTTCAGCTTTATTGGGGGAAGGATCACGAGCTGGCCGCCAGCATGGTGCAGCGCGCGGAACGGGCTGGATATTCGGCGGTGATTGTAACTCTTGACACGCGCTACCTCGGTTGGCGCGAGCGTGATCTTCAGAATGGGTATTTGCCGTTCTTGCTTGGTGAAGGGCTTGCCAATTATGTGACCGATCCGGTTTTTCGGGCGCAGTTGGCGCAGGCGCCGGAAGAGAATCCGATGGATGTGGTGCGTTTGTGGGGGAGCGGGTTTTCGAATCCTGCGCTTACTTGGGGCGATCTTGCGTTTTTGCGGCGGCGGACTCGCTTGCCGATTTTGTTGAAGGGGATTTTGGATGCTGCTGATGCTGCGAAGGCGCTGGCGGCTGGCGTGGATGGAATTATTGTTTCGAATCATGGCGGGCGGCAGGTGGACGGAGCAATTGCTGCGCTGGATGCGCTGCCTGAGGTGGTGCGAAAAGTTCGCGGGCGCGTTCCAGTGCTGTTTGATAGTGGAATTCGCTGGGGAGCGGATGCTTTCAAGGCGCTGGCGCTTGGGGCGGATGCGGTGATGTTGGGGCGGCTTTATATTTGGGGATTGGCGATTGCTGGCGAGGCCGGGGTTCGCGAGGTGCTGCAGAATTTTTTGGGGGATTTGGATCTTACTTTTGCTTTGAGTGGATATACGGCTTGCGGGCAGCTGCGACCTTCGGTGTTGGTGCGCGCCGAGTGAGATCCAGAAATAATTTGGCTCGGAGCGGGCGGAGCAAGCCCCGCCCCTACGACCTAAAACCAAATCACAACTACCGGCCTATTTAGTCTGCCGCCGGCGGGGCTGGCTCGAACGGATAGTGTCTCCTGGTGTGTTGCACGGAAACCCATTTTAGGGTGGTGAATTCTTCCAGGGCCCAGCGGCCGTTCAGGCGGCCTATGCCGGAGGCTTTTTCTCCGCCGAAGGCTACTAGCGGATCGTCGTTGATGGTGCCGTCGTTTACGTGGATTGCGCCGGAATCAATTTGCTTGGCGAGTTGGGCGCCGGCTTCGACATTCTTGGTGTGGATTGCGCCGCTTAGACCGAAGGCGCTGTCGTTGGCGATGCGGACCGCTTCCTCTTGAGTGTCGAACGGGATTACGGCGACTGCGGGGCCGAACATTTCGTCGCGGGCTACTGACATATTTGGGCGCACATCAGCGAAAACCGTGGGGGAAAAAACATTGCCATCCGCTTTGCCGCGCAACGCGACGCGGGCTCCTTCGGCTACGCCCTTTTGAATTTGGCGCTCGAGCGTGTCGGTCTGGGCTTTGTTCATGAGCGGGCCGATATCGGTTTTTGGATCGCGGGGATCGCCGACTTTGAGTCCGGCGATGCGCTGGACATACTTCTCGAGAAATTGATCGTAGATCGAGCGATGCACCAGGATGCGATTGGCGCACATGCAGATTTGACCCTGGTGCGTGAAACGGCTGAAGACCGCGGCATTGAGAGCCAGCTCGAGATCGGCATCCTGCAGCACGATCATGGCGCTATTTCCTCCCAGCTCGAGAATCACTTTTTTCAGGCTGCGGCCGGCGATTTCTCCGACTTTGCGGCCGACGCCTTCCGAACCGGTGAAGGAAATCACGCGCGGGACCGGATGATCGATGAACTTGTCGCCGAGATCGCGAATGTCCGCGACGATTACGTTCAGCAATCCCTTCGGAATTCCCGATTCTTCGAAAACGCGGGCTAGCAGCGTGCCGCCGGTGATGGGCGTGTCGTCATGCGGCTTGAGAACTACGCCGTTGCCGGCTCCGATGGCAGTGGCGACGGAACGCATACTCAGGAAAAACGGAAAGTTGAACGGGCTGATCACTCCTACTACGCCTACCGGAACGCGATAGAGACGATTCTCTTTGCCCTCGACGGTTGAGGGGATAATTTCGCCGGTCATGCGCAGCGGATAAGTGGAGGCTTCCTTGATTACATTTTTTACGATGGCGATTTCGAAGAAGGCTTTTAGCGCGGTGCCGCCGAGCTCCTCGATGATGATGTCGGTGATTTCGGCCTCGTTTTTCTCGACGAATGCGAGTGCTTTTTCGAGAATGGCGCGTTTTTCGTAGGCGTTTACGGCTTCCCAGATTTTTTGCGCGGCGGCGGCGGAGCGATAGGCTTCGTCGAGATCAGCCAGATTCGCTAGTTTGAATTCGCAGATTGTATTTTGATTGTAGGGATTGCGGTCGGTGAGGGTTTTGCCGGCGGCGCCGTCCCTCCACTTGCCGCCGATGTATTGTTGATTCAGTTTTGCGAATTGGTTCACGAGTTTTTCCTCTCTGAAATCATGCCCTGACAACGCTACTCGGGCACGTCCGGGTGGCGCGTTCGAACGTGATAGCTGCCTGAATGGAAAATCAATGGCTCGCCTTCGGCCCATTGGTAGTCTTCGACTTCCCCGATGAAAATTACATGATCGCCGCCATCGTGCTGGCGGACGATGCGGCAAATGAAATGCGCGGTGGCGCCTTGCAGCAGAGGACAGCCGGCGCGTCCTTCAAAATATTCGGCATCGCCGAAGCGATTCTCGAGCTCGGTGGCGAATTGACGCGAGAGATGATGCTGGCGGGCGGCGAGGACATTCACGGCGAAATGGGTGGCATTGGTGAAGTCGGCAAGCAACGAGGAGTCGCGCGTGAGGCACCAGAGTACCAGCGGCGGATCGAGCGAGACTGAGGAGAATGAATTTACTGTGAGGCCCACGCGGCGCCCGTCTTTTGTGCGCGTGGTGACTACGGCCACGCCGGTGGCGTATTGGCCCAGGGCGCGGCGGAAATCGCGAGGATCGAATTGTGCGGCGGGGGCGGCGTGCGAAGCGGGCTTGTCTTTCACGCGGCACCTGATTCGGGGCGTCGCGATTGAATTGGGGTGAGTCTTCCGTGTGGCGAATCCGCGGAGTGGTTAGGAGTGCTGACGATCACGAAGAGAATCCCCAGTTTATGATGCGCTCTTTCTCTGTGGGCGTAACCTTACCATGCGCGTGAGGAGCAGGAAAGTTTCTTCCGTTCGGAACTTATCGGCCTTATCGTGGCGTGGGGCGAGGGGCGCGCCAGCGTCTCGCCAGCGCCGGGATTATGGCGCCGCCTAGATTGGCGAGGTTGGCGTCTGGGAACGGGGCGCGATCGGCGCGCGGATTTAGTGAGCGGACGAATGTTTTCAGGAAGCGGCCGAAGGCGCGCAGCTTGTCGCCGAGGCTGAAGTTTAGCGAGCCGCCATTGGCGCGAAGTACCAACAGGGTTACGTCGTCGGCGGAGAGATTTTCTGGGTAGCGCTCGGCGATTTCTTTTAGGAGCGATGGAATCAGATTCTCGGCGGGAACATCGCCTAACAATTTCACGATTCGGAGCAGGCCTTCTTCGCCGAGCATTTCGCCGTCGGCGTCGCAGGATTCGGTTAGCGCGTCGGTGTAGCTGATCAGGCAGTCGCCGGCCGAGAGTTCGACATCGAGATGCTCGTAATCCGCGATTTGAAAGAGGCCTAACGGAATATTGCTCGGACCCTTCTTCTCGGGCGCGTCGTGTTGGCCCAGAAATGACCATGTGCGATCGGCGGCGCGATAGAGTAGCGAGCGGGGATGGCCGGCATTGCAAACGGAGAGGCGGCCGGTGGGCGCGAAAAAAGTGGCGACGACGGCGGTGGCGAAACTGCCGTGGCGGGAGAGCGCGGTGAATTGCTCGTTGAGCAGGCGGACGAATTCTTTTTGATCGAGGCGATTCACGAAGCGGCGCATTAGCGTGCGCAGATCGGCTGCTGTTGAGGCTACCGACTGGCCGTGGCCGGAAACATCGGCTAGAAGCAGGCGGGCGATGCGGCCGGTGGCGCAACTGGAAACGTAATAGACATCGCCGCCGCGCTGAGCTTCGCCGAAGGGCTTGCTGTACACCCAGACATCTAGGCCGCCTAGCTCTACGCCGCTGGAGGTGAGTTGGCTGCCGCCCCAGACTTCCATGCATTGCATGTGTTGAGTGGGGGAATTCGGCATACGGACATTATACGCTGGCTTGCGGGGGCTTGGATTTGCTGCGCGATTTTCTCTTTGCCGGCTTTTGCTCGTCTGAATTTTAACGCGTGATATTATCCGGCCAACGCTTCGGCGCTTGTGTGTTGCTTGTCGCTTACTGCGGACATGGGCAGGAGTGCCTGTGCTACTGGGGAGGGAAAATATGGAATGGTATGTGTATGTTGCTTACTTTTTTGGCGGGGTGTTTCTTGTGAACGCGCTGCCCCATTTTACGGAGGGGGTGTGCGGGCGGGCGTTTCCTTCGCCGTTTGCTAAGCCACCGGGAAAGGGATTGTCTTCGCCTATGGTGAATATGTTCTGGGGCGCGTTTAATTTCATCGTTGCGTATCTTTTGATTTGGCGTGTGGGGGAATTTAACTTGCGGGAGACCTCGAGCGTGGTTGTTCTGGGAGTTGGCGGGTTGTTGATGGGGATGCAGTTGGCGCGTCATTTTGGGAATGTGAATCGGGGAAATAGAGGTCAATAGCGTCGCGCTTTCCATTGCCGACGAGTTCTAATCGACATTGTCTCTTGAAAATTAGAAGCGTGGCATTTGCGCACTAAGATGCTGGGCCGAAGCCCAGCGCTACGAAGGCGGAGGCCACGGAGGCGCTGAGAAGCTTGGCGCGAATGCGTTGGTCTGGATTACTCGGGCAGGATCGTGAAGCCGAGCGCTTGTAGTTCTCCGCGGAGATGTTCCGCCGACTGGAAACGGATTCCTCGAATTCCTATCTTGCGGGCTTGCTCTAGATTTTCTTCCCGATCGTCTATGAACAGGGCTTCTTGCGGCTTGACTCCCAGCGCTTGGAGGCATCGCTCGTAGATTGCTGGTTCTGGCTTGATGCTGCGGGCTTCGGCGGAAAAAATTTGGTGGTCGAAATGTTTGATCCATGGAAAGTTTTTTCTCGCGTGGGCGACCATGTCGGTGGGCATATTGGATAGGATGGCGGTTTTGTAGCCTGCAGCGTGGATCTTTTCCAGCCAGAGGACCATGGGCTTGTTGATCTCGCTCCATTGATCGAGATCCAGTTGGCGGACATGTTCGATTGTAGGAGCGTCGATTTTTACGCCGGCTTGAGCTGCGAATTTGTGCCAGTAGTCGTGGGGGAGGATGTCGCCTCGGTCGTAGGGGCCGCGGGTTTCTTGATAAATTGGGAGGAATTTTTTTGGATCGATTCGGAAGATGGTGGCCATTCGTGCAATGGCTTCAGGGGTGACTAGGTGGCAGAGGACTTCGCCGTAGTCGAAGATTACGGCGCGGATTTCCGGCGAGTGGCTCGGTGAAGTTTGGTCTTTTGCGGGCATTGGGTGCTTTCTCTTTGATGCTTTGCCGGCAGAATTGATTCGTCGAATGGGGGCGATTGGTTGAATATGGAGAAATTGCGGCTGGGGCGACGGGCCGTAAAGTGGGGGGGTCTAAAGCACCCTCCCCTACCGCGGATCTAGCGCGAGATTCTCGTTTCTTAGATTTAGATAATCTTGTAGGACTTCCACTACCAACGCGTGATCTTCTCTTTGGGGTAGGCCGGAGACCGTGATTGTGCCTATGCAGCCTGTACCTTCCAGGAAAATTGGGAAGCAGCCTCCGTGCGGGGCGTAGTCTTTTAGGTCTAGGCCGGTTTTGGATTGCAGCGTAGTTTCGTTTCGCTGATGAGTTAGGCCTATGGCGTACGAGCTGCGGTGATAGCGTTGGACTACGTTTCGTTTGCGGCGAATCCAGTCTAGATTGTCCGGCGTCGTGCCGGGCATGGCGTAGGCGAATAGCGGGTGGCCGTGGAGTTGGATATCGATGGCTACTTTGGCGCCGCGTTTTTCGGCTGCGGCTTTTAGGGCGGTGCCGATGGCCCAAGCTGTCTCCGCGCCGAAGCTTTTCAATTGCAGGCGCTTTTCCTGCTGCGCGATTTTTTCCAGATCGTTGTCTATGGTCATTGATTTTTTTATTTGAGTTGAATGAAGGGCATTTCGGCGCGGGCTGCGGAGCTTTTTACTGCGGCTTCGATTATGGTGATTACCGAAAATGCGTCTTGGGGCGTTACGGGATTTGGGCCGCCACCGACGATTGCGTCGCGAATTCCTTCGTAGTAGGCGAGATAGTTTCCGGGGATGTTCGGGACTTTCTGCGTTTCGAAACCGTCGCCGCGCTTGGTAACTAGCGTTCCCATCTGCGGATCGTTTCCCCATCCCGGGCTGCCGGGGATATCGCCGCGCTTTAGCGATTCTTCCTGCGTGTCCATGCCGAATTTGGTGTAGCTGCCGATACTGCCGTGAACGGTGAAGCGCGGAGTTTCGGCTGCTACGAGTGAGCCGCCGTGAAGAATTATGCGGCAGCGGCCGTAGCGGAGGATGACGTGGAAATAGTCAGTGGTCTGGCCGCCGGGACGCTGCACTTCCATTGTGGTGTAGATGCCGTCCGGCGGGCCGAATAGCTGCATGGCTTGATCTACGAGATGCGGGCCGAGATCGAACCAGAGGCCGCCACCGGGGACGGGTTGCTCGCGCCAGCGCTGGCGGGGTTCGGGGCGATAGCGATCGTAGTGGGATTCGAAGTGGACGACGTCGCCGAGCGCGTCGTCTCCCAGGAGTTTGCGCAGCGTCAGGAAATCCGCGTCCCATCGGCGATTTTGGAATACGGAGAGCAATCGCCTGCGGCTGGCGGCTAGAGCGACTAACTGCGCGGCTTCTGCGACTGTGTTTGTGAATGGCTTGTCCACGATTACGTGTTTCTCTTCGTTCAGCGCTTTTCGGGCCAGATCGAAGTGCGTGGGATTTGGGGTGGCGAGTACGATCAAATCGATTTCCGGAATGGCGAAGGCTTCTTCGGCCTTGGCTAGTACGGTGACGTCCCAATCTTTTTTTACTTTTGCGGCATCGCTGGAGACGATGTGAGTGAGTTGCAATCCGGGGACGCGGGCGAGCAGCGGGGCGTGGAAAGTTTTGCCGGCGAAGCCGTAGCCGAGCAGCGCGACTTTCAATGGAGGCGTGGATTTTGAGTGGTCGGGCACGTGGAAACCTCCTCAGTCAGCGCGACGGCGAGTTAAAAGTGGCCGCGTGAAAATTCGACCAACTCGCCCTCAGCGGCTAAAGCCGGACTGTTGCAGGGTGCCTACGGCACGGCTGAAGCCGTGCCCTGACAAAGCTACTGCGCGCTTTCGCGCGCTCTAAAAGTCCTTGCTTCGCTAATATCCATTATCTATTCTCAAGCCGCGTTTGAGCACCGGCGCGGTGCATATTCTACTTGAGGTGGAACCCACTTGCTTCGAATCCTCGGAACGCTTCGGTGGTCTGGCTTTTTAGCTCTTATGTTTCTTTTGATTCCCATCGGGACAGCCGCGCAGGCTACCTCGCGCGTGCTGGAGGCGAAGTGGGTGTTTCGTGCGGCCAGCGAAACGGATCGCGCGGACTTGAAGGAATGGCATGCCGCGCAGGTGCCTGGAGTGGTGCAGACGGATTTGCTGCGGGCTGGATTGATTCCTGATCCTTTTTATCAGGATAACGATACGCGGTTGCAGTGGATTGGGCTGACCGACTGGGAATACCGGACCACTTTTCAGGTTGATGCTGCGACGATTGCGCACGAGCACGCGGATTTGGTTTTTGATGGGCTCGATACCTACGCGGACGTTTATTTGAACGATCAGGTTGTGCTCCATGGCGACAATATGTTTCGGCGGTGGCGCGTGGCGGCGAAATCGCTGCTGAAGGCTGGGCCTAACACTTTACGCGTCGTTTTTCATTCGCCGATTGAATCGATGATTCCGAAGGTGAAGGCGCTGCCTTACATTTTGCCTTCGGTGACTTCGCATAACACCGGGAACGAGGAGAACATTGCGACGGCGCCTTATACGCGCAAGGCCGCTTATCAGTATGGATGGGATTGGGGGCCGCGTTATGTGACGGAGGGGATTTGGCAGCCGGTGCGTTTGGAGACTTGGGATTCGCTGCGCATTGAGAGTTTTCATGTGAAGCAGCCGAGAGTGGGCGCCGATGCTGCGCAGCTCAATGCTGAACTCGAGATTGAGGCGAGCCGCAGCGCCGCGATTTCTGTTGAGATCAATTATGCGGAGCTTTCCGGCACTACGTTTGCGCCGGTGCGGCAGAGCGTGCAAGTGGATCCGGGACTGAATCGCGTCAGTGTGCCGATTCGCATTGCGAATCCTAAGTTGTGGTATCCGGTGGGCTATGGGGCGCAGGACCGCTATCGCTTTTCGGCCACGGTGCGTACGGGACGGGATGTCGCGGCTGAGGCGTCGCTAAAAACCGGTTTGCGATCCATTGAATTGCGGCGGGAAATTACGAAAACGGGGAAGAGCTTTGAGTTTGTGGTGAACGGCATCGCTGTCTTCGCCAAGGGCGCGGACGTGATTCCGTTCGATAGTTTTCCGAATCGCGTTACGCCTGCGATTCACCGCCAGATTTTGGAGGCGGCGCGCGATGCGCATATGAATATGGTGCGCGAATGGGGCGGCGGATATTACGAGTCGGATGATTTTTTCGATATTTGCGACGAGCTGGGGATCATGGTTTGGCAGGAATTTATGTTTGGCGGCGATATGGTGCCGGGCGGGGCGGATTTTCAGAATAATGTGAAGCAGGAGGCGATCGATCAAGTCAAGCGGCTCAGCGATCACCCGAGCGTTGTGCTGTGGTGCGGAAATAATGAGATTGAAACCGGTTGGGTGCACTGGGACGACCGGAAAAATTTTCAGGCATCGATCTCACCGAGCGTTCGCGATGAGGTTTGGCAGAATTATGTGGTGCTGTTTCATGGAATTCTTCCTGGGGTCGTGAGTCTTTATGGGAATTCGGTGCCTTATTGGCCGAGTTCGCCGAGTGCTAATTTTGAGGATCCGCCGGACAGCCAGACGAACGGAGACATGCATTATTGGCAGGTTTGGCATGCGCTGGCGCCGATTGAGGAATATACGCACCAGTTTCCTCGATTTATGTCCGAGTATGGATTTCAGTCTTTCCCCGAAATGCGCACGATTCGTACTTTTGCGAAGCCTGAGGATTTGGATATTCGTTCTGCGACCATGCAGGACCATCAGAAAAATCATGGCGGGAACGAGCGGATTCTCAGCTACATGCTGCGCTGGTATCCGGAGCCTAAGGATTTTGCTTCGTTTGTTTATTTGAGCCAGGTATTACAGGCGGAGGCAATTAAAGTTGGGGCGGAGCATTTGCGGCGGTTGCGGCCGAATACTATGGGATCGCTTTACTGGCAATTGAATGATTGCTGGCCGGTGGCTTCCTGGGCGAGCATTGATTATTACGGGCGTTGGAAGGCGCTGCAGTATTATGCGCGGCGATTTTATGATGATGTGATTGTTTCGCCGGTGCGGCATGACGGGAAAGTGGATGTTTATGTGGTTTCGGATAAGCTGCAGGCCGTTAGCGGCCAGATTCATGCGCGATTGCTCGATTTTTCCGGGAAATCGTTGATGGAGAAGACGCAGGATGTGCAGGCGCCGGCGCAATCTAGCGCTGTTTATTTGACGCTGGATGAAAAAGATTTGCTGGCGAATGCGGATCCGAAGAAGAGCTTTTTGGTTTTTGATTTGGACGGTTGGCGGGCAGAGAGTTTCGCGGAATTTGATTTTCTTTGACACGATGCACAATCTTGATTTGCCGGCTTCATGTGCATGTGGATGCTTCGGTGGAGAATTCGGGCGGAGGCTACGCTGTGACTTTGCGTTCTCCTGTGCTGGCGCGCAGTGTTTATTTGTCGTTTGGCGATTTAGATGTGCAAACTGCTGATAATTATTTTGATCTGCTGCCGGGCGAACCGATCACGTTGAAACTTAAGGCGCCTGCTTCTGTGTCGCTGGAGCAGCTTAAGGGCGCGATGCAGGTGGTTTCGCTTACGGATGCGTTTCCGGCGGCGTCTACGATGCACTGATTCGATTTTCGCGTTTGTTCGTGTTGGCGAAGATGCTAGGCTGAAGCCCACCGCTACGAAGGCTTTTGGCGCAGTTCGCTTACTGTTTTGGCGGTAATGTGACGGTACTCCGTATTTGGATGTCCTGGCTTGAACGGGCTACCAGGATTTCGTATTCGCCTGGATCGGCTCGCCATTGTTTTGATTCAGCGTCGTAGTAGGCGAACGAACGGTTGTCCAACGTTACCGTCGCGGTTTTCGTCTCTCCTGGTTTCAAAGTGACCCTTGCGAAGCCTTTTAATTCCTTGGCGGGCCTGGGAATTTTGGAGTGCGGGTCTGCTACGTAAACCTCGGCGATGTCTGCGCCTTCCGTTGCGCCGGTATTCGTTACATCGAAAGAAACTTGGAACACGGCTTTGCCTTCCGCGGGTTTGACGGCTAGGTTGGCGTATTTGAACGTGGTGTAAGAGAGGCCGAAGCCGAATGGGAATAGCGGCTTGGTGTTGTTCTTCTCGTAGCCGCGATAGCCTACGAAGACGCCTTCCTTGTAAATCACGCGATTGGTTCCGGCTTGCGGATAGTAGGTATCGTGGACCGGATTATCTTCCCAGCGGCGCTCGAATGTTACCGGCAGGCGGCCCGATGGATTCACTTCGCCGAATAGGATTTCGGCAATGGCTTTGCCGCCTTCCTGGCCTGGGTACCAGGCTTGCACGAGTGCGGGGACTCGATCGATCCACTCGTTCATGTCCACGCTGCCGCCTGCGGAAATTACGAACGATGGTATTTTTATTCGCGCTGGTCATTTCGCTGATTAGCTCATCTTGGCCTGGCGGCAGGCGGAAAGTGCGATCGGCGCCTTCGCTTTCGGATTCCGGATCGAAGCCGGCGGCTACTACTACAGCGTCTGCCGTTGCGGCCATAGCTTTTGCGTCGGCCAGGACGTAGGTGCCTTCACGCACGATTCCCGCGCGGAAATGTCCGCCTAGCCATTCGGATTTGCCGTGATGTTCGACGACTACTTTGTGAGCGGTGGCGTCGAGCGGGAGCGTGGCGATGCCTAGCAGCTCTCGTGAGGTGGTCCAATCGTCGAGGATTAGCTTGTCGTCCACGTAGAGGCGGTAATGGCCGCCGTCTTCTCCTGTCGAGGAAACGAAGAAATCGAATTTTCCGGCGGAGGCTGGGGAGTAATAGCCGGTCCAGCGGGAGGAGAGAGCTTGATCGGGCAACACTTTTTTGGATGGCGGCGCGAAATCGATGTACGGCTCGGTGCGCGTTAGCACTGGTTCGCCTTGCAAATCTTCGCCGGCGAAATGTTCGGCTTTGAGGCCGGCGGCGCCGGCTGTTGTGGCGGTCGAGAAAGTTGTAGCTTCGGCCATTTCGCTTAGCGTCGCGAGGCCGGGGTTGTAATAGACCTTGGCTGAATTTGCGAGATAGTCGCTGAGGCCTTGGATGACGCTTACGGCTTCGAACGGAATTACGCGGGCGCTGCCTCCGCCTACGGGGACTGCGGGATAGGCGTCGGGGCCGACTACTAGAACGGATTTGATGGCATTCTTTTTCAGCGGCAATAGATTGTTCTCATTTTTCAGCAGGACGATGCCTTCTTGGGCGGCGCGTAACGCCACTTGATCGCCTTCACGGTTATAACGCGGAATGGAGAGATCGGTTTGATTGCGATCGAGCCAGCCGAATTGGATTGCTACGCGGAGGATGCGGCGGACTTTGTCGTCGATGGTGGCTACGGTGACCTGGCCTTGCTTGATGGCGGGCAGCAGAGTCTCGCGGTTCATGAATACGCCCTTGGGCATTTCGAGATCGAGGCCGCCGTTTGCTATTCCTATGGCGTCGTAGGTCGAGGTCCAGTCGGACATCAGGATTCCTGTGAAGCCCCACTCTTTTTTCAGGATTTCGATATTCAGGTCGGCGTTTTGCGTCATGTGCGTGCCGTTGGTGAGATTGTAGGAATCCATTACAGCGCCTACGTGGCCTTCTTTTACGCAGGCTTCGAAGGCGGGGAGATAAATTTCGCGCATGGTGCGCTCGTCGATGATGGAATCGGTGTTGTGGCGATCGAATTCGGAATTATTGCCCATGAAATGCTTGGCGGTGGAGCTTACGCCCTGGGCCTGCATGCCTTTGATGTAGCCAACGGCAATTTTTCCGGCCAGATAGGGATCTTCGCCGAGAGTATTCGAAATTGCGGCCGTTCATGGGGGCGCGGTAGATGTTCATCGCGGGGCCGAGCATGAAGTGGACGCCTTTGGCGCGAGCGTCGCGGCCGATTTCGGTGCCTTCTTGGCGGCTAATTCAGGGTCCCATGAGGCGGCCAGCAGGATTCCGCCGGCGTTAGCGGTGGACGGGCCGCCGTGGCGTACGCCTAGCGGGCCGTCGGCCATTCTTAATCTGGGGATGCCAAGTTGCGGGTAGGCGCGGATGTAGAAATCGTCCACGCCGCTCAGGATGTCGATTTTTTCTTCGAGAGTCATGCGGCTGAGGATGGATTCGACGCGCTGCTCGACGTCATCGGGCGCGGAAGTTGCGGAGGGAACTATCGCGAAGGCTACCGCGAGGATGGTCAGTGCCAGCGGTGCGCTGATTTTTCGCAGCGAGCTCGTTCCGTTCGTTCTTGTCATTGTCATGGGCTGTCTCCGTCTCTCGCTTATTTGGGCGAGTCGTCCGATTGGGCCGGTTTGCTTTGCAATTTGCGGAATTGCTCCATCTCGTGCTCGGCTTCTGTTGCTTTTCCTTGCTTGCGATAGATTGTCGCCAGGCCGAAATGCGCTTGTGCGGCTAGTGGAGTGTCGGATTCTAGAGTCAGGAGATGGCTCCAGGATTTTTGGGCTGCGGCGTTGTCGTTATCGAGAGATTCTGCTTTGCCAAGTTGATAGAGAGTTTCGGGCATGTCCGGCTTCAGGTCGTTCGAGTGGGCCAGGGAATTGCGTGCTTCGTGGAATTTGCCTAGCTGCAATAACGATTCGCCTAGACGATACGCGGCGAAGGCGCTCCCGGGTTGAAGTTCGGCTTCCAGGCGGAATTGTTCCTCGGCTTTGTCCCATTGCTGGGCGCGCGCGTAGAGTTCGCCTAGGTCGAGGTGCAGGCCTGCGGTTTGCGGGCGGAGCTTAAGGGCCTCGTTGAATTCGCGCTCGGCGCTGGGGAGCTCGCGTAGTGCGGCGTAGTCTTCGGCCATCATTTGGTGGGCGCGGGCGGAATCTGGGAAGCGGGCTTCTAGGTCGTCGAAGACTTGCTTGGAGAGCAGGCCGGCGGCGCGCCCGTAGTAATAGAGCAGGTCGGGATCATTCGGATTCTTGGCCAGGGCTTTTTGCAGCGCTGCGAAGGCTTCTGGCAATTTTCCGGCTTCGAGCAAGGCAATTCCCACCGTGTCGTCTTCGTGGGCCTTCTCGAGGTGCGGGATGGATTCCGTCGCATATCCCTGGGCCAGTAGCGCGAATCCGAGCAGGCGATGGGCGCCTTCGATGTCCGGACTCAGCGCTAGGGCGCGCTTGAGACGAGGGATGGCGGCGGCATAATCGCGTTTTTCGATAAATACTGCGCCGAGATCGACGTAGGCAGCGGCCAGATCTGGATCGAGCTGTGTAGCTTTTTGAAACTCGGTGATGGCCTGATCCAATTGGCCGCTTTGATCTGCCTCTACGCCGGCGTGAAGATGCTGAAGTGCGGGCGATGCTGACGGCTGTTGCAATGCGAGCACGGATGACAGGACGGCGCGCATCATGATTTTTGCTCCTCGCGGATTTCGAGGAATTGATTGGCTTTCACGTTATCGAGGACCTGGCGAATGCCTGACGGCCAGCGAATTTCGACCTTTGCGGTTTCTGCGGCGCCCAGGCCGAAGTGCAGGCGCTTATCGCTGGCGGAGATGTAGCTGCCCGCGGTGGTGGCGAAACGCGTCTGGCCATTTACCTGGACGCGAGCGCCGAGGCCGTCGCGATTGCTGCGCGTCCCGCGCAACGTGATGGAGAGCCAGTGGGCTGGGCCGCTAGCGTGATTCAGCAGGAAGAGCGGCTCGCCGCCTAGCGACGTCACTACGGCATCGATCCAGCCATCGTTGTTGATGTCACCGAAGGCGGCGCCGCGTCCGGCGAGCGGCGCGGCGATGCCGGAATCGGCGCGCTCGAAGCGGCCTTCGTGATTGAGCGCGAGCAGCGGCGGCTCTTTGTAGTGCAGCATGTGGTCGATCTGCTCGACATTATCGAGCACGTGGCTTTGCGCCACGAATAAATCTTTCCAGCCATCGTTATTGAAATCCTCAAGGCCGACGCCCCAGCCGGAACTTGCTGCGCTCAGCAGGCCGAGGCCTGATTGCAGGCTGCGATAGCTGAAGGTGCCGTCGCCCTCATTGTGGAATAGGGCGTAAACCTCGCGGGGCAGCACGGTGACCAGAATGTCTGGCCGTCCATCGTTGTCGTAATCCTGAAAGACGGCGCCCATGCCTGAGAGGGGCTTGCCGTCGCCTGTGAGCGCCGCTCCTGCTTCGAGGCCGCGTTCAGTGAATGTGCCGTCGCCATTATTGTGGAAGAGGAATTGGCGCATGCCGTCGTTGGAGACGAAGATGTCGGTGAAGCCGTCGTCATCGTAATCCGCGAAAGCCACGCCGAGCGCGCGGCCTTTGCTGGCGGCGATGCGGGAATGTTCGCTGACGTCTTCGAAGGTGCCATCGCCGCGATTCCGATAGAGGATGCTGGTGGTGGCGGGAAAGGCGCCGGGCGGGCAGTAGGTTTGCCACTCGTTGCCGCAGATTTTGCTGTGCTGCGTGTCCCAGAGCATGTAACGCGTGACGAAAAGATCGAGGTGGCCGTCGTTATCGTAATCGAAGAAGCCGGCCGAGCAACTCCAGCCACCAGCGGCTACGCCTGCTTTGGCGGTTACGTCGGTGAACGTTCCGTCGCCATTATTGTGGTAGAGCGCATTTTTTCCGTAGTTGGTGACGTAGAGGTCGGGATAGCCGTCATTGTCGTAATCGCCTACGGCCACGCCCATGCCGTAATTTCCGTCGCCGGCATTTGCCAGGCCGGCTTCCTTGGTGACATCGGTGAAGCTGCCATCCGGATTCTGGCGATAGAGGCGATTCCAGTTTTGCGGATTCTGCCGGTCAAAGGTTTCGGGTGCATGCATGGGATTCGCGAGCTTCCCGCTATTGACTAGGAAAATATCGAGCAGGCCGTCGTTGTTGTAATCGAAGAGCGCCACGCCACCGCCCATGGTTTCGATCAGATATTTCTGAGGCGTGGGCGAATTTACGTGAGTGAAATCGAAGCCGCGGGGATGCTTGATGTTGAACATGGGCAGAGCCAGACCCATGGCGGCAAAGGCTTCGAGAAAATCGCGTCGTGTGATGCTGCGGTTCATTCTTTTCTGCGGGGCTCCCCGAGGGCGAAGGCAAGGTTAGCAGATTCGGATTCAAAGTCGCGATCGATTCGGTGAGGAAGCCTTCGGGAAGATTAAGGAACGAAGGTGGATGCCGGGGGAGGGCAACCACCTTCGTTCCGGTTACGCGCGCTAGAACAGGAACTTCAATCCGAACTGAATCAAACGCGGTGTGTTTAATTGGCCGCTCACCAGTCCGAATGAAGGGTTGTTCGACGTGCAGCAAGCCGTGTTAGGCGGAGCAAACTGCACGCGATTGAAGGTGTTGAAGAACTCGGTTCGGAACTGAATGCCGAGCCTATTGTCCGGACCAAAGTTCGTATTCTTGAAGACTGCGAAATCCCAGTTGTTGATGCCCTGGCTGCGAAGAGTGGGATCGACGCGCGCTTCGTCACCGAAACCCCAATCTGGCGGAGGTCCGAAGCAGGACGTGTTCACCCAAGCAATTCCTGCCGGTGTGGTTACGTGAGAGGTGCTCTTGTCGCAGCCGGGAGTCACGTTTGGACGCAGCGGACCAGTTCCAAGACCCGCATTTGATAGTGGCGTGGACCCGCCATAACTGAATGGCAGTGGGAAGCCCTTCTGGAAGGTGGTGACGCCGTTGATGCCCCAACCGGAAACTACCTTTCCGACCACGCCGGAAGAATCGGTCATGAACTTTTGGCCGTGACCGAAGGGCAAGTCGTACACGTAACTGACCACCAAGCGCTGGGAAACATCCTGGGAGGACAATGACTTCTCGGCCTTGAGGTTGTTCCAGTCTTGAACCTCGCCTACGCCCGTCTCAAGCCAGGTTGTAAGAGTGTCGGCGTTGGTTAGCAGCTTCGCGTTGGTGTAAGCGGCTAGCAACGTTCCACCGCTGGTGAATCGCTTCTTGGCCGTGACCTGCAGCGAATTATAGGTACTACCGCAGCAGCCATACCCCGCCAAGCTCACGCCGCCGTACTCGGGGTAGGGACGCAGCAACTGCCCCGCGAGAACTGTTGAGCTAGTCGAGGGATTCAACCCGCTTACCGTATTGATGCCGACGAACGGGTTGGGAACCTTGGAGGCCAGGGCGCCGGACTGACCAGCCGGAGAGAATATGTCTGCATCGGGAATCTGGTCGATCTGGCTTGCGGTCGGGTTTGCCAGGTGTACGCCCTTCGATCCGGCGTATGCCACGTCAACGAAGATACCCAGCGGCAGCTCGCGTTGGATGTCCAAGTTGTACTGTTCCACGTAGGCGTACTTCTGATTGGTGTAGGGCGCTTCCGTGATGTTCGTGCCGGCGGTAAAGGCAGAGGCGTTGCCGCGGCCGAGAGGAGTGACGATGTTCGGACCGAACGGCCCGTTGGTCGGGCAAGTCAGCGTCTCCGGTGCAAAGGTGCAATTCGTCGCCGTGAGCGTGCTGTTGGGCGTCAATCCGCCGTTCGTGGTCGCCAGCCACAGGGTATTGGCGTCGTTGATCGTGTCGTTGCTGGGGTTCAGACCGAAGAATACCCAGTTGGGAACAAAGAAGACCCCGAAGCCCGCGCGAATGACGGTCTTCTGATCCCAACTATAAGCGGCTCCGATCCGAGGCATAAACTCGGTCTTGGGAAGAGGCAGGTTGCTGCGCGTTGGGTTCACACCGTTGCCGACGAGGAAAACGTCGCCTGGGCATACGCCTACGCCGAGGGTGCCGGAGCAACCGGTGACCGTTTGGTTCGTCGCGGATGGATCCCAGTAACTCATGTCGTTGAACCGCTCCGACCAGGTTCCAGGCAGATCGTAGCGGAGACCGAAGTTGAGGGTCAGTTTGGACGTCACCCGGTAGGTGTCGCCGAAATAGGCGGCCCGGTAGGTTTCCTTGCCGGCGGTAAGCGCCGGGACCGTAGCCTCGCCGAAGCTGTGGTTGAATACCGTCGTTTGGTTCAAGCCGTAACCCAGCAGGAAGTCGGCGAAGGAAATGCCTCCGGTGCCACCAGATACGGCGTTGCTGTTAGTCCAGCTACCATTGAAGGCGAAGGCGCCGCTGGCGATGTTGGTCTGCGCGTAGTTATCGTAAGTCTCCAGGATCTGTCCGCCAAACACCATTGTGTGACGGCCCTTGATCCAGGTAATGCTCGGCGAGAAATTGAACTGCGTATCGTGGTCGGTGATGAAGCTTTGGCCCTGCGAACAGGTGACCGCCGAGTCCTCCGGGGAGAAGCAGGGGGTGAACGGCGAGCGAGCGGCGCTGGGAACTTCGGTATTGTAAGCAGCCGGCCAGCCGTACTGGGTCAAGTCGAATCCTGAGTTCAAGGGCGACCGTAGATAGTGAAAGCGGCTGGCGCTGAAGTTCACGTCTGCGATGACGTTGGGCCTCAGGATGTAGTTGTAATCCACGGCAGCGGAGTTGCTCTGATAGACCTCAGCGCAGCGATCCGCGCAGAGACCGGTGCCGAAAGGATCCGTCGGCAAGTCCAGAAGATGGAAGAAATTGTAGCGCGCGAAAATGTGTTGCTTGTCGGTGAGTTTCTGATCCACGCGCCCGACGTATTGATTGGTGTTGCCGCCCGAGCTGGAGTTGACGGTGAAGTTGTTCGTCTCGCCGGGACCCGTCGGGTTGGGGATGAACTTCAATTCCAGTAGCGCCGCGGGATTGATGGAGGTAGTCGGAATGGTGTTGTTGGCGAATTGCGTGCGGCCGCATGCTGCAGCTGAAGGTACGGCGGCTGTGACGCAGGCTGTGCTCACGCTCAGCGGGTCGTAGATTGGTACATCCGCGGGGAATACACCAGTGCGCTCGTCCATTGTGGGAACTGTTGTTGTGGTGGTGGATGCGGTGCGCTGGCGGTAGCCGTCATACGCGAAGAAGAAGAATGTTTTGTCCTTAATTACTGGGCCGCCGAAAGTTCCCCCGAACTGATTCTGCACATACGGAGGGTTGACGGGCGCGAAGTATCCGCGCGAATTTAGGACCTTATTGCGCAGGTATTCGTATGCTTCGCCGTGGTAATCGTTCGAACCGCCCTTGGTGCTCAGGTTGACGATGCCGCCTGAGAACTTGCCCCACTCTGGGCCGAGGTTGTTGTATTGGACCTTGAATTCGGAGATGGAATCCTGGTCGGGAATCAGAATGGGCAAGTTGATGTAGCCGATGTTCAGCGGCTGGCCGTCGAGATACTCGGCGCTTTCGTTTCCGAACGATCCGCCCACTTGATAGTTGCCCCAGCTAAAGGGGTTCTGGCCGACGGGAGTGCCGCCCGAGCCGCCCTGCGCGATGACCGAGGGGGCGAGGCTGATCAGGTTGAAAACGTTGCGGCCGTTCAGGGGAATGTTATCGACCTGATTTTCGTCAATGACTTGGCCCAATGATGTTGTGGTGGTCTGGAGCAGCGGGGTTTCGCCGGTCACTTCGACGGTCTGGTTGACGGCGCCGACTTCCATAGTGACGTTGATGCGCGCGCTCTGCTGCACTTCGATGACGATGTGCTCGCGTTTGAAGTGCTTGAAGCTGGTCTTTTCGGCGTCTACGCGATATTCACCGGGGTTCAAGTTGACGAATGTATAGAGGCCGTCCGCCCCAGTGGTGACTGCCTGGGTTTGGCCGGTGCCTGAGTTGGTCAATGTGACCGTGGCACCGGGTACCGCAGCGCCTGTGGCGTCTGTAACCGTTCCGGTAATGGATCCGAAGGTGGACTGCGCCGCGAGGGGCGAGCCCACTAGCATGGCGCAAACACAGAAGCAAAGCCCGAAGAACACCCCAAGCAGCAACCGATTCCGCGAATTCTTCATAGGTCTTTCTCCTCCCCCACAGAGAAGCGCATTAGGACGACATACTCGAAGTGCACCGACTCGTGCCCCGATTCGCGTTCAAACGGTAACTTTTCCAAGGGCTGAAACAGCTTTGGTTCCCAGAGGTGGGCGCGCCGAAGCACGCTTTCGCCCGCAGGACCCATGGTTATTAAACAGCCCGCCTCTTGGATACAGCGAATCGATTTTTTCGATACTCACCCACGTGGGGAGCATTTAGCGTCAGGTGCCTACGGCTTGTCAAGCTAAAAATAACGATTTTCTAAAGACTTTTCGTCGAATCAGCAAGGGGCTATGACTGCAGGCCATCTCGCAGTATCATGCGCCATTGCCGATGTGCGCGTAGGCGGCTCGCAGCGAGCCAGGGATGACGGCCAGGAGAAGCCGGCCGGAGAAATTTCCGGAAGGCTTGCCGCGCGCGCCAACTGAAGAGATACCCGGATGGACAGCCGTTCGAAAAACCAAGAAGGTTCAAAACTTCGCACCGTCACTTTGAAAGCGGTTGCGGAGCACGTGGGACTGACCCCCGGCACGGTCTCCGCGGTGCTGAATAATTCCGCGGCGGCGCGTTCCGTTCCCGAGCGCACCAAACAGCGAATACTCGCTGCCTCCCGCGAGCTCAATTATCGCCCCAACTATCTGGCGCGATCGCTGCGCGTGCAGCGCACTTACACGATCGGCGTTATTGCCCGCGATCTCGCCGATGCCTATGCCGCAATGATCATCAGCGGGATCGAGCATTATCTCCGGCAGCAGAGCTTTTTCTTTCTCACTGTAGCGCACCACAACGACAAGAAACTTCTGGACAGCTATTCGCACATACTGCTGCAACGCGGCGTCGAGGGGCTGATCTCCGTGGATACTTTGCTTGGCGAGTCGATGTCCCTGCCGACGATCGCCATCGCGGGGCACCGCCCGGTGGAAGGAGTCACCAATATTGTTCTCGATCATCGCCGCGCGGCGCTGCTGGCGTTGCAGCATTTGATCGAGCTGGGCCACCGCGAAATCGTTTTTATGAAAGGGCCGCATTACAGCGCGGACTCGGCGGATCGCTGGAAAGCCATCCTGGAAGTCGCCGCGGATCTCGGAATTGCCGTTCGTCCCGAGCTCACCATCCAGTTGAAAGGCGACTTGTCCACGCCGGGTGTTGCGCACCCTGCCACCAAGGCATTTCTGCGCGCGAATAAAATGCCGTTTACGGCGTTGTTCGCGTTCAATGACAATTCCGCCATGGGCGCCATCAGCGCTTTCCAGGAAGCCGGTTTGCACGTGCCGAACGACGTCTCCGTGGTGGGCTTCGACGACATTAAAATGGCCGCCTACAGCAACCCGAGCCTCACAACGGTGCGGCAGCCTCTGCTGAAAATGGGCGAGATCTCGGCGCGTTCTTTGCTGAGCCAAATCAAGAACAATGACGAGTACGTCGCTGAGATTTTGATCGAACCGGAGTTCGTAGTGCGGAAATCGACGGCGAAAGCGCCCTTGCAACTGGCGCGTTTTAGTGAAAGATTGGAAGTCAAGCAGCCGGACGCGGAATAATGGGAGAATTCGCCATTCGATGACCACCGCCGACTCGAACATTTCTCCAGCAGCCGTAGCGCTTCCCACTTCCACAAACAAGCCGGCGATGGCCATGGTGACGACCCTGTTCTTCATGTGGGGCTTCCTCACCTGCCTCAACGACATTCTGATCCCTCATTTGAAAGCGCTCTTCGATTTGAGCTACGCGCAGGCCATGCTGATCCAATTCAGCTTCTTCTCCGCGTATTTTGTTTTCGCGCTGCCTTCCGGGAAAGTGATCGAGTGGTTTGGGTACAAGAAAACGATGGTTGGGGGACTGTTCACCATGGGGCTCGGAGCGTTGCTCTTCGTTCCGGCTGCCAGCGCGCCTTCGTTTCCGCTATTTCTTACGGCGTTGATCATTCTTGCCGCGGGCATTACTGCGCTGCAGGTCTCCGCGAATCCGTACGTCGCGGTACTGGGCCCCGAGAAAACGGCGTCGAGCCGCTTGAATTTGACGCAGGCCTTCAACTCGCTGGGCACCACGGTGGCGCCGTGGTTCGGCAGCGCGTTGATTTTGAGCGGCGCGCCCGTGGCCCTCGACGTGATGCGGCAGATGTCCACGGGTCAGCTCCAAGTTTACCGGCTGCACCAGGCGTCCTCGGTAAAGCTGCCTTATCTCGGGATTGCCATCACGCTCTTTTTACTCGGTGCGGTCATTGCAAAGTTCAAGCTGCCGGTGATCGCGGCGGTGGAGCCGCACGGAAAAGTGCGCGCCTCGATCTGGAAATACCCGCGGCTGGTGCTGGGCGCGATTGGAATTTTCGTTTACGTGGGCGCGGAAGTTGCCATCGGCAGCCTGCTGGTGAACTATCTGAGCCAGCCGGAGATCGGTAATCTTTCGCTGCAAGTCGCCGCGCGCTTCCTTCTGGTTTATTGGGGCGGCGCGATGATTGGGCGTTTCATCGGATCGGCGGTGCTGCAAAAAGTGCGCACGGGAACGGTGTTGGGAGTGTCCGCGTTGGTGGCTTTTACGCTGGTCATTACCTCGATGCTCAGCTTCGGGGCCTTGGCCATGTGGACCATTCTGCTGGTTGGATTTTTCAATTCGACGATGTTCCCGAGCATTTTCACGTTGTCCATCGAAGGACTCGGCCCGCTGACGGGGAAAGGCTCCGCCGTGCTGATTTGCGCGATCGTTGGCGGCGCGATCATTCCGGAACTGGGGGGCGTGCTCGCCGACCACCTCGGCATCCACCACGCTTTCGTCCTGCCTGCCATTTGTTATCTGTACATCGCGTTTTTCGCTTTCCGCAGCTACAAGCCTTACGCGGATGTCCCAGCGAGTTCTTGACGATCGGCTTCAGGCGGGGCAGTACATAATTCGCGCCGGTGGTGCCCGGCCCGAATTCTTATTCGCTGTTTGCTTAATTCGTGTACATTGCTGGCCGTTGCACGGCGAGTATGCCGCGTGGAAGATCGCCGGTCCCGGAAGTTAGAGTTTAATTCCTTTGTAGTTCGCCAAGAACGGAGCAAGCTGGTTTGCTATGACCGCGGATTCTTACTCGATCGGAGTGGATTTCGGAGGGACGAACCTGCGCGTGGCCGCGTACACTCCGGCTGCAGGATTTCTGGAAACAATCCACATCGCGACGCGCTTGCAGGTCGGCCGGGATGCGGTGGTCGCGGACATGTGCGCCGGTATTCGCAAGTTGCGCGAGCGCTACTCGCCGAAAAGTTCGCTCCGGGGCATCGGCATCGGCTCGCCTGGGCCATTGGAACTTCCCGAAGGCCGGCTAATGAACCCGCCGAATCTTCCTGGCTTCGATGGCTTGGAATTGCGCGCGGAGGTACAGCGAGGCGTGGGCGGCCGCGTGGTGGTGGAAAACGATGCGAATGTCGCGGCGCTGGCCGAATGTGTGGTCGGGCAGGGGAAGAAGTTGGGCGTCGATTCCTTGTGCATGCTGACGCTCGGCACCGGCGTCGGCGCGGGCATCATTTTGAACGGCAAGATTTGGGACGGCATGAACGGGATGGCGGGAGAGGCGGGGCACATCAATATCTATACTGACGGGCCGCTTTGCGGATGTGGCAGTCGCGGCTGCCTGGAGGCGCTGGCGTCGGCGACCCGGGTGCGCAAGCGTGCAAAAGAATTGATTGAAACAGGCGCGTCACCAGGATTGGCGGCGCTGCAAAAAAGCTGCCCGGATTTCACGCCGCGCGAGATTTCGGAACTGGCTCTCGCGGGCGACCCCGACGCCATGCTGATTTTCGTGGAAGTGGGCCGCGCGCTGGGCATCGGTTTGGCGGCGCTGGTCAATACATTAAACTTGCCGCTCTACGTTGTCGGCGGCGGTCTGGCGAATTCCTGGAATTTGTTTTCTCCAACGCTTTTCGAAGAGCTGCGCTATCGCAGCTATGTCTATCGCATGACGGATCCGGAGAAGCCGGCCACACCCGGAGGTTCCACCGCGCGAACGTATATCAAACTGGCCGAGCTTGGCCCCGAGGCCGGGTTGCTCGGTGCGTGCATACTTCCATTCACGGTGTTTCCCGATGGCGCATAGGCGCAGGGTTTTAGACGTTTCCGGAAAAAGCGTAGACGCCGTCATCCCGAGCGAAGCGAGGGATCCCTCTTGCTTTAAATGTCTGCAAGAAGAGGGATTCCTCGTCGCTTCGCTCCTCGGAATGACAACGTTTCGCCTTTTTTCTGCAAGCTCTTTAGCCAATGCCGTGCCGCCGCCCGGCGCACTAAAAACTATGCGGCGAAAAATTATATGAAGCTCAACTCCTACCTGCTCAAGGCGAGCATCGTCGGCGCGCTCGGCGGGCTGCTATTCGGTTTCGACACGGCGGTCATCGCCGGCGCCACGAACTCGCTGCGGCACATTTTCAATCTCAGTCCCGCCGCCCTCGGATTCACCGTCTCGATTGCGCTATGGGGCACCGTTGTCGGATCGTTGACTGCCGGCATCCTCGGTCAACGCATCGGCGGCCGCGATGCGCTGCGCATCATGGCGGTCTTGTATGTGGTGTCGTCACTGGGCAGCGCTTTCTCCTGGAGTTGGTCTGCGCTGGTTTTCTTCCGCTTCGTTGGAGGCTTCGGCATCGGCGGCTCTTCCGTGCTCGCGCCGGTGTACATCGCGGAATTGGCGCCGGCGAAGCTGCGCGGCCGTCTCGTCGGGATGTTTCAAATCAACATCGTCCTCGGCATCCTGCTCGCCTACCTGTCGAATTATTGCGTGGCGAAATTTGATTTGGGCAATCTCGAATGGCGCTGGCAGTTGGGCATCGCCGCGGCTCCGGCCATCCTGTTTCTCGTCATGCTCTTCGGGATTCCGCGCAGCCCGCGCTGGCTGGCCGTGCAAAAGCGCGTGGACGAAGCCGGCAGCGTTCTGCAAGCGCTGGGCTCGGTCGATTACAAGGCCGAACTCGCCGAAATCGTGGATTCTATCCATCTCGAGAAATCGTCCGGCATCGAGCCGCTTTTCTCGCGCAAATATCTCTTTCCGATTTTTCTGGCGGTTTCCATCGGAATGTTCAACCAGCTTTCCGGTATCAATGCCATTCTCTATTATCTGAACGACATTTTTGCCGCCGCCGGCTTCAATAAAATTTCGAGCGATTTGCAGGCGGTAGCCATCGGCGCCATGAATCTCTGCGCCACGCTGCTGGGCATGACGCTCATCGACAAGCTCGGTCGGAAGACCTTGCTGCTGATCGGCTCCGTCGGCACGGCCATTTGCCTCGCCGGCGTCGCAGCAATCTTCTTCACGCAGCAGCACCAAAATCTGCTGGTTTGGCTGCTGGTCGGCTACATCGCCTTTTTTGCGGTTTCGCAGGGCGCGGTCATTTGGGTTTATATCAGCGAAGTTTTCCCCAATAGCGTGCGCTCGAAAGGCCAGGGCGTAGGCAGCTCCGCGCACTGGATCATGAACGCGCTGATTTCCGGCATCTTCCCGCTGATGGCAAAAACTTCCGGCGCATACCCCTTCGTGTTTTTCGCCGCGATGATGGTGGTGCAGTTCTTCGTCGTCCTGTTCGTTTACCCGGAAACCAAGGGATACACGCTCGAAGAAATGCAGCGCCGTCTCGGCATCGATTAACAACCGTCGAAACGGGCGGCTCGGCATCCCGCCCGAAAAACGACATCTGCTTGGCGGACCCGAATGGTCTAAGATGGAGCCCCGGAGGCCAAGCATGGACGCGCGTGATTCCTCCAAAAGAAACCGCTGGATACTCATTATCAGTGCGGTGATCGTAGTAGTTCTCGTCGCAAGCATCGCATCAGTGTTCCTGATTGATGTGAACAAGTTTCGCCCGATGCTCGAATCGCGGGCGAGCCAGACGATGGGTCGCACGGTAAAACTGGGCTCACTAAGCCTGTCGATATTTAAAGGGAAGCTCATTGCCGACGACATCGAGGTCAGCGACGATCCTGCCTTCAGCAAATCTGCTTTTCTTACTGCAAAATCCGTTGAAATCGGTGTCGAACTGGTCCCGCTGATTTTCTCGAAGCGCCTGAATGTCACAGAAGTCGTGCTCGATCAGCCGCAGGTCACGCTGCTCGAATCGAGCGATGGGAAATTTAACTTCTCGAGCCTTGGCAAAGATGCGCAAAAGAACGGAGGGATCCCGGGCTCCATTGCTTCGGCGGCGTTGGTGAAAAAGTTTCGGTTAACTGACGGCAAGGTGATGGTCGGCCGCACCGATACCTCTGGTCCGAACCGGGTCTATGACGATTTCAGCGTCGAAGCGGACGACTTTTCGTTTACCTCCTCATTTCCATTCACGCTGGCGACGAATTTGCCCGGAGGAGGCAGCGCCACGCTTTCAGGCAATGCCGGGCCGATCAATGTCGCCGATATGCTCGCCACTCCGTTTGAAGCCGCAGTCAAGGCCAGCGGTGTAAACATCGCCGCCTTTGGAATCATCGACCCGGCAAGCGGCATCGCAGGAGTCGCCAGCGTGGACGACACCGTGAAGTCGGACGGAAACGTGGCCACGCTGAAGGGGACGCTGACGATAGCAGGAGCGAAACTTTCTCCGGTCGGAACTGCTTCGCCGGGATTGGTCTCCATCAAGCACAGTGTCGATGTGGACCTGCGCCAACAGTCCGCGAAAGTTACGCAAGCGGATATCGGCGTTGGCAAGGCGCAACTGCACATGACCGGGACGGCGCAAAGTCACGGTGACACGACCACCGTAAATCTTCAGTTGAGCGGATCCGACGTGCCGGTGGATGAGATCAAAGTGCTATTGCCGTCATTGGGCCTGAAACTTCCGGCGGGCTCGCACCTGCAAGGCGGCAATCTGTCGATGAAAGTCGCCGTTACCGGAACGCCAGCTTCACCCATCATCGCGGGTTCTCTGCAGCTCGCCAACACCACTGTAGTTGGATTCAATCTCTCCGCGCAT
Organism: uncultured Acidobacteriota bacterium; assembly: GCA_963831955.1. GTDB lineage: Bacteria > Acidobacteriota > Terriglobia > Acidiferrales > UBA7541 > Palsa-147. The sequence continues at coordinate 898,396 of CAWHSG010000004.1, read as the reverse complement.
CTGACATCCGGGGCCGGATTCGGCGGAGCCGCGGCATCGGCGCCCGATCTGGTGCTGAGCAGTCTGGAGCTGAATCTAAAAGCCACGCGCGCGGGCGCACAGGTCGAAAACATTTCCATGAGATCTCCCGCCGTCGGTGACGCCTCGGGTGCGGGTTCGGTCAGCGCGAATGACGCACTCGACTTCAACCTGCTCGCGCATCCGACGGGCGGCGTCGCGGGTGCGTTGACGAAAATGGCTTCGGTGGGCAGCGGCAACGGAGCAACCGTGCCGGTGAAAATCGGAGGCACGCTGGAAAATCCCATCATTCAGCCGGACACCGGCGCCGGCGCTCGCAGCATCGCCGGCCAAACCGCGAAGGGAGTTGCCTCAGTCCCGGGCCGCGCGATTGGCGGGCTTTTCGGAAAGAAGAAAGACAAGAAAAATTAAGCGCAAGTGGTCAGGGCGAGTGGATTTGAACCACCCTTCATATTATTTCTGCGTATAATGCGCTGTATTGCACGGGCCAAGCGGCAAAACCAGAAGCGCCTCACAAAAAGAAAGAAGGAGAACGTGATGGAGAAAATCAGCGCCACGGTGAGGCTGGTTGGCCTTGCTTTATTTTCCCTCTTGATTTGCTGCGCGATACAAGCGCAGCAGCCGCCGGACAACGTAGCAGGAGATTGGATTATTTACTCGACGAATGTCGAGGATGGCCAGGTCGTCGTCAAGCACGTGCAAATCGCGCAGTTTGGCAACCAAATCACGGGTCACTTCGACGGACCGAACCAGTCGGGCGCGATCGAAGGAGAGGTCAATGGACATCGCGTACGATTCAGCACCGTGACTCGCAATGTGCTGAATTTTGGCGGCAATATTTTTGGGGACACGATAACTGGATCCTACGGAATCCATGGCCGGCGCGCCTCGTGGGAAGCCATTCGCACCACCGCGTCCAGCCAGGATTATCCGACCGGCACTGTACTTTCCAGCATGCCTATGCTGGTTCCCGTGCAGCCGCCTGCGCCCGCGCCACCGCCGCCCGCACCTGCGCCGCCGCCCGCGGCAGCGCCCGAGCCTGCGGCTGCAACCCAGACAGCGGCGCCGCCCGCTGCGGCAGCACAAAGCAGCGGAGCGCCAGCCCCAGTGCCGCAGACTCCGGAGCAACTGCAAGCTCTGGTTGCCCCCATCGCGCTTTATCCAGACTCGCTGGTTGCGCAAGTGCTGGCCGCGGCCAGTTACCCGGAACAAATTTCGTTCGCCGATTATTGGGTGTCAGAGAACAAGACCTTGACAGGTCAAGCTCTGGCGCAGGCCGCGGATCAGGAACCTTGGGACCCAAGCGTGAAAGCCATCACGCAATTTCCTACGGTGCTACACAGTTTGGCTTCCAACCTTACCTGGACTTCGAATCTCGGAGAGGCCTTCCACAATCAGGAGGCTGACGTGATGGCGGCGGTTCAAGTCATGCGCGCCAAAGCGCAGGCGGCGGGGACGTTAGCGTCCACACCGCAGATCCAGGTTGTTCAGCAGTCGCCCAGCACCATCGTGATTCAGCCGGCTGATCCGCAGGTCGTTTATGTGCCGCAGTACAATCCGGCGGTCGTTTATGGCGTGCCGTACGTCGTGCCTTTTTACACCCCGCCGGTCTTTGCCGGAGTTGTGGTTGGCGCCGGCATTTCATTTGGGGGCGGCGTTTCGATCGGATTCTTCGGCGGAGGAGGTGCTGTTGTCGGAGGCGTGGGCTTTGGTTGGGGCTGGCACGCGTGGGGCTGCAACTGGGGCGGAGGCGGTGGCGGCGGCGGAACCGTAATTTACAACAACAACACCTACATCAACAGGACGACCATCAACAATTGGCATGGCGCGAATTACAACAACTACCACCCTTGGGGACCGAACCGCGGGGACGGCGCCGTCCCGAATGGCAATCACCCCGACAACCCTCACGGATACTACGGCCCGGGCGGCAACTATCACCCTGAAGCTGGCTGGCATCCAGGCCAGGATACACACTACGGGCCGGGTGGCGCGTATCACGCGAACGGGTATTACGGCCCCGACGGCGGCTGGCACCCCAATTCCCAGATCCCGACGAAGGATCAGCCGAATGGCGGTGACAACGGCAATCACGGCTTAATCGGCGGCAAGGGCGGCGTTCAGAATCCCAATGCGGGGGAGAACGGGCCCGGCGTTGCACCGGCAGGCGGCTACCACAACGACACGCGCGGCGGCGCGCCGAAGGGCGGCCAGCAGCGCCCGGCATCTGCGAGCGGCCACAGCGCCTGGAGTGGTGATGGCGGACGCGCTCGCGCCGAAAGCGATCGCGGACGAGCCAGCGTGCATCGCGCAGCGGCAACCCATGCTTCGCATGCGCCCGCGTCGCATCCGCGCCCGTCCGGTCGCCGGCGATAACACCTGGCGGACGATGAAGCTCGGGACCTCAATACGAGATAGATTGAACAAATCAAAAGGAAGAGTGGGTCAGACATACGAAGCGAGAGGCGCGAAAATGAATCCGCGAACGAAAGTAGCAAGAAGTGCGACTAGGTGGTACTGGTTGCTAGTGGTTCTCTTGGCCTTGCAAATCGCCGGCTTTCGTGCCGCCAAGACGGCTTCGGCCGGCACGATGGACCAGGCCACATTCGCCAGCCCCGCGGAGGCAGGCACAGCCCTTCGGAATGCGGCGCAGAAGGGAGACGATAGCGCCTTGAATTCCATTCTGGGCCCCGAATCGAAAGCGATTATGAGTTCCGGTGATCTCAACGAAGATGCCGCCGCCTTGCAGGAATTCGTCAGCAAGTACGATCGAATGAATCGCTGGGTGTTGATGACCGACGGGACGGAAGTCCTCAAAATCGGGGCGGACAATTATGCCTTCCCCATTCCGCTGCGGCAGAACAGTTCGTCCAAGTGGTTCTTTGACAGCCGTAGCGGTGCCGATGAAATCCTGGCGCGGCGGATCGGCCGGAATGAACTGCTGGCCATCGACGCGATTAGCGCCATCGCCTACGCCGAAGACATCTATGCCCAGACTTCTCACGACGGAAATCCGGTGGGCCTCTACACCACGAAGATCTTCAGCACCCCGGGGAAGCAGGACGGTTTGTACTGGAAGGTTTCCGAGGACCAGGAACTCAGTCCGCTGGGCAGAGTGAATGAGTTTGCCGCGGACGCGCTACAGACCGCCAGTGAAGCCCCGGTGATCGATGGCTACACGTTTCGCATCCTGACTGCGCGAGGATATGCGGCGCAAGGCGGAGCGAAGAGTTACATCATCAACGGCAAATTGGTTGGAGGGTTCGCTGCCATCGCCTTCCCGGTCAAATATGGGGAGTCTGGAATCATGACATTCATCATCAACCAGGAAGGCGACGTGTACCAGCAAGACCTGGGCGAGCAGACCAGCAAAGTCGCTGCCTCGATCCGGGAATACAACCCAACCGCCGAGTGGGAGATCGTTGAGTAGCGCGCAGCCACTTCAAGCCTCGTGCATCACTTGACGACATTTCGTGACTGTTCTCTTTGTTAGCTGTTTTGTGGTCGGGGCGAGTGGATTTGAACCACCGACCTCCTGGTCCCGAACCAGGCGCTCTAGCCAGGCTGAGCCACGCCCCGACCGTTGTTGCAGGACGTCAAACGAGTTTACGATGGATTGAAGCGGCTCGCAACGGCTGGCTGGCGGCACGAGAATTCCGCGGCGCGGGCCGATTCGCTTCTGCGCGCTGCTGGATGTTATTATTAAATTTCCCGCCGCTTACTTGCTTTGCTGCGCGTGGATCGGAAAACGGAAATGGGCCAGGTGCCGGTTTCATCTCTCCTTGATATTCCCGCTCTCGACTGGGCGCATCCACTCGTTCGCGAGTGGTTCGTCGACAAGTTCGGCACGCCGACCGAGCCGCAAGAACAGGGCTGGCCGCAGATTCTCGCACGGCGGAGCACATTGATCTGCGCGCCGACGGGCTCCGGGAAAACTTTGGCTGCATTTCTGGCTTGTATTGATGCGCTGGTGCGCAAAGCTATCGTCGGCGATCTGCTGGACCAGACGGAAGTGCTCTACGTCTCGCCGCTCAAGGCGCTTAGCAACGACATTCAGAAAAATCTGGACGCGCCGCTTGGAGAAATTCTGCAGCTGGCGCACCGGCGCGGCTATTTGATGCCGGAAATTCGCACCGCTGTACGCACCGGCGATACGTTGATGCATCAGCGGCGCGCCATGATCGAGCGGCCGCCACACATTCTGGTTACTACTCCCGAGTCGCTCTACATTCTGCTTACTGCCGCGAAGAGCCGGGAAATTCTGCGCAGCGTTCGCACCGTCATCGTGGACGAAATTCACGCGGTGGCCGACGACAAGCGCGGCACGCATCTGGCGCTGTCGCTCGAACGCCTCGACGCGCTCACTTCGCAACCGCCCGTGCGCATCGGACTTTCTGCTACGCAGAAGCCGATCGAGCTGGTCGGGCGTTTTCTGGTTGGCAGCGATCGGCCTGCGCCCGTGATCGTCGAAGTCGCGCAGCGCCGGCATATCGATCTCGCCGTCGAAGTTCCTGCGAGCGAGCTTGGTCCCGTCGCTTCCAATGAGATGTGGGATGAAATCTACGAGCGGATCGCGAAGCTGGTGCAGGAGCATCGCTCCACTCTAGTTTTTGTGAATACGCGCCGGTTGGCTGAGCGCGTCGGACACAACCTCGCGGCGCTTTTGGGGGAAGATGCCGTCGCGTCGCACCATGGCAGCCTTTCGCGCCAGCGGCGGCTCGCCGTCGAAGCGAAATTGAAAGCCGGCGAAATTCGCGCGCTGGTCGCCACTGCGTCGCTGGAACTTGGCATTGATATTGGCACGGTTGATCTCGTCTGCCAGATTGGTTCGCCGCGCTCGATTGCGGTTTCATTACAGCGCGCTGGGCGTTCGGGGCATTGGCGCGGGGCTGTGCCGAAATGCCGCTTCTTCGCCACCACGCGCGATGAATTAATCGAATGTGGCGCGCTGGTGCGCGGAATGCGCCGCGGGGAGTTGGACCGGCTACAGATTCCCGAAGCGCCGCTCGACGTGCTCGCACAGCAAATCGTGGCCGCCTGCGCCGCGGATGATTGGCAGGAAGATGATTTATTCGCGCTGGTGCGCCGCGCGTATCCGTATCGCAATTTGGCGCGAGGCGAGTTCGACGAAATCATTGCGATGCTTTCAGAAGGCATCGCCGCGCGCCGCGGACGATACGGCGCTTATCTCCATCGCGATCAAGTGAATCATCGCCTGCATGGCCGGCGCGGTGCGCGTCTTGCCGCCATCACCAGCGGCGGCGCGATTCCTGACAATGCGCTTTACACCGTGGTTGCCGAGCCGGAAGGCGTGGTGATCGGCACCGTCGATGAAGACTTCGCGGTCGAAAGCCTTCGTGGCGACATCATTCTTCTTGGAAATAGCTCCTGGCGGATTCGCCGCGTGCAATCCGGCTCAGTGCTGGTGGAAGACGCGAAGGGCGCGCCCCCGACAATTCCATTCTGGCTCGGTGAAGCGCCCTCGCGCACGACTGAGCTGTCGCAGCAAGTCGCCGAAATCCGCGAGCGCGTCAATGTGCTAACGGCGACCGACGCACCGTCGCAAATCTCGGGTAGCAGCTCTCCCGGAATCGCCGCGGCCATCGACTGGCTGCGCGACGAATGCGGCATGGATCGAGCGGGCGCCGAACAAACGGTCGAATACATCATCGCTGGGCGCGCGATTCTGCGCGCGGTCCCCACGCAAAAAACCATCATCGCCGAGCGCTTCTTCGATGAAAGCGGCGGAATGCAACTGGTGATTCACGCGCCCTTCGGTGGCCGCATCAACAAAGCTTGGGGGCTGGCGCTGCGCAAGCGCTTTTGCCGCTCGTTCAATTTCGAACTGCAGGCCGCGGCCACGGAAAATGGAATCAACATTTCGCTCGGCGAGCATCACAGCTTTCCGCTCGCCGATGTTTTTCATTTTCTTCACGGCGAGAGCGTCGAAGCGCTGCTCGAGCAGGCCGTAATCGCCTCGCCGATTTTCGGCACGCGCTGGCGCTGGACCGCCGGGCGCTCTCTGGCGCTGCTGCGCTTCATGGGCGGGAAAAAAGTGCCTCCGCAGATTCAGCGCATGCGCTCGGACGATTTACTCGCCGCGGTTTTTCCCGAAGCGGCGGCTTGCCAGGAAAATATTGAGGGCGATATCAAGATTCCCGATCATCCGCTCGCGCGCGAGACGATGAAGGACGCGCTGCGCGAAGCGATGGATGTGGACGGACTCAAGAAAATTCTCGCGCGCATCGCCTCCGGCGAAATCAATTGCCTCGCCGTTGACACGCCGGTTCCATCGCAGTTCTCGCACGAAATTCTGAACGCGAATCCGTATGCCTATCTCGATGATGCTCCGCTGGAGGAGCGCCGCGCCCGCGCCGTCGAAATGCGCCGGGCGTTGCCGGAATCGGTGCTTTCGGAAATCGGGCGGCTCGATCCCGCTGCCATCGCCGAGGTGCGCGCGGAAGTCTGGCCGGATGTGCGCGACGCGGATGAACTTCACGATGCGCTGCTCGATCTGATTGCGTTGCCTGAATCGATGGATTCGGTGCAGCCGGGCGATGCGAATGCAAACATTCGAGTCTGGGCCGAGTATTTTTCCGTGCTCGTGGCCGCGCGGCGAGCCGAACGGGCGCGCGTTGGCGCGCGGACTTATTGGGTGGCCGCCGAGAAAGCCGCGACCTTCGCCGCGATTTTTCCGCACGCGGTTTTTGACTCGCCGCTTCCAGCGATCGAGCAATCCCAGCCGGCGCGTGAGGACGCCTTACATTCTTGTCTGACCGGCTGGCTCGCGCACCTCGGCCCAATCACCGCGGCGGCGCTCGGCGAATTTCTTGGCTTCGCGGCAAACGAAGTCGAAGGCGGAATTCTGCGCATGGAAGCGAGCGGCGAAATCTTGCGCGGCTCCTTTACAGGAGAATCGCGCGGCGAAATCGAATGGTGCAACCGGCGCGTGCTCGCCCGCATTCACAAATTGACGCTGGGGGCGCTGCGCAAGCAAATCGAGCCGGTGAATGCGGCGCAATTCATGCGCTGGCTGCTTCGCTGGCAGCATGTGGCGCCGAATACGCGGTTGCTCGGCGAACACGGCACGCTCGAGATCCTGCGGCAGCTGCAGGGATTCGAAGCGCCGGCGAATGCGTGGGAATCGCAGATTTTCGCGCGGCGCATTGCCGATTACGATCCCAAGGTTCTCGATAATCTTTGCCTCACCGGGGCCGTCGGTTGGGGTCGGCTCTCGCCGCATCCATCCACGCTTGGCGAGCGGAGGGACGCGATTCGCCGCGTGATTCCGACGAGCGTCGCGCCGCTCACATTTTTCATTCGCGAAGATGCGGAATGGATGATTCCGCGCCACGCGGAAGGCGATGCGAAAGAGGCCACCGCACTGAGCCCTGCCGCACGTGGCGTGCTGACGCATTTGCGGGAGCGCGGCGCATCGTTCTTCGCGGATATCGTGCGCGCCACTGGAAAATTGAAAGCGGAAGTCGAAACCGCACTGTGGGAATTGGTGACCGCGGGAATGATCACCGCCGATGGCTTCGATAACATCCGCGCGCTGATCGATCCGAAGCGGCGCTCGGGGCAGGGACGCGGGCACAGCTCAAGGCCGCGTCACAGTGTGGGGCGATGGTCGCTGCTTTATTCGAGCGAGCCCGCGGATCGCACGCGCGTCACCGAAGCGACTTGCTGGATGCTGCTTCGCCGCTATGGCGTGGTGTTCCGCGAAATGATTGCGCGCGAAACGATCGTGCCGCGTTGGCGCGAATTGCTGATTGCGTTTCGCAGGCTCGAAGATCAGGGACAAATCCGCGGCGGGCGATTCGTCAGCGGGTTCCTGGGCGAGCAATTCGGGCTGCCCGTGGCGGTGGAATCATTGCGCGCCGGCGCGCGGCAGCCGGTCTCCGCCGAATCCGTAACTCTTGCGGCGGCCGATCCACTGAATCTCGTCGGCATTATTATCCCGGGCGAGCGCGTGTCCTCCGCGTCCGGCAAAACCGTTACGCTAGTCGATGGCGCGCTCGCCGAAACGGAAGAATCAATCCGCCGATACGCGCTGATCTCGTAACTGCTTTCATGCTCGCGTTTTATAGCCGAGTCTCTTCCATCTCTACGATCGACCAGCTCGATCGCGATAAATCCGCGAACTCCTCTAAGTCCCGCGTTGCGGCGATCCCCTCGGGCGAGCGCCACGCGGCTTCCATCGCTTCGCCGCCATCAAAGTAGAGTTCAACGATAGCGTCCCACTGCGGCGGCTTGCGCGTTGAATCCTCGTCTGGAAAATTCACCACGTGTCGCAGCAGGCCCGGAATCTTCAACGCCAGCGGACGATGAACTTTGCGGAAGAATTCGCGGAATTTTTCCTCGGTGAAATCAGGGCGTTTGATTAGCACGATCACGAATTTGAGAACTGTGCCGGTCGTCATCGCGTTTCCATCTGCGCGCGGATCAGGATTTCGGCGACCATTCGGGCAGGCGCAGCAGACGCGCTTCGGTGATCGAGGGAATTTCGCGAATGCGCGCGGCCACGGAATCGTCCACGTCGCCATCAAGGCGCACGATGGCTACGGCTTGAGCGCCTTGCGTCGGAGCACTGCGGCCTAGAGCGAATGTGGCGATGTTCACTCCGAGCTTTCCTAGCGCCGAGCCGATCGCGCCGATTACGCCGGGGACATCGAGGTTGCGCGTGAGCAGCAGCGTGCCTTCGAGAGGGGCTTCGAGTTCGATGCCATCGAAGCGCAGAATGCGCGGAGCGGCATTTTGCAGTACGGTGCCTTCGACGGCGAGTTCCTTTGCGCCGCCCAGGGCTACTTCGAGCGTGTTGGGAAATCCGCGCTCGCGGCGGCGCGTAGTTTCTTCCACCACGATGCCGCGGGCGGCCGCGGCGGCTCCGGCGTTGACCAGATTTACTTTTTCATCGAGCACGCGATTCAGGATTCCGGCTAATACGGCGCTGCGCAGCACATGCGAACCTAGCTCGGCCGTTTCGCCCGCGTAACGAATGCGCACGCGATCGGAGCGGCCATCTACGGCTTGCGCGACGAGCGAGCCGAGGCGCTCGGCCAGTTCGAGATAAGGGCGCAGTCGGCGATATTGTTCGCCGGAGAGCGACGGCAGATTCACCGCGTTGCGAATAATTCCTTCGGCGAGATAGTCTTTCACCTGCAGCGCGATTTGGATTCCTACTTCTTCTTGCGCCTCCGCTGTGGAGCCGGCGATGTGCGGAGTGGCAATCACGTTGGGCAGGCCGATGAGCGGCGAATTTTTCGGCGGCTCTTGCGCGAAAGTGTCGAGAGCGGCTCCGGCCACCTGGCCCGCGCGCAGCGCTTCGGCCAGCGCGGCTTCATCCACCAGTTCGCCGCGCGCGCAATTGATCAGGCGGACGCCGCGTTTCATTTGCGCGATCGATGCGGCATTGATCATTTTCTCGGTGCTGGGGCTGAGCGCGGTGTGCAGCGAGACATAATCGCAGCGCGCGAAAAGATCGGCTAGTGGGACGAGCTCGACTTCGAGTTCTTCGGCTACTTGCTTGCTCACATAGGGATCGTGCGCAAGGACAGTCATCTCGAGCGCCTGCGCGCGGCGCGCAACTTCGGTTCCGACGCGGCCGAGGCCAACCAGGCCCAGCGTTTTGCCGCGGACTTCGGTGCCCATAGCGCTGGATTTTTCCCAGCGCCCGGCGTGGATGGCGGCGTTGAACTGCGGGACGGAACGCGCCAGCGCGAGCAGTAGCGCAAAGGTGTGCTCGGCGACGCTTACGGCGTTGCCGCCGGGCGTGTTCATTACCAGCACGCCGCGGCGCGTGGCGGCTTCCACGTCCACGTTGTCCACGCCCACGCCGGCGCGGCCTACTACTTTTAGTTCGGGAGCCTTTTCGAGCAACTCGGCGGTGACGCGCGTGGCGCTGCGCACGATCAGTCCTTCGGCGTTCGCCAGTTCGGCGGTAAGTGCGGCTGCGGCGGGGGTAACCACGTCCCAGCCGAGTTTGCGCAGCAGCTCGATTCCTCGCTCGCTGATTTTATCTGCGACGACAATTTTCATGCCGAAAAGCCTACGGGCGGCGCTGCGATCTGTCAAATCCGGTCTCGCGGCGGCGCGTGTGGTATTCTGAATTTTCAAATCGCGAGCCCGGGAGGACGGCGGAATGCCGCTTGTGGACCAGATTCAGAAAGATATCGTTGCGGCGATGCGCGAGAAATCGGAATTGCGCTTGAGCGTGTTGCGCATGGTGAAATCGGCGCTGCATCTCAAATCTGTCGAGAAGATGCGGCCGCTTGAGGATGCTGAATCGATGCAGATTTTGCAGACTTTGCTGAAGCAGCGGCGCGAATCCGTCGAGCAATTCACCAAGGGCGGACGCCAGGAACTAGCGGACAAAGAAACTAAAGAGATTGCCATCATCGAGGAATATTTGCCGGCGGGCGCTAGCGATGCCGATATGGCCAAAGCCATCGAGGATGCGATCGTTGAAACCGGCGCGAATTCGCCGAAGCAGATGGGCGCAGTGATCAAGGCGGCGAAGGCGAAGCTCGAGGGCAAAACCGTGGATGGAAAAGTCTTGAGCGACCGCGTGCGCGAGCGGCTTGCGAAAATGGCTTGAGCGCGTTTCGATTCGACTGAACTCCTTTCTTGCATGCACCCTGCTGATGGCCCTTCCTGAAAATGTCGCGGTGCGTTACACGGAAGATGAAGCCGAATATTTAAGTTTACGGCCGGTGGTGCGGCAGACGTTTCGCATCGCCGAGCTGGTGGACATGATTGTGTCCGTCACTGGGCTCGATCGCGAGCGCGTGGCGCAGATTTTGCGATCGGGCGCCGTGGTCTATCACGGCTATCGATATTGGTGGAGCGGATTTGAAGCTTCGGCGTCGATCTTGATGCGGCGCTGGCCGGCTATCCGGTAGCGGATCCATCGCGCGCATTTGATGCGGCGGCTTGCTCGGCTGTAATCTTCGAATCGAGCGGCAGCCCGCCTCGACACGCTGTGGAGATTTCGCGGGAGTCGGGTGCACGGCGTGGTTTTTTGCGCCTGCGAAGTTTTTGGGATTCGCTGATGGAACTCGCGAGAGCACGGGAGCCGGTTTATGTCGAATATTCGTATGCGCGGCGGGCGGATATTTATTCGCTGGAGCTCGGGCGCGAGGATGTGGCTCGGCTTGTGGGGGAAGTTGAGCGGCGAGGATCGCGCGTCTTGCGCGCGCAATTGCGGATGCTGCCCGAAATGGCGCGAGTGGTGTTTGTGGCGCCGCGCGGTTAAGATATGGAATACGTCGTCACGGGTGTGTTGCGCCCCCGTTGAGTCGTTTGCTGCAGCGTGGGTCTAACTCATAGGGGCCGGCCCTTCGCAGTACTAGGGTAAACAGAGACGACGGCGGTACGCCCGTGAGCTATGGGGATTTGCGCAGGACGGCGCTGGCGTGCTCGTCCGTGGCTACCACCTGGAAGAAGTCGCGAGCATCTGGAAATTCTGTTGTTGGAACGTAAACCTTTTTCAGCTCGTAGAACCGCTGGTAGTGGAGTGAGTTCTCGGTCAGGTCGATCTTGCTGCGGTAATTGCCATAGGTGGTTTTTACGTCCGCAGGCGAGGGTAGGTCGTCGGCGACGTAGCCTGGTGGAACGGAAATTTCGAAGTCGTCGGTTTGGATCGTGGCTTCCCGGAATTCCAGGGGGTACTTGCGGTCCTTGCTGAGATCCCAGGCTCCTTCCTTGCTGCCGATGATGCGTGGCTTGAGGAGAAGAAGATTGCCGGCCGATTGCGCATAACGATCGACTGTGAATTTGTAGTGGACGACGAGGCTATCATCCATCAGTTCAAGGTTCCCGATGGTGGCGGAGGTGAGATGGAAATTATTGAGAAAATTTCCCAGGAAATTCTCGATGACTTTGGAGCGGTTGGCCGGAGTGACCTCGAGAAGTTCCTGGCGCAAGGACTGACAGCTGGTGCGCCCCAGCGAACTTCGCTGATATCGCCAGTCAAATCGCCCTGGGCGGAAAGCGAAAGTTTCCCTGTGCGCATCAAGCGGTTCGTTGCGGGTGGCAATAACGGCAGGGCAATTAATTCGCCGCCCTGCGGGGTTACGAGGAGGCCATAGTTTTCCTGCTCGAACCACGGGATATATCCCAGAGGCGTGTATTCGCTGGTCGGGTCGAAGATCAGCAGACGGCCCAACAGCGGATGATTGACGATGGCATATAGGCTGCCTTCTTTCACATCATCGGGAAGGCGGATGGCTAGAATCATGTGATCGAAAGAGTGGGGCGACGGAAAATCCGGACGGACGATTCCGCGATGGATCTGAGCGACAACGTAGAAAGACTCGACGCCGATTTCGTGGAGCATGGAACTGAGCAGCGTGGCCTTGTCCTTGCAATCGCCATACTTGTACTGAAAAACGGTGGAGGCAGGATGGGGCTGGAATCCGCCTATGCCGATTTCGATCGCGACGTAGCGGATCTGTCGCTGCATGAAATTTGTGAGAGCCTTGATCTTGTCGTAGGTTGTCGGGGCGTTCGCGGTAAGCTCGGCGACTTTCTGTTTGATTTCCGGCGTGGCCTGGCGGCTGGTGGCAGTCAGGCCGGCGTACCATAGCGCGATGTCTGTCCAGGAACCGCTGGTCCTGGTTCTGACGGCGCTGGCACCGGAGGGGAAATACTTCACGCCCATGCGTCCGGCGATGACTTGACCAGGGCGGCATGTGCGGCTCGATTTCGATCGCCGGAACATCCTGGAGTTCCCAGGTGTAGGAGTCTCCGGTTTTCTGTTCCCTGACTTCAGGATGATTGGCCCACTGGGTTTTGAATTCCCAGCCGGGAGGAAGATTGACGGTAAAGCGTGCGCGGCGCACGGGCTCCGTTTCTTGAAAATCCCAGGTGTCGTCGAAAATATAAGGGCGCTGTTTTTGCGAATATTCGTAAGCGATGACGTTGCCCGGAACGGCGGCGGGGATCTCGAGGGTTTTCAAGTGTAGGCCGTCGTAGAGATCGCCGTTGTAAGGGCTGCTCTCGATGGAATCCTTTTCCCTGACTTCGAACTCTTTGCCATCCGCGGGAAGCGTCCAGGCCTTGAGGGACAGGATTTTCGTATCGTTATCGAATGGCACGCTGACGTAACTATAGCTATCGTGCCCTTCGTGGCGAAGGATTTTGGAGACGCGGCGAACGAGTGAATCGATCTCACCGGAATCGTGAACCGTGACGACTTGCTCGTCGTAGAGAATGACGGCCTTGGCGTCTTTGGGCATGGTGGCGGGAAGAGGTTCGCGAGCGGCGGTGCGAACCCAGTCGGGAACTGAGTCGGCGCCGGGAAGAGTCGCGGCGGAAACGAGGATCAGGATAACGCCGAGAGCGGCGGGGCTAATTCCCCTTGGCCGTCTGGGCGGGCTGAAGAACGATTTGACCGTCGTCATCGGTTTTCACCGTGTTAAAGAAAGTTCGAATGGCCATATAATTTCCGACCGGGAACAACATTCCACCGATAACCAAGCTCCGCTCAACAGATACAACGTCTCCATTTTGATTAGAGGCCACGGAATACTCGAAGCCGGCGCCCGGCTTGGCATTTTCGGGCGCTGGAAGCGTCTCGACTTTGAACGTGTTGGGAAGATGCAGCGTAAGAGTGTCTTTCTCGGTGGCGGGATAATGAAAATAAATGGGGTTGGAGCGCTTCTGCGGTTGAAACGAAGCGGCGTAATCGGATTCGAACACGGTGAGGCGAACGAGAGCGCGGTGCCCTGCAGCCGAGGCGAATCCCGGGATGCGCAGTGTGCCCCCGAAGCGCAGCGGATCGTCGAGTTTGTCCCATCCAGTTATACTTACCTCCTCGAATGTGGCGCCGGACGGGAGCCAGCGTTTCACTTCATCGGTAATTGATTTTTTCCTGCCGGCTTCGTCCTCTTCGCGCTCACCTTCACGCTTGGCGCAGGCCCATTGGCCGGTGTAAACGATTTCGAGCTTGCCTTCGAGGGTGCCGTCGTCCGAAAGGTGGACGTCAACGTGGCGCTCGCGGACCGCGCCGGAGGGCTCAGTTATAGGGACATTTATTTGGACGCCGCCCTGTTTATCGAGGCGCAGGCCCTGCGTGGCAGTCTCATACCAGGGAAGCATGGGATAGGCGTAATACTTTGAAGCTGGGTCGAGATAGACATCCTGGTTGCCGACGCGGACCCAGACGATATTTGCGGAGAGCTGACTGGTGTCCTGCATGCTGAAATAGAACGCATTGACGTTGCGCGGAGCGACGTAAGCCAGCGAGGACTCAAAGCCCGCGGCGCGCGCCAGGCCCACGAACAATTCGTTGATTTCTGTGGCATTGGCGTAGCCCCGCTTCAGCGCGTCTTCCACATTGTTGATTTCTTTTTGTTTTTCGCGCTTTTCTTCCTGGCGAGTTTCGCGCAAGTCATAGGAGGTGTTGCGAACCTGCTGGGCGCGCGCGTACAGCTTGCGCAGTTTTACGTCCGGCGGGTCGTTGGGCGACACAGTCTGCGACACGACGGCCTCAAGCGCGCTCTTTTTGTCGATGAAGTGCTCCATCTTCTCGTACCACGATTTGCTGACGCGCTTCCAGAACTGCTCGGGCGTTTCGTTCTGGGGATCGTCCTGGCTGCGATAGAAAAAAGCCACGCGAGCGCGCAGGTAAGTAACCGGCGGCATAAACGGTTCCTCTTCGATGCCGGGGAGGTTGTGGATCTCCATCATGATCGAGCCGTCTTTCTGACGATCGGGCTTTGAGTCCGCGGGAAGGCGGTACTGCCGCCAATAGAGGACTGGAGCGTGGTAGGAGGTAGAGGGCACGATCGAGAATTTGGCGTAGCGGGTGAAGAGATTTTCTTGAACCGGCCACTCGAGGTTCCAATAGTAGTCGGTATTGAATTGCACGCGGTACTTGTATTCGATGATGCAGCCGGGTTGCACGTCGGGGAAACTGAAAGTCTTGGCGAGGAATTTCCGCCCGCCGGCTTTGGAGATTTCCTTCTCGAAAACTTGGCCCTGGAAGTTAACTATGCTGCCATCGGGATGAATGGTGCGTGCGCGTATATTGGTGATTTCTTCGCGGCCCCTGGTAAATTCGATGGCGACGTCGCCGTTGGTCTTACCTTCTTCGGTGAAAATCTTGGTGCGCCAATACTCGTCCACGGTGCGGGCCTCGGCGTTCGTGTAATCTTCGCGGTAGAGAATCATGGCGTGGGCGCCCGGACTGAGCGGGTTGTCCTTTAGCGCGAGATCTTCTGGCAGGATAGGGAGCCAGTCGTCTTTGGCTCGCGAGCCTCCGGAGAGAGTTAGTGCCGCGACGAGCATCGTGGCGGCTAGAAGGATGGGGGTCTTGTGGCTGGGTTTCATCGGGACTCCGTCCTGGGCGTTTCGTCGCGCGCCGTTCGGTTTGTGATCCCCTGCTTGCGCTGGCCGCCTCGGGATACCGTGTGTATTTGCTAGACGGTACATTCCCCCGGCGGGAAAGTGTCGGACAAGCTAACTTGGGATGGAGTGGTTGTCAATGGAGATTCGCTGGCTGGGGCGGAATGCGGAGCGCGATTCAGGGCAATTTTGGTGCCAATGGCTCACGGGCGATTACGGAGCGAGCATGAAGAAACACATAAGTGTTGATTCGAGTGTGCGTTGGCAGTCGCATCGGTTGTTTGGGAAACAGCCCCGCCGAAAACGGTGTGCTTGCTCGGACGATCCTCAAGAAAGCAACTCTTCCCGGCCGCCTCCGCGAATGCGGCTTGTGTCGGCTTCGCTCTGATGCTAAGTTGCCCGGCTTGCGGGCCAAATTGGCGCGGGGCTTCGATACGATACGGGCGCGCTCGGAGGTGTTGATTGGCGAATAAAGTCTGGAGTTCTACTGCGCCGCCTGGAGAGTTTCGGCCTTACGTGGATTCGTCGGAGACTTTAGCCGAGTTCACCATTCGCGCGGTTTTGTTGGGGGCATTTTTCGGGATTGTGTTCGGAGCGGTGTCGGTTTATGTCGGGTTGCGGGCTGGATTGACTGTCTCCGCTTCGATTCCTATCGCGGTGCTCTCCGTCAGCATTCTGCGGGCTTTCGGCCGGGCTACCATTCTTGAAAATAATATTGTGCAGACCACCGGGTCGGCCGGGGAGTCGCTCGCGGCCGGCGTGATGTTTACTTTGCCCGCGCTGATTTTCTTGGGATTTGGATCGGAGTTTACTTTCTGGCGGATTTTTCCTTTGGCGCTGCTCGGCGGATGGTTGGGCGTGCTTTTTATGATTCCGCTGCGCCGGCAATTGATTGTCAAGGAGCATGGGAACCTTACTTTTCCTGAGGGGTTGGCCTGCGCCGATGTTTTGGTTGCGGGCGAGCGCGGCGGATCTTTTGCGGGGCGCGTTTTTTGGGGATTGGGGTTGGGCGGCGTTTATACCTTTTGCATGAATACTTTTCAAATGTGGAATTCGCAGCCGGAGAACCGGCCGGGATGGTTGCCGGGCGCTTCGTTCCGCATGGCGATCACTAGCGAATATCTGGGCGTGGGTTACATCATTGGTCCGAAGGTTTCCGGAATTTTGTTCGCTGGCGGAGTGGTTTCCTGGCTCTTGATTATGCCCGCGATTAAATTTTTCGGACAGCTTTCCGGCAATACTCCGATTTATCCCGCTACGATTCCGATTCCGCTGATGACGCCGGATGATTTGTGGCGAAGCTATATACGGCCGATGGGAGCAGGGGCCGTGGCGGCGGCTGGGTTGATTACCTTGCTGCGCACCATGCCCACGATTATTTCTGCGCTGCGGTCGGGGCTGAAGGATATGCGGTCGCAGAGTGGCAAGCAGGCAGCAGCGCCGAGCCGGATTGATGACGACATGTCGATGCGCACCGTGGTGGTTGGATCGATCGTAATCGTCGCGATGATGTGGGTGCTCCTCACGTTTCACCCGATGCAGGGGGCGAACACTACCTGGTATCAGAATTTATTTGCCGGGATATTCGTGGTGGTGTTCGGTTTTTTATTTGTGACCGTGGCATCGCGAATCAGCGGGCTTTTGGGGAATTCGTCGAACCCGGTTAGCGGGATGAGCATTGCGACGTTGATGGCCACCTGCGGCATTTTCTTTTTTGCGGGATGGACGGCGCCGAATTATTCAGTGTTGGCTTTGACCATCGGCGGAGTGGTTTGCATTGCGGCGGCAATTGCGGGGGCGACTTCCCAGGATTTGAAAACGGGTTATCTGGTCGGCTCGACGCCGTGGAAGCAGCAGCTCGGATTGTTGATCGGTGTAACGGTCTCGACGATTGCGATTGGCGGAACTTTGAATTTGATGAATACGGGCCTGGAGAAGTATGTGCCGACCCACGTGCCGCTGAACATTTCTTCTTTGCCTACCGGAGTGCGGATCGAGCGGAACAATTTTGAGTATCAGGGGAAAAACTACATTTTGATTAATTCGCTCGGATCGTACGCGATTCCTGACGGCGAATATCTTTACGACAGCAGTTCGCAGCAGATAGAAGTGCAGTGGGCGCAGGGCATTGGTAGCGATAAGGCGCCGGCGCCGCAGGCCCGTTTGATGGCTACGGTGATCAATGGGATTTTGAATCAGCGATTGCCTTGGCGGCTTGTGTTTATGGGCGTAGCGCTGGTGGTGGCGGTAGAGATTTTGGGGGTGCGCTCGCTCGCGTTTGCGGTGGGATCTTATTTATCGATTGGCACTACGGCGGCGATGTTTGCTGGCGGGCTGGTGCGTTACGCGATTGAGGCTAGCGCTAAGGAAAAAACGGAGGACAGTGAGGCTAGTCCTGGGGCCCTTTATGCCAGCGGATTGATTGCTGCGGGAGGCGTGTTCGGATTGCTGGCTATCGTGATCAATCTTTTTCAGGATCCGGATCTGAGTTCGCATGTGCCGCATTGGTTGGTGGCGGCGCTGCATTTGCCGTGGTCTCCGACGTTGCTTTCGATTGGGCCCAACTTTTTTCCAAAGATAGCTGGGTCGTCGCTCGTCGGGATTGTGATGTTTTTGCTGTTGGCAGTTTCTTTGTTCATCAGCGCTCGCAAGAAACTAAATTAGCGGCCGAGACGCCGGCGGTACCGGTTCTTTGACAGCAGCGGCTTGGTGTGGCTAGACTTGTTCCGCGATGGGTGGTTTCCGCAATTACGGCCCGCGATTTAATCTGCGCGGCGCGTTTCCCCGGGGAATTAAGACGCTGATTATTGCCTGCGCAGCGGTGTTTCTCGCGCAGACGTTAGTGGCGATGTTCCTCGGCCAAGACGCCTACCGCTGGGTGAACAATCATTTTGGATTGATGACTGTCGAAGTTACCCACTTCGGATTCGTGTGGCAGCTTTTTACCTACCTGTTCCTGCATGGCGGCATCATGCATCTTTTGCTGAACATGCTTTTTCTGTGGATGTTCGGCAAAGACCTGGAAATGGCCTGGGGCACTCGGCGTTTTTATACCTACTACTTCACTTGCGGAGTGGGCGCGGGACTCGTGGAAGTAATCGTGAAAACCATCATTGATCCGCACGGCGTAGGAACTTCCACGATTCCCACGATCGGCGCTTCGGGGGCGATTTACGGGATTTTGTTGGCGGCGGCGATCGTGTTCCCGGATCAGCAGGTTTGGATTATTCCGTTTCCGATTACTTTGCCGATGAAGGTTTACGTGCTGATCATGGGCGCGCTGGAATTTTATTTTAGTTTGAGTTCCGGGCAGGGCGATAGCGTCAGCCACGTTTGCCATTTGGGCGGGATGCTTGTGGGATTCCTGTATTTGCGGCGTGGCACTTATTTTTATGGATTCCGGAATAAATATTCGGATTGGCAGCGGCAGCGGCTCAAGAAGAAATTTGAAGTCTATACGCGGGAACACCAGGATAAGCCGCCGTCGCGCCCGGATAATTGGGTGAATTAAAGTAGCGCCGGCGTCCCCGCCGGCATCTTACGATCGCAAATGCAGGCCCCTGCCGCGATCTCCGACGGCCCACAAAACCAAATTCACCGCGACCGTTCGGCAGTCTCAGTCCGTCCATCCCGGTTGCCCTAATTGGGATTCGCGCTCGTAAGATGCCGGCGGGGACGCCGGCGCTACTTTTCGCCGATGCGGTGCAGGCGCATCATGTTTGTTGTACCTGTGGCGCCAAGAGGCGTTCCTGAAATAATTCCTATCACATCGCCTTTGTGAACCAGTTTTTCTTCTAGTAGGCGCTTTTCTGCTGCCGCCACAAGCGAGTCGATATTTTTCAGATGAACGATCGAACGCGGCCGCACTCCCCAGTAGAGGCTGATGCGGCGGCGCGTTTCTTGATTGGGCGAGAAGGCGATGATCTTCGTGCGCGGCCGATATTTCGAGACTAGCCTTGCCGACGATCCAGACTCCGTGAACACGGCGATGGCCTTCATGTGCAGTTCTTCCGCAGCGTGGCAGATGGCTTCGGCGATGGTTTCGTTGATGTGCAGTTCGGTGAAGCGCGCCGGGCGCAGCGGCTCGGTGATGCTGGCTTCGGCTACGCGGATGATGCGGTCCATCATTTCCACCGATTCGATCGGGTAGCGGCCCACCGCGGTTTCACCGGAAAGCATCAGCGCGTCGCTGCCATCAAAAATCGCGTTGGCCACGTCGGAAGCTTCGGCGCGCGTGGGGCGCGGATTTTGCGTCATGGAATCGAGCATTTGCGTGGCGGTGATTACGGGGACAAGGGTGTTGCGCGCGCGGGAGATGATTTGCTTTTGCACCACCGGGACTTGCTCGGGATTCATTTCCACGCCGAGATCGCCGCGCGCGACCATCACGCCATCAGCCACACTGAGAATTTCATCCAGATTTTCAATCGCTTCGGGTTTTTCCAACTTGGCGATTACCGGAGTCGTCTTTCCAGCCCGCGCCACCGCGGCTTTAGCGGCTTTCACGTCGCGAGCGGAGCGCACGAAGCTCAACGCCAGATAATTCACACCCAGGCTCAGCGCGAATACCAGATCTTTGCGATCCTTAGGAGTCAGCGAAGGAATGTGCAGCTTCACGCCGGGGAGATTGATGCCCTGGTGCTCGCCGAGCTCGCCGCCGTCTTCCACGCGGGTGATTACTTTGCGACCTTGCGTGGACTGCACGCGCAGGGCGATCTCGCCATCGCTCAGGAGAATGCGATCGCCGCGATGCACCACGTGCGGCAACTGCTGAAATGTGGTGCTCACGCCATCGATATTTCCCGCCACGTTCTCCGTGGTGATTACGAATTTCTGGCCCACGCTCAAATTAATTTTGCCACCGCCGGCTAGTTTGCCGGTGCGGATTTTTGGACCTTGCAGATCGCCGAAGATGGCGATGGGCTTTTCGTGGACTCCGGAAGCGTGCCGGATGGCCGCTACTCTTTGCGCGTGCTCGGCTGGAGCACCGTGGGAGAAATTCAAGCGGGCGACGTCCATGCCCGCGCTTACGAGCCGTTCCACCATTTCGGGTTTCGAGGTTCCGGGGCCAATCGTGCAGACGATTTTTGCTCGGCGATTTTTCGACGACATCAAATTCCTTTCCGTCGGCGCTTGAATTTTAGCTGAAGGGGTTGCGTTTTGTCAGGGCATTAACTACGGGGCCGAAATGCGGGAGCGCTAAAGCACCCTCCCTTACTGGGACACTGCGAATCCTATGACTATGTGGTCGAGGAAGAGTACGCCTTTGCGGAAGGAATCGAGTGGCAGGCGCTCGTCGTCGGCGTGCATGCGCATTACTTCGGCCTCTGGCAGCGGGAACGGCAGCAGGCCGTAGGCTTTTACGCTGCGCAGCCGGAATTGCTGCGAATCGGTGGCCCCGGTGGACATCATCGGGATCACCGTGACGCCGGGAAATTCGTTGGCTGCAGTTACGGTGATCTCCTTGAAGAAATCGGAATCTACCGGTGAAGACGGGGCGGGCTGGCCGATGGAGGTTTGCGGTTCGAAGCGAATTTGCGGATCGTTGACGAGTTGCGTCAGTTTGCCGAGCAGCGGCTCCAGCAAATTGCCGGGAAGCAGCCGGATGTTCAGCGTCGCGCGCGCCATGGACGGAACGACGTTGGCGCGGATGCCCGCTTGCAGCATGGTGGGAGCGATGGTGTCGCGCATCATCGAATTCCAGATGGGGCTTTGCGAAAGAATTCTGGCGGCGTGTTCTTGTCGGTCGGATGATTCGAGGGCGCGCATCCATTTGCTGGTTTCGTCGTCTTCGATTTTTGCGAGGCCTTCGAAATAGGCGCGGGTGATTGTGTTGAGTTGAACTGGAGCTTCGTAGGTGCCGATTTTCGCTACTGCGGCGGAGAGATGAACTACGGCATTGTCGGGGCGCGGAATCGAGCCGTGGCCCGATGTGCCGGTGGCGATCACGTTTACGTTGACCGGAACTTTTTCGCCGGCTTGGATGCCTACATATTGAACTTTGCCATTGGCGACGATTACGCGGCCTTCTTCATTGATGGCGTATCCCGCGGCGATTTTGTCCCAGTGCTTTTGCACCGCGAAAATCA
This sequence comes from uncultured Acidobacteriota bacterium, assembly GCA_963831955.1. Taxonomy (GTDB): domain Bacteria; phylum Acidobacteriota; class Terriglobia; order Acidiferrales; family UBA7541; genus Palsa-147. The sequence continues at coordinate 876,941 of CAWHSG010000004.1, read as the reverse complement.
TGCCGTCCTGCCCTCCAGCTTCTTCGTCGCCTTCCGCCAGCAGAATTACGTCGCGATTCAAGTGCGCGTTGGTGCGTTTTAGCAGGATGAAGACTGCCAGATTCGCGGCGAGCATGCCTTTATCGTCGATCACGCCCCGGCCATAGATGTAATTGTCCTTGATCACGCCGCCGAAGGGATCGACGGTCCACTTCGATGTATCCACGCCGACTACATCAAGATGCGCCATCAGGATTAACGCGCGCGAGGGATCGGGGAACGGGCCGGCATTCAATCGCGCAACCAGAAAGCCGCGGCCCGGTGTGCTTTCGAAAATTTCGAACGGGATATTTTCTTTCTGAAGGACGGAGCCGATATATTTTGCTGCGACGAGTTCGTTGCCTGGCGGATTGGTCGTGTTGATGCGCACTAGATCTTGCAGCCAGACCAGCGCTTCGTCGGTAATGTGCGTAATGTCGGTCGATGGCGGAGCCGGCTGCGCGGCCGCTTGCGCGGGCGGAGGAGCTTGCTGGCGCGATTGCGCGTAGTTTGCCGGCGCTGCCAGCGCCGCGATAAATAGGCACGCTACTGCGGCCTTCAGAAAAGTTCGGAACATCCACACCCCCCGAGAAACGGACCGCCAGACAGATTGCGTGCGGCCAATTCATCGTAGCATGCGACTTCGTTCGACGCCGCCCGTCGTGAGCCTGCGTGCTCAGCGAAGCAATTGACCATCCGTTAGGCCGCGTGGCAGCATCAAAGCTGGGCGGGGACGTTCGGGTCCAGAGAGGAAGTCATGAACAAGCAAAATTGGATGCGTGCGGCCGTGCTGGCCATTCTTACCATCGGGCTGGCCGTGCCGCCCGATGCATGGATTGCGTGGGCCCAGCAGCAGGACAATGGCCCGATCAAGCCGCCGCAGCCGCCCGGCGCCGCGCCGCAAGCCCCGGCTCAGCCGGCGAACCCGCCCACGCAGCAAGGCGACGACAAGAAGCCGGAGTATCAGCTCTCGATCACATCGAATCTTGTGAACGTGGACGCGGTGGTGACCGATCAAGACGGAAATATTCTGACGGGATTGAAGCGCCAGAATTTTCGCGTGACGGACAACGGCGAGCCGCAGCAGATTACCAATTTTGCGCCGACGGATGCGCCGATCACTATCGTTCTTCTGATGGAGTTCAGCAATGTGGGCGGCGGCTGGTTCGCGCAGTATGCGAAATATTGGACCTACGGCTTCCTGGGCCACCTCAATAAGAATGATTGGGTGGCGCTGATTACCTACGACTTGAATCAGCACATCGAAGTGGATTTCACGCAGAACAAGGAAGAAGTGCAGGAAGCCATCGCCAGCTTATTTTTTCCCGGATTCAGCGAGTCGAATACTTTCGACGCAGTGCTGGACACCATTGACCGTCTGCAGGATGTGAAGGGCAAGAAGTCAATTCTGCTGCTGGCGACGGGGGCTGACACTTTCAGCAAACACACTTTGGACCAGACTTTGAAACGCTTGAAGAATACCGATGTCACTATTTTCTGCGTGGGGACGGCCGAAGATCTACTAGTGCGCACGAATCGCGATGGCGGGGTAGGCTATCTGCAGGCCAAAAATCAGCTGAGCACTTTTGCCAGATTAACCGGCGGATTCGCCTGGTTCCCGCGATTCGATGGCGAGTTGCCCGGAATTTTTTCCTCGGTCACAGCTTTTCTGCGCAATCAATATACAATCGGCTTCGTTCCTTCCAACACCACGCATGACGGCAAGTACCACAAGCTGAAGGTCGAAGTCCTCGACGACAAAGGCAATCCGCTAACAGTCACCGACAAGAAGGGAAAGACGCGCAAAATAGTGGTCTACGCCCGCGAAGGCTACACAGCAATCTCCGGCTCAGTCGGAGACTAAGCGGTTCGAGGTGGGGCCGGGTCCGCCTGGGCGGACGCCCGGTTTGGCTTTGGGTGTTCGCCGCCTCTGCGCATAGCTAATAGCCGCGCTCGAAATCCACTCTGTTGATCAATTCCTTGCCGGCGAACCACAAATCCAGATTTCTTAACAATAAATCCGTTTGCCGCGGCCACAGATGCTCGCTGGCGGCAGCCAAATGTGGCGTGATGAGAATCTTGTCGAGGCGCCACAGTGGGCTTTCCGGCGGCAACGGTTCTTCAGCAGCTACGTCCAGCGCAGCGCCGGCGATTTTATTTTGTTCCAGCGCCGCGGCAAGCGCAGCTTCGTCTATAATCGAGCCTCGCGCCACGTTAATCACGAAAGCTGTAGGTTTCATCGCGGCAAATTGCCGCGCTCCGAGCAATTTATTCGTCGCCGGAGTTTCCGGAGCAGCCACCACGATGTAATCAGCTTGAGCAAGCGCCGATTCAAGTTGAGTTGCAGGATAGATTTTCGCGGCGAGAAAATTATCTCCGCTTCCAGATCGCGTCACGGCCTGAATATTCATCCCGAAAGCCTGCGCCCGCCGCGCAATTTCTTTTCCGATGGCGCCAAGGCCGATCAACAGAAAGACGGCGCCGTGAAGTTCTCCTGGATGCGGCTTTGCATCCCAGATTTCCTGCTGCGCCCAACGATGATTTTGCTGGTGGCGGAACGCCTCCGGAAATTTTCGGCTGAGACTGAGCATCATTCCGATTACATGCTCAGCGATCGGAATGCTGTGAACGCCGCTGGCGTTGGTGACCAGGATGCCGCTTTCGCGAAGGGCGGGATAGGTCAGTTGCGCGACGCCGGCGGCCGTAGAGTGAATCCATTTTAGTTGTCGCGCCCACGGAAGTTGCTGCGGGCGAATCGAATAGCCGACGAAAATTTGCGTGTCGGGAAGTTCGGCTTCCAGGCGCTCGTAATTCGGCAGATGCACCACGCGCATTTCGGGCCACCGCCGCCGGACGGCCTCCGCCATCGACGCGTGCGGCCGCCACAAATCGAAAGGGTGCCAGACGCAAATGACCAGCTTCGTTTCCGCGGGGACGGTGCGATTCATTTCGCCGGCGCGGCCGCGCGGAGATCGTGGCCGGTCATTTCGACGGGCTCAGGCTGGCTGATGATGCCCAGCAGAGTTGGCGCGATGTCGCGCAGCGAGCCGTTCGCGTTGAGACGTGTAGTGGAATCTTCCGTAGCCAAAATAAACGGAACTGGATTCGTGGTGTGATAAGTGTGCGGGCCGCCGGTTTTCGGATCGATCATAGTTTCGGCGTTGCCGTGATCGGCGGTGATGATCCACGCGCCGCCCTTCGGCTTCAGCGATTGATACAGGCGGCCCAGACATTCATCCACCGTTTCGACGGCTTTGATTGCGGCTTCCAGTTTTCCGGAATGACCGACCATGTCGGCGTTGGCGTAGTTCATGATGATGGCGTCGAAATCGCCTTTGTCGATGGCTTTTACCACCGCGTCGGTGATTCCCGCGGCGGACATCTCTGGCTTGAGATCGTAAGTGGCCACTTTTGGTGACGGGACCAGGAGCCGCTCTTCGCCGGGATATGGTTTTTCCACGCCGCCATTGAAAAAATAAGTTACATGCGCATATTTTTCGGTTTCGGCCACGCGCAGATTTTTGTAACTCAGTTCGCCGAAAACTTGCGCGAGGATGTGCTCGAGTTTTTCCGGGCCTTGCACGTAACGAAGCCAGGGCCAGACTTTTTCGTACTGCGTCAAGGCCACATAAAAGAGATTTTTCGGGCGAGCGGAATCGGCAAATTCGTTGAAGCCCGGCTCGGCGATCGCTCGCGTCATTTGTCGCGCTCGATCGGCGCGGAAATTGAAGAAAATTACAGCATCATCGTCGTGAATCACGGCGCGCGGCGCTGCCGGGCGGCCCGGCGCCGGCGCTTCGGTGATGGCCACCGGCACGATGAATTCATCGGTGACGCCTTTTTCGTAGGCCGCGCGAACGGCAGCAATAGGATCGCTGAAGGTAGTTTCCGATCGGCCGTGCACTACTGCGCGATAGGCTTTCTCGATGCGCTCCCAGCGATTGTCGCGATCCATGGCGTAGTAACGCCCGCTCACCGAAGCAATCCGGCCGACGCCCAGCTCGCGCATTCTTTGCTCGAGCTGCTGCAAGAATCCCAGCCCGCTTTCGGGCGGAGTGTCGCGCCCATCGGTGAAGCAATGGATGAAGACGCGCTCGACTTTATTTTCGCGCGCCATGCGCAGGAGCGCGAAGAGATGCTGGATGTGCGAGTGCACGCCGCCGTCGCTGACCAGGCCCAGCAGATGGAGTTGGCGCGAGCGGCCGCGCTGTATCGCTTCGAGCAGCAGCGGCTGGCGGAAAAATTCGCCGCTGGCGATTAGCGCATCAATGCGCGTCACGTCCATTTGCACGATGCGCCCAGCCCCCATATTCATGTGGCCCACTTCGCTGTTGCCCATTTGGCCTTCGGGCAGGCCGACGAATGGGCCCGAAGTATGAATCAGCGTATTCGGAAAAGTTCTCAGCAGATGATCGTAATTCGGCTTGCGTGCCAGCGCGATGGCGTTGCCTTTCGTTTCCGCGGAATAGCCCCAACCATCGAGGATGGTGAGTACAACTGGTTTTGGCCGGCGCATGTTCGCTTGTAGAATACACGGAACGAGTTGGCCGCAGAAGCCCGGCTTGCGCGGATCAAGATATCCATTTCGATTTGGGAGGAACTTCAACAATGCCAGCCACGGGAGAAATGCGCATGCCCTCGCCGGATCTTTTCTTTCAGACCGCGCGCGCCTATCAGGGCACCGCCGCGATTAAGGCCGCCATCAATCTGGATGTATTTCGCGCCATCGGAGGAGGTGCCACGACCGCCGTAGAAATCGGCCGGAGCTGTGACGCGTCCGAACGCGGCACCCGGATTCTTTGCGATTTTCTGGTGATTCTGGGATTTCTCACCAAAGATTCTGGAAAATACGCGTTAACCGCGGATTCGGCCGCATTTCTCGATCCCCGATCCCCGATGTGCGTCGCCGCCGCCGCGAATTTCCTGTGCGATCAAAGATTGACCGGCATGGTGGACTTACTCACCGATGCAGTGCGCAAGGGCGGGACGGCGATGCCCGAAGGCGGAACGACTACGCCGGAAAACGAGATTTGGGTGAAGTTCGCGGAGTCGATGACGCCGATGATGGCCATGACCGCGGGCGCTTTGGCGTCGGCGCTCGGCGAAATCGCGGCGCGGGCGCGCAAGGCGCTGGATGTCGCTGCGGGTCACGGCATGTTTGGGATTACCTTGGCGCAGCGCAATCCGCAAATGGAGATGGCCGCGTTGGATTGGGCGCCGGTCCTCGAAGTGGCCAAGCGCAACGCCCAGAAATTCGGAGTAGCGGATCGCTACGCGACGATCCCCGGTAGCGCGTTCGATGTGGATTTGGGATCGGGCTACGATCTCGTTCTTTTGCCGAATTTTTTGCATCATTTTCGCGCGGATGTGAATGTTGCGTTGCTGAAGAAAGTTCATGCAGCGCTTGGGCCGGGCGGCCACGCCGCAATTGTCGAGTTCGTTCCCAACGACGATCGAGTCACGCCGCCGGAAGCCGCCAGCTTCGCATTGACGATGCTGAGTTCGACGCCCGAAGGCGATGCATTCACATTCCGCGAGTTGGAGCAGATGTGCCGCGGCGGCGGATTTTCAGCGGCGAAAATTCAACCGTTGCCGCCCTCGCCGGAAAGTTTGATCGTCGCGGACCGCTAGATCAGTCGCGAGTGGTTGTGGTGGCGAAGGCCAGACTTATCAGCGTGCGCTGTTCGACTTCGTGCGCGCCGCCGCTGCCGGTGGCGGGGCTGGCGCTGGCGCTGCGCTTGACGCTCAGCACCGGCTTGCCGCGAGCTACGCGTTCGAGGCGCGGAAGCATGAACGCGAGGGCGCCCATGTTGGCTGGTTCTTCTTGCACCCAAACGATATCTCTCGCCGATGCGTGGCGCGCGAATTCCGCGGTGAGTTCGGCCTCCGGGAACGGATAGAGTTGCTCGAGGAAAACGATCGCGGTCGAGGTGTCCTTCCTTTTCGTTCGCTCGGCGATTAGTTCGTGGCCGACTTTTCCCGTGCAGATCAAAACTCTCGTGGCATTTTGTGCTGCGGTGTCGGGAATGACCGTTTGGAAGCGGCCGCTCGATAGATCGCTGAGCGGCGACGACGCGACTGGATTGCGCAGCATGCTTTTCGGCGTGAAAACCACCAGCGGTTTGCGCCAGCTTCGCAGGGCCTGGCGCCGCAGCAGATGAAAGTATTGCGCAGCGTTCGATGGCTGGCAGATTTGGATATTGTCGCGCGCGGCCAGTTGCAAATAGCGCTCGATGCGCGCGCTGGAATGTTCCGGGCCCTGGCCTTCGTAGCCATGCGGCAATAGCAGCACGACGCCCGAAAGCAAATTCCATTTGTCTTCGCCGGCGGCGATGAATTGATCGATTACGATTTGTGCGCCATTCGCAAAATCGCCGAATTGCGCTTCCCACAAAACCAGCGCCTCCGGAAAATCGCGGCTGAATCCATATTCGAAGCCAAGAATCCCCGCCTCGGAGAGCGTCGAATTATAAATTTCGAAGAAAGCATCGCCGGCGGGAAGTTGCGCCAGCGGCAAATAGACTTCTTCATTTTCGATGTCGATGAGCGCCGCGTGGCGTTGATTGAATGTCCCGCGGCGGGAATCCTGGCCGCTCAGACGCACCGGCGTGCCCTGGCGCAAGAGCGTGCCGAACGCCAGCGCCTCAGCCATTCCGAAATCCACGGGACGTTTGCCGCTGCCCATTTCCGCGCGCTGCTCCAAAAGTTTTTTCACTTTCGGATGAATATGAAATCCGTTTGGATAACTGGTGAGCGTGCCACTCACTGCGGCCAGCTCATCCGCACTGACCGCAGTATCCACTTCGAGCGAAGCCTTGTAACGTCCGCCGTGGTAAGCATTCCAGTAGGGCGGAAGCTGGCGCATTACCGGATTTTTCTCTAGCTCTTCCGCGGCTTTTTGCGCGGCGCCCAGTTCCTCGCGTACTTTGTCGGCCAGCGGCGTAGCATCCACTCCGATTTTCTGCGAATAAATTTGCCAAAGCGGCGGATGCGCCTGAATTTTGCGGTAGCGCAACGGCTGCGTGATGGTCGGATCGTCCACTTCGCTGTGGCCATGTTTGCGATAGCCGATCAGATCGATCACCACCGGACTTGCAAATTCGTAGCGGTAATCGGCGGCTATTCGTCCGACGCGAACCACCGCGTCGGGATCCTCGGCGTTTACGTGAAAAATTGGAATCGGCTGGCGCTTGGCAAGATCGGACGAGAAGCGCGACGAATGCGATTCGGCCGGCACCGTAGTGAAGCCGATCAAATTATTTACGATGATGTGGACGGAGCCGCCCACGGTGAATCCTTCGATGCCGGCGTAATTCAAAGTTTCGGCCCAGATCCCCTGGCCGGCGAAGGCCGCGTCGCCGTGCAGCAGAATCGGCAACACTCGCTCGCGTCCCTCAGCCCCAATGCGCGTTTGCTTGGCGCGCGCGCGCCCCATCGCCACCGGATCGACGGCTTCAAGATGGCTGGGATTCGAGACCAGATGCATCCCGATGTGCCGACCCTCGGGCGTGACGAATACGCCAGTAGCACCGAGATGATATTTCACGTCGCCGCTGCCCAGCACGCTGCGCGGATCGACGTCCTCGAATCGCGCGAAGACATCGGCAGCAGCGCGACCGATGGTGTGAACCATCACGTTGAGCCGGCCGCGATGGCTCATGGCCACCAGGCCTTGTTCGGCGCCGAGAGCGCTTGCAGCATCGAGGATCGAATCGAGCAGCGGAATCAGCGCCGCATCGCCTTCCAGCGAATAGCGCTTCGTCCCGAGGTAGCGCGTCTGCAAAACTTGCTCGAAAATTTCCGCGCGCACGATGCGCTCAAGAATGCGCTCGCGATCCGGCGCAGCAGCTTCCGATTCCATGCGCTGCGCGATCCAACGCCGCCGCTCGGCCTCCGGAATGTGCATGAACTCGGCGCCGATGGTCCCGCAATAAAATCCGCGCGCCGCGGCAGCATCTTTGCCGTCCAGATCAAGTTCCGGCATCGCCACAGGCTGCAAATCGCCAAGGGGATCGAGGTCAGCCAGAAGATATCCCCAGCGGCGAAAAGCGTCGAAAATTAATTCGCGCTTGCTCGGCGTGGTTTCGATGTCAGCGGTCGCTTGTCCGCGAGCCATTCAGGTTCCCCTTGAGTGAACTTCTATTATAAACGTTTCCGCGCTCAAGATGCCGCACGCGACTAGGACGCGCCATTCAACGCGTTCCAGGCGGCCAGTGAGTCCATGTAATCCCTCCAATGCACGATTTTTCTTTTCTCAATCGTGACCACCGAGATGAATCTGTTGTCGTAGGCTCCGCCAGTCGAAAGAATCGTGCCGTGTACCTCATATTCGAGGATCACCACGCGGCTATCTTGCGAGCGATGCACGACGAGTGCGTCGCCGGAGTGCAGCTTGATCGTCTTTCCGTAGCCCGAGAAGCTATCGATTAGATTGGCTCGGCCTCGAATCGTCGCTGGCCAGCCGGGAAAGCGATAGCGGAACTCGAAGACCGCGTCGCCGGCAATCGTATCGAAGAAATGATCGCCATCGACGAGGCCGCATAAGCCTTCCATCACGACTGCGAAGAAAGGATCGAGCGCTTCAAAACCGTCGTACTGCGCTTTCGCCATACAAATCCCCCGGAACGTCCGATGCGAGCGTTGAAATCCTAGCGAAAGCGTTGCCCCGTTTGCCAGAGTCGTCTTCGCTGGCCACCCGCCGCGTTTTTCGTAAATGGGTTCGGCGGCGGTGCAGAATTTACGGGGGCCTTTAGTGGGATCGAAAAGTTGACGGCAGCTTTGAGTGGTGAGCGTCGCGGCGCAAGCGCCGCTGCTCGTGCCCAGCGCTAAAGCGCATCATTTTGCGCGGCGCTTTTTCGGAGCACTAAAGTGCTTCTCCCCCCTGCTAAAGCAGGGGGCTGCCTCCTTGTTTCTGAGGCTCCGCCGCAACAAATGCGGTTGCTGATGGCACCAGGCTGCTAACAGGTCGAGGTCAGGTGAGCACCACGATCTTGCCTCCCGCTTTGTTTTCTTCGAGGCAGCGGTGGGCCTCTACGATTTCATCGAGGCGAAAGACCTTGCCAATTTGAATCGCGAGGGTTCCGGCCTTGATTTGCGCGGCCAAATCGTCGAAGGGCATGCGCATGAAATCCTCAACTCCGCCGTCGTAAGTGGTGAGCCGGACGGCTGTGGGAATTGCTTCCATTGGCTCGAAATTATCGAACGACCATTTGTTGCCGACCATGCCGGTCATGCAAACTACGCCGCCCTGCCTGGCACATCGCAACGAGTCCTTCAGCGTTGTCGTCCCGATCAGCTCCAGCACCTTTTCAACGCCGTCCGGATACGCGTTTCGCATTTCACTTGCGATGGCCCCGGTATCGATGAAAACTTCATCCGCACCTGCGGAACGAAGCAGCGCTTCCCGGTCGCGATTGCGCGTCGTCGAAATCACGGAACTGCCGGACTTTTTGGCTATCGCCGCGGCCGCCAGTCCCACCCACGTGGTGCCACCACGGATCAGCAGACGCTCGCCCTTCCCGAGCGCCAAAGACTTGAATAATGAACCCCATGCCGTCTGCAGCATCTCCGGGACGGCGCCTAGTGTTTGCCACGGCAGCTCCGTCCGGAGCGACTGCACTTGTTTCGCAGGCACGCAAGTGTATTCCGCATAGCTGCCGTCGTACTGTCGGCCCATGCCGCCGATCACCGTTGCGACGATTTCGCCTTTGCGAAATTTTCCTCCCGGAGCTTCTTCGACGAAGCCGGCTGCTTCGATTCCGAGTATTCGCGGGAAATGCACGTCCGGCGAATGGCCCTGGCGCGTGAACAGCTCCGAGCGGTTCAGCCCAAATGCTTTGACGCGAATAAGAACCTGATCCGGCGCAGGCGTGGGAACCGGACGAGTTTCCAGTTTCAAGACTTCCGGTCCACCGGGGGCATATACAACTGCAGCCTTCATGTCCATTTATTTGCCTGGTGGGTTGGTAGATGAAAAGCTGTAGCGCGCGATCTTGAATTTGCCGTCCTTGCCCTTGCGGAAGATGAAGAGCTCCTGGTTGCCCTCAGCAGTGGTGGCTCCGGTGGCGTGATTGAGGGTTTTGCCGGCAGAGTTGGTTCGCGCGAAAACCCAATCGGGGCTGATCTCCACTATTTCTGCGACATTAAACTTCACGGTCAATTTGATGGCTTTAAAGACGGCGTCGTACGCTTTGCGTACCTCAGCCAACCCGACCGCCGATGGGCTGAACGGCGGCATGAAGACGCCATCCCCGGCATAGAGCGGCATCACCATGGCGGTGTCGGAGGAATTCAGGGCGACGTTATAGGCTTCCAAAACTTTTGCTACGGCTTGCTCATTAGGGGTCATGGCTAATTCCTCTTGAGGTCAAGATATCACAGATGCATCGGTGATGGGCGAGAAATTACGCCGGGGCTGCGGGTGGTTCTCTCTGGTCTCACTGGGAGTTTAGCGCACTGCGCGGAGACGTTGCACGGCTGGCTCCTCTTTTCCTTTTCCGAGGCGCTTGAGAAGCTCCACCAGAGAAGCGCGCTCGCCGCGGGAAAGGACGCTCATCGCTTTTTCCATGTCGATGGAGTGCTGCGTGTAGGCCTTCTCGATCAAACGCCGGCCTTTGGGAGTCAGCTCGACGAGCCGGATTCTGCGGTCTTCGGGATGATTCTTGCGGACGACCAGCCATTTGGCTTCCATGCGGTCCACGGCGGTGCTGATCGAGCCGGTGGTCAATTCCACTTTGTCGCCAATCACGTTAACCGGCAACGGCCCCTTATGCAGCAGCGCCTCGAGCACGCGGAAATCCGAGTCGCACAGCCCCACGTGCTTTTTGCTCTCGTCCGCTTTTGCGAGCATGGCGCGGTAGGCCTTCCACAACACCAGAAACACGTGCGTTGCATCGGTTTTTTGCCGTCGGGGGTCTCGAACGCCCATGGGCAAAGTGTACCGTCCTGAAGAAACTCGTTGTGAAGTATCTTGATTTCAAGACGTAGGCAGTCACATTCGCATTCAGGCGCACCATCTTATTAATGAAAATTCGCGCGGTGCCGAAATCGCGGCTTTAGGTTACATCTCGCCCGGCCCGGCATAGAGCGCGGGTCCTGCGTTCGGAGGCCGCTGCGTCGTCGATGCCGACGCGCAGAACGATCCCGTGGATCAGATTCGAATCCAGCCCCAACGAATTAGGGCCAGTGAGCTGAGTGCAACCACCGCCCAGAGCGCGATGCCTTGCATGAGTGGCCGCACGCCCACGCGCTGAAGAGTTTTTCGCGAGAGTCCTGTTCCGATTAAAAAGAGCGTCGCCGTCAGCCCGAGCTTTCCCAGCTTGCTCAAAACCGGATATGCGGGAGCGAGAGCAGGCAAGTAGGTGTTGGCGACCGCGGCGAGACAGAAGAACAGGATGAACCATGGCCACTGGATGCGCGCCTTGGTTCTTTTCGCGACTGCGACTGCAACCGACAAGGGCACGATCCACAGGGCGCGGGCGAGCTTCACCGTTGTTCCCACGGCAAGTGCGATCGGTCCATATTTTGCGGCGGCGCCGACGACTGAGCTGGTGTCATGAATCGCCAGCGCGGCCCAAAGACCGAATTGAGTTTGGCTTAGATGCAGGGCCCAACCGATCGTGGGGAACACCAGCAGCGCGACGGAATTCAGTACGAAGATGGTGGCGAGGGAAACGGCCATTTCTTCTTCGGAGGCGTTCGCGATGGGGCCCACGGCCGCGATGGCGCTCCCGCCGCAGATGGCCGTGCCGGTGGTGATTAGCAGCGACGATGTGCCGCCCACTTCCAGAAGACGCCCTAAAGTGAGGCCGAGAATCATCGAAAAAGTTATGCCCACCGCGGTGTAAACGAATCCGGAGCGGCCCGCATGGATTACTTCCTGAAGATTCATTCCGAAACCGAGAAAGACCACGGACGCCTGCAAGAGATATTTCGTCAGATTCCTACCGAGAGGGCTCTCGGCGTTTTGGAATGTGAAGCCGTAAGCCAGACCGATGGCTAGTGCGACCGGAGGAGACACGAGGCCGCTGGCACACAAAATCAACGCCGCGAAAAAAAGAATTTTTGTGGCCATAGATTTTGACTAGACCGAAATCACAGCGCGGGGCTGGTCGAGCCGGAACGGATACTCGAAAAGCGCGCGCAGAAGGAGAGAAGCCGAAAGGCGGATCGCCCCAACAGTGGTCCGGGCGAAATGTATATCACAACGGCTACGGAAATTTAGAATTTCAGATTTGAGATTAAGAGCGGGGAAACGGCGAGTTCGAAGGCAACGGCAAGAGCGCCTGCAGATCGCTCACCGCTGAAAAGGATTCGGGATGACAGGCGGGCAGCGCTACTTTTCGGACCCAATGGCGGCGGTGCGGGATTGCAGCTTTGATTGGTCGGGGGTCGCGCGGGCGCCTTGCGCGAAATTTTTGAAGGCTTGAAGGATTTCTTGGCCGTAGAGTTCGGTTTTTCTGGCGCCGAATCCGAAGACTTGCCTTAGTTCGCCTAGGTTTTTTGGGCGGCTTTCGCAGAGGGCGTCTAGGGAGGTGTCGTGCATTACTACGAAGGCGGCTATGCCTTGGCGTTGGGCGGTTTGGCGGCGCCATTCGCGGAGGTAGGCGCGCAGTTCGGCTTGATCGTGGGTTGATTGCGTGGCGGGGGCTTGAACTTTCATGGCTATGGCGCGCGTTGGCGGAGCGTGGAATTGCCGGGGCGCGGCTTGCAGCTGTGAGCCTGGCCTTGATTGCGGACGGGACTTCGCTGATTTTTTCGGTCTTAGCGGCGGTAACGGGGTTAGCAGCCAGTCGGGGTTGTAGCCGCAGACGTCGCAGGCGCCGCAGGATTCCCATTTTGTGTTTTCGCCGAAATGGTGGCAGATCTGGCTGTGGCGGCAGGCGGTGGATTCTACGAAATTGCGGATGGTGTAGTAACGCTGCCAGCCGCGCTCTTGTTCGGCGGGGTCATTGATTTGATAGATGAAGTGGGCTAGCAGGCCGGCATCGCGCGGTTGCCAGAGCAAGAGGCAATCGGTGGGCAAGCCGTCGCGGCCGCCTCGGCCTGCTTCCTGGTAATACTGCTCGATGGATTTTGGGAGCGAGAGATGGATTACCGCGCGGACGTCGGCTTTATTGATGCCCAGGCCGAAGGCGATGGTGCCGACCATCACGCGCACGTCGCCGGACATCCAGGTTTCCTGGTTTCTTGCGGCGCGTGGGAGCTTCCATTTTGCCGTGATAGCCGATCGCTTCGATGCCTTCGGCGCGGCAGGGTAGCCGATCGTTCCTTTCACCCCGTCGATCGTGGGCGAGTAGACGATGATGCTGCCGTCGGGATGGGCGCGGATGGCGTCCACGAGTTGCGGGAACAGCGTGTCGGCGTCGCAGCGCTTGATGATGTAATTCAAGTTGGGGCGATGGAAGCTGGCGATGTATTTGTCGGGCTCGCGGAGTTGCAGTTGCTCGATGATGTCGTGGCGGACGTGTTGCGTGGCGCTGGCGGTGAAGGCGGCTATGGGGCGATCTGGAAAATGCGTGCGGAGATTATTGAGTTGGCGGTATTCGGGGCGGAATTCGTGGCCCCATTCGGAAATGCAGTGGGCTTCGTCGATTACGAAATACGAGATCGGGACTTTGCGGAGCCATTCGATTGTCGAGGTCTGCGCGATTCTTTCGGGTGAGAGATAGAGCAGGCGGTATTTGCCTTCGGCTGCTGACTGCATGATTTCTTCGCCGGCATTTCTTGATACGAAGCTGTTGAGGACTGCGGCTTCGATGCCCATTTGGGCTAGTTGGGCGGTTTGATCCTGCATCAGCGCGATTAGCGGCGAAATTACGATGGCGGTGCTTTTGGGGGAGAGCGCTGCCGGTAATTGGTAGCAGAGAGATTTGCCGCCGCCTGTGGGCATTACTACGCAGGTGTCTTTGCCGGCCATCAGGCTGCGGACAATGCGCTCTTGCATGGGGCGGAAGGAATCGTAGCCCCAGTATTGGCGGAGCGGGTCTAGGAGGTTGATTTCTGGCGGCATGGAGACATTCAATATAGGTTGTGGGTCGAGGTTAGTCTATTCGGAAAAATACGGATTTACGTTGGCTTGGCGGACCTTATTTTTGGCGCGTGGGAAGTGGATCGCGTTTCTTTTGCGTTGGTGGCGCGATCACGGATCGAGATGCCGCCCTGAAGGGCGCCGCTACGAAACCTTGCCTGCGCCCGTGCATTTGTTATTGCGTTGGCCAGGCGTCTAGCAGGCGGCGCAACAGGACCAGCTGGCCTAGGTGATAGGCGTTGTGATCGATTAGTAGTAGGGCTTCGCGCAGGATTGTTTTTCCTGAGCTGTTGGGAATTTTGGCGAAGAGATCGGTTTTTGGATCGAGGATTAGCTTGCGCATTTCTTCGGCGTCGTTGCGGTAGGCGCGGACGCTCGAGTCCCACGCGGTGTCATCCGGCGGTGTGGGTGATGATGGCCAATAGCCGGCTGGAAAATCTGGGGAGACGTGTTTTGGATCGCGGCTGAAGCCGGCGATATCCCATTGGGCGATGCGCAGATGCTCTAACATTTGCCAGGCGGTGTGCGGCGAGCCTGGAACTTTTGCGCCGCGGAGTTCGGGGGGCATTTCCGCGAAGGAATCGCGCCAGGAGGCGTGGGCTTCGCTGATCTCTAGATATTTTGCTAATTGCTGGCGCAAGCGATTGATTGAATCGGCGCTTGGAGTTGCCGAGACGGGCGATTTCGCGGGGGTTGGCTTAGATGGCGATTTCTTTGCGGCGCGATTGCGGGACTTGGTGGTTTTCTTTCTATTCTTGGCCATGATTGCCTCCTTGGCTCCATCGTACCACTGGCGCGTCGTTGCCATGATTGGATGCGCGGCGCATAATTCTGGCGAAGTTTTTCTGGAGGTTATTGGATGAGACGACTTGCGTTAACGCGCCGGGAATTTGCGCTGGGGCTTGGGGCGGTTGTGGCGGCCACTCGCGCGCCTGTGGCGTTTGCTTGGGGTTCGGAGGGGCAGATCGCTGTGCCGGCGCCGAAGCGATCTGGAGTGATTCGCTTGAATTTTAACGAGAATCCTTATGGGCCTGGGGCTCGGGCGCTTGCGGCTATGGCGGGCTCTGAATCGGCGGCGATGCGTTATCCCGATGCGGCTTATGCGGATTTGCAGAAGGAGATTGCAGCGCTGCATAAAATTGCGCCGGAGCGCGTGATTCTTGGATTTGGATCGACTGAGATTTTGCGGGCGGCGGATATGGCTTTTCTTGGCGGGGATAAAAATGTGGTGGCTGCGGCGCCTACTTTTGAGGCGGTGCTGGATTACGCGCGGGTGATGCAGGCTACAGCTGTGCGCGTGCCGCTTACGCTGGATTGGCGGCATGATTTGCCGGTGATGGCGGCGCAGTGTACTTCGAAGACTGGCGTCGTTTATGTGTGCAATCCGAATAATCCGACGGGGACGATTGTGACGCGCAAGGAGATGCAGCAATTTTTTGATCAGGTGCCAGCTACCACCTTGATTTTGTTTGACGAGGCTTACCATCATTTTGTGGATTCGCCGAATTACGCTAGCGCTACGGAGTGGTTGGATAAAGTGCCGAATCTTTTGGTGGCGCGGACTTTTTCGAAAGTTTATGGGTTGGCTGGGATGCGCATTGGGTACGGGATTGGGAGTAAGGACGTGATTGCGGCTATGAGCGCGCAATTGCTTCAGGACAATGGCAGCTCGGCAGGGATTGCTGCGGCGCGGGCGGCTTTGGCGGATCAGGCGCACGTGGTTGAGTGCCGGGGGCGGATTAATGCGACGCGTGCGTGGCTGACGAAACAGTTGAAGGGATTGGGGTGCAAAGTTGCTGACTCGCAGGCTAATTTTTTGATGGTGGATATGGGCAGCGATGTAGGGCCGATTATTGCGGAGTTCCGGAAGCGGGGGATTTTGGTGGGGCGGAAGTTTCCTTCGATGGGAACCTGGTTGCGGGTGACGATTGGGACGCAGGAGGAGACGGCGGCGTTTTTGGCGGCGTTTCGGGGGATTTATTGCGGGGGGAATGTTTGTGTTTGGCGGCGTGATTGGTTTCGTAGCGGCGCCCTGCCGAGAGTTCTCGAAGCGTGAGGGCGGCATCCGGAAATGACGATACGGGCGAACTGGGCGGTTACTCTAGGGTGACATTGCGAAGATGCTGAGCTGAGGCCCGCCGCTACGAAACCGAGGGGCTTCGCGCGCGAGATTCTGGCTATGTGTTTGCCCGCGCCGATGAGTCTGCCTTGCCGCTGTTTCTACGCAGACGCGCCGGTGGCGCCACCGCTACCGCTTGCGGCGGTCATCGTCCGCCGCTGTTGGAAACACTCGCGGCAGTAGACTGGGCGCCCTTGCGTGGGCTTAAACGGAACCGTGGTTTCCTTCCCGCACTGCGAGCAGACAGTCTTGGTCTCGACGCGCTGAACGCCGCCGTTCGAGGCCGAAGCTCCGCCTTGCGCTCGCGTGGCTTTGCAGGCCTTGCACCGCTTGGGCTCGTTCTTGAAGCCCTTGTCGGCGAAAAACATCTGCTCGCCGGCGGTGAAGACGAACTCCGCCCCACAGTCCGCGCACTTCAGGACCTTGTCATGATATTCCATGGGCCGCTCCGTGGCCTGGCTAGGACAGGTCAGGCGGCGCGACAGGCCATGTCATCCGAAACTGGAACGTGGGGAAGGATGCGGTTCCCGTTGGCCGGCTGGCACGATAATGCCTGAGGAAACCCTAATAACCGGATTGCCTAATCCTGCTCACGCCGCTGCTTTTTGCGGAGGCGCTTACGCGAGAGGGCGGCTTTTGCACGACGCCGCTCACCGGGCTTCATGAAGTAAGAGTGCTTCTTGATTTCCTTGATGATGTCTTCGGATTGCACTTTCCTCTTGAAGCGACGGAGAGCGTTCTCGAGAGACTCACCCTCCTGAATGACGACTTCAGCCACGCGTATTCACCCCCATCCCGGATCGAGGTACTCAGATTGTTCTTGTAAGTCACTTAGTATAACCGGTTTTCCCCAAAACCGGCAATGCGTGGTGGTTCTATCCTTGCCAGCACTTGAAGTCAAGTGATAAATGAGCCGATAGGGGGTCGCGGGGCGTAACTTTGGTTAAGTGATTACCAGTTTAGTACTCGTAGCTTGGTGAACCACGGGAGGGGCCTACGGAGCGAAAGCGTACGAGACTGCGGCGCGTCAGGCGATTTCGTAGCGGCGCCCTTTAGGGTGGCATTCGGGATTGATGCGACAGGCTGGATCGCGCGAGTACTCGAAGGTCATACGCCCAAAATGCTGTGCTGAAGCCGACCGCTACGAAACCCAAGCGAAGATGTAGATCCACGGGAGCGAACGCTGCGCCAAAAAGGAAGATTACGGCGTGGGGTTGCCGCAGCCGATTGCGTCTACTTGCTGGAGCTTTTGTGTGGCTTCTTCGTTTCCTTTTTTTGAGGCGGCTAATAGTAGGACGCGGGCTTGCGCGCAATTTTGCGGGACGCCGTCACCGCGGAGATAGAGATCGGCGAGGACGATATTTGCGGCGGTATCGCCTTTGCGGATGGCGGCCCAGAGCCATTTGCGCGGCGGTGGCAGGGTCGCGTTGTCCGCGGTTGTTGCTCAGATATGCTAGGCGCGTTTGCCATTTCGCGAGTGGAGGGAGTGGGCATCGCTTGCGGCTCTTCTGGTACGGCGCCGATTTGCGCGGTTGCAGTTTGGGCCGGTGCTGTATGCCGCGCTTTCACCACTCGTCCAGAAGACTTCTTTGGAGCTGGAGAGGCTTCAGGAGATGGGTCGAGCTTGAGTTTTGCCGCGATTGGCATCGGTGGCGAATCGAAGCGGCGGGGAACTCGAATTTATCGCGATAGGTGAAAGCCGCGAGTCCGGCAAGCAGCAGGAGAGTAATGGCGGCCATGGTGCCGAGTTCGCCGCGCGACGGTTCGCGGGGAATCACGGTGTATAGAGCCCTCGACGAGGCGTTCTTGAGTCCGGTTGACGCGGACGCCAGTTTTTCTCGCGATGCTTCGAATAGGGTGGCTTGCGGCGCCTGAATCGCTGTACGGGCGGATGGCGCGGCGAATATCGATGTGGGCGTTTGCGGCGCGCGGGTTGGGGTGGGAATTGCGGCCGCTTTGGGGGCGACGGCGCTGCGTGAAGCAGGGCGCGCCTTTGCCAACGCTTGCGCGCCCGCGGTTCGCGTGACGTGCAGCGCATTTGCCACTGCGGCAACCGCGGCGCGACGTGCGCGCGAGATGATCGGAGCGATTTTGGATTGGGAGCCCAGCAAGAAGGACGCAGTTTTCGCAACGAACGCTGCGGCCGCGGAGCGAGCACCCCTCGCAGTTTTAGTCCAAGCGGCGGTGCCAGCGTCTCCGGCTCGCAAGACTCTCGCGGCGATTCCTTTTAGTGCCTCGTTGACAAATTCGTTAGCGCGGCGGTTCAGCCTTGTGGACCAGCTCGGGGTGGGCGGTTCTGCTGCCCGCCATGGCGCGCCGGCTGACCACGGACGCACGTCAATCTCGCTTTGTGATTCCGCGCGCGACTGCTGGAGCTGCTGGAATTTCTGCCGAGTTTTCGCGCTTGAGGGGCAGCGGCGATTACCGGCTTGATTGGAGGCGCAACAGTGGGCGCTGAGGCGGGCGCGAGGGAGCGCTACTTTCGCGGCGGCCGCGGTGCCTGCTATCAGCGCGATCACTGGCGCGGCAACAGGCGGTTTGACTGGCGCGGGAGTCGCGGCAGGTGCCGCAGTAACGACAGGCGCGGCGGCGACGGTGCGGCGGCGCAACGGGCACGGCTGCAACTGCTGTTGGAAATTCAGGAGTGGCGGTAAGCGGCCAATCGGAATCGTCGGCAGAGATGGCGTGGCGGAGGGTGTTCAACATGCCGCTTACGCGATCTACCGCAATTCTGAACTGCACGTATTTTACGTCTGTAGATTTTTCTGCGCGCGACGGGCGGGGGGACTGGCGGATAGCTCGCGCGAAGCCGGGCTGGCAGTTTGCTCGAGCGGCGCGGACCGAACAGGAGCGTTGCGGCGAACGACAGTCTTGCGAGTTGGAGGCAGAGCCGGAAGCGCCGCGGAATTGGTCGCACGAATCGGAGATGGAATCGTAACGGGAGCTTGGATGGGAGGCATCGCCAAAGCATGATCTTGCGCCAATTTTTCGACGAGGCCGCTTGCTTCGATTTCAGGCGCCGGCGGCTGCGCTTGAAGTTCGTCGCTTGCGAGCGCGGGATGGGCGAAGAGGTCTTCGGGATGAGAGGTCTGAAGAGAGGTGAGAATTGAATCGAGTAAACTCTCGAGTGGAGCGGGGTTGCTGTGCGGAATGCTATGAAGCTCGCGTTCGAATTCACTTTCGTGAGAAAGGTGATCGGCGCGGGGCTCGGATTGCGCTGGGGCCATCGGCGGAGCCGAATCTGATGACTGGCGTTGACGCTACGGTGCGCCAGCTCAGAGCCTGGGCGCTGATGCGAAAGCCAGGCGCGTAATTGCTGGCGGGCTTGCTTTGATGGACGCGTGAATTTCAATCCGCCGGAGCGTTTGGTGTCGTCGATCCACGCCAATTCGCCGGACACTTCAATGTGGCGCTCCGAATCGAGAACGAACCAGAGTTGAATGCGGCCGGTTTCTTCCACCGGCGCGACCACCTGGAATCCGATTCCTGACTCGCAGACATCGAGGAGCCTGCCGCCATTGTCCGGCTCGAGCTTGACGTAAGTGAGTCCGGCGGGCTTGGTGCGCGGAGTGCGGCGGCGTTCGGACGAGGAGGTAGCCTGCGGCCGGGACGGCTCGGAAGCCGGTGATCGATCTGGCCCTACAGGGGGCAACGTTTGTCCTTGACCGCCAGGTGCTCCTACCGTGGCGGGGCAGAATAATACGGCAAAACAATGCCTAAGTGGACGCGAATATGCTACTCAAGTAAGAGCCCATTCAGCAACGAGTTAATTTGGCCAAATCCTACAGGAAATGATGCAAGTGCGCGGCCAAACGCAAAGCCCGGCGAAACCTGCTTTAGGGGCAAAATTGATAAAGATTTGCACAATCCTGCCGGAACTTAACTAGAATAATCTTCCCTGCGGGCGGGTGAAGCTCCGGGGCGGGTGGATTATGTCGGCAATGCGGGAAGCTTTGGGAGTGTTGCTCGCGGGAGGCCAGGGCGAGAGG
The DNA here is from genome assembly GCA_963831955.1 of uncultured Acidobacteriota bacterium. Taxonomy (GTDB): domain Bacteria; phylum Acidobacteriota; class Terriglobia; order Acidiferrales; family UBA7541; genus Palsa-147. The sequence goes on along the minus strand of CAWHSG010000004.1, from coordinate 856,786 downwards.
TTGTGGCCACTGACGCGCGATCGCGCGAAGCCGGCGGTGCCGTTTGGTGCGGTGTATCGCATCATTGATATAACTCTTTCGAATTGCCTGAATAGCGATTTGCGGCGCGTTTTTGTGCTGACGCAGTATAAGGCGCTTAGCTTGAACCGGCATGTGCGGCGGGGATGGTCGCCTTTGATGGGGCATGGGGATTTTATGGAGGTTTTGCCGCCGCAGATGCGCGTTTCTACGCATTGGTATCAGGGGACGGCGGACGCGGTGTATCAGAATATCTACTCGATTGGCAGCGAGACTTCGAATTACGTCTTCATTCTTTCCGGCGACCACATTTACAAAATGAATTACCGCAAGATGCTGGATCAACATCGGGATTCAGGGGCGGAGGTTACCGTCGCTACGCTGGAAGTGGATATTGCCGATGCGGCGCGACGATTTGGAGTGATTGAGACGGACCAGAATTGGCGGATTATTGGATTTGAAGAGAAGCCTGCGAATCCGACTCCTTCGCGCATTCATCCCGGCAAAGTGAATGCTTCGATGGGCGTTTACATTTTTAATACGCAGCTTTTAGTGCCGATTTTGATTGCGGATGCCGAGGACCCTACTTCCTCGCATGATTTCGGAAAGGATATTATTCCGCGGATTTTGGGGAAGCATCGCGTGTTTGCCTACAACTTTCGCGATGAGAATAAGAAAGAGACTTCTTATTGGCGGGATGTCGGGACGATTGACGCTTATTACGAGGCGAATATGGATCTGGTCGCTGTTTCGCCGGTGTTCAACCTGTATGACAAGAGCTGGCCCTTGAATACCTGGCAGCAGCAGTATCCTCCGGCGAAATTTGTGTTTGCCGATCCTGAGCGCATGGGCGTGGCGCTCGATTCGATTGTGGCGGGCGGATCGATTGTCTCGGGCGGGCGGGTGAAGGGATCGGTGCTGGGTTACGATGTGCGCGTGAATAGTTATTGCGATGTGGAGGATTCGATTATTTTTAATCATGTGAATGTGGGGCGGCATTCGCGGATCCGGAAGGCGATTATTGACCGGCATGTGAGTCTGCCAGAGGGAACTGTGATTGGTTACGACGCGGACGCCGATCGCAAGAAATATCAGATTACCGATGACGGCGTGGTGGTGGTGGTGCGCGAAGAATCTATGCTTGAGGAACCGGAATAGAGTTTGTTCGTGGTGTTCTGTTTTTTCCTTTCACAATTTGCCGGTGGAAATTTCAGGAGCTGACGGATGTCTATGAAAATTCAGTCTGTGCATGGACGCGAGATTCTGGATTCGCGCGGGAATCCTACCGTTGAGGCTGATGTGGTGCTGGAGGGCGGGATTCGCGGGCGGGCTGCTGTGCCGTCTGGTGCTTCGACGGGCGAGCATGAGGCGCTGGAATTGCGCGACGGAGATAAATCGCGTTATGGCGGGAAGGGGGTGCTGAAGGCGGTTGGGAATATTAATGGCGCGATTGCGAAGGCGGTAGTTGGATTTGATGCCGGAGATCAGAAGGGGCTCGATCAGAAAATGATCGAGCTCGATGGCACGCCGACGAAAGGGAAGTTGGGGGCGAATGCGATTTTGGCGGTCTCGATGGCTGCGACGCGGGCTGCGGCTGCGTCGGCTGGATTGCCGCTTTACAAATATTTGGCGCGATTTTCTAGCGATGCTTCGGCTGACAAGCTGCCGGTGCCGATGATGAATATTTTGAATGGCGGGGCGCATGCGGATAATTCGGTGGATGTGCAGGAATTTATGGTGATGCCTGTGGGCGCGTCTAGTTTTCATGAGGCCTTGCGCTGGGGCGTGGAAGTGTTTCATGCGTTGAAGGTAGTGCTACACAAAAATGGTTACTCGACTGCGGTGGGCGATGAAGGCGGATTTGCGCCTAATTTGAAATCGAATGACGAGGCGATTGAACGAGTGCTGGAGGCGATCACCGCGGCGGGATACAAACCTGGGGCGCAGATTGCCATTGCGCTCGATCCAGCGGCTAGCGAATTCTACGATCGCGCTAAGAAGAAATACGTTTTTAAGAAATCGGACAAGTCGGAACGCTCGTCGGAGCAGATGGTGGCGTTCTGGGAGAACTGGGTGCGGCAGTATCCCATCGTTTCGCTGGAGGATGGGCTCTCGGAGGAGGATTGGTCCGGCTGGCAAATTTTGACGCGAGACTTGGGAAAGAAACTGCAGCTTGTGGGCGATGATATTTTTGTTACGAATCCGGAGATTTTTGCGCGTGGGATTGGCGAGAAGATTGGGAATGCTATTCTGATCAAGCTAAATCAAATTGGCACTGTGACCGAGACGGTTGCTGCGATCGAGATGGCTCGCACGGCTGGATATGCTTCGATTATTTCGCATCGCTCTGGGGAAACTGAGGATACGTTTATTGCTGATCTTTCGGTGGGGCTTGGGACTGGGCAGATTAAGACTGGATCAGCTTCGCGGACGGATCGCATTGCTAAATATAATCGGCTTTTGAGGATTGAGGAAGAACTTGGGGCTGCTGCTAAATTCCCTGGGCGAGCGGCGCTGGCTGGACATTCGTAACGCCCCGGCTGAGACTTGACGGCTACGCCACGCGGCACAAAAACGCCGGGCTGGCAGCCGGCGCTACGGGGCGGTTATTTCGTTTCGTTTTTGTAGATCACTCCTTCTTTCATTACGAAGCTCACGTGATCGAGCGTGGTGATGTCTTTTAGTGGATCGCCATTCACCGCAATAATGTCGGCTAGTTTTCCCGGTTCGATGCTGCCGATTTTGTCGCTCCAGCCTAGTAGATCTGCGGCGCTTGTGGTTGCGGTGCGGATGGCTTGCATTGGGGTCATTCCGTATTCCACGTAGTAATGGAATTCCTGCGTTTCGTTCAGGCCTGTCCACGCGAAGCCGCCTACGTCGGTGCCGAAAACGATCTTCACATTTTTCTTTAGGGCGCGGCCGAAGGCGTCACGCTCGGTGTTCACCATCTTGAGCCAATTGCCGCCGCGGCCGGGCGCGACTGCCGCGCCTACCATTACTGTGGGAACCCAATAAATTCCGCGGCGGGCGATTTCTTCGATTTCCGGGTCGGTGAGGCCGTCGCCGTGTTCGACGGAATCAACGCCGGCGCGCAATGCTGCGGCGATTCCATCTGAGCTGATCGCGTGTGCAGCTACGCGATGGCCTAGCCGGTGCGTTTCATCCACGATGGCGCGGGCTTCGTCGTCCCTGAAATTTACGACCCCGTGGAGAACGCCGTCGGCTTCGTAGTGATAGCCATGATCGGAATAATATTTGATCCAGTCGGCGCCGTGGGAAAGCTGTTCGCGTACGGCCAGGCGGGCGCCCTCTACGCCATCGACCGGTTGCACGCCGTGCGGCAATTCGAGTTCCCATGAATATCCGAGCAGCGGATACATGCCGGTGGGAGCCATGGCGCGCGTGGAAACGAAAAGATGCGGGCCGGGGACTTCGCCGCGATTGATAGCGGTTTTGACGTCCACGTCGGCATACATCGCGCCTTCGGTTTCTAGATCGCGCAGGGCGGTGAAACCGTGATCGAGCGCGATCTTTGCATTTCGCGCGGCCAGGATTGCGCGGTAGGGGATGGATTGCTTCAGGAGCTGCACGTCGTAGTCTTCTTCGGTGACGTCGCCTTGCAGGAGGATGTGGGTGTGCGCGTCGATCAGTCCGGGAAGGACGGTGTAGTTCGAGAGATCGAGTACTTCGGCGCCTGCGGGTGGTGTGCCGCCTGGCGTTACGCTCGTGATTTTGCCGTCTTCGATCAGAATCAGGGCGTTCGGGATGGCCGAGTCGCTCTTGCCGTCAATTAATTTGCCGGCGCGAATGGCGATTGGTTTTTTTTGTGCTGTCGGCGTTGGGGAATCTTGCGCGAAGGTTGCGGTGGCGGCGATGAGCATCAGCCCCCAAGCTGCTATCGTCATACGTTTAAAATCTTGTCGTATCATTTTTCGCCTCACTTTTGCTACCGGGCTTGCCTGGCCTTTGGCCGTTGCGATTTCTCCGCCATCCATTCATCGATGCGGCCTAGCGCTTTGTGCAGGACTGCGGCATCGCCGCCGAAGCCGATTCGGAAATAGCCGTCCATGCCGAGCTGATTTCCCGGCACGATGAGGACGCCTTTTTGCGTGCGCAGTTCTTCGCCCATCTCGGCGGAACTCCATCCGGTGTTGTAGCCGTACCAGGCGATTGCGCCGGCGCGTGGGGGAATGTGCGTCAACAGGCCTTCGTGCTTTGCGGCCCAATCGCGCATGATCGGATAATGCTTGCGGACGATGCCGCGGGTGCGGGCGATGATGCGCGCGTTGCGGGCTGGCTTCGAGAGCGAGATAGGCGAGCTTTTCGGTGGGCATGGTGGGGGCCATGCTGGCGTAATCGTGATAAGTCCAGAGTTTTTCGATCATCGCGGGCGGGCCGATGATCCATCCGGTGCGCAGGCCGGGAGACCGTAGGCTTTCGAAAGGCCGCCGGTGCAGAAGAGGCGATCGTAGCCGCCCCAGAGGCTGGGAGTGGTTTCGCCCTCGAGTTCGGCGCCGCGATAGACTTCATCGGCTAGAACGTATGCGCCCACTTTTGCCGCTGCTGCGAAAATAGCTTTGCAGGCTTCGGGGCTTAGCGTTGCGCCTGTGGGATTATTCGGATTGCAGAGAGCGACGAGTTTCGTTTTGTTGGTGATCAGACGCGGAAGATCATCCAGGTCCGGCGCCCAGCGCAACTTTTCGCGCAGCCAGAGCGGCTTCACTGTGGCGCCAAAACTTTCCGCGAGACCTTGAATCTGCACGTAATTCGGCAGCATGAAGACGACTTCATCGCCCGGCTCTAGCAGCAGCCAGCTCACTAGAAAATTTGCTTCGGCGCAGCCGGCGGTCAAAATTGCATTTTCGGCGCGCGCGCCGGGATAAAGCGCGGCGATGCGTGCGCGCAATTCTTCAGTGCCGTTAGTTTGCGGATAGCCGAGGCGCAGGCCGAGGAGCATCTCGGCTGCGGCGGGATCATCGAGTAAATCGCGCACGGTGAGCGGCTCGACGCCGCTCTCGGAAATATTCAGCTCGACGCGATTTTCCCAAACGGATTGCCAGCGCTCGAGCTCAAAGGGTGCAATTTGCATCGGAGACCTCTCGATCCAGCAGCTGTTGCTGGATTCTGCGAGACGGCGATTAAACCGCAATGTATCGCAAAGCGAAAGCAATTTTCGCGCGGCTGGCGTCGCGCCGCGGGGGCGAATTCAGGATTGCCTCGCGAACCCTTCGGGCGAGAGAATGGCGCCGGGAATTGGGAGCGCTCATGAAAAATGTGTTCGGCACTAGCTGCGTGGCGGCGCTTGCGCTGTGCATTGCATGCTCACCCGCGCGCGCACAGGATCAATCGAGCGCTGCGGCGCAGTCGAAAGACAGTTCCGACGTTGTGTTACGTTTTGCTGTTTCTGGCGATTCCCGGAATTGCGGCGACGTGGTGATGCCGGGAATCACCGCGCAAGTGCTGGCCGACCACGCAGCTTTCTACTGGCATCTAGGCGATTTTCGCGCGATTTACGCGATCGACGAGGACATCCGGCACCAGCCCGAGCATCTCGATAAGCCCATGACGATGGACGAGTACCGCACGATCGCATGGCCTGACTTTCTCGAAAATCAAATTGTTCCGTTCGGGGCTGTGCCGGTTTTTCTGGGCATTGGAAATCACGAGACCATCGCGCCGAAAACTCGTAATGAATTGATCGCGCAGATTGCCGACTGGCTCGATACACCCTTGCTGCGCGAGCAGCGCCTTCGCGACGATCCTCACGATTTCCGCCTGAAGACTTACTATCACTGGATTATGGCCGGAGCGGATTTCATCAACATGGACAACGCTTCGGCGGACCAATTCGACCAAACGCAGCTTGAATGGTTCGAAGGCGTTCTGGCCCGCGACGCGGAGAATGCCGGGATCAAAACCATCGTCGTCGGCATGCATCAGGCGCTGCCCGAAAGCATTTCCTACAACCACAGCATGAACGCGACTTTAATCGGAGCCGAGAGCGGCCGGCGCGTTTACGAGGATTTGCTCCGGGCGCAAAAACATACGCACAAAAAGATCTATATTCTGGCAAGCCATTCGCACTATTACATGGAGAATGTTTACAACACGGAGCGGTGGCGCACGCACGGAGGTGTGCTGCCTGGATGGATTATCGGCACGGCGGGTGCCGTGCGTTATCCGCTGCCGGTGGATCGTTCGGGGGCTGGCGCGGCGATGACGAATGTTTACGGGTATCTGCGCGCGTCGCTGCACGCTGATGGGGAGCTCAAATTCGAATTTCGGAAGTTGGAGGAAGCGGACATTCCCGCCACGGTTACCGCGCGCTATACACCGAAATTCGTGCATTGGTGCTTTGCGGAGAATTCCAACGCGAAAACCGCAGCCGAAACTGACGCGCATTAGCGCGCGATATTTATTCGGCGCTTCGCGGACTCAATGTATAATGGGGCATGGCCAGAGGATGGGAAAGTAAAGCCGTTGACGACCAGATCCAGGACGCGAACGAGACTCGAAAAAACGGAAACCCACGAAACCTTTCACCGCAGCAGATCGACGCCGTTAGACAGAGGAAAGTTCTCGAGTTATCCCGCGTACGTGTAACGAGCGACCTCGAGAACAATCAGGATCCACGCTACCGCAGCCTGCTTCTGCGCGCTCTGGAAGATCTGGATGCGCAGCTTGCCCGGCTCAAAGCTGCCGGCTAGCTAAATTCGCCGGCGTCGCCGGTGGCACCTGCAATTTATAGCACCTGGCTGTGCCTTGCGCGGACGCTGTTTTGCGGCTTCATTCGCCCATCCTTTCAATTGAAATTCCGTAGGAAATCCTCACTCAGAACGCGCAGAATGGTCCGCGTCATCGCCGTGAATTGACTTCGTATTCGTCGAGGTAATGATTCGATGAGCACTGCTTCCATGATTGGCGCATGGCCTACTAAATTCATGCGCATTGCTGGCCTGGAATTGAGCATTCGCATCGTGATCGGGGCGGCGATCGTCTGGCTGCTTGCGGAACGATTTGCGCGTCACGATCCGCTCTGGGGCATGGTTTCGGTGGTGATCGTTTCCGATACGGAGCTGAATGCGTCGCTGACCGCGTTTCGCGGGCGAGTAATTAATACGCTGATTGGCTGCGCGATCGGGCTGCTGGCGCTTTATGTGATGGGGCCGCAGAGCTGGTCGATTCTGATTGCGATGTCGGTGGCCGTGCTGGTGTCGAGCAATTTTGCTTTGACGGTGCCCGCTTGGCGGATTGCGCCGGTTACTGTGGCGATCGTGATGATGCCGGGGTTGCTGATCGGATCGCGGACTGCTGGAACTTCTATTGCACTTACTCGGACGGCTTGGGTTTTGGTTGGGAGTGCAGTGGCTGTGCTGGTTTCTTTGTTGTTTGCGTTCGTCAAGGGGTTTTGGCGTCGGGCGCCTCAGGCTGTGGCCTGAGCGTTCTCTGTTAACGAAAGTTGCGCGCCGCTTGTCCTTCTCGGATGTGGCGGGCGCACCCGTCGTAAGAGCCGGCAGAGAGGCCGGCGGTACAACAACATCCTCCGTTCGCCGGTTGCGAGCCGCCATTCACCGATTTGTCCACGACGTACCCAATCTTCCCCACTACATTGGTCCTGTGAGCGGCGACACAGCGCGGGGCACCGATTTCATTGTGGGAGAAGATGGCATGGAGAACAATCGAGCATCGGCGGGATTTGCAACGTTGGCGGTACTGCTGGCGATCGGCGGATTGGGGTATGCTCACCTCCATTTGGAGAGCGTCATTTGGGTATTGCGAGTGGCGCTTAGTTCGATTTGGAGCGTGGCGATGGGGCAATTCGCGAGCTCGCTCATGCATGCGGGAATCTCGCTTTTTCCCGTCGCGCTGGCGACATTAATTCTCGCAAATGCGGTAGGTGGGGACTCGAAGAATTGAACGCGTAGCCGAGCGACGAGACTGGAGCAGACTATGGCGGAAGGTAGAGAACGCGAAAGCACTGTGATAGGCGTGACGGTCAAAGGCCGCCATTCGCACGCCGGAAGCCTCGTCGTCGGCATCGTGCTGGTGGCTCTGGGCGTTATCTTTCTGCTTGAGCGCCAGGGGCTGCTTCCTTCCGATCTGCTTTTTCATTTGTGGCCGCTGATTCTGGTGATCGTCGGGCTCACGAAATTGCTTGGCCGGCACGATCACGATGAGACCAAGGAGCGGATCTGGGGCACGCTTTTGATTTTATTCGGCGGGCTGCTGTTGGTGGGGGAGTTCGGCCATCCGCAATTCCGGTTTTTCCGGATTTGGCCATTTGCGTTGATCGTGCTGGGGATTTATGTGGTTTGGTCCACGATTCAGGAGCGGCAACCCGGTTCGGTCTCTTCGGACGCGCAACTGGATAGCGTAAACGTTTTCGGCGGCGGGCAATATCGCGTCGGCGCTAAGAATTTTCGCGGCGGGCGGATACTGGCGATTTTCGGCGGCTTTGAATTGGATCTGCGCGATGCGGACATTGAGGGCGACGAAGCGGTGATCGAAGTGAATGCGCTTTTTGGTGGCGGCGAAATCAAGATTCCTCAGACCTGGCATTTAGTGGTTTCCGGCGCGGGGATTTTTGGCGGTTATAGCGATGAGACGCAAGCGCCCGTTGCGAATCCGGCGGCGCCCAATCCGAAAACGATTATTCTGAAGGGCGTCGCGGTGTTTGGCGGCGTCAGCATCAAGAATTAGCGCGGCGGACTTCCTCCATTGCATCCAATTCTTGGCGATCGACGGCGGTTGGCGCTTTATCTGCTCGCGTGGATTCCACTCGCGGGGTTGGTGGCCTATCTTTTCGAAGCGAGCGCGGGTTTTCGTTGGAGTGAAGCCATCGCGCTGGCCGCGCCGCTGTGCTTGATCTACGCTTTCGTTTGTCTTTCCGCCTGGTACACCTGCCGGGGCAATCCGCTGGAGCGATCGAGCGTCAGCTCGCTGATTCTGGCACACGGAATTGCCGCCGTGATCGCCAGTGGCTTTTGGGTTCTTGTGGCGCACGGGCTTGGCGAAATTCTGGCGCGGGACAGATTCGCGGCGCTCGAACCGAAAGTTATGAAGAGCGCGGCGCTGGTGTTCGCGCTGGGTGTGCTTTTTTATTTGCTGGCCGTCGGTATGTTCTACGTGCTCATCGCCATCGAAGCTTCGCGGCAGGCCGAGCAACGAGCGCTGGAAGCGCGCGTCCTGGCGCGCGATGCGGAATTGCGGGCGCTCAAGGCGCAGGTCAATCCTCATTTCATTTTCAATAGCCTGCACTCGATTAGCGCGCTCACCAGTTCCGATCCGGCGAAGGCTCGGGAGATGTGCATTCTGCTTGGCGATTTTCTCCGGCGCACCCTGGGACTGGGCGAAAAAGATTTGATCCCGCTCGAAGAGGAGCTGGCGCTGGTGCGATCTTTTCTGAGCGTCGAAAAAGTGCGCTTCGGCGCGCGGCTTGATATGCGGGAGCAGGTGGACGCCGGAACGCTCGATTGCCGCGTGCCGCCGTTGCTCCTGCAACCGCTGGTGGAAAATGCCGTCGTGCACGGAATTTCGAATCTTGTGGATGGCGGGTGGGTGCGGCTCACGATTCAGCCCGAGGGACCCAGCTTGGCGATCGTCGTCGAGAACCAATGGGATTCCGAAGCGCCGAAGAAACGCCGCACCGGGCTCGGACTTGAAAATGTGCGCCGGCGGCTGGCCACGGCGTTTGGCGGCCGCGCGAGCATGGACGTGACCAGCGACGGAGACACTTTCCGGGTGAGCATGTCTCTGCCCGCGGAGAGAAAGGCGGCGGTGACATGAGCGCCGAGGCGCAAAAGCGAATTCGCGCTGTGATCGTGGATGACGAAGAGCTGGCGCGGCAGATGTTGCGCGAATTATTGCGCGCGCATGCCGAAATTGAAATCGCGGCGGAATGTGCGAATGGATTTGAGGCTGTCAAAGCTGTCGCCGAGCTGAAGCCCGATCTTCTGTTCCTCGACGTGCAGATGCCGAAGCTTGATGGCTTCGAAGTTCTCGAACTTACCGGCACGGAAATGGCGATTATTTTTACGACGGCCTACGATCAATACGCGATTAAGGCGTTTGAAGCTCACGCCGTGGATTATTTGCTGAAGCCATTCGGTGCCGATCGCCTTGAAGCTGCGCTGGCGCGCGTTGACGAGCGAATCGGTGGAAAAATTCCCGTGCCTGCTGAACTTGCTGCTGAAGCGCGCCCGCCCGCGCAATTCGCCGAGCGCATTGTGGTGAAGGATGGCACGCGCGTGCAGATTATTCCGGTGAGCAAGTTGGATTATGCGGAAGCACAGGACGACTACGTCTCACTATGCGCGGAGGGAAAGAAGCATCTCAAGCAGCAGACGATCTCCAGTCTCGAAAAAATTCTCGACCCGGCGCACTTCCTGCGAGTGCATCGCTCGTTCATCGTGAATCTTGAGCGCGTAGCGAAAATCGAGCCTTACGGAAAAGACACGCACGTAGCTGTGCTCACGAATGGCGCGAAGATTCCGGTGAGCCGCAACGGCTACGCCAGGCTGCGGGAATTCCTAAAGTAGCGCCGGCGTCCCCGCCGGCATCTTACGACCGCCGCGTACGCCAGATCCGAAAATCTAGGGCGGCGCACCCAAACTCGCCACAACCCGCCCCGCAACTCACCCCATCGTGCTGAAATGCTCGGGCGTGATTTTGTACATCACGCGCACTTCCCCGGGCTTCCGGAACGGATAGACGTCCTTCCCCAAATACTTTTTCGAAAGAGAATTTATATGATCGTCGGCGCCCTTTTCCGTGGCTTCGGCGACGCGCCCGCGCACTTCCATGTAGCGATAGGGGTTCTCGGGGTCAGCGATGGAAAGCGCGACGCGGGGATCGCGCTTCATGTTCTTGTCTTTTTGGCGGCCGCGGGCGGTGTTGACGCGCACGTACTGCCCGTCGAAATCCACCCACACGGGCGTCACTTGCGCGCTGCCGTCGGGCATCAACGTCGCCAAATTCGCGAACGCCTTCTTCTCGAACAAATCGCTATATTTCTCGGGGACTTTTTCTGGCATGACTTTCTCCTTGCGATCGAACTAAATCCAACGATGCGTACCCAATCGGCCTAGCGGTACATCGGCTTTAGCGGACGCTCCACCGGCGTCGCAAACTGCGCATCGTCCACCGGCACGTTCTGTTTCACCTCGGTCACTTGAATTGTAAATCTTTGTCCCGGCCGCGCCAAAGTCCAGCGATAGGGAATTTTAACGCCGTCCGTGGCGCGATAATCGGCGAAATCCACTTGCGAGGGATTTCGGCCCAGCGGAGTTTCGGTGTAGCGAATCATGCGCAGCAGCAGGCCGGATTCCGCGTCGAAATAGAGGCGCACGGGCGGCTTGTCTTCGTTCTTGCCGGTCACCAGATACACTTCGCGATCGCCGATTTTCCCGGACTCGCTCACCTGGAAGCTTGAGAAAAGCTGCTTCACGTCGGCGGCGAAACGCAAATCCGCGTCGAGCTTTGCGACGTAATTATCTTGCTCGGACATCGGCCGCACGGGGCGTCCCGGATTGCTGAGCCAGCCCTGGTGGCCGTCGAATGCAGTGACGCTATCGCCTTCGCGCATGTGCATGATCGAAATCCGCTTGTCCGGGGCTTTGGCGAAAATATCGATGGGGACTTCCGGACCCCCGGGAACGGTGAGCGACGCCTTCTCGACGCGGCTGGTGATTTTTTCCACGGCCTCCCGCCCGCCGACGGCTTTCAAATACTTATCGAGAATCGCGTCGGCGGTGGGAAGCGGTTTGGCGGCTGCCGCTGCATTTTCAGCTTCCGGCTTCGGCGGGGCTTCGGAAATGATCGGCGTGCCCACCGGGTCGGTCGAACCGCGATGGCAGGTAAAGCAGGTGACCTCGCGATGGCCTTCGAAATTTTCTTTATTGATGGCCATCATCATGGTGATCATTTCGCGCGCAGTCTTCTTGGGCTTCTTGTCGTCTTTGTCGAAGGCGCCCTGAACGTGGCAGAACTCACATTCCACGCCGAGAGAGGCGGAGATAAATTGCATGGCCGGGATGAGCTGATCGGCCGGCAAATCCTTGAGCACCTGGATATTCTTGAACTGCTCCTGCGTCAGTTTCGGTTTCGCCGCGGCGGCGGCAGCCTGAGCTGGTGCGCCTTCGCCAGGGGGCGCGGACATGGACTGAGCATGTCCGCCGGCAATCGCGAAAGTAAAGGCGGCCGCGAATGAGAACAGCGCCGCCAAGCGCTTCACGGTCTTGCGATTCATCCTGTTTCCTCCCGAACGAGCCGAATGAGTGTATCAAACGCGCCGCAGGAAGCGGACGCATCTCGCGCGTCGAGGGTGGCATCCCAATGCTGCGACGGCGTGATATTGCCGATTACAGTAGAATTAAATTGATATGACGAGACAGGGTTCGAGAGAGTTGCAGATCGCCGCGATTGGTCTCGCGGCAATTTTCTTTGCGGCCGAAATCGCCGGGGCGCCGCGAATTGCTGCGGCGGCTCCGCAGTCGCCGGAAGCTACGGAGCCTAAGCCAACTTTTTATCGCGGTGTTCTCCCGATTCTCCAATCGCACTGTCAGAGTTGCCATCGCGCGGGCGGAATTTCCACTTTGCCGTTGGAAACTTTCGAGCAGGCCCAGCGCAAAGCCGCCGCCATCGCCGGCTCCGTCGCAGACCGCGCTATGCCGCCCTGGTTCGCCGATCCTAAGATCGGTCGCTTCTCGAATGATCCATCTCTTTCCGACAAGGAAATAGCCGCGCTCGCTGCCTGGTCCGGGGCCGGCGCGCCCGCGGGAGATCCCCGCGATGCTCCGCCGCCGCGCCACTGGAACGTGGGATGGAACATCGCGCAGCCCGACAAAATCGTTCAGATGCCTGCGGCGGTAAAACTTCCCGCGCAAGGCCAGGTCGAATACACCTACGAGATCGTGCCCACAGGTTTCACCGAAGATAAATGGGTGCAAGCGGTGGAAGTCCATCCCTCCAGTCCGGAACATGTGCATCACGCGGTGATTTACGTTCGTCCGCCCGATTCGAAATGGCTGCGAAGCGCGCCAGTTGGCGTTCCCTTTACAGCGGCGAGTTTCGCGGACGAAAAAATGAAGGCCGATGCGCGCTGGACGGACAGCGATGTGCTTCTGGTTTACGCGCCCGGGAGTTCGCCCGACGATTGGCCTGCGAATATGGCCAAATTTATTCCCGCGGGCTCGGATTTGGTTTTTCAAATTCACTACACGACGAACGGCACCGCCGCGGAAGATCAAACCAGAGTCGGCCTGATTTTCGCGAAGTCGCCGCCGCCGCAGCGCGTGTTGACGCTGCAACTTACCAACGACAAATTTGTGATCCCGCCCGGCGCGGATGATTTTCGCGTCGAGGTGCACGGCACGCTGCCGAATGATTGCACTTTGCTGAGCTTCTTTCCGCACATGCATCTGCGCGGGAAACGTTTCGAGTACAACATCGTCGAGAAAAATGGCCGGCTCGAGCCGCTGCTGCGCGTGAATTACCATTTCCACTGGCAGATGAGCTATCGGCTGGCTGAACCTCTGCCGCTGAAAGCCGGAACGACGCTGCAAGCCGTGGCGTGGTACGACAATTCCGCGAAAAATCCGCACAATCCCGATCCGACGCGCGCGGTAACCTGGGGCGACCAAACCACGGATGAAATGATGGTAGGTTTCTTCGACGTAGCAGTCCCAGCCAACATAGACAAAAAGCAATTCTTCATTCGCCGTTCGGCCCAGTAGGGGAGGGTCTTTCTTTTCAGACCCTCCCGCAGTTCGGCCCCGCCTTTGCTCTTCCGCCAAGCTGCCACTACCGGCGTACCGACCCAAGCGCAACCAACAGCTTCAGGTTCGACCCCGTGTCCCGCCGAATACGCCCGTCACCCCCCTGACACGCACGCAATCGCGCGACCTCACAAAAACGCCCATTTCGCAGGCGATTTCCCGTGGCAGCGCGCTTGCTCCCTCGATGCTCGCAGCCTCCGCCGAGCCAAGAGGACGGCGCCCATGCAAATACGAATCGGAGCGGTCTCCAGCACCACGCCATCAACCCCGCCGGTTAGAGCAATCGCCCGCCGCGCATCGAAACTGCTGTTACTTCTGGCGGCGAACGCCGCACTGGTCGCCGTGGCGGCTGCGTTTCTCTATCTGTCCTGTCCGGCACCGCGCACCGCGCAGGCGGCATCGCCAGCGCGACCGTCCAGATTTCCGAATGAAGCTGCTCGCCGCGTGGTGCAACCAACCCAGCCTGTCTCGTGGTCCGATCGATATGGCGATGGCACGCCGGATTTTTTGCGGCTCGATTCGCCCGCGGACCGCGAATCGTTTCGGCGGTGGTTTGCGTTGGTCGCGGAATACCAAGCCTTTCGCCAGCCCGCGGAAGTTCCTGGAGAGATTAGTGATTGCGCGGCGCTGCTCCGGTATTCGTATCGCAATGCGCTGCGTTCGCACGATTCGGCGTGGACGCGCGAAACCGCCATCACGCCGCCGGCAGATCCTGGCACGATTGGGCAATACCGCTATCCATTCACGCCGCTCGGCGCGGCGCTATTTCGCGTGCAGCCGGGACCGGCTGCTCAGTCCGATGTCCGCAGTGGCGCGTTTGCTGAATTCGCCGACGCGAAAACTCTCAAATCTCTAAACACGCATTTCATCTCGCGCGATCTTGCGCGACGCGCACACCGGCGATCTGCTTTTTTACCGCCAGCTCGAAACGGACGAGCCGTATCACTCGATGATTTACGTGGGCCAAAGTTCCTGGATGCCGGAGCCGATTTCCGATTGGCGCGGGGCGATTGTGGTTTATCACACCGGCCCGATCGGCAACGCGCCGGGCGAGATTCGGCGCGTGACGGTGGCCGAGCTGCTCAATCACCCATCGCCGCGCTGGCGGCCGGTTGCCGGAAATTCGAATTTCCTCGGCGTTTATCGCTGGAACATTTTGAGGGAGGGCGACTGACATGCTGCGCCGCCGGTTATCGTTTCTACTCGCCATTCCGCTGCTATGCGCCGTACCCACCGCCGGACGCCGCTCCGAAGCTTACTTCTCGCTCTCCACGACGGACACATTTCTTCCGGGCGATAAAGTCAGCATTCGACTTTCATCGAGCGGCGTAAATGCGCTGGAGTTTCGCGTTTACAAAGTGAACGATCCGGCAGCAGTTCTTCGAGCGGCTTGGCGACGCGCATAATTTCGGGCACGCCACGCCGAAAGAAAACGTTGCAGCGCCCACGCCAATCGAGCGTTTTCATGATTGGAAACACCACATTTGGGTGAGCATCCGCAATTTCTTCCGTGAGCAATTTTCGGGCGAATCGCGCGAAAAAATCCGCGAAGCGCAGGAGCGCAAGAGCAAGTCCGGACGCGGGGGGCGGCGGCAAGCCGGGCGCGAAGCCTCCGTCGGCTGGATCTTTTCGCCCAAGTTCCGTTGCTGAATAGCTCACAACTCGTTTTGCGCTGGCGGCAGGAAGTGCCTTCGCATTTTTATTACGAGCGCGAGACTGTGCCGATCAATTCGCTCGGCAAAGGCGTCTATCTGGTGGAAGCAACGAATGGAGAACTCCGCGCTTACACCGTCGTTATCGTCAGCGAGCTTGGGATCATCACGAAAATGGCGGCGGGCCAGGTGCTCGCTTTCGCGGCAGATCGACGCACTGGCGCGCCATTATCCGGCGCGGATGTTCGTGTGTGGTCCGATTCGAAAGAGCAATCGAACCTGCGCACGGACGCGAATGGGCTTAGCGGAAACGTCGCTCGCTGCAAGGGCAGTATCAGGATGTGCGCATTATTGCGGTACACGGCGATGATGTGGCCATCCTCACGCCTTACGCGTGGAATCTCAGCAGCAATCCCGCCGAGGACACCACTGGCTACATCTACACCGACCGGCCCATTTATCGTCCAGGCCACACGGTGCATTTCAAAGTAATTCTCCGCGCGCATGGCGGCGACGCTTACCAATTGCCGGCGAACAAACCGGTGCAAGTGGAAATCGAAGATCCGAGCGGGAAGAACGTGCTGCAAACGAAATTGACGCTCGTCACAATTTGGCACGGTTCATGGCGATTTCACGGTCGCTGCGAATGCTGCTCTCGGCTACTACTCGATTTACGTGACTGCGGGCGATGCCAACGCGCGCTCGGCGAATGGCGGCTTTCACGTGGAGGAATATAAGAAGCCGGAATATGAAGTGAAAGTGACGCCTTCGCAGCCGCGCGTGCTGCAAGGCGATGAAATTACCGCGACAGTCGAAGCGAAATATTATTTTGGCGAGCCGGTGGCCGGACGCGAATGTGAAATACGTCGTGCACACTTCGGCTTACTGGTCGCCGTTCATCGAGCGCGATGAAGACGAAGGTGGCCGCGACGATGAAGAAGGAGCCGAGGGCGGCGATGATTCGCAAGGCGACTACTATTACGACTACGATCGCCGCGAAACTGCCGAGCAATCCGGTAAGCTGGATGCCGACGGCAAACTTACCGTTCACATTTCCGACCAAGCCCGACGAGCGTCACCGCGATTTGCGCTATCGCATCGAAGCACGCGTCACCGACGACGCCAATCGCGAAATATCCGGCGTGAATTTCGTGGTCGCCACGTATGGCAAGTTCGCCCTCGGCGTTTCCACCGAAAGCTATATCTACAAGCCCGGCGACAAAATCGTCGCGGTCGTCATCGCGCGCGATTATGACGGTCATCCAGTCCGCACAGCAGTACACGTTGAACTCGTCCGGAATCGCTGGAACTATTCGAAGATGAATGAAATTGTCGCCGCGTCGCAAGATGGCGAAACCGCCGAAGACGGCACCGCGCGCCTGACTTTCACCACGACCGAATCGGGGAGCTTCACCCTGAAGAGCTTCGGCCGAGACGATCGAAAATCGCGAAGTCGAGCAGAGCGCCTGGCTATGGATTCCCGGCTACGATTTTGGAGAAGGATGGTGGGGCCAGGAACGCCGGCAGATTCGCTTGATCGCCGACAAGAAATCCTACAAAGTTGGCGACACCGCGCACATTTTGATTATGACGGGAGTGCCTGACGCACACGTCCTAGTCACCACCGAAGGCCGCAATATCCACTCGCAGAAAGTGGTGCATGCGAAATCGCAAACCGTCACTGTGGACATTCCTCTGCGCAGAAACGATCAGCCGAATATTTTTGTGGCCGCGGCATTTTTGAACGACAACAAACTGTATGAATCCGCGCGCAATTTGAAAGTGCCGGCGATTCAAACCATGCTGCACATCGAAATCGAGCGGTCGAAAGAGCAATTCCAGCCGGGGCAGAAGGCCGGTTACACGATTATCGCGCGTGACGCGAACAACAAGCCGGTAGCCGGGGAATTTTCGATCGGCATCGTGGATGAAGCGATTTATGCCATCGCGCCCGAGGCGTCGGGCGACATTCACGATTTCTTTTACGCGACGGTGTACGACCGCGTCTCAACTGAAGCTTCGCTGAGCTATTACTTCAATGGCGAGGCCGGCAAGAAGCAGATGTTTCTGGCGTGGCGATCGAAGAACCGCACGGCGCTGGCGCAACTGAAGCCGGGCGAGGCGCTGGTCGAGCCGAAAGTGCGCAAGGATTTTCCCGATACTGCGCTGTGGCTCGCGGATGTGCGCACGGACGCCAATGGCCGCGCGCACGCCGAGTTGAATTTTCCTGATTCGCTGACCACTTGGCGCGCTACGGTTCGCGGCGTTACTGCGGACACCAAAGTCGGCAGTGCGACGGATCGTGTGATCGTGCAGGAAAAATCTGATGGTGCGGCTCGCGGTGCCGCGCTTCTTCCGCCAGGGCGATGAAGTGGTGGTCTCCACCATCGTGCACAATTACCTGGCTTCGGCGAAAACTGTTCGCGTTTCGCTCGCGCTGAAAGGGCTCGACATTCTCGACGGCCAAACGCGCGAAATCGAAGTGCCTAGCCGCGGCGAGGCCAAGTTGGATTGGCGCGTGCGTGCGCAATCTGTTTCGGAAGCCGATCTGCTGGCGAAAGCGCTTGACCAACGAAGAATCCGACGCTCTGGAACTCACGCTGCCGGTGATTCCTTTCGGCGTGAAACTGAGTGACGCAAAATCCGGCAGCATTCTCGCGGCCGATGCGAGCGACGACGTCACCATCACGCTGCCCGGCAATCCCGATCAATCCGCGCCGACGCTTGACGTGACGCTTAGCTCGTCGGTGGCCGGCAGCCTCTTCAATGCGCTCGATTACCTCACTAGCTATCCCTACGGCTGCACCGAGCAAACCATGTCGAGCTTTTTGCCGGACATCGTGGTGGCGAAGGCGATGAAGGATCTGCATCTGCAATCGTCCGTGGACACGCCCGAGCTCGAAAAGAAAATCGCCGCGGGAATGGAACGCTTGAAAGGATTTCAGCACGAAGATGGCGGATGGGGTTGGTGGAAGGATGACGATAGCCGCGTTTTTATGACCGCTTACGTTGTGAGCGGATTTGGGCAGGCGGAGGCTGCGGGTTATCAAGTTGATCCCGACGTGATGGCCAACGCGGAAAATTATTTGCTCACGTCGCTCGATCGCTCGCCGAACATGGAGCCGAATTTGCAGGCTTACGTGATCTACGCGCTGGCGCTCAACAACTCCGGGAAGAGCGAATTCATGCAAGCCACGTGGCAAAAACGCGATGCGATGAACGCGCAAGGGCTCGCGATGCTCGGACTCGCGCTGCAAATTGGCGGCGATACGGCGCGCGCGAAAGAAATCGCCGGAAAGATCGCGTCGCAAGTCACCGAAAGCGAACTGGAAGCTTACTGGCCGTCGAACCGCGACTCTTTCATGGATTTCGAATTCGACGATTCAGCCGAAACCACCGCGTACGCCGTTCAACTGTTGAGCCGAGTGAAGCCCGAAAGCGCACTGCTGCCGAAAGCCGCTTTCTGGCTGGTGAATCATCGCGACGGCGGCTATTTCTGGGTGAGCACGAAAGAAACGGCGATGGTGATTTTTGGATTGACCGATTATGTGAAAGCCAGCCACGAGCTGGACGCCAATTTCAAAGCGGAGCTTTCGATTAATGGCAAGGCCGCGCTTTCGCATCAATTTACTTCCGCGGATTCTTTCAGCGTCACGCAGCCGAGCGTTCATCTCATCGCGTCGCAGTTGCAGACCGGCGAGAACACGATTCACATTCACAAATCCGGCACCGGGCGGCTCTACTGGTCCGCGAGCGGACATTATTACTCGAATGAAAAGCGCGTGATTCAGCAGAACAAGCTCTCGCTGAATATCACGCGCGATTATTATCGGCTCTCGCCGGAGCAGCATAAGGATCGCATCGTCTATCGCCTCGATCCGCTCGCGGGCGAACTTCACGTCGGCGATGTGGTTGCGGTGCGCGTGACCGTGGGAGGCGGCGATTGGCATTATTTGCTGATCGAGGATCCGATTCCTGCGGGCGCCGAATCCATTCCGCGCGATGATCTCTACGAATTCGCTCACAAGCCCGCTTGGTGGGAGCGCTGGTACGTCAGCCGCGAACTGCACGACGACCGCGCCGCTTTCTTCCAAACGGATTTCTTCGGGCGCCATCACGAGTATGTCTATCTTTTGAAAATTGTGAATCCCGGAAAGTTTAATGTGAGCCCCGCGATGGTTCAGCCGATGTATCAGCCGTCGATCCAGGCGACCACTGACGCGGCCACGATTGAGGTGAAATAATGCCGCGCTTTGAAACGTTTCACGATGCCGGATCGTGTTTGCTGCACAGCAAGCGCGTCTGGCTGATTCAATTGGCTGGCAACGCGCTGCTCTGCGTTTTGTTTGCCGGCTGGTTGCTGCTGCCGGTGGCGACCGAGCTGCATGTGCTGCTGAATGCGCTGGCGATTTTGGCGCTCGCGGCGGCCGGGCTCGTGCTGCACGCTGGTACGCTGAATTTTTATTTCGAGCAAAGTGTGAGTGAGCGCCCGCTGATCCGGTCCGCATTTGGCCGGGCGGTGAAGAACATTTTCGCGATCGGCGCCTGCGTGGGGCTGCTCTTCGCGCTTTGGGCAGTGCTCGACTTGAGCGAACCTCGACTACTTGCGCTGCCGTTCTATGTGCGCTCATTGCTTCCGGATTTTATTCGCATGCATCTTGCGGTGTGGTGGTTTCAGATCGCGGTGGAGGGAATTGTTTTTGCGATTCGTTGTATTGTGATTCCGGGATTGATCTTGCCGCTGGTGGTGGAGACGGCGAATTCGGGATTTCGGGCATTTGGCAAGTTGGGCCTCGCGGCGTTGAGGAATTCGGTGAAGCGCGCGAGCTATTGGATGATGCTGCTGCTCGCAGCTGTCGTGGGTTGCGTGGCGCCGGTTTCGCTTTTGGATTGGACGCCGGAATTCAAGAACCCGACTCTGCATTTGGAAGCGCTTAGCCTGATCGCGCGATTTTCGGCGGCTTATATTCTTGCGGTGGCTTCTTGGCTGCTCGTGTGCTCAATCGTGGGGCGCTTCAGCCGGTCGGCCGCCGTCGCCGGCAGTGACGCTGCGGGGAATTCCGCGGCTTAGCCAGCCGAGCACCGTTTCCTTGCCGTGTTCCCGCACGAGAAAAGCGACGCGTGCGCGAGCTGCCGCGTAAGCCTTCTCCATTTCATCGCGCTTCTGCGAATGTTCCAAAATCGATTCCATCTGATCGATGGTCATCTCGACGGCCGGGCCATGCGTCACATTCTCGGCCGTTCCATCTCCCGCGCCGTGTGCGGAGCCCGAGAGATAGACGACCAGCCCTTCGCGAAACCATACGGGCGTGCCCGCGCGCGCTTTCTCTTCCACCAGCAGATGCAGCAATTCGTGGCGCAGCGTGGATTCGAGAACATCTTTGCTTTTCAACGTCGCGAGCGGCTGCAGGCGGATCGAATGGCCGCGAGTGCTTGCAGCGACCCAGCCTGGTTGGCCGGTTTGATCGCGATACGCGTCCATGGTCGGATAGACTTTCAATTGCACGCGGAACGGAATGGTCCAGCCGAGGTCTTTTTCTTCGCCGGAGAGAATTTTCTCGGCGGCGGGCAAGATTGCGACGTCCTGCTCCGGCGCGATGCTTTCCAGTTCGAAATGTTCGCTGGAGCGTTTTTGCCACTGCTCCGTTGCTGCTACTGGCTTCGCCAGTTGCGTGCCGGGATAATAGAACTCCAAAATCTGGCGATAATCTTTTCCCTCGATGGCCATTTCTTCGGCGCCGGTTTGGCACATGCCGACGCCGTGGCCGGCGCCGCGTCCAAAGAACACCGCGCGATCGCCTTCGGTGCGCACTTCGAAAAGCTCGCTGCGAATTTTGTTCCATCCGAGCGAGCGCGAGACGGCATAGCGAAAGGACGACGCAGAAATTAGAAAATCATCTCCGAACCCGCCGGCGAGCCGTATTTTCTGCGCGCGCCCGCTGGCCGAGCGGCCCGCGATGGCAATTTCATTCCAGCCGCGAGGCGGGGACAGCCCGGCGGCGCGCAACGACGCGTCCAAATCGGCGAGCGCGATGGTGCTCTCCCATTTCAAGTCGCCGGAAACGCCGCAGTAGGGATCGGTGTGGCCGCGCAAGTAAGTCGCATAAATGTCCGGCCACATTTCATTTGACGAGGCGACCATCCCGCCGCAGTTCTGATGATAGTAGGTGCGCGCCGGAGCGCCCTCGAATTGCAGAATTTCGCCTTGCGTGGCTTCTGCGGCGGCGCGCGCGTGGGGGTTCTTCGCGTTCCAGCGCACCACCTGGCAATGCGTGGTATCGCAGAAATCGAAGCCGTCTTTTTCGTGTGCGCCGCGGAATCGCGTGGCGTAGGTGCGCACGGCGACGGCCATGGCTTTCAGCGCTTCGTCCTTCCATGAGTCGCTCGCCTCGGCGGCGACCACTTCGGCAA
Organism: uncultured Acidobacteriota bacterium; assembly: GCA_963831955.1. Taxonomy (GTDB): domain Bacteria; phylum Acidobacteriota; class Terriglobia; order Acidiferrales; family UBA7541; genus Palsa-147. Next base: position 834,930 of record CAWHSG010000004.1, on the reverse strand, counting down.
CGTATTCTTCCTGCGGCATCGTGACGGAGAGGCGCAAATGGTCCTCGCGCGCATCAATGCGCAAGGGAAAATGCAGGTTGATGGGAGGAAGATCGGCTGCTTCGATGCGGTAGTTGCCGCTGAGTTGCAATTCACCATTGCCGTTCGCACCGGCAATCATCAAGCGATCGCCGCTCGCGCGCACCGAAACGCTTGCGCCGGATCTTTCCTTGCACGAAGCGCACGTGCGCCAGCGCAGCTCGCCGGTGACAGCACTTATCGTGGCGGCGGTTGGTGGGTGCAGCGTGAACAGCCCCACGCGCACGTCTTGTGCGCGCGCCGGACCGGCCGCGACGGCCAGCCCGATTGCGACGAGCGAGCAAATCCCGGCCGCGTGGGCGATTTTCAAGGTGATCTCGGATGCTTGGCGAACGCCGCGAGCACCGGCTGAGCCGCGGCCGCCGCGTCTCCGCCGCTCCCTCGTTCGACGTACGCCATGATTGCGATCTGCGGCTTTTCGGCTGGCGCGTAGCCGTCGAAAAATCCGTGTGTCCGCGGCACGCCCGGCGCTTCCGACGTTCCTGTCTTGCCCGCGATTTTCATTCCATCTACGTGTGCTGCATGTGCCATGCCAAAGTCCGTCGAGCCTTCGAGCCCGGCGAGCACCGCCGCGTCGGCTTCGGACATTTCGCCGCGTCGAACGCGCAGTGCCAGCTTGCGATAGGCCTCGAGCAGTTCGAGCGGCGTCACTTGAACGCCCCAATGCCCGAGCGCCTCGAGTTCCATTTCTTCGCCCGTGCTCGATAGCTCGATGCGGCCCGTGGCTTCGCCGTCGGCCAGGCCTGTGACCGAATCAAATCCGAGCCTCCGATAGAGCTCCACGACTTCATCGGCACGGAAGCGCACCGCTGCTTGCGCCACATACGAATTGCACGAATAAGCGATGGCCTCGGTGGCGTCGAGCTGCGACACATCTTCCGGATGCGGGCAATCCATGCGCACGCCGCCAATCCAAAGCGGCCGGTGGCACAAAAGTTTTTTCTGCGGGTCAAGCCGTCCGGATTCGAGCAGCGTCATCAACACGAACGGTTTCACGGAGGAACCCGGCGTCGCCAGCCGGTGCGCCGCGAGATCCATCCCGCGCGCTGCAATAATTTTTCCAGACTCGACGTCCACGACGACGATCGCGGTGGGCGCAGGTGATTCATGCTCGATCGCCAGCTGCATTTCGGCAGCGAGCGCGCGATCCACGGATGGGCTATCGGCAAAATGTGCCTGTCCATGCTGCCCGGCCGTTGCGACAGCAAGTAGCACGAGGGCTGTTCCCAATCCGCTCGCCGCTCTTATTCGCGTTGTCCAGTTCATGAGTTGTTCGCGTCCGGCGCGCCTCAGCGGCGCGCCGCAGACGATCAGTATCGCCAAGCGCCGCCGATCGTTAAAGCATGTCAGCTGCCAGAATTTCTACCGCAGTACTTTGGCAATTTGGAACTACTGGACCGTGATGGTGACAGCGGCAGTGCTGCGGCCGAAGGCGTTCGTGGCGTATAGCGTGTACGTTGTGGTCTGCGTGGGCGTCACCACGACGCTTGTGCCGCGTACTGGGCCGACGCCAGGCGAGACGATCACGTACGACGCGGACGACGTGCTCCAATTCAGCGTGACCGGTGTTCCTGCGGCAACAGTCGTCGAGTTGGCAGTGAAGCTGCTGATCGTTGGCGCGGCGCCTTGCGGAATATTCGACGCGGTGTAAATCGTATCCATCTTCACGACTTCGAGGTCCGACATCGAGACGCCGTTCAGCAGATGTAAATCATCATTGTCCCAGCGATCGTCGGGCGCACCGCTGATGTACATCGAGCTGCCGTTGTCGGCGTTGATCATGCCGTATGTTTTCAGCGCGGTGAGGATCACCTGATTCGCGGGCGAGAAACTCGAAATGTCAAAGCTGGATTTCAGGCGCAGGCGCATGCCCATTGGCGGCGCGTTTGGATTCGTCGAATTGGCGGCCCAGTGCGTCGCGGGGAGCACGAAGGCCGCCTGGCTCTGCGCAAAAGTGGCGCGAATTGCGTGTTTGATTTCGCCGGCGGCTACTTCGTCGTAGCGCACCAGGCCGGCGAAAATCGAAAGTCCCGCTGCGTCTGCCGAAGTCCACGTGTAGGGCCGCTGATTGTAATTCAGCAAGTCCCAGACGGCGGCGGAGGCGGCGTTCCAGCTTCCATCATTATTGGGATACGAACTGTAGAGTTCGTAGAGCCAGCAATTTGAATTGTCCAGCACCAGCACGTGACGATCGCCGCTTCCCGGATTCGGATCGCCTTCAATCGGCGCATTCGCCGGCACCGGCATCGGCCCCGGATCGCTCTCGTCGCCGTAGGCAGTGAAATCGATCGGCACGAACGCCTGCCCGGTGCCCACCACAACGTAGGGAATGCCGATGGTGCTGCCCTGATATTCGCCGGAGCCAAAATCGGGATGCATGGTGATGCTGGAGCCGATGAAATTAATGATGGCGGTCGAATTCGGATCGACCGCCGCGCCGGAAATGTCGGTGTTCCAAGCGTTGCCGGCGGGGAACGGGAGGAATCCGTTCAGGCTCGCGCCTTGGCCGAGACTGATGCCGCTGCATGCACTCGAATTCACCGCGCCATTCACTTGCAAATTTACGGTGCCCGAGCTGGCGCTGCCGGGATCGGGATTCATCACGCTGACGGCGAAAGTGCCGGCCGTCGGGGCGTTGCCGGTGGCCGTGAGCTGCGTCGCGGAAAGGAATGATGTGGTCAGTGCGTTGCCCGCGAGCATCACCTGCGATCCGGAGACGAAATTGCTTCCGTTCACCGTGAGCGAAAATGCGCCCGTGTTGATCGTCGCCGGCTGAATGCTGGTGAGCGATGGAATCGGATTGAGCACATCGACGATCACGCTGCCGGTGATCGAAGAGCTGCTGGTGCTGACGGCTGTGACCGTGACCGAATTCGGATTGGGAAGCGCGTCCGGAGCTGAATAAACGCCCGCCGAGCTGATCGTGCCGGTTGTGGCATCGCCGCCGGCCATATTGTTGACTGACCAAGTGACGTCATTATTCGGCGCACTGGTCACAGTTGCAGAAAAGGTTTGCGATTGGCCGATGCGCACGTCTGCGCCCGCAGGAGAAATCACAACACTGGAATTCGATCCGCCGACGGAGCCGCCTGAAGAGCCGCTTTTGCCGCTGCTCGTAGACCCGCAGCCGACGGAAACGATCATCGCGAGCGAAGCGCAAACACCGAGCAAGGCAACCGTTAATTTCGGCGAGCGCGTCCTACGGGGAATTTTAATTTTGTTTTTCAATTCTCGTCCGGCCGTTGCCTGCTCTCTGCCTGCAACCTCGATCGTATTGCGCAGAGCAGAAAGGCGGGCGCGAAAATTATGAGCGTTGATGCGGGCGGGTACTACTGGCCGGACGGCCAATATGCGTACAGTGGCAGAGCGTCTTGAATTGCGCGTCGCGCCACGGCATGAGGAGTGGAGAAACACGCCCTCAGCGCCTGAAGTCGTACCGGTTTCCGGCACTTGCGGCATGACTAAAGTCATGCCCTGACAAAGTTATGGCGCGTTCCCTGGGGAGGTTATGGAACCCAGTCAGCTATGAAGACGTTGATCTCGTGCGGAGACTTGGCATTGCGGTTGGAGATGAAGACTAACTTTTTTCCATCAGGCGAAAATTGCGGGAAGGCGCTGAATCCGCCGGCGGAGGTAATGCGCTCGATTTTTGTGCCGTCGAGAGCGATGGAGTACAGCTCGAACTGGCTGGTGCCCAGGTGCTCGTAATTCGAAGAAAAAATAATTCGCCGGCTGTCGGTGAAAAATGACGGGGCAAAACTCGCGCCGCCGAGCTTGGTGATCTGGTGCTGCTGGCCGCCGTCGGCGCGCATCAGCCAAAGATCCATCTCATTCGGCTCGACGAGATCTTTCGCGAGCAGCGATTTATAGCGCGCGATTTCCGCTTCGCCCGTGGGATGATGCGCGCGATAGACGATCCATCGATTGTCGGGCGAGAAGAACGGGCCGCCATCGTAGCCGAGCGTCTGCGTCAGGCGGCGGACGTTGCTACCGTCGGCGTTCATCGTGTAGATGTCGAGATCGCCATCACGCGACGAAGTGAAGACGATTTTCCTGCCATTTGCCGAAAGCGTCGCTTCCGCGTTGTAACCGGGGCCAAGGGTCAAAGGCCGGTCGATCTTGCCGTCATCGGTGGCGTAATAAATCTGATACGACGAATAAACGGCCCACACATACCCGTGCGAATAATCGGGGCGCGGCGGGCAATCATCACCGGCGCGATGCGTCGAGGAATAGAGCACGTGCTGGCCATCGGGATAAAAATATCCGCAGGTCGTGCGGCCGCGGCCGGTGGAGAGCAGGTGAGCGTTTGAGCCATCAATGTTCATGATGAAAATTTGATCGCATTTATAGGGCTCGCGCGTGGACATGAAGATGAGGCGCCTGCCGTCATAACTGAAATAGGCTTCGGCGTTTTGCCCGCCGAAAGTGAGTTGCTTCACGTGGCGCAGATGCGTTTCGTGCGTATCGCGCAGCGGATCGTCGGGCGTGCCTTGCACGACGGGGCCGACGCCGCTGAGGCCGGACGTGGCGGTCTTTTGCTGCGCGTCCTGCGGGAAATTGCTGCGCGATGTCGCGGGAATTGCGGCGGTGAGCGTGATGGCCACTGCAAGATTTCTAATCACGGTGACGAATTGGCGGTAGCTTTTCATTCTGGAACTCCGCATTGACCGTAGCACGGATTCACCGAAATTTCATGGGGCGAGGTGTATCGAATTTTCAGCGGCGGCGTGCCCCATAGTTTTGTCCGAGTTTAAACATTTGCCGGCCGCTTATTCCGGTAGGATAAAGCTGTGACTACCGCAGCTCCACGCCGCGTTTTGACCATGAATCGCGGTTCCGCGACTTTGAAGTCCGCCCTCTATGATGCCGCGAACCGCAATGAGCTTTTGCTTTCGATGAACGTTGATAAAGGCGGCGGCTCGGGCAGCCGACTGAAAATTGCGGATTCCCATGGAAAAACTTTGCTGGATTCGTCGGTGGATTCCCGGGAATCGAATGCTGAATTGGAAGCGATCGTCGAGTGGCTGCGCGGCAACGGCTTTCTCGCTGGGCTCTCGGCAGTGGGTCATCGTCTGGTTCACGGAGGCGCTCGATACCGCGACCCGCAGCGGGTGACTCCGCAATTTATGTCCGAGATCGAAAAACTTACGCCACTCGATCCCGATCATCTGCCGGCAGCGATTCGCGGAATTAAATTTATCGCCGGAAAATTTCCAGACGTTCCGCAAGTGGCCTGCTTCGATACGGCGTTCCATCGCACGCTTCCGCAAGTGGCGCGCATGTATTCATTGCCGCGGCGGCTCTTCGAGCAGGGAATCGTGCGGTATGGATTTCACGGGCTCTCGTATGAGTACATAATGAGCGAGCTCGCGGCGCTCGAAGAACAGCTGGCGAGCGGGCGGGTAATTATCGCGCATCTGGGCAGCGGCGCGAGCATCGCCGCAGTGAAAAATGGAAAGAGCGTGGACACCTCGATGGGCTTCGTCCCCCTCGAGGGGCTGGTGATGGCCACGCGGTCCGGCGATGTGGATCCGGGCGTGCTGCTTTATTTGCTCGAGCAGCAGAAGATGTCCGCGAAGGAGTTGAGCAAGCTCTTGAATAAGGAGTCGGGACTGCTGGGAGTTTCGGCGACCTCCGGCGATATGCGTGAGCTGCTGGAGAAGAGCGCCGGGGATCCGCGCGCCGCGGAGGCCGTCGATTTATTCTGCTACCGGGCGAAAAAATACATTGGCGCGTATAGCGCGGTGCTTGGTGGGCTGGACCTGCTGGTATTTACCGGAGGAATCGGCGAACGCGCTCCGGCGGTTCGCAAACGGATCTGCGAGGGGCTCGATTTTCTTGGTGTCCGGCTGGATTTCGCGGCGAATGACGCCAACGCGGCCGTGATTTCGGCCGGCGATGGCCGCGTGCGTGTGCGTGTAATCGAGACGAATGAGGATTTAATGATCGTGCGGCATGTTGTCGCTCTGCTTGGATGGGCGAATGCCTGACGGTCCGCATTTCAAGCTGGCGATTCTTGTAGTTATCCGCCGCCGGGAGAGCAGGAGCGAATATGTTTGAATTCGACGCTGCTTTATCAACCGCCATTGCAGTGGACGGAAAATCCCGGCCGGCCGAGAAGCCGGCGGCCGCGCCAAAGCCGGCGGGCCCGCTCTCCGCCGACCTGCTCGACAAAATGCAGCGCTACTGGTGCGCCGCGAATTATCTCGTCGTGGGGCAGATTTATCTGCAGGAGAATCCGCTGCTGCGAGAGCCGCTCACAAAAAAAGATATCAAGCCGCGCTTGCTTGGCCATTGGGGCACATCCGCGGGCCAGAATTTTATTTACGTCCATCTGAACCGGCTGATCCGCGAGACGGATGCGAATGTGATTTACATTTCGGGCCCAGGCCACGGCGGGCCGACGATGAACGCCTGCGCGTATCTCGAAGGAACGTACACCGACGTGCATCCAGAGATTACGCAGGACATTCACGGAATGCGCCTGCTCTTCCGTTCGTTTTCCACGCCAGGAGGAATTCCGAGCCACTGCGGGCCGCATACGCCGAACTCCATGCACGAGGGCGGCGAGCTCGGCTATTCGCTGGTGCACGCTTTCGGCGCGGCTTTTGATAATCCGGATTTGATTGTGGCTTGCGTGGTGGGCGATGGCGAGGCGGAGACTTGCCCGCTCGAGGGGAGCTGGAAGGGAATTAAATTTCTAAATCCGGCGCGGGATGGCGCGGTGCTGCCGATTCTGCATATGAACGGCTACAAAATTTCCGGCCCCACGGTTCAAGCGCGCACCAGCGATGACGAACTCACCGCCTTTTACAAAGGGCAGGGCTACACGCCCTATTTCGTGGAAGGCGACGATGCTGAACTTGTCCATCAACAATTTGCTGATGCCCTCGATCGCTGCTATGCGGGGATTCGCGAAATCCAAAAGGCTGCCCGCACGAAAAATTCGCAATCGAACGGAACTCCGTCATTGCAACCATGGCCGATGATCGTTCTGCGTACGCCGAAAGGCTGGACATGCCCGAAAGAGGTGGATGGCGTGCCGATCGAAGGCACCTTCCGCGCGCACCAGGTTCCACTCTCGACTGTTTGCGAAAATCCGGCCCACCTGAAAATGCTCGAGGCTTGGATGCGCAAGTACAAGCCCGACGAATTATTCGACAAGAACGGCCAGCTTATCGCCGAACTCGCAGCGCTGGCGCCGGATGGATACCGGCGCATGGGCGCAAATCCCAGCGTCAATGGAGGACGCCTGCTGAAATCGCTCGATCTGCCGGATTTCGCGCAATATGCGTTGGGAATTCCCGGTCCGGGCGAAGTAATCGCCGAAGCGCCGCGAAAGTTGGGCGAATATTTGCGCGACGTGATGAAAATGAATCCCAATAATTTCCGGACATTCTGTCCCGATGAGACGAACTCGAATCGCTTGAACGCCGTCTTCGAAGGCGCCAACCGCTGCACCATGGAGCCCATCGTTTCAATCGACGATCATCTCGCTCCCGACGGCCGCGTGATGGAAGTACTGAGCGAACATTGTTGCGAAGGATGGCTCGAGGGTTATTTGCTCACCGGCCGGCATGGCATGTGGTCTTCTTATGAAGCATTCGCACAGGTCGTGGACTCGATGGTGACGCAGCACGCCAAATGGATCGAGCAATGCCTGGAAATTCCATGGCGCCGCCCGATCGCCTCGCTGAATGTGCTGCTCACCAGCCATGCGTGGCGCAACGATCACAATGGCTTCAGCCACCAGGCGCCGGGATTTGTGGATAACGTGCTGCAACGCCGCAGCGAAGTGGTGCGCGTTTACTATCCGCCGGACGCAAATTGTTTGCTGAATGTGTTCGACCACTGCCTGCGCAGCAGGAATTACGTCAACGTAGTCACCTGCGGAAAACAGCCGGAGCTGCAATGGCTCTCATTCGAAGAAGCCCTGGCGCATTGCTCGCGGGGAGCTTCGATCTGGAAATTTGCCACCAACGACGGCGGAACGGAGCCGGATATTGTGCTGGCTTGCGCCGGCGACGTTCCGACGATCGAGGCCTGCGCCACTTCCTGGCTGCTGCAAAAGTATGTGCCCGGAATCAAAGTGCGCGTGGTGAATGTGGTGGATCTCAATTCGCTAATGAGCCCGGACGATCATCCGCACGGCATGGACAATATTTCCTTCAACGAATTATTCACGCGCGATGTGGACGTGATTTTCGCCTTTCACGGCTATCGCTGGATCATTCACAGCATGGTGCATGGCCGCGCGAATGAAGCGCGCTTTCACGTGCGCGGATTTAACGACAGGGGCACCACTACCACTCCCTTCGATATGGTGGTGATGAATAAGATGAGCCGATTCCATTTGGCGATGGATGCGCTGAAGCATGTGCCGCGGCTGCGTTCGCAGGCTTCTGATGCGATTGATATGTTCAACCGGAAACTCTTCGAGCACCACGCTTACATCCGCGAGCATTTCGAAGACTTGCCGGAAATCCGCAATTGGAGTTGGACGAAAGATTTCAGCGAGGGCACCGCACCGCCGCCTCTGGCGAAAGACCAGCCTCGCGGGCAGAGTTTTTCAGACGCCTAAGGTTTGCCAGGGCACGACTTCTTGCCCTGAGCGAAGCCGAAGTGCAGTCGGGCCGCAAGCGTCACGCAATCGAGTACGGCTTTGGCCGCTGAGGGAATTATTCTTTTTTGCCGGCGGCTTGCGCTGATTTTTTGTAGGCTTCCTGCGAAAGCTGGTAGGCCTTGGCGGAATGTTCCATCGCCATGCGGGATTGCTCGTGCGCGGTGAGATGATCGCCTTTGCCGTGCCCCGCGGCGGCGACGCGGTGCGCGTGCGCGGCCTGTTCGTGGAATTCTGCAGCTCGTTGATGCGAATCGTATGGCATTTCCTGCCTCCTGAACGCCCCACCGTACTACCAGCGGTCACCATATAGTTTCGACCAGAAACTCGTTCGTGTCAGGACAAAGATGTATCGTAGGTCGTGCCGAGCGCCGCGTCGAGGCAAAATTAATTTGATCGCTAAGCGGATCGAATCGGGGCTGACATAATGACGCCGCCTGACAAGCTGGACGCGCGCTCCGTGCCGCGCCGTCGTTGGGGTATCGCTTTTTTGCTGGGATTCGGCGTGCTGGTGAATTACTTCGACCGCGTGAATCTCTCGGTCTCCCAGGAAGCGCTTCACGCGGAATTCGGCATCTCCTTGGTGACCTTCGGATATTTGCTGAGCGCTTACAGTTGGACGTACGCCGCGTTTCAACTGCCCTCGGGTCTCCTCCTGGATCGCTTCGGAGTAAAGGCAGTCGGCCGGATCGCCGCGCTGCTTTGGAGCGTGGCCTCGTTTGCCGCTGCGATCTCGACCGGCCTGGCGAGCTTCCTCGGCGCGCGCCTTTCGCTGGGCGTGGGTGAGGCGCCCACGTTTCCAGCGAATGCAAAAGCGATCGGGTATTGGTTCCCCGACGAAGAGCGCAGCCTGGCAACCGCGATTTTCGATTCCGCGGCAAAGTTCGCCTCCGCCATCGGTGTCCCGGTGCTCGGGGTGCTGTTGGTGAGCTTCGGATGGCGATGGAGTTTCGCGGCAACCGGGTTCCTCAGCCTGCTCTATTTCTTTCTTTTCTGCGCGATCTACCGCAATCCGAGCGAAGACACAGCGCTCTCCGCCGCCGAGCGCGACTTTATCTTGCAACATGGCGCGCAGCCCGAAGATCGAGTCCGAGCTGCGAAAGGCGCGCCGCTCGGATATTTGTTGAGACAACGAAAAGTCTGGGGGCTGCTCCTGGGCTTTGCGTCCTACAACTACACTTTCTATCTGCTCCTGACATGGCTGCCCTCATATCTATCCGCAGCGCACCACATCGATTTGCTGCATTCCGCTTTGTACACCAGCGTCCCCTGGCTCTTCGCAACTTTCACGGACCTTCTCATGGGCGGCTGGCTGGTCGATAAATTGGTTCAGCGCGGGCGCGATTCGTCGCACGTCCGGCAGGCCATTCTCATCGCGGGCACTACGCTCGGTATGGGAATGTTGGGAGCAGCCTACGCGCAGTCCACAACAAGCGCACTTGTGTGGATTACTCTGGCCATCGGCGGACTCTCCGCCGCGGCGCCCGTGGCATGGTCGATTCCGTCTCTGATTGCCCCGCGGGAAAGTGTAGGAACACTGGGAGGAATCATGAATTTCGGCAGCCAACTCTCGGCGATTGCCGCGCCCATCGCGACGGGCTACATCGCGCAAACCACACATTCATTTTTCTGGGCGTTCGGCGCTGCCGCCGCGTTTCTGCTAGCCGGAATCGCCGGTTACGCGTTCTTGCTCGCACGCATCGAGCCGATTCCCGAGCCGTCGTGAGCTTCGCGTTTAGCGCGCGGGCGCGTAATGTTTGGATGTTTGCGTTCGCGAATTGAAAACTTCGAGATTTCCGTCCGACCAAACCGAAACCTTCAGATAATTCCCCGCGTCGCTCCCCGCAGGGTTGGCGAGCAAGGCTTCCGCGGAATTATGCGCCGCGCCCCCGTCGCTGGAATAATGAAGTTGCCAGAGATCCTCGAGCTTCGGCGAGTTCTTGACGATGGTCCAGGCGGCGGGCGAGCCGCCTTTGGCCGCGCCGTTATCCATGATCGCGATGCGCGGCGAAATGGCCGCAAGAAGCGCCGGGCTGTTGCTCTCCGGCGAGCCGTGATGCGACACAACGAAAACATCCACAGCTCCCAATTTATTCACGGGACACACCAGCCCCAATTCCTTTTCCCAAGTAAGATCGCCGAGATCAAGAATTCGAACTTTGCCAAAGGTAAAAATCGTACCCAGCGAGCGCGCGTTTTCCGTCCGGTCCACAGGATGCACTGCCGTAGTCGAGCAAGCAGCATTCTGCGCGCCAGCGCCGGGCAAAGGCTTGGCGAGCAACACGCCATCTGCACTCACAACCTCCGCTCGAATTCCCTCAATCGGCAAAATGTCCCCGACCTTCGCGACAATACGTTTGATACCCTTCTCTGCGACGACCTTCTGATAATCCAGCCAGGCTTGCTGGGTGGCCTTCTCGCGCGGCTCGCGGTTCGCGCCGTGATCGATGAACGCCCCAATCGGAATCCGCGCCGCGAGTTGCGCCACCCCGCCGGCATGATCCATGTGATAGTGCGTGAGCAGAACGAAATCGATTTTCGAAAGCCCAGCTTTCTTTGCCGCCGCGACGATGCGGTCCGCGTCGCGTCCCTCGAATCCCGGCCACCCGGTATCGATCAACAGTGACTGCCCCTCCGGCGTGACAAAGAGCGTTGCCTGCCCACCTTCGACGTCCACAAAATAAATTTCCAGCGGCTTGCCGGATGGCGCTGCCAGAGATGATCCCGCGAATGCGAAGGCCGCGAAGGCGAGAAGCATCACGATTGCCAAGCGGTTGCGGCTATTTAGCATAGGCCCCTCAAGAGAACTATCCTCAAAATTTTGCCAACGATCGAGAGCTCGCGAGATTCTCTCACGAACCCAGACGCGAACAAATGCGTTCGACGATTTCTTCGGGAGAGAGGCTAATTTCTTCAACGAGCGCGTCGGATGGTTCCTCAAGCGTGGCGAGCTGGCTCGGGACGAGATCTTCGCCGGCGAAATGTTCCTCGCGTGACGCCAGATTGCGGTGAAGCTCGGCAGCGGTACCGCGGAGCAAAACAATTCTTAAATTCACGCCTGAGCGCAGCGTGTCGCGATACGCCTGCCTCAGCGCCGAACAGGCGAGCACAATGTCCCGGCCCTCGAGAGTTCTCCGCAGCAATTCGTCATGAATGGCGTCGAGCCAGGGTGCGCGATCGGCCTCACTTAACGGAATGCCCCGATGCATCTTTTCGCGATTCGCGCTTGAGTGAAAATCGTCGGCATCGAGGAAAACCCAGCCCAAGCGCCGCGCCAGAAGTTTTCCCACCGTCGTCTTTCCAGCGCCAGTGACACCCATTATAAGGATGACCATACGACATGAATTATGGCATCGAACTGCCGGTTTTTTCGTGCCAGTCCCTCTCCACTGAGTTATATAGTCCCGTCATGAATCCCCTAACGAGCCTTTTAAAAGTGATCGCTGCCTTCGTAGTGCTTTCGGCGCTGGCATTCTTCACTGCGCCATCGGCAATCGCCCAGTCCGCGCCGCAGCCGCAGATATCCACATCCACCACCGCGACCGCCTCTGCGCCAGCAGCACCCCTGTCAACGTCAGCCGAGCTGACCATTGCCGCGGAGCGCGTGGCGCAAATGGAGCAGACGCTGGCGGACTGGCCGAACCTCGCAAAATATCGCGAAGCCAACACTGCGCTATCATCGGCGGCGGCGCCGGAAAAACGGATAGTCTTCATGGGCGATTCGATCACCGAAGGCTGGGCCACGCTCGATCCGCAATTCTTCACCGTGCACCCAAATTATGTTGATCGCGGGATTTCTGGCCAGACCACGCCGCAAATGTTGGTGCGATTCCGTCAGGACGTGATTGCGCTACGGCCAGCTGTCGTGTTGATTCTCGCGGGCAGCAACGACCTAGCCGGCAACACCGGTCCCACTACGGTCGATGCCATCGAGGACAACCTGCAGTCAATGGCCGAGCTAGCCAGGGCCAACGGGATTCGCGTGGTGCTTTCGTCCGTGCTTCCAGTATTCGATTACGCCTGGCGCCCCGGACTTCAGCCGGTGCCGAAAATTGCGGCGCTCAATTCCTGGATGAAGGATTACTGCGCGAAAGAAGGATGCATCTATCTCGATTATTTTTCCGCCATGGCCGACGAACGCAAAGGCCTGCCGCCCGCGTTAAGCCGCGATGGCGTCCACCCGAACAAGGCTGGATTCGCGATCATGGAGCCGCTCGCGGAAAATGCCATCGCCCAGGCGCTCGCTCAGAAATAGCGCGCCTCGTAATGAGCCTGAGGAAAAATAGGTCCGCAACTCATCGCGTGTGCTCAACGCCCGAAGCGACCCAAAATCTAACGCGGATAATCCACGCGCACCGAAACAATCTCGAACGGATGCACAGGCACGCTGACGTGATTGTTGCTGATGGATAGCGCCGGACCCTCCGGTTTTTCCATTAGGTTCGTCAAAGTCGCCGCAGTCGCGCCACTCGGCACGGTGATTTGCACGTCGCCGATCTGCCCCGCCCACTCATAGAATCGAAAAATCAATCCGTCGGCGTCTTCCGCTTTTTTCACGGCGGTAAGAATCACATTCGAATTGCTCACCGCAATGAACGAATGCTCCGGAGGCAACTTTCCCTCATGCGCTTCGAGCTGCATCGACTGCAACTCGTAATTAAACTCGTAGCCGCGCCGCACCGTCATGGCTTGCTTCCAATCGCCCGAGTGCGGATAGAGCGAATACAGAAAGCGATGACGCCCTCGATCCGCGTCCGGGTCAGGCCACGTCGGCGAGCGCAAAAGCGAAATCCGCAGCACGTTGCCTTTCGCGTCGTAACCGTACTTCGATTCGTTGATCAAACTGAATCCATGGTTCGCGTCGCCAAGATCCGCCCAGCGCAATGCAGGGACTTCAAATTTCGCCTGCTCCACTTTGTTGTTTCGCGTCGTTGGCCGCTCGATCGTGCCGTAAGGAATTTCAAAGGTCGCGTGGCCGCTCGAAGCCGCCAGCGGAAACGCCGCCTTCAAGAGAATGTGTGTTTCGTGCCAATCAATGTCGTTGGCCACATCCACGCGATCGAGGCCCGCATAGAGGCGAATGTCCTGCACGAATTTCGAGTTTTGCCACGTGCGCGTAATTCGAATTGCAGCGCGCAACGGCCCCTGCTCGACCAATTGCACCGAATCGGCTTTGTCGAGATTGGTGAATACCTTCTCGAAGTCCGCATCGATATTCCAAGCGTCGTAGTCCTTCGGCGTATCTTTGAAAGCGACGAGTTCATTTCCACATCCGCCGGACGCGATAGATTCGAACTTCGTCCGTTTGTCGAACAAGCTCGTGATGCATCCGGTTTTCGCATCGACGGTCACGCGAAGATATTCGTTCTCAAGCGTCAGCCCGCTCGCCTTCAAGTCGTCCGGCAACTCGCGCTTTCCGGGCACGACGTGCAGAATTTCGTAGCCCATCGACGGAACATTCTTCGCTTCGATCAGCAATTCGTAGCTGTTGGTCGAGTCATCGCGCGAAAGAATCTGCACGGGCAGCGCATTGCCCCTCGAATTCACCACCGCGATTCCATCCTTAGCGGCATCGGGCATCTGCACGTTCGCTTCGACCAAATCGGTTCGTTCCCATGCCAGCGGATTCCAAATGATGAGAGGAACGCCGGGGGATGCCTTCGTATCGATCTCGCTCGCGATCCTGTGAAACGCACGAACGCTCGCATCCCTGGCCGTCCAGCGCACCACATCGTAATCACGCTGCGCGTCCTGATAAATCACGCCGATGCCCGATCCCGCGGCGAGATCGTGGAACTGGTTGAACAGTACCTTCTTCCAAGCCTCGCTAAGCGCGTCGCCGGGATACGAGGCGCCATCGATCCACGCCAGCGATGAAATTTTCTCCGCGTTCAGCATCAGCTCTTCGCTCTGGCGATTGTTGCGCTTGTGATTGGCCTGCGTGGTGAAAATGCCGCGGTGATATTCGAAATACAATTCGTCATTCCAAACCGGGAGGCTGATTTTGCCGGCAGCTGGCGGCGGAAGTTTGGTGTCGCCCGCGGCCAGAGTTTTGTAATTCCAAACCGGCGAGTGCTCGGTGTCCAGTTTCCCCTCGATGTCGGAGAAAAATCCCTGAGCCACGCCCCATTTCATCGGCGGATAAACCATCCTCGGATCGGACCAATGCACGCCGGTGTTCAGCATGCTGCGCGTGGGCCCGCCGCCGTGATCGCCGACGCCGAAGAGATGCATCATCTCCGTCACCCCGGGATTCAACTCGCCCGAGCGGGCCACGTCTTGCGCAATTCGAACCGGATCGATGTCATTCGCATAGTCGTGCGGAAAATAAGTCAGCACGCGGCTTCCGTCCGGCGACTGCCACCAGAAGATTTTCATCGGCAGCTTCGTCGTGTCGTTCCACGCCATCTTCTGTGTAACGAAATAATCCATCCCCGATTTCTTGTAGATCTGCGGTAGTTGCCAGTTGTAACCGAATGAATCCGGGTTCCAGCCGATCCGCGTGTCAACGCCGAATTTGTCTTTGAAATACCGCTTGCCGATGAGCAGTTGCCGCACCAACGATTCGCCGTCCGGAATATTCAAATCCGGCTCCACCCACATTCCACCGACGAGCTCCCAACGCCCTTGCTTGACGCGCTCCTTGATCTGCTTGTATTCGTCGGGATATTTGTCGACGATCCATTCGCTGTAAGCGGCCGCCGATTGCGTGTAGGTATATTGTGGATATTCGTCCATGAGCTGCAGCGCCGTGGCGAATGTACGGCGCACCACGTCCACCGTTTCGCTCGCCGGCCACAGCCAAGCCGCGTCAATGTGCGAATTGCCGGAAAGCCGCACCTCCGTGCTATTCAAATCCGGCTTCATCAGCTCGAGCGCGCCCTGCGCTTTCCGCAGCGACGCGTCAAACGCCTGCTGATCCGCGCGCTTCAGCGCGTCCAGATCGACATCCGCCGCAGCCGCATCGAATCGCTGCTTTATCGAAGGCGTGCTCGCCCACTGCGCGCGCGTCAGCACCGCGACCGACTCAAGTTCCTGCACCAAATCCGACGGATCGGGCCGCGCCCGGGTAAAATCGATTTTCAGAATGGCCCCGGCGAAGGATTTCTGATCCACGGTATGCAGCATCTTCACCGCGACCAGAATCTTGTCGCCGGGTTTCGCCTGGTCAAACAAAACGATAGGCTCAAGATCCTCGCCCATCGCCACGCGCCGCCCATTGAAATAAATAATTTGCGGCATCGGCCCGTTGGCGTAAGCCTGAAACTGAAACCAAATTCGCGTGCCGGTCAGGTCGTATCCGTTCAGGTTTTTCGGAACCTCGATCCATCGCCGGTACCAAACCGAATCGCTCGGCGCCTGCGTCCCGCCCTTCCGAATCTCCCAATTCGAGTCGTCCAGGTCCGTAGCTTCGCCGCGTGCCACGTCGCCCACGTGAAATTTCCATTCCTCGGCCGGCAGGTTCATCAAGCTGCGCAAGGTGCCGACGGTGTTCTTGACTGCGTCAGGTGCCGTCTTTTGCTGAGGGACGCCCGGCGCTCGAGACGGAGTCGCCAAAGCGAGGTGTGCAAGGAAGCACAGCAAAGCGATCTTCATCTCTGCCTCCTTTCCCGTTCACGGACCGTTCCTGAACTCGCGCTGCGAAGGAGTGCCCACAAATCGACGCGAATTATAGGGCAGGTTGGGGACTACCGAGAATCTTTGTTTCGCGGTTCACCGGGCAGAAGCAGGTTGGTGGGCCCGCCAGGATTCGAACCTGGGACCAACGGTTAACTCTAGAAATGCTATGTTGCTGATTCGTCTAGCTTCTATGTGCGTCATGCACCACGATATATCACGGTGTTTGGGCGGTTTTGATCTCAAGTTGTTCTCAACTCGGTCGCTTTGGGCTGGTGCGCTGCTGGGCCGGACATTCGGTGTCCGTCGAGAGGGCGAGAAGCTCGCACAAGCCAACGCGTTCGACCGCAGGCTAGATTGGGACGACGCACACTGAGAGTATTTCTAGAATGCAAAGAACCCACTCTGGCATCAGGCAAGGCTATGTCGCGGGACGATCCAAAGGCGAAGCTATTTAGGTCGAATCTTGGATCTCATCGCGAAGGCCAGCGACGTATTGAATGAGAGTGCCTGTAATGGCCAACCGTCCACACTCTGGCGGTCTCAATGAATCGACGCAGCAGCATCTCAAACCGCGCGTGCCCGAGCCTACGAAGCGCGCCGCAAATCGCTATTTTGCCCGTCGCGGCGGGCGGGTTCGACATTGGAAACATTGGCCGTGAATGGAACCACTGAATCGTTGGCCGAGTGCGTTTTCAAAGTAGTACCATATTGATCCCGGCCGCAGGAGCAAACTAGAAATGGGGACCGTCGGCTTTCGTTTTTCGGCCTTTTATTATTTGTTTCTTTCGGGCTTCGCACTTCTCGCGCTGTTGTCAATTGGAAAGAATGTCGCGCACGCAGACTCTGGCGCCTTTGATTTGGCGGGGCCTCGCCTCGAGATCAACGTCACCCGCGCGGGAATGATGCTGCCTATTTCCGATGTGCCAAATCTCCAACCGGGCGACCGTCTTTGGATCCACCCGGATTTTCCCGAGAGCCAGTCTGTCCACTACCTGCTGATCGTCGCGTTTCTTCGCGGCTCGACAAATCCTCCGCCAGATACGTGGTTCACACGCGCCGAGACTTGGAATCGTCAAGTCCGCCAGGAGGGAATCATCGTCACGGTTCCCACCGACGCTCAACAAACGCTGTTGTTTCTCGCGCCCGAGACCGGCGGGGATTTCAGCACGTTGCGCGGCGCGGTTCGGAGCAAGCCTGGAGCCTTCGTACGTGCCTCGCAAGATCTGAATCAAGCTAGCCTCGATCGCCTGCGCCTCGACAAATATCTGGACGAGGTGAAGGAAACATCCAACACCGATCCCAAAGAACTCAAGGAGCGGTCAGAGTTGCTGGCTCGTACTCTCAACGTCAAAATTGATCCCAAATGTTTCGATAAGCCAGTCGAGCAACAAGCCCCTTGCCTCTCGCAGAACAGCGATCAGCTCGTGCTGGATGATGGCCACAGTCAATCCATGGTCACTGCCCTCACCTCCGGGCCGTCTTCCGATTTCATCGGCGCGGTCAGCGGCACTTCGATCGCCGGCGGCGGATATTACAGCGCCTACGTCGGCGCGGTTGTTGATTTGGCGCGCATTTTGAGCAACATCCACACGGCGGAATATCAGTACGTCCCGGCGCTCGCGCAACCGAAGCAGGAACAATTGAATCTTCGACTGAATAATCCGCCGTCGTTCGGCAAGCCGAAATCCGTTTTGGTGGTCGGGCTGCCTGCGGTGGAGGCTGCGCAATTGCCTCCTCTGCGCGCCGTGAGCGTCGATGAAGTGTCTTGCTTGCAAAAATCACCGCTCGTTCTGCCCGTCGAAGGCGCTCCTCTGGTCTTCGCCACCGACATCGCCCACGATTTTGTTCTCCATGCCGAGAGCAAATCCGGCTTGGCCATGGATCTTCCCGCGCAGGCAGACGCAGCCCGCGGCGGATTCGTGATTGACGCGCGCTCTCTTCATGCAGGTCAACTGGACCAGGACGTGAAGGGAACGCTTCGCGGCCGTTGGGGCTTCGAGCCCTTTGAGGGTCCAAGTTTCCATCTGCGATCCGCGCATTCGGCGAACTGGATCATTCCCCCGGCGGACCGCGATGCCGTCATTGTTGGCCGCGATGATTCAATTCACCTACAATCGCCGTCTGCGGCTTGCGTCGAGAAGATAACCGTTGCTACGGCCAGCGGCGAAGAGCTGAAGACGACGTGGAAAATTGGAAAAGCGGACGAACTCGAATTGCAAATTCCGCTCAAAGATAAAACCGCGGGCGTCGTGAAGCTGAAAATAAAACAATACGGTCTGGCCGAGCCTGACGAACTGAATCTGCATGCTTATTCAGAGGTTGCGCGGCTCGACCGCTTTACGATGAACGCCGGCGACCAGCAGGGCGTTTTGAAGGGAACGCGCCTCGATGAAGTCGAAAGCTTCGAGTTGAGCGGGATTCACTTCGTCCCCGCAAGTTTGTCGCGCTCGGATCAAAAAGACGAATTGCGTCTCGCGGCCTTGAACAACACACCAACGGCGGCGCTACAACCGGAAGAAAAATTGACTGCCCGCGTAACGCTCAGAGACGGGCGAGTACTCGACGTACAATCAACGGTCGAGCCGCCGCGCCCCAAAACTGCCCTGCTCAGCAAAAGCGTTGAACGAGGGCCCTTGCTTTCGACGATCCGCTTCGGCAACGAGGACGAGCTTCCGCAGGGCGGACACCTCTCATTCATCATCAAGACCGAAGTTCCCGAAAAGTTTTCGCACAGAGAGAAGATCGAAATCGCCACCGCGGACGAATCCTTTCACGTATTGCTCAGCGAGGCCGATGGCAACCTCATCCTGCAGGATTCGAAGACTGCTCTCGCTATATTCGATCCGGCAAAGAATTTCGGTCCTTCCGCATTCGGCCCGTTGCGCTTCCGACCCGTGGATTCCGAGGGGAGCAAAGGTGAGTGGATCCCTCTCGTAAATCTGGTGCGTGTCCCTACGTTAAAAGAAATTCGCTGCCCCGATAAGCCCGACCAGCAATGCAAACTCAGCGGCGCAAACTTATTCCTAATTGATTCAGTGGCTTCGGACGCGGAATTCAGCCACACGGTTCCGGTGCCGGCTGGCTTTATCGATTCTAGCCTGAGCGTGCCGCGTCCGAACGGCACGCTGTTGTATCTCAAGCTGCGCGATGATCCGTCTGCAGTCGACATGATGGTGCTGCCCGTTCTGCCTGACGAATGACGAAACCGAATACCGCACCGGCCCAGAATTCCCGGGCCCAATTCACGAACTTCATCGTCAGCATCGAATAAAACCATTTGACGTCGCCGCAATCTGTAGACGGTCAATCCCATGAAGTTGCATGCCATCCTATCAAATCGATTAGTGAAGGCAGGCACGTCTTACTTGGACGATATGTCGCACTACCGGAAAAGTGCCAGCGGAGGGCCGCAGAGTCGCAGGTGACACGGGCCGTTGCATGCGAAGCCCGGAGCCTGCCCAAAAACCCACCTTGCCCAGAATCCCCATTCCCGAGCGTCGCAAAATCGTTGAGAAATCGCTTGCCCAAAAGTCCGCGCGACCCGCCTCGAAAAGAACTGTTTTTGGGCACTGAGTAGCGGAGATTCGCACGCTCCCATCAGTTTGCGTTCGATCGCTCGGAAACTTCACGGACGGTCGTTCCACCACCACAGCGGGGACAAAGCTTTCTGGGTTGGCCAAACCTCGTCGAGCGTATTGCCTTCGAATAGTTCTCCGTTCTTCATGACATACCGGATGGTATTCGTATTGTGAATATCCTGAAGGGGGTCCTTGGCGAGAATCACCAGGTCGGCGAGTTTGCCGGCTTCGACGCTCCCTAGGTCCTGCGCCAATCCCAAGGCCTCCGCCCCTCGAAGCGTTGCCGAACGCAACACTTCCAAGTTGCTCAGCCCGCCGCTGGCCAGGGCCCACATCTCCCATTGATAGCTGAGGCCCTGCAACTGCCCATGACTGCCGATGCAGATTTTTCCACCAGCGCGCACGATGTTTACATCCGTGGCGGCGAGTTTCGGGAAGACCTGGTCTTGATAGCGCACCCACGAGCGCCGGGTGGTCATGCGATCGAGAAAATTGTCGGGAATGAAACGACGCAGCTTGGGGTCGTCGTGAACCTCGGTAGTGGTGTAGTAAAAATCTTCGGCCCAGGGCCCGCCGGTGGCGACGATCAGCGTTGGAGTATAGAAGACCCCGGTCTGGCCGATCAATTCGTCAACATCTTTGTAGGCAGGGACGATGGGCAAGCTGTGTTCGATGCCGCTGAAGCCGTCGATGATGTGAGTTAAGTCGAGCTTCTCATCGCGACCGCCTTCGTTGGTGGGCATGATTTCGAGCGCCTTGGAGGCCTGAAGGATGAGTTCCCGTTGCTCGCGATTGCCGACCAAATAGGCCTTGATGTAATTCGTGCGGTAATACTTTTTATATTTGGCGACGATGTTCATCGCGTCGTCGAGTGACTGGAAATCGGTATCCCAGAAAATTCCCGGCCCAGTAGAATAGGCTCGCGGGCCGATCATCTGCCCCATATCGACCAAGTCTTGATAGATGAATGCGTCGTTGGTGTAGGTCTGCGGATCGCGCCCGGCGGTTATGCCATAGGCGAGAGCGGCTAGGAAATCCCAATTCTGCATGTCGAGAACGCCGCGGCGAACCTGCCACCAGTGCGGGTGAAGATCGATGAAGCCCGGCACAATTGTCGAGCCTGCGACGTCGAGAACCTTGGCGCCATCCGGGATCGTGACGGAACCTTTAGGGCCCACTCCGGCGATGCGATTGTCCTTCACCAGCACATCCGAGTTCTCGATGATCTTGTCCCCCTGCATGGTGATGACTTTCGCGCCTCGTAGCACGATCGTTCCAGTCGGCCGGTACCGGGGCGCTTCGATTGCGACTTCAAATTCCTCGGCCGCCGGACTCTTTACCGCGCGTTCCTGCTCCCGACTGGCCTCCTTTTCATCGTTCTTCTTCCCGCCGTCGGACGAATCCGCTTTCGAACTCGTCTCAGGCACGAACGACACGAACTTCAGCGGCTGGCGGAAGAAAGAAGCGCCGACGCCCCACGTAATTGTTCTGCCGCCATCGGCCCAGGCCATATAGTCGGCGCCAACGTCCGTGAGTTTTTTCACCGGAACAGACGGACTCCAAACGTTGACGCTTGGCGTCTCCGCGCCGACGCGGGGCAGCGCGACCACGAAGAGTTGATAGTTCACTCGCGCGAGAGCCCACTGGCCATCCGGACTGACACGCACATCGTCGGCAGCAGATTCGGAAACGCCGTAGCCTTCAAAGTAAGTCGGTCGGCCCACAACCTTGAGTTCCGTCCGGCGATCGGTGCCGTCCAAGCGCACGGAAACGAGACCGGACGGCGTGGAGACGTACACACGATCGTTTTGCTCGGCGAAATGGGGACGTTCGGCGCCTCGGGCAGGCATGATGGTCTCGATGTCGCCACCTTCGGCCGGTATCCAGATGAGCGCCATGCCGTTCTGAACCCCGAACGCTTCGAATACCGCTTGGACGTGAGCTTCGCGGTCCTCGCGCAGGGCCACCAATTTCGTTCCGTCGGGCGACCAGACCGGCTCGCTGTAATAGCCGGAGCGGCGCGTCAGCCGAACTGGCGCGCCCGATCCGTCGGAGCGCGCCTTCCAAATGTCGCCGCCTTGCTCCGCCCACGTGACGTAAGCGATCCACTTGCCGTCGGGAGACCACGCCGGTTGAAACTCGCGCTCGTCCACAGTTGTCAATCGAACGGGAGTGCCGTGCGGCAGATCCATGACGTAAACACGTGTGAGCGCGGAAAAGACTAGGCGCTTGGCATCCGGTGACTGCGACGGATCCTGGATTACGCGAGCGCGAACCGCACCCTCCTCCACGCGATGAGGAAAATAGAGTCGCGGACCTATCTCCTCGTTCACTTTTGCGGTGAATGGGATCAGTTGGTCCGCGCCCGTTGCAACATTTACGCGGTGGATCTTGCCGCCGTACGAAACGACGATTTCGTTGCCGTCGGGCGTGAAGGCGTAACCGGGCAGAATGTCGCTGGTGAAGTTTGCTTCTTCGTTGTCGCGCTGCACGGGATATTTCAGCCAGCGCTCTTCGCCAGTGGCCAGATCGCGAATGCGCAGCGCGGTCTCTCCGTTATAGCGCGTACCGAAAATCAACTGGCTCCCGTCCGGCGACAGCAGAGGCCGAAACGCGTTACCGAGCGCATTCGTGATCGTGTCTTCCTGACCGGTGATCATATTGCGGCGCACGATCTGAGTTGGTGGGAAGATGGCGTCGAACGGCTTCGAGGAGTTGGGATGCTTTGTGTAATAGAGGAACTTTCCATCGGGCGAAAGGACTGCACCGACTGCGTGCACCGACTCATCCGAGCGCGCGTCGGTCTTCGAGCGGCCTTTGGTGAGCTGCACGCCGGAACCGCCGTTTACGTAAAACATCCACAGTTCGACATCGCCGAGAGAGAGACGTTGCTCGCGCGAAACGATGATGGCCTGTCCGTCGCGAGTCCAAATCGGCGAGGTGAAGATGGAACGCTTATCGTGAGTGATCTGCTTGAGCTCCGAGCCATCGAGCTTTGCAATCCAGACATTTTCAGAGCCGCTGCGATCGCTCAGGAAAACAATCCACGAGCCATCCGGAGAAAAGCGCGGCTGGCTATCAAAGGGCAGGCCGTGAGTGAGCTGCAGTGCTTTGCCCCCTTCGAATGGCAGGCGGTAGAGGTGTCCGAGCATGTCGAACAGGATGGTTTTCCCGTCAGGCGAGAGGTCGAGCGATAACCAGGTTCCTTCGTCGGTGGTGAATTCGACTTTTCGTTCGGCTTTGAGCGGCAAAGAGTTCTTTTGATCGAAAGCGTCGCTCTGTGATTTCTGCGGATTTGCGGCTTGCAAGGAGATTGCGGACGAACTGCCCTCGCAGGCAAGCGAAACGCAAGCGAGGAAGACGACTGGAATGCAGGATAGGTGAACCCGCGTCCATGGGTGGCTATGATTCACGGGTTCACCCCCTGGGGGAAACTGAAATGGCGGAATCAGTCGGGATATTATCTCCTGCTCACCGCCAAGTCAGCTTCGCTTCTCCGGACCAGAGGCACGATCGCCGCGTGGTCGGTCCGGGGAAATGCACTAAAACTGGAGCTTCAGTCCGAATTGAATCGAGCGCGGCCCGCCCACTTCAAAGACGGAAGCAAATCCAAATCCTCCGCTGCCAGAAACGTTGCTGCCCAGACCATTCGATAACATGCTGGTGGACTGCCCGAATTGCGGGCTGTCCAGGTCGTTGATGGGACTGGCGAAATTTGGGTGATTCAGGATGTTGAAGAATTCGGCTTTGAACTGCAGCCGCACCTCTTCATGAAGAGTGAACTCGCGGCGCACGTCAAAGTCCCACTGCGTCGCGCCGAATCCACGAAGCGCATTTCGTCCGAGAGTTCCCTGACGCAGAGGCTGCCCTGTGGTGGGATCCAGGGGCGGCTCTGTGAAAGCAGCCGCATTGATAATCCTGCCTCCGGCCACCGAGGGATCGCTGAGGTACAAAGGCTCGCCCGGAACAACGTCGGGCCGGACGGCGGCTTGGCTGAGAAGGGAGTAGCTGAGCCCGCTGTAATATGGGCTGACGGGCGTGGCGCCGCGAGCCAGTATGATGTTGTCGATGGACCAATCACGCAGAAGAGCTTGAACAAATCCGTTGTGTGCCGGCGGCTTGGGGATGTTCACCGTCAGAGCGGCCGAGAATGTATGGCGAATGTCGAAATCAGAAGGGCCGCGATTTGCCTCGGGGCCAAACTCGCCAAAGCCGTTCGAGACCGAGCCGATCGAAGAGCTCGAGGCGTCGTCGATCGAGTGAGAGTAGGTGTAGGAGGCCAGCGCTTGAATGTTGCGGGACAATCGCCGTTGATATTGGATTTGCAGTGCGTTGTAACTCGAAGTCGCTGCGTTACCGGTCAATTCGACGAAGCCAAAATTCGGATTCGGGTCAACCAGCACATCTTGTTGCAAGAGCTGGCGGCCCAGAGCTCCCAAGTATCCAACCGAGACCGTTTGTGCGCTACCGAGCGATTGTTGCAACGTAACATTCCACTGGTAGGTGTGCGGCATCTTTAGGTGAGGATCGAAGCCCGCAAGCTCGCAATTCGAATTTACACATTCAAAGGGAGGCGGAGTTGTGACCGAGTCAGGCAATGGATAGGGCGGGAAAAACACCAAATTGAGCGCGCCGTATGGGTAGAATGGTCCTAACAAAGCGTCGCCGACCTCTTGCGTTGCCAAATCATTAAAGAGACCGAATCCCGCCCTTAGTACCGTCTCCAGACCCGGTTTTGCGCGTAGTTCGTACGCCACACCGATTCGGGGCGCGAACCCGTTGTATTGAGTGCTGAAAATGGGCGTGCCGGATGGTTCCAGACCCAGCATCGTCGGGTTATTGAAGTTGCTAACCGCCGGCAAGGGCGGGCCACCGATGGTCTTAGGCACAAAGTCCATGTCCCACCGCAGGCCGTAGGTGACCGTTAGCCGCGGGCTAATTCTCCAGGTGTCTTGCGCGAAAAGCCCCAGGTTGCGAAATAAGACCGTGCTGGCCCGCTCCGCAGAAACCTCGGCGATCAGCGGAGCGCTTGCCAGTGCCGACGGGACGTCCGGGAAATCGACAAATAAAACATACAGGTCGGGATTCAACTCTGGAGTGAGGCGGCGATAGTCAACACCGAACTTCAAACTATGCGAGCCTTTCTGAATTGCAAAGCTATCTACTACGTTGAACTGCCGGAAAAGATTGGACGCGACCCTTCCGATGCTCCAAATGGAGTTCTGAAGGCTATCAATGGTGTATTCGATGTGCGCGTTCTGCGGGGTATTGGAGCCAGGAAACAGGGAAGCGGGCGGAGGAACCGCGCCTCCGAAAGTATCGACGTAGTCGGAGCTTGCGGCGGTGCTGCGGCTGTAATTGAAACGGAAATCATTATTCATGTGCGCGGAGATCAGCCAGGTCGCGCCGATCGTGAGTGTTTGGGTGTTGATGTTTACTGGCTCGAGCGTACTCAAGCTGACTTGCGTGCCTCCGCCTCTGGTGAGCGAAGAGGACTCCGCGTAGTCGTAACGGCCGAAAAGAGTGACCCGGCTGGTTAATGTGTGATCGATACGGATGCTGCCTGCATCTAGCGACGCGCTGTTGGAATAACCCGCGTTAAATCCAGTGTCTCCGGAATTCGGCAAGGGATAGGCGTTCAGCACGGGCTGCACGGCCGCTGGCGCACTCTGCCGGTCGGACAGCGACGGCACGGTGGTAAGTGTCGTGTCCGGAAGCCGCAGGCGCTGCCCTTCGTACGATGCGAAAAAGAAAGTTCGGTCCTTCACGACCGGTCCGCCAACGACTCCGCCGAAATCATTAATGCGCTCTTCGGACCTTGGCAATCCCAGCTGATTCGAGAACCAATCGTTGGCGTCCAGCTTGTCGTTGCGCAAATACTCGAAAAGCGTGCCGTGAAACGAATTCGTTCCTGAGCGCGTGACCAGCGAGACTTGCGCTCCGGGTGTGCGTCCGAATTCGGGCGCGAATGTCGAAGTCTGAATTCGGAATTCTTGCAGCGCGTCCTCGGACACTAGGCTGTTTGTGCCCCCCACCGCGTTGAACCCAGGTATCGATCCGCCGGCCGTCTGAGACAGCCCGCCGAATGGGCCGATGCCGATATTCGCGCTGACGCCATCCACCGTAAAGTAGTTCGAGCTGGCTCGCTGGCCGTTCACGCTGAATTGTCCGGGATCATAAAAAGTCGAAGGAGTCAGCACCACGCCGGGCGTCAGCGAAATCAATGTCTGAAAGCTTCGCCCGTTTATCGGCAGGTTCTCCACAAACTCCCGATCGATTAGCGTGCTGACCGTGGCGTCCTGCGTGTTGATCATCGGCAGCGTGCCTTCGACCGTCACGCTTTCGGAGACGGAGCCCACTTGAAGACGGAAATTCTGCTCGATGTGATCCTGTACGTTTACAATCAGGCCTGGAAAATCCACCTGCTTGAATCCAGTCATGCGCACGGTGAGATCGTACTGTCCCGGCATCACGCTGGCGAACACATAAATGCCCGACTCGTTTGTCGCCGCAGTCGTGGCGGTGCCGCGCTCCACGCTTTTGAGCTGAATCTCCGCTCCGCGCACTGTCGCGCCTTGGCTATCGACAACCTGTCCGGAAATCGTGGCAGTCTCAGATTGCGCGGTGGCCTTGCTGACGGTCAGTAGCGCGACGAACGAAACAATCAAAGCGACACGCAGCAGGCGATTTAGCAGCATCGTGGCACACTCCCGTCTGTGTATGCCCGCGACGCGTTGGAAATTCGCCACGCAAACAGCAAATTTCTTAGCGGTCGCCAAGAAAT
The DNA here is from genome assembly GCA_963831955.1 of uncultured Acidobacteriota bacterium. GTDB lineage: Bacteria > Acidobacteriota > Terriglobia > Acidiferrales > UBA7541 > Palsa-147. The sequence continues at coordinate 808,247 of CAWHSG010000004.1, read as the reverse complement.
TACTGAAAAAATGCCACGCGCTGGTTTTTCGCTCCGGCCGGAATTTCGTCCGCGGGGCCTAGGGATGGTTTGGAGGGCTGCCAAAAAAAGCGTAGAGAACCTTTTTCCCATGCGGTTCGTTGAAGTGTTTGTTCGAGGTCTCCACAGTGACGAACACAGAGTTGATCTGCGCCAGAACCTTCGGATCGTCGAATCTCAGCGTCCAGCGATCCTGGCTGGCATCCTCATTATGAAGAATTCCCAGGTTGTGGGTGGTCTCTTTCATTCCAGACTTCTCGCCCCACACGCGGAACACCACATTAGCATTTAGACGTTGAGGATCTTCGAGATCGTAGACATAAAAGACAAGCGACTTTCCTTCAATGTAAAAGACTCGGCCGAACGAGTGTTGGCGCGCGCCCTTGGTGTCCACATCATAGACATCGATAATGTGAAGGTTTCGCGCGGCCACTAGATCGCCGATTTCTAGCCTCGCGGACTTAACGTCCAACTCCTGCTGAAGATCCGCCTCGGTTCGATCGAGCTTGGCCTTGAGTTCCTCACTCTGCGTTTGTTGCGCGGCCAGACTAGACTCGGTGGCATTCAACTGCCAGCGAAGTTTGTCCACTTCGTCCTGCAACGAGGCAATCCGGTTCTTGGCTTGCAGATTTTCTTGTGAGGCTTGCTGTTGTTCGCTCCGGGACTGGCTTGTGATTTGCGCCAATCGCTCGACGTAGCTCGACAATTTGTCGGTCAACGCTTTTTTCTCGGCGATCGATTCGGAGGACTTTTCTGCAAATTCGCGGCTTTGCGCCTCGAGGGCGTTCTTTCGCCGTTCCAGCTCGCTAATACGCGCGGAGATTCCAGCGTCTTCAGTGGCTGGTGAAATCGCCGCGCTCGACGAATGCGCCGATGGTGCGGGCAGCGCGTGATCTTGAACGGCACGATGCCGGCCGCCATAGTATCCCGCGATTCCGATAGCGAGGCAGATGGCGGAAGCGGCTACCGCTCGGCTCAGGAAGGCTAAAACGGTGATGCGAGCTCGAGCTGGCTCGGATTCTTCCCGCCGGTAATCCGGTTCCCTTTGTTCTCGCGGTGCAACCCAGAGAGTCTTGGGTACCGGGATTGGGTGACGGCGCAAGATCAAATCGTTCTGAATCTCCAGTCCGGCCGCCGCTGCTCTCGAAAGAAAGCGCGCGCGCATGCCTTCTGGCGGCACGACGTCTTCTTCCGGCACGCGTCCATCAGCCAATATCGACATCGCTTGCACGCTGGCTTGTGCGACGGATTCCAGATACTTCCGGCAGGATTCGCAGTGCGAGATGTGCTCGTCTAATTCGGTCATCTGCGGGCCACCGAGCTGCCCGGTGGCGGCCAGTACGCAAATCTCCCGGTAACGCCGGTGCGTGTTGGGCCAAATTCGACAAGCAAGTTCCGCCAGCGTTTTATTGTTTTTCATTATTCTTTTCCAGTTCTGCGCGCAATGCCGCCAGGCCGCGATGCAAGTCGTGGCGAATCGCGTGAACCGATTCGCTCAAGCGAGCTGCAATTTCTTCGGCAGTGAATCCTTCGAAATAGGTCAATTCCAGGGCAGCTCGCTGGCGTGGTTTGAGTTTTTCCAGCATCTGCTCGGCGAGCCGCGCGAGTTCCGGCAGTTCGCCAGGCAGTGTCCGCTTGGAGCCGACATCAATAGCCGCTTCCAAATCCTCCCAGCGGTAAAAATGGTTGGCCACTAAATGCCGCTTCCTTTGCAACGCGCGATGATAGGCATACTGCAAGATCCACACTTTTAGAATGCCCTTGCGAGGGTCAAAGTTCGCCGAGGCCTGATAGATGTCGAAAAAAACGGTTTGAACGACTTCCTCCGCTTCGCCGGGATCTCGAACGATGCGGATGGCCACGCTGAACACCAGCCGGTGATAACGATCGAATAGCACGGTGAGCGCATCGTCCCGCCCGGCATTCATGAACTCCATCAGCTCCGGGTCGGAGAGCTTGGCGAGTTCCTGTGCTTGCGAACCGCGCGGATTGGCGAGACTCATCTTCATGCAGCCAACTCGATATCCTGCTGAAGTCCCTCTACAAAATAGTTTTTGTCTATATCACAAAGAAGCAAGGCTGCACCGAAGTTTATTTTCGATTGGAGTGGCTAAAAATTGCGATTTCGTGCGCATACTGTTGAGGCCGCTTGTGCGTTGCCCGCTCTTTTGGGTTGCTCTCTTTCCTCTTGGACCCTCGTGCTTTTATTTTTCACGCGGTAGATGCGGTTCGCGCGCGCCGCGATGCTAAATCTAATTCATCTTCTCGATGGCGAATTTTCCGGATGTCGCGGGCATACCGAAGCGGGAGTGTGCCACGATGCCTTCGAAGAATTCGAGCTTGGTATTTATTTCTTGGGCGTGCCGGCTGGCATTGCTAGTGACGTTTCCAGCGGCGAGCTACGGCCAAGCTCCTGCCGAACATCGTGAATTCGTTTCCGTTCAAGCTCCCGTTGTAGTTCTTCGCCACGTTCGTGTGATTGACGGAACAGGCGGGCCAGCGCTCACCGAGCAATCCATCGTCATAACCGGCGACAAGATCAGCCAGATCGGTGACTCGGCACAAATCACCGTCCCGCCTGACGCGAAGGTGCTCGATCTGCCGGGCTACACAGTAATCCCCGGCATTGTCGGCATGCACGATCACCTCTTCTATCCCACCGGCGGCGGCTTTTCCGCCGAAATGGGATTCAGCTTCCCGCGTCTTTACCTCGCCGGGGGCGTAACTACGATCCGCACGACCGGCTCGCACGAGCCAGACGCGGATCTCGAAATCAAAAAGCAAATTGATGCGGGCAAGATTCCCGGCCCGAAAATGCATGTGACGGGGCCCTATTTGGATGGCGAAGATTCTCCCGCCATTCAGATGACGCATCTTAGGGGTCCGGAAGATGCTACGCGCGTCGTAAATTTCTGGCTGGACAGCGGCGTCGATAATTTCAAAGCCTATATGTTCATCACCAGGGCCGAACTGGCCGCGGCGATCCAAGCCGCTCACCAGCGCAAGGCCAAGGTGACTGGACATCTCTGCTCGATCGGTTTCCGCGAAGCAGCGGCGCTCGGCATCGATAGTCTTGAACACGGCTTGATGACCGACACCGAGTTCTTGCCCGATAAAAAACCAGATCAGTGTCCTGATTTGGCGAAGGCGCCGGAGCTCATGGCCAAACTTGATGTCAATGCCGGACCGGTTCACGAGATGATTCTCGATCTCGTCGAACGCCACGTGGCGATCACTTCTACTTTGCCGGTTTACGAGGTGCTTGTTCCCGGCAGGCCAACCATCCGGAAGCGAGTGTTTGATGCGCTGTCTCCGGATGCGCGCAGCGCCATGCTGCAGAACAAAGACTTCGTGAGCACCACCGAATACATTCAAAAACACTATGGCACACCGATCTCCCCATGGGGCGCCGCGCTCAAGAAGGAAATGGAGTTCGAACGCGCATTTTTTCAAGCCGGAGGATTGCTGATGGCCGGCCCGGATCCGACTGGTTCGGGAGGTGTGTTGGCCGGCTTCGGAGATCAGCGCGAGATCGAGCTGCTAGTTGAGGCAGGACTCACCCCGCCGGAAGCCATTCACGTCGCTACTGAAAACGGCGCGAAGTTTCTCGGCGAATCCGACCGCATCGGCACCATCTCTGCCGGCAAGCTTGCGGACCTGGTTGTCATCAAGGGAGACCCGTCCAGCAACATCGATGACATTGAAAACGTGGAAACGGTTTTCAAGGAGGGCGTCGGGTACGACTCCGTCAAATTAATCGAATCGGTGCGCGGAATCGCAGGCAGACGATAACCTCTGAGATTGAGAATCCGATCCCGTGAATGCCCCGCAACTCTTAAACGTGCGGAACTTTGGGACTCTCAAACATCGCCGGCTGACCCGCGGCACGGCCCGCGTGAACGAAAATCCCTCAAGGCGGACCCGCAAATGAAGAGGCCTTTGCTCATCTGCATTTTGCTTCTGGCGGTTGTGTCAGCGAGCTCCTTCAGTCAGGCCGACGAAGGGATGTGGCTCTACAACGCGTTTCCCAAGGACCGGATAAAGGCGAAGTACGGCTTCGAAGCCACTCAGGAATGGTTGGACCATATTCGAATGTCCTCGGTGCGGTTCAGCACCGGCGGCTCGGGCTCTTTCGTCTCTGCCGACGGCCTCACGCTTACGAATCATCACGTCGCCGCAGACTGCATCCAGAATCTTTCGGTCAACGGCAAGGATTACATGCAGAACGGCTTCTACGCAGCCGCGCGCGCTAACGAAGTTCGATGTCCGGAGTTAGCCGTAGATCAACTCATCGGGATCGAGGATGTCACCTCAAATTTGAATTCGGCTGTGACGCCGGGCATGGCAACTGCCGAAGCCGGTCAGGCGCAACGAGCCATCATGTCGAAAATTGAGAAAACATGCGCGGATCCCCCCGATACGCGTTGCGATGTAGTGACGCTCTTTTCGGGAGCGGCATATCATCTTTACCGCTACAAGAGGTACTCCGACGTTCGCCTGGTATTCGCACCCGAGTACGCAGTGGCGTTCTTCGGCGGCGACCCGGACAATTACACCTATCCACGCTACGATTTGGACATCGCATTCTTCCGCGTCTATGAGCATGACAAACCAGCCCGTCTCACCAGCTATTTCCAGTGGTCGTCAACCGGCGTGAAAGAAAACGACTTGGTCTTTGTTTCGGGCACTCCGGGCGCGACCAACCGCTGGAAGACCGTTTCGCAACTGGAATTCCTTCGCGATACTCAATACCCCACACTCATTGAAAGCCAAACACTTTGGATCGCAATGCTCAACAAGTTCGCCGCCGAGTCGCCCGAAAACGCGCGAATGTCTCAGGAATTTCTGTTCGGCGCAAAGAATGGGTTCAAAGCCTTCGTCGGATACGAAGCCGCTTTAAAAAACAAAAGCGTAATGGAAAAAAAGACGGCAGAAGAAGTAAAACTTCGCGCCGCCTATCGCTCGAAAAATGCCGGTGACCCAGATCCGTGGCAAAGGATTTCCGAGGCCATGAAGGTTCAATCCGAGATCTACACGCAGTTGATTTACGTTGAGCGCCTGCGCGGTTTTGCATCGCAATTGGCCCGGTATGCGCGCACGCTCGTGAGAGTCGCGGAAGAAAGGACAAAACCGAATAGCGAGCGCCTGCGTGAATACCGCGACTCGGCTCTTCCGGGACTCGAACAGCAACTGTTTGCAGACACCCCAGTCTATCTGCCACTCGAGCGCGCTGTCCTGACTGAGAGTCTCGCGCAGATGAAGGCCACATTGCCCGCCACAGCCTTCGATTTCGAGAAAATATTAGGCAGCGGACAGCCGCAGCAAATCGCCAATTCGCTCATCGCCGGAACGAAGTTGGCCGATCCTGCGGTGCGCAAACAGCTCTATCAAGGAGGGGAAGCGGCAATCGAGAGTTCGACGGACCCCCTGATCGTTCTCATGCGCTCGGTTGACGCCGAAGCTCGCGCCGTGCGTAAACGATTTGAAGATGAAGTCGATTCCGTCGAGCGGTCGGAAGGGCCAAAGATCGCGCGCGCAAGGTTTTCAGAGTCTGGATTTTCCGAGCCGCCCGACGCTACTTCCACGCTTCGACTCAGCTACGGAACGGTGAAAGGTTATATCGAGAACGCCAAGCCAGTCCCGTATTTCACTGACATCCGAGGAGCATTTCAATATGCGGGTGAACATGACAACAAGCCGCCCTATAAGTTGCCCGAGAGCTGGATCGGCGCAAGGAACAAGCTTGTAATTGATACGCCACTCGATTTTGTTTCAACCGCGGATGTTCTCGGTGGAAACTCCGGCAGTCCCGTAGTCAACAAATCCGGCGAGATAGTCGGAGTCGTATTCGACGGTAATTCGCAGGCCCTAGCCTCGAATTTCGTTTATAGCGACGAGGCCGCGCGTGCCGTCAGCGTTGACGCTCGCGCGATAATGGAAGCGTTAAGGAATATATACGACGCGTCTGCCCTGGCGGATGAACTCGACCATGCGCCAACTTCGAACTCTCGATCGCCGAATCATTGACAGGCTCAGGACCGACGGACCGCTTCATACATGTTGTTCGCGTAAAGCCCGCACATTCTCAAGTGTACGGGGAGCCTCCGCTTACGGGGCGAAGCGCCTGCCGCGCAGACTCCTCCACATCCATGCACTCGCAGCTCATATTCCACATGAATCGTCTCTTACAAAGAGCTATCGCTACGCGCACGATCCGTGATATGCCCGAGGAGCGCTTGTAACGATTCTATCTCTCAAAGGGTCCGGTAAATTGAACGCAAATCAGAGACTCGCATTCGCGTGGCTCGCCGTTGCCATCGTGTTGTGTGCTTCTCCAACATCGACTTGCGCCCATGATGTGGCGCGCAGCGAATCGCGCATCGACGTTCACGGGCGCGAAGTCCGCGTCGAGTTCAGGCTCGACCTGCTTGAGCTGGGCTACGTCGACAGAAAGGGAACGGGGTTCGTATCCACGGACGAACTAGATAACTCGATCAACCGGATATACGCAGATTTCAAACAGCACTTCGTTATCGGCGCGCCTGACCCGCCCATCCAGATAACTCTCAAGCGGTACAGAGTAGTTGAGGAACACCTCGTTGCCATGGAGCTGGAGTATCAGTTCTCGCATGACGTAACGGACCTGACGCTGACTTCAACGCTGTCCCAAATCACCCGTCCAGTTCACCAGCATTTCGCCAATGTGAACATGAACGGAACGCTCGAGGAGGCGGTACTGAACGCGTCGAATCCGACTGCGACGTTTACGTCCGGTGAACCGAACGCATTTCGGACATTCGTGAGCTTTCTTCGCCTGGGAATCATGCACATCTTCACCGGATACGATCATCTGGCATTTCTCGTCGGTTTGCTGATCGTCACAACGAACCTTAAGTCGATCATCAAGATCATTACTTCGTTTACGGTGGCCCACAGCATCACCCTAGTTCTCGCGACGCTCGACATCGTCCGGCTTCCGAGCCGGCTGACGGAGAGCGTGATTGCTCTCAGTATTGGTTATGTGGCAGTCGAGAACTTACTGGGCACCCGCGCCATCGCGCGCTACCGTATTGCGTTTCTTTTCGGTCTCGTCCACGGATTTGGGTTCTCGAGTGTTCTGAGAGAAATGGGTCTTTCCCGGAGCCACCTGGCGCTGTCGCTTTTTTCATTTAATCTCGGCGTGGAAATTGGACAGGTTGCGTTTGTCCTCGTGCTCTTTCCACTGATCTTGTACATGACATCCTCAAGCCTGCAGCGGCGGTTTCAAGTCAGCGTTTCTGTGATCGTGTTATGCCTGGCAGCGTACTGGTTTGTTCAACGCGCGTTTATTGCCTAGACCTAAATTAGGAGAGCGCCATCCGCAAAAAAATTGCTCTTCTGGCCGCTAGTCTTCTTTTGCTCACAGGACTCGTCTGGCGAATCGCCGTCTCCCATCGGCCGAGACCCCCCCTGCAGCTTCGAGGATCGGGAGAGAGTCTGGTCATCGCCGCCACCGGCGACTGGTTCACGCAGGCGCCAATTCCATCGGGCACGATAGACCGCGGATTTGCGGGCGTCATAGATGCGGTAAACAACGCCAGTATTGGACTGACGAGTCTCGACGAGAATCTCCTCGACGAGAAGAATATTCCGCAGCCGGAAGTAGCCGGCACCATCCGGTGGCCGTATGGAACGAAGCGTCAGGCAGAAGACCTGAGACGGATGGGCATCACTGTCGTTTCCCTCGCGAATAACCACGCTACAGATTATGGCGTCGAGGGTATGGAACAGACGCAGGAAATACTGGCTCATCAAGGACTGCGTCACGCGGGATCAGGAGATGGCCTTGAGCGCGCCCGGGCGCCGGTAAGCTTTGGCGAGGGGCCTCGGCGTGTCTCTGTGATTGCGATCACAACATCCGCCTCCCCTGAGTCGCGAGCGACATACTCGCGCGGCGAGATTCTAGGGCGCCCCGGTGTGAATGCCCTGAGATACTCCCCAGACGTGACGGTTGATCCTTCCACGTTCGCGATTTTGCAACGCTCTCCGATTGCAACAAAATCCCCAGTACCAGGCCAGTTGATAATTTCCGGAACGACCATCAAGAAGGGATCAAAAACGTCCGTGGAGATGATCCCAAACGAGCAAGACTCGCAGGATATTCTCGAGCAGGTCAAGCTCGCACGCGCGCAATCCGACTGCGTAATCGTAATGCTTCACAGCCACGAGCCGCGAAATCAAAGCGATACACCGGCTGACTTCGTGAGATCGTTCGCGCATGCATTGATTGATGCCGGCGCCAGTCTCGTAGTCGGAAGCGGGCCGCACCAGCTCCGCGGAATCGAGCTATACAAAAAGTGTGCAATCTTCTATAGCCTGGGCAATTTCGCATTCGATTACGCCGCCGTCGATGCGCGTGCCGCCGATGTGTACGAGGCGGGGATGGATTTATTTCAATTGGCGATCGGCGCTTTAGGAAGCATGGCCAGCTTTCAAGTCCCGCAGTCTCAGGAACCGATCTGGTGGCAGAGTGTGATCGCGGTCACGACTATTGAACGAGGCGTCCTCAAGTCAATTCGGCTTCAGCCGATTGATCTGGGAGTCTATCTGCCGATCGCCCAGCGGGGGATTCCCCGAATCGCCTCGGCTGAACATGCGGACGAAATCCTGCGGACGCTCGCCAGCTTATCACGCGATTTCGGCACGGAAATTTCCGTAAGAGACGGATCGGGCGAGGTCCGATTGAATGAACAAGCCCCCTGACTCGCAGTCGATCCCTCGCATCACGATGTCTTTGCATGTCCTGTACACAAGAAGGCTGCAGGAATGCCAATCTTGAAAGGTTTGCAGTTGTCCCGTTCTCGCTTCTGGCGAATGCGAGGCGGTGGTAAGGACGCCATCGCGCGGCAGTCTTTTTCTTATTACAGTGAATTGTGTTGACACGCAATTTCTGCAATGCTAGGCTGCGGCCCCGGAATTCGGAATGCCGACGTTCCGGCTCCTATCGCGGCAATTCACTCCTGAAGCTCATTGGCGACGCAGCGGGTCGAGACTCCGGGTTCCGATTGTGAATCGTTGTTGGGAAGAGTCAGTGCGGTCGAGAATTACGGCCGAGCTACGGCTTGGAGCCTGAGAAAGCTTATAGAGGGCAGAAGATGAAAATGAATAGATCTCGAGCCTTGGTCCGGTTCTTCGTTACGGCTGGTCTGGTAGGCGCCTGCGTAGGCCTCGCTTTTTTCCTTCAGCGAGCGACTGTGGTTGCTGCGCAGGATCAAGGCCGGGATCCTTCCCAGGTATTGGCCACGAATGTCCCGGATGGATTTACGGTCGCCTCGGTAGGCGACATTATCGAGGCCCACCCTGAAACGCCATATCCGGAAAATAAGCCGATTGCTGCGATATTCCATTCTGCAGACGTCAGCGTAGGCAATTACGAGGGCGCCATTGTGGATTACCGGCGATACAAGATTCCGCAAAACATTATCAGCCACTATTGGGCGCTCAATGGGGAGCCTGGAGTAGCAAAAGATCTGAAGGCAATGGGAATTGACATGGTAGGACGGGCTAACAACCACCAGAGCGATTGGGGTATCGATGGCGCGCTCGAGACCGACCGTTGGCTCGATGAAGCCGGCATTGTGCACGCCGGCGACGGAGAGACGCGGGATCTAGCTCGCGAGGCACAATATCATGACACGCCAAAAGGCCGCGTCGGATTGATCTCCATCAATTCGTCGATTTCCGACCCGCAGCAGATCCCAATTAATGCAAATGGGAAGGTTCCCGCCCGGCCAGGAGCCAATCCTCTTCGCCTCATTCGCTACACCATCGTCACTGCGGAGCAAATGGAAGCTCTGCGCAAGATCCGCGATGCTTATCCAAGGAGCAGCCAATCTGGAAATAATCGAAATGTTGCGGCAGACTCCCTTTCAGCGCCGGTCTACGAATTCATGAATCCACTGGGCCCCGACGAACTTTATCTCTTCGGGACGTGGTACAGAATCGGGGACAAGCCCGGATTCAGCTACAAGATGAATCCGCTCGATGAGCGCGAAATTCTTCAGAGTATTCGCAGTGCAAAACAGAATTGCGATTTTTTGATCGTGATGATCCACGCTCACCAGGAACCCGGAGCGGATTTCGTCACTCAAATCTCCCATGAGGCCATTGATGCGGGTGCGGATGAATGGGTGGGAACGGGGCCGCACCGGATGCTGGGGATTGAAATTTACAAAAACAGGCCAATATTTCACAGCTTAGGTGATCTGTTTTTCGAAATTAACCTCGCCGTTCAACCATCCTCGCAGGAGGAGCGTGAATCTTACGGACCAGATATCGCGGCAATGGACGACGCTAGCTTTGCCGCAAACTTCTGGGACCAGGTGCCGCGCCAGCCCATATATGAAAGCGCGATCGTCGTTTCTAGATTCGATCACAACCAATTGTCCGAGCTCCGAATCTATCCGGTTGACTTGGGATGGGAACGGCGTCGCGCCGATCGTGGAGCGCCGCGGATTGCATCTCCGGAGATGGCTCAAAAGTTTCTTCAACAGCAGCAAAAGGATTCGGCGTCATACGGCACGACAGTCTCGATCGAAGGCAACATCGGCGTGATTAAAGTGGCGCCGATGGCAAACGCCGGCAGCGAGAAGCACTGATGGGGGTCGCGTCTTAGTTCGCCAAGCGAGCGCCTCACGGGATCTCGCGGTGTCCGGGCGTAACACTTTCGATGAGCGAAATCGGTGACGAACTTGCAATGATCAGCGCAAGCTCGCTCCGCATTCCCAATGCGGAGCGAGCGGCGAAAACAAATATTGGCAGCACCGCGGCGTTCGAAGAAATGCTGCGCCTTTCCCACCAAGATCCCGATCAGTTTTGGGCCCGGGCCGCCTCGGAACTCGAATGGATAAAGCCCTGGCATTCCGTCCGTAAAGGCGATCTCCCGCATTTCGAGTACTTCTGCGGCGGCATCGCGAATCCCTGCGCAAATATGCTCGACCGCCACCTAAAAAACGGCGCAGATAACAAGGTCGCTCTAATCTGGGAGAGTGAAAGTTCGGAATCCAGGTTTTACACCTATCGGATGCTCTACCACGAGGTGAATCGCTTCGCGAATGTTCTCAAAAGCTTTGGACTTAAGAAGGGTGACCCCGTAGCGATTTTTCTCCCCAATCTCGCGGAAACAGTGATCGCCGTCCTGGCTTGTTTCCGGCTGGGGATCGTTTTCAACACGATCTTCTCAGGATTCTCACCGGAGGCGTTGAAGAGCCGAATCGAAGGCTTTGCCCCAAAGATCATAATTACGGCTGACGCCGTGCGCCGCCGAGGCAACCTGATCCCCCTGAAAGACAAAGTGGACGTGGCAGTTCAGTCGATCTCCAGCATCCAGGCCATCATCGTCATAAAACGAAGCGGGACTCCGCTAAAGATGACTGCGGGCCGCGACTTTTGGTGGGACGAGTTGATGGCCGCTTCGAGCTCGGAGTGTGCTCCCGAGCCGCTCGAAGCCAACGAGCCTGCGATTGTGTTTTACACCAGCGGCACGACAGGCAAACCAAAGGGAATCGTACACGCAGGAATGGGTTTCCTGGTCAATAATTACGTCTACGCGAAATACCAGCTAGATCATCACCCAAATGACGTGTTTTGGTGCGCAGCGGATATTGGCTGGTTGACCATGCACATCTGGGGAATTGTCGGCGCGCTATCAAACGGCGTGACAACGATTTTTTACGACGGCGCACTCGATTGGCCGACGCCCGACCGGCTGTATCAGGTGATCGAGAAATATCGCGTAAAAAAGCTAATGATGGCACCGACCGCGATTCGCGGTCTGATGCGGCACGGGGACGAGTTGCTGAAAACCTTCGATCTTTCCAGCGTGGATACGCTTTGCGTATTGGGCGAACCATTGAATCCGGAAGCATGGCATTGGGCATATGAAAAGCTGGGTAAAGGGCGCCTCTATATCAACAACATGTGGGGGCAAACGGAGCTCGGGGGATGTCCGCTCTGCAGCGCAGCTTGGCTGATGCCGATGAAGCCGGGTTCGTGCGGCGTGCCTTTTCTAGCAGCTGAGCTCGATGTCGTCGACGAGAACGGCGTTTCAGTCGGGCCAAACGTCTCCGGCAATTTGGTAGTGCGCACTCCGCTTCCGACCATGGTGCGCGGGCTGTGGAAAGAGCCCGACCGATTCGTACGGGAATACTTCGCGGAGATTCCTGGCTGCTACTGTACTTATGATTCGGCACTCAAAGACAAAGACGGGCATTTTTGGGTGCTGGGCCGAACAGACGATGTGATCAACGTTGCCGGCCATCGTTTAAGCACTATGGAAATGGAAAGTGCAGTGTTGGGATGCGAAGGCATTGCAGAGACCGCAGTCATCGGCGTACCCGATGAACTCAAGGGCTTGATGCCTGTGGTCTTTGTTGTTCTGCGCACCGGCTGCGAACCATCGGAGGCACTGCAAAAGCGAGTCCGTGAGCAAATCGAATCGGTAATCGGCAAGATTGCGACGCCAAAATCGATTCATTTTACGGACATCTTGCCCAAGACTGCGAGCGGCAAGATTATGCGGCGACTGCTGAAAGAGATCATTGTGACGGGCGCCGTGCGGGGAGACACGACCGGACTCGAAGATCAGACTGTCGTGGAAAAGGTTAAACTTGGATTGACTGGCGCCACAGGGACATTGGGCAACGTCGAGTAGGCCGATGAGTTCGACTCTGCATCCTCGCAATGAGCACACTTTCCTGTAAATGCATGCCGACCGCGTAACCTGCAAGTCAGCCGCTATGTGCCGCGGAAGTTGCTTGCGTCCGAGCCAAGAATCTTTGCTTATTAATTAGGCGCCCCAAATCAGCGCTGCGTGATGGAGGACAAATGGATGCCGTGTGGGAATGTCTTCGAGTTTCGATCGATCAAAAGATAGGCCATATCGAATTAAACCGCCCAGAAGTGTTCAACGCACTCAACTACAAAGCAGTGCATGAATTCGAAAGAGCGGTGCGTGAACTCGAGGGCCAATCTAAGGTAATTCTGGTGGAGGGTGCCGGGGATCATTTTTGCGCTGGAGCTGATTTGCGCTATCTCGCCGAGACGGCAAATCTTCGAGAGTTCATCGAACAAATCAATCGTGCATTCTCGAGTCTGGAGCAAGCGCCGGTTCCCGTGGTCGCGATCGTCCAGGGATACGCGCTCGCGGGCGGCTTCGAGCTGATGCAAGCGTGCGACATCGTGATTGCCGCAGAGAACGCTGTGATCGGCGATCAACACGCGAACGTCGGACTCATCCCAGGCGGAGGAGGCTCGCAACGGCTCCCGCGGTTGGTCGGGCGCCAAAGAGCGCTGGCACTTTTGTTGAGCGGTGAGCGCATTTCGGGTCGAGACGCAGTATCGTGGGGATTAGCCTATAAATCCGTGCCGCCGGGCGATCTAAAAGCCGAGGGCACGCGCTTGGCCCAAGAATTGGCGGCGAAAAGCTCGGGCGCACTCCGCGCGATGAAGCGTCTCGTCGATCGCGGCGCCGATCGGCCGCTGAAAGACGCCATCGATCTAGAGGTCGAGACCTTTCTCGAGTGGATTCACAATCCTGACGCGCAGCAAGGTTTGCGCGCATTTCGGGAAAAAAAGAGCCCCCGAATTTAGCTAGATCGCGCAGCCCAAGCGTCAACGATCTGCGCTTCCTGACTTGGCCGCGCGGCGCGAATAGCGGGCTAGACCATACCAACTCTGCCGGCTTGCTATTGTGTTCTCGAACCATGACGATTGCCCGCTCGGTCGTACCGCGTCTATTTCCGCTGAAGTCATCTCAGAAAACAGTTGAGCGCGTTGAACATCGTCGCCCGGCATCTCAAGTGTCATGCGCACAAAATCGCTCCAGCGCTTAAGCCGATTCCGGAATTCGCTAATATGCCATTCCACAAGCCCCTTTAATCCGAAATGAGTGAGGAAGAGATGTTGCGGACTGCGGGATTGAATTAAGTCCGCGCTATTGAAAAGAGCCTCGACATCGATGTCCGGCGGGGGCGCCGCGGGAAATACAAAGGAATCATCGACGCGGATGCCCAGAGCGTCGCCGACAAAAGCAATGCCCGAATCGCTTTCCATGAAACTGACGTGGTGAATGGCATGGCCGGGCGTGTACAAAACCTCAAAGCTTCGGGTGCCGATCTGCAGTTTCTCGCCACCGTGCAGAACCCGCACGTTTGCTGCAGGTGTCGGGCGCATGATTCCCCAGATCGTCTCGATGTTAGTACCCGAGACACGCGACGCACTATCGATCAGCTTCGCCGGATCGATCAGATGCTGCGCACCTCTGGAGTGGACGAACACTTGAAGCTTGGGATTTTGTTCCACTAGTGCGCCCACCGAACCTGCGTGATCGAGATGAATGTGCGTGAGCAAAATCGTACTCACATCCGAAAGTTCCACTCCCCGCGCCTGTAAATTGCGTTGCAGCGCCGGAATCGCCGCCGCTGGACCGGGATCTATCAAGGCAATATCGCTGCCGCACTTCAGCAGGCACGCTGCGATATAGCGTTCTCGATTGTGATGCTCGACGTCGATCGTAAATGTCGAGCTCAGCAGACTATTGTGTGTGATAGCAGCGACCCCATTTTATTGGCCATTCTGCCCGGCTAACACCGAGCAACCAATATCGTATGCGAGAAGTTCTCTTCTTTGCGCGCCGCACATATTACAGATCGTGAGTTAGTGACTATAGTCAATGCAATACTATTAACGACTCAACGACAAAGTCAAGCTGCCACCATTCGCAATTTCCTCAAGCATAGATTGTTCCCTGGGCAAACACAACCTGGTGTGTATGGCATGCATATTACAACCTGTGCGCGCTAGGCTGACAAATTGAAATAATAATACTTGACATTCAAAAATCAAATAGCTAGGTTACACGCCGCCGGCGGACGCTACGAACGCAGCATCGGACTTTATACATAAAGTCTGATCGCTGTATATGCTAGCTCCGGTCGCCGGGTACCGCGATTCGACTGACGCATCGACTAAAGAACTAAAGAGAGGTCCAATGGGACGTCGACTTGGGTTCTTGTTGTTCTTGTTTTGTGTATGCACGTCCATCGCACTCGCGCAAACCGGCGGGACGGGCGCTCTCACGGGTTTCGTTAGAGATTCATCTGGCGGGCTGATTTCGGGAGCAACTGTTACACTCACGAGCAATCAGACCGGCCAGACTCGCGCCGAAACAACTGGTAGCAACGGCGCCTATACCTTCGCGCTCCTGCCACCGGGCACGTACAAGGTGCAGTTCAAAGCAGACGGCTTCAAGACCTTGGAAGTAGCCGCGGCAAACGTCAATGTCACGGAGACCAATGAACTCGACGGAACCTTGGTAGTCGGGAGCGTTACCCAGTCCATTAAAGTGTCGTCGTCCACCCAGCAAATCGAGACCCAGACGGCGACGCTGGGAACTGCGGTCAGTGATACCGAGATTACCGCCCTCCCTTTGACGACGCGAAACTACACTCAGATTCTGTCGCTATCTCCTGGCGTCGTCAGCAACGTGACCAACGCTGCAAACCTTGGGGGAGGGTCCTCGCAACTCTTCGTAAACGGGAACATTTATTCCGCTAACAACTTTCAGATGGACGGCCAGCAGACAAACAATTTCGGCTCGGGCACGGACAATGCCGAATATACCTTCTACGCCGAACTCGCCATTCCCAACCCGGATTCGATCGCGGAGTTCAAGATTCAGACATCGCAATACGACGCGGGTTCCGGACGGAACGTAGGAGCGAACGTAGATGTCGTGACGAAGTCGGGATCGAATTCGTTGCACGGAGCGGCGTGGGAGTTTTTGCGGAACACGGATCTGGATGCCAACAGTTTCTTTGGTAACCAGGCCAATCAGCCCCGGGCTGTCATGAGGCAAAATCAGTTTGGTGCATCTATCGGCGGACCGATTCTCAAAAACAAGCTGTTTTACTTTGGTTCCTATCAGGGAACAAGGCAGGCGAATGGGTTGTCGTCGTCCAGCCAATCAACCCCGTTCTTGCCGAGCCAGCTTTTCGGCGTGGACCGCTCCACGGCGACCGCTGCGACCTATGGAGCGATCTTCTGCGGCGTGAATGGCGGTAAGGGAGTTAACGGGGGAGCGGTTGCGTGCGACGGATCGAACATCAACCCGGTCGCGTTAGATTACCTGCAGCAGAAGACGCCCGCCGGGCAATATTGGATTCCCAATCCGCAAAACCCGAATGGTTCTTCCCTGTTCAGCGTGCCCTCTATTTATCTAGAAGATCAGTTCCTGGTCAATCTTGACTGGATCGTCACGCCGAAGAACACTTTGTCCGAGCGCGTGTTTTGGTCCCGCGACCCGCAGACGCTGTCGATCGATTGTGGTGCTAACTGTCTTCCGGGGAATCCAGGGCTGATTAAGAGCAACAACTTCAACGGCGTTTTGAAGCTGACTTCAATACTCTCGCCCAATCTTGTCAATGAAGTGAGGGGTGGCTTTACCCATTCGCTGTGGCACGACAGCAGCTTCCAGTTCGCAACGCCCGAGCAATTTGGTATGACACCATTAAACTCCTGGCTCGACCAGCTTCCGACGATCACCATCAACGGACTCTTCACTCTGGGCGGAGCCGCATCCGACAACGGTTATTCGGCTCCAACCACGTATCTCGTTGGCGACCACCTTTCCTGGAACCATGGGATTCACACCGTCCGCGTGGGATTTGAAGGCGAGTACATTCGCTTTATCGAGTCCGTAGCGGCCGTTGCCCGCGGAGAAATCACTTTTGCCAGTTTTAATGACTTTCTGCTGGGACAGAACGCCACCGAAAATGGAACAGCCGGAACGGGAAACCCGACGAGCAATATTTCAACCACGGGTCCACTCGAGAGCGAATCGGTGCCGGGCGGAGTGTACGGTTCCTTTCGAGTAAAGGATTATGCGGCTTTCGCTCAGGACGACATTAAGCTGACTCGTCGGCTAACGGTGAACCTGGGCTTGCGATGGGAGTACTTTGGCGGAATGGCCGATGCGCGTGGATACGTTGGGAATCTTTCGACCAAGGCCCTTGATGCGACCCCCATCCCGCCACCGGGTGGGACTCTTGCCGGTTTCGATGTCGCTTCAAACTTTCCGGGTACGCCCCCCGCAGGCGTAACGCGCCGATCGACTCCTTACGGCCAAGAGCAGTCCATGCCGCTGAGTAATTTCGGGCCGCGCATCGGTTTCGCATGGCAGCCACTCCAAAGTAGCAAACTCGTAGTGCGCGGCGGATTTGGAATCTACTATCAGCAAACCAACGGCAACGTGCTGTTTTTCCCCTTGAACTACCAACCACCCCTTGCGCTAAACGTTGGTTTGTCGAATTCGCTTCAACCCGCAGCCACGTTTCAAGTACCCTGGCCTAACTTGCCCCCTCTAGGCTTCGTGCCCCGCGTGGTGCCCCAGAATCCTTCGCAGGTACAGACGAACGCGTATCTCGGCCCATGGGGCACGCCGCGCAGCTATGTCGAAAGCTTCGGTTTCCAGTATCAGTTTTTGCCCACGTGGGCCTTGGACGTCGGCTACTCTGGAAGCAAGGCCAGCCACATAGTTCTTGCATATCAGGCCAACAACATCCCTGCTTTGGCGAGCGTGGCGAACCCCATCACGAACCCGCAAGACGGTTCGCTGATCACCACGAACACTCCCGGTAATGCTTATCTGCGCGTACCGTGGGTCGGCTTCGGGCCCATGAGTGTCCTCTGCACTTGCGCGGATGGTGACAGCAACTACAACTCGCTGCAAGTTACCTTGCGCAAGCAGTTCTCGCACGGGCTAACGTTCCAGGCGGCGTACACCTACGGCAAAACGCTGACCGATTTTGAAGGTACCGGAGGCGACGTAGGCGGTGACAGCAACAACCCCTCGCACCTGTCACAATCATACGGTCCCGCCGATTTCGACAGGACACACCGCCTCATTCTGTATTACAACTACCAACTCCCTAGCTATCATCAAGGCCATGGGTTGGTGGGTAAAGCGGCGACGGGATGGTCAGTTTCGGGGGTGACCACGGTTCAAAGCGGAGACCCGTTGACCTTTGTTGATTTCTTCGCAGGGTCGGCGTATTACGGTGGCATTAATTTTTCCAGCCGTGCCCAATTTTGCCCAGGCATGTCGAACGGGGATCTGAAAACCCCCGGATCGGTGGAAGCTCGACTGAATGGCTACGTCAACGCTTCCGCGTTCTGCGCACCACCGGTGGTGTCAGTCGGCGGGCCGGGAACGACGGGCACGGACTTCGGCAATACGGGCCGGGGCATCTTGCGCGGCCCGGGGCAGAACAATTTTGATATCTCCATAGCCAAGGCCACGCTCGTGGGCGGCTTGTCGGAAGACGCGCATCTGGATTTCAGAGCTGAATTCTTCAACGCCTTCAACCACCCGCAGTTCGGTGATCCTGGACAGTACCTGAACCTGCCGAGTCTCGGGGTTATCAATTCTACGATTGTGGCTCCGCGTCTTATCCAGTTCGGACTGAAGTATGTTTTCTAAGCTCCTCGCAAAGCAGCCGATGCATCGTACACAGTTTCAATATGCGTTCCCAGTTCTGCGTTCGGAGACAAACGCCGTTAGCTAAACTGCTTTCTTGATCTGACGCTGTCGGCTGGCGACGTATCGTACCGGCGATTACTCAATTGGAGTTGCATGTGACCGATACTTACATTCTCGGCCTCGCCATGCATCCACCCTCGGCGTGGATCGCGGATAAGCGCCTGGAAGAAATGGTGTTTGACACGGCGGAAGCCGCGCTCAAGGATGCTCGGATCGCGCGCTCCGAGCTGGATCACGTGACAATCGCCACTTGTGACGAACTCGATGGAAGAAGCATTTCGAGCATGCTTCTGTCCGCGCCAGCCGGCGCGTACCTGAAGGATGAGATCAGAACCACCGACTCCGGACTAATCGGCCTCTGCCTGGAGGTAATGCGCATCGAATCGGGACGCTTTCACCTCGGTCTTCTGTCGAGCTGGAATAAGAGTTCCAAAGCTCCATTTGAAGATGTGATGCGCATGCGCTGCGAGCCTTTCTATACCAGGGATGTCGGCTTGAACATGTCAATTGCCGACGGCTTTTTTGCGCAGGCGGTGAGCGGCGCTTACGGGATAAGCGAATCTGATGTCAATGGGGCGATCCAATCCAGCTACAAGCAAGCGAGCAAGAATGAACGCGGGATGCGCCCGACGGTTCCTTCACTGGAGGAGATTAGAACATCGCCCTATGTCTCTGTTCCGCTGCGCAAGATACAGCAAGCGCCCGTCACCGATGGCGGCGTCTCGATGGTCATCTGCTCCGGTGCGTGGCTGAGCAAGCACCCCGATCGCCGGCCGCTGGCAAGGCTCTCGGGTTTGGCATGGCGAGTCGATAATTATCAGCTCGGAGGAGAGCGCTTGTCCGGCCTCCTAGGGTTCAAAGAGACCTTTCGAAAAGCTGTGGCGATGAGCGGTCTCCAGAATTTCAGCCAAGTTGACCTCATCGAGCTCGACAGCCAGACTGGGTTTCACGATGTGGCTTACCGGCGCGCGCTCGATTTGCCCAGCACCTGCCAGGTTTCGCCTTCGGGAGGCCCCTTCGCACAGAATCCTTATTTCTGCACTGGTCTGGTGCACGCTGCCGAAGCCGTCCTGCAGGTTTCAGGTCGGGCTGGCGCCGTGCAAGTGCCGGGCGCCAAGCGGGCTGCGGCGCATGGCTGTCACGGATTTGCACAACAGGGAAACGCCGTCGCAATTTTCGAGGGAGCGTAAGGAATGCCGAAAAACCGCGTGGCCGTTATTGGAGTCGGGGAAACGGTATTCAAGAATAATATCGTAGATAAAACATACGTCGAGTTGGCGCAGGAAGCCGCAAAAGCAGCCCTGGACGACGCCGGACTCACGCCGGACGATATTGATGCGGTGGTCTTCTCCATGGCGCCGACGGAGTTCATGGGCGTCAACGATGTGGAAAAGTGGGCGGTGGACTCGGTCTGGGCTTCTGGCAAGCCGTTTATGCGCGTGCACACGGGAGGCGCGACGGGAGGCTCGGCGTTGCATGCCGGATATGCGCACGTTGCCTCAGGAATCTATCCCACCGTTCTGGTAGTCGGCGCTGACCGGGTCACAGAAACCCCAGACGCCCAACATGTTTTGAATTTAATTTGGGATCCGTTTTACGAGCAAGATTTCGCACTGAACACCGTGACCATGACGGCCCTTTCGACGCAGCGCTACATGCATCGGTACGGCACCACGGAAGAGCAATATGCACGAGTGGTGGTGAGATCGCGCAAGAACGCACTTAAAAATCCCTACGCGCACTTAAAAGGAAACATAACAGTTGATGATGTGATGAAATCACCGCGAATGTCCTGGCCTTACAAATTGTTCGATATATGCCCCCGCTCCGCAGGAGGGGCGGCCGTGGTTCTCGCAAATGAGGAAGTCACAAAGAGGCGCTGTTCCCGGCCCGCCTTCATCAATGGGATCGGCGGAATGACCAGTACCGTTTTTATGGGCGACC
The DNA here is from genome assembly GCA_963831955.1 of uncultured Acidobacteriota bacterium. Classification (GTDB taxonomy): domain Bacteria; phylum Acidobacteriota; class Terriglobia; order Acidiferrales; family UBA7541; genus Palsa-147. Next base: position 787,708 of record CAWHSG010000004.1, on the reverse strand, counting down.
GAGTCGGCCCGTTCTCAGACGCCGAGCTATCCGACGAAGCCGAATTGGTTTCCGCGGGCAAGGAAGCTTATCGACAGGCGGGCATCACCAACCCGATGAAGGAAATTCAACTTGTCGAGCTCTACGATCCCTTCAGCTCGGTGCAATTTCCTCAATTGGAGTCCCTTGGCTTCTGCGAGCGCGGTCAGGCACAGAACCTCAGCGACGAAGGTGCGTTCGAAATCGGCGCGTTGCTCAACGTGAATCCCTCCGGCGGAACTCTGTGCAGCAATCCGATCGGCGTCACCGGGCTGGTGCGCGTGGCCGATGCCGCTTTGCAGATCATGGGAAAAGCCGGCGAAGGACAAGTTGCAGGGGTGAAGAACGCGCTCGCAACAGCAATCGGTGGATCCGTACAGTTCGTGAACTGCACGGTTCTTGGCGCCGACTACGTATAAATAGATTCAGATCAAAATCATAAGGTGGCGATCCTATGGCGAAGCCGGACTCGGACAAGAATGAAAATGTCATTTACGGTCAATGGCACGTCCGTTATAAGTACTCGGTCGGAAAAGTTGCGGGAAAATTCTTCGATGGCTTGAAGCAGAAAAAAATTCTCGCCACCTATTGTGACAAGTGCAAGCTCTCATTCCTGCCGCCCCGGGCCTACTGCGAGCGATCCTTCAACCCATGCACTGGATGGATTGAAGCGGGGCTGGAGGGAGTGATCGAAGCTGCGACGATAGTTACTGTTCAATTCGAAGGTCTTCCGACGCCGCCGTATGCCATCGCATACGTCCGGTTGGACGGTGTGAGCACTGCGTTAATCAACTTCGTACGCGGCCTGGATTTGAGCAATGTCGAGCGCGCCGCCGAGCGTCTGAAGCCGGGCACGCGCGTCCAGGTGCAATTCAAGGACGAACCAGAGGGGCGGATCACCGATTTTCATTATGTTCTACCGCCCCAGTAAAACTGCCGTGAGAGCCGATGCGCATGCTGCGCAAGCTCCACGGAGCTGTTCGCCGCGAGACGGCAAATTGTGAAAGAGGGTTGGTATCGTAATCCGCGACGTGAGGTTTCGCCCACAGTCTCAACGCGCCCAATAATATTCCTCTGCAACGACCCCATCATACTTCTGTAGGTGTTTGGTCGAGAGCTCGTAACCGGCTCTCGCGTTGCTCTTGCGCCGACCTCACAGGCCCCTCGAAACAAGATTCAAAGAATGCCAACGCCGGCTCCAGCAACAAAAGATAAGAATCACGAAACAAACGCCACGCTTCGTACCCCAGCCATCCTTCCGGCAACAGCTCCGCCGGCAGAAAAGGATCGAGGTAAAGAAAATCTCCAAAATCATAGACCAGGCGCATCTTCGCTACGAAGCACTTGTTATCACTCGGACGATTTGCGGCGCTGATCTTTTCTCGATATCCGCGCCAGCTCTTGATGAAGCGGCCATAATGCCGTTGCACCGCGTCCAGGTTGTAACAGTGTTTGATCAGTGCGGACTGCGTTTGCGCGCTTACTTGGCGCGCTCGGAACAAATGCACGTATTGATCGAGATTTCGCAAAGACAAATGGCGCAGAGTAACTTCAACCACCGGATTCGGACTGATCCACGTCGCCGGGGTCATCGATCCGAACCCAAGAAATGTTAGCTCGCGGCGCAATCGGTCGCGATGCTGCCCCAACCTCTCGGGGACCGTGTACGTCAGGATCGTCCATTGGCCATCCCAAGCGGCATGTCGCGGGGAAAACATACGGGGCCGCACTTCCTCCAGCCTCTCGCGACCCACCTGTGTCAACGCGTAGAACGCGCGCTTGTTTTCGCTGATTCGCTGCAACCAGCCTAGCTTCGCAAGTCTGCACAAAGCGGCGCGGGTCGCGCTCGGTGCAATGCCCAGCTCTGAGGTAAGCCGCAGCATCGACCGCGGAGAGATAGAAGAACCAAAGTGTTGAATGTAATCGAAATACAGTTCAAAAATCGTCCGCTTGGCATTCAAGGTTAATTAACTCCCGAGTTGAATTGTACTGTTTCCGCTATCGAGCCCGGGGAATATATTGAAATTGGGCCGTAATGAAAAGCCCTGGAATTTGGCACACTCATGCAACGCTGCTCGCGGGAGTGGGAGAGTCGATCAACACCGCGCAATCTTTATTGGGACACTCGGATCTCGCGACGACGCTCAACACGTACGCGCACGCAATCCCGGGCTCGCAACGTCGCGCCGTCGAACGGGTCGCCGGAGTCTTATTCTCAGATGTTCTCAAGTTGGACGGCAATGCAAAAGAGGGAAGGACCAACTAGCTGTGTGCTCAAGACTTACAAAACAGTTGGTGGGCCCGCCAGGATTCGAACCTGGGACCAACGGTTAACTCTAGAAACGCTATGTTGCTGATTCGTCTAGCTTCTATCTGCGTCATGCACCACGATATATCACGGAATTTGGGCGGTTTTGTTCTCAAGTTGTTCTCAAATCATCTAATCCGTGCGAGAACGTTGGAAGCAAATCGTTCGGGTCCCGACACCGAGGCGCTCGTCGTCATCAGCTCGGTGAGTTCCGCGCTCGTAAGGCCATGTCCGCACGATCAGGGTGTGAAACTCATGCGATGCTTGTATGCGCGATAAAATTGCTTAAAGATATGACGTGTCGTACCGTGTCCTAGTCCAAGTCTCCGAAAGCAAAACTTGGGCCAAGCTGGACACCCAAAAAATGGCTCAGAACAGCCAAGACTCAGCCGCGCGCAATCCGGCGGACCACCTCAAAAAGTACCGCTGGCAGAAAGGACAAGGCAGCCCAAATCCAGGCGGGCGCCCGAAGCTCCTTCCGCTCACGAACCGCTATAGAGACAGGCTCGAAGAGAAACTCCCTGAGAAGTTTCGGCGTTGGGTTGTCCAGCGGATTCCGCCGCTCGCGGAAATTCTCTTTGAAGGCTCCACTTACGGAGACCTCGTTGTGATCACGATGATTCTGCAAGCCGCGAAGGGCAAAACCGAAGCTGCGAAGGAAATCCGTGAAGCCGTCGAGGGCAAGGCTCTAGTTCGATTGCGCCACGAAGTACCAGGCAGCGGGCCAATTCAGGATGAGAGCGTCGGCGTCGAGGAGATCAAGAAGCGCATCATCGAGATCCAAGATCGTATCTTGGCGAGGAAAAAATAAGTGGTCGGAACGACCGTCACAGAAATTCCGAGTGCGCCTCCCGCCAGTTGAGTTCGAAGCTCTGCTCGTCTATGAAGACTTCGAGAATTCTAGGTCTCCGGTTACTGAAGGAGTTTCAGGAAAAGCCAGAAAACCAGAACGCCCAGGACGACGACTAGGGCGCTCAGCATAATCTTCGGCAGCCACCCCGCTGGATTTGCCCGTATGCGTTTGTGAAACGCTCCCACCGCGACTGCCGTGCCAAGGCCCATCAGCACCAACACGACTATGCCAATTGGACCAGCGGTAGCGACCAGAAGGAAAAGTATGGCCACGCCCGCGATTCCGAGAAAAACTCCGAGAGCAATCCTCAGCGTGGGCGCGCTGGACATCTGAGGGATTGGGGCAACTACCGCGTCGGTTGTGGGCTGGCCACAAGCGACGCAGAAACTATTTCCCCATCCGACATTCGTGCCGCAACTGCGGCAAAACCTTGCGATGCCGGTCGACGAGTTTCCAGGTTCCGCCATCATGGGTTGCTCCTTCCATTTTCCCTCGATGGGCTTGAGTTTTTGGCCGGCCTCGAGGCTGAACAACCATCAAGGCAGAGAACTACGAGCGAGACTAGAGGCGGCAACTTTGTCAAAGCCTGTCGCAACATCGCTAAAGCCTTGTAGAGGATCGTCTGTAGAAAGATGGTCTACAGAATACTAGAACCTATGGCGTGTCCAAGGCAACGCGATTCTCTCGCAGGACATTCGGCCGTGCGGTGCGCGCGGAGCGGGAGAGAATTGGGTTGTCACAAGAGGTGTTCGCGGAACGGGCTTCCTTGCATCGAACCTATATTAGTTCTATCGAACTCGGGAAAGTTAGCGTCGGAATCGACGTGGCAAACTCACTTGCGATTGGCTTACACATGAAACTGAGCGAGCTGATTCGTCGAGCTGAATAATCTCGCTGCCGCTAGGCGCCGACGAAGAACGCGATGACTTGACTGCTGCGAATCCGATCGGCTGATAGCGTCACAGAGATTGTTGACGTTGCAGGTGACGAAAGATGAGCACGGGCGATCTCCTGAACAATCTTCGTCTCGATCACCAATTCTCCGACGGCCAGAATTTCGAAGCCACTTCAAGTCCCCACAAGCTCTGAGCTTGCCCACAATGGTCTTCTGCAGCTCTTAAACCTTTGAGCATCACTGGATTAGATGCCCAACTCGATACGCCTCACAAAGAAGTGTTTTTTGGCTTGCGCGCCTCGGTTCTAGACAAGCCGTTAAGAATCAGTTCGCGGAGGCTCTAGGAGATTGAAGCACAAAGAGGCACAGAGTCAATCGCAGCGATCGCCACGGCGAACTGCGCGTCCGCCTTCGCACTTGGCTAAAACTCTGTTACTTCGACACCAAAGGCAGACCGTTCGAAAGTATGACGGTAACCGAATGCGCAGGCGCCCTCGGTTTCTGCTGCGCCTGCAGCGTGACGTTAGGTATGAGTCACCCTCGAAGTCTTTTTCCCGTCCACATCGACTGGCCCAACACCTCAGACCAACTCCACGACTTCCAATTCATAGGTTCCGAAGCATTGGATCCTCAGATAGGTCGCAGTCGAGGCACGTCAACGACAGAGTATAGGTGGTATAAGTAATAGATCGCACTTAACTTGCCTTTTCTTCTATACGATACTCCGCGCCGATATGACCTAAGCTGCGACCAGTTGCAACTCCCATGCGATAGGAGATGCCATGACCTTACAATCGGCCTCGAGCTCCGAGACTACCGCTGGACTATCCCTGCGATCCAGCCGTCCGGAGGTCGCATCTGCGTCACTCAGTTGGCGGCTCGGCTGCTTGGGTCTACTCTCCGTCGTGTTCCTAGCTCCCGCAGCCCGCGCACAGATCACAAACGTGACAAATGATCAATCGACTCCAATCCCTGGAGCCGGGCACGACTACATCAAGATGCTTTCCGAAACAGTAAATCCTTCGAACGGATCCGTCAGTCTGCGGATTGCTGCGCCAACACCGAAGGGCCGGTTGATGAATATACCTTTCGCGTTTGACCACGACACAAGCGGCGTCCATCATTTCACAGCGAACGCGAACGGACTTGCTGTATGGGCGCTGGATAGCACCCCGTATTTGAGGGGAGGCTGGTCATACCGAATTCCTATCGTAACGTATGTCTTTGGCAACTATGAGGTATCCAACGGTCTGGGGGGCGAGTCATCCACATGTTCGTACTACTCGGGATTCGTTTTTCAGGACCTAGCTGGAACGCGCCACGCACTTGGTATATCGGAAGCCGAGCCGCCGCAGGGCACTTGTATGTTCCCAGCAGCTGGGGTGCCGAACGCGGGAGACGACTACTACCGCGCCTCGACCATCGCGTGGGGCACCCCTACTGCTACGGTGGTCTCCGCCGACGGCACCGTTTACCAGCTCGGCTGCGCTCCGTCTTGCGGAGGTAGCACTGGCGGTAACGCCATGCCCGCGATACAAATTGAAGACCGAAACGGAAATATCGCCAGCGGTGCGGCCAATTTTTCGTCTGGCAGCTATGCTCTGACCGATACCTTAGGTCGGTCATTGATTTCGTTTGGAAGCTTTGCCTCAACCAGCGGAGATTCAGTCCAGCTATCGGGGCTCTCGAATCCTTACGTCGTCGCCTGGAAGACCGAGACATCTAACTTCACGCCTTCGATCGATTATCTCAATGGTAGTACGTGTCCCGTCCCGACAAATGTCGACCAGCGCACGGTCGTCAGCAGCATCACACTTCCCAACGGTCAGGCGTACACCTTTTTGTATGGGACAGACGATCCCGCCAACTCGAATCCTTATGGCTTACTCAGCAAAATTATCTATCCTTCCGGCGGCTGGGTGGAATACTCCTGGGGAATAAACGCCAATTCTGACGCTTGGGATAGTACGGTTACGAATTCCAATGGGCAATCTACGTGTGCTTTTCTCTACGGCACACCGGCAGTAACGGAGAGAACGGTAAGCTTTGATGGAACTAGCGTTGCTCTGCAGCAGACCTTTTCTTATTCGACGACGTGGATCTCGAATTCGACTATGTGGACATCAAAGGCATCTACCGTTACGACTAGCGATATGGTCTCTGGCCAGTCCTCAGTCACAAGCTACGTTTACAGCTCTGTCGTTGTTCCTTCCCAGCCAAACATCATCGGAGGCGTGGCGGACCAAGTGCCCGTCGAATCGACGATTACGTACATGGATGGAAGCGGAAACGTCCTCCAAACCGTTACCAAGACCTGGTCCGATCAGTATCTCCTAAAGCAAGAAACCATCACGCCGGGCGGCTCAACTTCAAGTTCAAAAGTCGTCTATTCGTACGGACCCGGTGCTCAGGTGACAGAAAAGGACGAGTACGACTACGGGAAGAGCACTCCCACGCGAGTTACGAAAACGACGTACCAGAGTTTCGCCAATACTCCTATCTATACGCAGGGACCCTCAATTTTTGATCGCCCTTGCAAAACGATCGTTTATGACGGAAGCAACAACCGTTTTGCGGAGACTGACTATCTATACGACGGAGGGACCTCGCTGTGCGGCACCTCTGGTTCTTCATTTACGGTGAGTGCTACGACTCCAAAATTCACTCATGACGAAACGTACTATGGACCGAGTTCGACCGAACCCCGAGGAAACGCGACGACCGTGACTCGACAGTGCTTTCCATCATGTTCTAACGCCGTCTCAAACTACGCCTACGACGAGACCGGTCAAGCGGTCTCTATGACCGATCCGAATGGCAACCTTACGCAATACTCCTACAAAGACAGTTACACTATCGGAGCCCCTGGCACAAACACGAATGCCTATCTTACAAAAGTTACCGAACCGCCCGTCGGCGGCATTAGCTTCATTAAAAATTTCTCCTACAGCTTCACAGATGGACAGCTCACGGTCGCAGAGGACGAAAACCTGCAGAACACCAAATACACGTACGGGGACTCACTCGATCGGCTGACCCTGGTTCAGCGTGCAGACGGTGGCCAGACCATCTATTCGTACAATGACGCGCCTCCGACTCCAACTTTAACCACGAAAAAGGAACTGACGACAGGGGGATTCGGGACTTTTGTTACGAGCGTTAACACGACGGACGGGATCGGCCACGTGACAAATACACAGCTCACTTCGGACCCCGACGGCACCGATACCACGTTGACGACCTATGATGGCCACGGGAACGTCTATACGCGGACGAGTCCATACCGCAGCACCAGTGACTCGACGTACGGCATAACCACTTACACGTATGATGCGCTGGGTCGCGTTACTAAAGTGACCGATCCGTCGAGCTTCGGCTTCCATACTGTAACCTCATCGTACAGTAGTAACTGCACAACGGTCACCGACGAGGCGGGGATAAGTCGGCAGTCCTGCACGGACGGCCTCGGCCGGCTCACGAGCGTCACCGAAAATCCGGGCGGTCTGGGCTATGTGACGAGCTATCAATACGACGTCCTCGACGACCTCACGAGTGTCGTACAGAACGGTTCAAGGCCACGTACGTTTGTTTATGATTCTCTCGCACAGCTCACGAGCTCTACGAACCCCGAGTCGAACACCACGCCAGTGACGCTAGTGTCGGTGCCCACGACTTACCAATACGACCTGAATGGGAATTTAACCTCTAAGACGATGCCCGCGCAAAATCAGCAAGGCACCGCGACTGTGACGCTTTTTTATTGCTACGACGCTCACAACCGCATCGCCGGCAAGGCCTACACGTCGCAGTCATGCCCGATGAGCGCTCCCGTCGCCTCGTACTCATATGACAATTCGGCGTGTCTAGGGCAATCGTCCTGTTTCAACCTCGGCCGACGTACTGGTATGACCGACGCCGCAGGTAGCGAGAGCTGGGCGTACGACGATATGGGACGTACTCTCGTCGACCAACGGACGACGAACGGAATTACGAAAAGCACGATTTACAGTTACAGCCCGTACGTGGACGGCTCGATCAACACCATCACGTATCCCAGCGGTCGCGTGATCACCTACACGACCGGTGCGGCGGAGCGAGCGCTATCCGCTGCTGATTCCACAATTAACTACGCGACGGGGGCACATTACGTCGCGGCGGGAGCGCTCGCAGGATTACAATCCGGCGGAATTCTCAATTCGACATATATCTACAACAACCGTCTGCAACCGTGCTGGTCTTTCACGACAACTTCGACGGCGCTTGGAACGTCCACGAGTTGTACCGCCTCCGATTCAACTCCTGGCAACATTCTGGACCTCAAGTACACCTATCTAGCGACCTTCACGTCCGGCAACAATGGAGACGTAGCCGGCATTACCAACAATCGCGACACGACCCGCTCCCAATCCTTTACCTACGACGCCCTGAATCGGATTTTGACCGCGGAGACGTCTTCGACATATTCGTCGAGTCCCCTTCATTGCTTCGGCGAAGCCTACATCTATGATAGCCAGCCGAGCGGCAGCGGCGCCTTCGGAAATTTGACGAACATTAACAGCGCGTCCACCAACTACGCCGGGTGTACCCAGGAGAGTCTCAATGTGGCCGTTAATGGCCAGAACCAAGTTACGACGTACGGTTACGATACCGCTGGCAACCTTACTTCGATTCCAGCGCCAGCCGCCGCCACATACTCTTACAACCCCGAGAACCAAATGACACAAGCGTCCACTCCGGTCGGCGTGACCAGCTACGCGTACGACGGCGACGGCAAGCGGGCCGAGAAAGTCGTGGGCAGCACGGTCACCAAGATTTACTGGTACGGATCGGACGGCCAAGTATTCGACGAAACCGATGGGTCAGGCAGCACGACCAATGTCAATTTCTACGAGTACGTTTTCTTTGGCGGGAAGAGGATCGCCCGGCGCGATTCATCCGGCAATGTCCTGTACTACTTTGCTGATCATCTCGGCACGTCTCGTTCCATCGCAGAGATTCCGTCAGAAGGTACGACCGCGACCCTTTGTTACGATGCTGACTTTTATCCTTTTGGAGGCGAGCGCCTCTATTTGACAAATTGCGAACAGAACTACAATTTCACCGGCAAAGAACGCGACTCCGAATCTAACCTCGACAACTTCGGCGCTCGGTTCTACTCGTCGCAAATCGGTCGCTTTATGTCCCCCGACTGGAGCTCGACTCCGGACGCCGTGCCGTACGCTGACTTCGGCAAGCCACAGAGCCTAAACCTGTATGGATATGTTAAGGACAATCCTTTGAGCAAGACGGATCCGGACGGACACTGCGACGTTGACGGCGAGCACCACGGATGGGTGTGGTGTGCGGCCCATGCCGTCGGCATCACTGAAACCGCGCGGGAGACCCAGTCTCGATTACTTAACGAGGCCAACGGATTTATTTCGGCGAATAATATTGGTTTAATTGAAGTCAACGGCCACTGGCAGACGCCAAGTGAGTCGAGCGATGAGCAACTTGTTGGCTGGTGGAATGACTACAATAAAGACAACCTAGACGACATAATGCATGGCGGGCGCGGCTTAGCGTTTGCCAGTGCCTCTGCGGTCGGATTGACTACTCCTCAGGTCCGGGATCTCGCGAAGTACCTTGGGTTCCGCCCTGTAAACGTCGACTGGGACACTCACGGTCAGGCTGTCTTTGAAAAGGATGGCCGCTACATCTCGCTCGACAAGGATTCGCACTCTGGAGGTGTCTGGAAAGAGTTCGATCGCCAGGGTAACAGAACGGGAACTCTCGATGTTTTCCTAAACAAGATAGGTAAATAGGACATGCCGTTCTCCATAAAGTTTTTGGAAAAGCCGCTTATTTACCCTTTCGACGACGCTAAAACTCCAGCCGCATCTGGAGAGCTGACGATGGGGCAATCGACTGAAGGGTTCTATTCTAGTCTCTATCAGTGGAGCACGCAGAACTACGAGAATCAGTGGTCAGATGCCATCCGTCTCTTGCTGGGAGGTGCCCCGAAGGCTGCATTAATCGTTGAGTATCTAAGCCCAGATGTGGCATCGCATCTTGAATGGTGGGCCATGTACAGAGAGGCAGACGTTGTCTATTTGCAGCATCAACTGGTTTTTTATAAGCAGTTAACTAAGCCCTTCTCTATAAACGCACCATTCGCGTCCCTGCGTGATCGTGAAACGATCAATCAGCAAGGCCGACGGATTTCCGAGTGGAGCGTCAGCCTCTCTGAGATTGAACAGTTCGCGCGCGTGTCCGGTGACTGACTTCGCGTCTCAGTAAGGCGCTCGGGTATTTCCAAAGTCTCACTCTCCGGTCGGTTCATACCGTCGCTACCTTCACTCGTGATTGATGCCAGTACTTTCCCTGGCACATCCGATCGATTCTCGTAGGCAGGCCCCAAATTGTCTCGGACCGTAACTGAAGTACCATGAACATAACTTTGGAACTCTCGGTTTGAATCACTTCTCGGTGAAACCGTTTCACTAACCATCATTATGGTGAACTTGCCGGAGTAGGTAGTGCTCGTGCTTCAAGTTGAGCGCGGATCTCCCAAATTTCGGTAAGAGAATATTTGCCCCGAAGGATTTCGATCGGCTTGCTTGCCTCGTTTGAAGTGCTCACAAACTCCACTGTTCCCAAAAAACCCTGGTCGTCATGCGGTCGAAATCGTTGCAAATTCGCTTGCCCAAAACTCCGCGGCCGCTTCCTCAAAAAGTACTGTTTGTGGGCACTATGCGACCGAGGTCTGTTTCTCAATGTCCGGTAAGGCGACTTCCATGATAGGTCTTTGTCAAGAGGGCAAAAGCTCTCCCGACGCGCTCGGAGGAGCGCGGGTGTTGATTCTTTCTGCTTCTTCGCCGCGTGTGTTGGCCTCTCAGCCGTGGTTCCCATTGCCGATAGAACCAGACTTCCATTTGCTGTCTCAGCCCGTGCAGGGCCTCACAGAAGATTGAGTTTGTGTTCTCCTGCCAGTCTCGAAACTAATCAACGGGAGCATCGGGAGCTTGCGCTCCTTCGCCCAGTCGCCTTAACGGCAAGACCTGGCAGGCAACGCGCCGAAGAAAGCCTCCTTGTTCACCGCCACGTTCTACGCAGCGATGCTGTTACTCGTCTCCACTACCTGAAAATTCCGCTGCCCCCGATCGACCGCCATGAGGTAGGCCACCAGCTTTCTGGCCACCGCCAGCGTCGCGCGATTGGCATTGCCCTTCGCTTTTCCGGTCATAGAGCATGGCCAGCGCCGGGCTGTTTCGCGGCGCCATCTTGGCCGCCTCGATCAAAGTCGTCTGTAAGTGTTTGTTGCGCTGCTTGGACAGCGGCGTGCTGCATCGTGTTGCCGGAACTCTTCTCCGCGCCGCACAACCCGCAGTAGCTGATGGCTTTCTCGATCGAGGAAAAACGCTTCGCATCCCCAACTTCTAGCGCCCAGGTGAGCGCCGTGATCGGCCCAACGGCTGGAATCGTCATCAACCGCTCCACACGATCCATCAGCAAAGAATCCTGCTCCAGCGAGCACACCAAGGCACCTTCGGTTTTCTGCAACCGCACCACCATCTCGCGGCACAGTCGCAGCAGCGAACGCAGCCCCTCAGGAATATCAGGATTCGTCGCCAGCAATTCGCGGAAGTAACCGGCCTTGTGCAGCCGCTGCTTGTTATAGTTGACCCCAGCCTCCATCAGCAGCATGCCGATCTTGTTCTTCATCTGCACCATCTCCCGGACCAGCAGATTGCGGTACCGCAGCGTGCGCCGCCGTTCGCGAATCGCCGTCGAGGCCATGTAGCACTCCGGCAGAAAATCGCACCGCAGACAGTCACAAATCTTTCTCGCATCGATGCGATCGTTCTTCTTTTTCGCCGCCGCAATGGCCCGCAGCATCAAGGGATGCGCTACCTTCAGCGCCGCGGCATGTGGCTGCAAGTGATCGTAGATCCACCCGGTAAAAACTGTGGCTTCCATCGCCGCGGTCCACGGCTGCGGTAGTGTTTTCATCCAAGCGTCCAGGTTCAAGCGTGTGGCTGGGATCGTGCCTTCGGCGTGAATCACGCCACTGCCATCCTTCACGCAGTAGCTGATCGTCCTCTTGTGAACATCCAGTCCGATGTAATACATAGTCTGCATGGGGGAGCCTCCTTGGTGTCTCTGAATCAGCTTGGTCGCTGAGTTCAGCTCTTGTACACCGAGCGCTCCTCCTCGCACCTATGCATTCAAAATAACCAAGCGAGTGGAATTGGATTCGTTGGAAGCTTTACTTCCGAGTTTACCGAGATTCGCGCGCAATCGCAGGGGGTAGCTACGAGTAAGATTTAAACGAACGGTTGCTGTCACTTTGCGCGAAGAACTCCTCGTACCTCAACGCCACCACGGGATCGACCCGCGCGGCCCTGCGCGTTGGAATGAGGCTGGCAGCGAATCCGATGGCGGCGAGGAGAATCGCCGCAGCCGTCGGCGTGACTGGATCGCGCGGGGCGAGGCAATAAAAACGGGATCTTCGGGCCTACTGATGAGAGCCCCAAGAAGCCGGCTAAGCCCCGCGGCGAGGAATTCCGCGCACCGCTCGCGCGATGGCGAGCAGTGCGCTTTCCGAGAGCAGTTGCCCGATCAACCGCCCTTGCGAGGCGCCCAAAGTAAGGCGCACGGCGACTTCGCGTTCTAGGCCGCTGGCGCTGTTAAGCCCGATGCCAGTCTGACGGATAGCGTAGAAGCGTGTCACAGCACGATAATTCTCTCTGCTTGGGTGCGCCCTCGGAATCGACAAACTGCGCCAGCACAGCACCGAAATCCTGCCTCCTGGACGGACTGAGGCGTAAGATGTAGTCCGCAGGTAATGTTGAAATGGAAGTTATACTCGCCCGAATAGTCAAGGTAGCATTTTTTTTATGCTGTTTAGCAGTCGCTCAAGTCATTGTCGTGCTCTTTCTGGCTGGGCTTACCCCTGAGTCGAAGTCCAAATTTAAGGCTTTCGTCGGAAATGTAATTGTTCTCCTGCCGCTTTTCGCCGTCCTGCCAAGTTGGATGATCGGCGTGCCCCCCTCACCGAAACTGGTTTTGAAAGAACTCGATTTAGTTCTCGGAGTTCAAATCATATGGCTCGCTGTAGGATTATTGTTGGGAATATATCTTCGCTTCGTCTTTTTGAAAGATCGCTTTTCAAGCAGTTCTTAAGCTTGGCCTCGCAACTCGTTTTTAGCTTGCTGCTATTTTCCTTTCCCTTCGTCTGGACAGTAGAAGATGCCCGACAGGCGAGCCTCATTACGCGTTCAATCGAGCGGGCAGACGCATCTGACTGCCCCGGAATAGAAACTCCAATCCTGGCTGCACAACTCAGCGACCTTCACATTACGAGCAGGGCCAGCCTACCCGCGAGGGTAGCATGCCGGGAAATATATTTCTTGGCCCGTTGCTGTTGGCGATTAAACAGCACCGACCGACTTTCCTTTTGATTACTGGCGACATCACGGATCTTGGTTCCCCACAGGAGTGGCACAACGTTATCACGGCGCTTAAAGACGCGAACGTAGAAACAAACATAGTTCTTACGCCCGGTAATCACGATTTGAATGTGGCGTTTGGAAGAGAACCAGTCACGTTGGCCGTCAACGACAGCAATACAGATTTCATCAGCCGCCTAGACGAGATTCCACGAATTGCGAGAGTTTATGCTGTGCAAGCTGAGTTCATGCCTACATTAGTTTCAAGAGACGGTGAAATGCTAGGCGGGCTGCTATCAAGGGCTCCCACGAGAACTACTGCCGCGACATTTTCGAGCGAGATCGATGAATGTACTGATGAGTGCGCAATTAACAATATCGGCGTCGAGAGTGGGATTGCTAAAGCCAGGTTTGGGTGTTATTTCGGGTGCAAACGAAATTGGCGTTATATCCGCAATTTGTACCTACGGAACCTAGACCAGCAGTTCCCTTGGAGGTTTGTGGCTGAGCAAGATGGTGTTGCTGTGTTCTCTATCGCAACGACCCTTCGGAAGACGGAGACAATGGGGCGAAACGCAATAGGAGAAATCGATGACAATCAACTCGCTTCATTGCGAACAGCGATCGAAAATGTGCCGAGCACGGTGAAAATATTTTTTTTCATTTTTCATCACCCAGTCACTATCCTTCGAGGTGAACCAGCGGGCTCACCGACGCTACCAGTTGGCACGTCCAACTTGAAGCTAAGATCCGCCGCTATTGAATTTCGCCGATGGTGGGGAAGCATCAGGATACCGTTTGGTGGGCAAGGATGTTTTTGAGAGCAGACCCCGGACAGGGCAACAAGCTCGGCGACCTCCTTCAATCTGAGATGCGTCGGCGCGGGAATGCCCACGCGATCGTAATGTTCGGACACAGGCACATGAGGACATTAGGAGTATGGGACAGGCTCACGTTCGTGGAAGCTCCGAATGCGAGCCACCCCTCTCACACCATGGGTTTTACGTGGTAAGCCAGAGCGCTGGCGAACCGAAGGTTTCATGGTGTCCGGTCGATTCGAAATAAGTCAGTCCGTGGTGGTTGCTCGCGACCTTCAGTTCCCACTACGACAACGTGACCTGAGGTTGTGTTCGACCCACGAGCAGCAATTTTCATTGCAGATCCTTGTTTGCGTCCGCTGATGGTAAATTGTGGCGTTTCGTCCTACGTCATCAACTTCCGGCGTGCAGACGCATCCCGAGTCGTTCCGATGCCACCTCAACGCAGCCGAAGCGCCTGCCGCCGCATCTAGCAGATCGTCCGCGCCGACGCGAAGTGGTCGGTTCGGGACTTCCTGCATTTTGCATCCGCGCCGTCAGCGAGAAAGCGAGTGCGCCGGGGAACCACCGCCAGCGCTCCGCGAACCAGACCATTTTGTCCGTTGGGTCGCAAAGGCAACTCCCTCGCAGCAGCGCGACGGAGAATCTGCTGCTGATGCTGCATTGGGGTTTGCGGTGAGGTCTGCCACGTTCCGGAAGAGCCCTTGATAAAAGCAAGTCGTGCTATCGGCTGGAGCCTTCGCTAACACTACGCGGTCAGCGCCTAAATCTGAATACTTCCAGGGCAAAATCTCCGATTGAGCCCCTTAGTAGATGTCGACTATTCTTCAGCTTTACTTATGTCAAAGGCAAAGTAATCATTCTCCATCGATTCCACACCAAGACACGCTCAGCACGTTTGCTTTCGCGCCCACAAGATAGAAACCATAGTCTTTCCCATTCTCTGTGGCCAAGTTTGGAGTTTCCTCAAACGTTATTGACCCGATCCGTCCCAAAGTTCGTCGATGGCGGTGACCGAAGGCGACGAGTGCCGACGTCCCCGGACGTCTAGCAGGCTCGTCTTCAAGCATCGCATAAATCTGCTCGCCCTCATCGATGTCGTTGTGAAGGAAAACTGCAAGGAACCAAGGGCTGGTATAGAAAGCATCGAGAGTTTCCCTAGGATGAAGGAAGTCGTGTAGGTGGAAAGTGGGGAACGGCGGAACTCCATCCCAAAGCAATGGATGATGCTGAACCAGAATAATATACCTTATGCCGCTCGGCAGGCGAGAAAGGACCGCTCCCAGATTTCTGATCTGATCTTTGCCAGTCAGCCCAATGGCATTTCGCCCAGCCTCTGTCGACTCCGCCATCGATGTTGTAACAGAAATAAAAGCCGTGTGTGAGAGTTCATCGATGTAGTACAGCGGAAACGATTCTGACAGGTCGTGAAAATAGTGAAATTGGATCGACTCAAGATCGTGCGCGCAGGAACCTGGGCAGGCGGCCATCTGCAATTTCGCCTCGCCAGGACTTTCACCTTCGGCGTCGGAAATGCACGAGATTGTACATTCGTTGATCTGACGCTGAAAAAGGTCCAAGTTGAATTGGTTTGGGACGTTACAAGTTATGTCTCGCAACGTGTCGCCTGAGCTATCGCGAACCTCAGCTAGATGACGAGACTGAAACTCTGCTGCGCGGAATACGCGGGGTTCCGCCTCGATACCACCTAGCGGCTTCAGCCCAAACCAGGTCCAGGGATGCTCATCTGGGTCACGTCCAAAGAAATAATTCAGGTCGTGATTTCCCGTAGAAATGAAAATCTTAATATTACGGTCGAGGCGTAGCAGCAGCTGTTCAACTAATCTCCATTGCGTCGCAGTACCTTCGTCTGTTATGTCGCCGGATATGATCAGAAAACGGGGCTTGCGCTCGTTTAGGCGGTCAAGAAGTGACGCGAGCCTACGATTGCCAGGTGCTTTGCGGTCGCGGGTTGACTGGCGTTCAGTGATATGCAGATCACTGATGTGCGCGAAGATTGGGGCAGCCTGATCATTGCAGGCATCGGGTGTTACGCGAAGGGCACCCGCCGAACTCTTTTTGGAATAGATGTCGATAAGAGTGCATGAGGGCGAAACCACGATCTCCGTTACTGTGAGAAGAACAAAGCCCGACAATGCGAACACAATTCCTGTGCGACGGCCGCGCAACACGTAAGAAATCAGAGGACGTTGAAGTAAAGGCGTGAAGTTTGCCAGCAAAAACAGAAGCGTCACGAGCCACCCGCCAAGATTCGGGGGAATGCCTAGGTAATCCCAGAAGATCACTGAAATGAGTGGGAGTCCGCTGATAAGAGCAATCAGGACCACTACTCTCCGCCTGAAGCGAATGGGCGCAAGATTGGGCCGCTCATGAGTAATTATCCACCCAGGTATAAATACGCAGAGAAAGAATATGTCCAGGGAAAGCAGTACAAACCCTACTGAGGAGATCATGGCCAGTTGCCGCCTGTTCCGAATTCTGTTCCTCTGCCGTTCTCGAAATCACGTCGAGCGGCCAAAGAGGGTCGCCGAAAAATGTTGCCGCCTCGCCACCTCCGTAAATAGCCGGACACGCGGCCCTGATGATGCTTGCGCCAACGTCTTTGCCAAGCGTAGTTCGCTTGCGCTTAAGCGCAGGCAACCTCATTTCCTCCTAGGTTCATAAAGCGCGCCGAGGGAAAACGACGGTGCCCTTGAAGACTTCCGAATCGATTTACGAGCTTCTGTTTCCTCCTGTAACGATGCCCGCACGAATCAGCTAAGTCTTCGGTATAGACGAGGGGCACGGACCGCCCGTAACACATTGATTGATCCAGTTGGAGAAGGCGGCTACGCGGGAATACACAGTGGGTTTGGTGGATGGACAACCTCCCGGAGGATAGGTCCAGCTTGTGATCCCTTCCAGGTAAGGCGTTCCCATCGTTCCGGGCGTCGACTGAACGGTGAGTATCAGCGGACTGCCGCTATCGCCCGAGCAGGCGTCGGTGGGGTGCGGCGCGGCACAAACCATGTCCGGCTTGATGATTCCCGATCCGTAGGATTTCGCACAAAAGGGATCCGCCGTGATCTTCACAGTGCCGTAGAGGAGGGCGTCGGACAATGAACCGGGGTTATCCGACGTCTTTCCCCAACCGGCGATGATTCCAGGTCCTGAATTCAAAAGGCTGGGTTCTGTTGACAGTTGTGCCGGCTGAATCCAGCCGACACCTGGCCCCGTGGCAGGATTCGCTAGTTTGAGCAGAGCCACATCTCCATCCAAAACCGGACCGTAAGCAGTCTGTACCTCGGCGTAATTGGGAGATCTCACAAGCTGTGCCACGGTCGACCAGCAGTTGCAGTTCGGCAGATGAGAATCTGATAGATTCACATGACCCCAAAAGACCTCGACGTCGATGGGTTCGGAGTCATACTGAAAGCAATGACCTGCCGTCAGCACCCATGAACTGGAAATGAGCACGCCGCCGCAGCGATAGCCCTGATCAGCGTAGGGCACAGCCTTGCTTAGAACTATGCTCACTTGGTAAGGAAACTGACCGGGGCGAGCGGGGCCCACGGCTTTCCACTCGAGCCCCAAATTTTGCGTCGACGCTATGGCGAGCGTAGCCTGGCGATTCGTGCTTGCCAACAATGCTAGGGCATCCTTTCGGTTGTTGGCGGAAGGTTCTGTCGCAATGAAATCCGCGAGTGCGTGCGACTGCTTCGCTAAAGCCAGAACCTGGGCGCTTGCCTTACGGCCGCTGGCGAGGCGCGCGCCCTTCAGTTCCTGTAATTCGATACCGCCGTCGGGGGCGGACCCTCTGTGAAGTAGCAGTCCGACGGTCGAGATGCCTTTTTCGCGGGCAATCAGGGACAAGGTCCAGACCGAAAGCGCGAAAGTCCATAGAACGAGCAAGGCCAAGTAGAGCGTTTTTCGCAAGATTACCTCCTGATGCGCAAAAACCTACAGAATCTCAGAGCTCGGTGTCCTTTCGAGAGCCGCAGACCTGTTTGAGGTGGACCGAGAAGTCTTGCTCTTGTGCGGATCATGCATATACAGTATTTTGCGCACGGTGACCAGACTGCGTGCCTGCATATTCGTTCTATGCCCAATGGTCCCAAGCTGTTGACGTGCTGTGCCGTCGCTCTGGCGCTATCCGTTTCCTCTTCTCTAGCTTGGTGTGCGAATCCCAAGGATTCGATGCGCGACTCGATCCAAGTCGCCGTTGGATATTTGGGGCTCGACGCACTTCCGTGGAACTCACATGTGCATGTGTACGTTGAGGACTTGAGTATCGATTCGCCCGGCGAATCGCAGTTCGTCGCGGAGCAGACCGTCGTTACTAAAGGCGAACAGATCCCCATTCTGATTTCCGTAAGCATTCCGCACAGCCGACTTCGCAAAAAACATTTGTACTCCATCTGTGCCGACATAAGCATTCCTGAAAAGCCCGCATTCACCTGCGACAAACCCTTCCAATTTCGAGGTTCGAAGCTTCCCAATCATGTGACCTTGACCCTGCGCCGTTTCTTGTGAACAGGAGCTCTTCGGAGCGAACCTCGATTTCCATCTTTATTCGCAATCAATTGGGCGCCACCGGCGGAGTGACTGTTATCGTCGCACTCCCGAGTCTGATATCGCCGAGACTGGCTGTAATCGTTGACTGGCTCGAGGCAGTAACGCCCTTGGCCGTAAAGCCTACCGATCCCTGGGTAACGCCCGTGCCCAGACTGACTACCGTGGAGTCCAGCGAAATGGCGTCGGTATTAGTTTGAGTAAGCTGGACCGCCTGCGGACTTTCGTAGGCGGCGGGAAGGGTTATGATCACGCTTCCATGCCAACCCGGAGAGACATTGGTGCGTGAGAAGGAGACAGGGGGGCTTACCACAACCATCGCGTCGCCTTTCGCGATGACAGTACCGCTTTGACTATACGCAGCGCTGATTTTAACCTGCTGGGGAATGGACACTGAAGAGGTATTCACCGTGGCCGAGAGAGGCCCTGATTGATTGGCTTGCACTGAAATGTTGATCGTAGCGGCGGAATTGGTCGCTGTAGTGCTAACCGTAGCAACCGAACTATTCGAACTCGAGATCGTGAGATCGCCTGCACTGCCCAATAAGGAGCCCGGGAGATCTAGGTACAACCGGATTGTGCCGCCGCCTGACACGATCGACGGCTGGGGGCGCAGGGCGACCGCGGCCACCGCGGGTGCGGGCGCTTGAGCCCAAGTACTTTGGCGAGGGCACGGATCCTTCGAATATCGCTCCCAATCTAGCAGATGCTCTTGACCGCACACGCTCGTTTCGTTCTCGCCGGAATTCGTATTTTCGAGAGTGCCGCTCTGGCGCGGATTGCGGATGTGAGCGTACCCGCTGCGGTAGCGCAAAGTATCGGCGAACTTTAAGGAGGTGTCGCTGCTCCGCACGAGGGCAACGTTTACGACCAATCCACCGCTGTAGGAAATCCAGTCGCCCGTTATTAGCGTAAACAAGTTCTTTCGATCTCGCTGCGTTCCGCCGGCGGCGACGACGTCGGCGTAGAGGACATATGTCTCGGGATCCTTTAACAATTTGGCCAGCATCGCACCCTGCAATAGCGACGTGACGCTTTGGCCGCCCCCGGCTCCGCCCCCGCCGGCTCCGGCGGGAGGTGAAGCGGCGGAGCTTCCGGAGGTCTGCCCCGATTGCGCAGATTGCTGCAGCCCGCCACCTTGTGATTGTGATTGCTGTCCGGGCGTCGACGAAATGATTTTAATCAATGCGTCATATTGGTTGTTGAGATCGGTGTATAGCTGAAAGTTCGGGTCGGTATTACTGGAAAATGCATAATTGAGTTGAATGTAATTTCGCAACGTATTTAAGTCAGACATCGTCTGTGTGAGCAGAGTAGTTGCATCCCCGATGTCGACGTATGAACCAAAAAGAGGGTAATAGACAAGATTCACGGACGGCGTCCGGTTGGTTGCGCCATTGCATTCGCTCACGCGCGTGAATTGATGCGCGAGGCTAACAGCCATGGTGGAGTCCTGAATCGTAAAAGTGGAAGCATTGTTCGTCGTGCTGGATGCCAGCGTCGAGATGAGGGTGGCCAGATCGGATCCGCTCGTTATCGGAATGAAGGCCAAACCCAGAGTCTCCTGGTTCGAGGCTTGTGGTGGGAAAAGATAAAGAGTCTCGTTGGGCGAAAGCAGCGTTTCATACGCGTTTTTGATTGCGGCGGCGCTGGATACGAACGTCATCCACGCCTGTACGTTCTGAAAGGATCCCTGGTCGAAGATAACGACGGTTGGTTTCGGAGAATTCGGGAGGTCCGTGCACACCTGCCGCGCGATCGATTCAGCAAGTTGATTGACAGCTCCATAGGCCAGCATCTCGGTCTCAAAATATGGTGTTGCGCCCTGCCCGCCGCCTTGGGCGCCAGCGCCGGCCTGGGGTTGTCCGGCGGAAGCTCCGCCACCCTTCTGTGCGAGGGCAAAGGTCGGAGCGAAACAAGAGACGCTTAGTGCGAGAATTGCGATGGAGAATCGAGAGGAACGCATAGTAAATTCTCGACTTTCAGCTCTAGAATGGTTACACGGTCTGAATTGGGGACGATACTACCTGATAATATCTGAAAGTCAAGCGTTTCGATCCCCATTTTGTCGCCCACCAGAGGAAAATGCTCGGAGGCACCCATCGTTTGACTCCGAGGAACATCGGCAAGCGAGCAGTACCATGTGAGCGTTTTCCCGCACTGGCCGAATCGCTCGCCGCTAATTAAATCCAACTTATCACGAGTCGGCAGCGCGGGAGCGTCTAACGAGCGACCCTAACCAGCTGCGCAATCGAAGCTCGTCTTACTACTGAGAAAAGATCCATCCATCAGGATTCATAGCGCGCGATTCGAAAGCGGAAAACTTGCCGTCTCAAAATCATGTGTTTGTGAGCAGCCCAAATCGCCAATTTCGAGTGCGCGAAATCAAGCAGTTGCGGCCGGTCGAGAAGTGGGGTTTGTGGGCAGGTTTGAAAGTCTTCGAGCCCCGATTCAAGGCGCAGCAAGCGGCGCCTCTGCGACCGGGAAGGCGAAGGAAATGGGCGGTCACTTGCGCGCGTGGCTGGAGTCGGCGCGTTCTTTGGCGTAGGCCACTAGCGCGTCGAAGCGCGGATCGCCGTGCAGTCGGTTTAGATCAGGGTCCTTCGGCATCTCCACTTCGACCCATGAGGCCAGATTGTGATCCACGGAATCGCGCAACATGGCCAGGGCCTCGTCGGGCTTGCCCTGGTGCGCCAGGATGCAGGCTAGGTTGTAGTTGGTGAAGGCGGTGTCGGGGTTATCCGAGCCGAGGATGCGCGTCTGAATGGCCGAGGCTTGCCGCAGGAGCTTTTCGGCTTCGGCCCACTGGCCTTTTTTGGTGAGAGTATCGGCGAGGTTGCTCATGGCCCGCAGGGTCATGGGATGTTCCGGGCCGAGAACGCGGCGGCGCGTTTCCAGCACTTCTTCACTTAGCGTCTCCGCCTCGTCGTATTTACCTTCTTTGCTCAAAACGGTGCTGAGGTTGTTGATCGAAATCACTGTTTCCGGATGATCCGAACCGAGCACTTTGCGTTGCAGCGCGAGCGTCTCGCGTCCCAGTTTTTCCGCTTCGGCTTCTTTTCCTTCGCGATGCAGCACGATTCCCAGATTGCTCATGGCTTTCAGCGTCAGGGCATTCTCGGGACCAAATACGCGGCGCCTGATTTCGATCCCGTCGCGATCCAGTTTTTCGGCCTCAGGATATTGCCGCTCGAAATAAAGGACGTTGGCGAGATTATTCATGGTGGCCAGCGTATCGGGATGATCAGGACCGAGGGCGCGTTGGCGGATGGCCAGCGCGTGGCGGCCCATTTTTTCGGCTTCGGAATAGCGGCCTTGCATTTGATAGACAGTGGCCAGATTTTCCATGGACGCAGTGGCGTCGAGACTTTCCGGCCCAAGAATTCTCCGCCGAGCATTCAGCGCTTGCAGTTGCAGGGCCTCCGATTCGGAATAGTGGCCTTCTTCATTCAGCGCAACAGCCAAGTACGACAACGCCGTAAGCGTGTCCGGATGATCCGGGCCGAGCACGCGACGGCGTGTTTCGTAGGTCTCGCGCTGCAACTTCTCGTCGTCGGCATAGTGGCCTTCGTGGTAGAGAGTAAAGCCCAGCGCGAGCATGGAATTCAGCGTCTCCGGATTTTCAAGTCCGAGCACGTGCCGGCGAATCTCCATGGAACGGCGCAGAAGCGATTCCGCGGTGGGGTAAAGCCCAAGGCTGTCGTAAACCTTGCCCATCACGTACATCATCTGCGCTTGCAACTCGGGATCGTTCGCCAGTCCCGAGTCGATATTCTTTGAAGCATTATCGAGAATTTCGCGCGCCGTGACGCTGTTGCCGCGGGCCTCGCTCGGATCCGAGACGTTAAACATTCCGGTCATGAAATCCGTGATGCGGCTTTCGCGATCGCGCTCTTGAGTAATCCGGCGCAACTGCACCGCCTGCACCACGGCAAATCCAGCCAGCAGGATTAGGAGCGCAGCTGCCACTCCGACAGCGATACGGTGGCGGCGAACATATTTCTGCAGGCGGTAGCCGGCGCTAGCGGGCCGCGCCACCACCGGCTCGTTTTTCAGATAGCGCTCGATATCGGCGGCCAGCTCGGAGGGAGTTTCATAGCGGCGCACGCGATCTTTCTCGAGCGCCTTCATGGTGATCCAGTCGAGATCGCCGTGCAGCAGTCTCACCAGGTGATCGGGCTGCATCCCGCGCAATTTGGCCGCATCGCTGGAGGAATCTTTCTCGCGTTGCACTTTTGTGCTGGGGCTTGGCGCATCCTGTTCGCGTAGCTTGCGCAGCGCCTCGTGCAGCGGCTGTTGGTCCCAATCGCTGATGTCGAAGGGCTGAAATCCGGTGAGCAGCACGTAAAGGATTACGCCGAGAGAATAGACATCGGTGCGCGTATCAATGTCTCTCACGCTCGGATCCGCTTGCTCCGGGCTCATGTAGCCGGGCGTGCCGACGAAGCCGCCGGCTTGCGTGAAGAGCGTTTGATCCGCGGAGGGCGCCGCCTTGGCCAATCCAAAATCGATGATGCGCGGCATTGGTTTGCCGTCTTGCTCGACCACCAGAATATTGGCGGGCTTCAGGTCACGATGAATGATGGCCTTCTGATGCGCGTGCTGCACTCCTTCGCAGGCTTTGATGAAAAGATCGAGCCGTTCGCGGATGCTCAGTTTCTTGCGGTCGGAATAATCTGTGATCGGCTCGCCGGGGACGTACTCCATCACGAAGTAAGGCTGGCCTTCCGCCGTCGCTCCGGCGTCAAAGACTTTGGCAATCGCCGGGTGATCCATGATTGCCAGCGACTGACGCTCGGACTGGAAGCGGTGCAGCAGGGCATCGTCATACATGCCCGCGCGGATCAACTTCAGGGCCACTTGCCGCCGCAGCGGCGCGGTCTGCTCTGCGAGCCACACTTGCCCCATTCCGCCTTCGCCGATTTTTTCGAGTAATTGATACGGACCGATGGACTTGCGAGCGGAGGCGTCGTCGGGCCTGACGCCTGACCACGGATGTTCCGAGAGTCCATCCGAATGTGCGTGCGCCTCGAGAAGGGAATCCAGTTCGGCGCGAAGTGTTCGGTCCGAGCCGCAGGCTTCGTGCAGGAACGCGGCGCGCTCACCAGGCTCGCGGGCCAGCGCTGCATCGAACAGCTCCTTAATCTTCTGCCACTGTTTGATCTTTTCCACCGGCGTCTCTTCGCACTTGGCGGGTCAACCAGGCCTTGGCCATATTCCAATCGCGCTTCACCGTCGAGGACGAAACATCGAGAACTTCAGCGGTTTCCTCGACGGTCAATCCGCCGAAGAAGCGCAATTCGACGATGCGTTCCTGCTGAGCATCGCGACGCGACAGTTCGATCAAGGCGTCGTCGAGCGCGATCACGTCAATCCCTTGCTTGCGCGGCATTATGAGCGTCTCGTCCAATTCGACAAATTGTTGCGGCCCACGCTTGGCCGCGCGCCGGCCGCGCGCGTAATCAACAAGTATTTGACGCATGAGTTTTGCCGCCACGGCGACAAAGTGCGCGCGGTTCTGGGTCTGCGCCGGGTTTTGATCCACCAGGCGGAGATACACTTCATGCACTAAAGCTGTGCTTTGCAGGGTGTGGCCGGGGCGTTCCGCACGGAGGTAATGGTGAGCGACGTCGCGCAGTTCATTGTAAACGAGCGGAATCAGGGCTTTGAGCGCGGCTTGGTCCCCGTCCTTCCACCGCGCCAATAAATCACTGACCGATTCAAACGATCGAGGCACGCCGTAGGTCCCAAACCATTACTGCACCGTAACATAGCGCCGCGGCTGAATCGAAGTCAATGCGCGAAATCGTCGCCGCATCGGCCGCCTCTCGACCGGATTCGACACTACCCATCCGCCATCGAAAACTTTCCTGAGCCAATTCGGCACTCGTTTCCGCATTTACCAGTAGAGGGAAACCTCCGGTGGCGCGTGCGAGGAGAGTTCGATCATGTTTTGAACGTGATGAATGGCAACCGACCGGGCAAACAAGAGGGCCGAAAAACGGGAGGTCCAAAGCATCCTCCCCTACAAAGGTAAATTCTGACAATCGATAACTAGAGAGTTGCGAGGAAGAAAACAACATGAGAACGCCCAGAATTCTTTTCGTAATCGCCGTAATTGCAATTGGAACCGTGTGCGCAGCGCTACCGCGACAGCACATAGTGGCAAGCCCGCAGAGCGCCAGTTCCCTCCACCGCCAAACGGCGAAGGCACTACCTGCCGCCACTCCCGCAGCGGACGCGACGCTCAACTCCATCGAAATTGAGCTGACAAATATCGACACTTCATCCAGCTTTGTCGATCCCGTTGGTGCTGAGGTGCCATTCTTCGCGACGGGCTTCTATAGCGACAACAGCACCCAGGACCTCACGACATCGGTGACTTGGGCTTCCTCGGATACCTCGGCGGCTACGATTGGAGCGAACACTGGGCTGGCGGTCGGCGTTGGAGAGGGCCAGACAAACATTACTGCCTCAATGAGCGGCATCACAAGCAACGAGTACGCATTGACGGTGGCGCCGGGGACGCTCGTGGCTGTGGCGATTACACCGGCTACAGCGGGAGGAGCGGTCGGCACTTCGTCACAATTGGGAGCCTATGCCACTTATATCGTAGCGGGTGAGACGGTGCCCGCAAACATCACGCATGAAGCGAGCTGGAAGTCCTCCAACACATCTATCGCGACGGTCAGCTCCACTGGGCTCATCACCGGGATCGCCACGGGAACGGTCACGATCACGGCGACGCTATCGGGACTTTTGGGAACTGAAAGCGTGACAATCGTGCCGGCACCTCCTAATTGGACGTTAACTGGCAATCTTTTCCACGAGCGCGCCACAGCGCCCGCAATTCTGTTGAACGACGATACGGTTCTTATTGCGGGCGGCACGGATGCCGAATCTGGGGCTATAGACCTCGCGGAAATTTATACCCCTAGCACGGGGCTTTTCGCGCTGACCACCGGGAACATGGTTGATGATCGTTCGTTTGCCGCAGCGGCCTTGCTAAACGACGGCACGGTTCTGCTCGCTGGAGGCGGGCTCACGTTTGGCGGCGGGGAGCCCGTTGACACCGCAGAAACATACGATCCCAGTACAGGCATGTTCACTGCGACTGCCAATAACATGAGCGTCCCGCGCGCGAATGCCACAGCGACTTTGCTGAAGACCGGCATGGTTCTGGTCACGACCGGGACCAATACGCAGACAAGCGCCGACCTTTACAACCCCATCACGCGCATGTTCACTCCAACCGGGCCCTTGAACGTAGCGCGCCAGGACTCGACGGCAACTCTGCTGCAAGACGGCGACGTTTTGATCGTGGGAGGTTCTAATAGTGTCGTCGGCGGTATCGTCTCCAGCGCGGAGTTGTACGACCCAACGGCTGCTACATTCACACTCCTCAGCTCTACGCTTGCACACGCGCGGGCGGCGCACACGGCGACGTTGTTGAACGACGGAGAGGTTCTGATTGCTGGAGGCACGTCAAACTTCAACTCCACCTCGGCGCCTCCCGCTCAGGAGGAACTCTACGACCCCACCACGCTAACGTTTTCGACCACGGGGGCATTGAATACTCATCGAGAGGCTCACAGCGCAGTCCTGCTGGAAGACGGAAACGTTTTGCTCATGGGCGGCGTCCCGCCCGACGTGCTGACGGGCGTTTTTGGAGGAGCCTTTCCTCCGCAAGCAACTTGCGAGCTGTACAACCCTGCTACCGGAGAATTTACCTACACTGCGGAAATGAATTCCCCCCGCGCTGGGTTCGCGGCCGTGCGGTTGGCGAACGGGAACGTACTGGCTGCGGGAGGAGTTGGAGATTATACGATTTTGAGTGGCGCGGAGATTTACACGCCGGTTTCGAATTCGCTAACGCTCGTTTCAATTGCGATTACGCCGACGGCGCCCTCGATTCCGGCGGGAGACACGCAAGCCTTCGCGGCGATCGGCACTTACAGTGACACTTCCACTCAAAACATTACTTCCACGGTGACATGGACGTCCTCAGATACGGCTGCGGCGACAATCGTTACGGGCGGTGCCAATGCCGGAGTCGCTACTGGTGTCGCAGCAGGCACATCGACAATCACGGCTGCCTTATCGGGCGTCACCAGCAACTCCGCGACGCTGACGGTGACGCCGGCGACGCTCGCATCGATCGCCGTGACTCCGGCGACAGCTTCGATCGCGGCGGGGAATACGCAGGCCTACACGGCGACGGGCACCTACAGCGACTCGTCCACGCAAAACATTACTTCGACGGCGACTTGGGCGTCTTCGAACACGAGCGCGGCTACGATTGTCACGGGCGGCGAAAACGCAGGGGTGGCGACCGGAGTAGCGGCGGGCACATCAACTATCACGGCCGCGCTGTCGGGGATTACGAGTAACTCCGCGACGCTGACGGTGACTGCGGCGACGCTAAAGTCGATCGCAGTGACACCGACGACGGCATCGATCCCGGCAGGGAACACGCAGGCCTACACGGCGACGGGGACCTATAGCAACTCGTCCACGCAGAACATCACCTCGACGGTGGCGTGGGCTTCTTCGGACACCGGCACGGCGACGATCGTCACAGGAGGGAGCAACGCCGGGATCGCCACGGGAGTGGCCGCGGGCACGACGACAATCACGGCCGCGCTGACAGGGATCACAAGCAATTCTGGAACGCTCACGGTGACGGCGGCGGCTCCGGTAGCCACCACACTGACTTACACCGGTTCGACAACATTTACGGACGGCAGCGCAGGCGTTCTTTCCGCGACGCTGAAGCAGACGTCGAACAGCGCGGCCATTTCAGGGGCGACGATTTCTTTCACACTCGGGACCGGCGGCGGCGCGCAAAACTGCACGGGAGCGACGAACTCGGCCGGCACAGGTACCTGCACGATCCCGAGTGTGAATCAGACGGTTGGATCGAGCACGGTGTCCGCATCTTTCGCCGGGAACTCGACTGATGCGACGTCTTCTACGGGGGCCATCGCGGTCACAATTACCGCCGCTGCTCCGGTGGCGACGACGCTTACTTATACCGGGCCGACTACAATTACGGACGGAAGCGCAGGCGTTCTTTCCGCGACGCTGAAGCAGACGTCGAACAGCGCAGCCATTTCAGGCGCGAAGATTACCTTCACTCTCGGGGCCGGAAGCGGCCAGCAGACCTGCAGCAGCGCCACGAACTCCGCCGGCTCGGCTAGTTGTACGATCTCTACCGTAAATCAGACGGCTGGATCGAGCACAGTCTCCGCTTCGTTCGCCGGCGATTCAACCGACGCAGCTTCATCGACAGGCGCTATCGTGGTGACAATTTCCGCCGCCGCGCCGGTGGCCACAACGTTGACTTACAGCGGACCAACTACCTTTACGGATGGCACGGCCGGGAATTTATCAGCCGTGCTGAAGCAAACATCGAGCAGCGCCGCCGTTCCGAACGTCACAATTTCGTTTTCGCTCGGCAGCGGCAGCAACGTCCAAACCTGCACCGGCATGACCAATTCTTCGGGCACTGCGACGTGCACGATCGCGACGGTGAATCAGCCAGCGGGCTCCAGCACCGTTTCAGCATCCTTTGCCGGCAACTCAAGCTTCCTGGCGTCCAACAGCGAGCCAATCAGCGTATCTGTCTCTACAAGCTCGGCCGCGACGAAGCTGACTTACACTGGACCGAGGCAATTTACAATTGGTGGCGCGGCGACGCTCACGGCGGTCCTGACGCAGGCTGAGAATGGCGATCCGATACCAGGACAGACAATCACATTCGCGTTTACCATCGGCGGCTTCGGAGGCGGGGGAAATGTTGGGCAGCCGCAATCCGCGGCAGGTGCGCCGGTAGCCGTGCAGCTCTGCACCGCAGTAACCAATTCGTCGGGCACCGCGAGCTGCATCGTTTCGAGTGTTGTCCCGCCGACCGGTACTCAAGTCGGGAGCGGATTCTCGATATCGTCCGTTCAATTGTTGGTCTCGTTCGCCGGCTCATCCACATTCGCGCCGTCATCCGCAAAAGTCTCAGTCCAATTTCCTACCAGCGTGTCCGGGATCAACTACCTTGGAGTTGCGACGTTTACCGAAGGGGTTTCAGCGACCTTCTCCGCCGCACCATTTGACGCTGTCGATCGTGGCGATTTGGAAGCGGGGACGTTTACGTTCACTCTTGGGACCGGCAACTCCACGCAGGCTTGTGGTGGAATAGTGCGGGCCGACGGTGTAGCTACCTGCTCGATTCGAGAGGTAACGCAGCCGCTACGACCAGACACCCTCACGATCGCATATTCGGGCACTACCGAACCCGACGGTCACGTCTATCTGCCCCGCGACCGTCACTGTGAGCGTCACCATTCTACCTGTCTCGACTCCGGCCACCACTCTCACCTATTTCCGGCCCCACCACTTTTACGAACGGACAGAATGCGACACTTTCAGCCGTGTTGCGCCAAGCCTCAAATGGAACTCCAATTTCCGGCCAGTTAATCACCTTCACGCTCGCCGGCTCTGGATATGTGCTCTTGCCCGTCAGACCGCCCCGCGCCGCAGGTATGCACAGGAACCACCGACGGCGCCGGCATGGCAAGCTGCACGATCGACGGCGTAAATCAAATCGACGGCAGCGCAATGATTACCGCAACGTTTGCAGGAAATCCGAACGATCAATCCTCAACGGTCCATGCAACAGTGGGTATCTACTAAAGATGGTGCTGTTTATTTGGTGGGGGGCGGGCCTGGGCAGTTCAGTCCCGCCGGGTTTTTGGCCCTGCAGTCGAAGTAGCCGTTGACAGTACAACATCACAAGGGACTTACGTAAGAGCACTGCAGGCAATGCTATGCTGCGCCGTCAGACAATTCAACGCGCCGCTCCGCGCTGTGGAGGCCCGGCCCATCCCAGATGCTCTCAGTGCCTGATTGCCGCGCTTACCGGAAAATTGGGGTACTGGAACGACCGAGCCGGCGATGTACCAAATCATAAGTTTTTGTGCAGGCGAGATCGAGGTGCATCGATCGTGTCTTTTCTTTCGGTTACGGTCACCGACCGCCCGACCATTTGATACGCCCGCAGTGCCCAAAAACCCCTCAGCGATCCGCCTCGTGAGTGCCTGGATTTACGAGCCAGAAATTCTAAATCCTTCTGGCCCAGAAACAGATGATTGTCGGCGGCCTGTTGGGCTACGAAAGAACAACACTGTGTTCCTCGAGGCGGATCGCGTGCGGATGTCCAAAAACCAACTGCGCGAGCTACTGCACTGATGTGTCGTGACTACAAGTGGTATGTTGGAACGAGAATTAGCAACGGCATTGACGATTACTGATTAAGTGTACAACCATAAAGTTATGAGGTTACAGTAAAATGGGAAAAAGCCCCGCAAAGACGGTAGTTCAACCCATCGGTCTTGCCTTTCACAAATCATTCGAACGCCTGCGAAAGATAGCGATTCGCGAGCACGGTTCGCGGATTTCGAGGACGCTTTCGAATTTCAGGACGACGTTCACGGCCCAATACTGCTGAACCGTCTGGAACGCGACGTAGTAGACACACCCAAGGTACGGCGACTCTTTCACCTGCGACAGCTGGGATTTGTCGACCTCGTCTATCCAACGGCGAACCACACGAGAGGAACCCATAGCATTGGAGCATGCCACTTAGCGAAGATGCTGACGGAACGACTGAGGAAAAATTCGAAGGATACGAAAATTAGTCAGGCAGAAGGTGTATTGATTTCATTGTCGGCGCTTCTTCACGACGTGCCTCATGGACCGCTTTCACACGACATTTAGAAAGAAGATGCACCGCATTTATTTGCCTTCATCGTCGAAAGCTAGAAGAATAAAATCACACTATGGAATGTATGAAAAACACGACGATTTTGCAGATAACCCAGCCTTGTACGTCTTCTTAATGGATGCCGATACGTCGGTCCTCGCAAGGGTCCTACGTAAGTATTCGCCGCTGTTTGCGAGCTTTTTGGAATTCGAGTCTCACCATTCTCCGATGGTAAGCCAGTTCGTTTCGAAGATAGCTCAGAGTTGGCCTGAATACAGTGAAGAATTGTTACAGTCTTTAGTGTTCCATCTTTTAGTTTATGAGAAACCAGAGGAGGCTGAAGAGCCAAGCCGTTCTTTCAAGACATCTTTCAGAACGGGTTCATATCTAGACTGGGGGCTAGGTCCAAAAGAGTCTAGAGAAGCTCTCCACAGGGCGTGGTACCAACCTTTTCGACACGACATCGTAGGCGATACCCTTAGTGCTGACCTCTTGGATTATCTTCTGAGAGACCAGTCGCGCTTGGGAATGCGGAATGAGTTGGATCTGAAACTTCTGAATCATTACGTGTTGGTCCCTGTTGTTCCAGGCGAGAATTCGATTTTCAAGACGGAACCTCAATTTGGTTGCGCGATCGACTTAGAGGATCACAAACGAGGTACGATCCGTGCAGAAAGGCTAAACGATATCTTCAGGCTTCTAGATTTGAGGCATCAAATTCATGAAAAAGCGGTCAATCATCGTGTGGTGCAGTCGCGGTAGCCATGCTTTCAAGATTGGGCTTGAGTATCGGTCAATCAAAGGTACCTAGCCTCGAACAACTGTCGGGATCAATGGCGATACGCCGGCGCTGTCAGGCGATGACCTCTTCCTCGAGAAGCTGATTTCGATCGCGAGCACCTTACCAGTGCCGGGACCATCGCGAGTGCTTCCAGAGCTCATAGCAGTCTTCTCTGAAATTACTGAACGACCAGTTACAGGCCGTTAATGGTTATTCCTGGGGATCGCATCCAAGTTTTGCTTAGTGGGATTTGTGACTTTGGGTCTGCGTTGAAAGAGATCTGCGAGAAATTGCAGCGGTTGTGGATTCCACGTATTTTTCCGCGTTTTTCCTATTGATCTCGGTTACATTGAGAAGCTTTATTCAACACGCGATTGATTCAACGCAAGAGATCGATAACGCATTAACCTCAATCACCAAAGATCTGGCTCGTTTAAAGAGAGTAAGGAAAACCGTACCTCAACGCGTCATATTTTGGACGACGCCCTATAAACAGCTTTATAAAGAACCAGGGATTCTTGTTCGGGTGAACGGCGTTAGCGCAACCACCATAGACGAGCTTCGGAAACGCCACGACGAACACTCCGCGCTAAAGCAACGACTCGACGCTGGTATCAGGGACGCCGAGACAAAAAATGAAGCACTGTGGAAGCTCTACGTGTTTCTTTCCGACGGGCTATTCTATGCGGGACCACTATCAAAGTTGTTAGCAAATCATCCTTGCGCGGAAAATCCAGTGAACCATGCTAAACATCTTGAAGCTGCACAGGGAATCGTGGTTAGAGCGATTCGATTTGCTTGGCGGTATTGGCAGACGCGCGACAAGAAGATCGATCTCTCGTCTCCGTCTCTGACGAGGCTTTCAGAGAGCTGTTAAAGCTATTCGTGGCGGAAGGCGGCTGGTTTGAACTCGGTGAGACGAGTATCGCCGGCAATGTGTCAGCGGTAAAAATCAAGCAGTACCTTCACGGCGAGTCATCTACTGAGTGTCGCGACGTGCGGTACAAGTTTGACGCCCCAGGGTCGTTGGAGGATGCGCTTCAGACCGTCCCAGATGTTGAAGCGCGGGACCTTTGCGACAAAGCATTCGCGCTCTCTCGCTCGTTCCCGAAGAATTTGGCAGCGAAGAGCTCATCGATATCGTTACGCGGCTCCACGCGGCGGGCTCCGGTCTAGTAGGTATTGCGAGCGCGGCGGCGGCTCGTAACAGCCCGGTAGATGAAACGAAACTAAAAGAAATGTGGCTCGATGATTTAGAATAGCTAGGTTGTGAGCAACAAGCCGATGCGTGATTCAGCACAGACGAGATATCTCCAACTGCTCAAAGCTCCATCCATAAAGGCGCTTGAAGATCGCGTCGTTGATATTCTTTTGGAAGCTGTTCGTCAGCGACGGACTAGCCAGAAACTTCCTGTGAGGTTATCGACGGTCGCAAATAGGTTTTCGATTTTGCCGAAGCCGAAATTGGCGTCCGGGATTCCTGACGGGCAAATCGATTACGAGACGGGTGGAGGGCATTTTGTAATTACCTTGTGTACTCCCTTTCCAGAGCGACCGCTTAAGGAACAGCCTTTTCGCACACGAATGCGCTTCACGTATGCCCACGAGGTAGCTCATCGCTTCTTTTTCGTCTCCGAACGCGGAACATGGACGCGAGCACGTGATGTCGTGACGTCAAGCCTACCTCCCGCTGAGGAGTTGCGGCAGAAGATCACGCTCGGCAGAATCGAAGAGTCTCTGTGTAATAGCATTGCGAGGCGTGTACTGATCCCGGATGAGGGATTGCGTGAGATCGATCCCGAGCATTGGTTCCGTCGGGGCCACGACTTTTTCCAGTGCCTGACGACGGCCGCGAAGCGGTTCGGTGTGTCGCGTGACTGTTTGATTGTGCGTTTGCAGTCGAAAACAGTAAATGCTCCACGGATTGCTTTCCTAATTGGAAGATCCAGGGGAACGGTCCTCCGCCGAGGCAACTTTGGCCTCCGAGTTATCACTTGGCTTGGTCCCAAGAACGATGAAATGCTGAGCAAACGTCGGCTACATCCTGGTAGTGAGTGGCGGCATTTCGGACCATCGGCGTGCGAGTTCGTCGAGGCATGTCTTCAAAACGAGCAGAAATTCGAAGGTGCGGTTAGTGTCACCCTGGAGATGGCCAATGGATGTTCACGAACGTTGCACGGTTGGTGGAGCGTTCTTGAGGCCGGCAGACAAGAAAAGAGGCCCCGTCGAGTTCTTCTCTGGGGAGATCTAGTTTGAGTACCGCAACGGGCGGAATTAGAGCGGTGTACAACTCGTTTTGGATTTTGCTTCCGCCGTCCGAGCGCGCAGATCGGTCTTTTGGCCCGATACTCAAACGTCAGCGAATTACAGAAAGACGCGGCTTGTAAAGAGGCGGGGACTTGCGGTTGCCGCCGTCGATGCTCGCCAGCGACAACCCGAACATCAAGTTTTCAAGTTCCGAACGCGGGATTCGGAGAGCGCGGGCAACTTCTGAACGGCTAATTTTTTCTTGGTGCAATTTACTGAACACCATGGGCAATATGACTGACGTTTCGCGGGGAACTTCGTTTGGCTCCTTCGTCCGATATCCCTTCTTCGCGAGTTCGATGCACAGAGTGCGGTACTGCCAGTCGCTCAACATCCCAACGGTATGCAGTCGATAGTTAAGAGCCGCGACGGAGACCGCCCAAACTTTCTTCAGCTTTATCAGATCCTGTAACGACGGATATCTTGGAGAGTAAGCTATCACGCTCGCGCGCGGCATGAGAAAGGCCGACGCAAAGCCGTCCGCCTCGCGCTCCGCGTCGCGACCTTGTGGCGCCGCGTGGCGATGCAAAACCAGGTGGCCAAGCTCGTGTGCGGCATCGAACCGGCTGTGCTCTGAAGATTTCCGGCTGTTCAAAAATACGAACGGAGTTGAGCTCTTCCACCAAGAAAAGGCGTCGACCTCGCGCGAATCCATCGCGAGCGAATAAATACGGACGCCATGTTTCTCCAAGAGATGAATGATGTTCCGGACGGGCAGTTCGCCGATGCTCCAGAGCCGGCGGAGCGACTCCGCCGCCGCCTCCGGTGAAGTCTCGCGGCTCAAATCGGGCAAATCAGGCGGAGGAAGCTCGAAACGGTCGTCGAGCCACTGATTCAGGTCGACTGCTATTGCGGCCTGACTGAGAGCCATATCTCGCTGCGTCGCGGTCATTTTCGACAAGGCCCGAAAGCTAGCCGTGTCGAATTGCGGCACGTCGAGATCGTTGCCCTCGAAAAATTCCGCTGGAAAATCGAGAGCGCGCGCAATTTGTTCCGTCGTGTCAGACCTAGGAGGATACTCGCCGGATTCGTAAGCGGTGATGGATCGGAGATCGACTCCGATTTTCCTTGCGAGGTCGCTTTTTGTTAGGCCGCGGCGTTTTCGAGCCACCGATAGTCTGGTGGGGTTGAACATGGCTCTATCGGGCAAGTTTACGCCTGATGTCGATCTCGACATCGGAGACTGTTCGACATTTTCGAGCTTATCCGAACCGAACGGCATCGAGCCGAGGAGAATTCTTTCAACCCATCCGTCGACTTGTCCATCCTGATTCATTCCCACCGGCCGCGAAAGCTCGCAACGAACTTCCATCTCCTTCATGTCCCGATGAAAAAGCAGAATCCAAGTCATTTGGCCGTTGATGCTCTCCAAATCTTCCGGCTGGAGTCGCACCTCACCAAATAGTTTCATTTGAAGCGCATTGACCGTCACAGCCGAGATCGTTCGCGGTCCCTTCCCCGACTTGGTGCAAGGACTCCCACTCCGTCGACCTGTGTCTTCGTCGCCGGTTGAGACTGTGATCGCTACGTTTCCGGCGGCGCTGACTGTCAGTGGTAGATTTCCCTGCTCACGTCGCGTCCAACCGAGGGGTAGCAGCTGCTCGCGGAGCGCGGCAACCGTCTCTGCCCAGGCTGAGAGACCTGGATAGAATTTCGGATGGTTGAGAGTACAACCTGCAAACATCGCCTGCCCTCGCTGGATTGCCTGCAATAGTATAACTTCTTCGAGTCCGATCTCGGAAAGTCGGTTTGGCTTCTCGGATGGGCCGGAGTAGGTTTTGGCTCGCACGTGCCCCCCTTTCTTCCTGTTTTTATACCACAAATGAGGGAGAAAAACAGGAAGTTTTATATGGCTACGGCAGGGGGACACGCCGGCCAGGTGATCCCAAAAGCAACAGATGGCTTCGATAGAGCTATGGAAACGGTCTTTCGGAGAACGGGTTCGACTTCCGCCGCCACTAGGGGTCGAATCCAATAGCCAAGGATACTGCGTGTACCTAGATTCGGTTTGCACGCCCGAAGGTTCACGAAAGGAGCATAAATGCAGCACAATGAACTCCGTCGCGTGAATCCCTCAAGTCGAAGTCAGACGTTTTTGGGCAAGCCACAAAACGCCCTCTGCGCTGACCCCTTGCTGACGCCCATATCTGCCGTGACCTCGCGCCACGAGCGCCCGAGCGCGCGTAGTTCGGCAACCCTCGCGGCGTCCACGACTACACGGGGCCTTCCCAAGCGCTTTCCTTTGGCTCGGGCGTTCCGGAGGCCGGCTCTTACGCGCTCAGCGATTAAACACCGCTCTAGTTCAGCCACCGACGCTAAAACTGTAAAAACCATCCGGCCCGTCGGCGTGCTCGTGTCCACTTGCTCCATTAGCGACACGAACTCGATGCCGAGCGCCTTGAAGGTTTCGAGTGCTCTCAGTAGGTGAGAGACTGAACGAGCGAAGCGGTCGAAACGCCAAACAACCACGGCATCGAAACGGCGGCAATGAGCATCGGCCATAAGCTTGTTGAGTTCGGGTCGACTGTCCTGGGCACCTGAAATTCCCTCATCGATGAATTCGCCCGTCACTTTCCAGCCGCGTCGCTCGCAATACTCTCGAAGCTCGCGAGTCTGCATTGACGGGTCTTGGCCGTTGTTTGACGTTGAGACTCGAGCGTAAATCGCAGCCCGAACCAGGCGTGAACGTGACTTTTCTTCCTGTAGAATCGAGCCAGCCATCGTTGCACCTCCAATGTGCGACGTCGGTCAGGGACGCGTCGGTGTTGCAAGCACCAGCGCGTCCCGCTTTTTTTACGGCATACGCCTCGGTTTTCTGCCCCGACCTCTGCGGTAGATTTGCCGTTTGACTGTTTTCACTTGCTCGATATCCTTGCGCGTCCAAAGGCGGTATCCCACCGCGCCTATGAGGGTCGGTTTCGGAGCCTTCACCTTAGCTCCAGCGATCCAACGCTGCAGAGTCACGAGATGCAGGCCAACTGCCTCTGCCGTTTCAGCCGTGGTGAACTTCCCGCGAAGCATCGACATACCTATAGCATATTTAGATTGCGTCAGCAACGCTAGAGTGAAAGGATCTCGGAGGTGCAATCAGGCCTGCCAACTTACAATGGGACGAAAGGAAAGTGGCGATGAATCTCGGACGCGTGACGCAATTACCGAAACTGAAAGTTCGTGTGACTGAAAGTGGCCGAATATCACGCCTTCGGCCATGGCGGGTTGTCAAATCTGAAATCAAGAAGCTCGAAGCCATCCTGGGAATTCCCAAAACGACTTCCGCAAGCGTTCGAACCTACATCGAAGCCCAAAAACGTATTACGGGCGAATTCCGCGAAAAGATCTTTAGGAACCCTGGCGCGGCGAAAGCTGTAAGTGACCTTCAGAGCCTCCGCCTCGATGGCGGGGAGATATTGGAGCTCGTCGCGAGGCTGGCGGTCGAAATTCAGAGCCACTGGCATCCGTCTAAGCCATTACTCCATTTACCTGGCGCAGTGACTTTTCCATCTGCCGAAGGCGCACGGCGCGCTAAAGCTCTCTCAAAGAAAGTCCGCAGTTGCGCCAGGGAGATTAGGGAATTCCAAAGCAGGAACCTCCAGGCGGAATTTGTCCTGCATTTGTACAACTGGAAAACAGAATCTGAACGGAAGCGACTCTCGATTACCGCCCGGACATTGCCGGGCGCGCTTGAAAGTTATGCAATCTACCTTGATACATATGCCGCGCTACTCAGGCCTCCACGTGGCCGCCGCAGTAGGCCCGCGCTCGAAGAGATGACCCGTTCCTTAGTGCGGGCCGTCCTCAAAACCCTCGATGACGCTTTGGGATCAACGTACGGAGCGCTCGAACCTCTCGCGGTTCTGATAGGTGCAGCCTACGACGTCGCCGGTGCCCCGCGACGCATCAGCCCCAAGACTCTCAGACGACTCCTCGACGAGAATCGGACGTAATTCGCCAGCGTTTTGCTATCTATTTTGTCCTCTTTTTTGCCGAGTTTGCACGCCCGTGCTTACCTGTGCGTGATGGAACTCTTACTCGCAAACAAAAGGCAAGCTGCCGAGGCGCTGAGTGTGTCCCAACGTACGATCCATAACATGATCGCCCGCGGCGAGCTCCGAGCAATTCGAATTGGCCGCCGTGTGCTTGTGCCGGTCGCAGAATTGAAGCGCTTGGCCTGCGAAACACGGACGTCGAGACAAGCGAAAAATGTCCGATAGAGACTCATCGTCTGTTCTCGCCGCCGCGATCGGCTATTTCGAACACGGCTGGCAGCCAATACCAATCCCACGCGGGAAAAAGGCCCCGAGGCTGAAAAACTGGCCGAAACTCAGGCTACGAGTGAGTGATCTCGCAGATTCGTTTAGTGACGAAGGAAATATCGGGATTCTTTTAGGCGAAGCGAGCCACGGCCTAGTGGACGTTGACTTAGATGCGCCCGAATCGCTAGCCGTCGCTGATACATTGCTGCCGCCTTCTAATCGTATCCACGGAAGGAAAGGTAAGCCGCGTTCCCACCGTTGGTATTTATCCGCCGTGTCGCCGGATCCCGAAAAATTTTCCGATAGAGATGGCACGTGCCTCGTCGAAATTCGTTCCTCTGGACAACAGACGATCGTTCCTCCTTCGATTCATCCGACCGGAGAAAAGCTTCGCTGGGAGCGAGAGGGCGATCCTGCATTTGTAGACCCCATTTTTTTGCGGCGCAGTGTAGCCAGGGTGGCTGCGGCTGCGCTGCTCGCCCGCCACTGGCCCGATCAGGGCCGTCGTCACGAAGCAGCACTGGCGCTGAGCGGCTTGTTGTTGCGGGCTACTTGGACGCAGGAGGAAGCAGAGCACTTCGTTCGTGCCGTGGCATTGGCAAGTGGTGACGACGAATGGACGGCTCGGGATGCAGATTCTCGGACGACTGCGCAACGACTTGCTGAAAAGGGAACGGCAACGGGCAGGCCTCGATTAATAGAAATCGTCGGCGCGGAAGTCGTAGAAAGGGCTTCGCGATGGCTTGAGTTAGTCAGAAAGGACAAAGTTGTCGAAGCGCCGAACTTTAACTTTACAGACCTCGGCAACGCGAGGCGATTCGCAGTGGCTCACGGAGCCGATGTCCGATTCTGCCATCCCTGGAACAAATGGTTGATCTGGGATGGGCGACGATGGGTGGTCGACGAGATAGGCGAGGTTCGACGGCGCGCAAAGCAGACAGTCGTAAACATGCTTCACGAGGCAGCCACAGAGTCCGAAGACGAGAGGCGCAAAAACCTATTGGCGTGGGAGAAGCAAAGTGAGTTCGAGCATCGCATTCGTGCGCTCATTTCATTGGCCGAGTCGGAGGAAGCCATTCCGGTTCGCGTCAAAGATCTCGATCGCGACCCGATGTTGTTCAATTGTCAGAATGGAACCCTCGACCTAAAAACAGCGCAATTTCGTGACCATTGCCGTGAGGACCTGATCACGAAGTTAGCGCCGGTCAAATACGATGCGAAATCGACTTGCGCTGAATGGTCGAAGTTCCTATCTCGCGTCACGAACGGAGATCAAGAACTCATAGACTTTTTGCAGCGCGCAGCCGGCTATTCACTGAGTGGCGACATCAGTGAGCACGCGCTCTTCCTCCTGCTCGGCAAGGGCGCTAATGGCAAGAGCACGTTCCTGGAAGCTCTTCGGTACGTGTGGGGCGACTACTCGATGAGTGCAGACTTCAGCAGTTTCATCGCGTCCAAAGGATCCAACGTGCGAAACGATCTTGCGCGCCTTTCCGGAGCCCGGCTGGTTACTGCGGTCGAATCACAGTTAAATCGCCACCTCGCGGAAGAAGTGATCAAGCAAATCACTGGAGGTGACACCATAACTGCGAGATTTCTCTATCGCGAGCACTTCGAATTTCGACCGCAATTCAAGCTCTTCTTGGCAACCAACAACAAGCCTAGAATCAGGGGAACTGATTTCGCGATCTGGCGCCGAATCCATCTCGCGCCGTTTGATGTAACCATTCCGAGGGAAGATCAAGACAAGCTGCTGCCGGAAAAATTGCGAAGCGAGGCGTCAGGAATATTACGGTGGGCGGTCGAAGGGTTTATGTCTTGGCAGCGCATGGGACTAAAACCCCCGCTCGAAGTCGCCAGGGCAACGGCGGACTACCGCTCCGAGCAAGACGTGCTTCAACAATTCATCGAGGAGATTTGTATCGCTGATGCTAGTGCGGAGACCTCGGCTGCTGATCTGTATAGCGCGTACAGAAAATGGTGCGAGTCAGCGGGAGAGTTCCCATTGTGCAAGAGGGACCTGGGGTTAGCGTTGCGGGATAGGGGGTTTCAAAAGACACGAAGTGGAACTAGTAGGAAGTGGGCGGGCATCAGGCTCTCAACGGAAACCGCTGACGCATGACGTATCAATGGTCATTTCCCAGGACTTTCCCGCACGCATGCGTGTGACAGGGTTTTTGCGAACGGCAGGGAATACGTCATACGTCATAAGTGTTTAGCTGGAGTAACTCTTGAGTGGACCAAGCGACAATGGACCTACCGGACGAGTTTTCGGATGAACGAATGACAGCGTCGGTCAAATCTGGTCGGCGGCGGGAAGCAGATTTGCACAAAAAGTCATCTGGCCTTGTTATAGGACACGCCCTCCTGACGGTTGAGGATGTCGCCGAAATGCTTCAAGTGCCGTCATCGTGGGTCTACGAGCACACCCGACATCGGTCGATAGATCGAATTCCTGCTTTTCGCCTTGGAAAATATTGGCGTTTCAGGGAATCGGACGTGCTCGCGTGGATTGAGCGGCAGCGAGTCGGACCTAGGCCAAATGCTTGACTTAGCGAGTACACTCCTCACCGACGCAGATCGAGGCGGACGGGCCAGCGGAAAGGAAACGATGGCTCGACCGCGGTATCAAGATGGCAGTCTAGTAGTCCGTGGAAAACGCAGGAAGGTATGGCTTCTTCGCTGGAGAGAGGACGTGCTTCAAGCCGGCGGATCGGTGACGAGGATTCAGCGCGCCGAGACGCTTGGTCCGGTTAGTAAGATCACGCGACAGGAGGCGCGCGCAATCCTTCAAGACAGGGTGGGCACGGTAAATCAGACCAGTCGGCGGCCGCAGGCCAC
Source organism: uncultured Acidobacteriota bacterium (assembly GCA_963831955.1). Taxonomy (GTDB): domain Bacteria; phylum Acidobacteriota; class Terriglobia; order Acidiferrales; family UBA7541; genus Palsa-147. The sequence goes on along the minus strand of CAWHSG010000004.1, from coordinate 746,876 downwards.
CATGACGTTCGAAGATTTTGTCCGAACAGAATGGCGACCAAATGCTGGGTTGGCTCTGAAAAAGAGCACTGTGAAGTACTACGACTTCCAGCTCGAGAGGCACATTGCACCTACCTTCGGCCCCAACCCGCTTTGCCGGTTAGGCCGAATGCAGGTTGAATCGTTGTTGTCAAACCTGAGGCAGAAGGGACATGCGGTCGCCACAATTCGTGGCGTTCGCGCAACGCTCTCGACGGTCTTACAAACCGCCGTCGAGCGGGGCTACCTCGAAAAGAACGCGGCGCGTGGCATCCGTATTCGCGAAACGGCCGCCAGGGTCGAGCGCCGATTCTATACGCCAGCTCAAGTGCGTCAACTTCTCCCGGAGTTGACAAACACCTGTCGTACAGTCGTCCAACTTGCAGTGCTTACGGGAATGAGAATCGGCGAGATACTCGCTCTCCGCTGGAAACGTGTAGACCTGCTTCGTGGAACAATCGAAGTCGCCGAGACATTTTCGGATGGCGTCTTTGGCTCGCCGAAAACTCGAAGCAGCAATCGCGTGATCCCGATGAGTGAGTTCCTGATAAACGTGCTCGAAACCTACCGCCGCGGCATGCAAAGTCATTCGCCGGACGATCTGGTTTTCAGAACACGAACGGGGACGCCTCTCAGCTCGAAGAATCTCTACAACCGCGAGCTCGCTCCCGCATGTGATCGGATCAAACAGCCACGGGTATCGTGGCATTCGTTCCGGCACACTCATGCAACGCTGCTCGCGGAAGTGGGAGAGTCGATCAAGACCGCGCAATCCCTATTGGGACACTCGGATCTCGGGACGACGCTCAACACGTACGCGCACGCAATCCCGGGCTCGCAACGTCGCGCCGTCGAACGAGTCGCCGGAGTTTTGTTCTCAGATGTTCTCAAGTCGGAAGGCAACGCAAAAGAAGAAAGGACCAACTAGCTGTGTTCTCAAGACTTACAAAACAGTTGGTGGGCCCGCCAGGATTCGAACCTGGGACCAACGGATTATGAGTCCATCGCTCTGACCAGCTGAGCTACGGGCCCCACGCATGCAATGGCCTCATTTTATCTGAATTGTGCCAAGCCCGCCGAAGTTTCGGATTTCGCGAAATTATGCGCTGCAGAAAGTCCGCAGTAATGTTTGAATGTTACGCCGTACATGCACCGGAGCGAGAGATCGAGTGAACACAGCATGCTGAATCGTCCTCCGAGTTTTGCCGATTTGAAGCGTGAATTCGCGCGGGCCGCCAACCCAAAACGCGCACGCGATCTGGCCTGGTTCTTCAAAACCGGCAAAGGCGAATACGGAGAAGGCGACAAGTTCATCGGCATCACAGTGCCGGTGCAGCGAGCCATCGCGAAGAAGTTCCGCCATCTAAAGCTCGACGATATCGAGAAACTTCTGGAGTCTCGCGTTCACGAGCATCGCGCTACAGGCTTGATGATTCTTGTCGCGCGGTACGAATCCGGTGATCCCGCCGCCAAACAGAGAGTCTTCGATTTTTATCTGCAGCACACCCGCCGCATCAACAACTGGGATTTGGTTGACGGCTCGGCGCCCTATATCGTGGGAAAGCATCTGCTGCTACGGTCGCGACGTGTTTTGTACCGCTTGGCCCAATCGAGGGACCTGTGGGAACGCCGTATCGCAATCGTAGCGACTGCCGCATTCATCCGCACAGGCGGCCTCAAGGACACTTTCGGCATTGCCGCTCAACTGCTCTGCGACAAACATGATCTCATCCACAAAGCGATTGGCTGGATGCTGCGCGAAGCAGGAAAGCAATCGCGAGCAAAAATGATTGCGTTTCTGAAGCGCAATTATTCGCGGGTGCCGCGCACCGCGCTGCGCTACGCCATCGAGCACTTACCGGAAGCCCAGCGGAAAAAGGCTCTCAAAGGAATTTTCGCTTAGCTCAAAAGTAAAAGCGACGTTGCAAAAACGAGGACGCGGCCTGCAAGCTAATAATTATGCCGGAACTGCCCGATATCGCAGCCTACATCAGCGCCCTCGATTCGCGAATCGTCGGCCAACCGCTCGAGCAGGTCAGACTGGCGAGCCCTTTTCTGCTACGCACCGTACAGCCGCCTCTTAAAGACGTGGAGGGCCGCACCGTGCGCGAACTGCGGCGCATCGGCAAGCGAATCGCCATCGGCGTGGATGGCGATCTCTGGCTGGTGCTGCATCTGATGATTGCCGGCCGCTTGCACTGGCGCCCGCCAGGAGCGAAGCTCGCCGGCCGGCAAAATCTCGCAGCGTTCGATTTTCCCAATGGCTCGCTGGTGCTCACCGAAGCCGGCACCAAGCGCCGCGCCTCCTTGCATGTCCTCAGCGGTGACGAGGGCTTGCGCTCCATCGACCCTGGTGGAATCGAAATCTTCTCCAGCGATCTCGCCGCGTTTCGCGCCGCGCTCACAGCCGAAAATCGCACGCTCAAACGAGCGCTAACCGATCCCCGCCTGGTCAGTGGCATCGGCAACGCCTATTCGGATGAGATCCTGCACGCCGCGCAACTCTCGCCCATCGCGCTCACCCACAAACTGAAGCCGGACGAGTGGGAAAAGCTGTATGCCGCCACGCGCGAGACCCTCAAGCTCTGGATGGACCGGCTGCGGGCAGACGCAGACGATCGAATTTCCCCGAAAAAGTAACCGCATTCCGCAAAGACATGGCAGTTCACGGCCGCTATGGCCAACCGTGTCCGCGGTGCGGGACAAAAAATTCAGCGCATCCGCTACGCCGACAACGAAACCAACTACTGCGCGCGATGCCAAACCGGCGGAAAAGTCCTCGCCGATCGCAGCCTCTCCCGTCTTCTAAAATCCGATTGGCCGCGCACTCTCGAAGAGCTCGAAGCCCTCAAGCGCCGCTAGCTCAGCTTTCGTAGCGGCGGGCTTCAGCCCGGCAGCCTTTTTTCAGTCCACGCCTTCGCGGCGTTCAAGTTTTGTCAGGGCACGACTTCTTGCCCTGATCCGCCCAGGCGGACGAAGGGTAGTCGTGCCGAAAGCTCGCAAAGGAACCACGGCTTTAGCCGCTGAGGGCATTTTTTTCGGCCTCGAAAACACGTTGCCCGGCTCACTCAACTATTCGTGGCTCGTAGAACTGAGGAAAGCGCAGGCTATCTAGCCCTCTTCCGTTTTCGCGAGCGTGGCGAGGATCCCTGCTTCCCGGGATGCAGAAGTTTGGCTTGATGCTTCTTCGGCAGCTTCGCAAGGATCAGCGAATGCGCTCGCCGAAGTAGTTCTTCAATCTCAGTCCGGCGCAGCGCGGATTCAGATTCCACCGCGACCCATTGGGCCCGGGCCAGATATGGCGCAGGGATAATTCCCGGGCGCTCGACGAGCTCCGCAAAATCCTCAGCGCCAGTCTTGAACGAGACGTATAAGCGCGCCGGCTCAAGCGGAACGACGGCGAACATCTTCCCGCCGACTTTGAAGAGCAAATCGTCTTCCCACTGGATTTGTTCCGTGGTCCCTGGGAGCGCCAGGCAGAATTTTCGGATCCACTCAATATCCATCCGCAGAAGAATATATGAGGCGGTCCACATGGTCGAGAGGGTGGTTCGTAGCGCTGGCGTCCCGCCGGCTCTTACGAGCGCACGCGTCGGCTGGGGCTAAGATTTCGGGCGGCGCTCGATGTCTAATCCACGGCATAGGCTTGAATTTGTAGTCCGCCCGTGAGTTTTGCCCTTGGCGAGTTATGCGGCCGTAAGAGCCAGCCCTTCGCACTGCTCAGGGTGAACAGAGACGCCGGCGGTACGCGTGTTAGCGCGCTCGTGCCGGAGTTGGCGTTTGCTGCACTTCGGGTGCCCTGCGTGCTGCGACAGCCTCGGAAATCTTGCTATAGTCGGACGGTTGATCGTCTGAGGCGAAATCCACTGGAAAGTTAGGAGCGCAGAGCCGATGGGCGCGGATCGGAAGCCGGAATTTTTTGCAGGGAAGGACATTCGCATCGGAATCATCGGGTGCGGCTACGTAGGATTGCCGCTGGCCCTGCGTTTTGCCGAAACAGGCCACCGAGTGATGGGGTTCGACACCGATCCATCGAAAATCGAGAAGCTGAACGCCGGCAAAAGCTACATTCAACACATCCCCGAGGCCAAAATCGCCGAGCACGTGAAGGCCGGGCGTTTCGGCGCCACCACCGATTTCACGAAGCTGCGCGAAATGGATGCCGTGCTGATCTGCGTGCCCACGCCTCTCGATGAACGACGCGAGCCGGACCTCAGCTATGTCGAGCAGACCGCGCTTTCCATCGGCCCGAATCTGCAGCGCGGCCAATTGATTGTGCTCGAAAGCACCACGTATCCCGGAACGACCGAGGAGTTGGTCCAGCCGATTCTCGAGCGCGGAGGGCTGAAGTGCCCGGTCACGCGCGGGGAAGGATCGGAGAACATCGCGACCGACTATTATTTGGCATTCTCGCCCGAGCGCGAAGATCCCGGAAACAAGCAATACGGCCTCGCCCAGATCCCGAAAGTAGTGGGCGGCACAAATCCGCCGAGCGCGCGCGCAGCCGCAAATCTGTATGGCCAGATTGTGTCGCGCGTAGTGCCGGTAAGCTCGACGCGCGCCGCCGAAATGGTCAAGCTGCTAGAAAATATCTTCCGCTGCGTGAATATCGCGCTGGTGAACGAACTCAAGCTGCTCGGCCTGCGCATGGATATCGATATCTGGGAAGTGATCGATAGCGCCGCCACGAAGCCCTTCGGATTTATGCCCTTTTATCCCGGCCCTGGCCTCGGCGGCCATTGCATTCCGGTCGATCCCTATTATTTGTCCTGGAAAGCCCGCGAATTCGACTTCGCCACGCGATTTATCGAGCTGGCCGGCGAGATCAATACTTCGATGCCGTATCACGTGGTCAGCGCGGTCGCGGACGCATTGAACGAGCGGCAGAAAAGCCTGAAGGGCTCGAAGATTTTGCTGCTGGGTGTGGCGTACAAGAAAGATGTGGATGATTTGCGCGAATCGCCGTCGCTGAAGCTGCTCGAGCTCTTGACCGCGCGTGGCGCCAAGCTCGATTACAACGATCCTTATTTCCCCGCGCTGCACAAGATGCGGCATTACGACTATTCGAACATGAAATCGGTAGAGCTCAACGCCGGCGGCGCTGGGCACTTATGATTGCGTCCTCATCGCCACCGACCACACCGCCTACGATTACCAGTCCATCGTGGATTCTTCCAAACTGGTAGTGGACACGCGAAATGCCACCCGGCGGGTGACCAAGGGCCGTGAAAAGATCGTCCTGTGCTAAGGCGAGTAGGGGCGGGGGTTTACCTCCCGCCCTGTTTGGCTTTGGGTGTTCGGCCCGCCACACCGGCCGATAAGGACTGGGCGCTGAAGCAAAAGCCTGTTTACTGAAAGGCGTTTGCTGTACCAGATATCCCGACGGAAAATCACTCGTTACCCTCTATCATTGGACAATGGCGCAGCACACACACACAGGCAGCCTCGTAGCCGAGCAGAAGAAACGGCGGAGCGCGCGTGTTTTGCTAAGCGTGCCGGTAATCGTCAAGGGCAGATTGGCGGACGGCAAGGACTTTGAGGAAGAGGCGCGCACGCTAGTGGTAAATGCGCACGGCGCCCTGTTGTCGCTGAACTCTCCGCTGCGCGCCGGCCAGACGCTCACGATGACGCATAAGTTGACGAAAAAAAGTCTGGAGTGCACCACCGTTTACGTAGGCAATCCACAGGGCGGCAAAGCGCAGGTAGGCATCGAATTTGTGACGCCAGCCCCAGGATTCTGGCAAATCGATTTTCCCCCCGAGGATTGGGTAGTCCCGGAATCGTAATTCCGCTGGTTTGATCTGCAAGTAGCGCCGGCGTCCCCGCCGGCATCCTACGAGCGCAACTCAAAACCAAGGCACCCATCAGCGTCGGACTCCTCCAGTTAATTCCACTTGTAATCCACAAAAATTCTGCGTGGTGCGAGTGTGCGTGCACAAGCCGGGCTGAGGACCGCGCCCTGCGGCTGCTTACTTGCCGGGCGTGATTTGCGTGAGTTCCATGCGGAATGTGCCGAAAGGCAGCTCGGCTTCCATGGCGGCGGGTGTGCGCGCGGCATTCTTCGCCAGCCAAAGCGTGAATCGGATTTGCTGCATTTCAGTCCCGCCTTTGTAAATGTGCACGGCGATTTTCGTGGTGCGGAAGTCTCCGGCGGCGACGACCACTTGCTCATCGGCGGCCTCGCGATTGGAGTGGACATCGTAGAGATTGTGGCCATCGAAGACTGGCGTGCGCATTTCCGGCGAACGATCCCAATCCCAGGCGCGCATGGATTGCAGCAGCGCGACCGGATCGCGAGTGCCCGGCGGCACGATCACGGACGCAATACCGCCGCGCGGCACTGTGCCTTGTGGCGTCAACTCCATCGTGCTCTTCTCCGTCTTGCCCATCTCGTTCAAATACGTTTCGTATTGATGGCTGGCCAGCGTGACCGCATCGGTGTAGGAATCGAGTTCATCATCAATCTCGAAAATCCGTCGAACCGGATTTTCGGTGCTGCCCGTGGCGCGCAGATGCCAGGTATCCCAGCCGTAGAGATTGTGGCGCTCGATCGCGCTGAGATGCAGCGTGGCCGCGCTGGGGAAGGCCGCCCAGGAGACGTTGTAATCCAGGATTTCACCGGCCGCGAAAGGAACAGGCGCGTCTTTCGGCGCGTCTTTCGCCGGAGTCGAGTCCTTCGACGGCTTTTTTTGCTTTTGATCCGTCTCCGTGCTTGGTGGCTCAGGCGCTGGTCGAGTAGCGGGCGTGGCCGCCGCGGCAGAATTCCCCGCCAATTTCGCGCTCGAATGCGAATGTGGCCGCGCCACGAGCAGCATCGCCGCAAATGCAATCGGAATCAGAATGATCAGGTAAGGAAATCGCCGCGAACTCATAGTGGGTGGCAATCCGCCGCAGACCGACTGCGCCCCAGCCTCATCCAACGCGCATTGACGGAATTGAAATCGCTTTCGCCGAGCATATTGCCCGCTCCTTCCGTGACGGGCTATATTCGAGCGTACTCGAATTGCCAGACGCGGGCCAGAGCTTCTCGAATTCTCGCAGCACGCCGCGAATCTCCGCTTCATGGACGGTGACAATATGCGCTACCTGGTGACGGGCGGCGCCGGATTTATCGGCTCGAACATCGTGGACGAACTCGTGCGCCGCGGCCACGGCGTAGTAGTCCTCGACGATCTTTCCTCGGGCAAAGAAGAAAATCTCCGCAGTTCCACCGGCAAAATCGAATTTCGACGCGGCACCATCACCGAACTAGCCGACGTCCAAGCAGCAGCTAGCGGCGTAGATTACGTGATCCATCTAGCGGCCCGAACCTCAGTGCCGCGCTCGGTGGTAGACCCGATCGAAACCAATCGCGTCAATATCGATGGCACTCTGAATGTTTTGGTTGCCGCCCGCGATGCCAAAGCCAAACGCGTAGTCTTCGCCGCCTCATCCTCGGCCTACGGCGAGACTCCCACGTTACCGAAAGTCGAAACCATGGTTCCCGAGCCGATTTCGCCCTATGGCGTAACGAAATTCGTAGGCGAAATTTACGGCCAGGTTTTCGGCCGCGTCTATGGGCTAGAGAATGTTTCTCTGCGCTACTTCAATGTATTTGGCCCGCGCCAGGATCCCACGTCGCAATATTCAGGCGTCCTCTCGCGCTTCATTTTCGCCCTGCTGGACGGCAAGCAACCGGTAGTCTTCGGCGACGGCGAGCAATCCCGCGATTTCACCTATATCGATAACGTAGTCGATCTCACTCTAAAAGCCTGCGAAGCCCCAGGCGCCTCCGGCAAAGTTTTCAACGGCGGCACCGGCGCAAGAATCACGCTAAACGAAGTCCTGAAGCTGCTAGAAAAAATCTCAGGTGGCTCGACAAAAGCAAAGTACGACCCGCCGCGCACCGGCGATATCCTCCACTCCCAAGCCGACATCCAGCAAGCCGGAAGAATCCTAGGCTACAAGCCCAGCGTAGATTTCGAAACAGGCCTGCGACGCACCTGGGACTGGTACAAACAAACGTATGCAAAGAAGTAAGCCCGAGAATTCGCCGCAGTCCCGTAGCGCCGGCTGCCAGCCGGCGTTTTTGTGCGGCGATGCTCCAACTGTAACGGTCCGTAGCTCTGTTTACGTGCTCTGCGGCATTTGAATTTTCCCCGTAGGGGCGCTGGCTTGCTGCGCCCGTCCAAGTAACGCCTGAGAAAAACGCGGGCTATTCGCGTCCGCGTAACACGATCCGGCATTCTCCGCGTTCCATCGGCCTCGTAAATGCCTGCGAAGCCAAGAAAGCGGTCATCGCCCACCATTTAAAATCGGCGGTAATTCCGTCAAACTATCCAGCAACAAATCCGGTTCACTCTGCGGCAGCCGGTCGCTGCCCAAGCCATAAGTCACGCCGCAAGCCCAAGTCCCCGCATTCCGCGCAGTCAGCACATCCACCTCCGAATCCCCGATTACCATGGCTTCCTTCGGCACCGCACCAAAATCCCGCAACAGCGTCTCCACTCCAATGGGATCCGGTTTTTTCTTCTCAAAGCTATTTCCGCCATAGACGTATCGAAAATAACGCGCGATGCCGAGACCCTCGACGATCGCCACGCTAAATCGCACCGGCTTGTTGGTGAGCACAGCAAGCGAATATTTTTCGACGCTAGCGAGACATTCGGCCACGCCGGGATAAAGAACGGTGTTATCGAGCATGTGTGCGCGATAGTAGCTGAGGAAATAAGCCAGCGCCGCGTCCACTTCTGCCTCGGTTGCGCCTTCGCCCAGCGCGCGGCGAACCAGCGTAGGCGCACCATTGCCGACCAGACTGTAGATTTCCTCGTGAGTCGAAGCCGGCACGCCCGCTGTGCTCCAGCGTCGCGTTAACAGCCAGCGCGAGATCCAGTTTCGAGTCAATCAAAGTGCCATCCAGATCGAAGATCAGCACGCGAACGTCGTCAAATTTTCCGGAAGCATTGGTCACAGGTAAGAGGTCCGATCCATCATCAAATCCATTCTATGGGCCGCCGAAAATTTTGTCATCCAAGTAGCGCCGGCGTCTCTGCCGGCATCTTACGATCGCGCTTTCAACCACAAACAACACTCACGATCGGACCACAAAACACAACCAATGCCGTGGTGTAAAGTATCGCACCGCCGAAGTTCACACCCCGGCCAACTTTCGCGATCGTAAGATGCCGGCGGGGACGCCGGCGCTACTTGGCATTGCGCGCCATAGCGCCGCTGCTAGAATGATTTTCTTTTTCGCACGACAGGGAATGACCTGAGGAACCCATGGCGGAAATCCGCGCATTTCGAGCCTGTCGCTACAGTACAGAACGGGTAGCGCCGGCGGACGTTTTGACGCAGCCCTACGACAAAATCACGCCTGCAATGCAGGAGCGCTACTACGCCGCCAGCCCGTACAACCTGATCCCCATCGAGAAAGGCCGAGTGCAGCCTGACGATTTACCAGACAACAATGTCTACACGCGCGCAGCGGCAAAGCTGCGCGAGCTAATCGCCGCGGACATTTTGAAGCGCGATGAATCGCCGGCGATTTATGCCTACGCACAAGAATACTCGGTCCCCGGAACGAATACGCGGCGCACCCGCCGGGGATTCATCGGACTAGGCCGCGTAGAAGATTACGAAGCCGGCGTAGTCTTCCGTCACGAGCGCACTCTCGCCGCGCCAAAAGCCGATCGCCTCGAACTGCTGCGGCAAACGCGCGTGCAGACCGGCCTGCTGTTCATGCTCTACGACGATCCGCAAAAGCAAATCGACACAATTCTAGAAGTGCAAGGACGCGCCGCGCCGGCAGTTGAGCTAGAAGACGAATACGGAGTGACCCACCGCCTGTGGCTCATGACTGACGCCGCATTGATCGAACGAGCCCGCAAGGCGATGGCCGAAAAGAAGCTCGTAATCGCCGACGGCCATCATCGCTACGAAACCGCTCTGGCGTATCGCGACGAATGCCGCGAACGCGATCCAGCGAAAAATCCCGATGCACCCTTCGAATTTGCCATGATGGCGCTCTTCAACACGCGCTCGAGCGGCCTAACAATTTTGCCCACGCATCGCCTCATTCGAAACGTCGTCGATTTCGATTTCGACAAGTTTCGTTCGCAAGCCTCGAAATACTTCGATTGGTACGGCTATCCGTTCTATTCCGACGAAGAGCGCCAGGAAAGCCTAAAGGAATTCGTGCACGAACTGGAACGCCAGCGCCCGCGCCACGCCATCGGCATTTACGCCGGCGGCGGCGCGTTTTATCTTTTCGCGCTCAACCGCGGCCTCGACCTCGAGCAAACGCTCCCAAAAGTCTCCCCAGCCCAACGCGGCCTCGACGTAGTGCTGCTGCACAAGCTGCTGCTAGAGAAAGTCCTGAAGATCACGCCCGAAGCAGTCACGGCGGAGCAGAATATCTCGTACGTGCGCGATATGAACGAAGCGATCGCCACGGTAGATCGCGGCGAAGCCCAGATGGCCTGCCTGCTGAATCCAGTCCGCGTCCAAGAAGTAGTGGATATCGCCCTAGCCGGCGGCGTGATGCCACAGAAATCCACAGATTTCTATCCGAAGCTTCTGAGCGGCCTAGTGATTTATCGCCTGGACGAAAAGTAGCGCCGGCGTCTCTGCCGGCATCTTACGAGCTCAAATGTGAGCAATGGCAACAGTCGCCGGCGGACTCATCTCCGCACCAAACACCATGAATTGTTCTTTAGCGCGCCGCCCAGGCGTGTGAGTTCTAGCGGCTGCTGAGGTCGTAAGATGCCGGCAGAAATGCCGGCGCTACTTGGCGTCCGCCAAAGCGGACGCCCAAGCAGCGAAGAATTTATGCGGTAGCGGAGAAGCTGGCCACAGCCGCGGTGTCGCTGTCGAACACATCAAACACAGTCATCAATTTCGTAACTTGCAGCACTTCCTTAAACTTCGTCCCCAAGTTAGCAAGCTTCAGCGTAGCGCCCTGTGAGCGCGCGCTGTGAAATGTGGCCACCAGCGTCCCCAGCCCGGCGCTATCAATGTAGGTAACGTTCGCCAGGTTCAGCACAATCTTCTTCTTTCCCGCCGCCAGCAGCGCTTTCACGCGCTCGCGGAATGCGTTGCTCTCCTCGCCGAGCACAATCCGCCCATCAATGTCGAGAACAGTAACGCCATTCACATCGTGATCCGTTATTCGCAGTGCCACGTTTTCGCCTCCTGGAAATCGACGCTTCTAAGATACCGGAATGCAAATCATGGTGAAGCGGGCTTCAGTAGAAGTCCGAACACGACATGTAGTAGCCGCAATTCGCGCAAACCATCTTGCAGCTTCGCGCCGTCAGCTTCGACGAGCAGCGCGGGCAATACTCGGACGCTTCTTCCGTCCGTTCTACCGTGCGTTGTACCGGCGATCCGCCGGGAACTTTCTCGCTGCCTTTCGGCGCTGTATTCGAGGGGTGCATCCCGGCTGCCTCGCAGCGCGATGTTTATAACATATTCAGGAGAAACGGCAAAGCAAGCCAGTAGCGCCGGTTTACCCTGAAAGTTATTGAAGGGCGTCCCTGCCGGCATCTTACGACCGGGAGAAAAGCCAAGGGCAACACTCGCGATCGGACCACCCATTTAGGCGCACTGTGGTAGCCTCAAGCAAATCCACGATCGTCCCAAGACGCACCCATCTCCACAACAATGGACACCGAACGAGCCCCAAAGGTGCCCGCAAATAGTGCACCTCTCCGCACTCGGCAGGAGTAGAATCGGCTGCAACCGCGCGCAGCTGATTGGCGTCAGATAGCTAGAGGGACCAGCCAATGAGCAAAATCGTGAGATTCGCGTTTCTCGTGGCAGCAGCAGCCGCGTTACCGTGGAGCGTCGCCGCACAACATGGCGGAGTCGCCGCCGGCGCTTCCGCCCCGGCAGCAGCGCCCGCCGCGCCGTTAACCGGCAGAGTCTCTCACTCCGCGACTTACGGATCAGGTTCGTTGCATCCGCATCGGGGCGCGCCCGTCGGCGTTCACGCTACGGGCACCGCGCGGCACGCGACCTCACCGACCGAGACCACGGCAACCTCCACGAGTACCGCCGCCGCTCAGAATGTGACGCCCAACGTGGTGGTCGTTCCCGCCGATTCCGGCATCACCCTTCAAGATTTAACCGGACAAGTTCCGGGGCTCGGCTTCGACTACGAGCATCTCGCGGCCATCAGCGGCAATCTCGCCGAGAAGGCGTTAATCGATCCTGTCACGATGGAAGAACTCGCGCTGGCCGAAAGATTCAACCGCGGCGGCGTGGGTGGCTCGGCGTACCTCCTGGGTGGTTACGGCTACGGCTACGCTGGTGGCGACGCGCCGGTGGACAATGGTGACCCGAGTGGTGATCCGCAGGATGCGCAAGCGCAACCTGCGGTCGCCGCACCCCAGCCCCCGCCTCAGATTATTATCCTGCAGCAACCCGCCGGGCCCAGCGGAAGCGCGGGGCAGTCGTACGGTGGCGCTGACGGCCGCACGGAAGCCGCGCAAGCCAAAGCAGCTCCACTGCCCGAAGCGTCCGACTTTTTGCTGGTGTTGAAGAGCGGCGTAATGGTTTCCGCCGTGGCCTTCACGCGCCAAGGCGACGAACTCATCTACGTCACCAAGGAAGGGAATCGCCGCACCATGAGCGTAGCCACCATCGATTCCGACGCCACATCGAAAATCAACGCAGCCCGCGGCACCTCGCTAAAGCTCTCGATCTAAGTAGCGCCGGCGTCTCTGCCGGCATCTTACGAGCACGATCCAGCCACAAGCGTCAGACACGGTCGGACTACACACGTTGCCGCTATCCATTCGAGAGGCGGATCCGTCCACGATCACGGCAATAGCGTAAATTTGCGCTCGTAACATGCCGGCAGAGACGCCGGCGCTACTTTCGCTACGAAACCGGTTTCGCCTGCGGCGGCTCGGGCATATAAAGCTTCGATTCCGAAGGCAACCCAGCCCGCTCGAACTGAATAGTGGTGTGGCTAATCTGAAAATCGCGCGCCAAACTCTTCCGAATCTCATCCAAAATTCTCGAACTCTCTTCCATGTGCATGTCCGGAATCAAAATGTGGCAGGAAAGCGCATTCAAATCCGTCCCAATCGTCCAAATATGAATATCGTGCACTTCCTGCACGCGCGAGACACCCAGAATCGTATGCGCCACATCTTCAAGATTGAGCTGCCGCGGCAATCCTTCCAGCAAAATATGGCTACTCTCGCGCAAAATTCCCCACCCGGACCACAGCACCATCGCGCCAATGATCATGCCGATGGCCGGGTCCACCCAAAAAATCCCGGTCCAGCGCATCACCAAGGCCCCGGCGATGATCGCCACATTCGAAAGCGCATCGCCGAACGAGTGCAGCAAAATACTGCGCACATTCAGATCCCGCCGCCCCGAAACCAGCGCCAGCGTAATCCCGCCATTCACCAGCAAAGCCAGCACCGCAACGCCAAGCATCAACCCGGTATGAACTTCCACCGGATTCCTCAGCCGCTCAATGGCCTCAAACAGAATCACCACCGCCACCGCAGCCAGCAGCAGCGAATTCGTAAACGCCGCTAAAATCCCCGCCCGGTGAAATCCGTAAGTATGTTCTTTCGTAGGCGGTCGCAAAGCCCAACGTCCCGCCAGCCAGGAAATAAACATCGCCGGAACGTCGGTAAGATTGTGTACCGCATCGCTAAGCAAGGAAATCGAATGCCCGAAATAACCGGCAACGAATTCGGCAAGCACAAGCAGCAAGGTAGCCGCAACAGAAGCCCCAAGGAACGCAGTCATCCGTGAAGAAGAAAACGCATGCGCGTGCGCATGCGAGTGTCCGTGATGGTCATGCACCCCATCGTGCGCATGCACGTGCATAAGCCGATTGTAACCACAGAAGCCCGGAGTTGCCTACGCCACCGTTTCGCCGCCGTAAAGTAGCGCCGGCGTCCCTGCCGGCATCTTACGACCTCAGCAGTAACCGAAGGCAACAATCACAGGCGGCGCGCAAAATCTAAAAATCGGAGGCACTTGGCTGGGGAGTCCGAGCGCGATCACCGCCCCTCGTGAAATCGCGCTCGTACGATGCCGCCAGAGACGCCAGCGGTACGAAAGGCGCGTTAGCTCACCCGCACGCACCCCGCAAATGCGATTGACTTCCCTCGCGGCTGGCTTCTACCATTCAATGGGGTCAGAATCGCGCGCACAATTCCAGCTCCAGCGGGACGGCGCGCGTCCCGCACTGGCAGCTCGTCCGGCAATGGCGAATACCACCACCACGAAAGTCACATTCTGGGGAGTGCGCGGCTCGACGCCCACGCCTGAGCGCGGCACCTGGCGCTACGGCGGCAACACCGCCTGCGTAGAAGTCGTCACCGGCGACGGCACCCGCTTCATCCTGGATTGCGGCACGGGCGTCCGGCTTCTCGGCAACCGCTGGGAAGAGCAAGCCGGCCATCGCGCCATCGAAGCGCACATCCTGGTGACTCACTATCACTGGGACCACATTCAAGGCATCCCGTTCTTCCATCCCTTCTTCCAGCAGCAGAATCGCTTTCACTTTTACAGCTTCGAATCGAAATACCTCGGGCCAAACAGCCTGCGCAAAGTCCTGGAACAACAAATGGCCAGCCCCTATTTTCCGGTAGATCTAAGCATGCTCACGGCAAGCCGCGAATTCCACGAAGTAGGCGGCGGCGAACAATTCGAGATCAACGGCACGCGCGTCACGACGCGTTGGCTGAACCATCCGCAAGGCTGCCTCGGCTACCGGCTCGATACGCCCGGAGGCTCGGTCGTCTATGCCACGGACAACGAGCCGGGTGTCCCGGAATTCGATGAAAATTTGCGGCAATTGGCGGCCGGTGCCGATGTGCTGATTTGCGACGCGCAGTGTTCGCCCGAACAGCTAGCCACCACCCGCAAAGGCTGGGGCCACTCGAGCTGGCTCGAATGTGTGAAGCTAGCCCGCCACGCCAAAGCCAGCAATCTCTTCCTCTTCCACCACGATCCCGATTCCAACGATAAAACCGTGGACGGTTTTCTCTTCGCCGCCCGCCAGGAATTCGCCGCCACCTGGGCCGCCATGGAAGGCATGGCCATCCAACTAAACGAAAAAGGCGTCGACGTAACCATGCGCGAATCCCGCGTAGGCCCGCGCCGCCGCCTGCGTTTCGCCGCTACGGTAGCCGGCATAGGCGAAGATGGCAAAGCCTTCGAAGAAAAAGCAGTCGTGCGCGATATCACCCTATACGGCGCCTATCTCTCGTTAACAAATCGCCCAGCGTTTCAATCCGAATTGAATCTAGTAATCGAAGCCAACGCCGCCGACAATCATCCAAGCCTACTGTCATTACGAGGCACAGTCGTCTACAGCGAAGCCGCCCCCGAAAAATACAAAACCGGCATAGGCGTCCTATTCGTAGAAGACGAAGAGCGCGGCCGCACTCGCGACTAACCGTAGCGCCGGCGTCCCTGTTTACCTGGGCATCTTACGACCCACCCTCCCGCCACAACCGACAAACCCGGCCGGACGAAACCGTAAACGTAGGGCCGCGCTTTATGGCGGATCCGCTGCGAGATTCGCTAACCCGCAAACAAAAAATCCCGAATCCTGCGAGTCTCGGCTCTTGACTTCTCTGACTAATCTCAAATCTGGTTGAATCTGCCGTCGACTTCGAGCTTTTGCAAATTCTCGTCGCACAACGCCACAGACAATTTGGCCCCATTCCGCGGCGCCCTTACCAGTTGACCCGCGCTCAACGATTCGAGAAACTAGTCTCGCAGGCCGGCAAGCAAACTCCATTTCCTGCTCCAACGGAGATCCAGCCAGCCTCACGCGGCCGCCAAAAATCTCCGCCAAGCAGAAGAGGTCTAAAGCCATGAGAGACGAACCAATCGGCGAACTACTCCCGCCCGCCAGGCTAATGCTAACGCCCGGCCCATCATGCATAGATCCGCGCGTATATCGCGCCATGGCCGCCCCGCTAGTCGGCCACATGGATCCCTGGTTCATGGACATGATGGGCGACGTGCAGATCCTCCTGCGCCGCGTCTTCCAGACCGATAATCGCATCACCTACCCTCTCTCCGCCTCAGGCTCTGGCGGCATCGAAGCCGCAGTTCTACAATCCGCTCGAAGCGGGCGACGATTGCATCGTCTGCGTGAATGGTGTTTTCTCCGATCGCATGGCAGTAATCGCCGAACGCACGCCAGCCAACGTAATCCGCGTAGAAGCTCCTTACGGCCGCACGGTAGATCCCGAAGATGTTCGCCGCGCAGCAAAAGGCAAAAAGCTAAAGCTCATCGGCCTCGCCCACGGCGAAACTTCCACCGCCGTCCTTCAGCGCATAGACGACTATCGCAAGATTGCCGATGAATTCGGCGCGCTGCTGGTAGTGGACACGGTCGCAACGCTAGCAGGCGTGCCTCTAGCCGTAGATCGCCAGCGCATCGATATCTGCTTCAGCGGCTCGCAAAAAGCCATCAGCGCTCCTCCGGGCATGTCGCCAATGACCGTAAACGTCAAAGCCGAAGAAATCATCCGCGCCCGCAAGACGAAAGTGCAAAGCTGGTATTTCGATATGAATTCGGCGATGAATTATTGGGGCAAAGAACGCCTCTATCATCACACTCCCCCAGTCCCTTTGATCTACGCGCTACGAGAAGCCCTTCGCCTCGTAGTGGAGGAGGGACTAGAAGCCCGCTGGGAACGCCACGCGCTAAATCAGCAAGCGCTGATCGCCGGCGTCGAAGCCATGGGCCTCGAACTCTTCGTGCAAAATCCCGCCGATCGCCTGCCCACCGTAACCGGCGTGCGCATTCCAGAAGGCGTGGACGATCACAAAGTTCGCGGCCAGCTACTCGATGAATTCAACATCGAAATCGCCGGCGGCCTCGGTCCAGTGAAAGGCAAAATCTGGCGCGTAGGCCTGATGGGCTATTCCAGCCAGCGGACGAACGTGCTTCTCTTCCTCGCCGCATTCGAAAAAGTCCTGCTAGATCAAGGCGTAAGCATTCCGTCAGGCGCAGGAGTAGGCGCCGCGGTGCAGACCTACCGCCAATCGCAGCGTGTAGAAGTAAACGTAGGGAAATGAATCGCGCTGCCTCGCGAGCGAATCCATCGCCGCTTGCAACGCGCAGCGTCATCCGACCGTAGGGCCCGCGCTTTATGCCGGGCCGGGCAACGTGTCACTTCAAGCCCAACATGCGGCTCGGCGCAGATTTAAATTAATGAGATGTGGTAGTACACGCAGAATGTAGTGATTCGCACGTATAGGCGCATCCCATGACGAGCACTGAATCCAAAGGCCCCAACGGCATCCCGAATTTCGGCGCCATGAGCGATTTCGTAGGCGCCTTCGACGTCCGCTCCAAAGTAACCGACTACGCCTATCGCTGCCGCTTCTCGCACTGCTGGAATGGCGTAGCCACCCGCCACGCCGACACCATGGATTGCAAATTTTTCGTAGATGGCAAATCAGTAGTGCTAGGCCTATCCCATCCAGCCTTCGTAAAATTCCGCGAGACCATAGGCCGCGATCTAAGCGACCGCGAAGCCAGCTACATAGCCGCCAAATATTTAAGCGAGCGCCTGGAGCAAGAGGACGAGCATACCCTCTACGACGTCTCCACAAACGACGTAACCCGCCTAATAGAAAAACTAGCCATCCGGTAAGTAGCGCCGGCGTCCCTGCCGGCATCTTACGACCGCAATCCAACCACCGGCGCTATCACGGACGGACCCAAAAAACACCCCACATCAATGACGGCAGAATTCGCCCCAACCGGTAGTCGTTTCGTAAGCGCAGACTCGATTGTTTATTTATCGCGGCGAAGCCGCGGAATCACGGAGGGAGCCCCCACATTTATGTGGGGGAGGAGCGCTTTAGCGCTGGGCACCGCTTGTCCGCATTCGCCCATCGCCGCAAAAAAATCAAATCGCCCCCCGCCTCAAGCATCCGAAAGCGATTCATCAAATCCCCCACCATCCTTCAATTCCCCAGCCTCCAAAATCGCCCCACAATCCAAACACTCCATATACTTAGCATCCGTATCCTCAGCAATCACCTGCGTGCGAAGATGTTTGCAAGCCCCAGCATCGGTATTTTCCGGTTTCGTCATCTCCCCCAAATTCTAGCACCCCCTACAAAAAGCGTCCCACCATTGACAAACCCCGCGAATCTATCTATCTCTCACTGTGCCCAAAAAGGGCAACCAGGAAGCGAGCCCGTTTGACCACAGCCTCAGACGCAACCTCAGAAAAAAGAGTAGGCGCCGTCCTCTTCTACGCCGTCCTAGCAGTCCTCGGCTACTACGTCTATCTGATCTTCGAGCCCTTCCTAGCCCCGCTAGCCTGGGCCGGCATCCTCGTAGTTTTCTTCTTCGGATTCCAAAAGCGCCTCGCGAAACGCATCGGTCCCACCTGGGCCGCGATCGTAAGCACCGCCGCAGTCACGCTGATCATCGTCGTTCCATTAATTTTGGTCGGCGTAGCATTCGTCCGCCAGGCCGTCGAGATGGCCGGCTCCGTTCAGCAACAACTAGCGGCAGGCCGATTCGCCTGGGCCAACAAGGCGTGGACATCCATCCAGTCGCACATCCCCGGCGAAAGCTCCGAGGATCTGAACGACTTGCTCCATCGCTACGCAGAGATCGCCGCCGGCTACCTAGCCGGAGAAATCGGCGTGGTCTTGCGCCACGTAGCTCGCTTCCTTTTCGCATTGGTGGTCATGTTCCTGGCCATGTTCTACCTCTTCCGCGATGGCGAAGAAGTGATGGACCGCGTCCGCCGCACTCTGCCCTTCGAAGAAGAGCATCGCGCCCGAGTTATCAACGACGCGCAGGAATTGATTTTCGCCAGTGTGCTTTCGACCTTGGCCACCGCAGCCGTTCACGGATTCGTGGGCGGCGCGATGTTCGCCATCGTCGGCATCCATGCCGCGCTTTTTTGGGGCGTGATGATGGCCTTCTTCTCCATGCTGCCGGTCGTCGGCTCGTCGATCATTTGGCTGCCCGCAGCCATCAGCCTCATCGTAGAAGGCCACACCGCGCGCGGCGTCATTCTGATCGCCGTCTGCGCCGGAATCATCGCCATCGTAGAAAATGTAATGCGCCCGTGGCTGATCGGCGGACGCGTCCAGCTCAGCGGCCTGGTAATTTTCATCAGCGTGCTAGGCGGCATCGGCGCATTCGGCGTTCTCGGCATAGTCCTCGGTCCCATCATCGTAGCCACCACTTCCAGCGTGCTCGCCCTCTACACCCACCCAGAACTATCAAGGCACGTCCGCGGCAAACCGGTTAGGCACTGATTGACGCCCGTGCTAGAGTACGGCCCTCGGAAAAGAAAATGAGCACGAAAATAGCGCCAAATCCGGTAGGACTGCCTCCAGAGAAACTGCGCTGGCGCTGCGATCCCGCGACTGTCCCGTTCGCGTCAACCAAAGACGCTCCCATCGTCGAAGGCGAACTCGGCCAGGATCGCGCCCTGCGCGCGCTGCAAATGGGCGTCGAACTGACGGCCGCGGGCTACAATCTTTTCATTTGCGGCCTTTCCGGAACCAGCCGCGGCGGCATGGTCACGCGCATGGTCGAAGGCCTCAACCCGCGCCGCGAACCAGCCCCCGATCGCTGCTACGTAAACAATTTCAAAAATTCCGATCGTCCCGCGCCTGCTCACGCTTCCGCGCGGCCAAGCCAACGCCTTCAAGAAAGAAATGGAATCCGGAATCGAATTCCTGCGCCGCCGCATCCCGCAAGTGTTCGAAGGCGAGCCTTTCCAGCGCCAAAAAGCGCGAATCGTCGAGCGCTTCACCGTCCGCGAGAAAGAATTGATGGACGATTTCACCCGCCGCATCGCCCGCGAGCAATTCGCGCTAGGCCGCATGCAGGTAGGCGCAGTCGCGTTGCCCGAAATTTTCCCGGTCCTCGAAGGCCAGATGGTTCCCATCGAGGAAATTCCCAAGATGGTGCAGGACGGCAAGCTGGAGACCGGCGCCGCCGAAGATATCGAGCGAAAGTACGATCAATTCCGCCAGGAATTCACGGTCGTTTACCGCAAAACGCTTTCACTCTCGCGCGAGCTCGCCAGCGAGATGAGCTATCTCGAGCAGGAAGCCGCCTCAGTGCTGGTAGATGGCGTGATCGAAGAGCTGAAAGAAAAATATCCCAACGAGCACATCGCCGAATATCTAGAAGAAGTCCGCCACCACATTCTCGATAATCTCGAGCCCTTCAAAGAGCGCGAAGGCGAAGAGGAAGCCCCGCCCCCCGATAGCATCAGCGGCGCGCCCGAAGCTAGATCGCGGCGAGCGCGATCCTTTCCGCGTCTATGGCGTGAATGTGATTCTCGCTCACGGCGAGCAAGAAACCTGCCCGGTAATTTTCGAGACCATCCCCACTTACGCAAACGTCTTCGGCACCATCCATCGCAGCTACGATAATCGCGCCGGCTGGAGTTCCGATTTCATGGATCTGCGCGGCGGTTCGCTGCTGCGCGCCGATGGCGGCTACTTGATCATGTATTCGCTCGACGCGCTAACCGAGACGGGCGTCTGGCGCACGCTAAAGCGCACCCTGAATCACGGCAAGCTCGAAATTCAACCGGTAGATATTTTCTTCCCCTTCAGCACCGCCGCGATGAAGCCCGAACCCATCGCCGTAAATGTGAAAATTCTCCTGATCGGCGATCGCGATATGTACGAGCTCCTCTACACCTACGAAGAGGACTTCCGCAAAATTTTCAAAGTCCGCGTCGAGTTCGACGAAGAAATGCCCTGGAACGACGAAGTAATCCGCCACTTCAGCGGACGCCTCCGCAAACTAACCGAAGACGAAGGCCTCACCGCTTTCGATCGCTCAGCCATCGCCGCGCTGATGGAGCACGGCGTGCGCTGCGCCGGCCGCCGCGGCAAAGTCACCGCAAAATTTTTCGAAATCGCCGACGTAGCCCGCGAAGCCTCCTACGTAGCCAAGCACGAAAACGGCAGCGAAATGGTCACCGGCGAACACGTCCGCAAAGCCCTCGACGCCAAAATCGAGCGCCACAATCTAACCGAAACCAAAATCCGCGAAATGATCGAGCAAAAGCTCATTTTCATAGACACAGAAGGCGAGCGAGTAGGCCAGGTAAATGGCCTGGCAGTCCTCGAAATCGGCGGCTACGCCTTCGGCAAGCCCACCAGAATCACCGCGTCCGTTTCCGTCGGCAAGTCCGGCCTGATCAATATCGAGCGCGAATCAAATCTCAGCGGACGCTTCCACGATAAAGGCATGCAAATTATCAGCGGTTTCATCCGCCGCACCTTCGCCCACGATAAGCCGCTCTCGCTCTCCGCCAGTCTCTGCTTCGAGCAATCCTATTCCGGCGTGGACGGCGACAGCGCCAGCAGCACCGAAGTGTACGCGTTACTCTCCGCGTTAGCCGATCTCCCGATCTCGCAGGAATTCGCGGTAACGGGTTCGGTAAATCAACAGGGAGACATCCAGCCAATCGGCGGCGTAAACGAAAAAATCGAAGGCTTCTACGACGTCTGCCGTCTAAAAGGACTAACCGGCAAGCAAGGCGTCCTAATCCCCAGCGCAAATATCGACGATCTGATGCTGCGCGCCGAAGTAATCGACGCAGTAGCCACAGGAAAATTCCACATCTACCCAGTCTCAACCGTAGGCGAAGGCCTAGAAATTCTCACGGGCAAAGCCGCAGGCACCCGCGACGCCAACGGAAAATTCCCCGAAGGCACAATCTTCGCCAGGGCCGACGATCGCCTAAGATTAATGGCCGAAACCCTACGCGAGTTCGAGTAGTCAGTACCGCCGGCGTCCCTGCCGGCTCTTTTGTGAAGATATCAACCGTGATCGCGCCACGAACCGGTCCTCGGTGTCGTAGCGCTGGCGTCCCGCCGGCTCCGACGACCACAGATCACGCCACATCCAGCGCCCAAGGCCGGCGCGACCGTCTAGCTACACCAATCTCTTCGTCCTCATTTTCATCTCCACCGTATGCTCACCCCGCAACACAGTAAGATGATACTCATGCCCAAACACCCGAAATAATTCCCGCACCCCAGAAAGATCCAGATCCGCAGCCGGCTGTCCATCAATCCCAGCAATCACATCGCCCTTCTGTAAACCAGCCTCCGACCCCGGCGAATGAGGCGTAACCGCCGCCACCTCAAAAGTTTTCAAATTCGCCCCGCGAGCCACCAAAACCACTCCGCTCATATCCGCGTCAAAATTGCTTTTGTAATTTTCCCCAGTCTCCAGAATCACCTGCTGGTGCGGCATGTCCAGAAAAATCCGGAATCGCGATAGCAGTCCGTTCCCAATCGACCCGCTGGAATTGTCAGGCCCCGCCGCAGGAGGGAACTCCACAATCGGCTCTTCGAACACATACGGCCCAATCGCAATGCTCTTCACCCGCGTAAACAGCGTCTTCTCCCCATTTCCATCCACACGCCAAAATCCTTTCAGCTTCTTCTCATTGATGTGGTGCGCCACGGCATACGGCTTCGAAACCGAAACAGTGCTCGCCGTCTCGGTTTCCACCGCAAAGTCATCTTCAAACGAGCCATGCCCCTCCAGCGAAATCTTCATATGAATGCTCGGCAATCCTCCGCGCATGATCAGCGGCAGCTTCATTCCCTTGCCATCATATTGAAACGAATTCGCATCGTAAAAATGAATCGCCGACCGATCGTATTCAATCTCAATCACAAACTGCCGCAACACATCCGCCCCAAGAATCCCGCGCACCGGCTGCCCCACTTGATCCGATAAATCCACCAGCGACGCCGGGATCAGTTCCGCCACCTGCATGTCGAGCCCCGGAAGCGAGAAGAGCGTCTTCTTGAAATCAATCTGCGTGGCAGCCGCCGCGTCTTGCGGCAGCCACGGCTTAGGATCGAGCGCCGTCCGCGGATCGCCCGTAGCCACCAGGAAAAATCCCGGCTTCCCGGTATTCACCCGCACCGGCATCAACATCCGCCCAGAAACATTCTCCAGCGGAATCTGCGCCACGTTCCCCGCATAAGCAAAGCGGTAAGCGACCCCTTCACTAGTGACAATTCCATTCGCCGGCGCAGCAGGCGCCGCAGGATCTTGCGGCGCCTTCTCCTGCGCGCGCAAACCAAGCCAAGCCCCGCCGCTCGCCATCAGCGCGAAAAGAATGATGCCCACTCTCGCGCGTGAAACTACCGTCCGCCATGAATTCATGAATCTCTCCGCTTCAATTCTGTAGAACCCATCTCGTACCGCGACGCTGTCATCCCAAATTCCCTAGTCGGCCGCTTAGCGGTCGCGCAAGAATAGGAATGAGGGATCTGCATTCGCATTGGTCTTGGCGTTTGCGGATTTGCCGTTTCTTCCATCTGAAATTTCAAATCTGAAATTTGAAATTTCCGACGCCTTTGCTGTTCGTTTCGCCTTTGCCTTCGTAGGGGCGCCGGCTAGCTGCGCCCGCCCGTGTAACGACCGCGAAAACGCGGCCTATTTGTCTAGGCGTAACACGATCCGGCCTTCTCCGCGTACTATCTTTCTAAAAATTGCAACGCCTCGCCCCGCACACAGAGCCGCCATGATTGTACAAAATCCCCACCTCATTTTTCGGCAGCAAGATAACTTTGACGCGCAAACACCCGCAGACCGTTGTTCGCCCCCGTCGCGCCAAGAACTTTCCCCTGCCCATTGGTAATGCGAATCTCGATCGCGTGCGCCTTGCCATCCCGTACCGGCGGCACATAACCGAGAAAATATTGGTTCCGAAGCTGCAATGCAATCTCCCGATAGATGCGCACGAAATCCTTCGCAGAAGCAGGAAAGTAAGCCCGCCCCCCAGACATCTCCGCAATCGCCCGCAGAGCCCTGGTAGCGCGTTCGAAATCAGGCGGAGTCCCCGGAGGCCCCTGCGGCGCCGCCGAAGGCACCGCCGATTCAAACGGCGCGTCGTCATTCTCACTCTTGCCCTTTTTCGTCCCCGCCTCGCCCTTGGTTTTCTTGCCTTTGAAATCTCGAAGCTCCCCGCCAAGCGCCACGGTAAAAATCGGCGCATAGCCAGTCTCAATATGCCTTTCCAGCGCCTCCCAGTGCCCAGCCGGCGAACTATCGAGCCCAGTCGAAAGCACCAACAGCGCCTGCTTCGAGTGCCGCAGCTCAAGCCACGAGAGCGTCGAGTTCACCGCGTCGTAAAAATTCAAATCGCCCATGCCCAGAAAGTATTGCAACCCGTTCAATGTGCCAAGCAGCGCGCCCTTGTCCATCGTAAATGGCAGCACCACGCGCGTCGCCGTGTCGTAAGTCGCCAGCGCCACCTGCGCATCGGACGGCAGCCCGTCAAGAAGCGCGTAAGCCGCTTCGAGATGCTGCCGCTCAATCAAATAAACCGCCGGACTAGTCTCCACCAACACGCAAACTTCGGGCGGCTCCTGAGCTGTCTGAAAAATAGTAAGCGGCTGCTCGACGCCGTCATCAAACACATGGAACTGCGATCGCTCGAGACCGCCGAGAAAATTCCCGTGCCCATCCGCGACGCTCGCCTCCACAATCACCAGCGCGGAGACACTCTGAATCGGCGCCTGCGGCGAAATTAAAGCGGGTAACGCCGTCCGGCCGCGCGCGCCAAAAGGCAGCGACAGCAACGCGGCAGCCAAAATTGCGATCGGGAATCGCGGACGCGGATTACTGCAGGTAGGAATCAAAGTAAACGCCGCCGGGCGCCTTCCACCATCCGCTCGCATACGAATGAAGATAGCGCGAGAACACCGCAAGATTTACGCCCTGCAACCAATCGGAGTTCGCCGCATTCGTGGCAGGTTTATCACCGCCAGCCGCAGACTTCGGAGCCGAGGCGCTCGCCAGCCCGCGCAACATCACAGCAAATTCGCGCTCCCAAGTCTGCTTCGACATCTGCGCGTAAGTGAATCCCGTCAAATCCTTCGGCAATCGCCCCCGTGCCCGCACGAAATCCGGATCGCCGGCGAGCGAACCGGCCTTCGAACTCGAGCCGTGACTGGCCCGGCCCACCGCATCCAGCAAAATTGCCTTCCGCTGCGAATAAATCAAAAGTTGCGGCGTAACCGCAACGTAGGAAAGCTGCAAGCGCGGCGCCTTAGTCGCCGGATCGACGGAATTCGTCCCCAACTCCAGCACCGTAGCCCCGCCTTCCGTAGTCGTGTCCCGAATCGTAGGCCCCAAGCCTTTTCGCAGCAAGCCCAGCACAACTTCCGGCTTGCGAATCGAAATCGACACAAGATCGGTGTAAGTCGCATCTCCCGGCGCCGAAGAAATCGTCGCCACTTCGCCCCCGAGCAAAGCAAGAATGTCAGGCAAAGGCATGCCCAGCATCGCCTGCCCCAGCATGTCAAACCCTTTGAAAGTTCCAGCTTTTTGAGGCGGCAGGGAATCGACAAACGGCCCGCGGAATATTTGATAGATCGCCGGAAAATTCATTCTCCAGGCAGCAAACGAAGCCCCGTCGCGCGCCAAAGGCAAACTTTCAAAAGCAGGAGTGCTAGCAGCCACAACGTCAAACAAACTCCCCGCCGAAGTATCGCCCAAAGTAGCAAAGCGAAGCCGCGTAGCATCAGCCTCAAAACTCAAGCTTCCGCACCAAGCATGCACGCGATCGAAATGCACCGTCTGCGCGAACTTGGCCACGTCGAAGTCCTGCACTTTCGGCGTATTCGGCGGAATCAATCCATCAAGCCGCACGAAAAATTCCACGATCGCGCCACTCCCAAAATTCATCCGCGCTTTTTTCCACTCCGCATCATCGGCAAGCGACGCACCCGGCGCTGCCTTCACATCAAATCTCCTAACCAGATCCTCGATTACCTCTTTCCGCGAAGCATTCAGATAATAATTTCCCACCTGCGCCGAGAAATCCGTCCCGTCCGGCCGTTCCGCGGATTCAATCTTGATTTTTCCAACCATGTAAGTGTGGATTTGCGGCGCGCCAGCTCGCGTTTTTAGAGAAAGCGCTTTGGCCGTCTGAATCAAATCCGCTTTTCCGGTGCCGTCATAGATCACAAAACCGTCCTGCCTGCTGGCATCATGAGTAGCGGCACCAGAGCCTCGAGAATCCCCGGCGCCAGCCGTCGATCTGCCCCCGGGAGTTGCTTTGCCCCCGGAAAACGACAGGCTCCCCACGATTGCCTCATTCTCAAAAAGTGGCAGCAACACGGCGAGCTGCTCCGGCCGAACCGATTTCTCGTTCACCTTGAGCCACGAAGCCCCGAACGCTCCCGCCATCAACTCCCGCCGTATCGGCGCGAAATCAGGATCCGCCCACAACCGCAAAAGTCCGTTCTTACCCTGAACCGGATCCAAAGTTTTCGTCCCACGCCAATGCACGTAAAATCGCACTGAAGCCGGCAGACGTGCTTCGATCCCCGCCGTTTGCGATTCTTTCGCGCCAGCGGAAGTCCCGTTTGATGGCGCCTTGGCAGCACTCGCCGCTGCCGGATTCTTCGATGGCGCCTGCCACGCAAAAATCACGCCACACACTGCGAATGTTCCAACCAACGCGCAACCCGCAAGCAGCATCGAGCTGCGCCTCGCCGTCTTCACGGCTGCCGCAACGCAACCAATCAGGAATTGCCGGTCTGAACGAACAGGGAAGTAGCCGAGCGCGGAAGTTTGCAACGCGCGTCAAGGACGCCAACTCAAACATTTTTCGGGTCAATTGATCCCAAGCGAAGCGACATCAAACTGCAACAAATACGCCCACGGGCCCGATCGTTCTTTTTGCCGTTGCCGTTTCCGAATCTGAAATTTCAAATCTGAAATTTAAAATCTCTTACGCCTCTCGGCGTTGCCGTCGTAGAGGCGCCGCTTGCTGCGCCCGCCCGTGTAACGCGTGCGAAAACGTAACCTAGTTGCCCCGCGTAACGCGAGCCGAAGTTCAATTCCCCGGAGGCGTCGCCGCCGCAGCCGTAGCATCCTTCGGCGTGCTCAAATAGCCGCTAATCTGATCCTTGGTCACGTCGAAAACCACGATCTCATAAGGCGCCCGCGCCCCATGCACGTAAAATTGCACCGGCTCCCCGGCCGTCTTGTCCTTCTTCTCAATATTCTTGTCGTCGGCCAACACATTCAAAGTGTACTTATATTTTTTCGCGTCCACCTTGCGCAAAGTAACCTGAATCGGCCCAACCCGCTGCATCTGATTCGACTTCTTAATCTTAAACTCGAAAATATTCCGCTCGCCAAGCCTCTTCAACTCTTCCACTTCCTCATGATTCCGCGCGATCAAGCCACTCTGCACGCCCAAATCGCCAACGGTCGAAGACAACTTAGCCTTAGTAGCTTCCAAATCCGCCTTGGTAGCCGCCACATCGCTCTTCGTCCCGCTCAATTCCGTCGAAACCTGCCCAAACTTCGTAGCCGTATCCGCCTGCACCGCCCCGATCTGCGTCTTCAACTGCTCATCGCTCTGCTTCTGGTCCTTACGCACCTGCTGCGCCAGCGCCCGCGCATGCGCCAATTCATCCTGCGTCAAACCAAGCTTCTGGATGGTAACGTCCATCTCGCCCTTCAAATCCGCAATGCGCGCGTTGGTCTTGTCCACCTCGGCCGCCATAGCCTGTTCGCGCTTGCTGGCATCATCCGCCGCTTTTTGCGCCGCCGAGCGCGCAGTCACGCTCGCGTAAGTCAAATACGCAAGAAACAAAAATGCGATCACAAACAAGATGGAAACCCAGCGCGGCGTCGCAGAAGTTTCGATCTGTTCCACTCGTTCCACCCGCGGCGGTTCCCCAGAACCCCCGAATTGCGACGGCGTGACCATCAATCCTCCTTAGCTTTTCCGCGACCGCACAGCGGCCTGCGAGCGCTCCCCCACAACTCTGCTTGCATTATCTCGAACCGCCTCCGTGAAGTCTATCCCGTCCGCCGCCGTGTTCCACCGCGGCCACTGCCGCTGCGCGGCCAACGCGCCTCAATCGTCGTAGTCAACCCCCCGCGCGGCGTAAATTCCCCCGTCACCGTGAACCGGTCCGGCTTCGTAGCCGCTACAAAATCCCGCAACATCCGATTCACCGCATTCTCATAAAAAATTCCCAAATTCCGGTAAGCCAGCAAATACATCTTCAAAGATTTCAATTCCAGGCATAATTTCCGCGGCTGATAGCGCAAGCGTGATCGCTCCATAATCCGGCAACCCAGTCTTCGGACACACCGACGTATATTCCGGAAATCGAATGGTAATTTCGTATCCGGGAAAATGATTCGGCCACGTTTCGATCTTCGGCAGCTTCGCGTCAATTCCCGCGCGCGCATGTGCCGCAGTATAGTCAGGCATATTTTTCTCCCAAGTTTTTCTCCGGCAGCCATTTTACACGCGCCCGCCCCAAATTTTTCAGCTGCCCCTTGTAGCGCGCCCCCGTTTGCATTAGAGTCCGTAATTAGGAAGTTAATCCGGGAGAGTGGGGGCTGCAGTGGTTTGTCCCGATTGCTATTCGACGCGCTGCACCCGCTCGCGCCGCAGCGGCGCGAAGGATTACTCGCTGAGCCTGTCGCAGGTGCGCCCGTGGCGCTGCCGCTCGTGCCAGCGCCGCTTTTATGCCTGGAACGTTCCCGTCTCACTGATCTGGTACGCTCACTGCCCCAAGTGCGGCGGCTTCGCTCTCGAAAAAATCTCCAGCCGTCTCGCTCTCGATGGCAATTTCAAGTGGCTAAAGCGCACGCTAGGCTTCGCCGCCTACCGCTGCCCCGGCTGCCGCGAACGTTTCTTCAGCGCCCTCCTCTATCTTCCCGTCCCCTCCGAACGCGAATCCAAACTAGCCAGCGCCAAGTAGCGCCGGCGTCTCTGCCGGCATCCGGCGACCGCTCAGTAAAATCAAGCCACCCCACACCGACGGTCTTCCCCTCCCCAATAAATCCGCGCTTCACACTTTCAACCAAGCCCACGATCAAAACAATCGTGTACAATTCCCTCGCAATAAAGCGCAAACGGAGAATCCCATGCCACAGTCCGCACTAAAACATTTCAAATGGAAAGAAATCGAACTCGAGCATCTAAATCCCCTCTTCGATCGCCAAATGGTGGTCGGCGAATCCATAATGCTAGCCCGCATAATCCTGAAAAAAGGCGCCTACGTCCCCATGCACCATCACCACAACGAGCAACTCACCTACTGCCTAGAAGGCGGCATGAAATTCGGCATCGACGGCCGCGAAATCGAGCTGCGCCCCGGCGACGGCCTCTGCATCCCGCCAAATATGCCCCACGAAGCCTGGGCCATCGAAGACACCATCGAGCTAGACGTCTTCGTCCCCCCGCGCGCCGACTGGCTAGCCAAAGACGACGCCTACCTGCGCGGCAAAGGAACAAAGTAGCGCCCGGCCAGCACGCGCGCGCCCGAACTCCACATCCGCATGAATCCAACCCCAGCCGAAGAGCGCGCCAATCAACGCAACGCGTTACTCGCCGGCTTCCTCGGCTGGACGCTAGACGCCTTCGATTTCTTCGTCCTGACTTTCGTCCTAGCACCAATCGCCAAAGAATTTCATCTCGACGTAGCCCACATCGCCCTAGCCATCACCGCCAGCCTTGCCACCCGCCCCATCGGCGCATTCATCTTCGGCCTGCTAGCCGATCGCTACGGCCGCCGCCTACCGCTGATGCTAGACGTTCTTTTCTATTCAGCAGTAGAAGTCGCATCAGGTTTCGCTCCAAATTTCACCGTCTTCCTAATCCTGCGTCTGCTCTACGGCATCGGCATGGGCGGCGAATGGGGCGTAGGCGCATCGCTAGCCCTCGAATCCGTCCCACCAAAATGGCGCGGCCTACTTTCCGGCCTGCTGCAAGAAGGCTACGCGCTAGGCTATCTTACTAGCCGCCGTAGCCTACTGGACTGTTTTCCCGCACTGGGGCTGGCGCGCCCTATTTTTCCTGGGCGGCGCCCCGGCATTGCTCACCCTCTTCATCCGCGCCAAGGTGAAAGAAAGCAGCGCCTGGCTAGCCTCACGCAACAGAGCGCCACGACTGGCGCGAATACGCCCGCGAAGTTTTCGCCAATCGCCGCCGCTTCCTCTACCTGGTAATCCTAATGGCCGCGGTAAATTTCATCTCCCACGGCACGCAAGATCTCTACCCCACATTCCTTCAGCAACAGCGAGGCTTCAGCCCGAAACTAACGTCAATTATCACGGTAGTCTCAATGGTAGGCGCAATCTGCGGCGGCCTGGCAGTAGGTCTGCTCTCGGATCGTTGGGGACGCCGGCGCTCAATGGCCGGCGCAGTTCTAGGAGGGATCGCGCTAATTCCGCTCTGGGTATTCGCGCCAACCTTCGCGTGGATTCTAATCGGCGCGTTCGCGCTTCAATTCATGGTCCAAGGCGCCTGGGGCGTAATCCCCGCCCACATCAACGAACTCTCGCCCGATCGCCTGCGAGGCTTTTTCCCAGGTTTCGCCTATCAAATCGGCGTCTTGATAGCAGCCTCCAGCGCCTACATAGAAGCCCGCCTGGCCAGCCACCTGGGCTACGCAAAAGCCATGGCCCTATTCGCCGTAACAGTCCTGATCTTCGGCGCGATAGTAATTTTGGCCGGCCCAGAAGCTCATCGGATAAAGTTCGGCCGCTCTGCCGATGCCGCCAGCTCCTAGCTCACCGCCAACTCCGTCGTCCGGAAAGGCAGCGCCCTCACGCGTTTCCCAGTCGCCGCAAAAACCGCATTCCCCAAAGCCGGCGCCAAAGAAAGCACCCCCAATTCCCCCAATCCTGTAGGTGCCTCCTCACTAGAAACAAAATAAATCTCAATCCTCGCAGGCACTTCGCCAATTCGCAGCATCTTGTAATTATTAAAATTACTCTGCTGCACGCGCCCATCCGCCAAAGTAATCTCCCCGCGCAAAGCCGAAGTAAGCCCCATAATGATCCCGCCCTCAAGCTGCGCCAACGCAATATCCGGATTCACCACTCGCCCGCAATCAATAGCCAAAACCACGCGGTCCACTGTCACACCGCCATTTTTAGCCACAGAAACTTCCACCACTTGCGAAACATAACTCGAAAACGCCTGGCTACCGGCAATCCCGCGCCCGCGCCGATCGCCCAGTCGGCGTTCCCCATCCAGCCTTCTCCGCCGCGAAATCAATCACCCGCCGCAATCGCCGCACATCCACCTGCTCGTCATCCGGATTCTTGGGCGCCGGCAATTCATGCCATTCCCCAAAAATCTCATGCCGCAAAGCCACCGGATCCTTCTTCGTAGCCGAAGCGATCTCATCCAAAAAGCAATCCACCACCCAACGATTCGCCAAATGATCCACCGCCCGCAAGTAACCGCGCGGCACAGCCGTCTCAAGAAAACTACATTCCAGCAAATAATTCGGCACCGTCCCGCTAGCGACGCCAGGCCCCACCAACTCACTCCCGGCAACGTCTGGCGTCTCCGGCCCCTCGTAATAACCATCGGTAGTAGGCGCCACGATATGGTGCGACCAAGCCACCACCCGCCCGTTCTCGTCAATCCCAGCCCGCACGCGGTGCAAACTCATCGGCCGGTAATAATCAAATCGAATATCATCCTCGCGCGTCCAAAATACCTTCACCGGCGCTCCCGCAGCTTTAGAAAGCACCGCCGCCTCCACTCCATAATCCACATTCAAACGCCGCCCAAATCCCCCGCCTATCAAAGTCACATGTACGGTCACGTCCGAAGCAGGAATCCCCAGCGCATGAGCCACCGCCGCCAGCACTCCCTGAGCATTCTGCGTAGGCGCCCAAACCGTGCAATGTCCATCCTTAAAATGCGCCGTACAATTCGGCGGTTCCATAGGCGCATGCGCCAAAAACGGCACCTCGTAAATCGCCTCCATCTTAGTAGCCGCCTTCGCAAACGCCGCGTCCGGATCTCCCACCTTAGTCACTTCCTGGCCAGGTTTCTGCGCCAATTCCGCGCACTTAGCCCGTTGCTCCGCTGTGTTCTCACCGCCGTGGCCCATCTCATCCCACTCGATCTCCAGCAGCTTGCGCCCCTGAATCGCCGACCAGGTTGACTCCGCGATCACCGCCACGCCGCTCGGCAAAAAATGCTGATGTCCCGGCTTTGCAGGCCCAAACGCAAACGGCGAAGTCATCTCCACAGCCGGCACTTCCACAACTTTCCGAACGCCAGGCACAGCCATAGCTTTTGTGGCGTCAAATTTTTTCACCTTGCCCAAAAACACCGGACTCCGAGCCGTAACCGCATAAAGCATCCCCGGCAATTTCGTATCAGTTCCATATTTCGCCGCGCCCACCACAATCTTCGGCCCATCCACCCGCGGCTCATTCATCCCCACGATCTTGAAATCCTTCGGGTCCTTCAGCGCCGGAGTCTTCGGTACCGGCAATTTCGCAGCCTTCTCAGCCAGCGCCCCATATTTCGCCGTGCGTTTCGAAGCTGCATGATGCACAGCCTCATCCCGCGCCGCACATTCCGAAGCCGGCACCCCCCATTCCTTAGCCGCTGCCAAAATCAACATCTCCCGCCCCGCCGCCCCGGCATTCCGCAACGGCTCCCAACTCGTCCGCACGCTAGCGCTGCCGCCAGTCACCATGTCCCCATACTTCGCCTCAGAATCCGCCTGCACGATCTTCACGCGCGTCCAATCCGCCTCCAGCTCCTCGGCCAAAATCATGCACATCGAAGTTCGCACGCCCTGCCCCATCTCTGATCGCGCCACCCACAGCGAAATCTCCCCGCCAGGATCCACCTGCAACCAGGCATTCGGCGCAAAACTTCCATCTGCCGCAGCAGCCCCTCCGCCCCCCGGCAAATAAAACGCAATCACCAACCCAGCCCCACCCAAAGCCCCGCGCCGCAAAAACTCCCGCCGCCCGATTTCTCCACGAGCCCAAGCGCTCAATGTTCCACCAGGAATCGCCAAGCGAGTCCGCTCAGTAAATGGTCGAGTCACAGCGCACCCCCATCAATCTGCAACAACGTACCGTCCGTAGGGGCGCGCCTTGGTGCGCCCGCTGTCGGCGATACCGCCCCCGTCGCCGCGTTCGCCGTAAATCGAGCGTCGTCCGTACGGGCTCCGCCTTGCACTGACGAAGGAAGTGTCGCTGCGCCCGCTGCACGCGATACCCCCACCGCCGCTATGTCCGCCGCGCCCGATTGAATCTCCGCCGTCATCTTCGCCGCCGCATGAATCGCCTTCCGAATCCGCGGATAAGTCCCGCACCTGCAAATATGCCCAGCCAACGCCTCATCAATATCGTCATCACTAGGCGCGCGATTCGTAGCCAGCAAAGCCGCGCAAGACATAATCATCCCAGCCTGACAATACCCACACTGCGAAACCTGCGCCTCGAGCCATGCTTTCTGAAGCGGATGCGATCCATCCGCCGAAAGCCCCTCAATAGTAAGAATCTTGCTCTCCCCCACAGTAGAAACGCGCGTCGAACAAGACCTCTCCGCCACCCCATCAATATGCACGGTACAAGCCCCGCAAAAAGCCTGCCCACACCCAAACTTAGTCCCAGTAAGCTCAAGGGTATCCCGCAAAACCCAAAGCAACGGCGTCTCCGGCGAAACATCCACGCTCAATATCGTCCCATTAACATTCAACGTGTAAGCAGTCAAAACACACCTCCAAAAAAACGCGCAAAGCCCCAATCCGCCAAATTCTACACGCTCCCCGCGAGACGGCGCATAGCATTTTGTTTATAAATTGTCCGGCTCCTGGAATGAGTCCGATCAAGGATTCCGTGCATTTACGCAAGTAGCCCCGAAGTTGGTTCGTTTGGCAAGCGCTGAGGCAGGACGAGGATTTGCGATGCGAGACCTGCTTTCACTAATTCTTTAGCCTGCGATAAATCTGCCCCCTCGGTCCAATGTGCGCAACGACCAGCTCGACCGCCGTAACTTCAAAAATGACGCGATAATCTCCGACTCGGATCTTTCTTTTGTCGCTACCCTGCAGAGGCTGACTAAGCCGCCAGTCGAACGGCGTCTCGGCCACGGCCTTGAGCTTTTCGATGATTCTTTGTTTCGTTTTGCGGTCCAGCGGCTGAAGGTATTTGGCGGCGCTATCGGTAAGCTTAATCGCAAGCGACAACTTCTATTCAACCTCGCTGAGGTCAAGCATTTTTCCCTGTGCCCTCTCCGTAGCCGCCCGCGCGAAAACTTCGTTCACATATTCCGGGTGGTTCGCCAGGTCTAACCAATCCGCGAGATCGAGAATTCTCTCGGTGTGGTTTTGAAGTTTTCGAAGTTGCCCACTCGTGAGCGAATTGTTGAGCAGTCCAGCACGATCCATCGCTTTGTGCGTGTAGAGGATCGTGTCATACAGCTGCGATAGCGAAAACGCAACCTCTTGGAGTCGTTCGGGGCTTGCGGCTTCGGCGGCGGGCGTCTTTGGAATTCGGCCGTTTGCCGCGTCATCCACCCGCTTGAGAAAGTCTTCGATCGTTCTGTTCACCGCATGAAGCGAATACGCGATTCGCAGCACATTCGCTTTCTTGCGGATGGTGAGTGCGAGCCGCGAGACGCTAGATAGCGCCTCGTATATGCTGGCGTTCCACTCCAGGCTGTCCAGGCTGTTGATGACGGTAGCGGCAGAGTTCATCGCGGCATTCCAGTATTCCTTGCTTCAACCCATAGTACCGCTTCCAACTGATCAACGCGAATATGAGCCCATACATCGGTTGTCGGCAAGGTACGGCTTCACGTGGAAGACGATGTCTTCAGAAAAGCATTTATCGCTCTTGACAAGCTCCGTGGACATGCGTATATTTAACCGTCAGGTTATTTAAACAAAAGGTTCAGCAAGATGCCCCAAGATCACCTAACCCAAACTTTCTCCGCCCTAGCCGATCCCACCCGACGCGCCATCCTGGCCCACCTGATCAACGGTGAAGCCTCCGTAACCGAACTATCCAAGCCCTTCGACATGAGTATGCCCGCCATCTCAAAACACCTAAAAGTCCTGGAACGCGCCGGCCTAATCGCCAGAAGCCGCGAAGCCCAGTGGCGCCCCTGCCGCCTGGAAGCCAAGCCCCTAAAACTAGTCTCCGATTGGGTAGAAGAATATCGCCAGATCTGGGAGCAACGCCTCGATCGCCTAGACGTCTATCTGCAAGACCTCAAGAAAAAGGAGCAGAGAAATGCCCGAAACAAAAAGAAGCCCCGCTAAAAACTCCGCCGGCCGCGAAATCGTTTTGACGCGCATCCTGGATGCGCCGCGCGAGCTGGTGTGGGAAGCGATCACCAGCCCCAGGCACGTGGTGAATTGGTGGGGCCCACTGGGTTTCAGCATCACGATCGAAGAGATGGACGTGCGCCCCGGCGGCGTCTGGAACCACACCATGCACGGCCCCGACGGCGCCGATTATCCGGGCAAGAGTGTTTTCAAAGAAGTCGTCGAGCCGGAGCGCCTCTCCTATTCGCACGCCGGCGGCAAAAAGGGCGAGCCCGCCGCGCACTTTGAATCCACGTGGACCTTCGAAGCGCAGGGCCAAAAAACCAAGCTCACGCTGCGCATGGTCTTCGACTCCGCAGCAGCGCGCGATCTGAATGTAAAGACCTACAAATCCATCGAGGGCGGCAATCAAACTCTAGATCGCCTCACCGGCTATCTGCTGAAAATTTCGCCATCAGCAACCGCGTCGCCAGAACGATACGAACTGAGTCTCACGCGCGTCTTCGACGCTCCGCGCGCGTTGGTCTTCAGAGCCTGGACGGATCCAAAGCACGTAGCGCAATGGTGGGGCCCGCGCGGCTTCACAAATCCAGTCTGCGAAGTGGATGCCCGCCCCGGCGGCCAGATGCGCATCCACATGCGCGGCCCAGACGGCACCATCTACCCAATGACCGCCGTCTTCAAAGAAATAATCGAGCCCGAGCGCATCGTGTTCCAAACCGCCGCGCTCGATGCAAACGGGAAAGCGATGTTCGAAGTGCTGACCACGGTAACGCTAACCGAGCAAGGCAGCAAGACCAAGCTGACGCTGACCGCAAAGGTGCTGACCATGACCGCGGTGGCGCCGCAATATCTGGCCGGAATGGAAGCCGGCTGGACGCAAAGCCTGGAGCGTCTCGCCGAGCACGTGGAGAGAATCTGAGCGGTCAAAGCGAGTTGAGTCTCACGGGGGAAATTGCCGGGTCGTTTCCCCCGTACCGCTGGCGTCCCGCCGGCTCCGACGACCCGTTCGTCAAGTCGATGCAAAACTCAACGCCGGCCTCCCGCAGTAAAATCAAATCGCCTTTAGCTTTCGCCGTTGCCGTTCTCTGAAATCTCAATTCCTAATATCCGAAATTCCCGCAGCCGTTCCAAGTAGCGCCGGCGTCCCCGCCGGCATCCAACGACCCATTCGTCAAATCAATGCAAAGCTCAACGCCGGCCTCCCGCAGTAAAATCAAGTCGCCTTTAGCTTTCGCCGTTGCCGTTCTCATCTCAAATTTGAAATCTCCGAGTCTTTTGTCATACCAATTTCCCCGGACCCTCACCCACTCGCCCTCCTCGTGAGCGAATTCCCGATTGGCGAAATCCTCCCGATGTCCAGTACAATTGACTCCCCTGCAAGCTGAACTAAGGAGACTGCCATGGCCGCCACTTCGCAAATCACCGCTTCCACCATCGACGACGTGAAAGAAAAAGCGCGCCGACTGGGAATCTATTCCATGATGGCCACCACCGCCGCCGGTTCGGGCCATCCCACTTCTTGTCTTTCTGCCCAGGAATTGGTCGCGGGCGTTTTTTTCCACGCCATGAAGTTTGATCCCAAGAATCCGAATTCAAATGATGGCGATCGTTTCGTGCTCTCGAAAGGCCACGCTGCGCCGGTTCTTTATGCCGCGCTGGCCGAAGCCGGCGTTTTTCCTATCTCGCGCTTGATGACGCTGCGCCAGCTCACCAGCGAACTGGAAGGCCATCCGACGCCAGTCATCCCCGGCGTGGATGCCGCCACCGGCTCGCTCGGCCAAGGCCTCTCCGTAGGCGCAGGCCTGGCAATCGGCGCACGCCTGGATAAAAGCCCCACGCGCGTTTACGTCCTAATGGGCGACGGCGAACTAGCCGAAGGCCAAGTCTGGGAAGCCGCGGAATTCGCCGGCCACTACAAGCTCGAAAATCTCACCGCGATCGCCGATATCAACCGGCTGGGCCAAAGCGATCCGACCATGTATCAGTACGACTTGGAGACCTACCGCCGCAAATTCGAGTCCGAGGGTTTTGACGTCCAAGTAATCGATGGTCACGATGTCGCTGCGGTCCTCGCCGCGCTCGATCACGCCAAGTCGGTTACAGATCGCCCGCAAGCCATCGTCGCGCGCACGATTAAAGGCCACGGCGTCAGCTTCTGCGCCGGCAAGATGGGCTGGCATGGCAAAGCGTTCTCAAAGGATGAGCTGGCCAAGGCGCTGCAGGAAGTTGGGACGGTGCCGCCGATTCCGCCGGACGACGGCAAATCCTATGCGCGCAAATCTTTGCCGAAGCCGCCGGATTTCCCGGCGCCCGCCGCCCCCGATTACAAACCCGGCACCACCATCGCCACGCGCGAAGCTTACGGCTACGCCCTAAAACGCCTCGGCGCCGTGAATCCGCACCTGGTAGGCATGAGCGGCGACGTAAAAAATTCCACCTTCTCCGAAATCTTCCAAAACGCCTATCCCGGCCGTTTCTTTCAAGGCTACATCGCCGAACAAAACATGGTCAGCGCCGGCGTAGGCCTGGGCGCCCGCGGCAAAGTCCCCTTCGTTGACACCTTCGCCTGCTTCCTAAGCCGCGCCTACGACCAAGTGCGCATGGCAGCCATAAGCCGCAGCTACATAAAGCTTTGCGGCTCGCATTGCGGCGTCAGCATCGGCGAGGACGGCCCGTCGCAAATGGCCCTGGAAGACATAGCCATGTTCCGTGCGGTCAACGGCTCGATCGTCCTGTATCCGTCCGATGGCGTCTCAGCCGAGCGGCTGACCGAAGCCGCGGCACGCGCCGACAATATCTGCTACATCCGCACCTCGCGGCCCAAGACGCCAATTCTGTACTCGGTGGATGAAAAATTCCCGATCCCCGGTTTCAAGGTGGTTCGCCAGAGCGCCAGCGATCAAGTCACCGTAATCGGCGGCGGGATCACCGTGCACGAGGCTCTGAAAGCGGCGGACGAGCTGAAGGGGCAGGGAATCCCGATTCGCGTGATCGATCTCTATTGCGTAAAGCCGCTGGACGGCGCTGCCATCGCCGCGCAATTGAAAGCGACCGGGGGGCGGCTAGTCACGGTCGAAGATCACTTTGAAGAAGGCGGGATCGGCGAGGCCGTTCTTTCCGCCCTGGCGGATGCGGGCGCAGCCCCAACAAAATCGCGTCGCCTCGCCGTCCATGGTATGCCGCATTCCGGCAAGCCCGAAGAGCTCATCGATAAATTCGGAATCTCAGCGCGGCACATCGCCGATGCGGTGCGCGACGTAACAGCGAAGTAGCGTCTGAAAGCAGCCTCCAGAAAAATCCAAAATGGCCGAAAAATTAATCTCTGGTAGGAATGTTTCCCGATACCGTTGTAATCGAACCGGGCGATCAAATGGTCTGGCACTCACTCTCGGGAAATCTGCGCGTTGAATTCGACGCCAACCGCTCGCCGTTCTCTTCGAATGTCTTTCAGGCGCCGACGGGAGTGCGCCTGCTGAGCGGGCCCCCACGCACGGCCATCAACCCAGGCAGCTACAAATACCGCGTCTGGCTGAACGACCAGCACATAGCCGACGGCGAGGTGGTAGTCCGCGCCAAGCAGCCATAGACACACCCCTACCCCATTGGAAACACGGAAGTTAGTGGGAACGCTTCGACGCGCCTAGTCGCCGGCCACGGCGGCGCGCGCCGTCTCGACGGCCTCAGCCAAAGCCCGCCGCACCGGCGCCAAGAGCACCGCCGGCACCGGCTTCTCGCGCGGCACACCAAGCCCCGCCGTCTTCCGCGGAAACTCAGCCCGGCGATCGAGCCGCAGCCCGATATCCACCAGCAAATCCTCCGCGAAATTCGGATCGTCGCTGCGTTCGCGGCCGAAGAACCACAGCCGCTCCTCATTCCGCTGCAACAGTTGCAGCGCTTCCTCCAGCCGCTTCATCGCCGTATCAAAAGTTGACGCGAGGAAATAAACCGGCAGGACCCAGCTCCTTCGGCCGAACGCGGCTCGTACGCGCACGGTGTATTTGCCATTCTGATTTTTCTCGATGGCACAGCGGTATTCGTTGCCCGAGCCATTCTGTTTGTTTGACATGATCGTCCTCGACTGGTCGCCGTCAGCTACCGGCGGAATTCGCTCCGGCCCCAAAGCCCATACGTGCCGAGAATCCAAATGCGGCTAGTTTGTGCTCGCGACCGGACTTGCTTCTACGACAGAAGATGCAGCAGTTGGCTTTCTCCCAGTAGGGGCGGGGGTCAATCGCTACGCGGTTGCAAAGCAATCGACGCGCCCGTCCGAGTAAATCGATAGAAAGCGGAAAGCCAACTCACTTCAAAACACTACAGAACAGTTTTGCCTGGTCCGCAGCAGGTCGCTCGAGACTCGCACGGCGGTGGAGGGACCGCCATTCCTGAAACATCCCGCAGCGACGGGTTGGGCGCTACAGACACCAATATTGTAGGCACAGTTCGAAGCGCGCGGCAAGTATCCCTGTGGGAATCGTTTATATTGATGAATCTAAAGACTTTAGGTGCTCACGAGTTGCCGCTGATGGCCTTTAAATTGTTAGCGTCAATCACAATTTTGCCTTCGCTCTTCAGGCGATTTTGCAGCGCCGTTTTGAAGGCATCGAAGGCGGCTTGCTGCTTGGTTTGCAGCAATTGCTGCTCGAGCTGCGGCTTTTGAAGAATCAGCTCTTCCATTTTTGGATTATCGTGCGTCACGATGCGGTACACCACCCAGTTGGCGGCAATGGGAACGGCGTCGCTGACCTGATCCACGTTCATACCGAACGCGGCATTGAATTGCGTGGCGGAGCCCAGGTCGCTCACCTGCCCGTTGCGAGCAAACGGAGCGCTGGTCTTAACTTCGGCGCCGAGTTCCTTCGCGGCCTTGGCTAGCGGCTCGCCGGCCTTTACGCGCTTGGCCAGATCTTCAGCCTTCGATCGAGCGAGCGTAGCGGCGTTGTCCCTGCGATAGTCGGCCAGCACTTTGTCGCGCGTTTCCGCCAGAGTGCCCTGATGCGCCGGCAGAATTTCCTTCACCGAAAGTATCACCCACCCGCGATCGATGCGTATCGGCGCGCTCACTTCGCCGGGCCGCAGCGAGGAAAGCGTCTGGTGCACGTCGGGCGAATTGCCGAGGTCGCCCAGCGGATCGGTGGCCGCGACGGCGGGAGTGGTGCCCTCGGTCAGATTGAATTTTTTGGCCAAATCGTCCAGCGATTGCCGGTTGGACTGCCGGACGGCCGCGGCCATCTGGTCGGAAATCCTGTTGGCTTCGGCATTTACCTTGGCCTCGAGCACCGTCGGCTCGATTTCGGCCCGCACTTCCTCGAAGCTCTTGGTCCGCGCAGTCTCTTTTTCAAGCACCTTGATGATATGGAAGCCGTATTGGGTCTTCACCAGGTCGGAAATCGACCCAACCGGCTGGGAAAAGGCCGACTGCTGGAATTCCGGCACCGTCTGCCCTTCCACGATCCAGCCGATATCGCCGCCCTTGGTCTTCGATGTGTCTTCAGAATATTGCTTGGCAAGCTCCTCGAAATTGGCGCCGGATTTGGCCTTCTTCAGCACACCCTCGGCAGTCTTCTGAATTTCAGCCACTTCCGCGTCGGTTTTGCCCACAGTCTTGAAAAGAATGTGCTCCACGTGCACGCGATTCTGCACCTTGAACTGGTCGATATTCTGCTGGTAGTAGGCCTTGAGCTCGTCATCGCTCACTTTGGTCTGCTGCTTCAGTTTATCGAGGTCCAGCAGCGCGTAGGAAGCCGAGCGCTTTTCGGGCACCTGGTAACGCCCGATATTCTTTGCGAAGTAAGCTTCAAGCTCCGCGTCCGTGGGATTGATGGTGGCCGCCAGGTCCGCGGGCTTGAAGACCACATACTCCATCGAAATTTTTTCGTTGCGGCGAATATATTCCTGCGCGATCTCGGAATCAGAGACGGTAACGCCATCAGTAAGAATATTGCGGAATTTTTCCTCGAGAAGCTGCTGCCGCACGAAATCCTCGAAATCCTGCACGCTCATGCCCGTGCGCGTTTCCACTTCCTGCGTGTAGCGTTCCTTGCCCACCCAGGTATCGCCGGTAAACGCGCTAGGCAAATATTTCTTGATGCGCTCAGTCTGCTCCTCAGGCGTAACGCGCAATCCCAGCCGGTTAGCTTCCAGTTCGAGAGCCTTCTGGAAAACAAGCTGATCCACAACCTGCTTCGCGTACATGCCCTTGAGCATCGGCGGCAGCGTCTGCCCGCGCAATTCGCGGTTCAGCATGTTGTCCACGTCAGTCTTGGTAATCTGCTCATCGCCAACGCGCGCCACGCTATCCGCGCTATTCGTGCCAGTCATAGCCCCGGGCACAAGCCCAGGCACCAAGGTAATCACCATGGTCAAGCAGACGAGGCCCAGGATCACGCCCATCAAAATTTTAACGCCAGTCTTCCGCTGCTGAATAACGTCAAGCATGTGTAAGAAGCGCCCTCAAGTCGCGCCCAAACAAGTAATTATAGGCCACGCAGCCCCAACGCTCAACCGAATTGCACTGTATGTAGTCGCCGTCATTCCGAACCCGCGACTTTCGAAATCTTGACCGGCGCGCCGTTAAAAGGCGTCATTCCGAACCCGCCTTTTGGGTGAGGAATCCCTCTTGGCTTGGGCCGAGAGAGTGCGAGGGACTCTTCGCCACTCTGGGAATGACGCCGCATAAGTAGTACGGCGATCACCAATCCGCGCTCAAGTCCTTCCAAGTAGGATTCTTCGCTTCGATCAGCGCGACTTTCGAAACCTTAACCGGCATACCGCCAAAACGCGTCATTCCGAACCCGCCTTTTGGGTGAGGAATCCCTCTTGGTTTCGTCCGAGAGAGTACGACGGACTCTTAGCCACTCTAGGAATAACGCCGCAAGTACGCACAGCGATCACCAATCCGCACTCAAGTCCTTCCAAGTCGGATTCTTGGCTTCGATCAGCGCGACTTTCTTGGAGCGCCGCCAACCCTTCATCTCTTTCTCCCGCGCAATAGCGTCTCTTGGATCGGCGAAGATCTCGAGATGAACCAATCGCGTGATGTTGTACTTCGAAGTGAATCCAGGGACTAATTTCTGTTTGTGTTCCCGCAGCCGCCGCGCAATGTCCTTCGTCACCCCGACGTATGTCGAAGCGGATTTGCCCGCCAGGATATAGACCCAGAAGCTCCGAGACATATCTCTCTAGCCGGCTCCTAGCAAATTCCGTAAAAACTAAACACGCCGTCATTCCGAGGAGTCTGCGACGAGGAATCCCTCTCATTGCGGACATTTGAAGCAAGAGGGATCCCTCGCTGCGCTCGGGATGACGCCGAACCGACGCGCCGGTCGCGCGGTTCCTCGCCGTTAAAGTCCCGGGAATCGAGATAGGAGTCGACGATTTGGCGGAGTATCTCCGATTCCGATTTTGTCCTGCGAACAGGAGCAGTTAGCCTGTCATGGGCGCGGCCAGTTACAAAATGAAACCAAATGTCCAGTCCACTACCCATTCAGCGCACCTTTAATGTCCTCGGATGCGATTTATCGCCGTTTTCCCCCATGTTCCTTCACTTTGCCGTTGACTAACTAGATACTCAACCGCATTCTATCCTCGGCGCACTCCGAAGAGCCGCCAAGCAACACCACCGGGAGCCAACCTCCCGAAAAGGATACTCAAAAACACCGGTCGGCCACCCCGCACCAAAGGACAAACCAATGAACACAGAACTCGAATCAGAAGCCTCCGCACCTGCAGCCTCCGAAGACCGCCACTCCCGCAAATGCACCATCTGCAACCACCCCGAACGCGAATCCATCGACGAAGCCTTCCTCCACTGGTCCCGCAGCGAGCGCATCGTCCGAGACTACAATCTACCAAGCCTCTCCGCTCTCTACCGCCATGCCCACGCCTGCGGCCTCTGGAATCTCCGCCGCATCAAAATCCGCCGCGCCCTCGATCGCCTCATCGAACGTGCCGGCGACTGCAATCCCAGCGGCAACGCCGTACTCCGCGCAATAGAAATCTCCTGCCGCTTCGACCAAGACGACCGCTACGTAGAACCCAACAAACGAGTAATCATCGAGCACCACTCGATAGCCCCCGAACCAAATGCTGATCGGAAATCAAATCAACCCACCCCCGACGTAACTCCAACAAAACAAACGAAACCCCGAGAAAATCCTAATCGGGAATCACTACGATTAGAAACCAACGTAACTCCAACAAAACAAAGACCCGACCCCGATTCTAATCGGGAAGTAGAAGCACTTTTATCGGCTCCTCAAAAAACCGCCATGGGCGCCGCAATCCAAAACATGCTAATAGGGATCTCCCGAGGACAATAACGGCGCAACCACCAAAATAAAGCCCAATGTAGCTCGCCTCTTCAGAGGTGAGGTTGTTCGGAGTCGCGGTCGCTACGTTACAAGCTGACGTCAAAACAAACGCCTGCACACAAAAACCTCAGGTCTGAAGACCTGAGCTACATGATTTGACCGCGCTGAAAAAATTGACGCGTCGCTCGCGTTCCTTGACATGATTTCCGCCGCGGAATAACTTTCGAGTGTAGCCGCAGGTTTCTGTTCGGGCGATCGTTGGCACGCGCAGCCAGCCGGCGATCGCCGAGAACGCATGCAACCGACAACCTCACCGAAAACTGAACCAACTGCGGTGCCCGCCGCAGCAGGAAAGCGCGTTTCGGTCGCTGTCGCCGTCGCGCCGCTTGTAGCGCTCGTCGGAATCGCGATTTCGCTGCGTTCATTGTTGCCCGCATGGGGATTCATGTGGGTGTTGGCTGCGGCGATTTTTTTCGGATTGAAATGGCTGTCGTGGTGGCGAGCCCGCGGCGAAGTCGCCCACGCAGCCTGGCGATCCTGGGCTTATCTTTTTGGCTGGCCGGGGATGGACGCGGCTGCGTTTCTCGGCGACGAGCGGCCGGCGCGGCCATCGGCGAGGCGCTGGCTGTGGGCAACGGCCAAAACTTTCGCCGGAATCTTGCTTTTATTTTTTTGCGCGCGGGCGGTGCCGGAACGATTGCCGCTCGTTCGCGGTTGGGTAGGGTTGCTGGGATTGATCTTGGTTTTGCATTTCGGGAGTTTCGAATTGATCGCGTTGGGCTGGCAGAGTTTGGGTGTAAATGCGGAACCGATTATGCAGGCGCCGATTTTTTCGCGCTCACTGAGCGAGTTTTGGGGCAAGCGTTGGAACTTAGGATTCCGGCAACTTTCGTACGATTTTGTTTTTCAGCCGCTGCATCGCGGGCTCGGCGTTGCCAGCGCGACGATGCTGGTTTTTCTTTTTTCCGGCCTGATTCATGAATCGGTGATTTCGTTTCCCGCGCGCGGCGGATACGGATTGCCGGCCAGCTATTTTTTGCTGCAGGGCCTGGGAGTGGTAGCGGAGCGATCGAATTTGGGAAGAGTTCTCGGGCTACGCGGCGGATTTTCCGGTTGGGTTTTTATGGCG
The DNA here is from genome assembly GCA_963831955.1 of uncultured Acidobacteriota bacterium. Taxonomy (GTDB): domain Bacteria; phylum Acidobacteriota; class Terriglobia; order Acidiferrales; family UBA7541; genus Palsa-147. Next base: position 702,329 of record CAWHSG010000004.1, on the reverse strand, counting down.
GTGATGACGGCTGGGCCGGCCTTCTGGCTTTTTCATCCGCCGTTCGTGATGCGCGTGGTCCTGCCGTTCATGCGCGCGATCGGGGCGCTATGAATCACTCGGTGATCTATCGATTGTTCGATCTCGCGCTCTGGCTGGCGGGCGCAGGCCACTTTGTGATTTTGTTTGCCAGCTTTCAGGTGCCCGGGCGGTTGGGTTGGCGGCGCGATCTGGCGCAATTGCGGCCATTCAATCGCAAGTTGCTGTGGGTGCAGGGCGGATTTACAGTTCTGACGATCATTGCGTTCGGCGTGCTCTCGCTGGTTTTTCATGCGGACATGTTGCGGGGCGACCGCGCAGCGTTGGGAATTGCCGCGTTCATCGGAATTTATTGGACAGTCCGGATCCTCGTGGATGCATTTTATTTTTCGCACGACGATTGGCCGCAAGGAAAATATTTTGTGGTGGGCCACATTTTGCTGACGTCGCTGTTCGTGGCGCTCGCGTTTACGTATGTTTCGTTGGTCGCGTGGCAATGGTTTATGTAGCTCGCCTCTTTTTACCCTGAGGCCGCAGCCGAAGGGCAGAGGCGAGGTCTTTCGTAGTTAGATTTCGGAGTTGAAGTTGCAGGTGCAAAAAACCCAACGGCAACACACAAATGCCTCAGGTCTGAGGACCTGAGCTGCATTCGGTTGCGCGCCGCGCTACGCGGTGGCGCTGCGGGTTTGGTAGCAGAGCAGGATTAGGTCGGCGCGGCGGCGCACGCCGAATTTGCTGAGCAAATTGGAGACGTGGAATTTGACCGTGCGCTCGGAGATGTTTAGTTTGCTGGCGATTTCTTTGTTGCTGAGATTTTCGAGCAGCGCTTCCAGCGTTTCTTGTTCGCGGCGGCTTAGATCGGCGGCCGCGGCATTTTTGAATTGACGGCCGTGCGCGCCTTCCAGGATGGAATCGACGAAAGTTGACAAGAGCACGCGGGGAACCCAGAAGCCGCCTTCGGCTACCAATGGTAGCGTGCGGGGCAGTTGTTCACGGGCCTCGGCATAGGTGAGCAGGCCTTTCACGCCCATGCGCAACAGCGAGTAGCTGCCGGCTTCCGTGAGTTTTTCGCCCACCACGATTAGCCGCGCTGCTGGATTCGCTTCCAAGATATTTGAGATTAACGCGGCGGCAGCCTGCTGGCTGGCGTGCGCATCGATCACGTAGATGCCGGCTTTTGGCAGCACGGCGCGGCGCAGCTCGGGGGCCAGGCTCGATTCCAGTTGCTTGGTTACGATGCGGAAGCCTGGACGGGTTAGCAGCTTCTCGAGTTCGCCCAGGACTAGGGGGTGGGCGGAGAGTAGGCAGACGGATAGGTCGCGAACTTTGGCGACGGCTTTTGATTTGCTGGCGCGCTTGGCGCTGGATTTTTCTGACAGCACTGCACCGTGGCTCATTCCGTTATGCTCCCAACGGATCTTGAATCGCTGCTCTGCTTGCCGGAAGGTCGGCTGTGCGCGGACTTTTGCCCGCGTGAATTCATCGTACAGGGTTCGTCGGCTGAGGGGAGAAGATTCTTTACGTAGTGGTTACGAGTGGTAAACGGGCTGGAGGTTGGAAGTTGGAGCAAGTCAGCGCACGCCGGCCGTGCTTGGGACTGCGGCTTCGCGCAGTAGGATTTCTATGATTCTTTCGCTGGCTTTGCCGTCCCAGTAACGCGGGATTTGGCCTTTTTTTGTTTCGCCTTTTAGGATTTTGTTCGCCGCGGCCACTATTTTTTTGCGGTCTTGGCCGACCAGTTCGTTGGTGCCTTCGTTTACCGTTACGGGGCGCTCGGTGTTTTCGCGCAGGGTCAGGCAGGGGACGCCTAGGGCTGTCGTTTCTTCCTGGATGCCGCCCGAATCGGTTAGGACCAGGCGGGCGCGGCTCATTAGGCTTAGGAAATCTAAGTAGCCGAGCGGCGGGACGAAGCGGATGCCTGCGAGAGATTTCTCGGCTGCGCTCAGGCGCTCTTTAGTGCGCGGGTGGACCGGGAAAATTACTGGAATTTTATTTGCGATTGCTGCGATGGCTTCCAGTAAGGCGGCCAGGGTTTCTGGAGAATCTACGTTTGACGGGCGATGTAGTGTTAGTAGCGCGTACGGCTGGGGTTGCGCGCCGTTGGGGCCGGCCAGACCTAGCTCTTCGGCGATTCTGGATTTCTGGGCTACCGGTAGAAATTGTTTTAGGGCGTCGATCATTACATTGCCCACCAGATAGATTCTTTCGCGGTGCTTGCCTTCGCGGATTAGATTTTCTATGGCGTCTTCTTCGGTTACGAATAAGTAGTCGGAGAGGGCGTCCGTTACGATGCGATTGATTTCTTCGGGCATGGTGCGATCGAAGCTGCGCAGGCCGGCTTCGACGTGGACTACCGGGATGCCCAATTTCGCGGCGGCCAGGGAGGCGGCTACTGTGGAGTTTACGTCGCCTACCACCAGGACGCAGTCGGGCTTGCGCTCGATTAGGATTGGCTCGATTTTTCTTAGGATTTCTGCGGTTTGCCAGGCGTGCGAGCCGCTGCCTACTTCTAGATTTACGTCGGGTTCGGGGATGCCCATTTGGCGGAAGAAAACGTCGCTTAGTTTTTCGTCGTAATGCTGGCCGGTGTGGACGAGGATGGGCTCGATTTCCGGATGGCGGCGCATTTCGCGCAGCAGTGGCGCGATTTTTACCAGGTTGGGGCGTGCGCCTACTATGTTTAGGATGCGCATGTTCTGGGATTCATTTGAATTTTTACAATAGCATGCGGGGTGGGGCGGATTCGATTGCGGGTTGGTAGATTGTGTTCGATGCAGAAACGCGACGGTTCGGCGAGAAGGCGCAACTAAATTGGGGAGTGGAGTAGTCCTACTTGTGAGCGCTAAAACAGGGAGTGCTCGGAATATGGGTATGCGGGCACCGGATTCTTGGCGGCGAGTTGAGCTTTTTGCCTGCGCGGCGATCTTTGTGATCGCGTTTGCGCCTGGGTTGTTTGCGCTGGCGGCTAAGAAGAATTCTTCGCCGGCTAAGGCTGCTGCGGTTGCGGCGCAGGGTACCGGCGGCGCTGCGGCTACTGTCGATCCGCGGGAATTGGTGCGGCATGCTGCGGATTTGGAGATGGCGAACCAGAAGATCGCTAATTCTTATACTTACGTGCAGCGGTCGGAGACTAAGAAGATGGATGGGGATGGAAAAGTCATTTCTACTGAGTCGGAGACTTCGGAGGTGATGGTGCTTTATGGCGAGCATGTGGAACGATTGATTGCCAAGAATGACCAGCCGCTTTCGGCCAAGGACGCGGCTCACGTAGAAGAGAAGATCAATAAGTTTATGGAGGAGCGGAAGAATGAGACGGACGAGCAACGCAAGAAGCGTTTGGCGGATAAGCAGAAGGATGAAGAGCAGGCCAAGGCTTACGTGGCGGAGATTGCCGACGCTTACAACTTTACGCTGGATGGGATCGAGAAAATTAATGGGCGCGATGCTTATAAGATTTCGGCGGAGCCCCGGCCGGGGTATGAGCCTAAGAGCCGGTTCGCCAAGTTTCTGCCTAAATTCCATTTTAAGGTTTGGATTGATACGCAGGACCGTCAGTGGGTGAAGTTGGACGCGGAGGCGCTGGGGGATGCTTCTTATGGGTTGTTCTTGTTTCGCATTCATAAGAATTCGCGATTTTCTTTGGAGCAGACTCGGGTGAACGATGAGGTTTGGCTGCCTTTGCATATTCATGGGCGGATTGATGCGCGGATTTTGGTTTTTAAGAGTTTGAATGAGGAATTGGATTTTACGTATAGCGATTATAAGAAGTACCGGGTGGAGATTAAGTTGGGGGCGACCGAGCCGGTGAAGCCGAACTGAGTTTGGATTGCCTGCAGGAAAAACGCGGACAAGAAAAGAAAGAGACGATTTGATTTTACCGGGAACTCGTCCGAGCCGGCGGGACGCCCTTCGATAATTCTCAGGGCAAGCCAGCGGTACGTTCGTTGCGACGGCGGGCGTTGATTGCGATTGGTTTGGTAGAATATTTGGACTATGAGCGAGATATTCGGGGTGCCTCGGGAAACTTTGGATGCGGATGTTTTGATTGTTGGGGCTGGGCCTGCGGGTCTCGCTTGTGCGCTGCACCTTGCTAATTTGATCGAGTCGCATACTGCCGCTGGCAAATCTCCTTCGCTTTCTGCTGAGAATATTTATGTTTTGGAGAAGGGGCGGGAGCTTGGGGCGCACCAGCTTTCTGGGGCGATTATGGATCCGCGCGGGTTGCGCGAGCTGGTTCCCGACTTTGAGAAGTCGGCGCCTCTCGATACTCCTGTTACTGGGGATGCTGCGTTCTTCTTCACTGAGAATGGATCGTGGAAACTTCCTATTACGCCGCCACCTTTGGCTAATCATGGGAATTTTGTTATTTCACTGAATAAATTGGTGAAGTGGTTGGGCGGGCTGGTTGAGAAGAAGGGCGTGAATTTATTTACTTCGTTTGCCGGGGCCAGCTTGATTGAGGAGGGGGCCGGGATTGCTGGCGTCATCACCGAAGACAAGGGTGTGGATAAAAACGGAAAGCCTAAGGACAACTTTACGCCTGGTTATGAATTGCGGGCGAAAGTTACCGTGTTGGCCGAGGGGCCTCGGGGGTCTTTGACTAAGGATTTGGTTTCGCGATTTGAATTGGATGGAGTGAATCCGCAGGCTTATGGGATTGGGATTAAGGAATTGTGGGAAGTGCCTGCGGGGCGGATTGAGACTGGATTTGTTGGGCATACGCTTGGCTGGCCTTTGGATTCTTCGATGTATGGCGGCGGGTGGTTTTATGGGTTGCAGAATAATCGCGTCTCGCTGGGGATGGTGATTGCGCTCGAGTATCACGATCCGCTTTTTGATCCTCATGAGGCTTTTCAGAAATATAAAACGCATCCGCACATTCGCCGGATTATCGAGGGCGGGAAATTGATTCGCTATGGGGCTAAGACTGTGCCTTATGGCGGTTGGTATTCGATGCCGCGGCCTTATGTTAATGGAGGTTTGATAATTGGGGATTCGGGGAGTCTTTTGAATTCGCAGAGGTTGAAGGGGATCCATACTGGAATTAAATCCGGGATGCTTGCGGCTGAAACGATTTATGAGGCGCTTTGCGCTGGCGATACTTCGGCGGCGAAATTGTCGGCTTATTCTTCGAAGCTGGACGCGAGTTGGATCAAGACGGAATTGTGGGAAGTGCGGAATTTTCACCAGGCTTTCGCGCATGGGCTTTGGAGCGGTTTGGCGAAATCGGCGGTGCAGTTTGTTTCCGGGGGGCGCGGATTTACCGATCCTTTGCGGTCGAAGCCCGGGTACGAGGAATATACGAAATTGAATCGCGGCCCGGAATTAGTGGATCAATCTACGCGCTTCAAGGGCGATGGGGTGATTACTTTTGACCGGTTGACCGACGTTTATCATTCCGGGACGCGGCATGAGGAGGATCAGCCTTGTCATTTGGTGGTGACTCAGCCGAATATTTGCGCGGACCGGTGCGTGCGCGAGTACGGCAATCCTTGCCAGTATTTTTGCCCCGCGGCGGTTTATGAGATGGGGATGGAGAAGGGGTCGGCGCGATTGAAGATTAATTTTTCGAATTGCGTGCATTGTAAGACCTGCGATATTGCCGATCCTTATCAGATTATTGAGTGGAAGGTGCCGGAGGGGGGCGGGGGGCCGAATTATGAGGGGATGTGACAGGATGGATTGAGATGCTTGCGAGTGCTGCAGTTTTCTTCTTGTTTGTTCATTGCGAAGACCTGGCGCGAAGAAATTCAAATTTTGAAATTTGAGATTGGGAAACGGCGGAAGAAAAAGCTTCGTAAAATTTACGGGTGTAGGCCGCGGGTGTGCCGAGATTTGATTTTGACGGGTGGTCGTCGGATGCCGGCAGGGACGCCGGCGCTACTTGGGCGGGGGTGGGCTGCCGCCGAAGAATTGTTTGAAGACTGTTAGGATGCTGCGGCGCTTTCTTTTTTGTGGGATGGGCTTGGAGTTTTCTGGTTGTGCTGCACTTACTGCCGGGGATTTGGTTTCTGCTACGTGGCCTTTGAAGACCCACTCCTTTGTTACTCGGGCTTCGCGGACAATCGTTATTAATTGCGGATTGGTGTCTGTGGGTGGCGTGGGCATTGATGCTGAAAATGTGAGTGGCGGCATTACTACTCTTACTGGGGGTTCTAGTTGCGGGGCTGTTGGAGTTGAGCCGAAGATGTGGACTGCTACCGGCTTGGTTTGGTTGGCGTGATCGGGCATGGTGAAGCCGTTGTCCGCTTCTGGGGCTGAGCCGGAGATGGTTTTTGTTGGCGGTGGTTCTGGTTTTTTTGCCGGCGGACGGGTGGCTTCCACTGGTTCGGCGGGCGGCGGAGGTGGAGCGGCGGCTTCTACCGTTGGAATCACTGACGTGCTGCGCGGGGCGCCGGCGGTGATTTCTGGCGGGGGTTGTTGCGCGGTTGCGGTGGGTGATGTTGGCGGATGCTTCGGTTTTGAGTTGCTCGCGCTCGGGAATGGGCTAGCTGGCGTTTCCGAAGGCGCGAATGCTGCTGGTTGCGCGGCAGCTACCATCGGGGCGGACGGCGGTGGCTGATTGGTTGAGACTGGCGGACGTTGCGGTTTTGATGGAGCTACGTGGATCGGGACGCCCGTCGGCGGCGGGGCTTGGTTCATGGCATTAGTTGGAGATGGGGCTGGCGCGACGGTTACCGGTGGTGACGGACGCAGCGGGGCTGCGGTTGTCGCCGTTGGCGGTGGCGGCGCTGTTGATCTTGCGATTTCTGGTTGCGTAGATCTTGGATGCGGGGATGAGGATGGCTGCATTTGCGGTTGGTTGGCGGCTTCGTTTCGGAAGCAGCGGCACGCGCCGGCGGGGCCTCCGGTGGGGGAGAGCTTTTCGCCGGAGAGGAAGAACTCGCCTAGTTGCGGGACCATCAGATTTTCGCTGCTGAATTGATCTTCCAGGCGGGCGGCGCCTTGGGCGGCGAAGACGCACATGGCGTCATTGATATCGAGGCCTATGCTTAGATCGCGGGCTTCTTCGGCAATCGAGATTGGCGTGGCCATTACGAAGGGAGTGAAGACGTGGAGTTCGGTGGGATCGGCCAGGCGTATGTGAACGCGGCCGAAATTCAGGGCAATGGTGTAAACGGCGTTGGACTCGAGAAGAGTTAATTTTGCTGGGCCGCAGATGTCCACCGTGCCGCCGCCGGGGAGATTCAGGCGGGCGTCGCCGGAGTGCACCGTGAGGACCGTGCCGCTGGAGATGAAGAAGCTGGTGCCGCCTGCGATGGGCGGGCCGAGGGCGCTGCCTTCGAAGGAGATGTCTTCGCCGGTGAATCTTGCCACTGCGCCGGGGGGCCAGTGTTCTTGGGCTTGTGTTGGGGCTGCGGCGATGGCGATTAGCGCGATTATTGCCAGGGCGTAGAGGATTGCGACGCTTCGGCGCCGTGGGTTTTTCTCGGAGATGGGAAATTGGGTCAGAGTGAGCTTGCCGCTATGCATCGAAGACGCCGCAGATAATTCACCTATACTATACCGCAGTGAGTGACGTGGCCAAACCAGACACGGGAACGGCGGACGCTGGCGGGGCGGAGACGCGCGTGAACGTGCTTTACGATACGCGCTTGCCGGAGCTGTCGCGTTGGCGGCGGGCGCAGATTCCGTTGATTGCCGGCGTGGTGTCGAGTTTGATTGCGGCGATTGGGCCAACGCTGCGATTTGAATGTCTCGGCGAGGATCAGGTGAACGATTGGATGGCGGGCGGGCGTCCGTGCATCGCGGCGTTCTGGCACCGGTGCATTTTTTCGGCGGCTTGGAGATACCGGAATCGCGGCGTAGTGGTGATGAACACCACGAACTTCGACGGGCAGTGGACGCGGCGAGTGATCGAAAGGCTTGGATATGGCACCTCGCAGGGAAGTTCTACCCGCGGAGGCCTGCGCGGGTTGGTGGATATGGCGAAAAAGATCGGGCAGGGGAGGACCGCGGCGTTCACGATTGATGGACCGCGGGGGCCTCGGTATGTGGCCAAGCCAGGGCCGGTGATTTTGGCGCGGAAGACTGGAGCGCCGATTTATGTGTTTCATATCGCGTTGGAGAACGCTTGGACGCTGGAGAAGGCTTGGGATTTGTTTCAGATTCCGCAGCCGTTTAGCCGGGCGATTCTGATTGCGGCGCCGTTTATTTGGGTGCCGGAAGATGCTGACGCCGCCTTGATTGAGCAGAAACATGCGGAGATGCAGCGCGGGCTGGAACGGGTGCGGGATTTGGCGGAGAGTTGGTTTCGGGTTGGGCCGGACGAGCGGGAGAGATTACGGCGGGAGTTTTTGGGTTCGTTGAGTGCGGGTTCTGCTTGACCGTGCCGAAGAAAATGCTGGGGCTTTGGGTCGAGGCCGCGCCGCGCGGGTGTTCGAGATTTGGCGTGGGTTTTGGCCGTAAGATGTCGGCAGGGACGCCGGCGCTACTTTATCTGTCCGCTAGAGTTACTTTCACCTCTTGTTTTTTTCTGTCTCGATAAATTGTCAGAGTGATCGTGTCGCCTGGTTTGTGGCGATTTAGGATTCTTCCTAGATCTTGTTGGCTGTTGATTTCGGTTTGATCTACTGCCGTTAGCACGTCGCCGCCTATTCTTAATTGTTGCAGGCCTGCCAGTACTGTTTTGTTTCCCCCTTTGATTCCTGCTTGGGCTGCTGGGCCGTTCTTTGTGGTGCTTTCTATTAGTAGGCCATGTTGGACTGGTAGATCGAGGGCATCGGCCAGGCCTGGCCAGATGGCGCGGCCTTGGAGGCCTAGCGTGGCTTGGCGGACTCGGCCTAGATTGATTAGATCGTCTGCTACCCGGCGTGCGGTGTTGATCGGGATCGCGAATCCTATTCCTGCTGTGGTGCCTGACGGCGTGTAAATTGCGGAATTTATTCCGATGACCTCACCGTGGGAATTCATCAGCGGGCCGCCGGAATTTCCGCGATTGATGGCTGCGTCGGTTTGTATGGCCTCATCTATGAAAGTTGTGTCGCTGGTTTGCACGGTGCGGCCCAGGGCGCTTACTACGCCGGTGGTTAGCGTGGATTGGAAGCCGAAGGGATTGCCGATCGCGAGGACTCTTTGGCCTACTTGCAGATTTCGCGAATCGCCTAGCGGCAGAGCGGCTAATTTCTTTCCTGGGGCTTCGATTTTGAGCAGCGCTATATCGTTGCGTTCATCGGCGCCTATGTAGGTGGCTTTGTAGCGGGTTTGATCGCCGAGCGTTACTTCGATGGTGCGGGCGTCTTCTACTACGTGATAGTTGGTGAGGATATGGCCGGCGGGGTCGATTACGAAGCCGCTGCCTGCGCCTTCTACCGGGATGGCGTTGTAGAAGAAATCGTATTCGACTGTTTTGGTCACTATGTTGGCTACTGCTGGGGCGGCTTGGTGATAGATGCGGACGTTCTCGGCCTCTAGCGGGCCTAGAGATTCGGTGCTCGGAGGCGGCGGAGTTGTCGTTGGCGGGATCGCTTGTACTTCTAGGGGGGTTCTCGGGCCGTAGCGGGCACCGGCCCAGTAGGCTCCGAGGATTACGATTAGGGCTAGCATTGCGAAACGGATTCTGCGGCGGGCGATTTGGTTGGGGTGCATGGTTTTTCCTTGGTACGGCAAAGGTCAAGCGTGAGGGATTCGATTTCAAAATTCAAATTTAATATTTTGGACAAAAAGAGCCGGCAGAGACGCCCTTCGCAAATACTCAGGGTAAACCGGCGGTACATAGATCGGATCAGGATTTTGCGGCTTGGAGTTTTAGTCTTGTAGTTAGGTCGCGGACTTGGCGGGAGGTTTCTTCGAAGCTGGTGCCGCCGTCTATGATTTCATCGGCTACCTTTATTTTGTCTTCTATGGGGATTTGGGAATTGATTCTTTGTTGGGCTTGGATTTCGTTTAGGCCTCTTTCGCGCAGGCGGGCTAGCTGCTGGCCTGGGGTGCAGCGGACTACTATCAGGCAGTTTAGTTTGGGGCGGTAGCCGGCTTCGATCAGCAACGCGGCTTCTACTATGGCTATGGGCGGGCGGCCTGGTTGATCCAGCGTGGCGAACCAGCGGTCCACTATTTCCACTATGTGCGGGTGGATGATTTGATTGAGGCGTTTTAGCTTTTCCGGATCGGCGAAAACTATGGGGCCTAGTTTGGCGCGGTCTATGCTTTTGTCGCTGGCCAGGACTGCTTCGCCGAATTCGGCTAGGACTTCATCATAGACTGGTTGGCCGGGCTCGAGGAGTTCGTGGGCCAGCGGGTCGGCGTCCAGGATGGGGATGTCCAGGTCGCGGAACATTCTGGAGATGGTGGATTTGCCGCAGGCGATTCCGCCGGTTAGGCCGACACGAAGCATGGGGAAGTCCTCCGCGTCTTTTTTGGGCTGAGATTTGCGCTGACACTCGCGCCGATAGCGGCGCTGACACAGCCAGGAGTGGCTGTGCTACTCACTGCTGCACCTTGGCGTTTCCGCGGCGTAGCGTGGCGGCTCTTACGGTGTTGCTCATCAGCATGGCTATTGTTAGCGGGCCTACGCCGCCTGGTGATGGCGTGATCGCGCCTGCTACTTCTGCTGCTTCGGGGTGGACGTCTCCCACCAACGCGGAACCTTTTTCCTGGAATTTCTTCAGGCGCTCTGGGAATTTTTTGAAAATTCTTTCGGCTTCTGCTGGGTCGGTGATGCGGTTTGTGCCCACGTCGATTACCGTGGCGCCGGGGCGGATGTAATCGCTGGTGATCATTGCTGGGCGGCCCATGGCGGCTACTACTATATCGGCACGGCGTGCGGTTGCTGGAAGATCGCGGGTTTTGGAGTGACAGATAGTTACTGTCGCGTTGGCGTGCATTAGGAGCAGCGCGAGGGGCTTGCCTACTATGTCGCTGCGGCCGATTACAGCGGCTTCGGCGCCCTCTATCGGGATATTGCTGCGTCTTAGGATTTCCATTACTCCTAGCGGGGTGCAGGCTACCAGGTTGGGGCGGCCTGCCACTAGCTTGCCTACGTTTAGTGGATGGAAGCCGTCCACGTCTTTTGTTGGGTCAACCGTGTCCAGGATTTCTTTGGCGTCAACCTGCCTGGGCAGCGGGAGTTGGACGAGGATTGCGTCTACTTCATTTCGTCCGTTTAGATCTTTGACTATGGCTTTTAGTTCGTTTGTGGAAATTGTGTTCGGCGGAGTGATCAGAAAGCTATTCAGTCCCAGGGTTTCGCAGGCTTGGATTTTGCTGGTTACGTAAACTTTGCTGGCGGCGTTTTCGCCCACCAGGATGGCGGCCAGGCCCGGGATGATTCCGGCGGCGCGGAGTTTGGCTATTTCCTGGCGTAAGTCTACGTAGATTTCTTCGCGGATGGCGTTGCCGTTGAGGATGCGCGCTGGCAAGAATTGGGCTCCTGCGGATTTCTAAATGAGCGTGAATGATAACACACGGTGGATGGGGCGAGCCGGGCGGGGAATTGCGAAAACTGGATGTATTTGGATTCGGGAGTCCGTCCATAAGCATTGCATGTGGCTGGATTTTCGTCGTCGGAGCCGGCGGGACGCCAGCGCTACGAAATCGTTGGCTTGAACTTACGGGTGGGTCATGTCTTCTGGCTTTACCAGCTTGTCGAATTCTTCTGCTGTTAGGTAGCCCAGTTTTAGCGTGGCTTCTTTTAACGTTAGGTTTTCGTGGTGGGCTTTTTTTGCGATTTGGGCGGCTTTGTCGTAGCCGATTTTTGGGGTTAGCGCGGTTACCAGCATCAGGGAATTTTTTACGTATTGGTCGATTTGTTTTTCGTTGATTTCGATTCCGTTTACGCAGTGATCCACGAAGCTGCGCATGGCGTCACTTAGCAGGCGGACGGAGTTCAGGAAATTGAAGATGATTACCGGCTTGAAGACGTTGAGTTCGAAATTGCCGAGGCTGCCGGCGATGCCGATGGCTGCGTCGTTGCCCATTACTTGTACGGCTACCATAGTGAGCGCTTCGGACTGCGTGGGATTTACTTTGCCCGGCATGATGCTGGAGCCTGGCTCATTTTCCGGGATGGTAAGTTCGCCGAGGCCGCATCTGGGGCCGGAGGCTAGCCAGCGGACGTCATTGGCGATTTTCATCAGGCTGGCGGCTAATGTTTTTAGGGCGCCGCTCGAGAAGACTAGTTCGTCGTGGGCTGATAGGGCGGCGAATTTATTTGGGTGCGAGCGGAACGGAAGGCCGGTTAGTTCGGCGATTTTTTGGGCTGCTTTTTCGTCGAATTCTGGCGGGGCGTTTAGGCCTGTGCCTACTGCTGTGCCGCCGATGGCTAGATCGTAGAGGCCGGTTAGCGATTGGCGCAGGCGCTCGATGTCTCGCTCGATTAGATTGGCCCAGCCGGACATTTCCTGGCCTACGGTAAGCGGAGTGGCGTCTTGCAAGTGGGTGCGGCCGATTTTTACTACTTTGTCGAATTTTTTGGCTTTGGCTTCGATGGCTTTTTGCAGATATTCGGCGGCGGGGATCAGTTTTTCCACTACTTGTGTTGCTGCCGCGATGTTCATCGCTGTGGGGAATGTGTCGTTCGACGACTGCGACATGTTTACGTCATCGTTTGGGTGAATGGGCTTTTTGCTGCCCATTTGGCCGCCGGATATTTCGATGGCGCGATTCGAGATTACTTCGTTGGCGTTCATGTTGGTTTGCGTGCCGCTGCCGGTTTGCCAGATTCGCAGCGGGAAGTGATCGTCTAGCTGGCTTTGGATTACTTCATCGGCGGCCTTTTTGATTAGGGCCGCTTTTTCTTTGGGGAGCTTGCCCAGGTCTTCGTTCACCATGGCGGAGGCTTTTTTCAGGATGCCGAAGGCGCGAATTAATTCCGGGGGCATGGTGTCGCGCCCGATGTCGAAGTGGATCAAGCTGCGGGCGGTTTGGGCGCCGTAGTAACGGTGGGCGGGGACTTCGATGGGGCCCATAGAATCGGATTCGGTGCGGGTAGCTGGTTTGTTGGTGTTCGTGGACATTTTGCCTCGTGAAAGTGTGGCTGCGTTCTATCCGGCCACTGCGTGAACACGACAATTATACTCCGGGGCGAAGGCAGGATAGAGTTCAGCGGTAGAAATTCGGAACAGAATATCGCTACGGGCGGCCTTTGAATCGCCTACGCGTTGACTTCAATAGGGCGCACCTCACTCTTGACCTTGGCTTCCTTTTGATTCCGGACGACTCGCAAATCAAACTCGGATTGAAGATTGAGCCAAAAACCGCGAGTTGTTCCGAACGCGCGACCAAGCCGCAGCGCCATCTCGGGCGAGATACCGCGCTCCTCCTTGACGATATCGTAGACCGTGGGAGCAGGAACGTGCAGAGCCAATGCCAGCTTATTCGCGTTGAGGCGCAGCGGTACCATAAACTCTTCTCGAAGAATCTCGCCCGGATGAATGGGTTTCAGTCGAGCCATGTCCTCTTCCTTCAGAATGATCTTTAATCTTTCCGCAACAAACTACCCCGCGTCTTGAGTCTCTTAGCCCCACGTCCGATTTTGAAGATCTCTACCAACCGCGCTACCACTATAACAACGGGCGTGAGCACGACCCCAACTCTTCCCAATACCACCACAGCGACAAGGAGGAAAGTAAGAGCACCGAATACGAAGTTGAATACCTGCGCGGCAATTGATCCACGGTGCCAAAACCAGAGGGGAAACCAGAAGCAAAACGTCACGAAATACGAGAAAAAGAATCCTACGACCAACCGACGGGGCCGCAACTTCTCGGGGATACTTTGGTAAAACCTTCCGCCCTTCAGGATGAGGACCGAGACCACGCTGACGGCAACTGCCAGCAAGCCCAAGAAGGCAACCAGCAGTGCCGTCAGCGTGGACTGGCTCATCTTTTACGACGAACGTCAGTAGATGTCGTATTGCTCCCAGTGCAGCGTTGGGTCGGCTTGGATGATTACGCTCTTTTTGATCCAGCGCTCTAGCTCTTCCATTAGGGCGCTCTCTCGCGTCTTCAACGCCTTTGCGATTTCTGGATGAACCCTTAGCGTCAGGCTTCCGGCTTCTATGTCACCTGCCATTTTTCTGGCTTCTGCTTGGATTTCGTAGCAGAGAGTGGGGATCGACTTGACCATGCCGCTCCCGGTGCAGTAGGGGCACGGTTGGCAGAGCGTGCGCTCCAGGGCTTGCTTGGTGCGTTTGCGCGTGATGGCTACCAGGCCGAATTCGTTGAAGCGCAGGACCTTCGATGGGGCGCGATCGGCTTTCAGCGAATCTTCCAGCGCGGCCATTACTTTTTCGCGGTTGCGGCGCTCTTCCATGTCGATGAAATCGATGACGATGATTCCGCCGAGGTCGCGCAGGCGCATTTGGCGGACGATTTCTTTCACCGCTTCGAGGTTGGTGCGAACGATCGTATCTTCCAGGCGATTCGAGCCTTTGCCTACGAATTTGCCGGTGTTGACATCAATCGCCACGAGAGCTTCGGTGTGATTGATGACGATATAGCCGCCGGATTTCAGCCAGACTTTCGGGCGCAGGCCTTTATCGATTTCCTGCTGGATTCCGAATTCTTCGAAGACGGGAGTGTCTTTGGTGTAGAGCTTTACGCGATTCACCAGTTGCGGCTGGAAGCGGCTTACGAAGTCCACTACCTTGGTGAATTCTTCTTCGTTGTCCACCCAGATGGCGGTGTAGTCGGTGGTCAAGTAATCGCGCAGGATGCGCTCGACCAGATTTAGATCGCGGTGCAGCAGCGCTGGGGCTTTTCTTTGGTCGCCGCGAGCTTTGATTTCCGCCCAGGTATGGGTCAGGAATTCCACGTCGGCGCGAACTTCTTCCGGAGTGGCTGCTCCTGCTGCGGTGCGGACTATGAAGCCGCCGCCGAAATTGCCCTTTGCTTCGGTGACCAGATGGCGCAGCCTCGCGCGATCTTCGGCTGATGCGATTTTACGGGAGACGCCAGTGTGATCGAGCGTGGGCATATAGACGAGGAAGCGGCCCGGCAGTGCTACGTGGCTGGTGATGCGCGCGCCCTTTTTGCCCAGCGGCTCTTTTGCGATCTGGACGATGATCTCCTGGCCTTGCTTGAGGAGATCGGAGATGAGCTGCGTACGGCGCGGTTGCTGACGATGGCCGCCATGGCTTTGGTGCGGGCGACGGCTGCCGCCGCGATCATCGCGCCGCGGGCGATCCCCTGGTCGATCTGGGCCGCGATCGCGGCCGCGGTCTCTGCTGCCGCCGCGGCGGGCGGGAGATTGCATGCGGGCGCGGAAACCGCCGCGCACGCTGGCGCCGCGGAATTCCTGCGGCTTTACGTTGCCCACCGTTTCACCTTCCAGCGGGACGATGATGTCGGCGGCATCGGGAATCGCGCCGGGTTCGGCCGAGCCGGACATTGCGGCTTCGTGGGCGGAATCGGCTTCGGCCTCGGCGGATGCTTCGCCGTGCTCGCTCGAGGATTCACCTTCCGAGGAATCGTGCTCGGACTCGGATTCGCGATCGGAGTCCTGATCGGATTCCTGTTCTGCCGCCGCGAAACGATCGCCGGAGGATTCTTCGGCGGTCTCTTCTTCGTGCTGGCCGGAGTGTTCCTCGGAGGCGGAGAATTCTTCGGAAGATTCCGCGGCGGCGATTTCGGTGGTGGTGTCGTTGTCGTCGTGAGATTCTTCGCGGGCCTCGCGCTCTTCGCGTTCGGCTTCTTCGAGCTGGGCTTCGGCTACATGTTCGGCCAGCGCCGTGGCTTCCTCTTCGGTCAGGTCGGAAGGGATTTCCGCGTGCACCTCGACTACGGCGATTTCTTCCGTCTCGTGCTCGTCGAGGTTTGTGGCACGCGTGGCTTCAATGGCGTTTGCGGCGTGGCGATCGAACTCATCGTGATGATGGATTGCTTCCGCCGCTTCGATGGGCTCGGCTATTGCAGCCGGCTCGCTGGACGTTGCTTGCGGAGCCGCCGATTCGGAGCGGCGCAAAGTTTCACCGGGCAAAGCCTCGAGCGCGCCGGCCGCGGTAGGGCTTGAGAAACGCGGCTCGAACGGACGCGACTCCGGGAAACGCGGTGTGCGCTCGCGGCGTTGAAATGTTTCTTGCGGCGCGAGCTGCTGGGTTTGCTGCTCTTGCGGCTCGCTCTGCGTTGCAGGTGCTTGAAATTCCTGCGTGGCGGTGGCGTCGATGGACTGCTGCGCCTGAATCTCGGGCGACTCCATCGTCAGCGTGGGAGCCACGGCATCCGGCGGGGCTGGCGCAGGTGCATCCTTGAAGCGCGAAAGATTCTCGCCGGGAAGCACAACGGGAACGAAATTTCCAGCGGGAGCGCCACCGGGAACTTCCGGCTCGGGCTCATACGGTCGATGTGACGCGTACTTGGAGTGCGGAAGATCGCGGCCAAAGCGGGGGCGATCGCCGCCGGGGCGGCCACCGCGACTATCACGGCCGCCGCGGCCTCTGCCGCCGCCGCGTCCAAAGCCGCCGCGATTATCGCGTCCGCGATTTTGGAATCCGCCGCGCGGAGGACGTCCATCGTGGCGCGCGCCCGAATGTTGCGGCGGACGCGTGAAGGACGGTGGTGGCGAAACGCGAGGCTGCGCGTCGTCCACGGAGATAGATTCGCCGGGCAGCGCTTCGGTAATCGCCGGTGCTGGCTCGACGTCGACCGGCTCGATCGCCGCCGTATGACCCGTGGCGTCAGTAGTGAATACCTGCCCGCCCTGATCCTCTATCTTGTGTTCTTTGTCCTCGACCGTTGTGACGACGTGATCGAGATCTTCGATTTCTTCGAGGAAGTCGGTGACGTACAGAAAAGCATCGCTATCCAGCCCGATATCCACAAAGGAAGATTGCATGCCGGGGAGCACGCGAGTGACTTTTCCTTTGTAGATGCTACCGACTAACGCGAATTCTTTTTCCCGTTCAACGTAAATTTCACAAAGCTGGCCTTCTTCGAGTATGGCGACCCGGGTCTCGTGCGGGGTCGCAGAGATAACCATTTCCTTCGACATGAAAACTCCTCGTGGCGAATCGGGAGGCAATCGCACCGCACGAAGCGGCGAGCCACGCCCTGCCAGGCCCGCAAGCGGGCCAACCAGCTGGGAGGGAACTCTGTTGCGTGTTCAAGATTGTCTGCACCGAACGCGTACCCAAGCAAAAATTAAATTCCTAGTTCGTTGTCCCAGTCACAATGCCGGGCTTCCGAAATACTTCTGAAACTGGACGACCCAAAAACGCGGGCCTCAATTGACGAACCTTCGCATGCGAACGTTCATCACCAGACCCAAAGCCAAAAACAGAAACACAGTAGAGGATCCCCCGTAGCTCAAGAACGGCAGGGGAATGCCGGTAACCGGCACGTAGCCGATCACCATTGCCGAATTTACGAGTACGTGGAACCCCAGGATAGCGGCCACACCCATGACGACAAACATACCGGCGCGATCTTTCGCTTTTTGCGCGTTGTCAATCAGGCGCAGGAGCAATCCTAAATACAACAACAGAACAAGTAGCACTCCTACAAATCCCAGTTCTTCCGCCATCGCGGCCAGAATGAAATCCGAATAACGCACGGGCACAAAGCCCAGTTGGTTCTGGCTGCCCTTGCCGAAGCCCTTGCCCCAGAATCCGCCGGAGCCGACAGCAATCTCGGATTGGAGAATCTGGTACCCAGCTCCGCGAGGGTTGTCTTCGGGATGGATGAATGTCTCAATGCGTTGCTGCTGGTACGGCTTCAAATGCGTCCGCATGTGCCAGCCCACCGGAACCATCAGCGCGATGACGGCGAGGAGCACTGCCAAGTGCTTCCACTGAATGCCCGCCAGAAACGCGCCGACAATGGCCGCGGGGACGAGAACCATGGCCGTCCCCAAATCGGGCTGGACTAGAACGAGAAGGACGGGCAAGCCCGTGATTCCCGCAATCTTCACCAAATCCGCAGTTGTTAATCGATCAGTGCGGACTTCGCTGAAGAATCTTGCCAGCACTATGATTATAACCAGTTTCATTATTTCCGACACTTGTAAATTTACGCCGCCGCCCAGACTGACCCAGCGGCGAGCTCCAAAACGGGAATGGCCGATGCCCAGGACCACGAGTAAAGCGACTATCCCGATTAGATACAACAGCGGGGCCTGGTCTAGGAGAGTGTGATAGTCGAGCCTGGAGATGATGAACATGGCGATGAAGCCGACGCCGATCCAGATGGCCTGGCGCCAGTGCATGCCGGCCATGGCGCTATCGTGGGTAGCCGACCAGATTTCGAGCATGCCCATCAGGCAGATGGCCGAGACGATGGCCAGGAGGATCCAGTCGAAATCGTGAGTGCGCGGGCCTTCTTTCACTGTTGTGTGGCTCCAACGGCGGCGACGATGGGCTTGGCCTGATCGGGACCCATGCGATTTTCGGTGGTGGTTTGCTCGTTGTGGACGCCGTTCTTTTTGTCGTAATAGGCGCGCACGATGTCGCGGACGATGGGGGCGGAGGCTTCGGCGCCGTGTCCGCCGCCTTGAACTAGGACGGTAACTACGATTTCTGGGTCGCGGCGCGGGGCGTAGCCTACGAACCAGGCGTTGTCTTTGAATTCTTTTTCTTTGCCGAGGCGGCTGCGGAGATCGTAGCCGATGATTTGCGCGGTGCCGGATTTGCCGGAAAATTCCACATTCTGGATGCGCGAACTGTAACCCGTCCCGCCGGGTTCGTTCACCACGCCGTACATTCCATCGGTGACTTTTTGCACGGTGTCATCGGACAGCGGGAAGTGCGTGATAATCGGATTCGGATAATTTTTCATCAGGTGCGGTTGGACGAAAGTGCCGCCATTGGCAACGCCCGCGATCATGCGGGCGAGTTGGATGGGAGTGGCGATCACCGCGCCCTGGCCGATGGCCACTGAGATCGTTTCGCCGGGATACCACTTGCGATGATAGACGCGCTGCACCCATTCCTCGGAAGGCATCAAGCCGGATTCTTCGCCGGGGAGATCGATGCCGGTTCTTTTGCCGAGGCCCAGGCCGCTGCCGTAGAAGGACAGCTTGTCGATTCCCAGGCGCATGCCTACCGTGTAGAAAAAGATGTCGCAGGATTGGATGATGGCTTTGTGGAAATCCACCGTGCCGTGGGCGCCCTTTCCGTAAACCCAGCATTTGAATTGCCGGCCGTAGAAGGTGGCGTAGCCGGGGCAAAAAACGGTCATGTTTTCCGGGATGGCTTTGGACTCGAGCATGGCCGTGGCGGTGACGATTTTGAAGACGGAGCCGGGCGCCAGCTGGGCTTGGATGGCGCGATTTAGCAGCGGAGTTTTTGGATCGGTGTTTAGCTCGGCCCATACTTTGGGGTTGATGCGCACGGCGAAATCGTTGGGATCTATTGTGGGATGGCTGACTAGCGCGAGGACTTCTCCGGTGCGCGGGTTCAGTGCAATGGCGGCGCCTTCTTTTCCGGCGAGATCGTTTTCGGCCACGGCTTGTAGATCGTAATCGATGGTGGTCTGGATGGGCTTGCCGGGGACGGCTTCCACGTCATCCAGCGTGCGCACCATTTTGCCGACGCTATTTACGATTACGCGGCGCATGCCGTCGGTGCCTTCGAGGGTTTCGTTGTATTGGCGCTCGAGGCCGGCTTTGCCCACGATATCGCCGGGGCGATAGTGGCCGTCGCTGGCGGCCAGTTGCTGCGGCGAAACTTCACCGACGTAGCCCGCGGCGCTGGCGAAGAAACCGTTATGCGGATAGCGGCGGCGCTGGACCATCATCAATTCGAGGACCGGCAGATCGGCGCGATGCGATTCTACGAAGGCGATGTCGGCTTGCGTGGCTTCGGGCTTGATTACCACTGGCTGAAATTTGGGCTCGAATTTCGCGTTGTCGAGTTGCTCTTTTAGATCGTCAGGCGAGATATCGAGGCCTTCCAGAACTTGGGGAAGGCTTTTCTCGAGCAGCTTGGGATCATCGCGCAGCAGCAGGATGCTGAAAGATGGATAGCTGTCCACCAGCACGCGGCCTTCGCGATCCAGCATGGTGCCGCGCGGGGCGATGATGGGGATCGAACGGACGCGATTTTTTTCTGCCAGGTCGGCGAAATGGCCGGATTGGATTACTTGCAACTTCCAGAAGCCGAAGAGCAGGATTACGGTCATGCCCACTGCCAGATAGGAAAGCAGCACTAACCGCCCGTGAGGCAGTTTCTGATCGTTAGCAAGCCAAGGTGCCAAACAAACTCCTGCGCGGCGGGCGACTCCCGGCCCCGGGGATTTCCGGGCGTCCGTGGTGCTGGACGGCAAAAAATGAAGTAAAGGCGAAACTACCACCCGGGGTGATGGCGTGCAAGCGGGGCTTGCTCATTGTGACAACGGCTGGCCGCACGCCGGTGTGACTGGGTCTTCGTAGCGCCGGGCTTCAGCATGGCATCTTACGATCTCCCTGTTCACCACATGCAACGCTCGCGCGCGGGCCACGCTCTTCAATCACAGCGCTGAATCTGGCATCTCGATCCGTCCGCGACGGCTGCCTTGGCGGACGTTTATGGTCGTAAGATGCCGGCAGGGACGCCGGCGCTACTTTAGGCGGTCTGCGCGGCCGAGGCTGTTGTAACATAGAGGATTAGCCCAGTAGCACAGACACTCCTGTCTGTGTATGTTTGATCGGGGCTCGCCGTGACAGGTGCAATTACCCGGCGGGCAAGGCAAGCGGCAGCAACAATGACGGTTCGCAAGACAATTCGGCGGAAGATGTTGGCGGCGCACCGCGCGATGCGCGAGGCGCGCATGATTGCCAAAGGGCTGCTGTCCACGCGGCATCCTCTGCTGGCGCATATTATTCCCATCCGCCGCTGCAATTTGGCGTGCACCTATTGCAATGAATTCGACGACTTCTCGAAGCCGGTGCCGACCGAGGAGATGTTTGCGCGCATCGACCGCTTGGGATCATTCGGGACTTCGATTGTTACCATCAGCGGCGGGGAACCGCTCTTGCATCCTGAATTGGATGCGATTATCGGGCGGATCAGGAAGAATGGAATACTGGCTGGCCTGATTACCAACGGCTATTTGCTGGTGCAGGATCGCATCGAGCGCCTGAACCGCGCCGGCCTCGAATATTTGCAAATCAGCATCGATAACGCGATGCCGGATGATGTCTCGAAGAAGAGTTTGAAGGTGCTGGATCAGAAATTGGAATTGCTCGCGGAGCATGCGGAATTCCAAGTGAATATTAATTCGGTGCTCGGCAGCGGCGTGAAAGATCCTGAGGATGCGCTGCGCGTCGCGCACCGGGCTGTGCAGCTGGGATTTACTTCCACGGTTGGGCTGATTCATGACGGGAACGGGCAATTGCAGCCTTTGGGCACTCGTGAGCGGGAAATTTTTGAAGAGATAATGTCGCTCGGCAAGAAGTCCTTTTCGCGCGTGAATCAATTTCAGCACAATATCGCCGCTGGCAAAGAGAATGATTGGCGTTGCCGCGCCGGCGCCCGCTACCTTTATATCTGCGAGGACGGCTTGGTCCATTATTGCTCCCAGCAACGCGGCTATCCGGCGATTCCGCTGGCGGAATATAGTTCCGAGCGCCGTCGCCGCGAATTCCTGACCAAGAAGAGTTGCGCGCCTGGATGCACCGTGTCATGCGTTCATCAGGTAGCGGCTTTCGATAATTGGCGAGGTCCGCAGTCGGTGGGAAGTGGAGATTCCGCCCGCCGAGATTCGTTGGTGCAACTGACGTGAGTAACACGACGCGCCAGCGTCGTGTTTTGCCGTTTCTTCCGTAGGGCCCGCGCTTTATGCCGGGCCGAGCAAGAGAAAAATTTGAGTCGCAAGCTGCGGCTCCGCACCCTGTCCATTACGAGGACGACTTTAGGTGTTGCCTTTGCATTTCTTCATGCGCTCCCCGCTCGCCAAGCTGGAATTTTCATTCAAGAGGATTTCGCGTTAAAGTGAAATGATGAGCGGCACCGAATTGATTCTGGTGGTGATTATTTTGGCTGGGCTTGTGGGAGCCGCAGTGTGGTTTGGCGAGCGGCGCGCTGCCGCAGAGATGGCGGTAATGCGCCAGGAAATGCAGGCCAACGTGGCTTCGCAGACGCAGGGCGTTTCCACTCAGATCGGACAGCTCACGCAAACGGTGACGCAGCAACTCGGGCAGGTGCGCTCGGAATTGCAGAAGGGCGTGGCGGATTCCGGAAAATTGGCTATGGACGCCCAGCGCGAGGTAGCCAATCGTCTGCAATCTTCCACCGACACTCTGCGGCAGCTCAGCCAGCAAGTCGGCGAAGTGCAGAAGATGGGGCAGGACCTTTCGCAGGCTACTTCGACGATGCAGTCGATTTTGGGCGGGGCGAAATCGCGGGGGATATTTGGCGAGGCGACTTTGGAAAAATTGCTGGAGGATGCCTTGCCGCGGGCTGCTTACGAGATGCAATACCGCTTCAGCACCAATGAATGCGTGGATGCGGTGGTGCGAATGGAGGACCGCATCCTTTGTATAGATTCGAAATTTCCTTTGGATGCTTACCGGCGGTTTTTGGAATCCGGGGAGGATCATCGGCGGGATTTTGCGATTGCGGTGCGCAAGCATGCGGACTCCATTTCCGAGAAATATATTTTGCCGGATGAACATACGTTGGATTACGCGTTGATGTTTGTGCCTT
Source organism: uncultured Acidobacteriota bacterium (assembly GCA_963831955.1). Lineage (GTDB taxonomy): Bacteria > Acidobacteriota > Terriglobia > Acidiferrales > UBA7541 > Palsa-147. The sequence goes on along the minus strand of CAWHSG010000004.1, from coordinate 679,756 downwards.
CGGAGAGTGTTTATTACGAGATGTTGATGACCGAAGACGGCAAGGGCGGGCGCCTGGATGATTATTGCCGGGGGCGGCGCGTGCTGGCGGTGTCGCCGAATACTTGCTTCGCTTATCTCGGCGCTATTGCTTTGAGTCTGCGCGGAATGAAAGTGGAGGAGAATGCGCGGAAATTGATGGCTAATTTGGCTGGACTGGAGAAACAGATGGATGTGTTTGTGGAGGTTTTCGAGAAATTGGGAACGCATCTGCACAACGCGGGGCAGAGTTATGATGCCGCGGAGATTAAATTGACGCGGGCGCGGGGAACTCTGGAGCAGATGTCGGATGGGAACCTTCCCGAGGCGTTGCCGTCGGCTGCGGAAAAACTTTTGGAATCGAAATCCTCAGAATAGCTTCAAGAACAGCCTCGTTTTTTTTCTTCCGTAAGGGCGGGGCTTGCTCCGTCCGCGCGTGTGACGCCTGCGAAAACGTATGCCATTTGCCCACGCACGACCCGTAGCCATCGAATCAATTTAATTTGACCTTGTGGTCCGCCCGGGATAGTGGTTCTCGCCGGCTTGTGAGGCCTTAAGATGCCGGCAGAGACGCCCGCGCTACTTTGGTTGCAGCGAAAGTTTCGCGGCGCTTATTAGGAAGGCTACTTGTTCGGGGGTGGGTGTGCTTTGGAGATGAATTATTTCTCGGATGATCTTTTTTGTGTCCGGTTTTTTTTCTTCGAGGCCGGTTAGCAGCGGATCGAGGCGTTTGGTCCACGCGGCCGGGGCGATTTTTTGGGCTGCCAGCAAATAGGCGTGGGCTGCTTCGGTGTCGATGGAGTTTGGGTCTGCGGAGGTCAAGCGGACGCTGAAGGAAAAATCGCCAGGGTGCATCGCGCGCACGCTAATTTGAGCGGAATTGTCCACTCCGCCTTTCGTCCGCACGTGTTCGGAATCGCCGTGAGCGAAGCGCAGCACCGCCGGTGTTAAATTTTCCACGACCATGTCTTTTGGCTGATCGGTGCCGCGAACGCGCACGGTTAGCAGAGCTTTCGCTCCCGGCGAGAGGTTTGCACCGCCGGCATCGAATTCAATCGCCAGCGCTGCAAGGATCGCCACCGCTTCGGATCCGTTCGCGCTGACGGAAAGCTGCGCGGTGCCGGGAGGCGCGCTTGGATCGAGAAGGAGTACGAGCGCTATGGGTGAGGCGGCCAGCACAAGAACCTGTTGGTGGCCGAGTTGCACGGTGTTGCCGGCAGCGTCACCGCGGAATCCCTCGCCGCGAATATCGAAGCGATCGTGAATGGAAACTTGTGTCGGCGTCCAATCGATTATCGTTTTATCCGATTTTGTGAATGGCAGAATCGCCGAAACGGCGGCGATTTCGTGGTGCCCGGCAACACGTGCGATCAGCACCCCGGGAGTTGCTGGGGCATTGAAAAATGCGCGGCCGGTCGCGTCGGTTTCGATGGGCGTGCCATCCGAGAGCATGATATTGGTTTTCGGAACCAGCCGGCCGAGTTTGTCGAGGACAGCGAGTGTCGCCGGTTGCGAGGCCACCAGCCTCGTCGGCATAACGATTTGCGCGGGCTCAGGCGCTTGCGCTTGCGCGCATGGCGCGATGAAAATCGCCCCCAGAAACACGGCCGCGAGTAGCAGCGCGCGGTTTAGTTTTGCGATGCGGATCACTTGGCAGTTCGCTCGTACACTTTCGCTTCTAGAAATAGACGGAACAGTTCCGGGTCAAGTTCGTTTTCGCGAACAGACTCTTCGAGAATTTTGAGCGCGCGATCGACCGGCACGGCTGCTTTATAGGGGCGATCGGCGGCGTTCAACGCGTCGAAGATATCGCAGATGGTCATCATTTTAGTAGGGAGCGGGATCTCGGCTTCGTGCAGGCCGTCGGGGTAGCCCTTGCCATTTAATTTTTCGTGATGGGCGCGGGCGATGCGGGGAATGCCGCGCAGCTCGCGCGTCCAGGGAATTTCTTCTAGGAATTTGAAAGTATAAGTTACGTGCGATTCGATTTGGCGGCGCTCGTCTTCATCGAGGCTGCCGCGGGGGATCGATAACATTGTCACTTCATTCTCGCTCAGGTAGGGATGCGCGGCGCCTTTCGAGTCGGTGAAAGTCTGCCGCGCGATCTTATTGATGCGGTCGAGCACCGCGGAGTGCAGCACGGTTGGCTCGTTGACTTCGAGGACGAACTTCAGATCATCGTCAACTTCCTTCAGACGATGAGCGAATTCTTTGTCGAGCGCCGCGAGTTCTGAAGCGGTAGCTTCGCGGCCGCGCTCGAGGATCAGTTCGAGTTTGTTTAGCGCGGCGCCGGCCTCGATTCCTTTGCCGATAAAATCGAAGCGGCTTTTTACCAGCTCCAGTTGCCACGGATAGAGTTTTTTCGCTTTCACCAGAACATCTTCGCGTACGCCTACCTTGCCGAAATCGTGAAGTAGCGCGGCGTAACGAATTTCTTTCATTTGCTCGCGCGTGAAGCGCGTGGATTTGTATTTGCCTGCTTGCACGGCGTCCACAATTTCAGCCAGGCCCAGCGTAAGCGACGAGACGCGGAAGGAATGGCCGGAGGTGGCCGGATCGCGTTGTTCGATTGCGGTTACCGAGGCACCGACGAAGCCTTCGAAGAGCCGCTGGATTTCGTCGTAGAGCTTGCTGTTTTCGTAGGCTACGGCGGCTTGCGAGGCCAGCGAGAGGCCCAGATTCACCGAGTTCGCTGAGAATGGAATGACTTCGCGCTTTACGCCGGCGGCGGTTCTCAGGCGCGCGGATGCGTTGCGTTTGCAATTGATGAGCTGCAGCACTCCCAGAATTTGATCGCGCGCGTTGCGCATCGGCAAAGTTAGAACCGAGCGCGTGCGATAGCCGGAATTGCGATCGAAGGAATCGTTGAAGCGATAGGGGCGCTCGGGGGGAATTTTGTAGGCGTCAGGGAGATTGATGGCAGCGCCGCGCAGGGCAACGTGGCCGGCCATGGAGGTTTCGGCTAGCGGGATGGTGGATTCTTTGAAGAGAAATTGAATGCTGTCGTTTTGCGTGAGTTTGAAGCGCAAATGCTTTTCGCCGGATTCGGATTGTTCCATCAGATAGAGCGAACCCGCGTCGGCATTGGTGATTTCGCGGGCTTTGCTGAGGATTAGGGAGAGCAGAGAATCCACATCGCGTTCGGAGGAAAGGGCTACGCCGATTTGCAGAAGTTCTTTTAGTTCTTTCTCGGTGCGTTTTTGAATTTCGCGGGCACGCAGGGATTTGCTCGCTGATTTTCTGCGGGATTTGATTTGTTTCTTTTTGGGCATCGGGAATATTTGCGCGCGGGACGGCTCAGTATAACGGATTGTGCCCGGACGGGAGCAAGTTGCGCGATGGGATATCGGCGCATTTGGCTGGCTTGTGCGGGGGTTGGTGGCTTGTTAGGCTTTCGTGGATTTCCATCTTCACGCTACGCGCTATAAAAATGTTTGAGAAATTTGCCGGGATGTTTCGCGAATGGAAGCGCCATGGCGGGTCATTCGCTATCAGTGTGATCGTCACGCTTTTTGCGCTGGCGGTGTACTACTTTGTTTTTATTGGCGAGGCGCGCACGCCGATTGCCGATTTTATTATGCGCTTGGAACTGGATTCGCTGGATACGCGATTCCGCTTGCGCGGGCGGGTGCATCCGGATTCGCGAATCGTGATTGTGGATATTGACCAGCGCTCGCAGGAGGCGCTGGGCCAGTGGCCGTTTCCGCGGATTTATTTTGCGCAGATGCTGGACGCGCTGCACGACGACGGCGCCAGCGTCGTGGCCTTCGACATTACTTTCAGCAAGCCGGACGCTACGTCGCTGCCGCTGCGCACACTGCTCGAGGGATTGTCGAAGGGCCAGACGGCTAGCGCGGATGTGCAGCAGAAGATTGCGGAGCTGGAGAAGCGCTACGACTACGACCAGCAGCTTGCGGATGCTATCAAGCGCTTCGGCAAGGTCGTGCTGGGAAATTATTTTCTCTATACCTCGGCCGATCTGCAGGGCGTCTCGCAGGAATCGCTGGACCGCTATGCTAATTTGATTTCTTTCTTTCCTTTCCCGCAGGTGCGCGCGCTGCCCTCGGCGGGCGGCGCTGCCGGTTATGTGCGGCTCATTCAGAATTTCGATGATCTGAATCTGCTACCGCGAGGCGCGGAGGCAAATACCGAAACGTTCACCGGCGCGCTCTCAGGCGATAAGGCCGGCTGCGGATTTTTCAATATTGTCGCCGATCCAGATGGCGTGGTGCGGCGCTCGCTGCTGGCTTTGCCTTACGGACGCGACCCGAACCGCGCGAATTGGGATCTCTACGCATCGCTCGAAGTGCAGACGCTGCGGCTTTACCTGAATTTGCCGAATGAAAAGACGGTGCTGAATTTTGGCGGCGCGGGAATCGCCAGCATCGAGTTCGGGCCCGACCTGGTGGTGCATCCGGATGATGTCGGCCGCATGATGATCAATTATCAGGGCCCGCCGCGCACGTATCCTTACGTTTCGTTTGCCGATGTGGTGCAGCATCGATTCGCGGCCGGAGAATTTCGCGACAAGATCGTTCTAGTTGGCGCGTCAGCCACCGGCATCGGCGACCTGCGCGCGACACCTTTCGGCGGGATCGATTTCCCCGGCGTCGAAATTCACGCCAACGTGATCGACGATATCTTGAATCACCACGTGCTGCTGCGTGGTCCGCGGCAGTCACTCACCGATGTGCTGTTTATTTTTCTATTCGGCATTCCCCTGGGAATTTGGCTCGCGCTGGTCCGTCCGCGGTGGCTGATCTTTGGATTTCTTCTGCTGATTCCGTTTGCGTGGTTTGTTTACTCCGCGTTCGTTCACGATCAATGGCTGAATTTCATCACGCCCGCGGCTTTCACCCTGGCGCCCAACGTGAGTCTGGTCGCGCTTTATCGCGTGCTGGTGGAAGAACGCGAAAAAAGGCGGTTGCGCGCGGAGTTTCAGCAATATGTCAGCCCGGAAGTGATTCGGCGAGTAATGCTGAATCCGGAGAAGGTGCTGCCGCGCAAGACGGACATTAGCATCCTGTTTAGCGATATACGCGGATTTACTACGATCTCGGAGCAACTCGACGCGCAAGAGCTTGCGTTGCTGCTCAATTCGTATTTCACCGAAATGACGCGAGTAATTTTCAAGAATCGCGGAACGCTCGACAAATTCATCGGTGACGCGGTGATGGCATTCTGGGGCGCACCGTTTGACGAGCCGCGTCATGCCGAGAAATCCTGTCGCGGCGCGCTGGACATGATGGCCAAGCTGCGCGAGTTGCAGGTTGGGTGGAAGGCCGAAGGCCGGCCGGTGCTGGAGATCGGCATCGGAATTAATTCGGGCGTGGCTTCTGTCGGAAATATGGGATCGAAATTGCGCAAGGGATATACCGCGATGGGCGACTCGGTGAACTTGGCTTCGCGCTTGGAGGGATTGAACAAGGACTTCGGCACGCGGATTCTGGTTTCGGAATTCACCTTCGCGCAGATTGCCGATGCGAAGTTCGTGGCGCGCGAGCTGGATCTAATTCGTGTAAAGGGCAAGTCGCAGCCAGTGAAAATTTATGAGTTGTTGGGAGATGAGGCGAGTGCGCAGGAGATTGTGGAGATGGCGGAGGAGTTTCGAAAGGCCCGCGTGGCTTATACCGACCGGAACTGGCGCGAAGCTCTACATGCCTTCGAGAAATTCTTAGAGCGATGGCCGGATGACGCCCCGGCAAAAGCTTTTCTCGCGCGCAGCAACGAGCATCTCGTCGATGAGCCCCCAGCAGATTGGGATGGCGTTTACGAGATGAAGCACAAGTAGGGGCGGGGGTTCATCTTCCGCCCGGTTTAGCTTTGGGTTTTCGATCCCGCATTAATTATCAAGCCGGACCACAAACGTGTAACTCTGTCCCGCCGCTCGCAATTGATTCGCAAGATCGGCGGCCGCTGCTTCGCTCGGCACGCGGCCCACGCGCACTCGAAAATATTGGCCGTTCGGTGAATCATAAGGAACGACGATCGCCGGCGGAAATTGCACGCCCAAACGATCGCGAAGCGCATCCGCATTTTCTTTTACCAGGAATGCTCCCACCTGCACTCCGAAGAATCCTCCGATCGGGCTCGGCCCGCTCAGCATTTCCAGTCGCACCTGCGCGGTGCCGGGGCCAACCATTTCAATCGCGCGCGCCGCCGATAGCGATAAATCGATGATGCGATTCCCGACGAATGGCCCACGATCGTTAATGCGAACCTCCGTTTGTTTGCCATTGCTCAAATTTGTTACGCGCAGCACCGCGCCGAACGGCAGCGTGCGATGCGCCGCGGTGAATTGGTACATGTCGTAAATTTCGCCGTTGGAGGTGCGATGGCCGTTGAAGGGATCGCCATACCACGAAGCTACGCCCTCTTCCACATATTCGCCGGGAATTGGCGGCTTGCCGCGCGGAGGCGGATTGGAGGGATGCGATGGCCGCGCGGCGCTCGGCTGCGTTGGCGTAGGAGTCGGCGCCGGCGGCGCCGTCGAGTAATTATGATGCGAGCAGCCGGACGCGAAGAGCGCGATCGTTACGATCGCGAACGATACTGCTTGGGAAAGAATTTGCCGCGAGGGGCTAAGAGCGGAAGTAATTTGCGCGGCCGGAAGTCGCGCGCGCTGCATTTTCTTCACGCCGAGGCCCACTTCAATTTTTCTTCCTCATTTTCCGGTATTATAGGGACGCATAAAATTTCTCGCAAGGAAGTCCATTGCCCCTTCCGCTGCGCTGGCGCTGGAAACTCGACCGGCTCCGCGAAAAAGCAGATTGGTTTTTTGGAGGAAAGAAGGCCGAGGGACGTCCGCGCCTGTGCCCTTCTTGCGGGACGCTGGTCGGCGCGTCGGCTTCGCGTTGCCATCAGTGCGGCGCGAGCATGACTTTTTCGCTGGCTGCGGCGAGCAAGTCGCTGGGCCGCTTGATGCCTGCTACTTCCCCAGTTACTTACGCGATTCTTACTTTGAGCTGCTTGCTCTACGCCGTCACACTGATGCTCACGGTGCGCGCGAATGGATTTCAGGCCCCGACGGGCGGCGGTTTTGGTGCGCTCCTTCAGCTTGGTGGGATCGACGGCCGGGTATTGGTCCGTTTCGGAAGTTCGCTGCCACTGCCTTACAACTTGCTACAGCCGTGGCGATTTGTGATGGCCATTTTTCTTCACGCCAGCCTGCTGCATATTGGTTTCAATATGTGGGTTCTCATGGACGTGGGCCCGCTGGTGGAAGAGGTTTACGGCTCGGCGCGCTATCTATTTATTTACGTTGCGACCGGCATTTGCGGCTACATCGTCAGCAGTGCCCTTGGACATCATTCGAGCGTTGGCGGTTCCGGAGCGCTGCTCGGATTGATTGGAGTTTTGCTTGCGCTTACTCGCGGAAGGCAAAATGCTTCTTTGCAGATGTTGCGCGGCTCTTTGATTCGTTGGTTGATTTATATCGCCATCATGGGTTTTCTTGGCTGGGGCATGATTGACAATTTCGCGCACATTGGCGGGGCGCTTTCGGGATATTTGATCGGGAGTATCCTGCCATCGCGCGAGCCGGCGGATTTGCATGACCTGCGCGTGGCGAATGCGATGGGTTGGGGAGCGGGGTTGGCGGTGGCGGTTAGTTTTGTTTTGATGGCGTTGACTTACTTCCACCCGCTTTGGATCTTGTAAATTGAACTAGCCACCGGCGTTCAGGCGGCGCGAGACAATTATTGAATAGTGGAAGCCGGTAAAGACTACGAAGAAGGCTACTAGATAGACGCAGCCTTTTTGCATCGCCATTAGCCAGGCACTCGGAAATACCTTCAGCAGGATCACCAATAACACCAGAAGAATTTCCAGCGTGGTGGTGATTTTTCCCCAGATGCTCGGGGGAAAGGGGCGGTAGCCTACCGTCACGAGTATCGCGGCGCTTGCGGTTAGCAGAATTACGTCGCGGCCCAGCACGAGGATTGTCAGCCACCAGGCGATTTTCCCTTTAAGCGCAAGGACGAAATAGGACGAGAACATTAGCAGCTTGTCAGCCACCGGATCGAGATAGGCGCCCAGCGGGGTTTTCTGATTTAGGCCGCGGGCTAGCAGGCCGTCGAGGCCGTCGCTGATTCCTGCGGCGATCAGAATTCCCAAGGCCCAATCGTAGCGATCGGAATAGAGCGCGATAACGAAAAATGGCAGGAACCCGAGCCGCAGAAACGTTAGCTGATTGGGGACCGTCAGGATGCGGCTGTTTTTTAGCGGGTTGGTGAAATCCTCGACTCGCATTTTATGCGAACTGAGCGAGGAATTCCGCCACGCTCAGCCCGACTTTGCGATGGAACATATCGGCCATCGAGGGAATGGAGCCGCGGGATTCGTCGAGGGCGATGCGTTCGACGCGCAGGAGCGGGAAGAAAACCGTGGGGAGGCCCATGCGCTCGCCTTCGGGATGAATCACCTCGCGCAGGAAATCATCGAAGCTGCTGAGATCCACGCCTCGTAGAGTGACGCCTGCGGTGGAAATTTCTACTACCTGGCCCCAGAATTTTTCCTTGGGGCTGTGCAGGCTCACTACCACGATCGAATTCGGCTGCATGATTCTCCTATTGGCCTCAGGCAGGGCTGATAAAGCGATGGTATCGCACAGGGACAGGCAATGCACGCTGCGGAATTGCGCGAGTTGCGCCGGAGTGAACAGCGGAGAGCGCGTTTCACCGGTCCCCGATCAGGACATGGTCTTCAAGCCTGGAGCTATGCGCAACTTCGGCTCGGTGGCTTTTTGAACGTCTTCGGGGCTGACGCCGGGGGCGACTTCGCGCAGGACGAGACCCTCGGGCGTCACTTCGATCACGCCAAGTTCGGTGACGATTAGATCGACGACGCCGACTCCGGTGAGCGGCAGGCTGCATTTTTTTACTATTTTCGCTTCGCCATCTTTGGTGGTGTGTTCCATTGCGATGATTACGCGCTTGGCGCCGGCTACCAAGTCCATCGCGCCGCCCATGCCTTTCAGCATTTTCCCCGGGATGGCCCAGTTGGCCAGATTGCCGGTCTCGTCCACTTGCAGCGCGCCGAGTACGGTCACGTTGATGCGTCCGCTGCGAATCATGCCAAAGGATTCGGCGCTGGAAAAATACGAGCAGCCGGGAATTTCGGTGATGGTTTCTTTTCCCGCGTTGATCAGATCGGCGTCTTCTTCGCCTTCGTAAGGATACGGGCCGATGCCGAGCATTCCATTTTCGGATTGCAGCACGACTTCCATTCCCGGCGGCAAATAATTTGGAATTAATGTTGGCAGTCCGATGCCGAGATTCACGTAGTAGCCGTCGCGTAGTTCTTTAGCCACGCGGCGGGCGATGACTTCGCGCTTGTCGATTTCTGGCGCCATTATTTCCTCCTGCTTGCCGCGTGGCGAATCATGCGGTCCGTTTGCGCACGGTGCGGCGCTCGATTCGCTTTTTGTAGCCGGTGCCCCGGAAAATTGCGTCCACGAAAATTCCTGGAGTGTGGATGCAATCTGGATTCAGCTTTCCCAGCTCGACGATTTCTTCTACTTCAGCGATTACATAATCTGCAGCTGTGGCCATCACGGCGTTGTAATTCCGCGCGGTCTTTCGATAGACGAGATTGCCCCAGCGATCGCCTTTCCACGCTTTGATGAACGCCACGTCGCCCCGCAGCGCCGGAATCAGTACATGCGGCCGGCCTGCGAAATCGCGAATTTCCTTTCCTTCGGCGGCTAGCGTGCCGTAGCCGGTGGGCGTGTAGAAGGCTGGAATGCCGGCGCCGCCAGCGCGAATGCGCTCTGCTAGCGTGCCTTGCGGATTCAGCTCCACATCGATTTCCTTTTTCAGAGCTAGTTGTTCGAAAGTTTTATTTTCGCCTACGTAGCTGGCGATCATTTTCTTTACTTGCTTGGATTGCAGTAGCAGGCCGATGCCGAAATCGTCCACGCCGGCATTATTAGAGACGACCGTGAGATCCTTCGTGCCTTTGCGGCGCAGGGCGTCAATCAGATTTTCGGGAATGCCGCAGAGGCCGAAGCCACCCATCAGGATTAATGCGCCATCGCGGATGCGTTCGACGGCGGCGTCGGCATTGGGCACGCGCTTATCCATGCAAAATCCCCCTCACTCTGCGTATCCGTTTCCTGGCAGCGGAAACACAGGAGTTTAATCTATCTATTTTGGTCTGGCTATTCGTGTTTGGAGCCCAGGATTTTGTAGAGGGCGTTGGCGGAGGCGAATTCGTCTTCAAGCTCGCGATTTTTCAGATTGGTGCGCAGGTAATCGATGGCTTGAGACATGCGATCGAGGGCGTGGGAGATGTTCTCGGAATTTGTGAGGCAAATATCGCGCCAGACGGCATAAGGGCTGCCGGAGAGGCGCACCGTGTCGCGCAGGCCGCTTCCGGCGAGCGAGGCGGGCAGGCCGGTTTCGTCCGTCTCATCATTTACCACGCGCGCGAGAGCCACTGCGACAAGTTGCGGCAGATGCGAGACGATACCTGCGGCCCAGTCGTGCGTCTCGGCGTCGCAGAACAGCGGCTCGGCGCCGAGCTTGTGGATCAGCGCCATGAATTCTGTGACGCGCGGGTCGTCGTCTTCCGGCGTGGTGATAAGTGCGTAGTGTGTCCCGCAAAAAAGATCGGGCGCAGCTCGATTGAGGCCGCTGATTTCTTTTCCGGCGACGGGGTGGCCGCCCAGAAACTTTGCGCCATTGTTGAATGTTTTTGCGGCTAGATTGCAGATCACGGATTTTGTGCTGCACGCATCAGTGATCAGGGCGCTGGATTTTGCCGCGGCTGCGATTGCCGGCAACGACTCGAGGGTTACGGAAATTGGCAGCGCGATATAAACAAGATCGGCCTCGCTTACAGCGTCTTCCAGGCTTGAACTTACTTCGGTGATCGCGTCTAACTCCAGTGCCCGATCGAGGACTGCCGGCTTATCCCATCCGGCGATCGAAATTTGCGGATTGCTGCAATGCAGCGCCAGTCCGAACGACCCGCCGATCAGGCCGGTTCCCAAAATTGCGGCGCGATGGAACTGCGCGGGCCCGGGCATGCCTTAGGCCATCTTGCGCCCAACTGCCGGCGCGATGATTTTCAGTTCGCCCATGAGCGTGGCAAATTGATCGGGGAAAAGAGATTGCGCGCCATCGGAAAGCGCGTGGTCTGGATCGGGATGCACTTCAATGAGCAGGCCATCGGCGCCTGCTGCAACGGCGGCTCGGGCCATGGGCGCGACTTTATCGCGGCGCCCGGTGCCGTGCGATGGGTCAGCGAAAATCGGCAAATGCGAAAGCTTTTTGATTACCGGGATCGCGGCGATGTCGAGAGTGTTGCGCGTGTTGGTGTCAAAAGTCCGAATGCCTCGCTCGCAGAGAATCACATTGTAATTTCCGCCGGCCATGATGTATTCGGCGCTTAAAAGCAGCTCTTCGATCATCGCGGACATGCCGCGTTTCAGCAACACCGGCTTGCGAACTTCGCCAAGCGCGCGGAGCAAGTGATAATTCTGCATGTTGCGCGCGCCGACCTGCAGCACATCCACGTACCCGAGCATCAACTCCACTTGCGACGGATCCATCACCTCGCTGACCACCAGCAATCCGTTTCGGTCGGCGGCCTCGCGCATCAATTTTAGCCCAGCTTCGCCCAGGCCTTGGAATGCGTAGGGCGAGGAGCGCGGCTTGAACGCGCCGCCGCGCAGAATTTTCGCTCCGAGTTGCGCAACGCGCTCGGCGACGCTATCGATTTGCGCTTTGTTTTCGACTGCGCACGGACCGGCAGCCACAACGACTTCGGCGCCGCCGACTTTCACGCCTTTGCCGAGATCGACGATAGTTCCTTCCGGGCGAAAAGCCCGGCTCGCAAGCTTATACGGCTGCGTGATGCGCACCACTTCGCGCACGCCATCGAGCAGCTCGATATCGCGCGCGTCGAAATCCGGATGCACTCCGACGGCGCCGAGGACAGTATTCGTTTCGCCCGTCGAGCGGTGCACATCGAAGCCCGTCGAAACAAGCCGGTCGATCACATGTTGAATTTGTTCGTCGCTTGCGCCTGAGTGCATCACTACAACCATTGCTGGATCTCCCCGGAATATGAATACGAAACTTTTCGATCAGGATGTGGTCTTCGGGCGTTCTTTGGCCGCGCTCGCGGTCGGTTTTTCATGGTGCGCGGTGCGCTCGAGCGATCGCGCCTCATCAATGATGCGCTCGAAAAGCCGCCGAATCGCGGTATCCGGCAGCGGCCCGGGATTTGCTCGTTCGATATTTCCGAGAATTTCATTTTCGCGCTCCGGCTGATAGACCGGCAGCCCTTTTAGATGCTTCTCGTGGCCGATTTCGACCGCGCATTTGGCGCGCTCATTCAACAGAGCCACCAGTTTCAAATCAATTTCATCTATGCGGCGGCGCCAATCATCGATGCTCATGATGGATTTTCGCTCCCGGCCGGAATTCCCCGCTGGCTGACACCGGATTTGCCAGCTTGCTTCAAGCTGCGGATTAAATCTGCCACGGCTTCGGCGGCGGACTCGGGCGTGGCAGCCTTTTCGATTTCGGCGACGATGGCTGAGCCCACCACGGCCGCGTCGGCGATGCCGCCCAGAACCGTGACGTGTGTGGGCAGCGAGATGCCGAAGCCGACGGCGATGGGCAGGCGCGTGTGCTGGCGGACGCGGCGCACGAAGGCGGGAAGACCTTCAGGCAGAGCGTCGCGCGTGCCAGTCACGCCGGTGCGCGAAATTAGATAGAGGAAACCGGAAGTCGCGGCGGCGATTTTTGCCAGTCGCATGTCGGTGGAAGTCGGTGCGGCGAGAAAAATTGTGTCGAGATTGTGCGCGTGCAGGATCGCGCGGTATTCGCCGGCTTCTTCTGGCGTCAAATCGGTCGCGAGCACACCGTCGGCACCCACTTTTGCGGCCGCTGCGGCGAATTTCTCAATTCCCATTTGCAAAATCGGATTGAAATAGCTGAAGAGCACGATGGGCACTTCGGTCGAGCGGCGTAGGCGGGCCACCAGCGCGAGAATTCCGGCTAGTGTAGTGCCGCTTTTCAAGGCTCGCTCGCACGCGCGCTGTATTGTAGGGCCGTCTGCCAGCGGATCGCTGAACGGAACGCCAAGCTCGATCACGTCTGCGCCGGCTTCGGCTGCAGCCAGTACAATTTTTTCGGTCGTGTCGAGAGTAGGATCGCCTGCGGTGAGATACGCGACTATGCCCATCTCGCCGCGCTTCGCCAGCTCTGCGAAGCGGCGGGTGATGCGGCTTGTGCTGGTGCCCGATTCGACGGCTTGCGTGGCGTTAGACATAGCGGGCTAGCGTTTCCATGTCTTTATCGCCGCGTCCGGAGAGATTCAGGATCACGATTTCATCTCGGCGCATTTTGGGGGCGCGGCGAATTAATTCGGCGATGGCGTGGGCGGATTCGAGCGCCGGAATGATTCCTTCAATTTTCGCGAGCAGCTTTGCGGCGGCGACTGCTTCGTCGTCGCTCACGGCGGTGTATTCGGCGCGGCCTTCGTGCGCGAGCCAGGCATGTTCGGGGCCAACGCCCGGATAATCGAGACCTGCGGAAACGGAATGAGTGGTGGAAATTTGGCCGTCGCTATTTTGCAGCAGATAAGTGTAAGTGCCTTGTAGGACGCCGGGGCGCGCGCCGGTGAAACCTGCTGCCGCGGCGAGGCGCGCCGCGTGTTCGCCGAGCCCTTTGCCGCGCCCTCCGGCTTCCACGCCGACCATTTTCACCGATGTATCGCCGAGAAATGCGTGGAACAGGCCGATGGCATTCGATCCGCCACCGACGCAGGCGAAAAGATAATCGGGCAGGCGGCTTTCGGCGCGCAGGATTTGATCGTGGGCTTCTTCGCCGATCACTTTCTGAAATTCGCGGACCATTAGCGGATAGGGATGCGCGCCGAGAACGGAACCGAGAAGATAATGCGTGGTGCGCACATTGGTGACCCAGTCGCGCATGGCTTCGTTGATGGCATCCTTTAGAGTGCGGCTGGCGGAATCCACGCCGATTACTTCTGCGCCCAGCAAGCGCATGCGAAATACATTCAACCGCTGGCGCTCCATATCTTCGGTGCCCATGTAAACGGTGCACTGCAGTCCAAGGCGCGCGGCTACTGCTGCCGTTGCGACTCCGTGCTGGCCCGCGCCTGTTTCCGCCACGATGCGCGGCTTTTTCATTCGCGCGGCAAGCAGGCCCTGGCCCAGGCAGTTGTTGATTTTGTGCGCTCCGGTGTGCAGCAAGTCTTCGCGCTTGAGATAGATTCGCGCGCCGCCCAGATGTTCGGTGAGACGCGATGCGAATTGCAGCGGCGTGGGGCGGCCGGCGAAATTGTGAAGCAGAAAGTCGAGTTCCTGCCCGAATGTGGGATCGAGACGAGCTTCACGGAAGGCCCGCTCGAGTTCTTCGAGCGGGGCCACCAGCGTTTCGGGAACATAGCGTCCGCCGAACGGCCCGAAGCGTCCGCGCTTATCGGGCATGGTGACTGTGGCTGCGCTCATGCGTCCGCTTGTTCCTTTTGTACCAGCCCGATCTCATGCATCAGCGCGTCCAGGCGGTCCGGATCTTTTCTTCCGGGGCGCGATTCCACTCCGCTGCAGATATCCACGGCGAACGGCTGGGCCTGACGAATCGCTCCGGCAACGTTCGCCGGAGTCAAGCCGCCAGAGACGATGATGGCGCCATATTTCTTTGCTTTCTTCGCGACGCTCCAATCAAAAGTCTTGCCCGTGCCGCCGCGGCGTTTGGCGTCGAAGCCGTCGAGCAAAAATGCCGCCGCGGCGCGATAGCGCTTCAGGCGTTCGCCGCCGAAGCCGGGCCGCACGCGAAAGGCTTTGATGACCGGAAACGATTCGCTCAGTTCTTGCACGTCGGCTGGGGATTCTTCGCCGTGCAACTGCACGAAATTCAGATCTACATTTCGCGCGGCCCGCAACACGTCTTCAGTCGGAGCGTTCACAAACACGCCGACGAGCTGCACGCGGCGCGGGAGACGCGTGGCAATCAGGCGCGCTTCATCGGGCGCAATGTAACGCGGGCTCTGGCGGTAGAAATTGAAGCCCAGAGCGTCGGCGCCCGCCGTTACAGCCAGGCGCGCGTCGGTCCAATTCGTGATTCCGCAAATTTTTACTCGTACCATATTTCACGCAGACCTTTGCAGCCGTTCACGATTGCTCGAGCTTTGCCGTGGCGCCGCTCAGAAGGCTGCGTAGCGCGTCGCCCGGGAAAGACTGCTTCATCAGATGCTCGCCGATCAGAAATGCGTCATAACCGGCGCGCGAAAGGGTTTCGAGATCCTCTCCGGAGCTGATGCCGGATTCGGCTACGGCGATGCAGGATTCGGGGATTTTGCCGGCCAGCGAGAGCGCGGTTTCCAGGCGAACTTCGAAATTGCTGAGGTCGCGATTGTTAACGCCTACGATTTTTGCGCCGCAATCGAGCGCGATGGAAAGTTCCTCGGCGGAATGGACCTCGACGAGCGGTTCCATCTTCAGGCTGCGGCCCAGTTCGAGAAGCTCGGTGAGCAAATCGTTCTCGAGCAACGAGACGATCAGCAGAAATGAATCGGCGAAGGCTGCGCGCGCTTCCCAGACTTGCCAGGGATCGAAAATGAAATCCTTACGCAGCACGGGTATTTGGACGGCGGTGCGCGCTTCCTTGAGATCCATCAGGGAGCCGGAGAAAAACTCCTCTTCGGTGAGCACGGAGAGTGCCGCGGCGCCTGCTTTGGCTAGCTCGGCGGCTAATTGCGCGGCGTTGAAATTCTGGCGGATCAGGCCGCGCGAGGGGGATTTCTTTTTTAGTTCGGCGATTACGTTGACGCGATTGGCGGTCAGGGCTGCGGCGAAATCGCGTGGTGGCGAGGCCTTTTTTTCTATGGCAACTTTCAGCGCTGCCAGCGGCAGGACTCGCTTGCGGTGTTCGACACACTCGAGCCGCGCGTCGCGAATTCGCAATAGGATATTGCCGGAATTTTTCGTCTCGCTCATGGGCAAACCGGATTTACCCCGGTGAAGGTGGGTGAGATCGCTGCGACTATGCTAGACGGGGTGGGCGGGGTTGTCAATTTTGTGCGGTTATTGGCCGCGCCGGCGTAGGGGCGGGGGTTTACCTCCCGCCAGGTGTGGTTTCGGCTGTTGGGATTGCCGTTCGGTCTCTCCGCAAACGTCTATTACTGGCCGCGTAACCATGCGACGCGCAAGCGTCGTCCCTCGTACAGTTCGCGTTTTTCGCGGCGGAGCCGCGGTATCCAGGGGGAGGAGCGCTTTAGCGCTCCGAAAACGGGACGTATTTCACGATGCGCTTTAGCGCTGAGCGCCTTTAAGTGTACGGTGCCGTACAATAAAGCGGGCCCTACGTTCGAAGCTATTGCTGGCGCAATAGCGGGGCGGTGAAGCGGGCCGGGATGCCGAAGTTAGAGCCGCCGAATCCTTCCAGGACTGCGAACGTGATTCCGATTACTTTGCCTTCCGAGTTTAGTAGCGGGCCGCCGCTGCCGCCGACCGTGGTTTGCGCGTCGAAGACGATTTTATCCGGCAGGACGTCGCCCACGTGGCCTTGGGTGATTAGCGGGCGAATTAAATTCCGGCGGGCGAGTTCACCGAGAATTGCGGAGACGTCGCCGTTGCTTTTCGTGGCGATTTCCTGAACTGTGGCTTCATCGGTGCGCGCCAGGATTGCCGCCAGGCCTGTTGCGTAGCCCATGAGCACGATGGATTCGCCGGATTTTGTGTCGGCGACTGCGTCGTCAAAGGTCAGCACATGGAGGTTTAGGCCTTCCAGGTTTACCCGCATGGTAGCGAGATCGGCTTCGTCTGAGAGTTTGTCGATCTCGGCGTGAAAGGCGCGGGGCGAGCCTGGGAAATAAGATCGAATCGCGGCGATTTCCGGTTGGTAGCCTTCGTTGATCAGTGCGGCCATCTGATCGTCTTTCCACCAGGGTTGTGCTACGTGGCGATTGGTGATTACGCGGCCGTTCGACCCGGCGAGAAAGCCGGTGCCGAAGACGTCGATGCGAACTTCAGGGCCGGGACCGTCAAGAGTAAGGATTGGGGCTCCATCGCTGTCTTGTATTGGCTCGCCTTTGGGATTCAGACCGGCGTAATGCAGGCGCTTACCGGATTCTTTTTCGGTGAAGCCCACGGCGACGTGCAGCAGGCAGACGCTCGAGACGTTTGCGCCAATGATGTTTTCGGCGGAGCTGCCTTCGGCTTCGACTTTCTTGAGCCGCGCGTTTGTTTCTGCTAGCTGCTTTTGCAGATCTTTGAGTTGCTCGGCGTCAGCGGTGGAGATTTGAGCTTTAAGTTGATCGGCTTTTTGCTGCAGGGCATCGCGCTGGGGTATAGGCGGCGTCAATGGGGCGGATGGTTGGCTGGCCCGCAATTTGCGCGCTTCGGCTATCAGGCTTTGCTGCGATTTGAAGCTGGCTTCCAGGCGCGCGATGATGGCGGTGGCTCGCTTTTGCTCTTTTTGCGAGCTATGGGAATACACGAAGAAAATCACCGCCATTACCGCGGCGACGGCTAGGATTGCGCTGACTCCGATTTTGAGCGCGCGATTTAGCGAGGAAGCGTCCTTGCTCATCTTTTCGGTTACGGCCAGGGCTTCAAATGCGGTGTGCGCGATTTGCTGGCCCTCCACCGCGATGGCAACTTTTTGGCGCAATTCGTCGGCGGCACGCTTGGCGCGCAGCTGCGCCCGGACGCGAGCCAGCAATTCTTGCGAATCGACAGGACGGGAGATGGCGTCGTCGGCGCCGAGATCGAGAGCCAGCGCACGATCGGTAGCCTCGCCGGAGACCAGCAGAATCACGCGCGCGTCCTGCGTTGCCGCCGCGCCTTTCCATTCCGCGAGAAATTCGCGGCAGGGCGCGCCGGGGAGACATTCATCCATGATCAGGACGGCGGCATTCGATTGCCGGGCGCTGGCCAGGCCATCGGCGTTCGGCTGAAGGGCTTCGGCTTGGTGGCCGGCGGAACGCAGAAGCTCGACGATGGATTGCCGAGTTTCCTCGTGAGTGTCGAGGAGCAGGATTTTTTCGTTTGAGTTTGGCGGCGTCACGGTTTTTGTCTGGGCCTCATTCATTATAGATTCCTGAGGCGACAGGTAGGTTCCGCAAATGATTAGAGTAGCGGAGCGCCGCGCGGAAGCAAGAAAATAGCGGAACGAAAAGCACATCCATGGCCCAGCAGACGCTTGAAATTTTGAATGCAGAGATCGTTGCTTGCCGGAAGTGTCCGCGGCTGGTGGAATATCGCGAACTCGTGGCGCGGGAAAAACGTCGGGCTTTTGGGGAGTGGGAGTATTGGGGCAAGCCTGTTCCTGGATTTGGCGATAGTCGGGCCGGACTTTACATTTTGGGGCTTGCGCCCGCCGCGCACGGAGCAAATCGCACCGGGCGAGTGTTTACTGGGGATCGCTCGGGCGATTTTCTGTATCGCGCGCTATATCGCGCGGGATTCGCCAGCCAGCCGCACTCGATTAAACGCGGCGATGGTTTGGAATTGCGCGATGCCTACATTGGCGCCACGTTGCGTTGCGCGCCGCCCGGCAATAAGCCGCTGCCTTCCGAATTGCAGAATTGCCGGCCGTATCTCGAAACCGAGTTGGCGCTGCTGCGGCCGCGCGCGATTTTGGCACTCGGCGGAATTGCCATGAAGGCATATCTCGCGCTGCTGATGGATCGCGGAGTGCTGCGAACCTTCGCCGCGTATCCCTTCCAGCATGGCGCGATGTACGAATTTCCCAGAGATTTGCCGCGGCTTTTCCTCTCCTATCATCCCAGCCAGCAAAATACTTTCACCGGCAAGCTTACGCCCGCGATGATGTCAAAGGTGCTGCGGCGCATTCGCAAATTTTTAGGGTAGGGTCCCCAGCAGCTAATTGTGGCGGGTTGATGACGAACGCATCAGCGCCAGATATACGGCAAAGGAAACGCCGAAGCCGACGAACCAGGCGTAGTGATAGAGGCCGCTGAGCGCGGGGATCTCCAGACCCGAGAGCGCTACGGCGATTCCCGCCGCCAGCGCCCCGATTGCTTTCCAATTGAAGCCGTTCGTGAATTCGTAAAAGGTATGACGCGCGTACAGATCTTCGGTCAGGATGATTTTTTTCCGTACGATGTAATAGTCCGCGATCATCACTCCCGCGATTGGCCCGAGAAAACCGGAGTAACCCACCAGCCAGCCGATGATGTACGTCCCGTAATTCGCCATAAGCTTCCACGGCTGCATGAGCAGGCCCAGCAGGCAGGCGATCACGCCGCCCATCTTGAAACTAATTCTGCGCGGATAGAGATTCGAAAAATCGTTGGCTGGGGAGACCACGTTCGCGGCCACGTTCACATTTAGCGTGGCGAGCAGCAGTGCGATCATCGCAATCACCACTGCAATTGGATTTCCCAGCCGGCTCAGCACTGCCACGGGATCCCAGATAGCCGCGCCGAACACGACCACCGTTGCCGAAGTCACGGCCACACCGATAAAAGAATAAAGCGTCATGGTCGTCGGCAGGCCGAGCGCCTGACCAAGCACCTGCTCGCGCTGCCCTTTGGCATAGCGTGTGAAATCCGGAATATTCAGCGCCACGGTAGCCCAAAAAGCGACCACGCCGGTAAGCGACGGCACGAAAAACGCGAAAAATTCGCCGAAGGAATGAAATTTCGAAGGAGTGGAGAGCATCGGGCCGAAGCCGCCGGCTCTCACGTAGGCCCACGCGAGCATGGCCAGACCGAGAACCAATAGCACCGGCGCAGCGATGCCCTGCAGCGAGCGAATCGTATCAATGCCGCGCAGAATAACGGCAAGATTGAGCAGCCAGAAAATAAAAAAGCAGATCCAGGGATGATTCCATCCGGGGATAAGCGCGGCCAGCAGCGTGTTGATGGCTTCGCCGCCGATCCACGTCTGAATTCCGAACCAGCCGCAAGCCACCAGCGCGCGCAGCACCGCCGGAATATTTGCGCCCAGCACCCCGAACGAAGAGCGCGCGAAAACCGGAAACGGAATTCCGTAGCGCGCCCCTGCATGCGCGTTCAGCAGCATCGGAATCAACACAATCACATTGCCAAGAAAAACGGTGAAGATGGCCTGCTTCCAATTCATTCCGCCGGCGATCATCCCGCTCGCCAGCATGTAGGTGGGAATGTTGACGCTCATGGCCACCCAAAGCGCCGCATAGTTGTAAGTGCCCCAAGTTCGCCGATTGAGCGGGATAGGCGCGAGATCTTTATTCCACAGCCAGCTATGCTGTTGCGGCCTGTCGGGCGTCTGCAGATTTTCTAGGCGGGAGTCAGCGCGCATGAACGGCAAACACTATCACGCCGCCCGATGAAATGGCACGTAGGGGCGGGGGTTCACCTCCCGCCCGGTTTGGCCCTGGGTTTTCGCTCCGCCATTTCGGATGCAACCCAAGTTATTTTCTGCCGCGTTTTTCCGCCCGGATTAATTCGCGGCGCGCTTTCGTCAACGCTATGCGGCGGATTATTTTTATGCCCGGACAAACCACGCGCCAGTAAATGCGGAATCGCCGCCGTGCGCCCGGGCTGGTGGCCAGCACGCGCGTTTCAGTGCTGATGATTGAGCCGCCCTGGAGGCAAGATTCAGCGGCCAGATTCAAGACGATTTTCGCGAACCCCGGTTCGGCAAAGGCCACAAATTCGCGCGGCGAGAGGCCGCGAAACTGAACCGCCGAACGCCAAGGTTGCGTGACCGTTCCAATCACGATTTCGCAATCGGGAGTCTCGTCGAGAATTTCCCAACCCAGATCGAGCATGGAATTCACAAGAGAGCGCGGCGCATGCACTCGCCCAGACGCATGCACGCCTCCAGGCGGACGCTCGCGCCCAGCGATGCGGGACGGCAGTTTTCGAATCGCGATCAGCGTCTGCGCCACCACGGATCGGTGAAGATCCACCGCGCGCAGCGCCGCATAAGCGGCCGCAGGCGCGGCGGCCACACGCGTCTGATGACGAACGCGCTCGTCGTATTTCGGCAGATAGGTATCGATGAGCACGAAGTCGCAAATCGTCGCAGTTACGCGCGGTGGGTCGCGGCGCCTTAGACGCGGATCAGCATTACCTCGGTGGATTTAATCAGCGCAGCGATAGTCTCGCCCTTCTTCAGGCGCATTTCGCGGACGGCATCGGAAGTGATCACCGAAGTGATGTATTGTCCGCCGATGGAAATTCTCACTTGCGCAAGCAATCCTTCAGTCTTGATTTCCACCACGCGTCCCACCAACTGATTTCGCCCGCTGATTCGCCGGAATCCGGAGCGTCGCTCGGCCACTGGAGCTTTTTCGGTGATGCGGCTCAGATAGCGGTCCAGCTCGCTTTCCGGAATGCGGTGATGGCCGCCGGCGGTTTTCACCGTCTTCAATTTGCCTTTGTAAATCCACTGCTTGAGCGTGGGGTAGCTCACTCCCAGAATTTGAGCGGCGTCGCGAGGTGTGATGAGTTTCGCGTTGGGCATCGGCGAGCCAAATATGAGACCAAAGGCGCGGCCGGTCAAGCAAATGACAGAAATTTGACATGCTTCGCGCAGGGTTGCTAGCCTCAGGCTCGCTGCGATGAATCCAGCCACTCCCGCCGGCGGCACGGCCATCGAATTTCGCGACGTGGAATTTCGCGTGCCCGCTGGTGCGGCCATCCTACAGAATTTCAGTCTCGAGATCCCGTGCTGCGAGACGCAGGTGCTGCTCGGGCGCAGCGGTTCGGGGAAGACTACTGCGCTGCGATTGATTAATCGTCTGCTGGAGCCTAGCCGCGGCACGGTGCTGGTGGATGGGCGCGCCACGCTCGAGTGGAACGCCGTGGAATTGCGCCGGCGCATCGGCTACGTGATTCAGGATGCCGGGCTTTTTCCGCACTATACCGTGGAGCGGAATGTGGCGGTGGTGCCGCATCTTGAAAAATGGCCGGAAGAAAGGGTGCGCGCGCGGGTGATCGAGTTGCTGAATTTGGTTGGACTTGATGCGGCTCAATTTGCTCAGCGCTATCCGCACGAATTGTCCGGCGGGCAGCGCCAGCGCGTGGGATTTGCGCGTGCACTGGCGGCCGATCCGCCGTTTCTGTTGATGGACGAGCCTTTTGGAGCGCTCGATCCGCTTACGCGGGAAGATATGCGCAAGGAATTTGCCGCGCTCCAAAAGCAGCTCAGTAAGACAATCGTTTTCGTGACGCACGACGTGCGCGAAGCGCTGCTGCTTGGCTCGCGAATCGCGCTGCTTGAGTGCGGCAAACTGACGGGCGTTTACACGCCGGACGAATTTCAGTGCGCCACGGAACCGCTTGCGGCGGCTTATATGGCGTCCTGCCGCAGCTGATCGTTGCGGTTTGCGCCGAAGGAAGGTGATCGATGACCTTTTGGCAATTTTTTCTACACAATCGCGATCAGATTTTTTCGGCTACGGTGGAACACTTGGTGCTGGTAGGCGTGGCGATGCTGATTGCCGTGCTGGTGGGCGTGCCGGCGGGGATTCTTGTTACGCGACGCAAGTGGCTGGAAAAGCCGATCATTGGATTGGCCAACGTGGCGGAAACAATTCCAAGCTTGGCGCTGTTGGGATTTTTGTTGCCAGTGCCGTGGCTGGGCGAACGGGCTGAGCGGTTGGCGATTGCAGCGCTGGCGCTTTATGCGCTTTTGCCGATTGTTCGCAATACGGCCACCGGGATATCAGGAGTGGATCGCAGCGTGCGCGAGGCTGCGCGGGGAATGGGCATGACGGACGCGCAGATATTGGTGAAGGTGGAATTGCCGCTGGCGTTTTCCTATTTGCTCGCGGGAATTCGCGTGGCTACAGTTTTGACGATTGGGATTGCCACGATCGCCGCGGCGGTGGGTGCCGGCGGGCTGGGGGAATTTATTTTTCGCGGCCTGGCCATGGTGAACAATCAGTTGATTCTTGCCGGGGCGATTCCGGCGGCCTTGTTGGCGTTGTTTGCGGACTTTTTGCTCGGCGCGCTGGAAAAGCGATTCAGCTACGCACGATGATGGCATTGAGACCATGCCGATAACCACGGCGCGCTCGATCGCCGTTCTGATTCTTGCAGCGGCAATCGGGTTATTTTCCTGCGGGCCACCGCGGCGCGACACCATCGTTGTCGGCTCGAAGAATTTCACCGAGCAGGCCATCCTGGGCGAATTGCTGGCGCAGCATCTCGAGGCGCGCACTCATTTGCACATCGAGCGGCGATTTTTCTTGGTGGGAAGTTATATCTGCCAGCAGGCCTTGCTGGCTGGTCGAATTGACACCTACGTTGAATATACGGGCACGGCTTTGACCGCGATCTTGAAGGAACCGGTGTCGTCCGATCCGGCCGCGGTGCGCGAGCGAGTGCGCGAAGAATATCGGCGGCGGTTTAACTTGGACGTGCTGCCGTCGCTCGGTTTCAACAATACTTTTGCTATGGTGATCCGCGGCGAAGATGCGCGGCGGCTGGGCATCCGTACGCTTTCCGAAGCGGTGCCCTTTGCGAGCCGCTGGCGCGCCGGCTTCGGGTACGAATTCAGCGAGCGGCCGGATGGCTATCCTGGGCTCGCGGCAAAATATGGTCTGCACTTCGCCGGGGAGCCGACCATCATGGATTTAGGATTGATGTATCGCGCGCTGCTCGGCAAGCAGGTGGATATCGTCGCGGGGAATTCCACGGATGGGATTTTGGCCGCACGCGATTTGACGATTCTGGAAGATGACCGGCATTATTTTCCGCCGTACGAAGCGGTCCCGGTAGTAAGGCACCAGACGCTCGAGCAGCATCCCGAAGTCCGGACGGCGATCGAGGAGCTAGCGGGGAAAATCTCCGATGCAGAAATGCAGAAGATGAATTACGCGGTAGAGGGAGACTCGCATCAGGACGTCGCCGTAGTGGCCCGAGCATTCCTGCACGATAAGGGCATCGACTAAAGTACCGCTGGCGTCCCGCCGGCATCTTACGAGCGAGATTTCGGCTGGGCCGCGATCGGCGGCGGAGTACAAGCGTAAATTAATTGCCGAGGCTGGTTTTGTGTAGTCTGCCCGTGGTTTTGGATTGTCGCTCGTTCGTGGTCGTAAGAAGCCGGCGGGACGCCAGCGGTACGAGAGCCGGTGGACGACTTTGCAGGTGTAAGCTAGAAATGATGACACTCTCTCCATGACGCAGCGCGAGCACGAAAAATTTCGCTGGATGGATTTGATCTGGCTCGTCTTCCTCGGCGGGCTGGCCGTACTTCCGCCGCTCGACGAGATCCACAAGCAGCTGATCCTCGCGGCCATTGCCGCGCTGCAACTTTCTGAGCGCTGGCTGATTTCCAGCATGCCGAAGCGCGGCCGCGCTTACGTGGTTCTGCTGAAGATTTTGCTGGCTACGCTTCTGCTCGATCACACCGGCGATGTGGGAATTAACAGCAGCTACTATCCGATATATTACCTGTGCGTGGTGACCGCTGCGGTTTATTACGGCCCGATCGGGACATTGCTTTGGACGGCGCTGGCTTCAGCGGCGTATTGCTCTTACTTGCCGCTGGCGTTGCAGGAATTTGATTTAACGCCGAGCGGCGTCACGGAATTGACTTTGCGGATCGTGTTTTTCTTTATCGCCGCGATCCTGGTGAATAATTTCGTAATGGAAAACCGGCAGCAGACGCGGCGGTATCAACTTCTCGCGGAAGAGCTGGAGCAAACGAACCGGCGGCTCGAGCATATCCAGGCCGAGGCCCGCCGCTCGGAGCGGCTGGCCGCGCTGGGGCAGCTTTCGGCCGGCCTGGCGCATGAGATTCGCAATCCGCTGGGGGTGATCAAAGGGTCCGCGGAGATGCTGAATCAGAAATTGGAGGCTTCGAATCCGCTGGCCAGCGAATTGGCGGGATACATTTCCACGGAAGTGAACCGCTTAAGCGCGCTGGTCACGCGGTTTTTGGATTTTGCGCGGCCGCAGCATCTGGATCGCACGCGGCAGCCGGTAGATAAAATTGTAGAGCGCGCTTTGAAGTCTGTCGCGGCGCAATGGACCGGGCCGGCGATTCGCGTGGAGCGCGAGTATGCCGCGGGGCTGCCGGATGTTCCTCTCGATGAGAATTTCGCCGAGCAGGTGTTCATCAATCTGGCGCAGAACGCTTATGATGCGATGGTGGATGGCGGCACGTTGCGCGTGACGATTGCCGCCGTGCAGCGCGATCGCAGCGACGGAGTGGAAGTTCGATTCGCGGATAGTGGGCCGGGAGTGCCGATGGAGATGCGCGAGCAGATTTTCAATCCGTTTGTGACTACCAAGCAGAAAGGCGTAGGCCTGGGACTTTCGATCGTGTCGAAAATTGTGGACGACCACGGCGGTGTGCTGCACCTCGAGGCCGGCGACGGGCCGGGCGCTTGCTTTACGGTATTTTTTCCGCTGGACGAAGCTGGAACGACTACGCGCGCGGCGGAATCGAGTTTGCGGGCTTGAGTACCCTGAGCTGATTGCATGGCGACCATTCTCATTGTCGAAGATGAAGCCAAGATGCGGCGTCTGCTGGAATTGAATCTTGGCGAGGATGGCTTTGAGACGCGTTCAGCCGCCGATGCCGAAGCGGGGTTGGATTTATTGCTGCGCGAACCGGTCGATCTAGTGCTCACCGATCTGAAACTCCCGGGCATGGGCGGCCTAGAATTTCTCCACGCCGTAAAACGCGCCAATGCCGCTCTGCCTGTGATCGTGATGACCGCGTTCGGATCGGTTGAAACCGCGGTCGAAGCCATGAAGGCGGGCGCCAGCGATTACGTCCTGAAGCCATTTTCGCTAGCCGAAATGCGCATGGTAGTGCACAAGGAACTCGATGTGCGCCGCTTGCGAGACGAAAACCGCTCGTTGCGCGAGCAATTGGGCAAACGTTACGAGTACCCTAATATTGTCGCCCGCAGCCCCAAAATGCAGGAAGTGCTGGCCACCGTCGAGCGCGTGGCCTCCACAAATTCCACCGTGCTGATCGGCGGCGAGAGCGGCGTCGGCAAAGATCTCGTCGCGCATTTGATTCACCAGCGTTCGCGCCGCTCAGGTGGCCCGTTTATCAAAATTAACAGCACCGCGATTCCCGAGAATCTGCTGGAGAGCGAACTTTTCGGCTACGAGAAAGGCGCGTTCACCGGCGCCACCACCAGCAAACCCGGAAAATTTGAACTAGCCGATAAAGGCACGCTCTTCCTGGATGAAATCGGCGACGTGCCACCGGCCACGCAAGTGAAGTTGCTGCGCGTCCTCCAGGAGCGTTCCTTCGAGCGCCTCGGCGGCACGCGAACTCTGAAAGTGGATGTTCGCCTCGTCGCCGCGACGAATCGCGACCTCCGCGCAGCGCTCGAGGAAGGCACATTTCGCCAGGACCTTTATTACCGCTTGAATGTCGTGCCCATTGATATCCCGCCGCTACGCGACCACAAAGAGGACATCCCCGATCTCGTAAATCTTTTCATCGAGCGCTTCGCCCGCGAGGCCGGCAAAGATATCGGCGGAATTTCCGCGGATGCGCTCGCGGCATTGACGGCCTTTCATTGGCCCGGAAACGTTCGCGAACTCGAAAATATCATTGAGCGCGGCGTAGCGCTTTCAAATGGCGGCGAGTTGCAACTAAGCGATATTCATCTCGATAGCTCGCGCACGAAAGCTCCCGGCGATTCTCACGCGCTGCTCCCCGAAGGGATGACCCTCGAGCAATGGGAAGACGAGATGATTCGCGAGGCCCTCCGTCGCGCCAAAGGCAACAAGAGCCAGGCCGCTCGTCTCCTCGGCCTCTCGCGCAATGCCCTGCGCTACCGCCTTTCGAAGATCGGCATCGCCGATGAGCCTGACCCGCAGCCCTAATTGATCGCACGAACACCTTCAGAACCTGCGCAAGCCCGCTTCGTAGTTCCGCAGTCAGTTCTATATCTTGTTTCTCCTTTCGTTGTTAACCTGACCCGGGAAATTGCCAATGAAACGGCTTGCCACGCCACGGAAAACTTCTCCAGCGACCCAGCCGAATCAAACGATTTCTAATCGATACACCAAAATGAGTAGAAATCGATCTATCACATTGAAAACAAAGCACAGAATTGATTTCTAATCGCTGCAAAACGGCAACCCCCTACAATCCGCATTCCGAGTCGCCAACACCCACCGAGCCACCCCCCTAGTTAAGCGGCTGAGATGCACCGAGGGTGGTTGAAATCCACCACCCCGAACCCTCCGCGGCGGCGCCACAGCGATTTGACGCATCCATAAACCATTGATATAGCTATGGTTATCTCGAAAACCCCATTCAGCGCGTTTGGTATTGGCAATGCACTTGGGAGCTCTGCCGGGACGGTGTTCCAGTGCCGGCGGAGACTGGGTGGGCCATGAAAAGCGCGGCATCAAAAATTCTTACAACTTTTATAGTGCTCGTACTTGCGCTGTTTGCCATCGGCACGGCGCAAGCGCAATCGCAGCCCGATCCTTCGCAAGAGCCGCCTCAGCCCGATGCCACACAAGTGCAGCCGGACGCACAGACCGGTACGCAGCCTGACACTTACCCCGACGCAGCGCCGGCGCAACAGCAGTCCGGCACTCCTGATAAGCCGGGGCCGGGGATGGGGCGCGTTAGCTTGATTCAGGGCGATGTATCCACGCAGCGCGGCGACTCTGGCGATTGGTCGGCGGCTACTTTGAATACGCCGTTGGCGCCGGGCGACAAAATCTCCACAGGCAATAAGGGACGCGCTGAAGTCCAGCTCGACTTCGCCGACATCCTCCGCCTCGCGGATAGTTCGCAGGCCACGATCACCACACTCGAGCGCACGCAGATTCAAATTCAGTTGGGTGAAGGTCTGGCCTACTTCAGCATGTTCAAGGGCCACGAAGCGGACGTAGAGATCGACACGCCCAATGTGGCCATTCATCCCATCGGCAAAGACGGCGCTTACCGCATCTACGTGAATCCCGGCGGGCAGACGGAAGTTTCCGTGCGCAACGGCGAGGCGGAGATTTCCACGCCGCAGGGAAGCACGCGCGTAAAGAAGGGCGACCTGATCACCATCCAGGGCGACTCAAATAACGCGCAATATAAAATTACCACGGCGCCCGGCCGGGACGACTGGGACGCGTTCAATGAGGATCGCGATCGCCAGATTCAGAAGGCCGATTCGTGGCGGCATACCAATCGTTATTACACCGGCAGCGAAGATCTCGATTCTTACGGAACTTGGAGCGAAGTGCCGGATGTGGGCCGCGTATGGACGCCGCAGCAGGGTCCGGACTGGGCTCCTTACCGCGATGGCAGTTGGGTTTATGAACCGTATTGGGGTTGGACGTGGGTTGGCGCGGAGCCGTGGGGCTGGGCGCCTTATCACTATGGCCGCTGGTTTGTTAACGGCGGATCTTGGGCCTGGTGGCCGGGACCTGTCGCGGTCGGCTACTACCCGGTGTGGGCGCCGGCCTACGTTTCGTTCTTCGGTTATGGCCCCGGCTTCGGGGTTGGATTTGGCTGGTTTCCCGTCGGACCTGGCGACTTCCTCTTTCCGTGGTGGGGCGGCTTCGGATTTGGCTTTGGATTCGTGAACACGTGGGGATTCCGCGGCGGATTCGGCGGCCGCGGCTGGGGACCGTTGCTTCGGAATGACCGGTTCTCGAATTTTCACAACTTCGAAGGCAATGCGCGCGTGCGATCCGGATTTTCGGGAATGTCTGCGGATCGATTTGGCCGCGGCGGCGGAGCGCGCGCGACGGCGGTGAATCCCGGAGCATTTCGGGGCGGACGATTGATGACTGGGAATTTACCGGTGGTTCCGTCGCGCGAGAGCTTGAGCGCGTCGGGGAAATTCCAGAGTCCTGGGACGGGCGGGGCTCGTGCGGGTGCAGCTAAGAGTTTCTTCGCGAAGAATCAGCCGGCTACGCGGCCGACTTCCTTCTCGCAGGAAACTTCGCGGCTGCAGAATTCGATTCAGAGGGATGGTCACTTCACGCCTGTGACTGCCGAGAATCGTGGCGGTGCGGGTGCCGGCGCGGAAGGGAAGTTTGGCGGATCGGCCAGCCCTTCGAGCGGCGCGCGGGAAACGGGATCGGGCCGGCCCGAGAGTAATGGCGGCGCTGGTTTGAATCGCGGGGCGTCGAATGACCGGCCTTCGACTGGCATTGGTGCACGAGGTACCGGATCGCTCGGGGCAAATTCGAATGACGGATTTGGTTCGCGCTCGCCGAGCACTGGATATCCCAGTCGCGGCGCGGCTAGGCCCGGCGCTCAGGCGGACACGCGTCCGAGCGGCGCGGGCAGCAGTGGAACCTGGCAGAGATTCGGCTCGCCTTCGGGCTCCAGCGCTGGCCGGGCGTATGGCGGTTCGAATCGCGGTTATCGGCCGCCGCTCATGATGAATAAGCCGATCGTTACGCAGCGGCCGGGCAGCATCTATGGTGGCGCGGCGGGACGTCCAAACAGCACGCCGACGTACCGGGCGCCTGGGTATCCGGGTGGTGCACGTCCGAGTTACAGCGCGCCGCGTCCGGCTTATAACGCGCCACGTCCAAGTTACAGCGCACCGTCGCGGCCGAGTTACAGCGCGCCGCGACTGAACGCGCCGTCTTCGCGCCCGCCGAGTGGTGGTGGATCACACGCGCCAAGCGGCGGCTCGCGCGGCAGCTCTCCGCATAGCAGCGGAGGCGGACACTCGAGTGGTGGCGGACATTCCGGCGGTGGCGGGCATTCGCATCGCTAGAGTTTGAGAAGCGGTCAGCGACGCTTTCGTTTCTGTTGAATTTGGTCCGGAGTAATTGGGCCTAGGCTGGTTGAGTGGGGTTGGGAGGGCGGGGTTTAAATCCCGTCGCGGGCAGTACCGATTCATACCTTATATTTCATACCGCTTGGCGGGCTGAGCCCCGCCCTCCCAACCTCCGGTAGTTTTATTCGAATCGTCCTCGCAAGTTACCTTTAGCCTCGCGAGATAATTCGGCGCGGAGTTGCTAGGTTTCTTGTTGGACTCGGAGTTGGGATTCTAGTTCGGCACTGTATTGCTTTTCGCCCTGTAGCTCGGCCTGTAATTTTTTTACCAGCATTTCCAGGCGGCGATTTTCGGAGCGCAATTTTAGGAGCTCGGCGCTGGGGGTTGCGCTCGGCACTGGGCTGGCGGCAACCAGAGCCGCTACATTCATGGCGCTTGCTACGCCGAGCGATGCCACAACGGTGCGTCGTTCCTCGAATCGCGTGTCGTGCTGCATCGGTGGCGGCAACGTTGTTGCCGGCGCAGCGAATAAATTGCTGAGCGATGCTGACGGCGCGGTCGCCGGATAATCTTCTCGCGCCGCTGCATTCGTTCCTGTTACCGCCGGCTTGGGATTGAGAAGATTTTTTACGCGCGTTACCAGCTCCTGCGGTTGAAATGGCTTGCGCATCAGCTCATCTGCGCCGGCTTCCATCGCTTTCTCTGCGACCTGGCGATTCACCACGCCGGACATCAGAATTACCGGCGTTGCGCGCAACTCCGGATTTTGTTTCACGAAGCGGCAAACCTCGTAGCCATCTTTATCGGGCATAATCACGTCGGTGATCACCGCGTCGGGCTTCGATTCCGCGAATAGCGTGAGCGCAGACGCGGCATCGTGGCAGGCGATCACGTGGATGCTTTCTTTGCGGAAAGCAATCTTGATGACCTCGCGCATGGTGGCGCTGTCGTCGATGAAATAAACAGTGGGGACGCGAAGTACTGGGGAAAACTGGCGCGTCGCTCATGACGGTTCCTCCACTTCTGCGTGCTCGGCTTCGTCGATATTCGCGCAGGGCATCGAGCAATAAATCGGTGGCCGAACGGAGGACGGTGCGCTGCGCTGCCGTCGCTCCGTAAACGAATTTGTAAACGCCTTCGACGCGGCGATGGCAATTTTTCACCATGTGATAGACGGCTTCGTCGCCGAAGAGAGTGCCGCATTCCGCGTGGGTGATTTTTCCGGCGTCGAGAAAAATTACGCCGTCGGTTTCGCCGGCGTTGAGATGCAGCGCGCCGGTCTGATGCGACTGGCCAAGCATTTGAATTACGCCGGGAAGATCGAGATGCGAGAGGCGGCCGCTCAGATCGGTTTCGGTGCTTTGCAGCATTTGCGTGGGCTGGAACCCATCCTGACGGCTTAGTAGAAAGCTGCGAATGTGGCGCGCGATATCGGCGGGCGCCCTGCGCCGATCCACGAAATCATCGCAGCCTGCTCGGAACGCTTCGAGCAGCGCTTGTTCGCCTTCGCCGCCGCCGACGGCAATCAACGGAATGTTCGCGGATTTCGGATCGGAGCGAAGGATCGGCGCGATTTCGAGCGCGTTCATTTCGCGCAGATTCGTGGAACAGAGCACGGCGGACGGACGTATTCCATTCGAGCATCGTGAGCGCATAGGCGGATTGCGCGCAGGTGACCACATCGAAGCCTTGCAGCTTCAGCGCGTCGCTTAGCCGCTTTGCGAAATAGACGTTGCTTTCGATCATCAGGATCTTTGGAAGATCCATCGGGATGCCGCTCACGCGATTGGCCCCGGTTGCTGAGGATTTCACGCCGTTCGAAACCGCCGGAGCGGCTGGGGTGCGCACCAGTGTCTCGAAATCGAGAACTTCAATTGTTTCTTCGCCGATTGAGAGAACTCCTGCAACGTACTTCGGCGAGTCCTCGGGAGATGGAAATAATTCTGCGGTGACCAATTCACACTCGCCATCTACGGGAATGGCACTCAGTTCGTCCTGAGCGTCGATTTTTCTCGATGCCACCAGATAGAAGCGGCGATCGGGCAGCTTTTTTCCGGCGAGCGCCGGCGTTACGTCATAGACAGGAATAATTCTGCCGCGGCGCATGATGACTCCTGCGACCATGGGCGTTTGGTGGGCGAATACGTGCAGCTTCACCGGCGGCGCCAGTTCGGTGACGATGGCAGCCGGAAGACCGAACCTGCGCTTGCCCAATTGCAGCAGGACAAATGAATTTTTTTCGATTGCGGCTGCGGCGTGGTCATTGCACCACCGTCCCGGATAGTTCTGCGTGCGCTTCGGCTCGCGAGGCGTGCAGCGCTTCTTCGAGGGCGCGCAATTCATGGCGCGTGAGAAAGCCCGCGGGATTCACCACCGGGATGATGGCATCATCCGTGTAACTCAGGCCGCGATACCAGCGGCGCTCCTCGCCTTCGAAGGCGAGCGGCAATGGATTTGGCTCGGCGATGTCCGTCATTCGCTCGATTTTATCCACCAGAATTGCGACTGGAGAATCCCGCAGAATCAGTACCAGAGTTGGCCGGGTAGTTTTTAGGCCGAAATGCGCGCAGCCGTTCACCACGAAGTAGCTGCGATTTCCGCGATGGACTAGATGCCTCACCTTCGTGACGCCGCTTTGTCCAATTTCCATGGCTGAGCCGGCCAGGCTGTCCGCGCTGCGAATTTCGTGCACCGCGGATGATGCGATTGCAAAGGGATGGCCTGAAATGGTGAAGAGAATCGCGGATTCCTTTGCGCGCACGCGTTTTTGCGCTTTTTGATCGGACGATGTGATGCTCATCGGGTCATTACCGATATGGGCCTGGCGATTTGCAGAGCGCGGCGTTCGATCGCTGCGGGCACGTGGTCGAGCGCCAAGACTTCATCTACTGCGCCGGTCTTGATTGCTTCCGCGGGCATTCCGAAAATTACCGAAGTGGCTTCGTCCTGCGCGATCACGTAGCCGCCGGCTTCTTTCACGGCTTTGACGCCTTTTGCGCCGTCGTTGCCCATACCGGTGAGAATTACGCTGACGAGCATGGGGCCGAGATATTGCGCTGCGGTTTCGAGAGCGACGTCGGCGCACGGGCGATAGCCGCCGATGCGATCGCTGCCATCGAGTGCGATTCTTCCGGCTGCCCGCGAATCGCAAATGATGCGAGCCGGGGCAGACGTAAATTGTGCCGGGCTGGACGATTTCGTTGTTCTCGGCGTCTTTCACGCGCAGAGCGGAGACCTCGGCGAGTTGCACGCTATATTGATGCGTGAAACTTGCGGGCATGTGCAGCACCACGACTACCGCTGCGTACAGATCTTTCGGCAGCCGCGAGACGACGTCCATTACCGTGGCCGGGCCGCCGGTGGATGCGGCGATTATGATTACTGGGAATCTTCCTGCGCCGACGGCTGGAGGCGTTCCGCCATTTGAAGGAACGACGCGCGGAATCGGGCCTCTTGCCGCTACGTTTGCGAGTCTTGAAAGCGTCGCGGTGCGCACTACGCGGACTTTTGCCGCCATTTTTAATTTGCGGCGAAGTTCCTCGCCCACAGTTCGCATGTCGAGATCAATTCCATTCACCGGCTTCGGAACGAAATCTACCGCTCCTAATTCGAGTGCGCGGAGAGTGCTGGCGGTTCCGTCGCGCGATTCGGAGCTGACGATCACGATGGGCCGCGGATTTTGCGTCATGATTAACTCGGTGGCTTGCAGGCCATCGAGTCGCGGCATATTTACGTCCATGGTGATCACGTCGGGCTGCAGCGATTCGGCCAGGGAGACGCCTTCGCGGCCATCTCGCGCCTGGCCCGCCACTTCCATGCTGGGATCGGCGACGATGATGTCGTGCAGAACTTTGCGCATGAACGCCGAATCTTCGACGATCAGCACGCGCACTTTTTTGTTGAGGGCTGGCATCGTCGCTATGCTCGCGTCAGGCCGCCGGCGGGTTGCGTGATTGCGTCGTGGTCTTCGCCGATGAGCTGCTCCACAGTTTCGATCAACAAATCTTCCTGAACCGGCTTGGTGAGAAATGCTACGGCGCCGTCTTTCATGGCGCGATCGCGATGTTTTGCGCCGGCGCGCGAAGTGACTACCATCACCGGAATTTGTCGCGTTACGGGATCCTGCCGCAGATGCGCCATTAATTCGTAGCCGTTCATGCGCGGCATTTCGAGATCGGTGAGCACGAGATGGCAGCCGGAATGGGCGATTACTTCGGAAGCCTCGAGGCCGTCGGCGGCAAGGATCACTCGATAGCCGGCTTTTTCCAGCATGCGGCCTACGAATTTGCGGACGCTAATGGAATCGTCCACGACCACGATCACTTTGTCGGGACCGACTGCGTCCACCGCTTCCATAGGAATGCTTCCGGCAGCCACTGCGCTTGAGCCGGGCGCGAAAATTCGGGCGGCGCCGGCGGGAGCCACCTGCTGGCGGCGCTCTGCGGCTTCGGCTGCTACGAGGCGATTCAGATCGATCAGCAGAATCAGGCTGCCGTCGGATGCGATCGAGGTGCCGGGGAAAAGCTTTACGCGGCGCAGATACTCGCCGAGATTTTTGATTACGATTTCGTCTTTGCCGAGGACGTCTTCGACGATGATTCCTTCGGAGCGGCCGGCGACTTTCACGATTACCATGCGGTAGTAGCCGTTGATGGGCTCGATTGGCGGCAGGCCTAGTTGCGCGTCCAGACGGACGGCTTCGATGGTCACGCCGCGTACCTTTGTGAGCAGTTTGCCGCCTACGTCTTCGAGTTCGTCGGGCTTCAGTCGGCGAATTTCTTCTACGAACGCCAGCGGGAATGCAAATACTGAAGTGCCGCTGCGTACGAACAGGGCTTGGGAAATAATCAGCGTGAGAGGAACTTTTAGCGTGAAGACTGTGCCGCTTCCGGAGTCCGATTTGATTTCGATGTCGCCGTTGAGCGAGTGGATGTTGGCGCGAACGACATCTAGACCCACGCCGCGACCTGCTAGTTCGGTCTTGCTGTCGGCGGTAGAAAATCCTGGTTGAAAGAGGAACTCTCGCAACTCACGCTCGCTGAGTTGCTCGGCTTGCGAGTAAGTGACGCGGCCGGTTTCGAGAGCGCGGGCGCGGATTTTTTCGTAGTTAATGCCGCCGCCGTCGTCTTCGACTTCGACGAAGACGTGATTGCCGCGGTGGTAGGCGCGAACGGTCAGGCGGCCTTCTTCAGATTTATTATTGCGCGTGCGTGTTTCGGGCTTTTCGATTCCGTGGGCTACAGCGTTGCGGACCAGATGGATCAGCGGATCGGAAATCTGCTGAATGATATTGTTGTCGAGTTCCGTTTCTGCGCCTTCCAGAACTAGTGCAACCCGTTTGCCCGTGGCTTTCGCCGCGTCACGAACTGTGCGCGAGAGGCGCGTGTAAAGATTGCCGATCGGAACCATGCGGGCGCGCGTGATTTCATCCTGCAGATGGTGCGCGAGCTTGGTGAATTCGTCGATGTCGGAATCCACGCGGTTCATGAAGGATTCGAGCTGCGAAAGGACTTCGGTGACGTCCGCGGAAATTTCGGCCAGCGATCGCGAGAGAATATTGAAATCGTCGTAGCGATCCATTTCGAGCTCGCTGAATCCGCTCGAAGATTCGCCTTGCAACCCCGGCATGCCGGAGAAGCCCCGGAATGTATCCATTTGCGGCGGGGCGCTGCCCGGCATCAGGCTCGAACTGATACGGCTGAACTCGTGTTTGTCTTGAAACTCGGAGACTTTCAGCGAGAGGCGCGCTTTTGAGAAAGTCAAAACTTCGACCAGCTTTGCCAGTTCACTCAGGCGGCCGAGCATGCGCGTGCGATTGATCACCAGCTCGCCGACGGCGTTCATCATGCGATCCAGGCGATCGAGTGAAATGCGTACGGACTTGGCTTGTGCTGCAGCAGT
The DNA here is from genome assembly GCA_963831955.1 of uncultured Acidobacteriota bacterium. Lineage (GTDB taxonomy): Bacteria > Acidobacteriota > Terriglobia > Acidiferrales > UBA7541 > Palsa-147. Next base: position 644,175 of record CAWHSG010000004.1, on the reverse strand, counting down.
GGTGGCCGGCACCGCGCGCCGCGCTGGAGAAATTTGCTGCGTCGCGGCGGGAGCAAGTTCCGATGCGGGAGCTTGCTCAGCCGCCGCGCTCGCAGGGGCTGCCTCGGAGAAATCCATGGATGGTTCTTCGGTGCCAGCGGGAGCCAGTTCTTCGATTCGCGCGAGGAGCGGCTCAAGTTTCGCGCGCATTTCCGCATCGTCGATCCACGAGTGATGCAGCAGTTTCTTGAGCGCGTCCACTGAATCGAGGCACAGATCCACAATTTCGGCGCTGGGCTGCAGGCGGCCATCGCGCATGCGGCCGATCAATTCCTCGACGCGGTGCGCGACGACCGCGCAGCGATGCACGCCGACTTGCGCGGCAGAACCTTTCACCGTGTGCATGGCGCGGAACAGGCGATTGATGTCTTCCGCGTTGGGATTGCCTTCGAGCGCCAACAGGCATTCGGTGACGGTCTGGAAATGTTCTTCAGCTTCGGCTACGAAGATCTCGAGAACCTCGGCGGGAATATCGCTATCTTCGGGAAGCGAATCGACGAATGAGACCCCACTGCTAGACGACGAACTCGGCGTCACGGAAATTGTCTGTGCCGTGTGGCTCACGGCTTCTTCTGCTACCGCTGTGTCTTCGACGGCCGCGGGAAATGCAAAACTGTAGCGCTGCTTGAACGCTGCGATATCGGGGGCACATTCAGTTCCGTCGTTGGCCATCTGCAAAAGATCGAATTCGAGGACCGAGACGGCGTCGGCCAGGAATTCGGTGAGCGGGCCGTGAGTGTCGGGTCCGAGGCGCGCGTTCATCGCGTACTGGAAAATGTGCGCGAGTTTCCCTGCTACTTCGGAAAAGAGAGGGAACCCGAAACTGGCTGAAGTGCCGCAGAGTGTGTGTGCCGCGATATAAAGCTTTTCGAAATCTTCAGGGCGGGCTTGCGATTCCTGAACGAGGCCCGAGTATTCCCGCAGGTATTGCAGGTGGTCGGACGCCTCTTGCAGAAATAATTCGAGCGATTCCGCGGCGCTCACAGGCTGCCCTCCGCCATCACCGCTTGCTTTACAGCCGATTCCTTTGCAGGCTTGCGATAAATCCGGCAATCGCCGAGCACCAGGCCTTCGAGCCGCACCGGCACGTTGCTGAGCGACTCGGCGTGGCCGAGCAGAAAATATCCGCCTGGCTCGAGACATTCGCTGAAGCGTTGAATGACGGAATTGCGGCGCTCTTCGGCGAAATACATCAGCACGTTCATGCAGAAAATGCAGTCCATGCGCCCGACGTAAACCGCCTGCGTCAAATTCATCGGCGCGAAGGAAACCATGCGGCGAATCCGCGGCTTTACGACGTAGCCGTGCCGCGTCTTCGTGAAATAGTTCTCGATTTGCTGCGGAGTCAGATTGTCAAGGCTGCGGCCGCTATAGACGCCGCGCTCGGCGTGCTGCAGCGCGCGCCGGCTGATATCTGTGGCGAGGATTTCGATTCGCCAGGCTTCGGCGAATGGAAGTGCATCGGCAACTGCGATTGCGATCGAGTAAGGTTCTTCTCCGGTGGAACACGCGGCGCTCCAGATACGCAGCGTGCGCGGATTGTCCCAGAATTTCTTTTCCTGCAATTCGGGCAGAATCTTCTTTGCGAGCGCGTCGAAGACCGCCGGATAGCGGAAGAATGAGGTTTCCTGCGTCAGCAGGCTTTCGAGCAGTGCGTTGTACTCGACGTTGCTGCCAGAAACGAGCCGCAGCAAATCGGTGCCGCCTTGCAAGCCGCGCTCGGCTACAAATTCGCGCACACGCGTTGAGAAAAAGCGCTCGCGGGACGCATCGAACAAGATTCCGGAGCGGCTTTCGATCAGCGAACGTAGCTCATCGAACTCGTAACCTGTCACCGTAGCTGGTTTCTCTCTCATGTTCGGCCGGAGCGAGCGGCGTTCGCATTCCTAGCGCCCGCAAAAGATGAAACCAGATCTCAGCGATTCGATCCCACCGGGGCCAGGGCCCTGGCGTTGTCGCGCTCCGGTTCGGCGGTCGCGGCGTTGGCCGGCCGGGCGTTGGAACGGAATTGCGCGAGCGCTTCGTTGAGTTGCTCGGACAGCTTGACCATGTTCCCGACGGTCGAAACCGTTTGGCGTGCGCCTTGCGAGGTTTGCCGCGTGATGCCGGAAATAATTTGCATCGCGTTGGCCACGCCTTCTGTTCCGCGCACTTGCTGTTTCGATGCGAGTGAAATTTCCTGCACCAGCTCCGCGGATTGCCGCACCACGCTTGAAATTGCTTCGAGCGCTTTGCCGGCTTGGTCGGCCAGCACCGCGCCGCTTTCCACTTCCTTGGTGCCTTCTTCCATCACCACTACCGCCTCGTTCGTTTCAGCTTGAATGGCCTTGATGAGTGCCGCGATGTCCTTCGTGGCCGCGCGCGAGTGTTCGGCCAGCTTGCGGACTTCATCGGCGACGACCGCGAATCCGCGTCCAGCCTCTCCGGCGCGAGCAGCTTCGATGGCCGCGTTCAATGCGAGCAAGTTGGTTTGCTCGGTGATGTCGTTAATTACGTTGATGATTTCCGAAATTTCGAGGGAACGGTCGCCGAGCGATTTAATCTTCTTCGCCGTCGCCTGCACTGACGCCCGAATTCGCTGCATGCCCTCGAGCGTATCGCGCACCGAGCGGTTGCCTTGTTCGGCGGCATCGAGAGCGCGGCGGGCCGCTTCGGCGCTGGCCTCGGCGTTGTTCGAAACTTGCTTCATCGATACCGTCAGCTCTTCGACGGCCGATGAAGTATTCGTAATTTCCTGATCTTGCTGCGTGGCGCCGGAGGTCATCTGGTCAGCGGCCACTAGAATCGCGCCGGCGCTGGCGTTCACGTCTACGGCTGCTTTGCGCACGCGCTCGAGAACCTTGGAGAAGTTGTCGAGCATGTAGTTCACGGAATCCACCACGTTGCCGAGCGCGTCGTTGGTCACTTTGCCACGCAGCGTCAAATCGCCGCGCGCCACTTGATTGATCACGTTCAGCAAATCGGTAATGCTTCGCTGCAGCGATTCCTGCACCTGCTGATTGTTCACCGCCGTCGAGATTTTCGAGACGCTGCGATTCAGATTTTCGGCGATCGCGCCGAATTCATCCTTCGCGGAGATCTCGATCTTGGCGCGATTGTCGCCCGATGCGAATCTCTCGGAAAATTCGGCGAGCTTTTCGACCGGCGTCAGCACGCTCTTCGATAGAACCACTATGAGTGAGAGCGCGGCCGTCACGGCGAGACCGGCTGCGGCAATCAGCGCCGAGCTGGCCGCGGCGGGCATGCCCGCGGCGTCGCCAATTCCCGCGCCATTCGAATGTGAGCCGGCATAGAACGCCAGCAGCGCGGCGCCTCCCGCGGCTACGGCCACCCAGATGACCAGCATCCAGACTGTGGAACTCAATCGCGATTTCATACTTCCTCCCCAAGAAATTCGCCCGCACCCGATTTTTCGCGGGAGTCCGTGCTAAATTTCAAATCACCGGAACCGGAAATACTTCGATCAATTTTTCGAGATCGACCACCAACGCCAGGCGCTCTTCATGCCGCAACATCCCGCGGCAGTAAGGAACATCGGGCGCGTGATCGAGGAATGATTCGTCGTTCGCGCCGAATGTTCCCACCACTTCGTCCACCGCGATGCCGAGGCGGACATCCTCACGCTGCGCATCGCCCTTGAGCATTGCCACAACCACATGGCGCGGAAGCAGGCCCGGCCGGCGGCCTTCGGTGAAAGCGATGTCTACGAGCGGCACGATCGTCCCGCGCAGATTGAAAATGCCCATCAGGAACGCCGGCGAAAGAGGAATGCGCGTCAGCGTTGGCCAGTCCACTACTTCTTCCACTTCGAGGACCGAAAGGCAAAATCGCTCGCGGCCCGCGCGAAATACGCAGTATTGGCGTTCGAGCAGGCGGACTTCGTCCCGGACGACATATCCGTCGCCGCCATCGAATTCGTGCGGTGCTACTGTCGAAAGTGTTTCGTCCTGGCTCACGCGAATTTCTTCACCGCTCCGATTAATTGCTCCGGCGTGAACGGCTTGACCACGTACCCGCTCGCGCCCTGCTGCTCGCCCCAATATTTATCGCTGGCTGAATTCTTAGAGCTCACGAGAATCACGGGAATTGCGCCGAACACTTGGTGATTCTTCAGCTCGCGGCAAAGTTGAAATCCGTTGCGTCCCGGCATCACCACGTCGAGCAAAATTATGTTGGGCCGCTCGTTCTCGATGGTTTCTTCAAGTCTCGAGGGATCGCTCAGCACGGCGGTTCGAAATCCCCCTTGCTCGAGTACGGTCTCCATCAACTTCAATTCGGCGGCCGAATCATCGACGACTAGGACCTTCTTCAGCACAGGCCTCTCCCCGAGGGAAATCCAGGAAGAGAGAATGCAAGTTAGACGCCACTGCCGAGGGCGCGCGCGCATCGAGTCCACTTTCGCAACGTGCTGAATTTTCAATCGATTGCGGACATGCGATCGAGCGCGTTTTGCCGCAGTTTGCTCGAAATCGTGCGGTCGCGTCTCACGCTGAGATAAATTCTCAGACCATGCAACGCACGTGACACCGGTTGAGAAAAGTTGCGAGGATTGATTCGGTCGCGAGAAATGCCGTTTCGAAGCGGCCGATTTCAGGGCGAGAGCTTGTCAGCTTCTTCGATGAAAGAGAGTAGCCGCTTGGTGCTGATGCCGAGATTTACCGCCGCTTCGGTGTTTTTCGCCTGCTTTGCTTTTTCTACTTGGATCTGGAAATAGGAAACCTCGGCGCGCGCTTGCACCAGCGCGGATTGCAGCGAGACGGCTTCGCCGGATTGCTTGCGCGAATCCATGGCCACGGCGAGCATGGCGCGCGCTACCACCGCACGGCGCAAATCTTCCGATTCCTGTCCGGCTTTGTCCACGAAGGCGGTGACTTCCCACGAGGAAAGCAGGACTTTCGTGTTTTTCAGCGTGACGGTGGACATCGAGCGGCCGCGGGCCGGGGGCGTGGCGATTAATTGCTCCCAAATTGTTTCAAGGCAGCTTTCCATTTCCGATGAAGCCGGCGGTTGCGCTTCGGCAGCGGAAAGACCCGGCGCTGTCGGAGCCGCGGACGGAGTCTGCGCGGAAGGTACATCGCTTGCAGCGGACGAGGACGATGCGGCTTCAGTGACGGATACCGGCTTTTCGTCGGCCGGCTTCGCCGCCAAATCCACCGGTGCTCCCAGTTGCGCGAGCGATTCCTCGGATTTTACGTAGCCGGAGTCTTGGCCGGTTTTCCTCTGGTATCCGGTTTGTTCCACTTGGATGCGTGGCAGCGCGGAGGATGATGAAGATGCCTCGCGCGTTTGCGTGCGCGTGACCGGCTCGAACGCTAAAGCTGGAAGTTCGCTGGACTCTGTCGCAGGCGCCGTTCCCGGAGCCCGCAGCTTGGCCACGCCTTCTTCCAGGTCGGCCCGCAACGCGAGCAACTGCTCGAACGAGCGGCCTACAGCGGATTCGGAATAATCCTTGTGATACAGCGGGCGCCAGTTTTCAGCGAACAGGCGAAGGCCGGCGGTAGTTTCGGCGGCGGAAAATCCTGCGCGGCGGCAATCCACCGTGCGCACTCCGGCCTGGTCCAACTCGCTGAGTGCTTTTAGCACCGCTTCCTGATCCGCGTGAAGAAGTCGAATGAAAGCGCGGCGCACCAGAAAATTAAATCGCGCCAAAGTAACCAGCGCCGCCGGATCGTAAAAAAGATCTCCCGAAGATTCTTTCACCAGGCGGGCTTGCTCGAGCTTGCCGCTTTCGAGCAGATCGCGAAGGCTGCGGCAGTCTCTCACCAAGCCCAAGGTGGTTTCGAGCGTGGCGCACCAATCCGGAATTGTCGGGCTTGCAACGCCCAGCACGGGTTCCAGCACGCGGCTGACGTCCGCGAGCGAAATTTCATCGTGATAAAAACTCTCTGGCGCGCACAACGCGAAATATTGCACCAGGAGAAAGTCAATCTTGTCGCGATCGGAAGCGGTCTTCTGCGATTTTTTCAAATGGCGCTGAATGAAAGCGCGCAGGCCTTCTTCTTTCGCGTTCAGAGTTGCGGGGGGAAGCTGCCGAATTTGGAAGACTTTGACCAGGCCATCCATTTCGTCGAACCAGCGCAGATTGCGCTCAACGACGGCGGGGCCGATTTCTTCCGGGACGGCTTCGCCCTCGGCATAAGGCGTGGCGGAAATTTCAAATTGGCGCGCGAGCGCGGCATAGATGGGATACGCGCGGCGAGCTTCGGCCCAGGCGGTGGTGAGATCGGTCGGGGCCGCTGGATCTAACGGCAAAGTAGTTCGAGAGCTCATTGGCTCCATTCCGCGGGCGCACTAAGGGCGCAGGGATGGTCTCTTCCGGGAGTGTAGTTTGCACGCGCGCGGCCAAAGGGGCGACCGCTAGAAGATTCGCAAACCTTTGAAACATAGTGATTTGTGCGACGAGCTTGTGGCGCTTGGATTTTCGAACGTCTCACACTGAAACAAACTCGTCTCAATGCCCGGTCGAAATACCAAAATGCAACTTCTGTGAGCAGTCGGCAACGGACTTATTGAGATCGCTAATCGTGGCGAAAATGCCGGGCTGATGCCCGCCGCTACGAAATCGAAGGCGACATCCAATTCAAAAACCGGTGCGAGATCGGCGTCGCGGTTAGTGCGTCACGGATTCGCGTTCTGGTTGTTTTTCTGCGGACTTGAGGGGAATTCCGTATAGCTTTAGTTTGCGATACAGAGTTGCGCGGCTGATGCCCAGGAGTTTGCCGGCCAGGGCTTTGTCGCCGCCTACTTGCTCGAAGACGCGCAGGATGGTCATGCGCTCCATTTCCGAAAGGGCGGCGGTGGAGAGCGCGTTGGCTTCGGCGGTTATGGTTGACGAATCGTGCGTTGCCTGAATTGCCGGTGGCAGATCGGCGACGTCCATCGTGGATTCCATGCCCAGGGCTACGGCGCGAGCTACACAATTTTCCAGCTCGCGGACATTTCCCGGCCAATCGTATTGCAGGAGGCACTTCATCACCGCAGGCGTCACTTGAATATTTTTTCCTGCGGCGTAGCGTTCGAGGAACGCGTGGGTCAACAATGGAATATCGGAGCGGTGCTCGCGCAAGCTGGGCAAATGGACGGTGACCACATTGAGCCGGAAATATAAATCTTTGCGGAACGTGCCACCGCGATAGGCGGCGTCGAGATCGCGATTCGTCGCGGCGATGATGCGCACGTCCACGGGAACTTTATCGTTGCTGCCCACTGGGCGCACTTCCTTTTCTTGCAGAACGCGGAGGAGCTTGGCCTGCATTTCAAGTGGCAGCTCGCCGATTTCGTCCAGGAAAATCGTGCCGCCATTTGCGGATTGAAATAGGCCGGCTTTTGTTTTCAGCGCGCCGGTGAAAGCGCCTTTTTCGTGGCCGAATAGTTCACTCTCCATTAATGTTGGGACGAGCGAACCGCAATCCACCGCGACAAACGGCAATTCGGCGAACGGGCCGCGGAAATGAATCGCTCGCGCTACCAATTCTTTTCCGGTGCCACTTTCACCGGTGATCAACACCGGGGTGCGCGTATCTTTTAGTTTCGAAATCATGCGCAGAACTTCCTGGATTCGCGCCGAAGAACCGACGATACCGTCCAGCTGCGTTTCCGCATTTACGCGCTCGCGGAGGAAGCGATTTTCCTGTACCAGGCGCACTTTTTCGGCCATGCGCTGCACTAATTGCCGTAGCTTCTCGACGCGGAACGGCTTCTCGATGTAGTCGTAAGCGCCGAGCTTCATGGCATCCACGGCGGATTCGATCGAACCGTGACCGGTCATGATGGAAACTTCCGCCTGCGGCAGGCGCGTTTTTAATTCGCGCAGCAAATCGACACCGGATGAGCCCGGCAGCTTGAGATCGGTGACCACCAGATCCGGAGCGGAAGCTTCAGCGCGCGCCAGGGCGGCTTCGGCGCTCTCGGCCTCGGTGCAGTCGAAGCCGAGGCCTTTTCCGACGGTCACGCAGAGGCGCCGGATGTTTTGCTCGTCGTCCACGATCAATAGCCGGATGGTTTGGCTGTCGGTCATCGCGTCCTTTTGCTCCCTGCGAATTAATTGCGTGCTTTGTCAGCCGTCGCGACCATCGCCGCTTCCGCTGCCAGCGGTAATCGCACTACGAACGTGCTGCCCGCGCCATCGGGATTATTGAAGCAAAAAATTTCGCCGAGATGTGCGCGGACAATCCCGTAACAGATGCTCAGGCCCAGACCCGTGCCTTTGCCGACTTCTTTGGTGGTGAAAAACGGCTCGAAGATGCGATCGACGTGCTCGATTCCCGGGCCGTTGTCGCGAAAGCGAATTTCAATCTGGCCGTTGGCGTGAGCCGTTTCGATTTCGACTCGTCCCGGCCGCCCGGTTTCCTGCACGGCGTCGTACGCATTGTTGACGATATTCAGAAAAACTTGCTGGAACTGATGAACGTCACCGACGATTTCGGGAAGATTTTCTTCGAATCGCTCCACGAGTTCGACATCGCGTTTCGAGAAATCGTAGGCGCGCAGCTTCAGCGTCTGGCGCAGCACGGAATTGATTTGCACCGGTTCGCGCAGAGCAGGCTTTTGGCGCGCAAAGCTGAGCAGGTTCTGAATAATCAATTTCGTGCGCTGCGCCTCCTGCAGAATCACACGCAGATCATCTTTTGCGCCGGACGGAACTTCTGGATTTTCGAGAAGCAAGTCGGTGAAACCCAAAATCGCGGCGAGCGGATTATTCACTTCGTGCGCCACGCCTGAGACGAGCTGGCCCACGGCCGCCATTTTCTCGGTGTGCATCAATTTCGCTTGTAGAACGGCCGCGTCGGTCACGTCGGTCATCACCACGACGATGCTATTTATCCCGCCTTTGTCATCGCGCATCGGACTGAGGCTGATCGAAAATTGTCCGGTAGTGGCATCGCCGCGGAGGAAGGGAAGCTCCATGTTGGCGGCGGGCGCGCCTCGCAAGGTGCTGCGCAGCGCCTCGGCCAGGGCTTTGCGGCGCGATGCGGAAATAAATTCCGAGAGCGGATGACCGAGCAAGTCCGCCTCGCGGTGGCCGATCTCGAAGCAGCGGCGGTTCGCGTAGCTGATCAGGCCGGCGGTGTCGAGCACCAGAATCATGCTCTGCGTGTCATTTAGAATATTTTTGTTGAAATCGCGCTCGCGCCGCAATTGTGCTTGGAAGGATTTCTGCTCGGTAATATCGAGCATCAAACCGCGATACTGCACGGCGTGGCCTTTGGCATCGCGCACGATCAAAATATTCTGCAGCGTGTGAATCCAGGAGCCATCGCGCCGCCGCAATACTTCCTCATGGTTGCGCAGCACGCCGTCTTCGTCCGCCGCCTTAATGCAACGGCGCCGCAGATCCGGACGCAGGCAAAGTTCCTCGAATAAATTGACGGCCAAAACTTCTTCGCGATTGGCGTAGCCGAGCATGCGCACCAGCGCGTTATTAACCTCGATGAATTGGCCGTCCGGCGTGCAGAAGAAAAGGCCTTCTTGAATATTGTCGAAAAGCTCGCGATAGCGGCGCTCCAGTTCACGCCGGTCGGTAATATCCTTCAGCACGTGTACAGTGCGGAGATCGTCTTCCGGCAAACTGCGCAGCCTCGAGGTGGAAATCAGATAGGTTCGCTCGTGCGCCGTTTGCACGTACTCTTCCGTGCCGGCTTGCATATCGCGGCAGAAAGGACATGCGCGCCCGATGCTCTCGGCGGCCAGCGAACGCAGCGTTTCCATGTGCCGGCCGATTAATTCCGAAGGGCGCAGGCGCAAATGCCCGGCGAGCGAACGATTGACGCGCAGGATTCTGTCGCTGGCGTCGTGAACGACGATGAAATCGGTGATCGCGTCGAAATCTTCGATCCATTGTTTCTTGGATCGCTCGATCCAGGAGAAAAGCCGCGCGTTTTCGAGCGCCACCGACGCATGTCCGGCAAGCGCCTCGAGCAAATGGCGCTCACCCGGCGAAAATGCCCGGTCGCGGCCGGAGAGGCATAGCACGCCCATCAGATCGCCTTCGCTGCCGGTCAAGCGCGCCATCGCCAGATGATTCGCGCCCAACGCCCCGGCCAGCGGCTTTCCCAAAATCGCGGCAGTCGCGCTGAATCGCGTGGCTTCTCCGGTTGTCCAAGTCACGGAGGCAAGTCCGCGCGCCAGCCGAGCTTGTTCCTCGCCGGCCAATTCCGCCGCCGCACCCTGCGCTGAAACGATTTCCCATTCCTCGCCGCGCACGAGCGCCAGTGCCGCCGAGCGCACCTCGAACATTTTCTCCGCGCACAGAGTCAGGCGGCGGACAAATTCCGTAGGGCCGATCGAAGGTTTGAGTTCACGAGTCGCAGCGGAGAGCTGTGCCAAATCGGCATCGAGGGAGGCACGCAAGCGCGCCGGTTGCCGACGGGTTTTCTTGGCCGCACGCATGAGGGATGGGGTCCTGCGCGAGTCTCCTGATTTCAAAATTGATACACCGAAGTTACGTGTGCATCTCATTTTGAGTCAAGGAATCTGCCTAAGAGCGTGCCGAATCGGACAATCGCGTGCGGCGAGTCAGCGTCGCAACCTGAGACCGATTGCAGCGGCGCCCTGAGGCGCTGAGACGATTGACGGCGCGCGCAGGCTCGCATGGCGGCACGGCATCGCCCGCTAACTGCCTAAGCTATAGCGCTTTAGAGCCGCTCGGGCCGTTTCGGAACTTTGCCACACATTCGCCCGGTCACTGGCAGCCTCCGTGCATTTTCTTTCGCCGGAGTTGTACGGAGGCACGGGTGTGGCACGCGTATTTTGGGATTCGATGGTTCGCAAAACGAGCCGGCTGATCGCGGTCGCAGCGATTCTCGCTTTTGCCGGGGCGATGTACGCGCAGGATCCGGCCGTGAACGACGCGGCGAAACGCAAAGTCAAAGCGCGTGTGGCAGCCGAGTATCCGCAGCTTGCGCGTCATATGGGCGTCACCGGGAAAGTTAAAGTGGAAGTGACCATCACCGCTGACGGCAAGGTGAGCAGCACGAAAATTGTGGGAGGAAACCCGGTACTTGTTTCTGCCGCTATTGACGCCGTTAAGAAATGGAAATTCGAGCCGGGACCGAAGGACACCGTGGAGATCATCGAGTTCGAGTTCAAGGAACCAACGAGCTAGCCGGGGGACTTGCAGCCCGGACAATGGCCAGAAGGCCCGGGGCAAGTGGAGGGATTTCGAGATGACAATCGGCAAGAAATTATATTCGGGGTTCGGGGCGATCGTGGCGATCATGATCGCGCTGTTCTTCGTGAGCGTGCTGACGATTTCACGCGAGCACTCGGCGCGCTCGGTTGCCTCGGCCACGCTCAACGACATGACCACCATCGAGAGCATCCGCTTTCAGGTGATGCTCGAAGAGCTGGTGCTGCGCAATTTCCTGCTCAGCGGCGACGTGCGCGATGAAGGCGAACTCGCCTCCGTCCACACCACCATCAATACCCAGCTGCGCGACGCCGAATCCCACGCTACCGACCCGGCTCTTCGCAGCACTCTGCTGCGCGTGGAAGATGCCGAGCACGGCTGGATGGACGATTTCGCCAAGCCGATGATCGCCAAGCGGCATCAAGTGGACGGTGGTGATGCGACAGTTTCCGACTTGCAAATTTTTTACCTGCAACAAAATCCCGGCTCATGGATGAACAAGACTTCTTCGCTGCTGGACGAAGCCAGCCGCACCATTAGCACCGCGCTCGAGCGCTCCAACGCTTCGGCCGCAAGCGCTACGACGTGGAGCACCGGGCTGAGCATCGTGGGCATTCTGATTACCATCATTCTTGCTCTTGCCATCGCGTTTTACACCTCGCGCTCGATCACCTTGCCGCTAAACCACTTAATCGGAGTGGCGCGCGAAATCGGGGATACCGGAAACATCGATCAGATCATCGACATTCATCGCGATGACGAAGTCGGCCTGCTTGCGGACAATTTCAACAAGATGATTGCGCACGTGAAGGGCATGGCCGCGGTGTCTGCTTCGATTGCCGAGGGCCAGCTCACCGTTACGGTGATGCCGCGTTCTTCTCGCGACACCATGGCCAACGCTTTTTCGCAAATGATTCAGGGGCTGCACGATCTGGTCCGTCAGGTTCGCGATATCGCCGCGCAAGTCGCGGATGGCTCGAATCAGATGGCTGGAGCTTCCGAGGAATCCGCGAAAGTAAGCCTGCAAGCGGCTTCGGCGATCGATGAAGTCACCACCACGATGCACGAGATGAGCGTGAACGTGCAGAGCGTGGTCAAGAATACTCAAATGCAGGCCTCCAGCGTCGCCGAAACTTCGGCTTCGATCGATCAGATGGTCACATCGATCCAGCGCGTCGCGGACACCGCCAAAGTGCTGCTGGATATTTGCTACCGCTCGCGCGAGGAGGTGCACACCGGCATCGTCACGATGGAAAAAGCGACGGACGGACTGAATCGCACCAATTCCGCCATTCAGGCTTCCGCGCAGATCATCGATGTGCTCGGACAGCGCGCCGACGACATCGGAAAGATTATCGAAGTGATCGACGATCTCGCGGAGCAAACCAATCTGCTTGCATTGAACGCCGCGATTGAGGCGGCGCGCGCCGGCGAACACGGACTCGGATTTGCGGTTGTCGCCGAAGAAGTCCGCAAGCTGGCCGAAAAATCCACGCAATCCACCAAGGAAATCTCGGAATTGATTGAGGGCATCCAGAAAGAAGCGCGTGAGGCAGTTGAGAACATGGAGAAGAGCACCTCGATGGTGCAAGAGGGGCTGCTCCTCGGCAGCGATTTGAGCACTGCGCTCGGAAAAATCTCGAACGTGGTGACGGAGGTCTACAAATTCGCGCAGGAAATTGGCGCCGCTACCACCGAGCAGTCGAATGGGTCTGCGCAAATTGCCAAAGCCACCACGCGGCTCACCGAGATCACACAGGAAATCAATTCTTCGGTCGAGGAGCAGGCCTCCGGCGCGCAGGCCGTCGTTCGCGCCATGGAGCGCATGCGCGAGCTGGTGCAACAATCCACTTCCAGCTCTACGCAGCTTGCGGCCACCGCCGAGCAAATGTCACGGCTTTCAAAGACTTTACTTACTACGATGGGCCGCTTCGTTCTCGACAATGGGTCGGGTGCGCTGCGCGTTGCCGGATCCCGGCCGGCCGCTGGAGAATCCGCTCCGCGCATTTCCGCCGAGCGTTATGCGGAACTGGTGAATTCGTAGTCGCGGGGAAACGCAGCGATGGCAAAAGACATTCAAATCGTCGGCTTTCGCATCGGCTCCGAGACCTTCGGGCTGCCGATCGCGCTGGTCCGCGAAATCGTGCGCGTGCCGAAGATTACCCCGGTTCCCAACGCACCGGATTTTGTGGAGGGCGTGATCAATCTTCGCGGAAGAATTATTTCGGTGATTGACCTGCGCAAGCGCTTCGGCGAAAAAGATCTTCAGTCCAGCAAAAAGAATCGCATCGTCGTGGTCGAACTTGGCCGCCGCTCCGTCGGCCTGCTCGTCAATTCCGCGTCGGAAGTTCTCAAGATTCCGCCATCGGAAATTGAAACTCCGAATGATTTATTTCAGGATGGCGAAGTGGATTACGTCACCGGCGTCGCGAAACTGAAGGGACGGTTGGTGATCCTCCTGGACCTTGAAAAAGTGATGCGGCGTTCCGAATTGCGGCGCCTCGAGGACGTCGCGGAAACCATGGCCCTGCAGGAAAGTGAAGCGACCGTCCGCCGGTAACGGCGCGCGCAGACTTTCGACGCACAGCGAGCTCACATGTCCACACTGACCGCTCAAGTTCCTTTGACTGAAGCAGAGCTCAAGCTGCTTCAAACCCTTATCTATCAGGAATGCGGCATGTATTTCGATGAGCGCCGCACTCATTTTCTCCGCGATCGCCTGCAGCGCCGCCTGAAAGCCTGCAATCTCGATTCTTTTTACAGCTACTACCGCTTGCTTACCAGCCGTGAAGGCAAACTCGAGCTGAGCGCGCTACTCGAAAATCTTACGGTGAATGAAACGAGTTTTTACCGTGTGCGCCCGCAGCTCGAACTCTTTCAGAAACGGATTCTCGAAACGATTCTGCACAAGAAGCAGGAGCGCCGCGACTGGACCGTGCGCATCTGGAGCGCCGGCTGCTCCACTGGCCAGGAACCTTACACGTTGGCGATGTTGGTTTGCGACGCGCTCGCTTACTACTACCTGCGGAATCCGCTGCCTTTTGAGATGCCGGTGCCGAAGCCGCTCGTTCCGCCGCCGTGGAAAGTGGAAATCGTCGCGTCGGATATCAATTATTCCGCGCTGCTTACGGCCGGACAAGGGATCTATAGCGAAATCCAGATGGAGCCCGTGGATTACGCAACGCGGCTGCGCTACTTCGATAAAACTGCGGACCGCTACGCCGTCAAACTTGCGCTGAAATCACTGATCCAGTTCGATTTTCATAATTTGAAGACGGAATTTCTACCGCAGCGCAACGACATCATCTTTTGCCGCAACGTGATGATTTATTTTGACGAGCCCGAGCAGAAGCGTCTGGTCGAAAAGTTTTATCGCTGCTTGAATCCGGAGGGCTACCTGTTTGTCGGCCATGCCGAGAGTCTTTTCGGCCTGACTAAGAAATTTCACATGATTCACGAGAATAACGCCACTGTGTACCAGCGGATCGAGGAGGCGCGGTGAATTTTTTCGGCGATGATCGCGGCGCCGAGCTGCGCGAGCTCTTTTTCGAGAGCGCGGCCGAACTGCTGCAGGCCATGAATGAAGGCGGCCTGGAGCTCGAGGAGCGTCCCGGCGATCCCGAAACGATTCGCAAAGTGCGCCGTGCGGTGCACACGCTGAAGGGTGACTCGGCTTCTTGCGGCTATCGCGAACTCAGCTCGCTGGCCCATTTGCTCGAAGACGTCATGACGCCGGAAACCTTTACGTCGAATGCGTCCGCGCTACCGGAAGTCGTGCTCACCGCGGCTGATACTTTCGATGAAATGCTGGCAGCCTATCGCGGAAACATGCCACTGCCCGATGGCAGCGCGCTTCGCGAACTTATCGAGCGCGTGCTGCAGAAGCCCGGCGAGGGCAAGGCACAGAAAAATCAGAAGGCGCCGCTCGTGGCGCAGTTTGCCTGGACCGAGTACGAGCAGCTGCTCATAGCCGAAGCGATGAAGCGCGGCGAGAATGTGTTTTTCGTCGCCGCTCACATTGCTCCCGGGGCGCCAATGCCGGCGGCCGCCGTTCAGCTCACGAAGAATGCGCTCACCGCATCTGGAACCATCCTCAGTTTTCGTCCCGAGGATGGCGCTGATTTGGCGGCTGTGCGCCAGGTGGAAGCGGCCGTCTCGAGCGAACAAACGAGCGACGTGATTCGCAAGAAGTGCCAGATCCCGTCACTTATTTCCGAAGTTGTGGTGTTGCCGGCGGGTGCCGCGCCCAACGCGCATCGCGATTTGCTCGAAATTTTGCTGGAATCGGAAGCCGCCGCGGTCGCTGCCGGCGTTCCCGCAGCAGTGTCTGAGGTCGATGACGCCGAATCGGCGCCGCTGGCTCACGCCGAGTCGCGCCACTTCGCGAATTCCGCCTCGAATGTCGCGCCGGCCGGGGCGGAAAACACCCTGCGAGTGGATGCCGCCCGTATCGACAACGTGATGAATCTTGTCGGCGAGCTGATCATCGGCAAATCCATGCTGCACCGCACCATCATCGAATTTGAAAAGCAGCACGCCAAGGATCCCCTGCGCGGAAAACTTTCCGACGCTCTGGCCTATCAGACGCGAGTTCTGAGCGATCTCCAAAAATCGGTCATGAAAATTCGCATGGTTCCAGTCGAGCAACTCTTTCGCCGGTTTCCACGGGTGGTCCGCGACGTCGCAAAACAGCGCGGCAAAGAGATCTCCATCGAGCTGGCCGGGCAAACCACCGATCTCGACAAAAGCATTCTGGACGCGCTTTCCGAGCCGCTCGTGCACCTCGTTCGAAATGCGGCCGACCACGGCATTGAATCCGCCGCGGAGCGCATCGCGGCCGGAAAAAGTCCTCGCGGCACGATTCGCTTGAACGCATTTCACAAGGCGAATCAGGTGGTGATCGAAGTGTCCGACGACGGTCGCGGCCTCGATCGCGAAAAAATCGTGCTGCGTGCGATCGAGCGCGGGCTCGTCACGCAGGACGAAGCGGCCCGCTTCAACGAATCCGAGGCGCTGCAACTTATCTTTAAGCCGGGTCTCACTACCGCCGATGAAGTGACTGCGATTTCCGGGCGCGGAGTTGGCATGGATGTTGTTTCCACCGCTCTCGAGCGCTTGAAAGGCTTCGTCGAAATCGCCACGCAGCCTGGCAAGGGTACCACTTTTTCTCTGATGCTGCCGCTCACTCTTGCCAGCATCAAGGCGCTGATGTTCGAAGTGGGCAGGAAGCTATATGCCGTGCCGCTGTCCGCCGTGGTTGAAATCGCGCGGATGCAGACTTCGGATATTACTCGCGTAGAAGACCGCGAAGTTCTGCGGCTTCGCGATCAATTGCTGGCTCTGGTGCGGCTCGAACCGGAAAGCGCGGAGGCCGCCGAAACGAAATCGAAGCGGCTGTTCGTGATCGTCATCACCACCGGCCCACGAAGATTCGGGCTGGTGGTGGACCGCTTGGTTGGCGAAGAAGAATTGGTGATGAAAGCGCTCGAAGACAAAACCGCGGCGTCGGAACTAGTAAGCGGAGCTTCGATTCTTGGCGATGGCACTGTCGTTCTAATTCTCAACGTCGCGGCCGTCGTCTCAAAGGTCGCCAAAGCCCCGCTCGGAGCTACCGCATGAGCGAGCGCGTGCGAGTGCTGGTGGTCGATGATTCCGCGCTGATGCGGAAGATGATTCCGCAGATTCTTTCGCGCGATCCGCAGATCGAAGTGGTCGGCACGGCGATGGACGGCGCCTTCGGCCTAAAGAAAATCGCCGAGCTCCGGCCACATGTGGTCACGCTCGATCTGAATATGCCGCGCATGGACGGGGTCGAAATGCTGCGCGCCATTACGGGCAAGCATCATGTTCCGGTGATCGTGGTTACGTCGCAGACCGAAGAAAGCGCGCGTGCGGCGTTGAAAGCCCTGGCACTCGGCGCCTTCGATTTTGTAGCCAAGCCTATTGACGCTGCATCCGGCCGCATCGAATCGATCGCCGAAGAGCTGGCTCTGAAAATCAAAGTGGCGGCCACCACCGGCGCGCCGAAACTGATCTTGACGGTGACCACTGAAAAGCGAAAAGGCCCGCGCGCCATTGCCGGGCGGCCTTTCCCGTCGCGCGTCGCAGCCCTCGGCGTGTCCACCGGCGGGCCCGCAGCGCTTCAGTATTTATTCGCGCAGCTGCCTGAAGATTTTCCGGGTTGTTTGCTGGTCGTTCAGCACATGCCTGAAAACTTTACGAACATGTTTGCCAAGCGCCTGGATGAGAGTTGCGCGATCGAAGTGAAGGAAGCGCGCTCGGGAGATTTGCTGCTCGCAGGCCGCGCGCTGATTTGTCCGGGCAATCACCACATGAAAGTGAAGCACATGCCGCACGGCGACGTGGTCGTGCTCGATGACATGCCGCCGGTGAATGGCCATCGCCCGTCCGTTGACGTGCTGTTTCGCTCGATGGCGCGCGAATTTGGCAAGTCCGCGCTCGCGGTGATCATGACCGGCATGGGCGAAGACGGCGTTGCCGGACTGGGCGAAGTTCAAGCGGCCGGCGGCATCACGCTGGCGCAGAGTTCCGATTCGTGCGTGGTGGATAGCATGCCGCGCTCCGCCGTCGAGAGGGGCTTCGCGGAAAAAGTCGTATCGCTTTCGTCGCTGGCCAGCGTGCTTCTCGCGCACTGCGCCAACGAAAAAATATCTACAGAATTGGCTTCGGTCGGTCCGTCGTCCGGACTCACTGAAGCGGAGCGGATTTCTCGAAGGAGATAGTCATGAGACAGTTCGAAGCACTAACGCGCAAGAAAGACAATCTGCCCGTTCGCTACTTGATCGTGGACGATTCCGTCTTCGCCCGCAAAAGCCTGGCCAAAATGGTGGAAGCTTTTGGCGGCACGGTGGCCGGCGAGGCGGGCGATGGGCTCACCGCGATCACCGAATATTCGCGGACCAATCCCGACATTGTGCTCATGGACATCACCATGCCACAGATGGAGGGCATCGAGGCCGTCGAGCGAATTGTCCGCGAGCATCCGGACGCGCGCATCGTCATGGTCTCCTCCGTGGGATATCAAGACAATATTCTTGCGGCGCTGCAGCGCGGGGCTCGGCATTTTGTGCAGAAGCCGGTGAAGCCCGACGCGCTGTATGAAATTATTCGCTACGTTTTGAGCGACGAGAACGTTACCGCCAGCGTTTAGCGGCTGCCGCCCAGCGAAAAGGACATTGCCATGAAAATGGATTTAATTCAGCCATTCATCAGCGCCGTGGATGCCGTACTTGCCGAAACGTTACAGTCGCCGGTGACGGTCAGCGATCTTGCGATGGAAGAAGAGGGTTATCGCAAGCGCGGCGTCGCGGCGATGATTGTGTTCAAGGGCGAGATCGAGGGCCGCGTGATTCTCGATGTCGAGCCGCGGGCTGCGGTTCGCGTCGCCAGCAACATTTCCGGCGAAGAAATCGCCGAGAGCGAGCAGATTGTCCGCGAAACCGTTTGCGAGCTGGCCAACATGGTGATCGGCAACGCCGTGACGCTGCTCAACGATCGCGGCTTCAAGTTCAAAGTATTTCCGCCGTCGATTCACAATGAAGAGCAAATCTCCAATGCCGGCGCGGAAGTGGAAGCGATGATCCTTTCGTTCGCCACGGAACATGGCAGCGTGTTCATCAACATCGCGCTGCACTATTTGCGCCGTCGGCAGAATGAACGCCGCACTGTCGCCGTTTCGTAGCGCGGCTATGCTACATAATTTCGAAATGCGCGGTTGCCGCTCGCGATCTACGATCCCGCTGGCGCGGAGACTCTGAGGAATTCCACTCCGTGGCGAAATAATCCTGCTGACGCTGTTGGCTCCACTCTCACCACTCTTGCGGGCACGAAAATATTTGCGGTGGCGTCCGCGTAGGGGACGGCGATATCGATCCGGGTGTTCTCTTCAAATCGCCGCTTGCTGCGGAAGCACAGGCCCTCGGCGGAAATTTCTTCGCAGACGGCCAGCTCGTCGTCGCTGGCGGTGAGGCGCACGCACGCGGTGAGCCGCGTTTGCAGACGCAACGAATGGCGCCGTTCGGCATCCGTCGGAGCGGCGGCCGTGGCGCCCGCGCTTGCGGCGCTCGAGTGCACGCTGGCCGCGAATTTCACCGGATCGACTTTGGCGACTTCGTGCGGGGCTTGCGTCCAGATCGTGGGGACATCGCAGACTTTGCAATGGCGTGCGGTGCCGCGATTTTTTTCGAAGCCGCCGAGCTCGAATTCATTCAAGTAAACCACTTCGCGGCTGCCGCAGAAGCTGCACTCCAGCAGCATGCGCGCCACGAATTCCTGTGAGCCTTCGAGGGCGGGAAATTCCACGCCCCAGAGATCGGCTTGCGGATCGACGCACTCGATGCTGTACATTTGTGCGCCGTTCTGCGAGCCGACATTCCGAATCACGCGGACCATGCCGGCGCGGTGCGCTTCGGTCTCGAGTGTGCGCCGCAGATGAACCTCCTGCCCCGCGGCCAGGGCGCGATGCGCGACGATTACGCCGCCGTGCCGGCTGATCAGCATGGTGCGCGCGGGTTCGGCGAATTCGTGTCCGTCCGCGTCGCGGCCGGAGGCTTCGAGCAGCAGCGTCAGGCAGACGCGATCGCTGCGCCTCACCGTTGCGGGCGATGTTGTCGAAGTAACTTCCATCAAAATTCCCCCAAGCTAATCGAGGCGGGCCTAAAGGCGCAGCGTAGCGCACATCAACTAAAGCGCGCCGGTTTTCGTCGGGTACATGTTCCTGCGCGGCAACCCACCGCGAATCGCGGCCGATGGATTTGATTTTCATTCGCTCGGGAATTTTATTAATCGCAACATGGGTAAGATCAAAATCCTTCGCAAGTCGAAGAAAACAAAGGTTCGGGGTACTTTTTAATCGCAACAGATTGGCGGGTGCGCTGGAGCGAGCTTTTTGCCTCGCGGGGATAATGCCGTGGCTTTGCCGCGACGCAGGCGGCGGGCACGGCGAGTGGCGCGCGATTTTTGAAACGCCGGTCGTTGAGAAACCACCCTCGCAGAACTATTCCTCTGTATCTTCACGGGACGATGACCGCTGATCCTTGCTCGGTTTCTTCCTTCACTGCCAGAAGGGCCTGGTTTGCATCTTCGAGCTTGAATGTGGTGACTCGCGGGCGAATATTTACAGCTTGAGCGAGCTTCAGAAAGTCGCGGGCGTCCTGACGAGTCATATTGGCTACACTGCGAATCTGGCGCTCGCCCCACAATAGTTTGTCGTAGTCGAAGGCGGGCATTTGGTCGAGATGAATCGCGTTGATTGCTACCACGCCGCCTTTTCTCAAACTGGCTAGGGCGCTTACTACTACTTTTCCGCTGGGAGCGAAAGTGACGGCGCGGTCTAGCTCAACCGGGGGCTTCTCATCTTCTTTGCCGACCCATGTGGCGCCGAGGGAGGCGGCCGAGCTGCGATGAGATTCGCCTCTGGTCACGACATAGACTCCGCATTTCCAGGATTGCAGGATGGTGATCGCTAGACTTGCGGAACTGCCGAAGCCGAAAAGTCCTACTCGCTCACCTGGCTCGATGCCGGCGACGCGCAGGCTGCGAAAGCCGATTATGCCGGCGCACAGAAGGGGAGCGACATGCACGTCGTCCAATCCGGCGGGCAATGGAAAAGTGAAGTCGGCGCGCACCAGGGCATACTCGGCATAGCCACCATTCACCGTGTATCCAGTGAAGGTGGGGTTGTCGCATAGATTTTCCATTTTGTGGCGGCAATACCAGCAAACGCCATCGACGCCGCCCATCCAGGAAACTCCTACCCGCGTTCCTTTTGGCAACTCCGCGGTCGCGCCGTCGATTACCTCGCCGACGATTTGATGGCCAGGAATGAGTTGCGGTCGGAGCGGAGGTAGATCGCCTTCGGCGATGTGCAGATCCGTGCGACAAACTCCGCACGCGAGGACTCGAAGCAAAACATGTCCGGCTTTAGGCTCGGGCCGGGGAACGTCCATGATTTGAAGGAACGGGGCGGATGCTAAGCGTTCTGACGACAAAATCGCGGCTTTCAAGTTGCCTCCAGTCGTGCCGATTTCGGAGAGCGCGCTACGAGTGCTTTTCTCGAACAGCCGGAGCTTACGCAGAAAGCTATTGTTCCAGAGCGTAGGCTGGGACGCTACGCCGATAAGAGAAAGTAACTAGCAAAGTCCACGGCGGGATGCGGGACGGTTGAGGCCGGTAGGGGAATTTGCGGTATGACCTGAGACAGTCAAAAACGCCGGCAGGCTGCCTGCGCTATGCGGTTTCACGCGCAATTATGGCGTGCCGGGCACACGTCTAGCACGTAAACCACAGTTTACATCTTGCGTTAACCTACGTTAAGATAGGCGCTTATTGTTGCTTAACTGTTTGCGGCTTATTAGAGGTATCGGGACGATGTATCACATTCTCATAACAAGGTTGGTTCTGGCGGGCTTATTGTGTGTGCTGTTGCCCACTGGAACTTTTGCGCAGGGGGAAACAACCAGCGCTATCGTTGGCCAGGTTAGTGATGCTACCGGCGCGGCCGTTCCAGCTGCGATCGTGGGGCTTACGAATCGCGAGACCGGGGCGCAGCGTTCGGTGACGACTGACGAGCAGGGGCGGTTTAATTTCGCGCAACTGAAACCTGGGGCTTATACGGTAAAAGTTGAAGCTGCGGGTTTCGCTGTAGAGCAGAATGACAACGTGGTCACGGGTTTGGGACAGAAGCAGACGGTAAACTTCACGCTTCGCATCGCGCAATCGAGCCAGACGGTTGAGGTGACCGGCGCGCCTCCTCTCATCAATCCTGAAAACGCGAATACTTCCACAAATCTCAGCGCGCCGGCGCTCGAGAATCTTCCCAATCCGGGCGGGGACCTGACTTACCCGTTGCAATTCGCGGCAGGGGCGCTCATCAATACTGCCGGCAGCGGCAACGATTTCGTCGGCGGATCTAATGGATACGGGAACGTGGAATTCAACGGACTGCCTGCGCTCTCGAACGGCTATATCGTGGACGGGTTGGAGACGAATGATCCGCTGACGAATTTGAACAGCGGGCTTTCGACGAATCTGGTGCTGGGCTTGAATTCGATTTCGGAAGTGACCGTCAACACGCTTTCCTACTCGGTGGACCAGGGGCGCTATGGGGCGTCGCAGGTCAACTATGTCACTAAATCGGGCGCGAACCTCTTCCACGGGAATCTCTATGAAGTCTGGAACGGTTCGATTTTGAATGCCGCGGATTATTTCACCAACGCTACGCCCGGGAATCACAAGCCGCGATCTACCGTGAATCATTTTGGCGGGAGTTTGGGCGGACCGATTATCCACAATAGATTATTTTTCTTCTTTGACAGCGAATGGGTGCGCATCGCGCTGCCGATCGTCACGCCTACCACGGTGCCAACGACGGCGTTTCAGAGCTACGTCCTTCAGCAATTGCCGTTAGGCGGCAAGGACGCGGTGACTGGCGCCGTTTATTCTGCAGCGCCTCAATTGGTGCCGTTCTATCAAAATATGTTTTCGCTCTACGGAAATGTGAGCGGGTCGCCACTCGCGGTGCTGGGCTGTCCGTTCAATGCGGGCGGAGGGCAGGCAGCGGGCAATCCCCCCAGCGGAAACGGTTGCGCGAACCGGCAGAGCGTTTCCCATTCGAGCGACGATCACGAGCAAGTGCAGACCGCGCGAATCGATTACAACCTGAGCTCGACGAATACGGCCTGGTTTCGTTTTCAGGCCGACACCGGTCTGCAGGCCGCCTATACCGATCCGATCAATCCCGTCTTCGATGCGATTTCTCCGCAGCCGCTTTACTCGTTCGCCACGGGCTATACGCATGTTTTTTCGCAGAACCTGGTGAACTACTTAAATCCTGGATTTTCGTGGTACGAGAGTCTGTTCGCGCCCAGCGATTTTCAGAAGACGCTCGCCGCGTTTCCGATTGTGCTGCAGGGAAGCGGAGCCAATGCTCCGTTCACCACGATCGGAGGGCTCGACAATACCTGGGTGCAGGGAAGGCGCGTTTCGCGCGTTTTTATCAACGACAATCTTGCCTGGAGCCGCGGCGCTCACGAATTTAGGTTTGGAACGAATATCAGGATTTTTCGCCTGAACGATTACGATTTCGGGGAAGGCTCGGTTCCCACGGTCAGCTATACGACGCTGCCGCAGTTTATCTATGGAGTTGCGTCCATCGCGTCGCAGACTTTCCCGCAGTCCGCGAACGAGCCGTTCCGATTTCTGAATCTCGATCTCTACGCGCAGGACACCTGGAAGCTGACGTCGAAATTGACCTGGACGATCGGCGTTCGCGACACGTTCAATTCGAATCCGTTGAATCCGCATGACGAAATCGCGCGTCTGCAGGGCTCGTTCGATTCGATTTCTCATGATGTAAATCAGCCGCTGAATGCCGCGATTCAAACTGGGCTGGGCAACGTGTTTTCATCTACTCCAGTAGCGATCTTGCAGCCGAGGACCGCGCTCGCGTGGCAGTTCGCGCCCAATTCCGTGTTGCGAGCTGGATTCGGAGTGTTCAGCGATATTTTGCCGGGAAGTATTGCGGACGTTGTGGGCGTCAATCCGCCTTACGTCCGCACTTTCCAGGGCGGACTCTTGGGGACTGTCGGCGGAACTGCGATTGCACCGGGCGTGCCGAATAGCGCGATCGACGCCATTGCGTCCGCCAATCAGACTTTTGGCGCGGGCTTCGCGCAGGGCCAGCTTTCCTGCGCAGCTCCGGCCGCCGATCGTGCGACGTGCCTCCCGCCGGTCGCAATCTCGGCCGTACCGAGCGGCAAACTTCACGCGCCGTATTTCATGCAATGGAGTTTGGCACTGGAACATCAGCTCGGCTCGACTGCCAGCGTGCGGGCGCAATATGTCGGCACGCGAGCGGTGAATCAGCCGTACACGACGCAGGTGAACGGCTATCAAACTGTTTGCCAGGGCTGCTTTGCTCCGTTCCCGTATCTTGAGCCCACGGATGCGAGATTTGGCGCGGTGACGCAATTCTCGACCGGCTCGAACAGCCACTATCACGGCCTGCAACTTACCGCGATGAAGCGGCTTGGGCACGGACTGCAGGGGCAGGTGAACTACACTTTCAGCCGCTGCATGGACGAAGTTTCGAATGGCGGATTTCTGCAATTCGCCGCGGGGGCGATTTTGTCACCGCTGCCGGGCGATTTGCGGCGGAACTATGGGCCTTGCGATTACGACATCCGCCACAATCTTAATGCGGAGTATGTTTACGAATTGCCGATCAAAGTGCACGCCCGCGGTTGGGGCTATGCGCTGAATGGCTGGCAGATTTCGGGCACCGCGTTCTGGCACAGCGGGATTCCATTTTCGGTTTTGAGCACGCCGTATTCGGCGAAAAGAAAGGGGATCGTGCAGGGTGCTGGGCCGCAATTTGCCAGCGCGGTGCCGGGCGTGCCGCTTTATGAGCACAATGCGATTCCAGGCGTTACTCAAGCCGGGACGATTCAATGGCTGAATCCGAATGCATTCGTGTCGAGCGTTGATCCGAGCACGGGAGCTTGCGCTGGTGGCGACACGCCGCAAACCTGCGAGTTTGGTACTCTCGGCCGCAACGCCTTGCGCGGGCCGGATTTTTTCTGGAGCGACTTCTATCTCACGAAATGGTTTGCGCTGAGCGAACGCGTGAAGCTGCGGATCGAAGGGCAGTTCTTCAATGTTTTCAACCACCCTAATTTTGGGCTACCTAGCCTGGTCTTGGCGGGCATCCCGGGAAAGCCAAGTACGCAGACTGGTTTCGGCGCGCTTACTTATCCAACTTCACCTCCCACGGGATTGCTTGGCGTCGGCTTGGGCGGCGATAGTTCGCCGCGGATGGTTGCGTTTCAGGCGCGCATCGAGTTCTGATTCATTCGACGCGAGAGGATCTTTGGCGCTTTCGGATTGCTCGAAACAGGGGCAAAATGACGTGGACGCAGGAATCGGTGGGGGAGAACCGAATGCAATCTCAATCGGCCAGCGCAGCGTTGCCCGCCGCTCCCGATCTTTTGCAGCGCATCGTGCGATTGCAGATGCTGAGCATTGCGTGGATGAGCATCGAGGCAATCGTCGCGCTCGGAGCGGCCTGGTCGGCGCATAGCTCTGCGCTGCTGGGATTCGGAGGCGATAGCGCGATTGAATTGTTTTCAGCGCTGGTCGTGCTGTGGCGCTTTCGTTCGAAGTCCGGCTCGGAGGAATCGGAACGGTTGGCGGCGCGGGTGGCAGGTGGATTGCTGTTCGTCGTGGCGGCTTTCGTCATCGCCAGTTCTGCATTATCTCTCCTCGGATATCGCGAACCGCGGCCAAGCATCGCCGGGATTATCCTGCTGATCGTGGCGGCGATAGGCATGCCGTGGCTCGCCGGTCAGAAACGCAAGCTGGCAATTCAGGTTTCCAGCGCGGCGCTGAAAGCCGACGCGACCGAATCCGCGCTGTGTGGGTATTTGTCGCTGATCGCGCTGGCGGGATTGCTGGTGAATGCGATCTTTCACGCGCCGTGGGCGGATCCGGTTGCGGCGGTAGCTCTGGTGCCGTTCATCGCGCGAGAAGCATGGGAGACCATCCGCACATCACGCCATTGTTGCCACATTCCCGCCGTTTGAGATCGACCTTCGCGAACTCCTCCCCGGGGCCGCGATTCTGCGAGGCATATTTCTCCCGATTCCACCGCGATGCTCATGCCGAAGTGCAGCAAAACCTAGCTCCACTCTTTTTAATCTAAGGCCGCCGCTGGTGCCGACGGGCCGATCTAAAGCTTCTGGAAGTCCCACGACTGCGAATGGCCGAACGGCAGGCGATTCGTGCCCGAATCCGCAGACGGCCCCCTACGCCATTAAATGGCATGTCCATCGGGACAGTCAGGTACCAATACCGAACGTTGGCCCTGTCTGTCCCGTGCGACCAGTATCTCCCGGTTAATACACGCTACTAACCTAGTTTCAGTGCGCGGAACTCCGTCGAGGCAATTCTGGCTCGGCTGAGTGACTGGGCGCTGGACAGAAGTTTACCGGGGGATTGAGATGCGAACACAAAACGGAGTGGGCCTGACGCGGTGGATGGGGATCTGGGGGTTTTTGGCGGTATTGGTGATGGTATGCCTGACTTGCGGACTTCCCGGGGCCGCGAGCGCAAATTCGCATGGAGCGAAGCTGGCGGACACGGTGCCGCCGGCGACCAGCGTTTCTGGGACCGCCGCTACGATTACCTGGGGCACTAATATGCCCAGCACTTCGCAGGTGATGTATGGCCTAACGGCTTCCTATGGGCAGGCTTCGCAATTCAAATGGACCTTGGTCACGAATCACCAGATTACGCTGGGCAATCTGAAGGCGGGAGTCACGTATCATTATCAGTGCAGGTCGTGGTCGCCGAATGGCGGGCTCCTTGAGACGCCTGATCAGACGTTTACTGCCGGCGGTAGTTCTCCGACTCCGGCGCCTTTGACGGTGGCGATTACTTCGCCGGCTGCCAGTGCTACGGTGTCAGGGACGGTGGCAGTTGCGGTTTCGGCTTCGGATGGAGTGGCGATTACTGGCGTGCAATTGCAGGTTGACGGCGCAAATGTGGGGGCGGCGGATACTACTTCGCCTTACAACTTCTCCTGGAGCTCGACTTCGGTTGCGAATGGCAGCCATACGTTGACGGCAGTGGCTACGGATGCGTCTGGAAATACAGCGACTAGCGCGGCGGTGAAGGTTACCGTTAGCAATACTGTGGCTTCGACGCTTGCGGTTTCGATTACCTCGCCAACGGCTAGCGCGACGGTCAGCGGAACGATGAGTGTTGCGGCGACGGCTACGGATAGCGTGGCGATCTCCAGCGTGCAATTGCAAGTCGACGGCGCAAATGTGGGTTCAGCGGATACTTCTTCGCCTTACAACTTCTCCTGGAACACTACTTCGGTTGCTAACGGAAGCCATACGCTTACGGCCGTGGCTAAAGATTCTTCTGGGAATACGGCTACGAGTGCGGCGGTGAAAGTTACCGTGAATAATCCTGTAGCTTCAACGCTGACGGTTACGATTACTTCGCCGGCGGCTAGCGCGACGGTGAGCGGGACGGTGCCCGTTGCGGCGACGGCTACGGATAGCGTCGCGATCTCGAGCGTACAGTTGCAGGTTGATGGCGCGAATGTGGGCTCGGCGGATACGACTTCGCCTTACAACTTCTCGTGGAGCTCGACCTCCGTTGCTAATGGTAGCCACACGTTGACGGCGGTGGCGAAGGATTCGTCCGGAAATACGGCGACTAGCGCGGCGGTGAAAGTTACCGTAAACAATCCGGTGGCTTCGACGCTGACGGTTACGATTACTTCGCCGGCGGCCAGCGCGACGGTGAGTGGAACGGTGTCCGTTGCGGCTGCGGCCACGGATAGCGTGACGATCTCCAGCGTGCAGTTGCAGGTTGATGGCGCGAATGTGGGATCGGCGGATACTTCTTCGCCTTACAGCTTCTCGTGGGTCACCACCAGCTATGCGAACGGCAGCCATGCTTTGACAGCTATCGCCAAGGATTCTTCGGGGAACACGGCGACGAGCGCGACAGTGAATGTGACGGTCAGCAATGCGTCGACCGGCGGCGGCAGCGGTAGCGGAATTCCTTCGACGCTTGGATGGTTTGATGTTTCGGGGCAGCAGATTGCGCCAAATTGCCCGCCTGATCCTTCGACGACCGGTTCTTGCTACGGCGTGGTGGACGCTTGGAATAGCGCGGTGGTGGACACTACCCGGAATATTTTGTGGGTCTGGGGCGGCGGACACAACGACTACTCGGGAAATGAGATTTATGCGTTCAATCTGAATACTTTGCAGATGACGCGGGCGAATAATCCGGCGGACCCGACGCCTACTTGCGCCGATGCCTTCAGCAACGGCACACCGAGCTCGCGGCACACTTATGGCGGGACGGTTTACATTCCTACTGCTGATGAAATGTTCGTGTTCGGCGGCGTGCCCTATTGCCCGTCGGGCGGATTCATCAGCGATACGTGGTCGCTGGCGATGTCGCAAGTGGGCAGCAGCGGCACCGGTGGCTGGACGCAATTGAATCCCACCATCGTTGGAAATGGCGGCAACGGGCCGAGCAATCAGTACGGAAATTCGCAGATGCAGTATGACCCGAATACCGGACTGGTGTTTCTTGACGAATCCACCTATGGACTATGGAGCTACAACGCTTCGACGAATACGTACACGTCGTTGAACACCGCCCTCAGCGACATTTCGCTGCACCAGGGAACGGTGATCGATCCGCTGCACAAGCTCTTCCTGCGATTTGGCGACGGCACCGGTCAGGCGATTAACATCGCGCCGGGCGGCGGCTACACCGAAACGCAATTGAAGATGACTGGTTGCTCGAGCCTTGCGGGCGGCTCGCTTGGCGGCGCCAACAATCCCGGGTTGCAATGGGATCCGGTGCTGCAAGTAGTGGTGGCTTGGCCTAATTTTGGACCGGCCGTGTATCTCTATAATCCAGCGACGGATTCCTGCACCACGCAGACTTACAGTTCCAACGCGCCTCCGGATTCAGACCAGACGGGATCACCTTCGACTACCAATGGGACGTTCAAGCGGTTTGGCTACTTCCCATCGGCGGGAGTGTACGTGCTGGTGAACGAGTGGAACATGGACGTGCACACGCTGCGGTTGACGGCCGGCGGTGGCAGCAGCAGCAGCGGAACTGGCACCGGCAGCACGCCCACGACGATTTCGAACGTGTCGACGAGCAGCATCACCACGAACTCAGCGATGGTAGCGTGGAACACCAGCGCGGCTGCTACAACCCAGGTGATGTACGGGACGAGTTCGAGTTTGGGATCGTCCACGGCCGAGAACACCGCCATGGCTACGAGCCATTCGCAAGCGCTTTCCGGGCTGGCGGCGAATACGCTGTACTACTACAGCGTGCAATCCGTCGATGGCAGCGGAAATACGGTTACCAGCAGCGGATATACGTTTGGCACATCGAGCAGCACGCCGCCTCCTTCTGCCACGCCACCGAGCGTGTCTATTTCCTCGCCGGCGAGCGGGGCTTCGCTTACGGGAACCGTCACGGTTTCGGCTACCGCTACGGCGGGCAGTAATCCGATTGCCAGCGTGCAGTTCTTGCTGGACGGAGAGGATCTTGGCTCGGCGGATGCGGCTTCTCCTTACAGCGTGTCGTGGAATACGGCGGGTGCGAGCAATGGGACGCATACGCTTTCCGCTACGGCTACGGACTCGGCCGGGAATACCGCCACGGCTACCTCTGTCAGCGTGAGCGTCTCGAACTCGACTTCGAACGCGGAAGCCGATTTCCAGGCGCGTTGTGCTGGTGCGGGGGTGATTCGCTGCGTGGCGTTCGATACCGCGGCAAGCATCAGCGGGAACGCGGCGCCGGGGCTGCCTTTGATCGCTTCCGGTTTGACGACACCTACCATCGACACTACTACGTATGCTTCGGGCGGCGGTTCGCTGCACTTTGCTGTACCCGCTGGAGCTACTTCGGCGAATACATCGGGATCGTTCAACATCGATTTTGCTGATGATTTCTCGCAGCAGATCGATTCGTTGATCAATGGCGATCCGCTATCGCTGACCACTGCTTGCGGTGGGAGTCCTTGCAAGAATGAAATCTGGATCCAGTGGCGCCAGCGCTTCGATGCGGGCATGTTGCAGCAATTCGCCAACTCGAACGGGTGGAAGCAGGTGATCGTCGGCGAAGGCGATACGGCGTCCTTCCTATCGTACTCGTGCTCGGATCTCGAGACGGTGGTGGAGAACTCGAACCAGTTCGAAATTCCGCGCATGTATCACAGCTGCGGCGTGAAGCTCGATGAATACGATCCACTCGAAGTGAACACTGGCAAGACCGATAGCAATGGAAACGGAATATTCTCACCGCAGAACGCTGCGGGCGGATATCTGAATTGCACCTTTACCGTGACCATCAATATTCCGACGATTCCGCCGTGCGTGCCTTATGTGGCGAATCAGTGGATGACTTTCCAACTGCACATTCAGGTGGGCACGTGGTATCCCGGCGGGGTTTCCTCGAGCGGCGGGCCACCGGCACCGTTCAAGCACGACAGCACGATCCAGTTGTATGTCGCGCAGGAAGGGCAGCCGTCGCAGTTGGTGATGGACTTCCATCCCGGAGCGACGTCGGCAGCTTGCGATGCTTCACAACAGGATATTCCGTCTTGCCAGACCGGATATGACTTGGTGAATCCGACGGCTTACGGGCAACCGGATGGCAACGGCAACATGATTCGGGAGAAGTTCGGCAAGATCTGGCTGCTCCCGTATCAAACCAATCTTGATTGTCCGAGCTGCGCGGCGGCGAATACCTGGTACGACGAATTGATTATTTCGTACCAGCAGGTTGCCGATCCGCAGTTCTAACGCGACGGGCGCAGTCAACGATTGTTCGACAGGCCAGAAGTAACGAATGCCCCACTCTCGAAAACGAGAGTGGGGCATTTGCATTTTTGTGCGTGGATCCGAAGGCAACGGCGACAGGGCCGAAAAGCGGGGGGCTAAAACACCCGCCCCTACTTGATTACGCAGAGCAGGACCGCTACGTAGTGGCAGATGCTGCCGCCGATTACGAAGACGTGCCAGATGGTGTGGGCGTAGGGAATTTTTTTCGACGCGTAGAAGACTACGCCGAAGCTGTAAAGCGCGCCGCCGGCTAGCAGCCAGGCCAGTCCGCTGTGGGGAACTGCAGCGATTAGCGGCTTGATTGCCACCAGCGCTAGCCAACCCACGGCTAGATAGACAAGCGTGGAGAGGATGGGGAGACGTTCTACGAACCAGAATTTTAGAGTGATGCCGGTCAAGGCCAGCGTCCAGACTATGGCTAGGAGCGTCCAACCCCACGGGCCTCGCAGATTCACCAGCAGGAACGGTGTGTACGTTCCAGCGATCAGCAGATAAATCGCGGAGTGATCGAGTATGCGTAGGATCCGCTTGAAATTTGGAATCGGAATGCCGTGATAGAGCGTGGAGGCGGTGTAGAGCGCTAC
The DNA here is from genome assembly GCA_963831955.1 of uncultured Acidobacteriota bacterium. Lineage (GTDB taxonomy): Bacteria > Acidobacteriota > Terriglobia > Acidiferrales > UBA7541 > Palsa-147. The sequence continues at coordinate 613,006 of CAWHSG010000004.1, read as the reverse complement.
TAGAGTGGTGCCGTAGATCGCGCAGCTTACGATTTGCCAGGCGCTGCCTTTGGTGGCTGCCAGCACCAGCAATACTACGAAGCCGGCGATGCTTAGGGCCAGGCCTATGCCGTGGGTGATGCTGTTGAGGAGTTCTTCTAGCGTGATGCGATGTGAACGGGCATTCGGCATGGCGTTTCTCGTCACCTTAATTGTTCGCTTGTGCGGCGGGGATTGCAATGGGAAACGTGGGCTTTGGGTGACCGGGTCGGACTTAACGGCGGGGGCGAACCGCGGGAGGGTCTGAAGCACCCTCCCCTACGTCGGCTTGGTCGGCTTGATTGCGTTTCTGGGGCGTGGGAGAATATTTCTCTTCGGCGATATCGTCTAAAGGTTAGGACGTGGCCCTCTCAAGGCCAAAATCCGGGTTCGACTCCCGGTATCGCTACCATTTTTGGGCCGGCTTCTTTGATCGCTTGATTCCCTGAACATCTGAACTCCATTTTCCGGTTAATCAGCGCAGATAGCCCCAATTATGCAGGCGGTCGCTGTCTTCTTCCCAGCGGTCGCCGATGTCAGTGCGGTAGTACATGTTGGGGATCAGGACATTTTTTATTCGGGAATAGACTTGGGATTGGGCTTGCTTCATGGTCTGGCCGGTGCCGATTACAATCAGGATTACTCCGGAGGTGCCGGCGATCAGCCATTGGCCGTTGATTTGCTTTACGTCTTCGATATGCACTTCGTCGGCTGGCGGCTTTCTGAAAATGATCGCGGAATTTTTGGAGAAGGAATCGAAAGTTTCGTCGTCGTCGAAAGGAAATGGCGGAACTACTATGCGCACGCCGATTTGGAAGCCGCTGCGGACTTTTAATTTGGGATCGTTGCCGCTGGCCAAATCCCAGAAAAATTGGCCGATGGGAGTGAGCATCCCTGCTTGCTGGATGCTGATGGTGGGATAGCCGAACCGAGCAGTGAACTCGAGTGGATAAATGCCGTTGTTGTTGACGATGCAATTTACGTCGATGTAGCCGATGTAGCCTTCTTCGGCTAGCTTGGGGGCCATTTTCAGCAGCGTCTGATTGAAAATGTGATTGGGCTCGCTCCAGAACATGGCCGTGCCCATTTCGCCGGTGGGCGGGCCGATGTCGCCGGGGAAAAGTTTCTTGTGCTCGAAATTGATATTGATGGGATGGATGAAATTTTTGCCGTTGAAGAACGCGCCGACGGCTACTTCCACGCCGATCATGCGGCGCTGCAATTGGAAGACTTTGATTTCGTCGGAGAAGGCGCGCTTGTAGGCTTCGAGCATGCGGATGACGTCCTGGCCGTCATCTTCTTCGCCTACGAAAAGGCGGCGCTTGACGTTCTGCGCTTCGCCGCTGGGCTTGATCACGTAGCGGCCGGGATTTTGCGTGACGTGCTCGATAGCGTCGTCGAAAGATTCGAATTCGCCGTAAGGGATGATATTGACGCCGGCTTTTTTCAGTTCTTCCTGGCCGAAGGAGCGGTCGTCCTCGAGCTTGTCGCTGTAAGCGGTGCCGCCGATTACCAGCTTGCCTTCCTTGCGCAGCGCCTGCGCTTTTTCGCCCTGCCCCAGCGTGTCGTCGAAGACGATTATGTCGGCCCAGTCTTTGTCCTTCTCCCAATCTTTCGATTTGGCGACGAAGCCGTCGGCGATGTCTTTTTCTTTTTTGTCGCCGATGAAATAACGGACTTCGTGGCCTTCTTTGGAGACTTGCCAGGCGATATCGCTAATCAGCCCCGTGAGGGATACGAATAGAAAATTTCGCTTATCCAGTTGGCTCATTTTGTGGTGTCGGGCGCTTATCTTACATGAGCGCCGCGTGGGCGGATTGTTGAAATTGGGTTAATTTCGCAGGCTCGCGATGCTGCCGGGTGTGGTGCGATTCAGCGGAACGGGCTGCTTGGACTGCTGGGCGGCGCAAGGTTTCGTTCCCCTTGCGCTTCGACAGGAGCTGGTGTAGAACTCCCTGTGTAAGCGCAAACGAGGTGTAAGCCGTTCTTCGAGAGAGACAGATGCTGAGCGATTTATTGATGCGCGTGCGGGCGCTGTTTCGACGCGATGCGGTCGAGCGCGAACTCGACGAGGAGTTGCGATTTCATTTTGAAGAGCAGGTTGCGAAATTCGTGGAGTCCGGGATGACGCCGGTCGAAGCGCGCCGGCGCGCGCGTCTGGCTTTTGGTGGTTCCGATCGAATTAAAGAGGAATGCCGCGAGGCGCGCGGAGTCAGCTTGATCGAAACTTTCTTGCACGATATTCGCTACGGATTGCGGATGCTGCTGAAAAATTGGAAGGTGGCGTCGGTTGCGGCGTTTTCGCTGGGCGTGGCGATGACGTTCAGCGTTGCTGCGCTGAGTATTTTCAATGGAGTCTTACTCCGGCCGCCGTTCGCAGCCGCTCCGGATCGGTTAGTTACGATTTATACGTCCACGGCGTCGCAAGAGTTCGACGGCGTCTCCTATCAGGATTACAAATACTACCGCGACAATAATCAGTCGTTTTCCGACGTTTCCGCGTTCCCCAGCCAAATCTCGAAGCTGCGCCTGACGCACGGCGATCGAGATGAGACTGGAACGATGGAGGTGACTTCGGACAATTATTTTGGAGTCATGGGCATTCGACCGGCCCTCGGCCAACTTTTTGTGGCGGGCGACGATGACAAAAATACCCTGGAGGCGGTTCTGACTTATTCGTGCTGGAAAAAATGGGGAGCGGACCCGACGATCGTCGGGAAAACCGTGGTTTTGAACCGGCACACACTCACGATCGTTGGAGTCGCGCCGAAGAACTTCACCGGGGTTGTTTTTGGATTCGGGGCGGACATTATTGTCACGCTTGGGGCTAGCGCGCAAGTATTGCAGAGTCCGCAAGCGCTGACGGACCGCGACAATCGTTGGTTAATCCTGATTGGCCGCTTGAAACCGGGCATCACGGCCAAAAGCGCCGTTGCCGAGTTGCGGACGCTGTCGGACCAACTCGCGTCGGCCCATCCGCAAGAGGATCGCGGGCGCGTCGCCGTCCTGACTTCTGCGAGTGTTTTGCCGCCGGATTCGCGTTCCGCGGCAAAATTGATTTCCGCGGTGTTGATCGCGATTGTTGTGATGGTTTTGCTGATCGCGTGCGCCAATGTGGCTAACTTGCTCTTGGGGCTTGCCACCGGACGGCGGCAAGAGATTCTGATTCGCACCGCGCTGGGAGCAACGCGCGGAAGGTTGATTCGTCAACTGCTTACCGAGAGCGCGATCCTCTGCGCCGCGGGGGGCGCGGCTGGATTTTTCATGGCTACCGTGGCGCTCCGCAAGTTTTCGCAATTCGAAACCTCGATGCCGATTTTTGGCAGCCTTAATTTCGCCACTAATTTTGCCGCAGACGGAATGGTGGTGGCGATGACCCTGGGCTTGATTCTTCTGGCTACCCTTGCAACCGGCTTGACGCCGGCACTCTATGCGTCGGCGCCAAACATTGCTGGGGCGTTGAGCGGCGAGGCGGTCGTCGGCGGGACTCGCAAGGCTTTTATCCGAAATGCGTTGGTAGCGATTCAGGTTGCGGTGTGCACGCTGGTTTTGGTCGGTGTGGGCTTGTGTTTGCGCAGCTTGCGCAATTTGCAGGAAGTGAATCCGGGTTTCTCGGCGCGGAATCTCGCCGGGTTGATGATTGACCTGCAATCGAACGGCATTTCGGAAACGCAAGGCCCGAGCATGTACGAACGGCTTCGCCAATTGGCATCGCAGCTCCCCGGCGTGGAATCGCGGTCGCTTGCGGTGGAATTTCCATTGATTGATGACAACTGGCCGAGCGACGACGTGCGAATCGAAGGCGGCGGCGATGCCAGCGGCCAGAGCGCTCAAATTCCCACCAACGTGGTTGACGGCGATTATTTTGAGACGCTGGGAATCCCGTTGCTTGCCGGACGTACATTCAATTCTTCGGATACGGAAAAAAGCCCGGAAGTCGCGGTGATCAATCACAAAATGGCCGATACCTACTGGCCCGGCGGAAATGCAATCGGCAAAGAAGTGCATTTCCAGAACGGCAAGCGCGTGGTCACGGTGATTGGCGTGGCGGCTGACGGCAAATACAACACGTTGGACGAACCGGCTCATCCGGTGATGTACTACGCGCTGAGCCAGCACTATCAACCGAGTCTTATGTTGATCGTGCGCACTCAGGGGAAGCCGCAGCTGTGGGTGTTGCCGTTGACTCAAATGGCCGCCAGCCTCGGGATAAAACTTGACGCTCCGTCTTTCACTTTAGACGACGTGATGCATTTTACGCTCATGATTCCGCTGCTCATACTGGGTACGGTTATCGGCCTGGGCGCTGTCGCGTTGATGCTGGTGATCGTGGGGCTCTATGGCTCGGTTTTTTATTCGGTGAATGAGCGGAAGAGGGAAATCGGGATTCGCGTGGCGCTGGGAGCACAACCGAGCCATTTGGTGCGGATGTTCCTGTGGCGCGCGGCAATAATTTCCGGCGCGGGCGTAGTGGCCGGATTACTGCTCGGCGTGGGCGCAACGATTTTGTTACGGTCACAGTTCTATGGAATTGGCGCGATCGAGCTGCAGGTGCTGGTGCCCGTTACGATCGCGATGGAGCTCATCTCGATGGCTATTGCTTACGCGGCGGCGCGACCGTGGATTCATGTGAATCCAATGGATGCCGTCCGGCACGCGTAATTGTGGCGCCGCCCGAGGCCGCTGGAACAAACATGAAAAACCCCACGCGCGATTGCGGCGCGTGGGGCATCCGAAACATTCCCTCAGCTTACGCGGAGGGATTCTGCGGAGTTTAGACTTCGGAATCGATTTCGAGTGGGATGGGCGGCAAATCGTCGAAGGAATGATCGCGCGAGATTTCTACCTCTCGGGCCGGACCGTCTTTAGCTTCGAGCTTCTTTTCGGCGCGGCGCTCGGCTTTCATGCGCGCTTTTTCCTGGCGCTTCATTTCTTTTTGGCGTTTCTGAAAAGTGATTCTGGCCATAAATATCTCCTTGAGTTGGGGTCAGGCAACCGGTGCGTGCGAGCCACGATTGCGCTTGGGCGAAGAGAACGCCCGTTAGTCCGTGATAGTACGGCTGTTGCTTGAAACAGGGCTGAGGATTACCAGCGCGGCTCGCGCGGTTGGCGCGGAGCTTCGCGATAATCTTCGTTGGAGAAACGCTCGCGGCTCTGTCCACCACCACCGCCGCGATTTCCGCCGCCGCTATTGCCGCGTGGCGGGCCATTACGTCCTGCGCCGGGGCCGCTGCGTCCTGCGCTCGGTCCGCTGGCGCGATTGGAGCTCGGCCGGCCGCCTGCGCCGGGAGCGCCTCGCTCCGGACGCGGCGTGGCTTCATTCACGCGAAGCGCGCGGCCATTGACTTCCTTGCCGTTCAAGTCGGTCATGGCTTTGGTGGCTTCGGCGTCATTGGCCATTTCCACGAAAGCGAAGCCGCGGGCCTGGCCGGTTTCGCGATCCGTGGCGATATGGACGCGCGAGACTTGGCCGAAAGTCGCGAACATATTGCGGAGATCGCCTTCGGTGGTTTGAAAACTCAAATTCCCTACGAACAGATTCTTCATTGCCATTCTCCTGAGATTTGAATCCTAGTTCAGGGCCCGTTGCGAGCGAAACTGCCGCCCGGATTTCAGTAAGAACTTTCGACGAATCCGCGCAAACGGCTGGAGCGCGAAGTATTGCGCAGCTTGCGCAGCGCCTTGGCTTCGATCTGGCGAATGCGCTCGCGCGTTACCAGGAACGAGCGGCCGACTTCTTCGAGGGTATGCTCGCTGCCGTCGTCCAGGCCGAAGCGCATCTTGATAATCTTTTCTTCGCGCGGCGTCAAGGTCTTCAGCACCGAGGCCGTCTGATCTTTCAGGCTCAGGCTGATTACCGCGTCCGAAGGCGACGTGACGCTCTTGTCCTCGATGAAGTCGCCGAGGTGCGCGTCTTCTTCCTGGCCGATGGGCATCTCGAGGGAAATCGGCTGTTGCGCGATTTTTTTGGTTTGGCGCACTTTTTCGACCGAGATATCCATGCGCTTGGCGATTTCTTCGGCGGACGGCTCGCGGCCTAGCTGCTGCACGAGTTGACGCTGCGTGCGAACGAGCTTGTTGATCGTCTCGATCATGTGCACCGGAACGCGAATGGTGCGGCCCTGATCGGCGATGGCGCGAGTGATGGCCTGTCGAATCCACCAGGTTGCATAGGTGGAAAATTTGTAGCCGCGGCGCCAGTCGAATTTATCCACGCCGCGCATCAGGCCGATGTTGCCTTCCTGAATCAAATCCAGGAAGTGCATGCCGTGATAGGTGTATTTTTTCGCGATGGAAACGACCAGGCGCAAGTTGGCCTCGGTCAATTCCTTTTTCGCTTGCTGCGATTTCGCTTCGCCGTGAAGAATCAGGCGCAGCGTGCGATTCAGGCTGGCCAGATCCACTTCGCTCGACTGCGCGATTTCCTTCATTTCCGCGCGGCGCAGGCGCAGCTCTTTGCGAGCTTCGGCGGCATTTTCACCGCGCGACGCTTCGGCGCGTCGCTCGAGGCGAGTAGCCTCGCGATCCAGAGAATTGAGGCGCTCGACGGTGTGGCGCACCAGCTCGATGAGGCGCTTAATTTCGCGCTGATTGAATTCGATGGTGCGGACGAGCTTGGACATCTTGACGCGCGTGCGCGCCAATTGATAGCGCGCGCGCAGCCATACACGCTTGCGCGACTTCGCAGTCTGCTCGAAGCGCTCGGCTTGCTTGGTGGCCAGCTCGTAGAGTTTCTGCAGCTTGTCGAGAATTTTCAACGTCTGCTTCGACTTGGCCTCGAAATCCTCTTCGGTCAATTCTTCCTGATCGAATTGGACGATGCGGCGAATCGAGCGAACGTCATTGCGCAGCTCGGCAGCGGCCGCCAGCAAATCCTTGATGACGATCGGCGAGCGCGAAATAGTTTTCAAAAGCAAAAGCTGCGCGCGCTCGATACGCTTGGCGATAACCACTTCGCTCTCGCGCGTAAGCAGCGGCACGGAGCCCATCTCGCGCAAATACAAGCGGACGGGATCCTCGGATTTTTCGGCAGCTCCGGGGCTCAGATCGAGCTCGCCATCGCCAACGAAAGCATCTTCCTTAGGCTCGACGTCGGCCACTTCGAGATCGTCGCCATCGCCATTGGCCGCTTTGGCGGTGAAAGCGTCTTCGAAAAGGCTGATGCCGTTGCGTTCAAAGGTGGAAAGCACGCTGTCAATTTCTTCCGAGGAATGGACCTCGGGCGGAAGAAGATCGTTCACCTCGTCATAGAGGAGGTAACCGCGCTCCTTACCCAGATTGATAAGCGTGCGAACCTGTTCGTATTTTTCTTCAATCAGCTGCGACAAGGGTTTCTCCGCTCCGTCCCAAGATTAACTTCTCTGGAGCAATTCGGAATCTAATCGTCCCGGCGTGGTTGAAAGCTACGCAGAGGTTTCTGCTTGCGTGCATCGTGATACTCAAGCATCTCTGCGTCCGTAATCGAAAAATGGTTTGTCGGAGGGTGATTCGAACTGCTAGCCAACTCGCGACGTAGCCTTAAAGAGCAAATATCCGGGGCATCCTGATAGCGAGCGCGGTGAGCTACAAACGCTTCGTTGAAAATCGTCAGTGTGTAATCGAGCGGCTCGCAGGATAATTCGCGAACGGTAAAAGCATATTCGCGCAGGCCGCCTTTTTCTTCGAAGCCGACGTACTGGACGATTACTTGATCACTCAAATCGCACCTGTCAGTGGGGTCCCGATTGCCCGCATATCCATTGTGACACGGAATGACTGCCGATGGGGCTGCAAAAGGCTGAAAACAGACGAAAAAAGGGCGAGCCGGACATTGCCCGGCCCGCCCCCTATTGACTAGAGGCTAGTCACGTTCGACGCTTGGAGGCCCTTCGGACCGGTGGTCACTTCGAACTCGACCGCCTGGCCTTCGTTCAGCGACTTGTAACCATCCGCCTGGATGGCCGAGAAATGGACGAAAACATCTTCGCCACTCTGACGCTGAATGAAACCAAAGCCTTTACCTGCGTTGAACCACTTCACTGTTCCTTGTTCTTTCACGTATAACCTTCTTTTATTTGAGCTATTTGGTGCTTGTTTCCGCCTCCAGCCGTAAATGAAAAAAGGCCGCAAGTGGTGCTTGCAGCCCCTTCAAATGTATCTAAAGGTTTTACAAGAGCAACAAACGCAAGTGCATAATAGCATAGATTAGATGCGGATGATACAGAAATTCATTTACGCGACTTGCGTGGCGGTGGGGTCGGGCACGCGCGTTCTTCATTGATTATACGGGATTTATCGGCTTAAGGGGCGGATGTATCGAAATGACAGGACCGGGATCGCGACGGAGGGGACGGAAGGTAAAGTGAAGCCCAGGCTGGAGTTGGAGAACCGAGGGGGATAGGAGCGCATGAGGGGTTTGAAGAAGCAGGAGCGCATCGCCATCGAAGCCATCGCCAGACTGTTCCCTACAACGTGCCGAAAGGGAAGTGATCGCCCCGATGCCTATATCGCGGTCGCCGGAACACAGGTTGCCGTTGATATCACAACCCTCGAGCGGCGCGGCAGTGGCAAAAGTAACGCCGCCGATCCTCGCTTGAGGTTCGATAAAGTTGCGACCAGACTCATCGACCGCCTGCAAGCCAATCTCAGCGAAACGGCACCGCACGGCATGACAGTGTTGCTGACTGTCACCGCTCCGATCCGTTTGCCATCGAAAACCACCGCCTCGCTGGAAGAAAAAATACAAACTCTTCTCGCGCGGGCATCGCCGGGTCGCGACAAGAAAGCTACGATTCATGGGAATCGTGTCCAGATTCGACTTTTGAAACACGAGTCTGAGCGAGCGCCAAAAATTATTGGATTCGTGCACAATTCGGACTCAGACCCACTTCCACTTTTGAACATGACCAGTGAATTGCTTGAGCTAATCGGCGCCCAAAGCGGCAGGCTGGCGCCGAAACCTGCGGGCGATCGATGGCTCCTTGTGACCAGCGCTGGAGGAACTTCCTGTTTAGAGGCGTGTCGCTACATCTGTTTGCAACTCCGTGTGGCCAGCGCCTATAAGAAAGTTTTCACGGTGTTTGGAGATGGGCGTGTCGCGGTGCTGACGAGATGAAACCGGTTTGCGGGCGCACTGCGAATTAAGGATATAGTTTTGCTTTAGTACCGCTGGTTTACCCTGAGTAATTGCGAAGGGCGTCCCCGCCGGCTCGTACGAGCGCAAGACTAGGTGAGGGCTCAGATCGTGGACGGGGCGAGCCGAAAATAATGACGGTATGTCGGGATTCTTTAGTTCGGCCAGGATGGATGCCAGTGGCGCGATCCTGCTCGAAAGAGCCGACAGAGACGCCGGCGGTGCGGGACCAGACCGGAGGTGATGCCTTTGGGGACGCATGAGGTTACCAATCAAGTTGCGCCGTTGGTGGGGCATAACCTTTATACCGGCGACCGGACTTTGATGGCGGCGGTGCGGCGGGAGTGTGCTAGCTGGGCTGAGGCGGAGCTTTCGCGATTGGGTGCGGTGCTTGGAGGAGAGGAGGCGCTGAGTTGGGGGTTCGCCGCTAATGAAAACGAGCCGGTTTTGCATACGCATGATGCTGCGGGAAACCGGCGCGACGAGGTGGTGTTTCATCCTTCCTGGCATCAATTGATGCGGACTTCGGTGGAGGCGCGGATTCATAGTCTGCCTTGGGTGGATGCTCGTGCCGGGGCGCACGTAGCGCGGGCGGCGCTTTTGATGATTACCGCGGAAAATGAATTGGGGCATACGTGCCCGATTTCGATGACGTTTTCCTCGGTGGCGGCGCTGCGCGGGGATGCGGATTTGGCGCGCGTGTGGGAAGCGCAGATTGTGGCCGCTGAGTACGATCCGCGATTCCGGCCGGCTAAAGAGAAGGCTGGAATTCTTGTCGGCATGGGCATGACGGAAAAGCAGGGCGGATCGGATGTGCGCGCCAATACTACTCGCGCGGAAAGAATAGGGAATTCGCGCGAGTATTTGATCACCGGGCATAAATGGTTTTGCTCCGCGCCAATGTGCGATTCGTTTTTAATTTTGGCGCAGGCGCCCAAGGGCCTTTCTTGTTTCTTTTTGCCGCGGTGGACTGCTGCTGGCGATCGCAATGGATTTTTCATTCAGCGATTGAAGCGCAAGATGGGCAATCGCTCGAATGCTTCGAGCGAAGTGGAATTTGTGAATGCCTGGGCGCAGCTCGCGGGGGAAGAAGGGCGTGGCATTCAGACCATCATCGAAATGGTGCATCACACGCGGCTCGATTGCGCGATCGCGTCGGCGGGACTAATGCGTCAGGCGGCTGTGCAGGCCGTGCATTATGCGCGGCACCGGCGGGCGTTTGGGAAGCACCTAATCGAACAGCCGCTGATGCAGAATGTTCTGGCGGATTTAATCGTGGAGTCGGAAGCAGCGACATTGCTGATGGTGCGATTGGCGAAAGCGTTTGATTCGCGCGCGTCCGACGAACACGAACGGGGTTTCGCGCGCGTCGTCGCGGCGATTGCGAAATATTGGCTGTGCAAGCGCGCGTGCATGCAGGTGGGCGAGGCGCTCGAATGCCACGGCGGAAATGGTTACATCGAGGAATCGATCATGCCGCGGCTTTATCGCGAGGCGCCGCTTTACTCGATCTGGGAAGGATCGGGTAACGTGATTTGTCTGGATATTCTGCGCGCGCTCGCCAAGGACCCCGGGGCGGAAGAAGCGGTGGTGGCGGAAATGAGATTAGCCTCGGGAGCCGACCCACGATTAACTTCGTTTCTTTCAGGCGTCGAGTCGATGCTCGCGAAATTTGGGCGAAGGGCCGCAGGCGAGACAGATGGAGCCGCCGCGGAGCGGGAAGCGCGGCGGTTAGCGGAAAAGTTGGCGTTGGGGTTGCAGGCTTCGTTGCTGTTGCGTCACGGCTCAGCACGAGTCGCGGAAGCATTCCTCGCCTCGCGCATTTCGGGCGATTCCGGATATACGTTCGGAACATTGCCAGAAGGCGCGGACCCTGCCGGAATTTTGGAAACGTTTTCGCAGACAGGCACTTCCCGAATTTGATTTTGACGTACCGGTAGCAGCCCCTGCATTCATGCAGGGGAGGAGCGCTTTAGCGCTCCGGAAAAAGCGTCACCATACACGACGCGCTTTAGCGCTGGGCAGTTCCGATGTCGCAGCTTCTACGTAGTTCCACCGTTCGCGCTATTCCTCTCGCCGCTCATCGCTGCTAGCCTGCGCTGGGAAACTGCGGTCGAACGCGAGCGCCACGCGACCTGAAAACACCGACACAGGGGGCCCGAATTCGTCCATTTCTAATCGATACACCAGAAACATTAGAAATCGTCGTAACTGGCTGAAAATAAACGTCGGACGAAATTTCTAATCGTTACAAAAGGCACCTACGGTCACTTTGGCTCTGAACGAGATTTGGGCATCGGGCGATAACGGACGGTGGCGCGATCGCGGAATGCCCTCGTAGCGGCGCGCTTCAGCGCGGCATCTTAGACGGGCGTGGCGCGATCACGGAAGACGCCACAGCCTTATCACGGACGTTTCATCGCGAACTCAAGGAGGCCGAACTGCGGGAGGGCTAAAGCACCCTCCCCTACTGGATTTCGCAGACGCTCACTGCTTCGTTTGAATAGGGGCAGCTCAAACCTGCGGTTGGCGGATTTTGAACGATGACCCAGGTCACTTTCTCGTCGCGCTTCAAACGCTGGAAATCTTCCAGGCGAAAATGGTCCCAATTTTTTCGCGTGTCCAGCTCCAGTTTCCATTGCCACGCCAGATCGGGGAACACTTCGACTACTGAATCGTCTTTGTAGGCGTCCACTAGCATGCTGCGCTCGGCGATGCCGCGGAAACCGAAAATATCTTCGCCGCGTCGCATCATGTACCAGGGATCGAGGGCGAAGAGGGCGTCTTGCGGCGTGTTTGCGCGGGACCATTCGAAGGCTTGCACCCATTTATTTTTTGCGGGGCGGCCGGGCCATTCGATGTGATAGTTGGAAGCGAACTCGATGCGCTGGGCGTAGAACATTCCGGCGGCGATGGGCGCGAGGATCAGCAGCCAGCGTAGCGGATGCGCTTTCATGAAATATTTTCCAAGCAGCGCGCCGCTGAAAAGGATGAACAGGACGTATGTGAAATGAAGGATGCGCATGGGTTCGAAACGCACCCAGGTTTGGTTGGGAGAAAATTCGGTCATCACGATTGCGATGGCGATGCCGATGCTCGTTGAAATAGCCAGTCGGCGGCAGACGCGCGCGAATACGGGCAGGTGCTCGCGTTCGCCGATTTTTGAAAAGTATCCGAGGATTAAAATCGGGCCGATGGCGCCGAGCCACTCGTACCATTGCCACTTAAATGGATACTGAAAATCGCGATGGGACATGACTTGCCGCCAAATCGGATTCGGCGGTTCGCCCAGCGGCATCGCAGCGGCGAGCATCGCGGGCCGCGCTAGCGGCCAAGTCCACGCGAGTACTGCCAAATGGCAGATGCCGTAAACGGCCATGGTGGGATGCGCGAGAAGCGCCAGCAGCATCCACGGCAACGCGGTGAGGCGTGAATCGAGGATCGAAACGGCGGCGAAAAGTAGAAACGCGGTGGCCAGCGTGCGCGGATGCAGATGTTGATCGATGACGAAGAGCGCCGTGCCGGTGACCGGCATGGTGAGCAGCGCGGCGACAAGACTGACTCCGGCCCAATGCGCTGCCGGTTCGGGGAGGCATCTTCGGATTAATCGCAGGCATCCTAACAAAACAAGAAAAACCCCGGCAAAGTGCCATAGGAAAAGTACCCAATCGAGAGGCAAGTGCGTGAGCCGGACGGTCGTTGCGATGGTTTGATGAAACAGGGTCCAGCGGATATAAAGCAGAAAGAAATTCGCGTCGAAAGGATACAGCGCAGGATTCAAGAGTTTCTTGATCGCCGGAAGATAAACGGCCATGTCCTCGATGCCCACGTGATAACCGTGGACGAGAATGGCCGCGGCAGTGACGCCGAAAAGACAAGCTAGATCTCGCCCGTTCACACTCCGCCACTTAAAGTCACTGGCAGCTTGGCCTTGCGCAACTGGGATGTTAGATTTCCTGTACATGGTTTTTCATGGGGGCGTTTCTCAGAGACGAGAGTCTCAGCCGCGCGCGCGACTGCTGCGATTTGCGCGCAGCTATGCGGCAAAAAATCGCGCGGCTCGAATTGCCTGCGTGGTGCTTCCCACGTTCAACGAAGTTCAGAATTTGCCCCGGTTGCTTCCGCTGATTTTTCAAGAGGCCGCGAATATTCCCACGCACGAATTGCACGTTCTGGTGGTGGACGATGAATCGCCCGACGGGACTGCCGATTACGTCCGCGCGGCCATGGGATTGTATCCCCGGCTGCATCTTCTCACGAGAGAAAGAAACGGGCTGGGCGCGGCGTACAAGCACGGAATATCGCACGCCATCGATACGCTCGATCCGGAATTGATTTTGCAGATGGATGCCGACTTTCAGCACGATCCGGCGCAATTGCCGGAGATGATCCGTCTGAGCGAGGATGGTTACGATCTGGTGATTGGTTCGCGCTTCGCCGCGGGGACAGACATTCCGGGGCTTTCATGGCAGCGCAAGCTGGTGAGCCTTGGCGGCACACGGCTGATATGGTGGTTTGGGCGGATTCCGCATATTCAGGATTGCACTTCGGGATTCCGATGCATTCGCACGGATCTGATTTCCACCTGCACGTTTGGGCCGTATTCCACGCGCGGTTATTCGTTTCAATCGTGGTTCTTGTGCGAGCTTTTGCGCAATGGTGCGCGATACATCGAAATTCCCATCGAGTTTCCTTTGCGCGTTTATGGCTCGTCGAAGCTCACTTCCCGCGACAAATTCGAATTCTTGATCAGCCTGCTGCATCTTCCGTTTCGCGCGAAGAATGGTTTGTCAGAATCCAGCAAAGAACAGTACTGAGTTATATTCCTTCAAAAATCCTTTATCATGAGTGCGTCGATTTGTAGATGAGTTGCAGCTTGGCCGAAATAATCGTCTTGGAGGAATTATGGAAATTGTGACCGGGTATGTTGATTTGAAAGTGAGCGACGGCACCTCGATGCGTGCGTACACGGCGCGGCCGAAGGAACCCGGAACATCGTTGGGATTGATCGTTGGGCAGGAAGCGTTTGGCGTGAACGCGCACATTCGCGATGTTACCGAGCGATTTGCGCGCAAGGGATTTGTTTCCATTGCGCCTGAAGTTTTTCACCGCACGGCACCAGGATTCGAGGGGCGCTACGATGATTTTCAGACTGTCATTCCGCATATGAAAGCGATGACGGAGGCGGGGAATGAAGCCGATTTGCGGGCGGCTTATGATTGGTTGATCGGGAATCATGGAGCGAAGCTACCGGTTGCGTCCGTGGGATTTTGCATGGGCGGGCGCCTGGCTTTTTTGGGATTGCTTACGCTGCCTTTGAAATGCGCGGCGTCCTTTTATGGGGGCGGCATCGCGCCGGGAGCCGGCGGTCCGGGATTGATTGCACGTGCGAGCGAGCTGCACGGCCCGATGCTGTTTTGCTGGGGCGGGCTGGACAAGCACATCACGCCGGAACATGCGCGCGCCGTAGCCGATGGAATGCGTGCGGCGGGGAAGCCTTTCGTGAACGTGGAATTCTCGGACGCGGATCATGGCTTCTTTTGCGACGCGCGGGCTACCTATTCACCCGCTGCTGCGTCTGAGGCTTGGCCGCTGACGCTGGCGTTTCTTGCAGCGCACACCAGCGAGCGTCCTTCCGCGAAGCCGGCATCGTAGCGGCCTTCGGTTTATTTTGCGGTGTGCGCTGCGGCTGCAAAAGATTGCGCGTGGAATTCGAGAACGGCTGGTAGGTGGGCGGCGAAGTAGGTCCAATCGTGGCGGCCTGGATAAATGTGGAATTCGTGGGCGATGTGACGGGCGGCCAGGATTTTGTCCAGCGCGGCCGCGCCTGCATCGAAGCCGAAGTCGTCTTCCGAGCCGCAATCGAGATAGATTTTCAGCGCGCTGAGATTTGCGGTGCGCGCGATGGTAAGCGGATTATTGCGATCCCAGAAGGCGCGATCCGGCGGCGAGCCGAAGACGCCGCCGAGAACTTGCAGGCGTGGAGAGCGTTGCGCGTCGTCGGCCTTGAATTCGGGAAGTTTTTCGATCAGTGCGGCGCTTTGCGCTGTCACCGAGCCGAAAAGTTCGGGATGCAGGAAGGCCAGCCGCAGCGCGCCGTAACCGCCCATGGAAATTCCGCCGATTCCGCGCTCAAGGCGATTGCCCTCGATTCTGTAGCGATGCTCGATGAAGGGTATGAATTCCCGCAGCAGGAAATCCTCGTAGCGCGTGTGGCCATCGTGGGAATTGATGTAGAAACTGGCTTCGCCTGCCGGAGTTACGATCAGGAATTCGCTTAGTTGGTGCCGTTCCCAAAGATCCTCAGTTAGATTCCAGCCGCCTGAACGGACGAAGGATTGCTCGTTGTCGCCGAGGCCGTGAAGGAAATAGAGGATCGGAAAGCGGCGCGAGGTGTCGGCGTCGTAGCTTGGTGGCAGGAGCGTACAGTAGGGAACTTGCTTTTCGAGGATTTTGCTTTTCAGCGAGAGACATTCGGCTCGGCCGGTGTCTGCCGCAGCCGTAGGACACGCCGCGACCGCGAATAGTACAAGGACGAGCGCTGCGATTTTGATCAGGTGGGAATTATTCATACCGCAGCGCCTCGACGGGGTTGAGCCGCGCGGCGCGCGATGCGGGGTACAGTCCTGCGGCGAGACTTACGATTACTGCGAACGCGATTGCGCCGGCGACCAGCCACCATGGAATCGAGAAGATGTCGGTGGTGGGTAGATTTTGGCGCTTGAGATAGATGTTGCTGCCGATGGTCACCGCTCGTCCGATTACCCAGCCGAAAGCTACGCCCAGAATCCCGCCGAGCAGGCCCATCACGCCCGCTTCGGCGAAGAAGAGTTGCTTCACGTCGCGGTCGGCGGCGCCTAAGGCTTTCAGCACGCCGATTTCGCGGCGTCGCTCGAGAATAGCCATCACCAGAGTGTTGATGATGCCGAGAGTTGCCACGGCCAACGCCAAGCTGCCGAAGATTCCCAGCAGCATGTCGAAGATGGTGAAGAACAGGCTGAGATTGCGGGTGGCGTCGAGGAGCGAAAAGGCCGCGAATCCCATATCCTTGATGGATTTTTCGATGGCAGGGACTTTTGCAGGACTTTCGGCGCGGACGGTCAGACTCTGGTAGCTGGATTTAGAGGTCGGGCCGCGAAGGACGTCGCGGAGATCGTTGGCTTGAGCCGCGCGAAGAGTTTCGGCGACAGACAAGGGAATCAGGACGCGTCCGTTGCCGATGCCGCCGAATCCGGCTGCGGGTTCGGTCTCGACTATTCCTACGATTCGTAATCTCTTTTCGCGCGGAGTGATACTAAAGCCTTCATTTGAGCTTGCGTCTGGGCTGCCTGGCGAAGTTGTTGGCGGGGATTGCGTTTCGATGGCTTTGCGCTCGGCGTAACGCAGGACAATGTCCTTACCAACTAGAGTGGCGGGTTGCGGGGAAAGATCGCGCGCGAATTCGATTTGCAGGATGGCTTCGTCGGCGGACGGGCTGGAGAAAAAATTGCCGTCGATGCCTTCGAAGGCGCCGTTCCCGCGCGCGGAATCGGGTACGCCGGCGACCATGGCGGGGAAGGGTTTGTTTTCGTAGCGCACTTCGGTCATGAAACGGATTTGCGGGTAGACTTCGACCACGCCCGGAAGTTTTTCGAAGGAGCGGCGAGCGTCGTCGTCGAGCGGGGTGGTCGGACCCTGGCGATTTACGGCCGAGGTTGGCCCGAAGGCGCGCAGGTTTGCGCGGGAGGTTACGAGCACTGTGTCGAAAAGGCCGGAGCGCGTGAGGCGGCGCGTGGCGAGCTGTTGCAAGCCTACGCCGAGGGAGAGCATCGCTACCAGCGAGGCCACGCCTACGGCTACGCCGAGGGTGGTGAGCGAATTGCGCAGAACTGCTTCGCGGAGATTGCGCAGAGCCATTTCTGTGAGATCGCGCGTTTTCATGACTTCACTTCCTGGCTGACCATTTTCCCGTCGGCTAGGAAGACGGTGCGCGTGGCGAATTTTTCGGCGAGAGGACGCTCGTGCGTCACAAGAACGATTGTGGTGCCCAGGGATTTTATGATTTCTTCGAGGAGCTGCATGATTTCGAGGCCTGTGGCGCTATCTAGATTTCCCGTGGGCTCATCGGCCAGCAGGATCGTCGGTCGATTCACCAGGGCACGGGCTAGCGATGCGCGTTGTTGTTCGCCGCCGGAGAGTTCGCTAGGGCGATGGCCGAGGCGCTTTTCCAGATGGACGCGCTCGAGAGCTTCGTGGACGCGGGCCGGGCGTTCGCTGCGATCCACTTCGGCCAGCCGGAGCGGAAGCTCGACGTTTTCCTCGAGCGTCATGCGCGGGAGTAGATTGAAGGCTTGGAAGACCATTCCCACCGTGCGGCTGCGGTAGCGGGCTAGTTCGAGCGAGGTTAGTTCGGAGAGATTTCGATCGCCGGCGATGATATTACCTGATGTGGGCCGATCCAGCCCTGCCAGAAGATTCAGTAGCGTGGATTTTCCTGAGCCGGAGCTGCCTAGGAGCGCCAAGAAATCACCGCTGCGAACGTCTAGCGAGACATCGTCCACCGCGCGGATCAGGGCCGAGCCCATTTGATAGTGACGGGAGACATGTTCGGCGCGGATGGCGATACTTCCGTTGTCGGTCATCTGAGGCCTCTTGATATTACTACGCGCGGGGCATGGCGAACGTTGCATTCGTGGGGCGAACGCGATTCGGTTTTCGACGGTCGAGGGCGCGTTTCTTGGTGTTGGCGAAGATGCTGGACTGAAGCCCACCGCTACGAATGCGAGGAGATTGCTAAACGCGGGTTAGCGCTGCGGCTTCGTCTTCTACGATTTCCAGGACGCCGTCGAGGCGTACCATTTTTAGTAGCATGCGCACGCGTTGCGTCGGCGCGTAAAAGACGCACTTGCCTCCGCTGCGCTTTAGCGTAGAAAACGTGCGAACGAGGGCGCCTATGCCGGAGCTGTCGAGTTCGGTTACGCCGGCAAGATTCACGGCGAGATGTTGCACGCCGGCGGCGACGAGTTGATCGATTTGATCGCGGAAGGCTTGCTCGGAATCGCCGAGACGCAGCGGGCCAACCAGATCAACGATGGTGGCGGCGCCGGCTTTTCGTGTGTTTATCTGCATGTAGCTCTATTACGCTCAGTCAAACTAGCCGAAAAATGGCACCGAATCAAGTGTGGTAAATGGGATTAGTGCCAGCGCGGTTGACGCTTGCCGAGTCCTTTGTTACGCTGCCCCGGTTTCGTACCCTCCCGCGCAACTGAGGCGTTATTCGCAGAGCCCGGTACGGGTGTTTCATCGGTTCACTTGGGGCGGATGATGGAGAAGTCTTCGGCGCTGGCCGAACTCGCGGGCGTTTTATTTGCGTGCCGTGATCTGGAGACGCTGCGGAAGACGTTTGTGGCACGCGTGGCCGTGGCGTTGAACGCGCGCGCAGCGGACTTGTGGCTGGCCGATCCGAGAGAAGAAGGGCTGCGCTGCCAGGCGCAGTGGACCGATTCTGCCGACCGTCTGTCGGCCTCGAAAGACCGCGTGGCCGGCGGGATTCTTGCCGCCGCCTTCCAGGAAACATCTCCGATCCGGTTTTCCGGCGACGACCTCGATCTCGACGACTTCACCCAATTCCCCGCATCGCAACGAGCCGCAATTCGATCCGCGTTATTGGCGCCATTTCCGGGGCAGACCTCCGCGGACGGTGTCGTCGAAATTTTGAATCGCCGCGATGGTGCGTTCACGAGCGATGATGCCGCTTTTCTCGAAGCCGCGGCGGCGCTGGCGTCGCAGGCGGACGCGCTGCTCGCAGGCATCGAGAGCGAGCGGCAGCTACAGCTGGAGACCATCGAGCGGCTGACCGCGCTGTACGATATCGCGCGCATTTTTAATTCGACGCTGGAACTCGAGCAGCTGATGCCGATCGTGGCGTCGAAGGTGCGCGACATTCTGCGCGCGCAGGCTTGCAATCTCTGGTTGGTCGAGCCAAATGGCAGCTCGATGAAACTGGCGCAGCAGGACGGGCGAGACCCGACAGTTGAGGTGGGGGCGGAAGTCCCGATCGATACCGGGCATCTGGCCAATGTGGCGCAGACGGGAAATCCGCGGCTCATCGAGAGTCCGGCGGAAGACGAAACTCTGGCCGAGCGCTTGAAGGCTGGAGGCGAGGAGTTCGAGGTTCAGTCTTTGATTTGCGCGCCGCTCACCAAAGAGACGCAGGTGATTGGCGTGATCGAGTTGGTGAATAAATCGGACGGAACGCCGTTCAATGAGGACGATCTTTTCTTTCTGGCGAGTATTGCGGAGCAGGCGGCGGTGGCGCTGCACAACGCGAACTTGTTGGAGTCCGAGCGCAAGCTGCACACCATGCATGCGCTGCTGAAGATCAGCCAGGAAATCACTTCAACGCTGGACCTCGATCATGTTCTAACCACGGTGGTGCATCAAGCGGGTACCGCGGTGCCCTTCGATCGCTGTGCGATTGGGTTCTTTGACCGCCACAAATTCGTTCTGGGCGCGGTATCCGGAGAAACGGAAGTGCCGAAGAACGATGAAATGACTGAGCTGCGGAAACTGCTGGAGTGGATCGCAACACAGGATACGGCGGTGCGCGCCGACAAGTACGAAGAAGGATGGGAAGTGGAACCGGAGTCCGGGCAGCCCATTATTGTACCGACTCTCGAAAAGTACGGAGTAAACGGATTTTACGCGTTGCCGTTGCGCGATGATCAAGGAACAGTCGGGGTGTTGTGCTTGCAGAGTGAAAGCGCGGAATTCCTCAACGAGGGCCAGCGTGAGACGGTGACCATTCTCGCCAACCAGACGACGGTGGCGATCCGCAACGCGCAGCTCTATCAGCAAGTGCCGCTGGCGGGATTTCTGCAGCCGTTTAAGCAAAGAAAGAACAAGTTTATCGCGGCGATGCCGACGTCTCGGTGGGTGGAGTATGGCAGGAAGGCGGCATTCGTCGCGGCGGTGCTGCTGATCGTGCCGTGGCCAATGCGCGTGAGCACCAACGCGACGGTGGTCCCGGCGCAGCGGCGCATGATTAGCGCGATCACCGGCGGAATCGTTCAGCATGTGTTCGTGCACGAAGGAGATATGGTGGCGCGCGGGCAGGTTCTCGCGCAGCTGGATGACAGCGACGCGCGGCTGAAGCTGAATCAAGCGCAAACGGACTTCGCGCTGGCGCAGCGCGGACTGGCGCAGGCGGAGAGCCGCGGGGATCTGGCGATTGCGGCGCAGTCGCGGTTGCATGCGTCCATCGCGCAGGCGGAGATTAATCTGGAAAGCGAGCGCGTCGAGGGCGCCAAGCTTAGAGCGCCGATCGATGGAGTGGTTGTTACGCCGAAGATTGCAGAGAAAACGGGAATAATGCTGCAGCCAGGCGAGGCGCTTTGCGAGATCGTGGAGCAAAAGCGCATGGCCGTGGATATGAACGTCGCCGAGACGGATCTTGCGCTGGTTCGGCAGGGCGATCATGTGGCGTTGAAGCTCAATGCTTTTCCGACCGAGACATTTGACGGCGTGGTGGATCGCGTCGGCGCGCGGACAGAGCCGGTGGAAGGCGAACAGTTTTTTGTGGTGCGCGCGGTATTTGACAATACGCGCGGCCTGGCAAAGGACGGGATGGCCGGGCGGGCTCGAATTCTCACCGCCGGCGGATGGTTTGGAACGGGATGGTTCCCGGTGGGCTACGCGCTGTTGCGTTCGCCCGCACGATGGATTTGGGAGAGAGTATGGGATTGGCTGCCGTGAGAATCGAATGAGAGCGATCGAGGGGCGAATATGAGAGGCGGGTTTTGGATTGTGACGGCCTGCGTTGTCCTGGCGGCTGCAGGATGCGGCAACCAGTCGGCGACTTCGCCGTCGGCAGCGGAGGCCTCGCAGACGAGTGCGCCTGCGAATTCCGTGGCGGCGGAGCCGAATGCGGCGAGCGGCGCGCAGGATGTTTTGAGCGTGCTAACCGTCGAGCACGAAGTGGATGTGCGCGCGCAGCGGGAAGGAACTGTGTCGCAGGTACTGGTGGACGAAGGACGCCAGGTAAAAGCCGGGGAGGTTCTCGGCAAACTCGACGATCGAGAGATGCAATCGGAGTTGGAAAAAGCGCGCGCCGATTTGCTGGTGGCGCAAGACAACGTGAAATACAAAGAAGCCGAGAACAAAGCCAAGGTGGCGAATTTGAAGAGGCAGCAATTGCTGCGGACGTCGGGATTGAGCAGCGACGCAGATCTGGAGCAGGCGGAATTCGAAGAGAAAGCGACAGAGTACGAGATCGAGAGCTGGAATGCGCTGGTGAAGAGCAGCCAGGCGCAGATTCAGAGCCTGAATATCGAGCTCGAACAGACGCAATTCCGGGCGCCATTTTCGGGAGTGGTGGCGCGCCGATATGTGCGCGTGGGGCAAACTGTGACTAAGGACGATCCGTGCTTCCGTGTGAGCCAGCTCGGGCCGCTGCAGGTAAATTTCCAAGTGCCGGAAAGTTCCGGCGAGAAGCCGTCGGTGGGTTCTGCGGTTCGGCTTAGTGTGGTCGCCAATGCGAAGCGCACGCTTTCGGCGCGCATCATCAAAGTTGGCCCAACGGTAGATCCCGCGAGCGACAGCTACGACGTGACGGCGCAACTCGACGGCAACGTTGCGGGACTAAGTCCGGGGATGGCGGTGCGCGTTTCCTGGACCCCGCGCGGAGAATCCGGCAGCCACTGAGCCACAGCGATGCGCTTCGGACCCACAAGCCTGAATCTCCCCAGCGTGCTGGCCAAGGGTCTGCACCGCCCGAAACTGCGCACCGACCTGAGGATCAGCCAGCAGCAGATTGCCGGCGAAACCAGCTATGTCGTTAAGATCGTTGACACCTCCGCATACAATCGATACGGCGCCTTCGAGTACGAACTTCTTACCCTGTTCGATGGCACCCGGACGCCCGCCGAAGTGGCTATTGAAATCACGGCGCAGCATGCGGATAATCCCGTTGAAGAAAGCGACGTCCTGGAATTCCTTGATTCGACCGATCCGAATCTTTGGGAGCGATCCCTCGGCGAGAAAAATCTGGCCGTGCTCGAGCGCATCCGCGATGAGCGTAAATCGCGCATCAACCAATCGAGCGTTCTGTACATTTATTTCAAGGCGTGGAATCCCAACCGCACTTTAGAGCGCATGGAGCCGTATTTACGGTGGATATATACGCCCGGGTTCGTCGTATTTTCGATCATTGTGTTCATTGCGGCGATGAGCATTCTTGCGGGCGATTGGGCGCGCGTGCAGAAGGATACGGAAGACCTTTATTCGTTTACGGGAAAGAGCGCTTACGACATCTGGGCGTTCTGGATCATCATGCTGTCGCTGGGGGCGATCCACGAATTCGGGCATGGCCTGACGTGCAAGCATTTTGGCGGCGACGTGAATCAGATGGGTTTTCTGCTGATCTATTTCACGCCCGCGTTTTACACGGACACGACCGATATTTTGCTGTTCGAGTCGGTGGCGCCGCGCGAGTATGTGATCTTCGCGGGAATTTGGATTGAGTTGGTGATCTGCTCGTTGGCTACGTTCGTCTGGGCGCTCTCCGTGCCGGGCTCGACGATCAACGATCTGGCGTACAAGCTTCTTTTGCTCAGCGGCATCTCCGGTGCGCTGCTGAACTTGAATCCGTTGATTAAGGCGGATGGCTACTACGCAATATCACAACTCCTGCGCATCGATTCGCTGCGCGAGGACTCCATGGCCTATTTGCGCGCCTGGTTCCAGCACTACTTCCTCCGGAAGAAAGTAGAGTTGCCAGCGGCGAGCCGCCGCCACCGTCGCGTGTTTCTTATCTTCGGATTGTGTGCCATCACTTACAGCACGCTGCTCTTGCTCCTGGTTCTTTCGTGGGCCAAAAACATCCTGGTGAGTAAAATGGGGGACTGGGGATACGTGGCCACGGCGATCATCCTCTATTTTCTTACGCGAAAGAACATTCGGCAGGCGATTCCGCACGTGCGCGGTTGGTGGTTGAAGATGCGGGAGGCATATATGCGCTGGAAGATGACGCGACGACAGCAGGTTGCAGCGGCGGCCGTCGCCGTAATCCTGATCGTGCCGCCGTTCGCATCCAAAGTTTCAAGCGAATTCGTGTTGGAGCCGGGATCGACCACAAATGTTCATGCAACTGTTTCGGGGCGCGTCAAACAAGTGAATGTGCGGCCCGGGGATACGGTTCATGCGGGCGAAGTGCTGGCGGAGTTGAGCAATCCCGAGCTTACGGCTCGCGCGGCGGAGGCGGCCGGGGAACTGGGCCTAAATGAGAGCGATCTGCGAACTGCGCAGGCACGCTCGGCATTCGCCGCGGCCGGACGAGCATCTGCAGCAAACGAGCAATTAGGCAGCGAACTGGCGGTGGCACAGTCCAGGCTCGATCAGTTGACGCTTCGAGCGCCCGCGTCCGGAATTGTCGCGACGGCAGATCGGCTTGCGCAGCCGGGCGAGGTTGTGAAAGAAGGTTCAGATGTGCTGCGGATAGTTGACCGCTCGAATATGCGGGCGCGCGTCCTTGTTCGTGACTGGGAGGTGCAGGAAATCGCCGTCGGGCAGACCGCTCGAATTCAGGTGCTGGCGCATCCCTACCGCTCTTACGAGGGGCAAATCGAACGGATTCTTCCCGCAGCGGCGCTGGATCGGCCCGTCTCGCAGCCGAATGCGCTTGTGCGTCAGGGGCAAGCGGTGGGCAACTACTTCGCCGTGGAAGTGGTGATTCCTAATCCCGATGGGAGCTTGATCGAGGGAATGACGGGCACGGCGAAGATAACCGGACCGAGGTCGTCGCTTGCGTGGCAATGGGGCCGGGGATTCTGGCGGTGGCTACGACTGCAAGTATGGTAGCGCTTACCCATCCTCAAAAAACCGAAAAGGGCTGCCGCATGTGATGCGGCAGCCCTTTTATGATTATCGGTGATCCTCAATCCTCTAAGAATCGGAGGAGGATCAGCTATAGGACAGCTTAACCGCCGATCGGCCGTCGTAGCGGAATGATCTTCGGAGCCGCCTGAGCCTTCAACGGCTTGACGGCGCCCAGTTTCGATCCTTTCTTCACAGGTGTCTTTTTCATTGGCAAACTCTCCCACTAAAATAATGGCCCTCTTGGGCTGTCCTTGATTCTAGTGCATCCGCTGTGCCAAACTTGTGTACGCTGACCGGAATCCTAAGGCATTCATAGACAATAGTTTAGGGTCAGCTCGGCCTTTAGCGCCAGTACGGCGCGAGGCAATCTGCGATGAATAATTCACCGATCAGTGGCTTTTTCAGCACCGCCACTCGATAACCGTCAATTTCTTCCACAAATCGGGATGTTTACGACCGGCCGCCTGATGCGAACGAAAAGCTCACAAGCAGAACGAATCTCAACGAGAAAAAGGCTCCCAAGCATGCCGCTCGGGAGCCTCTTTAGGGTCTGACTGGACGCCCAGCCACTAACTGATTGGTACCTTCAGAGGCGAAATTTCCGAGACCTTGACCGCTTGCTTGAGAGGCTTGACGCTGGTCACCTTCGAGGCTTTTTTGACTGGAGTCTTTTTCATTTGGATGTCTCCCACGATTTTGTGATGCCCTGCCGACGCATCAGACGACCTTGTGCAAACGCTTTGCCAAATCGTGATCCGTTGCACAAAAACATCTAAACCAAAACAGATCTGTAGCTTAGATTCGAGGCCAGACTTAAACCCCGGTAGCCCCGGTCCCGGCGTTGTGCTGAATAATTCATCGAGCATTGCTTTTTTCAGCGGGTTCAGCTGCGAGCGCTCTAGCGAGTGGCCTAGGATACGGGCGGCCAATGGCGCAGCGAGGGACGGCATTGGGAAACAATCACTCTGAAATCGAAAAGGGCTACCGCGTGTTGTGTGGCAGCCCCTCTCAGATTCTATCAATTCACCGCCCCAGTCAGACTGGGGCGCGGACATTAACCCTTGGGGTTGCCCGGTACGGACTTCAACGGCTTCACGCTGCCCAGCTTCGATCCCTTTTTCACTGGATTCTTCTTCATTTTCGGTCTCTCCCTCGATTTTGAATTGCCCTGTTGGGCTCTGTCTTCCTACTATGCACACGACCTGCCAAAGTTCATTAGATACTGGGTGGCGACTAAACTGCGCGCGAACAATAGCTTGTGGAAGGTGCGGCATCCGTGCCCCCGCCGCGGGTATTGACTCTTCGCTGAATAATTCACCGACAGGTGGTTTATTCAGCAGAGTTCGTGCGCCTGGACGCGCCGTGAGAGAGTAGACCAGAGCTCGCGCGATCACTCATCCTCCGAGCCGTGGCACTCGCCACGAGCGCCCTGAAACATAAAAGGGCCACCTCGCAATGCGAGGCAGCCCTTTTCAGAACTTCGCAATTCGACTTCCCAACTAGGTTGGGAGCAGGGGATCAGCCCTTGGGGTTGCCCGGTACGGACTTCAACGGCTTGACACTGCCCAGCTTCGATCCCTTTTTCACTCCGCTCTTTTTCGTCATCTTTTTTCTCCCTCAAATTTGAATTGCCCCGGTGGGCTACGCCGCGATGAAGTGCATGCGCCGTGCCAAACTACGATCGATTCTGAGCAGCTCCTAAACAACTGATAGATAGCCGCTTATCCTAAATGCGCCGGGGGTCGCTGTAGGGCGCCATCGATAGCTCGCTGAATAATTCACCATCCGGTGGTTTTTTTCATCAAGCCGCCTGTGCGTTTTGGCTGGTGCTACCGCCCTCCGGATCGCGCGCACAGTCCGGATCGGAGGGGAGAACGGTCCCAAAGAGGTATTTGGAAACAAAAAAAGGCCCCCGCGTTTCTGTGCGGAGGCCTTTTTCGGAATTCACTTATTGTCCGCCCCATATTTGATTGGGGCGATTCGACTAGGTAGTCGGGGCGCCCTTTCCCAACTTTGCGATTGTCAGCGGCTTCACGTTGCTCAACTTGGTGCCCTTCTTGATGCCAGTCTTTTTTGCCAACTTCCTCTCCCTCGATCGTGAATTGCCCACTTGGGCGATGCACCTAGAAGTACGCTGCGTGCCAAACCGCATCGCAACGGAGTATCTCGCTGCACGCCTCAAAACACAGTGGTTATCGAAATTGCTTTACGTTGCAGCCTTCAAGGACGATGGCAGTTCCGCTGAATAAGTCAGAGGATGCTTACTTTATCAGCGCGGCGCGCCACAGGCTGTACTTGCGGCAAAGATAGTTCATGCGGTTGCGATCCACACCGAGGAGTCGCGCGGCTTCCGATTTCGCGTGGCGCGCTTGGTTCAGGGCAGTTTCCACCCACTGGCGCTCGAAGGCTTCGATCTCTTCGTCAAGGCGAATTCCACCGGGGGGCAAGTAGAAACGATCCTGTGCGCCGCCGCGGGTGGCTTGCAGCACATCTCCGGGGAGATTTTCCACGCTGACGATCTGCTCGTCGGCCATCAGCACGAGACGCTGGACCACGTTCTGCAATTCGCGCACGTTTCCCGGCCAGGAATAGCGCTTGAGGGCTTGCAGCGCTTCGTCGGAGAGCCGCTTCATCGGGACTTGATTCGCGGCGCAATAGACGGCCAAAAAATAGTCGATGAGGATGGGGATGTCGTCCGCGCGCTCGCGCAGAGGCGGAACGAAAATGGGAACCACGTGGATGCGATAGTAAAGGTCCTCGCGGAATCTGCCGTTCTTCACCATCTCTTCAAGATTTTCGTTGGTGGCGCAGACCAGCCGGAAATCCACTTTGATGGGTTTTTTCCCGCCGAGCCGGAGCAGGGCGCGCTCCTCGAGCACCCGTAGCAGCTTCGATTGCAGAGCGGGTGTCAGCGTGGCGATCTCGTCGAGAAACAAAGTCCCATGATTTGCCAGCTCGATGCGGCCTTCTTTAGCGGCTACGGCCCCAGTAAAAGCGCCGCGTTCGTAGCCGAAAAGCTCCGATTCCATCAAGCTTTCCGGAAGAGCGGCGCAATTCACGCTGATGAAGGGCTTGGTGCGCCGGGGGCTCTGATCATGGAGTGCGCGTGCCACCAACTCCTTGCCGGTGCCGCTCTCGCCGCGAACGATAACGTTAGTGTTGGCTTTGGCCATGCGGCGGATCGAATCGAGCACATGCCGCATGGATTCGGTCGAGCCAATCAAATCACCGAGAGCGTTTTTCCGCGTAAGCTCGTCGCGAAGGATGCGATTCTCGCGCTGCACGTGAAGCTTCTCGATGGAGCGATTGAGCAGGGCGCGCAGCACGTCCATATCGATGGGCTTGATAAAATAATCGTGCGCCCCGGCATCGATCACTTTGAGTGCAGTGGATTTTCGCTCGTCGGAACTCAGCACGATTACCAGCGTGTCGATGTCTCCGGCCGTCAGCCGCTCGAGAAGTTCGACGCATTGGGGCACGCCGTCGCCATCGCCCATGGGAGTGCCGAGGAGCAGAACGTCGAGAAGGGATTGCTGGAGCAGGCGGTAGGCGTCTTCGTAGTCTTCGCCTTGCAGGACTTCGAAATCGGAACGCAACGCCGCGGAAATTTTGGCGCGCAGAGTCTCGTCGCTATCAACGATCGCGATTTTTGGTTTTGGAGAGCCGGAAATCACTCACGCCCCCGAGAGTGGCCGCGGGAACTCCGCCAAGAACGAGCCGCGGAGACGGCTACCCGAGCGCGGTGATTGTGGAGTGCCATGTTGAAAATGTCAACACATTCCGCAAAAAATTAACGCCCAGAAGGGGATCCTATCCGGGCGTCGAACTGCGATTCCGATAGCGGTTTGCTGACCGCGGGCGTCGCTACTGCGTAACGGTCTTGAACATGTCGCCGACCTGGAAATCGGTGCCCGAGACCGGCGAGCCTACTGCCGACACATCGTCCACGTCGGTCAGCTTAATCGTGCCCACCGGCGAGGTCATGCGCCGGATCACTTCTCCGGTGCTGGGATCCTTGATCTCCTTGGTGACGCGCTCGATGGTCAATTGATCTCCCACTTTCAAGCCCGCCTTGGCGCCCTGATTGAGCACGATTTGGCCGCCATCCACGGCCGCGACCAGGCCGGTCACGTTGATGGTGCGCGCCACGAGCTTGCTGGCGTCGGCGTCGAGCCCGGTGCTCAATTGCTGCACCGCGGCATTGACGGCTTCGCCGAGGATGGTCTCCTGGAAGTCGCTGCTGCCGAAGTCCACGTTGCCGCTGCCGAAGCCGTGCCAGTTGCTGCCCCCGCCGGTGAGCGACGTGCTCTCGCGCTTCGATTCGCCCTTTCCGCTGGCGACCGCCAGAATTTCGGCGGTGTCGATATCCACCATGCGCGCGTCAATTCCCACGATGGCCTTGGATTTCTTGTTGCTGAAACCGCCGGCGCCGATGCCGTGCCAGCCGCCGCCGCCCCCGCCGATGTTCTGATTCTTGGTCTCGTTTCCGAATTGGGTGACGCTGCCGACGATGATGGCGTCAACGCCCAGCAGTTTGCCCAGCTTGGCCGCGGAATTGGGATTGGCGCGATCGCTATTCGAGAAATTCTGCTCGGCGAGGATCTTGTCCATGGCTTTGCGGTCCACTACGGAATAGGTGCCGTCCTGCACCAGATAGCGAACCAGAAGATCGGTGATACCTTTGCCGATGTCCACCTGCGCGCCGAGAGCGGCGGTGCCGACGGTGGAAAAGTCGAAATCGAATACCGCGACGCGCTTCTTGCGGCCCTGCGCTGCCGGGGGAGCGCCCGCAGGGGCTGCCGCTGCGCCCGCGTCGGGCGCGGGCGCCTGTGCCTTCGCGTCCGGCACGAAGAAACACCCGATCATCAGCGCAAGCCAGAGAATCTTTTTCACGGAAACCTCCTGAAGGCTCGGAAGAGCCTGGCAACACCGAACACGAGTGTGAGAATCTTACTGACACGCTGTGGCAAGTGTCAACAATGGGTCGCATTTGCCCAACTCGCATTGCGTTAAATGCCGGGCAAAACCGTCATGTGGAGCCCGGACGATGGGAGTGATTTTGGCATTTCACGTGGCAGCCTAGGCACCCTGCCAAGGTGGGATGACAGGGAAATTTGGGTGTTTTGTTTGTGTGAATGTAGGATACTGCTGGCTTGTCGTAATGTTTCGTAATCTAACTTTTTGCTTCGTTTTTGGACGGGTGCCAATGATCATTTCGGCGTTTTCGGCGGAACGGGGCGGGCGGGGAATCGCGCGACCTTCGGCGATCTCCTTGTTGATCGCAGGAGGACTTCTCGTGTTTGCGAGCGGTTGCGCAAAGCAATCCGCTCAGACACCGCCGGCACCAACGACTGCGGCATCGCAAATCCAGATATCTGAAACTTCTGGCGGCACGGTCATCGCTACGCCCACGGCCGAGTTCGTGATCACGCCCGCGGGGTACGTTTCCGCCAGCTTGGTGTCGGGCACGCGGAAACTTTCGCTGGATGATTCTGGGAGTGACGCGGGGATTCAAGTAACCGTCGCTGGCCGGGAGTTGCCGGACGCAACTTTTGATGTCGCGCATCCGAAAATATCCGAGCCGCACGGACGGCTGGGAACGAAGGGCAAGCGCGTCGAGGTTGCTGGAAAGAGTTCCGCGGTGGATATCGAGGAATCGCTCGTTGTCGAAGTTTACGAGGATTTCCCAGGGATCGCGCTGGTTTCCAGTTCGATTCGGAATTCCGGCAGCGGCGAACTGAAGCTGGATGCCATTGATCTCGACCGCCATCGCTTGAATGCGTCTCTGGCGGATTCGGCGGTGGCGCCGAATGAAATGTGGTCGTTTCATGGAGCGAGCATCGAGTGGGGCCGGGACAACGTTTTTAAAATTCCGAAGAAATTCTCGCAGCAGAATCAGATGGGTTCGGTGGTCGAAGTGAAGGGCGATTTGGGGCGAGTGGGCGGCGGGATACCCGTGGTTGCGTTTTGGACGCGGAACGTGGGCGAGGCGATTGGACATGTCGAGACGCTCCCGCTGGTGCTTTCGATTCCGGTGCACACGGAAGCGGACGGTCATGTGGATGCGAGCGTGCATCTGGAACCGGGGAACACGCTGAAGCCCGGCGAGGCGTATTCGACGCCGCAGACATTTATCGCGGTTTACGCGGGCGATTATTACGAGCCGCTGCGAATTTATTCCGATGTGATTGACGGCGAAGGCTTGAAGAAGCCCGCGAATAACAACGAAGATTATGCCGTGAGTTGGTGCGGCTGGGCCTATCTGGCCGATGTGAAGCCCGCGCAAATGCTGGGCACCATTCCCAAGCTCAAGGAAATGGGAATCCATTGGGCGACGCTCGACGACCGCTGGTTCAACAATTACGGCGACTGGCAACCGCGCAGCGATACTTTTCCCGACGGTGAAATTCAAAAAATGGTGCAGCAATTTCATCAGCAGGGAATCAAAGTGCAGCTTTGGTGGCTGCCACTGGCGGTGGAGGATGGCGGGCCGGGATATGAATCGCACGCATACGGCGTCTCCGAGGTAGTGAAGCAGCATCCGGACTGGCTGGTGCTCGACAAGCACAGCAAGCCCGCGCGCATGACGCGAAATCTTGCGACGCTGTGCCCGGCGGTGCCGGAAGTGCGCGAATATTACAAACAACTCACCGAGAAATTTATCAAGGATTGGGATTTCGACGGGCACAAGCTCGACAATATTTATACCGTGCCCGCTTGCTACAACCCCAAGCATCATCACAAATCGCCATACGATTCGATTTATGCCATGGGCGAGATTTACAAGACGATTTTCGAAACGACGCGCGCGCTGAAGCCGGAGAGCGTTACGCAATCGTGCCCGTGCGGCACGCCTCCCAGCATCGCTTGGCTTCGCTACATCGATCAGGCGGTGACCGCCGATCCAGTCGGCTCAGTACAAGTTCGCCAGCGCGTGAAGATGTACAAGGCTCTGCTGGGGCCGAATTCCGCGGTGTATGGCGATCATGTGGAGTTGACGCGCATCGCGAATCCGAATGGGAACGAGAAGGATCTCGGGTCGGATTTTGCTTCTACCGTGGGGACGGGCGGCGTCGTGGGAACGAAATTTGCGTGGCCGGATTACGGCCCAAAGTTGAGCGACGTTTACTTGACCCCGCAGAAAGAAGAACACTGGAAGAAATGGATCGGACTCTATAACGCAAAAATGCTTTCGCGCGGGACGTTTCGAAATCTTTACGTTTACGGGTATGACGTGCCGGAAGGATACGCGATCGAGAAAGATGGCGCGATGTACTACGCTTTTTTTGCGCCGCAGCAGACTGCGGGCTCCGGCCACGCCGCCCCTGCGGAATGGTCTGGAGAAATTGAGCTGCGCGGGCTGGCGGCCGGGAAATACCACGTTGTGGATTATGTGAATGGCACGGATCTGGGCGTGGTGACCGCGCCGGACGCGAAACTGAAGGCCAGTTTTGCCGATCACCTGCTTTTGGAAGTCACGAAGCAATAGTGGACTGCGGTGATACGGAGTTTTTCGCTGGCTTCGGCTTTACTTTAGGTGTTTGCGGAAAAATTCTTCGACGCTGCTGCCGTCTTTGAACGCTTCCGTTCCGCCTTCTCGCGTCGTTGAAAGAGCACCAGCGATTCCGGCGTATTCGAGGCACTGCTGCGGTGCTGCGCCTTCCAGAAATTGGTGAATGTAGCCCGCGTCGAAGCTGTCGCCTGCGCCGACTGCATCAACCGCGCTCACCGGCGTCGCATCGCGCCGCCATTCTTCGTCTCCTTTGCGGGCGATTGCTCCCTTCGCGCCAAGTTTCACGACTACCGATCCGCAAACCTGCGACAGCTTCTTGATCGCTTGCCCCAGATCATCCGTGGCGGCGATTTTTTTCGCTTCGCGCTCGTTCGGGAACAGAATGTCAACGAGTGGAAGCACGTTAGTCAATTCACCGTCCCACTTATCGTCTGGATCATCATTTGTGTCGAGCGAAGTTGTGAGGCCTTTGGTCTTGGCTTCGCGATATAAGTCGGCGATGCGAGGGCGAAGAGCCTTGTGCAGGAAATACGAAGCGAGGTGAAGGTGGCGCGCGGAGAAAATATACTCGAGATCGAGATTTTCGTAGCTCAGCTCGAACGTCGTTCCAGGATAGGTGAGGATGAATCGCTGTTCGGGCTGGGCGAGAATCACGGTCAGACCGGTAGAGGTTCCAATGGACGTAACGGAAACATGACTCAGATCGACGCCTGCTTTTGAGAGAGAGTCAAAAGCCATCTGGCCCAGAGGATCGGCACCGATTTTTGAAACCATGCCCACGCGAGTGCCGAGGACCGAGAGATTGTGGGCAAAAATCGCGGAGGAGCTTCCGAGCGTGAGGCGAAATCCGTCGATCAAATATTCTTGTTCCGGTTTCAGACGCTGCGGCAATCCATACAGAATTAAATCCGGATTGATTTCGCCGACCACGCAGACGTCGAGCGGCATTCTTACGGGCTCGTTCATTTGCCGCCTTGCAGCATCACCACGCGTGAAAGATTGCGAGGCTCGTCCGGATTCAGCCCCTTCTTAATTCCGGTATAGAAGCCGAGCAGTTGGCCCGGAATTACACTGGCTGCGGCTCGAGCCACTTCCGGCACATCGAGCGTCAGCTCAATGGCGTAATCCGCGGAATGCAGAATAGTGGAATCGCTGGAATTGGCCACCACCAGGGTCATCCCGCCCAGTTTCTTGATTTCTTCGAGCACTGCGACCTCGGCGTGGAAACCGGATTCACTGATGATAAAGGTGACCAGCGTCTCGGGGCTGACGATCGCTTTCGGCCCGTGCCTGAACTCCAGCGTGTGAAAGCATTGCGCGTACGAGCAGGACATTTCTTTTACCTTGAGCATCGATTCCTGCGCGATCCCGAAAAACGGCCCCTGGCCGAGAAAAATGTAATCCGCAAACTTGTGCGCGTTGACCAGCGACTTGATCGTGGCGTGAATTCCGTTCAGTCGTTCGGTCATTAAATCGGGGAGTTTGCGAAGTGCATCGAGAAAATCGCGGCGATTTCCGCGAATCGCTGCGAGCGATTGCAAGGTGAGCAGCATCGAGGTGAACGAGCGCGTCATCACCGTGCTTTTTTCATCCGCGGCGAGCAGTTTGATGCAGCGCGACGCAATTTGTTCAATAGGCGTGTCATTGCCGCAGGTGATTGCCAGTGTACGCAGTTTGAGTTTGCGCTCCAGATATTCAGCGGCCTGGAGAACCTCCGACGTGCGGCCGGAGCGGCTGATCAGCACCGGCTGGCACGGCTGGGGAAATAATTGCGGGAACAGAGTGATTTCGGAAGCGGGGAGCGCGCGCGATCTCACGCCGGTTAACATGGACCAACTGGCCGAAGCTGCCTGCGCCAGATAAAAACTCGAGCCGCAGCCGACGAAGACCCATTCGACGTTATTGAGCAGCTTTTCGCTGAGCGATTTCAGCTGGGCTGTTTTCTCGAGAGTTTCGAGACACGATTTCCAAGTCGCGGGCTCCGACAGAATTTCGGAGATCGTGTTTGCGCCGGCTTTTGATTTCTCGTCCACGAACTGCGCCTCCCGGATGAAATGTTGCGGATTTTCAAACTACTAATACTTTGATTCCTGCGGCCCGGAGCGCCCTCAAGTGCCGGCCCGAAATCTTCTTGTCGGTGATGGTGTGATGGACGGCCGAAGTCGGAGCAATGAAAGAAAGGCTGCGCCGGCCGAATTTGCTGGAATCGCAAACGATAATGGTAGTCTTCGCGTTTTCCATCATCACGCGATTGGCGCGCGCTTCGAGCAGATTGGGCGTGGTCAGCCCATAGTCCACGTCGAATCCGTCCACGGCAAGAAACAAAAGATCGGACGTGACGTGCCGCAGGGAATCTTCCGCGAGCGGGCCGACCAGCGAAAACGAATTCCTTCGCAGAACCCCGCCCGTTAGAATGACCTCGACGTCGGTGCCGGCCAATTCGGCGGCAATGTTTACAGCGTTCGTGATCACGGTGAGGTCTCGAACGTGTTTGATAGCGCGCGCGACTGCCGTGGTGGTGGTGCCGGAATCAAGAATTACGACGTGGCCCGGACGAACGAATTGCGCCGCGGCCGCGGCAATCTTGAGTTTTTCGCGGCGGTGCAATTGCTCCTTTTCGCCGAGTGTGGGATCGCGCAGCGCGGACGCGTCGAGAGGAAGCGCGCCGCCGTGAGCGCGTTGCAGGCGTCCCAATTGGTGCAGTGACTCCAAATCTTTTCGAATGGTGATGAGCGATGTGGAGAAACGGCGCGCGAGATCTTTCACCACCACGCGGCCGTCGCGTTGCGTCAGTTCGAGGATTTTTCGCCGCCGCTCTTCCGCTAGCATGGGTTTCGGCCCTGGTTCCGAATCCTTACTTTTTGTTACTATTTTGAACTCTGAGGTGATAGCTTGGCATAAAGGGGAGGCTGGAGCAAGGATTTATGCCCGATGCGACGATCATCTGTGCCAGCGCCAACCCGGCGATGGATCGCCGCTTGCACATGCGCAGCCTGGCGATTGGCGAAATCAATCGCGCTCAAAGCGCGCAAGGCTTCGCCGGAGGTAAAGCGGCGCACGTGGCCATGGCCGCGCGCGTGTTGGGGGCCAGAGCTGCATGGATCGGATTTCTGGGCGGAGCGATTGGACAGGAATATGCGCGGCAGCTCGAAGGCTTGGACATTGAAGTACTTTCGATTCCCGTTGCGGCGAGCACTCGCGTGAATCTTGAAATTATCGACGCCGCGGGAATCGTTACCGAGATACTCGAGCCCGGAGGCGCAACAACCGCACGAGAGAGAAATGAATTCATCCAAAAGTGCGAGCTGCGACTTCGCAACGCGTCCTCGGGAGCGGTGCTGGTCATCTCCGGCAGCCCGCCAGCCGGCGGCGGGGCCGAATTCTATACGTCTCTCATCGAGGCCGCGCGCGCGGCCGGTGCAAGAGTATTCGTCGATAGTAGTGGAGAAGGATTACGCGCAAGCGCAAAGGCCCTCCCAGAGTTTCTGAAAGTCAATCGCGCAGAAGCGGAAGGGCTGCTTGGGCGGCCGATAAAAGACGCGCACGAAGCGGTGCATGGCGCCATGGAGATCATTGAAATCGGTGCCGGGAGCGCCGCGATTACGTTGGGAGCGGATGGGCTCGTCTGGGTGGAAAGCAAGAATGGGCCGGTGTGGTCAGCGCGGCCGCCACGATTGAAGGTGATCTCGGCGGTGGGAAGCGGCGACTCGACCTTGGGAGGTTTTGCCTGCGCAGCGGCTCGAGGAGTGATTGGTGAAGATGCGCTGCGGCTCGCTGTGGCGTGCGGCGCTGCGAATTGTCTTGCAGATGCGCCGGCCAGAATCGATCTTGCCACCGTCGAGTCCCTGATTCCGAAAATCGAAGTGCAGCGGCACGCATTTTGAAATTCTGCATCGGGTTTTGAATTGCAATTTCTGGCTCCGGCGATTTTACTTGGAGGTCAGCGCGATTCCGGGAATCCAGCGGACCGCATTATCGTGAAAAATGCGGCGCACCACGGGCTCGGGTAAATTCAGGCCTTCGATTTGACGGCCTCTGTAAGGCAACATCTGGTCCGTCGCCAGGAATTTCCAGTCTCGCGCATACGTTTCTTGCCAGTCTTTCAACGCATCGGCCGTGGATTCGTCGTGTAGAAATTCCAAGTCCGTGCCGTAAACCACTCGATCCTGATACTTGATCAGAAAGTTTCGCACTTTTTCTCTGGGCTGAATCATTAAATATTCCATGCGCGCCGCGGTATCCACCGCAAAATTCGGATAGCGATCGAAGCGCTTGGCGATTTCATCCACGTCGGTTTCCATGCTGCCTAGGTGTGCGCCGACGACGCGCAGCTTTGGATTTTCTGCGAGCAGATGATCGCGCGCCGCGAGAATCACTTCCTTGCGCGGATGATCCGGGTGGAGATACATGTACCACTGAGGATTTTCCTTGTAGTAGTCGTAATCCGGGCTGTCGGGATTCGGCGGCTGCCAGCACGATGATGGCTCCGCGACGTGCGCGACCAGTGTTTTATTTTCTGCGGCGATGGCTTCGTAAATTGGCTTAAAAATTGGATCGTCCGGCATGATGTAGCGGCCGTCCGGCGTTTTTATTTCCATGCCGATGTTTTTCCAGATTTTCACGGCGATGGCGCCATCGGCAAATTCCTGACGCAACTGCTTGATCGTGTTTTGGCTGTAACCTTTCTGCTGGAAAGAATACGGGTCGAAGGTGACGCACAGTCTCGCATGCCCCTGGCTGCTTGCGACGAAGCCCTGCGCACGCGCGAGTTCAGTCGCCAACTCGCCGTAGATGCCGTGATTATCCGCCACGCAAATGTCGAGCAAGTGCAATCGCAGACGGGCCAACAGATTCGTAAATTCACGGTCGCTCCTGAACGCGTGAACGTGAGTGTCGATCGGTTCGATCGCTGCAAAGGCTCGCAATTCATCGCTCGGAGCTGCGGATTGAGCTGGATGAGCCTGCACAGTGAAGCGGGGAACAGTAAAGCGGGCTGCGAGTAACGCGACGACGACTGCGCCCACAGCAACGGAGATCAGAGAAATGAGTTTCTTGAAATTAAATTTCATATTTTCCGGCTAATGCTTCGTCGCGCTTGAGCGCGCGCGAGTCTTTGCCGGTTCGTTTCCATTCGCCTCGTTCACTTGTTCCCGGACGTCGGCGAGAATAAGCTCGACCCCGGCTTCGCGAATCGGCCCAAGATATTGCGAATCCGTGGCTGAATCGGTGACCAGAACATCAATGTCGGTCGTCGGGCCCACATACGCGAAACCTTGATTGCCGAATTTGCTGTGGTCGGCTAGCGCGATGCTGACGCGTGCAGCTTTCAGAATCATTTTTTTGATCTGTGCTTCAGCCTGGCTGGCGGTGGAAATTCCGTAGCTCGGATCGATGGCGCTCACGCCCAGCACAGCTTTATCCACGCGAATTTCCGAGAGCGCACGCTGCGCCCAAACTCCCGAAAGATAAAAAACGTCCTTCTGCAATTCGCCACCCGTCGAAATCACCGAGACATGCTGGCTGCGCTGAAACTGTTCGACGATCGGCGGGGAATTGGTGATCACGGTAAGGCGGTTGCGATGAAGCAAGCGCCGCGCCAGTTCATATACAGTGGTACTGCCTTCCAGAAAAACGGTCTCGCCATCGAGAATCAGCCGCTCTGCTTCTCGAGCGATGGCTTGTTTTTCGGCACGATGGCTGCGGCCGAGCGCTTCGTACGACGGCTGAAAATTCGTGCTCGAGGTGCGCGAGACCGCTCCGCCATGCGAGCGAACCAGCACTCCTTCCTGTTCCAAAGCGGCAAGGTCACGGCGGATCGTGGCCGCCGTCACGCCGAGCATGCGGATCAAATCGGCGGCCGTGACGCTTCGCTCGCGCGAGAGAATCTCGCTGATGCGAAATCTTCTTTCTTCGGCCAGCAGGCTCATCAAACTGCTCCGCTCGCTTCGAAAAGGCGAAAGCAGCCGGATTGTGCCACAAGTCAGGGTCAGAATGCTCCCAAAACTACAAAATACGTCATTTTCGATAAAATTCGTTTGACAAACGTGCACAAGAGGACTAATTAGCTGAGCCAATGGCTACGTTATTCTCTGGGGCTCGAATCGGATTTCGAAGCGGTGTGCTGTAACTAAACTGCAGGATGGAGCAACGCTCTTAGGGGGGTCCAGTGATCGAATTTAGCCGCAGATTTTTATTCCGCCGCCGACTCCTTCGAGGCGAACTGGAATGGGTGAGAGTCCGGACGCCCGGCCGCGCGAGGCCTCTGTGGGTCGTCGCATCGCTAGTTCTTCCGCTGCTGTTTTGCGGCGCGAGCGCGTGGGCGCAGAAAGATACGGGGGCGATTGACGGCACGGTCAAAGACGCGTCGGGCAAAGTCGTGGTCGGAGCGAAAGTTATTGTGACGGATGTCGATCGCGGCACTGTGACCGAGACGGTCTCGAATGGAGTGGGTGAATACACCGCCAGCCCGCTGAAAGTTGGCCGCTACAAAATTTCGGTCGAGAAGACCGGATTTAAGACCGCGCTCGCCGGGCCGGTGGTGGTGGAGGTTCAGGAGCACCCGACGGTCGACGTCACGCTTCAAGTCGGCCGCGTCGATGAAACGGTTACGGTGACGGCGCGGAGCCCGATGCTCGAGACAGAGACCTCGGACCTCGGGCAAGTGGTGAGTGGAGATCGGGCGGTCACGCTGCCGCTGAACGGCCGCAATTACGCGCAGCTAGCCTTGCTGGGCGCGGGAGTCGTGCCGAGCGAGCCGGGCTCGCGCGTGGAGACCAGTTACGGATTCAGTTCAAATGGCGCGCGCGCGCTGCAGAACAATTACTTGCTCGATGGCGTGGATAACAATTCCAATCTGGGCGACGTGCTGACCGGGCAGGCCTACGTGATTCAGCCTTCCGTGGATGCCATTGAGGAATTCAAGGTTCAAACCAACGCGTACAGCGCGGAATTCGGCCGCGGGAATGGCGCGATTCTCAATGCCGTCATCAAATCCGGAACGAATAGCTTCCACGGAGACGTTTACGAATTCTTCAGAAACGATGTGCTCGACGGACGAAACGCATTCGACACCAGCAGGCAGCCGTATCGTCAGAATCAATTCGGCGCCACTCTTGGTGGCCCAATCATCAAAGATCGAACATTTTTCTTCGTGGATTACGAGGGTCTGCGCATCGCCCAGGCTTTGCCGCAGCTCTCGCTGGTTCCAACGCCCGCGGAAATTGGCGGCGATTTTTCTAGTTTTCTGACGAACACGCCGGCGATGTCGGTGGATATGAATGGCAATTCCACGAATACGCCTGCTGTGGATTGCAACGGACATCCGACATTCCTCGGCGAAATCTTCAATACGCGGTTGACGCAAGCTTCAAACCTGAATCCCAGCGGCGTCTGCGGATTTCCCATCGGTGTGGATGGAGCCGGAAATCCCACAAATATCTTTCCTTCCGGGCTAATCGATCCGCTCGCTGCGCGTCTTTCGGCTCTCTTTCCAGCGCCCAACATCAATTTCAACGGCGCCAATTTCATTGCCGATCCGCGGCGCACGGCCAGCCGCGACAATTTTGACGTTCGCATCGATCACAAACTGGGCGATCACGACAGCCTCTTCGGCCGGTTCAGCTACGAACATCAGCCCAGCTTCACGCCATCTCCCTTTCAAAACGACCTGGACGGAGGAGCTTTCTCGGATGGATCAGAAGACGACTCTTTCCGAAGCGTGGCGATCAGCGAGACGCATATTTTTACGTCCAACGTGGCCAACGAATTCCGTCTCGGATACAACCGCATCAATTCGCACCGTTTTCAACTCAATGCCAATACGAACGTTTCAGCGAATCTGGACTTTCCGGGCGTACCTTTTGGCCCCGATCTGGGCGGCCTGCCTCAAATCAGCATCAATGATGGCACCGCCACGATTGGCAGCTCCGGGTTCCTTCCCGCAATTGAAAAACAGAATAGTTACGTGCTTTCGGATAATTTCACCTGGATTCACGGCCGGCATTCCGCGAAGTTCGGAACTGAAATCCGCAGAGAGCAATTCACGCTTTTCGAGCCGTCGTCCCCACGCGGCAATCTGAATTTTGCCAGCGACTTTACCGACAATCCTTCCGCGCCGGATACGGGCGGCGAGGCCTTCGCCACTTTCCTGCTAGGAATTACCGACGGCGCGCAGCTTACGAACACACACAACGTTGATTATCACCGGCAAATCTACGCGGTGTACGCGCAAGACGATTTTCGCGTGACGCCAAAGCTCACGCTGAATCTCGGATTGCGTTATGAGCTGTTCACTACCATCAAAGCCTCGGGCAACGAGCAGGGCACGTTCGATTTTTCGGACGACTCAATTCTGGTGCCCAAAGGACAGAATGCTCAACTAACCCCGTTCCTCGCGGCGAATATCCCAGTCGTACGAACCGGAAGCACCGGCCTGATCTCTCCCGACCTGAATAATTTTGCACCGCGCATCGGACTTGCCTATCAGATCACCAGCAAGCTCGTGCTGCGAACCGGCTACGGCATTTTCTATGGCGGGCAGGAGAATGGGCCGTACTCGAATCCCAGCCCCGGTTTCAATCCGCCGTTTTTCGTAACTCAATCATTCAATCAGCCGTGTTTCGAGTCGTCGGCAAATCCGGCCGGCGTTGACTGTTCTGTCCCCGGATTGAGTTTCCTGCAGCAAGGGTTTCCGGCGAATTCCCTCACCGATCCCAACACTCCGATTCTGTTTTCGGTGAGCCCGAAAATTCGCACGCCGTACAACCAGCAGTGGCACCTCGGATTCCAGTACCAGTTGCCGAGCCAAACGGTGCTCGAAATTTCATACGCCGGTTCTCACGGCCAGAAGCTCTACAATTTTTATAATGGAAACCAAGCTCAGCCGAACGCCACGTTCTGTACGACGCCGCCAAACACGGTGCTAGATTGCCCCACCGATGCGCGGCGCCCGGCGCAACAATGCGATGATTCGACATTTCCGCCGACTTGCAACGACGTCTTCGACACCGGCATCGACCTGCTTCGCACCGACGGTTTCTCGAATTACAATTCCTTGCAAGTCCGCCTGGAGAAAAACTTTTCGCATGGATTGCAGTTCGAGGCTTCCTACACTTACGCGCACGCGCTGGATGATGCATCCAGTGCTGCTTTGGGCTCGCTCAACAACGGTGATTTCCGCAATCAGCTTGACCCAGCACTGGAATATGGCAATTCCGATTTCGACGTGCGGCACCGCTTCGTGATCAGCTACATTTATCAACTGCCTTTCGGCAACGGAAAGAAATTTGGCGGCAATGCGACGGGCGTGATGAATCAACTCATCGGGAACTGGCAGATCGCCGGAATCACCACGGCTTCGACCGGCAACTGGTTTACAGTAACCGACGCGGTGAGCAATTTTTCCACCAGCGACGGCGGCGGTGGCGTCGGCTTCTTTGAAGTTCGTCCGAATCTCGTCGGTAACCCCAACGGAAAGCCCTGCCTCCCTGGCACCGTGTTCAATACCTGCGCTTTTGTGGACAACACGATTCCATTCACCTTCGGAGACGCGGGCCGGAACATCGTGCGCGGCCCGGGATTTCAAAACTGGGATTTGTCTATCTTCAAGATGTTCCCGGTACGCGAGCAGATGCGCTTTGAGTTCCGCGCCGAGTTTTTCAATATCTGGAATCACGTGAATCCGGTGTTTGAACCCGTCGGCGAGATCAGCGAAGAGCCGCAGCCCGTGGAGTTCGGCACTCCTCAATTCGGATTTGCGCAGGGCGCCCGCGACCCGCGTTTTATCCAATTCGCATTGAAGTTTTATTTCTGAGGCCGGGGGGATCCAGAAGCCATCGCCCGCAGCGGCACTTTTGGGCAGCGGATCCTTCTCGACTCGGCTACCATGACGTCCGACTGCGCGGCAAAAGGGAAACTCCTTGAGTCACTCTGGAAAAAAAATCCGGCTGAATCGAATCGTCCGGCCCGGGCGGAAATCTCTGGTTGTAGCGTTCGATCATGCGCTCATGGTCGGACCAATTCCGGGGACAGAGAATCCGGCTAAGCAAATCCGGCGATTCGCGGACGGCGGGGCGGATGCTGTTCTGCTAAACCTGGGGTTGCTGCAAAGATGCGCGGATGCGTTGCTCGGGGCGCCGATGCCGGGAATTATCGCGCGGCTGGATTGGACGACGGTGTGGGGAGTGCCTGGAGGCGACGCATCGGACGAGCTCAAGAGTTGTCTCGTCGCGCGGCCCGAGGACGCCATGCGTTGCGGCGCAGATGCGGTGGTGACTTACCTCACCGTAGGCACCGGCGATATGGATTTTGAAGCCAAGGAAGTGGCTCGCAATGCCGAAGTGGCACGCGAGTGCGAGCGCATTGGCATGCCTTTGATCATCGAATCGATTGCGCGCGGCAAAAACGTCAAAAATCCCGCCGACCCGAAATGGGTGAAATTGCACACCCGAATGGCGGCGGAGCTTGGCGCCGATCTGATAAAAACGGATTACTCCGGCGACTCGCAATCCATGCGCGACGTGGTCGAAAATTGCCCCATTCCAATTCTCGTTCTCGGCGGCAGCCGGTATTCTTCGGACGCGGAGGCACTTGCGCTGATTCGCGGAGTGGCCGAGGCAGGCGCGGCGGGAGTGTTCTTCGGGCGAAATGTGTTTCAAGCAGACGACATGGACGCGTTTCTAAAAAATGCGCGCGCGGCGCTGACGGAAACCGAAACTCTCCCTGCCGGACGATGACGGGAAAAAGCGCCGCGCCGGGGCAAGTTTCGATCCGTCGCTTGGCCTTAAGCTTTGCTGTTTTTGCTCTGTTCGGTGCCAGTGCGTGTCAGAAACCCTCTGCGGTGAAGCCGGCAGCCTCCACGCAGCAATCTGCGATTTCGATCAGCAATCAACCGGATGGCATCTCGATCGAAACTCCGAACGCGAAATTCCAGATTCTTCGCTCCGGTTATCTTCGCGGCTATCTGAAAAGGGATGGCCGCGAGCTAACGATTGACGATCCTCGATCGAATGGCCCCGCCGATCCCGACTTCGTAGTGCTGAACGGCGAAGAGCTCCGCGATTTCGAATTGGACTTTGCTCGCGCGCAGATTTCCGATGCTTCTCATCGGCTCGGACCGTTGGGAAAAAGAATCGTGATTCAGGGCGTCAGTAAATCCAGGCCGGAAATCGAGAAGACCGTTTCGATCGAGTGCTATGACAATTTTCCGTCGCTCGCGCTGGCCACCGCCGCCTATAAAAATACCGGCACGGCCGCCGTTAAGTTCGAATCGCTGATCGGCCAGCGCCACGAGTTGAACGCGTCCCTGATCGATCCCGCGGTTCGGCCACTCGCGATGTGGTCCTTCTACGGCTCGAGCGAAAAATGGGGAAAAGATAATGTTCTCCTGATATCCAAGGATTTCTCTCGAGCGAATCCCATGGAACAAGTCATGCAGGGTGATCCCGGCACCGGAGGCGGGATTCCGGTTGTCGCTTTTTGGACCGCCAAGATGGGCGAAGCGATTGGCCACCTGGAAACTTTGCCTCTGGCGTTGTCAATTCCAGTTCGGGTCAGTGCAGATGGGCGCGTCGAAGCGTCGATCGAGTTGAAGCCTGAGCACGCGCTGGCGCCGGGAGAAACATTCTCCACGCCTGTTAGTTTTCTTTCGGTATTTCACGGGGATTATTACGAAGCGCTGCGCATGTACTCCGATGCCTTGGGCGCGCAAGGATGGAAAATCCCGAAGCCGAATGACGCGGATTACGAAGCCAACTGGTGCGGCTGGGGCTACGAGCTAAAATTCACGCCGGCGCAAATGATCGGCACCATCCCCAAGCTGCAAGATTTGGGATTGAAATGGACGACGCTCGACGCCGGCTGGTTCGCCAACCGCGGAGATTGGCAGCCGCGCGCAAGCCTCGGCGTCGACGGAATAAAAAAGATTGTGGATGCCTTTCATGCAGCGGGCCTGCGCATCACGCTTTGGTGGATTCCCATCGTGGTCGAAGACGGGCAGGGAATCGACATGCTAGACAATCGCCCATACAAACTTGCTGACGTAGTGAAAGAGCATCCGGACTGGCTGATGCTCGACAAAGACGGCAAGCACGCGCGCATGACCACTGG
Source organism: uncultured Acidobacteriota bacterium (assembly GCA_963831955.1). Classification (GTDB taxonomy): domain Bacteria; phylum Acidobacteriota; class Terriglobia; order Acidiferrales; family UBA7541; genus Palsa-147. The sequence continues at coordinate 569,405 of CAWHSG010000004.1, read as the reverse complement.
GCTTGCGGGACTGTGCCCGGCGCTGCCCGAAGTTCAGGAATATTACCGTCAGATGACAAAGCGCATGATCAGCGATTGGGGATTTGACGGCCACAAGCTGGATTTTTCTTTCGCCGTGCCGCCATGTTACAACCCGAAGCACCATCACAAATCTCCGTACGACTCGACGCAAGCAATGGGCGAAGTTTACAAAGTCATTTTCGAGACCACCCGCGCGCTCAAACCGGAAAGCGTCACGCAGAGCTGTCCCTGCGGCACTCCGCCTAACATGGCCTGGCTTCCGTTCATCGATCAAGCAGTGACGGCCGATCCCGTAGGCTCGGTGCAAGTAAGGCAGCGGATCAAAATGTATAAGGCTCTGCTCGGACCCTACGCTGCGGTTTATGGCGATCACGTCGAGTTGACGAAGATTTCCGGAGTAAATTCGAACAACGAGCAGGACATTGGGCGCGATTTCGCTTCGACGGTGGGAACCGGAGGCGTACTCGGCACCAAGTTCACTTGGCCGGATTATGGACCGAAGCTCAAGAATGTTTATCTCAACGCCGGCAAAGAGGTCGAGTGGAAGAAATGGATCGCGATCTACAACCAGAAGAAATTGTCGCGTGGGGATTTCCGCGACCTTTATATATATGGCTACGACGTTCCCGAGGCCTATGCCGTCGAGAAGGACGGCAAGATGTACTACGCATTTTTTGCGCCCGCGAGTGCCCCCGAATGGCGGGGAACGGTCGAATTGCGCGGACTTGCGCCCGGAAAATATCGAGTCACTGACTACGAGAACGGCCGCGACCTCGGAACGATTGACGCCGCGCACCCGCAACTTGCGGCGCAATTCCACGAGCACTTGCTTCTCGAGGCCGCGAAAGAGTAAGACGGCGCGCTCCATGAGCCTTCTGGCCATCGATATCGGATCCAGCCAATGCAAAGCGGTTGTGTTTTCGGCCGCCGGGGCAGTGGTCGCGCGGAGCGTTCGTGCCTATTCTGCTGATTTCACGCGGCCGGCCTTTGCAGAAATGGATCCGGAGAAATTCTGGCACGCGGTGTGTAGCACGTCCCGCGAAGTCACGCGCGATATTGGAAAAGAACCGGTTCAGGCACTTTGCCTCAGTTCGCACGGCGAGACTTTTATTCCGGTCAATGCGAAGGGCGCCGCGGCCGGCCCGGCAATTCTTAATATCGATAACCGCGCGACTAACGAATCTCAGTGGTGTGACGCGAAAATCGGACCGCGGCGGATTTTCGAAATCACCGGATTGATCGCTCATCCGATGTATCCGATTCCGAAAATTCTGTGGCTGCGCGAGCATTGCCCCGAGCTTTATCTCAAAACCGATCGCTTTCTGAGCGTAACGGATTTCATCCACGTCAAACTTGGGCTTCCGCCATACATCGGATATTCGCTTGCTTCGCGATTTCTGGGCTTCGACGTGAATAAAAATCAGTGGTCAGACGAAATTTTGAATGCCACCGGATTGACGGCCGCACAGCTTCCGCTGGCGGTTCCGGCCGGAACCATCGCGGGCAGCCTCGGCGCGTCAGCCGCAAGCGCGTTGGGAGTTGTCGGCGGGACGCCCGTCGTCGTTGGCGGCCATGATCAGGCGTGCGGCGCGTTGGGCGTCGGCGTAATCGAATCCGGGCGCGTTTCGGATTCGATGGGAACTTACGAATGTCTGACGACTGCATCGGACGAGCCGAAGCTGAGCGACAAATCGTTCGCCGCGCGGCTGAATTCGTACTCGCACGTCGTTCCCGGGAAATTTCTCACGCTCGCTTACTTTCCCTCAGGGATTATGGTTCGCTGGTTTCGCGACCTGCTCTATGGGCAGAGCCCGCAAACACAAGATTCAAATAACGTGGCGAGTGAGCCGGATCAATATGTGCAGCTCGAAGCAGGGTGCGCTGGCGCTCCGTCCGGACTTTGCGTTACTCCGCACCTCTTCGGAACAGGCAATCCGGATTTTGATCCGCGCGCACGAGCGATGATTTTCGGCCTGGGCGCGAATAGCGGCAGGAGCCAGATTTATCAGGGCATTCTCGAAGGCATTGCTTGCGAACTTGCGCAGCTTACGGAAATTCTCGCGGAGGTATGCGGTAAGTTCAGCGATCTTTACGTTTCGGGCGGCGGCGCTCGTTCGCCGCTGGGACTGAAACTGCGCGCCGCCATTACGGGGCGCCGTTTGCACGTGATGCAGTGCGACGAAGCCGTATGCCAGGGCGCCGCGATTTTGGCCGGTGTTGCCACCGGCGCGTACACGGGAATCGCGGAAGCTGTGAAACTCGTCGTGCGCGAGAAAGAAGTGATCGAGCCGGATGCCGATCTGGGTGCTGAATATGCAGGCCAGATGAAGCAATACCGGCAGTTATATGCCACTCTGAAAACGTTTCGTGCTGCGAATTCTGGCACGCAACCGAAGGCGCAGAGACAGTGATCCAGCCATCAGTGGGATTTATCGTTTATGGAGTGCACAAAGACGGCCTGAAAGATCCGGCAGGCACGCCGTTCATCGATGCCGCGATCGTGCGAAATTCCAAAAAGGCGCTAGCCGCTGCCGGACTCAAGGTCATCGCGCACGATGTAGTTGTGGCCACCAAAGAAGAGGCGAAGGCCGCGCTGAAAGCAATGAAATCGAATGACGCGGTCGATGCCGTCATTCTATTTTCCGGCACGTGGGTCTGGGCCGCTCATCTGGCCGGCGCGATCCGCGATTTTGCCGCCAGCGGCAAAGCCGTGCTGCTCTGGGCGCATGATGGCTCGCAAGGATGGCGGCCCGTAGGCGGACTGGTGATGCATGGCGGCCTCCTTGAAATTGGCGTGGCGCATAAATTTGTGTACGGCGGTGCGGACGATCGCGAAACGCTCGAAAGCATCGTCAGCTACGCGCGCGGCGCGCATCTGAAAAATATCCTTAATATGTCCACGGTGGGAGCGTTTGGCGGCCGGGGCATGGGACAGACTTGCGGCGCCGCCGATCCTTCGCAATGGATGCGCGTGTTCGGCGTGGACATCGACTCGCGAGATACGACGCAGCTAATCCAAACAGCGGAGCGCGTCTCGCCGCAAAGGATTTCGAGAGCTCGCGCCGCGGCTCAAAAAACTGTTCAGCGCGGCTCCCGAGAAAACCATCGTCAACGAGCGATCGATCCGCCTTTACCTCGCGCTCAAGGAAGTAGTCGAAGCAGAGAAATTCGATTTTTACACCATCCAATCATTTCCCGGGCTGGGCGATGATTACGCGGCCACCTGTTTCGCGCAAAGCATGATGCTCGAAGATGGCTACGGGACCTCGACGCTCGGCGATCTCAACACCGCGCTGACCGTCTTTCTCCTGACGAAGTTGAGCAAAGAGCGCGTTTACTATGGAGATCTCCAGCACATCGACAAACGCACCAAGGAAATAAAAATTATCGGCGACGGCGCTTGCCCACCGTCGCTCGCAGGCAAGCTAGGTCCGGCAGGATTTGCCACCCACGGAATTCCAACGGAAGGAAAAGCCGGCGGCGTCTCCGCGAAGCTGATTTGCAAAGTGGGCGAAGGCGTTCTTGCGCGGCTCGGGCGCGTGAACGGAATATTTCAAATGGCCATTGCGAGTTGCAGTATTTTCGAGCCGCCAGCCAGCGAAATCGAGCGGCGTCTAAATGAATGTGGAATTCCGTTCTGGCCGCACGGATTTGTCACCGCGCATTGCGACATCGACGCCCTGATTCAGAATTGGACCAACGAATACGCCTGCCTGGGCTACGGCGCGGATCTCTATCCAGCGCTGCGAGATTTTTGCGAGCTAACCGGGATCAAGCCGATTTTGCTTTAACGCAACACGCGCGCGAGCCTCGTCCGGCGATCTACCTTTCTTTCAATTTCAGCTTGCCGTCCGCTTTGGCCTCTTCAAGAAACGCCCGCAATTTTTCGCCCGCGTCCAGCAGCCGAGTCCACTGCTCGTAATAAAGTGTGACCGGAAATCGTCCGAGCCCGTAAACGCTGACGCCGCCTTTCTCGCCGACCCTAAACTCCAGCGCTCCCGAGCGCCTTCCTCCGCCTTGCTTTTCCAACTCCGCGACGCGCGATTTCAGTTCCTCATACGATGGTTCCGTCATAATTCCTCCTTCAGTGAATCCCGGGACGATTCGATTATACCGAACATCTGCGACACTGATTGCGCTGGGCAGCATCGAATTTTTGACGGCTGCAGAAATTCGCGAGTGGGCCGAACCGGATGGAGAGTTTTATGGACAGTCCAAAAGGAATGCGGGTAGCAATCTTAATCACCGATGGTTTCGAGCATGTGGAAATAATCGAGCCTCGCAAAGCGCTCAATTAAGCCGGAGCAGAAACCGTGATCGTATCGCCGCAAGCGGATCAAGTGTGACACGTGCGCGGCATTTCGGAAACCAGCGCAGTCGGTTACTCTGCGAGTTAGGACCACGGCGGTCCGTTATCGTCAAACAGTTCTCTACGACAAGATTCCTTTCGATGTGTAGACTCGCTACGGCCACTGGCTGGGAGGCTGGCGTGGGAACTGAAGGCAACTCGCGAATTGGTGCCGTAATTTTGGCTGCAGGAATGTCTTCGCGAATGGGCGAGGCGAAGCAACTGCTCCGTTTTGGCGAGAACACGTTGCTCGAACGCGTGATAGAAAACGTTCGAGCTTCCCGCGTGGACGAAATCGTTCTTGTCCTCGGGCATGAGGCAAAAACAATACAGGGACGAGTCAGTGTCAAGAATCTCAAGGTGGCCCTCAATGAAGCCTATCAGCAAGGGATGGGAACCTCGCTGCGAGCGGGACTCGCGAAACTTGATTCCGGAATTGACGCCGCACTCATCGTTTTGGCCGATCAGCCATTTGTTCGTCCGGCGACCCTCGACTTACTTATCGACCGATACGAGCAGTCCAAAGCTCAAATTGTGATCCCCCTCTATAAGGGCTTCCGCGGCAATCCGGTTTTATTGGATCGTTCCGTTTTTCCCGAAGTCATGGCCCTGAGCGGAGACATTGGCTGCCGCGCCATTTTTGGAGATCACTTGGACGGCATCGTCAAAGTCCCGGTCGAAGATATTGGAATTCTTCTCGACTTGGACAGCAAGGCCGATTTTGAGCGCCTGATGAACTTCCAGCATGGAATCGGCGAAGAGAAAGCGCTGATTGAAGCTGCCGACCTGAAAGGACGAGAGATTTCAGGCGACGCACAGAACTCGCAACGCCGCGAACTCGTCATTGTTGGAACTGAGCCGGTCGCAATGGCGCTGCTAAGATTGGGGAAATTGCTGCACTTCACCGTTACGGTCGTGGACCCGCTGCTGAAACTTTCCGATTTGCCGGACGCCGACCGATTGCTCAATTCGCTCGATTTTTCACATTTGCCGCCGGCCTCCGCGCGATATGTGGTGATCGCAAGCCGAGGACGATTTGATGAAGAAGCAGTGGAGCAAGCCTTGCACGCGGGTATCGCCTACGTCGCACTGGTCGCGAATAAAAAGCGAGCGCGCGAAATCCAACGCAGCCTGGAATTAAAAGGCCAACCGCTGGAAAAACTGGCAAAAGTCCGCGCTCCCGCCGGACTCGACATTGGAGCCGAAAGTCCGGAGGAGATTGCGTTGAGCATCATGGCTGAGATTGTTTCTGAAGGCCGAAATCGTCATGAGAAAAAGCCACGTATAACTTCGTAAAGCTCGCAGCTCTCGACCGCTCCAGGAATCAGTCACCTTCAATCTCGCAGCGTTGAATCACTTTATCTGCGAGGGTGCTTTCCACGGGCGAATCCGCTGCCTTGAGGTGCCACGGATTCACGCTTCCGCGCCGCAGCGCCACCATCTGGCTCATGATACTCAGCGCGATTTCCTCCGGCGTAGTTGCGCCCAGATCGAGACCCGCCGGCGCCCACACTTTCTCCACTTTCTCCGCCGGTATTCCGGTGGCCAGAAGGAAATCGAGCACCAGACGCGAGCGATGCCTGCTGGCGATGAGCGCGACGTAGGCGGCATTGTCTTCGAGCGCTTTTTGCAGCCAGATGTGGTCCTTTTTATGCAGCGTGGCGATCACCACGAAAGTTCGCGGGCCGATCGGAGTCTCAGTAAGATCGAAATCCTCAGTGACCAGCCGGCTGGCGTTGGGAAATGATTCGCGGTCAGCTCCCGGATCGTTGACAGCGACGGAAAAGCCCATCAGGTGCCCGATGGCCGCCAACACTTCCGCAATCCGTCCGTGACCGACAATCAGCAGTTCAGGCTGCGGGACGACCGGCTCGATATACACATCCATTTTCCCCCCACAGGGCATGCCCACTCCGAGCAACTCGTCGGTCATATCCAGAGTAATCAGTTCGGGCTTTTCCGATTCGATGCATTTCAGCGCTTGGGTGCGCACCGCGCTCTCGGCGCAGCCGCCGCCCACCCATCCGGTCAGGATTTTGCCTTGCGCGTCAATCATGGCTTTCGATCCGAGTTTGGCGGAGGATGAACCCTCCACGCGAACCACGGTAGCCACGGCGAAGGATTTTCCTTGGCGGGCAAGTTCCGCGGCCGCGGAATACAATGCGGACGACACCAGGAAGGGCATGGACGTATTATATTCTTCTGGAACTTGGCAATCCAATTGAGGCAAGGGATTCTGCGTTGTACAGCGAGCTAGTTCGCGACCACTATGCCAACCCGCGAAATGTCGGGACCATCGGGGACTTTTCCGCCAAGGCAATCGTGAAGAGTCCGGTGGATAGCGATACCGTTCTGATTACGCTTCGAATTGAGAATGACCTTATCCAGGATGTGAAATTCAAATGCATGGGCTGCGCGGTGGCAATTGCTTGCTCGTCGGTGGCTACGGAGATGGCTTTAGGCAAGCACGTAGATGAGGCTAGCCAGATTACACAGGAACGCGTGGCTGAGGCCCTGGGCGGGATTCCTGAATACAAGATGCTGTGCAGCAATATCGCTCCGGAGGCGATCCGGATGGCGATCGAGGATTGGCGATCGCGATCAGTTCATCAACCGGGCCCGCGCTAAACGGCGTGCGTCCCTACATCTTGCGATTTCCCAGGTGAACTGTGATTTCGGCCTACTTTCGTGCGACGCGGAGTATGTGATAAGGTACCCGCGCGCATCGAGTGTGGGGTAAACAACTTCAGGTTACGCCGACTTCGCTATTTATAAACGGATAAGGGGGTAGAAAATGATCCCGGCATCCTTCGAATACTTCCGGCCCAAAACAATTCCCGAAGCGATTGGTTTGCTGCAGCAGTATGGCGACGACGCGAAGATCTTATCCGGAGGCCAAAGCCTCATTCCCATGATGAAGCTCAGACTCGCGCGGCCGGGTTATCTCATCGACATTAATCGTCTGCCAGGCCTTTCGTATGTCAAAGAAGACAGTGGCTTTTTGAAGATTGGCGGGCTCACTCGTGAGGCGGAGCTGGAAGCTTCGCCCGTGGCGCGCTTTATGTTTCCGATCATCATGGATACCGCGCACGTGATTGCCGACCCGCAAGTGCGCAATCTGGCGACCGTGGGCGGGAATCTGGCGCACGGCGATCCGGCCAACGACCATCCCGCGACGATGATGGCCTTGGGCGCTAAGGTAGTGGCAACCGGGCCGAAGGGCGAGCGAATCATACCGATTGAGGAATTTTTTCTGTCTATCTTTAGTACTGCATTGAAGCAGAATGAAATCCTCACCGAAATTCGCATCCCGGTTCCGCCAGCGCGCAGCGGAGGGGCGTATATCAAGCTGGAGCGCAAAGTCGGAGATTTCGCCACCGTAGCTGTAGCGGCGCAAGTGACCGTGGACGCTCAGGGAGTTTGTCAAAAGGCAGGCATCGGGCTAACCAATGTTGGCCCCACACCGATCAAAGCGCGGAAGGCCGAGGATTTTCTGCGCGGCAAGAAGCTTGACGCGACCAACATCAATCAAGCGGCGCAACTGGCGTCCGATGAATCGGCGCCCAGCGCGGATTTGCGCGGTCCAGTCGCATATAAAAAAGGCCTGGTGAAAGAGTTGACGAAACGGACCCTGACACTCGCTCTGGAGCGCGCCGGCAAATAAAACTCTCGGTCGGGAGAAACCCATGGCGAAGAAACAAATGGTTCAACTGAAAGTGAATGGCCGCGAGCGAGAGGCCGTCGCAGAACCACGCATGCTGCTGGTGCATTTCATCCGCGACGTGCTGGGCCTGACGGGCACGCACGTGGGATGCGATACCAGCAATTGCGGCGCTTGCACCGTCGTGCTGGGCGGAAAGACGGTGAAATCCTGCACCGTGTTTGCCGTGCAGGCCGACGGTGAGGAACTTCTTACCGTCGAAGGGCTTTACCAGGATGGCAAGCTGCATCCGCTGCAGGATGGTTTCAAACAGGAGCATGGGTTGCAGTGCGGCTTTTGCACTCCCGGGATGCTGATGTCAACGTACGCGCTGCTGCAGAAAAATCCTAACCCCACGGAGCAGGAAATTCGCTGGGGGATTTCCGGCAATCTGTGCCGTTGCACCGGCTATCAAAATATCGTGAAGGCGGTGCAGTTCGCCGCCGGCAAGATTGCCGAAGGAGTGGCGCGATGATCGAGAAAACTTCTCCCGAAGTCGGTGGCATGGGCCATTCGATTAAGCGCAAGGAAGATTCGCGATTTATTCAGGGCAAGGGCAATTATGTGGACGATGTGCACCTTCCCGGCATGGTTTACGGGCACATGGTGCGCAGCCCATACGCCCACGCGCGGCTGAAGTCCATCAATACCGAGAAGGCCAAACAGCTTCCCGGCGTGCTCGCAATCATCACCGGCGAGGACCTCGCCAAGGCCAATCTTGCCTGGATGCCGACTCTTTTCTTTGACAAGCAGATGGTGCTGGCCACCGGCAAAGTTCTGTTTCAAGCACAGGAAGTTGCGTTCGTGGTCGCCGAAGATCAGTACACCGCCGCAGATGCCGCCGAATTGGTGGAAGTAGAATACGAAGAACTGCCCGTGCTGGTGGATCCGCACAAGGCTACGGATCCGGACGCTCCGATTCTTCGCGAGGACCGCGAAGAAAAATCCAATCATATTTTTCACTGGGAAGTCGGGGACAAAGCCGCTACCGAGAAGGATTTTGCGAACGCCGCGGTAAAAGCCAGCGTTCACGCGATTTCTCAGCGATGCCATCCCGCGCCTCTTGAAACTTGCGGTTGCGTCGCCGATTACAACAAAGCCACCGAGAAGCTGACCATTTACCTCACTTCTCAGGCTCCGCATGCTCACCGCACTCTTTTCGCGATCGTCGGCGGGATTCCGGAACAGAATATCCGCGTAGTCTCGCCGGACATTGGCGGCGGCTTCGGCAACAAAGTTCCGATTTATCCGGGATACGTTTGCGCGGTGGTCGCTTCGCTAACGCTTGGCGTCCCCGTGAAGTGGATCGAGACTCGATCCGAAAATCTGCAATCCACCGGATTCGCGCGCGACTATCACATGACCGCCGAAATTGCAGCCGATCAGAACGGCAAAGTGAAAGCTCTGCGCGTGAAGACGCTGGCCGATCACGGTGCCTTCAATGCCGCGGCTCAGCCGACGAAGTTTCCTGCCGGCTTGTTCAGCGTTTGCACCGGCTCGTATGATTTCGCCAACTCATTCTGCGAAGTGGACGGCGTTTATACCAACAAGGCACCCGGCGGCATCGCCTATCGTTGCTCGTTTCGCATCACCGAAGCGGCTTATCTGATCGAGCGCGCCATCGACGTGCTAGCCAGCCAATTGAAGATCGATCCCGCCGAGTTCCGCCGCAGAAATTTCATTCAGCCGGATCAATTCCCTTACAAGACTCCGCTCGGTTGGACCTACGACAGCGGCAATTACGAAGGCGCCATGAATAAGGCCCTCGAGATGGTGGGCTACAAGGAGCTCCGCAAGGAGCAGGAAGAGAAACGCAAGAAGGGCGAGTTCATGGGCATCGGCATCTCCAGCTTCACGGAAGCCGTCGGCGCCGGGCCCGCGCATACTTTCGATATCGCGGGCATCAAGATGTTCGATAGCGCCGAGATTCGCGTTCATCCAACGGGAAAAGCGATCTGCAGGATGGGAACCAAAAGCCAGGGGCAGGGGCACGAGACTACCTATGCCCAGATCGTCGCGCAGGAGCTTGGAATTCCGGCGTCCGATGTGGTGATCGAAGAAGGCGACACAGACACCGCGCCGTACGGCCTGGGCACTTATGCCAGCCGCAGCACTCCGACTTCGGGCGCGGCGACGGCGATGGCTGCGCGAAAAATTCGCGATAAGGCGAAAAAGATTGCCGCACATTTGCTGGAGTGCAGCGAAGCGGATTTGGAATGGGAGAACGGAAAATTTTTCGTAAAAGGCGCACCCAGCAAATCCAAAACCATCCAGGAAATCGCCTTCGCCGCTTACACCAATATTCCCGAAGGCCTCGAAGCCGGCCTCGAAGCCGTCAACTATTATGATCCGCCGAACCTAACCTTCCCATTCGGCACTTACATCTGCGTAGTGGACATCGATAAAGGCACCGGAGAAGTAAAAGTGCGCCGTTTCGTGGCCGTCGATGATTGCGGCAACGTGATTAATCCGATGATCGTGGAAGGCCAAATTCATGGCGGCTTGACCGAAGGGCTGGCCATCGCTTTTATGCAGCTGATTGACTACGACGAGAGCGGAAACGTTCAGGGCGGCACTTTTATGGATTATCTGATCCCGACCGCCGTCGAGACGCCGCACTGGGAAACCGGCAGCACGTGCACACCGTCGCCGCATCATCCGTTCGGCGCCAAGGGTGTCGGAGAATCCCCCAACGTCGGTTCCCCGGCCGCGTTCGTCAACGCGGTGGTGGATGCGCTCTCGCATCTCGGCGTAAAACACATCGACATGCCCATCACTCCCTGGAAAGTGTGGAATATTCTGAAAGAGAAGGGCGTGGTGAACTAGCAGTGGCGTTGCAAATCGAAAAAGCTTTTCAGGTTAAGGAGCCGATTGAGCAGGTTTGGGCTGTCCTCAGCGATCCTCGAAAAGTTGCCTCCTGCGTGCCCGGCGCGCAAATCACCGAGCAAGTGGACGAAAAGACCTACAAAGGCGCGATCAGCGTAAAAGTCGGTCCGAGCGTTACCGATTACAAGGGCGAAGTGCAAATCGTCCGGCTCGACGTCCAAAATCACGAAATCGAAATTCTGGGCAAAGGGCAGGACGTGCGAGGACGCGGAAGCGCGTCCATGAAAATGGCCGGAAAGCTTCGCGCTCTCGAAAACGGTGGCACAGAGATCACCAGCACTTCCGAACTAAACGTAGTGGGCATCCTGGCGCAAATGGGATCGCGGGTCATCACCGAAGTTTCCAACATCATGTTCGGCGAATTCACCAAGAATTTTCAGGCGCGTCTGGAGCAACCGCCGGACACTCCCGATTCCGGCGCGGCCGCCGCGGCCAAGCCGATCAGTGGCGCTTCGCTGGCATGGCAGGCGGCCAAAGGAGTATTCCGCCGCGAATCCTGAAGCTTTCTTGACTTAAGATACTGGATTGCATTTCACATATCATGCCGGCCTCTTCCACGCATCCCGAAGATAACCAAGTCAAAGACCTAGACGCTGTCATTCGCGGATTCGAGCGCCTGGGTTACATCACCGATCGCGCGCTAGCCACCGCCGTTTACCTCGTCATCAAATTGCGCAAGCCGCTGCTGATCGAAGGCCACGCCGGCCTCGGCAAGACGGAAGTAGCCAAAGTGCTCGCCGCGATGTTGGGTACTCGCCTCATTCGTCTGCAGTGTTACGAAGGGCTGGATGTCAGCTCTGCTGTTTACGAATGGAATTATCAGAGGCAATTGTTGGCCATAAAAATTCAGGAACGAACCGAGCAACCCGTCGAGCAAAAGGAAAAGCACATTTTCGGCCGCGACTTTCTCCTCGAGCGCCCGCTGCTGCAATCGATTCTTGAGCCGAATGCTTCACCCGTTCTGCTCATTGATGAAATCGACCGCGCCGACGAAGCCTTTGAAGCATTCCTGCTCGAATTGCTCTCCGATTTCCAAATCACCGTTCCCGAGATGGGCACGATTACGGCGAAACATATCCCCTATGTGATTCTCACCTCCAACCGCACGCGTGAACTGAGCGATGCCCTGAAGCGGCGCTGCTTCTATCAGTGGATTGACTATCCGAGCATCGAGAAAGAAATGAAAGTTGTCCACGCCCGCCTGCCCGACGTCGCGGAAGAACTTGGTGCACAGGTGGTGAAGTTCGTTCAAGCAGTACGCCGGTTAGACCTGACGAAACCTCCGGGAGTGACGGAAACTCTCGATTGCGCGCAATCCGTGGTGTCGCTGGGAAAAGCGAAGCTCGAAAGCCAAACCGTCGAAGAAACTTTGGGGTGCGTAGCGAAATCGATGGAAGACAGCAATAAGATCAGGAACGCAGGAATTGAAAAACTGATTTCGTAGCCCTCCGCCCCGAGGAAACCGCAATGCCGCCAGAAGCACCCGATCGCTCGCCAGCCTCGATCATTCAATTCTGCCATTTCGCGCGAGAGAACGGATTACCGGCTGGCGTGCAGCAAACTCTGGCGGCGATCGAAGCCACCCGGACGATCGGCATCGCTGACCGGGAAGATTTCGCCTTTGCTCTGCGCTCGGTGTTGGCCTCATCGAAGGACGAGTGGGATCTGTTCGATCGGCTCTTCGACGAATTCTGGAACTCCGCTCCTCACGCTCCAGACACGGAGTCAACGGAAGCCAAAGAAGCGCGGTTCACCACAAACAGGCCCAAACCCAGCTCGCGCGCCTTGACTGCACTTTCCGCCGACGACTCTCCGTCCTCAGACGATGAAGGCAAAGACGTATCCGGCGCCAGCGCCGAGCGGCGCTTGCAGAAGGTGGATTTATCGGAAGTTCCGCAAGAAGACTTGGCAGCGCTCGAACGGATTTCGTTGCGCCTGTTTCGCAAGATGAGCTTGCGCCTTTCGCGGCGGCTCAAAATCAAAAATTTCGCCGATCGCGTGGACATTCGAAGAACCATTCGGAGAAGCATCCCGCGCGGCGGCGATCCTGTCGATTTGGCTTTGAAGGGAAGAAAGCTGCAGAAGTGCAGGCTGGTGATTTTCGTCGATATCAGCGGCTCCATGAATTCCTACAGCCTATTTCTGGTGAGATTCGCCTACGCTCTTCAAAAACATTTCAAGCGCGTCAGCACCTTTCTCTTCAGCACCGGGATCGTAGAGATCACAGACGTTTTCCGCAATCGCGATCTGCCGGAAGCCCTGCAGGTCCTTTCACAAACCGCGGCAGGCTGGGCTGGCGGCACAAAGATCGCCGAGTCGCTAAGAGACTTCAACACCCGCCACGGCAGAAAATTGCTTTCCCCCAAGACCGTGTTCATAATTCTGAGTGATGGTTGGGACACCGGGGAGCCCGAGATGCTGGCCGCGGAGATCCGGCTCATCAGTCGCCGCGTGCAGAAACTAATTTGGCTGAATCCGCTCTTGGGGCTCAAAGATTATGCGCCGGTGACGCGGGGCATGAGCGCCGCGTTACCTTTTGTTGACGTCTTCGCCGCAGCCCATAATCTGGAAAGCCTGCTGGCACTCGAGAGATACGTCTAGCTGGCCGCAAAGGTGACTCTAGATGTTCGATCAATTCCTGAGCAAAGCGGATGAGCTCCTCGCGAACGGCGAACCCTTCGCCATCGCCGTAGTCGTCCGTTTTCAAGCACCCATTTCGGGCAAACCCGGAAACAAAGCGATCATTTTTCCCGATGGCAAAATCTGGGGCTGGATCGGCGGTGGCTGCGCGCAACCGGTAGTGATCAAAGAAGCCCTCAAAGCGCTGGCCGACGGTCAGCCCCGTCTGATTCGCATCAGCCCCTCGTCATCCCCGGAAGAAGGCATCGTGGACTACACCATGACCTGCCACAGTGGAGGCACATTGGATATTTTCATCGAGCCAGTTCTACCTGAGCCCCACATTGTGATTCTCGGCCGCTCTCCCGTTGCCGTCGCTTTGGCAAGACTCGGTAGAGCGATCAACTACGCCGTGTCTGTGGCCGCTCCGGGGGCAGCACGGGAAAGTTTTCCCGATGTAGATCTGCTGCGAACGGATTTTGATCTGCGCGAATTAAAGATCGTGCCGCAGACTTTCATCGTGGTATCCACGCAGGGCGAGGGCGATGAGGAGGCGCTGGAAAAAGCCGTTCTCAGCAGCGCGGCTCACGTCGCGTTCGTATCCAGCAAAGTGAAAGCGGCCAAGATTCTGGAATTCCTGAAAGGCCGCGGCGTGAGCCCCGCGCGGCTCAGCCAGGTGCGCGCCCCAGCAGGGCTCGACATTCACGCGTCTTCGCCCGAGGAAATCGCGGTAAGCGTTCTCGCCGAAATCGTGCAGTTGAATGGAACTGGAAAAGCGGCGGCCAAGGCCAAGAAGGAACTACCGGTAGCGGCGCTGGAGGTCAAAGATCCGATTTGCGGAATGGCGGTGAATGTAAGCTCGGCAAAGTACAAATCAGAATTTCACGGCAATCCGTTTTATTTCTGCTGCGCCGGCTGCAAACAGACGTTCGATAAGCAACCCGGGAAATACGCGCTCGAAGTAGCAGGCTGATTGATTTCTCATTTCGATTGCGGCCCCGTAGCTAGCGCGTGGACGAGCCACGGAATTATGACTTCACGGAACATTACTGGATCGGGTCAGACGCCCTTTTGCCGTCCCAAGTGGCCGCCATGAAGATTGATCCATGCGGTTTTGGGTGCCTGTCCTGTGCCAGGACCGTCCACAGCGAGATAGCCGATGCCAAATGGCAAAACTGCGGAGAAGCTTTCGGCGAGATCTTCCTTGCGCCTATCGAGTCCGTTTACTGCGATCACTAAAGGAACAGGTGCCGTAGCATTTTTGGGAAGGCGGAGATACCCGATAATCTCTTTCCCCTCGAACGTGATCTGCACGGTATCCATCCGAGTGGTATGATGCCTATACCAAATGTCCGCGCCATGCGTATCCTCATCTTCATCATCCTAGCCAAAGCGTTTTCAGTTTTTGCTGCGACTGTGATAATGCAGTAGATGCTTGTGCCTTTGTCCACTCGGAAGATGAGGGGGAAGACTAATGGCAATCGCGACAATCAATCCGGCGACTGGGGAAATGTTGAAAAAATTCGACGAGCTTTCGGATGCGCAGTTGGAACAGAAGCTGCAGTTAGCGGTCCGGGCTTTCGGAGAATTTCGCAAGACGACGTTTGCCGATCGCGCGATGCGAATGGTGAAGGCCGCCGAAATCCTTGAGGCCGACAAAGAAAAACTTGGGCGAGTGATGACCACAGAGATGGGCAAGACGTACCGCTCGGCCGTCGATGAGGCGGCAAAATGCGCGTGGGTCTGCCGATACTATGCGGAGAATGCCGAAAAATTCCTGGCGGACGAGCGGGCGGACGTCCCCGGAACCAAGAGCTTTGTGCGGTACCTTCCCTTGGGTCCGATTCTGGCGGTGATGCCGTGGAATTATCCGTTCTGGCAGGTTTTCCGATTTATCGGTCCGTCGCTGATGGCGGGAAACGTCGGCTTACTGAAGCACGCTTCAAACGTGCCACAATCGGCGCTGCTGATTGAAGATGTGCTGCGGCGGGCGGGATTTCCTGAAGGCGTTTTCCAGACTTTGCTGATCCGCTCGAGTAAGGTGGCGAGGATTTTAGCCGATCCCCGGGTGAAAGCCGCCACTCTGACGGGCAGCGAAGGCGCTGGAGTGCAAGTGGGAATCGCGGCGGCAACGGATATCAAGAAAGTGGTGCTGGAGCTGGGCGGAAGCGATCCGTTTATCGTGATGAAGAGCGCGAATCTGGAGCAAGCCGTGGCGGTGGGAGTGAAGGCGCGGGTGCTCAATAACGGCCAATCGTGCATCGCCGCGAAACGATTCATCGTTGCCGAAGAAATCGCTGACGAATTTGAACGGATGTTCGTAAAGAAAACGGAGGCGCTGAAGATCGGCGATCCATTCGACGAATCTACCGATGTGGGGCCGCTGGCCACCGCCGATGGATTGAAAGAGCTGGACGCCGATGTGCAGAAAACGATTCAAGCCGGAGCGCGATTGTTGACCGGCGGCAAGCGGATGAGCCAGCCCGGGAATTACTACCAGCCGACCGTGCTGACGAATATTCCCGAAGGATCGCCGGCAGCGTGCGGTGAATTGTTCGGGCCCGTCGCATCGCTTTTCCGCGCCAAAGATGTTGACGACGCAATTCGCATCGCCAATGCGAGTCCGTTTGGATTGGGCGCCAGCGCGTGGACCAACGATAGTACGGAGCGCGAGAAATTCATCAATGGTTTGGAATCCGGAATGGTTTTTATCAATCGCATGGTGGCGTCCGACCCGCGGCTTCCGTTTGGAGGAGTGAAGCGATCGGGTCACGGACGCGAGCTGGCCATCTTCGGAATTCGCGAGTTTATGAACATCAAGACGGTCTCGATCGAGGGAAGCTAATAGTTCTGGAGTGGAACGCTAGCAGCGTGTCCTCATAACCTGCAGACCTGAACGATGGCGCATGGCGTTCGTCCGATATGCAGCTCTAGCGGTGCGCCGGCCGGACCGCCAGATGTCCAGTGGTCATAAGGCAGGAGGCCCAATGTACAAAGTGGTACGCACGTCGCGGCTCTACGAACAAATTGTGCGGCAAATCGAAGATTCGATTCTGAAAGGCACGCTCAAGTCCGGTGATCAGCTTCCTTCCGAACGCGAGCTGGCGCTGAAGTTTGGCGTGGGCCGGACTGCGGTAAGGGAAGCGGTGAAAGCTCTGCACGAAAAAGGATTGGTGGAGGCATATTCGGGGCGCGGGACATTCATTACCAACGGAACATCGCAAGCCGTCACGCGATCGATCAATCGGATGATGAGAATCGATCAGGCCGACGGCTCGGCCAATCTGGCGGAGGTCCGGCAAATCCTGGAGCCCGAGATTGCGGCCCTCGCGGGCGGCGACGGCCCGGCATTTTTATTGTGCGATACCTATCGCTATCGAGGCCATCGCGTAGGCGATATCAACCGGGAATTCTACCGCTCGAAAAAGGAAGAACAGCATTGGCTGGCCGAAAACGACCCGATTCGCAATTTCTCGACATCGCTTAAGGCGCAAAAGCATGCGGATGCCGCGTCTCTTTCAACGATTGATGCCGAACTAAAAATGGAAATGGACGAGGCGATGAAATTTGCAATCCCGGCGCCTTACCCGTCCACGGACCAGGTCGATCAGGACGTCTATGCCTGAAATTCAATCCCAAGTACGCGAGATAACTTTCGCGGAAGCAGTTCGAGAGGCGACGCTGCCGCGAAATCGCAGGCGTCAACGCCCGCCTCATCGGTGGATCGCGAAAGAATCGAAAAGTTGACGGCAATCGGGCGGCTGATGGCTGAACGCATCGCGCAGAGCTGGACGACAGTGCCGCATTTTTTTCTGATTCGTGAAGTAGACGCTGGCACGCTTTACGACGCGCGCGAAGAGCTAAACGCGGTCCCAGGAACGAGCGCAAGCGCCAAGATAACGCATACCGATCTGCTGATTGCAATTGTGTCGCGCGTTCTGCTTCGCCATCCGCGTTTGGACTATCTGTTTTCAAGTTCGACTTCGCCGATAACGCGTTTGGATCCCAAGGTTTTTGATTCGGCCTAATGAAAATCGTGAGAAGCGGCTGCGGCGGAGGGGAGCCGCAACGGCTCGACGGTCTCGACTTTTACCGAGATGACGTTGTCCTGGTGCTGCAACTTGCCTTCGACGAGCAGAAACGGATTGTTCACGACCATCACGCGATTTTCGGCAAATAGATCGGGCGTGATGATGGCGTTGGCGATTCCGGTTTCGTCTTCGATGCTCAAGAAGACGAATCCCTTCGCGGTGCCCGGTCGCTGCCGGCAAACCACAGCACCAGCAATGCGCACCCGCATGCCGTCGCGCAAATGCTCCAGCTCATTCGCGCGCCGCACGCCAAGTTGATTCATCTCCGCGCGGCAATAGGCCATCGGATGCGGGCCCACGGTCATTCCCGTGCCGCGAAAATCGGCGATGAGCCGCTCGGAATTCGTCATCGGAGACAGCGGCGATTCCCGCGCGGCGGCAACTAGCGCTGGCATCGGCGCGGCCTCCGCACCCGCGCCTATTCCGGCCACATCTTCAAGCAATGCGTCTTCCAGCAAAGGCCCCGGCGCGCGCGCCACTCGCTCCACTTGCCAGAGCGCATCGCGGCGATGGAATCGGCGCTGTTTTTTCGTCGCGTGCGTTTTTCCGGCAGCGTCGTCAGCAACGGCGAAATTCAGCGCGCCAATCTCCGCCAGCGTAACCAGCTCAGCCTTCTGAATCTCCGGGACGCGGCGCTTCAAATCCTCGACCGAAGAAATCGCGCGCACGGCCCGCGCGGCAACGATGCGGCTAGCCGTTTCCTCGCGCACGCCCTTCGCATAGCGAAACCCCAGCCTCAAGCTCCAGCCCTTGCTCTCAGGCTCGAGCGTGCATTTCCAATCCGAGTGCGCCACATCAATCGGCTTCACTCGCAATCCATGCCGCTGCGCATCTTTCACAATCGTCGCCGCAGAATAAAATCCCATCGGCTGATTATTCAGCATGGCCGCGGTGAAAGCCGCGAGGTAGCGGCATTTGAAATAAGCACTGGCATAAGCCAGCAGAGCAAAACTCGCCGCATGCGATTCAGGGAATCCATAAAGCGCGAAAGAAGTGATGGATTTGACGATCTGCTCCTGCGCTTCCGGCGCAATGCCCGTGCGCGCCATTCCCGCCCGCAGTTTTATCTCGATATCTTTCATGCGCGCCTCAGAACGTTTGAATCCAAACGCGCGCCGCAATTCTTCCGCTTCGCCCCCGGAAAATCCCGCCGCAATCATGGCCATGCGCAGCAATTGCTCCTGAAAAAGCGGCACGCCCAGCGTGCGCGCCAGCACCGGCTCGAGCGACGGATGCGGATACACCACCGGCTCGCGCCCTGTGCGCCGCTTCAGATAAGGATGCACCATTTTTCCGACAATCGGCCCCGGACGAATAATGGCCACCTGCACTACAACATCATAAAAACACTTGGGCCGCAGCCGCGGCAGGCAGGACATCTGCGCGCGGCTTTCGATTTGAAACATTCCCACCGTGTCGGCCTTCTGCAGCGCCCCATAAACCGCCGGATCATTCGCCGGCAGCCGCGCGAGATCCACATTCTCGCCATCGTGCGCGCGAATGATCTCAATCGTTTCCTCGAGCACCGCCATCATCCCCAGGCCGAGCAAATCCACTTTGACGATGCCCATGTCGGCGCAATCTTCTTTATCCCATTGCACCACCACGCGGCCCGGCATCGTCGCGGGCTCCACCGGCACCACCGAATCCAGCTGCCCAGCGCAAATCACCATGCCGCCCGAATGTTGTCCGAGATGCCGCGGGAGATCCTGGATATGCTCGCAAAGTTCGAGGAATTTTTTGATGCGCGGATGCGTGACGTCGAAGCCGGAATCGCGGCAATGGCGCTCTAGGCGGTCGGCGTCGTCCTTGAATTCCCAGGCATTCACAAGATTGGTGAGCCGCCCCAGCGTTTCAAGATCGAACGAAAGCGCTTTGCCTACTTCGCGCGCCGCCGATCGCCCGCGATAAGTAATCACATTCGCCGTCATCGCCGCGCCCAATCTCCCATAGCGCTCGTAAACATACTGAATAGCCCGCTCGCGCTGGTCGCCGCTAGGTAAATCGAGATCAATATCCGGCCATTCGTGCCGTTCTTCGGAAAGAAAACGCTCGAAAAGCAAATCCATGCCCACCGGATCAACGGCGGTAATGCCCAGCGCATAGCAAACAGCGCTGTTGGCCGCCGAGCCGCGCCCCTGCACCAAAATATTCCGCTCGCCGCAAAAGCGAATGATGTCCCAGACGATGAGGAAGTAGCCGGCCAGATCAAGTTTTTCGATCAGCGCTAGTTCGCGCTCGATTTGCCGCCGCGCTTTTTCATTGTTCGCCCCATAACGCGACAACATTCCTTCCATCGTACGCTGCCGCAAAAACGAATTTTGCGTTTCCCCTTCGCCCACGGGATATTTCGGAAATTCGTAGCCAAGATCCTGCAGTGTGAATTCAAGGCGCGAAGAAAGCTCGGCAGTTTGCGCGATAGCCTCGGGCAGATCGGCGAAAAGACGCGCCATGCGCTCGGCGGATTTCAGATGGCGTTCGGAATCGCGCGCCAGCAGGCGCCCGGCGGTGTCCAGCGTGACGTGATTGCGGATCGAAGTGAAAACATCCAGCACCTGGCGCTCGATGCGCGTGGCGTGCGAGACGCCATTCGCCGCCAGCAATGGCAAGCGTAGCCGCCGCGCAATCTCTACGGCCGCCTGATTGCGCGCTTCCTCGTCGCGATGCAGGTGCCGCTGCAGCTCGACATATATATCGTCGCGCCCAAGAATTCCGCAAAGCCGCCGCACACATTCGATTCCGGCTTCGATCCCGCCGCTTGCAAGCGCATGTGCCAGCGGGCCTTCTTCGCCGCCCGTCAGGCACACGAGACCAGAAGAATATTCGGCGAGCTCCTCAGCAGTGACCGAGCCCTCGCCTTTTGCCGCGCGCAGCTTCATGCGCGTGATCAAACGGCAGAGATTCTGGTATCCAACCCGCGATTTGGCGAGCAATGCATAGCGGAAGCCCTCGACCGAAGTGACCTCAGCCCCGATGTGCGCGCGAATATTATTTTTCTGCGCGGCAAGATGAAACCGCGCCGCGCCATAAACGCCGTCGCGATCGAGCAGCGCCATCGCCGGAAATCCGAGCGCGCCGGCACGCGCCGCCAAAGTTTCGGGCAGGGAAGCCCCTTCCAGAAAACTAAAAGCTGATCGCGCGTGCAGTTCGACGTACATCAGTCATACACGCCGCGAATAAACCAATTTCCCGCAGCCCGCTCGTACATGGCCCGATAGACGCCGCGCGACACATTGTTTTCCTGATTCATCGCGATTAATTTCGATTCCTTCGCTCGCGGAAGAGGAAATTCAATTTCAAGGTCCCATTCATCCTGGTTCCAGGGATCCTCCGTCCACCAATCGCCGGAATTGCGCCACGGCCCAGAAGCGGCAATCACATCCCCGCAAACGCCATTGAAAAGAATGCGCACAGGCACATCCGCACGAACTTCCACTCGCGCCGGCATCGCAGGCCGAAACGCGCGCAAAGCAATCACCGGAGAAACTGCCGCCTGAGCCGCAGCGACCGCCGTCAAAGATCGCGCGGGCCGCTCCGCAAAATCCTCAGCCACCGCCGCAGGATCGAAATGCCTCATCGCGAAAGCCAGCGGGCGATGCGTATCGACCGGCTCGGGCGCCCCAATATTCGCCGCGCCGATCAGATGACGCATGCGCGCCATGGTGATTTCCAATTTCTCCGGATCGGGCGAAAGTGGCTGGAATAATCCCCTCTGCGCGAAACGCGTTTGCGCCGGCTCAGCAGCCATTTCGATTTTCGCGATGGGCGAAACCGGCGGATTCGCTTCCAGATGCAACCGCCAAAGCCGCAAAAGCGCCTTCGAATCGCGCATCGGAAGCGGCAATCGCAGTGTAGTTTCGTAAATGGAAGGCCCACGCAGCACCGGCGCAGAATTTTTCCGCGAGGCCGATCTCTTCCTCCCCGCATTTCTCTGCAGCACGCTCTCATCCGCGACGGGAAAAATTTCCTCCTCGCCGGGCTCAAGCTTCATTTTCAGCCGAATCTCGTTGGTAGCCAGCGCCCGCGCCGAAAGCCTCGCGCAAAGTTGATCGAGCAACCGCCCCAAAAGAAACGCCAGCGGCTCAAGCTCGCTCACCGGAGTATCCAGCTCCAGCATCTCCTCGAATCCAGTGGTGCCCTGCGCCGGAATCAAAGCACGCACATTCCCCCCGCGCGCCAATTCCTGCATGTGAACGCCCTCCTGCCCCAGGCGTTCAGAAAGCTGCGCCACTGGCAGCCCCGCCAGCGCCGCGCAAGTGCGCACGCCCCAGCGGTCGAGCGTCTCGCGCATTTCCGCCGAAAGATTCAGCGCCGAAACCGGCAAGCCGCCAAGCCGTTGCGCTTCCTCCTCCGGCGCGAGCACCGTCACGCCGGAGAAATCCGCGCGCCGCAAGCTGCGCCGCCTCCGGATTCGAAGCCACGCCCACATTCGCAGCGCCAAATCCAAATTCCGCCGCCCGCGCCGCAAGCCGTTGCGCCAGATTTTCGAGCGAACCAAAAAGAGAAACCAGTCCCTGCCAGATCGAGCGTGATCGTATCCGCAGCCGTATCTTCAATCCGCGGGCTGAACGCCAGCGCCAAATCCATCAGCGCCGCATGAGCGGAAATTCCCTGCGCGGCAGAGCGATTGACGAATTTGCAAACCGGGAATCTGCTCGGCCTGCAGCTTGGTCATTTCCAGCCGCAAACCGAGCAGCGCCGCCTTTTCATTCAAAGCAACGATGGTAAGCAGCGGAGGAGTGCCTTCCACAATTCCAGCTGGCTGCGCGCGCAGCTCCGGCTCGGCCCGCAAAGCCGCCTGCAAAATGAAATGAGGAATATGAATGCATGCGAAAGGCATGGGTGGTTCCGTGGATACGGGTCCGGGCTGATGAATCAGCCCGGCAAGTAACAAGTCCGGGCTGATGAATCAGCCCGGCAAGTAACAAGTCCTCAAAGTTT
Source organism: uncultured Acidobacteriota bacterium (assembly GCA_963831955.1). Lineage (GTDB taxonomy): Bacteria > Acidobacteriota > Terriglobia > Acidiferrales > UBA7541 > Palsa-147. Next base: position 546,799 of record CAWHSG010000004.1, on the reverse strand, counting down.
CGAAGATTTCGCGGATGCAGGCCCGGAAGCAGCCCGTCCGGAAATAAAGTTTTTTCCGCGCCGCCGTTTCGCGCCGGTGAGATCCATCCAGGCCGCTTCGGTTTCATAAAGGCAACCAGCGCCCGCCGCCCCCGATGCCGATTTCGCCCCCGATCTTTCGGAAAAAGATGACGGCGAAGAATTAATGGCCGGAGATTCCGCCGCCTCCAGACGGCTGCGCAGCACCTCCGCGCGAATTCGCAAGCCGCCCAGAAGAAACTGCTGCGGATTTTTCATCCCGCCATTTTTCCGCGCCGTCGCCGTCGAAGCCGCCGCGGAATCCCACCGCGCCGCCTCCATCTCCAGCCGCAGCACCAGCGAAGCGCAACTCTTCGCGCAAGCCTCCTGCTCCAGCAAAAGCAAAATCGTCGCGCTGTTCTCCACCATGCGCCGGAAACGAAACCACACATTCAAAGGCACGCGCCGCACCGTAGCCCCAGGCAAATCGCTCAAGTCCAGCGCCACCAACCCAAATCCTCCGCCATTCAAAAGCAAATCCGCGCCGCGCAAAGCCTGCTCGATATTGCCGCAGCGCACCAATAACAATCGCCCCAGCTCCACTCCCGCCGCTTCCGCCCCGCAAGGATCAAACGCATCCCGCCCATCCACCACCGCGCAGGATTCCCCGCGCCGCGTCAATCCCGCCAACAGAGAAACCAGAAAGCTCATCCGCCCCGATCCCGCCGCTCCGGTAATTTCCGTCAAGCAACCGCGCGGCAATCCGCCGGTAAGCCCGTCAATTTCCGCGATGCCGGAAGCAGCCATCTCCGGCATCGCCGCACGGCGCACCGCAAAAGGAGCCGAGACTTTTCCGCGCAGGGAATCTTCGAGTTGGGAACGAAGAGCAGCAAGTGTCATGAGGGCAGCCGAGGCCAAAGAAGCGCGTAATGATTTTCGCTTTTTCTTCGCCTGTGCGGATTCTCCGCCTCCCGCCTCGCGTTGTCAAGTGCCGTGTCAAGTCCCGCGCAAAATCGGCGTGTATGTCGAGTACTAGTCTGGTGTAGCTGGCAACGTGGCAGATAAGCAATATCTCGCCCACGCTCCATTTACGTTTTCACTTTGAAACATTTTAAAATACGGTTGCAAATCCACAGTAGCTGTGTGGTAAGTTGTAGGCCGCCAGGGGTGGTCTTGGGTCAGGATTTCAACAAATTTGCCTATCGATGGTGTGTCCGGGGCAGCGAGCCGTCCCCTCTGGTCTCGCTGGCTGCTCCTCCCTTTCGAACTGGGGCGAAAATTATGGAGGAACAAATGAAGAAGCTGTTAGGAGGCTTGGGTCTTCTGACCCTGATGGCCTTCTCCGTCTTCACGGGGCCGAGTCAGGCGGCTACCGCGACGAAGAAGATCACCGTCACTCCGAAGAATGCTTACGATGTCTCGAAAGAAGTCACGCTCACCGGCACGGTTTCGGATGTCGTTAAGAAGCCGAAAGCCGGCATGCTCTTGGGCACACATCTAACGCTGGCCACGACGAAAGGCTCCGTAGATGCACACATCGGATCCTACGCCGGTCGCGACAAACACCTCGACTCATTGGCCGCGGGCCAGTCAATCAAGGCAGTCGGAATGATGATGACCCTAAAGCAGGGCCAAGTTTTCATCGTGCGCACGATTGAGGCTAACGGCGAGACCATCACCGTTCGCAACAAGAACGGTTTCTTCGTCGGTCCTCCTTCGCCGCGCTACACCGCCAAGGCCAATGCGAAGGGCACTTCGAAGATCACTGCGAAGGGAGGACAGCAATGAACCGCAAAGCCCTACTATTAGCAGTCCTCGCCGTGGTGTTCGTCTCCAGCTTCGTCTCCGGATGCAGCAGCAGCACGCACGCTGCGCCCGCCATTACTGTTCAACTCGCGCCTCCGCCTCCAGCTTCGCTGGAAGTCAGCACTCCCGTTCAGCTGACCGCTCAGACGGTGAATGATACTGCTGCGGCCGGTGTGGATTGGACGGTTACTTGCACCAGCTCCGATTGCGGTTCGCTCGCTCCGGCGCATACCGCGAGCGGCGGCGCAACAACGTACACTTCTCCGATGACGGTTCCGACCGGCGTTACGGTTACCATCACTGCGGCCTCCACTACGGATCCCACAGCTACGGCAACCGCCACCATTACCATTACCCCCATCGGTTCGAGTGCCAGCCTCACCGGTCAGTATGCCTTTGTGGTCACCGGCCTCGATGCCGACGGGTTCTACTCCGCGGCAGGCAGCATTACCGCCGATGGCCTGGGCAACATCTCGGGCGGCGAGGAAGATTATGCCAATCCCGCTTTCTCCTCGCTCGGTGATTCGATCCTCGGGACGTACACCATTGGCTCCGACGGTCGTGGGACGATCACTCTCAATGTCAGCGATCCCGCGGTCGGCGTTGGTGGCGTGCAGACTTTCAGCGTCGCCGTCACTTCCTCCTCCCACGCGCTGATCATACAAGTGGACTCCAGCGCTACATCCAGTGGAACACTCGATCTCCAGAATGCCAGCGCATTTGGCACTGGCCTTCCGGTACTTGGTTTTGTGTTCACTTCGGCTGGATGGGATCTCAGTGACAGTGGCCAGACCTACTTCGGCGGCGTTGCTGCTGCCGACGGCGCCGGCAACTTCACCGGGAACCTTGACATCAATGACACTGGAAACAGTGAAAATGATAGCCTCGGTGCTGGCATGTATTCCGTCACCTTGGATGGGAACGGCCGCGGAACTCTCTCGGTATTCCCGACTATCTTTACCGTGCCGGTCGAACTCGACTATTCCTTCTACATGGTCGGGCCGGAAGTGTACCGGTTCGTCGAAACCGACGCTAACTTCGTGACCGGCGGATCTATTTACGGCGCGGAGACTGCGGCGAGTTCTTCTGGTTTCGACGTCACCGCCCTAACCGGCAACTTCGCCTTCAACGATATCGGCCAAGGCGGCCAGGGTCCCGTTGGTTTCGCAGGTCAATTCACCACCGATGGCGCAGGAAATCTGACCACCGGCTTTAGCGATTCCAACGAGGGCACCACCACCATCGCCAATGGCGCAGTTGCTGGTACTTACACGGTCCCTGACCCCACGATGCCGCGTGTGCTTGTCACCATAACGGCGGGGAATTCCGGCGATCTGATCAACTTCATAGCGTATCTGGTTGATCCGACGCTCAATGTCCTCGACCCGAACAATCCCATCGTTGGCGCGGGCACGTTGTTCTTGAACAACGACACCACCAACAACGGATCCGGTTACGTGATCGAGCAGTCTCCGGCGACGTTCGGAGGCAATTACGCCCTCAACCAGCAATATGATGCGGAAACCGCTGACGAAATCGATGCAGTCGGGCAGGGTTTCTCGGACGGTACCGCAACGATCACCGGCAACATCGACGCCAACGAACTGGGGACCCCTGCACCGGGTCTACCTCTGGCGATAACCTTCACGGCCGATCCTGCTAACGTCGGCCGCTTCACGGGCACCATTGAGCTCGACGGCGGAGTCGCGGTAGACGTCGCTATCTATCAGGCGAGCACCACGCAGGTGTTCGATACTGAAACGGATGTCGTCGCCGTCTCCAACGGCTACTTAATTCACCAATAACCGTCAACCGGGAAGGGCACGGCCGCACAACCGGCCGTGCCCACCCCCGCTTCCCCAGTACCGCCGGCGTCTCTGCAGGCTCTTTTGACTTTCGCACGCAGTGTAGAATTCACACGGCGTATCACGCACGATCGCAGAACTGCCTCGACGTGACTCCAGCCACGAAGAATTTCCCGACAGAGGATTCCAACCCGGAAGGAACTAACCTCTAAGCAGAAACAGCACTAGCAGCGCCACCCACAGCAATTCTCACTCCCTGAATCTGCACCAATCCCACCGCTCCAGAAGGCCTCTTAGCCATCAAATTCTTCGAAGGCACCCCAGTCCGCGCAAACGATTTCTCGCAATCCTGAATCGAAGGCCCGCGCATATCGCCTTCCATAAACGCCAGCCCCGGGCAGCGCGTGCACCCCGTCATGTGCCCGCACCCGGAGCAGGTAGGCAAATCGCGCATGCGAATCGCCCGCACTTCATTCATCTGCTCGGAATGCCGCCAGATGTCAACGAAGCGCTGCTTCCGCACATTCCCGGTAGGCAGCGGAAATTGCACGCAAGGATAAACATCGCCGTAAGGCGAAACGTAGCAAGCCGTATGCCCGGCGCTGCAAGGCAGCGAATCCATCTCGTCTTCATCAGCGGCGGCCGCGGGCCGGCAAAATTCCTCCACGTCGCCCACCAATGCCTCATCATGAAACACGCGATGCAGCGCCTCGCGCTCGATATTCAAATTCAGAATCGCCCGGTCGCCATCCATCTTCGGCGTAATCGTCGGGTCGATCGTAAATTCCACGTCCAATTCCCGGGCCAACTCGCGCACCTGCGGATAATCCTGCATATTCTGCAGCATCAGCACGTTCGCAATAGTAGTCTTCAATCCATACGATTTCAGAAAGCGAATCGCCGCAATCGAGCGCTTCAACGAACCCGGCACCAGCGTAATCGCGTCGTGCACTTCCGCCCGGTGCGAATAAATGCTGATCTGAATATTCTCAACGCCCAATTCGCAAAGCCGCTCGGCCTCGCGCTTGCGCACCAGGATCGCATTCGTCTTCAGCCGCACCGCAAAAGTCAGTTCGCGCGCATATTCCAGAATCTCAAAAAAATCCTTGCGCAGGAAAATCTCGCCGCCGCTCAAAGTAAGAAAGAGCACACCCGCCTCGGCCATTTCATCCAGCAGGTGCTTGATTTCGGCCAAAGACATCTCGCCGTGATCGTGGTGATCCAGGTAGCAGTGAACGCAGCGTTCGTTGCAGCGGTAAGTCAAATCCAGCTGCACGCTCAGCGGAATTCCCAGCTCGAGCGCCTTCACTCCCATTTCCGCCATCAAGGAGCCCATCAAGCCCCCCGCTGCGTCGCGCGAGCCGCCATGGCAGCGGCGATCGGCGTGTCGGATACCAGCAAAATCCCGTGACTCCCCAACTCCGTTACCAGTGCAGCCGCATCCCGCATAGCTTCTTCGGGTGTCACGTCGAATTCGGCGCAGACTTTCTTCGCCACAATTTCGTCCAGCGGGGTATTGCCGTCCGCAGCTTCCCAGATCACCGTGGCCACTTCGTTCAGCGTGTAAAGCGTGGAATCGCGCCCGGACATGATCATCGTCTCGCCGCCCAGCCGGCGCGCCGCGATTTCCTTGCTTCGAGCCACGTAGCGCCGACCCTCGCTCACCCGATCATCTCCCAAACTTTTGCATCCGGCACAAATGTTAGCCTTTTCACCGCCACGCGTCCCACGAAATCGCACGCCGATTCGAATACCGGCAGCACCGATTCCGGATCTTCCGCGAAAAATAAGATGTTCGTCAAAAGCTCGCGCGCCGCCTGCGACTTGTCCACGTCTTCGATCTTGTTCGCCGGACCTTGCGCCAGCAGGAAAAGCGTCTCGAGCGGCGCCGACACATTTTCACCCACGCGCGCCAGCTCCCCGGCAAAAGGCGTGCCGTAAGCCCGGTAACTCTCGCCCTCGCGCCGCACGTAGGAAATCTCGTCGGTCAGCACCGCAACGCCCGATGGCGCCAGCCTGGAAATCGTAGTCTTGCCCGCGCCCGAGACGCCCGCAAAAAGAAAAGCCTTCCCGTCGCAGATGGCGCTCGCCGCGTGAACCAAAAATCCGCCCTGCCCGGCGAGCACCAAGGTATGTACGATGCGCAGCACCGAATCCATCGAATAAGCGTTCGGCGTTTGCTGGATGCGCCCGCGCCGCGCCGCTGGATCCCACTGCGCCCGAAAATCCCCGCGCTCGAAAGTCCAGCCTCGCCCTTCGCGCCGCACGCTCACATCCGCTTCCGGATCGGACTCCTGGCGCTTTCAGGTCAATCTCAAAATCAAATTCCGCCTCGCGCGTCGCAGCGCCGACGAACCCCGTATAGCGGTTCTCCAGCAGCCCCACAAATTCGCGGTCCGCCGTGTGCACGCGCACCGGCACTCCCCCAACTTCAATCAATATATTATGACGGGCTTCCGCGGCAATCAGCTCTTGCACAAGGCAACTCGTTCCGGCCGGGCCGTGAAAATCGCATGCAGCCGCACGAACACGCGCGCGGCCATCGAAGACCGTCGCGCCACCGCCGCCAAAATCCGCGCTCCAATTCCCAATTTCCGCCGCGGCCGCCTCGCGCCAGCCCCGCGCTCGATCGAAACCACCGTCCCCAGCAATTCCTCAGCCCGCAAAGGCTCATCCGCGGCCAGCAACGAATCCCCGTGAGTAGTAACCGTCGCACCGGCGACCCGGCCCCCGCGCTCGCACCGGCATCCGCACGCGCCCCGATCACCCGGTGCGCCACCAATCTCCCATCCCGCTCCGCCACCGCAATTTCCCCTCGCTCGATCCTCTCCACCGCCCTCCGTTCCACCACCAACACATCCCCCGGCCAAACCGCCGGGATCATGCTCGTTCCTGTAACGCGCACGCGCACCCGTCCAAATGTGCGCACCACCTCGCCGGCCAATTCGCACCCCAGCCTGTTCGCGTTGTCGCGCGCAGCACTCATGAACGCTTGCGGTTGAAGCGGCACTGCGCCTGTGTGGCCCGCAGCTTGCCGCAGGCCAGCGCCATGGTCTCGAAGACGCGCTCAGAGCGCACTTCGGGCTTCTTATAAGGACGCTTCTCGCGAGCCTTCTCCGAGCCTGCGCCGGTATCCTGCGTCTCGTTTTGCACTCTGCCGCGTGTCGTCATGTAAGTTGAACCCCGCCATTCGATTAAGCTATGCGCCGCGAAGTTGCACTCGCGCCGCGGATATTATTAGTTCAATCCCGATTGCGAAGCCTGTATCCCGCACCCCGCTCCGCTCGGGCAAACCGCTCCCGTTCCCAGAGGAGAGAAGTACACCTGATTCGCGCCCGCGGTGCCGGACCCGAGTGTATCGATAACGATGCCGCTCGTGCCGCCATTTTCAGCGAGCGACGAAGTCGGTGCAGTACCGCTGGGAAGAGTTCCGCCCGTAACGGTGAACGACATCACGCAGCCGCCGCCTCCGCACGAGCCCAGGTTTCCGTCGTCCTGCACGTTCACGAATATCAGATCAACGGTTCCGTTATCCGCCTCGGTTATCGGAGAGCAGGTGGTATGAGCGTTCGTAAGAGTTGGCCCGGCGACCGAAGACCCCATCGTGTTGGTGGTAATCGGTACCCGGTAGATTCTCGCGTCTCCGCCTGAGTTTCCGCACACATAAAGATTCCCGGAAGGAGGATCGGACGAATTGAAGTAGGTGTTGTCAAAATCCCCGGTGAAGATGGGCAAGGCGGTGCCGAAGAAAGCTACTCCGTCTCCGACTGCCTGTTCGGCACCGGCGGCAGCGGCCGCGAAAGCCGTGCCGAACTGAAAGACGCCGCTGCAGTTCTCGCCGAAGGTGCAATTGCCGGTGGTGTCATTGCCCACAAATGCGTACACCTCTCCAGCGCTGGGATCCACAATGGGACCGTCCACAATTCCCGGAACAGACGCTATCTCGGCTGTCGCCGTGGCAATGCCAGTCGTCGGGTTTACGCGGTAAAGGTAGCCGCCGGTCGTGCCGCCGTTGCTCGTTCGCGCGCTGCCGATATAGATGCCATTGTTAATCGCATAGACCGGGCTGGTGGTTTGCATGCCCACAGAGTTCGACAGAGCCACAGGCCACGGAGACGTGATGAATTCGGCTGGAGTTCCCCCGTTGAAAACAGGCGTGAACTTGTGCAGAGAGCCGTTGTCGTCGCCGACGTAAATAGCGTCCCCGCTGTAATCGTAATACACAGACGAATTCGTGTCGTTGTGCCCGCCGTTGAACGGCAGCGTCAACATGCAGGGCGCCGTGCACGTCGAATACGCGCTGGCGGTTGTCGTAGTGAGCGTCACCGGACTGCCCGCTGTCGACGTGGCGGCAGCCCATTTCAGCAGCACGAGGTTTGCGACCCCGGCCGTGGTTTGGACGAACGCCACTTGTGTTCCGTCCAGCGACAATGTCGGCGAGGTCTGAATGGTTCCGCCCGTGAAATAGGACCAGACCGTCGAAGGTACAGTCCCGCTGCAACTCGAATACAAATTGTTATAAGCAACGATGCTCGCTTGTCCGACGCCGCCCAACAGAGTCGTGTGGTTCCAGCTAAAGTTGCTTAATGCCTCCGTGAGCGTGATGCCGTTTCCGAGAGATCCCGCCGCCGCGGCACCCGCAGTGACTGTCACCGTGCTGGTCCCGCCATTCGAAGCGGTGACCGGAACGCCCGATGCAGTCCCTTCGGCCGCCACAGCAGTGGCGAAGTTCGCGGCAATTGCCGTCGTCGAGATGGCAGCGCCCGTGGAATCCGATACCGCGAAGAATCCCGTGGCGGAATTGAGATCCGCGCCGCCAGCCAGCGGGCTGGTCACCGTGAAGCCAGTCATATTCTCGGTGATCGTGATGGAATTGCCGGCCGATCCCGCGGCAGTCGCCGTGAAAGTAACAACTGCGCCCGCGGAGCTGCCTGTGACACCTGCCGGGCCGCCACCCGATACCACAACGGCAGCGAGTGCCGCAGCGTCATCCGTGTTGTTATTGTCGATTCTAAACTGATTCCCGGTGACGGTCGCGTTCACCCCGCCCGAAAGAGTCGCGCCGGATCGGCTGACGCCGCTCGTGGCGCTCTCGGCGAGCGTGATGGAGTTGCCCACGGTCCCCCAAGTGTTAGCCGTGAGATTCACGGTGCCGGTGCTGCTCGTCGCGGAAACCGTAGTCGCTGTGGTATTCGTATTGACGGCGGCGGCGATCTGCGTCGCGACGGTCGCGTTTGTCGGGGCGCCGGAAGTTGCGAGTGCGAAGCTGGTGCCCGTCGTCGTGCCGTCACCGCCGACGGTCCAGGAGGTATTCGTGTTCGTTGGTTCCGCTATCGGAAAACGTCGGGGCTGTCAGCGCACCTGCGCATGAGGCCGTAACGGTCACAACATTCGTGGCGACCGTTGCAGTACCGACGGCATTGGCGGCAGCTCGCGGAACCAAAGCACCCGGTCGCGAATGCACTGGCTGTTATTCGCATTAATCGCGGCTCGCAAGTTCTGCGCAGTATCAGCCTCCGCGGTGCTAGGGGTTGCGTTCGTCACATATTTGACCTGAACGGCGGTTGCGGTGGCGGCGCGGGAGTGCCCGAGACGAAGGTGTAGGTCACCGTGCCGACCGTGACCGACGTCATTCCCCCAGTCCAAGTGGCAGTTCGATCCTGGATTGGTCGCAGATCGTTGAAGTGCCTGAACCCTGCGTCGCGTTCGTTGTCAAACCCGTCCCATTGATGGTTACGCCCTGTCCGGGTGCGACGCAAAACGAACCCGCCACCGTGAAGTTGCCTGTCGCAGCAGTATTGTCTTCGGCCGTAAACGTCACGTTACTCGCGCCGTGAACTACAACGGTCTGACCGCTCGTGGGCGCTCCAGTGAATGTTCCAGTGGTGCTAGCCTTAGCCGCGGCCGTCGCCGTTACCGTATCAACGGCGCCCGAACCGTAAGTAAGCGTCGCGGTCTGGCCATTTGTCGGCACGCCAGTAAACGTTCCGGTGGCCGAAGCGCTCCCTCCCGCGGCAGCTCCTGCCGTACCCGTGCCGAACACCACAAAATCGTTGGCGCAACTCGCCGTGGTCGAACTAAACGAAAATTTCGCAGGATATTCGTCCGCCCCGACGCTAGCCGTTGGGCCGAGCGATGTTGCCCAGTCCCTCTTTAAACTCGCCTTCGAGCCCCCGCCTCCGACGCCCACGCCACCCCATTCGCCGTCCCGGCCGGAGAAGCCAGCGCCGCGCGCCTCGCTCGCCCCAGCGCTATCTTCGCCGTCCGTTGGCGGCAAGGAGTGCATGTTGCGCCGCAACCATTGCTGCTGAAATCGAGGATCCTGCGAGACCTCGGCAAGCTTCGCCGCAGTCGACGGCGCGGAAAAGATAAGATGCCGGCTGCTCCAGTCAGTCACGAGCGGGATTCTAGTACGAGTAGTCTGTTGCGCGGAAATACCGAGGGCCACGATTGCTGTGGCAAGCACGAATACACCAAAACGCCCAAGCTTCGCCTGTTTATCAGACATATCCCAAGCTCCCAAGCCGCGCCAGTTGCGCGGGTGCCACCCCAGTATCACCTGAACACGCTAGGGCTTGCACCCCCGAGCCCCGGCCCGTGACCTAAGCGATAAGCATGAAATAACTGTGAGTGCTTCGTTGCCGAAGCAGTGCGTCGAGAGAGTATTCCGGCTGCGGAACTCAGAACGTGGCTGGGTAGAATTATAAGTAACTGAGTAGCGCGCAATCAACGCCCGAGTTCCCTCCACGCCGGAGCTGTACTGCTTCGCCGCTGCTCCCGCGCCCCTTAGCTAAACACGGATCCACGATGGCGCTGCTTCGTTCGCCAAGCATAATACTCCGGAAGAAATTGGAAGTCGAGACGATATGCACCCAACATCCTGAGAAATTATCGCCCTGTACAACAGGCCAGCCCCCGCCGCAATGTACCGCCCGGTTTACCCTGGGCATCGTCGAAGCGCGTCCCTGTTTGCCCTAAGTAGCGCGAAGGGCCGGCCTAAGCCATTTGCCTCCGCGTGATGGAACTCCGCATTCATCGCGGCGGAGCCGCGGCGCCGCGGTGGCAGCCCCCGAATTTATTCGGGGGAGGAGCGCTTTAGCGCTCCGGAAAAAAAGCCATCCTATCTCGCTGCGCTTTAGCGCCGGGCGCCATCAGCGGCGGTTCCGCCGCGAGCGATTCCTAATGCCGTCGTTAAATTTCAATGCTCACTTCAGCCCAGCAAAAACTCCGCTCGGCCGCCAGAGATGGCTTCATTTCAAATCTCAAATGGCTCTGTTGACTTCCCCCGAAGCCGTTGAATTTCTCCGCGTAGGGGCGACGGCTTGCCTCGCCCGCCCGTGTAACACGCGCGAAAATGTGGCCTATTTGCGTCGCCCTAACGCGATCCAGCATTCTCCGCGTTCCATCGGCCTCGCAAATGCCCACGATGTCAACAAAGCCATCTCAAATTTCCGATGCCTTTATAAGTGGAATTTGCTTCCGGTTCGACTTTTTCCGCCGGACTCTGTGGACTCCGCTGATTCTACCCGCCACTCCCCCAAGTGCTCCGGATAAAACTGTTGACAACTTAGTACTCATATGATAGAAATCCAAAGGGAAGTGTGCAGTCCCTAAGCGCGGGGCTGGCTCTCCTGAGCCCGCCGGGTCCGGGCTGATCATTCAGCCCGGCGATTAATGACGACTCCGCGCAAAAATTAGGAAACAGGAGTAGGCCAGTGAGCTCCAGGCACCTGCCCGCCACGCCAGTGGAGGGCAGAATAAATCATCATCGCCAAACGAAGGCTACTGATCCTCAAGCAAGGAACCCAGCCCCAGCCAATCTAGCTAAAGGCCAAGAAAAATCTAATCGGGAAGCCATACGATTAGAAACCCCCGCAACCCCAACAAAACATTACGTCCCACCCGATTCTAATCGGGAAAGAACAGCCCTTTCACAACCAGCCTTTGTAGGGGAGGGCCGGCTTAGCCCTCCCGCCGCGGTCGCATCATGGCCGTCCCCTAAAGCACCCCAATTCAAAACCCGCGCGCCAAAAAATCCCCCGCGTAAGCGAAGAAAACGCGTAAACACACCCCCGCGATTTGTTGCGATTAAAAATTTTTCTGTCCTTTATTTTCAACAACTTGCGGTGATTTTTAATCGTACCATGTTGCGACTAAAACCGCAGTCGAGACCAACACAAAACCCCTCATTTCAACCCTGCTTGCGAGGCCTGCACCGCGCAAATCCCACTCCCCGAAGTGCCGCACATTCCTGCCGACATTATCCAGCGTCAAGAAGTAAACCTGCGATGTACCAGGCAGCGCCCCGGTCATCTGATCGTTGTCCACGATGAACCCCCCAGTCACGAATCCATTGGCAGAATCCCCGTCGTCAGCGTCCACGTCCAACACAGCGTTTGGATGAGTGCCCGCGGTAATCGTCGCACCGCTGGTGACGTCATAGCTCAAAACGCAACCAGTCGGGCAGCCAGCAACCCCGGTAAAGCTGTAGGTGCTGAAGAAAATGAAATCAATAGTGCTACCGTTGTCGCCGCCAGTCACGGTTATGCCTCCGCCGATCGCCGTAAGGACGAAATCACCAGCCGGCCCTCCGCTCGTAGCGGTGAGATTAACGATCTCCGAGGTTCCAATAATCGACGCGGTAGCGCTCGCATTCGCGGCGGTCATGGCGCCGAAGCAAGCAGGAGCAGGAGGAGAAGCAGGAACGCATTCCGCTACGTTCGCGTTGATTGCCGCTTCCAGATTTGCCGCCGTGTCCTCTTCGTTTTCCTCGTCCGAGCCAGTGGCGACCAGACTGACCTGCACGTCGGTCGCGGTACTGTCCGCCGGAGGTGTCGTGACAAAAGTGTAGGTAACGCTGCCGAGGGTCACAGATCGAGGTCCTCCAGAGGTCCAGTCGGCCGGATCTCCCTGAATGTCCACGTTGCCGGTAGCCGCCCCGCCACTCGCATTGAAGAACTCCGTCACCGGAGACGTCCGCGCAGTGAGTTGGGGGAGAATGGTAGTGGTCTCGAGAACAGGCCCAGCATTCGCCGTGCCCATCACATTTCCAGTAATCGGTATCTGATACAACGTAGCCGGCCCCACCGTGTTTCCTCCAACGTACAGATTTCCAGTGGGACTGCAGCCCGAGTCGCCGCACGAATCTTCGGAGGTGAAGTACAAATTATCAAACGTCCCAGACAGGAAATATTCAGCGCTGTTCCCAAATGTTCCTACAGTCTCTTCCAGGCCAGATCCCGACGTAAAAGTAGTAGGAAATTGGAAAACTGCATTGTTCCCATCGCTGTCCGCTTGCACGAAAACATAGGCCATTCCCGCCGCAGAATCCACGATGGGCGCATCAACGATTTCATTGGCCGATGTTCCCAGCGCATCCGAGGTGCCGTAAATGTTCCCCGCAACAATCGAGGGATATCCGGGAACGCCGGCGCCAACCGCATAGAAGACGCCGTTCGAAGTGCCCACGAACACCTCTCCAGTCCCGGTATCGAAAACAGGGCTACCAAGGCTGCCGCTCAACGTCACCGGAAAGCCAGTCATTACTTCGGCAGGCGGCGTCGTCGCGGTACCCCTGAAAACCGAACTGAATTGATGCAGATTACCGGCATCGTCTCCGACATAGAGCGTATCGGAGTTGTATTCGATCCAGGGATTCGAAAACGAGTCGCCGGGATTTCCGCTCAGCGCGATCGCAGTCATGCATGGAGCGGGGCAAGTGGCGTACGCAGTCGGAGACAGCGGTGGCAAAGTGATCGGCGAAGTAACCGTTCCCATCCCGGGCGGCGCAGCAGGAAGCCGCAACAGAACCAGAGAAGCGACGCCCGCCGTCGTCTGGATAAACGCCATCTGCGAGCCGTCATAAGAAAACGACGGCGCCCCGGTGACCACTCCGCCGGTGTCATAAGCCCAGTCCACGATGGGCGCGCCTCCAGCGCATCCCGAATAAAGATTGTAGTAAGCGACGATGCTCGCTTGCGCACCCGCTGCATCCGCGCCAGTGGGATACACCACGAAATCATTCGCGCAACTCGCAGACGTTGTATCAAACGACCACTTCGCGGGATAGCTCACGGGACTGGGACTGCCTGTGCTCACTCCGAATCCCCAATCTTGATGGATACGCTTCGTGAAGCCCAACCTGTTTATTGGCGACGGTTTTGGTTTGGGGAGTGGCAGTCGCCAGGTTGTCGCTGGCGAGCTTGCGAGCGCAGCGTTGCGCACGGCCAGCGTCTGCGATCCGGAGCCGCGCTTTTTCTGCTGGAGGATGATAGCGAGGATCATTGGTGATACGCATCCACTTCTCAAACCTGCCGCTCGCGCAGCTGCCTGTTCCTCCGAGCCGGGATTCGAGAAAACGAGATGACGGTGGCTCCAATCGTCGGGCGCGCCTTTCTGCGCGCGGACCTGCGCGGCGCGCGCCGCGAGCATCGCGTGCTGGCTAAGCCATGCGGATTTCAGCGATGCCCGATACTGCGTATACGCGCGGCCGGAAAGTCCCGCAGCCACGGCCAAAACCGCCAAAATAGCTACACTAAAGCGCCCCAGATTCGCCGGTTTCGCATACATGTCCCTGCTCCCAGGCCACGCCTCGACAGACGCGCGCCCTCAAGTATCGCGACTACCCCAGCCGCGGCACCGCTCCTGACGCACACTATTTTATGGCTAAATCGATGCCAAATAAATACGTAGAACCACTGATTGTGATCCCAAGCAGGCCAGTGCTTAGTTGCCGGCGGCCAATAACTTCTTCCAGCGCGCCCACGAATCTGCGCGCGCTTTCGCGTTTTCGGCGCTGGCGTCCGGGGCTTCGCCGGCCCGCATGAATCCGTGGCCCGCGCCTTCATAGGTGACCGGCTCGAAGGTTTTTCCGGCGGCTTTCATGTCCTGGATCGTGCCGGGTACCGTCGCGCCGATGCGCGCATCGTTGCCGGCATAAAATCCATAGACGGGCGCCTTGATTCTCGCCATATCCGCTTTTTCAGGCGGGGCGCCGTAAAAAACAAACGCTGCGGCGAGATCTCCGCGGTTGGTCGCGAATCGAAACGACTGCGAACCTCCCCAGCAGAATCCTACAACATATAATTTGCCGCTCGAGGCCGGCAGCTTCAGTCCGTAGTCCGCCGCCGCATTCAAATCCGCGGTCACCTGATCCGGATTCAGTTTGCTGACCGCCTCGGTGGCTTTCCCTTCGGCGAAGCTGCTGGTGCGCCCGCCATTTGGTCCCATGCCAGAGAGCAAATCCGGCGCCACGGCGATATATCCAGCTTCCGCCACTTCATCCGCCAACTCCTGCGCCCAATCGCTCAGCCCGAAAATTTCGTGGATGACCAGCACCACCGGGCGCTTGTCCTTCGTTTCCGGATAAACCACGAAAGTGTCCACCGAGCGGCCGGCGTGCTTCACCGTCGCCCATTCGCTATGCCGCGGCGATTTTGCGAGGCGCGCTCGCGCCCAATCTTGCGCTGAGGCTACGTGCGCCGTCATCAAAAACAGAAAAATCAGTACGAGTTTTTTCACAAGTCAGCTCCAAATCGTCTAGGTGACTGCCAATTTCAAAACCATCGTACACCCAAGGCGCGAATCCGTATCCTTCGGAATTCACTCGCTGGTGAAGCGTCCTTAGTCTTGACATTCTAGTGTCAGGTGCGATGATTAATGTTGATGAACATTGATCAATCCTAAGTCATCATCTAAGGCGGGCCATGAAGCAAACCGTACACCGTATTCCGATTACGAGAGCGCGCATCAACCTCGGGCAAGTGGTCCGCCGTGTTGCCGTCAGCCGTGAGTATTTCATTTTGGAAAAAGACGGTATTCCAGTAGCCGGGCTCATGAGCGCCGACGAATTTGAGGACTACCTGGATTCCCAGCAGCCGGGACTGAAAAAACAGATCAGAAAGAGCTCCGACGAATACCGGCGCGGCAAGGCACGCAGCGCAAAGACATTTCTGGCATCTCTCCAAGGCGCTCGGGCCAAGCCAAAAAAGTGAAGTGCCTGCGTGACCGAATCTTTTCGCGTCTTAACCTCGCCTGCATTTGAGCGAGAGTTTCGCAAGATCTCGAAAGGGAACCCTGCCCTCATCGACGTTTTTGGAGAATTGCTCGCCATCCTCCAGGAAGACCCCCAGAATCGCGCGGCGAGACACAAGATAAAAAAGCTCGTCGGTTTGGCTCAGGGAGAAGGACAATGGCGCATCCGTTGGAGAGAATACCGATTGAGGTACGATATTTTTGGCCGCGATGTCGTGTTGCACTCGTTCCGGCACCGTCGCGAAGCGTATTGAGTTGATTGCGCGGGGGCTCGCGCTAAGTTCTATTTTGCGGCCGCTTCAACAGACTTTGAAACTCTGGATCATCGTGCAGGATTGCGAGGTCGGGATCTTTGGTGCACCAATCCACGTTGTAATAGCCGGCGTCTAGAGACCGCTTCAAAGTCGCTAACGCGTCGGCTTTCATTTTCAGCAGGCCGAAAGTGCACGCGGCGTTGTACAGCACATTCGCATCCGAAGGACGCATGGCCACCGCGATTCTGACGTGGCGAACCGCGTCGTCGGGACGCCCGAAGATAGCCAGGTCAGCAGCCAGCAGAGTGCGCGCGCGGACGTCGTCGGGGAATTGCTGCAATTGTTCTTCGAGCACTTCCATTTCGCGGCGGCGCAGGCGCTCGGCATCGGCGATGCGCCCGAGAATTTCGAGCGAGTTAATCAGTGGGACCAACGCGTTGTAATCGTTGCTCACAACTTCCAAGGCACTTTCGGCCAACTGCGCCGCTTCCTCATATCTCCCGGAAGAAAAAAACGCGCGGCCGAGCACGTCGTGCGCGCCTTCGCAGTCTCGTTGCAGCGAGATGGCCTGGCGCGCCAGCCGGATGGCCTCGTCGTACTGCATTTGCGCATAGCGAATCCGCGCCCATGCCGCAAGCACCTCCGGTGACTCGGGCGCCAGGCGCTCTGCTTTGGAGAGAGCCTCGAGCCCATTGGTGACGAAGAGCGGATCGGCGCTGCGAAATTCGTGCATGCCGCCCCACACGCTGGCGATTCCCGCGTAGGCCAGCGCGAAATTTGCATCCAGCTTGACAGCTTCTTCGTACATCGCCAGGGCATATTCGAATTGCCGCTGCCGCAGATAATTTCGGCCGCGCAAATAGAAATCGTAAGCCTGCGAGTTGCCCGTGGGCTTTCTGGCGATCACTTTTTCTTCTTGCGGCGAAAGAGTGATCTCGAGAGCCTTCGCGATGCTCAGCGAAATCTCCTCCTGAATGGCGAAGACATCTTCCATCTCGCGGTCGTAGCGCTCGGCCCAAACGGAATGACGCGTGGCGCTTTCCACCAGTTGTGTCGTGATGCGCAGTCGATTTCCGGCGCGGCGGATGGACCCTTCGAGCACGTACATCGCGCCCAGCTTGTCTCCCACCTGCGGCGCGGTCACCGGCTTGTCGCGGAAAGCCAGCATTTCGGAGCGCGGGAAAATTTCCATGCGCGCGATTTTCGATAGCTCGGTAATGATGTCTTCGGTCATGCCATCGCGGAAGTATTCGTCTTCCTTGGCTCCGCTCAAATTCTCGAAATAGAGCACCGCCACCGTTTTCTTTTTCGCCGAAGTTTGCGATGCCGCGGCAACTCCGCCGGACGCAGCCGAACTGCTGCGCGTCGCGGATTCGCTTCGCGAAGAAGCATCCAAATCGCGCTTCAAGCGCTTCAGATCGGCGCGCAATTCGGCCGCGGCCTGGCAGCGCATATCGCGATCTTTCTCCAGAGCTTTCGAAATGATGCGATCGAGTTCAGCGGGCGATTTGCTATTCACCTTGCTGGCGGGCTTCGGAGTCGCATTCAGGATTCCGCTGTAGATAACGGCGGTCGAGCTGCCGGGGAATGGCAATGTTCCGGTAGCCATTTCGTAGAGCACCACGCCGAGCGAAAATAAATCGGTGCGCGCGTCGAGCTCTTCTCCGCGCGCCTGCTCAGGGCTCATGTACGCGACGGTGCCGAGCGAGCTGCCCGGGCTGGTCAAATCCACTTCGCCCGCGCCCGAGGCAGCACTACCGCCGGCCGTCTCGAGCGTGGATTCCGTGGCGAGCTGGCGCTTCGGTTCGACCTTGGCCAATCCGAAATCCAGAATTTTTACCTGGCCGCGTTCGGTGATGAAAATGTTGGCCGGCTTGATGTCGCGATGAATGATGCCCTTGCCGTGCGCCACGTCCAGTGCGTCGGCCATCTGGATGCCGAATTCCACTACCAGCGCCGCGTCCAGAGCCTTGCCGCTGATGCGGTGCTTCAGCGTCTGGCCTTCGAGCAGCTCCATGGCGATAAACGAGCGGCCTTCGGCTTCGCCCACGTCATAGATTGTGCAGATGTTGGGATGATTCAGCGCCGAGGCGGCTCGCGCTTCACGCTGGAAGCGATCGAGCGCCACCTTGTCGCTGGCCATTTCCGGAGGAAGAAATTTCAGCGCGACGTTGCGGCCAAGGCGCGTGTCCTTGGCCTTATAAACTACACCCATCCCTCCGCCGCCGAGCTTTTCCAGAATTCGATAGTGAGAGACCGTCTGCTCGAGCATGGGAGAAGTGCCGCGCGAACCGCCATATTACGCTGCGAGTCCACAAGCGTCAACGCGGAGCGAAGCAGCGCGTCCGGCAGATTAGCTTCAACTTCCGCACGCGAACCTGCGGATCAATTCGAGTACGATGTACTTAGCGGAGGCGGCACAATTCTTCGTGGGGGACCGAGGACTGCAGCGCGATGAATCGATCCGTCAGGTTTTTTAGCCTAGTGTTCGCAATTCTTGTTGCGCTGCAACCTTTTGGCGCGTGGCACGCAGGCGCGGGCGCTTCTTACCGAAACCAACCGCAGACTCCCGCGGCTCACGAATCGAAAAAGAAACTGGTCGCAGTTCTCGATTTCGACGCCACTGCTGTGGGCACCGATGTCCTTGGCGATAAAGTGGATGTTGGCAAAGGGATTGCCGGGCTGCTTGCGATGCAGTTGGCCAAGGAAGGAACCTACCAGGTCGTCGATTCCAAAACGATGGCAACTGATCTGGTGGAGCACAACTTTTCCAAGAGTGACCGCTACAATTGCGAATTCGCCGTGAAGCTGGGGAAACGTCTTGGCGCGGAGGGCGTCATCCTGGGAAACGTCACGCTATTCGGTAAGGATTCCCACGCGCGCCCGGTTCCCCAAGACGAGGTCGTTCGCAGGAAAATCAAAGCCAGAGTCACGGCAGATGCACGGATCGTAGACGTCGCGACCGGCGAAATCGTGGCCGCCGCAAGTGGCCGCGGCGAATCGAAGCGCGAGGGTATCTCTCTCACCAGCGGCGGAAGCAATTGGCATGACTTCAGATCCGGGAACTTCGCTTTCGATAGCAAGGAATTTCAGGAGACGATTCTTGGCGAAGCTGTGAATGATATGGTGCTGCAGTTAACCACGGCCCTTGCGGCGGACGCATCCGAACTGACCTCCGGAGTGGCGCATTAGCCGAAGTCGCCACTGAGCACCGCTACTCTGACTTCTTTTCTTCCTTTGCCGCGGCAGGCATCGGCTTTCCGGCGAGCGAGCGGATGTAAGCAATTAGTTGCCAGCGCTGCGTTTCCGAGAGACGGTCGCCCTCGCCGGGCATTTGGCCCTTGCCCTTTGAAAGGATGTAAAAGAGCTCGCCGTCGGTCTTGTCCTTGAGCGCTGCCGCGTCGTGGTAGTCGTGCAGCTTGAGCTTCATGTCCGCAACGAGTTCGCCTTTCCCGTCGCCATCCTTGCCGTGGCACAGGTAGCACTGTGAGCTGAAGAGCTTTTTCCCCTCCGCAATCGTGCTGGCATCACTCTTCAACGGACTTACTTTTTTGGCGTCTTCCGGCGGAATTTTGAATTCGGCGGGAGCTGCTTGCGAGTCTTTGGGCTTATCCTGCGCGGTGCTCGAGGATGCAAAACATGAGAGCGCGAGACACATGGGGGCGAAAATGACGATCAGCTTCCTCGACATGGCAACCTCCTGTCGCAGCTTGTTGCGCGGAATGGGCCGGCGCGTCACGTCCCTCGAGGCGAACGCATAATCCTAGTATGTACTCGGAGACCCTCGCGTGCTCCGTGACCGCTGTCACGCGCAACTGTGATGGGAGACACAGAAATTACCCTGGGCTTGCGCGACAGTATAGCCGGAATCCAAGAGGCCCGGCGCAGAATAAGTTGAAAGCGAGGACGCCGGCCCGAAGTCGAGGTGATAAATGTTCAGGAATACAGAACCAGAGAATTTCTACCGGGGCATGTTTGATTTCCGTCGTGAATTTGATCAGATCTTCAATCAGTTGTTGACCGAGTGGCCGGTGAAGAACGAGAGGAATCTCCTCGGGACAGTTCCGTTCACGCCAGTGGTGGAAGCGTGGATCGAACCCGAGACGAAGAAGTTCTACCTGAAGGTGGCGGTTCCCGGCATTGATCCGAAAGACGTGAAGATCACCGTGCACGAGAATCTGCTCACCATCACTGGCGAGCGCAAGCTGACTAAGACCGAGAAGGAAGTGAATTATCTGCATCGGGAGTTTATCTACGGGAAATTCGAACGCGTGCTGCCTCTTCCCGAGGGCGTGGACATCGACAAGATGGTCGCAGAGTTCAACTACGGCGTGCTGGAAGTCAATGCGCCGATGCTGGCTGCCGCTCTGCCGCGAACGATCGAAATCAAGCCGTTGCTGAAGAAAGTTGCGTAGTTTTTCCGGGGTGTGAAGAGCCCGTCCCGCGTCGCGGGACGGGCTTTTTTGTTGCGATCGTTGCCGCACTTTGCCGTGGCGGTCGCCAGGCTGGCTGCTATTCAGTTTTCTTTGCTTCGGCTTTCTTCATCGGAGCGGCCTTCGCCTTGGGCTTCCAGAAATCTGGGTCGGCTTTGACCCAGTCTTCGCTTACGTAGCTCTTCTTGGGGCTGAATACGAAGAGGTTCGTGAAAGTCTCCTGGATCGCCGACGCGGAAAGTTCACTGAGCTTGGTCATGCCCTCCATGCCCATGGCGGCCATGAATTTCGGGTTGTTGGCGAAAGCTGTGTCGATTTCCGCGCCGGACTTCCTCGGAGTGATAACGATGTATTCGCCGCCCGAGGTGCCGAACATCTCTTGGTAGATGGCCCAGTGAGCTTCGATCGCGCTTTTCTTGTAGGCGTCCATGACCAGCTTAACGGCGTCGTCCCAATCCTTTTCGTGACCGGGGCGGATGATGAAGACTTCGATTTCGAACATGCGCATGTGCGGCATGTCCACTTCGGCGTTGTAGCTCTGGTCTTCGCGGTAGAGAAACGCGCCGGTTTCCGTTGAATCGAGCAAGGCACCGTCGGCTTCATTGGCGCGATCCAGAGCCTCCGAGAGTGTGGAGTTCTTCGTCACCGCCGCATAGTCGTTTTGCCACGCTTCGAAGGACTCATAGCCTGTTAGGAAAAGCGAGCGAGGCTTGCCGGTGAGCGAATCCATGGCGAGGTAGTGAGTGGGCCATTTGGCGGCGGCCATGGCGTTGACGAAGAGGCTTTCGGTCTTGTCGTGCGCGTTGCCGTTCTTGCCTGGCTTGATGATCTCGCGCGTGATGGTGAGAATCTTTGGCGGCTTGTGGCCCATCCCCTGATTGTTTTCCTGGGCCGTTACGACACATGCCATACCGAGAAACAGAGACAATCCGAGCAGAACCCCACTAAGTTTTTTCATCGTTGATGCCGACCTCCTCGGCTGCGCTGCGGATGAATTGAAAGGGACCGACCTCTGAAATCGAGAGGGACCGTGACACGGAGCAGAAGCAGCGTGCATCGCGGCAGCGGGGAGATTAGCGAAGGCCATGGGTGAAGTCAAGCAAACCGCGGCGTTGGTAAAGTCCGAATTTGCTCTCGATTGCAGTTTCGTAGCGCAAGCTCCGCATTCGTTGCGGCGGAGCCGCGGAAACACGGTGGCAGCCGCCGAATTTATTCGGGGGAGCAGCGCTTTAGCGCTCCGACAAAGCCTCGCCTATCAAGACGCGCTTTAGCGCTGGGCACTTGTTGGCCGACCCGTCGCGAGGCATCCGAGAGTGGCTTGCGAATCGTGCTTCGAAATTAAGACACTGCTGCCGTATTGGAGAATTTCTGGTCTCGCCGCGGGGTAGTAGGCGTGCGTCGCGAACGCAACGGCAAACGCAGACTCAACAACAGGGAAAAATGCAGATCCCTCACCCCTGAAGGGGTTCGGGATGACACTCGCGACGAGGTGGTCTAGCGCAACTATCGGACAAGTATCCGGGAGAACCAACGCCTGGCCCGGAAAAATCAAATCGGCAGTGCGCAGGTTCGGATTGGCATTGGCGATGCACGGAAACGCGCGGGCGTTGCCGAATTCTGCCTGCGCCACGCTCGAGAGCGTATCGCCGGGACGCACGACGAAGCGTTTCGCACTTTGCGATTCTTGCGATTGCGGCGCGAGGCGAATCGAATCGCCCACGTGAATTACATTCGGATCGCTGATCTCCGGATTGAGCTGAGCGAGTTCGTGCCAACGCGCGCCGTTGCCGAGATGCTCTTCAGCCAGCTTCCAGAGAGAATCGCCGCGCTGAACGCGGACGGTGCTCGCGGCTGTCGCAAGCGGCGTTGTTGCATGCCCTGCGATCGTTGCGTGCCCTGCGATTGTCGCGTGCGCCGCGGCGGAAACATGCGCGTGCGTTGGGGCCGCGAATTGCGTTGCATCCGGTGGCTCCGGCGCCGCCGGGAATTTCGGGGCCGCGGGCAGCGATTGATTTTTTTGCAAGTCGATGATCAGCGAATCGTCAAGCAGCGGATGCGCGTGCCGCACTCGGGGAGCCGCAGGCGTCCTGAAATTCTTGGCTGCGAAATAGGGAGACGAAAACGCCGGCGCGAATTCGCCGAATGCCTGTGCTTGCGGTAGGGAGAAAGGCAGCAGCGAAATGGCAGGCGCGCCATTGATGGACGGCTGTGCGGGCGCAACCCCATCAGCGCTTGCCGAGGAATCGGGCGTGGCGGAATTATTGTTCGCGTCGTAGGCCGGCGATGCGGCATTGCGGCGCGCTTCGAGTGCGCGCTCTTGATCCTCGGGGACCAGGATGTGTTTGCGCTTCAAATCGTCATTGGTATAGACGTGATAGGCGCGATGCGTGGAGTGCTGCTTGCGCTCGCGCTCCAGCTTGGCCGCGTCGGCCACATTCTGCGCGAAGCACGGCCCCGCGCATGAAAGCAGCACGGCCGCTACGACGCCGGAAATAAGCCCTGCACGATTCGTGGTTGTAAATTTCATCGGTTGCCCCTGCCGGTCGGATGGAGCCGCGTCGGCTCCCCAAAAGCTGAGACCATTTTGTGCGCGCCATCGCGGCAGCGGCAAGGCCATCGCCCGAATCTGTGCAGTGAAGGTAACTGTACGTTGGTACAGGTTTTGCAGGTGGGGATCTGTTTCCTCAATTCTGCCCGTGATAACCTCCGGACGATAAAAATGCGTAGGCGAATGCGATTAATTGCTTGGATTACTTGCGCGGCTGCCGGAGCGATCGCGTTGACTGCGCTGCCCGATTTGCGCGGTGCCGACCGGACTGTCGAGGCTGAGGCGCTTTTAGCTAAGGCTTGGGATCTGGTGGATCTTCGCGCGGCGGACGGGGCGCCGTTTTTGCTGAAAGCGAAGGCGCGGCTTACAGAGGGGACGAAATCTGTGGATGGCGTGTTTGCGATGTCCTGGGCCGCGCTAGACCGCTATCGCCGCGTGATTGGATTTCCGGATTACAACGAAACGGACGTCGCGCGCGGAGAGAATTATTATTCCAAGCGCAATACCGACGGCATACCTTTGATGATCTGGCAGCTTGGAGAGCTGATGGATTCGTTGCAGCTGCGCAAGAAATTTCCGGCGGGATCGAAAGTTCGACGCGTGGAGAACGAGAGCGTCAACGGCAAACCGGCGACTTGCATTTGGATGGGTCCGGGCAAGGGCGATCTTAAGCTTTGCGTGGATGCGGCGACGTACGAATTAGTTTCCATTGACGCCGGTCTGGATGGACCCGCGCAGACGCAGCACCGCTATGAATATGGCGATTATCAGGAATTTGGGACGAAGAAATATCCGCGGCACTTTGCGTTTTCCGGATGGGACAAGCGAGCGATTGAAGTGACAGTGGAGAAGCTTGTGCCGGTGCGTGAATTTGCTGCCGATGAATTCGCGCCGCCTGCAGGGGCGGAGACTTCGAAATTGTGCAATGGCACGGAGGAATTGAAGGGGCATCCGGAGCCGCTGTCCGGCGCCAGAATTCCAGTCGGTTTCGATGACCTGGATATGGATATTTATTTCGAGATTAGCCCGATTGGAGCGGTGCGCTCGGCGCAGGTCGTTTACAGCTCGGACCCGAAATCGAATAAGGAAATTCTGAATTGGTTTCTGGGGACTAGTTTTCCCGTGATGACTTGCGATGGCCGGCCGATCGGCTATCAGACGCTCTACCACTTCCCGGATCAGCGGTAAGCGGGAAGAGCTGCAGAACGTAATTTCAAATTTCAGATGGCTCTGTTGACTTCCTCTGCCGACGTCGAGTTTGATGTTGCCTTTGCTCTCTGCATTCGTAGGGGCGCCGCTCGCTGCGCCCGCTCGTGTAACGCTTGCGAAAACGTGACTATTTGCCTCCGCGTAAGCCGGCTCGACATTCTCCGCGTTCCATCGGCCTCGTAAATTATTGTGACGCCCCGCTGGTGCCCCGTTCCACTTGGCTAGGCCAGGAATTTCGCCAGCGGCTCCCAGTAATTTATATGCCAGCCTTCGGATAGATGTTGGGCCTGGTCGTTCGGGAAGCCAGCGTGGTCGAAGGTAAGTTTCGTATTGGCGTCTTGATCGGTCAGCGCGAACGTTGCTATCGAATATAAGTTGGGACCCCAGCTGCCTGCTCGCCAGGCTTGCACGATGAGCTTCTCGGAGACGAGTGCTAATTGGCGGCCGGAAATGTAGCCGCCGAATAGTGAGAACGGCCCGCCGAGCTCCCGGCTGATTTCCGCGGGCTTGCCTGGCGCAACCATCCCGGATTTTACGGCGAAGCTGAGCTGCACTACTTTTTCGAATTGGTTTGCGTCGGTAAGCGCCTCGTAAACTCGCTTGCGCGAGGCTTTAAAGATTACCTCTTGATGGATAGCTTCGTTGGTGTGAGTGATCTCGTCGTCGGCGGTGGATTTTTGAGCGTCGCGAAATGCTAAGGGCGCAAACCTCATGCCACCTATACCGATTGCGGGTAGCAACGAGGCTAAGCGGATAGCGAAATTTCTGCGGCTGAACCGACTTGAACTCATTTTATGCTCTCCTCGCTTTTGCAGCGATTAGCCCGGTGGACTGATGGGAACATGGCAGCAAACTATCTTCAAGATAATATTTTTGCCGGTGCGGAGGAACGTTGAGGAGCGAGTGGTCATTGCGGCGATCTGACGCAGGCCGCAAGCGGAGGCCGAATTGCGGGAGGGTCTGAAGACCCTCCCCTAGAATCGTCGTGGCGTTATTGAGCTTGGTATAGATCGGGGAATTGCTGGCGTAGGTGCTCTACTTTCGGGGCGTCGTTGAAGAGTATGTACGGATTTTCCGGGTGCTTGGTGGCGTAGTCCTGGTGATAGTCTTCGGCGGCGTAGAAACCGGAATTGGAATTCAGTTGCGTGACGATTGGATCGCTGAAGACTTTAGCTTGATTCAATTGCTTGATGTAGGCGTCGGCGATCTTCTTTTGATTTTCCGTGGTGTAGAAGATTGCGGAGCGGTATTGCTTGCCGAAGTCGGGGCCCTGGCGATTGAGCTGCGTGGGGTCGTGGGCCACGGAGAAAAATACTCGCAGGATTTGGCCCAGCGTGATTTTCGAGGGATCGTAAACGACCTTAACCGACTCAGCGTGGCCGGTGTCTCCACTGCTGACCGTTTCGTAGTCGGCGGTGGCCGCAGTGCCGCCAGCATAGCCAGCGGTGGCGGTCGTTACGCCTTTCACGTGCTCGAAGACGGCTTGGATACCCCAGAAACAGCCGCCGGAAAGGACGATGGTTTGCTGCCCGGGCGTTGAGGCCAGCGTGTCGTCTAGGGCGGGAGCGGGCAGCGCTGATGCGCTTGCCTGCGTGTGATTCGACGTCAGAAAGAAGGCTATTACCGCCAATATGAAAATTGATGCAGCTACTGTCGAGAGTGCTCGAGTCATGATGGCGTCCTTCGCGTACCGATTTTAATACTTCAACAGTACATTAGAGGTGCGAGTGTGCGTAAAGTTTCGAGGGATCGCGTCACCTGTAGCGCGTTGAGGGAATCATACTTACGTGTTCTATCGCGCGTTGAATGATTGACGGCGGGTGGCGCGGGTTATACGATTGCGGCGCGTTTTTCCGGAGGATGATGATGGCTAAGAGCAGATTGAAGACGATTGCGGCGTCAATTGGGTCGGCGGTGGGTACGGCGGACCGCCGGGCGCACAAGATGGTGAAGGCTGGATCGGTGGCCAAGAAGGAACTGGCTGCCATTTCGAAGCAGATTGACGCTTTGAAGAAGCAGTTGCAGACGACCACGAAGCGCATGAAGAAGGCGCTGAGCTAGCTTTCCGTTCGCACCGCTTTTTGCCGCGCGTGCTGGATTGACGGCGCGCGCTCTGGCAGGCCTCGTTTCGACTCCCCTCGTTGTGTCCTCTGTTGAAGGATCAGTTCGCGTTCTGCGCGGTTCGGACCGGAATTCGTAGCGGTGCCCTTCAGGGCAGCATCTTAGCTCGTTCGAGTATGGCGCCAAGGCGATCGAAGCGATTCACTGCGAACGGAGTTTTAGCGCGGGGATGTAGAGTGCGGCTATTTCGTGAGCGATTTTTTCCGGATCGGACGCGCCAGATCCCAGATTCGTTAGAACGATCACGGTTAGATGATCGTCAGGATAACGCGCGTAGTGAGTTGTGAAGCCTTGCCAGGCGCCGCCGTGTTCGAACAGGCGGTGGCCGTTCACCTCGAGCAGGTCCCAGGCGAATCCGTAGGGGTAACTCTTGCCGTCATTCAAAGTGGCGGGTGTCCACATTTGCGCATAGCTTTCGGGCTTAAGGAGCGCGCGCGCAGTGATTGCGGCGTCCCATTTGGTCATGTCCGCCGCCGTGGAATAGAGCGCGCCATCGGCGAGCGTATTCCAGTGAGGCGAAACCCAATACTGATTTTTGATTTCATTTTTTACCAGCACGTAACCGGCGGCGCGGTTGGGAATGATGTCGGATTCGGAGATCACGCGCGTGGCGCTCATGCCGAGCGGTTTGAAGACGCGGGCCTCGAGGAAATCGCCGTAGGATTGTCCGCTCACTTTGTGAATCAGGAACCCGAGGATGGCGTAGCCGGTGTTGCTGTAACTCCATTTTTCGCCGGGCTTGAAATCGAACGGCAAAGTGCTAAAGCGGCGCAGGATTTCTTCGTCGGTGAGTTCTTCGTGGAGTGGAGTGAGGCCGCCCGGAGCGATGTATTTGTCGTCGGTGTAATCGGCCAGGCCAGAGGTGTGATTCAGAAGCTCACGAATCGTGATGGCGTCCCACCGCTGCGCGGCGGTGGGGAAGTAATGCGTAATTTTGTCGTCAAGAGAGAGCTTGCCATCTTCGGCCAGCATAAGAATGGCAGTCGCGGTGAATTGCTTGCCAATGGAACCTAATTGAAAAACGGTCTCCTGCGTGACCGGAACATTGCGCTCGATATTGGCAAGGCCGTAGCCCTGCGATTTCACGACGCGGCCGTTGCGGATGACGGCAAGGGCCAGGCCAGGAATGCGCTGCTCGCGGAACTGCGCGCCGATATAGGAATCGACGGAATCGCCGGCGCGCTGCCTTTGCGCAAGCGACATCGTGGCGGCAAGATAGCCAAGAAAAACCGCGAGAGCCGCGAGACCGAGATATGCATAACGGCGCGGATGATCCAAGCTGTTCATGTCAGCGGGATTCCTATCACAGAAATGGATCGAGCAGGGGGCGGACGTACGTTTCGAGCGAAAAGCCACGCAGAAAAAAACATGAGGCACGACCGGGCAACCGGTCGTGCCTCATGGGTCTTGGGTTTAGTTACTGTTGTTGTTCGGCGACGCCGGTACCGATGATCCCGACAGCAGCAGCGGTGGAATCAACGTCAACGTGCACGGTAAACGCGCTGCTCGCCTGATAGAAGGTCAAGGTTTGCGCCGTTGTAGCTCCGTTCACGGTGACTGTTCCCGTCGCACGTCCCGGATTTGCCGTATCAGCAGCAAATGTTCCGGCGACGGAGACGCCAGCGGACTGGCCGCCATTCGTGCCGATGTCGTTGTCGTCGGCAAGGCCCGCGTAACTGGACACACCATCTGAAAGGACTTGTCCGACGAAGTCGAAGAAGTCGAACGACGTTGCAGTTTCGGCGGCTCCGTCCTGGTTAAAGGCGAAGTTGCCTGCAAACGATGCACCGGTGGTTTGAGGCACAACAATGCCGTCACCGAGGCTGTTGACGTCAAGGTTCGTCGTCAATGCGCCTCCGCCCCCCGCCGTATTGTTCGGATCCGCGAGGTTGAGATTCGGATCGGTGAGATATACCCCGAAGTCTGCGAGCGATGGAGCGGTCGCGTCGAGCGGCGCCCCTAGCGCAATGCCGCCGTAACCGTCGGGGTTGACGAAGTAGGTTGTACCGGTGACCAGATCGCCGGCCAGAACCGGTGTACCGTCGCCCAAGTTCGCGTCAGCAACGCCCGCCGTGAAGGCCGAGGTTGCGTCAGTGGTGAATTGTCCGGCTGCTCCGAAGATGCCCAGACCGACGGCTGTTCTGCCGGCTTCGGTGAAGATGTAACTGCCGGTGAGCGAGGCTGCCGAGGCGCCACTTCCCGCCGTACCCTGGCCATACATCGAGCCGGCCGCGAATGCTAGGCCGTCGATTTCAATCAAGCGGAACGCTTCGGGACCCACGACGTAAGAGGCGAACTGGAGCGTTGTCCCGGCTGTCGCATCGAAGAGGGAAATTGTTGAACGACCCGCAGCGTCAGTACCCGAGAAGCTCGAGCCTGGGCTAGGATCAAAGTCAAAGTTCACGGTGCCCTGAGAATCGTCGTCCGCTTCGCCGGTTGTGAATGTGGAAGCACCGTCGGAAGTGACAACGCCACCGAAGACGAATGCGTCTTCGATGTCGTTAACGGTAAACGCGTTCCCGCTCGTCGGAATCGACGTGGGAGCAGTCTGGAGGTCAAGCGACCCTCCGGAAGTTGCGTTGGCGTCGAACTCGATGATCAGAGCGTGATTGTTGTTGACCACGGTGAAGCTGAGCGTTTCAGGCGCCGCAGTTGTCGGGGTCAGGGTGATGCTGCCTCGGCCATCATCGCCGACCGTCACAACTCCCGTAGCGGGAGTGATCGGATCGTCGGTGATTATGGTGGGTGTGCCTGTATCGACATAGTCTTGTTCCCCACCGGTGATGTTTCCGGCGCCGTCGAGAACGACGTTGCCGGCAACGCTATATGCAAACCCGTTGGCATCGAAGCCGTTGAGGTAGAAGGTGTAGCTCCCAGTAAGACTGCCAACAGTGGCGATCGGAGTGATCGTGACCATAGCGGTTGCCGTGACGGTGGTCTTCTTATTCGAAGTCGCGGTGATGGTCACCGAGCCCGCCGTTGACGGAGCCGTATAGATGGTGCTGGCGCCGGACAACGTGGTCGTCGGGTTGAACGATCCGCAGGGGGACGGAGAGCAGCTCCAAGTCACGCCCTCGTTGCTGTCGTGAGTAGTCGTGGCGGCGATCGATGCCGTTGAATTAATTTCCATGCTGGCCGGCGGCGGCGTGGAGATCGTGACAGTTGGCGACGGGCTGCTGCATGCCGAGGCAACCACCGCGATGGCAATAGTCAGGACGATCAGAAGGGCTTTGCGATTCACTGTGCACCTCCTGTGGTCGAGATCTTCGTCTTCGCAATTTTTCCCATCGTGCCCGGGAGGATGAGGTACCCGCGGGTAGTTCTCACCTGCACGGTACGGTTTCCGGTTTCAACCGTGCGCGTCAAGAAGACGCTCTTGTGGTTGATGGTGGTCATTACGCCGGTCAACTTGACGGACTGGCCGACGGCGGGCGCGTAAGGGTGCGAACCCCGCAAAACGAAATCTCCGATATGAGCGTCAATGGTGCCCTTGGAAGTGGAAACCGTCAGGTGCGCGCCCATCATCGACCCAGGCGTTGGCTTCCTGACGAGCCCTTGAATTGTTCCTTCCAAGGTGACTTCTTTCGACGCCTCGTATCGCGGCGCAACGACCGTCCTCTTAAACGCCTTGGCGTTGCCGGCGTAAAGGGGAGCGGCGAGCAGCGCGATGACGAGAGCGGTTAGAAGGCAAAAGCCTCCCAACTTATTTCTCATAGTGAATTCCTCCTCAGAAATTTTAAAACTTTCTCGTTCGGTCGTCGCGAGGTTGGGTAGCGAGCAAACCGCGCGAGTGTGAATTTGTAATTTCAAACCCGGGAAACCGGACAACCCCCAAAGAAGGTAGCATTGTAGCGCAGTCGGGTGCTCGTCAATCAAAAAAACGTGCCGTAAGAGTAATACAGCCATTACGGCATGGCCTAAGTCGCTTGCCCTCTGGAAGTTATCAGCGGCAGCACCGGAATTGCCGGAAACCTGGCAGGCAACCAAAGGCGCCGGGCATCCGGAGTGCTTCTCGGCGGCGACAAATTTCGGCTGCTTTTCGGGAAGCTTCGAATTTCGGGCAGCTATGTCCCGTTCAAGTGCTCAGCTCTGCCGGTGGATGGGTAGTTGCAGGATGCGGGAGACGTCGCAATGCTCCCATCTCCAAGAGGCTGCGACTCTGCGCGGATTTGAATTTGAAAGAGGTCGCGTGAAAAGCACGCATGCGCCACGGCCGATTGCGCGGCCGTGCCGCATGCGTCGTTCGTAAGTCGTACTTACTGGGACTGCGCTTGTTGCTGTTCGAGGACGCCGAGAGAGATGGTGATAAAGTCTTCTCCCGTAGCCACGCCAACATTCAGCAAAAGCGAGCTATTCGCCTGATACAGGGTTAGGGTGTCTGGAATCTCCAACGGACCGACAGGAGTGAGCGCGGCCGTAATGCGACCAGGATTATCTACGTCCGCGGCATAGGTCGCGGAGATGGTGACGCCCGGATCGAGGCCGCTCTCCGATATGTCGTTAAAGTCGGCCAGACCGGTGAAAGTGGAGGTTCCATCGGAACTCACTTGTCCGATGAGATCGAACTGGCTTTCTGCTTGTTGAAACGCATAGAAGCCGTCCTGAGTGATGGCGTAACTTCCGGTGAATGTCGCCCCGGAAGTTTGCGGCACGACCAATCCGGTCCCGACATTGTCTTCGTCGAGTTCGATCATTAGCGCGCCACCGCCGCCGGTGGTGCTATTCGGATCGGTGATGTTGAGATTCGGATCCACGAGATAAACGCCGAACGTGGATAAACCGTCAGTAGCATCGCCGGATACTTGAAAACCGCCGTACCCATCATCTTCCATGAAGTACTCGGCGTCGGTGAGGGTCGCGGCCAATATAGCTGGGCCGTTGCCGTCGTTGATGTCCGCGACTCCCGTGGAGAACCCGCCTTCGCCATTGGCGGTGAATTGACCGGCTGCGGCGTACGTGTCGAAGGCGAAGTCCTCAGCTCCGGACAGTCCGAAGACAAAGCTGCCGCTGAACGCAGAACCCGAGAACGATGCGGAACCTTGCCCGTAAACGGAGCCGGCCGCGAAGAAGTTGCCGTCAATCTCGACCAGACGAAACACTTCTGGACCTACGACATAGTAGGCGAATTGCATCGTCTGTAAGTTAGTCCCATCTTCTTCGGAAGGGATGCTGAGGTTAATGGTTCCGCGGCCCGCGGCGTCCGGAGCTGAGAAAAATCCCGTTACGTTTTCATCGCTACCAAGGTCCCCTTCGAAATTAGCGTCCCCGTCTCCCTCGGTGATGGTGGAGGATCCGTCGGAGCTGAACACGCCGCCGTATGCGAATGCGTTAGCAACATCGAAAACTGCGAACGCGTTGCCTCCTGTTGGTACAGAAGCGGGTGCCGTCTGGAGATCCATGGTACCGGTGGTGGTTGCCAGCAGATCAAATTCGGTGATCAGCACGTGGCTGTTGTTGACCACCGTGACGCTGAGAGTCTCAACGTGCGCCAATGTTGGAGTGATGGTGATGGTGCCTTGGCCGTTCGTGCCGATCACGACTGCGCCGGTGGCTGGCTGAATTAGGTCAGTGGTCAGGATGTCGTCGTTCCCCAAATTGAAGGAATCCTGTTCTCCTCCGGTGATGTTTCCTTTGCCGTCGAGCACCACGGTGCCGACGACGCTGTACGGCGCGACGCTATCCCAGCCGTTCATCTGATAGGTGTACGGACCCACGAGGCCCATCGCTACAGTGGCCGCATTGACGGTGACGTCGGCGGTCGCGGTAATTGTAGGTGTGGTAGTGGACGTTGCCGTGATGACGATAGCACCGGCGGTTGCCGACGCGGTGAAAACCGTCGCGGCCGCGCTGGCGGTGTGCGTGGGATTGAAAGCACCGCAGGTGGCGCTTGGGGTACAAGTCCAATCCACGCCTGCATTGGCCGTATCGTTCGTCACCGTGGCGGCGATGGAAGCTGTGCCGTTCACCGTGAGCGAGGCTGGCGGCGCCGTGGTGATGGCCACGGTGATTGTCGCAGGCGGGGTTGTTTTTTTGCTGGTGCTGCCGCAGGCGGAAATGGAGGCAGCGAGAGTTAGCACGAGGACGATCCACAGTGGTTTGCGATTCATCGCGCGCCTCTCTGGTTAGAAGTGCGCGTCACGTGCTCGCGGACGCCGGGGAGCACGAAGAAACCGTGCGCGTCACGCACCACGACGGTGCGCTCCGGCGTTTGAATAGTGCGCACCAGAAAAGCTTGCTGGCCGTGAAAGGTGGTCATCACTCCGGTGATTTTTACTTTTTCGCCGGGTGTCGCCGTGAAGGCATGCGAGCCGCGGAGTACGAACCCGCCGATCTGCCCGTCCACGGTGCCCTTCGAGGTTGCGACCATCAGGTGGCCGCCCAGCATTTTTCCCGTGACGGGTTTGGTCACCAGACTCTCGATGGTTCCTTCGAGAGTGACTTCCTTGCTGGCGTCATATCGTGACGGATGAGCAACGCGCTTTTTGGCCACGGATTCATCGGCCGAAACCGGCGCTGCGGATGAACACAAAAGCACCACTGCCAATAGACAAAAACACACAAACGAATTCCTCATTCAATTCCTCCCAGTAAGTTTTTTTGCCGTCGATCGGAAGTCGGGGAAAGGGGGAACTGCGCCGGCTGGCCGCGCGAAGGAATTCTTTTCCGGACTGCCCGGTGTGCCAGGCAGCCTGGTCAAAAGTACCATCGGCGGAAAATAAGGAAACAACAGCTTCAGGGAGAGTTTTTTAAAGGTAACCGGACGTTTCTAGCGCGCCGGGATGGTACCGCGGGGAATTCACATTTCGGACGAGAGACGCAACTTTGCGAATTCTAAGCCCAATCGAGCAGGCAGAGAACTCCCGCGCCTGCGCGATTGGGCCTTAGGCCTTGCCCTGGTTAAGGCTGCGCCTGGAGCTAAAAGAAAGAGCCACCCCAAACGGAATCCACGGCGGCGCGACGTTCCTTTGCAGTCGTGCCTCTGGGTTTTTTTCGTCTTTCGATTTGAACGGTGCCTTTGAAATACGCCCCGTCTTCGATCAGAATTCGCGGGGTGGTCAGATCGCCGGTGACCGAGCCGTGCTCTCTGATTTCAATGCGGTCGGCGGCTTGAAGATGGCCGCTGAGTTCGCCGTAAACGATTACTTCGCGCGCGATCACGTCGGCGGTAGCCTTTGCAGTTTCTCCCACCGTAAGCCGCTGGCAATTGAGAGAGATCGGTCCATCGATAATGGCGTCGAGGCGGAGATCATCGCTGGTAGTTGACTCCCGCTTGGGGCCGCGCTCGGTTCGGGTTACGGACGGATAGCTGGATTTTGTGCCGGGATTGCTGGTTGGCGACTCAGCGGGAGAATCGATTGTGCCCGTTGAGCTGAAGGCTGGGGAAAACGAAAGCGTTGCTGGTCCTGCTTGCTTGCTCCACCACATAGACTCCTCCTTATGAGAGTCACTGGCGCAAGCGGACCGGCGAGCAATGTAGTCTGCGGCGCCCGCGCGGGCAAGCGGGAATGGAAGGGAGTTGTCCGTTCGGGTAACGGGTCACTCCCAGTTGAAGATACTTAGAATGCTGGAGTAATCGTCGGTCCAGACGCGCGTGTGAGGATCGTCCTTCAGGAGCATCCAGCGCGGGTCTCCGATTAACGTACCGAGATCGTCTCTGCTGCGCGCCATTACGACCCAGCGCGACGGTAATTTTCCTGCTTGAATCCCGGTTGTGTCGTACTCGGCGAGAGCTATCAGGCCGGCGTCATTCGCGACGTTGCCGAGAACCTTTTGTAGATCGAGGTAGCGATTGGAAATGTGGAACGCCAGGATTCCGTGGTCCGCGAGCTTCGAAAGATAAAGTTGCACGGCTTCGCGCGTTAATAGGTGGATGGGAATCGCGTCCGCTCCGAAGGCATCGAGAATGAATATCCCATAGCGGCGGCCGAAATCATTCTTCAGGGAAATCCGCGCGTCTCCGAGAATTACGCGAGCGCCCGGTCCGCACTCTTGCAGAAAGGTGAAGTAACGCGGATCGCGCGCGATGCGTTCGACCACGGGATCAATTTCGTAGAAGGTGAATTGGTCGCCCGCAGTTGCGTAACACGCCAGCGAACCTCCGCCCAGCCCTACGATCGCAACCGAGTTTCGTATCTCCGAACCAGCAAACGCGGCGAAGACTTGGCCGATGGGCCCCGAGCGCGTGTAGTAGGAAAGCGGCTCGCGGCTGCGACCGGGAACCAGGCTTTGCATCCCGTGAAGAGTTTGCCCGTCGAATAAGATTCGGTATTGGCCAGTCTCGTCGTTGGCGATGCGGTAGATGCCGTAGAAGCTGCGCTCGGTGTGCAGGACAGTCCGGTACACGCCGGTATAAAACGTGCCGGCCATCACCAGCGCTGCGAAAGCGAGGGCGAAGCGGATCGGGCGTTTCGCGGTGCTCAGGCAGAGCAACACCGAAGGACCGAAGGCGATGAGATGGAAAGCGACTCCCGGTTCGATTCCGAATTTGCGGAGGACACCCATGAGAAGAATGGCCAGCGCGCCCATGGCGACAGGCAGAGCAACATCGAGCCAATTGAAGCGTGGGCGCTTTGCGGCGGGCAGAATGATTTGGCGCAGAAGCGCGGCGAAAAACAGGGCCAGCGGAAATTCCAGCACGGTGCTGAAGATCAGCGGCGCGATTATGGCGTTGAAGACGCCGCCGAGAACTCCACCCAGAGCGAGCCACAAATAGAAACCGGTGAGATGCTCGGACGATGGACGGCGCTGCGCCAGTTCGCCATGGCAGGCCACCGCGACTACAAACAGGGTCATGAGATTTACGGCGATTTCGAGGAACAGCGGCCAGTCCGCTTTGAGCAATACAGGGATGGCGACGGCCAGAATTAGAAGCGGCATGCTTCCGGCCATTTGGCGATGAGAAATGGGCGGCTTTTTCGCGAATACAAGTATGAAACTGAGGAGATAGATGGACAGAGGCAGAACCCAAAACATTGGAATGGGCGGAATCTCGGTGGTGAGAACGGTGGTGACGCCGAGCATGAGGCTTGAAGGAACGAACGCCAATGCCAGCCAGCACAATCGCTCGCGGAATAGCGGAGCAGAAGTGGGCTCGTCGTCGCGCGCGGCAGCCGTCCCAGCCGGATTCTGCGGCCGCGGCGCGCGCCATAGCGCGGCGGCGCACGCGACGACCAGTAGAACGAGCACGGCATAACCGTAGGTCCACAGGCGGCTTTGCTCGGCAAGGCGAAAATGTGGCTCGATGAAAATCGGATAACTCAATAGCCCCAACATACTTCCGAGATTGCTCGCGGCGTAAAGAAAGTAGGGGTCATTCGAGAGCGGGTGGCCGATGCCTGCGAACCATTTTTGGAGCGTTGGGGCCACGATGGATAGAACGAAAAAGGGCAGACCGACCACGAAGGTCAAAATCATGAGTAGCCACGGGATCGGGTTATGTTCCACCGGCGGCACGCGCCCTGCGGGAAGGCTGAACGGAAGAATGAGCAGCGGCGCGAGCGCAAGACCTGCGCACAAAATTGCCTGCACGCGAAACGGTACGCCGCGAGTGATGGCGTTCGCGTAGGCATAGCCGGCCAGCAGCATCGCCTGATAGAAAAGCATGCAGGTGGTCCACACGGCGGAGGTTCCGCCGAGGACCGGCAGCGTCATCTTTGCGAACATCGGTTCCAGCAGAAATAGCAGCCCGGCGCTGACGAAAAGCGTGACGGTGAAGAGCCCCAGCGAGAATGTTCGAGGTCGTGCCGCTGCAACGGGACGCGTAGTCGCCATTCTTCCGGCAGCCTCCGGGAGCCTGAGTGGATCGCAAATATCGGGCGAGTTCGGCTTACAGGCTACATCAGGACGCTCTTGTAGGGGAGGGCCTCCAGACCCTCCCGCCTTTCGGCGCCGCAGACTTGAAGGCTCCCGGCCGGTCGAGTAATCTCGTCGCGGTATCGTCCCACGTTTTGCCGCAACATCCTGAATAGCACTAAAGGCATCACGCAAAGGCGCTGCGATGAGATCTTCGCTGTGTAAATCGATGCTGCTTCTTATCTCGATGCTCGTTCCCGTGAGCCTTGCCGCAGCTCAACAATCGAACGCGTGCCCGCCAGGAAAAGCCAAGGTGATTGAAGCGGTGGAAGATGGATCGTGGGAAACGGCGGAGGGACGCACGATTCGCGCCGGACAGTGCATCTCCATTCCGGCTTCCGTCGAGGCTGGCGCTCCCGGCTCGTCGCTCACAGTTTTCTTCGGTGGAAGCGATCCGATGCCGAAGACTTATTCTTGCGACAACGAAGCAGGTTGCCGCGTACCCATCTCCGCGCCGCCGAAAACGAAGCTCGATCCGGTTTGGAAGATACGAGCCGAGAAAATAGAGTCGGCGATGATGAAGCCGCGGCTGAGTCTATCCCCGGAAAAAGGCGCGATGAGTTACGTCCGCGGAGGGAATAGCCGGCTTAGCGATGGCGTGGTGCCTCTTACCGGCATGCAGATGGATCTCGCGCCGGTATTTCAGAAAATGCCCGCGGGAGAATATTGGCTGCAACTTGTGCCGCTCAGCGTTCCGGCCAAGCCGCTCGGGCCTTTTCATATTCTTTGGAATTCGAGTCACTCCGCTGTGGTATCGAATCCTGAGTTTCGGCCTGGGCTTTACGATCTGGCGCTGCTTGAGGAGACCGGCGAGGCGGAGGGATCGCAGGCTTGGATTCTGGCAGCCGAGGCGCCGGCGTATGCTTCGGCGTCGGCGGATTTTGAGGATGCGGTGAAAGTTTCGGAGCAATGGTCGCGGGATGCGTCGCCGGCTGCCGTGCGTACGATCCTTCGCGCCTACCTCGAGTCGCTCGGGCCGCAGGCTCCGGTCGTGCCATGACGCGAAAGAAATCGTCCTTCTGGAAATTATATTGGACGCGGCATTTTCCGCTTTTGCTGTTGATTACCGCGGCAGTTGTGGGATTGGAAGCAATTGGTCTGCTGACCGGGCCGGAATTATGGATTTTGGACCACGCGCTGTTGCCGAACCGCACGCCTTCTCCTGAAATTCATTTGGTGGAAATTACCGAGAAGGATTACGCCGAGTGGTTTGACAACACCAGCCCGCTGAATCCCGAGCTGATCCTTGGGCTGATCGATGCGATCGTGGCGCGAAAGCCGCGGGTGATCGGCGTTGATATTGATACGCGCGATTGGGGGCCGCTGGAATCGATCCCTTGCTCGCTGGCCAACCGCCAGCAGATTCTTTTCCCCGGCGCCCCGGAAAATGAGGGCGGCGCGGAACACGCGCAGGAATCTGCGACGGTGAAGGAACCTACGGCGGACCAGCGAGCTGTGGTGACGAGTGGACTGCACTGTTTCATTCCCGCCGAGGGACCCACCATCATTTGGGCGGAAATTCCGAAGAACGATCAAGAGCCGTTGGGATTGGGGCGCGTGCTGGGACAGGATCCGGAGCAAGTGATTCGCAGCATGGGGCTGTCGCCGGATGAAACGCAGACGGTGATTGGAATTCCGCGATTTCCGATCGATCCGGATGGAGTAGTGCGCGGATATCGCGGCGATTTTCAGATTGAAGGGCTGGGCGGGCGCATGAATTCGCTGTCGCGCGCCGTGGCGGAGCAGTATTCGCCGGCGCTCGCGGTGACCAAGAATGAGGTGCTCTTTAATTTTGCCGGCAAGGCGGGAGCCGAAAATTATCCGCCCACGTCCGCGGGGCTTTTTTTGCGCGCCGAATGTGTCGAAAATAAATCATTCGCGGAACGCTTTAAGAATGAGTGCAAAGATGCCAGCCCGCCGAAATTGCCTTATCTGATTAACAAAATTGTGCTGGTCAGCGGGGCTTATGCGGCGGCGCGCGACACGCATCAGACGCCGATTGGAGAGATTGCCGGCGTGGAGATGCTGGCGCAGGCGATTGATTCCGATTTGCATGGCGGCGGGATTCGTTTGTTGCCTTGGCCGCTCAGCGCGCTGCTCGATTTGCTGGCTTCCACCTTGGTGGTTTATTTGTATTTTCGAATGAAGTCCTGGCCGTTTTACGGATTTTTGCTGGGATGGGGAATCGCGATTGTTGCGGTGGCGATGTGCTTCGTGCTGGTACGTTTCAAATTGGCCTGGCTGAATGTGGTTCCCGTGGTAGTCGGCGCGAACCTGGAACAATTGTGGCAGCACGGTGCAGAGCTGCGTCACGCGCAGCGAAAAAAGTAGCGCCGGCGTCCCTGCCGGCATCTTGCGAGCAAAACTCTCACTACGAGCTCCGACCACGCGCGGACTCCACGAGACAACCACATCCGAGTATTCGACTTCGCGCTCCGTGCATGACTTCCGCGGTTGCCAACTTTTGCGCTCGTCGGATGCCGGCCCTTCGCAGTACTCAGGGTAAACAGGGACGCCCTTCGATATTTCTCAGGGCAAGCCGGCGCTACTTTTCTGCGGCTTCGCGTAGCAGGACTACGTCGGCATCGATGCGGCGAGTTACCACGCCGATGTTTTTGCCGTCGGGCGACCACTTGATCAACATGATCTGATCGGACTTGAAATTGGTGAGCTGGCGGCCGGGAGACCCGTCAAGCGGCTGCAGCC
This sequence comes from uncultured Acidobacteriota bacterium, assembly GCA_963831955.1. Classification (GTDB taxonomy): domain Bacteria; phylum Acidobacteriota; class Terriglobia; order Acidiferrales; family UBA7541; genus Palsa-147. Next base: position 508,035 of record CAWHSG010000004.1, on the reverse strand, counting down.
AGACGTTGCCCACGCCGTTCTGGGTGATCGCATAGACGAGCGCTTTTCCGTCGGGCGTGTATCGCGGAGAATCCGCGACGTCGGCATTCGGATCGATCCAGCGAATCGCCGGCTGCGGGCCGGCATCGAGTGGAATCAACGCAATTTTGTGCACCGGATTCGTTTCGCCCACGGCAACGAGGGCTGCGAACGTCTTGCCGTCCGGCGAAATCTCGGCATAGTGCCCAGACAAGAAACCGTGCGGAATCGGAGTTCCGGCAACGGTCTCGGGCGAGCCGCCGTCGAGAGGCGCGCGTTGAATGCGAGCTCCATCGGTGTCGATGTAATACGCCCACTTCGAATCGCTCGAACACAGCGGACCGATATCCTGATGGCCACTGGAAAGCCTCTTCAGTCCGCTGCCATCGGAATTCATGCGCCAGACATTTATGCCGCCGCTTCCTTGTTGGTCGGTCATCGAAAGCAGCAAGGTGTGGCCATCGGGGCACGGCGCCGGAGAAAAGTTGGAAGCGACCGTAGCGATAGTGGTCTTGTTACTCCCGTCGAGAGAACTCCGCTCGAGATGATCATCTTCGATCAGATAGAAACCATCATTGCCGGCCCAACTGAGAGTCAGGAATCCTTTTTGTTGTTGCGGAATGACGGTGTCCGGCGGATGGGCGCCCGCGCCAGCGGCTAAGATGGTGTAGACGGTGTACAACAATTTCGATTGCACGGTAGCCAGAGTTTTCGCGTCCGCAGAGATCGTCAGTGACTCGTAGCTATTCGTATCTTTGGTGATGCTGTGGAACTGCGCGCCGGGGTAGGAAATGTATCCGATCTGATTGTGATTCACGCCGGTGCTGAGATCTTGATATTGCAGCAGCAGGCCGCTGCTGTCCGGCATCCAGGCCGGCTTGTAAAACAGGAAGCCCTTGAAATTGGCGAAGTCTTTTATTTGGCCGGACGCAACATCTGCCATTTGAATGGGGCCTGGAGCGCGGCCATAATTCGTGCAGACGATGCGCTTGCTATCGGGCGACCAGGTCAGAAAATAGTGCGAAGCGGCGACGGGCCCGGCAGCGAACATTTTTTCATCGGTGCCATCCGCGTTGGCGATCAAAATCTGAAACTTGCCGACATCGGGATCATTAGATCGCTCGAAGGCGACATGTTTTCCGTCCGGCGAAAAAGCGCCATTGGTGTCAATGTCGCGCACGATAATTTGGGGATTGCCGCCGAGCACCGGTGAGCGGTAGAGGTCGAAAGCATCGTGCGTGGAAGTGCGCGCCTTGCGGAAATAGAAATAGTTTCCGTCCGGAGAAAAATCGAGACTTGCATAGAACGCTTCGGATGGGGCGATGACTTGCGTGTTGCTGTTCGAGGGGATGTGGCGCAGCCAGAGGCTGGCCTTCCCGGCGTCCACCACTTCGCTCAGAATATATTTTCCATCGGGGGAGATGGCCGCGAGCAGCGATTTGCCGTTGTCGGTGATTTGCGAGATGGAATAATTCTGGAAGGGAATTGCCGCTTTGCCGCCGCGGAACATGGAATAGACGCCGTAGCCTGCCGCGGCCAGCACGATGAGCACGAGTAGCACGCCTGCGCTCAAGCCGAGCTTGTGTTGCTTGGCTGCTGCGACTACCGAGCTTCCGGATTGATGCGCGGCGACCGAGCCTGAGCTCGCCGACGAGACGGGCTGCGGCGCTTGCGGTGATGCTGCGGGGATCGCTCGGGGCGGCGCTGCGGGCGCCGCCGGCGTTACCGCCGTTACTGACGGCGAGGATTCGGCGGCGGCGATTGCGGCCGTCACGGCTTCCGTGCGCATGGAATCGAAGCTGCGTTGCAGGCGCTTCAGATCGGCGCGCATTTCGGCGGCGACTTGATAGCGCATCTCGCGATCTTTCTCGAGCGCTTTGGCGATGATGCGCTCGAGTTCCGCCGGCACATCGGCGTTCAGGCGCACCGGCGGAACCGCGGCGCGATTCAGGATGGCATCGAAGATCACGCCGGTGGATTCGCCGCGGAACGGCGGAACGCCTGTGGCCATTTCGTAGAGGACGACGCCGAAAGAAAATAGATCGCTGCGCGGATCGAGTTCCTTGGCGCGCACTTGCTCGGGCGACATGTAGGCTACCGTGCCGAGCGTGCTGCCGGGGCTGGTCAGATGCTCCGGCGCGATTTGTCCCGCTGTTTCCATGGTGGCGTCGATCGATTGCCCACCTGGCCCCAAAGTTTTTGCCAGACCGAAATCCAGAATTTTTGCGTGGCCGCGCGTGGTGATGAATATATTTGCCGGCTTGATGTCGCGGTGCACGATGCCTTTGGCGTGCGCGGCGTCGAGAGCGTCGGCGATTTCGATGCAGAGATCGAGAGTTTCGTCTAGAGGTTGCGGGCGCCCGGAAATGCGGTGCTTGAGCGTGGTGCCTTCGAGAAATTGCATGGCGATGAAAGGACGGCCCTTGTCTTCGCCAATTTCGTAGATGGTGCAGATGTTGGGATGGTCGAGCGCGGAGGCGGCTTGGGCTTCGCGCTGGAAGCGCTCGAGGGCTTGATGGTCGCGGGCTAATTCGTCGGGTAGGAATTTCAGGGCTACGAAGCGATGCAGCGTGGTGTCTTCGGCTTTGTACACCACGCCCATTCCGCCGCCGCCTAATTTTTCTAGCACGCGGTAATGGGAGATGGTGCGCCCGGAAAGTGGCTGGGGATCGGCCATAGCGCGGCAATATTAGGCTGGTCGTGGGAGCAAGGCAAGAGTTGGCTCGCTTTGTAGGGGAGATCTCCGGAGCGTGTTCGGCGATTTGGTAGAGTCTTAGTTTCGGATCCGATCCGAAAGCCCGTTCCGTGAATTCCAAACTGCCCAGCGCTAAAGCGCGTTGTGAAAGGCGAGTTTTTATCGGAGCGCTGAAGCGCTCCTCCCCCGAATAAATTCGGGGGCTCCCACCGTGATGCCGCGGCTCCGCCGCGATGAGTGATAAGACCATCTCCCACCGTTGGGTACCTTTTCCGCGATTAGAAATTGGGTTTGGCGTTTGTTTTGTTGGAGTTGCGTTGATTTCTAATCATTTTGGTGTATCGATTAGAATTGTTCTTTGGATTACTGGGGTTTCAGGGTCGTCTGGCATTGTTATGTCTATGTGGCGCCTGGAGATAACTACCTTTTGGATTGGCTCGGTCCATTGGCCGTCGTCGTTTAGGCTGCTATAGGCCTTTATTACGCGGAGTGCGCAATCGCCTGAGACCCGGCCGCTATCGGCGTTTTCGAGAATGCGATCGAGGGCGGCGCGGAGGTTGCGGCGGCGGAATTCGTGGAGGCCGGTGGCGTGCGCATGACGGTGGAGGACCATGCGGTCGCGGACTTCGCTGAACATGCGGGAGATCCATTCGGGGCCTAGCCAGTTGAGGTAGGCGTCCTCGATGTCCTCGCGATTTGCGGAATGGCAGATGGTGCATCTGCGCGCGTGGCGTTCTGGGTCTATGGGTCGAGGGTTGCGATTGTGGGTTAGTTGGGTGGTGTGGTTTTCGTTCATAATGGCGATGTGGATAACATGCAGGGGTGTTTGGGGGAATGGTACGGATTGCGGAATTTGGGGGCTTTGGACGGGGATTTGGGCGGGCGGGGAAATTCTAAGCAGCTATGTTTTTGGCAATTTTGGTCCGTCCGCGATTGTGGGAGTTGGTTGGATCGGGGTCGTAAGATGCCGGCAGGGACGCCGGCGCTACTTTTGGTGCTTTGGTCCGTCCGCGATTGCGGGAGTTGGTTGGATCGGGGTCGTCAGATGCCGGCCCTTCGCAGTACTCAGGGTAAACAGGGACGCCCTTCGATAATTCTCAGGGCAAGCCAGCGGTACGTTTATTGCGACGACCCTTCGCGGAGTAGGACTACGTCGGCTTCGACGCGCTGGCTGAGCACGCCTAGATTTTTGCCGTCGGGCGACCAGTCAATCCAGGTGATCCGATCGCTCTTGAAATTGGTGAGCTGGCGGCCCGCGGAGCCGTCGAGCGGCTGGAGCCATAAGTTGCCCACGCCATTCTGGGTAATCGCGTATACGAACGCTTTTCCGTCGGGCGTGAATCTTGGAGAATCGGCAATGGCGGGATGAGGATCGAGCAGGCGAACCTGCGGCTGCGGTCCGGCGTCGAGCGGAACCACGGCAATCTTCTGGACCGGGTTTGTTTCGCCGATCAAGACGAGAATCGCCAGCGACTTGCCATCCGGCGAGAGGCCAAGTATGTGGCCACCGATTAAGGCGTGGGGAATCGGCGTTCCGGGCACGGTCTCGGGCGTCCCGCCTTCTACGGGGACGCGCTCAATTCGATTGGCGTCTCCGTCGAGGAAGTAGGCCCACTTGGAGTCAGGAGAACAGTCCACGCGGTAATCGTTTTGCCCATTGGAGAGCTGCTTCAGGTTGGTGCCGTCGGCATTCACGCGCCAGACCCGCGCTGCCGTACCACCGCCCTGGCCGATCAAAATCAGCAGCACGGCGCGTCCATCGGGACATGCGGAGACAGCAAGGACTGGAACATTATTGAGGAGAGTAGTCGCGCTGCTTCCGTCGAAAGGTGCGCGGACCAGATGATTGTCCTCGGCAAGGTAGGCGGCATCGTTTCCGGCCCAACTGGAGGACAAAGCTCCTTTCTGTTGTTGCGGCAGGGCGGGATTGGGTGGGCTCGCTGCCGTCCCATTCGCCGGAATGGAGTAGAAGCTGAAAAGCCGTTTCACCTGAACGGTGGCAAGAGTCTTTGCATCGGCCGAGAGCGTTAAAGACTCGTAGCTGTTGGTGTCCTTGGTGATGGCCTGAAATTGGCCGCTGGGATAGGAATTGAATCCGATCTGATTGTGGCTCAAGCCGGTGCTGAGATCTTGATACTGGACCACAAGGCCGCGTCCATCGGGGAGCCAGACGGATTTATCAAATACAAAATCAGCGGTGGCTGCGAGCTCTTCCATCTTTCCGGAAGCAACATCCAGCAGATGGATTGGGCCGGGAACCAAGTTGCCATTTGCCAGGGCGATGTGCTTGCCATCCGGTGCCCAGGCGAGGAACTGAGCGGCAGCGGCGGCGGGACCGCTGGCGATCATTTTTTCGTTGGTTCCATCCGCATTGGCGACGAGATACTGAATTTTGCCGACTTCGGGATCGTTCGCGCGCAAGTAGGCGATCTGCTTTCCGTCCGGAGAAAACGTGGCGTTCGAGTCTATGTCGCGGACGATGATTTGGGGCGTGCCGCCGAGAGCCGGCGCGCGGTAAAGGTCGTGCACGTCTTGCGAGGACGTGCGCGCTTTGCGGAAATGGAAATAATTCGCATCCGGGGAAAACTCGAAATCGTCATAGATCGCTTCCGCGGGCGCGATGATTTGCGTGTCGCTGTTCGTCGGGACGTGGCGCAGCCAGACGCTGGCTTTTCCGGCGTCATTCACCACGCTCAAAATATATTTTCCGTCGGGGGAGATGGCGGCCAGCAGCGATTTGCCGTTGTCGGTGATTTGCGTGATGGTGTAATTCTGGAAGGGAATTGCTTTTTTGCCGCCGCCGAGCATGGAGTAAACGCCGTAGCCCGCCGCGGCCAGCACGATCAGCGCAATTGCGAGCGCCTGCAGTTAGCCCCAACTTGTGACGCTTCGCCGCTTCTACTACCGAGCTGCCGCTGGGATGAGGCTCGCGGGTTTGTGTTGCGGGCGATGCCGCTGTTCCGGAAACGGCGGAGGCGGAATGTGCGGCTTGCGATGATCCTGACGCGGCTTGTGCGCCGGTGAAACCGGCTGCAGTGGAGTCGCGTTTGATGCGCTGCAAATCGGCGCGCAGATCGGCGGCGTGTTGGTAGCGTAGCTGCGGATCTTTCTCGAGAGCCTTCTCGATGATCTCTTCCATTTTCTGCGGGAGATCGGGATTGAGGCGCACTGCGGCTACCGGAAAGCGGCTCAGGATGGCTTCGAAAATTACGGCGGTGCTTTCGCCGCGGAAGGGCAGCGTGCCGGTGGCCATTTCGTAGAGGACGGTGCCGAAGGAGAAGATGTCGGAGCGGGCGTCGAGCGCGCGGGCGCGGGCTTGCTCCGGCGACATGTAGGAGACCGTGCCGATGGCGCTGCCGGGATTGGTGAGATGTTCGGAATCGAGTTGCGGGGCGTCTTGCGTTGCGGAGAGCTGGTTGCCGGACGGCGGGGCTATGGACTTTGCCAGGCCGAAATCTAGAATTTTTACCGGGCCGCGCTTGGTGATGAAAATATTTGCGGGCTTGATATCGCGGTGGATGATGCCTTCGCCGTGCGCGGCATCGAGCGCATCGGCGATTTGAATTCCTATATCTACGATATTTTCGAGCGGCATGGGCCGGCCGGCTATGCGGTGCTTCAGCGTTTGGCCGTCGAGGTACTCCATGGCGATGAACCACTGCCCATCGCGTTCGTCAATTTCGTAGATGGTGCAGATGTTCGGATGATTCAGCGCGGAAGCCGCCTGCGCTTCGCGCTCGAAACGCGCCAGCGCCTGCGGATCTTTTGCTACTTCGTCCGGTAGGAATTTCAGCGCGACGAAACGATGCAGCTTGGTGTCTTCGGCTTTATAGACTACGCCCATGCCGCCGCCGCCCAGTTTTTCGACGATGCGGTAGTGCGAGATGGTTTGGCCGATCATGAGGAGCGCCGCGAAATATTAGGCTGCGAGGAAATTTAAGTCAACGCGAGGTGAGGGGTCGCGCTAATTTTGGCGGGGTTTGCGTTGTGACCAACGTGCAACAGCGCTCTCATCCCCGCTCTGCTGTGCAATCGAGCTCCCTAGCTGTAGTACCTCGTTTACGAATGCAGCCGGCACATGCGGGCGGGTCACTTCCTCGTATGCCAGTTCGGCGGTTTTCAGGGCTTGGGCGGTACGACCTTCGCGCAGATACACTACGGCTAAATACGAAAGACTTCTGGCTTTTCCGCCGAGCAGGTTCCCCGCATGTTCCGTTCGGCTAAATTCGCTGTCCGACTTGAGTGCTCTCTCAATTTGCGGATCGAAAAGCGCAACTGACTTATTCAACGACTCCTCCGCAGCTTCCCAGTGCTGCTCTCCCATTTGCGCTGTCGCGATTTGCCGAAAGTTAACCGGATAGTCCGAATCGTCAGTCCCTGGCCACACGGGCAAATACTCCATTATCTTCTTGAAGCTTTCCTCGGCTTCCTCGTAGCTTTGTTGCGCCATGTAGCAATTCCCGATGTCGCGATTAGCGAGGTAGAGAAACTTGTTTTTGGGAACGTTAAAAGTGGATTTCTGGGCGACCGGAATCACTTCAGATTGGTAACGCTGGATGATTTCAGGCGTGCAAGCGCCTTTTCGCGGTACTTGCGCGACTGATTGGTATAAGTCGTTGAGTTTTCCGTCTTCCGCTTCTTCGGGAGACAGATGCGCTACGACCTGAACGGAATCGCGCCTTGTTGGCTTCGATGGAGCAGGTGATTGCGTTTGCGGTGATGGGTTTTGCGCCAAAGCGGTCCCGGGACCAATCACAAGGGCGGACAGAAAGAGCGAAGGGGCACACAGGATGCACGTATCGCGCCTGAAAGGTTTCATGTGAATCAAGACTATAGCACGGGGTGTTAGTCGTCACTTGTAGGGCCCGCGCTTTACGACGGGCCTCTTCGTGCAGGATTTTGGAAGAACTCCTATTTGCGCACAGCAAACAATCTAACTAATGAGAATCCTCGCCGTGCCGCAATCGCGCCGTGACGTTGCATATCGCCTGGCCCGGCATAAAGCGCGGGCCCTACGGGAGCATCCGCGGCAAATGCCGCGCGATCGGATTGTCCGCGGCTTGGGCCGCGCGCTGGCCTGCTGGCGGTTATTTTTTGGGGGCGCAGAAACAGAGATTGTTGCCGTCTGGATCGGTTACGGCAAATTCGCGGAGTCCCCAGGTTTGATCTACTGGGGCAGTGTGAATTGGGGACTCGGGACGCTGTGTGGTGTTCAGGCCCCTTGCGCGAAAGGTTTCGTAGCGCTCGTCAACGTCAGCTACGAAGACACGGTTGACGGAGCCGAAGACACCGTCTCCTGCATGGTGTGAGAGTTGTAGTTCGGCGCCGTCGCGAATTAGGTCGATTACTCCGTTGTCTAGCTCGCGGGCTTCGTGTCCTGGCCACTTACGCTCGAAGTCGAGAATTCCGGTGTAGAAATGTAGTGACCTTTGCAGATCGCTGGACTTGATCACCGGCACAATCTTCATGACATTCTCCCGGGTTGCTGGCCAATAGAATACTCCGGTGCGTGGTGCTGCGCGCGAAATGGGAAGCTGGTGAACGATTGGGAGAAGAAGTGCCCAGCGCTAAAGCGCATCCCTATTTGTGGCGCTGTATCGGAGCGCTAAAGCGCTCCTCCCCCGAATAAATTCGGGGGCTGCCACCTTGATGCCGTGGCTCCGCCGCGCCAAATGCGGGGGCGGGACGAACACCCAATGCCAGAGCGGGCGGGAGGTAAACCCCCGCCCCTACCTTAGGCGGAGGATGTAGGCGGGGATGTTCCAGTCATTGATCAGAACGAAGGCGTCTAGGGCCGGGAAATAGCGGAAGCGGCCGAAGGTGCCGTAGCTGGTGTTTGGTTGGTCGTTGGCATCGGCGGAATTTGGGGGGCCGTTCGCGAATGTCAGCTTCTGGCAGGTTAGCTGTTGAGTGGTGGTGTTGGGCGTCAATATATAGACGTTGTTGCCCTGATTCGGCCAGGCTACGAAATCGTTGGCTACGCTATCGAAGGTGATTCCCGGATTCGCGGAATTTATGGGATTCACGCCGCCGCTTAGAAATTCCGCGCAATTGGGGTCGGTGAGCGTTGCGGCAGTCCAATCTTGTTGCGTCGTTGATGCGGGATTGCTGATATCCGCGACGAACACTCCGTTGCCTGCGGCGCAGGTGCCGGCAGAGCAGCCGCCCACCGCGACGAACAGCTTGCGCGTGGGATCGATTGCCCCGCTCAGATAAATCCCGGTGACGAAGCCCTTGGGCAGCGGTGATTTGCGCGTAGGTGTTTGTCGAGTAGTTGTAGGTATAGAGGGCTTCGGTATCGGCGACGAATATCGAGGCCGCTGTTGGGATCGTAGGCGGCGATGTTGCCGTAGGGACCGTTGCCGTCACCGTTCGGCTTGGTTCCGCTGAGCGTGAGGATCTTCGTGGACCCACGACGTGGAATCCGAAACATTGTTGAGAGGGATGGTCCAGGTGTTGCTGCTGCCGTCGCCGGCGATGCAGGCGAGCGAGCCATCGAGAATCATCATGCGATCGGACGCGGGCAGAAATGCCAGGCCGCCGTAGCCTTCGCGAGAATTGGGCGCGAAGTTGGGGCTGCCTGGCGGGATGCCGTCGATGCAATTGGCGTTGTTCGCGTAGTTGGTAGGAACGGTGGGATCTTTCACGCGCGTCAGCGTGATGGGATTGGCTAGTAGATTGAGCGAGTAAATTTCGTTTCCGAAATAATTATCGTGGCCGCCGCCCCAGATGATTAAGCCTGTTGGCGGTGGTATCCGCGATGGCGCCATTCCAGGTGCGAATTACGTTCTTGCAATTATCGGCGAAGGGATAAGGATCGCCGCCGAAACCATTGGGCGGGCAGGCGCCGCTCCCTTGCAGCGAAGTTGCGGCGGGAAGCGCGTTCCATCCGATCCCGGTCGGCAACGCGGGATTGGGCGTGACGGTGATGGCGTCAGTGCCGGAGATCGAGCCGTCCTTTGCGGTGATCGTGGGAGTGCCGTTAGCGATGCCGCTGACCAGGCCCGTCGTATTTACGGTGGCGTCGCCCGTGTTGGAGGACGACCAGGTCACGGAGCTCGAAATATTTTGAGTGCTCGAGTCGGTGAAGGTACCTGTGGCGGTCAGTTGCAGCGTGCCGCCAATTACTATGATGGGCGATTGTGGCGTGACTGCGATTGAGACCAATGCGGCCGGGCCAACGGTTAGGAGCGTCGAAGTGTTTACGCTGCCCGATGCCGCGCCGATGGTACTGCTGCCCTTCACCAGCGAAGTGGCTAGACCGGTAGCGCTGATTGTGGCTACGGTCGTGGTGCCGGAAGTCCAGGTGACCGTGCTGCTCAAGTTCTGCGTGCTTTGATCGCTGAACGTTCCCGTGGCTGTGAATTGCTCGGACTGTCCCGCGGCGATCGAGGGATTTGCCGGCGTGATGGCCAGCGAGACCAGAACTGGCGGAACGACGGTTACGCCCGTGAACCCAGTGGTGTTGCCCGAGGCGGCGGAAATAGTTGCGCTGCCTACGCTCACGGCTTGCGCCAGGCCGGAACTGTTGATGGTGACGAATGCGGTGGCGGTGGAACTCCAGGTGACGGACGCGGTTATATTGCTTGAGGTGCCATCGCTGAATTGGCCTTCCGCGTTGTATTGCTGAGATGTGCCTTTCGGAAGAGAGGCACCCGCCGGGGTCACGGTGATGGCGACCAACGTGGCCGAGGTGACGGTGAGTTTTGTGGAGGCGCTTGCGCTGCCCGATGTGGCTTTGATGGTAGTGCTGCCTGGAGCGAGCGCGGCGGCTAATCCGGCGGAGCTGATGGTGGCTACCGTAGTGGCCGAGGAAGTCCAGGTTACCGAGCTGGTCACGTTTTGCATGCTTCCGTCGGTAAAAGTTCCCGTGGCGGTGAACTGCAACAGCTGTCCGGCGGCCATTGAAGGATTCGCCGGCGCGACCGTCAACGATACGAGCGCGGCAGGACTTACGGTGACGGCGGTTGAGCCGGTGATGCTGCCCGACGTGGCGATGACATTTGCAGAGCCAACGCTCAGTGCTTGCGCCAATCCCGAACTGCTCACAGAAACCGTTGTAGCGGCGCTCGAACTCCACGTCACCGATGACGTCAGGTCGCGCGAAGTCCCGTTGCTGTATTCGCCGGACGCTTTGAATTGCTGGGATGTGCCTTTGGGCAGGGATGCGCCGGACGGCGTCACGCTAATGGAAGTGAGAACGTCAACGGGCGGAGTCGTGCCGGTAACGGCGCCCGACGAGCCGCCGCATGCGCTCGCTCCGAGGCACGTAGCGAGGAGGCAGGCCGCCGCCAGCACGGACCTGTATCGTTTCGGAATGCAGATCAAGCTCATGCTGCTCCGAGAGTCTTCGCCGGGAGTGGAGATGAAGACTTCCCACGTAGTTTTGCTCACAATCGTACCAGACTTTGCTCATTGAAATGGCAATCTGGTGTCCAATCGCGAGGTCGCGTAGGAATGTCCGGCTGAGCGGGAAGTCTTGCATTTCGGGGCGTTTATGGCGGATTTTGGTAAGGAAGCAGCGCGACGAAGGGAGGTGTGCTGCTAGAAACGGCCAAGTCAGTGCATAAATTTGGAAGTGGTTTTCTCAACTGCCGGGAGTCTCAAACGCCTGCGTGGGATCTGCTACTACCCTCGCCGACTGATTGGTACGCTCGTGATCCGATATTTGGCGGCACGGCGGTCGTAAGATGCTGGGCTGAAGCCGCACCGCTACGAGGATGGTTGTGTAGTCCGTCGGGGAGTGATGCCCTTTGTGGGATTTACGGTCGCAAGATGCCGGCGGGTACGCCGACGCTACTTGGCTTAGCCTGATAGATGGAATAGGGTGGCGGCCATGTCGTCCTGGATTTCGCCGGGGCAGGAAAAACTGGCTACCGCTTCGAAGACGCAGTCCAGCAAACCCGAGCGGGAGTGCGAGCAGTGCGTGCGGCAAAGGGCGCGCAGGCGATCGCTGCCGAACTGCTCGCCGTGGCGGTCGAAGGCTTCGGTGAGACCGTCGGTGCAGAAGAGGACGGAATCGCCGCGCTGGAGTTGCAGCGTGGCCATTTCGTAGGTGGTGCCGGCGAATAATCCCGGAGGGACGGCGGAAACATCCAGCATGTGGCAATCGCTTCCGGCGAGATGGAACGGCCCGAAAATCCCTGCGCTGGCAATTTGCAGGGCGCGGGTGTGCGGATCGAACAGCGCATATTGAATGGTGGTATAGCGGCGCGGCATGCTGCGGATCATCAGGCGCTGATTCAGGATCGCGAGTACATCGCCGGGCGAAGTGCCGGTTTTGCGAATGCCGCGCAAAGTTCCCACCGTGAGCGCGGCATAGAGCGCGGCGGGCAGCCCTTTGCCGGATACGTCGCCGACGTAAAGGCCGATGGTGCCGTCGGAGAGCTTGAAGTAATCGAGAAAATCGCCGCCTACTGCCGCGGCCGGCTGGAACGCGTGAGAGATGGTGACCTCTCCGGCGCGCAAGGATTCCGCGGGCATCATCACGCATTGCAGCGCGCGCGCTTCTTCCAGCTCCTCTTCCCGCAATTTTTCAATCGAGCTTAATTCCAGAAGTGCCACGGTGTTGTCCGCTCATCGGCGCGAGCGGATGCGCAATCGGAGGATCTACCGGGAAGGGGATTCGGCGGCAGGAATAAGTGTAGCAGATGGGACGCGCCGCCGTGCGGTTAAGGTGGCAGAGTTTCCCAGCGAGATTTTTGGTAGTGACTCAGTTTCCGGTTTGCGCGTTTATCAGGCGGAGGCCCGGTCGGCGGTTGTTGCGCCGTCGGCAGATCGTGAGGAATAATTGTCCGCGAATTGCCCCGACTTTGTATGAAGCCTAAGGAGATGCCAAATGCCTACAGCTCCGGCCCACGAAATTATCCGGGTCGGTCAAATCGAGGTGCAATTTCGTCTGGATGCTTCGCAGACGGGCGGAGCGTTTACGATGTTCGAGTTCCGCGTGCCGGTCGCCGCGCGCGTGCCGGTACCGCACAGCCACGAATCCTTTGACGAAACGGTATTCGGGCTAGATGCAGTGACGACGTGGATGCTGTCTGGTGAATCGGTCACCGTTGGCCCAGGCGATGTGTTATTCATTCCACGCGGCGCGGTCCACGGATTCGACAATCTCGGAACGGCGGCTGCGCGCGCGCTGAGTGTCATCACGCCGGGGCTGCTCGGCCCTGCCTTCTTCCAGCAAATCGGAGCCGTCGTGAATGCAGGCGGGCCGCCCGACATCGCCCGCATAACGGAAGTCATGCTACGCCATGGGCTTCGTCCCGTCGCACCTGCGTGACTTGGCGAAGTGCATGGGACCTATGCATTTTCCCGACCGAGTCCTCTGTTGCGGTTTGTGTAAAGTAGCCTGACGTGGCGGGCCGTTCCCGATCAGCGCGGTGATCTCAATGGGTCGACGCAACACCCAGCTCGAACTCACCTTGCATTGAAATCAAAAGCTAAAAACGCTCGTTAGGTCAAATCAGCCGGAATACTACCCTGGCTAGGTTTTGACCGAGCACAGCCAAACAGAGCGATTCTTCACGGGAAGTATTGGCCGATCAGGTGATTAGATGGTGTTGCGTCGACCCATTAAGACCACCCGACTTATTGGGCGTTGAGTCCATTTGGGGGCTTTCTCTCGAGGCGGATTCGTCGTGTCGCAGGCAAGAGAACGTACGGAGTGTGGTCTGGAGGTCCCTCCTCGGGAGGCGAGCCTTGTTAGATCGCAACGCCACTGCCGTGATTCGGTCGTTTTGCCCCGCCGATGAAAATAGCTTTCAAATATTGCGAACGATCAAGACGGGTGTACTATGGCGCTGTTTCGCAATCCAAAGAACGAAATTCCGGTCAAATCGAAATGCAAAAAGGAGCACTTATGAAGCGGATTCTCGCGGTTCTGGTGTTGTGTGCCGCTGTCGGGTTGGCCATCAGCATCCAGGCCAAGGAAGTGCCAAGCGACGTGCAAAAAACTTTGATTGCGCTCGACAAGGAATGGGGCAACTCCGGGCCTGACGCAGCGAAGCTGGACAAGATCATCGGCGACGACGTGCTGGCCGTCGGCACCAAAGGCGAAGAGCAGAACAAGAAGCAGATGATCGCGGACAACATAGCTACCGCCTCGCAAGCTCAGAACGTTACGTACACTGCCGACGAATATAAATTCAACATGTTGAGCCCGGACGTAGTCGTGATGACGCATCGCGGGACTACCAAAGGGATGGAACACGGCAAGGAAGTGACGGAATCGCACCGCAGCCTGCACGTGTTTCAAAAGCAGAATGGCGAATGGCGGGTAGTAGCCAATGCGCAAATACCGATAACGAAGTAGCGGCAGAAGAAGCACGGTCGAAACTCGAACGGGCTGCGCAAAGAGGGAGTGTTGAACGGGCCAGCATTCCCGCAGCTCATCGATTTCAGCTATTTCGACTTGTGGCACTACGGGTTGGGCTCGCACGCATAACCGGACATTGAGGAGCGGAGCGATTTCACTTCTCCGGTAAGCTCGTTTGCCTGGACTTGAGCAATAAGGGCGCGGTCGCGCGAAATTGCGAGTTACTTTGTGAGGAACGCAGAATGCCACCAAAGTACGAGAACGGCAACGCCGATTGAGCTGGGAGAATCCGATGATCGGAATTGCGTGACGGAAGGCGTTGTCTGCGGTATCCTGATCCACTCGTAGTGGCAGTTCAGCCCTTTCGACCCAGTTGGGAGGGTGGTTTTGCGTGCTTCTAGATTTTCTTTTTCACTCGCTCTCATAGCGCAGATCAGTCTCGCGGCACCTTTAATGTCACAAACCGGCCACGAGCAGCGAGTGCACGTTGCCCTGTCCGACCTCTGCGTTACCGAAGGAACGATCACCGCTCTGCCCGCCCACCGTCTCCTGGTCACCGACCCGAACGTCCACGCAACCATGAATCGCGAAACGCCGCAGGATATTGAAGCGCATTTTGTCTATCTTGGACCCAGCGACGACAGCGACACCCCTTCCTCCGGTCAAAACCACCACCAGTTTGGTTTCGAGCTGTACGCTCAGGACGCCTGCAACCTCGTATATGTGATGTGGCGTCTTGAGCCCGAGTCAAACATTGCTGTTTTCGTGAAAAGCAATCGCGAACAACACATCCACGGCGATTGCGGCAGACGAGGTACGATAACCGTCGAGGCTGAACACACATTACCTCTTCCTCCGGTCAGAGCTGAAGAGCACAGTGCGCATACGTTACGCGCCGAAATCGCCGGTCCCGCGCTACTCGTCTTCGCCGACGGGACTCTGGTCTGGCGGGGCGCTCTGCCGTCCGAAGTTCTGCACAGCCACGGCCCAGTCGGCATTCATTGCGACAACGCCAAGCTCGAAATCCTGCTCACCGTCGCGGCGCCTGTCGCAGGCGCTCCGGTACTTCCCTGTAAGCCCGCCGCGGAATCCGACTAGCCGCTCTCTGAGGGGCCGCGTTAGGCAATCCAGTCTCGGAGGCGCGCGGCCGGTTCGACCGCTGCGCTTTTTATACTTTTGTTTCGCACGGCAAGGACGAGCTGCGGCTCAGCGGACGAGTAGTCGTCTTACCGGTAACTTGGGTACCGAAACCCACTTTTCCGATTAGTGCGTTAACCAGGAGCTACCGAGAATATTTTCGGTTCTCCGAGTCGATTCTGCACCTTCTCGTTCGACGAATGGGTAGGGCAGCAATTACGCTATGAACTTGAACGCCGGCCCAACTCAACCCGAAAGGACAAACAAAATGCGATTCATGGTCATCGTCAAATGCTCGGAAGAACCCGAAAACCAAGCCCCCGATCCACAGCTCATGGCCGACCTGAACAAATTCAACGACGAGCTCTTGGAAGCCGGGGTCTTGATAGGCTACGACGGTCTTCACCCCTCCTCCAAAGGCGCCCGCGTCCACTTCTCCGGCAAGAACCGCCCCACCGTCATTGACGGCCCCTTCACGGAAAGCAAGGAACTCATCGCCAGCTTCTGGTTCTGGCAGGTCAAGTCTCTCGAAGAGGCCATCGAGTGGATCAAGCGCTGTCCCAACGAAGGCGAGACCGACATAGAGATCCGTCAGGTCTTCGAGCCCGAAGACTTCGCATCTGCCTTCAGCGACGAGGAAATTCAGCAGGAAAAAAATTTCCGCGCTCGAATGGCAGCTAACGCAGCTAAGAAATAGTCCCGCTTGCACTGACGTATCCAAACTGTTCAGGTGGTTGGACTACCGTGGCCGGCCCCGTCGCAGACTCCACAGTCCGCGCGCCGAGAGGATGAAGGTGAAGCCCCCGAGCCCGCCGAGCGCCCAGAGTGTCCAGACGAAGAAGAAGCCGCCGGGGGACTTGGCGATCTCGCCGTAATGTGCGCCCCTCATGTGAAGGGCTGGCAACACATAGCGCCATCGCGTGAGTCGGTCCATGAGAGCAGAATATATTAAGGAGGCAGGTGTCGTTGGTTCGCCGCAAAGCTTCTTGCCCAATGCCAGATTAGTCGCATAACCGGAAACTGAGTCACTACCAGATTTTTTGCGATGGATCAGGAGACGGCGGATTCGGCTTCGCTGATGGTGGCGAAAGAATCGAAGAGCGGTTCGACGCCGGTGAGGCGCAGCACATTCGCCACGCGGGGAGTCATGCCGGCGAGCGCGAGGCGGCGGCCGGTCTTCTGGCAATGCACGTAGGCGCGGACGAGGCCGCCGATGGCTACCGAATCGAGCGAGGGCACTTCGGAAAGTTCGATGATCAGGCGCTTATCGCTGACGGCGAGCACCGCGTCCACCAGCGTTGACGACGACTGGTGCGTGATCGGCCCTTTGGCGAATAGGATTTGCAGTCCTTCGACTGCGCCGGGTTGCGGGATCACTCGGAATGGTTCGTAAGGCATTGCGCGCATTCTATTCCCGTTTGTGGCAGAACCGATAGACTATTTTCTCGGTTAGGAGCGGCGCGAGACATGGTGAGCATCTACGAGGCCGATGGAACGCGGAGAATGTCTCATCGCGTTACGGGCAGCAAATGTCTCACGTTTTCGCGGGCGTTAGACGGGCGGGCGCGTCGATTGCTTCGCAACCGCATAGCGATTGACCAAGCGCGCCTACGAAGAGAAAAGCTACACTCCCAGAAAGCCACCGAATGAATTACCGGAGTTCTTTGCACTTGTAAATCCAGTTCGACATCAAGCGCTCAGCCGCCGAGGTCGTCACGCTTTCCTCGTTGATGGCATGGCTCGCTTCCGGTTTTCTGGCGGGCCAGTCGGCCTTCGCGATCGGTCCTCCGGCAACAATTAAAAACTTAAATCCCGCTGGCTCGCTGACTTTCGGATTCACTCGCCCGCTTTGAAAGACGAACATCATCAGCCAAATGTCTTCGGCCTTATGCGTCTGCCAGCTTTTCAAATAGCGCGAGGCGCGAATCTCAATGCCGTCGGTGCCGGCCTGTTGCGCGGCGTCATTCGGATATTTTCCCGCGGGCAGGATATCGGGATGGCCGTTGTGACGATTATTCTTCACCACGCTGCGGCAATATTTCGGAATCGTGCGCGACATAAACTCGCCGACCATGCCGTTGAAGTTGGCGGCTATGAGAATGTCTTCGAAGCGCGCCATTTTCTGGGCGCGCAATTGCGCGTCGATGAATCCCACGAAGGTGGTGAACTCCTTCATGGATTCGTACAAGTGCACGGTGGTTACGCCGAAAGGGATGCTCGCATGGGGATTGAAACCATCCATTTCGGGAGGTTCCGGCGCCGGGAGGAAACGCTCAGCCATCGTCTGCGACATTTACAGATTTGATGTGCGGGGAGGCAAATTGGACGCCTGCCCCGCCGCACGGATTCCGCATTCCCCGTAGGGCCCTCGCTTTGTGGCGGGCCGGGCGAGAGATTACATCCAGGGCGAAATTGCGGCTGGGCGTAATGCTTAATCGAGGAGGATAAGTGCCGTGCTGGCTAAGAAGTGCCCAGCGCTAAAGCGCATCTCTCAACGGGGCGGCTTTTTCCGGAGCGCTAAAGCGCTCCTCCCCCGAATAAATTCGAGGGCTCCCACCGCGATGCCGCGGCTCTGCCGCGATGAATGCGCAGTTCGCTGTTCTGCGGCGGCTATCCGCCGCCGAGAGCGGTCAGGAGCGCGGCTCCGTCCGGACTGCCGAGACCCGTGCAGGCGTCCCAGCCGGGTCCTGCGGAATAATTTCCATTGTTGCCCGAAGTGATGTCGTGAAATGCGTGCTCGACTTTGCCGGTGTAGAGCAGCGGATTGATGTAGCCCACATTTGTGCCCAGCGATTGATTGACAAGCGCGAGCAAGCCTGCCCATAGCGGAGCGACTGCGCTCGTGCCGCCGATCACCGTCTGCTGGCCGTCCACCACCACGTTGTAACCGGTTTCCGGATCGGCGTCGCCGGCGACATCGGGCACACCGCGCCCAACGAAGCCGTTCGGCGCCTTGGGTACATTCGCGCCCTGTTGGTAGCTCGGCAGCGCGAAAACTTCGCTGACGCCGCCGCCCGTCGCGCCTTCATCTGCCGAAAGCTCATTCCAGGCTTGCTCGCTTTTGATCGCCGAGCCTGAGATGGTCAACTTTGTGCCGCCGCACGCGAGCACGTAAGGACTCGCGGAAGGAAAATCTACTTCGGGCGATCCGTCAGTGCTCCCATCAGACGAGCCATCGTCGCCGGATGCGGTGAGAACCGTGACGCCCATTGTAGAAGCATCCTGGCACGCGGAATTGAGCGCATTGCGCGACTGCTCGGTCCACGAGTTTTCCGGGCCGCCCCAACTGATCGAAACAACCGACGGCTTCCGCGTCGCGTCATGCACAGCGGTGGTCACTGCGTCGATGAATCCCTGATCCGTGTTCGGCGCGAAATACGCGGCGATTTGCGCGGCCGGTGCGATTGCTCCCGCCACTTCGATATCCAGCTCGACTTCGCCATCCGGGCCGCTCGGATCGTTCGTGGGAGAATTTGTGCCGCCATCAACGGAGACGGCGGTGACTTTCGGAGTGGCGATGCCGAGATTCTTGAAAAATGAATCGAGATCCGCGGAATTATAGCCGCCGCCCAATTCGATCACGCCGATGCATTGACCGGCCCCGGTGGCGCTCGATCCGGAAGGGAAGTCATAGGCTTTCGCGACTTGCAGCGGTGAGTAAGAAACGTCCGCGGATTTCGTGCTAGCGGCGGGATTTCTCTTGCGCAAACGGAAATGCGCCTTGGCTTGCGGGCGATTGTCGAGTCCGAAAACGCCTTCAATGATGGATTCCAAATCAGCGGGAATCGTTAGCGTGCCGGTGCGGCAGCGGAACTCGCCTGCGCTGTGCTGATAGCGCCGCAGGCTCACGCCAAATGCGTCGTTGAAGGATTGCACCGTGCCGCTGAGCTTGACAGTGCGGCTCGCGCGATCTTCGCTGACGACTTTCAGCTTATAGCGCGCCGCGAATTCGCGAATTTTTTCCACGTCGGCGACCGACGCCCCGTGCATGCGCGCAAATTCTTCGCGGCTGAGATATTTTCGCTGGCGGGGAAGCTGCGCGCCGGTCTCGGCGGCTGACGGAAATTCGCCGGGCTTCGATCCCCGGCGCAGCAACACGCTCACTTCGATCTGTTGATTCGGATCCGCCGGCCCCACATCCTGCCCGCCCGGCAGCGCCGCCCGCGCGCTGCCTCTCAATTCCACCCGATCCTCTAGCTTGGCCATGGATTCCCCCACGAAGACTTAAACGTGCGCAAAAGGCCGGGTGAAATAACTATATCCCCAATCGGCGGGTTTTGTACCGCTGGTCAAGCCAGCGTCACATAGCCGCGACCGTCTGGCTCGGCAGTACAGGTGCCCGAGCCGCTACCGCGCGCAAGTCTCTGCTTGGAACTGAGCGCCTCTGAGCGGAGAATACGCTGGCCAGCTCGAAGAGGTCGCCATGTCCGAGCCGTGGAAGCAGTGGGAAGGACAGACGGTGAACGGGGAATTCCGTCTGGGCGAATATCTGGGCGGTTCGACGCGCGGCGCCGTTTTTCAACTCCAGTCCGGCAATCCAGAGCTGCAATCCGCGGCGATCAAATTGATCGCTGAGGATTCCCCGGATGCGGAAAACCGATTCGCATCCTGGCGGTTTGCTGCCAAGTTGTCCCATCCGAATTTGCTCCGCATATTTCAGAGCGGGCGCTGCCGAATCGGCGATACAAAACTTCTCTTCGTGGTGATGGAGCGCGCGGACGAGGATCTCTCGCAAATTATCCCCAGCCGGCCACTGACGGAATATGAAGCCGGCGAAGTGCTGCGTCCGGCGCTGGATGCGCTGGCATATCTTCACGCGGACGGCCTGGTGCACGGCCGCATAAAGCCTTCGAATATTATGGCCAGCGGCGATCAGTTGAAGCTTTCGAGTGACGCTATCCGCCGCGCCGGCGAAGCGATCGGCGAGCCGGGCGATTACGATCCGCCCGAGGCTGCGCGATCTTCGGCGGGAGATGTTTGGTCGCTGGGCGTGACGTTGGTGTACGCCTTAACGCAGCGATTGCCGGTGCGCGATCGAACTACCCTGAGCGACCCGGTCGTGCCGGGGAATCTACCCGCCGCGCTTCTCGATATCGCGCGGCACTGTTTGCGGCGCGATCCGGCGCGCCGATTTGCCATCACCGATATTGCCAGCCGTCTCAAGTCTCCCTCGGTGGCAGCGCGGATCGAGCCCCCCGTTGCGCGAACTATCTCGGCGGCGCGAAGCTGGTATTTGATTCTTGCGGTGATTCTGCTTCTTGCTTCGGCGAGCGTTCTAACTGTGAAATTAGTGCACAGTTCTGCGAAGCACCGCGTCCCGCTAGCTCAACAGGCAAAGCATCGCACCGAGCGGGCCTCGCCCGAGAGCCGGCCGGCCGGAAGCGCGGCCGCGCCAGAAAAGGAACCGGCAACGCTGAGCGCGAAAAAAATCATCGGCGGCGATTTGCAAGCGCCTCTTCCTGCTCCGTCCGCGCCGGCGCCGGCGCCGGCGCGGAAAAGTCCCGAAGTCGCGGCGGCCGGCGGGGTGCTTCACCAAGTCCTGCCTGACGTGCCGCAGAGCGCGAGGGACACGATTCGCGGAACCGTGCGGGTCGGCATCAAGGTGAGCGTCGACCCATCGGGCAGCGTCACCGACGCGGCCATCGATTCTCCCGGGCCGAGCGCCTATTTTGCGAATCTCGCGTTGCAGGCCGCGCGGCGATGGAAATTTGCGCCGTCTCCCAGCGCTTCGAGCGATTGGACGCTGCGCTTCGAATTCACTGCCGATGACACTCAGGCTTTCGCCGCGCAATCTGCTCCCTGAGCGCTCTCCGTAATTATGATCCCGGCGGCCATCCCGGCGTTTAAGTTTTGTGTCGCACAGCCACTCTTGGCTGTGTCGGATGTAGATAAATCGCTAGAGGCAGGGTGGAAACATACGAAAGGCCACAGCCAGGAGTGGGTGTGCTACTTAAACCTCTTTAGCCGCTGAGGGCGCTTACTGCTTCTTTGTGCCTGAGTCGCGCAGCAGCACTACGTCCGAGTCCGTGTGCGTGCGGAGCAGGCCGAGCGTTTTGCCGTCGGGCGTCCAGTGAAAATCCAAAATGTGATCCGCTTCGAATTCGGTGACCAGATGCCCCGGCGTGCCGTCCACGGGCGAAACCCACAGCGCGTACAAGCCTTTTTCGCGAATCGGGTAGCCGATCGTTTTTCCGTCTGAAGTGTAACGAATCTCGCCGCCGGCGCGCGGATCGCGTTCGATCACTTTCACTGGCTGCAGCGTTGCGAAATCCAGAATCTTGATGACCACCGCGCCGCCGGTGGTTGGCTGCGTTTGGAAAGCCAGATATTTTCCGTCCGGCGAGATGTTCACGCAGCCGCAGGAAAGCAACGCTTCCGAAAGCTGTGTGGGTGTTCCGCCATCTACGGAAACTTTTTTGGCCACGAATTTTCCCGAATCATAGCTGGCATAAGCGAGCCATTTTCCGTCGGGCGAGCACATCGCCGGCGCATCATCGCTGCCGGTGGTGAGCTGTTTCAAATTTCCGCCGCCGGCATCCGCGCGCCAGATATTCATCGAATTGCCGCCTCCGCGCGAAGCGGATGCGAAAATAATGTAGCGCCCGTGATCGCAGGAGATCGGCATGAAGGAGGGAAAATCGTCGTGAAGGATAGGCGCGCGATTGCTGCCATCGGCGTTCATCTGAAAAATGCTGTTTTCCTGCTCGACCAGCAGCTTGCCGTCGTAGGTCCAGCCAAACCAGCTCGTGGGCGGACGGCTACTGACGGTCACCGGCTTTCCCGCGCCCTTCGCATCGTAGGAGGCCGTTTGCAGCGTCCCGAAGTATTGGGACTGCACGGTGGCGATGGTCTTGCCGTCCGCGGAAAGACTGATGATCGGATAAGAGTTCGTATCGTTGGTGATCGGCCGGTACTCGCCTTGCGGGTAAGAAACCAAGCCGATCTGCGTGCGATTAAAATTCGATTCGCGCCCGCTGGTGACGACCAGAATGCCGCTTTGATCCGGCAGCCACACGGGTGAATCGAAGCTCATGTCCGATTTCTTGAAAGTTTTTTTCTCGCCGGTCGAGGCATCGAAAAGATCCAGCGCCGACAACGCCGATTGATCGAGAACAAATTCAGTGGCCACGATCCATTTGCCGTCCGGAGACCACGCGGGCGAGTCCACCCGCGTGTTCTGCTTGGACAGCAACTTCTCACCCGAGCCGTCCACATTGGCGATCAGAAGATCGCCTTCGCCTTCATTGTGCTTTTTGCGGATGAATACGATGCGCGCGCGGTCGGGTGAGAAACTGATGCCACTGGCGATATCGTGGACGATGCGTTCCGGGCTCCCGCCCAGCACCGGAGCGCGGTAGAGGCTGAAGACATTCTTCTCGGTCTTTTCATCCTTGGTGAAGTAAATGGAATTGCCGTCGGGCGAAAAATTCACGCTGTAGTAGCGGTCATCAGAAGGCGGCACGATCTGCGTGTTGCTTTTCGTGGGTACATTGCGCAGCCACAGGCTTTGCTGGCCGCTTTCGCGTTGCACGTTCAGGATGTAATTCCCATCGGGCGAAATTGCCGCGAGCGACGCCTTTCCCGTCTCGGTGACCGGCGTGACGGTGAAGTGTTCGAATCCGGCGGATTTGTGGCGCGAAAGGAATGAATAGATGCCGAACGCAGCTGCGGCTACCAGCGCCAGAAGAATTGTCAGCGTGAGAGCTGAGCCGAATTTGTGCTGTTTTGCGACTTCTCGCACGGTTGATGCGGATGAAGTTTGCACCGAGCCCGAAGAAGCGGCAGGCGCCATGGCCGGCGTCGAGCCGGAGAGCGGCACGGGCACGCTGCCGGAAACTTGCGCAGCGCTGCCGCTCGACGAAACTCGTCCCGACGAATCCGTTTCGCGGCGCAGCCGTTTCAGGTCGGCGCGAATTTCCGCGGCCACCTGGTAGCGCATCTCGCGGTCCTTCTCCAGCGCCTTCTGCAGAATTTCTTCGAACTTCGGCGGCATTTCGGGATTCAGGCGCAAGGCCGGCGGCGGCACGCGATTCAGAATGGCGTCGAAGGTTACGCCGGTGGTGTCACCGCGGAAGGGCATCACTCCCGTGGACATTTCGTAGAGCACCGTACCGAAGGAAAAAAGATCGCTGCGCGCATCGAGTTCCTTGCCGCGCACTTGTTCGGGCGACATGTACGCCACCGTGCCTACCGCGGTGCCCGGACTGGTCAATTGCTCTGCGCCGATTCCGCCCGTGGCATCGGCGGCCAGTGTGGCCTCCGTTGCGGGGCCGGCGCCCTTGAGCGTTTGCTTGGCCAGGCCGAAATCCAGAATTTTTGCGTGTCCGCGCTTGGTCACGAAAATATTCGCGGGCTTAATGTCGCGATGAACGATGCCCTGGCCATGCGCGGCGTCCAGAGCGTCGGCAATCTCAATCCCGAGGCCCAGAAGATCGTCCATTTCCATCGGCTTTCCGCCGATGCGCTGCCGCAGCGTCACTCCATCCAGAAATTCCATGGCAATGAACGCCTGCCCGTTATATTCGTCAATCTCGTGAATCGTGCAGATATTCGGATGATTCAGCGCCGAAGCAGCCTTAGCCTCGCGCTGAAACCGGCTGAGCGCCTGCGGATCTTTGGCCACTTCATCCGGCAGAAACTTCAGCGCTACGAAGCGCCCCAGCTTCGTGTCCTCAGCCTTGTAAACCACACCCATCCCTCCGCCGCCCAATTTTTCAATGACGCGGTAATGCGAAATCGTGCGGCCGGAGAGTGGAGAAGGGTCAGACATGGATGCGAATGTTATGCCGCGCGCAGAAACAAGTCAACGCGCCGCGCCCTCCGCCAGCATCCTAATTTCATCTCGCTTTGAGTTTCCTAGAGGGAACTCCGGGAAAGAAGGCGCGCGGCAAACCGTAAATCTTCGGAAAAGGCGAAACCGCCCGTCTGCCGGCCGTCTTATCGCAGTACGGGCAGAAGTAACCGCGATGACGAAAATACTGTATTGAAAGAACTCGTGCCGATGCTGATGTGTCTGAACTCAAGCAAAGCTGGCGAGTCCGCGTTTTGGTCGTCCGTAGTCAAATACAGACGGAGTCTGTGCCCGGCGCGGAAGCGCCGGGCATTGGGTACGAGTGGAATCCGGTAGCTCACTTTTTTAGCGATCGGCACAGCTTCGAAAGCCCGGCACGGAAGAACCGGGGCGCCGGGTTTATTCGCAGCTTCGTCCACCGCGCGCAGGCCCGCGCGCAGATATCCTGATGTGACGTTGATGGCCTTCTCGTTCTCGTCCACGTCCTGCAAGATGGCGATGAAGGCAGAGTCTGGGGCAGTGCAAGCGGCGTCCAACTGCAGTTCGATTGTACCGATCAGATCTAAGTCACGAGGCAGCATCGCTGTCGTCCAGTGCAGGAACGCCGGAGGGTCCGTCTCGCTCGCGCGTGGGCGATTGAGACCACCGCCAAGGTTCATGTAAGTTCTGGAACCCGAGTCTCCTTCGTCCTCACTGAGAATTCCGTCGGCTCGAAGAGCAAATGCGTGATGTGAAGTTTCCCGAATCGGCCAAGAATCGGTTGTGCGCCAGCCTTCTGCTTCGGGCAAGACGTATCGAAAGCGCGGGCCGTCGAGAATGCCGGTGTCGCGATCTTTTAGCCAATGATCGAACCAGGCAAGGGCCTCGAGGTGAAGACTCTCCCATGGCCAGGCGAGGCCATGCTCCCCCATCATCGCGACCTGCACGTACTTGCTGTTGGTCAGCCGCTCGTAAGCCGTGAAGGTGTGCGGAAGATGTAGCGGCACGTTCTGCCAATCGCATCCCAGATAAACCGGCACTTCGACGCGCTCAAGTAACGGCACCAAGTTTCGGTCCTCCCACCAAGCGTCGCGAAACGGGTGCTCCGCGGCGATGGCGCGCCAGAGGTCGTCCCACGGATGAGGATCGTGGTGCAGCTTGAGCAACACTTTGAGGCCGGCGATGGCGGCCTCGCCGTTGGCCATTTCGAATTTCTTGTGAATGCCGGGAGTAAGCAGAAGAGCGCGCATGGCATCCATTAACTTGCTGCGCCAGAGTTTGTTGGTGCGTCCCGACGTCATACCGATCATGAAAAGAAACGGTGTGATAAATCCGCTGCTCATCAATCCATGATGCGTCGCCGACTCATAGAGATCGAATGTACCTGCGATGGGCATGATGGCTTTGAGATGCGGGGGGCGTTCGACGGCCGCTTCCATCTGCGTTCCGGCGAAATAGCTGATGCCAATCATGCCGACATTGCCGTTCGACCAGGGTTGCTGCGCAGCCCACTCGACGAGGTCGTGCATGTCACGCCGCTCCTGCCCATCGAAGAAACCAAAGGTGCCGCCGGAGCCACTGGTGCCTCGACAGTTGGCAATCACATGGACATATCCTCGAGGGACAAAGAAATCGCTGGCGCCAGCTTCGATAAACCCCGCGGGCGCGCCGAGGTTTTGGATCTGACGCGGATAGGGAGACGCTGCCACCAGGACGGGATAGCGGCCGGGCTGCGCGGGCCGGTGTACGTCGGCAAGCAAGGAAAGACCGTCGCGCATGGGCACGGGAACGTCATCATCGTTTGCCATAGCGTAAGTGGGCTGCGAGAGATCGCGATACGCGCGGCCGGTGGTTTGCGGTCCATTTAGGCGACGTTGCCCGGGTTCAACTCCGGAAGCCCTCGTGTCCATTCCTTGATCTCCTCGCGTTCGCCTTCAGGACGGCACTCGAAAGCAAGCCAAACATCTTGAAAGTGTTAGGGAATTGAGGTTACGGCGCAAACGGCGAGGTGATTGTACCCGACGCATCATTGCCAAGAGAAACGAGAAGTCTTAACGACTGGTTTAGATTCATCTTTGATTGTTAGAATCGCGGATCGTTTTACGTGCGCCACGGGAGTTGGAATATGAGCGGCACAAAAATCCACTGGGGACGAATTTTGCTCGGCGGGCTGCTTGCGGAAGTGGCACTTATTCTCGCAATTGTTCCTCTGGGCTTGCGTCTTGGCGACAATTTCCTGCACTACACCGCTCCTCCCGGATCCTTCATCACGTGCTTCCTGGCAGCGCTGTGGGTGTGCCGGCGGATCGAATCACGTTTCATTCTGCATGGCACCTTGGTGGGAGTAGTGGCGGCGCTGATTTACGTTGGCTTGACGCGCGCGCAGCCTGAACCGTCGGCATACCTTGTGGCCCACGCGCTGAAACTGGCGGGCGGCGCGTGTGGCGGGTACGTCGCCCAGCGGCGCCGGTCGTGACGGGTTGCCTAAGAAGTGCCCAGCGCTAAAGCGCATAGTTACAAATGGCGCTGTTTCGGAGCGCTAAAGCGCTCCTCCCCCGAATGAATTCGGGGGCTCCCACCGTGACGCCGCGGCTCCGCCGCGATCAATTCGAAGTTCCCGCTGCGAAATAAACGAGGCGTCCAGCGTTGGCACTTTCAACACGCCCCTGCAAATTCCAGCCGCTTTCCTGCAACGCCTCGCGCTCACAAAACATCAACTTGGGTGGAGGGCCCCATGACATCTCATTCCGCAAAATGCGCGCACCAAAACTGTACGTGCCGCGTGACCGTCGGGAAATACTGCAGCGCCCAGTGCGAAACGATGGACGACACCCCTGGCATCGAATGTGCCTGCCCGCATCCCGAATGCGTAGGCCGTAACGAAGCCAGCGCGGGACTCGCTTCGCGCGCCGCGGCCTAGCGGCAGCGCACGAAATACGGCCCGAAATACAGAGTGACTCAGTGTCGCAAGTTGTTGTGCATTTCCTCAAGGCGGACACCGGCACGAGTGCCTGTGCTACAGGAACCGTTGCATGCTTCTTGGCGCGGGTGTAGGTTATTGAACGGACGGCAAATCGTCTGAAAGTTCGTATTCGGGCCAGAGTATCGAGTCCCGGAACGTGGAATTTTCACTTTGGCGAGGAGAATTCTGAGTGTCCCGTCCGGTTACTTACCTGCCGCGGGTTTGGATGGGCAGCAAACTCTCCGCGAAATTTCTGCCTGCGAGCATTCACCCGCTGGCCGCGCACATCAAGCTCACCGAAAACTGCCAAGCTCGCTGCATCAGCTGCGATTATTGGAAGTCCCGCTGGCAGGACGCCATCAGCACCGACCGCGCGGTTGAACTCCTAAATGAGTGCGGCGCGCTCGGCATAAGTTCGCTGCGTTTCACCGGCGGCGAACCGCTGCTGCGAAAAGATTTCTTCGATATTCTCGCCAAGGCCAACACTTCCTCCTTCAAGCACATAATTATCCAAACCAACGGCCTGCTCATCAAAAAGCTCCACAAAGAAATCAACGCCTCTCCGATCACCGACGTAGCCGTTTCCATCGACGGCCTGAAGGAAACCAACGATCAGATTCGCGGCATTCGCGGCTACTTCGATCTGGGAATCGAAGGCATCAAGTTGCTCGAGGGCAAGCGCGTGGCCATTTCCGTCACGCTGAATCGCATATCCGCGCGCGAGCTCGAGCAACTCGACGAAGTGGCTCGCGATGCGGGCGCGCACATTGAGACCAACATCCTCAGCCGCAGCCTCTCTTTCCTCAAAGATGCGGATTACGATTCCATGTGGCCGGCGACTGCCGATGTGCCGGTAATCTCGAATTTTGTGCGCGATACGCTGAAGCGTCCCGCCTACGAAGTGGATTACATCACGAAATATTACAGCCATGCCCAGCTCGATGAGCCCTCGTGCGTCCTCGGTTACACGCAAGTCTTCGTGATGTCAAACGGTGACGTGCAAACCGGCTGCTATCCGCTAAAGCCCGTCGGCAATATCCTGCGCGACAGCATGGCAAAAATTCTGGCGTCCGACGCCTACGTCCGCCAAGCAGAGGCCATGGTCCGCCGCGAATGTCCAGGCTGCACTTGCGGCATCGAGACTTCTCTGGCCGTGCAAAATGCCGTCTCCAGCGCCTTCTTCGAACTCAGCCGCCTGAAGCACCAAAAGCGCGACGAGACAAAAAGTCCTGTCGCAGCGCCGCAGGCCGGGTAGCAATGCAAGAGTCAGAGTCGGATTGACTCAGCAGGATGAGTCAAGTATACTCATTGCATGGCTAAGCGGCTGCAGGTGATCTTACAGGATCCTGAATACCGCGAAATTCAGCGCGCGGCGCGCTTGCGCCGAATGTCCATCGCGCAGTGGGTTCGCCAAGCCCTCGCCGCGGCACGCCAAGACGAGCCCGCCGCGGACGTTGGCAAAAAGCTCGAAGCCATCCGCGCGGCCGTGCGCCACGACTTTCCCTCGGGCGATATCGACACCATGCTGGCAGAGATCGAAAGCGGCTACTCCGGCAATACATCGTCGTGATCTTCGTCGATTCCAACATTCCCATGTATCTGGTCGGCGCGCACCATTCCCACAAGGTAGACGCTCAACGGTTGCTTGAAAGACTGGTTAGCGATCGTCAACGGCTCGTATCGGACGCCGAAGTGTTGCAGGAAATTTTGCATCGCTACGTCGCGATCAACCGCCGTGATGCCATCCAACCTGCGTTCGATGCCCTGTTTCGCATCGTGGATGAGATTTATCCGGTCGATACGGCAGCGGCAGAACGCGCCAAGGAAATCGTGATGGGACATCGGCAAATATCTGCTCGCGATGCGCTGCATCTGGCAATAATGGAGCAGAACGATGTTGAGCGGATTCTGAGCTTTGATTCTGGCTTTGATGCTTTTCCTGGAATTGCGCGGCTCTCGTGAGTCCGAGGCGAAGGGCAGGAAATCCGTGAGCCGAAGAGAAGCTCGCGGATCAGCCGGTAGGCCGGATTTCGTCGAGAGCCTGCGCGTCTGCCTCAAACCTGCGCGGCCCCGCCGTCAACGAACAATTCGATTCCGGTGACGAAGCTCGAATCGTCCGAAGCGAGAAATAGCGCCGCCGTGGCAATCTCGCGCGATTCTCCGATGCGGCCGAGGGGAATCAGCGCCACGAATTGATCCTTCACTTCCTGCGGCACTCCCACAAACACGCCGGTATCAATCGTCCCCGGACTAATTACGTTCACGCGAATCCTGCGTGCTTTCAGATCCGCAGTCCAGGTGCGCGCGAACGAGCGCACCGCCGCCTTGCTCGCGTTGTAAACGCTCATGCCCGGGAATCCCTTCGCGCTGGCAATCGATCCATTCAAAATCACCGATCCGCCATCGCGCATCAATGGCAACGCCTTCTGCACCGTGAATAGTGTCCCGCGAACGTTCACGCCGAAAGTAGTGTCGAAGTTGGCCTCGCCGATTGAGCCAAGCGGCAAATTGAAATCGCCGGTGCCGGCGCTGGCGAAAACAATGTCCACGTTTCCTTTCTGTGCTTTCACCGTGGCATAGAGCCGGTCGAGATCAGCGAGCTTCCCCGAATCCGCCTGTACGCCCGTGACGTTCTTTCCGATTTCTTTCACGGCCGCATCCAGTTGCGCCTGCCGCCGCCCGGTAATGAAGACGTAAGCGCCTTCCTCGACAAATAATTTGGCGGTCGCCAGCGCCATCCCAGACGTCGCGGCGGTAATTACCGCAATCTTTCCCTTTAATTTGTCCATGTAAGCCATCCTCCAAGATTCGATCGTCAATCGTTTCGCTTCCGGCGCTGCCCTTTTATTTTTTGCGCAGCGCCCAAACACTTACTCTAAGTTAGTGCTATACTGGATGCAAGTACCTACCTGTAGGTAAGTATGAAAGGCGCGTGGACGATGGTAAAAAGAAATTTCACCTGCGGTTTGGATGCGGCGCTTGCGATGATCGGCGGGAAATGGAAATTCCTGATCCTCTGGCACTTGGGCCATCGCCCCTCGCGGTTCGGCGAGCTGCGCCGCCTGATTGACGGCATCAGCGAAAAGGTGCTGATTCAGGAGCTTAAAGGCATGGTCAACAATGGGCTGGTCTCCCGCCGCGATTTCCACGAAGTTCCCCCGCGCGTCGAATATGCCCTGACGAAATTTGGGAAGTCCCTGGCGTCCGCGATGGTTCCGCTCTGCGAGTGGGGCTCCCAGCACATGAAGCGCATCGGCGTTCTGAGCGACGCGCCCCGCGAGCCCGCGTCAACGACGTCGCGGCGTGCAGCCAGGAAGTAAAATCCAGCGGTGGGCGCCCGCGTCTGCCAGAACAATGGCGGGCGGAGCAGGAGCGCTTCAGCCCTCCGAAAAAATCCCGGCCTATAACGCGGCGCTTCAGCGCTCGCCAATTTGCCGCCCCTAAGCGAAACAGCAGTTCTACTGAGGGCTTCTTTCGCGTTATATTGCGAGCGTTGGCCGTAGCTGCGTCCGCAATATTCCGGCTCCCCTGAATCGCGGGCGCAGGAGATGACCTAGCGATGGAATCGGCTGTTGACGTTCACCGGCTGCATTTCGCCTTCACCATCACCTTTCATTATATTTTTCCACAGCTGACCATGGGGCTGGCGCTGCTGCTGGTCTATTTGAAGACCAAAGCGCTGCGCACTGGCGATGAGCATTACAACCGCGCAGCGCGTTTTTGGGCCAAGATTTTCGGGATCAATTTCGCGTTGGGCGTGGTGACGGGAATCCCCATGGAATTTCAGTTCGGCACCAATTGGGCGGCCTTTTCAAGGTCGGCGGGCGGAGTGATCGGGCAGACCCTGGCGATGGAAGGAATATTTTCATTTTTCCTTGAATCAAGTTTTCTGGGACTGTTTCTGTTCGGCGAAAAAAGACTAGGCCGCATCGGGCATTGGTGGGCAGCGTTCGCAGTTTGGCTCGGCTCCTGGCTCTCAGGCTACTTGATCGTGGCGACGAACGCCTGGATGCAATATCCCACAGGCTACGCAATCGGACCGCACGGCGAATTCGTGCTCACCAGTTTCTGGAAATTATTGCTGAACAAATGGGCGCTGTGGCAGTACGCGCACACCATGCTCGGCGCTGTGCAGACAGGCTGCTTCGTAATGGCCGGCGTCGGAGCGTTCTATCTACTCGGCAAGCGCGATGAATCCTACGGCCGCACCTTCGTCAGAACCGGCGTCATCGTGGGCACAATCGCCGCCTGCCTGCAACTTTTTCCGACCGGCGACATGCAAGGAAAATTAATCGCGGAAAACCAGCAGCCCACGCTCGCCGCCATGGAAGGAATGTTCGTCTCGCAGCCAGGCGCTCCGCTCGTGATTCTCGGCCAGCCGGACATCCCGGCCCGAAAGCTCGACAATCCCTTAGAGATCCCCAACATGCTTAGCTTCCTCACCTACCGCGAGTGGAAAGCAAATGTGAAAGGGCTCGACGAATTCCCCGAAAATCTCTGGCCCGACCGCATTTCGCTTCTCTATTACAGCTATCACGTGATGGTGGGCCTCGGGACCATCTTCATCGCCGTAATGGCGATGTCCGCGCTCCTATTGTGGCGCGGCAAGCTCTACTCTTCGAGATGGATGCTCTGGATCATAATGTTCTGCGTTCCGTTCCCATTTATCGCCAACACCGCCGGTTGGATGACTGCGGAGCTCGGGCGTCAGCCCTGGCTCATTTACGGCCTGATGCGCACCGTGAATGGCGTTTCGCCGCAAGTCAGCGGAGGAAACGCATGGTTCACGCTGATTGGCTTTATGGGCATGTACGCAGTGCTGGCAATCCTGTGGCTGTTCCTCGTCTGGCGCGAAATCGAGTTCGGGCCCGAGCCCCGGGCGGATTTTGAAGCGGATGCAGCGCTGCTTGCAGGGAATTGAGAGGGCGCGATGGGTACCATCTGGTTCTGCCTGGTAGCGATCATGCTCGCGTTGTACGTGCTCCTCGACGGATTCGATATCGGCGCCGGCGCGCTGCACCTCTTCATTTCGAAAACAGACGACGAGCGCCGCCAAGTGCTCGCCAGCATCGGGCCAGTCTGGGATGGAAATGAGGTGTGGCTCCTGGCCTCCGGAGGCACGCTCTATTTCGCGTTTCCGGCTCTCTATGCCAGCGGATTCAGCGGCTTCTATCTTCCATTAATGATGGTTCTGTGGCTGCTGATCCTGCGCGGTATTTCCATCGAATTCCGCAGCCACATTCGCAGCAACATCTGGATGCCCTTCTGGGATTTCGTTTTTTGCGGTTCCAGTCTGCTGCTGGCGATTTTTTTCGGAGCGGCGCTCGGAAACGTGGTGCGCGGCGTGCCTCTCGATGCCAGCGGTTTTTTCTTCGAGCCGCTGTGGACGAATTTTCGGCTGGGTCCGATTACAGGAATTTTGGATTGGTACACGATTCTTGTGGGCCTGCTTGCGCTTGCGACTCTGATGATGCACGGCGGCCTGTGGGTGCGGCTCAAAACGACGGGCCCCGTCGGCGATCGCGCGTGTCTCGCGGCAAGTCGAGCGTGGTGGGCGGTGCTACTGCTGACGGCGATCGTCACGGTAGTGACATTCCAAGTGCAGCCGCAAGTTTCAAGGAATTTCAGCGTCTGGCCGCTCGGCTACGGTTTCCCGTTGCTCGCGGTTGCGGGCGCGATCGCCGTGCGTTGGTTCATCGCCAAGCGAAATGAGCGCGCAGCATTTCTCTCTTCCGCGGCATTTATCACCGGCATGCTCACCAGCGTGGTCTTCGGCCTATATCCAATGGTCCTGCCGGCCCGCGATCCGCAATTTTCTCTCTCGGTGGCCAATGCGCAAGCCGGAACATACGGCTTGAAAGTCGGCCTGGCCTGGTGGATCTTGGGAATGATACTGGCGGCGGGCTATTTCCTCTTTCTCTACCGCTCATTCGCAGGAAAAGTAACGAACAGCGGCGATTCGCACGGCTAAGAACCGCCACCGCGGTGATGGATTGTCGTGAGCGAGGAATCGCTCGCCGGCCGCGTAGCTCGTAATTGAGAACGGCCACAGGCAGGAGTGCCTGTGCTACTGGAAGTACGGCATCACGCGCCCATCAGGCTAGAGTTATAATGTGCCAACGAATCGACTATGCGTTACTTAGTCAGAGGACGTGTAAAGAAGGGCCGCGAGCATGCCCTGCTCGACGCAATCACCCGAGGCACACTCGGCGCCGGCTCGGTAGCCGAAGGCGAATACCTGCGCAACATGAACGACGCGCGGCTATTCACCGACCGCACCGTCAGATGGGTCGAAGTGTGCTACTGCCCCACTCCATTGCTGGAAGAGCGTCCCTACTGGGAAGAATATTTCGATTTAGTGAAAGTGCAGGACGCGCATGACCGCGCGAAATGCCGCGATCAAAATGGCTCCGAGGCATGGGCCTGTGGCACTTGTGATTGCACGTCGCGCCTGGAGAAGAAATTGCAAAACACCGGCGAGCCATTCCTCGAAGCGCTTCGCGAAAGCACCGGCGAAAATAATGGCGGATGAGCCTGTAAGCCGGAGTCTGCCGAGCGCTCGCGCGCCCCAGCGATCATTCCGCTGGGTCCCGAATCGCCTCGGGACTCCAGCAGCCTACCCGAGGGTCCTAACCGGCCCGGTCGGTATATCCGCGTGAACTCGACGACGGCAGGTTGTCACACTTTCCGCATTGAACGCAGCGACCGCTCCATAACCGGAAACTCAGTAAAGTTCACTTCTCGTCCGTGAGCGTCTGACCTACAGCCTCCCATGTGGAAAATTTGCACGGGCACTTCGCGGCTGCGCGGGGGCGGGGCGGAAGCACCTAGCCGCTTACCGCGGGTGAAAATGAGTGGGGCCGGGCTTCGATTTTATTTGGGTGACGGCGAGCGAGATCAGCGCGATCGCCGCTAGCAAGGCCAAGCCGTAGTAGATGTCGATGTAGGAGAGCAATCTGCTCTGGTTGATGACATCCGCTCGCACGTAACCTCCGCGAAAACGCTCACCATGTGCCTCCGCGCGACCATGCTCACTAATAGAAGACCCGCAAGTAACTGTGATATAACTCCAACCTAACCCGCACACGCAACATCCCGAAGTAACCTGCCAAAGTGGAATCTTTCGTTCAAGGAGGCCAAGGCAATGGCAACCAGCGACCTGCCAAACGCTTCGCAAAATACATCCGATCCCGACCCCGATCGCACGCGAAGCACCGGCTCCCCAGGCGGCGCAGCAGCCGGCCAGATCGGCCCCTACCGCCTCCTTCAATTGCTAGGCGAAGGCGGCATGGGTGAAGTCTGGCTAGCCGAGCAAAAAACCCCCATCCATCGCACCGTAGCCCTCAAGCTGATCAAAGCCGGCATGGACACCAAAGCCGTAGTAGCCCGCTTCGAATCCGAACGCCAAGCCCTAGCCCTGATGGATCACCCGAGCATCGCCCGAGTCTTCGACGCCGGTTCCACCCCCGAAGGACGCCCCTACTTCGTGATGGAATATGTCCCCGGCCTACCCATCACCGAATATTGCGACAAGCACAAGCTAAGCATCAAAGAGCGCCTAGAATTGTTCATCCAAGTCTGCGAAGGCGTGCAACACGCACATCAAAAAGCCATAATCCACCGCGATCTAAAGCCCTCCAACGTGCTGGTAGTCGAGCAGGACAATAAGCCAGTGCCCAAGATCATAGATTTCGGCCTGGCCAAAGCCACCGCCCAACGCCTAACCGATAAAACCATGTTCACCGAACTAGGCGTGATGATGGGCACACCGGAGTACATGAGCCCCGAGCAAGCGGATCAGCGCGAACAAAATATCGACACGCGAACGGATGTCTATTCGCTAGGCGTAATCCTCTATCAATTGCTAGTGGGCGCCCTACCGTTCGACGCAAAGGCCATGCGCGCCGCCGGCTTCGAGGAAATCCTGCGCAAGATTCGCGAGGAGGAACCACCAAAGCCCAGCACAAAAATTCGCTCGATGGGAGATGCTTCCGCCGCTTCGGCAGAAAACCGCATGGAAGAACCGCGCTCATTAGCACAACATCTGCGAGGAGAATTGGATTGGATCACCATGAAGGCGCTAGAAAAGGACCGCACCCGCCGCTACGGCGCAGCCTCCGAACTAGCAGCCGATATCTCCAGGTATCTCCATAACGATCCAGTAGCAGCCGGTCCCGCAACCGCGGGCTACCGCGTGAAAAAGTACGCCGTCCGGCATCGCATTGCCTTGGGCGCAGCCGCAGGACTGGTGTTTCTGCTGGCCGGATTTGCGGTCGTACAAGCCGTCGAATTGCACCGAATCAAACAGGAGCGAAACCGCGCCGACCGCGAGCGCGATCGTGCTACCCACGTCACCGACTTCATGACCAATATGTTCAAGGTGTCCGACCCGAGCGAAGGGCGCGGCAATAGCATTACCGCGCGTGAAATTCTCGATAAAGCCTCGAAGGACATTGAAAACGGGTTGGCCATGGACCCGGAAACGCAGGCGCAGATGATGGAGGTCATGGGAGTCGTGTACGAGAACCTCGGCCTCTATCCGCGCGCGCAGTCGCTTCTGCAGCAGAGCATGGGAATTCGGCAGCGTGTCCTCGGGCCGAACCATCCGGATGCACTAAGGTCGATGGACGGCATGGCGGGTGCTCTGTGGTACGAAGGCCACTACCCCGAGGCGGAGAAGTTGTACCGCGAAACGCTCGACATTCAGCGCCGTGTCCTCGGGCCGGAGCATCCGGACACGCTAAATTCGGCGACTGGCTTAGCAGCTGCCTTGTGTAGCGAAGGGCACTTCGCAGAAGCCGAGAAATTGGATCGCGAAACGCTCGACACCTATCGCCGTGTCCTCGGGCCGGAACATCGAGACACACTAGGGTCCATGAGAAACTTGGCGGGCGATCTGGTCTACGAAGGCCGCTACGCCGATGCCGCGAAGTTAGATCGGGAGACGCTCGACATTCAGCGCCGTGTCCTCGGTCCCGAGCATCCGGACACACTGGGCTCGATGGGCAACGTGGCGGCTGTTCTGGAGGACGAAGGCCACTACGCTGAAGCGGAGAAGTTGGCTCGGGAAAGGCTCGAAATTGAACGCCGCGTCCTCGGGCCGGAGCATCCGGACACACTAGAATCGATGAACAACCTGGCAAGCGTACTGGCGAGTGAGGGCCACTACGCCGCCGCGGAGAAGTTGCATCGAGAAACGCTCGATATCCGCCGCCGCGTCCTCGGGCCGGAGCATCCGGACACACTAAAATCGATGAACAATCTTGCAAGCGTACTGGGGACTGAGGGCCACCACGCCGACGCGGAGAAGTTGCATCGAGAAACGCTCGACATCCGCCGCCGAGTCCTCGGGCCGGAAAGTCCGGACGCTGCTAGTTCCATGTATAACCTTGGTTGCGTCGAGGCCCTCGAAGGCCGGCGTGATGAGGCGCTTTCTTCATTACGCGACGCGGTGGACCACGGGCTCCGCCCCTCCACCGATTTGTGGTTGGAAAAAGATCCTGACCTCAAATCGCTGCATGGCGACCCTCGTTTCGATGCGCTCGTCGCCCACGCGAAAGAGCGCGCCGCCGCAGCGCAAAAATCGAATTAGAATTACCCTCAGAATGGCGGGAGGCGTTCGTAGGGGCCGGGGTGCACTACCGGCCCGCCGTGTCTTTGGGTTTTCGGCCCAGGTAGCAGCCCCCACATTCATGTGGGGGAGGAGCGCTTCAGCGCTCCGAAGACGCGCCGTCTTTTACTATGCGCTTTAGCGCTGGGCATTTCGAAACGGCCGGATTCCCCCTTGACCTTCGCAATTAGTACCATCGCCTACTGTTAACTCAAACGATACAATTTCCCCAGCGGTCATCGGGCAGCAGCCCGAAAGCGCGGAGCCTGCGACGCTCGCGCCAATGATCTGGAATTGTCTCAATGATTCCAGATCGCAGCCAAGAAGCGGGAGAATCACCATGACCATCCACCAACGATCTCGAAATCCTAATCGAAACCTAATCGCAACGAGCCGATAAGGCCTCCGCGCAACTCCAATAAAATCAACACGGGTCTGGGCTGATGATTCAGCCCAGCAAGGTAAAAGACCCCGAGGCTAATCGATTTCTAATCGGGAATGACTACGATTAGAAATCAACGTAACTCCATGAAAACAAACGACGGAGGCCAAGTCTAATCGGGAAAGTAACGGGGTTTTTCTAAAGTAGGGGAGGGGGTTCACCACCCTCCCGCTTTGGGTTTGGGTGTCGGTTCGCTGTCGATTGGAATTCCATCGCTACGTGCTCGGATCCCGCGGCGCAGCGGAAACACCAACCGCCACGCCGGGAGTCCGCCTGGGCGGGCCCTCCCCTACGGCCGAAAGGCAACATCAACATGCGAAAAACGGAGGAACAATCGAAAACGGCTACCCCCCAAAAGTGTAGCGATTAAAAACAGACCCGATCTTTTGTTTTCTAAGACTTACGGCGAATTTTAATCTCACCATGTAGCGATTAAAACCTTTGCCGGGCGAATCAAAATCGAAAGGAGCTCCGGCGCGGCCCCGGCAACGACGCCAAATTCATTGTTTCCAAAGCAGGAGAGGAATAGGATAAACGACAGTCTCAAATCGCGAATGGCCGATGATGGGTCCCCGGCACGGCAGCGAGTGAAAGGAGCATCAGCATGCCCTCGTCACAGCCCGAAAATCGATGCGCAGGTTCTGCGGCCAAGCTGCTTCTCAAGTCGGTGATTCCGGCAATTCTTTGCGCCGGCTCAGTCGTCTGCGCACAGGCGCAGCAATACGCGCATCCGGCCCCCACCGGCGATACCTCGAAGACGTCCACCGAAACTTCGCAAACCGCCGTAGCCAACACAGATCCGACGCGGACCACCGAGACCCACACCACCTCGGGCGATCGCACCGTGGACAAAAAGAGGACGGAGATTCTGGGAGCGAATGGCGAGTATCAGCCCAACGCCGAGACTGAAACGGAAACGGTACACGTCGATGCCACGACCACTCGAACAGTCGAGCGCACTTACCAGTGGGACGTGAACGGCCACAGGAATCTGGTGAAGGTGACGGAAGAAGACGCGCGGGGCTCGGGAAGCGGCGATGCCCACGTCGTTAGCACGACGTCGAATGTGGATGATGAGGGCAACGTTCATACCGTGCGGCGCGAAGTGGCCGACACAAAAAAGATCAGCCCCAACGCGCAAGAAACAAAAACCACCGTTTACGTCGTGGACGGCAACGGCGGCTTGGCTCCCTCGCTGCAGACGCAGGAGCTGGAAAAAACCAACGCGGACCAAAGCGTTGACGTGACGACCACCACGCTGGTGCCCACTTCCACCGACCACTGGGGAGTGCAGCAGGTAAAGGAAAGCACTATCACGAAAGATGGCGATACGCGAACCAGCGACGTGCGCATTTCGCAGGCCGATTCCGAGGGCCGGCTTTCAGAGGTTTCGCGTACGGTGGCCAAGGACACCGATACTGCCTCGGGAGGAAAAGTCAGCACCGTTGAGACATATTCCACGGATGTTCCTGGAATTACTCCGGACGGCAGCCTGCATCTGAGCCGGAAAGTAATGACTGTCCAGGGCGGCGAAACAGGCGGCGGAAAAACGACCGTACAGGAAGTCGAGCAGCCTAAGCCCGGCGATCCCCTCACCGGTTTGCAGGTGACTACGAAGACCAAATATATCGTGCAGTACGGCGGCTCCAACGAGCAGCAGGCGAAAGCCACACAAATGCGCGACGTGAACGGCAACTTCAACACGGTGGATGTCGAGACGCAGCAATCAACGCAGCCGCCGCCTGCGACGCCGCCCGCACAACCGGCGCCGACAGACAAACCGAAATAGCGATTGCGCTCGACGCTAAAGGTCTCCGGAATCCGAACGCGGCTGCCTCTGCGAATTCATCACCTTAGTTGAGGTTTGCCGAACGAGAGGAGCGTGATGGCTCAACGAACCTTGCATCTTGGACCGATCGGCATCTGGACCACTTACCTCGATGCCGTTCCGTCGGCGCGCGCGCAAGAAGTGGTCGCCGAATTGGAAGAGCTGGGATTCGGAGCGGTTTGGAGCGGCGAAGCCGTCGGACGTGAAGCCTTCACGAACGCGGCTGTGCTTTTGGCGGGAAGCAAGCGAATCGTAATTGCCACGGGCATCGCCAATATCTACGCCCGCGACCCGATTGCGATGGCCGCCGCTCAGAACACGCTAGCAGAAGCCTACCCGAATCGTTTTCTTCTGGGACTCGGCGTGAGTCACGTTCTCATCTGGTCGAAAAGTTGCGCGGCCACGTTTACGATAAAAAACCGGTGGCCACCATGCGCGCATATTTGGACGCGATGGATCAGGCGATTTACCGCGCCGTTCCGCCGCCCTCGAAGCCGCTGCGCGTACTGGCGGCGCTCGGTCCGAAGATGCTGCAATTATCCGCCGAGCGCGCGGATGGCGCGCATCCCTACAACACCACTCCCGCGCACACCGCGCTGGCCCGTAAAATTCTCGGCCCCGATCCTTATTTGTGTCCCGAGCAGGCCGTGGTTTTCGAGACCGATGCGGCCAAAGCGCGCGACATCGCCCGGAAATTTCTTGCGATCTATCTTGGCTTGCCCAATTACACCAATAATTTACTGCGTCTTGGTTTTGAGGAAGCCGATTTCGCCAATAGCGGCAGCGACAAACTGATCGACGCCCTAATTGCCTGGGGAGATCTGAAAACCGTGCAGAGCCGCATTCACGAACATCACGCCGCGGGCGCGGACCATGTTTGCGTTCAGGTTCTCACCGCCGACACCAAGATTCCGCCAATGCGTGAGTATCGCGAGCTGGCGTCGCTGATCCGCCGGAACTAAACGCTTCGAACACGCAACAAAATCAGCAACGCCCTTCACCTATGAAATGGTTCACCTACGTGTATCTTTTTGAATGTCGCGGAATCTGATGACACTGACGCTTCTTTGAAGATGCGCGGAAACAATCTGTCGTCGGCAGGGAGGGCATTTCGATGCGTGTCAAGATCTCAATCGCGATTTTGGCGGCGATTTCGCTTTTAGCGATCTACTCGTTCCAACACCTTCGGGCCGCAAGCGCGCCGGAACTTCCGCCGGCCAACGACGGCTCGCGCACTCCTGTGCTGGTCGAACTGTTCACGTCTGAAGGCTGCTCCGATTGTCCTCCTGCCGATGCGCTGCTGGAAAAATTAGACCGCTCGCAACCGGTGGGCGGCGCGGAGCTGGTTGTTCTCAGTGAACACGTGGATTATTGGGACGACACCGGATGGCGAGATCCCTATTCCTCGCATGAATACAGCGAACGGCAGAATGGCTACGCCGGCCAGTTTAATCTCGATAGCGTCTATACACCGCAGATGGTGATTGACGGACGCTTCGAGTTAGTGGGCAGCGATGAGCGGCGAGCGCTCGCCGCCATCGCAGACGCCGCGAAGACAACTAAACTGCCTGTCAGCATTTCCGCCGTTCATTTGGAAACTCCCGGCGTGGTCGGCCTGCACGTAAACGCTGGCCAGTTGCCTTCTTCCTTTGCGACGGCCTCCGCGGAAGTCTGGATAGCCGCGGCCGATGAAAGCGATGAGTCGCACGTCAGCCGCGGCGAAAACGCCGGAAGGAACCTGAAACACATTGCCGTCTTGCGCAGCCTCAAGCGAGCAGGCGCGGTGGATCGCGCCGGTGAATTCTCCCGCGATGTGCGCATCAATATCAATCAGGGCAGTGCCGCGGGGTTACGGATCGTCGCCATCGTTCAAGAGCCGGCAGGACGCGTGCTGGGGGTAGCGTCGGCGCGATTGCCGAATTAGCTTTCTCGACGCGCCTACGCGATAAGCCGTTGGGCGATCCTCCGGGAACGCGCCGCACTCTAACGCAGGTAATACCACCGCGCGAAACTGCCCGCCGCAGCCAGGAAGATCCCGAACGCAATAAAGAGCAAGGCCATCTGATGAACGTCCACGGGCGCGCCGGGCGCGGCACGAGGAGTGCCCAGGAGCAACAGCACTCCGATAAACGCCGCCAGCCCGCCCCCGACTTGCGCTTTTCTGCCCAGCCGCGCGCTGGCAACTCTCAGGTTCTCTTGTTCAGGATCCACACTTACCCGCTTTCTTCGCCAGCCTGCTGGTGACAACATGCCGTAGCCATTTGAAAGGAGTGGTGGGCCTGGGGAGAGTCGAACTCCCGACACGCGGTTTAGGAAACCGCTGCTCTATCCGTCTGAGCTACAGGCCCGGCGATCGAAAACGATTGATTTTATCTCTATTCGTGGGCGATTCGCGAAGGATTTGACAGATCGTGAATCCGACCAGTGGTGACTGGGATGACTTACGCGCTGTTGCGGGCAAATTTTTCTAGCGGCGCGACTCGAGTTTGCATATTATTTGCCAGTTCTAACCGGGAGTCGAATCGTCTCACTCAACCAGGAGAAGAAATCCATGATGAAGAGAATGTTGATGGCGAGCGTGGCGCTGTGCCTGGCGCTGGCTCTGGGCGTTATCGCGTTTGCGCAGGAGCCGCGCGTGACGGTTGGCGAGAGGCACGGAAACATGCGCGCTGCTCAACAACTGATCCAGCAGGCGTGGCAGAAAGTTGACGAAGCGCAAAAAGACAATCACTACAATCTCGGCGGGCACGCGGCCAAGGCGAAGGAACTTCTCGCGCAGGCCAGCGAAGAGATAAAGCTTTCCGCAGAAGACGCCAATTCGCACCGCTAGTGCGCAGCGAGATTGCGGGAATGGATTTATCGCGCGGCTAACTATCGCTGCGGATGACGCGCGATAAACCTATGTTGTTGACTGCGGCTTAACTACAGGGGCCGAAAGGTGGGAGGGCTACCCTGTGCTGTGCTCAGGGTAAAAAGCACCCTCCCCTACGAAGACCTTTGCGGCCGACGTCTGCTTCAGCGATTACCTGACGCGGCGGATTTGGCTTGATCGGCGCGCACCACCGGCACGTCCACCGCGTGCTCGGCCACGAACCAAACTTGCAGCTCGTTGGTGCGAATCACTTCGCTGACGAGCAAATCATTGGTGCCGTCGTCGCCTTCGTCGGCGGCTTGTTCGGCCATGGCGCGGGCTTCTTTCAGGATTATTTCGTGCGCTTCCAGCAGCCTGGAAATTTGCACGGGTACTTCTTCGCGGCCGCGCGGAGGGCGCGGGATGATGGTGGTTTCCGCGATATCCGGGGCCATCGCTAGACTGATGGCGCCCAGGCTTTGGATGCGCTCGGCTATGGTGTCCACCAATTCATTCTGCTCGTCGTAGTGCTTGTCGAAAAGCAGATGCAGCTGATAGAAGGTGTGGCCGGCTACCTGCCAATGGTGCTTTTTGTAGAGATCGCGAAGTGTGATTGTATCGGCGAGGAGTTGATTTAGATTTTCGGCGCTTGCCGCGCAGACTTTTTCGTCCAGTGCTATTGGGAGCTTGGCGATTTTCCCGTAGGGTTGGATTTCGTGCGCTTGCTGATGCAGGATTGGCTTGGAGCGTTCAGTTCCAGAGTCGAGTTGACTGTAGCTAGGACCGCGCTTATCGGGCTTATCGGATTTTGATGCCATCTGTGTTTCCTCCGTTCGGATTTGATGCTGGGTCGGATTGGGCCGTTTCAAAGTCGTTTTATATTGCTGGGCTGAATCATCAGCCCGGACCCGTTATATTGCTGGGCTGAATCATCAGCCCAGACCCGTTATATTGCTGGGCTGAACCATCAGCCCGGACGTGTGAAGCAAAGACGTCTCTTTAATGGGCGATTGCGACGATGGGCACGCTTGCTTTGAATTTCCATCTTGCCCGGCCCGGCATAAAGCGCGAGCCCTAGGTTCGGATGGCGCTTCGCGCTGGGCCTAACCTGTGACTGGCAGCAGCCCCTTCAGCAGAATTCTCGCGCCGTTCCACAAGATCTGCACGCCGATACATACTAGCAGGAATGCGTAGAGGCGCAGAAGCACGTTCATGCCATTGCGGCCGAGCAGTGCGCCGAGGCGGTCGGCGAATCCGTAGCACACGTAGATGCTCGCGGCGATGATCAGCGAACCGATTACCGCCGAGATAATCGAAAGAAGATTGGCGCCGAAGTGGCGCGGCTCGTTAGCGCCCAGAGTGATGGCCACCGAAATCGAGCCTGGCCCTACGGTGAGCGGAAGAGTCAGCGGATAAAAGGCTTTGCTGAAAATGTCGGGAGTGCCGGCATGTTCGCG
The DNA here is from genome assembly GCA_963831955.1 of uncultured Acidobacteriota bacterium. GTDB lineage: Bacteria > Acidobacteriota > Terriglobia > Acidiferrales > UBA7541 > Palsa-147. Next base: position 464,948 of record CAWHSG010000004.1, on the reverse strand, counting down.
GACGGCGCCGGTCTTGACATCGTCTTCGTCGCTCTGCGTCAACATGGCCCAGCCGGTGGAAATCACCACCAGGCCGCCGCCCACCTGCACCACCGGGATTGAAATTCCCAGGAGCGTCAGCAGGTGCGTGCCAATGGTGAAGGAGACCACCAGAAGGATAAAGCTGTTTAAAGCCACCCGCCAGGCCAGCAGCTTTCGCGACTCGGTGGTGAAGCTGCCGGTGAACGCGAGAAAGATGGGACTGCCGCCAATCGGATTCACGATGGGGAACAGCGCGCCGACGATCAGCAGAATGTTTTTTAAGGTCTCGGCAACCATCCTCGTCTCCGCGATTGGGTGCAGCGCGGAAGTATGCACTTTTTGTGATACTTCTGCATCAGAACTTGCATCGAATGGGACGTGAGGAGCGTGAGCGAACCGCGGCCGGGCTCCCGCGATTGTTACAATCCTGTAGCTTAGCTTGACAAGAACGTTGAAACGGACTAGAAACAGGGCGCGTCAATTGGGTGTTCTCCTACTCTTCGCAGGACGGGGGGCCATTGACAGTGCAAACCTCGCGCAGGGACTTCTTTAAGATCGCAGCCATTGGCGGCGGAGCTGCGTCGCTGCTGGGATTTGATCTGAAGCCGGCATACGCGCAACTCAAAGAGCTGAAGATCGCACGTGCCGCGGAGACGCGCTCGACCTGTCCTTATTGCGCGGTTGGCTGCGGCGTGCTGATTTATACGATTGGCGACCGCGCCAAGAACGTCACGCCGCAAGTAATTCACGTCGAAGGCGATCCCGATCATCCCACCAATCGCGGAACGCTCTGCCCCAAAGGATCTTCGCTCGAGCAGGACATGCTCAATCCGCGGCGGCTCACCAAGCCGCAAGTGCGGCGGCCCGGCGGGACGGACTGGGAAGATATTTCCTGGAACACGGCGCTCGATGAAATCGCGCAATGGACCAAGAAGACCCGCGACGCGTCCTTCGTAGAAAAGGATGCGAACGGACACACGGTGAACCGCTGCGAAGGCATCTCCTTCATCGGCGGCTGCACGGATACGAATGAATTCAATTACCTGGTCGTCAAGGCGATGCGAGGTTTGGGCTTGGTTTATTTAGAAAACCAAGCCCGTGTTTGACACGGCCCCACGGTCTCAAGTTTGGGACCAACGTTTGGACGCGGGGCGATGACCAATGGCTGGATCGACATCAAGAACACCGACATGATGTTGATCATGGGCGGGAATCCCGCCGAGAACCATCCCTGCGGATTCAAGTGGGCGATGGAGGCCAAGCGCAACCGCAACGCCAAGCTGATTTCCGTCGATCCGCGATTTACGCGCACCTCTTCTACCGCTGATCTTTTCTGCCAAATTCGCGCGGGCACTGACATTGCTTTTCTTGGCGGACTGATCCGTTACGCGATTGAGAACAACCGCATCGCCAAGGAATATCTGGTCAATTACACGAATGCGGCTTTTATCGTGAAGGATGGTTTCAAGCTTCCGGAAGATGGTCTGTATTCCGGATTCAATGCCACGTCGGGCGCCTACGATAAAACCACCTGGAACTATGAAGGTGGCGGGGATTTCAGCGGCAAAGCGGACGCAGCCGCAGCTTCTGGTCACGCGCCAGAACCTGCGCCCGGCAATCCCGGCGGACCTGCGCCGGCGCCATTACTGCCGCCAAATGTGGCTTACGATCTTACGCTGCAGCATCCGCGCTGCGTCTTCCAATTGCTCAAGCAGCAATATTCGCGTTACACGCCAGAGACCGTCGAGCGCATCACCGGCATTCCGAAGGACCAATATCTGAAAGCCGTTGACATGTTCACGTCCATCCGCAAAGACGGGGACACGAAGAAAGTGGCCACGATTATCTACGCGGTGGGCTGGACGCAGCACACTTTCGGCACGCAAATCATCCGCACCGCCGCGATGATTCAACTTTTGCTCGGCAACGTCGGCAGAGCGGGCGGCGGCGTGAACGCGCTGCGCGGCCACTCGAATATTCAAGGCGCTACAGACATGGCCGGGCTCTACGACTCGCTGCCTGGATACCTGAAAGGCCCGATTCCCGCGGACACGGATTTGGCCACTTATCTGAAGCGCACAACGCCAACCGCGTCGAAGCCTGCGGCGTGGGATTCGATGAACTACTACCAGAACACACCGAAGTTCTTCGTTTCGCTGCTGAAAGGCTTCTACGGCGACGCGGCCACGAAAGAAAACGGATTCGCTTTTGACTATCTCCCCAAATTCGACCGCGATTATTCCTGGACGCACATTTGGGACGATATGTACAACGGCAAGGTCAAGGGCATGTTCGCCTTCGGCATGAACGGGGTGATGATCGGTCCGGACACCAACAAGAACATTAACGCGCTGAAAAAAGCGGATTGGCTGGTGGTGGGCGAAATTTATCAGGATGAAACCAGCGAATTCTGGAAGGCTCCGGGAATCACCGCCGACGAACAGAAGAAAATTAATACCACGGTGTATCGCTTGCCCTGCGCGGGCTTCGCGGAAAAAGACGGCAGCATGACCAACTCGGCGCGTTGGGTGACCTGGAAATACGCGGCGGTGCCGCCTCCGGGCGAAGCGCGACTCGATCAGGACATCGTCGCGCAGATTTTCCTGCGCGTCCGCGGCCTCTATAAAAAAGAAGGCGGAAAATTCCCCGACCCCATTCTGAATTTGAGCTGGGCCTACGCGGACGCAGAGCATCCGCCGCTTACACAAGTGGCCATGGAGCTGAACGGGAAAGCGCTGGCGGAACTGCAAGATCCAGTCACCAAACAAGTGATTAAGGCGGGTCAGCAATTGCCCGGATTCGCATGGCTAAAAGACGACGGCACTACCATGTGCGGCAATTGGATTTACTCCGGCTGCTGGACCGAGGCCGGAGCGCAGATCCAAAAGCGCGGCACCGAAGATCCTTCCGGAATGGGCGTGTATCCGAACTGGGCGTGGTCGTGGCCCGCCAATCGCCGCGTCCTTTATAACCGCGCTTCCTGCAACCTCGAAGGAAAACCGTGGGATCCGGAGCGCAAGCAGGTCTGGTGGAATGAAGCTGCCGGAAAATGGGTCGGCAATGACGTGCCGGACTTCAAGCCCGATTCGCATCCCAAAGATCACTTGGGTCCGTTCATCATGAACCCCGAAGGCATCGGGAGACTATTCGCTCCGATCGGCGTGCTCGCGGATGGGCCCTTTCCGGAGCATTACGAACCGATCGAAAGCCCGATAAAGAATCCGCTGCATCCGGAGCAATCGACCAACCCGCTGGTGAAAAAATTCAAGACACCCTACGATAAATTTGGAACGCCGGAAGAATACAGCATCGTTTGCACCACCTACCGGCTCACCGAGCAATATCACTACTGGACGAAGAATAATCCCGTGAACGTGATGTTGATCCCGGAACCGTTCGTGGAAATACCCGTGGAGTTGGCAGAAGCGAAGGGAATTCGCGGGACGGACAAAATCAAGGTGATCAGCGCGCGCGGTACCTACATCGCGAAAGCCTTCGTCACGCGCCGGCTGAAGCCGATGATGATCGACGGCAAGAAGGTCTATCAGATCGGCCTGCCGATTCATCAGGGCTTCCGCGGCATTGACGAAGATGAAGACCGGAACGCGCGTACGCCGGCGAATTTGCTCACGCCGACGGTTACCGATCCGAACGCGCACACGCCCGAATCCAAAGGTTTCCTCGTGAAAGTCGAGAAGGCCTAGGGAGCGACGATGAGCCAGGCGGGAACAGAAATTGTCCGCGCTTCAGCGCACCCCGGAACTGTCCCGGGCGCCGGGCTGAATCGCGAATTTCAGGTTTGCAAGCTGGTGGACACCACCACCTGTATCGGCTGCAAAGCTTGCGAAGTAGCCTGCCTCGAATGGAACGGCTACACCTTCAGCCAAACCAGTTTCGATAATTCCTATCAGACTATGCCGGAAACGGCCTGGAATTATTGGAATCTGATCAAGTTCAACGAGCACGAGCTTGCAGACGGCCGGATGATGCTGCTGATGCGCAAAGATCAGTGCATGCATTGCGAAGAGCCGGGCTGTCTGGAAGCCTGTCCCGCGGATTCGGCCATTGTGCAATACGCCAACGGCATTATCGATTTTCAGGAAGAGCACTGCATCGGTTGCGGCTATTGCATGACCGGCTGCCCCTTCAACATTCCGAAATTCAGCCCCGGCGCGCGCAAAGTTTTCAAGTGCACGCTGTGCAACGATCGCGTTTCGGTAGGCCTCGAGCCCGCTTGCATCAAGGCCTGCCCCACCGGCTGCCTACACTTCGGCACCAAAGGGGAAATGAAAGAGCTGGCGGAAACGCGAGCCGCGCAGCTTCGCAATGTTTCCGGATTCGCTGACGCGGGCGTTTACGATCCTTCGGGAGTGGGCGGCACGCACGTGATCTATGTGCTGCACGATGCCAAGAATCCCGAACTCTACGGCGGACTGCCGAAAGATCCGCACATTCCCTATTCCGTGTGGTTGTGGAAGAAGCCGCTGAAGTGGCTGGGAAATCTGGCCATCGTCGGCGGAATTGTCGGCATGGCTTTGCACTACATGCGAGTCTGGCCCGAAGAAAGAGGAACCCATTCCGCCGGATGAGAGGCGCGTATGAGCACCGATGCGGTTCACCGAACCGGCGCCACTACCGATTTCGACCGGGAACTGATTACCCGTTACACTTTCGCCGAGCGCATCAATCACTGGGTTGGCGCGCTCACCTACATTTTTTGCTTGATGACCGGACTGGCTTTCTGGTCGCCTTATCTCTATTGGCTCGCGGCTGTGGTTGGCGGCGGGCCGACGGCGCGATTCGCGCATCCGTGGGCCGGACTATTGTTTACCGCCTCGTATTTCTGGACTTGCATCGAGTGGCACCGCGATATGGAGATCGACGCCGACGATAACCGGTGGGCGCACGATATCAATGTCCTACATCAACAACGAAGACGACAAGCTTCCGCCGGTGGGCCGTTTCAATTGGGGCCAAAAACTTTTCTTCTGGGCGATGTTCTGGAGCACGATTCTCCTGCTACTCTCCGGGTTCGGACTCTGGTTCACCGAAGACATTTCTTGGAAATTTCATATTTTGCGGATGGCGATAATTCTCGTGCACGCCAGCGTGGCACTCATCACCATAGGGCCTTTTTTTGATTCACGTGTACATGAGCACCATTCTTGAAGAAGGCAGCTTCGGCTCGATGGTCCACGGATACGTCACTCGCGCGTGGGCCTGGACCTTCCATCGCAAGTGGTATTACGAGGTTACCGGCAAGCCGCGGCCTAAGCAGTGATCCTCGCGCCTTGGGATCGCCGCATCCGCCGCGCCAACGAGTTAGCTTCCACTTATCCGTTCGCCGCCGAAGGTCTGCGCTTCTACGCCAAGGTCGCGACATTCCAGAAAAGTCTCTACGCCGAAATCGAGAAGGCCCTCGCGGATTCACCGAAGATTTCCGCCGATCGCCCGCTGCGCGATGAATTGGATCTGTTCCTGCTGCTGCCGCACTTTTCCCGGTTTCTGGCGGTGATCCAGCAAGTTGCGCCGCCGCCGCTCGCCCAAGCCGCCGCCGCGCTGCTGCAGCAAGGGCCCGCAGCATGGCAGCGCGCCATCGAAGAGTTCTGGCACGGCGATGCGGACTTAACCGCGATCGTGGACTACTCCGACCCCGTGCAGTCCGGCGATTCCCAGGGCGCAATTTCCTCCGATCGCTTGCTCGCGTGGATTTTTTTACAGCCTTACGCCGAATATCTCGCCAGTCATCGCGAAATCGCAGTCGTCGATGGCACGCCATTCACTTGCCCGCTGTGCGGCGGCAAGCCGGTCACCGGTGTTTTGCGCAGCGAGGGCGACGGCGCGAAAAAATCTCTAATTTGCATGCTCTGCGCGCACGAATGGGCGTTTCGCAGAATTTATTGCCCCGCATGCGGAGAAGAACGCGAGCCGCAAATGGCCTATTATTCGGCCCCGGAAATCGCCCACGTGCGCGTGGATGTCTGCGACACCTGCCACACCTACCTGAAAAGCATCGACCTGACGAAGACCGGTCTAGCTGTTCCGGTTGTGGACGAGCTCGCCACTATGCCGCTCGATCTGTGGGCCCGCGAGCACGGCTACGAAAAACTGCAAATCAATCTGCTCGGCCTGTAACATTCCAGCAATCTCCCAGAAATCTTCCGGATGAGCGAAAAAATCAATTATCGCCATCGAAATTCTCAGTTTTACTTTCCACAGCGTCGCAGGTTAAAAATTCTCATGGGGAGGAAAAAGCGGAATTCGTTCGCCGTTCGAAATCCTCGCGGCGCCGGGTTATACGCGCACCTCGGCCTACCCCACGGCCGGGCTGTCGGCTTCCTCCCCCCTTTTCTTCGCACGCGCGGCTCGCCATTGCAGACGCTCCCCACGCGTCATGCTGCGCCCGTGCATGGATGGTAGTGAGTTTCGGAGTCGTTTTCGTTAGAATCACATCCAAGGTCCATGGATTTCGACCAACTGACTACCTTCGTCGAAGTAGCCAAGAACGGCAGCTTCTCGCTGGCCGGCCGCAAAGTATTTCGCTCGCAATCGGCGGTGAGCGCGCAGATCCGCCAGCTTGAGTTGGAATACGGTGAGAAGCTTTTCGGCCGCGTGGGAAAAGCGGTGCGGCTGACGCCTGCCGGTGAAGTGCTCCTTGATTACGCCAAGCGCATGATCGCCATGCGCCAGGATTCGCATCGCGCCATGGCCGATCAGGCGGAGACCACGCGCGGCAAGCTGGCCATCGGCGCCAATGAAGCGACCTGTCTTTACGTGCTGCCTGATGTTTTCGCCGAGTACCAACGGCTCTATCCCGCGGTGCAAATCAGCATTTACCGCAATTTTGGGCACAAGATTTTGCAGAAAGTGGAAGACGGCTCGATTGACGTGGGAATAGTGACTCTGCCGATCAAATCGCCAGGTCTGAAGGTGATTCCGATTTTTCGCGATCGCGTGGTGCTGATGACCAGCCCCAAGAATCCGCTGGCGCGCCTGAAATCCGTAAGCGCCGCGGACATCGCCGCGCAGCCGCTGATTTTTCCGAAGACCGGATTCACGCGCCAGCTCTTCGATAAATATTTCCGCCCATTCCGCTCGCAACTACATGTCGCTATGGAGCTCCCCAGCGTGAGCATGATCAAGCGCTTCGTAGCCGCAGGCCTGGGCGTCTCGCTAATCAGCGCCTCCTACGCCGCCGACGACGAACGCGCCGGAAAAGTCCGCCTCATCCCCATCAAAGATGTAGAACTATGGCGCGAGCTAGGCTTGATCTATCGCCGCGACCGCCACCTCCCACGTTCAGCCACCGCCTTCGTAGCAGTAATCCGCCAACGCGCAGAAAACGCCCCCAAGTAGCGCCGGCGTCTCTGCCGGCATCTTACGACCGGAAAAGTTCGCCAGAGCGATACTCACGGGCGGAAGAATACTGCTAATCACTGCTGTGAATTTAATTGTTTGCGCCGTCCGGGATCGCGCCGATGGCTTCTTTTTTCTTCGTAAGATGCCGGCAGGGACGCCGGCGCTACTTTGGCTGCTGCTGCGTCATGCAATGAATCGTGCCAAGTCCGAGCACGAGATCGCGGCAAGCGATGGGCACAATCTGTCGATCGCGGAAAAGCGCGGCCAGTTTATCCAGCGCAATGCGATCATTCGAATCGTTAAACACAGGCACCAGCACGATTCCATTCGCGATATAAAAATTCGCGTAGCTCGCCGGCAATCTCTGCCGCTCGAAATAAACCGGCCGCGGCATCGGCAGCGTCACCACGCCCAATGGCCGTCCATCCTGATCCTTCATTTTCTGCAGCCGCGCGACATTTTCCTGCAGCGGCTCGTAATTTTTGTCGGCGCGGTCCTCTTCCACCGCCGCGACCACCGTCGTAGGATTCACAAATCGCGCCAGGTCATCGACGTGCCCGTGCGTATCGTCGCCGGTGATTCCGCGATTCAGCCAGAGCAAGTTTGTGACGCCGAAATAATCGCGAAAGATTTCTGCATAATCTTCGCGCACAAATCCCGGATTGCGCTCCTGCACTTTGCTGAGCAAACATTCTTCAGTCGTAAGCATCGTGCCGAGACCGTTCACGTCAATGCTCCCGCCCTCGAGCACCACGCGGCGCTCGTGATGCACAGGCTCCCAAGCTGTGATTTTCAAACGTGGCAGAAGTTTCGAAGTCGCGGCATCATCGCGCTTTGAATTGTCGTACTTCGCCCAGCCATTGAATCGCCAATTTGTGAGCGCGGCATCGCCATCCGCATCGCGCAAAAAAATCGGCCCGAAGTCGCGAATCCACCCACGATTGGTCGGCACGAGATAAAAATCAACAGCCGCGAGATTCACATCGCACTTCTTCAAAATCTCGCGCGCCTGCCGCTGCATCGCCGCATCGCGCACTAGAATCCGTACGCGCTCCACGCGCGCCAAGTTCCGCACAATGTCGGCATAAACCCACGGAATCGGCTCGAATTTCCCCGGCCAATCGGTTTTTTCGTGAGGCCAAGCGAGCCAGGTTGCGAGATGAGGTTCCCACTCGGCGGGCATGCGATAGCCCAGCGCGTGCGGGACGGAAGGCCGCGCGATCTTCGCTCTCAATCGCGCCATCGTTGCAGAATGGGTGCGTAAGCGTCGATGCGGCGGTCGCGCAGAAAGGGCCAATTGCGCCGCACATCTTCCATGTGCCGAGGATCACATTCCGCGATCAAAATTTCTTCGCGGTCCGTGGGCGCTTCGGCGATCACTTGTCCGAAAGGATCGCACACGAAAGAATTGCCCCAAAATTGCAGCCCGCTCTCGGCCGTGCCTTCATAGCCGACGCGATTCACCGCCGCCACATAAATTCCATTGGCAATCGCATGCGAGCGCTGAATGGTGCGCCAGGCGTCGAGCTGCGCCGCGCCGTGCTGCTGTTTCTCGGAAGGATGCCAGCCGATCGCCGTGGGATAAAATAAAATGCTTGCCCCGCCAAGAGCCGCCAGACGTGCGCCCTCCGGATACCATTGATCCCAGCAAACCAGCACGGCGATGCGTCCGAATCGCGTATTGAAATTCGGAAATCCCAGATCGCCGGGAGTGAAATAAAATTTCTCGTAGTAAAGCGGATCATCCGGAATATGCATCTTGCGGTAAAGCCCAAGCAGCGAGCCATCCGCATCAATCACCACCGCCGTATTGTGATAAACGCCGGCTCCGCGCCGCTCGAACAGCGAGCCGACAATCACCACGCCCAATTCTTTCGCCAGCGCCGCCAACGCGTCGCTCGAAGGCCCGGGAATCGGCTCGGCCAGTCCGAAAAGCTCCGGATTTTCCTCGCGGCAAAAATATTGCGAGCGAAATAATTCCTGCAAGCAAATAATCTGCGCCCCGCGCCCCGCCGCCTCGCGAATTTTCTTCAGCGCAATCGCCAGATTCTCGTCAACGGTAGTCGAGCACTTCATCTGGACGAGCCCAACCGTGAATCGATCCATCATGCAATGAATCTTATCATTTCGCTGATGGAGGATTCGATGCCGATTTTCTAGTGCGGACTCAAGTCGAAGAAGCCGATTGCCCAGAAGCGGGTAATCACGCCAGCGAACAACAATCCAATCACAAAAATCGCCCAACGAAACTTCCGCCACAGATCGCGAAAACCTGAAAGCTGCGCGAAGACATCAGGGACATACGCTGCGCAATAAGCGACATTGGCGAGCACCGCAAGCAGGAAGATTAGAAGCGCAAGATTAACGGTCAGAATCGATTTCGAAGCAGGATAGCCGCGCGCGAAATAGAACAACACGATGCCGGCCAGCACGGCATTGTAAATAAGCCGCCGCGGCTCCCAATAACGAATCGCGTCGGTTACCCACTCGCGTAAGGATTGCGCGTCCATCTCCTAAATTTTAGCGAGTTGCCGATTGACCCTACAACGTTCAGATCCGCAAATGGAACTCGAAGGTTACTGGCCTGTCTTGGCGGCTAGGGATTGAGGCTTTTCGCGCGCGTTCCGGCGCTTTCGCGCGCCTGCGCGCTAGTCACGAAAATGTAATATTCAGGCTATTTTGCCGGTTGACATTAATATCCGCCGCCTTTACAGTTGACGAGTCATGATTTCTCGGAGCCAGAACCCGTCGCCGGCCAAGTGGACGCGCCTTATTATGCGCACCACTACGGATACGCCTTCTGGCGCCGCGGGCCGCTGAAGCCAACCCAATTCAGCAGCCCGAGCCCGCCGCCAGAAGAAAGCCTGGCAGGCGGGTTTTTTGTTTTCGGGGTGTTGAATTTGAATCGGTGAGGCGGCGCGCATGGCACAAAACCGCCGGCGGGCCTACGGAATATAGGTCACCGCCAAAAAAGAGGATGCAATGGCACCCGAGGCTAACGAAGCGCAAAACGAAAGGAACGACGAGCGAAGCCAAAATGAGGCCGCGCTGCGAACGCTCGATCGCACCAGCAACGCAGCGAACGGAGCGCAGCCATCTAATCGCGTGCGGGTGATGAAGTTCGGCGGCAGCGTGCTTGTTTCGGCGGAAAGTATTTTGCTGGCCGCGCGGCACGTCGCGGAGGTGGGGCAGAATGAGCGCATCGCCGTAGTTGTGTCCGCTCTTCGCGGCGTCACCGACCGCCTTTACAGCATCACTCGCGCGCTGCGTCTTCGCGACGTGCCCTCGGCGCTCACCGAAGCGCAGGAGATCGCGCAGTTCCATCTCTATGTCGCGCGCGAACTCTACTCCGGCGACGAGCAGGAGTTCCAACTGCGCATCGAGCTAGCCGAACTCTCGCTCGAACTCTCGACCGTCGTCTCCGGCGGCAGCGAAGGCCACAGCCCCGCGGAAGTCACCGACGAGGTGGTTTCCTTCGGCGAGCGCTGGAGCAGCCGTCTCTTCGCGGCCGCGCTGCGCAAGCTCGGCGTCAACGCCGACGCGCTCGACTCCTTCCACTTCATCGTCACCGACGGCGATCGCGAAGATCCACATCCGAGACTCGCAGAATCGTACGCAAAAATTCACGAAGCGCTGTACCGCTATTTCGAAGCAGGCAGCGTTCCGGTGGTCACCGGCTTCGTCGCCGCCACTCCGGAAGGCCGCATCACCACGCTCGGCCGCAACAGCTCCGACTTTTCCGCGGCGATCGTGGCTTGCGCGTTGCGCGCGCACGATCTAACCATCTGGACCAGCGTGGACGGATTCTTCGACGCCGATCCGCGCCACGTCGCATCGGCGCAGCAATTCGAGGAGCTTAGCTACGAAGAAGCGTTCGAACATTCACAGCGCGGCGCGAAAGTGGTGCATCCCAAGGCCTTCAGTTTTCTGATGCGGGAGCGCATTCCGCTCCTCGTCAGAAATGCCGAGCGGCCGGAAACACCCGGAACGTGGATCGGCCTGCGCGAAACCGGCAGGCAGGGGGCCGCAAGCGGAGGCTCGCGATGACCTGGCGCGTCGGCATCCTCGGCGCTACCGGCGCCGTCGGCCAAAAAATGATTCAAGGGCTGGCGGCGCATCCGTGGTTTCGCATTGCGGAGCTCGCGGCGTCGGAGCGTTCGTCCGGCCGCACCTATCGCGAAGCCGCTCGCTGGTTGCAGGAGACGCCGATTCCGGAATAGCGTTGGCGAACTCGAAGTAAAGAGCGCCACGCCCGATCTCGACTGCGATTTCGTTCTTTCCGCTCTCGATTCGAGCGTAGCAGGCCCGATCGAAGAGGATTTCGCGCGTGCCGGTTATCCGGTGATCAGCAACACGCGCAATCACCGCATGGATGAAGATGTTCCGCTGGTGATTCCGGAAGTCAATCCCGATCATCTGGATTTAATTCCGTCGCAGAAAAAGCGGCGCGGCTACACCAACGGATATCTGGTGACCAATCCAAATTGTTCGACGGTAGGCCTGGCCATGGCGCTCAAGCCGCTCGAAGATGCCTTCGGCATAGCCGAAGTTTTCGTAGTCACCATGCAAGCGCTCTCCGGCGCCGGCTATCCGGGCGTAGCCTCGCTCGACGCAATGGAAAACGTGATCCCCTACATCTCCGGCGAAGAAGAGAAAATGCAAACTGAGCCGCGAAAAATTCTCGGCCGCCTCGCCCAAATCGCGATTCACTTCGCCGAATTCAAAATCAGCGCCCAGTGCAATCGCGTTCCGGTAATCGACGGCCATCTGGAATCCGTCTCTGTGAAACTAAAAAAGCGCGCCTCAGCGGCAGAAGTAAGCGACGCGCTAGCGTCATTCGCAGGCGAGCCGCAAAAGCTCGGCCTGCCGACGGCCCCCGCGCATCCGATCCTGGTAAGCCAGGAAGCCGATCGCCCGCAGCCGCGCCGCGATCGCGATGCCGGCCGCGGCATGAGCGTAACCGTAGGCCGCATCCGCCCTTGCCCGCTCCTAGATTTCAAATTCACAGTGCTGGTTCACAACACGGTGCGAGGCGCTGCCGGCGCGGCAATCCTAAACGCCGAATTGCTAGCCGATCGCGGACTACTCCCGCAGCGCAGCCCAGTAGGCGCAGAAGTCGCGGCACGCAAGCACCGGTAGCACAGCCACTCTTGGCTGTGCCGGATTTAAGTTAATGGCGCGATGCGGAAGACTACTAAAAAACACAGCCAAGAGTGGCTGTGCTACAAAGCGGCGCAGAATCCCAGAATTGCCGATAAAATGACTTTTTCAAATTTCGCTCGAGCGAAAATCGCGCCGAGCCACAAGCAGGCAAGATGACCACAACGAAATCCAAGCACGCCGCAGTAAGCGCAAATCCCCTCATAGCCGTACTCGGCGCCGGAAAAATGGGCGGCATATTACTCCAAGCATTCCTAAAACGCGGCCTGTTCCGCCCCGAAGCCGCCAGCGCGACTTTGCTTCACGCGGAAAAAGCCGAGTCCCGCGCGAAAACCCTCGGCGTCGCCGTCTTCACCGACAACATAAAAGCCGTCCGCCAAGCCGACATCATCCTAGTCTGTGTGAAGCCGCAAATCGTCCGCTCCGTAATGGAGCAAATTCGTCCCGCGCTGCACAAAGAAAAGCTAATCATCTCGATCGCCGCGTCGGTTCCCACCACCTACATAGAGAAAGTGCTGCCAACCGGCATCCCGGTAGTGCGCGCCATGCCCAACACCCCCTGCCTCATCGGCCACGGCATGACCGCAGTAGCAGGCGGCTCGCACGCCAAGCCCGAACATCTCGAAACCGCCCGAAAATTATTCGAAGCCGTAGGCCGCTCAGTAATCGTCGATGAAAAGCACATGGACGCCATCACCGGCCTCTCCGCCAGCGGCCCCGCCTTCATCTATATAATTTTGGAATCGCTAGCGGAAGCGGGCGTAAAGGTAGGACTACCGCGCGATCTTGCCACGTTGCTTTCCGCCCAAACGGTAGAAGGCTCAGCCAGCATGGTCCTAGAAACCGGCGATCATCCCGCGTTGCTGAAGGAAGCGGTAACCACACCAGCAGGCTGCACCATAGACGGCATAATGGAACTAGAAGACGGCAAGCTCCGAGTAACATTGATTAAAGCGGTAGTAAAAGCCGCCGAGCGAGCAAAAGAATTGCTGCTGCAAGGCTAAGTAGCGCTGGCGTGCCCGCCGGCATCTTACGAGCGCAAAAGTACGCTACGGCCGCGATCACGGGCGGAACGCAACGTCAAACAACGGCTCTGGCTGGAGTTCGTGATCCGCCCATGTTGAGAGCATATGGCGGGTATGTGCTCGCAAGATGCCGGCCCTTCGAACTTCTCAGGGTAAACAGCGACGCCGGCGCTACTTTAGAACTCTCTCGAGCGCGGCGCGCAATTTGCCGGCATCGGCTTCGACGCTCACACGCTGCCGCGCCAATTCCTCCGCGCTGCGCCGAAGCAAACTACTTTCCGAGTCTTTCAACTGATTGCCGGTAAGAATCGCAACCACGTCCGCGCCCGCTTCAATTTTTCCCGATTTCCGCAGTTTGCGAACTCCAGCGACAGTCGTGGCCGAAGCAGGCTCGCAGCCGATCCCATCGCCCGCCAACGCCGCCTTAGCCTCAAAAGTCTCCGCATCAGAAACCGATTCGCAAAGTCCATCCGTCGCGCGGATCACCCGCAGCGCCTTCTTCCAATTCACGGGATTGCCGATACGAATCGCCGTAGCCTCAGTATGCGGCTCGGCCACCGGCGTAAGTTCCGCCGCCCCTGCAGCCAACATTCGGCAAAAAGGATTGGCGCCCTCCGCCTGCGTCACCACCAGCCTCGGCAGGCTATCGATAAATCCCCACCGCCGCAATTCGCACAATCCTTTTCCCATCGCCGAAACATTTCCCAAATTTCCGCCGGGAACAACGATGTAATCCGGCACTCGCCATCCACGCCGTTCGAGGATCTCGAAAATAATCGACTTCTGCCCTTCGAGCCGGAATGGATTGAGCGAATTCACGAGATATAATTTCATCTCCCGCGCAAACGACCGCAGCAATTCAAACGCCTGATCGAAATTCCCCGCAATCTCGATCACCATGGCGCCAAACTCAAGCGCCTGCGCCAGTTTCGCCGGCGTAATTTTCCCGGCCGGCACAAAAACCAGCGCCTTCATTCCCGCGCGCACCGCATAAGCGCTCATGGACGCCGAAGTATTTCCGGTCGAAGCGCAAGCCACCACGCCACAACCCAGAATTGCCCCCTGCGAAACGCAAGCAGTCATGCCAAGATCTTTGAATGACCCGGTAGGATTCGCGCCCTGATGTTTCACCGTCAATCGCACGCCGCCGGCCCATTCGCCCGCTCGCGCAGCTTCCACAAGCGGAGTGTTTCCCTCGGCAAGCGTCACTACGCTCCGGTCTGCCGCGATGAAAGGAAGCATCTCGCGAAATCGCCAAACCCCGCTCTGGTCTTCTACCAAGCCGCTAGCCTTGCGCTGCTGCCACAATGCAAGCAGCTCCGCGCGATTCGGCGCCGGCATTTCGTATTCGACGTCGAGCAAACTTCCGCACGCGTCGCAGCGGTATTCTCGCGCGTCCAGCGAGTGCCGCCGCCGGCAAGCTTCTTCGATACATTGTAGAAATGCAGTAGCCATAGCTCGGTTGTCGCGCCGCGATCCGTGCAAGTGATTCTCGGCGTCAATAAAAGTATAAGTGGTGATTCGAATCAGGTAAACGCAGGAACGAGCAAGTGTGTCGTAGCAGGTTCAGCGCGAAAGAATTTGCGCCCCGCGATTATCAGCTTTGAGATATGTCGCGCGAGCCGCCACGCCATTGCGCCCAAACCTTTCCACCAGCGCCTCGCCAATCTCCGCAGCATTCGCTGTAGCGATCGCCATCACCGATGATCCCGCCCCGCTGATGAACACGCCCGCCAGCCCGTCCTGGCGAAACTCCAGGCAATCCGAAATTCCCGGAATCAACGCGCTGCGGTAAGGCTGATGAATGCGATCGCCAAAGTATTCCGGCGCCAGCCCGGTTCCCGAACAAAAAGCAGCCGTCAACAGCGCCACGCGCTGCAAATTCTGCACCACGTCGAGCCGCGAATACTGCGCTGGCAGCGCCGCGCGCGCCTTCTCCGTTGGCAGCGGCCGGTCCGGCGTCACCGCAATGAAATCGAGCGCTTCGGAAACATCGCAGCGATGAAAAAGAACTTCAGCCGAACCGCCGCGCTCGTCTTCATCGGTAGTCGCCGACACGACGAAGCCGCCGCAGAGCGCCGCAGTCACATTATCGGGATGATGTTCGAGCGCCGCCGCCTCGCGCAGCACTCCCGAGCGTTCCACCCGGCGTCCCGCAAGTTCAGCGCCCACCAGCAATCCCGCAACGATGGCCGCCGCGCTCGAGCCCAACCCGACGCCAATTGGAATCTCATTCTCAATTTCAATTCGAGCCCCCGCCACCGCCGCCGGACCCAGCCCCGCAAAACTCCGGATCGCCCGCACCACCAGATTTTGATCGCTCGCGGCAACTCGATCAGCATTCTCTCCGCGGTAGCGTATCTCGAATCCCGCCGCCGCCCGCGGCTCCGCCGAAACGCGCAAGTACAGATTCAGCGCGATCGCCGCGCAATCAAAAGCCGGTCCCAGATTAGCCGTGCTGGCAGGAACTTGAACGCGTACGGCCATTCCGCGCTAGGCCGAAGCTGTAGCGGCCACCGCGTTCCCCATATATTTCTCGAAAGCCGCAATCTTAGGCTCGATCGCGTCGTCCAGCTCAAAGCGCCCAGTCAACGCATCGGTAGTCTTCAATCCGTTGCCGGTAATGCAAAGCACCGTTTCCTCATCGGCTCCGATGCGCCCCTGCGCCAAAAGCGATTGCGCGCAAGAGACGGTCACGCCGCCGGCAGTCTCGGTGAAAATTCCCTCGCTCGCCGCCAGCAATTCAATCCCGTCCACCACATCCGCGTCCGAGCAATCCTCCGCCCAGCCGCCGCTCGAGCGAATTACCCGCGTGGCATAGATTCCGTCCGCCGGATTCCCAATCGCCAGCGAGCGCGCAATCGTAGAAGGCTTCTGCGGATCAATTTCATCTTTCGAATTCTTCACCGCGTCCGCAATCGGCGAGCACCCAGTAGCCTGCGCGCCAAAGAATTTCACCGTCTTGGCCTCAACGAGGCCGAGCGACACAAGTTCGCCGAACGCCTTGCTGATTTTCGTGATCAAAGAGCCGCCGGCCATCGGCACCACCACGTTATCCGGCAAACGCCAACCAAGCTGCTCGGCAATTTCGTATCCAACCGTCTTCGATCCCTCCGCATAATAAGGACGCAAATTAATATTCACGAAGCCCCAGCGATAACGATCCGCAATCTGCGAGCAAAGCCGGTTCACCTGATCGTAATTCCCCGCAATGCGAGTAACCCGCGCGCCATAAACCTGCGTCCCCACCACCTTCGCCGCTTCCAGATCAGCAGGAATAAAAATCCAAGCTTCAAATCCATGCCGCGCCGCTTGCGCCGCCACGGAATTCGCCAAATTCCCGGTGGAAGAGCAACTCACCGTTTCAAATCCAAAATTTTTCGCCTGCGCCAAAGCCATCGCCACCACGCGATCCTTAAATGAAAGGGTGGGGAAGCAAACCGCGTCATTCTTCACCAAAAGCCGCCGCGAGCCGATCCTCTTTCCCAACTGCGGCGCTTTAATCAGAGGCGTCATGCCCACTGGCAATCCCGAATCGTATCCCTCCGGCTTCGGCAACAATTCCGCATAGCGCCACAAATTCGCCGGACGCGCAGCAATCGCCTCGCGCGTAAATTTCCCGCGCACCGCATCCATATCGTAATGAACTTCGAGCGGAGCCAAGCAGTCGGTACAGATCGAGGAAGGAATATTGCCGTAATCGCGCTGGCACTCGCGACAACGCAAAGAATAATTCACACTCATGGCCTTATCTCCGGGGCTGCGCTGGGCCCTGCGCGCCCATAAACACAAAAAGCCTCATCCGGGTTTAGGGGAATGAGGCTCAATTCAAGTGCGACCGCGAAGCGGTCGACACCCATCCTCCGAATCTCCATGTCCCCCGCGAACCGGGCGGGAATTGGCACCGAGCGACCAGTCTTAGCTAACAGCTGGTCCGGTTGTCGTGGCGTCGTCGGGCCCGTACCCCTCAGCCACTCTGCATGAAATTCGGCGCACGCCCTTGCGAGCGTGCAAAACAATGGTATTGCCGCCTCCATCCCCAGTCAAGAACAGAATTCTCATCGAACCCCGCAGCGACTTTCGGCATCACAAGTGCAAAATCCACTGCCGTTGAAGCGGCTATGATACGCTCAGGAATTCCAACGCCCATGACCAATCGCCCCGGCACCCCGCGTGTAGCATTCCAAGGCGAGCGCGGCGCCTTCAGCGAAGAAGCCATCGTAGCCCTGCTGGGCGAAAACGTCCGTTTGGTCCCGTGCGACACTTTCGAAGCGTTGTTCGCGGCAATTCCCTCCGGGCTCGCCGACTTGGCACTGGCCCCCTTCGAAAATACGCTGGCAGGCTCCGTCCACCAATCCTACGATCTGCTCCTCGATAGCTCGCTGCTAATCATCAATGAAGTAGCCATTCCCATCGCCCATAATCTAATCGGCCGCCCGGGCGCAAATCTGAGCCAAATCCGGGAAGTGCAGTCGCATCCAGTAGCGCTGGCGCAATGTCTAGGCTTCTTCGTCCAGCATCCAGAAATCCAACGAGTGGTGGCAGGTGACACAGCAGGCAGCGTCCGTGAAGTAATCGAACGAGGCGATCCAAAAGTAGCCGCAATCGCCGGACGCCGCGCCGCAGAAATTTACGGCGGCCAAATCCTAAAAGAACATCTCGAAGATCATCGCGAAAATTACACGCGCTTCGTCCTACTTTCCGACGAGCCGCGCGTGAGCCCGGTAGCAAACAAACTTTCGCTGGTCGTAAGAGTGAAGCACCAACCCGGTGCCCTACACTCAGTCCTAGGCACCTTCGCCAATCGCGAAATCAATCTGCTAAAAATCGAGAGCCGCCCGCTAAAAGGCAGCCCCTGGCACTACAGTTTCTATCTAGATCTGGAAGGCTCGGTTGCCGACGCTCACGTAGCCGCCGCGCTCGACGAGCTGCGCGTTCACGCCGAAAAACTCCGCATCCTAGGCTGCTACCCAGCCGCTAAGCGGCTGACCGAAAGCACTTCTGGCAACACCCCAGTCCCGGCAGTCCGAAACACGGCCACCCGCACCACCGATCAAGGTCGTCCGAGCGCCAAGTAGCGCCGACGTCTCTGCCGGCATCTTACGACCGCGATCCCGGCAGATGCTCCAACCACGGACGGGCCGCGCTCCCCGACAAAGCCAATGCATTTGAATTTGGAGTTCGTCGGAGAAGGTTGCCCGTGGCGGGTATTTGCTCGTCAGATGCCGGCAGAGACGCCGGCGCTACTTATAAGCATTATTTATCGAGCACAACAGCAATATAAATTGGACTATCTGCCCCAAATTAGGGCCTACTGGATGAACTCAGCATCACGGGCGGCCGAGCAGTGCGGTGTCGGTCGCCCGAAGTGTACAATAAGAACGGGAGCCAGGAAATCGTGACCAAGACCGGTGCCGAAATTATCTGGGAATGTCTCGAACGCCTCGGCGTGAAAGTCGTTTTCGGCTATCCCGGCGGCGCGATTCTTCCCACCTATGACGCGATGACGCGCTATAGCGTCCACCACGTGCTGGTGCGCCACGAGCAAGGCGGCACGCATATGGCCGACGGGTTCGCGCGCGCCGGCGGCGGCGTAGGCGTAGCGATCGCCACATCAGGTCCCGGCGCAACGAACATGGTCACCGGCATCGCCACCGCCATGCTCGATTCGTCGCCGATCGTGTGCATCACCGGCCAGGTCGGCAGCAAACTAATCGGCTCCGACGCATTTCAAGAAACCGACATCACCGGCATCACCCTGCCGATCACCAAGCACAATTATCTGGTGACGCGCGCGCAAGACATCGCGCCCAGCATCCGCGAAGCCTTTCACATTGCCGCATCAGGCCGCCCGGGCCCAGTTCTGATCGACATCACCAAGGACGCGCAGAACAGTTCCTGCGAATTCGATTGGGATGCCGCCGCTCCAAAAGTCCGCCGCATGGAGCCGGTTCATTTTCCGAAGCCCGAAGCCTTGGAAAAAGCCCTCGCGCTGATCAACGAAGCGCAACGGCCGGTAATCCTCGCAGGCCACGGCATCATTCTTTCCGGCGCGATGCGCGAAGCGATGCAGTTCTCAGAAAAAGCTTCAATCCCGGTAGCCGAAACTCTCCTCGGCCTCGGCGGTTTTCCAGCTTCGCATCCTCTATCTCTCGGCATGATGGGCATGCACGGCGAAGCCTGGGTCAATACGGCCATCCAGGAATCCGATTTGCTTCTCGCCTTCGGCATGCGCTTCGACGATCGAGTAACCGGAAACCTGAAGACCTACGCGCCGACCGCGAAAAAAATCCACATCGAAATCGATCCCGCCGAAATCAATAAAAATGTCCGCGTGGACGTCCCGCTTATCGGCGATTTGCGCGAAATTCTGCAGCATCTGCTCCCCGGCGTGAAGGCAACGGATCGCGGCGCCTGGCTAGCGTATATTGATAGCCTCAAACACCGATTCCGCCGTCCGCGATATTCAAAATCTCCCGGACAGTGGCCATCTCTACGCCGCCCATGTAATCCACGATCTCTGGCGCGCCACGAATGGCGACGCCGTAGTCGTCACCGACGTAGGCCAGCACCAAATGTGGGAAGCGCAGTACTACCACCACGAAAAGCCGCGCACGCTAATCACTTCAGGCGGACTCGGCACCATGGGCTTCGCGTTGCCAGCAGCGATCGGCGCGAAATTTGCGCGGCCCGACGCCGAAGTTTGGGTCGTAGCCGGTGATGGCGGCTTTCAAATGACCATGCCCGAACTCGCCACCATCGTTCAGGAAAAAATCGCCATAAAAATCGCCATCATCAACAACGGCTATCTAGGCATGGTCCGCCAATGGCAGCAATTCTTCTACGATGGCCGCTACGCTTCGACGCCGATCATCAGCCCGGATTTCGCCAAGCTAGCGGAAGCCTTCGGAATTCAAGGAATGTCCGTACGCACGCGCGCCGAAGTCGGCCCCGCGCTCGAAGCCGCGCGAAAAAATCCCGGCCCCGCGCTGATTGACTTCCACGTCGAGCAGGAAGATTCGGTCTATCCGATGGTTCCTGCCGGCGCCGACTTGCACAACATGATCCGCCGCCCCGGCCCGCTCGTAGAAAAGGCCTCCGATGCCTGACAACGAAAAGCTGCACACCTTCGTCCTCTACGTCGAGAACCAACCCGGCGTACTGAATCGCGTCGCCTCGCTCTTTCGACGCCGCGCTTATAACATCGAATCGCTCGCCGTCGGCCACACCGAGCGCCCCGGCATCTCGCGCATGACCATCGTCGCGGGAATCAGCGAAGGCGCCGCTCACCGCGTGGAAGCCAATCTCTACAAGCTGGTCAACGTCCTCTCCGTCGAGGACGTCACGCACGTCACGACCATCGGCCGCAGCGTCGCGCTCGTCAAAGTTGAAGCGCCCGAAGAATCGCGCCATCGCCTGATGGAAATCGCCCGCGTTTTTCGCGCCCGCGTGGTAGATCTCGCGCCCAATTCCATGATCATCGAAATCACCGGCACCGAAGAAAAAATTCGCGCGCTCGAAGATCTGCTGCGCCCGTTCGGCATCCTCGAAATGGTGCGCACCGGGCAAGTGGTAATGACGCGCGGCGTCAAACGAGCGCGCGCCCGCCAAGGCGAGAGCCTCAGTGCCGACTCGGGCGATTCCGACGTTTCACATTCGGTTTGATCGTTAGAATATCGATAGCTGCATCGAAACCCGTAACGCAAAGGAGCAGGCCATGGCCAAGATTTATCAGGATTCCGACGCAGATCTCGCTCTAATCCAAAAAAAGAAAATCGCCATCATCGGCTACGGCTCGCAAGGCCACGCCCACGCGCTAAGTCTGCGCGATAGCGGCTGCAATGTCCGCGTAGGGCTCCATCCAGAAAGCAAATCGCGCGAAAAAGCAAAAGCCGCGGGCCTGACGGTCGAGTCTGTCTCCGACGCCGCAGCCTGGGCCGACGTAATCATGATTCTCGCGCCAGACACCGCGCAGCCAGCCATCTACGAAAAAGAAATCGCGCGTCATTTAAGCGCAGGCAAAATGCTAATGTTCGCCCACGGCTTCAACGTCCGCTACGCCACCATCCAACTCCCGCGCGACATCGACGTAACCATGGTCGCCCCTAAAGCTCCGGGCCACCGCGTCCGCGAAGTTTTCATGGAAGGCGGCGGTACGCCGGCATTGCTAGCCGTTCATCAAGACGCCACCGGCAACGCCAAGCAACTAGCTCTCTCCTACGCCAAAGCTCTCGGCACCACCCGCGCGGGCGTGATCGAAACCACCTTCAAAGAAGAAACCGAAACCGATCTATTCGGCGAGCAAGCAGTCCTATGCGGCGGCGTAAGCGAACTAATCAAAGCAGGCTTCCAAACGCTAGTCGAAGCAGGCTATCAACCCGAAATCGCCTATTTCGAATGTCTCCACGAATTAAAGCTGATCGTGGACCTGATCTATCAAGGTGGCCTCAACTATATGCGCTACTCCGTAAGCGACACGGCCGAATACGGCGACTACACCGGCGGCCCGCAAGTAGTAAACGAACAAACCCGCCAAACCATGAAAAAAATGCTGGCCAGAATCCAGAACGGCGAATTCGCCAAAGAATGGATCGCAGAAAATAAAGCAGGCCGCTCCAAATTCGACGAAACCCGCCGCAAAGAACAACATCAACTAATCGAAGAAGTAGGCGCCCGCCTACGCGAGCGCATGACCTTCCTAAAGCCAGTAACAATAGCGATCGAAGAAACCGCCGTAGCCGGCAAAAAGTAAAAACGCGGCGGCACTGTCGGAACGCTGCGTCCTTCGTAGGGGCCGGGGTTCACTACCGGCCCGGTGTGGCTTTGACTTTTGTTTTTCTTAGCAATCCGTCGAGCCACTAAAGCCAAGGCACGCATTTTGCGATAAACTCTAAATCCTCAATCCGAGGAGCTCAGGAAATCACGAATGAGTTTCGAGCAATCTCACTGGGTTTGGATGAATGGCAAGATCGTCCCGTGGAAAGATGCCACGCTGCACGTTTCCTCCCATGCCCTACACTACGGCAGCGGCGTCTTCGAAGGCATTCGCTGTTACGACACCACTCTAGGCCCCGCAATCTTCCGCCTACCCGAGCATCTCGAGCGCCTCTGCCAATCGGCCCAATTTTACGATCTAAGAATTCCCTACACGTCAGCCCAACTCGACTCTGCCATCTGCGAAGTAGTCCGCCGCAACGAATTCAAAAGCTGCTACGTCCGCCCCATAGCCTATTACGGCAGCAACAGCCTAGGCGTCCACCCGCGCAATAATCCCACCGAAACCGCCATAATCGCCTGGCCCTGGGCCCCCTTCCTGAATAAAAATGGCGAGTCCCAAGGCGTGCGCATCTGCATCTCCCCCTGGCGAAAATTTCATTCCACCATGATGCCCACCGCGGCGAAAGCGTGCGGCCAATACATAAATTCGATCCTGGCAGTACAAGACGCCCAACGCCGAGGCTTCGACGAGGCCCTGCTCCTGGATAAAAACGAAAGCATCGCCGAAGGTTCAGGCGAAAATTTATTCGTAGTAAAAGACGGCCGCATCCTAACCAACGACAGCCGCCATTCCATCCTAATGGGCGTAACCCGCGATTCGGTTTTGCAGTTAGCCCGCGACCACGGCATCCCGGTAGAAACGCGCGATCTGCAAATCGAAGATCTAGCCACCGCCGACGAAGCCTTCTTCACCGGCACCGCCGTAGAAGTAACCCCCATCCGCGAAATCGAAAATCACCGCACCTGGCCCAATGCCCCAGGCCCGGTAACAAAAAAGCTGGCAGAGCTATATCACGCCGTAACAACAGGCAAAGATTCCCGCTATCATCGCTGGCTAAGGCCCGTCGCCGGATGAAGAGTTTTGTCAGGGCACGATTTTAATCGTGCCAAATGCGTCGCAAGCGAATAAGGCTTTAGCCGCTGGGATTTTGTTTCTCCCATCTCGTTCTCATGTGCATTGCATCCAACAATATTTTCGATTAGCCTCTTCAAAATTTCCGATGCGTCCGCCGCAACAGCAACCGATAAACTCAACTTCCTCCAAAAGGCAAAATAAAAATGAGCGCCAATGAACGCAGCAAGCTCATCACGCAAGGCGTAGAGCGCACTCCCAATCGCGCCATGCTCCGCGCCGTAGGCTTCGGCGACAACGATTTCAACAAACCCATAATCGGCGTAGCCAATGGCTACAGCACAGTAACCCCGTGCAACGCCGGCCTGAACGATCTGGCCCAGCGAGCCGTAACCGTAGTCCGCGAATCCGGCGCCATGCCGCAAATCTTCGGCACCATCACCGTAAGCGACGGCATCTCGATGGGCACAGAAGGAATGAAATTCTCGCTAGTCTCCCGCGAAGTAATCGCCGACTCCATCGAAACCGTCTGTAGCGCCGCCCGCATGGACGGCGTAATCGTGATCGGCGGCTGCGATAAAAATATGCCAGGAGGCATGCTGGCGATCGCGCGCTTGAATATCCCAGCAATTTTCGTTTACGGAGGCACGACGAAGCCAGGCCATCTCCACGGCAAAAATCTAACCATCGTAAGCGCCTTCGAAGCTGTAGGTGAATACAGCGCCGGCCGCATCGACGACACCGAGCTCCAAGAAATCGAAAAAAATTCCTGCCCCGGCGTAGGTTCCTGCGGCGGCATGTACACCGCCAACACCATGTCCTCAGCAATCGAAGCGATGGGCATGAGCCTCCCTTACTCCTCGACAATGACAGCAGGCGAATCCGAAAAGCTGGAAAGTACAGCCGAATCCACTCGCGTGTTGGCCGAAGCCATCCGCCGTCAAATTCTCCCCCGGCAAATCCTCACAAGAAAAGCATTCGAGAACGCCATCGCAGTAGTGATGGCCACAGGTGGCTCCACAAACGCAGTCCTGCATCTCCTGGCCATTGCCCAAGCCGCAAAGGTGCCATTAACGATCGATGATTTCGAAAAAATGCGCCCGCGCGTGCCAGTCCTCTGCGATCTAAAGCCCTCAGGCAAATACGTAATCACCGAGCTACACGAAGCCGGCGGCATCCCGCAAGTAATGAAAATTCTCCTCGATCACGGAGTCATCCACGGCGACGCTCAAACCATCACCGGCAAAACCGTCGCCGAAACTCTAGCCAAAGTCCCCTCCGAGCCACGCAAAGATCAGGATGTAATCAATCCATGGAGTTCGCCGGTTTATCCGCAGGGCCATCTAACGATCCTAAAAGGCAATCTAGCCAGCGAAGGCGCCGTGGCAAAAATCTCCGGCACGAAAATGAAAAAGATCACCGGCCCAGCCCGCGTCTTCAATTCCGAAGAAGAATCTCTGGCCGCAATCCTCGCGCACAAAATAAAAGCCGGCGACATCCTCGTAATCCGCTACGAAGGCCCCAAAGGCGGCCCAGGCATGCGGGAAATGCTCTCGCCCACATCAGCCCTGATCGGCGCAGGCCTAGGCGATTCCGTAGGCTTGATCACCGACGGCCGCTTCTCCGGCGGCACCTACGGCATGGTAGTAGGCCACGTAGCCCCCGAAGCCGCAGTAGGCGGCGGCATCGCATTAGTAAACGAAGGTGACTCCATCACCATCGACGCCGAAGCCCGCCTCCTGCAACTAAATATCCCGGCCGAAGAATTCGAAAAGCGCCGCGCGCAATGGAAAGCACCCGAGCCAAGATATCGCCACGGAGTTCTGGCAAAATACGTACGCCTGGTATCAAGCAGCAGCATCGGCGCGATCACCGACGCGGCATAGCGTCCGCGCGCGCCTCGTTAGCCTCAAAGACTGGAGACCAGAAGCGATGACAAAAATCGAAGCGGTAATTCAACCGTCGCGTTTCGAATCCGTGAAAGAGGCCCTGATCGAAATCGGCATTCAAGGCATGACGGTCTTCGAAGTTCGCGGGCACGGCCGTCAAAAAGGCCACACGGAGACTTACCGCGGACGCGAATACGAAGTCGATCTGCTCCCAAAAATCAAAATCGAAATAATCCTGCCCGATAAGCTAGTGGAGCTAACCGTCCAAACCATTCTCAAAACCGCCAAAACCGGCAAAATCGGCGACGGTAAAATATTCTTGTCCAAAGTGGAGGAAGCCATCCGCATTCGCAACGATGAACGCGGAGATCAAGCGCTGTAAAAATAAAAATCGCGCCCGGCGGCCAGTCATCGCGCCGCCGCAAGCAAACCAAACGCCGCCCTCCATCAGTGCACCCAGAGCGCCCAGCGGGCAGCCGAGGCAATCACCAGAATGTCGTTGTCATCACCGGGCCAGCTTCTACGCGAGACCTACACAGCGGAGTCCGCCAAAATCCAGCAGCACTTCGACTCCACCGGCGACGGCCGCGTCGTCACCGAGCAACGCGCCGCCCTCGTAGATCGCATAGCCATCGAGCTTTTCCGCCAACACTTCGCTCATGAATCAAATCCCGCAGCAAAAATCGCTCTCGTAGCGCTAGGCGGTTACGGACGCCGCGAACTCTTCCCCTATTCCGATATCGATCTTTTATTTCTGGCCGCGGACACCGCCACCGAATTAAATCTCAAATCCGCCACCAGAGATTTCTGCCAGGACCTATGGGACATGCGCATGCGCGTCAGCCCCTCAGCCCGCGCCCTCCCCGAATGTTCGAAATTCAAAAGTGAAAATCCCGAGTTCAATATCTCGCTTCTCGATTGCCGCTATCTGGCGGGCGACGAAAATCTATTCAACGAGCTGCACCAGCAAATCCTCCCCGGCCTGGTCTCCCGCAATCGTGCCTCGCTGCGCGAAAATCTGGCCGAGCTCACTCGCCAGCGCCACGCCAAATACGGCGAAACCGTCTTCCATCTCGAACCCAATCTTAAAAATTCCCCCGGCGGCCTGCGCGATTTCCACACCGCCTGTTGGCTCGAGCGCATCTCCGAACTCACCGGCGAAAAACAATTCCCCCCGCATCCCGGCCGCACGTCACCCAAACTAACTCCCGAAGCCGAGCAAGCCTTCGATTTCATAGCTGCCGCCAGATGCCTCGTCCATTTCCGCCAGGGCCGCGACGACAATGCCCTCACCTACGAACTGCAATCCGTAGCCGCCAAACTCGGCCTCGGCGTCAATTTGGGCGCATCCATGCCCCCCGCCGACTGGATGCGCCGCTATTTCCGCCACGCCCGCGTAATCTTCACTCTAGCCACTCAACTCCTCGACGCCGCCGTCCCCGAAAAAAGTTCGCTCGTGGATCGCGTAGGCGAATGGAAAGCCAGATTCTCGAATTCGCCATTCACAATCGCAGCCGGACGTCTCGTAGTCCGCGAGCCCGCCGCTCTCGTGAAAGATCCCGAGCAACTTCTAGCCCTATTCGAAGTGATGGCGCGCGATGGCCTGAAGCTCAGCCGCGAAACGGAGCTGGATGTCGAATCCGCGTCCGCAGCTCTGGCAACCCGAAGCGCCCAAATTCCCAATCTCTGGCCGCACTTGCAGCAAATTCTGATCGCGCCCTACGCTGCCGATGCCCTCCGCTCCATGCACGCGCAAGGAGTCCTCGTTCGCCTCTTCCCGGAATTCGCCGCCATAGATTCCCTAGTAATCCGCGATTTCTATCATCACTACACGGTGGACGCCCATTCCTTCATCACCATAGAAAATCTCAAGGATCTCCGCAGCAAAACTTCCGAATGGGAAAAGAAATTCGCGGATATCCTCGGCGAACTCGAAGAACCCCAGCTTCTATTCCTGGCATTACTCTTCCACGATGTAGGCAAAGGCATGGCCGAAGACGATCACATCGAAGGCAGTCTCCACGCCGTTGACGAAGTCTTCCCCCGCCTCGGCCTCAATCCCAACGAGACCGAAACCGTCCGCTATCTAATCGCCAATCATCTGGAGATGTCCGCCAATCTCCTCCGCCGCGATATTTTCGACACGCAAACCATCCGCAATTTCGCAGAAAAAGTAGGCACGCCAGAGCGCCTGAAAATGCTCTGCCTCTTCACCTACGCCGACATCCGCGCAGTAAATCCAGAAGCGCTGACCCCATGGAAAGCCGAATCGCTCTGGCAACTCTATGTCTCCACAGAAAATTATCTAAATCGCAGCCTCGATGAAGAGCGCGTCCACGCCAATCAAGACGGCCGCGAGTGGGTCGAGCGCATAATCCCGCTAGTTTCGAACGACGCCAATCGCCACGAGCTCCGCGAATTCCTCGAAGGCCTCCCTCGTCGCTACCTGCTAGCCCACTCGCCGCAAGAAGTAGCCCGCCATTTCGAAATGTCGCGCCGCCTCGAATCCTCCGCCGTCGAGCTGCATCTTGAATCGCTCGGCCACATCTACGAACTAACGGTACTAACCGCCGATCGTCCGCAACTCTTCGCCGGCATCAGCGGCACCATCGCCGCCTGGGGCATGAACATCTGGAAAGCCGAAGCCTTCGCCAACGCCAGCGGCGTAATCGTGGACACGTTCGATTTCACCGACCCGTATCGCACTCTTGAACTGAATCCCACCGAAATGGATCGCTTCAAAACCAGCGTGACGGATGTTCTCTGCGGCACAGTGAGCCTCGAAAGCCTCATGCGCGGCAGAAAAAATCTACGCGGCCCGGCGATAGCCAAAGTTCCAGTCTCCACACAAATCCGCTTCGACGATTTCTGCTCCAGCCATTCCACGCTAATGGAAATAGCCACGCAAGATCACCCCGGCCTCCTCTACCAAATCACATCAGTCCTAGCCCAATACGGCTGCAACCTGGAAGTAGCCCTAATCGACACCGAAGGCCAAAGAGCCATAGACGTTTTCTACCTAACGCTAGACGGCGCAAAACTAGGCGCCAGCCACCAACGCAAACTCCGCGATCTGCTACTAGCCCAACTCTGAACGTCTCGACGAATTCGGAACGGTGTGTCAGGGCACGACTTCAGTCGTGCCGAAAACGCCGCAAAGCCCGCTGGCTTTAGCCGCTGAGGTTCGTCTTTTGCGCGGGCGTCCCGT
Organism: uncultured Acidobacteriota bacterium; assembly: GCA_963831955.1. Taxonomy (GTDB): domain Bacteria; phylum Acidobacteriota; class Terriglobia; order Acidiferrales; family UBA7541; genus Palsa-147. The sequence continues at coordinate 436,436 of CAWHSG010000004.1, read as the reverse complement.
GCGTCGTATTTGCCCGTGGGGTTCTTCGAAGCGCGCGCCAGTGCGCGAAACTCACGATTGCATCTCCGCCAGTAACCACTCCGCAATCAGTACGCCCCAGCCCCACCCGTCCAACATCCTGAAACATTAGGGAACCTCTTACGTCACAATAAGGAAGTAAATTTGAGGGACATTGCGGCGCTACCCAGCGATTCCAGACCCGCCACTGCTTTCCTCGAAGCCGAGGATTCAAGAAATGAGTGCAAGGAAATTGGCCAAGCCGCTGCTCGCACTAATGTTCACGCTCATGCTCTCCGGTTTCGCGCCGAACAATCGCGTCCATGCACAATCCCCGACGCCGAATCCGCAATCCGCAGGATCGCGCCCGGTAGGCACGGTAAAAGCCATCGCCGGCAACTCCATAACTCTGGCCACAGACGCCGGCGCTGAAATCACCGTCACCGTTCAAGACTCCACCCGCCTGATCAAAACCGCTCCAGGCCAGAAAGATCTAACCGGCGCCACGGCCATTCAACTCAAAGACCTGCAAGTAGGCGATCGCATCCTGGTACGCGGAACTCCCGCCGATGATTCCAAGTCCATAGCTGCCACTTCGATCATCGTGATGAAAAAATCCGACATCGAGCAAAAGCAGGCCAACGAACGCGCCGATTGGCAAAAGCGCGGCGTAGGCGGCCTGGTCACCGCGGTGGATCCAGCCTCCGGCACAATCACAATTTCCTCAGCAGCCCTAAGCGGAAACAAAAGCGTAGCCATCCACACGTCGAAGGACACCGTAATCCGCCGCTATGCCCCCGATTCCATTAAATTCGATGATGCCAAGCTCGCAACGCTCGATCAGATTCAACCCGGCGATCAACTCCGCGCCCGCGGCGACCGCAACCCCGAAGGCACCGAACTCAACGCCCAGGAAATCGTCTCCGGCTCTTTCCGCAATATCGCCGGCACAGTAATTTCCACCGACGCAGCTGCAAACTCTCTAACCGTCACCGATCTAAAAACGAAAAAGCCGGTAACAGTAAAACTCACCCGAGACTCGCAATTCCGCAAACTCCCGGCAATGATGGCGCAAATAATCGCCGCCAGAATGAGCGGCGCAACGGGCGGCAATAGCGGCGCTGGCGGCAATACATCAGCTAATCCCCAACCAGGCAGCGCAACTCCTGGCGCAATTCCCGGCGCAAGGCCCGGTGGCGGCGCGGGCGGCGCAGGCAACGGCCGCTCCGGCGGCGCACAGGATTTCCAGCAAATTCTGAGCCGCATCCCGCCGGCAACTCTAGCGGACCTGGTCAAAGGCGACGCCGTAATGATCGTAGCCACGCAAGGCGCCGGCGACGGCCCGGTAACCGCCATCACCATGCTAAGCGGTGTCGACCCCATCCTCGCCGCCACATCAAAAGGCGGCCAGCAAATGTTTCTCACGCCCTGGAATCTAGAGGCGTCCGGTGGCGCCGACGCCGCATCTCAATAATTTCAAAGTCGCGTAGCGACAAAATAATTTCAGGAGCAGGAATGACAGCAGGTTCCATCAAAAATCGCACCTCCATCGCGTCAGCGCCATTCGCCGCCCTCGCTCTGATTCTCGCCATCATCTTTTGCATAGCGGCACCATGCACGGCGGCTCAAGCCACAGGCGGCACGCTTCGCGGCTCGGTCACCGATCCATCAGGAGGAGCAGTCGTAGGCGCCACTGTCCTCCTTACCGACGCCGCCGGAAAAACCTCCACTGGCCAAACCAACAAAACCGGCGCTTACGAATTCAAAAATCTAGCCCCAGGCAACTACGGCATAACGGTAGGCGCCACCGGCTTCGCTCTCTTTCAAAAAGACAGCGTCACCATCAAAGCCAACCAGGCACAAACCCTCGACGTCCAATTAGCTCTCGAAGTACAAAAGCAAAAAGTAGAAGTCACCGACTCAGAAACCACAGTAGACGTAAATCCCTCGAACAATGCCAGCGCGTTGGTCCTAAAAGGCAAAGATCTCGACGCCCTATCCGACGACCCCGACGAACTCCAATCCGAACTCACCGCCCTGGCCGGCCCCTCCGCCGGACCCAACGGCGGCCAAATTTATATCGACGGTTTCACCGGCGGCCAACTCCCGCCCAAATCCAGCATCCGCGAAATCCGCATCAATCAAAATCCTTTCTCCGCCGAATTCGATAAACTCGGCTACGGCCGCATAGAGATCCTAACCAAGCCCGGCACCAATCAATTCCACGGCCAATTTCTCTTCGACGCCAACGACAAGCCTTTCAACGCGCAAAATCCCTTCGTAACCACCGTCCCGCCCTATCACACCTTTCTTTTCAGTGGTAACGTAAGCGGCCCCATCAATAAAAAAGCCTCCTTCTTCCTCGACGCCGAGCGCCGCAATATCGGCGACGCCTCCATCGTCAACGCCGTCGTCCTCGATTCCAATTTCAATCCTACGCCCTTCACCACCGCCATTTCCAATCCCAAAACGCGCACCAGCGTAAGCCCCCGCATCGATTGGCAAGCCACCAAGAACAACACCCTCACCTTCCGTTACCGCTACGTCGTCTCCAACGACACCAACGATCTCGGCACCACCGCTTCTTTCGCATTGCCCTCGCAAGCCTTCAATTCCACCACCAGCGAGCAGGTCGTCCAGGCCTCCGACACCTACGTGATCAATGCCACCATGGTCAACGAAACCCATTTCCAGTTCACCCGCGACAGCGAAACCCAGACCGCTCAAAATTTCGGCACCACCATTTCCGTCCCCGGCGCTTTCGTCGATGGCGGAAACAGCCAAGGCAATATCCTCAGTCTCGGCAATACCTACGAACTCCAAAATTACACTTCGATGTCCCTAGGCAAGCATTATCTGAAATTCGGCGGACGCCTTCGCGCCTATCAAGCCTCGAATAACGCCAACACAAATTTCAATGGCACCTTCACTTTCGGCGCCCGCCAATTCCAAGGCCAGACCATCACTGGCCTCGAGGCTTACCAAATCACCCAAGAAGGTTTGGCCGCCGGCGAAACTCTCCCTCAAATCATCGCCATGGGCGGCGGCGCCAGCCAATTCAATATCGCCGCGGGAAATCCCTACGCCGAGATCAATCAATTCGATCTAGGCCTCTACGCCCAAGACGATTGGCGCCTGCGCCCTAACATGACTTTGAGCCTCGGCCTGCGCTTCGAAACGCAAGACAACATCAGCGATCACGCCGACGTAGCCCCGCGCCTCGCCTTCGCCTGGGGCCTCGGCCGAAAAGGCGCCACTCCAAAAACCGTCCTGCGCGCCGGCTGGGGCATGTTCTACGATCGCTTCATGGACACTTACGTCCTCGAAGCCGAGCAGCTCAATGGCATCAATCAACAACAATTCTTTGTCAACTCGCCCACCTTCTATCCCGATATTCCGCCGGTAACTTCGTTGCCCGCTAGCATCCCCACCAGCTATCGCATCAGCCCGAATCTCCGGGCGCCTTACACGATGCAAGGCGCCGCAAGTCTCGAGCGCCAAATCACCAAGACCGTCAACATGGCGCTAACCTACATCCATTCCGACGGCGTCCACACCCTGCTCTCGCGAAATATCAACGCCCCGCTCCCCGGCACCTACAATCCCGACGATCCCACCAGCGGCACGCGTCCCCTCGGCGATATCGGCAACGTTTACGAATTCGAATCCGATGGCGTCTTTCATCAAAATCAATTCATCGCGAATGCCAACTGGCGCATGGGCACGCGCGTTTCTCTCTTCGGCTACTACGTTCTGAACTACGCTAAGAGCGACACCGCCGGCGCCACCAGTTTCCCGGCCGAACAATACGATCTAGCCGCCGACTACGGCCGCGCCGCATTCGACACCCGTCAGCGCGCCTTCATCGGCGGCACCGTGAGCCTGCCCTACGGTTTCCGCGCCAGCCCATTCATCATCGCCAGCTCCGGCATTCCGTTTAATCTAACCATCGGCCAGGATCTCAATGGCGATACCATTTTCAACGATCGCCCGGCATTCGCCACCTCCGCCACGCTGCCGCAAAATCTGGTCGTCACCAAGTACGGCAATTTCGATCTCGCACCGGCCGCGACCGCGGCAATCATTCCCCCAAATCTCGGCACCGGCCCGTCGCAATTCACCGTCAATCTTCGGCTCAGCAAAACTTTTGGCTTCGGTCAAAAAGCAGATGCGAACGGCGCCAACGGGCGAGGCAACCGCCCACAAGGCACCTTCGGCGGCCCAGTCGGCCAAACAGGTGGAGGCAGCAGCGGTGGCGGGCGTGGAGGCGGCGGAGGAGGCGGGGGCGGCGGCCGCGGCCTCTTTATCAACGCCAACAGCGGCCATCGCTACACCCTGACGCTGGGCGTAGCCGCCAGAAATATTTTCAATCGAGTAAATCTAGGGCCGCCAGTAGGCAACCTAAGCTCCCCACTATTCGGCCAGTCCATCTCACTAGCCGGCGGCATCTTCAATTCCCAAGCCGCCAATCGCCGCATAGACCTGGTCGCCACCTTCAGCTTCTAAGTAGCGCCGTTTTACCCTGAGTCTAGGCGAAGGGCGTCCCCGCCGGGACCTGACGACCAAAACAGTAGCCAAAAACCGCAATCCCGGCCGGCCCAAGTAATCCGCAAGTTAAAGCATTTGACTTCGTAGGGGGGGGTTCTTTAGACCCTCCCGAAGTTCGGCCCCCTCGCCTTTCCGCAAAACCCAGAAGTCCGGTAAGACGACGTACCAGGAGTTGACGACCCAGAGCTTTCGAATGTCTCGAGTGACCACACAGGAGCCCGATGGAAGATAGAACCCGGCCGCGTAAGGGATGCGGCACGCGACGGATCATTCGACGTAAGATGTCCGCGTGAATTTCAAGGGATAGGAAGAACGTGCCAAAACTTTCCGTGCGGATGCTGTGGGGAATCGTGGCGGGGCTGATCGGCGCGCAGATGATTCTGACGCTGATTATGGTTCACCGCGAATCGCTCACTTTCGACGAAGGCAACCACATGTTTGCCGGTTACATGATGTGGCACATCAAAGACTACGGACTGAACCCGGAGCACCCACCATTCGTAAAGCTGCTGGCGACGGCGCCGCTGCTGGGGCGGGCTCTGTGGGTGCCGGAGCTGCAAGGCCGCGACTTCAAGACCGAGGCGTATTTGAGCGGGCGCGACTGGCTTGCGCGGAACGACGGCGATCGGAACCAATTGGTTTTCGAGATGCGAGTCACGGCTGGCCTCCTGGCTGTGGCGCTTTCGCTGGTGGTTTTTTTGGTGGCGCGGGAATCGTTCGGGGACTGGGCGGCGATTTTCGCGCTGACGCTGGCCGCGTTCGATCCGAACATTCTCGCGCATTCGGCACTGGTGACGACGGACATCGGCGTCTCGCTGTTTTTTCTGGCGAGTACGTGGTGTTTCTATCGCTACGTGAAGCACCCCACAGCAAAGCGGTTGGTGCTGGCCGGCGTGGTGGCGGGCCTGCTACTGGCGACGAAGCATTCCGGAGTAATGCTGGCGCCAATCCTGGGGCTGCTGATCGCGCGCGAGATCGCAGCGGCGGAGAAAGGAACGCGGGCGCGGCAGGCGCTGCGGCTGGCGGCGGCGTTTTGCGGGATTTTTCTGATCGGCGTGCTGGTGCTGTGGAGCTTCTACGGTTTTCGTTACGCGGCGCGGCCCGCGGGACTGGCGATGAGCACGACGCTCGGGGATTACGTGGCGCCGCTCGGGCCGCAGATTTCGTGGATCATCAATCTTGTGGGCCGGCTGCACCTGCTGCCGGAATCTTACCTGATCGGTCTGGTGGACGTAGGGCGCATGGCGCTGTTCTATCCGGTATTCATATTTGGGAGGAACATCGCACACGGCGTGTGGTGGTATTTCCCGTCCGTGATCGCGATCAAGACTACGCTCGGGCTGCTGGCCTTGGCAGGCCTGGCGATGTATGCGGCGGCGACCCGGAAATTGAAATGGGGACGCGAAGTCGATTTTCTGCTGATTCCGGCGCTGTTCTATCTGGCCGTTGCAATGGTGTCTGGGATGAACATCGGGGCGCGGCATCTGTTGCCGTTTTACGCGTATTTGTTCGTGCTGGCCGGCGGCGGCGCCGCGGCGCTGGCCGCATCGAGCCGCAAGTGGTTCGCCGCGTGCATGCTGGTGCTGGCGGCGCACGTGGGTTCGTCGCTCGCGGCGTTTCCCAATGACATGGCCTACGCGAATGAAGCATGGGGCGGACCGGCGAACGTGCATAAGCTGCTAAGCGATTCGAGCGTGGATTGGGCGCAGCAACTCTTCCAGGTGAAAGCGTGGCAGCAGCGGCATCCAGGAGATCAGTGCTGGTTCGCCTATTTTGCGTATCCCGAGGTGAACCCGGAGACCTACGGGATTACCTGTCACCATTTGCCGACCGCGGATACGGGCGGACTGGGAGGGGCGGACAACGTGCCGGCGGTGATTGAAGGCACCGTGATTATCAGCGCGGGGGATCTTTCGGGATGCGAGTGGCCGGCGGCGTCGCTCAATCCGTACGATGCGTTTCGACGCGCCAAACCAGAAGAAACAATTGACCACGCGGTGATGATCTACCGCGGCCGGTTTCATTTGACGCAGGCGGCGGCGTTGAGCCGCGCGCAGAATGCGAGCGAAGCCGTGGGCAAGGGCGACGCGGCGGGCGCGCTGGCGCTGGCGGAGGAGGCGGTCGCGCTCGATCCATCTTCGATGTTGGGGCACGAGGCGCGGGGAGATGCGCTCGCGGCAATGGGGCGAAAGCAAGAAGCGCGGCAGGAGTGGAACTCGGCACTCAGCGAAGCGCAAAAGCTCGAACTGGGCGCGCAAACGATGTTCGTGCCGGATCTTGAGAGCAAGCTCAACAAGTAGAGATTTCCCGACGCGGATTTTCCGAAAAGCTTAAGTGAGAATGCCGGCTCCCACTGCCTAATCAGCACTAGAAGGATATTCCGAAGACCCCGGCAACCCAGCCCCCACGGCCCGCTCCCGAGTCCGCCCCATCAGCCGCAACCGGAACCGGTCCAAATAAAGGTAAAGCACAGGCGTAGTGAAAAGTGTCAACATCTGGCTAACAATCAACCCACCCACAATCGCAATTCCCAACGGCCGCCGCAATTCCGATCCCACTCCGCCGCCAATCGCAATCGGTATCCCGCCAAAAAGCGCCGCAGCAGTCGTCATCATGATCGGCCGGAATCGCAGCAAGCAAGCCTGATAAATCGATTCCTCCGGCGACATCCCATAAGTCCGCTCCGCATCCAGCGCAAAATCAATCATCAAGATCGCGTTCTTCTTCACAATCCCGATCAACAGAATGATCCCAATCAACGCAATAATCGAAAGCTCTTCCCGGCAAATCAGCAACGCCAGCAATGCACCCACTCCAGCGGAAGGCAGTGTAGAAAGAATTGTGATCGGGTGCACGTAACTCTCGTACAGCACTCCCAACACGATATAGACCGCCACCAGCGCCGCAAGAATCAAAATCGGCTCGTTCTTCAGCGAATCTTGAAACGCTTGCGCCGTCCCCTGAAAGCTCGGATGAATCGACGACGGCATCCCAATCGACCGCTGAACGTCGGTAATCGCCGTCACCGCATCGCCCAGCGCGATCCCCGGCGTGAGATTGAACGAAAAAGTTACAGCAGGGAACTGCCCCTGGTGCGAAATCGCCAGCGAACTCTGCGTCTGCTCGTAATGCGTGAACGCGCTCAGAGGCACTTCCGTCCCGTTCGTCGAAGGCACATAAATGTTTTTCAACGCGTCCGGACTCTGCCCGAATTTCGGATCCACCTCCATCACCACATGATATTGATTGATCCCCTCGTACATCGTGGACACTTGCCGCTGCCCAAACGCATCGTAAAGCACGTTATCAATCAGCGCCGGCGTCAATCCCAGCCGGCTCGCCGTATCCCGGTCGATCACCAACGACGCCTGCAATCCATGATTCTGCTGATCGCTCGAAATATCCTTCAATTCTTTCAACGTACGCAGCTTCTTCTCCAATTTCGGCGCAAATTCCAGCAAGTCCGGCAAATTATCGCCCTGTAGCGTGTATTGATACTGCGCATTGGCCAAACGTCCGCCGATCTGCACGTCCTGCACCGCCTGCAGATACAGCGTCGCACCCGGCACGTGCGACATCTTGCCGCGCAACCGCGCAATCACCAGGTCCGCAGAAAGCTTTCGCTCTCCAATCGGTTTCAGCGAGGCGAACACCCGCCCCGTATTTTGCGCTCCCTGCCCGCCCGTAAATCCCACCACGCTCTCCACCGCGGGGTCGGACTTCACAATGTCGATGAATTGCGACAACTTATTTTGCATCGATTGAAACGAAATATCCTGCGATGCCAGAATTCCGCCGTTCACCCGCCCGGTATCCTGCTGCGGAAAAAATCCCTTGGGGATCACGATATAGAGGTACACCGCCAGCCCAATCGTCAAAAATGTAGCCACCAGCATCACTGGCTGGTGCCGCAATACCCAGCGCAGCCCGCGATCGTACTCCTCGTGCATCCAATCGAAACCGCGCTCGCTCAGCCGGTACATCCAATTGTGCTTCTCGTTCTTCTCCGGCTTCAGAAACAGCGCGCACATCATCGGCGTGGTGGTCAGCGAAACCACCATCGAAATTCCCACCGCCACACTCAAGGTCACCGCAAACTCGCGGAACAGCCGCCCCACGATTCCGCCCATCAATAAAATCGGAAGAAACACGGCGATCAGCGAAGTGCTCATCGAAAGCACGGTGAATCCAATTTCGCGCGCCCCTCGATACGCCGCCTGCACCGGCGGCATCCCCTTCTCGATATACCGCGTGATGTTTTCAATCACCACGATCGCGTCGTCCACCACGAACCCGGTCGAAATCGTCAACGCCATCAGCGACAAATTGTCCAGCGAGTACCCCAGCAGATACATCGCTCCAAACGTGCCAATCAGCGACAGCGGGACTGCCACGCTCGGAATGATCGTCGCCCAAACATTCCGCAGGAACGCGAACACCACGAAAATTACCAGTAGCACCGAAATAATCAGCGTAATCTGCACGTCCCTAACGGAAGTGCGAATCGTCGTAGTCCGGTCCACAACCACATCAATCTTGATCGCCGGCGAAATCGACGCTTGTAATTGCGGCAGCACCGCCCGCACGCGATCTACCGTCCCTATAATGTTGGCTCCCGGCTGGCGGAAAATAACGAGCAGCACCGCGGGCTTGCCGTTCGCCACTCCCGCCGTATGCACGTCCTCCACCGAATCCACCACGCTCGAAACATCCGAAAGCCGTACCGGCGCTCCATTTTTGTAGGCCACGATCTGCGGCGCATACTGCGCTGCATGAAATAGCTGATCGTTGTCATTCACCAAATCGCCTTGCTGCGGGTTGCTCACTTCGCCCTTCGGCGAATTCGCGTTTGCGTTGCCCAGCGCCGCGCGCACTTGTTCGATGCCCACTCCCAAATTACTCAGCAGCATCGGATTCACTTCCGCGCGCACCGCCGGTAGCGCACTGCCGCCGACGAATACCTGTCCCACGCCTTCTATTTGCGCCAGCTTCTGCGCCAGGATCGAGCTGCCCACGTCGTACATCTGAGGTTTCGTCGCGGTATCGGAAGTCAGCGATAGAATCAGAACCGGCGCGTCGGCGGGATTTACTTTCTTCCAGGTGGGATTGCTAGGCAGATTGGTCGGCAATTGCCCGCGCGCCGCATTGATCGCCGCCTGAACGTCCCGCGCCGCCGCATCGATATTCCGGTTCAAATCGAATTGCAGCACGATGCTCGTCGAGCCCAGCTGGCTCGTCGAAGTCATCTGCGTCACGTTGGCGATGCGTCCGAATTGCCGCTCAAGCGGCGTCGCCACCGCGGAAGCCATCGTCTCCGGGCTAGCTCCAGGCAATGTGGCATTTATATTGATGGTAGGAAATTCCACTTGTGGCAGCGGCGCCACCGGCAGCATGTTGTAAGAAAGCGCACCGGCAATCAGCAGCGCGATCGTCAGCAGCGAAGTCGCCACCGGCCGGCGGATGAATGGCGCCGAAATATTCATCCTTCGAACTCCTGCGCCGGCATTTCAATCGGGTTGCCGATCCGCAATCGCGAAAATCGCTTGGCCAGCTTGTCGAACGCGATGTAAACCACCGGCGTGGTGTAAAGCGTCAGCACCTGGCTCACCAGCAGTCCGCCGACTATCGAAATTCCCAGTGGATGCCGCAATTCCGAACCCGTCCCGCGTCCCATCGCCAGCGGCAATCCGCCAAAGAGCGCCGCAAACGTGGTCATCATGATCGGCCGGAACCGCAGCAAACAAGCCTGATAAATTGCTTCCTCCGGCGGCTTGTTATCTTTGCGTTCCGCTTCCAGCGCGAAGTCAATCATCATGATGGCGTTCTTCTTCACGATTCCGATCAGCAGGATGATTCCGATCAGTCCGATCACGTCAAGATCTAGGTGAAATAGTTGCAGAGCCAGCAGCGCCCCCACACCGGCCGAAGGCAGCGTGGAAAGAATCGTGATTGGATGGATATAGCTTTCATAAAGCACGCCCAGCACGATATACACCGTCACCAGCGCCGCAATAATCAACCAAACTTCATTCGCCAGCGAGTTTCTGAACGCCGCCGCGGCCCCTTGAAAGCTCGCCTGAATACTCGCAGGCATGCCAATCTCGCGTCCCGCGTCTTCGATCTGATTCACCGCCGTTCCCAGCGATGCCCCCGGCGTCAAATTAAATGAAATCGTCACCGCCGGAAATTGGCCCTGGTGATTCAAAGCGAGCGAAGCCGTCTGCGGCTCGTAATGCGTAAACGCGCTCAACGGCACCTGCGTCCCACTCAGCGATTTCACGTACAAATTCTTTAAATCATCCGGGTTCTGCCGGTACTCCGGCGCTACTTCCAGCACCACGTGATACTGATTCAACTGCGTAAAAATAATGGACACCTGCCGCTGGCCAAACGCGTCGTAAAGCGTATCGTCAATCGCCTGCGGCGTTAGCCCCAGCCGCGAAGCCGTATCGCGGTCAACCACCAGATCCGCTTCGAGCCCGCGATTCTGCTGATCGGTAGCCACGTCCCTCAAATCCGGAATCGCCTTCAATTTATCGACCAGCTTCGGCACCCAAGTCGCCAGATCCCGAGGGTCCGCCGATTCCAAACTGTATTGATACTGCGTCCGGCTAACGCGATCTTCCACCGTCAAATCCTGCACCGGCTGCATGTACAGCGTGATCCCCTCCACGCTCTGCAATTGCTTCTGCAACCGGATGATCACGTCCGTAACGCTGCTGCTCCGCTCATCCCGCGATTTCAAATTAATCTGTATCCGTCCGCTGTTCGGCGTCATGTTTGTTCCATCCACGCCGATAAACGACGAAAGGCTCACCACATCTGGGTCTTTCAAAATGATCTGCGCCAGCGCCCTCTGCCGCGCCACCATCCCCTGAAATGAAATGGACTGCGGCCCCTCCGAAATTCCCAGAATCACGCCGGTATCCTGCACCGGAAAAAATCCCTTGGGGATGTAGATGTACATCAAAATCGTCAGCGCCAACGTCGCGACGGTCACCACCAACGTCGCCGGCTGGTGCCGCAGCACCCACCGCAACGTCGTGGCATACCGGTCGATCACCCAGTTAAACCACCGCTCGCTGGCCTTGTAGAATCGCCCTTCCTTGTGCTCATCCTTCGCCCGCAGCAACTTCGCGCACATCATCGGCGTCAACGAAAGTGAAATCATCGCCGACATCAAAATCGTTACGCTCAAAGTAACCGCAAATTCCCGGAACAGCCGCCCCACGATATCGCCCATGAACAAAAGCGGAATCAACACGGCGATCAAGGAAACCGTCAGCGATACGATCGTGAATCCAATCTGCCCAGATCCTTTAAGCGCAGCCTGCAAGGGAGAATCGCCCGCCTCGAGATAGCGGTCAATGTTCTCGATCATCACGATCGCGTCGTCCACCACAAATCCGGTAGAAATCGTCAGCGCCATCAACGACAAGTTATCCAGCGAATACCCCAGCAGATACATCACCCCGAACGTGCCCACCAGCGACAGCGGCACCGCCACGCTGGGAATCACCGTCGCCCGCAAATTCCGCAGGAAAACGAAAATCACCGCCACGACCAGCACCACCGTCAGCATCAACTCGAACTGCACATCCGCCACCGAAGCCCGAATCGTCACCGTCCGGTCCGTCAACGTGTCAATCTTCACCCCCGGCGGCAGCGATCCCTTCAACGCCGGCAGCAGCTTCTCAATCCGGTTCACCACGCTGATGATGTTTGCGCCAGGCTGCCTCTGAATATTGATAATCACGGCGGGACTATCGTTCATCCAAGCGGCCTGCTGCACGTTCTCGACGCCGTCGATCACGGTCGCCACGTCCTGCACCCGCACCGGCGCCCCGTTCTTGTAGCCAATAATGATCGGCTTATAATCCACGCTGGTAAAAATCTGATCGTTGGCCCCGATCGTAAACGCCTGCCGCGGCCCATCAATATCGCCCTTGGCCTGATCCACATTCGCTGCCGAAAGCGCCGCTCGCAAATCCTCCAAACTCAATCCATAAGAAGCTAGCGACGAAGGATTCGCCTGCACTCGCACCGCAGGCTTCTGCCCGCCGCTGATCGTCACCAATCCCACGCCAGGCAATTGCGAAATCTTTTGCGCCAGCGTGGTATCCGCCAAATCCTCCACCTTCGAGAGCGGCAGCGTGTCCGAAGTCAGCGCCAAGGTGAGCACCGGCGCATCCGCGGGATTCACCTTCGAATAGATGGGAGGATTCGGCAGCGCCGGTGGCAAATACGTTCCAGCAGCATTGATCGCCGCCTGCACCTGCTGCTCCACCACGTCAATGTTCTGGCTCAAATCAAATTGCAGCGTAATTAACGACCCGCCGAACGAGCTGGTCGAAGTCATCTGGCTCAATCCCGGCACCTGCCCAAACTGCCGCTCCAGCGGCGCCGTCACCGACGACTCCATCACGCTAGGACTGGCGCCCGGATAAAAAGTCAAAACTTCGATCGTGGGATAGTCAACCTGAGGAAGCGCGGAAACAGGAAGCTGGCGGTAAGCCACAATTCCAATCAGCAAAAGCCCAGCCATCAAAAGCGTGGTAGCAACGGGCCGAAGAATAAAAATTCGAGACGGATTCATGATCTAGTGGCTCGGCCTCGATGGGTGCGACGTACCGGCAGCCGAACCTGGCGCCGCATTCGCGGCAGGAGCCTGCGCTGCCGGCGCCAAAGAACGCGATCCCGCCGGCGGCGTAGGCGCCGCGCTTCCCAATCCCCCTGCCCGCGCATCCACCAGCGTCCCTTGCTGCAATTTATCCTGCCCGTCGGTGACCACGATCTCGCCCGGCGAAATCCCGCTTTCAATCGAGCAAATCGCACCCTGCGTAATCCCCACCTTCACCGGACGCACCTGCGCCTTATTGTCGGACCCGACGACATAAACAAAAGTTCCCGACGATCCAGTCTGAATTGCCGCCGACGGAATCAAAATCGCATCCTTCTTGGTGTCCAGTTGCATCCGCGCATTCACAAATTGGTTGGGCCAGAGCGTCCGCTCCTCATTATTGAAAACCGCCTTCAACTTGAACGTCCCGGTAGTCTGATCGATCTGATTGTCAATCGTCTCGAGTTTCCCATCCGCCAGCTTCGTCGCATCATCGCGCGTGTACGCGTGCACCGGAAATCCGCCCTTCATCCTCTGCAGCACCGCCTGCAAGCTATCCTCGGGCAAAGTAAAATCCACCGCGATCGGCTGCATCTGCGTAATCACGATCAATCCGCCGGCATCAGTGGCGTGCACGATATTTCCCGGATCCACCAAGCGCAATCCGATCCGCCCATCAATCGGCGAAGTGATGTGCGCATACACCACGTTCAATTTCGCCGCATCAATCGCCGCCTGATCGGCCTGCGTCGTTCCAGTCAGCTGATTCACCAGCGCCTTCTGCGTGTCATATTGCTGCTGCGGGATCACTCCGTCCTTCACCAACCCGGCATCGCGGTCCAAATTTAATTTCGCATCGCCCAATTGCGCCGTATCCCGCGCCAACGCCGCCTGCGCCTGCTCCAGCGCCACGTCGTAGGGCCGCGGATCGATGATCGCCAGCAAATCGCCCTTCTTGACTTCCTGCCCCTCATTCACCGGCACGGAGATCAATTGCCCGTCCACCCGGCTCTTCACTGTAACGGTGTTGAAAGCCAGCACGGATCCCAATCCCTCCAGATAAATCGGCAAATCCTTCTTCTCGGCCGTGGCAACCACCACCGGCACCGATCGCTTCGCCAGATCGCTGGCCTGCGCCGCCGTTTGCGCCTGCGCTTTCCGCTGGCTGCTCCGCCACATGAATACGCCGGCAACCACTCCCAACACGATCAGCCCGTAAACCAGCATCCGCGCCGGCGATCGCCGCGGCGTCTCTTCCATCTGCGCAGGCGAGTTCCACTGCGTTTCGTGCAGATGCTCTCCGGACGAATGCTCGCCGGACCCATTCTCGCCGTTCGAAGAAGCCGAAGGCTTCGACGAAACTTCACTCCCCATCCGTTTCTCGCTCAAATTCTCGGGCATATGCCCCTCATTTCACCAGGATTCCAAAGCGCGCTGACCAAGCTCAACCAGTCTCGAATCACTCGGACGTACACCTCCGCCAGCGAATTATTAGACGAGCCCACGCCAAATGCCGTTTCGCAAGACTTTCACATCCACCCGGTCCCCACAACCGCGAACTCAAATCCCTTACCTACGCCAATTCCCAGTCCCACTCCAATCCCTCATTGGCAACTTCGACCAGCCCATCCACGAACCCCCGCGCATCCAATCACATGAAGGTGCATACTTTATTTTGCGAATGCGCAACCTCTCTCGCCGCGAACTTCTCGCAGAACTAGCGCGCGCCGGCCTCCTAACCACTGCCGGCGCGTTTGCCGCTCCGTCCCTGTTCGCACGCGCATTCGAGTCCGTCGCCACGCAACAGCAGGAAACTATAGCCCTAGCCCGCCCGCGCTATCGCGTCAGCGCCGATGACGACGGCCTCCTCGACGAAATCTCCCGCTGCGCCGTCCGTTTCTTCTGGGAACAAGCCAGCCCAGTCACCGGCCTAATCAAAGACCGCGCCCGCGCCGACGGTTCCGACACTCGCGACCTCGCCAGCGTAGCCGCCACAGGTTTCGGCCTGAGCGCCCTGGCTATCGCCGACCAGCGCGCCTACGTTGACAGCGACAAAATCATCGAGCGCGTCCGCATCAGCCTGCGTTATATCGCCAACCGTCTGCCCACGGTCCACGGTTTCTACTATCACTTCGTAAATATGAACACCGGCCAGCGCGCCCTGAAATGCGAAGTCTCCTCAATCGATTCCGCGCTGTTACTCTGCGGCGTCCTAACCTGCCGCGGCCATTTCGACGATGACGAAATTCAATCTCTCTCGAAGCGCATCTGCGACCGCGTGGACTGGCGCTGGATGCTCAACGGCGATTTCACGCTCTCCCACGGTTGGCGACCCGAAGGCGGCTTCCTGAAATCCCGCTGGGACACCTATTGCGAACTAATGATGATGTATCTTTTAGGCCTCGGCTCCTCAACTCACGCCATTCCCGCCGAATGTTGGGATGCCTGGTATCGCCCCAAATTCGAATACGAGCAACTCCACTACATCGGCGCGTTTGCCCCAATCTTCGTCCATCAATATTCCCACGCCTGGTTCGATTTCCACGGCAAGGAAGACAGCTACACCGACTATTTCGCAAATTCAGTAATCGCCACAGAAGCCCATCGCCTGTTCTGCTTGAGCCTCGAAGATCAATTCCCCTACTTCAGCGAGACCCTCTGGGGCATTTCCGCCTCCGATTCCACCAAGGGCTACCGCGTCTGGGGCGGCCCGCCGCAAATGGGCCAAATCGACGGCACCGTGGTCCCCTGCGCCACAGCAGGCTCGCTCCCGTTCCTGCCGGAACACACCATGCGCGTCCTATGGACCATGCGCCAGCAGTACGACGAAAAAGGCTGGCGCCGTTACGGCTTCGTGGACTCCTTCAATCCCGGCACTGACTGGTACGACGACGACGTAATCGCCATAAACTTAGGCATCTCGCTACTAATGGCAGAAAATTTACGATCCGGTTTCATCTGGAACGCCTTCATGAAAAACGAAGAAGTACAAAAAGGCATGGACCAAGCCGGCTTCGTCGCCGCAATCCCATTCCCCTCAAATCAACCGCTGCCGCAACAAATCTCAAAGAAAGGCTAAACGTGCCGCCCGCGCACGTCCCAGCATTTCCCGCGTCAAAATCACTTAATCTCAATCACCGCCAGAGCCTGCGCCGGCAAAATCAATTCCAACCTCGCCCCACTCAAAGCCACCACCCGCGGCCCACCCAACTCCGCCGCCTTCTTCAATTCTGCAAACTGCGCCGCGGTAGGATAAGCCGGCTCTCCCATCTTCCGGTAAGCCGGCAAAGGCGACCCATGTTCCGGATCCACCTCATAAACCGAAGCACTCTTCCCCGCAGCCAATCCTTTGAACTCCAAGACAAAATCCCTCGCCCGCCCCGCATCCTCCGGCAAAAACAAATTCCAAACCGCAATCACCAGCGCCCCATCCGGCCGCCGCGTAGCCAAAACCGAATCCGAATTCACCGCAATCCGCGAATCCCCCAAAAGATGCAAAATCTTGAAATCATTAAAAGCCGCCTTGGGCACTCCACCCTCGGCAATCAATCCAAATCCCCCATAAAAGGGCCGCTTCTGCACCCCCTGCTCCTCAAACACATCCGACAAATCCCAATAACTCATAATCGAAGCCAACCCATCGCACTGCCGGATGGTATTCGCCAACCACGGCCCCATGAACGCTGAGTCGGTAACATCCGGCTCATTGAAATACGAAGCGTTATACTCGCTCCAAATAATTGGCAAATCCGGCCGCGCCGACGCCTTCACCTGATCGAATACTTTCCGCGCCGCCCGCCCGACCATCTCCGTCCGCGGAATTTTCTCGCTAGTCCCAAACACATCCTCAGCCTTGTCATTCCCATAAACGTGCGTAGAAACAAAATCCATCGGCACATTTTTCTCCACGCAGTGGCGAATGAACGCGTCCACCCAAGCCGCCTGCGCCGTAGAGGGCCCGCCCACCCGCAAGCGCGAATTCACGCCTTTGATCGCCCGCGCCGTATGATCGTAAAGCTCAAAGTAAGTAGCCTGCTTCGGCACCCCAGCCCAAAAATCGATATTCGGCTCGTTCCAAACCTCGAAATACCACTGCGCCACCTCTTCAATCCCATACCGTTCCACCAAATGCCGCGTAAACGCCGCCATCAATGCATCCCACTTCGCATAATCCTTGGGCGGCTCCACATTCGGCTTGTAAAAAAAAGCCTGCGAAGTAGCCGGATTCGAAGAAAGCGCCCGCGGCATAAAACTCAATTCCACAAAGGGCCGCGTCCCATTCGCAAGCAACCCGTCATAAACCTGGTCCACATCCGAAAAATTAAAAACCGGCTTCCCCGAAGCGTCTTCGCTGTAAACCCCCATCTCGTCGTGAAAAACCGCGTGAAACCGCACATACTCAAATCCAGTAATCGCCTTAACAGCCCGCAAATCGTTTCGCCAACTCTCCCGCAAAGTGACAATGGCCCGCTCCGACCCAAACATGCGCTCCCAGAAATGAGGCAAAGCATGCGCCGGCGCCCCAACATCAATCGAAATCACGGAAGGCGGCGCAGCACTCTGCGGCGAAATTCGCGGCGCCGCAGCGAAAATCAAAACCGATCCAGCCAGCAAGAACCTTGAACGGGTTCGCGTCATCTCGGACCTCTCGCGCTGGAGTATAACGCGCGGGAGAAGGTGAATTCTCTCGAAACACTTCACGAAACTGGTATCTCTCATATGTACCTTATGTGGTACACTAAGCAAGTGGGCAAGCAACCCAAGCCTCCGGCGGGTGCGAGCCGCGAAGCGCCCGATCAACAAGGTAAGCGCGTTCCAGCCATCTTTTTTCGTACTGCGGCTGGCGGCGAACCCGTCAGAGATTGGCTCAAGAATCTGCCGCTTTCTGACGATCGAAGGCGCATTGGCGAAGACATCAAGACGGTAGAGTTCGGGTGGCCCATCGGAATGCCCGTATGTAAGCCCTTAGCCAGCGGCATCTATGAGGTGCGCACTAACTTGGCCCACAATCGCATCGCCCGGGTGCTTTTCTACATCGATAAAAGCCACCGCATGGTCCTGCTACACGGCTTCATCAAAAAAACACAGAAGACTCCAACCGGAGACCTCGAACTGGCGAGGAGCAATAAAATCAGGCATCAAGAGGGACTGAAATGAAACCAAGAAAAACTCGCAAGACCGCAACGTACCACAGCGGATCCACGTTCGACAGCTTCCTCGACGAACAAGGCATTCGAGCCGAGGTCGAAGCCGTCGCCATCAAACGCGTGCTCGCCTGGCAGCTCGAGCAGGCCATGCGCAATCAACAACAGACCAAGCAGGCCATGGCCAGAAAGCTCCGCACCAGCCGCTCGCAGCTAGACCGCCTATTGGACCCGGAAAACGCCTCGGTAAGTCTAGCCACAATCGCAAGAGCAGCCCAAGCTCTAGGCAAGCGCCTGATCATTCGCGTCGCAAACCCAAAATCCAAGCGCTGAAGCCACTCGCCTCGCCTGCTTATGTCGTCGCCTTTGCTTCTTTCCCCGTAGAGGCGCCGGTCAATTGCTGTGCGATTGCAAAGCAATCGACGCGCCCGCCCGGTCGTGCCGTAGGCCGCAAGTCGCCTTGTTAGGGCGTGACTTTAGTCATGCCGTGAACACGGCAAAATCACCCCGTCTTCAGCCGCTGGTGTCTTGTTTTCTGAGTTCTCATTCGAACTCCGAACACCCTCGCGAGCGAGAATTGCCATCGGATGTAATTTTCGTAGGGGCAGCGTATTATAGGCGCCGATTCGTTCCCGCGAATCCTTGCTGCCAAGGCGGTTTTTCTATGAGCCATCGGTTTACGATTGGCGTCGAAGAGGAATTTCAGATTATTGATCCTGATTCTGGGGAATTGCGCTCGCATGTCAGCCAGTTGATGGCGGCGAGTTCGCCGGATGTGGGCGAGCAGATTAAGCCCGAGCTGCATCAGTCGATCGTGGAGATGGGGACTAAGATTTGTAACGACGTCAGCGAATTGCGGACGGAGATTTACCGCATGCGGCGCGAGCTGGTGGGCGCGGCGGACCGAGCTGGGTTGTCGGTGGCGGCGGCGGGGACGCATCCGTTTTCGAGCTGGATTGACCAAGTCATTTCGCCTGGGGAACGCTACAAAAATATTGTGGATGAGTTGCAGCAGTTGGCGCGGTCGCTTTTGATTTTCGGGATTCACGTGCATGTGGCCATGCCGGACCCGACTACCATGATCGATATGATGAATCAGGTGCGATATTTTTTGCCGCACCTTTTGGCGCTTTCCACTAGCTCGCCTTTTTGGATGGGGCGCGATACGGGATTGAAATCGTTTCGGACTACGATTTTCCGGCGGTTTCCGCGGACGGGAGTGCCGGAATATTTTGGATCGTGGAGCGAGTACGAAAATTACATCAAGCTGTTGGTGGATCTGCATTGCATTGATAACGCGAAGAAAATTTGGTGGGATGTGCGGCCGCATCCGATGTTCGGCACGCTGGAATTCCGGATTTGCGATGTGCCGACCAGCGCGGAGGATTCGATCACGCTGGCGGCTTTGACCCAGGCGTTGGTGGTGAAGCTGCACCGGCTGTATGCGAAGAATCAGGGCTGGCGGCTTTATCCGCGCGCTTTGATTGAAGAAAATAAATGGCGGGCGGTGCGTTGGGGGCTGGATGGGAAGTTGATTGATTTTGGCAAGCGGATCGAAGCGCCTATGCGTGATCTGGCGCTGGAGATTTTGGAATTTGTGGATGATGTGGTGGACGATTTGGGGAGCCGGCATGCGGTGGAGGGCGTTCACCGGATTTTGCGCGAGGGCACCAGCGCGGAACGGCAGTTGCAAATTTTCAGGGAGACAGGTAGTTTGCAGGCCGTCGTGAAACATTTGGTGGCGGAAACGCGGCGGGGTGCGGAACACACGCAGTCGGCGCCATAGGGGGCGGGTTCACTTCGCTCCCATTTTGGCAGTGAGTGTTATTCGGTAGCGCTTGTTTTTGCCGTGGGTGATTGAGGAAACACCCACGGCCACACCGGGCGCGAGGTGAACCCTCGCCCCTACACGATCGGAGATTGATTCATGAAGATTGGATTGATGTGCGGGCGCGAATTCAGTTTCCCGCCGGCGTTTATCGAGCGCGTGAATCAGATGGGCAAGACCGAGGGCATCACCGCCGAATTTGTGAAATTGGGCGGGACGCGCATGGGCGAGCCGGCGGAATATCGCGTGATTGTGGACCGCATCTCGCATGAGGTGGATTATTACCGCGGGTATCTGAAGCACGCAGTGCTCGAGGGCACTTACGTCATCAACAATCCTTTTTGGTGGATGGCGGACGATAAATTTTTCAATTACTCGGTGATGAGCAAGTTGGGCGTGGCGATCCCGAAGACGATTTTGCTGCCGCAGAAGGGATATCCAGCGGACGTCGATATCAATTCCGAGTCTCTGCGGAATTTGACTTATCCGATGGATTGGGATGGCTTGCTCGATTATGTGGGGCGGCCGGCAATTTTGAAGCCGTTTTCGGGCGGCGGGTGGAAGCACGTCTACAAAGTGAATAATCGCGAGGAATTGATTGCTGCTTATGACGGGACTTCGCCCTACTGCATGACTTTGCAGCAGTTCATTGATTTCGATCAGTATGTGCGCTGCTTCACTTTCGGGAAGGCCGAGATTATTCCCGTGGCATACGACCCGAAGGAGCGGAAATATCTGGTGATTCATGATTATCTTTCGCCGCAGTTGGGCGACCGGATTGTGCACGACGCGCGGACGATCAATCAGGCGCTTGGATACGAGATGAATACGATTGAATTTGCGGTGGAGAATGGCGTGCCTTACGCGATTGATTTTTTGAATCCGGCGCCGGATTTTGAGCGCGACCGGATTACCGAATTTTATTTCAATGAAGTGGTGGGGCAGATGGCCAAACTCGTGATCGACCGGGCGCTGCATGGGACGGCGTCAAATCCATGGCCGCGCTGGGAGGAAATGCTCGGGATTGGCCGGCCGAATGGGAATGTTGGCGGGCCGGGCACCGCGCAGGCGGGGGCGGCGGGACACGGCGCGAGTTCCGGGCCGGCAGGAGCTGGGGTGCAAGCGAGGGCTTGGGGCGCGTGACATCGCCGGGAGCATCGCCGATTGGCGCGGATACATCGCGCGGCGCCGGCACGGGGCCGGGCGGGCCTTCGGCTTCGCCGGCGGAAGTTTGGAATTCGCTGCTGCGGCCGGACGTGGAACTGCAGCCTGCTTTTTGCGCGGAGATTGCCGCAAAGATGCGGGCGCGCAAATTGACTTTCGGCGAGCGAATTCACTCGCCGTTTTTGCGGCCGTTTTTTTTGGACGAGCGCGATGATGGCTCGTGTGCGGGTGGTGGCTGAGACCATCGCTGGGCTTGGCGAACGCGTTGTTGAGGTTGCTTTGAAATCGCCGGAGCTGCTTTCCCAGTTTGGATTGCGGCCTGAGGAAGAGCGGCTTGTGGCGATTGAGCCTGGATACTCGCGGGCCAGTACGGCTTCGCGGCTGGATGCATTTCTCCTTCCTGATTCGCTTCAATTTGCCGAATACAATGCGGAATCGCCTGCTGGGCTTGGTTATTCGGAGACGCTGGGCGAAGTTTTTGCGGAGATGCCGGCGATGGCGCGCTTTCGCGAGACTTTTCGCGTGCGAACTTATCCCGCTGATGGCTTCGATTTTGGAGGCGCTGCTGGCCAGTTATCGCGAGTGGGGCGGTGTGGCTTCGCCGCCGCAGATTGCGATTGTGGATTGGCGCGGAGTGCCCACCTGGAGCGAATTTGAGATTTTGCAGGCGCGCTTTGAGAAATTCGGCGTGCCTACGCTTGATTTGCGAGCCGAATGATTTGATTTTTGACGGCAAGACGCTGGCTGCGCGGGGACGGAAAATTGATCTGGTTTACCGGCGCGTGCTGATCAACGACATTTTGGCTAAGCCGGCGGAGTGCGAGGCTCTGGTGAAGGCTTATGCGGCGCGGGCTGTCTGTGTGGCGAATACTTTTCGCTGCAAGATTCCGCATAAGAAGGCATTTTTCGCTGTACTTGACCGACGATCGCAATCATGGGCTTTTTTCGGCGGAGGAACGCGAATTGATTGCGCGGCATATTCCTTGGACGCGCGTGGTGGGCTGATGTGCGCACTACGCGGGACGGGGAATCGATTGGATTGCTGGAGTATGTTCGGGCGCGGCGCGAGAATTTTGTGCTTAAGCCGAATGATGAATATGGCGGGGCTGGGGTGATGCTGGGTTGGGAGATGGACGCTGGAGCGTGGGAGGCGGCGCTGGATCGGGCTGTTGCTGCGCCGGCTGGAGCTTGGGTGGTGCAGGAGAAGATTGCTGTGCGGCGCGAGGTGTTTCCTTACGTCGAGGGCGGTAAGGTCACCATGCGCGACATGTTGGTCGATTTTGCGCCTTATCTTTTCCGCGGGAAGATGTGCGGATTTTTGACGCGGTTGAGTTCGACGGGGTTGGCGAATGTGACGTCGGGTGGAGGGCAGGTGCCGTCGTTTGTGGTCGAGCGACTGGCGGCCGCGTGAAGGGCGTTGCACGATCTTCGATTTGAAACGGTGGAAACTGCTGGGTCGACGGAAATAAATAATCCAAATAGAATGGTTGGAGAATGTCGCCGATCGTTCTGGATCAAGTGAATCCGGAATTGATGGACGGGGCGCGGAACGCCGTCGAGACATGTCTCGCCGTGTTGCCGGGCGAGCATGTTGTTTGATTTTTGACGAGCCGGTCGCGGGAAGTGGCGGCTTCTTTGGCGGCGGCACTGGAGAATCGCCGGGCGGATTGGCAGGGATTTTGCGTGGAGGATTATTTGCCGCGGCCGTTGGTTGCTGCGCCGGCACCTGTGCTTGCGGCGCTTGAGACGGCGGATGTGGGGATCCTTTGCTTTCAGCCTTTGATTGGGGAGCTTACGGCGCGGCGGCAGATTGTTGGAGCTGTGGAGCGGCGGCAGATTCGTTATGCGCATATGGTCAGCGTTACGCCGCAGATTATGCAGGAGGGCATGCGGGCGGATTATCGCAAAGTGGATCGCTTGAGCGATCGTTTGCGCGATCGCATGAAGTCGGCGAGTTTATTGCGCGTTTCGACTAAGGGCGGGACTTCGATTACCGCTACTTTTGATCGGTCGCTTGATTGGGTGAAGACTTCCGGATTGATTAGCACGCGGTATTGGTCGAATTTGCCGGCTGGGGAAGTTTTTACTACGCCGAAGAGTGTAGATGGGATTTTTGTTTGCGATGGGACGGCTGGGGATCATTTTAATGCGAAGTATGGAGATTTGAGTGGGACGCCGATGGTTTTGGAGATTTCTGGGAGCGCGAGTTGAAATCGGTGAAGTGCGAGCGTCGCGATTTCGCAGGAGGAATTTTGGAAGTATTGCCACACCGATTCGAAAATAGCGATCGCATTGGGGAGTTGGCTTTCGGCACGAATCTGGGATTGCGCGAAATGATTGGTGTTCTTTTGCAGGATGAGAAATTGCCGGGAGTGCATTTGGCATTTGGAGATCCTTATGGATCGCAGACGCACGCGGATTGGTCGTCGGTTACGCATGTGGATGTGCTGACGCGCGGGTGCGATGTGTGGATTGATGAGGATCAGGTGATCAAGAAGGGAAGGTACGTTCTCAGTTTGTTCGGGATGGAGTAGTCCGGACTCGAGCTTCAGAATAGGCGCTGGATGTATTCGCGCATCTCGTGTTTCCAGAACGGCCAGTCGTGGCCGCCTTGTTCTTGCCAATCATCCAGGTGATTTGGGATTCCTTTGCTGGATAGAATTCCGGCCATGCGGCGCGTTGGGCCGCTGTTTTCCCAGGGGCCGTGGCCTGTGGCCAGGTGGATGTCGCAGGTGGAGAGATGGCCCAGGGTCCAGGGGTCGTTTAGATTGGGGACGTAGTCGACTGGATTGTTGAAATAGAAATTGTCATCGTACATGCCGTTCATGAAGCTGCGCATGTCGTATTGGCCGGAGAGGCCGAAGGTGCGCTTGATTACGTCCGGGTGCTTTAGCAGCGTGTTGACTGCTTGATATGCGCCTAGCGACGCGCCGAATGTCGAGATGGCTATGTCTGGGGATTTGCAGTTGTCCCAGATGAACGGGACTACCTCTTCGCGGATATAGGAATCGAACATGGCTTGCACGTAGCTTCTGTGGAACGGGTGGGCTGATTTGTTGTAGAAGCCTTCGCCGCTTACTGTGCCTGCGGCGAAGAATTTTACTTTGCCTGCCTCGATCAGATCTGACAACGCGCCTATCATTCCTTGATTTTCGTATTCCCATTCGTCGCCGCCGCTTGTAGGGAAAGAAAGTAGTGGCGGGCCCCAGTGGCCGTACACCAGGATAGTCATGTCGTGGCCTAGGCGATGAGAGAACCAGCGGTGGTATTCGCGTTGTATGGGCATTTGGGTTGGACATATTAACCTGAATTTGGGATTTTTCGCACGGGTGTTGCGAGTTTGTGTGAGGGCGGTTTTTTGCGCAGGCGGAAAAGCCCAGCGCTAAAGCGCATCATGAAAACGGCGGTCCGTTTTCCGGAGCGCTAAAGCGCTCCCCCCCGAATAAATTCGGGGGCTCCCACCGAAAACCCAAGGCCAAAACGGGCGGGAGGTGAACCCCCGCCCCTACCTTTGTTGGGCCAGCGAGCCTTCTGTGAGCATGTCCACTGCGTCCTCGGGGTACGCTAACATTCCGAATTCTGGGACATCTAGGCCTTGTAGTTCGGCTTCTTTGCTTACTCGCATGGACCTTACGGCGTTTACGGCTTTGAAGGCTACGAAGGTGAAGCCGAATGCGTACGCAGCGAGCAGAGTTGCGCCGCCTAGTTGCATCCAGAATTGGCTGGCGTCGCCGTGGATCAGGCCGGTTACGCCTTGGCCTGCGTGGCCTAGGTATGCCGCCGCTCCTACGCCGTTCCATCCGGCGCCGTAGGTGCCATCGGCGAAAATTCCTACCGAGACGGCGCCTAGCCAGCCGCAGTAGCCGTGGACGGAGATTGCGCCGCAGGGATCGTCGATTTTTAGGACTCGCTCGTTGAAGAGTACGCCTGCGCAGACTACGACGCCTGCTATTACCCCGATGATTACCGCTGACGTTGGAGAGACGAAGGCGCAGGGGGCGGTGATCGCTACCAAGCCGGCTAGCATGCCGTTGCAGGCCATGGTGATGTCGGGTTTGCCGAATAGGCGATACCAGAGGAGCATGGCGGCTGCCGAACCTGCTACTGCGGCCAGATTTGTGTTTACCGCTACCACCGAGATGCGCAGATCGGTAGCGCCTAGCGTTGAGCCGGGGTTGAAGCCCATCCAGCCGAATAATAGGACGAAGGTTCCGGTTACTACGAAGACGAGGTTTGAGGCGGGGAAGGCTCGGGCCTTGCCGTTCTTGTCATATTTGCCCAGGCGCGGGCCTAAAATTACGGCCAACGCCATGGCGCAGAAGCCGCCTACTGCGTGGACTACTGTTGAGCCGGCGAAATCTACGTAGCCGTGACCTAGATGCATGGTCGAGCCTAGTTGCGACATCCAGCCGCCGCCCCAGACCCAGCAGCCGGATATGGGATAGAGCAGGCCGCCTACGAAAAGTTCGCACAGTAGAAATGCCCAGAAAGTTATGCGCTCGCAGATGGCGCCTACGATTATGTAGCCGGCGGTTTCCATGAACACTACTTCGAAGAGCGTCAGGCAATTGCTGCCCGCGTCGTAGGCTGGGCCGGTGAGGAAGAATCCTTTGCCTCCGAGAAAGCCCCATTGGCCGCTGCCGATCAGGAAATGATTTAGTGTTGGCGTGCCGCCTAGATTTGTGGGGGCGGCGTTTATGGCCACAGCGCCGAATTGGAAAGCGTAGCCGATGGCGTAATAGGCCAGGAAGGCGAAAACGTAGGCGGCGAAATTCAGCATCATTAGATGGCCGGCGTTCTTCTTTCTTACGAGGCCGCACGTGAGCAGCGCAAAACCTGCTTGCATGAATAGGACTAGGTATCCCGTGAGTAGCGTCCAGGAGAAATTGGTGGCTAGTGCGGACGTGGCCTACGTCGTCGGCTAGTTTTACGGCCAGGGGCTCGCGGGCGGATTGGGATTGGTAGTCGTCGAAGGCTTTCTTGGCTTGCGGGTAATCGGGGGCGGATTTGTCGGTGGGCTCGGGGACTACGAAGGGATTGCCGGCCGCGTCAGTGGCGGAGTTTTTGTCGCCGGTCGCGACGCCGCCGGGGTCGGGTTGCGGTTGTTGCGCGTGGGCGGGGGGCGGCAGGGTTAGCAGGAGTTGCGCGGCGGCGAAGATGGCTAGAGCGCAGATTAGGAAGCTTTTCTTCCGCAGTGCAAATGCGAGTCGCATTTTGTGGCTCCTGTGGTGATGGGAGTTCCTTTGCCTGGAAACAGCTATAGAACTGAGCGGGACGCGGTGAGTCAAATCGAAAAAATTGATGGAGCGTATTCGTTTTACGGAGGGGCAAATTCGCGGCGGAAGGCCTTTTCGTGGAGAGCGGCATGGGGCGCGGCCCTGAAATAGCGTTGTCACACAAATTTTATCTGGGAGCGCGGATAGGAGTCGGTTTCAACTTGCTTGAAGGTGTTTCAGCACTTATATTACTCCGTTCTTTGGGCCGGGTCAGGGGGACACGTCCATTGCCGCGTTTGGCGCTCGTGTTTCAATTTCATCCCGATCAGGCTCTTTGAATGTGGCGTTGGCTGCCGGAAATTTGAGCGGCAGGCCGCGTTCGTCGTGCGAGATTTCGCGATACCTATACCGGATCGAATTTATCTAAATTTTCGGCATCGGATGGAATCGCACATTGGAACCTGAAGGGCTTCAACCTAACGCTGCGGAGAGCCACGGCGCGCCGCTATTGGGGCCGGGGTACACGTCGGGCAGCGTTACCGACAAGATCAGCTCGATTGTGCTGGGGCAGAGACGCCGGCGCGGCTGGTTTTTTGGATTTGCGATATCGTTCGCGCTGTTGATGATGTTGATGTACGCGGTGACCTGGCTTTTGGTAGTGGGCGTTGGGATTTGGGGCATTAATATCCCTATTGGTTGGGGATTTGCGATCATCAATTTCGTCTGGTGGATTGGAATTGGGCACGCCGGGACGCTGATTTCCGCCATTCTTCTTCTTTTGCGCCAGAAATGGCGCACCTCGATCAACCGATTTGCTGAGGCCATGACGCTGTTTGCGGTGGCCTGCGCGGGATTGTTTCCGCTTTTGCATATGGGGCGGCCGTGGCTTGCTTATTGGTTGTTTCCGTATCCGAATGTGATGGGGACCTGGCCGCAATTTCGCAGTCCCTTAGTTTGGGATGTGTTCGCGGTTTCGACTTACGCGACGGTTTCACTGCTGTTCTGGTTTGTGGGATTGATTCCGGATTTGGCCACTTTGCGGGACCGGGCGAAGAGCCGGTTCAAGCAAGTGATTTACGGAATTTTTGCGATGGGGTGGAGAGGGTCGGCGGTGCACTGGCATCGCTATGAGGTAGCTTCGCTTTTGCTGGCCGGGTTGGCTACTCCGCTGGTGGTTTCCGTGCATACGGTGGTGAGCTTTGATTTTGCCGTGGCGATCGTGCCGGGTTGGCATACTACGATTTTTCCGCCCTACTTTGTGGCCGGCGCGATCTATTCGGGATTCGCGATGGTGATGACGCTGGCGATTCCCATTCGCAAGTATTACCACCTGGAAGATTTCATCACCATGCGGCATTTGGAAAATATGGCCAAGGTGATGCTGGCTACCGGATTGATTGTGGCGTACGGGTACATGATGGAGACGTTCACCGCGTTTTATAGCGCGAATACTTACGAGCGGTATGCGTTCTTGAATCGCTTTGCGGGGCCGTATTGGCCAGCCTATTGGTCGCTGATTTTGTGCAACATTGCGCTGCCGCAGATGCTGTGGATCAAGAAAGTGCGCACGACGGTGTGGGCGCTGTTTGTGATTTCGTTGATTGTGAATATGGGGATGTGGCTGGAGCGGTTTGTGATCGTGGTGACTAGCTTGCATCGCGATTTTATTCCTTCGTCGTGGGGGATGTATTACCCGACGCGTTGGGATTACATGACTTTCTTTGGGACCATTGGGCTTTTCTTGACCTTGTTGTATTTGTTTATTCGCTATTTGCCGGTGATTTCGATTTCGGAGATGCGGACGCTGGTGGCTGAAGAGGAAGAAAAGAGTTAGTTCAGGAAATCTCGCTGACGCGGCGGTTTTGGGACATCGATGGCGCAGATATTTCGACATAGTACGAATTTGATTTCGCGGCTTAGCATTTATGGGGCTGCGTTTATTGTGGCTGCGCTGGGGTATGCCGTGTATGGGTTGACGGGATCGCCTTACGTTACGGATGTGAATGTGGCTAAGGATCAGCCGGTGCCTTTTAGCCATAAGCATCATGTCGGGGAGTTGGGGATTGATTGCCGGTATTGCCATACGTCCGTGGAGCAATCTTCGTTTGCTGGATTGCCGCCTACGCAGACTTGCATGACCTGCCATTCGCAGATCTGGACGAATGCTTCGATGCTGGAGCCGGTGCGAGCCAGTTACCGGGATAACCAATCGATTTCATGGACGCGGGTGAATGCTTTGCCGGATTTTGTTTATTTCAATCACAGCATTCATGTGGCTAAGGGAGTGGGGTGCGTTACCTGCCATGGGCCGATGCAGGAGATGCCTTTGACCTGGGCGGCACATACCTTGCAGATGTCTTGGTGTTTGGAGTGCCACCGGGCGCCGGAGAAGTATGTGCGGCCTAAGGAATATGTTTTTAGTACGACGTACGAGACGCCCTCGAATCAGTTGGAGTTGGGGCGGAAGTTGGTGAAGGAATATAAGATTCAGAGTTTGACGAATTGTTCGACATGCCATCGATAAAGGAACAATGAGCGACGTCTTTAAAATTTTGGGCGAGCGGCAGCCGGTGAGGCGTCACGCGCACGATGAGCATGAGGAGAAGTTCGTTCCGGTGGCGGCGGTTTCGGAGCGGGCGCTGGATTTTGCGGCGATGCGGGCGCGATTGGCTTCGAGTCAGGGGAAGCGATTTTGGCAGAGCTTGGAGGAATTGGCTGGCACGCCTGAGTATGCGGCGTTTGTGGCGCATGAATTTCCGCATGATCCGGCTCACGACGCGCCTGACGATGGCGGGAATTCCAAACTTCCGCGGCGGGACATTTTGAAATTGATGGCGGCTTCGGCGGCGCTTTCTGGATTGAGCGCTTGCACGAAATTGCCGGTGGAGAAGATTGTTCCTTATGTGAAGGCGCCGGAGGAAATTATTCCTGGGAAGCCGCTTTTTTACGCGACTTCGATGCCGGATGCGCGCGGGGCGATGGGGCTGCTGGTTGAGAGTCACATGGGGCGGCCTACCAAGGTCGAAGGAAATCTGGAGCATCCGGGAAGTTTGGGCTCGACTGATATTTTTGCGCAGGCGTCGGTTTTGACGCTTTACGATCCGGACCGTTCGCAGGTGGTGGTGCGCGAGGGGCGGATTAGCGATTGGGCGGCTTTTTTGACCGCGGTGGCGAATGCGCGCGGGGATTGGCAAAGCTCAAAAGGGGCTGGGCTGCGGATTTTGAGCGATGCCAGCACTTCGCCTACGTTGGGCGCGCAGATGAAGGCGTTTTCGGCGATGTATCCCGCGGCGAAATGGTACGTGCATGAGGCTTGCGGGCCTTACAACGCGCGGGAGGGAGCGAAGCTGGCGTTTGGGCGTGATGTGAATTGCGTTTATCGCTTGGCGCAGGCGGATGTGGTTGTTTCGCTCGATGCGGATTTTCTTTGTGACGGGCCGCGATCAGTGCGGTATGCGCGGGAATTTGCGGACCGGCGGCGGATTTCGGGGCCGCAGTCTTCGATGAACCGGCTGTATGTGCTCGAGAGTACGCCTTCGAATACCGGGGCTATGGCGGATCACCGTTTGCCGGTGCGTTGCCGGGAAATTGATGGATTTGCGCGGGCGCTGGCTACGGCTCTCGGCGTTGGCGGCGCGAGTGGTGGCGGAGCGGCCGCGCCTGAAGGCGTGCCGGCGAAGTGGCTTGAGGCGCTGGTGCGGGATTTGCAGAAGCATCGCGGGGCGAGCTTGATCATGGCGGGGGATTCGCAGCCGGCGGCGGTGCATGCGTTGACGCACGCGATGAATCAGGCGCTGGGGAATGCGGGGAAGACGGTCGTTTATACCGACCCGCTCGAAGTGACGCCGGATACGGATGGAATGGCGGATTTGGCGAAAGAAATTGATTCGGGCGCGGTGAAAACGCTGGTGATTTTGGGCAGCAATCCGATTTATAGCGCGGCTACGGATGTGGATTTCGCGCAGATATTTGGGAAATTGCCGCTGCGGATTCACTTTGGGCTTTATCGCGACGAGACGGCGGAGCTTTGCCACTGGCACGTGCCCGAGGCGCATTTCCTGGAATCCTGGAGCGATGCGCGCGGGTATGACGGGACGATTGGGATCGTGCAGCCTTTGATTGCGCCGCTTTATGACGGGAAATCGATTCACGAGATGGCGGCGGTGTTGATGGGGCAAGCGGGGCATTCGGCGCACGATATTGTGCGCGATTATTGGAAGGGCCAGCGGCCGGCGAAGCAGAGTGACAAGGAATTTGAGAATTTCTGGGAGACCACTCTGCACGATGGCGTGATGGCTGGGACGGCGCTGCCTGCGCGGGCGATGCCGGTGAATTTGGATTCCGGGAAATTGCCGGCCAGCCAGAATGCTGGAGGAATTGAAGTTGTGTTCCGGCCGGACCCGACGGTCGGCGACGGGCGTCATGCGAATAATGGCTGGTTGCAGGAATTGCCGAAGCCTTTGACGAAGATCACTTGGGATAACGCGGTGATGCTGGCGCCTGCTACGGCTGAACGGCTGGCTTCGCAGATGGGTTTGAAAGGGTTGGCGAACGGCGATTTGGTCGAGCTGGGATTGGAAGGGCGGAAGATTACCGGGCCATTGTGGGTGATGCCGGGACATGCCAAGGATTCGGTGACGGTTTATTTGGGATATGGGCGGAAGCGGGCCGGGCGCGTGGGAAACAATGTGGGCTTCAATGTGTATCCGCTGCGGGCTTCGCATGCGATGACCTCCGGAACGAATTTGCTGATCAGCCGGGCCGGCGGGAAGCAAGTGCTGGCGACCACCCAGCACCATCATGCGATCGATCGCGGGGGCGAAAAAGTGGAAGAGGAGAGCGTGACAGCGTTTGAGCGCGAGATTATTCGCGTCGGGACGCTTGAGGAATATCGCAAGGATCCGAATTTTGCGAAGGATCCGGAAGAGGCTACCTCGCGAGACCTCACGCTTTATCCGAATTACGATTACAGCCAAGGCTATCAGTGGGGCATGACGATTGATTTGAATAGCTGCACTGGTTGCGGCGCGTGCGTGGTGGCTTGCCAGTCGGAAAATAATATTCCGGTGGTGGGCAAGGAGCAGGTGATTGCCGGGCGGGATATGCAGTGGATTCGCGTGGACAATTATTTTCGCGGGGATTTGGATAATCCGGAGACTTATTACGAGCCGGTGCCTTGCCAACAGTGCGAGAACGCGCCCTGCGAGGGAGTTTGTCCGGTGGGCGCTACCGTGCATAGCCCTGAGGGATTGAATGAGATGGTTTACAACCGCTGCGTGGGGACTCGCTATTGCTCGAACAACTGCCCTTATAAAGTGCGGCGATTCAATTTTGAGCTGTATTCGGATTGGACTACGCAGAGTTTGTTCGGATTGCGGAATCCGAATGTGACGGTGCGCAGCCGCGGGGTGATGGAGAAGTGTACTTACTGCGTGCAGCGGATTAATGCGGCGAAGATTACATCGGAGGAACAGGATCGTAGCGTGCGGGATGGGGAAATTGTTACTGCTTGCGAGGCGGTTTGTCCTTCGCGGGCGATTGTATTTGGGAACATTAATGATCCGGAGAGCCGGGTTTCGAAATTGAAGGGGCATTCGCGGAATTATGTTTTGGTGGCGGATTTGAATACGCGGCCGCGGACTTCTTATTTGGCGCGACTGAGAAATCCTAATCCGGAGATTGGGGAGGGGTAGGTTTGCGGCGAATTAAATTCAAAAGCTGCATTTGAGCGGTTGAGGTGGGCTGGGTCGTTTGTGGGTTCGCCGCGGACAGTCAAAAGAGCCGGCGGGACGCCAGCGGTGCGGGGCGGCCTCGAGTACGCGGCTTGGTTGGGTGCAGCGTAATTTAACGTGCAGACTAAACCTATTTACGGGTTGTTGGCCGAGTTCGAGACGCCGGAGGAGCTTTTGGCTGCCGCTGAGCTCGCGCAGCGGGAGGGCTACCGGCGGATGGATGCGTTTACGCCTATGCCTGTGGAGGGCTTGTCGGACGCGGTGGGATTTCATCATACGAATTTGCCTTCCGTGGTGTTCGTTGGGGGATTGCTCGGATGTTTGGGGGGATTTTTCTTGCAGTATTACCCGAACGTGATTGGCTATCCCTTGAATGTTGCGGGGAAACCGCACAACAGTTGGCCTGCGTTTATTCCAATTACTTTTGAGATGACGGTTTTGGGGGCGGCGCTGGCGGCGGTGTTCGGGTTGCTAGCGCTGAATGGATTGCCTACGCCTCATCACCCGGTTTTCAATGTGCCGCGATTTGCTTTGGCTACGCGCGACCGGTTTTTTCTTTGCATCAAGGCGCGCGATGCGAAATTCGATTTGGCGCGGACGAAGGAATTTCTGGAGACCTTGAAGCCTCACGGAGTGTATGAAATCGAAGCTTGAGCTCGGAGTGCGCTCATCGACGCGCGTCTTGCGGCACTTTCGCCGAGCGGGGTTTGCTGCGCTTGTGCTCGCGGCTTGCGCGCTTGCGGGTTGCCGTCTCGATATGCACGTGCAGCCGAAGTATCTGCCTTTGGAGCCCAGCGATTTTTTCGCGGATGGGCGATCGGCGCGGCAGCCGGTGGCGGGAACTGTGGCGCGCGGTGAATTGCGCATCGACGAGCATCTTTATACCGGCAAGGTGGACGGAAAGCTTGTGGACACGTTTCCGTTTCCGATTTCGGCGAATGATATTTTGCGCGGGCAGGAACGCTACAACATTTATTGCAGTCCTTGCCATGACTACACCGGGAGCGGGCGGGGAATGATCGTGATGCGCGGATTTCCGCCGCCGCCTTCGTATCACATCGATCGCTTGAGGCAGGCGCCGGTGGGACATTTGTTCGACGTGATGACCAATGGATACGGCGCGATGTACAGCTACGCTTCGCGGATCACGCCGGAAGACCGCTGGCGGATCACCGCTTACATTCGGGCGCTGCAATTGAGTGAGAACGCGAAGATTGAGGATGTGCCGGAAGCGGACCGGCCGAAACTCGAGGGGCAGAAGCAATGACGCCCGGCGGAAACGAAAATCTGCAGCCCGTTTTTGAGCGCTTACAGCGCGGGATGTTGATTGTGGGCGCAATTGGGCTGGCGGGGACGGCTACGTTTTACGCGCATGACCCGGAGCAATTTTTCCGGTCTTATTTGCTGGCGTTTGTTTTTTGGATCGGATTGCCACTGGGTTGCATGGCGATCTTGATGCTGCATCATTTGACTGGGGGCGATTGGGGATTGCCGATCCGGCGCCCGCTGGAGGCGGGGACGCGGACTTTTCCTGTGGTGCTGCTGCTTTTCCTGCCGTTGCTTTTTGGATTGAAGCGGCTTTATCCGTGGATGCGGCCGGAAGTGGTCGCGGCCGATCCGATTTTGCAGGCGAAACATTTTTATTTGAATCCGCAATTTTTTCTGGTGCGCGTTGCGGTTTATATCGTGGCGTGGCTGGGGATGAGCTACTTCCTGAGCAAATGGTCGGAGGAGGAGGATCAGAGCGGCGATCCTTCGATCGCCCGAAAGCTGGAAGGATTCAGCGGGCCCGGGCTGATCATTTACGGGATTACAGTGACGTATGCTTCGATTGATTGGGTGATGTCGCTTGAGCCGCATTGGTATTCGACGATTTTTGGAATGATTTTCATGGTGACGGGTGTGCTAGGCGCCATGGCCATGGTGATTATTGTGGCCAGTTTGCTGGCCAAGCATGAGCCTTACGCCAGATTGGTGGTGCCTTCGCAATTTAATGATTTGGGGAATTTGCTGCTTACGTTCGTGATGTTGTGGGCTTACCTGTCGTTTTCGCAGTGGTTGATTATCTGGTCGGGAAATCTGCGGGATGAAATTCCGTGGTACATGACGCGCGGGCGGGGAGCTTGGGAAGGTTGGGGATTGTTTCTGATCATTTTTCATTTTGCGATTCCGTTTTTGCTGCTTTTGCAGCGCGGGGTGAAGCAGCGCGGGCGGGCGCTTTTGTGGGTTGCGGTGATGTTGGTGGTTACGGATTTTTTGGCGGTGATTTGGATGATTGTGCCGGCTTTTTCGCCGGATCGCGTGCGCATTCATCCGTTGGACTTGACGGCGCTTTGCGGGGTGGGCGGGATTTGGGTTTCGGCATTTATTTGGCAATTGAAGAAGCGGCCGCTGTGGCCTTTGCGGGCGGCACGCGCGGAAGGATTGGCGCAGCAACATGGCGATTGATCCCCACAATGCGCCCAAGTCGCCTGGCGGCGGGGCTGGGCCTGGTTACGAAACTCGCGATGTGAACATTGCGGCGTTGCTTAAGTTTGCGGTGTCGCTGGCGGTGATTCTTATTATCGTATCGTTTGGAATGAAATGGACATTTAACTACTACGCGAAGACGCAGACTTTGGGGCCGGCGGCTACGCCTTTTGAGAATGAGCGGACGATTCCGCCGTTGCCGCGCTTGCAGGTGGCGCCGCAGAAGGAAATTCACGATTACTGGGAATCGCAGCAGGGGATTGTGAGTAGTTATGGATGGGTGGATCGGCAGAATGGAGTGGTGCGAATTCCGGTGGATCAGGCGATGCGGCTTTTGCTGGCGCGCGGTTTGCCGGCGCGTTCGGCTGCTGCGGCGAAGGCGGCTGCTGCCGGCGGTGAAGTCCAAGGTGGGACGCAATGAAGCGCGCGAAATCTATGCGGACTTTTTTGATGGCGGGTTTGCTGCTTGCGGCGGCATCTTGTTGCGGCGGCGCGGCTGCGCAGACTAATTATGCGCAGCCTCCGGCGGGCGATGACGCTACGCCTATTCAGAGCGCCGGGGTCCGGCCGGAATTGCTGCGGGATGTTTCGCTCGATCAGAAGTTGGGGGATTCGATTCCGTTGGATCTTACTTTTCGGGATGAGCATGGGCAGCCGGTTGTGCTTCGTAGTTTTTTTGGATCTAAGCCGGTGATTTTGACCTTGGTTTATTACACGTGTCCGATGCTTTGCACACAGGTTTTGAATGCGGTGACGCGCAGCGTGAAGCAGATTTCGTTGAACATGGACGACGACTACGAAATTGTGACGGTGAGCATCGATCCTTCGGACCTGCCGGTGGTGGCTGAGGCCAAGCATGCGCTTTATGGCGGGATGTACGAGCGGCCTGGTGCGGTTGCTGGTTGGCATTTTTTGACTGGCGATGACGCGGAGATCAAGAAGCTGGCGGCAGCGGTGGGATTTCGTTACGCGTACGATCCGGCTTCGAAGCAGTTTGCGCATCCTAGCGGGATTATGGTTTTGACTCCGGATGGACGGTTGGCGCGCTATTTCTATGGGATTAATTATCCGGCGCGGGACTTGCGATTGGGATTGGTGGAGGCTTCGGCGGGGAAGATTGGGACGCCGGTGGATCAGATTTTGCTTTATTGCTACCACTACGATCCGATGACGGGGAAGTATGGATTGTTGATTTCGCATTTGGTGCAGATTTCTGGGTTGGCTACCGTTTTGGCGTTGGGGATTTTTGTTGCGATTTTGTTTAGGTACGAGCGGCGGAAGTCGCCTGGAGCCGGTGGGGATTTGCGCAAACAAGGATGGCATGAGCGGCACGTTTAATTTCCTATTGGCGGCGATTGCGGATCCGTGGTTTGGATTTCCGCTCAAGCCGGAGGCTGCTTCGACTACCGCGTCGAGCGTGGACCATCTTTATTACTTTCTTACGGTGCTTACGCTATTTTTTACTTTTTCGATTTTCACGACGATTTTTTATTTCATGGTGAAGTACCGGCGGCGTTCGCCAGACGAGCGGCCGAAGGCGATTGAAACCTCGATGGCGCTGGAAATTACCTGGACGGTGATTCCTGCGATGCTTTGCGCGTTTGCGTTTATTTGGGCTTCGAGCCTTTATTTCCGGAATTCGCGGCCGCCAAATGCTTCGATGGAAGTTTTTGTGGTGGGGAAGCAGTGGATGTGGCACTTACAGCATCCGGAAGGGGCGCGGGAGATCAACGAACTGCATGTGCCGGTGGGAGTGCCGGTGAAGTTGACGATGACTTCGGAGGACGTGATTCACGATTTTTCTATTCCGGCATTTCGGATCAAGCATGACGTAATTCCTGGGCGTTACTATTCGATTTGGTTTCAGGCCACTAAGACTGGGACCTATCATTTTTATTGCGCGCAGTATTGCGGGGCGGAACATTCGGGGATGATCGGCTGGGTTTATGTGATGACGCCTACGGATTATGCGAATTGGCTGGCCGGCGGGACGAGAGGCGAGTCGATGGCGCAGTCCGGCGAGCGGCTTTTCACGCAGCTTGGTTGCATTACTTGCCATGTGGCGGATGGGACCGGGCGCGGGCCGGTGTTGCAGGGATTGTATGGGCATCCGGTGAAATTGCGGAGCGGGGAGACGCGGGTGGTGGATGAGGCTTACGTGCGGCAGGCGATTGTGAATCCGAATTCGATGCCGCTGCCGAATTATCCGCCGATCATGCCGACGTTTCAGGGACAGGTGAACGAGGAGCAGGTGCTGCAATTGATTGCTTATGTGAAGTCGTTGGGAGCGGTGGAAAAGGGGACTGCGAAATGAGCACGGCGGTGATGGAGACTCCGGCCGCATCGCGCGTTCATTATCTGAACGCGAATTACGGGATCAAGTCGTGGTTGTTTACCACCGACCACAAGCGCATTGCGCTGCTTTATCTGGGCTCGATTACCATCATGTTTTTTATCGGCGGCACCGCGGCGACTTTGATCCGGCTGCATTTGATCGAGCCGACGGGCGCTTTGGTGCAGCCGGCGACTTATAACAAGCTCTTCACGATTCACGGCATCGTGATGATTTTCTTTTTCCTGATTCCGTCGATTCCGGCGGTGCTGGGAAATTTTCTGGTCCCGATGATGGTGGGAGCGCGGGATCTGGCGTTTCCGCGAATCAATTTGCTGAGCTGGTATCTCTATATTATCGGCGCGCTGCTGACGCTTTATGCGATTTTGACGGGCGGAGTGGACACCGGCTGGACATTCTATACGCCGTACAGCAGTACCTACGCGCACACCCAGGTGATTGCCACAGCTCTGGGCGTGTTCATCGCGGGATTTTCTTCGATTCTTACCGGATTGAATTTCATCGTCACCATTCACAAAATGAGGGCGCCGGGGTTGACCTGGTTCCGCCTGCCGCTTTTTATTTGGGCCATTTATGCCACCAGCATCATTCAGATTCTGGGGACCCCAGTGCTGGCGATTACGCTTTTTCTTTTGGGGCTGGAGCGGCTGTTGCACGTGGGAATTTTTGATCCGGCGATTGGCGGAGATCCGATTCTATTTCAGCATCTGTTTTGGTTTTATTCGCACCCGGCTGTTTACATCATGATTTTGCCGGGGATGGGGGTGATCGGGGAGATCATTGCTTGTTTTTCGCGCAAGCGGATTTTTGGATATGCGATGGTGGCATATTCGAGCATGGCGATTGCCGTGTTGAGCTTTTTGGTTTGGGGCCATCACATGTTTGTTACTGGGCAATCGATTTATGCCGGGTTGATTTTTTCGGTGTTGAGTTTCATGGTGGCGATTCCTTCGGCGATCAAGGTTTTCAACTGGACGGCTACACTTTATAAGGGTTCGATTTCGTATGAAGCGCCGATGCTTTATGCCTTGGGATTCATTGGGCTCTTTACCATGGGCGGATTGACGGGGCTTTTTCTTGCTTCGCTGGCTGTGGATGTGCACCTCACCGGGACTTATTTTATTGTCGCGCATTTTCATTACATCATGGTCGGCGGAGCGGTGATGGCTTATCTCGGCGGGATTCATTTTTGGTGGCCGAAGATTACCGGGCGGCTTTACCCGGATGGTTGGGCGCGATTTGCGGCATTGACCATTTTCGTGGGATTCAATCTGACTTTCTTTCCTCAGTTTGTGCTCGGTTATTTGGGAATGCCTCGACGGTATGCGGTTTATCCCGCGGAATTTCAGGTTTTGAACGTGATGTCTTCGGCGGGGGCTTCGATTCTTGGGATTGGGTACTTGATTCCTTTGATTTATTTGATTTGGTCGATTCGCTATGGGCCGGCGGCTGGACCGAATCCGTGGGGCGCGAAGGGGCTCGAGTGGGAGACGCCTTCGCCGCCGCCCACTGAGAATTTCGAGGAAATTCCTGTGGTGACTGAGGAGGCTTACGCTTACGCGGAGCCGGAGGACGCGCATGGCTGAACTGTGGGCAAGCGCGGCTCACACTGCAGTACATCCGCCAGCGCTGCGCCATCATTTTGAGGATATGGAGCAGCAACACGAGGCTGGGAACCTCGGGATGTGGGTGTTTCTGGTTACCGAGATTTTATTCTTCGGCGGATTGTTTGCATCGTATGCGATTTACCGGTCGCTTTATTTGCCGGGGTTTGAGGCGGGCAGCCGTTTGCTGGATGTGAAGCTGGGGGCGACGAACACCGCGGTGTTGATCGGCAGCAGCTTGACGATGGCGTTGGCGGTGCATGCGGCGCAGACGGGGAAACGCAAGGCGCTGATTATCTTTTTGCTGCTGACCATGGCGCTGGGCGCGGTTTTTCTGGGGATCAAATTCGATGAGTACGCGACGAAGTGGCACCACGGACTTGTTC
Organism: uncultured Acidobacteriota bacterium; assembly: GCA_963831955.1. Lineage (GTDB taxonomy): Bacteria > Acidobacteriota > Terriglobia > Acidiferrales > UBA7541 > Palsa-147. The sequence continues at coordinate 397,375 of CAWHSG010000004.1, read as the reverse complement.
CGGGGCTGAAATGGGCGCCGGACGAGGAAATGCATAACAATGCGCCTCTCGGTTCGGTGGAATTGTTTTTTTGTTTCTACTTCTTCATGACTGGATTGCACGCGCTGCACATGCTGATTGGCTTTGGGATCATGACGGTGATGACTTTGGAGGCTTGGCGCGGGAAATTCTCTTCGGCATATTACGAGCCGGTGGAAGTGAGCGGACTTTACTGGCACTTCGTGGATATTGTCTGGATTTTTCTTTTCCCGCTGCTTTATTTGATCGGGGGGCGCTACTGATGTCCGGGCATGTGCTACCGGTGCGGCTGTACGTTGCGATTTTTCTGGCACTCCTCTGCCTGACCGGGCTTACCACCGGTGTCGCGTTCATTGACCTTGGGGCTTACAACACCGTGGCGGCGCTGGCGATTGCCTTTGTGAAAATGCTGCTGGTGGTTCTTTTTTTTATGCACGTCCGGTATAGCAGTGGATTGACGAAGATTGTGGTGCTGGCGGGATTTTTCTGGCTGGCTATTTTGATTACGTTTACGATGTCGGATTACTTTACGCGCGGGTGGACTCCTTCGCCGAGCGGGTGGGGGCCTTCGATTTCTGCGCCGCGGAATCCTTGATCCGCGTCTCGCGCCGCATTGAGTTCTGGCGGCTTCTCCGGTAACCTCCCGTCGTGACATTCCTTGAAAATTGAACTTGGGCGGCTTGTTTGAGAATGGTCGGGCTGAGAGGTGCGCGTGGTTGATCATCTGATGCAGGTTATGCCTCCTGAGGCGGTGAAGTTACTGCTCGCGCTGTTGCTTTCTTTTTTGATTGGGTTGGAGCGGGAGGAGCGGCGGCCTGGGGAACAGGGATACCTGTTTGGCGGGGTGCGGACTTTTCCGTTGATTGGGTTGATCGGACTGGCGCTGGCGCAGTTGGATGCTTCTGTATGGCCTGTGACGATTGGGTTTGCGGTGATCAGCGGTTTCTTGTGGCTTAGCTACCAGCACAAATTGCAGAAGACGGAGTCGGCTGGGGTTACGACCGAATTTTCCGGCCTGGCTACTTATATTGTTGGAGCGCTGGTGGCTCGGGACAAATTTTGGGTGGCCACGGCTCTGGCGGTGCTTTCGCTTTTGCTTTTGGAATTGAAAGGGGCGCTGGAATCGCTTTCGAAGCGCGTGCCTGGCGAGCAGATTTTTACGTTTACGAAATTTTTGCTTTTGACTGCGGTGATTTTGCCGATCGTGCCGAATCAGACTTACGGGACGTTTGGATTTAATCCGTTCAAGACCTGGCTGGTTGTCGTGGCGGTTAGCGCGGTTTCTTACGCCAGTTATTTGCTGCAGCTTTGGACTACCGGGAAGAGTGGGATTTTGCTGGCGGGAGTGTTGGGCGGGCTTTATTCCTCGACGGCTACTACCGTGGTGCTTGCTAAGCACGCCAAGGAAGAGAAGCGGCCGCATCTTTTTTCTGGGGCGATTTTGATTTCGTCGAGCGTGATGTATCTGCGGATACTGATTCTGGTTGCGCTTTTCAGCATGGAACTGGCGCGGCGGCTTTTTGTGCCGGCGATGGCGTTGTTTGTGTTGGGGACGGTGGTGGGGCTGGCTTGGGCAGCGCGGCGCGATTTGGAATCTGGGGAAGTGAAGAGCGAGAAGATGGCGGCGAATCCTTTGGAGCTTAGCTCGGCGTTTTTCTTTGCTGTCATTTTTGTTGCGTTGTTGGCTTTGACGCATTATGCGGTGGTTTATTTGGGTAAAGGCGGAGTATATGGATTAGCCGCGCTGACTGGGTTTACTGATATCGCGCCTTTTATTTTGGGATTGGCGAATACGGTGGGGACTTCTACGCCGATTGCGCTGGCCGCTTCGGCGGTGATGGTGGCGGCGGCCAGCAATAATATTGTGAAGGGCGGGTATGCTTATGCGTTCGGGGATCGGAAGACGGCGGTGGAAAGTTTGACTTTGTTGTTGGTGTTTGCTGGGCTCGGGTTGGTGCCGTTGGTTTGGTTGGCGCAGTAGCGCCGGCGTCCCCGCCGGCATCTTACGACGCAACATCACGCCATATTCCTAAAACCGGGGCGTCGATATCCGCATCGCAAGGGAGTTCCGGCCTTTCAATCTTTCCTGGTCCGCCCGTCACTGTTGCCTTTGCCGAGTATCGGGATCATAGGAGCCGGCAGCGGCGCCAGCGGAACGTGGGCTATCGACGAGTTTTGATGCGGGCGTGAGTGTTGCCTTTGGCGGTGATTTTCTTCGTCAGATGCCGGCGGGGACGCCCTTCGACTTCGCTCAGGATAAACCGGCGCTACCTGGAAAATTTATGTGGCGGCGCGGAAGGCCAGGACAGCGTTTAGGCCGCCGAAGGCGAAGGAGTTGGATAGCGCGGCCTCTGCTTGCCCTTTGCGCGGGATGTTTGGGATGTAGTCGAGGTCGCAGGCTGGGTCGGCTTTTGTGAAGTTGGCGGTGGGCGGAAGGATGCCGTCGTGCAACGCCATAATCGTTACTACCGCTTCGATGGAGCCTGCTGCGCCTAGCGCGTGGCCGTGCATGGATTTTGTGGAACTTACGCCGAGGCGATCGGCTTGCGGGCCGAAGACTTCGCGGATGGCGGCGGTTTCGGCTGGGTCGTTACCGGGCGTTGCTGTGCCGTGGGCGTTGATGTAGCCGATTTGTTCGGTGGCGAGATTGGCGTCGGCCAGGGCGCGGCGGATCGCGCGGGCTGGGCCTTCTACTGTTGGTTGGGTGATGTGATGGGCGTCGGCGGACATGCCGAAGCCTGCCAGCTCGGCGTAGATTTTTGCGCCGCGGGCGCGGGCGGCTTCCAGCGGCTCGAGGACCATCATGCCGGCGCCTTCTCCCAGAATCATGCCGCGGCGATCTACGCAGAATGGGCGGCAGGTGTCCGGCGCGATTACTCGCATGGCTTCCCAGGCTTTCAGGCAGCCCATGGCGAAGGGGGCCTCGCTGCCACCTGTTATCGCCAGATCTACTTCTCCGCGGCGCACCATTTGAAATGCCTGTCCGATCGCGTGATTCGAGGAGGAGCAGGCTGTGGAGACGGTGTAGCACGGGCCGTGGATGCCGAATTCCATTGTCACGTGGCTTACGCCGCCGCTGGACATGGTGCGCGGCACGATTAGCGGATGCACGCGCGATTTGGAGCGCTGGTAGAGATCGATGTAGCCGGAATCCTGCGTGATTTGGCCGCCGCCGCCGTTGCCGCAGACTACCGCAGTGTTCTCTTGGAGCGCGGGGGTGAAAGCTATGCCTGCATCGGCCACGGCTTCGCGGGCTGCGATTACCGCGAATTGCGCGAAGCGGTCGAGATGATCGGCGCGGCTGCCTTCGAAGTATTGGAAGGGATCGTAATGGCGGACTTCGGCGCCGTTCTGGAAGCGGATCAGCGACGAATCTACGGCTGTGATTGGGCCGATGGAGGCGATGCCTTGCTGGATGGAGCCCCAGGCTTCCGCGACATTTGAGCCGGCGGCGCAGATGATGCCGACGCCGGTGATGGCGACTTTGCGGTCGGCCATCCGTTAGCTGGCCGGCGCGGTGGTGGAACCGAGCGTCGAGCCGTCCTTATTGGCGTCGAGGATTCTTTGGACGCCTGCGACGATATCGCTGACGGTGCGGATGGTGCGGGCCTCGTCATCGGGGATGGAGATATTGAATTTGCTTTCGAGTTCGAAGAGCAGAGTGAAAGTATCGAGGGAATCGACGCCGAGATCCTGGAGCGAGGAATCCGGCTTGATTTGCTCGACGGGAATACGCTTCACCGAGGCGAGAGTGGCGATTACTTTCTCCTCGACGGCGGAATCAGGCATCAGGCGTCCTCATGGCTCGTTGCATAATGGCAGACTTCAATTATATGCCGCCTCGCGGGATTCGGGAATGAGATCGTGGCGCAGGACCCTGAGGCTGGCTTACCAAGAAAAATTAGCCGAAAGTATGACGGAATGCAAACGATACGATGGCTGCGATGTTCTGAAAGCGCGGGCTTGGCGGACGCGCTATTGTCATCTTTTCGGTTTATAGAAATCTAAAGCCCGAATTATGGGCCGAATTTGATATGCTTCCCCTTGCCTGGGGCTGCTCAAGGCTACGTCCCCTCTGGGTCCCACCCTGCGCTTGCGAACTGTCCCGCGCAGGGGTAATGTTTTCGGCCTAAATTTGAGAGATGCCGCGCGCGGCTGGGCGTGCGGAAAAGTGTATGCGCGAGAGCGCGGAGCTGCGGATGATACCCGGATCGCGAACGAACGGAAATGGGAACGGCAATGGCAACGGAATGCCGGCGTCCATCGTCGCGACTGCGACGGCCGTTCCGCCGCACACGATAACCGCGAGCCGATGTCAAGAAAGCACATCCAATCGATTTTTCATCTGGAGGGCAGCCGTCTGGATGGCATGTTCTCGATCGTGGATAACTCCCACATCCAGAAGCGGCATACGATATTTCCGCTGGACTATACCGTGCAGCCGCGGCCTTTGACGCAGACTAGCCTCGAATATCAGGAGCACGCGATCCGGCTGGGGAAGAAAGTGGCGGAGGATTGCCTGGCGCGGGCGGGGATGAAGCCGGAAGAGATTGATTGGATTATTACCGTTTCTTGTACCGGGTACATGATTCCTTCGCTGGACGCCTATTTGATCGAGAGCATGGGATTCCGGCGCGATGTGCGGCGCCTGCCGATTACCGAGATGGGTTGCGCGGCAGGGGCTTCGGCGCTAGCGCGGGCTCACGATTTCCTGCAGTGCGGGCCGAATAAAAATATTTTGGTGATCTCGGTGGAATTGCCCAGCCTTACATTTCAGCGGCGCAATTTCACGCCCTGCGAATTTGATTTCCAGCATTCTTTTTGGCGATGGGGCCGGCGCGGTGATTCTTACCAGCGACGAACGCGACGGCTGCCTGCGATTGGTGGGCGCGGAGCCATTTTTGATGCCGAATTCGCTGGATGCCATGGGATTTGATTTGAAGGACGAGGGATTTCACATTGTGCTGTCGAGGGATGTGCCGGAATTGCTGCGCGGCGGGATACGAGGCGTGGTCGAGAAATTTCTTAGCCGCTTTCATTTGGGCACTGAGGATTTATCGGCTTATCTGCTGCATCCTGGCGGGCGCAAATTGCTGGACTACATGGAATCGGAGCTGGGGATCTGTAAGTGCGAGACGCAGCCTTCCTGGGACATTCTTTCGCAGTATGGGAATTTGTCGAGCGCGTCCGTGCTTTTTGTGCTGCATGAGTGGCTGACGAAGCAGACGGTGGAGGCGGGGAAGTACGGGATGATGGCGGCGTTTGGGCCGGGCTTTACTACCGAGATGCTTTTGATGCGCTGGGCGTAGTGCCGGCGGACGATTGGAAAACGAGCTGACGCACGAATCTGCATTTGACCGCGGTTTGACCCTTCCATGAATCAGAGCGTCATCGCTTATTTGATTTTGCTTGTGTTTGTGGGGGTGGTGCGCCTGGTGGAGCTGCGGATTTCGGCGCGCAATCAGCGGGGGATGGCGGAGAAGGGCGTTGCGAAAGTTGGCGAGCCTGGGTATCGCTGGATGGTGATGCTGCATATTTCGGTTTTGATTTCGGCGGGGCTGGAAGTAATTTTTTTGCACCGGCCTTTGATCCGCCCGTTGGCTGCGGTTTGTATCGCGGTGCTGGCGTTTTCGATTCTTTTGCGTTGGTGGGTGATTCGGACTCTGGCGAGCCATTGGAATGTGCAGGTGATGGCTTCGACTTCACTGGGGGTGGTTACTGGCGGCCCTTACCGATGGGTGCGGCATCCTAATTATTTGGCGGTGTTCTTGGAGTTGCTGGCGATTCCTCTGATTTATACCGCTTGGATTACAGCGATTTGGGGGACGGTGGCGCATATTTTGATTCTGCGATCGCGGATTCATGTCGAGGAGCAAATGTTGATGGCGAGTCCGCAGTATCGCGCCGCCATGGGTTCGAAGCCGCGATTTTTGCCGGGGTTGTTTTAGGTTTCGTACCGCCGGCGTCCCTGCCGGCTCTTTCGAGCGACTACTCGGCATGGGCAACAATCACGAGCGTGCTACTCAGCCAACTACAGCGATCCAACTTACTGGTGCGCCGCAGTCGATTTCGGCATCCACTTACGTTTGCGGCCGTAAAAGAGCCGGCGGGACGCCGGCGGTACGTTACGGCGCGCTTTATTTTTCGATATCTCGCTTGTACGATGTTTGCTTGCCCCTCCCTGGGAGGATTTTTGCGGAAGCGGTTGGGTAGCCTCTGTTTTACTTCGTTGATGGTTGGGATTCTCGCTGCTTGTTTCGCGGGCGTTCCTTTGCGCGCGCAGCAATTTGATGAATCGAAGCTGCAGGGCTTGAAATGGCGGTTGATCGGGCCGTTTCGCGGTGGGCGCTCAATTGCTGCTACCGGCATCCCTGGCAATCCATCCACTTTTTATTTTGGGGCGGTTTCTGGCGGCGTCTGGAAGACTACGAACGCTGGGCTCACCTGGGATCCTATCTTCGATAAACAGGCGGTCTCCTCGATTGGCGCGATTGCTGTGGCCGAATCTGATCCGAATATTATTTATGTAGGGACCGGCGAGGCTTGCATCCGCGGAAATATTTCCTATGGCGATGGCGTTTATAAGTCCGTGGATGCCGGGAAGAATTGGACGAATATTGGCCTGCGCGACACGCGGCATATCGGGGCTGTGATCGTCGATCCTCATAATGCGAATATCGTTTTTGTTGCGGCGCTGGGGCATGCTTACGGGCGGAATAGCGAGCGCGGAATTTTTCGCACTCGAGACGGCGGGAAGAATTGGGAGAAGGTCCTTTATAAGGATGACAAGACCGGCGGGATCGATATCGTTTTTGATCCGCAGAATTCGCACATTCTGTTTGCGGCGCTGTGGGAGGCTTCCCGTACGCCTTGGAGTTTAACTAGCGGCGGGCCCGGTAGCGGGCTGTACCGGTCGATTGACGATGGGGCCACCTGGAAACGCATCGAGGGGAACGGATTTCCTGAAGGCGTGCTGGGAAAAATTGGAGTTTCGGTCTCGGGAGGGGATTCGTTTCGGGTTTATGCATTGGTGGAGGCGGAGAAGGGCGGGCTTTATCGTTCGGATGATGGCGGGGATTCCTGGCAGTTGGTGAACGATGATCACCGCTTCCGGCAGCGGGCTTGGTATTTCACGCATGCTTTTGCGGATCCGAAGAGTGTGGATACGGTTTATGTGCTGAATACCGGGCTTTTCCGCTCTACAGACGGCGGCCGAAAGTTCGAGCGCATTTCTACGCCGCATGGCGATCATCACGATTTGTGGATTGATCCGACGGATCCGGATCGCATGATTAATGCGAATGATGGAGGGGCCTCGATCACTACCGATGGCGGGAAAACCTGGTCGAGTGAAATGAATCAGCCTACGGCGCAGTTTTATCATGTGGCCACGGATTCGCGATTTCCCTATTACGTTTACGGCGCGCAGCAGGATAGCGGGACTGTGGCGATTGCCAGCGATTCGAATCGCGGCGCGATTGACCGGCAGGATTGGTATTCAGTAGGGGGTGGAGAGAGCGGCTACATTGCTCCCGATCCCACGAATCCGGATGTTGTTTATGCCGGCTCTTATTTTGGTTACGTCTCGCGATTTGACAGGCGGACCGGACAGACGCAGACGGTTTCGCCATGGCCGGACGATCCGGATGGAAACGGCGCGGCGGGGCTGAAATACCGCTTCACCTGGACGCAGCCGATTATTTTTTCGCCGAATGATCCGGAGACTCTTTATTACTCCGGGCAGGTGCTTTTCAAATCTACCGACGGCGGTATGAGCTGGACGGAAATTAGCCCGGACTTGAGCCGCAATGATAAGACCAAGCAGCAATCTTCCGGCGGGCCGATTACCAAGGACAATGCCAGCGTTGAATTCTACGATTTGATTTTTACCGTGGCGGAATCACCGGCGCAGAAGAACTTGATCTGGGCGGGGACGGATGATGGGCTGATTCATCTTTCGCAGGATGGCGGAGTGCATTGGACGAGCGTCACGCCGCCGGGAATACCGGCCTGGAGCATGGTCAGTCTGATTGACCCATCGTGGCACGATGCAGGCACCGCTTACGTGGCCGTGGATGCACACAAGCTGGACGACTTTCGTCCTTACATCTACCGTACGCACAAATTTGGGAAGGAATGGAAGCTGATCACCGCGGGCATTCCGGACGGATCTTATGTGCACGCTGTGCGCGAAGATCCGGAGCATGGCGGATTGCTTTTTGCCGGGACTGAGACGGGCGTTTTTTATTCACTGGATGATGGCGAGCACTGGCAGCGGTTGCAGCTGAATTTGCCGCCGTCGCCGGTGCACGATCTGGCGATCAAGAATAGCGATCTGATTGTCGCCACGCATGGACGCTCGTTCTGGATCCTCGACGACATTTCGCCGTTGCGGCAATTGGCGGATATGCACGCCGGCGCGAATGCGTTTCTTTTCAAGCCGCGGCCAGCGATTCGATTCCGGCGCGCCGGAACTGGCACGGCCGCTGCCTGGAAGACCGCCGGGCAGCCTGCGCCGCCGGGGGCTACGATTTATTACTGGCTGAAGGAGAAGCGCGGGAAAGATGACGAAATTAAGCTCGATATTCTCGATTCGAATGAGAAAGTTGTGCGCCACTTTTCGAGCCGGCCTAAGCGAGACGCTGATGACGAGGGTGGAAAACAAGAAGACGACGAGGATGCGAAACCTGCTGAGGTGCTTCCCGTGGAGCAGGGCTTGAATCGATTTCTGTGGGATCTGCGCTACGAGAAGCCGCGCGAGGTGCATGGGGCCGTTTACGATGAGGGCGATCCGCTGGGAGTTCTGGCGCTGCCTGGAAATTATCAGCTTCGACTCACGGTTGGCGGCAGAGACTATACGCAGACGCTGGAGCTGCGCATCGATCCGCGGGTGAAGATTAGCGATGACGATCTTGCCAAGCAATTCGAACTGGTTGCCAAGTTGCGCGAGTTGCTGGATCAAGTGAATGGTGCGGCGCTCGAAATTCGCGACGTGCGCGGGCAACTTAAAACTTTGGGCAAGCGGCTAGAGGCTGATGAGGTTGCGCAGCCGGTGCGCGATGCTTCCGCGGAGCTCGATAAGAAGATGACTGAGATTGAGGGGCAATTGGTGCAGAGCAAGGCTACGGCTTCGGAGGATATGTTGAATTATCCGGTGGAGCTGGATAGCCGGCTTGGTTATTTGCAGAATGCTGTGGATAGCGCGGATGCCGCCCCGACTCAGGCGGAGATTGCGCTGGAGGCGGAATTGGAGAAGAGTGTTGGCGATGTTGTGGCGCAGTGGAATGATTTGAAGGAAAAGGATCTGGCTGCGCTGAATGATTTGATTGCTAAGGATAATATTCCTGCCATTGGGTTGACGGTGAAGCCTGAGTCGAAGCCGGCGCCTGTTTCGCCGGAGTAGAGCCAAGTAGCGCCGGCGTCCCCGCCGGCATCTTACGAACACAACTGCCCGCAAGAATCGCAATTATCGCCGGAGCAATCCGTTACGCAATTAGCCTTATCGGTCTGAGGAGTCCGCGCGAAAATATGCCACGTCCGAAATCGCGCTTGTAAGATGCCGGCGGGGACGCCGGCGCTACTTTTCTGTCGGCGATGATGCGGTCTGGGGTTGCGCCGTGCCGCACTGGGCTTCTAGTTGGATAGTGATAGCGTCGTCGAATTGTGCATCGCGGCGATCGCTGGCGGCGCAGAGTTGCGTGGCGGTTAGGCCTGAGGCGCTGCGGAAGTCGGCGCCTGCCAGATTTGCGCCGGTGAAGTCAGCGCCGCGCAGCACGGCGCTTTCTAAATTGGCGCCGCGGAGGTCGCTGTTGCGGAGGTCGGCTTCGATCAGGATCGCGCGATTCAGCTGGGCGTCGCGCAGCGAGGCGCTCGGCAGCTTTGTGGACCACAGATAGGCATCCTGCAAATCGGCCAGCGAGAGATCGGCGCTCGAGAGATTGGCTTCGCGCAAATCGGCGCGCTCGATATTGGCGTGGGCCAGACGGGCTTCGCGCAAATCGGCATTGAAAAGATTCGCGCCGCCGAGACGCGCGCCCACGGCGATTGCGGCGTGCATGGTGGCATAGGAAAGATCGGTTTCGCGCAGATCGGCGCGCGTCAGATTGGCCTTTTCGAGACGCGCTCCCTGCAAATTGGCGCGAAAGAATTGCACGCGATCGAAGGAAGCTTCGCGCAAATTAGCCTCGCGCAAATTCGCGCCGCGGAAATCGGACTCCGAAAAATAGGCGCCCTGCAGATCGGCCTTCCATAGATGCGAGTTGGCCCAGAAAGTGCGATAGCCCTGGGCATAGCGCAGATGGAGATCGTTGAGTTGCGCGCCCTTCACGTGAGAAAGATCCTCATCGTGGCCGCTCCAGCCAGGCGGCGCCGTAGAAACGGAAGATTCGATCAAATCGGCGTAGGGGCGATAGCCAACCATCCAAAAAGCATCGGCCGCCCAGCGGCGCATGCTGGCTGCGGCGTAATCGGGCATCACGCTGGAATCGTGCGGCGCGCCATAAACAATTCCCAGCGTGAGTATCGCGAGCACGGCCCCGAGAATTGCGGCAGAGGTTGCGCGGCGTATGGGCGTTGCGTAGCGCTGCCCCGGCTCAAGAGAAATCTCGATTGACGGCTGGCGCTGTTGCGAAGATTCATTAGGCGGGTTGTCCTGCAACATCTCTACCCCGGCGCGATCTTCCTGAATTTCCTGCTGCATCTCGGCGAATAAGGGCGACTGGAGATCGTCTTCGCGGCTTTCGTCGTCATCCCTCATCGCCTGAGCTTCGTCGCTCGATTCGACGCGTTCGACCGGCGGCAGCAGCGGGGAATCCGCGCGCATCGGCGCGCTGTACATTGAGGGCAGCGTCTCGGTGAGATCTTTTTTCGGAAGCGCGGTGGCCACCACCAGCGCGAGCACAAACACAACAATTTGCAGCATTGCGGCGCGAAGATCCTGCATCACGAGAAAGCGTGCCCAAAATACGAGCAGCGTTGCGGGGACGGCGACGTAGGCAAGGAAAACCGGAATGACAGATTCGAGCACCGACGGCGAAGCTTGGTTTCCCGTCCACCCGTGGAAGCGGCGGCGGAAAAGCGTCATCAGCAGCCACGGACCGCTGCGATCGACCGGGCGTCCATCAGGAAAAATCGCGGGAAGCTCGACGAGGCGCTCCCAAAGGCGTTCCATCGAAACATGGAGATAAAGAAAAAGCCCGAAGATCACCAGCGGAGCTACCACAAAGAATCCAGAGAGCGGCAACGCCGCGCTGAGACTTGGGATCGGAATGAGCGGAGCATTGCGCAGAAGTAGAACGTCGCGCGTGGTGGCGATGCGCAGGCAGCTGAGCGCGCAAGCTGCCATGGTCGCGATGAAAAGCCGATAGCATTGCCGCGCGCGTTGCTCTGCGAGATTCTGGCCTTCGAATTCTGAAACGGAAGATGGAAGCGCGGCCCAGAGAAGACTGGCGCCCGCAAGTTGCTTGGTGTGCAGGCCGGCGGCGCCGTCGATTGATGCGCCTTCGAGATTTGCGCCCTTGAAATCGGCGCCGAGTAAATTCGATTCGCGCAAGTCGGCTTGCACCAAGCTCGCGCCGCGCAGATCGGCAAGCAAAAGTTCGGCGCGCTGAAAATTGGCTTTATTGAGGATGGCGCCCTGGAGATTGGCGCCAGTGAGATCCATGCCTTCGAAACTCGCGCGCGCCAGCTCGAGCCGTCTGCCGAAAATTCCGCGGGATTCGACCCACTCGCGATGCAGTTGCAGCAATTCGACGAGCTCGGGTTGGCCGACCTGCCGGGGCGGAAGATCCTGCGATGGAGCAGCCGCAAGCGCTGCATCTTCCTTGATGATTTCACCCACGCGCCACTGAAATGAAGACATGCTTCGACCGCCCCCCGTTGCCCGGAAGCTGCTGATTTCTATCGCGCGTCGCCGGACGCGAACCCTGCGCCTGCTCTAGGACGATTCCTCTTGCCCCGGTTGCGGCCGGTGATGCTTCGATCTCGGATCGACCGTCGGAAAATAAATTCGCCAGAAATCCGGCGCCGGTTTTGTGAACGCAATTCCTATCTTTGTTCCTATCGGCGTTACTGGGCCGATGTTTATTACGCGACATTCCTGCTCTTCGAGCGTCGCCTTATTGGTCACGCGCAGGGTCTCGCCGCGCTCCACGTGCGCTCTCAAAATCACCATCCCGCCGAACGCATTCACGTTCAGCATGGTTGAGACCTCTTCTAACGGCACGCCGTTCGAGCCGTGGCGCGTTACGGCTACCGGCACCTGGAGCTTCAAGCGGTGACTTCGCCGGGAGCCAACTCTCGGCTTATCCACTGCATTAGCTATTTTCATTTTTGTCTCAATTACCGAGGTTAGTCGGGCGGGGAAGGGGGGGCAATGGTACGCGCGGACAGGTTTTATTTCCCCGCAGGACAGACAGGTTTGCGCGGACGTATCGGCGAAGCGCCGGGCAAAGAAGTGGTTCCTTTTGGCGCAGTCTCGCCTAGTAGGACGGAGAGGGCGGCTGGCGAATCTCTTTTTCGGCGCTGGGTGGGAGTTTGTCCATATGCTTGAGGAAAGTCACGAGTTGCCAGACCTGCGTGTCGTTGAATTTAGATTTCCAGGAGGGCATGCCGGTCCAGCGGATGCCGTGGCGGATGATGTAGAAATTTTCATTGTCGGCCATGTCGGCGGCATCGGACATGAATTGCGGGGCCGGAGGATTGAAAGCGTGGCCCATGGCGGCATCGGGATTTGCGGAGCTGCCGTGGCAGCCGGCGCAATTATCGCGATAGAGCTTGGCTCCGGCGACTAAAGTGTCTTCCGTCGGAGTGAGGGGATTTTGAAGCGCGGGGGCATGACGCTCGACGGATGCGTCGGAGGCACTCATCGCCACGCGACGCTCGATCGCTGAAGTTTCCTGGTCGGCGGCGAAGTTGATGTAGCCGAGCTTGACGACCAGATAGACCCCCACGAGGATCAGCACGATAGTTAGAAATACTCCCCAGAAAAATGAGCGCATGGCAGCCTCCGCGAAAATTTAGCTACAGTGTTGCGCCGATAGATAGCGCCGATCCATTTCGCGCTATTTCGTTTTACTTTGCCTCGACGAGGCGATTGTATTTCTTGAGCACCTCGCGCAGTTTGTCGTGGGGCAACGCTTCCACGCGATGATTGTCTATGCCCGTCATCGTGTCCGCGGCCACCATGGCATTGATCACCGCTTCCTCGGTGGCTTGCACGGTGGCCTCGAAAAGCGCGTCGATATCTCCTATCGGCAGAATGGTGATGTGCGCCGGGGTTTTCGACATACCGGCGCCCGGATTTGCCGTCGAGAATGAGATGAAAATATCGCCCGATTCGTTTCCCGATATGCTGCCGTCGCGGCCCAGTCCCAGCGTTACGCGGCGGGCAATGCGCTTGAGCTGGTGAGGCAGAAGCGGCGCATCGGTGGCGACTACGACGATAATTGAGCCGGTATCATTATCCCAGATCGGCTGGCCCGGAATTTCTTTTCCGACCGGGACGCCTGCCACGCGCAGCAGGCGGCGAATTCCATAATTGCATTGCACGAGAACGCCGACGGTGTAGCCGCCGTCCTTTTCACTGAGTTTGCGGGAGGATGTGCCGATGCCGCCTTTGAATTCATTGCAGACCATACCGGTGCCGCCGCCGACGCTGCCTTCTTCGACTGGGCCGCCGTGTGCGTTTTCGATCGCTGCTACGGCGTCTTCCGGTTTTACGTGGAAGCCATTGATGTCGTTCAGATAGCCGTCCCAGGTTTCGGCGACGACTGGCAGCGACCACCAATCGTCGAGCGGCGCGGGCGGGCCGTGCTCGAATTGCCATTTGATCACCGCGTCGCGAACCACGCCGACGCTGTGCGTGTTGGTGATCATCACGGGGCCGTAGAGAAATCCGGATTCTTCGACCCAGGTTGTGCCGGTCATCTCGCCGTTTCCATTTTCGGTGAACCATCCGGCGAAGACCGGATCGGCCGAGGCTTTTCCGCGCGGAAAAATTGCGGTGACTCCGGTACGGACGGGGCCGACGCCGACTTTTAATTTTCCTTCGCCGGAAATTAGCGTGCGGTGGCCGACTTCGACGCCTTTCACGTCGGTGATCGCGTTCAACGGGCCCGGTGTTCCATCGAACGGGACTCCGAGATCGCGGGCGCGGGGCTTTGTGGTTGACGATTGAGCTGCGGCGGGCAAGGGTGCGATTGCCAGCGCGCACGAAATCAACGCCAGTATCGTGAATCGCTTCAATTAGCACCTCGATCGGTGGGAGCCTGCAAGTCGCGGCGCGCTTGTTGCAGGAGTTCGATATTTTTCGCCAGCTCGCTTTCGAGAATCTTTTCCTGATCGGCGGCGCGGTTCCAATCGCCGGCTTCGGCGGCCTCCGTCAATCCCGGCAGCTCGAGATGGGCGTAGGTGAAACGCGCGGCATACAAAGTGTGCTTGAACCATGGGCGTCCGGGGATGCCGTCGGGATTGCACCAGTTGCGCTCGATCTGCATCAGCTCGGAGTTTACGCGATTCGTTGCGGCCGCGTCGATCGCGGCCGGGGCGGTACTGGACAACGTTGCTGCGATCGTTTCATTCAAATCGCGGCCGGCCATTTCGAATTGGTTAATTTGAGCGTACAGCAGCTTTAAGTCCAAGTGATCGTGTACGCTGCTTTTCACGTCGAGCTCATCGACGAACGAGCGAATATTTTTTCCGTAGGCCTCGAAATCGTAAGGCAATACATCCGCGTTTGCGAGCCGCAGCGCGAGGACACCCCAAAGTTGCGTCATGAGCGCGTGATATTTGTACCCCGGATCGCCAAAATGATTCATCCAGAAAAAATCGTCATAGAGAGAGTGATAGACGCCGTAGGGGCCGTCGAATTCGAGGCCGACCGTCGGGATGCCGAGAAAATTCAGAAATACGGTGTGGTCGGAGCCGCTGCCGATGCGCGTATCGGCGAGTTCCGAATCCTCGGCGGGCCGCGTCTCGTGCAGTTGCTGTTGCCTGCTGACGCGCCATTCCTGATACAGCGTTTGACCTGACGGGGCCGCCAGCGTTCGGCTCACATCTACTAGAACTGTTGCGAGAGATGCGACTGGCGTGCCGTGGAACATCGCGCCCGAGGCCGACGAGTCCACATTCAGATACGCGACGGCTTTCTTTTTCAGCTCATCCGCGAATTCTTCGCCCCACTCGGTCGAGCCCGTCAACGCGTATTCTTCGCCGTCCCAACTGCAAATGACGAGCGTGCGCCGCGGCCGCACGCCTTTCTTCAGCATCTCGCCAAGATTGCGGGTCATTTCGAGCATGGAGGCTGTCCCGCTGGACGGATCCACGCCGCCGTACACCCAGGCGTCGCGATGATTGCCGAGCACGATCCATTCATCCGGCAATTCCGCCCCGCGAATGCGCGCTTCGGTGACGAAATAGGGCCGCGTGCTGGTATCCATATCCACCTTTAAGTGAGCGCGCACGCGTTCGCCGCCGAGGTGGTATTGAAACGGCAACGCACCCTGCCAGGCTTGTGGCGCCCGCGGACCGTCCATATTTTTCAGCAATGGCTGCGCGTCGTGCCAGGAGAGCGGCACTCCCATGATTTTTGGCAGCGAGACTGCTTCGGTGATCGGAATTCTTTTCGCGCCCGGCACCGACGCCCATCCCGGCGTCAGCGGATCGCCTGGTTGAATAAAGTCGTAAGTGATGGCGCCGCGTTGGATGTGCGTCTCCGGGCCCCATGGCCCATCGGGAAAAACCTTACCTTGGCCGTAGCCGTCTTCTTGCGGATCGGAATATATAAGGATAGCCGCGGCGCCTTCGCGCTCGGCGGTAAGCGCTTTGAAACCGCGATAGCTGTAGGGATTGGAGTAGCGCACCAGAACGATTTTTCCGCGAACGCTGATTCCTTGCGTGCGCAGGTAATCGTAATCTTCGGGATTGCCGCTGTGTGCGTAAATCACCGGCGCGGTAACTTCGCCCGAAGCCGAGTAGCCGAGGAAAGCGCCTGAGGCGCGCGGATTTTTCGTGTCCGGGTCTATATCGTACGGCGCTTCGCGAAGAGTCGCGCGGTATTCTACCGGCGCAATCATCTCCAACGAAACTTCGCGCGGCTTTGAATCTAGGACATCGTATTCGTGAATGGTGACGTCTTCCATTCCTTGTTGCTTCCATTGCTCCGCGACCCAGCGGGCGAGTTCGTTGTTGCGCTCGGAGCCGGCCATGTGCGGCTCAGCGGTCAGGTAGCGATGGAATTTCGCAATTTCTGCCGGCGACGCCAGCGAACGATATTGCTTTTCGATCGTAATTTCGCGCTTGCCCGCATCGGGCGAATAGCCTTTGAGTGCAATTTGGTCTGCGAAGCTTGCCAGCGCAGACGCGCACGTGGCCACTATGGCGATGGCTGCGGTGGTCTTTAGTTTGAAAGGGTTCGGCAATCGTCGTTCACCGGAAGGAATTTGCGACAGGGGAGCCTCCAGCGCCGGAGCGATGCGCGGTTTCGAGTTCGCCGAGGGCGTTGCGGAGAGCGCTCGCGATCATTTGAATTTGCTGCGACGAAATTGTGAATGGCGGCGCGAGAAGAATGTGATCGCCGCGTCGGCCGTCCACCGAGCCTTGCATGGGATAGGTAACCACGCCGGCTTCCATGGCGTCTTCGGCAATGCGATTTGCTATATGCGCTTCCGGCGGAAAAGGCTCGCGAGTTTCACGGTCGCGGACTAACTCGATTCCCTGTAGCAAGCCCATGCCGCGGATGTCGCCGACGATCGAGAGTTGCGCGAGCGGCTCCAGCGCTGCTCGTAATTCCCGGCCCGCTGTGGAGACGCGCTCGAATAAATTATTCTGTGCAATGTAATCTAGCACTGCGACTCCCGCAGCTGCGGAGACCGGGTGTGCGTTGTAAGTGAATCCGTGAAGGAAAACGCTCGAGCCGCGCTCAATTGCTTCGACGACCCGCTGATTCACCAGCACGGCGCCCAGCGGGGCGTAGCCGCTGGCCACGCCTTTCCCGACGAGAATAATGTCCGGCTCGACGCCCCAGTGATCGACCGCGAAAGTTTTTCCGGTGCGGCCCATGCCGGTCATTACTTCATCGGCGATGAGCAGAATGCCGTGCTCGCGGCAGATTTCGGCGATGCGCTGGAGATAGCCATTTGGCGGAGGGACGGCGCCGAGAGTGGCGCCGCTGAGCGGTTCGAGAATAAATGCGGCGACGGTTTCCGGATTTTCGCGGCGGAGCAACCGGTCGAGCTCGTCGGCGCAATCCACGTTACATTCCGGATAGTGCAAGCCCATCGGGCAACGGTAGCAGTAGCACGGCGGAATGTGGCCCCATTCGTTCAGCAGCGGCGCGAAGGGTTCGCGCCTGGCAACATTGCCCGAGACCGCGAGAGCGCCGAGTGTTGTGCCGTGATAGCTCTGCTTTCGCGAGACGATGCGAATGCGTTTTGCGTCGCCGCGTTCGAGGAAATACTGGCGGGAAAGTTTGATAGCCGTTTCGGTCGCTTCCGATCCGCCGGAAGTTAGATAGACGCGGCCGTTGCGAAATGATTTTGGCGCGAGGGCGAGCAGGCGGCGAGCCAGCTCGGCCGCCGGGGCTGACTCGAACTGCGAGGAATGAACGTAGGCCAGGCGCTCGGCTTGCTCGGCCATAGCTTGCGCGACGGATTCGACGCCGTGGCCGATGGTTACTACTGCGGCGCCGCCGGCGGCGTCGAGATACCAGCGGCCGTCCGCTGTGACGATGAAGCAGCCTTCGCCGCGGACGGCTTGCGGGTAGGTCTTGCGGAAATTTCGCGGGAATAGAGACTGGGCCATTACGTTTCGTTTGGCTCTTAAACGCTGCGAGATTCTAGCAAACTTTTGGGCGGGGCATGGTTTTACAGGATTCTTCGACCGGACCGAAAACCCAAAGCCAAGGCGGGCGTCCGCCCAGGTGGACCCGCCTCCAACATTATTTCCACTTCAAATCCCTTACATCTACTGTGGGCTTTGGGTACTTCATCTTTAAATCTTCCATGGTTTCTACCAGGATTCGCGAGACGGCGAAATTGCGGAACCATTTTTTATTCGCCGGGATTATGTACCACGGGGCTTCCTGCGTGCTGCAGCGCTTCAATACTTCTTCATAGGCTGCGATGTAATCGTCCCAAAATTTTCTTTCCATGAAATCGGACTGCGAGATCTTCCATCGGCGGTCCGGATCATCAATGCGCTCGAGAAATCTTTTCTTCTGTTCTTCTTGGCTGATATGCAGGAAGAATTTCACGATGGTCACGCCGTTGGCGGAAAGCGTTTGCTCGAACTCATTGATTTGGCGGTATCTGGCCGACCAGATTTCCTTGGGCACCAAATTGTGAACGCGCACCACAAGGACGTCTTCATAGTGAGAACGATTGAAGACTCCTACGATGCCGAGCGGCGGCACGACTTTATGGACGCGCCAGAGAAAGTCGTGGGCCAGCTCTTCGGGCGACGGTTGCTTGAAGGAGGCGACTACACAGCCTTGCGGATTTATGCCGGCCATCACATGGCGGATCGTGCCGTCTTTGCCGCCGGCATCGAGCGCTTGAAATATGGCCAGGATCGCATGTTTCTTCTCAGCGTAGAGCAGATACTGCAGGGAATCGAGCCGGCTGGTAGCTTTAGCGGTTTTTGCCTCGACGCGTTCGCCCTTTTCGTATCCGAGTGTGTCGTCGGGATCGTAGTCCGAGAGCGTTACCTTCGCGCCGGGCTTTACCGCGAGCGCTTTTCGAATATTCATCTGCGCGTCCTAAAATGCATTTTTTCTACGAGATACTGCTGTAACAGAATATTCATACTGACTTTTAACCACCGGGGTATCATAAACCACCGCGTTGGAAAACGAGCGGAATCGATTGGGAATGCCTGAGACCAGGCCCATGGAAATCCCGGCAGTCACCGAGCGCCCGGCTGAGAAGACGCGCGCGCCGAAGCACGATTATCCTGGGGCGCTGGTGGTGGTCGAGGGTATTGACGGCTCGGGAAAAAGCACGCAGCTGTATCTTCTGAAGCGCTGGCTGGAGATTAACGGGTATCGAACGCATTTTACCGAGTGGAATTCTTCGCCGCTGGTGAAATCGGCTACGCGGCGCGGCAAGCAGCGGCGGCTGCTCACGCCGGTGACCTTTTCGCTGCTGCACGCCGCGGATTTTGCGGATCGGTGCGAGCGGCAGATTCTGCCGCTGCTTCACGGCGGCTATCTAGTTCTCGCCGATCGTTATATCTACACGGCATTTGCGCGCGACGTCGCTCGCGGTTGTCCACCGCACTGGTTGCGCAATCTGTATCGCTTTGCGCCCATCCCCGACATTACTTTTTATTTTCGCGCGCCACTCGATGTCGCGGTGAACCGCATTATGGCCGGCCGCCCCAAGCTCAAGTATTACGAAGCTGGAATGGATCTGGGCATCTCGCTGGATCGCACGGAGAGCTTCCGGATATTTCAAGAGCGCATCCTCAATTACTATGACCAGATGATGGAGCCGGACAAGTTTGTACTGATGGACGGAACCGTGCCGGTGAATCGTCTGCAAAAGCAAATGCGCGAAATTCTGGGCGAGCGAATCGATTTGACGAAATTCGCGCCGAAGAAATCCACATGACGCCGCGCGACATTCCGATCATTCCTGGCGCAGGGCCTAACGGTCGCCATCGCAAAAGGGATGGCAAGGGAAAGGCCGAGGGCAAGGATGCTTCACGGTTCTACGGCGCGAGTCTTCCCGGAGTGCGCGAAGACGAACTGAGCGGCACTCTGATTGTGATCGAGGGAACGGACGGCTCTGGGCGCTCCACGCAAATTTCGCTGCTCACCGAGTGGCTGGAATCGGAAGGGTTCGCGGTACAAACCACCGGCTTGCGGCGCTCGTCGTTGGTGGCGGACGATATTGACGCGCTGCTGGCGGAAAATTCGGTGACGCGCACGACGCTGGCGCTGATGTACAGCACCGATTTCTTCGATCAGCTCGAGCGGCGCATTTTGCCCGCATTGCGGTCTGGCTTGATCGTCATCGCTGACCGTTACATTTACACACTGATCGCGCGCAGCGCTGTGCGCGGAATTGGACGCGATTATTTGCACGGTATTTATGAAATGGCGCTGCGGCCGGACCTCACTTTTTGGCTGAATGTGCGGCCCGAAATTGCCTTCGATCGCGAATTCAAGAAGTCGCATACCATCAGCTACTGGGAATCGGGGCGCGACATGTCGCTCTCGAACGATCTCTTCCAGTCGTTCATTCGCTATCAATCCCTAATCAAAAAAGAATTCGAGTATCTCTCGCGCCGCCATTCCTTCATCGAGTTGGATGGCGAAACGAGCGTCCCGAACGTAAACCGCGAGCTGCGCAAGCAAATCGGCGCGCATCTCGGCATCAAGGGTACGCACTATCAGCCCTCGGGCGCGCTTGCGCACCTCTGGCGATAGACGAATTGGCCGCTCCTGTAAACATCGCCGCGATTGACGCCGGGTCGAATGCCATCCGGCTGCTGATTGCCCGCGCTACTTCTCCCGACCGATACGAAATTCTCGACAGTGAACGCGCCGCGGTGCGCCTGGGCCACAATGCATTCACGCGCCACGCCTTGAGCAACGACACGATCGCAAAAGCCGCGCGCGCCTTCCGGCATTTCCGCCGCATGATGGACAAGCACCACGTGGCCATGTATCGCGCCGTGGCCACCAGCGCCGCGCGCGAAGCCCGCAATCGCCACATTTTAATCGAGCGCGTGCGCCGCAAATCGGGGATCGAAATCGAAGTGATCAGCGGTGAAGAAGAAGCGCGGCTCACTTGCGCCGGCGTGCTGCGCGCGCTCGAGGGATTTGCCGATCCGCGGCTCATTTTCGATCTTGGCGGAGGAAGTCTCGAGGTGAATTTCCTCGAGGGTGGTGTGGTCAAGCGCCGGGTGGCGTTACCGCTCGGCACCGTCCGGCTGATGGAGACATATAAGATCGAAGGAGTGATCACCGAGGATGCGGCCGCGCGTATTCGCGATCATGTTTTGATACTTCTGCGCGCCGCCCTACCCTCGCCGCCAAATCTCGCGAGCGCAGTGACCGCTGCTTGCGGAGGAAATGCCGAAGCGCTGGCGCCGCTTGCTGCGGGTCCGCGTCTGCACGGGCTGCCCACGATTAATTTACGGCTCTTGCGCGATCAGGTTTGGCGCATCGCGCGGCTGGATGTGGCGCGAAGGATGAGGGCGTTTCGCGTACGCCGGGATCGCGCCGAAGTGATGGGCATAGCTGCCGTCGTGCTCGCTACGCTGGGCCAATATCTGAACCTGCGCTCGATGGTAGTGCCTGGCGCTGGCGTGCGCGAAGGTATTCTGATCGATTTGATGGCGGCGCAATATTCCGGCGTAACGCCCAGTGAAGATGAGAAGCGCACCGCGGATCGTTTGCGGGCCGGCGCCGAATGGTTTGCGCGGCGCTTCAATTACGATGCCGGGCATGCGGAGCAGGTGCGCAAGATGGCTGTATCGCTCTTCGATCAGTTGCGCCCGTTGCATGAAATGGGGCCGGACGAAAGATTGGCGCTGGAGATGGGCGCGATCCTTCACGACGTGGGACACACGATCGGCAACAAGTCGCATCATCGCCACGGTGAATATCTGGTGCGCTACGGCGATATTCCCGGTCTGCGCGGCTGGCGGCGCGATATGGTGGCGGCGCTGGTGCGTTATCACAATTGCAAATCCGAGCCGCAGATGGATCACAAATCGTATGCCGCACTCGATGGCGATCGCCGCGAAGATGCGCGCATGCTCGTGGCCCTGTTGCGCATTGCCGAGCGGCTCGAGAGCGAGCACCGCCGGATGGTCGGCGGCGTTACGGTGGACGTTGAGAACGGACAGGCGGTTTTCCGCGTGCAGATGCAGAATGGCGCGCGCCTGGACGTGGCCGGACTGACGCGCAAGGCGCTGCTGTTCGAGCGCGAGTTTGCCTTGCGTCCGGTTTTCCGCCGCGCGCAGTCAAAGGCGAGAGCCAAAGTGAAAGTTGCGTAAATCATGATTCTTTATCTTGTGCGCCACGGCATCGCCATCAATCGCGAGGATCCGAATTGCCCGCCGGAAACGGAGCGCTATCTCACGCGCGATGGAATCAAGAAGACGCGCGAAGCCGCTGCGGGCATTCGAGAGTTGAAAATTGAGCCTGCGCTGATGATCACCAGCCCTTACGTGCGCGCAATGCAGACCGCAGAAATTTTTGCCGAAGCGCTAGGATACTCGCGGGAGAAGATCCGGCAGAGCCAAGCATTGCGCCCTGGCGGCAATCCTGCTGAGTTTTTAAAGGAGATTGCGCATTTGAAAGCCGGCGAAGTGATGTGCTTCGGACATGCGCCGCACATGGATCAATTGATTGCCTCGGCGGTAGGCGCGCGCGGCGTTTTTACGGCTTTAAAGAAGGCCGGCGTAGCCGCTCTGGAATTTGAATCGGCAGGCGCGGGTAAGGCGACTTTGAATTGGATCGTCACGCCGAAAATTTTGCGGCAGATCGACTGAATTGCCGCGAAGCGTCTGAAGAAACTCGCCGAAGAGCCTCGAGGATGAATACGACGTTTTGTCAGGGCATGACTTTAGTCATGCCGCAAGCACCGCAAATTCAGCATGGCTTTAGCCGCTGAGCTCCTGTTTTCCGAGCCCGCACGCACGTTTTGAATACCGCCGCTACGAAGACTAGGACGCGATTGATGTAAGTCTGGCCGCCGGTAGCGTTTCGGCTGGTTGGATTACCACCGGGCAATTGCAGAGCGTTTCGAGTAGATGTTTTTTGCGCGCTAGCATCGCGGCCGAATCCACGTCGTGGACGTAGCCTGCGGCACGAATGGTTAGGGTCGTGCGGTCGCGCTGCACACTCACACTCTGAATGCGGCCGCGATGATCGGAATCCAGGCCGTCGGCCAGGCGAAGGGTCGCGGCTAACCACGCCACTCGCTCTTGTTCGGCGGGCTCGAGCGCGGCGTACTCTTTTTGTTCCAGGCGCGGCTCGGCGCCTCGGTGGTAGCGGGCGATTAGAGCGACGCTGAAGATTTCT
Organism: uncultured Acidobacteriota bacterium; assembly: GCA_963831955.1. Taxonomy (GTDB): domain Bacteria; phylum Acidobacteriota; class Terriglobia; order Acidiferrales; family UBA7541; genus Palsa-147. Next base: position 374,322 of record CAWHSG010000004.1, on the reverse strand, counting down.
TCCTTGCTCCAGCCTACGGGCGGATTCAGCCGGCTGATCATTCGAAACGAACGCTTGTGATGGCCGGCGTCTTTTTTCGCTCGCCCTACATCGTGAAGCAGGCCGGCGGCTTGCAGGATGCTGCGGGATTCGGCGTCGCGGAAGACGTGATTCAACGAGTGCGCGCCAAAACCGTCGAACAGTTCTAATGCCAGCGAGGTCACTTTTCTCGAGTGATCGAAATTTGGATCGCGATAGGACGCCCACGTCGATAAAGTGGCGACGGCAGCTTCTTGGAGCCGCGGGCCAGCCGGCAGTCCGGCAAACCACTTATTCCAGACGGAATTCTTCCCCGAAGTTCGTGCGCGATAGGCGGTGAGACGCTCGGCGCGCAATGTTTCGATGCGGGCATACCATTGCTCGAGTCCGCTCGATTCGCCCGAGCCCGCTTGGGCTGTGCTCGATCCGCTTACGCGCGCCACTCGCCGGAATTCTGCGCGGATCAGGTCGAGATCGTGAACTTCCCCGAGGAGATCCTGAAGGAGCTTCAGATCGGCGATCCATTCTTCCAGACGGCTGGGCAAAAAATTCTCGACGGTGTAGCGGAAGCGTTTCAGCGCGATGCGCAGGCGATGCCAACCGACGCGGCTTCTGGAATGAATCGCAAAACGGTGGGCCTCGCGGGCTTCGAGGCAGCGCTGGAGTGCCAGATGTTGGAAGACCGGACTGTCAGCCGGGATTTGGCGGGCGCGTTCGGCTAATTCGCGCGACCAGCGCCGCCATTTGCGGGTGTCGAATTCTTTGAGGGCTATCGCAGCCTCAGCTTTGGCGGCGGCTTCAGATTGCGCGAGCGATTCCAGAAGCTTGGCGGCGAGAGGGTCGCCGGCGGGCGCGAGTTTCTTGATCCACTCACGCATCACTTGGACATCGCGCAGCTTGCCCAAGCTGCGAAACGCCGCCTTCGAGGCCTTCTTCATCGCGCCAAGCGATTTTTCGGGATCGAAAGTAGCGAGCGCGTCCGCCATGGTGCGGCAGCGGCGCAACGCAACGCGCAGATCATGCACCGAATCAACATCAAGCTTTTTCGCAGCTCGATCTCGTTCCTTCAGCACGCGCGCCATGAAGTGCGCGAGCCCGGCACGCTCGCTCTTACGCGCGGGCACGATTTGTGATGGTGACGCCATGTTCGCCTGTTCTATTACTAGACGGCCCGGAAACCGCGCAGGATACACCTTTTGCCTGTGGAAACGAAAGCGCGGATCCCCGTAGCGCTGGCGTCTCGCCGGCTCTTACGAGCGCGATTCCCGTCGAAGGCAACAATCACGCTCGGACCACAGAATCTAACCACGGTGTTAGTTTAGTGCTGTGCGCCGCGCTCGAGTGCAGATGTAGCCCGCATTCGCGGTCGCAAGAGCCGGCGGGACGCCAGCGCTACGAAACCGTTCATCAAATTATCGCGCGAGGAAACTCGCATTTCGAGATTCTTGACACCTCGCCCGGGCTAGCCTATTTTTTGGATACGGAACCCTTCCCAGTTGTTCGGCTGAGATTCTTGGAGGTGGCCAATGCTTTTCAATCTCACTACTTTCACTTTGACCGCGGCGCCGGTGACTTTGAAGGAGGGCCTCGCGATTTTGGAGCGGGACCAATATCGCTGCCGGTATTGCGGGCTGGATGGCAACGCGAATTTTGAGAACGCGCTGGCGATGTCCGTGGATTTCGTAAAGCCGCGGGCGCACAAGGGAAAGAAAGATCCTGCGAATCTTGTGGCCTGCTGCCGGACATGCAATACGATCAAGGGCAAGCGCGTTTATAAGAATCTGGATGAAGCGAAGGCCTACGTTATGGCTCGCCGCGGCGAGTTAAAAAAAACTTGGGAGGCCAGGGCGCCGCTGCCAGTGGGAAAGCTGTAGCGGCGATAGTACGCGTGGTTTCGCCTGCGGTCTCATAATTCTTCTACGTAGTTCCACCTCTCGTAGTATGTCCGCCCGCGCCAATTGTCGCTAACCTGCCACCGGAAACTGCGGATGAGAGCGACCACCACGCAAAAGAAAACACCCCTCGCGCCCGAAAAGCCGGCCATTTCTAATCGATACACCAGAATGATTAGAAATCGCCGTAACTCACTGAAAACAAACAACGGACGCCGTTTCTAATCGTTGCAAAACGGGACAACGGTGGGAAGTCGTACCCACGTGAAGCTCAAAACGGCGGATCTCACTGAAACATCAGCCTTTGCGCCATTTTCGCCAGTCGCGGCGGGTGACGTCCAGCATTTTTTCTGAGGCGCGATGCAGCCAGCGGCGCTTGCGATCCCGCAGGTCGCGAATGATCCAGGGAATGGCGGTACGCGAGCCGACGTGGATGTTCGCGGTTTCGAAGCCCATGGCTTCGAGCAGACGCGATTCGTCATGATCTTCGGGGAGCGACGCCAGCAAGATGCGCGAGCAATCGGGGGCGATACGGCGAATCATAAAGGTGTCGAATAGTTGCAGGAAAGGGTCTTGGACTCTTGCGGCGCGGGAAATAATTTCGGGATAGAGGATTTTTTCAGATTTGGATTTGCCGCTGGCCCAGATGCAGGCTGATGGCGTGAGCACTTTGGCCTCGCGCGCGATCCATGAGCCGCACCAGCGAGCGAGGGCCAGTGCTCGAAGATGGCCAAGGCTGCCAAGGCCGGCGACGCGGCGCTTACGCTCGTAGGGAAGATTGCGCTCCGGCAGAGAAGCCTCGAGCTTCTCGCGGATGTGATCGGGGATGGGCGCGCGAAGTTCGCCGAGCTTGCTGAAGCGCTTCCAGAAGCGGACGGGATCGCGCAGCCGGCTGAGGGCAATGATGCGCAGCCAGCGGTTTTCTTCGGCGAGCACGAAGGGCGTGCCCTTGGCCTCGATTCCGCGGCGATAGCCTTCGAGGATGGCGTCGCAAACTTCGCGCGTGTTCAAGGTCAAGTGTTCTTCGGCCACGGCGAGATGCGCGCTGGTGGCCAGACGCACGAGATCGATGGTGTAAGACATCGGATAAGTTTCATCGAAATCGTTGACGCCCCAGATAAGCCGCCCTTCTGCATCGCGCCAAGTGCCGAAATTTTCCACATGCAGATCGCCGACCGCCAAAACTTCGGGAGCTTTCGATTCCTCGGGGCAGATTTCCGGCCAGAGTTGCGCCCAGCGATAGAAGGTGGCGCGCATGAATTCAAAAGGGGATTCGGCCATCTGCTCGTGCTTGTAATCAAGGTCCTGCTGAACTATCCGGATGCGTGCGGCAACCCATTTCTCATAGCTCTCGGTGGCTTTACGGATATTCATGCGCGTTCCCCTATCGCGCGGCCCGACAAGACGGCCGCGGGTTCGGGCTGATGATTCAGCCCGACTAAATCACGGGTTCGGGCTGATGATTCAGCCCGACTGAATTAAATGTCTCGGCCGTCCGAACTGAGCGAACATCCAGGCGAGTACTAGGACATTATCCACTGCCGGAATTAGCGAGTTTACACGGTAAACATGATTGGTTCACAGGGCGTTAACTTTGCGCTAGTAGCCTCCCTGCGCGCTCGGGCTGCATTCGCCAGCCCGGCAAGCCACAAGCAAATGGGAGGAACTAGAAAATGCGTAGAGTTTTCGCTACGTTACTCGCGGGAATGTTGCTCAATCCCGCTATCATCGGCGCTGAACCGCAGCACGGCAACGGCAACGGCAACGGCACCAAGACCGCCACACCGATCAAGCACCTCGTCGTGATCTTCCAGGAGAACGTTTCCTTCGATCATTATTTTGGGACCTATCCTTACGCACAAAACAATCAGGGCGAGCCGCGGTTTTACGCGGCGCCGGGCACGCCGACCGTCAACGGACTTTCCAACGCGCTTCTCAACGTGAACCCGAACTTGAATCCAGCGAATGGCAGCGGCGCGACGAATCCGTTCCGCCTTGGTCCTGCCGGAGCGGCGACGCAAGATATGGATCACGACTACGGTCCGGAGCAGGCAGCCTTTGATGGCGGCTTGATGGATCTGTTTCCCTTTAACACTGGAACCGCAGGCCCTCCGCCGGGGACTCCGCCAGCATCATTGACGACCGGCCAAGTGATGGCGTACTACGACGGGAACACGGTGACGGCGTTTTGGAATTACGCGCAACACTTCGCCATGAGTGACAACAACTACGGCACGAATTTCGGACCCTCCACTGTGGGAGCCATCAATCTGGTTTCCGGCCAAACCAATGGCGTCATTCAGAATTTCAACGGAACTGGCGCCGTAATCGGCGACGGAAATGGAGGGACCACGCTGATTGGCGACTCCGATCCCGTCGGAGATGTGTGCTCTACTTCGACCGGTGAGACGCTGCAAATGGGCGGCACGAATATCGGGGATTTGTTGAACAACGCAGGTGTGAGCTGGGGCTTTTTTGAAGGAGGTTTCAACCTCAGTCTCGTGAACGCCAACGGGACTACCGGTTGCCACAGAACCACGACTTCGGCGATAACCGGGACGACCAAAGCCGACTATATTCCCCATCATCAGCCGTTTCAGTATTACGTCTCGACCGCCAATCCCACGCACGCCCGGCCCACTTCAGTTATGACCATCGGCCAACAGGGAGATCCTGCGAATCACCAGTATGACACCCAGGATTTCTTCGCCGCGGTCAGTGCCGGCAATTTCCCCGCCGTGAGTTTCCTGAAGGCGCCGGGATATCAGGATGGTCATCCCGGTTACTCGGACCCGATCGACGAGCAGAAGTTCGTCGTCGATGTGATCAATTTCCTGCAGAGCCAGCCGGAGTGGTTTAGCACCGCCGTCGTTATCAATTACGACGATTCCGACGGCTGGTACGATCATCAGCTCGGCCAAATCGTCAATACTTCAGTGACCGCGGCGGATGCCCTGAATGGCCCCGGGCTTTGCGGGACGGGCGTTAATGTGCTTCCCGGGATCACCGGCGCACCCGCGCAAGGGCGTTGCGGGTATGGTCCGCGATTGCCCTATCTGGTCATTTCACCGTGGGCACGGCAGAACTTCGTAGACCACACCATGACCGACCAGAGCTCAACCATTCGCTTCATCGAGGACAACTGGTTGGGCGGGACGCGAATCGGACAGGGTTCATTTGATGGGATAGCCAGCTCGATCATTCAAATGTTCGATTTCCAGCACCCCCATATCGACTTCCTGTTTTTGAACGATTCGACGGGAGAGCCGCAGGGTGCGTCCAGAAGGTAGGCTTTGAACCGAAAGCGAGCGACAGCTCAAAAAGGCACGTGCGGCAGTCCAGCGCACGTGCCTTTCTTTATCTTGTGGTATCTTGCTGAACTCAAGGAAACTGCTTGATTACACGCCGAAGATTCTTGCAGCAGTCGGGGTTGAGCACCAGCGCGCTACTCATGAATCGGTTGCCTGCTTTAGCGCAGTCCGCGCCAAAGCCGCTGACACTTGATCCCAATACCCTGGCGAAATTCGTCGATCCCCTTCCCATTCCACCGATTGTGCAACCCCTTCGCCGCGAGTCGAGCCCAGGCGATGCCAAGATAAAATTGCCGTTCTATCGCATCGCCATGAAGCAGATCGAAGCGAAACTCCACCGCGATCTGAAACCGGCGACCTTGTGGGGTTATGGCTCGAGCGTTCCGGGCCCGACATTCGAGACTCGCAGTGGCGAAGGCGTGCTGGTTGAGTGGGCCAATGAGTTGCCGGCAGATCATTTCTTGCCCATTGATCACCATATCCACGGCGCTGAGCCGAACAAATCGGGAGCCCGCGCCGTAGTCCATCTGCACGGTGGCAAAACTCCGCCGGAGAGCGATGGTTTTCCCGAGAATTGGGTCGAGCCGGGGAAGTCGGCTCTCTACCATTATCCGAATGCCCAGGACGCGGCGATGCTCTGGTATCACGATCACGCCCTGGGCATTAACCGCCTCAACGTCTATGCCGGTCTTTTTGGCGTCTTCCTTGTTCGCGACCGCATTGAGGATTCGCTTAAATTGCCCTCCGGAAAGTTTGAAATTCCTCTGACTATTTTTGACCGCGTGCTGACTCCCGAGGGCCGGCTTTTCTATCCCGTTTCAGCGAACGCGGATGCCCCATGGGTTCCCGAGGTTTTCGGCGACGCCATGCTGGTGAATGGGAAGATTTTTCCGTACCTGGATGTGGAGGCCCGCAAATATCGCTTCCGCGTGCTGAATGCATCGAATGCGCGTTTCTACCGTCTGTCATTCGCAAACGGCGCGTCTTTTTGGCAGATCGGAACGGATCAAGGGTTGTTGCCGGCGCCGGTAGAGTTGAAGGCGCTGATAATTGCGCCGGGCGAGCGAGTGGATCTCGTCGTGGATTTCAGCAGTCATCGCGGCGAGCAGCTGGCGATGAAAAACGATTCCTTGGCGATAATGCAATTTCGAGTTTCCGGCGACAAGGCGAACGACGCAAGTTCGCTTCCAGCAAAGTTGCGGCCCGTGCCGGCCATTCCCGAATCCCAGGCGGTGAAGACGCGCCTGCTCACGCTTAACGAATATGTGAATCATGCAGGCGAACCAGTTCTTACGCTGCTGAATGGAACGTATTGGCACGAGCCGATCACCGAAAAGCCTTTGCTAAACACCACCGAGATCTGGTCGCTCATCAACCCAACCGATGATTCGCACCCGATTCACCTGCACCTGGTCCGCTTTCAGATTCTCGACCGGCGCAATTACGAGCCCGGAACCTATCAGGCGACGCAAGAACTGAAATTCATCGGGCCGCCCGTGCCGCCGGAAGCAAGCGAAAGCGGATGGAAAGACACAGTGCGCGCGCATCCTAAGATGGTCACGCGTATTATTGTTCCGTTCGAGGGCTATCCGGGCCGGTATGTGTGGCACTGCCACATCCTCGAGCACGAAGACAATGAAATGATGCGCCCCTATGAAGTTCTCGCGCACTCCTAGAGGGACAGAGCTTGCCACCACTGCGTAGCATCGAGATGACGCAGGTCACGGAATGGGCCGACGGAAAGCTGCGGCGCGTCCAGGATTCCGTGGCCGGCGAAGAGCCGCTCGAGATTCGCATCGGCGACGCGCCGCTGGCGGTGACGATGCGCACGCCCGGGCACGATTTGGAATTGGCCGCGGGATTTCTTTTCACCGAGGGATTGATTCAATCGCGTGCGCAGCTTGCATCGCTCGAGGCGATCACTGACGGCTCACGCGCGAGCCGTGGAAACGTGGTCGTAGCGCAGCTTACTTCAGGTGTTGCGGTCGATCCCGAGCTGACGCGGCGCAATTTTTTTGCAAACTCAAGTTGTGGAGTTTGCGGCAAGGCTACCATCGACGCGGTGCGATCGCGGCTGATGCGGCCGCCGAATGCGGCGTTTCGGATTGCGGCCGAGACGCTCTGTGGAATGCCGGAGAAGTTGGGATCGTCGCAGGATATTTTCGGGAGAACGGGCGGGCTGCACGCGGCTGGAATATTTTCAGCCGAGGGCGAGTTACTCGTCTCGCGCGAGGATATTGGCCGGCATAATGCTGTGGATAAGGTCGTCGGGTGGGCGCTGCAGGAAAATCGTCTGCCACTTTCGGATGTGGTGCTGCTTGTGAGCGGCCGCTGCGGATTTGAAATCGCGCAGAAGGCAATCGTGGCGGGCATCCCCGTGGTTGGCTCGGTGTCGGCGCCGTCCAGCTTGGCCGCGCAGTTGGCTCGCGAATTGAATCTGACGCTGGTGGGATTTTTGCGTGGGCGGCGATTCGTAATTTATTCTGGGGAAGAACGATTGCAGTTCTAGCTGCGTTCGCTGCCGTTGCCGTTTGTGCCTTGGCCGTGGCGCTGGCGGATTTCGTCAACGTGCGGCCCTGCCTCAGCGAGCATTTTCCGGAATTCGATTACCAGATTTCGATCCCACCAGCCGCGTCCGGCTTCTTCTTCAATTGCATCCAGCGCGCCGGCCGAATCTAACGCGGTGCGATAGGGGCGCTCCGTGGTGAGTGCGTCGTAAACATCCACGATCTGCAAAATGCGCGCGGTTAGCGGAATTTGCTCGCCGCTCAAGCCGTCGGGGTAGCCGCTGCCATCCTGTTTTTCGTGGTGATGGCGAATAATCGGCAGCACCAGCCGGAAAGATTTTAGCGGCGAGCAGATTCTTTCGCCAACGACGGGATGCTCGCGAAGAAGCTGCTCCTCTTCGGCGGTGAGCGGACCCTCTTTCAGCAGCACCGCGTCGGGCACCGCGATCTTTCCGATGTCGTGAACTACGCCCGCGCGGCGCAGCGCCGTGACATGCTCTGCGCCGAGACCCAGGCGCGTGCCGAGGAGCGCGGAAATTTCCGAGAGGCGCTCGCAGTGGCCGTGAGTGGTGGGATCGCGGGCTTCGATGCTGCGCGCGAGGCTAAAGAGGACGGCTTCGGCATTTTCGAGTTCGTCGGTGTAATTTTTCAGGCGAAGGAGTGAACGCGTGCGCGCAAGAAGCTCGCTGAAGTCGATCGGCTTGCTGAGAAAATCATCCGCGCCGGCGTTGATGCCTTGAATGCGATCGGAGACGGCCGACAAACCGGTGATCAATACGACCGGAGTGAGACGCGTTTCTGGCGCAGCTTTGATTCTGCGGCAAACTTCAAAACCATCGAGGCCCGGCATCACGATATCAAGCAGAACGAGATCGGGACGAAATTCTGCGCAGTGCTCTAGCGCGGTAGCGCCATCGGCCGCCGCGAGCACCTCATACCCTTCGCGGCGCAGAAGGATTTCGAGGCCGGCGCGCGGAGCCGCTTCATCGTCAACGAGAAGTATTCTAGAACGCATCGTAGGTCGGGCTGGCGAAACGAGCCCCAACATTACAGCAGCACTTTGCGCGCGGCAATAGAACTCCGGTTCTAGGCCGCCCATGACGCTTCCAAGAGCGACGCCGATGCCGCAGTCCCGCGTGCGAGCTGACGAACTAAGAATCTTGCGTTTCCTTGTAATTTTAATATCGCCCCGGAGTATCCTGTGGGCTGCTGAGGCCGCCAATGAAACGATCGCTGACGTCCGATTCACTGAAAGCGCTGGACGCGAAACTCCGCGAACGCCACCGGGATTTCGCGCAACTTTATCCCGGACCGGGGAGCGCGCGACAACCGGTGCATACCGTTTACGCCGGCGCGCAACTATTTCATGCGGATTCGGCGCAGCGGCTCGGCACTTACGCGCTGCAAGCTCTCGATGAATACGCTCCTGATTTCGTCACCTTTGCGAAAGCAATTGGATTGGATGGCGCTGGCGAACTTCCGGATGCTCCGGCGGAAATCGAGCGGCTGGAAAAATATATCGACTCCGATCCGGACACGTTTCGAAAGGAGAGCCGAGCGGCGTGGTTGGCGCTGGCGATTTACCGCCGCGTGCGCGAGAAACTTGGACGTGAACCGGTGGAAGATTTCCGGATTGATTTTGAAGATGGCTATGGGAACCGGCCCTCTGATGAAGAAGACGCGCACGCGATTTCGACGGCGCAGGATTTGGCGGCGGGAGCCAAGGCCTGGACGCTGCCGCCGTTCATCGGCATTCGCATCAAGCCGTTTAACGAGGAGTTGCGCGAGCGGAGTATTCGCACGCTGGATTTATTTGTGACCGCGCTTGCGGAGGCCTGCGCCGGCGCGCTGCCGCGGAATTTTCACGTGACGCTGCCCAAGGTGAGCTTGCCGGAGGAAGTGGAGGCGCTGGTCGAGATTCTAGAGCGGCTCGAGTCGGTGTTGCGGCTGCCGACTGGCTGGTTGCGCGTGGAGCTGATGATCGAAACGCCGCAATCGATTTTGAACTCCCGCGGTGAATCGAATCTGCTGGCGTTGGTCCGCTCGGCGAACGGGCGCTGCGTTGGGGCACATTTCGGAACGTACGATTACACCGCCGCGCTCAATATCACTGCGGCGCATCAGCACATGCTGCATCCCTCGTGCGATTTCGCGAAGGACATGATGCAGGTGGCGCTCGCTGGAACCGGAGTATGGCTTTCTGACGGTGCGACGAATATTCTGCCGGTGCCGATCCACCGCGTTGCAAAAGGCGGGCCGCCGCTAAATGCTTCGCAGGCTTCGGAGAATCGCAGCGCGGTACATTCGGCGTGGCGATTGCACGCGCACCACATTCGCCATTCGCTTGTCTCCGGGTTCTATCAGGGCTGGGATTTGCATCCGGCGCAGTTGCCCACGCGCTACGCCGCGGTTTACGCGTTTTTTCTCGGAAGCCTCGATTCGGCGGCGGAACGCTTGCGCAACTTCATCGAGAAGGCCGCGCAGGCGACGCTGGTCGGCGAAGTATTCGACGATGCCGCGACGGGACAGGGCCTGCTGAATTATTTCCTGCGAGCGATCAATTGCGGCGCCGTTGCGGCCGCGGAGGCCCAGGATTTGAGCGGCGTGCCGCTCGAAGATTTGCGGCTGGGCTCGTTTGCGAAAATCCTGGAATCGCGGGCGCGCGCGAAATAGCGGTTAGACGTCCTTCTTTAGAGTGGCTTCTATCATTCCGTGAGGTTCGTCCGTCGGCACGAAAATCTCGTTGTCGTTTTCCAATCCGAAAGGCTTTAGATCGGCCAGATTGTAATGTTTGTTCGGCATCGCCAGGCGGATTTCCGAAATTGACTCGAAACTTTTCAGCACGGCCTCGCCCATCGCGTAGAGCGTGTGTTGCACGGAACGGCTGTCGTGATCGGCGAACGTTTCAATCAGCGCCTGACGAACGCCGTGCCAGATGGGACTGAAAGCGATTTCTTCCGTGGCGTATTGCCACTCGGCGCGTACATTCGTCATCAAGATGCGTTCCCTTGTTTCCTTCAAAGTGGTATAGGGATCGCGTATGAATTCTCCAAACTCGGAGCCGGTCGTCTTCATCACTGCGAGATCCTCAATGCCCGCCGTGAAGTGCATCCCCTCGCGCGTTCCGGTGACCTTCGCCGTGCGTCTTTCGTTGCCGCCGCGAATAAACGAAGTGGGATGAGGCTTGCCGCCGATGCTTGTGCGATTCCACGGATGTTCGGTAGAAGAAATCGCGACGCGGGAGACTTGCGGATTGTAGGTGAGGAAATGCTCGATGAGATGCTCCGCGAATTCTTCGATGGGCTCGGGCGGGTATTGTTTAGCGAGGACGTAAACGGTGTTCTTGATCGTGTCGGTTGGGAGAATTTTGCTGTTGTCGCCCGCGGTATGCACCTGATCGAAGTCGCCCTCAAATAAAATCTCGAGCGTCAGCTCCTTGATCTCGTGGTGGCCTTCCTGGCGCGAGAGACGCAGCATGCGGACGCGCGACTTTCCGTAATTATTTTGGCCCAGACTTATCCGCATCAGTCAGCTCCCGCGATAGGTGGTGTAGCCGTACGGGCTCACCAGCAGTGGAACGTGATAATGCTGGCCTGCGTCGATTACCGCAAACGTAATTTCGACGAAAGGATAGAACGCCGCCGACTGGCGCGCCGCGAAATAGGCGCCGGTTTCAAAGCGCAGGCGGTAATTTCCGGTGGCCAGCTTTTTGGACGGCAGAAGATTGGCCAGGCGGCCGTCCTGCGCGGTGACGCCCCGCGCAATTTCTTTCCACTCCGTGCCGGCTGTTTGCAGCAGCAACGTGACCGCAACGCCTTGCGCGGGGCGGCCGATGGAAATGTCGAGGACGTGTGTAGTGACCGGTGAGCTCACGAGGCGAGCAATTTCTCCAGGCGCAACCGCGTGATTTTGCGTTGTTCTTCGGCGGCGGTGCGCAATTCGGTTTCGCGGTCGTTGCCGAGGCGCCGCTGCAATTCCTGCTGAATATCTTCGGCTGATTTTCCGACCGCGCAGATGATGAAGATATGGCCGAACTTGGTTTCGTACGCGCGATTCGCTGCGGCGAGGGCAGTTCGAGTATCACGAGCGGCCCGCGCTACACCGGACTGTTCCTTCGCGGACCACTCGCCGGATTTTGCTGATTGTTTGCGCTGAGCTGTTTTCGCGCCGATGCGCGGATGGTGGCGGAACGCTTGCAGCCAGTCCTTGCGGCCGAGAGAGTCCCAGATTTCATCGGCGGCGCGGGTTATCTCATCCGCGTTGGAGAACGGGCGCTTCGCCAACATACGGCGCACCCATTCCTGCGAGCCGCAGCAATCAAGAAGCGCCGCTGCTGCTTTCTTGTCCGGCAGCGAATTCAACCAGTTGAGACCGGAGCCTTGCGATCCAGCCGCAGGGACGCCCCAGATGCGCAAACGGCTCACGCCACCATCGGGATAGATATTGAAGCGAATGTGCGAGGCCGCTTTGGCGCCGATGATTTCCTTTCTAAATAAATGCGACGCGTTTGCCCGTAGCTTCATTTGCGGGAGCAGTGCGCGCCATGGCCCCGTCGCGTCCGGATCTGTCGCGTTCGTGGTAGAAATTGCATCGATCGAACAGCTATCGGGATAATTTCCCTTGAAAAATGCGGTGTCGACTTCGATTCGACGAATTGTGCCGGGGACGCCGAATTTGATGATGGCCCAATCGTGTCCGGTGCCGCGGCGGCGGCGGGTCTCCCATCCATCGTGCATCCCTTTGCCGCGGCCCGGCATTAATAGATTCAGCGGAGCGCTGAAAAATTCGTCGCTTGCCGCCAGCACCCGTCCGCCATTTTGAATTGCGGCGAGATCCATTTCTCGCGGGCTTAAGGAAGCTCGTGCGGGCGTTGGAACCACTTCACCATGAATGCGCAGACGCGCCACGCCGCCATCGGGGAAAATCTTCAGGCGCACGTGGGTGAAGCGATGGTCGCCGCGAATCTCGAATTCGTTTTGCGAATCGCCCTTGAGATCGGACTCGGAAATAAGTTCGTACCATTTTGTTGTGGGCGCGTGAAGAGCCTCGAGTTCGCGCTTTAGTACGGTCTCCGGCGGAATGGCGCAGGCTTCGAGCGAACATTGTTCGGGATAATTTCCACGGAAGTAGCTGGTGTCCACGATCGCTTCGCGGATTATGCCGGGCAAGCCCAATCGAACGATGCACCAATCGTAGCCCGGGATGCGGCGGCGGCGCGTTTCCCAACCGTCCATCCATTTGCCGCGGTCCGTATATTTGTCCTCGATGAAGACCGGCTTCGAATCCTTCAAAAGATTCTCTTTCGGAGCGAAGAATTCGTCGTTGGCGGCGATCACGCGGGCGCCGAGCCGTTCTGACGCTAGATTCGGGAGCTTTTGAAATTGGCTCATGCGATTGTTCGCTTCAGAATGTTTCCAATCGGACCTGCCGGAAACTCGCCGCACTCGAAAATCTTCCGGCCGCGCAAAAAGGTTGCAGTCACCGCGCCGTGCAGATCGCGGCCTGCGTAGGGCGTCAACTTATGGCGCTGATGCAGCTTTTCCGAATCTACGCGAAAGACTGCCTCCGGATTCCAGACCACGAAATCAGCATCGCGTCCTTCCGCGATTGTGCCTTTTTGCCGCGCCAGGCCTGCGAGGCGCGCCGGGCCTCGGCACAACCACTCCGCGATGCGGCCCACAGGATAGCCGCGCGACCGCGCCGAAGTCCACACGGCGGACAGCGCGAGCTCGAGCGAAGAGATGCCGCCCCACGCGGCGAAGAAATCGCCGGTTTCTTTGCGCTTCATTTCCGGCGGGCAGGGGGAATGATCGCTGGCGATGAAATCTAGAGTGCCGTCGCTAAGGGCATCCCAAAGCCGGTCCCGATTGTCAGCTTCACGGATGGGCGGCGCGCACTTAAATTCCGTTGCTCCGTCAGGAATTTCACCGGCGGCAAACGTCAGGTAGTGCGGGCACGTTTCGGCGGTAATAGACGCACCGGCGGCTTTTACTTTGCGAATAATTCCGATCGCGGAAGAGGATGAAACGTGAACGATGTGGAGACGCGTCTTCGAAACGGCCGCGAGACGCGCCAACAGTTCGATGGCTTTGATCTCGGCCTCGGGGGGGCGCGATGCAAGCCACGACGAATATTTATTCGCCGGCAATTTGCCGGCGGCCGCGCCGGCAGCTTCGATGATCGCCGGATCTTCGGAATGCCCAAGTAGCGGTGCGTCGAGTTTTGCCAGCACCGGCATCGCGGATTTCAAATCTTCTTCGCTTACTTCCGGAAATTCTTCGACGCCGCTTGGCACCAGAAAACATTTGAAGCCGAACACACCTTCCTGCCAGAGCGGCCCGAGTTCGTGCAGATTGCCGGGAATCGCGCCGCCCCAGAATCCGACATCGACCCAAAGTTTTCCAGCGGCTGCGGCGAGCTTTTCGCGAAATGTTGAGGCTGTCGTCGTAGCGGGAATACTATTGAGCGGCATTTCGATCATCGTCGTGAGGCCGCCCGCCGCGGCAGCGTGAGTCGCGGTGGTGAAGCCTTCCCAATTGGCGCGGCCGGGCTCGTTGATGTGCACGTGAGTATCCACGATGCCCGGCATCACGAGATCGTCGCCCGCCTCATAAACTGGCGAGCCGCTGGGAGCATCATCGAACGGCGCGACCGCGGTGATTACGCCGTGCTGAACGTGGATGGCCGCGGGCACCGGCTCGGCAGCGTCGCCAGCGAGGACTCGTTTGCCTCGAACGATGAGATCGGGCGCGCTCATGCCCGGGCGGCGCTCTGAAGAAATTCTTCGAGCAAATTTTGAGCGATCCGAGCGCGGTAGCGAGCTGTGGAACGCACGTCATCAATCGGTGAGATTTCAGCAGCCATCGCAGTGCGTGCGGTTTCGATAGCGGCGTCGTCGAATTTCCCGCCGCGAAGGGCATTTTCGGTTTGAGTGGCGCGGATGACGGTAGGTGCGACGCTCCCGAGCGCGATGCGAATATCCGCAACTTCACCATTCACGAGTTTTACCGCGGCGGCGACGCAGACCTTCGAAATCGCTTGCGCCCGGCGCGTGCCGACTTTGCGGTAGTACGTTTTCCATCCCCCAGCGCCGCGCGGCAAAATAATCCGAGAGATTAGTTCATCGGGCTGCAAATTCATTTTCTTGTAGTCCGTATGGAAACCGGCGTACGGCACGCGCCGGGCGCCGCGAGCCGAAATCATTTCGAGAACGGCGTCATAAACCAGCAACGCAGGAGGAGAATCCGCAGCCGGCGATGCGTTGGCGATGTTTCCGCCGATCGTTCCGCGATTTTGTGTCGCGATGCCGCCGGTTTCTTCCGCTGCGCGGCAGAGCAATGGAAACTCTCGCTGAACAGCCGGATCGCGGCGGATGTCCGTGTAAGATGCAAGGGCGCCGATACAGATCTCCGCGTCGCTGACAGAAATATTTCTAAGCTCGCCAAAATTTCGAATATTCAGAAATCGCTTGTGAGCGAGCTTGCCCGCTTCCATCAGGACCATCAGGTCCGTTCCGCCCGCGAACGGCCTCCATTCGCCGGGCTCGCGGGCGATCAACTCCAGGGTTGCCGCGAGACTCGCCGGGGTGCGTAATTCGAGCGATGGCACGAACGATCTCACCCGTGCGCCTCGGGCTCGGCGAGCGCGGCGAGAACTGAGTGGAAGATCTTGGTGTAGCCGGTGCAGCGGCAAAGATTTCCAGCGAGCGCGACGCGCACTTCGGCTTCCGTCGGATGCGGATTGCGATCGAGCAGATTTACCGCCGCGAGAATCATTCCGGGAGTGCAGATGCCGCATTGCGCGCCGCCGTGCGCGATGAACGCGCGCTGCACGGCGTGGAGTTGCTCGCGATTGGCGAGGCCCTCGATGGTGCGAATCGCCGCGCCCTCGGCCTGCAGGACGGGCACGAGGCAACTGTTCACCAGTTGCCCGTCCATTTCGATGCTGCACGCGCCACATTCGCCTTCGCCGCAGCCCTCTTTGATTCCGGTGAGATTTAATTGCTCGCGGAGTGTATCGAGAAGGCGCGCCATCGGAAAATCGTGGAGTGTAGCGTCGCGTCCATTCACGCGGCAGCGGACGCTGACCTTTTCAGGCATGTGCCTTTTCGGGCGCGGCATCGAGCGCTTCCAAGAGAACTTCAGGCGTCAGCGGCACGCGGCGGATTACGATGCCGGTGGCATTCTCGACGGCATTGATAATCGCGGGAGCGGTGCCATCGAGCGGCAATTCGCCAATCCCTTTCGCTCCAGCCGGGCCGCGCGCATAGGGCAGCTCCTCGAAGTAAACGCGAATCGGCGGCACATCCATCGAGGTGGGCATGATGTAATTTGTCATCTGATTGTTGATCATGCGCCCCTCGCGCCAAGCCACACTCTCATACAGCGCGAAGCCGACGCCCTGAGCGACGCCGCCTTCGATTTGTCCGGCCGCAAGGACTGGATTGATCACCCGCCCAACTTCCTGTGCGGCGACGAAATCTTCGACGCGAGTTTCGCCCGTGAGCGTGTCCACTGAAACTTCGGCGACGTAAACGCCCCAGCCGTATGCGCCGTAAGCGTCGCCGCGATAATGCGTATCGTCCCAATGAATCTCCGGTGACGGGGAATAGCGGCTCGATGCGCGCAGCGGGCCGATTTTCTCGATGTACAAGCGGCACGCGCTCGCGAAAGCTTCCGGGCCATCGCCTTCATGCAAAAATCCATTTTGCGTGAGAGAGTGCTTCACGCCGAGCGCCGCGGACTCCACAAGTTTTCCCACGATCATGCAGGTGCGCGACGCGACCGTGGGGCCGCTGTTTGGCACGTGCGCGGTGTCCGGCTGCACGATTTCAACGCGCGAGCAATCGAGGCCGAGCGCGTCCGCTGCGATCTGCGAAAAAATTGTGTTCGTGCCCTGACCCATTTCCGTGCTGGCGGCGAACACACGAATCGCGCCTTGTTCCGTAGCTTCTACGGTGGCCACCGACGCGAGATAGTCTTCGCCCGACCCCGTAAATCCAGCACCGTGAAGAAACGAAGCGAAGCCCATGCCGCGCTTGATCTTGCCGTGCGGATTTTCGCGAGAGAATCGCTCGCGTTTCGCGCGGTAGCCACTCAATTCGAACGCGCGCTCCATCAATTCGTTCATGTCAATTTCTTCGTGTACAACTTGGCCGACGGCGAGCGTTTGCCCCTCGCGAATGAAGTTCCGGCGGCGCAATTTATCGGGCGCCAATCCGACGGCGTTCGCGACTTGATCGAGATGACGCTCCAGCGCAAACACACTTTGCGGCGCGCCGAACCCGCGGAAAGCGCCATGCGGCGGAAAGTTTGTGGCCACCGCGCGGCTGCGAATTCGCACATTCGGGCAATTGTAAGGCCCGGCCGCATGGATGGTTCCGCGCGAAAGCACCACCGGCGAGAGCGTCATGTAGGCGCCGCCATCGAGAGTGAAATCAATATCCATGGCGACGAGCTTGCCTTCGCGCGTGACGCCGGTGCGGTGGCGCGTGCGCGAGGGATGCCGCTTCGTGGTCGCCGCCATATCCTCGGCCCGATCGTAAATCATTTTCACCGGCCGTCCGGATTTCCAGGCGAGCAGCGCAGCGTGCGCGGCGATCATCGACGGATATTCTTCCTTGCCGCCAAACCCGCCACCCGTTTCCATTTGGACCACGCGGATTTTTTCAGCGGGCAGGGCGAAAAGCGCCGCCAGCGCCTTGTGAACGTAATAAGGACACTGCAGCGAGCCCCAAACCGTCACGCCATCGCTCGGATTCGCGACGGCGATCATTCCCTGCGGCTCAATATAGAGCTGCTCTTGCGCTCCAGTTTCATATTCGCCTTCGACAACAAAATCTGCGCTGGCCAGGGCCGCATCTACATCGCCTTTATCCACTCGCAAGGATTTGAAAATATTGTCGGTGCGCCAAATGATCTCTTTGGAAGCAAGCGAATCGTCGATGGAGAAAATTGGCGCGAGAGGCTCGATTTCAAGAAGCACGACGCGGCGAGCCTCTTCGACCAAATACTTGTCAGCATGCGCGAGCAGAATTACTGCCTCCTCGGCGTGGTTCACAAATTCGGACGCGAGGCAGGGCTGATCGTCTTCCAGAAGCAAGATGGTATTTTTGCCAGGAATGTCTTTCGCCGTGACGACGGTGATTTCGTTCCACGGCACGCCGCCGCCAAATTGAATTCCGCTCAGTCGCCCGCGAGCGATGGGAGTGCGCACGGTCACCCCATACAGCAATCCAGGCAGCGTCATGTCGGCTACGTAACGCGCGCGGCCGGTAACTTTCTCGCGGCCTTCTTTGCGCGGGACCGATTGGCCAATGGTGGGATTTACCATTACGCGGCCTTAGTATGGCGCCTTGTCGGTTTTTGATTGCCACTCGCGAAACGCCACGAGGGCTTTTTCGCGCAGGAGCTGAATCATCGGGACCTTGCGATCGGGAAGCGGAAGTTTCATCTCGGAATAGATGAAGGCATCATCGAAGCCGATGGCCGCGGCGTCGGCGGCGGTATTCGCGTAAAAAACTTGCGCAGGGCGCGCCCAATAAATCGCGCCGAGGCACATCGGGCAAGGCTCGCAACTCGTGTAGAGGCCGCACCCGGTAAGTTCGAAATGCCCGAGCTCGCGGCATGCGTTCCTAATCGCGACGATTTCGGCGTGCGCTGTCGGATCGTTCGTCGCCGTAACGCAATTCGCGGCCTCGGCTATGATTTCACCGTCCTTGGCCACGACGGCGGCAAACGGCCCGCCGCGGCCCAAGCGGACATTTTCGAGCGAAAGCTGGATCGCGCGTTCCATGCAGCGCGAATCTGCGTTATCAGGCATCCGCTGTGGCCTCACGATCGTGGCCCAAGTCCTTGAACGAAATCTCAGCTGGCGACGATTGTAACTTAAGCAAACATGGACGAGAACGATTCCACTTTCCTGCGCCAAAAAAGCAAGAGCGCCACACCAATCAATATCAACGCCAGGCTCAAGCCAATCCACAATCCTGCAGCGCCCCAACCCACGGAAAAGCACAGGTAATATCCCAAAGGCAGTCCGATCGCCCAATACGCCACTAGGTGGCAGAGAAATGGCGTGCGCGTATCGCCTGCGCCGCGCAATGCGCCCGTCACCGTCGTCTGAATTCCATCGAAGAGCTGAAAGAAGGCGGCGATAAAAAGCAAATTCGACGCCGTGGCAATAATTGCAAGATCGGGCGTGAAAATTCGCGCGATAAATCGCGGCGCGCTCCAGAAGATCACCGCCATGCATGCCATGAAGCTCCCGCCTAGTGCTATGCCGGTCCAGCCTGCCTGCCGCGCGCCGGCGGGATCTCTTCGACCGAGCGCCTGCCCAACGCGTACGGCGGCTGCCGAGGCGATGCCGAGCGGCACCATGTACGTGATGCTGGCCGTGTTGAGCGCGATTTGATGGCCCGCGAGCGGCACGGCGCCGAGACGTCCGATCAGCGAAGTGGCCACCGCGAACACGCCGACCTCGACGGTCATTTGCGCCGCCGCGGGAACTCCGAGCTTCACCAATCTCCAAACGCGCGCGAGATCCGGGTGCAGTTCGACGGAGTGCAAACCCGTGCGATACTTGCGCTCGTAAAAATAAATCGAGAGGAGCAGTACGGCCGACATATAAATCCGGGAAATGCACGTGGCCCAGCCCGAGCCGACCGGTCCCATGGCGCGAAATCCGCAGTGCCCGTAAATCAGCGCCCAGTTCCCGAATAAATTCACCAGGTTGGCGCTGATCAACGCAAACATCACCGGCGCCACCCGATTCATTCCTTGCAAATAGCGGCGCAGCGCAAAGTAGAGAAACAGCGGAAACATGCTCCAGTTCAACGCGAGAAGATACGGAACTGCATACTGCAACACGTCCGGCGCGACGCCGAAACGATGCAGAATTCCGCTGAAAAACCAAACGAGCGTCATCAGAATCGGAGCGGCGACGATGCTCAGGTAAATGCTGTTGATGAGCGAATGATGGCAATCGCCCAGATCGCCGGCGCCGAACGCATGAGACACCAGCGTATCAAGTCCGAGCATTAATCCAGTGCCGAAAATTCCGATAGCGTAAAACAAAATACCGCCGAGGCTTACGGCGCCGATGGCGTCCGCGCTGTAGGGCAGACGGCCGACCATCATGGTGTCCACGATGGGCATGCCCATCCAGCCGAGTTCTGCGAGCACGATTGGTCCGGCGAGCCGCAGCATTGGCCGCAGCTCTGCGCGAAGAAAGTTCACCCAGATGCTCCTGCAAGGGCGGGACTAAATACGAGCATGGAATCGTAACATGCGGATGTTTCGAGGCGGGCAATTACCGTCGGCTGCCGGTTTGCGGAATTCTCGTTTTGCCAGTGCACACGTGTTGTGGATTCATATACGGTCAATCTTTGCTGCGAGGATGAAATCGCTTTCCGTCAGGCCGTTGATTTTGTGCGTCCAGGTGGTGATGTCCGCTTTGCCCCAGGTTAGGAAAATATCCGGGTGATGGCCTTGCTCTTCGGCGATGGCGCCTACTTTGTTTACGAAGGCCAGGGCCTTTGCGAAATCTGGGAATTCGAAATTGCGGGTGATGTGATGGTTGTCCACCACTTTCCACTTGGGTACTTCGCGCGACAGCTTGGCGAGCTCTTCGCCGGCTAGCGGCGGAACGCCCCCGCGGCAGGGTACGCACGTTTTGTTTGCTAGATCGGACATCGCTGATTCCTCCGTTTCATCGGCCATTGGCACGAGGCCATCGAAAGCTTAGCGCAAATCTCTGGGCAGCGGAAACCTGCGGGCGGCGTGCATGGTGCGGCGATTTTTTGCTATCCTTCGCCGCGCAGCCTTTTGGCTCCCTAAACTATGCCCAGGAGATCCTCGATGCCCGAAGAACCTCATGAACTTGCTGAACGTGCGGAGCACGGCGAGCACGACTCGGCGCTTGCACGCGTGACCGTTACCATGGCGATTTTGGCAGTAATTGTCGCCGCGGCATCGTTGATGGGACATCGCTCAGCTACCGATCAACTTCTTGCTCAGACCAAGGCCACCGATCAGTGGGCTTACTATCAGGCTAAAGATATTCGCCGGCGCAGCTACGAACTTTTCATCGACGAGATTGGCGTTTTCTCGTTGCAGAATTCGCCGCAGGTCGAGGCGGTAAAAGCCAAGTACGAAAAAGAAATCGAGAAGTACAAAGATCAGCAGAACGACGCGCAGGCCGAGGCGAAGAAGACCGAGGACGAAGTAGCCATGTTGCAGAAGCGCGTGGACCGGTTTGACTTGGCTGAAGTTTTGCTGGAGGCTGCGCTGGTGATTTGTTCGATTACCCTCCTCACTCACAAGCAGGCTTTTTGGGGCATTGGGTTGATCTTGGGCGCTTGCGGAATTGCGATTGCGATCGCCGGGCTTCTGGTTCACTAGACCGCGTAGAGCCTTTGTAGCACAGCCACTCTTGGCTGTGCTACTTGGCTCCCGCTTGTATCGCGTCGCCGGAATGTTTTGCCACGTAATCGGAGATATAGTTTGTGAAGACTTGGCCTAGCTTTTTTGTTATTGGGCCTGGAGCTGCGAAATTGTGGCCTGCGATTTCGCCTACGCCTAGCAGGCTGCGATTTGTGGAGGAGATGAAGACTTCTTCGGCGGAGTAAAGATCTTCCGGCTTTAGCGTTTTTTCTTCTACCTTTACGCCTGCGTCTTTCCCTATCTCCAGAAGAACTGAACGGGTGATTCCTTCGAGGCAGCCGGAATTTAGCGGCGGGGTTTGGACTTGGCCGTTTCGGACGGCGAAGAGATTTGCTGCGGTGCATTCGGCTACTTCGCCTCGCTCGTTTAGCAGGACTACCTCGTCGTAGCCGGATTGTTGCGCTTCGTAGATATTCCAGACGTTGTTGAGCCAGGAGGTTACTTTCACACCTGCCAACGGGGAGGCGGCGTGACGTCCTTGCTCGCGCACGCTGAGCCGGGCTGGCTCTTTGTGGGCTGGCAGGCCCGCGGAATAAATCACCAGGTCGGCTGGCGCGAATTTTTCTTCGCTGGACCAGAAGCCTGGTTGATTGTAGATGGCGTAAATTCTGGCGGAGCCTTCCTGGACATTGTTGGCTTGGAGTACTTCGTAGAGTTGGTTGCGGACTTTTTCGGATTCGAAGGGGAAGGGGCAGTGGGTGCGGGCGGCGTCTTTTTCGAGGCGCTTCCAGTGGCGCTCGTAGGCGAAGGGCACGCCACCCGCTATGCGCATGGTGGTGAACAGGCCCCAGCCGCTTAGCAGGCCGGCTTGGCCTGGGGATAGGCGGACTTGGTCGATCGGTAGCAGGCGATCGTTGTGGAAGACGTGGCGGTGAACCATCCGGGCCTCCTCGGGGGCGCGGATGAATTCTAGCGCAGAATTAGGGGTTCGTGGGTTGCGGCTTGGGATGTTGGGAGGGGGTGTGAAAACACGCTCTAGTTCCCGATTAGAAATGGGGTCGGGCTTTTGTTTTGTTGGAGTTAGAGGGATTTCTAATCGTAGTGGTTCCCGATTAGAAATTATTAGGGGTGAGAATTGGGTTGGGGCGGTAAGTTGTTGAAAATACTGGGCGTTGTTGATGAAATTCGGGTTGGGTCGGGATTTGGGGATTGGTGGATATTTGATTGTATTTCGATTAGAAATCTTGGCTCTGTGGTGCAGGGTGGGAGTTTGGGCGTTGGTTCGGGTCCGAACTGCGGGAGGGCTTCCTCCAAAGTGCTGGCGGACAGGAAAGAACCCTCCCCTACTGGGGGCTGGACTGGGCACTTGGTGCTACCTCTTACCGTTTATAGCATTTGAATAATAGTGTGGCGATGGTACTGGGTGCGGTTTGACGGAGTTGGCGGACTGAGTATCGTGGTTTGATTGCCGGGATTAGGAAGAGGGCAACGTCAAAAACGCCGGCAGGCTGCCTGCGCGACTGAGAAATGCGATGCCGGAGGAATCGCGGCTAGGAAATCCATGTGAAAGCGCGAGCCACGATATGCCAGGTTCCCGATTCCTTTGAGAGGTATAGATAGGTTCCTTGGCCACAGAGGCCGCAATAGGTTAGTTGTGCATACAGGACCGCGTGCTTTCCCCTGAGATCGAAGCCGACGCGGGAAAGTGTGATGACGCCCCAACTTTTCATCAGCAGACCTCTGAGCTCGACGGCATTGCGGGAATTGAACTTATCGCTGCTGAAAGCTTTCTCGAGTTCTTCCTGATCGACCATTGCGACCGGACGAAGGAGTTGAATCTTTGGCTGGAGGCGAAAGCGAAAGATATTCTTGGCTGTATAGTCGAGCTTGGTGATGAGCGGGAGTCCGAGTTCATTGGAATAGAACCGAGGTATACCGAATCGGCCGTCGGGCTGGGTCGTGTTCAGGATCACGAAGGTCGTAACGTGACTGTCGCCGAACGTCTCGCGGATTGCTGCTTCGTAGACCGCATCTTCCCTATAGTTCCAATGCAGAGTCCAGCCAGCTGCCATCAGGATCAGAACGAAGCTGGTGACTGCATGGAATGATCTGCCGATGACCATCGATAGGAATTGACACCAAGATGGCGTGGAATGTTTCGGACAAATGAGTTCGTGCCGTGTAGGGGTTGGGGAGACGCTGTGCGAGATTGGTTTGTTGGCGGGGGGGTTGGAGAGGAAAAACGCAAAGTCAAAAACGCCGGCAGGCTGCCTGCGCTACGCGGGGGAACGTGCAACCCCGGGACAAGTCAAATGCGCCACGCGTAACTGCGGCGTCCGCCCAGGCGGAGGCACTCAAACCCAAAGTCAAAGGCGAAGAGATTTCAAATTTGAAATTTTAGATTTGAAAGGCAAAAAAAAGAAGAGAGATTCCTCGCCAAACGGCGGCTCAGAATGACGGCTGGAAGAAAGGGCCGAAAACCTCACGCGCGACTGCGGCGCATGGGACAGACGGAACCGGAGGCTGCGGCGAACTGGCTTACGTTTGCGCGCGGGGTTTGCTGCGGCGATTTAAATAAAGATGGCCGAAAGGTGGGAGGGCTTCCTCCAAAATGCTGGCGGACAGGAAAGCACCCTCCCCTACGACGGCTAAAACTTGTATACTCCCGGCCGCCCCGTGGATTTTTATTCTTAGGAATGTCAAAGGAGACTTCCTGTGTTTAGACACCTGGTTTTTGCGTTTGCGCGGAACTCTATTGGGGTTGTTGCCTTGATTATTTTCGCTGCGGGAATTTCATTCGGGCAGACTCCGCCTGTTCCGCCGCAGATTGGGTCTCAGAATACCGTTACAGCGGATCCTGCTGTACCTCGGCCGCGGACTGCTCCTTGCGTAATTACGCTGTTTTCGGATTATGTGTTCGACAACTTCAATGCGCAGACTTACAGCTATGCGCCGCCGGCGAATTGTCCTGGGCCGTGGGCGAAGATAGTGTTTGAAGCGAATTTCAATGTATCCGAGGGAATTCAGTATGACCGGACGGCGTCGATTTATTTGGGGCACGCGAATATTTATTACGGGACGACCGCGGAGCCTTCGCCGAGCTTCGGGCCGTCGTGGCACATCGAGCGGGACCTTACCGATTACAGCGCGCTTTTTACTGCGGCGCAGACGGGCGAGGTGGATCTCGGCAATCTGGTGAATTCGACTTACACGGGAATCATCTATGGGTCCGCTACTGTGTCGCTTTATCCGCTAGCGGAACGGGAACAAGCTCCTGACACGGCGGACGCGATTTATCCGATGCCGGACGCGGCAGGCGGGGCGGCCACGCTTAACACCACTACCGATCAACTGACCGGCACTTTCACGCTGCCTCTCAACGTGGAGCGGGCTTACCTGGACGTTTTGACGCAGAGCCAGTCGAACGATGAGTTTTGGTACACCTGCGTGCCGAATGACGTGGCTGCGGAACTCGAGAGTTGCGGGAATACGGCGTTTCGCGAGGCGGAGATCAGCATTGATGGAACGCCGGCGGGAGTGGCGCCGGTTTATCCGTGGATCTTTACGGGGGGCGTGGATCCGTGGTTGTGGTTTCCTTTGCCGGGGGTGCAGACTTTGAATTTTGTGCCTTACCGGGTGGATTTGACGCCGTTTGCCGGGTTGCTGAGCAATGGGCAGCAGCATACCGTGGCCGTTAGCGTGTTTAATGCGGACAGCTATTTCCTGGCTACGGCTTCGTTGCTGGTTTATCTCGATCACGGCTCGACGCAGGTTACCGGTGCCGTGACTACGAATACGATTGAAGCCGGGCCGAATCCGAACGTGGTGGAAAATTTGACTACGAATTCGGATGGGAGCATTGATGGGTCGGTTTCGGTTACTTCGCCGCGAAATTTTGAGGTGGCTGGGTTTGTGAATACTTCGCATGGAAAAGTTTTCACGCAGGTCTTTCAGGACGTGAATTTTTCCAGCGTGCAGCAGTTCACGATCAACGATTCGCAGTACGTTCAGGACATCAATCAGAATACTAAGGTGAACTCGACTACGATTACGCGCGTTGGGCCGGTGGTGTTTGCTTCGTTTGAGCAGTTCAAGTATCCGCTAACGTTTGACATCAACGTTACTTTCAATGCGGATGGATCGGCGGACCAGCAGAGTACCGTACATCAGGAGTTCGATCGCGATGTAGTTTCGCCGGGATTTATCGGGGCTACTTCGAATCATGTGGATAGCACCGATACTTTAGTGTTTGCGGCGGATGGGAGTTATGGGAATCAGGGTGCGGCTAGCGATCAGCATTACACTTCGTTTGATAGTACGGGAGTGCATTACGATTGCTCGCTGGCGTCGGCTAACAATGTGTTGACTTCGATTGGGCATGGGTGTTTGGCGCATTAGTCGGGGGATTTTTATGAAGTGCGGTGAAATGCGGTAGGGCCGATCCCGAATCTGATAACGCGGAGGCAAGAGGCCACGTTTTCGGTAGCGTTACACGGGCGGGCGCAGCAAGCCAGCGCCCCTACGAAGGCAAACGCAAATTCAAAAACCTCATGCGCGAGTACGGCGCGTGGCGGGGACACCTAAGACTGGCGTCGCGGGAGGGCTACATCGGCCCTCCCCTACAAGTTCTATGACAAACATGGCCGAAAGGCGGGAGGGCTAAAGCACCCTCCCCTACTGGAGAAGCGGATGAAATTTCGTTTTGGGATTGCGGGATTTGTCGTGATTGCGGTTGCTCTTGTTGGATTTGCGCAGGGGGTGCATGAGGCGGCGGGGTCGATTGATGGGGCGCGGATATTGGCGCATATCAAGGTGCTTTCTTCGGATGAGTTTGAGGGGCGCGGGCCTGGGACTAAAGGCGAGGAATTGAGTATCGCGTATATGGAGAAGGAGTTTCGGGAGTTTGGGTTGGAGGCTGGGAATCCTGACGGTTCGTACTTGCAGAAGGTGCCGTTGGTGGGGATTCGGCCTGATCCTTCGATGGAATTTACTTTTGCGGGACACGGTGCTGTGCTTCATGCCTTGTTTCAGAAAGATTTTGTGGCTTGGACTAAGCGGATGGTGGAATCCTCGCGGCTGGATCATGCCGAGATGGTGTTTGTCGGATATGGAGTGCAGGCGCCGGAATATAAATGGGACGATTTTAAGGGCGTGGACGTGCGCGGGAAGGTGATTGTGGTTTTGATTAACGATCCGCCGGTGCCGGATGAAAAGATGTTTGGCGGGAAGGCTATGACTTATTACGGGCGTTGGACCTATAAATATGAGAAGGCGGCGGAATTGGGGGCGGCTGGTTGCATTATTGTTCATGAGACGGAGCGGGCTGGATATCCGTGGGAAGTGGTGCGGAATAGTTGGAGCGCGGAGCAGTTTGATTTGGCAGCGGCGAATAAAAATATGAATCGCGTGGCGGTGGAAGGATGGATTACGCATGAGGAGGCGCAGGCGTTATTTCACGCGGCGGGGCAGGATTTTGGCGATCTGAAAGCAAAGGCGGCGCGCATCGATTTCCGGCCTGTGCCTTTGGGGATGACGGCTTCGATTGAGATTCACAATAAGATTCGGACGATTGATTCGCATAACGTGATTGCGAAACTTGCCGGCAGTGACGCGAAATTGAAGAATCAGTATGTGATTTATACCGCGCATTGGGATCACTTTGGGATTGGGCCGGAGGTGAATGGGAACAAGATTTATCATGGGGCGGTGGACAATGCTTCGGGGTCGGCCGCGCTGCTGGAGATTGCGCGGGCTTTTCGGGAATTGAAAGTGGCGCCTAAGCGGACGATGCTGTTTCTTTCGGTTACAGGGGAGGAGCAGGGTTTGCTGGGGTCGCGTTATTACGCGGAGCATCCGCTTTATCCGATTGCGGCTACGGCGGCGGACATCAATATGGATGCGATTAATGTTTGGGGGAAGACGCGGGATATTACTGTTGTGGGGAACGGGAAATCTTCGCTTGATGACGTGGTGGCGGCGGTGGCTCGGGAGCAGGGGCGGCGCGTGGATCCTGATCCTGAGCCGGAAAAGGGATTTTATTACCGGTCGGATCATTTTAGTTTTGCGAAGGTGGGAGTGCCGGCTTTTGATCCTGATCCGGGAGTGGATTTCGTGGGGAAGCCCGAGGGGTGGGGGATTGAGCGGCGGAAACGTTATACGGCTGAGGATTATCATAAGCCTAGTGATGTGATTAAGAGCGACTGGGATATGAGTGGGGCGGCGGAGGATTGCCAGCTTTACTTTTTGGTGGGGTATCGGGTGGCGGAGGCTGAGAAGATGCCTGAATGGACTGCTACTGCGGAGTTTCGGGGGATTCGGGAGGAGAGTTTGAGGAAGGCCGGGATGAAGTAGTCAGTCCGCCGTTGACTGTGGGTCGTGGCGGATTTTTTCTTCGTAAAAGTTGGCCGGACGCCAGCGCGGAGGTCCGCCGGTTAGGGTTGCTTGCGGCAGATTTTTTCTTCGCCGGATGCCGGAGGGGACGCCGGCGCTATTGGGTTAACTTCCGAGAATTGAGTGATTGACACTTTACTTTTGCAGGCTTAAATTACATCTGGCCCTCCCGGAGGTGCGATGTGCGTTTGTTTGCTCGCGCATGCTTGATTGCCATGCTGATTGGGACGCTGGTGAATTTGCCTGTTGCCGGCGCCGCTGAGAAGCCCCTTGGAATGGTTACGCAGTCGTCGGCGGCGCGGTTGGATAGCGCGGCGGTGGCTGTGGGAGCGACCGTTTATCCTGGCGATACCATTGATACGGATGCGACTGGATCGATCCGCTTGCGAGCTGGGACGGCGCAATATTATTTGATGTCGGCTAGTAGCTCCCGCCTGCAGTCTTCTCCCAATGGAATTAGCGCGGAACTGGTGCGCGGGACCGCCGGATTTGCTTCCGGGGCGACGGACATCGTGGAGTTGAGTGCGTTGGGAGCTACGGTGCGTTCGAGTTCTGGCGAGGCGGTGCATGGGCGCGTGACGATCGTTGGCGCGAACGAATTGGTGGTAACCAGCTTCCGCGGACCTTTTGATATTTCGATAGACGGCGATTCGCATGAAATTCCGGATGGGCAGTCGGTGCGCGTGCAGATCGTGGATGCGCAGGATCAGAATCCGCCGTCTGCCAAGGGCGGCAATGGTTCCGGGACGATTCCGGCGGTCCGGAACCGGAAGAAATTGCTGCTGGTGGTTTTGTATTCGGCTGCTGCTGTCGGGGCTGGCGTTGGCGGGTACTTCATTTATCACGAATTGAATGAGAGTCCTCACCGGCCGAAGGACCAGTAGGCGGATCGGATTTAGACCTCCTGAATAGTCTTCCCTGGTTTTCCTGTGGGTTATTTTCCTTACAGACGGGTGTGGGAATTTTGGATTTTTGTTTTTGGATTTGGGGCGCAGGGCGGAAAACCCAAAGCCAGATCGGGAGTCCCCCAGGCGGACCCGCCTCTCCGTTCAAGGCCGCGGTATGCGAAATTTCAGCGAACTTGCAGCTCGAGCGTTTGTGTTTTTTTGTTGCCTTGCGCGTCTGTGGCTGCGAGCGTGTATTTGGTAGTCTTTGTAGGGGTAACGTCGAAGCAGCGGCTTGCCGAGGGCCACATTTCGGCTACTGGCGGATCCAGTTCGACTGTTTTTGCGTTGGAGACGCCGTAGCAGAGTTGGGCGGATTCGCCGCGGCGGATGGCGCCCGGGCTGGCGTAGAAGCTCAGAATATCGAAGCGATCGCCGCCTAGAGAGTCCACTGTTTGTTGGGCTTCCTGCTTTTCTCGGGCGCGGGCTTGCTCGGCGGCCTGGTCGGTTAGTTGTTTATTCTCTTGCCATCTTGAGAGCATGATCCAGCCGGAATAGAGTATTGCTACTGCGAGCACTGGGGAGGAATAGAGCCAGAATTTACGGGCTGGATTGGATTTGGGGATTTGAGAGTCGCCGATCATATTCACTCTTAAGGAATTAGATGGTGTAGGAGGGGCGCGCGTTTCATTTTGGCACATGTCTCAAAAACGGACGGGTCGGGGTTTGCGATAGTCGCCGGGTCAGGATAACATCTGGCCATGGTATCAGGTTTCAGGAAGCCAGGAGAGCAGCTTCGGGATATACGGCTGCGCCTAGGGATCACTGTGCGCGAAGTGGCGGAGGAAAGCCAGAAAATCGCGGAGTCCGAGGGCAACCCGGAATTCGCGATCTCGAACCCGTGGCTCTCGCAGCTTGAGAATTCGAGTTCGGTCCCGAGCATCTTTAAACTTTATAGCCTGAGCAGCATCTACCGGTTTCGGTTCATCGACTTGCTGGGGCTCTTCGGCGTGGATTTGCAGAGATTGCCGGAGCGGCAACTGGCGGCGCGCTCGCCGAATACTCATTTGGTGACCATCGAGGACCCTGATCCCGAAAAGACGGTTTCGTTTCCCATTCAATTTGACCGCGGATTCAATCTGGATAGCACGAATTTGCTTTCGCGGATGGTTGAGATTTGGGGAGACGTGCCGATCGCTTTGATACAGCGTCTGGATATCCGCCATGGGAAATATGGGTATATTGGATTGCAGGATATGACCATGTATCCGCTGTTGCGGCCTGGATCCTTTGTGCAGATTGATACGGAACTCCGCAAATATCAGGCGTTGCCGTGGCGGACGGAATACGACCGGCCGATTTACTTTGTGGAATTGCGGGACGGGTATGCGTGCTCGTGGTGCGAGATACAGGACCGGGAGTTGCTGTTGATGCCGCATCCGTTGTCACATTGCAAGATCCGGCGATTTGTTTATGGTGCGGAAGCCGAGATTGTGGGAAGGGTTACGGCGGTGGCTATGCGCCTCAATGATCCTGCGGGGACTGTCGATTCGCCCGCAGCACTTCCAAAGCGAACCTGACGTTTGAAATAAAGAGAGCTTGGCTGGTGGGATTGGTGCCTACGGGCACGATTACGCGGAAAGGCTCGACTGCCTGCCAGGCTCGGAAGAAATCCTCGGGATTTTCGCGCGTGGAGCGCATGTAGAGTTCGAGTTCGTGCGCGAGATTGGCCAGACTGACGGTTACCAATTTCCGGAAAACCTCGCGATGCGCCAATTCGAGAGCTTTCGCGGATACCTCGGGGGAGAAGCGATCGGCCAGGCCGGAATGATAATAGCGGGCGGAGTTGTAGTCGCGCGTGGACGCCAGATAAATCAGGCGCGCGAAGTTTCCGGGAATCTTGGCAAGAGTGCGGCGCCGAAGATCGGCGTGGGCTTCCTCGACGGTATTTGTTCGTAGAACGCTAAACATGGTGGCCACGGCGAATTGAGTCCTCAGCTAGGAGTCCGAAGTCCTGAGCCCTTGGTTAGATCGCCGACGGCGGGCCGGGGGATGCTTTCGATCGCCGCGCCTACCTGTTGGCCAAGATTGCCGACGGCGCCGGCGAGGCGGGCTAGATTATTCGGTCCTGCTAGGCGCAGCGCGCCGGCCAGAGTTAGGCACATGGACTGGTGCAGCAGGAATTCTGCGACGAGCTTGGATTCCAAGGCGATGCTCAGATCGGGGCTGCTTCGTACGGCGCGAAAGTGGAGGGCCATTATTTGCTGGGTTTCGTCGAAGGCGGACCAAACCCAGCGGAGGGCAATCTCGCGGCGATCGCGCTCGAAGGCGCGACGTAAACGATCGGAGCCCCTACCGCGAACGAAGGTCAAGTCTTCGGGGCCGAAAATGTGGGCGATGGTCTCGCGGGGACATTCGGACCATTGATCCGCGGCGGGGAAGTCATCGCGAGCGAATTCACCGCGGTTACTGACAGGGGCAGCGGGCCTGCGCCACAGCATAATCAGCGCGGAGAGCAAGCCGAGCGCCAGAAGAACTAGAGCGACAATTGCCGTCGCTTCACTCATTCTCAACGATCCTTATTGCTGCCGAAGTAGAGCCTGATGCGTTTCCACCGCGCGCGTGTCTTCTGCTCGACCGCCCCATACGGTTGCGCAACTTCGGGATTTGCTGAAAGGCCCGGTTGCGACGAGATGGACCATAGTGACACGGTCCAAATGCAAAGTACAAGTAAGTAAAACAGCTGTTGCGAATAAGACCACAGACGCGGGAACTCGTTTCCCGGCGACGCCAGCATGGCGAGGTTGGCGAGGCTGGTGGCGATGAAGAGAGCGTATCCCATAACGATGCCGCGTAAGTTTCTCCCAAGTGGGATGGAATATGCAACTAGTAAAATTACTAAAGCTAGTACCGCAAATGCCTGGACGGCGCGAAGATTGCGCTCGAGTTCGGCCGTGGTGCGCGCCGGCCACCATAGGTGGCCATTCAAAGACGCGGCGATCGTCTTTCCTACCGCAGCGGCAAAGACCAGAGCGAGCGCGTTGCGCGCCAGCCTTGCTGTTCCTGGATAGGGCGCCAAGCCCGCTCTATAGATTTCAAAGAGTACCCCAGAACCCACGATGACTCCGAAAAATTCGGTGTACCAATAGGATTCCATATACCACTGGGCACGCCAGTGATAGACCCAAAATCTGATGATCGATTGCAGGAAGACGAACAGGACATAGCTGTAGAAAACAGGGTATTTAGCAAAGAGCGTGGTGCGGACGCTGCGGAAGAGCAGCAGGAGTTCGAGGAGGATCCCGCTAATCCAGAGAAGGCGATCGAGCAACGATTTGACTCACGCAAGTGCTGATTCTGCGCGGGGATACTAGCATAGGTGAAGGGAAGGATGGGCAAGATCCTTCCCTCATCATGGTTGGCTTAAGCGTACGGTTAGGCGTTTTTTGGTGCACCCGGCAGCGGCATCGGGGCTGGGACCGGATCGGTGCCGTCGGCTGTGTATGTGCCCGTCGTCGCATTGAGGACGTGAGGCAGCGGCATCGGGGCTGGGACCGGATCGGTGCCGTCGGCTGTGTATGTGCCCGTCGTCGCATTGAGGACGTGAGGCAGCGGCATCGGGGCTGGGACCGGATCGGTGCCGTCGGCTGTGTATGTGGCCGCCGTCGCATTGAGGACGTGAGGCAGCGGCATCGGGGCTGGGACCGGATCGGTGCCGTCGGCTGTGTATGTGCCCGTCGTCGCATTGAGGACGTGAGGCAGCGGCATCGGGGCTGGGACCGGATCGGTGCCGTCGGTTGTGTATGTGCCCGTCGTCGCATTGAGGACGTGAGGCAGCGGCATCGGGGCTGGGACCGGATCGGTGCCGTCGGCTGTGTATGTGGCCGCCGTCGCATTGAGGACGTGAGGCAGCGGCATCGGGGCTGGGACCGGATCGGTGCCGTCGGCAGTGTATGTGGCCGCCGTCGCATTGAGGACGTGAGGCAGCGGCATCGGGGCTGGGACCGGATCAGTACCATCGGCTGGATTGGTCAGAGCGTTGAGGGGCGCGCTCGATGAAACCGCCGGGGGCTGGGAAGTTATGGGTTGAGTAGAGTTTAGAGCCCGGTGATGAACAGTGTTTGTGGCACAAAACGCGGTCAGGGCTGAAAGCAAAACTAAAGACACAAACTGCAAAGAGAGTCGCTTCATTAATTTTCCTCCGAAATTTAGTGGTCGGCACGGTCGAGCTGAGACGGGGAGCCCGCCGACTGTACGCGTTTAAGCTATTGGCGAAGGCGAGTGCAACCAGAATAAATACGGGGTTTGCTTCTAATCCCAAGCAAGAATCGGAGGTGGGTGGGAGCGGGAGTCGAGGCGCTCGTCGTCGCGTGCTCGGCCGGAGGCTGGTCAATCTGGTTGGAGCGGCTCAGGCGCAAGTGGCGTGCGTTGATGCAATTCCGGCAAAAGTTCGGGGATTTTCAGTGTAGGTCGTATTTGGAGTTCTGGTACTCGGCCTCCGTTTTGGCCTTGTTGACTGATGAAATGCAAGCGCCCGCGCGCAGCGCGTGGATAACGACGGCGTGATAGCATACGGGACGCTTCTTTTTTTTTG
This sequence comes from uncultured Acidobacteriota bacterium, assembly GCA_963831955.1. GTDB lineage: Bacteria > Acidobacteriota > Terriglobia > Acidiferrales > UBA7541 > Palsa-147. The sequence goes on along the minus strand of CAWHSG010000004.1, from coordinate 341,344 downwards.
GCGTTTCTCTCCGCTCGTAAATAATCTTTCTTCAATGTAACTGGTAGTAAAACAGTAAGATTTTCATCCCGCCTTGATTTTGTTTGCTTGGGAGAATAAGCAAGAAGGCGGGACGTTCTTTATGGGTTGCTGTTCTCTTGTTGATTGGCGGTTTGCATTGTGTCTAGTTGTGACTTTAGTTTGGCTACTTCCTCGCGAAGCATTCTTGTGACCACTCGTTCGTAGCCTGCGGCGGCGCGTACGGCGAGCTTTTGCAGCATTTCGAGTTCGTCGTCATCGAGGTCATTTCCGGATTGATGCGGGCCGAATAGGGCTACGGCTGTGGCTTCGGGAATTTCGCTTTCTACCGGGACGGATAGGCAGGGGGCTTCGAGGCCGGCCGGCAGTTCGGGAGAAAGCCAGTCGTCGTGTTTTAGGCGAATTGGCTCGCCCGCGTTCAGGCAGTGCAATGCGGGGGCGTCTGAATCCGGGCGCAGCTCCTTCTTCATGGAATCGTTCCATCCTTTTTCGCTGTAGGTGCGGCGGTAAGCGGATTGATCTTCGCGGAAAATTGCGCCGGAGGAGAGGGACATCGCTTGGACCGCTGTTCCCACCAGCAGACGGTCGATTTCGGCTAGGGTTTCGGCGTGTTCGATGGCTTGACTGGCTTTCTTCAGTCGCTCGCGGGCGGCATGGAATTGGCGATTGAAGAGGTGGTCGGCTACTTCTACGAACAGTTCGTGCAGGCGATGCAGCAGGTACAGGAAGCCCGGAGCGACTACCAACACGAGGATCCACGCAGGCAGCCTGAGATGTTCCTCAACGCCGGAGATTTTTTCGTGAAGTTCGGAGATGGGGATGCCGACGGCGAGGCTAAGTGCGGCCAGGATTGTGCCGCGGCGCAGGGGGACGGCGACGCTTACTACGCGGCGTTGCCAGACGGCTTGCGAGGCGAGATAGGTTAGGACGCCGCTCGGGAGATAGAGAAGACCGATTACGGCTTGCGGGATTGGGACGCCTACGAGGTGGTTGATCAGGTCGGAGGACTGACAGAGCTCTGCCAGGATGTAAGTTGGGAGACCTATGGCCAGGCCCCAGATTACCCAGCGAATACGTTGCCCTTCGAGAGGCGGCATTTTGCGGCGGCGCTCGAGGAGAATCAGCAGGGCGGCTGCGTCTATTGCGTAACCTGCGAGGAAACTGATTTCGGCGATTCTCTCGGTGCGGAATCCGAACAAGTTGGAGAATGCGAGAAGATTGAGGACGGTGATGGCTGCACCTGCCAATGGGGCGGCCCATTGGGCTTTTTGCCAGCGCGGTTCGATGCGGTCGTCGGGCAAGCGCAGGGTGAATATTAGAAGACCGGCGAATGCAGCGCCTTGGGCGAGCGATTCGCATAATTCCTGGGTCAGGACTGCCAGCGGCCAACGCTGGATTAGCGCGTAATACGTTACGGTCTGGCCCGGATTGATCCAGATGATGTAGAGGAATAGGCCCCAGGTCATCCAGCCTGGGCGCGTCCATACCAGCCAAAAACCTATGCAGATCACGACGATGCCGGCGATGGTGTCGGCAAACTGGACCACTCTCTCTGCGAAACCGAGTGATGCGGGAATGGATCGTAGGGCTAGTTCTTTGGGAGGACCGCCGGACTTCGGGAGGATGGTGAGAGTGATTTGACGGCCTGTTAAGGCGCCTTGCAGGCCTGCGAGGCCGCCGAGGACCGTCACTATGCCGGCGCATTGCGGAGTGTTTGGCGGGAGGCAGCGCATGCTTCTTAGATCGATGCGGTCGCCTGGGACGATGCCGGCGATTGCGGCTGGCGATTCTGCGGGAGATTGGAACGGGGCGACTACGTCAGTTACTACGCCGTCGTTATTTACGGACAGGCCGAAGGAGCCGAGGGAATCAAAGACGCGCTGGAACCCGGGAACGATCATCGCCAGCGCCCAGAGAGTAAGCGCGATTAGAAGCAGGCGGCTTGCCACGCTTGGGCTGCTCGCGCCATCTGTTTGCGGTGACGCTTTGCCGGAGCTCACGGTTGATTCGACGTTGCTGGGGCTGAATTTTCGCCAGTGGAGGCTTTTACGTTCGCTAGTTGCACTACCGCGATTTTTCCGTCGGTGACGATGGTGTCGCCGGTGGCGTTGGCGATTTTTCTGGGAGCGCTCGGACGATCTACGTCTGCATAGGCTGTGGCTGCGCCGATGTAAAGAAGATCGGTTTCGACCCAATTGCGCTCGCGATCTATGTGCGGATCAATGCGATGGACCCATTTGGTGTTGCCTCTGCTGCTGTCTGTGGCGATGTCGTGGGTCGCGGCGGCGATCCAGACTTCCTGGCCTTTATATTTTTTCTCGAGCTTCCAGATGCGGAGATGATGGCGCTTTTCGAAAGTGTCGAGCGACTTCTGAAAGACGACGTCGGGCTGGCGGCCTTCGAGCAACAAGATCGACATGGGAGCGTTGGCGTACCCGCTCTTGCGGACGGTGGCCTGGGCTGCTTTCAATGCGGTTTTTACGCCTAGAGTATCTGCTTCGAACCAGCCCGCTTGTGCGAACGCCGCTACGAGTTGTTCGCGCGAGCCCAGGAACATCATGTTTGTGGGGTCTGACGGGACATCTGCTTGAGTACGCGTGCGCATTGGAGCTGAGTTGGCGAGTTGCTGGAGTTCTGCGTCCACGGGAAGCTGCGTCCATCCGGGCCAGGAATCTTTTTGCTTGAGCATGGAGGGGCGGACGATCTGAAGCTGTAGATCGGTGCCGGTTGGAAACTGGATTTCGCGGCGCAGCGAGAGGCCGTACACGGATTGCACGCCTTTGACGGTGAATCCGGCGATAGGATTTGCGGCGCCTAGGGCGGCCATGGCGATTGAGGCTTTGGTGGTGGCGTGCGGTTGGACTATGCCGAGGATTTCGTTGTTGAGAATGGTCTCGCGGGCGTTGTCAACCGTTAGGACGTGGGAATAGAGAGGAGTTTGTTCGCCGTTGGCGTGGACCACATTTGAAAAATCGAGGACCAGGCGCGGGCGGGAATATTTGTCGGGGGCTTTTTGTGCGAAAAGGACGGTGCCGTTGATTTTTGTTCCTGGCGCGATGATTAGCTCGCCGGGTTTGCAGGCTACTTGCTCGCCGTCTTTGCAGAGTGGGTAGGTTACGGTGGCGGAGATGGGGTCGCCGGTGCGCGAGCGATCGCTGTAAACGGGGGCGTCGAGGCGGACGCTTAGAGTTAGGCCTGGGAGTAGATCGATTTTGCGGGCTGGCGAATCTGCGGCGGCGCGCTTGTCAGGCTTAGCTTCTTGCGGGGGTTCGATCAGGCGGAAGGTGGCGGCCAGGAAGCCGCTGGTGGCGCCATTTTCGATTAGTAACGTCTGCATTTCGAAGGTTGGGGAATAGAGGAGATAGTCTAGGGCTGTGTCGTGATAGATGTCTTCTCGATTTAGTTCCACGCCTTTTTGGATGAGGGAATCGGCGATTTCTTCGTAGGCAACTACCACTTTTGGCTTGGTGGTGTAACTGGAGCCGAAGACGGCCCAGTGCAGGGCGGTGCGGCCTTGGGCGTCGAGGGATTTTACGTCGGCGCCGTCGTCGAGGAGTTTTTTTGCCTGGGCTAATTTTGCAAGGATTGCTGGTTCTTTGGTTTCTCTTGTGGCTTGGTAGAGCGTACGAATTAGTGGTGAAGCTTTGGAGACATCGAGCTCTACTGCTGCGGGGGCCAGTTCTTCCTCGGCTTGGTCTTCTTGGGTGTCCTGGTCGGACTTGGCGTCCTTTGAATGACGATCTTGATCTTGCGGGTTGGGTGATTTCGCATGGGAGGGCTTCGTCGCGCTTGCTGTTAGCAAAGCGATTGCCAGGATGCAGAACAGACGGACGAATGAAATTAGGTTTGGCTTAGCTGGCATATCGGTTTCACTTGATGGAGCGCTTGGTCGAGAGCTACACCTAAGCGTAACCCTGGAGCGCGGTGAACCCGCTCCCTACTGGGGGCCGAATATGGCACGAACTTAAATATCCGGCAAGACGAATCACTGGGCGGTTCGGGCGCTGGGCGCGCTCGCTCACTTCGCTGGCGAAAAATCCACGATATTTAAATCTAGTGGGAATTCTTTTTTGCGCGGGGAGGGAGTGGTGCGTCCTTTGCTCCAGTCGCCTTCGATGCCTGTGGCGGCGGCGAATTCTTTTTCGGGGACTTGGCCTGCTAGAGCGAAGGAGTCGAGGACGTAGGGAATGCCGGTGGAGCAGAGAACTGATCGGCTATCCATTAGATGGAAATGCAGGTGGGGAGCCGAGGTGTTTCCGGTGTTACCTAGCAACCCGATGACTTGGCCTCGTTTTACTTTTTCGCCTGGCGCCACCTTTACCGAACCTTTTTGTAGATGCGCGTAGAAGGCGAAGATTTCACTGCCTAAATCGATTACTACGTGATTGCCGTCCACGTTTTCGAGGGTAATCGTTTTTGGGTCGGGGAGTTGTCCGGGGGTTTGGTCGTCTAGGGTATTAAGAGTGTCAACGACTGTGCCGTCGGCTACGGCGAGGACTTCATTGCCGTAGGAGGGGTAATTATGGACATCGGAGGGATCGCCGTGGACCAGGCGGCCGTCGGCGTCGAGTTGCATCCAGTCGATGGCGAAGCGCTGGGCGATGTAGATGCCGCCATTGCAGGTGAGGCTGCTGGAGCGGTGCGCGCCGGTTACTTCACAGCAGCCATTGCCGGCTACCCAGCCTTTTCCCGAGAGAGGCGCGCTGATTTCCGGGATTTTACCGGAGACATCCACGGGCGCGATTGTATAGGTGAGAGGGACAGGAGTTGTGGCGCTGCGGCTGGGCGAGCCTCCGCCGAGCAATGCGATGCGGTGGGAGAGTCGCGCGGGTACTGCGGCCGTGCCATCGAGGGTGAAATCGATCAGGAAGAGACGCGTGCCGTTGAATTCGATTGTTGGATTTTGTGCGGCTGTGCTGCCCGTGGTTCGTAGATGCTTCAGCAACTCTTCCCCGTCGAAGCCGGCGAGAAGCTTTGATGAGCCGGAGGCGTCGAGTACCTCGATTTTTTTCAACGTGGCTGCGGTGGCATTCCCGTTGGTCAGAACGAGCTCGTAAACGAAATGCAGGCGGCCGTCCGTTCCTTGGAATGGGCGGACATTGCTGGTGAGCGCGGAGGCTACTAGAGGAGTGAAAACGTCGGACGTCGAATTCAGATCGGTAGGCAGGAGAACGAGAAGAACGAGCGCGGCGACGAGAAGTAGCTTTTGCATGGGCGGCATTGTACGCCGGGATGGCGATGGGGCGAAGCGGAGGATGGGATTGCGGGGCGTCGCGATTTCAGATTGGGTAGAGGGCAAAGGCGAAACCAAAACCAAAACCAAAACCAAAACCAAAACCAAAACCAAAACCAAAACCAAAACCAAAACCAAAACCAAAACCAAAACCAAAAAAACCCTTCAACTGCTATACGGAAATGCCTCACCTCCGAAGAGGTGAGCTACATTTGAGGCGGACCGTTTGGCGTTTTGGACCGGACTAGGGTTTTGATTATGTACTTGCAGAGTACATAAATAGTGCGTAGGATGCGCTGGCCGTCGCTCGAGTGCTGGCGACCCGGTCCCCCGTTTACCTTGATTCGGCGCTTGTGCGGCGTAGGGCGCCCCGGATGTATCGCGGACTATTACTCACAGGCGTAGGAGACGGGGTGCGTCGCGGCGTGCGCAAGATTTTGCAGGTTTGGCGTTCTGTCCAGCGGGTTGGGGCCAGCGAGATTGACAATTTTAGGAGGCAGCGATGGATCCTGACATCGTTTACCGCAAAGCACCAAAAGTTCTTCTGGTAATCGTAATCCTCGCATTTATACCTGCAGTTCTTCACGCACAGAAGAAAGGCAGTTCATCGGGAGGGGGCTCCAGCAAGCCTGCGTCTGCACCCGCTCAACATCCAGCGCAGAAGCCGGCCACCCCCGGGGCGAAGCCCGGTGCGCCCGGTGCACGACCGGCGACGCCCGGTGCACGACCGGCGACGCCTGGTGCAAGGCCGGCTACTCCTGGCGCGCGGCCTGCCGCTCCAGGTGCGAGACCGGCGACGCCGGGAGCAAAGCCAACGGCGAAGCCAGCGGCTGTGCACAATCCGAACGGAACGACCACGATAAATCGCCCGAACGGGTCTTCAGTAACGCGCGATGCCAAAGGCAAGCCGACGAGCGTAACGACGCCGGGTGGCGCGAAGGCGAGTTACAACTCGGCGGGGAAAGTCAGCTCGATTCATACCAGCGTGACGGATAAGAATCCGGCGCACTCGGGCGAAATGAATATCAGTAAGGGCGCGCACAATCAAAGGACGCTGGTGACCACGCGGAAAGATGGCGCGCGGTTGGTGAGCACGGGAGCGCATCGCGGGTTTGTCGAGCACTCATTCAACAAAAATGGCCGGCCGTACATGCGGCGCACGTACGTGGTGAACGGGCGCGCGTCGGCATTTGTGTACCGCGGTTATCCCTATCGCGGCGGCGTGTATTACGGCTACGTGCCGGGCTACTACTACGGCCCTGCGTATTATGGGTGGGCATACGATCCGTGGGGCGCGCCGGTGCCGTACGCGTGGGGTTGGGCAGGCGATCCGTGGTACGGCTACTACGGCGGCTACTTTGCCGCTGAACCGGTGTATCCCGGCGCGTCTTTGTGGTTGACGGATTACGTCATCTCGCAGAACTTGCAGGCTGCTTACCAGGCGTCGGCCGATGCCAATGGCGGCGTCGCGGCGCCCCCGAGTTCTGACGATCAATCCGGGAACGCAGGAGGCGCTGCCGCCGCGGCGCAGAACGCCTCGGCGATTACGCCGGAGGTCAAGCAGCAGATCAATGAAGAAGTGAAGGCGCAAATCGCCGCGGAGAAAGAAGCTGCGGCGCCACCCGTGGGAGGAGCGCAGACCGCGACTGCCGGCGAGGAAGTGCCGGCGGCGCTCGATCCGAATCACAGCGTCTTCATCGTGTCCGCGCCGCTTCAAGAGCAGCTGGAGGGCGGGCCAACTTGCTCGTTGAGCGGGGGCGACATTCTCACGCGCACCAGCACCACGCCGGACGCGAATCAGAAGGTGAACGTGATAGTGACCAGCAGCCAGAAGGGTGATTGCCAGGCGGGCTCGCAAGTCGCGGTGGCGGTGCAGGATTTGCAGGACATGCACAACGACTTCGCGATGAAGATTGACGGCGGCCTCAAACAGCTTGCCGACAGTCAGGGTAAGAACGGCATTCCGGCCGGGCCGGCGGGCGCGGGACATGCGAATGCGGACGGAACGGCGAACGTCGATCTAACCGCGGTGGCTGACTTGCAACAGCAACAGCAGACCGCCGATCAGACGGAAAGGGACGTCATGCAGGCGGAAGATTCGGGACGGGGCGACGACTAGGCGCCATTGCGGCGAGATTCAGGAGTGAACATTCGTTGTAGAGGAGGAGGTCGTGATCATGCGAAGTTACGGCCAGAAAGTTGTTGTAGTCCTAGCGCTTGTTGCCGGCATTCTCGGCGGCCGGCCGGCGCGAGCGCAAGCGCCGCCCGCCCCGTCGCTGCTCGACCAACTGCGAACGCAGTATAAGATAACGAAAACTGGAATGGAGGGAACCACGATTAAGATCCTCGACCCCGGCACAGTCCTGGTGATTCAAAAAGGCGGCATTCTGGGCGCCAATCCAACAAACATGGTTCCTTGTCCCACGACTTTTGATAACGGGAACCTGAAATCGCCGAATGCCATCTGCAAAGCAATGATTGGCGAGAATGGGCGTTTCCTCGACAACGGCGAGAAAGTTTACGTCACGAAGATCGATATCGATTTGAAAAAAGAGAAAGTTAACTTCAGTCTGATCGAATGTGACTCGTGCAACGGCGTACAGGATGCTTCCTCGTATAAAGCCACCGTGGCATTCCAGTTCCCGAAGGGATACCTGGAGGGCGCGGACGTGGGTCAAGTGGCGGACACGGTCGGGCTGCTTCTAACGGTTGACAGCGGCAGCAACGCGCAACAGCCGAATACGGCTCCCGCTGCTGCTGCGCCCGATCCAGCGCCAGCTCCGGCCGCGCCGCCGGCGGCCGCCCCTCCAATTCAAAAAGGACAGACCATCGACGAGGTGCAGGCGAATACCAACAATGGATTGGCGCTGGTGGCCGATTTGGGAGACAAGAAGATTTACCAGTACAACGGATTGAAGATCACCTTCCTGAAAGGCAAAGTTTCGGACGTGCAGTGATGCGGCGGGGTTGAATCGGTCAGCGAAATGTTTTCCCGCAATTGTGCCGAGGGTAATAAGCCGCGGACGAATTTCTGCAGACGTTGCCGCGCAAAATCAATCTTCTTTGAACGAGGGGTGTAGGCCGGAGCCCATCCTTTTGGCGGACTGCTGTTCAACGTAGAACAGCCTCACGCGCGAGGCGACTGCCGACTCTACCAGCGCGTGACGCCTTTGTGTCACTTCGAAAATGCTGGGATGGCGGAGAGGGGGGGATTCGAACCCCCGACACCCTTTTGGGGTGTAACTGCTTAGCAGGCAGCCCTGTTCGGCCACTCCAGCACCTCTCCGCGGAAATGGGGCTGAACGATGCGCGGCTGCGGATTGAGTATAACATCGTCGAGGGGTTGCGGCCGGGGAACGCGAGTTGCTTGTGAAGGTGGGCGGTGGCGCGATTGTCTTCGTGAAGAGCCGGCGGGACGCCAGCGGTACGTGGGCTGGCTAGTGAGTTGAGCCTTCGGGACGGATTCGGACGAACATTACAACGCCGATGGGATGGTCTCCGTAGATGGCGTTTAGCGAATCGGGCTTTCCGTAGAAGGTGGCTTGGGCGCCGATGGCTGTGGAGAAATGCGGGATGGCTGGGAATTCGCGATCGTAGCCTGCGGTGTAGGCTTGGATGCGGGCTAGGAAATGCTCTTCGAAATTTGGCGGCTCGGGATTTTCGCCTAGTAGCAGCAAGTTTGTGCGATCTACATTTTCGATTCGAGTCCAGACGGCATTGTGCGAAAGAAAGTGCAGTGTGGATTCGAAGAGATAGCTATTCAGGACCTCGCCGGTTACCAGCGATCGATTTCTTCCCCAAACTACTGACGAAGCCCAATTTCCTTTTGGAATCGGGCGGGCGTATTCGATTGACGCTGTCATTCTGCGCAAATCTTCTTGCGGGCTTAGCGCTTCGGGACTTTTCAGCGTGCCTAGTGAAAATTGGCCGCTCCAGTTTTGCGTTGGGCTCACGGTTAGACGTGCGGCCCAGGAGTCAATTGCGCCCGCGTCTATATTCCAGCGATTTTCATCGGGCTCGCGGCCATGGAAGCCCGAGACCTCTACCCTTGCGAAACGGTAGGTGTAGCCGGCGGTGACGACTTCGTCGGCGATGTGCGTGGAATCCTGCATGTGGTGGCCGAGGACGGCGATGGGATCTTCGCTGGCCGATGCGCGATGCGGATAGGCGGGCGGGCCGAGCGCGGGATCGCCAACCGGGGCTGCATAGATCGACAGCAGACTATGCTCGCTGAGTTTCCAATCGTAGAGCGCAGCTAGCTCCATGAAGAAATCGTGAGGGTGCTGGCCATCCACGATGGGGTTTCCGAAGGCGGTTTCGCCTAGCTGGAATAATTCTGGGTAGCGGCGCTCGCTGATCAGAGCCGGATCGAGGCTTAGCATGGCGCGGGCTGTGAATTTTCCCGGCCCGATGTCATGTTGCGCTACGCCCATGAACCAGCTCTCGCCGAAAAATTTATCGCCGCCGCGGGGGCCGGTTTGCTGGATATCGTTGACAAAGAGGACGCCGTGGACCATGAAATCCCATTTGCCGTGCTGGAACATCCAGGCGTGGTGCGGGAGCGAGCCGGGCTCGACATCGGTGCCCGAACCCATGTGCTCGAGGATCGTGCCGGGTAGAGTGACCGGCTGATCGTGATTCATGGCGCTGTGTCTCATGGAATCTTGATTCATCGATTGATGGCTCATGCTCTGGTGGTCCATCGGATCTTGCTCGATTTGTGGTTGGCGGCAGATGCCATTGCCGCAGCTGCGGCACTCGGCGCGCTTCGAGGGATTTTCGATTGCACGGGCGTGCGTTGAGGCGGCAATGGTCAGCAAGATCCCGGCGCCTACGACTCGCAAAAACTTGGAGCCGATCTTCAGATTTATCATTTCTGGCGTCGGAGGCTTCACTTGAATTGAACGTATCTCAGCGGGGCTCGAAAAACAGGCCCTCAGCGGCTAAAGCCTTGCTGCCTTTGCGTCGCTTGCGGCATGACTGAAGTCATGCCCTGACAAAACATCGTACTTCTCATACTTGCTCGTTCTCAATGCAGCACCGGATCTTGCGGCGTGGCGGGGCGGTTCGCCGTGGTTTCGTGAATCACGCCGGATTCATCCTCATAAAAATTACGATAGCCGAAATTTCCTGGACGCGCGAGCAGCACGAAGGATTTGATGCGCCCGGAGTCATCGGAGCTCGCGGGGGTGTATTGAATATCGTATCCGGCGCTTTTGGCGGTCTGAATTGCGGATCGCGACGCGGCGCCCAGCGTTTCCATGGACGGGGGATAACCTCCCGTTGCGGCGGCATAAGAGATGAGCGCTGCGCGCACATCGGCTAGAGCTGCCAGCGCGCTTTTTTCCGCTTCGGCTTTTGACGATTCGGGCCGTGGGGGTAGCACGAACCAGATTATGGCCCAGACCGAGACGATCAGAATTCCCCAGATCACTATGGATTTTACCGGCCGCGATTTTTTCTTTGGCGCGGCGCCTTCTTCTGCGCCCTGCGCTGTTAGATCGGCGCCGCAGTGTGGGCAGACTTCCATCGCTTGATTGAGTGGTTCTTCACATTCGCGGCAGATGTACATCGCACCAGAATCGTAGGAAGTCGTTGGGGGGAAGTCAAATCAAGCCGTGATGTGGTGGTGAAAAGAGACGTGACCGCAATGCAGGCTGGTCTCAGGTATTATCTAGGCCGTGGTTGTATTGGAATTTGATGGGCTTCGGAGCTTGGCCATTGCCGACGCTGTTGCGCTTTGCGTCTGAATTGGAACCCACCGTTGAGCGGCTTTATAAGCTGGCTGGGGCGCCTGCGGATTGGGGGCTTGGATTGGCGGCGTTTCGCGAGGCGCTGGAACGCAGCGCGGCTTCGCGATTTCGCGGCGGCGGGCCGCCTGCCCGGCGCGAAATTATCGCTTATCTCGAATCGCTGAATCTTCCTGATCTTGCACTGTCGTGTGCTTGCGGAGCTGGAAATTCGCGCGCTTGGGAAGAATTTGTCTCGCGATACCGGGCGGAGCTTTATCGGGCGGCGCGGGCGATTGCCGGCGATTCGGGCGGGCGCGAATTGGCTGATTCGCTTTATGCTGAGCTGTATGGACTTGAGAGCCGCGAAGGACAGCGGCGCACGCTCTTCGATTATTTCCATGGGCGCAGCAAGTTGGGCACCTGGCTGCGGGCGATTCTGGCGCAGCGTTATATCAATGAAATTCGGCGGACGCGCCATACGGAGTCTCTTGATGCGCCGGTGAGTGACGACGACCCACGTCCGGTGATCGATCCTGCGGCGCCAGTCAGCGAGACGGCTGATCCGGAACGACGGCGGTATCTTGCGTTGCTGCAGGCGGCGCTTTCGGAGGCGCTGGTGGCGCTCGAGCCGCGTGAGCGCCTGCGTCTTTCTTACTATTACATTGAAGATCTTACGTTGGCGCAGATTGGGCGCTTGCTTGGCGAGCATGAAGCGACTGTTTCGCGCAAGTTGGACCGCGCGCGGCGCGATTTGCACCATCAAGTGGACGCAGCGCTGCGCGGAAAAAAGCGGCTCAGCGAGGCGCAGGTGCGGCTTTGCTATGAGTATGCGCGCGAGGAATGGCCATTTGATCTTACGGGCGCTTTATCGAAGAAGGAATGACGTGGCGCGAGGCTTTGCGCTGCAAGATGTGACCGGAGTATCGTTCTAAATGAAGGGAAAGGGATGAATCCGCGCGATAACGAGAGAGAATTCGGCGCAATGGTGCGGCGCGGGCTTGCGTCCGGGCCTGCGGCGGCGGAATCCGAACACCTTGACGCCGAGGTGCTCGCGGCTTATTTCGAGCGGACGCTTGCGGCGGAGGAAATTCGCGCCTGCGATTTGCACGTTTCGAATTGCGCGCATTGCCGCAGCGAATTGGCCGCGTTGGCTCGGGCGGAACCCGAGCGCGAGGGATCCGGCTCACGCCGCTTTGCTTGGATTTGGGATTGGCGATTTTTGGCGCCGGTGACCGCGGCGCTCGCGTTATTTATTGCCTGGGCGACTGTGTGGGGGCCGATTGGGTCGCGGAACGGGCGCGTTGCTACGCCGATTGTGGCACAGAATCAGGCGCCGGCTGAGACTGCTCCGCTGGCTCCGCCGCCAGTGCCGCCAAGTTCTGAGATGGTTGAGGTGTCTCCGGCGCCGCCATCCGCTGCGACGAAAGATTCGAAGGGCGGAACCGTGGCGCACGGAAAGAATGTCGAAGCGGGTAGCGCGCCGAATGGCCGGCCCACCGACGAAGAATCTCGGGCGGACCGGCGCGAATTCAAGAAAGAAAGAGACCGCGGGGCCAGCGATACGACAGGGGGCGCGTCGGCTGCCGGAGTGGCCGCAGCAGCGCCGGCAGCAACTTCTGCGTCGGGCGCGAGCAACGAGACTCTCGAAGTGAACGCCGGCGAAGTTGCGAAAAATGCGGCGCCCGCTACTTCTGCCGGCGCTTCAAACGCCGCTGCGCCTGCTCCGCATCCCACTTCAACACAGAGCGGGACGAATCTGCAAAAGGCGCCTGCTGCGCCTGCTGCGCGTGCTGGCGGCGGATCCCGCGGCTCAGCCGTGGTCGGCTCCGCAGGCGGGATCGCGGCGCAGAAAAGCGCGGCGCCGCCTGAGGCCGAGACGGTGACTTCGCGATTCAAGCAGGACGAATCAACACCCATCGTGATTCCTACGCCGGACGCGAACATTTTGTGGCGCGTGGCCGGGGCGCATGAGATTGAACTTTCGCGAGACATTGGAGTGACCTGGCAGCCGCAGCTTACTGAGACTGATGAGAGACTGGTGACGGGTTTCGCGCCTTCGTCGAAAATTTGCTGGGTCGTGGGGCGCCACGGGACGATTCTTCGTACCGTGGACGGGGAAAACTGGCAGACGGTGAAGTCGCCGACGGAGCTCGATCTCACTGCGGTTAGCGCTGAGGATGCTGAGGTCGCGACGATTACCGCGGCGGACGGCACCGCCTACGTGACGAAAAATGGCGGCGCGAAGTGGAAACGCGTCAAAAAACCGCATTAGTTGCTGATTGCCGCCGCAAGAAAAGTCCGGTGCCGCGTTCCAAGTATTGAGCCCAATTCGACCGAAGTATCGCCTGGGAGGTTCGAATGCTCCGACGAAGATTTCAGCGTAGTTTGGTAATTATTTCGCTCGCGGCTGGCGCGGTTGCTTTCGCGCCGCTGGCTTGGCGCGCGGGGCACGCGGACGCGGCGGCGCGTCCGGCTGGTGATACGCCCGCGAGCACGCAGAAGGATCAGGTCGATTTGAATGTTACGGTTTACAACTCAAATGTGGCGCTGGTGCGCGATGTCCGGCAGCTTACGCTTCCTTCCGGTAGCTTCTCGCTGAAATTTGAAGATGTCGCGGCTTCGATCAATCCTGCTACCGTGCATTTTCGTTCGCTCACCGAGCCGGCGCATTTGAGCGTGATCGAGCAGAATTATGAATACGATTTGCTCGATCCGGGCAAGCTGCTGTTGAAGTACGTCGGGAAGGAAGTGACGCTGGTGCATCGCGAGACCGAAAATAATTCCACCAAATGGGTGGAGACGAAGGCGCTACTGCTTGCGGACAACAACGGTCCGGTATGGAAAATTGGGGGCGAAATCGTGACCGGGATGACCGCGGAGTCCTACCGCTTTGCTGATTTACCCGAGAATCTTTATAGCCAGCCTACGTTGCTGTGGATGCTCGAGAATAGCGGGCCGAAATCGCAGAAGGTCGAGGCTTCTTACCTCACGAACAACATGAATTGGAATGCCGATTACGTGCTGACAGTGAACCGCGACGATAAAGCTGCGGATCTCGATGGTTGGGTCACGCTGAGTAATAACAGCGGCACAGCTTACAAGAATGCGAAGCTACAGCTAGTCGCCGGGGACCTTCATCGCGTTCAGACCGGCGTCGGTGCGGTTGCTGGCGCCGTGATGGCCAGAAAAGAGGCGGTGGCGGCGCCGCAATTTTCGCAAGAGAATTTTTCCGAATACCATCTTTATTCGCTGGAGCGGCGGACCTCGATCGAGGATAAGGAATCGAAGCAGATTAGTTTGCTGAATGGCACGGCGATTCCTGTGGAGAAATTTCTTTTGGTGGAAGGGCAGCCTTATTACTACCGGGCTTCGCAGGGAATTGGGAATCCGATTCCGCAGACTGTGAAAGTGAATTACCGCTTCAAGAATGACGAGAAATCGGGGCTAGGGATGCCGCTGCCGGCCGGAACGGTTCGTGTGTATCAGTCGGATTCGAAAGGCGGCATTCAATTGGTCGGTGAAGATCGCATTGGGCATACGCCCAAGGACGAGAAGGTCACGATTTATGTGGGCGATGCGTTCGACGTGGTTTGCGAGCGCAAAGAGACGGATTTCCGAAAGATCAGCGATCGCGTTTACGAATTCGAATACGAGATTGCATTGCGCAATCACAAGAATTCGGATGTGAACGTGGAAGTGCGCGAGCCGATTGGCGGCGATTGGGAGATTCTGAAGTCGAATTACAAGTCAACCAAGCTGGATTCAAGCACGCTGGCGTTTGAGGTTCCCGTGGAAAAGGATGGCTCATCGACGCTCAATTACCGCGTGCGCGTCAAGTGGTAGGGGAGGGGCTTCAGACCTTCCCGAACTTCGGCCCTGCTACGACGGGTCAATTTCAATCCTTCGCCGCCACCGGGATGCGCTTCTCGCCCTTCAATTCCTTCGCGGTGTCGGCGATATTACTTTTCGCGAAATATTTGAAGAAATCCCAGGTTCCGTATTTTGTTTGCAGGTCCGGAAGCACTGTGTCAACCACTTCTGCTGTGGATTTGCCGCTGCTCTGCGCGGCGGCGACCGCGCTGCGCAGCTCGACGAGATAGCCACGGAAATCTTTGACGTCGCTGGCGTTGCCGACACCGCCGTGACCCGGAACGTATGTGCCGTCCGGCGCGATTGTGACGAGTTTGTCGAGAGTGGTGATCCATTTATCCGTGGAGGCGTCGATTAGATTTGGAAGCGTCTTGCGCCAGAAAAGATCGCCGCAGAAAACTGCGTGCGCGTCGGGGACCTCGACAATCGTGTCTCCGCCGGTGTGGCCGGGATAGTAGTGCAGGGCGAGATGGCGCGAGCCTAGATACAGATCGAGCGAATCGGAATAAACCACCGAGGGGGACGTCAGCGATTCGACAAATTTCTTTTGTTCCGGCGTGATCTTCTCGC
This sequence comes from uncultured Acidobacteriota bacterium, assembly GCA_963831955.1. Lineage (GTDB taxonomy): Bacteria > Acidobacteriota > Terriglobia > Acidiferrales > UBA7541 > Palsa-147. Next base: position 325,921 of record CAWHSG010000004.1, on the reverse strand, counting down.
CGAAGAATTTTAGATTTTCGGTATGAATCCATTCGCGGACATTGCGATGGGCTACTATCACCGCGCCGGATTCCGCGAAGACGCCATTTCCGCCGACGTGGTCGATGTGATAGTGCGTGTTGACGACAAACCGGATCGGCAATTTCGTGAGCTTACGAATTTCGTCGAGCAGCACTTTCGCCGCGGACGCATCTTCGAAAGTGTCAATCACCGCGACGCCATCGTCGCCAATCACGAATCCGGCATTCGCGCCGGCCTTACTTTCACCCGGCGAAATGGCGGCGTAAACACCATCCCCGATCTTTTTGATTTCGAATAGTGCTGCATCGGCTGCAACTCCCGATCGCGCCGAAACGCGAACGGGTCGCGCCAGGCCCGTTGCCGCTGCGATGCAAAGCGCAAGCACGATCGTAAGCGGCAGCCGCGGGCGGCGAGAAAATGCCAGCTTGCGATCCCGCAACTTTGGCCGCAGCTTTATCATTTATCTCCCGCCGCTTTTTCCGCGATTTCCATTTCGGCTTTGAAATGAGGATTTTCGGGAAATTCCTTGTGCAGCTCGGCGAGGAGCACGGCGGCTTCCTTGTATTGGTGCTCGCGCTCGTGCGCCAGAGCGAGCATGATTTTGGCGAAGGGCCTCAGAAAATGCCCACCCGAGGCGGCCGATTGCAATTCTTCCATGCCGCGCACCTTGTCGCCATGAACCCCGCCAAACCAGAGGAAGGCCTTCTTGTAGCCCGGAAGCGAGCCGATGATGTAATTCGCCGAGCCCAGTGAGACGTAGGCATCCTGTGCTTTCGTATCGATGGAAAGTACTTTAGTCGCTTCCGCGTCCGCCTGTTTCAACATGGAAAGACTGGCGAGCTGCTTTTTCTCGATCATGGCATCGTAATTCGATTCCATGCCATCGGCCATCGCGAGGACCAGCAGCGAATCTGGATCGCGGGGAAAATTTCGCAGGCGTCCTTGAGCTAATTCGCGAGCTTGCCTATTGGCCTCGAGAAACTTGGGGTTGCGATTCGATTCCGGCGAACCTTCGACACCGCCGAGAAAGCGCTTATCGTCGAGAAAGAACGCGGAAGTGAGCACGCCCTTCTGCTCGAATTCCTCGAAGAGATATGAGGCGGCTTCGGCGGCTTTGCCTAGGGCGTCGTTGGGGTGCAGCTTTTGATAGGCGGCGATCTCGGCGCGGGCTTCGGTGAATTTCAGACGGTACATGTGATTGAACGCAGCCTCGAGAGATGGACCGCTGCGCATTTCGGGCTCGATTTTTTGCTGTCCCTCGGTTGCGGGGGTGGTTTCGTTCTCCTGCGCGGCCGCGGGCGGGATTAGAAATGCAATCGCGGCGACGCAGACTGCCGCTATTCCAATTTGAAGCCATGGTTTTCTATTCAAATTCATCGCCATTCTAAGATGCCGAATTTGTGCGGCAGGGCTGAAGCTGTGCCCTGACAATACGGGCCCTGACGAAACTCTTGCTACAAATTGTTCAACAGAAACTGCTCCATGCGGTTGAACAGATCCACCTGCGCGGCGCGGTCGCCCATAGGATGTCCGCGGCCCGGGAAAATCATCAGCTCCGGATACTCATCGGCGTCGATAAATTTATTGAGCAGCAGCGCGGTATTTGCGAAGTGCACGTTGTCGTCGCCGGTGCCGTGGGCCACCAGCAGCTTGCCCTTCAGATTCTGGGTGAAATTTGCCGGCGACGAATCGCGGTAGCCCTCTTCGTTATCTTTCGGCAAACCCATGTATCGTTCCGTATAAATTGTGTCGTAGAGATGCCAATCCGTTACCGGGGCGACGGCCACACCGGTCTTGAAAACATCGGAAGCATGAAACAGGGCTTGCAGCGTCATGTAGCCGCCGTAGCTCCAGCCCCACAAGCCGATGCGCTTGCCGTCCACATACGGAAGCGACTTCAGATAATTCACGCCCGCGACCTGGTCGTCGAGTTCGAGCTTGCCGAAGTGATGGTAAATCGGCGTTTCGAATTTGTGGCCGCGGCCGAGCGAGCCGCGATTATCGAGCGACCAGATGATGTAGCCGTGTTGCGCCATCAGCTTGGACCAGAATTTGCTCGGCTCCCACTGGTCTTTTACGGATTGCGCGCCCGGGCCGCCATAGACTTCGACGAGCACCGGATATTTTTTCGCAGCGTCGAAATCCGCTGGTTTGATCATGCTCGCGTAGAGCGTGGTTCCGTCGGCGGCCTTTACTGTGGTGAACTCGGTCTTCGGCGATTGATACTCATCGAGTTCGGGCACTTTATTTTCCACGATCGTGGCCACAAGTTTTCCGTCGGCGCGATAGAGGCTTTGTCGCGGAGGCGTCGCAGCCGTTGAAAATAATTCGACGAACGCCGAGGCATCGGGCGAAAACTCTGCCTCGTGTGTTCCAGCGCCCTGGGTGATCTGCTTCACTACGCCGTCCTTCAGTGACACGCGATAGAGCTGCGTCTGGGTCGGATTTTCTTTATTGGAATGAAAGAAGACATCGCCGCGGGCTTCGTCCACGATCAGGCCGTTGGTGGCGCGGGGGCCAAACCCTTCGGTGCTGGTGACGTTCCAGTCGCCGGTGGTTACCTGCTTGAGGAGTTTTCCGTTGATGTCGTAGAGATAAATCAGCCTGTAATTTTCCCGCTCGCTGGTCCAGAGGAAACGCTGGCTATCGGGGAAAAAATACAGATCATCGCTCACGTTGATCCAGTAAGGATCTTCTTCGATGAGAATCGATTTGGATGCGCCGGTTGCGGGATCGCAGAGCAGCAGATCCAGGCGCGTCTGCGCGCGATTGAGGCGCTGGATCGAAATCTGCCTGGAGTTCGGCAGCCAGTTCACCCGCGCGATATAGACATTCGTGTCCGCGCCGGTGTCCATCCATTTTGTTTCACCGCCGTCGGCTGGAATTACGCCCACTCTCACGATGGGATTTGGCTCGCCCGCTTGCGGATAGCGCGTCATGGTGATTCCGCCGATGTCGCTGCTCATGTCATAGATCGCGTACTTCGTTACCGGGCGCTCGTCCATTTCGAAATAGGCGATGTGAGTGGAATCGGGCGACCACCAATAGGCGGTGCGGCTCGAAAGTTCCTCGGGATAAACCCAATCGAGTTTGCCTTTCAGAATTTCCTCGGAACCGCCCTGGGTAATTTGTTTTTTCTCGCCGCTGGCGATCTTGAGCGTCCACAAATTGAAATTCTGCACGAAGCTTACCCACTTGCCGTCGGGCGAAAGGCGCGGGTCTTCGATTTCATCTCCGGTTTTGATTAATTGCTTCGAGGTCATGCTGGCCAGGTCGAGCCAAACCAACTCGGTGTCGCTTACGAATAGGATGGCCTTGCCATCCGGGGCCCACTGATAATCCTGCGGCGTGGCGCGGCCGAGGCCGGTGGCTTGCGTGGCCTTTTGTTTTTCCGGCTCGAGCAATGATCCGAGCATCTTCGCACCGACAAGGACGCTCTTTTGTCCCGTGGCAGCGTCCATAGCCCAAAGATCGGTGGCCGCATTCCTGCCGCTTCCGGTGCGCTGGAAATAGGTGACGCGCTTTCCATCGGGAGCCCACTCAATGCCGTGAACCAGCGTGCCGCTGAGGTTGGGCGCGCTGTAAATGCGCTCGACGGTGAGCTTCTTGCCCGTGCTGGCGGCGGATTGCGCGCGAGTAGGCGCTGCAATGAACGCACTGGCCCCAAGAAACGCGAAGGTAAAAAACATTCGCACGATTTTAGAATTGCGCATGGACGCTGGGCTCCCAATCAAAGCGGCACATTCTATCTTGCCTCGCAGCATGAAGAAACCGGGAAAGTTTGTGAGCGCATGTGCTTGATTGGATCGGAACGGTGCAAGGGAAGGGACGTTTCAGCGAGCTTGCTCGAACTGCGCAGAAGAAGCGGCGGAAGTTTCGCGCGCAGATTTCTTTCGCGCGATCAGGAAAGCGCCGATGGTGACAGCGAGCGAAAGCGCGAAGAACGATCCATCGCGTAAGAATGAGAGAGGCCCCACTTTTTCGCCCGGGCCAAAACATCCGCAATTAATCTCCAAGCCTAGCGCGTAGGCGCGGATCATGGCGGTCAAGAATCCGCCGAGCATTAGGGTGGTGATTAGCGATGGCACGGCGAGCCACACGCCGCTCACGATCCACAATCCAAGAGCGAGTTCCGCGAAGGGCAATGCGTGCGCGACAAGATTGGCGTTATTCGGAGAGAGCATCTGATACGAATCCACCTGCATGGCGAACATCGCCAGCGAGGTGTTCACGGAGGCCTTTGACCACGGCATGCGATGAACGACCGGTCGCAACTTTACGAAGCCCGCGGCGATGAAAATCGCGCCGAGGACAATCCTCCCCGCAATCAGAAGAATCCGGCCCACGCGGCGTCGCGATGAATCGCTCATTACTGTTGGTTCAGCAGGCTATCGAAGAATTGTTTCAGGATCGGCCAGGAAACGTACCCCGGCGTGGGCGGGTATGCCTGACCTTTGTAATAAAAGCGGTACGTCGGAGTCTGCGTCACCGGAACTGAGTTGCCGAGGGCTTTATCTTTGGCGATGGCTTCATCGATTGAGCACTCATGCGCTTGCGGCGCGAGATTCAAGCTGGCGGGCTTGATTCCCGTCGAATCGGCCACGCAGGTCTCCACCAATTTTTCCGCGCGCTTGAAGTCCGCGGGCGAGAGAGCGGCCGCAACGAACTTCTGGATATCTCCATCGGCCGCCCATGCATCCTGATTGTCATAGAGCGCGGCCTCGACTTCGGGATAGCGGCCGATCTTCGCGCCGGCATTCACCCAGCGAGCTGCATCCGTCGAATACTTGTGCATCGGCAGCGGGAAATCGCGGTGGATCAGGTACACCTTGCCGGTTGCCACGTATTCATTGATCAGCGGCTTGAGCGTTTGTTCGTAGAGCAGCCGGCAGGAGGGGCACTGGTAGTCGCTGAACACTTCCATGGTAATCGGGGCGGATTTTGAGCCGATCGCCTTGACCGGTACTTCGTCGGAGGCCGCGGCTTTTGCTGCCGAAGCGGCAGTGGCGCTCTTTTTCTGGGCATACGCTGTGGCGGCGAATGCAATCAGGGCGAAAAGACCGGCATATCCCAAAATGCGCGCCGCTACGCTTGCGCGCGAACTCCAGCCGCGTGGCATCTTTAGATTCCTCCTGAACAGGAAATTGTCACAGCCGGGCGCTTCAGTCGAATCATTTATATTGCAGGGCTGAATCATCAGCCCTGACCCGTATATTGCAGGGCTGAATCATCAGCCCTGACCCGTGTATTGCAGGGCTGAATCATCGGACCTGACCCGCATATTGCAGGGCTGAATCATCGGCCCTGACCCGATTATTGTATCCTCTTTTGTGGTTAGAAGCCGATAGGTCTTCGGTGTGTTGCCGCGCACGGGTAATGGGCTGGGGCTGTGACCGGTTTATTTTTGAGTTGCGGCGAAAGATTAGGGCTGGCCGAGAAGCAAACCTTGCGTGCCGCGGAGTCGGAAAAAACCCTAAGCCACTCAGGGCGGGAGGTGAATCCCTTTCTGACACGTGAGTGTGCATTTGGGCTGGATTTCGGCTGGCGGCAATTAAGTGGATGAAAATAAAGTGCTTAGCTTACATCAAGAAACTTGACAAGAATACACTCAACCTGTATACTTCAGTTCGTATCCAGCGTTAATCGCGCCTGTTTCACCACGCGCGTACAGAAGGAGCTCACGCAATGAGCAAAATTATTGGAATTGACCTCGGGACTACTAACTCGGTTGTAGCCGTGATGCAAGGCGGCGAGCCGGTGGTAATCCCGAACCAGGAGGGCGGACGGACTACGCCTTCCGTTGTTGCTATCACGAAGACTGGCGAGCGGCTTGTGGGCCAAGTGGCCAAGCGGCAGGCCATCACGAACCCGGAGAATACGATCTATTCGATCAAGCGGTTTATGGGCCGTCGCTACGATGAAGTGACAGAAGAGATCAAGATGGTGCCCTACAAAGTTGTTCGGCAGGGCGACCATGTGGCCGTTCAGGCGCAGGGCAAGGACTACACCCCGCCCGAAATCTCGGCCATGATTTTGCGCAAGCTGAAGGATGCGGCCGAGGATTTTCTTGGCGAAAAGGTGAAGGATGCGGTGATTACCGTTCCCGCCTACTTCAACGACGCGCAACGGCAGGCCACCAAGCAAGCCGGCGAAATTGCGGGCCTAGACGTGAAGCGCATCATTAACGAGCCGACTGCGGCGGCACTTGCTTACGGCTTGGACAAAAAGAAAGACGAAACCATCGCCGTGTATGACTTCGGCGGCGGCACTTTTGATATTTCGATCCTGGAAGTCGGCGAAGGCGTCGTGGAAGTGAAGGCCACTAACGGCGACACGCACCTCGGCGGCGACAACCTCGATCAGCGGATCGTGGATTGGCTCATCGAGGAATTCAAGAAGGACGAAGGGCTCGACTTGCACGCCAAGGGTAATGAAATGGCTTTGCAGCGGCTGCGCGATGCTGCGGAGCGGGCGAAGATTGAACTTTCGACCACTATGGAAACGGAGATCAATCTGCCGTTTATTACCGCGGACGCCGGTGGGCCGAAGCACTTGGTGAAGAAACTCACGCGGGCGAAACTTGAATCGATGGTGGACGAAATCGTTCGCCGGTCAGTGGAGCCTTGCAAGAAGTGCATGAAGGATGCGGGAGTGGACGCCAGCAAGATTGATGAAGTGGTTTTGGTCGGCGGACAGACTCGCATGCCGTTGATTCAGAATATTGTGAAGGAGCTTTTTGGCAAGGAAGGCCACAAGGGCGTTAACCCGGATGAAGTGGTGGCAGTCGGCGCCGCGATCCAGGGTGGCGTGCTTGGTGGGGAAGTGAAGGACATCCTGTTGCTGGACGTGACGCCGCTTTCACTGGGCGTCGAGACGCTCGGCGGCGTGATGACTACCTTGATTCCGCGCAACACCACGATCCCCACGCGCAAGTCGGAAACATTTTCGACTGCTGCGGACAATCAAACTTCTGTGGACATTCACATTCTGCAGGGGGAACGGCCGGTCGCCAGCGGGAATCGCAGCCTGGGGAATTTCCAGCTCGTGGGACTTCCGCCGGCTCCGCGCGGCTTGCCGCAGATTGAAGTGACCTTCGACATCGACGCGAACGGCTTGCTCAATGTTTCGGCCAAGGACAAGGGTACCGGCAAGGAGCAGAAAATTACGATTACTGCGTCTACCGGCTTGAGTAAGGACGAAGCGGAGCGCATGCGCAAGGAAGCTGAGTCGCATTCGGATGAGGATAAGAAGCGCGTTCTGGAGGCGGAGGCTCGCAACCGGGCGGACAATCTTATCTATCAGACGGAAAAGTTGCTGAAGGAAAATCGCGACAAGCTGCCTGAGGCGGATGCGAAGTCCATCGAGACCGCGATCGAGGAAACTCGGCGCGCCATCGGTGAGGGAAATGTGGAACGCATCAACGCCGCGGTCGAGAGTTTGACCAAGGCTTCGCATCAGGTCGCCGAGGTGCTCTACAAATCGCAGCAGGCTGCTGCAGGTGCTGCCGGCGGTCCGGGCGCAGCGGGCGGCGGGCAAGCGGCTGACGGCTCGGCTGGTGGAGCGCAGGGCTCGGGCGGCCAGGGTCAGGACAATGTTGTGGACGCTGAGTTCGTGGATGTGGACGATGCGAAGCGGCCGAACTAAAAGTAGCGCCGGCGTCCCTGCCGGCATCTTGCGAGCGCAAGTGCCGGCGGGGGGCGCGATTTTGGGCGGGGCGCATAGTCAAATCGCCGGTGAACTTTACGTTTCGTAGTCCGCCCGTGAGTGCCGCATGTGGTCAGATTTCTCGTCGCCGGATGCCGGCAGAGACGCCGGCGCTACTTGGAGACTTGATTGGCCTCTACTGGAATTAAGCGAGCTAGCGCGCCTCAGGCGGTTCAGAAAGTCCGGGACAATTATTACCTGATTCAAGTTTCCATCACGGAATCGCCTAGCGCGGATTGGCGGCGGCTCTTTTACGAGACGCAGCAGGACGTGCCGCCGGATTTTCCCACGCGATCGGTGGAGATTACCGGGACGCTGCTTCGTTTTCGTTCCGATCCGGCTACCGTGGAAGAAAAAATCGTGCGCATTGATCGCTGGCTGGAGCGCGCAAACCAGAAAGACGCGGCTTCGGCCAAGCGCAGCGAAGAGCAAATCAGGCATCGCGAAGAATTGGCGCGCGAGGCCCAGGAAATGACTCAATGGAACGCGAAATGGGCGAAGTTGTAGGGGAGGGTCTTTAGACCCTCCCGATTTTCGGCCCCTGTTTTGCAGTGTTACGACGCAGGATGCAGCGACGATCATGGCCACCACTCCCAAACAAGATTATTACGAGTTGCTTGGCGTCGCGCGCAAGGCGCCGGTGAAGGAAATTCGCGCGGCCTATCGCAAACTTGCGCGCAAGTACCATCCCGATCTGAATCCCGGCGACAAATCCTCCGAAGAAAAATTCAAGCAGATCCAGGAAGCCTACGAAGTTCTCTCCGACACGAAGAAGCGGCAGACGTACGACCAGTTTGGCTTCAATACTCCTGGTGCGGCCGGTCCACAGGGCCAGGGCGGTGGCTACAACGTGTCGCCGGAGGATATTCATTTCGATTTCGGCGGCTTTGATTACGGCGGCGGTGGCGCGGGCGGCGGAGACGGTGGCACGAGCTTCCGCGACATCTTCAGCCAATTTTTCCGCAGCGGCGGTGGTGGCGCAGCGCAGGCGGGATATGAAACCGAAGCGGGTTCCGATCTCGAATATCAGATCGACATTTCTTTTGCCGAGGCGATGCGCGGCACGGTGAAAAAAGTCAGCATCACGCGGCTGGATGCTTGCAATGACTGCCACGGCAGCGGCTTCACCGGCAGCGAGCAAACCTGCAACGACTGCCACGGAACCGGACGCGTGACGCAGACGAGCGGCAAGATGAAATTTCAGGTGGCTTGCGCGCGCTGTGGCGGTACGGGAAAGCTGCGCAATGTTTGCCGCGCTTGCGGCGGGGAAGGGCGCGTGCGGCGGACTGAAACGCTCGACGTTCGCATTCCGCCGGGCGCGCAAACGGGCTCGCGGGTGCGCGTTGCTGGACGCGGGAATGCGGGCGTCGGTGGCGGACCTCCTGGGGATCTTTATTTCATCACCCAGGTTGCGCCGCATCCGTTTTTCGAGCGCCGCGGCGATGATCTGCATACCGTGGTGCCGATTACGGTGACGGAAGCCGCGCTGGGGGCAAAAGTGGAAGTTCCGACGATTGATGGACGCGCGCGAGTGCGTATTCCGCCCGGCACTAACAGCGGAACGAAATTGCGTCTGCGCGAAAAAGGCGCGCCATCGGCCCGGCGTCCTGGCCATCGCGGCGATCAGATTGTGGAAGTGCAGGTGGTGGTGCCGAAGCCTGAGGACGAGAAGGTTCGCGAATTGTTGCGCGAACTGAGCAAAGCAGCGCCGGAGGATCCGCGGCTGGAGATATTTTCGAAGGCCGCGTTGTAATCGCCATGGTTGCCAAAGCAAGGAAGAAATCGAAAGCCGGGTACATGATCAGCGCTGTGGCTGAGATTTATAATCTTCATCCGCAGACGCTGCGGCTTTACGAGCGCGTGGGACTGCTGAAGCCTTCGCGGTCGCAGGGGAATACGCGGCTTTATACCGATAGCGATTTGGAGCGGCTGGAAATTATTCTGAATCTTACGCGCGAGCTGGGAGTGAATCTTGCGGGGATCGAAGTGATCCTCAACATGCGCGATAAGATGGCTGATATGCAGCAGCAGATGGAAGCCTTCATTACTTTTGTTCGCGGCGAATTAGCGCGTGGCTTGAGCCACGCGAACGAACGCCGCGCCCGCACCGCAATCGTCCGCGCCACCCCAACCAAGGCAATTCGAATCGTAAAGTAACCATCGCTTTCCACATTTCCGAAATTTTGCACAGGCTTGAACGGCTTGCGCGTGCGGCGCCGCGCGCTTATTCTCTTTTTATGGCGCGTCCTGATTGTCCTCTCTGTAGCGGCACTGGTTGGAAGACCGTTGCGCGTCCCGAGAAAAATACCGAGGCAGCAGAGCTAGCCGGACCGGCACACGCCGGCGATTCTCGAATGGTTTGGGCTGTGCCTTGCGAATGCACGATGGACGATCGGGCCTCGCGGATTTTTGCGCGGGCGCGCATTCCGGAGCGGTATCGCCACTGCGATTTCGATAATTTCGACAAGGATCTGGAATACGAGATCGGCACGCCAGCGGAAGTTGCTGCATGGAATCGCAGCCTGGAGCAGGCGCGGATTGTCGTGCAAGGATTCACACGCGATTATCCTGCGGCGGCTGAGCATGGGCTGCTCTTGATGGGATCGTGCGGCGTGGGAAAGACGCATCTGGCGGTCGCCGCGCTGCAGGAATTGATGCGCCGCGGCCACTCTTGCCTGTTTTACGATTATCGCGAGCTGCTGAAGGAAATTCAGGATAGCTACAATCCTGAGAGTCCGTCCACCGAGCTTGGAGTGCTTGAGCCGGTGGTTAAAGTCGAAGTTTTGCTGCTTGACGATCTGGGAGCCAGCAAGCCTTCTCTTTGGGCGCTGGAAACCATCGGACATATTCTGAACGCGCGGTATAACGACAATCGCGTAACGCTGGTCACTACCAATTATTTTGATGCGGATGCCAATCCGCGTCCCGTGACGCGCCCATCTTCGCTTCGACCATCGGCTATCGAAGACTCGCTTGGCGATCGCATTGGCACGAGGATTCGTTCGCGGCTCTATGAAATGTGCCGCACTGTTGAAATGTCCGCGCCTGATTACCGCAAAGAAATTCGGCAGGCGGGGCGATTTCGCGCGTGATGGATTGCGGGCACCCGGCGCCGACGCGAGAATGCGCGATTTCTGGGACGGGGGCGTAACAGCCAAAGCCAGATCGGGCGGGAGGTGAACCCCCGCCCCTACCGGGATTCGCCGCGATTAGTTAGAGGCGGCCTTTGCGGTTACGTCTTCCGGCGTTTCCGCTGCTGTGCCTAGAGACTTGGCAGTGATTTCCAGGCCGCTCTTGTTCATGTCGAAGCGCTGTTTGCGGTCCAGGCCTTTGACGAATTCGCGAACCGCTTTACCGACGGCTCCGGGAAGGCTGGACGCGTCCGCCTTGATTGTAGATTCCACCGTGGATTCCGTTCGATCTCGAAAGCGAAATTGCACCTCAAATGACTTCATATGTTGATTCTCCTTTTTTGTTTATAAGATAAGAAATCGGTCACGTACTTTTCGCCATCGGCGAAATTTCCGACTACTGCGACGTTTGGCTCCGATGATGTCTTCGACTCGTGCCCTTGCTTTTCGAGTGCTTTGTTTTGCCTGCCGCCAGCTTCGCTTTTAGCGCCTCATTCTCTTTGGTCAAGGCATCGCGGGCGGCGGTCATTGCCGCCAGATCGCTGGCCGCTTGAGCATTCTCTTTCTGAAGTTCCGCCACCTGGGTTTTCAATTGCTCGTTCTGTTGCAGGGTTTGTGTGTCTTTGCAGGCGGCCAAGGGCAAACTCAGCACTGCGGCTACAGCAAGTATTGCCCAAGTGTTCTTTCGCGTCATACGTCATCCTTCGCTGATAAAAATTTGAATTGCAAGTGGACCCATCGATTATTTAAACAGGCTGAATCATCAGCCCGCATCCGAGCGTGCGAGGGGGGAAGACGCCGCTGGCTACCAAATCAGCGTAATGGAGATTTTTGGATCGCGCAAGTGTGATGAGACTATTCGCTGGAGCAGCAGGATTGCCAGCAGTAGGAGAAGCGTCGCGCGTGGGCCTCTTTTGTTGACAATATTTGCGCGCCGCGCGTATCATCGAACGCGGTAAACCTTTCGAGCGCGGGCGGTTTATCCCCTTCTTTGCTCTATTCCCAGCAGGGTGAAGAGTCCGAGGGACACTTCTCGGTTACCAGGGCGTCAAGTTCTACGGAGGCCGCGTCCCATGTCACGCGAAAACGAACTAACTTCTGAAGCTGTGCCGGTGGAAGAGAATGCCGCCGGCAAGGCTGCGACTGAATCGTCGGCCGAAGCGCGCTCGGTGAGTGCGGCTGTCGCCGACGCAGCGCCGCCGACGCAAGACGCTCCCCTGAGTGCCGCGGCCGTAGCGCGCGCTGAAAACGACCGGGCTCCGCGTGACCCCGTTTCCTCTGAAACGACTCAAGCTGAATCATCTGCTTCTGCGGGGAACGGATCCTCCGCTGCGACGCCGGAATCCACCGAAACGACTGCGAGCAATGGCGATAGTGCCTCGACCGAAGCGGATGCCGAATCCGCCGAGGGCATGGAAAAACTCATCGAGCAATACGCCGTGCCCGAGCCCGCTGCATCCGAGGGCGAGATTTTCGATGGCCGCGTCGTCGCGGTTACCGATGCAGGCGTGATAGTTGACGTCGGCGGAAAATTCGAAGGACTCGTTCCTGCGTCGGAATTTTTGGATGCCGGTACCACCAATCCTTTTGGCGCCGGGCAGACCATCGAAGTCGAGCGCCTGCACGAGCATAAAGACGGCTACGTTCTGCTCTCGCATACGCGCGCGCATCGGCGGCGCGTTTGGGAGCGCATCGATAAGGCTTATCGCGAGCACGAAACGATCAAGGGCAAGGTTCTCGAGCGTATTAAGGGCGGACTGGTTGTAGATATTGGAGTGCGCGCGTTTTTGCCAGCGTCGCAGCTCGAATTGCGTCCGGTGCACGATCTCGAAGCGTGGAAAGATCGCGAGCTGGATCTTCGCGTCCTGAAGCTGAATCGCAAGCGCGGCAATGTGGTGGTTAGCCGCCGCGCGCTGCTTGAAGAAGCTGCGAAAACCAAGCGCGACGCTCTGATGGATTCTCTCGTCGAAGGCTCGACGGTCACTGGCCGCGTTAAGAACATCACCGACTACGGCGTGTTCGTCGATCTCGGCGGACTTGACGGCTTGCTGCACGTTACCGATTTGGCTTGGGGCCGCGTGAAGCATCCGAACGAAATCGTCAAGGTCAACGACGAGATCGAAGTCAAGATTCTCAAGTTCGATAAGGAAAAATCGCGCATCTCGCTCGGCCGCAAGCAACTTCTTCCCGATCCGTGGGCCGGCGTCCCCGAGCGATTTCCTGCGGGCACGCGCATTAAAGCGAAAGTCGTCGGCGTTACGGATTACGGCGCCTTCGTGCAGCTCGAGCCGGGCGTCGAAGGCCTGATTCACGTCAGCGAAATGAGCTGGTCGCGGCGCGTGAAGCATCCGTCAAAAATCGTGAAGGTCGGCGACGATGTTGAAGTGGTAGTGCTGGAAGTAAAGCCGGACGCGCAACGGATTTCTCTGGGCCTGAAGCAAGCGCTGCCCGATCCCTGGCAAGCGGCTGCCGAGCGTTTCCCCGTCGGCACGGTGATCAGCGGCCGCGTGCGCAGCCTCACCGATTTCGGCGCGTTTATAGAAGTGGACGAAGGACTCGAGGGCCTCATTCACATCAGCGACATCAGTTGGACCGAGCGCGTGAAGCATCCCAGCGAAAAATTCAAGAAGGGCGACACGGTGCAGGCGAAAGTTTTGAAAGTGGACGCCGAAAATCGCCGCCTTTCGCTGGGCTTGAAGCAGGTGAACGACATCTGGGCGAATTTCTTCGCGGCGCACAAGGTAAATGACGTGATCAAGGGCAAAGTTGTGCGCACCACGGATTTCGGCGCGTTCGTCGAGCTGGCCGAGGGCATCGAGGCGCTCTGCCACGTTTCTGAAATTGAGGAGCGGCGTCCGAAAGGCGAGCGGGATCGCGAGAAATCGCCGCGCAAAGATCGCGCAGCATCACTTTTGACCACCGGGCAGGAATACGAATTCAAGATCATCCGCACCGAGCCGGAGCAGCACAAGATCGGATTGAGCTATCGCGCGGCGCAAAAACAAGTGGAGCGGCAGGAGATGGAAACCTTTCATACCACCTCCGCCAAATCGTCGCCGACGGCTACCATCGGCGACGCCATTCGCGCGAATCTGGCTAAGCGGCAGAACTCGTAACTTGTAGCCTGAAGTTCGTGGAGCACGCGATCGGGGCCATCATCACTGCGGCCGCCTTCCCGCAGGAAAAATCATTTACCTAGACGTTGATTGGTGATATGCAAAGGTCGTCGGGGCCTTCTATGCGGCTTGTGCCAGGGGGATGTCGGCGCGCCGCAAAGCGATCGCGGGGCGGCTGGGGCTCGACTCCGAAATCGCCGTACTTGCATCATATAGATGGGGTTGTACCGCACCAGGGGATTTTCAATAGGAGGGCTGCCACTCCATGGCGAACATTGCCGGCGAGCAGCACGTGAAAGAACGCACTGTGACGAAAGCGGACCTGATCGAAGAGGTCACGCGGATCACGGAACTGCCACGCAAGGATTCCGAGCTGGTGGTCGAAACGATATTCGACAGCATCATCGCGGCGCTGCAGACCAGCGACAAAATCGAAATCCGCGGCTTCGGGAGCTTCCGCACGCGCCAGCGTCGCGGACGTACCGGGCGCAATCCGAAAACCGGGGCGAAAGTCGAAGTGCCGCCGAAAAGAATTCCGTTCTTCAAGCCGAGCAAGGAATTGAAAGACTTCGTCAACCATGCGAAGTCCGCATCGCCTTCGGGATCTTCCAGCTAAGGCCCACACTTTGGATTATCTCTGGAGTCCTTGGCGCTATAAATACATCGCTGCCGGCGGGAAAGAAGAAGGCTGCATTTTCTGCGCGGCGGTAGCAGCGAATGAGGATTCCCGCACCCACATTATTTTCCGCGGCGAAAAAAACTTCATTATCCTGAATCGGTATCCTTATACCACCGGCCACGTGATGGTCGTTCCGTATGCGCATGTTGCGGATCTGCAAGCTGCCGAGCCCGCCGCGCTAGCAGAGATGATGACCCTCGCGCAAAAAATGCAAGTCGCGCTCGAAACCACCTATCATCCACAAGGCTACAATCTCGGGATGAATCTGGGACGCGCCGCAGGGGCCGGCGTCGAAGGACACATGCACTTGCACATGTTACCGCGTTGGTCCGGCGATTCGAACTTCATGACCACGGTGGCTGAAACCAGAGTGGAGCCTGAGGATCTGGATACCACTTTCGAAAAGCTGCACAAAGCCATCGCGGTAACGCCGCCCGCGCCGCCCGCATAGAGACGACCCGCCCGCCTAGGGACGAAACCCTTCAAACTGAAATCGCGTCTACTAGATTGGTAGCCCGCGCGATCCATCTCGGCGAAGCAATCCAACTAAGAACCGTTGTCCCGCCCCGGAGGAGTAGATAATGCTCATCAACGCACGTCTCGGCTTTCTTCTTTTAGCCGCGCTCCTGTACACGCCCGCAGATTCAGCCCAAAAGCCAGCAGCACCAACGCAAGCTAGCAGCTCTAAGATTTATCTCGATGTCGTCGTCAGCCCGAAGTCGGGGCCGCCTGTTAGCGACCTTCAGCAGCAAGACTTCACCGTCCTGGATAACAAGTCTCCCCAGACTATTACTTCTTTCAAGATGATAAGCGGCCGCGAGGCTCCCATGGAGGTTGTGCTGGTGATCGATGCGGTCAACAACACCGCACAGAGCGTCAGCTTTGCGCGGATTGAAGTGGAGAAACTCCTGCGTGCCGAAGGAGGCCACCTGGCGCATCCCATCGCCGTTGCGGTTTTCACGGACAAAGGCACGCAGATTGCTGCGAACTTCTCGAGCGACGGCAATGCGCTAGCTGCCGCACTGCAGCAGGACAACCCGGGTCTCCGCGACATCGGCCGATCCAGCGGCTACTACGGCGCCACGGAACGCTTGCAGCTTTCGCTCACCGCGCTGCGGCAGCTGATTGCGGGAGTGGCTCCGCACCAAGGGCGCAAGCTGATGCTCTGGGTTTCGCCAGGTTGGCCGCTTCTGTCCGGCCCAGGCACCGAGCTCGACTCGAAGCAACAGCAACAAATCTTCACGGATATCGTGAGTCTCTCGGCTCGGCTTATAGAGGCGCGTGTGACGCTCTACGGCATCGATCCTTCGGGATCCGGTGAGTCTATGATGCGCACGTCGTACTACAAGGAGTTTCTCAAAGGCATCAGCAAGCCGAGCCAGGTCGACCTTGCGGATCTGGCGCTCCCGGTAATCGCCATCCAGAGCGGCGGCCTGGCACTCAACTCCTCGAACAATATCGCGAGCATGGTGCAAGAATGCTTGGCCGAAACGCCATACTACGAAATCTCGTTTGATCCTCCTGCGGCCAAACAACGAAACGAATATCATCGCCTTGAAATCCAACTCGACAAGCCTGGCCTGACCGCGCGCACTCGTCAGGGCTATTACGCGCAACCGTAGCCGCGCGACCAGCGCCACATCGCTTGGCATGCTCCAGCTACTGTCCTAATTTCATTTCGCTTCGAGTTTCGTACCGGGAAATCCGCATTCAGCGCGGCGTAACGGTGGGAGCCCCCGAATTTATTCGGGGGGAGGAACGCTTCAGCGCTCCGAAAACGAGTTGTATTTCACAATGCGCTTTAGCGCTGCGCACTTCTTAGGCAACCCGTCGCGCGGCTTTCAGGTGATGGCTCTACGACTGAATTTTCGTATTCAAAATTCCAGAATTGGGTCACCGCGTCTGCTGCGAGCGCAAAAATAACCGGCTTCAGGACCTACACTGTCTTCGGGCCGCAGCGAAATGGAGAAATTGGCGTCGTCGTCAAATTCAACAATTAGCGCCTTCTCTTCTTCGAGACGAGCTGCCAGGACCTTCTTCCCAATTCTTGCGCACAACTCGTCCCGATAGCCCGGTTCTCCCAAATGAACTGCCGTGCCCGCACGGTGTACGACCGGCCAAACGAAGGCTGTCAGCGTCGGACCATCGAAGTGTAGTTGGACGTAGTCCTGAACAAATTCGACAGAGCTGAGCTGCTCTCCGACGATGGTTTCAATGAATCTTGGATTCTCGTCCATACTCATCCCTGCGGCCACTAGTACTGCCGATGGCAGCCCCAAAATCACTACATGGTATAACTCACTATCCGATTCGTTGCCTTATCGATGTTATCTGCGCGCCGTTGATGTGCGACGCCCTCGGGGGCCGAAAGGCGGGAGGGCTAAAGCACCCTCCCCTACTGGAAAGGCCTTCGTCATTTGCCGGGTCCCGTGTTATTTTTCCCGCATGGACGATCAGGCGCGCGCGGAATATCTCGCTATCTTGGCCCGCACACGGGATGAATTCCTCTCGTCGCTCTCCGGCATCACCGAGGAACAATCGCGCCAAAAACCGAGCGCTGAGAGCTGGTGCATTCTCGAATGTACCGAACACGTAGTGACGGCCGAGCAGGGCATGTACATTGGCATCACCAAGCGCTGCACTCCGCGCACTTCTCCCGGTGTGGCAAATCGCGAGCAGGAATTCCTGCGCCTCGGCGCCGATCGCACGCGCAAACGCGCCGCTCCCGAATTTGTGCGCCCCACCGGCCGCTATACTTCTCTCGCAGAGGCGGTCGAGAAATTCCGGGAGCAGCGCGGCCGGGTGATCGAGTTTGTCTCCACATGCCGCGACGATTTGCACGCCGTCGAGATGCCGCATCCCATTGCCGGGCTGATCACCGCGCAAGAGTGTCTTGCGATTCTGGCGATGCACCCTGCCCGCCACGCCGCGCAGATCCGCGAAATCCGCCAAACGCTCGGCATTTCCTGAACGACAATCCGACTTTGAGCACAGCGCAAGGGCCGTTCCGGCAAGGTGACGTTTTGCATCGCAGTCCTGCTTGCGATTCCAAGCGTAACTTGCGCCTCGCTCGTTCCTGGTAAATCCCATGCTATTTTCTGGGGCAATGGATGAGCACGATCGCCAAATAATGCTCTCCGTTCTGGAACGCACACGGGACGATTTCCTACAAGCCGTTGCGGGTGTTAGCGAAGACGAGGCTCGGTTGAAACCCTCGTCCGATCGCTGGTCCATCCTGGAATGTGCTGAGCATGTAGTCTCCGCGGAGCGCGGCATGTTTACGGCAATCACGCAGCGCTCCGCCCCACTTTCTCCTCATACGGGCCATGGCCGCGAAGAAGGATTCTTACGCACTGGCACGGATCGCAGCCGCCGGTACACTACCTCTACATCGCTTGTGCCCACCGGCCGCTTTGCCACTCTCGGGGATGCAGTGGCGAGATTTCGCGAGCTTCGCGCTCACACCATCGAATTTGTAGCTGTGTGCCGCACTGATTTGCGCGACATTGAAGTTCCACATCCGATCGGCGGCTTGGTGACCGGCCAGGAATGTCTCGCGCTACTTGCGATTCACCCAGCTCGCCACGCAGCTCAAATACGCGAAGTTCGCGAAGCCCTCGGCTTCGATGATCCCGAAAGAATGGCAACCCACGAAACGCACTCCGCCGCCAAGCCAAAAGCCCGCTTCGATTAAGTAGCGCCGCCGTCCATGGCGGCATCTTGCGACCACCAGCCCGACCGCGAGCGATAATCACGGGCGGACCAAGCTTTCGTAGCGGTGGCCTTAAGGCCAGCAACCGGCGATCGCCCAGCTGCCACGGGCAACGATCGCGGTCGGACTCCGCAACTCTGCTGAGACGTTGGTTTTGAAGGGCTGCTCCGCGCGCGACCAAAAGGCACCGCCAGCTGCGCCGATCGCAAGATGCCGCCAGGGACGGCGGCGCTACTTAGCCCTCGTCCGTGATACCATCCGCGCACACTTCTTCCCGGGGGCTTCCATGCGCGGCCGTATGATGGATTTTCCGCTCACGCTGAACGCGATTCTGGATCGCGCCCGCGCACTTTTTGGCAAGACCGAGATCATTTGGCGCGATCCGCAATGCAAGATTCACCGGTACACGTATGCGGAATTTTTTCGGCGGGCGCGGCAGCTTGCTCGTGGGCTGCTGCACGCCGGCTTGCGTCCCGGCGATCGCGTGGCCACATTGATGTGGAATCATTCCGGGCATCTTGAGGCTTATTTCGGCATTCCCGCGGCTGGCGGCGTATTGCACACGCTCAATCTCCGGCTGCACCCGCACGAAATCGCCTTCATCGCCAATCACGCCGAGGACCGTTTTCTGATCGTGGATGACGTTCTTCTCCCGATCTACGAGAAATTCAAGGATCAGGTGAAATTCGAGCGCGTGATCGTGGTGCCATTCAGCGGCAAGCCGGTGCCAGCGGGGATGGAGAGCTACGAAGATTTTCTGGCCTCCGGCGCCGGTGAAGAATTTCACTATCCAAAGGTTGACGAAAACGACGCGGCCGCCATGTGCTTTACTTCCGGCACCACGGGAAATCCCAAAGGCGTTCTGTATTCACATCGCGCGCTGGTCCTACACTCTTTCGCGGAAGCCATGGTGGACGGCTTCGGGATTAGCCAGCGCAGCGTAGTGCTCCCCATTTCTCCGATGTTTCATGCCAATGCCTGGGGTGTGCCGTTCACCTGCGTGATGGTCGGCGCGAAAATTGTTTTTCCCGGACCGAACGTGGATGCCGAAAGCATCCTCGATTTGATCGAATCGCAGAAAGTCACCATGGCCTGCGGCGTTCCTACGGTGTGGCTCGGCGTTCTCGGCGCGCTTGAAAAAAATCCCAGCCGGTGGAAGACGGAGCGCGATGTCCACGTGGCGTGCGGCGGCACGGCTCCGCCCGAGGCCATGATTCGCTCGCTCGACGAGTACGGCTTTCACCTTACGCACCTCTGGGGCATGACGGAAACCACGCCGCTGGCTACCACCGGCGGAATTCGCGGGCACATGCTCGATTGGGACGAGGAAGAAAAATACCGCGCGCGTGCCTCGCAAGGCTGGGCCTGTCCTTTCGTCGAATTGCGCGTACGTGCCGACGATGCGATCGCGCCGTGCGATGGCAAAACTCCCGGTGAGCTCGAAATTCGCGGCCCGTGGGTCGCGGCGAGCTATTACAACGCGCCGGATACTGCGAATCGCTGGACTGAAGATGGTTGGTTCAAAACCGGTGACATGGCCACGCTCGACGAAGACGGCTATCTGCGCATTGTGGATCGCGGCAAGGACATGATCAAATCCGGCGGCGAGTGGATCAGCTCGGTGGATCTCGAGAATGCGCTGATGGGTCATCCGTCGGTTCGAGAAGCGGCAGTAATCGCGGTGCCGCATCCAAAATGGGACGAGCGCCCGCTGGCGGTAGTGGTCGCAAAGCCGGGGGCTAAGGTCAACGCGGAAGAGCTGCGCGAGTATCTCGCGCCGAAGTTCGCCAAGTGGCAGCTGCCGGACGCCTTCGTCTTCGCCGACGAAATCCCGCGCACCTCAGTAGGCAAATTCATGAAGATCAAACTGCGCGAGCAATTCGCCAACTGGAAGTGGGAAAAGTAGCGCCGGCGTCCCCGCCGGCATCTTACGAGCGCAAAACTCCGCGAGAATCGAAATCATTGGCGGCGCGATACGTAACAATCGGCGTTGGCTTTGCTATGGAGTCCGCGTTTGACGGCTCCCCGTGGCGAAATTGAGATCGCAAGATGCCGGCGGGGACGCCGGCGCTACTTGGGCTTCGCGGCGTAATGTTCTGTGCCCAGAAAATGCAGCGAGATGTATGGTTCCTCGCCTACCACCCAGCTATTGTGGCCTGGCGGGACGTAGAACACGTCGCCAGCCCGCATCTCGATGATGCGGCCATCGGCCATCGCCGCCGTCGAGCAACCAGAAATCACCATGCCCACATGCTCGACTTGGCACATTTTTGCGCCCGTGGCCGCGCCGACATCCGTTGACCATCTCCATCCCGGCGCGTAGGTCGCGCGGCCGATGGACATCCCGCCGACGCGAACCAGTTCGAACTTTCCTTTCGGAAACGTGCGCGTCTCATCCGGATTGTCGAAGCGCTTCAAAATAACGTCGAGCACGGCGGCCCTCCATTGAACTCAGACGTTTGATCGGTCGTAAGTTCTTGCTGTCTTTCTTAGGTCTTGATCGTGGACGAAGTAAGGGATCTGCGTTAGCTGAAACGCGAGGGAAGAGCAGAACAAAAATAATCCGGGAGCGCTCGCAACTTGCGTTGCGGGCGCTCCCGGAGATAATTCACATCGCTTCTGTTTACAACAGCGGCAGACTAATCGTCGCCGTTGCCGTTGTCCTGCGCAGCCTGCACATCCGCCTCGGCCTTTTCGGCGTCCTGATCCGTAGTAGCCAGTTCGGTGGCAGCATCTGCGTCGGGTTGAGCAGTGCCAGCCGGGGAAGCCTTGCGATCCGGTGGCGGGCTGCTGGGCATACCCTTCTTGCCTTGATTGTCGGCCAGCGATTGCAGACCAGTGTCCATCTTCTGCCGGAAATCGTTATGCATATCCTGCAGATCTGACACGGCCACAGCAACCTGCGTTCCTGTGGGGCAATCGGCGTTCTGGCCGCTGGTGATCATCACGTTCACATTCTGATTTGCGTCCGGCGTGTCGCCGATGCGCGTCAGAACGTCGCCGGGTGATAGCGAGCAGGCTGTGCCATCTGCCGTGGTTTCGCTGAGCGTGCTCGAGACGATGAAGGTGCGATTCTTCGGATTCAGCGCATCGGGAAGTTGCGTGTTCTCCGGCGTCGCTGCTGCCGGAGCCGCATCCGCCGAAGCTGCCGGGACCGGAGCCGTCGCTTGCGGAGACGAAGCCGCGGCCTGTTCGGCCTGGATCTGCGCTCGCACTTCGTCGGCAATCGCTTGCTTCACTTCCGGCGTGAGAGTCACCGCATTGGAATCCGCGGCCGGCGGCGGTGCTGCCGCTGCTGCTGCGGCATTCGCTTGGGCTGCCTGCTGCGCTTCATACGCGGCCTGCAAATTCTGGGAGATCACGTAATCGGTGAGCCAGAAAGCCGGCGCCGCGTAAACTGGATAGGGCGCGAAGTAACCTCCGTAGAAGCCATACCACGGCGATCCGCCCCAACCCCATCCCCAGGCGATCGGCGAGGCCCACGGATTGTAGGCCCAGCCATAAAATCCCACGCCAAAGTAAAAGCCTGGCATGTAGCCGAAGTACGGACGCCCGCCCCAATAATATCCGCGGTAAACCGCTGCATAGGGATGGCCGCCGTAGAAATACGTGCGGCGCATGTACGGACGTCCACCACGATAGAACGGACGCTCGACGAAGCCGCGGTGTCCGCCGTAGCTCACCACGCGTCCGCCGCCTCGCAGATTCGTCACGGCTACCCGTCCGCCGCGCGGCCCGCGATTAATGGTCGTGTTGCCGGAATGAATTTGCGCGACTTTGCCATTCGCGCCGAATCGCGCGGTGGCGCCGCTCTTGGTCCTCATGCTGGTCAGATTGCCGGCTTTTCCGGTATTGAATTGCGTGCCATTCTTCGCAGTGTAGGTGTTGCCGCCGCGCGCGTTCGGCGTGGCCTTTGCGCCGGCCGGGGGATTGAACTTGGCTACTGCTGGTCGGGCTGCCGCGCCACCGGGCTTAGTGCCACCTGGAGCTGCGCCTGGCCGATTGCCGCCGACTGCCGGCTTCGCGCCACCGCCTGGAGCCGCGCCTGGCCGATTGCCGCCGACTGCGGGCTTCGCGCCACCGCCTGGAGCCGCGCCCGGCCGATTGCCGCCGACCGCCGGCCTTGCGCCGCCACCTGCCGCCGGCTTTCCGGCGTTACCGTAGCCGGGAGCTGGCTTGTAAGTGTCTCCCGCCGACTTGTGCGGTGCTCCCGCCGCAGGTCTGCCGCCGGCCGCTCCGCCTCCGGCAGCCGGACGTGCCCCGCCTGAAGGCGCCGGACGCGCCGCTCCACCACCACCGGGACGCTGAGCTTGCGGTGCCGGGCGTGCCGGTGCCGGTTTTGCTGCAGGCGCGCTGTGTTGCGGCGCGGCCTTTGGCGCGGATTCACCTTTCTTATTTTGCGCCCACGCCGGCGCGATTATTATGGCCAATATGATTATGCCCCATCTCAAAATGCTCATCTCATACGGACGACTGGATTTCATTTCTTCCTCCTGTATGCCTGCAAATCAAACGCTGCAGTGATCGCAGGGCCCGGTTCTAGCCGGACTCCTGAAGCACGATCACGCCACGCAGCCACCCGTTCCCCACCCAACTGTAAGCCCAACTGTGCGTCCCCGCCAACATGAGCTCTTGCCAAAAGGTAGGTGCGGAGATTCTCCTGCGAACCCTATCATAAAATACTAGCTTCGCAAGTCCGAAAAATGATGCCGGCCGTGGCGGGTACGCATCGCGGACGGTCCTGGCTTGGTTGCCAACCGAACTCAGTATTCGCACCCCTCTGCCCAATGAAATTTCCGGAAATCCATGCTAGGGTCATTCCAGTGATCGGAAGCATGAAAAGACCCAACGAAAAAGTTGAAGAAAACCCTCGGTGGCGAATTGCCCGGGACCGGCCTGAACCGCCGAAGTGTCGGGCTTTTGGCAATGTATCTTACCTCGGGCCCGCCGCTGCACTCCTCCCACCAAGCCAATGCGCAAAGCGCGGTCCGAAACCATCATTGCCGGAAAAGTCTTTCATTTTTAGAGGATCTGCCGGCGACACGGGCACCGCACGCGAGCCCAATCGAGGAGCCATCTCGTGAATTTCGAACTCAACGAAGAGCAGATCCTCCTGCAGCGCACGGTGCGCGAATTCGCCGAAGCGGAAGTGAAGCCGCACGCACGCGAGCTGGACGAGACCGGCCATTTTCCGCACGAGACATTCCGCAAAGCAGCCGAGCTCGGGCTGACCGGCGTGGCCATCCCGGAATCCGAGGGCGGCGCGGGGATGGACTACATCTGTTACGGAATCATGATCGAGGAGATTGCGCGGGTTTGCGCGTCTACCAGCGTGGTGCTCTCGGTGCAGAATTCGCTGTATTGCGATCCGATTCATCGCTTTGGCACCGAGGAGCAGAAGAAAAAGTTCTTAGTGCCGTTCGCGCGCGGGGAGAAAATTGGCTGTTACGCGCTGACCGAGCCGCAAGCCGGTTCGAATGCCGCCGCGCTTAGTACTAAAGCTGTGCTCGAAGGCGATCGCTATATCGTCAACGGAACAAAAGCCTGGATCACCAACGGCGGCGTGGCCGATGCCGCGCTGGTTTACGTGAATACGAATCCTGAGCGAGGAGAGAAGGGAATCACCGCGCTGGTGATCGAGAAGGAAACGCCCGGCTTCAAAGTCGGCAAAGAAGAAAAGAAGCTAGGCATTCACGCCACAGCGTGCACCGAACTTTCCTTCACCGATTGCGAAGTGCCGGTCGGGAATCGCATCGGCAACGGGGGCGAAGGCTATCGCGTGGCGCTCTCCACGCTCGACGGCGGGCGCATCGGCATCGGCGCGCAAGCCACCGGCATCGCGCAGGGCGCTTTCGAAGCGGCGCTGGCATATTCGAAAGAGCGGCAGGCTTTTGGCCATCCCATCTCCGATTTTCAGGCCATTCAATTCATGCTCGCCGATATGTCCACGGAAATTGATGCAGCGCGCCTGCTCGTTCGCAAAGCCGCCTGGAAACATGATTCCGGTGGCCGCTATTCGATGGAAGCATCCATCGCCAAACTCTACGCGAGCGAAATGGCTACACGCGTGACGCACAAAGCGATTCAGATTCACGGCGGCAACGGTTACAGCAGCGAATATCCCGTCGAACGCGCCTACCGCGACGCGCGCATCACCGAAATCTACGAAGGCACCAGCGAAATTCAGCGCCTCGTCATCTCCGCCTGGGTCCTCAAATCGTACTGACGGATTCAACGATGCCGCCCCCCGACGATCGCGGCGCCCTGCTGGAGCTGGATTGCGGCCTCGAGTTCGATCCGGCGCGCGATGCTGAGTTTTTCGCGTCGCTTCCGCCGCGCCCCGCGGTTTACTTGCTTGAGCCGCGGCAGGAAGGCGCCCGGCCGTTTCTTTCTCGCACGAGGGATTTGCGCCGCGCCGCCGAGTGCTTGCTGCGCAAGCCCGAAGAGCTATCGAAGCGCCTGAATCTCCGCGAAGTGGCCGCGCGCATTCGCTACCGCCTCACCGGTTCGCGCTTCGAGCAATCACTGTTGCTCTATCATCAGGCGCGCGCGATTTTTCCGAAACGCTATCGGGATTTTTTGCGGCTGCGCCCTCCCGCGGTGCTCAAGATCAATTTGCGCAATGCCTATCCGCGCTGTTACGTCACCCGGCGGATTGCGCCGGATGAGAGTTTTTATGCCGGGCCGTTCGCATCGCGGCGCGCGGCAGAATTTTTTGCCGATGGATTTCGCGACTTGTTCAAGGTGCGCCGGTGCCAGATCAAGATCCGCCGCGATCCGAGTTTTCCGGGATGCATTTATTCGGAAATGAAAATGTGCCTGGCGCCGTGCTTCGCGGGCTGCTCGCCCGAAGAATATGAGGCCGAGGTTGGCCGCAATGTCGAAGCGCTGGCGACCATGGGTGCATCGCTCGAAAGTGCGCTCGAACGAGAGCGTGCGGCGGCCAGCGACGGCCTGGATTTCGAGCGCGCAGCGGCGATTCACAAGAAACTCGAAAAAGTTACGGCTGCGATGCGCAATTTGCCGGAACTAGCGCGGCGCGTGGATCAACTCGATGCCATCGTCATGCAGCGCGCGGCTGAGCCAAATACAGTCGCTTGCTTTGCGGTTCGCGCAGGGATTATCGCCCCGCCATTTTTTCTGCGCTTCGACGAATTGTCGAGCCAGCCGCGTTCGGTCGAAGCGATTCTGCGCGAGCATCTTGAGAGCCCCGGCGTTGGCGCATCCCGCGACGAAGATGCTGCCCTAAAGGGCACCGCTACGAATTCCGAGGCGCTCCGGGCTCGCTATGGCCTGCGCGCAGTTCCCGAGGAAATGCAGGATCATCTTTCGTTGCTAGCGCGCTGGTTCTACTCCAAGCCGCGCCAGGGCGAGATTTTCTTTCGCGGCACGGATTGGCCATACCGCCGCCTATTGCGAGCCTGCGCACGAATCCTCGCGCCAGCCCCGCCTTCGTAGCGGTGCCCTTTAGGGCAGCATCTTCGCTACACCGCACAATCGACGGCCTCTTCGGAATTCGCTTCGATCGTCGTCCGTCGCACCCAAATTGTCGTCGCAAAAAGGGAACGCGGCGCCTTAAACGCAACGGAATTCCGCCAACAGCCGTCGTACAATATCAACGTGAGCGAATCGCCGAGCGCCGTGAAAAATTCCCGGCAAAAACCAGAACGCGTAAACGATCTCTCCTCGATTCAAACGTCAGCGATGTTCCGCGCGTTACGCCATCGCAATTTCCAATTGTTCTTCGGCGGCCAACTCATCTCTCTAATCGGCACCTGGATGCAAAATGTCGCGCAATCCTGGCTCGTCTATCGCATGACGGGCTCGGCGTTCCTCCTCGGAGTAGTCGGGTTCGCAGGGCAAATTCCGGTATTCATCTTCGCGCCGCTCGGAGGAGTAGTTGCCGATCGCATGAGCCGCCAGCGCGTGGTGATCGCCACGCAATCGGTGTCGATGGTTCTCGCCTGCATTCTCGCGGTGCTCACGCTAATGCGCGTGGTAACGGTCTGGGAGATCATCGTCCTCGCCGCGTCGCTAGGCGTAGTAAACGCCTTCGACATTCCCGCCCGCCAGGCCTTTCTAGGCGATATGGTGGGCCGCGAAGACCTGATGAACGCCATCGCGCTGAATTCCTCGATGTTCAATGGCGCGCGCGTAGTTGGTCCGGCCGTAGCGGGCATCCTGGTGGCATGGATCGGCGAGGGCTGGTGCTTTTTTGCGAATGCAGTGAGCTACATCGCCGTAATCGCCGGCTTGCTGATGATGCGCCTCGCTCCGTTCGTCCGGCCGAATATCACGGTGTCGCCCTTCGAACACATCGCCGAAGGCTTTCGCTTCGTGATGCAGATGCGGCCAGTTCGCTCGATGCTCCTGCTGCTCGGTTGCATTAGCCTGCTGGCGCTGCCGTATAGCGTTCTGATGCCGGTCTTCGCCGACAAAATTCTGCATGGTGGCGCGAGAGCATTCGGGATCTTAATGGGCGCCGCGGGATTGGGCGCGTTAGGGGGTGCGCTGACGCTGGCGATGCGCACAGGACTGCGCGGTCTCGGCCGCTGGATCGCGATTTCTTGCGCGGCGTTTGGAGTCAGCCTGATCCTCTTCTCCTTCTCGCACTGGCTCTGGCTTTCGGTGATTTTGCTTTTCCCGGTCGGCTACTCGGTGATGTTGCAGACGTCGGCGTCAAATACTCTGCTGCAATCCATGTCGCCGGACAACATGCGCGGCCGCGTGCTCGCAGTATATTCAATGATGTTCATGGGCATGGCGCCAATTGGCGCGCTGCTCGCAGGCACAGTAGCGAAGCATATCGGCGCGCCGCTGACGGTTTGCCTCGGCGGCATCGGCGCAATCATCGGCGCCATCTGGTTCGCGCGCACGCTGCCATCGTTCCGCATCGAAGCCCGCGAGCTGCTGATCGCTTCAGGAATGGCTGCAGGCCAGCCGCCCGAAAGCATCTCTACGCGCCCGTCGGCGTGATGCGCCTGCGTTCATCGCGGCGGAGCCGCGGCGCCACGGCGGGAGCCCCTGAATTTATTCGGGGGAGGAGCGCTTCAGCGCTCCGAAAAAGCACCGCCTAACCCGATGCGCTTTAGCGCTGGGCACTTCTTACGTAGCCCAGACACTTCTATGGATTTCCCGAGCGCGGCCGATAAGATTGCTTCTGTTATACTGCGCGATCTCTGAATCCCGATGAATCGAGGTCAGATGTCAACGGCAGCAGGATTTCCGAGCGCGAAGTCGGGGAAAGCAACGTCCGAAGGAACGCGTCGATACGCCGCGCGTTTCGCCGGTCATGCCGCCGCGGGACATTTCCGCGAGCAGTTCTCCACCGGACTGATTCTTTCCTCGATTGGAATCGGAACCTACCTCGGCGAGCCCGACGCCGCGACAGACGCGGCTTATACGGCCGCCGTGGTGGCCGCCGTCGAAGTCGGTGCGAACGTAATCGATACGGCCATCAATTACCGCTTCCAGCGCAGCGAGCGCTCCATCGCCGCCGCACTCCAGCAACTTTTCGCCAAGGGATTTGGGCGCGACGAGCTGGTGCTCTGCACCAAAGCGGGATTTTTGACGCCCGATGGCGAGATGCCCGCGGACCCCAACGAATATTTTTCCCGCGAGTATCTCGAGAAGGGAATTTTTCGCGCCGAAGAAATCGCCGCAGGATGCCATTGCATGGCCCCGCGCTATCTAGAGGATCAACTCCAGCGCAGCCTCCGAAATCTGGGGGTCGCGAGCGTGGATGTTTTCTACCTGCACAATCCCGAAACCCAGCTCGACGAAATTCCGCGCCCCGATTTTCTCAACCGGCTTCGCTCAGCGTTCGAGTTTCTCGAAGATGCCGCCCGCGCCGGACGCATAGGCGCGTACGGCCTGGCCACCTGGAATGCATTTCGCCAGGAAAAGCGGATGAAAGATTATCTTTCGCTAGAGGAGATGGTATCGGTAGCCCGCGATGTGGCCGGGGCCGCGCATCATTTTCGTTTCGTGCAATTGCCCTTCAATCTAGCCATGCCGCAAGCACTGACGCTGCCGAATCAAATGGTGAATGAAAAATCGGGCGCTCTGGTCCAGGCAGCGAGGTCTTTAGGAATTACGGTGATTTCAAGCGCCGCGCTGCTCCAAGGGCACTTGATCAAAAAAATGCCGGCAGGAGTCGAAGCCGCGTTAGGATTGAAAAGCAATCTCCTGCGCGCCCTGCAATTCGCCCGCTCAACCCCAGGAATCACCACCGCGCTCACGGGCATGAGCAAGGTAGCCCATGTGCGCGCAAACCTGGAAATCGTAGGAGTAGAGCCCGCAGCCCGCGAACAATATTTGAAGGTATTCGAGAATAAATCGTGAGAGCTTGGTCTTTGTAGGGGAGGGTGCTTTATCCCGCCCGATTCTCGGCCCTCTTGGCTTTTCTGATTCGTCCGTTGGGCTTAGCCTTCGCCGCACGCTAAGAATTAAAGATGGCCGAACTGCGGGAGGGCTAAGGCACCCTCCCCTGCGCGAGCTCGTCAATCCAGGCTGATATCGCGGCTGAGACCTGAGCCAGCTTTCCTGTGAAGAAATGATCGGCTTCCGGGACGAAGACCAGTTCCTTGGGTTCGGGAATTTCCCGGTACAAATGTTCTACCCGGTCTTTCGCGCCGTACTGATCGTCGCCACCCTGGATGATCAATTTCGGCTTGGCACAATTTTTCAAAAAACTCAGGTCGGAATCGTTCACCGGAATGCCAAGGCCAATTAGCTCCTGAACTCGGGCGTCTGCGCAGCCAACCTTTAGTCCTACCACGGATCCAAAACTGAATCCGGCGAGGATGATTGGCGGCGCGGGAAATTCTTTCGCTAGATAATCGATTGCGGCGCGGACATCTTCGGCTTCACCGCGGCCTTTGTCATGCGTGCCGACGCTTTGGCCAGCTCCGCGGAAATTGAATCGCAACACGGGAAAGCCGCGCGAGTGCAGCGCTTTCGCCGTCTGGAAGACGACTTTATTGTGCATGGTGCCGCCGAAAAGTGGATGCGGATGGCAGACGAGGCCGGCGCGCGCGGGATTCGTCGAAGCCGAGGTCCAGAGCAAGGCTTCGAGCGGCCCGGTCGGCCCGTTGAGAAAAAACCGGCGATGAAAGACTTCGGCCATATCCAGAAGGGATTAAAGTTTAGAGGAGCGAAGAAGGCGCGGCAAGCGAAGGCCTCGACGAGAGCGAGTTCTCGGCAATCGCTGAATCGATCGGAAATTTCGTGGCGCGCGGATCTAGCTATCGGCTGCGGGGCGCCAGACTACCGCGACGCTTTTCATCATGTCGGGGTCAATGGTGTGCAAACGGGGAGTTCGAGACATCGCGGCGTTAGCCAATTCGCGGCCGATGGAATCGATGCGCAGAACGCGGCCGGGAATTTCGCCGCGCTCGGCCCACGAGCCCGATGGGATATGAACGTGCACGAAATCGTCGGCCGCGTAAAAGCGAGTAGCTTCGAAGCGCACGCCGACGTAAGAAAGATCGATCGTCATTGTGACTTCGGCGGCGTAAGCGCCATCGCGGCGGATAGTGACTGGCAGCGCGAAGGGGAGGCGCGGACTTGAGCGGCGTTCGTCAAATTTGGAACGGATGCCGGAAGGAGGAAGTTGAAGATGCAGAGCGGCATGGAGCTGGCCGGAATGCGTGTGCGCCGTGCGCACCATGCGTGCGGGTATTTCGGGTTGCAGGCCGGTAGTGTCGTCGGCGTCGTAAGGCAGCGTCACCCAGAAGCGCGTGTGGTTGGACCAGGCTTCGTTGCCGGGGACCAGGACGCCATTGCGCGAGAGATCGAGAGTCTGCGCGATTTGCGTCTGCAGACCAAAGGCGTCGCGCCACCGGATTCGCACCGGGAGTTGTACTCGCGCTCGGGGATGACGCCGAGATTCGTTTGCAGAAATCATTCAGCGAAAGGAATGTTAGCGGCGCGGGGAAGCAGCGTCAAAATGAGTTATTACAGCAGTGGCGTAGAAGTCAGTAGCGCCGGCGTCTCTGCCGGCATCTTATGATTACAAATCTAACCAAAGGCGGCAATCAACGGCGGACTACTCATCCCACCATCGAGTTCTAATTAACGGTGGGGTCCGGTCACGATCGGAGATCTTGCAGAATTCGGTGGTCGTAAGATGCCGGCAGAGACGCCGGTGCTACTTGTACGTCACGCGCCAGATGGAATCGGAGCCGTCGTCGGTAACGTAGAGCGATCCTTCGCTGCCTACAGTTACGCCGACTGGGCGGCCCCACACTTTGCCGTCCTTCGTTACGAAGCCGGTGAGGAAATCGTCGTACTCGCCAGTGGCTTTCCCGTTTGGCGCGGGAACGAAGATGACTTTGTAGCCGGTACGCTTGGCGCGATTCCACGAGCCGTGCTCGGCGGCGAAAATGTTGCCGCGAAATTCCTGCGGGAATTGCGTGGCTTCATAGAAAGTGAGGCAGAGCGACGCGGAGTGAGCCTGTATCAAGACGTCGGGGACGAGCACCTTCGACTTTAGATCCGGGCGCGCGCCCATGTGGCGCGGATCTTCGTTCGGCCCGATGTAAAACCACGGCCAGCCGTAAAAGCCGCCGGGAGTAACTCGAGTGATGTAATCCGGCGGAAGATCGTCACCAAGTTCGTCGCGCTCGTTCACGGATGCCCAGATGTCGCCGGTGCGCGGATCGATGGCCAGGCCGACGGGATTGCGGATGCCGGATGCGAAGATTTCCTCGGAGCTGCCGTCGGGATTGAATTCAAGAATGTTGGCGCGACGTTTTTCCTGGGCATTGTCGCTGACGTTGGAATACGAACCGACAGCGACGAACATTTTGGAATTATCCTTCGAGAAAATGACGTCGCGCGTCCAATGTCCAGGTCCGCCGACAAAGGTGCCGCTCGGAAGACTCGGGACAATAAATTCGGCTTTCCCGCGCGCTTGGAGATCGCCATTTTGATAAGGAAAGCGGACGACCGACGCGGTGTTGCCAACGTAGAGATATTTCGGATCCGCGCCGGAGGGATAAAATGCCAAACCGAAAGGACGCGAGAGGCCCGACGCGAAGATTTCCTTTTGCGCGAAGCTACCATCGGATTTCACTCCGCGAAAGACGGTAACGCGGCCTGCCTGACTCTCGACGACGAAGAGATCGCCATTGGGCGCGGTGATGATCTTGCGCGGCTGATCCAGGCCGGTGGCATAGAGCTTCACCTCGAAGCCTGCAGGAGCTTGCGGCCAGGCATCGGCGGGGCGGGCGACTACACGCGCGCCATTTTCCGCCGAGGTTGTAGAGTAGGGCACGGGCAAATCGGCGGGGGTGATCAGGCGGCGCAGGCCGGGATGATCGATGGACGCGTCTCCGAATGCGTCGTGGCCGCGAAGCACCGCGTCGGTGGCGACTCGACCCGGCCCGGAATTGGCGAACGGAACCGCGCCGACAATGCCGTGAATGGAAATTACTGCGGCGAAGATCGCGATGATGGCTATCGCGGCTACTAAATTCTTCCGGTGCATCTGAAAATCCTCCGCGGGGATTTTTGCGGAAATACGCGCGGGGCCCAGCCACCGCGGGATTGCCGGCTGGATCAAGCGTGAAGTGGGACGCGAGAAGATCGCACACGCGAACGAGCGAGCTTTTCCATCCCACTGATAAGATGCGCCGCGGCAAATTCGGTTGCGCTTTGTACGGCAGAATGTTAGCTTCAGCGGATTCGCCCCGCTTGGGAGGAGTATGGGCCACGACGTAGAACGCCGCGCCGCCCGCCGTTTCACGATGTCGCTTCCGTTGAAGGTTCGTTTTGCCACCGAGAATGGCACGCCTGAATTGCCCGGAGAGACGCGCGACATCAGCTTTCGCGGGCTGTATTTCCTGAGTGGCGCGATGGTTGAGAAAGGCAGCAAGATCGAATTCGTATTGACGCTTCCGCAGCAAATCACGCTGGCTGGCGATGTGCACATCCGCTGTTACGCGCGCGTGCTGCGCGTGGAATCGCAGGACGGGAAGAGCGGAGTGGCCGCGCGCATCGAACGCTACGAGTTTCTGCCTGCCCCCGCCTGACATTTTCCGCAATCGGAGTAGAATGACGGCAGTTTCGCTTGTGGAGAGGTGTTGCCATGTATCACTACGATCCGGGCACGGCGTTGGATGAATTGCGGGAAGATGCGGCGCTGCCGCATCCCGTGCATCTGCGCGACATGATTTTGAGGACGCGGCTCGAGCCTGCCACGGCACTCGATCTGAATCGCGAGTTTCAGGATTATCTGGCGCGTTTTGGCGAGCTCCAACAATTGGCCCGCGATATTCTGGAAACTTTGTCGAAGGGCGTGCGCAAGGCTTCCTGATTTCGCTCGCGTAGTCCAATCTTCAGGCTCGCGTATTCGGGGGATTTTTCGCGATGGCGCGGCAGACTCTTTTGATTGATGCGGACGATACGCTTTGGGAGAACAATATTTTCTTCGAGCAGTCCATCGAGGAATTTATCTCCCGCATGGAGCCGCTTGGCTATACGCGCGAATATGCGCGGCATATTTTGAACGAAACGGAGCGGCGGAATATCCGGCAGCATGGTTACGGCGTGCGGAGTTTCAAGCGCTCGCTCGAAGATACCTACATGAAGCTGGCCGGAAATGCGGCCAAGCGCGACATGGTGCAATGGGTTCACGAGCTGGTCAGCGTGATGGAGAATACGCCACCGCATATTTTGGATGGAGTGCCGGAGACTTTGGCTTATCTGGCGGGGCACCATCGATTGATTCTGCTGACCAAGGGGGAAGCGGCCGAGCAGGCTGCGAAAGTGGAGCGCTCGGGATTGCAGACGCATTTCGAGGCGATCGAGATCGTCGGTGAAAAGGACGCGCCGACTTACGAGCGCATCATTCACCAGTTCAAAGTGGTGAAGTCGAATGCCTGGATGGTGGGGAACAGTCCACGGAGTGATATCAATCCAGCGCTGGGTGCCGGGATGAACGCGGTCTTCATTCCGCATCACGCCACTTGGGAGCTGGAACATTCGGAGATCGAGAGCGGCAGCGGGCGGCTGCTTATACTGACCAGCTTCCGGGATTTACGAACGCATTTCTAAAGTAGCGCCGGCGTCTCTGCCGGCATCTTACGACCGCGAATTTCAACAAAGGCGAAGATTTCGAACGGCGCGTGAAGTTCAAAACCGGCGCTGGTTGGGGTGTGTGGTCCGCCCGTTTTTGTTGCCACTGGCGAGTTTTGTGGTCGTAAGATGCCGGCAGAGACGCCGGCGCTACTTAGCCGATCAAATTGGCCTACCTCGAATTCGCTCGATCGTTCTTTTTTCGTGAGGCGGGAAACGCGAAACCTCTAGACTTGTCTGCGATGTGATCTCGGGCCAAGTGGGAGCCGTGATCTGGACATGGACTATCGCAAAGAGTTTGCGGAATTTGACGATGTGATTTATCTGGATACTGCGACGCAGGGACCGCTGCCTCTCGTTGCGGCCAACGCTGCGAAGCAGGCGCTCGAGTGGAAAAAGTTGCCGTATCGCTTGCCGGATGGCGTTTATTTCGAATTGCCGGATCGCGTGCGCGCTTCGATCGCGAAGTTAATCGGCGCAGCGCCGGATGATATCGCGATTACCAGCGGGGCGAGCGCGGGATTTGCGGCGGTGGCGGCGGGGATCGACTGGAAGCCGGATGATGAAGTCATCGTGGCGAAGGGAGAGTTTCCGGCGCATTTTGCTACCTGGTTGCCGTATCAGCACGCTGGGAAATTGAAAGTAAAAGTGATCGAGCCTGCTGGGCGATTTATCACTGCGGATGATTACCTTGCGAATTTGACGCCGCGGACGCGGCTGGTGTCCGCCAGCCTGGTGCGATTCGATAACGGTGCGCGCCTGGATGCGGCGCGCGTTGCCGCGGCGTGCCGCGCTTCGGGCGCTGCGTTTCTGCTGGATGCCAGCCAGTGCGCCGGCGCGATTCCCATCGACGTGTCCGCGCTGGGCTGCGATTTTCTGGTCTCGTCGGGTTACAAATGGACGCTCGGACCATACGGCACGGGATTTTTTTGGGCCAAGCGCGAGTGGAGCGATCGGTTGCCGCCAGGCGGAATGTATTGGATGGCGCTCGAAGGCGCACAGAAATTTTCTGGATTGCCGGCGGGTGATTTGCGTGCGCGTGCGGGCGCGCGCCGGTGGGATTCGCCGGAGACGGCCAGCTTCACGAATCTTGCGGCCTGGGATGCGGCGTTGCAGCTTCTCGTTCGTATCGGGACGGAAAAACTTTGCGCGCACAACGCCCAATTGATTGGCATGTTGGTGGAGAGATTGCCGTACGATCGCTGCGTCCTGGCATCGCCCGCGGAAGCGGAAAGACGCGGGCAGTTCGTTTGCATCTCGTCGCGCGACTCCTCGAAGAATGCGGCGCTGTACGACAAACTGAAAGCCGAGAAGATCTATGTAGGTTTGCGTGAGGGTTCGTTGCGCGTATCGCCGTATATTTACAATACCGAGCGGGATATCTCGCGAGTGATTGAGGTTTTGTCGGTTTGAGCGCGCAGCCGCCATTGATACGCGTAGCGCAGGCTGCCAGCCGGCGTTTTTGTGCGGCGTGACGACGCGGAAACATTTGGGATCGCTCGCGGCTTGGCGATGTCCGGATTTGTTGTGTGCGTGATGATGAGTGAAGCGCAAATGCGGAAGTCGTGGGCGCTCAAATCCTGCCCGAGAATTTCATCCAGCGTGAAGCCGCACAAGAACGCCGGCTGGCAGCCGGCGCTACGGTTAGAAGTCTGGCGGAATTCTGAAGGGGATGTGCACTACTGCTTCTAGATCGACTGGGGAGCCGTCGCGCGTGGCTGGGGAAAACTTCCAGCGCGAGAAGGCTTCTATTGCGTTGCGATCGAGTTCCGGATCGAGACTCTTCAATACTTGGATGCTATCCACAGAGCCGTCGGCGCGAATGATCGCGTAGAGGACGACTTCTCCTTCCACTCTCGCCGTTACCAGCGATGTCGGATATTTCGGATCAATCTTGCGGACGGCCAGCGGAGCAGAGAGATTATTTGGTCCTCTGGCGGAATGGAACTCCTGCAGCTCCGCGAAATTCATAAGCCAGCTTCCACTCGCGCTCGTTAAATTCGGAAGATTGATGTAGAGCGTGTGAATCTGCTTGTCGCCGAGAATTTTTTCCGGCGCGAGGCCGTTGTCGAAATCGCCGGGACCGAACGACGGTTTGCGCTTCGGATTCACGGGCGGATCGGCTATGGGCTTTGGCTGTAGCGAGAGATTCGGCCGCAAACCGCCGTTGCCGCCTGTTCCACCCATCGGCGATGTGGCGCCGGGTTGAGTGGACGTGATCGAAACTCCCGGGGGTCCGGATTTTCCATTCCCGCCTGAGCCGGCTCCAGAGCCTGTTCCTCCGGCCGGAGTCCCGCTGCCACCTGTCGCATTCAAGCCACCCCCATTATTTCCCTGACCATTCGGAGCGCCATTCGCTGCGCCGCCCGGGATCCCCTTTTTCACGCCTCCGGGAGACTCGGAGAGCCGCGCGCTGAGATTTCCTTTTGGAATTTCAACTTTGGGCGAAGGAGGAGCGGGATTCACGGAAAGCGAAACGAGCCGCCGCAAGCTTGAATCGCCGCCGGACTCGCTGCCTGGAATCGCAGGGGCTGCGTCGGCATCGCCGGAATTTTTCTGTGCGCGCGCAACCGGCCCGCCGTCCGAGCTGCCGGCCAGGGGCATCTTGACCGACGATGCGCCCGAGCCGGCCCGCGCGATACCCAGCGCGGCGTCCGAATTCGCCGGCGTCGCATTTGTGATGGATGGAGCCGGTCCAGCATCGCTCTGCGTGCCGGGCATGTGCGCTATGCGGGCGCTGCTCGCCGCCATCGGCATTTTCAGCGACGGGATTTTGGAAGCGGATGGCGCGATATTCAGCGCGCCGGAATTCGGCGCGTTGTTCTCAATTTGAGGAACGGCTGCTTCTTCTGGCCGGCGGGCTTGCATCACCGGGGCGGTCGCTGGTTTCACGGGCATTTTGAGATCGGGAATGTTGCTGGCGGATTGCGCCAGGCTCGCCGGATCGACGGGCTGCGAGTCGTGGCGAATGTCGGGCGCGGCCGCAGATTCGTGATGGCGATTTTTCAAGATGGGCGCGAGTGCTGACGCCGAGATTTGCAGTTTCGGCGGCGCGGCGGGAGTGGACTTGCCCCACTCGACGATATTCGGCAATTGCGGAACTACTTTTGGCGGCTCGGGCGAAGCATCGGGCTGGATCAGAGTCTGGCGCGGGTGGGTGATGCGCTGAGGCTGCGACAGAATTGTCTGGCGTGGATTGTAAGCGTCGGCACCTTCGGGCGGCAGCGGTTCGTTCGGCTTGCCCGCGGGGCTCGGCTTCGCCGCGGGCGCCGATGTGTGTTCGGCTGACGGCGGCGTTACAGGAGGTAGCTCCGGCAGCGGCAAATCGTAGGTGATATGGAATTCCGGCGCGATGGGATGCTCTGGAGTCCAGTGAATGGCGCCCCAGATCGGCAACGCTAACACGAAAATTGCCGCGACGTGCCAGAGCGTCGAAACGGCCATGGCGCGCGCGGGAACAGGGCCGCGAATCCACACGACGCGAAGAGGATCGTGCTCCGGATATGTATTCCAGTCCGGAGGTTTCGGGCCGTGGCGGACAGCGTCGAGGCTCGATCGAAATGCGGCGACGCGCGATTCCCAGGCTACGCTGAACCTGGGCAGGCGAGAGGGACGTTTGATTGGGGAACCAACGGATTGCATTCAGTGTCCATTATAGCGTCAGAGTGCGCGAGCCGGGAGAGGCCGTCGGTACGGGCCTCGCTGGTACGAAGATGCCGGTACTGGGCGTGCCGTTGTCTCGCGGGAGAAGATCGATGATTCTGCTGGAGTTGGGGGGGAGCGCGGAAAACCATGCCGATCAAGAAAGCGCCGCTTTTGCTGAGGCTGTGTCTGACCGCAGTCGCGATCCTCACCGTGTTCATGGCGATGAGAGCGATTGAAGTGCAGAACGAGCCTTTTGAGGGGCTCTACAATCCGGGCCCACCGCAATCGGACTTGAATTGGGATCAGCTCACGGAATAGAAATCGCGAATACTAAGCCGCGCGCGAGAGGCGGTAAAAGGTCAGCACCGCGTCGCCCTGGGTTAGTACGCGCGTTTGCTCGAGATCATCTACGAACGACGGCAGTTCAAGATGATGCCAATGCTCGACGATGACGCGGCCTTCGGGTGCGAGAAGGCGTGCCGCGCCGATGAATTCGAGGACTGGCAGATATTGCGGCGTATCTCCGTAGGGCGGATCGACGAATATGAAATCGGGGAGCAGCCGGCGATCGGAAAGCTTTTCGAGGCCGACGAGCGCGTCCATTTTCAGAATTTCTATGCCGCGGCTGATTTCCAGCGAATCGAGATTTTTCTGGATCAGCGCGGCGGCGGGGGCGTGATTTTCGATGAAGATGGCTTCGCGTGCGCCGCGGCTCAGGGCTTCGATCCCCACTGCGCCGGTTCCCGCGAAGCAGTCCACGAAGAGAGACCCTTTTACCAGCGGGCCGAGAACATTGAAGAGGGTTTCGCGCAGGCGGTCGCTCGACGGGCGCATGGACATTCCCTTGAGCGATTTCAGCGGGCGGCTGCCGAATTTTCCTGCGATTACGCGCATGTGGGCGGGTTATCCGACGGCCGCGAGCTGATAGCGCTTCTGCCATGCGGGGCCGAGTTGTGCAGTGAGCTCGCGCATTTCGTCGGCGCGCGCGGGGTTTTGCGCGATGGCGAAGGCTTCGGTGCGCGCGAGTTCGAGGAGTTTGTGATCGCGCAGTGGATGCGCTACGTGAAACGAGAGATCGCCATGCTGGCGGGTGCCGAAAAATTCGCCGGGGCCGCGCTGTTTCAAATCGCGTTCGGCGATTTCGAAGCCGTTTGTTGTGGCGACCATAGTTTCGACGCGTTCGCGTGCGTCGCCGGTGATGTTCTTCGGAGCCACCAGGACGCAGACGGATTTCTCGCTGCCTCGGCCAATCCTACCGCGAAGTTGGTGGAGTTGGGCGAGACCGAATCGATCGGCGTGCTCGATCAGCATAATCGTTGCGTTCGGGACATCCACGCCGACTTCGATGACGGTTGTGGCTACGAGGATGTGCAACTCGCGGCGACGAAAGCGCTCCATCACGTCTTCTTTTTCGTCGCTCGGGAGGCGGCCATGCAGCAGGCCGATTTTCAGCTTCGGAAAAACGTCGCGCGAGAGGCGTTCGTATTCGGCGGTGGCGGCTTTCAGCTCCAACTGCGATTCCTCGATTACCGGGTAAAGGATGTAAGCCTGCCGGCCCGCGGCAATTTCGCGGCGGATGGATTCCCACGCGGCGGGAAGTTGCGCTTCGTCAAGCCAACGCGTCGAGATGGGCGTGCGGCCAGGCGGCATTTCATCGATCATCGAGATATCCAGATCGCCGTAAACGGTGAGCGCGAGAGTGCGCGGAATCGGCGTGGCGGTCATTACCAGCACGTGCGGCGACGCGCCTTTTTCCATCAGGCGCTTGCGCTGCAGGACGCCGAAGCGATGCTGCTCGTCCACGATGACCAGGCCGAGACGCTTGAATTCGACGGCCTCTTCGATCAGCGCATGTGTTCCGGCGATAAATTGAGCTTCACCGTTGCGAATGCGCTCGAGCGCGGCCAATTTTTCGCTGCGTTTCATGCCGCTGATCAGCATTTCCACGCGATAGCCGGCGGGCGCGAAGATGCGCCGCGCGGAGAGAAAATGCTGCACGGCGAGAATTTCAGTCGGCGCCATGATAGCGACCTGGCAGCCATTTTCGATGGCGATCACTGCAGCTTCGAAAGCGACGATCGTTTTGCCGCTGCCCACGTCGCCTTCGAGCAGACGATTCATCGGCGAGGGCCCTTCGAGATTGCCGGCGATTTCGGCGAGGACGCGTTTTTGCGCGGCGGTGGGTTTGAAGGGAAGAATGCGCTTGATGGCGGAGCGGATCTTATCGTCGCGCACCTGCAGAGGGTATGCCGGCCTGGGCGCGCTCTTCCTTGCGACGCGCGGCGATGCCGAGCTGGAAAAAGAAAAATTCCTCGAAGATCATGCGCACGTGCGCAGGACTGCGAAAACTATTGAGCAGCTCGAGGCTTTCGTTGGCAGGCGGGAAATGAACGTACATCAGCGCTTCGCGGCGCGAAGGGAGCGCGTAACGCTTGCGGATTTCTTCCGGCAAAGTTTCGGGAATCTG
Source organism: uncultured Acidobacteriota bacterium (assembly GCA_963831955.1). Classification (GTDB taxonomy): domain Bacteria; phylum Acidobacteriota; class Terriglobia; order Acidiferrales; family UBA7541; genus Palsa-147. The sequence continues at coordinate 286,365 of CAWHSG010000004.1, read as the reverse complement.
GTTCGCGGTGTCGCGCAGGATTCCGTAAATGATGCGGCGAAGCATGCGCGAATTTACGCCGCCGATCGCCTCGTAAATCGGGACAATGCGGCCAACTTCGGTGGAATCGATGTCGGCTTCGTCGTCGGCCGTCGCATTCGAGAGAATTTCGTACTCCGGATTTATCATCTCGCGGCGCGAGGTGCGAAAGGGATCCATGGTCACTCGGCCGTTGAGAACCAGGCGCATGCCGGGCTTGAGGCGTCCTTCGAGATAGGCGCCGAAAAAGAAGCGCACGCTGAGGATGCCGCTCGAATCGCGCACTTTCATCAGGAACATGCGTTTGCGATCGCGCGCGAATTTAATCGTCGCGGCGGAGGTGACTTCGGCCTGCACGGTGAAAAACTGCCCGGGAACGATTTCGGCGATGGGCGTGAAGCGGATGCGGTCTTCATAGCGGAAGGGAAGATAGCCGAGCAGATCGGCGAGCGTATGAAAGCCGCGCTCGGCCAGCAAAGTGGCGCGTTGCGGGCCGATGCCCTTGAGGCGGGAAAGTTCGCTATTGAGGAATGTGGGCATTGAGTCGGCGGCGTGTTTGCATCAATATATTGACTACCCTTAATTTACACTATCGCGACTAAAGATGGCGCTGCGGCGAGTACCGGCTCGGAAGGATTGGCCGCCGGAACGAATTCGCGAGGCTGCATATTTGAATTAGTTCGCTTGGGGAACGGACTATGAATGCGAACATTTCTTGGCACGAGCCTGCGGCGATGGCTGGAATATCTGATCGCCATACTTCTTGGCAACGCGATCTATTATTTCTCACTGCAGCCGCATCTTCCTCCGATCTGGCGCCATCCCGGCGCGAAAATCGATCTAGGCCTGCTCCTCGATTTCCTAGTTTGCGTAGGCGTCTATGGCCTGATCCGCCTGGGCATTTACGTACAGCAAGAACGTCGCAACGACGATGGCTCCACAGATGCTCAAGGACGAGTGGGTTAAGTAGCGCTGGCGTCTCCGCCGGCATCTTACGAGCGCAGAACTTCGATTGGGGCCCAAACTCGTCGACGGAGCGCTAAGCGACGCAAAAATCGGCTGGTTGGCTTGTTTAGTCCGCGCGTGAAGTGTGCCGTTAGTCGCAATCCTGCTCGTCAGATGCCGGCAGAGACGCCGCCGCTACTTGTCCCATCCGTGGGACAAATGTTCGATATCGGGCGAGTTCACTGCTTACCTGTTTGCATGAGTCGCGTCTATGACAGTGGGGCTTGAGAGAAAGTCGAGTAACCGGGTCAGTTGCGATTCAGAAGAACTCCCGACGGGTGGGAAATTGGACCCGGCGCAACCGGTGGAACATACCATGGGGATGAGCGTCGCTCTCGAGCGAGATGCGCGCCACGCAGCAGTGAAGGTTTCGGACGAACATGCCCTCGTTCGGGAGGCGCAGGCCGGAGACCGTCTGGCCTTCGAGGAACTCGTCCGCCGCTACGATCGCGAAGTTTTGCGACTGGCGCTAAACCTGGTCCACCGCAGTGAAGATGCCCGCGATATTTATCAGGAAGGCTTTCTCCGCGTTTATAGAAATTTGCACCGGTTTCGCTTTGAGTGCAGCTTTTATACTTGGCTGTACCGGATTGTGACCAACGTCGCGCTAGATCATCTGCGGCGGCGTTCGAGCCGGCGGGAAGATCAGGCCCCGGTGCCGGATGAAAGCGAAGGGACCACGCGTGACTTTTTCGATCGCCAGCCGGAAACGCGAGCGGGAGCGAATCCCGAGCGCAAGCTTCTTGGCGACGAACTCGGGCAGCACATTCAGGATGCGCTCGAGCGATTATCGCCCCGCGAACGGATGGTTTTCGAATTGAAGCATTACCAGGGGCTGAAGCTGAGAGTGATTGGAGATATGCTGGGGACCTCCGAAGAGACGGTAAAGAATTCGCTGTTCCGGGCGACGCGCAAACTTCGCGCAAGCCTGTGCGAAATGAGATAAGCGAGGCGCAATAGGAATGATGGACCCTCCCAATTCGAATTTTCCCGAGCGGCTCGAGGCCAAGCCTTGCGAGCCGTTTGCCGAGCGAATGTATTTGCTCGCGGCGGACGAGTTGGAACAGCCCGAAGCGATCGAAGTGGAATCGCACGCCGGGGGGTGCGCCGAGTGCGGCGCGTTCCTCCTGCAAAATCAACAGATGTTGGAAATGCTCGCGGAGGCGCCACGGCCTGAGCCGAGCGCCGATCTTCTTGCCGCTTGCCGCGCCGGACTTACGGATGCTCTCGATGAAGCGGAAGCGGCCAAGAGCCATTCCGGATGGCGCGGATGGTTCGAAGCGTTCGTGCCGACGCAGTGGCTGGCCATGCATCCAGCCGCCGCCTCAGTCGTGCTGATTTTCCTGGGATTTACGGCTGGAGCTTTTTACCCGCGGTGGTCAGGCCGAACGATCGTTTCCCCGCCTCCCGCTCCCGCAGCACCAACCGCAAGCCTCGAATCACTCGATAGCACTCCCGGCGCTACCCCGATCGACGATCAATATCTACGCACCGCGGACATTACTGGAATCAATTGGGAGCCTTCGGGCGATGATGCCTCGCCGGAAGTGCAGGTACACATGAAGTCGCCGCAGCCGATGGTGGTGCAGGGCACTCCGGCGAACAATGATGTGAAGCGCGTGCTGCTCTACGTGCTTCGCAACAATCAGCGATTCGCCCCCGATGTGCGGATCAATTCTGTGGAGATGCTCAAAGTTCGCGCATCCGATGAAGACGTGCGGCAGGCGCTCTGCCAGGTGCTGCGCAGCGATCAGAATGCGGCGGTGCGATTGAAGGCGCTCGAGGCGCTCGATACCACCCAGCCGCAGGTGGTGGTGCAGCAGACATTGATGACCGCGCTGGTGGAAGACGCCAATCCTGGTGTGCGCATCGAGGCCATCAACACGCTTCGTGAAATGCAGGCAAAAGGGCAGGTAACTTCCGATCCGCAGCTTTTGGAAGTGCTGCACGAGCGCGCGCGCAAGGATTCCAGTACCTACATTCGCCTGCAGAGCGCCGCGCTAATTCAAGATTTGGGCCCACGCGAGAAGTTCTAGTGCGACGTTGCAGAGGAGCGGGATGTTAGGTTGTCTGAATCAGCGGGGAGTTTCTGTCTCGAGTAGCGCGCTGCAGCGCACTCTGCTGGCGGCGATGATGACGGTTCTTCTCGCTGCGCCTGCAACGGTTGCCCGTCCTGTGCCCACCAAGGATCCCGTGCCGTCGCCGCGTGCGAAGCGGGAACTCGCCGGCGCGGTGAACACCCGGCCCGGCGAACGCCTGGTGCTTTCCACCGATCTCGGGTGCATTCAAATCCATACGCGCGATACCGACCGAGTCGAGTATCACGCAGTCCTCAGCACTGATGCCACCAAGCCTGACGCGCAAGAAATCCTGCAGCAATTCAAACTCGTGGAGCGGCCTGAAGCCGGCCGCGTGGTCCTGCGCGGACAAGTGCTGAGTTCGAAGCTCGCGGGCAGGTTGTGGGTCACCATCGACGTGACCGTGCCGCGAAAATACAACCTGGACGTGACGACGCGTGGTGGAAACATTGACAGCGAAGACGTGGATGGCGCCGTTTCGCTGGCGACTGCGGGCGGAAACATTTCCGTTGGGTCGCTGGGCGCGTCGGCGAAGCTCGAGACCGGCGGCGGGCATATTACCGTTCGGGACGTGGCGGGAGATCTGAGCGCTATTACCGGTGGCGGCCACATCGTCGCGGGAAACATTGCCGGCGCGGCCACGCTGCGCACCGGCGGCGGCCACATTCGCGTGGCGTCCATCGGTGGCATCGCACGCCTCGGGACCGGCGGCGGCAATGTCTCCGTCGAGAAAGTCGCCAAGGAACTCTTCGCCGATACCGGCGGCGGGCAAATCGAAGTGGGCGAAGCGGCCGGAATAGTGCGCGCGCGAACGTCGGGCGGCGGAATTCGCGTGGTGCGCGCTTCAGGTCCGGCGACTCTGGAGTCTAATAGCGGCAGCATTTATTTGACGCAGGTGGACAGCCCGGTGCGGGCATTCACCAGCGCCGGGGGAATCACGGCGTGGCTGGGAAACACGGCGAAGGTGGCCGGCGGCTGCGACTTGCAATCGTCCGATGGCGACATCGTCGTCTACATTCCCAAAGAATTACCGATCACCATTGACGCCTCCATACAACTCGGCGGCGCGCATGGGTTCACGGTTGATCCGGCGTTGCCGATCAAGGTCAGTTACGACGACCAATCCGATGGCAAGCACGTGATTCGTGCCGCAGGAGAATTGAATGGCGGCGGCGAGCTTTTGCGCCTGCGCACTGTGGCCGGAAATATCCGGTTGGTTTTAAGCGATACCGCCAAGCAAGTGAAAATTTACAAGCTGCAGATGGAGCAGCTCCAACGCAAGCTCGTGGAGCTGCAAGATCAAAGGGAATTAACGGACAAGACGGACGGGCCGCCCTCCGATAATTGAGAACGATCTGACGGCGGGGCGGCAGCCAGACATCGAGTTGAGTTTGTTGGGCCAGGCGCGATTCTTCGCACGGGAGGGAGCCGTGGGTAGGATGTTGACGCAGGCGTGGCACTCAGTAGGACGGAGGACGATTCTCGGGTTGCTGCTGACTATTGCGGCAATCCTCTCTCTGCCCACAGTTGGATTCGGATTCAGCCAAGTTTATGAGGAGAAGTATCCGCTGCCGAGCGGCGGCAGCTTTGAGCTGGTGAACGTGAATGGCTCGGTGCAAGTGGATGGCTGGGATCGCGACGAAGTGGAGGTCCGCGCAGTGAAGACTACCACCGGTGACGAGCGCGATCTGGCGCGCGTGGAAATTCAGGTGGACTCGGCCCAGGGTCATGTTGCGGTTCACACGCGCTATCCGCAGGGTTCGGGCGTCGAAGTGGCTGTCGAGTATCACGTGCGCGTGCCCTACCGCGTGCTTCTCGGCGGCGTGGAAACGGTGAATGGGAATGTGATGGTTCGTGGCGTGGATGGAAATGGCGATCTGCGCACCGTGAATGGCGACGTGGACGTGAGCAACAGCTCCGGACGCTTCAGTGCGCATACGACGAATGGCAGCATCCGCCTGAAGCTGCGCAGGCTTGCCGATGACGGGCCAATGGCGCTGGAGACCGTGAATGGATCGGTAGTCTTGGCGCTGCCGCACGACGCTCATGCGGCGCTGAACGCGCAGAGTTTGAACGGCGACTTTTCTTCTCAACTGCCCGTCACCGCGACCAGTTCTCGCGTCGGCCGCGGAGTTTCTGGAACGATCGGCGCCGGCGGTTGCAGGATTTCTCTTCGTACTGTAAATGGCGGGATACGCGTGGTGGTGGACGAGCCGGGAGTCTGAACGGGCAGTACGTTTTCATTCAGGAGTTCGAAGCCAACAATTCCGGGGCGCAATTCTAGGGAAAATATGAGGGAACAAGGAGGGGTTAAGATGCGTATTAAGACATGGACGGCGCTTACCGGGTTGAGCGCGTTGGTTCTGTTGCTTTTCGCGTTTTCGGGCACGAGCTTTGGCCAATCGGGTTCGACCGCGCCGAAGGCACCGCAGGCTCCATCCGCGCCGCGCGCGCTGCCGGCGCCCGCCGCGCCAGAGGGCGCGTGCGATTTGAATGTGGATGCGACCGATGCTGCGGCTCGGGTTATATCGGACGAGTATGCCGTAGCGGCGGATCAACTGGCTGCCGAGGGCGAACAACTTGTCGCCGAGGAGGACCAAATGGAATCGCAGGAGATCGGCAATCTCGACGCTCTCACCGCGAACCTTGCCAACCTTCAGTCGGATGAACTCGCGAAAGAAGCTGCCGCGCTCGCGCAAGTGAAAAAGCAGGTGATCGAGATTAGTCCGGACGCGCAGGAAGTTTGGAGTTCGGACGATAACAGCGGCTGGCTCGGAATCGAAATCTCTGAAGTGAATGCGGAGAAGGCCAAGGAACTGAAGCTATCGGAAACGCGCGGCGTGGTGGTAGGAAGCGTCGAGCCGGACAGCCCCGCAGCGAAAGCCGGAGTGAAAGAGAATGATGTGATTCTCGCCTACGAAGGCCAGAACGTCGAAGGCACGATTCAATTCCGCCGCCTAGTGCGTGAGACGCCGCCGGGACGATCAATTCCGCTGAGCGTTTCACGAGACGGCAGCCTGCAAACGATCACGATCGAGGTGGGCGAGCGCGAGAGCGGTTTTGGCCCCGGCGATAAAGATTCTGCGCCGCGCGTTTACAAGTTCAAAGTGCCCAACGTGCAGGAATTCAAGATGCCGGACTTCGATTTCGATCCGATGGTCGCGCCGGAAGCGATGGATTTCCATACGCCATTGCTCGGGATCGGCGCTGAAGATTTGAGCGGCCAACTGGGCGATTATTTTGGCGCGCCGAGCGGCGAGGGAATTCTGGTGCGCGAAGTGCGCTCCGGCACGCCGGCAGAAAAAGCAGGCCTGAAGGCTGGCGACGTGATCACAAAAGTGGATGGCCAGACGGTAAAGTCCACGCGCGACCTGCGCACCCAGTTGCGCCAGAAGATCGATCAAAAATCGGTGACGCTGAGCGTCCTGCGCAAGGGTTCGGAGATTTCAGTCCCGGTGGCAATCGAGAAGCCGCGCAGAATCGATGCTCCGCAGATCGTGAATCGGGCGCAGCTGTAACGTACCGCCGGCGTCCCCGCCGGCTCTTACGACCGCAATCTACATAAGGGCTGCGATGTCGGTCGGACCTCGCAGCTCAACCAAAGCCATCTCGTAATCAAATTGCGCCGCCCGTGATTTGCGATCTTAAGCGTCTATTGCGCTCGTAAGAGCCGGCGGGGACGCCAGCGGTACTTTACTCGCGGACTACTTCGGCATTTGAGGATGGGGCTACTAGGCGCATCAGACGGTGGTTGCTGTCGAGGTAGAGGTCCACTTCGAGATCCGCAGTTTTCACTCGCAACTCTTCGAACTTCGCAGTTCCCGCCGTAATTTCGCCCAGCGATTCCACCGTCACGCTTCCAGGCGTCATTTCCTGCGGCACCAACACCGAAAAAGTCTGGGCGCCCATTTTTTCGCGATCGTAGAGCCGCGCCAGGATTGCGTATTGGTTGTAAGCGTTGTTGTCGAGCACCACGATTTGCGGCGAGCTGAAAGTAAATTGCTGCGTGAAGGGCTTGGCGCCTTCGACGCGCAGAACGATCGTCGCCACATTGCCCTGAAACGCGATGTCCGCGGACGCCTTCTTCGGACCTTCGGTGCTCCAATTGTAGCTGGCAGGCGTTCCGTCGGCTTGCAAGGTCAGGCGGGAAGTGACGCGCGTGGCAGCGCCCTGCGCCGGTTTCAGTTCCGTGGTGCCCTGCGCGAGCCAGTGATCACCAGTTGGGCGAATTTCGAATTCTTCCGTACCGATCGGCTGGCCATTTGCGGAGATGCGGAACCGCCCTTTGTCCGCAGCGAGGGTGACCGAGGGAAATGCTGCAGCTCTCGCGGCGTCAGCTTTCGAATTGGACGCTCGAATCGGATGTGGACGCGCATTCGCGGCAGCGAATAAAGAGAGCGAGATCGCCGCGGTGCCCAGCGCAACCACAGATCGCGCCGCGCGGCGTCCATTCTTTCCTATCGCAATTTTCATGCAAGCACCTTGTCGAGAATTCCAAGAGCGAGGATTTGTTCCACCACGCGCAGAGGCTCGACCGAGCTCTCCACGCGGTAATGCGCCAGTTCATAAAAGGGGAGCCGCTGCTGATAAAGTTCACGAAAGCTTGCTTCATCGCGAAACAGCGGGCGATTAGTGATGTGTGCGCAGCGGCGCAGTAGTTCCTCGACGGGACAATGCAGCCAGATCAGGGTCGCGGCATTGCGCTCAAGCACTGCAAGGTTCGCCGGTTGCGCGGTGGTGCCCCCGCCAAGCGAAACGATGGTCGGGCGCCCAAGCGCCTTCGCCTCGCCCAAGGTGCGCGCCAGCTCTTCGTATTCGAGCTTGCGGAAAGCCGTCTCGCCCTCGCCTTCAAATATTTCCGGGATGGAATGGCCGGTGGTATCCGTGATTCGCTTATCGAGATCCACGTGCAGCCAGCCGACCTGGCGCGCCAGCAGACGCGCGACCGTGGATTTTCCAGTGCCCATGAATCCTGTGAGGCAAAGAAGCTTGCGCGAGCGGTTGTCTGGCGGAGCAGGCGGCGAGTTTTCGCGGTCGGCGTTCAGAGCGAAATGGCGCTATTCGCGCCTGTGGATGTTGATTGTACCATCGAACGATTTCAGCTCGACTTTGGCTTTGCCCTGGTTGTACACGCTGAATAAAGTTTGCGCGAAACGTGAAACAGGACCCTTGCGCGGCGCGGCAGGCGTGAGGTTGGCGTCGTTCTGCACTTTGCCCTTTACCGACGTGGCGCTCAGATCGAAAGAATCGTCAGGCGAAATCCGCACGTCAATCAAGCCGCTATAATTCGTCAGGCGGTAAGTGCCATTGGCGAGAAATGCGCCATCGAAAACGATATCGCCCCGCGTGGTTTGCGCCCGCACGCTGTAGCTGCGCATGTCGAGCAATTTCACGTTGCCGGAAATCGAAGTGATCTCGATGCGTCCCGCGCAGCGAATGCACTGCACCGCGCCGCCGACGGTCCTGATGGACAGATAGCCCGAAGCATCCTGCAAGGCGATGCCCGCCGCAATGGTGTCGAGTGCCATATCGCCGGTGACGTCTTGCACCGCCACCGAACCCGAATCGTTGTGAATCTGCAATTCCGCATCTTCCGGAACGAATAGATCGAAATTGGCGCGCAATTCCTCGGGGCTGATGTCGTCAACCAGGGCGCGTACGTTCAGATCCACGCGATTTCCAGTTTGATCGGCATCGATTTCCACTTTGTCGCTCTGGCTATCGCCTACTAGTTTTACTTCGGGCCGGGTCCAGGCCTTCACAGTCACAATGCCGTCCGGATTATGAATGGTGATCACCGGGTGCGCGCCCACCTTGAAATGCTTCTCGACATGATGCGGAGCCGCAGTAAGGCTGGCTGCGAGGAGCACACCGGTGCCGAAAGTCATCGCCGTTTTCGAAGCCCAAGATTCGAATGGCATGGAAACGCGAATCATTGCTGGTTCCCCCCACGCTCGCTCATCTGCTCGAGCAAATCCGCTTTCTGCTGATAGGCTCCGTAAAGATAATCCCGGGAAAGTTCGTCTTCCGGATTGTCTTGCACACTCTTCTCGCACTCTGCAATGTAGTTGTCAACGATTTCTAGGTTCTTCTTGAACGCAACGTTTACTGTCGGATTCGGCTCATGAAGCGCCGAAACAGCATGGAGTTCAAAGTTCCCAAGGTCGGCTTCAATCGGCGCGGTGGCAGCCTGATTTCCGCTAACCCAGTGCGCGCGGACATTGGAATTGTGCACTCGAGTGCCAAGCACGAAACCGCCTGCTGCGAGAATCGCAAGCAGCGCTCCCGCAAGAGCCGGACGCATCCAAGCAGCGCCAAACGAAGGCAGCCAGCTCAGCCAGCCCCGCGATTCCATCAGCCCTTCAGCTTCCAATTGTGCGCATATCGCTGTCCACACGCGCGAAGGAGGATCAACATCGGATAGTTCGCGGGCGGTGTTCTGAATCTTGTCGAGGTCGGCGACAAGCCCACTGCAGGCGGCGCAGGAACGCAAATGCGCTTCGGCGTCGGGGCGACGCTCGCCGTCCAACCACAGCTCGAGCGATTCCATGAATTCATTGCACTGCATGGCTGGCATATACCTATCCTTCTACTTCAAACGGCTTCGATCAAATTCTGCAACTAACTCTCGCCGGCGGCTTCCGATTTCACGGCCTGACGCTGCTCGCGGGCTTCACTCCGCAAAGTCTCATGGAGTAACTCGCGAAGACGCATTCTCGCTTTGTGAAGCTGCGACTTCGAATTTCCGATCGAGCAGCCCATGATTCCCGCGATCTCGTTGTGCTCGTAGCCCTGTATATCGTGCAGCACAAAAATCGCCTTGTATCCCGGAGGAAGCTGTTCCACCGCCCGCTGCAAATGCACCCGGTCCACGGAACCGGTTAACTGCAAATCCGCCGTGCCAAAATCCCGCCGCGGTCCTCCCGATTCCTCGTCCGGCTCCGTTGCTTCTTCGAGCGAGGTTTCGGGCATGCGCTTCTTGCGCAACTTCATCAGCACCACGTTCACCGAAAGCCGGTGAAGCCAGGTAGAGAAAGCCGACTCGCCGCGAAATGAACTGATCTTGCGAAAGAGCTGGAGAAAAGCCTCCTGGGTCAGATCCTCGGCTTCGGCCGTGTTCCCCACCATGCGCAAGCAGAGGGAGTAAACCCTCCGGCTGTGCATCCTATAGAGGCGCTCGAAGGCAGACGGGTCACCACGCTGGGCGAGCCGGATGACGTCGGCTTCAGGCATCTCCTGGGATTCGTTTCGTCTCGTACGGGTCACAAAGTCCCGGCGGGACGCATCCTCTACTGCGATGCGTCATGCGCCCCTTGAGTTGTCCTCTGAGTTGTCCGCGCGTTTCCACCGCGGCGCTTTGTTGGACGCGGGACGGCGGCATCGGGATTCGCTATCTGCATCCCGGTACGAAAACGCGCTCAGAGTGACATCACTTGATTGTCGTAGGAAAAGCGGCGTGCGTCTAGCCCGAATGCCGTCGCTTGATTATCTTAAGCCTGTGACCGCTAAGAGGAGACTCGAGACCGGCGAGCGCGCGCTCGCCGCGGTGTCGAGACCGGCGCTGGTTCAAGACCGTCGCGAATCGCCTCAGTCAAAGCCGGAGGCAGATTGCGCAGCAGCGCCTTCAGGACAACTTCCAGTTCGCGCGCGCTGGTGTTGAGATCGCATTCCAGATCGGCCAACACGCTCCAGGGCGCTTCGAGATCGGTCAACTCGGAGTCCATCAGCTCATCAGCACTTGCGGCAAAGCTGGACGAAGCATCGTCAATCACCAAACCCAGCACTCGCAGTTTCTGGAAAAATTGCGAGCGCGCATCAAACAAGATCCAATGAAACATAGTGTTCCAGTGGGCCACGCGCCGGGCGGCTTCGCTGCAGAAGTTAGTGGGGTCCAAAGGCTCAACCGCGGGCAGGTCGCCGACGTGGCGCGCTTCGTCGTGGAGAACATTCAGGGCGCGCGAGAGTTCCACAGCATTGCGGGTCACCAGCTCGCTGGCCATTTCTACGTGCAGGCGGGCCTGATCGAAGCGGCCTTGATCGCGTAACTCGATCGCATCGTGGAGAACGATGCCGGACATGGTTGAGTTGCGTTCCCAGCGCGTTGCTATGGACTTGAAAAGAGTAAGCTTATCTGGCGGGAGCCAGGCGATCCAATCGTCGCGAACGGTTCGGCGTTTCGCGAAAAGGGCCCTAACCATTGAGAGGGACAAAGTTCCTCCACCCGAGAGCGGCATTATACCAGACCACGCAAGCCGCTTCCTTGACGGTATCAGAATCGCGCCGTTATACTTTCGCACGACTCCGCGAAAGGATTGCGATTGGAATTCGAGCCGCTCGATCAGTTTCTGCAACGACGCAAGAAAGTAGCGGACATCGTCGCGCAGGGACGCGATCCCTACCCTCACAAATTCGATTGGACGCACACGGCGGAAAGTATATCCGCGGCATACGAATCGAAACCTGTGGATGAATTGAAGGCCGAGCCGGTAAACGTGCGCGTGGCAGGTCGCGTCGTAGCGCTGAGGCCGCACGGAAAAGCCGGATTTGCGCATATTTTGGGGCAAGGAAAGCGGCTGCAGCTCTACGTGAAGCTCGATGCGGTGGGCGCAGAGAATTTCGATCTTTTTCGCACGCTCGATCTCGGAGATATCATCGGCGTCACAGGCCATTTATTCCGCACGAAGACCAATGAATTGACCGTTTGGGTTGAAAAACTCGAACTGCTCACGAAAGCGCTGCTCCCGCTGCCCGAAAAATTCCACGGTCTCGCCGATCCGGACATTCGCTATCGCCAGCGCTATCTCGATTTAATCGCCAATCCCAACGTGCGCGAAATCTTCGTCAACCGCGCCCGTATCATGGCGGAGCTGCGAAGCTTTTTCGTGAGTCGCGGCTATATCGAAGTCGAAACGCCCATGATGCATCCGATCGCCGGCGGCGCGACGGCTCGCCCTTTCGTCACCCATCACAATACTTTCGATATCGATCTCTATCTCCGCATTGCGCCCGAGCTGTATTTGAAGCGGCTGATTGCCGGGGGCCTCGATCGCGTCTTCGAAATCAATCGCAATTTCCGGAATGAGGGCATCGACGCGACGCACAATCCGGAATTCACCATGCTCGAGTTCTACCAGGCCTACAGCGACTATCGCGATTTGATGGACTTGAGCGAAGAGTTGCTTGGGTCACTGGCAGAGAAAATTTGCGGCAGCAAGAAAATTCCCTACGGCGAGCACGAACTCGATTTCTCGAAAGTCGAGCGGCTTTCAATGCGCGAAGCCGTCTGCCGCTATTGGCCCGAAGCCGCCGGCGCGCCTCCTACAGCGCAACAACTTGCGCAGCCGGGAGAAGCTCGGGCATTGGCCGCGCGTTACAACGATTGGGCCAAGCGCGGGGGCCGGGAACCACTGGCAATTTCTGCCGCGACGTCCGACGGTGAGATCACCGGCGCGCTTTTCGACGAAATCGCGCAAGACCGCTTGATCCAGCCCACCATCATTTACGATTACCCGACGGCGATTTCGCCTCTTTCCAAAGCGCGGCCCGACGATCCCTCGCTCACCGAGCGCTTCGAACTCTTCGTCGCCGGAAGCGAAGTTTGCAACGGCTTCTCCGAGCTGAACGATCCCGAAGAGCAAGAAAGGCGCTTCCGCGAACAGATCGAGCGCGGCGGCGACGAGGCGCCCAAACAGCTCGATGAAGATTACATTCGCGCACTCGCGCACGGCTTGCCGCCCACGGCAGGCGAGGGAATCGGCATCGACCGCCTGGTGATGCTGCTTACGAATTCTCATACGATCCGCGAAGTTCTGCTGTTTCCACTTCTTCGGCCGCAAGGCGCCGCGCGCGGTGACGCAGCGGATGCTGCCAGCGCGACCGGCGACGCCAAATGAATTTCGAATGGCTGGTGGCATTGCGCTACCTTCGCTCGCCGAATCGGCCAGCCGTGCTTCGCCTCGTAACTTTACTTTCGGTGATCGGAGTCGCGGCGGGAGTCGCGACGCTCGTCATCGCGCTGGCAATGAACACCGGCTTCCGCCAGGCCATTCGCGACCGGCTTCTTGGCGTCACCGCGCACGTAAATCTAAAACCGGTCAATCCCGAAGGCATCCGCGATTACCGCGAACTGATTGCGAAATTGAATTTCACGCCCGGCGTGCGCTCGATCGCTCCCGCCATATACAACACGGTTCTGCTTTCTGCAGGCGGCAGCTCGCGCGGCATCGTCTTAAAGGGCATCGATCCGGAAATCGAAAAACAATCGGACGAAGCGCTTCGTCGCATCACGTCCGGCAAAGCCGATTTTTCTCTCGACGCCGATGGCGTTCCCGCAATCCTCGTAGGCGCGATCATGGCGCAAGAACTAAAAATTGCAGCCGGCGATTACGTCAGCCTCACCAGCCCGCAAGGCAGCCTCACTCCCTTCGGCATCGTCCCGCGCTCACGGCGATTCCGCGTTGCCGGCATCTTCAATTCCGGCTTCTACGACTATGACGCAAACTGGGGATTCGTCACGCTGCCTTCGGCGCAAAGCTTAGCCGGCATAGGCGATGTAGTCAGTCTTCTCGAAGTACGCTGTATTCACCTCGATGATGCGCAGCAAGTGGCCCAGCTGCTTCAGGCGCGAGCCGGGCCCGGATTCACGACCTCTACGTGGATGGACGAAAATCGCGCGTTGTTTCGCGCGCTGAGTCTCGAGAAGTTGGTGACCGCAATGTTCATCGGCTTGATCACTTTCGTCGCTGGACTCAACGTGCTGGTAGTGATGACCATGACGGTCACCGACAAAGCACGCGACATCGCCGTGCTCGTCGCCATGGGCGCCCGCCGCGTGCAGATCCGCCGCATCTTTCTGCTGCAAGGATTAATCGTGGGAGGCGCCGGCACTCTGCTCGGACTGATTGCGGGCTACGGCCTAAGCTGGGCTGCAGATAAATGGCGGCTCATTCCACTCAACGCGGAAATTTATGCCGTTCCCTACGTCCCGTTCCACTCCAGCGGTCTCGACGCCGTCTGGATCGCCGCCGCAGCCCTGGCAATTTGCGTAGCGGCAACGCTCCTCCCAGCTCGGGCAGCCGCGCGAATTCTGCCGGTGGAAATCCTACGGTTCGAATGATCGGCTTCTTGAGCAGTTGCTCCGTCTTTCGTAGCGGCGCGTTTCAGCGCGGCATCCGGCGACCTCGATATCGGCATCGTTTCAAACACGCGCGGACTACACAATCCAACAAAGGCCCGTTACGTATTCGACGCTACGGAGACAAACACCGTCAATGGAGTAGTTCGGGATCGCAAGGTGCAGGGCTGAAGCCGACCGCTACGAAACCTCCTCACGCCATAAATCCAGCTTGCTCTTCGACATCTGGCTCCGCTTGGCTTCGTAAACGCGCACCTGACCAATGGCTCAGTACTTTCGGTTACCGAAATAGGGCAAAAGGCTCTATAGCGCGCGCCGGAGCCCAAAGGCACCATACGAGCGTGAAGAAAATGCATTTAGCTGCGAGCGAAAATCAAGCGGGAACGCCAGTGGGCACTTTGGCGGCTAAAAAGGGCAATCTGTTCTCCTCAGCCAATTTCCCCGCTATTGCTAATCGCTTGCATAAAAAGGACATACAGAACCCCAGCTTCGGCATCTAAAGTGAGTATAGACATTTACGGACATGCTCCAACAGTCTAACTTCGACGCCAACAATCCGGTCCCTCCGGCACAGGCGAATTTCCCGCCCGCCGCCGGCAGCTCCGAACTTCTCCGCGTCGAAGGCTTGCGCAAAACCTTCCGTTCCGGCTCCGCGGAAATCACTCCACTCGACAACGTTGACTTCTCCATTTCACGCGAAGAGATGGTCGCCATCGTCGGACCATCAGGAGCCGGCAAAAGTACTTTTCTCCACACACTGGCCGCGCTGGACACTCCGACAAGCGGTACTATATACTTCGAGCGGAATTCGCTGGAAGCGCTTGCGGAGCACGAACTCGCCGAGTATCGGAATAATTCGGTTGGTTTCGTCTGGCAACGGCATCATCTGTTGCCCGACTTCACCTCGGCCGAGAACGTGGCGATGCCTTTATTAATTTCGGGCGTCGCGCGGGAAACTGCACTCCGGTCTGCGGGGGAGTGGCTGGGCGAAGTAGGCTTGGGAGGCCGGGACAACCAGCGCGCCGGGGAATTATCCGGCGGCGAGCAACAGCGCGTGGCCATCGCACGCGCACTGGTGAACCAGCCGAAACTGCTCCTGGCAGACGAGCCGACGGGGGATCTGGACGAGCGCAACGCGGAGCTGATTTTTGATTTGATGCGCCGCTTGCATTTAGCCCACCGTCTCACTTCCATCTTGGCGACGCACAACCTTTCACTGGCCCAGCGGGCGAACCGGGTTCTTCATCTCGAACACGGCAGGCTTACGCAGGTCGAGGAAGCAGCGGCAACGCGCTCGCAATCTGGCGCGCAGGCGGCCGAGGCTGGGGCGAATGCCCCGAAAGAGCGCGGGTGACCCGTGTTTGAACGTTATACAGAAAAGGCACGTCGAGTGATTTTCTTTGCTCGCTACGAAGCCTGTCAGTACGGCAGCCCTTATATCGAGACCGAGCACCTTCTCCTCGGTCTGTTGCGCGAAGATAAGGCGCTGGCCAACCGATTCTTGCGCTCGCACGGTTCCATCGAATCCATCCGCAAGGAAATCGAGTCCCGCATCACGGTGCGCGAACGGATCTCCACTTCCGTTGACGTTCCTCTCAGCCAGGAATGCAAGCGCATCATCACCTTTGCCGCCGAAGAAGCTGAGCGACTCGGTCACAAGCACGTTGGGACCGAGCACTTGCTTTTGGGCGTGTTGCGGGAGGAGAAGTCATTCGGTGCCGAGATTTTGCAGGAGCGCGGTCTTCGCCTTTCTACCGTACGCGAAGAACTGTCGCGAGGCGCCGGGGAGAAGGTGCCGGTGAATCGACCCAAGGAAGCATCTTTGCTCGCTGAATTCAGCCGTGATCTTACGCAGGCCGCCATGGAGAGCCAGCTCGATCCGCTCGTGGGACGCGATCGCGAGCTCGAGCGCGCGATTCAAATTCTCTGCCGCCGCACCAAGAATAATCCGGTGCTGATTGGCGAGCCCGGCGTGGGCAAGACCGCCATCGTCGAAGGCTTGGCCCAACGCATTGCGGATGGCGATGTGCCGCCATTCCTCGCCGACAAAAGGATTCTCTCGCTCGATTTGTCTTTGATTGTCGCGGGCACCAAATATCGCGGGCAATTTGAAGAGCGCCTGAAGACCATCATGAAGGAATTGATGGAGAGCCAGAACGCCATCATCTTCATTGACGAGCTGCACACACTCGTGGGCGCCGGTTCGGCGGAAGGTTCGCTCGATGCCGCTAACATTTTGAAGCCCGCGCTAAGCCGCGGCGAAATTCAGTGCATCGGCGCCACCACACCGGGCGAATATCGCAAGTCCGTCGAAAAGGATCGCTCGCTCGAACGCCGCTTCCAGGCCGTAAAAGTCGGCGCGCCCAATGAGGAAGAAGCCGTCCTCGTGCTGCAAGGTGTACGCGACCGCTACGAAAAGTTCCACGCCGTTTCCTACACGGAAGAAGCTGTCCGCTACGCCGTCTATCTCTCAAACCGCTACATTTCCGATCGCTTCCTCCCGGATAAGGCCATCGACCTGATCGACGAAGCCGGCGCCCGCGTCAAGCTGCGCCAGGCCATGTTGCCGGATGAGGTCTCCGAAGTGCAGAAGCGCGTGAAGTTCATCACTCACCGCATGGAAACGGCCATCGCCAATCACGAATTCGAAAAGGCCCGTTTCTATTCCGAAGAAGAGCGCAAAGAAAAAGAACACCTGCGGGTTCTTCGCGAAAAACTCAAGATCGATGATTCCGCCACGGGCGTAGTCGGCCGCGAAGATATTGAAGAAGTAGTCGCGCGCTGGACCGGCGTCTCGGTTAGCGCCATCAAGGAAGACGAGCAGCAAAAGCTGATGCGCATCGAAGAAGAGTTGCACCGCCGCGTCATCAGCCAGGATCGCGCCATCACCGCTCTGGCCCGCGCGATTCGCCGCAGCCGCGCCGGCCTGAAAGCTCCGGGCCGTCCAGTCGGCTGCTTCCTGTTCCTCGGACCGACCGGCGTAGGCAAGACCGAAGTGGCCCGCCGCCTCGGCGAATTCCTCTTCGGCAGCGAAAAATCGCTGATCCGCTTCGATATGTCCGAATACATGGAGAAGCACTCGGTTTCGAAACTGATCGGCGCGCCTCCGGGATACGTAGGCTACGAAGAGGGCGGCCAACTCACCGAGCGCGTTCGCCGCACTCCTTACTCGATCATTCTTCTAGATGAGATTGAAAAAGCGCATCCGGACGTGTACAACATCCTGCTCCAAGTGTTCGAAGATGGCCAACTGACGGATGGCCTCGGCAACACCGTGGATTTCAGGAACACGATCATCATCATGACTTCCAACATCGGCGCGCGGCAGTTGCAGAAGCAGTCTTCGCTAGGCTTCCAATCGGCTGGCGACGACGTGGCCGCGAAGTCCGCCGACGATTTGGTGATGGTGGAAGTGAAGAAGATTTTCAATCCCGAGTTCCTGAACCGGCTCGATGAAGTGATCGTTTTCAATTCGCTGAGCGACGCCGACTTGATCGGCATCATCGATCTGCTCGTCGGCCAGATCAACGAGACACTGGTGCATCGCCAAGTGCAGATCGCACTCACGCAGGAAGCGCGCCAGTGGATTCTCGAAAAAACTTGCGCAGATCGCAGCTACGGCGCTCGCCCATTGCGGCGCGCGCTTCAGAAGTATGTCGAAGATCCGCTGTCGGAAGCTTTGATTCAGGGTGGTCTGCAGCGTCCCGCTACTCTCGAGGTATATCTCTCGACTGACGGTTTGGCGTTCCGTCCCCTGGTGGAAGCAACCCCGGTAGCCCACTAAGAATCCTACACGCGCGAGCCGGCCGCTTTCCCGGTCCGGCGGGGGAGCAAACAGTCTTGGGCGGGGAAGTGCGGCCTTGACTACTGGTGTGGCCGCAATCGTAAGAAGATGCCTGCGCATTTTCCTTGGACTCGCCGCTGTCTGTCTCGCCGGCGCGGCCGTCGCACCATGTGTGTCCGCGCAGATCTCCGGTGAAGGCTCGAACGGAACGATCACCAACATTCAATTTGAGGGAAATCGCCGCATTCAAAAAGCCACCCTGGTGGCGCGAATGTTCTCCCGCATCGGCGACCCTTACAATGAAGAAAATGTAAGGCGCGACTTTCTCGCGCTCTGGAACACGCAGTACTTCGAGGATATACGCCTGGAAGTCGAGGATGATCCCAAAACGCCGGGCGGCAAAATCCTCATTTTTTATGTCACCGAGCGACCCGTCATCCGCCGCATCGAGTACAAGGGTAACAAGTCCGTCAGCGAATCCGACATTCTCGACCGCTTCAAGGAACGCAAAGTCGGACTAACCGTTGAAAGCCGGTTCGATCCCACGGTAATCAAGCACGCTCAGGTCGTCCTGCAGCAATTGCTCGCCGAGCACGGCCGCCAATTCGCCGTCGTCAAACCCACCTACGAAAAAATCGCGGCGACCAACGCAGTAAAGCTGGTGTTCAATATTGACGAGGGCCCGAAAGTAAAAGTCGGCACCATCAAATTCGAAGGTAACAAATCCTTCTCGACGCGAAAGCTGATCCGCGCGATGCACCACTCGCGTCCGATCGCCATTCCTCTGGAGATCACCGACATCAATATCTGGAGCAAGACTTTCGATCGCGACAAGCTCGACGAAGATCTCGAAGTCGGCATTCGCGGCCTCTACCAGGATCACGGCTTCTTCCGCGTCATCGTCCACGATCCCATTTTGCAGACCGTGGATGAGGAAGGCAGGGGAATCCCCGTTCCCGGACTTGGGCACAAGCACGGCAAGCGCACGAACATCACCATCAAAATCGAAGAGGGCGACCGCTACCACATGGGCGATTTTCATGTGGTGAGCGCCGACCCCGATCAAGGGCTTTTCTTTAAGTCAGAGTTTCTCGAGAAGGTCTTTCCGCTTAAGAAGGGCGATATCTTTTCGACGGATAAACTCCGAAAGGCCTTCGACAACTATAAAAAGCTCTACGGTGAATACGGCTATATCGATTTCACGTCCGAGCCGCTGTTCGACATCGTCGAAGATAAAAAGATTGTTAATCTGACCCTGAAATTCGATCAGCAAAAGCAATTCTTCGTCCGCCGCATCGAATTCACCGGCAATACCACCACGCGCGACAAAGTCATTCGCCGCGAAATTCTTCTCGACGAAGGCAATCTCTTCAACAATCGCCTCTGGGAAGTCAGCCTGCTGCGCCTGAATCAGCTCGGCTATTTCGACACGCTCAAGCCCGAAAATGCTGAGATCAAGCGCAATCAAAAAGCCGGCACGGTGGACATCAATCTGAAGGTGCATGAAAAAGGCAAGCAGTCGATCAGTTTGTCGGGCGGCGTGAGCGGCCTGGCCGGCAGTTTCATCGGCCTTTCCTATCAGACCAACAATTTCCTGGGCCTCGGCGAAACGCTCACTTTCTCAGCGCAAATTGGCGACCGCCAGCGCAATCTCGTCTTCGGATTCACCGAGCCTTATCTATTCGATCGCCCCATTTCCACCGGCTTCACCGTCTTCAGCCAGAAATTCGACTATAACCAGCAGCGGGAAACGTCCATCCTGCTCGGCCAGCAAGTCACCATCAATCCCGCCATCGAGCAGAATTACAACACCGATAGCAAGGGTTTCACCCTTTTCGCCAGCTATCCGCTCAGGCGCTTCTCATTTACTCGTGTCGGCCTCACTTACGGATACAGCACCACCGACATCACCGCGTTCAGCCAGTCCTCTCAGTTGCTCTTCCAATCGCTGCAATTCCAGAGCCTGGCCGGACCCTCGGCGTTGAAAGGAATTGAAGCCAGCAAGATCACGCCTACCATCAACTACAGCACGGTCAACAATCCGCAGAACGCCACCGCCGGCAAGAGTTTCTTCTACGGCCTCTCCTTCGAAGGCGGGCCGCTCGGCGGCAACACCAACACGATCACCAATACGTTTACAACCTCCTACTACCATCCGGTCAACAAACGCCGGAACGTCATTGCCATGCGCTTCCTCGGCGCGTTCAGCACCGGCTACGGCGGGAAAGTCGAGCCGCCGCAGAACCGTTTCTATCTGGGCGGCGAGAACGACATCCGCGGCTTCGATTTCTTCACCATTTCGCCCTACGTTTTTATCCCCTCGTCTGTCAATCAAACGGTTGTGTTCCTGAATCCGACCAGGCTGAATTCCAACGGCAGCCCGACCCTCGAATCGCTCACCGTGCCCGTACTTGACTACGTGGCTACGCGGCCCGGCGGCGATACGCAGGCCGTTGGCAACTTCGAATATCGCATTCCGATCGCCGGTCCCGTCACGTTGGCGCTGTTCACCGATATCGGAATCAATGGCATAACGCGCAGTTCACAGTTGGCTCTCGCGCCACAGACGCTGAATCTTTTGCAGCAGCAGTATCCGAACCAGGATTTCCCGAATACGCAGATTCAGTCGGATTTGCCCATTGCCGGCGGCACGAACTTCCATCCCAGGGCATCCTCGGGAATCGAAGTAGTGGTTTTCTTGCCGATCGTGAATGCGCCGTTCCGCTTCTACTACGCGTATAATCCGCTGACGCTCAACGAGACCATCGTCTCGCCGCGAGGCGCCTTCTTCCTGAGCGACGATGCGCGCCGCTCTCTGCCGCCGGGCGTGCTGCAGACGGAAATTATTCCGCAGCTCAATAATATCCTGGACGTGAACGTTCAGAGGCTGCCGACGAATTTGCTCGAACCGCATCACACGTTCCGGTTCACCGTGAGCCGGACTTTCTAAACGCAGTGCGCGTTGCGGGGCTTGTAACGGCTCGGGATTTTCGAATCGCATCGGCAATGCGCCGATCGCCGGCCGCGACATCGCGCTGGTATTCAGATCGTGGGGAGGGGTGGGAATGAGAGTTTGGAAATTAGCCGCGGCGCTGCTCGCCGCCGGAATCGCCGCTGCCTGCGGGTCGAATAAAGTGACCATCAACGTCGTAGTCTCGCCGGCCACCTCGACCGTAATTCAGGGCGGAAACCAGCAATTCACCTCGGTCGTCACCGGCACTTCGACCACCTCGGTAACCTGGTCGGTCTGCACCGCCGCCCCGAACGCCACTCCGGCTCCCACCTGCAATACCGCGGCTCTTGGAGTGGTCAATCAAAACGGTCTTTACACCGCGCCGCTCACCATTCCCAGCCCTGACACGGTGTTCGTGGTGGCCACCAGCACCCAAAATGTCAACGATTTCGGCACCTCTACGGTGACTATTGATTCCGGCGTGCGCGTCAGCGTAATTCCGGCCACGGACACTTGCACGCAGGTCTCGCCACCCGCTTCGGCAGTAATCCCTCCACAAGGAACATTCGCGATGTTTGCTTGTGTTACCGGCACTCAGAACACCGCCGTCACATGGTCGGTGAACGGCGTCGCCGGCGGCAACGTGACCAACGGCTTCATCACGCCGGGCGGCGTTTATACCGCTCCTCCCACTTCCCCCGGCGCCATCACCATCACCGCAACGTCGCTCGCGGATCCTACTCAATCTGGCACCTTTGGAATCACTATCGGAAGTTCCGGCGTTCCCACGGTGACCGCAATATCGCCACCCACCGCCGAACAGGGTTCCTTCTTCCAGGATGTATATATCGAGGGGACCAATTTCTTCACTACCAGCAACGTGCTTATCAATGGCAGCGTGGATCCAAACGCTGCGACGACTTTTATCAGCTCCACGACCGTTCGTGTACGGATTTTTGCACCGCTGCTCACGTCCACGGCGCCGATTGGTCTCAGCGTGCAATCGCAATGCCCGCCCGATTGCAGCACCTCAAACGTGATGAGCCTGAACGTCATCGCCGTCAGGCCGGGGCTGATTTCCGAATCACCGGTGAACGTGCCCCAGGCGTCGCCGGGCACCACCAGCGTCACATTGACCGGCGGGTTCTACTCTCCCGCCACGTCGCTCACTTTCGGAGGAAATTCGCGGCCCGCTGCCATCCTGAATAGCCGTCAGCTCAACGCCGTGCTCTCCAGTTCCGACTTCACCGCCGCGGGATTAGTTCCGCTCGAAGTAACGAACGCGGGAGTCGCGGCGGGCATGTCGCCGGATGCGGCCATCAATCTAGCCGTTTCGCCGCTCACGGGCATTCCTACATCCGCGAATTCAACGATTCCCGTTGGCACTGGCCCCACGGCGCTCGCGATCAATACCGCTACCGACACGGCTGTGGTCGTGAACACCGCCGACAACACCGTGACTCTAGTCAACCTGCACACCGGCACAGCTTCCTCGGGGATAGCCGTCGGCACGACTCCCACGAGCGTCGCCGTCGATAATCTCTTGAACGAGGCCGTGGTCGTCAACAGCGGCGACAACACGTTTAGCGTCGTGAACCTGGCCACCGCCAGCGTGGCTGCGCCCGTTCAGCTCCCGGTCATGATGTTCGCTCCGTTCTCAGTGGGGATAAACCCGCTCACGCATCGCGGCCTGGTCGCCTACGAATCCACAAATGAAGTAGCGATCATTGACTTGACCACCAATCCGGCCACGGTCATTCAGACGGTGGGCGGCGCCACGAATCCCATAAGTACCGGCGCGACCCCGCAAGTCGCGGTGGATCCAACCTTGAACTGGGCGGTTGTCACGCCCGGCGGCGCGGGCACGATTTCCATCGTGGATCTCGGCCAACCCGCGAGCCAGGGCACCGGCGTGCGCATGCCAAATCTCGTCGCCACGCTCACTCTTACCACCACCATCAACGGTGCGGGCCTCAACACAGAAACACATCAAGCCTTCTTCACCGACCCGGCAAACACCACCATCACCACGTTTAGCCTGCTCGATCAGTCCGTCACTCAAATCACCTATCAGAAGTCTCAAATCGCTTCGGCCGTGAACCCGCTCACCAACATCGGTCTCACTATCAATAATCTTTCCGGTCAGGCCGCCGTCTTCAATATCGGTACGCAGCAATTCGTCCAGACCATCACCGTCGGCAACAATCCTCAGGCCATCGCCATCGATCCCACCAGCGATGTGGCCGTGGTGGTGAACGAAAACGACAACGACGTCGCGCTCATCGATCTAGGCACGTTGCGTCCTCTACAAATTACCGAGACCAGCGCAACGAGTACGCTCTCGTCGTCCACGCCGATTTCGCTGAACGTGATCGGCGACGGATTCCTGCCCGGCGCCGTCGTGCTTTTCGATGGTACGCCGCTCGCCACTTCGACGGTGCCCACGGCCTGCCCGGCGGCTCCGGTCTGCCGCGAACTCGTCGCCACGATTCCCGCGAGTATGCTCGCGTCCGCCCGGCGATTTGTGGTGGAGGTGCAGAACCCAGACATGACGCTCTCGAACGCCTCTACGTTCTCGGTGATCCAGCCGGTAGCGGTCGGCAGTTCACCCGTCGGCGTCGCCATCGACACCGATCTGGACGTAGCGCTCGTTACCAACTCCGGCTCCAACGACATTTCTTTCGTAAATCTGCTGAATGGCACCGCCAGCGCTCCGCTCAGCGTCGGCACCACGCCCATCGGCGTAGCCACAATCCCGCGACTGGGCCGCGCCATCGTCACCAATAGCGGCAGCAACGACGTATCGATCATCGACGAGATCAATCAGCTCGTCCTTTCCACAATTCCGACATGCAATTCCTGCCTCGGTCCCACTGGCGTAGCCATCAATCAAGACACGGCGCAGGCCGTGGTGGCTAACACGCTATCGAACAACATCACCGTCGTCGGAGTCGATACGCTGGCAGCCGGCGCGTCGCTCACTGTGGATCAAATGCCGCTCGCCGTGGCCATCGATCCGGTGCGCAATTACGCCGCCATCACTGCCGCGCCGCCGCCGCAGTTCTCTCCCAGCAATACGGTGGACATCGTCAACCTCGCCACCAACGCGGTGCTCACGCGCCTAACCGGTTTCGAGGATCCTACCGGCGCCGCATACGACCCCAGCGCCGATCAGTTTCTGGTGACCGACAGCTTGAACAACAACGTCGTCGAGATCGATCCCGGCACTTTCATAGCCACGCGAGTGCGCACCGGCATCAATCCCACATCGCTTGATTACGATTTCCAAACCAGCACGCTGCTGACGGTAAATTCCGCCAGCAACACAATCTCCGTTACCGACCTGGTAAATCAAAAGGTGCAGGTAATACTGGCGATCGCGGGCTCTCAGCAATTCTCAGTGGCCATCGACGACAAACTGAGCATCGCCGTAGTCGTGGATCAAAACAATCAACGTGTGCTGCTCGTGCCACTGCCACGTTGAGCGGGAAACCCAAAGCCAAAGCGGGCGGGCCGTAAAGGCCTGCCCCTACCGGCCTCAGCGAAGCATCTCGGCGCATGGCAATCGGCATCGCACCCTTACGGTGATCACGCCGTCGGCTCGTGAATCCATTTGACCGGCCTCGAAAGCAGCATATATAATCGCGGTTTTGCGACAGCTCGATTTTCTCAATTGAAGGAGTCGGAACTAATGAAGATTCGAATCGTACTACCAGCCCTGATGGCGCTCTTACTGACATCGGTGGCCTGGGCTCAAGGCGGCGCAGCGGCTCCAGCAGCTGGCAAAGTGGCGGTCATCAATATTCAGTCGGCCATCACCGGCACCTCCGAAGGCAAGCAAGCCGCCGCGGAGCTGCAATCTCAATTCACGCCGCGGCAGAACGAGCTCGACAATCTGCGCAAGCAGATCGACGACCTGCAAAATCGCCTGCGCAACGGCGCCACCACTCTGAGCGATGAAGAGAAGGCCCGCCTGCAACGTCAAGGCGAATCCCTAACCCGCGTTTTCCAGCGCAAACAGCAAGAAATGCAGGACGATGCCAACGACGCGCAGCGCGAAGTGGTGGACCGCATCGGCCGCAAAATGCTCGAAGTGATCGACAAATACTCGAAGGAAAACGGCTACTCGATAGTGTTCGACATTTCCGCGCAAAACACGCCGGTAGTCTATGCCGCGAACCAGAACGACATCACGCAAGATATCGTGCGGCTATTCGATCAAGCGTATCCGGTGAAGGCCGCTGCTACGCCGCGTCCGGCAGCTCCGAAGCCGGCGGCTCCGGCCAAGCCGCAGCAGTAATAAGCAGCAGAGCAATCAAGGTGGAGTTCAGAAGCCCCGAGGCAAATGCCTCGGGGCTTTTTTTTGTGCTGTTCTCCCTATCGGCATGTTCTGGGTGTGGGCGTTTCTGGTAGTTGAAGCTGGACCCATCAAAAGTGGTTCTACTTCCCGATTAGAAACGTGGTCGGGTCTTTGTTTTGTTGGAGTTACGTCGATTTCTAATCGTAGTGATTCCCGATTAGAAATTTGGGGGGCATTTGTTTGTTTTGTTGGAGTTACGCTGGGGGTGGGTTGAATTGACTTGCGATTAGAAATTGGTGCTGGTTGGCGGTTTTGAGGGTGGAAGGTGATTGGGGAGATCGCGGTTTCGCGGGCAGTGTTCATTGGTTCGGGCTTTGAAGCGGTTTCCCTAGGGTGATTCGAGTTTTCCTTTCGGGGGCATGGCTCCCGATTTTTTGGCGCCTCTTGGAGAGGGCCGGGGATAGAATCGCTCTGAATATCTAGTTAGTCAACGGTAAAGTAACGTAAAATGTGGGGAGATGGCGATTATTCGCGATTTACTTGGGTGAAGGGGTTTGGATTGGGTAGTGCGATTCCCAATTGGTTACATTTTGTAATCGAGTGGGGTTGAGGTGGTTGGACGGCGCGGGGGTTTGAAGTTTGGGGCGAGGGTCGCTTGATCGCGGGGCGGGATTGAACATTCGCAGCTTCCGGTTTTCGTTCGCGGCGGAAACGCCGCTGATCGTGCCCAGCGCTAAAGCGCACAATTGAAGGCGGCGCGTTTTCGGAGCGCTAAAGCGCTCCTCCCCCGAATAAATTCGGGGGCTGCCACCGTGATGCCGCGGCTCCGCCGCGATTCATGCGGAGTCTCCTTTACTGAGCTCCGAGCTGGATCGAGTTGCCCTGCTATCTAAAATTGGGGCGATGCCCGCGACGGCCCGCGACTTGCGTTTTTCCTGCCCGCGCGGCTATACTGGGGCGTTTCCAGTTAGGTCGAAAGACTCAGTGGGCGCGAGCCCACTTTTTTGTTGGGCGGGAAAAGGGGCCGGGCGGTGCTCCCGCTTGGCACATACGGTCGGGGTGCCTCTCAACGTTTGAATGACGACCCCGGAACGACGAGCATGGTGGACTTGGAGAAGATTCGCGCAGCGGCGGAGCGGGTGGCCCGTTCGGAAGGGCTGGAGATTTTCGATCTCGAGTGGAAGGTTGGTAAAGAGCGCTTTTTGCGCGTCTATCTTGACCGGCCGCCCACCGAAGCCGATCCGCAAGGCGGCAAGATCACGCACCAGGATTGCGAGCAGGTGAGCAAGCAGTTAAGCGTGATTCTGGATGTTGAGGAATTGGTGCCGGGGCCGGCTTACATTTTGGAAGTGAGTTCGCCGGGGCTTGATCGCAAGCTGCTGAAGCCTGCGGACTACGCGCGCTTCACCGGGCGGCTGGCGAAAATCTGGTTGAACGAGCCGGTGCAGAACGCGAAATTTTTCGAGGGGCGTTTGGCAGGTTATGCGGAAGGCAACGTTAAGCTGGCTGTGCGCGACAAAGAAGTAGAAGTGCCGTTCGCCGGGATTCGCAAGGCGAACCTGGTAGTGGAGATTTGAAGTCGCAATTTGCCGCCGGTTTCGTAGCGGCGCCCTTTAGGGCGGCAGTTTTATTTAATGCAATCAGGCCCAGCAAACGGAGCACCAGAAATGGCAAGTTTGCTCTATCAGACAATCGAGCAGATCAGCCGCGAGAAGCACATCGAGCCCGATGTGATCGTGGCGGCGATCGAAGACGCAATGGTTGTCGCCGCGCGCAAATATTATAAAACCGAGGAAGATCTCCGCTCAAAATTCAACGCTGAAACCGGGCACGTTGATGTCTTCTCCGTCCGCACCGTAGTCGAAGAAGTTGCCGATCCCCTGCGCGAAATTTCGCTGGCTGATGCGCGCAAGCAGCAGCCCGCCATCGAGCCCGGCGGCGAAATTTTCCAGAATAAGCCGACGGAAGTGCTTGGCCGCATCGCCGCGCAAACCGCCAAGCAGGTAATCCTGCAAAAAGTGCGCGAGGCCGAGCGCGACACGATTTATAACGAGTACCACACCCGCGTAGGTGAGCTGGTGAACGGCATCGTCAAGCGCGTGGAAGGCCCTGACGTAATCGTGGATATGGGCCGCACCGAAGCGCGCATGCCGAAGCGCGAGCAATCGCGCCTCGAAACTTACAATGTGGGCGAGCGTTTGCGAGTTACCATTCGCGCCGTGGAGCGAGCTGCGAAGGGCCCGCAAGTGATCGTGTCGCGCGCCGATCCCGCTCTGGTTCAGCGCTTGTTCGAAATGGAAGTGCCGGAAATTTACGATGGTACGGTGCAGATTCGGGCCGTGGCTCGCGAGGCCGGCGAGCGGACCAAGATTGCTGTCGAGAGCCGCGATAAGGAAGTCGATCCTGTGGGCGCTTGCGTGGGCATGAAGGGCATGCGCGTACAGTCCATCATCCGCGAGCTGCGCGGCGAAAAAATCGACATCATTCCCTACAACGAAGACACGCTTACTTTCGCGCAGAAATCGCTGAGCCCGGCGAAAGTCACGCGCGTGCAGGTTGTGGACGTCGAAGAGAAACGCCTCGAAGTGATCGTCGAGGATACGCAGCTTTCTCTCGCCATCGGCAAGAAGGGGCAGAACGTCCGTCTGGCCAGCAAGCTCATCGGCTGGAATATCGACATCAAGAGCGAAGAGGAGAAGCGCCGCGAAATCGAAGATCAGATGACCGCGCTCACTTCGCCTGGCACACCGCTGACGGAACTCGCCGGCGTGGGCCCGAAGACTGTCGAAAAGCTAGAGGCCCACGGCGTAACCTCGATCGAAAAGCTCGCCGACATGACTCCCGAGCAGCTAGTGGAAATTCCTGGCATCGGTGAGAAAATGGTGGAGAAGATCCGCCAGTCCGTCGGCACCTATTTCGAGGAATTCGAAGCGCGCCAGGCGGCCG
Organism: uncultured Acidobacteriota bacterium; assembly: GCA_963831955.1. Classification (GTDB taxonomy): domain Bacteria; phylum Acidobacteriota; class Terriglobia; order Acidiferrales; family UBA7541; genus Palsa-147. The sequence continues at coordinate 258,147 of CAWHSG010000004.1, read as the reverse complement.
AAGCTGTGGCCGCCGCTGAGGCAGAAGCAGCGGCTGCCGCAGAAAGAGCCGAGGCTGAAGCCAGAGCCGCCGCGGAGCCAGCCGTCGAGCCGCCCGCGGAAGAGGCGAGCGCTGAGGAGCCCACCGCGGAAGTGGTGATCGCCGAAGAAGACGAAACAACTGAAATCGAGGCGGTAGTAGATGAACCCGCAGTCAAGGGCGAAGCTGAAGCTCCAGATTCTGCTGCATCGGAATCTACGCCGGCTGCGGAATCAACCGTGAGTTCGGAAGACGCCGGAGCGAAATCGCCCGGCGGCAACGAAGAAGAAAACCCTGAGAACAGCGAGAAGAAAGAATAACCGGAGGCTATGTCGGACCCGAATCAGATTCGAATTAACGAACTCGCGCGCGAGCTGGAGATCAAGGCGAAAGTCCTGATCGACTTCCTCCCCGAGATCGGCGTCACCGAAAAGAAGACGCACTCGAGTTCTCTCGATCTCGATCATGCGGAACTTGCTCGCAAGCATTTCCATGCGCTTGCGGAAGCTGAGGCCGCTGCCGAGTCCGAGAAGCAAGCGAAGGCCACTGCCGCAAAAGCCCGGCCGGCTGCGAAGCCTGCTGCCGCGCCGCCGCCCGCTCCTGTCGCTCGGCCTGCAGCTCCTGCCGCGTCGGTTGCACCTGCGGCGACGGTAGCGCCGGCCGCCGCGAAACCCGCTGCACCTCCGTCGATTGCCGCTCCGGCTGCTGTGGCGCCACCTGCTGTTGCGCCTCTAGGTCCGCGTCCGCCGCTTCCCGCGCGGGCACCGATTTCTGCTCCGTCAGCGCCGCCGGCTGCGGCTTCACGCCCGTCCGCCGGGCCGCCCGCGACTCATCCCGTGGCGGCGAAACCAGCCGTTGCTACACCGGCCGCGCGCCCGGCGTCCGCGATTCCATCGAGGACTCCAATCGGTACGCGGCCCGCCGCGGCGAGTCCATCAGCGTCAGCATCTCCATCCGCGAGACAGGCCGCGCCGCCGAAACCAGTTCTCGGCCCGATGCCCAAGATTCCGCAACGGCCAATGATTCAGGCGCCGCCGGGGGCGCAGCGCGAATCGCCCGCAGGCATGCGACCCGCTGCAGCCGGCCGTCCCGGCACAGCGCAAGGCGAACGCGCGGGCGGAGCATCGCGATTTCCAGCGCGCCCGGGTGGACGCCCAGGTAGCGGCGGTATCCGGCCCACATCTTCTGGACCAAGCGCAAAGCCCTCGGGCGGCGCCGCTCCGGCCGGCAAAGCCGAACCCGGCAAGCCTCTCTACGCGCGCAAGCCCACGCCTTCGCGCGGCCGTCCGCTCATCGAAAAGCGATTCGCTGAAGGCGAGCGCAAGCTACATCCTGTTCGCACGCGTCCCGGCGTTGGCGCAGGCCGCACCGCGCAAGCCGAGGCCATGCCCGCGCCAGTACAGCGCGAGCCTCGCGCCGTAGTGGTCACAGAGGGCATCACCGTCCGCGAACTCGCTGAAAAACTGGACGTGCGGGCTAAGGAATTGCTCAAGTCGCTGATGGACAAGGGCATGTTTGCCAGCATCAATCAGGCGCTTGATGTGCAGACTGCTACGCAGCTCGCCGAATCATTCAACGGCATCGTCGAGGTAGTTTCCTTCGAGCAGCAAATGGTGCAGGAGGAAACCAAGCACGAAGAGGCGACGGGCAATCTCACGGCGCGAGCGCCGGTCGTCACGGTCATGGGTCACGTGGACCACGGCAAGACCAGCTTGCTGGACGCCATTCGCGAAACCGATGTCGCGGCGGGAGAGTCCGGCGGAATCACGCAGCATATCGGCGCATATGAAGTGCGTATCAATGACCGCCGCATCGTTTTTATTGACACGCCGGGCCATGAAGCATTTACCCGCATGCGTGCTCGCGGGGCGAAGGTCACGGATATCGTGGTGCTTGTGGTCGGAGCGGATGACGGAGTGATGCCGCAGACGGAAGAAGCCATCGATCATGCGCGCGCCGCGAAAGTTCCCATCATTGTGGCTATCAATAAGATCGATATTCCCGATGCGCAGCCCGAGCGGGTCAAACGGCAGCTCGCCGATCGTAACTTGATGCCGGAGGAATGGGGCGGTGATACGGTGATGGTCGAAGTCTCCGCCAAGACCAAGAAAAATATTCCGCGGCTGCTGGAGATGATTCTGCTTGTCGGCGATTTGCGCGAGCTGAAGGCCAATGCCGATGCAGCGGCCGCTGGAACCGTGCTTGAATCGCGCGTGGATAAGGGCCGTGGCCCAGTCGCTACCGTTCTCGTGCAGAATGGCACGCTGCATGTAGGGGATTTCTTCGTCTGCGGTGCGGTTTATGGAAAGGTGCGCGCGCTTTTCAACGATCGCGGGCAGCCCGTGAAAGAAGCCGGGCCTGCGACGCCTGTGGAAGTTCTCGGATTGCAGGGCGTGCCCGATGCAGGCGATCAATTTCAGGTCACTGACGAAGCCAAGGCGCGCCATATCGTTGAATACCGTCAGGGCAAACTGCGCGAAGCTACTCTGGCGAAATCTTCGAGCAGCCGCCTCACTCTCGATCAATTGCACGAGCAGCTGCGCAGCGGCGAAGTGAAGGAGTTGCCGATTGTGATCAAGGCCGACGTGCAAGGCTCGGTGGAAGTCTTGAGCGAAATGCTGCCGAAGCTCTCGACCGATCAGGTGAAGCTCAAGATTATTCATGCCAGCGTTGGAGCTGTTTCCGAGACCGACGTTTTACTGGCCTCCGCGTCCAACGCGATCATCATCGGTTTCGGCGTGCGCCCGGAAAGAAAAGCGGCTGATTTGGCGCAACAGGAGGGCGTGGATATCCGCCTGCACACCATCATCTACGAGCTAAGCGACGAATTGAAGAAAGCCATGACCGGTCTGCTGACCCCGGTCATCAAGGAAGTTTATCTGGGCCGTGCCGAAGTGCGGAACACCTTCCGCGTCAAGGGCTCGGGCATGATCGCCGGCTCTTACGTTCAAGACGGCATCGTCAAGCGCGACGCAGAAGTCCGCGTGCTCCGCGATAACGTGGTAATTTACACCGGCAGGATCGTCTCGCTGAAGCGTTTCAAAGACGACGCTACCGAAGTCCGCACCGGTTTCGAGTGCGGCATCGGCATCTCCAATTTCGCCGACGTGAAGGTAGGCGACGTTCTGGAATGTTTCACGATAGACCGCACCGCCGCGGCAGCGTCGTAGTTTCGGATTTCGTAGGGCCCGGTCTTTAGCTGGGCCGCTTTTGGCGCGAATGGTACGCGGGCCTCGCTGCCGCCGAACGCGCCGTAAGAATCGCTCAGGCGAATTGCCCGGAGCGCAAAATGCCAATCGGCCTTCTCACCCTGGAAATCTACATCCCCGACGCGCAATCGCTAAAGGATAAGCGCCAGGTTCTCCGCAGCCTGAAAGACAAGCTGCGCCATCATTTCAACGTGGCTGTGGCCGAACTGGATCATCAGGACCTCTGGCAGCGCTCGGTGGTGGGCGTAGTGAGCATCTCGAACGACGATAAGCATCTCGAACAATCCATGCGAGCTGTGGCTGACGAGTCTGAGCGGTTGCTGGGCCGCGATTTAGTCGGGCAGGATATAGAAATCTTCTGAGGAGCGCGCATGACGATCGCTGGACATCGCCCCGAGCGCATCGCTGAAGAGATGCGCAATGAAATTGGACTGATGCTGGCTGGGGAATTGAAAGATCCGCGGCTGGCTGTGCCGCTGGTGGTTAGCGAGGTGCGGCTGTCGCCGGATATGCGGCACGCACGGGTTTATGTGGGGATCATGTCTGAGCCGCGCGAGCGGGCGGCGGTGCTGAAGGGTCTGGCGGCGGCCGCGGGCTACGTGCGCCATGAACTCGTCGAGCGGTTGCAGCTTCGCCGGGCTCCCGAAATCGTGTTCGTGCCCGACGAGTCCGACGAGTACGGCCAGCGCATCGAAGATCTTCTTCGCAAGAGCAAAAACGCCGGAACGTAGCGGGGCGGGTTCAAGACGGCCCCGGTGTGCGCTCGGTTTTTGGTGTACGTGCCGGCCCGCGCATGCGCCATCTCCACGAGTGAAAGAGCGAAAATAGCGCATGCCACGAACTCCACAGCCACCGCCGCTCGACGGCGCGATCATCGTCAACAAGCCGCGCGGGAAGACCTCGCATGACATCGTGGAATCCGTGCGGCGCATCGCCGGGTTTCGCCAGATCGGCCATCTCGGTACGCTCGATCCGCTGGCCACCGGCGTTCTGGTCCTGCTGCTCGGCCGCGCCACGCGTTTGATGCGTTTTTATGCGAGCCGGCGCAAACGCTACACCTGCGCCGCCCGCTTTGGCTTTGCGACGGATACCTATGACGCCGAAGGCGAAGCGCTCGGTCCGGACTCTGCGCCCATTCTCGATCGGCAGAAAATCGAGCAGCTCGCCGCTGAATTCACCGGGCGCATTCAACAGATGCCACCGGCATTTTCGGCGAAGAAGATTCACGGGCGGCCTGCGCACGAGCTGGCGCGCAAAAACAAGCCGGTGGAATTGAAAGCGGTCGAGGTCGAAGTGTTCGAATTCCAAGTGACGGGGATCGAAGGGTCGGTGGCTCGATTTTCTGTGGAGTGCGGATCGGGCACGTACATCCGGTCGCTGGCTCACGATTTGGGGCAGCGCTACGGCACTGGCGCGCATCTCGCTGAGATTGTGCGCACTGCTGTGGGCGAGTTCACGCTCGATCAGGCTTCCACTCTCGAAGAGTTGCAGGAAGCCGGACGTGCTGGGAAATTCGCTGACCGCATCATCCGCCTCGAAGGGATGTTGCCGGAATTGCCGCGGGCTACCGTGCTGCCAATCGTCGAGCGGCGCATCCAGCATGGTGCGAAATTCACTTTGCCGCTGGCGCAGATTCACGCTGGACAATCGGTGAGCGCGCAGGGGGCGCCTGCTGAATTGAATTCCGGCGAATGGCAACCGGCGAGGCTGCGTGTATTTAATCAGCAACAGCGGCTGATCGCCATTGCCGAGGCGGTGGTGCCGCGGACTTACCAGCCGATTTTGGTGCTGGGCGAAAAATCTTGAGAAAATACGTGGGTCGAAGTGTACTGGCCGGTCGAGTTTAATCGCAACAAGGTACGATTAAAAACTCTTGTAAGTCTTTGAAGATAAACGATCGAGGCGCGTTTTAATCGCAACATACTTGAAGGGCGGCTTTGGTGGCTTCTTCCTCTTTTTTGGGGGGATTTTGAGGCTGGCCTGAATCCGCTTTTTGAGCGGCTTTTTGCATTTCCTGACAGCAGTCGGACGGCTTCAGGTCTGAAGACCTGAGCTACCTTCCATTTCTACCACTAGATTACCAGTTTGTCAATTATTGGGCTGAGGCCGCGGCGGCAGCGCGGGAATGGCCTGCGGCGTAGGCTCGTTCGGCGGTTGATTCTCTGGGCCTGGGGCTACGAGCGGGGCGGGGGGTTCGCCCGCGGGATGTTGCTCTTCGAAGGTGGGGCCTACGGAGCCGGCGCCTTGGGCCGGGGCGTGTCCGGCGAAGAGGACGCGCTCGACTCGCGGCGAGGGATTCAGGCGGCGCGGGGTGATTAGAATGACGACTTCATCCTGGCTGTTATCGGCGGAGGTGCCGCCGATTACCGAGCCGAGGCCTTCGATTTCCGAGATGCCGGGCCAGCCGTTCAAGGTACGCGTTCCTTCGACATTCAAGAAGCCGGCGAGGAGGCTGGTTTCATTTTCCTTGAGGCGCACGGTTTGCTCAATGGTGCGATTGCTGATGATTGGCAACTGATTCAGCGACGAGCCGGTGAGGCTGCGGATTTCGAGAGAAGCCTGCAGGGTGACTTCGTTATTGGGATGCAGGCGCGGTGTGACTTTGAGCTTCACGCCGAGATCGAGATATTCGACGCCGGGATACGGCGTTCCGATATTGCCTCCCTCCGCAGAGGCGAGCGCGGCCGCGGCGGCGCTGGAATTGATAATCACCGTGGCGGTGTTGGAGCCCTGATTGGCGATGGCGAGATCGGGCAGGCCGTCGCTATTGAAATCCGTTGTGGCCACGGACGCAGGGCTGGTGCCTACTGAAAGATCGAAGGGCGGAGCGAAAACTCCGCTGCCCAATCCGAGAAGAATGGAAACCGTATCCGATCCCTGCTCGGCGATGGCGAGGTCCGGACGCCCGTCAATATTGTAATCAGCGATGACGACGGAAACTGGCCCCGATGTGGTTGGATAGGCCGTCTGCGGGCCGAAAGTTCCATCACCGTTGCCGAAGAGAACCGAGACGGTGTCATCGGTTTTGTTGGCAACAGCGAGATCGAGAATGCCGTCGCCGTTCAGATCGCCGGTGGCAAGCGATACGGGTTGATTGCCGGTGGGGTAATCGGTGCGAGTTGGAAAAGTGCCGTCGCCCTTGCCGAGATAGATGGAAACGGTGTTGAGATTCTGATTCACGACGGCAATATCGATGTGCCCATCGGCATTGAAATCGCCGGTAATGACTTGGGTGGGAGCGGCGCCCGCACCGATGACGGTTTGTGGCTGAAAGGTTCCGTCGCCATTGCCGAGCAGAACGGAGATGGTGTTGTCCGTCTGATTGGCGACCACGAGATCGGCCTTGCCATCGTTGTTGAGATCGGCGACGGCCACTGAGACGGGGCCTTTACCTACGGGAAAGTCTTGTTTTGCCGCGAGCGTTCCATCGCCATTGCCTAGAAGAACCGACACGGTGTCATCAACGGAATTCGTGACGACCACGTCGAGATTTGCGTCGGCATTGAAATTTCCAGTGGCCACGGAAGTGGGACCGTTTCCGGTCATATAAGTTACGCCCGTGGCGAAAGTCCCGTCGCCATTGCCGAGGAACACGGAGATGGTGTTGTCGCCATTATTTGCGACGATTGTATCTTCGAATAAATCCGGATTGGTGGTGCCCGCGGTGCTGCTGCGCAAAATGCCGGTGGTGACGGAAATGGGACTCGTGCCGGTGGTGAGGGTCGTGGTTGTAAGGGTAGACGCCGTCACTCCGGGAATGTTCGTGGAGCTGGTCAGGCTGCTGGAATACTGCGCGTAGGAAACGGGAATGCGGTCGCCGACGAAGAAAGTGGCGGGATGGCCGTCTTCAGCGCGGAGACGAACGCGCTGGCCGCCGCGCACGGTAGAAAGGAGACTGGAGAAATTCGCCGTCGCGCCCGGAAGAGTGGATAGAAAAGTTGTGGCGCCGCCGCCGAAGACCAAGAGCGGGGGAATCAGCGAGCCCAGGCCCACTTGACCGTTGTTGAGGAGGCCGCCGACCTGCGAACTGGTGAGGCCGGAGAGCCCCGAGGGAGTTCCGAAGACCTGCTCGAGGACGGTGACCAGGCCGGAAAGGCCGGTCTCTGCCTCCTGAACTTGAGCTTTGCTGACGGAGTAGAGCTGCCCGGTTTGCGGAGGAGTGATGCCGAGGTTGCGGGCATTGTCGCGATCGATTTCGAGGATGTCCACGTCGAGAATCAATTGGCCGCGAGGCTTTTCGAGATCTTCGATGAGCGTGGTGGCGAGAGCTACGGCTTGAGGATTGGCGCGCAGCGTAATGGTGTGATTGCGAGAATCGAGTTGAGTGCGAGTGATGCCGGTGACTTCGCGGACCACGCGAAGCATTTCGGTGGCATCTTCGGGTGTGCTCGATGCCGGTAGAATGATGGTGCGAACGACCGAGGTGTCGTACTCGCGGCGCTTTTGGGGATTATCGTCGGCGACGAAGAAAAGATCTCGGCCGAGAGGACGCCAGAATGTGCCGGTCATGGGGCCGAGAACTTTCATGGCGGTCTGGAAAGTGACATCGGCGAGGCGCAGGCGGACATTGCGGGTGCGCAGATCGACATCGAAGCTGACTTTTAGACCGAATTGCTTGGCCACTTCCTGATAGACCTGTTGAGTGCTGCCTTTGAGATCGAAAGTGCGCGTGCCGGGCTGCGGCTCGAGCTGGACGGGCCCTTCGAGAGAATCGGCGTGATCATCCTTGATGATGGTTTCTTGCGGGCTTAGCTCGCGCCAGCGCTCGCGGGCGGCTTCGTCGCCGGGATCGAGGGCGATGGCGGCGCTTAATTCGGCGCGGGCTTGGAGCATGCGGTTGGCCACGGCGTCGCGTTCGGCGCGATCTACGTAGTCCTGGACCAGGCGGCTGCGGGCGATGGCGCGGTGCAGTTCGTATTCGCGGTTGCCGGGGGCTTCATTTGCCGCCGCGGAATAAGCTTCGTAGGCGGCGCGCCAGTCGTAGCATTTTTCCGCTTCGCGGCCGCGTTGATAGGATTGCTTGGCGGCTTTTGGATCGCCGGGAGGCTTGGAGCTGGTGTTGTCGTCGGTTACTGCCGCGTGAGTTTTCGGAGATTGTTGAGCGGGCAGCGGATTGAATGTTGCGAGGGTGAGCAGGGCCGCGAGGAAGATTCGCGGGGCGCGTTGAGCGATTTGGAGTTGGAGATGGATGCGCTTCACGATCGGTCGGACGGCCTCGGGTGTTGGGATGCTTCTCTGTAATTGTACAGGTAGTGAGATGCAGATTGGCGGCTTGGCGCGAAGAAAGTTCTATTTGGGTTTAGGTGACGGTACCGGATATGGGTGGCCTTACATTTACGGGGTCGATGGAACGCGGAGAATGCCGGATCGCGTTACGAGGAAGCAAATAGGCCACGTCTTCGTTTGCGTTACTCGGGCGGGCGCAGCAAGCCGGCGCCCCTACGGGAGAAAAGCAACAGCGACGGCTTCTGCCGCTGTTGCGTTGACTTGGGGATTTGGGCGACATAAGATTTGCGGACGTGGCTGATTCTTCTTCACTTTCTGGGCGGGTGGTTTCCCATTACCGCGTGCTTGAGAAGCTTGGGGGCGGGGGGATGGGTGTGGTTTATGAGGCCGAGGACGAGAGTCTTGGGCGTCATGTGGCGCTGAAATTCCTTCCTGATGATGTGGCTCATGATGGCTTGGCGCTGGAACGATTTCAGCGCGAGGCTCGGGCTGCTTCTGCTTTGAATCATCCGAATATTTGCACCATTCATGAGATTGGTTCGTTTGAGGGACGTCCCTTCCTGGCTATGGAATTGATGAAGGGGCAGACGTTGAAGCAGCGCATTGCGGGGAAGGCGTTGGGTGTGGACGAGGCTTTGGAAATTGCTTTGCAGATTGCTGATGGGCTTGATGCGGCTCATTCGGAGGGGATCGTTCACCGGGATATTAAGCCTGCGAACATTTTTCTTAGTAAGCGCGAGCAGGTGAAGATTTTGGATTTCGGATTGGCCAAGCTCGTTCAAGGTGGGGGCGCGTCGCAGGAATCGGTGGGCGCCACCGTGGATGCTGTGGATCGCTCGATGCTTACCAGTCCTGGGACTGCGGTGGGAACGGTGGCTTATATGTCGCCGGAGCAGGTGCGCGGGGAAGTGCTGGATGCGCGGACGGATATTTTTTCGTTTGGCGTGGTGATGTATGAAATGGTGACCGGAGTTTTGCCATTTCGCGGGGAAACTTCGGGAGTGATTACGCACGCGATTTTGGAGAAGGAGCCGAATTCGCCGGTGCGGTTGAATCCGGATCTGCCTTTGAAGTTTGAGGAAATTATCAATAAGGCGCTGGAGAAGGACCGCGACCTGCGTTATCAGGCCGCTTCGGATATTCGGACGGACTTGAAGCGCTTGCGGCGGGATACCGGCTCGGGACGAATTTCTTCGACTTCGGGAAAAGCAGTGCAGGAAGTTGCGCCTGCGGCTGCGACTACTTCTTCGAGCGTGGCGATTGCCGCAGCGCCTTCATCGAGCGGGCTGGCGCGGAATAAATATGCGATTGCCGGGGCGGCTGCGGTACTGCTGATCGCTGCTTTTGTGGCTTATCATTTTTGGGGCCACGAGAGCGCGCCGAGTGGTCCTGCGAAAGATTTCGCAGATCAGCCATTGGGATAAACCGATGGATGGCGCGCGGCTTTCGCCGGACGGGCACGCGGTGGCGTTTACTTCACCGGTGGCCGGCATTTATCAAGTTTTCTTGATGCTTAGTTCTGGAGGCGAGCCGCTTCAGCTAACGAGCGACGAAGGGGACAAATTTGTTAGCAGCTTTTCTGCCGACGGAACGGAAATTTATTATCAGGCAGGGCGGAACGAAAGTTGGGCGGTGCCAACGCTGGGCGGAACTCCGAGCCGCGTGGCGGTTGGCAACGCGCTGGTTCCCTCTGCGGATGGCGCGTGGATCTACTACGTAAAGGGAGCGAGCCGGGGCGTCTTTCGCACCAGCAGGTCTGGAGGCGGGGAGGAGAAGGTTTTCAGTTTGGACAAGGCCGCGTTTCCGCCCTCGTGGCTGCTGCCGTTTCCTGGCGCGAACCACTTGCTGGTGCTGAGTACAGATCCAGTATCTGTGGTGGCTTCTACATTTGAGGTGTATGACCTCGATATCACGGCACGGACGGCGGCCGATTTGGGCGAAGTGCCTGGGAATCAATTTGACGCTGTGTGGGGCGAGCCTGGAAAGACGATATTGTTCAGCCGGACTGTGAACGGATTGACGAATATCTGGAAATACGGCTTGAAGGACAAGGGGCTGACGCAGGTGACTACCGGAACCGGGCCGGATACTTCGCCGATGCCTGACCCTGGAGGAAAAGGGATTTATTTCGTGAACGGGAAGTCCACGGGAATTTTGACTGCTTACAACGTGGCGTCGAAGCAGTTCGCGGATATCGCTTCGGAGAACGCGACGCAGCCGGCGATCTCCCCGGATGGAAAACGGTTGATGTACGTGACGGTTCCGGCGAGCGACCGGTCCGAGCTTTGGGCGGCGAATATTGATGGCAGCGGGAAAGTGAAATTGGCGACGGCGAGGTCGTTGGCGACTACGAATTGGGCGCCCGACGGCATGCATCTGGCTTTTATAGAATCGATCATCAACGGGCCGGACAAACTCTACGTGGTGAACGCTGACGGGAGCGGCAAGCGGCAGCTTCCTTGGAGCGCGGGCACGCTTCAGAATGCGTTGTGGAGCGCGGACCAGAAGACGCTGTACTTGAACGTATTGGAAAAGGGAGCTGCGGATACGGAGATGTGGCGGGAGAATGTGGACGGCTCGAATGCGGAGAAGATTTCTGATGGTTGCGGGTTTGCTTTTGCTGTGGTTCCCGGCGGGCAATATTTGATTACTTATATTGGCGTGGGAGATAAAACCGGGATTTATGAACTATCGCTGGCGGATCGAAAGTGCACTTTGTTCCGGGCTGACATTCAGACTTTTGGGATTACCATGGCTCGCGACGGGAAATCGTTTTTGTATGCTGTGCCTGGGCAGCGGGACGTTACTGTTTACCGGCAGGGTTGGAGCGAGGGGAAGATTGTTGGATCGCCGACCGTGGCTTTGAAGTTGCCGTTTGCTTTTCCGTTGCTGGTGGGCGGGAATGCTTATGATTTGTCTGCGGATCTGGCTACGGTGGTTTATGCGCGGCCTGGGGGGCATGCGGATCTTTTTCTTTTGAGCCAGAAGTAGATCCGAGAAACCGAATTCGGGCTTAGCGTGACTTTTCGGTTGCTCCGCGATCTCGCTTGAAGATGCTGGGCTGAAGCCCACCGCTACGAAACACGGCGAAAACACGGCAACGCGAATCCCATTTGCTTGACGGAGTGATTGCGGCGGGGTATATTGGGAATCCAGTTGAAAATGTGTATCAACTGGCTTGACCTATGTTTCTGCGCTTCTGGTGGCTCTGCGTGAGGGTGTTGAGGCTGCGCTTGTCGTCGGCATTGTACTCGTCTATTTAAATCGAACAGGGCGGAGGGCGTTGGCGCCATTTGTGTGGATGGGTGTGGCTGCTGCGGTGATCTGCAGCTTTGTGGCGGCGGTTTTGTTGCAGCGGTTGAGGGTGAATGAGGATGGATTTGAGGGGTTGATGATGTTGGTCGCGGCGGTTTTGGTCGTGACCATGATTATTTGGATGAACCGGATTGCGCGGAGTTTGAAGAAGGAAATCGAGGCGCGGGTGGAGGGTTACGCTTCGCGGACTACGCGGGCGGCGGGCGTGGGGATTGGGATTTTTGTTTTTACGATGGTGTTGCGCGAGGGGGCGGAGCTGGTTTTGATTTTGCGGGCGGTGGAGCTTTCTAGCGCGGGGGTGGAAGTATGGATTGGGACGGGCGTGGGGATTTTGCTTTCGGTTTTGGTGGGATTGTTTTTCTTCCAGGGTACTTTGAAGATTCCGTTTGGGGCGATTTTTTGCGGTTACTTCTACGATTTTGATGGTGGTGGCGTTTCAGTTGGCGCTTGACGGGCGTGCATGAATTGAGCGAGGCGCAGTGGATTTGGTCGAGCAAGTTTGAGATGGCTACGATTGGGCCGATTGTGCGGAATGAGGTTTTCTTTTTTGTGGTGATTTTGGGCGTGGCGGCGCTGGCTGTGCTGCGCGAGTGGTTTGCGGCTTCGAAGCCGGCTGGCTGATGCGGAATTGAATCCTGCGGAGAGGCGGCGGCGGGATTGGGAATTTCGGAAGCAGCGGCGGTGGAGTTTTGCTGCGGCTTTCCTTTGCATTACGGTGATCTTGATGTTTACGGCGGAATTTGTTTATGCGCGTACGGCGGCTGCGCCTCCTGCGGCTACGCGGCTTGTGGGCGTGGATGGGCGCGTCTCGATTCCGGTGACGGATCTGGCGGATTCTAATTTGCATTATTTTACGGCGGATTCTGGCGGGACGCTTTTGCGATTTTTGGTGATTCGCAAGGGCGATGGGAATTACGCGGTGGCGCTTGGATGCTTGCCAGATTTGCGGTTGGTCGGGGTACCGGCAGCAGGGGCAGAACGTGATTTGCCGGAATTGCGGGGCGGCGATTTATGTGCCTTCGATTGGGCAGGCTGGCGGGTGCAATCCGGTGGCGGTTAAGGCGCGAGTGGAAGGCGGAAAAGTTACTGTGGATTTGTCTGCGTTGGCGGAATCTGCTGCGACGGTGCATTAGATCGATTTATTTTTGGCGATGGGGATCGCTTTCTGAATGTTTGCCCGCCTGGTTGGTGAATCCTTTGTGCGTAATCCGCGGCGGATTTTGCTGGCTGCTGCTGCGCTGGCTGTGGGCATGGCGGTTACTACTGCTGCGCTTAGCGTGGCTTTGGATGTGGGCGACCGGTTGGCGCGGGAGTTTCGTAGTTTGGGGGCGAATCTTCTAGTTACGCCGACGTCGGATACTTTGCCTTTGCAGATTGGCGGGGTGGATTACCGGCCTGTGGATGAAGGGGCTTATTTGAACGAGGCGGATCTGGGGAAGCTGCGGACGATTTTTTGGCGGCATAACATTTTGGGTTTCACTCCCTTTTTGGATTCTCCTGCGGATGTTTCTTTCGTGACGAAATCTTTGGTTACGATTTCTGTGCCTTTGATTGGGACTTGGTACGAGCACGATGTGGCCGTGCCGGATGGCTCGAAATTTTTGACGGGGGCGAAATATACGCATCCTTGGTGGAAGATTGAGGGGCGCTGGTTTGCGGATGATGCTCGGGAGTGCGTGATTGGGACCGGGTTGGCTTCGCGATTGAGTTCGGCGGGGATCGGCGGAGCGCCTGTTGCGGCGATTGGATCGACGATTGAGATTTCTTCTCGTGGCGCTGGGCGGGAGCGGATTCCGGTTGTGGTTACGGGAGTGGTTTCTACCGGCGGGGCTGAGGATGATGCGATTCTTGTGCCGCTTTCTTTGGCGCAGCAGATTTCGGGGCATCCTGGACAATTCCGGCAGCTTTTTGTTAGCGCTTTGACCAAGCCTGAGGATGCGTTCTCTGAACGCAATCCTGCTTCGATGACGCCTGCGGAATATGATCGTTGGTATTGCTCGCCTTATATTTCCTCGATCGGGACGCAGATTGAGCAGGTTTTGCCTGGATCGGATGCGCGGGCGATTCGGCGGGTGGCGGAGACTGAGGGGCGGGTATTGACCCGCGTTAGCGGGCTTTTGTGGTTGGTTACGATTGCGGCGCTCGTGGCGGCGGCTTTGGCTGTGGCGGCGACTTCGGCGGCTACCGTGATTGAACGGCGCTCGGAAGTTGGATTGATGAAGGCGCTGGGGGCCACGAACTTGATGGTGGGCGGAATTTTTTTGGCGGAGCAGTTTGTGTTGGCGATTACTGGCGGGGCTATTGGATTTTTGTCGGGCTCGCTGCTGGCGCGAGTTTTGGGGGCGAGCGTGTTTGGTACGCCTGCCAGTTTGCGATTGGTCTTGTTGCCGATTGTTTTGGGATTGGCGACGGCTGTCGTTTTACTGGGCAGCGTGATTCCGTTGCGGAGGGCGTCGCGATTTGAGCCTGCGCCGATTTTGAGGGGCGAGTAATGTTTGGGCTTTTGCTTTGGCGGCTATTGCGGGGGAATCGCGGGCGGTTGGCGGTGGCGCTGGTGGCCATGGCTAGCGGAGCGGCGGTGATTTCTGCCCTGTTTAACATGCAATTTGATGTGCAGCGGAAGATGACGCAGGAGTTTCGAACGCTGGGGGCGAATGTTGTGATCGCGCCGGCGAAAAGATTTGGCGATGGCGCGACACTCGATCGGAATTTGTTGAATACCGTGGAAATGGTTGCGGGCGCGGATGTGGCGAAGGCGCCGTACCTTTATATTGTGGCGCGGACGGATGCGAATCGAGCTGTGGTTGTCGCGGGGACTTGGTTGAATGCGACGCCGGCGCTTCGTCCTTACTGGAAGATTGACGGCGAGCATCCGCCGTTTTCTTCGGAGTCTACTTCTTGCTTGGTTGGGGCTAACGCGGCGCGGCAGTTTGGATTGAAGACCGGCAGCGAATTGCGTCTGCATTATGGGGCGAATGAGGTGCGATTGACTGTGGCGGGAATTATTACTGCTGGCGGCGCGGAAGATGATCAGGTGGTGGCGAATTTGCCGGTGGTGCAGGACTTGGCTTCGTTGCGCGGGCGAATTTCTTTGATTGAATTGCGGGTGCCGGGGACGGCGCGCGAGATCCGGGCTGTTGCGGACCGGTTGCAGGCCGCGAGTGGCGATGTGCGGGTGGAGCCGATCCGGCAGATTGCTGAGGCGGAGGGGGCGCTGCTGGGCCGCGTTCGTCTGCTGATTATTTCTATGGCTGGGCTGATTTTTGTGCTTACTGCTTTGAGCGTGTTGGCGACTATGACAGCGCTGGCTATGGAGCGGCGGGCGGATGTTGGGTTGATGAAGGCGCTGGGCGGATCGATTGGGCGGATTGTGACTTTGTTTTTGGCGGAGGTTAGCGTGTTGGGAGTTGCCGGCGGGGTGGTTGGCTATTTGATTGGGGCTTTGTTGACGATTTGGATTGGGCGCAGCGTATTCGGGGTGGCGATTTCGCCTCGGGCGGAAGTTTTGCCGTTGATCGTGGCATTGATGCTGGGCGTGGCGCTGGCTGGGGCTTTGCCTTTGCGCCTGCTTGGGCGGGTGAAGCCTGCTGTGATTTTGCGAGGGGAATGATGGGGCGGTTGGTCCAAGTGGATGGATTGACGAAACAGTTTGGAGAGGTGCGCGCGCTTGATGGGTTGTCTTTTGAGGTGGAGGCTGGCGAGTGGATTGCGATTATGGGGCCTTCGGGATCAGGGAAGACTACCTTGATCAATATTCTTGGTGGGTTGGATACACCTACTTCCGGGCGTGCGATGGTGGAAGACGTGGATGTGGCGCGGCTGGACGAGCGCGGGCTTACCCGTTATCGGGCGGATAAAGTAGGATTTATTTTTCAGCAGTTTCATCTGGTGCCTTATTTGTCGGCGCTGGAGAACGTGATGTTGGCGCAGTATTTTCACAGCACCACCGACGAGGGCGAGGCGCGGGAGGCGTTGAAGCGCGTCGGGCTTGGTGATCGCTTGACGCATTTGCCGGCGCAGCTTTCCGGCGGGGAGCAGCAGCGCGTGGCTGTGGCGCGGGCTTTGATCAATCATCCGAAAATTATTTTGGCGGATGAGCCAACCGGGAATTTGGACGAGGAGAACGAACGGCTGGTGATTGATTTGATTCGCGAGTTGCATACGGGCGGACATACGATTTTGATGGTTACGCATGATGCTTCGATTGCGCAGTTGGCGGACCGGCGGATTGAATTGGCGCATGGGCGTTTGGTGCAGGTGACTACTTTTACGGCTGAGGATGAGGAGCGCTTCGATCATCTTTTGGAGCAGATTTGGATTTGCGGGGAGGAGGGCGTGCCGGCGCGTTTGGATCGGGTGCGCTCGCGCGGGGTGATGGATGCTACTCGGATGGTGGGGCGGTTGAGTGATCGCGGGTTGGTGGAAGTTGGCGGAAGCGTTGTGACTTTGACTCCGCGTGGCGAGAATCGGGCTCGGGATGTGATTCGGCGGCATCGTTTGGCGGAAAGATTATTTACGGATACGTTTGCTATTGTTGGGTCTGAGGCTGATACGCATGCTTGTAAGTTTGAGCATATTATTAGCCCGGAATTGGAACAGAAAATTTGTACTTTTTTGGGGCATCCGGGGACTTGTCCTCATGGGAATCCGATTCCGGCGGGAACGTGTTGTCCGCGGAATGTGAATTAATTGATTGGGTCGCGTGCATTTCCGAGGCCGACGGAACGCGGAGAATGTCGAGCCTCGTTGCGCGGAGTCAAATGGCCCACGTTTTCGTTGACCTTACACGGGCGGGCGCAGTCCGCCTACGCGGACGCCCCTACGAAGCCAAAACCTCCGGCAACGGCGCGCGAAATTTCAAATTTCAGATTTGAAATTTCAGATTGAAGAAACGGCAAATGCAAATGCAGATCCCTCACCCCTGAGGGGCATTCGGGATGACAGCGGTCGAAGGCTGGATCGATGCCGATACCTATTGATGTGCGGAAGAAGCCTATGGATGTGAAGGTGCACGTTTCTACCGGGGCTGGGGTGGATGTTGTTTGGTCGGACGGGCATAGCAGCCATTTCGATTTTGTTTATTTGCGGGAATTGTGTCCTTGCGCGCTTTGTAATGACGAGCGGGAGAAGAAGGGGAAATTTTCTTCGGCCACTGGGGGATCGGTCTTGCCTATGTTTAAGGCGCGCGTTACGGCTAAGGGGGCTTCGGCTGTTGGTAACTACGCATTGCAGATTCAGTTTTCGGATGGGCATGCTACTGGGATCTATAGTTTTGAGCATTTGCGGGAGCTTTGCCCTTGTGAGAAATGTGGGGCGGAATTTCGGGGTGGGGTTACGCATGTTGTGAAGAACTAGTTCGCGCCGTCCTTGATTTCGGTTTTGGGTTTCTTTTGTGGTCGTAAGAGCCGGCCCTTCGCACTACTCAGGGTAAACGGGGACGCCCTTCGCAGATACTCAGGGTAAACCAGCGGTACGACGGACGGTTGTGGCGGAGTTGAGTCGTCCGTCCGCGTGTCGGATTGTGGCGGGCTTTTGTGGTCGTAAGATGCCGGCGGGGACGCCGGCGCTACTTGGCTTTCATTTCCTTCATTTTAATAATATAGTCAATCCCCGCGTCTTGACCCGGTCAATGTCATCTAACCCGACTCCACCTCCGAAGCCTGCGATAAACATTCGGCGTTCTGCACAAGTCATTGTGGCCACTACGGCCATGCTCACTTTTATTTCCTTCTGGCGTGCTGCTGCTGTTGTCCTGAATGACCTGGCTTCTTCGGCTTATTACGCTGGCGGCGAGGCTGAGCAGTTCATTGGCAAGACTGCGCCCTGGTTCATCCTCGCGATCATGTTGTTTTCTTATGCGGTGCGGGCGGTGTACGTCGAGAGTTGCAGCATGTTTGTTCGCGGGGGCGTTTACCGCGTGGTGAAAGAGGCGCTGGGCGGAACGATGGCCAAGATTTCCGTGTCGGCGCTGATGTTTGATTACGTGCTGACTGGGCCGATCAGCGGCGTTTCGGCGGGGCAATATCTTGCGGGCGTGTTGAATGAACTGTTGGGGTACGCGCATATCAGCTACCAGTTGAATGCGAATTCTACAGCTGCATTTTTTGCGATTTTGGTGACGCTTTATTTTTGGTGGCAGAACATCAAGGGCGTGCAGGAATCGAGCGACAAGGCGCTGCGAATCATGCAGCTCACTACCGTGATGGTGGTGCTGCTGATCAGTTGGTGCGCCTACACGGCTTGGGTGCGCGGGGCGCATTTGCCGCCGTTTCCCTCGGCGCAGAATATGAAGCTGGGGAAGAACGCGATGGGGTGGCTTTACGGAAACCATTTCGCGCAGACGTGCACTTTGCTGATTGTGTTTGTCGGGCTGGGACATTCCGTGCTGGCGATGAGCGGAGAAGAGACGCTGGCGCAGGTATATCGCGAGATTGAGTATCCGAAATTGCCGAATTTGAAGAAGACCGGGTTAGTGATTTTTATTTACAGCCTGGTGTTCACTTCGTTGGTTTCGTTTTTCGCGGTGATGTTGATTCCGGATTCGGTGCGGGGACAGTTCACCGAGAATCTGATCGGCGGACTTTCGATGCATCTGGTCGGAAGATATCCGGTGCTACTGGCGTTTCACGTTTTTGTAGTGGTGGTGGGCGTTTTGATTCTTTCCGGCGCGGTGAACACGGCGATTGTGGGATCGAACGGAGTGCTCAATCGCGTGTCGGAAGACGGCGTGCTTACGGATTGGTTCCGGCATCCGCAGCGGAAATACGGGACGTCGCACCGGATCATCAATATGGTGGTGGCCGGGCAGATTATCACGATAATGGCGAGCCGCGGCGACGTTACGTTCTTGGCGAACTTGTACGCCTTTGGAGTGATTTGGAGTTTTGCGCTGAAGGGCGTGGCGGTGTTGGTGCTGCGTTATACGCATCCGCAGGACCGCGAGTACCGCGTGCCGCTGAACTTTACGGTTTTTGGGAAAGAGATTCCGGTGGGATTGGGATTGATCACGCTGGTGCTGCTGGGAATCGCGGTGGTGAATTTATTTACGAAGCCGGATGCGACGATTGCCGGCGTGGTGTTCACGGCGTTGCTGTTTATCGTGTTTGAGGTATCGGAGCATATTGTGCACCGGCGGCAGGTGGGCGCGGGGCACGTGGAACTCGATCAATTTAATCTGGCGCAGGAAGGGGATTTGACGGCTGCGACTGTGGGAGCGCGAGCTGGCAACGTGCTCGTGCCGGTGAGCACTTACTACGCGCTTTATCATTTGGATGCGGTGTTGAAGCGGGTGCGTCCGGAGCAGGACGTAGTAGTGCTGCACGTGCGATTGTTGCGGCGGGCGGCATCGGGAGAGTACGACCTCACGCCGGATCAGCTTTTCAGCACGATCGAGCAATTATTGTTTACGAAAGTGCTGGCGATGGCGGAAAAGGAAGGTAAGCCGGTGCGTTTGGCGGTGGCTTCGGCTAACGATTTGTGGGATGGCATTTTGCGGGCTGCGGTGAATTTGGAATCGGCGGCGATTGCGGTGGGGAGTTCGGCGAAGAGATCGGTGAACGATCAGGCGGTGGAAATTGGGCTGACTTGGGAGCGCATGCCGGAGCCGCGTCCGCACGTGGCGCTGGAGATTTTTACGCCGGCGGGATCCGAGCAGATTTTTTATTTGGGGCCGCATGCGCCTCGGCTTACGCCGAAGGAAATTGATTTGCTGCATAAAATTTGGTTGAAATTACGCGACAAGCTGGGGCATGAGGAATTGCATCATCACGATATCGTGCATTTTGCGCTGGATGAATTGGAGCGCGAATTGGATATTGGGCTGGAGCCGGATGTGTTGGAGCGGTTAAGGCAGCACTTGGCTACGATTAAGGATCACCGGGGTGGTGATTAGGGTTGTCGCAGGCGCAGTGAGCCGATCGCGCCGGCGAGGCCGCGTAGAGCGAGGATCGCGCCGGCTATGGCTAGAATTAGCGGGGCGTGGTGTGGCGCGATTTCGGCGAGGCTTGCTACTAGAAGACCTGCGCAGATTAGTGAGGCGGCGCGCAGGCGATCGTACCAACGCGTGGATTGCGGAGTGGATTTCATGCCGGTTCTTGCTCCCCAGTAAATCAATAGTGCGCCGAGGATCAGCCAGACTACCGGCTTGTTTGGTGGGTGCAGGCCGTGGGCCAGGGCTAGAACTACGAGTAGAGCGCCCAGGAGAAATACTACAAATTCGTTTAGCAGGCGAAAGAGTGGCAGCGGGGCGGATTTTGGTTTGAGTGTTGTCGCGGGCACCGGCGGATTATCGCGCAAGATGAGGGCTTACGCAAAAGCTGGCGTTTGCTGGCGGGCTTCACGAAGTGTTACGGCTTATGGGATGTTATGATGGTGCGTTTGCGATTTGAATCGCCGCGTTGGTCTGCCGAATCTAAATCATTGTCATTCAGGAGACTGGTGTGAATAAGGTCATTATTATCGGGAGTGGGTGCGCGGGATTGACGGCGGCTGTGTATGCGGCGCGGGCGGATTTGGTGCCGCTGGTGATTGATGGGCGCGAGCCTGGCGGGCAGCTTTCGCTTACTACTATGGTCGAAAATTTTCCGGGATTTGTGGATGGGATTCTTGGGCCGCAATTGATTGAGAATGCGCGCAAGCAGGCGGAACGATTTGGGGCGCAGTTTCGAACGGGCGCGGTTAGTAGCGTCGATCTGAGCAAGCGGCCTTTTAAGGTGGTGGTTGGAAATGAGACTTTGGAATGCGAGGCGTTGATTGTGGCTTCGGGGGCTTCGGCGCGGACGTTGGGATTACCTTCGGAGCGCGAGTTCTTCGGGCATGGGCTTTCTACTTGCGCGACTTGCGATGGATTTTTTTTTCGTGATAAGGACATTGTGGTGGTCGGCGGCGGGGATTCGGCTATGGAAGAGGCTACTTTTTTGACGAAATTTGCGCGAACGGTGACGATCATGCACCGGCGCGATGAATTTCGGGCTACCAAGATCATGTTGGATCGGGCGCGGGCGAATCCGAAAATTAAATTTTTGACGCCTTACATCATTGAAGATCTGCACGATGTGCAGAAGAAAAATCTTGGAATCGATCCGGATTCGCAATTTGGCTACGCAGGAAGTTTCGCAGATGCATACCGATGGGGTTTTTCTGGGAATTGGGCATGATCCGAATACGGCGATTTTTAAGGGCCAGTTAGATATGAACGCTGACGGCTATTTGATTGTGCATGACGGCAGCCGGACGAATGTGGAGGGCGTGTTTGCGGCTGGCGATGTGCACGATCACATTTACCGGCAGGCGATTACCGCGGCGGGGTCCGGATGCATGGCCGCGATTGATGCTGAGAAGTTTCTTGCCGGGCACAAGGCCTAGCGCGCGGGCTTTTCTGCGTGCATAATTTCCTGCGCATGATTACCTACCTTTGCGGTCTGCGGCTTTTGGAATATTTTTCCTGATGCTGCGGACTCTCCTTCTTAAATTATCTGAAAATAAACGGCTGGCGGCGTGGTCCATGAAGAATGGGGTCAGCCGGCGCGTGGCGCAGCGATTTGTGGCGGGCGAGACTTTGGATGACGCGATTGCTGCGGCGCGGACTTTGAATGCTGCGGGATTTCCGGTCTCGCTGGATTTGCTGGGCGAGAATGTGTTGGATCGCGATGGAGCGGTGCGGGCGGCTGAGACTTATTTGGGGATGTTCGATCGGATTGCGGCTGAGAAATTGGACGGGAATATTTCGCTTAAGTTGACGCAGTTGGGGCTGGATCTCGATCCGGGGCTTTGCGAGGCTTCTTTGCTGCGGATTGCGGATTGTGCTGCTGCGCGGCGGAATTTTGTGCGCGTGGATATGGAGGGATCGCCTTATACGCAGCGGACTGTGGATCTGGTGCGGCGAGTGCGAGGGCGGACCGAAGCTGTGGGGACGGTGATTCAGTCTTATCTTTTTCGCAGCGAGCAGGATGTGCGGGACTTGATCGCGGCGGATTGCCGGGTGCGGTTGGTTAAAGGCGCTTATAAGGAGCCTGCGGAGATTGCGTTTCCGGCGAAGGCGGATGTGGATGCTAATTTTGTTTCATTGATGAAGATGCTTTTGCCTAGCGGGATTTATCATGCGATTGCTACGCATGATCCGCGCATGATTTTGGCTACTAAGGAATTTGCTGCTGGACAGGGAATTGGCAAAGATAAATTTGAATTTCAGATGCTTTATGGGATTCGGACTGACTTGCAGCGGGGATTATTGAGAGAGGGTTATCGGGTGCGCGTGTACATTCCTTTTGGGACGGATTGGTATCCTTATTTTATGAGGCGGTTGGCGGAGCGGCCCGCTAACTTGACTTTTTTCCTGCGAAATTTGTTTCGGTGAGCGGAATTCTGACATATGCGCTTCGGGTTTGGCGCGATTTTGGTTTGTGGCGCGATCTCGCACTAAGATGCCAAGCTGAAGCCCGCCGCTACGAAACCGGGCGAAACCGGGACGAAACGCGGAATGGGTTAAAGTTTTTGGGCTACTGTCACGCCGTCTCTTAGCGGGACTATTACTGG
Organism: uncultured Acidobacteriota bacterium; assembly: GCA_963831955.1. Taxonomy (GTDB): domain Bacteria; phylum Acidobacteriota; class Terriglobia; order Acidiferrales; family UBA7541; genus Palsa-147. The sequence goes on along the minus strand of CAWHSG010000004.1, from coordinate 235,846 downwards.
ATAGAGCGTTGGTTTGGCGTAAAGTTTGTTGTTGAATTTTTGGATTGTGCGAGTGCTTTCGTCGCCGCCTCGGTTGGCCACCTTTCCGGACCAGAGAGTGTTGTCCGTCACTAACAGGCCGCCGCGGCGCAGTTTTGGCAGGGCGGCGTTCAGAGCGTCTATGTACTGGGGCTTGTCCACGTCGATTAGGATGATGTCGAATTTTCCCGGGGTTTTTGCGAGGCTCTTCATGGCGTCGCCTACCAGGACGGTGATGCGGCGCTCGAGGCCTGCGCGGGCGAAATACTCGCGGGCGCGGCGGGCGTTGGAGTTGTCGCCGTCGGTGTAGAAAACGTGGCCTTGCGGGCCTACGGCGCGGGCCCACCAGATTGTCGAATAGCCGATGGCCGAACCCATTTCGAAGACGCGCTTGGCGCCGGAAATTTTCGCCAGGAGATAGAGCAGGCGGCCGCAGGCTGGGCCGATGATGGGGATGTCGCGTCGGCGGGCGAGTTTCTCCATTTCGGCGAGAAGCGGGTCGCGCTTCGGCAGAATATCGTTTAGATATTTTTCAATTTTTGTATTCAAGATTGCACCGGTCATTTGTTTCTCTCCCTTGGTTCCTGGAATTCGCGTGGCGATTTCTCTTATGTCAGTGATTCTCCTGGCCTGAGTGCGTGAATTTCGAGGCCGGCGATGTCTTGCGTTAATTCGCGCAAGCGCTCGGGACGGCCGGTCAGCACGGGAAATGTTCCATAGTGCATCGGGACGACGTGTTTGACGTTGAGAAGGCGGATGGCTAGAGCGGCTTCGCGCGGGCCCATGGTGTAGTGATCGCCGATGGGCAGAAGCGCTAGTTCTGGAGCGTAAAGTTCGCCGATGATTTTCATATCGCCGAAGACGGCGGTGTCGCCGGCATGATAAATAGTGAGGCCTCCCGGAAATTTCACTACGTACCCTGCGGCTTCGCCGGCGTAAACGATTTTGTCTTCATCTTCGATGCCGCTGGAATGGAAGGCGTGGACCATAGTGACTTCGATCTCGCCTACGGTTTGAGTCCCGCCTTTGTTCATCCCGTGCGTTTTCCCGACGCCCTTGGCTTGCGAGCCACGCGCCCATTTCGGGCATGGCTACGATATCGGGTTGGAATTGCTTGCCGAGTGCAACCGCGTCGCCGATGTGATCGGAATGCCCGTGGGAGAGCAGCATGATGTCGAGGGAGCTGGGCTTTTTGAGCGCGTCGGGGCAGGATGGATTTCCGGTGAGCCACGGATCGAACATAACTGCTTTGCCGGACGGAGTAGTAACTTGAAAAGTGGCGTGGCCGAGCCAGGTGAGGCGATTGCCGCGCATGCGTAGCATTAGTGCTCCTGTGCGTTTGCGAAATTTGCCGCGAGAATTGCGCGGCCAGCGTTCGACGCTGGAAATTTATTTCCGGTGCATTCTACACCAACAGAAACGCGAACACCGACAGCAACGTCGAAACCGAAAGGCCTCAGGTCTGAAGACCTGAGCTACATGGGGGCGCGAGTGAGTCTTGTGCGTCGCTCGGTTTTTTGATATAAAAAATTTTGGGAGTTATTTTGGAAGCGTTTGGGTAAACTTGAAGAGAGCTGTACTTCATAGGAGAGGCCCCTAATGGCATATGTAATCGCCGAACCGTGTGTCGGGACGAAAGACACTGCTTGTGTCGATGTGTGCCCGGTGGACTGCATTCATCCGCGCAAGGATGAGGCTGCTTTCGAGACTGAGAAGATGCTTTATATCAGCCCTGATGAATGTATCGATTGCGGGGCGTGCGTGCCGGTTTGCCCGGTGACGGCGATATTTGCGTTGGAAGATTTGCCGGAGAAGTGGAATAGCTATACGCCGATTAACGCGGATTGGTACAAGAACAAGCAGGCTTAACTTTTCCTGCGTGCGCCCGAAATGGCGCCCGGGAATTTGCGAAGAATCTTGCGGCGGGTCAAATGGCCCGCCGCTTTTTTATTTTAGGCGAGCTGAGCTTTAATTCGAGTTCAGAGGTTAGGTGCCACGATGGAAATTCGGATTGAACTGCCGGGCGTGATTTTGGGCGTGCTGGAAATTGATGGGGCGACGACTGGTCCGGCTGACGAGGCGTTGGCGGAAGAGATGCGGCTGGTCTGCGAGAAAATTCAGCGGCAGTTTACGGCGGAGCAGGTGATGGAGCTGGAGGCGGTGCGTGCGGTGCGCGGGATGTTTCGTGCCTGGGGGATTGATCCGGCGCGGTATCGGCCTTCTTCGGAGGCGCTTTTGCGGCGAGTGGCGCAGGGCAAGGGGCTTTATCGAGTTTCGAACGTAGTGGATGTTGGGAATCTTGGATCGCTGGAGACTGGATGGCCTTATGGAATTTATAATCGGGGGCTAATTTCTGGGGCGGTGGTTTTCCGCGAAGGTTTGCAGAGCGAGACTTATGAGGGGATTGGGAAGAAGACTTGGCATTTGGCTGGACGGCCGGTTCTGGCGGATTCCGGTGGGGCGTTTGGGAGTCCGATTAGTGATTCTACGCGGACTATGGTGACGGAGGCGGCGCGGGATATTTTGGCGGTGATTTATGCGCCGGCTAGCGCGCCGCGAGCGAAAATCGAGTCGGCTCTGGGTGAACTTGCGCGGCGGCTTGGGAATTCGGCAAAGGGCCGGGATGCTCGGACCGCGATTATTGCGCCTTAGATATCCGCAAGATCCGCCTCAGGGATCTGCCCGGTAAGGCTGCTGCCCTTAAGGGCACCGCTACGCAACCGCATTTCGGATTGTCGCTAGAGGATTTTTGCTTCGATCCTGGGGGTTGCTGGGGACGACAATTCTTGTGAGTCACGGTATCCTTGATGTGGAGCACCAGGATTCCCCGTGCCGAAATTCCAATTTGTTCTTCTGATACACGGACACCAGCCGATCGGAAACTTCGATAGCGTCATCGAGCAGGCCTATACGCATTCCTATCTGCCCTTTGTGCAATTGCTCGAGAAGCATCCGAAGATTCGCATTGGGTTGCACTTTTCCGGGTGTTTGCTGGAGTGGATTGAGAAGGCGCATCCGGAATATTTCGAATTGCTCCGTTCGCTGGCGGCGCGCGGTCAAGTGGAGATGATCGGCGGCGGATACTATGAGCCGATTTTGATTTCGATTCCGCCGGAGGACCGGCGCGAGCAGATCGATCGGCTGGGCGATTACATCGAGAAGCATTTTGGGCATCGGCCGGGCGGGGGCTGGTTGACGGAGCGCGTTTGGGAGCCGCAGCTTCCTTCTACGCTTGCAGCGGCTGGGGTTCGTTACACGTTGGTGGACGACAATCATTTTCTTGGCGCGGGATTTGAGGCCGGGCAGCTTCGTGGGGCGTTCGTTGCTGAAGATATGGGCGCGAGCGTGCATTTGATTCCCGGTTTGAAGTTGCTGCGATATTTGATTCCTTACCGCGAGCCTCGCGAGACAGTGGAATTTCTTCGCGGAGCTGCGGCTGCGCACCCCGGGGGATTTATCGCGACCGGTGATGACTGCGAGAAATTTGGAGTTTGGCCTGGGACTTACGAGCATTGCTATCGCGACCGGTGGATTGAGCGGTTCTATGAGGCGCTGGAGGCCGAGCATGAATGGCTGGAGATCGCGACGCCGGGCGATGCGGTGCGCGCGCATGCGCCATTGGGACGGGCGGATTTGCCTGCCGCTTCTTACAACGAAATGATGGAATGGGCGCTGCCTACGCCGGCGCGCATGCGATTTGAAGCGATCGAGAAGGAATTTGCTTCGCGGGCGGACGTTCAGCCGTTTCTTCGTGGAGCGATTTGGCGCGGTTTTATGGCCAAGTATCCGGAATCGAATTTGCTGCAGAAGAAAATGCTGCATGTTTCGGCGAAGATCCGGCGATTGGCGTTGAGCCGGCGGCGCGGCAGCAATTTTCACGAGGCGCGTGCGAGAGCCGAATCGCTTTTGTTGCGCTCGCAATGCAACGACGCTTATTGGCATGGAGTTTTCGGCGGCGTTTATTCGCCGCATTTGCGCACCGCGCCGTGGCGAGCGTTGGTGGAGGCTGAAGCGATTGCGGATGGGCTGGCGCATCGCGATGCCGGCTGGGCGGAATCGAAACGCTGCGATTTCGATGCTGACGGGCGCGAGGAGATTTGCTTTACGTCAGCGAATTATTCGGCGGTGTTGTGTCCCGCGGATGGCGGGACGATCTGCGCGCTGGATTTCCGGGCGTCGAATATGACTTTGATTAATTCGATGGCGCGGCGGGTGGAGGCGTATCACGCGCGATTGAAGAATCTGGGAGTCGGGGCCGCGCACGATGCGGTTTCGATTCACGATCAGGTGCGGGCGAAGGAACCTGGGCTCGAGAAGTTGCTGCGTTACGATCGCTGGAACCGGAACAGTTTCCGGACGTTGGTGTTTCCCGCGGGCCAAACATTCACGGATTACGAGCATCTTCGGCTGGATGCTGATGCCGATGTGGCGGCGGGATCATATGTTGCGGGCGAATTGAGCGAGACCGGCGTGACGCTGTGCCACAAAATGGCGGGCGGTTGGCACGCGTGCAAAAAGTTTTCGTTTGCTCCGCACGAGGACGCGTTCGAACTTGCTGGAGATCTGGAACTTTCGGGCTCGCCGGCCGGCGCGATGCTGGTGGGAATTGAAATTGTCTTGAATTTCTCGGCGCCGAATGAGGCGGATCGATATTTCGAAGTTGGCGGGCAGAGGCAGCCTTTGCGATGGAGCGCGAGCGTGCCGGGAAATGAATTGCGAGTGGTGGATCGGTATCAGAACGTGGCTGTGACGCTTTCTGCGCCGGGTGCGCGGGAATTTTGGATTTCGCCGATTGAGACGGTTTCGGATTCTGAGGGCGGTTTCGAGCGCGTGTATCAAGGCTCGCAGATTTTGGCGGTGTGGCCCGTGGAATTTAGCGACGGCGAAAATTGGCGCGGCGGGCTTTCACTTAAAGTGGATCGGGCGCGCTGACATTCGGAGTGGGCCGAGCAAGCCCCGCCCCAACGAGAGAATTCAAACGCTGCCGTTGCTTGCTCGCGGCGCTTGGCGTTTGTTACAGTGCTGCGGTGGAGGTCGCTCATGGCAGTTTCCCCGGAGCTTCTGGAAATTTTGGCGTGCCCTGTGTGCATTGCGCCGGTCGTGCTCACCGCCGATAAGCAGGGGCTGCGCTGCGAAAAGTGCCGGCGCGTTTATCCCATCCGCAATGACATTCCCGTGATGCTCGTGGACGAAGCACGCATTGAATCCGCGTGAGCCAGCCGCACTGCTGCCCAGTCTTCCGCCGGGCGCCGAAATTTTAATCATTCGGTTGCGATCGCTGGGGGATGTGGTGTTGCTGACGCCTGCGATCGCGGCGCTACATTCCTGGCGGCCGGATTTGCGGATTTCGGTGCTGGTGGAGCCGGCTTGGCGGGCGGTGCTGGAGGGCAATCCTGCGATTTCTGAAATTTTAATTGCGCGGGGATTTGCGGCTACGGCTTTGGATTTGCGGCGGCGAAAAGTTCCGGTTGTTTTTAATCAGCATGGCGGACCTACCAGCGCGTTTCTGACGGCGGCTTCAGGTGCTGCGGCACGCGTTTGCTGGAAGGGCAAGCAGTTTGGTTTTCTTTACAATGTGCTTGCGCCGGACGCGGTGGAATTTTATGGGACGTTGCGGGTGCATACGGTCGAGCAGCGCATGACGCAATTTTATTGGACGGGGTTGCCGCGCGGGCCGATTCCGCCGGCGGAAGTGTTTCCGTCGGCTGATGCACGGATGAGAATCGGCGAGATTTTGAGCGGCAAGGGAATTGCGGCAGGCGAGGCTTACGCAGTGATTCAGCCTGGCGGGCGCTATTTTACGAAGCGCTGGGCGGTAGAGCATTTTGTGGAGCTTGGGAAATGGCTGATGGAGGCGCGCGGGATTCGGCCCGTCGTGATTTTGGGACCTGGCGAAAGCGAGATTGCGTCGGCCGTGCGCGAGAAGTTTGGTGGTGGCGCGGTTGTGCTGGAATCGCTTGAGCTGCGATTGTTGATCGCGTTGATCGCAGGCGCGCGACTATTTGTGGGAAATGATGCGGGGCCGGCGCATTTGGCTTCGGCTGCTGGGACGCCTGCGGTGATTATTTTCGGATCGAGCAGTTCGGTGCATTGGCGGCCGTGGAAAGTGCAGCATCGCGTGGTGCAGAATGACTTTCCTTGCAATCCGTGCAAGGGGGATCGATGCTACGCGTTTGACGAGCCGCGATGCATTCTATCGGTAACGTTTGACCAAGCGCGCGATGCTTGCGAGGCGTTGCTGGCGGAAACGGATCGCGGTGATCGTGCGAATTCAGTCGCGCCGCTGAACATTGCAGGGCTTCGGACGAATTCGAAATGACTGCGGCTTCTAAAAACGAAATATCGCTGGCGCGGTTGGAATCGCTGATCGGGCGATTTCGCGGACGGCGGATTGCTGTGGTCGGCGACTGGATGTTGGATCGTTACATTTGGGGAACTGCGACGCGGCTTTCGCCTGAGGCCGCGGTGCCGATTGTGGATTACACGAAAGAGAGTGAATGCCTAGGCGGTGCGGGAAATGTGGCGGCGAATCTTGCTGCGCTGGGCGCGCGCGTGGAGGCATTTGGAGTGGCGGGTGAGGACGAAGCGGGGGCGGCGCTGCGAAGCTGTTTGCGTGGGCTGAAATTTTCGGAGAAGGGAATTGTTGACGACAGCCGGCGGCCGACTACGTTAAAGACGCGGATTATTGCGCGGAATCAGCAGATTGTGCGCGTGGACCGGGAGTCGCGCGAGCCGCTGGATGCTGACCTCGAGAAAAAACTTGGCGGGTTGATTGCCGGCTCACTGGCGAATGTGGATGCGGTGATTGTGTCGGACTATGACAAGGGAGTTGTTACGGACGGATTGGTGGATCGCGTGCTTTCGGCGTGCGCGAAAAAGAAGATTCCGGCGTTGGTGAAGCCGAAGTGGTCGCGGCTGCCGGTGTATCGTGGGGCGGCTGCGATCGTGTGCAATCGCAAAGAGGCGGAATTTTTGGTGACGCGATCGCTGCGCGATGATGCTGCGATCGAAGATGCGGGGCGCAGATTGCTGGCGCATTTTGCGTGTCCCGCTGTCGTGATTACGCGCGGCGAGGAGGGCATGAGTGTCTTCGAAGAAGAATCGCGCGGGATGTTTCATATTGCCGCGACGAGCCTTGAGCAGCCGATTGGATCTCATGGTGCTACACAGACGCAGCAGGGCCGGCAAGTTTTCGACGTGACTGGCGCGGGCGATACTGTGCTTGCTGCGTTGGCGCTTTCGGTGGCGGCAGGCGGTTCTGTGCGCGAAGGGGCGATTCTTGGGAATGCTGCTGCGGGCGTGGTGGTTAGCAAACTTGGAACTGCGACGCTTTCTCCCACCGAATTGCGCGCCGCAGTTCGCGACCTCCCTCTGAAGGCGCGCGGAGGACGGTAGCGTGCGCGCTGCCGATCCGCAGGCTGCTTTCGAAAATAAAACACGATGGATCGCCGCGTCGCGTTATGCGCTGGCGTGGTTCGTCCCGGCGATATTCTGCATCCTTGCGAAATTCTTGATCCTTGGAAATGGCCGCGGATTTCGCGTGGTGGCGCGATTTCTCGGGCGATCGGAGGGTCCGGGGAATCCCGGTCTTACGATTGCCGAGCGGCTGACATTTTTCCGCAGCGAAATTCTGTGGCTTTTCATCATCGTGCCGCTGTTGCTCGTCCTGCTGCTGCGATATCTGAACCGGCCGCTGCGCATTTTGGTGGCGGGGCTGGTTTCGGTTCTGGCGTCGCTGATCGTTTTCGTGCAGGCGCGTTCTCTTGAAGAGATGGGCGATTTCGTTTCGTTCGCGATGTTGCGGATTGGCTTGACTTGGGGCATTCATGATCCGGGCGCGAATAAGGCGTATCTGTTGGGGCGCGAGTTCTATTTGTTGATCGGCGGTTTTGCACTGATTGCTGCGATTTTATTCTGGGCGGGGCGATCGGAGAGCCGCGGCGCGACCGACGCTCGATCGCTGGAATTCTGGCGGCAAGGTGGCATCGCTTATTTTGCGGCGGCTGCTTTTTTTGCAATTGCGGCTTGGCGGCCGGTGATGGCAGCTACGCCGTTCCACGCGAATATTTTGGCGCGATCGATTTCGTCGCTCTGGGCGTCCGAGACCATGGATACGCGCGAGTTTGAGGGGCTCTCGACGGCGGCGCTTGCCGATCGCTATCGCGAAATGGTGAACGCGCCGGTTCCGAGCGAGGACCCACGCTATTTCGGCTCGATGCGCGGCGGGAATTTGATTATTTTCGTGCTGGAGACTACGCCAGAGCGATTTTTGCCCTCAAACGATTCGCTGGATGAATTTCCGACGCTCAAGCGGCTTGAAGCGAATTCCTTCGTTGCCGAGCAACATTTCACGACTTACCCGTACACGAATCCGGCTTTGTTTTCGGTGTTTGCGTCTTGCTATCCGTCGGACGGCACATCGAGTTTTGGCGAGCAGCATCCCGACGCGAAAGTTCCAGGGCTGGTGGCGGCGCTTGAAGCGTCTGGCTATCAGACTGGGATTTATTTGCCGGCGGCGTTGCATGGCGATGCGGATCGCATGACGTTTCGATCCTTTGGATTCGAGCGCGCGGTGACGCCTGATGCCTCGCAGCTTCGACCGTTTTGGCCTTCCGACATTTCCCCGGATTGGAAAGCGGAGCGAATTGCGCGCGATCGCGCGGTCTTGAAGCTGGCTAAATTCGATATCGACCGTTGGCTCTCGGCACAGCAATCGTTTGCGATTGCAATCGCGCCGCAGATTGCGCATTTGCCGTGGCCGGACAAATTTCCGGACGACACAACCGTGGATATTCGCACGCGCGGGCGCGCGATTCTGGCAATCGAGGATGCTTGGCTGGGTGAGCTAGTGCATGTGCTGGAGGAGCACCACCAGCTTGAAAACACCATCATCGCGGTGTTTGGCGATCATGGAATTCGCACGCGGCATGAGGATCCGAATTTTGTAGGCGGAACGCTCGATGAATATTCGTTTCATGTTCCGTTGCGGATTTATGCGGCACGAGCGCTTGCTTCACCTGTGAGAGTTTCCTGGCTTACATCGCACATTGATATTGCTCCAACGCTGCTCGATCTGCTGGGCGTGCAGCGCTCGCGCGAACTCGAAGAAGGCGCGCCGATTTGGGATCCGGCGATTGCCGGCCGTACTACTTTTTTTCTGGCGCGCCAGGCGTTCGGGGCCGACGGGTATCATGGCGGCGACCGGTTTTACATGTGGAATCAGATTTCGGATACGGTTTCGGTCAGCGGGACGCCGCATTTTGAACCACGAAATGTGTTGCTGCGGGACTCTTCGGAGTCGCGTGAAGTGATTGCGCGGATTCGGCGGCTGGTGGCGTTCGGGCAAGTGTGGCTCGAAAAATTGGCGGAAACGAAGCCGCAGGCGCGGCAATAAGTCGCGGTGTGGCGCTCGGCAGAAATTCAGGGCTGGAAAGCGATGGATTGATCGCTGAATTCGACGATGAGGCGCACTTCTTTGGTCTTGCTTTGCTTGACGCTGTCATTCGCAGCGGGGAATGGCGAGTAGGGGCTTACCTCGACCACGATAAGCACGCCGGAGCCGCTTTTTGGAAGCGCTTCGGCATCTTCGTAATGATAGCTGCGAACCGGCCCGTAGTAACCATCCGGGCCCCAATCTTCCAGAAAATCCTTGATAGTATAAGTGGGCGAAGGCTTCCAGATTTTATAGGCCTCTTCCATTTGTCCGGCGACGACAGCATTTAGAAAACGCCGCGCGGTGACTTTTTCCTGATGGAAGCGCAGCAGCCACCAGATTCCGCCGGCGATTAGCGCGATGAAAACCAGCGTGGTGATGAGATAGCGGCGCATTCTGGAATGCGGGTGCTCGCTGGTCGTGTCGAAAAGTCCCAAAAGTTCCTCCGTGTCAGAGTTGCCGTTTGAAGAGCGCGAAACATCCGAGGATATTCAGCGCCGCGAATCCACTCAAAGCTAACACGTCCACGTAAATTCCTTCAATGCCTGTGGATTTTAGAGTGAGATTGCGCAGCGCGTGTACCGTGTAGGTAAACGGATCGATCACCGCGATCCAGCGCAGCCACCAGGGAAACGCGGCGATGGGATAAACGGCGCCGGATGGGAAAAATAGCAGCGTGTTGAGGACGCCGAAAATCGCGCGGGGAACGAGCGGATCGTCCACGCGGACCATCAGCAGAAACATAAAGCTGATCATGGCCGTTGAGGCGACTGCGATTACCAAAATTATATAAAAGAACTGAATCGGATTCCAAATGCCAGTGACGCCCGAAATGAGAGAGCCCGTGATGACCAGCGCCATACCCGCCATGATTCCTTTGAGTGTACCGGCGCCGATCAGGCCGAGAACGAGTTCGGCTTTGCTGATTGGAGTGACGAGATAGCCTTCGTGCAGGCCGCGGGATTTGTCGTCGATGAAAGTGATGCCGCCTCCGATCATGGCCACTACGAAAATGCAGAGCGAGACTGAACCTGCCAGCAAATATTTGATGTACTCGATGTAGGGGTACATTTCGACGACGCTGAGTTGAACCGGCCCGGCTAAGCGCGAGGCGACGGCGGGGGCGTTCATCTGGTCGACCATTTGCTGCACGCGTTCGAGGAGCTCGCTGGAAATAAACTGGTCGGTGTTGTCTTCGACGAGCGCGATTTGCGGGCGGTCTTGCTGGTAGACACGGCGCGAGAAATCGTGCGGGATCGAAATGACGCCGCGGACGAAGCCGGCTTTTAGATCGTCGATGGCGTCGGGCAATGAATTGTATTCGCGGACATTGAAGGTTTGCGGGCCTTCGCGAATTCCGGCGATCATTTCTTTTACTTCGCGAGATTCGGCGGTGCGGTCCTGATCGACCACCGCGACGGTGACGCCTTTGATGTGGCCGCCGAAGGCGTAGCCAAGAACCACGAGCTGCAGCAACGGGAAAACCATCGAAGCCATCATTTGCGCAGGACTGCGCAGGAACTTGCGCATGTCCCGCTCGATGAGTGCTGTGACCCGATAGAATTTCATCGTCTCTTTGTTCTCGCGCGAACGCCCGAGGCGTTTTCAGCGCTGCTGGTATAAGTGGCCAATGTCGTAATGCGCGGCTGCCGCTGTGTCGCGCAGTTCGCTGCCTGTGAAATGCAGAAAGACATCGTCGAGCGTTGTGCCTTGCACCGTGACTCTGTGCACGGTGACGCCGCGGGCCCTGGCCAGATCCATTAACGCGGCGACGGTCGATGGCCCATCCGTTGAAGCGATGTGCACGACTTGATCGCGCTGCGTAACGCTTGCGGCGTGAGACAGCTTTTCGAGTTGCGTGAGCCAGTCGGGCGGGGCGTTTGCGAATTCGGCTTCGACTGTGTCAGCGCCCGGAATGCTGTCTTTCAGATTTATGGGAGTGTCGAGCGCGACAAGGCGGCCATGATCGACGATGGCGATGCGATCGCAGAGTTTGTCGGCCTCGTCCATATAGTGGGTGGTCAGAACGATGGTGAGCTTCGAATTCTCGCGGAGCCGGCGAATCATTTCCCAGACGTTCGTACGCGAAACCGGATCGAGACCGGTAGTTGGCTCGTCGAGGAAAAGAATCTTCGGAGAATGGACGAGCCCGCGCGCGATTTCGAGCCGCCGCCTCATGCCGCCGGAAAAATTGCGGACGAAAGTCTTGCCGAACTTGGAGAGATCCACTTCTTCAAGAAGGCGCGCGACGAGCTCGCGCCGTTGCGACTTGGGCACGCCGAATAGTTTGGCGTGCAGGAGCATGTTTTCTTCGGCGGTCAGTTCCGGGTCGGAGGTAAGTGCCTGGGGAATCACGCCGATTACCAGGCGCACTCCATCGGCGTCGGTCACGATGTCGTGGCCGGCGATCCGCGCGGTGCCGGACGTCGGAGGAGTTAGCGTGGTCAGCATGCGGATCAAAGTTGTCTTGCCCGCGCCGTTCGGTCCGAGCAGGCCGAAGAGCTCGCGCTCGCCTACGTTGAAACTGATGTCGTTCACGGCCACCAGCTCGCCGAATTTCTTCACCAGATGGTCGGCAACGATGGAGTTTCCAGTCGATTTGTCGGGCGCGTCGGTCATTTTTTAGATTTCCCGGGGCGGGGCTACAGCCGCGCTAGCCAGCTTCGCTTCGGCTGCGGAAGCAGGACGGTGGCTGTCATGCCGGTGAACAAGCGGCGCTTGGGATTCGGCACGGAAACTTTGATGGCGAAAGTTTTGATGTCGCGTTTGGTGCGGCTGACGTCGCGCTGCGTGGCGAAATCGCTCTCGACGCCCTTGAAGAAGACTTTGCCTTCGATCACATCGCCCGAAGGAAGCTGAACTTTCATGGTGTCGCCGAATCCGATCGCATCGATGTAGGTTTCCTCGACGTCGGCGCGCACCCACAGATGATCCACGTCCACGACCACAACGATGGGGCCGCCCTGCGCGACCATTTCGCCCTGCTTGGCGACGCGCACGGAAACGATTCCATCGAGCGGCGAATAAATTTTGGTATAGCCAAGCTGCGTTACAGCCTGGTCGCGCAGCGCCTTTGCTTGCTGCACCTGGGCGCGCGTAGAGGCGAGATCGGCCTGCTGCACGGCCACCTCTTTGCGGTTGGCCAATGCAACGGCAAGCGCGGCCTGCTGCGCTTTAACTTGCTCCTCGAGGGAGTTCACGTTGGCGCGCGCGGCTTTCAGAGTGGATTCGGCCGTGTCGCGGTCTTGCGCCGGACTAACCCCCGACTGAAACAGCGCGGTGGTGCGCCGGTTATTAATTTCGTCGAGTTCGAGTGTGGCGCGGGACTGATCGAGTTGCGCGCGCGCGGAAGTCAGCGTGGCCTGCGCCTGATTGAGCGCCGCGGCCGTCTGCGCGTCCATCCAGCCGAGCGTTTGCGAAGATTGGTTGACTTTCGCTTCGAGGCTGCCGATGTTGGCGTCGTCCTGCGCCAGCGCGGCTTGCAGCTCGGAAGGATCGAGTTCGGCGATCAGATCGCCCTTCTTCACTTCCGAGCCTTCATCCACCGTCAAACGAATCATGCGGCCGGCAATCTGCGGGCTGATGATCACTTCGTTGCCGTCCACCACGCCGATCAGAGGGATCCCATTTCCATGCGGCGTGTACGCGAAGAAAACGATCGCCGAAATAATCACCACCACGCCGAGGAGGATGAAAAACTTTTTTCCCGTCATTGCTTTTTACCTTTGAGCCGCCTCGTTTGCGGCTGCCTCCTCTGAGGCTGAAGGAGCCCGTGCATGAGCAAGTCGAGCATGGCTTTTTTCCGTTCTGCCAGCGCTTTCGGGGCGATGGCGTCTCCATCAAAAAATTGCGGGTACCGGCGCGCCGCAACGAAATAGAAAGTCGTCATGCCAAGGATCGAGAAAACGGCATGGCGCGCGTCAACGCAGCGGAATTCCCGCTGTTTCTCGCCCGCTTCGATAATTTTATTCAACGTGTTCTGGAAAGGGCTCAGGAACTCGCGGAAAATCCACTCGAAGCCGTGGCTCGATTCCATAGCCTGGCGCTGAATCAAGCGCGGATAATTAGGATGAGACGCCAGGAAATCCATGTAACCGAGCAGAAAATTTTCGAGATTGCGGTGCGGCGAAGCTTTTGAGTGTGCGAACTCGTCGGATAAGACACGCAATTGACGCAGTAAGTTCTCGAGAACGGCGCGGTGAAGCCGCCGTTTGTCGCCAAAATAATAGAAGAGCATGGCCTTATTGGCGTGCGCCGCGGCGGCGATTTCGTCGGTGCGCGCGCCCGCCAATCCTTCAGCCGCAAAGTGATTTTCGGCGGCGGCGAGGATGCGCCGGGCAGTCTCCGGATTTTGGACTCGTTTGCGTCCGCGGCGCATCTTGAGGCACCTGGTTTGGATCGGCGCGAGAAGTGTCGTTTCGCTGCCGGTCGATATCTTCAACTAACTGGTTAGTTTAATCGAATAGGCTGATACTGTCAAGCGGCCGAATATGGCGTGATGCGAAGAAAGCCGAGCGGCTGTCCCTCAGCGGCTAAAGCCAGGGCCATTCTGAAACGTTCACGGTAGTGCTGAAGCCGTGCCCTGACGAAACAGGCCCGCTGAGCGCTGGTTTTGGCGTCGCGTGGCGGCTGGCGCTCGTTCGCGGTATGATTGTGCAGTTTGTTACTCGATGTGCCGCTTTGATTCAATTTTGGCAGTGAGTTGAGCGGAAAGTTAGGCACAGCGCGCCCGTAGCTCAGATGGATAGAGCGTGTGCCTCCGAAGCACAAGGCCGTGGGTTCGAATCCCTCCGGGCGCGCCACTTTCTCAACACGTTGTTAACGAGTCCCGCGCGTATTTTGTAGCACGTCTCACTAAAAATAAGGCGCTTGTTGCACCGGTTGCGTCGCATCTAGGTGGAAGCAGTAGTCGCCACTGGGGTGAGCCCAAGAGTCGGGAGTATCTGGAAGTTGCGGATCCCGGCTATTTGCAAGGAATGTGGTGCATAGTTCGTATTCGGAATTTGATTTTGGGTGGTAGTCAAAAATTTTCTTCGTAACGGGATTCTGCTTCTCCGAGGTGGGAAACTGGTCTAGGTTTGTGGGGAGCACCTTGTTTGAGCCATTCCATTTGAGTTCGATTTGTGCAGCAAGCTGCGCCATCGCGCGGACCGTACGCAGATCTGCCTGAGCCATGCGCTGAGTCGAGGGGCCCCCCAAAACACGAAAGCCCAAAATTACCACCGCGACAACGACGAAGGTCGCACCAATCGCCGCCAGATAATTTCTACTCATTGGCATTCTTCCGGCTCGTCACTCGTGCAGCCAGCGAGCCCATGTAATACCAGAAAACGCCGCCGGAGATCACCAGCACGGTGACGACTTTCGTGACGAATCGAGCAGACAACTCGCCGCGCAAGAAGTAAGTCAAGAAGGTGATCAAGTCGCCGACCACAATTCCGGCGGCGATCAGAAGAGCGATGTAGGTGAGCCACTTTCTTACGCTCGACTCGAGCTTTTCGGGATGAAGCTGCAGCTCTCGATTGATGAAATGCATGGTCAAAAGATAAACGGGAAAAGCGACGATGATACAGGCCAGCGAATCCGCAATTTGGTAGTAGCTGTTTGCGTAGGGGTTGCTGGGGCTGAGCGGATCCTTGATCCACCACTCGATCAGCGTGAAGACCACCGAACCGAGACCGATCGTCCAGGTAGCCAAAGTCGCGAAACTGAGCAAGTACAAGAACGCGTCCTTCGCCGAACCGGAGCGCTTGTAGGCGGGGACTGCGAGCCCGCTGCGTCCCTCAAAATGATCGGCGAGCGCGCGATAGACATCTTCCGGCGGCCATCCGCGGCCGCGCAGAAGCGCGACGATTTCTTCGTCCGTAGCTCCCTGGGCTCTTGCGGAGTCAATGAATTGTTGGACGTCGCTGCTGGGATTCATCGTGCGGCGATTGTATCGCAGCATGGTTTTCGCTTAAAGCCGGACCTCTGGCTGGCGCGCGGAATCGCCGGACTAGGTTTGCGGGCCCTTTGGGAGCACCGCTGTGATGAAGCTACAATCGTCCGCATACGCGATTGCGAAAGTTGACAGGCATCAAATCGGATTTATCCTCAATCGGAATCAAGAGCCGGAAAGTTTCCGTGAGGCATTGCAGGTATGATTAAGGATTTTCGGGAATTCCAGGACGGGTCCGTCGTTAGCGCCGACGTCTGCATTGTGGGCGCTGGAGCTGCGGGAATAGCAATCGCGCGGGAGTTCATCGGAACACGTCACACGGTTGTGCTGCTGGAAAGCGGAGGCACGGAGCCTGAGGCGGAGACGCAACGTTTATATGACAGCGAAATTGTCGGGTTGCCGCACGACAGCATCGAGCAAGGACGCGCGCGGATTTTTGGCGGTACCACTACGCTTTGGGGCGGGCAGGCGCTGCGATTTGACGAAATTGATTTCGAGAAGCGCGATTGGGTTCCGCTGAGTGGTTGGCCGGTGTCGCGCGGGGAACTGGAGCCTTACTACAAGCGGGTCGAGCGCGTGCTGCAGATTGGGACGCCCATCGCGTACCGCGATTTGTGCGCATCGTTTGGAGTGGAACCGCCGGACTTTGATTCTGGCAAACTTGTGATGGAATTTTCGCAATGGAGCCCGCGGCCCAATTTTGGCCAGGAATATCGCGAGGAGATTAGGCGGGCCGGGAATATTTCCGCGATCTTGCATGCGAACGTTACCGGCATCATTACCAATTCATCGGCGACGGCTGTCGAGAAAATTGAATTCCAGACTTTGGCGGGCAAAAAGGGGATCGCGAAGGCGCGATTTTTTGTAATTTGCTGCGGGGGCATTGAGACTGCGCGGCTCTTGCTTGCTTCCGACAGGGTGGAATCGTGCGGTGTGGGAAACCGGAACGACTTGGTGGGGCGCTACTACCAGGAACATCCGATGTTCTGGTACGGAAAGTTGCAAACGAAAAACCGCAAGCGGCTGCAGGATCTGTTCGAGTCGTTTTACAAAAAAGGATTGAAATATTTTCCGATCATCAAGCTCAGCGGGAAATTTCAGGCTGAAAACCAATTATTGAATATTCAGGGGTCGATCACGCTGGAGGACACGCCGGGCTCTGCCATCTTGGCAATGAAATCTTTGTTTCGTGCGGCGAAAGCCAGTAGCTATCCCGGGGGACGCGAGTTGCGGCGGCTGATCGGCAACGCGTTGACCGACCCACTGCAACTGTTCCGCTTGGCGTATCGCTTTCGCGTGCAGAACCGCGCTGCTACTCCGCGACACGGGCCGATTACTTTTGGCGGGCAATGCGAAATGGCACCGAATGCTGATAGCCGCGTGATATTGAGCCAGGAGCGCGATCCGTTGGGAATGCGGCGGGTGAAGCTGGATTGGAGGCTCGGCGAACTCGAGAGGCGGACGGCATGGGAATATATGAAAGTAGTTGCCGCCGAATTTGAGCGATTGGGACTGGGCAGCTATGATTTGGCGGCGTTGCGTGCTTTGAATGACGCGGGATGGGATGCTTTGGCGCATGACTCGGCGCATCACATGGGGACGACGCGGATGCACCAGAGTCCGCAATTTGGAGTGGTGGATTCCGAATGCAAGATTCACGGGATTTCAAATTT
Source organism: uncultured Acidobacteriota bacterium (assembly GCA_963831955.1). Taxonomy (GTDB): domain Bacteria; phylum Acidobacteriota; class Terriglobia; order Acidiferrales; family UBA7541; genus Palsa-147. The sequence goes on along the minus strand of CAWHSG010000004.1, from coordinate 218,784 downwards.
GTTTATTGGAAGCAGCGCGGTGTTTCCAACCAGCTCGCGCTCGAATCCGACGATGACGATACTGGCGCTTTCGATTCGCATTGCGGATCGTCTGAAGCAGATTTTGTGACTGACTGCAGATTGCTGACGAAAGTGCGCGCAATTGTTCCAATCGCTTCCGAGTTATTCGGAGATCTGTGAAAGACGTCCTCATTCCCGCGATTGGTCGCAGAATTCCGGTTCTCGGATTTGGGTGCAGCGCGCTTACAGGAACTTCCCGCAAAATTGCCGACCGCCTGCTGCATACGGCTTTTGATTCTGGAATGCGCCATTTCGACGTGGCGCGCTACTACGGGTATGGAGAATCGGAAGGAATTCTGGGCACTTTTTTGAAATCACGACGAGCGGAGGTGACGATTACTACGAAGTTTGGCATTCAGCCGCCGCGCCGTTCTTCAGCGCTTGGATTTGCGGTGCGCGCGGGGCGCCGGATTTTGCGAATGTTGCCGTCGGCGCGAAAGATGGTGCAAACACGCACGCAGGGGCTGGTGAAAAGCGGCGCCTTCAGCGTGGAAGATGCGCGGAGCAGCCTGGAGACGAGTTTGCGCGAGCTGGGCACCGATCGCATTGAATTTTATTTATTGCATGACTATGTCGTTGACGGCCAGCCAGACGATGGGCTTGTTGCATTCCTTGACGGCGCGGTGGCGGCGGGGAAAGTTGGCCGATTTGGCATCGCGACGGGAATTGAAAATGTTTTGCGGGCGCTGCAATCTCAGCCGAGGCTTTGCGATGTGCTTCAATTTGAAAATAGCGCGGTGAAGCAGAATATCGGCAGACTACCTATTGGAGCGGCGACGAGCCGGGCTGTCATCACGCATGGAGCAGTTGGCCAGAGTCATCGGGAGGTGTCGGCTTTTCTCGGCGCGCATCGCGACAAGGAGAAAGAGTGGTCGGATAAAATTGGCGCGGACTGCTCGCAGCCTTTTACGATTTCGGCGCTACTTCTAAATTATGCAGTACAGGCGAATCCCGGCGGGCTAGTTTTATTTTCTTCGATGAAGCCGGAGACGGTCGCTCGAAATGCAAAGGCTGTCTTCGACCCGGAATTTTCCTGGTCTCAAATCGCATTATTCGCGCAACTTGTGCAGCAGGACTCGGCCCCTCTGTTTCAATCAGAACCTCAGCGGCTAAAACCGCGCTGATTTTCCCGCGTTTGCTGCACGGCTGAAGCCGTGCCCTGACAGCACTTGCTGGGCTTGGACCGTCTTTAGAGCTTCGTTTCGTAACGAACAAATGTGAGATGGGAGTTCCGGAAGATGCCGGCCTGAAGGCCGCCTCTACGAAACCGAACCAAAATGAAACTGACGAACATTTGCGAAAAATTCATTAAAGATTGTGCGCTATTGCACAGTTTAATGTCTGTCAAACGCAGAGACTGTACGTCGCAGTTCTTTGACGGAGGCACATGTTCAAGATACCGAGCATCACACTGGCATTCATTTTGGCGCTGAGCGCATCGACGCTGGCACACGCACAGCCGCAGGCTCCGGCTGATCCCGGCAATCCCACGCCGACATTTCGAGTCAACGTGGTTAGCCGGACGATTCGAGCGGTCAGCTACCGCCACCGCAGCGGAGCGACGAAAATTGATTTTCAGGGCACGGATTTGATGCCTGGCGCGATGGGCGAGGCGAAAGTGGAGAGCAAGCGCGGGGCGCTGGAGATCGAAGCCGAATTTTCTGGATTGGACAAACCGACCAGCAGCTTTGGCAACGAGTATCTGACCTTTGTGCTGTGGGCCATTTCGCCGGAGGGCCGGCCGGTAAACATCGGCGAAGCATTGGTGGGCAGCGATCACCGGAGCAAGTTGGAAGTGACTACCGATTTACAGGCTTTCGCGATGATCGTTACCGCGGAACCTTATTATGCGGTGCGGCGTCCCAGCAATCTGGTGGTGCTCGAGAACGTCATTCGCCCGGACACCGTCGGCGCTACCGAGGCTGTGGATGCCAAGTATGAATTGATCGATCGCGGCGGTTACATTCCCACGGGATACGTATTCGATCCGGTGGTGATCAACGCGAAGATGCCGCTGGAATTTTTCGAGGCGCGCAACGCGGTGCGCATTGCGAAATCTTCCGGCGCGGAAATATACGCCGCTACGAGTTACGAAAAAGCCGTCCGGCAGATGAACGAAGCCGATACGATGGCCGTCGGGAGACATGAAAACAAGAAAGCGCTGATTTCACTTTCGCGCGAAGTGGTGCAGACGGCGGAGGACGCTCGCGAAATTTCGGTGAAGCATATTGACGAAGAGCGTCTTGCAAACGAACGTGCCGCTGGTGCGGATCGTGAAGCCGAGGCGCGAGCTGCGGCGGATCGGGAAGCGAGACGTGTCGTAACTGCTGAAGCCGCAACCGCAGATGCGGACCGGCAGCGCAATGAAGCCGACCGGCAGAATGCGGACGCGCAGGCAGCAGCGCAACAATCCGCCGCCGCGCAGGCCGACGCCGAAAGAGCGAAGACCGATGCGCAGGCCAAGCAGCAGGCTGCGGAAGCGGATTCCGATGCGAATCGGGCCGCGGCAGCCTCAGCAGATGTGCAACTGCAACAGGCCGTTCATGACCGCGAGGAATTGCGCGCGCGGCTTTTGCAGCAATTCAATTCAATCCTCGAAACTCGCGATACCGCGCGCGGTTTGGTTGTGAATATGTCGGACGTGCTCTTTGATTCCGGCAAATTCACGCTGCGTGCGACGGCGCGCGAGAAGCTGGCGAAAATATCCGGCATCGTGCTGGCTTATCCGTCGCTGAGGCTGGCTGTGGAAGGAAATACGGACAGCGTCGGCACTGAGGCTTTCAATCAGGAGCTTTCGGAGCAACGCGCTGAGGCTGTGCGCGATTATCTAACCAAGGAAGGCATTCCGGCGTCTTCGACTACCGCTGCGGGATTTGGAAAAACTCGTCCGATCGCATCGAACGATACTTCTGACGGCCGGCAGCAGAATCGCCGCGTGGAGTTGGTGGTTTCGGGCGAGGTGATTGGAACTAAGATCGTCTCCGTTACTGTCCAGCCTGTGGCTGTTGCCCCGGATCCTCAGTAGTCCTACCGAATGCAAGACCCGGCCCGGAAACGGGCCGGCTTTTTTTGTGTGCATCGCCGGAAAATGGCGCGCGAGATTTCGTGGCGGCGCCCTTTAGGGCGGCATCCGATCGCGCCGCACGAAGATGCGACTTCGCGACGGTGGCCTTTCGGGTGGCACGGGAGTTGGGCGGATAGAAGATGCCGCGCTGAAGCGCGCCGCTACGAAGGCGTTGGCATCGCGGTGATGGAAGCGAGCCGCGAATTCGTCGCGGCAGCCTTTCGGGTGGCTCGGGCAGGATTGTGCTACGGAGCGCTTACGCACTAAGATAGAGAATCGTGCTGTACGAAAGCGTTCCCGATAAGCGCGCCACGACTTCCGAATTCCCGCGAAAGAATATTCGACTCGGCGCGGATAGGTACCGCGGGAAACGCCGCTATTTCGTAACACTGTGCTTCGATAATCGCAGGCGCTTCGGCGCTAATCCGCGTGTCGTGCCCTGGCTAGTCGAGCGCCTGAAGCATCACGCAATTCAGCGAAACTTTGCTGTTCAAGCCTACTGCGTGATGCCGGACCACTTTCACGTGCTCGCCGAAGGGACGCAGGATGACAGCGACCTATTCAAATTCATCAATGCTTTCAAACAGGATACTGGCTTCTATTTCAAAGCGCGAACGAAGCGGAAGCTGTGGCAACGAAAATATTTCGATCACATCTTGCGCGCGGACGATAAGGTCATCGAAGTCTCTTGGTACATCTGGATGAATCCAGTCCGAAAAGGGATGTGCGAAAGGCCGCAGGAGTACGAATTCTCGGGTTCCTTCACCGACGATGGGAAGGAACGACTCGGATCGGAAAGAAAGAGCCAGTGGACGCCGCCGTGGCAAAAAGCGGCAGACGAACCGAACTCGTAGCGGCGCCCTTTAGGGTGGCATCCGATCGCGCCGCACGAAGATGCGACTTCGCGACGGTGGCCTTTCGGGTGGCACGGGAGTTGGGCGGGCAGAAGATGCCGCGCTGAAGCGCGCCGCTACGAAAGCATCCGATCGCGCCGCACGAAGATGCGACTTCGCGACGGTGGCCTTTCGGGTGGCACGGGAGTTGGGCGGGCAGAAGATGCCGCGCTGAAGCGCGCCGCTACGAAAGCATCCGATCGCGCCGCACGAAGATGCGACTTCGCGACGGTGGCCTTTCGGGTGGCACGGGAGTTCGGCGGACATAAGATGCCACGCTAAAGCGCGCCGCTACGAAGGCCTGATCCGGCGTTATTAGGTGAATCTCCTGGCTACTATTAGACCGTAAACGAAATTGCCGGAGCTGAAGCCGTTGCGCATGGCTCGAATGGCGCTGAGAAATCTCACGAACCGGACGCCTTGTTGCATTGCCACACGCCACAATTCCTTGTTCTTCAGCACCTCGAGGCCGGTATCCCACGATTTCGCGCAGTTTTCGTTCATTACTTCGGCGTGGGTTACTCTCAGGCCGTTGGCTTCGATCCATTTTTCGTAATCCTGCATGGTGGCTAATTCGGAGAGCATGCCTTTTTCTATGGGGCGGATGAATTTGTCGTTTGTGGCGTGGTCGAGATTTTCTTTTTTGAACCAATCGGTTATGGCGATGGTGCCGCCGGATTTCAGCAATGGGGCGGCGGAGGCGAAGAATCCGTCTTTTCTTTGGTAATGCGAGATGGATTCTATTGACCAGACTACGTCGAAGGGCTCATCGAGAGTGATATCCTGGGCGTCCATCAGCAGGAATTTGGCCTTTACTTTTTCTCTTTCGGCTAACTCGTTGGCCATTTGGACTTGGATGGGCGAAATGGTGATGCCCGTGGGGACGGCTTCGTAATTTTTCGCAAGATATACGCTGCTGGCGCCCATGCCGCAGCCTACGTCTAGAATTTTTGCGCCTGGTTTTATGGCGGCGAATTTCGCCAGGCGATCTACCAATTGATTTTGGGCGGTCTCTCTTGTTTCATCGCCTCGAATCCAGTAGCCGTGGTGGAAATGTTCGCCCCAGAGAGTGCGGAAATATTGGCTGGCGAAATCGTAGAAGGCGCTTACGTCTTTGGTGTCGTTGTAACGGGTCATTTTGCCGGGCTTTCGGCAATACTCGGCGCTTGCATTGGTCATACATAATGTAGCATTGATTACGGACGTGGAACGGGGCCGAAATGCGGGAGGGCTGCACTTCGCTGTGCTCAGGGTAAAAAGCACCCTCCCTTACTGGGGGCGCGACTATGGAAACGGCTGCTCGATTGGTTGGTGGGGGTGAGGCTTGGCCGGGGCTGCATTTGGCTGAGTGGGCGGATACTTGCGCGACCTTGCATATGTGGACGCAGATTGTGGGGAAGGTGCGGCTGGCGTTGGCTCCGCTCGTGAATCATTGGTGGGAAGTGCCGCTGTACGTGAGCGCGCGCGGATTGAATACTTCGCCGATTCCTTACGAGGGGCGCGTGTTTGAAGTGGAGTTCGACTTCATCGATCATCAGCTTACGATAACTACCTGTGAGAACGACGTCGCTATCATTCCGCTGGAGGCGCGGAGCGTGGCGGATTTTTATGCCGAATTTATGACCGCGCTGCACTCGCTCAATATCGAAGTGAAGATCTGGCCGATGCCTGTCGAAGTTCCGAATCCGATTCGGTTCGACCAGGATCGCACGCACAAATCGTACGCCCCCGAATACGCTCATCGCTTCTGGCGGATTCTCGTTAACGTGGACTCGGTGTTCAAGGAATTTCGGGCGGGATTTATCGGGAAAAATAGTCCGGTGCATTTTTTCTGGGGAAGTTTCGATCTCGCGGTGTCGCGATTTTCCGGCCGGCGCGCGCCGGAGCGCCCGGGAGCCGACGGGGTCACGCGCGAGGCCTACTCGCACGAAGTGATCAGCGCGGGATTCTGGCCCGGCGGAGGCGCCGTGAATGACACCGCATTCTATGCGTATGCCGCGCCGGAGCCGGCCGGCTATGGCGGCCGCCCGGTGCGGCCGTCGAAGGCCTTTTACGACGAAAAGATGCACGAATTTTTCCTGCTGTATGAAGACGTGCGCACCTCGAAGTCTCCCCGAAACGCGCTGCTGGACTTCTGCCAGAGCACCTATGACGCCGGCGCCGATCTCGCTAAGTGGGATCGCGCAGATCTCGAACGGTCGAAGTAACGCAATCGCCGCGGATTAAAGCCAGCCCTGATTGTTACTGAATTCATACGTTCACCGAACGCAATCCAAGCCGTGTACCGTCGGTATACACTCAGAATTCTCTTGACGTACAGCAAGCCGCGGTATACCGTCCACGCACAAACGGTGGGGCAAATTCGGAGGCTTACGTGAAACACATCGCAGCACCACGGTTCATTCTCGGAGCACTCTGTCTGCTACTTCTCTGTGCCGGCACGGCCTCGGCGCAATTATTTCCGGGACGCATCGCCGGCACCGTCCGGGACGCGCAAGGGGCGGCCATCGTCGGCGCCACGGTGAAGCTCACCAACCCGTCCACCGGTCTCGAGCGCACCGACACAAGCGACCAGAACGGCGAGTTCAATTTTCCGGAGCTCGCTCTCGGAAGCTATACACTCTCGGTCGGCAAGGAAGGTTTCCAAACTACGGTTATCAAGGACATCGTGACGTCGCAGGTACAAGTGAACACCGTCGCGGTAGTTCTCTCCCTCGGAACGGTCACTTCCGAGATTCAGGTCACCACCGTCACACCTCTGCTTCAGACGGAAACGAATTATGCGGGCGGGCAACTCGATCAAGCGCAGGTCGAGTCGCTGCCGATTGGAAACAGCGACTATACGCGGCTGGCGCTGGTCCTGCCCGGGGTGACGCAAAACAGCAACTTTGCTTTCGCCCAGTACACGATTAATGGTTCTCGCTCGCGCTCGAACGGTTTCAACATTGATGGCGCCTCCGATACCGACCCCTCGACCTACTTGCCCTCGATCAATGAAGGCGGAAACTCCGCCACGGCCGCCACGCGTTTGCCCCTGGACGCCATCCAGGAAGTCAGCATCGTCGCTGCCGGAGGCGCGGACTCGGGTCAGAATTCCGGCAGCGTGATGAACGTGATTATCCGCAGCGGAACAAACCAGTTTCACGGCTCCCTGTATGAACTGCACCGTGATGCGGCCCTCGACGCCGCAAACTTTTTCGAAAATCTCAATGCGGAACTAAATGGCGTTCCTACTTCCAAAGCCCCATTCGTCTGGAATGAGTTCGGAGGAACGGTGGGAGGGCCGATTTACATTCCGCACGTTTACGACGGCCGCAACAAGAGCTTTTTCTTTGCCGGGTATGACGGCAGCCGGCTGCGCCTCGGGACTACGCTCAATGGAAACGCGCCTACGCCGACTCAGATAGCGACCGCGACGTCGCTGGTCCAGGGTGCGGGGATCACGCCCAATCAGTTGGGGCTAAACATACTGGGCCTGTATTCGTCGCTGGGTCTCTCTGGCCCGTTTGCCGCGGATAACCGCGGGATGCAAACACCGAACAGCTATGTGTTCAAGTTTGATTTTAAGCTTTCAGACTCTGATTCGCTCTCGACGCGATTTCTGCACGGAACAGGGGAAGACGAGTTTCCGGGCGGAGGGCCTGGTCCTGGGGGCGGCTCGCAGCTAAACCCGTGGTTCGGCGTCACGCCCACGGTCGCTGACAATTTCGCGATCAGCGAAGTTCACATTTTCAATTCCAATCTCATCAACACGTTGCGACTCGGATGGAACCGCTTCTTTCAATTCCAACGAGGGCGCGACTCCAACGTCGATCCGGCCACGATAGGATTTAACACGGGCGTAGCTACGAATTGCTTCGGCATTCCCGAGATCGACATCGGGGATACCGTTCAGGGTGGATTCTCCAATCTTGGACTGCAAAATTGTGCTGGCGGCCGCGTAGCAACCAGCTATCAGATTGCTGACGATTTCAACTGGACTCACGGCGCGCATGCCTTGAAATTCGGATTCAATTTTCTCCACGATTATTCTGACTACACCATCACCGGATCTCGAGGCATCTTTACATTCAACGGAACCCAGCTCGGAGACTCCTTGACCACGGACGGCCCGACTGCAGTGCTTGTAGATTTAATTGCCGGTCTACCGTCGCCGGGCCCCGGCGTAACTTCTATCAATCGAGTGGGTAGCGGCCGCGCCAACATCGATCAAAACATAGTCAGCGGTTTCGCGATGGACACCTTTAAACTTACCTCCCGCCTCACGCTGATCGCAGGCCTACGCTATGACTTCTTTACTCACGTAAATGAATCGCGGAACCGCTTCTCGGCATTCGATCCGACTCTAGGATTGGTGCCGGCCTCCCAATTGCCCGGGGGCGAAATCTACAACGCCCCGAAACACGATTTTGGGCCGCGCGTCTCCTTCGCGTATAACCCGCCATTCACCGTGATTCCCGGGCGTCAAACGATCTTCCGCGCGGGATTTGGAATTTATTACGACACGATTCCTCTCAACAATTTCCAAGAGGGGCTAGCCCAAAATCCAGTCGGACCGACTGGTGGGTTTTCGATCGTGCCGAGTGCTCCGATTCCATTCGGCGTAGGCGTGCCGATTTTTGGAACCGGCGCACCTCAGCCGCCGTTCAATGTCGAGAGTATCCAGCACGATCTAAAAACGCCGAATACAATGTTATGGAACTTCAACATTCAGCAGGAACTAGCGCAGAGAGTTGTCCTACAGGTCGGTTACGTAGGAAATAAGAGCATCCATCAGCTCCAGCTTTTGGACATCAATCAGCCGCCGCTCGGCGCGGGATATGGCCCCGGATGTACTCTTGCTGACTATCCCACTGGCGACCCAGTTTGCGAGCAGAATGCGCGTCCATTCAATGCGCAATTTCCCACTCTGTCGCAAATCAACACAATTTCGAGCAATGGATTTGCGACCTACCATTCGCTGCAGGCGGTTCTGCGTGCCAGCGACTTTCACGGCTTCACCACGCAGGTTTCCTTCACGTGGTCCCACAATTTGGATACCGCGTCCGAGGTGGACGACTTCTTCGGAACAAGCGGCTACGTCCCGCAGAACGCGCTTAACATTCACAGCGGTTACGGCAACTCGGAGTTCGATCAACGTCGGGCCTTAATTTGGACCTACATCTACGCGATTCCGACGCCAAAGATGGACAACAAGTTTGGCTACGTGATTCGCGACTGGCAGATTTCCGGAACTACTACCCTTCGCGATGGTCTGGCGGCTCCTTTGCTTACGTTCGGGGACGAATCCGGTGTCGGCAATTTCCATACGTATTTTAATTGCGTCGGTCCGATTCACTATCAGTTGAAGAACTTCCAGGAGCCCTACGCCTCAGCGAGCTCATTCGCCGAACCGGCTGCCGGGACGTTCGGGAACTGTCCGCGCGATCCACTCGTCGCTCCAGGGTTGGAATCGTGGGACATCTCGATCCAGCGCACTTTCAAATTTGGCGAACGGTACGGGTTCCTGTTCCGCACCAGCTTCTTCAATGCATTTAATCATCCCAACTTTGCCGAGCCGGCTCCCGATATCGGCACGCAGATCACGGCCAGCGCCGATGACGGCAGCTTTGATTCGCACTTCGGCGTGGGCGGGCCGCGCAACATTCAATTCATGGGCAAATTCACCTGGTGACGCACCGCCGGAATTCGCCTCGTGGATAAACCGTATTTGAATCGCTGCTCCGGGGCTACGGCTCCGGAGCAGTTTGTTTCAGAGGCCGCGAAATTCTGAACTCTTCGCTAAAGCAGCCGCTATTCGCATCAGGAGGCCGCATGACGAACGTAAGCGGAACCCGCACCGTGTGTTGTGGTGTGCTGATCGCCGCGTGCTTGGCGCTCGTCGCCGCGCCCGCGCGCGCGCAGAATCCGCCGCCTGGGCCCATTACGATCGCCGTTGACGCGACCGACGCGCCTCGCCGCGTGCTTCATGCCAAGTTGCAATTCCCGGTGAAGCCTGGGCCGCTCACTCTCTATTATCCGAAGTGGATGCCCGCCGATCATTCTCCCGACGGCCCCATCTGGAATCTGGTGGGGCTGCATTTTTCGGCCGGCGGAAATGAAATTCCCTGGCAACAAGATCTGGTGGACATGTTCGCGTTCAATCTCGAGGTACCTGCGGGAACCGCTTCGCTTGACGCTTCGCTCGATTTCCTTCTCTCGACTCCGGGGCCGACGATCGATTTCAGCGCATCCGGCGCCGCAAAGCTTTTCATCTTGATGTGGAATCAGGTCACCCTATATCCGAAGGGCTGGCCCGCGGCGCAACTTACTTTCGTGCCGAGCCTTACGATTCCGAGAGGATGGAAATTCAATACCGCGCTGCCTGTCGCAAGCCAGTCCGGCAATGCAGTGCAGTTTTCGCCGGTGAAGCTCGATATTTTGATCGATTCGCCGGTGCAGGCGGGCGAATTCACGCGCGTTTATCCGCTGAGCCCCGCGATCAAGCCGGCGCACGAGTTGGACGTGCTCTCCGATGACGCCTGGGCGCTCGATATTTCACCGGCTTTGCTCGAAAATTATTCGCGGCTCGTCAACGAAGCCGACGCGCTCTATCGTTCCCACCACTATCGCGATTACCATTTTCTTTTCACGCTCAGCGACAACGTTATGGGCCTCGGGCAGGAGCATCACGAGAGCAGCGACGATCGCGTTCCTCAGAACACTCTGATCGATCCAAGTGCGCGCCTGCTCGAAGCGGGACTTTTTCCGCACGAGTTCACTCATTCGTGGAATGGCCAGTTCCGACGCCCCGAAGGGTTGGCCACGGCGGATTTTCAGCAGCCGATGAAGGGCGAGCTTCTGTGGGTGTACGAAGGCCTGACGGAATATCTCGGCGAGCTATTGACGGCGCGCAGCGGACTGGTGACGCCGGCGCAAGCCCGCGAGCATTATGCGGAAACTGCGGCGATGCTCGAACATCGCGCGGGGCGCCGCTGGCGCTCGCTGCAGAACACCGCCAACGCGGCGCAGATTCTTTACTTTTCCGTGCCGGAGTGGACGTCCTACCGCCGCAGCGTGGATTTTTATCCGGAGAGCGTGCTGATCTGGATGGACGTGGACGCGACGATCCGCAAGCTCACCAATGATCGCCGCTCGATGGACGATTTCTGCCACATATTCTACGCGCCGCCCGACGGCGAGCCGGTGATCAAGACTTATACTTTCGATGATCTGGTCGCGACGCTGAATCAGGTCGCGCCGAACGATTGGCGCAGCTTTTTGCGCGAGCGGCTCGATTCCACCGGACCGAACGCGCCGCTTGGCGGCATCACTGGCGGCGGTTGGAAGCTCGTTTACAACGACGAGCCCAACGAATTCATCGCGGCCGGCGATAGCGTCTCCGGCGGCGCCGACTTCACTTCTTCGATCGGGCTGCGCGTGAAAGGCGATGGTTCGGTGATCGACGCGACTCCGGGAATGCCCGCATTTGAAGCCGGCATCAGCCCCTATCTCAAAATCGTGGCCGTGAACGGCCGCCAATTTTCCACCGACGAGCTGAAGCGCGTCGTGCGCGAATCGAAATCGAATCCCGCGCCGATCAAGCTCACCACCATGAACGCCGGCACGCTCGAGACGCACGAAATCGAATATCACGGCGGCAGTCGCTATCCGCATCTCGAACGCGTCGAGGGCAGCCCGGATTACATGGATGAAGCGTTGAAGTCGCTAACGCCGGCGAGCCTTCACTAGACGCGGACATTTTTCGGCGGGAAATCAGCAGGGAAGGGAATTCTCTTTCTGGTGCGTGGGCGTCTCCTGGTTCAGAACGGCCACCCAGCGAGCCCCTCGCTTCACCCAGGTGGTGCTTTCAATCACTGGACCGGATGGGAATGATTCGCCGCTTTCGTCCCCGAGCCGCACCGCGTCATACATCAGAATCACGGTAGCGGCGTTCGCCACAAATCCACGAACATTGCGAATTTCATAGCGTGAGATCGTCCGCGAGCTCATCGTCGCCAGATATTCCGGCTGCGTCAAAATCCCGGATTGAAAAATCATCACCGCATCGGCGGGCACCAGTTCCGCAAAGCGTTTGGCGTCGCGATCCTGGGCTACCTTCCAAACTTCCTCTTCGAGATGGATGATCTTCCGGATGAGCGTTCGATCTGCCGCCGATTGACCTTTCGGTTTTTTCGTCCTGGCGCCGCGATTTTTCATGTCAGCCTCGTAGCAAATGTGAATCTACGTCCAATACGTCCTTGTCGGACAGTTCATGTGTTCTCAAGACGAGATGCGTCCGTTGTACCGTCAAGAACGACGGAGTCCCGCGCGCACTCTCAATATTTTATTTGAATTTTGAATCAACTGCGGCGTGCGGCAAATCCCGTTAGCCCGAGCACTTTGTCTTTCGATTGAATGATGTGATCGTACATGTGCTGGCGCGCGCCCTCGGGATCGCGTTCCTCGACGGCCTTCAGAATCTCGCGATGCTCGCGGCCGGGCGCTTCCCCGTAGTAATTGATGTCAATCGCGGCAAACATGATGCGTTCCATCTGGCTGCGCGCCTCGCCGACGGCCTGCAACAGCATCTGATTGCGCGAAAGCCGCGCAATCAACATGTGGAACGCCGTATCCGCTTCGATGAATCGCACGCAGCTCTCGCGATCGTCCGGGCTGCAAGTCACCAGCGACAGTTCCGCCAGCTTGCGCAGCGATTCCGCGTCCACGCCCTTCGCCGCCGCCAGCTCCGCCGCCGCACATTCCACCGCGCAACGAAACTCGTAAATGTCATTCAGCACTTGCAGCGTAATTTGCGCGACGAAATAGCCGCGATTCGGTACGATTCGCAGCAGTCGCTCGTTCTGTAAACGCACCGCGGCCTCGCGCACCGGCGTCCGGCTGCCTTTATAACGATCCGCCAGCGCTTTTTCACTCAAAGCTTCGCCCGGCTGATAGACGCTATGAATAATGTCGCGTTTGAATGCCCGATAGACTTTTTCGCTGAGCGTCGAAGCAGCGGCCGTGGCGGACGAACTGGGAGAAAAAAGCGGTGAAGCCGAGGCGGCGACGCGCCGTTGAACCTTGCCGCGGGTTGCCGTTTTCGCCAAGACGCCTCCGGGGCACCACTTTTGCGTTCAGACATTCTTGCTGAGTTCGCCGCCTGTGTCAAACGTATACCACCGGCATACAAGAACCATTCTCTTGACATGCCGGCGCCGCCCGGTATAGTTTTTGCCCTGCGCTCGTCTCCGCCGTCAGGGAAGAGCAACTGGCGGCATCGCGTCTCTCGCCAAACCGGAGCCTTGGAACCCATGCATACCACCCTCGGCGGCAAGCCGGAATCCGAAGCGCAGCCTAAATTTCCCGTCGAGTCGCTGCGCGCGCAGTTTCCGGCGCTGAAACATGCGGCTCCATTCATTTTTTTCGATAACGCGGCGGGCGCGCAAATCCCACAGATTGTGTTCGATGCGATCAATCGGCATCTTCTCGAGTGCAACGTGCAGCGCGGCGGCCGTTATCCGCAGAGTATCGAAGTGGACGCGACCATCGATCGTGGTCGGCGCAGCGTCGCCGATCTTCTGGGCGCGCGCGATCCCAGCGAAGTCGCGTTCGGCATGAACGCGACGTCGTTCATTCGCCTCGTCAGCCTCGCCATCGGACAGTCGCTCGGCGCTCGCAATGAAATCATTGTGAGCGAGATGGATCACGAGGCGAACATCGCCACCTGGATGGCTCTCGAATCCTTCGGCGCCAAATTTCACCTCTGGAAAATGCGCGATGATGGCAATCTTCATTCCGAAGATTTGTGGCCGCTGCTTTCTGCAAAAACCCGTCTTGTTGCCTGCACCGTAACCTCCAATGCCCTCGGCTCGATCGTGGACGTCCCCGCCATCGCAAAATTTACGCACGATTCCGGTGCCGAACTATTCCTCGATTGCGTTCATTATGGCCCGCACGGATTAATCGATGTGCAGGCGTGGAACTGCGACTACCTGGCCTGTTCCGGCTACAAGATTTTTGCGCCGCACATGGGCTTTCTCTGGGGCAAGCGCGCGCTTTTGGAGAAGCTGCCCACGTTCCGCGAGGATTTCATCCCCAACGAGCCTCCCGGCAAAATTGAAGCAGGTACATTTGTATATGAAAACGTAGCCGGTATGACTGCCGCGATTGAGTATCTCGAACTCCTGGGAAAACAAATCAGTGGCAGCGACGCGTCGAGCTCGCGGCGTGCAAATTTGATCAAAGCCATGGCGGCCATCCGCGATTACGAGGAAGAGCTCACCCTCGAAGTTTTGGATGCGCTCGTGAAATGCGGCGCCACGATTTACGGAATCCGCCAGAAGGAGCGCGCCGGCGAGCGCGTACCCACTTTTTGCTTCAATTTGCCCCGTGTTTCGCCGAAGGTCGTTACCGAAGAAATGGCGCGCGCAGGAATCGGCATTCGCGACGGGCACATGTACGCCCCGCGGCTTATGAAACGCCTCGGGCTAGCAATGGATAGCGGCGCAGTCCGCGCCTCTCTGGTGCACTACAACACCTCCGCAGAAATCCAGCGCTTCAGCGACGTTCTCCAAAAGCTGAGCAAAAATGGATAGCCCTCGCGGCATTTCCGATCGCGCCGAAGTAAGGAGCTCGGAAAACGAATTGCCCTCCTCAGTGCCACCACAGCAGGAGTTGCGCCGTCGCCTGAGCCAGCGGCAGCTCACCATGCTGGCGATCGGCGGCGCGATCGGCGTCGGTTTGTTTCTGGGCAGTGGTTTCACCATTCAGCTCGCCGGCCCCGGCGTTATCATCAGCTATTTGTTGGGCGCAGTCATCGCTCTGATTGTCGCCTATTCATTGGCTGAAATGGCCGTCGTGCATCCGGACGCCGGTTCTTTCGGAGTCTATGCCGAGACATATTTCAGCCGCTGGGCGGGCTACGCCGTGCGCACCACGTACGGAGTCATCCAGATGATTGCCATTGGCGCTGAGGTCACCGCAGTGGCGATTTACTTCTCGTTCTGGTTTCCGGCCGTACCGCAATGGATTTGGGTCTTATCCGTGTCCATCGGATTGGTCGGCCTGAACACGATGCATGTCGGGCGCTTCGGCGAGATCGAGTACTGGTTTGCGCTAATTAAAGTCGTTGCGATTATCGTCTTCATTGCAGTGGGTGCCGCCCTCATTCTCGGAATCGGCAATCATCATCCTATCGGCCTCAGCAACCTCACCGCGCATGGCGGATTTTTGCCGCACGGGTGGCTGGGCGTATGGCTCGCACTAACGCTCGTGGTTACGAGCTATATGGGCGTCGAAATCATCGCCGTCACCGCGGGCGAGGCCGAGAATCCCGAAAAATCCATCCCCAAGGCCATGCGCACGATCGTATTCCGCCTGATTTTCTTCTACGTCCTGGCCATCACCGTCATGCTGGCGATGACTCCCTGGAACCAAACCGGCGCAGGCACAGGCCTCACCGCCAGTCCATTCGTTCGCGCGTTTTCCTCGGCCGGAATTCCGTTCGCCGCCACGATCATGAACATCGTGGTAATCACGGCGGCGCTCTCGAGCTGCAACACAGACCTGTATCTCACCACGCGCATGCTTTTTTCTCTGGCGCGCGGGAAATATGTGCCCGCGTCGCTTTCGAAGCTGGCAAAAAACGGAGTTCCCCGGCGCGCGCTCGCGGTTTCGTCTGCCGGAATGGTCGCCGCAATTCTTCTCGCGATTTACGCGCCGGGAAAAGCCTTCCTCGCGCTCTACGGCGTCGCGGTTGCCGGTATGTTCTTCGTCTGGATCGTTATTCTGCTCACGCACATCGCGTTTCGGCGCGCGCTCGGCCCCGAGCGCGTCGCGAAGCTTCCCATGCGGCTTCGCTTCTTCCCGTATTCCACGTATCTTGGCATCGCAGCTTTGCTCGGTATTACAATCAGCACGTTTTTCGTGGATGGATTGCAATGGACGGTCCCGGGATTCGCTCCATTTCTCGTGCTCATCACAATTGCATACTGGTTCACGCGCCGGCGACCGCACGACTCGACCTTGAACGCGGCTCCCAAGCCGGGAGCCTGAGAGTAACGACTATCTCCGAGAGGTGAGGAGGTCACCGCCATGAAACGCTTCTTCCTGGGAGTGCTGCTCGTTCTCTGCTCGTGCGCAGTCGTATTCGCTCAGGGCGGCGCCACCGGCGCGATCAACGGCACGATCGAAGACAGCAGCGCCGCTGCCGTTCCCGGCGCCGATATCCGCATTATCGATCAAGTCTCGGGAAACCAGCTCCGCACGCTGGTCACGGATGATCACGGGACATTCACGGCGCTTCTGCTTCCCGTCGGCACCTATACAGTCGAAGTCCGCGCGAAGGGCTTCGCCGAACAGAGAGCCACGAACGTCGAGGTCCGCGTCACTGAAACCACACGTATGAAGTTGACGCTTCAAGTCGGCACCGTGACGCAATCCGTTGAAGTGCATTCGGGCGCCGCCGCTGTCGAAACCACCACTGCGGCCACCGGCGAGTCGATCGGCTCGCAGACTCTCGAAAATCTTCCGCTACCCACCCGCAACGTGCAGCAGCTTCTGACGCTCTCCACCGGAGCTTCTGCCGATCTAACTGCCGCCGGACAATTGGGCCGTGGCGACATCCGCATGAACGTGAACGGCCAGCGCGAAGGCTATAACAACGTGCAGATCGAAGGAATCAGCGTCAGCGACTACAATGTCGGAGAACTCACCAACACGCCGCTTCCGAATCCCGACGCCATCGAAGAATTCAAAGTGCAAACCAGCCTCTATGATGCGACGCAGGGCCGCAATGGCGGCGGCAACGTCAACGCCGTCCTGCGCGGCGGAACCCAAAACTTCCATGGCTCGCTTTACGAATATTTCCGCAACGACGCTCTGGACGCCAACGATTTCTTCGCGAATCAAAGTGGCGAGCCTCGCGGTGTGGTGCATCAGAACATTTTCGGCGGGAGTCTGGGCGGCCCGCTCGGCCCTCACGCGTCCCAGGGCTTTTTTTTCGTGAATTACCAGGGCACCCGCCAGGAAAACGGAATCTCGCCCGGCACGTTTATCAGTACATTTATTCCGACGATTCCCTCGGACCGCAGTCCCGCAAGCCTCGCGCTGATGCTTCCTCCCTTTATTCAGACTCCGTCCGCGCTCGATCCCGTGGCCGTCAAACTTCTGAACGTGCAAAGCAATCAATTCGGCGGCGCGGGCGGCGGCTGGCTGCTCCCTTCTTTGCCGCCCATCGATCCGACGCTGCCACTCTATCAACAGGAATCACGGCTGTTCGTTTCTCATGCGGGAACCTTTAACGACGATCAATTCACAACCAGCTGGGACCGCACTTTCAACGGAGGCACGGACGTCCTTCGCGCCAGATTCTTTTTCTCGAACTTCCATTCGTTCCTGCCGTTTGGCGCAGGAGCTCTTGGCTCGCAATTCGGCGCTGCCATCAGTCCCGGGGATCTCGATTTTCCTGAATTCCTCCCGGTCCACGATCGGTTCGTCACTATCTCCGAATCGCATACATTTTCATCTCACCTCGTGAATGATTTTCGCTTCGGCTTCGTGCGCATCGCCAACGACATCGACAATGAACCAGTAGTCAGCATCAACGATATCGGCATCAATCGCCCGAACAGCAACGTGGATATCAATATTCCGCGCTTCGAGCTGGCCAGCTTCCAATTCGGCCCCACGCCGGCCGCCAACGTCTCCTCCCGCCAGAGCAATTTCACTTTTCTCGACACCGTCGCTGAGAATCTCGGCCGCCACCTCCTGCGCTTTGGCGGCCAGGCAGACCGCATCTATCTTGACAAGAATTATCCTCAGCTCTTCAATGGACTCCTGGTCTTCGTTCCATTTCCCGGCGCTTTTACCGATTTTCAAAATCTTCTGCTCGGCCAACCGGTCGTCACCGGCAGCGGCAGCGGCGTTTCCAATCACGAATACCGCATCAACAACTTCTCCCTCTTTGCTCAGGATGATTTCAAAATTCGGAGGAACCTCACCCTGAACCTCGGCTTGCGCTGGGAGGCCGACGGCGCTGTCTCCGACGCCACAAATCAAATCGCCAACCTGGTCCCAAGTCTCGTCGCCGCAGGGCAGGAACCCTGGATTTTTCCGAAGGGCGTGAACAAGCTGAACATCCCCGGTCTCGTCGGCACCGGCTCTCCGACGCTACGCAGCAATGGATACGCCTCCAACTGGGGGCCTCGCATCGGTTTCGCATGGGATCCGTTTAGCGACGGCAAAATGGCCATTCGGGGAGGCTACGGCATCTACTACGAACGCGAAGACAATGGCACGGTGGACAATTTTGGATTCTCCTCGCCGTTTCTGGCCGGCTCGTTTGGCACGCCGCCGCCTGGCCAGCTCGCCAATCTGCCGGCCTTCAGCATTCTTCCGCCCGCGGGCGTTATCAGTCCCGCCTTCGTGCCGCAGCTCGGCGTGTTTCAAGGATTCGTTGTCAACGGAACCAACACTCCCACAGCGGACACAACCCAAACGCCTATCTTCAGCGGCAACAGCGAGGATCTCATCGCGCTCGAAGCTCCCCTGCATTTCCTTTCCCCTAGTGCGCAGCAGTGGAACCTGACCGTCGAGCGCGAAATCACCCATGGCTGGGTTTTCAATGTCGGCTACGTCGGGACCAAAGGCACGCACCTGCGCGAGGTGCGCACCACGATTCAACCTTTCCTCGTCAGTCCTCAGGATCCGGTTACGCTCGTGAGTCCATCGGGCACGCCGTACGTCATCACGCAGAACACTGAGGCAAACGCGCCCGCCCGCTCGCGCGTTTTGGGCTTGAGCCCCGCCGGGATGCAATGTTTCTGCAACGATGCCACATCGATTTTCAATTCGCTGCAGGCTTCGGTCACTCGCCGCTTCCGCGGTTTGTATTTCCAGGCCGCGTACACGTTCTCGCGCTCCATCGACGAAGTTTCGAACGACACGACGGCCTTCAACACCGTCCTCAACGACCAAACCAACATCAAGGATTCGCGCGGCCTCTCCGATTTCGATCGCACGCACCGTTTTATCGTCAGCTATGCATATCAATTGCCGTTCTTCTCGAAGGAAACTGGCTTCAAGAAAGCCGCGCTCGCTGGCTGGAGCGTGGATGGCATCGTCACCTTTCAATCCGGGCGCCCCTTCACCATTGTCGATTCCGAAGGAGGTTCCACGTACACGCCAATCGGCCCCGATCAATCGACCGCCAGCATCGCACCTGGCTTCAACGCCAGTACGGCGTACACGTCCGGCAGCCTCGCAACGCGCCTGAACGCCTACGTCAATTTCAACGCGTTTCTGCCTGCTCCGGTCGTCGGGCCCGACGGCTCGACGGGCTACGGCGACCTGGGTCGCAATATTTTCCGCGGTCCCTTCGAGCAGAACTGGGATTTCTCGATTGGCAAGACTTTCGCGTTCACCGAAAATCAGCGGCTGGAATTCCGCTCCGAGTTCTTCAATCTGTGGAATCATCCGAACTTCAATAATCCGTCGTTCGTGGACGTGAGCGGCCCGGAATTCGGCGCGATCACTACAATGGCCGGCACGCCCCGAGTGATTCAATTCATGCTGCGCTATGGCTTTTAACGTGAATCGCCGCCTTAGCGATCTCTTCGTCACGCTGGCGATCCTCTGCCTTTCGTTCGCGTGTGTTCCGTGCGCCTACGCCCAAGCCCAGCCTCTTCCCGGGCCCGACGTCAAAGAAATCTACGATCGCCTTCTCCCGCAAATCGAGGCGATTCGCGCGTTCGATAACCACGGCCACCCTGGCTACGCGAACGACCCAGATGTCGACGCCATGTCCATTCCGCCGGACAGCTCGGCCCCGTTGCGTCTTCGCGACGAAAATACGGAAATCGTGGACGCGGACAAGTTTCTTTTTAATTATCCTTATTCCGATTTCTCTCCCGAACATCAGCGTTGGCTCGTGGATCAAAAAGCCGCGGCGAAAGCAAAGCTCGGCCACGGCTATTTCTCGCACATCCTTGACGAAGTCGGTATTGAAACTGCCATCGCGAACCGCGTATCGATGCCGCCGTATCTCGATCCAGCCCGCTTCCGCTGGGTTTATTTCGTCGATAATTTCCTTTTTCCGTTCGACACTCAACGACTCGAATCCCGCAATCCAGATCAGAAACTAAATCTGCCTCTCGAACGAAAACTACTCGCTCGCAATCTGGCGCAAGCTCATCTCGATGTGCTTCCCGCCGATTTTCGCGGCTACCTGAAATTTGCCACGGAAATCATCGAAGCTAATAAGGCGGCGGGCGAGGCCGGGCTCAAATTTGAAATCGCTTATTTCCGCTCATTACATTTCGACGATCCCGAAGAATCCCGCGCCGCGGCCATCTACGCAAAATATCGCGCCGGTGGCGTGCCCACGAATGTCGAGTATCGTGATTTTCAGGATTTCGTCTTCCGGTATTTGCTGCGAGAGGCAGGGCGCTTGCATCTTCCCGTTCAGATCCACACCTCAGTCGGCGGCGGCGATTTCTACATGGTCGAAGAGAGCAGCGTGATGGGCCTTGAAAATATTCTCCGCGATCCGCGCTACGAGAATGTCACTTTCGACCTGTTGCACGGCGGATATCCGCACCAGGGCGAAGCCATCTGGCTCACCGCGCGCAAGAATGTTTACCTCGATTCTTCGCTGATGGGAATTTTCGTCTATCCCGCGGAGCTGCATCGAATC
This sequence comes from uncultured Acidobacteriota bacterium, assembly GCA_963831955.1. Lineage (GTDB taxonomy): Bacteria > Acidobacteriota > Terriglobia > Acidiferrales > UBA7541 > Palsa-147. The sequence goes on along the minus strand of CAWHSG010000004.1, from coordinate 198,092 downwards.
CTGAAGCAGTGGCTCGAACTATTTCCAGACAAGATCGTCTTCGGCTCCGACACATTCCCGCTAAGCGATGCCAACGGCGCCGAGGAAACCTACTGGCTGGCGACAAAATCTGCGAGGCTAGCTTTAGCCGCTGCGCTAGCGGAAATGGTCTCCGAAAAAGAAGTCACCGAGACACTGGCCATCCAGATGGCCCATGCCTACCTGCACGACACCGCAGCCAAAATCTACACTCCCGCAAGATAACCAAAAGCCCTTTACCGCGTCTTCCGCGCCGTCTTCTTCAGAAATCGCCGCGTCACATCGAGCAACGCATCCACATCCGCATCACTATTCGATTCATGCACCGCAGTCCGAATCCCGCCAATTCCACTCACGTAACGCAGCGAGACAAACACGCGCGCCTTTTTCATTTCTTCCAGTAGCTTCTTTTCCTCCGGAGCGCCGCCAGGCAAGCCGAATGTCAACATCCCCGCAAAAGCGCTCTCCGCCGGCTCCGGCCCGCCCAAAAATCCGATTGGCAATTCCCGCAATCCATCCACGAGCCGCGACCGCAGCTTCTTAATTCGCTTCCAACTGCGCTCCGGCCCCAATTTCTGAAAATCCTCAATCGCCGCATCAAGCCCCATCGCCCCAAGCCAGTTCGGATATCCACCAGTCTTCAACCGGCCCGCATCAGTGCGATCCGCAGGCAAATCGAAAGGCGTGCGCTCCGCCAATTCCATATAGCGATCCCATCCGACCGCGGGCTCAGCCAGCGCCAGGTAGCCTTGATACGCCGGCTGCAGCACGTCCAAAAGCCGCTCACCAATGCACGCGAATCCCAGGCCGAAAGGGCTGCGCAGCCATTTATGCCCGCCGGCGCAAAACGCATCCACTCCCAATTCCTTAAAATCCACAGGCCGCGCGCCTGTCTCCTGAATTCCATCGGTAATCACGAACGCGCCAAATTTCGCCGCTACGTCGCTGATGGCTCGCAGGTCTGATCGCCAGCCGCTAATTTCCTGAACCGAGCTGATCAGAATCGCGCGCGTCCGCGAATTCGCCCGCGCCGCAAACTGTTCCGCGAAAACTTTTCCGGCCTCAGTTTTCACCGGAACGATCTCCACGCCGGAACGCTGGCAAGCTCCGCGCCACGCCACGGTCGCGCCCATGAATTCAATATCGGCCATCAGGATATTGTCGCCGCGCGACATCGGAAGCGCCGTTGCAATCGTGCCTAAAGCTTCCGTGGTGTTGCCGACAAGTAAAATATTCGACAGATCCGCATGAATAAACTTCGCAACCCGCGCGCGCGCCCGATCCACGGCCTCAAACTGCCGTATCGTTTCCAAAGTTCCCGTGGAGGCGAACGCGCCAAGGTCCGACAGGGCAGTGTGGAGACGCTCGAGCGTGCGGCGCGTCGGTCGTCCCATCGACGCGTGATCCAAATAATGAAATTTCTCCTTACGTTTCATGTCGGCCTTCAGCCTTTTTTGCATTTTCCGGAGCGCCTGCGCAGCCGCGAGCCTCGCCAGCCGCGAATCGCGACTGTTCTGCGGATTCTTGACGCCCGCCCTAATTCTGTCAACCGAATTGCACTGGTATACCAGCAATATGCTCTTGACATAGCGTGTGTGTGCGTTATACGTTCGCTGCACCCCAAGACGCTGCGGCGCAATGAATGGCCGTCTCGCGGGGGCGTGGGGATCCGAAGCGGCGCGCGAATCGCTTCCTTTTCGCTTGGACTCCCGCCGGCATTTTTTTGAATCGCGGCTCATTCGTCGCCGCCACATTTCCTGATCCGTACCGGGGAAAGGAGCGCGGCCTGACCCCTGCGCTCCTGGTACGGTTTCTTCTCCCCGGCGCTCTGCTAAGTTTGATACGCTGCCTTCGTCACGAGGTTCTAAATTGCCCACCACTGACATTCAATCGGTCCGCGCGCGGTTTCCGATCTTCAGGAAAAGAATTTATTTGAATTCGTGCTCGCAAGGAGCGCTGTGCGATTCGGTTGAATCGGCCATGCACGAGCACATCAACGCGTGGAACGAGTTCGGCTCGCCGTGGGATGCCTGGGTCGAGCAATATGAGGCGGCCCGCACAGCCTTTGCCCGATTCATCGGTGCGGCGCAGGAAGAGGTCGCCATTGTGCCGAGCGCTTCAGTCGGAATCAGCGCCATCGCCAGCTCGCTCGATTTCGGCAAGCGCAAAAAAGTAGTCATGGGCGAATTCGAGTTTCCGACCATGGGCCAAATCTGGCTCGCGCAGCAGCCTCGCGGCGCCGAAATTCGCTTCCTCGCCGCGCAGAACGGCCGCATCCCCGCCGAAGCCTACGCCGGCGTCGTCGATGCGCAAACGCTGATTGTGCCGCTTACGCACATGTGCTTCATGAACGGCTTCCGCTCCGATCCGGCCGCGGTGGCGAAAATTGCCCACGATAATGGCGCGCTGGCCATGCTCGATGATTATCAGGATTGCGGAACGCGGCCCGTGAACGTAAAGAAACTCGATTTGGATTTTTACGTTACGGGCGCGTTGAAGTATCTTCTTTCTCCATCAGGAATCGCGTTCCTGTACGTGCGGCCCGAGTTGATCAAGAAACTCACGCCCACGATAACCGGCTGGTTTGGACAACAGAGCCCGTTTGCGTTCGACGTGAAGCACTTCGATCCCGCCACATCTGCGCGTCGATTCGAGGCCGGCTCGCCTCCGGTGCCGAATGTTTACGCGATTCCTGCGGCGATAGGCCTGCTCGAGAGCGTCGGCACCGAAAAAATAAGCGATCACGTTGCCGGTCTCGCGCAAGCGTTGCTCGAGGGCGCGCGGCAATTGAAGATTAAGACCAAGACTCCTTCCGACACGCGCGGGCCACTCGTTGTGCTGCAGATGAAAGATTCAGACGCAATGGTGAAGAAGCTTGCAGCCAGCCAAATCGTGTGTTCGAATCGCATGGACGGCCTGCGCGTTTCGTTCCACATGTACAACACCGTGGATGATGTGCGCGCGGTTCTCGGAGTTCTCGAGAAGAATCTGGATTTAACCGTCCGCGATTGAGATTGCGGCTCGTCACCTTGGCCTTATTCCCCATGCGCTCTCGCATGCCCGGCACGCTATGAGCACCCCCATCGGCGAAGTATTCGCATTGCTCCGGGAAAAATTCAGCGGCGATCTGGTGCGTCCCGCCGATCCGGAGTATGCGGGGGCGCGCAAAATTTGGAACGCGACGGTGGAGCGCCGGCCGGGCTTGATCGCGCGATGCGCCGATGTGGCGGACGTGCAGTTGGCGGTGCGCGCCGGCGCGGCCACTGGAGTGCTGACGGCGGTCCGCTGCGGCGGGCATAGCCTGGCGGGATTCAGCACCTGCGAGGGCGGCTTGGTGATTGATTTGTCGCGCATGCGCGACGCGACTGTGGATGCGACAGCGCGTCGCGCTCGATTTTCCGGAGGCTCGCTGCTCGGTACGGTGGATTCTGCCACGCAACAGGCGGGGCTCGTGTTCCCTTCAGGCGTCGTGTCGCATACTGGAGCGGGCGGTCTGGTGCTCGGCGGCGGCACAGGCTGGTTGACGCGAAAATTTGGGCTGTCGTGCGACAACGTCGAAAGCTTCACGTTGGTTACTGCCGATGGATCACTCGTGCGCGCTAATGCTCGCGAGAATTCCGATCTGTTCTGGGCGTTGCGCGGCGGCGGCGGAAATTTTGGCGTGGTAACGGAATTCGAAGTGCGTCTCCATCCGTTGACATCTGTACTGCTGGCGACATCCTATTGCGTCGGCGACGACATTTTCCGCATTCTGCGCAACTGGCGCGAATACATGCCGGGCGCACCTGATGCGCTGAAGTGGAATATCTCGCTGCGGCTCGCTCCCTCGACGGCTGCGATTCCCGCCGAAATGCGCGGAGTTCCGGCAGCGAGCCTTTCGCTGGCGTGGTTCGGCGATGCCGGAGAAGGGAATCGCTGTCTCGAGCGCGTCTTCGCGATCGGCAAACATGTCGCGCGAACCAAAGAAACGATGTCGTACCTCGCGCTGCAAACGATGGCCGATGAAGATTTCCCGCATGGGCGCCGTTATTACACGAAGTCGGGTTACTTCACGGCGCTCGACGATCGCACCATCGAGATCATGGTGGATGCGCTGCCATCGATTACCTCACCGAACACGCAGATTGAGCTCGCGTATCTAGGCGGAGCCGCCGGGCGCGTCCCCGCATCGGAGACCGCATTCGGCGACCGCAGCGCGCCGTTTATCATGAACCTTCTCGCGGATTGGGCGGAACCGCAGGACGACGCGGCGAACGTCGCCTGGGTGCGCCGGGTCTTTGCGGCGCTGCGTCCGGCGATGAAGCCGGGCGTTTATGTGAATTTCATGAGCGATGACGAGCAGGAACGCGTGCCTGAGGCTTACCATGAGCGCTGGGAGCGCATGGTGAAAGTGAAGAGCCACTATGATCCCAAGAATTTTTTCCGATTGAATCAGAATGTGCTGCCCGCGGGTCTCACTCAGAAAGTCTAGCTGGCCTCGTTCGCCGTTGCCTTTCGCGGTTTAGTGCAAGTGGAGATTGAGAAAGAGCAGCCAGGCTCATTTTTTCATTTCGTGAGCGGCTTTGAGCAGATCGTCCGGCCTGCCTAGATCGCGCCATTCATACTCATCGGCCCGAAAAGCATGGATTTTCTCGCCCTGAGCCGCGAGGCGCAGGTACGTGGCGACGATCGAGAACGCGCCTTCCTCGCTAATCATGTTGAGCAGCCTGGGCGAGATCACGTGAATCCCGGAGAACGCCAGCGGTTGCAGTTTTTTCGAAGGCCGGACGATTTCGTCCATTTGATCGGGCGCAGTTCGGCGGCCACACAGCTGAAGCTGTTCATCAAAGAGCAAGTAGCGCGATGTCTGGCGGTCTTGCACAGCCAGCGTCGCTAGAGCCTGATTGTTAAGGTGGGAGCGAATCATTTGGCGGAGATCGATTGTGCTGATGACATCCACATTGTGCAGAATGAACGGCGCGTTCAGCGCCTCTGAATCTTCCAGAAAGAAATAAGCGGCCTTTTTCAAGCCGCCCCCGGTGTCGAGCAGGGTTTCCTCGCGGGATATTTTGATGCGCATGCCGAAATTATTGTTCTCTTTCAGATAGTCGATGACTTTGTCCGCAAAGTGATGGACATTGATAATCACTTCGCGAAATTCGAACGCGCGCAGACGTTCGAGGGTGATCTCGAGGAGTGTGCGCCCCGCGACTTCGACTAGAGCTTTCGGGCGGTCATCGGTGAGCGGCCGCAGTCGCGTGCCGAGTCCCGCGGCCAGGATCATCGCTTTCATTTCTTCATGCTCTCGAGGCCTAGATGCCGCAACTCGACGCGCACTCCGTCCCTACCGCTCAAGCGCTTCGCCAGTTGTTCGGCGAAATAGACCGAGCGATGCTGGCCGCCGGTGCAGCCGAATGCGACCGTCAAGCTCGTGAATCCGCGCGCCTGGTAAGTCTTGATACTGGATTCCACGAGCGAAAGTACGCTGGCGAAGTATTGATGCGCGCTCTCTTGCTGATTCAGATATTCGATCACCGGCGCATCTTTACCTGTGAGGGCTTTGAATTGTTCTTCTCGGCCGGGATTTGGGATGCTTCGAGCATCGAAAACAAATCCACCGCCGTGGCCGCTTTCGTCTTTCGGAATGCCTTGCCGGTAGGAGAAGCTGTAAATCTTTACGACAAGATTCTCTATCTTCGATGCCGTAGGCTGGAAGGTCTCGACAGTTGACAAGTGCCGCAGTTTTTCTGAAGACGCCATGCGGGTGAACGCGTCCATCAGCGTAGGCAAAGCGAGCGGAAGCTCTACGTGCTGAAGCATCCAGCGCACGTTTTCTAGCGCGTAAGGCACGCTTTGCAGGAAATGAGATTTGCGTTCATAAAATCCACGGAAGCCATAAGCGCCCAACGCCTGCATGATGCGGAGGTAGACGTAGGGATAGTAATGATGCATGAAGGCAGCGCGATCCAGCGTCGTGAAATCGGCGAGGCGGTCGAGATAGAGATCGAGAAGTTGGGCGCGCAATTGCGGCGGAAGATCGGCCTTAGCGTCGAACAACAGCGATGCGATGTCGTATTGCAGCGCGCCTTTGCGTCCGCCTTGATAGTCCACGAAAAACGGCTGGCCGTCGCGTAGCATGATGTTGCGCGATTGAAAATCGCGATACAAAAAATAGTCCAGGTCGGCGGTTAGCAGAAACTTGGTCAAACGGCTGAAATCATTTTCGAGCAACTGCTCGTTGAACGGAATGCCCGCCAGCCGCAGGAAATAATATTTGAAGTAGTTCAAATCCCAGGCGATGGATTGGCGATCGAAGACGGCGCGCGGATAGCACACTTTATAATTCAGATCGCGGCCTGCTTCGATCTGAAAGCGCGGTAGCACGGCTACGACTTTGCGATAGACTTCGCTGGCCTGCGCGGAAATATTTTCACCGTTGCGATTGTTGGACAGGAACTCGAAGAGCGTGGTGTCCCCGAGATCTTCCTCAAGATATGCGCCCCGGCTCAAATCATCGGCGTAAATTTCCGGCACAGGCAGGCCACGCGCGTGAAAGTGCCTCGAAAATTCAAGAAACGCGACGTTTTCTTCGCGCACATCGTAGAGAACTCCAATCGCGCTGACTTTTCCACTGGCAAGCCTGATGAGCTTGCGTCCGGAAGCGCCGAGTTCGCCCTGAACGGGTTGGACTTGCTCGACCGGCAAGTGGAAATGCTTCTCGAAAAGCGTCTTTAAAACGTCCATTAGAGTCCCGCGCGCCAGGGTTAAATGCAAAACAAGTCTAGTCGGTCAGGGCCTTGGGTGGCGAATCGTGGACGAGAGAGCGGTCGAAAAAGACACTCGCCCGCCGGTGTTCCAGGTCGCCGAAGATTGATCATTGGCGGAGACGGCGCGTCGTTTGACTCCAAAGTTGGCGCGGCCTAAGATGCTTCGCGCTTGCGATCCACTTAATTTTGCATCGCCAAATTACTTCCGGAGATTTCATGACAGCGAATCGGCAGGTACTTTTGAAGAGCCGTCCTGTGGGCGAGCCCACAGTGGACAATTTCGAAATTGTGAAAAAGGAAGTGGCGGCGCCGGCGGATGGCGAAGTGACGGTTCGAACGATGTTTCTTTCGCTTGATCCCTACATGCGCGGGCGCATGAATGAGACGAGATCGTACGCCGCTTCGGTGGCCGTTGGCGGCGTGATGGTTGGCGGGACGGTGGGAGAAGTCGTCGAGTCACGCGCGCCGGGATTTGCAAAAGGCGATTTTGTCTCCGGATTTGCCGGATGGCAGGAATATGCGAATTTGCCGGCGAAAACGTTGTGGAAACTGGATCCAAAGGCCGCGCCGCTTTCTTCTGCGCTCGGAGTGCTGGGAATGCCGGGCCTGACGGCGTACGTGGGGCTGCTCGACATCGCGCAGATAAAAGCCGGAGAGACGGTGGTGGTGTCTGCGGCTTCCGGCGCCGTGGGATCGCTGGTCGGGCAGATTGCAAAGATCAAGGGCTGCCGCGCGGTCGGAATTGCCGGAGGACGGCAGAAGTGCGAGCACGTCGTGAATGAGCTTGGGTTTGACGCCTGGGTGGACCATCGCGATCCGGAATTGTTCAAGAGCTTGAAAGTGGCGTGCCCGAAAGGCATCGATGTGGATTTTGAAAATGTGGGGGGCGCAGTGCTGCAGGCAATTTGGCCGTTGATGAATGATTTCGGGCGCGTCGCGCTATGCGGCCTGATCGCGCATTATAACGATACTTCACTGGCGCCTGGACCAAGCTGGATGTATCTGCTGGCGCGGCGTCTGACCGTGCGCGGTTTCATTGTGTCCGATCACATGGATCGCATGAAGGATTTTCAACGAGACATGGCTGGGTGGCTGCGCGAGGGAAAAATTAAGTATCGCGAGCACGTGGTGGAAGGGATCGAGAATGCGCCCGAAGCTTTCCTGGGACTGCTCAAGGGGAAAAATTTCGGAAAGCTGATTGTAAAAATGGGGAGTTAAAAAACGGCGGAGCGCGGGCCTCCGCCGTTCGCTTGGAACTTCCGCTACATCCAGGCTGCTATTTCGTTCTTTCCTTCTGAAGATCCGCGAGTGCCACGAGCACCTCTTCGCTGTGCTTGCCAGGATCCACATCGAGATAAACTTTTTTGATCACTCCATCGGGACTGATCAGAAATGTGTGGCGCGCGGAGAGCTTCTTCCCCGGGAGAGTCATGAGCGAGCCGTATTGTTCAGAGACTTTATAATCGGCGTCGGAAAGAAGTTTAAAGTCGAGCCCTTCTTTCGCGCAAAACTGCTTGTGCGAATCGGCGGTGTCTACGCTGACTCCTACGATTACGGCGTTCTTATCGTGATATTGCGCCAGGTCGCGTTGGAAATTGTGTGCTTCCATGGTGCAGCCGCTGGTGAAGTCCTTGGGATAGAAATATAGGACCACCCATTTGCCGCGGAAATCGTGCAGACTTACCGGAGTTCCTTCCTGCGAATTCAGCGTGAAGTCCGGCGCCGTGGTGCCGGCGGCCGGAGCGTTGTCCGCCGCGTGGATGGCGCGGTAGCCGAAAATGGCGACGGCCGCGACGGCGATGGTCAGTATCGTGAGCAGAACTGGGCGGCCTTTTTTATTTGGCATCGGATGAATCTCCCCGTGACTGTTAAGCACAGCTTGGGACGTGTTAAAAGCACGCCCGGTTTCTAGCGGGGATATGGCCTGGCAAAGCCGCTACTGGGATTGCGCAAAGATTGGGGCCAGGTCGCTGCGTTTAGCGATCGTCTCGACTTTCGCTTCTTTTTGTATATCGTCCACGAGTTGGCGGGCCTGTTTGAAATGGCTTGCAGCATCAGCAGATTTGCCGGAGAGCTGCAAAGTGCGTCCCAGCAAAAATTGGCTCTGCGCGAGAAGGACTTTCAATCCCAGCTTGTCGCTGCGGCTTATGGCGCTTTGCAGTTCCTGCTGCGCGTGCGCGTAGTCCTTCATATTCATCAGTGCTTCGGCGCGATAGAGCGAACATTCGACGGCCAGATATTTCAGTCCGATAGAATTCGCATCGTCCGACAACTTTTGCAGCGAAGCTGCGGCGGCGGGATAGTGGCCGTCTTTCACGGCGAGCTTGGCGATATTAATTTTCGCTAGCAGAGTGAGACGCGCATCCGTGGTGTGCTGCGCGGATTGCAACGACTGATCGTATAGCCCGGCGGCCGCCTTGAAGTCGCCGCGGTAAAAAAGATTATCGCCGAGAAATCCCTGCGCGGCGGCCACGCGTGCATCATTCTTAAGTTCGCGCGCAACGCTAAGAGATTCGTCCAGCGCTTTTTGCGCGTCGTCGAAGCGGCCTACCTGCGCGAGCGCGTTCCCATAGTCGGCGAGAACCTCAGGGAGCCACAGGCTGTGATCCTGAATATCGCGAAAAGTCTTAACGGCTTCCTCTTCGGAACTGAGCGCCGGGCCTAGGCGGCCCTGATAGCCGTAGAGAACGCCCAAACTTGCGGATTCGAAAGCGGCGCCGCGCTTATCCGATGATTTGCGGCGCAAATCGAGCGCGCTGAGATATTGCTGAATGGCTTGATCGTATTGGCCGAGACCGGTGAATGTGTCGCCGAGATTGTGTTGTGTGTCCGCGATGTCAGACGGAAACTTTAGTTTTTCGCGAATCTGCAATGCCTGCGAGAAGAAAATCCGCGCGTTCTCGTAATCGCCCTTTGATAGATAGGTGTTGCCGATATTGTTGAGCGCCAGGCCCTGCTGATTCTCGTCGCCAACATCCACTTGCACTTGCAACGCTTCCTTAAAAAGCTTCAGCGCCTGTTCATATTGGCCGCGATCGCTATAGAACTGGCCGAGATCGTTCAGCACGTCGCCAGTTCCGGATTTGTCGCCAATTTCCTTCCGGACAGTTAGCGCATCATTGTAATTCTTCAGCGCGAGATCGGACTTGCCGAGCGCCAGGTAGGTGTTGCCGATCATCTCGAGGCTGTCGGCGATGCCGCGCTTCATCCCGAGCTTGCGCTTGATCTCGAGGGAATCCTGAACGCTGCGTAGAGCATCATCGTTTTTACCAAGAACGGAGTAAGCCACGCCCATCGCCTGGAGGATTTCGGCCTTTTCTTCCTCGTTACCGAGTTCGTTGGCCAGAGTTTGAGCGTGAGTCAGATCGTCTAGGCCCGCCTGAGCGTTGCCGCCTTCGATTTCGGCGCGGCCTTTCGCGCGGATGCCTTCGATACGCTTCGGATCGAGCTCGACTACTTTTGTGAATTGCGCCAGGGCCTTTTCGTACGCGCCGGTCTTTTCGTACATCCCACCGAGATCAAAAAGCACGTCCGCATTATTCGGCGAAACCTTGGCGAGATTTTCGTACGCCTCGATCGCTTTCGGGTAGTCCTTGAGAATGCGGTCGTGGCCGGCCTGAATCAGAAATTTTTCGGAGGCCGGGAGGCTGTCGCTGAGCGCGACGGCTTTCTGCGAGGCTTCTTCGGCATCGTTGTCCTGGCCGAGTTTCGAATAGGTTTGCGCGAGCTGCGAGAAGGCCAGCGCGAAGTTCGGATCTTCCTGCGCGGCGGCGTCGAATTGTTTCACGGCATCGAGGAGCTTGCCCTGGCGTTGAAGTTGGAGCCCTTGGTTGTAATCGCGCAGAGCTGGAATGGAATTCGTAGAAGGCTTGAACGATTGCGCCTGGAGTTCCTTTACGCTGCTGCTGGAAAGTGAAAGGTTCTTGCGAATGTCGCCGGCCAGGCGATCGAGTGTTGTTTGAATATCTTTTTCGGCGCCGGATTCCGTGACCTTGGCGGAATGGCCGCTCTTGATATTCTGCACCGTTGCATCGATGCGAATTTGATCGCCGAGGCGCGCGTATTGTCCCCACACCACATTGTCCGATTTGCTGAGATCGGCAAGATTCTGGATCGTAGGAGGATCGAGAGAAGTATCGGGCGAAATTTTCAAATCGTGAAGCATCTGGCTCACGCGCTCGGACGAAACCATGCGCAGGCTGGCGGATTCACCAACGTCAGTGCTGAGAACTTCGGCGACCGTCGAGCCGAGCCAGTCCAGCGATTGATCGCCCGACGCATTGTGAAAAGGAATGATCGCAAGTGAAACGGCCGGTGCCGCGTTCGGCGTTGGCTTCGAACTCGATCGCGTGAAGATGAATATTCCGGCAGCCAGAAACACGAGGCCCGCGACTACGGCGCTGATCGTTTTCCACGAAAGAGCGATTCCGGGCGGGCGCTGGAACGCAATCGTCTGCGCGGGCTTAGCCCCGCCGCGCCAGGCATCGAAATCCTGCAAAATTTCGCGCGCCGACTGATAGCGAAGTTTCGGATCGATTTCCAGGCACTTCGTGGCGATGTCGCTCAGAATCCGCGGAATTTCGGGATTCACTTCGATCGGCGGCTTGGCCTTCTCGCGCGTGCGCTTGAACATCGTCGCCTGCACGGAATCGGCTTTATAAGGCGTGGCCCCCACAAGAAGCTCGTACAGAATCACCCCGTAAGTGAAAAGATCCGAGCGCACATCGACTTTTTCTCCCATCACTTGCTCGGGCGACATGTAGTCGGGCGTCCCAACGAGCATGCCTGTTTGCGTCATGGTCATGGCGCCGGGCTCGATCGAGCGGGCTATGCCAAAATCCATCACCGCAGCTTTGCCCGACTTGTCGATCATGATGTTCTGCGGCTTCAGATCTCGATGCACCACGCCTTCGGCGTGCGCGGCTTCGAGTGCGCTGCCGACCTGATCCATGATGCGCACGATTTCTTCGTAAGGAAGTTTGCCTTCACCGACCACGAGGGACTTGAGATCCTGTCCCTCGATGAACTCCATGGTGATGAACTTGATGCCCTCCGCTTCGCCAAGATCGAAGATGCGGATGACGTTTTTATGCGTGATCTGTCGCGCGAGAATTAATTCCTGCTTAAAGCGATGCAGCGTTTCGGGCTGCGCGGCAAATTCCGGGCGAATCACCTTCAGCGCTACGAGCCGCTCAAGCTCGCGATCTTTCGCTTTGTAAACGGCGCCCATGCCGCCCTGTCCGAGTAGATTGATGATTTCGTATCGCGTGCCGAGAATCGTGCCGGCAGTAATCTGCGCCGTACTGCCGGCCGTGGCAGACGGATTCGCAATGGACCAGCCCGAAGGAACTCCGGTGGCCGGTGTCGTGACGCCTCCGGCTGAACCCGATCGCGACATGGGCGCAGTAAGCCCCATGGTCGCGTCGGACATCGGATCTTCAGCGGGTCCACCCGGCATCGCGCCGGTTGGCGGTGTCTTCGGCGGCGCCACTCCCATCGTCGCGTCGTCATATCCAAACGAGGTGTTGCATTTCAGGCAGTGAGACGCGGTGGCAGGATTCGCGGAATGGCATTGCGGACATTCCACTGTATTCGGCGTCATGCTGCGAAAGAGCCTTCCAGCCGGGCGGAAATCGAAAGAGAGGAGCGCCGCTGCCGGCTAATTTCGGGGAACACGACATATTACACCACCGCCGGGACGCCACACACGTGATACGCGCGCGCCCGTGTCTTTGCGGGCTACGTTGTCGTTGCTTCCAAGTCCAAGCCATGCAATAACTGCGGGCCGACATGACTTTCACCGCGCTCGATTGGGTGGCCATTCTCGCGTATTTTGCGATCACGCTGCTGCTCGGGTTGTATTTCCGGCGCCGCGCGGGCACCAGCACGGAAGATTATTTTGTCTCGGGCCGCAAAGTATCGTGGTGGCTCGCTGGAACCTCGATGGTCGCGACCACATTCGCTGCGGACACGCCGCTCGTGGTCGCCGGTCTCGTTTACTCGCAGGGGATCGCGGGGAATTGGATTTGGTGGGCGTTTCTGCTCTCCGGAATGATGACCGTATTTTTCTTCGCGCGATTGTGGCGGCGCTCCGGCTTGATGACAGATGTGCAGTTCGCCGAAATCCGTTACGCGGGGAAGCCGGCGGCATTCTTGCGGGGATTTCGCGCCATCTATCTCGGGCTGCTGATGAATTGCGTGATTTTGGGATGGGTCACGCGCGCGATGACCAGTATCGTCTCGACCACCTTCGGTCCGACGATGGCGAAGTGGACTTGGCTTGGAGGTTTCGCGAGTTTTTTGAGCCGCATCTTCGGCGCGTCTTTTGCCGGTACAGATGGCCAGGCGCTGGTCGTCTGCATTTTCTTTTTAATTCCATTCACAGGCCTTTACGTTTCGCTCGGTGGCCTGTGGGGAGTTCTTTGGACTGATCTTTTTCAATTTGTACTGAAGATGGGGATCGTAATCGGCGTGGCCTTCTATGCAGTCCGCGCCGCCGGCGGATTGGGTCCGATGACCGCCAAGCTCGAAGCCATGCGCGCGGTAAATGGCGCATCCGATCCGCTGGCATTTTTTCCGGATTTCTCCCGCGGATTCGCGACCGAGGCGATGTGGACGCTGCCGGCGATCACCTTCCTTGTTTATCTCGGCATTCAGTGGTGGGCATTTTGGTATCCGGGAGCCGAGCCGGGCGGCGGGGGATACATTGCGCAGCGCATTTTCAGCGCGCGCAGCGAACGCGAAGGGCTTTTCTCGGTCCTGTGGTTCAACATCGCGCATTACGCGCTGCGGCCCTGGCCATGGATTCTGACGGCGCTGGCAGCGATCGTGCTTTACCCCGGCCTCGCGCATCCGGAATCGAGTTACATGATGATCGTCAACGATCACGTGCCGCACGCGTTGCGTGGCTTGATTTTGGCCGGATTTTTGGCGGCGTTCATGTCCACCATCGCCACGCAATTGAACTGGGGAAGCTCGTATTTGGTCGTAGATTTTTACCGGCGCTTTTTGCGGCGGGATGAGACCGAAAAGCATTACGTCCACGTATCTCAGATCGTGACTCTGCTGCTGGTAGTCGCCGCCGGCTATGTTTCGGCTCAACTCTCCTCGATTCGCACGGGCTGGCAAGTGGTGTTGGAATTGAGCGCCGGAAGCTGCAGCGTTTATTTGCTGCGGTGGTATTGGTGGCGGATCAATGCATGGAGTGAAATTTCTGCAATGGCCACCTCGCTGTGCGTCGCGGTGCTATTGCGCTGGGATGCATTCTGGACCGCGGTCCTGCATCGGCCGCATTTATTCGAAGGATCGAGCACGGTAGTTTTCGCGAAAAGCGGATTGACGACGACTCTCGTCACGACAATTGTGTGGATCGCGGTCACGTTTCTGACGCGGCCGGAACCGGAAGCCACGCTCGAGTCGTTCTATCGCAAAGCGCGTCCGGACGCGACGGGCTGGCAGAGAGTCGCAGCGCGAGTCCACGACGTCCCGCAGACTCGCGACCTGGGAGCGAACACGCGCCGTTGGGTGCTAGGCTGCGTAATGGTTTATTGCGCGCTTTTCGCGGTAGGAAAACTGCTGCTGGGCCATCCGGCGCTAGGAAGTGCGCTCTCCGTGATATCGATCGCCTGCGCGTTCGAACTATGGCGCGAATTGCGCTGATTTCGTACCGCTGGTTTATCCTGAGGATTTCCGAAGGCCGTCCCTGTTTACCCTGAGTAATGCGAAGGGCCGGCTCTTTTCCGCGCCATCATCTCGAATCGCGCTTCAAAGATACTTTGCGGAACTCCGCCGTTCCGCAGCCACAGCTTCAAGTAACTTCTCGCTAGAAGGCATCATCGCAGCCGTCACTTCAAGCTTAGGCTTGATGCGCACAGCAATCTGCTCTGCCATCCGATAGCGCACGTCCGGCGGCAAAGCATCGCGCCGATTCAAGAACGATTCAACCAGCGAAAACTCCTCGGCCGTCAGTCCCGCGGCCCCGTAAGTGACCGCCGAACTACTCGCGGGAGCCTGCCAAAGCGGACGAAAATCGCGCAACTCCTGCTCGCGCACCACGATAGTTCCGGCAACAAAATCCCCCAGCCGTTTGTTCTGCCGGCTGAGCAATGCGCTGACGATCCCCACGCCATACAAAATTCCCGGCATTTGATCCACAAGCCGCAGCAAATTCCGAGCCACAGCTTCCGACGGCGTGATCGGCCTCCCTGTATCCTTAATCACGCGAACGCCGATGATGCGCTTCCCGGGAGTCTGCCCATTCCAAACGGATTCGAAGATGGCGAAATAGCCGATGAAAATTAGAAACAGAAGCACGCCCAAAAGTGCAATTGCCCAAGTGGCGCCGGAAGCAAACGGCAATAGCGCGCGAAATATAGTCGCGCCGCCAATCACGAAAATCAGCGTCGCTGCGATTTGAATGAGCGTATCCAGCGCCAGCGCCAGAAAACGGCTGCCCACTCCGGCAATGTTAAACTCCAGATCCGTTTGCTCCGGAGTTTCGATGGTAAGCTTGTCGGCGTAGGGCTCCGAATAAGGCGCCGGTGATGGCGGAATCGAAGACATGATCTCTACTCGCTGGCTGGAAAAGCGCAAGCCATATTGGTCGCGGCTGGAAACGCTGGTGAATCAATCGCAGGCGCGCGGAATTTCCGCGCTGAGCCACCGCGAGCTGCAGGAACTCGGACTATTATATCGTCAGACGGCCTCAGATCTGGCCTCCGTGCGCGAGGACGTCACCACCGCGCAACTTGCCGCCTATCTGAATCAACTCCTCGGCCGCGCTCATAATCTCATCTACATGGGCCACAAAGCAAAGATGAGCGGATTGGTGCGATTCTATTCGGAGACCTATCCGCGCATCTTCCGCGAGACGCTTCCAGAAACTACGCTGGCATTTCTCATTTTCACCGTTGCGGCCATCGCGGCTTGCGCCGTCACCCTGCGCGATCCTGCCTTCGCGCATCGCGTGCTGGGCGCGAAAATGATGGAAACGATCGAGCGCCGCGAGATGTGGACGCATTCGATCGTTACCATCAAGCCGCTGGCCGCGTCCGCGATCATGACCAATAATCTCGTCGTTGCATTCGCCGCGTTTGCCTATGGCGTTACAGCCGGTATCGGCACCGTCTGGATGATGCTTTTGAACGGCATGATGATCGGGGTGGTGGGCGCGGCCACCTGGCACGCGGGAATGGCGGAACAGTTGTGGAGTTTCGTGGCGCCGCACGGCGTTCTTGAATTACCGGCGATCTTCATCGCGGGAGGCGCAGGCTTGGAAATTGCCCGCGGAATGCTTTTTCCCGGACTGCTGCCGCGACGTGAATCGATCGCTCAAGCCGGAGGACGCGCTTCGAAACTGCTGCTCGGAACGATTCCGATGCTCTTTGTCGCGGGCATCATCGAAGGGTTCCTCTCGCCGTCCGATATGCCGCCGTGGACAAAATTTGTGTTCGCCGGCGTGATGTTTACGGCCCTGGTGGTTTACCTCAACACATCTCGCAAGCCTCGGCCGGCGGCCGCCGTTCAATCCTAGAGAAGATTGCGCTCTTTGATGTCGAGGTATTGATTCACGATCGAGCTCGCCAACATTTCCGGCATGACTTCCAGTGTAAGTACCCCGCGTTGGCGAAGGCTACGCAAGAGCAAATCGCGACGCTGAACAATTTCAAGCGCCGCAGCGTGCCGGTACATTTCATCTTTCGATTTCGGAGTAGCGGCGGCCAGCGCGTTGAGGTCCGGCTGCGCCATCGCCGCAAATAGCACCAGGTGGCGCGAAGTCAGGTGCATGGCGTACTCGATGACATCTGGAATCGTAGCAGTCTCGGCGAAATCAGTGAGCCACACGACCAGACTGCGGCGCCTCTGCGTAGTCATAAGCGTGTGCGCGGCGCGGCCGTGATCGGCTTCCAGAACTTCCCCTTTAACGCGCGCCAATGATTCCAGGATGGCGCGAACTTGGCGCACGCCGCGCGCGGCATTCACATTCTGCTGAATGCGTCGTCCGTACGCGAGCAACCCAACCCGATCGCCGCAGTGCAGCGCCACCTGCGCCAGTGAAAGCGCTCCAGTCACGGCGTAATCGAGTTTCGAAAGCCGCAGCTCGCGACCCGGCTCCTGCACCTTCGCCCGCAAAAGCCGCCCCGCGTCGAGAACGAGCCACACAGCCTGGCTGCGTTCGATCTGGAAAATACGAGTGACAAGATGATTGCGCCGCGCGGTCGCGGTCCAGGAGATGTCGCGAATCTCGTCGCCCTCACGATAGTCGCGCATGCTGTCAAATTCCCGGCCCAACCCCCGCTGATGACGCCGCCGCTTCTCGAGCTCCACTTGCCGGCTGCGAATTAAGTAAAGCGTATGCTTCTTCGCTTCTTCGATGTTCGGCAACACGCAGACAACTTGCGAGGTTTGGGCTACGGCCCAGCGCTCGGCCAGATGCATCGGACTTTGATAACGCAAGAACGTGCGGCCCAGTCGGACATCGCCGCGTTCGCCAGGCAGAATCGGATATTCCGCGGAGGCGGTGCGGTTTCCATAGACGAAGAGTTCAAGCGAAGGCGGCTCGAGTCGCAATTGCGTCGGCGTTTCGTCTACGACAATCGCGTGAATCGGAAGCTTCCCGGCATTTCGCAACTCGATCGCTACCGAAGCAGGAACGGCAAGCGCCGGCCGCAATCGCCAGACACGCCGCACTTCAAGTTGCAGCGCGCGCGGCAGTCGCTGCAAATCCCAAAACCACGCAGCCAGCAGCAGCGCGTCCCACAGAAACATCGCCACAATCAACCGAGGAATCCACCAAGCCGGAACCAGCCACGCGAGCCCGAGCAGCAGCGCGACGAAAAAGCGCGAGCCAAATCCAAACGGAATCCTGCCGTTCGCGCGCGCCGTCGCAACGGCCGCCGGCGGCACAAATGGCGTTTCGACCATTACTTTGGCACCTGCACGGCGGCAAGAACTTCGGCAATGGCACGATCGGCAGTCAATCCCTCGAGATCGGCCTCTGGCTTGAGCAGAATGCGGTGACGAAGAACTGCAGGCGCCGCCGATTTCACATCGTCGGGAATCAGAAAATCGCGGCCCTCCATTCCCGCCAGCGCGCGAGCCACGGTGAAAAGTCCAATCGCAGCTCGCGGGCTTGCCCCCAGTGAAATAGCAGGGAAATCGCGCGTACGGCGCACGAGATTCACTAAATAGGTGTACAGCGCCGATTCCACGCGTACTTTCGCAATTTCCAGCCGCGCCGCATCCAGAACACCTCGCTCGATCGGCACGATGGGCATTTCGTCAAGGCGGCGCGGATCAAATCCCATCTCGTAGCGCGCCAGAATCTCGGCTTCTTCTTTCTCCGAAGGATAAGCGACGCGAATTTTCAGCAGAAATCGATCGAGTTGCGCTTCCGGAAGCGGATAAGTGCCTTCGAACTCGATCGGATTTTGCGTCGCGAGGACGGTGAAATCGTCAGAGAGCGGATAACGCGTGCCATCAATGGTAACTTGCCGCTCTTCCATCGATTCGAGCAGCGCCGCCTGCGTCCGCGGCGATGTGCGATTAATTTCGTCCACCAAAAGCAAATCGGTGAACACTGGCCCGCGATGCAGCGAAAACGTGCTCGTGGCCATATTGAAAATGTTCGTGCCGATCACGTCCGCAGGCATCAAATCCGCGGTGCACTGGATGCGCTGAAATCCGAGCCCGCAGATTCGCGCCAGAGTTTTCACCGCCAGCGTTTTGCCGATGCCGGGAACGCCTTCCATCAGCGCGTGACCGCCGCAAACCAGCACCAGAATGAGCTGGTCCACCACCTCGCGCTGCCCAATCATCACTTTTGCAAATTCGCCGCGAATGTGCGCGGCCAGTCGAGACAAATTTTCCACGGTCAGAATTTCTCCTATGATTTCCGGCGTTTCAATCCAAACTGCTCCTCGTAATCTTCGAGGCTCTTGACGATGCTGAACGCCTCCGCGTCGGAAACTCTTGCCGTGCGGCTCGCGGCCGCGGCTCGCTGCATGGTGCGAACGAAATCAGCTCCGTTCGCGCCAAGCCGCTGCGAGACCGCCTGGCCCAGATCGGTATCAGAACCAGTGGAAGACAAGCGCAACTGCCGGCTCAGCGCGGTGCGAAGACGCTGGTACACGATACCCACCACCGCCGGCTCCGCATGAGCCCGTTGATAGAGTCCCGCGAGCGTATCGACGAACTCGAGCGGCGAAAGCCGCGAAACCACCGCAGGCATCGCGATCGGTCCGCTGCGCCGCGCGAATGTGAGAATCACCGCGATTCCAACAAGCGCGATTTGCAGAACTCCCCATGGTAGCGGGGTTTTGCCGATATATGCCGAGAGCGAACTGCGCTCGCCATGAAAATATTCGTCCCAATAAATGTCCGGCTGCTCGCCGGCAGGCGCCGCCGGATCGCTGACGGCATCGAGAAAAAGTTCAAGATTATTTTCGGTAAGAAGCCCGGCGTTGGTAAGCGGCGTCGCGCCAGCCCACCATAAAATTGTGCCTTTGCCGATTCGCCAGCTCAAGACGGCCGGTGAATCAGGCTCGCCGTAAAGCGCGATCTGCGAATCGCTGAGCTCGAGCCACTCCGCTTCCTGGCGCATGCTGATTTTCGGCGCGTTGCGCGTGAAGCCACTCGGCACATTTGCCTCAAATGTCACAGGCTCGGAGCTGGTCCCTGCCTCGGTGGAATTCGCGTCTTCAAAAAACGCCCCGGCCCCGGGTCCGGTGAAGAGAACGCGTCCGCCCATTTTCACGAATCGCAGTAACGCAGCTCGTTCTCCTTCCGTCGGCGTCTGCATCGGATCCGCGATAATCAGAACCTGATCCTCAGCTCCATCGGGAAGATCATTCGGTGGTTCTTCCCATCGCGAAACGTTGCGGTGCATTTCAAGAAGCAACGAATAAGCTGCCAGCGCGCCGCCCGAATCGGATGCGTACGACGAGGGCGAGGATTCGGCACGCTGCGTAGCCTGCGGCGAAACCAATGACACCAGAACCACCAGCACGAACAAAACTGTGCCTGTGATGATGAGCAGCTTGCGATCCGAATCGGCTAGGACACCCGGCATCCAAGCTCCTCAGCCTGGCGCAGGCAATCTTGAAAATCATTGGCCCCGGCCGCGCGATGTCCGTACCACACGCGCTCGAGGCACAGCGTAAGCGCCACGAGAGATTCGCGCTGTTGCACAGTCGCGTGAATACCCTCTGCTGCAGGATCGCCCAGCACTCGCAAAGATTCGCGCGGCGTGCGAGCGGGATCGGGAACCAGCGCGCCGATCGTTTCAAGCCGCGAAACCCCGGCCCAGTAAGTCGAGTGAACGGCCTCGCGAAAATCGCCGCGAGCGGCAGCCTCTCGCGCCGCGCGAATCCATTCCTGCCACGGCCGGTGAAACGCAACGGTCGCTATTTTCTCGATAGATTCAATTCTCGCGACCCTCATCCAGTAACGGAACAGCATCATCGAGAGCCACGCGACCACACCCGCCACGATCAACCAGAAAAATGTCTCCGTGGCGATGGGATGCCGGCCCAGTCCGCCAAAAAGCCACGTGAAGAGTAGCAAAATCCACTCGTTTATTTTGCGCCGCAGCATGTCGCGCGGATCGGATGTTCCCACGCCGGCAAATTCGTGCCGCGAAAGTATTTGTTTGGCCCGATCTCGCGCGAGCGAATCCTCCGGCGCCCTGTTGGTCGAATAATCCACAGCCTGTTCGTGCAGATCTGAAACCCACAACCGAGCAGCCTCGATTTGTTGTGCACGCAATGCCGGATTGGTCTCAGCAATGCGCAACATGGAGATCAATTGACGGCTCGGAATCGAATAATGGCGCTCGGGGGCATCGACTTCCCACGATTCGGGAATCGAAGATCGCACAGATTTGAGCTGCTCGCCGGTGATGTTCTTTGAGCCCAGGCGATCGCTCAGCTGGCGAAGCTCGAGGCTAAAATTTTCAGGAGTGAATGAAGAACTGTGAACCGCGGGAGCGGGACGAGCAGCATTCTGCGCGCGCGAATTATTAGCGGGAACGTGCGCAAGCAGCGCGAGAACGAGAACAAATCGTGCGGTAAATCGCGTCATGGCCCGTGCCGGTTTCCTCCGGTCATCTCCGCAACTCGCTTCAGGAGAGCACCGTCGGAACGCCGCCGCCGCTCGCAGGCACGATGCCTTGAGGACTCATCAGCAATTGAAGATCGAAAGCTTCTTTGCTCACGCGCAGATCATAATAAAACACCGCGCTGGCAATCGTCACCACCGGCGTCACCAGCACGCTGGCAATGAAACCGCCGACCTGCGTCATGGCCAGCCAAAAAGTCATCATGCCGGGGCTGTTCTTCGAAAACATCACTCCAATCTGAAACGGGGCCGCAAAAAGTAGCCCAGCCCCAAAAGTCAGCGCGATATAAAGCACCAAAATCAAGAATGCGCGGCCGGCATTGTCCTTCGTCAGCGCAAAGCTCCTCTCCAGCGACTCCACCGGCCCGATATTTTCAGATAGCGCCGCGGGAACGCAAACCAAAAGCCGGCACATGATGTAAATTCCGGGCACGATCAGGAAAAGCAATCCCGCGATAATAGCCAAAAAGTTCAAAATGAGGATGCCGAGAAGAGTACCCAGCTCGCCGCGCACTTTACGGAACGAATCTGCGATGGTGGTCGAACGCCCGAGGTAGATCTCCGAGACGGCTATTATTGTCGCACCCTGCGTCAATATAATCACGAGCAGGCCGACTACAAACGTCAGTGTGCCAATCGCCATCAGCACGCCAAGCATCTTGAGGATCGCTTCAGGCGAACCCGGTGGCCGTTGGCCAACTCCTCCCATGGGGATTCCCATGGGAATCAGCACAAAAACCTGCGCCAGATTCAGGATCAAAAGCAGAACGCGCGGAATTGCCGAGATGCCCACGAAAAGCAAAAAGTAGCTGCGATATAGGGTGAACGTGCGATCCAGAATTTCGCCGAGCGAAAGAGGGCGCAGATCGAACGTATTCATCGAAATCTCCGCTGAGCCTCTTCGACGGGGTTGGCTCGCCGGGCACTTTATCAGAGATTTAGCCAAAACAAAATCGCGCCCGCACCGCGAGTTTCGGCTTTTCGTAACGGCGCCCTTCAGAGCGGCATCTTACGACTACAAACGCAACCCAACTCCGTAAATCTTCCG
Organism: uncultured Acidobacteriota bacterium; assembly: GCA_963831955.1. Classification (GTDB taxonomy): domain Bacteria; phylum Acidobacteriota; class Terriglobia; order Acidiferrales; family UBA7541; genus Palsa-147. Next base: position 176,165 of record CAWHSG010000004.1, on the reverse strand, counting down.
CGGCGTCAAAATGTATCCCTCTCTGTTGCTCGCGTCAGGAATCCTACTGATCCATACTCGAATTCCGGCGCGCGAATTTCCCCCGCCGCGATTGCTTTCCGAGCACCGACAGGAGAAAATGTCCAGTCCGCATTACATTCAGTGCCCAGTCAGCTGCAATCTGCAGCTCTCCGGGAAAAAATCAAGGGGGTATCGGTGGATGAGAAAAAACGCGATCTCGAACTCGGCATGGCCCGCGCGATCACGCGCCGCGATTTTCTAAACGGCTTCAGCCTCGCCGTAGGCAGTTCCCTCGTTTCATCGCACTCGCGATGGTTTGACGCGTTCGGCCTCCCGCAGTCCCCGTTCGATCCAGAAAAAGACCCGCACTATTACCCGCCATCGCTCACGGGCATGCGCGGCAGTCACGAAGGCTCCTTCGAAGTCGCGCACGCAGCACGCGACGGCGAAGAATTCGCAAATCCCACTCCGGACAATGAGACTTACGATCTCATAATCGTCGGCGGGGGCCTAAGCGGCCTCGCCTCCGCCTATTTCTACCGCAAACATGCCGGAGCCAGCGCCCGCATTCTCATTATCGAAAATCACGATGATTTCGGCGGCCACGCCAAGCGCAACGAATTCCAATCCGGCGATCGTTTTCTAATTGGCTACGGCGGAACTCAGTCGATCGCCGCGCCGAAGCTATATAGCGCCGACGCTATGGGCTTGCTGCGCGAGCTCGGCGTGGAAGTGGATCGCTTCGACAAATATTTCGATTCGAATTTCTTCAAATCACGAGGCATGAGCCGCGGCGTGTTCTTCTCCAAGGAAGTATTTGGCTCGGATCGGCTCGTGGGGGATGTCGGAAAGCCCACGTGGCCGGAATTCCTGGCCAGGACGCCGCTTTCCGCCGATGCGCAGAAAGACATCGCGCGCCTGCAAACCGCCAAAGTCGATTATCTGCCCGGAATGAATCGCGAGCAGAAAAAAGTCCATCTCGCGCGCACCAGCTACAAGGATTTCTTGCTCAACGACGTCAAAGTGCACCCCGACGTCCCGCCTTATTTCCAAACCTCGACCTATGGCCTCTACGGCGTGGGAATTGACGCGGTGCCCGCCGGCGATGTGGCTTTCCTCGGCGCGCCGGGCTTCAGCGGCATGGATCTTTCCGGACCGCCGGGCCCCGGCCTGGGCGCCGAAGTCACCATGCAGGATCCCACGGCGCCATACATCTATCACTTTCCGGATGGCAACGCCTCGCTCGCGCGCCTTCTCGTGCGCTCGCTCGTTCCCGGCTCCGCGCCGGGCAAGACCATGGAAGACATCGTCGTCGCCCGCATGGATTATTCGAAATTGGATGACGCGGCCTCGCCCGTGCGCATCCGCCTGAATTCCACCGCGATTCACGTGAAAAATGTTGGCGATCCGGCCGCCTCGCGCGAAGTCGAAGTCACCTACGTCCGCGGCGGCAAAGTGCGTTCGGTTCGCGCCGCCGCGTGTGTCCTGGCCTGCTGGAACACGGTGATTCCGTATATCTGCCCGGAAATGTCCGACAAGCAAAAGGAAGCCCTAGCGTACGGCGTAAAAATTCCGCTGGTTTATACGAATGTAGCCATCCGAAACTGGACGTCGTTCGAAAAGCTTCGCGTCAGCGGTGCGGAGTGCCCCGGCTCGTTCTTCAGCGACGTGACTCTCGATTTTCCAGTGAGCATCGGAAGTTACAAATATCCGAGCCATCCGGAAGAGCCCTGCGTGCTTCATCTCGAGTACGTCCCATGCAAACCAGGCCTCCCCGCCAGAGAGCAACAGCGCGCCGGCCGCTCCGCTCTGCTGCGAATGACCTTCGAGACCTTCGAACGAAATATCCGCGACCAGCTCAGCCGCATCCTTTCACCGGGCGGCTTCGATCCCGCCCGCGACATTCAAGCCATCACCGTCAATCGCTGGCCCCACGGCTACGCCTACGAATATAACTCACTCTTCGATCCCGATTTCACGCCGGATCAGCAACCCTGCGTAATCGGCCGCCAACCCTTCGGCCGCATCCACATCGCCAATTCCGACGCCGAAGCCTTCGCCTACACCAATGCCGCCATCGATCAAGCTTTTCGCGCAGTCGGAGAAATTACCGGCAAGCCAGCGTGAAGTCCGCAAGAGGAGGGAGACCCAAGCGGCCGCCCATCCAAGCGCGGCCGCCTCATACCAAGAAAATTTGCAAGAGTTAAAATCGAATAATTAAACCGCCAGTGAAATTTCCCCGGTTCAAGAAATTCCGCTGGTTGGCCGTATAGCAGTTTCCAAACTGATCGCAGTATTCCTGCGGCGATGAATTCTCATACGTGGGCACGAACCTCGCATCCCCCCGGAACCCAATATGATTGGACATGTAGTATTTCACTCCGCCACCCACCCCATACGAAAACGCGGTGTTATTCGCGTTCATCCCGCTATTCTCAAAATGTGTGAATCCCAGCCCGGCAGCCGCATAGGGCCGTAACTTCTTATCCGAGCTTCGAAACATGTACAAAGCGCCAAAATGAAATTGGTCGATATCAGTGTTGTAAGCGTTGGTGTACTGGTTCGAGATGGTGTCATGCTCAGCGGTCTGCGTCCGATTCGCGTTCCACATGAATTCGAACTGGAAATTCTCCGTGAACGAGCGGTCGATAAACGTGCCGAAGCTCATTGAATCATTCACGCGGACTTTGTCTACGGTGGTCTGGGTGCTCGAGTTCACCGGATACGACCCCCCTATTTCACGTCCAAAGAATGGGTCGATTTCCCATTTGTAATATTGGCCGTAACTTTGTGCGCGAAGCACCCCTGTAAAACAGAAGAGGCCGACAATTAAAATAGCCAATCGAAATCTCATTCTTCCTCCTGATTGAGCGTAAGGCTCGATTTCCGCGCCCAGTTGGTTAGATGCGGCGTTAAGCCGTGCGTTACGTCGAAATGAGCAGGCAAGGCCCTACCGGGGCCAGCGAAACTGTTGATTGAGCGTAGGAATCAGGGCGTTGTAGTCCACCCATCTTTGGAGCTTTCCTCACGCGAGCGAGTCTCGGGGGCAACAGCTGAAAATGCGAAGCCGCGACCGCTCGTCCGCGGAATAGGGAAAGCCAACCGCGCCGGGTTCTTTGACGCGCACGCGGATCTCGATCCCGTGGCGAAAACGATCAGAACGCGAAACGACCGCCGACTACCGGAGCAAGGTTGTCGGTATGGTTATACGGGACACCCGGGCCATGAGGAATGGCGATGGCCAGACCGCCGCTTACATTGGAATACGAAATTCCGGCAAAAAGGTCGAAACGCTTGGTGATGTGACGATCCGTATAGAGCGACCACTCGTTGAGGGTGCCCGCGCAGGAAGCGCGGAAACCGGCTGTTTCCGAGCAGGTCGAGGGAACTCGGAAGTCGTGTTGGAGCTGATGATACCAGGCAACGGTGACGTCGGTTTTTTTGTCGATCGCGTACTTCGCGCCAGTCCACCAAATCTGCACCCTCTTGGGAGAGTCAAGATTGTTGTCTTCGACACCGCTTAGGCGATATCCGCCCTGGGCCGTGGCGCCGACGCCCAGCGGGTTCGACGGGTTATCCTGCCAGATGTATTCGTAGCCGCCATAGAACCTGAATCTGTTCCAGGAGTACTTGAGAGCGCCCATGAGTGCGCTATTGTCGGTGACGATGCCATATTCGGTGTTGTCGGTTCCGATGAGATTGGGCCCGGAGATTTGGTTTGTATTAATGCTGTTGACGGTGGACTGATAGGGCTGCGTCGGACTCTGAGGACCGAGCAAGGGATTGAGTACGCTGATCGCCTGGTTGTAATGCTGGTAGACCAGGTCGGCGAAGAGTTTGCGGAATTCGCCGCCGACATTGAAGCCATACGCTGAGTTATGCGCCTGCTGGGGCGCGCAGCTAGCGGCAGTCCAGCCCATCGAGGCGGCGTAGCAGCCGCCAGAACCGTCGACGAATTTGTACATCGTGCCGAAATGGACCGGCCCATAGGTGATCCGATATTTCAGGGCATTGTCCCAACGAGTGTCCTCGGTGTCGCCCCCGCCGGCCATCGTGCCGTTATATCCGATGTAGGAGAAGTCGTAGGAGCCGCCGGCGGGATCGTACTGGAGCATCGTATCGGTACCGAGAGAGCGCTGGCGGCCGAAGGTCAGGGTGCCAAAATCCTTTGACGATATACCGCCATAGAATTCATCATTGAAAGGTTGACCCGCGCGCGCTCCGTCGCCGGTTAACGTATAGCTGGACCTCGGAAGACCGTTGTTGGTGATGTTCGTTTGTGCCATGTCGCCAAGCCGGCCGGACTGCGGATTGATGCCGGTGGAAAGGTTGAACACAACCGACCAGCCAGGCAGAAACTCTTCCTTGCCGCGTATGCCCAGCCCCGTTTGCGAGAGGTTGTTCGGTGCGATGACGAAGCGAGAGCCACGGGCGTTTCGATTCACCAGAGATTCACCTTCGTAGTTATAGGCGTTCTCGGGCAGGCCGTGGCTGACCCAGCCGATGCCGACGTCGTAGGCACCATAGACGGTGATGCCGTGCCAGGTCAGCGAACAATCGGTAGTGGCGAACTGATGCAGACCCGTGCAGGCGTCGCTTGACCGTCGTTCGGCCGCAGCCTTTTCGGTGGTGCTGAGCTGCATTTTGACGTCCACTTTGGCGTCCTGGCCAGCAGCCAAATTGATTCCCGAGCGCGTTTCTTCGGCGAAGCCTGGTTTTGCCGCGCGAATCTCGAAGCTCCCCGCAGGCAGGCCGGACACCTGATAGTGCCCCGAGCCGTCGGTCGCGACTGAGCGTGTTGCCCCGCTATCTAGGTTCTTGATGGTCACCGCGACATCGACGAGGCTTGCGCCAGCCTGGTCCGTCACCTTGCCGGAAAGGGTCGCGCCCGTTTGGGCCCACGCGCCGCCCGCCATGCAGAGAAAAGCGACGATCGAAGCGAGGACAAAGGCAAAGGTACGGTAGTTCACGGCTCTCTCCTTTTATTGCTTGCCGGATGGTTCGAGCAGCCTGATTGAGGGCCGCCGAGGCCCGACGACTTTAAGCGATTCATTACGATATGTCAAACCGCTTTGATTCGTTTTAGAGGAATTCGTCTTGCGGATGAAATCGCAAATCACCAAGTCTTGCGGAGCAATTGCGACGAAATAGTGAACTTACTGCCATGATTCTTCCCTGAGGAGTTTGGCGCCGGATGTCATGGAATCATGGCCTCGCGCGAGTGGCGCGAGAATGTCGATGATCCCAAACAGATATGCCAAATCAGTTCTAAACACTTTTAGAAGGGAAGACGGAGTGCAATGCGCGTTCGATCGCCGGTTGGGAGGCGGCGAAAGTGCGGAAATTCGCATGGCCAGCAGCGCTGTGCCGCCGAGATATCCGTCGGGATGGACTAGAGCTTGCGGCCGAGAGTAAACGCCAGAATGATCTGGCTCAGCCGGTATTGATAGCGCGCGTCGGTATCCGTTATGTCCGCTTCGGTCTTTTCCAGTTCTGCCTGGCTGAATTCAACGATCGAGCTAAGCCCGAGATTATATCGGGACTGCGCGAGCTGCAGCGCCAGATTGGCCTGATCAGAGAGCTGCCTGGTCACGTCTAGGCGTTCGTATGCATTTCTCGAGGACTCCCAACTGATGCGCACATCGCGGGCGACATTATTCTGCAAATTAATAAGTTGCTGGCGCGAAGCTTCCGCCTGGAAATCCGCGGCTTTTGCGCGCGCGTCAAATTGAAAGCCATCGAAGATCGGAACGCTGACGTTTACGCCCGCGGCGCCGTACCAACTCATGATCTCAGGCGCGCGCACTGGTGCGATGCCCACTGTTCCCAAGGCACTCACAGTGGGACGCGAAAGATCGTGCTCGGCATGGCTGAACTTCTGCGCGGCGATCAAATCATGGCGCAGCGCGGAGACTTCAGGCCGCTGTTGCAATCCTTCGGCAATCAGCGGGGCGACCTCGGACGACGGTGCGGCAACCGGAATCTGATCCTCGACCAAAGCAAATTGCTGGAGATCGGGATAACCCAATACCGCCGAGAGTGTGGCCAGCGATCCCTGCAGGGTGTCCTGAGCTTCCAATAATTGCAGCCGTGCGCGCGAGAAATCCACATTCGCGAAGCTGAGATCGAGATCGGACTTCAGCTTGGCATTCGTCATCGCCGCCACTTTTTTGGCCACCAATCCGCGCGATTCCTGGGTCTCTTCCGCAACGCGCATCAGCGCCTGCGCTTCGAGCGTGTTATAGAAAGCCTGGTCCACGGCCAGCAGGATTTGCGCGCGCGTAGCAGCCGAATTCTGTTCTTCGGCCTTGGCGCGCTCGTTGGCGCTACCGGTCAAGTTCGCGGTGCGGCCAAAGTCGGTGAGCAGAGCGCTCACATTCACGCCCGCCGCCGCGCGATCGTAGAGCACCGGATTATTTAAGAATCCCGCGGCGATGCGGCTCCCTTGCTGGGCGCCCACGGCGGTGACATTCAACGTGGCGGTGGGAAAGAATGCAGAACGCGCGATTCGCACATTTTGCTGTGCTACCAGCGCTTCGAGCCGGGCTACGGAGATCTGCGGATTATTTTTTAGGGCGATGGCTTCTGCTTCCGCCAAAGTCAACGACTTTGAGCCCGTTGGCGCCGAACTTTGCGCTGCAGTTGGCGGGGTTGGATCCTGCTGCTGCGTTGTGCCGGCGCTCAGAGTAACTTGTGCGGGCGCGGCGGATGATTGGGCGCGCAACGAACTACACCCGAGAATAAACAACGCCGCGCAGGCGAGAAGTTTTTGCGTCATTGCTGTACCTCCGAGGCATTGGCCAATGCGGGCGCAGTCTCCGTGTCGTGCTTTCCGTACATCAGCAAGAACGCCGCCGGCACGAGATACACAGTCACGACTCCGGAAACGGTTAGGCCGCCCAAAATCGCGCGAGCGAGCGGCGCATAAGCTTCGCTTCCCGCTTCGAGCGCCAGCGCCATGGGGATCAGGCCGAGCACAGTCGCCAACGTGGTCATCAAAATGGGGCGCAAGCGGATTCGCGAGGCTTCCGCGATGGCCTCCTTCACCGGCTTGCCCTGTTTACGCAGAGTTTGCGCGAAATCCACGATCAATATGCTGTTGGAGACCACGATGCCGGTGGTCATGATGATGCCCATTAACGACATGATGTTCAGCGTTGTATTCGTCATCAGCAGGAAAATCAGCACGCCGGAAAGGCCCGGCGGCACTGCTAACAAAATTATGACTGGGTCACTGAATGACGCGAGTTGCGCCATCAAAATCAGGTACACGAGAACCACTGCCATTAAGAGGCCGATGCCGAAGCTCTTGAATGACTCGTGCATATCCACTACAGTGCCTCTCACTGTCACCAGAATTCCCTCAGGCCGTTTTATTCCCGCGAGAACCTTGCTCACTCTGCTGCTGACACCGCCAAGGTCTTCGCTCGTCGGCATCACGTAAACATCGATCACCGGGCGAAGCTGATAGTGATCCACTTCCGTGGGGGTGTTGATCGGGCGGATATCTGCCACGGAATCGAGCGGTGTCGTGCCGGTGACGTTTGATCCATGCAGAGGAATGCGTTCGAAATCGCCGATGGTCTGAATTTCCTTTTCGTTGTACTGGACGGTGAGCATGTAATTGTTTCCCGATTTCGGATCGATCCAGAAACTCGGTGCGATCATACCGTTCGAAGTCAGCGCGGTGATCACGTTGTCCACGACTTCCTTGGGCGATAGTCCCGCCATGCTCGCTCGTTCGCGATTGATATCGAGCTCGAGTCCCGGATAATCGAGATCTTGAGGAATCAGGACGCCGCTCACGCCCCGCAGTTGGCGTACTTGCGCGGCGATATCGCGCGCCAGGTTGTAGCCGCGCTGCAGATCGTTGGTGCTCACTTGAATATCGATTGGTGCGGGCAGGCCCTGGTTTACGACCGAATCCACCAGCCCGCCGGCCGTGAAGTAGGTGGCCACTTGCGGCAAATCGTCGCCCAGTTTTTTTCGCACCCGCTCCATGTATTCGTAGGAGCCCAGCTTGTGACCCTCCTTGAGGCTCACTTGCACGAACGCGGTATTCATCCCCGAGTTGCTGGTGTAAATCGCGGAGAGGTCCGGAGTGATTCCGATGTTCGAAACGATCATTCCGCGATCGTGCTCGGGCATCACTTCCTGAATGTCCTTCTCGATCCTCGCGAGGTATTGGTCGGTCAATTCGATGCGTGTGCCCGCGGGAGTCTTTACGCGAATCACAAACTGCCCGGGATCCGTGCGCGGAAAGAAAGCCACGCCAACGAAGGGATAGGCGGCCAGGCTTAGAACTACAAACGCAGCGAATCCAATTACCACCAAGCCGGGCCGTGCGAGGCACTTGTCGAGCGAGCGGTCGTATTTTTCCTGCAGACGCCCGTAGTAGTGATTGAAGCCGAGGATCACCCGTTCATACAAGTTTGGCTGCGGCTTGTGCGATTCGATCTCCCATTCTCCTATAGTGTCCACTTCTCCGCCGCGCACGTGTTCGCCGCCCGCGCGTATGAATCGCGCGCAGTAGAGCGGCACCACTGTTAAGGCCACAAAATACGACGCGATCAACGCCAGAACCACGGCCAAGGCGAGCGCAGTGAACAGAAACTTGCTCACCCCGTACAGAAACAGCACCGGGAAGAACACCACGCAGATGCTGATCGTTCCAGCCAGCACGGCAAGCTGCACTTCGTTGCCGCCCTCGTTCTGCGGCCACTTCGGGCGTTTCGCCCAGTTCCAAATGACGGAAAATGTTTTCGAGAACCACCACGGAATTATCGATGAGCCGGGAAAACGCCAGCGCCAGGCCTCCCAGCACCATCGTATTGATGGTGCTTCCGCCGAGGCTCAGGGCCATAAACGCGGCCAGTGAAGAAAGCGGAATAGAAATCAGCACGGCGACGGTCCCGCGGACATTTCCGAGGAAGAGCAGAATCATCAACGCTGTGAGCACCAGACCGATGGTGCCCTCGCTGATCAAGTTCTTCACCGCAACGCGTACGAATACCGATTGGTCGAACACCACTTCCGTAATCAGAGTTTTCGGAATATCCAGCAGGCCGCCGATGGCCTTTCTCACGCCGTCCACGATCGCGATGGTATTGCTTCCGCCGCCCTGCTTCAGCACCGGGATATAGACGGAATGTTGGCCGTCCACGCGAACGATATTCGTCTGCAGCTGCCCACCGTCCACCGCGTGCCCCACGTCGCCGACGAGAATCGAAGCGTTTCCCACGGTCTTCAGCGGAATCGTATTGATGTCATCGACCTGCGATACCTGGCTGTTCGCATAAATATTGAAATCCTTGGGCCCGATGCGCACGTCGCCCGCCGGCAGAATCAAATTCGATTCGTTGATGCCGTGCACCACGTCCATCAGGCTGAGCTGGTGCGCTTCGAGCTTCACCGGATCGACATACACCATGATTTGCCGGTAGCGCCCGCCGTAGGGTTGCGGCACCGATGCGCCCGGAACGTTCGCGATCTGATTGCGCACCGTGAATTGCGCCAGGTCTTTCAGCCGCGTTTCGTTCAATCCCTCGCCTTTCAAGGTCACCAGACACACCGGCAAGCTCGAGGCGTCGAATTTCAGCACCACAGGAGGCAAAGTTCCCGGGGGCAATCGCCGCAGATTAGCCATGGCCAGATTCGAGATATTGCTGACCGCGGCGTTTGGATCGGTGCCTGGCGCAAAATAAATTCGGATCAAGCTGACGCCCGGAAGCGATCTCGATTCGATGTGATCGATCCCGCTCCCCAGTGTGAAGAATCTTTCGTAGCTGTCCGTGATATCCGACTCGATCTGCTGCGGGGGCATTCCTGCATAAAACGTCGCGACCACCACCACGGGAATGTTTATGTCCGGAAATAAATCGACCGGCATGCGCGCGACCGTCACCACTCCCACAACCGCAATCATCAGACAGAGCGCCAATATAAAAAAAGGATGTTTGATCGCGAATGTGGGCATTAGTTTCCGCCTCCGGGCGTCGCGCCGCCATCCGCCAGCGCGGACTGCTTCGGCTTCACCAGTTGCCCGGCCTTCAATTCCGCCTGATTCGCGGCCACCACGAATTCTCCTTCGCGCAGCCCCGAGAGAACTTCGGCACGCCGCGCATCCTCTACCCCCAGAGCAATTTCGCGTTTCTCCAAGTGATTCGTCGAGCTAACCGCAAGCACCCACGGCTTTCCGTCTCCTCGCACGATGGCCACAATCGGAACACACAAGACGTTCAGTCTGTGCTGCAAACGAATCCTCGCCTCCGCATACATTCCCGGGACGAGGGTGAGCTTGGGATTCGCGACGTCAATTTCGGTGATCATGGTGCGCGTCGATTCGTCCAACTGCCGCGAGAAGCGCACCACTTTTCCTTCGAAGTCACTGTTCATCGCACCCACATGCACCTGCACCGTATCGCCTTCGCGGATGCTGGGCACCACGGACTCGGGCACGGGAATTTCGAGGCGCAGAACATCGTTCTGCGCGAGCTCCAGCACCGGCAGCGCCTGCTTCTCCGATGAAGTTCCCGCGGCGACCATCGCGCCAGTATCCGCAAAGCGCTGCGTCACCACTCCATCAAATGGCGCGATAATTTGTGCGTAGTCCAGCATCGACTGGTCTTTCTGCAGTTCCGCTCTGTCCACCACAAGTTGCTGCTGTGCCGACGCAACTGCCGACTCGGCCGCCGACACGCTTTCTTCCGCCTCGCGATCCTGTCCCTGCGAAGCATCCAACTCTTGCTGCGCCACAATTCCTGGCTGCGACTTCGCAACGGCGGCCAGCCGCCCGTAAGCCAAATGCATCACTTCATAAGAGGTCTTGGCTCTCTCGAGCTCGTCTCCCGCGCGCTTCAAATCGGCTTGGCTTCGCAACACAGCAGCCTTCGAGTGCTCCATCTCCGCAACCAGCTCGGGGACTTCCAGAACAGCCAATAGCTGGCCTTTCTTCACGCGGTCGCCGATGTCCACGTTGATGCGTTTGACGTAACCGGAAACTTTCGCGTAAAGATTGATTTCCTGATAAGGCCGAAAAACTCCCGCGCGATCGAAACCCGCGTCCATCTCACCGCGCACCACCGGGACTACCGCGACAGGCACACCATCCGCGTCCGCCGCGCGCTCCGTTCCTCCGCAGCCGGAATTCAGAATGGCTCCGGCAAACACCACGCCTGCTAGAAAGAGCGCGCGCCGTACGTGGCCGAGCCCTTGGAAATTTCGATTCATGTCCATAACCTTTTGAGTGCAGTTTCGCATCGCAGGGTTCACGTCCACACGAATATCTCGCGTGCAGCAATCGCGACTGCGTCGAGAGGGGCCTGCCCGAGCGCGATGGCTCGAGGCTCGATCCAGTTCAGTGGTTTTTAAGAGACTGACGGTTTATGTTTTCAGGCTGTTGCTTGTGCAGGGGGTGCGCGCGAAATTCGCAAACCGGCGAGAGCGGTAATGAGCTTGCGAGCCCCATCTTCATTGAGGCGGAGCCGCCCTACCAGTACAGGTTCAGCCAGGACGGTAGCCGGGAGAACAGCGGATTGCTCAGCCTGAATCGTCGGGCCGTCGCTTTCGGCAAGGCGATGGGCCCGCGCCAGAGAGCGAAGATGAGATCCCGCCCAATGCCCCAAGTCCGAGCGCGAGGCGGTTGACAGCGAGAAAACGCCAATCAGTACAGCGGCCACTGCGGCGAGCAAGAGCAAGTGCTTCAGTGTGAATCGCGGCGCGTTAGCCGGGCGCATCGCGCGCGACCCTACACCCTGTGAGCCTTGCAATCCGCCGTTCGTCAGTTCTGTGTCCACGCCTGTAGTTGAGGATAGTTTACGATTTTACGCTCCGTCAAGTATATCTCCTGACGCGTATTCCCGAAAGGCGCACTCGTCGGCGACGCCTCGTTTTGCGGCGGTCTGGCCCTGTGGCCGATTTCAGTCAGCCACTGCTCTTGATCGTGAGCGCCAGGTTGAGCCGCAATTTGGAATTCGCTGGTAGATCGTCGTCCAGGGAGGGTTTTGCAGAAAAATAACTGCGCTTCATATTACTGAGCGATTATCCCCAAAACGCTGATACTAATGCTCTTAGGTCTGTAACACAATTTTAACAATTCGATAACCTACCGTTCACGGCTCCCCGATAGTTTCTCGTCTCCCGAGGGGTCGGGTTTGTCGCAAGGGGTGTTCGCGAATTTCGTTTCTCGCCTGTCGGGTCTTCATGGCTCATTTTCGAGCGAGCCGTGAAGTTGTGGGGGAGCCCTATTTTGTTCGCGGGTCGAGCTTTGGCATTACTCGCAAGAGTCAGTGAGCCCGCAGCCGGCGCGCGCACTCGATGAGTGTTGTCATCTTTCCAGTTCGCCCCGAACCTTTCACGCTGTCGGTCGCAGCAAAGTTCCGTAGCTTGGACGCGCGGCGTCTGGCCTCGGAGCAGTTTCCATCGGTGGGTATCTGAATCCTTAAGGAGGAACTACATGCGAGTGTTCGTGACGTGTTTACTGGCTTTAGGCCTGGCGACTAGCCCGGCTTGGGCCGGAGACGACGGCAAGAAGGACACGGCCGATTCGACGAAGACAACCACAACTTCGTCGGATAAGACTGCCAAGTCCGACAAAACCGCCGATTCGACGAAGACTGCCGCGAGCGAGTCCAGTCCGGTGATCGAGACTGAGCTCCAACAGATGCGCGATCTGTTGAAGGCTCAGGCCGATCAACTGGAAGAGCAGCGCGCGGCTCTCTCCCGCGAAGAGACGAAGATTCAAGACCTCGAGTCTCGCTTGCACGTGACCGAAACCAACGGGACAGTTCCGGGCGGCGCGGCTTCGGGCGCGCCGGCAGGGGCGGGGACCGTCGGCGTCGGAACCTACGCGGCTCCGGGTGCGGCGCCCGCTGCAACGGGCCAAGCAGCCATGAGCTCCGATGAACCGCCGGCCATCCGCTTCAAGGGCATCTCGCTCACTCCGGGCGGCTTCCTGGCGGCAGAAACCGTTTCCCGGACTCACGCAGATGCTTCCGACATCAACACGTCGCTGAATGGCATTCCGTACCCGGGCAACGCTCTCAGCAAGCAGTCTGAGACCTCTTTCACAGGCCGTCAGAGCCGCATCAGCCTTCTTGCCCAGAGCAAGATTGGTGGGACGCAACTCTCCGGCTACTACGAAGCGGACTGGCTCGGCACTGGCGTAACCTCGAACAACCGCCAGAGCAACAGCTACGTCCTTCGCCAGCGTCAACTTTTTGCACAGGCGAAACTCGACAGCGGCTGGAGCTTTACGGGCGGTCAGATGTGGAGCTTGGCGACGGAGACCAGAAAGGGCATTGAAAACCGCCAGGAAGCACTTCCGATGACCATCGACCCACAGTACACGGTCGGCTTCACCTGGGCGCGTCAATACGGGTTCCGCGTCGTCAAGAGCTTTGGCGATAAGCTCGCTTTCGGCGTCTCAGTCGAAGGACCGCAGGCTACTCTCGGCGGGCGCGGCTTCTCCGCGGTGACAACCACCACGGTTGGGACCGCTTCCGTCGCCACAATTACTAACACCTTCATCGATTCTCCGGGCTCCGGCGCCGGCTTGTTGAACTTCATCGACACCACCGGCTACACAATCAACAAGGCGCCGGACGTTGTCATCAAGGCCGCCTTGGATCCGGGCTGGGGTCACTACGAGTTGTTCGGGATCATTAGCACGTTCCGCAATCGAATTTATCCCTGCGGCGTCGTAGGCACGAATGCCAATGACACTGCTCCTCCGGCCACTACGACTACCATCCCCTGCGCGATCGATGGGTCCGTTTCCCCTAGCTCGCTCGGTGCGTTCAACGACACGCATACCGGCGGCGGCATCGGAGCCAGCTTGCGCGTTCCCTTCTTTGGGAAGAAGGTCGAGTTCGGACTTAAGGCAGTTGGTGGCGATGGGATCGGGCGCTATGGCTCCGCGCAGTTGGCTGACTTGACCTTCCGTCCAGACGGCAGCGCGGCGTTGATTCGCACCGGCCACGGATTGGGGACTCTGGAGTTCCACCCCAGTCCGAAATTCGACATCTACTTTAACTACGGCGGAGAATATGCCTGGCGCGCTGCATATCAGGGCTATAACAGCATCACTGTGACCAAGACGCCCGCGATTCCAGCGACGGCGACTTCCCCGGCGATTCCCACCACCACCACTACCGCATTCAAACTAAATCAGATCGGCGGCTACGGCTCGCCTTTCGCCAATAACAGTGGTTGCAGCGTCGAGGACCCGCCTTCCACGGACATCGCTCCGTCGGGCGGCGGCACCTGCGCCGGCGACACTCGCTTCATTTGGGAAGCTACGTTCGGCTTCTGGCATAAGATTTACCAGGGACCGAAGGGCGGACTCCGCTGGGGCATGCAGTACTCCTACATCACCCGGCTGGGCTGGTCGGGGAATAACAACGGCGCAACGCCCGGTCTTTCCCCCAAGGCCACTGACAACATGATTTACACTTCCTTCCGCTACTACATTCCGTAGCGCTCGCATGTAATGACAAAGGCCTGTCCCGTGCACGGGGCGGGCCTTTGTTTTTCTTATCCCAAAAATCGAAGCGCGAACCTGCCCGCCTCCGCTATTATTGCTCCAGGCCCTTATGCCCGATCGATCCGGCCGAGTTTGGATCAAGAGGTGTCTCGAGTTTGGCGCTGCGGCGCTCGCGTTGTGGCTTGTCCTCTCTCTTTCACTTTTCGCAGTGATGTGCCAGCCGCCCATCGTCTTCGACCACGTAATGGCCAAGATGCCTCCGCTGGCCTTCTTCGTGCTCCCGTTCGAGACGCTCTGGCTGCAAGCCCGCCACGGTTCTCTGCGCGTCGGCGATCCCGCTCCCGATTTTAATCTGACCACTGCAGACCGATCATCTGAAGTGCGCCTCTCCTCCTTCCGCGGCCAACAGCCAGTCGTCCTCATTTTCGGCAGCCACACTTGACCGCCCTTTCGCCGGGAGGTTCCCGCGCTAAATCAGCTCTACGAACAATATAGAGATCGAGTCGCGTTCTACGTGGTGTACATCCAGGAAGCGCATCCTACCGATGGCTGGCAGATGCCCAGCAACCTGCGCGATGGCGTGCTCGTAGCCAGCACCCACACATTCGACGAGCGCGACTCCGCCGCCAAAATGTGCGTGGTGAAACTCGGAATTAAGATTCCCGCCTTAATCGACGATCCGCAAGATTCCACTGAGCGCGCTTACACCGGCTGGCCCGATCGCCTCTACGTGATCGATGCCAGCGGCCGCGTAGCCTTCAAAAGCGCCGCCGGTCCATTCGGCTTCGAACCCGATGAAATGGCGAAATCCTTACAGCGACTCGCGCCAACTCCCGGGCAATCCTCGAAGTAGCAATTCGCGGGAAAATATCGGCCAAACGGATCGAACGGCTTTGGGTTTAAGTCGGAGTGCGCGCATTTCGTCCTCAAAGCTCAGCTCGGCCTAATCGTCCAAAATTTGATTACATTTCGATTGGGAATTGTCATCTTCTTTTGCTTCTCTAAGTTACGAAAAATTCGAATCGAAATCATTTCGATTAGACTTCGGTTAGATCGAGATTGGCGTGGACGCGAAGTCAGGGTGTGCTACCAGGCTCCGGGGCCGGTTTAGGACTCTCGCCGTGCGGTGCCGAGACAGATTGGACGAGAGATTGGACGGAAGGCAGGATCATCAGCAACAAGTCTGCTTGAGGCTTCGTGGCTTCTTCGATAAACGCTAACTGCGCTGCGGTCCAATCCGCAGGCGCCAGCTGGTCTCGGTCGCGATAGTCGAGCGCTTGCAATCCGGCCTCGGCAAGCCCGGCGAGCTTGTGCGAAAGGGGGATCAACTCCTTCAACAGGTAGGATTGCTGCAAAAGCGGTTGCAGCAGCGCATCGTTATCGCGCCATACCTCGAGCGACGCACGAATTTCAGCCTCCGTCGCGCCGCCGCGTAGATCTCCCGCGAGCAGCCGATCGACAGCCCGTGCAAATCGCCGCGCGGTCTCGCTTTCCGGCGGCACAGCATCCACCAGCCGATTCAGCGCCTGGTCTCTCGACAGCACCATTCCAGCTTTCGTGGCTTCGTCTTCCCGCTGGTATTCCTTCAGCGGCTCGACCACATTCGCGACCACCAGCAGCGGCGCTATCTCTACCGTCCCAGCCATGCGCCGCAACATTCGTTTCTCGCTCGAAAGGTGCGTAAGCCCCAGTTCATCGAGCTCCAAGCTGATCGCCTCCACGCGCTCGTACATCGCGTCCACATCCTGCACGTCCTGCGGCGACCACAAGCGCTCCGCCACCACCGCCGTCCGCGGCCAGATTCGCGAATCGATGTTTTCCGGCGTGGCATATTCCGTCCACATACACGCCTCGCCGCCAAGTATCGATTTCTGCTCTTCGGGCGTAAGCATCCCAGCCTCGTCGCTAAGCGGATCGACGCTGTAGTGCTGCGACGCCGAATGCATCAGATCCAGGTAGTAGCCGAATGAGAGAAGCCCGCGATATCCCTGCCTCGCCGCCTCCGCCAATGATTTCTGCCCGCGCCACGACTGAATCACAATATCTTTCGGCAGCGACGGGCTCAAAACTTCATCCCAACCAATCATCTTCTTGTGATGCTTGGTCAGAATCTTCTCAACGCGCACATTGAAATATTCCTGCAATTCGCGGTGCGTCGTGAATCCGTGCTCCCGCATGAACTTCTGAATCTCGGGATTGGCATCCCATTGCTTCCCTTTCACTTCGTCGCCGCCAATGTGAAAGTAAGCATCGGGAAATAGCTCCGCCATCTCGCCGATGAATCGATCCAGGAACCGGTACGTGTCTTCCTTCGAAGGGTCCATCTCCGCGTCAAAAACGCCCCAGCGCCGCTCCACCTTATAGGGCCCTGGAGCACTCGCCAGCTCGGGATAGCCGGCGAACCACGATGTCGTGTGCCCTGGCACATCGAATTCGGGCACCACTCGAATTCCCCGGTCGCGCGCGTATTCGATCAATTCCCGCGCTTCCTCCTGCGTGTAATAAAGCCCTTCGGAGCCCATTTCATGCAGCTTCGGAAATTTTTTGCTTTCCATGCGGAAGCCTTGGTTCTCGGACAAGTGCCAGTGAAATACGTTCATCTTCACCGCTTCCATGCCATCCAGATTGCGCTTCAAAACATCAAGCGGCATAAAATGCCGGCCCACATCAATCATCAATCCGCGCCACGGAAAGCGCGGCCTGTCTTCAATTTTCAAAGCGGCCGCCGCGAAGCCGTCCGGCGTAATCGCCACAAGCTGCAGAAAAGTTTGCAGTCCCCGCAAAATGCCAAGCGGATTTTGCGCATTAAGCTTCGCGCCTTGCGAAGTCACTTCCAGCGTATAGCTCTCATCCTCGTCGAGTTCCTGCACCGCACGGCTGGCATGATCCGCATGAATCACCAGCGTAGCTTTTCCCGGATCGCCAGCGACCAACCCGACCGGCAAGCCAGTTCGCCGCGACAGATTCCCGAGGAATCGCCGCCCCGCCCGCTCCAACCGCGCCTCCTTGTACCCAGCAAACCCGACAGTGAATGTCTGCGTGATGAGCAACTGCCCGTCGCCAAACTGCACGTCAGCCGGCAAAGGCATCAATGAAAGATGAGGCGGCGGCATATCCGCAATAGCAGGGCTGAGGATGAAACCAGAAAAAACCATCACCAAAAGAATTCGAATGGCCATCATCAATCGCGCAGCATAGTACAAGGCAAGGGTACCGACAAAGACATTCCCAGTAGGGGAGGGCGCTTTTAGCCTCCCGCCTCTCGGCCCCATCAATTTCAACCAGTCCTAACCCGCCTTGAAGCGCCACGAGCCCGCATCTGTTGTAGCAACGTGAAAATGTCACCCTAACGGCCCGATGAAAATGTCACCCCCTGTGAATTTATCCACTGCAGTGGAGCAGCTTGGTCTCGCGGTAATAGATGTCCACTGTTCCTTCGAGCGATTCGTAGAGCTGCACTTTGGCCCCGGCGAAGCTGAAGCGTTTGGGTTGGGGCGGGATCTGGAAGCGGCGGCCGTCCCATTGCACGACGTTGTCGTTGCTGACCGCGCGTTCGTGAACGAAGCAGCAGATACGGTCCAGATCCTGGGGAGCAGGGCGCCAGGCTTTTTCTGCTTCGCGCGGCGCGCGGCCGAAGCGCCTGTTGTAGTCGGGAAGGAAGCGGCGGAGAACTTCGTTGGCCGCTTGGAGATCGCCGGCCCGGGCCAGCCGCAGTTCGCTGGTGAGGCGATCCTGAAAGGTGCCCCAGAGGCGTTCGATGCGGCCTTTGGCCTGCGGAGAGTTGGCGGCAATGTAGGTGACGCCGAGTTGTTGGAGCGCACGGCCGAACTGGGTCGGTTGCCTTTTCCCCGCGAGTTGTTCTTCGACGGTCCAGTGATCGTCGTTGCGCACGAATACGCCGTGACGATCGCCGTAAAAGCTGAGCGGGACGCCACGGCTGCGCAACAAGCAGCGGAGCAGACGAAAATAGCCGCGGGCATCTTCGGTGGGAAAAAATTCGGCGGCGAGGACCTTGCGAGTGGCGTCGTCGAGAAAGCCCAGCAAGGTGAGTTGCGGGCCACGCTCTTCGAGCCAGGAGTGCAGGCTGGCATCGAGGAGCAGCATGTCGCCTTCACGAGCACGCGCGAGGCGTCGCTGGCGATGCGTGGGAGCGCGACGCTTGCGAGGCGAGCCGATCCCGGCCGCGCGCAACAGACGGCGGAGAGTTTCGCGGCCCAGGGATAGACCTTCGACCTCGCAGAGCTTTTCGCAGAGATGGTGGTCGTTGAAGCCGGCGTAACGCGTGCGGGCGAGCTGCAGGATGCGGGCGCGCAGGCGTTCGGGTAACCGGCGCGGGCTGGGGCGGCCGCGGCTGGCGTGTGCCAGAGCGGCTGCGCTGCCTTGCCTATAACGCGCTTTGAGACGCTGGACATGTCGAGGCGTTAGTTCGAGCAGCTCCGCCGCTCTGGCACACGCCAGTTCTCCTTTGAGGCAAGAAGAAATCACCGCCACTCGTTGTAGCTCTTTCTGGCTCAAGCGAACTGTCTCCCTGTTCATAGGGCGACATTTTCACCGGGCCATTAAGAGGTGACAGAATTATTGGGCTAAGACACCACGAGCCCGCATCTCGACGCCGCCACACCACTTATGGCAATATCTTAAAGCCGTTTATTAAAGGCAATCCGGGGGAAAAAGATGGCCGAGGCCACATTCGCAGCAGGCTGCTTCTGGGGAGTAGAAGCAGAATTCCGCCGCCTAAAAGGTGTCACCTCAACACAGGTAGGCTACGCCGGCGGCCACACCACAAATCCAAACTACAAGCAGGTCTGCACCGACGGCACAGGACACGCAGAAGCCGTAGAAGTGGACTACGACCCGGCTCAAATTTCCTACGACGCACTACTAGACGCATTCTGGGCCATGCACGACCCAACCACCATGAATCGCCAGGGCCCCGACGTTGGCTCGCAATACCGCTCCGTAATTTTCTTCCACACGCCCGAACAAGAAGCCGCCGCAAAAGCCTCGCGCGACAAACTAGCCGCCTCAGGAAAATTTAAGCGCCCCATAGTTACAGAAATCGTCCCCGCGGGAAAATTCTGGCGCGCCGAAGATTACCACCAGCAATATCTCGAAAAGCGCGGCGAAGCCTCCTGCCACCTACCCGGCTAATTTCGGAATTAAGAACGACAGTGGAAAAAAAAGACTGACCGCTGTCATCCCGAACCCCCTTTAGGGGTGAGGGATCTGCATTTGGATTCGCTTCTGCTTTTGGTGTTTCCCCTATCTCAAATCTCAAATCTGAAATTTGAAATCTCCGCGGCCTTTGCCGTTCGCATTGCGTCCGCGCACCTAAGAAAATATCCGAAACGCCCCAAATCCTAACCCAGCCCCCATCAACGATCCCGCCACCACATCGCTCAAGAAGTGCATTCCAAGAATGATTCGCGAAGCCGCCACGCAAACGGCAATAAACAGCAGCAAATCCGAAAGCTGCGGATAATAAAGCCCAATGCAGGTAGCAATAGCAAACGCAGTAATCGAATGTCCTGAAGGAAACGAAAACCGGTCCGGCGGAAGAATCGCGGCCCAACAATGCGGCTCAAGCTGGCAAGGCCGCACCCGGTGACTCGCATTTTTCAGCAATTTAAATAACAAGATCCCGACAGCAACCGCCACCGCGCCCGAACCCACCGCCAAGAATCGCTGCCGCCCGCCAAACAGCAAAAGAATCGCGCCCAGCAAATACCAAATCCAACCATCCCCGCAGCGGGTAGCCAGCATCATCCAAATACGGATCCATTTCGGCGCGCGCCAGCGGTGTACCCGGCGCATCAGCCGGTGATCCCGAGACTCGATGTAGCCCCAGACCGCTCGCGCAACCGTCATTTCCGTCACTCCATCGCCGATTCCATCGCCAGTCCTGGAAACGGCACGCGTTCACGTCTCGGCGGAATCACCTGCGTAGCCCAGCGCCGCACAAACCGCGTCTCCCCGATGCAATTTCCGAAGACATAGGCCGGAATAAAGACTCCGAGCGGCGCCAGGACCGTCTTCCACCGCGATTCGCGCATCATTTCGCCCGCGATCAAAAAAACATCGCGCGTAAGCTTCCAATAGCCGCCCGATTCTCCGCGCGGCTTGCCCAACCCCTGCCGCAGCCCCATAAGAAAATCGTTCTTGTCCATCGCTCCCGGGAATTCCGTGTACGCCGAGCCAGCCGAAACCAGCGTGTGCGCGTCGCTCCCGCCCAGCGCGATCTTCCGCGTTCGCCGCGCCAATCGCACCGCCTGCCGGTTATTTTCCGCCGCCATCAATCCGTTCAAAGTTTCCATTGCCGGAAAATATTCGTCGAACCACTCGAAATCCTCGCGCTCCCGCCGCCCCGTCAATAGCGAGAACACATGATTCAGCGAAAAAAACAGCCGGTGTTCCGTCAAATACATCAGCAGCGCGATCAGATCGTTCCGCCGCCGTTGGATCTCAATGTGCTGCCGGTCAGTGATGTCGTAAACGCCCACGTGTATCCGAGTGCCGCTCGGCATCGTGCAAGTCGCTTCCACGCTAACGAAAAAATCCGGATAGCGCCGCAACGGCTCGCATCCTTCAATCGAGTCGTGATCGGTCAACGTGATCAGGTCCATGCCCCGCCGCTTCAGCGTGGCGTACAAATCCTCCGGCTGGCTGTAGCATTCACGGCAAATCGCCCCCATCCCAGCGTCTTGGGCCGGGCCGGAGAAGTACGAGTGGACGTGCAGGTCGCAGCGCATGAAAACTTTGTAACACTTTTCGCGTTACTACCAAGTTAACGGGACGCAAAAGTTTGATAACACAAGACTTATGACTCATAGGACATCTGTAACCAATTTTTAACAGAAAAGACATGCCTGCTCGGCAACTCACCTGCAACAATTCCCTCGTTCATGCCACGTATCGAGTTTGTTTTCTTCGACGCAGGTGGCGGCCATCGCAGCGCCGCCACCTCCCTTCAAATGGCGGTCCACGCGGCGCATCTTCCCTGGGATGTTCGCTTGATGAATTTACAGGAGGTACTGGATCGGCTGGACATCCTGCGGCGCTTCACCGGCCTTCGCATTCAGGACTTCTACAACAAGATGCTCGCGTCCGGTTGGACGCTGGGCAGCGCCCAACTCTTGCGCGTTCTGCAGTTCACTATCGCCGCGTATCACAAGCCGTGCGTGAAAATGCTAGCCGAGTCTTGGCGCGAATCCGATCCCGATATGGTCGTTTCCTTCATCCCGCATTTCAATACCGAGCTGAACGAAAGCCTGCAACTCGTATATCCAGGCAGGCCGTTCGTCACCGTCCTCACAGATTTAGCCAACTATCCGCCGCGCTTTTGGATCGAAAAGCAGCAACAGGATTTCATCTGCGGCACAGAGCGCGCGGTAGCGCAGACGCTCGAAGTTGGCCATTCCCCCGATCGCGTCCATCGCGCATCAGGAATGATTCTTCATCCCCGCTTTTACGATCCGATCGAAACGCCGCGTGCCACCGGCCGCAAAGCTCTAAATCTTTCGCCCGATCTCCCGACCGGCTTAATCCTTTTCGGGGGCCACGGCTCCAACGTGATCGCCGATATCGTCGCATCACTCGATAAATCAAATCTCGATTTGCAACTCATCGCTATTTGCGGCCGCAACGAAAAGCTAGCCCAATCCCTACGCTCGCGCCGCGGGCGAATCCCGCTGTTCGTCGAAGGATTCACAAAGGAAATCCCCTACTACATGCATCTCTCCGATTTCTTCATAGGCAAGCCCGGCCCAGGCAGCCTAAGCGAAGCGGTAGCCATGCAATTGCCGGTAATCACGGAGTGCAATTCGTGGACGCTCCCGCAAGAGCGTTACAACGCCGACCGGATTCGCGAAAAAGAAATCGGATTGGTGGTGCGCAAGTTCAGCCAGATCGAGCCCGCCGTCCGCGAGCTCCTCCAGCCAGCAACTCTCGAGCGCTTCAAGCGCAACACCGCCAACATGCCCAATCGCGCCGTCTTCGAAATTCCAGCCATCCTCGATCAAATTCTGAGCCGTTGCCCGCCCGGCTCAGGGCGCTGCTGACTCACGTCGCCGTCATCTTGGCTAGCGGGAGCAGAAATCCTGTCATTCCGAACGCGTAGCCTGCGGAGGGACCCCTCTTGCTTTTGCGCGAGGTCACCATCACCCCGCATTGAGCGTATTTCTCAAATCTTCGGCTCCAGCACCGCGCGAATCTGCGTCTGACTATCGCGAATCACATCCAAATTTCGCTCCCAGGATTTCTTTCCATCAGCCTTAACGACCACATTGTGCGTGCCCGCCCCCAGCGGCAAAATCGAAGGCGTATCCCCAACAAACTTCCCATCCACGTAAATTTCCGCGCCTTCAGGATCCGAGTGCACGGCAACAGTCCCGCTTCCATCCAACTCGCGAGTCTCGGGCGCAATCCCAACCGGCGCCTCCGGAATCTCACGATTCACCACGTTAATCAAATCCTGCGCGCTCAATGCAAAATTCAACCCGTCCAGTTTCGATCCATCCGGCCCAACGCGCTTAAACGTAGCAACCCCCACAACTTCGCCCGTATCATCCACCAGCGGTCCGCCGCTATTCCCAGGATTAATCGCCGCATCCGTCTGAATCCAAGTCCCCGCGTGCTTTTCCACGCGGCCAACCCCGCTAACAATCCCGCGCGTCACCGATTCCGGCAATCCACCGCCCGGATTGCCGATGGCAAACACAGTCGCGCCGGGCCGCACCGAGGCCAAGTCGGCCAGCGGCAATCGCGGATACCCCGTGCCATCCACTTTCACCAGCGCCAGATCCAAATTCGGATCGGAATAAACGATCTTACCGAGCAAACGCGACCCCGTAGCCGTCACCACAAAAAAGCTGGCCTCTCCGTCCGCCACATGCCGGTTCGTAGCAATGATTCCATTCTCGGTGAGAAAGAACCCGCTACCTTGCGAATGTGCTCCATCAAGCCGGACCACCGCCGGCACAGCCCGCTGCATAATTTCTTCCGCTGAAAGTTCTACCCTCGGCGCGCCCCGCTTAGGCGTCACAGGTGCGGAAACGGGCAGCAAGCCCCCGCCGCGAACCAACTTCGCAGATTGCAGAGACACATCCACGTGCTTGGTCTTCAACAAATAGTAGGTCGCCTGGTTTCTACCCAGAGCGGAAGTCCACTTGTAAGGCCCCTGCGTTAGCACAAATTCCTGAGCCGCGAACCCATCCTTATATATGCGCACCACCATGGGGTGCTCCAGCCGGTCGCTGAACACGGAATGCACGCGGTGGTAGTATCCGCCGGGCACTTTCATCTCGTAGGGCGTAGTACCGACCACGATGCCATCAAGCTCCACGGTCGCCCCCGGGGGGTTCGTCGTAATCGAAAACGTGTCAGCCCCCGCTGCTTTCACGATCAGCAGCGTCCACGCAGCGCCAATGCACACCCATACGACGGCTCGACGAATCGTCATCTTCGCCAGCCTCCTTCCCAAGAACAAGGGCTCGCAAATTCTCACCTCCCAGCGAATCCGTCAATTGTGGAAATTACGCAAGCCGCCACGTACGTACTTGCCGCAGTCTTTCGTACCGCTGGTTTACCCTGAGTTTCGAAGGGCGTCCCGCCGGCTCTTTGAGGCCGAACCATCCATCGGATCAGGCGATCTAACGCGCAGGCCGCCCACAACTACCCTGCGAATGATTTTGCAACCGCAAGCCACTCCCCGCGATGCTAAACTGCGCCCGTCAACACCCGGCCAAGTTTAAATGCCCATCTCCAGCATCCACATCGACACCCGCCCCGACTGGCGCGGCGGGCAAAATCAAGTCCTCCTCACAATGCGCGGCCTCAAGAAACGAGGTCACCCAGTCGAACTGATGGCCCTAGCCGGCGGCGCCCTCGAGCGTCGCGCCCACGAAGAAGGTTTCCGCGTTCACGCCATTCCCGCGAACAGCGTCCGCTGGGACGGTTCCTCCGTCCTGCGAAAACTGATGAGCGCCCACCGTTACGATATCGTCCATGCCCACGATCCCCACGGCCTAACCTTAGCGTGGCTAGCAAAAGCGCACCGCCGAGCCATCTTAATCGCCCAGCGTCGCGTAGCGAATCCGCTCAGCCGCGGCCCATTCGCCCTAGCCCGTTATCGCGCCGCCGAACGCATCTTCGCCGTTTCAAAATTCATCGCGAATAGCGTAATCGCTTCAGGAATCGCAGCGAATCAAGTCGAAGTGGTTTACGAAGGAGTGAAACTGCCGGACCGCACAACTCTAGGCCAGCGCGAATCCGCGCGCGATCGATGGAAGTTCGAAGATGAAGACATTCTTCTCGGCTGCGTCGGCTATCTCTTGCCGGAGAAAGGCCAGGAAGCACTGATCCGCGCGCTGCCCGCCATCCTGAAGGATTTTCAGCCTTGCGTTTTGGTCTTGGCGGGCGATGGCCCCAGCCTTTCGGCTCTCGAAAAGCTCGCGCACCATTTGAATGTCCAGCGTTCGGTAAAGTTCATGGGATTCATCGAGCGCATCGAAAACGTCTATCACGCCCTCGATTTATTTCTCTTCCCCTCATTCGCCGAACCTCTGGGTACCTCCATGCTGGCCGCAATGTCCTACGGATTGCCTGTAGTCGGCGTAGCAAGTGGCGGCGTTCCTGAAATCGTCTCGTCCGAGAAAAATGGCCTGCTTGTTCCCAAGCCCGATCCGGATGCCTTTGCCACGTGTGTCAAGCGCCTCCTGCGCAATCGCGGCGAAGCCCGCAGCTTCGGCGAAGCCGCCCGCGCCACCATCGAGCAAAAATTCACCGACGATCGCATGGTCGAAGCCACCATCGAGAAATACGAGTCCCTTCTCGCCAATTCTTAACAATTTTCCAGGCATCATCCCCGCCACACCCGGCATCCCATTCCACAGAGCATCTTCCTTTCGGATGCTCGCCCCGATACCTCGCTCCGGCCTGTTTATCCTCTTCCGGGACAAAAAAACACAAGGAGGATCACCGCAAATGAAGATTCGCTACTATGATTTACTCCTGGCCACCGCCGTGCTCGCGATTGCCGCACCCGCCTGGGCTCACACCGATTCTGCCACCCTGACTTTCGACAAGTCCGCGCACATTGGCTCGACCATGCTCGCTCCGGGCAGTTACCAAGTGCGCGCCGAGGAAAATGGCAAGCAGGTCGAATTTGAGAAAGACGGAAAAGTCGTCGCTCAGGTTCCTTGCCATTGGATCCAGCTAAGCTCGAAATCACAAAATGACGAAGCGCTGGTGGACAATGACGCCGTTCAGGAAATTCACTTCGAGGGGCGCATCGCTGCCGCGCAATTCAACTAACCACTCCGGGAAGGGGCGGTCTGTGGCCGCCCCCTTCCACACTCCAATCGCAACGATCGCTTCGGCGATCTACTTCAAATAAGTTGCGAGCCAATCCAAAAATGTCTTGTACCAAAATTCGCTATTCAGCGGTTTCAATATCCAATGTCCTTCGTCTGGAAAAATCACCAGCTTCGAAGGCACCCCCTGCCGCTGCAGCGCCGAGAAAAATTCCAAATCCTGCGTGTACGGCACGCGAAAATCCAGTTCGCCGCCAATCACCAGTGTCGGCGTCTTGAATTTTCCCAGTGCGCTCGCCGATCGTTCCGGAGACCATTTGTCATACAGTTCCGGATGCTCCCAGGGCGTCCCGCCATACTCCCATTCCTGAAACCACAATTCTTCAGTGGCGTACATCCCGCGCGGATCGTACGGCCCGGCATGGCTGATGATGCACTTAAACCGCCCCGTATGCGTAGCCATCCAATCCATCATGAATCCGCCGTAAGAAGCCCCCGCAGCGCAGGCCCTCGATCCATCAATGAACGGATACTTCGCGATCGCCGCGTCGAGTCCGTCCATCAGGTCGGTATAAACTTTTCCGCCCCAATCCTTGCTGATCTCCGCGGTAAATTTCTGCCCGTAGCCGGTCGAGCCGCGTGGATTCACCATCACCACCACATATCCCGGCGCCGCCATCACTTCCGGATTCCAGCGATAGCCCCATTCGTCGTTCCAAGCCCCCTGCGGCCCGCCATGCACCAGAAACAGCAGCGGGTATTTCTTTGCCGCGTCGAAATTCGGCGGGCGCACGAGCAGGCCGTGCACCTTCGTTCCCTCCGCCCCCGCAAACCAGAAAGATTCCGCCTTCGAAAGATCAAGCTGCGCCAGCCGCGCCGCATTGTGATGGGAAAGCTGGCGAACGTCGCTTCCATCCGAATTCGCCACGAAAATCTCTGGAGGCAATATCAGGCTGGTGCGTGTAAATGCAATCGAACGGCCGTCGCGGCTCAGATCGAAATCCATATTGAAGCCATCCGCGATGACTTTTGCCGGCGTACTGCCAACCGCGGCAGCTACCGAATAAATCGGCATCTCCGCCTGATCTTCCGCCTTGAAGAAAATTGATTTGCTATCGGCCGCCCACTCATAGCCGTCAACGTTGCGATCGAATTTCTCCGTCAAATCCGTATGCTTTTCTGAAGCGCGATCGAAAATCATCAATCGCCAGCGATCCGCCTCGTAACCGGGAGTGAACTGCGAGCGGTAAGCGATCCATTTTCCATCCGGCGAGTAAACCGGCCCCCAATCGTCGCCGCGATTTTCCGTAATTCGTCTCGGCGCGCTCGAGCCGTTCGCCGCCACGGTGAAAATGTCGCCGTTGGTGCTGATCGCCGCATCCGCATCAGTGTTCGCCGTGAATGCGAGCTCCCGGCTGTCAGGCGAAAAGCCAATCGCCTCCGGCGCGCCAAGCGTGAACGGCGGCACATCGTAATCCGCCCCCGGCGTCAAATCGCGCGGCTTCCCACCCTCCGCCGCCATAACAAAAAGATGGCTGCGCTTGCCGTCCCACCAGGTGGTCCAATGCCGATAGAGCAACTTCGTGGCAACATGCGCCTTCACTTTGCTTTTCTGTTTCTCCGCATCGCGCTTCGCATTGCATTCATCATCCGCGCATTCCGGATAAACGCCCGAAACGAACGCAATCGTCTTCCCATCCGGCGACCACAATTCGTTATCGGCCCCACCCGAAAGGGAAGTAAGACGCGTAGCTTCGCCTCCCGCAAGCGCAATCCAATAAACCTGCTGCGACCCGTCGCGGGCCGAAAGAAACGCCAGCTTCGTTCCATCCGGCGACCATCGAGGCCGTTGATCGCTACCGCTGCGAGTCAATTGCCGCGGCTCGCCGCCGTCCGTCGGCACAATCCAAATGTTCGGTGCCACGCGATTCGCTTCCAGATCCGGAGTGGCGACGGTATAAGCGACATAGCGTCCATCCGGCGACATCTGCGGGTCGCTAACGCGATGCATCGCGATCAAATCTTCAAACGTAATCGGCCGCCGCTCGCCCTGCGCCGAAGCCGCTCCAATTCCCACGAACAGCGCAACAGCCCCCACACCCAGACTTTGAAAAAATCGCAGCATTCGTCCTCCAACGATCAATCTCGCGCAACCAAATTTCCAAATGTTTTGCCAGCGCATGACTTCAGTCATGCCGAAACCGCGTCAAAATCGCTAAGGCTCCACAGGCGCGCAAAAAGCGCAACCGCTGTCACCCCGAACCCCTTTAGGGGTGAGGGATCTGCATTTGTTTTTTGCTTTTGGTTTGGCATTTGCCTTCGTAGGGGCGCCGGCTTGCTGCGCCCGCCCGTGTAACGCCTGCGAAAACGTGGCCCATTTGCCCGCGCGTGGTCAGACTCGACAATTCCCGCGTTCCATCGACGTCGTCCGTGCGCGCGATGTCAACAAAACCCGATTCCTTCACATCACTTCGGAATTCCCACAGCCCAAGCATAACCATCCGGATCCTCAACAATCACATCCCGCCAACCATGCGGCTTATCCTGCGAAGCCTGCAAAATCCGCGCCCCGTAAGCCCTAGCCCGTTTTTCAAGCCCATCCGGATCGACATTAAAAAGCCGCAACTCCGCCCCAAGTCCGCGTCGCAAGCCACCAATCAATTCGGAATGCCAGGCATGATGATCGTAGGCATGATCGGCGTGAACCATGAAATCAATCCGCCCCACGCGCAGCGCCGCAAAATCCGGATCGGCATGATGCACCGTCGCGACAAAAACTGACCGATAAAATTCCACCGAGCGCGCCACGTCCGCCACCAGCAAGTTCACGGTGAAATCCGGAAGCCCGCGCCCATAATCATCCGCAGGCATCCACGGCTCTTGCGTTCGCTTCGTAGCCATCGCGTGAAAGCGCCGCTATTTCGCCTGCGCCTTAATAATGTCGCTCAGATAATCCGGCTGCGCCTCCACGCGCGCGAGATGCGGATAGCGACGTCCGCCGTGATAATCCAGCGAGTAGCTCTTGAAAGATGATCCATTGGCGACCAACAGCTCGATCGCTCGCGGCGACGTTTTCGCGCGATCCACCGCCTCGTGAAACACATCCGGCGAAAATTGCGCCCCGTTCACCGCCGCAATTTTCATTCCCGGCCCGAGCCCCGCGTTGTAAGCCGCGCTTCCGTGAATCACGTCCGCAATCGCTCCGTCATCCACCAAAAGCACTCCCGCACCATCGCGATAATCCGACCGGTGCGACGCCTCATTCGCCGCCAACATGATTTCATTCGGCAACTCGCTATAAATTAGTTTCCAACCGCCATTTTCAATTCCGCCAAGCGGCGCGTGCGCGTCCGTCGAATCGAGCCGCGAGTTCAGCAATGCTGCCCAGTCATGCGCAACTACGGAATTAAGCCCGGCCACCACATCCTCAAATGTGTAAGTCTTCAGCTCGGGCTTGCCCCCCGGCCCGCCATAAAACGCCTTGCAGAAATCATCCAGCGATTTTTTGTTGTCCGTAAGTTGCCGGATGCGCGTATCCACTTCCAGCCAAATCAATTCACCCTCGCCGTAGTAGTCCACGCTCCGCCGCCAGTTCTCCCAATTGCTTCCGGCGAAATAAAGTAGCTGCGCCGCATCCGCCGTATCCTGCAACGGACGCCAGGTGCGCCCCGGCGTATATTCAAATTCCGCAGCGGTGGCGGCAAGATGCTCGCGATATTCCTGAGGCGAATAAAGCCCACTGCGCCCAGTCAAGACGTTGCCGATGTATTCGGTCAACCCCTCGTAGACCCAAAGCAAATCATCTTTCATCGGCTGCTGATAATCCGGCGTCGCCAGGTCCTCGGGCCGCCGATATTTCCCGTTCCATGAGTGCGTGTATTCATGCGGTAGCAATCCCGCCGCGTCAATCCGCAGAGCCTCGTCAACTAACGATCGCTCCGCGATGCGGTCGTCGCTCGATTCGTGATGCTCCAGCCCAAAATGCGCAGTGTCATCGCTCAGTGTTAGCAAAAAATGATAATCGCGGTAATGCCGCGAGCCAAACAGCGCATAAGCCTCGGAAATCAAATTCTTGAAATGCAATTCCAGCACCGGCGGCATATTCAGCGCCGCATCGCTGTCCGCCGCCGCATCGATTTCGTGCAAAGGAGTTTGCCCCGGCGTCAGGTCGAACGCGCGGTAGTAACGCCCCGAAATCACCGGTGAATCCACCAGCGTATTCAGCGCCACGGGCTGAAAATGAATCTCGCCTCCCGATTGATTCGCAATTGGGAGCGCCGTTCCGAATTTCCATCCCTCCGGCAAACGCAGGCTCGGCTCAAACATAATTTCTCGCACCGGCGAGCCCTTCGGATACAGCAGCACTTGATTCCAACTCAGCAAATCAAGCTGCGCCGTGGCCGAAGCTCCAGCCGAAAATCCCGAGGCCGGCGCCGAAAGCAAAAAATCGAGTTGCACATCAAGCGAATCCGCCCCCGCCGGCACTTCCAAATGAAACGCGAACATATCCACCAAATCGCGCCGCCACGCAATCTCCTTGCCGCCCGCACTAAACTTCAACCCAGCAAGATCGGTAATGGGCCCATCCGGCGCATGTTCCCCCGGAATCCATTCCGGGTAATACAGAGTCAGCTCTCCAGGCTTCACCGGAATCGTTTCCTTGATATGCAAAATCTTCTGCGGGGCAGAAGTCGCGTCCACCGCAAGCCGAATGGTCCCGGCCACCGCCTGCGCATGCGCCGCCCCACACAAAAATCCCGCGCTCGCAGCCAGCAATGTCACGGCGCACACCCGTCGTCGAATTCTTCGAATCATTTCTTCTCCTATGATGAGCTGTCCGCTATCTCTACGGTTTGACGCCGCCCAATCGCGTTCGTTACTCCGCCTTTATCCCCAGTTGCGAATACAGAAAACTCAAAATGTCCGTGCGCTCTTCAATTTCCTTATTCAGCGGACGCCCGCCGGAATGACCCGATTTCGTATCGTAAAGGAGCAAAATCGGCTCGTCCGATCCGTTCGCAGCCTGCAAACGCGCCGTCATCTTCCGCGCGTGCAGGGGCGCCACACGCGTATCCCCATCCCCGGTGATAAAAAGCACCGCGGGATATTTCGTCCCGTCTTTCACATTCTGGTAAGGCGAGTAAGCCAGCAAATACTTGAACTGCGCCTCGTCGTCAGATGATCCGTATTCCGCCACCCACAGCGGCCCATCCATAAATTTCTGAAAACGCAGCATGTCCAGCAGCGGATACGTGCAAATCACCGCGCGGTACAGTTCCGGCCGCTGCGTGATCGCCGCTCCCATCAGTAATCCGCCGTTGCTCCCGCCCTCGATCGCCAGTTTTTCGCTGCTGGTGTACTTATTCGCGATCAGCCACTCGGCCGCCGCGTAAAAATCATCAAACACCGTCTGCTTTTTCTCCCTCATCCCCGCGCGATGCCAATCTTCGCCGAATTCTCCGCCCCCGCGGAGGGTGGGCATCGCGAAAATCCCGCCGCGATCCGCCCACATCACCGCCGGCTCAAAAAAGTAAGCCGTCTCGTTCACATCAAATCCACCGTAAGCGGTAATCCAGGTAGGCCGCTCCCCGTCCCGCACCAATCCCTTCTTATAAAACAGAAACATCGGAATCTTCGTCTTGTCTTTCGATTCGTACCAAACTTGCTCCACCGTGTACGCTTCGCTCTGGAACGGTACCTCCGGCTTCGCCCATATTTCGTCGCTGCCCCGCTTCACATCAAACCGGTAAACCGTCGGCGGCACATTGAACGACTCAAACGAAAAGAAAACCTCGTTCGAGCCCCAATCCCCGCTCACTCCCTCGATCGCTCCCAGCGATGGCAACTTCACGCTGCCAGCCGCTTTCCCATCCACCTCGAAATATTTCATCTCAGAAGTCGCGTTGCGAATATATTGAACGAAAAATTTACCGCCATACGCCCCGGAACCGCTGATCGCCGCGTCGGACTCGGGAACGATTTCCTTCCAAGAATCGCGCGCCGGATGCTCGGGATCGACGCGATACACGTGCCAGCGCGGCGCTTTCCAGTTCGTAGTAATAAAAAGTTCCCCGCTAGAAATGTCGCCGAAGAACAGCGCCTCAGTATCATTCACAATCGCCCGCACCGGCCCGCCGCCCCGCAAATCCTTCAAATACAAATCAGCCCGCACGCTCCCCGATCCATACGAAACATTGATCAGCAAATAGCGCCCGTCATCCGAAACGCTCGCCGAAATTTCCGTATCGCTCCCAAACTCACCGCCGAAAACCAGCTGATCCGCGCCGGCCGCCGTCCCCATCACGTGATGAAATAGTCGCCCGCCCTTCGGCGTCAAAACCGAATAGTAAGCCCCGCGATTCGATGGCTCGATCGCCAGCGATTCATACATCGCCCGGGGCAACTTGTCGGAGAGCTCCTTTCGCGTGGCCGTGTCGATGAAATGTATTTCCACTTCATCCTGCCCGCCCGCGCGCACCCCGTAAGCTGCCAGCGATCCATCGTGCGAAAGGTCGAACGAAACCACGCTGGTAGAATGATCGGCGCTCAACGAATGTGGATCGACGAGCACTTCATCTTTCCCGTCGCGCCCGTGCCGCACATACAAAACAAAAAGCTCCTGCTCCGCCCGCCGCCGAGCGAAAACATAAACTCCATTCCGCTCCATCGGCGGCTGGAACGAATCCACTTTCATCAACTGGCCGAGCCGCGCCCGAATTGCCGCCCGCCCCGGCACCACATCCAGAACCGCCGCAGTACACGCATCCTGCGCCTCAATCCACGCCCGCGTCTCCGCGCTGTCCTGATCCTCGAGCCAGCGATACGGATCCGCAATCTTCACGCCATGCAACGTATCCACCACGTCGTCGCGACGCGTAGCCGGCGGGCATTTTCCCTCTGCCGATTTTCCGTCGCTTTCCAAGCCATCAGCTAGCGTAGTCATGTACACACCTGCGATCATCATCGCGGTGAAAACGGAAAGAAAACCAATCCGGAGGAAAAAACTCGCGCGCGGGGAGTGAAGCGAGGCGGCTGCAAGCGCGCAGTCCCCGCCAAATTTTCGACAGGTCATCGTCACCTTTCAAATGATGCGCAACAGCGCCCGCCCCCGGCCGCCGTCACGCGATTGGAGTAGCCATCTTGCGCGGAGGATTGAAAAACGGCAGGTCCCGCACGGTGGCACGCACTTTCTGCCGCACCGCCTCCACCGTCAATTCAATCTGAAGCTCAGTGCCCATCGCCGCATGCTCGCGATTCAAGGTAGCCAGCGCAATCATTTTCTTCAGCGTAGGCGACCATGTAGTCGAAGTAGCCTTGCCCACCTGCAATCCTCCGCGATAAACCGGCACAGCCACCCTCGAAGCCGCGCTAGGAACCTGCGGCGCCAACCCAGCAGCCTCAAATTGCCGCTCGATGTCCGGCCAACTCACATCCAGTCCCATCAGCACCCGTTTCGCCCCGCGCTTATTTTCCTCTTCCAGCGCCGCGCGGCCGATGAAGTGCTCCTTCTTCAAATCCACAAGCCGCCCCAACCCAATTTCGTAAGGCGAATATTTCTGCGAATCAATCAACGATTTCTTGCTGCTGAAATAATCCACCTCGATCAAAATCAACCCAGCCTCAATCCGCGCCACGTCCAGCGCCAGCATTCCCGCCGGATGAATATCAAATTCCCCGCCAGCCGCCATCAACGCATCCCAAACTCGCCCAGCCTCATCCCAAGGAATCCAAATCTCATAACCCAGATCGCCCGTGTAACCGGTGCGCGAAATATCCACGTCCACGCCGCCAATTTTCCCCCGCGTAAATCGAAAATATTTCAGATTCGTGATGTTAGCCTCGGCAGCCCTCTGCAAAAGCCGCCCCGAAGTAGGCCCCTGCAGCGCCAGCGCCGCCACCTTGTCCGAAATATCTTCGATCTGCACATCCAAGCCCAGCGCATTCTGCCGGAACCAACGCAAACTAGGATCAGCCGCCGTCCACCGGTATTTATTTTCCTCGAGGCGCGTGATCGTCCCATCATCAATCACATGCCCAGCCTCATCGCACCAGCAGCAATAAATCACCTGCCCCACCGCGACCTTATTAATGTCCCGCGTAATCACGCGATTCACCAATTTCGTAGCATCGCGCCCAGTAACCAGGTATTTGAAGAGTGGCGACACATCAATCAAAGCCGCAGCATTGCGAATAGCGTTGTACTCATGCTCGTGATGCATCTCATAAACGCTGACCGCGTAATACCCCGACCACTCGCGATAATTCAAACTCTCGCAAAGCGGAAATGTCCGGTCATGCACCGCAGTGCCGATTGGCAAGCCATCTCCTTCAACGCATTCGGCGCGCGCGGCGCCGCAACTGTTCTTTTCGCGCGCGAATTATAGCGAAAATCGCGCCCCCGCCCAAAAAAATAAGGGCGCAAAACGCTTGCGCGTGTTGCGCCCTCTAAATCGCACCGTAAGTTTACAGGCGTCCCGGCCAATCCGGCGACCCAACAGCCTTGCGGCTAATCGCGTCTTCCAAACTGTGTCGTGCAACCTGCGAGCTTCGTGATTCCGTTCAGCGCCACAAAAGCCGTGAAGCCTTCGCGCGTTCTAAACCAAATCTCAAAAGCCTCCGAGATTTTCCGATGCAGCCAATGCCACAACAGCCGTGAAGCCGCTGCAGCCTCGGAACCACACCTTCACTTCTCCGAGCCTCACGCCTCAGCTCGACTCCGCAATCGCCGTTAAGCTCCTGCGAAGTCTGCGCCGCCTCGTGAAGTCTTCCAACTTCCCGGTCGCGCTCAGAACCGCGAAGACGGTTAAGAATTCGCTAAGTCCCAACCGAACCGTTAAGTCTTCAATCTTCCGGTTCAATCTGCGCGCAAAATAAATCTTTCCATCAGCAGCGTCAACAAGATTCGCACGCCAAGCCTGTGCAAGCCTGTGGACGACTGTGGAAAAGGTCCGCAGATATGGCCGCCGTCGACCCGCAATCGCAGTTGACGCACTGATCGAGCGCTGAATCGCTCCTTTATTCAGGCGGAAGCCCGAGCATTCGTTGCGGCAAAGCCGCAGAAACCCGGTAGCAGCCCCCGAATTTATTCGGGGGGAGGAGCGCTTAAGCGCTCCGGAAGAAAAGCCGGCTACGATCAATGCGCTTTAGCGCTCGGCATCAACAGCGGCGCTTGCGCCGCGACCCCCGGATAAGCCTGCACGAAAGCAAAGAAGACACCCATTAGGGGACATTGTCACTTCGGCGGTGGGAGGAGCGGCAAGCTAAAGGGTACTAATGGGAATCTGGCGCGCGGCTCGCGCTGCGGGTCGAGGATGACCCCCGCGCTTCGATCGCGTCCGGAGCCGCTGTCTGGTTAATGAGAGTAACTGCCGATGATGCCCATTTGAGCCGCCCATCGCTATTCGAAACTTCCTCTGCTACTTTCGTGAACAGCTGATCTTTCATGGCGGTTCGTTTCGTGTAGTCGATCACATAGCTGACGGTGAATTCCAACGATCCGCCATTGACGATGAGTGCGACGGTAGGTTCCAACGGAGGGTTTTCGCTTCGATAATTGTCGCTCATCTCTTTCCAGGAAGACTGCGCTTCGACCAGGTACTCGCCAATCGACTCTTTGGCTACGCGCAAAAGCATCTCCCTGGCAAACTGGCAATCGCTGCTGGTCGCAAACAGCACTTTAATCTCGTCCCAGATAAACCGGAATCCCTGCGAGTAGTTGAAAACGATCCCTTTCAAGACCGTGCTGTTGGGGATGCGAACGATCCGGCCGTTGTACAAGTCCCCGCTGACCCAGTTCCCCGTTTCCAATAAGGTGGTTCGCAGAAGCCCGATGTCGATCACGTCACCTCGAGTGCGGCCGATCTGAACTCTGTCTCCCACGGCGTACAGCTTTGAAAAACCGATGGAGAACGCGCCGGCAAAGCTGGCCAGCACGTCCTGCAGCGCGACTGCCACACCCGCGCCCACCACACCGAGGGCAAAGCTGAGGCGGCTCAAGCGATCTTCAAAGAGGAAAGCGAGGAAAAGGAGAATCGACAGGTATCCGGAAAAGACGATGAACTTGCGAACCTTATAGCGCGCATCGGCCCGGCCAAAGCGCCGGGGCAGCGTTTGTTCGAGCACGCGGAACGCGACGTGAATAACGAGGATTCCGACGGCTGCGGCAACGCACTTCACGAAGAACGAAAGCGAAACAGCTTGTCTTAAGAGATCGTTCATACAGCCACGATCACTCCCAGTTTGGCGCTAAAAGGCGAAGGAATTCAGGAAAACGCACTAACCTTCGCCGCGATCATTACGGCGCATGGCGCACCCGTCGAGGGTCGGATACTTTTCAAACAGCCCAGGCCGCCCGCCAGTCCTACGGCCCATTCGAAACCGGCAGCGCCACACTCACCAACGTCCCAGCCTTGCTCGACCGAATCTCGAACTGGCCACCCAAATCGTGAACGCGTTCGCGCATACTCGCCAAACCTACGCCGGTGGAAGTATCCATCTGCTGAAGTTGTTCCAGCCGCCGCGGCGATATCCCACAACCGTAGTCGCGCACCCAAAGAATAATGCCGCCATCCCTTCGAGCCACGGCGATGTCTATAGATGAAGTTTTGGAATGGCGGTACGCATTCGTAAGGGCCTCTTGCAGCACGCGGAACAAGCTAATCTCCACAGCTTCCGGCAATCGCCTCAATCTCGAAGGAATTTTCAATTTCACGGGCACGCCACTGCGCTCGGAAAATCCGCGCACATATTGCCGCGCGGCCCCGGTAAATCCCACCAGGTCAAGCAACGGAGGATGCAGCAAGTGGCAGATAGTTCTCGTCTCCCGAATGCACTGGTCCAGGAGTTCCGTGGAATTCGCCAATAATTTTGCCCTCTGCTTTTCGCTTTCGCACCGGCCCACGCGCGCCAATTGCATTTTGAGGCTCGCGTGATATTGGTTGATCGAATCATGCAGCTCCCGCGCCACTCGTCGCTGCTCGTAGTCCTTCAATCGCAGCAGCTTACCCGCAAGCGTTCGTAGCGATTCCTGCAGTCTCCGCTCTTCCGTGTTTTCCACAACAAGCGCGGCAACGTGTTTCACCGCTCCAGTAGCGTCTTTGATCGGAAAATAGCTTTCAATCCAGTACCCGGCTTCATTCCTCGTGGGCAATTTCACGGAGAGCTGCACGTTCAACACCGGGTCGCCGGTGAGGAACACCTTCTTGAAGTGTGGTTCTACTTTGGTCGCTGCTCCCCCCAGGATGTCCCGCAATGTTTTCCCGATATGCGCTGAGGCGGGAATGCCGTTCATGGATGCGAGCGCAGCGTTGATCGATTCGTACCGGAATTGACGATCGCAAATAGCAAGGCCGACGTTGGGAAAATTCTCGAGTGCAGCGACCACTTGGTCCGAAACGGTGCTCATCCGAGGCTTGGCTCTTGTCTTTTGGCGCCGAGAGGGTTTGCCCGCTGTCTTTTTCCACATACCAACGTCTCTCATTGTCAAACCATGGCCGTGAGAGTCGGGATGTGGCGCCATTTCACACCCAAATCAGACCGGCGGTCAAGACAATCCTGGCGTGGCCCATCCTTCTCACTTCCCCGAATTTTCTCTCGAATCATCATCTCCATTTTGAGGGACGATCACGGCGCTGCTGCTGCCAAGACGGTGGCGCCATTGCCTTGGCTCTCGAACTGGGTGCGCGGGGGAAACTGCCGGGCGCGTCGATTCCTTCGCAACCGCATAGCGATTGACCGGGCGCCCCTACGGGGAAAGACGAAGGCGAAGCCAGAAGCAACGGCCCGCGGCTCAACAGGTCGCGGAAAAAATAGCTAACGCTGTCATCCCGAACCCCCTTCAGGGGTGAGGGATCTGCATTTGCATTGGAATTTGCAATGGCACTGGCGTTTGTATCGGCATTTGTCGTTTCTTCCATCTGAAATTTCAAATCTGAAATTTTGAATTTCCGATGCCTTCGCCTTTGCAAGTCGATTTGCGTGACGTGCGCCTTTTTCCGCGACCTCTTAAGCCGAGTGTACAGCCGGGCGTTTTTCCGCTGGACTCAAGAGGATGCGGAAAAAAGCAAAAAACGCCGTCATCCCGAGCGCAGCGAGGGATCCCTCTTGGTTTGGATGCCCGCAAAAAGAGAGATTCCACGTCGCTTCGCTCGTCGCAACGACACCGTTTTTGACTTTTTCCGCAGGCTCTAAAGTCCCGGTGGGAGCCCCCTGCTTTAGCAGGGGGAAGGAGCGCTTTAGCGCTGGGCACTAATAGAGTTGGTCCCGTCGCGACCGACACGCCGGCCCTGTTTTCGGCTTGGCAGTTCGGCCCCGGGGTTACGACGTACTTCTATTTTTGTGCATCGAAAACTCAATCTGTGTGCGGCGAGAGCCGCGAACAAGGAGGCAGCCCCCGAATTTATTCGGGGGAGAAGCGCTTAAGCGCTCCGGAAAAAAAGCCGCCTACCGGGTCCGGGCTGATGATTCAGCCCGGCGAAATGATGACGCGCTTTCGCGCCTTTTGCGTCCCGATCGTTTATATCGGGAAGCGCTGGGCATCAACAGCGGCGCTTGCGCCGCGACCGATACCGGTGCCGCCGTCAATTTTCGACCCCACCAAAACACTTAAGAGATTCCGCTCGGCTGCGTAAGCTTTTTATTACTCTTATCGTCGATTCGAGGGGCCGGACGATGGATTGCTAAAAGTCGATCCCGTGTGAGAAAGAAGGCGGAAGCGCTAGTCCGCAAGGAGAGAAGAATCTAAAGACGGGGCCGAAAGGAGGGCCGAAATCTCGACCCTTTCAAAAACACGGAACGATTGGGCACCCACGGCAACCCCTCGCAAAAGGCTGGGCCGCCCACCGTCACATTTCACAATTCGAAATTCAGTACTAAAATGCCTGCTTGCTCTCGTGAATCCGTACACAATCAATCCGCCTGAATCGGAAGTCGCATTCGAGAAGCTTTGCCTAGCCCTGCTGAAGCGTCACTGGTCTCGTCCGGGACTCGAGCGATACGCAAAGAAGGGCGAGGAGCAGTTCGGCGTCGACATATTCGATACCTTCGGCGAAAGCCCAATGTACGGGGCGCAATGCAAGCTCAAAGAACAGTGGAAGTCACTTGATCCCGCCGAGATAGATGGCGAAGTTACGAAAGCCAAGACGTTCCCTTCGAAGCTCGATCACTACGGTATTCTGACGACCGGAAAGATCTCGGGAGCCGCGCAACTGGCCATCCAGGCCATCAACCAAAGGCACCGAGCCGCAGGGCTCTTCACAGTCGAGCTCTTCACCTGGGAAAAAATTACGGAACTGATCCGTCAGTATCCGGAAATAGAACAGGAATTTTATGGCGGCCTCCGCTCTGAAGAGGTGGCGATCGTAAACTCTAAGCTGGACTACGTTGCCGAACTGACACAGTCCGTCACGTCGAGTTTAGCCACGACGGAAATCGACGCGCTTATCGACGAGGCCCGCACTCGCATCACGCCAAGCGATGCTCAGATCGCAGTTCTTCTACTGAACCGAATCCAGCGAACTAAGGGCGGTGAACTATCCAACTGGCACCGCTTTCGCATTTTAACCAACCTCGGAACTGCCAGTTTGATGCTTGGCAAAGGAATGGAGGCAGCACGATATTTCTTAGACGCTAAACAATATCGCCCAGATGATGAACTGGCAGTCACGAACGAAGTGCTGGCGTACCACTTGCTCGTTCAACAAGATGAAACGCTCCAGAGGTCGGCGGCGGCAATCGAACGCTTTCCAAATTCAGCTCGTCTCCGGTCATTGTGGATTCAAGCTGCGCCTCGCGAGAAAACCTATGAAGAACTGGTAGACGCGACGCCTGGCCACCTGCGAAGTGACGCTGAGGTCGCCTCGGCGCTCTCCAGGCGAGCCCTGGCGAGCGGTTTGCTAGAGCGGGCTATCGAGCATGCACAGATGGCGATAGCGGACAAGCCAAAGTGGTCACAAGCCCACCTTCTTTTGGCAAACGCATATTTCGGCACGGTCGCCATGGCGCTCCGCGCGAAAGTCGCGCTAAAGGGTGAAGATAGGGAGACAAATCTTGCCAATTCACTTGCGGCCGCCGACCAGGCGATTTCTATAGCGACGGTTGATGGTGACTCATGCACGAAGGCTCAGGCGTTGGCACTTAAGTCGGACATCGCTCTCATTCAAGGACGGAGGGACGATGCGGCCCGCCTTGCCCGCGAATCGTTTGCCGCGGACCCGAGGGAACTGCAAGGACCGCTGGCTATGGCACAGGCTGCGGTCAGCATGGGAAACCTCGATGAGGGCGTCCGTATTCTTGAGGAAGCTTATGCGCGAGCCGACTATGCCCCACATGTTAGCTTCATGTTGGGGCAGGCGCTCGTGGCACGCGGGACAGAGCCAGACGTCAGTAGGGCCATCGAGGTGTTCAGCTCAGCAAAACTTGAAAATCTGGACCGTGAACTCATAGATCCCGTGATAGTGAGCGCCGTCAGAGCAATGGTTCGGGCGAAGCGCTTCGCGGAGGTCGCGAGCTACGGGACGCGGGCGGAGGTTGCGGCTTCGCCAGTGATGACGGCAACGATAAAAGCATACGTTGCGCTTCACCAATCTCAAAATGTTGAAGCCAGCCAGTACCTAGATAACGCGATCGCCTCACGTCAGCCCGAGGACAGTCGTTGCGCGACAGACTTCCTTGCTCGTGCCCTCATCGAGGCCGGCCGCCTGGCCGATGCACTTCCGCTCCTACAAGAGCTGTTCAATGCTCAGACGCCGAATTTTGATGTGGGACTCTTACTAAATTGTGCAAGCCGCCTAAAACGGGACGAAGTAATTTTGGATACATGCCAAGTGCTTTACGAGCGCGGAGTGCGTAACTGGGAGCTGGCAGAATTCGAGTCCCGCTTTCTTGAGGAGTACGACTTCCCTAAGGCTATTGCCCGACTCCAGGAATTCATCACCGCAAACCCATTCCATCGGTTGCCGAAGATTCGGCTGGCGATCCTCGGAATGCGCTACGGGCAGAACGACCTCGTTCAGGTTTCGGAAGAAATTCTTCCGCCGCCAGAAGACCTTCCGATGCCCTACGCTATTCCACTAGTTCACCTCCTTCAGTGGCATGGTCAGGCAAAGCTGGCCGTCGACTATGCCTATCGCATGCTCCGCTGCCACTATTCTGATCTTGAGGCGCATAAGGCCTATTTGGCGAGTCTCATATCGGAAAGTCGTCCAGGTGATATACCGGCCGCTATGGACAACGTCGAAATCGGAAGCGCCGTTCAATACGCTGAAGGCGGTGATGCGGCCGTCGGCTGGTTCGTGATCGAGGATACTGATAAGCCGAACGGCGAATTCGAGGAGATAGTTCCGCAATCTGAGATAGCAAGAGAACTGTTGGGCAAGAAGATTGGCGATTCATTTATCCTTGCAAAAAGCTCGATCCGAGACCGCGTAGGTAGGATCGTGCAAATCCTGAGCAAATACACCAGGCGATTTCAGGTCGTCGGCGATCAAATGCAGCTTAAATTCGGAAGCCAAAGCGTGATTCAGAGCATGCGCCTGCCGACATCGGAGACGTTGACCGTGGCCGATTTTCAGCCGGTACTTGATTCGGTGAAGGCGCACTCCGAAGCGGTCACAAAACTTCGAGAGATCTATAGCTCAAATTTTGTGACCCTTCATATGTACGCCAACCCGCTTGGACACAACGCATATGAAGGGCTCATAAATCTCGCCATTTCTGAAGATGACTTCATCCGATGTGCGCCGCCTCAGATCGGACTATTGGCGAACGCGCTTGCAACTCTAGGAAGTAAGAGTACCGTCGTGGTAGACCTAACCGCACTCGCCACGTTGCAACTCCTCGGAGTCGCTCGCCAAGTATTGACGGGCTCTGCTTTCCGCTTTGTAATGACACCTGCAACTTTCACGGAGCTGCAGGAGCTAAGGGCCGAATCACGATTTCGCGCGGCCCACGGAAAAATGTACTACGAGAAGGGGCAGCACTATTTCACACCGATAACCGCCGAGGAGACCGAAAAACAGAGAGCCGCCGTTGAAGAATATGTGCAGTGCGTCGAGAGAAACGTGAGCGTCACTCCAGTGCCGCAGCTCGCGACCTTAACGCCTGAACGACGCGACCTGCTCGAAAGGATCTTGGGGCGGTACGGTCTAGAATCTGCGTTACTTGCCTTGTCGCCGGGCTACATTTGGTGGACTGATGATTTCGCGGCCGGAGAGGTCGCGAGGTCTGAGTTCGGCGTTGAGCGTGTCTGGACTCAAGCAATACTAGAACATACAGCAAATCTCGGACTGATAGACCGCGGTGCCGTCGACGAGGCATACGCGGAACTGCTGGGTTTTAATTACCAGTCAACGCACTTCACGGGTGCAGTGCTCGTAGCTGCGCTGCGGGCGTCGAAAGCTTCGATAGACGGCTTTCCGATGCGCCAGATCGTCCGTGCCTTCCAGCAGATCCCGACGACTGACCGAGATATTGCGTTTCGACTACTTGCCGAATTCATTGTGAGGATGACTCGGGAAGCATTTCTGCCTGAGACTAGGTGTATGGCGACTAAGGCTTTGCTAAATACGCTTCCGAACGACGCGACGACTAATGCGCAGTTGGCGGCATTTCGCTCTTGGTGTGCCGACCTCATGACTCTCAACCCACTCGCACAAGCCGATTTCCTAAAGTGCTTCGATCAATGGAAGAAAGAGAGGTCGACGCTGAGCTATGTAATAAAGCCCTCGTCGTCCTGACTGTCGTTTCAGTTGCGAGTGGCGAATCCTTCTCGCTTCCCCGAATTTCCCTTCGAATCATCATCTACGGTTTTGAGGAATGATCACACTACTGGCGTTGCCAAAACAGTGCCGCCGTTGCCTTGGCTCTTGAACTGGGTGCGCGGGGAAACAGCCGGGCGCAGCAAGCCGGCGCCCCGACGGGGAAAGACGAAGGCGAAGGCAAAGGCCACAGCCCTCGTCTAAAGCCGAGTTTACTAGCGGGCGTTTTTCCGCTGGACCGAAGTCCAGCTCCTCCAGCTGAAGTTCAGGGGGCTGCTACCTGAAAACATTGAACCTCAGCCCCGCCGCTTCCGGGCGCAGATTCGAACGGGCCACTCTTCAAACCTCCAACGTCCAACCTCCAACATCCAGAACTCCGGTACCATTGACTAACCGTAACTTTCGCGATATCCAGGTCACGGGCAGCTCGGTTCTAATCGTAGGAGGGCGGGTTCACGACGCCCCCGGGTTGGCCTTGGGTGTTGGTTGGGTTCGGGTGGATCGTTTGGGGCGTAGGGCAAAACCCACGGCCACACCGGGACGGTAGTAAACCCCGTCCCCTACTCGGCGATTTCTAATCGGGAATGGATACGATTAGAAACGGGCGTAAATGATTGAAAACATTGGAGCGACAAGCGTTCTAATCGGGAAATTGCGACGGTTTCACATCAGCGTTTGCGGGGCGAGGCGGGAGGGCGGCGGACGAAATCTCTAATCGGGAATGGATGCGATTAGAAATGAGCGTAAATGATTGAAAACATTGGACCGAGAAGCGTTCTAATCGGGAAATTGCGACGGTTTCACATCAGCGTCTGCGGCGAGCTGCCAGGTGGGGCGGCGGGTCCGGGCTGTCAATCGACTCTGCGATTGCGGAGCAATCGACTCAGCCCGGCGAGATAATGATTTCTAATCGGGAAGCCGTCGTAGGGGCCGCGGTTCACTACCGGCCCGGTGTGACTTTGGGTTTCCGGTTGTTCGCGCCGGACGGACCGAAAACCCACGGCCACACCGGGAGTCCGCCTGGGAGAGCCCTCCCCTACGGCGGAACGGCAATAGCAACACGCAAAAAACGGAGGAAAAATCGAAATCGGCACCCCCCGAAAGTGTAGCGATTAAAAACGGACCCGATCCTGTGTATTCAACAACTTACGGCGATTTTTAATCTCACCATGTAGCGATTAAAAATCTTAGCGGGTCCGGGCTGTCAATCGACTCTGCGATTGCGAAGCAATCGACTCAGCCCGGCGAAATAACGGGTCCGGGCTGATGATTCAGCCCGGCGAAATAAAAGCTGAACTAAAATCGAAAGGAGACGATAAAAAACAAGAACCCCACGCGCAATTACACCGCGTGGGGCCCGGCACCCTGCTAGTCGTTGAGGTTCAACGTCGCGCTGGCACTCTCTACTACTTTGACCCACCTGGGGTCTTGCGGGGCGTTGGCGGCGTATTCGTCGTGCCAGTTCCACCACTTGTACGGTGGAGTTTGGGGGTAGCCTTCGGGCGAATCCTCCCATTCTTCCTGGCGGCCGAGGGCGGTCATGTCGAGGTAGCTCCAGGTGCTGCCCATGGCTTCGTCGCCGCGATTGTTGATGAAGTAGGTGCGGAAGATCTTGTCGCCTTCGCGGTAGAAGACGTTGTGGCCGTGCCATTCATCGACGCCGAAATCTTTATCGAAGCTGTCGGTGATGGTGTACCACGGCATCTTCCAGTCCATGCGCGCTTTCAGGCGGGCGATGTCCGCTTGCGGGGCGCGGGAGGCGAAGGCGAGCGTGGTGTCGCGGGCGTTTAGATGGGACAAGTGGGAAATCTGATCGGCGCCGAGAGAGCAGCCGCGGCAGGCATGGTCGGGCCAGCCGAAGACGCCGGGCTCGAAGAACGCGCGGTAGAGGATTAGTTGGCGGCGGCCCTCGAACAAATCGAGCAGGCTTGCTTTG
Source organism: uncultured Acidobacteriota bacterium (assembly GCA_963831955.1). Lineage (GTDB taxonomy): Bacteria > Acidobacteriota > Terriglobia > Acidiferrales > UBA7541 > Palsa-147. The sequence goes on along the minus strand of CAWHSG010000004.1, from coordinate 131,684 downwards.
CCCTTGGGGCCTTCGAATTGGTAATTCCGTTCGACGGCTTGCCAGGGCATGCGGCGGCGCTCGGCGGCTAACGCGTCACGCGAGCGGGTGAAGGCTTTTTCCTTCACGAGAAGTTGCTGGCGGGCGGCTTCCCATTCCTGCGGCGAGACGATTGGTGGCGTTTTCATTGCGGGCTGCCCATTCGGTTGCTCTTTTGCTTTCGCTTCGCTGGTTGCCATTTTATTTCTCCTTAATTTTTTGATGCAGGTGGAAATTATTCGTGCCGAAAAATTTTCTGAATTTGGCGATGCACAGCGCCAAAATTCCTCCCGTCGATCCTGCGCCGGCGGCCACCGCTGCTGCACCTGCGATGCATGCTGGACACATATTTGCCTCCTCGAAACTTCTACGTCGTCCGTGGCTCAGTGGGGACGCGGCGCTTCCGCTCGCTGGCGCATGCGCTCGTGCACGTGTGCCCAGCCGCTCTTTACGTTTCTGTATTCCTCGAGCAGCAGGCCGAACGACTGATGACGGAATGTGATGATCGTTACGCCGCCCGATTCCTTCAGCCGGTATTGAAGATTCGTCATCACTGGGTTGGACATGAACAGTGGCCCGGAAATTTCCAGCAGCGTGGGCTTCTTGATCGCTTGCACCGCTCCCCAGTAATGCCCATTGTTGTTTCCGAGGTCGCGATACCATCTGCCGCCGGGCCATGCTTCGAGCTTCATGGGCATGGGCTTGTTTGGTTGAGTCTCGTTGTACGGCCCGAGCTGATCCAGCAGCGCGGCGAAGGTCGTCTCGATCGACGCACGCACCGTGATCTCCTCCGCTATGTCAATCGTGTTCGCTTCCAGCGTTAGTGCGGGTGAACTCATGATTTCCTCCTCGTTTGAGACTCCACAAGACTATTGTTTCTGCTCATCGGTGGCTTCGGCCCGTTCCTTGATTCGCAGTAACTGGTATTTCCACAGGCGCTCGAACGTGCTCGTCCATTCGTGCAGCGGGCGGATCGCCAAAGCATTCACCTTGTAAAGCATCTGCCGGCCCTCCTTCCGCGCGTCTACCAGGCCAACACCTTTCAAAACTTTCAGGTGCTTTGATACTGACGGCTGCTCCAACTCCATCGCGTCCACAATCTCGTTGACGGACCTTTCTCGCAGCGCGAGATAGTTCAGGATGTCCCGTCGCCGCGGTTCTGCTACCGCGTTGAATGCGTCGGAGGTTGTTGCCGCCCTTGCCATGCTCCCAATATATTCCCATATAGGAATATGTCAAGCCCTTTTTTGCGTATCTTTCCGCAGGCTTTTTTCCGGAAACTGAGCGGCCGCGCTCACGCCTGACCTCAGGTCACGCCGCGCCGCGTTCTTCCTTGTGCCGCGGCGCGCGCGGCCTGTAGAATGTCGGCGCCTCGGGCTCGCCATTTCGTTTTAGAGCGCCGCCCGGCCTCGAAAGAATCCGCAGCAATCGCATGGCTTCAACTTACGATGTCATAGTTATCGGCGGCGGCCACAACGGGCTGGTGACCGCGGCCTATCTGGCGCGCGCCGGGCGCAAAGTGCTGGTGCTGGAAAAGCGGCACGTGCTGGGCGGAGCGGCGGTCACCGAAGAGATTATCCCCGGCTTCAAATTTTCCGTTTTTTCTTACGTCGTATCGCTGCTGCGGCCGGAAATCATTCGCGATCTGGATCTCCCGCGCCACGGCCTGGAAATTCTTCCACTCGACGGCACGTTCACGCCCATGCCCAGCGGCGATTATCTCTGGCGCGTGAACGATCACGGCAAAACGCGGCGCGAAATCGCCCGCCACTCGAAAGTGGACGCAGAGGCCTACGAAGAATTCGGCAAGGAAATGGTGCAGATGTGCCGTTTCGTGAAGCCGATTCTAGCCATGGTCCCGCCCGATCCCACTACGCTCGATCCGCGCGATCTGAAAAAGCTTTATTTCCTTGGCCAGCGTTTCCGCGCTCTGGCGCCCGACGATCGCTACAATTTAGTTCAACTGATGACCATGAGCGCTACGGATTTTCTCGATCAGTGGTTCGAGACCGACGTGCTCAAGGCGACCATGTCGGCTTCGGGAATTATCGGCACTTTCTTGGGCGTCCGCTCGCCGGGTACCGCCTACGTGCTGCTGCATCATTACATGGGCGAAATTGATGGCGCTTTCCGCTCCTGGGGATTCAGCCGCGGCGGCACTGGCGGTATTTCCAACGCGATCGCCGATGCGGCGCGCGAAGCCGGTGTCGAGATTCGCACGGAAGCCATCGTCTCGAAAATTCTGATCAAAGACGGCCGTGCGGAAGGCGTAGTTCTCGATCGCGGCGAAGAAATTCGCGCCACGGTGGTTTCCTCGAGCGTTGATCCGAATCTCACTTTCCTGAAAATGATGGATCCGCGCGATCTCCCAGCAGATTTCGTAGAAGATGTCCGTCGCTACAAATACCGCGGCTCCTCGGGCAAAGTAAATTTCGCGTTGGATGGCCTGCCGAATTTCACGTGCCTGCCGGGAGTAGGCCGTCATCTGCGCGGCGCCATGTCAATTTCACCAAGCGTCGAGTACATGGAGCGCGCGTACGATCAAGCCAAGTACGGCGAATTTTCCCAACGTCCGTATATCGACATGGTGATACCCAGCCTAACCGATCCGTCCGTAGCGCCACCGGGCAAGCACGTCCTCTCCTGCTTCGTGCAATACGCGCCATACAAACTAAAGCCCGGCCTGAACTGGGACGATCAAAAAGAAGCTTTCGGCGACGCGGTGGTAAACACAATCGCCGAATACGCCCCAAACATAAAAAATATAATCATCGGCCGCCAGGTGCAAACCCCGCTGGATATCGAACGCAGCATAGGCCTGACTGAAGGCAATATTTTCCAAGGCGAACTTTCGCTGGAGCAATTGTTCTTCCTCCGGCCGGTAGCAGGCTGGGCCCGTTACAGAACTCCCATCCGCAATCTCTATATGTGCGGCTCCGCAACGCATCCCGGCGGCGGAATCATGGGGGCCCCAGGCCGGCTGGCCGCGCTCGAAATTCTGAAAGACAAGGGAACCCGATAAGTGGGCGCTGGACGCGATATCGTAATCCTGGGCGCCGGCCACAACGGCCTGGTCACCGCCTTCTATCTGGCCAAAGCGGGCTACAAGCCGCTGGTCGTTGAGCGCCGCGCCGTCGTCGGTGGCGCAGCGATCACCGATCATTTCCATCCCGGCTTCAAATGCTCGACGCTCGCCTACGCCGACGGCCCGCTGCTCCCGGAAATCGTGCGCGACATGGAACTCGAGCAGCACGGCCTCTCGATGATCCATCCGCATATCCGTCTATTCGCGCTCTCGCCGGATGGCCACGGCTTGCTGCTATTTTCAAATCCAGCGGAAACCGCAGCGCAGCTTGCGAAAATTTCACGCGAAGACTCGGTGAAATACGGTGAATTCACGCAAGCCCTGGAGCGTTACGGGGCGATCCTGCGGCAAGTGCTGACCATCGCTCCGCCCGATATCGACAAGCCCTCCACGGACGAAGTCTGGAAGCTGCTGAAGATCGGGCGCAACGTCCGCGGGCTCGGCAAAAAAGACATGATGCGCCTGCTGCGCTGGGGCCCCATGGCCGTGGCCGATCTAGCCTCCGAGTTTTTCGAGACGGAATTACTGCGCGCCGCGATCGCCGCCCGCGGAATTTACGGGGCAGCGATGGGGCCCTGGTCCGCAGGAAGCACTGCGTTGCTGCTGCTGCGCGCCGCCGCGGATCCGCATCCAGCTGGCTCGTCGTCATTCCCCCGAGGCGGAATGGGTGCTTTAACGCAAGCCATGGCCGCAGCCGCTACAAAAGCCGGCGCGGAAATTCGCACTGGCGCAGAAGTCGAGCGCATCCTGATCAAGGACGGCGCCGCGGCCGGCCTGGTCCTCACCGGCGGCGAAGAAATTTCCGCGACAACGGTAATCTCCAACGCCGATCCACGCCGCACCTTTCTGAAATTGACCGATCCAGTGCATCTCCCCCCCGGCTTCGTAGTAAAAATGCAAAATTTCCGCGCCAACGGCACCGTAGCGAAAATCAATCTGGCCCTGGATCGCCTGCCCAATTTCACCGCGCTCCGGGATGTCTCGACCGCCGCCGCCCTATCGATGAACGATCCTAGCGCAGCCCTAAGTGGCCGAATCCACATCGGCCCAAGCGTCGATTACCTAGAGCGCGCCTTCGACGCCTCGAAATACGGCGAATTCTCGCCCGAGCCGTACCTCGATGTTTCCATCCCCTCGATCCTCGATCCTTCGATGGCCCCGCGCGGCAAACACGTGATGTCGATTCACGTGCAATTCGCGCCCTTCAAGTTGCGCAACGGTGACTGGAACAGCCAGCGCGAAGCGTTTGGCGACAACGTGGTGAAGACGCTCGCGCAGTACGCGCCCGATTTGCCGGAATTAATCCTGGGAGGCCACGTAATCACTCCAGCCGACCTGGAAGAAACCTACCGACTAACCGGCGGCCACCCCTTCCACGGTGAAATGTCGCTGGATCAAATTTTCACCATGCGTCCGCTGCTAGGCTCGGCAAGATATCGCACCCCAATCAAGGGCCTCTACCTATGCGGCTCAGGCACCCACCCAGGCAACGGCCTAACAGGCGCCAGCGGCTACAACGCCGCCCGCGAAATTCTAAAAGATCTACGCTAGCGAATCGCGCGGAGTGCGTGGCTTCGTGGCGGCGGGATTTAGAGTCTGTGTGAGAACTCGAGAAACAGGACCTCAGCGGCTAACGCCGTATTGATTTTGCTGCACTTGCGGCACGACTGAAGTCATGCCCTGACAAAACATCGTAGACTTCATACAGGCTCTTTAGCCCGGCCTGTTCGATTCAGCGGAATCGACGAGTCAGACAGGCGTTACGTAGATTATGCCGCCACTTATCAATTTGAAGTCCCGCGGCTGAAGCCGATTCTAAAAGCGCGAGCCATTCCGCTGGACTAAACTCCAGCTCCCTCTGCTGAAGCAGGAGGCTCCCACCGCACCGAAGAACCACACAATTCGCACACAAGAGTCCAGAAATTAAGCAGCGCCGCCATCATCGCTGGGCCTTTCGAAAACCTCAGCACATTCAATCACGTCAGTGATTGAACTCACAAACTGCTCGCCCCAACCACGATCGAGATGAAATGCGATAGCGTAAGCGTTTTTCTGAGTCAGTTCCGCGGGCGGATATTCCGGCGAGTTAAGGTGGCTGATAGGTCCAGCGTCCACAGCGGAGAGGAACTTTTTGTAATCGTTAAGCCGCGCGAGAACTTCTTTCCCACGCGCTGTGTGCCCGAACATAGCGTGGAAAAAAGCTGCGTTGATGACCATGAAAGCGGCAGTGATCATTCCTGCGAACGGACCTGTCATTATCGCCAGCACTCCCACGCCGAGAACGCTCGCAAGCAGGAAAGTGATAGGCCTGCCGTCAGCACTCGTCCAGGGACGTCGAGGCGCGGTACTCCCTGGCATACGGCTGGCCAGCTTTTCGATGGGCCCGTCCAAGGTGCGCAGGGCGACGGTGAAAAAAGCGAAGGTCAAGACCAAGACGGTGACAACATACCTGCTAAATCTTGCGTCGGGATCAGGAACAAGCGAGGTGCCTTGAAAAAGGGCAAAGCCCACAGCGCAAAACGACACGATCCACGCCGGAACAGACCACGCGGTGCTCGCGGACATGTACGTGGTGTTGAGCATCGCGGTACGAAACGCTTTGAGTGCTCCCGCGAGTTGCGGACTTGATGCCTCGAAGTCGAAAATGTCGTAATTGCAAAACAACCGGTAAGCGAGGGCATGTTCTTCGGGTTCGAGCGGCGCGGACGATCCGATTTGAAGTTGGGCGACGGAAAACAGGTCATTCGATTGCTCGATCTTCAGGTAGCCCTTTGCAGCCATATTGACGAGCGCCGCAGCCACCGCGCGCGGAAGATCGTTGCGCTCCAGAAGCCAGGCGGCCACGGCGGGCGAAGCGCCCGCCGGCACGGAATAACTGGCCACGGAAACGTGGCTCGAAGGCGTACTGCGCCGGACTAGAGTTACGAAGGAGTAGTAAGCGAGGACCAGGAACAAAGCCAGGATCGCCGGATTATAGCCGGACGCGAATTTTTGCAGGTCAGACAAGGATTGAGTCAGAGCGGGAATGCTAGCATGGCGTGGACGTCGCGCGTCGGTAATTTAAATCTTTGGGTAAATGGGGGTCAGGGTCAGAGAGTTGGGAAAAGTCGGTAGTGACTCAGTTCCGGTACTCCAAGTTTCGGGGACTTGAACTTGTTTTAACTCCAGTGAATTTCTATTGAGACCCGCCATGCTTTACAATCCCGCTATTAGAACGTACGTCGAGGAGAATCAGCATGAGCAATCTCGATCACTTGTTACAACGTAATAAAGAATTTGCTGCTCGGCAGTCTGCTGCGGGCACACTTATGCCTTCGCTTGCGCGGGCGATGCCGAATGTAAAGGCGATCATCATCGGTTGCGCTGACATGCGTGTCGATCCAGCTTATGTCCTTGGAATTAAACCGGGCGAGGCCGTCGTGTTGCGCAATATCGGCGGACGAATCACGCCCGGGTTGTTGGAGCAGTTGGGATTACTCGGGCGAATCGGTGAGGTTGCCGGAGAGATTCCTGGAGGCGGCGGGGAGTTTCACCTCGTGGTGATGCAACACACCGATTGCGGCATGACTCGCCTTGCGGGCGATACGGCCAAGCTGGCGCACTATTTTCAAATACAGGAGGGCGAACTCAAGACAAAAGCGGTCAGCGATCCTCGGGCGGCCGTCGCCGTGGACGTTGCTGCGCTCCGGACGATTCCCGCGTTGCCGGGTGCGTGGCTTATTTCAGGCCTGGTGTACGACGTGGCGACCGGACTTGTTGAAGTCGTCGTACCGACGGCGCCAATTCGTAGTGCGTAAACAGCAATCCATGTCAATTTGATGGTTCGCGGCCAAAGCCGATTTCAGGAGCGCGCGTTGTTCCGCTGGACTGAAGTCCAGCTCCCCCCTGCTAAAGCAGGATGCTCCCACCGCAGTGCATCGCTCACGCGATGCCGTATTTGGAGAGCGGCAGCCCGACGGGTGCGCTTAATGCGCCGAACGCGCCCAATGAGCGCCTAATGGCAGTCAACGCAGAACCGAGCAACCAGCCGAGTGATGTAAGATGAACGCGTTCTGGTTGAATCGGGCTACGGAACGAAATGGAGGGCTACATGGAATCGCGGACGGACGGCGGGCAAGTTTCGAAGGGCGTCCTTTGGACGAGTTACATCCTCGAAGGTCTGATCTTGCTGCTTTTAACCTTTGATTGGGGCACCAAAGTTCTCAGGGTGAAAGCGTTTGTGGCCCAGGCGGTTCAGATGGGATTTAAGGAAAACACGATTTTTGAGGTCGGCGTGGTCTTGCTGGTGTGCACCATACTTTACGTCATTCCGCAGACCAAGGTGCTTGGCGCCATTTTGCTCACCGGATATCTTGGCGGAGCGGTCGAGACCAACTGGCACCTTGGGCAAGGGTTGCCGCTCATCTTGTTTCCGGGGATTTTCGGCGTGCTGGTTTGGCTGCCGCTTTATTTGCGAGACAGACGGATCCGCGATTTGATTCCGATGCGGAAGTAGCGGACGGAATTTTTTGAAGGAGATGATTTGAACTGGATTCACCATTGGCTTTGCAGGTCGGATTGGTGGCGGCGCACCGTCCTTAGCGACATCATGCCGTGGGGATTGGATGGCGTGGAGCTTGGCCAGGAAGTTTTGGAGATCGGGCCAGGGCCTGGAATGACCACTGATTATTTGCGAGAGCGCGTCGGCCATCTCACCTCGCTCGAGATTGATCGCGAGTTAGCGACGGCGTTGCGCGGCCGCTTGGGCCAAGGCAATGTGGACGTGATCGACGGCGACGCTACGAACATGCCCTTCGAGGATGGAAGTTTTTCCGCCGCGCTCTGCTTCACCATGTTGCATCATGTGCCGACGTTGGAATTGCAGGACCAATTGTTGCGAGAGACTTATCGCGTGCTGCGGCCGGGCGCGATTTTCGCTGGCGTGGATAGCCGCGATGGTTGGATCATGAAGGTGATTCATATTGGGGATGTGATGGTTTTAGTGGATCCGGAGCACTTCGGTGCGCGTCTCAAGTCGGCTGGGTTTCGGGATGTGCAAGTGGACACGAACGACCGGAGATTTCGATTTCGAGGCACGCGGGCATGAAGCAAAGGCGAGGCCGAACGACGGGAGGGTCTGAAGACCCTCCCCTACACGGAACTTGCGCGATAGAATTGTTAGCGGGATTTCGAGTTTAGGAGGATGGGATGACGGCGGCTACTACTGTTGCGGGGCGCGGGGAATTTCTTAACGAGGCGTTTATTGATTTCTCGAAGCCGGAGAATCGGAAGGCTATGGAGGCGGCGCTGGTTTCTGTGCGCGCGCAATTTGGACGGGAATATCCGCTGACGATTGGCGGCGAGAATGTGACTACCAAGGAAAAAATTCAGTCCACCAATCCGTCGAAGCCTAGCGAGGTGATTGGAATTTTTCAGAAGGCTACTGTGGAGATGGCCAATCAGGCGGTGGAGGCGGCGCATCGGGCGTTTGAGCGCTGGAAGAAAGTGCCGGCCGAGGAACGCGTGGCGTGTCTCTATCGCACGGCGGAAATTTTGCGGGCGCGGCGGTTCGATTTGCTGGCCTGGCTTACTTTTGAAATTGGGAAAACTTGGCCCGAAGCCGACGCGGACATCGCCGAGTTGATCGATTTTTGCGAATTCTACGGGCGCGAGGCGTTGCGGTTGGCTGGCCCGCAGACTTTGACGCCGATGCGCGGCGAGAAAAATTATCTGCGTTACATTCCGTTGGGCGTGGGCGTGGTGATCCCGCCGTGGAATTTTGCCGCAGCGATCATGGGCGGGATGACGATTGCTTCGATCGTTACGGGAAACACCGCGATTGTGAAGCCATCGAGCGATTCACCCACCATCGCTGCGATTTTTGTGAATATTTTGTACGAAGCCGGCGTGCCGCGCGATGTGGTCAGCTTTTTTACCGGGCCGGGGGCGACGGCTGGCGAGGCTTTGGTGACGCATCCGAAGACGCGCTTCATCGCATTCACGGGGTCGAAGGAGGCGGGCTTGCGGATTGCCGAGCAGGCTTCGAAGGCCCAGCCGGGCCAAGTGTGGATCAAGCGGACCGTGCTCGAGATGGGCGGGAAGGACGCTATCATCGTGGACGACGAGGCCGATCTCGACGCGGCCGTCGAAGGCGTGGCGCTTTCTGCGTTCGGATATCAGGGGCAGAAGTGCTCGGCGTGCTCGCGGGCAATCGTGACGGAAAAAGTGTACGACAAATTTCTCGAGAAGCTGGTGCCGCGAGTTAAGTCCATCAAGGTGGGTTCGCCCGAGGATCCGCAGAATTATATGGGTCCGGTGATCAATAAGGCCTCGAAGAAATCGATCATGGAATATATCGAGGTAGGGAAGAAAGAAGGGCGTTTGGTGGCGGGCGGGAATGCGATTGGGAATGATGGATATTTTATCGAGCCTACTGTGATCGCGGATATTTCTCCCGAGGCGCGAATTTTTCAGGAGGAGATTTTTGGGCCGGTTCTGGCGGTTACTAAGGCTAAGGATTTTGATGATGCGCTGCGGATGGCTAATGACAGCGAATTCGGCCTGACTGGGGCGGTCTATTCCAAGAATCCTAAGAAGATCGAGCGGGCGGCTGAGGAATTTCATGTGGGAAATTTATACATGAATCGGAAATGTACCGGCGCGATGGTTGGGGCGCATCCGTTTGGCGGATTCAACATGTCGGGGACAGATTCAAAGTCCGGCGGCCAGGATTATTTGCTGCTGTTCACGCAGGCGAAAACGATCGCCGAGAAAGTGTAGGGGACGAAAACCCACGGCCAAACCGGGCGGGTGGTGAACCCCCGCCCCTACGACGGCTTCAGCTTGAAGGTGTAACGCAACACGACGTATGCGATTGGGCCTAACGCCAGCAGAACTGGCGCCCAATGGAAAACGATCGGCTCGCTGTAGTAAATCTTCACCGCGCATAGTGCCGCTGGAAGAATCACCACGCTGGCTAAACCGAAATTTCCCCAGGGAATTTTGAAATTGCGCGGCGCGTCCGGCATTTTGCGGCGAAGCTGCCAGGCTGCCAGGACCGTCATCATGGATGTGGCTATGCGCGTCCAAATGTAAATGTTGACCAGATCCGTGACTGGAAATCTGGCTAGCACGCAATAGACTACCGTCGAGACGGCGATTGCGCGGACGGGGGTGCCGTAACGCGGATGGATTTTTCCGAGCCATGCGGGTAGGTAGCCGTCTTCGGCCATCGCGGCGGGGATGCGCGTGGTGTAGAGAATTGTGCCGTTCGAGAGCGAAGCCACGCCGATGATCGAAGCTGCCAGCATGGCGACGCCTAGCGCGGGGCCCCCGATTAATTTTGACGCTGTGACGATGTAGCCGGTATCCCACACTTGCCAATTGCCGAGGACCGCCAACGCCAGCGTGGCTGGAAGCGTGTAGGTGAGGATGTTCATCGGCGTATTCCAGGCGAGCACGCGGACGAAAGTGCGTTGCGGATCTTTCATCTCGGCAGTGCAACTGGAGAGCTGCTCGTAGCCGGCGTAATCCCACATGGCCAGCGCCAGGCCTTTTCCGAAAACGCTGCCGAAGGGTCGGCCGGGCGGGACGAATGGCAAAACTGGATTGTAATGCCAGTGGAAAATTGAAACGGCGCAGAGCCATAGCACGGGAATAAAAATGGCGACTTGCAGCGCGATGGCCAGCCAGCCGGCTACTTGAATACCGCGGGCGTTCATGGCTGCGATTACGATCAGCACCAGCGCGGCGCCGGCCCATTTTTCATTCGGCGTTATGGGGATGTAGTCCTTCACGTAGTCCATGAACAGCACGCCGTAGAGCGAATTCAGCAGGAACGTCCCGGTCCAATTCCACCAGCCGCATTGAAAGCCCCAAAAATCCCCGAAGGCTGCGCGTGACCAGCGATAGAAGCCGCCTTGCACCGGAAGGATGCTGTTCATTTCCGCGGAGGCAAACGAAATCGGGATACTCCAGAAAAACGGCACGAAGGTGAGGAAGAGCAGCGCCATGCCCGGGCCCGAGCCGGAAAATATTTCTTCGTAACCGAAAGGGCCGCCCGCGGTGTAGCCGTAGAAAATCGCGAGCAGTGGGAGGAAACCGATCTGGCGGACGGCGCCCGGAGAAAGATGGGATTGGGTGGGACGTGAAGGATCGGCCATGTTGGGCGAGAGAGGCCGCATGATAGTGAAGCGTTGGGGGCATTGCAATTGGAAAGGCGGAGCAAGCGCGTCGCAACAAATTATTTCTGGAGCACTACGACGGCGGAATCGGGCCGTTTTGACTAGAGAATATGCTTGACCGTCGTTGGGGTACGGCGGAGAATTGCAGCCCAGAAATTCCTCAGTCCGGGGTGTGATTCCGGTAGGGAGCGCTTGCCCATGCGTGCGATTCGTTATGCCCTCATCGCCATGTTATTGCTGTCAGCGACGTCCACGCACGCGCAAAAGCTGCCCGCGCGGCCGGTCGCGACGCGCAGCCCGTCTCCGCTGGACAGGTTGAAGCATGCGAACGCGCTGCACCCACGCCCGGCACAAACGTCGGTTGCGCCGTTCTTGTACGAACCGGCAGGGCTGGCGGCCGACGCTTCGGGAAACATCTACATCGCTGTTCCGTACCTGAATGAAATTTTGAAGGCGACGCCGCAGGGAGTTCTCACAGTTTACGCGGGTACTGGGACACAAGCGTATACGGGCGATGACGGTCCTGCGGTTGATGCCACGCTCAATCGGCCGTTCGGAGTAGCGGTGGATGCGAACGGGAATGTGTATATCGCGGATACCGGCAATTTCGTGGTGCGCGAAGTGACCACCAACGGAGATATCAACACGGTAGCCGGCGGCGGAACGCCCTGCGCGGGAGAGACGGATACGGTCGGTGATGGATGTGCGCCGTTGCAAGCAACGCTGTCCGCGCCCGCAGCGGTGGGCCTCGACGACTCGGGGAATTTGCTGATCGCGGATACGGGCGACGCACTGGTGCGAAAGGTAAGCGGCGGGCTGATCACGGCGATCGCGGGAGGCGCTTCCACGCTGTGCGCCGGTGCGACCGACTTCGCCGGCGACGGGTGTCCTGGCACCCAGGCGATTCTGTTTTCGCCGCAAGGGCTGGCGGCGGATACCAAAGGAAATATATTTATCGCGGATTTCGACGCGGCGACTGTGCGGGTGCTCAATTCGTCCGGCACAATCTCGTTGTACGCAGGCAATTTCTTGCCCGGCTTCACGTCCAACGGGGTAGCTGCAACGGCTACAACGTTGGATGGCCCGCAGAACCTGGCCGTGGATGGCAGCGGAAATTTGTTCCTCACCGATCTGACCACGAATGAAGTGCGCCGTGTGGACGCAACGACGCATATCATCACCGACGTGGCCGGCAATATTTTCGGTCCTTCCATCGATAGCGGAGATGGAGGCCCGGCAACGAGCGCAACATTTTCATCGGTGTTCGGCGTAGCGATTTCGTCTTTTAACGGAGAAATCTACGTTTCGGACATAGACAATAACCAAGTACGAGTGGTGGACAGCACAGGCACGATCAACACCTTTGTCGCGCCCACGCTGACCCCCGCGACTTCCTTCATTCAACTCAACAAGCAGATCGTCAACACCTCGCAGCAATTGCCGGCAATAATACTGACCAATACCAGCGGCGCGTCTTTGACGATTTCCAGCATCGCTTTCTCGAATGCCGTTTACACCGAGAACGATACATGTGTTGACACCGATGGGCCAATTCCGGCGGGCGGAACGTGCCAGATCAATGTCACCTTCACTCCCACGGTAGTTTGCGACTCGAACAGTTCGAACGATGCGACGATGACCATTTCTCACGACGGGCCGGGTGGCGCTTCGTTCTTGTTCCTGTTTGGCGAAGGCTCCGGAACTCCGGGGCTTACAACTGTGGATATGACCACCGAGGGGGTTACGCCCGCCTCGTTGGCGCAGAGCCTGGTCGGCAGCGGAGTTGCAATAAGCAATGTTACTTATACCGGCGTGGCGCAAGCGGGCGGTACATTTGCGGGCGGGCAGAGCATCTTCGGTTTCGATAGCGGAGTCATTCTGAGCTCCGGAGCCGTTGCGAATGTTGTCGGACCGAATTGCAGCAGCGGAATTTCCGCCGACAATGGAGTTCCCGGAGACACCGATTTGCAGGCGCTGCTAGGCCCGAGTGGCGCAGCCACGACCGACGCGGCCGTTCTCGAATTTGATTTTGTCCCGGTGGGGAATACGCTGAACTTCAAGTACGTGTTCGCTTCCGATGAATATACGGAGGAAGTGGGCTTTTTTGACGACGTGTTTGGTTTCTTCGTGAACGGGACCAACGCGGCGCTCGTGCCGGGAACGGCTACTCCGGTTTCCGTGAACACGATAAACAACGGAAACTCGCAGGATCCCTCGATTCCAGTCACGAATCCGCAGTATTTCATCGACAACGATATTCAGTATCCCAGCACGGCTTCGCTGAACACGGAGATGGATGGATTGACGGTGGTGCTCTCGGTGCAAGTACCGGTGAACGCGGGAGTCACGAATCACATCAAGCTGGCCATCGCCGATACGGGAGATCACATCTACGATTCCAACGTTTTCATCGCCACGGGCAGTTTGAATAGCTCACCCCTCAATTTGTCCGTGGGAACGCTGGCGTTCGGGAATGAAGCGGTGAATGCGACAAGCCCGCCGCAAACCGTCACCATCACTAACTCGGGATCGACCACGTTAAACATCGCGAGCATCACGGCATCGGCAGGGTACACCGACACGTCCACCTGCGGCGCAACGCTTGCCGCGACGAATAGCTGCACAGTCAACGTTTCGTTCGCGCCGACTGCGGCGGGCTTCCTGCAGGGGCTTTTGACGGTCGCCAGTGACGCCAACGGTCCAAATACCGTACAGACGGTGAGCTTGTCAGGTACAGGGGTTCAGACGCTCACGATTACGGTGACACGGAGCCTGACATTCCCGGCACAAGCGCAGAACACGACCAGCGCTCCGATGACCGTGACGGTGCTCAACAGCGACTCGAGCACCACAAACGCAATTTTGAGCGGCGCAACCACCACCGGGCCGTTTGCAGTTGCTTCGGGCGGAACCTGCGCGATCGGCGGTGCGGGAATCGCTCCGGACAACACTTGCACGATTCTAATCACCTTCACTCCGACGGGAACAGCGCCAAGTTCCGGAACTCTAGTGCTTCAAGACAACGCCACCGGCAGCCCACAAACCGTGATGTTGAGCGGCACGACTGCGACCCAAACGATAAGCGTGACCGTCACACCTCCGAGCTTGACGTTCCCTGCGCAGAACGAAAACACCACCAGCGCGTCGATGACGGTGACGGTAAAGAACACCAGTCCCGGCGCCACGAACGTAACCTTCTCGAATATTTCGGCCACTGGCCCGTTTGCTGTTTCGGGTGGCACGTGTTCGACGACCGGTCCGGGAATCGCGCAAAACGCGAGCTGCACCATCTTCGTCACGTTCACGCCGACGGGGAGCGCGCCGAGCAGCGGGACGCTTTCGATCACCGACAACGCAACGGGCAGCCCGCAGAGCGTGACTTTGAGCGGGACCACGACGGTGCCGGTGACAACCGTAATGGTGACGCCGGCGAGCGTGACGTTCCCGGCTCAGGCGGAGAACACCACCAGCGCACCGATGACCGTGACGGTGAAAAACACGAGCACGGGCTCTGAAACGCTTACATTTTCGAGCATCACCACCAGCGGACCATTCGCGGTTTCCGGTGGAACTTGTTCGACGGATGCTTCGCCACTAGCTGCCGGAGCGAGTTGCACGATCTTTGTGACCTTCACCCCGACGGGAACTGCGGCAAGCACCGGAACTTTGACGATTGCGGATAACGCCACGTCGGGCAGCCCACAAATGGTGGCGCTGCACGGGACGACAGCGGGGCAGCCGACTGTGACGGTGACGCCGGGATCGCTGACTTTCCCGGCGACGCTTCAAAATACGGCCAGTTCGCCGATGTCTGTAACGGTGAAGAATACGAGCACTTCGTCGCAGACCATTACGTTCTCGAATATCTCCACGGGCGAGGGACCGTTCACAGTTTCGGGCGGGACTTGCTCCACAGACAGTTCGCCGCTCTCGGCAGGCGCGAGTTGCACGATTGCGGTGACGTTTACGCCGACGGGAACGGCGCCGAGCAGCGGGACCTTAACAATTGCAGATAATGCCGCAACCAGCCCGCAGCTTGTGCCCTTGAGTGGAACCACGCTCGTGCCGCAGATCGCCGTTCAAATTACGCCGGGGAGCTTGACGTTCCCGGCTACGCTGGAAAACACGGCGAGTTCGCCGATGAGTGTGACGGTGAAGAATACGAGTACCGGCGGCGGAACAATTTCGTTCTCGAATATTTCGACGGGCGAAGGACCGTTCGCCGTGACGGGCGGAACTTGTTCGACCGATGCCGAGCCGCTTCCGGCGGGAATGAGCTGCACGATCGCGGTGACGTTCACGCCGACCGGCACCAACCCGAGCAGCGGAACTTTGACGATTACCGACAACGCGGCCAACAGTCCCCAAAACGTGCCGTTGAACGGGACGACGCTGGTGCCGCAAACCACCGTGACGGTGACGCCGACGAGTTTGATGTTCCCGCCGACCACGCAGGGAACGACGAGCGCGGCGATGGACGTGACGGTGAAGAATACCAGCACGAATGGGTCGGCCATTTTCTTCTCGAATTTTGCGGCCAGCGGACCGTTTGCAGTTTCGGGTGGCACCTGCGCAATTACTAGTGACGGAGGCCCTCCCGGCCTTGCAGTGGGAGCGAGCTGCACGATTGGCGTCACGTTCACACCGACCGGCACGAATCCGAGCAGCGGAACTCTGACGATCACGGATAATGCGGTGGATAGCCCGCAGAGCGTGGCGCTGAGCGGGACTACCCTCGTGCCGCAGACATTTACATTGACTGTGGGTGGCAACGGCGGCAGCTCCGCGACCATTCTTCCCGGAGACACGGTGGTCTTCCCGATCATTCTGACCGGCAGCGAGGGCGCGAGCGGAACCGTGGATCTCTCCTGCACTCCGAGCACGCCGACGATCACCTGCAACGTGACGCCGACGAGCGTTACGCTGAATGGGACGGTCTCCGTGAACACGGGCATTTCAGTCGTGACCTTCTGCAGTTGGGCGCCGCCTCCAGGCGGACCATTCGGCCCGACCGGACGCTTCGGCGATCCGAAGCGATTGGCAGTTCCGATCTTGTCCTTGTTCGGCTTGTTGCTAATGATGATCCTGTTCGCGCGTGCTAATCGGCGCCGCTGGGCTCCAGCCCTGGCCGCGGTGGTCTTCCTAACGGTGGGCTTGGCGGGTTGCAAGAGCCTGGCAAAAGGCCCGGACGGAGCAACGCCCGCGGGAACTTATACGCTTACACTGACGGGAACATTGAATGGTCAGTCTCAAAGCCTGCCGCTCACACTGATCGTGAAATAGATCGGAGCCGTCGTAGCGGCGGGCTTTAGTCCGGCATCTTATGGGCGAAAGCGTCCGACTGGGCGGCAGCGACGTGCGGATCGCGGACCCGAATACGGCGCGTTGATTGGATTTGCGAGGCCGCTTGTGAGCGTTGTGTCTTGTGGCGTTGGAGATCGTCAGATGCCGGCAGGGACGCCGGCGCTACTTGGGGCGATTTCGAAGAGATGTGCGTGGAAGGCTTCGAGGCGGACGTAGAGGCCGGTGCTTCGCAGTTCGTCGCCGTCGCGCAGATAGACGGCTTGATTTAGCTGATCGTTGAATCTGTACTGGCGTCCCGCGGCGATGCGGTCGCCGGGGCGAATGTGGGCCTGCGAAGCAGCATCTGCCAGATTCACGACAATCATCTTCCAGCTATTTTCCGTCTGCCAGTCATAGGCGATTAAATTCGAGGCCGTGCCGTCGCCAAGGTCGCCGGCATCCAGGCGGCGCCACGCTCCGGCGTGGAAGACTTGCTCGTTCGAGATTTGCAAGAGGGCGCGGTAGAGGGCCTCAATAGCCGGATCGGGCTGCTCTGTCGCGGCGTGGCTCAAAGCTATAGGAAGCTGGATGCGACGGCCCTCGAGTTGCCCGTGTTGATAGAAGCGCAGACCGGGAAGCGTGGCGATGAGCGTCGCAGCGGCACTCAATTGCCCGCCGCTGAAAACGGCGGCGCTGCGGGCCTCATCATGATTTTCAAGAAAGCGCGCGAGATGACATTGATACGAAAAATCGCTGCTGATATTGGCGCGCACTGCGGAAGCATCGCCTGCGCGGAGAGCATCGTAGAGAGACTTGTCGTAAGTGAAATCGAAGCCGAGGTCGAGAAGCCGACCTTCCGTTCCCCAATAAGCTTCTGCGAGGAGAATTTTCTCCGAAAGCGCCGCGCGCGCATCCTGCCAGAACTCGGTGCCCGGCGGCGTGGCTCCGTCGAGCTCGCTTGACCAGGTTTTGGCGAAAATGTCGTTGAGGACCAGCATGGCCATGTCGCAGCGGAAGCCGTCGCAGTGTTTTGCGCTGGCAACGAGGCTGGCGAGAAGTGCGGCGCGCAGTGCAGGATCGAAGTGATTGAGCTGCGCCACGTCGCGCCATGGCGGGAAATAGGGATCCTTGGCGCGAGCGACGTAGCGCGTGCCGGAATACGTCTCCGCGCGGTAATAGGATGAGGGATCGCGCGCATAATCGTCCGCCGAACCCTGAATGAAATATTCCGGTTGCTCGAGAATCCAGGGATGATCGAGGGCCACGTGATTGGGGACAAAATCGAGGATGAGGCGCAGGCCGCGAGCGCGCAGCTTGTCGCGCGTGGCATCGAGCGAGGCCCAGTCGCCGATGCGTGGGTCGGGTTGATAGCGGCGAATCGAATAGGGCGAGCCGACGACGTCGTCCATCGTAGCGCCAGGCAGCGCCTTCTTGAATGACGCGAAGGAAGCCGCATCTCCACGAAATTCGCGCCGCGATTCGGGGCTGCGTTCCCAGACGCCCATCAACCAGATCAGATCGAAGCCCAGGCCGGCGAGGCGGTTCCATTCGACGTCGGGGACTTCGGCGAGCGTGATGCGGCGCCCGGCGCGCTCCGAAAGTTCGTCGAGCCAGGCCCAGGTATCGATCTCGTAGAGATGCGGGTGCAAACGGAGTTTATTCATTGTCGATATGCCGGTTGCTTTTTCGGCGCGAGAGGTCGCAAAGAAGCCAGACCGAGGAGAATCTCACGCGATTAAATTGAAATTCCGCGGCGGCGTGCAGGGCTACGGCCGGCAACGCTGCGCAACGCGGACTATAATCATGCCATTATTCGTAGCGCAGCGCGACGATGGGATCGACGCGAGTGGCGCGCCGCGCCGGAAAGTAGCAGGCAAGAAAAGCAACCGTCAAGAGCATGGCTGCGACTCCGAAAAACGTGAGCGGATCGCCGGCGTGAATGCCGAAGAGGAATTGATTGATCAGGCGTGAGAGAAGCCAGGAGGCTATGCCGCCGATGAGGATTCCGGCGCCTACTAGCGCAAAGCCGCGCGCGATCACCAGCGAGAAAACATCGCGCCATTGCGCTCCGAGCGCCACGCGGATGCCGATTTCTTGCGTGCGCAGGCTGACGGAATAAGACATCACGCCATAAACGCCAATGGCCGAAAGCATCAGCGCCAGCGCGGCGAGCAAGCCAAGCAGCAGCGTGCGGAAGCGCTGCTCGTCCAGAGAGCTCGAAATGGATTGCTCCATGGTGCGTACGTTTACGAGCGGCTGATTTTTGTCCACTTCGAGAATGGCGCTGCGAAGCGCCGCAGTCATCGCGGCGGGATCGTTGCTGGTGCGCAGCGCGACGGTGAGGCTGAAGAGGGGCAGAACCGGTTGCATGTAGGGTACGTACATTTCTTCCTTCGCGTCGGACTCCAGCTTTTGCTTGACGTCGCCCACGACGCCGACGACCTCCATGAAGGGAATCGTGGTGTCGGGCGTTTCTCCGATTTGTAGATGCTTGCCGAGCGGATTTTCGCCTGGAAAAAATTTCCTCGCCATGGCCTGATTTAGCACGACTACGGATGGCGCGGTGAGTGAATCTCTTTGCTCGATGGAGCGCCCTGCGAGCAGCGGAATTCCCAAGGTTTCGAAGTAGCCCGAGCCGACCACGCGATAGGCCGCCATGATGTAATCGTTCGGCGTTTTCGGCGCGCGGCCTTGAATATTGAAGTGGAGCACGCCACCTTGGCCGGAAACTGGCATCGTCGAAGCGGCGCTGGCGGCTTTCACGCCTGGCAAAGCGCGCAGGCGTTCGAGCAGGCGATCATAGAAAGCCACTTGCTGCTCCGGCTTGGCGTACACGGTCAGCGAAATGGGCACGTCGGCGAGAAGAATGTGATCGGGACGAAAGCCCGGTTCGACTGATTGCAGCCGGGCGAAGCTGCGAATCAGCAAGCCCGCGCCGATCAGCAAAACCATGGAGATCGCGACTTCGGCGACAACGAGAACGCTGCGCAAGCGCTGCTGATGCGAGCCGCCAGTTGAGCCGCGTCCACTTTGATTGAGTTGATCGCGAATATCCAGGCGCGAGGACTGAAACGCCGGTGCCAGACCAAAGAGTATTCCGGTCAGAATCGCCAGGCCGGCCGTAAATCCAAGAACAGCGGGATCGAGGCCGATGGCCTCGGCGCGCGGCACGCTTGCGGCAGCAAGGCGAAGCAACGAATCGAGACTGAGCGCGGCGAGTGCTAGGCCCAGCGCGCCTCCCGCGAGTGAGAGCAGAATACTCTCGGTGAGCAATTGGCGGATGATCCGGCCGCGGCTTGCGCCCAGCGCCGTGCGGATCGCCACTTCCTTTTCGCGCTGAGTGGCGCGCGCCAGAAGCAGATTGGCAACATTCGCGCAAGCGATCAACAGCACTAGCCCAACGGCGACCAACAGCGTTAGCAAAGCTGGCCGGACATTCGAAACCATTTGTGCGTGCAGCGGCAGTACCAGCGCTTCCACATTCGTATTCGTTTCGGGATATTGGTGCTCCAGGCGCTTAGCGATGGTCTGCAGCTCATTGTTGGCCTGCTGTAGTGTGGTGGTATTTTTCAGGCGTGCGATCGGACGAATGCCCGTATGCCAACTTCGATCATCTGGCAGCTTGTGGGCCCAGGGTTCCAGCGGCAGATAAACATCCGCGGATTTCAGAATTTGGAAGCCCGCGGGAAGAATGCCGATCACCGTGCACGGATTGTTGTCGAGCGTCAGCGATTTTCCGAGGACGTCGGGATTCCCGGCGAACCGGCGTTGCCATAGCGAGTAGCTGATCAGAGCCACCGGCGCGCCGCCCACGCGATCGTCATCCGGCAGAATCGTGCGGCCGGCGATTGGCTGAATGCCCAACATCGGCAGCAGCGACGCCGAAATCATCATGCCGTCCACCCGCTCCGGCTCGTTTGATCCGGTTAGCGTGTAATTGATGGGTTGAACGGCCGCGACGGTTTCAAACGAGCTGCTGTCATCGCGAAAATCTTTGTAATTTTGGTACGAGACGGAAAGAATCGGAAATGCCGGCCAGTGCTCGGCCAGCATCACGAGATTTTCAGGATGCGAGTAAGGCAACGGGCGCAGCAAGACGGCATTGATCACGGAGAAGATGGTGGTGTTCGCGCCGATGCCGAGCGCGAGGGTGAGGATCGCGACGAGTGTAAAGGCCGGCGATTGCCGCAGCGTCCGGAAGGCATACCGAATATCCTGGCTGAGCGACTGCATCATGCGTCTCCTTGCGAACTACCCCGAGGCGATGCGTGCAACGGAGTGTCCAATTTCGTGCCTCGCTAAGTACAAACATATCAGCGTGTTAGGAAGCGCGGAGGCCTTCAGCCGTGGTCGCCATGCGCGATTTCGGGACAACGATGTTCGCGAGTGCGACGTCGTTGTAGAATCGCGCGCGTTCTTCGTGGCGGAACTCGGCACCGAGGTGTTATGAAAAGTACGCGTCTGGGAATTGGGTTCGTCGGCAGCGGTTTCATGGCGAAATTTCACTTGCAGAGTTTCGTCGGCGTTCGCGACGCTGATGTCTTGGGAGTTTGGAGTCCGAATCGGGCGCACGCGGCGGAAACGGCGGGGCTGGCGCGCTCGCTTGGTGTTGGCGAGGCAAAGGCTTTCGCATCAATCGCTGCGATGGTGGCTGCGCCGGAGATCGAGGCGCTCTGGATTTGCGGGCCGAATTTTTCGCGCGTCGAGAATATCGAGGAAATCGTGGATGCGCTCGCGCGCGAACGCGGCGCCCTGAAGGCCGTTGCTTGCGAGAAGCCGCTGGCGCGGAATGTACGCGAGGCGAAACGAATCAAGGATATGGTGGAGCGTGCCGGGCTCGCGAATGGCTACCTCGAAAATCAAATTTTTGCGCCTGCCATTTCCGCGGGCCGCGAGATTCTCTGGTCGCGTGGCGCGTCGTTGACCGGGAGCCCCTACTTGGCGCGCGCGGCCGAAGAACATAGCGGGCCGCACATGCCGTGGTTCTGGCGGGGAAAATTGCAGGGGGGTGGCGTGTTGAACGACATGATGTGCCACTCGGTGATGGTGGTGCGGCACCTGCTGACGAAGCCCGGCGCCGCCGCGTCATCGTTGCGGCCGTTGCGCGTGACGGCGCGGATTGCCAGCTTGAAATGGTCGAGGCCGGAATACGCGAAGAAATTGGCGAGCTCGATGGGCAAGAGCGTGGACTACCGGAAACAGCCGGCGGAGGATTTTGCCAGCGCCAGCATCGAGTTTGAAAATGAAGACGGCTCTGTGGTGATCGGCGAGGCCAGCACTTCGTGGAGCTACGTCGGGCCGGGATTGCGGCTTTCCGCGGAACTGCTCGGGCCGGAATATTCGATGTCATGGAATTCGCTGGATAGTGGGCTGAAATTATTTTTCAGCCGGGCCGTGAGTGAACGGCCCGGCGAGGAGTTGGTGGAGAAGCAGAACGCGGAATCTGGGCAGATGCCGGTGATTGCCGGTGAAGCGGCCGTCTATGGATATGAAGCTGAGAACCGGCATTTCGTGCGCGCGTTTCTTCGTGGAGAGCGGCCCGCGCTGACATTTGAAGACGGGCTTGAGGTAGTGAAGCTATTGATGACGGCGTACCAGAGCGCGGAGCAGGGCCGTACGATTGAATTTCCGCCTAAGGGACTCGATGGATTCGTTCCGGCGGTGGCGCGCGGTACGTGGTAAGCACAGAAAATTGCGAAATCGCGGCCGCGATCGTAGCTAGCGCGGAGTCCACTGCGGATGGCCGGTAAATAATCCGCTGACGAATCCGATTTGATACGCCAGGAACAGGCCGAAGGCGAGGCTGATTAGCCCCGACGCGACGCGAATTCCCCAGTTTAAGCGCAGCGACATTCTCCCCGCATAAGCGAATGGCACGCCGATCGCCGCGGTGATTACCATCATTCCCGCGATCGTTCCCACGCCGAAGACTGCGAGATAAGCGGTGGCCCACCAGGGATCGCGAATTGTGGTAAGGACCAGTAGCGCTACTGCGGCTGAGCCGGCTAACCCGTGGACCAAACCAACCACCAGCGGACGCACTAACTGATAGAAACCGATGCTGCTGAAATGGCGATCGAGCCAGCTGAGCGGCGTGTGGCTGGGATCGTGCGGATGAGCTTCGGGATTGTGGGTGTGTGCATGCGTGTGTATGTAATCGCCGTGACTGTGCGAATGTGAATGCAGTTCGGCGTGCGGCGCGGGCGCGGCTTCCGTCTGCGTTGTGGCGGCGACATTTGAATTGATCCACTGCATGATGCCGGTGAGATTCATGATGCCGAGAAGAATCAGCATCAGGCCGACGGAAAATTCCATGGAGAGTCCGACGCGCGCGGGAATCACCCAGCCGAGAAGGATAATCGCGCCGCCGACGGCGAGAATGGTCAGCGTGTGTCCTACACCCCAGAGGCCGCCGATCAGCGCTGCGTGCTTGATGCTGCGATGCCGCGCGACAATGGTGGTGACGGCGATGACGTGATCGGGATCGGTGGCGTGGCGCATGCCTAGAAAAAATCCCAACGCGATCAACGAAAATAAATTGACGATGTGCATCTAAGTAGCGCCGGCGTCTCTGCCGGCATCCGACGACTCCAAAACTAGCCAGTAGCAACACTCACGAGCGGACTTCTCGAACCAACCGACGCGTTCTCAGTGACCTCTCACGCCGGCCGCAATTACAATTCTTGCGTACTCTCGCGCTCGCAGGATGCCTGCTGGCACGACGGCGCTACTTAATCCGCCGAAAGCATCGTGGCGCGCAATTCTGCCTGCCGGGAGCGGAGGAAACCTAGATATTCTGCCATCCCTTCGCCCGTTTTGGCCGATACGGCGAAGATTTTCATTCCCGGGCGAACCGCTTGGATATTGCGCTTCAGCGCTGCCATATCAAATTCAGCTGCCGCGGCCAAATCCATCTTCGTGATCACGGCTACGTCCGCGCTATTGAAAATTGTCGGATACTTCAACGGCTTGTCTTCGCCTTCGGTGACGGAGAGCAATACGAAGCGAAGATTTTCGCCCAGATCATACGACGACGGACAGACTAGATTGCCGACATTTTCAATAAAAAGGAAATCGAGCGGCGCCGCGTCCCAGCCGTCGAGCGCGCGTTCGATCATCGCCGCTTCGAGATGGCACAACGTGCCGGTGGTAATTTGCTTCACCGGAGCCTGGCTGCGCGCGAGTCGCTCCGCATCATTTTCAGTGGCGAGGTCACCGACGAGCGCTGCCACGCGATAGCGCATACGCAATTGCGTAAGAGTCCGTTCGAGAAGCATGGTTTTGCCGGAGCCGGGGCTGGAGACCAGGCTGACGGCGAAGACTTCGCTCTCGCGAAAGCGCCGGCGAAGCGCACGGGCTACTACGTCATTTTGCTTCAGCACATTTTTCCGCACTTCGACGAGCCGCGGTTGGGAAGTCATGGGTTCAACTCCAGGGCTGAAACTTCGATCTCTTTTCCTTCGATGATCTCGAAAGCCGGCGTGCCACATTCGGCGCAGCAGAGCAGCTGCGTCGAGCGCACGGCGCGACGCGCGCCGCAAGTGGAGCAATGAATGGCGATGGGAATTTCTTCGATCACGAGTTTCGTGCCTTGCAGCGGCGTCCGCTCGCAAGCAAGTTCATAGGAATTCAGCAGCGCTTCCTTCACCACGCCGGAGAATTGCCCCAATTTCAAATGAATCGCACACACCTGCCGCCCGCCGAGCCGCCCGGCTTCTTCCTGCACCAGATCGATGATGTTCATCGCAATTGAAAGTTCGTGCATAAGCTAAGTAGCGCCGGCGTCCCCGCCGGCATCTTACGAACTCGACTCTCACTACCGGCAGAACTCACGGCCGGACTGCCCGGCACAACCGATGCATTCCACTAAACGCGCCGGCCGCGATCGCTGCCCTTGCCGACTTATGCGCTCGTAAGATGCCGGCGGGGACGCCGGCGCTACTTAAGAGCAACCGTACGCGATTCCTTCGACGCCTCATCGAGTTTCCGCATTCGAAAAGCTGCCAGGGCTGCCTGCCCCAAGCTAATTCCCCCATCGTTGGGCGGGACTGCGTGATTTGTGATGACTTCTCGACCGTCCGCGGCCAAGGCCACCTTCAAATCCTCTAGCAACAACTCATTCTGAAAAACGCCGCCCGCAAGAACCACCGCCTCGATCTCTTGCTGTGGGTCAACTTGGTTGACCAACTTAAAGCAACAATTCGAGACGCCGCGATGGAACGCCCGCGCGATCTCGGCGTGGTCGCGGCCGCGTACGCGATCGTGCGCGATGGCCTCGAGCAGCGGCCGGAAATCGAGTTCGCGATCCTCGAATGGAAAAGGATACGGCTCAACGTCCGGCGCCCGGCGCGCCAAATTTTCCAGCCACATCGCGGCTTGCCCTTCGAACGTAATTTCGCGTGTGAAACCGAGAAGCGCAGCGGCAGCGGCAAAAAGGCGCCCTATCGATGTCGTGGCAAAAGTCCTCACGTCTTTGCGAATTAACTCCAGCGCGGTGTCGTATCGCTCTGGAAAACAAAATGGAGCTGCTTTCAGATCGGGCAGGTCGGGAACTTGCGCGAGAAAGCCCGCCGCCGCTTGCACCGGATGCTGCGCTGCCGCGTCACCGCCGGCGAGGGCGGCCGGGCGGAGATGCGCCACGCGCTCGAATCCTTCGGCGATGCTGCCACTAAAAATCTCGCCTCCCCAAATTGTGCCGTCGTCGCCGTAGCCGGTGCCGTCGAAACTTATTCCGATTACGCGCCTGCTCCATTCCTGGCGCTCGGCCAGGACAGAAGCGATGTGCGCGCGGTGATGCTGCACTGCAATTGTTTTGCCGGCAGCAATATCCTGGGCGAACGCGGTCGAGAAATATCCGGGGTGCGCGTCGTGCACCACCAGCAGCTCATCGCGGCGGATTTCATACATGGCGATGAAGTCGCGAATAGCCTGCTCAAAGGCTAGGCGCGATTCGAAATAGTCGAGGTCGCCGATATGTTGGCTGACGAAGGCCTGGCCCGCAACCACGACGGTGATTGCGTTTTTGAGATCCGCGCCCAAGGCGAGGATCGGCTGATCGGTAGGAATTTCGGCGACAGCTCCCGGTGCGTAGCCGCGCGCACGCCGAAGCACCGTGGCGCCGTGAGCACCGGCACGAGCGACGGAATCGTCGACGCGCCGGGCGATCGGGCGCTCGCCGATGAGAAACGCGTCGGCGATCTCTGATAGGCGTCTGAGCGCTTCGTCGTCTTGGTAAGCGATCGGCTCGCTCGACCGGTTCGCGCTGGTCATCACTAGAATTTCCGGGGCGCCCGCGGCAAACAGTAGATGGTGCAGCGGCGTGTAGGGAAGCATGACGCCGAGCTCGTCATTGTCCGGCGCGACTCCCGCGAATTTCATGAGCGCCGGCGCGAGCACGATGGGCCGTTCGATAGAATCGAGGAGTGTCTCGGCGTCGGCGTTGAGAGCAACAATACTGCGCGCGGTGTCCGCGTCCTTCACCATCAGCGCGAACGGCTTTTCCTTGCGAAATTTTCGTCCGCGCAGCGCGAAGACCGCTTCCGCGTTCCGCGCATCGCAAGCAAGGTGGTAGCCGCCCAGCCCCTTCACCGCCAAGATTTTGCCGCCGCGAAGCAATGCCGCGGCTCGGTGAATGCTGGATTCGTTTCCGGTAATGGTCTTGCCGTTCTCTTTCAGCGAATAGCCCGGGCCGCAAGCGGAACATGCCACCGGTTGCGCGTGGAAGCGCCGGTCGTTGGGATCGTGATATTCCGCGTCGCAGGCGACGCAGAGCGGCCAAGCCCGCATTGTGGTATTCGGGCGGTCGTAAGGCAGGTTCTGAATCACGGTAAAGCGCGGTCCGCATCGGGTGCAGTTTATATAAGGATAGTGGAATCGCCGGTCCGTGGGATCAAAAAGCTCGCGAAGGCAGTCTTCGCAGACGGGCAGATCGGCAAGGATGCGAACGGTGGGGCGATCGTGCCGAGCACTTTCGCGAATGGTGAACTCGCTCAGGCCCGTGGGATCGCGGTTCAATACTTCAATTTTGGCAATTTGCGCGGCGGGCGGCGGCTCCTGCGTGAGGCGATTCAGAAACTCCAAATAACCTTGCTCTGGGCCTTCGAGAAATATTTCCACGCCTTCTTCGCCATTAAGGACCCATCCGAAAAGCGAATTTGCGCGCGCGAGTCGATAGACAAACGGACGAAAGCCGACGCCCTGCACCGCGCCGCGAACTTTGATGGACCAGGCGTTCGGCATCAGCGATTAATCCCCCGGCAGGACGCAGCCGCGTCCTTGCCAGCCAATTTGCGAGATTTTTCCGTCCTCGACGAGGATTGGAACGGTGCGTTGACCGTTGGCGAGAGCGCGGACTCGCTCGCGCGCAACGCGGTCTTCATCCACGTCGTACTCCACAAATTCCGCGCCGCGGAATTCGAGCCATTCGCGCATTTCCTGAGTATAGGGGCAGCTTCGCGTGCCATAGAGCTCAAACTTGGACACGAGCGAGAACCTCCAGCGTGTCACGCATCACGTGGTAAATCGACGCTTGGATTTCCTGAATGCGCGGAATGTAATCGCAATGAACCACCAACGGAAAATCGGCCAGACCGCGCCGCTTGATCTCGCCGCCGTCGTAGCCGAGCAGCGCCACGGTGAGGATGTTGCGTTTGCGTGCTTCTTCCAGCGGCATAATCAGATTTTTCGAGCCGCCGCTGGTGGAAATGGCGATGGCCACATCATTGGGCTGCGCTTGCGCGATGAATTGCCGCAGGAAAATTAACTCCGTCCCGACATCATTGGCGATGGCAGTGATGTTCGCGGGCTCGAGCGAGAGTGACACCGCGGGGATTGGCTGGTAGCCATTTGGCGGCGCGATGCAATCGATGGCGAAATCGTTGGCGTCGGTGGCCGAGCCGCCGTTCCCAAAGATGACCAGTTTGCCGCCGCGGCGCAGACGCTCGTGGATGGCGCGCGTAGCTTTGCCGATCTGCTCGGATTCCGTACGCGCTACCTGCTCGCGAAGTTTTGCGTCGTCGCGAACTTTGAGCAGGATTGAATTTGCGACCTCGCCGAGTACGTCGAAAGTTTCCTGCTTTTCCTGGCCTAGAAACGGATATAGAAATTCTGCCGCGCCGACATCGTGTCCGAGTTGCCGGTGCTCGAAGAAGACGTGCACCGTTTCCCACAGGGTGTGATAGAGAATTTCGATCAGCTCTTGATGCATGAAGGGATCGGAAGTGGCGGGCGCGGCGGCATAGGAGCCTTCGAGGCCGGGAAGAGCGAAGGTCATGGCTTTTTTCGCGCGCGCCGAATCGAGAGCGGCCCACACTTCGGGATCGCCTTCGGGCGGACCGAAGCCCATGACGATGTCGTCGGCTTGCAGCAGCGCGTCAAGCCACGGGCGAAACAGCACGGAGAGATCGAGCGCCGGCAGCGCGCGCTTGCCGACGATTACTGGATGGACGAATTCGACGGAGACGTGCTGCGCGTCGGTGACGTAAGGGCCCTGCCCGAACGCAAGGAGACGGCCGCCGCGGAGGAAGCGCTCGGACATTTCGCGGCATGCAACAGCCAGCCGCGAAGCCTCGCGCACGAAGAAGAATTCATTCAGCTCATTGCGCGCAAGAAGCCGCTGTTCGATTTGGCTTGAGATGTCGATCGCGGTGGCCATTTGTTTTAGCTTTCGTACCGCTGGCGTCCCCGCCGGCTCTTTCGAGCAAGATCGCGTCACTCGCATCCGTCGCGGCCAGATTAAAGAACTTCAAAACATCGGTATTTATTTTCTGCTCGCTTCGTCCGCAATCAGAGCCGTCACCAACTTTCGCGCTCGCAAGAGCCGGCGGGGACGCCAGCGGTACGGGAAACTTAACAAATGCGCGGCAGTGGGTCACCGACCAGCATATCGACTATGCGGCTGGCGCCGTAACGCGTGAGCGCGAGGACCGAGCCGGCGGGCTGCTCGCGGATTTCGCCGATGAGGCTCGCGTTTTCGCCGCCGGGTGTTGCGCGCAACGCTTGCAGGCCAGCTTCTGCAAGCTCGGGCGCGACGACGGCCAGGAATTGGCCTTCGTTGGCGATGTGAAATGGATCGAGTCCCAGCAACTCGCAAGCGCCTCGCACCGTATCGCGCACGGGCACGTCATCTTCGTAAAGCGCCACGCCCAGCCGGCAATCGCGCGCCAGCTCGTTCAGCGATGTGGCCATGCCGCCGCGAGTGGGATCGCGCATCCAGCGCACGCCTAGGCTCGCTGCTTTCACGAGCGCCTCGACTAACGGGAGCACCGAGCGCGTATCCGAGGTGAGATCGGCTTCGAGATCGAGTTCGCCGCGCGCGAGCAGAATTGTGATGCCGTGATCGCCTACCGGACCGGAGAGCAGGACTTTGTCGCCGGGGCGGACCGACGCGGGATCGATCGTGACGCCGGGAATCGTGCGGCCAATCCCCGCGGTGGAGATATACATGCCGTCGGCTTTACCATGCTCGACGACTTTCGTATCTCCGCCGGCAATGATTACTCCGGCTTCTTTGGCGGCTTTGGCCATGGCGCGAACTTCGGCTCCGAGAATTTCGGTTGGCAGCCCGGCTTCGAGGATGTAGGTGACTACGATCGCTTCTGCTTTGACGCCCGAGACGGCGAGGTCATTCACGGTGCCGTTGATGGCCAGCTCGCCGATCGAGCCGCCCGGAAAACTTAGCGGCTTCACAACGAAACTGTCGGTTGTGATTCCCACGCGCAGGCCATCCATCTGAACGTGCGCGGCGTCGCCGAGAATTCCTGTGGGAGATTCGCATAGCAGCGGGACGAACAGGCCTTCGATCAATCTGCGACTGGCCTTGCCGCCGGCGCCGTGCGCCATTTCGATTTGCGGCTCGCGGAAGCGAATCTTGGAAGTGACGGCGGTGGCCATCTCAATTCTTCCTTTAGGCCGAGGCGCTGATGTTGGTGAGCATGGCCGTCTTGCGATGCTCGTAATTAAAATACGCCGCGCACGAGCCCTCGGACGAAACCATCAACGCGCCGATGGGATGCTCGGGCGTACATTCGTTGCCGAAAAGTTTGCACTGCGCAGGCTTGAGCACGCCCTTGAGCACTTCGCCGCACTGCGCCGCTTTCGGATCGGTAACGCGCAGGCCGGGAATGCTGAAGCGCTGCTCGGCGTCCCACTCGGCGTAGGTATCGCGGATTCGCAGCGCTGATTGCGAGATGAAGCCGAGTCCGCGCCATTCAAAGAATGGACGCAGTTGGAAAACTTCCGCCATCGCCGCAAGCGCGGCGCGATTTCCGTCCCATGGCACCACGCGCTTGTATTGATTTTCCACGCGGGCTTCGCCATTTTTAAGTTGCCGCAGCAGCATGACGATGGATTGCAGAATGTCCAGAGGCTCGAAACCGGAGACTACGATGGGCTTTTTCTCGTTGGCAGCAATCCATTCGTAAGGGCGGCACCCGATTACCGTGGAGACGTGGCCGGGGCCAACGAATCCGTCGAGGCGCATGTCCGGCGAATCTAGAATGGCGCGAATCGCGGGAATGATCGTGACGTGATTGCAAAAAATCGAAAAGTTCGCCAGGCAGAGAGATTTGGCGCGCATTAATGTGAGCGCGGTGGAAGGCGCGGTAGTTTCGAAGCCAATCGAGAAGAACATCACGTGCCGGTCGGGATTCGCCTGCGCAATCTTGATCGCGTCGGTCGGCGAATAAACGATGCGCACGTCCATGCCGCGCGCCTTGTGCTCGAGCGGGCTGCCGTTCATGCCTGGCACCCGCATCATGTCGCCAAATGCGGTGAAAATTACATTTGGATCCTGAGCCATCGAAAGTCCGTCATCAATGCGGCCCATCGGAAGCACACAGACGGGGCAGCCCGGCCCATGAATCAGCTCGATATTTTCGGGAAGAATATCTTTCAAGCCGAAGCGGTAGATCGCGTGGGTGTGGCCGCCGCAAACTTCCATCAAGCGGTAGTGGCGCGAAGGATCGGCCAAGCGGCGTATTTCGTCGGCCGCTTTGTTGATCAGTTCTGGTTCGCGGAATTCGTCAACGAATTTCATGAGGCCGCCTTATTGCTCAGCTAGGAAGCAGGCTGGTCGCTATCTTCTTCTCCCAAGCCGTAGCCGCGAATTTCCTGCAGCGCCGCTTCCGCCTCGCCCAGCATCGCCAGCGTGTTCATCTGCTCGATGGCATCTTGCTCGCTAATCTTGCTCATTGCAAATCCCACATGGATCAGCACCCAGTCGCCTTTTTCCGGCTTGTCCGCCTCGAGCAACCCGAGATCAACCCGCCGCCGCACTCCTGCAACTTCCACGAGCGCCAGACTGCGCGCATCCGGAATGATATCCACGATCTTTCCTGGAATCGCTAGGCACATGTGGCATCCTCCCGGAATTTCGTCGTCAGTGTCGTGCGCGTTCATCACGTTCTTTCAGCGGCCTTCAGCTTTGCCGCTTCGCCAGGATATCGAACGAAATTTTCAGCTCGTCCTTCACTTTCAAAGTTCCGCCGGCTACTGATACCAGTGTGATGTCGTAATCGGTCTGACGGACTGAAAACTCCCCGAAGCCGCGAACTGTGGGCCCGCTCACCACCACTTGCGCATTGAACGTAAGGCTCTGGGTGACTCCGTGGAGCGTCAAGTCTCCGGTGATTGCGGCGGTGAATCGGCCGTCGCCCATTTGGCCGCCCGTAATCTTCGTGCTATCAAAGGCGATCTCAGAAAATCGCGAGGTCTCCAGGACATCGTTTTTCGTGCGACTCTCGATATCCTGGCGATCTTTCTGGCTCACGTCGTCGGTTACGGTGAGCGAGTCCGCCTGAATGCGCACTTGCAGAGACGCATTTTCGAGACTATCCGGCGACACCGTCGCCGTGCCCGAGTAGCCGCGGATGGCAAACGTCGGATTGTGTCCCAGGCCGGAAAGCAATCCAGAAGCAAAGGCCTTCACCGTAAACCGAGACCTACTGGCGTCGATGGCGTAAGTCACGGTGGCGCTCTCAGGTGACATCTGGACTCCAATTGGAACACCCACAGGATTTTCGCGTCTCGCTTCGGGCGGCAGCCAACGGCGCACGATTCATTCGATCGCTACAACGATTTCGCACTTCCCCGTGCGCACGCCGCTCGGCAAAATCAGCCAGCGCGACTACATCGCGCGCAATTTAAAATAGCGCTCGACGTCCGGCACAATATTCTGCGCCAACCCGCCGATGCCGATCTCGCCCATATATTTACGAACGGTCGGATTCGACAGAATCAGGCCGGCGCCGAATACCACTAGCGCAAGCCCGCCGAGCATGTAGAGAGTTTCCTTGTCAGTGGACGATCCATTTCCGTTCTGTTCAATCGTGTGCATCGTTCGACTCTCCTTTTTTAAGACTTTCCGTGGTTTCCTCCGCATGCGATTAACCTGCGAGAATTTGTTCTACCAGCGACTCGACCATGCGGAGGGCCTCGTCGATCGACGCCGTCACGGCCTCGCTCAATCCGATTCTTCCTTCGTCGCCGCCGAGCGATTCGGGCTCGCAGCCAACAAGCAGAATCTTTTTCAACGGGCCGCCCAGGGTTTTCGCCAGCCGCAGGACGTTCACTGGATTCATCACGTGCCCATCCACCGGCGGCGCGGATTCCGCATCAGGCGCATCGAGCGAATCCAAATCCGGCTCGATCACGTAAAGCGTCCCGGGCTTCTCGCCGCGGGGGCAGGCATCCACCAGAATCGTCACGTCCGTGCCGTCCAGCAGCGCGTACGCCAGATCGAAGCCGCGTATTCCAAAATCGATGGCGCGCACTCCACGCGGCAAGTTTTTACTCGCCATGCGCTGCGCGATTTCCACTCCGAAAGCATCGTCGCCAAGAAAAATGTTGCCGATGCCGGCGATCAAAATTGTTGGCGTGCGCGTCGCGGCCGACGCAGCGGAAGAATCGGCGTTCGACCCGAGCGGTTCCACCTCAGTCGGCGCGAAGAAAAATCGATGCCCGGGCTGTCGCGCCATGCCCATGTCGCGCCCCGGATCTTCCTCGACCACCACTGAAAGATGAAATTGGCCTTCGTAATCCTGCTCGATCGCTTCAATGATCGCGACGCGCCCTGCCAGCGCAGCATCGAAGACATCGCCGCCAGCGCGCGGGCGCAAGCGCACGCGATCCCCGCACTTGACTTCAGTCCCCGCGATTTGCAGGCTGTCCACCCGGTTTCTATCTTCGAG
Source organism: uncultured Acidobacteriota bacterium (assembly GCA_963831955.1). Taxonomy (GTDB): domain Bacteria; phylum Acidobacteriota; class Terriglobia; order Acidiferrales; family UBA7541; genus Palsa-147. The sequence continues at coordinate 98,949 of CAWHSG010000004.1, read as the reverse complement.
CAGGTGCCATTCGTACTCGTTCATTCGGCCTCGTCACCTACTGGGCGGATTCCACGCAGCACGCCGTGGAGTTTCATCATGTGTTCCGGCGGCAGAGATTCCGTGCGCTCGAGAATTTGCCGGGCGCGATCGTCTCCGCTGCGCATTTCCTGCTTTTCTTCATCGGTGAGGGTCAAAATTCGCAGCGCGAGAATTTCGTCGATTTCCGTGGCGTCGAACAGCTCGCCGGCGCTTTCCGGCGCGATTTGCGGATAGTCGTAGAGAATAATCGGCGACGCGAGCATGGCATCGCGCGAACCCTCTTCGCCAATCAGCACCGGCCAAACTACCCGGTTCTGGCATCCGCGCGCAGCCTCTTGCAATTCCGCCGGCGGATCGATCGCCGAAATGAATTCGCCGCCGGGAATATGCAGAATCGCGTGCGCGGAGAGCACGGAATAGCGCAGCGCATCCTCCCGTTTGACATCGCCGTTCCCGCCCTCAGAGAGCGGAATGGCGGTGGTATTCGAAGCGCGCACGGTGATCTTGACGATTTCATTTCCCGCCGCTTGCGCGGAGATCCAGATTTCGCCCGAGATTTCCTGTTGATGGCGACGAACCACCCCGGCGATTTCTGAGTTCGCATTTCGCAGCGTTTCGCAGTCGCTTGCAGCGGGCAATGCGAACTCCAAAGTCCGGGGATTGAGCAGCAAATGATGCGTGTTGGCTTGAACCTCGATTTCGTACTCGGCCGCTTCCTGCCAGGGCTCGTAGGTGCGGCCATCGACAGCAAGTTTCGGAACCGTTCCAAATGCCAACGCGTCCGACTGCAGAAATTCTGCGACCGGCGGCGAGATTTCCCCGACGGTGCGCTCGACCATTCGCAGAAATCTGAGCTTCACGTTCAATATCAAATTCGCGCCCTGGCGGGCCAAGCACTCCACTTGAAACGAAGAATTCTCTCCCGCGGGATTCGCCTCGCAATATTTCCGCGGCGTCAGTACGCCGAAATTGAAGCGCTGGCGATTTTTCACCGCCGAGCGGCGATAGGGATACAGAATATAGCCCTCGTAAAGCACCGCCTTGGCGATATCTTCCACCAGCTTCGCGTTCATGACTTCACCGAAGATTCCGTAGCATTGAGCACCGCCTCGATGGCCTGTTCCCACGTAGGAATTCCGCGGCGCATTTTGTAATGATTGAGGCGGTCGAAAACGTCGCGGCGCAAGCAGAGCCATGCGGTATTGGGATAGTAGGTGTCAATCAGTTCGCGCCAAACTTTTTGCGGCAGGCGGAACTTGGCTTCTTTTTGCCAAGACACTGGCGACACTTGGAGCGCGCCATTGTGATCGCCGTAGAAAACCATGCCGCTGAAAAGAAATTCGAGCGGAAGATCGCCGCCGCTCAGGCCATGGAAATATTTTGTAGCCGCCACATTGAAGTCGAAAGTGCAGGGAACTTTCAAATTCACCGAAGTGTCGCCGGTAAACTGCGGCACAACCGCGTCCGCGTGCGTCCAAAGCAAAGTGCGCAGCGTCTGGCTCCAGCGCTCGGGCTCGCCGTAGAGATCGAGCATCTTGGATTGTTCATCGGGAGTGTAACTGCGGCGAGTGGCTTCGATCTGAATTTGGCAGCGCAGTGCAGCCGTATGAATGACCTCGCCGGCGACGGCATTCTCAACGCGCAGACGAAAAGCCAGCAGCGGCGTCGCCGCGTACGGGACGACTTCGACGCTTTCGACTTGGAAGTTCAGGTCAGGCATTCGATTGCTCGACTTCCTTAGCAACGCCTGCTTTTGCCCGAAGATCGCCGAAGTATTTTTCGATCTCCTGCCAGACCTCCGTGCCGCCGCCAAAACCTTTCCAATGCGTGCGAATCAAGCCGACCAGCTTGTAGCATTCATCAATCGGCGCCACCGCGTAAACCGCCGCGCCACTCCGCCGCGGATGGCCCACGCGATTCACCAGCAGCGCTTCGACGTCCGCTTCCATTTCGTTCAGCGCTGGATTTTCCCGGGCGATTTCATTCCAGCTTTCGAGCGGCAAGAGCGATTCAGTTGCGCCGGCCGGGCTCGGATAGAACGCCGCCACTCGTGCCTCCGGCGTGCTATGAAAGAAAAACGCCATGTCGATGGGAATTCGCATGGCTTCCCATTGCGCATCGGACATCTTGAAATTGGAAAGCCAGCGTACTCGGCGCGGCACACGCTTATATTTCAATCCTGTTTGATGGCTGAAAAGAATCGAGCAGGCTTCGCAGGCGCAAACAAGTTTTCGCTGAATTGGCTCGATCAGATGCTGATGTTCGTGCGGCAGAGCGATGGCGCAAAGCTCGCAGCGCTCCACATTCGGGCGTTTGCGGACAAACTGCCGCAGCGTGGCAAAGGCCCCATCCTGTTCGGGCGAGCGCAGACCATTCACAGCGCCCCCTCAGCCGGCGCGATTGCGGCGAGAGGCACGGCCACGCGAGCGCGTCCATTTTCGGCAAGCAGCGGAAGCGGCAGCAAATGTAGATCGGGCGCGATCAGCGAGCGGCCGGCACGAACGACATCGAATTGGCGCTCGCACGAGGGACAGACCAGAGTAGCGCGATCGAGCAGCGCGCCTTCCAACGATTCGCCGCAAGCCGCGCAGCTATTTTCGTAAGCGTAAAGCGATTCGTTTACGCGGCACACCACAATATCTTTTCCGCCGGCATCCATCTTGCGCGCGATTCCCGGCTGGATCGAATCCAGACCGAAAATTTCTTCCCATTCCACTTGATCGCGTGCGGACGCGCTCGGCTTGTGTCCATGGCCGCTCAATTGCTCCAGCGGGACAAATCCCACCGAATGCGCCCGCACCGGCTCTTCCGCCACGCCTTCCACTTCCAGCGAAAGAATATCCGGCGCAGCCTCGTAAATCGCATCCTCGATCGCTAATTTCATGGTCACCGAAGACGACGGGCAGCCATTGCAGCTACCCTCGAGCCGCAGCTTCACAGCTCCCGACTCGTCCACACTAACCAATTCGACATTTCCACCATGCGATTTGAGGTACGGCCGAGTTTTCTCGAGCGCCCCCAGCAGCCGCGACTCAAGATCCTGGCTATGCAATCCATGCAACAGCAGCAAGCCCTTGATGATGTCGTCGCGCTCAAAACTGGCAATCAACGCCGCCGCGGGCTGCCCACTCTGATGCACCAATTCCATCATGCGCTCGATCCCACTGCCATACAGATCAGTGAGCGCATGCAATAGGTGTTTGGTCGCAGCTCGATGATCCGGATCGGCGATCGATTCGAGCTTTGCGACCAACTCTTCGATTGTTTGTGCGCGTTGCTGAAATTCTTTCCGGTTGAGCATGGCCGCTTTTGAAACTCGATCCGAAGGAACCGCGCGCGTGGTGTCCAGCCTTCTGCGCTCGCGTCCCGACCTGCTCGCGAGCGCGGCCCAGCGCGCGGCTCCCAGGATTCTGTTAAGTCTGGTTGCCGAACATCGGCGAATGGTTGGTCTTCAGCACCTTTCCATTGCCGAGGTACATGTGCACTCCACACGGCAGACACGGATCGAAGCTGCGCACGGCGCGCATGATGTCAATGCCTTTGAATTTGTCCGGCCCATTCTCTTCGAAGATCGGCGTGTTCTGCACCGCATCCTCGTACGGGCCCGGCGTGCCGTAAATATCGCGCGGATTGGCATTCCAGGGCGTGGGTGGATACGGATGATAGTTTGCGATTTTGCCGTCGCGGATTACGACGTGGTGCGAGAGCACTCCGCGCACCGCTTCGTGGAATCCGCAGGCAATCGCGTCGTCGGGAACTTTGAAATCGTTCCAGGTTTTCGTCCGTCCTGCATGCAATTCCGCCAGCGCCTGCTCCGCGAAATAAAGCGCGCAGCACGCGGCGTACGCCTGGAAGTAAGTGCGAGCGCGATCGCGTTCAATCGCGTTGCTCCACTTCGGAATCTTCCACTCGAACTCCACTTCCGGCAGCGACATGGTCTTCGGCAGATACATCTTTACGCTATGGCCGGTGGCCTTCACGTAGCCGATATCCACGATTCCCGCCAGCGCCGTCGCCCAGAATCGTGCGATCGGGCCGCCGCCGGTATCGAGCGCCAGATGGTCGCCGGTGCGCTTGTCGAGCCAGCGCGGGCACATCACCCAGCTATATTTGCCGTTGAAGTCGCGCTTCTGCGGACGCGGAATCGTAGTTTGATTCCATGGATGATTCTTATCCACTGGATTGCCGAGCGGATCGTTTTTCACGAAGGTCTCGGAGTTTTGCCAGTCGTCATAATACGAATGGCCTAGCAGGATGCGGATGTTCAGGCCGATGTCCACCAGATCGTTCGTCACCAGCTTGCCATCCACCACCACGCCGGGCGTCACGTACATCGCGCGGCCCCACTCCGTCATATTCTTGTAGGTGTAATCGCAGACTGCCGGATTGTTGAACGAGCCCCAGCACGCCAGCAAAATGCGCCGGCGTCCGACTTCCTCATATCCGGGCAGCGCCTCGTAGAAGAAATTGAAGAGATCGTCATGCAGCGGCACGACCTTCTTCATAAATTCCACATACTTCATCAAGCGCACAATGTAATCGGTGAAGAGCTGAATAGTCGGCACGGTGCCTACGCCGCCCGGATACAAAGTGGACGGATGCACGTGCCGCCCTTCCATCAAGCAGAACATCTCGCGAGTCATGCGGCTCATTTGCAGCGCTTCGAGATAGAACGCGCCGGTGAAAGGATTCAGCGCCTTCATAATGTCGGCGATAGTCTTGAAGCCGTGCAACTTGGTGTGCGGCGCTTCCGTTTTCTGCGCCTTCTCCCATACGCCCGGATTCGTTTCCTTCACCATCTGCTCGCAGAAATCCACGCCGACCAAATTATCCTGGAAAATATTGTGGTCGAACATGTACTCCGCAGCTTCGCCCAAGTTCACAATCCATTCGCCAATCGCCGGCGGACGCACGCCGAACGCCATGTTCTGCGCGTAGGTTGCGACGGTGGCATGGTTATCTCCGCAGATTCCGCAGATGCGGCTCGTTATGAAATGCGCGTCCCGCGGATCCTTGCCCTTCATAAAGATGCTGTATCCGCGGAAGATCGACGAGGTGCTATGACACTCAGCGACGCGCCGCGTGCCGAAGTCGATCTTCGTGAAAATCCCCAGGCTCCCGACGATGCGCGTAATCGGGTCCCAGTTCATCTGCACAAGATTCTTCTTATCAATCGGAGTTTCCTTCACCGGGGTCGTAATTGTGCTCATCGTCAGTGCTCCTTTAGATTTTTCAGTAGCTGCGCGGGCGATAGCCGGTCGTCAATTCCGGCCGCGGATTGCGCCACTTCGGCTCTTTGTTAACCGTCTGATTCGTGAAACTGCGCAGCGCGCGTATCGCACGCCCATACACCCCGATCGACCCGGCCGACACTTTCGCGCCGGGCGGTTCATCCATAAACGGCATGAACTTGTCCGGGAATCCCGGCATGGTGCAGCCGATGCAAATTCCACCGACGTTCGGGCAACCTCCGAGGCCATTCATCCAGCCGCGCTTCGGCACGTTGCAATTCACCACCGGGCCCCAGCATCCGAGCTTCACGATGCACTTCGGGGAGCCATACTCATCGGCGAAATCGCCTTGTTCGTAATAGCCGGCGCGATCGCAGCCTTCGTGTACGGTTCGGCCGAAAAGCCATAGTGGCCGCAACTGATCATCAAGAGGAATCATCGGAGCTAGGCCAGCGACTTGATACAGGAGGTAAAGGAGGGTTTCCGTGAAGTTGTCAGGCTGCACCGGACAACCCGGCACATTCACGATGGGCAGCCCAGCTTTCGAGCGCCATTCCCACCCCAGATAGTCCGCGAGGCCCATCGCTCCCGTGGGATTACCGGACATTGCGTGAATGCCGCCGTAAGTGGCGCAAGTGCCGATGGCCACTACCGCCAGCGCTTTCGGCGCCAACCGGTCAATCCAATCGTTCGTGGGAATCGGCTGGCCAGTCTTCGGATCGGTGCCGAGCGCCGCCCAATAACCTTCCTTCTTGATTTTCTCGTTGGGAATCGAGCCTTCCACCACCAGCACAAAGGGCTCGAGTTTTCCCTGTTCGGCGAGATACCAGAATTTCAGGAACTCATCGCCGTTCTCGTAAGCCAGCACCGGATTGTGCAAATGCACTTTCGGCAATCCGGGAATCGCTCCTAGCAGCACATCCTCGATGCTCGGCTGCGTCGCGGCTGTAATCGAGACGGAATCTCCGTCGCAACCCAGCCCGGCCGTGATCCAGAGGATATGAATGTCGGAAACTGCGGGGGCCTTCTGTGTAGAACGACCGAAGGGGACCGTTTCAGGTGCCATGGATGGCGCTCCTTCCCGGCTTTCAGATTTTGCAGCACGAATCGTCTGCCAAACGGGCTTGCGGTTTGGCAGGTGCGCCGGGCCAGAGTGGATGGACCCATTCACTCCCGCCGTCTCCATCGCTGGAGGACTTCGACGACGCACGCATAGATAACGTCCGCGTACGCAATACGCTATATGCCACGATGAAAAGCGTCTCAAGCGGGTTGTGCCCCTATATTCAATAGGGAAATCACGTAGCTTGCGTATAGGGGATTCCCTGAGAAACGGAAGAGTTTCATTGATAAGAAAGGGGATGGTGTTGCGGGCCGAGTGCTTCCAGCCTGAAATTTTGATTAAATCTATCTATTTTTTTCTAGGCGAAGTTAGCTCTAGCTACCTTTTTCGGTGAGGTGCCACTCGATGGCGTGCTGCACCAGCTCGCGCGCGTTGCGCAGTGAGAGTTTCTCTTTGATGTGCGCCTGGTAGGTCTCTACCGTCTTCACGCTCAAGTGCAATTCCTCGGCGATCTGCCGCGTCCCGTGTCCTTCGCCAACGAGCCGGAAGACTTCCAGCTCGCGATCCGAGAGATCGGCCACCGGAGATTCCCGCGCAGTGCTTGAGCCGCGCACATACTGCTGCAGCATTTTGCTGGAGACGCGATCGCTCAAGTAAACTTCCCCGCGCAAAATCCGCCGAATCGCCACCAGCACTTTTTCCGTGGCCTCCTGCTTCATGATGTAGCCATTGGCGCCGGCGCGCAGGGCGCGCTCGGCATAAATAGATTCATCGTGCATGGAGAGCACCAGAATCGGCAGGTTCGCATCGCGCGTACGGATCGTTTTCACCAGCTCGAGCCCGTCCGGTCCGCTGAGCGAAATATCCACCACCATCACATCCGGCTGCAGTGCAGGAATCGCGCGCAGCGCCGACTGCGCCTCTTCCGCCGCGCCGCACACGATCATATCCGGCTCGCGATTGATCAGCAGGCCGAGTCCCTGGCGCACGATGGGATGATCGTCCACCACGAAAATCTTGCTCTTGCGATTCGCTGTAGCGGCGCCGGCTTTAGTATTCATTCTTCACGATCCGCGGATGCTATCTCTTTCAGCGGAAATGTGCACGCGACTTTCGCCCCGCCCGTTTCACCCGGCCCGACCAACAGTGTGCCACCAATCATGTTTGCGCGGTACGCCATGATGTGCAGTCCCATGCCGGAATCCTTTGGCGCGGCGGCCGGAAAGCCGGCGCCATCATCGCAGATCGTCAGCGTTCCCGAATCATTCGATGCCGCCAGCCGGATGACGATGTGTTTCGCGCCGCCATGCTTAATCGCGTTATTCACCGCTTCCTGCGCGATGTGATACAGGTGCGTCGAAAGATTCACATCATTGATGAGCACCGGGTCATCGCATTCGCAGCGGCATGTAATCCGGAATAAATCCTCGATCTCGTTCGAGAGCTGTCCGAGCGCCGACATTAATCCATGTGCTTCGGAAACCACCGGCGAAAGGCCGCGCGCCAATTCCCGCGTCCTGCTGATTGCTTCGTTCACCAGCCGCAGAATTTTATCGGCATCGGCGGTCTCCGGGATCGCTCGCTCCGCCAATTTTTGCTCCAGCACTTTGCTCATGAAAGCGATGCCGGTCAAATGTTGTCCAAGCCCATCGTGCAAATCCTGCCCGATGCGCCGCTGCTCGCGTCCGCTCACTTCCAGAATCGATTGCTGCAAGCGCCGCCGCTCGGTGATATCGATTCCGGTGGCAATCATGTAGCGCGCCGAGCCGTCGCGCCCGGGAAGAATGGTGCTCGACCAGGCAATGCGCCGCTGCCCGCCATTGCGAGTGATCCAATGCGATTCGTAATCGCCCGGAACTTTTCCCGTGCGCAATTCTGCGAAAATCGCTTTGGTGCTCTCGAGTTCGTCAGCAATCGGAAACAACTCCCACAGCCGCTTGCCCGCAACTTCATCAAACGAATATCCGGTTGTCAGTTCGCAAGCGCGATTGAATCGCACGATGCGTCCTTCCGGATCGAGCACCACGACGAGCGCCCCCACAGTATCGAGAATCGCCGATAGCACATTGCGCTCACTCGAAAGCGCCGCCTCGGCTTCCTTCAGCTCCGTAACATCAAATGCAATTCCTTGCACGAACCACGGCCGCCCATCCGGACGCCGTACCATTTTCGCTTCGCACTGAAACCACACCACGTGCCCATCGCGCGCATGCACTCGGTAAGTCGAACGTAGCGGCTTCCCGGTGAGAAACATTTCCGAAGCTTCCACACTCCATCGCTGCTTGTCGTCCGGGTGAATTTGCTGATACCAGCGCACCGGATCCTCGAGCCATTCCTCCTGCGAGAATCCCAGCGTTGCCTCAATCTGCGGGCTGACGTAAGCCTCGCCAATTCCGCGATCCAGATAAGCCATAAAAACAATCGCGGAAATTTGCTCGACGAGCGCCCGGTAGCGTGCCTCAAGCGTTGGCGCGCTTTCTTCAGCCCGTAGTAGATGAGCCTGGCCTCCCTCGTAGCCAGGCAAAGAAACTCGCGCCCCGCGGGAATCCTGAAAAAAAACAATGGCGAGCTCTTGCAGCACCGCTTCCGCAGCTGCCAAATCGAGCCTCTGCGATTCACCCGCCTCCGCTCCGGTCAAGCCGCGGATGAACTCCGATGGAAATTGAAATTCGCCAGCCATATAGGATTCGATTATGTTTTCGGGTTCGCGGGTGGTCCCTGCATCCGCGATTTTTTCCGCCACGCCGGTTCTTTATTCAAAGATGCCTGAGTAAATCGCCGCAATGCATTGATGGCCCGCCCGTAAGTCATCACCGCGCTCGAAGAAAGCAGCGAACCGGGTGGCTGGTTCATGAAGGGCATAAATTTATCCGGAAATCCCGGCATGGTGCAGCCAATGCAAATCCCGCCCACATTCGGGCACCCGCCGATTCCATCCATCCATCCACGCTTGCCGACATTGCATTGCACCACCGGCCCCCAACAACCAAGCTTCACAATGCACCGCGGCGATCCATACTCGTCTCCGAATTCTCCCTGCTCGTAATAACCCCCGCGATCGCAACCTTCGTGCACCGTAGATCCAAAAAGCCAGGTAGGCCGCAGCGCCTCATCCAGCGGGATCATCGGCGCCCGATCCGCTGACATATTCAGCAAATAAAGCAGCGTTTCCGTCATGTTGTCAGGCTGCACCGGACACCCCGGTACACAAACGATCGGAATATTCGCGAACGATTTCCAATTCCAACCGAGATAATCCGCAAGCCCCATGCAGCCAGTGGGATTTCCTTCCATGGCGTGAATTCCGCCGTAAGTGGCGCAGGTCCCCGACGCCACCACCGCCCACGCTTTCGGCGCGAGCCGATCGATCCATTCGCAGGTAGTGATGGGCTGGCCGGTTTTTTCATCGGTGCCGAACGACGCCCAATATCCCTCGCTCTTGTTGTTCTCATTGGGTATCGAACCTTCGACGACCAGAATGAACGGAGCGAGCTTTCCTTCCGCCGCGAGATGAAACGGCCGGAGAAAATCGTCTCCATTTTCATAAGCGAGAAACGGATTGTGCAACTTCATTTTTGGAACCCAAGGGAAGGTTCCCAGAATCAAATCTTCGACGCTCGGCTGAGTCGCGGCGGTCATCGAGATGGTGTCACCGTCGCAACCGAGACCGGCGGTAATCCAAAGCACGTCCATCTGTGCGATGGGCGTGAGGCTCTGAGATTTCGTCGGATGTTGCGCGGAGTCTTCAGGCATTCGCTGCCATCCTTAGGTTCGCGGGCGAAACCTAGAAGTTCGCGGCCAGCGGCGGGGCAACCGTGGGCGTCGCGCCCATTCTACTGAATTTTGCCCGCAATGGCGGAATTCAGTTCAGTGGCGGCGGTAAGAGGTCACGTGATGGCGACTACTGAAGCTAGAGACGCAGAACGGCCACTCGTGGCTGTGGTGTTTTGTAGGTTTCGCAACAGCATCTCGCCATTTACCGAAGTCAGACACAGCCAGGAGTGGCTGTGCTACAAATGCAGGCAACAGACATTCGACCGTCGTTCTGGAGCGATTTGATGGCGTCTCGCATTGAAGATTATGGGCTGATCGGCGACCTGCGAACCTGCGCGCTCGTGGGCGCAGACGGCTCAATCGATTGGATGTGCCTTCCACGTTTTGATTCCGGAGCGTGTTTCGCCGCGTTACTCGGCGCGCCCGAACACGGCCGCTGGATCGTGGCGCCCGCCAAGCCCGGCAAGCAAACCACGCGCCGCTACCGCAAAGACACGTTGATTCTCGAAACCGAATTCGAAACCGACCAAGGCGCGGTTCTCGTCACCGACTTCATGCCCGCGCACCAGCCCAATTCGCACGTAATTCGCATGATCCAAGGCCTCCGCGGGCAGGTGGACATGCACATGGAGCTAATCCTTCGTTTCGACTACGGCAAACTTGCGCCGTGGGTCACCCGCCTCGACGATGGCGCATTGCGCGCCGTCGCCGGCCCTAGCATGGTCATCCTGCGCACCTCCGCCGATGTGAGCGGCAAGGATATGACCACCGTCTCCGATTTCACAGTCAGCGCGGGCGAGAGCGAATGGTTCATGCTCAGTTATTTCCCCTCTCATCTACCCATCCCGAAAGCTCTTGGCGTGGAAAAATCGCTCGAGCAGACGAATGCCTTCTGGACGCAATGGGCCGGGAAGTGCACCTATCAAGGCCCGTACGAGGAGGCGGTGAAGCGCTCGTTGATCACTCTGAAAGCGCTCACCTATTGGCCGACGGGAGGAATCACGGCGGCAGCCACAACTTCGCTGCCCGAAAAAATCGGCGGTGTACGAAATTGGGATTACCGCTGTTGCTGGTTGCGCGATGCCTCGCTCACGCTGCGAATGCTGCAGGCCGCGGGCTACGATGAAGAGGCGCAGGACTGGCGCGATTGGCTGGTGCGCGCCGCTGCCGGCAGTCCAGATCAGGTACAAGTGATGTATGGCATGGCGGGCGAAGCATTTCTGAGAGAGTGGGAACTCGATTGGCTGCCGGGCTACGAAGCTTCGAAGCCGGTGCGCATCGGCAACGCCGCCGTTGACCAACTGCAGCTCGACGTTTACGGCGAACTCGCGGGGGTGATGTACCACGCGCGCAGAGGCGAAATGTCCGAGCACGAGCACGGCATTGAGCTGGAATGGGCGCTTCTCGAGCATCTCGAAAAAATCTGGCACGAGCCCGACGAAGGCATCTGGGAAGTCCGGGGCTCCAGCAATCAATTCACTCATTCGAAGGTGATGGCCTGGTACGCGTTCGATAGCGCCATCAAAAGCTGTGAACAGTTCGGCCTGAAGGGACCGGTCGATCGCTGGCGCGCCGTGCGCGACGAAATCCACGCCGAAGTTTGCCGCGACGGTTTCAATCCCGCGATGGGCAGCTTCGTGCAGTTTTATGGCTCGGACAATGTGGACGCCAGCTTGCTGGCCATTCCCAAGGTCGGCTTTCTGCCTATCTCCGACGCACGCGTGCAAGGCACCATCCGCGCCATCGAACGCGATTTAATTCGTGACGGATTCGTGTTGCGTTACGACACCCACGACACCGACGATGGCCTGCCGCCCGGCGAAGGCGTTTTCTTGCCTTGCAGCTTCTGGCTGGCCGGCGCCTATGCCATGTCCGGCCGTGCGGACGAGGCAAAAAAACTCTTCGAGAAACTTCTCGCCCTGTGCAACGACCTGGGATTGCTCTCCGAGGAATACGATCCAGCATCAAAACGCATGCTGGGAAATTTCCCTCAAGCCTTTTCGCACGTCTCCCTGCTGAATGCCGCGTTCAACCTGACCCAACTCGATCGCGACCGGAAGGTTTGACTCGCCTCGGGATCAGTGCAAATCTACGGCGCGATGAGTGCATTTTGACTAGCTTGAGAATCTGGATTGCTAGGGAGGGACTATGTCGATTTTAGGAAAAGAGATAATCGCTGCGGCGGCTGTATGCATTGCAGTATTCGCAGCGATAACGGTTTCGCGCGGCTCGGCGCAGACCACGAATACTGCTGCCGGCAATCTAGATCCAAAAGTGCTGTCCTACAAATTGCCCGATCAGATCGAGTGGAAGCACGATCCCGTAGGCGCAGATATGGCAGTTCTGCATGGCGATCCGTCGAAGCCGGGTCTGTACATCGTGCTGGTGAAATGGACGCCGCATCACATGAGCCATCCGCACTGGCATCCGAACGATCGCTTCATTACCGTGATCTCAGGAACGTGGTGGGTGGGTACCGGCCCGAAATTCGATCCAGAAAAAACGGTCGCCATGCCTGCCGGAAGCTACGTCACCCATTTCGGCAAACAAATTCATTACGATGGCGCGAAGGATTCGGAAGCAGTACTGGAGATCGTCGGCGAAGGCCCGGCCACAGCCACGCCCGCCGAGGAAAAGTAAGACGCGTCGGGATTCCAGGAAACTTCATGCACTGCGATAGAGCTCGCTTGAGCGAAGGGATTTGAACCCACCGTCCTGCCCTAAGTATCTTTTGTACGATCACCGCTAAAACAGAAATTTTACGCCGTACTGCAGCTCGCGCGCTGGGAACGCAGCAATGGATTGGCCGAACTGCGAGCTGCCCATATTTCCGATGGGATTGTAGAGATTTACGCGATTAAAGAGATTGAAGGCATCCATGCGGAATTGAATGGTGAGCCGCTCGCGGATTTTTGTGTTCTTTACGATCGAGAGATCCACGTCCTTGAAAGCCGGGCCGCGGAACACGTTTCGGCCCAGATTTCCAGACTGGCCCACGGGAACGCAGGTGGACGACGGCCCGAAATCAATGATCGAGTTCAATCCGTTGGGGCAGAAGACTTGAATGGCTTGCGAGGTCAAGCTTTCGAACGTCGGGCCATAGAACGTCAACGTGGGATTGCCGAAAAGACCATTCACGAATTGCTGATTGCTGAAGCCGCTTAGCTTAAGCCCGGGAACCGCATTCGGACGAGCGTAAAAGTCGCCGTCCATCTGAAAATCGCAGCCCTCAAACCAGCCGAGCGTGCAATCAACGTCGAATGGCCTGCCGGATTGCAGCGTCACAATGGAATCGAGCTGCCAGCCTCCGAACACCTTATTGGCCGCACCGTCCCCCTTGGGGCCCGGAATGTTCCAAATCCCCGAAAGAACGAAGCGGTTACGCACGTCGAATTCCGATGGCGCATAGTCGAGACGCGGTTTTTCGATGTCCATGACGCCGCTGTAATTAATGGCGTAGGCGTTCACGTTGAAATAATCGCCCAATCCGCCTTCGGTAACGTTGTCGAGGACTTTGCCATAGGTGTAATTGGCGATGAGCATCAGACCGTGGCTGTAATTCATCTTAAATTGCGCGTTGAGTCCGTTGTAGTTCGACGAGCTTTCGTTGGACACATAGGTGATGGTGCCCCAGCCCGGAGTCAAACGAGTAGCGAAGAAGTTGCACGTAGTGGGATTGCAGACGTCGCCGTCGAAGCGATTGTAATCCTCGCGCGTGTATCCTCTTACGCCGCGCGTTCCGACGTAGTTGATGCTGAAGCCGAAGTTCTTAAGGAATTCGTGCTGCACTCCGAGGAACCACTGCAGCGCGTAGGCGGTCTTCAGATTCGGGTAAACGCCGCTGGGAGTTATGTCGATGCCATCGATTCCGCCATTGGGAGAAGTAGGCGCGGCGTAATCGGAACTCGGCTGCCACGGAAAGGTGTAATTGATGTCGGTGCCGATGAACGCGCTGGGTTCGACCAGCACGGTGGTGGACTCGGGAGGATTGAAACGCGACGCGTTGGTGTAGAGATTCGAGTACGGCTCTTCGTAGGCCATGCTGAATCCGCTGCGGATCGCCCATGTACCCTTCCCGGTGGGATCCCACGCCAGGCCGACTCGCGGTGCGAAATTTTTGTAATCAGTGTTCCACATTTTTGAGACGTGGCCGACGCTGGCTGAGGCGAGCTGGTCCTGAAATGTGTTGCCCGAGCCGAGGATGATGTTACTCAGCTCCCCGTTTGTCTCCGAGGGTCCCGGGAAGAGGTCCCAACGCAGCCCCAAATTTACCGTGACGCGGGAGGAGATCTTCCAATCGTCCTCGGCGAAAGCGGCGAAACGATTCCAGCGGAAATGCCGTGGCGTGCCGGTAAAGTTCCCGAAATCCGGGCTGCCGGGAATGCGATTGACAGTCGCTTCGGTCAAGTAGGGAGCGTCGGCGGCGAAGGCTCCAATGCTGCCGAATTCGTAATAAGGAAATCCCAACAACTCGTAATTGCTGTTTTCCTGGATGCGGCGGAATTCGAACCCGACCTTGAGAGAATGGCGGCCGAACGCGTGCGTGACCGTATCCGTGAAACCGAAGTTGTTGAAGACGAAGTCTCGAGGAGTGAAGAGATTTCCGCCCATGGGAATGGTTCCGTCGTCGAAGACCAGATCGCCGAAATAATCGGGCGGAAAGCCATCCGCTTTGAGAATGGCCGCGGTCTGAGTGTTGGGAGGAATGCTGAAGGCGATTTTGCTGTCGTTGCGGGAATAGTCGAAACGAAAGTCGTTTAGCGTTGATGGCGTGAACGTGTGGGTGTAGCCGATTCCGAGATCGGCGAAGAATCCGGTGAAGGGCGCGGAAAAGCCTCGCGCGGCCGCGCCGCCCAGTTCCTGCGGGCCAACATTGCCCGACGCGAGGTTATTGTCCCAACGCGCATAAAAATGATCGGAGCTCGAGAAATTATGGTCGGCGCGAAGCAGATATTGATCGGAGCGGTTGGGAACCACCTGCGGAATCACGGTCAGGCAGGTCGGTACGGTGGGCGCAGGCTGAGGGCCAAGACAGTTCGGCCCCGGAAAATCGCCGAAGAGCAAAGCCGCGATGCTCCCCGGGCTCGAGCTAATCACCGACGCGCGGAAAGCGGGATTTTCGGTAAGCACCTCGGCGGGCGAACCAGCCGTCAATCGCGAGCCTTCGTAGTTGACGAAGAAAAATGTCTTGTCTTTGATGATGGGACCGCCGAAAGATCCGCCAAACTGATTCTGCTGGACCGGAGTTTTGTCAACGAAATCGAAGAAATTTCTGGCGTTCAGCGCGGTGTTGCGGCCGGAATAGAACGCCGTGCCGTGAAAATTGTTGGTGCCCGATTTGGTGATGATGTTCACGATGGCGCCGTCATTGCGCCCGTATTCGGCGGAAAAATTCAACGTCTGCACTTGCACTTCCTGGACGGCGTCGAGGGAAGGAAAGATCAGCGGCTGGCCGCCTAGCCATTCGTTGTTGTTGGAGTTACCGTCGAGAATGAAGTTGTTGCCGCGGGGGTTGGAGCCGTTGGCGATGAAGCCATAGAGGAAAGTGACGGAAGAGGTGGGCGACGGGACGTTGGAGATCACCGGGGCGTTCGTGGTGGTGACGCCGGGTTCGAGTGTGACCAACTGATAGACTTGGCGCCCGTCGAGCGGGAGGCTAGTGACCTGATCGGTGGTAATGGTGCTGGATAGACGGCCCTCTTCGGTTTGCACCAGGGGCGCCGTTTCCGTCACGATTACTTTCTCCGCGAGACTGCCGACCTGGAGGACGACATCCGCGCGCGTCGTTACGCCCACGCTTACAGAAACGCTCTTCACCACCCCGGTTTTGAATCCCGTTCTTTCCACTCGAAGTTCGTAGAGGCCGGCGGCGAGATGCGGCGCCCGAAAATAGCCGATGGAGTCAGTCAATTCTTCGACGGCGGAGCCCGTGCCGGTATTCAGTATTTGGACTTTGGCAGCGACAACGGCCGCACCGGAAGGATCGGAGACCGTGCCGTCGATGGTGCCTTCAGTAAGTTGAGCGCCGACAGGTGAGCTGAAAACCGCGCAAAAGAAAATCAGAAGGAATAAACGCAGTGATACACAGTTTTTCCGACGCATGAACACCCCCGCCTCACGGTCTCCGACTCTCCATGCACCGTGCCCGCTTCGTCGGCACCTTCAGGCGCCGGCATTTTCAGGAGTTCCGTGGGATTGTCGTGACCTTATCAATGTTCCAGTAAGGGCTGTCAAGTGCTATCTTTGCCGCGGACCCGTGGAAGGGCAGCGAGGAGAACAAGACATTGATGTGGGCGCCACGACCCAGCCATTTTGATCCTCGCTGTACCGTGGTCAAGCTTATGGAAATTAAGCGAGCTCTGTATCTTGCCGGCGGAACTGCCGCGCTGGTGTGTGCGGGGCTCATCGGGCTGGCCCCATCGCCAGCCCATCAACGCGGCGCGGCATCCACTACGGCTTCGAAATCCTCTGAAAGCGACAGCAAGCGGACCGTACTCACGCGCAATCAGCTGTTCAGCAAAAATGCGCCCTCGGCGCCGCTCGATGATGCCGCGGCCTTCGCCATGCCGGCAAACGCTGACGCCGCGACGGAGAGCTTTGAAGGAACGCTGGCGCTGTATGATTTGCAGTACAGCGGAAATTTCACCGGGCTTTCGGATATTTTTCAAATCATTCCCGACGGCGACTCGCCCTGGAAACACCTGCCGCCGTTCCGATATCAGTTTGCGGCCGGAGGCGGGTATCTGATTCCTGCCCAACAAGGATTGACGATCACAGGCAGCCCGGCTTGGAATTACATACTCGGCCCAGGGCGAGTGTGGCGCGAAGCCAGCGACGACGGATACATGCGCGCCTCCTTGCCGTTCGCTCTCGTGCAGCGCAATCAGAATTGCGTTCACAACGGCGAAATGACTTTTCTCTACAGCGAGGTGAAGGGCCCGAAAATTTCCAACGTGTATTTTCAGATTACACAGGAAACCTGCTATCCCATGAAATTCAATCTATGGGGCATGGCGGCGGCGAGCTACGAGCCTGCGAACGTCGCCCGAGCCGCGGAGTTGAAAAGCGAACATGCGACCGAGATGGCGAACCGCCTGCCCACGAAGACGCTGTGCACTTTGGCGGCGGATCATCCGAGTGCGGGTATCAATCTCGCGGCAATTGCCGCGGAATACAAGAATCCTGCGGAAATCACGACCTTCGGACTGGTCCTTAACGGCGTCAATTACTCCTCCGGCTGCCCGACGCGGTCGGGTGACTATGTTTTCTGCGCCGAGATGCGCTTGCCTTCGTACTCCATCGCGAAATCGGTGTTCGCTGGCGTTGCTCTGATGCGATTGGGCCAGCTCTATGGCAGCGGTGTTTACAGTGAACTGATCGCGAACTACATCCCGAAAAATTTCATTCGCGGGAATTGGGAGAAAACGACGTTCAACAACGTTTCGGACATGGCCACCGGCAACTATAACCTGGAGGGCTACGAGGCTGACGAAGACAGCCCTACGATGGACACGTTTCTCGTGGATGAGTCTTTCGAATCGAAGTTAACCGACGCGTTTGCGTTCACGAAAAACTTTGCGCCGCCGGGAACCAAGTGGATTTATCAAAGCTCGGCGACTTTTATCCTCACGCAGGCGATGAACGCTTATCTCAAACAGCGAAGAGGAGGCGACGCCGACATTTTCGATCTGGTACGGGATGATGTTTACAAACCGCTGCACGTGAGCGCCGGCGGCTTGACCACGATTCGAACCGGCAACAGCCCGGCTGGCGCGCCCAGCGGATATTACGGCCTGTTCTTCATCAAGGACGATGTCGCAAAGATCGGAGAATTCCTGAATAATTCGCAGGGCCAGAGTTATGGCGTGCAGATTCTCGAGCCGTCGCGCTTGAACGAGGCATTGTATCGGGCAAAGACCGGCAGCGCAGGAGTTCCGATTCTTGGCGTCAGTTCGGGGTCGGCGCTTGGAACGCCAAAGCTGGGGCGCGGCAGCGGCGTGCCGGAAAACAGCCGTCGCTATACTCACGGATTCTGGGGCCGGCACGTCACGCCGGAAGAATTCCCCGGATACAAATGCGATTTCTGGATTTCTTTGATGGCCGGTTACGGAGGAAATATTGTCGTGCTGCTCCCCAATGGCGCGACTTTCTACATTTTCAGCGATGGCAAAGAATTTCCCTGGGTTGACGCAGTCCAGGAAATCAACAAGCTGGCGCCGATGTGCCACTAGCCAGCTGCACCTGAGGAGCCCAAACGCGCGCCGATCCGCGAGTCACTCTCGGCATCTTCAACTGCGTGGCGGAACATTCAGAGCGGAACGCGGTGGCAAAGCAGGAGACGATTTTGCACCGCAATATGCACCTGATGATGAGTGGATGCAATAGTTGGGGTGAGCGATGGGATTTGAACCCACGACCCTCGGTGCCACAGACCGATGCTCTACCAGCTGAGCTACGCTCACCACCGCGGGAGTGCAACTAGTGTAGGCCAAATTGCGCCGCCCGTAAAGTTGCCGCGCCACTGGGGCCATTTGCGCAAATAGAAGGTGTGAACGCGCGCCCGAGATTTACGGCCGGATAAGCGGCGGTCCTTTATCGCGCTGTCACGCCGTGGCGGGCGCGATGTCTCTTGCCCCAGGCGGACATGGATTTGAGAATTGGCCGGAGGGTTAGGCCATGTCGCGTAAGCGAATATTCCACCCGAGGCGGAACTTCGGCGTACACCTCGCGATGGACGATTTCGTCGCGCTCCAGCTCGCGCAGGTGTTTGGTCAGCATTTTCTTATTCGTGCCGGGAATCAAGCGCTGCAGCTCGCTGAAGCGGCGCGTCCCGCTCTCGAGATAAAACAAAATCAGCGGCTTCCACTTCCCACCGATCAGATCGGCGGTAAGCCTCACAGGACATTCGAAGTGTTCCATATGCCTCCCCAGAGACCAGGTAACAATAAAGTGCCTACTACCGAAAGAGAGACTTTAGCTGAAGAATTGGCGCGCTGGCTAGGAAAATGCGTAGGTCCGGTCCGCTGAAGAATTTGTGACGGGCGCCGATAATCGTAAGCGTGGTCGCGGCGAGGCCGGGAGTTCATGGACATTTGAGGAGGATCGCAATGGCGGAGAAGCGACCGGTTGTCGTGTATGGAGCGAACGGGTTTTCGGGGCGGCTCGTCGCTGAATTCCTGCGCGAATACGGCGTGCCATTCATCGCCGCCGGCAGAAGCGCCGCCAAAATTAGGGACGTCTTGGATCGCGTGCCGGGCTGCGAGACGGCTGAATTCGAGATCGTCGAGACGGGCGGATCGGTCGCGGAGCTTGCGAAAGCCTTTGGCGGCGCCAAGGTCGTTTGCAATTGCGTGGGGCCTTTTATTTATCACGGTCCGACGGTTGCGGAAGCTTGCTTGCGCGCCGGTTGCCACTATATTGATATCGGCGGCGAGCAGCACTGGCATCGTGAAGCGTCCGAAAAGTGGGGCCCAAAATTTGCCGAGCGCGGGCTGCTGATCGCGCCGGCCACGGCCTTCATGTCCACTCCGAGCGATATCGCCGCACGCGTCTGCATCGAAACCGCGGCCATCGACACGCTGGAAATTCTCACCATGTTCAGAGGCATTCCTACTTTCGGCTCAACGCAAACGATTTTCGCCGGAATTAAAACGGATGCCTACTATCTCGAACAGAATCGCTACAAGCCCTGGCCGCGCGCGACCGCTTATGACGTGATGGTTCCAGGATCGGTGCAAACGCAACTCGCGCTGACGTGGGGCGGATTCCCGCATCCGGTTTGGTACAAGGATCATCCGCAAGTAGCGAACGTGCGTTCGATGGGCGGAATTTTGGACCGGCAATTAATGGAGGGCGTTTTCGCGACGGAGAAACATTACGAAGCCAATATTCGCCCGCTGCCGTCGGCCGAGCAGGAGAAAATGCTTTCGGAAATGGCCAGCTCGGTGCAGGCCGGAATGCCGCCGCGCGAAAACACGCACGTGCACCGCACTATCGACGTGATCGAAGCGCGCGGCTCGACGGACTATGTGAAGTGCATCGTGGTGGGCACGTGCGCGTACCGCCAAACCGGATTGATTCAGGCATTCGTAGCTCACAGCCTGATTCACCGCGCACCCATGAAAGTTGGGTATGCCTCAGCCGCCGAAGCTGTAGGGCACCGCGAAATTTTCCGCGCCCTTGAAAGCCACGGCCTGTCAAAAATGAAGATTATCGCGTAAGTAGTGCCGGCGTCTCTGCCGGCATCTTACGAGCACAAAATTCGGCAGAGGCGGAAATATCGCACGGTGCGCAACGTAAAATTAAATTCAGCGGTTTGCAGTTTGCGCCGTACGTGACCACAGCGCGCCACAAGCTCATTCGATCGAGTTCGCGCAAAGCTTCGTCAGCCGCCCAGGAATCTGGCCCTGATGTCAAAACGAGCCGTGAGATAACATCATCGCATGCGTGCAATCGACTATTTCGATAAAGGCGCCGAAGCAAACCTCGATCGAGTTGCAATTCTCGACGGCACGCGCGGCTATTCCTATCGCGAAGTGCGCGCCCTCACCGAACAAATCGCCTGCGCCATGCGCGCCCATGGGTTGCGCGATGAAGAACGCGCAGCGATTTACTCGCCCAACGACGCCCGCGTGCTGATCTGCATGTTCGGCCTAATGCGGGCCGGCGCAGCATGGGTCCCGATGAATTCCCGCAATGCGGCGGATGCCAGCGTCGAGTACATGAATTACGTCGCGACGTCCTGGCTCTTCTATCATAGTAGATTCAACACGCAAGTTCAGGAGTTCAGAAAACGAGTGCCATCGCTGCGCCATCTTGTCTGCATTGACGCCGCAGACGACGAAGTTCCTTCGCTCGAATCGTTCGTCAAACGCGGGGCGGGGTTAACCCTCGACGATTGGGGCGACGCCTACGGAAATAACGAACGGCTTGTCGGGCTCGTGCCCACCGGCGGCACAACGGGCCCGGCGAAGGGCGTGCGCGTCACCAGCCTCGCGTGGGGCACTATGCTCGAAATGGCATCGTATTATTGGCGCGGCGATGCCGCGGAGCCGGTGTGTTTAAATGTCGCGCCACTTTCTCACGCCGCTGGTGTCGTAGCCTTTGCTGCGGCGTCAATCGGCGCCACCAACGTTGTGTTGCCGGGATTCGATGCCCTGGAAGTCGCGCGAGCCATCGAGCGGCACCGCGTGACGCACTTGTTTCTGCCTCCCACGGCACTCTACAAATTATTAGCCCGTTCCGATATCGCGAAATTCGATTACTCGAGCCTGCGCGTATTTTTATTGGCTGGCTCGCCGGTCTCGCCGGACAAGTTGAAGCGGGCCGTCGAAATATTCGGCCCGTGCATGTGCCAGAGTTACGGCCAGACGGAAGCCCCGATGCTGCTCACATTCCTCGATCAGAGAACTATCGCTGCCGCCGCCGCCGGAGATCATCCGGAGCGCCTCGCGAGCTGCGGCAAAGCAACTTCCGCCGTTCGTCTCGCAGCGATGGACGAGAAAGGCCGTCTCCTGGACGACAATCAACCCGGCGAAATAGTGGCGCGCGGAACGCTCGTCTGCGGCGGCTATTACAATTTGCCTGAAGCCACCGCGGAAATTCGCAACTTCGGATGGCATCACACCGGCGACATCGGCTATCGGGATAAAGACGGCTATTTTTATATCGTCGATCGCAAGAAGGACATGATCATCACCGGCGGCTTCAACGTCTTCTCCGCGGAAGTCGAAGCGGGGATCATGGCGCTCGCCGATGTGCATGAGTGCGCCGTAATCGGAGTGCCTGACGAAACCTGGGGTGAAGCTGTCAAAGCGATTGTGGCGTTACGCGAGGGCGGGACGCTGACCGAAGCGGCAGTGATCGAGCACTGCCGCAGCACGCTAGGCGGAGTGAAAACACCTAAATCCGTGGAATTTCGGCCGGAAATTCCGAAGACGCCTGCAGGGAAGATTGATCGCAAATTGTTGCGCGCCCCATACTGGGCCGGCGCTGATCGCGCGGTGCATTGATCGGCCGCGCGGGCATGTATTACTTTGCCGCGGCCGATTTTTCCGCGGCGACGGATTGATTCGCGCGGGCGATCACGTAGGCGCGAATGGCCTCGGCGTCATGCCGCGATAGCTCCTTCTCGAACGAAACCATTCCTCGTTCCTGTAGTAACCCACCCAGCACAATCTGAAACCAGTGATCGTCCCAAAGAGCGCTGGAATAGCGCAAATCCGGAAGCACACCGCCGCTGACGGCCACATCGCCGTGGCACATCGCACAGTAGCGTTGAAACTTGTCCGCGCCTTGCGCGACTTCTGCGGCGCTGGCCGCGGACGGCGGCGGATGCAATTCCGGCTTCTGGATTTCGGGCAGCGGAGGAAGGCTCGATTGTCCGCCTATTTTGAACGCCAACATACGGCTGACGTTGCGTATCGGCCCGGCTTTCAACGCGACTTCTCCGGCTGCGAGCGGCAAGACTCCACCCCAACCCGCGAGCACCGCGACGTATTCCTCTCCGTTCGCTTCGTACGCAATCGGCCCGGCCATTACGCCGGTCTGCGCGCTCGCTGACCAGAGTTTTTCGCCGGTGGCGGCTCGATATGCCTCGAAATTTCCAACGGCCGTTCCTTCGAACACGAGGTTGCCTGCCGTCGAGAGAACGCCTCCATTCCACGGCTCCGCGCGCTTGATGGACCACGCTTCTTTCTGCTGAATCGGATCCCAGGCGACCAGCCGCCCGTCTATGCTTCCCAAAATCGCCTTCTTTACAATTGGATCTTGCGGCATGCCCGCTGCAATCGGGTCGACGCCGTAGTTGGGCGCGAGATTTTCCTGATGATATCGCGAATCGGTTTTGTACAAGAAGCCCGAGTCCTGAATCGGAATGTAAACGAGGCCGGTGAGCGGGCTGAACGACATCGGTTGCCAGCTATGCGCGCCAAGCGGACCGGGAACCACCGGCATCGGCTTGCCGGTGGAAACGTAGCGCGCGGCTGGATTTTCGATGGGACGTCCGGTTTTAAGATCAATGCCCGTAGCCCAGTTTACAAAAGTGTACGGCTTGGTGGAGATCAGCGCGCCAGTGGCGCGATCGAGCACGTAAAAGAAACCGTTTTTAGGTGCGTGCAACAGAACCTTGCGTGCCCTGCCGTCGATGGTCAGATCAGCGAGAATGATTTGCTCGTCCGAGTCGTAATCCCAATCGTCGTCCGGATTTTCCTGGTAGTGCCAGACATATTCGCCGGTTTCCGGCTTCAGCGCGACGATCGAGCATGTCAGAAGATCGTCGCCGCCCCTTGGGCTGCGAAATTTTCCGGACCACGGCCCGCCGTTCCCCACTCCGATGAAGACCAGATCGAGTTCTGGATCGTAAACGATGGCGTCCCAGACCGTGCCACCGCCGCCAAGCTTCCACCATTCGCCGGTCCAGGTCTTCGCGGCTTGCGCAAGGATCGGACTTTCGACTGGCTTTGAAGGATCGCCGGGAACGGTGAAGAAACGCCAGGACAACCTGCCGGTTTCGGCGTCGTAAGCAGAAAGGTAGCCGCGCACGCCCATCTCCCCGCCGCCATTGCCGATAAGAACTTTTCCCTTCACCACGCGCGGCGCGCCAGTAATTGTGTAGCGCTTGCTGGGATCGGTCGTCTGCGTTTCCCAGACTTTCTTTCCAGTCGCAGCGTCAAGAGCGATCAGACGTCCATCGAGAGTTCCAAAGAAAACTTTTCCGCGCCAAACAGCGACGCCGCGATTGATCACGTCGCAGCAGGCATTCACGGCCCACTCGGGCGGAACTGCCGGATCGTATTTCCATAGCAAAGCGCCGGTGGCAGCATTCAATGCGAAGGCCTTGCTCCACGCGCTGGTGAAATACATCACCCCATCAACCACAATCGGCGTCGCTTCTTGGCCGCGGTGCGTGTCGAGATCGTAATGCCAGGCGAATCCGAGCTGGCTAACGTTGCTTTCGTTAATCTGTTTCAGCGGACTGAAGCGCTGCTCGGTGTAAGTCCGCCCGTAGCTCATCCAATTTCCGGAATCGCGATCGGCGTCGAGCAGACGCGCGCCATCCACGTCGGCGGGTTTCGGATGTTCGCCCGATTTCGCGCCGTGGATCGAAGGGCGGCTCATGCGATCGCAGCCGGAGCAAATTATGAGACCGAGTACGAGCAGAATGACGAGCGGGTTCCGCGGCGGCATGCGTGTTCTACCCATGATCGGATCCGGTCCAATTTGCAGCGCGCAGGATAATAGCACCGCTGCGGCGCCAGGGATATTTTGGGCGCAGCCGGCGGCCAGCTGCGTTCAGCGCCCGGCGCCCTGGGCGTTTCTCGCGAGTTCGCGCTCGATGATGCGCCGCGCATTCACGCCGCCGGCATCGATCTTCAAATTTCGGAGTTCCAGATCGGGGCGGCCAAGAATCATCTGCTGTTGGCGCTCCAGAATTTCGAGATCTTCAGCGAACACGGCAGCCTGCCCGTCGCGAATCCGAAACGTCAATCCGCGATCGTCGGTTTGAAAATTGCGCACCATGCCCCAGTGATACCAGGTGGAAGTTTCCGTCTCCGGCGTCATAAGATTCACTACGATCCCGGTCACTCCCTTCGAGCGATCGCCCTGCGGCGCGCCCGTGCCCGCCAAAGCAACGCCGACGTCAATCATCACGTTCGCCGGCAGCGAAAACTGGCAAATCTGCCAGCGATCGCATTTTTCTTTTGAGCGCAGATTCGCGGCCCAGAAGGGTGGGGGATCGATGTCGAACATCCAGCGAGTTACGTGCACACTGTTTTCGTCGGAAGCGACTTTGATGGGAGCTTCAACGATCTCGCGCTGTCCGATGCTCGTCGGATGAACATAGGTTTCGTGCGACAGGTCCATCAAATTGTCCACCAGGAGCAAATAATTGCATTTCGAGTGGTACGTGCTTCCCTCGAAAACCCAATTCGGATCCGAGCACCAATGCATGTCCGGGATTTTGCCTGCGTCCGCGCGCTTTGGATCGCCGATCCACACCCACACAAAGCGATGTTTTTCGGCCACCGGATAGGTCCGCACGTTCATGTCCTTGCGCACGCCTTCCTGCCCCGGCATCCAGACGCACTGGCCGCACGCGTCGAACTCCAGTCCATGATATTTGCAAATCAAATGGTCGCCCTGCAGATATCCCATCGAGAGGGGCAGCAGGCGATGCGTGCAGCGGTCCTCGAATGCGGACAGCGCGCCATTCGTTTGCCGATAGAGAACGATGGGCTCGCCACAGACGGTGCGAGCGAACGGGGAGTGCTTGATCTCAGAGTCCCAAGCGACGGCGTACCAGAAGTCACGGAGAAACATTTGAACTCTCCGGCGCAATTAGCTGTGTCACAATGTGAAACAGCTTTTCATATTGACATCGCCGCGATTCTATCTACAATGCGGCGGACGTCAAGCGAAAAGTCTTTAGGCCGCGGCCGGCAGAGACCGCGGCGCGGGATTCGAGGGAACACATTTGCAAAGAGCTGCCACTTCCAGAAGCAGGCCAGCCAGAAACAATGGCAGAGCCCCGGCAGGCTCCAGCCAATCGCTGCAAAAGGCGCTGCGGATATTGCTGCACATGGGCCAAAAAGGAGCGGAGATGGGCGTCACACAACTCTCCGCGGGATTGAAGCTGAACAAGACTACGGTGCATCGCCTCCTGAACGCCATGGAAAAATTCGAAGTGATCGAGAAAAGCCCGGAAAGCGACCGGTATCGTCTGGGGCTCAAGCTTCATGAGCTGGGCGCGAAAGCGGTGGAATCGAGGACTTTGCGAAGCGAGGCGCACCGCTTTCTTCAGCGTCTCGCGCACGAGTCGCACGAAGCCGCCAGTCTCGCGGTGCCGGGAACCACTGGAATCGTCTGCCTCGATCGTGTGGATTCGCGCCAGACCGTGATTAGCTTTCGCACTCCGCCGGGAGCGAAATTTCCGGCGCATTGCACGGCCGCAGGAAAGGCCGTGCTCGCCTATCTCCCCGAGAATGAGATTGACGCAATCCTCACGGCAAATGGTCTTCCTCGATTCACGCCTTCCACGATCACGCGCGCCAGTGAACTTAAGTCGCAACTTCGCCAGATCGTGAAACGCGGCTACGCGCTCGACAATCAGGAACTCGAGCGCGGATTGAGTGGAATCGCCGCGCCCATCTGGGGCCGCGAGGGCGCAATCGTCGGCGCGCTGGGCATGGCCGGCCCAACCACCCGTTTTCGAGGACGCGAGCTCGCGAAGAAGATCGCGCTGACCGTGGGGATTGCCGGCAAAATTGGCGCGAGCCTCGGCCACTAAGTTCCTGATGTTTGCGGAATCGAAGCAAGTTCGGCGAGTTGAGAGCGAGGGAGGGTTTAATTTATGAGCGCAGCGTATCGCGCCGATAACGTCGGAAGTTTTCTGCGGCCAGCCGATCTGCTCGAGGCGCGCCGCAATGCAGCGGCGGGCGGTGAATCGCGGTTGAAGGCGCTTGAGGACCAGCACATCGAGCGCGTCCTCGCCAAGCAAAAGGAAATCGGCTTCGAAATTTTCACCGACGGCGAGTTGCGGCGGCGCAATTTCATGAGCGACTTCACCGACGCAGTGGAAGGATTCGATCTCGGCGATGCCGTCGCGCGTTCCTGGAAGGCCGGCGAGAAAGAAGCAGCCCCGGTGAGCAGCGTGACCGGCATCGTCACGTCGAAACTGCGAGCGGTGCGTCCGCTCACAGGCCACGAGCTGCCGTTCTTGAAGGCAAAAAGTCCGGACGCGATCAAAATGACGTTGCCAAGCGCGACGCAATTTCCGGCGATCTCGTTCAAGCGCGGCGTCACAGACAAAGTTTACGCCACGCGCTCCGCACTCCTTTGGGACATCGTCGAAATCATGAAGGTAGAATTAGCGCGGCTCTCGGCCGAAGGTGTCAGCTATACCCAGATTGATGCGCCTCGCTACAGCTATTTCATGGACCCGAAATGGCGCGATTGGATTCGCAAGGAAATGAACGCGGAACCGGACGTTCTGCTCGAGGAATCGATCAATGCGGACAACGCGTGTTTCGCAGCCGCCCGCCGGCCGGGCGTGACCCTGGCGATTCATCTCTGCCGCGGCAACAATCGCAGCCATTGGTACGCAGAGGGCGGCTACGACGCAATCGCCGAGAAAATGTTCACAACACTCAACGTCGATCGCTTTCTGCTTGAGTACGACGACGAGCGATCCGGCACATTCGAGCCGCTACGCTTCGTGCCTAAAGGAAAGACGGTAGTTTTGGGGCTGGTAAGTTCGAAGCTGCCGGAACTCGAGAGCAGCGACGTCCTCGCACGTCGAATCGACGAAGCGTCAAAATATGTGCCGTTGGAAAATCTGGCGCTAAGTCCGCAGTGCGGATTCGCGTCCACAATGGAAGGGAATTTGCTAACGGAAGATGATCAGTGGGCGAAGTTACGTCTGGTAGCCGAAACAGCCCGCCGCGTCTGGAATTAAAATCATTTGTAGGGGCGGGGTTTTACCTCACACCCGATTTGGCCTTGGGTTTTCGCTCCCGCGGCCCCTCTCCTCGCGCTGCACCGCCAGCCGGAGGTTCTCCAGCAAGCGCATCCTCTGCGATATGAAATGCCGAATTCGCCGCCGGCACTCCACAATAAATCGCCGTTTGCAGCAGCACTTCCTTAATTTCCTCGCGCGTCACGCCATTATTCATTGCTGCGCGCACATGCATCCGAAACTCCTCGCCACGATTCAGCGCCACCATCATCGCCAGCGTGATCAAACTGCGAGTCTTGCGCGGCAGACCGGGCCGCGACCAAATTTCCCCCCAAGCATAACGCGTGATCAGATCCTGAAACTCCTCATTAAATTCATTTCGAATCTCAATCGAACGATCCACGTGAGCATCGCCGAGCACCGCGCGGCGCACTTTCATTCCCTGGTTGTAACGCTCGCGTTCATCCATCTTCGGCGCTCCTCAAGCAGATAGAAATTGAATCAGCTCGGCAGTAAATCTTTCGGATGCTTCGATGTTCGATAAATGCGCGGCCTCGAGTTCGGCGTAGCAAGCCCCGGGAATCTGCTCGGCGATGAAACGGCCATCGGCAGGCGGCGTGGCGGAATCCTTGCTACCTGCAATCACCATGGTCGGCAAGCGAATGGCAGAGATTTTATCGCGCGCGTCGTAATCGCGAATGGCCTCGCAGCATGCCGCGTAGCCTTGCGGCGGCGCGGCCTCCAACATGCGCAGCGCAGATTCCCAAACCTGCGGCGAGCGCGCCCGAAACTCGGGACTAAACCAGCGTTCGATCACGACGGAAGCGACCGCTTTCAGCCCATCCTCGCGAACCGCTTCGATCCGCGTATTCCAACCTTTATCGGAGCCGATCTTTGCGCCAGTGTTGCAGAGTACGATCTTAGCGACCCGTGTCGGCGCATTCAGTCCCAGCCACATGCCGATCATTCCCCCCATCGAAAGCCCGCAAAAATTGGCGCGCGCGACGTTTAACGCATCGAGCAACGCGAGAACGTCACGCGCCAGCTGCTCGATCGAGTACGGCCCGGGCGTGATGGAAGACTGGCCGTGACCGCGCGTGTCGTAACGCAGAACGCGATACTTCTTTTCGAGCTCGGTGGCTTGCGGATCCCACATCGAAAAGTTTGCCCCCAACGAATTGGAAAAAACGACCACGGGCGCACTTGCGGGGCCGCTGAGCGCGTAGTGAATTTTATCGCCGTTTTTTTCGAGGAAGGCCATGCGAACCGGTCGCCTTAATGGCGGATTTGGGCTTGCGGGAAGCGTACGCCTGAAGTACACGGTCAATCAATTCATCGGCGACGCCGAGATACTCTTTGGGATTAAAGAGACGATCGATCTCTTTCGCCGTTAAGTGCTTCGCAATCTCCGCATCAGCCTTGATCGCCTCGCGAAGATGGCGATGCTCTTCCACCGCAAGTTTGCCGGCAGCTTGAACGTGGTCGTGCGCGGTCCCGCGTCCCATGCGCGCGGCAAGCGCCATTTGCACGGCCTCGGAATAAATCAGGCCGTGCGTTATATCAAGGTTGTCGCGCATTCTCGCTTTGTCCAATTCGAGACCCGCAATCGTATCGGCAAGATGGTGCAGCGCCCCGCCGGCGATTCCGATCAGTTCGGGCATGGTCTCCCACTCGGCGTGCCAGCCGCCGAGTCCGCGTTCTCCTTCCTGAACCATCGCCGACAAAATTGTGCTCACGAGGCCCGGAATGCGAATCGCCGCGGCCAGCACAACCGCGCAACTAACCGGATTTCGTTTGTGCGGAAGCGTCGAAGAGCCGCCGCGCCCTTCGCCGGCCGGCTCAAATATTTCCGCGATTTCAGTTTGCGTGTGGAGAGAAATGTCACGCGCGATTTTGCCCAGCGTCCCGGTGCAAACGCCGAGCGCTGTGGCAACAGCCGCAATACGATCTCGATGGCTGTGCCAGGAGACCTCGGGCACGGCCAAATTCAATTCTTTGCCGAGCGCGCGAGCCACCTCAATGCCGCCGTCACCGAGCGCGGCGAGCGTGCCGGCCGCCCCGCCAAATTGCAGAACGATTGCGCGTTTGCCGGCCTCGTGCAGGCACTCTCGGTTGCGCAGCATCGCATCGAGCCATCCGGCCACGATGAAACCGAATGTCGTGGGGAGCGCCTGTTGCATCCAAGTACGCGCCGCGACAGGTGTCACACGATGCTTTTTTGCCAGCCGGGCCAGGGAATCGGCGATGCGGTCCAGCTCCGCTTCAAATTTTCGCAGCGCGGGCCGCAACTGCAGCACGAAGCCGGTGTCAATAGCGTCCTGGCTCGTCGCGCCCCAGTGAACGTAGCGCGCCGCATCCACATCTTCGATGGCCACTAATTCGGTGAGCTGCTTTACCAGCGGAATGGCGAGATTGCCGGCGCGACTCGCAGTACTTGCGAGCGAAGGCATATCGATCAGGCCAGCGCGGCATTTAGAAGCGATGGGCGCGGCTGCGGATTTCGGGATGACACCGAGTCGAGCCTCGGCGCGCGCCAAAGCCGCTTCGAAATCAAGCATGCCCTGCACGCGCGCGCGATCGGTGAACAATCCCTCGAGCGCGTCCCAGCGAAAGAGCGGATCGAGCACGCTCATGCCCTTAGTCCCATCATTCTCAGCAGTCGAAGAAAACAGTTTCGTTAGTCCCTTGCAAAATCACGTTCCATTCCAGCGCCCCGGTCTGGCCAGTCACTTTCTTTGCGATCAAAGTGCCGCGCCGCGCTGGCTCGACTTGATTGAGCGCAAAATCCGAAGCGTTGGCCGGCTCGTCCGGAAAATAAATGCGCGTCACCAGACGTCGCAATAATCCTCGCGCGAAAACCGAAACCACAATGTGCGGCGCCTGAAGCTTCCCCTCCGGACCTGGCACTTGTCCCGGCTTGATGGTCGTAAACTGAAAGCGGCCATGGTCGTCTGTCGGAATGCGGCCGCAGCCCTTGAACGCCGGCTCGAGTGGTTTATCTTGCGTATCGTCAGGATGCGCATATTTCCCGTGCGAATTCGCTTGCCAGATTTCAAGGACCGCATCCGGCACGGGTTTGGAATCGCCATCGAGAACCGCCCCGGCGAAGGTCACGCGCTCGCCCGTCACGCCGGGCCCGGTGAGATCGTTGCGATTCAGCCAGTCAAAGCCGATTTTGAAAAATGGTCCGACAGTTTGCGACGAAGTTGTCTGCAGGCTCATTCATCCCTCCATCGGCGTGGCTTCGCGACCGTTCAGAATGATGTCGAAGCGGTAGCCCAGCGCCCATTCGCTCTTCGTCGATTCCCAGTCGAAATCCGAGATCAGCCGCTTTCGTGCCAGTTCGTTCGCCGTGGCGTTGAATATTGGATCGAAGGGCAGCAAAGGATCGCCGGGGAAATACATTTGCGTCACCAGACGGGTCGCAAACGCTGGGCCGAAAATCGAGAAATGGATGTGCGCGGGGCGCCAGGCATTGACGTGATTTCGCCACGGATATTCGCCCGGCTTGATCGTTACGAAGCGATAGCGGCCTTGCGAGTCCGTCAGCGCGTAGCCATTTCCTGAAAAATTCGGATCAAGCGGCGCGTCGTGCTGGTCGCGTTTGTGAAAATAGCGGCCCGCGGCGTTCGCCTGCCAGATTTCCACCAGCGTGTCCCGCACCGGACGCCCGTCTTCATCAAGCACGCGTCCACTCACGACGATTCTCTCGCCCAGCGGTGCCGCCGAATGCTGCTTTGTCAGGTCGCAGCCTTTCACATCGACGATTTCTTTTTCAAACGAAGGTCCGGTGACTTCAGAGAGCGTATGCGGCAAGTAAACGAGCGGCTTCGAGGGAGCACGCTTGATCGAAGAGCGATATGGCGGCCACAAATAATCGGGCTGCGTTCCAAGAAATGGCCGGCGATATCCGGCGATCGGTGCCATCTAGATGTTCTCCTACTGGCGCGCGAGCCGCACGCCCGTGCTCGTGCCGCCCGGCCATGATAACCGGACGAAGTTGCGAAATCGAGTTTTTCGCCCGCTCGGATGCCCCGCGCACGAACGTAGGGGCCGCGGTTCACCACCGGCCCGGTGTAGCTTTGGGTCTTCGCCGTTGATTTTTCGGTCGTTGGAGCATTGCTTGCCGCGCCCAACGGCCCGCGCAAGGTTTCCCGCCCGTTCCCTGGGGTGCGGCAAATGGGCCTGGGAACCTTCCAGGGCCGATTATCGAAACGGCGTGCGTATATCGCCCAAATCGTGTAGGCTCCGCCGTGGGACCGGGGGAGTCTGATCGTGCCGCGCGCACATATCCGTTCAAGACCTTCGCGATCCGCCCTTCCGGCGGTTGCGAGAGCCCATCCGCAAGCGGCACCTGTACCCACGCCCGCCCCCGCAGTTCCCCCGATGAGCGCTCCAGCTTCACCTCCGGCAACTCCCTCCGCGAAGATCGATTCGCTTACCGGCGATCCGAATTTCATGACGTCGCTGGCGCGCGGCCTCGCCGTAATTCAGGCTTTCACCGACCGCAAGCAACAACTCTCAATTTCCGAAGTCAGCGTACGAACCGCGCTTTCGCGCGCAGCCGTCCGTCGCTGCCTTTACACGCTGAAGCAACTAGGATTCGCCGCGTCCGATGACGGCCGGCATTTTTATTTGCGGCCGAGAATTTTGTCGTTGGGGCATTCCTACATCAGCTCAATGCCGATTGCGTCATCGGTGCAGCCGGTGCTTGAGCATGCCAGCCGCCAATTGCATGAATCGAGCTCGATCGCGACGCTCGATGGGCTTGAAATTATTTATGTGGCTCGCGCCAGTGTCACGCGCATCATGTCCATCGATCTCGGCGTTGGCAGCCGCCTGCCGGCGTTTTGTACTTCGATGGGACGCGTGCTGCTTGCCAGTCTTCCGCAGGCGGAGCTTGAGTCCTCTCTCGCACGAATGGAATTCAAGCACTACACCGACCGCACCGTCTCCAGCGCCGAGAAACTCCGGCTGATTTTGCGCCTCGTAAACCGCAACGGGTATGCGATTGTGGATCAGGAATTGGAATTAGGCCTGCGCTCCATGGCCGTGCCGATACAAAATAGTTCGGGCAGAGTAGTAGCCGCGCTAAACATCGGCGCACACGCGCAGCGGGTATCAATTCAAATGCTGCAAACAAGATTTTTTCCGCAGCTCCAGGCAGCCGCTCAAGAAATCAGCATGCTATTGGGATGATATGCATGGTTTTGGAGCGGCGCACTTTAACGTGGCATCTTATGTAAAGCAAATCTCAGGCGTCAGAAACCCGACACCTCACGAAACATAGTGGTTGGGAAGCAGACCATTGCAATGAATGACCAATCCAGCGGCTACCAAAATCGCCTGGTGGCCATCCTCTTTTTCGCCTGGGGCACGGTTTTCCTCGATCGCATGTCCCAGTTTTATCTAGCCCCATACTTCGCCCCCGAATTTCAACTCTCCCACGAACAAATCGGAGTACTCGCGTCGGTTCTAGCCATCTCTTGGGCCGTTTCGACTCTGCTATTCGGCGCCTGGTCCGATCGCATCGGCCGCAAGAAAATTTTAATTCCAGCAATTTTCGCGTTTTCGCTGCTCTCCTGGGTCACCGGAGTAGTCCGGAATTACCACGAACTGCTGCTCGTGCGCGCGCTGATGGGCATCGCCGAAGGCCCCACATGGTCGATCATCACAGCGCTGATTGAGGAATCCTCATCAAAGTCGCGCCGCGGAAGGAATATCGGCATTGTCGTAAGCGCTGCAGCGCTTGTGGGTTTGGCTGCAGCCCCGATCTTGACTACTCAAGTGGCGGCTCGCTTTGGCTGGCGCTGGGCGTTTTTTGTAGCCGGGGCGCCCGGCTTGATTTCGGCGATTTTGATTTGGCTTTACGTCAAAGAACCACAACCCGAATCGCGCGGCGAAGTTCACGGACACAAGATCGGCTTCAGCGATTATCTGTCGATTCTCAAGTACCGGAACATGTGGCTTTGCTGCATCGGCGCGGCGGGGTTCATGGGCTGGCTCTTTCTGGAAAATGTTTTCGCGCCGCTGTACATCACGGAAGTGGCCCATCAACCCGCAACAACTGCGGGCTTCCTGCTCGGCGCGACGGGTCTCGGCAGTTTCTTCCTCGGCTTTTTACTGCCGGGATTGTCGGACAAATGGGGACGCAAACCGGTCCTCTTCTTTATGGCCGCGCTCTGCATGTTCGTGCCGCTCGAACTACTAGTCGGGCCGCTCTACGCCCATCCGTGGATTCTCGCCGCGATTTTGTTCGCAACCAACGCAGGCCAGGGCGTTCCCGCGCTAATCATGGTGCTGGTCCCGACAGAAAGCGTCCCGCCGCAATTTGCGGCAACGTCGATCGGCCTGGCCACGCTGATCGGCGAAGTCTTTGGCGCGACGGTCGCGCCCACCGTCGGCGGCGCAATGGCGCAAGCGCATGGCCTGGCTGCTCCGCTCTGGATGTCCGCCGGCGGCATGGCTCTCGTATTTATCGTCACGCTTTTCTTAAGAGAAACCGCTCATGAGACAGCGGCGCGGCCAGAAGTGCTGCCCGCAACAGCCGATTGAGCTGATAGCGCCCAATGCAAATATCTTCAGTAACGCGATACGCGGCTTGCTGACAAATGATCCTCTACGTGAATCACACGCGGCGCGACGCGGCGGCTGCCACCGCGAATGAAGTCGTCGCCACGGTGTTGTCGCTTCTCGAAGAAGGTCATCTCGAGCCCGCTCAATATGCGCGCCTGCGAATTGATCTCGATTGGGTGCAGTACAAGCAGAATTTCCGCGAAGCTGTGATGGTCACGCGGGAATCGCGCGAAGGCGAGCAGGCCCATAGCTCGCTCATGGAATTGCATATCGACTCGCGGCAAGTATCCTCCGGATCGCTCCGCCAAGCTCTGCAATGCGCCTTCAGCAGCTTGAATCCGGAAAAACAAATCCAGCCAGACAGAATCTACCTCGAAGAATTCAAATCCTTCCGTTCGAGCATCGCCTGGGACTTCAATCGCCTCTATTGGCATCGCCTCAAAGATTGGGAGCAGGCCTCGGGAAAAAGTTATGAAGCGGCTCTTCCCGGCGGAAAATCCGAAGCGCATGACCCGGGTGCGATCGCCGATTCCGTAGCCGACTTTTGGACTCTGCTTAAGGATCTCGAGGGTCAAAATCAGCTTCCGCCCGAGCTATTCATTCTGGAAATCGGGGTCGGAATGGGCACGCGCGCAGGGCTCTGGCTCGACCGGTTCCGCGCTCTCGATCAAAAGCGAAGAACAAATTTTTATCCACGCGTCCGTTTC
The DNA here is from genome assembly GCA_963831955.1 of uncultured Acidobacteriota bacterium. Classification (GTDB taxonomy): domain Bacteria; phylum Acidobacteriota; class Terriglobia; order Acidiferrales; family UBA7541; genus Palsa-147. Next base: position 64,122 of record CAWHSG010000004.1, on the reverse strand, counting down.
TTGCTTGGCGACTATTCGCAGGCAACTCTCGATCGCTCCAGGCCCGCGCTGCGCGAACACCTCGAGCTATGCAGCTTCATCGTTCTAGATGCGCTCGACCCCATCAAAACTCTTTCCTTCCTTCGCCACAAAATTCTGCACGTACATCTAACCAATGTGTATGACAACTTGCCTGACGAAGAGCTCGTCCGTCGCGATGGGCGCATCTATTGGCTGCAAGTGCGCGCCTATTTATCGGCCTCAGATGCGGCACGAATTAGCTCCGAGTGCGGCCTCGCCAATCAAGAGCTGCCGAAAACCATTAATCGCTTGCTTGAGATTGGTCCGGAATGTCTGGCGGATCGTTCGCTAGGAGTAAAGTTTTGGCAGGAAGTGTGGAAAGCAGTGCGACTCGCGGAGCGATTGGTGGACGCCGATTCGCTCTCGAATTCATCCTATCCCGAAGGCCTCGACGCCTCCAATCTCGAAAATATACTGCGCGATGCTCCCAGCGACTTGCGTTTTCATCTGAGCTCTGGCGCGCTCGAAAGTTTTCGCAACACGCTACCTCTTCTGCACCCGCGCGGCTATTTGCAGGTGCAGGATATTTTCGTCACCAGCCTCGGCGACTATCGCATGGGCTTTCACGGCCCCGGCAAGCTCGATGGCTCGATCGTAAATTGGGTGAATGGCGTCCTGCTCCGCGAAGTAGCCGAGCGCTTCGGCTACGATTTGCATTTCGCGCCGTTCCATTACCGACCAGGCTCGCGCGCCTCGGTCCTTTACACCACGCGACGGGAGTAGAGCGATGACCCTTCCGATTCTTCCGACGACAGTCGTAGGCAGCTACTCGATGCCGGGCTGGCTCGAGCGCCTCAAGACCGAATACTTCGCCCGCCGCATCAGCCGACACGATCTAGATGAAGTCCACGACGCCGTAACCAAAGCCGCCATCAAAGATGAAGAAGCCGTCGGCCTCGATATCATCACCGATGGCGAGCTGCGCCGCGACAACATGATCGATTACTTCGCGGAAAAACTTCCCGGAGTGCAAATCGATCGCTCCTCGAAAAAGTTTTACTACGATTTCTACGATTCCGAAGTAGTAGGCAAACTCCCCGCAGCCTCGCTCGGCCTGGTGGAAGATTTTCGTTTTCTAAAGTCATTCACCGAGCGCGAAACAAAAGTCTGCGTAACGGGCCCGCATTCGCTGGTCAAACGAATCCGCAATAAGCATTACCCAAGCGAAGAAGCCTTCGCAGCGGACATCGCCCGCGTGATGAATCTCGAGCTGAAGGAACTCGTAAAAGCCGGCGCGCGTTACATCCAAATCGACGAACCATATTATTCCGGTTTCCCAGAAGATTTAGATTGGGGCGTCGAGGTGCTGAACACGCTCGTGGATGGTGTGGAAGCCAAAACCGCAGTTCACATTTGCTACGGCAATCGCTATGGCAAGCCATCCTGGGAAGGCAGCTATCGCTATCTATTTCCGCGCATCCTGAAAGCGAAAGTGAAGCAGCTAACTCTAGAATTCGCGCGCCGCGGCGGCGAAGATCTCGATCTGCTCCGCGAATTCGCGCCGCCGTTCGAGCTGGGCGTGGGAGTGATCGACGTAAAAACTCAAGCCGTAGAAACGCCGGATGTAGTAGCCGAGCGAATTCGCAAAGCGCTCGAAGTAATACCGGCCGAAAAGCTATTCATCTTGCCCGATTGCGGCTGCTTCCATCTTCCCCGCAGCGTAGCGTTTGCCAAGCTGCGCGCCATGGTAGAAGGCACGCGCCAAGTGAGAACGGAACTAGGAAGCTGAAATGCCCGCAGCTAATCCACTGCGCGAAGCATTGACCGCCGGAAAGTTCTGCTACGTAGTCGAATTAGTAGCAAGCCGGCTGACGCGCGAAGCCCGCCTGCTCGAGGTGGCATCGAATCTCGCGCAAGTGCCCGGCGTAGTAGCGGGCAGCATCACCAGTTACGCCGGCGGCGCCATGGGCCGCGATCCAATTCGCGTAGGCACCGCAGCCCGCGCCCGCGGCCTCGTCCCCAATATCCATCTCACCTGCGTAAATCGCGATGTCCCCGCGGCACGCCGCGCGCTCGAAGATCTCCACGCCCTCGGCATAGAAAATGTTCTCGCGCTTACTGGAGATTATCCCAAGAGCGCCGCGAGGGATGCGTCAACGCTACCCAGCTTCGATCTCGATTCCGCCCAACTCGTCGCGCTAATCGCCGAAATGCGCGCGCAAGGCCTGCCCTTCTGGATTTCCGTCGCAGTCTCGCCGTTCAAATACACAGAAGCCGATTGCGCCTATCAGTATCTAAAGCTGGAAAAGAAAATCGCCGCCGGCGCCGACTGCGCGATCACCCAACTCGGCTACGACACCCGAAAATTCCGCGAACTAAAGCATTACCTCGATGAACGCAATCTTCGCACCCCGCTGCTAGGCAGCGTTTACGTCCTGCACGCCAAAGCTGCCGAAAAAATGTCCAGAGGCGAGCCACCAGGCTGCTGGGTATCCCCAGAGCTGCTCGAGCAAATAAAAAGTGAGACGCAATCCGCCGACAAAGGTCTCGCCACGAGACTCGATCGCGCCGCCAGCATGGTCGCAATCCTGCGCGGCCTCGGCTACGCCGGCGCATACCTCGGCGGAGATCATCGCGCCGATCACGTTCGCTGGATCATCAAGCGATCCGAGGCGCTCGCGCCAAAGTGGGAGGAACTAGCCGAACGTCTTGCCTTCGCGCCCAAGAGTGGTTTCTATCTCTACGAATCCGCGCCCGCATCGCCAAGTAGTCCAGCCACTCCTGGGGGTGGAGCGATTGCGCGCCTGCTCGATACTCTCGGCCACTTATTTCCAGTCAACCAGCCGGGACGGCTCCGAAATTTTCTCACCGCAATTTTCCGCTGGATCGACAAGCGGCCAAAATTAGCCCGCGGCGTCGAGCGATTCGAATTCGCAATCAAGTCGCCGCTCTTCGGCTGCCAAGCCTGCGGCAATTGCGTCCTCGGCCACATGGAATACGTTTGCCCGCAAACCTGCCCAAAGGGAATGAGAAACGGCCCGTGCGGTGGCACCCTAAACGGTCGCTGCGAAGTGGTGGACAAACCGTGCATCTGGGTGGCCGTCTATTCGCGCGCGAAATCCGAAAAACGCCTGGATGAGTTGCAAATCTATATTCCGCCGCGCAACAAAAGCCTCACCGGCACAAGTTCCTGGATTAATTATTTTCTCGAGCGCGATAGCAGGCCCGGCCATCCGACCTTCGAATCCGGCGGCGATGGTGGATCGGCAAGGAACAGCGCCGCTAATTCCGATTCGCAAAGTGGCCCGGCATCGGAATCCCGCGCTCATGCCGACAGCGCACTGATCCATATCGATCGCAAGTAGCGCGATTTCAGAATTCGCTCGAAGCATCTGTTGCTGGTATTCTTGCCCGTCCCGGATACGCGGACGAGCGTGTTCGACCGCGACAAGAATCGTATCGTTGTAAACAGGAAATTTCGCTTGGGAGATTTTTCTTGTCAACTTACGTACTCGTGCACGGCGCTTGGCACGATGGCTCGGCTTGGCGAGCCACAGCCCAGCATCTCGAAAGCAAAGGCCACAAAACATTCGCGCCCACCATCGCCGGCAACGGCAAAGGCGCGGACCGCAAAGTCAATCACGCGGCCTGCACCAAATCGATCGTTGACGCCATCGTCGACAAAGATCTTCGCGATTTTATTCTGGTAGGCCACAGCTACGGAGGCACCATCATCGCCAAAGTGGCCGAAGCAATCCCCGAGCGAATCCGCCGCCTCGTTTTTCTCACTGCCTTCGTGTTGCGCGACGGAAAAAGTCTCGTGGACGAGACCCCGCCGGAAACCGCAGGCATTTTCGCTCAATTGGCGGAATCCAGCCCCGACCACACAGTCATGCTGCCATTCCCCGTTTTTCGCGAGCAATTCATCAACGATGTGCCGCTCGAAGTGGCCCAAAAAGTTTACGCGGAATTATCGCCGCAGCCGTATCAGCCAGTCGCCGACCGCCTCGACATGAAGAAGTTTTACTCGCTTCTCACGCCGAAAAGCTATATCAATTGCACCGAAGACATCGCTCTGCCGCCCGGCGAATTCGGTTGGCATCCGCGCATGTCCAGCCGCCTCGGCCTCTTTCGGCTAGTGCAAATGCCGGGCAGCCATGAAGTGATGTACAGCAATCCAGCAGGGCTCGCGGAGAAAATCGTCGAAGCTGGACGCGACTGAATTTCGAGACCACAGAGCACACAGGCCATGCCGAGACTGACCGCGAAACCGGAACCAATCGAAGTAAATCTCGCCCACTCGGCGATCATCGTGGTGGATATGCAGAACGCATTCGTAAGCAAAGGCGGCACTCTCGATATCGCCGGAATCGATTTGGGCGATGCACCGCGAGTGGCCCGCACGATTCGCGCAGTTCTCGATGCGGGGCGCACCGCCGGTGTGCCCATCGTTTATTTGCAGATGGCCTACAAAGCGGATATGAGCGACAGCGGGGGCCCGTGCTCTCCAAACACCCGCAAAGAAGCCGCTCTTCATTTAATGGACGAAAAGCCGGAATGGAAAGGCAAGCTTTTGATCGAAGGCAGTTGGGATAGCGCGCTCGTGGATCAATTGGCCGCCAAGCCCGGCGACCTGGTAATTACCAAAACGCGCTACAGCGGATTCGTCGGCACTACTCTCGACTCGCAACTGCGCGTCCGCGGAATTCAATTTCTCTTCTTCACTGGAATCGCCGCGAATGTCTGCGTCGAATCCACGCTGCGCCACGCATTTTTTCTGGATTATTGGCCCATCCTGGTTTCCGACTGCACCATGGCCGCGGGCGGACCCGAGGTGCTCGCGGCCACAATTTTTAATGTCGAGTCGTTCTTCGGCTGGACGGTCACATCGGATGAGTTGCGCGCGCACTTGGCCGCGCGGGAGGCATAAGCCAGCGTGTGGACTGCAGACATTGACGTCGGTGGGACGCTGACGGACGGCCTGTTCACCAGCGGAGACAAAATCGTTTCCGTGAAAGTGGATACAACTCCGCATGACCTCACCGTCTGCCTTTTCGATTGCCTCACGCAAGCAGCCTCGAAGCTGGAATTTGCAGACGCGATCGCCTTCCTCGAAGAGGTGGATTTGATTCGCTGGTCCACCACGATCACTTCCAACGTGCTCGCCGAACTGCGCGGTCCGCGAGTCGGCCTGCTAATCACCCGCGGCCATGAATTGGATCTGTATGGCCACGGGCGTAGCCCCGTCCTCGGAAAATTCCTGAGCGATCGAGATGTCCTCGGCATCACCGGCTCCTCAACGGAAACCGAAATCATGAACGCCGCCCGCTCGCTGCTCGAAACCGGCGTCCGCCGCATCTGTATCAGCCTCAAAGGCGCGCAGCAGAATCCCGAGCGCGAAATCGCTTTCAAGAAAATTATTGATCAGCAATATCCCGATCATTTTCTGGGATCAGTTCCAGTTCTTGCCGGAAGCGATATTTCGCAAAGTCCCGACGATCGCACCCGCACCTATTGCGCGCTCATCAACGCCTATACTCACGGCGCGCTAGCTGCCACATTATTCAAAGCCGAAGACGAGCTTCGCGTAGCATCGAAATATTCCGGCGCATTCCTCGTCAGCCACATCAACGGCGGCGTAGCAGGCATCGCAAAAACCAAAGCCATAGACACAATCGAATCCGGTCCCATCCTCGGCATCCTCGGCAGCGCCCATTTGGCAAAGTCCTACGGCTTAAACGAAGTGGTTGCCATGGACGTAGGCGGCACCACAGCAAAGGTCAGCGTCCTGCACAACGGCGAGCCGATTTACCGCAAGCCATCCGATTTATTCGGCAATCCCATCGAAGTCTCTCTTCCGTTTTTGCGCTCAATCGCGCTCGGCGGCGGCAGCGTGGTCAAGCTGCTCGCAGATGCAAAGCCGCCGTCAATTCAACTCGGCCCCGAGAGCATGGGCTCGTTTCCCGGACCAGCCTCCTACGGCCTCGGCGGCGATCAAGCCACGCTCACAGACGCATTCGTCGCCGCAGGAATCATCAATCCGCAATATTTTCTCGGTGGGACGAAGCCCATCGACCTCGAGCTAGCCCGCAAGACCATTGAGACCTTAGTGGCCCGGCCGCTAAATCTACGTTTGGACGCAGCCTGCAAAATCATCATCGATCGCGCGTTCGTTGTAGTGGCCAAGATGATTGCCGATGCGCAAACGGAATTGGGCGCCGATCTTTCCGCACACACTCTTTTCGCCTATGGAGGCAACGGCGGCCTTTTCGGCGCCGGAGTCGCCGCAAACGCCAAAATCAAACGCGTCCTGGTATTTTCACTCGGCCCGGTATTCAGCGCCTTCGGCTCGTCCGTCTCCGATATCTCCCACGTGTACGAGCGCCCGCTTTCCGAGACCACAATCACCGAGGCGAGCTTGGCCAACATCCGCCTCGCACTCAAAGAAATCAAAGCCGAGTGCGCCAAGGATCTACTCGGCGAAGGAATTCGCCCGGAAGGATTGGTCTACGCTCTCGAATTAGAAGTCGTCGGCGAACAACGCTCGTCCCCGATCGCAATCACCGAGGACGTGCTCGCAAGCGAAGCTAAATTGAAGTCCGCGCTCGCCAACGCACTCGGCGCGGGCAATGGCTCAAGCGCGAAGCCGGCCGGCCTCGAGCTACTCCGAGTCCGCGCGAAAAAACCGATGTCGAAGCCGCACTTCGTCGAGCGCGCACGCACAAGTTCCGATGCTTCTCACGCGCGGGTTGGCGCGAGAAAAGTCGCCTGGGGCAGCCAAAGCGGCGAAGCGCAAATCTATCGATGGGAATCGCTCCAGCCGGGAAATCGCGTCATCGGCTGCGCGGTGATTGAAGGCGAGAACACCACCTATCTCGTTCCAGATGGCTGGCATTTGGAAGTCGACGGTTTCGGAAACGCATCGATGACTCAGTCGTAGTTCGGATCCGGGCAGCCGGCACAAGCCGCCTGGGTTGAGAGGCAATATGGCACCGAGCGCACCAAATCGAATTCGAGTCACCGAATACCTCGATCTCGATATCGATCAGGAAAAATGGCTCTGCAATCGCTGCAATCGCGATCTCGGCTCAGCCCGCGAAAATTATAAAAAAGGCTGCCTGGTCTACGATCGCGACCCGCGCGAAATTCATCCACCAATCGTCACCGGCGCGTTCAGTTTCGCCCCCGATCCTCTTTGGGTCCGCATCGTGGAGTTTTATTGCCCAGGCTGCGGCACCCAAGTCGAAACCGAGTATCTCCCGCCAGGCCATCCCGTCACGCGCGACATCGAAATCGATCTCGACGCACTCAAATCCCGCCTGCAAAGCGGCGAATTCACCATTCGCGCCCAGCGCCTCGAGGTCCCCGAATGAATTCGATCGACATCGACGTCGGCGGCACCTTCACCGATCTAGTCCTGCATTACGACGGGAAAGCCCTGATCAAAAAGGTGCCCACGACGCCCTACGATCTCTCCGTCTGTTTCTCCCGCGTGATCGAAGAAGGCGCCACCGCCGTAGGCAAGAAAATCGACGAGCTTCTCCCGTCCATCGACATGATTCGCTATTCCACGACGATCGCCATGAACCGCCTGATCGAGCGCAAAGGCCCGCGCCTAGCCTTGATCACCACCGAAGGCCACGAAGACGTAGTCCTGATCGGCCGCGGCGCGCAATGGATCGATGGCACGCGCGTCCAAGAGCGCAGAAATCTAGCCATTCAAAAGAAACCCGATCCGCTGATTCCGCGCGACATGATCGTAGGCGTCAAAGAACGCGTAGATTCCCGCGGCCGCGTAATCCGCCCGGTAGACGAAAATGATGTCCGCGAAAAAATCCGCTATCTAGTGAATCGCGGCGCACGCGGCATCGTAATTTCGTTCCTCTGGGGCTTCCTAAATCCAATCCACGAGCGCCGCGTAAAAGAAATCATCCGCGACGAATACAAAGAATTCCACATCGGCTATCTACCGGTAGTTCTAGCCGGCCAGGTAGTCGGCAAACTCGGCGAATACGAGCGCACCATGGCCGCCATCCTCGACGCCTATTTGCAGCGCTCCATGCAAATCGAACTCTCCGCCATGTGGGACAAACTTCGCGAGCGCGGCTACACCAAGCCGCTGCTAATGATCCAAAGCTCCGGAGGAATCGCAGAAGTTTTCCGCACCACTGCCAGCCGCACCTTCAATAGTGGCCCGGTCTCAGGCCTGATGGGCGCGCATCACGTAGCCCAATCGCTCGGCTATCAAAACGTAGTAATGACCGACATGGGTGGCACCAGCTTCGACGTAGGCCTGGTCGTAAAAGACAGCGTACGCAGCTACGATTTCCGCCCCATCATCGATCGCTGGATGGTCGGCATAACAATGATCAAGACTCTCTCCATCGGCGCAGGCGGCGGCTCAATCGCGTCAGTAAATAAGTTGCTGCAAAATCGAGTGCAGGTAGGCCCGCGAAGCGCCGGCTCCATGCCAGGCCCCGCCTGCTTCAGCCTGGGCGGCACCGATCCCACAGTCACCGACGCCGACGTAGTCCTCGGCTACATCAACCCCGAGTATTACTACGGCGGCCGCATGCGCCTGGACAAAAATCGCTCCATCCAAGCCATCCGCGAAAAAATCGCCAAGCCGCTAGGAGTAGGCATCGAAGAAGCTGCCTCCATAATCCGCAAAATCGTAAACGGAAACATGGCCTCAGCAATCATGAAAGAAGTGCATCTACGCGGCTACAGCCCAGAAGATTTTATTTTATTCGTAGGCGGCGGCGCCGGCGCCACCCACGCCGAAGGCTTCAAAGGCGACATTCGCAAAGCCGTAACGTTCCCATTCTCTCCAGTCTTCTGCGCCTTCGGCTCCTCCACCATGGACATCATGCACGTCTACGAAGTCTCCAAAAAAATCACGCTAATGTCCCCAGGCACCCAGCAACTCTCCGACGAATTCGCCACCTTCAACGCCACGGTAGAAAGCCTGATCGAACAAGCCCGCAAAGACTTACTAGGTGATGGTCTGGATCCAAAAAACGCCGCCTACGTCCTAGAGCTAGACATGCTCTACGGCGGCCAATTCCACGTAAAGCGCGCCCTCTCCCCGCGCCTCTCCCTGCATTCCACAGAAGACGTACGCGCCATCTGCGACGCTTTCAACAAAGAATTCAGCGAAGCCTTCAGCCCCTTCGTAGTAAATCCAGAAGGCGGCATCTTCATCGAAAGTTTCATCCTGAAAGCAATAGTCTCCACTCCAAAAGTAGAAATGCCGAAACTACCGCTAGAAGGCACCGATCCATCGGCAGCAAAAAAAGCCGAGCGCCCAGTCTATTGGCCCGAGCTGAACGATTACCGTCCCACTCCCATCTACACACAGGAATCACTCCGCCCGGGCAACGTAGTCCCAGGCCCAGCGATCGTCGAAGGCGAATACACAACCATCGTAGTCCCTCCGTCGATGCATTTTTCAATCGACGAGCGCAGCCTGGGAATTCTCGAATCGTGAACTGACCACAACTGAAGGAGTGTTATGCCGATCCCGACCACAAAAGAAAAGCTGGCCTGGCTAAAACCAGCCCCAGCCACGCCGCACGAAATCGAATGCGCCGCAAAAGTAGCCCAAGGCGACTACGAAATCGGCATACAAATCACCAATGACATCCTCGACGAAGCCATGGAAGTTTTCGTCCGTGCCTCGCGCAGCTATTTCGGCGTCTCCGGCGATTCCATGGTCGCCATCTTCACCGCCAACGGCGACTTAATCAACGCGAGCTGCGGCACCTACTTACACGCCATCATCCAACCCATCGTAATCAAGTACATCCACAAATATTTCTCAGAAAATCCCGGCATAAAAGACGGCGACATCTGGTACACCAACGACGCCCTCTTCGGCGGCATCCACAACCCAGATCAAGTAGCCCTGATGCCGGTTTTCCACCAAGGAAAATTAATAGCGTGGGCCTCCGCCGCACTACACACCACAGAAACCGGCGCAATCGAGCCCGGAGGCATGCCCGTAAGCGCAAAATCGCGTTTCGAAGAAGGCCTGAATCTTCCGCCAATCAAAATCGGCGAAAATTTCGAAATCCGAAACGATTTCCTGGAATTTTATTCCGTCTATGGCCTGCGAGCCCCAGCAATGTTCATCTCCGATCTACGCGCCCGCTGCACCACCGCCGATCGCGTCCGCATCCGCCTGCTCGAACTAGCCGACAAACGCGGCGCAGAGTTCGTAGTAGGCCTGCTGCGCAAAATGTGCGACGTAGCCGAAGAAGGCGCCAGAAAAAAAATCCGCGCCCTGCCAGACGGCACCTACAAAGCGGTAGTTTTCAACGACGCCATAGGCTGGACCCCAGCCTTAGTCCGCGCCTGCCACCTGACCCTAACCAAAAAAGACGACGGCTTAATTTTCGATTTCGCCGGCACCTCGCCAGAAAATCCCTCTTCATATAATGTCCACCCGCAAGCGGTAGTAGGTCACATCGCGAATTTCTTCTACGAATACCTATTCCACGATCTCCCCATCTGCAGCACCACCTTCGCCAGCATAGATTTCAAATTCCCCGAAGGCATAATCCTAAATCCCGACAAAATGGCCGCCACCAGCTGCTGCGTCTTCATCGGCATGCAAGCCCGCTGCGCCACCCACAACGTCTTCGCGAAAATGGCGTTCTCAACGACAGGCCTCTGGCGTCAAATCGCAGCGGCCCCCGGCAGCCAACATACTTCGCAAATCTGCGCAGGCCTCTCGCAATGGAAGCTGGCAGTTGCCGACGTTCTCTCCTTCTCGCTAAACACCATGGGCCAAGGCGGCCGCGCCTCCACCGACGGCATGGACGCCTACGGTTTCGCCTGGTGCGCCTTCGGCCGCGCCCCAGATTCCGAACAAGTAGAAAGCGAACTCCCGATCACGGTAACTCTCTCCCAACACTGGAAAGATTCCTGCGGCCACGGCCTCCATCGAGGCGGCTCCGGGGGCGTGCAACATTGGATGATTCATAAAATGCCCGATCTAGTATCCATGTGCATGGGCAACGGCAGCAAAGTGCCGCTAGGCCAACCTCTTTTCGGCGGCTACGCCTCAGCCCCGATCCCAGGCATCAGCATTCGCAAAGCCGATTTAATGGAGCGCATGCAAAAAGGCGATGCCACCGTAACCCTCGATAACCGCGCGATTCTCGAAGAAACTTCCATCCACGGCAATTGGAATTTCGAGCTGGTAGCCCGCACCCCCAAAGTCTACGAAGAAGGCGATCTTCTCTTCGGCTTCAGCGGCGGTGGTCCCGGCTACGGCGACCCACTCGAGCGCGATCCCGAAGATCTGCTAGAAGATTTGAAAAAGAATATAATTTCTGACTGGACCGCCAGAAGCATCTACAAAATCGCCTACGACCCCGAAAAACACAAAGTGGACATCGAAAAAACCAAGCAACAAAGAGACGAAGAGCGCCGCGCCCGGCTCGCGCGCGGAAAATCCTTCGACGAATTCGAAAAAGCCTGGAACCAAACCAGCCCGCCCAAAGAAATCCTGCAGTGGTACGGCCGCTGGCCCGACGCAAAATCTCTCGGCCCGATTTTCCGTCCGTAAAAATGATGAAGGATTTCAACCCGCGTGAAGCAGTTCGAGGCCTCCTGCAATCGATCGCTCCCGCGCGTCCGTTATTTCTCCCCATCGTCTTCTCTCTAGGCGCGCGCATAGAAAATGTCTCGCTCCGGAATTTCCTAACCAATCCCACAAAAATTTCAAACGCACTCCGCCAGATTCGCACCCATCTCCGCAGCGATGGCATCACCTGCTATTTCGATCCGTATCTAGAAGCCGAAGCCCTCGGTGGCATCTTGGATTGGGAGTCCGATGCGCGCCACCCGTCGCTTCGCTGGCCCCAACCGTCGCACGATGGCGAATTGCCCGAAGGCCTTTGCGAGCCAGATGAAACCGCGAAGCGAGGACGCGTCCCCATCGCCATGGAAGTAATCCGCCGGCTCAAGCCGCTCGTGCGCGATGATTTTTTACTCGTCGCCGGCGTAACCGGCCCGCTCACACTCGCCGCGCAACTCGCGCAAATAAACACCAGCGAATCCGCGCGCAAACAATCGCCACCGGACTCAGCGCTAAGTCTCGCCGCCGACGTAACTCCAGTCGTAGCACGTGCCCTAGTCGAAGCCGGCGCGAATGTAATCCTAATCCGCGAAGAACTCCTCCCATCGTCAGCCGATGCGCAGGCAGATTGGTCCTCGCGCCTCGCGTCCACAATCAATATCATCCGTTTCTACGAAGCACTTCCGGTTTTGCTCCTGAGCCCCGCGCGACACGCAACGAACGAAATCGAAAACATCCTCCGCGAACCGTGGGACGCCGTCGTTTCCGCGCCAATTGATGTCGCCCCCGGCTTCGCCACAGAACGCCACGCAACCGGACACGGAATCTCGCTGCCAGCACCAGCATTCGAGCCCGATCAATCCAACGCCGCGCAACTCACAACAGATCTTCGAAAATTAATTCCAGAATTCCACCCGGCCCTGGTGACCACAACCTCCGACCTTCCGACCACCGCCGATCTAAAATATCTAAATGCCATCGCCGAGGAAGTGAACTGTTGAGCCCGCGAAATTCAGCATCGGCCCGCTCCGAAGTCCGCCAAGTTCGCATGAGAACCTCAGGCGCAAAACTCGAGCGCCGCCCCGACGGCACTCTGCTCGTCACGCCCGACGAACAACTCCGCGAATATCCGAAAGTGCTGACCGATCGCGTCGCACACTGGGCCCGCGAATTTCCCGAGCGAGTCTGCATCGCCAAGCGCGACACGAGCGGCGAATGGCGCCGCCTCACCTACGCCCAAATCTGGCAATCCATTCGCGGCGTCGGCCAAGCCCTGCTCGGCTTCGGCCTCTCCGCCGATCGCCCGGTAATGATTCTCTCCGAAAATGACCTCGAGCAATTTATTCTGACGCTCGCCGGTCAGCACGTTGGAATTCCTGTCGCGCCAATCTCCCCGCCATACTCGCTCGTCTCAAAAGATCTCAGCCGATTGCGCCACATCGCGAACCTGCTCACTCCTGGACTAATTTTCGCGGCGGACGGCAACCGTTACGAGCGAGCGCTCGCGGCCATCGCTACCGACGGCACGCCAATTGTCGTCACCCACTCGCCCCCGCGCGGCAAGCCCGCGATTTCGTTTTCAGACCTGCTGAATAAGATTCCGTCGCAATCAATCGAAGCAGCGCACGACCGCATTCATCCCGACGACGTCGCAAAATTTCTCTTCACCTCCGGCTCAACGGCCATGCCCAAAGGCGTCATCAACACCCACCGCATGATCTGCAGCAATCTGCAAATGATCAATCAGGTTTTCGGTTTTCTAGAAGAAGAGCCGCCGGTCCTCGTCGACTGGCTACCGTGGAATCACACTTTCGGTGGAAATCACAACACCGGAATTTCTCTCTACAACGGCGGCACCTTTTATATCGACGATGGCAGACCCGGCCTAGATTCCTTCCGCGAAACGCTGCGCAATCTCCGCGAAATCTCGACAACCGTCTTCTTCAACGTCCCGAAAGCCTACGAAGGCCTGCTACCAGCACTGCGCAGCGATCGCGACCTACGCGAAACTTTCTTCCGCCGCCTCAAACTTCTTTTCTATGCCGCCGCTGGCCTCTCGCAACCGATGTGGGATGCCTATCGCACACTTGCCCAAGAAGCCTGCGGCGAGCGCATCATCATGGTCACCGGCCTCGGCGCCACGGAAACCGCTCCCATGGCCATTCAGACCAGCTGGGAAACCGATCACGCCGGCGTAATCGGTATTCCGGTTCCCGGCGTCGAGCTGAAATTAGTTCCGCGCGATGAAAAACTCGAAGCCCGAGTCCGCGGCCCAAACATCACACCGGGCTACTGGCGCCAACCAGAACTCACCGAAAAAGTTTTCGACCAAGAAGGCTTCTATTCCTTCGGCGACGCAGTACGCTTCATCGATCCGAACGATGTCAATCGAGGATTTCTTTTCGACGGCCGCTTCTCCGAAGATTTCAAACTAGCCAGCGGCACGTGGGTCAGCGTCGGCCCATTGCGCGCCAGAATTCTCAGCCATTTCGCACCGCTAGTCCGCGATGTCGTAGTCGCGGGCCACGATCGCGACGATGTCGGCCTGCTAATCTTCGCCGACCTGCGCGCCTGCTGCGAACTCTTCGACGCCGATCAATCGAATCTCCCCGTCTCAGAAATTCTCGAACACGATTTAGTCCGCGCCAAATTTCGCGACCTAATCAAAAGCTTCGCCGAACAATCCACAGGCAGCTCCACGCGCATAGCCCGCGCCGTCCTCGTAGAAGAACCCCCCTCTCTCGATGCCGGCGAAGTCACCGACAAAGGCTCGCTAAATCAACGCGCCGTTCTCGAACGGCGCGCCCCGCTCGTCGAAGAGTTATACTCATCTATAGAATCATCGCCAAGAATTCTGCGATTGAGGGAGAAATAGCAATGGAAACTCGCGCAAGAGGCACCTTCGTGCCCTACAACGACATCTGGCTCCTCGACGGCGTGCGCACTCCATTCGTCGATTACAACACTGCTCTGGGCACCGTCTCGCCGATTGACCTGGGCATCAAAGCAGCCCGCGCCGTTTTCGAGCGCTCCGGAATTCCCGCCACGGATGTTGGCTCAACAATCGCCGGCAGCGTAGCGCAAGCCAGCTTCGACGCCTACATGCTCCCGCGCCACATCGGCATGTATTCCGGCGTCCCCATCGATCGCCCGGCCTTGCTAGTGCAGCGCGTCTGCGGCACCGGGGTAGAAGCAATCAGCCAGGCCGCCGACGCAATCACTCTCGGAAAAATCGATCTGGGCCTTTGTGTCGGCGCCGAATCCATGAGCCGCAATCCGGTCGCAGCCTTTACGCACCGCGGCGGATTTCGCATGGGCCAAATCGAATTCAAAGATTTTCTCTGGGAAGCGCTGCTCGATACAGCTCCCGGCGTGACGATGGGCCAGACCGCCGAAGCCACCGCCAAGAAATATCAAATCACTCGCGAGGAAGCCGATCGCTTCGCCGAATCCAGTTTCGCGCGAGCCTTGGCCGCGCAAAAAGCCTGCTTCCTCTCCGGCGAAATCACTCCGCTCGTAAATGAGAGTTTCGAGCTGCAAGGCTACAACACGCGCGGCATCCGTCTCGCAAAGGGCTTCGAGAAAGTGGACCTCGACACGCACATCCGCTCGTCGTCGTACGAGGTTCTAGCCAAAATTCCCCCGGCATTCGGCGGCGTGCAAACCGGCGGCAATAGCTCAGCAATCGTGGACGGCGCAGCCGCAGCCCTCGTAGGTTCCGGCGCCTACGCAAAATCGCGTCACAAGCAGCCACTCGCGCGCATCGTCGCGGTAGCCACCGTCGGCGTCCCGCCAGAAATCATGGCCATCGCTCCCGCCCCGGCCATCCGCAAACTACTCGAAGGCACCGGCATGAAACTCGAATCCATTGATCGCTTCGAAATCAACGAAGCCTTCGCCGCGCAAATCATCGGCGTCGAGCGCGAACTAAAACTCGATCGCGCCAAACTAAACGTAAACGGCGGCGCCATCGCCATCGGCCATCCGCTAGCGGCCACCGGCATCCGTCTAGCCGTAACGCTAGCCCGCGAGCTGCGCCGCTCGAAACTTCACTATGGCATTGCGTCGGCGTGCATAGGCGGCGGCCAAGGAATCGCCATGCTCCTCGAAAATGCCGAATAAAATCGCGCCATGCTGATTCACCGCAAGAAAATCCAAGTAGAGTGGGGCGATTGCGACCCAGGCGGCATAGTCTATTTCCCGCGCTATTTCGAATACTGCGACATCTGCACCAACGCCCTATTCGTCCACGCCGGCCTAGCGAAACCAAAAATGCTAAAGGCCTACAACATCGCAGGCATTCCGATAGTAGATGTACACGGAAGATTCACGATCCCCTCCGAATATCCCGACACGCTGGTCGTGGCGTCCTCGATCTCCGAATGGGGCCGCAGCAGCTTCACAGTTCAGCATCAATTATATAAAGGCAAAAATCTAGCGGCCGAAGTAATCGAAAAGCGAGTCTGGGTCTCGCGCATCCCAGGCGAGCCCACCCGCTTCAAAGGCCAGCCAATCCCATCAGCAGTAAAATCCCGTTTCTCCGGCAGATCTCAAACTAAGGCTCGTTAAGAATTTTGGCCGAATTGCTTGGCTCGACGGCCAACGGTACGAAGAACAATGCGCACTAGCGCAGAGTGCGAATTTCGTGTAGAAATCTAGCAACCCACAGGACCACGGAGGAATAAATGTCCACACTCGATACCACCAGCAGCCTCTATCATGTAATCAAGGAATACGGCCGGCCCGATTGCCATATCTCCGCAAGCGAAGCAGAATCCCCCTGGGTCCCCTTCGTCGAAAACGTTTTCATCCGCCACCTGGCCTTCGACGTCCGCGGCAGCGCCTTCGCCAATATTCTCTGGGTGAAAAAAAATGGAATCCTAGGCCGCCATCGCCATCGCGGCCCAGTAATGGCCTGCACGCTAGAAGGAAGCTGGCGCTATCTCGAATACGACTGGGTCTCCCGCGCCGGCGATTACGTCCACGAAAGCCCCGGCGTAATCCACACGCTAGTCTCCGATGATCCCAACGGCATGAAAACATTCTTCTGGCTAAACGGCTCGCTAGAATTCTACGATGACCAAGACAATCTACTGCAGACGCTAGACGTATTCTGGATGATAGATCACTATCTGACGCACTGCCGCCAACACAACCTGAAAATCAACGAAAAACTTTTCATCTGATACGTGTAGGGGCGGGGGTTCACCACCCGCCCGGTTTGGCATTGGGTGTTCCAGCCCGAAGCAGCCCAGCCGTTCCCAATCCCAGCGAAACTCCGAAACCTACCGCAACATTTCCCCTCGCGAGGTGTTTCATAAATAAGGCCGAGCAATCACCCAGAGATAATCTCGGTCAGTCATTCGAACTCATAAATCAACGAGGTGATCCGATGAAGCTCACATGGCTCAACCAATGGAACGTTCTCCCGCTAGCAATCATCCTAACCGGCGCAGCAGCCAGCCTCCCGGCATTCGCCCAGTCGCAGCAATCCGCCGATCCAAACGAGATCCACCAACGCAAAGAAAACCAGCAAGATCGCATAGCCCAAGGTGTAAAGAGCGGCCAACTAACCCCGCGCGAAACCGCCAACCTGGAAAACAAAGAAGCCGCCATCAACCACGAAACCCGCGAAGATCGCAAAGCCAACGGCGGCAAGTTGACCCCAGCCGAAAAAGCAAAGGTAAATCGCCAACAGAACCGCACGTCGCGCCAAATCTACCGCGACAAACACAACGCCCGCACCACCAAGTAACCGCGATTCCGCGGCGCGTAAGGGCGGGGGTTCGCCTCCCGCCCGATGCGACTCTGGGTTTTCGGCCGCTCCCGGAGACCGCGTCGAAAGTCCGGTATAAAAGGGTGCTCCTCGCCCACCGGGGAGCATCGTTTTTTGCCCGGCTCACGCGCAAGACAAAGCTCCGCACTCAGTTCTTATCGAAGTCTAATCGAAATGATGACGATTAGAAATTTACATAACTTTAACAAACTAAACGACATAAGAAAACCTAATCGAATTCACCCCCCGATTTAATCGATTAGAAAAAAGCCAGGCTAGCGGCGCACCGGGAAGGGGATCGGGGGAGGAAGTTTTCGTCCAGGCCGAAGCTGCTCGATGCGGGTTCGCGCTTTCTCGGCCCAGGTGCCGCGCGGATCGTGTTTCAGGTAAAGCGCCCAGTGCTCGCGAGCCCGCGCCGGATCGCCTTTTTTCTCGTAGGCCAGCGCCAGATTGAAATGCGCGTCAGCATGATTCGGCATAGCCCGAATCGCGCATCGTAGATTTTCAATGGCGTCATCAACCTTGCCAGCCTCTTCGTAAACGCAACCAAGATTGTACCGGCAGATTGCATTCGCAGGATCGAGCGCAACGGCAGCGAGGAAAGCATTCTGCGCATCATCCAGCCGCCGCTGGTGATAAAGTGCTACGCCCAGATTAATGTGCGCTTCCACCCATTCAGGGGAAAGTTCGATCACCCGCTGATAAGCTTCGACGGCCTCATCAACAGTCTCCGGCGAGCTCTCAGCCGCCAGCGCAATCTCAAACCATTGTTCCGCAGAACGCGAATCAAGCTGATGAACATTGGCGGAGGCTTGCGGCCCCTCCAACGGCAGAATCCACTGATGCTCGAGCGGATCAAATGGCGGTGCCGTCGTCCCAGGAAGCACAAAAGCCACGCTCTGCCGGCACTCCAGCAGCCGCAAATTCTCCACTCGCAGCGCCGAGCCGCCGAGCTGCCGCTCAATCGCAGTAACTGCGCGACGCAGTCTGCGCGCAGGAACCCGCGAGTCCGTCAGCCGCTTGATCGTGCGCAGCGCCACCAAATCCCCGAAATCATAGAAGCGTTCGCCCCAGCGAATCCGCGGACGCACCAATCGCAAACGTTCCCAATAGCGCAATCGCCGATCGTCCACGCCAACGATCCGCCGCGCCTCCGATCGTGTATAGCGCTCGCTCAAATGTTCCGCTCTCTCCGTCTGTCCCGAGGCTTGCCTCGCGGCGAATGCTCAGCGCACGATTATCCCCTGGCTGTCAATCCCTGGCCATCCGGACAATCCCAAATTCGGCGTTCCTCTCCGCCATTACACGACAGGGAACACGCCCGGAATGCAATCGCAGGCCGTGCTAGCCTGAAATGACGGGAGCGTGTAGGCGAGATGCCCCTTAGCGTAGCCGAAAAAGACCATCTAGTGCGCCTGGTCGCCTGGGCACGCATCGCGTTCGGCCTGCTGGCGTTCGTGGCCGCGGGCGAATCGCGAAGCGCCGGCGGCTTCACGGGCATTTTCTTGCTGGCCTACGTGCTGGCCGCGTTGATGTTTGCATTGGTAGCGCAGTATTGGTCGCGGCTCAGAATTCGCGTGCCGGTGTGGATCGACGTTATCGCCATGGCGATTTTCCTGCCGTTCACCGCCTCCTACGTTTCGTTCGTGATGCTTTTCTGCTTCTCGGCCTTCGCCGTGGCCACCATCGCGGATGCTGAAGTAATTCGCGGATTCGTGGGCCTTTCGGTATTGGCCGCGGCCGCGCGATTGGCCTTGCACAATCCGTGGAATCGCGGGTCGTTCATCGACTTCGCCGTGCTAATGGCCGGCACCGCCGCAGCCGGCGCGGGCGCAGCATGGCTCGGCCGGCGCGAACGTCAGGAAACCGACCGCCGCCATCTGCTGGAACAAATCTCCAATCAAATTCAATTCGAGCGCGGCCTCTCGGAGTCCATTCAGCACGGCCTAAACGATTTGGCTCAAGCTTTCGAGTGCGAGCAAGGCTGCCTCGCATTTCTTGACAACGAACTCGAAAGAATCTTTGTGTGGCGCGTGCGCGCCGGAGAAATCTCTGCATCCGGCCCGGAAGCGCTCTCGCTCTCACGCGCGGATTCCTATCTGCTCGATTCGCTGGAAGTCACCACCTGCTGGAATTCTCTCGAGGGCCCCGGAGAAGGCTTCGGGTGGGACCGCCGCACCGGCCAGCCGGTGGTCAATCCACCCAAGCCGTCCAGCGCGATGAAGGACGAACTGGCCGTCAAATGTCTCGTCGCGGCCACGCTTCAAGAGGCCGACGGTCGTCCCTCAGGCCGCGTGATCATCATGAACCGGCGCCGCAAATTTTCCCGGTCCGACCTGGCGTGGTTCGAGCACATCGTCCGCCACATTTCGCCGCAAATAGACAATGTCTATCGCATGCGCCATCTGCGTGCCCGCACAGTGGAGGCCGAGCGCAGCCGCATCTCGCGCGATTTGCACGATGGCATTTTGCAGACGCTTCTGAGCCTGCAAATTCAGCTTGAAGTGATGCGCAGAAATGCGCCGAATGGCGGCTCGACGATGTCCAGTGACCTCAATGCGCTGCAGAAAACCGTGCGCCACGAAGCCGACGAGCTGCGCCGCATGGTCACCGAGATGCGTCCGTTGCGAGTGGAGAGCGCCGACCTTCGCGAATTGATGCTTGGTTTCGCCGAACGCTTCCAAAACGAGTCGGAATTGGCGGTCGATTTGTTTATTGACGACAAGAATTTGCGCGCCCCCGACCGCGTTTGCCGCGAAATTTTCCAGATATACAGAGAGTCACTCAACAACATAAAAAAGCATGCTCACGCCAGCCACGTCGTGGTAAAACTGAATCAGGACGAGTCAAAGCTAAATTTTGTAATTGATGACAACGGTTTGGGATTCAGCTTCTCAGGCCGGTTTTCGAGCGAAGAACTGGACCGGCTACGCTTGGGCCCTATTTCAATTAAGGAACGCGCTCGTAGTGTGGGGGGCAATCTCACGGTAGAATCAAATCCGGGGCATGGGGCGCGTCTAACAATCGAAATTCCATTGAATTGAGATGACAAAAGGGAAACCACCAGTGCGCATTCTTGTCGCCGACGACCACGCGATCTTTCGCGATGGCCTGCGGCGCCTGCTCGAAGGCTCCGACGACGTTTCCATCGTCGGCGAAGCCTCCAACGGCAATGAATGCATCAAGATGCTGGCCAAGTTGAAGCCCGATATTCTGCTGCTGGATCTGCGCATGCCGGAAAAAGACGGGCTCGGCGTACTAGAAGAAATCAATTTCGATTCGATGACCACGCGCGTAATTGTGCTCACCGCGGCCGAAGATGACCGCGACGTGGTGCGCGCGATGCGCCTCGGCGCCCGCGGCGTTGTACTGAAGCAATCCGCCAGCGATCTGCTGCTGAAAAGTATCCGCAAGGTAGCCGACGGCGAAATTTGGCTCGATAACCGCATGACCGCAGAGGTCATCGACGCCTTCAAGAAGTCCTCCGAGGCAGGTCAGCGCCGAGAAAAGCCGCTGTTGAGCGATCGCGAGAAAGAAATCGTGCAGCTCGTAGCCCAAGGTTTCCGCAATCGCGAAATCGGCGAAAAGCTCTTCATCAGCGAACAAACGGTGAAGAATCACCTGCACAATATCTTCGACAAGCTCGGGGTTTCGGACCGTCTAGAGCTGGCTCTCTACGCCATTCACCACCGTCTCATCGAGCAATCGTAATACTGCCATCCCAGTCCCTACTTTATCGTCGCGCTGTTTGCGGGAGAGCCCTGCGCTTTCATCTCGGAGCCTCCCTTCAGAGTGGGGAATCTGCGGCTTTTTGTCTCCGCGACGCGCATTTGCGCGCGAAGCGCAGAAGCCGAAGTCTACTGAAATAGGTCGTAAGACGATATAATGCCGGGGGAATCGTAGCGGCAGCCTTCAGGCCAGCATTTACTAACGCGAACGCGCCACTTTCGCACGGCGCGCGCGGAATTGGCGGGGTCTCCGATAGCACCAATGAGCGCAAGACAAAATCGAAACCCGTCCGCAGGTCAATCCCGCGAAGTAGTCCTGGTGATTTGTGCGCTACTGCTGGTGGCGATGTTCTCAGTCACCGGTGTCCTCACCCGCGCGTTCCACAAAAGGCAGGATGCCCTGGCCGCGGAGTGGTTCGCGAAAGGCAACGCAAGTCTGGCCGCCGGCGCTGCTCGCGTAGCGCTCGACGACTATCGCCGGGCCCTGATTTTCGATCCTCAGAATGAGGCTTACCAACTCCATCTCGCGCAGGCCCTCGCGCAATTGGGCCGTCAAGAGGAAGCCCGCGCCTACCTTCTGAATTTGTTGAGCGATCGCCCGGGAGATGGCGAAGTGAATTTCGAGCTGGCGCGTTTGGCCGCCCAAACCGGCGAGATCGATGACGCGGTGCGATTCTATCATGCCGCCCTCTATGGCGCGTGGGATCAGGACCCCGTCGGCGCGCAACTTCGCGCACGCCTCGAACTCAGCCAGTTTCTTGTGCGGCATCGAGAGAATACCCTCGCCGAAGCTGAACTCATCGCCTTCGCAGCCAACATTCCCGAGCGCGACGCGCAACTGCACACCAAGGCCGGCGACCTGTTCCAAAGTGCCGGAGATCTGAATCGCGCGCTGAACGAATACCGGTCGGCCCTCAAATCGCAGCCCGATGATCTCACCGCCTTGATCGGTGCAGGTCTGGTTTCTTTCAAGCTCGGCGCGTACGCCAGCGCAGCAGCCGACCTCGCGCGCGCCAGCAAAGCCGATCCGGATAACAAGACCGTTGCCTCAACGCTCGAAGCCGCGCGCCTGGTGATTGATTCGGATCCATTTTCGGCGCGGCTCTCCGGAAGGGAGAAGGCTCATCGTGTCGCAGATGCGTTAACACGCGCGATTCAACGCGCAGATCAATGCAGCAGTTCCGTCAAGAACCAGAATTCCTCAAGCCTCGCCGAATTGGCGGCCCAAGCGAAACTCCAGCAGAAGTCGATGTGGAGCGAGCGCAATCTGCTACTCCATTCGGATCAGGACGAGGCTGCGATGGAAACGACCTTCAAAATTGAGACCGCGGCGACGCAGCTATGTGGCGAGCCAACCGGCATAGACGCGGCGCTGCGCTTAATTGAGCGAAAGTATCGTGCCATGCAGGAGGGCCCGCCGGAATGACGAACCCGGGACTCCCGTCTTCCGCTTCGCCGGCTGCGACAGAACGAAATTCTCTTCGGCCTGGATTTATTCCCCGGCTGATGGCGAATTGGAAGAAATGGACTTCGGCCTTCGGCGAAGATCACATTTTTCTGCTGCTCGCGGTGCTGATTGGAATTTTCGCCGGGCTTTCGGTTGTGCTGTTTCGCATTTCTATCGAGTGGATTCAGCTCCTCTTGCTCGGACCGGCCGTCCACCCATCCGTCGCGCGCGTGCTTCTCGCTCCTTCCCTTGCAGGTCTGGTTGTCGCATTGCTGGTGATTCACGTTTTTCCACGCGTGCGCGGCAGCGGCGTGAACCAGACCAAAGCCGCAGTTTACGTCTTCGATGGCTACGTGCCGTTCAGCACCGTCATCGGAAAGTTCATCACCTGCGCGATCGCCATCGGCAGCGGCCAGTCGCTCGGCCCCGAAGATCCATCGCTGCAAATCGGCGCGGGAATCGCTTCGAGGCTCGGCCGCTCGTTAAAGCTCTCGCGCGAAAAAATCCGGCTGATTGCGCCGGTGGGAGCCGCGGCCGGCCTGGCCGCTGCGTTTAATGCGCCCATTTCGGCGGTGCTTTTCGTAATCGAAGAAGTAATTGGGAATTGGAGCGGCGGTGTTCTCGGCGCTATTGTTCTCGCGGCGGTTTCGAGTGTGGTAGTGATGCGCCAGTTTCTCGGTACCGACGCGCTCTTCCGCATTCCTCCATTCCGTCTCGAGCACACATCGGAACTTCTCGCCTACGCCGTGCTCGGAATCGTCGGTGGCGGCGCTTCCGTTCTCCTTTTGCAGGCTATTGCCTTCCTGAGGCCCCGCCTGCGTCGTTTGCCGCACTGGACCGAATATTTTCAGCCCGCGGTCGCCGGGCTCCTGATCGGATTTATCGGCATTCGCGTGCCGCAAGTGATGGGCGCCGGCTATCCGATTATTGATTGGGCGCTTCACGATCAATTCACTTGGAATATGTTGTTGCTGCTGGCCGCGTGCAAAATCGTCGCTACCAGCCTCTCGTTCGTCAGCGATACTCCCGGCGGCATGTTCGCGCCCACGCTTTTCATCGGCGCAATGCTAGGAGGCGCAGTTGGCGGCGTCGAGCATCTTTTCTTTCATAATCTCAGTGGCAGCGTCGGCGCCTTTGCGCTCGTCGGGATGGGCACTCTGTTCGCGGGATTTCTGCGGGTTCCGATTACTTCAGTGTTTATGGTAATCGAAGTCTCCGGAAGCTATTCCGCGATTCTCCCGGTGATGATTTCAAACACCATCGCCTATCTGATTTCCCGCCAATTTCAAAAAACACCGCTCTTCGACTTGCTGGCAAGGCAGGATGGAATGGTTTTGCCTTCGATCGAGGAGCTGCGCGAACGAGTTACTTTGCGGGTGGAAGATGCCGTCCAGAATCGCGGCAGCGCGAGTCAACGGCCCGATGAAATATTCGCCGATGCCATGCGCCGCTCCGGCGTTGCGCCGGAACTCTACTTCCTCGCGGGCGGCCCCGACGGCTGGCGCGTCCACCGGAGGCTCGCCAAGCCGGCGGACGGGGCGCAAGGAAGCGCCGCCCCGGAAAGCTCGCCATTTTTGTACCCAGATCACTCCCTGGAAGAGGCGCTACAAATCATGAGGGATTGGCCCGTCCTGCCAATCATCAGCCGTGCGAATCCGCAGGTCTTGGAAGGGGTCCTCGCGCACGCCGACATCCTCGCGGCGTATCGCGACGCCGGAAGCATCGATCCGTCCTAAGTCGCCAGACGACGGTTCATCCTGGAGCATCCTCGCCGTAACTGCTTTATTTTCAGTGCGAAACTAGTACCTTTGTACCGATTAAATGGGCCGGAATTGGGTCCCTTGCGCTATTGGCGCTGCAAGTCCCTACCTCTATTCTCGAAAGCGTCACTGGAAAGGATTGTGTCTGTGTCCCACAAAGAGAGGCGAACCAGCCGGCGCTTCATGATGAAGCTACCGCTAACTGTTCGCTGGATGGACAACACGGTAGTCGGCGAAGTTGCCACGGAATCCCGGGAGGTCAGCTCTCGGGGGCTGTACTTTTATCTTCCCAAGGTCCTCAAGAGCGGTTCGGCCGTCGAAATCGTCATGACGCTGCCGCACGAGCTCACCCAAGCCGGACCTGTGAAAGTCCGGTGTCTCGGGCGCATTTTGCGTACCGATGAGCCCGGCCAGGGAGATATCGGTGTAGCTGCCGCGATTGAGCGGTACGAATTCCTGCGCAACGGCGAATCCGCCGCATAACGGTTTTCTTACCCAGACCCTGCGGAGATGGGTGAGAAACGGCCGGAGAGCTTCGTTCCTCAGCGGAGCTCCCGGCCATTCTTTTTGACCACCGACCCTACCGTGAGCCACGCTACGCCCGCGAATTCCAGAGTCCTTCCCACCAGCTGGCGGAACTGTCCGATTTTGCACATCCGGGATTCCAGAATCGGTCAAATCCGTCTTCCTCTCAGATCCGTGACGTAAATATCGCCTTACAGCACAATGACTTACATCAACATGATTTTGGCACTTTGACTGCCGAGAGTCCCGCGGTGATCTGGGTGTCTGGGGAGGTTGCGTGTACGAAGCATTCAGCAGCCGGCAAATGGTAGTGAGCAAATTGAAGAGGCGATATCGCGTTTCCGCGTCCGCGATTCTCACATTACTCGCCGGATTCGCCGTCAACGGTGCGGCGTTTCTCCATTGGGTTTTACCCGCACGCACGGCACACTCGGCCGATTTAGCCACGCCGAATCTGGTCGCGCTTGCGGCCTCGACGCGAATCGCGTCACGCAGTATGGCGCCATCGGCGCTGTTGTGCAGCGCCAGTCCGCATCGCCCAGAATCCCCCCTCGCCGGCCGGGAAACGCCATTTACTTTGACCGGCAACGGCGTCCCCGATTTGGTAGTCGGTCTGAGCGTAGTTCCCAAGCAGTTCTCGCATCTTTCGCCGAAGCCCATTCTCGGCCGCACTTTCCGTCCAGGCGATGAACGCACGCGCCGCTCGGTCGTCGTTCTCAGCGAGCGATTGTGGCGCCGCAGCTTCGGCGCAGATCCAGCTGTAATTGGAAAGACCATCACCCTCGACGAGCATGATTACGTCGTGATCGGTGTAATGCCCGCGTCATTCTGGTACCCGCACCCCTCCGACCCCGTGGAGTTGTGGGTTCCGGCAAGGTCTCCGGCCCTCGCGGTCGCCGAGCTTACTTCCTGACCACCTCGAGAGCGGGATGTAATCCAACTCGCCGAACCTCTTGACCCTCAGTCACTTGCAGCGCGCCTGAAGCCTCCCTTACGAAAACTTTACGCCTTCCTTATGGCTTTCTGACTCTCCGGGGCTAAACTGACCGCCAGTGTTGCGAACCTGCCGCTGAAATCGCCGGCCAATAATCGCCCGCGGAGGGATGATCATGCGCGACGTCGTTTTCGTTGTGCTGAGCCTGCTTTTCTTTTCTGTATCGATCCTTTACGTTCGCGGCTGCGAGCGTTTGAAGTAGGGGCTGGGAGATGGCCTTGGGAACTCTCGGATTGCTGATCATTTGCGGGCTCTTGCTCGGATATCTCTTCTACGCTCTGCTCCGCGCGGAGAAATTCTAACCGTGACCCCGAATGGTTGGGCGCAAATCGCCGTATTTCTATTCCTGATCCTCGTCCTCACCAAGCCCATGGGGATCTACCTCGCCCGCGTGTATGAGCGCGAGAAAACTTTCCTCGACGTCGTGCTGCGGCCCATCGAGCGGCTCATCTACCGGCTCACCGGAGTGGATGAAGCGGCCGAGATGCGCTGGACCGAATACGCCGTGGCCATGCTGATGTTCAGCGCGGTCTCCATGATCCTGCTCTACTTAATTCAGCGCGTTCAGTTCCGGCTGCCTTTCAATCCGCAGCATCTCGGAAACGTAGCCCAGGATCTCGCCTTCAATACGGCCGCTTCGTTCACAACCAACACTAACTGGCAGTCATACGCTGGCGAATCCACCATGAGCTACTTCACCCAAATGGCCGGGCTCGCTTATCACAATTTCGCATCGGCAGCCGTGGGAATGGCCCTCGCGATTGCAGTGATTCGCGGCATCGCGCGCCGCGAACGCGAAACCATTGGCAATTTCTGGGTGGACCTAACACGCGGCCTCCTTTGGGTGCTGCTGCCGGTGTGCCTGGTCGTATCGCTCGTGTTTGTTTCTCAAGGCGTGGTCCAAAATTTCCGGCCGTATGACAAAGCCGCCCTAGTTGAGCCCCAGCAGGTGACGGCGACCGACGCAAACGGCAAAACGACGACGCAGACCGTGAGTGAGCAAGTCATCGCGCAAGGGCCAGTCGCCTCGCAAGAGGCGATCAAGATGTTCGGCACGAATGGCGGCGGTTTCTTCAATGCCAACAGCGCGCATCCTTTCGAAAATCCCACGCCGCTCACGAACTATCTGCAGCTACTTTTGATTTTCGCGGTTCCCTCGGCGCTCACCTATACGCTCGGATGGATGACGGGTTCGCGGCGCCATGGCTGGGCGGTGTGGCTGGCGATGGTCTTCGTATTTCTCGTCGGCGTCAGCGTTGCGTATTGGGCCGAGGCAAGAGGGAATCCACTTCTTCACGCCGCCGATCAGCGCGCCACGTCCATGCAGCCGGGCGGAAACATGGAAGGGAAAGAAGTTCGATTCGGCATCGCTGATTCGGCGCTTTTCGCTACGGTGACCACCGACGCAAGTTGCGGCGCGGTGAATGGTGTCCACGATTCCTATACGCCGCTCGGCGGCCTTGTTCCGCTGGTGAACATCATGCTCGGCGAGGTGATTTTCGGCGGCGTCGGCGCCGGTCTGTACGGAATGGTGGTGTTCATCATTCTCGCTGTCTTTATCGCCGGACTGATGGTAGGGAGAACACCGGAGTATCTCGGTAAAAAGATCGAATCCTACGACATCAAAATGGCGATGCTCGCGGTGCTGATCGTCTCGATGTCGATCCTCATTTTTTCCGCAATTTCCGCCGTCGAGAAATTCGGTACTTCCAGCATCACCAATCCCGGCCCGCATGGGCTTTCACAAATTCTCTACGCCTATACCTCGGCAGCCGGAAATAACGGATCGGCCTTCGCCGGCCTGAACACCAACACGCTCTGGTACAACACCAGCATGGCCTTCGTCATGCTCCTCGGCCGCTTCTTCATGGTCATTCCCATCCTGGCAATTGCCGGAAGCCTGGCGCGCAAGAAGACCGTGCCGGCGTCGCTCGGAACTTTTCCGGTGACCGGCCCGCTGTTTACCATTCTTTTGGTCTCGACGATCATCATCGTGGGCGCGCTCACATTTTTTCCGGCGCTGAGCCTCGGACCAATCCTCGAGCACCTCCAAATGCTGGCAGGAAAGGTGTACTGAGCCCGCCATGTCCACCGCCTCTCCAAAATCCAAATCATTCATCGATCCGAAGCTTCTGGGCACGGCGATTTTCGATTCTTTTCACAAGCTCGATCCCCGAGAGCTCTGGAAAAATCCCGTGATGTTCGTTGTCGAAGTAGGAGCGCTGCTCACCTCCATCGACTGCGTGCGCGAAATCGTCCAACGCGCCGCTGCGACCGGTTTTGGCCTTCAAATTACGCTCTGGCTGTGGTTCACCGTGCTCTTCGCCAATTTCGCGGAAGCCATGGCCGAAGGACGCGGGAAGGCCCAGGCCGAAACTCTGCGCAAAGCCAAAGCGGAAACTCCCGCGCGCCGTCTCAAGCGCGACGGATGCACGATGGAGATCGTCGCGAGCACGGAATTGCGCTCCGGCGACGTTGTCTTGGTGGCAGCGGGAGAATTCGTTCCCGGCGACGGCGAGGTCATCGAAGGGGTTGCCTCCGTGGACGAATCGGCCATCACCGGCGAGTCGGCGCCCGTGATTCGCGAATCGGGGGGCGACCGCTCTGCGGTTACCGGCGGCACTCGCGTGCTTTCCGATGAGATCAAGGTGAAGATCACGTCGAATCCCGGCGAGACTTTTCTCGATCGTATGATTCAGCTCGTCGAAGGCGCATCGCGCCAGAAAACGCCGAATGAAATCGCTCTGAATATTCTGCTCGCCGGACTAACGATCATATTTCTGCTGGCAGTGGTAACGCTGCAACCGTATGCCATCTATTCCGGGGCCCCGCAAAATCTTTTCGTGCTCGTCTCCCTGCTGGTGTGCCTAATTCCCACGACGATCGGCGGCCTTCTATCCGCAATCGGCATCGCAGGAATGGACCGGCTGATCCAGCGCAATGTGCTGGCAATGTCCGGGCGCGCTGTCGAAGCTGCCGGCGACGTGGATGTGTTGCTGCTCGACAAGACCGGCACAATCACCCTCGGCAACCGGCAAGCCACGCGGCTCTACGCCGCCGCGGGTGTCTCCGAAGAAGATCTCGCAAATGCAGCCCAGCTGGCATCGCTCGCCGATGAAACGCCGGAAGGCCGCTCGATCGTCGTACTCGCCAAACAGAAGTACGGTCTGCGCGGCCGCGAACTCTCGCCGCACAATCCAACCTTCATCCCATTCACCGCGCAGACGCGCATGTCCGGCGTGGATCTCGACGGCCAGGAAATTCGCAAAGGCGCCGCCGATGCCATCGCCAAGTATGTCGCGATTCATGGCCAGCGCGTCTCCAAAGAAATCGAAGAAGCCGTGCAAGCAATTTCCAGCGCCGGCGGCACTCCCTTGCTCGTCGCAAGCAATCGCCAAGTGCTCGGCGCGATTCAACTCGAAGACGTGGTGAAAGGCGGCATGCGCGAGCGCTTCGAACAGCTTCGCGCCATGGGTATTCGCACCATGATGATCACCGGCGACAATCCGCTCACCGCAGCGGCGATCGCCCGCCAAGCAGGCGTGGATGGCTTCCTCGCCGAAGCCAAGCCCGAAGATAAAATGGCGCTGATTAAGAGCGAACAAGCAAAGGGCAAGCTAGTGGCGATGACCGGCGATGGCACCAACGACGCGCCCGCCCTCGCTCAGGCCGACGTAGGCGTGGCCATGAACACCGGCACGCAAGCCGCAAAGGAAGCCGGCAACATGGTGGATCTCGACTCGAATCCCACAAAGCTCATCGAGATTGTCGAGATCGGCAAGCAACTGCTGATTACTCGCGGCGCACTCACCACTTTTTCAGTTGCCAATGACGTCGCCAAATACTTCGCGATCATCCCGGCAATGTTTGCGGCCGCGTTTCCGGCGCTGGAGGTATTGAACGTCATGCACCTGCGCACGCCGCAGTCCGCAATTCTTTCAGCAGTAATTTTCAACGCGCTGATCATCGTCGCGCTGATTCCGCTGGCTCTGCGCGGCGTGCGCTACCGCCCAGTCGGCGCCGAGGCGTTGCTGCGACGAAATTTGTTGATCTATGGAGTCGGAGGCGTGATCGCGCCGTTCATCGGAATCAAAATAATCGACGTTATCGTTGCCTACTTGCATTGGGCGTGAGGCGGATATGAAAAAGAACTTGATGATCTCAATTTGGATGACCCTGGCGACTACGGTGATCTTCGGCCTGCTCTATCCGCTCGCCGTCACGGGCCTGGCGCAAGTCCTGATGCCTGCGCACGCCAACGGCCAGCTACTTTCGCCCGGCGGCAAACTGGTCGGATCGCGAATCATCGGCCAGCCCTTCAGCGCTCCGCAATATTTTCATTCGCGCCCATCAGCCGCGGGAAACGGCTATGACCCGACCTCGAGTGGAGGCTCGAATCTCGGGCCAACGAACAAAGCCCTCACCGATCGCGTAAATGCCGACGTCGCAAAACTCCAGTCTGAAAATCCCAACACGCCGGTGCCGATTGATCTGGTTACGAGTTCCGGCTCGGGTCTCGATCCGCATATTTCGCCCGCAGCGGCAGAATTTCAAATTCCGCGCGTCGCGCACATTCGGGGAATTTCGGAGCAGGACTTGAGAACCTTCGTCGCGAAACATACCAAAGGGCGGGACCTCGGCTTCCTCGGCGAACCGCGCGTCAATGTCCTAGAGTTGAACCTCGATCTCGACGCCACGCACCCATTTGCGCACTAGAAAGGGGGCCTGCCTCGCCTCCGGGCTAGGCTTGGGCTTTGGTGGACGTTACGAGCTGCGAATGCGCGGCCACTGCGACGATATCGAAAACCCAACACCAACTGGGCGGGAGGGTGAATCCCCGACCCTACTATTTGTTGGAGGCCTTGGCGTTGGTATCGCGCCCGAGCAAGAACCGGTAGCCCACCCACGGCTCCGTTAGAATGTACTTTGGCCGCGAGGGCTCGGGCTCGATCTTCTTTCGAAGCTGATTCACCGTCACCCGTAAATACTCGGTCTCATCGCCGTAATCCGGTCCCCAAATCGCCTGAAGCAGACGCCGGTGCGTAAGCGGCTTCCCCTGATGCGCCACAAGATGCCGAAGCAGCTCGAATTCCTTCGGCGTCAGGTGAACGTTTTGACCACCGGCAATCACCGAGCGGCTCTCAAAATCGATATTCAGATCCTTCGTCACCACCGGCGCAATCGCATCATTCGGCGCGGTGCGACGCAACGCCGCGCGAATGCGCGCCAACAATTCCTCCATGCTGAAGGGCTTCGTCACGTAATCATCGGCGCCGGCATCCAGCGAGCGCACTTTGTCTTTCTCCGAGCTGCGCACCGTAAGCATGATGATCGGCACACTCGAGCCAGCACGCAAATCGCGGCAAGTCGCCAATCCATCGGGCCCGGGCATGTTCATATCCAGCAGGACCAGATCCGGCCGTTCGCGCCGGAATTCGGCAAGCGCCGCTTCGCCATCGCGCGCTTCGACGATTGCATAACCTTCCGCGGAAAGCGTTGCGCGCAACACGCGGCGAATCTGCGGCTCGTCGTCCACCACCAATATCTTCGCCGCCTTCATCGGCCGCTTCCCGCCCCGCGGTCAATGGGCAGACTGAACGAAAACACCGAACCATGCCCGAGTTGACTGGTCACTCCGATCGTTCCGCCGTGCGCTTCCACAATGGCTTTCGCGATCGGCAACCCCATCCCGGTGCCTTGCACCAGATAGCGCTGGTCCTTGCCGCGATAGAATTTGTCGAAAATCAATCCCATCTCCATGTCTTCGATGCCCGGCCCGCGATCGGCGACGCTGACAACCAGCCACGGTTCGCTCAGCTCCGCGGAAATCGTAATCGGCGCGTCCTTCTGGGAATAAGCATCGGCATTTTCGATCAGGCGCACGAGCACGTCCTTGATGCGGCTGAAATCCGCACGCACCGGAGGTAAATCGGCATCGAGGCTCACCTTCACGGGGCGAGCGCCAAGAAACGGCCGCGACTGCGCCAACGCCGCCTCCACAATTTCTGAAATTGCGTGCGATTCGAGTTTCAGTTCGAATTCGCCGGCGTCCAGCCGCGCCATTTCCGCGGCGTCTCCCACAAGTTGATTCAACCGGTCAGCTTCTTCGTCAATTATCGTAAGAAGTTCGCGCCGCCCGGTGTCCTCCCGCGCGGGCTCATTCAAAAGACTGGTGACCGAAGCCTTGATGGAGGTGAGTGGCGTGCGCAAATCGTGCGTGATCGAATCCAGCAGCGCCGACCGAAGCTGCTCGCCCTCGCGCACCGCCTCGGCCTTGCTCAGCCGCTCAACGGCCCGCGCTCGTTCCGCGGCAATCGCCACCAGCGTCCCCACCGCTTCGAGCGTCTTACGCGAAAGAATCGGCCCCGAAATCCCGATGCTGCCCAGCGGTTGCACGCCGATGCGCACCGGAACGAAACTGAGACTCCGCTCGGCGTCAAGAATCGGCTCCTCGCGGTTCGCGGCGTTGCGCAATTCTTCGTCATCCAGATGCGCCGCGCCGCTGCCGGAGCGATAAAATTTGTTCTTGTTCAACAGAAAAAGCGCCGCGGCGCCCACTTCGAAGATCTCTACGATGTGATTGGGAATCGCATTCAGCAGTTGAATCACATTTCCTTCCACCAGGAGTTGCTGGCTGAAAGAATACAGCCGCTCGACTTCGCGTCCGCGCCTCTGCGCCGACTCCGCCTCGTAACGCACGCGTGTCGCGAGCTGGCTCGCCACCAGCGCCGTTCCCAGAAACGCAATGAGCGCCACCCAATTCTGCGGATCGGCAATCGTAAATTTCCCCACTGGCGGCAAAAAGAAATAATTGAAAGCCAGCATCGCCGCGACGGACATGCAAACCGAAACTCGCAGCCCCCAAACCGTGGATACTGTTAGAATCGCGAGAAGCAGAGTAAGCGCGACGGTGGTTTGATTGACCGGCAAAACATTGCGATAGAAGAGCGTAATTGCAGCCACAATGGCGAGCGCGGCCAGATAACGCAGCGCTCGAATCGGAAGGCGTTCCCACACGCGGCTATTCTAGCCTAGCTGGGGAGCGCACGAGGCGCGGAACATAGCAATGCCCAAACGACCCGAAGAATGGCTCGAGGCCGTCACCCAGGCCGAAAAGCAAAAGGGCATCTTCAAGCTCTTCCTCGGCTACGCGCCGGGCGTCGGCAAGACTTACAGCATGTTGAGCGAAGGCATTCGCCGGCATGCCCGCGGCGAAGACGTCGTGATCGGCGTCGTTGAAACTCACGGCCGGAAGGGAGTCGTCGAATTAATCTCGCAACTCGAAACCGTGCCGCGCATGAAAATCGAATATAAGGGCACCATGTTCGAGGAGATGGACGTGGACGCCATCCTCGCGCGCAAGCCGCAGGTGGTGCTCGTGGATGAACTGGCGCACACCAATATTCCCGGCAGCAAGCACCGCAAGCGCTATGAAGATGTCCAGGAGATTCTCGCGGCGAAGATCGACGTGCTTTCGACCATGAACATTCAGCACATGGAGAGCGTCGCGCCGACCGTTCGCGCCATCACCGGCGTGGTCGTCCGCGAAACGGTACCCGATTGGGTTCCGCTCACTGCCAACGAGACGGTTATGGTCGATCTGACTCCCGAAGCGCTGCAGAAGCGCATGCAGCGCGGCGACGTTTACGCCGCCGACAAGGTCAGCCAGGCCCTGCAAAATTTCTTCCGCCGTGGGAATTTGATCGCTCTGCGCGAATTAGCACTGCGGCAGGTGACCGAGCACGTCGATCGCAGCCTCGAAAATTACATGGCCGCGAAAGACATTCGCGAGACGTGGCCGGTCCGCGAGCGCCTGGCCGTCTGCGTCAGCGCAAACCCCGCCGCGCAGTACCTGGTGGCGCGAGCGGCACGCATGGCTCGCCGGCTCGACGCTGAATTTTACGTCATCTATGTGGACACCGGTGCAAAAGTGGTCGAGGCCGATATGAAATCCCTCGAAGCCAATCTTCACTTCGCTGAGGATCTAGGCGCCAAAGTCGCGCGTTTGCGCGGCAAGCACGTCGCCGATGCCGTCGCAGAATTCGTCCGCGAGAAGCACATCACGCAAGTCATCTTCGGCCGCTCTTCGGATCAGGGCCTGCGAAAATATCTCTATCTCTCCGCCGTAAATCGTTTCCTCAGAGAAGCTCCCGGCGTGGATGTTCATATCGTCACGCAAGAATTGGACTAAGCGGCCCTCCTCCGCACGGGTTGAACAGCGAATCAATTAGAGCCAAACCGGTATTGCAATGAGAATCGCACCTGGAAAGGTTCAGCGGGGTGGAAAACGTTTGTGAATTCCGGCGCGGCTGTTGGCGTTATTCGGGAGACATAGGCGTAGGTAATGTCGTCATTGCGGCGATCGGTCAAATTCAAAAAATCGGACGAAATCCGCCAGCGCCTATTAAATTGGTAAGCGAGCCCCATATTGAGCAATAACGTAGCCGCTGAGCGATTTATTCCGTCGGACGTCAAATCGCGCGGGCCAAAGTAGCGCAAGCGTAGCGTGGACGTAAATCCTTTGTAGTCGTGCAGTGTGATGCCCGACGCAATCACCACCCTAACCGCTTCGGGAACAAGCTTGCCACCCGGGCCTTGCAAAGGATACTGGCCGCCACCCACGTTCGTAAACGCCGCGTCGTCGGGGTCTATCTGGGTAAATTGGGCGCGGGAGTCCGCCATGTCCAAATCGAAAACCAAATGTTCAGTTGGCGTGTAGTAGTTCGCCCATTCGATGCCATAGCGGTTGCTTGGCGATGCCGAAGCAACCGTACTTCCGGTGTCGCCATCCTGCTGCAGTTCGGAATTGCTGTGGAGATACCAGAGCGAAAGAGTGCTTTGCAGATGTGGGATGGCCGAGGTGCGCACGCCAAATTCCCCGCCTTTCGTTGCGACTAGGGGAGGAATTGGGTTGCTGGGCGTTGGGAAAGGATTGTCCGGCGAAATCGGTTCAGTTGTTTGCGTTGCGCCGCGCGCGTCGTTGCTGTGAAAGCCGAATCCACCTTGTACATAGAACTCCGTCTTGGCCCACGGGCCAAAAATCAAACTCGCTTTCGGGCTGGGCAGGAACTTGGTGGCCGTGCCGGAATTGAGCTGCGCAAAGTTGACCACCGGACTACCGGGCAATTCGGTGGCGACATACGGGGGAGTCAAGTTGGTGACGTTATAGATTGCCTCGTCGCCGCGAATGGCCAGGTCCCAGCGGAATTTATCCGTCCACTGGATCTTGTTTTCCGCATAAAAGCTGACTATTGTGTCGCTAAAGTTATTCAAGTCCGTGTCCGCGGGCAAGATCGGATAACTTCCAGTGATGGTCCCGTCGGGGTCGCAGTTGGGGATGGGGTTGGTATCGCAGGCGACGATATCAAGCTTGTCCGTGCGCATGCGATCTTCCGACCGGTAAAGGCCGTTGTGGACCCAATCGTTGCGGACCTGCACGCCGAACGTATTTTCCACCTTGCGGCCAAACCATTGGCTGATAATCGTGTGGTGCGCGTCCAGACCAGCTACCCAGCGCCTGTCCTGCTGTTCGAATTGATCGCCCTTGTTCGGGTCATCCAGGAAGTAAGTGAAATCGGAAAACAAATTGAGATCGTAATAAAATCCGTAGGCCGTAATTTTCGTTTCGGAACTCGCGTCCTGGCGATGCCACTCTCCCTGCAAGCTGTAACGCTGTGACGCGCCACCGTCCGTCGGGTTCAGTGCGCCGAAGTAACCAACGAGAGGAACCGCGTCAACCGGGATTTGATCGCTCGAGTGCCATCTTCCATGGTAAGCGCGGGCCGTGATGCTGAAACCATTGGCCTCTCCGCCCTGGGTATAGGTCACCAGGCCGTTAAATTTGTAATAGTTGTCCGGATGCTTCCACGGGCCGTCCTCGTGATACGCTTCTCCGCCGTAAGTCAAAGTGCCCGCGCCGAGCTTTTGCGATACGCCGAAAACGAACCGCCCAAAGCCGTACATCCCGCCTTCCACCTGGAAGAAGTTCTCGGGCAGCGTCTTGAAGAATTCCAAATGGGCCGATGCCGCTGAGCCAAAGTTGCCGACGTCCGCGTAATAGGGGCCTTTCTCGAAATTTACCCGTTGCACGAACTCCGGAATGACGGTGTTCATGTCCGAGTACCCCTCGCCATGCGCGTGCGACGGCAGGTTAAGGGGCATATCGTCGAGGAAAATGGCGATATCTGTGCCGTGGTCGAGATTGAAGCCGCGTAGAAAATATTGGTTGGCTTTGCCGCCGCCGGCGTGTTGCGTGATGATCAGGCCGGGAAGCGCCTCCAAAATTTCTCCCGAACGAAGAATCGGACGATCCTCGATTTCTGTTGCGCCCACCGTTCCCTGAGTGGCGGATTCGGCAATTCCGATAAGGCTATCCTCCCGGCCCTGCACGTTTACGGTGGTGCTGACGGAGCTCACCTCCAGAGAGATGCGCAGCGGGGCCGGCGCCTCATTGGTCCCTATGGCGACGGGGACTTCTTTGGTCTCAAAACCGGGATTGGATACCACGAGTCGATAACTTCCTGCCGGAAGTCCAGAAATAATGAAGAAGCCGTTGGTGTCCGACTGAGTCGTTGTTTGTAGAGTTCCGCTCGCGCCCCGAACCTGCACGGTAGCTCCGGCAATCGCCGCCCCAGACGTATCAACGACAGTTCCGGATAGCTGGGGCTGATTAGCCTTATCACCGGTGGCGATCGGAGTCTTTTCCTCCGTGGCAACCAAGGGTTCCGGGCCAATCACTTTTCCCGGTGCTCGGACCGCTTCGGGGCTGCCAAGCGCGATCGGGCCGTGCAGAAAAAAGGACAATCCGGCGAACGTAGCAATGGTCCACCGGGACAGTTTGCTGCGGGTCAAGATGCGCGCCAATCGCGACGGACGCAGATGATTCAGTCCGGTTATGCACCGTTCCGTCATTTGGGTTGCCATCGTTTCGGAACTACCGGCGCGAGCATAAGAATCAAAAAAGCGTGTTACTGTATCAGCAAAGAATGGGTGATTCCATAACAAGATTTCCATTTTCGTGCTGCCGGGATACCCTGATGGCGCTATCGGGAATTACCTGTCGTGTCCGCGCCCCGGCCACGCGCGTAGCGAGCGCCGGGGGTTTCAATCTCTTCCGCCGCTCGTGCTATATAGTT
Source organism: uncultured Acidobacteriota bacterium (assembly GCA_963831955.1). GTDB lineage: Bacteria > Acidobacteriota > Terriglobia > Acidiferrales > UBA7541 > Palsa-147. The sequence continues at coordinate 27,170 of CAWHSG010000004.1, read as the reverse complement.
GGCGCCGCCGGGAGGCGAGGTTTCATTCTGGTGGAATGCAGGGGAGTCCCATGTCAGAGATAGCTCGCACGGGCCTATCGATCGAACAGGAATTGCTTTCGCAGTTTGACCGCGCCATTCGCGCGAAAGGCTACAAGAACAGATCCGAAGCCGTGCGCGATCTAATCCGCGATCATCTCGTCGCCGAAGCCGTTGATAAAAACCAAGTCGTCGTGGGCACGCTCACGATGATCTATGACCATCATCGCCCCAATCTGACCGAGAAACTCGTTGGCGCCCAGCACCACGCCGGCAGCACAGTCCTCGCCGCCACGCACGTGCACCTCGACCATCACAATTGTCTCGAAGTGATCATCATGAAAGGGCGCAGCGGCGCGCTCCACGATCTGGCGAACGGAATCCTCAGCCTTCGCGGCGTGAAGCACGGCCAATTGGTAGTTACGAGCACCGGCAAAGATTTGAAATGAAGACGATTGGATCGCTGGTTTCGGCGTCGCGGACACAAGCAAGTTGTTTCCGCGCGGCAGCCTAGGTTCTCGGTTTTGTAGCGGCGGGCTTCAGCCTGGCATCCGGCGGTCACCGTTACGTTGAGGGCAAAATATGTTCGCGGACCACGGAATTAACGCGATTCCGGTGCTTCGTGTGCTTGGTTGCAACGCGGAAAGTGCCAGGCTGAAGCCCGCCGCTACGAAACCGGGGCGCGACCTACGCTTTACGCGATGTTGGCCAAGGCTGGCTGGCGGCGATCTCGTGCGGCGGCTTGCCCGTATACCCTAGCCGCGTGCCGGCGATGGAGACGTCTTAGCGCCGGATGATTTCCGATTTCGAGGCCTTCGAGAAACACCCGTACCGCTTCGAAGTTCGACCGCAACAAAGGGCGTAGTGCGGACACCACCCCGGTTACCACGTCTGAGTTTTTTTCGGCCAGCGCGAGTTTCAAGATTCGCAGGCTGCGGAAGTCCGGCTTCGGGCCTCTGCCCTCGCGCTTCACCAAGCTAATGGCGCTGACCACCGCGATGCGCTTCCACCATCGCGAGCCGGATCTGGCCCATCCGCGAATGGTCTCGTCGGGGATTCGCCGTCCGCGCCAGAGCGGTCCCACAATCGCCAGCGCGAATGCGTCCGCCGAAGCGCGGCTATCGATGCCCGCTCCCAGTTGCACGAGGTCCGCGGGTCGCAGCGAATAGAGCGCATCTTCATGGCAGCCGATGAGTTCATAGGCGAACAGGCGGAATTTAAGTCCGGGCTGGAAAAGCAGAAGCGCAGCCAGTTCGCGTAACACGAATGAGGGGGCGTCACAGAGGCGGGAAGAGTATTCCTTGCGGAGCTTCCTGACCGTCGCCATGGAAGTGCGCTGCAAGCCACGCAAGCGCTCTTCAATTTCCAGGGCGATGGACAACACGCCATTGATATCCGGGACGCTCATCGACAGAATCCACGATCACCGGAAAACCGGGATCGCCTCATGTCAGTTGTCGCGGACAAACCACAAGTCCGCCAACGCCCCGTAAATCACTCGCTATACTATTCGACGCAGGAGAGGGGAAACCGTTTGCTTCTCCCATCTCCTGCGTCAAATTTTTGTGCGCGACTCGCCACTCTCGCTCGATCGTCCCGCTAGAACGACACCTTCACTCCGAATTCCGCCTGCCGCGGTGCGCCATAACCAAACGTGCCGGAGCCAAGCGTTACCAGGTTCGTTCGAGGCGTTGCGCCGTGAGCCGTAGTGCCGTCGAGCGAGCCTTCCGAGCCATCCAGAATGCCTCGCAGCACGTTCCCTGGCGGATCCCAGTTCTGGCGGTTAAATACGTTGTAGAGTGCAGCTTCGGGCGCGATGACGAAATTCTCCGAAAGCCCATGCCAGACTCTGCTCGGCCGCAAGCGCCAAGCCAGATGGAAATCGGTGGTGTACAGCGGTGAAATTCCAACCTGTCCCGGAGGCGCCAGTGGAATCGTCGGGATCACCGCGCCGAGAGAAGTAAGTTGCCCTTGTGTAAACAGGCCTGCGGTCACCAAGGCCTGCCCCGCGGGAGTCAACCCACCAGCAGTAGTCGAATTGAAGTTGCTGATTACCTTGTTGAGATCGCCGACCTTGATGCCGCGGCCGAACGAGCCCAAGTTAGTTCCCGGCAGAGGATCGCCGGGCTTCGAGTTGGTGTTGCCTCCGAAGGAGTCGTCTCCGATGATGTCGTTGGTGAAGATGCTTCCCGACGGCAAAGTCAGAGTCTGCGGCAGCGCCGTAGCCCAGTGCGTCAACGTACTGACGCGCAACCCGCCCGGAAGATCCATCACCGAACCAACTGTCAGCTGGTGTGTGCGATCTAACCCGTTGGGCCCGAAGAAATGATTGGGATTGTCGAAGTCGGTGGCCCCGGCGGTGAAGTCGGTGTCCAGCGCCGTCGCTTTGTAGCGCGACAGCGCATAGCCAACTTGCAAGTTCAAGTTCTTCACGCCCGGCATCGGGTGCTTCAGGTCGGACTTCAATCCAAATTGCATACCGCTATAAACGGAACGTCCGATGGGGAAGAACATCTGATTCATGCCCAAGTTCGGATTCACTCCGGCGAACGCGCAAGTCGGACACGGAGCTCCGCCGGTGAGCGAAAGCGTCGAGTCCATGCCGTTTGCCGCGAAGTTGGAGATCTGCGCGCCTTTGGAAATGGAGCAATCGATCGAGGCAGCGCTGAATCCCGAGCCGCAGCCGAATTGCGCATTGGTTGTCGAGATGGCGTTCTCGGCGTTGGCCACATCGAGGAAGCGGGCATCGCCAGTATGGTTGGTGTCCAACGAGAGCAGGGAGTGCAGACCGATCGACCGCACGTAGTCCACGCTCAACACTGTGCCCGGGTGCAATTCGCGAGCCACCCCGACGTTCATCTGCCACGTTCGCGGCGACTTGTATCCTGGATACAACGGCGCCGTGCCATTCACCGATCCTTCAGCCAAGGCCGTGCCCACGTAATTTGGGTTGGCTTGCGGACCTGCTGCAGATACCGCAGCTTGATACGCCTGCTGGAACGCGATGATTTCCTGTCCCACTTGCCCGATGGGCTGGCCGCAGAAAGTAGCCAGCGTCGGCGACAGCGGCACCGGAACCGGAGCATTGTTGATGCAAGCCGGCGGGAACGTCAGGAACCGCCCGGACTGCAAACGAACTGACCGGTCGAACAAGACGTTGTTCCAAACGGAATTGTCCCAGTAAAGTCCGCCGCCGGCGCGAATCACGGTCTTGCCGTCGCCCTTTGGATCCCACGCAAATCCGACGCTGGGTCCAAAATCTTTATTCGGTTGATTGACGCGATCCTCCAGCCCGGAGACGAACTGGTTGTCGAACTGCGCGTAAGCCGCAATGCCCGCCAAGTCTGCGTCCGATCGCCCCGTATCGCGCGTGTAGCGCAGACCGGCGCTGACCGTGAAATTCTTACGCATCTTCCAGGAATCGCCGAAGTACAGTTCGACGCGGGAATCGGCCAATCCGCCGGCCGGCAGATTAAACGCTGGAATTTCAGACGCGAAGCCGAATCCATTTCCGACCAGGACGGTGTCCGCCAGGTAATCCAACGGATTCGAAGGATCGCCACCCGGCTCCAGGTCGGTCAGCAGAGGATTAACTTCCGGGCCGGTACCCACAAACGAGGCGAAGCCGCCGCCGAGAATACGGTTGAATGCCGCGCCGTAACGCAGGATGTGCGACCCAAGAATTCTGCTGCCGTCATACTTCGTCTGTTTGTCGCTCTGATAAGTGACCTGCGGCGCGAGGAAGTTGGGCCCGGAACAGAAGTTATCGATTCCGGCCAGGCAGATCGCATCGTTTCCGATGTTGATCGAAAGTCCCGGAACCGGATTGTCCGCACTCGGGAGGCTCGAGCTGCCATCGCCGATTTCATTGTGAAACTTGGTGTAGCCGAACCGGATGCTGTGCGAGAACGCGCCGGTATTGAAGTCCGTTCCCACGGCATAAACTTTCGTGTGATCGATGTTGGCAAACGGCTGGTATACGTTGGGTACGAATCCGCGCGCGCTCATATTATTTTCATAGTTAAAGCGGGCGAATACGCGCCAGTTGTTCGACACCACGTAATCGAGACGGCCGAGATATTCGTTGTCGCGGAACGGCGAAGTAAAGCTGCCGCTAAGCGAATTGAAAGGCGCACCCAAGGTGACCGGCGCCGCCTGATCCTGTTGCGTGCGCTCCCAGTCGCCGAAGAAGAACAATTTGTCCTTCAGGAATGGCCCGCCGAGCCTCGCTCCATATTGTTTTCGCGAGTAGGGCAGGTCCGTCGGCGCAAATCGCGCGGAAAGCTCATCGTTTCGGAAATCGTAAAAGCCTTCTCCGTGAATCGAATTGGTTCCCGAACGTGTTGCCACGTTGATGGCGCCGGTTCCGCTGATTTCCGTGCTCAAATCGAGCGACGATCCTTCCACCTGAAACTCGGCAATAGCGCTCTGCGGGATGTTCTGCGTGGTGGTTCCCACGTTCTCGTCGCTGATATCCACGCCGTCCACTTCAATTCGCGCTGCACGGCCATACCGTCCGCCGAACGATACGGACGAGTAGCCATTCTTTGTCGGGTCGAATGTCGAGCCGTCCTGAATTTGCACGCCCGGCTCCAGTTGCGCCAAGTCCAGGAAGTTGCGGCCATTCACCGGCAGGTTATCAATCTGGTCGCCGGTCAGTACATTCTGAATCGTGGCTTGATCCGTATTGATGCGTGTTTCTTCGCTGGTCACTTCAACGACCGTCGTTGAGGAACCCACAACGAGCGTCACATTGTTGGTCGTCACCACTCCGACTTGCACTTGCAGCGTAATCAGCGCCGTCTGGAAGCCGGGCGCTTCCACCTTCAGCACGTACGTTCCCGGATTCAGTTGGCCTGAAGTGAAGGATGCCGATGAACTGACCGGCACCGAACTCACCTGGCCGGTCGCTTTGCTCGTCACCGTAATTTTCGCGTCAGGAACGACCGCGCCTTGCGGATCAATCACGATTCCTTGAATGCTGCCAGTGGATTGCGTCGATTGTGCGAAAGCGGTCGGACCGCCGATCAACACGGCCAGCACCATCGCCAGGAGCACACCGACGACGCGTTTGCAATTCATCTAATCCTCCAAATTTGTGAAAGTCGAGTTTGTTTTCGCAACCCAACCGCATGCGCCTGAAGCACGCGAGCTTGCAGCGACAAGTGCAATTCCGGTGTTGGACGCGATGAATTGCGGCTCATTCCGCATGAATCGCGGCATACCCGGCGAAGTGATTGGTTTGAACGCTTAGACTGAGGGTGTGAATTGGTCTAAACGCTGCGATACCGGCCACCTCGTCGTGAAAATTCCAATAGCGGACGGATTTCAGGAGATGTCTATGGTTTTGCGGACGCGGTCCCTGAACACTCTTCGGAATCGGAGAGGGAAGAATTGTTCAGGGCAGAATCAACTGTTTCAAATAGGAGGAGGAATTCAGCGCGCGTCGGCCCCCGGATGCAATGCTGGGTAGAACCCTGGCGGACAACCCATCGCCGATTCTGTCGGCCACTTCGAATTCACTCTGCACCACGTCGCCAAGCGGCCGGTCATACGAATCGGCCCAAATCTCGGATTGGTCGGCGGCCCGCACCAGCCTCGCCGAAACATGCATGCGCCCGTCGCATTCCTGCACTGCGCCCTCGACCACGTAGCTCACGTCCAGTTCCCGTGCGATCTCCTGCACGCTTTTGTCCGTGTGCTTGTAAGTCATCGCCGTGGTTCGCGCGATCACGCTGAATTCCGTCGCATGGCGCCTGGTTAACTCGGTGATCAGTTCATCTTGCAAGCCGTCCGAGAATCTTTCGTCCGCCGCATTTCCCGTGGCGCCGGCGAAAGGAAGCACGAGCAGCCGCACGGATTTAACCCGCGCGGCGCTCGACGATAGCACGCGAATATAGCCCACGCAGGCGATCACGATCAGCACCAGCGCGCCCACCAGCACAGAAACCAGATGCCGTTTCATGGGAGAAACCGCCGGCGTTGCGCTTGTCGGCGCGGGCGCGTTGCTCTCGATCTCATCAGCCGCGGCGGCGGGAAGAGGCGCGGCAGCTTCCCGCTTGATCGCAATGACTGGTTCGAGGAAGCGATATCCCTGGCCCGGAATCGTTTCGATGAACCGCGAATCTCTCGAGGAATCGCCCAGCGCCTTCCGCACTTTGTAGAACGCCGTGGTTAGATTCGCGTCGAAGTCCACGTGCGTATCCGAAGTCCACAAATGCCCGCGAAGCTCTTCGCGCGTGACGACGCGCCCCTGGCTCTCCACCAGCACCTTGAGTAATGTGAACGGCCGGCCCTTGAGGTGGATCTTCAATCCGTTCCGGCGCAATTCGCGGCGCAGGCTATCGATTTCGAAACTATCGAAGCGGTAGCAACCCGAGGCGATTTCGGCATCGTGCGCAGGAGCATCGGGGACTGAAGGTGGTTCTGGAAGAAATGGCGCTTGGCCGTACGTCCCGTCAGTCATTCGGATACCGGCTCCAGGGCAAACACGCTCCCGCGAGTTCCGATCGAACTTACACGGTGAAGCGACCGCAGCCCCAGCGCGGCATCGAATCCCTACGTCAATTCAGCTCACGGCCAAAATTAATATGAAATGGGATCAACATCCCCTATAAGTAAATTAGACCTGCGCAATATCCGAAAGTTAGCAACGTTTGCGGTCCCACGTTGCGGCATTTCACTTCGTATTTCCGGCGGCGACCACTGTCCCGCAAACGAGCATCGTCCGGATTCGCGACGTCTCCCTCCACGACGACGTAAAACCGCGCGATAGCGGCGAGTCCGAATTTTCGAGATGGTTGCGCGCGTTGACTTCACCCGGTCCGTGAACTAACATTTCGCGCGCGTCGAGATTTGAGTCTCGGCTCGCGCCATCACTCAACTTTGACTGACAATTCCTCACTAATCGGCAGCACGGTCTCCCACTACCGCGTCCTCTCCAAACTCGGTGGAGGCGGCATGGGCATCGTTTACGAGGCCGAAGATCTCAATCTCGGCCGGCGCGTGGCGCTCAAATTCCTGCCCGACGCGCTCGCCGCCGATTCCCAGGCTCTCGAACGCTTCCAGCGCGAAGCCCGCTCCGCGTCCGCGCTGAACCACCCCAACATTTGCACCATCTACGAAATCGGCCAGCACGAAGGCCGCCCCTATCTCGCCATGGAAATGCTCAAAGGCGAGACGCTCAAGCATCGCATCACGGCTGGGCCGATGGACACCGAGTCGCTGGTGGATGTCGCCACGCAGATCGCCGATGGCCTCGACGCGGCGCACACTGAAGGCATCGTCCATCGCGACATCAAGCCCGCCAACATCTTCATCACGCAGCGCGGCCAAACCAAGATTCTGGATTTCGGCTTGGCCAAGCTGGTCCCGGCGAAAGGCGCCGATTCATTCACCGCCGCCACTCTCGGCGATAAGAATATCTCCACTCCCGGCGCCGCCGTCGGCACCGTCGCCTACATGTCTCCCGAGCAAGCTCGCGCCCGCGAAGTGGACGCGCGCACTGATATTTTTTCGTTCGGCTCGGTGATCTACGAAATGGCGACGGGCCGCCAAGCGTTCAGCGGAAATAGTTCGGTAGAAACTTTTGATGCGATTCTAAATCGTCCGCCAGTGCCGGCCGTGCGCCTGAATCCGCTGGTGCCCGCCGAACTCGAACACATCATCAACAAGTGCCTCGAAAAAGATGTGAAGCTGCGCTACCAGCACGCCTCCGATCTAGGCGCCGATTTGCAGCGGCTGCGCCGCGACACCGCCTCCGCCGTAATCAGCGGCGCGCAATCCGCGCAATCAGGCTCCTCGTCGACAGTCCCAAGCTCCACAAGTTCGTCCACATCGGCATCCGCCGCCGCAAGCCAGGCCGCAGCGCAACAAACCCACGCCTCCGGCAGCTCCACGGTAGTGGCCGCCGCGAAGCAGCACAAAGTAGCGGTTATCACGGGCGGAATCCTCGCGCTACTGCTCATCGTAGCCGCAGGCTACGGGCTCTACGCGCTTTTCGCGAATCGCGCCGTCACCATTCCATTTCAAACCTTTGACGCCACGCAGGTCACAAACTCCGGCAAGGCTGCCGTCGCGGCCATTTCTCCGGATGGAAAGTACGTCGTAAGCGTGGTGGACGACGCCGGAAAACAAAGCCTGTGGCTTCGGAATGTGCCGAGCGGCAGCAACACGCAGATTCTCGAGCCGGATGTTTTTTTCATTCGCGCCGCCGTGTTTTCACCGGACGGCAGCTACATCTTCTTCCGCAAAGCGGCGGACGCGACTCAAACGGAGTTCCGCGTTTATCGCATGCCAGTGCTCGGTGGCACTCCGCAACTCGTGGCCCGCGATGTCGACGTCGGCCCGACGCTTTCGCCAGACGGCAAGCGCATGGCCTACATTCGCGCCAACGATCCGGATGCCGGCAAGTATCGCCTCCTCTCCGCGAATCCGGACGGCAGCGATGAAAAGATCCTGCAGATCGCCGCGCTTCCGATGCCCGGCGCTCTGACCTGGTCGCCCGACGGAAAACGCCTCGCTCTCATTTCTTTTGCCCAGAGCAATGCTCAGGGGCAGATCAGCATTTTCGATCTGGCCGCCAGCAAAGACACGCCGCTAACATCCTTCCCGGACCGCGTTTTCACCGACTTGGCGTGGACCCCCGACGGACGGGGACTGCTCGTAAACTTCCGCGCCTCGGGCGCAACCAACCAGCAGATTGGCTTCGTCTCATATCCCGCCGGCCAATTCCACCCGCTCACCAACGACACCCACGGATATCGCACCCTAAGCCTTTCCGGCGACGGGAAAGCAATGGTTTCGATTCAGCAGCAAGAAACGGATTCCGCTCTTCTGCAGTCGCTCGCAAATAATGCCGCCCCCGCGCCGATTCCCGGCCTCGCCAATCAGAGCGAAGTCCACGGTGTCGAGTGGGATAGCCAGGGAGCGTTGATCGTCACCACCGCGAATTCAATCCTGAAAATGGCGCCGGACGGCGGCCAGCCAGGGACTCTGCTGAACGACCCGGCGGAGATTATTTCCCGCGCCTCGGTTTGTCCCAAGGGCGGTCCCATCCTGTTCTCCGCCTATCTTCGGGAAGGGAAGCCCACGACGAATGTCTGGCGCATCGATGCGGACGGCTCGCGCCCCAAGCAGCTCACCAACGGGAAAATTGAAGGATTTCCGCTGTGCTCGCCGGATGGCGCATTTTTTTATTACATCGACAACGCCACCTCGCAAATTATGAAAATGCCCATCAATGGCGGCCAGGCGGAGCTGGTAAAGGCCAGCGCTATCCCCAACGGATTCATGCAAGGTGGTGTGAACTTTTCGCCCGATGGCCGTTGGATGCCGGAAGTTGCGGGACTCACCGATGTGACTACGCAGTTGGGCTCGAACAAGATCATGCTCGTGGACGTAAACGCGAACAGCGAATCCGCAGTGAAGTCTCTCGACCCCCGCGCCGACATCGCCCTTCCCATCGCCTTCACTCCCGACGGCAAAGCCGTCGCCTACGCCATCGTCGAAAACGGCATCGGCAACATCTGGGCCCAGCCGCTCGATGGGTCGCCCGGGCATCGCTTGACGAACTTCACCTCCGATCGCATCCGCACATTTCAGTTCTCGCCGGACGGCAAGACGCTGGCAGTTACGCGGCTGCATGTGGTCTCCGATGTGGTTTTGCTGCGCGAAACTCGGGCTGCTTCGCAATAGATTTTCGATGTTAGAGCGTCGTGCCGGGGGGAGTGCGCTCAAAGATCAGCGCCCCGAAGGCGGCGAACGTGATGAGTGTCATCAAGACCAACGACGAAACGCCGTACACGCACCACATCCGCAGAATCTGCCCTTGAATACTCGTGACGTAAAGCAAATACGCGAGTCCGATCCCCGCGAAATAGACCGTGAGGGCTCTGCGCCGTAGCAGCGCAAGCACCGCCAGCAGCGCGTACGCTGCGATACTCAGCACGGCCATGGGAATCCCGCGAACCTCGGCGTAGGGGCTTTGGTTCACATACGCGCAGTTCCAACTCGAGTTTACGATTTCGATTGGTTCTACAGGCGCCGCGTAGCGCTCAGCGAGGGCGAGCGATGACACCGCAATGCCAGCGATTGCGAGGACCGCGATTACGTAGCGCATTTTTCGCCTCCACAGCCCCGGTTCTTTCTTTGATTAGTATCACACTCTTGCATCCGTGGTGAGGGGTCGGCATTTTGTCTTTGCTGCCGTAGGCGCTGGCTCGGCGAAAGCTGACACAGGCAGGAGTGCCTGTGCTACTGAAAAGCGGGCCGTTCACCGCTGTGCAAGCCTATCCTACGGGTGAGAAGATAACTGCCCATGGCGACTCCTTCAGATTTCTCCGGCGTCAAGGCACTTGCGTTTGACGTGTTCGGTACGGTGGTGGATTGGCGCGGTTCCATCATTCGTGAAGGCAATCAGTGGGGCCAAATGAAGGGCTTGCGAGTGGACTGGGCCGAGTTCGCCGACCGCTGGCGCGCTGCCTATGGCCCGTCGATGGAGAAAGTCCGCAATGGTTCACTGCCGTGGATGAATCTCGATCAATTGCACCGGCTTACTCTTAACGAATTGTTGATGGAGTTCAGCATTGCCGGGCTGAGCGAAGAAGAAAAAAATCATTGGAATCGTGTTTGGCATCGGCTGACTCCATGGCTGGATGCGGTCGAAGGACTGACGCGCCTCAGGAGCAAGTTCGTTGTTTCAACGCTCTCGAATGGAAACGTTTCGTTGCTGGTGGACATGGCCAAATTGGCGGGGCTGCCCTGGGACATGGTGCTCTCGGCGGAGCTGTTCCATCATTACAAACCGGATCGCGAGGTGTATCTCGGCGCGGCCGGTCTGCTCGGCTGCCAACCTTCGGAAGTCATGATGGTGGCAGCACATCCTTATGATTTAGTCGCCGCGCGCGCTTGTGGGCTCAGAACGGCGTTCGTCTCGCGTCCTCTGGAGCACGGTCCCGGAAGTGAAGCAGCCCGGGCAACAGGTGAGCCTTTCGATTTCACGGCGCGCGATTTTCTGGACCTGGCGGACAAGTTGCTGTAGTCCGGCGGAATAAGTATTGCGGAGCGCGATAAACCCGCGTAACGCTTGTTTTGAAATTTTCCCGCACCCGACCTATAATCGGCTCACTCGACACTCTTGTCGACATCGGCGCATTTGCCGAGAAGGAGGTGATCCAGTGAGGTACGGTTTACGTTGAAGTAGTAGAGGAGGCGCTCGTGAGCTTACCGGGCGCCTCTCTCCTTTTTCCCGCCTGTCCGGATTGCCTTTAGACGTCCCGTTAACCCACCGCAGTGCGCTCTCGCAGGGCATCCGCCAAAACCAAGATTGCTCCGCAGAACAGCAGGGTATCGAAGAAATAGTTCAACGCTTCAAGGCCCGTGGGACTCGCGATCAGAAGGGGAAGGTAAACAAACAGCATGAGAAGCAGAATCATTATGCCAAGATAGGTAGCCGCCATCCGCGCTTTCCAGTTGATGACGAGGGCAAGTCCGGCCACGAGAAGCACCGCGCCCGCCAGATAAGCCCACGCCACGCGTCCAGGAATCCACACCGGGATGATTTTTTCCAGCGGAACTCCAGGCGCATTCGCGGGATGCAGAAAATGTTCCACGCTGTAGAACACCGCGGGTACGGCGATGAAATATCGCGCCACAGTCACAAGCCAGGACATGCCGCGTTTGCGCCCGCCGCTCCAATGAGCGCCCGCATAAGCCAGACCACCGCCGCTGAACGCCGTCTCTCGCAGCGCGAGCGCCCAAGAGAATCGATTGCCGGGTTCCGCCATGACGCCCGGGATGTCCATCAAAACTACGAATAAAAAGAACATCGCGCCCACAAGCGCTGCCGCCAGGGGCGCCTGGATCTCGACGGTGATGCTCAGCGCTGCGGCGATCAGCCCGATGCCCACAAAATAAACCCAGAATACGCGCGCCGGCATCCAGCGCGGGACGATTTCTGCGATGTCCGCGGTATTGGTGAAATGCTCCGTTCCGAAGACGGCTAGCGGAATCGTAAAAAACAATCGCCCGAACGGCAGGATTTTGTCGAGGCCGTGCATTTGCGGCAGCTCGTATTTGAGGATTTTTACCAGGCCGATGATCTGCAGAATCGTCGCGGAGAAATACAGCCAGAAGATCCCGCTCGGTATCCCGAGAACCGCGGGCGCGGCCGTCAGATAAGCGTTAGCGAAATCTACGAATTCTAAGTGCATCCAGTTCACCCCCGTTTGAGACTCTGAACCACCTCGCTACGGAAGGGTTGCCCCCTCGTCCGGCACCTTGTTGCGACTTTACCGGTAGATATAAGATGGCCCGCGAAAGTCAGGAGCAATCATGGCTCATCAGCCGCCGCTGAAATATATTTTCTACATCGCCGCCTCCCCGGAAAAGGTCTGGGAAGGCTTCGTCTCGCCAGAATCGAACCGCATCATCTTCGGAGGCGCCGAATTTCAAGCGGACTTGAAGCCCGGTGGCTCGCTCGCATGGGTGGGCCCAGGACCCGATGGCAAGCCCATGTCCTACGTGCGCGGGAAAGTTCTGCGCGTCGAGGCGCCAAAAGTTCTTCAGTACACCTTCGCAATGGCCCAGAGCGATAAGCCCACACGCGCAACGATCGAACTCGTCCCCGAGACTGAAGCTACGAAAGTAACGGTGACGCATGACGAGTGGGCCCAGGATGACACCACGTACGCAGCCTGCGCCGATGGCTGGCCACGCATTCTTTCCCGCCTGAAGACGCTGATCGAGACCGGGAAGACATTCAAGCCGCATTGATACAAGGCCGCAAGATTTGCTTTTGAACGGTTTAGGAGCGACAAGATGTTTGCAGTTACTGGAATTACAGGCAACGTCGGTGGCGAGGTGGCGCGCAACCTTCTGGCCGCTGGCAAGACTGTGCGAGCAGTCGTGCGCGACGCTCGCAAAGGCGAATCGTGGGCGCGGCGTGGTTGCGACCTGGTCCCTGCGGATATTAATGACGCGGCGGCCCTCACCTCCGCGTTTAAAGGAGCTGACGGTGTCTTCGTGCTTGTTCCGCCGTCGCTCCGGCGATCAACGACGGCGTGATTGTGAGCTTCCTTCAGCCTCTCGACAAGCCGGTACCGATGGTTGCGACAGCCGACATCGGCCGCGTGGCCGGCCAACTGCTCCTGGAAACTTGGAGTGGCCACAGAGTAGTCGAGTTGGAAGGGCCGACTCGAGTGACTCCTAAGCAGATCGCAGCTACCTTCGCGGATCTGCTCGGCTGTCCCGTGAGAATCGAAGCGGTGCCTCGCGAGACTTGGGAGTCGCTGTTCAAATCGCAGGGTATGAAGAACCCTACGCCCCGCATTCGGATGCTGGATGGGTTTAACGAAGGCTGGATTGAGTTCGAGAGCGGTGAGGCCGGCTCGCGAAAGGGAAAAGTCGCGCTGAAAACCGTGTTGCAGGCGCTGATCGAACGCGAGAACAAGTTGTGAGCTTTCTCGAGAAGCGACATCGATAGCGAATCGGATGTTATTTCGTCTGCACCGCTGATGGTAGTAGCCCGCCCGCAGGAGGAAAAAATGGACCGTGACGCTAGGCTGATGTCCGGCATTCTTTTGATTACCGTGCCGACGATTCAATACGGCGGCTACTTTTTGCTGAGGTTGTTTAGCGGGCAGATGCCGGGGATGAAACCTTCGCCGCTGCAGACCAGTTTCTTTCGGGCGGGGCATGCGCACGCGGGCGTGCTCGTGATTCTCTCGCTGATTTGCCAGATATTTGTGGAGCACGCGGCGCTGGGACCTGAGTTCGAGTGGCTGGTGCGAATCGGTGTTCCGCTGGCCGCCATTCTGATTCCGGTGGGATTCTTTCTTTCGGTGGGGTTCACGCCGGATCGGCCGAATCACTGGATTTGGTCGCTGTATGCGGGCGCGCTGGTGTTGGCGATCAGCGTGGTTGTGCTGGGAATCGGTTTGATTCGGGCATAAGGCGAGCCTGCCGCGAATCATTCCTCGCGCAGCGCGCGCATCGGATCCGTGCGGGTTGCGCGCCAGGCCGGCACAAAGCAGGCGGCCAGCGTCGCCACCAGCATCACTACGAACGCGGAGCCGAACGCCAGCGGGTCACGCGGGCTTACGCCATACAAATAATTGACCAGCAGACGCGTCAATCCCAGCGCCGCCGCGGCGCCCAGCACAGTGCCGCCGAGCGTCAACGCGAGTCCGCGACCGAGCACTAGCCGCACAAGGTCGGAAGCGCGCGCACCGAGGGCCATGCGCAAACCCAATTCGCGGGTGCTCTGCGAGACGGTGTATGATATCACCCCGTAGAGACCGATAGCCGCGAGCAGCAAGGCTAGGCCGCCTAGCACGCCGAGGAGTGTGACCGCGGCTTTTTGTGAGGCTGTGGAACGATCGAGTTGTTCTTGTAGCGTGATGACTTCGTAGAGCGCCAGATTGGCGTCGAGCGTGTGAATCTCGCGGCCCAGCGCGATGGCCATCTCTTGCGGAGTGAGCGGTGTGCGGATGTGCAGACTCGCGCCGATCGCGAAATTCTGTCGGCGTGGAAGATAAAAGAACGGTTGGGGAAGCTCGCGCATGCTTTCGTATTTGGAGTCTTTGGCCATGCCGACGACGGTCATCCAGCGTCCTTTTACTTGCACGCGCTTGCCGATGGGGTTGTTGCCCTTCCAGAACTGCGCGGCCATGGTTCCGTTCACAATGGCGACGAGGGCGGCGGATTCGTCGTCGGCGCGCGTGAATTCGCGCCCGGCTACGAGCGGAATTCCCATGGTCACGAAATAGCCGGGGCCCACTTCGTTGTACTCCACCGTAGGTTCCTCTTCCGGAGGGACTTCGTAGGCGTCAACGGCAATCGGGCTCGAGGAATAACTGCCATAGCCTAGCGGCGGCACCCGCGCGAAGGCGGCGCACTCAACTCCCGGAAGCGCCAGGACGCGGTCGAGCAATTCATCTTCAAATGTTTTGGCTTGCTGAATGTCATAACCCGCCGAGACGAGATCCACGGCGGTGGTCAGCACTCGATCCGTGGTGAATCCCGGACTCGTGTTGCGGATTTTATCTAAACTTTTTATGAGCAGGCCGGTCCCTACCAGTAGAACGAAACTCAAGGACACTTGCACCACGACGAGACTCGAGCGCGCCCACGATTTTCCGTGACCACCGACCACCCCGCCCATCTCCGTTTTGAGCGCCGCAGCCAAGTCCAGCTTGCTGGTTTGAATCGCGGGAACTACGCCGAGCAACAGCGTCGCGAACATGCAGACCGCTGATGTGACGGCCAGCACGCGCCAATCGATATCTCCTGGCAAGTACATCGAAACGCCGCCGCGCGCCGGAAAAAGCAGCACGAGTGCGTGACGGCACCAATGCGCGACTATGAGGCCGCCGCACGCACCTAGCAATGACAACATCAGACCTTCGGTGAGCAACTGTTTCAGCAATCGCCCGCGTCCGGCTCCTAGCGCAGCGCGGACGCTCATCTCGTGGCGTCGGGCGAAGGAACGAACGAGCAGAAGATTGCCAACATTGGCGCACGCGATGAGCAGCACGCAGGCCACGACAGCGAGCATAATTCCCAGAGTCGGCAGCAACGTGCCGGCGTTATTGAACGGCGTCTCCCAAAGCGGCCAAAGCTGCACGCTGCGGCCGCGGTTCGTCAACGGGTAATCATGCTCGAGCCGGTCGGCGACCGCGGAAATCTCCTGTTGAGCCTGCTGCGTAGTGACGCCTGGCTTCATCCGCGCATACGATTCGATCCAGCGCGCGTTGCGATCTTCGAGCTTGTATCCGCCGTCTTCGAAGATTCCTTCCATCGAAGCCGGTACCCAGAACTGCATCGCCCAGCCTACGAATGTTCCGTAAAATCCTTGCGGCGCGACTCCGACGATGGTGTGCGTGACGCCGTTGAGCCGCTGCGGTTTGCCGATGATTTGCGGATCGCCTTTGAAGCGGCCCTGCCAAAGCTGGTAGCTGATCACCGTTACGGGATGCGCGCTGCTGCCTTCGTCTTCTCCCGGCAAAAATCCGCGGCCGAGGATGGGGTGCACGCCGATGGCTTCAAAATAATTCGCGGAAACGATGCTTCCAAGGGTTCGTTCGGCGCGCTCTCCGATGCTGAGCGTAGTGCCTGTAATTTTGCTGACGAAAAACGCATCGAACAGGGTGCAGTTTCTCTGTAAATCCAAATAGTCGGGCCAGGAGAGCAACGTGATTCCGGATTCTCCGCGCGAGATTCCCGAAAGCGCCATCAAGCGCTCTTGACGAGCGACCGCCGGATAGGGACGGAAGAGGATGCCTTCGGCCCAACTGAAAACCGCGGCGTTGGCGCCGATGCCGAGCGTGAGACAGAGAATGGCGAGGATAGAAAAGCCGGGGCTGCGCCAGAGCATGCGCAAGCCGACGCGCGCGTCCATGACCAAATGTTCGAGCCACTGAAATTGCCATGCCTCGCGCGAATCTTCGCGTGCCAGTTGCACGGACCCGAACTCGGCGCGGGCGCGGCGCAAGGCTTCGTCTTTCGAAAGGCCGAATTCTTCCAGTTCGGCGGCGCGCGCTTCGATGTGGAATTGCAATTCGTCGTGAAGCTCGCGGTCGAAACGGTCGCGACGGCGGAAGAACTGCAACCGATTTATGAACTCGCGGAATGTGGGCATTGCGTGGCCCTCAAACTGTGCGCATCACGAGCTGAATGCTCCGCACCAGTTTCTCGAATTGCCTAGTTTCGGCGTGCAGTTGTTTCCGCCCTTCGGACGTGAGCCGGTAAAACCGCGCTTTGCGGTTGTTTTCCGATGTGCCCCACTCCGCTTGCACCCAGCCTTTGACGAGCAAGCGGTTCAAGGCCGGATAGAGCGACCCGTCCTCGATTGCCAGACCGTTGTCCGAGGCATTTTTGATACGCTTGACGATGGCGTAGCCGTGAAGAGGGCCGCGCGTGAGCGACTTGAGAATGAGCAGGAAGAGCGTGCCAGGCAAAAGCTGCGTATCGTTCTTAGCCAAGGGTTTTTCCACCGCGCCTCCAGCTCTGCTGACTAGCTCCACCCCTGTCGAGGCTAGGTATAGCAACGAAAGGGGAGCGTTGCAAGGAAATCCTCGTCCGGTCTGGCTGCCGGGATCATCCCTCCGTTAGCGAGAGGCAACTCAAATGCTCAGAATCACATCACGAGTAAATGCGTGTCGTTCACCGCGGTGCCGTTGGACTCGAGGACAAACTTGAAAGCACGATTCACTGTAGTGGTTCCCGTTTGGGGATTCCTGATTGCGGCGGCACTCACGAGTCCGCCGCGCTTGAACGCACAGGCGGCGCCCGGGCCGATTCTGCACTCGCCGCCACAGCAGTCGTCGCCGGACGAGGCGCCACAGCCTGAAGCCAAACCCAAGCCGAAACCGCCGGAGCTGCCCGCGCGGAAGACTCTTGCCGGACCTTGGAAATTGAATCGCGATGAAAGCGATGATCCGCGGCAGAGAGTGCGAGCTGCGGAGGGCTCGAACACCGGCAACTCGGGCGGTTATCCCGGTCGCGGCAACGGGGGCGGTTATCCTGGCGGATATCCGGGAGGTTATCCGGGGGGCGGAGGCGGCCGGGGAGGTTGGCCTGGCGGCGGAGGTGGAGGGCCTGGCGGCTCACGAAATTCCGGCCAAGATCTTGAAGACAATCCCAAGCTGACGGAGCTGGTTTATTCCTCGCAATCGCTGAACGTCGAATTGAAGAATCCTGAAGTCGATGTGACCGACGATCAAGCTCACAAGCTGCTGCTGTACACCGACGGACGGAAATTGGAGAAGTCCACGAACAGCAACCAGCAAGAGGTTCTGGCGCACTGGAGCGGAAGCCAGCTGGTGTCCGATGAGAAAAGTCCGCTCGGCGGAAAAATGAGCCGCACATTTGAATTGGCGCAAGATGGGCGAAAGCTGTACGAAACTTTGCATATCGACAATGGCCGATCGGGGAGACCGGTGATCATCCGATACGTCTATGACCTAGCCGGCTCGGACTCGCCGAGCGGCGAGGAATCGGATCCGAATCGGCCCGTGCTCAAGAGACATTCAGACGACAACAGCAGCACACCGCAGTAAAAGCCCGCGAAAATTTCAAACTGTTCGGCGCTTCCTGCGCGCGCCGATTTTTTTGGCCGCCGGCCGGCGGCTAGGGCTTCTGCTGTTTGTCTTCGCCGGCGGGAACTAGGCGGATGCCTACGCGGAAACGCTTGTATTCGGAATAGTGAACGGTCATGCGGATGTGCACGTCGCCGGAGCTGAAGTGCAGCGTGTCGTCCGAGCGCGTGTACGTCGGGAACCAGTAGTGGCCTTCGATATTTTCGCGGTAGGTTTCAAAACGCGGGAATACATTTTCGGCGCCATGTTTGCGAATGTCCGGCACGGCTTTGCCGTAGGTCTTGACGATTTCGAGATCTTTGTCGTCCACCCAGACGCGTCCTTGAAAGTAACGCTGATTTTTTTCGAGCTTCTTTGGCGCCACGTCGAAAACGTAGGTGCCGATTTCGTCCACTTTTTCGCGGCCCACGTAGGTCACGTCGTATTTCGGCAACTCGGCGGTTGTGAGCACGAACGGCTGCACGTTTCTCAGATCGGCTAGATCTTGCTCGGAGAGCGAGATGCGCTGGAGCGTCGGCTCCGGTGCATAGGTGATATTTTCGTAGCGCTGGCCCGCGGTGGTGAAGATGATGTCGCTGGTCATGCGGTACTCGCCGTCCGGCTGGCCGTTGTCGTCGATCGTCTGCACCACGAAAGTCTGGACGTAAGTGAAGTTGTCACGCTCCTTTTTGAATTCCTCCTCGCGCGCCGCAAATCGTTGAATGATCTGCTCCACCGGGACCGCGGGCGCGTCTGTCGAAATTCCCGCGGCGGTTTGATTGGAAGCCCCAGCGTTCGGCGGAGGTGCCGGAGGCTGCGGCGCAGTTCCCTGCGCTGCCAGCGGCCGAGAAAGAAATGCGCCGGCCAGCAGCATGAAAGCTGCCACTAGCGTTCGCGCCCTGCGGATCGTCAAACGTCGCAAATATTCGTGTCGCACCTTTGCCTCGCACCTTCTTCCATCGTTCGCCGCCTCACCCAGTATATGAGCTTTCCGGCTAAGCAAGGGTTGTTTCCCAGGCAGCGCAGACGGAGTACCAGAAGAACTTCGGCAAGGCGAATCCGCTGAAATGTCATTAGAATGTGCGCGAGGGGAATCCGAATAATGGCGGACGCAGACTCCAAGGAATCGCAGCCAGAGCATATCGAGCACACTGAAGCACAGCTCCGTCAGGGGCAGGAAGAGCTGCGGGAAATCGTCGATCTTATTCCGCAGACCATCAACGTTCTAAATCCGGATGGGAAAACCATTTATGCAAACCGCGTGGCACTCGAGTACACCGGGCTGTCTTTGGACGAAGTGCAGTCCGGCGATTTTCGCGATCGCGTATTCCATCCCGAGGATGTGCAAAGGCTTCGAGAAGAGCGGCAGAAAAATCTTTCCGGCACGGTTCCATTCGAAAACGAGCAACGAGCTCTTGGGAAAGACGGCAAATTTCGTTGGTTTCTGATCCGCTACAACCCGTTGCTCGACGAAAACGGAAAAGTCGTACGCTGGTACGCAACCGGCACTGACATCGAAGACAGAAAGCGAGCACAGGAAGCGCTCGGACAAGCGCTCGCGCAGGTGCAAAAGTCCGAGGCCAAACTTCGCCAGGTGATTGACACCATCCCCACGATGGCCTGGTGCAATCTACCCGATGGCCCAAACGAATTCCTCAATAAACGATGGCATGAGTACACCGGCCTGTCCCCGCAAGAATCGCACGGTTGGGGCTGGCAATCCGCTTTCCATCCGGAAGACATAGCGCGCCTGATGAAAAAATGGCAAGAGCAGTTGGCCTCGGGAGAATCCGGCGAGATCGAGGCGCGTGTTCGCCGCCACGATGGCGTCTATCGCTGCTTTCTGATTCGCATGGCCCCCTTTCGCGACGAGAACGGAAAAATTGTCCGCTGGTACGGAGCCAGCACGGATATCGAAACCCTAAAGCAAACACAAGAAAAGCTTCGCGAGGATGAACGCGAGCTTCGCCAGATTACCGACGCAATTCCGCAAACGATAGTCGTCCACGACCCGTCCGGCCGAGCGATCCACGCCAATCGCGCGACTCTCGACTATACCGGCCTTACAGCCGGCGATGTGCTCGCGCCAAATTTTCGCGAAAGAATCTTTCATTCGGAGGACTTGCAAAATTTCCGAAACGAGCGAAAGGCTGCTCTCGCGCGCGGTCGTCCCTTCGAATTCGAGCATAGAGTACTCGGGAAGAACGGCCGATACCGCTGGTTCCTCATTCAGTACAATCCTTTTCGCAACGAGCGCGGAGAGGTCACGCGATGGTATGGAACGGGCACCGACATTGATGACCGCGTCCGGGCGGAAGAGAGAACGCGCAACGAAAACGTGGCGTTGCGGGAACAAATCGATCGCGATTCGATGTTCGAGGATATCGTCGGCTCCTCAGAATCCTTGCGCAAAGTGCTGCGCCAAGTCGCCAAGGTCGCGCCTGCAGATTCGACAGTTTTAATCCTCGGCGAAACCGGCACTGGAAAAGAATTGATAGCGCGCGCCATCCACAAACGCTCGAGGCGAGCGGAACGCGCCTTTATCGCTGTAAACTGCTCCGCCATTCCCGCGTCGCTGATTGCCGCGGAACTTTTTGGCCACGAGAAAGGCGCCTTTACCGGCGCCACACAACGGCGAATCGGCCGTTTTGAATCCGCCAACGGCGGGACAATTTTTCTCGATGAGGTCGGCGACCTGCCTCACGAAACGCAAATCACACTGTTGCGCGTGCTGCAAGAACGCGAGCTCGAGCGTGTCGGCGGCAATCAGCCGATCCCCATTGACGTGAGAGTGCTCGCGGCAACGCATCGCGATTTAAACGCACTGGTGGCAGAAGGCCGGTTCCGCGAAGATCTCCTGTATCGACTGAACGTCGTGCCCATCGAAATGCCGCCGTTGCGCGAACGGCCAGCCGACATTCCCTTGCTTGTCGAGTACTTCATCGATCGCCTCGGAAAAAGGGCTGGAAAGAAGTTCCGGGCAATCGACAAAAAATCTCTGAAAGCATTCGAGACATATGATTGGCCGGGAAACGTCCGTGAATTACAAAATGTCATCGAACGCGCGGTGATCCTCAGCGAGGGCGACACTTTAGCTGTCGACGAAACTTGGCTGAAGCAGGATGCGCCCCAAAAGCCAGCGCGGACTCGCACGTTGACCGGCGCCCTGGTGAGGCAGGAAAGGGAGTTGATTGAAGCCGCCTTGGCAGAAACACACGGCCGGATTTCAGGGCCCGCGGGCGCGGCAGCCAAACTAGGCCTTCCCGCAAGGACGCTCGATTCGAAGATCAAGCGATTGAAAATTAACAAATATCGATTCAAAGCCCCGCAGTCTAACTGACTTCCAACGGAGATTTATTAAGGTTAAGGCAACCGCATTGTCATCATCAGACAGGAATTCCTTAAAATTCAGGACTTCACTAAACTCTAACGTCCATCCTTGCAATGAATTGCGAATGGCTCGGTTATTGCATCGGTTCGGCTGTTCTTCAGAGCAAAGAGCCATGACGCTGAAGATCAAGCGGATTGCCGGTAAGCGCGAGACGCGCATTTGTTTGAGCGGGCAGCTTCGATCTGAGCACATTGACCAGGTAAAGTCTGAGCTCGAGCGCGGCGGACCGCGTGTAGCCTTGGACCTCGGCGAAGTCGATCTCGTAGACATCGATGCTGTTCGTTTTCTGAACGCGTGTGAGTCGGCGGGCGTCTCGATCTTGCACAGTTCGCCATACATCAGGGAATGGATGCTACAGGAGAGGAGCCGGCCGAAAGAGAACCCAGAAATTGGGTGATACATTGAATCTGATACCTGATAGGAGAGAGGAGAATAATTATGAAAAAGATTTACGGGGTTGTAACGCTCGCTGCTGTGCTGATGGGCGCCATTCTGCTGATGGAGAGGACTGTTAAAGTTGCCGCTGCTGCGTCGCCAAGCGGGATCAAGAACATAGTTCTGGTGCACGGTGCATTCGCCGATGGCTCCGGCTGGGAAGCCGTCGCCAAGATCCTTGAGAAAGATGGCTACACGGTTTCGGTGGCGCAGCCTCCCGAGACGTCCTACGCCGAGGACGTCAAGTATGCGAAGGC
Organism: uncultured Acidobacteriota bacterium; assembly: GCA_963831955.1. GTDB lineage: Bacteria > Acidobacteriota > Terriglobia > Acidiferrales > UBA7541 > Palsa-147. The sequence goes on along the minus strand of CAWHSG010000004.1, from coordinate 4,992 downwards.
GGCCGTCGACGCCATGAACGGGCCGGTGGTCATCGTCGGCCACAGTTACGGCGGGTCCATCATCACCGAAGCTGGCAACGATCCGAATGTTAAGGCACTCGTGTATATCGCCGCCTTTGCGCTCGATGAAGGTGAGAGCTGTGCCTCGATCGAACAGGCCGTGCCGCAAGCCTCCGAGGCGTTCAAGCCGGACAGCAACGGCAACTGGTGGATAGAACAGGAGCATTTCGCGGCCGACTTCGCGGCGGACGTTCCTGCGGCTGTATCCCATTTCATGGCCATCTCGCAGGTGCCAATCTCCACCGACTCCTTCACTCACAAAGCCACGTCGCCCGCCTGGAAGACCAAGCCCACTTGGTACATGGTGGCCAGCGCAGACCGGTCAATCAATCCGCAACAGGAGCGCATGATGGCCAAGCGCGCCAATGCCACGACGGTTGAAGTGAATGCCAGCCACGTGGCCTACATGTCTCATCCGAAAGAATCAGCCAAGCTCATCGAAGAGGCTGCCACCTCCGCGAAATCCAATCACTAATCGTTTGCGGGCCTCCGCCGATCCTGACGACATCGGTGGGGGCCCAAATAAACATCGTCTGGGGAAAACACGATGAACGATCGCGTCACTATCGAAGGCCGCGACGGCAAGTTTGCCGCTTACGTCGCGCGACCAAAGACCTTGCCGGCTCCCGCTGTCGTCGTTCTGCAGGAGCTGTTCGGCGTGAATGCCGACATTCGCAAGACGTGCGACGAACTGGCCGAACAAGGCTTCCTTGCGGTCGCGCCCGACCTCTTCTGGCGCCAGGAACCTGGCGTCGATCTAAGCGTCACTTCCGAGACCGACTGGCAACACGGGCTTCGCCTCTATCAGGCCTATGACCGCGACGCCGGTGCCAAAGACGTAAAGGACACCGTCAACGCCGTGGCCAAGCTTCCGGGGTGTACCGGGAAGGTTGCCGTCCTCGGCTATTGCCTCGGCGCGCTGATGGTCTTTCTGGCCGCCGTGCGCTACGGCGTGGACGCTGCGGTCGCCTATCACGGTGGCGACACTGAGAAATATCTGGGCGAGGTTGACGGGCTTCATGCACCGCTGCTGATGCATTTGGCCGAGGAAGACGAGTTCATTTCCAAGCCCGCGCAAGCTGCGATCAAGACGGCGCTCGCCAGCAAACCAAATGCGACAGTCTACAGCTATCCGGGCCAGAATCACGCCTTCTCGCGGCACGGTGGAGCGCACTACAACGCTGAGGCTGCAACACTGGCCCACCTGCGGACAACCGAATTTTTGCATCAGCAACTGCGTTGACCTTCAGCAAGTACCATTCCCCTTACCTTAACTCCATGATATGTAGGTAACAGCAGTCTGGCAGTCCCGTAGAGCGGGGCTGGCTCGCCTGAGCCGGCCGTCAGTCCGCGACAACTAGAGAATTGAATTCGGGGGACTTGAAAGTGACCGGCCAACCAGCCGCGAGCGGCGCTTTTCCCAAAAACGCATCCCCACCCCCGCGACGCTTAAAGATCGCAAGCACAATAAAAAGCATCGCCCCAGCTCCAAATGGTCCCCCATCCGCTCCGCAAGAAATTTTTCCTGAGAGCATCAATCCCCGGACCTGCTGCCAACAAAAAACAGCAAAAACCGAAATCCGGCCACCCCCAAAAGTGTAGCGATTAAAAAGCGACCCGATCCTTTGTTTTCTTAGACTTACGGACGATTTTAATCTCACCATGTAGCGATTAAAACTCCTCGAGGCGCATTCCCAGACCTCGAAATTTTTCGGAGGAACTAGTTAGCTGATGTCAGATTTTCGGATCGGAAACGGTGAGAGAATGGCGCGGCGATTGGAGGCGCTTTATGGCTATTCGGACGGAATTGATGCGGCGGTTGGGGGTGGCTTGCCCGATTATTCAGGCGCCGCTTTCGGGGGGTGGGGATACGGCTGAGTTGGTGGCGGCTGTGGGCGAGGCTGGGGGGATTGGATTTATTGGGGCAGCCTATCTTACGGCGGAGCAGATTATTGAGCGGGGGCGGGCTGTTCGGGGGCTTAGCTCGCGGCCGTTTGGGATCAATTTGTTTGCGCCGGTGGCTGCGGAGGCTTTGCCTGCGGATGTTGGGCCTGCTTTGGCGCGCGTGGCGCCATTTTTTGCGGAGTTGGGGTTGCCGGCACCGGTGATTTCTGAAGCTGCTGGGGCTTCGTTTGACGCGCAGGTTGCCGCGGCGCTGGAGATTGGGGCTTCTGCGTTCAGCTTTATTTTTGGGATTATTCCGCCTGAGGCTGTGGCGGCTATTCGGGGGCGGGGGATGATTTTATTTGGGACTGCTACTACTGTGGCTGAGGCGGTCGAGCTTGAGAAGGCTGGGGTGGATGCGGTAGTAGCGCAGGGGGCTGAGGCTGGCGGGCATCGCGGGACTTTCGGCGGGGATTTTTACGATAGTTTGGTGGGGACGATGGCTTTGGTGCCGTCGGTGGTGGATGCGGTGCGGGTGCCGGTGATTGCTTCGGGGGGGATTATGGATGGGCGGGGGGTGGCGGCGGCGTTGGCTTTGGGGGCTGGGGCGGCGCAGATGGGGACGGCGTTTTTGACTTGCGCGGAGGCGGGGATGCCGGAGGCTTATAAAGAAGCCATACTTTCGGCGCGGGAGGATCAGACGAGGATTACGCGGGCGTTTTCGGGGAGGCCGGCGCGGGGGATTGTGAATCGGTTTATGAGCGAGGTGGAATTTGGGGGCGCGGGTGCGGCAGCGGCTGCGGCTGGGACTGGGGAGATTTTGCCGTTTCCTTTGCAGAATGCGCTGACGCGGCCTTTGCGGACGGCTGCGGGGAAGTTGGGGAGGGCGGAATTTTTGTCGTTGTGGGCGGGGCAGGGGGTGCGATTGGCGCGCCGGCAATCGGCGGGGGAGTTGGTGGCGCGGTTGGTGCGCGAGACTGAGGCGGCCATCGCGCGACTGGCCGGCGATTTGTGAGCTCTGCGTTCGCGCTTTCAGGACATGGTGAACCGCGTCGTCTTCCCTCCTCGAAATAAAACCTGTAAACCGGGAATAACTCAGACTCCGCGACAGTATAGAGGAGTGGAAGCACGTCCGAGGGCGGCGCGGGAGGCCCCACCGATACCGCGCCGCCCATTAGGCTCGCGAAGAGCGCGGACGTGCGGCAGTAAATCCACTCGGACTGGATACGGAGAGAGACATGAAGAAAAAGAAGATTTGGATGGCAAGTTTGGCGCTTCCGATGATGATCGCAGTGCTGCTGCTCGCGGCGTGGTCGCCGGTGATTCCGGCCGACGCGCAGCAATCGCCCGCGAAAGCGGCTGACGTGAAGATCGATAATTTCAGCTTCGGTCCGGCGGCGGTGACCGTGCCCGTGGGAACGACGATTACCTGGACCAATCACGACGACATCCCGCACACGGTTACGAGCACGGACGGCGCGTTCAAATCGAAAGTGCTGGATACCGACGAGAAGTTTACGTTTACTTTCGACAAGCCCGGCACGTATCCCTACTTTTGCACGATTCATCCGAAGATGACGGGCAAGGTTGTGGTGCAGTGAGTTGCGGCGCCCGGTGAGTCGCGGCGCGCGGCGGACTGGAAAACGATGAGCGTGAATCCCTACGACTTGAGAGCGGCGTTGGAAGCGAAGCACGCGCAGCATGTGGTGCTGATTCATTTTCCGATTGCGCTGTTTATTGCGGCGGTGGCGTTTGATTACTTGGCGCAATGGACCAAGAACCGGGCCTTGGAGTCGGCGGTCTATTTTAATCTGCTATTGGCGGCAATTTTCACGGTGCCGGTGGTGGCGACGGGGCTGGCCGCGTGGCGATGGGCGCTGGAGGGGCAGAAGCTGAAGGGAATTCTTTTGATGCATCTGGTTTTGGGATGCGCGTCGAGTTTGCTGATCTGGGTGGTGTTCTGGATTCACCGGCGGGTGCGGCGCCATCCGGAAGAGTTGCTGCCGAATTACCGGTTGGCGCTTGAGGCGCTGGCCGTTGGGATGGTGATGCTTACTGGACATCTGGGCGGGTTTTTGAGCGGGGTGAACTTTCCTGGTTAGGTGCGGCGGCGGCGCGGTTGTGCGTCCGTCATTCAGCCAGTCGTTTTCTGCAGCCGCTCTCGGAAATAGTCTTTCCAATCCTGGGGCAACGCCGGGACTTGCGAGGCGCGCTGCAATGAAGCGACGTCTTGGGCGTCGAACTCTTTTGCGATGTATAGACGAGTGATCTCGGTGACCGGGACGGCGTTGGCATCGCGCGCGACCAGGCGGATCTCATCGCCGGCACCCACCTCTCCTTCGCGGGTTACCGCAAAGTAGAAACCCATGCGTCCGCTGGCGAGGAAGCGGCGCACCATATCGTCGGATTGGAATTTGACGCCCAGTTTGTAGCAGGGTAGGCGAGGCTGGGTGACGATCACTTCGGCGCTGCCGACCTCGAAGCGGTCGCCCAGATGGACGGAGCTCTCGAGTAATCGCTCCGCAGTGAAATTTTCTCCAAAGACGCCCATTGGTAGATCGACGCCCGGCAATTCGCGCTTCCAGTAGGCGTAGTGTTCGAGCGGATAGCAATAGACGGCTTTAAACTCGCCGCCGTGCACGGTGAGATCTGCCTGGCGGTCGCCGTCCAAATTGAGTTTGCGCAATGCAGTGCGGCCTTCCACCGGCTGCTTGTAAATTCCGGTGGTGACGATTCGCCCGTGCCATAGCGCTTCGCGGGGAAGGCCGACATTGAGGGAGACTAATTTCATATCTTCGGGATCTTCAAGATTGCGGACGCATGGTGAAGATCGCGGCTGACGAGCGCTGAACATCATAGCAACACTCGAGTTGCGTGGTCGGGGCGTGGAGATTTGAACTCCAGACCTCCTGCGCCCAAGGCAGGCGCGCTACCAGGCTGCGCTACGCCCCGACGTGAAGTACGTAAAGATTATAAAGCACTTCCCAACAGAACTGTTGCTCCATCTGACCAATTTCGCCTCCAACTGTGCCAAAACTGTGCCAAATA
>CAWHSG010000003.1:0-1402209 GCA_963831955.1 uncultured Acidobacteriota bacterium | reverse complement strand
GGCTGCGATCTCGGATAAATTCATCTTGCTATCCGTGCCGCTCGAACTAGGAGGCATTGCGAATGTTCAAGCGGACGCGGTATCAGTTCGGATGGTTACGTAGGAAATCCCGCAAGCGAGGTCCAGATGTTTGGGTGTGGGTTTATCGGTCAACTACGCCAGTCGGAAAGCGGAAGGAAAACTCGGTGATTGTGGGAAGCGTACAGCAGTATCCCTCAGAAGCCGATGCCTGGAAGGCCGCTGAAGGACTCCGTCTGTCGATCAACAATCCAAGTCCGGCAGAAGAAATAACTTTCGGAGCGGTGATAGACCGCTACATTCGAGAAGCGATTCCCAAGCGACGTGTGACACAGAGCCGCTATCGATCTTGGCTCAAGAACCACATCAAGCCTCATTGGGGAATGTTTCTCTCGCGAAAGTTAAGCCTCTTTCTGTTGAGAAATGGATTGAGAGCCTCAACCTCGCCCCAAAGAGTAAAGGGCACGTACGCAGCATGATGCACGTTCTCTTCAATTGGGCAATGCGGTGGGAGCTGATCCCATTTCAAATCAACCCCATGAATCTCGTTCACATAAAGGGCTCGTCCAAGCGCGAGCGCGAACCTCGGACATTGACTATCGAGGAGTTTCGCCGATTCATAGAGCACGTGTCCGAGCCTTTTCAGACAATGTGCATCGTGACCGCTTGTCTCGGGCTCCGTGTGAGCGAAACACTAGGACTGAAGTGGGGCGATTTTGATTGGGATGATCTGCGGGTGAAAATCCAACGGTCATGGGTTGCTGGAGTCGAAGACGACGTGAAGACTCTGTATTCGAAAAAATGGATGCCAGTTGATCCGATCCTTGCGGAGCTACTGTTGAAACAACAAGAAGAGGACAGCTACCGGAGCGAACGACACCGATTGGGTCTTTGTCAATCCGGAGACTGGAAAACCGTACTGGCCCGGACGCCTGCAGGAACATCACCTAGTTCCGGCGGGAAAAGCGGCCAAGATCGGGCGCATTGGTTGGCACACATTTCGTCACACGTATTCGACTCTTCTCCGAGCGTTCGGTGTGGACGTGAAGGTGCAGCAAGAATTGCTGCGCCACGCTGACATTCGGACAACCATGAACATCTACACGCAGGCGGTCCCACAAGCAATGCGGGAAGCACACGGTAAAGTAGTGGAAATGTTGTTGCCGAGACGGAAGGCGGGATGAGAAAAACGAGGCAGCTTTAGGGCAGCAATAAGCGTTCCTCAAACTGCTAAGTTGTTTCTTTCTGTTCTGTAGAATGTTTCGCAAGTCCTTGAGAACACTGGAAAGGGTAATTTCGATCCCCACCGCCCCTACCAGCAATCTCATCGAATGTTCAACCCTTTATCCTCTCCCGGGGGTCCATCCGCGTCCAAGAAGACCAAAACAGAAACATGCATCTGGCCAAGCGTGCATTGGGAAATGCATTGAATTGAGTGTGCGCGAGCGGGCGGATCGGGACACGATTAATTTGGACGGCGTACCATGGGATTTCGATGATGGAAGCCGTGCCGAAAGCAACGGGCGCGCCCCGGCCGGTCCGCCAATCTATCTAATTTGTAACTACGTGGACACATAGTACTTCATTTGTCTAAAGACACACTTGCGGCGCGCGTGGCCGTTAGTAAACTCGTAACGTTCACTGGGGTTGAACACTAAATTCGCCAGCGGGCCGGGTTCAGCCTAGTTCAGTTTTTCTCCTCACCTGACGCCCATTTTTGCCCGAAAAGGATAGCCGTGATGTCCAGGAAGCCTGGATTCATTCGTGGTGGTGTGTTTGGCCAAGTGGTTGGAATCTTGGCGCTTATCGCTATCCTTTTTGTGAGTGGTTGCACGGTGGGCGGAAGCGGAGGAAGCGGCGGGGAAGGCCAGTTCGCCGTGGAGACGCTTTCGGGCGGGTTGCCGGCGGGATCGGTTTCGGAGGGTGGGGGAACTTACCCCGCTACTACCTTGCAAGCTTCAGGTGGAACCGCTCCCTATACTTGGGCGGTTACCGCTGGTTCGAGCCTTCCTCCCGGCTTGAATTTGAGCGCCGCAGGTGTGATTTCGGGTAGCCCCACGGCTGCCGGAGCATTCAGCTTCTCGGTTACTGTGACGGATGCCGCGACGCCGGCTCATACAGCCAGCGGAAACCTCAGCATCACCATCAACCCCAAGCTAGCCATCACATCGTCGGTGCCTTTACCGGCCGGAGAAGTGAGCGCGGTCTATGTGGCGACACTTACGCAGAGCGGTGGCGTGGGGCCGTTCACTTGGGTTGTGAGCTCGGGAGCTTTGCCGAACGGTTTGAGCCTTAGTAGTTCGGGGTCTATCGGCGGGACGATTTCGGCGAGCGCCACTCCTGGCACATTTAATTTCACGGCAAAAGTTACGGACTCGCAGGGAGATAATGTTGCATCAGGGACGCTTTCGATCACCATTGACGCGGCGCTCACTATAACGCCACCGGCTTTTCCTCTTGGCATCGTCGGGGCCGCTTATGCGGCACCGGCGTTCAGCGCTTCGGGCGGTTCCGGAAGCGGATATACCTATGCGGTTGCATCGGGTTCATTGCCGACTTCATTGGCCATCGCGCCGAGCACGGGAGTTATCAGTGGTACGCCGACAGTTGCGCGAACTTTCACGTTCGCAGTGAAAGTAACGGATTCGCTGGGACTCTCGGCCACCGCGAGCAATCTCAGCATCACCATCAATGGCGCGCTTGCGATTAAGGCGCCGACTTTCCACGTCGGCATTGTTGGAGCGAGCTATCCGGCGGAAACTTTCACGGCTACCGGTGGTTCGGGCACGGGCTACACGTTTACGCTCGCTTCGGGATCGCTGCCGAATCCTCTGACGCTGGGCGCCAATGGCACGATCGCCAGCGCGGTGCCGACAGCGGCTGGGACTTCCACGTTCACCGTGAAAGTGACTGATTCGCTCAGCAACACGGCCACGAGTTCCAGCCTCAGCATCACGATTGATCCGACACTGGTCATCACGCCGCCCACTTTCCCGGCTGGAATTGTTGCTGCGAGCTATCCGGCAGAAACGTTTACCGCGAGTGGAGGTTCCGGCACCGGTTACACGTTTGCGCTCGCGTCCGGATCGTTGCCGGCTCCTTTGACGCTGGGGGCGAACGGGACGATCGCCAGCGCTACACCTACGGCGGCTGGGACGTTCACGTTTACGGCAAAAGTGACTGACTCGCTCGGCTTCACGGCCACGAGCGGCAGTCTCAGCATTACCATCGCTCCGGCTTTGGTCATTACGGCGCCTACGTTCCCGACTGGCGTTGTGAGCGTGGCGTATCCTGCGGAAACATTTACGGCTAGCGGCGGATCGGGCAGCGGCTACACGTTTGCGCTCGCGTCAGGATCGCTGCCGAATCCTCTGACTTTGGGCGCCAATGGCATGATCGCCAGCGCTGTGCCTACGTTGGCTGGGACATCTACGTTCACGGTCAAGGTGACTGACTCGCTTGGCAACACTGCGACCACCGGCACGCTGACCATTACCATCAATGGGCCGCTGGCTATTACAGCGCCTACGTTCCCTACGGGCGTCGTCGGAGCTAGCTACGCGGCGGAGACTTTTACCGCCTCGGGCGGATCTGGAACCGGTTACACGTTTACGCTGGCGTCGGGAGCGTTGCCGGCTCCTCTGGCTCTGGGCACGAATGGCACGATCGCCAGCGCTACACCAACAGCTTCCGGAACATTCACGTTCACGGTGAAAGTTACCGACTCGCTCAGCGACACGGCTACGACTGGGAGCCTCAGCATCACCATTGATCCCGCGCTGGTGATCACGCCGCCCACCTTCCCGACCGGGATCGTGGGTGTGAGTTATCCGGCGGAGACATTTACGGCGACGGGCGGCTCGGGCACGGGTTATACGTTTACTTTGGCGTCGGGATCGTTGCCAGCTCCCCTGGTGCTGGGGACTAACGGGACGATTGCCAGCGCTACTCCGACCGTGGCCGGAACCTATACGTTCACCGCGAAGGTGACGGACTCGCTGGGCTTTACGGCTACAAGCGGCAGCCTCAGCATCAAGATCAATACGGCGCTGGCGATTATCGTGCCCGTGTTCCCAACCGGTGCTGTTGGCGTGAGCTATCCGGCGGAGACGTTTACTGCCACAGGTGGTTCCGGCACCGGTTATACGTTCGCGCTGGCTTCTGGTGCGCTGCCGAATCCTCTGAGTTTGGGCGCGAACGGCACGATCGCCAGCGCTGTTCCTACGGCTTCCGGGACATTTACATTCACGGTGAAGGTGACCGATTCGCTTAGCGAGACGGCTACGAGCGGCAGCCTGAGCATCACGATCGATCCGGCTCTGGTGATTACGCCGCCTACTTTCCCGACGGGCATCGTCGGAGCGAGCTATCCGGCAGAGACATTCACGGCTAGCGGCGGATCGGGTAGCGGCTACACATTTGCGCTTGCGTCGGGGTCGCTGCCGAATCCTTTGATATTGGGCGCTAACGGCACCATCGCCAGCGCTACGCCAACGGCCGCTGGAACATTTACGTTCACGGCGAAGGTGACCGACTCGCTGGGTAACACTGCCACTAGCGGCAGTCTGAATATCACGATCGATCCGGGTTTGGTGATTACGCCGCCGAGCTTCCCGAACGGCGTTGTGGGCGTGAGCTATCCGGCGAAGACGTTCACGGCGAGCGGCGGATCCGGCACTGGCTATACCTTTGCGCTGGCGGCTGGTTCGCTGCCGAATCCTCTGACTTTGGGCGCGAACGGCACGATTGCCAGCGCTGTGCCCACGGCGTCGGGAACATCCACGTTCACGGTAAAGGTGACCGACTCGCTGGGCAACACTGCCACCACCGGCACTCTCAGCATCACCATCAACGGCGCGCTGACGATTACGCCGCCTACATTCCCGACGGGCGTCATCGGAGCGAGCTATCCCGCGGAGACATTCACGGCCAGCGGCGGTTCGGGCACGGGTTACACATTCACTCTGGCGTCTGGATCGTTGCCGACTCCTTTGACATTGGGCGCCAACGGTACGATTGCGAGTGCTGTGCCTGCGGCGGCCGGGACTTCCACGTTCACGGTGACTGTGACTGACTCGCTTGCCGACACAGCTACGACCGGCAGTCTGAGCATCACGATTGATCCATCTCTGGTGATTACGCCGCCTGTGTTCCCGGCCGGGACCGTCGGCACCGCCTATCCGGCGGAGACATTCACGGCGAGCGGCGGCTCGGGTACGGGTTACACGTTTACGCTCGCGTCCGGATCGCTACCGAATCCGCTTACGTTGGGCACCAACGGCACGATCGCGAGCGCTATTCCGACAGCGGCAGGAACGTATACGTTTACTGCGAAAGTAACCGACTCGCTCGGGTTTACCGCGACGAGCGGCAGTCTCAGCATCAAGATCAATCCTACTCTAACGGTTACGCCGCCCTCGTTCCCGAGCGGCGTTGTTGGCGTCGCCTATCCGGCGGAGACGTTTACCGCTACCGGCGGCTCGGGCGCAGGTTACACATTTACGCTCGCGTCGGGATCGCTGCCGAATCCTCTGACGTTGGGCGCCAACGGCACGATTGCCAGTGCTGTGCCCACGGCGGCAGGGACTTCCACGTTCACTGTGAAAGTGACCGACTCGCTGGGGAACACAGCTACGACTGGCACGCTCAGCATCACGATCAATTTGTCGCTCGTAATTACGCCGCCCACTTTCCCCACCGGCGTAATTGGCGCGAGCTATCCTGCAGAAACATTTACGGCCAGCGGCGGTTCCGGCACCGGCTACACGTTTACGCTCGCGTCAGGTTCGCTGCCGACTCCTCTAACCCTGGGGACGAACGGCACGATTGCCAGTGCTACGCCTACCGTCTCGGGAACATTCACGTTCACGGTGAAGGTGACCGACTCCGCGAGCAACACCGCCACGAGCGGCAGTCTGAGTATCGTGATTGATCCGACTCTGATCATCACGCCGCCTAGCTTCCCGATCGGTGTCGTGGGTGTTAGCTATCCGGCGGAAACATTTACCGCGAGTGGCGGATCCGGCACGGGCTACACGTTTACGCTCGCGTCGGGATCGCTTCCGAACCCTCTCACATTGGGCACCAACGGCACGATTGCTGGCGCTGCTCCCACAGCCTCGGGAACATCCACGTTCACGGTGAAAGTGACCGACTCTCTCGGCAACACCGCCACCAGCGGCACTCTCAGCATCACCATCAATGGAGCGCTTACAATTACGCCGCCGAGCTTCCCGACGGGCATCGTCGGAGCGAGCTATGGGGCGAAAACATTCACGGCCAGCGGCGGTTCGGGCACAGGCTACACGTTTACTCTGGCGTCGGGATCTTTGCCTACTCCTCTAGTTCTGGGAACGAATGGCACGATCGCCGCCGCTACACCAACAGCGTCCGGAACATTCACGTTCACGGTGAAAGTGACCGACTCGCTCAGCGACACGGCTACTACCAGCAGCCTGAGCATCACGATTGATCCAGCCCTGGTGATTACGCCGCCTCCGTTCCCAACTGGCAGTCTCGGTGTCAGCTACCCGGCGGAGACATTTACAGCTAGCGGCGGCTCCGGCAGCGGCTACACGTTCACGCTCGCGTCGGGATCGTTACCGACGCCTCTGACTCTGGGCACCACCGGCACGATTGCCAGCGCTACGCCGACAGTCTCTGGAACATTCACCTTCACGGTGAAAGTGACCGACTCTCTCGGTTTCACCGCCACCACGGGCAGCCTCAGCATCACCATCACTGGGGCGAGCTGCACGAATTGCACGATTTCAGGAACCGTCACCGGTCCATGGGTCCAGGATGTGACGATAACGCTTTCCGGCACGGGCAACGCCACCACCACCACGAACGCGAGTGGGCAATACAGCTTCGCGAACTTGACGGCGGGAGGAACTTATACCGTCACTCCTACACTGGCGGGCTACACATACAGTCCTGCCGCTCCGGTGATCGTCCTTGATTCAGACACGACGCAGAATTTCTCGGCTACCTCGGACCTGACTTCCTACAGCATCTCGGGGACGGTCAGCTATGCCGGATCGCACACCGGTAACACCATCATCCGCGTGTCCCCGAACGGATGCGAAAATTGCGGAGTGCTAGCAGGAACGAGCATCTCGTCCGCGCCAACCGCGGGCGGCACGGCCTACACGATTACGGGCCTTGCGCCGGTGGGCGGCGGTGGCAACGCGAACGGAAGCTACGTCCTCACCGCGGAAATCGACACCCTCGGGACGGGAGTAACAAACGAATCCAACCCGGAGGGCACGTCGGGCACGGTTACGATCAATTCGGCGAATGTCACGGGCGTCGACATTACATTGGTCGATCGCACCCCGTCCGCGGCGCAGACGCCGACGCAATTCAGCGTGGCCCCAAATAACACTGTGGGTCTCGTGCAATACAAAGGCCCGCAGGATAGCAACGGCGAAGAAATCGCGACGTCCTACAAGGTTTACTACGGCACGGACACGAACGCCTCGAACGGCGCCGGCAGTCCCAAAACCTTTGAGGCGCACGGCCAGCAGAACAACGTCCTGATCCTCAGCGGCCTCGCAAACGGAGCTACTTATTTCAAGATGTCATCCGTGAACGCCGGAGGCGAGAGCGCGACGACTGCTGTTATTGGACCGCTGACCCTTGCAGCCGGAAGCGGCGCCAACACCGTCTCCGGAACGGTCACCTTCCCCGGCGGAACAACTTTCACCGGCCCGTTATACGTGGGTGTCTATAGCAACAGCGGCTCCGGTATTTACGTCGAGAGGATCGCCAGCCCCACAAACCCGCAGGCCTACAGCATCTCGGGAGTGCCGAGCGGCAGCTATCAGAATTTTGGAATCGTGGACCAGAACAAGGACGGCGAAATCGACGCGGGAGATATTTCCAACGTCAACTCGCAGACCAATCCTCCGACCCTGGTTGTGAGCGGCAACACAACCGGCAATATCACGCTCACGAATCCCACCGCAGGGATCATTATCCCGACTTCTGTCTTCGGGTCCAGCGGGCAACCGAATTCCTACAACCTCGGTTTGAATGTAAGTTCCGGATCGAAGCTGCCCATTTCGATGATCATGTTCTCCGGCAAAAATGTGGCCGTGCCTTACGACATGAATGCCGATACGCACAACGCGCAATACAGTCCGATTTACGCGAACTCCATCAGCCCGACCGCGGGGGACACCTATCAGATTCTGGTTACCTTCTCGGATGCGAGCACGCAGATCATTCCGGTCTCGCTCAGCGCGGTGCTGAATTCGTTCCCTCAGAATTTGGAGATGAATTCGCCAGTGGCCAACACCGCGACTGTTCCAGTGCTGAACTGGACAGCGCCCGCAACGCTGCCTACTATCCTGCCCTATACGTATTCCGTGAACCTCAACAGCAACAACGGTACGCCGCAAGAGAACTGGAATTATTCTGGCCAGGGAAATGGCAACGGCATTCCCAGCACGCAGACCAACGTGCAATTCGACGTGGACGGCTCGGCGAATCCCAGCTCGAGCTTGACGCCGGGAGGTTCGTACAACTGGTCGGTTACGGTTCAGGATAGCGACAATAATCAGGCGCAGTACTCGACGACCTACACCGTGCCCGGCGGGGCGGTTCAGTCGCCCGTCGTTACCGTTTCGTTTAATCCGACGGCCATTGCGGTGGGTGGAAACGCGACGCTGGTTTTCTTCATTCAAAATCCCAACGGCGGGACCGCGCTGACGGGGATCGCATTGTCCGACACTCTGACGGGTGGGCTCACTGTTGTGGGGTCGGGCGTTACGAATAGTTGCGGCGGAACTTTCACAGGCACTGGAGCGGGATCCACTTCGCTGAACCTCTCAGGCGTGACGCTTGCTGCGGGCGCATCCTGCCAGACGGGCGTCCAGGTTACGGCTGGCAGCGCCGGCACGTACAACAACCAAACCGGCAACGTAACTTCGAACGAAGGCGGCACGGGCGGGATGAGCAATACAGCCTCGCTCGTGGTGGGCGGGACAGGAATTCTTCCGCCGACGATCAGCATCTCCTTCAACCCGAACGCTATCCAGGTTGATTTTTCGACGACGCTGTTCTTCAACATCAGCAATCCCAACAGCTCAAGCTCGCTGAGCGGGATCGACTTTACCGACAATCTGCCGTCAAATTTGTTTGTCTTGTCGCCGAATAATGGAATCAGCGGCTCGTGCGGCAGCGGCACGATCACGGCGGTATCGGGTTCCGCTTCGATCAGCCTCTCCGGCGGAACGATCGCGGCCGCTGGAAATTGCAGCTTCAGCGTCAACGTTACAGCAACGGCCGCCGGCGCGATCAACGACGTCACTGGCGCCATCTCTTCCAACGAGGGCGGCACCGGCGGCACGAGCAACGTGGCTTCGCTAACGGTCACCAATCCCACACCGGCGTCTTGCGCCGGCGCGCCGTCAGGCCAGGAAAGCGTCCTGTCCGGTCGCTGGGTGGTGCTGTTGCAGGGTTGGCAGGGGACCGGCCCCGGATCTCCCACGGCCTCTGTCTTCAGCTTCTCCGCGAATGGCGCTGGCGCGTTCAATGACGTCACCGGCTCCGGCGTCACCGGCGATATTGATTCAAACAACGCCGCCAACGGCGCCAATTCCGTCTTTACCAGCACGCTCTTGACCGCCGGCAGCAGTTACGCCGTGGGCCTCGATCCAACAAACGGAACCGGCTATGTAGGATGCATGACACTGGCGAATTCCGGGGCGGGACAAGTGGCAGCGAGCAGCGTTGTCTTGCAGTTCACTCTCAGCGTTCCTAGCGGCACCGCCGTCCACGGACGAATCATCCAGTGGACGGATAATTCCGGCAACGGCTCCGGTGTTCGCGCCGCGGGCGTAATGCTTCCCCAGGACGCCACAGCGTTCAGCGGGGGCACGCTAGCGAATCTCAAATCGAACTACGCGTTCGGAGAAGACGGCTTGGATACCTCGAGTGACCACTTCGCAGTTGCGGGGACCTTTAGTCTCAACACTACGACTGGCCACGCGGCGGCAACGTATGACCTGGATGATGCGGGAACACTGGCGTCCCAGCAGAGTGAGAGCCCGACCATCACGAACCTCTCCTCCACCACCGGCCGCGCACTTTTTACTGCGACGCCCGAAGGGGCATCAGCGGCGACCCACACCGCACTCTATATCGTGAACGCCAATGAGTTCTTCCTGGTGGGCATCGATCCGTACTCCACCACGGCGCTCGCGAGTGGCAGAGCTGTCGCGACGGGCACCACGTTCTCGACTTCGTCACTCTCGGGGAATTACGTCTTGTATCTCACTTCGGGCGGCGCCATCGCCGATATGGGGCTCGGGGTGCTGAGCTTGTCGAACGGCACCATCAATAGCACAAGCACCCTCTATACCTACGAAGCGGGAAGCGCTCCGGTGAGCGTAAATCCCAGCGGTTCGTATACCGTTGGCACTTCGGGCCGCATGACGTTGGGAGGGGCGGGCACTCCGGTGATTTACCTGGCGACGCCGCAATCCAATACGGAGCCGGTCACCGGGTTCATCGTCGGGACCGATTCGTCTGCCACAGCCGGTGAATTGCAGGTGGGGGCGAACTCCAACGTGAGCTTAAGCTCGCTGGCGGGAAACTACATATTTGGCAACATCAATCCCGGCGATAGCACCGTGAACGATCAATGCGGCGTCGCCAACCTAGACAGCAGCGGGGACGTATCCGGTTATCAGTTCAGAAGCACGTTAAGCGGTTTAAGCGCCAATGCTCTGAATAGCGGCGGTGGATCCCCGACCGTGGCCATCACCAACAGCCCGTTGCCCGGTTTCGGCAGCGTGGGCTCCGGCACCATCGCGATCACTAACGGCACGCGGATCTGGTTCATAGACACCGGGGACAGCAATAATAGCCCGGCGTCCATTAACGTCATTGAACCATAGACTATCCGCTGTCACGAAGCGGAATTCAGGGCCGGCGCAATCGAGCCGGCCCTTTCCGAATTTGGGCGGTGACTTACAGCAGTGTTTTGCGACGTTTGAGCTCCAAAGAATTAAACCTTGCATTCGTTGTCGCTGAGGGCCCCGAGGGCTCAGCGCAAGTGACCAATCGGTCGTGAATCGTGCTGAGCTCAGGTCTCATTCACTCCCCGATTTCGTTGCCCGAAAACAGTTGAGGCTGTTGAAAAACTATTTTCCGGGTCTCCAACCTCTCTCGCGCGAACGAAGAATCAACGGTTTACGGATAGCACGTCGGGGTGAAACTGGCATTTCGGGGACTTTTTCAACAGTCTTAGTTCTTTTTGAGGCGGCGCCGGCCGAGTTTTGGGCAAGCGAATTTTCAACGAGTCCGCGTCTTCAGAAAGTAGGGATTCTTGGCAGGGCAGGGTTTTTGGGCAGATCGCGACGCGCACCCAAAGATGATTTGATTCTTAAACTATCGAAATCACTTCGTGACAAATCGACCAGAAGCGGTGGTGCGTAGGAGCCAGCATCGCCCTCGAGTGCGCGCTGCGGTCCCCACGTTTCGGTACTCCTAGTCCTTCAAAAACCCGGGGATTCCTCTTGATTCGTACGCCATATCGTTTAAAGTTTAGCGTTTGCGTTCTCGGCTCACTTCAGGGGCGTGCGCTCGGTGTCCGGTCCGCCACTCGAACTCGGGAGAATCCATGTTTTTTTACCCGGCTAGGTGTGTCTATCGCACTATTTCCTCCCACGAATTTAGAAGCGCATCGCGGCCGCTATCTCACAGAACACGGACTCTCCAGCTCGCGCTGGTAGTGTGTCTCGTCGCCTTCGTCGCGCTATTGCCATTCGCGCAATCCGCGCGCGCGCAATCGGTCGTCGCGTCCATCAACGTCAGCGCTTCGACATACGAGACGGACGGTATCGCCGTCAATCCCGAAACCAACATGATTTACGTGGCCTCGCAAACAGGAACGAACACCGGAGCCGGGCCGACGTTTGTCATTAACGGTGCCACCAACGCTCTCGTCGCCACCATTACCGACACCAGCGGCAATGCCGTTCAGCCCTGGGCCATCGCCATCAATCCGGTCACCAACATGGTGTACGTGGCCAACACCGGCGGCGGCTCGAACAACGGCAACATCACGGTAATCAACGGCGCCACGAATAGCTACGTGACGACCATCAGCAACGGCAACTCCCTGCACCCTTACGCGATGATCATCAATCCGCTGACCAACACCCTGTACGTGGCCAACAGCGGCTCGAGCAACATTACCGTGTTTAATCTGGGCACCTTGGGCTCAAGCACCATCAGTCTGAGCGGCACGGCGGCCGCGTTGGCGATCGATCCCGGAGCGAATCTCCTGTATGCCCTGACCGCTGCCGGCGTGGTGGAGATCAACATGTCGACACTTTCAGCCACCACCGTGACACTCGCCGGGGGGAGCGCGATTGGTGTGGACACTTCCTTACATGAAGCCTACGTCGCGGTGTCCGGCGGCGTGGATGCGATAACCGGAACCACGATCATTTCAACGTTGAGCGATCCCAATCACCCGTCGAATTCCGAATCGCTGGCGGTGAACTCGCTGACCCACAGGGTTTATGTGTCGAGTGAGGGCGGGAGTGGCGCGACGTGCAGCAGCGGCTGCGTCAGCGTCTACGTCTGCAACTTTCCCTACCTTGATTACCTTGGCACCGTCGCGGCTCCGGACGGAGCAAACACCGTCGCCGTTGATACCGAGACGGATATCGCCTACGCGCCCGGGGACTTAAGCGGAGTGACGATCATCAATGGCTCAACGGCCAGCGCAATTGCGACGCTGACTGTGCCGGGCGGAGACGAAGTCGTAGCCGTCAATCCGGTGAGTCACAAAGCCTACATCGCGTCCGATTACAACGGCAGCAACAACACCATCACGGTCATCGACGGTGCGACCAACTCAGCGCCCGAGGCATCACCTATCACGACGGGTACCAACCCGTGGGCGATTGCGGTGAATCCCGCGACCAATCAAGTTTACGTGGCGAACTATGGCGCTGGAACTGTCACGGAAATCAGTGACAACGGCACAACCTTCGTCACCCAATCGGTTACCGTGGACGGCGAGCCCGATGCACTGGCGATTGACCCGTACCAGAACATCGTTTACGTCGATAATTGCAGCGGGGAAGATCTGTCGGTGATTACCAGCGGTTCACTAGCCGGGTCTAACATACAGTTCAGCCCGGGCATCTGCGCTGACTCGATCGCCGTGAATCCCGTGCTCAACATGGTTTACGGCGCCAGCAGCACCGCTAACGAGAGTTTCGCATTCGGGGGCGGACCGGACCCGGGGTCACCGATCTACGATGGGGGCTTCGCATTCGGCGGCACAACCCCGATCGCTGTGGCCGCAAACGCGGCCGCCGGCGTGGACTACACGCTCATGCAGGGGATATCGTCGCAGTATGGTTCAGCTTTCCTGATCGCCGAAGATAGAGCTGGCAGATATGGGACTTATGGCGACATTTGCCTCTCCCCTGCGCAGTCCACGCCGATCGCCATGGACGTGAACCCGACGACAAACACGGTATTCGTAGCCTGCGCCAACGGCTACATCGATGCGGTGCAGGGACAAGGCGGCTTTAGCTTCGGCACTACCACGCCGATTCCAGCGAGCAGCTCGAATACTGCCTATTCGGCCGTGGCCGTGAACCCCGTGACCAACTTCGCGTACGTCGCCGACAATGCCAACAGCATTCTGAATGTAATCAACGGCGCGACCAACACGATTGTGGCGCAGGTGAATCTCGCTTTCGCTCCTGTGTCGCTGGCGGTCAACGTGGCCTCCAACAAAATCTATGTTTTGTGTCAGGGATCTGCGAGCAATGCTCCCTCAGTGAGCATTGTGGATGGCGCCACAAACACCGTTCTGGGTAACATCCAACTTTCCAACACCAATTCACCACTCGTAGTGAACAACACGATCAATGAAATCGCCGCGAATCCTGTTACGGGAGATATTTTCACGCTGCTCGAAGGCCCGAGCCAGGCGATAGTCACCATTGAAAACACGCCGTCCTCGACTTGTTCCAACCATTGCCTGACGGTGAGCGCCTCGCTGGATCCCAGCAACAGCTTCAACTCCGGGAACGCGACTTACACTGTCGATCCAGCGTTCGTTTTCACAGCCACCAACTCATTCAATTCGGCGAGCGTTGCCGGCGTGTATTACCAGATCGATTCGCAGCAAGGCACTTGGATCCCGGCGACAGCATCGTCGAGTCCCGGGCAATTTTCCGCGACGGCTTCGAACGTCATCCCTGGCTTCCACATGCTGTACGCGTTTGCGACCGACGGCGACGATAACGATACGTCGGCATTCCAGGGCCTGCAGGCTAGCCCACTGGTCGGAGCGATTTCGTCCTACGGCTTCCTCGTCGCGCCGCCCATCGCCAACGAAGGGCCTAGTCCGGACAATTTCGGGTCTGTATCGGTGGGCGCGTCCAGTCCGCAATACATCAACCTCGCCAATGACGGAGGCAGCACTCTTTCCTACTCCTACCAAATCACGGGAACGTACGCGAATGACTTCGTCGTGAATCCGAACGTGGGCGGCAGTTGCGCGAGCGGCGCCGGATCGTCTGGCTCCGGCACGCTGGCGCCGGATACGGGTTGCACACTGCTTATCGACTTCTCCCCATCCATTTATAGCGGACAGGAGACCGCCACACTCACTTTCACCGACAATTCCCTCAACACCGGCACGAACGCGGTGCAAACCAATGCTCTCAGCGGCACGGGCATCACTCCCGTACCCACCTTTACCGGGAATCCTGCCAATCCCAGCTACATCACCTCCGGCTCGATTGCCTATACCGATTCGGAACCGGGTGTCAGCTTTATGTGTTCCCTCGTCGTACAGAATCAGCCGACAAGCTATAGCTCCTGCGAATCCGGATATTCCTATTCTGGCCTTATGGAAAACACCTACTACACCTTTTCCGTCACCGCGTATGACGGCACTAATACCAGCAGCCCGCTCACATGGACTTGGGAAGTCGTTCCCTCGCAGGTCACCGTGAACTTCGCCGGCACTGGCACCGGCTCCGTGGTCTCCACCTCGCCTTCCGGCCTCTCCTGCTCGAGCACTTGCGCCGTCGCATTCGACGGCGTCCCGGTCACCCTCATGGCTACCCCCTCAGGCAACTCGACCTTTGCCGGCTGGTCGAACGTCACAAATGACCCCAATGATCAGTGCCCCGTGGCTGGCAACCCGACGCTGTGCGTGCTGCAGACCGGCGACAGTTTCCAGTCCGTCACCGCCACGTTCAATTCCTCGGCGAGCAGTTACTCCGTCACCGTAAATGAGATGGGCACTGGCACCGGTAACGTTTCCGACGGCGGCAACCTCAGTTGCTCGGAAGCCAGCGGCATGGAATCCGGGAATTGTTCCAACACCTATTCAGGCAATCCCCCGACCGTAACACTGACCGCTACGGCCACTTCGCCCTCGACATTTATAGGCTGGGGAGGAGGAGCTTGCATGCCCAGCAATAGCACGGTTGGCCCGACTGGTGGAACGTGCAGTCTCACTCTGGGCGGCAACATCACCGTCATGCCGAATTTCCTGCCCGCGCCCATCACGATTACCGTCACTTTCCCCGTCAGCACAATTCCAGTCACCGAGGCGGGCGTCTACAATTGCCCGGGCAATGCCAATCCGTCTCCGTCAGCTCCGTGCACTATGGCTGAGGGGCCGAGCGCCACATCGGTTTCATTGACGGCGCAGGCGGTGAGCACATCCTTTCAGGTCAACATCACCGCCACCGAAGTTCCGCCCAGCTCCGCTAGCGATCCGCCCAACTTCGACGGCATCTGCGAATCGAATGACGACACGCCGACCGGCGTCGCCGCCGACTTCGACTGCCGCTTCCTGCAGTTCTTCAATTACGGCACGGACCCAACTACAGGCGGCGCAATCGTTCCGTTCTGTGTGCCGTATTCCAATGGCAACTGCGTCCATTATGAAGTCACCGGTACGAACGGCTCGGAGCCCGACTCCAGCATGTATCTCGGTCCGATCAATTGGGTGCTCACTTGGAACCACGAATCTGTAACGCCTCCGGGACCCTACTGGACCGGAAGCACTCCGCAGCTTTACGACGATCCGGATTACGCAGTCTTTCCTACGTCGCCCTTCGGAACGAATTGCGCCGTGGCGATGACGGTCAACAGCGGCCCTACGGTGACCTATGCTTGCCAGTTCGAATACGACATCACCACGTTCTACAATGCGATCGAGCCGGTCGATTCCGGCATTGGCGGCACCACGCGTCAATTCAATGACGTCGTAGTTGCATGGCCGCCCACCAGCGTCCCTAACAACACAACGCTGCCGTTGCTCAACGGCAACAGCACCACCACGCCAGCGAGCGGCTCCGCGGCATTTGGCAACCCCGTGGGCTTCAACATCACGCTGACGAATAACGGAACGACGACAGCATCGGGCATCACTCTGAACGATCCGATGCCGCCTGGAGCAACGTGGACGTTGAGCAGCTCGTCGGTAAACGGTTGCGGAATATCCGGTAGCGTGAACGCTCAGATCTTGAGTTGCCCGGCATTCTCACTGGCACCTGCGGCAACGGCGACGTTTAGCGTCTCGAGCTCAAACGCTGGCGCCGGCGTTTACGCCAATACCGCGACATTCACGATCGGTACGCAGCAAACTCTCGCCGTTGCGACCGTCACCGTCCAGGGTCTTACGCCGTCGTTCTCCGGACTTTCCTCGAACACCATCAGCTACGGAACCGCTTCGGTCCTGCTCTCTGGCACGGTCGGCGTAGGCGGCGTCTATCCTGCGGCCGGCGATACCGTACAGATCACCATCAACGGCACCACGCAATCGGCCACCATCGCGGGCACCAGCGGCGGCTTCTCCTATGCGTTCCCGACCGCAACCATTCCCGCATCCTCGACTCCTTACACCGTCACCTACAAGTTCCTCGGTGATTCCAGTTTCTCGAGCGTCACCAACAGCAGCACTACGCTCACCGTCAACAAAGCCAATCAAACCATTAATTTCACCACCAACGCCCCCACGAGCGCCTCGTACGGAAGCAACTTCACGGTCGTAGCTTCCGCCACGTCGGGGCTTGGGCTCACTTACGGCAACTCGGGCTCGTGCAGCAACTCGGGCGCGATGTACACCATCACCAGCGGTTCGGGAACCTGCGACGTCATCGTGAGTCAGTCAGGCACCTCCAATTACAACGCTGCGCAGACCGTCACGCAGATGACCTCTGCGACGAAAGCCACTAGCACGACCACGATCACTTCCAACACCCCGAATCCATCGACCGTCGGCCAAAGTGTTACGGTCGGCGTCAAAGTCACCGGCGCGGGAACGCCCACCGGTTCGGTCACCGTGACCGCCAAGCTTAGTTCGACAACGGTGACTTGCTCCGCCACCCTTAGCAGCGGCGCCGGAAGTTGCGGCGTAACGCTGAGTACCGCCGGCGGTTGGACTCTCACCGCCAGCTACGGTGGCGACGGCAACTTCAACACCAGCAGCACAGCATCCGGCACAACGCAGACGGTGAACGCCGCCGCCTCCGCCCTGAAGTTCACCCCGGCGGCCCTCAACTTCGGCACCGTGTACGTCGGCAACAGCGAGCTGCTCGACATGACCATCACCAACACAGGCAGCTCGATGGTCACCTTCACAAGCTTCAGCATCGCCTCAATCTCCGGCGACGACTCCACAGGCTTCCTAGGCGTCTCGTTCTGTCCCAAGACGCTCAACGCCGGCAAGAGCTGCACGATCATCATGAGCTTCACGGCGGACTCGAACGTCACGAAAACCCACGCGGCCAACCTGGTGATCGCCGACAACGCATCGGGAAGCCCGCAATCCATCCTGATGTCCGCAACAATAATCAATCCGAAGGCAACCCTAAGCGCCACAAGCCTGAATTTCGGCACTCAAAAAACGGGCACCACCAGCACCTCGAAGTTAGTGACGCTGACAAATTCCGGCACAACAAATCTCTCGCTAACCGGATTAACCATCACCGGAAACTTCGGGCTCGCCTCGGGCACAACTTGCACGAAGAGCTCGACTCTCACACCCGGACAACCGTGCTCCATCTACATAAACTTCGCCCCGCAATCACCAAAGGGCTCGAAGTCCGGAAAGGTAACGATTACAGACAACGCGCAAAACAGCCCGCAGTCGATCACGCTCTCAGGCACAGGCAACTAAGTCACTTGCCGTTGTCGTTGCCGGGGAGGGTCTTTGTTTTCAGACCCTCCCACCTTCTTGCCCTGAGCGAAACCGAAGGGTCGGCCCCGCTTTCGGTGTCGCGGTTCGGCCCCGCCTTTCGCTTTCCCTTCACCTCCTAAAACTTCTAATCGCTACATGGTGAGATTAAAATCGCCCGTAACTCACACAAAACAAACAGTCGGGCTCCGTTTTAATCGCTACACTTTCGGGGGGCGCCGTTTTCGATTTCCCTCCAGCGGAGAGGGATTCGCGTGCCCCGCTACGACGTCGAATTTGGACCGCGTCGTTCACAAGCAAAACCCACAAACGGTAGCACGGAAGTGTTGAGTTCATCATCCGTAGGAATACGTAGTACCGCGAACGGGGATTTTTCGCTGTCAGGCTCGTATGCGCCTTCGATCACCGGTGCCCAACTCGTAGCGCCGGCTGCCAGCCGGCGTTCTTGACGCTCGCCGTTGCCGACGCCGGGTGGTGTGATCAAATTCCGACGGTGATGAGCATGCTGCTTCTTCCCGATTAGAATTGGGGTCAATGTCCCGGCGGGCTGAATCATTAACCCGGACCCGGTTTGTTCGGGTTGTGACGGTTTCTAATCCAAGGCGTTCCCGATTAGAATTTTGATGGCTTGGACCGGAGTGGCTTCGACCTTCCTCCGGGCGCACCCGAAGGGAAAAGTGGGGCCGAATAGCGGGAGGGCTGAAGTACCCTCCCCTACTGGGGCCGAAAAGAACAGAAATCGATATACTTCTTTGCGAGCCGTTTCTTGGACTACGGTTGGGTGGCGTTCTGCAAGGTTCCGGTCATCGCTTCAACGCTGATCATGCCGCTATCCACGTACGTGCCACCGCTCGAATCATCGGTGCTGCAAATTAGATTGACAGTCGGGAGAGCGCCGGGTGCAGGCGTGTCAAAAGCATGAACCGTAACTCCCATCCAGCCGTAGTAGCCGTTAAAGAGCGAGCCATTCGGCATCGTCAATGTCACAGGTGCTCCCACCACTACGGCTCCGCTGCTGGTATCGTTGAAAAAACAGATCACCCCGGGAGTTGTGGCGGTAGCGCTTTTGACGACGAGAGTAGCTTCCAGCCGGAGATATCCGCTTCCGCTAGCGTTGATCGGCAAGCTGGGACTCGCGATTTCCGTGTCGATGTGCGTTGAACTTAGTTGCACCTGGCCAAACAGTTGGTAATACCACTGATTCGGGCTTCCCGGCGTTCCTTGAGGGCCCTGCGGACCGGTGGGGCCTTGCGCTCCGACTTCGCCGGTCGAGCCAGTCGGTCCCTGCAGACCGGTGGGACCTGGGAGCCCCGGAGTTCCGGAGGCACCGGCCACGCCAGTTGCGCCAGCCGGCCCAGTCGGACCTGCAGAACCAGTGGAGCCTGTCGCACCAGTAGCTCCAGCTTGGCCCTGTGGTCCTGTGGGTCCCGTCGCGCCGATTGCGCCGGTCGCGCCCGTCAAACCTACTGTGCCTTGCGGCCCTGCCGGACCCACGCCGCCAGTCGCGCCCATGGAGCCCGTTGGTCCTGGAGGTCCGGCGATGCCTTGAGCTCCTGGCAAACCGGTCGCTCCTACCGCTCCCGCAGGACCTGTGTTGCCGGTCGCGCCCATGGCGCCCGTCGGACCCACTGGCCCAGCAACGCCTTGCGAGCCCGCCGCGCCTGTTGCTCCGGCGACGCCCGCAGGCCCAGCTGGTCCAACAACGCCCGGTGGCCCGACTGCGCCCTGAGTTCCGGCCGGACCCTGAACACCTGGCGCGCCCGCCGGACCTTGCGGGCCAGCGGCGCCGTAGGTCACGTCGAACAATGCAGATACTCCCAAGCTATTGGTTACAACCAATTCGTAAGTGGCTGCAGAAGTTCCAGCCGGAAGTTTTGCGATGAGAGTGGTACCCGCGAACGATACCAAGGTCAGCTTCGTTCCATTGAACGAAACCGCTGGAGCTCTGCCAGCAGGATCAAAACCAGCCCCGCGAAGCGTGATCTCGTTCGTGGAATAGTCGATGGAGGCGCTCTCAATCGAAACTGTAAAGGTCACGGAAGGCGCCGCGGAAGCCGTTTCCGAACCTAGCAGGATGCCGAGCGCGAGGAATGCGGCAAACGCGAGTTTTGACCAGCGCAAATAATTCACGGTGTCTCCTAAGATCGTGATGTCGCTACGAACCGCGCGACAGTCAGCGGCGTTTGTTCGTAGGTTTATCCAACGGGTAAATCTTCGAATAAGGGAAGGCGTAACAAAATGGTACAGAGGCCTACTTGTTATGGGTCCAGGGTACTGGGTATGCTTGGGTCGAGAGGCTTATTTGCTACAAGTTACGGAGACAGGGCGAGTGGCCCGGCGCAAGTACGGCGCGCGGGGCACCCAAAACCTCAAAATCCAAACCCGACGATCTTAGAAAAAACATTGAGCTCGAACATCCGTATTTTTTCGGATGCGGGCTCATCGTTGCGGAAAAATCAAAATCCCCTCCCGCAACTAAAATTTCGGGACGCGGAGCAAATGTGAAAAAACAGGGCCGAGTGCCGGCAGGCCAAGAGACGCGAGCGATAGACACACTCTTACCGACTTGGATTTTGTGCCGAGTCGCGCTGACCCGATTACGGGTTCTTCGATTTGTTCACGGGCGAGTGTTTGTTCAACACCCGCAGCAACAGCTTTGCGGACGGCGGCGCAGGAACGGCGTTTCCAAATACGATGTCTTTCGCGCTCACGTCTTTTCCGTACAGGGATTTATTGGCGTCATTGTCCGGACGCAGGGTTGAGCCGGCCAGAGAAATTCCGGCAAATAGTCCGCGGGCGCGCGAATAGGAAAGAATTTCCGCGCGCATGGTCACGTCGGTTTCCGCGGAGGCAGTGCGGCCCACGGGCCCAGCGGCTGCCGAGGCGTCTCCGCCGAGCTTCACTTTACTTTCGAGGATGCTGCGGGCCGAGCGCGGGCTCATCAGCAGCAGGACGAAGTCGGTGGCCTGTCCACCCAGTTGCAGGCCAAAGCTTCCGCCCTCGAGCGCCATCATGGTCGGCGCGCCCCAATGGCCTTGGAAATTTTCGCCGCTGCGGCAGGTCATCACTCCGCGGCCGTAACTTCCGCCGATGCCGATGGCGAACTTGAGCACGGAAGGCAGAACCACGACGCAGTCCGCCTTGTCAATTACGCTTTGCGGAATGTCGTCGGGAATGTCCATGATTTCCTTCATGACGTGGCCGGCGTTGGCGACGCGATCGGATTCTTTCTTTTGTCCAAACGCGGGCGAGCTGATGGCGATAAGCAAAACCGCTGCAAACAAAACTCTCTTCATTGTCCTCACCTCAATGAAATTTTCGGAGCGCTATCGGGCCGCAATACCTACGAGGTTCCGTTGTTGCGCTGGAAATCGAAACTCGTCAGCGGGATCACTGAAATGCCGCGGACACGCCGGCGCGCCGGAACGCGATCCCTCTCAACAATCTGGCGACGGGGAGAATACCACGGTTGCTGTCAAACGGCACATGACAATGACATTACAGACTGCTCTTGGGCGAAGCGTCCCCGCGTCCCAGCATTTCTTTAATTTCGGCGAGCTGCTTCTCGATGCGCGCTTCAGTCTCCGCATTCGCTTTCGCCATGAGAATCAGCTTCACGGACACCAGAAATACGCCGCCTTCCAGAAGCATATCGTGGGTGAAGCCGTTGACGAACAAGGCCACCACAAACAAGGCGAAGGTCAGCGCGATGACGAGAATCGACCAGGGATCAGAAGACTTTGGCACGCCCATCCCGAGCACCTTCCTTCCGGGAATATTCGCGACGTGATTCTAGCCCACCAGCCTTCGCGGTCGCCTCTAGATTTCTTTTTTCGGGTGGTCCACGAGTCAAACGGGCGGGCGCGAATTAGACTGTTCGAGACGCCCTTGATGAAGTAATGTTTTCCCGCCGCGCTGGAGACGTATCGCTCGTTGGTGCGCTGCTAAACCTCGAATGGTGTGAAGAACCGTGGAAGCTAATCCAGTTCTGTTTCGCGATTTAACCTATATATTCCTGGCCGCTGCGCTTGGCGGGCTGCTGGCTTGGCGGCTGCGTCTTCCGTTGATTCTGGGATTCGTGCTGGGCGGGATCGTGGTTAGTCCGTTCACGCCGGGGCCGCATCTTTCGGATTTGCACACTTTCGAAGTGTTTGCCGAAGTTGGCGTTGTGCTGCTGATGTTTTCCACCGGCGTGGAATTCTCCATCCCGGATTTAATGCGCGTGAAGTGGGTGGCGCTCGTGGGCGCCCCGCTCGGAATCCTGACGATACTGGGCATCTCGATCGGCGTGGCGGAGCTGGTGGGAATTAGCTTCGCCGCAGCAGCGGTGATCGGGGCTTCGGTTTCCGTTGCCAGCACGATGGTGCTGGTGCGGCTGCTGAACGATTCGGGGAAGATGACTGCGACGTTCGCGCAGGTGATGATCGGCATCACGCTTGTCGAGGATCTCGCGGTGATCTGCATGACCGTGGTATTGCCGATCGCTGGCGGTTCGGGCGAAGGCCTTTTCCTGAAGGCGGCCTGGACGCTTGGCAAGGCTTTGATTCTGCTAATTCCGCTCGTTTTTCTGGCGATCAAAGTGATTCCGCGCGTGCTGCGGCGCATTAAGAAGCTGAATTCTCCCGAACTTTTTTTGCTGATCGTGATTGCGGTTTGCCTGGGGACCGCGGCGCTCGCTCAAGCCGTAGGATTTTCAGTGGCGCTCGGCGCATTTCTCGCCGGTCTTTCGATCAGCGGGTCCGAAGATTTGCACGAAGCGGATACGCAGATCGTGCCGCTGCGCGATGCGTTTGTGGCGCTGTTCTTCGTTTCGCTGGGCACCTTGATCAATCCTAAAGTGCTCTTTGCGAGTCTGCCGCTATTGGGGCTGATGCTTTTGCTTATCGTAGTCGGCAAGTTTTTGGTGTGGACGGCGATCGTGCGCATCTTCCGCTATCCGTTGAAGACCGCGATCGCAGTAGCCGCGGGATTGACGCAGATTGGCGAGCTATCGTTTGTGGTGGTGCAGGCGGCGCGATCGGCGGGCATGGTTTCCGAGGACGTTTTCACGACGACGATCGCCGCATCGCTGATTTCGATTTTGCTCAATGTCTTCATCGCCCGCGCCGCGTTCAAATGGCTCGATGCGTAGGGGCGAGGTTTACCGCTCGCCCCGCAACCTATTTCAATGTTTCATCCAGCCAATTGAATATTCGGAGATCGCGCACTCCGATGCCGTTGGGTTCGCAATGCAGATCGGCGCCATCGCTTTCGGAGAAATGCACCAGCTTCTTGGGAGACGTCAGCAAGTCGTAGAGTTGGCGCGACTGGCCGGGCCAGAACGATTCGTTGGCCGGTTCCGTTATCAGCATGGGGCAGCGGATATTCTTTGCAACATCCTCCAAATTGTATTCGCGGACGGCACTGAAGGCGTCGAAGTAAGACTCGAAACCGTACGGCCTCATGCGGAAATTCAAATACATTTTTGCGGGCTCGCTTAACGACTTCGCCATATAGCCATCGAATTCGGATTTGCGGCCGGCTCTGAGCAACTCGAGCATGGGCTTCGGTAGTGCGGCGGTCCACGAAGTTGACGACGTCAACCACGCCGGGATCCGCAATGCCCGCCGCGATTCTTCTCTCAAACGCGAGAGCGCGTGGCACCCAAAATCCGCCCTGGCTGATTCCCTGAAGCGCGATTCTCTTCGGATCGACTTCCGGCCGGCTCAAGGCGTAATCAACCACCGGCGCGATCACCTTCTCCCAGTCAGGACGAAAATGAAGATTCTGTTTCCAGAGTGCATATCCCTGTCCCGGCCCGTCGAACGTCAGGCAGTCGTAACCGCGAGCGAGCGCTCCTGCGCCGCCTTGCAGCCACATATCCAGCAGCGAACCATCGCTGCCGTTGACTAGAATCAATAGAGGACGCTTCGGAGAATTGCTTCTCCCTCGCAGGAAGAAGCCGTGCAACTCGGTGTTTTCGTATGGGATCTTTACGGCTTCGATCGGCGGATCGAAAAGCGCTAGAGAGTGCAGCCAACAGTCGTATAGGAGTTCCCAAGTGGGGAGGAATCGCGTGGGATCTTTCGAGCCGTCCACGAAATATGTCGAGCTGTCGTAATAATTCTGGGCCCACAAGTAGGCTTGCCGAGCGCTTTCTTTATGGCCGCGGCTTGCTGAGTCTGCCGCTTCGGCGCGGGCTTCGTCGCCGGCTCGTTTGAAGGCGAGATAGGCGCTTTCGAAATTGCCGTCTTCCACCTGCCTGCTTAGATAGAGGACTTTTCCTACGTCCCCTCCCGAGTGATAGGCGCGGCCTAGACTTATTTGAAACGTATATTCGAACGTCGGATTCTTGAAGAAATAGGTTGGGCGGACGGCGGCCGGAGATTTTGCGGAGTGATCTGCGGCATCTTGTGCCAGCAGCCTGGGATTCGCACCGAGGCCGAGCAATGCCGCCGTTATTCCGAGACTGAATTGGCGTCTATCCGTTTTCATTTGAGGATCTCCCGTGCGCGGCGCGCATCTCGATACCGGCGCCGCGTGAAGCTTGATCTTGCGTCTGCGAATTATCGCATTTCACCGTTGGAGGAGCTTCCGGCCGTTCTGCGGATTTCCAGAGCGACCGTTGGCGTGCCGTTGCAGGGAATGTTGGTGAGGAAGCGCAGGGTGCCAGCGCTATCCTCAAATGCTAATCCCGATTGTGCGGAACCGCCTTTGAACGTGCCCCAGGCTTTTGGCACCGCTGAAACACAGCCTGGGTTCCAGACTTGCGGCTGCGGTGATTTGGGCGCCGTAGCATAGAGCTTCAAGGATACGAGCGTGACGACGGCGAGGGCGACAGCTATCGCGATTGCTGTTTTCTTTTTCACGATTCCTCCTTGTTCTGAAGCTGGCTCAGACGTTCGCCTGACTCACTGGGCGCAGCAAACGGCGCCCCTGCGAAAGCAAGAGCGAATGCGAACACGGCGGCAAATCCAGCTCGCCCCTTGGCGCACTTGGGCTATTTTTGGATCGCGGGCTCTTGCACGAGCACGAGAAACGCCCACGGACCAAGCGAAAGTTGCAATTCACCGCGCGCGTCAAAAATCTCAGGCGCCCGATTGTCGCCGCCATGCGTGGCCTCGCTTGAATCCAGCGTCTTGCGCCAGCGCCCGGACGGAATCGGCAGCGCGATCTCAATCGCGTGGCGATCGAAGTGGCAGATTATCAAAACTTGATTCGAAGAATCCCACCGCCTTACCACCAGCACTTTTCGTTCGCCCAAACGAGTAACTTTTAGGCTTTCCTTATCGAGCCGCGCCAATGGAGTCAACTCACGCCGCATGCGAAGTAATTCTTTATAAAAGTCACATAGAATTCGGTGACTTCCTTCGTTTCGTAAATCCCAATTCAGCTTGCTGCCCAAGAACGTGGATTCATCCTGAGGATCGGGAGCAATTCCGGTCCAACCAAACTTAGCAAATTCTTCTTTGCGTCCTCGGCGCACCGCCTCGATCAGTCCCGAGGCTCCATGACTGACGAAATACTGAAATGGCGCCGTCTCTCCATACTCTTCTCCCATGAAAAGCAGCGGAACGAATGGTGAAAGCAGCACTACGCCTGCTGCAAGCTTCAATTGATCGAGCGAAAGCGTGTGGGAAAGGCGATCACCGATGCGGCGATTTCCGATTTGATCGTGGTTCTGCGTGCTAACGATAAATCGCTTGGCCGGAATATCCTTCGACGATCCTCCATAACGCATTTTGCGAAACTTCGAATAGCGCCCCGCATACAGAAATCCTTCGCGATAACAGCCGGCCAAATCCTCGATTCCGGAATAATCCTCGTAGTAGCCCTCGCGCTCCCCGGTCAAGAGCACGTGCAAGGAATGATGAAAATCGTCATTCCACACCGCATCGAAGCCCAAGCCGCCGGCCTCAGCCGCGCTGACCACTCGAGGATCATTGCGATTGCTTTCGGGGAAAAGACAGACTTCGCGGCCAAATTCTTTCGCCCTGGCGTGAACGGCTGCGCGAAGCTCCTCCAGAAATGTGCGCGCGGAAAGATCGACGATCGCATGGATGGCATCAAGCCGAAGCGCATCGATGCGAAAATCAGCGATCCATTGCAGCGCATTCTCGATGAAGTATCGCCGGACTTCGTCGCTTTCCGCTTGATCGAAATTGATCGCGCGTCCCCAAGGCGTGGCGTAAAAATCCGTGAAATATGAGCCGAAATCCGCGAGGTAATTTCCCTCGGGACCGAGATGGTTGTAAACCACATCGAGTACCACCGCGATTCCGTTCTGATGGCATGCGTCGACGAGTCGTTTCAGAGCCGCAGGTCCGCCGTAGGAAACCTGCACCGCGAAAGGATAAACGCCGTCGTACCCCCAATTCCGCTCTCCGGGAAATTGCGCCACCGGCATCAATTCGATCGCCGTGACGCCCAGCTCTTTTAATTTCGCTAGTCGCGGAATAATCGCGTCAAAAGTTCCTTCCGGGGTGAAAGTTCCGACGTGGAGTTCATAGATCACATATTTTTCGAGCGGAAGGCCGCGCCAATTTGAAACGTTCCACTCGAAGCGATCATCTACGATTTGAGAAGGTCCATGCACTCCCTGGGGTTGGTATCGCGATGCCGGGTCGGGCCGTTGTTTTTCACCATTCAGGAGAAATCGGTATAAAGTGCCGGACGAAACATCGTCCACCATCGCGTGAAAGTATCCGCGTCCGCTCGCCCGCATGGCAACTTTACGGTCGTGCGGTTCGCTTATGGAAATTTCGACTCGGCTTGCGTTAGGAGCCCAAACGAGAAAACTACATCTATTCTCGCCAAGCAATTTTGCGCCGAGCGGTTGGATAGCGCCTGCGGTCACGATTTTTTCGTCTCACGCATCTTTAGATGTCGAGCAAACTGCAGTATACCTACTGTTGCGCGTCGTTCCGAATAGCGCGCAAAGCGATCCGCCAGCACGCTTTCGGCAGAAAAGCGAGCGCTCTTGCGGCCGGACAGTCCATACTGTTCGCGAATCGCGGCAAGAATAAAGGTCGCATGAACTGCCTATGACGCTCCCTCGCATTCCACTTGCTAGTTACCGTCTTCAATTCAACCGCGATTTTACATTTCGCCATGCCGCGGACGCTTTGAACTATCTCTCCCGTCTGGGAATCAGCGATGTCTACGCGTCTCCACTCCTGCAAAGCCGGTCGGGAAGCCAGCACGGCTACGACGTAACCGATCCTTCGCGAATTAACGGCGAACTCGGCGACGAACAACGATTCGAAGGCTTCCAAGCGGCGTTGCAGAAAGAGCGCATGGGACTGCTTCTCGATATCGTACCCAATCACATGGCGGCAAGCTCCGAAAATCCCTGGTGGATGGACGTCCTCGAAAACGGTCCGGGTTCTTCCTACGCCGCTTATTTCGATATTGACTGGCATCCTCCGTCGCGTACGCTCGACAACAAAATTCTGCTGCCAATGCTTGGCAAGTTCTACGGCACCACGCTCAACAACGGGGAACTCGAAATCGTATTTCGAAACGGGACTTTCGCGATTCGCTACTACGACATGTCGTTTCCGCTGGCGCCGAAGACCTATCGCAAAATTCTCAAACATCGAGAGCACGTTCTCGAACAGAAGCTTGGCGCCGAATCGAGCGCCTTCCAAGAGTATCTGGGAATCGTCGCGGCGCTGGCATCGCTTCGGGAACGGGAATCCCTAACGATCGATGCGGCCGGCCAGCGGCGTCTCGAGGTACAGGGAATCAAAGAACGGCTTCGGCAGCTGTATGACGCGAACCCGGAGGTTCGGCGATTCATAAAAGATAATCTGAGATTTTTCAACGGCAGGCGTGGCGACGCGGCCAGTTATCGAGATTTGGACCGCCTAGTCTCGGAACAGCCCTACGTTCTGTCTTACTGGCAAAATGTAAACGAAGCCATCAACTTCCGGCGATTCTTCACGATCACCGATCTTCTTGGAGTCCGTGTGGAGGACTCGCTGGTATTCGACGCGACGCATCAGGTGGTGCTGAACTTAATCGAGAGAAAAGTCGTCAGCGGCCTGCGCATCGATCATATTGACGGGCTCCGCGATCCGCTGGGTTACCTTCGGCGATTGCAGCAGAGCGCCAGCAATTTCCACCAAAAGGAGAACGCAACTGACTTTTACGTGATCGTTGAGAAAATTCTTTCGGGAGCAGAAAAACTTCCCGAGGAGTGGCCCGTTCAAGGAACCACCGGCTATGAATATCTGAACGCCCTGAATCGCCTGTTTGTCCATCCAAAAGGCGCGCAAGAGATCGAACGAATTTATTTCAAATTTATCGGGCGAAGGCCCGTCTACGACGACGTGCTGTACGAGAAGAAAAAACTGGTGATGGCCACGCTGCTTTCTCCCGAGATGAGATATCTGGGGCGCCAGCTCGGAGTTTTGTCCCAGAGTGATCGCTATGGCCGCGATTTGGCCCGAATGGAACTGGCTCAAGCCCTCATTGAAATCACCGCGTGCTTAGGCGTCTATCGAACCTACATTCGTTCGATGGAAGTACCCGCGGAGGCAGCCAAGGAGGTTAGTCACGCCGTGGACGCCGCCCGAGCACGAAATCCGCGCCTCGATCCGTCCTGCTTCGATTTTGTGCGCGATGTCTTGCTCCTTCACGACGAAGGCCATTTATTTGCCGAGCAGCGCGAAGCGCGCCTCTCCTTCGTGATGCGCTGGCAACAATTCACCGGCCCTATCGTCGCCAAAGGACTGGAGGACACGGTCCTCTACGTTTACTGCCCGCTTCTTTCGCTCAACGAAGTCGGCGGCAATCCGAGTCCGTCAGCAATCAACGCGCCGGATTTTTTCGAGCTGGTAAAAAGCCAGCAAAAGCAGCAGCGTCATGGTTTGAATTGCACCTCCACGCACGACACGAAACGCGGCGAAGATGTGCGCGCGAGAATCAACGTGCTTTCCGAAATTCCCGGGGAATGGCAGAGACACTTGAACAACTGGGCGGCATGGAACGCTAAGCACAAGAAAAGTATCGACCATCACGTAGCCCCCGACCGTAACGAAGAAAACCTGCTCTACCAGACACTGATTGGCGCTTGGCCTCTCGATGCCCCGGGGCTCCCGCAATTTAAGGAACGCCTGCAAGCCTACATCATCAAGGCAAATCGCGAAGCCATGGTCCACACGCGGTGGACCCGGCCCAACGCGGAACACGAGCGCGCAGTAACCAGTTTTCTCAAAGCGATTCTCAAACCAGCCAGCAGCAATCGGTTTCTGAGGGACTTTCTTCCTTTTCAAAAAAAGATAGCCGAGTACGGAATGGTGAACGGCTTGGCGCAAGCGCTGATCAAGATGAGCAGCCCGGGCGTACCGGATTTTTACCAGGGTTGCGATCTCTGGGATTTGCGTTTCGTTGATCCGGATAACCGGGGGCCGGTAAATTTCAATCGTCGCGAGGCTTTGCTCAGCGAAATCGAAAAGGGAAGCAACGCGGAGCCGTTGGGTTTTAGCCGCGAGCTACTCGAAAACTGGCACGACGGGCGCATAAAGCTTTACCTGATCTGGAAAGTCCTAAATCTCCGGCGCAAACACCCGCGAGTTTTTCTCGACGGCGAGTTTCTGGCGTTGAAAATCGCGGGAAAAAGAGAAATCAACGTGATCGCCTACCTACGGCGCGGCGGGCAAGATTGGATTATGTCCGTCGTGCCCCGGTGGCTCGCGCGCGCAAAGGCTCCGCTCAGCTCGCCGCGTATGCAAGCGTTTTGGGCCGGCTCGCAGATCGTGCTTCCGGCAAAGGCGCCGAGCTCGTGGCGGAACGTTTTGACAGGCGAGTCGCTGAGCGCGAAGCGTGTGCAGCGAGGCGCGCGTTTGTCATTGGCGGGTATCTTCAGAGATTTCCCGGTTGCCGTTCTTCTCGGAAGCAGCCGCTAGTCGCACGCCGTGATCTGTCAAAGTTGACGGCTCAAATTGACGAGGTCGTATTCCATGGATGTCTAGTGGCTCACCATCGTAACGTACGTTCGCGCAGCACGAATGCGCTTCCATTGTAGATGCTACAATCCAGGTGGACATCCATCTAGGGGGTTCGTTCCATGGCTGAGCCAACTGCTGCGCGTCTTACTCAACCGCTGGTGCGCGAGAAAGGTGCGCATCGTCCTGCCACTTGGGATGAAGCCATGGACCGCGTGGCCGCGGCTTTTCGGAAATCCATCGCCAAGAATGACCCGCGCGACTTTGGCATGTTCAGTTGCTCGAAGACCGTCAACGAACTGAACTACGCGGCGCAAAAATTTGTCCGCAGCATCATGGGCACCAACAATATCGATAGCTGCAACCGCACTTGACATGCTCCTAGCGTCGCCGGTCTGGCGGCGGTTTTCGGAGCGGGCGGGGGAACGAGCTCGTATCGCGAGATTGAGGATACCAACGTAATTCTGCTTTGGGGATCGAATGCGCGCGAGACGCACCCGATTTTTTTCCATCATCTGCTCAAGGGGATACATAAGGGCGCGGAACTTTATGTCGTTGACCCCCGCCGCACTAGCTCCGCGCGCTGGGCGAATCTCTGGCTGGGCTTGGATGTGGGTTCGGACATTTCGCTCGCCAACGCCGTGGGCCGCGAAATCATCGCCGCGGGACTGGCAAATGAAAAATTCATCCGCCACGCCACCAGCGGATTCGAAGCTTACAAAGCGCATGTTGACAAATACACGCTCGAGCGCGCCGAACGCGAGACCGGAGTGCCGGCCGAGTCCATTCGCAGATTGGCGCATGCCTACGCCAAGGCTCCGCGCGCCCAGCTTTGCTGGACGCTGGGTATCACCGAACACCACAATGCCGTGGACAACGTGGTGTCGCTCATCAATCTTGCCATTCTCACCGGCCAGGTAGGCCGTTACGGAAGCGGCGTGAATCCGCTGCGCGGACAGAACAATGTGCAAGGCGGTGGCGACATGGGCGCGATCCCCGATCGCCTCACCGGCTTTCAGCACGTAGAAAACGTTGAGCTCCGCGCCAAATTCGAGAAGGCTTGGGGCGCGAAGATCCAGCCCAAACGCGGCTGGAACCTGAGCAATATGTTCGAAGCCATGGATCACGGCCATCTCACCACGCTGTACGTGCTCGGCGAAAATCCCGCAGACTCGGAAGCCGACCGGAATCAAGCCCTGAAGCGATTGAGTGGCCTGGATTTCTTACTGGTACAGGATCTTTTCTATACCAAGACGGCGCAGCTCGCCGATGTTGTGCTGCCAGCCGCGGCCGGCGCATTTGAAAGCGAAGGCACCGTAACGTCCAGCGAGCGCCGCGTGCAACGCGTCCGCCGCACCGTCCCGCCCCCCGAAGGCGTTCGCGACGACCTCGATATTATTTTCGATCTCGCTCGCCGCCTCGGCCACGATTGGGGCGCGCCCGATCCTGAAGCGATCTGGAATGAACTGCGCGCGCTCAGTCCGATGCACGCGGGCATGAGTTACCGCCGCCTGGAAGAAATGGGCGGCATTCAGTGGCCCTGCTACGACGAAACGCACCCCGGCGAAATGTTTTTGCACGGCCGTCTCTGGAGCGAGCCGCTCATCGGCCCGCGCGCGCCTTTCAGCGTGGTCGAATTCGAAGCCCCGGTGGATCAACTCGATGAGCAGTATCCGATTCGCCTGACCACAGGCCGCCGCCTAGATGATTACAACACCGGCGTGCAGACCAGAAAATATGCCTCACCGCTGCGGCGCAGAGAATCCTTGGAAGTTTCTCCAGAGGACGGCTTGCACTACGATTTGCAGGAAGGAGATGACGTCCGCATAACGTCGCGGCGCGGATCGCTCGTCGCGCCGGTGCGTTTTGATTCCGCGTTGCGCCCCGGGTTGGCGTTCTTATCGGTCCACGCACACGATCAGTTACCGACCAATGATTTGACGATTGACGCTATCGATCCCAAATCGGGGACCGCCGAATTCAAAGCCACCGCCATCCGCATCGAGAAAGTATAAAAGGAATCTGATTGGACCTTCACCTGACCAACGCGCAAGCTACGCCGGAAGAGCGCGCCGCGGTTGATTCTGAGTTGGGCGGCCCCGCATCAAATTGGCAGGGCGGCCAGCGCGAAACCGCCGACACGCGCGCAGCCGTCAACGATGACACTCGCGGCAAACGCCATCGGCTTCTCCCCTCGCTCCATGCCATCCAGAATCGCGTCGGCTGGATCAGTCCCGGCGCCCTGAATTATGTCGCTCTACGCCTGGATGTAGCTCCCGCGGAAGTCTATGGCGTGGCGTCTTTCTATGGATTGTTTTCGCTCGAGCCCCGCCCCGAAATCGTAGCGCACGTCTGCGATGACATCGCTTGCGTAACGCAAGGCTCGGAAAAAGTCTGCGCCGAACTGGAACGCAATCTCGGTCCCGCAAGTTCTCCATGCTCCGGCGGACGCGCCATTTGGCTGCGCAGCCAATGCCTCGGTTTATGCGAGCGCGCTCCCGCTGCGCTGATCGCTTCCGCCGGCGAGAAGCCTGCGGAAAGAGTGCTAGCTCCAGCCTCGGCGGATGCAGTGCGATCGCTAATCGGGAACGCCGTTGCAGGCCGCATGCCCGCAGAGCCGGATGCACTAAACATCCAGGTCAGCGTGCCACAAGCTGCACAAAAAATGGACGCCTCGCCATCGCCCCTACTTCACCGCCTCCGCGAGGGTGGCGCCACAAGTTTGGACGCGTATCAGAAACTCGGCGGCTATGAAGGATTGCGCAAAGCGATCGAGTTAGGCCCAGAAGGCACGCTGCGCGAATTGGCCGCCTCAAAATTATTAGGCCGCGGCGGCGCCGCATTTCCGACGGCGAAAAAGTGGGAAGCACTTTTCCTGCAAAGGCATCTGCTGCCGCAGGATTCCCGCCGCGCGCACTACGTCGTCTGCAATGCCGACGAATCCGAGCCCGGCACTTTCAAAGATCGCATCCTGATGGAAGGCGATCCCTTTGCGGTGATCGAGGGCATCACCATCGATGGCTTCGTCACCGGAGCGCGCCAGGGCTATATCTATTTGCGCGGC
Organism: uncultured Acidobacteriota bacterium; assembly: GCA_963831955.1. GTDB lineage: Bacteria > Acidobacteriota > Terriglobia > Acidiferrales > UBA7541 > Palsa-147. Next base: position 1,368,995 of record CAWHSG010000003.1, on the reverse strand, counting down.
GAATATCCGCTGGCCGCACAACGCATCCAAGACGCCATAGCTTCAGCCAAAGAAAATGGTTTCCTCGGAGGAAATATTCTCGGCAGCGGATTGCAATTTGATGTCGAAATTCGCCGCGGCGCAGGCGCCTACATCTGCGGCGAAGAAACAGCGCTATTCAATTCGATCGAAGGCTATCGCGGGGAACCGCGCAATAAGCCGCCGTTCCCCACGCAATCCGGCCTTTTTCGCATGCCCACCGCGGTCAACAACGTCGAAACGCTCGTCAATGTTCCAGGGATCATGCGCGATAGCGGCGCGGCCTATGCAAAACTCGGAACGGAAAATTCCGCCGGCACCAGGCTCTTCTGTCTCTGCGGGCACGTCGCGCGTCCCGGCGTCTATGAAGTCGCCATGGGCACCAAGCTTCGCGCGCTAATCGATCAAGCCGGAGGCGTAGCAGGTAGCGGCAGCTTGCAGGCCATTCTGCTGGGCGGCGCCGCCGGCACTTTTATCGATCCCAAAGAAATGGATGTGCCTCTAAGTTTCGAAGGTACGCGCGCCATCGGAGCCACTCTCGGCTCCGGCGTAGTCATGCTGTTCGACGACACCGTTGATCTTCGCCGCATCTTGCTGCGCATCGCGAATTTCTTCCGACATGAAACGTGCGGCCAATGTGTTCCGTGCCGCGTCGGAGTCGTGCGCCAACTGGAAGCCGTGCAGCGCTTGGTCAACGCGAAGCCGCTCGGCAACGCAGCGCAAGAAATTGCCCTGCTGCGCGAAATGGGCCAGGCTATGCGCGACGCTTCCATTTGCGGACTTGGCCAGACGGCCTCAAGCGCGCTCGAATCCGCATTGCAGCGATGGAGCATTTTTTCGTGAGCCAGCCGATAAGCGAGAATCCGCCGCTCGACGCGCCCGAGGCCACTATTCCGCTACCGCGTGGCCCGATTCCTGTAGCGCCGCCCGCGCCCGCACGCCGTTCCATCGATATCAGAATTGATGGCCAGCCCGTTTCCGTTCCCGAAGGCTCCACAATTCTCGATGCAGCAAAAAAACTGGGGATTGAAACTCCCACGATCTGTTTTCTCGAGAGCCTCACTCCGGTCAATGTCTGCCGCGTCTGCGTAGTCGAACTGGACGGCTCGCGCACACTCGTTCCAGCCTGCTCGCGCAAAGTAGAACCGAACATGTCCATCAAAACGGATTCGGAACGAGTGCGCCTGAGCCGCCGAATCGTGCTGGAATTTCTCGCGTCGTCGGTAGATCTTTCCACCGCTCCAGCGATTCCGGAATACATGGCGCGATACGGCACGCGCCCCGAGCGCTTCGGCGAAACCGCGGCAACGGTGAAGCAGCCGGCAAAAATCGACAACGATCTTTATGTCCGCGATTATTCGAAATGCGTGCTCTGCTACAAGTGCGTGGAAGCCTGCGGCGTAGATGCACAAAATACTTTCGCAATCGCGGTAGCAGGCCGCGGATTCACCGCTCACATCGCCACGGAATTCGACGTCCCGCTTCCCGATTCCGCGTGCGTTTATTGCGGCAATTGCATCGGCGTGTGCCCCACCGGTGCGCTCATGCTCAAAAGCGAATACGACATGCGCGAGGCCGGCACCTGGGACGAGAGCCGCCAAACGCAAACCGACACGATTTGCCCCTACTGCGGCGTGGGCTGCGACCTAACCGTGCACCAGCAGGACGGTCAAATCGTTCGAGTCGGGTCGCCTCTCGATCACAGCGTGACTCACGGCAATTTGTGCATCAAGGGACGCTTCGGCTGGCAATTCGTGAAGACTCGCGAAAAAGGGCTGGACGCGCTAGCGTCGCCCGGCGCCGCCGCTCAAGAAAAGAAGTAAATTACCGTAGGCTACAAATAAGCTCCAGTCATCGGAAGCCCGACGTAGTTTTCCGCAAAAGTCTGCGAAGCCGCCCGCGAACTCGTCAAATACTCAAGCTCGGCGACTTGCCGGTGATCTTCAAATCCGTCGTTTCCGGGAAATTGGTGCAGCATCGCCGTCATCCACATCGAAAATCGCTGGATCAGCCAAACGCGCCGCAAACAAGTCTCCGAGTAACGATCCAGCAATTCGACCGATCCAGAATGGAAAAATTCCACCAGCGCCGCCGCCAACACTCGCACATCCGCCACCGCGAGATTCAATCCTTTGGCTCCCGTCGGCGGCACGATATGCGCCGCATCTCCGGCCAAAAATAATTTGCCAGACTGCATCGGCTCGACCACAAAACTCCGCATCCCTGTTACGCCTTTCTGCAAAATCGGCGCCTCGGTCAAGCGCCATCCGTCGTCGGTGGCCAGCCGCCGCTGCAATTCCGCCCAGATTCGCTCATCCGGCCACTCTGCCAAATCTTCGTCCGGGGAGCATTGCAAATACAGGCGGGTAATCTCCGAAGTGCGCATGCTCTGCAGCGCAAACCCGCGCTCGTGCCGGCAATAGATCAATTCATCGGAAGAGGGCGCCGCCGCGGCCAAAATCCCGAGCCAGGCAAATGGAAAAACTCGTTCGTACGCAGTCAGACGGTTCGCCGGAATGCTGGGCCGGCAAATTCCGTGAAACCCATCGCAACCAGCAATAAAGTCGCAATGTATTTCGTGAGCCTGATCGCTGTGACGGAATGTAATCCGCGGCTTTGCAGAATCGAAATCGTGCACGCCAACGTCACTTACCTCAAAGTAGGTCTCGCCTTTGGCAGCAAGACGCGCCGCAATTAGATCCTTCACCACTTCCTGCTGCGCATAAATGGTAATCGCGCGCCCAGTGAGTTCCCGGAAATCGATGCGATGAGGCCGGCGGCCAAAACGAAATTCCACGCCCTCGTGGACCAGCCCCTCTCTCATCATCCGATTCCCCAGCCCCATCTTGGTCAATAGTTCGACGGTGCCTTGTTCCAGCACTCCGGCTCGCACGCGCTGTTCGCAATACTCGCGGCTGCGGGCCTCAATCACGATCGACTCGATCCCGTGAAGATGCAGCAATTGCGACAGCACCAGGCCCGCCGGCCCCGCGCCCACTATCCCGACTTGAGTCCGCATTTTCATTCAATCGTTGGTGACAAAATTCAATCGTTCGGCACGCAATGATCTTTTCGCTGCCGCTCTATTCTAAACGACCAGAAACGATACAATCACATAGTTTCATGCGAAGAATAGTTCGCGAGTTTCGGCAAGCAGAGCAGAACGAAGCCCTGAAACTATCCGCCCGGATACGACTCTAAAGTAGAAGAGGATCGCAACATGTTGCTGTATGTTTTGGCTTTTGCGGGCGGAGTACTGACCATCGTCAGCCCGTGCATTTTGCCGGTGTTGCCGTTTGTATTTTCGCGCGCCGATCAACCGTTCCGCCGCAGCGGCCTTCCGCTGCTCGTAGGAATGGCGGCGACGTTCGCCGTAGTCGCAGGCGTCGTCACATACGCCGGATCATGGGTGGTGCGCGCCAATCAAATCGGGAGAATTATCGCGATAGCAATTTTAGCGATGCTGGGTCTGGCTTTGCTATTTCCGGCGCTCGCCGAATATCTCACCAAGCCGCTGGTTCGCTTGGGCGGCAAAGTCCAGGGAGCGACTGGTACGGAGGCGCCGAGCATCGGACGCTCGTTTCTACTCGGAATGTCCACAGGATTACTCTGGGCGCCGTGCGCCGGCCCGATTCTGGGTCTAATTTTGACCGGCGCCGCGTTGCAAGGCCCCAGCGCACGCTCCACGTTCCTGCTTTTGTCGTTCTCCGCAGGCGCCGCGACGTCTCTCGCCGTCGCGCTGCTCGCTGGCAATCGAGTCTTCGCGCTGATGAAAAAATCTCTAGGCGCCGAAGAGTGGATTCGCCGCGGCCTGGGCGTAGCCGTCCTGATCGGAGTCGTAGCAATCGCCTTCGGATGGGACACTGGAATACTGCGCAGACTTTCACTCGCCAGTACCACCGGCATCGAGCAGAAGTTGATCGACCGTTTTCATCCCGTCGCACACGCCAGCGCGAGCGAAACCCCCGTCGCGCAGCACAGTACCGTGCAACTGAGCAACGAAGGCACATTTCCCGGCTTTGACGGCGCCGTAAAATGGATCAATTCGCCGCCGCTCACCCGCGCGCAGCTTAAAGGCAAAGTGATCGTCGTCGATTTCTGGACGTATTCCTGTATCAATTGCCTGCGCTCGATTCCATACGTAGAAGCGTGGGCGGAAAAGTATAAGAATGATGGTCTCGTCGTAGTCGGCGTGCACACTCCGGAATTCGCATTCGAGAAAGATCCCGCCAACGTGGCCAAGGCCGTAACCGACCTGAAAATTACCTATCCTGTGGCCATCGATAGCGACTACGCCATCTGGAAAGCCTTCAACAACCAATATTGGCCCGCGCATTATTTCATCGATGCGCAAGGCGAGATCCGCTATCACCATTTCGGAGAAGGGAAGTACGACGAATCCGAAGAAGTGATTCAGCAGCTACTGCGCGAGAAAAATTCCGGTGTGCAAGCTAGCGGCTTCGTGCAAGTGAATCCGTCCGGCTCAGAAGCCGCACCTGATTTTAGCAACGTCGCATCGCCGGAGACCTACGTCGGGTACGATCGCGCGCAAAACTACGCCTCGCCGCAAACCATTCGACAGGACAAGCCGCAAGCCTATACGGCCCCCGCTCGCTTAACGGTCAATCAGTGGGGCCTCGTCGGTTCCTGGGATGTCGGCGGCGAGCACGCGCAACTGGTCGCCGCCCCCGGCAAAGTAATTTTCCGCTTTCACGCGCGCGATCTGCATTTTGTTCTCGGCCCAGGGAAACATAGCCAGCCAATCCGCTTCCGCATCCGCATCGACGGCACTCCGCCGGGCGAAGATCACGGGGGCGACACGGACGCGAACGGAGACGGGGTCGTAAAGGAATACCGTCTCTATCAATTGGTGCGGCAAAAAGGAAAAGTGGAGGATCGAACTTTCGAAATCGAATTTCTCGATCCCGGCGTACAGGCGTTTGCTTTTACATTCGGATGAAGTGGCACTACCGGCGACTGACTTCGGAGGCTCAGCGCTCTATGATAGCCTGCCAAAATGAGCAAGATTGAAACCGAGCGCGCCGCCGCGCTGCTGCAAGCGCAGCAAAAAGCCGATCAACTCTTCAAGCAGGTCGAATCGCAGGGAATCATCCGGCCAAATGTGCTTGAAAGCCGGATCAATCAGCACATCTACGATCTTGCCCAGCGGATGTTCGGAATTTCCACCTACTGGCACAAGCGCATCGTGCGCGCCGGGAGCAACACTCTCGCTCCGTACGATGAGAATCCGCCGGATCTCACCGTCGGTGAAGACGATATCGTTTTCCTCGATCTCGGACCGGTCTTCGAAGAATGGGAAGCCGATTTCGGCAGAACTTTCGTCCTCGGCTGCGATCCGATCAAGCTGAAATTACGCGACGACATCGGCAAAGCGTTTGACAAGGGCAAGGAATATTTTAAGCAGCACCCCGAAATTACGGCAGCAGAGCTCTACGGCTACGCACAAAAACTAGCCAAGGACGACGGCTGGGAATACGGCGGCCCCATCGCCGGCCATTTACTCGGGCAATTTCCGCACGAGAGAATTCCCGGCGATAAAGTTACGCTCTACGTCCATCCAGACAACCCAAACAAAATGCGCGGACAAGACGCTGAAGGCCAGGAACGTCACTGGATTCTAGAGATTCATTTCGTGGACCGCGCGAGAAAAATCGGCGGCTTTTACGAAGAACTGCTCACGGTAGGCTAAACGCCGGCCTGTAGAAGTTCACCCGTCCAAGCGGTTCGATTCCAACAAAATTTAATGCAGAAACTTCTGCGCGCCGAAGACCAAGCCGAGCGTCAGCGCCGCGATCACCACTTCTCCGATCGCTCCGACCGCAAATGGCCGCAACCCTTGTTTGCGCATCTCAAAAATATTGGTGCGTAATCCGACGCCCGCAAACGTCAGCAGAAACGCCCAGCGCGAAAGATTGGCAAGGCTGCCGAGCTGCTCCTTGTTAAAAACACTCGCGGTGGCCAGCGCCGAAATCAGCAAAAAGCCTAAAACGAATTTTGGAAATTTCGACCATAGAAACGCGGCCTTGTTACCCACCGCAACGGTCCCTTCTTTCCGCGCCCAATAAATCGCGTAGCCAAGCACCACGAAACCGATCATGGCGTTCCGCGCTGTCTTCGCCAGTACCGCGATTTTCCCGGCCGCATCCGAATAAAGCGCCCCGGCAGCCGTAACCTCCGCGGTGTTATCAATTCCCAAGCCGGCCCAAAGCCCGTAGCTCAAATCATTCAGGCCGAGCGCGTGGCCGATCACAGGGAAGACAAAGAGGCTGATCGCGCCCAACGCCAAAATCGCCGCGATCGCAAACGATGCGTCCTCCTCATCTGCGTCAATCGCCCCCTGCGTCGCAATAATCGCCGAAACACCGCAGATCGATGAGCCGACAGCAAGCAAAGTAGTAAGTTTCGGCTTCAATCCGAAAGCACGCCCCAGCGCCGTCATGAACACCAGCGATACTAGAATTTCAATGGCCACTAAAACCAGACTGACGCCGCCAAGTTTCACCACGTCGCCCAACAAAAACCGCGCACCCAGCAAAACAATCCCGGCCTTCAACCAAAACTCGTAAGTTGCCACTCCCGGTTTGAAAATCGCGGGCACACCGGTAATATTCGCGATCGCCAGGCCGATCAAAATGGCCCACAGCACGTACTCAATGTTGGGAAGCGTTAGATGATGCGCCTTCCCGTAAACATTGATCGTGCGCTCCATAAATTTCCCGGCGTAGCCCACGGCAGCAAGCAGCGCAAGCCCCGGCAAAAGCTCGACGATGCGCCGCGCGAATCCAACAGGCTGAACTTGAGTGATAGCAACTGAGCTAGCCATTCGATCGATCCCCCTTGACTGAGTTCCCGCGGCGCAGCGTTACCACGGAATTTTCTTGATCACCCCAAGCGCCACCAACAGCGAAAGAAAAAGCGCCAAAGTCACCGCCCAGCCGTCAAGCGAAAGCCGGAGCCCACGCGGTTTTTCCTCTCGTGCACTGCCGTTTTGTTTCTGAGTCATCGTCAGCATCTCCCCACAAGTTGTTCGGTCGTCTTCCCGAGTTGTTACGCACTCTCGTCGACTCCGGCAAACCGGCGTGCGAGCACCTGTGCCGGCGCCTCGTAGTCGCGAATCGGCGACTCTGCAAGTATCCGCTCGGTAGCGCGCCCGATTGAGTGCCCAATCAGCAAAATCGATGGCGTCTCCGTCGCCGGCACAGCAGAAAGTTCGCCAAGCGTAGTCGCAAAGCGGCGCTCCTCCTTACTCGAAACGCGCGAAATCACCACGCTAGGAATCTCCGCCGGCAATCCGGCTTCGATCAACTGCCGCGAAAAATTCCCAAGATCGCGTCCCGGCATGTAAACAACCAGTGTAGTGTGATCGTCAACCAACGCACGCCAATCCGTTTTCTCGTCCGGCTCGATTCCGTTCGCGTGATGCCCGCTGACAATCACCAACTTCGAACTACTGCGCCGATCCGTCAAAGCCACGCCGAGCGACGCCGCAGCCGCGAGCGCCGTAGTAACCCCCGGCACGACTTCAAACGCCACGGTTGCGGCCGAAAGCGCATCGAGCTCTTCCGCCAATCGCCCGAAGATTCCCGGATCGCCACTCTTCAGTCTCACAACATCCATTCCGCTCGCCGCAAAAGAAATCATCAGCCGATTAATTTCGGTCTGCGTGATGGTTTTTGCCCCGCAGCGCTTGCCGACATTAATCACGCGCGCATGAGGCCCAGCCAGCGACACGATCGCCTCAGAAACAAGATCATCGTGCAAAATCACATCGGCCCGCCGCAGCAACGAGTGCGCTTTCACAGTAAGAAGTTCCGGATCGCCCGGGCCAGCCCCAACGAGATAAACTTGCCCTGGCAGCGGTGTGCTCACGATTTGACCTCTCGCAGTTCGGTCGGCGCCAATCCAAATTCCGTGCCTCGCGTTGTCGAACGCTTCAATCCCGGCCGCTCGCTATAAGCCAGCTCGACGAGCAGTTGTTTTCGTTCCTCAGATGGCGCGCGCGTAGCCAAAATCTCGCGGCGACGCTCGCCCAATTCCCTCACCCAATCTCCGGCACTTTCATCGAAAACCTCTTCAAGCTCGCGCCGCAACCGCTGCGCCAAAGCCGGACTCTGCCCCGCAGTCGAAATCGCAATCTGCAAATCGCCACGACGCACTACCGCAGGAAAATAAAAATCGCAGTGAGGCGGGTCGTCCACTGCGTTGCAAAGGATCCCAAGTCTCTGCGCCTCGAGAAACACAGCGCGATTCACGGAGCTATCCGAAGTCGCCGCGATCACCAGAAACACGCTGTCCAGATCGCGCGCTTCGTACTCGCGCGCCAACCAACGAAACTTCCCGTCGTCTGCAAGCTTCCGCAGTTCATCGCTCGCCCACGGCGCAACGACCGTCACATTTGCTCCGGCCTCAAGCAACGACGCGATCTTAGACGCCGCGATCGTCCCTGCCCCGACCACCAGGCACGGGCGCCCCTCAAGTTTCAGAAACAGCGGAAATAGGCTGGCGGGCATCTCAGCCACTCACTCCGTGCGGCACAGGACCGGCAGGCAAATCGCGGCTAACTGCCTCCGCCGCATATCCAGCCAATTGGCCGCGCAACTCGTGGTCAGAAAATCGCGCAAAATAGGCGCGAAGATTTTCATTCGCATCGCGGCCCGCCAGATAACTTCTCAGAAGGCGCTCAATTGCATTCGGCACTTCCCGCGCGCTGCAACGAAATCCCACCTGCCGCGCAATCTGCCGGTGCTGCCCCACAGCCCCGCCCAAGCAGAAGTAATAAGCATCAACCAGCGAACCATCCTCTTTAATCTTTTTTCCCTCGAGGCCGATGTCCGCGATCCAATGCTGGCCGCAAGCGTTCGGGCAACCAGCCACATGCAATTTCAGCGATTCGTCGAATCCAGGCACGCGTTCCTCTAGCTCTTCAACGAGCCAGCGCGCAAACCCCTTCGTCTCGGTAACCGCCAATTTGCAAAATTCCGTCCCGGTGCAAGCAATCGCACCGCGCCAGAAGGGCGATGCCTCGACACGCAACCCAATCGAATCCAATTCGCGAGCCAGCTCGTCCACCCGCGCTTGCGGCACATTCACAATCAACAAATTCTGCATATTCGTAGTGCGCAACTCGCCGCTGCCAAATCGTTCCGCCAAATCCGCCGCCGCGAGCATCTGCTCAGCCGAAATCCGACCGCGCAAAACCGCCGCCCCCACGTAATACAAGCCAGCCTGCCGCTGCGCGTGAATCCCCACGTGGTCGCGATAAATATCGTCCGGAGCAATTTCGTCTGCCGCGGGATCGAGCCGGTATCCAAGCCGCTCATTCAGTTCGTCCAAAAAGCGCTCAGCCGTCCAACCCTGCTGCGTAAAAAGATGTTTGAGCCGCGCCCGATCGCGATTCTCCCGCAGAGAATTCTGATCCCGGAAAATCTCAGCAATGCACCGCAAAACCCCCAAAGCCTGATCCGGCTGCACAAACGCGTCCAATCGCACCCCAAGATGCGGATCGGCCGAAAGCCCGCCGCCCACGCGCAACGAATAGCCAACTTCGCGCCGCCCGTCGCGCACCCGTCGAATGGCCGTAAGCCCAACATCATTTATTTCCGGATATGTGCACCAGACCGGACAGCCAGTTATCGAAACTTTGAATTTTCGAGGAAGGTTGTAAAAATCGTCGTTAGCCCGAAGCAAATGCGAAGCCTGAAGAGCCAGTCCAGAAGCATCAACAATTTCATTCGCAGCGATCCCAGCCAAAGGGCAGCCAGTAATATTCCGCACTACATCCCCGCAAGCGCTCTTCGGGCTCAACCCCACAGCCTCAAGCGTCTCAATCGCCTCAGGAATAGACTCGATCGTCAACCAATGCAGCTGAATATTCTGCCGCACCGTAATATCAGCCACGGATCGCGAATGCCGCGAAGCGAGCCCGGCAATCGCCCGAAGCTGCTCCGAACGGAGCAACCCATTGGGAATCGCAATCCGCAGCATGAAATACTCAGTGGCCTTGCCCTCGCCACCCTGCCCGGCCTGCACCCCGGCCCCGTCGCCCTGCGTGTAAATCCCCCACCATTTGAAATAAGTGCCAGCCCACTCCGGCAGCACCGAAGCGCGCCCCTGCCGCGCAAAAGCCTTAATCTCTTCGAGCGCCTGCCAGGGATTCTTCTCCCTCTTCAGCCGCTCGGCTTTCTGCGCCTTCGTCTCTTTCACCACCCGCGGATTGGCCCCAACGCTCAACATTTCCCCCTGTAGTCGCTCAAAAAAAGCCCCCAAAAAACAAAAAACCCGCCTCCCAGCTCTAGCTGCTGGTTAGCGGGTTGCTTAAATCCGATTTTGGTAAGGCTAAGTTCGTCGGATCGCACGCCCGCGCCAGCCGCTGCTGTGACAACAACACGGCATGCAAATTCGAGCGCAGGTGCAATCAGTCATAGTCAAAAGGTACGCCAACACTTCTCCGTCGCCAGCATCGGATGCACACACAATAAGCCAGGATTCAGCCAATTATGAAAAAAGTTTGGCCCAGGTACCATATCCAGAACCCGCCCGCCAGCCCCCGAATCGCCCCAATGTGTTCACCCGAATCCCGCATTCGTTCGATACAATAGGACCTGAGCAGTCCCCTTCGTCCGCGCCCTGTGTAAGTTTTGCGTCGCGCGAAGCGTACTAAACTCTAGCCGCTCTAATACGGGAGAACTCTCGGCAGCGATGGCCACAACGTCACAAACTCCAAAACACGATCTCGGTTCGCTGCGCATCAGCGATGGCCAACGCCGCGGCGGCCGCAAGGGTAAAGCCTTCGGCCTGTTCGCCGCGATACTAGGCGGAGGTCTGCTTGTAGCAGGCAGCTGGTTCGGCCTAACCCATCGCAAGCCGGAAGTAGAAGTAGCCACAGCGCAAAAAGTGGGCAGCGATCGCCCCGCGCTGCTGAATGCCAGCGGTTACGTCACCCCGCGCCGCCGCGCCACGGTCGCATCGAAAATCACCGGCCGTGTCACCGGCGTATTTTTCGATGAGGGCATGCACGTCCCGCAAGGCTTTGTCCTCGCCACTCTCGATGATTCCGATGTGCGCCGTGCCCTTGATTCCGCCAAAGCCGATCGCGATACCGCGCAGGCCTCCATCATCGATTTACAGGTGCAGTTGAAGTTCGCAGAAATCGAGTTGCACCGCGCCCAACAACTCCAAGCTTCCGGCGTGCAAACGCAGGAAGCGCTCGACACCGCCAGCACCAACGTGGACAGCCTCAAAGCAAAGATCGACCTCGCAAAGGTAACGGTTCTCGGCGCCGTAGCCCGCATCGCAGAAGCCCAGCAGGCCGTGGATAATTGCATTATCCGCGCGCCATTCGACGGCATCATCGTTTCCAAAGACGCCCAGGTCGGCGAAATGGTCTCCCCAATTTCCGCCGGCGGAGGCTTCACCCGCACCGGCATCGCAACTATCGTGGACATGAACTCCAACGAAATCGAGGTGGACGTCAACGAAGCCTACATCGCCCGTGTGGTTCCCGATCAACCGGTCACCGCAATTCTGGACGCCTATCCCGATTGGCAGATTCCGTCAAAAGTGCGCACCGTAATCCCCACCGCCGATCGCCAAAAAGCCACGGTGAAAGTGCGCATATCCTTTCTGAAGCTGGACCCACGCATCCTCCCCGATATGGGCGTAAAAGTGGCTTTCCTCGGCGATGAACCGGAGCACAAAACCGGCGCCGCATCTACAATCGTCTCGATTCCCAAGGATGCGGTGCGTGACGAAAATGGCGCCAAAGCCGTTTACCTTGTAAAAGGCGACCATGTCGAACGCCGCGCCGTGAAGCTCGGCTTGGTGCAGGGAAGCGATCAGCAAATCCTGGCGGGACTACTCGCCGGCGATTCAGTGGTGGTAAAAGGCCCGGTCGATCTCCACGATGGCCAGGCAGTAGAAATCAAAAAATAGGAGTTAGCCAAATGGTCCGAGTGGATGGAACAGGCAACGCCGGCGCGCTCATTCAAGTCCGCGGAGTGGACAAAAACTATTCCCGCGCAGGCGAAGAAATCCACGTCCTGCAATCGCTGAACCTCGACGTCGACAAGGGCGAGTTCGTTGCGTTCATGGGACCAAGCGGCTCAGGCAAAACCACGCTGCTAAATCTTCTGGGCGGCCTCGATCTCCCTACGCACGGCAGCATCACGGTGGATGGCGACGAAATCACCCACATGTCCGCCAACAAGCTAACGCAATGGCGCGCACGCCACGTAGGCTTCATCTTCCAGATGTACAATCTCATCCCAGTCCTAAACGCCTTCCAAAACGTCGAGCTACCGCTACTCCTAACCAAGCTCTCAAAATCCGAGCGCCGCCAACACGTAGAAGCCGCGCTAACCATCGTAGGTTTGGCCGACCGCATGAATCATTACCCGCGCCAGCTTTCCGGCGGACAGGAACAGCGCGTAGCCATAGCCCGCGCAATCGTCGCCGATCCCACATTCCTACTCTGCGATGAGCCCACCGGCGACCTCGATCGCAAAAGCGCCGATGAAATTCTCGATCTACTAACGCGCCTATCCACCGAGTATCACAAAACCATCCTGATGGTGACGCACGATCCCGCTGCAGCCGAGCGTGCCCACACTCTGCTGCATCTAAATAAAGGTGTCTTGGTAGAAGGCGCGCATCTCGATCAAGTCGCGGGAGGCGTGTCATGAAATATAGCAGCCTCCTTTTCGCCAATCTATTCCGCAAAAAAATCCGCCTGATGCTAACCATCGGCTCCTTCGCCGCCGCGCTTTTTCTTTTCACTTTCTTAGCCGTAGTTAAAAGCGCCTTTAGCCGCGGCGTGGAAGTAGCCGGCGCAGACCGCCTCGTGGTAATCAACCGCACGTCCATCATTCAACCGCTGCCCATCGCCGACCGCGACAAAATCCTCACCATCCCCGGCATCAAAGCCATCACTCACAACAACTGGTTCGGCGGCGTCTATCAAGACGAAAAGAATTTCTTCCCGCAATTTGCGATCGACATCGAAAATCAGCGGGTAGTCTTCCCCGAGATGGTCGTTCCCGACGATCAATGGAAAACTTTCTTGAACGACCGCCAGGGCGCCATCGCCGGCGCTCGCACCGCCAAACGCTTCGGCTGGAAAGTCGGCGATCGAATTCCGATCAAAACTACCCTCTTCGGCGGCCCAAGCGCTTGGGAGTTCAATCTCGACGGCATCTACCACAACAATCGGCCAGGCGGAGACGAAAGCCAGTTCTGGCTGCAATACAAATATTTCGACGAGAGCATGCCCGCGGATGAAAAGGGTCTGATCGGCTGGTACGTAATTCGTCTGGATAATCCCGAAGACGCCGCGCAGTGTAGCAGGCGCAGTAGACGCCATGTTCGCAAACTCGACTTACGAAACAAAAACCGAGACCGAATCCGCCTTTGCCGCAAGCTGGGTAAAACAATTCGGCAACATCGAATTCCTGATTCTGACCATCGGCAGCGTAGTCTTCTTCACGCTGCTGCTCGTCACCGGCAACACCATGGCCATCGCCGTCCGCGAGCGGACCGCCGAACTCGCCGTCCTCAAAGCCGTAGGCTTCTCCGATCGCGCGGTCCTCTTCATGGTTCTCGGAGAATCGATTTTGATCGCCGCGATCGGCGGAACGCTGGGGTTACTTTTCGCGGCCGCGGCAGTGCCAGTGCTCGCAAACGCGCTAAATGGACTGCTACCGGTTCTGGTTGTTTCGCCCGTTACGCTGCTAACCGGGGTCGCCTTCGCTCTCGGCGTCGGCGCGTTAAGCGGCCTCATCCCAGCCTTTGGCGCAATGCGCCTGCGCGTAGTTGACGCGCTGCGGAGAGTCTGAACATGCCCATTCCCGTCGTTTACAATTTCCGCAGCGTCCGCGCTCGCTGGCCCTCCGCCATCGTCGCGGTGCTCGGCATCGCAGGCACCGTCGGCGTTTTCATCGCCATGCTTTCACTAGCCATGGGCTTCAAAGCCACGCTTGTTTCCTCCGGCACAGCCGACAACGCCCTCGTCATCCGCGCGGGCGCTACCTCAGAAATGATGGGCGCCGTCACACTCGATGAAGTAAAAATCATTCAGGACGCCCCAGGCGTAGCCCGCGACGGCTCCATGCCCTTAGTTAGTCCGGAAGTCGTGGTAATCGCTCCCTTCCCGCTGCGCTCCACAGGCACCGATGCAAACGTCCAGGTCCGCGGCGTCTCCGGCAACGCGCTGCTCGTCCGCGATAAAATCAAAATGGTGCAAGGCCGCTTCTTCCGGCCAGGCCTCAGCGAATTAGTAGTCGGCCGCAACGTTCCCGACACCTACACCGGCCTCAATCTCGGCGACACCGTCACCTTCGGCGGCGGAAAATGGACGGTAGTAGGAGTTTTCGACGCTGGCGGCTCCGCATTCGATTCCGAAGTCTGGTGCGATTCCCGCGTGCTCGACCAAGTCTATAAATATCCCGAAAATATTTTTCAGTCAGCCACCGCGCACCTAACTTCTCCAGCCGCCCTGCAAGAATTCAAAGATTCCATCACCGCCGATCCGCGCATGAACGTGGACGTAAGCAGAGAAATCGACTATTACGCCAAGCAATCCACGCGCATGACCACGCTGATCACAATTCTAGGCGGCGTAGTAGCAAGCATCATGGCCTTCGGCGCAATTTTCGGCGCGCTCAACACCATGTATTCCGCGGTAGCTGAGCGTAGCCGCGAAATCGCCACCATGCGCGCAATCGGATTCGGCGCGCCAAGCGTAGTCATCTCCTTCCTGATCGAAGCGCTGCTAATCTCGTTTGTAGGCGGCCTGCTTGGCTGCCTGGCCGTCCTCCCACTCAACGGTCTAACCACCGGCGCGATGAACTGGCAAACTTTCTCGCACCTGGCCTTCGCATTCCGCGTAACGCCGCTACTCCTGGCCATGGGCATAGTTTTCGCTCTAGCAATGGGCCTGATCGGTGGCGTCCCCCCAGCCGTACGCGCCGCCAGCCGTCCAGTAGCGCAATCTCTGCGCGAATTGTGAACCAAGCAATCTGGCGTTAGAATTCGCTGTGGTGGGAAGCTCGCGCAAATTCACGAATTGGTTGCTGGCAATCGTAGTGCTAGCCGCCGGACTGACGTACCTCTGCGATTTCCTCTATCTACGCCTGAAAATGGCCAACAAAAATTCCAACGAAGCCTTCGGCAGCGTCCAATATTTTCCGGCAACACAACTAAAAAACGGCAAGCTCGACATCTACATCGAGTCCCCGCAAACCGAAACTTGCGTCCACGCTCTTTTCCCGCATTACGGCTACAACCCCTGCTGGTACGCAAAACGAAATCAAGTCCACGTTGTCGCACAACTCTTTGAACCCGCTAGTGACTCTATCTGGAAGAAGATAATTCAACAGGAGGGAACATGAAGAAATACACGGCCACATTGGCCCTAACAGCAATCGCGCTGGCGATATCAGCCATTCCGACCCAAGCTCAGCAAGATAAATCCAAGCGCCCCAGCCCGCCAGAAACCGCCACGTGCGACCTCGCCGGCGGCAAAGTTATCAAAGTCGATTACTCCAGCCCCAGAATGAAAGGCCGCAAAATCTTCGGCGGCCTAGTCCCCAACGGCCTGGTTTGGCGAGCCGGCGCAAATGAAGCGACCGCCCTGCACACCGACGTAAATCTAAGCGTAGGCGGCAAGGCGGTACCAACAGGCGACTACACGATATTCGTGATCCCCAATCCCGACAAATGGACGCTGATCATCAGCAAAAAAACCGGCGAGTGGGGCACCGATTATCCAGGTGAAGCCAACGATCTTGCCCGCGTAGATATGAAAGTGACGCCGCTGGCAGCCCCGATGGAAAACTTCACCATCTCCTTCGCAAAAGAAGGCAGCGGGTGCACGATGCACATGGAGTGGGAAAACACTCGCGCGTCGATCGAATTCGTCAAAAAATAGCCGCCTTGTAAGCCGTAACTCCGTGCGATAAAGTACCCGCCTTCCCGAGCAGAAGGCGGAGAGAAATGGCCGACAAGGGACGCACGCATCTGAAAACGCTGATTCGCCGCTCCGCAATTCAAAAGCGTGTCCGCGAAGTGGCGCATCAAATCACCAAGGATTTCAAGGGCGAACGCGTCCATCTCGTAGGCGTCCTCAAAGGCGCCTGCATTTTTCTGTCCGACTTGGTGCGCGAAATCAATCTCGAAGTCTCGCTCGATTTCATAGCCGTCGCCAGCTACGGAAAGGGCAAAGAGTCCTCAGGGCAAGTGCGCGTAAATAAAGATCTCGATAGCAGCATCGAAGGTTTGAACGTGATCCTCGTCGAAGATATTCTCGACACCGGCCTAACCCTCAGCTATCTGCAACGCATTCTCCTCCAGCGCCGCCCCCGCGTCCTGCAAGTCGCCGCGCTTCTCGACAAACCATCGCGCCGGATCATCAAAAACATCAAAGGCGACTACATCGGCTTCGAAATCCCCAACGAATTCGTCGTGGGCTACGGTCTCGATTACGCCGAGCGCTATCGCAACCTGAAAGACGTCTGCATCCTCTCGCTCCCTCCGGAGTAAATGTGCCCCGCCCGGTCCTAACCGCCCAGGATCTAGAAAAAATCGCCGACGGCGGCGAAATCGCCATCGCCCCCGAGACGCTGATCACCCCGCTAGCCCGCGACCAAGCCGAGCAGCGCGGAATAACAATTCGAGTCGAGCAGCTAAAAACGGAATCCGCATCGTCGAATCGCACCCAGATAGTCGCCCTGGGCGCCGATCACGGCGGCTACACCCTAAAAGAGCAATTGAAAAATTATCTCCGCGACTGGGGCTACGCCCCGCTAGATCTAGGCACCGACAGCACTGAACCAGTCGATTATCCAGATTTCGCCGAGGTTGTAGCGAATGCAGTGGTGCGCGGCGATGCCTGGTGCGGAGTAGTAGTGGACAGCGCCGGCATCGGCAGCGCTATCGCCGCCAACAAGGTCCCAGGCGCCCGCGCCGCCCTGTGTTACGATCGCGCCTCAGCCAAAAATAGCCGCGAACACAACGACGCCAACATCCTCACCTTAGGCGCGAAAATGATTTCGGAAGAAACCGCTCGCGAAATCCTAGCCCAATGGCTAGCAACAAATTTCGCAGCGGGAAGACACCAAAAGCGAATAGATAAGATTCGAGCGATAGAATCGCGGCATCAAAAGTAGGGGAGGGTCTTTGTTTTCAGACCCTCCCGCCGTTCGGCCCTGTTTTCGCCCGGCGCGTCCGCGAGTCAACGATCACCACAAGCTCTGCAGGAGCACCAGTGAACTCTCAAGAACTAGAAAAACTGATCCAAGCCGTGACGGAGGAAATGCTAGCCTATCTAGGCACGCAACCAGCAAATTTCCGTCCCGAAGAACTATCCGAAATCTATTGCGCGGAATGCAACGAGCGCTGCAACCACCTCTGCGTCCACAAGACCCAAAAAGCCATCGAAGCCGGCGCCACCCGCATCAGCGCAGGCGGCGAAGTAGTTTCAGTAGATTCCCAAATAGCCCATCTGATCGATCACACGCTGCTAAAACCCGACGCCACCCGCGATCAAATCCGCAAACTATGCGAAGAAGCAGTGAAATTCGGTTTCGCCTCGGTCTGCATCAATCCATGGAACGTAGCCCAAGCCGCCGAACTAGTTCGAGGGAGTCAGGTGAAAGTCTGCACGGTAGTAGGCTTCCCGCTAGGTGCCACATTACCTCAAGTTAAAATCTACGAAACCGACGCCACCATCAAACTAGGCGCCCAAGAAATCGATATGGTCATTAATATTGGCGCCCTAAAATCCGGCCTCGATGACACGGTAGAAGCCGACATCCGTGGCGTAGTAGAAGCCAGCCACCGCGGCAACGCCATCTGCAAAGTAATCCTGGAAACCGCGCTACTAACCACCGAAGAAAAAATCCGCGGTTCCCTAGCCGCAAAAAACGCAGGCGCAGATTTCGTAAAAACCTCGACAGGTTTCTCCACAGGAGGCGCCACGGTCGAGGACGTGAGCCTTATGCGCGCCGTGGTAGGCGGTGAAATTGGGATCAAAGCCGCAGGCGGGGTCCGCAGCTACGAAGACTTCCAAAAAATGGTAGCCGCTGGCGCCACAAGAGTAGGGGCCAGCGCCAGCGTAAAAATCCTGGAACAAGCTCGCAACCAAGCCGCCGATTGACCTTGCATCCATCGATAAATCCACCATCCAATTTGGTTTTGCGCGTTAAAATATTTTCGCTCGAACCGTCGTAACCCATCCTGAACCCCCGCGCGTACTGATATAATTGTCTTTACCAATAAGCCCGTATAATGTGCCCCGACGGGCCAAACACCGCCCGCCGCACACAAAAATTCGCCATGGATCCAGTCGAGATCAAATCCGCCAACGAAATTTCCGCCGAAACTCTCTCCACGTTGGTAGAGATCGGCCAGGAAATCAACTCGTCGCTAAATCTCGATGAGGTGCTAGCGAAATCGGCGAAGCTCATCAAAAAACTAATCGATTACGAAATTTTCGCCGTGCTGCTCCCCGAAGAAGGCACCAACGAACTCCATTTCCGCTTCGGCATCGGTTATCCCAAAGAGGTAGTCGAGCACTGGCGCATCCCCTGGGGCGAAGGAATCACCGGCACAGCCGCAGCCACCGGCCGTGCAGTACGCGTAAGCGATGTCCAAAAAGATCCGCGCTATCTGAACGCCGTCGATGCCGTCCGCTCGGAACTGGCCGTCCCGCTAATGGTCGCAGGCAAAGCCATCGGCGTACTCGATATCCAGAGCCACGAGGTGGATTATTTCACGCCCGAGCAGCAATCCATCCTCACATTGCTCGGCACTAGAATTGCCGGCGCAATCGAAAACGCCCGCCTCTTCGAGCGCGTCCGCAACCAAGCGGACACACTTCTATTGCTAAACGAAGTAAGCCGCGAAGCCAGCTCCGTCCTGGAAGTGGAAGAAGTCCTCCGCCGAGCGGCCGAACTCGCCAAACGCATAATCGATTATCAAATCTTCAGCATCCTGCTCTACGACGACACCGACAAAGTGTTCCGCCACCGCGTCACAGTAAAATTCGGCCAGCGCATCCAGGAAAAGCACGCAGTCCCAGCACACGAAGGCCTGGTAGGCGCAGCCGCAACTTTAGGCCGCCCAGTTGTAGTGCCAGATGTCTCCCACGATCCGCGCTACTTAATGGTGAATCCCGAAACCCGCTCCGAATTAGCCGTTCCGCTACTAAGCAAGGGCCGCGTAATTGGCGTAATGGATTTAGAAAGCCCGCAATTGAATTATTTCACTGCGGATCACGTCCAAGCCCTCTCGATCCTCGCGGCGAGTCTGGCGGTCTCGATCGAAAACGCCCGCCTCTACGAAAAATTAGCCAGCGATGAAGCCCGTCTAGAGCGCGATCTAAACGCAGCCCGCCGTCTCCAAGGCGCGTTGCTCCCTAGAATGCCGGGCCCCGATTCTGGCCTAGATCTAGCCGCTCGAGTAGTCTCCTCCCGCGAACTCTGCGGCGATATCTACGATTTCCTCCGCTACGGCCCGCAAGAACTAGCCCTGGCCATGGGCGACGTAAGCGGAAAGGGAAGCGCCGCCGCTCTCTACGGCGCTGCAGCCATCGGCATAATGCGCAGCCTGGGACCAAATAAATTGGCCCCAGCTCAAATGCTCCACGACATGAACCAACTAATCGTCGAGCGCCGCATCGAAGGCCGCTTCATGACTATGTGCTTCGCCACTTATCATCGCGGCAAGCGCAAACTGAAATTCGCCAACGCCGGCCAGGAAGAACCGATCCTCTTCCACAAAGGCGAGTGCAAGAAAATCAATCTAGCCGGATTCCCTCTGGGCATGTTCGAAGACGTGACCTATGAAGAAATCAACATGATCCTCGATCCCGGCGACATCATCGCCTTCTATTCCGATGGCATAACCGACACCCAAAATTTCGAAAAAGAATTCTACGGCACCGAGCCCATCATAGAAATTATCTGCGCCCACGCGCACGAGCCGGCCTCAGCCATAGCCGATCGAGTCCTAGAGCAAGTAGATCTATTCTCGGGGTCACAACATGCCTTCGACGATCGCACCCTAGTCGTCCTAAAGGTGCTCTGACTTCCCGGTGGGCGCGCCTGAAAAGTCCTTTCGCATCGCTCGACCAATCGACCCGGCAAAATTCACACCGCACTTCAATTGGCGCGGCCGGACGCTCTACGTCGAGCGAGTGGCACTCGCCGAACTAGCCGCGAAATACGGTACGCCTGTCTACATCTATAGCCGCGCCGCGATCGAAGACGCCTATCGCCAATATCAGCAAGCGTTCCGCAGTGTGCCGGTAACGATCTGCTACGCCGTAAAAGCCAATTCGAATCTCTCTATCCTCCGCCTACTCGCGAAACTCGGCAGTAACTTCGACATCGTTTCCGGGGGCGAACTCTATCGCCTCAAGCGCGCAGGCATCCCAGCAAGCCGCGCCGTCTTTTCAGGAGTAGGAAAAACCCGCGAAGAGATCCGCGAAGCTCTGCGTGAAAGAATCCACTGCTTCAATATCGAGTCCGAGAGCGAGCTAGATCTACTAATCGAAGAAGCCAGCCGAGCTCGCCGGCCTGCTCCAGCCGCCATCCGCGTGAATCCAGATGTAGAGTCGGGCAGCCATCGCCACATCTCCACAGGCCGTCATCAACACAAATTCGGAATTGATTGGCCCAACGCCCGCCGCCTCTATCTAACTCATCGCAACACCCGATGGCTCGAATGGAAGGGAATCAGCGCCCACATCGGCTCCCAAATACTGAACGTAGATCCAGTCCGCAAAGCCGCAATCCGCATGGCCGCCCATTTCGCCGATCTGCAAAAAAACGGAATCCCCATCGAACATTTAGATCTAGGCGGCGGACTAGGCGTCCGATACGCGAATGAAAATCCGCTACCGCTGAAAGACTACGCTCGAGCAATCATCAATGCCGTAAAGCCGCTAGGCTGTCGGCTGTTACTAGAGCCAGGCCGCTCCATTGTAGGCCCCGCCGGGATACTTCTAATGCGAGTACTCCGCAAAAAAACCAATCGCGGCAGACATTTCATCGTGGTCGATGCCGCCATGAACGATTTCCTGCGTCCAGCGCTCTACAACGGCATCCATCCCATCACGCCAGTAAAGCGCAGCACATTCCGAACGAGAATAATTCGCGCCGATATAGTCGGGCCGGTCTGCGAGAGCGCCGATAGTTTCCTAAAAGATTGGCCAGTCGAAGAAGTACAAACAGGCGACGTCCTGGCCCTATGGGGCGCAGGAGCCTACGGCTTCGCAGAATCCAGCAATTACAATTCCCGCCCAAGACCAGCAGAAATCTTAGTGAGCGAAAACAAGTCCAAAATCATCCGCCGACGAGAAACCCCAGCTGAAATGTTGCGCGGCGAGTAGGGGCTAGGTTTCACCACCGGCCCGATTTAGGTTTGGGTTTTCGGTCCCGTCGATGATTCAAAAACTCACCGGTGCGCCCGGTGATGTTCCGGATGCAGAAAATTGTCAATCGCCCCGACGAACAAATTATTCTGATCCACAAAAGCCATATGCCCGCTCTTAGGCAAAATCAAAAGCTGCGACGCCGAAATCTTCTGGTGCATCTCCTTCGACAAAGAAGGATCGCACTCATCATGATCCCCAGCCAAAATTAAAGTGGGAACGCGAATGTCGGCTAAGCGGTCCACATACTCCACCGATTTCAAATTGCCATCGATCACATACTCCCCATGCGATCCCCACATCACGCGATACAAGTCCCAGGAAGTAACTCCCATCGCAATCGGATCAAAGTTAGGATCGGGCCGGTTCTGATAAAGATAAGGAAAGTACCCCTCGCCCCACGCCGCCACCATGTAGTCATTCGTATAACGATTCTTCTCGTAGTCTTTCCCGTGGCCAAACAATCCATCCGCTTCCATTTTGTCGATCCGCTTGCGCAACTCCGGCGCCATCTTCGCCTTGATCTGCGCTAGCACATCATTCATCTGTTTTGTGCTGGGAAAAGTGCTGGCCAAAATCAAATGCGATAAATTCTGCTGATACTTCAACGCATAAGCCTGCGCCAAAACTCCGCCATACGAATGTCCCATCAAAGTAATTTTCCCCAGCTCCAAACTCCGCCGCACGCCTTCCACATCCTCCACCATATTCTCGACGGTATAACCGGCAGGATCCTCCAACTTCTGCGATTTCCCCGACCCACGTTCATCGATAAAAACCAATTTGTTCAACCGCGCCAAGGGCAGCAAATATGGCAAGAAGTAATCGTGCGAGCCACCCGGCCCCCCATGCAGGATCACCAAAGGCTCGCCCTTCCCAACGGTCATGTAATAAATCAACATGCCTTCAGCATCGACGTACCCTTGAGATGACCCATTCACATCCACAAATCCATCAGCAATCGGATAATTCGGCGTGTCAGAAGTCGGCGCCGCCGCAGGCTTCTTCCTGTGCTGTGCCAGCAAAGGCGCCGAGCAAATCGCCAAAATCGCCGCCACACACACTGCCATCCGCAATCGAGAATTCATCGCGTGCTCCTTAGCAATTTCACGGAAGCTACAAGACTACCGCTCGCCCCAGCCCAGCTTGTTCCGCAGCACCTCAAAGTAGGATTTCCCCGGAGCCCGCACCAATTGCACCCGCGTCTTAGATCGCTCAATCGTCACCCGATCCCGCGGCGCCAACTGAAATCCAATCTGCCCATCCAGCGTCAGATGCACCGGCTCGCCATGCTGCTCCGGCGCAATTTCAATCCGCGAAGAATCCGGTATCACCAAAGGCCGGTTCGTCAACATATGCGGGCAAATCGGCGTAATCACAAACGCCTGCATATCTGGAAACACAATGGGCCCGCCCGCCGCCAAGGAATAAGCGGTCGAGCCGGTAGGCGTTGCCACAATAATTCCATCGGCACGATAGCGCCCAACATGACTGCTATCCACATGCACATCAAAATCCATCAATCGCGCCAGCGCCGCCTGATTCACCACCGCATCGTTCAAAGCCCGCGCTCCCTCGACGAGGGCCCCGCCGCGCATCAACTGCGCCTTCAAAACCATCCGCTCGCTAATCGAGTGCTTCCCAGCCAGCGTAGCCTCAAGCAAAGGATAAAGTTCATCCAGCGTAACGCTCGTCAAAAATCCCAGCGATCCAAGATTGACTGCCAAAATCGGAATCTCGCGATCGCCCAAAAGCCGCGCAGCCGCGAGCAAAGTCCCATCGCCGCCCAACACGACAAGCAAATCCGATTCACTGACGAGCTTTTCGCGCGCCGATGCCTTGTCCAGCGAGCTGCAAGACTCCGCAGCGCTCTCGTCGAGCAATACTTTCAACGAGCGGGCGCGCAGCCACTCAACCAGTGGAGGGAGAACAGAACACAGGTCTTCTTTACGCGGTTTGCAGAGAATCCCGACAGTAGAAATCATTTTTTCCAGGGAGAAATTGTACTCTAGCCCTTACGGCGCGCGTGCATAAAATACTCCAGATTTCCTTCAGCTCCAGCCAAATGGCTAGCCAAAACGCCGAGAGGCTCCAATTCATTCGCGGCAGCAAACGCCCGCACCTTCTCAATGGCCTTCTCATGCAGCGCCACGTCGCGCACAATTCCGCCCTTACCAATGTCGCGCCGCTCCAATTCGAATTGTGGCTTAATCAAAATCAAGAACTCCGCACCGACCCGCGCCACGTTCACCAGCGCGGGCAAAATCTTCGTAACCGAAATAAACGAAACATCCGCAGTAACAAAATCGATCGGCTCGGGAA
Source organism: uncultured Acidobacteriota bacterium (assembly GCA_963831955.1). Classification (GTDB taxonomy): domain Bacteria; phylum Acidobacteriota; class Terriglobia; order Acidiferrales; family UBA7541; genus Palsa-147. The sequence continues at coordinate 1,345,207 of CAWHSG010000003.1, read as the reverse complement.
TCTCCGCAGCCTTCAGGTAGCGCACATTGCACTGCATCGGCACAACCCGCGAATCCTTGAGCAGTTTCCAATCGAGCTGCGCCGTATTCACGTCCAACGCAAAAACCTTCACTGCTCCATGCGCCAGCAAACAATCCGTAAACCCGCCACTAGAACTCCCCGCATCCAGACAAGCGCAACCAGCGGGCGAAATCCCAAAATCCCCCAGCGCCCCCTCCAGCTTCAATCCCCCGCGGCTAGAATAACGCTGCGAATTCCCAGCAATCGTGATCGTCACGTCCTCAGGAATCAAAGATCCAGGTTTCCCAGCACGTTGCCCGTTCACAATCACGTCGCCGGCCAACAACATAGCCTGCGCCCGCTGCCGCGAAGGCGCCAACCCCCGCGCCACAAGCAAAAGATCCAGCCTCTGCTTTGCAATCCGCCCGCTCATCGCAAATTCACGATCGCCGTTCAACCAAAAATTCCGCCAACTCCCGCAAATTCCCACCCCGAGCCCCAAACGGCGTCAATTCCGCAATCGCCTTAGCCGCAAGCTCCGAAGCCACCTCGCGCGATTTCGGCAATCCCAACAGCGCCGGATAAGTAGCCTTCTGCTGTGCCTGATCCTTCCCAGCCGTCTTCCCGAGCGCCGCCGAAGATTCCTCCACATCCAAAATATCGTCCACCACCTGGAACGCCCAACCAATGTTCTCCCCAAAATTCCGCAATCGCTCGACATCCGTATCCGTAGCCCCGCCGCAAATTGCCCCAGCCACGCAAGCCGCCCGAATCAAAGCCGCAGTCTTCGACCGGTGAATATATTCAAGCGTAGCCAAATCCGCCCGAGTCTTTTCCGCCTCCAAATCCGCCACCTGTCCGCCCACCATCCCCCGCACAGTACCAGCCGCCCGCGCCACCTCAGATATCAAACGCACTCCACGCGAAGCCTCGATCGACGTCCGCGCCAAAGTTTCAAACGCCAAAGTAAGCAACCCATCCCCAGCCAGAATCGCAATAGCCTCGCCAAACTTTTTGTGACAGGTAGGTTTCCCCCGCCGCAAATCATCATTATCAAGCGCCGGCAAATCGTCATGAATCAAAGAGTACGTGTGAATAAACTCGATAGCGCAAGCAGCAGCCATAGCCGCCACCGGCGGATCAGAAAATAATCGCGCAGCCTCAAGGCAAAGCGCAGGCCGCAACCGTTTGCCTCCGGCGAAAACCGAATACCGCATAGCCTCATGAATCGAAACAGGCAAAGTCCGCGCCGCAGGCAGAAATGTACTAAGCGCCGCGTCCACCGCGACTCGGTCCAACTCAAAAAAATCAGCGAGACTCATAAACCCAACGCAAAGGCAGGACCGCACCAAGAAGGGAACGACAATCCATCAAGAAAACAAAGCGAGAATTACCAAGCAACAGAATCTGGGGGAAGCAGTTGAACTCATTTGAAATTTCAAATTTGAAATTTGAAATTCTCACGCGGCCATCAACGCCATATCCAGCGCATCCATCAAGAACCCGCTTCCTCATCCGACTCAAACGCCTGCGCCACAATCTTCCCATCAGCCTTTTTCAAAAGAATCTCAATCCTACCCTCAGCCTCCTCCAGCTGCTTCTGACATTCGCGAGAAAGCGTAACGCCTTCCTCAAAAAGCTTCATAGCCTCATCAAGCGAAAGGTCAGCACTCTCCAAGCGCTTGACGACTTCCTCAAGCCGCCCAAGTGACTTCTCAAAATCGCCTTTGCGAGGCGCCTCAACAGGTTTATTAGCAGCCGGACTCAAATAATCCTCTCCCGTAAAAACAGAGGCCACATTCTAACGCAACCCAAACAACTTCACCAATCGCGGAATGAGCCGATGCCGTGGAACGCTGATCTAGATCTCAGTTCTTCGCATTTCGGTGGGAGCCCCCGCATTCATGCGGGGGAGGAGCGCTTTAGCGCTCCGAAAAAAGCTGCGTCTTCGCGGTTGCGCTTTAGCGCCGGGCTTTGAACACCAAACGAGTTCGGTTCAGGATAACTCCCAATCTGCAAATCCTCACGGCCGGGCAGCGGTTTCCGCAGGCAAAATCCGCAACCGATGCACGCGCACGCGTTCTTCAGCCCCAGCACTAAACGCCGCCGCAATCCCCCGCCCAGCAAACCACTCATCAAACTGATCCCGGTAATGCGGACTAGCATACTGCCCCGACTCCCCAGCAGGAATCTCCATCAAAGAAAGATCCCAATTAGAAAGATCAGCCACAAATCGCATAGCGGGCCCGTGCCGATAACCCATAGCCCGCACAGTATCGAGCGAACCACCCTGCTCGATCGGCCCAATGCTGAATATCCGCCGCAAAAATCCCGACTCCCCCAAAGGATGATAAATCTCGAGTAGGTGTAATTGCCCCCATTTAGCATGCAAAGGATCGCCATCCCGCGAGGCCCGCGCCAGCAAACCAACCGCCGCATCCGCCGCCGAGATCAACAGTGAATCATAATCAGCAACTCCCTTCGGCAACCAAGCCGCCGGACGCTCCCGAATCACATTCTCCAAAAAAACTTTATCCCGCCACCAAACCTCATCGTAATCCGCATCCGGCTCCCACAATTCATACTCATTCATCCGATCGCCAATATAAGGCGCAAGCAACATAGCCATCAAAACATGCCGCGAATATTCCACAAACGAAGTCTCCACCGAATCCGCCGAAGCCCGCCCATCCCAATTCTTCAAGCGATCCAGCAGCACCTTAGTCCGTGGATCCCTGGGCGCCACCTTCAAACCAGCCGCATAAATCTGCCTCGCCAAAAATTGATCCGGCAAACTAACAATATCGTTCTGAATGTTGTTAGCATCCCCAGGCCGCAAATCCTTCCGCGCGCCGAGCAACTGATAAATCCGCTCCGTCCGGTAAGGCCCGGCCCAACGATCGCTAATAAAATGTTTATAAGCAGGCCCCACAGTCCGCGCATTGGCGGTAGCGATAATCCCGCCAAGCGGATTCAAAACCTGCGGCAATTCGCCAAACGGAATGTACCCCGTCCACTCAAAATCATCGGTATCTCCAGCCACGGGCAAATCGCCATTCCCCGATTTCCGAATCGGAATCCGCGCCGCCATCACGTAACCAATGTTCCCATCCACGTCGGCATAAACTGCGTTCTGCCCTGGCCCAGCAATCTTGCTCATCACCAGCAAGAATTCATCCCAATTCTGCGCCCCGCCAATCAAAGGATAAGAAAAATCCAGCGCACCAGGCTCCAGCGCAGTCCAACGCAAGGAATAAATCCGCCCGCCTTCTTCCGCCGAATCTCGACGCACCACCGGCCCATGCCGCGTCAAAACCACATCCAGCAAATCATCCGCCGCCCCGCGCACATGAATCACTTCCCGCCGCGTCTCCGCCCGCACCCAATTTCCATTCACCCGATATTCCAAAGGATCAGCAGGATTGAAAGTCTCAATGTAAAGGTCCTGCACCTCCGCATCGCTATTCGTAAATCCCCAAGCAATCCGGTCGTTATGCCCAATCACCACCAGCGGCGATCCAGGAAAAGTAAATCCAGCCACATTCCAGCCAGGCGCAGTCAGATGGAGGATGTACCAAATCCCCGGCATAGAAAAATCCAGATGCGTGTCGTTAGCCAAAATCGGCAGCCCCGAAGCCGTATGCTCCCCGCTAGCCACAAAATTATTGCTGCCAATAATCTCCGAAGTCTGCGACTCAAACTGCGAAAGCGAAGTCCGCGCCAAGCTCCAAAGTAGCGCCGGCGTCCCTGCCGGCATCTTACGACCGCGATCGCCGCCAAAGGCAACACTCAACGACGGACTACGCCTAGCGAATTCATTGCCGACCGTCTTCCCATCCGACTCAGCCGTCTCCGTATCCGAATCCCCCTCAGGCGGCTGCACCAAGTGCCCAGGCCCCTCCGCCTTTCCCGCACCCGCCCCAACAATGAAATGATCCAGCGGCGAATCCTCCACAAATAAATCCCGCGCCCGCTCCGGCCCAACAAGCGCCGTAATCCGCGCCCGATTCAATTTAGCCTTCCAGGTAGTGGTGAGCGTCTTCCACATATAAGCGGAAATCAGGAAACTATCCGCCGCAGTCCAAGGCCGCGGCTTATAACGCAACAAAGTAAATTCAATCGGCAATCTCCCGGAGCGCTCCGCAATGTAACGATTCACGCCAGCCGCATAAGCCTCCACAATCTTCCGCGTAGCAGGATCCATGCGCCGCGCCGCAGCCTCCGCCGCCACCCGCAATCCCAGCGTCCGATTCTCCCGATCCAAAGGCAGCGCCACCGCCCCAAAAATCTCCGCCAACTCCCCGGCAGCCGCTCGCCGCAAAAGATCCATCTGCCAAAGCCGGTCCTGCGCTACAACATAACCCTGCGCGATCTCCAAATCCTCCATCGAAGAAGCCTGTATCCACGGCACGCCCCAACCATCCCGATCCACCAAAACCGGCTGCCGCACCTCAGGCAAATTCAAATCCCCATCCAATTCCGGCAAAGGCCGCCAAATCATCCACCACCCAATCAAAAAAGCCCCCCCAAGAATCAGAAGAAGCCCAGCAAAAACATTCCGCAAAAGGTGAGAACGATGTTCAGAGGTCATCAAGAAGAACCCGCGCGAAGTCTATCGCAGCAAAATGCGGTCCGCAACGCGGCGGAGCCGCGGCGCCACGGTGGGAGCCCCCGAATTTATTCGGGGGAGGAGCGCTTCGGCGCTCCGAAACAGCGCCATCTAAAACCATGCGCTTTAGCGCTGGGCACTTTTCGGCCGACCCGCCACGCGGCTTCCGAGAGTGGCTTCGGCACCCTATCTCGAAATTAAGACAAGTACCCCGCAAGCGCGCCCGAACCGAGAAATTCCCACCCGCAACCCGCCATCTTGCTAAAATTTTCCCAGATGCTAGCCCTTCGCCTATTCCTAGTTCTGGCCCTGGTAGGCATCAACGCCTTCTTCGCCGCAGTAGAATTCTCCCTGGTAGCCGTAAGAATCTCCCGAGTTCGCCAACTAGTAAGCGCAGGCGACCCACGGGCAAAAATAGTAGAAAGCCTACTCGCCGATTTAGGCCGGGTAGTAAGCGGAGTACAAGTAGGCATAACCCTAGCCAGCCTGGCCCTAGGCTACTTAGGCGAAATCACGTTAGCCGAAATTCTAAGCCCGCTAGTAGCCCATGTCCCCAGCCACTGGGGCCTAATCGCCGCGCACGCCACCGCGTTAGTTCTAGCCTTCGGTCTACTCACCATCGTCCAAGTAATCCTCGGCGAGCTAGTCCCCAAAAGCATCAGCCTGGCCCGCGCCGAAAAAGTAGCCCTTCTAATCGCCCGCCCATTCCACTGGTTCCTAAATTCTTTCAGTTGGGCCATAGATCTATTAGACGGCATAGCCGACAAATTTGTCCGCAGCCTGGGTGTAACCGAAGCCCACAGCCACACCCTAGTCCGCTCCCCAGAAGAACTCCAGGTGCTAATCGAGCAAGCCCGCGAACGCGGCGTCCTACCGGCCACAGAAATGCAAATCGTCCAAGGCGCCATCGAACTCGCCCAATTACAAGTCCGCGAAATCATGGTCCCGCGCCCAGATATCCACGCCCTGCCGATGGATGCCACCCTGGAAGACGCCATGCGCACCTTCGCCACTACGCAACGTTCGCGCATTCCCGTTTACGAAGGCACTCTCGATCACATAAAAGGTTTCGTCCACATCAAGGATTTAATCTGGATCCAACTAGATCGCGCCCGCCGCGCCGAAGAAGGCCTACCCCCAGCCGAATTCCATCTACAAAGCTACCTAAGAGAAATTCTAATCGTCCCAGAAACCAAATTAGCCAGCGAACTCCTGGTCGAACTCCGCTCGCGCCGCACAGAAATCGCCATGGTAGTGGACGAATTCGGCAGCATCCTAGGGGTAGTAACGCTAGAAGACATCCTCGAGCAAATGGTAGGCGAGTTTCACGACGAGTTCGACGTAGTAGAGCGCCCCATGCGCCTACCAGACGGCTCGCTAATCTTCGACGCCGCCCTAAAAGTCCGCGACCTGGAATCGCAATACTCGATCGCTCTGCCGGATGATCCAGGTTACGAAACCATCGGCGGCTTCGTCCTAACCCATCTAGGCTTCGTCCCCAGAGGCGGCGAAAGTTTCGAAGCCAACGGCTATCTATTCACCGTAATGGATATGGAGCGCCGCCGAGTCTCACGAGTAAAAATCAAGCGGGTAGCAACTCCGGCCGCACCAGAAGAAAATAAATCACCAAGCGAGCAACCAAAGCTCATGGAAGAATCCAGCAGGGAAGCAGCCAACGCAGCAGCGGCATCCGCAACAGCAGCAAGCACCACCGGCGCACAAGAATCCGTAACTCCAGAAGTCGTAACTCCAACCCGCTCGCGCCGCGGCTCTCGCCGAAGAACCCAGTGAAAATCCTACGCTATGTCGCCTTGCGAATCCTGCTGGCCATGCCCGCCGTCTGGCTAATCATCACCATGGTTTTTCTTCTAGCCCACATCGTCCCCGGCGATCCAGTCCAACAAATGTTAGGCGAAGGCGCCCGCGCCGAAGATCTAACGCAACTCCGCCACGCCCTCGGCCTGGATCTCTCGCTACCAGTCCAATACGAGCACTATTTAACCGGCGTCCTGCGCGGCAACCTCGGTGAATCCTTCCGCTATCAACGCCCGGTAACAAAAGTAATCCTGGAGCACTATCCCGCCACGCTAGAACTAGCCTCCGTAGCGCTGCTAGTCTGCGCACTAATCGGCATCTCCGCCGGAATTCTAGCCGCACACAAACGCGGCCAACCCACCGACCGCGCCGTAAGCGTCCTAACTCTCTTCGGCCTAAGCGTCCCCAATTTCGCGCTCGGCCCAATCCTAATGTTAGTCTTCGCCGTAATTTTAGGTTGGCTGCCAGTGTCGGGCCGAGGCGGCATCAGCCACATAATTCTTCCCGCGATCACCTTGGGCGCAGCCTTGGCAGCAATCCTAACCAGAATGGTCCGCAGCAGCATGATCGAAGAACTTTCGAGCGACTACGTCCGCACCGCCCGCGCCAAAGGCGTCCCGGAATCTGCAGTCCTATTCCGTCACGCATTCCGCAACGCACTCATCCCGATCCTAACAATCTTGGGATTACAATTCGGCACGCTACTCGCGGGAACAATCGTCACAGAATCAATTTTCGCCTGGCCAGGAATCGGCGGCCTGGCCGTAACTGCAATCCAAGCCCGCGACTATCCGCTCCTACAAGGCTGCATCCTCCTGATCGCGGTGTCCTACGTAGCCGTAAATCTCCTCACCGATTTCGTCTACGTTCTCGTAGATCCCAGGGTGCGCTTCGAATGAAATCCCTAAAACAATTCTGGCGCCAAAGCCCGCTAGCAAGATGGGGTCTGGTAATCACGCTGCTGCTAGCCCTAAGCGCCCTCTTCGCTCCGTGGATCGCGCCTTACAGTCCCATCGCCCAAAATCTGCCAGCCCGCCTCTCGCCACCAAGCCCACATCACTGGATGGGCACTGACGAACTAGGCCGCGACATCCTCTCCCGCATAATCTTCGGCGCAAGAGTCTCGATGTCGGTAAGCATCTGCGTAGTCCTATTCAGCGGCATCACGGGTTTAGCGATAGGCGCAATAGCAGGCTATTTCGGCGGCTGGCTAGATCGAGTAGTGAACATAGTCCTAATCAACGCCTTCCTGTCATTTCCAGGAATCCTGCTAGCAATAGCCTTCGCCGCGTTCCTAGGCCCGGGCATAGGCAAAGTAATCCTAGCCCTAACAATCACAGGCTGGGCCGGCTACGCAAGATTAGCCCGTGCCCAAGTCCTGCAAGCCAAAGAAATGGAATACGTACTAGCAGCAAGATCGTTAGGCGCCACGCACGCCAGAATTCTAGTGCGCCACCTAATCCCAAATATCCTCCAACCAGTCCTGATCCAAGCCACAATAGCAATGGCCGGCGCAATCCTAGCCGAGTCCACGCTAAGCTTCCTGGGTTTGGGCGTCCTAGCCCCAATGCCAAGCTGGGGCGCCATGCTAAACGACGCCAGAGGCCATCTCTTCGATGCCCCGCACCTAGTAATCTTCCCCGCGTTAGCAGTAATGACCGCAGTCCTCGCGTTCAATCTGCTTGGCGACGCATTCCGCGACTGGCTCGATCCGCGAATGCGCAGCCAGCTAGCAGTAGCCGACCTGGCACGCTAAATTTTCGATTGGGATTTCACGAACGACAGGCAGGACCTATCCAACCTCAACCGTAACTTCCGACCCGCGATTTACTCCCAGCGCCTTGGCCGCATGTCCCTTATTCACCGAAATCTCCAACGCCCCATTCGACCCGATCAAAGCAATCGGCTCAGCGGCAGCCCCATCAGCAAAAGTTTGCGAGAGATGATCGATCTCCTTATTCCCAATCTTAATCCGCACCTTGGCATCGCTGGTAATCAAAGCCGGAATCTCATCCGGCGTCAAATTCGTAAGCAAATTCCCAAACGAATCCACGCGCAGCACCACGCCCTTGGTAACATTCCCATCAGCCTTAGGCTTCGGCACCGACAACCGCACGTAATCCTCAATCTCCTCGCCAAACGAAGCACTCTGCCAAGCCTTGCAAAACCAAGCCGCCACTGGCGCAAAAACATCCCGCCCATGAAAAGTCCGGCTCAAAGGCTGCAAAAAGTAATGCTCCGCAGTAATCTGCCGCACCGTCAAAGCATCCTTCTCCCGCTCATAAATCAAAGAAAGCACGCCGTTATCAGGCGCAATGTAATACTGCGATCCCGCCGTAACCAAGAGCGGCCGCCGCTCAGTCCCCACACCAGGATCTACAACCACCACATGCACAGTCCGGCTGGGAAAATAACGCGAAGCATCATTGATAATCAACGCCGCGTCCAGAATGTCGTGCGGCGCCACCGCATGCGTAATGTCCACAACTTGCACTTCCGAATTGATCCCGAGTATGACCCCCTTCATAGACCCCACGAGGTGGTCATTCGTACCGTAATCGGTAGTCAAAGTAATTATTTGACGCGACAAGTTGCTCTCCCAGGCATCAAAAGCAGCAAACCGATGCAATCAATCCTAGTTCGACGTTATCGAACAGCAATCAACCTGTCAACAATTCCGCCAAAACGATGTTCACCCGGAGCACCCCCGCGCACCCGCCCGACATTCGCAATTTCAGTGGTGTTGCCGCCAACCCACCTGTATAACAACTAATCTCGCTTCAAACCGCGCGCGGGAAAAACCGGGAGCCCCAAGCTTGCTAGGCCTAATCCGCACCCTAGTCCGCCCCTACCGCTTCACGCTCCTCGCCATCCTGGCCTCCATGATCGTGCAAACCGCCATGAGCGTAGCCGCCCCGTGGCCGCTAAAAATCATCCTCGACAACGTGGTAGGCACCCACAAACTCCACCCCTGGCTAGCTGATCTCCTACATCCGCTACTAGGCGGCGGCACAAAAATGCAAATCGCTTTCGCCGCTGCAGCCGCTGCGGTGATCATTGCCATCGTAGGCGCAGCAGCCTCCTACATCGCCAATTACTACACCACCAGCGTGGGCCAATGGGTAGCCAACGATCTCCGCATGCGCACCTACCATCATCTCCAGCAACTCTCCCTAAGCTATTACGACAAACACCAAACCGGCGCCCTGCTCAGCACCATCACCGCCGACGTACAAACCATCCAGGCCTTCGCCAGCTCTTCCACGCTCGACATAGCCGTGGACATGCTGACGATACTAGCCATGCTAGCCATAATGTTCTGGCTAAATTGGGACTTCACCCTAATCGCCGTAGCCGTGACCCCATTCCTACTTCTGTTCGTCTCCCGTTTCAAAAAAGCCGTAAAAAAAGCCACTCACGAAGTCCGCCGCCAACAAAGCAACGTAGTAGCAGTAGTCGAGCAAGGCCTGCAATCCGTGCGAGTAATCCAAGCTTACGGCCGCCAGGATCTAGCCCAAAAAGAATTAGGCGCCGTAAGCCAAGCCACCGTTGAAGCCGCACTAAAAGCCCGCCGGGTAAAAGCCTTACTCTCGCCGATCGTAGCCATCACCGTTTCTCTCTGCGTAGCAATCGTCCTATGGCGCGGTTCTTCGTTGATCATCGCAGGCACCATGACCGCCGGCGCCCTAACCGTCTTCCTCGCCTACCTGGCGAAATTCTTCAAACCCGTCCAAGACCTAGCCACCATGACCAATTCCATCGCCCAAACCGCAGTGGGAGTGGAGCGGGTCCAAGGCATCCTGGATGCCGGTACAACTGTTCTCGAAAGTCCCAACGCCCAAGATCCCAAGTCCATCACCGGCGACATAATCTTCGACAAAGTAGCCTTCGCCTACGACGACACCACTCCCGTCCTGAAAGAAGTAAGCTTCCACATCAAGCCAGGCCAAATGGTGGGAGTCGTGGGCCCCACAGGGGGCGGCAAATCCACCATCGTTAGCCTGATCCCGCGTTTCTACGATCCCACCTCCGGCAAAATCCAAATCGATGGCGTGGACATCCGCGATTACAAAATTCAAGGCCTGCGCAACCACATCGGCTACGTCCTGCAAGAAACCGTCCTCTTCGAAGGCACCGTCCGCGATAACATCGCCTACGGCCGCGCCGGCGCCACCGAAGAAGAAATCATCAACGCCGCGAAGCTAGCCGACGTGGACGAATTCGTGCAACGCATGCCCCACGGCTACGACACAATGGTAGGCGAGCGCGGCGACACTCTCTCCGGCGGCCAACGCCAGCGCATAGGCATCGCGAGAGCCATCATCCGCAACAATCCGATCCTAATTCTCGATGAGCCCACCGCCGCCCTGGACACCGAATCCGAAAGCATGATCGTGAAAGCGCTAGATCGCCTGATGAAAGGCCGCACGGTAATCACCATCGCCCATCGCCTAAGCACGATCAGAAATTCCGACGTAATCCTGGTCCTCAAAGACGGAGTAGTAGCCGAGCAGGGAACGCACGACGAACTCATGCAGAAAGGCGGCGCCTACGCCGAGCTCTACAAAGTTCAATTCGAATCGCAATCGAGCCGCCCCGGCGTCGTAGAATCCAAGTAGCGCCGGCGTCCCTGCCGGCATCTTACGACCACCGCCGTGCGCAAGAACTGTGATCGAGGCCGGACCGAACAGCACGAAAAGCAAGTGCAGTCGCATCGTCAGGGCACGACTTCAGTCGTGCCGAAATCGCCGGCAGAGAAATCGGCTTTAGCCGCTGAGGTTTTGTTTTTCGCTGCCCAAGCAATTTGTGCGAATCATTTTGTAAATCACCTGGAGCCCCGATGCCACCATCCCGTTATCTAATCGTCCTACCCGACGACACCGCCAAGCCGATCCTCGACGCCATCAACAGCGCCCAAAAATCCCTCTGGGTAAAAATGTTCGTCTTCTCCGACCCAGCGTTACTCCAAGCCGTAGCCGCCGCAAAAAAACGCGGCGTGGACGTCCGCATCATGCTCAATCCCAGCCGCCGCAGCGGCAAAGCCGAAAATCAAGCATCGCGCAAATTCCTAAAATCCCATCACGTCGAAGTGATCGACAGCAACCCCTGCTTCGGCCTGACCCACGAAAAATCCATGGTCGTGGACGCCAAAACCGCCTTCGTAAAATCCCTCAACTGGGAAACAAAAAACCTAACCGAAACCCGCGACTACGCCATCGTCACCACCCACAAGCACGAAGTCCGCGAAATCATGGACTGCTTCCAAGCCGACTGGAAACGCAAAAAATTCGACACCGGCGAAGAAGCCCACCTGATCTGGTGCACCGGCAACGGCCGCGATCGCATCGCCCAATTCATAGACGACGCCCGCCACTCGATATTCCTCCAAAATGAGCGTTATCAGGACGCCGTTATCATCGAGCGCCTCGTCCGCGCCAGAAAACGCGGCGTAAAAATCCACGTAATGGCCCGCCCCCCGCACAAGCTAGATACAGAAAAGCTAACCGAAGGCGTAGGCGGCCTGCGCATCATGGACGACGTAGGCATCAAAGTTCACAAGCTAAAGCACCTCAAGCTGCACGCCAAAATGCTGCTGCTCGATGAAAGCCGCGTGATCGTAGGCTCCATCAATCTAGCCCCCGGCAGCTTCGACAGCCGCCGCGAGCTGGCCATCGACGTCCACGATCCCGAAGTCGTAAAACGCATGACCAAAATCGTCCATCACGACTGGAAACATTCCCATCCGCTGGACCTGACGGATGCCGGCCTGGAAGCCGAACTAGAGCAACACAAAATCGACATAACCGATCGCCTGGCCCTAAAGTAGGGGAGGGTGCTTCAGCCCTCCCGCAGTTCGGCCCCAGTAGCACAGACACTCCTGGCTGTGGCTTTTCGTCTCCTTCCGTTCGGCATCTAGCCATCTCCTTCACCCGACACAGCCAGGAGTGGCTGTGCTACAAAAGCGTTTTAATCGCTACATGGTGAGATTAAAATCGCCCCTTAAGTTGATGAAAATAAACGATCGGGCCTCCTTCTAATCGCTACAAAATTGAGGGGTGGATTTTCGCGTTTTCTTCGCGTTTGCCGGATTTGCGGGCGATTTGCGGGGGTGCGTTGGCCGCGTCGTAGGGCGCGGGCGGGTTGCGGCAGTTGCGTCGAAATCGATGGTGAAAACATTGGTTTCTTTGCGATTAGAGCAGGGCCATTTATATCGCCGGGCTGAATCATCAGCCCGGACCCGGGTTTGTTTTGTTGGAGTTGCAGCGTTTCTAATAATTTGGGTTTGCGATTAGAAATTGCGACGGTGCAGGCGAAGGATTCGGTTTCCCGATTAGGATTGGCGGGGGTTCGGGTGATGGATTTGGTTTCCCGATTAGGATTTGCAAGGGCGCGGGTGGCGGTCTGCGGGTGGCGTTTGCGCGGGAGGGATCTCTCTTTCTGCTTTCTTTGTCCGGTTTGGTTTGGCTTCCAGAACATGGCCCTTGGCGGTTGGTGAAGCGAGGTTGACTGCGAGGAATTGCCGGCAGTTTGTCTTCAGGACACGCGCAGTCCTCCTGTGTTCAATTTGCTGCGGCTCGCAGATGGAGCCGAGGATACGCTAGCATGGATTGGCGAGTTAGTCAACAGTAATGTCGCGACGAAAAACGGACCATAAAGTATTCGGAGCCCGGTCGTCTGCAAAGGTGACTTCCTATCGGTGCTGGTTGGGTACGTGGGACTTGCACGCTTTCTCAGCGAACAGTTATAGTCTCAATCCTGAACCTTCATGCCAACGCTAACGTTATCAGATTTCGAGTTCCGGCAGGCGACCTGCGAAATTAGGTATGCCGAGGCACCGTTGATTTTCGACAGGACGGGCGAAATATTCCATCACCTTGGGAAGCGATTCACCAATTTACGCAACGAACTGGGCACTCCTATCCAAACACAAATGACAGCAGATGAAGGCGTATTTAATATTCAGATGACCGCCGCACGACTGACCGCGTCCAAATTGGATGCGAGTCTGGAAAAATTTGCATCGCACTGTAAGCTATTTTTTGATTTTCTCGCCGATAGATTGGACATAGCCGTGTTCACGCGAATAGGCTTAAGGCTAATCTATATCAAACCCTATGGAAGTTCTGATGAGCCAAAGGCAGCATTGAACGCTCTAAAAAGCCTCGGGATCAAAGTCGAGCCGCGATTCGGAGTCGGCTCGGAGATCACGGAGTGGGTCGCGAGGTGGGAAAGCAAGGAATTGGGAGCCACCCTGAGGCTCAAGGCGGAAAACGGTACCCTAGATGCTCAGTTCAATCCCGACCTCGGACTAGGCCAAACATCGGTGCACAAGGAATATCACCATTTGATAGCGGACGTCGATTATTATACATTAGCAATAGTCGAACGATCTCAATGGGACCCAGTTAATTGGATAACGCAGACGGGAAGAAATGTTCGAAAAGAAATCGATAGGGTTCTCAGCACATGAGTAGCACACCTTCAGTCCTAAAATTTCCGGGCCCGAACCAGAAGCGCCCGTCGGCCGCTCCTGAAACCGCTCCCGCGCCACCTGCGTCGGGAACCCAAACCCACGACGAGGGACTGGCTACGGTCCGAGTAGAGGGCGCTACCGCACTGGCTCCAATTTCGATAGACATACTATATTCGGCCACCGACGGCAATCGATCCGACTTGATCAAGGCTCTCGGACTGCTCGCCCAGGCGATCTCGACTCTGGAACGAGCCCGTGATGCGCTCGTTGCGAACGACCTCCTACAATCAGACCACTTCGTCCATACCGTCGAACTTTTGCTTCCCGACCTTTTTCGGTGCCGATCTATAGGTGATGGGTACGCCGCCATTATCAACGCACTTGAAATTGCTCGCGTAAACAGTAATGGCCAGCCTCTGACGGCGAGTCAAGTCGTTGTTTTCTTGAGGGCATTGAAAGAGCTTCGGACGCACCCCTTTGTCTCGTTCGATGCGGCTCAGCAGACAATCGAAGAGTTCGAACAAGCGGGACTCTGCGTCGATCCGGTCTCCTTGGGTGAACTCTTAGATGACGAAGAGCAAGGCGTACGTTGAAACCACGATCCTCGCAGATGCCCTTCTAAAGCCCGGTGATCCAAGATCAGCCGCTGCGCGGGCTGCGCTAAAGAAATACGCAACGTCGATACTCCCCGTCTATGCAATAAAAGAATGGAAGTCAGGAATATTCAAACACTATGCGTACTTCCATGAAAAATTGGTGCAGACGAAGTCTCTCAGTCGCACGATCCGAGTCATCAACAGCTTACCGCCGCAGTACCATGCATATCGAAAGAGCAGTTCCTATGAAGCGCTCGCGGTCGCCGTTCATCTTTCATCGCGAAATCGGCCGTCGGGGTCACGTTTTTCAAGTTCCGATGACGAGGAATTGGCAGATCGCTACCGGCTCGCAATTGCCGGACTGCTTTTGCGGAGTTGGGGTAAACGCAGGAAGCTCACAACTGAAATCGTTCAGGACTTGGACTGTTACACGGAGAGCGCGCCCGTCCTCGGTAAGGACGGCATTTTCGATCTGAGCCCGGTGAGCTGTGACACTCAAGAGTGCAGCCTCGCCGACGAGCTCCGTAGTAGCCCTAAGCTATTGACGAAAATGGCGGACGCCATTCCCACCGGCTCTACTCGCAGAGAAGACGTACAGCGCCGGCAAGTGCTTCGCGACTTGGTCAGAACGAAGCATTATCAGCTGACGCCTGAGAGATGTAGGGCCCTAGGCGACGCCGTATTCGCATTTTTCGCGCCGGCCGACAGCGACGTCTTAACGACAAACAAAAAGGATCTCGGTCCGCTGGCGGAAGCCCTAGGCAAGACGGTCCTGGGGCCGTAGATCGACCTTTGTCGTGGCCGGCAGCCCCGTTTTCTCAAGAGTTTTGTTAACTAAGTCCGTTTCACGAAATCTTACACAAGCGGAGTATTAGAGGCGCGAAAACAACCTCGAGCCACTACCTAGCCCAAGAAGCCCTGCGCCGCCCTGCCGGGAATAGCAGCTTCGGGGGGAGGTGAACACCCATCGCTGTCTTGACCCGTTGTCTTGGGGACAGCTATTCTGAATAAACATGCGCGTCTACTTGGATTACAACGCTACTACGCCTATGGCGCCGGAAGTTCTTGAGGCCATGCTGCCTTATTTTTCGGAGCGATTTGCGAATGCTAGCTCGATTCACTCGCAGGGGCAGCGGGCGCGTTATGCGGTGGAGGATGCGCGGGATTCGGTGGCGCGGTTGATTGGGGCTAAGCCGGCGGAGATTGTTTTTACGAGCGGCGGGACCGAGGCGGATAATTTGGCAATTTTTGGCACGATTGCGGCGGCGGTGGCGGGTGGTACGAAGACGGGCGGAGCAAGCCCCGCCCCTACGGGGAAAAATTCTCCGATGCGCGCGGCCGAAACGGCTGGCGGCGCACTTGAAAAAGTCCACGTGATCACCAGCGCCATCGAACATCACGCGGTGCTTAACGCATGCCAGAAGTTGGAGCGCGAGGGTGTCGAGGTGACTTACGTGCCGGTGGGGGCGGACGGGATTGTTGATCCTGGGGAGATTCGGCGGGCGCTGCGGCCGGAGACTGTTTTGATCAGCGTGATGCACGCTAACAACGAGTTGGGGACGATTCAGCCGATTGCGGCCATTGGCGAGATTGCGCGCGAGGCTGAGGTTGCGTTTCATACGGACGCGGTGCAGTCGGCGGGGAAGGTGGCGCTGGACGTGGGGGGCTTGGGCGTCGATTTGCTTTCGCTTTCGGCGCACAAAATTTATGGGCCTAAGGGGACTGGGGCGCTTTACGTGAAGGCTGGGACGCGCATTCATCCGATGTTTTATGGTGGGCATCACGAGCGCGATAAGCGGCCGGGGACCGAGAATGTGCCGGGGATTGTCGGCATGGGGCGCGCGGCGGAATCGGCGCGGGCTTTGCTGGATGAGAGCGCGGCGCGGATTGCGGCTATGCGCAATCGGCTGGAGGAAACCATCCTCGAAACGATTCCGCGATGCCAGGTGAACGGCAATCGCGAAAAGCGCGTGGCCAACACGACGAACATAATGTTCGAAGGCGCCGAGGCCGAGTCGCTGGTGATTGCGCTCGATCTGCGAGGCGTGGCGTGCTCCACGGGCGCCGCCTGCTCCTCGGGCGCGGTGGAACCGTCGCACGTGCTGACAGCGATTGGGCTTTCGGCGGAGATGGGGCGCTCGAGTATTCGATTTAGTTTGGGGCGCGGGACTGTCGAGGCTGAGATTGATTTTGCGCTGCGGGCGATTCCCGCGGCGGTGGAGAAGTTGAGGGAGATTTCGCCGAAATATCGGAAGACGGAAAGCACGCCGGTCGTTGGGCGATGAGCGGTGAAGTGAGAATGCGAGTGAGGACGGAAAGTGCGGGTGCAACGCTCGTCGCGGCGAACGCGACGGAGAGCACGGCGGAGATTTTCGTCGAGTTAGCGCCGGCCGCGAGTGATGGCGTTGGCGAATTGAATGGTCGTAAGAGGCCGGCAGGGACGCCCTTCGTCGCGACTCAGGATAAACCGGCGCTACTTGGATCCATCGCGGTGGCGATGAGTGGCGGGGTGGATAGTTCGGCGGCTGCGGCGATCTTGCAGCAGCGGGGGCACTCGATCGTCGGGTTGACTATGCAGCTTTGGAATCATCGCCGGCTGCCCGAGCTGCAGGGCGATGGGCCCGTGGCGCATCGCTGTTGCTCGCTGGATGATGTTTACGATGCGCGGAGGGTGGCGCAGCATTTGGGATTTCCGTTTTACGTGGTGAATTTTGAGCGGCGGTTTGAGGAGTCTGTGATTCGGCCGTTTGTTGAGGATTATCTTGGCGGGCGGACGCCGATTCCTTGTACTAGCTGCAATAGTCACGTGAAATTTGATGAGTTGCTTTTGACTGCGCGGCAGATTGGGGCGGAGCGGTTGGCTACTGGGCACTATGCGCGCGTCCGGCGGAATGCGGAGACTGGGCGCTGGGAGCTTTGGCGGGCTGTGGATGATTCGAAGGATCAATCTTATTTTCTTTTTGGGTTGACGCAGGAGCAGTTGGCGCGGACGGATTTTCCGCTGGGCGAGATGACGAAGACGGAAGTGCGCGAAATTGCTCGCGCTGCGAATTTGCCGGTGGCTGAGAAGCCGGAGAGCCAGGAAATTTGTTTTGTGCCTTCTGGGGATTACGTGCAATTTATTGAGAGTTATTTGACGGAGCAGGGGCGGACGCTTTCTGCGGAAGCTGGGGAGATTGTTACCACCGAGGGGAAAGTGATTGGGCGGCACGAGGGTCTGCATCGCTATACGATCGGGCAGCGCAAGGGGCTTGGATTTGCGGCTGGGCGCAAGGTTTACGTGGTGGCGATGGATCGCGAGAAGAATCGCTTGATTGTCGGCGAGGACGCCGAGTTGCGCGCGACTGCCTGCGAAGTGCGCGATGTGAATTGGATTGCGTTTGAGGCGCCGCAAAATCCGGTGCGCGCCGACGTGAAGATTCGCAATCGGCATGATGCTGCGCCGGCGACGATTACGCCGATTGACGCTTCGGCCGCGAGAATTATTCTTGATGAGCCGCAGCGGGCCATTACCGCGGGGCAAGCCGCAGTTTTTTATGATCGCGAGCGAGTGATCGGAGGCGGGTGGATTCGGTAGAGCGCGCGCGATTGTCGTGCGAGGTTGTAGCGCGCGCAACGGTCAGCCGTACTCGGAGCGGGCGCGTCGATTGCTTCGCAACCGCACAGCGATTGACCGGCGCCCCTACGAATGCAACTTGCCGTTGGCGCTGAAATTTTGGAAGGGGATGGAAGCCCGGAGAGGGATTCGGGCTCAGATGAATAGTTCTTCATCCTGCGTCGGAGCATCGGAACGGCGGCGATGCTGTTGTTGACCGCGGATGAAATCCAGGCCGACTTTTATGCCCTTTAGTACCGCGGCTACTTGCGTTACTGGGCCGGTTACCGTTTTGCGGACTTTGGAGCCGGTTTCTTCCAGCACTTCGAGGGCGCCGGTTAGAAGATGATCGGCGCGAATCACTTGCACGCGGAGGCGATCGATCGCGTCGGTGAAAACGCGATCTACCTTTTGCGCTTGACCGCGCGCGATGCGAGTGACTTCGGCGGCATCTCCGACGATGCTTGAAATCCGGTCCTGCGAATCATCGAGAATGCGATTGACGCGCAGGAGAATGGGATTCACGCGCGTTTCGAGATCCGTGGTTACGCGCTTGATGTGCTGGTTCATGTCGCGGAACTGAAGATACATCCCCAGCAAAATCGCCATTTGCATGACGATGGCTACTGCTGCGATGACGATGAATGCTTCAGTCCAGCCTGACATTTTTTACCTCACGTGGAGCTACTGCTTTACTTTTTCGCGGTAGGCGTCTTTGCCCGCTTCTACTGCGCCTGAAACTGCGCTGGTCATGGCGTCTTTTTGACGCGCCATGATTTCCTTGCTGCGTTCGATCATTTCCTCGGCGCGTTCCCGCAATTCGCGGGCTTTCTTTTGGGCGTACTCTTTGCCTTCGTCGGCCTTGGACGCTAGATATTCGCGCGTCTCTTCGCCCGACTTGGGAGCAAACAGGATGCCTAGCAGCGTGCCGACACCGAGCCCTACCAGGAAGAAACTAACTTTGGAACCTACATTGTTATCGCTCACGGCTCACCTCCAGTATGAGGCTAACATGGCCGTCGGGCGGTGGCAACTTTTACGCTTGGCGAGGTTGGTGAGTGAGGGTTTTGGGGTGAGTTTGTGTGGCGCGAAAGGCAACGGCATCGGAAATTTCAAATTTCAGATTTGAGATTTCAGATGGAAGAAACGACAAAAACGAGACACCCACGGCTACACCGGGCGTCCGCCTGGGCGGAGCCGCCCCTACGATTGCGAGCTGCTTTGGAAGTGGGCTGCTACTTTTTCGGCTTGATGGCGGGGGATTACTTTGGAGATTTCTTCGACGCTTCGATTTTTTAGTTGGGCTACGCTGCCGAATTCTCTTAGTAGCTTTTGGGCTGTGCGTTCGCTTATTCCGGGGATGTCGGCTAGTTCGGTGCGGATGCGGGATTTGGTGCGGCGCTGGCGGTGGAACGTGACGGCGAAGCGGTGGGTTTCGTCGCGGATTTGTTGGATTAGGTGGAGGATGGGGGAATGTTTTTCCAGGACGATGGGCTCGTCTTCGCGGCCCAGGACGTAGAGGATTTCTTCTCGCTTGGCGATGCTGGCTAATGGTTGATTGATGATTTCTAGTTTTTCTAGGGCTTGGGCCGCGGCGTGGAGTTGGCCGATGCCGCCGTCGATTAGGATTAAGCTTGGCAGCGGCTTTTTTTCTTCTTGCAGGCGGCGATAGCGGCGCTCGACTGCTTCTCTCATGCTGGCGAAATCGTCGCGCAGGACTCCTGGTAGATCGGTGCCGCTTGCTTGCTCGCCTCGAATTATGAATTTGCGGTAATCGGATTTTTTTATTTTGCCGTTTTCCCAGACTACCATTGAGGCTACTGTGTCGGAGCCTTGGATGTGGGAGATGTCAAAGCTTTCGATGCGTTTTGGTTCTTCGGGTAACGTGAGCGCGGACTGCAATGCTTCGGCGATGGCTTTCGAGCTTGGTTTCAGCACGCGGAAGCGCTGGGTGAACGAGTGCTTGGCATTTTTTTCTACCAGCTCCATGAAGTGATGTTTGGGGCCGCGTTGCGGGGTTAGGATTTCTACTTTGTGGCCGGCGGATTCTGTCAGCACTTCTTCTAGCAGCTCGCAGTCGTCGAATTCCATTGGGACGTGGATGAAACGCGGTAGATAGCGTGAATCTAGATAGATCTGTTTCAGCAGCGAGGATAGGAATTCTTTGGGCTCGAAGACTTCCTGATCTTCCCAATAGAAATCGCGGCGATCCATTACCCGGCCGCCGCGCAGATGGAAAAGATTTACGGCTACTTGCGGAGGCTCGGCGTACCAGGCGATTACGTCGGTGTCGTCGCCGGCGGCTGCGGCAATTTTTTGGCGCTCTTCCATTTCGCGGAGGGTGCGCAGGCGGTCGCGGTAGCCGGCGGCTTCTTCGTAGCGCTCTTGCGCGGAGGCGCTTTCCATTCTTTGCTCGATGCTGCGGGCTAGATCTTTGTGGCGGCCTTCGAGGAACAGGCGGACGTCGGCGGCGGCTTCGGCATAGCGCTCGTCGGTTGTGAGGCCTTCTGCGCACGGGCCTAGGCAGCGGTGAATGTAATATTGCAGGCAGGGGCGCGGGTGCGTGCGGGTCAGATCTACCGTGCAGCTGGGGACGAGGAAATGTTTGTGGATGAAATGGACCATGCGCCAGGCTAGGTTGGCTGGGAAATAGGGGCCGTAGTAGATGGAGCCGTCTTTGATTAGGCGGCGGGTCACGTAGACTCGCGGGAATTTTTCGAAGGCGGTGTAGCGGATATAAGGATAGGTTTTGTCGTCGCGTAGTAGGACGTTGAATTTTGGTTTGTATTGTTTGATTAGATTGTTTTCGAGGGCTAGGGCTTCTTTTTCGTTGTCGACTACGATGTAATCGATGTCCGCGATTTCGCGGACGAGCGAGCCGGTTTTGGCGTCGAGGGAGCTGGCTTCTACGAAATAGTTGCGGACACGGCTTCTTAGGGAGAGGGCTTTGCCTACGTAGATGATTTGGCCGGCGGCGTCGCGGTAGAGATAGACGCCTGGTTGCGTAGGGAGAGAGGCGGCTTTTTCGCGCAGGTCCATTAGGATTCGTTCATGACGTACATTTGGCGCGATACTTCCGCGCTACAATCGTTCGCGGGGGACGACACAACTTTGATGATAGCAAACGCCATCGAACTGTATCGAGCGAGGGCGACCAGGTGAAACTGGCGGGAGCGATTCTCGAGATTGGGTTGGCGGGCTTTATCGCTATCGGCGCGTGTGTTTCAGCGCGCGCGCAAGATCCGACGCCGCCCGCGCCCAACCATTCGCAGGATCAGAAACCGCCCGCTGCGGATCCTGGGGCCAAGCCTGACGCGCACCAGCCGCCGATACCGCTTGGTGCTACCGCGCCCGAACCGCCTTCGCCGCCGGTGTCATCTGAAAAATCCGAAGTTTATGATCCTTATAAGGCTAACAAGGACGTCGAGGTTGGGCTCTACTATCAGCGCAAGGGCGACTTGGACGCGGCTATTGAGCGGTTCAAGGATGCTATTCATTACAAATATGATTTTGCGCGGCCTAGAATCTTGCTGGGCGAGGCCTACGAGAAAAGGCACGACGATACTGAGGCCATCCGCTACTACAAGGAATATCTGAAAATCTTGCCCAATGGGCCTGATGCGAAGCGCGTGAAGGATCGCATCGAAAAGCTAAAGAAGAGTACTGGCGGCGGTTGACGGGACCTGATAAAATCAACCCGAAATGTAAGCCCTGCAACTAACCTGCAACGTGACTTCTGAGATTGTTGGCCGTGGAGAGGTTTAGACACACCAACACTAGCGTCCCGAAGAACTGCTGCCCGGAACCTCTAGTGTCAAAATGCAGTGACTATGACGACGCCGTCCATAACACCTCAATCATACGCCCCACTCGGTCCGCGAGTCAAGACATTTCGACGTCCCATAACCCATTTCTAATCTGGCACTTGCCAAGCCAATCGGTACCTCGCCTGGAGCTCCGGTCGACGGACATGAAGAGTGAAGCGATTCGCGAGACGATCGGCGTCATAAGTTGTCATCCCGGAGTTGAGTGAAATCTCCTGGCCATTGTTGGTGATAGCTCTTGGGCGGGGCGAGACTTTATAGCGATGCGGAAACTCCACCACTAGCGTTAATTCGTCGCAGACATGCACAACCTCCATCTCGACCTTCTCCTCATTCGACTGGTTGCCGGGGTAGTAGTTTTGGTAATCGGCGCGCCGAGTGCAAAAAGCGCCCTTTATCTCGTATGTGTGCCACAGATTGATTGGGTCCATACCCTGCCTGACCGGGTTTCGCAAAATGAAGTACCCCTTTTTGAAATTCTTTTTGTTATCCTCGTATTCAATAGTTTCGATTACGTCGTCGTCGTAGTTGAGATCGCCGACCTCCGTGGTTGGCGGATCGGCTCCCATACCGAAAAGAATCTTGCCCATAGAAAAGTCCTTTCGATCAACGGAGACACCCACGCGCTTGTGGGTGACCACGCAGGTCCCGTTGGCGTCGAGGATTCGATTGATCATTGTAGATCGCGAAATCCTATATCCGCTCGGACTAGCGCGAAACACAGGTTGAAGTTCCGGTTCTGGAGAGACGGGTTCGAAGACTTTGTCGTTATTGGCCTTCCACCTTTGGATCCCAAGTGAGTTGGCCTCAGGCTTGATTATTATCAAATTGAAGTTGTTACCTTCACCGGACTGTTCTTCGGGGAAAGGGCAAGTGGCTGTTCCGGCGCCGACAACTGTGTAGTGATGCTGTCCCACCTCGCCATAGTGTTCCGTCAGCACGTGCGGGAAATGCTTATGTCCGTGGAGGACTAGATTGACCCCATGTCGCTTGAACTCAGCTATCGCCTTTCCGGCGTCGAGTAACTGCATGAATCTCTCTTGGCCACCGGAACGGATTGGGTGAGGGTGATGATGTAGGGCCACAATCTTTACGAATTGTTCATGATCCAAGTGAACCTTCTTGAGCGTCTCGATCTGGCTCGAGAACCAATCCCACTGGCCTTGACCGATCTCTCCCTCAGCGAATTGATACTTTTCCTTCAACGTGGAGTCGAGGCAAAAAATCCACAGCTTCCGCTCGAGGTCGGTGACGACAAAGTTCGCGCTGCGCGACTGGTAGTCGGTCTCGTCGAAGAACCACTTTAGGAAATGATGGAACCCTTCAAGTCTGCCCCAGTACTCGTGATTGCCAGCCAATACCTTGACGTCATGATTTCCCGGAATTATAAGTACGCGTCGTTTAACGTCGACGCCACCATTTTCGAATAGAGTTCGCAGTCGATCCGCGGCATGAGTAAAATTGGAACTTGTCGATTTGTTGACCACATCCCCTGTGTGTATCACGTAGTCCGGTCCTATCTTTCGTATGGCGTCGGTAAGGTTGCGTAGCAGCTTCTCGTCCTCAGTGTTCCAGTAAGCTCTCTTTCGGAGCAAACTTCGGAAAACATAATCGTTTCCAAGGTGAGTATCCGAGAGGTGAACTATCTTTACAGTGGACATCGGGATACCTCCACATACTATAGAGTCACGTGCGATTTATAATTAGGCACGTACGATGCCTTCGGGCAATTTGCTCACTGCGTGATTATCTATGGCATTAATATACAGAACAGAGTATCCAGTCAAGGGTAATTGAGGTCGCCAGCGTTGCCAAGGCACGCGGCAGGGGCGTTTGGCGTCACGGTCGTTACCTTTGTGGTATTTCACTTCGGGGCAGAACTTCGTGATATGGGATTGAAGGCGGCAGCCGGCGAACGATTTAGGCTGCTTGACGTGAAGCATTTCGGGAAACAGGACGTGTTCCAAGGCGTCCCGGATGCGCCGAAGCGTGGGACGATTTAAGCGGGTCCGGGAGACGGAGCTTGTCCCACTCAAGCTAAGACCGGAATATCAACTGGGGCATTGCGAAAATTTCGGTTTTGAAGCCGCGATTGGACTTTGTGGCTGGATCGTTGTCGCGGATTTTTTGAGCTTCTGCTTCGGTTCCTACCTCGATTATTCCTAGGCCCCAGAAGCCCGCTGGATCGGCTACTGGGCCTACGGCTATGGCTATGTCTTCGTCGGCTAGATTGGTCCAGTAGGCTGAGTGTTCTTGCATCATGGTGCGCTCTTCTGCGGTCATGTCTTGAGCGAAGGTGGTTCTTGGCGGAGTTAGTTTGTAGAGGAAATAGGGCATGGCGGGATGGTAGGGATTTTCGGGCGCGTTGGCAAATTGATTTTGAGTGCGGGGACGGAGCGGGCGTCATAAAAGACGAAAGGCAACGTCAAAAGAGCCGGCGCGACGCCAGCGGTACGGGGATTGGCGGGGTGCTCGGCGCGCCTGCGATTTTCGATTTGGGTGAGGGAAAGTTCAGTCGGAAGGCAAATTCAAAAGAGCCGGCAGGGACGCCAGCGGTACGGTGAGGCTAGAGATGCTTTCAGGAATATTTGGGCGCGGTCGTAATTTTTGTAGCGCTTTTCTTCTTCGCGGAAAGTTTTGGAATGGGATTGCAGGCGGCAGCGGGCGAATTTTATTGGGTGCTTCACGTGGAGCATTTCGTGGAACAGGACGTATTCGACTACGTATTGGGGCACCTTCTCGCGATCTAGGTCTTTGCTTAGGACTATTTGGTTTAGGGCTGGATCGAAATGGCCCAACGTGCGGCGCCAGGGTTTGCGACTCCAGCCTAGTCGCGGTCTTGGCAATTCGTTTTCGAAATATTCGCGATTTAATTTATCGAAGAGCGGGGATAGATCGTAGATTTTTCCGGCTGGTAGTTCGGGTATTCTTCGGCCTCTTGTGCGGCGAAGAGTTGTTAGGCGAGCGCGGGTTTCTCGCGAATAGGTGAACTCGCGATAGGCGTCGAGAAATTCGCGGGGAGTTTTTCGGCGGTACATTCGCGATAGTAAGATTGCGGCGGCGGATTCAAAGACTTGCAGGTCGGCGTCGCGGAGGATGTCGGAGAGGCGGACGTAGGCGATTTCCTGGCGCAGGCGGATGGTGTGGGTTAGGTCGGCGTAAGGGTGGAATTCGACTACGAATTGCGGGGGGCGGCCGTGGCAGTTTAGGCGGGTGAAGATGCGGTGGAAGAGTTGGGCGCCACCGGGGACGTGGCGATCGATTAATGCGCGCCGGGCGGCGGAGGATTTCAAGTTTTGCTCCCCGCGTGGAGCGACGTTCGATCGAGGCAGGACAGAACGGATTTACGGCAAGAAATTTCAGATTTCAGATTTGAGATTTCAGATGGAAGAAAAGGCGCGGAGACGATCACGATGCCGGTTTGTGGCGCGATTCTCTCTCGATTTACACGGGCGGGCGCGTCGATTACTTTGCAATCGCAGAGACGATTGACCGGCGCCCCTACGAAGAAATAGTGCAGCCGCGCGGCGATTGGAGGAACGGGCTTTGGCATCATTCTTATTGTGGACGACGGACGGGGGGTGGGGCCATTTCTTTTTCTGCTTTTGTGGCGTCGCTGATGGCGTCTTTGGTGCCGTCCATGGCGTCTTCTAGGGTTTCTTTGTAGGATTCCAGTTCTGTGCCTTTCTGCTGAATTTTCTCCAGCGTGGCTAGATATTCTTTGCCTTTGCTTTGCATTTCCTTTATTCCTGCGCGGATGTCTTGTTGCTTTTCTACGGCCAGGCTGATTACGTCGGCGGCGTCGTCTATGCAGCCGCTGTAGGCGTTTAGCAGGCCGTTCAGGGTTTCGCCGCGGCGGCTTTGCGGTAACGTTCGATCCAGTTCGTATTGGAATTTCTTCAGGCGGTCGGCGGCGTAGGTTAGATAGAGCTTCACGCGCACGTTCGGCGAATCCGCGTTGCGGATTTTGTCGGCTTCTTCATCGGACAGATATTCTTTTTTTTGCGGCGTTGGAGTTCGGGCGGAGATGGTGCAAGGTGTCGTGGCCATGGCGAAAACGGCTGACGCACAGATCGCGAAAATGATGGGGTTGCGCATAGGTGCTCCTACGGCTTTGGATTCTGCGGGGCGGCGCCCGGTTGCCGGGGGAAAAGCTCCTTCATCAGTTCGTTGTTCAATTGCTCTAGCTGCGTGCGGACTTTGGCGTAGTGCTGCTCGTCTTCGCCGCTCAGGCCGGCGAGGATTTCGCGCAGGCGATGCAGGCTTTCGCGGACCGAAATTTGAAGTTCTTTGTAGCCCGCCGGCTTGCGTTCGGGGTCCGGGGCTTTGGCTTTCAATGCGTCGTGGGTGGCGACACATTCATCGCGGACCTGCTCGAGATCTTTCAGGCCATCGTCTGTTTTGCCGGAATCGGCTTCGGCGCGAATGTGCTGGAATTGCGATTCGGTTAGCTTGACCAGGATTTTGGCTTTGCGGACGGGATCTTTTTCGCTGTCGAATTGCGATATGTAACGGTTGAGATGATCTTGAGATTGCACGGGCAGGAGGAAGGCGGCCATTGCCAGAGTGCAACCGAATCCGCGAATCGACTTTGATTGCATCAGGGCGCTTACTTTTTTTTCTCCTTTAGCTCGCGTTCGAGGACGCGGACACGCTCGGCGGAGACGAAGTACTCGTCGTTGGGCTTGTCGCCATTGAGAGCTAGAAATTTGCGGTACGTGTCGATGGCCTCCTGTTTTTGGCCCAGTTTATCGTAGCAGCTTGCGCGGATGTAGACGGATGTGTCGGCGAGCGTCTCGCGTTTTCCGATTTCATCGAGAAGGGCGAGCGCGGCGGTGTAATTTCCGCCTTGGTATTCGGCGACGAGGAGATCGTGGAGGACGTCATTTTGTTTAGGATCGGCGCGATAGGCGATTACCAGCTCTTTGACCGCGCCGGGATAATCTTTTTTCTCCAGCAGGACGTGGCCGAGGCGGGCGTGGATATCAGTATCGTTGGGGGCGGCGGCTTCTAATTTTTGCAGTGCCGCTACCGAGAGATCGTATTTTTTTAGGCGGAAATAGACTAACGAGCGAAGCTTTAGAGTTTCCGGGGATTCGGGGCGAGTGGTGGCGGCTTGATCAAGTTCGGCCAGGGCTTCTTCATTTTTTCCCAGATCGGTGAGGATGGAGGCGCGCTTGATGCGGGCGAGGGCGTCTTTCGGCGAGGATTGCACATAGATCGCTAGCTCGGCGGCGGCTTCTTCATTCTTCTTTTGTTCGAGCAGACACTCTGCGAGACCATAGTGCGCCGGGCCGTTATCGGGGCGAAGCGCGATCGCGGTGCGAAATTCTTTTTCGGCTTCCTCATAGTGCTGGGTTTGGAGCAACGCGCGAGCTAGTGCTAGATGGATGTCTGCGTTGCTGCTGTCGAGTTCGAGAGCGTTGCGGAATTCTTCGATGGCGCCGGAAATATTGCCGGTTTTTTCCAGAGCTACGCCGAGCAGGTACGTAGGCGTGGGGAGGCGATGGAGTTCGATGGCTTTGCGGAGGGGGGCTATGGCTTCGGCGGGGTGTTTGTCGATTAGGGCTAGGCCGAGATTGACGAATGCTGGGGCCATTTGCGGATCGAGTTCGGCGGCGCGGCGATACTGAATGGCGGCATTTTCCGAATCGTTTAGGGCGGTGTAGGCATAGCCTAGTTGGAAATGAATGGTGGCGTTGGTGGGATATTTGGCGGCGGCGTCGGAATAAATTTTGATCGCCGCAGGATAGTCCTTTTTATCTAGCGCTGCTTGTGCTTGCGCGAGCATGTGCTGTAGTTCCGGATCGACATCGGGTACGCGGACTTTTGTGTGTGATGGGGCTTGCGCGGCGGCGGGTTGCGTTGTGATTAAGATTAATGTTGATGCTAGGGTTGTGGCGGCTGCGATCGCGATCAGGCGGCAGTTTCGCACGATTATTTTCCCGGTAGCGAATTCCGTGGTGTTCCGTTCGGCGTTGCTGCGGCTGCCGACCTGTCGGTCGCCGCGTGATTCGCGTGATTGTCGTTGTTGTGATTGTTGTTGAGCGCGCGGGCTAGGAATTTTCCGGTGTGCGATTGATTGTTGCGGGCTACTTGCTCGGGCGTGCCTGCGGCGATCACGCGGCCGCCGGCTTCGCCGCCCTCGGGGCCTAGATCGATTACCCAGTCGGCGGATTTGATGATGTCGAGATTGTGCTCGATGATGAGCACGCTGGCGCCGCCTTCCACTAGTTTGCGGAAAGACGTGAGGAGTTTCTGAATATCGTCGAAGTGCAGGCCGGTGCTGGGCTCATCGAAGATATAAAGGACTCCGGTGTTCGTCTGGCGGGTGAGATGCGCGGCGAGTTTCAGGCGTTGTGCCTCACCGCCCGAGAGAGTGGTGGCGGATTGGCCTAGGCGCAGATAGCCGAGGCCGACTTCTTCCAGGATTTTTAGCTTCGAGATTACTTTCGGGAAGGGCGCGAAGAAAGTCAGGGCTTCGCGGACGGTTAGTTGCAGGACGTCGTGAATATTTTTATCGCGATACTTTACTTCTAGCACGCTCGATTTGTAGCGCGTGCCGCGGCATTCTTCGCAGACTAGTTCGACATCGGCGAGGAAGCGCATTTCTACTGTGACCGTGCCATCGCCTTCGCAGGCTTCGCAGCGGCCGCCGGGAATATTGAAAGAGAAATGGCCGGGGCCGAATCCGCGTTTTTTAGCTTCGGGCGTTTGCGAGAAAACTTCGCGGATGGGATCGAACGCCTTCATGTAAGTGGCGGGATTCGAGCGCGGGGTGCGGCCGATGGGGGATTGATCGACCATTTCGATTTCGGTGATGGCTGCGTCGCCTTCGATGCGATCGGCGAAATCTTTGTAGCTGGTGCCGGTGCGCTTGGCTTGCAGGGCTTTGTAGAGGACATCATAGACTAGCGTGGATTTTCCGCTGCCAGAGACGCCGGTTACTGCGGTGATCATGTTGAGCGGGATCATTACGTCCACATTTTTTAGATTGTGGACACGGGCGCCGGTGATTTTCAGAAATTTGCCGCGGGGCTTGCGGCGCAGGGCAGGTACCGGGATTTTTAGATCGCCGTTTAGGTAGCGGGCGGTTAGGGAGCGCTTGTCACGGAGCAGGGCATCTAGCGTGCCGGCGAAAATTATTTTGCCGCCGTGTTCGCCGGCGCCTGGGCCTAAATCCAGGATGTGGTCGGCGGCCAGCATGGTGTCTGGGTCGTGTTCGACTACTAACAGCGTGTTGCCTAGATCGCGGAGACTTTTCAGGATGTGGATCAGGCGATGCGTGTCGCGGGGATGCAGGCCTATGGACGGCTCATCCAGGACATAGAGCGCGCCTACCAGGTGCGAGCCTAGGGATGTGGCTAGTTGGATTCTTTGGGCTTCGCCGCCGGAAAGAGTGGAGGTTAGGCGGTCGAGCGTCAGATATTCCAGGCCTACATCTACAAGGTAGCGCAGGCGCTGCTGGATTTCTTCCAGGATTTTTTCGGAAATTTCTGCTTCGGCTGGGCTGAGTTGAATCGTTTTGAAGAATTCGTGGGATTCTGCGGCGGTCATTTTGCCGATTTCGGTGATGGATTTTCCGGCTACGCGTACGGCTCGGGCTTCGGGGCGCAGACGGGCGCCATTGCAATCGGGGCAGGTGGCGTAGCCTCGGTAGCGGCTTAGGAATACGCGGACGTGTAGCTTGTATTTTTTTCTTTCTAGATATTGGAAGAAACCTTTGATGCCTATGAAATCTTCTTTTTTGTCGCCTTCGATTACGGGTTCTAGTTGCTTTTCGGTTAGATCGCGAATGGGGAGATCTAGCGGGATGCCTTTGGCTCGGGCGTAGCGCTTTAGATCGATCAGGTATTGTCGGTAGCGCGGTTTGTTCCAGGGATCGATGGCGCCTTCGCCCAGGGATTTGCTTTTGTCGGGGATTACTCGATCGATGTCGAAATCGATGGTGTTGCCGAATCCTTGGCAGCGCGGGCAGGCGCCGTAGGGATTATTGAAGGAGAAAAGGCGTGGCTCGGGTTCCTGGTAGACGATGTTGCAGATTTTACATTCGAAGCGCTCGCTGAAAGTCAGGCGCTCTTCGGGTTGGGTGGCTGGATCGTCGCCGGCAGGGAATTCCAGGATGGCTTCGCCGCGGCCTTCGCGATAGCAGATTTCGATGGAGTCCATCAGGCGCGAGCGGATGGCGGGATCGAGAACCAGACGATCTACTACGACGTAGGCTGGTTGCGCGAAATTTAGATCGAGTAGCGTTTCCGGCGACGAAAATTCGTAGGTGCGCCCGGATTGATAGAGGCGATTGAAGCCTCGCTTTTGAAGACTGGCGAGAGTTTCTTTGATTGCTTCGGGAGATGGCTTCGCGGATTTTTTGGCGCGCGCGGGCTTCTGGGATGCCACAGCGGCGGTGGGATCTTCGGCTAGGACCAGGCGATAGAGGACCAGGAAGCGGCGGCCCGCCGGCATCTGGAGGACGCGATCGGCGATTTCGTCGATGGTGTCTTTGCGGACTTCGTTGCCGCAGCGGATGCAGAAGGTGCGTCCGGCGCGGGCGAAGAGCAGGCGGAGATAATCGTAGATTTCGGTGGCGGTGGCGACCGTGGAGCGCGGATTGCGGGTGGAATTTTTCTGGCGGATGGCTATGGCTGGGGCTATGCCGGTGATTTCGTCCACGTCGGGCTTTTCTATGCGATCAAGGAACTGGCGCGCATAGGCGGAGAGGGATTCGATGTAGCGGCGCTGGCCTTCGGCGTAGAGCGTATCGAAGGCCAGGCTGGATTTGCCTGAGCCGGACACGCCGGTGACTATGGTTAGGGCGTTGTGGGGGATATCGAAGCTGAGATTCTTGAGATTGTGGACGCGGGCGCCGCGCACACGGATTGCGTCGATCGCGTCCGGAAGCGTCGCGGAAGAGTGCGGGCCGGGATGCGTGGTCTCTGTAGAGTTCGTTGGCATGAGGCTAAACCTAAAATTATACGCTGGCGCGCAAGGCGCGGCAAATCGGGCGTAGAGTGTGGCGACGGAGAATTTCGATAATCTTGCATGCGACGAAAAAGCATTCTCGGACGGCTGGAGGGAGGCGACCGGCGGTCGATTGGCCGGGCCGACGAAGTTGCGGCCGAGGTGGCCCGAGATCCTCGATTGTTTCCTCAGTTGATCGCGGGATTGTGGTCCGCGGATTTGCTGGTGCGCATGCGGGCTGCAGACGCTACCGAGAAGGTCACGCGCGAGAATTCCAAATTGCTTCAGCCTTACAAAAGACAACTGCTCCGGTTGATGGACGATGCCACTGAGCAAGAACTGCGCTGGCATTTGGCGGCCATGATGCCCCGGCTTTGGCTTGATGCTCGGGAGCGCAAATTGGCATCGTCTTTGTTGCGCGGCTACCTTGAGGATCGCAGTTCTATCGTTCGGACTTTTGCGCTTCAGGGTTTGGCGGAGTTGGCTGAGTCGGACTCGGCGCTTCGCCCCGGCGTGATCGAGCTTTTGCGCGGGGCAGTTCGCAATGGCTCGCCTGCTATGCGGGCTCGTGGGCGGAAATTGCTGCGTCGGCTCGAACGAGGATGAGCTTGGTATTCCTGGGCTCTCGATAATCCGCGGTGAGAGATGGCCGAAAGGCGGGAGGGCTAAAGCACCCTCCCTTACAAAACCTCCTTCCTTCCCTACTTCCTGATTAGATCGTGCAAGTCGCTTATCTTTTCGTCCAACAGGTTCAACTTTTGAGCCACGCCTTGGATTTCGGATTCGGAGCGGCGATTTACTGCGAAATCTAGTTCGCCTCGGACTCTGTCCTTCATGTCTTGGCGATTTTGGCTCATTAGGATTACTGGGGCTTGAATGGCGGCCAGCATGGAGAGCATCAAGTTGAGAAGGATGAACGGATAGGGATCCCACGCGCGGTTCCCGAGCACTGCGTTCACTCCCGAATAGATCAGCGTAAGGACCAGGAAGACGATGATAAAGGTCCACGATCCAGCGATCTGGACCATGGAATCAGCAGTTTTCTGGGCGAAGGTTTCTTCCTCCTCGATGACGTCATTGGCATTGCGGGTGGCGCGCAGGCGCACGAGTTGTTGAGAATTGTGGAATTGGCGGCCGAGGACGGTGAGCATATCCATGCCGGCGAGCGGCTTGCGCTGGAGGAGGACGGCGATATCGTCGCGGCTCACTTCGATGCAGACGACGTCGTCCACGGCGGTGGCGTTGGTCTGGTGCGGCGTCTGCTCGAGCATGGAGGCAAAGCCGAAGAAATCGCCGTGCGTTGGCTCATCGACGACTACTTCCTGGTGATCTTCGTCGAAGGTGGTTACGCGCACACGGCCTGAGACCATTACGTAGGCTTGGCCGTTGCTGTCGCCGATTTTGTAGATGCGCTGGCGGGGAGCGAATTTTTTGAGCTCCACTTGCGCGGCCAGCACGGCGGTTTCTTCCTCGTCGAGCAAGGCGAAAAGCGGAACGTGTTTGAACACTTCAGGATTGCAGGACATGGATCACCTCAAACGTGAGATGTAAGTCGGCTCCCGTAGTTTCTTGGGAGCGCGACAGCGATTTGCAGCCGCACATCATAAACCCGATGGGCCGATTTGAGTTCAACGCAGAATGAACTATTCGTAGCGGAGAGCGACGACGGGATCCACGCGGGTGGCGCGGCGTGCGGGAATGTAACACGCTAGCAGTGCGATTCCGGTGAGCAGTGCGGCGACGCCGAGGAAGGTGAGCGGATCGCTGGGCTTCACTCCGAAAAGCATTTTGGACATCAGGCGTGTGAGGCCGAGGGCCGCGGCCACGCCGAGAGCGACGCCCACGAAAGCCATCTGCGCGCCTTGGCCGATGACCATCTTGAGCACGTCGCTGCGCTGCGCGCCGAGCGCGATGCGGATGCCGATTTCGTTCGTGCGCTGCGCGACGAGATAGGAAACGACGCCGTAAATTCCCAGCGAGGCTAGAATCAGCGCGAGTATTGCGAAGCCGCCCAGTAAAATCATCGAAAAGCGCTGCGAGGCTAGCGAAATCGAGAGAATTTCGTCCATCGTTTGAGCCTGATACACCACTTGCTCGCTGTTCATCCGCCGAATGGCTGTGCGAATGGCATCGAACACCGGGGTCGCGGCCCCGTCGTAGCGCACTGCGACAGATGTGCCGGCGGGCACCTGCGCGATTTGATCGTCCGGCATCTGCATAAACGGCAGATAGATTTGTTCGCGCAGTTGCGTGCTGTCGCTGACGAGATCCCACTGCTTGACGTGGCCGACGACACCGACAATCTCGACGGCGTTAGACGAGTTGCCGATTCCGCGATCGAGGTACAGGCGCTTGCCGACGGGATCGCTGGCGCCGAAATATCTGCGCGCGAATTCCTCGTCAATTACGGCTACTGCAGCGGAATGTTCGTCGTCTGCCGGGGTGAAAAACCGCCCGCGCTTGAGCGGAACTTTCATCACCTCGAGATACTGCGGCTCGACGATATATTTAAGAGCCCAGTTCATGTCGTTCTTGTTGGCGGGCTGCGGATCGCCCTCGCGCCAGAAAAGCAATTCGTCGTCGCCGCTCATGGGAAACGCGCCCCAGGAAAGCGTGGAGGATTGCACGCCGGGAACGGACGCGAGCGCGGAATCGAGCTGACGCAGCGTGGCGCGAATGGTGTCTGGCTGGGCGCGGATCAACGCGGGCGAAAGATTGAGGCCGAAAGTCAAAACGTTGGAAGACCGAAAGCCCGGGTCAACGCGCCAGAGCGCCGCGAGCGTGCGCGTAGCGAGTCCGGCACCGACGAGCAAAACCAACGCCAGCGCGACTTCCACCACCACAAAGATGGCATGCGCGCGTTGGCGCGCTGATGTCACGGCTCGTCCGCCTTCGCTGAGCGCTTTTTGCAAGTCCGGCTTCGAAATTCTGAGCGCGGGCGCGAGACCAAACAGAATTCCCGAGCCGATGGAAATTGCCAGCGTGAAGAAAAGCACGTGCGCATCCACGCCGACTTCATCGGCGCGCGGCAACGCGCCCGGCAAGGCGGCGAGCGCGGCCTTGGTTCCCCAGAAAGCGATCAGCAATCCGAGCGCTCCGCCGGCCAGCGAGAGCAGCAGGCTTTCAGTAACGAACTGGCGAAGCAATCGCGCGCGCCCGGCGCCCAGCGCGATGCGAATGGCGAATTCCCGCGCGCGGCCGGTGGAGCGTGCGATCAGCAGATTGGCAACATTCACGCACGCGATCAGCAGCACGAAGCCCACCGCGCCGAAGAGCACCAGC
This sequence comes from uncultured Acidobacteriota bacterium, assembly GCA_963831955.1. Lineage (GTDB taxonomy): Bacteria > Acidobacteriota > Terriglobia > Acidiferrales > UBA7541 > Palsa-147. Next base: position 1,311,054 of record CAWHSG010000003.1, on the reverse strand, counting down.
AGAATCGGTTGGGTGTTGCCGACCATTAGTTGGCGCAAGCGGGATGATTGTCGCGCCGACGCCTTTGTTCGCGTCAGGATAATTCTCCGCGAGACCTTGTGTGACCGCGGCCATATCTGCGCGGGCTTGTTCGAGAGTGACGCCGGGCTTGAGCCGCCCGATTCCGTGAAATCCGAGTCCGGCAAACCGGCTGGTGAGGAACGGATTGTCCCATTGCCCGATCGGCGCGTACAACTCCGTGGCGCTAAAATTCAGAAGCGATAGATTGAAGTTCTCCGGAACGACTCCGACGATGGTGTAGTCCTTACCGTTCAGCGCGACGCTTTTTCCCAGCACATCCGGTGACGACGCGAATTTGCGCTTCCAAAATCCCTCGCTGATCAGGACGATCGGTGGCGCGCCTACGCGATCCTCGCCGGGGAGAAACATCCGGCCGAAGACCGGCTTCACTCCCAGCACCGTGAAGAAATCGGCGGAAATGAATTCGGCGTTGATCTGCTCGGATTCGCCCTGGCCGGTGAGCGTGAAGCCACTGGGCCGCGCGATGGCCATTTCCGAGAAAGAATGATTTTCGCGCTGCCAATCGAGAAAATTCGGGAAGGAAATCGAGCCGCTCGCAAAATTGGGCTTGCTCTCGTGCAGCGTCACCAGCCGGTCGGGTTCCGGATAGGGCAGCGGATTCAGCAGCACGCCGTTGACGATGGAGAAGAGCGCGGTATTTGCGCCAATGCCCAACGCCAGCGTGAGAATTGCCACTGCCGCAAAGCCGGGCGACTTCGCGAGCACGCGTGCCCCGAAGCGGATGTCCTGCATGACCCGTTCGAGGCTGGCCCAGCCCCAGTTGTCGCGCGTGATTTCCTGGATGAGGGCAACATTTCCGAACTCGCGGCGGGAATTGCTGGCTGCTTGCGCGGGGGCTTCGCCGCGTTCGATGCGTTCGTCGGCCGCGAGTTGCAAATGGCAGCGGATTTCTTCGTCGAGATCGGAATGGCGATCGCGTTTGCGCCAGAATTTCAGATTCATGACGCGGTTCTCCGTTTCGACGGAGCGAGAACGCCTGCGACCGCCGCGCAGATTTGATCCCAGCGGGATCTTTCGGAGGCGAGTTGTTTTCGGCCTGGAGGCGGTGAGGCGGTAATACTTGGCGCGCTGATTGTTTTCGGAAAGTTTCCAGTCGGAGGCGATCCATTTTTGTTTCTCGAGGCGATGCAGGGCGGGATAAAGCGAGCCGGTGTCAACTTGCAGGACGTCGCCGGATTGGGAGCGAATGCCGCGGCTGATGGCGTAGCCGTGCTGCGGGCCCCAGATTAGGGATTGCAGGATTAGGAGATCGAGAGTTCCTTGCAGTAGCTCGATGCGGCTTTGGTAGCGTTTTTTCATGCGGCCTCTCTGGGTGTAGGCATTCTACTCCTATGCATGTAGGAGTGTCTACATCCAAGTAGCACCGGCGTCCCCGCCGGCATCTTACGAGCATGAAGCGCACTAAGGGCAACACTCATCGGCGGATTACTCAAATCAGACCAGCGCCATTGGTTTAGTTTTTTTAGGCCGATCGCGATTGTCGCCTTCGCCGTCGTTTGCGCTCGTAAAATGCCGGCCCTTCGCGCGGTTCTCAGGGTAAACAGGGACGCCCTTCGAAGCTCAGGACAAGCCGGCGCTACTTGGCTCTCCGTAGTACTCGCGGGCTGATGTGATAAATTCAGCCGCTGGGGACATCTTTCGTGGCTCAAAGCGAACAGCCTTTTCGGCGCGTGATCTGGATCGTGCTCGATAGCGTGGGGATCGGCGAATTGCCGGACGCCTGCGGATTATGGCGACGTGGGGCGCGATACGCTCGGGCACATTGCGCGATCGCGGCCTTTGAATTGCCGAATCTTGTGCGGCTTGGGGCTTGCGAATATCAAGCCGCTTGCGCATCTCAAGCCGCCTGTTTCGCCGGCCGGCTGCTTCGGCAAAGGGGCCACTCACTCTCCGGGAAAAGATACGACTAGCGGGCACTGGGAAATGGCGGGGATCTGGCTGGCGCAAGCGTTTCCGGTTTATCCCCACGGATTTCCGCTGGAATTGATCGCGGAATTTGAAAAGCAGATTGGACGGCGGACGATTGGGAACAAGCCCGCATCCGGAACGGAAATCCTCAAAGAACTTGGCGAGGAGCATGTGCGCACGGGATTTCCGATTGTGTACACCTCGGGCGACAGCGTTTTTCAAATCGCGACGCACGAAGACGTGATTCCGGTGCCGCAACTTTATCAAATTTTGCGAGATCGCGCGGAAGCTGCTGGATGGCCCGAATCGCGTGGGGCGCGTGATTGCCCGGCCATTTACCGGGACGCCGGGAAATTTCCGGCGGACGGAGCGGCGGCACGATTATGCCGTCGAGCCGCCGCGGCCGATGCTGATGGATGTGCTGGTGGAGCAGCGCGTGCCGATTTTTGGCGTGGGCAAGATTCACGATATTTATAACGGACGCGGAGTGGACGCTTACGTCACCACGAAAAATAATGCGGACGGGATGTCGAAAATTGATGAGGCGCTGCTCGAAGCGGCCCGCGGGTCTGATTTTTGCGAATCTGGTGGATTTCGATATGCTGTACGGGCATCGCAAAGATGTGGAGGGTTTCGCGAAGTCGCTCGAGGAATTTGATGCGCTGCTCGGACCGTTCCTGGCGAAGCTTGAGCCCAGCGATCTATTGATGATCACCGCGGATCACGGCTGCGATCCCGATCCGGTGAATCCGACGACGGATCATTCGCGCGAGTACGTGCCGATCATCGCGCATGGGCCGAGCGCTGCGAGTGGCGTAAATCTAGGCGTGCGCGCCACGCTTGCCGACATGGGCCAAACCATCGCCGAGAATTTCGGCACCAAAATTCCGCATGGCGAAAGTTTTCTAGCTTCGATTGCGGGCTAGTCCGTGCCGCATCGCTGCGTCCCCGCTGGCATCTCTCGAAGGTCAAACCCAACGAGTGCCTCGGCTGTCGGACGGCGGTAAAAGCTAGATTATGCCCGTGGTTTGGTTTTGTAGACCGGCCGTGATCTATGCGCGTGGTTAAAATTGCGGTCGTCGGATGCCGGCAGGGACGCCGGCGCTACTGGGCGCCGGAGACGCCTTTGGCGAAATAGCCGGTGCGCGTGCGGACGGAAAGTTTTCCGCGGCCTTTGGCGTTTACCAGCACTTGCACGGCGCGGAATGTGCCGTTCTTGTCGGTGTTCGTCGGATAGTAGCCCAGCGTATATTGATTGCGGATGTCGTGGGCGATCATGGTGCAGACGGGCTGGACCTCTTCGAGAGTATTCGGAAAATAGGCGGCGCCGCCGGTGGATTCGGCGAGTTCGGTCAAAACTTTCTTGGACTTGCGAACCATGCGCTTATCGTGGGACTGATCGTACTCGCTGAAAACTCCGACAGCATAAATCAGCACATTGGATTGTTGCGCGGCTTTGATCGTATATTCGAAGGATTTGCGGCTGGCATCGTCGTCGCCATCGGTGATGACCAGAAGCACCTTTTTATCCTTATGCGCCTTCTTCAGATGATCGAGCGAACCTACCACCGCGTCGTAAAGTGCGGTGCTTCCGCGCGAATCGATGCGTTCGAGCGCTTCCTGTAGTTCCTTGGGATCGCTGGTGAAATCGCGGTCGAGATCCAAATAATAATCGTCGTTGAAATTCACGACGAAGACTTCGTCCTGAGGATTGCTGGTCTTCACGAAAGTGAGCGCGGCGGAATTCACCTGCGAGCGCTTCTCGCGCATGCTGCCGCTATTGTCAATCACCAAGCCCATGCTGACGGGAATATCTTCGCGGGCGAAAACCGAGATCTTCTGCTCGACTTTGTCTTCGTAAACGCGAAAGCTATCTTGCTTGAGGTCGGGAACGAATTGCCCTTTGGCATCTTCGACAGTGGCGTGCAGAACGACGAGGTCCACGTCCCTCTTCAGCGTGGCACCGGGCGGCGATTGCGGAAGCTTTTGCTGCTGGCCGCCATTGAATAGCTCGGATGGCATCGCGCCGGGCGGCGGAGGAGGATCAGCCTGCGCGCGCGCCGATTGCGAGAAGAGCAGGGCAGCGTTTAAAAAGAGCGCGAGCATCGCGATCCGCGGGGAAATTCCGAGGCGGGCGAACTCAGTGGCCGGGGGCGAAATAGCCCGTTCGGGCGAAAACTTCAAGCGGCGGCAATCCGTGCGGCGGGCGCAGACGCACTTTGATTTTCCGCCATTTGCCGTCGCGTGCGTGATTGCTTGGCCGATAGCCGAGAACATATTGATTCCGCAACTCCATGCTGATCTTCGAAGCGATGTCGGGAAGATCGTTCAAGCTGGCCACTCGAAAAGTGCGGCCGCCGGTCATTTCCGTTAGCTCGCTTAGCAGGCCGGGTCCGCTACGCTCTTCCGGGGTCGCATAGTCGGGCCCTATATCATAGATGCCGATTGCGTACATCTGGACGTCCGCCTCTTTCAGGTATTTGCGGACATCCATTTCAGTATAACGACTATGGTTGTCGCCGCCATCAGATATGATGAGCAGAGCTTTCTTTGAGTTACGGGCACCCTTCATCTGGCTCAAGCCGAGATAAATTCCATCGAAGAGCGCGGTCTGGCCGTGGGCGGTGGTGTAAAGCAAGCGGTCCTGCAATTCCTCGACGCTGGCCGTGAACGGACTGGCGAGCTGCGCGCGGTCATTGAAATTCACGAGACAAAATTCATCCTGCGGATTGGCGGTCTTGAAAAATTGCACCGCGGCGAGGCGCGACTTCTCGAATTTGTCGGCCATGCTGCCGCTCATATCGAAAATCACGCCGATGGAGATAGGCACGTCTTCGCCCGAGAAGCGCACGATTTCCTGCTCGGCGTTGTCTTCGAAGATGCGGAAATTTTCCTGCTCGAGGCCGGTGACTAGCCGTCCGTAAGGATCGGTGACCGTCACGTTCACGAGTGTGAGGTCAACGTCGAGCTTCAGAGGCTTGCCGGCGGGCTTTTTCGGGACTTGCGTTTGCGGCGGAGCTTGATCGGCGGTCGCACTGGCCGCAGAGGATTGTGCCGAAGACTGCGCGTAGTAAGGAGGAACGGCGAGTAATGCGATGAAACCGGCTAAGAGAGCGCAAACTATCCCGGAAGACTTATTCGTGCCACGCTTCCTGGCGTGTTCCCTCAAGTTTTCCCCGGTGCTGGGCCGCGGGCGACGAGTCGTCGTGCGGCTTCCAGGCTCTCTAGTCGGGATTCTACCACTGGCCTTTCGCAAAGCAAGCGGACTAGTAATCAAAATTTTCGATGCGCAAAGCCATGCCAGAGTGACACGGCACGGCAGCCCGGGCGACGCGTGCTATCATCACGCAGGAATTACATAAATGGCTGACTCGAAAGATCAAGAAGCGATCGTAGTTATTCCTGCGCGGCACGATTCTGTGCGTTTTCCCGGCAAGCCGCTGGCGGAAATTGCGGGACGCTCGATGATCGCGCGCGTTTACGAACGCGCCAAAAAGGCTGAGCGCGTCGCGCGAGTAATCGTCGCGACGGACGACGAGAGAATTCTGAAAGCGGTGAAGGAGTTCGGCGGGGAAGCGATGATGACGCGCCGCGATCACTCCAGCGGCACCGATCGCGTCGCCGAAGTCGCGGCTCACGTTCCCGCGGCGATTTACGTCAATGTGCAAGGCGACGAGCCGCTGATCGATCCTGCGGCTATCGACGCTATTGTCGGCGCGATGCAGGAAGACGAAACGATTCAGATCGCCACGCCGTCAACCATCATCAAGGTAGCCAACGAAATCATGGATCCCAATGTAGTAAAGGTAGTGGCGGATTTCGACGGCAATGCGCTCTATTTTTCCCGCGCGCCGATCCCGTGGGTGCGCGATCGAGGCGCGTCGGTCGCTGCACGCCACTCCAAACACATCGGCCTCTACGCCTGCAGGCGCGAAGCTTTGCTAGATTTCGCCACTTTTCCTCCGGGCGAACTTGAGCGCATCGAGCAACTCGAACAATTGCGCTGGCTCGAGAATGGCTACCGCATCCGCGTGGTCGAAGTCGAGTACGAAGCGGTGAGCGTGGACGTTCCCGGGGATGTGGCGCGCGTGGAAAAGATTTTGCGGGAGCGCGGCGAACCTTGAAATGAAAGCCAGGCGAGCGTTAATCCCGCACTGATAACATCTCCGATAGTTCGGGTCCACAGGGGCGACGCGTTGACTTGTCTGACAGCGCGGCATAAAATTCGCGCCCATGCCTGATTCTTCGCCACTCGCTGGACGAACAATTTCTCATTACCGCATCGTCGAGAAGTTAGGCGGCGGCGGGATGGGTGTCGTCTATAAGGCCGAGGACACGCGCCTGCATCGCTCCGTCGGCCTGAAATTCCTTCCCGAAGAATTGGCACGCGACTCTCAAGCACTCGAACGCTTCCGGCGCGAAGCGGAGGCGGCGTCGGCACTCAACCATCCCAACATTTGCACCATTTACGATATCGGCGAAGAGAACGGTCGCGCGTATATCGTCATGGAATTCTTGGACGGCCAAACGCTCAAGCACGTCATCGGTGGCCGTCCGATGGAAACAGAAACTCTCCTCAACTTAGTCCATCGAAATTGCCGACGCGCTCGACGCCGCCCACGGCGAAGGCATCGTTCACCGCGACATCAAACCCGCCAATATTTTTGTCACCAAACGAGGCCACGCAAAGATTCTCGATTTTGGGTTGGCGAAGCTGACTCTGAAAAGCGAAGCCGTGACCTCGCAAGCCACGCAAACCGCAGATGCGCTTCGGGGAGTGAGCGCGGAGCAACTGACCAGTCCGGGAACTGCCGTGGGAACGGTGGCGTACATGTCTCCAGAGCAGTTACGTGCCAAGGACTTGGACGGTCGCACCGACCTGTTCTCGTTCGGCGTTGTTCTCTATGAGATGTCCACAGGTGCATTGCCCTTTCGAGGCGAAAGCTCGGCTGTCATCACCGAAGCCATCCTGAACCGCATTCCAGTGGCACCGGTGAGATTGAATCCCGACATCCCGCCGAAACTCGAAGATGTCATCAACCGTGCATTGGAGAAAGACCGCGATCTGCGTTACCAGCACGCGAACGAGATGCGCGCGGAATTGCAGAGATTGAAGCGCGATACGGAATCGAAGCGAACGGCGGTGGTGGCGGCGCTGGAGGAGCAAGAAGCGCCAGCGGCTGCGGGGCGGGTGGGTTCGAGCAGCCGGCACGAGGCAGTTTCGTCGGGGCGCGTGGCCGCGGCGGTGGAGGGGCCGAAATCGCGGAATAAGTTGGAAGATGTGGGCGCCTGTGGCGATTGTGGTGATTGCGGCTGCGGTCGCAGCGATTCTTTACTTTCGGCCGCATGCGGCGGCGCCGGCGGCGGCATTGACGGAAAAAGATACGATGGTGCTGGCGGATTTCGAGAACACGACGGGCGATCCTGTTTTCGATGGAGCGCTGAAGCAGGCGCTGGCGGTGCAACTCGGCCAATCGCCGTTTCTGAACGTTCTCTCGGAACGCAAGGTGGAGGAGACGCTGGGGTTGATGGGACGCCCGGCGAGCGAGCGGATCACGCGCGATGTGGCGCGCGAGCTTTGCGTGCGAACGGGCAGCAAGGCAATTCTGCTGGGATCAATTTCGAAATTGGGCAACCAGTACGTGGTGAGTATTGATGCGGTGGGCTGCGGCACGGGCGATACGCTAGCCTCGGAGCAAGAGGAGGCTAGCAGCAAAGAGGACGTGCTGAAGGCGCTGAGTAAGGCTACGTCTAGTCTGCGCGGCAAGCTCGGCGAATCGCTTGCGTCGGTGCAAAAGTTTGATGTGCCGATCGAGGCCACCACGACGTCGCTGGAAGCGCTGAAAGCCTTCAGCATGGCCATCACCACGGACCGAACGAAAGGAAGCGCAGCGGCGATTCCGTTTGCCAAGCACGCTCTCGAACTTGACCCGAACTTTGCGATGGCCTACGTGGCCTTGGCAGTTGACTACGCGAATCTCGGACAAGCCAGCCTGGCCGCGGAAAACGCGAAAAAGGCATACGCGCTGCGCGACCACGTCAGCGAACACGAGAAATACCGAATCTCCGCGTTCTACGACCAATATGTCACAGGCGATCTGGAGCAGGTGGTCCAGACGTATGAGCTATGGTCGAAGAGCTATCCGCAAGACCTGGCGCCCGTCGGAAATTTGGGCGACACCTACGCCAAGCTGGGGCAATACCAGAAAGCCGTGAACGAGACGCAAGAGGCGCTGAAGCTAGATTCGAACAGCGTGGTTGCGTATTGCAATCTTGCCGACGACTATCTTGCGCTCAATCGGCCGGATGATGCCAAAACAACCATTGAGCAAGCGCAGCAGCGCAAGCTGGACGCGGAATACCTGCACTGGACCATCTATCAACTGGCGTTTCTGAAAGGTGACGCTGGAGAGATGGCGCAGCAAATCGATTGGGCCGCGGGCAAGCCGGGAGATGAAGACCTACTGCTTTCGTTCCAATCGGATACCGAAGCGTACTACGGACGGCTCACCAAAGCGCGGGACTTTTCGCGGCGCGCGGTGGATTCGGCAGTGCGCAACGATTCGAAGGAGACTGCGGCGCTGTGGCAGATGAATGCGGCGCTGCGCGAGGCGGAATTTGGCAACGCCGCGGTCGCGAAGCAGGATATTGCGGCGGCGCTGGTGCTCGCGCCGGGCCGGGATGTGAAACTATTCGCCGCGCTGGCGTCGGCGAGGGTGGGCGATGTGCCGCGGGCCAAATCGATCGCCGAGGAATTAGAGAAGAGCAATCCGTCGGCTACGATTTTGAAGGTGTACTGGCTGCCGACGATTAAGGCGGCGATGGAACTGAACGCCAACAATCCGGCGCAGGCGGTGGTCGATCTGGAAGCCGCAGCGCCGTACGAACTGGGCTCGCCTCCGCCATTGCAATTGTTGGGGACGATGTATCCGGTCTACATTCGCGGCCAAGCGCAGATCGCGGCACGCAACGGCGCTGCTGCAGCGACTGAGTTTCAGAAGTTCCTCGACCACCGGGGAGTCACACTGAACTTCCCACTCGGCGCACTCGCGCATCTCGGCCTCGCTCGCGCCTACGCTCTCTCTGGTGACACCGCGAAAGCGAAGACCGCCTACAATGATTTTCTCACGCTCTGGAAAGACGCCGACCCCGACATCCCCATTCTGAAAGAAGCCAAGGCGGAGTCCGCGAAGCTCCAGTAGCCCCTAGGCAGCGTAGAAGCTAACGTTTGGGAAGCCCTTCGGGCTTTCACTGAACGCTGAGTCGCTTTACCTGAAGCTGAGTCACTACCCGGTTTCGAGAAGATTTGACACGCGGGGCGATTCTCCTCATAATGCGTTGTACGCACACCTGAGCGGAGGAATTTCCGAAACTTGCGAAGCGGCCCGAAGTATATCTTTGTAACGGGCGGCGTGGTTTCTTCCCTTGGAAAAGGTGTCGCAGCGGCCTCCATGGGCTGCCTGCTCGAAAGCCGCGGGCTCAAAGTTACCCTCCAGAAGTGCGATCCCTACCTGAACGTTGATCCCGGGACCATGAGTCCTTATCAGCACGGCGAAGTTTTCGTTACCGATGACGGAGCGGAAACCGATCTCGATCTAGGGCACTACGAGCGCTTCACCAATGCCAAGCTGACTCGCGATCACAACTGGACCACCGGCCGGATCTACGAATCCATTCTTACCAAAGAACGCCGCGGCGATTATCTCGGCAAGACCGTGCAAGTAATTCCGCACGTCACCGACGAAATCAAAGCCACCTTCCGCAAAATCGCAGACACGGCGGATATTGTCATCGTCGAAATCGGAGGCACGGTCGGCGACATCGAATCGCTGCCGTTTCTTGAAGCGATTCGACAGATGCGGCTCGAGTTGGGGCCGGAGAATGCGATCTTCGTTCATCTCACGCTTGTCCCGTACATCGCTACTGCCGGTGAGCTGAAGACCAAGCCCACGCAGCACAGCGTGAAGGAATTGCTCAGCATCGGAATTCAACCGGACATTCTTCTTTGCCGCAGCGACCGGCGCCTCGATCAGGAGTTGAAATCGAAAATCGCGCTTTTCTGCAACATGGCCGAAGCCTGCGTGATCTCAGCACCCGATGTGGCCAACATCTACGAAGTGCCGATGTCGCTGGCGAGCGAAGGCCTTGATGAGCAGGTGCTGCGCCTGTTGCACATCGAAGCACCTGAGCGCGATCTGAGCAAATGGATCGCCATGCTGGAGCGCCTCGAACATCCTGAAGGCGAAGTGCGCATTGGCGTGGTAGGGAAGTACGTTCAGTTGGAAGATGCTTACAAAAGTTTGCGCGAAGCGCTCATGCACGGCGGCCTGGCGAATCACCAGCGAACGGTGATCGAGTGGATCGAAGCGGAAGAAATCGATTCACCGGAAACGGCCGAGCAGCGCCTGCGCCACGTGGACGGAATCCTGGTGCCCGGCGGATTTGGCAAGCGCGGGATTGCAGGAATGGTTCACGCCATCACCTACGCGCGCGAGAAAAAAGTTCCGTTCTTCGGCATCTGTCTCGGCATGCAATGCGCCACCATCGAATATGCGCGCCAGGCTTGCCATATGGAGCGCGCGGACAGCACCGAGTTCGATCCCAGCACGCCCAATCGCGTTATCTATAAGTTGCGCGAGCTGCTAGGCGTGGACGAAATGGGCGGCACCATGCGGCTCGGCGCCTGGCCGTGCAAACTCGAGCCGGGATCTTTTGCGAATCGCGCCTATGGCCAACTCGAAATTTCCGAGCGCCATCGCCATCGCTACGAATTCAATCGCGAATACGAGCCCACGCTAGTAGCCGCCGGCTTCCGCATCACCGGCAAAACTCCGGACGGCGTGTACGTAGAAGTAGTGGAGGTAGCCGATCATCCGTGGTTCGTCGGCGTGCAATTCCATCCCGAATTCAAATCCAAGCCGCTCGAACCGCATCCGCTTTTCGCAGCGTTCATAAAAGCCAGCCACGAGCATCGCCGCAGCCATCACGCAGTAGCCGCCGAAGCCACCCGAGTCCGCGCCGCCGAACGGGCCGATTAGCCAAGCGCGCGGGGCTTTGAAGTTTTCGTAGCGGCGGGCTTCAGCCCAGCACAATCCGGGACGCGTTCAGGTGCGCAGTTCGATCAAGTTCCGTTCGTCCGCGAACGATCTCGGCCTTCGCATACACGGTAATCGTAAGATGCCAGGCTGAAGTCCGCCGCTACGAATTCCAAACCAGTCCGCCCACGAAGATCGCCCGCATCGAAATTGAGCCCCTCAGAGCCGGCCCTTCGCACTACCCAGGGAAAACGGGGACGCCGGCAATACGACCGGCCCCTGCAGGACTATTTCTTCCGCATTCAATCCTGTATACTTCCGCTCCATTATTGGCCGTTGGTAGTCAGAGGTCGGTAATTACGCGGCCTTCATAATCGTCGCCACGGGATCCTTCCGCCAGCGCACAAGGAGCAACGCACATGCTGCGAGACGCAAAGGCACTTCTGTCACTGGCTTCTATCGCGGTCGCGCTGCTCGCGCCAACAGCGGTGTGCGGACAATCGCAGCAGCCGAAACGTATGCCGCTTTCCATCTCCAAGCTTCCGATAACATTCGAGCCTAACCAGGGTCAGGCGGCGCAGTCCGTCCGCTTCCTCGCTCGCGCCGTGAACGCAAGCCTCAGTATGCGCCCGGCCAGCCTCGATTTCAGGTTTAGCGCCAACCCGAGAACATCAGACGATCTGTCGATCGAATTCGTCAACGCCTCCGCGGACACCGAAATTTCCGCTGTCGATCTGCAATCCAGCCAATCCAATTACATACTCGGCCGCGACTCGTCGCTGTGGCACACACACATTCCGAATTACAGCCGCGTGAATTATGCCAGCCTCTATCCAGGGATAGATCTGACGATTTACGGCGCAGGTCAGGAATTTGAGCATGACTTCATAGTCGCTCCCGGCGCGAGCAGCGGGCAAATAAGAATGAAGCTTGGGGGCGCGCGAAGAATCTTGCTCGCATCGGACGGAAGCGCGCGAGTGCTTCTGGCAGATGGATGGCTAACTGTGCGCCGGCCAAACGTGTATCAGCAAACCGGCACAGGACGCCAGCCGCGCGATGGCCGCTTCATGATTCTCGCCAAGAACGAAATCGGCTTCGATATCGGCCGGTACGATCACCGCCGACCGCTGATAATCGATCCCTCGCTGAGCTATTCAACCTTCCTGGCAAATTCCATCATCTATTTCGGAGCCTTTACCTCCGACGCCTCTGGCAGCGCTTACATCAGTGGACAATCGTTCGGAGGCTACCCGGTAACGTCGGGCGCATTCCAACAGACCTGCGCCTCCTGCGCTGCGCAGCTACCGGACGCGATAATTACCAAGCTCAATGCCGAGGGCACCGCGGCAGTATTTTCGACATATCTCGGCGGAAATAATTACGACCAACCGACCGGCATTGCGGTGGACAGTCACGGCAACGTTATCGTGGCGGGCTACACCAGTTCCCCCGACTTCCCGGTCAAAAATCCAGTGCCCGCGGGTTCGGGAGGAAACGCCACGCAGTGGGCCTTCATTACATCGCTTTCGCCCGACGGATCCTCCTTGAACTATTCCAGCATCCTCGGTGGGGCCGCTTCTAACAGTTCGTCAACAACCTGGGAATTTGGCGTGGCTCTCGACTCTGATGGCAATGCATACATCACCGGCTACACCGATTCGGCGCTATTTCCGTTAACGCCGGGCGCGCTGAACAACATTAATCCGCAATATCCAAAAGATGCCGTTTACGTGACTAAATTCCTCGCGAACGGCTCGCTGGGTTACAGCGCACTCCTAGGCGACGCGGCGCCGCAGAATGGCGGCGGTGGTTTCATCGGTCCAACGGCGGTGGCCGTCGATACCGCCGGAAGTGCGTACATTACCGGCGCCGCGGGCACGCTGTGGCCAACCACCAGCGGCGCGTACCAAACAAAGATTCCAGGAGCGATGCCGTACGCAGCGCCGTTCGTCACCAAAATGGCCGCCGATGGCTCTGCGATCGTCTATTCCACATTTATCGGGGATCAAGGAACGCCCTCGAGCATTACCGTGGACCATTCCAGCGAAGCCTATTTCACCGGCAGCGGAGTTTCTTCTAGCTATCCTACGACCTCCAATGCGTTCGAAGGGCCCATCGCGGCGTCTGGTTGCTGTCCGGCATTCATTTCCAAGCTGAACGCATCCGGGTCGCAGCTCTTATATTCGAGTTTTCTGTATGGGTCCGTTTCGAACTCGTCGTTTACTTACAGCCAGGCGGTCGCACTCGATAGCGCCGGAGATATTTGGCTGGCAGGGTACACAGACGATCCCCAGTTTCCTCTAGCTCGTCCGATCCAGTCCACTATTGCCATATCGTCGATTGGCCCAATTATATTTACCGGATTCGTGAGCGAGCTCAATCCGGCTGGATCCGATCTTCTGCTCTCGACTTTCTTCGCCGGTCCGACGACGGGCTCACAGATTTCTGGGATTGGCATCGATTCAGCCGGCAACGTGCATTTTGCCGGTGTCACCGGATCGGACCTCTATACCACGCCGGGCGCCTACGTCCCATCGGTCACAACTCCCCCGCCGGATATCGACAACTTCCTATTTGGATTTGCCGCGTCTATGGATCCGAGCGCCGCCTCGCCGCTTATTTGCATTTCGTCCCCGGAGAATGCAGGCATCGGCTTTACGCTAGTGGCCGTCGGCGCTTACTTGACCCAGACGCTGACTCTCAACAATTGTGGCACCTCGAGTCTGAATGTCAGTTCGGTGCAGGCCTCCAGTTCGCTCTATACGGTTCCGACAAATCTGAATGGCTGCGTGAACCCGGTCGCCGCTGGTGCGTCATGTACTTTATCGGTGACTTTTACGCCGACGATGGCCGGCAACTTTCCAGCGCAGCTCATCATTCAATCCAATACTCCGATACCGCAAACGACGGTGCCTCTTTTTGGCTCGGCTGTGATCACGGACGTCAGCGCGGAACCATCGACTCTCACGTTCGCTTCAACGCTTGTCGGGCAAACGAGTCCAAGTCAATCCGTTATCGTAACCAACACGGGCACGACCGTATTCAGCGTCAATGTCGCGCAAACAGTCATCACCCCGAATTACGCCTTTACGCAGACGGGCTGCGGTCAACCTCTCCAACCAGAGCAGAACTGCACCTTCTCCATAAGCTTCACACCCACGATCGCTGGCAGTATCGCGGGATCTCTTACCATTGCCACTTCCGATGTTTCGACGCCGCACGTGGTCGTCGTTTTTTTCGGGACGGGGATTAATCCCGACTTCTCGCTCAGTTCGGGAGGCACTAGCCAATCTGTCGCCGCAGGCGCTACGGCGACGTACAATCTGTCAGTTGTTGCGCGAGCTGGTTACACTGGCACGGTTACATTTTCGTGCTCACAAGTTCCCATGAACGCGACTTGCACTGTCAATCCATCCAAAATTTCGTTGTCGTCTGGCCAGACCGCCAGCTTTGCAGTCAGTGTCGCGACCGAAGTCGCCGCAGCGGATCCGCCCAATCCTTCTCGACCACCGGCGCCGCTCGGACTTTTTATAATCGTCTTCCTAGCGGCAACAACTCTGTATTTTTTCCGTCTGTCGCGCTCCTCTTGGAGCGTTAGAAAAACGCCTTTGCCGCTGTTAGCACTAGCTGCCTTGGGAATCGTCATTGCTATCGTCGGCTGCGGTGGAAGCACGGGAGGGGGTTCCGGCTCGAATCCAGCGCAGCCGGCGCAGACTCCGGCCGGTACCTACACACTGCAACTCACCGCCACCGACGGCACCAAAAGCCATAGTGAGTCACTAACGCTGACCGTTCAATGACCGTGGCACGGCTTTTCCCCCTTGCGCTTCGACAGGAGCGGGCATACACTCCCTGTCGAAGCAGAAGGGGAACCGATGCCCGAATCCAAGCTTGAACTTCCGCAGGGCACGCTCGATCTTTTAATTCTTCGCACGCTTACGCTCGGCCCCGAACATGGCTGGGCCATTTCCGAGCGAATCCAGCAAATTTCGAAGAAGGTGCTGCAGGTGCAGCAGGGCTCGCTCTATCCGGCGCTGCACCGGCTGGAGCGCCGCGGCTGGATCAAAGCGCGCTGGAGCACCTCCGAAAATAATCGCCGCGCCAAATATTACGAACTCACGCGCGCCGGGCGGAAGCAACTCGAAGTAGAAGAAAGCGCGTGGCGCAAACTCGCAGCAGCCATTGCGCAAGTTCTCGAGACGGCGTAGGAGCCTGCAGATACTCAGCGACCTGCTCTATCGCATGCGATCGTTGATTCCGCAGAAATCAAGTCGAATCCGAACTCGACGAGGAACTTCGCTTTCATTTCGAGCATCAAGTTCTAGCCAATCTCAAATCCGGGATGACGCCCCAGGAGGCCCGGCGGCAAGCCCGCATCCAATTCGGCGGCTTCGACCAGCTCAAACAAGAACTGCATTACGCCCACGGCAAAAGCTTCATCGACTCTCTCGTACAAGACATGCGCTTCGCTGCGTTGTGCCCTCGTAGGCGATTCCGCTAGAATCCAGACCGCCTCGAATCATGGCACCGCGAACATTTTCGGTCGGCAAGATGGCGCTCGGACCGGGCGCACAGCTATTCGTCATCGCAGGGCCCTGTGTGATCGAAAACGAAGCCCACGCCACGATGCTGGCCGAGCGGCTGGGCGAAGCGGCTGCCGAGCTTGGCGTGCCGCTGATTTTCAAGGCATCGTTCGATAAGGCGAATCGCACTTCCGTGTCTTCGTATCGCGGGCCCGGCCTGAAAGAAGGGCTGCGAATTCTCGCGGCGATTGCGAAGCGCACCGGCTTGCCGATGCTCACCGACATTCACGATTCCTCGCAGGCCGGGCCGGCCGCGGAAGTCTGCGACGTATTGCAAATTCCGGCGTTCCTCTGCCGTCAGACGGACTTACTGGTGGCCGCGGGGAAGAGCGGGCGCGCAGTGAACATTAAGAAGGGCCAATTCGTGTCGCCCGCGGAAATGGCGAACGCGGCGGAGAAAGTGGCGAGCACCGGAAACGAAAAAATTATCCTGACCGAGCGCGGGGCATCGTTCGGCTATCAGAATCTTGTCGTGGACATCCGTTCGTATCCGATCATGCGAAAATTAGGATATCCGATCGTGTTTGATGCCACACACTCCGTGCAATTGCCCGCCGCCGATGGAAAATCGAGCGGCGGCCAGCCGGAATTCATCGAGCCACTCGCGCGCGCGAGCGTAGCGGCTGGGGTGGACGGAATTTTCGTCGAGGTGCACGACAATCCGTCGAAGGCGCTGTCGGATGGCTCGAATGCGCTGCCACTTGAGCAATTCAAACCGCTTGTGAAGCGGCTGATGGAGATCTCGGAGCTCGTGCGGGCGTGGGACAAGGCATGAGCCTCGAAACCGCCAAGCGCGTCTTGCGAATCGAAGCCGACGCTATAGCCGGCCTGATCGAGCGGCTTGACGCCCGCTTCGAACAAGCCGTCGAGCTGCTCTACGGCTGCAAAGGCCGCGTCGTCGTCACTGGCATGGGCAAGTCGGGGTTGATCGGCCGGAAGATTGCCGCAACATTTGCGAGCACAGGAACGCCTTCGCTGTTCTTGCACGCGGCGGAAGCAGCCCACGGCGATCTCGGTATGTTAGTGGCGGAAGACGTAGCGCTCGCGATTTCGAGCAGTGGAGAAACCGAAGAATTGCTCGACCTGCTCGAGACGTTGAAGCGCCTCGGCGTTCGACTGATCACACTGACGGCGAAGCAGCGCTCGACGCTCGCGCAGGCAAGCGACATCGTGCTCGACATCGCCGTGAAAGAAGAAGCTTGCTCGCTGAATCTGGCGCCGACGGCTTCGACCGCGGCCGCGCTGGCGATGGGTGATGCGCTCGCAATTTCGCTGCTCGAGCGCCGCGGATTCAAAGAAGAAGATTTCGCCGCATTGCATCCCGGCGGAAAGCTGGGCAAGCGTCTGCGGCGCCTCGAAAATCTAATGCACAGCGGCGAGAATCTGCCGTGCGTGGCGCCGAGCGCGAAAATGCCGGATGTAATTTACGAGATGAGCCGCAAGGGGCTCGGCCTCGCGGCCGTTGTGGACGCCGATCGCAAACTCTTGGGCATAATTACCGACGGCGACCTGCGCCGCCTGATGCAACAACGCCCGCAAGACGCGTTGAGCCTCTCCGCCGCCGAATGTATGAGCAAAAATCCAGTGACGCTGGCCCGCACCGAACTCGCCGCCAGCGCCCTACGGGTGATGGAAGAAAAACGAATCACGTCGGTGCTAGTCGTGGACGCCGAACGCCGGGTCGAAGGCGTAGTTCACATCCACGATCTCTGGACCTTGCAACTTTTTTAGCAATTCGAGACGGGGCAAAACTTGGCGAAAAATTCCGGGCGAGTGCCGGCGGACATTTTGAAGCGGGCGAAGCGCATCAAGCTTTTCTTGATGGACGTCGATGGCACGCTGACGGACGGCGGCGTCTGCCTGATCTCGAGCATGGCCAGCGGGGAATTGAGCGAGATGAAAACTTTTGATGCGCATGACGGCGCGGGCCTGACGCTTGCGCACATCATGGGGATCAAGACCGGCGTGATCACCGGGCGGAATTCGGCGGCGACGGCGCAGCGCGCGAAAGAGATGAAGATGGACTATGTATTTCAGGGCCGCGCGAAAAAGCTGGAGGCTTACGAAGAGTGCCAGCGCTTGAGCGATGCCACGGACGCCGAGACAGCTTATCTCGGCGACGACTTGCCGGATATTCCACTACTAAATCGCGCGGGCTTAGCCCTGGCGACATCGAACGCCGTACCCGAAGTCAAGAAAGCGGCGCATTTTGTAACACGCGCCGGCGGCGGCCACGGCGCAGCCCGCGAGGTAGTCGAGCTAATCCTCCGCGCCCAAGGCCGCTGGGGCGAAGCCGTCCCCAAGGCACTCGCCTAGCGAGATTACAAAGTAGCGCCGGCGTCTCTGCCGGCATCTTACGATCGTGATCGCGCCACGGGCTGTTCTCATGGACGGACCACCGATCCAAAACACGGCGCTGGTTTTCCTTCGCGGTCCGGCCACGATTTTCGCTCTCGCCTACTTTAATCTTCGCCAGATGCCGGCAGAGACGCCGGCGCTACTTTTCGCAACCTTAGTACTTGCGCGTCGCATCTAACGAGTTAGAATGCCCTAAGAGTGGGCAAGCAAGTTGGCTGCCCCAGAAGTGGGCATTTATATAGGATGCCTGGACAGTGGGACGCCCGGCTTCTCGTGCCACCGTATAAGTAGGAGGCGGAGATGAGCAATCATACTTTTCGAAATATTTTTATTCTTTCGGCAGCAGCTCTAATTTTTGGATTCGGCCCTTCTCCAGCGTTTGCGCAGCATGGCGGCGGTGGACATGGCGGCGGAGGCGGCGGTTTCCACGGAGGCGGAGGCGGCGGCTTTCATGGCGGAGGTGGCGGTTCGCATGGCAGCGGCGGATTTTCTCGCGGAGGCGGCGCGCCTCGGGGCGGCAGCTTCGGCGGGGGCGGCCGGTCATACGGCGGCAGCCGTTCGTATGGCGGTAGCCGGTCCTATGGCGGGGGCCGATCTGCGGGCCCAAGTTTCGCTCAACGCGGCGGCGGCCAATCGCGCGGTTCGTCCGTGGGACGTCCGGGCGCAATGGGGCGTTCAGGAGGTAGTACAGGCCGACCGGGCGGCGCGTCTTCAGCTAATGCCGGCCGTTCGAATGGATTTGGCGGAAGCCGTTCCGGCAGCTCGGGCGCCACGCGCAACGCCAGCTACGGCCCTGCAGATGGCCAGTGGCATTCCTTTGGCGGAGCTAGTCGCGGCGCAGGATCTGCGGGCGGCGGCACTTCTTTCGCCGGACGCAATGGCGCGGCCAACGGCGATTTTCATTCCTTCGGCGGCGCTACTCGCGGTGCGAGCGGCGTGAGCTCGGGATTCGGCCGCTCAGCGGGAGCGGGTTCAAATTCCTTCAGCCGCGGCTCGGCATCCTCGTCGGTGGGTTCGCGTTCCTCAGCGATTTCATCCTCGCGAGCGCTTTCGAATATCAATGCCGGTCATAGCGGCTCGATGTTCGGCGGGCGTTCGTTCGGCGGATCAACAACGAGTGGCACGCGCGGGGGCGCAAACACATCGCTCGGGTCAGGTAGCTCGCGCTTCGGCAATGTCTCGTTGACGGGCAATCGGTTCGGCGGCAATTCGTTCGGCAACAACAGCTTCGGGCTTTCGCGATCCCAGGCCAACGCCTGGGGCTTCAATCGTGGTGGCTTCGGGTACGGTCGCGGCTTCGGTTTCGGCGGCGGCTGCTGGGGTTGCGGCTTCGGCTGGGGATTTGGCTGGGGCTTCGGACTCGGCTGGGGCTTCGGCTGGGGCTGGAGTCCGTTCTGGAATCCCTGGTGGGGCTGGGGCGGTTATTATGGTCCAGCCGCGTACTACTACAGCCCGTGGTGGGGCTGGCCTGGCTATCCGCCAGTGATCAACAATTACGATTACTCCACGCCGCCTCCCGCGTACGGAAGCTGGGGCACGAGCGACGACAACAGCTACTCGCCGTCCACCTCCGCGTTTCCTGCCATGGACACGCAGTTGAGCACGGGAGCGTTCGCGTCCTCGCGCTACGCAACGGATGGAGTATCGCTGCAATTCTAGATTGTGGAGTGTAGCGATCGAGCGGATCAACCAACCTAAATCAATGGAGCGGGAGAAGGGAATCGAACCCTCATCTCAAGCTTGGGAAGCTCGCGTTCTGCCACTGAACCACTCCCGCTCCGTTTACCGAACAAGCGAAGAATAACATTCGAGAGAAACGGCGTGCAAGAGCGCGCCCGTTGAAGTTCGCGCGCGCGCAGCGTTTCATTCTTCGCGCAATGCGGCGAGCGGATCGACGCGCGTGGCGCGCCGGGCCGGGATGTAGCAGGCGAAAAGCGCGACGGCGGCAAGAATGGCGGAGACTGAAAGGAAAGTAATCGGATCGGCCGGCTCGACGCCGAAAAGCATGGAGCGGAAAAGGCGCGTCACGATTGCGGCGCCCGCGAGGCCCGAAACCAACCCGATCACAACCATGCGCATGGCTTCTCCCAGGGCCATGCGCAGAATGTCCAGGCGTTGCGCGCCGAGAGCGATGCGGATTCCGAGTTCGTGCGTTCGCTGGCTGAAGGAATAGGACATCACGCCGTAAATGCCGATGGCGGCGAGCAGTAGCGCTACTGCCGCGAAGACACCCAAAAGCTCTAGAGCAAAGCAGCGGTCCGCCACGGACCGGGCGATGATTTCATCCATCGAGCTGACGCTGTGAACGGGAACATCGGGATCGAGTTTTTCAACCTCGTGCTGCACGGCTTCTCCCAGGCTTCGCACGTCGGCTCTGCTGCGCAGAAAAACCACCGCATTCACTGGAGCGAACTGGCCCATGGGGACATAAATATGGGGCACGCTGGGTGCGTCAAATCCGTCCGACTTGATATCGCCCGCTACGCCGATGATGATGAGGCCCTTCAAGCCTGCTCCAAATCCGAACTTAATCTGCTGGCCGATCGGATTCTCGTTCGGCCAATAACGCCGCGCGAGGGTCTGGTCGATCACTGCAACTGTCTGTGTTTTGCTCGTGTCGCTCGGGGTGAAATTTCGTCCGGCGATTAATGGAACTTCCATGGTGCGAAAATACTGCGTATCGACGACGGCAATGTCGGCGGTCGGGTTGCTCTCGGATTCAGCCACGCGGCCTTGAATCGAAAAGAGCGAGTAGTTTCGTCCCGAGTTCATGGGTAAGGTGTCGTTGCCCGCGATGGATGCCTGTTCCACTCCGGGCAGCACCGAGATGCGGCGATAGATCTCCATCAGAAAATCGGCGCGCTTTTCCTCGATTGCGTAGGGATCGTTGGCGGGATCGTTCGAGATCGGAATCCAGATTTGCGCCGTAGCCAAATGGCTCGGGTTATATCCGGGCCGCACTTCAAGCACTCGCCAGAAACTTCGCAGCAGAAGCCCCGCGCCGGCAAGCAAAATAATCGAGAGCGCTATCTCGGAGACCGCCAGGATTCGCGAAAGCCGCGTATGGCGTCTGCCGGTGCTTGACCCGCGACCGCCTTCCCGCAAGTTTTCGATTTGGCTGGGATTCGCGGCTTGAAGCGCCGGGGCCAGGCCGAAGAGGACGCCCGTGACGATCGAAATCAGGAACGCGAAAAACAGCGCGCCGGCGCTGACTTCGACTTCATTGAGGCGAGGAATATCGGCCGGAGCGAGGGCGATGATGGCATTCTTCAAAAATAAAACGGCGACGATGGCGACGATGCCGGAAATGAGCGCCAAGAGCGTGCTTTCGGTCAGCAGTTGAGCCGCGAGACGCGCGCGACTGGCGCCCATCACCAAGCGAATGGCAATCTCGCGCCGGCGGCCGGAAGACCGCGCCAACAGAAGATTGGCGATATTCACGCAGGCGATCAGCAGCACAAATCCCACCGCGCCGAAGAGAATAAATAGTTCGGTCCGCTGCGGACCCACCAGGTCTTCTTTCACCTCGACGAGCCGCACCGCCCATTTAGCCGCAGCCGGATACTCAGTGGGATACTCGCTGCTGAGTTGCGATACATAAGCATCGAGCCGCGCTTGCGCCTGCGCAACAGTCAGCCCGGGTTTCAAGCGCGCAATCGCGCCCGGAATCATTCTCTGCGACCTTTGCGCTGGAACGGGAAATGGGGCACCGCTGAAGCCGGTGGCGGCCCAGACTTCCACGTCGGTATTGAGTGTCGGTCCCGGATGGCGAAAGTTTGCGGGCATCACGCCGACAATCGTGTACAGGTCGCTATCGAGGCGCATTTTGCGCCCGAGGATCTTGGGATCCGAGCCGTAATTGCTGCGCCAAAAGCCGTCGCTGATCACGACGGGTTCGAGGAATCCCGGGACGGCATCCTGCGAAGTGTAAACGCGGCCGAGTTGCGCCTTGGCGCCCAGCAAGCCGAAGTAATCGGGACTGGTGACGAGACTCTCCGCGCGCACCGTGCGATCTCCACCGCCTACGGCCGAATTGCTGGGTGCCACTGCTGAGATTTGCTGAAACACGCCCGAGGGATCCTGCAAATCCCATAGCTCCGGCACGGACATGCCGACATCCTGCTCGTTCGGCCCGCGAAGGTCGTCGAAGACACGCACGAGTTGCTCAGAATGTGGGAATGGCAATGGGCGCAGCAGAACGGCGTACACCACGCTGAAGGTGGCGACATTGGCGCCGATCCCTAGCGCGAGCGTAAGGATCGCGACAACCGCGAAGCCGGGGCTCTTCAGCAACGTTCGGAGCGCGTAGCGTAAATCTTGCATGAATGAGACCACGAGTCCCTCCATAGCGTGCGCCCCCTCGCGCGGCAGACCGACTGCCTCTGTGGCCTTTTGGACGAGGGACGTCGCAACATCGTTAGCACGACGGTTGGCAAGACGGTTAGCAAGAGAATTACCCGCGGCAGCCCGACTTCGTTGACTTGTCTCCGGCAGCAACCTAGAATTTGCGTCAAATGGCGGATTCCTCTTCATTGATCGGCCGCACCATTTCCCATTACCGGATTGTGGAGAAGCTCGGCGGTGGCGGGATGGGTGTGGTTTACAAGGCTGAGGACGTGAAGCTTAGCCGCTTTGTGGCGCTGAAGTTTCTGCCTGATAACGTGGCCAAGAATCCGCAATCGCTTAGCCGTTTTGAGCGCGAGGCTAAGGCTGCGTCGGCTCTAAATCATCCGAACATCTGCACCATTTACGAAATTGACGATCAGCATGGCGACGCGTTCATTGCCATGGAGTTTCTGGATGGCTTGACCCTGAAACACCGCATCGCTGGGCGTCCGTTGGAAACTGAAGAGCTTCTTTCGCTGGCCATTGATATTGCTGACGCGCTGGATGCGGCGCACTCCGAGGGCATCGTTCACCGCGACATTAAGCCGGCCAATATTTTTATTACCAAGCGCGGGCACGCGAAGATCCTGGATTTTGGGTTGGCGAAGACTTCGGCTTCGGCGGCGGGGCTTTCAATGTCGGCTACAGACGGAACCGCTGACGCGGTGGCGCCCGAGCAGCTTACGAGCCCGGGCAGCGCGCTGGGGACCGTTGCTTATATGTCGCCGGAGCAGGTGCGGGCTAAGGAGTTGGACGCGCGCAGCGATTTATTTTCTTTTGGGTCGGTGCTCTATGAAATGGCTACGGGTACGCTGCCGTTTCGCGGGGAAAGCTCGGGAGTGATTTTCAAATCGATTCTGGATGCGGCGCCGATTCCGCCGGTGCGGTTGAATGCGGAAGTGCCTGCGGAGCTTGAGCACATTATTGCCAAGGCGTTGGAAAAAGACCGCGAGACGCGCTATCAGCACGCGGTAGATATGCGGGCGGATCTCAGGCGGTTGAAACGCGAAACGGAAGCCGGGCGTTCAGGGACGAGCACGGTTGCCGCTGCAGAATCGAAGTCGCCGTCCTCCAGCACGAGTGTTGCTCCCTCGTTGTACCGGGTAGCGGCTCGGGCGGAAATCGGCGAAGAGCTACGGCAGCGGAGTGATGCGGCGCATGCTTCCGGCAGTTCCGTGGTCGAGGCAGCGAAGCAGCACAAAGGAGCGCTGATAGGCGGAATTGTGGTAGCGCTCCTGCTGATTGCCGGCGCGGGTTACGGCCTCTACTCATTACTCGCTAACCGAGTGGCGACGATCCCATTTCAGACCTTCACCGTCACGCAAATCACAAACTCCGGCAAGGCGGTGGCTGCGGCAATTTCACCGGACGGGAAGTACGTCGTAAGCGTGATTGACGACAACGGAAAACAAGGCCTTTGGCTTCGTAACGTACCGACCGGCAGTAACACTCAGATCCTCGAACCTGACGCTTTTCCCATTCGGAGCCCCGGGTTTTCTCTGGACGGGGATTATGTCTTTTACCGCAAGGCGGCGGATGCCACGCAGACGGTATTCCGCCTATATCGAATGCCTGTGCTCGGCGGCACACCGCAACCCTTGGCGAACGATGTGGACCAGGGCCCAACGTTCTCACCGGATGGCAAGCGCATGGCGTATATGCGCGCGAACGATCCGGAAACCGGGAAATATCGTCTCTTGTCTTCCAATCTGGACGGAAGCGACGAGAAAATTCTTCAAATTGCTCCGCTACCTTTCCCGGACAATCTCTCCTGGTCGCCCGACGGAAAGCGAATCGCCTTTATTTCCTATTCCCAGGCAAACGCTCCGGGACAGATCAGTACGTTCGATATTGCCAGCGGCAAAGACACCGCGCTCACGTCGTTCAGCGACAAAGCTTTTATAGACGTGGCGTGGGCTCCCGATTCACGAGGGATTCTCGTGAACTATCGCTCGTCTGGTTCCACAAACCCGCAAATTGGTTTCGTTTCCTATCCCGGCGGCCGGTTCCAACCGCTTACGAACGATACGCGCGGCTATCAAACGCTGAAACTTTCTGCTGACGGAAAGGCGATGGTCTCGATTCAGCGGCAAGGAACGGATTCAGTCTTCCTGCAGCCCGCGACAGGTAACGGATCGCCTGCAGTGGTTTCAGGCCTTCCGAATCAGGCCGTCGTACAGAGCGCGGGCTGGGACAGCCGCGGAGATTTGATCGTCACCATGACGAATTCGATCCTGCGAATGTCGCCGGATGGAAGCCGGCAAACGACTCTCTTGAGCGACCCATCTGAATTGATACAAGCGTCCTCAGTGTGCGGTCGAGGCGGACCCATTCTGTTTGCCGCATATCTTCGCGAAGGAAAGACCTCGACAAACATCTGGCGTGTGGACGCGGATGGGAGCCGGCCAAAGCAGCTCACGAGTGGAAAGGATGAACAGTTGCCACTTTGCTCGCCGGATGGGACTTCCTTTTATTACTTTGACCGCGCCACGTTTCGGACGATGAAAATGCCCATTGACGGCGGATCTCCTGAACTCATCAAGGCGAGCGTCGTCCCCACTGGATTCATGGAAGGCGCGGTGAACTTTTCACCCGACGGCAAATGGATGCCGGAGGTGGCGGAGAAAGCCGATACGGCCACCCAAGCAGTCACGATTAAAGTTGCTCTCATCGATGTCAGCGCGAACTCCGAGACCTCCACGAAATATCTCGATCCTCGCGCTGAAATCTCCAATCCCGTTGCCTTCACTCCGGACGGCAAGGCCGTGGCTTACACGATCGTCGAAAACGGCGTTGGCAACGTTTGGCAGCAGCCGCTCGACGGCTCGCCGGGTCATCGCTTGACGAACTTCACGTCGGATCAAATCCGCATGTTCCAATTCTCTCCGGACGGTAAGACGCTCGCCGTCGCGCGCTTTCACGTCGTCTCCGATGTAGTTCTCCTGCGCGACACCCACGCTGCATCTCAGTAGCCTCCCCTCGGGCCCAGTTCCAGCAGTCGAGTGGAAATGAACTCCGGTGGCTTGGCGTGTTAAAGTGTGCGGTTTGTGGCTGGCGTTCTCCCACGTTGATGCGGAGGGTTCGTGGCTTATCGGAATTTAGGCGAATTTATCGCGCGGCTCGAGAAAGCTGGGGAGCTGCGGCGGATTACGGCGGAAGTCGATCCGGTCTTGGAGATTACCGAAATCACGGACCGGGTCTCGAAGGCTGGCGGGCCGGCGCTGCTTTTCGAGCGGCCTAAAGGATCGAAGATTCCGTTGCTGATCAATTCCGTGGGTAGCGCGCGGCGGATGAACCTGGCGCTTGAGGTGGAGAGCCTTGACGAAATTGCGGAGAGGATTCGCGGTTATTTGAATTTGCAATCTCCGCAGGGATTTTTCGACAAGTTGAAGATGTTGCCGAAGCTGGCGGAGCTGGGCTCGTTTTTTCCGAAGACGGTGAAGTCCGGCCCTTGCAAAGAAGTGATTCGCAAGGATGATTTTTCGCTGGACTACTTTCCGATATTGAAATGCTGGCCGCAGGATGGCGGGCGTTACATTACCTGGCCGATGGTGATTACCAAGAATCCGGAGACGGGGAAGCGGAACGTGGGCTGCTACCGCATGCAAGTCTTCGACGAGCGCACCACGGGCATGCACTGGCAGACGCAGAAACATGGCGCGGAACATTACCGCAGTGCAAAATCTCGCGATGGAAAAGGGAAGCTCGACGTGGCCGTGGCGATCGGTGCCGATCCGGCGACGGCGCTGGCTGGCATTCTTCCCGTGCCGCCCGATATGGACGAATTTATGTTTTCGGGTTTTCTGCGCCGCGAGCCGGTCGAGATGGTGGCGTGCGAAACAGTCGATCTCGAAGTTCCTGCGAATGCCGAAATTGTGCTCGAAGGTTACGTCGATTTATCCGAGACGCGGACCGAGGGGCCATTCGGCGATCACACCGGCTTCTATTCGCTCGAAGGCGAGTATCCTGTCTTTCACATTACCTGCATCACGCACCGCAAGGATCCAATCTACCTGACTACCATCGTCGGACCGCCGCCGCAGGAAGATTTCTGGATGGGCCATGCCATCGAGCGCGTCTTTTTCCCGGTGATGCGGATGCAATATCCGGAAATTGTGGACGTAGCGATGCCGGCCGAAGGAATTTTTCAGAATTTGATGATCGTGGCGATTAAGAAATCGTATCCCGGCCATGCGCGCAAAATCATGAGCGCCATCTGGTCGCTCGGCCAAGCCATGTTCACGAAAGTAGTGATCGTGGTGGACCACGACGTGGACATCCAGAATTCCAGCGAGCTGGTTTGGAAAGCGCTCTGCGCCATCGACCCGGAGCGGGACGTTCAGTTCGTGATGGGGCCAGTTGACACGCTCGACCATGCCGCGCGGATGCAAGATTACGGTTCCAAGATGGGAATCGATGCCACCAGAAAGTGGGCCAGCGAGGGATACGCCGGCCGCTGGCCAGACGAGATCAAAATGGATGGCACTATAAAAGCGCGCGTCAATGAAATCTGGAAGCAGCTGGGCTTAAGCGATTTCAAAGGCAAGTAAGACAATTTTTGCCCGCCCACGGCCACTTTCTGCGCGTTTTCCTTCGCGCGGGTCCTAATTTTAGGCCTCATCTCCCGATGTATTTGCCGCGCGTGCGTCCAGTTTGCTCTTAACCAACAGCGCACCGCTTGAACACCTTGCTTGACACTCCGAGTCAGGGATGTAATAAACACAAAAAGCACTTCGTACCGGCAGGCATAGTACTCATATGCTCTGCGCGCGAGAGCTGACCAAAAATCGGGGTTGGCTGCGGGACCCGGGGAATCGTTCTAGAAGACATCCGACAGATTCGGATTCTCCTGACGTTCAAATGAAACGAAGGCCGCACAGAATGCGGAGTAGGGAGCGAGGGGCCGCGCGATGTTCAATCTAGGAAAAACCAAGTCGCTCGTCGGGCTCGATATCGGCTCGAGTTCGGTGAAGGCTGTCGAGCTGAAGAAATCGAAGACCGGCTACGAGTTGGTGAGCTTCGGCATGGAGCCCCTGGCCCAGGACACCGTGGTGGATGGCGCGATCATGGATGCGCCCTCGGTGGCCGAAAAGATCAGCGCCATTTTCGACGCGCAGAAAACGAAATCGAAGGACGTGGCCACCGCCGTTTCGGGCCACTCGGTAATCGTCAAGCGCGTGCCCATGCCGCTGATGAGCGAGGAAGAGCTTTTCGACCGCGTGCAGATGGAGGCCAGCCAGCACATTCCTTTCGACATCGCCGACGTAAACCTCAGCTATCAGTTGCTGGAAGCCACCGACAACACCATGGACGTGCTTCTGGTGGCCGTAAAAAAAGACAAAATTCTGAATCACACGAACGTGCTGGCGCAGGCGGGCAAGACGCCCGTGGTGGTGGATATTGACGCGTTTGCGCTGCAGAACTGCTTCGAACTGAACTACGACCCCGATCCCGGACAAGTGGTGGCGCTGCTGAATATCGGCGCGAGCGTGATGAATATCAACATCGTGCGCGGCTCGACGCCGTTGTTTACGCGCGACGTTTCGGTGGGCGGAAACCAGTACACCGACGCGCTGCAGAAAGAACTCGATCTGAGCTTCGAAGATGCCGAGAAGCTGAAAATGGGCGGAACGCACGCGGGCGTCTCCGAGGAGCAGCGCACCGCCATTTTGCGCTCGGTCTCCGACATTTTGATTCTCGAAATTCAGAAGACTTTCGATTTCTTCCGCGCCACGGCCAGCGGCGAAAACATCCGGCGGATTCTGGTGGCTGGTGGAACCGCGCGGGTGCCGGGCTTGCTCGATCTATTGCGGGAAGAGTTTGCGATGCCGGTCGAAGAGCTTTATCCATTTCGGAAGATCGGTGTAACTCCGGGCCAATTCGACGAAAACCAGCTCCGGGATATGGCGCCCCGGCTGGCCATCGCCGTGGGCCTGGCTTTGAGGAGTTTCGACTAGCCATGATCCGGATCAACTTACTCGGCCAGGCGCGCCCCAAAGCCGCCAAACAAGCGGTGCCCGTTGAAGCAACCGTACGCGTGCTGATGCTCATCGGCGCGCTGGCAGCGGCGTTTATCGTGCTGTTCGTCGTTTACGTCGGACAGAACAAAGAACTGACCACCACGAAACAAAAGATCAGCGATCTGCAAGCTGAAAAAGCGCGACTGCAGCAAGTAAAGGCGCAGGTAACGCAGTTCGAGAGTGAGAAGCTGGTGCTGCAGACGCGCATCAACGTGATCGAAGAGCTGCAAAAAGGACGCACCGGCGGCCAGGAACTGCTGACCGCGGTAGCCAGCACGGTGGCGCGCACCGACGGCGTATGGCTTACGTCGCTCTCAAAGACAGGGAATACGCTGACGCTCGATGGCGAAGCGAGTTCCGTGAACGCGGTAGCCAACTTCATCACGCAAATGAAGCGCTCCGGATACTTCGACAAGATTGAGATCAAGGAAGCGAAGGAGAACGACCTGGAGAAATCCGTACAGACCTTCGCCTTCACCATGAGCGCTGAAATCGCCGCATCGGCGCCGCCGGCGGGCGCGACTCCACCTGCTGCGGCTCCGGCAGCGAAGGGCAGGAGCTAACCGATGGCAACTCCATTCCGAGATTGGCCCTGGCCGATTCAAGCGCTGATTTATTTGGGCGTCGCGTTCCTGATCGTGTTGCTTGGTTTCTGGGTTCCCTTTTCACCGGTGGCCAAGGTTCGCTCCGACCTGGAAGCTGCCAAGGCGCAGTTGAAGCCGCTCGAAACCGAAGTGCAGAATCTGCGGGTTTATCAGCAGCGCCGCGTGGAATTGCAGAGTGAAATGGAAGCGCTGCAAAAGCAACTGGCCACGCTGCAGACCATCGTGCCGGAAGATAAGCAAGTCGACCAGTTCATCATCATGCTGCAAACGGCGGCGAGCACTTCCGGCGTTTCGATTCGCCGGATCACCACCAAGCCGATCGTTCCGAAGGATTACCACGACGAGATGCCGTTCGAGCTGGAAGTGGACGGGCCCTATTTCTCGGTGCTGGATTTCTTTGGCAAACTGAGCCGGCTCTCGCGAATCATCAACGTCGGAGATCTGAAATTAACGGGCATCGGCGGCACCACTGCCGCGCCGCAATTCCAGACCACCCCGGGAACCACGGTCACAGGCACGATGACGGTAACCACCTATTTCAGCAAGCCCGCCGACGAGCAGCCGCCGCCAGCACCAACGAAAACAGCGGCGCCTGTGAAGCGATAGGGACGAGAGACATGAGACTCGCACACTCGATTACGAAGACAATCGCCGCGGCTGCACTGGCGGTGTGGCTCGCTCCGGGGGTGCTCGCGCAAACGAGCGCGCCGCAGCAGCCCTCGGCCACGGCGCCCGCCGCGAAACCGGCCAAGAAGAAAACTCACAAGGCCGCCGGGAATTCCACGGCGCCGAAGGCAAGCGCTCAAAAGCCATCCGCGGGCGCTGCCAAGGGCAGGGAAGGTGGCGCGGGTACGGAACCAACGGCCGCGCCGGCCGCTGCGCGCCGCGACCCATTTCTCTCCCTTCTGGCCATGCGCAAGGCCGGCCCACCGCTGCCTCCGGGTAAGGCGGGACTGGTGATCGCGCAAATCCGGGTGGACGGGATCGTGAAGTCGCAGACGGGAATGATCGCGGTGGTCTCCAATCCGCAACAACGAGTTTATTTCGTAAGGGAAGGCGACCGTCTGTACGACGGTGAAGTGGAAAAGATCAGTTTGGAAGGCGTCATCTTCCGGGAATCGTCGAAGGATGCATTCGGGAAACCGGTCGAGCGCGAAGTGAGCAAGCGACTCTATTCGAGCGCAGGAGAGCAGCAATGAGGATCATAAGGCAACCGTGGGGACTCGCCCTTCTTCTGGCGGCGAGCCTGATAGGGTCGAGCGGCCTGGCGCGGGGGGAAACGCGTCCGGTGGTGCGGCTCGATAGCCAGGTGAAGGACGGCGTGGTGCGGCTGATTGCGCAATCCACGGCGCCTTTCCAATACACCACGAGCCGGCCGAACCGGTCGCTCTTCGTGCTCGATCTGACCGGGGTGAGCGCGCCGCAAGCGACCGCCAAGGTCCTGGATTCGGATTTGGTCAGCGGCTATCGCGTGCTTTCCTACGGCAGCGGCGACAAGTCGGTGGTGCGCATCGAAGTGCGCATGAGCGCTGTGGCCGAGCCGGTGGTCGAGCGCAACGCGGCGACGGATTTGACCGTGGTAGTGGCGAATGGCCGCGGCGCAGCGAAGGATGCAGCACCGAAGGCTTCCGCGGATTCTGAAGCCTCACCTGCGGCTGCCATCACCGCGAATGCAAATTCCAACGCGAGCGCGGCGATCGAGCATGTGCGCCTCGAGCAGGCTGGGAAAGATACCGCGGTAAACGTTACCGGAGACGGCCCGTTGACCTACCACGTGCTGCGCCTCAGCAATCCTGACCGCATCGTGCTGGATTTTTCGGGCACGCACGTGAAGACTTCTGAGCACAGTATTGCCAGCAACCTCGATCCAGTCCGGCAAGTCCGCCTGGCGCAGTTTTCGCCGGATGTGGCGCGCGTAGTGATCGAACTGCGTTCACCGGCGCCCTACACCATCAGTACCAAGGGCAATACGGTTACCGTGGACTTCGTGCCTGGCGCAGCGGCCAAGGGCGCGGGCAAATCGCAGACCAGCGATGACGCCCAGCCGGTCAACACGACCGCGAACCTTCACCGCTCCAAGACTTCGACGAAGGACAACACTGGAATAGCCACGCCTGCGGTGGTTTTGCCGGCGACGTTGACTCAGCCCGCAGCGGCCCTTGCCTCCCCCGATCCCGCGAAGATGTCGCTGGCGGCCGGCAGTAAGGGCAATTCGGCGGACGACACGAAGCCAGCCGGAACGTCGAGGCAGCCGTTGGTGAACGGACAAGCGGCCGCGGGGCCGTCGTCCGGCAAGTATTCCGGAGAACCGATTTCCGTCAATTTGAAGGACGTCGATCTGCGCGATTTCTTCCGCCTGATTCACGAGATCAGCGGCTTGAACATCGTGGTGGATCCTAACGTGAAGGGCAGCCTGACCATCGTTCTCGATGATGTGCCATGGGATCAGGCGCTCGATATCGTGTTGAAGAACAACGACCTCGAAAAGCAGCTCGAGGGCAACGTGCTGCGCATCGCCACGCGCGACACGGTGAAGAAGGAAGCCGAAGAAACGCGTGATCTGGCCAAGGCCCAAGCCGAAGCCGCCGACGTGGTCACTACCACTCGCGTGCTGAGCTACGCCAAGGCCGACGATATGGCCAACACGCTGAAGAAATTCCTTTCTTCGCGCGGCGACGTGATTTCCGACGCGCGTTCCAACACCCTGATCATCCGCGATATTCCCGCGGTAATGCCGGTGGTCGATAACCTGATCCGGCAGCTGGACCGCAAGTCGCAGCAAGTGGAAATCGAAGCGCGCGTCGTGGCTGCCAACCGCAGCTTTACGCGCCAGCTCGGTACGCAACTCGCGTTTTCCGCCGGCACTTCGAGCGGCAACAACATCGTGGGCGGCAATTCCCAAGTCGGGACCAGCAGCCTTACTCGAGGGCCTGGGCTTCCCACTCCTCCGCTCATAATCTCATCGAGCGGATCGAGCACCGGCTCGACCATGCCGCTGGAAACCGATCTTGGCGTAGGTTCGCCCACCAGCGGTTTCAGCTATCTCTTTACCTCGCGAAATTTCGCCCTCGATTACGTTATCACCGCGGCGGAGAACAAGGGCGTCGGCAAATTGCTGTCAAAGCCGCGCCTGGTCACCCAGAACAACGAGAAGGCGACGGTTAAGCAGGGAACCAAGATTCCCGTACAGACCATCGTCAACAACACGATTTCCGTGCAATTCGTGGACGCCGTGCTGCAGCTGGAAGTCACGCCGCAGATTACCGCCGAAGGCACCATCTTCATGGACGTGAAGGTAACCAACGACCAAATCGATCAATCCATCCCGCGCGTGGAAGGCATTCCCGCCATTGACACACAGGAAGCGGATACGCGCGTGCTGATTTCGGACGGTGCTACGGTGGTGATCGGCGGAATTATCGTCTCGAACCAGCAAACTTCGATCGACCAGGTCCCGTTGCTTGGCAGCGTGCCGGTGATCGGCAACCTGTTCAAACATACTACGGTCAGCTCGACCTCATCGGAGCTGCTGTTCTTCCTGACTCCGCGAATCATCCCGAACTAACCGGGAGAATCAGGCCGGGCGATTTGACAGAAAGCAATCTTGAAGGAAATAGAATCCGGGGCCGCGTAGAGCGGCTCCGGATTCGCATTTTAGGCCTTCGCGGCGACGCTATTCTGGTCACGCATCTTCCGAACGTCGCCTATCTCTGCGGCTTTACGGGCAGCAACGGTGTTCTGCTCGTTGGACCCGACACCGCTACGCTTTTTACCGACGGCCGCTACGCGATTCAGGCACCCGAGGAAGTCGCCGGGACGCGGGTTCGCGTACGCATCGCCAAGCGCGGCCTTCTAAGCGAAGCCGGAGCAGTCCTGAAGGCCAATCGGGGCAGGCAGCGGGTGCTGTTCTCACCCTCGAGGGTATCCGTCGGGCAGTTTCAGCAGGTCCGAACGGCGGCAGGCCCGCGCGTGCTCTGGAGCAGCGACAAGAACGCCGTGGAAGAGCTGCGGGCCGTGAAGGACGCCCGCGAGCTGGAGGAGATGAGGCAGGCTGCCAGGCTCATCAGCGAGGTGTTTGACGACCTTACGGGCCTAGTGCAGGCAGGAATCGCCGAAAACGAGATCGCGGCCGAAGCCGAATACCGCATGCGGCGCAAAGGCGCCGCTGGCCCGTCGTTCGAGTCGATTGTGGCAGCAGGACCACGTTCGGCATTGCCTCATGCGCGTCCTAGCCCACGCCTGATTGGGAAAAACGAGTTGGTCGTCCTAGACCTCGGTGCTATACTCCGCGGATATTGCAGTGACATGACGCGGACGGTTTTTGTTGGCAGGGCGTCCCGGAAGGTCCGCGGCTGGTACCACGCAGTGCTCGAAGCGCAGTTGGCGGCCATCGATGCTCTAGCGGCCGGTGTTAAGGCGGGAGACGTGGATGCCGCGGCCCGGCGCACCTTGCGCCGTCACGGCTTGGCGCGGGCTTTCACCCATAGCACCGGACACGGCCTGGGGCTTGAAGTGCACGAAATTCCACGGCTGGGGCGGGGCGAAACGGCGAAGCTGGCCGCCGGGAACGTGGTCACCATCGAGCCGGGCATATACATCGAAGGCGTCGGGGGAATCCGCATCGAAGACGACGTGGCAATCGGCGAGCACGGAGTTGAGATTTTGACCCGCGCTACCAAGGAATTCCTAGAGCTATAAATGGCGGGATCCAAGAAACCCAAACAAAGTGGGGGCACTTCCGGCGGGTCCGGGGTGGATTTACGGGAGCTGGAGCACGTGCTCGAGTTTATGGGCAAGCACGGGCTCGAGGAATTCGAGTATGAGCGCGATAGTTTCCGTATCCGGCTGAAGAAGGCGTCAAGCAATTCCGGGCCGGTGTTGCGCTCGGCCATCGTGCCCGAAATCGTTATTGCGGCGCCGTCAGGGGCTTCCACAGCGGCTAGTGCAGCTTCGGCAGCCACACCGAGCGCCGCACGGGAATCCGCGGGGGCTGAGGCGGGACGCGCCGAAGATTTGCACATGATCAAGTCGCCCATCGTGGGCACCTTTTATGCTTCGCCTGGTCCCGAAGCCGATCCCTTTGTGCGCCAGGGCGACCGCGTGAAGTCCGGCCAGGTGCTGTGCATCATTGAAGCCATGAAGTTGATGAACGAGATTGAGTCGGATATGGATGGGGAAGTGATGCGGATCTTCGTCGAGAACGGCCAGCCGGTCGAGTACGGCGAGCCGCTCTTCGGCATCCATCCGCACCGCAAGAAGTAGGCGAGCAGGGATGGCTCCGCACCCAGCGCGATGTTCGGAAAAATTCTGATCGCCAACCGGGGCGAAATCGCCCTCCGCGTCCTCTCCGCCTGCAAAGAGCTGGGCGTCCGCACCGTTGCGGTTTACTCCGAAGCCGACCGGAATTCCCTCCATGTGCGCTTTGCCGATGAAGCCGTCTGCATTGGCCCGCCACGCTCCTCCGATAGCTATCTGAATATCCCACAGGTGATCAGCGCGGCCGAGATCACCAACGTGGACGCGATCCACCCCGGCTATGGCTTTCTTTCCGAGAATGCGAATTTCGCGGAGGTGTGCGAGGCGTCGGAGATTACTTTCATCGGCCCGCGTCCGGACGTGATTCGGCTGATGGGAGAAAAAGACAAAGCGCGGCAGGCCATGGCTGAAGCCGGGATGCCGGTGATTCCCGGCAGCGAAGGCGTGGTTCCAGACGAAGACGCGGCGCGCAAAGCCGCCAAAGAGATTGGCTATCCGTTGATGATCAAGGCGGCTGAAGGTGGCGGCGGGCGCGGCATGCGCATGGTGAATTCCGCGAAGGAGCTGCTCGCCGCGTTTCAGACCGCGCGCAATGAAGCGCAGCAGGCCTTCGGGTGCGCGGATGTTTATTTCGAGCGGCTCATCGAGCGGCCGCGGCACATCGAATATCAAGTTTTGGGTGATTCCTTCGGCGACGTGATTCATCTGGGCGAGCGCGAGTGTTCGATTCAGCGCCGCCATCAGAAAGTGCTTGAAGAATCTCCTTCAATGGCGCTCGATGCGAAGACGCGCAAGGAAATCGGCGACAAGGTGGTGGCCGCATTAAAGAAGCTGAAGTATTCGAGTGCGGGCACGGTCGAATTTTTGCGCGATTCGTCCGGCAAGCTTTACTTCATCGAGATGAACGCGCGCATTCAGGTGGAGCATCCGGTAACGGAGATGGTCACCGGAGTAGATTTGGTGAAGGCGCAAATTCGGCTGGCGGCGGGCGAGAAGCTGAAGGACGTCGTCGGGCCATTTGAGTCGCGCGGGCATGCCATCGAGTGCCGCATAAATGCCGAAGACCCCGAAACATTCGCGCCCTCGGCAGGCCGCATTACGGCGTTTCGAGTGCCGGGCGGCCCGGGCGTGCGCGTGGACACCGGAGCATATTCCGACGCGGTGATCCCGCCTTACTACGATTCGTTGGTCGCAAAATTGATTACCCACGGCCGCGATCGCACCGAGGCCATCGCGCGCATGCGCCGGTCGCTCGAAGGATTCGTGGTGGAGGGAATTAAAACCACCATTCCGCTGCACCTCAAGATCTTGGCCGACGAGGAGTTCATCGCGGGAAACTTCGACACCCATTTCCTTGACCGCACGGCCGCATTGGCGGCGAAATAGAGATAGACGAAGAGGGGCTGTGTTTCCGAGCGTTTACGCAATAGTGGACTCGGGCTTGGCCGGCGAGCGCGCTTTGGAAGTTTCCCAGGCGCTCGCAGAGACGGGTGTAGAGCTAATCCAGTATCGCGATAAGACGGCAACGCCGCGCCGCTTGTTCGAGACCTGTACGGCGCTGGCTTCGCGGCTGCGAGGACGGGCGCGCTTTATCGTGAACGATCGCGCCGACATTGCGGCGCTGTGCGATGCCGGCGGCGTGCATGTCGGCCAGGAAGATTTGAGCGCCGCGGATGCGCGAGCCATGTGCGGTGCCGGGCGTTGGGTGGGAGTTTCAACGCACAATCTCGAACAATTTCGTGCTGCTCTGGAGACGTCGGCGGATTACATCGCCGTCGGGCCGGTTTTTGCGACCACCACCAAGAAAAATCCGGATCCGGTGGTGGGCTTGGAGTTCGTAGCACGCGCGCGGGCCATGACTCGGAAACCAATCGTGGCGATTGGCGGAATCACGGCGGAAAACGCCGGGTCGGTCTATCGTGCCGGCGCCGATTCGATCGCGGTGATTCGCGATCTGATGGTGGAGGGGAAACCGGCCGAACGCGCGGCAGAGTATCTGCGCATCGCGGAGAAAGTTCTTGTCGCGCGCAGCGTAATCCAGACTCCGGGGAGCGGCACGAATGGCTGAGGCAGCACTACCGAGAGCGGGAGTCGCCGGAGGCCAGTCCGAACTGGTCAAGGGGCTCGGGCTCTTCGACTCGACGATGATCGTCTGCGGCTCGATGATCGGATCAGGGATCTTCATCGTCTCCGCCGATATCGCCGCGCAGGTGCAAAGTCCTGGGCTCCTGCTCACCGTCTGGATTGTTTCCGGGATCATGACGCTGATCGGCGCACTCAGCTACGGCGAATTGGCCGCCGCAATGCCCCAAGCCGGCGGGCAATATGTGTATTTGCGCGAATCACTCGGCCCGATGTGGGGATTTCTGTACGGCTGGACGATGCTGCTGGTAATTCAGACGGCCACGATTGCCGCTGTAGCGATTTCGTTCGCCAAGTTCACCGGCGTGATGGTTCCCTGGTTCTCCGCCAGCGGTTGGATTTGGAAAGCGGGCACGATGGGGCCGTGGCATCTCTGGTTCGGCACTCTCGGTCCATACAACGTCGGATTGAACACGCAAAATCTCCTCGCAATCGCTTCTATAGTTTTTCTCACGTGGCTGAATTCGCGCGGCCTGCGCATCGGCGCGATCGTGCAGAACATTTTTACGGTGACGAAAACCGGCTCTCTCGCAGCTCTCGCGGTGATCGGGATCCTTTTTTCCACCGCCGCCGCACGCGAAGCAAACTTCACGCACTTCTGGCGCAACGCCGGTCTATCCACGATGCATCCCTATCCGCCCGGCGAAGGCACCTGGATGATCGGCACAATCACACTGGTCGCCGTAGCCATGGTCGGCTCGCTCTTCGCCGCCGACGCCTGGAACAACATCACTTTCACCGCCGCCGAAGTAAAAAATCCCAGCCGCAACCTGCCACTTTCGCTCGCGCTCGGAACGATCATCGTAATGACGCTCTATATTTTGGCCAACGTCGCCTATCTCCGTATTCTGCCGCTTTCCGGCGATCCAAACGGCCACACCGCGCTCGCTCGCGGAATCCAGTACGCCGCGGAAAGCCGCGTGGGCACCGCCGCGCTCGAGGTGGTATTCGGTCCGGTGGGCGCGATCGTTATGGCCGTAGCAATTCTGATTTCCGGATTCGGCTGCAACAACGGCTTGATTCTAGCCGGCGCGCGAATTTATTACGCAATGGCCAAGGACGGCCTGTTTTTCAAATCCGTCGGCAAAGTGAATCGTTTTCATGCACCAGCCGCCGCGCTCATCGTTCAGTGCATCTGGGCCAGCGTGCTTTGTCTTTCCGGCACCTACAGCCAGTTGCTCGATTTCCTGATTTTCGCAGTTTTGATTTTTTATATTCTGACGCTCGGCGGACTTTTTGTATTGCGCCGCACGCGCCCGAATATGGAGCGCCCCTACCGCGCGATCGGCTATCCCGTTCTGCCGGCGCTCTATCTCGTGATGGCCGTCTTTATCGAAATCCAGCTTCTCAGATATAAGCCGCAGTACACTTGGCCGGGACTGATCATCGTGATTCTCGGAGTGCCCGTATATTTCTTGTGGAACCGCAGCCGGAAATCGGATTCTTCGGCAGCGTAGTATGCAGCGCCGGTAATTCGAAGGAACGCGTTTCGCTCCGAGGAGGGGACGAATGGGCTACTCGCTCCTGGCCAAGAAACCCATGTCACTGATGCTGGAGGAATCGCGCGATACCTCCGAGCATTCGCTCAAGCGCACGCTCGGGCCCGTCTCGCTCACCGCCCTCGGGATCGGCGCGATCATCGGCGCCGGTATTTTCGTGCTCTCGGGCCTCGGCGCGCACTATGCCGGTCCGGGCCTGATGCTCTCTTTCGTGATCTCCGGATTCGGCTGCGCCTTCGCGGGCCTCTGCTACGCGGAATTCTCGGCCATGATTCCGCTGGCGGGAAGCGCTTACACCTACGCTTACGCGGCACTCGGTGAACTCTTCGCATGGATCATCGGCTGGGATCTAACGCTGGAATACGCCATGGGCGCCAGCACCGTTTCCTCGGGCTGGTCGAACCATTTCATCGAGTTCCTGGACATATTCAACATCCACATGCCGTTGTGGCTGGCCTACGACCATTGGACGGCGCTCCGAACGGCGGAAAATATAGTGGCGCGGCAGATGGCCCACGCTTCCGATTCGTCGCTCATGGATGGCACGCAGGCGTTTCTTCTCAAAGTCGGCGACATTATCTCGGCGCAGACGCCGGAGCTGATCCAGCGCGCCCACGACCTTGTCGCCGCACCCCATATCTTTGGCGTCGAGGTCGGTTTCAATCTGCCGGCCTTTTGCATCGCGCTGGTGATTACCACCATCCTGGTGATCGGGATCCAAGAGTCTGCGCGATTTAATTCCGGGATCGTGATGATCAAAGTCGCCGTGGTGTTGTTCGTAATCGCGGTTGGGGCGCATTACATTCACCGAGCGAACTGGGGCTATGACTGGGCCACGTTCGCGCCAATGGGATTCGGCGGAATCGGGGCCGGAGCGGCTTACATATTCTTCGCCTATATCGGGTTCGACGCCGTGTCCACCACCGCTCAGGAAGCCAAAAATCCCCAGCGTGACCTTCCCATCGGGATCATCGCGTCCCTCGTGGCGTGCACCATTCTTTACATTCTTGTGGCCGCAGTGCTCACCGGCATGGTGCCCTGGCGGGAAATCAATATCGAAGCGCCGCTCTCGGTTGCTTTCCTGGATCGCGGACTCACGAAAGCGTCCTATCTCATTACGGCCGGAGCCCTCGCCGGATTGACGAGCGTGATGCTGGTCATGCTTCTCGGGCAGACCCGCGTCCTCTACTCCATGGCCAACGACGGCCTTCTGCCGAAGAAATTCTTCGCCGCCATCCATCCGAAATTCCGGACGCCTTACAAGAATACGATTCTGGTTGGTTTACTGGCGGCGGTTGTGGGCAGCACTATCCCCATCGACGACATCGGAAAAATGGTGAATATCGGAACGCTGCTGGCATTCGTGATCGTCTGCATCGCGATTCTGGTGCTCCGCCGTACGAATCCCGGGCAGGAACGTCCGTTCCGCACGCCGTGGGTGCCCGTGGTTCCGATCCTCGGCGTGGTCTTCAACGGCTACATGATGTACAAGCTCGGTTGGATTAACTGGGCTCGACTGATCATCTGGCTGGCGATCGGCTTGGTGATCTATTTCACTTACAGCCGGAAGCACAGCAAGGTGCAAAAGGCTTTGGATCGCTGAGAGCGCGCCTCACTCGACGCTGAAAACAGGTGCGGGGCCATCATCGCGCTCGACAGCCGTTGCATTTCGGAGGGAGCCCTCGTCCGCCAGAAGTATAGCGGACGGGGGAGGAGCGCTTCAGTGCTCCGGAAAAACGCCCGCTCATAACGAAGCGCTTTAGCGCTGGGCGTTTCTAAGCTAGACCCTCGGTTGTTTGCGAAGCGCCTTATTCGTTGAGTGTGGGCGCCCGTCTGCGTCACAATAACCGTCATGGCAGGAAGAGCAATCGCGCGCCTGCGCGTATTCGCACGGCGTCTTACGCCCGTTGACGCGGGAGCGCTGGGCATTATCGCGCTGTTCGTCTTGGCGCGAATCGTGCGCGCGCTCGGACTTGCGATTCCGTTGCTGGGTCTGCTCGATTATCTATTCATACTCGCGCTGATTTATTTCGCGTTCCGCCTGACACCCTGGGTACGCAGCCAACTAATGTGGAGTCTGCGCAACCGGCTGATCGTCGCATACGTGTTTATCGCCGTGGTTCCCGTGGTGCTGCTGCTCACAATGGCTGGCATCGCCGCTTACCTAATTTACGTCCAACTGGGCGCGCACATTCTGCGCGATGGCCTCGCGGAACGCATGCACGATCTGCGGGCCGTCTCCGACACCATCGCGCACACCATCGCGCGAGATACCGCCAACGACAAATCGGTGACCACGGATGCCGCGCTGCAGCGCCCGGGCGTTGCGGCCGTCGTCGCGTCCGAATCGAGCGAATATACCGGACTGAGGGTGGATGGCACGCCCGCCGACATTCTGATTCCGCACGGCGAAGGCCGCGCGCGGCGCGAATTCGTCGGCCTCGTGGATCAGGATGGCCAATTGTGGATCCAATGCTTCCGCCACGTGCGCGCCGCACGCGATTCGATTCCTTTGCGCGTCTCACTTCCGGTCAGCTCGGATTTTCTCGACACTTTGCCGGACGAGCTGGGTCCCATTCAGTTCACGATCATGAAGCAAGTGCCATCGGCGAGCGCACAGGACCCGCAGCGCCCGCCCGAGTATGTTCCAGGATTTGACATCGGCAGCCGCCGCCGGCAACTCGGCCCGCCGTCGTACTGGCTGGATCCGCCGGTACAGGGCGCGCTGACGCTTGAGGCGCTCCGAGTAGAGCCCGGGAAGTCCGATCCGCAAGTTACGCCGATTTACGCGTCGTTCTGGGTGAGGCCGTCGCGGCTCAATAGCACGCTTTTCGCCTCGGTGGGTGCCATCGGCCCGCTCGTCACTTTAGTTCTCATTCTGGCCAGCATCTTGTTCATCCTAATGGAGGCCGGTGCGTTGGTTACCGGCATAATCTTGACTCGCCGGATCACCTCTGCAGTCGCTGATCTTTACGATGCCACGCGCTACGTCCGGCGTGGCGATTTCACGCGCCGCGTACGCGTGCAAAGAAAAGATCAGCTCGGAGTGCTGGCCGAATCCTTCAATGAAATGACCAGTTCGATCGGCGGATTGATCGAAGAACAGCGCCAGCGCCAGCGTCTCGAAAACGAAATCACCATCGCCCGCGAAGTGCAGCTCCAGCTTTTCCCGCGGACGATTCCGCAGCTTCCCGGCGTGGAGCTGGCGGCCATCTGCAAGGCCGCGCGCATGGTCAGCGGCGATTATTACGATTTCATCCTGCTAAGTCCCGTGAGAGTCGCGATTTTGCTCGCCGATATCAGCGGGAAGGGAATTTCCGCGTCGCTGCTGATGGCCAGCATGCAGGCCGCGCTGCGAAGCTTGGTCCTGCTCGACCCCGGCGCAAGCGCGGCACAAACTGTCGCGCGGCTGAATCTGCATCTCTGCCGCAATACTGCCGACGATCATTACGCCACGCTTTTCTACGGAATTTACGATTCCGATCGCCACACGCTCGAATACACCAACGCGGGCCATTGCGTTCCATTTCTTGTCGCGGGTGACAACACAAGAAAGCTCGAGGAAGGCGGCACGGTAGTGGGCCTTTTTGAAGAAGCCGAGTATGAATCCGTGACGGTGCAGGCCGACCCTGAGAGCCTATTCGTAACTTTCAGTGACGGCTTGACGGAACCGATGAACGTCTTCGGCGAAGAATTCGGAACGCGCCGGCTTCTCGAGGAAGTGATGCGCCATCGTGCGGCCGCCCCGGGAAGAATCGCCGAGGAATTAATCGACGCCGCCGAACAATGGGGTGGTGCCGACGAGCAGGCCGACGACATGACCGTAATCGTCGCGCGCCTGAACTCGAATGGAGCTAAGGGAAGCGGCTAGGGCCGCGGGCGAGTTTCCCTTATACTTGCCATTTCTCGAACGAAGGAGGATGTGAATTTGTCTCTACGGCAGCGGACAGCGCTAGTGAGCGGCGGAAGCCGGGGCATCGGCAAAGGCATCGCGATGGGACTCGCACAAGCCGGCGCGCGCGTGGCGATTTCGTACCGTTCGAATAAAGCCGCGGCACAAAACGCTCTGCGCGAAATGCAAGCAGCCGGAGCGGAATGTTTCGCAGTGGAAGCAGATGTCACCGACGCCTCGAAAGTGCAATTTCTCACCGATGCGGTAGTCGAGCGATTCGGCCGGCTCGATATTCTCGTTAATAATGTGGGCGCGTTTAATTGGAAGCCGGTGATCGAGACCACGCACGAGGAATGGCAGCGCGTGCTCGCGTCGAACCTGCTGAGCGTATTTTTTATGAGCAAGGCCGTGCTTTCGGTGATGCGCCGGCAGCATTGGGGACGCATCATCAATCTGGGCGCGGTCGGCGCTGAGCGCGCATTCGGGCAGGCGACGATTTCTGCTTACGCGGCCGCGAAGGCAGCGGTGGTTTCATTTTCGCGCTCGCTGGCCGTGGAAGAAGCGAAGCACGGCATCACCGTGAACGTAATTAATCCCTCGAATGTGGATGAGCGCGACTTGACCGCCGACGAAGCTCGCAAGATCCGCGACACGCGCTCGCCCATCGGACGGCCTCCCTCGTCACAGGATGTTTCTGTCGCGGTAAATTTTTTCGCCAGCGACGAAGCCGATTTCATCACTGGCCAAGTCCTGAATGTAAGCGGCGGATGGATGTTGTGATGGCGGCAACCGCGCCGCTGCAAGGTCTGACTTGTTCGAGACTCCGACAAACGATCTGAAGCCATGAAAGTTCTCACCGCCGCGCAAATGCGGGAAGTCGATCGTCTCTCCACCGAGCGGTATGCAATTCCCAGCGCGCAGTTGATGGACAATGCCGGCGCGCGCTTCGTTCAAATTTTACTTTCCCATGTCCCAAAGATAGAGGAGCGGCGAATCGCTATCATTTGCGGAAAGGGAAATAATGGCGGCGACGGCTTTGTGATCGCGCGCCTGCTCGCCGAGATCAACCGCAAGGCCGCAGTGATTTTCTGCGGGGATCCAGCCGAGGTCCGCGGCGATGCCGCGCTGAACTACCGCCGATTCAATAAAGTGGCCGGCCAATGCATCGTCGCACGCGATGCGAACGAGTGGGCAGACACAAGGAAACACGTCGCCTCCGCCAACATCATCATTGACGCGCTGCTCGGCACCGGAATGCACGGCGCCGTCGAAGGCTGGCTCGCCGGAGTCATCCAGGATCTCAATGGCATCGGCTCGAAGGCCCAGATTTTTGCGGTGGACATTCCCTCGGGCTTGTCGGCTGATTCCGGCGAAGTCACAGGCCCGGCCATCGAAGCCGACGTGACCATCACGTTCACCGCGCCGAAGATCGGCATGTTGCTGTACCCCGCTTCGGAAAATGTCGGACGGTTGATCGTGGGCGCGATCGGCTCTCCTGCATCGCTGGTGGAAGAGTGCTCCGATTCGCGCGTGCGCTGGCTCGAACCCTCCGAAATCGCGGGCATCCCGCTGCGCCGCAAAGCGAACTCCAACAAAGGAAATTTTGGCCACGCGCTAATCGTCGCGG
This sequence comes from uncultured Acidobacteriota bacterium, assembly GCA_963831955.1. Classification (GTDB taxonomy): domain Bacteria; phylum Acidobacteriota; class Terriglobia; order Acidiferrales; family UBA7541; genus Palsa-147. Next base: position 1,267,662 of record CAWHSG010000003.1, on the reverse strand, counting down.
GTTCTGTCGGCAAGACCGGCGCCGCGGTAATGTCCGGATCTGCATCGCTAAAGGCCGGAGCCGGACTGGCAACCGTCGCGACGCCCGATGTCTGCGTGCCGAGCGTCAGCTCGTTCCTCCCCGAACTGATGACCGCGCCTCTTCCCGCCACCCCCGCGGGCACGCTCAGTATTCGCGGCCTCGAACATTCCGCTTTTGCAGATCTTCTGCGCGGCAAAGACATCCTCGCAATGGGCCCGGGTCTGACGACGCAAGCCGAGACGCAAGAGTTCGTGCGCTGCGTAGTCCGCGATAGCGAGACGCCGCTCGTGCTTGATGCCGACGGCCTGAACGCATTCGCCGGACGAAGCAGCGAACTCGCGAAACATCGCACAACGCAAATGGTAATTACGCCGCATCCAGGAGAAATGGCGCGGCTCGTAAATTCTTCCGCTCAAGACATTCAGCGCAATCGCATCGGCATTGCGGAAAAAGCGGCATCCGAACTGAACGCTACCATCGTTCTCAAAGGCCACGAAACCGTGATCGCGGCTCCCGACGGCCGAACTTGGATCAATTCCACGGGAAATCCTGGCATGGCCAAAGCCGGCAGCGGGGATGTTCTGACCGGAATGACGGCCGGAATCCTCGCGCAGCACGGCAAAGAGCATTGGTCGAGCGCGGTTTGCCTCGCGGTATATCTCCACGGTCTCGCAGGAGACATCGCCGCAGAAGAGTCGGGCGAGATTTCATTGATGGCCACCGATCTCATCCGCGCGATTCCGAAAGCCTACGCGAAACTAATCGCCGAGTTCGATGATGCCCAGCCGTGAATGGATCACCCACTCCGCCGAGGAAACGATTCGCCTCGGAAAAGAACTCGGCGCACGCCTGAAACCGCCGCTGCTAATTCTGCTGGCAGGCGAACTGGGAGCAGGGAAGACCACGCTAACCAAGGGTTTGGTGACGGGCCTGGGCGCCGCGCGCGAAGAGGATGTCACGAGTCCCACGTTCACGCTGGTCCATCAATATCGCAACGGCACCCGCGTCTATCACATCGATCTCTATCGCATCGCTGATTTCCGCGATTTCGAAACGCTCGGCGTCGAAGATCTTTTCGCCGAGCCAGCCATCGTAATAGTCGAGTGGCCGGAAAAGATGAACATGTGCACCGATTGGCCGCAATTGCGATTCGAACTAGAGCACGTAGACGAGGATTCCAGAAAACTTCGCGTAGTAGATGATGCCGGAGTCCTAAAGTAGCGCCGGCGTCCCCGCCGGCATCTTACGAAGAAAAATCTCGGCGACATCCGCCGGCTCGGTCGGCGCTCGATCACAAATACTCGGCCTCGGTCGGCGCGTGTAGTCCGCCCGTGATTTCCGCCCCGTCGTGAATCCCGCTCGCAAGATGCCGGCGGGGACGCCGGCGCTACTTGAGCCAATGCCGAAACTCACGCATCACATCGGCGATCAGCGGCCAAAGCAACGCGAATAAAAGCAGCAGCGCGGCAGCGAGCCGCACGAGTGAAAGCGGCGATCTCGATTGCCGTTCGGGATCATGCCTCTCGCAGAAGCCGCCAATCGTCGCTGGCCGGTAGCATCGCTTCCCACCCGCCCCCAAATGCAGACACGTACCCGCCGAATGCCCAGTTTGCATCGCGCCATTAACGGGTTGGACTCCCAAGGTTGCGCCTCAAGTCCATTCTGCTACAGTGAAATTCAAGCTGCCAGAGGCGCCGAATGGCCGATTCGCCCACTATAATCTCGCCCACGCATCCGGCCCGCATGAAGCTCGAGCCCTATACAGTCGAGCTGCATCTGCAGAGCATCAACGTCGGCCTGGACAATATCCACTATGACGTTTATCTCAGCCCAAAGTTCACCGAGTCAACTCGCAAGTATCTGCTCGATAGCATCCGCGCCATCGCCAGCCTGAATTTCTCATACACGCAGTCGCGCAATTCCACCGCGCCCGATACCAACGGCTTTCGCAAGCAGCTCTTCGAACTCCTGCAAACTTCTCTGACGCGCGCCAAATACGCGCAAAACATCGAAGTGGATATTCTCAACCGCCTCGCGGTGCTGAAATTCCTGCTCAGCGAGATTTCCGCGCAGTTCTCCAGCCTGATTGTCGAGTGCAAGGAATGGATCCACTCGCGCGGCGTGCATTTCGAGCGCAGCGAGCAGGCTCACGTCATCCGCTCACGCATCGCCGAGCTGCAAGGCGACCGCCGGGGCATCTATCGCCAGATCGGTCTATCCCTTTACCAAATCATGCGCGAGCTAGACGAAAACACGCTTTCGAAATCGCGCCGTGCACTGTTCGGCGAGGAATTTCCGGAAATCTACGAACTTTTCCGCAATCGCTTTCTCTTTCTCGAAGGCGGCACCGACGAAACTCTGCAGCTCGAGAATTACGTTCTGCTCGGTAATTTCGTTCATGACCCCGACCGCTTCGAAATTTTCGAGGAATTGCTGCTCGATTTCGTGCGCGATTACGTGCACGCCGACGAAAACGCCGAAGAACTCAGTCGCAGCCGCAAATCCTACGAGCGGCTGATGGAGCAAGCCCGCGCGTTGCGCGGCGAAGTAATGGGCATCGAGGAAGAGCAGGAAGAACTCCGCCGCAAGGCCGGCGGCGGCGACGACGTTTTCGCGTGGCCCTGGAAACGCCGCCCCACGGCCAGCGAGCCATCGGGCGGCGCCGAAGAATTGCGGCGGCGCAGCGCGCTGCTCGAGCTGAATCTCGAGGAACTCGGCCCCGGCATCGAAGCAGCAAAACAGCGCATGGACTTCCTTACCGAGGAATACCGCGCGCGCATCGGCAACTATCTCAACGATCCTGAAAATATCCGCCGGCTATTCGACTCACGTGGAGACGCGAACGGCGGCGAAGCCCCGCCCGAAACGCGCCAGCGGCTGCTGCGCGAATGGGTGAACCGCCTAGATGAACGCGATCTCCTCGCGCACGTTTTCGCCGGCTACGAACTTCGCCAGATTTATATGGACTACAGTCCGCCGGTCCACTTGCAGCAGCTCAAAAAGGCGCTGGTAGTTCGCGAGGAGACCAAGCGCGTCGAGCAGGTTCTGGCGCAATTTCCGGCGCGCAAGTTTTCCCTGAAGAAACTGGAAGATTCCGCGCGCGCAATTCGCCGCATCCCGCCAGAAGAAATTCCCGCGATCGCATTGCGCTTCGCCGAGGATTTCACGCGCCTGCGCCGCGACCGCCGGAATTACCAGCACGTGGTTGCCTGGATGGAGCGAATCAATCTGGTGCGCTCCGAACACTCGCGCGAGCTCTCACGCGCGAACAATTGCCTCTACGAGTTGGTGTTCACGGATGAAGCCAACAAAGATAACGATCCGGTAGTCTCCCACGCGGTGATCAAAGCCGACGTTCGCGGATCGACCGGAATCACGAAGGATCTGCAAGCCCGCGGCCTCAATCCCGCGTCGCACATCAGCCGCAACCTGCACGAGCCGGTAAAGCGCCTGCTCGACCGCTACGGCGCCGCGAAAGTTTTCATCGAAGGTGATGCCATCATTCTCGCCATCTACGAGACCGAATCCACGCGCGCCACGCAGCGCGCCGTCGCCAAAGCGTGCATTCTCGCGCGCGAAATTCTAGCCGTCACTCAGAGCTACAACGCCCGCCCCGAAGCCGCGGACTTGCCGCGCATCGAGCTCGGCGTCGGCGTCGCCTTTCAAAATTCCGCCCCATCGCTCTGGATGGATGGCGATTCGCGCATCATGATTTCGAAGGCCCTGAACCTTTCCGATCGCCTCTCGAGTTGTTCGAAGGTGGCCCGGCGTATTTTCGTGCAGAATCCCTCGCCTTTTAATGTCTTCCTGCTTCAGTCGCTGATGGAAGACGCGGGCGACGACGAAGGCGAAGAATTGCTGGTCCGCTACAATCTCAACGGCATCGAAATGAACGAGGACGGATTCGAAAAACTCTCCAGCGAAATTTCGCTAACGTCTCTCGCCGGCAACTTCACCATGCCGTGGGGAAAAGAGCGCGTGCAGCTCTATATCGGCGAGCTCCCGCTAGGGAATTCGCTCGAAACGATTGTCGTGCGAAAAGGCGCGGTCCGCGAATTGCTCCCCGACGCAAAAATAGGCAACCCAGGCCCCCGCGCCTACTACGAAGTCTGCACCCATCCAAAGCTGTTAGAAATCGCGCGCAAAAAGCTTTCCGAAGCTCCAGCGAAATCGTAGGGGGGCGGGTTCACCACGCCCCCGGTTTAGCATTGGGTGTGGTTCGTCACTCCGCCAAGCGAATATCTTCCCAACAAAAATGAAAACGCAAAAACTACCAGGAATTACTTCGAGGGAGCCTGCCAGAAGAAAAAGAAATCACTCGTGGGCTTGTCCGTCGCGCACGAGCCGAACTCGGGCGTCGTAGCGTCCGGCAATCGCCCCATCGTCTTTTTGATCTTTCCGGCCACTTCGTCCACATTCAAAACCATATCGTCGGTATTCGGTCCGGCCTCGCCCAGCACTTCAATGAAAGTAGTCGCGAAAGGAGAGCCCTGGCCAGCATGGCCGTCCTTCACCGCGCCTTTTCCTCCCGAAGTCATGCACTTGCGCGTCTTCACTCCGCGCAATCGCTGCAGCGCCGCGGAAGTCTCGCGAATCGCGGGCGCCGGCACGTTCCCGCGCTCCTGCTCGAAGATTGTGCCGCCCTGGCAAATATCCAGCACCAGCAAAATATGCCCGACGTTAATTTTATCCATCCAGGTGATCAATTTCGGAAAATCGATCTCACGATCGCGGTCCGAGCCCGGCGGCGACGAATCTTTCGTGATCACATAGCCGCGATTATCGTCCGGATCGAAATCCCCATGCCCCGCAAAGAAAATCAAAAGCTCGTCGTTCGGCTTGAAGTTCCTCTTCTGGTAATCGTCCACCAAAATGTGCTTGATGGCGCTGTAGGTCTGATTTTCGTACACCTCGGCATGAAATCCGTAAAAAGTGTGCAACTCCTGCGCAATCGATTTCGCATCGTCAACGGGATTATTTAAATGCGGCCAATCCGGCGAATCGTAGTTGTCGGACGCAAACATTACCGCATAAAAATTGGGCATTCCGTTGTCTGCATCGCCCGCGTCCACGGTTGCCGTGGGGATCACTCCCCGCGAATCGCCCTGGTCATCGCGAATCACGCGAGCTTCACGCGGCGCCGTGGCGGCAACCGACTGTACTTGCGGCCCGCTGGTATGCGAACTATCGCCACCAGACGCGGACTTTATTGGCCCGGCAGTGGGACTCTCATCGCGGCCCGGCTGAGGGGCGGAATGCGGATGCTTCGAGGATTCCGGGCTCGACGGTTTCGCGCCCATGGTCCGTTTGAGCGTGAATTTCGCTTTGGTGCTGTCCTGTGTAAACGTGCCTTCGATCGAGTCGCCGCCCAATTGTCCATCGAGGCTCACGGAAGAAAATCCCATCTCGAGATCGATGCGCACGCGCGCCGACTCCACGCTGACCGATTTGGCCGCGTAAACCGGAGCCGTCGTCTCTGGAAATAGAATCGTGCTTTTCCATCCGGCACCTGATTGCTCGAAATCCACTTGGATCGGAATCGTCCTGGTTGGGAGCGTAACAGTGCCTTCCCAATGTCCGGCGAGATTGTCTTGCGCGTGCAGAAGAACAGGGAAGAGAAAAATAGAAGCGAGAATGGCGCCGCGCAATACCTCTCGTAAAACTCGAAGCGTATGAATCTCGCGCCTCATGCTGGGCTCACGTGACGGCCTAAGAGCAACATCCGTACTGTGCCGACTTCGAAATCTTACGGGCAGAACGCCGACTTATTCGTTGACATTCTCCTGGCCACTAATTATTACTCTCTATGCGTGTCTGATGCAACCAAGATGAATTTCCGGCTAGTACGGATATTTAACCGTTCCTCCTTGCTGTTGTTACGAGTGTGCGCTGCCGTTGTCTTCGGCCTGACATGGGTCTCCGTGGCACTTTTCCCGGCGACCTCTCCGGCGAGTGCCTGCGCTTTGAACGGCAATCGATCCTTTTCTTGCGCCCGCGTCACGGCTGATTCCGGCGCTACGATACCGCCAATCGTCCAGCAGCCAGCTCAATCCGAGCCGTCGCTGCTCGTTCCGGGCAAGGCGGTGGACGATATTCTGAAAGGCGGCGACAAACACGCGTATCGAGTGGCATTGCAAGCGGGTGATTTTCTGCATGTGGTGGCCGATCAACGCGGCATTGACGTTGTTCTAGCCATCAGCGGTCCCGACGGAAAAGACGTAGGCGCGATGGATAGCTTAAATGGTTCCTACGGCCCAGAAAATGTCTCCATCATCGCGCCCGTGAGCGGCATGTATCGAATCGAAGTGCGCAGCTTCGATGCGAGTGCGGTGGCCGGTGAATTTGGAATCCGCATCACCGAGTTGCGCCCTTCGAAACCGGACGACGAAATCCGCGTGCGCGCCGAGAAAACCTACGCCGAAGGGCTGCAGCTCTATCAAGGCGATGAATCAGCCACAAAGTCCGCAATACCGGTTCTCGAGAAGGCGCTCCGGGACTTTCAATTCATCGGCGATATCCACGGCCAGGCCGCCGTGCTTTACGGCCTCGGCGCAACGCATCAGAAGTTGGGAATGAACGACGCAGTGCAAAAGGAACTCGAGGAATCCATCGGGCTGTTCATTCAAGCAGGCTCGCCGGCGGAAGCCGCGGAAGTCATGGAAGCTCTGGGAGGTTTCCAGCAGTCGCAGGGCGCCACGGCCGATGCGGACGCGACCTACCGCAAGGCGCTGGAGACCTGGTCGAAGGCCATCGGAACCGAAGATATCGAGTACGCGCGAATTAACGTGGGGCTGGGCCGCCTCCTGCTGTTTCAACGCAAATATGCGGATGCCGAGCCGTATTTCGAGAAGGCGATCGCCATCCGCGAATCCGTACTCGGCCCCGAGTCGCTCGAGCTCGCCGACGTGCTGCAAAGTTACGGCGTCACTTTGCACGACCAGAAGAAATATCCCGAAGCCGAAAAAGTTTACCGGCGCGCTATCGCGATCCGCACCAAGGCAGCGAAACCGGGCGACGAAGCGGTGATCGCCACGGTAATCAACAATTTAGCGGTGCTCTACGACGATCAGCACAATTCCGAGGAGGCCACCAAATACTTCCAGGAATCTCTGCGCATCCGCGAGAAGGTGCTGAAGCCGGGTGATTCTGACACCATCGCCACCATCGACAATCTCGTTCGTCTCTACCGCGACGCTAAAAAGAACGCCGACGCCGAGGCCCTCGATCGCCAGGCCCTCGAGGATGTCATCAAGGCGAAGGGAGAGTTTTCCATAGACGCAGCGTATCGCCTCGATGCTCTTTCATTTTTCCTTGTGGAAGAAGGCAAGATCGACGAGGCGCTGAAAAACTTCGAGCACACGCTCGCGATCCGCAAGAAAATCCTCGATCCGAAAGATCCTGACATCGCGACCAGCATCAGCAACATAGGCTTCGCTTATTTCAAGAAGGAAGACTACCCCCCGGCCATCGAGAAAGAGAAAGAAGCCATCCAGCTCTATGAAGCCGATGGCGGCGATAAAGCTCCGGGTCTCGCCGACCACTATTCTTTTTTAGCCACGCTCTACTATCGCTCCGAGAAATACGACGACGCAGTAACCTGGCAAAACAAGGCGCTCACCAATCTTCAGAACGCCAAGACTCCGAACATGCGCACCATCGGTGTGGCCACCAACAATCTCGGCCTGTTCCTGAAGGGCGGCGGCAAATACAAGGAAGCCATCGAAAAATTTCAGGCCGCCATCGATCTGCTCGTGAAAGCCAACGACCGCGCCAACGAAGCCATCGCGCGCCATAATCTCGGCAATACCTATGAAGCCGACGGCAATTATCCCGCGGCGCAGGAATGCTACCGGCAAGCAGTCATCATCGAGCAGGAGCTGAAGGACAAGGCGAATGAGGCCGACACGCTGCTCGATCTCGCCGGTGTTCTAGCCCGTCAACGGCAAACCGGGCCCGCACTCGATACCTACCGCTCCGCCCTGGCCATCGAGGGCGAACTGAACGATCGCGGAATGCAAGCCTACGCCCTGAACGGAATCGGCGATCTCTACAAAACCGCGAATCAGTACGATCAGGCGACCGAAACCTATCTCAAATCGGTGGCCATCCGCGAAGAGCTTTATCCCAACAGCAACGGCCTCGCCGAAACCTTCACCAATCTCGCCGATGTTTACAAAGCGCAAGGGAAGTACGCAGACGCCGAAGCGCCGTTGCGGCGCGCGCTCGAAATCCGCGAGAAAAATCAGGGCGAAAATAGCAACGCTGCTGTTCTTGCGCTCAACAACCTTGCCGCCGTTCTCAATTCCGAAGGCAAGTTCCCCGTGGCCGAGCCTCTGTTCCGCCGCGCGCTTGCCATCCAGGAAAAATTGCTCGGCGCCGACAACCCCAAGCTGGCAGGACCGCTTGCGAATCTAGCCAGCCTCTATGCGGACCAGAGCCAATATGCGCAAGCGGGCCCGCTCTACCGCAAGGCGCTTAAGCTCTTGCCGGCGGCAACCGAAGCAAATCAGTCTCAGATCGTGGATTTGCTGAACGGACTTTCGGCCGTCTATCGCGCCGAAGGAAGATATCTCGACGCCGCGCGCACCCTCAGCCAGGCCATCGCTCTCGAGGAAAAAGCCCCCGGCACCGATCCGTCCTCACTCGCTGATTCCTATTCGACTCTCGCCGAGCTTTACAAGGCGCGTCACCAATATATTGCCGGTGCGGAAGCCGCTGAACACGCGCTGAAACTCATAGAAAAGGATCAGGGCAAGACCACCGCGCTCTACGCAAAAACGCTCGACGCCGTCGCCGACTTTTACGAATTGCAGGGCAAGCACGAGGAAGCAGCGAAGTATTATTCCTCGGCGCTGGAAATACAGACCAAGTTTTCCGGAAAGGATTCGCCCGATCTCGCGCTCACCGCCGACTCACTCGGCGAGGTCTATCTCGCGCAATACAAAACCCAGGAAGCTGAGCCGCTGTTGCTCCGCGCTCTCGCCATCCGCGAAAAAGTCTTCGGCCCCAATCATTCGCGCACCAGCGACACCGTCCAGGATCTGGCGGTCCTTTACTACTACGAAGGGAATCGCGAGAAGGCTCAGGAGTACTTCCGCCGCCGCGAAGACTTTCTGCGCTCCCAAATGACTCAGTCGCTGCCGGCCGTGAGCGACAAAGACCGCAAACTTCTTCTCAGCTCCGTGCAGGATTTTTTTCCGGTCGCATACAGCTTCGCCTATGCCAATCGCGAAGGCGATCCGGGCGTTGCCGCTCGAATGTACGATCTGATCTTGTGGCAAAAGGCGGTATCGCTCGCGAGCTTCACTTCCGCCCGGCATCGGGCCACTGCCGGCAGCGATCCTGAAGCCACCGCGTTACTTGAACAACTCGCATCGAAGCGCTCGCAGCTCGCGGCCTTTTTCGCGCAAAAACGTTCCGATCCCGGCGATTGGCTCGCCGCCGAAGAGAAACTCGCTGATGAATCCATGCAACTCGAGCGCGAATATTCCCGGCGTCTGGGCTCGCACCCCGCCGCGCCGGCGATCGTTCAGCCCACCTTGAGTGATATCCGAAATCAGTTGCAGAAAGGCGATGCCGCGGTTGAATACCTGCGTTTTGATTTCGACGATGCCGAGGCCCGCACCCGCACGCCCCTGTACCTCGCGCTCGTTCTGACAACGGATGTGAGTTCACCAAAGCTGGTATTGCTCGGCGAGGCAGCCGTACTCGAAGGCGAACCACTGCACGCCTATCGCAACTCGCTTTCGCCCGCCTCTCACCCGGACTCGACGAAGTTCTATAACGCATTCTGGAAGCCGATCGAATCCGCGCTAGGCAGTGCGACTCACATTTTCATTTCGCCCGACGGGGCGCTCAACGAGGTGGCGTTCGGCGCTGTGACTTCGCAAGACGGAAAACCGCTGCTGGAAAAATACGATCTGCACATGCTTCCGAGCACGCGCGATCTGGTAAGAAAAGCCGCCGCCCGCAGCGATAACACCGCCGTGATTATCGGCAATCCGGACTTCGCATTGTCGGATACGCAATATCGCTCCGCACTGGCCGCCATTGATGCCGTCGCGAAAGGAATGCCCCCTCCCGCCATTCCCGCGGCACCTGCCGTCGCCGACGCAAAAGCGATTCTCCCGCGTTTGCCGGAAAGCGGCGTCGAAGTGCAGTCGATTTCGAAGATGCTGCAGGAAAAAAGCTGGCAGGTCCAGCTGTACGAGGGTCCACTCGCCGTCGAGGAAGCCATTCGTGGCGCCCACAGCCCGCGCGTCGTTCATATCGCGACTTCGGGTTTCTATTTACCGCGACCCGAAGCCGGCAACACGGAGGCCGCGAACGAAATTCCCTCTGGACTCGACGACCCGTCGCTTCGCGCAGGCGTTTTCTTCGCCGGCGCAGATACGGCACTCTCGGGAGCGGAGACTTCGTCAGATACCGAGGACGGAATCTTGAGCGCCTACGAAGCCGCTGGTCTGGATCTGAATGGCACGGAACTGGTTGTGCTAAACACCTCTGCTGGCAAAATCGATCCGGAGAGCGCCCGTGAAGCAATTTTCGGCATGCCGCGCGCAATGCTCCGAGCCGGCGCCGAATCCGTGCTGATTTCACTCTGGCCGATGTCCGACAAGGATTCCGCGGAGCTGGCCGAGCTCTTCTACAAACACTGGCTAGCCGGCGACGACAAGTGGTCCGCGCTGAGAAAGGCGCAACTCGAGACGCGCGCCAACATCATCAAGCACACCGGCAAGGACGATCCATCAAAGTGGGCCGCCTGGGTGCTCGTGGGCCGTTAAGTAGCGCCGGCGTCCCTGCCGGCATCTCACGACCGCAGATCGCGCCATGGGCGACACTCACGCGCGGACTAGTAAACCGAATTCAATTCACCGGGCCCGAGGTGCCGCGCACAATCGCTTGGGCTTGGAGTCCGCCGTTGTTTGTTGCCCCTGGAGGGAGTTGTGCTCGTCAGATGCCGGCGGGGACGCCGGCGCTACTTTAATCCCAAGACTAACTCAAACGATTCAACCCATTAAAGGCCGCAGCCTTATAGCACTCAGCAAGCGTCGGATAATTGAACACCGTGTTCACAAAATAGTGGATGGTCCCCTTCAAAGAAAATACCGCTTGCCCGATGTGCAACAGCTCGGAAGCATTCTCGCCAATAATGTGCACGCCCAGAATTTCCTTCGTCTCGCGATGAAATATCAGTTTCAGCCGCCCAGTCACTTCCCCCGAAATCTGCCCCCGCGCAATCTCACGGTAGTATCCAATGCCGACTTCATACGGCACATCCGCCTCGGTAAGCTGCTCCTCGTTTTTGCCAATAAATGAAATTTGCGGAATCGTGTAGATCCCGTAAGGATAACTCGCAGGATCGGAGTGCACTTCGACGCCGAATGCATGCGCCGCCGCCAGCCGCCCTTGCTCCATGGACACCGAAGCGAGACTCGGAAAACCAATAATATCCCCCACCGCGTAAATATGTGGCTGCGACGTCTGGTAATGCTCATTCACGGTAATCCGTCCGCGATGATCCGCTTCCAGTCCGGCCGCGGACAGATTCAGCTCCGCCACGCTTCCATGCCTCCCAACGGCATAGAGCAGGGCATCAGCGTAAATCTTCTTCTTGCTCACTAAAGTGGCCACCACCTTGCCGTCCGGCGTCTCTTCCACGCTGTCCACTTCCTCATTCGTCCTCATGGTCACGCGCCGGTCGCGCAGTTGGTACGAAAGCGCCTCCACCATCTCGGCATCGGCAAATTCCAGTAGCTTCGCGCGTTTCTCCACCAGAATCACGCGCACTCCCAGCGTCGCGAACATACACACATATTCCATTCCAATCACGCCGCCGCCCACCACGATCATCGTCTTCGGAATTTCCTGCATGGTAAAAATCTGATCGCTATTCAGAATATTGCGCTTATTGAACGGCACTTTCGGCGACGTCGCCGGCTTCGTCCCCGTCGCGATGATGATCACGCCCGCGCCTATTTCCAGCTCGCCGCGGCTGTTTTCCACGCGAATATGATTGGCATCCACGAAGCTGGCCGTCCCGTGCAGCATCTCGATCCCGTTCCGCTGCAACTGCGATTGCGTAACGCTGATCTCCGTTTCGATCACCCGCTTCACCCGGAAGATCAGATCGTCCATGGTGATTTTTTCTTTCACCCGGTAATCCACGCCATAAAGATTCTGGTAGTGAAATCCCGAAAGATGCAGGACCGCCTCGCGCAGCGTCTTACTCGGAATCGTCCCGAAATTGATGCAGGTGCCTCCGATCGAACTTTGCTTTTCCACCAGCACCACGCGCTTGCCGCATTTCGCAGCCTGAATGGCCGCCCGCTGCCCGCCAGGGCCCGAGCCGATCACGATTACGTCGTAATTTTGCATTGCGAAGCCTCTCATCCTCTCGGCTGGGTACTTGTTCACCCGACGATTCGATCGCCGTCACCACAGCGGCTCTAGTTGCAGGGCCCGGCGTCTGGTTCTACCGATATTAGGTTAATCAGATGTTACAGTCGCTACGTGAATGGCTAGACTGCCGCGCAACCGCCCTCGCGCCTAACAATAAGCATAGGCAACTTTCACTGTGTAGTCATGGAGCTTTCATGATCGCCAAGTAACCTCTCCGCGTCAGTTCGACCACTTCTCATGAGGGAGAATTTATGTCCAAGCAAGCGGCAGAGCATCATATCAAAGCGGCGGAACATCACGAGCACGCGGCGCGGCATCATCGCGAAGCGGCCAAGCACCATGAGGCAGGGAATCACGAAACGGCCGCGCACCACGCTCATTCCGCGCAGGGTCATCTTCATCATGCCACGCATCACAGCGCAGAAGCGGCCAAGTCGCACGTCGAGCATCACGGCCACAAGACCAAAGCTGCCGGCCAGTAGCTCGTTGCCGTGAAACGGCCGGCGCGTAGGCTCCTGCGGGAGAGGTGTATCCCCACAGGCCGCTAGTCCCTCATCCAACTCCAGTCATACGCTTTTTCCTGTCGATGCCGTTTTGACTCGCGATTTCGGCCAAAGATGCTCGTTCACCCAGTATTCACATTGTCGTCATTGTTCCTTTACTCGCGCCTTGATAATGTCCGCGCGTTTCTATTTCCTTTGAGGTCCACATGGCCGACTCGAACGCAGTTGCCGTCCCTAGCATTGCGCCTCCGCCGTCGATACTCGATCAAAAGCTGAAGAAATCGTCTCCGGGCCGCATCGGCATTCTGGCGTTCCTCGTAATTCTGTTAGGCGGCGTTATCTTCATAGGCTTGCGCCTCAAAGCCGATCTCGCGATGGTCCACGCTCCGACCATCTGGCCCTACGTTCTCCTCGGCGTCGCGCTGCTAATCGCCCTGGCATTCGAATTCGTCAACGGCTTCCACGACACGGCCAACGCCGTCGCCACCGTGATCTATACGCACTCGCTCGAGCCGCACATCGCGGTGGTCTGGTCCGGCATCTGGAATCTGATCGGCGTGTTGCTCTCCTCCGGTGCAGTAGCGTTCGCCGTCGTTTCTTTGCTTCCCGTCGAACTAATCCTGCAAGTGGGCCGCGGAGCAGGTTTCGCGATGGTCTTTGCCCTATTGGTCTCCGCGATTTTGTGGAATCTGGGCACCTGGTGGTTCGGCCTGCCCGCGTCCAGCTCGCACACTCTCATCGGCTCCATCATTGGAGTGGGCCTCGCCAATCAACTTATGGCCGTGAAAACCGGCACGAGCGGAGTAGATTGGGGACAAGCCGGCAACGTGTTTCGCTCGTTGCTGATCTCCCCAGTAGTCGGATTTGTATGCGCCGCACTGCTCCTGCTTGTCGCCAAGAAGCTCATCCGCGATCCGGCGCTCTACAAGGCCCCGGAAGGCACAGAGCCGCCGCCATTCTGGATCCGTTCGCTGCTCATTCTTACTTGCACCGGCGTAAGCTTCGCGCACGGCTCCAATGACGGGCAAAAGGGCATGGGCTTGATCATGCTCATTCTCATCGGCACGGTTCCCACTGCCTACGCTCTCAACCATGCCGTCGGCATCAATCAAGTTCAGGATTTCGCTGCAGTCTCCGAGCAAGCCATCACGGCGGTAAATCACTACATCGATCCCAACGCCGTAGTAGGCGACACGCGCGAAGAAGTCACCACCTACATCCGCACGCGCGAATTCAAGCCCAGCACCATGCTAGCTATGCAGCAACTGATCGGCGACATCGAGCACGAAGTGGCGCTCTATAAAGCGCTAGCCCAGGTTCCGCCGGATCAGCAAGCCAACGTCCGCAACGACATGTACGTAATCAGCGAAGCCTTGCGCCTGATGCAGAAGTCCGGCAAGCCCGTTCTAGCCGCCGCCGATACCGCCGCGCTCGCGAATTACAAAAAGCATCTCGATCTCGCCACGAAGTTCATCCCCACCTGGGTGAAAGTGGCCGTCGCTCTTGCTCTCGGGCTGGGAACAATGGTCGGCTGGAAGCGCATCGTGGTTACGGTAGGCGAGAAGATCGGCAAAGAGCATCTGACTTACGCACAAGGCGCCTCAGCCGAGCTCGTAGCAGCAGCCACGATCATGGCCGCCGACAAATTCGGATTACCCGTCAGCACTACGCACGTCTTATCGTCCGGTATAGCCGGCACCATGGCGGCAAATCGCAGCGGCCTGCAATTCGCCACGGTCCGAAATATCGCGCTGGCCTGGGTCTTCACGCTACCAGCCGCCGCGTTGCTAGCCGGCAGCCTATTCTGGTTGTTCAACAAGTGGAGCTAGAGTATCAGTGCAACAGCGCAAAAGTTTTGTCGGGGCATGACTTCAGTCATGCCGCAGGTGACGCTAAATCAGCTCGGCTTTAGCCCCTGAGGGCCTGTTTTTCGAGTTCTCGCAAACTTAGGTAACGGGTCACGGAAGGAACCAATGCCCATATTCACGAAAATTCTCTCGCCAGTCGATTTCAGCGATCCATCCCATGCGGCCCTCGACACCGCCGTCGGCCTGGCCAAACAATTCGGCGCCGAACTCCTGCTCGTTCACATCGTTCCGGCCATCCCGGACCTGCCGTCCTCAGTCTCCATGCTAAAAGAAGGCCAATACGATGAGGCCCTCGACAAAGCAGCAGCAACCCGCCTCGCCGAAATGGCCCAAAAGCTGACGCAAACCGGCATCAAAGCCAAATCCGCCATAGGCATAGCGGATGACACCGCCATGGAAATCATCCGCATCGGCGAAGAAAACGGCGCCGATCTGATCGTAATCGCCTCCCACGGCCTCTCAGGCCTGCACCAGCTAGTCTTCGGCTCAGTAACAGATAAAGTCCTGCGCGAGTCCCACGTCCCAGTCTTAGTCATGCACACAAACAAAGGCGCCACGGAAGCGACGTCGTCCGCGGCGTGATTCAATGTAGCTCGCCTCTTTTTACCCTGAGGATGCTCCGAAGGGCAGAGGTGAGTCTTTTCGAATTGAGGTTTAGCCGTTGGTTTTGGTGTCGCTTTTGATTTTGCTATAAGCCCCCGCCGCAAATCCACTCACACATCCAGACAAATCTTACGTCGACCCGTATGCTACGATGACGCCTACTCCCGCGGAGGCGCAAGGGGTCCGGTGATCCTCCCGGCCTTCAAAGCCGGCGATTCGACTCTTCGCGAGCCGAATGGTGGGTTCGACTCCCACACGCTTCCGCCAACTTAACGTAGGGGTTCGTACCGCTGGCGTCCCGCCGGCTCTTACGACCGCAAGTGCCTAAGAAAGGCGCGATGACGGGCGGCGCATGAGTTCAGATTCCATCGCTCATCCCAGCTCGCTAAGTGAGTCTAGGTATCGTCAGCACAGGCCTCGCTGCGTGCCTCCGGTTTTAGACTCGATTTTTCCGCTAACTCCTTGATTTCATGGGGCTGGAGTGCGCGTTCCAGTACCTAAAGGCCAGTGCGAATGGTTCGACGTGTCCATAGGACGCGCCGGAGCACGGAAGTAGCATCCTCTTCTAGTCCGAGCGCGCGCTTTGGCAACCCAAACCGGCTCGCGTTTGGAAATTCATGCGCACTTGCTAGCACGGTTGTAGTTCGACAGCAACGCCGAAGCAAAATTGCAGGAGGGAACTTAACTTGCCCGCAGAGGGGCTCACAGCAATCTTGACGTACGCCACATGCTTCCTCCTAGCCTGTCTCGCGGTCGGCCTATACAGGATGACGGCTAGGAAGACTGAGAAGCTGACATCGCTTTCTCGTGGGAGCCTCGGCATCGGCATTGCGCCAATAGCGAAACCGATCCGCCAAAGCGAGTCACTGGACGCAATTTCATTTCAGGCCAAGCCTGCGCCACGGTTCCAAGCTGCGAGCGCCGGCACCTACGGTAACGGGAGTTCGGTGCAAGTAAGCAGCAAAGTCCGCGCTCCCAAAAAATCCTACTACGCTTCGTCAGAAGGGCAGGTTCAAACAGCGATGCTATTCCCTCTCGGCATTCCCGACGGCGGGCAAGATGAATCGACAGCGGTGAGCGAGACTGAATCCAACTCGACTGATCTCGGATGGAATAACGTGGGGTTCCTGCTCCCGCAGCCGCCCGACGAGATCACGAGCATCGCCAGCTACACCGCTGCGGACGCCGACGCACAGCCACGTCAGAACGCGACCGAAGACGCGCAGCCGGCATTTGTGGCCGTCGCCGAAAACGCTGAGGTGGACTCCGATGCCTCGGGAAATGAGGACGAAACCCGGATAGTGGAGATCGAGCTCTCCCCTTTTGCCGAAGAAAATAGGATCGAATCGAACGCATTTTCCCTCGAAGAGGCTTTCGAGCTTGGGCAGTCTGCTCCCATAGCCGTTGACGAAACCACAGCACAGGTCAGCGCAGAGCCTCTTCAACAAGCAATCGGCGACGTCGAGGCGGCTCCCGCTCCTGTCGAGACGGATGCCGCGCCGAACAGCAGCGCCCCATCAGTTCAGGAAACGGCCGAGCACGAAGACGTAGCTCTTGTTCCTGTCGTTGCGGATGCGGGGTTGAACATCAGCGCCCCACCAGACGAAGAGGCATTCGAGTATGCGGAAATCGCAGCCCCGCCCCTCGCGGGCGAGAGCGGCGAACAAATCAATTCAGCACAGCTGCCTGCAGCTGTGGAAACGGAAGATCCTCCACCCTTTCCTGCAACCGATACCGAGACTCAGCCACTGCCGGCGGTTTTCTCCTTTCTGAACTTCTACGGCCTGAGCGAACAACCCTTCGACGTCACCCCGGACCCAGCCTACCTCTACCTCAGCCCGATGCATCGCGGGGCTCTACATTCCCTCTCGCAAGGCATAGAAAACCTTCGCGGATTCATGGCCCTAGTTGCAGAACCGGGAATGGGCAAGACGACGCTGTTGAATCGCTTGATGGAAGACCTCCGCGAAACGGCGCGAACCGTCCTACTCTTCCAGACGCAATGCAATTCCCGAGAGCTGCTCCGTTATCTCCTCACCGAGTTGGGCATCGAGAGCGAGGCAATGGACGTCGTCTCCATGCATCGCGCACTGAACGAAGTCTTGTTTCAAGAAATGCTCAATGGAAGGCGATTCGTGCTGATTATTGACGAGGCGCAGAATCTGGACGCCGCCACTCTCGAAACCATCCGCCTGCTGTCAGATTTCGAAACGACTCACGCAAAACTGATCCAAATAGTTCTCGCCGGCCAGCCACAACTAATTGAAACGTTGCTGCGTCCAGAACTTTCGCAACTGCGCCAACGCATCGCCATCCTGACCAACCTCGAACCACTTTGCGCCAGCGAGACCGCACAATATATCGAGCACCGCTTGCACGCAGCCGGCTCGAGCGGCCGGACGATTTTTACTCCTGACGCCGTGGCACTTATTGCAGAACGAAGCCATGGCACCCCGCGAAGCATAAACAATCTCAGCTTCAATGCTCTGCAGATGGGCTATTCGAAAGAATGTGACACGATTAACGCGGACATCGTTAAGAGCGTGGCGGAAAAACTGGACTTGGAAGCGCTCATGCCGCGCCGGTCTCAGGAACCCGTCAGCACCCCGAACGCGACCGCCGCGCCCGGGTCGCCGTCATCGCAACTGGCTCGCCTCCTGTTGGATGCTCTCACCGGTGCGCAGCAAGCAGCACAACAATCCTCGAAGGAGCACCAAGCGAAGAATGCCATCGTGTTGACCGGCAAACTGAGTGAAAAGCTCAAAACCAGAAGTTGGGGCAAAGAGTGCGAATACAGAATTCAAGTCTCCCTCGAAAGAGAAGCCTCCTCCGAGATTCCCGTCGCCGATCGCTACTACTGTTGCAACATCTACCTCAGCGAAGAACAAGCCAAACATCTTCAGCCCGGTCAACCCGTAAGAATCAAGATCGAGCAGGATTAGACTCTTTTTTCAGTATTTCGCCGCCACGAACAACGCAATCTCTGCTTCCGCGGCACTTTCCCCCAATCTCCTCGAGATGAATTTCCGATTACAGATGTTAGTTTTTATTGACATGTAATGCGTCTTGTGTGAATTTCGCCGCTCTCTTGCAGCCGGGTTGGGAAATTCATCTCGACTACGGCCGAATCGTGCACCACGCCATCCAGAAGTGTTTCAAATCGGGTCAGGGCTGATGATTCAGCCCTGCGATATACGGGTCAGGGCTGATGATTCAGCCCTGCGATATACGGGTCAGGGCTGATGATTCAGCCCTGCGATATACGGGTCAGGGCTGATGATTCGGCCCTGCGATATACGGGTCAGGGCTGATGATTCAGCCCTGCCATACAAATCGTAGGCCAACCTATACGCTCGCGTGAGCCGAAGATCACATTCTCTAGCTGAGGGAGAAAATCATGTCCACTTCTGTCGCGGCGGCGGGATCCAATAATCAACAGTACGGCATCTGGCGCGTGATCATGGCCTCCTCGGTCGGCACCATGATCGAGTGGTATGACTTTTACATTTTCGGCAGCCTCGCGGCCGTACTGGCCCTGAAATTCTATCCGCCCGGCAACGACACGTTCGCCTACGTCGCCTATCTCGCAACTTTCGCAGTCGGATTCCTGGTGCGGCCTTTCGGCGCTCTCTTCTTCGGCCGCATCGGTGATCTGGTTGGCCGCAAATACGCCTTCATCGTGACCCTCTCGATCATGGGCTTCTCCACCTTCGTCATCGGCCTCTTGCCCAGCTACGCCACCGCCGGTTGGTTCGCCCCTATCGTCCTCATCCTGATCCGCGTTCTCCAGGGCCTCGCGCTCGGCGGCGAATACGGCGGCGCGGCGGTTTATGTCGGCGAACATGTGCCCGACAAGAGCCGCGGCTACTACACCAGCTTCATCCAGATCACCGCCACTCTCGGCCTGTTCGTCTCGCTCATCGTGATTTTGATCACGCAAAACTCGATGTCGAAGGAAGACTTCTCCGCTTATGGCTGGCGCATCCCTTTCCTCATCTCCATTTTCCTGGTGATTATTTCGCTCTACATCCGCCTGAAAATGAAAGAATCACCCATCTTTGCCCAGCTGAAGAGCACCGGCATGACCTCCACGCAGCCCCTCAAGGATGCCTTCACAAAATGGTCGAATCTGAAGCTGGTCTTGATTTCTCTTTTCGGAGCGACCGCGGGGCAGGGCGTCATATGGTACACCGGGCAGTTTTACGCGCTGTTTTATATGCAGACGATTCTAAAAGTGAACGTGAAGACTGCAAACATCATCGTAGCCATCGCGCTGCTCATCGGCATGCCGTTCTTCACCGTCGTCGGCGCGCTTTCCGACCGCATCGGCCGCAAGAAGCTCATGATGGCAGGATGTTTGCTCTCGGTGCTCACCTACATCCCGATTTACCATGGCATGGCGCACGCTGCGGGCAACAACGTCGTGACCGTGAAGTCCACCCGCAATAAAGTCACCGGCGCGATCGGCCTCACCGCGATGACCACCGACTCCGCTGGCGCTTTAGTTCCGGCCAAGGAAGCTCCCGCCCCCAATGTCCCCGTCTTGGTGCTGCTAATTTTCGTGCAGGTTCTCTACGTCTGCCTGATCTACGGCCCCATCGCTGCCTACCTGATCGAGGCTTTCCCCGCCAAGATTCGCTACACCTCGCTTTCGCTGCCCTACCATATAGGGAACGGAGTGTTCGGCGGGCTGTTACCGTTGATCGGCCTCTCCTCTGTCGCGGCCACGGGGAATATTTACGCCGGCCTCTACTACCCCATGATTGTGGCCGGCATTACGTTCGTCGTCGGAAGCATCTTCCTGAAAGAGACGTACGGGATACACATCTGGTCGGAGGCCAGTGGCGGGGGCCCCACTCCGTTAGGAGAATGAGCGGCTGACTGGCTTTCGCCGCACATTCTCGCTGCGCTTACAGCAATCGCACGATATCGAGCGAGTTCACGCGCGCGCGGTTTACCGTCAATCCCCAATGCAGGTGCGGCCCGGTGACGCGGCCCGTCGCTCCCACTTTTCCGATCACGGCCCCGGCAATCACCTCGTCGCCGGCCTTCACGTCGAACGCGCTGAGATGCCCGTAAAGCGTGTAAACGCCCAAGCCATGATCGAGAATCACAGTATTCCCGGAGAAATATAAAGGCTCAGCCAGCACCGCGCGCCCAGCCTGCGCCGCATGTATCGGGCGTTCCGGCTGGCGCGGGAAAATCCACTCCTGTATGCGGCGAAGAAGAATGGCCGTTCAGCACTCGTCGGCTTCCGAAGTTTCCTCCGCGGGTCGCGCCCGTAATGGGCACGCGAAACCGCCCGTTCCACAGCTTTTCCGCCGTCACCGTCGCAAATATTTCCCGCAAGCGCTTCCGCTCCGCATCGGCGCGCGCCAGTTGCTCCGGATTCGGTTCCACAAACTGCGGCGCCACCGTCAATTTTTCTACCGCGAACTGTCCGGCCGAAACGGTCAAAGTCGCGGTGCAGCTAATCTCCTCCCCGTCAGCCGTCTTGATCGAAGCTGCGAACTCGTGCGCCCCGGTAGCCATCTCAAGGTCAATCCCAAGCAAAGCCCGGCGCACATCCAATCCCTTCTCCGCTCCGCCGCCACCCGCCCAGAATTCCACCGAATTTCCGTCCCATTTCCCGGAAATCTCCGCCAAGTGCCTCTCGCTCCGCACTTCAACTATCTGCAAGCTACCCTGCCGCGGCTCTTTCGAGCTGATGCGCATCTCCACACCCGGCGCGCACACCTGCCTGCTCCATTGCGCGTCCGCCGATTTGCGACGCGGCGTTTTAGTTTGTGACGCCACCGGCCATGGCGACGCCAGCATACACAGAATTACCAGCGAGTATCGCGCAAGGAATCCAGCGTTGCGACATGCCTTGATCGATCGCATCTCAGAAATTCGAGTATACCCGCCGGAATAACGCGGGTGCGACTATCATCGCCCACACCATGTGTCGTCCCGATTGCAAATGCGCCCCTAACTCCCGAAATCCAATTTCAGACCCGCCCGAACTGATATAAACTCTCCCTTCGTTCGGGAGGTTGTTCTCAACGCCGCGATGAAAGCCAACCGTGAACTGGCGTTTGTCGGATCCTTCGTGGCCGTGGCAGTGGGCATCCTGCTGTTCACCCTGCTCTACATCGCCGGCGTTTTCCGCGGCAACGGGAATCTCTACCGCGCCTATTTCAAAAATGCCGGCGGGCTGCAAGAGGGCGGGCAGGTACGCTACGCCGGCGGTCCTCCTGTCGGACGCGTCATCAAAGTCGAGCCCGATCCCGGCGACCCGACGCAGATGAAAATCGAATTCCGCGTCGAGCCGCAAATCCCGGTCAAAACGGACAGCCTGGTGAAAATCGCCGCAGTCAGCGAGCTCGCCGACAACTACATCGCCATTCTTCCGGGCTCGCCGTCCGCGCCTAAGGCCCCCGACGGCGCTACTCTCGCCGTCGGAAAATTCAGCACTTTCGACGACATGGAAACGCGCCTCAGCACGGTAATCCCCAACGCGCAGACCATGATGAATCAGTTGACCGCCGAAGCGAACAAACTGCAGAAGACCATTGGCCACCTCAACAACAAACTCGGCCCGCAAAATCGCCAGAAGATTTCCCAGACCATCGCGCGATCCAACAACATGCTGGCCAGCACGCGGCGCACACTTCCTACCACGCTCAAGCGCGTGGACGCCTCAACCGAAAAGCTCGACCGCTCTCTCGATACCTTCAAAAAGAGTCTCAAGAAAATCGATGACGCCGTTTCGCACCTCGACATGACCATCGCCAAGAAGGATCCGAAGATCCTGGCTGCGCTTCAAAAGCTGCACCAGGAACTGGAATCCGCCTCCGCAGTTATCGACCGATTCGATCTCAAGCTAAGCACCACTGATGTTGACGGCCTCGTCGAAAAAATGCGCCAGATCTCCGAGAACCTGAGGGGCTTGACCGAAACCATCAAAACGCAGCCCAACATTTTGCTGCGTTCCCCAGAACCCAAGCCGCGCAAAGTAGGCCAGGCCACACCGAAATAAAATTATTTTTTCCCAACTGAGTCAACCCGCCTCGTGCCTTTGCATTTCGGTGGCAGCCCCCTGCTTTAGCAGGGGGAGGAGCGCTTTAGCGCTCCGAAAAAAGCGCCGCGTTACGGGTCCGGGCTGTCAATCGTCTCTGCGATTGCCGAGCAATCGACTCAGCCCGGCGAGATGACGATGCGCTTTAGCGCTGGGCATTTCGCGGCTCGCGAATCCGCTATGATAGATCCCGCGACACTCGATCCACGGAGAACAGACCACAGCATGCCACTTCCGCTCTCAGTCCTCGATCTCGTTCCGCTCTCCGACGGCAGCACCAGCATCGCCGCGCTAAAAAACGCCACGCAAATCGCGCGCGCCGTCGATCGCCTCGGCTACACGCGCCTGTGGTACGCCGAGCATCACAACTTACCCGGCATCGCCACCACCACTCCCGAAATCCTGATCGCTCACGTCGGCTCGATGACGTCGCGCATCCGTCTCGGCGCGGGCGGCGTGATGCTGCCAAATCATTCGCCGCTGCAAGTAGCCGAATCCTACAAGCTCCTCGAAGCCATCCATCCCGGCCGCATCGATCTCGGCATCGGCCGCGCGCCAGGCACCGACCCGCTGACCGCCCTGGCGCTGCGCCGTTCGCACAAGGCGCTCACCGCCGACGATTTCCTCGAGCAGCTCGGCGAACTAATCGCCTGGGGCGGCGGCGAATTTCCGCCCGGCAATCCATTCCGCAGCATCCGCGCGATGCCCGACGATCGCCCGCTCCCGCCCATCTTCCTCCTCGGCTCAAGCGATTACGGCGCAAAGCTGGCCGCCGAAATGGGCGTCGGCTTCGCCTTCGCCGGCCACTTCAGTCTCGATCCGCCGGATTATCCGATGCGCGCCTACCGCAGCGGCTTTTCCGCCAACGGCGTGCTAAAAAAGCCGCACGCCATTCTCGCGCTCTCCGTCTTCTGCGCCGACACCGAAGAAGCAGCTCAGCGCATAGCCTCGTCGGTGCTGCTCTCCTTCGCCCAACTGCGCACCGGCCACCCCGGCCGGATGCCCAGCCCCGAAGAAGCCTTGGCCCACGACTACACGCCGGAGCAGCAGGCCGTCGTAGCGTCGTTCAAGAAGCTGCTGATCGTCGGCACCCCCGAACAAGTCCGCGCCCGCATCGAAAGCGCGGCCAAGCGAACAGAAGCCGACGAAGTGATGATCATGACTCACGGCTATGACGCCGATGCGCGCGTCCGTTCCTACGAGTTAGTGGCGCAAGCCTTCGGCCTGACGCCGTCGCCGCTGTAGGGGCGGGTCTTGGGTTTAAGCCCCGCCCTGTTTTCGGCCCCGCCTTTCGCTTCTGTTTCACCTCCTTTATCGCCGGGCTGAGTCGGTTGCTCCGCAATCGCAGAGACGATTGACAGCCCGGACCCGCCAAAATTCTAATCGCTACATGGTGAGATTAAAATCACCCTGTAACTCAAACAAAACAAAGGATCGGCCTCCGTTTTAATCGCTACAAATTCGGGGTGGCCGATTTCGCTTTTTGCCCCCGGGTCCGGGCTGATGAATCAGCCCGGCGAAAATATGTTGACGTTCTCCTTCTCCCCGTAGGGGAGGGCCCTTCGCTCGCGCTCAGGACAAGCCGGGTTCAGCCCTCCCGCGACGCTTTACCCTGAGGAATCGAAGGGCCACCGTCGGCGTCCCCGCGCGTGAACCCGAGCGCGGCCTGTGAATTTCGCCCCCTGCCCTTGATTTTGCCGCCAAAAAAAGTGCCTCTAATTCCCGATTAGAACTGACCCGGATCGTTATTTCGCCGGGCTGAGTCGATTGCTCGGCAATCGCAGAGCCGATTGACAGCCCGGACCCGGTTTTCTTCGGTTTACGCCGGTTTCTAATCGAAAGCATTCCCGATTAGAAATCGGCTTGGCCGTTCGCAGGGGAGGGGGTTCACCACCCTCCCGGTTTGGCACTGGGCTTTCGGTCCGTCCTGCGCGAACAACCCAAAACCCGAAGCCACCCCGGGCCGGTAGTAAGCCGCGGCCCCTACGAATTTCCCGATTAGAAATCGCCGCCAGACGACAAAGTTTCGTGATGCTCGTTCCATCCACGCGCCGCCGATGGCCGACGCTCGCGCCGGGCACCATGTCGCACCCCCCAATTTGCGCTGATTCAGCGCGGCCCAAACGGCCGGCTCAGAAGAGCCAGCCCCGCGCCAGGAAACTGCTGACTACTGGATCCTGAATATCGCGGAATTAATCAAGGGTCAATGGTACTGAGAGGGTAGTACGTCGACGTCGGGCCAATCGAGCCAACCTCAAAGCCCGATACACCGCGCTGGCCGTGCCAGGCTAGGCGTTCGACCGGAACCTCGGGCGATTTCACACGTCCGGTTATGCGACTAGCCATGCAAGTGGAATTCAATCGGTAAACACACGCGCGTTTAGCGATATTGATGTGGCACGGCAATTGGTATTACTTCCGGGTCGCCCGTTTACGAGGGCCTAGCCCGCAGGATTCTGGGGTGGTTCCCCGCCCTTCAGAAATGCGCTGGATCCGCCTCGTTCTTCGGGTCCCACCCCTTCATTTCATTGAGTTCCTCGGGCGTGATCTGAGGCAAGTGCCGGATGAACAAAACCAGGCGCCAGGTTTGCGGCACAGTGTGCGTTCCGTGGAAGGCGGGCATGCCGCTCAAACGAACGCCATTTTCAATGGTGTAGTAGAGCTCACCATCGCTCTTGTTCTGGGTCTCGGCGGCGCGCAAGTCGGGCGGTTTCGGATAGAGGCCCTTGCCGAATACCGTCTGGCCCGCTCCGTCATTCCCATGGCACTCCGAGCAATGATAGGAGAAATGCTCCATGCCTCCCCGAATGTTCTCCGTGGAAGCCACGATGGGATTGCGAAGTTGACGATACGAAGATGGCACGGCTATTTTGCGTGCCGTGGTGGCCGCGAACACCTCAAGCGCTGATGGTGTCCCAAGTGCGCTGAAGCCTCGTCTCACGAGAATGATTCCGTAAACCGCGGCTGCAGCCACCAGCGTAAACAGAATCAGTGAAACTGCTTTCCAAGGTTTCATGTCTACCTTCCTGTCCCGAGCCGGCACGACTTACCAGGACTTGGAATTCTGCTCGATATAAGCGACTCGCTGCGACTCAAAAATCCTAATGGGGAGCCGGCGGATGTCGAACATCGGTACCGAGTTCAGAAATCCATGGCAACGATCAGCCGGGCTGCGTATCCGTGTGATCGACGTTCGCCCGCCCGAACGCAGGGAGGTACCGGCCGAAGTTCAATTAGCGGTTCAATCCGCATGAGCTTTTGCCAACTTCGCCTCGCTACCAAGCGGCCTAAATACGTCCTGAAAAATGGGAGCTCCAAACGGGGCGCCCGTGAATCCGCCATCCACTATCAGCTCGACCGCGTTGACGTAGGAGGAATCGTCCGACGCAAGGAAGAGCACGGCTTTGGCAATTTCTTCCGGCTCGCCCCAGCGGCCCTGCGGAACCGCAGAAGAAAAGAACTTCGCCAACTTAGCGGAATCCTCTGCGGAAGCAGAGGCGCCGGGCCCGCGCTTCCAAATGGGAGTTTTGATCGCGCCTGGTACGACAACGTTCACGCGAATGTTGCGGGGCGCAAGGTCGGCGGCGATGCAACGCGCCATCGAGACGAGACCCCCCTTGGTGGCTGCATATGCGGCGACGCCCGGTTGGCCGAGATAGTTCTGTACGGACCCACTAAAGATGACGCTGCCGTTGTCGTTCAGCAGAGGCGCCGCTGAATTCACCGTAAAGAAAGCGGCATTAAGGTTGGTGCGGATCACGCTCTCAAAAATGGCCTCGTCGGTCGAGCCGGTAGGAGTCCGGCCGGAGATGCCGGCGTTGGCGAAGACAATGTCGAGCTTCCCGAAATCTTTGGCCAGGGCTGCGAACAGCCGCTTGCGATCTTCCGCAATGGTGACGTCAACGCGGTAGCCACGCGCGCTAGATCCAAGTTCGGCGATCGCTTCATCGAGCGTCTTCTGGTCGCGACCGGTAATGGCGACCAGTGCGCCTTCAGCAATGAAAAGTCGGGCTGTGGCCAGACCGATGCCACTGTTACCGCCGGTGATGAGAGCCTTTTTCCCTGTGAGCTTCATAATGCCTCCTTTTTGAAGAACCCTACCGCAGCGATCGGAAACCCGCGCGAACCTCTTCAGAAAAGAGCTTCGGCTGTTCCCACGCCGCAAAGTGCCCGCCTTTGTTGAGCTTGTTGTAATGGATCAGCTTGGGAAACGCCTGCTCCGTCCAGCTTCGTGGAGCAGGATAGAGTTCGTCGGGAAAAACGCTCACGGCGGTCGGGACAACGACGCCTCTGACGCCGAAGAACGAATAACCCTTGTTTTCCCAATAGAGACGAGCCCCCGAGAGCGCCGTATTCGTCAACCAAGTGAGCGTGATGTTGTCGAGGACGTCGTCTCGTGTGAGGCCTTCGCTGCCTCCGGCAAAGACACGCGCGATCATCTCGTAGCTGCGCGCGTCGTGGTCGAGAAAATAAGCGGCCAAGCCGACAGGGGAATCAGCGATTCCGTAAAGCGTCTGAGGGCGCAGCCCCATCTGGTACCCGTAGGCGATTCCCTTTTGATAGACGAACTGCACTCTCTCGTAAGCGACCTTTTCGTCGGCCGAGAGACCCGATGGCGCCGGCGCTCCCGAAAAAGCAGCCTTGTCGACCTCGGCCGGGAAGACGCCTGGCATGTTGGTGTGAATGCCGAGCAACTCCGGAGGCGCTTGCACGCCCATCAGCTCGGTGATGGCTGCACCCCAATCGCCGCCTTGCGCTACGAATTTGTTGTAGCCGAGGCGCTTCATCAGCGCGGTCCAGGCACGCGCAATGTGGGCGGGGTCCCACCCGGTCGTGGCCGGCCTGCCGGAAAAACCATAGCCGGGCATGGACGGGACCACGATATGGAACGCGTCGGATGCATTTCCGCCGTGTGCCGTAGGATTGGTTAGCGGATCGATGATCTTCAACTGTTCGGTGATCGAGCCGGGCCAGCCGTGCGTGACGATGAGGGGCAACGCATTTTCGTGTTTGGAGCGGACGTGAATGAAATGAATGTCCAGTCCATCGATCTCAGTGAGGAAGTTCGGCAGGGCGTTCAGTTTCGCCTCGCATTTGCGCCAATCGTAATCCGTCCCCCAATAGCGCGCGAGGTTCTGCATAGTCGCGAGCTGCACGCCTTGTGTGGCATCCGCCACCGTTTCTCGTTCAGGCCACTTGGTTGCGTTGATGCGCCCGCGCAATTCGGCAAGTTCCGCTTCCGGAAAATTCACTTTCTCGAACGGACGAATAGCATCTGCCCGCTCGCTGCTTCGTTGTGTACCAGTCGTTTGGGTCATGGTGTCCGCCTTTTGAGTAGTTTTGCATTCCTCGCCTGTGGACCTGGCGACTAGCTCTTTTCCGTGGCTGGGAGGACGAGTTCCGTCGGTAGGCGGCGGAAAGCCTACCACAAATTGAGCGTCCGGAGCATTAAATCCCGGTAAGTCGGCTAGTGTTGACAGATGACCTTCGGGAGGCGTGTTTGCCAGGGATCGGACCCAAGTCCTGGTGAATGCGCAACCGGACAAGTCACGACGGGCGGTACCGCAGGAGCTGGGCCCTTTTTCGAGTTCGAGTTCGCTATCCGGTTTGTACACGGATGCGCACAAAGCCGCACTGATACTGCTCCCTGCCATCCCTCGATCTGGCCCGCGCGCTAACGCTCAGGATACTCCGCAAGTACCATTGACCCTTGATTAATCTCGCGATATACAGGATCTAGTTGTAAGCAGTTTCTTAGCGCGGGGCTGGCTTTCCTGAGCTGGCCGCTTACGCTGATCCCGCCTGAGCGGGAAGGGCGCCGCGACAAATCGTTTAGAGGAGCAGATGAGGATACCCGGCACTAACGCCGGCAGCGGCAGCATTTCCCGTTTACGGCTGCGGTTCGCCGATCGCGAGCCAAAAATCCCGGGGTCCGGCCATTCCAATGCCTCGGACGGCCAAAATTCTAATCGGGAATGCATACGATTAGAAACCGCCGTAAACCGAAGAAAACCGGGTCCGGGCTCGATGATTCAGCCCGGCGAAATAACGACCGGAGTCACTTCTAATCGGGAATTAGAAGCACTTTTTTCGGCGGCAAACGCAAGGCCGCGCCGGAATTCGCGCGCGGGGACGCCGACGGCGGCCCTTCGATTCCTCAGGACAAGGCGTCGCGGGCGCAGCAAGCCAAGCGCCCCTAGGAGGAGAACGGCGACGACGACAGCCAATTCAACGGCAACGGCGGGGGAAAAATCGAAGTCGCAACCCCTCGAAAGTGTTTCGGGTAGACGCGAGGCCGATTGTTTGTTTTGTTTGAGTTACAAGAGATTCTAATTGAACCCATGTTTCGGGTAAACCGACATCGGAGGTAAAGAGAAGGCGAAAAACAAAACACGACGGTAAACGCGAACGGCTACGGCTTCCGTCAACGGCGATTAGTCAAGCGTCGGCTTTTAGGGTTGCGGGAAGTTCGATGGGGACTAGAAAGTTGCTGGCTAGTAGATAGGCGAACAGGTGGCCGAGAGGTGGGGCGCGGCGGAGCTGGGCGGCGGAAACCAGTCCATTTGTCTCGCTCCATTCCCAGTCGGTGGCGGAAAGAGCCTCGAGCTCTGCACGCAGATCTGCGGCAGCCATCGGGAAAGCGTAGATGCGGACGTTTTGGGCGAAGAGACGTGCGAGGGCTTCGAGAAGTCTGCCTTCCAGATTGCCGTAGATGTCTTCGAATGCTCGAATCATCAGCGAAAGGCCCACGGCGAAGCGTACCGGCGCCTGCGTGTAGCGGTTTACGAGAGTGGTCATGTGGAACAGCGCGGCTTGGCGAAAAAGCAGGACATCGCCGCCGGCTGCGAGAAGGGCATTGATTCGACGAAGTAAGTCGGGAACCTCCGGCACCGGTTCTTCGGGCGTGAGCGGAGCGGCCGTCAGGCAAAAAAAGCCCGCGGGCGCCACCTTTGTTTCGCCGAGCTCTTTCTGGAGCTCCTGGATCCCCGAGCCCAACAAGCGCATGTGGACTTGCGAGTGAGCTGGATCGCCGTGGCCGAAGTATCCCGGGGCGAGCACTACGGCTTTTTTGTAGAGAGCCTCGGTGGGAGGAACTGTGGGACCTTTGGAGGGGAAAAATACGGCTTCGGCGAATCCTCCCGCTGACCAAGTGTCGCTAACAGAGTGCGGCGATCCCAGCCTTCGAATGCTGGGCCGCGAAGATCCACGTAGTCGATCTCGATGCGATCTTTGACGACGTCTTCTGCCACGCCTCGCAAGAAATGATTCTTCGGTTTGCAGACTCATAGAATGCGGCGTGAATTAGATTGACGCCGAGGATGCCGATGGCTTCCTGCTCTTGGACATTCGTCGGATCGCGCATATTGATGTGCAGCAGGACGTCGTTTGCGGGGCCGGCTGGGCTGCGATTGGAAGCGGAGGCCTACCCAGCCGTGCGGATCGTTGGTGCCGGCGAAGTTTCGCGCGGAGACGGTATCGACGAAGGAGAAGAAGCGCGTGTGCGCGCCGCGGGTTTTGCTTAACTGCGCGAGAAGCTGGGTCCATTCCTTTTCGAGCATGGCTTCGAGGCGCTGCCTGGATACGTAGCGCGGAGCGGAGCCGTAGAGATCGTCGCCGACTTCTTTGTCGTAGGCGGAGATGGTTTTGGCGACGGTGGCGGAGGCGCCTCCGACTTGAAAGAACCAGTGCGAGACTTCCTGTCCGGCGCCGATTTCGGCGAAAGAGCCGAAGACGGAGGCGTCGAGATTCAGGGTGAGCGCTTTGTGGTGCGTGTCGAGTTTTTCGGTGGGAGGCATAGTCAGGCTCCGCTGCCGCGCGAGGACGATTCTACATGAGATATTGCCTTTGATTTCGAGAATGGCGAAGAGGCTGCGACTAGTTTGTCTTCTTGTGCGGACCCCACCCAACCTCCATCCGGACTTGCAAGGACTCAATCTGTCTTTATAGGATATCGGCTTTCTGTGCGACTAGGAGGCAGCCATGGGTGCTACAGCAGTCCGTAGTGAAGCCGCGACCGGCGTTGCGACGTTTGATATGAAAGTCGAGGTGCTGGTCATTGCGGTCTCGGATGTCGAGCGGGCTAAGGAATTTTATGGGCGGCTTGGTTGGCGGCTTGACGCGGACCATGCCGCGGGTGGCGGCGTGCGCGTGGTTCAGTTCACGCCGCACGGCTCGTGGTGCTCGGTGCAATTCGGGACGAAGCTTGCGTCGGCTGCGCCCGGCTCGAGCAAGGGGTACCTGATCGTCTCCGACATCGAAGCGGCGCGGGAGGCGCTCGTTGCCGCGGGCATCGAAGTGGGCGAGATTTTCCATCTTGGCCCGGACGGCCCGATTAGTGGTCCGGATCCCGAGCATGGCTCTTATCGCTCGCGCGCGGTGTTCGGCGATCCGGACGGCAACGTTTGGGTGCTTCAGGAGGTTACCAGGCGGCTTCCCGGGCGAGTTGAAGCTGGCCCGACTTCGTTCAGCTCGTCGAGCGATTTGGCGAGCGCGCTTCGGCGCGCGGAGGCCGCCCACGGCGAACACGAGAAGCGCATCGGGGCGCGCTGATGAGAATTGGCCTGATTGGTACGCCGAATACATGGTGGCGGAGCAGTCCGGCGCACAGCTTCCGCAATAGTTTACCGGAGTAACTAACTAGGAGAACGAACATGGCAGAGCCCATTGCAAATGCTGTGTTCCTGCGCAGCAAGCCTGGCAAGGAAGAAGAGCTTGCGGTCCGGCTTGAGGCGCTGGTTCGGGCGTCCCGTTCCGATCCCGGAGTACTGATCTATGATCTGCACCGCTCCGCGGTAGATCCCGCCTCGTGGTTCCTCTATGAGCGTTACGAATCGCAAGAGGATTTCAACAGACATCGCGAGAATCCGGTGCTTCGCCGTTTCGTTGAGGACGGCGCAGCATTCCTGGACGGGAAGCTCGATGTTCGAACCTTCACCCTGATTGCCAATTTGCACGGCGACTGAAGGCCGCCTTCGCGAGGAGGTTTGGGTGTCGCCCGGTAGGGCGAATGCAATTCGAGTTTTTCGTCAATTTCGGGACAAGCCCGTCAACAAGGAGGAAGCATCGTGAAACGAATCACTTTCTTGCTGCTCGCAGTTGCAGCTCTGGCCGGCGTTGTCGCCTCGATGGCCCCTGCATTTGGACGCGCCGATGGAGATGCCGCCCCGATCTTCCTGACCAAGGTTCCACCTGGATACCGCGACTGGAAGTTGGTCTCGGTGGCCCACGAAGAAGGCGAACTCAATGATATCCGCGCGATTCTGGGCAACGACGTGGCGATCAAGGCTTATCGCGAGGGGAAGCTTCCGTTCCCGGACGGCGCCATCATCACCCGCATAGCCTGGAAATACGTTCCGTCGGAAGAGAACGACAAAGTCTTTGGACGCCGGCAATCCTTCGTGGCCGGCTCCACACCAACTTGGGGACTTCAGTTTATGGTCAAAGACTCAAAAAAGTATGCCGCGACGGGCGGTTGGGGTTTCGGTCAATTCGATCAGGAGGGGAAGCCTAATCTCCCCGAGGCAGTTTTCAAAAAATGCTTTCCGTGCCATGAGCCTGTCAAAGATCGCGACTTCGTCTTCACGCGTTACTCCCCTTGATATCGAGAACGAAATGCCGGCATACCGGAATCCGATTGCAAGCTTTTATGGCGAAGGCCAAACCGAAGCACTAATGGATGACGAATGAAGTCGTCGAATTGATCCCTTGTCTCGATGTCCTGCGACGGTCAGCCCGAGGGGCTGACGCGAGACGACGAAACTTGACAACGTCAGGCTCTGCTGGCTAACTAGCACCGCGACCTCTTCTCCGCCTCCAAACGCGTCACCCTCCCGGTCGCCGTGAGCATCTTTCCCGAGGAGCCCTATTCGTGCCCGCGGACCTAGACAGAGCGCGCGCGTGGCAAACTCATTTGTTACAACCGGCTGCCCGAAGGGGAAACTCCGCGGCTTGTGAACAGCCGGAACCGTTCAGTGCCGAGCTGCGAGCCGCGTGCAGATCCAATTTGTATTGCGATTTTTGAAAGAGGACTTATGTCAAATGATAAAACAGGAAGCGCCGTTGGTGCGAGTCGAGCGCCGCAGCCCACGGAAACGAATCCTCTCGATTTTGTGCCGGAGAAAATTCCTTTCGACACTCCGTATGGCCCACCGATATCACTGGATCGGGCCCAGGCGGTGATTCACGCGGCGGTGGCGGAAGCGAAGAAGCGGGATTGGAAGATGAACGTAGCGGTGGCCGATTCCGGCGGCAACCTCGTGGCCTTTCAACGAATGGACGGTGCGATGCTTGCCTCCATTCAGATTGCCGAACACAAGGCTCGGGCGGCCGCGACCTTCCGGCGCCCGACCAAAGTCTTCGAGGACGGTGTCCAGCTCATGCATCTCAACTATCTGCTGGCGTTCGATGGAATCATTGCCTCTCGAGGCGGCATCCCGCTGATCGAACAGGGCACGATTATCGGCGCAATCGGTTGTTCGGGAGGCACGGATTCCCAGGACGAGATCGTCAGCCAGGCAGGGGCGGCAGTGATCAACCAACCGCCGGCAATTAACAAATAATCCAAATTTCGAGAAAGTGTTGGAGACAATCACCGATTTCCGAGACGAATAAATAAGACAGGAGAATGCTATGACAACAACTGCAAGTGCACTTACGCAGCCCGTGCAGCTCCGCGTGGCCAAGCGGTCGCCCGCTTATTGGCGTGTGACGATTGCCAATCCGCCGATCAACGTGATGGGCCCGCAAATGGTCAAGGAGTTCCAGGGAGTCATCAATGCTCTGGAGGCCGACGAGCATGTCCGGGTGGTGGTTTTCGACAGCGCGGTGGAAGGATACTTTCTGAATCATTCCGATTTTGTGGCCAAGCTTGAGGACCTGACTTCGATGCCGAACGGCCCGACTGGATTGCCTCCGTGGCCGGACTTTCTCGTGCGTCTGACGCGTGCGCCATTCGCCTCGATCGCGCTCATCCGCGGACGGGCGACCGGCAACGGCAGCGAGATTACGCTGGCCTGCGATATGAGTTTTGCCAGTCGGGAGAAGACCATCATTTCGCAGTGGGAGGTGGGCGTTGGGATGGTCGCCGGCGGCGGCCCGATGGCGCGGCTGCCACGACTCATCGGGCGAAACCGGGCGCTCGAGGTGCTCTTGAGCTCGGAAGACATCAGCGCGGAGCGGGCCGAGGCCTACGGCTACATTAATCGCGCGCTGCCTGACGCCGAGCTGGATGCGTTCGTCGAGGCGCTCGCGACGCGGATCGCTAAGTTCGACAAGTGGGCGATCGCCGAGACCAAGCGGCTGGTCAACACCAGTCTGCCGCCGGACGTCGAGATCGGCGCCGGGTGGGATGCGTGTATCAACTCGCTCGGTCGGCCTGCCGCGCAGGAGGGGATCAAGGCGCTGATGGCGCGCGGCTTCCAAAAGCCGGGCGATGTCGAAAATCGGCTGGGATACTACCTGGGCCAACTTGCGCGCTAGGCCGGCGCGCGTCGCTCGTCGCCCTTCTGGACGCCGTATTTGTAATCAGCACTAAATTGAAAGGAGTCATCGATGACCGCCGTACAAGTCGAACAGAAGAGCTATGAGATGCCCCCGCGAGAGGGGATCAGCGTCGCGCATTTTCTCACCGTCGCCGACGTCGAGCGATCGGCTCGCTACTACGAAAAGGTCTTCGGCGCTCGCATTCTGACCATGGGCGACGGCAACGCACCTCCGTACCTTCAGCTTGCGAATATCTGGATGATTCTCAACGTTGGGGGCGGGCCGACCCCGGATAAGCCGACGGTGACGCTCAGCGTCCCCGACCCGAATCACATCAACAGCTTTATGAATTTCCGCGTCGCGGATATTCAAGCGTGCTACGAATTGTGGAAAAGTCGAGGAGCCGAGTTCCTCACGCCGCCAATACCCAAATACGGCGAGATTCGCTGCTACATCCGCGATCCTGACGGTTACATTATCGAGGTCGGACAAAGCACCTCCCTCAAGTACGGTTAACGCGCGGCGCGGATGGGATTCGGATTTTAAAGGTTGCGGAGGTTCTCGTGAGCCCTAACGGGCTGCAGTGTCGAGCCTATGAGGTGGCTTAGGCCGAGGCTCTCGCAAATTGGATTGCTCTGCATAAGCTAAGATCTCGGGAAACAGATTCGATTTCAGAGAGGAGAACAAAATGACAGCAAAAGGAAAAGTCTTGGTCCTAGTCTCGAGCGGTCGCGGTTTGCCCTTGAAAGATGGCAAGGTTTACAAGGGCGCTGGCTACTATCTCAACGAGCTGACGGTTCCGGTTCGCGCCCTGATGAAGGAGGGCTACGAAATCACCTTCGCCAACCCCAAAGGCAACACTCCGCAAGTGGATGTGCATTCAGAGGTCGCCGATTTCTTCGGCGGGGACGCGGCCAAGCTTGAGGACTATATGCTATTCCGCGACGGCCTGACTGGGCTCCGAGATCCAATGCGCATCGCGGATGTCATCGCATCGGGCCTGGATCAATATGACGCAGTTTTCGTCCCGGGCGGTCACGGCCCGATGATCGATCTTCTCGATGATCCTGACGCTGGCACCGTGATGAGGCACTTTCATGAGACATCCAAGCCTACGGCAGTGCTTTGCCATGGCCCGATTTCACTTCTCTCGGCTCTTCCCAATTCTTGGGAGGTGGTCGCTGCGCTGGCGGCGGGCGATGTCGCCGGAGCGCACGCCAAGGCTAAAGGCTGGATCTATGCCGGATATAAGATGACTATCTTTTCGACAGCGGAAGAGCAGCAGCGGGAGCCGCTTGAGATTGGTGGTAAGGTTCTTTTCTACCCGGACTTCGCTTTGCGTACGGCGGGCGGTGACGTCAGTGTGGTTGCTCCATGGAAGAGCTACGTCCTTCATGATCGCGAGTTGATCTCGGGTCAGAACCCGTTCTCGGACGAAGCGCTTCTGAAACTTCTTCTGCCGGCACTCGAGGGGAGAAAAAGTGCGGGGGCCGGCGCGTAGGCCGCTGGATCGAGTTTTCGCTACGAACGCAGCCATCGGCTACATCAACCGCTGATGCGAAAGTTTCCTCGCGCGAGATGGAGGCAGGCGCTGATGGCTGGCGGGGCGGCATCCGGCGCGATTCGCGATTCCGGAACGTTGAGCATAGCAGGCGTTCGGAGCCCGTCGCCTTCGTAGCGGTGCGCCTTCAGGCCAGCATCTTACGACCTCAGGCGTAACCCAACACCGTAGTCGATGGCGGACTCACCTCTTGGCGACATCCCGTGCCGCCCTAAAGGGCGCCGCTACGAACTCACGACTGCCTCGCGGCGTCCCTCCATCAAGAACTCGGCGAAGTCGGTGGCGACCGGCCTTGCGGCAAGCTGCCTCATCATTAGTGAGATTTGACCGCGGTGGTAAGTGGAATGGTTCGCCAGGTGTTGCATCAGGTGCGCCAAGCTGATTTGTGTGGTGTTCACAGGAACCATCCTTGCCAAGGATTCGTTTGTGACGCGATTCACGAACTCGATTTGTTCGCTTTCGATTTCCGCCCACCTTGACTGCACCGCGGCTGCGTCTGGAAATGCATTCGGAGGGAATAGGGCGCCGAGTCGCGGCCACATATTTGCCACGAACGCGGAAGTGGGGGAAGGCTCGTTCCAAATCGTAAGCCACGCCCACTCGCTGGCGATAATGTGCACCAGCGTGTCTCGCACGGAAGGGAAGCTGCCGCCCAGATCACGCGCGAACTGCTCGACGCTTAGAGCGGAGACCGCTTGCAAAACCCTGGCGTTCGCCCAGCGGTCATATTCGTAGAGCAGATGAATGTCATCTTTGGTCATGGTGATGGCTGATCCTTTCGGTTGGGCGCTCTTCCCTCGCTACCAGTGCTTGACAACCAGTTCAGTCGGCAGCCGGGCCGGCAAACAGGATGAGATTGCCATCTGGATCCGAGACGATAAAGGTTGTGGCGCCCCAAGGCTCCTTCTTCAGTTCCTGATGGAAGGAGGCTCCTGCAGCCTGATAACTCAGAAATAGTTGTTTGATTTCGCCGGCGGTGGCGACCGTGACGGAAGCGGAGAGCAGATGCTCGCGCTCGCGAATATCGCCGGCGAACACCGGTTCGGCGACGAGTTGCAAGTTGAGGCGTGCTTTGTCGCGGAAGACCTGCGCGTAGTGTGGCGGATCGCCATAGATGAAATTAACGGCGAAGCCGAGCTTGTTGGTGTAGAAATCGCAGGAACGCTTGATGTTTGCAACGAAGAGTTGCGCCTCAATTGCATTGAGAATGGGACGCGGCGTTGCCTGTCTAGGTTCACCGGTCATGGCATGTGCTCCTGATTTGAGCGCGCGACGGGCTGGCTAAGAAGTGCCCAGCACTAAAGCGTGTTTTCATTTCGCCGGGTTGCGATCAATGTTTCTGTGCCTCGGCGCCAATTTCGTATTCGCTCTGCACCAGGCCGTCGGCATAGGTGCGCGTGGCGATGTGGCGAAGATTGATGTCGCGCGGTAGCGGGCCGAATAACGGGATGCCGGCTCCAATGAGCACGGGCACGCGGGTGATCACCAGCCGGTCGATGCAGCCGGCCGCAAGGAATCGCTGAATGGTAATGCCGCCGTCGATGTAAGCGTGCTGGAAGCCGCGCGCTTTGAGCTTCTCGACGATTTCGGCGGGCTCGCCCGAAATCTGCTCGATCACCCCGTCTTTCACCGCTGAGAAATCTAGCAAGCGGCTGCTCAGTACGACCACTTGCTTTTTTCCGTAGGGCCACTTGCCGAATGTCAGCACGACTTCGAAGGTTTTTCGGCCAATCACGACTACATCGACGCTGGCATAGAATTCGTCGAAACCATGTGGTTCCTGCTCGCCGGTATCCAAGAAATCGAGCGCGTGGTCCGGCCGAGCCAGAAAGCCATCGACGCTCACTCCGCAGAAGACTGAGAGCTTCATCGTCCACCTCCTAAATTCTAGTCAGTGTAGTAGTCGTCGGTAGCGTGAGCAAGCGATGCGAATCGAAGAGACTCGACGGGCAATCTTCAGCCGTTAGGTGGCGAAGTCTATTTCAAACCAAGGCGGGGACATCGCGATGCAAAAACCACCGATCTAACACCACATGCCGCGAAAACCACTGGTTGGTGAGCAGCAAGTGAGCAAACGTACTCATCACTTTCGTGGGCAGACGCCGGCCAACTGCCGTGGACCAATCTTCTTTCGCCGCATCGCCAAAGCGCGCCTGCAATAGCGCTCGATAATTTTCGAGCCGGCTCTCGGAGTAATTTCTTCCGGCCGCAGCGATCGATTTCGCAGCCAGCAATCCCGATTCAATCGCCGGCCGAATTCCTTCGCCGCTTTGCGAATAAGCCAGCCCCGCCGCGTCGCCTACTAGCATCACGCCATCGCCAATCACCTTGCGATGCGCTTCGCGGTAAATCAGATAAGCGTGCCCGCGCATTCCGGCCGGCAAGTCGAACGCAACTTTGCCCGTCTTCTTCAAGAATTCGACGAAGTTGGAAACGTGCTGCGGAAGCCCTTGCTGCTGATCCAGTCGGCCCAAACCGATATTGAGGAAATTTTCTTTCCGGAAACACCAGCCGTAGCCCTTCATATCCTCGCAAAAGAACAATTCCGGCAATTCCGGGCGCACGGTGCATAGCTCGCCCTGCGCCGCGTCCATTTCGAATTCAATTTCCTGCGCCGCCACCGCAATTTCGCTGCGGGCGCCTGCTCCCAGCGAGCGCGCCACCGGGCAAAAATGTCCCGCGGCACCGACAATCAAGCGCGTCTTAATCTGCGAATTCACCAGCCAGAATTCTCCGCTTCGCTCCATACTTTTGATTGGAATTCCCTGGAAGATGCGCGCGCCGCACCGCCCCAGCAGAAACGCGTCGAACTCGCAGCGCCGGATTCCATAGCTAATCGGGCGGCCATAGTCGGTCTCGACTTCCGTCCCGCCAATGCGGCTGGTGCGGAATCCGGCGATTGGCTGCAACACGCGGCCGGGCCGGTATTCTTCGAAATCAATCTGGAGTTCTTCGACTACCGCAGGGGTGATCCAGCCGCCGCAAACTTTATCGCGAGGAAAGACGGAGCGATCGAGGATTGCGACATCCAATCCCGCGCCGCGCAAGGCCCAGGCGCACGACGATCCCGCGGGCCCGCCGCCGACAATCAGGACATCGCACGAATCCATCTCGGCTCTTTCTCC
Organism: uncultured Acidobacteriota bacterium; assembly: GCA_963831955.1. Classification (GTDB taxonomy): domain Bacteria; phylum Acidobacteriota; class Terriglobia; order Acidiferrales; family UBA7541; genus Palsa-147. The sequence goes on along the minus strand of CAWHSG010000003.1, from coordinate 1,229,038 downwards.
GCTGCGGCTTCCTGTTGCTCTTGATAAAGGTAGGCCCGCGTCCAGGGAATCCGCGCACATTCTGATCCTGCGAAGGTGACTTGAAACAGTTGCAACGATCCGGCGGCAAAAGCCGCAATCGAGCCAGCCAAATAAAGGCGCCATGCCCGGACGAAATCCGCGCCAAACATTTCCTGCACGCGCTCCTTCGAGCGCTCAAATCGCGCTAGCCAATGCTCGAGCGTCCGCGCGTAATGGAATCGCAAATTTTCCACGTCCAGCACGGCCAGATCCGATGGCTCGAAGATGTCCATCACCTGCCGCAGCGAAGGCGCATGCGCTCCAGGAAAAATCCGCTTGCGAATCCACGGACTGAAGAGCCGATTTTGATTGCGGCCGATAAAATGCAGCAATCCGCGTCCCGAATCGCCGATCGAGCGATGGATCACGCGCCCCAGCCGTTTGTAATTTTCCGCGCCCACGTGTTCCAGCATCCCCACGGACATAAAAACGTCGCAGCTGCCCGAAATGTTTCTGTAATCATCCTCGATAAATTCAACTTGGTGGCTTACTCCTTCTATCTCCGCCCGCTCGCGCGCAAATGCAATCTGTTCCTTCGAAATATTGAACGCCCGCACATTCGCACCGTAATTCCTCGCCATGTGAATCGCCAGCGCGCCCCAGCCGCATCCGGCCTCGATCACTTTTTCTCCAGGCTGAAGTTGCACTTTCCGGCAAACGTGATCCAGCTTCGCGAGTTGCGCGTCTTCGAGGCTCGTCGAGGGCGTCGGGAAATAGGCGCAGGTATAGACCATCCGTGAATCGAGCCACAATTTGTAAAATTCGGAGGTCAGATCATAATGCGTGTGGATATTCTTCGCCGAGCCGCGCGGCGTATTCGCCTGCGCCCAAGCCAGCCAGCGCGAAATCAGCTTCCCGTACCAGGTGCCCGTACGCGGCGCGCGCATGGAGCGGATCACGCCCTCCAGGCAACGCACCAAATCCCCGTCCACTTCGGCGCGCCCTTCCATGTAGCTGTCGCCGAATCCGACTTCCGGATCGAGCAGCATCCGCATCAGTGCGGTGCGATCGCGAAGGATCACTTTCCCGGTTCGATTGGCATCGTGCGCGCTACTCTCGTCGCCGTTCCCAAGCACCATCTGCAGCGGCGCGTTCCCAATCGAGCGATGGATTTTCTTGACCAGCCACTTTTCGGCGGAGGAGAAGTTTGATTTCGCCACGGATCGAACCCTCCCGAGTGATTGAAGTCGATTGTCGAACTCGTTGCCGGGCCTCCGGGCCCGTTCGTTCAGTTAGATTCCGCAATTTAGAAATGGTCGCAAATCATAGAGCCCAAAAATACTTCCCTGGATCATCCGCTCTGCGGGCTCTTCCCGTAGAGCATCACCTTGCCATCCACGACATTCGCAAAATAGCGCCCCTGCAGCAGAAACTGCATCACCTTGTGCCCCTTGCGAGCCAACTGCGCCCAGCGCGACGCCGTCTTCGGATTCTGCTCGATCCCGCGCACTCCTTCCTCGCCTACGCGGAAATCAATCTGCCGCAAATTCTTCTTCGCGGTCCGCCGCACCGGAAAACGCGAGCCGTTCAATTCCACTTCCGATTTTTCCTCGACAAGCGCCTGCCGCCACACCTCAACGAGCGCATCCTCGAGATTCAATTCCGGCTTCTTCTGCATACACGGCTAGCCACAAAGGTTTTGTAGCTAAGTACCCCGAGACGCGCCCGGCGTCAATCAGATTGTTTTTTTCAAAGTGACTGGGGGTGGGCAGGGGGTTCGAGCGTTAGCCAGCTCGCTCGAATCCACGCGCTATTGGTGCGTTTCGGCAGGAATTGAGATAGGACAATCGCCGTCAGCAACATAGCCACCGGGTCGACTGGCTGCCGATACCGCGGCTCGACAATCGTGAGGTAATAGGCCCACGGAAACACGAGCGGGAAAACCGCGAGAGGAAAAGCGTAAACGCTGCGCCGCAAAACGAGAACAATAATCCCGCCCAACGACCCAAGCGCCGTCAAAAGATTAAACAACACGACGTAGCGGAACCACAGCGACCGGCTGCGAATAAAATCAGCCACCGGCGTAGGCGTGCCGCCGCTCCAAAATGTTTTGAAGCGCACCCAAGTCAAATGCAACTCGCGCCGCGGGTGCGTCGCCATGTAATTCAGCGCCGCGCTGCGCTTCTCGCGTTCGTAAGCGATCTCCCCTAATTCGATATAGCGAGCGCGCTCGGACGAATCATGAATCGGATGACCCTCGCCCAGCCACAAATCGCGGGCCGCATCGCTATTGCCGCACCAAAGTTGCACGCCAAGATTAGCCCGCAATGGAACGAAAGTATCGAACGCCAAATAATTGCGAATGGTCCACGGCACGCAGCAGAGCACCATGATTCCCAGCGCAGATGCGGCGGGCCTCAGCCATTCGTGGGCATCCGTGCGCCGGCGCCAGATCAGCCAGCCAAGCAGGAACGGCAGCAGCGACATCAGCGTCGGATTGGTCATCAACGCGAATCCCCACAACGCTCCATAGCCCAACCAATCCCGCAGCCGGGATGAATCGGCAAGCTCGATCGTCGCCCACAAAATGCCTGCCGCGAGAAATGCCGCGAGAGATGCGTCCCACATGCACTCGAAGGGAATCAATATCGCGTTCGGAAAGACAGCCCAAAGCCACGCAGCGCCGGCAGCGACGCTAATATTTCCAACTCGTCGTCCGATCCGAAAAATGGGGATGCAGGTAAGCGTCGAGAAAAGAATATTGAGAAGGGTCGCCGCAACGAACGAATGAAACGTATAAGCGCCAAAAATCCGGAACACCCCGGCCAACAGCAACGGATAGACTGGCGCCATCCACGCCGTAGGCCCGGAAGGAACGCGAAACGGCGAGCCAAACCCGCCCCCCGAAACAATCGAAGCGGCAATATTGCCGGGCTCAAAAAGAAACGGCAGCACGCCCAAAGCGTGATGCGAATTCTGATTGGCGTAATCAAGGAAAAACTCGAGGCGCAGAATAATCGCGACGACTAGGATCAGCGGAAGGGAAGTAGCGATGGTGCGAAGTCGTCGAAGCATGAAGAAGTATCCCACAGCCGCCGTATCGCTGGCGTCCGCCTTAAGTAGCGCCGGCGTCCCTGCCGGCATCTTACGACCGCCGACGTTTACCACGATCCGGATCGCGCACGGAGCGCAAATTCAAAATCACGGCGCCGGTTGGGTTCACTAGTCCGGCCGCGACAGCTGCCTGTGGCGACATCGCGGTCGTAAGATGCCAGCAGGGACGCCGGCGCTACTTAATATATAATCCGCAGCAGAAAACGATCCGACGGGAGGCGACCCCAGTGAGCCCATTGCGCAAGCCGAAAAAGTTCCGGGCGGCCAAAGAAGCGCGGCGCCGCGCGCGACTGGCGCTTGGATCGCCGCAAACCGAGCGCGTAATTCCAGACAAGCGCAAGAAACCGCCGAAGCACAAAAAGAAACTAATCGAAGAAGTTCTCGACTAAACTGCGGAGATTGAAAGGTTCCCCCGGAACCTAGTTTTTCGATCCTCAGCCAGGCTTGTAGTCCGGGACAATGTCACTGGGCTTGAATAACGCGGAAGGCGGCACGCCGTTCGCGGCGGCGAATTCCTTGGCGATCTGTTCCAAATGCTTCTTCGAAAATCCCGTCTCGCTGATGTGAATCTTTCCGTCAGTGCCGATCAAAAATAGCGTAGGCACATTGGTGATTCCGTAGCGGTTCGAGACCGAATAGCCGTTCGCGTCGATCAGCTGCAGGAAAGAAATCTCGAATTCCTTGCAGAACTCTAACGTATCCTGCGCATCGTCCTGAGAAACGCCCCAAAGTGTCACCTTGGAATTTCGATACTTTTCAAAAATCCGCTCGATGTAGGGAAACGTAAACTGGCAAACCGGGCAAGAAATCTTAAAAAACGCCAGCACCACCGGACCATGCTTCAAGGCCGCGGCCAGCGAATGGCTCTTCCCGTCAATCCCCTCCAAAGTGAAATCCGGAGCAACTTTTCCAGCAGCAAGCATTCCCAACCCGTTCCTCCATCAAATCTCGAAAGAGATGAATAATGTCATATGAAATTCTACCGCAACCTATTTGATGCTCGCCGCTCCGGAAAGCTTCCAAGTTCCGATCGGATAAGCCTGCGCGAACCGCAGCAAGATCCCGTAGGGCCTGCGCTTTATGCCGGAGCCTGCCCGCCAGTATTTTGGCGGGCGGGTTAGTGCAGGATTGAGCCAGTAATCCAGATCTAATGAATATTCCGGGTCTTCTTCTGGACGTAATCCATCAGCAGGTACTGCCCAAGCGTGTAGGGAGTAGTGAAGTAAGCCTTCCCGCGGCAAAGCTCGGTGACCTTCTGCACAAAATGCACGAGGCTATAATCGCTGGCCAGCATAAAAGTATTAATCAAAATACCGGCGCGCCGGCACTTGGTAACTTCTTCGAGCGTTTGCGTCACGACCAACGGATCGAGCCCAAACGCATTTTTATAAATCCGCCCATCCTCGAGCGTGAGGGCCGAAGGCTTGCCATCCGTAATCATCACGATCTGCCGCATATCCTTCTTTTGCTTGTTCAAAATGCGCTGCGCCAGCCGCAATCCCTCGCGCGTATTCGTGTAATAAGGTCCCACTTGCACGCGCGCCAGCTTGCCCAGCGGAATTTCTTCCGCCGAATCGTGGAACAGCACGCAATGCAGCGAATCGCCTGGATACTGCGTGCGAATCAATTGCGCCAAAGCTAGCGCCACGCGTTTCGCCGGCGTGAAGCGATCTTCGCCATACAGAATCATGCTATGGCTGCAATCGAGCATCAGCACCGTTGCGCAAGAGCTCTGATACTCGCACTGGTGCACCATCAAATCCGGGTAATCAATTTCAATCGGAACTTTGGCGCCCTGCCGCCGCACCGCGTGGAACAGCGTTTCGCCGATGTCCAGATTCAAAGTGTCGCCAAATTCGTACGGCCGCGAAACGCCGCCCGATTCAACGCCCGTTGCCAGATCGCGAGTATCGTGCCGGCCAAAACTGGATTTGCCGAGCGACGCCATCAAATCCTTCAGCGTCTTAAAGCCCAGAAAGTCGATCGCCTTGTCGGTGATTTCGAAGCGCGCCTGCGCATTCGGTTGGTCTTTGCCGATCTGACCGCCGGGAGTTTCGCTTGGCGGCGGGGTGATCTGCGGAGGCTGCTGCGAAATGAAGCCTTCTTCCTGCAAGCGCTCGATCAAGCGGTCGATCATTTCGCGCAATTCTTGATTCTTCGAAAGGTCGGGATTCTGCATGAGCTGTTCCATCAGCTCCGGCGGAATCAGATCGCCCTCTTCCAGCGCCCGTAGAATCGCCTCGCGCAGTTCGTCCATCATCCGCTCGGTGGACATCTGCGGATCCATCTCGTAAATCCCGTATTGCGATTCGAATCCGCTCTGCAGCAAGAAATCGGCGAGCTTGTTCATCAAATTCTGGAGGTCCACGTCGTCGTCGGCCTCTCCGGTGTATCGCGAATAGCGGATGTAGCGCATCGTTGTCAGTCGAACCGATTAATTGAATTGGCGTCGCGGCGGCATGCGCCCCGACTGTTGCTCGCGCGGCTCCGGCGTCTTGCGCGCTTCGCCGTAAAATCCGCGTTCCTCGCTGCGGCTCACGCGCTTGTGGGCCCAAAGCCCCTCGAGAATAAATTCCGCCGCACTCGCCGCCAGCGCCGCTTCATCCTTGGCGCGCACGCCTAACGGCGACAGATTGTCGAACAAACCCGGAATTTTCTTCAATTGCGTATGATGCTCCGCTGCCGCCGCGTTCGCGGGCACCTTCATTTCGCCGCCCATCTCGAACCACTGCACCACCGGCTGCAAATTCGCATCTGAAAAATAACGCGTGAATACTTTCCCCACCGCTGCGCGGATCAATTCCCGGGCAATATTATCGGCCCCGCGCAATTCGCCTTCATATTCCAATTCAAATTTTCCCGTCATCGCGGGAATCGCCGAGTAAATATCCGCGACGCGCGCGACGGCATGACGCTCGCCGTTTCGCACTGCCCGCTGCTCCGAGCTGCTGGCCACATTCTCGAGCGCGCTAATCGGCAAACGCTGGCTGACTCCCGAGCGCTTGTCCACGCGCTTATCCTCGCGCGCCAGGAACGCAATCTCCTCGATCACCTCGGACAAATAAACGGGCACATCCACGCGCAGATTCGCACCCCGCGCGATCCAGGATTCCTGCGCTGTAATTGACATGCCCTCTTCCACGGTAGCGGGATAGTGCGTGCGAATTTCCGATCCAATGCGATCCTTCAATGGTGTAATAATTTTTCCACGCGCCGTGTAATCCTCAGGGTTTGCGGTGAAAACTACCAGCACATCGAGCGGCATCCGCACCGGATAGCCTTTAATCTGAACGTCGCCCTCTTGCATGATGTTGAACAATCCAACCTGGATTTTTCCAGCCAAATCCGGCAGCTCGTTAATCGCAAAAATTCCGCGATTCGCCCGCGGCAACAATCCGTAGTGAATTGTCAATTCATCCGAAAGATCGCGCCCGCCGCGCGCTGCCTTAATTGGATCCACGTCGCCAATCATGTCGGCAATCGTGACGTCGGGAGTAGCCAGCTTTTCGACATACCGTAAATCGCGCGGGATCCACGCAATCGGCGTCGCATCGCCCTCAGCCTTCACGCGTTCCCGGCACGACCGGCAAATCGGCGCATACGGATTGTCATTAATCTCGCACCCGGCAATGGCAGGAATCTCTGCATCCAGCAGCGCCGCCAGCCCGCGCAAAATCCGCGTCTTCGCCTGCCCGCGCAATCCCAGCAAAATAAAATTGTGGCGCGAGAGCAGTGCATTCACGATCTGCGGAATCACCGATTCTTCGTAGCCGTGAATCCCCGGAAAAAGCGGCTCACCCTTCTCCAGCCGCTCCAAAAGATTTTCGCGCAGCTCCTGTTTCACACTGCGCTTGGCGATCTTCTCTTCCGACCAGGCCCCGCGTCGAAGCTCGCCAAGTGTCTTGGGACGATTGCTCATGAGTTCCTCGATAAAATAAAAGCAAAACGAGCCACGAAGTTTCCGCGCTCAACAACCATTATAGATGATGGCGGAAGCCCGCGATAGCGGGCCGAGCGCCGGTTTACCCTGAGTATCGCCGAAGGGCGTCCCGCCGGCATCCGACGACCGCCATGTAATTAGAAGCTCGAAACATCGGCGGACTACGCAATAAAATTAATGCGACGCATCGAAATTTCAGCGCCGCCCACAATTCCGATTGTTGCCGGCGCTTGTCTCCGTAAGATGCCGGCAGGGACGCCGGCGCCACTTAAGAGTGGAATCACACCTTCGCGTGGCCGTTTCCGCTGGCCTTCTGGCGCATGCGCTGACGCGTCTGAGCCCGAGGCACCAGTTGCTGAATCATGGGAAGCAGCTGAGCGAGGCGTTCGTTCTCATCGCGCAAAGCCAAAAGTGTCTGCTTATCCTCGAGGTCCAAAGGCAAATCCTCAGCAATGGCATAGGCGAGCGAGGGATGCTCGTCGCGATCAATCTCGTCGGGCGTGGATCCATAAAGCAGCTCATGGCATTTCTCATATGCCGCCATCACTTCGTCGGGAGCAGCAATGTTCTTCGGATCGGGAGAATCCATCGAGCATCCGCGCGGTCGCCTCGAGACACGGCTTGTCCTGAAACACTTCGACAATCTCAAAGATCCGCCGCCCCTCGACGGTAATATCCATGCGCCCGTCTTCATACTCCTGCGTAATCTCCACCACCTGCGCCGTGCAACCGATCTTCGCCACACCCGAATCCTGCTCCAGCACAATTCCAAATTCCGATTCCGTATCGACGCACCGGCGGATCAATTCCTTGTAACGCGGCTCGAAAATGTGCAGCGGCACAGCTCCATGCGGAAACAATACAATTTGAAGTGGAAACAGCGTGATCCGCTCAGAGGTCAATTTCTAAAGTCCCGTCCGCTCCCGCAGCGCGGCCTTCATCCCAGCGCATCCAGCGCCGCCTGCATTTCATCCCGCGCATGGGTATCGCCACTCTTCCCGGCCATGGCGATCCCCGCGGCCAGAGTTTGCCGCGCTTCGGAAATCTGCCCCAGGCGCGCCAGCAACTGCCCGAATTGAAAGTACCCCGCAATATATTCCGGATGCGTCGCGAGAAGCCGGCGGAAATGTTCGCGAGCCGCGGCATCATCGCCCAGCTTGGCACATTCCAGCGCCAGGCCATAGCGCGCGAATGCATCGCTCGGATTCGATTGCACGAATCCTTCCAGCGCTTCGCGGCGCGACTTCGTTGTTTGCGTCATTGTTCTGCGCGTATTATATCGGGCGCAGCACCCCGCGCCAAGCAAAGCCGCACATGGCGCAATTTCGTTCAGGGAGAACAATGGCCAGGAAATCGGTGAATCCACGAAGCGACCTCGCTAATCCAAGCACCGCCAACGAACCGCCCAGCGAATTTCAGGGCCGGCCGGTCAGCGCCTCGCAATCGGAAATGGTGGAAGCGGTGCTCCCCAATGACGCGAATCCCCTAGGCTTTATCCTCGGCGGGCGCGTGCTGCATCTGGTTGACATCGCCGGGGCCATCGCGGCGCATCGCCATTCCAACAGCCACGTCGTAACCGCGTCGGTAGATTACGTCGATTTCCGCAATCCCGTTCGCGTGGGCGAGCTGATCATCCTGAAGTCCAGCGTCAATCGAGTATTCCGCACTTCCATGGAAGTAGGAGTGAAAGTTTTCTCGGAAAATTTCCTAACCGGCCACCGGTTGCACACCAGCAGCGCCTATCTAACTTTCGTTGCAGTAGATGCCCAGCGCAACCCGCAAGAAATCCGCCCACTAATCCTGGAAACCGACGAAGATCGCCGCCGCTATCAACAAGCCGAAGGCCGCCGCAAAATCCGCTTAGCCCACCGCAACCGACGCCAAGCCGTCTGAACGTAATCTTTCCGTGGCGGTCGGGTTTTTCCCGTAGGGGCGCCGGTCAATTCGCTGAGCGATTGCAAAGCAATCGACGCGCCCGCCCGCGTAACGCCTGCGAAAACGTGGCCCCGCTGCCCCCGCCCGAGCAGCGCCCGTCCGATTTAATTCGCCCGAACCGCCACCGAATCGCCCGCCCCCTGCAAAAAAGCGCGAACTTCCTCTGCCGTCCGCCCACTCTGCTCAATGCAATTCCCAATCGCGGGCCCGCTAAGATAATTTCCGGCCAGATGAATTCCAGGCACTGCAGCCAACCCGCCACGCACATTTTCCAAAACATGGGCATGCCCCAAATTATATTGAGGCAGCGCCCTCGAATAACGCCAAATCTCGCGCGCGACGGGCGGCCCGCTAATATCAAGCAGCTTTTCAATTTCGGCTTCGACGAGAGCCCCAATCTCACTCGCCTCGCGCGAAACAATCTCCGTATCCGTAACCCCGCCGGCAAAACTAGTGATGGTCACGGAATCCTTCGGCGCGCGCCCCGGAAAGAGCGAAGAATTCCACACCGTCCCAAGCGTATGCAATCCGGCCTTGCGCGGAATCAAAACGCCAAATCCAACCAGAGCGTTGCCAATCTGACGGCGCTTGTAACCCGTCGCAATCACCGCCACCGGCGCATAGCTAACGCCCAGGAGTGCGTCGCCTGCCGCCTGCGAAATCCCCGAGAGCAAATGTCCGGCAATGTAAGCGGGAGCTGCCAGAACCAGCGAGCGCGCCGAGATCGATTCGCGCGCCCCGCTTTTAGTGAATCGAATCGTGAATCCAGAACCTGCGCTCGCGTTCAAGAGAATCGACGCGCGCTCCACGCACCAGCCCCTCGCCCAATTCCGATTCCAGTGCTCGCAGCAAAGTGCGCATGCCGCCGCGAAACGAGCAAAGCCCTGGCCGCGCGCCGGATTGCTGTTTGCGCGACTTCATGGCGCCGCGCAACACGCTGCCATACTCGCGTTCCCATTCATCCAGCGAAGGAAACGCCGCCCGCAAGCTAAGCGTCTCCGGATCGCCCGCATATACGCCGGAGACGAACGGCGCCACCAGATACTCCAGAATTTCATTCCCAAATTTTCGCCGCACAAAATCCGCCACGGTCTCTTCATGCTGAACGGGAGTCGTCCGCCGCAGCGGTTCGCTAAGCACGCGGAAGCGCGAGCTCATGCTCAGCAGGGAAGTAGTAAGCAGCGCGGTGGGCGACATCGGCACAGCCTGCAAGCGCCCCTTCACGTACACGTAGCGAGGCGCGTTCGAATCCGCCTGAATCACTTCGCCCTCGAGATTCAATTCGCGAATCAGCTCGGTAACCGGCGGCGTGCCCAGAAAACTCTGCGGCCCGGCTTCAAACAAAAAACCATTGCGCTCAACGGTGCCGATCACCCCGCCCGAACGTTCTTCCGATTCAAGCACCACGGCCGGCACTCCCAGCGCGCGCAGCCGGTGCGCGCAAGCCAATCCCGAAATTCCCCCACCAACGATCGCGACTTGGAGTGATTCGGCCATCAAGCACGCCTAGCTACAGAGTCTTGGAGAAAAGCGGGCGAGCATCCATTTGCTGCTCGCGAAGATAACGATCGAAGATCATGCCCAGATTGCGGATGAAAACGCGTCCCAGCGGCGTAACCCGAATTTCGTCCGCCTCTGTCTCGACCAACCCGTCCGCGCGCAATTCGTCGAGTTGCGCAATCTCCGGCGCAAAATACTCATCGAACGAAATCGCAAACTCATCTTCGATCTCGCGCTTGCGAATCAAAGTGTGGCAAAGCAATCGCGAAATCACCGCGCGCCGCAATCGATCATCTTCGGTCATGCGGTAACCGCGCATGGTTCCGATCCCGCGCCGCGCCACCGCATCCGAGTAAGCCGGAATCTCGCGATAGCTTTGCGCGTAAGCTCCCTCAAATCCGCTGATGGCGCTGACGCCCATGCCATAAAGATCGGCGCCGGCCTTGGTCGTGTAGCCCTGAAAATTCCGGTGCAGCGAGCGCTCACGCTGCGCCACAGCCAATTCATCGCCAGGCCGCGCAAAATGATCCATGCCGATGTATTCGTAGCCGGCCCCCGTGAATTTCTCCAAGCCCACGCAAAAAATCCGGAATTTCTCCATGCCCTCAGGCAGATGTCCCTGAAACGCGCCCTGCTGCTTGCGCAACCACGGCACGTGCGCATAACTGAACATCGCCACGCGATCCGGTCCGATGGTCAGAACTTTTTCCACCGTATCCGCAAAGCTCTCCGCGGTCTGATAAGGCAAGCCGTAAATCAGATCCACGTTGATGCTGTCAAATCCCAGCTCACGAGCCGCGGAAATCAAATCGCGCGTCATCTCGTAAGGCTGCACGCGATTCACAGTCTCCTGCACCAACGGATTGAAATCCTGCACGCCCATACTCAAGCGATTAAATCCCAGCCGCCGCAAAGTCTCGAGATGCGCGCGATTCGTCACGCGCGGGTCTACCTCAATCCCAATCTCCGCATCTGCGGCAAATTCAAACCGCTCGCGCGTAAATCCAAAAAGTTCGACCATCTGCGCGGGTGTCAAATAAGTCGGTGTTCCGCCGCCCCAATGAAACTGCACCACGGGCCGCTGCTTCGAAACAAATCGCCCCACATGCTCGATTTCATTCTTCAAAGTGGAAAGGTAGGGAACCGCCGCGCCCTTGTTCTTCTGAATCGAAACATTGCACGCGCAAAACAAGCAAAGGCTTTCGCAGAAGGGAATGTGCATGTAAAGCGACACGGGAGTGCGCGCCGCGTCCGCTGCGGCGTAAGTGCGCTCCAAATCGTCCGGTCCAAAATCATCTTTCCAGACGGGCGCCGTCGGATAACTCGTGTAGCGAGGCCCCGGACGATTATATTTCGCGAGAAATTCCTCAGATACTCCCGCAACCGTTCGGGCATCCAGCGAATTGTGATTCGAGTCAGCCATAACTAGCTCAGCTCACCACATCGCGCTCCGCGTCGCCTCGCCATGCGCAGGCGCGACTGCAGCGGGCAAAGGAAATTCATGCGCTGCGCGAATAAATGCCTGCGCGTTCTCCACCGGCGTCTGCGGCAAAATCCCATGCCCCAAATTCAAAATGTGCCCGATGCCGCCAGTCTTAGCGATCGCGCCTTGCGCTGTTTCCGCAGCGATCTCCGGCGAAGCCAGCAACGTCCGCGGGTCCACATTCCCTTGCAATCCCACGCCGCGCCCCAAAACTCGCCGCGCCTCATCCAACTCCACGCGCCAATCCAAACTCAAAACATCCGCACCTGTAGTCGCAAGCGATGCCAGCATGTGCCCCGAATTCTTGGCAAAGAGAATCGCCGGCGCCTCCGTCCGGTGAATTTCATCAATCACGCGACGCGTAGCAGGCAATTCAAACTCCTCGTATTCGCCGCGGCTCAATTCCCCAGCCCAGGTGTCAAAAAGCTGCACCACCGCCGCCCCCGCCTCAATCTGCGCGCGAAGATAAGCACCGGTGGCCTGCGCGATTTTCTCGAGCAGCGCCCGCAGCAAAGCCGGCTCGGCGTACATCATCCGCTTCGCCGTATTCACTTCGCCGCGCGTCTGCCCCTCGATCATGTAACAAGCCAATGTCCACGGCGCCCCCGCAAATCCAATCACCGGCACATCCGGCCCCACCGCCGCACAAATTGCCCGAATCGCATCGCCGACAAATTTTGTGGCCGCACCAGGATCAAAAATCCGCAATCGTTCCACCGCCGCCCGGTCGCGAATCGGATTCCGCAAAATCGGTCCAGAATCGGGCACCTCCAGCGGCATGCCCATAGCTTCCGCAACAATCAAAATATCGGAGAACACGATCACAGCATCAACGCCCAACCGTCGAAAAGGCTGCAACGAGACCTCGGCAGCAACGTCGGGCGTCTTGCAAATCTCGAGAAAGGAATATTTCTCGCGCACAGCAAGGTATTCCGGAAGGTAGCGCCCCGCCTGCCGCATAATCCAGCCAGGCACGCGCTCTACGCTTTCCCCGCGGCAAGCCCGCAGAAAAAGTGTCTTGCGGTTCAAAGTATCAGCTGAAGCCATAAGAGGGTCGCCACACCCATAATAGCAGAAGCAGGCAATCTCCCCCGTGGGGCCCGCGCTTGATGCCGGGCCAGGCAACATGTACGTGCAAGGCGCGGTTCCGGCTCGGCGCAGATCGTCAATAGCCAGGACGTCCGTAGGGGCGCCGCTTGCTGCGCCTGTCCGTGCAACGCTTGGGAAAACGTGGGCCGTGTGCCTCCGCGCAACCGGTCTCGAAGTTCGTCGCCTTCCGTCCGCCTCCTCAATGCTCCCAATCGCCGTCACCCCAGCACCAAAACACCACTCCCACTCACTCCGTTATGCGTCGCGCAACGATGGGGACTATAATAGGGCGTTCCATGGGCATCGTTCGATCCATACTTGGGAAGCGGGCGTGCTGCGCGCGCTCAGGAACGCAAGCATGATCAGCACTTGGGCCTACGTCAATCTCGCGCTCTACGTCCTCAGCTTCATCTGCTATGCGCGCTACCTATATGGAAATAATGCGTGGGTCGGACGCCTGGCCACCGTGCTGCTCGCCGCCGGCGTTTTGGCGCATTATGCGGCGCTGCTGGCGCGATCGCGTTGGACTCACACCGTTCCCTACGATGATCTCTACGGCTCGATGTCTCTTTTCGCCTGGCTGCTCGGCGTCACCTATCTCGGCCTCGAAGTTTTTCACGGCCAGCGATCCGTCGGCGCGTTCGTAACTCTTCTGCTGATCGTTTGGACCGGCCTGGTCATGGCGTTCGCGCCCGACGCAGCCCCCGTCACTCCGCCAGCTCGCGGCCCGCTCTTTGCCCTGCACGTCACGCTGAATACTCTGGCGTACGCGGCCTTCGGGCTGTCTTTCGTGCTCAGCCTGATTTACCTGATCCAGAATCGCGTTCTCAAAGCCCGCCGCCCCGGCCTCACCTTTTGGCGTTTTCCAGCCCTCGACGTCCTCGAAAAAATGAGCCGCAGCAGCGTGCTGGTTGGGCTCATCGCGCTGGCGGTGGGCATGTCCTTCGGTTTCGTCTGGCAACATAGGCTCAGCGGGCAATTTTCCGCCGCCGATCCGAAAATTATCGTGACCCTCGCAATTTTCGCGCTCTACGTTGCCTATTCCTGGCTGGCCGTAAAATCAGGATGGCGCGGCGCGCGCGCAGCAAGAATTTGCGCGCTGAATTTCATTTTGGTTCTGTTTAGCTATACCATCGTGAATCTGTATCTGACGAGCTTTCATCGCTATCTTTGATGCCCACGGCCACCAATTCGGGCAAGCCCCGCGCCAGCCGCGTGCAGATCGCGCTCATTGGCTGCAGCCATCACACCGCGCCGCTCGAGCTGCGCGAGCGAATCGCATTTACGCCCGATCAAGCCCTGCGAGCCGTCGATGAATTGCGCTTGAGCGGCACGCTCGAGGAAGCCCTCGTTCTCTCCACCTGCAATCGCAGCGAGCTTTATGGCGTTCCTCCCGACGCCGAAACCGATGCGGCGGGCGCGCTGGAATCGTTCTTGACGAATTTTCACGGCATCCCTGCCACGGAATTAAGTGGCCGGATCTATCGTCAGCAAAATTCGGAAGCGGTCAGGCACCTGTTCCGCGTTTCCGCCGGTCTCGATTCCATGCTCCTCGGCGAATCCGAAATTCTGGGCCAGGTAAGAGACGCGTACGGTCGCGCGCTCGATCACGGCTCGACCGGCCCGGTTCTCAACCGTCTCTTCCAGAGCGCCCTCGAAGTAGGGAAACGCGTCCGCTCGGAAACTGAAGTAGGTGCGCGACCCATGTCCGTAGCCTGGGCCGGCGTAAAACTCGCCGAACGCGTATTCGGCGAACTCGAAGGCCACGAAGCGCTGATTCTCGGCGCCGGCGCGGTAGCCGAACAAGTCGTCGAGCATCTCCGCAATCGCGGCATCGGCCGCCTGCGCGTGATAAATCGCTCGCGCGATCGCGCCGAAGATTTGGCGCAACGCATGGGCGGTGAATCGCTCGAGTGGAGCTCTCTCGATCGCGCCCTCGAATCTCCGGACATCATCGTCACATCCGTAGGCAGCTCCGAGCCGGTATTAAGCCGCGAGCTCCTCGAAAGAGTTCACGAAGCCCGCGGCGGACGCGCACTATTCGTTGTAGATCTAGGCGTGCCGCGGAACGTCGAGCCCGAAGCCGCCAGCCTTTACAATCTTTACCTCTACAACATCGACGACCTCGGCGAAATCGTCGAGCAAAATCGCAAAGCCCGCGAAGCCGAAATTCCTCACGCCGAAGCCCTGATCACCGAACACATCGGTAAATTCGAAACCTGGTGCACCAGCGTAGAAGCCATTTCGCTGACCCAGCGCCTCCGCGAGCGCCTCTTCAAAGAGCGCGGCAAGCTGCTCGAAGAACGCGCCGCTGAGATGAACAGCCTCACCGCCGAAGAGCGCGAGCGCATCGTCCGCCTGACCGACGAGCTGATCGAGCGCGTGGTGCAAACTCCCAACGAGAAACTCCGCCGCACCCGCGAGCTCCACCGGCGTCTCGCAGGCATCGAAGCCCTGCGCGATCTCTTCGGTCTCGATGGTGAGGATTCATGAGCACCACGCGCATCGGCACTCGCGGCAGCACCCTGGCTCTCTGGCAGGCCAATCACGTAAAAAAACTTCTCGAAGCCGGCGGATCGGTTCACGCCGAAATCATCACCATTAAAACTTCCGGCGATCAAGATCAGGAATCCTCCGTCAGCCAAATTGGCACGAAAGGCGTCTTCATCAAGGAACTCGAAGAAGCCCTGCTCGACAAACGCATCGATCTCGCCGTCCACAGCATGAAAGATGTCCCCACGCAGATTCCCGAAGGCCTCATCATCGCCGCAATCCTCCAGCGCGACGAAGTCCGCGATTGCCTGGTTTCCAAATTCGGCCACAAGCTGGCAAAACTTCCGCGCAGCGCTCGCGTAGGCACCAGCAGCGTTCGCCGCCGCGCGCAACTGCTCCGCAATCGCCCCGATCTCGATATCCGCGAACTCCGCGGCAACATCGACACGCGCCTGCGCAAGCTCGACGACTGCGAATACCACGCCATCGTCCTAGCCAAAGCCGGACTCGACCGTCTCGGCCTCGGCTGGCGCGCCGCTGAAGTCCTCACCACCGAAATCATGCTTCCGGCGGTAGGGCAAGGCGCCCTGGGAATCGAAACGCGCGCCGATGATGAAGAAGCCAAAAACCTGGTCGTCGCGCTGGCCGATCCCAATACGCGCGCCTGCGTCGCCGCCGAACGCGCCCTGCTCGCCGAACTTGAAGGCGGCTGCCAAGTTCCGCTCGGCGCGTGGGCCAGCATCGAAGCAGGATTCCTGAGTCTCGAAGCGTGCGTGGTAAGCCCGGACGGCGCGGACTACATTCGCCTCAGCCGCTTCGGTGGCATGCAAGCCGCCGAAACCGTCGGCAAAAAACTAGGCGAGGAATTCCGTGCCGCCGGAGCGGACCGAATTTTGCAACTCGCGCGGCCAGCCGAGCAGCCCAATTCCGCGCAACAAGAAGCCGCGCCAGGAAATTCCGCGCAGGGCGACATCGCCCGAGGTACCGCCGAATGACCGTATTCGTCAAGATTCTGACGGGAAAGTGCATCGTCGTGACGCGCCCGAAAGATCAAGCCGCGGAAATGAACGCGCTTCTCGAAGCCCACGGCGCCGAAGTGCTGCTAATCCCGGTGCTCAGTTTCGTCGAGCCCACCGAAAAGGAATTGCTCGACGCCGCGTTAAGAGCCCTCCCGAAAATCGACTGGATTCTTTTCACCAGTGAAAACGCAGCGCGTTACCTGGCCGCGCGTGCCGTAAAGATCGGCGTCGATATCCGCAAGGAAGCCGCGCAAACAAAAATTGCCGTCGTAGGCCCGGCCACCGCCAGCGCCGCCGAATCCGTGGGCTGGTACGTTTCTCTCGTCGCCAAGAATCACAACGGCCAAGCTCTCGCCGCTGAAATCGAGCGCAAGATCGCCGGCAAGCGCGTCCTGCTTCCCCGCAGCGATATCGCCACCGAAGAGCTACCCCGCGCTCTCCGCCAATCCGCCGCACAGGTAATCGAAGTAGTCGCCTACCGCACCGTGGCGCCCGACACACCGACCATCATAGGCCGCATCACCGGGCCGCAGGAGCCCCGCAGTCCAGAGCGCGATGCGCTCGATCGTGTCCGGCGCGGCGGCGTGGACATGGTTACGTTAACCAGTCCCTCCGCCGTGCAAAATTTCACCGAGCTGATCGGATTTCCCTCCATGTGCAAGCTAGCCAACGCACACCGTCTTGCGTCCATCGGCCCCACAACGTCGAAAGCCATCACCGACGTAGGTTGGGAGGTCGCTGTCGAGGCCAAAGAGTCCACCGCGAAGGGCCTGGTGGATGCAATCGTCGCGCACTTCAAGAACGTGGCGCCCGGAGCCGCGCGCGCGTGACCTTTCCCCTCCACCGCTTGCGACGCCTGCGTCGCAACGAAGCCATCCGCTCGCTAGCCCGCGAAACGCGTCTGACCACCGCAGGCTTCATCTATCCGATGTTCGTCTGTCCGGGCACGGGCGTGCGCCAGGAAGTCGGCTCCATGCCGGGAATTTTTCAGCAGTCGGTGGATAAATTTCTGGAAGAATGTCGCGAAGTGGAGTCGCTCGGCATTCCCGGCATAATTTTATTCGGCCTGCCCGAGCACAAAGACGCCACCGGCACGGAATCGACGGCCGCAAATGGCCCGGTACAGCGCGCGATAGAAGCAGTCCGCAAAGCAAAATTAAATCTAGTGGTGATTACGGATATCTGCCTCTGCGAATACACCGATCACGGCCACTGTGGCGTAATCAAAGACGGCGAAGTGGCCAACGACCCTACAATCGAAATCCTAGCCGAAGAAGCCCTCTCTCACGCCCGCGCCGGCGCCGACATCGTGGCCCCGTCCGACATGATGGACGGCCGAGTAGCCGCCATCCGCGCGAAACTCGACGCACACAATTTCGAAAATATCGCCATCCTCTCCTACGCCGCAAAATATTGCAGCGGCTTCTACGGCCCCTTCCGCGAAGCCGCCCAATCCGCCCCGCAATTCGGCGATCGCCGCAGCTACCAAATGGATCCAGCCAACGCCCGCGAAGCTCTAAAAGAGGTAGCCCAAGATCTGGAAGAAGGCGCCGACATGGTAATGGTAAAACCAGCCATGCCGTACCTCGATATCATTCAGCGAGTCCGCGAAGCGTTTGAAGTCCCGGTAGCCGCCTACAACGTAAGCGGCGAATACGCCATGGTAAAAGCCGCCGCCAAAAACGGCTGGATCGACGAGAAGCGAGTAACGTTAGAAATTCTCACAGGAATTTATCGCGCAGGCGCCAGCATAATCCTCACGTACCACGCCAAAGAAGCCGCCCGCTGGCTAAAGTAGCGCCGGCGTCCCTGCCGGCATCTTACGACCGAAATTTTCGCCAAGTGCACCACACACGGACGGACCACTGGCGACCGCACGTGACGTAATTTTACTTTCCGCGCCGCCCACAATCCGCGACATACCGATCATTTTCTTCGTAAGATGCCGGCCCTTCGCAATACTCAGGGTAAACAGAGACGCCGGCGCTACTTAGAGCCCACCCATCGCCAGCCTTCCAAACCTGCCTTGCTCGGATTCGCTACTACGTATTGCACGGCTCTGCGGAACTCTTCGCCGTCCCGAATCAATCGGTCGTAATATTCCCGCTGCCAAAAGGCGCCGCGCAGCACGAATTTCCTTTGCGCTTCTCGAGTCGTGAACGACTTCCAGGAATGCATTACGTTTGCCAGGTCCTAGTCACCGATCGGGCGGAAGACCACATGAGCGTGGTTCGGCATAATGCACCACGCGAAAAGTTCATAACGGACGCCGTCAAATGCACGCAGGGCGCGTTCGACGGCATCCGCAATTTCAGCTCTGAGCAAATGCTTCGGGCCCAGGCCTGAGTCGAGCAACCTTTCAATTTCCTTGGCAGGAAATTTCGCGACGCCTTTTCTCTTGGCACTCTGATCCAGTTGATTTTCGTTGAGCTTCGCGCGCAGTTCATCGAGCACGTGGGCGGGGAGGGAACCTGCGAGGCGAAATGTAACGAAGTAAACGCCTTTGGGAATTTCCCAATGGGGAAGGTGGCCACGATCGCGAATTTGGGCAGTCTGCAAATCGCGCCCAGGTTCACAACGAATTCAAGTCCGGCGTCTTCAGTCTGCATCAGGTGCGCTCAAATGGAATCCGTAATTTTACGGAGTAAGTAGTCTCGCCAAGTAG
Organism: uncultured Acidobacteriota bacterium; assembly: GCA_963831955.1. Taxonomy (GTDB): domain Bacteria; phylum Acidobacteriota; class Terriglobia; order Acidiferrales; family UBA7541; genus Palsa-147. Next base: position 1,209,800 of record CAWHSG010000003.1, on the reverse strand, counting down.
CGCCGGCGTCCCTGCCGGCATCTTACGAGCGCACCTGCGACCTAGAGCCGTGCTCACGGACGGTCGAATACTGCAAACCAGTGCTATGAATTTGACGGTACCGGCCGTCCAAGATCGAGCCTGTGACCTCCATTTTGCGTCGTAAGATGCCGGCAGAGGCTCCGGCGCTACTTGTTGCTGGATGCTACTGGCAGTTATGCGCTAAATTTCTCTCATGGCTCACAAAGACCGCCCGCGCTCCAACGAAATCTTCCACCGCGGTGAAAAAATCCTGGTAGGCGGCGTTGACAGCCCAGTGCGCGCTTTCCGTTCTGTCGGTGGCACGCCTCTCGTGATCGAGCAAGCCCGCGGCGCCCATCTCTTCGATGTCGACGGCCACAGCTACCTGGATTACGTTTGCTCCTGGGGCGCGTTGATTCTCGGCCACGCGCATGCCGGCGTGATGCACGCAATCCAGGAGCAGGCCGCCCTCGGCACCAGCTACGGCATGACCTCTCCGCTAGAAAGCGAACTAGCCGGACAAATCGCCCAAGCCGTCCCCTCGATCGAAATGCTCCGCTTCGTAAGCAGCGGCACAGAAGCAACGATGTCCGCGATCCGCCTAGCCCGCGGCTTCACCAAGCGCGATCTAATCCTAAAATTCGAAGGCTGCTACCACGGCCATTCCGACAGCTTCCTCTCCCAAGCAGGCTCAGGCCTGGCCACGCTAGGAATCTCCGCCAGCCCAGGCGTCCCAGAAGTGTTCGCGCGTCTCACGCTGAATGTGCCGTATAACGAGCTAACCGCCGTAGAAAAAGCCTTCCAAGATCACAAAAACGAAATAGCAGCAATCATAGTCGAGCCAATAGCAGCCAACATGGGAGTAGTAAATCCAAACCAAGGCTATCTAGAAGGCCTACGCGAAATCTCAAGAAAGAATGGCGCCCTATTAATCTTCGACGAAGTAATCAGCGGCTTCCGAATCGCCCTAGGCGGCGCACAAGCCGAAGCCAAAGTAAAACCCGATCTGACCACGCTAGGCAAAATAATCGGCGGCGGCCTGCCAGTAGCAGCCTACGGCGGCCGCCGAGAAATCATGCAAATGCTAGCCCCGCTAGGCCCCGTCTATCAGGCGGGAACGCTTTCTGGAAATCCCCTAGCCATGCGCGCCGGCCTAGCCACGTTACCGCACCTACGCGCTCCAAATTTTTATGCAGATCTAAATGAAAAATCCCGTCGGTTAGCCGAAGGTCTACGCAAAGCATTCAAAGACGCAAACGTCCCGGTGCAAATAAACGCAGCCGGCTCGCTGCTAACAATCTTCTTCAGCGAAAATCCAATCCAAAATTACGACGACGCCAAAAAATCCGACACCAAAAAGTTCGCCAAATTCTTCAACGAAATGCTAGATCGAGGAATCTTCCTGCCGCCATCCCAATACGAAGCCCTATTCGTAAGCGCAGCCCACACCGAAGCCGATATAGACCGCACCGTCCAAGCCGCCCGCGAGAGCCTAAAGTAGCGCCGGCGTCACCGCCGGCATCTTACGAGCGCAAAAACGGGCAAGGGCAACACTCGCTGCCGGCGCAACCCATCAGAAAAATTCCGCTTGCGGTGCGCGGCCTAACCGGCGCGACCATCTTTCGTACCGCTGGCGTCCCGCCGGCTCTTACACCCGCAAAATTCGGACAAGGCAACACTCCTCGCGGGCGGGCAACATTAAGACCGATTCCGGTTCTCGCAGATCGGGTAGTCCGATCGTGAGCAGTAACTGTGGCGCAATTTGTGCTCGCAAGATGCCGGCGGGGACGCCAGCGCTACTTGATCTCATTCTTCACAATCTCCCCACCCTTCATAACAAATTTCACATGCTCCAATTCCTTCACATCCTCCAGCGGATTCCCGTTCACCGCAATAATGTCCGCAAATTTTCCCGGCGCGATTTCTCCCACCCGATCGCTCCACCCCATCAAATCCGCCGCCGACAAAGTAGCCGCCTGAATCGCCGCCAACGGCGTCATCCCAAATCGAGTCATATACTCAAACTCAATCGCCTGCGTCCCATGCGGAAACGGTCCCACATCCGTCCCAAAAGCAATCTTCACCCCGCCAGCCATAGCCCGCTTAAACGAAGGCTCATGAATCCGCGCCCGGGTAGTCTTCCCCCCAGACATCTCCAAATCCTCCTCAGGCTCAAACTCATAAACATAAAGCGTAGGCACCAAATAAATTCCCTTAGCCACCATCGCACGAATCGCCGCGTCATCCAGATCCAACCCATGCTCGATCGAATCCACCCCTCCATCAATGCAGTTATGCAAACCCTCGCCGCCATAAGCATGGCAAGCCACCTTAACGCCCTCGCGATGCGCCTCATTAGTAATCGCTTTCACTTCCTCCAGCGTAAATGTCGGGATACTCACCAATTTCCCGTCGGCGCTAAACCGAAAATGATGCGTCCCATAAATCTTGATCAAATCCGCCCCATACTTAATCTGCGTACGCACCGCCTTGCGCGCCTCATCGGGTCCATCCACCACTTGCACTCCAGAAGGCACGATCACTTCCGGCGAATAACCCTCCAAGGGATAACCGCCAGTAGTAGAAAGCGCCCGAGTAGCCACCTCCAATCGTGGCCCGGGAATTAATCCGCGATTAATCGCATCGCGCACATCCACATCGCTATACATCGCCCCCTCGGTCTCCACATCCCGCATAGAAGTAAATCCAGCCTCCAGATCGCGCTTCACATTCAAAACCGCCTCAATCGTCCGATACTGCCAAGATTCCTTCAAAAGCTGCTCCTCATAACGCCCATTCGATTCCCCAGTAAGAAAAATATGCGTATGCGCGTCAATCAACCCAGGCAACACGGTAGCCCCGCTCAAATCAATCGCCCTCCCTCCAGCCGGAATCGCAATCTCCGAAGCAGCCCCAACGCGTTCAATCTTGTCCCCGCGCACCACAATCACGCGATCCGAAAGCATCTGCCCTGACCGCACATCCAACAACTTCCCAGCCCGAATAAACGTGATCGGCAAATCCCCGGCCCGAGAAAGGCTAATCGTCAAAATCAATAAAGGAAGCAAAAGCCATCGCCGCATAATAATTTTCCTCGCCTTCGTAGCGGCGCCCTTCAGGATGGCATCCCCTCTGATCGCCGCGCTCCCACCAGGTGCCGGACTCTACCACAACTGCGAATCCAACCGCCGTTTTCTCCGGCGCAAATCAAATCCCCCGATGGCCACGAATCTCGCCGGAATCGAGACCGTTTTTGCGATAGAATCTGCCACCGCATGGCGAAACCCTCCGACCTCCCAAACGTCCAGCCCGCCAATCGCAATTATTTGAAAAGACTCAAGGAGCCAAGAATGAAATCGGTGCTTTCCCAACGACTAATATTTTGTCTGGCGACAACTGTACTTCTCTTTGCACTCCGTCCCACCGCGAGTCTCAGCGCCCGCGCAACCCAAGACCCCGCCCAAAAAGACGACCAAGACGAAAAAGAAAAAAAGCCCGAGAAGCTGCCGATCGAACCCAAGCGCAAAATCACCTTCACCACCGACGAAGGGACCTGGATGACCCTCGACGTCTCCCCAGACGGCAAACAAATAGTCTTCGACATCCTGGGCGATCTCTATCTCTTACCAATCGCGGGCGGCGAAGCCAAAGCCCTAACCACCGGCATGCCCTGGGATTGCCAACCACGTTTCTCTCCTGACGGCAAACAAATCGCCTTCATCAGCGATCGCACCGGCAGCGACAACATCTGGCTAATCAACACCGACGGCACCAATCCGAAACAAGTCACGAAAGAAACGGACTATCTGCTCGGTTCTCCTTCGTGGACGCCCGACGGAAATTACCTCGTGGCCCGCAAATACGGCCCCTATCCCGGCCCAGATGACTACCTGCGCATGACCGCTCTGTGGCTCTATCACAAGGACGGCGGGAAAGGCATCGAGCTGGTGAAAGGCAAAGGCGAAACCACCATTAATTCCGGCGCCTATTTCGCACCCGACGGCAAGCTCCTCTATTTCTCCAGCCATCCCGAACGCTTCCGCTATAACGTGGACATCGGCCGCTTCCAAGTCCACGCCTTCGATCGTGAAACCGGCGAAATCGAAACGATTACCTCCGAATACGGCGGAGGCCTGCGCCCGTTACCATCGCCCGACGGCCGCTATCTCGTTTACGCTGTCCGCCGCGACACTAAAACCAGCCTGCGCATCCGCGATCTAAAAACCGGCGAAGAACGCTGGCTAGCCGCGCCAATGCAGCGCGACGATCAAGAAGGTTTCGCAGTAGATGACGTGCTACCGGGCTACGCCTTCACCCCAGATTCAAAAGCCGTCCTATTCACCGGCGACGGCCACATCAAACGCGTAGAAGTAGAATCCCGCGCCGTCTCCACAATCCCATTCACCGCAAAAGTAGATCTAGATCTAGGCCCGCGCATCCACACCGATTACACCATCGACGACGGTCCGCTCACAGTCCATCAAATGCGCTGGACCAATCAATCCCCCGACGGCAAGCAATTAGTCTTCAGCGCGGTAGGAAAAATCTGGCTGGTGGATACCGTCGGCGGAAAACCGCATCGCCTAACAGATTCCAATCTCCGCGAATACAGCCCCATCTTCTCACCCGACGGCAAATGGATCGCCTACACCAGTTGGTCCGATTCCGAAGGCGGCCAATTATGGAAAGCTCCGGCCGCAGGAGGCGCGCCGGTGAAACTCAGTCAAACTGCGGCGTATTACGCCATGCCCTCATGGTCTCCGGACAGCACCAAGATCGTCTTCGTGATGGGCACGACCCGCGGCTGGCTAGCCGAAGATTCCAGCGACCTCGACGAAATCCGTTGGATCGCAGCAGAAGGCGGCGAAAGCCACGCGATCGTCAAGCTCCCCAACGGCTATCAGGCCCCGTCCTTCAATTCCGACGGCACGCGCGTCTATTACATGGACGCCGCCCCTCCGCCTCCCGAATCCGAAGGCCCCGCGAAGCCCGCGCGCCTGCTACGTTCCGTCCGCCTCGATGGCACCTACAAAAAATCGCACATGAAATTCCAGGGCTTCTTCGTCCTCGCCATCCCATCGCCCGATGACCAATACGTAGCCATCCAAAACCGCTACGACGCCTACCTAACCGCCTTCCCAAGCTTCGGCACCGAAATCGTCAACGTAGATCTGAAAACTCCCGTCGTGCCTCTCAAGCGCCTGACCACCACCGGCGCCAATTACATTCACTGGGCCGACAGCGGAAAAACGATCACCTGGAGCTTCGGCAACGAATTCTCGCGCGTAAATCGCGACACCGCCTTCCAAGCCGAAAAGCCCGATCAATGGAAAGCCGAGAAAATTTCCATCGCCCTCGAAGTCCCCCGCGAAATCCCCAAAGGCCAACTCCTACTCCGCGGCGCCAGGGTAATCACCATGAAAGGCGAGGAAGCCTTCGAGCACGGCGACGTGCTAATCGAAAATAATCGCATCAAGGAAATCGGCGCAACCGGGACGATCCATTCCGCCGACGCCAAAGTAATCGACGTCCGCGGCAAAACGATCCTACCCGGCTTCGTAGATATCCACGCCCACTTGCGCACGCAACGCGACGAAATGACCGACCAGGAATGGTCTTACGCGGCGAATCTAGCCTATGGCGTCACCACCACCCGCGATCCATCAATCGAATCGAACACAGTATTCGCCCAGGGCGAGTTAGTCGCCGTCGGCGAAATGGTCGGCCCGCGCATCTACGCCACCGGCACGGCCATCACCACCGAAGCCGCCGTAATCTCCAGCTTCGAGGACGCCGACAACATCGTAAAGCGCTACAAAGCCCACGGCGCCGATTCTCTAAAGCAATACATGCAACCTCGCCGCATCCAACGTCAATGGCTAGCCCAAGCCGCCGCAAAAGAAGGCCTAAACATCACCGCAGAAGGCGGCGGCGATCTAAAAACCGATCTAAGCATGGTCCTCGACGGCTACACCGGCGTAGAACACAGCCTGCCCATAGTCCCAATCTACAAAGACGTGATCCAACTGGAAGCCCAGTCCGGTACGACGTACACCCCGACGCTGATAGTTTCCTACGGCGGCGAATTCGGCCAATTCTATTGGCGCCAACGCATGAACATTCACGACGATCCCAAAGTAATGCGCTTCACCCCGCACGAGCAGGTGGACAGCGTAGCCCGCCGCCGCCCGCTGCTGCTCGACGAAGAGTACATTTTCCCGCTAATCGCCAAAGGCGTCGGCGAAGTTTACAAAAACGGCGGCCACGTAGCTCTCGGCTCCCACGGCGAGCAACAAGGCATCGGCGCACACTGGGAACTCTGGATGATGCAATCCGGCGGAATGACTCCCTGGCAAACTCTCTACTCCGCCACGATGAACGGCGCCGAAAGTATCGGCCTCGAAAAGCACTTAGGCTCGCTCGAACCAGGCAAACTAGCCGATCTCGTCGTCTACAATTCAAATCCCGCGGAAAATATTAAAAATTCCACAGATATCTTGTACGTAATCAAAAATGGCGTGGTATATTCTGGCGACACTCTCGATGAAGTCTGGCCAACAACGAAAAACTTTCCGCAATTTTTCTGGAAGCGCAGCGATGCAGACTATCAAGCGCTGCCGCCGGGCAACTAGTACTGTTCAATTTTGAGCAGCATTGCCGATTTCGGGGTCAGGGGAAAGGGAGGCGAAAACTGAAAGGCCAGGAGCCGAAAATGACCTAACATACGTACTATCAATGGCTTCCGCGAGTACTACTCGGCCGGTACAAACGCTCTGTTTTCACCGGTCATTCGCCCTCGTACCCTTCTTACGCTGAGGTGAATCGCTATGTTGCTCGCGACAATGGTGGTGCTGCTACAGATTCCGTTTGCGCCTGCTGCCAAGCTCCAAGCGCAGCCGCAACCCCCGGCCACCGTGCTTTACGCCGAAAACTCCCCGGCGAAGCTGACTGCGCTCGACGCTCCCGCAAATATCTTCGCTCCCCCAGCCACCAACGACCTCTTCGACCGCGATAAAATTCGCCTGGTCGATCTCCCGGGCGTCGCCGCCCCAGACGGCACCTCGCCCGACGGCAAAACCACCGACGCCACCAAGACCACCGCCGTTAGCCAACCCGGCGACGCCGAGGAAAGCTCCTCGCTGCTTGCCGAAGTGCACATTCCCACGCGCGTCGAGCCGCCCGACCCCAACTTTCATCCCGGCCACATCGACGCGGAGCGCCCAGGTCACGCCTGGCTGGTCCTCAGCATCGCGGAACACGGCGCAGCCACCTTCGACGCCTGGACCACCAATCGCGCCATCGCCCAAGGCCACACCGAAGAGAATCCCATGCTGCGTCCCTTCGCCGGCCACCCAAGCATGTATGCCGCCGTGCAGGTAGCCCCGCTACTTTTCGATTTCATAGGCCGCCGCATGCAGCGCAGCGACAGGCGCTGGATGCATCAAACCTGGTGGCTGCCGCAAACGCTAAGCACCGCCGCGTCCCTATTCGCCGGCTCCCACAATCTGTCAGTATCAAAGTAAACCTGGCGCCGACGGCACTCAAAAAACGACGTCCTTGATGTGCGTCGCGACCGTCCACATATTCCCAAACGGATCCATCAAGTTAGCGCTGCGATCGCCATAAGGCTGATCCGCCGGCGCATTCAACGACTTTGCCCCTGCCGCAATCGCCCGCGCATAAGCCTCATCCGCATTCGGCACATACACATGCAACAACCCTGGCATCGGCTGATAGGCCCCGCGCGCTTCGCTCAATTCAATCATTGCATCGCCAATGCGCACCGTCGCATGCACGATGGTCCCGTCAGGCGATTGCGCCTTCATCACTTCCTCCGCGCCGAACGCGGCCTGCATAAAATCGATCACCTTCTGCGCCCCCACCGCGTGCAGGTAAGGCATCAAGCTCGGAAACTCCGGCCGAATCGGCGTCGCGCCCTTGGCCGAGCCGATGTACCAGTTATTCCCCAGCGGATCACGAACGCTGCAATCGCGGTCGCCATACTCTTGATCCACTGGCGCGTGGTACGAAGTCGCTCCGGCCTCCATCGCTCGCGCATAGGCCGCATCCACGTCGCGCACGTAAACGTGAATCGGCATCGGCCGCGCCGGATATTGCGCGGTGGCGTCGGCCATCTCGATAATCGCGTCGCCGATCAACGCCTCAGCGTGCATGATCTTCCCGTCAGGCCGCGCCACGCGGAACCGCTCGGTAGCGCCAAACACAGCCTTCACGAAATCCATTAATTTGTCCGCCCCATCCACCACGATGTAAGGCGTCACCGTCCGGAATCCCTCGCGCTTCCAGTTCACACCCGTCCCGGCAGCTTGCCCCTCGCGGTTCGCATCTCGTGCAGGTGTTGCATTCGTTGACATCGTTGTTCTCCTCTCCAGGTCACTCTTCAAGCGTGCTCGAAAACTCTCGCGCGGCAACCCTCGCAAATCGATAGCCAAGCTGACCAACGGCGCCAATTCCGCCCCAGCCGAAGGCACAAATGAATCGCCCCGCGCCAGCAGCGCTGTGATGGCCGTATCCAATTGTTGGCTTAGCGCTTTCCCTGAACTCATGCCTTTCGCGCTCCCACGCGAGTGCCAACCTTCACCATCGTCTCCCGCAAACTCTGCAGCGCCCGGAATTGCAACTGCTTCACCGCGCCTTCGGTCTTCTGCAGCGCCGTGGCGATTTCGCGGATACTGCGCTGCTCGACGAATCGCAGAAGCACCACGCGCCGCTGCTCCGGCGGCAACTTCCGCACCAACCCAAAAAGGCGCGCCCGATTCTCGATCGCGTCCGTGTCAAATGTTTCGCTGCCCTCCGCCGCCGCAACCCCGCGTTCCCGCCCCACCGACGCCCAACGGTCCGCCACAGCATTCGCCGCAATGCGCAGCAACCAAGCCGAAAAGGGCACCCCGCGCCATTCAAATTTCGGCAAATTCTCGAGCGCCCGGTGAAACGTCTGTGAAGTCAAATCCTCGGCAGCATCGCGGTCGTGCACCCGCGACACGACGAACGCGTAGACGCGGTCAAAATACCGCTCGTAAAGCGCCGCAAAGCGCGAAGCATCGCGCTGCGCCTCCGCGATCAACGACCGCTCGTCGCCCTCCGCAGGATACCGGGTCAACTCCATCTCCGCGTTTCCAAGTCTCACTAAGGGTAACCAATGCAGCGCCGAAAGGTTACGCAAAATGTAGCTCAGGTCTTTTTATCCTGAGCCCCTCACCGGGTCCGACGGGCAGACCTGAGGCTTTTCGATCTCGCCGTTCGGCCCCGCCGTTGGCCTGGCAATTTCTCGCAGCGGAGAGTCGGCGGCAGACCTCCCGCGAGAGTCCAAATCCGGCCGTCGCCGCGGCCGAAGTCTGAAAGGCCGGTACGCATGGCAGTTTCGGTACGCCTTGGTAAGTATCTTCAGATTGACTTGAATCCCGGCGAAGCCTAATATCCCCGGCCAAGGACGCCTTCCAGCCATGATGGGCCGTGTCATTTCGCACTACAAAGTCCACGAGCAAGTGGGCAGCGGCGGCATGGGTGTGGTGCATCGGGCCGAAGATATCCGGCTTAACCGCATCGTGGCGTTGAAGTTTCTTCCGGCAGAATGGGCCAATGAACCGCGGGCGCGGGAACGCTTCCACCTCGAGGCCAAAGCTGCCTCAGCGCTCAATCACCCGAACATTTGCACGATTTACGACATCGGTGAAGAAAACGGGCAGCACTTCATCGCCATGGAATTCCTGGAAGGCCAGACGCTCAAGCATCACATCCAGTGCACGCACATGCCGCTCCATCGAGTCCTGGGATTCGGCATCGAAATCGCGGATGGCCTGGACGCCGCTCACGCAGCCGGAATCATCCATCGGGATATCAAGCCCACGAACATTTTTGTGACCAAGCGCGGACACGCCAAGATTCTTGATTTTGGATTAGCCAAGCTGGTGCACGCGCGAAGCGCCGCGGCTGCCGCGGGAGATTCTTCAACCGCGACATTGTTCCTCACGAGCGAGGGCGTTGCTGTGGGAACGTTTGCGTATATGTCGCCGGAACAGATCCGCGGAGAGCCGCTAGACGCGCGGACAGACCTGTTCTCGTTTGGGGCGGTGCTGTACGAAATGTCGAAGGGCCGGATGGCATTTCCCAGGGACTCTTCCGGCCCGATCCTCGCCCGCGAGTTCGAGGCGGAGCCTGATTCTTCTGACGGCAATAGCACCGATCTCCCCGTCGCGTTCGAGCGCATTCTCTCGAAGGCGTTGGAGAGAGAACGGAACCTGCGTTACCAAAGTGCGGCGGACATGCGCACGGATCTGGAGACGGTGAAGCGCGAAATCGACCCGGATCGCCCAAAGTCAGAGGTGACGCGTCCACCCGTCCCACGACCGACTCCGCCTGACGAAATGGGCCCTGCGTCGCGGCCTAGAGTTCCCTGGGTTAGGTGGGTCGCGATGGCCGTTTTGACGGCGGCGGCATTGACTTTGGCCGCTTGGACATGGGAAGAATTCAAATCAGAAACGAAGCTCTCGCCCGTAAGGCTAACTGCTAACGACACCGAAGTGCTCTCGGGGTTTACAAACGAGACGGATGACCCTGCTTTCGACGGCACTCTCAAACCCGCGCTCTCCGCGGCACTCGGGCAGACGCCCTTCTTTAATTTTCTCTCGGACCAAAAGGTGCAGGAAGTGCTTGCACCTGTTCGGCACCGGCGAAACGACTCGCTGTCGCGTAAAAATGCTTTCGAAATCTGCTCGAAGACGAAAAGCGCCGCGGTCGTCGACGGGACCATCGCCGCCGCGGGCTCAGGTTACATCGTTGACGTGAAGGCCCAGGACTGTGGCGCTGAAAGGACAATAGGCGAGGAGAAGATTCCCGCCGCGGGGAGAGAAGACCTGTTGAGCGCTTTCGATCAGGCGGTATCGAAACTACGCGGGGCCGTCGGTGAATCAGAGGACACAATTCAGAAACATAGTGGCTCTACCGAGGACAACTTAAGCGGCTCGGTCGAAGCTCTCAAAGCGTACTCAGATGGGCAAAAGGCAGTAGCGTCGGGGAACGACGCTGCGTCCGTTGAACCCTATTTGAACGCGGTCGCACTTGATCCTAATTTCGCGAGCGCCTACCTGGAATTGGGCGAATCGTATTCAAGGCTTGGCGACGCCGGAAATGCCCAAATTTTCCTCACCCGAGCTTTCGAGCTAAGCGATCCAGTGAGTGAAGAGGAGCGCCTGCATATTGAGTCCGCGTACTATCAATCAGCGAAGCGAGATATGGATGACGCCAGCGCGATTTTCGAGCAATGGCGCGAGGCCTATCCTCGAAGATCCACCCCTTATTTCCATTTGGCCCTTCTCGATTACGAAGCCGGGCAATACAAACACGCGATAGAGGACGCTAAAAAAGGCGAGGATCTCGGCACCGACGCGATCCGCGACTATGGGGATTTAGTCGGCTTCAACGTTGCAGCTCATCATTTCGACGAAGCCAAGGCCGCTTACCAGGTGGGGGTCGAACGAACGCCCGACAGCATTTCGCTCCATGCGAACAGGTATGCCTTGGCTTTTCTTGAGGACGATGGGAGGGAGATGGACAGGCAGGTGGCGCTAGCCTCAGTTCGGCCCGACGCCGCAAGCGCATTGTTGTCATACGTCTCCGACACCGACGCGTACTCCGGCCGGAATGCTAAGGCTCGAAATATGTCCAAGCAGGCGATCGATCTGGCAAATTTGAACGGTCAGAGATCGATGGCTGCGCTGTGGCGCGCGGACGTGGCACTACGCGAAGCGGAGATCGGCAACCGCTCGGACGCCCGCCAGTACACATCGGAGAACTTCGGTCTGTTTTATGACCGCGACTCAACCATCCTTGACGCGTTGGCTTTCGCACGTGCTGGCGACTCGGGCATCGCTAAAAGGATTGCTGATTCATTCGAGCTGACGTATCAGCAAGATACCTTCGTGAACGAGTATTGGATCCCGTGCATTCGTGCCGCCATCGAATTAAACCGGCGCAATCCGAAAAAAGCAATTGCAGTATTGCGATCGGCCATTCCGTATGAATTAGGAGTTCCCGATGACAGTCCCACGGTCGGAACCACTCTCTATCCGGTCTATCTGCGCGGCCAGGCGTATCTGGCATTGCGGAGCGGGATCGACGCTGCTGCTGAGTTCCAGAAAATCCTCAATAACCGGGACGTCGTGCAGAATTTCGTGACCGGGGCGCTGGCGCATTTGGGGCTTGCGCGAGCGTATGCGCTCCAAGGTCAGACGGCGAAAGCGAAAGCGGCCTACGAGGATTTCTTGAAGCTGTGGAACGATGCCGATCCCAATATTCCAGTCCTAATCGCCGCAAAAGCGGAATATGCCAAGCTGAACTGAGCCGCGAGTGTTACGGGCTATTTTTCCGTGCGGGCCCTAGCGTCGAGGTTTCACCCTTTCAGTACCATTGACCCTTGACCAATGCCGCGATATTCAGGATTTAGTAGTCTGCTGTTTCTTGGCGCGGGCTGGCTCTCCTGAGCCCGGGTCCGGGCTGATGATTGAGCCCGGCGAGTGAAAAACTTCCGCCGCGCTGAACCAGTCGAAACTGAGGAGTACGACATGCAGCCCGGCGCAGGCGTCGGCCATCGGCAGCGCGTGGACGAAACGATCCTCACGAAACCCGGTGCGGCGATTTCTAATCGGGAATCGATACGATTAGAAACGCCCGCAAATGATTGAAAACATTGGACGGGCGAGTCCGGGCTGTCAATCGTCTCTGCGATTGCCTAGCAATCGACTCAGCCCAGCGAAATAATCAATTCTAATCGGGAAGCAACCCGCGTGTTTCAAAATTCCCGATTAGGCCGCAACGCAAACAGGAGGCAAACAGATTCTAATCGGGAAAGTAGGAGAGGGGTGCACCACCACCCTCCTCTACAGGGGAAAAATCAAAATCGACACCCCTCAAAAGTGTTTCGGGTACGACGAGACGCGATCGTTTGTTTTGTTAGAGTTACAAGAAATTCTAATTGAACCCATGTTTCGGGTAGACCGACATCGGAGGTGAAACGAAAGCGAAAGGGAGAGCGGAAAAAACTTGGTGCCATACCGGTTGAGGGCTGATCTTTCGTCCCCACGCGGGAAAAATCGAAATCGCGACCCTCCAATTTTGTAGCGATTAAAACGGAGGCCGATTCTTTGTTTTGTTTGAGTTGCGGGGCGATTTTAATCTCACCATGTAGCGATTAAAAAATCATGGCGAGGTGAAGGCCCGGCGAAAGGCAACGACAACGGCGACGAGAATAATCGAAGGCCATCTATCCGGCGCCGCAGCCGCGTTTCTTTTGCGCGGCCCTGCTATGGCGCGGTGGGGCGTGGGGCTGGGGATGCCGGCAGAGATTCGCCGCGGAACGGCAGTCTTAGTTTGCGGGAAATTTCGGGCCAGAATTCGCGGAGCACGTCGGCGCCCATGCCTTCGAGGATGCTGACGCTGACGCGCCCGGCGGCAGGAGCGACGCCGCGTTGGTTGTCGGGGTGATAAGTATTACTGAGGACGACAGAGCTGGCGGTGCCGAACCAGACGGAGAAATTGAACATGGGATTGCCGTTGTCGCGGTGAGCCACAACGGCGTGTTCGAGGGCGTGAAGGAAGCGCGTTTTGCCGGGGCCTTCGCCGAGGCGGTAGTAACGCGGGTCCTCCCTAAAAATCCAGGGATAGGCGAAATCTTTGAAGAATTTCGAGGAGGCGCGGTCGGCGTATTCGGCGGCGTAACGCTTGGCATAGCCTTGGGCGCCTTGGCCGTAGCTGTGATCGGAATTTTGGGCTTGGTCGATGCCGGCGCTGAAACCGCTGGCCAGAAAGGTGACCGGCTCGAAGGAATCGGCAACGAAGAGGCGGAATTTATCTTTGAAGGTGAGCGTGCAGAGCCGTACGCCCGGCTTGTAGCGCGACATCGGGACGGATTTGAGTTCGAGGGGGCGGGCGAGCGTGCCCACGGTTTTCTTGAGCGGACCGTCGTAATCTTCGATGCGCACCATGGGGGCTGGTTGAATGCAGGGAGCGGCCGAGTTGTTTGCCAGTTGGATCTGCGGAGACGCGACGGATGCTGGCGGGCCGGCGGCCGGAGGTTCTTGGGCGCGGAGCTGGCCGCAGGGAAAGAAGGCCGAGGCTGCCAGCGAGCAGATTCCTGCGAGAGCGCGATAGCGAATTCCGCGATGCACGGTTTGCGTGAAGCCTACCACTGGTTGGCTGCTTGAAGTTGCGAAACGCACGCGGGAATGCGGGGTGAAAACTAACACCCAAGAACACATCAGACGCCCGCCGAGTCGGGCCTGCCGCTGCGGGGCGAAAAACTTGTGTGGAGGGATTTGCAGGCGTAGGATGCTTTCACAATTGTTTGCACGTTGGATTGGGCCAGATTTGTTCCACTTCAAATTCATTGTGGGGGCGAGACTATGAAACTGCGATTGGTCTGTGCGATGGGGTTGGTGGCTTTGTTTGCTTCGGTGGCTTCGGCGCAGACGAAAATTTCCGGGGCACATACTTGCGCGAAACCGCCGGAGGCGATTGGCACTACGGACGTTGGCGACAAGCCGGGGCACAAGATGTCGTTGACGAAAAATACTTGCCAGTGGACGAAGCCGATGGAGATGGAAGGCGAGAAGACTACCGATGGGACTTCGTATGCTTTTTACGACATGACGGCGACGCGCGCCACGAACACCGGGAGCTACGTTGGAAATACCGACGGCGGCGATAAATATTTTGTGACCTTCCGTGATACCGGCGCGGTGAAGGATGGCAAGCCGGAAGCTTCGAAAGGCACATGGTCGTTTACCGGCGGGACCGGCAAGCTGAAGGGAATTTCGGGGAAGGGGACTTACACGGTGACGCCGGGGGCGGATGGATCGGCGGTGGTGGACGTCGAAGGCGAGTATTCGATCACGGCCCCGGCGATGAAGAAGCCGGCGGCGACGAAGATGGGCAACTAGTTTCGCGGGCGGTGCCGGCGCGTGCGGCCGATGCGCGCGCGCCGGGCCGGCCTTCGCGAATCCCTGAAAGAAACCAATGCAGGGTTTGTCGAATCACAGCTAGTACGATTCGGGGAGGGGTATTGCGCCTGTTTGCGGGTATCATGGGAAGCGGAAGTCAGGGCTGAGTGAACACACTTTGATGAAAATTGGGCAATGGTTGGGGGCTCCGGGGATTTTCTTTGGCGCGATTTTGGGGTTGGGAATTTTGATTGCTGAGCCGGCCATTGCGGCGGCCCAGCAAGATGAATTGAGCTTGCAGAGCCAGCAGAGCGATCAGAAGCCGGCACCGGCTGCCGCGCCCGCTGCGACGCCGTCCGCCGGCCAGGACGCATCGAAACCTGCCGACCAGAAACCGGCGGACCAGAACGCCAAGCCTGATGCCGCGGCCACGTCGAGGGACCGGCTCTTTTATGCCATGCCGAATTTTTTGACGCTTGAGAACACCGAGCACGTGCCTCCTTTGACGACTGGGCAGAAATTTAAGGTGGTGGCTCGCGGGTCGTTCGATCCGTTTCAATTTGCCTGGTACGGCTTGCTTTCGGGGATCAATGAGGCCAACGGCAGCGAGCCTGGCTACGGGAACGGATTCCAGGGCTATGCGAAGCGGTACGGGGCTTCGTTTGCGGATGGGACCATCGAGAATTTTATGGTGGGAGCGGTGATGGCCTCGGCGCTGCGGCAGGATCCGCGTTTTTATCAGAAGAGTGATGGCGGGTTTATGCATCGCGTCGGTTATGCGGTGAGCCGGATTTTTATTACGCGCGGGGATTCGGGGCGAACGGAATTTAATGCTTCGGAGATTTTTGGGAGTGCGATCGCGGCCGGGATTTCGACATACAGCTATCATCCTCATGCGGATAAAACTTTGGACAATACCATTAGCGTCTGGGGCACGCAGGTTGGGTATGACACGCTTACCACTGTGATCAAGGAATTTTGGCCGGACTTGCGAAAAAAGTTTGGGAAGAAGGCGAAGACGGATGGGGATTTGCAGTAAGGAATTTTCCGCAGTGATTCTTGCGCCGCAGTGAAAATCGCGACGAACCGCACAACAGAACCAACGCGAAAACCCAAGGCTACACCGGGCCGGCAGTGAATCCCGGCCTTACGTTTTGCCTGCTAGGCGATTGTTGGCCCACGTGGCTGCTTTTTGGGCGCTGCTTACTGCGTTCATGGCTAATGACTCGGGGCCTTCGCTGTCGGCGTTGGCGAAGAAGACTTTTTCTAGCGGGTGGCGGGCTGCTGGGATAGTTTTCGTGAAATTGCCTGGGGTGGCCATGAACATTGGGTGGCCTCGGCGGTACATGTGAAGTTCGATGGGATCGGCGTTGAATTCGGGGAGAAGTTTTTTGAAATCGTGTAGGACGTCTAGAGCGATTGTTTTGCAGCCTTCTTCGGTTAGTTGCTTGTATCGGTCTGCTTCGTCGAGAGGCGTGTAGAACGTCAGAATGTTATTTTTTTGCTGGTAGCCTGGTTGGTTGCGGATGGTCCAGTCGGCTACGATGAAATCGGTGAAGGAATTGCCGGGGCACCAGGTGTCGTAGCCTCGGTTGTAGATGGGCTTGCCGAAGACCATGTTGATGACCGGGTAGGGGGCGTAGCGGATGGCTTGCATGGCGTCGCGTTGATTGGGGGAGATGCCGGAAGTGATGCGCGAGGCGATTAGTTTGGGGGCGGCCATGATTACTAGCTTTGCTGAGGCGGTGTGGAGATGGCCTTCGTGGAAGTATGTTACGTGGGCGGAGTTCTTTAGTTGCTCCACCGCCACTGTGGTGGCGCCAGTCAGCATTTGATCGGCGTGTTGTTCCAGCAGGACTTCGGCTAGTTTTTCGGAGATGGCGCCGTTGCCGCCTGGCAGGGTGATGCGCTCGTCTTTGGGAGTTTCGTTGGCGAAAGTGTGGAAGTCGTCGAGGGCGGCGTAGGTGCTGGTTTGTGCGGCTTTGGCGCCCCAGTTGGATGGGCCGTAGGCGTCCCACCAGTGGGTGATTTCTGGCGGGTAGCCTTGGAGATATTTGCTGAGGGGCTCGTTGTCTAGCTGCTTTACGTTTTTTTCATAGTCTACGGCCAGCATTTTTTTGCGGAATTGTTTGAAGGCTTCGCGGGTTTTTTGCGGGTAGGGTAGTTCGTCTATGCCGGCGCGCCACATGTCGGGGATCCACTTGCCTGCGACTATGGTGGGATCGGCGGCATTCACCGGTAATTGCTCGAGGCCCAATTCCTTTGCCAGGTTGGCGCTATCGGAGCCGACGAAATCGTAGGCGGAGCCGGTGGCGAAGCCCTGGCCTTCGTAAGTTTCTTTGTAGGCGTTGCCTCCCCAGTGCGGTTCCTTCTCTAGCAGCAGGAAATTTTTGTCGCGAAGAAAGTAGGCGCTGCTCAGGCCTGCGATTCCGCCGCCTACTATCACTATGTCGTAATGCTTGCTCACTGGCGGCGGGATGAATTTTTGGCCGTCGCGGATTTTGTGGCAGATTTCGTAGTGGTCGCCGTCAACTTGCGCCGTCGGAGCTGCTGGTTCGGGCGCGGCGACTAGAAGTTTGGGATCGATGGGGCATCCGGCTACGACTGAGCCTGCCAGGACGAAGCGTAGGAAGTCGCGACGCGACTCGGTCATGCTTGTTCTCCTTGGATTGTGGACGGTAGGACCGTGGCGGCTGCTTCGTTGCTGGCGGTGCGCGTGCGCAGGCGATACCAGACTAGGATTAGCGCGATTGAGAATAGAAGGATAATTGTGGAGATGGCGTTGATTTCTGGAGTTATGCCGCGGCGTAGGCGGGACCAGATTTCTAGCGGCAACGTGTTGCTGCGGCCGATCAGGAAGAAGCTTACGGCGATTTCGTCGAGCGAGAGAGTGAAGATTAGTAATGCAGCGGCGATCATGGAGACTTTTAGATTGGGGAGCGTCACGCGCCAGAAAGTGATCCAGTGATTGGCGCCTAGATCGAGCGAGGCTTCTTCTTGGGCGCGGTCTAACTTCTGGAGGCCGGCGAAGATTTCTGTGGTGGCTACGGAGATTAGGGCTGTGCCGTGGCCTAGCGTGATGGTCAGCAGGCTTAATTTCATTTGTGCGGCTACGAATAGCATTAGCAGCGAGAGGCCTGTGATTATTCCTGGAAGGATTAACGGCAACAGGACCAAGCGGCGGAATACGGCTTTGCCAGGGAACTCAACTCGATCTAACGCTAGGGCAGCTAGCAGGCCTAGCGTTGTGGCGATGGCTACTGCTATGGCAGCTACGATCAGGCTGTTTAGTAGCGTGGACCAGATGGCGTCGTCGTTGAACAGGATGCGGTACCAACCGAGCGTCCAATTGCGCGGGGGGAAGCCGCCTACGCCGGTGCCGTTGAAGGAATAGATGGCTAGGACAGCGATTGGTAGATAGAGGAAAGCGTAAACGAGAGTCGCGTAGATACCTAGCCAGCGGGAGCCGGTGGTGTTGGGTGCTCCGTTGGAATTTTGGCTCATGAGAAGGTCAGCTTTTTTTCTACGCGCTCTACCAGGAATAGCAGCGTTACTACCAGAATTAACATGCAGAGGCTGATCGCTGCGCCTAGCGGCCAGTTGTAAGCGGCGCCGAATAGGCTTACTACGATATTGGAAATCATTATTCCGCTCGGGCCGCCTACTAATAGTGGAGCTAAGAAATCGCCTAGCGTTAGGACGAAGGCGAAGGTGGCGCCCGCTAGGACTCCCGGTAAGGAAAGCGGGAGGATCACTCGCCAGAAGGTGCGGGTTGGTGAGGCGCCTAGATCTTGGGAGGCTTCGATTAGGTTTCTGGGGATGTGTTCTAGCGATGCGTAGATTGGTAGGAAGGTGAATGGGGTGTAGATGTGGGTTAGCGTTAGGATTACGGCGAAGGGGCTGTAGAGGAAAAATTCTACTGGGTGATTGGTGATGTGTAGGTATTGCAGGAAGCCGTTTAGCACGCCGTCGCTGCCTAGGATGGTTTTCCAGGCGTAGCCTCTTACCAAGTAGCTTACCCAGAGAGGGATGATCACTAATTGATAGAGAAGATCTTTGCGTTTTGTGGCGCGGAAGGAGAGGAAATAGGCTAGCGGGTAGCCGAGGAGCAGGGCTAATGCTGTGACGGCTCCTGCTATGCGCATCGAGCGGAAGAGGACTTCTAGGTAGATGTGGTTGCGTAATAGTTCGCGGTAATTTTCTAGGGACCAACTGTGGATGATTATTTGTAGCGGGGAGACTTGCCAGAAGCTGTAGCAGAAGAGGATGGCGTAGGGGACTAGTAGGAATATTGCGACCCACAGTAACGGCGGGATGGAGACGGCTGCTTTGTAGGCGCGCGTGTACATCTTAGTTTGGCTCCGAGTCTTTTACTTGCGTGGCGTCTTGCGGCGAGAACTCGAATTGAGTTGGCGATTCGATTGTGCCTTGGCTGGGGATTCGGGCTCTTAGGGTGCGGCCGTCGGATAGCGTCAATTCTAGTAGATCGGTCGCGCCGCCAAAGGTTTGGTTTATTACTCGGGCGGTGAAGCGGACTGTAGTGCTGGCGGAGTTCGGTGACGCGTCTGCTAGACGGATGGATTCGGGGCGGAGAGAAAACGTTGCATTGGATGGGGACGGTGCTTCCGTCGATGATTGGGGATTTGATTTTGCTGGTCCGTCGTCGGATGCCGGCAGGGACGCCGGCGCTACTTTCCAGGTTATACCGCTTGAACTTGCTAGGTCGTTGCGGATTTGGGCTCTCAGTAGATTTGTTTGGCCAATGAATTGGGCCGTGTAGGCGGTTGCGGGGCTTGCGTAGATTTCTCTTGGACTGGCTACTTGTTCTAGTGTGCCGGCTCTTAGTAACGCTATGCGATCGGATAGGGCCATGGCTTCTTCTTGGTCGTGGGTTACGAAGATGAATGTGATTCCTACTTCTCGCTGAAGCGACTTTAGTTCGGTTTGCATTTGGCGGCGGAGATTTGCGTCGAGCGCGGAGAGCGGTTCGTCTAGTAGCAAGACTTTGGGGCGATTCACCAGGGCGCGGGCTAGAGCTACTCGTTGTTGTTGGCCGCCGCTTAGGCGGCTTGGTTGCGATTGGGCGAAGTCGCTCATCTTTACCATTGCCAGAGCTTGTTCTACTCGCTTGGGGATTTCTAGCTTTGGGGCGCTTTGGACTCTTAGGCCGTAGGCTATGTTTTCGAAGACGGAGAGATGCGGGAATAGGGCGTAGCTTTGGAAGACTGTGTTTACGTGGCGATTGTAGGGGGCCAGCTCGTCGATGCGCTCGTCGGCCATCCAGATTTCGCCACTGTCGGGGCGCTCGAAGCCTGCTATCAGTCGGAGCAATGTGGTTTTGCCACTACCGCTTTCGCCCAGGATGGTCAGGAACTCGCCGCTATCTATATCTAGCGTGATGCCGCGCAGTACGGCGCGAGTGCCAAAGCCTTTGGCTACGTTGCGGATTTCGAGGAGCGGGCTCACTGGGCGGCTTTGACCTCGTTCCAGATTTCGGTGTATTTGGCACGGCGGGGGACTTGTTGCCAGAAATAAATTCTGGTCATGTAATTGTCCACGTCGTCCAGATGCAGGCTCTTTTTTTGATCTTCGGTCATATATTGAGCTGCGCTGGCGTTTGCCGGATCGTAACCCGTGACGTCCGTTACTTTTTTTTGCGTCTGCGCTTGGATCATGTATTCGAGGAAATCCGTGGCTAGGTCTTTGTGTTCGCTTGCTGCGGTGATCATCAGGTGATCGATCCATCCGGTGGTGTTTTCTTTGGGGATGGTTTCGCCTATCGGGAAATTGGCGGCGCGGAGTTGGTTGGTCATTAGCGGCCAGCCCATGGCGGCTACTACTTCGTGATTTTGGAATAGGCTGGTTAGTTCGCCGCCTGTGGACCAGAATTTTCTAATGTTGGGTTTTAGTTCTAGGAGTTTCTTTTTTACGTTTTCCAGTTCTTCGTCGCTTAGGTTGTAGATATGGCTGGGATCGGGCTTGTCGTATCCGAGGATTTGGGCGGCCATGTAGAGAGTGGAGAGTTCATCCCAGACGGAAATTTTTCCTTTGTATTTTGGATCCCAGAAAATCGCCCAGCTATCGGGGGCCTTCGGGAATACGCTTGTGTCGTAGAGGAGTGGGTTGGGGCCCCACGTGAAGGGGACGCCGTACACTTTGCCGTTGTTGCGGACTAGGGGCATGTTTCTTAGGCGGGCGGAGGTTTGTTGGTAGGAGGGGATTTTGGATAGATCGAGCGGGGCGGCTAGATTGGCTTGGGTGATCATGGTGGCTACGTCGCTGGAGGGGGAGATTACGTCGTAGTTGCTGGCGCTGCCGCCGCGGAGTTTGGCTACTAGTTCGTCGCTGGAGCCCATGTAGGAGGCGGAGATTTTGCAGTTGTGGGTGGTTTCGAATTCGTGGACGAAGGCGGGGTCGGCGTAGCCTTCCCAGACTAGTAGGCTTAGAGTTGGGGTCTCTTTTTTGCAGGAGGCGGCGGTTAGGATTAGGGCCGCGGTGATTAGGATTAGGAAGCGTTGACGCATTTTTGTTTTTCTCCCGTGGCGCGAATCAAAATCGAATGTAGGTGGCCGGCATGAGTGCACGTGGTTGCGTTTGCGTCACGTCGCACGCGGACGGGCGCAGCAAGCCGCGCCCCTACGGACCGAAATTCTTCTTCAAAATGTGGGTGGCGTGTTGACCCATAGGACCCAGGCTTCACTTGCGCCGGGATTGTTCCAGCGGTGCTTCATGTTGCTGGCGAAATAGAAGCTGTCGCCTTCGCGCAAATGCGCGGGTTCGCCGCCCTCCAATGCTATTTCTAATTTTCCTTTGAGAATGTATAGGAATTCTTCGCCTTCGTGGGCGTAGGAATCGCCGCTGCCTGCGCCAGGGGCTACCCGAAATAGATGGGGCTCCATTACGGCGTCGCCCCAGGCTAATAGCTCCATGCGAACGCCTGGACCGGCTTCCAGGACTTTTCTCTCGGAGGGGCGGACGTGATGGGGATTGGATTCGGAGGCGTCGAAGAGGGAG
Source organism: uncultured Acidobacteriota bacterium (assembly GCA_963831955.1). Classification (GTDB taxonomy): domain Bacteria; phylum Acidobacteriota; class Terriglobia; order Acidiferrales; family UBA7541; genus Palsa-147. The sequence goes on along the minus strand of CAWHSG010000003.1, from coordinate 1,187,832 downwards.
AGGATATTTATGCGGTAGAAACGCGCTATGCGGGAGAGCGTGGAAATTGAGGCGCTCATTTGGCCGCGCTCGAGCGCGCTTAGGAAGCCTACTGAGACGCCCGTGGATTTTGCTACTTGCGAGAGAGAGGCGCGTTTTTTCAGGCGCAGCGTGCGGAGGCGCTGGCCCACCGGGCTGGGCTTGCGGGCGGCGCCATTTTTCAAAAGGCCCTCGGAGCGGAGCAGGTGCATGATGGCGGGCGCGTTCATGCCGCGGGCGCGGCGAAGAAATTGCGCGCGCTTTAGCAGGCGGACATCGCGCGGGGTGAAAAGACGATAGTGGCTCGCGGTGCGCGTGGGTGAGATGAGGCCTACGGTCTCCCAGGATCGCAAGGCGGAGGGAGAAACGCCAACGAGGCGGGCGACATCGCCGATGCGTAAATAGCCATGCGACCGATTCATTTTTTGCGCGTTGTGGCGGCCTCGGGTCAACGGAATTCCCTTGACAGGCCCTAGGGCTTGCACTAAGGTTCGCGGATTATAGTAAGGTTTTTTCCCTGGGTGCAATGGGAATTTGGAGTGAATTGGGGGAGTGTCCGGCAATCGCGCATGACTCTTAAAGGAGCGGCGATGAAGACGAGAACTGGGCTGGGTGTGTGTCTTTTTGCGTTACTGGTGTTATTTGCGATTGGGGCGCCGGCTTGGGGACAGACGGGATCGATTCGGGGATCGGTGAAAGATCCGTCGGGAGCCGTCGTGCCAGGAGCGCAGGTGACGGCGACGCTGCTCGGAACGGACACGAGCCGGTCAATGGCTGCGGACAAGGATGGGGCCTTCGAGATTGTCGAATTGCCGGTGGGGCATTACCAGGTGACGGTGGACGCGGCGGGGTTCAAGAAATTTGTGGTGAAGGATCTGGAGGTGGACATCGGGCACGTAGCGTTGGTCAACGCGACGCTGCAGGTGGGCGGGTCGAGTGAGACGGTAACGGTTGAGGCGAATACGGTGCAGGTGGAGACGACCAGCACGCAGATCGGCGCGGTGATGACCGATCAATCGATTCGGGAACTGCCGTTGAGCACGCGCAACACGTACGAACTTCTGCAACTGCAGCCGGGCGTGCAATCGCAGCTTGGCGCGGACCTCTTTTATGGCAGCAGCAACCCCGGCGTGGTTTCTGTGAATGGAGGCCGCGGACGATCGAACAACTATATGGTGAACGGCGGAGATGCGAACGACATTTTCGTGAACGCGCCGGCGATTCAGCCTTCACCGGATGCGATCGAGGAGTTTCGCGTCATTACCAATACTTTTGATGCTGAGTTCGGGCGGAACTCGGGCTCGGTGGTGAACGTGGTGACCAAGTCGGGTACGAACGAGGTACACGGGGATTTTTACGAGTTCTTGCGCAATACGGCGCTAAACGATCGCGGGTATTTCGATCCGAGCGTGGCGGATTACCATCAGAATCAGTTCGGCGGCACGTTGGGGGCGCCGATCAAGAAGGACAAGTCGTTCGTCTTCGGGTCGTACGAAGGTAACCGGCGAATTCAGGGCCAATCATCGGGGATTGTTGAGTTGCCGAGCGCAAACGAGGCGGCCGGAAATTTTGGCGGGCCCGGGGCGTTTACGGGGACTCTCAGTGATCCCACCTTCGCGACGCAGTTGGCGAACCGGACGACCGGAACGAGCGGGCAGACTTGCCAGCAGGCAGTTACCGCGCTGGGCGGCGGATCGATCGTTAGTGGAACGCCTCAGCCATGGGCGAACATTTTCCCGACAGGCGTTGTTCCGACTCCATGCTTCGATCCGACGGCGCTGGCGCTTTACAACAAGTACGTGGCGCCATTCGGGACGGGGACAATCAGCGAGGTGCCGAACGAGACGGAGTACGTGAATCAATCCACGGTGCGATTCGACCAAAAGCTGAGCGAGACGCAGCAGCTGACCGTCTATTATTACTTCAACAACGACAGCGATACAGTTCCGTTTTCGAGTTTTCAGGCAGCCGGAGCGAACTTGCCGGGGTATCCAGCGCTGACGACGACGCGGGGCCAGCAGATTAATGTGGCGCATACCTGGACGATTGGGACCACGGAGGTGAATGAAATTCGATTCAATTATTTCCGGGAGGGCCAGGGGAATTTGAACCATCCGCTGAATACGCTGTCAAGCGTGCAGGCTTCGTGCGGGTCAGCGGTGCCCGCGACGAGCTGCTTTACCAGTTCGGCGAATCCTTCGCTGGGAATCACTACGAATATTCCGGGTCATATGGGCGTGCCATTCATCATGGTGTCGGGCGGATTCGCGATCGGGAACAACTTCGAAGGCGAGCTGCCGCAGACGGGGAATTCGCTGCAGTGGACGGATACGTTCACCAAGACATTCGCGAATCACACACTCAAGTTCGGGGGCGACGTGCGGCGGGCTTACTTCAACCAGTTCTTGTACTACAACATTAACGGATTTTTTACGTTTCTGAGCACGCCGGGGGAGAACGACCTGGGCGCCGCGGACGGCTACGCGGATTACTTCCTTGGCCTGCCGAACTCCTATTCGCAGGGGGCGGCGCAGGGCGAAACGCTGCGCAATACCGCGTTGTATCTGTTCGTTCAGGATAGCTGGAAGGTGAAGCCGAGCCTGACGGTGAACTATGGACTGCGCTGGGAATTGAATACTCCGTACTACGACACCGGGAATCGCTTGCAGACGTTCCGGCCGGGACAGGTGACGACGCAATATCCTTGCTGGATCACTACCGCGGGCTCGGAAGCGGCGGGGTATTCGCCGGGGGATTGCGGGGAGAATAGCGCGCAGAACTCGGCGTTTCCGCTCGGACTGGTGTTTCCCGGTGACAAGGGAATTCAACGCGGGTTAACGTCCACGTATTACAAAGCATTTGCTCCGCGCATCGGAGTGGCGTGGGCTCCCTCGAATACGGAGGGCGTTCTTGGGAAGATATTTGGCGGAGCTGGAAAGTCGAGTATCCGCGCGGGATTCGGACTCTTTTACAATCCGATGGAACAACTGGTGCTTGAACAGTTCAGCGCGGAGCCGCCATTCGGCGGAAGTTCATTCTCGAGCTACCCGAATTTCAATTTGCCGTTCTTGCCGCAATCGAGCGATCCAACGCTCGGACCGTTCACGCCGAATCCGTTTCAGGGAATCATCAAGCAAACTCCGACGACACCATGTCCGGACTCGAGCGGTCCTGCGGGTTGCGTGGATTGGGCATCGTTCCGGCCGATACTTCTTTACGGTGAATTCGCACCGAATCTGCGGACGCAGTATGCGGCGCAGTACAACCTGACGATCGAACGGCAAGTCAGCAAGGACATTGTATTCCGGATTGCGTACATCGGAACGCAGGCGCACCGGTTGCTGGCGTCGCACGATTTGAACTATGGGAACCCCGAGACGTGCTTGCAACTCAACAATATTCCTGCCTCGGGAGGGTGCGGGTCGTTTGATTCGGACAGCGAGTTCTTCCTTCCGCCGGGGACTGTGATCCCGCAGTACACACCGCCTGCGGGCGTTTCGGTCGTTACCGGTTGCAACGGCTTGTATTTGCCTTACAACGCCGGCTCGGGCGGAAATTGCCTGACTGCGGGCACGATTGTCGGGAGTCAGGGTGTGACGCTGGTCGGGCTGCGCAAATATTCTTCGCCGAATTGCCAGCCTTTGACGGGAATCGGGTGCCCGCCGGATGGAGTGCCGGTGTTCAGCAATATTTTCCAGGAAGGCACGATGGCCAATTCGAATTACAACGGCCTGCAGATTTCTCTCGATAAGAATTACTCGCATGGTTTGAGCTTCCAGGCGTCGTATACGTTCAGCAAGGCGATTGACCAGGGCGCGTCATTCGAAAACGAATTGAATCCGATTAATTTCGAGGCGACTCGCGGAGTCTCGCTGCTCTCGGCGAAGAATCGTTTTGTCTTCAGCCCGATTTGGACGCTGCCGGTACCGAAGATGTCGCGATTTGCGGGGAAGGCGCTGAACGGCTGGGGCGTTTCGGCGATCATTATTTATCAGAGCGGCTTCCCGATTCGCGTAGAAGATGAGAATGATCCGGAATTGATGAGCAGCCTGTTCTTTGAATCCGCGAATACGCCGGAGGTGACGGGGAAGATCAATTTCGTCAGTCCGCGGAAGAATTCAGGATTGTGGTTCGATCCCTCGAACTTCTCGGATCCGAATCCGGGGTCTTTTGGAAATGTTCCTCACGCGCTTTGCTGCGGTCCAGCGATCAGCAATACGGACATGGTGATTTCGAAAGCGACTCCGATCACCGAGCGCTGGAAAACGGAGTTCCGGGCGGAGTTTTACAACACCTGGAATCACACGCAATTTGCGAATCCTGACGGTAACTTCTCGGATGGGCCCGCGGACTTTGTGAATGGCGTGAACACGGGAGGCACGTTTGGATTGATCCAGAAGGTTCGCGAAGACCCGCGCGTGATTCAGTTCGCCTTGAAAGTGATGTTCTAGAAAAAACGCAGCCATCGAAGAGCGGGAGGCTTCGTTCGAGGCCTCTCGCTTTTGCGCGTAAATCGGGGAAAGCCGGAGTCCGCATCGAACGCCGAAAGCTGGCATGAAAATCACTGTACTGGGAGCGGGGATGATGGGACGCGCTGTGGTTTACGACCTGGCGCGGGCGGCTGACGTTTCGTCGCTGGTGGTGGCGGATTTTGATTTGGGGCGTGCGCGGGAGGTGGCTGGGAAATTTGGGAGAGGGAAGGCGCGGGCTGCGTTTGCGGATGTGCGCGAGACTTCGAAATTGGCGCGGCTTCTGCGGGGCGCGACGGCGGTGGTGAATTGCACGCAGTACAATTGGAATTTGGAGGTGATGAAGGCGGCGCTCGCGGCTCGCGTGAATTATTTGGATTTGGGCGGGCTTTATCACATGACGCGGCCGCAATTTTCGATGGATGCGGAGTTTCGTCGAATTGGGAAGATGGCGGTTGCCGGGATGGGTGGGGCGCCTGGGACCACCAATATTATGGCGCGGCATCTTTGCGATCGGATGGATCGCGTGGATTCCATCGTGGTTTATAACGCTTCGACTGACCTGCGATCTTACGACAGCCCGATTGCTTATACATTTTCGATTGCTACGATTTTGGATGAATTGACTATGCCGCCGGTGGCTTTTCGTGGAGGGCGATTTGTGGAGCGGCCTTTGCTTTCAGATCCGGTGGTGGGGAGGTTTCCTGCGCCAATTGGGAAAGTTACTTTGCGGAATTCGATTCATTCGGAATTGGGGACTTTGCCGATTAGTTTTCGCGGGAAGGGCGTGAAGGACGTTTATTTCAAGATTAACTATGCGCCGGAATTGATTGGGTTGGTGCGGAATTTGACTGAGGTTGGATTTACTAGCCGCGAGCCGGTCGGAGTGAATGGATCGCGGGTGACGCCTCGAGATGTTTTGTTGGCGCTATTGAATCGGAATGCGCCGAAGCAGACGGCTCGGGATGTCGAGACAATTCGCGTGGTGGTTAAGGGGCGGCTCGGGGGGCGGCTGGTGTCGGCTTCGGCGGAATCAACGGCCAAATATTCTACTTCGCCGGCGTTTTCGGCCGTGGCGCGGGATACCGGATTCCCCGCGGCGATTGGGGCCTTGATGCTGGGACGCGGACAGTATTCGGGAGTCGGCGTGCAGGCGCCGGAAAATGTTGTGCCGCCGGAGCCATTTTTTAGGGAATTGGCGTTGCGGGACATGCCGGTGCGCGTGAAACCGCTGGGCGCGTAAGCAGATATCTAGAATATCTATGGAGGCATTTATGCACGAAGGGTTGAAGAAGGAAATTAAGACTTACGAGGAGCGCACGCCTGCTTCGCGGGAGGCTCACGCCAAGGCTACCAAACGGTTGCCGCTTGGCGTTGCCAGCAATTACCGGGCTTATGACCCTTATCCGCTTTTTGCGCGGGATGGGAAGGGCGGGCATTTGCATGATATCGACGGGAACGAATATGTCGATTTTAACTTGTGCTTTGGGGCTTTGATGGCTGGGCACCGGCATCCTGCGGTGATTAAGGCGGTGCAGGAGAAATTGGGGACCGGGACGATGTTTGGGATGCCGCATGACGCAGAGAATGCGCTTGCTGAGGAAATTTGCGCGCGCTTTCCTGTGGATATGGTGCGGTTTTCGAATTCCGGGACTGAGTGCACTATGCACGCGGTGAGATTGGCGCGGGCCGCTACCGGGCGCGACCGGATTATTAAGATGGAGGGTGGTTATCACGGTCTGCATGACTCGGCGCTAGTTTCGGTGAAGCCTAAGATTGATGAAGTGGGCGATCCTGGGGCGCCTAATTCTGTGCCTGGCGGCGAGGGAATTACCAAGGCTACGCTCGCGAATACTGTGATCGCGCAGTTTAACGATCTCGAGGCGGTGGAGCGGCTGTTTGCCAAATATCCTGGGGAGATTGCAGCGATCATTGTTGAGCCGATCATGATGAATGTCGGGATTTTGATGCCGGATCCTGGATATCACCAGGGTTTGCTCGAGCTCGCGCATAAGAATGGGGCGCTTTTGATTTTTGATGAAGTCAAGACTGGGGCGAAGTTGGCTCGGGGCGGGGCTTGCGAGTTTTTTGGAATTAAGCCGGATATTGTTTGTCTAGCTAAGTCGATTGGCGGCGGGTTCTCGTTGGCGGCGTTTGCTGCGCGGCGCGAGATTATGAATTTGATTACCGACCATCGCGTGTTTCATGGCGGGACTTATAACACGAATCCTGTGGCTATGGCGGCTGGATTGGCTACCTTCCGCGACGTTTTGACGCCTAAGGCTTATGAGCATGTGAACTGGCTCAATAAAAAACTGGTCGAAGGTTACGAGAAGCAGATTCGTAAAACTGGGATGACGGCTTACGTGGCTTCGGCTGGGGCTAATGGGGCTTTGATGTTTTTTCCGAAGCCGATAAGGACTTACCGCGATTGGTTGACGATTGATAGCGATGTCTGGCGGCATTATTGGTTTGCCATGACGAATCGTGGGGTGATACCGCAGCCTTATTGGTGGGATGAGCAGTGGACGATTTCTGTCACACATACGGATGCGGATATCGAGAAGCATTTGGAGGTGTTTGCGGAGGTGGCGCCGGCAGTGGCTGCGGCGCAGAGGGAACGATCCGTGGCGGTGGGCCGGTAGGGCGGGGAAAAATCAAGAGGGATTCCTCGCTTCGCTCGGAATGACGGCGTTTTCGGGAATGCGGCGTGCGCGAGTAAAAGGGAATCGCATTGTCTGACAACGGGCGGGAGACTAGCGGGCCTCATTTGAAGAGAGCTTTGGGGCGCTGGGATCTTGTTGCGTTGTTTGTTGTGGCGATTTTCAATTTGAATGTGGTGCCTTCGATCGCCGCCAATGGCGGCGTTACGGTATGGCTTTGGTTGATTTCGCTGATCTTCTTTTTTTGGCCGCAGGGGATTGCTGTTTTGGAGTTGGCGCATCGTTATCCCGGGGAGGGCGGGGTTTATTTGTGGGCTAAGGAAGTGTTTGGCGATTTTCATGGTTTTCTTTCGGGTTGGTGCTATTGGACGAACAATATGATGTATGTGCCCACCGTGATGCTTTATTTCGTCGGAGTGTCGGTGTTCGTGCTGGGGCCGGGGCATGAGGGGCTGGCGGACAATAAACTTTTTACCGTTAGCGCATCGCTTTTGTTGTTTGTGTTGCTGGTGTGGCTGAATATTCGCGGGTTGGGGGTGGGGAAGTGGGTGAATAATCTTGGAGGAATTGGGACGGGGATTGCGGCGGCGGTTTTAGTGGGGCTTGGGATTGTGATGTGGCTGCGGTTTGGCACCTCGGTGACTGGAGCGGATTTCCGGGTTCCTGCTAATCCTCGATTTGTATTGAACTCGTTTGGCGTGATTTGTTTTGGGTTGGTGGGATTGGAATTGGCTTCGGTGATGGGCGATGAGATTCGCGAGCCGGAGAAGAATTTGCCTGGGGCGGTGGCTTGGGGCGGGGCTTTGTCGGGCGTACTTTATATTTTGACGACTTTGACTTTGCTGATCGCGGTGAGTAAGGACCAGATCAGCGTGTTGCAGGGGATTGTGCAGGCGGTGGGGCATATGGCGGGCCGCATTGGAGCGGGTTGGATCGTCGCGCCGTTTGCGTTGATGCTCAGCATTTCGATTGCGGGGATTGGATCGGCTTGGCTGGCGGGGTCGGCGCGGATTCCTTTTGTGGCGGGGTTGGATTCTTATTTGCCGGGGTGGTTGGGGCGGATTCATCCTCGATATGGGACGCCTTATGCGGCTTTAATTTTGCAGGCCGCCGTTTCGATACTCCTGATAGCGCTAAACTTTCTTGGCGGGAGCGTGCAGGAGACTTTTCAGAAACTGCTTTCGTTGGCAGTAGTGCTGCAGCTGGTGCCGTTTGTTTATATGTTCGCCGCATTGCTTAAGCTGGCGCTTGGAACTGACGTTGGTAAGGGGCGGTACAGCAAAGGCGTTTTGATTGCCGCGGGGTCCAGCGGGTTGATCAGTACGATTTTGGGGATCTTTTTGGCGTTTTTTCCGGCGCAGCAGATTACTTCGGTGGCTTGGTATGAAGTTTGGATGATTGGCGGGACGGTTTTCTTTATTGGATTGGCGGCGTTTTTCTTTTTTATTTATGGGCGGCGTAAAGCCGCGGCTGCGGCCGGCATTTAGCGCGAAAGATTGCGGAGGTCTGAATGGCTAGCGAGGCGAAAGTGGGCGTTCGGCGGTATGAGAATTATATCAATGGGGAATTTTGCGCCAGTGCTAGCGGGAAGTATTTTCCAGTGATTGATCCATCCACCGAGGAGATCATCGCGGAAGTTCCCGAGGCCGGTGAGGCGGATGTAAATCGGGCGGTGGCTGCGGCGCGGGCGGCTTTTGATTCGGGGGCTTGGCCGCAGACGACCGCGCAGGAACGCGGGCGGATTCTTTTTCGTTTGGCGGAACGGATTCGCAAGGAGGCTGCTTCTCTCGCAGAACTTGAGGCGCGAAATTCCGGAAAGCCGATTGTTGAGGCGGAGTACGACATCGCGGATTGCGCCACCTGTTTTGAATATTACGGCGGGTTGGCTACCAAGGTTTTGGGATTTGTTAATCCTGTGCCCGACAATGCGATTAGCCTTTCTTTGAAAGAGCCGATTGGGGTGGCGGCTCAGATTATTCCTTGGAATTATCCTCTGCTGATGGCGGCTTGGAAATTGGCGCCGGCGATTGCGGCTGGGTGCACTTGCGTTTTGAAACCGGCCGAGCAGACGCCGCTTACTGCGCTGGTATTCGCTGGCTTTCTCGCGGACGCGGGAATGCCTCCAGGCGTGGTGAATATTATTACTGGATTTGGCGAGACGGCTGGTGCGCCTCTGGTGCGGCATCCGGATGTGAATAAGATTGCGTTTACTGGCAGCGCTTCGGTGGGGAAGCAGATTGTGAAGATGGCGGCGGATACGGTAAAACGCGTGACGCTCGAGCTTGGCGGGAAATCGCCGAATATTTTCTTTGCGGATGCGGATTTTGAGGCGGCGATTGATGGCGCGCTTTTTGGGGTGTTTATCAATCAGGGCGAAGTGTGTTCGGCTGGGAGCCGGATTTTGGTCGAGCAATCGATTTATTCGAAATTTGTGGAGGCTATGGCGGCCAAGGCTAAGACGATTCGACTCGGAGCGCCTCTGGACCGCGAAACGAAGATGGGGCCGTTGGTTAGCCGCGATCAGTATGAGCGCGTGAATTCTTATGTGGCTCTAGGCAAAACGGAGGCGAAGATTGCCGCTGGCGGGGAGCGGCCTCCGAAATTTGCCAAGGGATTTTACGTTTCGCCCACCGTGTTCTACGACGTGGATAATTCGGCGCGGATCGCGCAGGAGGAAATTTTCGGGCCGGTGGCGGCGGTGATTCCTTTTTCGAGTGAAGCAGACGCGATCAAGATCGCTAACGCCACGCCTTACGGGCTCGCGGCTGCGGTTTGGTCGCGCGATATTTTTAAGGCGTTTCGCGTGGTGAAGGCGCTGCGGGCTGGGATTGTCTGGGTGAATCACATGCAGCCTACTTATGTCGAGGCGCCGTGGGGCGGATATAAGCAATCTGGATTTGGACGCGAGTTGGGGCCTTTTGGGATTGAGGAATATCTCGAGACTAAGCAAGTGCACATCAATTTGAATGAACAGCCGATTGGATGGTACTGAGATGGCCGCGATTCAATTGCGTACGGCGGTTCCTGGTCCGAAGTCGTTGGAGTTGATGCGTCGGCGTGCGGCGGCGGTGGCGCGGGGCGTTTCGCATGCTACGCCGGTGTTTGCGGCGCGGGCTGAGGGAGCGATTGTCGAAGATGTGGACGGGAATCGATTTATTGATTTTGCCGGAGGGATTGGTTGCTCGAATGTAGGGCATCGAGCGGATCGCGTGGTGGCGGCGATTCGGGCGCAGGTGGATCGATTCTTGCATACGTGCTTTAGCGTGGCGCCTTATGGCGATTATATTGCGCTCGCCGAGAAGTTGAATTCTTTGGTGCCTGGGGATTTTGCGAAGAAGACGATTTTGGTAAATAGCGGGGCTGAGGCAATTGAGAATGCCGTGAAGATTGCGCGGTGCCATACGCGGCGGCCGGGGATCGTTTGTTTCGAGGATGCGTTTCATGGGCGGACGATGTTGACGATGTCCATGACCAGCAAGACTCATCCTTATAAGGCGGGGTTTGAGCCTTTTGCTGCGGATATTTATCGCGTTCCTTATGCTTACTGTTACCGTTGCTCTTATTCGCTGACCTATCCATCGTGCGCGGTGTTTTGTGCGCATCATCTTGAAGATACTTTTAAGCGCGTGGTGGCGGCTGACGCTGTGGCGGCTGTGGTTGTGGAGCCGGTACTGGGCGAGGGCGGGTTTGTGGCGCCGCCGCCGGAATTTTTTGTGGTGTTGCATGAGATTTGCAAAAGGCATGGAATTCTTTTTGTTGCGGATGAGGTGCAGACTGGATTTGGGCGTACTGGGCGCCTATTTGCTTGCGAGAAATATGGGATCGTGCCGGATATTTTGGTGAGCGCGAAATCGCTTGGCGGGGGCATGCCGTTGGCGGCGGTTACTGGACGGGCCGAGATTATGGATGCGCCCGGGCCCGGGGGATTGGGCGGAACTTTCGGCGGGAATCCGGTTTCTTGCGCGGCAGCGCTGGCAGTGATTGAGACTATCGAAAAGGAAAATCTCAGTGCGCGCGCGGAACTGCTTGGGGAGAAATTTGCTTCGCGTGCGCGGGAATGGGCACGGCGTTGGCCGTTGATCGGCGAAGTGCGCGGATTGGGAGCGATGCAGGCGCTGGAATTGGTGCGCTCGCGGGAGACGCGCGAGCCTGCCAAGGCGGAGACGGAGCAGATCATGCGTCATTGCTACGAGCATGGACTGCTGACGATCTCGGCGGGAACTTATGGGAATGTAATTCGCGTGCTTGTGCCGCTGATGATTCCGGATGCGCAATTTGATGAGGGGCTCGGGGTACTCGAGGGGGCTTTTGCTGCGGTGAACGAGTCTCGCGCGCACGCAGAACCACGCCACGCATAAACTCAAAACCTACCTCAGCGGCTAAATCCGAATCCATTTCGTGGCTTTTTCGTCACGACCGAAGTCGTGCCCTGACAAAACTTACCTGCATCGTAATTTATCTTGGTTTGGATTTGGGCTCCGGCGCCAGACGCGACGCCAGGGCCGCGATTCCTAGAATTCCGCAGATTACCGCGAGTGAAATTCCATTGGGGATTGTGAAATGTTCGGAGAGGACCATTTTCGTCCCCACGAACGCGAGGACCAGCGCCAAACCCTGATGAACGTAGCGGAATCGCGGAAGAATGTGCGCCAAAGCAAAATAGAGCGAGCGAAGGCCGAGGATGGCGAACGCGTTTGAGGAATAGGCAATGAACGGATCGCGGGTGATTGCGAGCACGGCGGGAACCGAATCCACCGCGAAAACGATATCGCTCAATTCCACCGCGATCAGCGCCAGGAGTAGCGGCGTGGCGAACCATTTTCCGTCGCGACGGATCATCATTTGCGCGCCGGCATCTTCGGAAGCTACGCGCAGCCATTTGCGAGCCATGCGCACTTGCCAATTCGGCTTGGAATCTTCTAGATCCACCTTTTCGAAAACCATTCTGGCGGCCACCAGAATGAGGAAGCCACCGAAGACGTATTCGAGGAAGTGGAAACGGGTGAGCAGCGCAACGCCTCCGAGTACGAAGGCGGCGCGGAGAATGAGTGCTCCGACTACGCCATAATAGAGTACGCGGTGCTGCGCCGCGGGCTTAATCTGGAAGGCGCGAAAGATTACGATGAAGAGGAAGATGTTATCGACGCTGAGCGATTTTTCCACGAAATAGGCGGTGAGGAAATCGAGGCCCGCAACAGGCCCGTGGCTGAGATAGATCCATAGATTGAAGAGCAGAGAGATGGCGATCCAGCCGCCGCTCATCAGCAGCGCCTCGCGCAGTGTTACTTCATGAGGCTTGCGATGCACCACGAACAGATCGATGAACAGCAGCGCGAGAATGCCCGCGCTGAACAGCAGCCAGACCGCGAGTGAGGTGTGTGTCATGGGCGCGCGAATGAATTCGATACGGTAGCGGAATCGGCTGCCAGAATCGAGGCCTGCGCCGCTCGAATTGCTATATCATGAATCGAAAGCCAGACTCCGAAGATTTCGGAGATTCACACATGCCTTTTGGGGGAAACGGAATGGACCGCGAGCATTTTTACGCAACGATGAACGGCGAGGGTACGCTCGACTACGAAGTCTATTTGAATACCAAGGCGTTGCTCACTTGCCAGAAGGATTTCAAGGATTTCTGCAATGGCGACGAGTTACAGTTCCAGGTCGTTCACCAGGTCGAGGAACTGTGGATGAAATTGATCGGCTATACGCTGCTGGACATCGATGAGTTCATACAGCAGGAGAATACGAATCGGGTCGTTACACTTTTTCGGCGCGTACAGATGGCTTTGCGGTTGATGATCTATCAGCTGGATTTGCTGGAAACTATGTCGCCTAAGGAATATCAGGAAATACGATTGCAGCTTGGCAATGGCAGCGGGCAGGAATCGCCGGGATTTCGGACGATTTTGAAGATGCATCCATTTATTTGGAATTCATTTAAATCGGCTTATCTCGAGAAGCACGGGTTGACCGTGGAGAAGATTTACGATTCGGAGTATTCGCACTCGGATTCTTACATGGTGGCTGAGGCGCTGGCGGAGTTTGATGAGTTATTTCAGAGATTCCGTTTTTGCCATATTCAATTGATTCAGCGGACGATCGGTCTCGGCGCGAAATCTTTGAAGGGGCGGGGGGTGGATATGTTGAATGAGGGGCAGCGCGTGAAATTCTTCCCGGAGCTTTGGGATATTCGCAGTCAGATGACGGATGCCTGGGGCGGGAAATATGGAGTGGTGCGGGACTCGATCGGGGGGCATTAATTATTTTGGCGGGCGCACGAACCAAAACCCAAGGCCAATTCGGGCCGGTGGTAAACCCGGGCCCCTACGCGTTCTTCATTCTACGGCGGAGTACGAATCTTAGTAGCAACACTAACGCGCAGATCACAATTACTACCGTTGCGTTGGCTGCCGGAAGCGGGACGAACGCGAACGGCGGCGTTGTGCCTCCGCCCGGCGGGATGAAGAACGGGACGATGGGAAAGAATACTTTCGGGCGGCTCAGGAATTGCGCGGTGTGAAGAATGCCCGTCGGCGGACGCACTACGCCGGCGACGTTCAGTTCCGCTGGAGACGGCTGCTCGGGACTAACGGGCAACAGAGGAACTTCGGAGAGGCGGTTGCCGCAACGAACGCGCGCCAGGTTGAATCCATCCGTGAGAAGCTTTTCGCCGCGGCGCAGGAGCATGGGCCGCGACGTCCAATAAACACCTGAAGGCAGCCTATAGGAAACGTAGAAAGCCTGATCGCGGCCAAGGGTAACGAAGTTCACGTGCCGCACGCCGAAATCGGCGTAGTGATTCGCAACCACGGAATCTTCGGCGATAACCTCTCGCAGCTCGTCGGCGGAATCGACACCTCCCGGAATCACTGAATATTGGTAGAAGAGTCGAAGCCGGATTGACGCGCTCTCGGCGATCGCATCATTCGAAGGAGGCGGGGGCGCCGGCGTAGCAAAGAGCGGCAGCGGCTCGGCTGCGCCTTTTCGCGGAGATGCCGCGGAAATCAGCACCATGCCGCCCAAGCCCACGCTTAACAGCACGAATCCTAAAATTTCGACCAAACGGAGATCGCGTGCGAATTCCCGGACTGCGCGCGGAGAGGAGCGCGGAATCTTCAAGCGCGAGCGCGTGGAGGAGGGTCGCATGTGTGCAAAACTTTGCCAGGGGCCCAAGTCCCGGAAGGAGCGCCGAGAAGACCCGCATAGGGGAATACCATGCACCGCGGGTGCCAAGCGCCGCGCGGATATTGGATAGAGCCAGCCTCGAGCGGGCGGGTAAATCTGCTGCTAACTGGCTACCCCCGGGGGAAGGATACACAAGAAAGGCCTGATAACAAACGAAGATTTCGGCGCCTGTGGAAAGCGCGGATGCGCCGGCGGCCGGACTGTAAAGACTGCACGATGGCGAGCCGATATTTCGCGGTATCAGGTACTGGGGCTCGATGGTTCGGCGTCGCCGCGGTGCGGTCGAGCGGCGAGAGTTTGCCTAATTTGCGCAAGAGTTTGCATGTTATGCGACCGTGCGTACCGGCGTTTATGGAGCTGGACCGATGCGATATTGGCGGCCGTGAGTTCGGCGACAGTCTCTTAGGGCGCGAGTGTGGTTCGCGGCGCGATCATGCCCGTGCCGCGCTGAAGCGCGCCGGTACGAAACCGGAGACGCCCAGCGCTACGTTTGGGAAAATCTAAAAGAGCATCTTCGCGAGCGTCCCTCGCATCAACTTACGTAGCGCTGTTTTCAGGAGAGAGCTGGTACGTCTCGGTTCATTCGATTCGGTCTACCGTTTTGGGCTTCGTTTCTTGGAGGGGAAATTGGCGGATTCCTGCGATGTATTTGTGATCGGCGGCGGCCCTGCTGGCCTGGCGGCAGCTATTTGTGCGCGGAAAAAAGGGCTGCAGGTCACGGTCGCGGACGTCGGCACGCCGCCAATTGATAAGCCTTGCGCGGAAGGATTGATGCCGGACGGAGTTGAAGCGCTCGAGCGCATGGGAATTGCGGCCGATTCGCTGGATGGCTGCGAAGTGGAAAGCGCGCGTTTCTATAATTTGGAGACGATGGCGGAAGCGAAGTTTCCTGGAAGGCGCGGACGGGGAGTGCGGCGCACCACGCTTCATGAAGCGATGCTCGCACATGCGACCGGTTGCGGCGTGAATTTTCTTTGGGGGATGCGCGTTTCGGGATTGTCGGCAAGCGGAGTTTTCTTGGATGACCGGATATTTCATGCCAAGTGGGTGATTGGCGCGGACGGAGGAGAGTCGCGAGTGCGGCAATGGGCTGGGCTCGATCGCGGGATGCGGGCGCGCACGCGGATCGGATTCCGGCGGCATTACCGTGTGCGTCCGTGGTCGCATTCGCTGGAAATATATTGGGGGCGCGCGGGGCAGTGCTACGTGACGCCGACTGGCGATGAGGAAGTCTGCGTGGCGGTGGTGAGCCGCGATTCGAAATTGCGGCTCGACAGTGCGGTCGAGGAATTTCCTTTGCTGGCGGCGCGTTTGGCGGGAGCGGAGGCTTTGACGACGGAGCGCGGCTCGTTTACTTCGATGCGTCGGCTGGCGCGAGTTTGCGAGGGGCGAGTGGCGTTAATTGGCGATGCATCTGGCGGCGTGGACGCGATCACCGGCGAGGGGTTGAGTCTGGCGTTTCGACAGGCGCCCGAACTGGCTGATGCGTTGGCTTGTGGCGATCTTTCGCGATATCAAGCCGCGCACCGGCGGATTTTGCGGCGGGCGACGGTGATGGCGCAACTTATGCTTTGGATCGGGCGGAATCCGCGACTGCGGCGGCACACGATTCGAATTTTTGCCGAGAATCCGCAACTGTTCGAACGATTTGCTGCGGCGCATGTTGGCATGGCTTCGGATCCGAGTCTGGCGGCTTCTACTTTGCTGGTTGGTTGGCGCATGCTTTCTGCCTGATAGGGCTCATGCCGAAACGTCGCGCTAGCGCAATCCGACTGATCATCTTCCTGCTGGCCACCGGGGCGGCATTTGCGCGTTGGCCAATCGCGACGGCCGCGCAAAACGCTGCTTCGCAAGTCACTCTCGAAGTCGATCCGGCACAATCGAAGACCAATTGGACGTTAAGTGCGACCTTTCACACGGTGCATGGAACATTCGCGCTTACGAAGGGAAGCATCCAGTTCGATCCGGCTGGCGGAAACGCGAGTGGGGAAATTATTGCGGATGCGCGGACCGGCGAGAGCGGAGATTCCGGGCGCGACAAGAATATGCACGCGAAGGTGCTGGAGAGCGCGAAATATCCGGTGGTGACCTTTGTTCCCGATCACGTAGATGGCAAAGTTTCGCTGCAGGGCGCTTCAAAGGTTCAGATTCATGGGATGTTTGAAATTCATGGCGCGAAGCACGAATTGACTGTGCCTGCGGAGGTCAATTTTTCGGGGGATCGTTGGACGGCGAAGTCCGCTTTCGACGTTCCTTACGTGCAGTGGGGGATGAAAGACCCTAGTAGTGTTTTTTTGCACGTCGGTGTTGCGGTCAATGTCGAGCTTCAGCTGTCGGGCCGCGCAATCCTTCCACACGCCAACTAAGTCTGGGTTTTGGGCCGCCGTCCTGAGTTTCTAATTCTTTCGAGGGCCATCTATCAGGGATATAATCCGGCTCACTATGACTACTGAAGAGATTCTCTACGCCGTTTCGGATGGCATTGCTACGATTACTTTGAACCGTCCCGATAAATTGAATGCCTGGACGGCGGTGATGGAGCGCGAGGTGCGCGCGGCGATCGAGAGTGCTGAGGCCGACGACGCGGTGCGCGTGATTGTTCTTACCGGCGCGGGGCGGGGATTCTGCGCTGGGGCGGATATGTCGCTGCTCAGTGCGGTGGTCGCAGGTGGCGTGGATGATCGCGTGCGCGAGCAGGCTTTGCGGGCTGGCGGGGCGCGCGAGGGAGTCCGTGCGGATTTTCAGAAGAAATATTCTTATTTTCCAGCGGTGACCAAGCCGGTGATTGCGGCGATTAATGGGCCGGTGGTGGGACTGGGGCTCGTGATTGCGCTTTACTGCGATCTTCGATTTGCTGCGGATACGGCGCGGTTTGGGACGGCATTTTCGCGGCGTGGGTTGATCGCGGAATATGGATTGGCCTGGTTGTTGCCGCGCGTTGTGGGTTTGCCGAATGCGCTCGACTTGCTCTTCTCGGCGCGCATGGTGGACGCAGCTGAGGCGCAGCGGATGGGATTGGCTAATGCGGTTTTTCCGGCGGACGCGCTACAGGGGAAAGTGCGCGAATATGCTCGCGATCTGGCGGCCAATGTGAGCCCTCGTTCGATGCGCGTGATGAAACGGCAAGTTTATGACGGGATGTTTCAGACGCTGGCGGAGGCTTTCGAGCTTGCTGAGCGCGAGATGATGGCCAGTCTTCAGAGCGAAGATTTTAAGGAAGGTGTGGCGCACTTCCTTGCTAAGCGTCCTGCGGTTTTTACCGGCAAATAGCTAGGCCGTCGCGGTGTGCTGCTTATTGAAATCCGCGAACGTCTTTCCCTGTTCGGCCAATTGCTTTAGCAGGGGTGCTGGCTCCCAGAGTTCGCCATGTTGCTGCTCGAATTCGCGGACTCGGTCGTAAACTTTTTTTAATCCCACTGTGTCGGCATACCACATCGGGCCGCCGCGATAGACAGGGAAGCCGTAGCCGTTGATGTAAATGATGTCGATATCCACGGCGCGCAACGCGTAGCCTTCTTCCAGGATTCGGGCGCCTTCGTTCACCAGCGCGTACACGCAGCGATCTACTATTTCTTCTGGAGAAATCTGGCGCTGTTTAATCCCTGCTTCGGTCGCCCATTTTTTCACCAATGCTGCTACTTCGGGATCGGAAACGGCGCGGCGATTTTCGTCATATTTGTACCAGCCGGCGCCGGTTTTTTGACCGTAGCGGCCCATTTCGCACAAATTATCTCCGGCGATTGCTACGCGGATTCCCGGTTTTTCTAGATGGCGATACTCCTTGCGAATGCGCCAGCCTACGTCGAGGCCTGCTAGGTCGCCCACGGCTAGCGGGCCCATGGCCATGCCGAAATCGTAGAGCGCGCTATCAACGGATTCTACGCTGGCGCCTTCTTCTACCAGAAAAACGGATTCGCGGACGTAGGGATGGAACATGCGATTGCCTACGAAGCCTCGGCAATTGCCTACCAGCACGCCTACCTTGCCGAGTTTCTTCGACAGCGCCATGCAAGTGGCGATTACTTCTTTGCTGGTGGCTTTGCCGCGGACGAGTTCCAGCAGGCGCATAACATTCGCTGGGCTGAAATAGTGAGTGCCGATTACGAACTGCGGGCGCTTTGTGGAACTGGCGATTTCGTCGATGTCGAGCGTGGACGTGTTGCTGGCCAGGATTGCGCCTGGTTTGCAGACGCGATCCAGTTCGCCGAAGATTTGCTTTTTCAGGGCCATGCCTTCGAAAGCGGCTTCGGTGACCATGTCGGCATTTTCGAATCCGTCGTAGGTGAGGGTTGGTGTAATTAGTTTCAGGCGATCGTCCACGAATTGCTGGGTGAAGCGCCCGCGCTTTACTGAGGTTTCGTAATTCTTGCGGATATTGTTCATGCCGCGATCGAGGGCTGCTTGATCAGCTTCTTTTAGGAGAACGGGGATTCCAGCGTTGGCGAAAACCATGGCTATGCCGCCGCCCATGGTGCCTGCGCCTACCACTGCGGCGCGATTTACTGGGATTAGCTGGGTTTCTTTGGGAATGTCGGGAATTTTTGCGACTTCGCGATCGCCAAAGAAGACGTGAATCATGGCTTTGGATTGATCGGAGAAGAGGCAATCCATGAAAAGTTTGCGCTCAGTTTTGCAGCCTTCCTCGAAAGACTGCTTGGTGGCGGCTTCTACAGCTTCGATGGCGGCCAGTGGGGCCATCATGCCGCGCTGTTTTTTGCGGGCGGCGTCGCGTGCGGCTGCGAAGATGGGGGCGTTTTGTTGCGGAGTGCCGAGTTTTTCGTTGCGGTCGCGCGTTTTCGGGGCGGGCTTTCCGGCGATTTCGCGCGCGAAGGCCACCGCGCCTTTTAATAGATCGCCTTCGATAAGGCGATCTACGATGCCGAGTTTTGCAGCTTCTTCGGTTTTGATGGGATTGCCGCCGGCGCACATTTCTACTGCTGCGGCGATGCCTGCTAGACGCGGCAAACGCTGCGTGCCTGCTGCGCCGGGGATGATTCCGAGCTTCACCTCGGGTTGGCCCACTTGCGCGCCGGGTGAGGCGACGCGGTAGTGGCCGGCCATTGCGACTTCCAAGCCGCCGCCGAACGCCGTCCCGTGGATGGCCATCACAATTGGCTTACGGGAATCTTCTATGCGCAGCAGGATTGTCGGCAAATCTAGCGTGCCGGCATTTTTGCCGGAGGTAATTTTGCCGAATTCTTTGATGTCGGCGCCGGCTATGAACGTGCGTCCGCCGCCGATTATGACCGCGGCTTGTATGTTGGGATCCTTATTTATTTTTTCGATGGCTTCGGCGATACCTTCGGGGACGCCTGGGCTTAGGGCGTTCACCGGCGGATTATTGATGGTGATGATGGCGATGCCATTGTCTGTTGTGAGTTGGACTAGGTCGCTCATGTGCTCGGGACTCCTCGATTTTGAAAATCCTGCTACGCCGTTTTTGCGGCGAACGTCGAAGTATCGATTACTTGTCTGGCGATTCTTTCGCGATGGAAGGTGGCATCGCCGAACATGGTTTCGGATGCTTTGGCGCGGCGATAGTAAAGGTGCAGATCATTTTCCCAGGTGAAGCCCATACCGCCGTGAATTTGGATGCCGCGATTGCCTACGGTGCGGCTGGCGTCGCTCGCATACATTTTTGCGATTGAGACGGCGGTGGCGGCGTCCACGGCCTTTTGCTCGAGAGCCCAGGCGGCGTAGTAAACGGCGGAGCGGGAACTTTCGGTTTCTAGGTACATGTCGGCGCATTGATGCTGGACCGCTTGAAATGTGCCGATGGGTTTGCCAAATTGTTTGCGGGTTTTGGCGTATTCGACGGTGAGATCGAGCGCGCGTTGCATTCCGCCGACCATTTCGGCCACCAGCGCAGCGGTGGCGATGCCGCGGGCGCGCGGCAGGCCTGCGGGATTGGCGAGCTTTTCGCCGGGTGTGTTCTTGAGCTTCAGCGAGTATTGCCGGCGCGTGAGATCCATCCCTGGCATGGGCTTGAGCGTGAGTCCCGGCGCTTTGGAATCGATTGCGAACACGCCGTTGTGCGACACGACTAGAATCGTATCTGCTACAGCCGCGTCCGGGACAAAGAACTTTTCGCCGGTTAGCTTTCCATCGGCGCTAGCTTCGAGACGTATGTCAGCCGGATCCCAGCTGGCCCCGGATTCGAGAAAAGCGACGGAGGCGCGGGTCTGGCCGTGGCAAATCGGAGCGAGATACTTTTTCTTTTGTTCGGGGCTTCCCGCGGCATCGATCAGCGACCCGGCTTGGACGACCGTGGTGAAAAATGGGCCTGGCAGGAGAGCGCGGCCGGATTCTTCCAGCAGCAGGATCAATTCGACGATGCCGAGGCCCACGCCGCCGTATTCCTCGGGGAAGATGATTCCGGTGTAGCCTTGTTCGGCTAGCTTGGCCCAGAGTTTGGCGTCGTAGGCGGTGTCCGTTTCCGTCAGGCGCCGAACCTCTGCGATGGGGCATTCGCCGGCGAAGAATTTTCGGGCGGAGTCTCGCAGGATTTCCTGGCTTTCGGTTAGTCCAAATTGCATGGTCGTCGTCTCTCAGTAACT
The DNA here is from genome assembly GCA_963831955.1 of uncultured Acidobacteriota bacterium. Taxonomy (GTDB): domain Bacteria; phylum Acidobacteriota; class Terriglobia; order Acidiferrales; family UBA7541; genus Palsa-147. The sequence continues at coordinate 1,166,937 of CAWHSG010000003.1, read as the reverse complement.
GCGCGGTAGGCCCAGAACGAAATGGCCGATGATGTTGCGTTGAATTTCGGAAGTGCCGGCTTCGATGGTGTTGCCTCGCGAGCGCAGGTAGCCGTAGGACCACGTGCCGTTGTCGATCGCTTCATCGGCTTCGGAGCTTAGCTGGCCGTAGGGGCCTAGCAGTTCCTGCGCTACCTGCTGGAAACGCTGATTCAGTTCGCTCCAGAAGATTTTCTGGATCGAGCCTTCGGGGCCGGGCACGCCGGTGGCGCTGATTCTGCTGAACGCGCGCATTTGATTCAGGCGCATGATTTCGATTTCGGCGTAGCACTGGGCCAACTTTTGGCGAATGATCGGATCTTTCGCGGCGGGAGCGCCATTGCGCTGCGTCGAGTGTGCCAGCTCGGTGAGACGATCCATATTGCGTTTGTAAACAATTTGCAGCCCTGCGCCGAAGGAGCCGCGTTCATGCATTAGCGTGCCGATGGCCACATCCCAGCCTTGATTTACTTTGCCGACTACGTTCGCCACCGGAATGCGGACATCGCGAAAGAAAACTTCGTTGAATTCCGTTTCGCCGGTCATTTGGCGCAGCGGGCGGACATCGACGCCCGGAGATTTCATGTCCACCAGCATTACTGTGAGGCCCTTGTGCTTCGGCGCGGCGGGATCGGTGCGCACTACCACTTCGCACCAATCGGCTAGCCAGCCGTAGCTGGTCCAGACTTTCTGGCCGTTCACTACGTAATGGTCTCCGTCCAGACGCGCGTCGGTTTGCAAGCCAGCGAGATCGGAGCCCGCGTTTGGTTCGGAGAAGCCCTGGCACCAGATTTCATCGGCGTTCAGAATATTTCGCAGATAGCGCTTCTTTTGTTTTTCAGTGCCGAAAGCGATGATCGTCGGACCGATCAGGCCTAGACCGAGAACATTTGCGAGCTGAGGCGCGCCGGCGCGGGCCATTTCCTGCCAAAAGATTACCTGCTGCATGAGGCTGGCGCCGCGCCCTCCGTATTCTTTGGGCCAGGAAATGCCGGCCCAGCCGCCTTCGAAAAGCTGGCGCTGCCATTTGCGATGAAATTCGAAGCGCACATCGAGCGATTGCTCGCGGGCGTGCTCCCATTCGCGGGGCACGTTGGTCGCGAGCCAGGCGCGAAGCTCGTCCTGGAACTGCTGCTCGTCACTCGAGAGATTTAAGTCCATTTGACCAATTCTCCTGCATGGCTAGTTGCCGACCCGCTCTGGCCGGATGGTGTCTTGCCCGTGCCAGTACTTTTTGCGGAGCTCTTTTTTCAGAACTTTGCCGGTGCCGGTCTTCGGCAGGCTCTCGAAAAACTCTACCGATCGCGGAGCTTTGTAATGGGCGATCTGCGAGCGGCAAAATTCCAGGATTTCAGCTTCGGTGGCTTGGGCACCGGGCTTTAAAACCACCAAGGCTTTCGGCAACTCGCCCCATTTCGCGTCGGGAACTGGAATTACCGCGACTTCGTAAATTGCGGGGTGCGCGGCCAGCGCTTTCTCGACTTCGAGCGAGGAGACGTTTTCGCCGCCGCTGACGATGATGTCTTTCTTGCGATCGACGACGAGCAGGTAATCATTTTCATCGATAGTAGCCATATCGCCGGTGTGGAACCAGCCGCCGCGCATCACTTCCGCGGTGGCCTCGGGCTGATTCCAGTATCCGGCCATCACGCCGTCGCTGCGGGCGATGATTTCTCCCATGGTTTTGCCGTCGTGCGGCACGTCCACATCGTTGGCATCAACGACGCGCATCTCGGCGCCCGGAATGGCATAGCCGGTCATGGCCTGTCCCTTGAATTTCTGCTCGCCTTCCCACTCGGAGCCCGGCTTCGAAACGGAAGTCGAAAGCGTGGGCGAAGTTTCGGTCAGGCCGTAGCCGGAGAAGCAGAGGCAGCCGAGCTTTTGTTCCAGCTCGCGGACCAATGTCGGAGAGGAAGCCGCGCCGCCGATGCTGATGCGATCCAGGCTGCTCAAATCGTGCTTCTCGCGCTGCGGACAATGGATTAGCGCCAGAGCCATGATGGGGACAACGCCCAGGCCCGTCACCCGCTCAGCTTCGATCAGCCGGAAAACTTCCGCGGGATCAAACCTCTGCATCATTACGTGCTTTCCGCCCAGCTGCGTTACGAAATGTGCGGCACCCCACCCATTGGCGTGGAAGAGCGGAATAGTATGCAGATGCACCATGTCGATCGACGGATTGAAACTGAGGCAGGTGTAGAGCGCATGCAGATAAATATTTCGGTGCGAAAGCATCACACCTTTGGGATTCGCGCTGGTTCCGCTGGTGTAGAAAAGTTCGGCGAGGGAGTTTTCGTCGAAAGTCATGATATCCGGCTGATAGGGTTCGGCGGCCGCAAGCATCGCGTCATAATTCTGGGGCGCGAGCCAATCCTGCGCCGGTTCGCCATCGAGCAGCACGATCGACTTCAGCGACGGCACGCTGGCTCGGAATGAATCCACGATGGGAAGGAATTCGGTTTCGACGAAGAGAATGGTGGCGCCGGAATCGTTGAGGATGAAGGATTGCTCTTGCGGCGACAAGCGGATGTTGAGCGGCAGTAAGACAGCGCCTGCTTCCAGGACGCCGAAATAGGCTTCGAGAAGCCGGTGGCAATTGAGGCTCATGAAGGCGACGCGGTCGCCGGGCTGTACTCCTGCTTTGCGCAACGCGCCCGCGAGTCTGGCCGCGCGATCCGCGAATTGGCCGTACGTGTAGCGCGCGCCTTTGCAGACGATGGCGGTGGTTTGCGGAAATTGTTGCTGTGCGTAACGAAGAAACCGGACCGGCGTTAGTGGGATATTCATTGAGCGACGCCCGCCCGCTTAGGCGGTTTGGCCTCCGTCAACTACCAGGACGTGGCCGGTGACGTAATCGGACGCCGCCGAGGCAAGAAAAACGGCGGCGCCCTTCAGATCATAGTCCGAGCCGAATCGTCCTAGCGGAATGCGTTCCAAGAAAGCTTCCTTATTTCGTTCGATTACGATTTCCGACATGTGCGTGGGGAACCAGCCTGGGGCGATGGCATTCACGTTGATATTATGCCCGGCCCACTTGCATGCCAAGTCCTTCGTGAAGATGATCACGCCGCCTTTGCTGGCGTGATAGCCGATGGCGGGAAGTTCCGGCGGCGCGCCGCGAAGGCCTGCCACGCTGGCGATATTGATAATTTTTCCGCGATGCTGGCGAATCATGATTTTGCCGGCAGCTTGGGAAAATAGAAATGTCCCGGTGAGATTGGTTTCGATCACCTTATTCCAGGCTTCCAGCGGCATGTCTTCTACCGGAGCGCCCCAGGAGACGCCGGCGTTGTTAATAAGGATATCGATTTGCCCGAATTCGGCGACCGTGCGATCTACCGCCTCCTGAATGCTCGCTGGATTTCGTACGTCGCAGGCCAGGGCCAGGGTTTTGACGCCTTTTGCGGCGAATTCTTTGGCGACTTGTTCGCAGCGTTCTTTCTTGCGCGCGCAGAGAACTAAACTGGCGCCCATTTCGGCCAGGGCTTCGGCCATTTGCAGGCCCAGGCCCGCAGCGCCGCCGGTGATTATGGCCACACGTCCGGTGAGGTCAAAGAGCTGCTTGACGTTCATGAATTCGGAAATCCTCGGAATAATTGCGGCACGGATATTAGAAATTTCGGCATCGAAATGCAAGTTGGGCGGTGGGGTTGGCTAAGAACTTCCCAGCGCTGAAACTACGATGTGCGGCGCGCCCGATTCGGACGCGCCGTACATCACGAGGGTTCGTAATTAGAACGTCAAGCGAGCGCCTAGCTGGAATTCACGCTTTGGGAAGGCTGACGTGAAACCCAGCGGGGTGCTTGGCCCGGCGGTGGTGCCGTCGGCCAGAAGCGTCCCAGGCTTGATGCCTTTCACTTTGAACGTGGTGAAGCCTGGCGTGAGCGGGAAGAATGGGCCGACTACGTTGTTCACGCTGGCGTAATTGGTGCGATCGAACAGGTTGAACGCTTCGCCCGTAATTCGCAGACTGAGCCGCTCGGCGATCTTGTGTTCCCAGCCCAGGCGCATATCGAAATCATAGAAGTTGGGACCGAGACCGCTATCGCGCGGCGCGCCAACGGGCCGCTCGTTGGTGGTGTGATTGTTTCCATTAATTTGGCCGCCGGCCAGCAAGTTGAAAGGATGCCCGCTGTGATAAGTGAAAATCGGCGCGAGTTGAAACCCTGACAAGAACGCGTTCTTGAACGGGCTCTGGAAAACGCCGGCGACCACGAACTTGTGCCGCTCGTCGAATTCCGAGAGGGACCGTTCCGCATTTAGATCCGTCTGATCCTGCGGGCCGTAATCACTATTGAAGTCGGTGGAAGTGTCGTAGGCCTTGCTGTAAGTGTAATTTCCGAACAGCGTAAAATTATTTCCGAAGCGCTTCTTCACCTCGACAATTCCGCCCTCGTAGAGCGCCGAAGCCGCCGACGTGTACTGGTTATTTTGCACGATGAGAGGATTGACGAAGCACGGCGAAACAGGCAGGCCAGGCGGCGGCGTTGTCACGGCGCACGGGTAAACTCCGCCGGCGCCAGGCCCTGAAGTCTCGAATCCCGCATACGGATCGGTGGCAGCGCTGCCGTTCCAGTTTCTGTACGACACCGTTTGTCCGTTAGCCAGCGTAATGGTGCTCATCGGCGTGGACGGCACATCGTTAGTGTCGAGCGCGACCGGCAGACGCTGCGTGTGCGAGTAAATTCCGCTGACGGAAATGGAGAAACCCTTGGCGATTTCGCGTTCGATGCCGATCGAGATCTGTTGCGAAACGGGCGGCTTGTAGTTGGTCGGATTAGTGAAGAGCACCGTCAACGGGGAAATCGGGCCGCTATTCGCCGGAAAGATTCCGTACGGAGCGACGAGCGCCGGTGTGACGCACGCCAATTGGCCCGGCGGAGGAACCGTACAACCGATCGCGCCGCCATTCGGGCCCGTGCTGAAGAGGCCTTTGAAGACCTGGTCAGCCGTAGCGATCGGGAGACCGGAAGGAAGCAGGGAATCCGCGTAAATTGAGATGTAACGGGTGCACGGGCTCGCGCCGGTGCCAGGGAAAATGGTGCCTGCTCCTGGAGGCGCCGGAGGCGGCAGGTTGAAGCCGATTCCGCAAGTATTGACCGCGTTGTTGACTTGATCGGGAATCGTGGACTGATTGTGCTGATTCTCGACCGTGCTGCGATTGGCATTGAGCACGCCCAAGCTCAAATCCACTTGGGGAATTTGCGCGTCGATCGGGCCGTAGAAGATTCCATATCCGCCGCGGATCACAGTTTTGTGGTCCTTGAACGGATCCCAGGCAAACGAAATGCGCGGCGCAAAGTCCCCGTAATAGGTGTTCAAGGGCTTGAATTGCGAATCGATCTCATAGCGCAAGCCAAAGTTCAGCGTGAAATTCGAGTACATCTTCCACGAATCCTGCCAATAGAGACCGGTCAACGGACGCGTGTACGCCGGATAGTCTGGATCGCCGAAGCTCTGCTGGTAGAACTGCGGCAGGCCGAAGGTTGCGGCCTGGAGCGAGTCGATCGATGAGAGCGCCGGCGAGAGCAGGTCACCCTGGAGCGCACCGAAGACAAACCGGCCGGGCATGAACGTGTGCGACTCGCTGTGATTGCCGCGGAGCAGCTCGTCGACACCGAACTTCATGGCGTGCTTGCCGCGAATCATGGTGAGGTTATCGGCGATTTCCGTGCGGCGGAGAATAGTTAAGTTCGGAAGGAAAATGTTGGTGCCGAGATTGTTCGCGAAGCCGGCGATCTGGATGCCGATCTGGCCCGGTTCGTTGGGAATCACGTTGAAGCTGTTGTAGCTGTATTGCGCACGGAATTCATTCTGCGTGCGCGGGCTGAATTGATGGAACCACGCGGCCTGAAGGGTATTGTCGTAATCGTGGGTCGAGCTGCCGGCGGAAAAGCCGGTGAGCGATTGCACGTCCGGATTCTCCTCCAGATCATGCGCGTAACGATAGGTGAGCGCCAATTGATCGCTGTCGCTGAAGCGATGATCCAGACGCACAGAGGCGAGATATTCGCGCGTGTTGTAGGGGAAGACGCCTCCATTGTCTTCAAACTGATTGATGAAATAATTTGCGATCGGATTGGTGGCCTGGTTCTGGGTCAAGACGCCCGTCAGAATTGCCGCGCACGTAGTTCCAGGCAAATTTGTGGTCGGGCTCGGAGCCGGCAAGCCAAGTTGAGCGGCCACCGCAGTTCCCACCGGACCGCTGAGGCAGGGGACGATGCCTGCTCCGGCGCCCGCTACAGCGGCGATGCCCGCTTGCTGACTCGCGGACGGGCGGAAAATATTTGTGTCCGTCAGCAGCGGAACCGCATTCTGAGCGTCCTGATACAATCCTTCGAAGTTCGCGAATAGGAATGTCTTGTCCTTCTGGATCGGCAAACCGATATCGCCGCCAAATTGATAGCGCTGCAGGGAATTCTTGATCGGTTGGCCCACTGAATCGGGGGCCAGCGGATCGAAGGGCTGGCCCGGCGCGAGAGCCTGGCTGAAGGCGAAGGGATCGCGCTCGTCGAGCGCATCGTTGCGAACGAAGGTGAACAAGCTGCCGTGCACGTCGTTGGTGCCCGACTTCGTAGCGATGTTGATGGAAGCGCCGCTCGCCCCACCCAACTCCGCGGTATAGTTGCTGCGATTTACCTGGAATTCCTGCACGGCGTCTTGTCCTACTGTGGGGCGCACACCGCCGGCGTCATCCCCAGCTTCGCCGCCGTCCACTGTGACGCTATTGCCGCGGCCGTTGCTGCCATAGAAGGAAAGGCCGCTCTGCGGAGTTTGCTTGACGCGGAAATCTTGATCGTCGGTGAGCCGAGTGGAGTCCGAAACGCCGGGCAATAGTAGCGTGAAGGTGAGGTAATCGCGGCGATCGATGGGCAGGTCTTCGATGTACTCCTCGCTAAGAGTGTTGGCTTGGCTGCCGCGCTCGGTTTCGACCACGGGTGGTTCCGCGTTCACTTCCACCTGCGTCGCCGCCGTGGCCAATGCGAGATGTACATCGGCGATCGTAGTTTCGCCGACGTTCACGATCACTCCCTTCATCACCTCGGTTTGAAAGCCACTGATGCGCGCCGTGAGCGTGTAAACCGCTGGCGCCAAACCTGTGAATCGATATTGCCCGTTGCTGTCGCTGGCCACCGTGAATTTCAGGCCGCGAGTCGACTCGTCGGCAACGATGGTGGCGTTGGCCACCACTCCGCCGGACGGGTCGGTCACCGTGCCGCTAATATTTCCTGACGCGCCAACTCCTTGCGCGCGAGCCGCGCGAGTTCCCACTAGCAGGAATACGAAAATGCCAAGCAATGAAATTAACTTCTTCATACGCCTTCCTCCTGGAGTGCCAAGATCCCGCGCTGCTCTTTTTTGTTCTGAACTTGAATCCGCAATAAATCAAATGCATCCAACACTTCCGAAGGCCGTGAAAGCGTCCTTCCGCACGCCAGACACTCCCGGGCGTAGCTGTTCGGCCCGGTCCGCGAAGCCTTCCTATTTGATACCCAGCGATTTACGTTTCGCCTAATTCTCGCGCGGGCGCGCGATTTCGCCCGGAAATTTATTGCACACTTTTGCGCTACCTAGTCGTGACGCTCGATGGCCCCGTGGAACCCCACACTTCTGCGGGCGAGTATGCCACGGTTTATAGCACGGTCAAGGTACAGTACCTCGCCGTGTTTCAATCAGTTATCGGTCAGTCCGGGCGCAGCCTCCTGCGCCGGCTTGTCGGTCTATTTGCCGACCGCAACGGGTCCGTAGTTTCCCCGATTCGACAGATTTCTTCATACGTAAAACCCCGGATTGACGGTGATTCGCGAACGATTTATACGGTACGCCCCGCTAGCTCCCAGGAAGCATTTTTCGATGCGGGAGGCCGGCAGCCAGCGAGCCCAGTGCAGCCGCAGACAGGTTCGCCGAACCTAAGTGGAGAGATATGCTACGGAGAGCGCTCATGCAGCAACAAATCGATGCTCTGGTTGTATCGGAACGAATGGAGCACGTGAAATCGCTGGTACGCATATTGGACGGCCTACTAATTAATGTATATGTGGCTTGCACGCTGAAGCAGGCGCAGGAAGTTCTCTACCGGCAGCCGCTCGGGCTGGTTTTCTGCGATGAAAGGATGTCGGGCGGATCTTACCGCGAGCTGCTACAATCCGCGGAGGTGCGGCGAAAAGCCTCGCGCTTCGTGATCATGTTGCAGACTGGCGAGTGGGACGAATACCTGGAGGCCATGCGTCTGGGCGCGTTCGAGGTCATCCGTTGTCCCGTGCAACCGACCGACGTCGAGATGGCTCTAATTAACGCGACCCGGGACCAGGCGCAACGGGCTGCCACGCGCATGACCGCCTGAGCCAAGACCATCGCGTTTCGGAGAAGACTTCGGGCGCTGCTACTCGTCCTCGTTTTCGTCCCAATCGCTCCCGGCGAGCGGGCAGCCCATTTGAAAAGCGGGCGTGTCACAAAGAGGCTGCCACTGCCTTTATTTCAAATACATGCGGAGCGGTACTGCCCGAACTGCGGCAGCCGAAAAATCTCGAAGTCGCACCGGCGGTCGTTCTACGAGCGGCACATCCTCTCGCTCTTCCGCGTGCGCCCATATCGTTGCGATTCCTGCGATAAGCGCTTCTATCGCCGCTCAGATTCCGACCCAGAGTCTTCGGCCAACGCGGCATAAATTTCGGCGCACGGCATCAGTAACCTCCTTCCCACCACACGAGACACTTTCGCGCGACTGCGGCACAGCGACTCCGCCCGCGCGAAACACTTCTATGCGCGGGTGGCGTCCTAATTAGAAATCGATTGGAGCTTAGAAAAGGGCACTCCGCGATGATCGCGGCGGAGCCGCGGCACCACGGAGGGAGCCCCTGAATTTATTCGGGGGAGGAGCGGTTTAGCGCCGGGCACTTCTTAGCCACCGCTTCTTATAAAGGCTCTGGAAGCCTACCTCGAAATTAAGATGCTGCCTAGGCGCGCGGCGAGTATGCGATTCGTGTAGTTGTAGACCCCTCGATGACCGGAAATTGATTTGACACGCGGAAGACGGCGGCGTGGCGACCGACGGCGCCGCACTCGCACCGAGGAACGTATGAACCGTTTGCTGTTCTTTTTTTAGCTTGTTCGACGGTGCTTTCCAGGCGGAATCGATTTCAGCCTCGTCCTTGGGAGAGAGGTGCCAGGAGAGCGGAGCGTCCTCACTTTGGTACTCGAAGACCGCGTGTTCAACGTCGATGTTGCAGGATGCAGCATAGGCCTTCAGGAGGCTCCGCTCTTCGTCATTGCGGGGCAGTTGGCCGTTATCGCGGACATTGAGCATGGCGGAAATCGGCGCGTAGGTTTGAAACGGCCAGCCACGCCAGGAAACAGGCGGAGACCCGGAAGCGGGAGGCGAAGCGCGAATCTCGATGATCAGCACACGGCGGACGGGATTATCGGGGGCGAAAAGGGCTTCCTCGAGCCACGCGAGAAGGGTCGCCATCCCGAAATTGTCGGTATATCCCCCGTCCACTACATGAATTTGCTTACCATCAATATCCGGGCGCGCCGCCGGAGATACGTAGGGGAAGGTAGCCGATAGGCGCGCGGCCGTGACCACTGAGATGTCGCGATCACCGAAGGCTTCCTGCAGACTGCTGCGGCCGGCAATGGACTTCGAGAGGTCGGTCGTTCCCATGAGAAAGCGCTGGCCGCTCTCGACTACCGTCGCGTTAAACACCACGGCGGGGCGCGAGCCTTTCAGAACGCCATCGCGCCAAGCCGACAATGGGATGGAGAGATGATTTTTGGAGTTGGGCAATTCGCGCGTCAACGCCGCTTCCAACGCTTGGCCGCGGTCCAGGTGCCTAAAGAAGACGGGCACGAAAACGCGCAAAAAATCGGGATACACGAGGCCCCAGGCAATGTCATCGAGACTCGATGCCTTTGCGTGTCCAACGGCTTGTTCGAGCTCGGCCGGATCCGACGGAAGCCCTCCGCCGTTCGCATAATACTCATTGACGAAATACATCGTGCCAACGCTGCCGCCAGAAACCGAGCTGACCAGGCGGATCGAGCCCCCGAATTTCCCCGGATCGCCTTCCTCCAGGCCAGTCAGTACGCGCGCGGTCCATGCGGCGGCCTTGATGCCTCCTCCGCTAGCGGCGACGACGATGATCCCGGCACCGGGTTTGCCCGCGCGGATCACCGCTGACGGAGAAAGAACGGAAGTGTTCGTTGTGCCGAACATGTAGAAGTAATGATCGGTGGCGCGGAATTGAGCCGAGAAGATCGCCGCTAGCAACAAAGGCACCAGCAGGGGGATACGGAACCGGTCAAGGATAAAAGTGATGGCAGACAACCCCCAACAAAGAATCATCAAAAATACGAGCAGATCGGCGAGCGTCGGAACGGCTGGAGGACTACCGCGGCGGACGAATTTTCCGATGCCGATGCCGAAATAGATGAGTAAGCAAAGGAAGAACGACCAGAGCGCCATGTAATGGCCCTCGTAGGCGGAGTTGCTGTCCTTCTTGAAGCCTGGACCGAAGAACGAGAGAAATGCCGTGACTGGCTTAGCTTGCGACCAGCCGCGGCTCTTAAATTGATCGCCGGCAATCAAAATCACCACCGCGAGAGCAGCACCTCCGAGCACACCCAAAAATAACCGCGGATACGTCGAGGTGCCACCGTCCTTCGAGACGTACATTCCCATTAGGATGCTGGGCAGAGAGAAAATAGCGAAAATGGGCAAATGACCCGCGAGGCTGGGAGGCTGCGTGAGCAGGGAAGAGCTGAGGGGAAACGGACGGATGTGGAAGCGTTCTGGCCCGTAGAGCAGCACTTGCCAGGCGGTGACCATCACAGTCCAACTCGCCAGGATCGCTCCGAGCGCCACGAAAACCATGCCCGGCGCCGAAACATCAAAAATACCGCGGAGAAGGGTCGGCGCAGCCCACAGCGCGATGAACGGGAACGTCAGCAGCACCAGCAAGGTAATTATCGGAACGCGAAGGAGATACAGGTAGGGCAGCGCGTCCCAGCGCGACCGAGCATTTTCATGCACGGGACAAGGCCCGTTCGGGATATCGTCGCCTGCCACGCGTCGTTCCGGTTTCGCTGAATCATAGCATATGAGTTACGACAAATCTAAAATACTATCGTGATGAATCGACGCGGCGGAGCCGCGCAATTACGGAGGGAGCCCCCGAATTTATTCGGGAGAGGAGCGCTTTAGCGCTCCGAAAGACCTTCGTCTACGACGATGCGCTTCCGCGCTGGGCACTTCTTCACCGCAGCGTTTCGCGGCTTCCGGTACTGGCTTCGGAAGCCTGTTTCGAAATTAGAGAGCCGAAAACAACAAAGGCCGGGCGCCTGGGCCCGGCCTCGGAATCTCGCAATGGTTGCGGGGGTTGGATTTGAACCAACGACCTCCGGGTTATGAGCCACAACTCTATGTGCCTCTTGCTGGATTTTCAATGAGTTCGCTGCAGGCTGTTAGCGGTGGTTACCGGGTGTTCCCTGTTTTTCTGTTCCCAAGCTGTTCCCATTTTGTTCCTAGAGACCGAGAGTCAGCGTTGAGAAAAACGATAGCCGCGATGCCGTGGACTGTAGAATCCAGAAACGCAGCCAAACGCACGAACCAGAAGAACAGGGCCGAACCCCCGCGCTGGAAATATGGCCGGAAGCTGCGCCCAGGATGAGCCAACCACCGTGTAATTCATCGTTTTGCAGAAGCGGCGCTCAACAACTCGGGCACGCCGCTTCGGAATCGGATCATCCATTGCACGAGCTTGTCCTGGGGATCATCCTTGAATGGCCCCACGACTTTGTAGTGAACAGATTCTTGCCCGTTGTTGTACCAGAACTGATACTCAGAATACTCATCGACAACTACACGGCTCGCCAACATCGGCGATATCCGAATTGCCTCCAGTTCGTCCAGGAATCGTTTCAAGGCTACGTAGCTGATCGGAGAACGCTTAACTTCCACCTTCAACTTGGCAGCGATCTCATGGTCCGTGACATTCGGTTTTCGAGCGGCGATTTTTGAAATGAATTGCGAAAGATTGTCACCACCCATCCCTGCAATCGTGTAGCTAACAAGCTCAGCTTGCCCCCCGGGGTGCACGGGATAAACGGGGTAGGTCATTTCGACTAGTTGCGAATCGGAGTCACCGTATCGGGCTGTCATCTTTGAGAGAAATGGTGAAGTGGCGGCATCCGACCGAAAAAGGAGATCAAGGACGCGATCTTTCATATCCGCAGTTACACCCCCGGATTGCCGAACTGCGCTTGGCACTAGCAACAAAGGTGCCAGTAGAAGACACCCCAGCCAAGTTATGAAAATCATCACAATACACCTCCTTATGTGCTCGCGTTCCCCTCTAATGGAGCTGGATATATTCATTCAATGGGGGATTTCCACTGGCTGAATGCGGGATCGTTACATAGAGCGAGCGCTGCGATCTACCAATATCCGGAGCTTGCGTGTTAGGGAATAGGCTGGACCACCCCCCGGTTGCATTGCGAGTCGCACTTGGAGGGGGAGAGTCAGGTGCGGAGCACCTCTACTTCTCCCTTTCATAGACAAGCTTACCCTTGCCAGCTGGTTGACCTGGGTTCCACCAAGATTCGGTAATAATTCTTCCATCGTTACTGAGTTCCAGAGAGCCTTGAGTGAGAGCTTTGCCGTTGCGCTTCGTCAGAGTCTGAATCTCGCGACGCCCAACCAGCCGTGCTGAGTAGGTCAGTCCCTCTGAAGCGTGTGGGCCACGCAAAGGAACGTCGGCTCCATCGAACGGTGCATCAGCATACTGCCCGCCGCTCGGATAGCTGAGATGCAGGGTTTGCTTCTCCAGTCGCAGCGCCAGATCGGCGTGCCGCTGGAGGTAGCTTGTGTCCCGCCACTGACCAACAAAGTCTTTGGAACCTGACATTCGCGAAGCGATGATCTGCCCTGTGATAGCCGGACCGCTCGGACGGAGCGCGGTCGCCGTTACCGTAAGAACTGTCCCGCCAACCGAAAGCTCCCAATGATTCTCACTTGTCGTTACCCATTTTCTTTTTGCGTCAGGTCCAACACAGTGGCGCTGCTTTTCACACAGGCTCGTGTGCGATCTTTCGCCGTCGGTCGATCCTTCCCATCACAGCGAAAAGTGAAACTCGACCTTCCGTCGTAATAGCGATACTCACCGTCACCCGAAATCGAAATGGTAAAAATCGGGCCCTGAAAGTCGCTCCTTGAGGGATTCACTTTCCATGTACCGTTCCAATCCGGGGAGGGCGGGCGGCAGCCAACCGATATCGCCGCTAACGCGCAAAAAACAACGCAAGCGAGGCAAGCGTCCCTCAAATTGTCTGTGTGACCAACCATCGAGAAGATCAGCTCAGTTTCAACTTCCGTAGACCTGATACAGAAAGTATCCAATGAAGCAAAAACCAATGAGATAGCAAGCTACAACGTCCTCCCAAAACTCCTTCGGCTGTTTGGCGCGGTAAATAACACGACCAAAGCGCGCCCAGGTCACTCCGGTGCATGTCGAAACTATACCCACGGTCAAAGATATGATCCCGAGAATCAAGTAAAAATAAGGTCCCCTTGGAAGTAAGTGCGAATCTGCCATGAAAAACATTCTCCTCGTGAAGGAACTCTCAACTGTCACGGCAGCAGAGTTATTGGCACCCGCCCATAGCTTGACATTCATCCATCAAAGCCGGATTGGGTATCAGGTGACCATTCCCATCTTCTATATTTTGTGGCGGCGCTGCGTTAAACATAGGAGTCATGACGTGATCGACGAACCCTTTTGCGACCGGCGCGGCGACGTCTTGGACGGCAGCTACCGCACCAGTCGCCTCGCCTAAGACAGGAATAAACGCGCCTCCAGTCATTATCGAGCGTCATGAAATTTATAACACGCCGTTTGAAGAGCTCGATAATCCGTCCATACACCACAGCAATAAGACAAAGTCGAAAAACCAGTAGTCCCAATAGGCGCGTCGAAGCGTCGCCCACAACAGACAGCCGGCACGGGCAGTGGGACTAGCAACCATCGACTCTCAAGAAGTCTTATCAGCCTACTGGTCACGCTCATCTCGCAGAATTCTGCACCACGCGGGCCGGGGCCGCAAGATACTGCCAGCGTCTTATTAACGTGCTCACCGGACAAGTGAAATCGCGTTGGAAGATTCAGCGCAGGCACTCGACAAATTGCCACAGTCTCGGAGGAATGACGTGAAATTCTCAGGAGTTCTGTTCCCAATTGTTCCTAAATTGGGAACAGATAGGAGTTGCGCGAATGTGAACCCGGGACGAGAGGAAGTCGAGATCAACCGTAAATATAAAGAAAAAGGGCGCTTCGAGGTTTAGTCTCAAAGCGCCCATGGTTGCGGGGGTTGGATTTGAACCAACGACCTCCGGGTTATGAGCCACAACTCGATGTGCCTCTGCTTGGATTATCAATGATTTGGCTGCGTGCTGCTAGAGGCTGTCACGGGACGTTCCCTGCTGTTCTGTTCCTAAGCTGTTCCCAATTTGTTCCTAGAGACCGAGAAGCAACATTGAGAAAAATACGTTAGCCGCGATGGCGTGGCCTTTAGAATCCAGAAGCGCGATCAAGCGCACGAGCCCGAAGAACGGGGCCGAACACCAGAGCCGAAAACAACGCCGAAAGCCCCACGCTCGATGAAGTGGAGAATGGGGCGCCCAACACCGTTAAACCTTGGGAAGACCTGCGCCTCCCGCCGCAGCCTGATTTTGCGCCTATTGGCATGGACGACCCTTCCACTGAATCACCGCGACAGTATCACCCAGAGAAGAAGCCTGTCGCGAGATTTCGAGCGAAACATTCTTATAATCAAGGAGCGATGTCACGCTATTGCCAGCATACACAGACAGACGCGCCATTTCGTCGTTTGTGCTACGAGGGCCCCTCTCGCTGGGCGGCACTAGCTCGTCAAAGATTTGAGTGACTACTTCGCGAGGTAGCGTTGAGTCGAGAAGAGCTACTTCGTTAACGTAATGGTCCTTTTGTAAAACAACCATGCAAACTTGGCCGTCAGGCGAATATCTCGGCATCATCAGAATCCCCGGGCGGACTTCGTAGGCCTCGACCCGCTTATACTTCGAAAATCGTTCGTTTTGGGAATTCACAGGAAGAAGCAAGAATGCAATCGCACAGGCCAAGCCCGTTAACCTCGTCATCTTGGTCCTCCTCGTGGGTGGGCATTCAAAGAACGCGTTCGGGCCATTTTCGATGACTACGGAACAACCCTTACGACTGGTTGAGAAGTACTAAGCGTATAGCTCGAACTTACTTTTCCGCCTGATCCCACGTTCGTCAAAGTCCTCGTAGCGGTTGCTGAATACTTGCTGCCACCCGGGACCGTGAATGTTATTGTATTCTTATTAGTTACGGTAACCGCCTGAGTTTTAAGCAACTGGATCAATGGCTTGTCTTGGGTCGCTGTTCGCGCCGGTGCTAGCAGTCCGACCGTGTCATTTAGCTGACCTGCATTATTTGTGGAGGCTGAACCTCCTTTGTTGCCCAAAGGCACTACCTGCCCGTTTAAAGTAGCCGTACTAGTATTTGTTTCCTCGACTGCCACGCCTGTTAGCGGTTTGCCGTTCACTGTAATTGAGTCTTGGATTATGCCTCTCACTCCGGTGACGGATGTGCCATCCGGTTGTTTCTCGCCTTGAACAGTCTTGCCTTGCTCTATAACGCTTGCCTGAACTTGTACCTGACTTTGCGCCGATGCGTTGGTACCTTGCTGCTCACCGTCAGATCCGCCGATGGTCAGATACCAGTTGCCCGTTATAGTCAGGTCCGGGTGAGGGCAGCTACCGTCCATGATGCAACCGTCGATTCCTCCACGCTGTAAAGCCGTTTGCGTTCCCGGATCGACATTCGAGCCGGTGGCCCCGGTCGAAATGGAGTGTCCATCCCCATCAATGAATAACACGGGATCGTTTTTGACAAATTGATACAGATTCAGCGTCTGCGGGTTGGTGAGGTCGGCATAGGGCACCGCAGCAGGAATCGCCGACCAGTCCGGCGACAGCATCCGTCCGAACGACGAGGAATAGTAGCGAGCGCCGAAGTCGTCGTTGCCCGTTTCGGTGTCGCGTTCTTTGCTCTGGAATTTGTAATTGTTTCCGCTGGTGTTGGTGATGGCAGGCCGCTCGCCGCCGAAGGGGTAGAAGTCCGAATCGTCGAGAACCGTCCCAGCAGCATTCGTCACCACGCGAGCGCTTTCCACCTGGTCCGAGAAATAGTAATCCACCTCGCCACTCGATTTCCGGTGAGCGATTCGCCTGCCGCCAAAGAAAATATATTCATCCGTGATATTTCCGGAGGCATCGCTCTCCGCCAGCGGTTCGCTGCCGGTGCCGTACCAGTAGAGCTTGCCATTCGATTTCTGGACGCGCTTGCCGTCACCGTCGTAGGTGTAGGTGACTCCGGCGGCGGTCTTCAGTTGCGATGCTGCGTCGAACGAATAGCTGTTAATCCCATCGCCGAGCACGTTCCCATCGGCGTCGTAGGAGAAACCGGTGTTGGTCAACCGATTGTTTGTGCCGACAGTCGCGCTGAGCATGGGCGCCGATCCCTGGGTGACCGTGGCCGACAGCAGATTCGCCCAGATATCGTATCCGAACTGAAGACCCCAGGCATAGGTACCCGTCGTGGCCTGCGTCGCTGCCGTCTTGACCCGATTCAGCTCGTCGTAGGTGAAATTCTGTGTGCGGGAACTGTTCAAGTTATTGGCGATCTGCTGGATCGTGCCGTTATTGATCGGACTCGTCGGTGTCCCGGAATTGAAGTCAAGCCTGATAACCGCGCTAACCGGACTAGTAGAGTCGGGCCGGAGGAAGCTGGGAATATCTCACATAGGGTGACAGAACTCGAAATCGCAAAAGATCTGTTCCCAATTGTTCCTAAATTGGGAACAGATACGGGCAACGCGGCTGTGAACTAGGAATTAGAGAGAGGGCGAGATCGTCCGCAACTATAAATAAAAAAGGGCGTTTCGAGGTTTAACCTCAAAACGCCCGTGGTTGCAGGGGTTGGATTTGAACCAACGACCTCCGGGTTATGAGCCACAACTCTATGTGCCTCTTGTTGGATTTTCAGGGAGTTGGCTGCATGTCGATAGGGGTGGTTACCGGATGCTCCCCGCTGTTCTGTTCCCAAGCTGTTCCAAATTTGTTCCCGGAGACCGACAAGCTGCATTGAGAAAAATATGATAGCCGCGATGGCGTGGCCTTTAGAATTCAGAAAATGCAGGCGAACGCGCGAACCCGAAGAAAAGCGCCGAACGCCAGGCCGCAAGCCCCACCCTCGATGAAGCTCAGGTTGGGGACCCAACACCGTTAAACCTTTGGGGTGGGCCAGCACCAAGAGCCGTTACACGAAGAACGCTCTACACAACGACTCCCAATCCAAACAACCATAGAACCTTGAAAGAACTCTCAGAGTAAGGTCCGGGACCCTTGAGCGGGAACTTGGTCTCCCACTCCTCCTGGCCCGAAGGTGTGAGCGGAGGGATTTTCCACACGCTGCTCAAGCTGTTCGCCGTCGTATTTTCAGTGTTTGAACTCAGGAGTCGGAGCACACCGACATCGTGTATCAGATCGACGTAAAGAATCAGCGCATCGGCGTCGGGCTCGATCCCGCGCATCCCGGTAAAGATGGGGTCAGTTTGCTGGTCTTGTCCAAGTCGATACTTTCTATATCCCCAGAACTCATGTTTTCTAACGTCATCCCATTCACGTATTCGCGGGGGCATGGCGCCCTCGTCAGATGAGGCCAACTGATTAGAAACAGTCTTGAGTTCTTCGAGATTGTTCGAAACTACCACGTAGGTGTGTGTTACCTGAGTTGCATAGAGCGAGCTGAGGTGAGTTCCTCGGTCGCCGAACTCCCCTATATCGGCTGACCAAGCCCAGATTGGCGTACCGCGGTCAGAGACCACTGAAAACTTGTCGAAGTACTTGGAAATTTCAACTGTGTTTCTCTTCCGCAAAACGATTACGTAGCAACGTGTCGCGACAACGCGACCGAGTCCGTCCGGTGGACGGTAGTCTTTCGTGCCTAGCAAAACACTTTGGGAGTCCGCGAAGACAGCGGTTCGGACTTCTTTGCCTATTTTGTCGAAGGCGAACAATAAATAGCCGAAAGGCTCTTGGGCAAAACCAACGCCGACATCGCCGCGTGTCCCTAAGAGAAGTGCCGGCACAGTGTGAAAGACAGTCTCAAAATTATCAAACAACACCGCGGCAGCCCTTGTTTCATTCGCATCCACCGGAGCTAGGGCGGTGCACAACAGAATCGTGAAGAGCACCAAAGAAGTGCGCATAATCTTTACTCCCGTTTTAGGTGAGCTCACTTTTCCACGCCGGGTATTCGCGAGTTCCATCCGACAGCGCTCAAACCTGGCTGGCTTGGATCGGCGGGATGAAAGCCTCCCACGTCGCCTAGATAACGAGCGCCGCTATTACTTGTCACGTTCCCCTTAGTAAGATACGGTATTTTATCAACTGGAAAACTCCGTGCTGCTTTTATCATGCTATCCACGCCGCCACATACTTTGCTCGACCGTCCAGTGTCAAAGATCACCTGACCATGACTCAGATTGTCGTTCGCATTGCTTGAGCTTTGCGACCCCTTCGTTACGTGCGCGTTCAGAACCGGGCTCTGCGGCATCTCGATCTTTCCGATTGGCGTGGAGACTTCTTTCTTGGGCACAATCATGGTAAATGACAGCGTATAGTCTTGACCGTCGCGATCAGTCACATACCACCACGCATGAGAGGCACCATAACTATGAGCGGAGGTGATATCACCTGGACGGCTTCTCATCTGCGCCTCGCACCGGTCGCCAGGCTGTTGCGGCTGATTGTTTTGGGCCGATGCGTTGGTACCTTGCTGCTCACCGTCAGATCCGCCGATGGTCAGATACCAGTTGCCCGTTATAGTCAGGTCCGGGTGAGGGCAGCTACCGTCCATGATGCAACCGTCGATTCCTCCACGCTGTAAAGCCGTTTGCGTTCCCGGATCGACATTCGAGCCGGTGGCCCCGGTCGAAATGGAGTGTCCATCCCCATCAATGAATAACACGGGATCGTTTTTGACAAATTGATACAGATTCAGCGTCTGCGGGTTGGTGAGGTCGGCATAGGGCACCGCAGCAGGAATCGCCGACCAGTCCGGCGACAGCATCCGTCCGAACGACGAGGAATAGTAGCGAGCGCCGAAGTCGTCGTTGCCCGTTTCGGTGTCGCGTTCTTTGCTCTGGAATTTGTAATTGTTTCCGCTGGTGTTGGTGATGGCAGGCCGCTCGCCGCCGAAGGGGTAGAAGTCCGAATCGTCGAGAACCGTCCCAGCAGCATTCGTCACCACGCGAGCGCTTTCCACCTGGTCCGAGAAATAGTAATCCACCTCGCCACTCGATTTCCGGTGAGCGATTCGCCTGCCGCCAAAGAAAATATATTCATCCGTGATATTTCCGGAGGCATCGCTCTCCGCCAGCGGTTCGCTGCCGGTGCCGTACCAGTAGAGCTTGCCATTCGATTTCTGGACGCGCTTGCCGTCACCGTCGTAGGTGTAGGTGACTCCGGCGGCGGTCTTCAGTTGCGATGCTGCGTCGAACGAATAGCTGTTAATCCCATCGCCGAGCACGTTCCCATCGGCGTCGTAGGAGAAACCGGTGTTGGTCAACCGATTGTTTGTGCCGACAGTCGCGCTGAGCATGGGCGCCGATCCCTGGGTGACCGTGGCCGACAGCAGATTCGCCCAGATATCGTATCCGAACTGAAGACCCCAGGCATAGGTACCCGTCGTGGCCTGCGTCGCTGCCGTCTTGACCCGATTCAGCTCGTCGTAGGTGAAATTCTGTGTGCGGGAACTGTTCAAGTTATTGGCGATCTGCTGGATCGTGCCGTTGTTGATTGGACTCGTCGGAGTCTCGACTGCGCGGCTCTACATTGAGTTCTTGCAGGGACGCGGCGGCGCTGGTGCGCCGCGCGGCCTTCAGCAAGCACTGGTGCTTCGAGCTTTTTGCAGAGATCGACTCGCCACGGTGTATACTCTCGCCAGATTGGGCGGCCAAGCCGGAAACGTCCACGAAAGCCCTCCGTCACGCCGCCGGGGGAGGTTTTATGAAGCGCTCCTCTTTCTTCCATGTGCTCGTCGCTACGGTTTTTTCTGTGCTGGTCATCTGTCCAACGCTCGCGTCTCAGGGTACTAAGATGGCGCCCGACGCAAAGACGATGACGATCGAGGGCGCCGTTCGGGACCTCGCTTGCCCCATCCAAAATCCGGCTGGGACCGCCACCAGCTTCAGTTTGCAGTGCACCCTGGATTGCGTTAAGCACGGCTCACCGATCATCATCCTCACGAAGGCTGGGCTGATCTATTTCCCAATCTCCGCAGACATGCCCGATTCCGGCCAGCGTGAAAAGATGATGCCGTTTGTAGGAAAGTATGTGCAGGCAAGTGGCCCGGTGTTCACGCGAAACGGAACTCGCGCGATCGCAATCACGCAAATCAAGGAACTGAAGAGCGTTCACATAGACACGGATGCTCGCTGAGCCACGAAGTACCGCCGCCCAACCCGCTCGGTAATCACCTGCGACCATTCTCCAATCAGGGCGCGCCGTCCACACTCTTTCCCAGTTCCCTTCCGCGTCTTCGCGCTTGTAGGGCGGAAGCCGGGGTCTCAGGTAAATTGACGGTTTCTTGGAGGTAGAACGCGAAATCGTCAGAGATCTATTCCCAGTTGTTCCTAAATTGGGAACAGATAGCAGCCACCTGACTGTGAACCCGGAATGAGAGGAAGACGAGATCAGCCGTAAGTATAAAGAAAAAGGGCGCTTCAAGGTTTAGCCTCGAAGCGCCCATGGTTGCGGGGGTTGGATTTGAACCAACGACCTCCGGGTTATGAGCCCGACGAGCTACCAGGCTGCTCCACCCCGCGTTTGAATAATAGCGGAAGCGCTTCACAGCGTCAAATTGATCGCTGAAATCGGCTACGATCAAGCCCCGCACGTCGGGGAAAGCCCTCTCGGACTTCCCGTCCCTTAAGCTCACTCTCGCGTAGTCTAGCCAATCGACAGTCGTCACATGATCATCCTTCAGCGGCAACCGGTGCCGAGCTGTTATTCTAAAATGTGACTGCAATGGAGGACACACTCGCAAAGCCCCCTCTTCGGAAGGGCTTCCTAAAACTCTTTATTCGATGGTTCCTCATCGGCCTGGCGGCTCTTTGGTCGCTTGCCGCGCTGATGCTTCTGGCCGCCCGGTGGATCGACCCGCCCACAACCGCGGTGCACATCGAGCGCCGCTTGCAGGCCTGGATTCACCACACGCCGTACCGCGAACGCTACAATTTCATTCCGCTCAGCCAAATCTCGCTCGATCTTCAGCACGCGGTAATCGCCGCAGAGGACGCGCGCTTCTACCAGCACCACGGGTTCGATTGGCACGAGGTCCAAATCGCCGCCGAAGACGATTTGGAGGGCGAGCGGACTCGCGGAGCTTCCACCATCACGCAGCAACTCGTAAAGAACCTATTCTTCGGAACGGGCCGCTCGTTTGTCCGCAAGGGCGCCGAGGCCTCGCTGGTCCCGGTAGCCGAACTCGTCCTCGGCAAACAGCGCATTCTTGAGATCTACCTTAACGTGGTCGAATGGGGCCCTGGTGTTTACGGCGCAGATTCGGCGTGCCGCTACTACGACAACACCGCCGCGCGGAACGTCGACCGGCAAGAGGCTGCTCGTCTCGCTGCAATTCTGCCGGCTCCCCTCAAGCGACGACCCGAGCGCATGAATACGTACAGCGCGATTATCCTCAGGCGCATGGACCAAATGGGCTGGTAGTCGTTCCTAAAGTAATACCGCTGGTTTATCCCGGGCATCCCGATGGAAGCGGATGAAGTCCCATAGGCTATGCCTATACATAAAATGGGAATTAGTTATTGGAATTATCTCTCATTTGGATGTTAATTTAGCTTCGTCGAAATTGCCGCATGGATTTCGATGAACTTATTCGGCTGAATTTGAATGCCTGAAGGAGAGTACGCATGGCTACCGAAGCAAAATGCCCGTTCCATCATGGCGGCAGCGCCAACCCAACAAACCGTGACTGGTGGCCGAACCAGTTGAATCTGAACCTGCTCGCGCAGCACTCCTCGCTGTCCGATCCAATGGACAGGGATTTTAATTACGCGGAAGAGTTCAAGAGCCTGGACTACAAGGCCCTGAAGAACGATCTCGCGGCGTTGATGACCGATTCGCAGGACTGGTGGCCCGCGGACTTCGGTCACTACGGCCCGCTGTTTATTCGCATGGCTTGGCACAGCGCCGGAACGTACCGCATAGGTGACGGCCGTGGAGGGGGCGGCAGAGGTCAGCAGCGTTTCGCTCCACTCAATAGCTGGCCGGACAACGTCAACCTCGATCGCGCCCGCCGCCTGCTCTGGCCCATCAAACAGAAATATGGCAAGAAAATTTCCTGGGCCGATCTAATGATCCTCGCCGGCAACGTCGCCCTCGAAACGATGGGCTTCAAGACTTTCGGTTTTGCCGGCGGACGTCCGGACGTCTGGGAACCGGACCTCGACGTCAACTGGGGACTGGAAACCACCTGGATGGGCACAGAGAAACGCTATTCGGGCGACCGCGAGCTCGCAAATCCCCTGGGCGCCACCACGATGGGCCTAATCTATGTGAACCCTGAGGGCCCGGAAGGCAAGCCGGATCCGCTGGCGGCAGCCAAGGATATCCGCGTGACATTCGCGCGCATGGCCATGAACGACGAAGAAACCGTCGCCCTGATCGCAGGCGGCCACACCTTCGGGAAAACCCACGGAGCCGGTCCCGGCACGCAGCTGGGTAAAGAGCCGGAAGGCTCGCCAATTGAGGAGCAAGGGTTGGGCTGGTCGAGTGCCTACGCCACGGGAATCGCCGGTGACGCAATCACCAGCGGCCTGGAAGTCACCTGGAGCAGCACGCCAACAAAATGGAGCAACAGTTTCTTCGAACACTTGTTCAAGTACGAGTGGGAACTTACCAAAAGCCCCGGCGGCGCATTCCAGTGGAAGCCGAAAGGCAATGGAAGCGCGGCGGGCACGGTTCCGGACGCCTCATGATCCCTCCAAGCGTCACGAACCGGCGATGCTGACCACCGATCTCTCTCTGAAATTCGATCCCATCTACGAAAAAATCTCGCGCCGCTTCTACGAGAATCCAGCTTTGTTAGCCGATGCGTTCGCGCGCGCATGGTTCAAGCTCACTCATCGCGACATGGGCCCCCGCGCACGCTACCTCGGTCCCGAGGTTCCCAACGAAGAACTGCTCTGGCAGGACCCCGTCCCGGCAGTAAATCATCCATTGGTCGATGACAAAGATGCCGCCGCTCTGAAGGCAGAAAATTCTCGCCTCGGGCCTCACCGTCTCGCAACTGGTCTCGACCGCTTGGGCGTCGGCGTCCACCTATCGTGGCTCCGACAAGCGCGGCGGCGCAAACGGCGCACGCATTCGCCTTAGCCCGCAGAAAGATTGGAAGGTGAATCAGCCCGAACAGCTACAGAAGGTGCTGAAGGTACTCGAAAAAATTCAAGCCGACTTCAACGCCGCGAATCCGGCGGCAAAAAAATCTCGCTAGCCGACTTGATCGTCCTCGCCGGCAGCGCCGGTGTCGAGCAAGCCGCGAAAAATGCCGGCATCACCGTAACCGTCCCCTTCGCCCCAGGCCGCATGGACGCTTCGCAGGAGCAAACCGACGTGCATTCTTTCGCGGTGCTTGAGCCGGTCGCCGACGGCTTCCGCTCGTACTTCAACCGCAACTCCGAAGCATCCGCCGAAGTCGAACTCCTCGATAAAGCGCAACTCCTCACTCTCACCGCCCCGGAGCTCACGGTGCTAATCGGCGGAATGCGCGTGCTCAATACCAACTTCGCCCAGACCAAGTTCGGCGTCTTCACCAAAAAGCCGGAGGCGTTAACCAACGACTTCTTCATTAACCTGCTCGATATGAACACAGCGTGGAAAGCGACCTCAGACGCAAACAACACCTTCGAAGGCCGCGATCGCAAGACCGGCGAAGTTCGCTGGACGGCCACGCGAGCCGATCTGATCTTCGGCTCCAATGCACAACTCCGCGCCCTCTCAGAAGTCTACGGAAGCAACGACGCGCACGCGAAATTCGTCCAAGACTTCGTAGCAGCCTGGACCAAAGTAATGAACCTAGATCGCTTCGACCTGCCCGCATCTCGCCGCGTTGCGGCGGCGTAATGAATCATCTCCAGTAGGGGAGGGTCTTCCAACCGTAATCGCGACGTACCGTGATGAAACACAGACCCTCCCGCACTTCGGCCCTCAGTGAAACGCCACGCCGACCGACATCCAGTCGCCGACGCCGGGATCCTCCGACTCATCCTGCGTCCATGTGATGGTAACCGCGGAGGTCGACGACCCGTTGTAATACAACATCCATCCGCCATTGAGATCGTCGTGGCTCGAGTTCGTCTCAGTCGCGTAATGACTAGATAAGAAACTGACCACCGGAAGGGCTCGCGATTCCGGTAAACGTATTAAAAGCCGCGCCCACGGCCGCAAGAATGACTTCATTCTCCTGCGATGGAGAAGCCGTCAAAGTAGTAAGGTTCCCGCCGGAACCGCCACTACTTTGGTCTGAATTATTGCTGGCCAACCCGCCCGATCCGAACGAAGTATCAAGTGGCGCGCTCGAAGCTCCAGAAATGTCGTATAAAAACATGGTGTTCCCATTGCCGCCAGCGGACCGCGCGTGCATCGTCCAAGTAGGGAAGTACGCTCCGGGCGCGACGCCCTTCGCATACCACACCGCGCCAACGGAAGCCCCGCCATCGCCGGCCGGACTAACCACATTCCCGCCCACCTGCGCGTACTGATTGACCCCGTCAGAAACCGAGGTCGGGAACGAACAGTCCGTAGTGCTCGGCGACTGGCAACCCGAACCAAATAAAACAGCGAACATGTTTCCGCTGATCGGCGCTTCGATCGGAACCGAACTAGCTTGCTCGTTGTCCGTGTCATCGTGTTGCACATAGACTACGCGGATGCCCGAAGGCGGAGCCGAGCCCGTTTGCACGGGTTTGAAAGCCGCCGCCGCGGTAATGAAACTGGCTGAAGTGCCGAGCGTGAAGGACGGCGCGAACGAGGCCGCAGAATCATAAACGCCGAATTGCACACACGAAGGATATCGGTCGGCAATCATCGCGCTGCGCAACGTCCAAGCGATATTGCTCTGCGATCCCGCTGTGCAACCGGAAATCTGCTGCACGCTATCCACCACGGCCTGCTGGAAAACCAGATCGCCCGAAGTGCTGAGTGTGTCGAGCGCCGGCGCGGTAACCTGCGTCCCGCTGCCGGATTGGCAGGCAGCCTGATCAAGCGCACCGGCATTGAAAAACTCGTAAGGCTGCATCTGAACGAACTGCGTGCTCGAGAGATGAACGGCGATGTCGGTGACGCCCGCGCTCACGCCTTGCACATAGTAGATAGCGGACACCACGGAATTCCCGTTGTCGGTGCAAGAGATGCCCAGCTGGTAGGTGTTGCCGCCCACATTGTCGCTGAACGACGGCGACTGCGCCGGCGCGTCATAGCGCAGCAGCAGCACCAGCAGATTGCCCGAAATGGTCGGGTTCGGCAGCGGGCAGTGATACTGCGTAACTTGATCGCTGGTCTGGTTCTGGTCGTTCGAGAGCGGGCATCCCGCGCCATTACCCGCATAGCCGGGCATGGCTGGAGGCGGCGGAGGGCCTTGATTCGCCACAGTAATAGAAACGCCGGCGGAAGTGCCTTTGTTTCCGGCGCTGTCCGTAGCTACGGCAGTCAAAGTATGGCTCGCGTTTGTCAAAGCTGTCGTATCCAGCGAAAAGTTGTAAGGCGAAGTAGTATCGGCCGACCCCGAGTCCGTTCCATCCACCAGCAATTGCACGCTAGCCACTGGGAGATTGCCGGAAGCCGAGGCCGTCGCAGCCACCGAGATCGTGCCGCTGACCGTCGCACCCGACACCGGAGAAGTAATGGAGACCGTCGGCGGAGTGTTGCCGGGCGGCTTGGTGATCGAGGCCGGCGTCGAGCCGCCGCACCCGCCCGCAATCAAGACCAGCGCGCCAAGCGCAACCGACATCCATACATCCCGATTCCGAAACCTCATTCCAAGTCCCTCGCTGATGACCACGCTAGATTATAGCCGCAATGCAAGTAATGAGATGCTAGCTACGCCTTTACCTTTTCCCGCGTTGGGGAGATCCGATCCTTTCGATTTTCGTTCGCTTTAATCGAAACATGATGCGATTAAAACACCTCGTAACCTGCACAAAACAAACGATTGGGCCTGCGTTTAATCGAAACGAAAACCGGGGGTGCCGAATCCCGCTTTTTCGCCTCCGGGCTCGTGATTCTTGCTGTCGAGGCGCCTGCTGAAGCGTCAGGCGAGACGGCAATTCCGATGTAGCCGGCGTTTAGGCCAGGCACCTGTGCGGTCACTTCTTTTAGGCCAGGCTGAATCATCAGCCCGCACCCGGTTAAATTTTTCGGCGCAGACTTGCGGCAGGCTCGGGAGAGCCAGCCCCACGCTTAGGGACTGTGCGAAGTACCGGTGGCAATGGTGGCGCAAAAGTAATATTTAGTTAATGGTACTTGGCGGGAGCGGCGGGACTGACAATTTAGGTGGCAAAGCGGTAAAATCGGATTGTGTTGTGGGTATTCATATTCGTCGAAGTGGCGATTCTGGTTGTCCTCCTCGCCATTGGGTTCGTAACTCCTTTTGACATCAGAGGAGATGCCACCTGGAAACAATGGCTTCAGATTGTGGGAGGCAGTCTTATGCTTGCGGCGATCTGGCCCTTCCGTAACTACGATCCACTCGACACACGTTGGAGAGTTCATCCCAAAATGTTTCTCGCGGGCGCGCTGATTTTTCTCTCGACTTTTCTCACCTGGAAGCCCATCCAAAAGCCAAAGGACAGAACACGCGACGACGATACCGAAGAGTGACCACGGCTGTACTAAATCTCAATCTCTCCGATAGCTGGGTAAAACCTTTCGAGGGTGATCCGTAAACACCATGCGCCGCTCGGAACCGCATTACCGAAATTGATTCAGATGCGGCAAAACCTCGCGCGCCACTTCGTTCGGGGCTTCGCGTGCCGGAAAGTGTCCCACGCCATCGAGCAGTGCGCGCCGGTATCCGCCGGTGAAGTAACGCTCTTGGCCATCCGACTCCGACGGCGGATCGCACATGTCTGCGGCGCCCTGAATCATCAGCGCCGGCGTGCTAAGCGTTTCTACCGTTGCGAGCCGCGTCCTTCAACGCGGCGTAGCGATCGTCGGCGGGCTCCGCCTTCCACCGGCTGCGATACGCATTGAGCGTGATGTCCGTCCAATCGCGATTTTCGAAACTTTTGGCCGTGGCTTCGAACTCCGCATCGTCAAACCAGCCGAGCGGGCTCCAGGTGTTCCACTGCACGCGGGAAAAACCTTTTGGATCGGCGCGCACTGCTTCCGCGCCACGGTCCGTGGTCATGAACCATTGATACCACCAGCGGCGCGATTGCTCGAATGATGGAGTAGGGAATCGGCCGCCCGGTGAATAGGACAGAGCGCAGTGTCGTGATGCTCGAAAGTCGCTCGGGAAAAAGCGCGGCCAGAGTGTACGCCAGCGCGCGCGCCCCAATCGTGACCGACGACCGAGAACCTCGTGCAGTCGGAGATGGTCCATTAAATCGATCGCATCTTGCGCCAAGGCCACGGCGCTGCCGTCGCGGATAGCATCCTCGGAAAGAAATCGTGTGGACCCGAAGCCTCGCAGCCACGGTGCCACCCATCGAAAGCCCGCGTGCTCGAGTTGCGGAATGATTCCGCGCCATCCGCGAACGTCGTCGGGCCATCCGTGCAGCAGCAGAACAACCGGCCCGTCGTGAGCCCCGCCGGATTCGTATGCGATTTCGAGAATGTCCGTCGTTATATTCGTTCGGTCCGGCATCACCTTTGCCTTTTCCCGTAGGGGCGCCGGGTCAATCGCGGTGCCAAGCAGCGCCGGCGTCCCCGCCAGCATCTTGCGAGCGCGGACGTAGGCGAGGGCTATAAATATCCTCGGCATGCGACGTCACACACGGGCGTTGGTTGTGCTTTGTGGTCCGCCTGTGATTGCTGCTTGTGGCGTGATCGCGGTCGTAAGATGCCGGCGGGGACGCCGGCGCTACTTAAGACCGCGCGCAACGCACCCGCCCCCGAAACTTCAGAATCCGTCCACATCGATGATCGCTTTGCAAATCCTTAGGCGCTTCCTGCGGCAAATTATGACCGACGCCATTTCCGATAAGCCGGTAATCATATTTGCCGGAGAACTTCCCACGATAGGCCGCAGCAGGCGGGTGTGCCGCGCCGTTCGCCTCGCCCTCCATGGTGATCGCGGGTACGGTAACGATAAGACCTTGGGCAAGCTGCTTTTCCAGATCGTCGTATTTTGACTCGCCTTCGGCTACTCCGATCCGCCAGCGGTAATTGTGAATTACGATGGCGACGTGGTCCGGATTCTTGAACGATTCTGCCGTGCGATCGAATGTGGCGTCATCGAAGTTCCATTTCGGCGAAGCAAGCCGCCAGGTCAGCTTGTTAAAATCGTGCAGGTATTTGGCGTAGCCGGCCTGACCATTTTCCGTGGCGAAATAATACTGGTACCAGAATGCGTATTCCGCCGCTGGCGGCAAGGGCATCTTGTTCGCGGCCGGGCTGCCAATCAGATAACCGCTCACGGAAACGATCGCCTTGCACCGCTCCGGCCAGAGCACCGCGATGATATCCACCGTCCGCGCTCCCCAATCGAAACCGCCGAGGATTGCCCTCTGGATTTTCAGAGCATCCATAAGCGCGATGATGTCCAGAGCAACCACCGATTGCTGGCCGTTGCGCATCGTGTCGCCCGAAAGAAAGCTCGTGGTGCCGTAGCCACGCAGATACGGGACGATCACTCGGTAACCCTTCGATGCCAGAATCGGCGCGACATCGACGAAGCTGTGAATGTCGTAGGGCCAGCCGTGCAGACAGAATTACGGGACTACCATCGGTCGGGGCCGGCTTCCGCGTAGCCAACATTGAGAAGCCCGGCATTGATTTGCTTGATGGGACCGAAGGATGCACTTGCGGCTGGCGGGTTTGGACGTGGCCGCGTGCGCGGATGAGGGGACGAATGCTCCGAGTTGCGCGGCGGCGATAGTCATGGCGGCGGTGCTGATGAATTGCCGACGATCACTATTGATATCTTCCGGTGGTTTATTCGCGCTCATCTTTCGTTCTCCTTCTTTTGATTTTGTAGCACAGCCCTCCTGGCTGTGTGAATTTGCGTGAGTTTATGTCGTCTGCACCTTGCCATTCCCCTAAATTCGACAAAACCAGAGTGGCTATGCCGAATGGCTGTGGCCGTTTTGCGCATGCTAAAGTCATGCGCTGCACGCCGCCGGGATCACACCTGAATTACACAGCCAAGAGCGGGTGGTGCCCCCACCCCTGCGAGGCCGAACTCACGAGTGCGCCGCGCTGCGGCGCGAAATGCCGATGAAGTTTCGAACGAACTCGGCGATTTCATTGGCGGCAGTATCGAGCGCGAAATGCCCGCCATCGACGATGTGTACTTCCGCATTGGGCACGTCGCGGCGATAAGCCTCCGGCTCCGAAGGATCGAACGAAAGCTCATACTTGCCCCAAATCACTAGCAGGCGTGGCTGATTTTCGCGAATCCAGGCTTGCCATTTGGGATAATTTTCGACATTGGTGCGATAGTCGTAGAAAAGGTCGCTTTGAATGTCGGCCTGGCTCGGCTGGTTCAGAAAATAAAATTCATCAGTCCAGAGATCCGGATCATGGCGCTCGACATTGGGATCGTTTCCGGCGTGCCGGGCGCGAGCCGCCGCGAGCGAAAGTAAATTTGCGCGCAGCGCGCTTTCATTGGCGGCGCGATCGGCCCAGAACTCGCGCCGCGTCTTCCAATTCGCGCCCAGGCCTTCGTTGTGCGCCACCGCATCCTGAACGATGATCGCCTCGACGCGTTCCGGATGCGCCAAGGCCATGCGGAAGCCGACGGGGCCTCCGTAATCCTGCATGTAGAGCGTGTAGCGCGGCAGCGCGAGCGCTTCGGTGAAATGATTCATGATTTCGGCGTAATGATCGAATGTGTAAGCGAATTTCTTAGGATCGGGCCAGTCGCTGTGCCCGAAGCCCGGGTAATCGGGCGCGACCAGATGACAGCGGTCGGATAGACGCGCAAACAGAGGCTCGAACATGCGCGAAGAAGAGGGAAGTCCGTGCAGCAGGAGGAGTGTTGGCGCATCTTTTGGTCCAGCCTCGCGGTAGAAGATGTTAAGGCCATCGATCTGTATGGTGCGATAAGACGTTTGATTTTCCACGGGCCGTTCCTTTCCTTGATCTCGCGGGTTTTCGCGCGCGCCGCTGCGAAATCGTTCTGATTCCGGCTAGGATTTGTTGTTTCTCGGATCGTCTTTCGGGTCCAGGTAATCCAGGCCGAGCGGCCCAATCGCAGACACTTGTGTCACATACTCACTCGATTTCGCCCAGTGAAAATGAGACGTATTGCCCGGCAACACGATGACGCTGCCCTGTGGAAACGCTTGCAGCTTGCCGGCGTCGAACTGATCGCCCAGACCAATGTAAAAAACGCCGGAGATCACGGTGTAAACGCGGTCCTCCGGGTGGCGGTGCGGCATCAATTTTACGTCGTGCGGCACCTTGACCCGAATCGTATAAGGCCCGGGCTCTGAAGGCTGACCGACAACAACCGCCAACCGCACCGAAGGTGGGAACGCCGGGAAGGGCTTCCAATCTATCTCTTCGGATAGGATCGATCGGAAAACATCCTGGCCCGGCTGGTGGGATCGAACTACTGCCTGCGGTGCTTTCGCGGCTGCTGCTTGTGCCTTGCCTGACATACTAAACGCCCTCCCTCTAAGTTCGATTCAACGCATAATGTTAATAAACCCGGAATTATCGAGACCCACGTCGTGACAAGCACATTTATCTGTCCCTTTGGATGTAAATCGAGGCCGGCGCGTTTCGTGCAGCAAGACGGCGCGCCAGTTAAGAGCGCCGCCCTCCTGCCTGCGATTAACGCAACGATTTGAACCCCGCGCGGAGGTCAGTAGTGAAGAATTCCGGCTGTTCCCACGCCGCGAAGTGCCCGCCTTTAGGCGGCCGGTTGTAATAAATCAGTTTGGGATAAGCTTTCTCCGCCCAGCTCTTCGGCGCCTGGTAAATCTCGTCCGGAAAAGCGCTAACGGCAACTGGGATCGAGACGCCCCTGACGTCGAAAAAGCCGCCCTTATATTCCCAATAGAGACGAGCCGACGACACCGCCGTGTTCGTCAACCAGTAGAGCGAAATGTTTTCAACGATGTCCTCGCGCGTCAGGCCTTCGGGAACACCGTCAAATACGCGCGTGATGAGCGCGTAACTGGCTGCGTCGTGATCAAGGATCCATCCAGCGAGACCCACCGGTGAATCCGCGATTCCGTAGAGCGTCTGCGGGCGATTCGCCATTTCCCCGGCATAACCCAGCCCGTGCTTGTAGAAAAATGCCAGCTGGTTGTACGCGCGCAGTTCATCAGCGCCCAGATTGGCGGGCGGCGGCGCCCCGGAAAACGCAGCCTTGTCAATATCGGCTGGAACGGTGGCCGCCATGTTGGTGGCGATGCCGAGCAATTCCGGAGGCGCCTGCAGAGCCATCAGCTCCGTGACACAATTTCCCCAATCGCCGCCTTGCGCCACATATCGCTTGTAGCCGAGGCGCTGCATCAGCACGATCCACGCGCGTGCGATGCGCTCGGGGTCCCAGCCCGGCGCCGTTGGCTTGCCGGAAAATCCGTAGCCCGGCAGCGACGGAATCACCACATCGAAAGCGTCGTTCGCAGTGCCGCCATAATAGGCGGTAGGATCGCTGAGCGGCCCGATGATCTTCAGCTGCTCGATAATCGATCCGGGCCATCCGTGCGTCACGATCACCGGCAAAGCATTAGCGTGTTTCGATCGCACGTGAATGAAGTGAATATCGAGCCCGTCGATGGTGGTGATGAATTGCGGCAGGGCGTTCAGCCTGGCTTCTACCTTTCGCCAGTCGTAATTGGCGGTCCAATATTGCGCGAGCTTCTGGGTGGTGGCGAGCTGGACGCCTTGCGTCGCATCACTCACCAATTCCCGCTCAGGCCAGTTGGTCGCAGCGACGCGCCGGCGCAGATCGGCTACCTCCGCCTCCGGAATACTAACGTGGAACGGGCGGATGGACGCGTCGTCGGCCGCTCCGCTTCGCTTCGCTGGAGCCGCGGCCGCACCTTTCGAGGATGATCCGCCGTACTGCTGTGCTTTCGGGGAAGTCATCATGCCAAAATCGGCAGCAGCAAGGCCCATCGCCGCGGCGCCCAAAAAGCGGCGGCGATCATTATTAATTTCGTCGGACATTTATCAATCTCCTCTCAGATTCGAACTCGTCGATTTTGACCGGAGCTGTCAGTGAAACCCCTTGGTTCGGTGGTTGGCCACGCACTAGTGGAGCTGGAATCAAAGGAACTAGAACGAGTGCAGTTGGAACGAGTGAAGTGCGGTCAGTGCGGCGTTATCAGGCCCATGACCGCGCACAATTGCTCGGGGACCTTTCTGAAGCAGCCTGCAAAGAGATCCGAAACGTTGCGGCGTGTTCGAAGGCCGCGAAACTTCGCTTGATCTACGAACTGCCGCTCGCCGAGTGGCCGCCGCCGGCCGCGTCATAGAATAGAAAGGAACGCGACGCGATGCCGCGGACATAATGTACAAACGCTCGCCCGGCTGTCAAGGTGCGCCGCGTAGCCCTGGTTTGTCCCGAACTAAGCGAACTGCGTCCCTTTTACCCTGAATAGTGGCTGTGACGAATTTGGGCAAATGGGCAGACGCGGCTTGGAAACGTACGAAAGGCCACAGCCAGGAGCGGCTGTGCTACAGGGCGATTATTTCGAGAGTTTGCGGAGCAGGGCCATGGCTTCGGAATCGTCGAGGACGCCTTTGCCGTTGAGCTGCGCGATCAACTCGCTGACGATTTGGCGCAATTCGGGTTCGGGGCTGCCGTTGGTTTTCTTGGCTTCGACGGGAGGATTGGGCGCCGCGCGCGGGGTGACCACTTTTTCGCCGCTCAGTTCGCGGAGCCACAGTTCCAGTTGCTCGACTTGATCCGCTTCGGCGGTGGTGAACAACAAGCCCATGCCCATTCCATTCGAGGAATATACAACCTTGGAATCGGTGAGGAAGGATTGGCTGCCTCTGGTGATTTTCAGGCCGACTTCAGCGCCCATGGCAAACGGGCTGATGGTATCCACGTAGCAACCGTTGCGGCTGATGTCGGAGAGCCGCCCGATGATGCTCATATCCGCGAGAACGTCGTGCGCGTCCACGGTAGCGGAAAAAGAGTAACGCGGGGATTTGCGCTTTTCGACGGGCGCATCCGGGACGGTCGCAAATTGACCGCTCTCTGTTTTGTCTGCAACTTTCATCATTCGACTGGTGACCGGCGATCCCTTGCGAATCTGTCCGCCGGAAGATCATGAGTCAAGTTCACAGCGCACCTCTGAGCGAACGCGCTCGAAAGAAAAACTTCAGTGCTGAACCATGGCCGCGGCTTCGGGAATTCCGGCTTTGAGCAGCAGCGCGAATTGCGCGGGAAGCACCGGACGGCTGAAGTAGTAGCCCTGCGCTTCGTCGCACAAGTGGGACTGCAGAAATTCGAGCTCTTCGCGGGTTTCCACGCCTTCGGCCACCACTCGCAGCCGCAGGCTGCGGCCCATGCTGATCACCGCGGTTACGATGGTGGTGTCGTCCGGAGCGGAAGTGATTTGCCGCACAAACGACTGATCGATCTTGAGCGCATCGATGGGAAATTTTCGCAGGTAGCTCAAACTGGAATAACCCGTGCCGAAATCATCTACGGCCACTTGCACACCGCCGGCTCGCAGTGTTTTGAGCACGGTGGCAGCGGACTCGACGCGCTTCATCAGCACGCTCTCGGTCAATTCGAGTTCCAGAGTTCGCGGGTCCAGGTTGGTTTCCTTGAGCGTAGCGAACACGTTGTCGAGGAAATTGTCATCGCGGAACTCCATCGCGGATATATTTACGGCCATGGTGCCCAGCGGCAGGCCGGCATCGAGCCAGGCGCGCGCTTGGGTACAGGCTTCGCGAAGAACCCAGTTGCCGATCGGCAAGATCAGGCCACAGTCTTCCGCGACGGGAATAAATTGCGCGGGTGAGACCGGGCCACGAACGGGATGGGACCAGCGCAGCAAAGCCTCGGCGCCGGTAATTTCTCCGGTGCGGACATTAATCTTGGGCTGGTATTGCAGGCTGAATTCCTGGCGCTCGACGGCGCGGCGCAGGCTCTCTTCGATGGATTGGCGCTCGACGGCGCGGACATTCATTGCGGGCTTGAAGAATTTGTAGCTCTGGCGGCCGTGTTCCTTGGCCTGGTACATGGCCGTGTCGGCGTTCTTGATGAGCGTCTCGGCGTCCTGGCCGTCGTCGGGATAGACGCTCACGCCGATGCTGGTGGTGACGTGCAGTTCGTGCAGCTCAACGGAATGAGGCTCGGCAATTAACTGGAGCATTCGTCTGGCGGTGATAGCCGCGTCTTCCGATTGCGCCATTTCCGAGAGCAACACCACGAACTCATCGCCGCCCTGGCGGCTCACGGTGTCCGAAGCGCGCACGCAATCCACCAGGCGCTTGGCGATGGATTGAAGCAGCCTGTCGCCGGTGGAGTGGCCCAGGGAATCGTTGATATGTTTGAAGCCGTCCAAATCCAGAAATAGGACCGCGACTTTTTTCATGTGGCGCGGCGCGGCGCTGATGGCCTGGCTGACGCGGTCGTTCAGCAACATGCGATTGGGCAGGCCGGTCAAAAAGTCGTGCTGCGCGGAATGGGCCATTTCCACGGCCATGGCGCGGGCGGCGCTGACGTCGCGAAAGACGATGACCGCTCCAGTGGCTTGCCCTTCGCGATCGTGGATGGGCGCCACGGAGTCTTCGATGGGAATTTCGAATCCGTCGCGGCGAATCAAGATGCAGTTCGCCGGCAGATGCACGGTGCGGTCTTGCCCCACGGCGATCCGCATCGGATTCGCAATCACTTCGCGGCTGGTGGCATCCAGGATGCGAAACACGCTGGCCATGGGCAGGCCCGCAGCCTCTTGCCGCGACCAGCCAGTCATTCTTTCCGCCGCCAGATTCAGAAACGTGATTTTTCCGGGGAAGTCGGTGCAAACCACGGCGTCGCCAATGCAGTTGAGAGTGACTTGGGCGCGTTCCTTTTCAACAAATAGCGCTTCTTCGAGGGCCTTACGTTCGACGGCATAGCGCAGCGAACGGAGCAGGCCGCGCGTTTCGATCTGTCCTTTGATGAGATAGTCCTGCGCGCCTTCCTGGAGCGCTTCGGCGGCTACCGATTCGTCGTCCAAACCCGTCAGCACCACCAGCGGAATGCGCGGAGCGGCGGCGCGGGCGCGGCGCAGCGCGCCCATTCCCTGGGCGTCGGGCAATCCCAGATCAAGCAGGATGATGTCATAGGCTTTTTCGAGGAGCTGCTTCTCAGCTGCGCTCATGGTCTCGACGTGCGTCAACTCGGTGGCGTGGACGCCGGGGTCTTGGAGCATGTCGCGGAGCAGCCGGGCATCGCCGGGATTGTCTTCCACGAGCAGAAGCACCTTGAGGGGCTTCTTGATCATGGAGTTTGTCCCTGCGGCGGCAATTTCACTTTCGTGAGCCAGAAATCATTTATGCTTTTGACCAGGTTTTCGAAGTTGTCCAACTGCACGGGCTTGACCAGGTAACAGTTGGCCTGCAGTTGATAGCTTTTTGCGATGTCTGCTTCCGCGTCGGAAGTCGTCAGGATCACCGTGGGGATGGTTTTCAGGCGGTCGTCTTCCTTGATGTGCGCGAGCACCTCGCGCCCGTCCATTTTAGGGAGATTCAGATCCAGCAGAATCAGATCGGGACGCGGAGAGCTGGCGTGGTTGCCCTCGTGCCTGAGAAACTGCATGGCTTCGACTCCGTCCGCAGCCACGTGCAGATGGATCGTGGAGTTGGCATCGCGGAAGGCTTCGCGCGTTAGCCGCACATCGCCAGGACTGTCTTCAACCAAAAGAACTTCGATGGGCATACCGTCTCCTCCGATCACGGTCATAATTTCCTTTCGTCGCTCGAACTCATGCCTCGCCCCATTTCCGTCATCGCCGCGTGACCGCCGGCCGTTGCGTTAGCGGAGTCCGCGGAGCGTTCTGCGGTGCCCTCCGGCGGGTAGCGGGTCGATTCGTTGAGCAGATCTGCCTCGACCGGGTTCGCCGTCATACCGGTTCGTTTTGCGGCGGCAGCTTGGCTTTGGTGAGCCAGAAATCGTTGATGCTCTTGACCAGGTTCTCGAACGCATCCAGTTCCACTGGCTTGCTGAGATAGCAGTTGGCCTGGAGCTCATAGCTTTTCACAATATCGGCTTCGGCCTCGGAGGTGGTCAGGATGACGGTAGGAATGGTTTTCAGGTTATCGTCTTCCTTGATGTGGGCCAGAACTTCGCGGCCATCCATTCTGGGAAGATTGAGGTCGAGCAAGATAAGGTCCGGCCGAGGTGAGTTGGCATGTACTCCTCGCTGCGTCAGCATGGCCATGGCCTCCACGCCGTCTGTTGCCACATGTAAACGAATGGTCGAGTTCGTGTCGCGGAAGGCTTCTTGCGTCAGCCGCACGTCGCCGGGACTGTCTTCCACCAGAAGCACCTCGATGGGCACCGCTCTTGCTCCGTCATCAATCATGATTTCCTCTCATTCCGCGAATTGCTTCGCGGCTACCCTGATTTTTTCGACGACTTTAATTGCAGAAGCTCACTAGGATCGCCGCCGACCGTCCGTCCGGGAAATTTGACTCTTTTCAGCCAAAAATCGTTGATGCAGTTCACCAACACGAGAAAGGCATCCCACTGCGCGGGCTTGGCGATGTAGCAGTTGGCCTGCAGTTGGTAACTTCTGGCGATGTCCGCGGGATTATCGGAGACGGATAAAATCGCGGTGGGGATCGATTTCAGGCTGCGATCCTGCTTGATGTGCGCCAGAACTTCGCGGCCGTCCACTTTGGGCAGGTTTAGATCCAGAAGGATGATGTCCGGACGAGGAGCCTCGGAGTGCTCGCCCTCGCGATGCAGAAAGGCGATGGCCTCCGCGCCGTCGGAAGTCACGTGCAAGCGCATGGCCGTATTGGCATTGCGAAAGGCTTCGCGCGTCAGCCGTACGTCCCCGGGACTGTCTTCCACGAGCAGGACCTCGAGGTATTTCCGGGGTAGTTCAGGGATGGCGGTCATTGTTTCCCTATGCTCCCTGCCAACTCAAAGCTGAAAGTAGATCCTTCTCCGGGCTGCGACTCGACGGAGATCGTGCCGCCGTGCCGTTCGACAATCTTTTTGCAGATGGCCAGACCGATTCCGGTGCCGGCGAATTCTTCGCGCTTATGCAGCCGCTGGAACATTCCGAAAATCCGCTCGAAATATTGCGGGTCGATTCCCAGGCCGTTGTCTTTCACCGCGAAGGTCCATTGCTTCCCGCCACTTTTGACCGCGGAGATGTGAATCTTCGGAACGCCGGGCTTTTGATACTTGATGGCATTTCCGACCAGGTTTTGAAATAGCTGCACCAGTTGCATCTCGTCCGCCAGCACGGGCGGCAGCGGATCGTGAGTGATTTGGGCGCGGCTTTCTTGAATGGCGCCGCGCAGATTGATGAGCGCTTGCTGCAAGGCTTCTTCGCTGGAGGTCTCGAGCAGATCCTTGCCCTTGGTCCCCACTCGCGAATAGGCCAGCAGGTCCTGGATCAAGCGCTGCATGCGGCCGGCGCCGTCCACGGCGAAGGCTATGAACTCATCGGCGTCGGCGTCCAGCTTGCCTTTGTAGCGACGGGAGAGAAGCTGCGTGTAACTGGCCACCATGCGCAGCGGTTCCTGCAGATCGTGGGAGGCGATATAGGCGAACTGGCCCAGCTCGACGTTCGAGCGGTTCAGTTCCTCAACTTTGTTGAGGAGATCAGCTTCCGCCAGTTTGCGTTTGCTGATGTCGCGAATGGCGGCGGTGACCAGGATGCCCTCGGCGCTTTCGAGCGGGCTGAGCATCATTTCTATTGGGAATTCGCTGCGATTTTTCCTGCGTCCGGTGAGTTCGATACCGGTGCCGATTTGCTGCGCGAGCGCGTCTTCCGAGGAGCGCAAAGCGTCGGCGATGAGGCGCTCGGCGAAGCCCTCGGGGACGATGTTCGTCATTTTCTGCCCCACGAGTTCATCGCGGCGGTATCCGAACTGATTTTCGGCCTGCACGTTCAAGAGCACGATTTCCCCGGCCTTGTTTACTACCACCATGGCGTCCGGCGCGGCCTCGAGCAGCCCGCGGTAGCGGCCCTCCATCTGCGCCAAATGTTTTTCGGCATTCTTGCGGACACTGATGTCGCGAATGGCGGCGGTGACCAGGATGCCCTCAGCGCTTTCGAGCGGGCTGAGCATGATCTCGATAGGGAACTCAGTGCCGTCCTTGCGACGAGCGATCAGCTCGATGCCGGTGCCAATTTGCTGTGCCAGCGCGTCGGCGGCGCTGCGCAGGTCGTCGGCGATTAACCTCTCCGCGAAACCCTCGGGAATAATGTTGGTGACTTTTTGTCCGACGAGTTCGTCGCGCAAATAGCCGAGCTGCTTTTCCGCCTGTACATTGAGCAGCACGATTTCGCCCGCGGTGTTGACGACCACCATGGCGTCCGGCGCGGCCTCGAGCAGCCCGCGATAGCGGCCTTCCATTTGCGCCAGATGCGTTTCCGCATTCTTGCGCACGCTGATGTTGCGGATCGCCGCGGTCACGAGAATGCCCTCAGCGCTTTCGAGCGGGCTCAGCATGATCTCGATAGGGAACTCGGTGCCGTTCTTGCGCCGGGCGATGAGCTCGATGCCGGTGCCGATTTGCTGTGCCAGAGCGTCCGCTGCGCTGCGCAGATCGTCGGCGATCAGCCGCTCGGCGAAGCCTTCCGGAATTATGTTCTTTACCTTTTGTCCGACCAGTTCATCGCGCGAGTAACCGAACTGTTTTTCCGCCTGTACATTCAGCAGGACGATATCTCCCGCTTGGCTGACGACCACCATGGCGTCGGGCGCGGCCTCGAGCAGCCCGCGGTAGCGGCCCTCCATTTGCGCCAGATGTGTTTCCGCGTCGCGGCGCTTGGTAATGTCGCGGATTGCCGCGGTCACCAGGATGCCCTCGGCGTTTTCGAGCGGGCTGAGCATGATTTCGATGGGAAACTCGCTGCCATCTTTGCGGCGGGCGATCAGCTCGATGCCGGTGCCAATCTGTTGCGCCAGAGCGTCCGCCGCGGAACGAAGATCGTCGGCGATGAGACGCTCCGCGAATCCTACGGGGATGATGTTGGTGACCTTCTGGCCCACGAGTTCATCGCGGTGATAGCCGAACTGCTTCTCGGCCCGCACGTTCAACAAAACGATTTCTCCGGCGGTGTTGACCACCACCATGGCATCCGGAGCCGCCTCCAAAAGCCCGCGATACTTCGCGCCCGAGGACTCGCTCTCGCTGATGTCGGTATTGGTGCCAACCCAGCGCAGCACCTTACCTTTCGGATCACGGACGGGCACGGCCCGCGAGAGGAACTGATGGTAGCTGCCGTCCCTGCCGCGCAACGGAAAGGTATCTTCCCAGACCTCGCCGGCCTTGAAGCAGCGGGTAATTTTTTCCACCACGCGCTTGACGTGGTCCGGATGCTGGACCTTCTGCCATCCCCAGCCCTGCATTTGTTCCAAGTTCGTACCGGTGTAATCGAACCAGCGGTCGTTGTACCAGAAGATGTAGCCTTTCTCGTTGGCCATCCAGGCTAACTGGGGAATGTTATTGGCAAGGGTGGAGAAGCGTTCCTCGCTTTCGCGCCGTGCATCCTCGGCAAGCATGCGCGCGGATTGGCCGCGCTGCACGCTCCAACCCGCGCCCACCGTAATCAACAGTCCGAGCAGCGTCCCGAGGACCAGGCCGATTTTTGTCTGCCGCACGCGTCGCAAGGTATTGGCTTCGCGCAGTGCCAACAGCCGCATTTCTTCGCCCTCAAAATCGCGAATCACGGTCTGAAACTCATCCATGATCCGCTGGCCTTCTCCGCTGCCAATCCCTTCTGCGGCGGCATCCAGGCCTTTCGTCTCGCCCTGCGCGATGACCGTGCCACCGAATCGAATCTTGCGGGCGATCAGCTTTTCGAATACTGCAATTCGCCGCTGCTGTTCGGGATTGTCCACCGTCAAATCGCGAGCGATTCCCAGGTACTCCTGCGCGATGGAAATGTTGCTGTGGTAAGAATCGAGATAGGAGGGGTCGCCGGTCAGCGCGAATCCGCGGTAGCTGGATTCCGTGCTTTGCACGGCGGCGTCCAAGTTCTGCGTGCTTTCGAGCACCTCGTGAGAGTGCCGCACCCACCGGTCGCTTTCGGCGGATACCACCGCGCCGCGATAGGCCAACACCCCCACCGCGAGCAACACCAGAATGGCGACCCCGAACGCGAGTCCCACCGTGCGCTTCATTTCAGACTTCGTTGTCATCTCGCACCGCGTTGGAAAAGGAGATTCTGTTCCGGACGCGATCCCGAGGGCTGAAAGAGGGCAGCCTGTGGCGTCGCGCCGTTTTACTGAAGGGAATTCAACTTTATACCAGCCCGCCGCAACGTCAACATACATCTGCGCGCGGATTTCCAGGGGGCTGCGGGCTTGTGGTGCAATCTTGTCATGGCGCCACAAGTAGCCTGGAAAAATCTTGCGGCAGCGTGAAGGATCTTGGTTCCGAGGTCACCAGGATTCGCGCGACTTCGTCGGGTTCGAGCGGCTTCGAAAAAAAATATCCCTGAGCGTATTCGCAGCCCAGCGATCGCAGCAGGTTTGCCTGTTCGGGGCTTTCCACGCCTTCTGCGACGATGCCCATGCCCAAATTATTTCCCAGACTCAAAATCGTTCTTACAATTTCCTGACTCTCGGTGTTCTCGAGCATCGCGGAGACAAAGGACCGGTCGATTTTTAGTATGTCCAGCGAAAAGCGGCGCAGGTAACTCAAAGACGAATAGCCGGTGCCGAAATCGTCGATGCACAAGCGCACGCCGAGCGATTTGAGTTCGCTGAGTATGCGAGTGGTACGCTCCTCATCGCGCATGGTCACGCTTTCGGTGAGTTCCAGGTTCAGATTCACAGGACCGAGCCCGGATTCGTTCAGGATTTGCGTGACTTGGCCCACCAGGTAGGGCTGCGCAAATTGCTTCGCGGAAATATTTACGGCCACTGAAAAGGCTTGCGCCCGCGGGAACAACTGGTTCCAGGCGCACATCTGGCGGCAGGCCTCGAGCATGACCCAACTCCCGATCGGGAGAATGAGACCGGTATCTTCCGCGGCGGAGATAAATCCCGCCGGCATCACCAATCCGAATTCCGGCCGTTGCCAGCGCACCAGCGCTTCGAAACCCACGATGCGCGAATCTTCCAGAGAGACGATGGGCTGGTAGTGAATTCGAAATTCGTGCTCGACGATGGCACGGCGAAGATCGGTTTCCAGGCGCAAACGGCCGGCGGCCGCGGCGTGCATCGAGGGATCGCACATTTCGTAGCGTGCCTTGCCAAAGGCTTTTGCGCGCGACATCGCCGTATTCGCGTCGCCGAGCATGTCTTCCGCCGCGCTGTAGCCGCTGCCGCTGAAGGCGATGCCCACGCTGGCAGTGGTGAAAACCGGCTGCCCATCCACGAAGAAGGGGACTTCGATATTCTGCTCGATTCGCTCGGCCACGCGGATTCCTTCGCTGGCGTCCTGAATGTCGTCGAGAAGAATCGTGAATTTGTCGCCGCCCAGCCTGGCCAGCACTCCTTCGCCTTCCGGCAGTCCGGCCATTCCGCCTTCTTCGGCGGAACGTACGATGGCATCGTCGCGGCGGATCGAGCCCATCAGCCGCTCGGCAATTTGCACCAGCAGCCAGTCCCCGGCGGCGTTGCCCAGACTGTCGTTCACCACGCTAAAGCGGTCCATGTCCACGGACAGCACTGCGAATTTGTAATCCGGGTGCTGCATTCCCCAGGTGACGCACAGCGCCAGGCGCTCGAGAAAGTAGGCGCGATTCGGGAGCTGGGTGAGCGGATCGTGCAGCGCGTCGTGGGTCAGCTTGTCTTCCAGGTTCAGGATGCGGATTCCGGCGCGCAATCGCGCCTTGAGCTCTTCGCTGTCGAAGGGCTTGGTGAGATAGTCGTCCGCTCCCGCTTCCAGGCCGCCGACGATGTCTTCTTTGGAATTTCTGGAGCTCAGCATGATGATGTAAATGTACGGATATTCGGAATGTCTGCGGATTTCGCGGCAAATCTCGATGCCGTTGATCTCCGGCATCAGCCAATCGAGCAGCGCCAGCCGCGGACCGCCTCGGCCGGAGAGAGCCTCGAGTGCTAAGCGGCCGTTCCCGACGGCGGCCACATCGTAACCGTCATTCTGCAGAGTTTCCTGAAGCACGCGGCGGGTGGCGAGATCATCGTCGGCGATCAGGATCCTCAGTTCTTTCGATTTTTTCCCGGGCCTCGAGATCATTTGCTTGCTTGTCCTGGCGGCGGATCGGTGTGTTACTTCGCGCCGCGCCAGCCGATTCTGAGGAAGCACACAACGATGGAATTCCCCAGGCTAATGCACGTGCACTCCGAGGCCCACTATCCAATCGGCATTCGCACACTCCAAGTTATGAAAATGAAAGCCTCAGAATCGCTAAAGTGCACGGCGCTATTCAAACAAACCTGCGTGCGCCGCTTTGAACCAAGTTTGGGCATCTGTTTGCAGCGCTTGGCCTTGCCGAACCGTGCCGAGTCAAGAGCGGGGAACTACTTCGTATTTATAAGTAGGCGGCATGCGTCGAAGATCGCTTCATGCGAATTTCTTAATGCATAGGGTGGGCGTGCCGATTCGAGACATTTCCGCCGAAATTCCCAATTTGGCTTGGTAATCATCGCGCCGTAGGTGCTCTACTGTTTTTCACGGATAGTCTGCTAATATGTGCAGCCTGAAAATCAATGCAAGCTCACAAACTGGCAGGCCAGGAAAGAAATGTATCTGGCTCCGGGAGGTATTCATGAACTCAGTCGTGGGCACTTTCAAAACGCGGGCGGAAGCAGACAGAGCGGCCAGCGCGCTTCACTCGGCTGGGATTCCTGCGGACAGAATCAATCTTCTGAGCCCTGGCGCGACCGCGAAGCAAGTGCAGAGCGTTCCGGTGACGGATGCGGAGGGGCCCGGAATTGGAACGGCGTTGGGCGCGGCGGTCGGAGGCAGCG
Source organism: uncultured Acidobacteriota bacterium (assembly GCA_963831955.1). Lineage (GTDB taxonomy): Bacteria > Acidobacteriota > Terriglobia > Acidiferrales > UBA7541 > Palsa-147. Next base: position 1,123,526 of record CAWHSG010000003.1, on the reverse strand, counting down.
TGGGCGTCGCTGGCGGCCTTTTGCTTGGCGACGTTTTGGCCACCGTGCTCTTGCCGGGCATCGGCGCCGTGGCTGCGATCGGAGTTACGGCAGCGGCCATCCTCGGCGCGCTGGGCGCGGTGGGTGGCGGCGCGGCCGGCAAAGCTGCCGACGCTGCGCTGTCGGATGGAATTCCCGCTGACGAATTGCATGTGTACGAAGACGCGCTGCGGCAGGGCCGCTCGGTGCTGATCGCCGAGGCTAAAGACGAAGCGCAGGCCGCGGAGATGCGCGAGATCTTGAGCTTCGCGCATGCAGAGACGATCGACAAGGCCCGTCACATGTGGTGGCTCGGGGTGCGCGACACCGAGAAAGAAAAGTACAACGCGGCTGGCGGCGATTTCGAGCGCGACGAGGCTTACTATCAGAAGGGTTTCGAGGCTGCGCTGCATCTGAATCATCGCGGCAAGACCTACGACGAGTCCCGCGATCAGCTCGAGTGGGTCTATCCCGATTCATTCGAACATGCAGCGTTTCGCCAGGGCTTCGATCGTGGGCAAGCTTATTTGAAGGCGCGCGCCGAAAATCCTCGCTAGACGCATGGGCACTGCGGCAACGCGCGAGAGTTCTTGACAACCTTCCTGCGTTGGTGGGAATCTTCCCGCCTCTTTACTTAACTTAACGAAGGAGTTCATATGGCGTCCAAAGCCAAGTCTAAATCGAAGCCTAAACCCAAAAAGAAGGCCTCGAACGTGGAACAACTGGAGAGCGCCGGAGTGCTGGTCTCCGAGCAATTTACCGATTCAGACCGGAAGACTGTCGAGAGCCTCTCGGCGTCTGAGGTCTCGGTGCTGATTAAAATGCGCAAGAAAAGAGGGGCCGCGCCGGAAGGGCAGCATCATCTGCGGCCGAATGTTTTCGTTTAGGCCAGCGGATCCTAAGGTTCCGATCCTTTTGATCTCATTGAACTCTCTCAGCCACAGCAGACGGCTGCGCGCAAAGATTAGTCTGGCCGAACCTTGTCTTCTCGCGGTGTCCGACCAATTCTGGACGCACGCGCAACTGGGCGAAATCTTCCCCGAATTCCTGTTCATGATGCACTCCATAATTCGCAGCAGTGTTTCGTTGCTCAATGGCGCCGCGGACGCCGCACAGCGGCTCGCCGGTAGCGACCCGGTTTCGGGGAAAATCGCCGGCTACTACCGGTCACACGCGCTGGAGGAAACGCATCACGATGATTGGCTTTTGGACGACTTGGTGGCCATCGGGGGCGACCGCTCGGAGGTGATGGCCAGAATGCCGTCGGCGGCGGTGGCGTCGCTGGTCGGCGCCCAATACTACTGGGCGCTGCACGTTCATCCGGTGTCGCTTTTCGGCTATCTTGCCGTGCTCGAAGGAAGCCCATCCTCGCTGAAGCAACTCGGCACGATTCGGGCTAGGCACAACCTGGCCGCCGAAGGCTTCCGCACAATGGTCAAACACGCGCGCCTCGATCCGCACCACCGCGACGAAATGTTTGCTCAACTCGATGATTTGCCGCTCACGGCGGCTCAATCGGAACTGGTGGCCTTGAGCGCGTTCCACGCAATCGAGCACTTGAGCCTGGCTCTCGAAGAAATTTTGGATTGGCACCGCAATCAGCGGAAGGCATCGTAGGAAAGTAGCGCCGGCGTCCCTGCCGGCATCTTACGACCACGCATGTCAGCAAGGGCGGAAATCATGAGCGGCGCTGGGAGCTGACTAATTTGCGTCCGCTGAACTGTGGAACCCCGCGCGTGAGTGTCGCACCTGGCTTGAGTCGTAATCGTAAGATGCCGGCAGGGACGCCGACGCTACTTTACTCCGCCGAGGGCCTCTAGTAAGCGGTCGCCGACCGGCGATCCGAGGCCGGTACAGGCATTCCATCCTGGCCCCGCGTGATACGCACCATTTTCTCCGTGCGTAATCGGGCGGAATGTTTCTTTTACCTTCGACTCCTTGGCCACGCGGTAGAGGAGGGAATTCAGATAGCCCGCATGTGCGCCGACGGCATGATTGAGGCGCGCAACGAGCGCCGCCCACAGAGGCGCTACCGCGCTCGTCCCGGACGACACTCCCTCGACTCCCCCCACCACGATCCGGCAACCAGTGTGCGGGTCCGCTACGCCCGCGACATCGGGGACGCCGCGTCCTCCGCCCGCCGAGGGTGAACGCGGCACGTCGAAATCCTGCTGCCATGGCGGGCGCGGAAACAATTGGCTCACGCCGCCGCCCGTGGCACCGTGCATTCCTTCAAAAACGCAGTTCCAAACCACTTCGTTTTCAATCTCGCTTCCGGAAACTTTCAGAGTCGTACCGCCGCAACCCAGAGCATAAGGACTGCTCGCGGGGAAATTGACGGAGGGTTTGCCCGGCGTCCCGTTATGCGCGCCAAAGTCGCCGGACGAAACGCACACCGTCACGCCCACATGCGCGAGATTCTTCAGCACCTCGTTGATCAACGCGGCGTATTTCGGCGATACGTTCGGCTCTGGTTCTCCCCAACTTAGCGAGAGCACAGACGGCCGGTTCTTTTTGTCGGTGAGAGCGGTGGTGAGCGCTTGATAGATACCCTGCTCGGTGTTCGGCGCGAAATAGACGACGATGTGCGCACCAGGAGCAAACGCCGCTACTAGCTCGATGTCCATGGTCGTTTCGGTGGTGGACATCGCCAAGTCGGTCGCGCGGAGCGATTTGGCATCGCCGGCTGCTGCGAGTTTTTTTCCGCTGGTCAACGCGGTCATGAATTCCGTCAGAATTGCACGATCCGCCGGGGCATTCTTCGCACCGTCCACGGAGACGTCGGTGATCTTGGGCACGGGCATCTTTATCGACGAAAAGAAACTCTCAATATCACTCTTGTAGTATCCGCCGCCAAGTTCGATCACTCCGATGCATTGCCCTTTGCCATCGGCATGACGCGGAAAGCGATAGAGTTGAGCCACATCGCCCGGAACAAACGGAGCACGCGACACTTTCTTTCTGCCGACGCCCGTCGCGTGCCGCAATGCGCAGGGCCGGTTATGCAATCCCAGCACTGTCTCTACGCAGCCGTCGAGTTCCTTTGGAATGTGAATCGCGCCGGTCGTGCCGCGGTGCCGCCCGCGATCGTGCTCGTATTCGTTCATGTCAACGCGAAATAGCTTGCTGAAATCTCCGGCGCTGCCACGAAGGACTACGCAGTGGCGCGCGGCGGATGTCTCGACGATTTCGAATCCGTGCTCGCGCTCAAAGCGCTCCACCTGAGCCAGATCGTCGGGGTGCGCGCCGTGACGACTCTCGAATTCTTCGCGTGAAAGATGCTGACGCTGGCGAGGAAGTCGCCCGGCAAACTCCTGATCCGAATGCAAATCCGAAGTGGGTCGCCGCGACTGAACCACGACGGTGATGCTGATTATTGAGCGCGGGTCAACCGGGGATACGGCGCTAGCGCCAGAAAGCGGGACATAGTCGCTTCCGGCGAAGCGAACGTGAGAGTTGCGAGTGGCCATGGGCAATCCTCCGACTCGCCGGGGCTGGGCAGGAACAATACTATCATCGCTGTCCGCCGCGTCGCACGTGGAAGCTGAAAAGGGCCCGCGGCTGGCGTTTGGACCGACGGACGGATCGAGCGAACTCGAGGAGCTCTCGATGGAGATGCGTCGTTGCAGCCTCGAAGAAATTGCGCCAGGGCGCTAGGAGCGGGCTGACGTTTATTTCTTCTTCAGGCTGCGGACGTAAGCGATGACGTTATCGAGATCCGCGTCACCCAGACCTTTTATCGGTTTCATTTTGCCCGAGCCTTCGCGAATGACCTTCTTAAGTTCGGCGTCGGTTTTTTTCTGCACGGCATCGGACGAAAGTTGGGCCGGTTCGAGTTTCATGGCCTTGGCGTATCCGGTGGCGCCCGCGCCATCGACTCCGTGACAGATTTTGCATTTGTCGGTGTACACCGTCTTGCCGACGACAGCGTCCCCTGTGCTCGCCGCCTGGATTGCCATCGCTCCGACAAACACGGCGATCGCAGCACCCGCTCCAGACCGGTATGTCCTCATTCGCCGTTGTCCTCCCTGTGTCGCGAAGCGGATTTGGCCCGCTCGGCGGCCTGTTTTGTGGCGCGCCGATTCATCGAGCCCACGACGTCGCCTTGCGAGGGATGCACGAAGCGCAACATGTGCAGAAATTTTCTTTTGCCGAGCATGGCGACGCGAACGCGCGTTCTCGCCCTCACAGTAGCGGGATGTGGCGCGTCGCTGATGAGCGCTGTCTCGCCAAAGTGCTCTCCATTGCGAAGGTGGGCGATCACGGTCTCAACGTCCTGCTCCCGCTGGATCACCTCGACTTCACCCTGCTGAATAAAATAGGCGAAATCACCTTGATCTCCCTTTTGAACGATAAGGTCGCCCGGCTCGAAAAGCGCAAAGGCGAAAAGGCTGCTGCGCCGGAGATAGCGGTAGAGAGCCACGCCCGCAAGCGCCAGGGTCGCGGCGAGAATTAGGAGCGGGGTCGCAATCGTGAAGAGGAACAGCGTTCCTCCGTTGGGACGAAGCAAGAACGCCGTTCCTAAGAAATACGCGATAAGCGCTAGCAGTTGTGCGCCGATCAGCGTCCAACGAATGACGCGCGGATCCAGCTCCATCGTCCGAATCGGAGGCGCGTTCATGGATCCAGCTCTTGCCCCGGCAGAATATGCGCAGAATTCGTTTCGGTATGGCATTGCATGCAAGTCATCTTGCCCGCGAATATCGCCTCACGGCTATCCTCATGTGCCGCGAGGAATTTGGTCGCTCCCGCATGGCATTTCAGGCAATCGCCGTCGCTGTAGGGTTCGCGCAGCTTCAGTGGGAGATGAAACGTGTGCGTGTAATATTTGTACACGTCGATCAGTCCTTGCTCTTTTGCTTGCAAGGTCCCGAGCATGCCATAAGCCGTATGGCACTCGTAGCACTGATCCTCGGCGATATAGCGGTTGGTGTAGTGCACCGCCGCCAGACTCTTGCTATTTGGATCCATCATATCGTCCACGTAGGCTTTCATGGCGAGATGGCAGGAACCGCAGAGCTGGACGGTTTTGACTCTCTCGATGACCAGGATCGTGCCGAATCCGGACAGGACCATGGGCAAGAAGCAGGAGCCTGCGATCAGCAGTACCCACGAGATAGGGCCCACGTCCCGGCCGTTGTAGCGGAAGAGGCTCCACAAGATCACGCCAATGCCGGCGATGATGACCGCGGCGAGAAATCGGGATCCATAGTGATCTACCGGATCTTGTTGGAATGCGTCCTGCTGCGCGCGCGCGGCCAGAGGCCAGACTAGGCAACAAGTCAGCGACGCAACTCGAAGCAGCGCCCTGTGCGCCTGAATCCGCCTGCAAAACCCGTTCGCCGATCGGCCTCGTTCAGCGTGATCCATCATCTTTGTGATCGGGTAATGCCAAAGGAATGGAGGCTGCTCGTGCGCGGAGCGCACGTTCGGAAGACGCCTCGGACACTGGCGCGCAATTTAGCTCATTTGCGTTTCGCTGGCAATCATCTCGATGGACGAAGAACTGTACGCGAGGGTTGCGGCGTTGAATTTCCCGGCACGGGTTGCGCGACATTCCCGCATGGCAGCTGGGACAGTGGCCAATATCACGCTGCGTTGACTATCCGCCGAGCGCGCCCTAAGATTCTCGCGAGTGCCTGATTCCCGCTCCATTTCCGGCGAGACAATTTCCCACTATCGCGTGCTTGAACTTATCGGTGGGGGCGGCATGGGTGTGGTTTACAAGGCCGAAGATACCCGGCTGCATCGTCCCGTCGCGTTGAAATTTTTGCCTGATGAAGTGGCGCGAAGCCTTAGCGCGCTGGAGCGCTTCCGCCGCGAAGCCGAAGCCGCTTCTGCCCTGAATCACCCGAACATCTGCACGATTTACGACATCGGCGAGGAGAATGGCCGCGCGTTCATCGCCATGGAATTTCTTGAGGGCAAGACGCTCAAGCATTTGATGGAAGGTCATCCACTCGAGCTCGACACGTTGCTCGATCTTTCCACTGAAATCACTGATGCTCTCGAGGCGGCGCACTCCAAAGGCATCATCCATCGCGATATCAAGCCCGCGAATATTTTCGTCACCTCGCGCGGGCACGCCAAGCTGCTCGATTTCGGGCTGGCGAAACAAATGTCGCGCCCCGCGGACGTCGGCAACACCGCTGCGCTCGGCGCGGATCCCAATCTGCCTCCGGAGCAGCTCACCGAATCGGGCATCGCCATCGGCACGCTGCCCTATATGTCGCCCGAGCAAGCCCTGGGGAAGGAACTGGATCCCCGCACCGATCTTTTTTCTTTCGGCGTGGCGCTTTACGAAATGGCCACCGGCCGGCGGCCATTTCACGGAGACACCACCGCCGCGATGCTCGATTCCATTCTGCACAAAATTCCCGTCGAGCCGGTGCGGCTGAATCAAGACGTGCCGGCAAAACTCGAAGAGATCATCAATAAAGCTCTCGAAAAGGATCCCAAGCTTCGCTACCAGCACGCCGCAGACGTGCGTTCCGATTTGCAGCGCTTAAAGCGCGACACGATGGCCATGAGCATTTCCGCGACGACCAAGGCCGCACAAGGCTACCCGTCGGGAACGCGAGCTGCGCAGGGCGTCGAGCCGAAACTCGCGAAGTGGATCTTTCCGGCAGCGGTGGCTGTTCTGGTGGCGGCGCTCGCCGCGACCGGATTCTATTTTCTGCGCGGGCGCGGCAATACCATCGATTCGCTGGCGATCATGCCGTTTGAAAACGCCAGCAACGATAAAGACGCCGAATATCTTAGCGATGGCATCACCGAAAGCCTGATCAACAGCGCTTCCGAGTTGCCGAATATGAAAGTCATCGCTCGTAGTTCCGTCTTCCGCTACAAAGGCCGGGAAATCGATCCAAAGGCCGTCAGTCGCGAACTTTCCGCGCGCGCCATTCTCACCGGCCGCGTCCTCGAGCACGGTGACACTCTTTCGGTGAGCGCCGAGTTAATGGATTCCACGAATGACCGGCACATCTGGGGCGCGCAGTACAACGAGAAGGTTTCCAATCTTCTCGATATTCAGCAAAACATCTCTCAGGAAATCATGGCCAATCTTCGTTCGCATCTGGAGGGCGAAGAGGAGAAGCGCGTCTCGAAGCATTACACCGACAATGTCGAGGCTTACCAGTTGTATCTGAAAGGCCGCTATAACACCGAGCAGTTCACTCAAGAGAGCGTGAACAAAGGCATCGATTATTTTCAGCAAGCCATCGCCAAAGATCCGAATTACGCGCTGGCCTATGCCGGAATCGCGGAAGCTTATTTTGAAGTGTCGAGCCAGTACGTCGCGCCGCGCGAAGCCATGCCCAAGCTAAAAGAAGCCGCATCGAAAGCCCTGAGCCTGGATGATTCGCTCGCCGAGGCCCATACGCTGATGGGCATGGCCTACGCCGCATACGATCACGACTATCCCGCCGCAGAGCGGGAATTCAAGCGCGGCACCGAGTTCAATCCCGGGTCGCCATTCGTCCATGAGTGGTACGCCTACTATTTGACGGGCATGGGGCGAAATAAGGAAGCTCTGGTCGAATTGCATCGCGCCCAGGAACTCGATCCGCTTTCGGACACGGTCGGCGTCGTTTACGGCTTGAATTTCGTTTTTTCCGATCAGTTCGACCGAGCCATCGAGCAATCCCGCAAAATGATTCAGGGCGATCCGAATTTCTGGTTTGGGCATTTTTTCTTGGGATGGGCGCTGGCCCGGGATGGGAAGTATGACGACGCGATCGCTTCGCTCAATGAAGCCATCCGTTTAGGCGCGAGCCCGTACGCGCAAGGTTATCTCGGTTACTCCTACGCGCTCTCGGGCCAAACCGCCAAAGCCCGCGAAGTGGTGACGCAAATGGAGCAGACTTCGAAGAAAACGTACGTCCCGGTCTATCAGATCGCGATCGTTTACGTTGGCCTCGGTGACAAAAACAAAGCCCTCGAACTGCTCGAGAAGTCCTTTGAAGATCGCGAAGAGATTATGACCTTTCTAAAAGTCGATTCGACTTGGCAACCCCTCCGTCAGGATCCGCGCTTCCAGTCGTTGTTGCATCGCGCCGCACTCCAATAATCGGTGCGCATGTTTCTGTAGATATTGGAACCGTAACACCCTAGAAAGTGAATGAAACTTGTGAATCGGAACCGCGTCGCATGAGTGTGCCGCATCGAGAAAGATCGCTTCGTAATGCGTGGTGGCGAAGGTTCGCGTGGGTTTTCGTTTTCTCGTCGTCGATCGCACTTCAAGCTTCAGCTCAGCAAACTTCGAACCCGGCCGGAACCATCACCGGAGTCATCCGCACCTCCGAAGGCACGCCGGTTCCCGGCGCCACGGTGCGATTGATTGAGACGGGATCGAACAAAGTCTGGCAGAGCTGGTCGGACGAATCCGGCAAATTCGAATTTCCGGGTATCGCGCCGGGGCAGTATCGCGTGGAAGCCGTCCAGCTCGGATTTGTGCAAGCGTCGCTGGCCGTCCAGATCCCGATCGTTCCGCCGGGTCCAATTCCCATCGTGCTGCGCGTGGCAACTCTGGCGGAGCTTTCTGCCGCACCCGGAGCTCCCGCGGCGAACCGGCCCAATCGTTTCGGAAACAATCAAGGCGATGGCCAGGGTGCCGGCGCGAATCCGGCTAACGCGACAGGCGGGAACGCGCCGGGTTCGCGGCGCGGAGGCGGTGGCCGCGAGCAATTGCCCGCGGGAGTGACCAACGCGATTGGCGAAGGCCTCGCCGGCGGCGGCTTCGAAGAAACCGAACTCACGGGTGAGGGAACAAATCCGCAAGGCGCGGGCGCCACCGCGAGCGCGAATGAAAATCAAGGACAGCAGCCGGAACTCACCCTTGCGACCGGCAACAATTCGAACGCGACGTCCGATTCGTTCTTGCTGCAAGGAACAGTGGGCCAAAGTCTTGCCGGAAATGGCCCAGGAGGATTCGGCGTCGGCGGATTAGTCCCCGGCACTCCCGGAGATCAAGGAGGGCGGGGCGGCGCAGGTGGCCGTGGCGGCGCGGGACAACTATTCGGTCAAAACGGCGGCGGCCCCGGCGGTCCGGGCGGAGGAGCCGGCCCTGGTGGAGGAGGTGGCCCTGGTGGCGGTGCCGGTGGTGGTGGAGGCGGAGGAATGTTCGGAGGGCGCGGACGGCTCGGCCGCCAGGCGGTGAATCGCGTGCGATTCAGCTTCTACGATCGCTACGACAATTCCGCATTCAATGCCAAACCCTATTCGCTTAGGGGCACTGAAGTTCCGAAGCCCAGCAGTTACGACGAACGCTTCGGCGGCAATCTCGGCGGCCCGCTGAAAATTCCCCATATTTACAACGGCAGCGACAAAACCTACTTCTTCATCAACTACCAACATGAAATTCAATCCAGCGCGCTCGACACTTATTCCACCGTCCCGACCGCAGCCGAGCGCACCGGTGATTTCTGCGGCCTGGGAGTCACGATTTTCGATCCATTTTCAAATTTCACCGGCCCCCGGACTCCGCTCGGCAACGGCTGCCAGATCCCAGCGATCAATCCCGCCGCTGCCGGTCTTCTGGCTTTCTATCCGCAGCAAAATCTGCCGGGCACAGTGCAAAATTATCTCTTGCAGACTTCCGTGCCGGTGAATAACGACATCGTGAATCTCCATGTGATCCATACGATTAACTCCAAGTTCAGCCTGAACGGCGGCTACAACCTGAATTCGTTGCGCGAAAATACATTCGGCAATTTTCCGGACACTGCTGGCCATCAATCCACGCTGAGCCAGGCAGTGACGTTGAGCCTGTCGCACAATTGGTCCCCGCGTCTTACGGAAACCACGCAACTGAATTGGAGCCGCAGCCGTGCGCAAATTCTCAGCGGCAATTCCTTTAGCAACAATGTAGCCGGCAATTTGGGTATCGAAGGAGTGTCGACCGAGCCTCTTACTTTTGGGATTCCCTCGATCAATTTCACGAGCTTCTCGGGCTTGAACGATCCATTGCCGTCGCTGGTGCGCAATCAGACGCTGCGCTTCAGCGACAGCCTGCGCTGGGTTCACGCCAAGCACACGATTACGTTTGGCGGTGAAATGCGCCGCATCCAGCTCAACTCCGACGCCAATCCACAACCGCGCGGTAAATTCAACTTCACGGGCGTTCTGACTTCGCAGCTCACCGCGACGGGCCAACCCGTTACTCCCACGCCGCAGACCGAGCCTTTCTACGAACTCGCCGATTTTCTGCTCGGCCTGCCTTACAGCACCACCGTCCAATTCGGTCCCAGCATCTATCTAAGGAGCTGGGACTTTATCGGCTACGCGCAGGATGACTGGCGCATGAACAAGCACTTCACGCTTCTTTACGGCGCACGCTACGAAGCCGCCACGCCGCCGGTGGACCGCTACGACCGCATCGCCAATCTCGATCTCAATTCCACGGCGACGGCAGTAGCCGTGGTCACGCCTGGTGGAACGGGCCCGTTCAGTGGAGCGTTTCCGCGGGCCCTGGTGCACGGCGATTACGGAAATTGGGCGCCGCGCATCGGATTTTCCTGGATTCCGCAATTTATCAAGCCTAAGACGGTCGTTCGCGGCGGCTATTCGATTTTCTACAACGAGGCGATTTACAACACACTCGCGCAGCAGTATCTGGAGTACGAGCCGCCCTTCGCTACTTCGCAAAACTTGATTACATCGGGAAGCCAGATTCTCACTCTTCAAGACGGATTCCCGGCTACCAATACGATCTCCAATAAAGGCGGCGTGAACGTAAATTACAAAGATGGCTACGCGCAGATTTGGACCCTGGGCACCGAAACTTCCTTCACTCAGAATTGGATTCTGGATTTGACCTACACCGGCACGAAGGGAACGAACTTGGATATTCTGCGAGCCCCGAATCGCGCTCCTCTGGGAACCAGCCCGCTCGACACGCAAAGCTCGCTGCAAATTCCCGGTGCCAACAGCTTCTATTTCGATCAATCCGGCGCGAATTCGATCTACAACGCCCTGCAGGTCCGCTTGGTGCACCGCTTCACGCGCGGCGTTTCCGTGCAGGCGTTCTATACTTTTTCAAAGTCTCTCGATAACGCCAGCACCATCGGCGGCACCGCTCCGGTGGTAGTTCAGCAGGACAATAATTTCGCCGCGGAGCGCGGGCTGTCTTCCTTCGATGTCCGCCATCAAGTCCGCTTCTTCTCCGTTTACGAGCTGCCCTTCGGCGAGCATCACCGCTATGGCACGCACGGCTGGGCCGAGCACGTTCTCGGGAATTGGCGGCTGCAAAATATCGTGACCTGGCAAACCGGCTCGCCCTATACCGCCTACCTCGGTGGCACGGCGGCTGACAACGGAACTGGCGCGAGTTTTTCGCTTCGCGCAGAGCAGACCGGCGATCCAAATGTGGGTATTTGCGGCGGCACGTCAGCGGGGTTTTTCAACACTGCCGCTTTCACCTCACCGCCTCCCACGCAATATGGCAACGAAAGCCGCGGCGCGATCGAGGGTCCCTGCAAATTCAGTTGGAACGCGTCGCTGGCCAAATCGTTCCGATTTGGCCCGCAAGAGCGGCATCATCTGGATATTCGCTGGGAGGTCCAAAACTTTTCCAACACACCGAATTTTTCGGGGCTATCCACCACGTTGGGCTCCTCGTCATTCGGCCGCGTCACTTCGGCAGCCGCGATGCGAACGATGGATATAATGATGCGGTATAACTTCTGATGAGAGACTTGGCGCGCCAACTCGCCGCTTTACTGTTCGCGGGAATCCTCGCTGCGGGATTTGCATTCGCGCAATCTCAGCAGCAGCCCGCGAATCCTCCCGCGCCGCCTCAGTCAAATCCTCCGATCGCTGTTCCGGTGCAGGTCCCGCCGGATGCGTCGCAGCAAGCTAGCCAAACGAATCCCGCCGCGGTCTTGCGAACTTCGTCGGATTTGGTGCGCATCGATGTCGAAGTGACGGACAAATCCGGCAAGCCGATCAAAGGGCTGAAGCAAGATCAGTTCATCATCACCGACGACGGAAAGCGCCAATCGATCTCAACATTTCTGTACTCCGACATCGAGAGCATCGAGACCGCAGGCACGGAAGACGCTAAGCCCATCGTAGTGCCGGTGGACAATGAAGGCCCGAATGCCCCAAACGCCGAGGCGATCGGCGATCAACTGCGCGATCGGCGCCTGATTGTCCTGTTCTTCGATATGACTTCGATGCAGCCCGACGACCTCATCCGCGCGCACGATGCCGCCGACAAATTTGTGAAGCAACAAATGACGAAGGCGGACGTTGTGGCTCTGGTAGCGTTTTCCACCAAGCTGACAGTGCTGGTGAATTTCACGAACGATCGCGCCGCGCTGCAGAAAGGCGTTGCGCAATTGACCGCCAACAGCTCGAACGATTTATCCAGCCCGCTCTATGCGGCGGCAGCAAACGGCGAGTACGACGTCCAGGAATATACCGGCGCAGCCTTCACGCCGGACGAGACCGAATTCAATGTCTTCAACACCGATCAAAAACTAGCCGCCGTCGAAGGCCTCGCCAACGTTCTAGCCGGTTTCCCGGGAAGAAAAGCACTCGTCGAATTCACCGGCGGCATCACCCAAACGGGCGAAGAAAATCGCACGCAGCTGCGAGCAGCCACGGACGCCGCAAATCGCGCCGACGTCTCCATCTATTCCATCGATTCGCGCGGATTATTCGCCGCACCGCCGGGCGGAGACACCACGACTAACGCCGCGACCGGAACATCGATGTTCACTGGCGCGTCTGTCTTTCATCAGACCGACCAGCGCGAAGATTCCCGCGACACGTTGGCAACGCTTTCCACCGACACCGGCGGAAAAGCCTTCTTCGATCTGGGAGATTTGAGCGAGGCCTTCCCGAAAATCCAGCAGGACAACGGCGGCTACTATTTAATCGGCTACCGCCTGGGCGCGGATGTAAAACGCGACGGCCGCTGGCGATCGATTCACGTAAAAGTGAACGCCCCAGGCGCGCACGTGCGTTATCGCGAGGGCTATTACGCCCCGCGCGATTTCCAGCATCTCGAAAAAGAAAGCCGAGATCAGCGACTCGCCGACGCGGTCAATTCCGATAATCCGATCGTCGAGCTACCGGTGGCCGTCGAGACGCAAATGTTCCGCCTGAGCGATCAGCAGACCTACGTTCCGATTGCCGCCAAAATTGCCGCCAGCGCGCTGGACTGGGCTGAAAAGCACGGCCACCGGCAAGCCGAATTCGATTTCGCCGTAGAGGTACGCGACGTCCCTTCGCGCCAAATCGTCGCGCAACTCCGCGACACCACTCAGGTGAACCTCGATCCCGAGCGTTTCCAGGCGATTAACCAGAAAAATCTGCTCTATCAGGGCGGCGTGGTACTCGCGCCAGGAAACTATCGTCTCAAGTTTGTGGCGCGGGAAAATGAATCAGGGAAAATCGGCACCTTCGAGCAGGATCTTGTGGTGCCGGCCACCCAGCCAGGCAAAGTAATGCTTAGCTCGGTGGTTCTCTCGAGCCAGCTGGTGCCTGTTCAGAAATCGACGGAAGTTCAAACCAAGGGACAAGGCGCGCGAGCGAAGATCGTAAATTCACCGCTCGAAATGAAGGGCGAAACGATCGTCCCCAGTGTCACGCGGCTATTCACGCAAAGCCAAACGCTCTACGTTTTCTTCCAGGCCTACTATCCGGAAAAAACCGCGACAAAGGAATCACTAGACGGGAATTCCCTGCGCGCAGGACTAATTTTCTTCAGGAACGGCTTGCAGGTAAACGCGACCCCGCTCCTGGCTCCGAGCGAAGTAGATGCGCAAAAGCAAACGGCGTCATTCCGAATTAGCCTCCCGCTTTCGAGACTGCCTGGCGGGCGCTACACAATCCAAGCCCTGGTAATCGCCCCGGGCACGCAACACTCAGCCTTCGGCCGCACCTATCTAGCCCTATACAAAACGCCCACGCCCGCAACTGCGCCGCCGCCGACGGGCGCTCCGAAGCCACAAACGCCGTGAGTTCGAAGTCATGCCCACTTGCGAGGCGCTCGGACTGCGGAGGCTAACGGCGCAGGTTTTCGCAGGGATTACACGGGCGGGCGCAGCGAGCCGCGCCCCTACGGAGGAAAATCGGTGCGGCGCGACTCGATGTGGTCACTGAGTGTCGGATTACCAGCTCGAGTAGGGAGTGCCTTCAAACGGGGAGCTTCCCGGCGCGATGGAATGAACATCGCAAATTCCGGTGGTAGTTTGATCGGGGCTCATCAAAGTATCGCAAGTATCGGTGGCCCAATCGCTGGCATGCGTAAACGGATCCTTCGGAATTCCTTTGAGGTAACCAGCTTGCTGAAGATCGTCCAAGCTCTGCGGCGCGGCATTCTTGTCCATCGTGAATTGATCGATGGCCTCGCGCATCACGAACAGATCCTGGCGCAAAACCGTCTCGCGCGTATGCAACAACGACTTCTGATACTGGCCAACGGCAATCGTAGCCAAAATCATGATGATCGTGATCACGATCATCAACTCCAAAATCGTGAACCCGCGCTGGCCTCCCCGACCGGATTTCCGCTCGCGATTCAAATTATGCCAACCCTCGCTCGCCAACTACACAAGCTCTACCAATCGCTGTACTTGGTTCCGTCCAGTGCAGTACCGGTCGATTTCGAAAATACGTCGAACACGTCCTGCCCGCCCCAGCTATTTGAGTCCGCATCATCCTGCACTGAACGCATTCCCCACTCTTTCTTGCCGGTCATCGGATCCACTGGGATGGCCCGCAAAAAACGAATCTTGCGGTCCGGCGCGCCCATCATATTGACGCCCTTCACCAGCGTTTCCATGTCCGGGGGATAACCCTCTGTTCCAATCTTGACCTGGATCATGTTCTTGTCCGCCACGTCCTTGTAGCGGTCAATGGCGTCGCGCATCTGCCGTAAGTCGTAACGCAGAGTGGCTTCTTTCTGGCGAGTTACTGTAAAACGCGCTACCGGCAGCGCCGCAGTCGAAAGCGCAATCAAAATCGCGCAAGTAATCACCAACTCGATCAGCGTCAAGCCGGCTTCAGCCGGGCGCCCATCCGCAGGCAAATCACCTTTCACCATAGGTCTGTCCCTCATCTAGCCGTCCCTCAGCGCACCGTAATGTTCGCTTCGTTCGACACCATCTGAATCACGTGCTGTTGCGAGTCCTTCGCGTTCACCTGCACCACCTGGATCTGCGAATTTCCCGGCGCCACCGCATGAATCACAATCCCAAATATCGTCCCGCTACCGTTGATTCCCGAAGAATTCGGCTGGCGCATGGCAGAAATAATGGCTTGGCCCTTCTGCTGGTCCACGCGCTGGACTACGGCAATCTCCTGCGTGCCGCCGGAAAGGAAGCCGCCATTGCGGACTTCATCCACCTGAATCACCGCCGGGTTGTATTGCAGCATCACCGGGATGGCAAACAAATCCTGTACGCTTGTGACCGTCAAGCCCAGAGTCTGCGTTTCGCCCGGCTTCATGGTCAAAGTCGCAGGTTCAAATTTCAACTGCACCGCCGGCTGTCCCGAAGCCTGCGGCACGGCTCCGGCCGATCCCGTCGGTTTGGTATCCGGCAGCACGGACGACAGCAGATTCCGGTAAACGCGCACATTCGTATCGGTGCCAGCCGCCAGCGCGCGCAGATCGTCGGGGTCGATGGAAGGCAGCCGCAAAATGTGCGGCGTGATTACAATCATCACTTCATCGTCGGTATTTTCCCAATGCTCGTCGGAGACGAAATATCTCAGGAAGGGAATATGCGATAATCCCGGCCAGCCGTTCAGCGTCTTGGTCTCGTTGCGGGTAATCAAGCCGCCCAGAATATTCGATTCGCCTTCCTTCAATCGCACTTCGTGCTCGATTTTGCGCTGGCTGATCACCGGCTGCTGAATTCCGCCGATGGTCTCTTCGCCAGTCACCGACGAAACTTCCAGGCTCAGCTTCAAGCTCACGTCGCCGTCCGGATGGACGCGCGGCGTCACGTCGATATTCACGCCGACATCCAAGTACGTGAACTGGGTGTTCACCAACGGGTTGACCAAGCTGGTTCCCGCCGTCGCTCCCACTCCCACTCCGGCCTGAAAGCTGCCGGTGGCAATCGGGACTCGGTCGCCGATGCGCAGTTTGGTCTGCTCGCCGTCGGTCATCCGTACTTCGGGGTCCTGCAAGATTCGCGTAGACGTGTCCGTCAAAATGGCGTTGACGGTAGCGCCCGGAAGCGTGGCGCTGAAATCCGCCAATCCCAAATGTTTCAAATTGTTAAGCGTAACCAGCGGGTTCGTGGTGCTCGTAGTGCTGGTCGTTGAGGTGGTCGTAGTTGTCGCCGTCGTGGTGGTCGTCGAAGTCGTACTGGTGGTGGAGGTTGTTGACGACGGCTGCAGATTCGTGCGCGGCGTGAACTGCACGCTCGCGGTTTGTCCCGGCAGAACTCCTAAATCGTGAAGCTTGTCGAGCCGCGTCTCCAGCACTTGTAAGTGCAGCAGAACTTCTGGTTTGGCCTTGTCGATGGTGTGCAGGATTCTTCCCGCCAGCATGACCTTGTCCGGTGTGTCGCGGATAATGATGGCGTTCTGCGCGTTGATCTGCTGCACGCGCGTCAAGTTCAGAGTCTGCCGCAATCCGGTGATGATTTCGGTGATGTCCTGCGGCGTAAGCGTATTCGAGAGATAGAACGTCCGAATCACTTCGTCTTCCACGTCCTTGCGTTTCTGCGGCTGGTCCGGCGCAACGAAAATAATGTTGCTCGAAATCGGCTTCCAGAACGATTTACTCTCGAGGGCCACCGCATCCAGCGCTTGCTCCAGCGTCACGTTCGGCAATTCGGCGGTGATGCGGCGCGAAGAAAAATCCGGATCGAAAATCACGCTCAATCCCGCCAATTTTCCAATCGTCTCGTAAATGACCTTCGCGTCGTTGGTCATCGTCAAGTTGATCAGTTCGCGCGAAATCGGTTTCAACTGCGGCGGCCCGGCCAGCACCTCGGCCTCTTCCGCCGGCGGGGCGGCCGGCTTGGGTGCTTCCGCCGGGGCGCTCTCCGCCAACATCTTGTTTATTCGTTGTATTTGTTGCGCCGAAGTCGCATTAGAAGGGTCGATCGATTGCGCTTTCTGGAATTCCGCCAGCGCCATGGGCAGATTTCCCAGTGCCAGCGCTTTATTCCCAGAATCCACGTGGAACTGCGCATCCACGAACTTCAAATGCGTAACTTTTACCTTGTATTCAAGATTGGTGGGATCGGCTCGTAGCGCCCGCTGATACTGCACCAGCGCCGTATCGTAGTCCTGAATCTGCTCGGCTTGCACTCCCGCGTGGAAGCTGGGATCGCCTTTTGGGCACCCCATTAAGACCACTGAGGCGCACCCCAGCGTGGACCACAAGAGAAAACGGCGCAATTCAGACCTCCGCACAGTATCGGGATCGGGCAGCAACTCGATTCGAGTCTAGCATCGAGGGTAGGATGCATCAAGGAAAGCCCGTGTTGCCGGTGCCTCAACAATTCCCGGCCCAAATGTTACTCTCCCGCAACATTTGGGTTCGAGCCGGCACAGCCCACGACGTCAAGCGCAGCGCGCGGGACGAAGACATTGAAAGCGATAGTACTTGATGATGTGCGCACCAAGTGGTTACATGTTGGCCACACGCTTTGAGCCTTACCGGAGATCCGGCCTCCGCTCTCACGATCAAGTCGCCCAATCAGGCCGCAGCAGAGGTACGCTAATGCGCCCAGCATTTTCGCTCGCACTCGTAACCATCGCATTGTCAGCGGCCACGTTGATCGCCGGATGTTCGAGCTCAGCTCCGCCGCCAATTTCTGTCACTGTCTTGCCGACCTCCGCGCAGACGGACCAGGGACTAACCGTGTTCGTCTCCGCGAATCTAGTGAACGATTCGAAGAACATGGGACTTAACTGGTCTCTAAGCGGCCCGGGATCACTTTCGAATCCGACCAACACGGGAGCGACATATAACGCTCCCCAGCCGTCAAACTCGGCTAGCGTGCAGACTGCAACGATTACAGCGACTTCCTTCGCCGATTCAACGAAGAGCGCCACCGCACAAATCTCCGTAAACCCGTTGCCGCAAATCACCATTCTCAGCCTGCCCGACGGCACCACCAGCGCGCCGTACAGTCAAGCAGTTAGCGAAACTGGAGGCACTGAGCCATTTACATGGTCCATCGTAGATGGCGGCTTACCCTTGGGGCTAGCCATCGCCTCGAGCACCGGCGTGATTGCCGGAACACCCACCGGAGGCGGCACCTGGAACTTCGATGTGGAGTTGCTCGACGCCGCCGGTGCTAACGCGCAACAGCCTTTCCTCAGCATCTCGATCAATTCCAACAGCACCGCGGGCAATCCAGTGCCGTTTCTAAATCAGCCGTTGGTGCCTTCCGCTGCCGTTCCGGACGGTTCCGCATTCACACTCACGGCGAATGGAACAGGATTCGTGCAAGGCGCGACGATTAACTTCAATGGCACGGCTTTGGCAACGTCCTTTGTAAATTCCAGACAGTTGACCGCCATGGTCCCCGCGACGGACATCGAGACAGCTGCAACAGCATGGATTTCGATTGTGAATCCAAGTCCGGGCGGCGGACAGTCGAACGTAGCCTTTCTCCCGATCTCGGCTCCCGAAGCGGATGTAAATTTCGCGAGCGCCCCCAGTTCTCCGATTACCAATATTTATTCTGCAGCGTCGCTAGCCGTGGGAGATTTTAGGGGTCAGCGAAAGCCCGACTTGGTTGCCGTGAGCTTTACCAACGTCGTGAACATCTTGCTCTCCAACGGCGATGGATCTTTTACTTTGGGGACGGGTTCTCCGATTTACATTCCCAAGCCTCCGTATGACACACTCCCCACTCAAGATCCTGTTTACGCGGCGGTCGGTAACTTCAGCAACAGCGGGCACGTGGACATGGCCGTCGCGGAATTCGGAAACGATTCCGCTATGATTTTGTTCGGCGATGGACGCGGAGGATTCACACCGGCCTCGACGGCTATCTTCAGCGGCAACGAACCCGCGGTCATCGGCGTCGGGGATTTCATCGGCAATGGAAACCTTGATCTTGCGATCGCGAATTCGCTCGGCCTGCTCAGCATTGAACAGGGCTACGGGGACGGAGCGTTCAACGCATTAGCGGACCCTGAAGACACGCTCAACGGAGTCGCAGCCGTGGTCGTGGGCGATTTCAATGGCGATGGAATGCTCGATCTCGCCATCACGGCGAATATCGAGCAGAGTTATGTATTGGTTTTTCTGGGCAACGGCGACGGAACATTCACTTTGGCGCCCAACTCTCCCTACGTGGTAGGCGCCAATCCGATCACTCTCACGGCAGCGGATTTCAACGGCGATGGCCATACCGATCTGGCCGTCGCGAATGCCGGCGACAACACCGTTTCGATTCTTCTCGGAAATGGAGACGGAACATTTAGTCTCGCGCCCGGCTCGCCGATTGCCGTGGGACTCGGGCCGAATGGGCTCGCCTTTGGCGACCTGAATAGCGACGGCAAGCTGGACCTCGTGGTCGGCAACACTCTCGATAATACTGTCACGATTCTTCTCGGGAATGGCGACGGCACATTTACCGCAGCGGCCAGCTCCCCGATTGCGGCAGGGGATGGGCCAATTTCCATCGCCGTGGCGGATTTCAATGGCAGCGGACGGCTGGGGCTCGCGGTAGCGGACTTGTTCGGGAACACCGTCTCGATTTTGGTTCAGCACTAAACGCTCGCGGTCCTTGATTCGCGCGCAGAGAGGCTGCCTTGCGACGCCGCGCTCGCCGCAGCTATCATAGTTAATTGTGACATCCGCTTCGAAAAAGCAGGCTGACGGCGTAAAGATTGTCGCCCAAAACCGCGCCGCCTCCTACAACTACACGATCATCGATAGGATTGAAACCGGCATCGTGCTGGTGGGCACGGAGGTGAAATCGCTGCGCGAGGGTAAAGGCTCGCTGCGGGAAGCCTATGCCGAAGTTCGCAAGGGCGAGCTGTGGCTCCAGAATTGCCACATCCCCGAATACCGCGCCGGTGGCCCGTGGAATCACGATCCCCTGCGCTCGCGCAAATTGCTGCTGCACCGCCGCGAAATCGACAAATTCGCCGGCAAAGTGCAGGCAAAGGGGCTCACTTTAGTTCCGCTGAAAATTTATTTTCGCGAGAGCCGTGCTAAAGTCGAGTTGGCATTGGCGCAAGGTAAAAAATTTCACGACCGCCGCGAGGCGGAACGCGATAAAGAGGCGAAACGGGAAGCAAAGGAAGCTATTGCTCGATTTCGCCGTCGTTGAACAGTAGCTGAAACGCGAAAAACCGAAATTCGAAAGGTGAAAAGGAAAAATGCAGATTCAAATCGAGTCACAGCCGTTCGCTACAATCAATACCGACGCGCTCGTCACCTACGTTTTCGACAAGGACGATCGCATCGAAGGAGTCGTAGCCGATCTTGACAAGCAGACGGGTGGAAAAATCGTGCCGTTAGCAAAAAGCGGCGAGCTCAATGGCAAGCCATTCGAAATGGTCCTGCTTCACTACCCTCAAGGCCTGGCTGCGCAACGCCTGTTGCTGATCGGAGCAGGGAAGGCCGATAAATTTACCCACGCGGAATTGCGCCGGCTCGCGGGCGCTGCGCTGCGCTATCTTAAATCACGCGGCGTGAAGAAATTCGTGTGGCTCGCGCGGGAGAAAGAAAACAACGCCGCCGCGCTGCAAACCGTTACGGAAGGCCTCAGCGCCGCCGATTTCGAATCCGACACCTATCGCAGCAAAAAAGAAAACACCAAGAACATCGAATCGGTAGGCCTGGCCGGATTTCAAGGCAATGATTTAGCCGCGGCACTCGAGCGCGGCAAGCTCCTCGGCGACTCCCAGAATTGGGCGCGCACGCTGATCAACGAGCCTTCCAACAAACTCACTCCGCGCATGCTGGCCGACCGCGCCGAAGCGATGGGCAAAGAATCCGGCCTCGCCGTGGATATTCTCGATGAGAAGCGCATCGCAGAGTTAAAAATGGGCGCGCTACTCGGCGTGGCCCAAGGCAGCGTCGAGCCACCCCGCGTAATCGTCCTGACTTATGCGCCCGCGAATGTTAAAGAAGGCGCTCCGGTCCTCGCGCTCGTAGGCAAAGCGGTCACCTTTGACACAGGCGGAATTTCCATCAAGCCTGCCGACGGCATGGAAAAAATGAAATACGACATGGGCGGGGGCGCCACCATGCTAGGGGCCATTCGCGCTATCGCGCGCCTGAAGCCAGCTATCAAAGTGATCGCAGTAGTTCCAGCCACCGAAAACATGCCCGGCGGACGCGCTCAGAAGCCCGGCGACGTCCAAGTGGCCATGTCCGGCAAGACCATCGAAATCATCAACACGGACGCCGAAGGCCGCCTGATCCTGGCCGACGGAATCGCCTACGCGAAAAAATTAGGCGCCACGCACCTGATCGACGCCGCCACGCTAACCGGCGCAATCATGATCGCGCTGGCCAATGTCCACGTAGGTGCGTTCGGCACGCCGCGCGAATATCTGGATCGATTTTTGGAAAGCGCAAAATCAGCGGGGGAAAAAATGTGGCCGATGCCCATCGACGACGAATATCAGGAAATGATCAAGAGCAATATCGCGGACATCCGCAACACCGGCAGCGGCAAAGGCGGCGGGGCAATTACAGCAGCCTGGTTCATCAAGGAATTCGCAGAAGACACGCCGTGGATTCACCTGGACATAGCGGGCACGGCCTGGAATGACGACAACAAACCCTGGCTGGCAAAGGGCCCCACGGGAATAGCCATCCGTTCGATCGTAGATTTCGCCACAAAACTTTCGTAAAGCGGCGGTCTTCGTAGCGGAGGGTCTTCGGACCCTCCCGTTCTTCGGCCCCGCGAACCTCCCGCCAGCCACGACTACATCTCCTCCGGCGCCTCAATCCCTAATAATGGCAGAGCCTCGACCAACTGCCTCTCGACAAGGGACGTGACCAATAGCAAAAACGCCTTCTTCTCAGCATCCTCTTCCGAAAGGATCCGATGCTTGTGATAAAACAAATTAAAAGCCTGCGCTAACTGAAATGCATACTTGGCCAAGAAAGCGGGCTCCTGCACAGCAATCGCAGTTTCAATTTGCGCGCCCAGAGAGCCGGCCGTCAGCACGAGATCCCAAATATCGTCGCCATCAGGGGAGGCCAATAATCGATTGGCCGTATCGGCCGATGTATGCGCTCCCGCCTGTTCGGCTTCGCCCGATCTCTCGAATTGTTTTCTCCAAATACTCCGCGCCCGCACAATCGCATACAAACAATAAGGCCCAGTTTCGCCTTCAAAACTCAGGGCGTCCTCAAAATCAAAGGCGATAATCGTCCCGCGAGTAAACTTCAGCAAAAAATAGCGTAGAGCCCCAATCGCGATTCTTCGAGCATTCTCCTCGCGCTCGACTGCCGATGTCTCTGGATGCCGCGAATCTACTTCGCGCCGGGTAGCCTCCATCAATTTATCAATCAAATCGTCGGCCTTAACGCCTTGGCCCTTCCGCCCGCTGATGTCCACATACTGCTTCTTGGCGTCCTCGGCTGGAACTTCGTAACCAAGCTCGGCCGCGCAACGAGGCGTAAGCGCCACAACGTCGTAAGCTAAATGCTTCAAGTGGTCGGCTTGGGAATCGAATCCGCCAGCCCGCAAACCAGCAGCCACAACTTGCTGCGGATAGGCCTGGCGCACATCAATCACGTTATAAACACTGCTGGCGTGTCCAAATTCTGGAGTACTCGCGGAACTGCGCGCTTCGCCCAGCGTACTGGATGTAATCCAAGCCTCTCGTCCTGAAGGATGCTTATAAAACGGCCGATAATAAAAATCCCGCGCAAGCAAACCAAATTTCCAAAGATGAAAGGCGATATCTTTTCCCACATACGTGACGGTCCCGGTGGATCGCACGATAATCTTCACATTCTGTTCCGCATCGGCATCTTTGTCCGCCGCGGCATCTCCGCCGCCAGCGTCCGCCAAAGGCATCACCCAACATCCAGCATTCTTCCCGCTGGTGGCCAATCGAATGGCTCCGCGTTCCTTCAGCATCGCAAATGCCGCATCCCAAAACTTCAAATGCAAAATCTCGCTCTCCCGCGGCAAAAGGTCGTAATCAATCCCCAGGCGATCCATAGTCCGCAAATGGCAGCGGACAATCGCCACGGAAATCAATTCGGCCATCTCCGCTTCAGTCCCGTGGCCTTCCTCCATTTTCTTCAAAACATCCGACCGCAAATCGAGCCGTTTCTTATCCTCCTCAAGAAACACGGTGACGCGGGCGTAAAGGTCCCAGCAGTAATAGTCAAATTTCTCCGCCTCACTCAAACGACGCACTTCATCGATCGACTTCTTCTCCAGATACAAAAATCCGAGGACCACATCGGCAACCTGCACGCCGGTATTGTCGATGTAGTTCTGCACCTCAACGCGCTCGCCCGAATAACGCAAAATCCGCGAGAACGAATCGCCCAACACGGCGTTCCGCAAATGGCCGATATGCGCGGCCTTATTCGGATTGATCGCCGTATGTTCGACGATCGTCTTAGCCGCATCTGCCCCGATGGCCCGTTCCTCGCGTCCGGCCGCCAGGCCTGCGGCTACGAAAAACGCCCCGCGCTCCAAATACGCGTTTAAGTAGCCGCCGCCGGCGACTTCAAATCGCGCGACGCCCTCAATCGGCGCGATCGACGCAACAATTTCTTGCGCGATCACACGCGGCGCCTTCTTCAATCGTTTCGCCAATTCGAAGCACACGGGCGTAGCCACCTCGCCCATCTCCAGCCGCGGAGGCCGCTCGGTCAAAACTTTTACTTCGACGCCGTAAGCGAGGCGAATATGTGCAGCAATCGCCGTCCGAATCCGGTTCACTATCTCGAGATACACAAGTCTCCGATCAAAAAAGAATCCCGCGATTATAGGTCAACCACAGCAACTCCGCGACGTGGCCTTTGAAGTTGCCTTCGTAGCGGTGCGCTTCAGCGCAGCATCTTCGTATCTCGCAGCCGTCGCAAACGCGCACCCACACCCCAACAAATTCCCTCGATTTGACACCCCGCAAAGCCCAGACTACTATCTTTTTTCAAGCATTCCGCGCCGCAGTGATTCGTCCGGCGTCAATTCCATGAAACTAGCTCACTTCGACTGCTTCTCAGGCATCAGCGGCGACATGACTCTAGGCGCTCTAGTGGATGCCGGCGCCGATCTGGCCACCATTAAAGCCGGGCTTCGCCATCTCGATCTGAAAGGCTGGCAAATTTCTGCCGAACGAGTAAAACGCGGCGCGCTTTTCGCCACCCACGTGAGAGTCGAAACCACCGAAAAGCATCACCATCGCGGGCTAAGCGCAATTCTTGACTTGATCGATCGAGCAGAGCTAACTCCACGAATCAAAGAGCGCGCGACGAGAATCTTCCGGCGCCTCGGCGAAGCCGAAGCCAAAGTCCATCAAGTAGAAATCGAAAAAGTGCACTTCCACGAAGTGGGCGCGGTTGACGCCATCATCGACATCGTAGGCGCCTCGATCGGATTCGAGCTTCTATCTATCGATGAATTTTCCTGCTCCGCGTTTGACGTCGGCGCAGGCACGGTAAAAACGGCCCACGGCGTGCTGCCAGTTCCAGCACCGGCAACAGCGGAACTTCTGCGCGGCGCGCCAAGTTTCTCGAGCGGCATCCAATGCGAGCTAGTTACACCCACAGGCGCGGCAATTGCCACCACGCTGGCCACGCGCTTCGCCGAGATGGCGCCGATGAAAATTGAATCCGTCGGCTACGGTGCTGGCAGCGCCGATCTGCCCGATCGCCCCAACGCGATGCGTCTGCTCGTAGGCGTCGCAACCGCGATGGAAATAGGCGAACAGTGGGATCCGCCAATCACCGTGATCGAAGCCAATCTCGACGACATGAGCCCGCAAATTTATGGCTATTTCGCGGAACAAGCGTTGGCCGCGGGCGCACTCGATGTTTTCTCGTCGCCAGTGCAGATGAAAAAAAATCGCCCCGGCTTGCTCGTCACGCTGCTCGCCAAGCCGGAAAATTTAAATCGCCTGATCGATCTGGTCTTCCGCGAGACCACCACCATCGGCGTGCGCACCCATGAAGTCCGCCGCCGCACGCTGAAGCGCGAAATCATCGCCGTCGAAACGCCGCTGGGTGAAATTCGCATGAAAATTTCGCGGCTTAACGGCACAATGCTCAACGCCGCTCCCGAGTACGAAGATTGCCAGCGCCTGGCCGCGCAGAAGGGAATTCCGCTGAAAGAAGTTCTGGCGCTCGCCAACCTTCACTACCAAAAGCAGCGCGAGCCGCAAAAATAGCTCATGCCCGAGACCAAGCCGAAGTATTACCTCACCACTCCCATCTATTATGTGAACGCCAGGCCGCACCTCGGCCACACGTACACCACGGTGGTCGCCGACACTATCGCGCGCTACAAGCGCATGTGCGGCTACGACGTGGTGCTGCTGACCGGCACGGACGAACACGGCCAAAAAGTGGAGCGCGCCGCAAAAGCCGCGGGCGTGACACCTCAGGCGTACGCGGATCGCATCGCCGGCGAATACCAGCAGCTCTGGAAAGAGCTCGATCTCAGCATCGATCGCTTCATCCGCACTACCGAGCCGCGCCAGGAACGCGCCGTTCATCGCCTGCTGCTGCAAGCCAAAGACAAGGGCTACATCTACAAGGGTTTCTACGAGGGCCAATACTGCGTATTCGATGAAATGTATGTTGATGAGCCGTTACCTGGTGGCTTGTGCCCCGAGTGCAAGCGCCCGACTGAAAAAGTCCGCGAAGAGAATTACTATTTCAAGCTCTCGGAATTTCAAGATCGCCTGCTGCAACTGTACGAATCGCAGCCGGATTTCATTCAGCCGGAAACGCGCCGCAACGAAGTAATGGCCTTCGTTCGCGGAGGGCTTCGCGATCTCTCCGTCAGCCGCACGACAATCAAATGGGGCATCCCCTGGCCCGGCGATGAGAAACACGTGATTTATGTCTGGTACGATGCGCTCACCAGCTACATGACCGGCATCGGCTACGGCGACGACGAAGTGCAATGGGAGAAATACTGGCCCGCCGATCTGCATTTGATTGGCAAGGAAATCCTCAGATTTCATGCTGTTTACTGGCCGGCATTCCTGATGGCCGCTGAGGAGCCGCTGCCGAAGAAAATTTTCGCGCACGGATGGTGGCTGTTCGCTGACGAAAAAATGTCCAAGTCGCGCGGCAACATGCAATATCCTCAACCCATAGTTCGGACGCTGGGCATCGACGCGCTGCGCTATTTCCTGCTGCGCGAAATGGTCTTCGGCCAGGATGGCAATTTCAGCCGCGACGCGCTGCTGACGCGCTATAACGCCGATCTGGCGAACGGCCTCGGCAACCTAGCCAGCCGCATCCTGGCAATGATCCATCAGTATTTCGGTGGCGCGCTGCCGTTCCCCTCGCCGGAAGCGCCGGTCTCGCAGGTAGCCGTAGCACTGGCGAGCAAGGCTGAAGAAGTCCGGGATATCGCCGTGCTGCGCTACGACGAATTCAAATTCTCCGACGCGCTGGAAACCATCTGGGAACTGGTAGCCGCCACAGACCAATACATCACCGAGAAAAAGCCGTGGGTGCTGGCGAAGGAACCCGGGAAATACGATGAGCTGGGCGAAGTTTTATTCGCCGCGGCGCAGAGCCTTCGGCACATCGTCGCGCTCGCTCATCCGGTATTGCCGCACGCTAGCGCTAAGATTTGGAAACTGCTCGGCGAGACGACCGACATCGCGTCGCAGGATCTGCATCACCTGGCGTGGGGCGGATTGCGTTCCGGCACGCATGTCGGCGACCCGGAACAACTTTTTCCCCGCGCCGACAAAAAAGAAATATCGGAGAGGATAGAAGCCATGGAAGATGAAATTCGCAATCCGTCAGGAGCTCCACCAGCCGCTGCGGCGGCAGCACGAGCACCCGAACCAACTCCAGCAGCAGCAGGCGCACCGGCCGTAGCTTCCGCCCCCTCGGCCGCTCCAGCAGCAAACGCCAAAATCGGGATCGAAGATTTCGCCAAGGTAGAACTACGTGTAGGCTTGGTGAAATCCGCGGAACGAATCCCCGGCGCCGATAAAATTCTCAAGCTCATGGTGGACATCGGCGAGGAAGTTCGCCAAATTGTAGCCGGTTTGGCAGTTTCCTATACGCCGGAGGAATTGGTGGGCAAAAAAGTAGTAGTAGTAGCCAATCTGGCTGCGCGCAAACTGCGCGGAGTAGAATCCAACGGCATGATCGTAGCCGCCGCAGTAGGCCCAGAGGGCAAGCCAGTGATCTGCACCTTCGCTGAGGACGTACCGCCAGGCGCGAAACTAAAGTAGCGCCGGCTTGTCCTGAGCTTCGAAGGGCGTCTCTGCCGGCATTTTACGAGCGCAAGTGCCGGCAAAAAGCCAGATCATGCGCGGAGCAAATGGAAACACTAGAGCGATATGCTTAGATTCTGGAAGTTTCTCTCAATCGTCTTATTCACGACCTGTATCGCATCCGGAGTACTCGCCTTCTCTTTGTTTTGGTGGCCAAATATTCCATCTTCTCCTCGGCCTGAGGAAGGCCGTATCTACCCGTTGAATAACCATGGTCATTACACATATATGAACAGCTCGGAACGGGATATCCTGGAACTGGCACTGAACGGAGCGCCCATTCTCTTGGTGGCTTTTGCAGCGATTCAGTACCTGGTTGATCCATTCGGCGAGATTCGCAAGAAGCGGAAATATGGGACGAAGCCGCGCGGATTCCTGTAGTACTGAGAATAGATACTACGCCTCGACCACCGGAGGTACCGGCGGTGCCGGTTCACCGTTAAAGACCGGTCGACAGAACAAGTATTGAAGTTTTCGCAATCAATAAGATGCCGGCGGAGACGCGGTTCGACGACAGTCAGGATAAACCGGGGTGCTGGACCCAACCTTGCAAATCATCGACTCCCACGCGCACCTCGAATATCCGCAGTTTGATGAAGATCGCGACGCCGTGCTTCAGCGCGCGCGCGACGCCGGCGTCGCCACCATCCTCGCCATCGGCGGTGCAGCGGGCCCCGATCATCTAGCCTCGGCGATCCCTTTCGCGGAAGCGCACGATTGGATTTACGCCACCGCCGGAATTCATCCGCACGAAGCCAATCTTGCCACTGACTCGCACTTCGCACATCTCGAAAAACTAACGCATCATCCACGATTTTTAGCGGTGGGCGAAATCGGCCTGGATTATTTCCACGATCACTCCCCGCGCGAAATCCAAGCTGCAGTTTTCCGCCGCCAACTGGATATCGCCCGCGCCGCGAAAAAGCCGATCGTGATCCACTGTCGCGATGCCTGGACGGATTGCCTCGCGATCCTGGAATCCGATTGGCTCAGCGCAGGCCTCGGCGGAATTCTGCACTGCTTCACCGGCACGCTCGAAGAAGCGCGAGAAGGGAATCGAGCTGGGCTTTCTGGTTTCCTTCGCCGCCAACATCACCTACCCGAAAAACAACGCGCTGCGCGAGACCGCCAGCCAACTCCCGCTCGATCGCATACTCACAGAAACCGATTCTCCCTATCTTGCCCCGCAACGAGTCCGCGGAAAGCGCAACGAGCCCGCCTACGTTGCGGAAGTGGCGCAGACGCTCGCGAATGTGAGAAAATCGACGACAGAAGAAGTTGCCGCAGCGACGGCGGCCAATTTCCGCCGTTTCTTTCGCTTGGGAGACACGTGATGTCGTCGGCCGCCCAGCCTCGGAGGAATCCCATTTCAACGCTATCGGCGCGAGAGATCTTCGATCTCGTAAGGGATGATCTCGTGCTGGTGGAGCGCGAAATCGCAGCGCAAAGCGGCTCGACCATCGAGCCGGTAGTCGAGATCACCAGCTATCTGCGCGAAGGAGGCGGCAAGCGTCTCCGCCCAGCTTTGTTACTTCTGGCCGCAGGCGCAGCCGGATATCGCGGCCCGGGCGCCGTACGGCTCGGCGCAGTGGTCGAACTGATCCACAGCGCCACGCTGATTCACGATGACGTAATCGATGGCGCCAACACGCGCCGCGGCCGCCCTAGCGCCAATGTTCGCTGGGGCAATCACATGAGTGTTCTGGCCGGCGACTGGCTCTACATGCAATCCTTCGAAATGGCGCTGGCCGAACGCAGTTTCGAAATTCTCGATATCCTGATCGACCTGACGCAAAACATGGTCGAAGGCGAATTGCTGCAGCTCACTCACATCGGCCGCATCGACGTGACCGAAGCCGAAACCTCCGATCTGGCCTACCGAAAAACCGCCTGCCTATTCAGCGGCTGCACGCGCCTGGGCGCAGTCCTGGGCCGTCTCGATAAATCCACGGAAGAATCGCTGGCCGATTACGGCCGCTACGCAGGCCTGGCATTTCAGCTCGTGGACGATTTGCTGGATTTCACCGCATCCTCAGAACAAATCGGCAAGCCGGTGCTGAGCGATTTGAAAGAAGGAAAAGTAACGCTGCCGCTGATCTTCGCGATGCAAAATGGCCTAGGCGGAGGCGCCGACGGCCACGCCGCAGCCCATCGCATGGTGGCCACGGTTCTGGAAGAAAAGGGATTTCACAGCGTCTCCGCAGAAGACATCACTCGCCTGGTAAACGAATCCGGCGCGCTCGATCGCACCCGCGATCTGGCCCGCGACTACGTACGCCGCGCAAAAGCCTGCCTAAGTGGCTGGCCCGACTCCCAATTCCTGCGCGCGTTGCTGGCAGTCCCCGATTTCATTTTCGAACGAGAGAACTAAGTCGCGCCGGCGTCTCTGCCGGCATGTTACGAGCTCAACAGCAGCCAAATACCGAAATCACGGACGGACCACAGAGTTAGCGAACCGGCACTGGCTGGGCAACGAGGTCCGATCGTTACGGCTGCCGTGTCGAAAAGTTGCTCGTAAGATGCCGGCGGGGACGCCGGCGCTACTTTGCGGGCTCAATCTTGACGTTTTCGATGTAAGCGCCATTTGGATCCGCAATCAAATCTGCGGTGATTTTATCCTTCGGTTTCAATTTCGAAAGCGCGGCCGAATCACGAACCGTATATTCCATAGTCATGGCATCCATAAATCCAGGAATGGCCTCGGAATCGATGCTCGCCGATTTATCGTCCGCATGAACGGCCACCACTGTCCCGCGCATTTTGAAAGTTGGAAATTTTGAAGCCGGCGGCGCGGAATTGACTGCATCCGGCGAGCATCGCGCCGGAGAGAAGCAGAATTACGCAGACCAGACGCAGCTCGAATTGAAACTTATATGGGTCGTACTTGACATCCCCTGCCTTCATCACGCTTCTCCCTAATAGTGAAATCGGTAGCGAAATTGGACGTAAATTTCCCGGGGATAATTCCAGTGAAAGCCTCCAAACGTCAAGCTATTATCAAGCTCGACGCGCCGATTGGCCACATTGATCGCGCTAAGCGACGCCGAGAAACTCTCGCCAAAATCTTTTCCCACGGCAAGATCGAATGTGGTGTGCGAGGGCAGATAGTCTCCGGGATACGGCTGGCCCGGAAATCCATTCGAGAAGCCCGAGCCGTAGTAAACATTGGTTGAGGCGTAGCTGCGCCAAGGGAGCGTCAGGTCGCCGCCGACGTTGAGCGTATTCCGCTGATCGTGATCGAGAGGCGAGAGCTGCGGGAAAACCGTGAAGTCGGTGAGCCCGCCGGTGATCGTCCCGCTGCCTTCGGCGATTTGATTCGAATAGGCGAGATGAATCTGCCCGCGATGCGCAAAGCGCGGCGATCGCAAGGTCAATTCCCAGCCGCGAATCACCGCCCGCGAGACGGTAATCGGAAAAAAGATGCTCGAATCGCCGATGTTATTGTGATCCAGGAAATTGGTCACGTTGGTCTTAAAGTTGTCGGCATCCAGCACCCATCCGCGATACGGAATCGTCACGCCGAACTGATGCTCTTCGTCGAATTCGCCGTGCAGGGGAATGAACGCAAGTCCCTGACCCTGCGCGAAATTGATAAGCGCTGGACCCGAGGCTGTCTCGAGCGGCGGCTCCTGGTAGAAGTGCCCGTAGAACGCCCGGAACGTCCAATGTAATCGTGGAACGGTGAATGTAGCGCCAAATCGCGGACTGATGGCGCTCTCAGTAAATCCATCGGGAGAGTTATTCGTAAAACGCGTAGGTCGCATGCCGACCGACAAAGTCATCCAGGAAAACGGCTGGAACTTGTCGTCAATGAAGAAGGTCTCCAGGTTCGCGTTAGGATGTTCCGTATCGGCCAGCGGGGCATTGCCGCTGCCATCATTGAAGATCGCGCCGAAGAACTGATTGTCGCTTTGATAGAAGCTGAAAAAGCCCGCCTGCAAGTTGTTTCGGGCGAAACTCGCGGTGACGCTGGCCTGGCCTCCCGCATAGGTCGAACTTCGATTCTCGGTGGAGGCTACCGGAACGTCGGTCGGCAAGCTGCTATAGTCGCCGCTGTTGTAGTGATAGAACGGCGAGATGGTCATCAGAAGTTTTGGGCTGAAGGTATGAACCCAGGAGAAAACCACTCCCGCGTCGGATTCGCGCTGGCTGTCCCGCAGGCCGATGCTGGGAAACTGCGCCTGGAAACCATTTCCGGCGATGGGCGCGTTTTCGATGTCGTTGGGATTGGGATCGAAAGGAATCTGGTAGAAGTCGCGGCGGAGCGTGGTGACCAGCCGCAGCTGATTCGAAGGATCCGCGTTGAAAATGAATGACCCGAATCCGCCGATTCCATTGGCCGCGTCGTGCGTCACCTCCGGCACTGGCGTCTGCAGGCCGAGATTGCTGCGATTGCCGTTGACCGAGGCGAAATATGCGAAGCGTTCGGTGTGGCTGCCGAAGCTCAAGTAGTCGTCGGTCTGATAGAAGCTTCCCGCAGTCACCACCAGTTCGCCTTCGTTATTGCGCTCGAAGCCGGTGCGGGGAACCACGTTGAATACTCCGTATGTGCGGTCGCCGTACTCCGCGCTGTAGCTGCCGCGGCTGACCTCCAGATAATCGATGTCCTTCGGATCGATCTGCGGGCCGACATTGACGGCGATGGCGGTATTGATCACTGGCACGCCGTCGAGCAGCCACAGAGTCTGGTGGCCGCCGCGAATGTGAAGCATGTCGTGAGTGAAATATGCGCCGGGTACGTAATCGGTGATCATCGCGAGGCTGTTGGTGCGGTCCGCTCCGGGCGTGCGTGCGATATCTTCGCGGTCCACCAAAGTCGTCGGTGTGGGCGTATCGGTGGGCGCCACCTCGGGAGTGCCCGTCACGCTGACCGTTTGCTTCTCGCTCGCGATGCTAAGTTGAACGTGCGTGACGGCCACTGAGTTCGCAAGAACGGTTACATCTTCAATCCCGTCGGCAAATCCCTTCGCGGATACCGTGACCGTGTAATCGCCGAGCGGCACGGCATTGAACAGGAATTCTCCACTTGCGTCGCGTCGCGCCGCTCTGACTCCAGTCGGAAGCTTTTGCCTTGAGCTTGACCGCCGCGTTCTGGATCGGCCGGTGCTGCGGGTCATGAACGACGCCGCGGACCGTTCCGAAAACGTTGGCATTTGCGATGGTGGCGATAAGCGCGAAAGATAGAGACAACAAAAAGACACTTCCAAGCCTTAGCTTGTGCATTAGAATCCCCCTTTTTTAATTGAGAGTGCGCGAGTCGGCCGGACTACGCGCGAGGGGGTTCGAAGGGTGCGGAACTAAAGCCCAAGGGAGCGAGAAGCGGGTTCGATGAGACGGCAGTGCGGGAAATCGTCGGAGCCTCGATGCCCGGGACTTGGGGAATAATCGACAGCGGCATCAATAGAGTGAAGCTATAGTCGAGCGCATGGTTCGAGGTAGGCTCATCGCAGCAGCGAGCCCCAGGCGCTTGGCGATTGCCGTGGCAGCGCGCCGCCGCAGGCCCGGAATCGCGCGAAGAGTGACGCAACGAGATGCAACAAGACTTCGTGCATGCGTCAGCGCAGGCCTGGCTGCGAGCCAGCAGCGCCAGCGGAGATGACACCAGCGCGATGAGGGCGAAAATGATCTGAGCGCGTCGCACGAGCCAAAGACTAGCATATTTGCCCCGCCGCCGGGAAGCACGACCGCCTTGGTCGAGCGCCGCGCCAACGGGCCAGGCAACTCATGTGAACATTTGCTCCTCTGCAAAAATCAGGCTAGTCTCTCGAAGTCATGCTGCCATTCAAGCTGATCTACGATCCCCGCTACGATCTAAATCTCGGCGCCCACGTCTTTCCATCGCAAAAATACCGGCTCGTCTATGAAGCTCTGCTGCAGCAAGGCGTCGCAACGAAAAACGATTTTCTGTCTCCCGAACCGGCCAGCGACGAGGACGTTTTGCTCGTTCACGGCAAAGAGTACATCCACAAACTGAAAAATGGCACGCTGAGAAGAACGGAAGAGTTGCGCCTCGAAATTCCCTGGTCCAGGGAAATGGTTGAGGCCTGCTGGTTAGCAGCTGGCGGCTCGATCCTAGCTGGACGCCGCGCCCTGGCCGACGGGCTGGCCGCAAATATCGGCGGAGGATTCCATCACGCTTATCCTGATCATGGGGAAGGTTTTTGCGCCATCCATGATGTAGCCATAGCGATCCGCCGATTGCAGCGCGATCACGCCATCGAAAAAGCCATGGTGATCGACACCGACGTCCATCACGGCAATGGCACCGCAGCAATCTTCGGCGGCGATCCCACGGTCTTCACTTTCTCGATCCACCAGGTCAATAATTATCCTTATCCGAAGCCGCCGTCCAACATTGACGTAGACCTACCGGACGGAGTGGACGATCGCGAATACCTGGAAGTGCTGGCAGCGAATCTTCAGCGCGCGTTCCAAGAATTCGCACCGCAAATTATTTTCTACATCGCGGGCGCCGATCCCTACCGCGAAGATCAACTCGGGGGTCTCGCACTCTCGCTCGAAGGGTTAGCTCGCCGTGACGCCATGGTTCTTGATTACGCGCGAGGCCACTCAGTGCCGGAAGTGATCACGCTCGCCGGCGGATATGCGCGCCGCGTCACCGACACGGTCAAGATTCACGTGGCGACGATAGAGGCTGCGCGCCACGCCGCCAATCGAACACCTCAAGAAACGCCGCGCTAAGAGCTCACGGAGAGCGGCGATTGATGGGCGCAAATGAGCGGTCAATCGCATTCGAGAGCCGTTCGCTGAATTCCTCGGACTGGTACCCGTTGATGCGATAGGAAATCTTTCCAGTGTGATCGAGGACGATCACCGTCGGAAGCGAAAGCACTCTCAAAAATTCATCAAGCCCGTCTGCGAACACAACCGGCACCTTCCATTTTTGTTCGTCCACAAAAGGCTTTACACGCGCTTCGTCTTCATCCGTGTCCACGGCCAAGAACACCACATCGCTGCGGCCCGCATACGTCGCGGCGACATCCGCAAAAAGGGGCTCGAGTTCCCGGCACGGGCCGCACCAGGTGGCCCAAAAGCTCAACACCACAACTTTGCCGCGGTTCGGCGCGAGGGCGAAAGGCGCTCCATCAAGCTGCCGCAGCGTAAACGAAAGCGCATCGCGAGCATCGCGATTGCGATCGCGCACGCGCGGCACGGCCACTGCGGGCTGGGTATGGTCGTATGCTCCGAGAATGGCATCGCCGAGCCCCGCATCGCTGCCATGAATTTCGCGCCACACATTTCCAAGATTCTCCCGGATCAAATGCCGATCCGCCGCGCCGCCCGGTCCATTTTCGGGCAGCACGAAGGCATCCAGATAATATTCCACGGCCTTCGAGAAGTTTTTCTGCAATTCGCTGAGCTGCGCGAGGTGCTGCGCGGCCAGGGCGTTCGGACGGATCGAATAGCTCGTAGCAAAATCCTTGGCGGCGTCATCGATGTTCTTCTGCTTCTCTTCGATTTTTCCGCGAAGAATGTAAAGCGCCAGCCGGACGTCATTTTGCTGCGTCTGCCAATCCTCTTCCGAGATGCGCGCCGATTTCTCCGCCGGATCGGTTTTTTCCACGCGATCGATCACCCGCGTAAGATAACCTCCCGCCCGCTTTAAACTCTCATCGTCGCCGCGCTTGTCGAGCAAATTGACGGCCACCAGCATCATCTCGGAATCGTCGGGATGATTCGCAATGAGCAGCTCCGCGTTTTCAAGCGCGCAGGCGGAATCATTCAATTGCTCGCAGCTCTCCACCAGCGCTCGATAAACAGCCGTCTTCCGCGGCGCATCCGGAAAGCGCTCGAGATATTGCTGCAGCTTGCGCACCAACGCCGCGCGATCATTGCCGGCCTCGCGCACCGCCCGATCCAGCGCGGCATTGGGATCTTCAGCTTTTTTCGAAGCGGGCTCGGGAGGCTGCGCGATCGGCGGCACGGGTTTGGCGGCCGGCGCGGACGCAGCGGGAGAATTCGCCGGAGGAGTAGCCTGCTCCTGTGCAAACGAGGAAGAGGCACCAAGAAAGGCTGCCGCAATGCAAGAGAACAGGAGCGCCGAGCCTATCGCATTGCGCCAAGCAAGTTTCATTTCTGCCGCAGCGCGGCGTTCAGCGATCCCTGACGATATCCCTCGAGATCGATCGCGACATAGAAAAATCCCGCGCGTTTAATTCCGGCATCGATACGATCGGCGATTTCGGATTCCAGCGCCCGCGGCAACTCGTCCTGCGCGATTTCCACGCGCGCCGTCTCCGCATGCGCGCGCACTCGAAATTGCCGGAAGCCAAGCTCGCGCAGCGCCGTTTCAGCTCGCTCGATTTTCGCCAGAAGCTCGGGTGTTACCGCTGTGCCATAAGGCACGCGCGAAGAAAGGCAAGGCGACGCAGGCCGATCCCATGTCTCCAACCCCGCCCGCCGCGAAAGAAACCGAATCTCAGATTTGCACAACCCAGCATCGAGCAGCGGCGCCATCACCTTATGCTCAAACGCAGCGCGATGCCCGGGGCGGAAATCCCGCGTATCATCCGAGTTCACGCCGTAGGCCACAGCAGCGAAGCCCCCCGAGCGCGCAAGAGCATCGAGCTGGGTGAAGAGCTCGTCCTTGCAGTGGTAACAGCGGTCGGCATCATTCGCGATGTAGAGCGGGTTCTCGGTCTCGCGCGTCTCAATCCATTCGTGGTGAATTCCGTGATTGCGCACAAAGGTTTCAGCCACGCCGCGATCGTGAGCAGAATAACTGGCGGAGAGCGCAGTAACCGCACGCGCCCGTTCTCCGAGCGCCGTCGAGGCAGCCCAGGCCAGATAAGCAGAATCCGTACCGCCCGAAAACGCAATAAGCAGGGAATCAAGCCCGCCGAGTAAGGCGAGCAGTCGAGTTTCCTTCTCGATCGCCGCGGATTGATCCACCTGCGGCGCAGCAGAAATCGCCAAGCCGTCGGCCGGATTGGTGAAAGCTTCGCTCATCAATTCCAGTATAACGCCGCAGCGCTATTGAAAGTCCATCAGCACGTCCACCCTGGCGGTCTGCGGATCTTTCTGCAGATAGTCGCTGACCTTTGCGTATCCCCAGGGCAAATCGCCGAAAGCAGCACGCGCCCCGCCATTCACGAACGCCTCGGCCACGCTCAGATTGAAGACCGCGCCATCGGGAATTTTCCACGCCGCAATAATCCGCCGTTCGCCTTCGAGTGAAAGCCCGGTGAGCACCAGCGCTCCCATGTGATATTGCGGTCCTTCCTTGATCGTAACGCGGTACGAGACGCGCCCGGCCGCCTCGTCAATCGCCGGAGTTTTGTCGAGCGTGGCGTCCAGATAGCCCTTGTTCCCGTAGGCATCGAGAATCCGCTGCCAGGCCAATTCGATTTTCATGCCGTCTGCCGGGTCTCCAGGCTTCGTCGCAACAAACGCATCCAGCTCCGCCGCCGAAAATGCCGTGTTCCCGCTCCAAGCGGCTCCAGCCCACTTGAAAACGGGCCCAGGCCGTATGCCAATAATCACTTTCACGCTATTCGCAAGCGGCTTAGAGGGATCGCCGGTGAAGCGCGCCTGCGGCGGATCGAATGCTACACGCAAATTCGCATGCGCCAGATAAATGGGACGTACCTGTTCGAAAAGAAATCGGTCAATCACCGCGCGCGAAAACGGCTTGCCGCGGATATCGCCGAGGCTCTGCAGAATGGCGCGATCGTTCTTCGCCAGCGCATCCGAAAATTCCACGGCCGCAATCGATAGCTCCGGGCCTTCGACGCGAAATTGCTGCACGTTCTCACCGCTGGTCGCCAGCCGTATCACCTGATGCGAAACCGTCCCTGCGACTTTGCGGGTCTCCAGCAGCTTCTCCAGGCTCTGCGATATTTGATCGAGAATCGTTCCCGCCTCCGGCACTCGCCCATCGTACAGCGGGACGGCTGACTTCAGAGCTGCAGCAATTTCGTCGTCAGTGAACCAGGGAAAATTGTCAAACAGCGGAGCCATTGATGGCCCGTCGGTAACTTGGAATTCGACATCGATCGTTCCAGCCTGCGTCGAGAATCGATAGCGAACATCGGAGAAAATCCCGAGCTGAACCAGCCGGTTCGCCGCCGCTTGCAAATCTTCTTTCTTGATCTCTTGCCCGACGGTCAGCCCCGTCTCGCTTGCGATTTTTCCAGAAGAGAAACGTTGCGAACCGCTAGCTTTGATCGTCGTCAGGCGACCCGCCGCGTCTTGAGCTGCAGCTCCGCCCAACGGAAAAAAGATCAGCGTCAGCGTTGCGAGAGTGAGAAAGCGGCGAAAGTTGAGACGCATGGGATCGACTACGCAGATGTTACAGCAGAATTCGCCGTGAGTGCCACAGCAGCGCCGGCATCCGGCGGCTGCAATCGCCGGCACAACGCACGCACGACGACGGACTCCGATATCAACTACTACTCGACGGTCACGGACTTTGCCAAATTGCGCGGCTGATCCACGTCGCAGCCGCGACGGACTGCGATGTGATAGGCCAGCATTTGCAGCGGGACGATTTCTAGAATCGGCGAAAAAATTTCGGGGGCCGCTGGGATTTCGAAAATGTGATTGGAGGACTCGCGCGCCATTCTGTCGCCTTCGGTCACGATTGAGATGACGATGCCATCTCTTGCTTTTACTTCCTGCAAATTTGAGACGGTTTTTTCGTAGCGCTGGACCGAAGCGGCGTCGTTGTCGTCGCGGGTGGCGATTACCACCACCGGTAGATTTTCATCGATCAGCGCGTTCGGGCCGTGTTTCATTTCGCCGGCTGGGTAGCCTTCTGCGTGGATGTAGGAAATTTCTTTTAGCTTTAGGGCGCCTTCCAGCGCGATCGGGTAGTGGATGCCGCGGCCTAGATAGAGAAAATCGGTGTGGCGGAAAAATTGGCGGGCTAGCTCTTCGGTTTCGGCGTCGTGTTGCAGGATGGTTTCCATTTTGTGGGGGATGCGATTTAGTTCTTCCATTAGTTTGCGGGAGGCATCGGCGGGGAGTTTGCCGCGCACCTGGCCCATGTAGAGCGCGAGGATTGCGAGGGCGGTTAGCTGGCCGGTGAAGGCTTTTGTTGACGCTACGCCGATTTCGGGGCCGGCGTGAGTGTAGAGGGTGCCGTTGGCTTCGCGGGTTAGCATCGAGCCGGTTACGTTGCAGATGCCCAGAATTTTCGCGCCTTTTTGGCTGGCTTCGCGCTGGGCGGCTAGCGTGTCGGCGGTTTCGCCGGACTGGCTGATGGCTACTACCAGCGTGTGCGGATCGATGATCGGATCGCGATAGCGGAACTCGCTGCCGTAATCTACTTCTACCGGAATTTTTCCCAGCTGCTCGATCATGAATTTTCCGGCCAGGCCGGCGTGCCAGCTTGTGCCGCAGGCTACGATTTTGATATTTGTGAAATTCCGGAATTCCTGCTCGGAAATATCCAGCTCGTCGAGGAATGCTTTGCCGGTGTCTAGCGATATGCGGCCCAGGATCGTGTCGCGGACGGCGCGCGGTTGCTCGAAAATTTCCTTTTGCATGAAATGCTTGTAGCCGCCCTTTTCGGCCATGATGGGGTCCCAGGAAATATTTTGCGGGGGACGCACGATCGGGTGGCCGTCGATATCGGTGACGAGAACGCCTTGCGGCGTGATTACCGCGAAGTCGCCATCGGACAGGAAGAAAATTTTGCGAGTGTGATGCAGCAGCGCGGGAATATCGCTGGCTATAAAGTATTCATTTTCGCCTAGACCTACCACTGACGGCGGACCTAGCCTCGCGGCTACGATTTTGTTCGGATCGCGCGTTGAAAGTACCGAGAGGGCATAGACGCCGCTCAGGCGCTTCGCGGTTTGGCGGACTGCATCTTCTAGCGGCTTGTCCTTGAAGTATTTCTCGATCAGGTGCGCGATTACCTCGGTATC
The DNA here is from genome assembly GCA_963831955.1 of uncultured Acidobacteriota bacterium. GTDB lineage: Bacteria > Acidobacteriota > Terriglobia > Acidiferrales > UBA7541 > Palsa-147. Next base: position 1,084,230 of record CAWHSG010000003.1, on the reverse strand, counting down.
GGTTTCGGTTACGAACTTGTGGCCTTCGCGGGCTAGTTCGTGTTTCAGCTCGAGATAGTTTTCGATGATCCCGTTATGAACTACCACGATTTCGCCGGTGCAATCGCGGTGCGGGTGTGCGTTTTCTTCGGTGGGTCGGCCGTGGGTGGCCCAGCGCGTGTGGCCTATGCCGTACACGCCTTCGAGCGGGCGTTCGCGGATTGCTTCTTCGAGATTGCGGAGCTTACCGGAGGCGCGGCGGATATCCAGCTTGCCGTCGGCTGTAACCACCGCGATTCCGGCGGAATCGTAGCCGCGATATTCGAGGCGGCGCAGGCCGTCCAGGATTAGCGGGACGACTTTTTTATGGCCGATGTAGCCGACAATTCCGCACACAGTGAGTTTCTCCCTGAATTTCAGACTAGCACATTTGATTCGAACCTGGATTGCGGCGGTCGAGAGATGTTCCACCGGCGCAAAGGTTTGGGGGTTGTTTGGGCCTCGTTTTTTGGTTCGATTTTCATTCGCTTAATCGCTACATGGTGAGATTAAAATCGCCCGTAAGTGATTGAAAACAAAGAATCGAATGTGGCTTTAATCGCTACATTTTTGGGGGTGCCGCGAGCGGTGCTTCTCCTTTTCGGCCCCTCTTTTCGAGAGGTCCTGCGATCGAATTCGGGAGTTCATTCGGTGCGACGGGAAAGCTCGCGCCGCTGGCGATTGGGCCAGGCATCTGCGCATATCTCCTAAATATCAAGTTGTTGCGCGCCCATCGGCGGGCTCGGAAGAGCCTGCTTCGCGCTCAAAGACTTGCATTCCTTGTATAACGCGATATTACGTACTGATCAATGGTACTAATCGGAACGGTGAGGGAGGAAGACGGAACTGGATACCGAATGCACGAGCGGGCGAGAGGTGAACCCCCGACAGTCAACGGGCGGGGGATTGCCTGCGGTTGGAGCCGATCGCGGGCTTCGCGGCATTGCCGGGGGGCAGCCAAAACGCCGGCTGGCAGCCCTTCGCGATGCTCAGGATAAACCTGCGCTACGGGTTGGGGGCGATCGCGACGATTGGAGCAGTGGTCGAACCGCCCCGGTGAACACCCAAGGCCACAGCGGGCGGGCGGTGAACCCCCGCCCCTACGAACGCCCGAGCTTAGGCGAGATTCGCGGCGGTCAATTGCCGAGGGCGGCGATGGCGCGGCGGACGATCTCGTGGCACGCTTCGGCCACGTTGAACTGCTTGTTGCCGGCGACGATTATTGGATTCGGCAGGAACGGGTGGCGATCTGAGAGCATCCAGCGTGCGCGCTGCTCCAAAAGCAGCAGATCTTCGATTGTCGCGCCCGCCGGAATTTCGGGGCTGGGCAATTCCAGTTGGCGCTTCACATTTTCCGCGTTGCCCCACAGCTTTGCGCCGATCTTTACAACGCGCTCGAATTTCTCGAAATTTTCGCGGCCCCACGTGGGCCATTGGTCGACGAAATCGAAGGAGTTTTCCATGGCTGGCTCCTCTGCTGCGCGATTGTAGCATGGGCCGCTGCGGCTTTGCCGCGGCGTAGGTTGCGGCTGCGGCATGGCGAGTAGGGCGGCCGTTGGGTTGGCGGGGGACAGGCAAAAACGCCGGCCGGCAGCCCTTCGCTATGCTCAGGATAAACCTGCGCCACGGGGCCGAAGTTCCTCGGCGACATTGCCCCCGGCTGGTGATTTCCTACCCGTGTTGTCCGCAGCGCTGTTCTGACGTTGATCGCCCGGGCTGTGCTATAAGGTTTGCGACGGAGTCCCCCATGAACAAGCAGATCCTCTTTCCTGCGTTTATCGTGTGCCTGCTTTTGGTTTCTGCGGCTGTTCTGCTCGCTGGCGGCGCCGACGGCGGGCCTACGGGTGCCGACTTGTGGCCGACCGAAGGCTGGGCAACCGCCAGCCCGGGAAGCGTCGGGTTGGATGAGCAGGTTCTCCTCAGGCTGGACAAGGACATGGCCTCGGGGAAATATTCGAAGATGATGGACAGCTTTGCGGTCTTCCGGTGTGGCAAGAAGGTTTTTGAACGCACCTACCCGCATGACTACGCAAAAATCTATGGCAAGGAAGCCGGGGAACGAGGTCCGCTGAACGCGCGCCTTACGGGGAGGTACAACTATTTCGACCCGGAGTGGCACCCCTATTATCACGGCACGGATCTGCACACGATGCAATCGGTCAGCAAGACGGTGACTTCGGTGATTATCGGCGCGGCCATGCTACGCGGCGACTTTAAAGCCGGCCTGGATACACCAGTCCTGAAATACTTCGACGCGTCCAAAGTGAAAAATGTGGACGAGCGCAAGAGGCGCATGACTTTGCGCGACTTACTGACCATGACCGCGGGCTTGGAATGGCATGAGGAAGATGTGCCGTACGACGATCCTCGAAGCGATTCCAGCTTGATGGAAGCCACCGATGACTGGGTGCAGTACGTGATCGACAAGCCCATGGCCGCTCAGCCCGGCAAGGTTTGGAACTACAGCAGCGGCGTTAGCGAACTGCTCGCCTATATCTTTCAGAAAGAAACCGGCCAGAACATCGACGACTACGGCCAGAGATATTTGTTCGCGCCGCTGCGGATGAGGCACGAGTGGAAGCGCACGTACCTAGGAGTGGTGGACACGGAAGGCGGCTTGTACCTGAACGGCAGCGATCTGGCGAAGATCGGTTACTTGTATTTGCATGATGGCATGTGGGACGGCAAGCGGATCGTCTCCAGTGAATGGGTGAAAGAGTCTGTGACGCCCTACTTCCAAACCTACGGCCTGCGGTTCAAGTACGGCTTCCAGTGGTGGTTGTACAAGTTGCCGGATCCCTCTGAGTACGTCTGGATGTGCCGCGGATTCGGCGGACAGAATTTGCAGGTGTTTCCGAAGGAGGGTCTGATAGTGACCTTTACGGCTTGGGACATACTCCCCGGCTCGACCGGCGAGGCGCCGCTGCCATCCGATTTTTTGCCTGCCGTGAAAACTGAGACTTGCTCAGGCGGTGTGCATTGATGCGGGGCGAGGGGCGCCCTTATGGAGGCAGGGGCGATGCGGACGGAATAGGAGACGGAAATTTCAGATTTGAGATAGCTCTATTGACATCATGTGCATTCAGTGGGCCAACGCGACGCGAAGAATATCAAGTCGCGTCACACGGAGGCAAATAGGCCACGTTTTCGCAGGCGTTGCACGGGCGGACGCAGCAAGCCAGCGCCCCTACGGGAGAAACGTCGAAGGCGAAAAAGCCAAAGGCGAAAACCCACAGCCACACCGGGCCGGTGGTGAACCGCTGCCCCTACGACGGCACGGATCTTAGTCGAGGATTTCGAAGCGGAATTCTTCGATTACTGGGTTGGTTAGAACTTCGCGGGCGATTTTTTCTACTTCTTTTTCGGCTTCGGGCTTTGTGGCCCCTTCTAAATTTAGGATGAAGAATTTTCCTTGGCGGACTTCTTTTACTTTTTTGTGGCCTAGCGAGGATAGGGCTTGTTGGATGGTTTGGCCTTGGGGATCGAGTACCGTCGTCTTCAGCATTACCCAGACGTGTGCTTTCATTTTTTGGCTCACAGTAATCCTAGAGTTTTGGCGCTGGTGCGGAATTGATTTAGCAATGGCAGCTTGTGTTCTGGCGAAGCGAATGAGGCAGTGAAGCCTGTTTCGATTATTTTAGCGATTTGCTGCTTGGTTAGGCCTAACGCAACCGCGTGATGGTATTCGGTTAGCAGGTCGGTGTGGAACATGGCCGGATCATCCGTAGAGAGTGCGATGGTTAGGCCGTGCTCTACGAATTGTTGTAGCGGATGATCGGCCAACGTGGCTGCGGGGTTTTTGGTCTGACGGACGAGCGCGCCGGTGCGCATATTGCTGCTTAGGCAGATTTCCAGGGGGATGCGGAGATTGGCTAGATGATCGGCTAGGGCGGGGTCGTGCATTGCCGCTATGCCGTGTCCGATGCGCTCGGCGCCGAGAAGATCGATGGCCTCGCGGATTAGTTGCGGGGGGCCGATTTCGCCGGCGTGCATGCAGACGTGCAGGCCTTGGTTGCGGGCGTAATCGTAGGCGGCGCGAAAATTTACTGTGGGGACGGCTAGCTCGTCGCCGCCGATGCCGAAGGCTACTACCCCTTGCTTTTGGAGCTTGGCGGCGTGGACGGCTACTTTCATTGCGGCGTTGGCGCCGAATTGGCGTGTGGCGTCGAATATCCAGGCGAGGCGTAGCTCGCCATTTTCTCTGTAGCGGCGGGCTACTTCGTCAATTGCTGCGAAATTGGCTTCTACGTTTTGGCCGTAACGCTCCATTACGCCTACCGAGATTGTTAGTTCGGCGTAGATCACTCTTTGGCGGACTAGTTCGTCGGCCAGGCGGTGGGTGATTAGCGCGTAGTCTTCGGGTTTTTTCAGGTAGCCGGTGGCCCATTTGAAGGCATCGAGGAAGCCTGCGAAATCGGTGTAGGCGTAACGGGCTGCTGCGGCTTCTGGGGCTATTGTTACGCCGCGTCTTGCGCCTAGCAGGCTTACCGTTTCCGGGCTTATCGAGCCTTCTAGATGCAGATGCAGCTCTGCTTTTGGGACATCCGCGATGATTGTCTTCAGGGCTTGCGTGTCGGTCATTTTTCCGTTTAGCGGGAAGGGAGCTGGGGCTTCCCTGCGTTGATCCAGGCCGTCATCCAGTAGGAGGCTACGTCGGTCGAGGCGTCAGAGATTTGGCGAACGAGTACGGCTCCGGCCTGGCTATAAAAGCGATCGTAATACTCATCGGTGTAGTCGGACAAGCCTTGTCTGGCCCGGCGATCAGTGAGAAGTATGTTCTCCAGCCAGGAGTGGGCGTCGAGGCACATTTCGAAGGCGTGGTCGGTGGCGTCGTGGATGTACACCGCTTGATTGGGGCGCACGTAGAAAAATTGCGAATAGCGATCGATGAGGCTTACTTCGAAGCGATCGTCAACGCCTGGTTGGCCGGAGAGATGGCCGTCGTAATTTGTGGTGGTGTTGAAGGGGTCGTGGGCTTCGGCTACGTAATAGGCCAGGGCGGCGGCGTCGTCGCGGGCTTCGTCCCAGTTTTTTGCGCGCATGGCTTCGGTGAGTTTTTCGCTGTAGAGGCCTACGCTCCAGGGAAGAAGGCCGTAAGTGTCGAGAGTGTGCTTGCTGTATTTTTCGAGGGCTGCTTTGTAAACGCGGGGGAGCGCCAGGAAGGGAAAAGTGCCGTAGTGCTCGAAGCGGATGAATGCGTTGCGAGCGAGAGCGGGAGTTTTCCTGGAGTCTTCGTAGGGGTCGTTGACGTGCTGCATTAAATAGCCGCGATTGGCTTCGAAATAGCTGCGAATGTCGTCCGGTAGAACATCTACGGCTTTGTTCACGATTAGCTTGTCGCCATTGGTGCCCCACGCCATCGCGGCGGGCGAAGCTGCGATGGCGGCGGCTAGCGTGGCGGCTATGACTGCGCGGAGATACAGCTTCATGCGCCGGGCCCCTTCTGCGGAGTGCGGCCGCGGCCTTGGGCGAATTCGCTGTGATGGCGGCTGTAGAAGATATAGATCACTAGTCCAATGATGAGCCAAACGAAGAAGCGGATCCAAGTTTCAATTTCCAGGCCCATCATCAGCAGGAAGCAGAAAGCCACGCTGAGCACCGGGACCACTGGGCCGAGTGGCGCGCGGAAGCCGCGATGGCGGCCCGGATCGCGGTAACGAAGAATTAAAACGCCGATGGAGACGAGCACGAATGCGAAAAGTGTGCCGATATTCGAGAGATTCGCTAGCGTGCCGATGTCGAGAAGTCCGGCCGGGACGCCGACTACGAATCCGGCGATCCAGGTGGCTACGTCGGGAGTGCGGAATTTGGGATGGACGCGGCCGAATAATTTTGGAAGGAGGCCGTCGCGCGACATAGCGAACCAGACTCGGGCTTGGCCTAGCTGGAAGACCAGCAGCGACGAAATCATGCCGAGCATGGCGCCGAAGAGGACGGCTAGGCGCGTCCAGTGGATAGTGTGACTGCCGGTTGCTTCGCCGATCCTTTTCAGGGCATTGACGACGGGGGCGGCATCGTCGAGGACGGATTGCCAGCGGACGATGCCGGTGAGGACTACTGCTACCGCGATGTAGAGGACGGTGCAGATGCCGAGGGTTAGCAGAATGCCGATGGGCAGATCGCGCTGCGGATTTTTGGCTTCTTCGGCGGCGGTGGAAACGGAATCGAAGCCGATGTAGGTGAAAAAGATGATTGAGCCGCCCGTGAGGATGCCTTGCCAGCCGTTGGGGGCGTAGGGATGCCAGTTGCTGGGATGGATGTACTCGCTGCCTACTATTACGAAGGCTAGGATGGCGGCGATTTTCAGCAGGACCATGATGTTGTTGGCTTCGGCGGATTCGCGAATGCCCCGGACCAGGATTACTGTTAGCAACATCACGATTAAGAATGCCGGGAAATCGAAGCCGAAATGCCAGCCGGGATCGTAGAGAGTATTGCCGGCGAGATCTTGCATGCCTGCGGGAAGATAGGCCGGCGAAATCCATTTTAATGGCGGATGCCAGCCGAACCAGTCGAGCAGATTTACCATGTGCTGCGCGAAGCCTACGCTTACGGCCATGTTGCTTACGGCGTACTCAAGGATTAAGTCCCAGCCTATGATCCAGGCGATTAGTTCGCCCATAGTGGCGTAGGTATAGGTGTAGGCGCTGCCGGCGATTGGGATCATTGAGGCTAGTTCGGCGTAGCAGAGGGCGGTGAAGGCGCAAACTATGGCTACTAGCATCAGCGAGAGGCCCAGGGCCGGGCCTGCGCCGGGGCGGCCGGTGGTTGCGACGTGATGGATCAGGAAATCCAGCAGCGGAGCATTCAGGATTGACGATGTGTCGAATTTTTCGCCTGCGATGGCGGTGCCGATTACTGTGAAAATGCCGGAGCCGATTACGGCGCCTACGCCGAGGGCGGTTAGGCTTAGCCAGCCGAGCGTCTTTTTCAGTTGCCGGTCAGGAAGTTCGGAATCGGAGATTAGACGGTCGATGTTTTTGGTTTGGAAGATCTGGGACCCCACCAGTCACCTTCCTCCCGGGGTAAAGACGTGTGAATGTAACCTGATAGCGTTATCCGTGCAACGGAATTGGCAGCTTGCTGGCTGGATAGTTAATTGGCGATTTCATGCGAGTTGTAGATTGGCGTAGCGTTCCTTCATCTTTTTTGTGCCGTGATCTGGGAAGCTGATGGTTAGTGTGCGGTCGTCTTCTTCCTCTTCTACTGCGAGGATTGTGCCGGTGCCGAAGGTTTTGTGGCGGACGCGCGTGCCTACTAACGGATGAGATGTTTTGCGGGAGGGAGTCGGGCGGGAGGAGCCGCTGAAGCCTGAGCTGCTTCTTGAGGAGCTGTTGCGGCCTTGTGCACGCCCGCGATGGCCGAAAAACTCTGGGTCGGGCTCGTAGCGGCGAGTTTCGCCGGGCTCGGCTAGCGAGCCTGCTACGGCTTCGATCAATTCAGCGGGAACTTCGGCGAGGAAGCGAGAGGGAGCGGAGATGCGCAGGCGATCTTCGCCCCAGGTGCGGCGATAAAGTGCGCGGGTTAGCGTGAGAGATTGCTTGGCGCGAGTCATGCCGACGTAGAATAGGCGGCGCTCCTCTTCGACATCTTCGTCGCGATCTTTGGAGCGGCTGTGCGGGAGCACTCCTTCTTCCAGGCCTGCTAGATAGACGGTGTCGAATTCCAGGCCCTTGGCGGCGTGCAGGGTCATCAGCGTTACGTTTACATTTTCATCTAGATCGTCGGTGGCGCTTACCAGTGCGGCTTGGTCGAGCATGTCTTGGAGTGTTTGGCCGGCTTCTGTGGCTTCGGCTAGGGCGTTTAGGAGTTCGGCTAGATTTTCGGCGCGCGAGGTATGTTCGATATTGTCTTGTTGCTGGATCCAGCCCAGATAGCCGGTGGAATCAAGGACGCGTTTCAGCATCTGCGCGGCCGGCAATTGCTTCACCTCGTTTATGAGTGTTTCGATCATCGCGCGGAAACCGTGGAGGGCTGCGCCGCCGCGGACTGAGCCCGGTTGCGAGGCTTGTGGGAGGGCGTCCCAGAGTGACGTGGAATTTTCGCGGGCTACTTTACGGACGGCTTCCAGGCTTTTGTCGCCGATGCCGCGGGGCGGAGTGTTCAAAACGCGCAGTAACGCTACATCATCTTCGGGATGAAAGATCAGGCGCACGTACGCGAGGGCATCGCGGACTTCGGCGCGTTGATAGAAGCTGAAGCCGCCTACTACGCGGTAACGGACGCCGAGGCGGCGGAAACATTCTTCGAGGGCGCGCGATTGCGCGGTGGTGCGATAGAGGACGGCGATGTGCGCTTCCGGATTTTTGCGGAGAGCTGCGGAGATTTCGCCGCTGATGAATTCGGCTTCGCCACCTGCATCGTGCGACTCGAGGAAGCGGATGAGCGAGCCTGCTCCTTTTGTGGCTGTGAGCGTTTTGCCGAGGCGCGAGCGATTATTTGCGACGACTCCCGCGGCGGCGTCGAGAATGGTTTGCGTGGAGCGGTAGTTTTCCTCGAGGCGAACGACTTTGGTTTCCGGGAACTGCTCGATGAAACGCTGCATGTTTCCGGCTTTGGCGCCGCGCCAGCTATAGATGGACTGATCTTCGTCGCCTACGATGCAGATATTTTCTTCGGGGCCGGCTAGCAGCGCGACGAGATCTTCCTGAGCTTCGTTGGTGTCTTGAAATTCGTCTACTTGGACGTAACGGAATCTTTCGCTCCAAGCGCGGCGGGCTTCGGGATGTTGGTGTAGCACCTCGACGGCTTTCAGAAGCAGATCGTCGAAATCGAGGGCGTTGGCGCGATGGAGGATGTCTTCGTAGGCTTTATAGACGGACACAGAGTTGCGGTTGGTCATCGCGACATCGTAGGCAGCCATGTCTTCGGGGGACATGCCGTGATTTTTGGCGTGGCTGATTTCTTCGCGGAGAGCGCGCGGCGGATAATCCTCAGGCCTGAGGCCCAATTGCTGGAGCGCTAGTTTTACGGCGCCGGTTTGGGCGTCATCGTCATAGATGGCGAAATCGCGCGGAAGGCCGAGGCGGGGGGCTTCGCGGCGGAGGAGACGGGCGGCGAAGGAATGGAATGTGGAGATCCATAGTTCGGATGCGTCATGGCCAGTCGAGCGAAGCAGATCGGCGATGCGATTTTTCATTTGCTCGGCGGCTTTGTTGGTGAACGTTACGCAGAGAATGGAATTCGGAGGGACGCCTTTTTCGACCAGGTAGGCGGCGCGATAGGTGATTACGCGCGTTTTTCCGGTTCCTGCGCCGGCGAGAACGAGCATGGGGCCTTCGGTGTGGGTTACGGCTTCGCGTTGGCGCTCGTTGAGTTGATCGAGAAGAGGCATTGTGTGTCGATTGATTAACGGAAATTGTTTATTCGAAATCGTTGCGGCCAGATGCGAACGCAAAAGTTTAGCGGACTGGGAGTGGGACGGCAAATGTCATGGCGACGTGGCTGGCGCGGAAGCCGGAGTTCGCGTGATGGCTGGGGCGAGAGGGACCTCGAAAAACATGAGCAGTTTGTTGCCTGGAATTATTTTGATGTCCGGGAGATAGAGAGTTGCGTCGGCGGCTAGTTTGAAATTGTGGCCCAGGTTGAAGAATAGGTAGCCGTGGACCGTGGCTAGCGGTGGAATTATGTCGGCGTCGAAGGCGCGGGGGCGGATTTCTTCGGAGACTTGGTCCACTTTTTTATCGTGTAGCGGGACTACGATACCGCCTGGTAGGCGGCGGCCATTGGAGGGATTCGGGGCGCCTGCTGGATAGACGATTAGAGTGGCTACTTCTCGGGGTGCGAGAGACTCGAGTTTTTGCGAGCCGCCATCGGGTAGCGGCACTTCCAGGCGGACGGTGGAGAGAGTGATGCGAGCTGGCTGCGGCGTTTCGTTCTTGACGAAAACTTCGAGGGCTAGGATGCCGGCATCGTATGGATCTTTCTTGCCGAAGAGGGCTTTGGATTTTTGCGCGTCGAGGCAGGGATCAGCGGCGATTACTATGCCTTCGTGGCGATCGTGTGCGGGCATTTCGGCTGGGCTGCGCGGCTGGGGCGGCGGCGCTGGGGCGGGGGATTGTTGCGCAAATGTTATGGTGACCACAGCGAGCCAGAGAAATATGGGCTTCATCATTTCGGTTCTAGGATGCGATTGGAGCAGACTGCGTTGTGAGCTGCCAAAATACGTTGGTCGTTTCTCCGCCGCGTCGTGAGCCACTATAATACCCGGATTGCGGGCTTGGCCGCGCGCGCATTCTCTCTCGATACAGACGAATGTATTTTCTTTATAGCTTGCTCACTGCTTTCGCGATGCTTTTGCTGGCGCCGTACTACGCCGTGCAGGGCTTTCGATCCGGAAAATATTGGCATAGCCTGCGCGTGCGGTTGGGGAAATTGCCGCCCGAAATTATTGCGCGGGCTGCGGACGGCGGCGGCGCGATTTGGATTCATGCGGTTTCGGTGGGAGAAGTGTTAGCGGTGATGCCGCTCGCGCAGGAATTGAAGCGGCGGCATCCGGAGCGGAAACTTTTTGTCTCGACGACTACAGACACGGGTCAGCGATTGGCGCGCGAGCGAATGGGATTCGCGGATGGAGTGTTTTATTTTCCGTTGGACTGGGGTGCGGCGGTACGTCCCGCGTTTCGGGTTTTGCGGCCTGGATTGATTTTGATTGTGGAGACGGAGATTTGGCCGAATTTTCTGCGCGAGGCGCGGCGGCGCGGAGTGCCGGTGGTTTTTGTGAATGCGCGGATCTCGGAGCGGTCGTTCCGGCGGACGCGGCGATTTGTCCGAGTGTTCGGCGGGTTTTTTGCGCGCGTACTTGGCGATGCTTCGCTGTTTTTGGCGCAGAGTGAGGCCGATGCGGAGCGATTGCGTGCGCTGGGCGCGCCAGCGGAACGCGTCGAAGTGGCCGGAAATCTCAAGTATGACGGGCAGCCAGCGCTGCGCGGGGAATTTGGAGATTGGCTGGCGGCGCAGGCTGCGGCGCAGGAGCGCTGGCCGATCGCTGTCGCGGGCAGCGTGGTTGCCGACGAAGAGGAAGCTGTGCTAGCCGGATTCGATATCGTGCAGCGGCATTGGCGGCGCGGGCTTTTGATTTTGGCGCCGCGGAAGCCGGAGCGGTTTGAAGCCGCGGCGCAAATCGCGCGCGAACGCGGATGGAAGATTGTGAAGCGCAGCACGCTGGATTTTCGCGCGCCGCTTGCGGATGATGCCGACGTCATTTTGCTCGACTCGATTGGCGAATTGGCTGGACTTTATTCACTGGCCGACGCGGTTTTTGTCGGCGGTTCGCTGGTGGCTTCCGGCGGGCACAATATTTTGGAGCCGGCCTGGTTTGGCCGCGTGCCGGTGTTCGGTCCATCGATGGAGAATTTTCGGGATATGGCGCAGGAATTTCGCAGCGAGGGCGCGGGCTTGCAGGTGCGCAGCGGCGAGCAGCTTGGCAAGGCTTGGGTGAATCTGATTCAGGATGCGGCGGGACGCGAAAAGATGGGCCGCAAGGCGCAGGAATTGGCGGAGAGGAATCGCGGGGCGACGGCGCGGACGCTGGAGCGGATCGAAGCGGTGCTCGCGGCGGGGCGAGGGGCGGCGTGACGCTCGTCGAGACTTTGCTTTGGCCGGCGTCGGTGGCTTATGGAATTTTGGGGCGCGTGCGCGGTTGGTTTTATCGCGCGGGGATCTTGCGGCGGCAGAGTTTGGATGGAGTGGTGATCAGCGTGGGAAACTTGACGGTCGGTGGCACGGGAAAGACGCCGATGGTTTTGTATCTCGCGGAGCATTTGTTGGCCGAGGGAAAGCACGTGGCTGTCTTGACGCGCGGCTATCGCGGATTCCTGAAGGGGTCCGGCGGCGATGCGCGCGAGGACCGTGCGACAGGAGTGGCGAACGAGGGAAACAACGATGAACCGGCGCTTTTGCGGAACCGTATTGGTGCGCATCCTGAGCGGTTGGCGCGATTTTGCGTAGCGGTTGGGCCCGATCGCGTGGCTCGCGGGCGCGAAGCGCGAGCGGCGGGCTTCGATTGGTTTCTGCTTGACGATGGCTTTCAGCATTTCAAGTTAGCGCGCGACTTGGACATTGTCTTGATTGATTCATCGAATCCTTTTGGAGCAGGACGGCTGCTTCCTTCGGGGCGATTGCGTGAGCCAAAATCTGGATTGAGCCGTGCGGACATGATTGTGATTACGCGAAGCGCTCATGCGCCGGCGATCGAGGCGATGGCGCGCCGCTATTCTTCGGCGCCGATTTTTTATGCGATGTTGCGGCTGGATGGAATCTTTCGGGCGGATGAGCCGGGAGCGATAGTGCCGGAGAACGAGTGGAGGCCGCTGCGATTTTTTGCTTATTGCGGCATCGGGAATCCCGCATCGTTTTTCGGCGGCTTGCGCAAGTGGGGCGTTACGGTTGCGGGGATCTCGCGATTTCCCGATCATCATATTTATTCGAGCGGCGATCGCGAGCGGATCGAGAGTGACGCGAAAAAAGTTGGCGCGGACGCGCTGCTTTGCACGGAGAAGGATTATTTTAATTTTGGAATTGCGTGGCGCGGGAGTTTGCAGGTCTTTTATGCGCGCGTTTCGCTGGAGATGCAGAATGCGGATGCGTTTTGGACTGCGGCTAAAGAAATTCTGGCATCGCGGCAGCCGGGGATTTCGTTGTGAAGATTTTGGTGCGGGCTACGAATTGGGTGGGCGATGCGATTCTGTGCGTGCCCGCTTTGCGCGCTGTGCGGGGGCGCTGGCCCGGGGCTGAGATTGCGATTCTTGCGAAGCGGTGGGTTTCGGCGGTTTATGAGGGCCAGGGGCTTGCGGATCAGTTGATGGTGCTCGAGGACTCGGGAGATTTGACGGCCGCTCTGAGCGCGAAGAAATTTGACGTTGCGATTCTTTTTCAGAATGCGTTTCATGCGGCTTGGCTGGCTCGGCGCGCGGGAATTCCGGAGCGCATTGGTTATGCGCGGGACGGCCGGAGCGCGTTGCTGACTCGCGCGATCGCGGTGCCGCGCGATGGGGAGATTCCGCCGCACGAGGCTTACTACTATGAGGAGTTAGTGCGGCGGGCTGGTTGGATCGATGCGCTGCCGAAAATTGATGAGATTCGATTGTCCGTTGCTGATGCTGCGCGCGCTGCGGCCGCGAAACGGATAATTGCGGCCGGGGCGCGCTCGGGTGCGCGGCGAATTGCGTTTGCGCCGGGAGCTGCTTATGGATCGGCGAAATGCTGGCCGGCAGAACGATTTGCGGAACTGGCCGACCGGTTGATTGTGCGCTTCGACGCCGATGTGATACTTTTCGGCGCGCCATCGGAGCGCGACATCGCCGAGCGCATCGCGTCGGGGATGCGTTGCCGTCCTGTGAATCTTGCCGGGCAGACTTCCATCGCGGAATTGAGCGCTTATTTTTCTGCTTGCGATCTTTTTATTGGGAATGATTCTGGGGCGATGCACGTGGCTGCTGGGGCGGGGGTGCCGGTGGTGGCGATTTTTGGGTCTACCGATCCAGAGGGGACTGCGCCTTTGACGCTGCGGCGTACGTTAGTCAGGCGTGCGCCTTCTTGTAGTCCTTGTTTTTTGCGGCATTGTCCGGTGGACCATCGTTGCATGACGCGGATTGAAGTAGATGTGGTCGAGAGTGCTGCGACTCAATGGTTGGAGACGTCCCTCAGCGGCTAAAGCCGGGGGATTTGCCGCGATTACGGCACGGCTGAAGCCGTGCCCTGACAAGGCGTGACAGGAGGGAATTTTTGACCGCGACGAAGCGCAAACGGGCGAAAGCCGTCGAGACCAAATCGGGGAGCGCGGACCTTAGCCGGCTGCTTGATTTGATTTCGGCATTTCCGCGGCAGACGATCGCGCTTCTTGGTGATTTTGTGCTTGATCTGTTCATCTCCGGGGAAATTTCGCGGGTTTCGCGGGAGGCGCCGGTTTTGATCTTGCGACATCGCGTTACGGTCGCAATGCCTGGCGGCGGGGCCAACGCCTTGAATAATTTGGTGTCGCTCGGAGCGAAGGTGCTGGCCGTTGGGGTTGTCGGGGACGATGCGTCGGGGTTTACCTTGCTGGAATACCTGCGCCGCAAGCGCGTGAACACCAGCGGGATCGTAACGGTGCGCGGGCGGATCACGCCGACTAAATCACGTTTTTTGGCTGGTTGGACGCATACGAGCGAGCAGCAAGTTTTGCGCGTGGATGATGAGCCGCGCGAGGCGCTGCCGGAGAGCGTGCGGAAAATCCTTGCGGCGAAATTGCGCGAAAGGATGCGGCGGGCCGTGGCGCTGCTGGTTTCCGACTACGGATTTGGAGCGGCTGCACCCGCGATTCTTTCCGCGATCAAGACCGACAAGCCTGTGACGCTGGACTCGCGTTACGCGCTGTTGGATTTCAAGCGGGCATCCGTGATCGCGGCGACGCCCAACGAGGCGGAACTGGAAGCCGTCTACGGTGAGAAGATTGGGCATGACGCGGCGAAGCTCGAGGCGCTGGGGCGGCGGGCGCTTGAGGATTTGCATTTGAAGGGGCTGCTTGTTACGCGCGGTAAGGATGGCATGGCGCTTTTTGAGAAAGATCAACCCACGCGCGCGATTCCGATTTTTGGATCGGCGGAGGCGCGGGATGTGACGGGAGCAGGCGATACGGTGATTGCGGTGTTTACGCTGGCGCTGGCGGCGGGGGCGAGTTATCTCGAGGCGGCGCACCTGGCTAATTTTGCCGGGGGGATTGTGGTGATGAAGCGCGGGACGGCTACGGTGACGCGGGTGGAGTTGGAGGAGGCGGTGCGTTCTGCGGCTACGTCGGCTGGATGACTTTCGAATATGGATAGTTCGCAAAAAATACTTGGGCGGCGTGAGCTTGGCGAGCGACTGGCGGGTCATCGCGCGCGGGGGGAAAAGATCGTTTTGACGAATGGATGCTTTGACATGCTGCACGCGGGACATGTGCGTTATTTACAGGCGGCGCGGGCAGAGGGCGATGTGGTGGTGGTTGGCGTGAATGCGGATACGAGCGTGGTGGCGCTGAAGGGCGCGGGGCGACCGGTTCTTTCGGAGGCGGCGCGTGCGGCGCTTGTGGCTGGCCTTGCGGCGGTGAATTACGTTGTGATTTTTGACGAGCGGAATGTCGAGGCGCTTTTGCGCGATCTGCGGCCCGACGTGCACGCGAAGGGGACTGACTACACGCTTGAAACCGTGCCGGAGCGCGTCACTGCTGCGGAGCTGGGAATCCGTGTGGCGATTGTTGGCGATCCTAAGAATCATTCTACGCGCGATTTAATTGCGCGCATCCGCGAACGTAGCAATGCCTGACGGGCGTTTCCTTATCGTACGTCTTGGTTCCCTGGGCGACATCATTCATACGCTTCCTGCGGCGGCGGCACTGCGCGATTCGTTTCCTCTCGCGCGGATTGACTGGGTTGTGGAAACGAAGTGGCGCGCGATTTTGGATGGGAATCGCGATTTGAATCGCGTGATTTCTTTCGACCGGCGGCGTGTGGCCGGAGTGGTTGAGACGGTGGCATCGCTGCGGCGGGCGCAATATACGTGTGCGATTGATTTTCAGTCGCTCTACAAGTCTGCGCTCTTGGGCTTTCTTTCGGGGGCGGAGGAGCGGCTCGGCTTTGATCGCGCGTATGCGCGCGAGGGTTTGGCGACGCTGCTTTATACGCGGCGAATTCATCCTTCCGGGATCCACAAAGTGGAACACAATTTGTCGCTTGCTATGGCGGCTGGGGCGGTGGCGCCGGGCGTACCGCGTTTTGCGTTTCCGGAATCGGCGGAAGCGGATGAATGGGCTGATGGGAAAATGCGCGAATTGGGCGGGGGCGACTTTTATGTTGTGAGCCCGGGTGGCGGATGGCGCTCGAAATGTTGGCCGGCGGAGCGGTACGGTGCATTGCATGGCGAGATCTTGAGGCTGGTGGGATTGCAGGGAATCGTCAGCTTCGGTCCCGGCGAGGAAAAGCTTGCTGAGGCGGCCGTTGCGGCGGCGGGCTCCAATACGTTTTTTCCCTTGGCGATGGATTTGCCGCAATTGATGGCGGTGCTGCGGCGCGCGAAGTTTTTCGTTGCCGCGGATACTGGGCCGCTGCATCTGGCGGCGGCGCTGGGCACGCCGGTGGTGGGATTATTTGGCCCCACCGATCCGGGGCGCAATGGGCCTTATGGCGGCGCTTCGATGGTGGTGAGAAAAGCGGAGGCTGGAGAAACGACTTACAAGCGCGGCGCATCGTACTCTCCTGCCATGATGCGAATTGAAGTTAGTGACGTGCTTGCCGCGATTGATCGGTTGCTGGGGCGCGCTTAGTGGCGGGTTCCGGTTTTTTCACGCGTTGGCGAGTGCGGGCGGGATATCCGCTGGCGATTTTATTTTTGTATTTGGCCGCGCCTACGCCGCTGGCGATCGGGATCGGCGGGGCTATTGCTGCGGCTGGGCTGGTGGTGCGCGGTGCGGCTGCGGGGCATTTGCGGAAGCTTGAGATTTTGACGACTTCGGGACCGTATGCCTGGATGAGGAATCCGCTTTACTTTGGTAGCGCGCTTTTGGCTGGCGGGTTTGCTGTGGCCGGACATTCGCTTTGGGCTGCGCTTGTGTTGATCATTTATTTCGGGACTTTTTATCCTGTGGTGATGAAGAGAGAAGAAGGGGAGTTGCGGGAGCGGTATGGTGCTTCGTTTATTGAGTATGCTGAGCGCGTGCCGCTTTTTTTCCCGTGGCCGCCGCGTCGAGGCGATCGGCTGTCGCCGACGGAACCGAGTGGATTTTCTTGGGAACAATATAGGCGCAATCGGGAGTATCAGGCTGCGCTGGGCGCACTTCTGGCGATGGCGGTGCTTTGGTTGCGGATGTATTTTCCGAGATAGACGGGATGTGTTTGTTTACTGCAGGCGGTAGATTTCGTGCATTACTCTTTGGAATTTGGGGCGGTAGAGTAGATCGAAGGCGCGTTCTTTGCCGGGAAACATATCCAGGGCTAGGCGGCGGGTTGCCGCGGCCATGGAGGCGGCTTCTTCGGGCGAGAGACTGCCGGATGCGATGGTGTCTAATGCTAAATAGACTAGAATTCGCAGGCGCCGCATTCGCCGGCTTTCGTCGTCGATTTGGTCTTGCGTTGGCTTCTGTCGCTCCATTTGTTCCATACTTGGCCCATGGCCCCCGATTTCAATTATCATGATATGGCAGTTCGCGATTCAATGGTACGAGGGGACAGGTTTCCATGAATGAAAACAGTGCTAGAGAACGAGTTGTGAATGTACATACGGCGGGGACTACCTCAGAGGCGATGGTGATTCGGGGGCTGCTCGAAAGTGAGGGAATTTCTTCGCCGGGATCGGTTTCGCATGATCCGTTTCCTTTGCGCGAGACGCCTGAGGGGACGCACGGCGTGGAGGTTTACGTTTTGGAGTCGCGGGCGGAGGAAGCTAGGAAGATTATTGCGCAGCATCTGCGGACGCCGAAGCAGGAGGCGCAGGATATTGCGGCGGATAAGAAGGATGACGCCAAGGGTAATCGTTGAGATTGGGTGCGGGCCGCAAGGAGGGCGCAGCAAGCGGCGCCCCTACGACGGCAAAAGATCCGCGGTTCCTTCTCTTCGTTCAGCGCGGCCCGGCATGAAGCGCGGGCCCTACGGGATTTTCGCGCAGATTTCGCGCTTAGTTTTGATTTTGGGTTTCGTTGTAGGATTTTACTGTTAGGTTGTGGCCGTCGCTTTCGGCTGTTACGGCGCCATCTTGATCAGTGCGCAATAGCTTTGTTTTTCTTTCCTTGTAACGCTCCACTACCGAATCGTTGGGATGGCCGAACGGATTTCCTTCGCCTACTGAAATTACTGCAAAGCGTGGGGCTACGCCTTCCAGAAATAGCTCGGTCGAAGAAGATTTGCTTCCGTGATGTGGGACCTTTAGGAAGTCGGCGCTTACATTTTCGCCGCTGGCAATTAATTCCTTTTCGGCTTTGGCCTCGACGTCGCCTGGCAAAAGGAAACGTGTATCGCCGTTTTGGACTGACAGAACTAGAGAATCGTTGTTCGTCGTGAGAGGAATATCGCCGGGCTCGGGCGGCCAAACTACCGTGACTTGCGCGCCGCCGAAATCTAGACGTTCGCCCAGGTGGCGGTAAATTATTTTCACGCCGCGCGATTTGGCTTCCTGGAGGAGTTCGCGGAATGCGGGGACGTCTGAATCCAGGCCGACCCACAGTTCGCTTACCGAGAAATCGTTGAGAACGGCGCGCAGACCGTCCATGTGATCGTGATGGGCGTGGGAGATCGCGATGACGTCAACGCGCTTTATGCCGCGCGACCAGAGGTACGGCGCGACTACATCTTCGCCAATGTCCGGGCCGGAGCGCAGACCGTGCGTCCACGTGGAGCCGGGTTCTCCGCCGCCGTCAACCAGCATGGTGCGTCCATCTGGAAATGAGGCGAATATCGAATCGCCCTGCCCGACATCGAGGATTGTGAGTTCGAGTTTGCCGAGGGGCAATTGCGGAGCGAAGGGATGTACGGCGGCGAGGCAAGTGAAGATGGCCAGAGCCGCGGCGATCGCCAATTCAGCGAGTCGCGCGCTTCTGGACGGCAGTTGCGAGCGGGTGCGGGTGCGGCTGATCCTTACCGCACGATTTACAGCGTTCGCTCTCGCGAATACGCACATGAGAATCAAACTTGCGAAGGCCGCCGCCAAAAGCCAAGTCGGCGGGACCGGAGTTCTCATCGACACGAGCGGAAGCGACGCGAACCAATGAACTGTCGCGAGCAACATTTTCACGAGTCCGCCGAGCGCCCATGCAAACGGCGCCGCTAGAGGCTTCCAAATTAGGGCGCCACCAAGAGTAAGGAATCCAATGGGAATAATCAGTCCCGTCAACATGACCGCGGGCACGTTGCTTGCCGGCGCCACCAGTGCGACGCGATGAAAATCGAGTGCCAGCAGACCGAGCATTCCGATTTGAAGCGCACACGACAGGATCAGAAGTTCCCAGAATCGCATTCCGGCGCGCAGTGGGAACGTAATCAGCCGCTCGGCGGCCGGAGCAAGTTGCGCGGGAAGCAGAGCTGCGAGGCGAGAAATTATGCTGCGGAGATCGATGCGGAACTGGGCGACCTTCGGCGAAAACGAGAGGTCGCGAGGGACGTCACCAAGATGATGAAGCCCCGCGAGGTATCCCGCGGATGTCCGATCGATCCAGGGCAACGCGAGCCCTGCGATCGAGCCTGCCGCGAGAAACGATAGCTCGAAGCTCATGTCGCGCAGCAATGCCGGATGTATGGCGAGAAGCAGGACCGCGGCTACTGCTACGGTGTTTAAGAGCGCTACGCGACGGTAGAGCGGTTGCGCGCTTAGGAAAAGCGCGGCCATTAGCGTGGCGCGGAGAATCGGCGGGCGATCCTGGACGATGCCTAGATAGAGTGCGAGCGCTGTCAGCGTGACAAGCGCCGTCAGCCAGAGCGGCGAACGCAGCTTGCGCCCGAGCCACAAAAAGAAAGCGCACAACACTCCCACGTGCAGGCCCGCCAAAACCAGCACATGGAAGGCGCCGGTCTTTTGAAAATCGAGGGCAACATTAGAATCAACGAACATTCGATCGCCGAGCAGCATCGCGCGCAGAATCGCCGCGACTTCGGGGGAATTGGGAAACGCAGCGTCGATCTGATTTAGCAGAGTGCCGCGTGCGCGAGCTAGATATTGGGCGAGAGTTGGGCGCGGGCTATCGATTTTTTGCAGGAGTTCCAGATTGCGGAGTGTGCCGATCACGTCCACTCCGCCGCGCTCGAGAATTGCGCGCGTGTCGGGAGCGCCAGGGTCCATGAAATTGCGCGGGCGTCTGGCGCGGATCAGGGCTCCGACGCGATCGCCGGCGCGCAGTTGAGGCAGAGGCTCTTCGGTTTCCTTTTTCCAGAAATAATTGGCGCGCAGGCCGCCTTGGGCCGGAATTGCGCGGCCCTCGAATTCGACGCTCTCGATGTCGATCAAGTAGCGGGCGCCCCATGGGAGGCGCAGCGGGTCTTCGCGCAGGCGTCCGCGCCAGCGCAGGGGCTCGCTGGTATCGATTTTTCGCGCGGCGATCAGACGGTTGATACTGTCGCGCGGCACGGCTATTTGCTCGATGGAGAGACTCGCGACTCCGAGTGCTCCCCATGCCGCTAGCGCAAGAATAGCGGCGGGCCACCGTGTATTTAGGAATTTTGCCGTCGCGGCTCCGGCGAGGATGAAGATTCCCGCGGCGATCAGCCAAGGTGCAGCGCTAGAATGGGCCGCTGGGCGTAGCAGTACGCCCGTCGCAAATGCGGCTGCGAGCCAGACGGCCGGGATTTTCATTTCTAGTTCTGGGAGTTCACGGGCGCTTCTCTAACTTGACCAGCGTTTCGATGTGGAACGTCTGAGGGAAGACGTCGAAGAAATCGATCGCGGCAATATCGTACCCCTCGGCGAGGAATGCGGCAAGGTCGCGGGCGAGAGTGGAAGGCTCGCAGGAAAGATAGACAATTCGACGTGGGGATTTTTTCACGATCTTTGCCGCGGCTTCGGGCGAGAGGCCTGCGCGCGGTGGATCGAGGACGATGCAGTCGGGCTTTTCGCGGAAGCGGCGGAGGAATTCGAGCGAATCGGCTTCGCGGATTTCGAGTTCGCCGGGGCGATCGGGATTTTCGGCGGCGTTGGCTTCGCAGTCGGTGACGGCCACGGGATTTGACTCTACGGAGATTACACGCTTGAAGGATTTCGTCAGCGGCAACGAGAAGAGGCCTACGCCTGCGAATAAATCTATGGCTAGCGCGCCTTCGCCGGCAGCTGCTTGGACCGCTGCGGCCATTTCTCCAGTGAGGTGGCGATTTACCTGGAAGAATGAAAAATGGCTGACGCGATAGGTGAAGCCGTTGACGATTTGTTCGATGTGGCCGGCGCCGAAAAGCTCCATGCGGCTTTGGCTCACGGTTTGAAAGAGAGTGCTGGCGGTCCAGGGAATCGCTGCGCGAATCGCTGCTGCGAGAGTCGTGGAAGCTTTTGGGATTTGGGCGAAGGAGAACGTGAGGAGAATGTGATCGTCGGTAGAATCCGCGAAAGCTTCGATTTCGCGGAGAGTTGGGGGCAGCTCCCGGTTGGCCAGCATTTTTCTGATCGCGTGGAGAGTCTGTTCGAGACGCAGCGAGACGATGGGGCAGGTCTCGATTGGAACAAGAGCAGTGGACTCGGCGCGGAAATAGCCGATTTCGGCGGGCGCATCGTTATCTGGATTGCGCACTTTCCATTGCGCGCGATTGCGATAATTCAGCGGAGCGGCCGAGTGCGTGGTGATTGGCCCCTTCCAGTCGATTTTGCCGATGCGGCGCAGAGTTTCGCGCAGGATTTCTTCTTTGTAGCGCAGTTGTGATTCGTAGGGAATGTGCTGGTAGTTGCAGCCGCCGCAGACTTGGAAGTAAGGGCATGGTGGGGCGACGCGCTTCGGCGAGGGGGTTAAGATTTTTTCCGGCAGGCCACGGACGAATTTCTTTTTGCGCTCGGTCTCGTGAATGGAAACAAGCTCGCCGGGAATTACGAAGGGAACGAAGACGGTGGCGCCGTCCTGACGGGCCAATCCATCTCCGCCGTAAATTAATTTTTCAATCGTGACTTCCATTGGCACTCCAAGTAGCGCCGGCGTCCCTGCCGGCATCTTACGAGCGCAAGTCTCGCGCACGGCAACACTCGCGGGCGGGTCACAAAACCCAACCATCGCTGTTTATTTAACCCTACGCGCCGTCCACCATCTCAGATTTCACCGGCTTTTCCGCTCGTAAGATGCCGGCAGGGACGCCGGCGCTACTTGCGCGCCTCTGCTTCAAGTTAGATAGAAGAGACTTAGGCGCGGCACCTTGAAATGTTCGAATAGGCGCTTTTGAATATACTGCTTTTCTAGTTGGGCTAGTTGCGCGGCGGACATTTTTCTGCGGTAGGGGGCGAGTTGGCGATCTAGTTCGCGGCGAATGTGTAGGAGCGCTTCTTCGCTTGCGGCGGCGTGTAGTGCTGCGGCGAGCTTTTCCTCGAGGATGGTCATGCGGCGCTCCAGATCTTCGAGATCGAGTGCGGCTGGCGAATCGATGGTTGGTGCGAGCTCGGCGATCCGTTTGCCGGATTCTTCTAGACGGGCGGCCAACTCGGGATTCGCGGCCGCACTACTCGTTGCGGCTGCTTCGAGCTTCGCGGCGTTGCGCTGAAAATAATTTCGCAGTTCTTCGCGCGAAAATCCTTCGGAGGTGGCGCGAGCTGTAGCTCGCGTCGCTCCATTTTCGGAGGGGCCGGCGCCGGCTGCGGCTTCTTGTGCTTCTGTGGCGGCATCGATTACCGCATCCACGCAATAGGCCAGGCTTTTCATTTCGCGGCCGCCGGCTGCGCGCCGGGAGCGCGCATAGTTTTCGAATGCTCGATCGATTCCTTTCAGAACCGCAGGAAGGGGAATTCCGGATTTTTGCCAGGTTTCAACGATGGCCCAATCGAGCGGCGAGACGAGCAGGTGCGCGCCGCGCTTGCGCCAGAAATATTCTTCGATTTCGGTGAAGTAATTGAAATAGTTGAAATCGGTCATTGGAATTGCGCGCGGCCGGTGCCCCGATGCTTCGTGATCCCGAGATGAGTTTAGCAGAGGATTTATTTTCGCGACTGCTTGCGCGGCACTACTGCCGGTCCTGCGGCGCTTCCGTGCGGCTTGCTGGCGCGGCCCGGCTCGGAGTTGCGATCCCAGATGATTCGCAGGCCTTCGAGGGTCAGGAATTCGTCGATGGCTTCGATGTGCCGCGAGCCTTTGCCGATTAGCGAGGCTTGGCCGCCGGTGGCTACTACTTTTGTTTTTGGGCCGAGAACTTTTTTGATGCGATCGAGAATGCCGTCCACCATATCGATGTAGCCGTAATAGAGGCCGGCTTGCATGGACGCGGCGGTGTTTGTGCCGATGATTTTTCCTGGATCTTTGATTTCGATGCGGAAGAGGCGGGCGGCGCGATTGAATAGGGCATCGGCGGAGATGCCGATTCCGGGGCAGAGAACGCCGCCTAGATATTCGCCGCGCTCGGAGACTGCGTCGAAATTTAGCGCGGTGCCGAAATCTACCGCTACGCAGGGGCCGCCGTACTTTTCGAATGCGGCTACGCTATTTACGATGCGGTCGGCGCCTACTTCCAGCGGATTATCGTAATGGATGGGCATGCCGGTTTTGATTCCGGGTTCTACGAATAGCGCGGGCAAATTGAAATAGCGCTCGGACATTCCGGCTAGCGTGGAATTTAGCGGCGGCACTACCGAGCTGATAATCACTCCGTCGATTTCGTGCGGATCGAGCGAGGCTAGGGTGAAGAGGTCGCGGGCGAGGATGCCGTACTCGTCGATGGTTTGCTCGCGCGAGGTGGTTAGGCGCCAATTTGCCAGCAGTTCATTGTCGCGGAAGACGCCGAGGACGGTGTTGGTGTTGCCTACATCCATGGTGAGCAGCATCAGGCCTCCACCACGTCGCCGGAAATTACCGGCTCGACGCGGCCGTCGTCGCGGGCTACGCGCAGGACGCCGCTCAGCTCTAGGCCGGCCGTGGTCCCGATGAACGATTCGGTGGCTGTGGTGATGCGCACGCGTTTGCCTTGAAAATAGCTTGAGACTTCGGCGAACCGGCGGACGATTGGTTGCGGGCCGTCGGCTAGAAATAGATTGTAGTAGCGGTCGAGGTGGCGCAGCAACCGGACTAGGATTTCGAGGCGCGAGTGAGTGCGGCCGCTTTCGATGTGCAGGGAGGTGGCGTGGCCGGAGATTTCTGCGGGCAGTCGCGATTGATTTACGTTAATGCCGATTCCTACTACTGCGTAATTTACGCGATCCGGCTCGGCGTGCATCTCGGTTAGGATGCCGCAGAATTTTTTGCCTTGGACCAGGAGATCGTTGGGCCAGCGGATGTCGGGAGTGGCGTCGAGTTCTTCGACGACTGCAT
This sequence comes from uncultured Acidobacteriota bacterium, assembly GCA_963831955.1. GTDB lineage: Bacteria > Acidobacteriota > Terriglobia > Acidiferrales > UBA7541 > Palsa-147. Next base: position 1,060,295 of record CAWHSG010000003.1, on the reverse strand, counting down.
CGCGCGCGGCCAGTCCGGCTACTAGAGTGAGCAGGGAGGCTTGCGATGGGGAAATCGGCGGCCTGAGCAGGACCGAGCAGTAGATGCCTGAGGATTTTTCCGAGGTCCAGGCGCGGCCTGCTCGGCCTCGGCCTTTCGTTTGCTCTTCGGCCAGGACTACGGCGCCGTGGGCTTCGCCTTCTTCGCCTAGTTGCATGGCGATGTCGTTTGTGGATTCTACTTTGAAGAAATGGTAGATGCGTTTCCAGAATGGGGTGTTGAGTAGGCGGCGGCTGATTAGTTTCGGGGCCAGGATGTCCGGGATTCGCGCGATGTGGTAGCCCTTGCTGGGATGGCCGTTCACGGCGACGCCTAGGGCGCGCAGCTTTTGGACCCAGCGCCAGACGGTGTCCTTGGACACGCCGATTTCTTTCGCGATCTTCGTGCCGCTTACTACTATTGTGGAATTTTCGGAGAGCAGCGTGAGCAACGCGTCGATGCGGCGGTCGGTGAGACCGCGGATATCTTTCAGGCGTTTGGAATCCATGGGCGGGTGAGAGATTACTTTAGGCTGGTGCGGGCGGCAAGTCGGGGAGGGTTAAGTAGCGCTGGCGTCCCCGCCGGCTCTTACGAGCGCGAAGTTGACTAGAGTTCCTAAACGTGGGCGGGATCAGAGGGACAAATGGCTCGTCGGTTTTTCTTTTCTGGTCCGGGCTTGATGGTCGCATGTGGCGGGATTTGTAATCGTAAGAGCCGGCGGGACGCCAGCGGTACGTGAAGCGGGCTACTCTAGCTTTTGTAGCCGCTCGCTAAGCTTTTGATATTCGGAGACGCGCTCGGCTAAGGTGGTTTCTAGATTTCGGCGGATTTCTTCTGGGGCGCGGCTTAGAAAGATTTCGTCGCTTAGGCGCTTCTTTTTGGACTCGATATCCTTTGCTAGGCGATCGACTTCTTTGCGCAGGCGGGCTAGCTCGGCTCGCTTGTCGACGCCTTCGCCGTAGGCTATGCGGACGTCGAATTGGGCTGTTGAGCGGACTACGCCGGCTTTCGAATCGAGAGGGCCTACCGAAACGTTTAGCGACGTTAGCGATGCGAGCCTAAGGACTGGGTCTAGATTTCGGCGAACTAGTTCCGCTGCGGCGGCGTCGCCGGTGGCGAAATCTGCGGCTACTTTCTTTTTTGGATCTAGCTTTAGTTCGGCGCGTATTTCGCGGGCTGCTTTTACGATTTCCTGTAACAGCGCTAATTGCTTTTCGGCAGCGTCGTCGATCCATTCGGGCTTTGCCGTCGGGAAGGACTGGAGCGCGATGGATTTCTGGCCTTCGCGTTGCGGGAGGCGATGCCAGAGTTCTTCGGTGATGAAGGGCATGAAGGGATGCAGCAGCCGCAAGGCGGATTCCATGGCTGCAAAAATATTGCGCCAGGCTGCTACCGACGCGTCTTTATCGGCTCCGGTCAATTGTGGCTTGACCCATTCGATATACCAGTCGCAGAAATCGCCCCAGAAGAAGTGATAGACGACGTGGGCGGCTTCGTGGAAACGGAATTCTTCGAGCGCTTTATTGATTTCGGCGGTGACGTGGGCGAGCCGCGAGAACATCCAGCGATCGACGAGCGGCAGTTTCTTCGGGGAGGCATTGACTGGCGCGTAAGGGGCTTTTTCTCGAATTTCGGGCGAGGCTAGCTCTTCTAGCGTCGCGTCCGTGGCTTCGAACTTTTCTAGATTCATGAACAGGAAACGCGCGGCGTTCCAGATTTTATTGGCGAAGGCGCGGGCGCTGAGAATCTTGTCGTCGCCTAGGATGATGTCGCTTCCGGGCGCGGCCATGCTGGCGAGTGTGAAGCGCATGGCGTCGGTCCCGAATTTTGCGGTCAGCTCTAAAGGATCTAGGCCCGTGCCTTTCGATTTCGACATCTTTTGGCCTTCGGCGGTTAGGACTAACGAATGCAAATAGAGTTGGTGGAAGGGAACTTGGTCCGTGAATTTCAGGCCGAGCATGATCATGCGCGCGGCCCAAAAGAAAAGAATATCGCGGCCGGTGATGAGCGTGCTCGTTGGATAATATTTTTCGTAGTCGGGCGTTTCATCGGGCCAGCCGAGCGTTGAGAACGGCCAAAGCCCCGAGCTGAACCAAGTGTCGAGAACGTCGGGATCCTGCTCGAGCTTCGATGATCCACAATAGGCGCAATTCTTAGGTGTTTCGCGAGCGACGGTAATTTTCTTGCACTCCGCGCAGTGCCACGCGGGGATGCGGTGGCCCCACCAAAGTTGGCGCGAGATGCACCAGTCGCGGATATTGCGCATCCACTCGTAATAAACGGCTTTCCAATTTTCAGGCGTTACCTGAACCTTTCCGGTTTCGACGGCTTCGATGGCCGGCTCGGCCAGTGGCTTCATTTTTACGAACCATTGCGTGGAGGCACGCGGCTCGATAATGGTGCCGCAGCGATCGCAGGTGCCGATCGCGTGCGTGTGCTCGACTACCTTCTCGAGCAGTCCGGCGGCCTGTAAATCCGCAGCGGCTTTCTCGCGGACTTCGAAGCGATCGAGGCCGGCATATTTTCCGGCAGCGGCGCTCATGTGGCCGTCGTCGGTTATTACGTCGATTTCGGGCAGCTTGTGGCGGCGGCCGACTTCGAAGTCCGCGATATCGTGCGCCGGCGTGATTTTGAGCGCGCCGGTGCCGAATTCGCGGTCAACATAGCTGTCGGCAATAATTGGAATCTGGCGATCCGTGAGCGGCAGCATCACCATCTTGCCGACTAGCTTTTGATACCGCTCATCTTCGGGATTCACGGCCACGGCGACGTCGCCGAGCATCGTCTCCGGGCGCGTCGTGGCGACGACGATGTATTCTTTCGAGCCGACTACCGGGTAGCGGATGTACCAGAGTTTTCCGGCGCGCTCGGTGTGCACGGTTTCGAGATCGCTGATGGCGGTCATGCAGCGCGGGCACCAATTGACCATGTAATGCGCGCGATAGATCAGGCCGTCTTCGTGCAGCCTTACGAAAGCTTCGCGGACCGCACGCGATAGCCCGGGATCGAGAGTGAAGCGTTCGCGCGACCAATCGCAGCTATCGCCGATTTTCACCATCTGCTGGGTGATGGTGCCGCCGGATTCCTCTTTCCATTTCCAGACGCGCTTCTCGAATTCTTCGCGGCCAAGAGTGCGGTAATCGACTCCTTCTTTTGCTAGGAGGCGGACGACTACGCGCTGCGTGGAGATGCCTGCATGATCTGTGCCTGGTAGCCAGAGCGTATTGAAGCCGGACATGCGCCGCCAGCGCGTCAGAATGTCGATTTCCGTGTGGTCCAGCATGTGGCCGATGTGCAGCGAGCCGGTGACGTTCGGCGGAGGAATGGAGATGGACCAATGCGGACGGGGGTCCTTCACGTCCGCTACGAAGAGCTTCTCGTCGAACCAATATTTGGCCCAGCGCTCTTCAATTTCCTGCGGCTCGTAAGCCTTGGGGATCTCGCGTGGCATCAGTCCGGCGGCCTTTCAAATGCAATTTATGGGTCGAGATGCTTCTACCCGCGCGATGCGGGCTGCACGGTGAATCCAAGCGGTAAACCGTGAATTTTTTAATATACGGGGCAAATGCAGCAGCCGTCAATCAATGGAGGGAAGCGGCAGCGTCCTAATTTCGCGCTAGGACTCCGAGGTACCTTCGGGAAGCCGCGTGACAGGTTGGTCGAGGAGTGCCCGGCGATAAAGCGCATGGTTGTAAGCGGCCCTGTTTCGAAGCGCTGAAGCGCTTCTCCCGCGAATAAATTCGGAAGCAGCCACCGTGGTGCCGCGGCTCCGCCGCGATGAATGCAAAGCTGGCGTCCCCGGCGGCAAGTTGCTGCGCTCATTGACTCGTTTTGAACATCCGCCCTAAGATGCTGACAATGCCCGATTCGCCGTCATTCCTTGGCAAAACGGTTTCGCATTACCATGTGCTCGAGAAGCTCGGGGGCGGCGGCATGGGTGTGGTTTACAAGGCTGAAGACACGCGCCTGCGCCGCTTCGTAGCGTTGAAATTCCTTCCCGAGGAACGGTCGAGTGATCGCGAAATGCTAAAGCGATTCGAAGGCGAGGCCCGCGCGGCCTCCGCGCTGAATCACCCGAATATCTGCACGATCTATGAAATTGACGAGCATGACTGGCAGCCGTTCATCGCCATGGAGTTCCTCGACGGGGAAACGTTGCATAGCCTGCTCGCGGGGCGCACGCTGGAATTCCCGCGGGCGCTGCAAATCGCGGTGGAAGTAGCGGACGCGATCTCCGCCGCTCATGCAGAAGGCATCATTCACCGCGACCTGAAACCGGCGAACGTTTTCATAACGCGCCGAGGACACGTGAAGGTGCTCGATTTCGGGTTGGCCAAGATGGAGACGCATCTCGCGGCGAACGCAGCGGCGCAAACGCAATCGGTCAATCCGTTGACGCAGGCCGGAATGCTGCTCGGCACCATCGCGTATATGTCGCCGGAGCAAACCCGCGGGGAACCGCTCGATGCGCGTTCCGATATCTTCTCACTCGGCGTGGTGTTCTACGAAATGTTCGCCGGGCAGCATCCCTTCCGCGGCGCGAGCACGCTGGCCTCGATGCACGAAATCGCCACCACGAATCCTCCGCTGCTGCGGGTTCTCCGGCCGGAACTTCCGCACGAACTCGACGTGATCATCCAGCGGGCATTGGCTAAGGACAAGCACCGGCGTTACGCCACTGCGTCCGAGCTGCTCGTTGCGCTGCGCGAAATCTACGGCTCGGCGGTCTCCAGCTCTTCCGGTTTAGGAATGTATCCGGACGCGCCGGCAGAGACTCCCGAGCCCGAAGCACTGTTTGGACGTGAAGCGCAGAGTTCGAAGCTCGAGGAAGCGTTGCATCAAGCGGTTGCCGGTTCCGGCAAAATGATTTTCGTCACTGGCGAACCTGGCATCGGAAAAACGGCGCTTACGGACGTATTCCTTTCGCGCGCCGCCCGCGAGTTTCCCGGCCTGCTGGTCTGCCGCGGCCGCTGCGTCGAACAGTACGGTCCGGGCGAAGCCTACCTTCCTTTCCTCGATGCACTCGGTGCGCTGTTGAGCCAACCCGGTCGAGAACGGGTCGCCGTTGTCCTGCGCACCCTTGCGCCCACTTGGTCACTGCAATTTCCTGCGGCAGCCGGGTCCTCCAGCACGCTCGAACAATTGCAGCGCGAGACCATCGGTGCAAGCAAAGAGCGCATGCTTCGCGAAATGGGCGACGCCCTGGAAGCTTTGGCTTCCGCCTCACCGGTGGTCATGCTGCTTGAGGACCTGCATTGGGCCGATCCTTCCAGCGTCGATCTCCTTCGACATCTCTGCCAGCGCGTGGGGCGCCGGCGCCTGCTGATCGTGGGCACCTACCGCGCGGCGGAAGTAGAGAGCAGCAACCATCCTTTGAAGGGATACAAGCTGGAGATGCAGGCGCACAATCTGTGCGAGGAAATCGCTCTCAGTCTGCTGAAAGAAGAACATGTCGCCGGTTATTTGAACGCCCGCTTCGCTCCCAATGATTTTCCGGATGAGCTGACCGCGCTCATCCAGCGCAAAACCGAGGGCCATCCTCTATTTGTTACCGGGCTGCTGCAGTTCTTGAGCGAGCGCGGCGATATCCACCGTGTTAACAGTCACTGGTCGCTGGCACGTCCGCTTTCCGAAATGGATCTCGAGGTGCCCGAGAACGTGCGCAGCATGATCCTGAAGAAAATGGGGGCACTCAGCGAGGACGATCGCCGCGCGCTGCAGTATGCGAGCATTGAGGGCGACGAATTCACTTCGACAATTCTGGCGAATCTACTCGGTGTGGACGAAGTAGGTCTCGAGGAACGCCTCGATCGCCTCGGCAAAATTCACCGCTGGGTGCAGAGCCTAGGCGAAGAGGAATTTCCTGACGGCTCGCTTGCCACCCGCTATCGTTTCGCGCACGCGCTCTACCAGAATGTTCTGTATGGCGAGCTGGTAAGCAAGCGGCGCATCGCGCTGCATCGTCAGGCCGGAGAGCGCTTGGCGGGTCATTATCGCGGAGAGGCTCCGCGCATTGCAGCGCAGCTCGCCGTGCATTTCGAACGCGGCCGCGATTTCGCTCGCGCAGTGGCTTGCCTCGTCGAAGCGGGCGACAACGCCACTCATAAGTATGCGAACTCCGAAGCGGAAGCCCATTATTCGCATGCCCTCACGCTAGTTGAGAAACTGCCTGCAGCAGACCAGTTGGAGCAATATCTGGTTCTTTTTCGAAAGCGTGGGGCCGTCAATTTTGCGCTCAGCCGGTTCGAGCAGTCGGCCGCGGATTATCGCCACATGCTCGAACGAGCGCGCGAGGCAGGATCGCCGTCGCTTGAATGTGCGGCCTTGATTGCGCTTTCGAGCGCGCTTTTCTGGTCGCACAAGATGGAGGAAATGCCCATCAGAACTGAGGAAGCGCTGCAGGCGGCGGATCGCGCGGGCAGCGCCGCTCTGCGCGTCGAAACCGGCTTGCTGGTTGGCCTGAAGCATCTCTGCTACGGGGAATTGAGTGATGCCGCTGCTCTGATGGAAGAAAACATTCGCAGCGCTAGTGCCATCGGCCACAAACCTGCCCTGCTCGGTTCCCTCGCGTGGCGCGGAGCGCTGCATTTTTTCCAGTCGGAGTACGCGCGAGCAGAAGCTATGCTCACCGAATCGTACGCGCTGGCCTCCGAGCTGCGCGATGGTTTTTCGCTGCTGGTTTCACTTTTCTTTCTCGGTCTGCTCCGTGGAAATCTCGGGCGGATGTCCGAGGCCCTAAAAACACTGAACGATGCGATTGCCATGGCGCGGCGGAACGGGGATCGTTTCTGGTTTCCGCGGCTGCCCAACTGCATCGGATGGATTCATCGCGAGCTCGGGGATTTCAGCGGGGCGTTCGAGCACGACCTGCACGGAGTGGAAGTGGCGCGCGAGCATCACGTGCTGGAAGCGGAAGCCAATTCGCTGATCAATGTGGGCATTGATTACGCGCGCGAGGACGCCAGCGAGAAATCCGTCGCAGCCTTCGAGCAAGTCGAAGACATCTTTCATCGCGATGCCTGGTTTCGCTGGCGCTACAACATTCGCCACCAAGCGGCGCGTTGCGAACATTGGCTCTCGAAGGGCGACCTGGCGCAGGCTTCTGAATACGCCAGCCGCCTGTTCGATACTGCCAGCGAGTTCAAGGCGCGGAAGTACATTGCGGTGGCGCACAAGCTGCGGGCCGAAATCGCTCTCGCCCAGGGAGTTGTGAGTGAAGCTGCGGCGGAATTGAAATCCGCCCTCGATCTGCTGGGCAACTATCCCGTCCCGGTGCTGGAATGGAGGGTGCTGGCGGCGCTTGGGCGTCTGCACGCTACTGCGAGCGATACTGCACGGGCGCGAGAGGCATTCTCGCGTTCGGCCGTCCTCATTCGACAGATCGCCGGCAACGCTCCCGATGAGAAACTCCGCGCGACTTTCCTGGACAGCAGCGAAGTGCGCGAGGTTTTTGCGGGTTCAGGCCAGTAGCTTCCGACGCAACAAATGAATCACCACACCATTGCGGTCGTCAGCATCGTCGGCACATGTCTCGATGTGCTGGGCAGCCTTTATCTCGCTTACGATCTGCTGGGCGGGCAGCATGGACCGCTGCGGCTGCTTACTCGCGCGGTGACGTACTCGATTCTCTTTGGCGTCGGATACGGGCTGGGGCTTGGGTTATTCTTCGGGTTGGCGTCGGGGATTGCCACCGGCGTTACTTTCTCGATCGAATTGAATCGAGCGGCTCGCGGGCTGCCGCACTATTCCTTGGCTTGGGAGGCGGTGTTCGCGGCGATCCGCGGATTTGCAATTGGGGCGGGACTTTACCGGCTTTTGGGTTTGGAATTCGGAGTTGCGTTCGCCATTCTCGTCACCCTGGGGCAGGTATTTGCGTATTCACGCGGCATGCGCCCTGCCACCGATTATGTTGCGGCACGGCGGCCGCGCATCACGCGGTGGCAGTTTTTGGGAACAGTGAACCGCGCCGTCGGCTATCTGGCTACCGCGATGATTTGCAGCGTGCTGGTGCATCATCTGGAACATGCCTGGGCTTTCGCGATCCGCGTCGGATTGGTGACCGGGTTGGTGAGTGGCGTGCTAGTGATGCTGTATCCGTTCATCGAATATTACGCCGACAATCTTCCGGAGCGGCGGCTGGGAGTGATCGGCGTCGGGCTGATGCTTTGCGGATTTGCGCTGCAGTCAATTCAGTATTGGTTGGCGCTGTTTGACGTGCACTTGGGATAGCGATTTTAGAATCGCGAGGGTTCGGTAGTTACTTCTTTGGTTCGTTGGGATTTTTTAGGGCTTCTTCTACGAGCGGCTTTACTACGCCTTTGGCTATTAGTTCCTGAATTTGCGGGCCAAGCTTCTCAAGAATTTTCGCTACCACTTCATCGATATTCGGAGACGCTGCTGGGGCTGCTGCGTGCGCCGCCGTAGCGCTGATGGCCGCGGCGAGTGTCTCGATTGATGGAGCGGTGGGTTGCGGCACGGCGGTTTCTTCGGGCGTGTGAGTCTGCGCCAAGGATGCATCGGAATCTGCAGATGCAACTGGCTCCATAACGCTTTCGGTCGCTGACGCGCTTTGCACTTCGGCCGGTGCCGCGACGTCCGGGCTTGCGGATCGATCGGCGTTCATCGCCGTTTGCGCGGCTTCCACCATCGGCGCTTGCTCGGCTAGTTGCGAAGCGATTTCGCTCCAGTGCTGGCGCAAGTCCTCGATGGGGCGAACTTCGGAAGACTCAGCGGTTGAAGGCGCCGGCTCGCTCGATACTATTGCCTGAGCGGGGTCCTGCCACTCTACGGCTGGCTCCTGAGACGCGACTTCCTGGATGGTCTCGCGTACTACGGGAGTTTCAACGGCCGGAGCTTCTTCGACTGCCGGGGCGGAAACTTGAGTTTCGCTGACAATCGTACCGGACGCCAGTGTGGCTGCTGCGGAGGATGAAGAATCGGCTGCTGGATGCGCCACCACCGGTTCTGAAGGCGGTGCGGCCTGTACAACACTCGCCGCTGGTTCGGCGGTTACCGTGCTCGGTTTGGCCGCTCGAGACGGCAGCAGAAAGTCCAGCCACTTTCGTGGCGACGTGACGGTCTCGACCACCGAATTCAGAATTGGCGCGGGTTCGGGAGCTGGCGGCGTTTCGATTCGGGCTGGCGGCTCTTCCAGTTTTGGCGGCGGGACTTCGACGACTTCAGCGCGCGTTTCGACTGGAGGCACTTGCGGCGGTTCCGGTTCGGCCGCAGGCGCTTCGATCGCGGAGGAGTAGCTCACGGGAGCGACTTCAGACGCGGCAGCCTGCGATTCGAAATTGGCCGAGGGCGCAGAATCCACTGATTGCACGACTTGCGGTTCGACAACACTCTCAAGCGAGCTGGTTGCGACCACGCTTCGAACCTCAGATTCCGCTTGATAGGCGAATGGATCCGCCCCGGCCACCGGCGTGAGGTCAAAAGTGGCAACGGAAGCGACCGGTGCGGTAACACTCGGCGACGTATCAGCAACTGCGTCGGATGTGACCACGGATGTCTCGGCGCGCCGCTCCGCTAATTGCTGAATTTGTTTGGAGATGTCCTTCGCGGCGCTGGCAAGTGCGTCGGCGGGCGCATCGGCCGGGGCGTCAACAAGCTGCGAAGAGAAACTGGGCACCGAAGCGAAATCCACTTCGTCGCGGCGGCGCCAATCCGCGCGCGTTCCGGAAAATTTCTCGTCTTCTTCCGCTTCTGCCCGCGCGTCAGCTTCCGTATCGATGCCAGTCTCAACCGTTTGGACCGCAGCGGGAGCGCCCGCTGGATCGCCACGCGGTGCGGCCGCTTCGACCTTTTCATCATCGTCAAGTGAACGGCGGCCCGAGCCAAACATGTACGCTTCTTCTTCCGGCGTGGGATCGGGGAAGGCTTGCACGACGGGCGGAGGAGGCGGCGCGACAATTTTCGGAATCTCGGCGACGGGCTCAGGCGCCGCAGCTTTAACTTCGGGCTTCGGCGCTTTCTCGAGCGCCGCCGTGACCATGGCAATCAGCGGATCGGGCGGGACGAACGGCTTCTTCAGAACGCCATCCGCGCCAACTCGCCGCGCTTCCTGCTCATCCAGTGGATCGAATGCGCCTACCAGCAAAATTACCGGAGTCTTCGAAAAGCGGGGATCCTTCTTGATGTATTCGCAGACTTCGTAGCCGTTGCGGACGGGCATAAAAACATCGGCGAGCACCACATCCGGATTCAGATCCGGCATGCGGCGCACGGCGGCTTCGCCATTGCCGACGGCAACCACGTCAATTCCGTGTTCCGCGAACGCCAACGCAACCATCTTCTGGATGTTGCTGTTGTCGTCGGCGACCAGAATTCTGGGCACCTGGTTCCCCTTGGGGCGCGCCGTGGCTCGACACACCCACCGTTGAGCTGAAACGATATTGGAGCACTCCCCTTCGTGCGAGTCAACGAACTTGGAGGACAGGTTGACGCACCAATTAGCAGTACGTTTCGTAGCGGCGCCCTTAAGGGCAGCAGCGGATTACGGAGCGAAGTGCAAACGCCGGATAATTTCGCGCACGAGGCTCGGAATGCGAAAGAAGAAGCGATTTGGAGCGCAATAATATCGGCGCGCAATTACCAGGGAATGAGTTTCTTCAGGCCCTTCTTTTTCTTGCTGCTGGATTCGGCCTTGGGGTCGGATTTATCGGGAGCGGAGGCGGTCTGCTCGTTGCTCGTGCCCTTACCGGCAGCCGCGGCTGGCGTGGTGGTGGAACTCGATTCGGTGGAGGACGCTGCGCCGCCACTTGGCGCGGCCTCCGTGTTCGCGCCTGCTGCTGTGCCTGTTGCCGGAGCTCCCGTCGCTGTAGGGGCCGCGGGTTCGGCTCCCACGGCTGGCGCAGGTTGCTCCGCGGGCGGTGCGGCGTTCTCGGGAGCTGTCGAAGTGGGCTCCATCGCTTTCGGCAGGCTATCCACATTCGAAGTGTTGGGAGCTACGTCGCTCATCCCGGAAGGGTTTCCATTCGCTGGAGCGGCAGTGGCCCCGGCAGAGGAAGAACCGCCCGAGCCGGCCTGGACAGTCTCGACTGCGATCGAATTCCCAGTCCCACCGCCGCCGCCGCTTGAAAGCACCGCGGGAACTGCGCCGGGTTTCAAAACATCCGTGGCAGAAGTGGCCTCAACTGGAGGTGTCAAATTCGGCGCGCCACTGTGCGCGGCCGTCGCGGTATTGGGGCTGGACTTGATCACTCCCAAGGTCCGGTGAATTACGCCCGGACGCTCGGCCGCATATTTCTTCTGCTCGGCCGCGCGCGCCAAAGCCTCTTGATCAGGCTGCGGAATAGGCACACCAGCGGAGGTCAATTTCTTTTTCGCGTCGCCCACGAAAGGGGAAGCGGGATATTCACGAACGATCCGGGCGTAATATTGATCGGCGATCTCACGCTTTTCCCACTTGTCGTAAATATTGCCGGCGAGGAAGAGCGCCTTGTCGCTTTGGCTATACAGAGGATAGCGCTCGATGATTTCATTCAGGCGGGCCGCAGCCGCGCGATAGGAGCGCGGGCCCTTCAAGTAATAGAAGTGCGCGACACGATAATCGCCGTCCGCGATGACTTCCTGGACTTCGCGCAGATGCTGCTCCGCTTTCGGAACCAGTGGGCTATTCGGGTACTTGAGCAGAAAAGCCTGGAACTCGTCTTCGGCGGACTCCGCTTCGGAATTGTCGCGGTCGGGTTTTTCCATCATGCGGTAGTGCGACATGCCGACTTGCATCTGTGCGTAGGCAGCCTCGTCGAGAAACGGAAAAAAGGTGATGAAGTCTTTGTACTGTGCGACCGCTTGCGTGAGATTCGAATTGCCGCCTTCTTTGTAGAAGGAATCGCCCATGGCCAGCTTGGCTTTGGCGAGGTATTCGCTGTCGGGGTAAGTGTTGATCAGCGTTTGCAGGTCGAGGCGCGCTTCGGTGTACTTGCCCTTTTTGTACTCCGCCATCGAGCGGTCATAGAGAACTTTATCGGGCTCGGCCGAAGCTTTGGTGTCGGCCGCCGCAGCTGGCTGTGGCTTCTTGGCTTTTTTCTTATTTTGGCCGCTCGCGGCGAAGCTGGACGCGGCGGCGAGGGAGAGGAAAATTCCAGCTACGATAATTCCAGATACAAGGGCGGCGCGGAATTTCTTCACGATTGGATTCATCACACCTTCTGCGTTAGAGAATCGTGGGCCAGGGTTTGCATCTGCCGCAGGGCAGCGGCCGGATCGGCGGCGTGAAAAATCGAAGTGCCCGCCACCAATGTATCCGCACCGGCATGAACCAGCTCGGCGACGTTGTTCATATCTACGCCGCCATCCACTTCGATGCGGTAGGTGCCATTGTAGCGCGGCCTCATCAATTTCAACTCCCGAATTTTGGAGAGCGAGCCGGGGATGAAGGATTGTCCCCCGAATCCGGGATTCACGGACATCACCAGAACCGTGTCCACCCGATCCAGCACTTCCACGAGCATGGCTACCGGTGTCGCTGGATTGATCACCACGCCCGCTTCGACCTTCAGATCGCGAATTTGTGCCAGGGCGCGATCGAGATGCGCCGTGGCCTCTTGATGTATGAGGATGCGATCCGCACCCGCATGCGCAAAAGCCTCGACGTACTCCCCCGGACGCTCGATCATCAGATGCACATCTATGGGGAGAGAGGTTGCTTTGCGCAGCGAGGCTAGAACTGGGACGCCCATGGAAATGTTGGGGACGAAGTGGCCGTCCATTACATCGAAGTGAATTAGTTGCGCGCCGGCGGCTTCCACTTTGCGGACTTCGGCGGCTAGATTCGCCAGGTCGGCAGCCAGGACGGATGGCGCGATTTCGATGGGATGTTTGCGCATGATTCCGTGAAGGATTCTAGCACAGGCGCGCTGGGTGGCCGTTGGGTTCGTAGCGGCGCCCTTTAGGGCGGCATGGGATGTGGCACACCGTTGCGTCCGCCATCGATCACGGCGTTGGTTTACGGCTGAGGTCGTAAGATGCTGGCCTGAAGGCACACCGCGGCGAAGGCAATTCGGCCAATTATTCCGCTACTTGCAATTCCACCGCCGCGCCTGCTTCGACTCTTGCGCCCGGGGCGGGATTCTGGCTGGCGATGATTCCGTGGCTGGCTTCATCGCCGGTGGCGAAAGTGAGTTTGCCGAGGCGTAGGCCAGCGGAGGAGAGTTTGCCTTCGGCTTCGCCTAGCGAGATGCCTTGCAGGTCGGGCATCACATACGCCGGAGTGGGCGCGCCGAGCGAGACGAGCAAATCCACATGGGAGCTGAAGGCGTCTGGAGCGTCGAAAGCCGGATATTGCATCACCACGGTGTCCATCGGCTCGCCGGCCAGCGCGACGCTCGATACTTCGCCTACCTGCAGGCCGCTGCGCAACAACTGAATGCGATCCGCGCGCAAACTTTTATCGCTCAGATCGGGAATTTTTACCTGCTGCGGACCGAGGCTGAGCGCCACATGCACGTATTGGCCGACTTTCACGCGCACTCCCGCCGGGGGACTTTGGCGCACGACAGCGTCGGCTGGTTGCGCGCTATAGACGCGGTCTTCTACTTTCACGCCCAGGCTGCGGCTGCGCAGCGCAGCTTGGGCGTCCGCCAGATTTTTGCCCGAGACATCCGGCACGATTACTTCGCGGCCCTGGATGGCGATGCGGATTACCGTGATGGCGCTAAGAAATGATGCCGAGGCCAGCACGAAGATCATCATCGCGAGGCGGGCGATCCACGAAAGTCTCTGGTGAAAGTCCATCGCGCACTATTTTCTCTGACGTGTCAGCATCAAGCAAGCCGGGTACCGCCGAATGCGCGTCTCAATCAACGTCCAGGGCGGCGCTCAATCGCCACAGCAAAAAATCCATCGGTAAAATGGGTAGGCGGCCAGGCCCGAAACGCCCCCGAAGCGTCAATAAACGAAGTTTTCGTAGCGGAGCGCTTTAGCGTGGCATCTTCGTCTAAATCACTACCCAACTCGCCATCGCGCAATAAATGCGGCGTGAGTGCCTTAGCTGTTTCCTCGCTCCCCAACAATCGGAACTCACCGGATCCAGCCATCGCCTCACGAATCACCAACTCGTTCTCCTCCGGCTCAAGCGAACAGGTGGAATATACCAACCTCCCGCCGGATTCGAGCTGCGCCAAGCCAGCACGCAACAGCGCCACCTGCCGCGCGTGAAGCTCGGCCAAGTCCTCCGCCCGCAAAGTCCATCGAATTTCCGGATTGCGCCCCAATGTCCCCGTCCCCGAGCAAGGCGCATCCACAAGCACCCGCGCAAACTTAGTGCGAAAGGGAAGCGCACCGGTTCCATCCAGTTCTACGATCGCGACCTCGCGCAGTCGCAGCCTCTTGAAATGCGCGCGTATCGCTGCGAGCCGGTGGGCGTGGCGGTCCGCGGCGACAATCCGTGCGCCCCGACCCGCAGCTATCGCTAAAGTCGCTGTCTTTCCTCCCGGCGCCGCGCACATATCGAGCACGGAATCGCCCGCGCAAACGTCGAGAAGCAGCGGCACCATCTGCGACGCTTCATCCTGAATCGAAATGCGGCCCTCGCGAAACGCCGAAGTCTGAGAAATGCTGCCGCCGCTCGCACGAAAAGAATCGGTGAGCCAACGGCCGGGCAGGACGTGCAGCCCTCCGCGTTCCAGCCCCCGTACAATTTCATCCCGCTTGCTCGAATCGTGAATCACGCCGGAGAGTTCGGGCGCTCGATTGTTTGCTTCCATCAAGGCAATCGTCTGCGTTTCGCCGAATCGCTCCAGCCATCGTTCGACAAGCCAGCTAGGATGCGAATGAAGAATTCCGAGGCGCTCGGCTGGCGGCAAATTGGACGGCAACAGCGCGGCGATATTCGTTCGCGCGATCTCGGATGCGCCGCGCAATACCGCGTTCACAAAAGTGGCCGCCGATTTCTTGCGCCCATGCTTGATCAGTTCGACAGATTCGTAGATCGCAGCTCGAGGCGGGACTCGATCTAGAAACCGCAACTGGTAAAGACCGAGGCGCAGCGCGAGCACCACTTCGCGATCGAGCGCCGCGATGCGCTTGCGGCTTTGGCGCTCGATTAGAAAATCGAGCAATCGTTGCTGGCGCAGCACGCCGAGTGAAAGCTCCGTGGCAAGTGCGGCATTTGCCGCGGTAATTTTTTCCGTTAGCGCGGCATGCAGCAGGTCGCTCGCATAAGCCTGCTGTGTCTCGACGCGCGAGAGGACATCGTAGGCAAGGCGGCGTGCGGCGCTGATCGGCATAGGGCACTTTCAGGTTAACACTGAGGTCGCGCGTTACGCGCCGAGCTTTTCATCCGGCAGCAGGCGCGCGCCATTTGCAAAATCGCGGGCTGACACTCGTTTCCGTCCCTCGAGCCGCACTTCCGTAAGCTGTAGCCACGTCCCGTCTGCGCATGCCGCATGAAGTTGACTATGCGTCGTGCGAATCGTGCCGGGATCGCCGACCTCGCACTCGGCCGCGGCTGGCCGGCCCCAAAATTGCATCACTTGGCCCCGAAATGTCGTAAACGCTCCGGGCCACGGATCTAGTCCGCGTATTCGATTATAGATTTGCTGCGCCGTGAGCGACCAATCCGTAGCGCCATCCTCTTTCTTCAAAGGACGCGCCAAAGTCGCGAGCGAATTATCCTGCGGCTGCGGCACGATTTCGCCGCGACCCAGTTTCCTCAGAGTGCTCACGATCAACAGCGCTCCCGCGTGCGCAAGCCGCTTTGAAAGTTCGGGCGCCGTTTCATCCGCTCCAATCGCTAGTTCCGTCGCTTCGAGCGTCGGCCCAGTATCAAGGCTCGCGTCAATGCGCATGGTGGTCACGCCCGTGCGCGTCTCTCCGTTGATGACGGCCCACTGTATCGGCGCGGCCCCGCGATATTTCGGCAGCAGTGAAGCATGCACATTGATCCAACCGAGCCGCGGAATTTCCAACAAGCGTGCGGGAATGATCTGCCCGTAGGCAATAATCACAATCGCATCCGGCTTCACCTTGGCGATGAATTCCTGCGACGACTCAGCCCTGATTTTTTCCGGCTGGAACACGTGCAGACCGGCGGCGAGTGCCACGTCCTTCACCGGCGGGCTCGCCGTTTCCTGGCCGCGCCCGCGCGGACGATCGGGCTGCGTGATTACGGCTTCGACGGAAATTTCGGGGGAAGCGAGCAGAGCGCGCAGCGAAGGAACTGCAAACTCCGGCGTGCCGCAAAAAAAAATGCGCAGCGCCACGGCGAAATTACCATTCCCCGGCTTTTTTCAGTTTGCGGATTTTTCGTTTGATGAGATCGCGCTTCAACATGCTGAGGTGCTGAATAAACAGCACGCCATTGAGATGATCGATTTCATGGCAAAAAGCCCGCGCCAGCAATCCCTCGCCGCGCATCTCGAATTCCTTGCCGGAAGCATCCTGCGCCCGCACGGTGACATATTGCGGCCGCATTACATACCCGCGAAAACCGGGCACCGAAAGGCAGCCTTCCTCTTCGCGTTGCTCGCCCTCGAGCGCGATAATTTCTGGATTCGCGCAAACTAGTTTTGCCTCAGGATTTTTCCCCAGCGAAACATCAATCACCGCCAACCGCAGCCCCACGCCAATCTGCGGCGCGGCTAGCCCCACTCCCGAAGCGGCGTACATGGACTCAAACATGCCCGTCACCAACTCTTGAAGCTTCTCGCCAAAATCCTTTACAGGCTTGCTTGGTGTCTCCAGCCCCGGAGCCCCAAATTTCACGATTGGATGAATCATCTCGCGTGTTGTCCTAAATCCTAAAATTCGTTTAGTTGTTGCTGATAGCCGTTAAAATTCCGCCGCGTCTCTTCAAGCGAATCTCCGCCAAATTTATCGAGAAATGCAGCAGCAAGCACAAACGCCACCATCGCCTCGCCCGCGACTCCTCCCGCCGGCACCACGCAAACATCCGAGCGCTCATAGGCAGCCTTCACCGGCTCCTTGGTAACCAAATCCGCGCTGAGCAAAGGCCGCCGCAAAGTAGAAATCGGCTTCAGGTAACCGCGCACCGCCAAGTCTTCTCCATTCGTGATCCCACCTTCCAACCCGCCAGCCCGATTCGCGCTACGATGAAATCGTTTTTTCACCGAGTCGTAGGCAATCTCATCCTGCACTTCCGATCCCGGACTGGAAGCCGCCGCCACGCCCGAGCCGATTTCCACCGCCTTCACAGCCTGAATCGACATCACCGCCTGCGCCAATCGCCCATCCAATTTCTCATCCCATTGCGCGTGCGAGCCAAGCCCCGGCGGCAGCCCCCGCGCCACGACTTCAAAAACTCCGCCCACCGAATCTCCGGCCCGAAGCGCATGATCCACTTCCCCCTTCATCTTCGCTTCAGTCTCATCATCGACGCAGCGCAAAGGCGATTCCAGATTCTCGCAGACAATCTCGATATCTTCCCAGCTGGCCGTGCGCTCCAGCTTCACGCGCCCGACGCCAATCGTGTGGCTCAACACGCGCACGCCGAATTCCCGCAAGAACAATTTCGCCAGCGCGCCAGCCGCGACCCGCGCGGCGGTCTCGCGCGCCGAAGCTCGTTCCAACACATAACGCGCATCATGGAAATTAAATTTCAGCGCCCCGGCAAGATCCGCATGACCCGGACGCGGAGCCGTCAAAGTTTTCCGCGCGTCCTCGGCCCCATCCACGTCTTCAACCGGCAGCGCCTTCTCCCAATTCGGCCAATCGCGATTTTCGATGCGTATCGCGATGGGCGCGCCGATCGTTCGCCCGTGCCGCACCCCCGCCAGCACATCCGCCCGATCTTTCTCGATGCGCTGCCGCCCTCCGCGCCCGAATCCCAACTGCCGCCGGTGCAATTCGCGATCTACGAATGCCAAGTCAACCGGCACGTCTGCCGGCAAGCCGGACATCCACGCCACCAAGGCTTGCCCATGTGATTCGCCTGCTGTGACAAATCGCAGCATCGTTGGAGTGCGCTCCGCGCCTCATCGCAAATGCGGTATCTTACCGGACGCTCCGAAAAGGGTAAAGCTCGGTGCACCTCGAGCCAGAGGCGCCGCCACACGATACTCCGACGCCTGTTGTAGCAACGTGAAAATGTCACCCTAACGGCCCGATGAAAATGTCACCCCCTGTGAATTTATCCACTGCAGTGGAGCAGCTTGGTCTCGCGGTAATAGATGTCCACTGTTCCTTCGAGCGATTCGTAGAGCTGCACTTTGGCCCCGGCGAAGCTGAAGCGTTTGGGTTGGGGCGGGATCTGGAAGCGGCGGCCGTCCCATTGCACGACGTTGTCGTTGCTGACCGCGCGTTCGTGAACGAAGCAGCAGATACGGTCCAGATCCTGGGGAGCAGGGCGCCAGGCTTTTTCTGCTTCGCGCGGCGCGCGGCCGAAGCGCCTGTTGTAGTCGGGAAGGAAGCGGCGGAGAACTTCGTTGGCCGCTTGGAGATCGCCGGCCCGGGCCAGCCGCAGTTCGCTGGTGAGGCGATCCTGAAAGGTGCCCCAGAGGCGTTCGATGCGGCCTTTGGCCTGCGGAGAGTTGGCGGCAATGTAGGTGACGCCGAGTTGTTGGAGCGCACGGCCGAACTGGGTCGGTTGCCTTTTCCCCGCGAGTTGTTCTTCGACGGTCCAGTGATCGTCGTTGCGCACGAATACGCCGCGACGATCGCCGTAAAAGCTGAGCGGGACGCCACGGCTGCGCAACAAGCAGCGGAGCAGACGAAAATAGCCGCGGGCATCTTCGGTGGGAAAAAATTCGGCGGCGAGGACCTTGCGAGTGGTGTCGTCGAGAAAGCCCAGCAAGGTGAGTTGCGGGCCACGCTCTTCGAGCCAGGAGTGCAGGCTGGCATCGAGGAGCAGCATGTCGCCTTCACGAGCACGCGCGAGGCGTCGCTGGCGATGCGTGGGAGCGCGACGCTTGCGAGGCGAGCCGATCCCGGCCGCGCGCAACAGACGGCGGAGAGTTTCGCGGCCCAGGGATAGACCTTCGACCTCGCAGAGCTTTTCGCAGAGATGGTGGTCGTTGAAGCCGGCGTAACGCGTGCGGGCGAGCTGCAGGATGCGGGCGCGCAGGCGTTCGGGTAACCGGCGCGGGCTGGGGCGGCCGCGGCTGGCGTGTGCCAGAGCGGCTGCGCTGCCTTGCCTATAACGCGCTTTGAGACGCTGGACATGTCGAGGCGTTAGTTCGAGCAGCTCCGCCGCTCTGGCACACGCCAGTTCTCCTTTGAGGCAAGAAGAAATCACCGCCACTCGTTGTAGCTCTTTCTGGCTCAAGCGAACTGTCTCCCTGTTCATAGGGCGACATTTTCACCGGGCCATTAAGAGGTGACAGAATTATTGGGCTAAGACAACGATACTCCGACGCCTTGACGCGACTGGCTGCGAACGATACGCTTCTTCCTGCCCGAGCGAACGCGGTTTAATTTTTTTGCTATTTCGGCAAAGCGCTATCGTGACGACTGATGCTTGACGCAACCGAGAGCCCGACCCTCACCGGCGTTTTGTCGGAGTCGCTAAAGCGCCGGGTGCTCGCGCTGCAGGACTATTGCGAACTGGTCGCGCGCTCCCTTGCAAATCTATTCAGCCCGCCGTGGTATTGGACGGACACGCTCGCGCAGATGGACAACATCGGCGTGGGCTCGTTGCCCATCGTGCTCACCACCGGATTTTTCATCGGGGTGGTGATGGTGCTGCAGACCTCCGCGCAGTTTCAGCGCTTCGGAGAAACCGCGCTGACGGGCGACGCTGTTGCGCTCGCGCTCGTGCGCGAACTCGGCCCCACGATCACCGCGCTTCTGGTGGCCGGGCGGAACTCCTCGGGAATCGCCTCGGAACTGGGCTCCATGGTGGTCACCGAACAAGTCGATGCCATGCGCGCGCTGGGTACCGATCCGTATCGCAAACTGGTCACCCCGCGCGTGGTTGCCACGATTGCGATGCTGCCGCTGCTGACGGCCGTTGCTGATTTTGTCGGGCTGGTCGGCGGCTTCCTCGTTTCCTATTTCCAACTGCGCCTGAGTCCATCCGAATTCTGGCATCGCGCCATCAACGCGCTGGATTTCGGCGATCTGGTGCAGGGCATCTCGAAGCCGATAGTTTTCGGATTGATTCTCGCTACCGTGGGTTGTTACGAGGGCCTGCGCGTGCGCGGAGGCACGCAAGGTGTAGGCCGCGCGACAACAACCGCGGTAGTGGTAGCCTCGGTAACAGTAATCGTGGCGGACACGTTCCTCTCCAAAGTTTTCCTGTTCATCTTCAATTCTTGAGCCTCAAGTAGCGCCGTCTATAACCGCGTCGGCGTTGTCAAGAGACACTTCGCCTTTTGATCCACGAGGGCGGTGTGCGCCTCTTCTCGGCCCGGAGTTTTCTGCTTGGCTTGCCACCGTTCTCTTCGACCACGGCCCAGTCCCTAAGTCCACGGGTGGGAATCGCCTTCCCACTAGCCATCTATTCGGTGTTGACCACCATGACTTTTATTTCAATCTCCCTTCTGCGAAGGGAGGCCCGGCGCCCACTCAGCGTCCCGATGCGCTACCACTCATCACGGCGCTACCCGAGCTACCCGGCATGGGAACCGCTGCGCTCTTCCCAGGTGCGTAATCACTCTGGTTGCGCAGCATCCAGTACAACCTCACGGCCAGCTTGCGGGCCACCGCCACCTTGGCGATCTGACTGCCGCGGCGATACTTCACCCGCTGATACATCCGATGGAGATCCGCATCGCGTCGCGCGGCTGTCTGCCCGGCTTCCACCAGCAGCCAACGCAGCAGCGAGCTGCCCTGTTTGCTGATGGCTCCCGTGCGCCGGTGACCTCCCGAGGAGTTCTCGCTGGGATTCAGCCCCAGATAACTGGCCACCTTTTTGCCGCGCGCGAAGCGGCTCGCCGGACCCATGGTTAGCACGAAGGCCAGCGAGGTCAGCGGTCCCACGCCCGGATGCGTCATCAGACGCACCGCAGACGCGTTCCCGTGCGCTTCTCGCCAGACCGCGTCGTTCAGCTCTTCGATCGGTTGATTCAACCGGTCGTAGAGTTCCAGCAGCTCCCGCCGCCGCCGGCTGGCCCAGCGATCCAGTGGCAAGCTCTCCAGTTCCTGCCGTCCGCGGGCGGTCCACAGTTTTTTCTTGCGGCACAAGCCCTGGCCCATGGCCACCGCGTGCAGCTGATTCTGAATGCGCGTGCGCCACTGCACCAACCGCACGCGATGGATGAGCAGTTGCCGCAGGTCGCGCTCGCTCAACGACGGCATCCAGATGCGCGGAAAGTTATTCTGTTCCATCAACCGAAGAATATGCCGCGCATCCCGCTGGTCGTACTTTTGCTTGCGCACCGCCCGGGCGCGAATCCCGGCGGCATCGCCGACCCACAATTCGTGCCGCAGTTCCTGCAGCAGCCGCTCGAACCACTGCGTGTAGCCGGTGGCTTCGATGCCCACGCGAACCGGCTTCGGCAAGCTCGCATAAAATGTGCGCGCCTCGCCGTTCTCGTGTTCCAAACGCCGCTGCACCACTTCTCCCGTCTCCGTCTCCAGCATGGCAATCTGCTGGTAGCGGGAATGAAAATCGCATCCTATAATTCGCATCACTCGGCTCCTTTCCTCCGAGCCTTGGTCTTAGAGAACAACCAAGTTTACTCGCTCGAAGGGAGCCGACGCCGTTATCCCATCAGCGTCCTCGCCGGCATCTTGCGACTACAAGTTTACGATACGCTCGAACTGTTGGACGGAGCTAAGCGTCATAGAAAGCGCTCTGGTTGAACTGTCTAGACCGCGCGTGAGTGTCGCCATTGTTGCGTTCGCGGTCGCAAGATGCCGGCGGGGACGCCGGTGCTACTTGACGTCCTCTTTTCGTCGTTCCGACTTATAATCATCCGCGTGCATCAACCATTGCCCGCAATACTCCTCGCCGATCCGAACCGGAGCGTGAATGCCTGAAACCACGCCCGGCGAGCCCGTCGTAGTGTTTGAGAAAGTGCACCTCGGCTTCGAGGACCGCGAAGTCCTCCGCGGAATTTCCTTCGAGATTGAAGCGCGCGAAACGAAAATTCTTCTCGGCGAGAGTGGCTCGGGCAAGACGCTTATTCTCAAACTTGCCGCAGGCCTGCTGCGGCCGGATTCCGGCAAGATTTCGGTAATGGGCCACGACCTCAGCCAGATGAGCGAAGTCGAACTGCTCGATTTTCGACGCAGCATCGGTTTCGTCTTCCAGGAAGGCGCACTGTTCGATTCTCTCGACGTGGACGACAATGTCGCCTTCCGCCTTCGCGAAGAGCATGTCCCCGACGAAGAAGTGCAAACGCGCGTCCACGAAGCTCTGCGTTTCGTAGAAATGGAGCAGGCTATCGATAAATTTCCAGGGGAACTTTCGGGCGGCATGCGGCGGCGCGTCTCTATCGCCCGCGCGCTGGTGGACCACCCGCCGATCGTCTTCTACGATTCGCCCACCGCGGGCCTCGATCCGGTTACTTCGCAGACCATCATCACACTGATCCTGCGCCTGCGCGATACGCTCGGCGTCACTTCAGTTCTAGCCACGCATCGAGTGCAGGACGCCTTCGGCCTGGCAAACTTTCGCTTTGATGCCGGCACAAATCGAGTGGAAAGATTCGCGGGCAATGGCGCGCATGGCGCCGCCGGAGGCGAACAAGCGGCGCCTACAAATATCCTGGTTCTCAAAGATGGCGAAATCTATTATCAGGATTCCGCCGACAATCTTTTGAAGACCCAGGACAAGTATTTGAAGCAATTTCTGGCCTCCGCGGAATAAAATGACGGCGACGCCGGGCTGTAGCAAAATCAGGAGGAGATGATGGCGCAACGAAAGCAATTGTCGTGGACCGAGCTTCGCGTAGGTGTGTTCGTGCTGATCGGCCTCGCAATCATGGCTCTCGCGATCTTTTATGTGACGGGAGGAGGCACCTTCAGTCCCAAGTATCGGCTTACCACGTATCTGCCGGAAGTCGAAGGCTTGCAAGTGGGCGCTCCCGTGAGCCTAAGCGGCTTGCAGGTGGGGAATGTCGAGTCCATTTCGCTCAATAAAAATTCGGCGGACCGCGAGCACAACATCGCCATCACCATGCGCATCGAGAAGAAATTTCAGCAGGACATTCGCACCGATTCCACGGCGAGCTTGGTTACTCAGGGCCTGCTGGGCGATCGGTACGTCAGCATCACGCGAGGAATCGCCGGCAGTCCGCTGCAGAATGGCTCAACGGTGCCGAGCCAGGAAGAGAAAGCCATTCAGCAAATCGTCGAGCGCGGCGTCGAACTCGAGGAAAATCTGGGTGCGCTGGCGAACGATGTGAGTGAAATCGTCGCCGACGTAAAGAAGGGCCGTGGCACGTTGGGGAAGCTGCTCACTGATAATCAGCTCTACGATCACCTGAACGCCAGCGCGGCAAAGATAGACGCTATGGCCGGCGATCTCCGCGCCGGGCAGGGCAGCCTGGGCAAGCTGATCACCGATGACGAGCTGTACCAAAGAGCGAATTCAGCGATCGGGCACGCTGATGATGTTCTCGGCGCGGTGAAGGAGCAACGCGGCTCGCTAGGCAAATTCGTTTATGATCCTGCGGTTTACGATAGCGCTCACAAATTCCTCGACAACGGCAACGCTGTACTTTCTGATGTACGGGCTGGCAAAGGTACGCTCGGAAAGCTGGCCACTGACGAAGTGCTATTCACGAATCTGCGCGACGCTTCCGCAAACGTACGCGACGCCACGGCAAAAATGAATTCGAATCAAGGGACCGTAGGCAAGATCTTCACCGACCCGCAGCTCTACGACAATCTAACTGGCCTAACCGGCGACATGCGCGGCCTGATCAGCGATTTCAAAAAGGACCCGAAGAAATTCCTGCACGTAAAGTTTTCTATATTCTAGCGGGTTTCTCGCTAACGCTAGCGGCCCAAGCAAACTTCTTTCGATTTGGCCGCATCTGTGGAGAATACTTCGAGGCCCTAGTGCGACTGGGCTTCATTGGGGAGTAATAATGCAATTTACGGAACGAATTCCGCGCGTCGCGGTCAGCGCGACGAGATACCTGGTGGCCGGCGCGCTTTTCGCTACATCGGTCGCTCTATTGCTTCCTGCGCCGGGTGGGCGTCCGGCGGCGCCTCAGATGAAGGGTGCGCGAGCTGCCGCTCCGCACGCGCTTGCACCCGTTCATCCGGCTTCGAAGCTCTCGCTCGCCGCCGCTTTCGGCAATCTTCCGTTGCGCTTCGAAGAGAATCTCGGCCAGGCCGATTCTCGCGTCCGATTTCTCGCGCGCGGTTCCGGCTCCGAGTTATTTCTCGCGGATAAGGAAGCAGTGCTGGTCCTCACCAAGCCGGCTCCATCCGATTCCTATGCCGCGCCGAGCGCCCCAGCGATTCCATCATTAGCGCCTAAGCACGAAAGGCTGCGAGCCGAAGTTCAATCCACTGTGTTGCGATTTTCGCTTGTGGGCGCCAGCGCGAGCCCGCAAATTTCCGGAATTGATTCATTGCCCGGAACATCGAGCTATTTCATCGGCAACGAACCCAGCGGCTGGGTCACAGCCGCCCCTAATTTCTCACGCGTCGCTTATCGCGGAATTTACTCCGGCGTTGATCTGACGTATTACGGTTCCGGACGCGATCTCGAATTCGATTTCGATATCGCCGCTCACGCCGACCCGACGCAAATCCGTCTGAAGATCGACGGCGCCGATTCGCTTATTGCAACTTCAACCGGCGACCTGCTAATCGCCACTCCCGCCGGTGAAGTATGTCTGAATCGCCCAGAAATCTACCAACTCGCGGGCGATCGCCGCGAAACGATAGAAGGCTCCTATGATCTCGCGAGCAACAACGAAGTCACCCTGCAACTCGGCCCGTACGACTCCAATCGCCCGCTGATCGTTGATCCCGTGATCCAGTACTCGACCTTCCTTGGCGGAACAACTTCGGATTCCGCCACCGCCATCTTCGTGGACACCAACGGCAACGCCTACATCACGGGCGTGACCAGCTCCACGGATTTTCCAGTTACTACTGGAATTCTGCAATCGAATCTTCGCAGCACGCATTCCAACGCGTTCATTTCAAAACTAAGTGCTAGCGGTTCGGTGCTACTCTACTCAACCTATCTCGGTGGCACTGGCACGAACGGTGACGGCGGCGCGGGCATCGCCGTCGATTCTCAGGGTGATGCTTTCGTGACCGGTTTTACCGCCTCGCCCGACTTTCCCACCGTCAATCCTTTTCAGGGCACTCTGAAGAGCGCCAGCACCAACGCATTCGTCTCCGAACTAAATCCCACGGCGTCCGCGCTTCTATATTCCACCTATCTCGGCGGCAGCGGCGCGAATGGCGATAGCGGTGCCGGCATCGCCGTCGATTCCTCCGGTTCGGCCTACGTCGCAGGCATGACTTCATCCGCCGACTTCCCATTGCAACGGGCGATCCAAGGCACTCTGAAGAGCTCCGGCTCCACGGGTTTTGTTACGAAATTCAGTGCATCTGGTTCCGCGCTCGTTTACTCCACCTACCTCGGCGGATCGGGATCGCGCGATGCCGCGCTCGCTATTGCACTCGACTCATCCAACGACGCCTTTATCGCCGGCGCCACCAATTCCCCTGATTTTCCGACGACGACCGGAGCATTTCAGCCCGTACTAAAAGGCAGCGGCCTCAACGCGTTTCTGACCGAAATAAATTCGGGCGGCGCCGCCTTTAGCTATTCGACATACCTCGGCGGATCTTCTGCGCAAGGGGGCACCGCGCAGGGGCTCGCTCTCGACTCGAGCGGCGCGGCATACCTGACGGGCGGAACCACTGCTACTGACTTCCCGATCACTGCGGACGCCGCGCAAACGTCCGCGCAGGGCACCGACACGCACGCATTCATTTCCAAGATTAATCCGGCGGGCCAAGGTCAGAGCGATCTGGTGTACTCCACTTATCTTAGTGGAAGCGACGGCAACGATTTTGGGACAGGAATCGCTGTAGATGCCACCGGCAACGCCAACGTTACCGGTGCAGCAGCGTCAACTGATTTTCCCGCGACGAAGGGACCGATTCAACCCGCGCCGAAGAGCCCTGGTGGCAACGCATTTATCACTCGACTCAATCCAACAGGCACCGTATTCCTGTATTCCTCAACGTTTGGTGGCAGCAATGCGAAAGGCGATCTCGGAAATGCGATCGCGCTCGATTCCTCCGGAAACGCTTACGTCGCCGGCACTACCTTTTCCTCTGACTTTCCGACGACGTCGGGCTCGCTGCTTCCGAATTTTCGCGCCTCGAGCGGGAACTCCAACGGCTTTGTCACTAAGCTTTCGGCGAATGCGGTTATCGGCATCTCGCCTGCCTCGCTCAATTTCGGGAACGTGCTTCTGAACATTGCCAGCACGCCGCAACTCGTAACTTTCACCAATAATTCCACGGCCACTTTGAATTTCTCGGCGCCGCCGGATCTTGCGGGCGCGGGCGATGCCGAATATTCAATCGCCACCACCTGCGGCACTTCGCTGGCCCCGAATGCTTCGTGCACCGTGACGGTCAGCTTTCTTCCGACCATCGAAGGACCAGCTCCAGCAACGCTTACGTTCCGGGACGACGACCCGAGCAGCCCGCAAGTGGTCCCCATCAGCGGAGTCGGCGGGCTGGACTTTACGCTGACGGGAAGCACGTCGGAGAGCGTCTCGCGCGGAGACACGATTACGTTCAGCGTCACTGTGACGCCGGTGGATAACTCCACGCAGACCGTAAATTTAACCTGCTCGGGCGCGCCCACGGATACCACCTGCACGCTTTCGCCGTCCAGTATTACGCTGGATGGCGTGGACGCGGTCTCCTCGACAGTCACGGTAACGGCGGGGTCGCTCGTGCCACCGTCGTCGCGCCAGCGGCGCTTCCCAGGTGATTTCGCTGGCCGTGGTCCGCTGATCGTGGCTGGACTCTCGTTGCTGGCGATTTTTGCGCTGATGCGCGGGCGGCGCAGACTGCGGCTGGGCTTCGGGGCTGCGGCGCTGGCATGTCTGCTTTTCGCAGGCTGCGGCGGCGGCGGAGGCCCACCAGCCGGCAAGTTCACGCTGGTGATCACCGGCACGCCGACGGATGGCGGCATGGTCCACACGCTGGATGTGGCGCTAACGATCGAGTAGTCGTAGCGGGGTTTACGGCTCGCCCGGTTTGGCTTTGGGTGTCAGGCCCCAACTCGACCGGTCGGCCCATTCATGGAATCCACTCACTCCTGCTTTGAAAGCTCGACGGCTTCTTCGCGCAGTCTGCGCAAATCCAACTTCCCCGAACCTAGGTGCGGAAATTCCTCCACGTGGAAAAATTGATTCGCGCGCGGAATCCATAGATTCGGCAAACCGGATTGCGGCAGCAAAGAAAGCACCGATTTCAATTCCTCATCCGTGAGCGAGTGGAGCACCACGAGCCGCTCGCCCTTCTTCCCGTCCGGGACGCCGGTGACCACAAAACTCATCTCCGTCGCGCCTGCAAGCTCATGCAGTTTCTCTTCAACTTTGATATGCGGCACCATCTCGCCGCCAATTTTGCTGAAGCGGCTCAGGCGATCAGTGATGGTAAGAAATCCATCTTCATCGAGCGCCGCGATATCTCCGGTCGAGTACCAGCCATCGTGCAGAACTTCGGCGGTGGTTTTTTCTTTGCCGAGATAACCCTGCATGACGTTCGGCCCGCGTACCAGCAGCAATCCGGGCTGGCCGAGCGGAAGCGGCTCGCGCGTATCAGGATCCACGATGCGCACCGTCACTCCCGGCAGCGGATGTCCGATCGAGCCGCGCTTCCCTCCCACTTGCCGGAATCCCGGCGCGCGGTAGTCGCGCGTGTTCACCGCCACTACCGGCGAACATTCGGTACAGCCATATCCCTCGAGCGGGCGAATTCCGAAGCGATCCTCGAATGCCACGGCAACGCGTTCGGGCATTTTCTCCGCGCCCACAATCACTAGACGCAAACTTCCGAAATCTTCGGGCTGGCACTTGCGCAGGTATCCTTGCAAAAACGTGGGTGTAGTAATCAGGAAAGTCACCCGGTATTCGCGGATCAGCGGGCCAATCGCCCCGAAATCGAGCGGGCTGGGATGATACGCGACGCCGATGCCGATCGCCGCGGGGAGCCAAAGCGTCACCGAGAAGCCAAAGGAATGGAAGAAGGGCAGGACGCCCAGGAGCACGTCGCGACGGTCGAGCTTCACCGCCTGCGCCATTTGTTCCACATTCGAGACGATGTTGAAGTGCGAGAGCATCACGCCTTTGGGTTCGCCGGTGCTGCCACTGGAGAAAACGATGGTTGCGAGATCGTCGAGTTGCGAAGGGCGTTTGCGGCTCAGTATGCGTTCAAGCAATCCGCTCGGCAGTGGCCAGAGCAGCAAGGCAATTATTTTTTCGCGTAGCCCCGGTTTCGCGGCGGCTTCTTCGAGGAGAACCGTGCGGCCGGGCGGTTTGATCGGCAGGCGATCGAGCAGCAGTTTCGTGGTGATCGTCGTTTGCAGCTTGCATTGCTCGCCGCAGGACGCCAGCGTTTCGTTCGACGAGGTGTAGTTCAAATTCACGGGACTTTTTCCCGCTAGCACGGCGGCAAAATTCACCATCGCCCCAGGCACCGACGGAGGCAGCAGCACACCGACCATTTCCTGACCTTCCCAGGTTTTCTTGAGCCGCCGCGCCAGGAAAATCGAACTGAGCAGCACCGCGCCCCATTTCACTCGTGGGCGCCGTGCGTCGCCCATCGCAAATCGAAACGGATGGCGATGAGCGGTGCGGATCAGCGCGGAAGGCAGTGTGTTCATCCGCCCGCGCCGGTCGTTGAACGCGCGGCTTTGCATGTCTTGTACCGATTGCCGCACTTGGAATGGCGTGGCGTTCGACTGCAACGGCTTGCCGAATTCCACGGAAACGCGATAGGGAATCTGCCGTGGGAATTTCCAGAAGAATCGCCCGCCTTCGTAGCTGAAGATGCTGCCCCACACTCCGTCTAGGCTCACCGGGATGATGGGCGCGTCTAAATCCTGCATGATGCGTTCGAAGCCACGTCGGAAGGGAAGCAGCCGGCCGAGGCGCGTGATTTCTCCTTCTGCGAAAATGCAGACGACCTCGCCGTTGCGAATCGCGTCGCTAGCAGTCCGCAGCGCTTTGATCAAATCGCGCGGCCGCTGCGTCGAAGAAATTGGAATCGCGTGCAGAATCCCCGCAAATGGCTTGATCACCGGATGATTGTAAATATCCTCGAAGATCAGAAATCGAATGGGCCGGTCGCACGCTGCGATCAGCAGCAGCGCGTCCACGAGAGATAGATGATTGGCAACGAAGAGCGCGCCGCCGCGCTCAGGAATATTTTCGCGGCCTACCACGCGAATCTTGTAGAACACCAGCGTCAGCATGCACAGCACCAATCGCAGAAGCGCGTCCGGCAGCATCCAGCAGACGTACACAGTGGCGCCCAGAGTCATCAGCGAACAAATTAGAAAGGTGGTCGCAGGATTCGGATGGCCCACAAAAATCATGGCGTATTGCGCGACCGGTTGCGCCGCGATGCCCACGAACGACAGCAGATTTGCCGCGGCGAGGATGCCGCCCTTCGTCGCCGGATCGGGCCGGTGCTGTATCAGCGCGTTGATCGGAATCGAGAAGAAACCGGCGAAGAATCCCAGAACGGCGAGCAGTCCGGCGACGGCGTTGTAGGAAAGGCCGTGGCGAAATAGCAGCGCGGAAACGATCGTCATGCCGATCATTCCCAGCGGAATCAGCCCGTATTCGATTTTATTTCCGGAAAGATATCCTGCCGCAACGCTTCCGATGGCGATGCCCACCGAAACCGCGGCAATCAACAGGCTCGAACGCGTATCGCTGGCGTGGAGAATGTCTTTTGCGTAGAGCACGACGTTGATGAGCAGGAACGATCCGAGAAACCAGAAATAGATATTGCCAATGACCGCGAGCGTCAGGACGCGATCCTTGCGGATCAGCCGAATCTGGTCGATCAAGTCACCGAGCGGATTCAGCCGTAAGCGGCTCTGCGGCCTCGCGGCCGGCACCTTCGAAATTCCCAGGCTTGTCGCGAGTCCGATACAGGCAAGGCCAATCAGAATTGCGCCCGCCCAGTATTCGCGGCCCGCGAGCGCGGTGGAGAGTTGCCCCGCGACTAGAGTGCCAAGCAGAATCGCGAGGAAAGTGAAGTTCTCGAGATAGCCGTTGCCCCAGGAGAGCTTCGATTCGGGTAACAGTTCCGGCAGCAATCCGTATTTCGATGGGCCGAAAAGCGCAGCTTGCGTGCTGATTAAAAATACTGAGGCGCACTCGATCGGCAGGCTGCGCAGCGCCAATCCTACTAGCGCGACTCCGGCTATGGCCATTTCCAGATATTTCGTGGCGATGGTTACCGAGCGCTTGCTGAAATGATCGGCCAGAAATCCCCCGGCCATGGAGAAGAGCAGGAAGGGAATCGAGAAGAGCAGCGGAACGATCAGCACGAAGAGCCTATCGCGCTGGGCTTGCGGGATGGCCATGCCGAGGATGATGAAGCTGACTGTCCACTTCAGCATGTTTTCGCTGAAGGCGGCTTGGAATTGCGTGGCGATCAGGCTCCAAAAACCGCGGCGCCAATTTTTTGGCGGCGCGTTTTCCACTGCAGAGTGAATTTCGGATTGTGGCTGCGATGCGGCGGCTTCTTCGGTGGGCGAATCCGTTGAGTTAAGCGATGACTCGGAGTTTCGAGGCGGCATGGATGGTCCTCGATTCGGTTCGTGGGGTGGCGGGATCGCGTTTGGGATATTTTGTGGTTACGTAGTCGTCCACTAGTTTGCGGAAGGCTTCGTTGAGTTCGTCGTAGTTGCCTTTTAGAGTTACGAATTTTTGGCCGTCGATGTACACGGGGCAGCTTGGCGCTTCGCCGGTGCCGGGTAGGCTGATGCCGATGTTGGCGGCTTTTGATTCGCCGGGGCCGTTGACGATGCAGCCCATCACCGCGAGGGTCATGGCTTCCACGCCTTCGTATTCGCGTTTCCACTCGGGCATTTTCTCGCGCACGTATCCCTGAATGCGCTCGGCTAATTCCTGGAAAGTGGTGCTAGTGGTGCGTCCGCAGCCAGGGCAGGCGGTGACGCTCGGCGCGAAGGAGCGCAGGCCAAGAGCCTGGAGAAGCTCGCAGGAGGCGTACACTTCGTCGCGGCGATCACCGTTGGGGCGCGGCGTTAGCGAAATTCGGATGGTGTCGCCGATTCCTTCGCCGAGCAAAATTCCCATTGCCGCGGAAGACCAGACGAGACCTTTCGCACCCATTCCGGCCTCGGTCAGGCCTAGATGCAACGGTTGATCGGTGCGCGATGCGAGATCGCGATAGATCGCTAGCAGATCATTTGGTCGCGACACCTTGCATGAAATAATTATCTGATCTTTGCGGAGGCCATTTTCGAGTGCGAGCTCGGTGGATTGTAGGGCGGAGAGGACCATGCACTCGTTGATGATTTCTTCGGAACTGCGCCCGAGATCTTTGTCGGTGTTCTCCTGCATTTTTTCCATTACAAGTTCTTGATTGAGCGAGCCGCCATTTACGCCGATGCGGACGGGCTTGCCGTGATCGCGGGCCACTTTGCAGATGGTGGAGAACTGTTCGTCGCGGCGCTGGCCGTGGCCTACATTGCCGGGATTGATGCGATATTTGTCGAGCGACTCGGCGCAACCGGGATATTTCGTGAGCAGCACATGGCCGTTGTAGTGGAAGTCGCCGATCACTGGTACGTCGCAGCCGGCGTCGAGCAGTCGCTGCTTGATTTCCGGGACTGCGGCGGCGGCTTCGGGAATATTTACAGTGATGCGGACCAGTTCGGAGCCGGCTTCGGCTAATTCGAGGCATTGACGGGCGGTCGAGGCGATGTCCACCGTGTCGGTGTTGGTCATGGACTGAACGACCACTGGGGCGCCCCCGCCGACTTGGATTTTACCTACTTTTACGCCTACCGTTTTGTGGCGCTGCTGAGTCAATTTGGGAATCCTTGTTTCCTCGCTAATTTTACGTCTGCTTTCGCGCTGTTTCGGTGCGAAAATTCGGCGCGTGATTAAAATTTCTAATCGCTACATGGTGAGATTAAAATCTCTCGTAACTGCAACAAAACAAAGAGTCGAGATGGTTTCTAATCGCTACAAAACGAGAAGCGTCTCTTTACGCGATTGCTCGGCTCGGCGGTCAGGATATTCGACCGTGGTAACGAAATCCGACGGTCTGGCCCCGGGCAGGGATGCGTCTCGAATCTCTGTCAGGCCGCGATATCCGCATCTTTTCACCTCGTACCTCCTGAATCGAAACTAGCACGGATTTGGGAGAAATGCACATGGGACGGTACGTAGAAATACGGTTGGGGGCGCCTGAATCCGGGGATCGCTAGCGCAGATCCTTGGCAATAACTAGTATTTCTTTGGCGCGGGCGCGGACGCGAAGGTCTTCGGTGAGATTGATCCAGCGGACCGTGCGATGGGGATCGAGCAGAAATTCAGCGGGCCTGGAGATATCGTGGCCATCGGGGCCGGCTCCGGAGTGGAGGAGGTGGTAATTGCGAATTACCTTGGTATCGGGATCGGAGAGGAGTTGGAACGTGAGTCCGGCTTTGCTGGCGAAGTCGCGGGAGACTTCCGGAGGATCGACGCTGATCGCTACGGGAACGATGCCGGCGGCTTGGAATTCGGGAAGTTGTTGCTGGATGCCTCGTAACTCGAGGGCGCAGAAGGGTCACCAGTAGCCGCGATAGAAGATCAGGAGAACGGCTTTCGGGGCGGCGGTGCCGGGCGCTGGTGAGAAGAGAGTGTCGAGCGAGACTGCGGCGCCGTTGGTGTTGGGGAGCGTAAAGTCGGGGGCGATCTGGCCGAGTTGCGGGGCGCCGGTGGAGGCGGGAATTGCGCGGGAGGTATAGAAGAAGGAAATCGCGCCGGCGCTGATGAGCAACGCTGCGAGAGCTAAGGTTGAAGCGAAGATTTTTCCGGCGATGGTCCGGGGTTGAGTGAAAAGATTCTTTACGCCGAGGGCGAGAAGAAGTAGAGCG
This sequence comes from uncultured Acidobacteriota bacterium, assembly GCA_963831955.1. Lineage (GTDB taxonomy): Bacteria > Acidobacteriota > Terriglobia > Acidiferrales > UBA7541 > Palsa-147. The sequence goes on along the minus strand of CAWHSG010000003.1, from coordinate 1,027,300 downwards.
GCCACAGCTAGCGCGAGGCTGAGCCACGGGATGGCCGATTGTGCTGGTGGCCTCAGGAAGAAGAGGAGATTGCAGAGGACGGCGGCTACGGCGAAGATCAGCGCGAGCCAGAGAAAGGAGTTACGGCGGAATTTTGCGGCATCGGGCACGACGCGAGTAGTTTAGCAGAGTGGAACCGGCAGGGACGCCAGCGGTACGTTAAAGCACAAAAGCGGCGGTACGATTTGGTGCCGGAGGAGGGGGTCGAACCCACACGGCCTTGCGGCCACCGGATTTTGAGTCCGGCGCGTCTGCCAGTTCCGCCACTCCGGCGTTGGGATAATGATAGGGAGTTCGCGGGGGATTTTCAATGTGTCGGAGGGATGGCGTATTCGTTTTGAGCTAGGATTCGCGAGCGACGTTTGTGAGAGGCGTAACGGGCGGCGGAAAAAATGCCCAGCGCTAAAGCGCATCATAATTTGCGGCCGTTTATCGGAGCGCTAAAGCGCTCCTCCCCCGAATGAATTCGGGGGCCCCCACCGGGGCGCCGCGGCTCCGCCGCGTTGAACTCGGAGAGCGGTGGTGGCTTAATTTCGAGATCGGGTTGTGGAACGAATGTCAGTGGCGGCGTGGCGGCGCGGATCGGAAGTGCCAGGCGCTAAAGCGCATCGTTAGGGGCGAGACTGTTTCGGAGCGCTAAAGCGCTCCTCCCCCGAATGAATTCGGGGGCTCACACCGTGATGCCGCGGCTCCGCCGCGCTCGATTCGAAGTGTCCCCTTCGAAACTTCCGCTCGATCAAACTACCGGCTTACGCGTCGCTCTCGCGGATTTGCTGGCGGGCTCCATTGCAATGCGTTCCTTTCTGTACAGAATCATCGCGCTTGCCTGAACTACGATAGCGGCTGGATCACCCTCTTTTTGTCCGCAGTTCTGATCCACTGACTGGAGAAACGATTATGGCTAATGCGACGGGCGTGAAGTGCGCGCATCCGATTTGTTCGTGCCTTACTACCTCGGGGAAATATTGCAGCGTCGAGTGCGAGGCTATGGAAAAGATGCCGGATATTGATTGTCATTGCGGGCATGCCGGCTGCAAAGGCAAGACGTCTTAAAGTTCGCTGAGCTTTCTTGGGCTCGACTCGGGATCCGCGTCGAGATCATCATGCCGGTCCCAAGGGAGCTCTATGAAGAACTTCGTGTTATCAGCATGCATCGTTACGTTGTTTGCCGCCGGGATTTTTGGCGGATGCTCCGGCACAGCGGTGAAGTCGCCGGATGTTTCCGACGCGATTCGCAAATCGCTTGATCAAGCTGGCCTGTACGACGTCTCCGTGAGCCAGGATTGCGAGAACGGCGTTGTGACTCTCAATGGCAAGGTGACCGCTGACGCGGACCAGGATCGGGCTGAAAGAATCGCCAAATCTTTGGCAGGTGCGCAGGTGGTGGCGGATCGGATCGCGGTGTCGCCGCCGGGGAGTGAGAACGAGACGAAAGTGGTGAATGCGGATTTGGACGGAGGGCGTTGAGAAGAATCTGGATGATGCGCTGATTTTGAAGTGCTTGCATGAGACGGTTCGATTCATAAGGGGATGCTATGTCATTCGGCTTGTATGCGGCGGGATATGCGATTGTGATTTGCGGACTAATCTATGGGGCGTACTTGATGCATGTGCCGGCGCATTGGATTGTCGTGGGGGCGGTTGTGATGTTGGGGATTGGGATTTTGTCGGCAGTTAAAGCCACGCGGCAGAAGGATCCGGTTAGTTAGAAAGAGAGCCGAACGGCGGGAGGGTCTGAAGCACCCTCCCCTACTGGAATTGACTTGAGATTGTGGCGGGCCTAACATGGCGAACCACATGAGTGACGCGCTGCCCCTTCTTGGCCGGACTATATCCCACTATCGGGTTGTGGAAAAAATTGGCGGCGGCGGCATGGGTGTCGTTTATCTCGCGGAGGACACTCGATTAGGGCGGCGGGTGGCACTGAAATTTTTGCCGGAGGATACTTCGGAGGACCGCCAGGCTGTGGAGCGATTTAAGCGCGAGGCGCGGGCGGCTTCGGCTTTGAATCATCCGAATATTTGCACCATATATGAAGTGGACGAGTTTGAGGGGCGGCACTTCATTGCCATGGAGCATCTGGAAGGCGATACCCTCAAGCACGCTATGACCGGCCAGCCTCTCGCTCCTGACGCGATTCTGGAATATGCCATTCAGATTGCCGATGCGCTGGAAGCGGCGCACGCTAAGGAAATCGTTCACCGCGATATCAAGCCTGCCAATATTTTCATTACTTTGCGGAAGCAGGCCAAGCTGCTGGATTTCGGCTTGGCGAAATTGGTGCCGAAGGCGCAGATCATGGGTGAAGCGTTGGGCGCTTCGGCGACGCGGACTTCGGCTGAGGCTAGCGAGTATTTGACTAGCCCTGGATCGACGATTGGTACGGTGACCTATATGTCGCCGGAACAGGCGCGCGGTGAAGAAGTGGACGCGCGCTCGGATATTTTTTCGTTCGGCGTGGTGCTGTATGAGATGGCTACCGGGCGGCAGCCGTTTGCGGGAGCTACCCCGGCGGTAATTTTCGAAGCGATTTTGAATCGCGTGCCGGTGGATGCTTCGCGGATCAATACGCAAATTCCGCCGGAGCTTGGCCGGCTAATCGAAAAGTCGCTCGAGAAAAACCGCACTACCCGCTACCAAAGCTCAGCTCTATTGCGCAGCGACTTGCAGCGAGTGAAGTCTGATGTGCTCGCGGGCCGGACGGCAAAAAGCACTGAGAAATCGATCGCCGTGCTTTATTTCGAAAATTTGAGTGGCGCGAAGGAAGACGAATATTTCCGCGATGGAATGACGGAAGACATCATCACTGAGCTCGCCAAGGTGAAAACGCTGCAAGTTTTTCCGCGGGCGGCCATCGCCGCGTTCCGCGATAAGCCGGTGACGGGGCCGGAAATCGGGCAGCAATTGGACGCGGCCTACGTGCTGGGAGGAAGCTTGCGTCGGGCAGGGAATCGTCTGCGCATTACCGCACAGCTGGTGGAGACGCGCACAGGCCGATCGGTGTGGGCGGAACGTTACGATCGGGAGATGAAAGATGTCTTCGAGGTGCAGGACGACATCGCGCGCAGCATTACGCAGGCGCTGCGAATCACGCTTTCACCGCAGGAAGAAAAAACCATCGCCAGCAAGCCCACCGAAAACCTGCAGGCCTACGACTATTTCCTGCGCGGACGGAATTACACGCGGCGCGAAAATCTGGAATTTGCAATGCAAATGTTCGAGCACGCCATCAAGCTCGATCCCGAATTTGCCCTGGCTCATGCCGGGATTGCCAATGTCTGCGGAATGCAATTCGAATTGCACGGACGCGACCGGCGGTGGATCGAGCGAGGGCTCGCCGCGGCAAACCGAGCCTTTGAGCTCAACTCGCAGCTTCCCGAGGCACTGGCGGCGCGCGCACGAATCTGCCACGTGCAGCAAAAATACGACGATGCGGTCCGGTTTGCGCGCCAGGCCATCGATCTAAAGCAGGATTGTGAGAGCGCTTGGGATATCCTCGGCCGGGCCCTTTTTTCATCCGACCGCTCGGATGAGGCTATCAGCCTGATGGATCGCGCTTTTGAATTGAGCGGCGATGATTACAACGTGTACGTTCCTTACATGAATGCGCTTGAAGCGCGCGGTGAGAAGGAACGTTCGATGAAATTGCATGAGAAGTTTGGAGGTGTGCTCGAGCAACATTTGGATTTGGTCCCTGAGGATGTGCGGGCGCGGATTTTGCTTTCGAATTCCTATGCATATCGCGGGAGAAGAAACGACGCGGCGCAGCAGATCGAGAGAGCGGTGGCGATGCGGCCCGGCGATCCGAATGTCCTATATAACGCGGCATGCACCTATTCGTTGCTGGGATCCAAAGATGAAGGTCTGGCGATGCTGGTGAAAGCGGCGGAGGCGGGCTTCAGCGATTTCGAATGGGCTTCGCGGGATTCGGATTTGGCTTCGCTGCATGAAGAGCCGGAGTTCAAGAGGGTTTTGGCGATGTGGAAGCCGAAAGCGTAGGTGAACGTGGGCAGCTCTGGTCACGTTTCGGATGACAGTTCAAAGTTCCGAGCCTCGGAATCTTTGATGGCGCGTCTAATCGGCAGGATGCGTTTTCGCAAGCTGGTTGGCTCGGGCTCGAAGAGGCGGCGGCTTGGCGCGGCGCCGCTTAAAGCGAGAGGCGTTGGCCCTGCGAAACTCCGCGCGAAACGCGTTGACTTGCCTGCTGTAGCGGCGCAAGATGCGGGAAGAGGCTCTAGAATGACCGGGAGCGGCATGACCTTGGAGCGGGTGGTGGAGAAGGCCCGTGCGCTGGATGATGAGGTGCGCAAGGAAGAATTGCGCGTGGGCGACCGCTTGCTGGTTACTACCATGAATTCGCGCTATACGATCTGGGTGCTTGGCGATGGGCACTATTGGATTTGGGGCGGTTGGTTCGACCGGCAGAAGATTTCGCCGCAGCGCGTGGGGATAAATGGATGTACCTGGGGCGGCAGCGCGATTAAACGGGATATTGTGGCGGCGCCGGGATTGCGGATGGAATTTGGCAATAGCGTGTTGACTACGCGGATTCAAGCTGTGCAAGTCATTCGTGCGCGGGCTCGGGCTCGCGCGGAATTCAATTAGCTCCGGCATTTCTCCTCGAACACCTCCAGAGCGCTTTCAAACGTGATAGAGCTGCGGTCTGCCGTCGAATATACGCTTCTCGACATAAATTCAAACCAATCTACTGAAATGCGAAGCTGACTGGGATTACTACCGCGTGATTGGCCTTGCTTAGCGTGATGGTGCCTAGGATTGAGTGAGCTGGCGTGATTAGGGAGATGAAGGCGCCTGGGAGGATTACGTAGCTTTGGAGGATGTTGCCGCTGGGATCCAGGAAATCGTATTCGTAGGTGCCGGTGTTGACTTTGGGGCAATAGATTGTGACTGCGCCATTCGAGCCGATGGTCCAGGTCTGCATGGTGGTCTTGGTGTTGTTGGAAAGGCTGGAGAGGACCGCGGTGCCGGCTACTGGGCTGCCGTCGTCATACTTCAGGCTGAGATCGATCGGAATCTGTGCGGTGGCGGTGGAATTGTAGGCGATCGAAACGGCGGCCCACTCGTCCGTGACGCTGAAGGCGATTGAAGGAGTCATGGTGCCGGGCTGCGTTGGCGCGGCATCGGCGTACGCGCCTTTGGTGGCCTGCGATTCGATGTGGAACGGTTGACTGGTGGAGAAGGATTGATTGTTCGCCGTAGAAACGGCTACGAAAACGTAATCGCCCGGGTGCGAAGTGGTCAGCGCGCTGGTCTTCGCCAACGTTCCGGAGCCTGCGGCGGTCAGTGCCGCGTCCGGAGAACCTGACGCTAGACCGGAGATTTCGGATAGCGAGATGATGCGCATGGTTTGGGCGGCTTTATTTGAGACTGTGAATGTCGTGCTGCCTGCTTTGGCTGCGGCTGCGCGATAGACCGCCAGCACGTGAACGTCGGCGGTTTGGGCTTGGTAGGCGTCGAGAACCCAGGTGTTCGCCATCGCGTCGGTGATGGTGGTGCCGGAGACGGAGGTTACTTGGCCTATGCGCACGACTGCGATCAGCGTATTCCCGGCGGTCACATTCGATGCCAGATGTACGCTGCAGGATTGGGAGCTACCGCAATCCTCAGAAGCGGCCGGCTGCGCTATCGTTTGCGCGCAGAGGGGCGTTGCGATGACAAGTGCTGCGATTAGTCCGAATAGCAAGGGTCCCGGTTTCATTGGTCTGCTAGTTCTCCCGTAAAGCTTCCGCCTATGAGATGTGGGCTGATGCACAACGGTGACCAAGTGAGGCGGCGCAAAGGTCTGTAAATGGCGGGGAACTGCTCGATGGTAGCGAGCTGGGAGTTCCGATCTGGGACCACCCGCGGGGCTATTCCCAGTTCGGGAAGAAATCTGTGCGGGGCTGAAAGCGCCTTTTTTGCGAACTAGCGCGACGTGAAGCGGGCGAACATACTACTTAGCGATTTAGCTTCCGGGAGTTTGAAGAGGAAGGTGGCGCCGAGATACACGACGCCGTAGGGCACTAGAACTACGATGGCGAGGAGGATGGGGCGGTGCGGCCCAGCGGCCCAGCGGACGCCCCAGGCGATCGCGGCAGCGGCGGCGGCGAGTGACCAGATTGTTGACGAGAAACTGAGCGGCAGGCCGGTTTTTCCGATGCGGCGATTTAGATAGTGGCGCAGCAGCAGGAATTCTACCCAGCCGGAGATGCCGGCGGAGATGGTCAGCCCCGCGACGCCCCAGCGCTGATCGATGCCGAGCAGGTGCGGCAGCGGGACAGCGGAGAGATAGCCGAGTATGGTGGTCAGGACGACGCGGATTATAGCGAAGCGCAGGGGAGTGCGCGTGTCGCGCAGAGCGTAATACGTCGAGGAATAGAGGCGGCCCAGTGTGGAAGCCAGCAGGCCTACCGTCGAGCCGGCTAGGATGCCCCAGACGTATAGGGCGTCGGCGTGCGTAAAGCGGCCGGATTGATAGATGGCGGAAACGATGATGTCGCCCAGGGCCAGAAACGCGACTACCGAGGGAACTACGAAATAGGCGATCTGGCGCAGCCCCGCATTGAGGCGCTGGCGGAGGGCGCGGGCGACTTCATCTTCGCTGCCGAGTTGGCCGGACATCACCGGCAATTCGGCTGCGGAAACCGCCATTCCGAATAAGCTTACCGGCAGCGTGTAAAGAGTTTGAGCATAGGAGAGCGCGGCGACGGCGCCCGTGCCCACGAGGCTGGCGAGCACGGAATCCACGTACGCGCTGATTTGTACCACCCCTCGGCTGATGAATACTGGGATGAAATTGCGCACCACGGTGCGGATATTGTCGGCGCGCGCGTTGAGGGTGACGCGAAAGCGGCCGAGTAGATGCATTACCACCGGCCATTGCACTCCGACTTGTAACGCGCTGCCAACGACAGCGCCCCAGGAGAGCGCCGCGGCGAGAGGGAACTGCTGCATGCGCACGCCGAAGAAAATCAGCGTGGTGATCATGGCCAGGTTCCAGATCACCGGAGCGGTATAGGAGAGGAAAAATTTGCGATGGCTGTTGAGAATGCCCAGGCACCAGGCGGAAAGCACCAGCAGGCCGGCGCCGGGGAAGAGAATGCGGACGAGATGAATGGTGAGTTGGCGTTTTTCGCCGGTGAATCCCGGAGCGATGATTTCGATCAGCCAGGGAGTGGCAAGGACACCGACGAGAACGAGAACCGATGCGGTCAAAGCCAGAAGAGCGAAGATCCCGCCGGCCACGCGATCGGCCTCTTCGCGATCCTCGCGCGCGATCAGCGCCGCGTAAACCGGAATAAACGACGCCGAGAGCACTCCTTCGCCGAATAAATTTTGCAGGAAGTTGGGAATGCGAGCGGCGGCCTTAAAGGCGTCGGCGGCATCGGAATTGCCGAAATAGTGCGCGAAGAAACGATCGCGAATCAGGCCGGAAATGCGGCTGAGAAAAATCCCGGAGGCCACCAGAAAGGCGGAACGGGAGGTGCCGAAACGGCGCGACGCCGGTTTTTGGCTCGGCTGGCTCGGATCATTCTCGCTGGGCGCGGAGGGATTCGGCGGCTTGTCGGGAGATTTCGTTTGCACCATCGCTAGATCGAAAGGAGGCGCAAGCCGATCAAGAAAAGGCCGCGCTCTGGAATCATTAAACGGGCTGCTTGGCCGCAAAGTCAATTCCCAACGGGCGCGAAGTTCCCAGAAACGCGGCCAGACCTGTGCGGAAGGACGGTTTGCGACTTTGACACAAACGCTCGGGTCCATTGTGGCACTTTGAGTGGGGATCAGTTATTTGTAGAGAAGTCCTAGAAGGTGGCGATGTCCGAAACAAGCGTACAAACTGAGGTCAGCGGCCCGAACGTTGAGAGTGTGCCGGTGCACTTTACGCCCAGCGCCGACCGCGTAGCCGAAGGCGCCGCGGCGATTGAGGCCAATCTGCGCAAGCTGGATCGCCGTCAATGGTGGATGTGGCTGAGCGCCTGCGCGGTGATGATGCTGCTCACCATCTGCGTGGCGTCGTTCGAATTCCCGGGGTTAATGAAGTTCGATCCCACCAGCTATTCCTTTGCAAAGGGGCAGTCGATTCGCGGGCTGATCGGCCTGGTGCTGGTTTTCAATATCTATACGCTGTATCAGCAGATGCTGATCAACCGCATCCGCACGCAGATGGCGCATCAGATTCAGGCGCTGGCGAAAGTGGAATCGCTGGCGACCGAAGTTTATAAGCTCGCGGCGCTCGACCAATTGACCGGGCTTTACAATCGCCGGTCGGCGGAGCAGCGGCTTGAAGAGGAAATGTCGCGCGCCATCCGTCATTCGCGGCCTTTGACTTTGTTGCTGCTCGACTTGAATAGCTTAAAGAAAGTGAACGACACGCTGGGCCACGCCGCGGGCGATCTGGTGCTGGAAACCTTCGCCGAGCGGTTGAAGCGCGCCATTCGTGGGTCGGACTTGGCCGCGCGCATGGGCGGCGATGAGTTTATGGTGATTTTGCCGGAGTGCCGGCCGGACGAAGTGCGCCACGTTATGGGCCGCCTGGATGGCTTGGTCGTGGAATATGACGGGAACAAGATGCCGGTGACGTTCGCGTCTGGTTGGAAGGATTATTTGATCGGCGAGACGGCGCAGGAATTCATGAAGCGCGTGGATGATGCGCTATATGTGGACAAGAAGGCTGTCCGCGTCTGACCTGCGTATTGGCCGAAACCTCTCAAATAGCCGCATTTCGTGTAACGTCTTAATTCCAGGTAGGATTCCAAAGCCACTGTCGAAAGCCAAGGTACGGACTGCCTATGCAGTGCCCAGCGCTAAAGCGCTCCTCCCCCGAATAAATTCGGGGGCTGCCGCCGTAATGCCGCTGCTCCGCCGCGATGGACAGGCTGTACCGAAGAGCGCCACTCTCCGCTGCTTGAGAATTTACTTGCGCGTACTAGCACTGGATGCTTAAGATACCGCGGTACTCTGAGGTGAGCGCCCGGTGCCCAAAGAAAAGCCCAAAGTAAATATCGGCGAAGTGATTCGATCCTATCGCAGCGACCGTGGTCTGTCGCAGGGCGATATCGAGCGCCGTACGGGTCTGTTGCGTTGCTATCTGTCGCGCGTCGAGAATGGGCATACCGTGCCCTCGCTTGAGACGCTTGCCAAAATTGCCGAAGCGATGGAAATCAATCTGGCTGACTTTTTTCCGGGCAGCGATACGCCAGGGGACCGCGAGACTCGTAAAATGCTGGGCGAGCTCTCGGAGGAAGAAATTCGATTTTTGGCTGAGATTAAGCGCTACAGCACTACGCTTTCGGATGATGATAAGAAGCTGGTGTTGGCCATGATTCGCAAGATGGCTACCATTACGCCGCCGGTGCAGCGCAAAGTCGCGCCGCGCCGCGCTGAATATTAGAATTTTCCCTGCACGCCGTTAGTACTCCCAAGTAGCTCACTTCGATCACGTTCGGTCATGCACCGTGCCGCTGGCGTCCCTGCCGGCTCTTACCATCGAGAGGAACGCTGGTGAGCTGGACCTGGCCGCCCTCAAGAACGCGCTAATGGAAGAGGTGTCGGTCCGTGATCGTTTTGAAGATGTAGTGGAAACGTTGCTCGTAAGAGCCGGCAGGGACGCCAGCGGTACAACAGCAACGACGCTACTTGCCTCGGGCGTCGGCGCGGGATTGGAAGGAACGCGGCTCTACAATGGCGCGGAAGACTTTTCCGCGGCCGATCACGTGAGACCCCGAGCGGGCTTCTACTTCGAAAGTTAGAAAGCGGCCATCCTGAGCTGTCAGGCGGGCGGTTACTTCGACCGCGGCGCCGGTGGTGACGGCTTTGAGATGATCTACTTCGATGCGCGTGCCTACCGTGATCATGCCGGGCAGCAAATGCGGCTTTGCGGCGGTGGCCGCTACGGATTCCATCATGCCGATCATGGCCGGTGTCGAGAGCACCGGAGGAAGCTCGGGATCGAAGGCGGCCAGGGTCCAATTCGCCGGGACGATCTTTTCGAGTTTGGAATGTATTCCGAGCGGCAAAGCTGGATACGGTGTCTTGTGTTCGGCGGTCAACTGGCTGGCTCCGTTCCATCTACCGGCGAGGAAGCATCGCGGCAGGAATTCGGATCGATGAAGCTCCTCGTAAGTTCGGCAAGGGTGATGCCGAGTTGGGCCCACAGGCGGCGCTTGAGGCTGCGATAATCCTGCGCGCCGCTGAAAATATCGCGAATCAAATCGCGGAAAGTGGCGCTGTGATTCAGCATCTGCACCATGCGGGTAGTAATGGCGCCGCCAAGAAAATTGCCGCAGAAAACTTTGCGGGCAATCCGCGCGGCGATTTCGAGATCGGCAACTAGCTCGGAGCGCATGCGCGCGGGGTAAGCTTCCGGCTGCCCTGCAATCAGCGCCTCGGCCAGCAGGTCTCCGGAGCGCATGGCGTAGTACAGTCCTTCGCCAGTGATGGGATCGACGCAAGCCGCCGCATCTCCCGCCATCGCCCAATTCTTCCCGACGATACGCCGGCGGCGCAGCGTGTGCGCCTGCGGCGATGGCAGCACGTGGCTATAAATGCGCGCGCCTTCGAGTGAAATCTTTTCGTCGCGCACGAAATCATCGAGGTGGCGGCGCAGGCCCTGGCTGGAATTTTGCGTCATCTTGCCGCAGATGCCGACGGAAACGTGGTCGGCGCGCGGAAACGACCAGATGTAGCCTTCGAATTCCTTCAGAAATTTTACTTTGATCAGTTGCTCGTCGGTGGGCACGAAATAGCCCAGCGTCATTTCCAGATCGGCGGCTTTTAGCGGGGTGGTGTCCGGAAGAAGCTGATTGCGAGCGCCCCCGGCGATCACTACGAAATCGGCGGAAGTTTCTTCGCCGCCCGCGGTCAGTTGGACGCGGCCATTCGAATTCGTCATCTGCGTGACGCGCGATTGCACGGTGCGGCAACCGGCGGTCGCGGCGCGATCAAGGAGCAGGCCGTTTAGAACGGTACGCGAATAAATTACGATGGGATGGTTCATCCGGAAACGCGCGCGATGACCGCCGCTCGAGATCAGTTCAGCGGTGCTCACGATTTTCTTGGGATGCGGATTATCGAACAGAAACGGATAAGTCGATATGGCTTTATGAGTTAGCCCCCCGCCGCAGGGCTTTTCCCAGGCCAGATGCTCGTCGAATAGAGTCACCTGGAACCCGGCCGAGGCCAGACGTTCGCCGCACATTGCCCCAGCGGGGCCGCCACCTACGATGGCAATTTCTTTCATCGAATTTCACACCCGCTGAGAGCTGGCAGCGTCAATCTAAGCGGCAGTATAGCATCAAATCGAAAAGCACACGGGCAAGCCAGAATTCGCATCATCGTTTGAGGCAATAGCCGGGCAAGAGGCTCACTGAGGTTGGCCGAAAGTATTGCAGCCGGCAATCGTTCCGCCGTTCAATCCTGCGTTGAACCACTGCGTTCGCTGCGCCGATGTTCCGTGGGTGAAAGATTCCGGGCTGACGTGGCCAGTGGCCATTTTTTGTAGACGATCGTCGCCAACCGCGGCCGCGGCGCCGAGCGCGGATTCTACGTCTCCTTTTTCGAGCAGGCCGCGTTGTTGGGTCGTGTGCGCCCAAATGCCGGCGAAGCAATCGGCCTGCAGTTCGAGCTTTACGGACAGCGGATTCGCTTCGCGCGAATTGCTTTCCTGAAGTTGATGGACCTTGCCCTCGATGCCCAAGAGTTTCTGCACGTGATGCCCCAGCTCGTGGGCCAACACATACGCCTGCGCGAATTGCCCGGGCGCTCCGAATCGGCGGCTCAACTCATCGAAGAATCCGAGGTCGATGTAAACCTTTTCATCCTCGGGGCAGTAAAACGGTCCGGTGGCTGAGGCTGCAGTGCCGCAACCGGATTGCGTGTAATCGCGGAAGAGGACCAGCTTGGCGTGATGATATTGCGTGCCCGTTTGCGCGGGCAAAAGCGTCGTCCAGGTGGTCTGCACATCATCGAGCACAAACGAAATAAACTGCACGGTAGGCTTCTCCGCCGCATCTTGGGCGGGGTTCGGCTGGCTCGACTCAGTTTGCGGCGCGCCCGTGCCGCCGCCGAGCAAGGTGAAGAGATTCACTTTGAAGACGAAGCTGAGGATTAGCAGGATGATGGCGCCACCGATGCCAATGTGGAAGCCGCCGAATTGGAATCCGCCGCCACCGCCGCCTTCATCGCGGCGATCTTCGATGTCGGAACTTTCGCCGCCGGGAGTCCATCGCATGGGTTGATCTCCTTAAGCGAGGAGACGCTAGCACGGTGGCGACGGTCGGGCAATACACAGCGTTGGGTATCTGGAGCGCGCGGCGAGTGTGCGCGGTGCGCGTGATAGAATTTGTAACGCGGCGAAGGGCAGCCGATTTGGAGAACGTCGAGTGGGTCAAGTGGTCACGCGCCTGGAATTGAAGCGGCGCATCGATGGGTTGAAGAGAGAGGCCAAGCGCGTGGTGTTTACAAACGGCTGCTTCGATATTTTGCATCCGGGGCATATCCGCATGCTGGAAAAAGCGCGCGGGCTTGGGGACGTGCTGGTTGTGGGCATCAACTCAGACCCGAGCGTTCAAGGCAACAAAGGGCCGCAGCGTCCGCTGATTCCTGAGGGCGAGCGCGCGGAGTTGCTTGCGGCGCTTGCGGCGGTGGATTTCGTGACGATTTTTGACGAGCTCACGCCGCGCGAATTGATCGCCGAAATTCTGCCGGCGGTGTTGGTGAAGGGCAGCGATTGGGGCCCGGATGAAATTGTCGGGCGCGAGGAAGTCGAGGCGGTCGGCGGCCAGGTGATTTCCATTCCTCTTGAAGCGGGATATTCCACGACAAAATTGATCGAACGAATCACGCGTTTGCCCGCATGATCCTGCCGCTGGTAGCCGAATTATTAACGCGGGTGGGACGCCATCCGGCGGTGGAGGCGTCGCTCGATGATTTGCGGCGCGGGGCCGGCGAGTCGGCGCTGGCGGGACTGACCGATCCGGCTAAGGCGCTAGTGACGGCGATTTGCGCGGCGTCCCTTGCGCGGCCGGTATTTTTGCTGGTTGGCTCGAATCGCCGCGGCGAAGAGCTGCTCGAGCCGATCCGCTATTTCTACGAAGCGTTGACGCGCAAGACTCGCTCGCGCGTGGCGATCCTGCCGGCCCACGACGTGCTGCCCTACGAAAGCCGCTCGCCGCACCCGGAAATTTCGGAAGAGCGCGCCTTTGCGCTTTGGAGCTTGGTGGCCGGCGAGGCGGATATTGTAGTGACGCCGGTCAGCGCGGCATTGCAACGCATGCGCGACGCTGAATTTTACGCGGGGTTGGCGTCGCGACTGGAACGCGATGTGGATTTTCCGCAGGCGGCGCTGATCGCGCATCTGGCGAGCGTGGGTTACGAGAAGCAGGAAACGGTGGAAGCGCCGGGGCAGTTCGCCGTGCGCGGCGGAATTGTGGACGTGTTCTCGCCGGAAACTGCGGCGCCGGTGCGGCTGGAATTTTTCGGGGATACGCTGGAATCGCTGCGTGAGTTCGATGCGAATACGCAGCGCTCGTTGCGTCCCCTCGATCGTCTCACGCTGCTTCCCCTTACCGATTATCCGCGGCGCGCCGAATTGCTGGAGCGATTGCAAACGCCGGGGGTGACGGGACGCGAGGATGAAAGTGTGCCCGCGGCGTTTTATCCGGGTTGGGAATTTCATCCGGCGCTTTTGGGCGATGCGAAATCGAATTTGTTCGAGCTGGCCGCAGAGGCGGTGGTCCTCGAAGACGAGCCCGAAGAGTTGCAGCGCGCCAGCTTGGAATATCGGGCGCGGCTCGCGGCGGCTCGCGAATTGGCGGCTGGCTCATTGAGCGAAGTGCCGCCCGAGCGCTACGTGCTGAGCGATGACGAATGGGCCGCTGAGTTGCGGCGGCGGCCTCGCTTGCGGCTCGAGCATCTGGCGTTAGAGCGCGAGACGCCAGTGCGCGCGATGTTGACGCAGCCGACGACGCGTTATCACGGCAACGTGGCCGCATTCATGAATGAAGTGCGCGGACGCGTGCAGGGCGGCGCGCAAGTGATGGTTTCCGCCGCAAGCACCGGCGAGATGGAGCGCCTTGCCGATCTCTGCCACGAAAATGAATTGCCCTATCGCCTCGGTGAACTGGACGATACGGCAACTGGCGTGAGACTGGCCGAAGAAAGCAGCGGCGGCTCGATCCCTGCGCTGATTCTCTGCAAGGCGCCGGTCTCGGAAGGCGTCGGATTTCCAGAATCGCGTCTCGCCATTTACGGGCCGGCGGATTTATTCGAATCGCTTCCTGCGCCCACCAAAGCGCGCGGCCGCGGAACCAGCGCTTCTTTTTTCAGCGATCTTTCTGATCTGAAAGCGGGGGATTACGTGGTGCACGTGGATCACGGCATCGGCCAATTCGACGGGCTGCGGCAGATCGCCGTCGAAGGGACCACGGGCGAGTTCATGTTGCTTCGCTACGCCGAGGATGCGCGGCTTTACGTGCCGCTTGCGCGCGTGGATTTGATTCAAAAGTATCAATCGTTGGGCGCTGTCACGCCGCAGCTCGATCGCTTGGGAACGAATCTTTGGGAAACGCGAAAAGCGCGCGTAAAAAAGTCCGTGGGCGATATGGCCAAGCAGCTTCTGGCGCTCTACGCCGAGCGTAAGCTGGCTACGGGTCACGCGTTCCCAGAAGATACAAATTGGCAGAAGGAATTCGAGGATGCCTTCGAATTTCAAGAGACGCCCGACCAGGAAAAAGCTGTGAACGACGTGAAGCACGATTTGGAATCGGCGCAGCCCATGGACCGGTTGCTTTGCGGCGACGTCGGCTACGGAAAAACCGAAGTAGCCATGCGCGCGGCGTTCAAAGCCGTGGGCGATTCCATGCAAGCCGCGATCCTGGCGCCGACCACCGTGCTCGCGTTCCAACACTACGAAACTTTCCGCCGGAGATTTGCGGCCTTCCCGGTAAAAATCGAAATGCTGAGCCGTTTCCGCACCGCGCGCGAGCAGAAAAAGATTTTGGCGGAGGTGGAGGCCGGCAAAGTGGACATCGTAATCGGCACGCACCGGCTTCTCTCGAAGGACGTGAAATTTCAAAATCTCGGCTTGCTGGTGGTGGACGAGGAGCAACGCTTTGGCGTGGCGCACAAAGAGCGCATCAAGGAAATGCGCAAGAACGTGGACGTGCTAACCATGTCGGCCACCCCGATTCCGCGCACGCTACATATGTCGCTGGTGGGCTTGCGCGATATGTCGGTGATCGAAACGCCGCCAAAAGACCGCCTGGCGATTCAAACCACGGTCGCGCCATTTTCGGAATCCATAATCAAGCGCGCCATCGAAGAAGAGCTCTCGCGCGAGGGCCAGGTTTTCTTCGTCCACAATCGCGTGGAATCGATTGCCTCGGTCACTACGCTGATCAAGCGGCTGGTGCCAAAAGCGAGAGTGATCGTCGGCCACGGGCAAATGGCCGAAGCCGAGCTCGAAAAAGTAATGCTGAAATTTATCCGCGGCGAGGCCGACGTGCTGGTCTGCACCACGATCATCGAAAACGGACTCGATATCCCCCGAGCCAACACGATCATCATCAATCGCGCCGATCGTTTCGGCCTGGCCGAGCTGTATCAATTACGCGGACGAGTCGGCCGCTCGAACCAACGCGCCTATGCCTATCTGCTCGTGCCACCATCCGGCGGGCTTTCGACGCTGGCCCGCCATCGCCTCGCCGCCCTGAAAGAATTCAGCGATCTCGGCGCCGGCTTCCGAATCGCCGCGCTCGATTTGGAATTGCGCGGCGCCGGCAATCTACTCGGACGCGAACAGCACGGCCAAATCGCCGCCGTAGGTTTCGATCTCTACTGCCGCATGATGGAACGCGCCGTAGCCGAGCGAAAGGGCGAAGCAGTGGTGCCGGAACGCCGCGTCACTTTAAATCTCGGCCAGGACATCCGCATCCCGCGCGAGTACATAGAAAGCGAAAATCTGAGATTGCGGATCTATAAGCGTATCGCCGAAGTTTCGAACGAAGAGCAACGCGAAGAGGTGCGCAAGGAACTGGAAGACCGCTTCGGCGCAACGCCCCCTGCAGTGGTCAACTTATTGGACTATGCGGTGCTGAAGGCGCTGGCGGAAAGATTGCTGGTGGCGTCGATCGAAAGGCGCGGCGATCAAGTGGCCATTAAATTCCACGATGAAACGCCGATCAAGCCCGAAAAATTGGTGCGCGTGATTCGCGGGCGTCGCGGAATGAGGCTCGATCCCAGCGGCGTGCTATGGTTCGACTGGAAGAACGAAAAGGGCGGAGTTGCGTCGGCCACCCAAAAGCTGTTGCTGCAACTACAATCGTAGGGCTAAAATTCAATTATCGGGACCACACGAATGCAAACGCAAGGAAGAGCAATGAGCAAGATCATCAGGAAGAGCGGTTGGATTTGGATAGCCATGGCGATGGCCTCGGCCGCGCCCGCGACGGCGTACGCGCAAACCAAGGCGGAGGGCGACGGCAAAGTAGTGGAAGAGATCATCGCGCGCGTGAACAACGAGATCATCACGCTCTCCGATTACGAAAAAGCGCAAGCCCAGCTGCACGAAGAAGTGCAGCACGATTGCCCGGGCTGCACCCCTGAGCGCATGCAAGCGATGTACGACGAGCGCCAAAAGAATCTACTGCGCGATGAAATCGATCAGCAGCTTCTGGTGCAGCGCGGCAAGGACATGGGCATCAGCGTGGAAGCCGACGTGATTAAGCAGCTCGATTCCGTCCGCCAGCAAAATAACCTGGCCAGCATGGAGGATTTGCAAAAGGCCGTCGAAGCGCAGGGACTTTCCTGGGACGAATACAAAACCGGCATTCGAAATAACCTGCTGACTCAGGAAGTGATCCGCAAAGATGCGGGCTCGCGCGTGGACATCGGCCACGAAGATGTGCAGAAATATTATGACCAGCACAAACAGGATTTCGTGCGCCCTGAATCGGTGGCGCTGGCAGATATTTTCCTGAACACCGACGGAAAGACGCCCGAGGAAGTAGCGGTCATCCAGAAGAAGGCTACTGATCTTCTGGGACGTTTGAAAAAGGGCGAAGATTTCGCCGAACTGGCGAAGCGAAATTCCGAAGGCCCGACGGCCAAGAGCGGCGGCGACCTGGGCTCATTCGAGCGCGGCCAGCTATCCAAGCAAATCGAAGATACCGTCTTCGCGATGAAGAAAAATGACCTGAGCGACGTAATCCAAACCAAGACGGGCTTCGAAATCATCAAAGTCCTCGATCATTATGATGCCGGCCAGCAACCCCTCGAAAAAGTCGAGGGCGAAATCATGAATCACATTTACGCCGAGAAAATGTCCACTCTCTTCCGCGGCTATCTGGCCGAATTGCGCGAGCAAAGCTACGTGGTCGTCAAGCCCGGATACGTGGACACCGCCGCGGTGGCCAGCAACACTTCCATCAAGGAAGTGACGCCGACTCCCGACGCGCCCGACAAGAAGCTTTCGAAGAAGGCGAAAAGGGCCGCCGGCGCGCAGTGAAAACGCTGTTCATCTCCGATCTCCGCGACGGACAGCAGGTCGCCGCAACATTTCTGGTGCGCTCCAAAGAAATCCGCACTTCGCCGCGCACCAGCCGTTCCTGGCTGCAGCTCGAGCTTGCCGACCGCACCGGCACAATTTCCGGAAAAATGTGGGATGGCTATGAGTCCCTGGTCACGCTGTTCGAGCGCGACGATGTGGTTAAAGTCCGGGCGCGCGCGAAACTTTATAACGACCAGCTCGAGCTGACCGTCGAGCATGTCGCTCCTTGCTCCGAAAACGACTACGAGCTGGCCGATTTTCTGCCGCACACGAAGCAGGATGTCGAGAAACTCTACGGCAGGCTGAATGAAGCCGTACACGCGGCTGAAAATCCCTGGATAAAGACTTTGCTCGTCAGCGTAGTGGAAGACGCGTCCATCGCGCCCAAATTTAAGCGTGCCCCGGCGGCGATGACCATGCATCACGCCTACATCGGCGGCCTGCTCGAACACGTGGTGAGCCTGATCGATCTGATGCGGCTGGTCTCGTCGCATTATCCGGAGCTGAATCGCGATTTGCTGTTGGCCGGCGTGGTGCTGCACGACATCGGCAAAATCGAAGAATTAAGTTGCGCGCGCGGATTCGGATATACCACTGAAGGGCAGCTCCTGGGCCACATCGCGTTGGGGCAAGCTATCGTGCGGCGAAAGATTGATGCGATCTCCGAGTTTCCGCGGCCGCTCGCTACGGTGATCGAGCATTTGATTCTTAGCCATCATGGCTCGTTGGAATTCGGCTCGCCGAAACTTCCGCTCACTCGCGAGGCTGTAGCGCTGCATTTTCTCGACGATCTGGATTCGAAAATGGCCGCGATCGAGACGACCATGGCGTCCGATGCTGGTAGCGGCGATTGGACGGAGCGAAATCCTGCGCTGCGGCGGAATCTTTTGCGCACCACGGAATATTTGGACGAGCCGGTGGCTGAGACGAGAGCGAAGCCCGCGAGCACTGCTGCTTCGGTGGGCGGTGCGAAGGGCGACGGGTCGAAGGGATGAGCGCGGAACACGTGAATGGCGAGAAAAAGGCGGGGAACGGGAGCGCTGATCCGCGGCGGCGCTCGTTGCTCGATCTGGCGCCGCTTGAACTCGATTGTATGAACACGCTTTGGCCGATTGGCGAAGGTACCGTGCGCGAAATTCGCGACCAACTCGCGCCACGCCTTCCGCGCGCTTACACAACCATCATGACCATCATGGATCGCCTGGCGCGAAAGGGAATTGTCGAGCGCCGCAAATCGGGGCGCGCTTATATCTATCGCCCGACGCTGAGCGTGGAAGATGCGCGCACTCATGCGCTAGGCCAAATTGTGGAAAGCTTCTTCGGCGGCTCGCGCGAAATTGCCGCGGCGTATCTGCGCGACGGGAATTCGCATTCTGCTGCCGACGGCGAAACGCGACCCGCCATGGCTTTGGCCGCCGCTGCATCCGCGTCGCCCGGGGCAGGGGACGCCGCGACGATGGCCGCGAACTCGAATTCGTCCATAGGTGCGCCCGACGGCGCGATCGCGATTTCAGCCACAAGTCCGGCCGCACCAGCCAGTACTGCGAATTCCCCTGCAGCTCCGCAAACTCCGCAAGGGTCGCGCGAGCGCAATTCCGGCGACGACGCGCTGCCCATCGATGCGACGCTTCTCTAGATGAGTCCCATGTTCCCCGCCGAATTAAAAATTCGCGAACGCTCGATTCGTCCCGCGACAATTCTTGCGCCCATGGCCGGCGTCACCGACACGGTTTTCCGCCGCGTGATCCGCGAACTCGGCGGCTGCGGCCTGATTATGACCGAGTTCACCAGCGCCGAAGGGCTAACCCGCAACGAAGCCCGCATGATGCATTATTTTTATTACGAGGCCGACGAGCATCCCATCGCCGCGCAAATTTTCGGCGCCGATCCCAAAGTGATGGCCGCGGCAGCCACGCTGGCCGAAGACCTGGGCTTCGATCAACTCGATATCAATCTAGGCTGCCCGGCCAAAAAAGTGGTGAAGTGCGGCGGCTCGGGCCTGCTGCGCGACTTACCGTTGCTGGAAGAAATTTTCCGCGCCGTGCGTGCCGCAATTCAAATTCCGCTGACTATCAAGATTCGCTCCGGCTGGGACGAGAACAATATCGTGGCAGTGGACGTAGCCCGCATGGCCGAAGATTGCGGCATCGAAGCCATCGCGGTGCATCCACGCACGCGTACGCAAGGCTATAGCGGCGACGCGGATTGGAGCGTGATCCGTGCGGTAAAAGCAGCAGTGAAATTTCCGGTGATTGGGAACGGCGACGTGCGCACTCCCGAAGATGCGGTCCGTATCGTGGCAGAAACCGGTTGCGACGCAGTAATGATCGGCCGCGCCGCCGCTGGCAACCCGTGGATCTTCCGCCAAATCGAGCAGTATGTAGCTACAGGGCGCTATGACGTCCCCGACGACGAGGACCGCCATCGCTTGATCACAGATTATTTCCAGCGCCTAGCCGCCAGTGAAATGAAAGACGCCATCGGCAAGATGAAACAATTCGCCTGCTCCTTCACGCACGGCGTACGGAAAGGCAGCGAGCTGCGCCACGCAGTCCATTCCTCAAAAACCACACAAGAAGTCTTGGAGCGCGTAGAGATTTTCTTCGAAGCCGCTTTAACTTCGCCGGCGGATCGTTCGGTTTCGTAGCGGCACCCTTCAGAGCTGCATCTTACGGCGCACGTTTGAGCCAAACAGGAAGATGAAGCACGGGGAATAATCCCGCATCAATCGTCGCGATGTATCAAAAGCTGCTTGTAAGCCTCGCGCTTCGATAAACCTCTCTCGCGCGCGGCCAATTTCAACGCTGCTTTTCGATCCAAATGCTGCTTCTCCATCAATTCTTCCACGCGCTGCCCCAGCGGCGTTTCGCCGCTTGCAGATTCCCCCGATGCAGGCAAATGCGATTCCTCATCCGCGGGGCCGAAAATAACGGTAATTTCGCCGCGCGGCGGAGCTTCATGAAAGCTGGCAACGACTTCGGCGATTCTCCCGCGCCGAAATTCTTCGTGAAGCTTGGTGACTTCGCGCGCCACGACGCAAGAGCGATTGCCGAGGATCCCCAGCGCGTCGTCCAGCATTTCAAGAATGCGATGCGGCGCCTCGTAGAAAACCAGGGTAGTGGGAATAGCAGCAAGACTGCGCATGGCTTTGCGCCGTTCGCTCGGCCGCGAAGGAAGAAACCCGGCAAAAAGAAATTGCTCGGTGGGCATTCCGGACGCCGCCAGGGCCGCAATGAGCGCCGATGCCCCCGGCACCGGGACCACCGGAATTCCATGACGAAGGCAAAGCGCGACCAAGCGATGGCCGGGATCCGAAACCAGCGGGGTGCCCGCATCGCTCACCAGCGCCACCTTGGCGCCCTGCTCGAGCACGATTACCAATTCTGGCGCACGCGTCAGTTCATTATGTTCGTGATAGCTTTCAAGCCGCGTATGAATATCGTAGCGATTCAGCAGCTTGCGAGTCTCGCGGGTGTCCTCGCAAGCAATCAGGTCGGCCTCTTTCATCAACCGTATCGCCCGCAAAGAAATATCCTCAAGATTCCCAATCGGCGTAGCGATCAGATAGAGGCAGCCCTGCCCCGGAGTGTGCGTGGCGATCGGCGAAGCGGCCGCATCGCGGCTGTCAATCGGTGGTGCGCCAGTCTCGCGATCGCCGCGCGAATTCCGTTTTGCCATAAGGTCACCGGCGCCGCAGTGTAGCCCAGTAGGGGAGGGTCTTCCAATCGCAATTGCCGCGAACCGAAACGTACAACAGACCCTCCCGCTCTTCGGCCCCGTACGCGCACAAGGCACTCGTGGTAGTATTTTCTTTTGGCGACTATCTACGGAGGAAAATCGTAGTGCCTCTTTACGAGTACAAGTGCGAAAAGTGCGGGCACAAGTTCGAGAAGATCGAGAAGTACTCGGCCCCCGAAACCCGAAAATGCCCGGAGTGCGGAGCAAAGGCGAGGCGCGAAATCTCCTCGTCTGCGATTCAATTTAAAGGAACGGGCTGGTACGTAACCGACTACGCGGGAAAAAATGCCGCGGCCAAGTCCGGCGACGGGGAATCGAAGCCCGCAGCAACGAAGGAAGATTCGTCCGCAAAGAAGGCTGATTCCGCCAAGGAATCAAAATCGAAAGAGTCGAGCTCCAAGGAATCCGGCTCGAAAGAATCAAGCTCGAAAGAAAAATCAAAGAAAAGCTAGTAGGGGCGGGTCCGCCCAGGCGGAAGCCCGGTTTGGGTGTTAGGTCTTAATCGGCTAAAGCTTCAAAGTTTTCAAATAATTCCGGAACGACGATCCGAGATCGGGATTCTTGAGCGCTAGTTCGACAGTCGCCTCCAAAAATCCAAGCTTGTCGCCAGCGTCGTAGGTTTTCCCCTCATAGATATAGCCCCAAAGCCCATGCTCCTTAGCGAGCAAACGCATGGCGTCCGTAAGCTGAATTTCTCCCCCGCTGCCAGGCTTGATGCGCGAGAGACAATCGAAAATCTCCGGCGGAAAGACGTAGCGACCGGTGACCGCAAGGTTCGAAGGTGCTTCATCACGCTTCGGTTTCTCGATGACGTCATTAATGCGCATCAAGCGGTCGCCGAATCCAAGATCGGGCGCAGGCCGCGCATCCGCAATGCCGTAAAGATGCACGCGCTCGCGCGGCACTTCCTCGACGATAATCGCGCCTTGTCCCGTCTGTGCATAAACGTCAATCAGCGATTTCGTCCCGGGCTCGGGTCCGTCCAGAATCACGTCGCCCAGCAAAACGGCAAAAGGTTCGTCGCCGATAAGCTCGCGCGCCAGCAATACCGCGTGACCGAGCCCCAGCGCCTCACTCTGCCGCGTATAACTGAAATGAATTCCGCCGCTAATCCGCCGCACCATCTCGGCCTGGCCGGGCTTGCCGTGCTCCTCGAGAAAATGTTCCAGCTCCGGCGCAGAATCGAAATGATCTTCGATGGCATTCTTGCGGCGGCCCGTGATGATGATTATGTTTTCGATCCCGGAGGCAATACATTCCTCGACGGCATATTGGATCAGCGGCTTGTCCACCACCGGGAGCATTTCCTTGGGCTGCGCCTTGGTAGCGGGCAAAAAACGCGTGCCGAGACCAGCAGCTGGCAGCACCGCTTTGCGAACTTTTCGAATCGGTGGGCTCATCTCTCTCCGGCGATTTTTTCAGCGACTCCGCACGATACAGTTCGATGCAGCACGCTGTCAAATGGCGACGCCCGAGAAGTGCGAGGAATCGCAACTCGCGCGCATGTGGTTGCACAAGGGCGACGTGACGCCCCATGTTACGATACGAAGTAGATGGGGGCATCGCGAGTGAATGGATTGAAACAAGATGGAGCGGCGCTGTCCGGGCTAATTCTGGGAATCGAATCGTCCTGCGACGAAACTGCCGCTGCAATCGTGGCGCGCGGCGAGACGATTCTCTCGAGCGTGGTCGCCTCGCAAATCGACATCCATCGCAAATATGGTGGCGTGGTTCCGGAGCTCGCGTCGCGCGAACATCTGCGCCGAATAGTTCCCATAGTCCGCGAAGCAGCGTCCGAGGCGAAGCTAGAACTCCGCGACGTAGATGCGATAGCCGTGACGCGCGGTCCCGGATTAGTCGGTTCACTGATCGTTGGCGTCACGTACGGCAAAGCTCTGGCGATGGCGCTTGGCAAGCCACTAATTCCGGTGAATCATCTCGAAGGGCACGTGCACGCGGTGCTGCTCGAGGCGCACTTGGCCGGACGCGCACCGGAATTTCCGGCGGTCTGCCTGATCGTTTCGGGCGGCCACACGATTTTGTATCGCGTGATCCACGCCTCCACGGACGGCCATGGGAACGGAATCGCCCAGCGCGCCAACGGAACGCCGCTACACTACGGCCGCATTGGAGGCACGCGCGATGACGCGGCCGGCGAGGCTTACGATAAAGTGGCCAAGATGCTGGCGCTTGGTTATCCCGGCGGACCAATCGTCGATCAGTTAGCGCCATACGGAGATCCGACCGCAATCCGCTTCGCCACCATTAAGATTCGCGGCAACGCTCACGATTTCAGTTTTAGCGGGATAAAGACCGCGGTGTTCTATCTTTTGCGCAAGCATCCCGAGCTGCAAGCCGAGATCGATGCGCGCATTGCCGCCTTGGCGCGCGGAGAACGCAGCGTAGATGCCATTCGTCCGCTGTGCTCGAAATTTACGCTCGATCTGGTAGCCAGCTTTCAGCGTTCCGTGGTGGAGGATTTGGTGCGGCGCACGATGGGGGCGGCGGAGGAATTTAAGGCGCGGGCGATCTTGGTGTCGGGCGGAGTCGCGGCGAATCGGGCGCTGCGGGCTGCGTTTGATGAAGCCGGCGCTCGATCAAAACTTAGCGTCTTTTTTCCGAGCCGGGCGCTTTCCACTGACAATGCCGCGATGATTGCGGCAGCAGCTTATCCGCGATTTCTGGCCGGGGAATTTGCCGACGCCACGCTTAATGCCGAGGCAAACCTACCGCTGGCGTAAAGTTTTGATTGTGGTGGGTGTTTAGGCATCGCCGCGGACAGTCAAAAACGCCGGCTGGCAGCCGGCGCTACGTGCTTCAATTTTGCTTCTAGCCTAGAGAATGATCGTAGATGTAGGCCAGGCCATCGCGCGTTACGGCGTACACTCGCTCACCGTCAACGCTCCAGCAGAGATCGAGAACGCCTTCCGCGTCGCATTCGTCGAGCGTGCGTCCCGTTCTCATTTCGGTGATGAACAATCTCCCGTTTGCCGAATCTTTCAGCCACGACGAATAGCAGGCACAAATCGGCAGAATAGGGTGGCAGCGGCAAATTTCGGCATTGAACGGCAGCGGCGCAATCGCGCGCGAAGTAAGATTCGCCGCGAAAACCTTCCCGCCCGCGCAATAAAGCAGATTTTCCCCGCGCGCGTCCCAACTCATATCGGTAGCATTGCCCTGAATCGGAACAATCGTCCCGGTATTAAGCGTGGGCGCGCCCGCCAGAAGAATGTGATCGTCCGCCCATTCCTCCGGAAATCGCAGGGCCACGGCAACCAGTCTGCTAGCGGTGCTGAACGCCATCGGCCCAAATCCCGCCAGGACCGTAATTTCTCCGGGTTGAGCCTCCGCAGAATCATTGCGAATCGCGAGACTCGGATCGAGCGATCCATGCGGCACTTCATCCAGCGCCGGCGCGGCATTGCGGCACAGCCAAATATTCACGGAGCAATCGGCTGCCGACGCAAGTCCGAAAAAATTTCCATCCGGCGACCATGCGAAAGAATCGTCCAGGCTCGGAATCGGAAAAGTCCGAACTAAACTCTGCCCGTCCACGTCGAATAAATGCGCTTCGGGATTCCAGTCCGGCGAGGCGGCCAAAATGTAGCGTCCATCGGGAGACCAGCGCACGCTGCTGATGCCCAGTCCAGCAGCAAGCACACTCTCCGGCGCAATCGGCAAATACTCCGGCGCGGTCTCGGATTCCAAATCCTCGACGGCCAACGAAATGCCGCGGCCGCTCTGAGGCGTTTCCAACGCCGCCATTTTCCCGAAAGGCGAAACTGCGACGCTTCCATGACGAGCAGACGGCAACTTTCCTAACGCGCCAATGGGTCTCGACCGTAAGATCGCGCAAGCCGCGACGCACCAACGTGGCAGTTCGCACCGCGAGCGATTGCGTTTTGCGCGTGACAATTTCAGCGGCGGGCGGCGGCGGAATGGTAGTCATAGGGAAGCCGGGACCGGCCTGCGCGCCAGATTTTGCTTGGCGCGAGCAATCTCATATTCGATGCGCGCGGCGAGCTGAGAAAAAAGATCGTGGCCCTGGCGTGCCGATTCGTCGAAGCGCATGCGCAGTTGATGCGAATCCGAGTGCAGTAGCTTCTTCGATTCGGCATCGATTTCCGTAAGGCGATGGCGCGCCTGGCTGATTCGCCGGATCGTGCGAATGAGTTCGGCCGGCGTTCCTTCCCCGGAAACCGATTCCGGCGAACATTCGTAAGCAGCGAAAACGCGCGAGAGCGCGGCTTCATCGCCCTGTTCATAGGCGCGATTCGCTTCGGCCATCAATTCCTGGCGCTTCACGCGATCGGCATCGTCGGAAGTCAGGTCCGGATGAATGCGCTTGGCCACTTCGCGATACAAGCGCTTCAACTCGGGCGTGGGCGAAAATATTTTGTGCTCGCGGTCCGCGTCGGTGGCAGCCGTGGTGCGAGTTTCGTCCGCTCGAGCGCGCGCCTGCCGCGCCGATTCCTGCAAGCGGAGGTCCTCAGGATTTTCACCGGCCAGCCGCTCGGCAAGCTGCGCCTTCAATTCGTCCAGCTCGGCATAACGCGACCCAACCTCAGCAAGATATTTCCGCTCAAAAGAAGAAAGCTCCGCCCGCAAGCTGGCAAGCTGCAACTCCCGCTCGGCAAGATTCGCCTCGAGCGCCGCCAACTCGCTGCGCTTAGCCTCAAGCTCGCGATCTTCAGGACGTGTAATCACCATGTCACTCTGTTTCGGCATTTCGAAAAATCCAGCTCCAGCGGTTCACATCCGGCTCATATAGTGTATTTTCGCCACGCTGATTTTGGACGCGCCACGGTGAAGGATGTTTCCAAAATTGAGAGCGCAACTCACATGCGCCGCGCCGTTTCCCTGTAGGGTCCGTGCTTCACGCCGGGCCTCCGACGACCTCAACGTCCAATCAAATCTCCGCGCATCGGCGGACTCCCCACTCGACAACAATTCGCGCTTCGAAAATGTAAAATGAAAACCCTGCCAAAATGATCTCCGCCTCCACCAGCTCACATTTTGACCCATCCACCAACTTCTATAGAATATCCCCCGGGGCGCCAAACCAAGGAGCGAATCGCAATGCCAGAAACCTTCGAACAATACAAACAGAGAATCACGGGCTTCGTTGCGGGGAAGGATCCGATAAAAATTCAGTCCACCACCGCCAAACAAATCGAGAAGCTAATCAAAGGCGTACCAAAAGGCCGCTTGACCAAGCGCCCCGCTCCAGCCAAATGGTCGGTAGCCGAAATCCTGGCGCACATCGCGGACACCGAGATCGTAGCGGGCTACCGCATGCGCTCGGTCCTGGGCGCGCCAGGCACGCCGGTTCCTGCATTCGATCAAGACAAATGGGCGGAAGCTGAAAATTATGCCAAGCAGGATCCGCGCCTCTCGCTCGAAGTCTATCGCACCGTCCGCGAGGCCAATCTGCGCCTGCTGAAATTGCTAAAGCCAGAGCAGTGGAAGCACTTCGGAATCCATTCCGAGCGCGGCGAAGAAAGCGTGGAGAGAATCACGCAGATGATGGCCGGTCACGACCTGAATCACCTCAGCCAAATCGTGGCGATCCTGGCGCCCAAGAAAAAATAGGCGCCCAGCGAATTGCGCATCGCAATCGACACCGGCGGGACCTTCACGGATTGCGTTTACGTGCGCGACGGCCGAATCGAAATCCTGAAAGTTCCTTCGACGCCAAAAAATCCCGCTGAAGCGATCGAGCGCGCGCTGGAAGAAATCTCGCGCAAGACATCGCCGCAATCCGTCGAGCCGCTCGATCTGATTTGCGGCACCACCGTGGGAACAAACGCGCTTTTGCAGCGTCGCGGCGGCCGCCTCGCTCTCGTCACCACCGCTGGAATCGAAGATGTCCTCGAAATCGGCCGCCAAGCCCGCCCAAAGTTGTACGATTTTTTCGGAGGCCGACCCGACCCGCTCGTTCCGCGCGAGCGGCGATTCGGGCTACGTGAGCGCAT
This sequence comes from uncultured Acidobacteriota bacterium, assembly GCA_963831955.1. Lineage (GTDB taxonomy): Bacteria > Acidobacteriota > Terriglobia > Acidiferrales > UBA7541 > Palsa-147. The sequence continues at coordinate 1,000,006 of CAWHSG010000003.1, read as the reverse complement.
AGGAAGCGAAGGAGAAATCCTGACGCGCCCGAATCCCCGCGAAATTCGCGCGCTAATTCGCCAAGTCCGCCGCGCGAGGCCCGATGCGGTCGCAATCTGCTTTCTGTTTTCCTTCGTCAATCCCAAGCACGAAAAATTAATCGCTAAAGCCCTTCGCGCCGCAGGCCACGTAGTCACCGCCTCGTACGAAGTGTTCCCCGAGATTCGCGAGTTCGAGCGCACGTCCACGACGGTCGTGAACGCCTACTTGATTCCGGTGATGAGCGACTATCTGGGCGCGATCGAAGACATCGCTCGACACATGGTCAGCAGAGCAGCCGCACCGAAGTCCAAGCGCAAACAGGTCCGCCCTCAAAGCCAAGTCCGAGTCATGCAATCGAATGGCGGAATCGTTTCGGCCCGCGCCGCTGCTTCCGAGCCTGTGCGCACAATTCTCTCAGGCCCCGCAGGCGGAATACTCGGCGCGGAATACGTCGCTAGCCTCGCGGGCTACGACAAAATCATCAGCTTCGATATGGGCGGAACGTCCACAGATGTAGCTCTGCTCGAAGGCGGCGCGCGCACCACCAACGAATCCGTCGTAGATGATTTGCCGGTAAGCGTGCCGATGCTCGACATTCACACCGTGGGCGCAGGCGGCGGCTCCATCGCGCGAATCGATCGCGGCGGAGCATTGCGAGTCGGACCGGAGAGCGCCGGCGCCGATCCAGGGCCCGCCGCCTACGGAAAAGGCGAGCAGCCCACGGTAACCGACGCGCACCTGGTGCTGGGAAGATTGGGCGGGGCGGGATTGCTGGGCGGCGAGTTTCATCTCGATTCCGAGCGAGCGCGCCACGCGATAGATCGCGCGCGAAAGAAAGCGCCATCGCTGCAAAGCGCCGAAGAATTCGCGCAAGGGATGATTGACGTAATCGAAGCAACCATGGAGCGCGCGATTCGGGTCATCTCGGTAGAGCGTGGCCACGATCCGCGCGACTATTCGCTGGTAGCCTTCGGCGGAGCGGGCGGCCTGCACGCCTGCGCCCTGGCTCACGCTCTGGAAATGCCCCGCGTGTTAATTCCCAAAATCCCGGGCGCGCTCTCAGCCCTGGGAATTCTGCGCGCCGATATAGTGAAGGATTTCTCGCAAACTGTACTATTGCGCGCGCGAACAGCGCACCCCAACATTCCCTCGTTACAAAAAGTGTTTCGCAGTCTCGAGTCGCACGGCCTGCGCCAAATGCGCGACGAAGGCGCCCAAGTAGCGCCGGCGTCCCCGCCGGCATCTTACGAAGACAAATTTAACCAGAGGCAACACTCACGGAGGGACCGCTCACCGACCCAATTCCGGGCAGCCAGGTTTTTAGATCTTCGCTACTCCGGCCAATCCACCACGCTAAGAATCCCAGCGTCACCAGATTTTCCGCAAGCCTTCTACAAAGAGCACCAGCGCCGCTACGGCTACGCCGACAATTCTCGCGAAATCGAAATCGTAAATGTGGCCGTCCGCCTGATCGCCGTCACTCCCAAACCGTCCTTACCACGCTCGCGTTCGCGTGGTCCCATCGCGCAAGCCGCTATGAAAAGTAAGGGCCAAGTTCATTTTCATGGGACATGGACTGCGACGCCGCTGTACGTGCGGAGCCGTCTGAGAGCAGGGAATCGATTCTCCGGTCCGGCAATAGTGACCGACTACAGCTCAACGACCGTGGTACTGTCGGGTTGGCACGCGAACTTGGATGCGTACGAGAACATTGTTTTGACAAGAGGGAAGCAGTGAAAAGCGAAAGCCGATGACGCGACGAGTTGACCCTGTAAAGCTGGAGATTTTCAAGAGTCTCTTCCACTCGGTGGCTGAGGAGATGGGCGCCGGCCTGCGCCGCTCGGCGTTCTCGCCGAACATCACCGAGCGACGGGATTATTCCTGCGCTGTCTTCGACGCGGATCGAAACGTTCTGGCTATGGGCGATCACATGCCGGTGCACCTGGGCTCAATGCCAGCCTCCGTCATAGCAGCGACAAACGCTTTCGAGCTCGAGCCGGGCGATGCGGTCCTGCTCAACGACCCCTACGCCGGCGGCACACATCTGCCAGATCTCACCCTAGTGATGCCAATTTTCGCAAGCCAGTTAACGTCCGCCGCCCGCCATAAGCCCGGCCGCCGCAAAAGTGAGTCAGGGTCCCTGACACACTTACAGCGACAATTTTTGCCACTTTTCTATGTAGCGAACCGAGCGCACCACGCTGATGTAGGCGGCGCGCAAGCCGGCTCCATGGGATTGTCGCGCGAAATTTTTCAGGAAGGCCTGCGAATCCCACCAGTGAAAATTCTCGAGCGCGGCCGGCTGAACCGCGATGCCGTGAGCATGTTGCTGGCGAATGTGCGCACGCCGAAAGAGCGCGAAGGCGATTTAACTGCGCAGATCGCGGCGTGCCGCATCGGCGAACGGCGATTGCTCGCGATGGTCGCAAAATATGGATGGAAGCAACTGAGCTATTACGCGGCTGAACTGTTGAACTATTCCGAAGCCATGATGCGCGCCGTGATCCGCAGCCTGCCGGACGGCACCTATCGCGCCGAAGATTTCCTGGACGATGACGGAATTAGCGGCACGCCCCTACGCATCGCTGCAAAAATTAACATTCATGGCGAGCGCGTGGTCGTGGACTTCACAGGTTCATCGCTCGAGTGCGAAGGCAGCGTAAATGCGGTGCGCGCGATCACCGAGTCCGCAGTCTTCTACGTTTTCCGATGCCTGCTAAACGACCAAATTCCAGCCACATCCGACCTGATGCGCCCGATCGAAGTGATCGCTCCAGAAGGCACAATCGTGAACGCTCGACCGCCGCGAGCCGTCGCCGGAGGCAATGTCGAAACCTCGCAGCGAATCGTGGACACGTTGCTGAAGGCCCTATCGCGCGCCGCCCCGGATAAAATTCCCGCCGCCAGCCAGGGCACCATGAACAATCTGACGTTCGGCGGCGCCGATACCAGACCGGGACGCGGCGGCAGACAGTTTGCCTACTACGAGACCATCGCCGGCGGAATGGGCGCAAGGCCAGGCCTCGATGGTGTTAGCGGCGTTCACACGCACATGACCAACTCGCTGAATACCCCGATCGAAGTTCTGGAGCACACGCTGCCGATCCGCGTGAGGCAATATTCGCTGAGGCGCAATTCCGGCGGTGCGGGCAAATTTCGGGGTGGCGATGGAGTCGTGCGCGAATTCGAGGCGCTCACCGAAATTGAGGTAGGCCTGCTAAGCGACCGCCGCAAGTTCGGGCCCTACGGCCTGGCTGGCGGAAGCCCCGGCAAGCCCGGTCGCAACGAGGTGAAATCTGGGCCGCACATGCGGCAGATTTTGGCTAAAGGCGCGACGCGGCTAAAAAGGGGTGACTTTCTGCGGATCGAGACGCCGGGAGGCGGCGGTTGGGGCGATCCAAAAAAGCGGCGTCCAAGTGCCCAGCGCTAAAGCGCATTTTGAATCGGTGCATTTTTTCGGAGCGCTGAAGCGCTCCTCCCCTGCATGAATGCAGGGGCTGCCACCGGGGCCGAAAACCTAGGAACCGAAACAACATGCACTAGACAAAACAAAAAGGCCCGCCGCAAAGCACGGGCCCCTCAAGCAAGCGCACACGTCGCGCTAACTATTCGACTTTCGAGAAAATGCTGAAGCTAGTCCGGAAGCTTTGCAGCTTCGGGCATCTGTAGATGAGCCTTCGCCAAGGCCCGAACCAAGCTAGTTTCCACGATCTGCTCGGACGTATTGCGCACAGTAGCCAGCTCGCTGACGAGCAGGTACTTGGCGCGTTCGAGCATCTTCTTCTCGCGGAATGAAAGCGGCTTGGTGCGACTAAGCGAAACCAGGCCCTTCAGGACTGCTGCCACTTCCATCAGGGAACCGGTTCGCATCCGCTCGGAATTCTCCTTAAAGCGGTGCTTCCAGTCGTGATGGCTCGCGGAGCGGCCCTTTTCGAGGTAGGCGATCACGTCGCCAGCCTGAGTGGTGCGGATGACGGGACGCAGCCCAACGTTATCCACGTTAGTCTGGGGCACCATCACTTTGAGTCCGCTGGAGACGATCTTGAGCATGTAATACCGCTCAGATCTGCCATTGAGGTAACCGAAGCTAATCTGTTCGATAACACCGACACCGTGGTTCGGATAGACAACCTTCTCGCCTAGCTTGAATTCCATAGGACGGAGTCCCCTCCCCGAACTGCATTTGGTATGTTGTGATATTAGACACAGGGTTCCGGCAGAGTCAAGCGATTCCAAGCTATTTCGTCTGATTTTAGCGAGATAGAAGATGTTTTCGGATGCATTTTCTAAGCGGTTTGGAAGAATAATTGCCCTATAATCGGGCAATGCTGGTTCTAGCGATAGATACTTCCGGAATCATGGGCAGCCTGGCCATCGTAAGAGACGCCGACATTCTCGGCGTCGTATCCACTTCTTCGGACGAGGCTTATTCGTCTCGGATGTTCCGCCAGTTAGAGTTTCTACTGGCAGAATTGAAGGTAGGCCTACCCGAGTTCGATCTCTTCGCAGTGACCGCCGGGCCGGGCTCGTTCACCGGATTACGCGTTGGGCTGGCCGCGGTGAAAGGCTGGGCGGAAGTGTACGGCCGGCCGATTGCAGCCGTGAGTGTGCTTGAAGCCGTGGCAGTTCAGGCGCTGGCGAAGGAAGGAATGGTCGCAGCAATCCTGGACGGCCGGCGAGGCCAGATTTTCGGCGCGCTCTACGCGGCCGGACCCGGCGAACTGCGTGCGCTTGTTCCTGCGTGCGTGCTCGATGCGGTCGAGTTTTTGGTCAGCGTCGAAGGGCACGTTGGAAGCAGCAAGTTGACCATTGCCACCACGCGGCCAGGATTGTTCGACGGCGCGTTGGCGAAATCGCGGCTCGCGGCGGCGACGGTGATTCGAGTTTCGCCGGTGCTGGCGCCCTCGGTGGCGCAGCTCGGGATCGAGCGCGCAACGCGCGGAGAGCTGACTAACGCACTCGAACTCGACGCCAATTACATCCGCCGGTCCGACGCGGAAGTGCTGTGGAAAGCGCAATAACGATTCGCCGCCTCGCCCCCGGCGATACGCATGCCATCCTGGCCATTCAATCCCGATGCCCGGAACTAGCCTCGTGGTCTGGCCGCGACTATGAGGCCATGGCCGATGGCAACACCATCGGCTGGGTCGCAGAGCTCGTGGCCGGCGCCGCCGGGAAGGACACCGAAAGGCCCGACTCGATCGCCGGATTTATCACTGCACGGATCGCGGCCGATGAGATTGAGATTTTAAATCTTGGTGTCGCGCCGCACGCGCGTCGTCACGGAATCGCGACGGCGCTCCTAAAGGCAGCCACGACATGGGGGACCGAGAATCACGCGCAAAAGGCGTTCCTGGAAGTCCGGGTTTCGAACTCGGCCGCCATTCGGTTCTACGAGACGGCCGGCTTTCAGGAGGTCGGGCGACGCGCGAAATACTACACCTCGCCCATCGAAGACGCTCTGCAACTGGTAGCTAAAATCCGTTGAAAGGTTGCGCCGGGTGGTGATCGAAACAGACCGACTCGCGTTGAGACCGTGGATCGCGTCCGATCGCGAACCATTCGCTCGTATGAATGCCGATCCGCGAGTGATGGAATTCATGCCCGCAGCGCTTTCCCGGCAGGAAAGTGGTCAACTCGCAGATCGGATCGAAGCGCACTTTCGCGAGCGGCAGTTTGGCTTATTTGCAGCGGAGCTGCGGCGGGATCATTCCTTCATCGGTTACATTGGCCTTGCGATTCCCGGATTTCGCGCGAAATTCACGCCATGCGTCGAAATTGGATGGCGATTAGCAGCCGAGCATTGGGGCCAGGGCTTAGCGACGGAAGGGGCTCGGGCGGTGACTCGACAGGCCTTTGAAGTTTTGGGGATGGAGGATTTAGTCTCATTTACCGTTCCCGCCAATTGGAGGTCACGGAGGGTGATGGAGAAGTTGGGCATGACTCACGATCCCGCCGACGACTTCGATCACCCCAGCCTGCCGTTGGGCCACCCCCTTCGCCGCCACGTTCTATACCGATTGAGCCGCAGCAAGCTTGGCGCTCTGGAGTCCCAGTGGTTTTCTTTTCAACAGTGAGCGACTGCCCGCCCCGAATTTTGTTGGCTCCGCGCGACTCTTGTGTTAATTTCCGTTCATGAAGCGGCCTCTCTTACATCTCAGGAGGTACGGATGCCCCATACGGCGCGGGATATTCGGGAAACACTGATTTCATGTGATGCAGAGTTCCGAAGACTGGCAAACGAGCACTCGAAATACGAAGCGCAGTTAGAACAACTCCAGACACAAACCTACGTAAACTCCGAAGACCTCACGCTGGAAATTACCCTCAAGAAAATGAAGTTAAGAATTAAAGACCAAATGGAGCGGATGGTCGCCCGCTATCTCTCCGAACCCACCTATCACTGACCGGCCAACGAAGTCACCCCGCATGTCGTACAATGTTGGTGTATCCAGTAGCACAGCCACTCCTGGCTGTGTCGGCTTGAGCGAAATGGCAAGGTGCGGCCCATAAACACACAAAAACACACAGCCTAAATGGTCAAAGAAGGATACAAATTCGGACTGCCGCCGCTCGGCTTGGCTGCGGCGCTGCTGTGTCTCGGGAAATTCGGTGGCTTCGGTGGATTCTGGACTGCCTTTGCCGCTGGCGTGTTTGGGGTGCTCGCGATCTTCATCTTTTTCTTCTTCCGCGACCCAGACCGTACCATTCCGTCCGACCCCGACGCCGTGGTATCCCCGGGCGATGGCCACATCCTCGAAGTCCTCGAAGAGCCATTGGGCGCGCAGCCCGGCCAGCGAATCACGATTTTCCTCTCAGTTTTCGATGTTCACGTAAATCGCTCACCAATCGCCGGAAAAATCGCCAGCGTCGAGTATCGCCCCGGCAAATTCTATGCGGCCATGCGCAAACGCGCCTCGGAACAAAACGAAATGAACGTAATCACCGTAGCGACTCCTCGCGGTGACATCGTCTTCAAACAGATTGCGGGAGCAATCGCGCGACGCGTGTTATGCTGGAAGGGAGTTGGCGACGCTGTAGCCCTGGGTGAGCGCGTAGGGATGATTCGCTTCGGCTCCCGCGTTGATCTGTGGCTCCCTAAAGACGCTGAAATTCTCGTGCGGCGAGGGCAGAAGGTCGCCGGCGGGTCGAGCATTCTGGCGAAATGGAAATCAACGGTTTAGATCACCCCGACGAAAACGGCGGCGCTCCCGTTCGCAAATCGGCGAAGCGCGGCGCGTATCTTCTTCCAGGTGCGTTCACAGTCGCCAATCTTCTCTGCGGCTACTACGCCATCTTGGCCACTCTAGATGGCAGCACCTCGGATTTCGAAAACGCCTCCCGCGCCATAGGCTTCGCGATTCTCTTCGACGCACTCGACGGGCGAATCGCCCGAGCTCTCGGCGCCAACAGCGAATTCGGCAAGCAATTCGATTCGCTGGCCGATGTGGTGAGTTTCGGCGTCGCTCCCGCGTTTCTGGCCTACGCCTGGGGCGTGCGAAATCTTCCATTAACCGAATCCGGGCAGGCCGTCCACATCTACCAGCTCGGCTGGCTGGTGAGCTTCATTTTCGTAGTGTGCTGCGCGTGGCGCCTGGCGCGATTTAACGTTCACGGCATGGCCCCGGGCGGATCGGGCTATTTCGTTGGAATGCCCACGCCTGCCGCCGCGGGAATGATCGCAGCCACCGTGCACGGAATTACCACGCCAATTCAAAGCGTGAAGATGTCGCTGCTGTGGCTGCTGCTAATTCTCGCGCTGGGTGCACTAATGTCCAGCACGGTGAGGCACTGGAGTGGCAAGAATATCCGCTGGGACCGCCGGCAATCCTCGCGCCTGCTCGTTCCCATTGCGCTGCTCTTCGCCGCGGTGGTGTTTTACTCGGGCCCCACTCTTCTGGCCATTGCCTCGGCTTATGCGGCGCATGGGGTTGTGCTCGAAATCGCTCGATTGGTGCGGCACCGTTTCATTTCTCGCCCTGCCTGAGCTATGCCTACGCGGTCAGGATCATCTCAACGCGTCGCCATCGTTGGTGCCTCTTCGCTGCTCGGCAAAGAACTCAAGCTGGTTCTGGAAGATCGCAATTTTCCCGCCACGGATTACGTCTTGCTCGATGAAAGTCACGCGGCCGGAACATTGACCGAGGCGGCTGGCGAGGCCACGTTCATTCAACCGCTCGACGCCGATAGCCTCGAGGGCGCCCGCTTCGCCTTCTTCGCCGGAAACGCCGAGACCGCGGCGAAAAATTGGGAGGCCGGAATTCGCGCGGGCGCCTCGGTGATCGATTTAACCGGGGGCGTTCCCGCCGAAAGAGGCGCCTTCACCTGGATCCCCGCGCTCGACGCAACGCTCCCGGCTCCGTCGGCGGTCGTGCGTAAGTCGGACGCGAAATCCGCATCGAAGCCAGCAAATCTCGACGAGAGGCGACCACTCTACCGCTCGCCGGGGACTGGACTGATCATCGCCGCCACGTTGTGCGCGGCTCTCCGGGAATTCGATCCGGCGCGTGTCGCGCTCACCTTTTATCCGCCCGTCTCCGAAGCAGGCCAGGACGGAGTGGACGAACTCGAAACGCAAACGACCAACCTGCTGACGTTCCACGGCATCGAGCGCCGCGTCTTCGACGCACAGGTAGCCTTCAACCTGCTCGCCGCGTACGGCCCCGAATCCCGCCGCAATCTGCGCGACATTCGCAAAAAACTAGCCCATGATTTGGCAGGTTATCTCGAAGGCCGCGCTCAAATGCCGGCCATCGAATTCGTACAGGCTCCGGTTTTCTACGGCTACGCGTTCTCCGCCTACGCAGAATTTTCAGCCGCTCCGGAAACGGCCAAGCTGGAAGCCGCCTTCGCAACTGCAGGAATGAAAGTCGCGAAAAAAGGCGAAGGTCCACCGGACAACGTAATCGCCGCAGGCGAAAGCGAAATTCAGATCGGCCTGGCAGAGCGCGACCCAAGCATCAAAAATGCCTGCTGGCTATGGGGCGTGGCCGACAATCTACGCCTCGCCGCCACAAACGCCGTCCGAATCGCCGAGGAGCTACTTGTCATCCCCGCATAGCAAAGGATTCGCTTCGGCTTTCGTAGCGGCGGGCTTTAGCCTGGCAGCCTTTGTGCGTGATTCGCTCCATCAAAGACGATCACTGGAGGGCATCGCAGTGATTCTCACCGCAATGCTGCTAACCAGCTGCGGCTATCACGTAGTAGGGCGCACCTCAAGCCTGCCATCCGGCTGGAAAACCATCGCCGTCCCAGCATTCATAAATCGCACCACGCATTACCGCATCGAGCAGCGCTTCACCGCCGCAGTAATCCGCGAATTTCTAGACCGCACTTCCTATAAAATCGTGCAAAATGAGCAGGCCGCGGACGGAGTTCTTCACGGCGAGGTACTGTCGATCGAAACAAGCCCGATACTCTTCGACGCGACGACCGGACAAGTGACGACCATGCTGGTGACCGTCCACGCCAAAGTCTGGCTGGTAGGCCGCGCGGATGAGAAAGTCGTGTTCAAGAACGACGACCTGGTTTTTCGCGAGGAGTATCAGATCTCCGGAGGAGTAAGCACCTTTTTCGACGAGCAAAATCCCGCGCTCGAGCGCATGTCGCGCGAGTTTGCACAGCGGGTGGTGGGCGACGTGGTGGAGGGATTCTAGTGGCCGGCACGAAATCACAGGAACTTTCGCCGCAGGAATTGACCGCGCGGATTTCCGGAGGCAAGACCATCCCCGCGGTCGTCTTACTCGGCTCCGATTCTTACTTGCGCGAGATGTGCCGCGACGCGCTGATCGATACTTACGTTCCAGCGGCCACGCGCGATTGGGCGCTGGGCCGTCTATCGGCACGCGGCGGCTGGTTCGAAGCTTTCGAGCGAGCGCAAACGCTGCCGATGATGTCCCCGCGGCAAGTTTTGATTGTTGAGGAAGTGGAGGCGCTCGAAGAATTGGGCGAAAAAGCGCGCGACGAGGCGGTCGCTGCTCTCGAAGCCTACCTGGCGGATCCCGCGCCCTTTACCGTGCTGGTGTTCGAAGCCAGCGCACTCGACAAGCGCCTGCGGCTTTTCAAATCCCTCAGCAAGAATTCCAAATCCGTATTAATCGTCGAACTCATCATGGATCCGCAACAAGCCGTGGCGCTGGCGATCTCCACGGCGAAAGAACTAGGCATAAGCATGGATCGCGAGGCCGCCGGCTTGCTCGCCGAAGTGGTGAATGGCGAGGCAGCGCGGGTCCGAGTCGAAGTCGAGAAGCTCTCGCTCTATGCGCAAGCCGCAAAGAGAATCACTTCGCGCGACGTGGAAAATCTGGTCGTCAACGCCCGAAAGCACACCATCTGGGAGCTCGCGGATATGCTGGCGGATTCGCGGCGCGAAGATGCGCTGAGGTTTCTGGACAGTCTGATCCGCGAGGGGGAGAAGCCGCCCGCGCTGGTAGGCGCAATCGCCTGGCGCTTCCGCATGCTGATCGAAAATGAATCGCGACCGGCCAGAAAAGAGCAACTTCTCAAAGCACTTGCAGCCTTAGCGGATGCCGACAGTGAACTGAAATCCGGAGTAAAGGACCAGCGCGCGGTCCTCGAATTCCTTTTCTCGCGACTCACGCCGAAATCCCGCGCAGCGTAGCCAAGTAGCGCGGGCGTTCCCGCCGGCATCTTACGACTACAAGTCACAACGAAGGCACAATCACGGCCGGACTACACAACTACACGAACGCCGGTCGCCAGATCAGCGGTCCGGGCACAATTCGGGATATAAACGAAATTTTCGGCCGTAAGATGCCGGCAGGGACGCCGGCGCTACTTTTTCTTGGCGCGGAGCGCGTTCAGCGCGATGGTTAGGCGCGACTTGTAGCGATTGGCGGTATTTTCCGGCAGGATATTCTTCCGGATCGAGCGGTCCACTTCTGAAAAGGTCGGGCCTACCAGCTTTTGAGCGGCGTCAACATCCCCGGCAGCCAATGCGGCGCGAAGCCGGCGAATCGCGGAGCGCACGCGCGTGCGATTGACGCGGTTCATGATCGTGCGGGTCTCGGTCTGGCGGATATTCTTCAGAACCGACTTGCTCTTCTTCTTATGCTTGATTGGCGTGCCCTGCGGCATTCAAACGCTCCTTCAATCGTATAAGTGAATAAGCTAAGTTAGCGAACGCCCGCATATTTGTCAAATTCGGCCGCCCGCAATAAAACGCCGCCGGAAAATTCAGTCCGGCGGCGTTCACTCACAACTCAAACGAATCATACTCCCAGACCCCCGCAAACACCCACTCGGCGGCGCCGCGCGACGCTACAAGACTCCGAAGCCCGAGTGTACGGTGACAGTGACAGTACTCGTCTGCGTCAGGCTGCCGGAAACTCCCGTGATCGTGATCGTGAAAGTTCCCGTAGTGGCCGCGCTGGTCGCCGTAAAAGTCAGCGTGCTCGTAGCGGTTGCCGGGTTGGTACCGAACGCCGCGGTCGTGCCCGTGCCCATCCCGGTGGCCGAGAGCGTCACCGCGCCGGTAAAGCCGCCGCTCGGATTCACGGTGATGGTAGTGGCGCCATGAGATCCCTCGGCAACGCTCACAGTCGACGGCGAAGCTGTCAGCGTGAAACTGGGGCTGGACGTGGCATTCACCGTGAGGCTGACCGTAGCCGTGTGCGTGAGGCTGCCTGAAGTTCCGGTGATCGTCACCGAGGAAGTGCCAGTGGTTGCCGTGGAGCTGGCCGTCAAGGTGAGCGTGCTGGTGGTAGTAGCCGGATTCGGGCTGAAAGCCGCGGTCACGCCAGAGGGCAAACCGGAAGCCGCCAAGGTGACGCTGCTAGTGAATCCATTCAAGCGCGTGATGGTAACCGTGCTCGTTCCACTGGCGCCGCCCTTCGTAATTGCCAGACTGGAAGGCGATGCCGCCAGCGAGAAATTCGCGGTGGCCGTGGTGGTGACGGTCAGACTCAGCGTGGTTGTATGACTCAGAGTTCCCGACTTGCCGGTGATAGTCACCGTGGAGCTGCTGGCAGCGGCGAGTGGGCTGGCCTTCAGGGTCAACGTACTCGTGGTCGTCGCCGGATTCGGGCTGAAAGTTGCGGTCACTCCGGAAGACAAACCTGCAGCGGACAATGTGACGCTGCCGGTGAAGCCGCCCGAAGGCGTGATGGTAATCGTGCTGGTGCCGCTCCCGCCTCTCGCAATCGACACACTGGTTGGGGAAGCGGATAGCGCAAAGTTTGGAGTCGTATTTACCGTCAGACTGACGCTGGTTGTGTGCGTCAGGCTGCCGGAAGTGCCGGTGATGGTCACAGTGGAAGTGCCGAGAGCTGCCGTGGCGCTTGCCGTCAGCGTCAGTTTGCTGGTGGTGGTGCCCGGATTCGGGCTGAACGCCGCGGTCACGCCGGTAGGCAAACCTGCGGCGGACATAGTGACACTGCTCGTGAATCCATTCAGGCGAGTGATCGTAATCGTGCTCGTTCCGGCCGCCCCTTGCGCAAGGGTCACGCTAGTCGGCGAAGCGGCGAGCGAGAAGTTCGGGGAAGGATTGACGGTCAGGCTCACTGTCGTGGTATGCGTCAAGCTTCCCGACGTGCCAGTAATAGTTACAGTCGCGGCGCCAGTGGTAGCCGTCGCGCTCGCTGTCAGCGTCAAAGTGCTCGACGTCGTCGCCGGATTCGGGCTGAAAGCTGCCGTCACTCCAGTGGGCAATCCCGATGCGGCCATGGTCACGCTACCGCTGAAGCCATTCTGAGGTGTGACGGTAATCGTGCTGGTCCCGCTCGCACCGGCTTGCACAATCGTCACGCTGGTTGGCGAAGCAGCGAGCGAGAAGTTCGGCGAAGCGCCGACAGTTAGGCTGACCGAAGTGGTTTGCGTCAAGCTGCCGGAAACGCCCGTGATCGTAACCGTCGCCGTGCCGATGGTGGCAGTCGCGCTGGCCGTTAACGTCAAAGTGGTCGAAGTCGTGGAAGGATTCGGGCTGAACGCCGCGGTCACGCCGGTAGGCAAACCCGTGGCGGAAAACGTAACGCTGCCGCTAAAGCCGTTTAGCGGGGCCACGGTAATCGTGCTCGTGCCGCCGGCGCCGCCTTGCGTAATCGTCACGCTCGAAGGCGCAGCCGAAATCGTGAAATTCGGCGTATCCGCACCGGGCCAGGCATTCACTAAATTCGCCACGTTTACGGTGCCGATGCCGGTGGCGAAGTCCCAGCCGGTGGTGGTGCCGTAAGCAGGATCATAGGCGGAATTTGATGTGGAAAGCACACCGTACGTGCCCGAGGGTAGGTAGCAATTGTGCGTACCCGTGCAGTTCACGTCCATGTCGCCCTGCTTGACGTCGTAGAAAATGCAGCTGCCCGAGACGCCGTTGCCGAGCGTCGAGTTGCACGATGCGTCTCCGCTGGCTCCATATTCGGTGGCCGCAAGACTGTAATAAGTAGGATTCGGGTTTCCCTGACGCGCGCCAGTCTTTTGATTGATCAAAGCCTGGATGCCGGCCAAGATCGGCGAAGCGAACGATGTGCCGCCCGCGCCCGACCATCCGCTAGGCGCTCCCGTGCACGGGGCCCCCCCGCTCCCGCTAGCGGGACTGGAAAAGCAGAACACAAAATAGTGGCCCCAGAAACCGTTCGAGGAAAACAGCGAAACGTCGGGCAGGTCTCGCACGCCATCGCTCGGAACGCCTACCAAAGTCTGCCACGAAGGCTTAGCCCAGCCCTCGCACGTGCCACCGACCACCCCGGATGTGGCCGGCATTCCCGTCGCGCAACCGCTCGGTCCGCCGCTGCCTGATCCGGTGGTTCTAAAATCTGCTCCGGTGGAGCTGTTACAAAACCCGGTGCTGCCATAGGGCGTGTTAAATCCTTCGAAGCTCGAGACCAGCGCGCCCGCGCAGGAATCGTCCCACGGAATTTCCGGAATGTAGGATCTTGCCGAGCCGAATGCGGCGGTGTTCGTCGAATTCCAGTAAGTACTGTTCGTGCCGGCGAAAGTGTCGCCGAAATCGGTGCCGCCTACCGCCACGTTATACGGCGTTGACGCAAAGCCGCTGACGCCGATCCCGTGCGTGGCATTCGCTTCGTTCGCATCGCAGCTCGCCGCGCCTTCGTCGCCCGCAGAAACGAAAATGGATACGCCTTCCGTGACCGCCTGTTGATACACCGAACTAAAGGCCGCGTTCGAAGCGGAGCCATTGATCGCTTCACATTCCCCGTAGCTGATGCTCACGATCGCCGGAGGCGTGGCGCTCTCATTGAGCAAGTTTTGCAGCGCGATCAAACCGCCGAAGCTCGAGCCGTCCTTGCACGACGCCAATTCAATGGCCGCGCTAGGCGCCGCCGCACTTGCGTATTCAGCATCCAGGATCGCTTCTACGTCGTCGCCGTTGGTTCCTGGATTGGTGCAATTATTCGTGCCCGTAGGCGGCGCCGGATGCACCTGCGTGAACGAGCCGGAAGTAAAACTCGAAAGTCCGAGAGTCGAGCGGAAGGTGGTCCAATCCGCGGTAGCGTACACATTGGTATCTTCGATCACCACCACCGTTTGGCCCTGTCCCGAAACTCCGTTGTTGAACAGCGGATTCAGGTTGTAAATGGTTGCCAGGTCGGCGGGCACCACAGCTTCAAATGTTTCGTCGCCGGAGACAAAGGTGTACTTGCCACGCATCTTGTGCATCGCGTGCGGCGAAAAATCGTGCAGGGAAACGATGCCCACCACCGCCGGGGCCAGAGCCGCCGGGATCGTGGGGTCGCTAAAGTTTGCGAAGTGTCTTACGCCGTTCACTTCGAGACTGTGGATTTCCGTGCCGAATGCTTCGTGCACTTGTCCGGCGGTGCCCGAGAAATCGATCATCATGCCACTGGGATAAACGACGTAGATGGTGAAGCCATGCGATTCGAGCCAGCCGGTGATGGCGGCGAGATCTTGCGGCGCAAGGCCGAAGTGTTGCCCGAATTCCTGCGCGGTGATCCACTTGTGATAATTCGGCGAGCCGGGAGTTTGCAGTTCATCGGTAAATTTGGAGAGCGCCCGCTCCTGCTCCGGCGAGCGCCGCAATTGCATCAGCATGTGCTCCATCGGCGCATCCGGCGACAGGATGCCTCGATCGTTCGCGGCGATAGCTTCCGGGCGCGTGTTTCCACGAAGCGTCACCGTCTTTGCGTCAATAATTTTTTCGGTAATCAGCGGGCGCGCGGTATTCGAAGACTGCGCCTCCGCCGCCCCAGGGAAACTCAGGGCCAAAATAAAAGTCACGGTCGCGAGGGCCGCGAGGCCGAAGGCAAATCTTCGTTGCATGTTGCTCCTTTTAGCGGACGACATTTCATCCCTCGGCGGCGGCACCCGACACATGCCGGTACGCGCTCGCGCATGAGACACAGCCAAGAGGAGCGCGCCAGCCGAACGCAGCGTCCCCACCCAAGTTGGCTTCTGTGAGTCCCCTGACAGTGCTACGAATGATATTTGTGTCCACGTGCCGGGTCAATCACTAAGTCTATCGAAATTCAGTTCTGTGGCGCATAGTACCGAAGGCCAGTTTCTGGAGCCTGTACTTAGAATTAAGACGACAGTTTCACTTCGATGCAGTCGCGCGCCAGCCTGATGTACGGCCCTCAAGTCTTGCTTGGGATACCAAGCAAGTTCCGGACTCGATGCTGCGACGGCGCGGGTTTGCTTGCGAGTGCACGACGGCCTAGAATCTGTGTTGCCGGGGAGTAATCCGGATCTTCGAGAAGGGCTGCCACGATCGAAATGCGCTCGATTCGCATCTTCGCCGCACTGCTCGGTGTGCTGCTTCTCGGCGCACAACAGCCCGCCAAGACGCTGAAGCTCTCGCCGCAAGGCTACGTGAATGATTTTGCCGGCGTCCTTAATTTAGAGACGAAGCACAAGCTCGAAGCATTGTGTGGTGAAGTAGATCAGAAAGCCCACGCGCAGATCGCCGACGTTACGGTGACATCGCTCGATGGCGAATCGGTCGATCAATTCACCATTGACCTGGCGATGGGCTGGGGCATCGGCCCCAAGGGCACCAAGCGCGGCGTCCTAATCCTCCTCGCGCCATCAGAACACAAATATCGAATCGAAGTTGGCTACGGCCTAGAGGGAATCTTGCCCGACGGAAAAGTCGGCACCATCGGCCGCGAAGCTGTCCCGCTGCTGCGCAATAGCGATTACAACGGCGCCGTGATGTTGATGACGCGCCGCGTAGCCGAAACCATCGCCGCCGATCAAAACATCACGCTCACCACGCTCGCTGATGTCCCGAATCCTGCGACGCCCAAAACCTCAAGTAGTGGCGGGGGTCCAAGTGTCTTTACTATCATTTTCACTCTCATTTGGGTCTTCTTCATTCTCTTTTGGATTATCGGTCTCTTCCGCCGCGGGTCGAGCAACTATCGCGGACGCGGCCGGGGCGGATTCGTCGGCCCCTGGTTTTTTGGCGGCGGCGGGATGGGCGGCGGCAGTTCGTGGGGTGGCGGCGGAGGCGGTGGTGGCGGAGGCTTCGGCGGCTTCGGCGGAGGCTCCTTCGGTGGCGGAGGAGCCAGCGGCAGTTGGTAGGGGAGGGCGCTTTAGCCCTCGCGCTTTTCGGCCCCGTTGTTCGTCTTAATGCGAAGTAACAATCTCGTAAGCAAGAGAGCAGGGAATGGAGAAAGAACTAGTAGAACTGATCGAGCGCCTTAAGAGCGCTGCAGGCCCCAATCTGACATCCGTCGTGCTCTTCGGCTCTGCGGTCACCGGCGAATTCACCGCTGGGCGGTCAGATCTAAATGTCCTCTGCGTCGTAGAACGCACCGGCGCGGGCGAGCTCGAAGCCCTCCGCCCCGCAGTAGCATGGTGGATCAAGCAAGGCCAGGCGCCGCCGCTCGTTTTCACCATTGATGAGCTGCATCACTCCGCAGATATTTTCGCCATCGAGCTGCTCGATATCGTAGGCAATCACCGCACTCTCTTCGGCGACGATCATTTTCTAAATTTCGAAGTGCCGACGTGGCTGCATCGCCTGCAAGTCGAGCGCGAGCTGCGCACCAATTGGGTTCGTCTGCGTCGCGCGCTCCTGGCCGCCCCGGGAAAAAAGCGCGACTCGCTCGCACTGATGACCAACTCGATCTCCTCGTTCGCCACATTATTCCGTCATGCGCTTCTGGGCGTAGGCGAAGCCCCACCGCGCACCATGCGCGAAGCCATCGAAGGCGCGGCGCATCTGGTCGGAGGCGATCCAGCTCCGTTCCTCACCGTTCTTGACGTACGCGACGGCAAGCGAAAAGAATCCGAAATCGACGTCGAAGCCGTCCTGCACGGGTATCTGGAACTCGTGCAGCTAATCACCGACGAAGTGGACCGGAGATTTCAACCACGACGATAGGAATCGGAATGTGGATGGCCGAAGCATTCATCGAGCCTTCCTGTGATACGGTATCGGCGGGAGGAGCAACATGAAAAAAGGTCTGGCCATCCTAATCGGTGTCGTCATTCTGCTGGTGCTGGGCTTGCTCATTCTCGGCGGCTCCTACGCCGGCCGCCGGAACGAGATGGTGCGCAAGAACGAAGCCATAAAATCAGCCTGGGCGCAGGTTGATAATGTCCTGCAGCGCCGCGCCGACTTGATTCCGAATCTAGTCGCCACCGTCAAGGGAATCGCCGCGCAGGAGCAGACCGTTTTTCATGATGTGGATGCCGCACGTGCCGCACTGCTGGGCGCGAAAACTCCCGAAGACAAGATCGCCGCCAATGGCCAACTTGACGGCGCGCTGGGTCGGCTCCTGGTAATCGTCGAAAATTATCCGCAATTGAAGTCCAACGAGAGCTTCCTGAAGCTGCAGGACGAACTCGCTGGAACCGAAAATCGAATCGCGGTCGAGCGCAAACGCTATAACGATACCATTCAGGACTACAACACATACATTGCCCTTTTCCCCAACAACATCGTAGCCAGCATCGCCGGCTTCGAGCGCAATGACGCTTATTTCAAGGCTTCGGAAGGCTCGCGCGAGGTCCCCAAAGTCGAGTTTCCACCGCCGAACCGCTGAGCGGCCCGCGCGTTCTTGACCGGCCCGTCAGCGTGCGCTACGCTTGACCGAGTGCAGTTCCTGTTCCGCGATCCGCGAGGAGTTCGGCCGCCAATCTAGATGAAACAGACCGTTCGATTGCTTGGAGACGCTTCCGAGTTCTGCGGCACCCTCGACGAGAACCTGAAACTCTTCGAATCCGCGCTGCAAGTCACCGCCAACCTGCGCGATGAAAAAATCGAGCTAGTAGGCGAGAGTGCGCGCGTGCAGGAAGCCGCCCGCATCATCAAGGAATACAACAACCTCGTGCGCAACGGAAAAGCGCCCAGCAGCGACGAACTTCAATCGCTGATCCGCATGGCCGCCGACGAGCCTGAAGCGCCGCTGCGCGGCACGTTTTCGCCAGTGCGCGGGGGGCGTGCGATCGGCCGCAAGCAAATCACCCCAAAAGGCCTGAACCAACGGCGTTACATCGAAGCGCTCGAATCCTTCGATATGGTTTTCGCCGTCGGACCCGGCGGAACGGGAAAAACTTATCTGGCTGTAGCCATGGCGGTGTCCGCGCTGCTTTCCAAGCAAGTGAACCGCATCATTCTGGCGCGGCCTGCGGTGGAAGCCGGCGAGCGGCTAGGATTTCTGCCAGGCACGCTGCAGGAAAAAGTCGATCCCTACATGCGCCCGCTGTACGACGCGCTCTACGATCTGCTCGACACCGACAAGCTCGAGCGCTTCCTCGAAAAGGGCATAATCGAAGTAGCCCCGCTGGCGTTCATGCGCGGCCGCACGCTCAATGATTCCTTCGTCATTCTTGATGAAGCGCAGAACACCACCAGCGAACAAATGAAAATGTTTCTGACGCGGCTCGGGTTCAACTCCAAGGCCGTGATCACCGGCGACATTACGCAAATCGATTTGCCCAGCGAGCGCCGCTCCGGCTTGATCGAAGCGATCGAAATCGTCGGCAAGATTGATGGCATCGCTTTCGTTTATTTCGATGAGCGCGACGTGGTGCGCCACAGCCTGGTGCAGCGCATCATCAAGGCCTACGACGAGTATGGCGCCTCCCAGCCCTATACGCCCGGCCGCGGCAACGCAGGGGCAGCGCGCGAAGTCCTCCCGCGCGTTCCGCGACCCTAAAAATCCGCCCATGGTACTCAATCGCCAGAGACGTGTACGTGTTCCCGTTGCGCCGCTTGAGCGCTTTCTCGGCAGCGTGCTGCGGCATTTCCGTTTGCCCGCGGAGAGCGTTACGGTTTGCATTGCCGCAGATGCAGATGTAGCCCGATGGAATCGCACTTATCGAGCAAAGCATGGCTCAACGGATGTTCTATCGTTTCCAGCCGCCGCAAACGACGCAGGTGCAAGGATCTTGCGGCAACTAAAGGCTCGCGCCACGCGTGCGGCGAAATCTGAGAAAATCGATTACCTCGGCGATATCGCCATCTCGCCTGTAGTTGCGCGACGAAATGCTGAGCGCTTCGGCCGCTCGCTTTCACTTGAGCTGCGGATTTTGATTTTGCACGGAATTCTGCATCTGCTCGGCTACGACCACGAGACAGATAGCGGCGAAATGGAGCGCTATGAACTCGAACTGCGCTCCCGCTTCAAGCTGGCCTGATCATGCCAATCTTCGTATACACTCTCGGCGTACTCGGCCTAACCGCAGGCCTCGTGGTTTTTTCCTATCTCGATCGCGTCTATCGCGAGATGTGCCGGGTAACCACGCGCCGCATACACGAGCATCTCGACGTTTTCGAATCGGACGTAGAGCCGCGCCTTCATCTCGAGCGCCACCGCGCCGCCACTGCGTTCAGTTTGCTCTGCCGCCTCTGGCTGGTGTTGGTCGCCGTCGAAACGGCGCGCGGCATTTTGTTCTTCGTGCCGGGCAGCTGGGAATCAGCGGTCGAGATCGTTTCGTTTCTGCTCATCGAAGTGGTTCTGGCGATGCAATTCATCCCCTACGTCCTCGTGGCACGGGCCTCCGGGCGATGGTGCGCACCGCTGGTTCCGGCGATTCGGATTTTCATCTGGGCGGTCTGGCCGGTATTCGCGATTCTCGACCTGGTCGTCTCATTTCTGAATATCACCGATGAAGATAGCGAGCACGGAGCGCCCGAGCCCGAGCAGCAGGCGATTGAGGCGCTCGTTGAAGCCGCGACCGAAGAGGGCATCATCGAGCAGGATGAAGCGCGCATGATCGAGCAGGTGGTGGAATTCAGCGACAAGCGCGTCCGCGAAGTGATGACGCCGCGGCCCGACGTGATCGCTATCTCGGCTTCTTCAACGCTCGAGCAGCTGCGCAATCTATTCGTCGAGTCCAAGTTTTCGCGCATCCCCGTCTATGAAAAAAATCTCGATGACATGGCCGGTCTGGTCTTTGCGCGCGACATCCTGAAGGTTCCCGAACGCGAGGCGCCGAATCGCACCGTCCGCGAGCTGATGCGCCGGCCAATGTTCGTCCCGGAGACGAAACTCGGCTCCGATCTCTTAAAGGAGATGCGGCGCAAGAGCGAGCAGCTCGCCATCGTGATTGATGAATATGGTCTTGTCGCCGGAATTGTCACTGTCGAAGACCTGGTCGAGGAAATTATCGGCGAGATTGAGGATGGAGACCGCGCGCCGGCGCCGGATGTAGTCCGTGAGCCATCTGGCAGCCTGGTGTTACGGGGCAGCGTCTCCGTCGAGAAGCTGAAAGAACTTTTCGGAATCGAAATTGAAGAGACGCTGCAGAACGCCGGCGCTGCCACTCTCTCGGGGCTTTTAAACAGCGTAGCGGGCCATGTTCCCTCGACCGGCGAACGAATAGACTACGACGGCCTGCAATTCGAAGTTCTCGAAGCCAATCAGCGGAAAGTGCTGAGGCTTCGCGCGCGACGCTCCGCCAGCGCCGCCCAATCAAGGAGCGTCTAAATGACGCACGAAGCAGCGCGCACCAATTCCATCGTGAGGCCAAGTGCCGTTTAAATCCGGATTCATCGCCGTAGTAGGCCGGCCCAACGCCGGGAAATCCACGCTCGTAAATTCACTCGTAGGCCGCAAGGTCGCAATCGTATCCACGAAGCCGCAAACCACGCGCAATCGCATTCAAGGAATCGTGAATCGCGAAGACGCGCAAATCGTGCTCATCGATACTCCCGGAATCCATCGCGCCGGAAACGCGCTAAGCCGGCAGATGATGAGCGAAGCTAAACAAGCCATCGACGAGATAGATGTCCTCTCGCTAATCGTGGACGCGGTAGTCGATTTCGGCGCCAACGATCGCTCCGCCCTCGAATGGATAGCCCAATTTCACGGTCCAGTATTCCTTCTGCTGAATAAAGTAGATCGCATCCCGAAAGAAAAGCTGCTGCCGCTCATCGACCGCTACCAAGCCTTGCGCGATTTCGCCGAAATCGTCCCCATCTCCGCCTTGACCGGCGACGGCCTGCCCGACCTAGTGAAAACCTGGATTAAATATCTCCCCGAACACCCGGCCTACTTTCCAGTCGAGCAATTCACCGATCAACCCGAAAGGTTCCTTGCCAGCGAATTCATCCGCGAAAAGCTAATAGGCGCCACCCACGAAGAACTCCCCGCGTCGGTAGCGGTAGCCATAGACACATTCGAAGAAACCCCCAAGCTAGTGCGCATCCGCGCAACAATCTACGTAGAGCGCGAAGGCCAAAAGGGAATCGTAATAGGCAAGCGCGGCGAAATGCTAAAAAAGGTAGGCACCGAAGCCCGCGTAGAAATCGAAGGCCTGCTAGGCACCAAAGTTTTCCTGGAACTATTCGTGAAGGTCCAACCCAACTGGCGCCAAAAGCCAAACATGGTCCGCCAACTAGACTGGCACCAGCAATTGGATCAACTGGGCGGCGACGAAAAGTAGCGCCGGCGTCCCCGCCGGCATCTTACGACGACAATTTCGCCAAATGCAGCACTCACGCGCGGAAGACTTATTCCATTCAACTCAATCTTCAGAATTTCAATTAGCCCGCTCCGGCCGCTCCGAAGGCACGCCAGCAATCCCCAATGATTTCATCTTGCGGTAAAGATGGCTTCGTTCCAATCCCAAAGCCGCAGCAGCCCGAGTCATATTCCAACGATTCTCCTCCAACTTCCGCAAAACAAACTCCCGTTCATAAGCCGAACGCGCCTCTTGCAAACTAGCATAAGGCCGCTGCGGGCTATTCGAAGCTCCGCGAAAAACCTCCGGCGGCAAATGATGCGGCTCAATCCGCAACCCTGGACTCATAATCACCAGCCGCTCAATCAAATTCTTCAACTCGCGCACATTTCCCGGCCAGTTATATTGCAAAAGCACTTCCAGCGCCGCGGGAGTTAATTCCTTAGGCCGCTTGCCATAAGACCGGCAAAATTCCGCAAGAAAGTGCCCCGCCAAAATCGGAATATCCTCAGCCCGCTCGCGCAAAGCCGGCACGGTAAACGGAATCACGTTAAGCCGGTAAAAAAGATCCTCGCGAAAAGCATTGCGCGCAATTTCGTCCTCAAGTTTTTTATTGGTAGCCGCAATCACCCGCACATCCACGCGTACCATCGTATTGGACCCAATCGATTCGACGCGCTGTTCCTCCAGCGCCCGCAAAACCTTCGATTGCGTCTTCAAACTCATGTCACCAACTTCGTCCAAAAAAAGCGTCCCGCCGTCGGCGCTCTGAAATTTCCCAAGCTTGTCTTCACTTGCCCCGGTGAAGCTGCCCTTGCGATGCCCGAAAAGCTCGGATTCAATCAGCTCCTCAGGAATCGCCGCACAATTCACTTCCACAAACTGATGCGATGAGCGCGCACTCTGCGCATGCAGCGCCCGCGCCACCAGCTCTTTTCCAGTTCCGCTCTCGCCATAAATCAACACGCGCCCATTCGTAGGCGCCGTAAGCGCAATCTGCTGCCGCAACGCCTTCATCGGCACGCTGCTGCCCAGAATTTCGTGACGCTGCTCCAGTTCCGCGCGCAGCCGGCGGTTTTCAGTTTCCAGCCGCACGAAATCCAACGCATTGCGAATCGCCAGTATCGTTTTCTCCAGCGATAACGGCTTTTCCAGAAAATCGAATGCGCCAAGCTTCGTAGCCCGCACCGCCGTCTCAATGCTGGCGTGGCCGGAAATCATCACCACCATCGGCGGCGCATCTACCTCGTTAATTTTCTCCAGCGTTTTCAACCCGTCCATCTTTTCCAACCAAACGTCAAGCAGCACCAGGTCAAAACGCCGATCTTCGAGCATGCGCAGGCATTCTTCGCCCGAGGACGCCGACTCAACTTCATACTCCTCGTCGCGCAGAAGCGCCGTCAGCGATTCGCGGATTCCGATTTCATCATCAACGATGAGGATGGATGCGGGCATTTGAAATTCTATATTGCAGCAATCTCAGTCGGCAGTGCCGTCGCCGGTAAGCTCGCCGACGCGCGAGTCTTTCGCCGCAACTGTGCCGTTGGCAGAAACCGCAGCCGGCTCGATCGCGGGGAAACGAATGACGAATCGGGAACCAACTGGCTCATTATCTTCCACGCGCAGCGATCCATTATGTTCCGACACGATGCGGCTGGCGATAGCCAGGCCCAGCCCAGTCCCACGCTCTTTGGTGGAGAAGTGCGGAAGGAAAAGCCGCTCCTTATCCTCCGGTGAAATTCCGTGGCCAGTGTCGGCGATTTCGATTTCCACCGCGTCGCCTTCTTCGCGCGCCCGCGTCACCACCGACAGCCGCCGCAGCGTCGAGTCTTCCATCGCTTCGGCTGCATTGTCGATCAAGTTAGTCAGCACACGCCGCAACAGCTCCTCGTCCACCTTCACCGCCGGAAGATTCGCTGCGAGTTCGGTGGATAGTTGAATGCCGTCCAGCCGCCCTTGAAAGTGCGCCAGCGCGCGCGTGACAATTTGATTGATGTCCGCAGGCGCAAGCCGCGCCGAAGGGAAGCGCGCAAACTGCGAGAATTCATCCACCAGAGATTCCAGCGCATGAACTTCGCGCTCGATCAATCCAGCGCACTCGGCCACCAGCGCCCCGATTTCAGTTTTAGCCGTCGCAGGCGCCGAGCGCTCGAGGAAACGTTTCAAGCGTTGCGCAGAAAGCATGATCGGCGTGAGCGGATTCTTGATCTCGTGAGCAATGCGCTGCGCCACTTCCTGCCAGGCAGCAGCCTTCTGCGCACGCAAAAGCTCCGAGAGATCATCAATCACCACCACAAATCCCGGATTCGAACGCCGGGTTCCTAGTGAACTCACCGTAACCGCCGCGCGCACCAGCCGCCCCGATGCCGCAATTTCAATCTCCCGCGAAGCCACTCCCATCCGCAAGGAGCGCCGCACCAAAGCTAACACCGGCCGCGAAGCCTCATCCCCAAAAAGATCGCTCAAGGTGCGAGCCTCGCGAGCGTGCTCCCCAACTATCGCCACGACCGCAGAATTCACCCGCGAAATTCCCCCGTCGGCGTCCAGCGAAAGCACGCCGGTGGGAATATTCTCGAGAATCGCCTCCATCAACTTCCGCCGCCGGTCGCGCTCCTCAAAGGCCTGCTGCAAATTCGTCGTAAACTCGTTAATCTGCCGCCGGCCCTCGCCAAGCTGCGCGGTCATTTCATTGAACGAAGTAACTAAAGTCCCCAATTCATCCTGCGCCTGAATCGCCACGCGATGATCGAAATTCCCATGCGCCACTTCCTGCGTAGCCTCCGCCATCGCCTGAATCGGCACAGTAACCTGCTTCGAAAGGAAGAGCGCGACCCAGGTGGTCGAAAAAAGCAGCAACACGGTTACCAGCAAAAGCGCCAGCAAAATCTGATTCTTGTAAACGCGTATCTGCCGCCGCTGCACTTCGTACTCGTGCGTCTGGCTCTCAATGGTATCGATGCTCGCCAAAAAACCAGCCCCCAGCTTGCGCCCGACATATAAGTGTCCGCCCGAAACCGGCGCAGCACCGGTGATAAACGCGTCGGCATCCGTCTGCCAGACTTCCACTCCCGATGGCAGCGCACGCGCAAACCGCAAATGCCTATCGGCGAGCGAGCCCGGAGCAGCCTGTGTAATAGCCGCATTGCGATCCACAACCCAAATCGCATCGAGAGGTATGGAAGTCCCTACTTGCGACTGATCGAGAATCGCCGCCACCCCGCGATTATCCAAAGTAGGCGCCAGCCGCGCCGCTCTCAGATTCAGCCGCTCATGCACCTCGCGCGAATATTCGTCCAGCAATCTCTGACTTTCCGCGTTGGCGATTTCCAGCGGCTTCGGAAACCACAGATTGAGCGTCCGGTTCACCAGCGAGTAGCTGAACAGAAACAGAAAAACAAGCGGCAGCAACGAAACGCCCATGGCCCCAAAAACCATCTTGGTCTTAAAGCGCGATCCGAGAAGCCCAGCCTTGCGTTCATTCCAAAGCCGCAAAAGGCTGCGCAGCAACACCAGCCCAAACACTAGAAACGCTACAAAGATAAAAGTAGAGAGCGCGAACAGAATGGCCAGCGAATTCCCCTGGTCCGGATGCACCGGCGCACGCAAAGACCCCAGCGTAAAAATCGTAGCCGCCAGCAGCACGACGGAAAGCCCGCCGACCGCCATCCAAAGTTTTCGCGTCCAGGAGCGCTGCTTCAACGGCTCTCCTTCAGAAATCCCTCCAGCGGGCATTGCGAGCAAAGGGCCTCGCGGCCGCGGCACCAATTCTTTCCCACCTGCACGAACAGCGCGTGCAGCTCATTGTAAGCCGCCGCCTCGTGAGGAAAATCCGCTTGCACCAGCCGCTGCACCTCATCGTAACTAGTCTTCTCGCCAACCCATTTATGCCGCTGCAAAATCCGCTTCGTGTAAGTATCCACCACAAACACCGGATGCTTCCCGGCATAAAGGAGAATCGAATCCGCAGTTTCCGGTCCGATACCAAACACGCCCAACAATCTCTCTCGCAGCAAAGCGGTCGGCGTCCGGAACATCCGCGCCAGCGATCCTTCGTACACCGCGTCTAGAAATTTGCAAAACGCCTTGAGCTTCTTCGCTTTCTGCCGAAAGTAACCAGAAGAACGGATCAGCCGGGCTAGCCGAGGTTCAGAAGCCTTGAGCATCGCCAGAGGGTAGAGCATGCGAGCCGAGCGCAAATTCGCAATGGCCTGCTCGACATTCGTCCACGAAGTATTCTGCGTGAGGATGGCCCCGACAACAATCTCAAATTGAGTCTTTGCGGGCCACCAGTGCTGCGGTCCCAGCGCCTCCGCGAGCTGGTTATAGTACCCGCGCACAGGAGGCAAAGTTTGTCGCTCGGGTGCCGATTTATGTCGGGAGGTCACCTGGGGGCGACTTTCAAGAACGTGCAACGCGCTGGCCCGCATTTACAACCGAAGATAGCGATGCCTCGCGGGCAAGTCAAGCCAGCGTCCTGTCCCGATGGCCATACCTGTCCTTTCGTACAGGGGGTTGCCTGTTACACGACGATAACCCGAACCGATTCCCATTCTGACTCATTGCGCATGCTAGCCTTTTGAAACCGGCGAAGTTTGCCGCAGGGGTGGTGGCGTGTCTTCCAGGCTCGGCGACATTCTAGTTAAAGACAGCCTGATCTCTGCAGATCAGTTGAAGCAGGCCCTCGACTATCAGAAGAAAAACGGGGGCAGGCTAGGAACTTGTCTGGTCAAGATGGGTCTGGTCAGCGATGAGGACATCACGGCGGTCCTTTCGCGGCAGTATGGCGTCCCCTCCATCAATCTACGGTTTTATGAAGTGGACCCCTCGGTCATAAAACTAGTCCCCCAAGAGACCGCCGTCCGCTACCAAATCGTCCCCCTCTCCCGCGTAGGCTCCACGCTAACCATCGCGATGACCGACCCCACCAACGTCTTCGCCATGGACGATATCAAGTTCATGACCGGCTTCAATGTCGAGCCCGTGGTCGCCTCCGAAACCGCGATCAATGAGGCCATCGGCAAGTTCTACGGCTCCGTAGAAGCCGGCGAAGAACTAGACAAGGTAATGAAGGACCTTGCCGGCGAAGAAACCGAGATGGAGCTGGCCGCCGAAGAGGCCGAGATGGACCTCGCGGCCCTCGAGAGAGCCGCCGACGAAGCTCCCATCATCAAGCTCGTCAACCTGGTCCTCACCGACGCCGTCAAGCGGGGAGCCAGCGACATTCACATCGAGCCCTACGAAAAGGAATACCGCGTTCGCTTCCGCATAGACGGCATTCTGCAAAACGTAATGGCACCACCGCTCAAATTAAAGGATGCCATCACCAGCCGCGTAAAGATCATGGCCAAACTGGACATCAGCGAAAAGCGCCTGCCGCAAGACGGCCGCATCATGATCAAGTACGTCCGCGACGGCAAAAAGAAAGAACTCGATTTCCGCGTCTCCACTGTTCCCACTCTCTTCGGCGAAAAAGTCGTAATGCGTTTGTTGGACAAGGAAAACCTTCGCCTGGACATGACCAAGCTCGGCTTCGAGCAAGAGTCCCTGTCGAAATTCGAACACGCCATTCTGAAGCCCTACGGCATGGTGCTCGTCACCGGCCCGACCGGTTCCGGAAAAACCAACACGCTCTATTCCTCCGTCGCCCGGCTCAACACTCCCGAAACCAACATCATGACCGCTGAGGATCCCGTCGAATTCCAACTGGCCGGAATTAACCAGGTGCAGATGAAGGAGCAGATCGGATTGAATTTCGCATCCGCCCTGCGCGCCTTCCTGCGCCAAGACCCCAACATCATTCTAGTCGGCGAAATCCGCGACTTCGAAACGGCCGAAATCGCCGTGAAAGCCGCCCTAACCGGTCACTTGGTGCTCTCGACGCTACACACCAACGACGCCCCGTCCACCGTCAGCCGCCTCATGAACATGGGCATTGAACCGTTCCTGGTAGCCACGTCGGTAAACTTAATTTGCGCGCAGCGCCTGGTTCGCCGCATCTGCGTGGCGTGCAAAGAACCGCTGCCAGTTCCCGAGCAAACTCTAACGGAGGCCGGCTACACGTCCGAAGAATCGAAGACCACGCAAGTGTTCCACGGCCGCGGCTGCACCACCTGCAATAACACCGGCTACAAAGGCCGCGTCGGCTTGTACGAAGTAATGGAAATCAACGATGACCTTCGTGAACTGATTCTCGTGGGCGCGTCTTCTTTGGAGTTGAAGAAGAAAGCGCTCGAAATGGGAATGATCACCTTGCGCCGCAGCGGCCTAACCAAGATGGCTCTGGGGCAAACCACGATGGAAGAAGTGTTACGAGAAACTGTGTTTTAAGAGAGGACGTGCCATGGCCGGAATCACGTTAAGCGAGTTGCTGAAAAAAATGATCGAAATGGGAGGCAGCGACCTCCATCTTTCCACCAACAGCCCACCGCGCATTCGCGTGCACGGCAAGCTGCGTCCTCTCGATATGCCGCCCTTGACCGCGGCGGACACGAAGGCGCTGGCCTATTCCGTGCTCACCGACGCGCAGAAGCACCGTCTCGAGGAAAGCCTCGAGCTCGACTTCTCGTTCGGCCTGAAGAGCCTCGCCCGCTTCCGCGGCAACATTTTCCATCAGCGGGGCGCCGTGGCTGCCGTCTTCCGCACCATTCCCTGGGAGATCAAGGGCTTCGAAGCCCTCGGCCTGCCGCAGGTGGTGAAAGTTCTCTGCGACAAGCCGCGCGGACTTGTGTTGGTTACCGGGCCGACTGGCTCGGGCAAGTCCACCACGCTCGCCGCCATGCTCGACAAGATTAATAGCGAGCGCGACGAGCACATGATCACCATCGAAGACCCTATTGAATTCTTGCACAACCACAAAAAGTGCTTGGTCAACCAGCGCGAAATTCACTCGGACACCCACTCGTTCGCCAATTCACTGCGCGCCGCATTGCGTGAAGATCCCGACGTGGTGCTCATCGGCGAAATGCGCGACCTCGAGACCATCGAGTCCGCGCTGCGCATCGCAGAAACCGGCCACTTGACCTTCGCCACTCTGCATACCAATTCCGCCGTCTCCACCATCAACCGCATCGTGGACGTTTTCCCGGCGCACCAGCAACCGCAGGTTCGCGCGCAGCTCTCCATGGTGCTCGAAGGCATCCTTTGCCAATCGCTTCTTCCGCGCGTGGACGGCCGCGGCCGCGTCATGGTCATGGAAATTCTCGTGCCCACCGCCGCCATTCGCAACCTCATCCGCGAGGACAAGATCCACCAGATCTATTCGGCGATGCAAACCGGAACCGGCGCGTCGGGGATGCAGACCTTCAACCAGAGCTTGGCCAATGCCTATTACCAGAAGCTGATCACTTTGGAAGTGGCATTGATGCGTTCGTCGAATCCCGACGAGCTGCAAGACCTAATCAACCGGGGCGTAACTTCGCCGTCGCAAAGCGGAATTCGCACTCCGGTCCGGCGCTAATAGCGCGGCAGGGAATCAAGGAGGAAGGAAATGCCAGTCTACACGTTTCGAGGAACCAATCGCTCGGGTGCGGTAGTTTCTGGTGAGCGAACTGCGGCGAACAAGACCGAACTCGCGGCCATGCTGCGCCGCGAGCAGGTCAACGTCTCGAAGATGTCGGAGAAGGGCCGGGAATTCAACATTCCCACCTTCGGAACCGGCGTGGACGCCAAAGAACTCGCCGTTTTCACCCGGCAGTTCTCGGTGATGATTGATGCCGGTCTCCCGCTGGTCCAGTGCCTCGAAATTCTGGCCAACCAACAGGAGAACAAAACTTTTCAAAAGGTTCTCACCGGTGTGCGCGCCTCGGTCGAAGGCGGCGCCACGCTCTCCGCGTCCCTTAAGCAATACGACAAAGTGTTCGACGCGCTCTATTACAACATGGTGGACGCCGGCGAGACGGGCGGTATTCTGGACACCATTCTTCAGCGCCTCGCGACCTACATCGAAAAGAACGTCCGCTTGAAGCGCGCCGTCCGGTCGGCTTTGATCTATCCCGTAGCCGTCATCGGCATCGCTGCTCTGGTCATCACTCTTTTGCTTTGGAAGGTCGTCCCCATCTTCGTCACTTTGTTCAATGGTCTCGGCGCCGAACTCCCGCTTCCCACCCGCATCGTTATCGGCCTGAGCCAATTCATCGGCAGCTGGTACGGCTTCCTGATCTTCATCGGCTTTGCCGGTTCCGGGGCAGCTTTAGCCTGGTGGTACAGAACTCCACAAGGTCGCCTTACCATCGACACCGTCGTCCTGAAACTTCCAGTGCTCGGCATGCTCATGCGCAAAATCGCTGTCGCGCGATTCACTCGCACATTGGGCACCTTGATCTCCAGCGGCGTTCCCATTCTCGAAGGGCTCGACATCACCGCGCGCACTGCCGGCAACGCGGTCATCGAACGAGCCATCATTGCCACTCGTAAGGCCGTCGAAGCTGGACGCTCGCTCGTCGATCCTCTAAAGGAAAGCGACGTCTTCCCCGGCATGGTCACGCAGATGATCGGAGTAGGCGAGCAAACCGGAGCAATGGACGCCATGCTCCAAAAAATCGCCGACTTCTACGAAGACGAAGTGGACGTGGCCGTCAAGGACATGCTCACTCTTCTCGAACCGATGATGATCATGTTCCTCGGTATCGTCGTCGGCGGTATCGTAATTTCTCTGTACTTGCCACTGTTCTCTCTCATCTCCAAGTTGGCGGGATAAAAGGGCAGCGAGTCGTTCCGGGCTCGGGGAATCCGCATCGAGCGGATTCTCCGGCCGGACTAAATGGTTGGGGGTCAGCGGCGCCGCGCGGGACAGTGCGTAATCCGGTTCTTTGCGGCCAGGGCGTCGCCCGCAGGAAACGCATGGAACTCTCTCACAGTTCGAGTGACTGGCTGCCGTGGCTGGGCCGCGTTCGATTCTTGATCATCACTTCGCTGGTAGCGCTGGTGCTCTTCGTTCGCGACGTGACGCATCTGGCTCTGCCCACCAAATTTTTCGCGCCGACCGTCGTCCTCTGGTACTCGCTGGCTATCCTTTTCGTAATTCTGCTGCGCTGGATGCCGCTGGCCGCGTGGCACGCCCCGCTCCAAGTGGCCTGCGACGCCATAATGATCTCAGCCGTGGTGTACGCCACCGGCGCGCACGATAGCTACTTCACCTCGCTCTTTCTGCTCATCATTCTAATGAGCGCAATCCTGTTCTCGCGTCGCGGCGCCATGCTTACGGCCGCCGGCAGCTTCCTTCTTCTCGGCGCGGTGGTAGAGCTGGCCTATTACAACGTAATCCCGCGCAACTCTTCCTCCGTTCTCAGCCCCCGCGGCTTGGAATTCTGGCTGGCCACCAACCTCTTCGCCTTTTTCGGCGTAGCGTATCTAGGCTCGCTGCTCTCCGCCTCCCTGCGCCACAAGGGCTTCGAACTGGAAGAAAAGCGCGTAGAACTAAAAGATCTGCAAGCCTTCAACGAAGACATCATTCGCTCCATGCGCGGCGGCCTGCTCACCGTAAATCTCGAAGGCAAGATTGTGCTGATGAATCGCGCCGGCTCGGAAATCACCGGCCGCGGCGATGGGCCCAATCGCGCCGAGCACCTGCGCGATATTTTCCCGGGCTTCTGGCCCATCGAAATTGATGAGCGCGGCACGCCTCTAGCCCTTCGCAAAGAAGTGGAATGTCGAACTCCCTACGGAGTAGTCCGTTATCTCGGCGTCTCCATCTCCCCGCTGCGTACCGGACAAAACCAACTCAGCGGCTACGTAATCAATTTCCAGGATCTAACCGAGCTGAAGCGCCTCGAGCACGAAGTCGCCGTCCAAGATCGCATGGCCGCCCTCGGCCGCCTTTCCGCCGCCATTGCGCACGAAATTCGCCAGCCACTTTCGGCAATGACCGGCGCCCTGAAGGCGCTGGCCCGGCTTGCCCCTCTCGATGACGACGACCAGCGCCTCGTCCAAATCGTTTCCCGCGAATCGCAGCGCCTGAATCAGATCATCACCGATTTCCTGGAGTATTCCCGCGAGAAGAACTACGAATTCAGCGATCAGAACGTCGTTGCGCTGCTCGAAGAAACCCTCATGCTCTTCGAGCACCAGCCCGATTTTAGTCAGAAATTTCATATCGAACGAAAATTTGCCTCCACGGCGGTTCGAGCCCGTGTCGATCGCAATCGTCTCAAGCAAGTCTTTTGGAATTTGCTGAACAATGCCATGCGCGCCATGCCCGAAGGCGGCACCATCACCATAGATCTCGAAGTCGAAGCCGTCTGGCTAAAAATCTCGATCCGCGACACCGGCATCGGCATCGATCCATCGGAAGCCGCCCGGATCTTCGAGCCCTTCCAGTCCAATTTCGCCGAAGGCACCGGCCTCGGCCTGGCCATCGTTTATCAAATCGTGCAAGCGCACGGGGGCTATATTCGCGTGAACTCCGAGAAGGGCCACGGCGCCGAATTCTCCATCGAGCTCCCCAAAATGGGCAAAGGCCGGCGCAAGCCCGCGGGAACCTCGCAAGGCACGCAAGCGGAACCCGAATCATCCGTCGAAGCCGTGAGGCAAGGCTAAGCAATGGCCCACATCCTGGTGGTTGACGACGAACGCTCCATCTGCGAACTCCTCGAAATCACCTTTCGCAAGGACGGCCACCGCGTCGAACTGGCTTCCAGCGGCGAACAGGCCAAGCGCCGCCTCGAAACTCAGCTTTTTGACATCATCGTCTCCGATATCAACATGCGCGACATGAGCGGTGTCGACCTGCTGCAATATGCCCGCGAGGTTTCTCCGGAAACAGTCTTCATCCTGATCACCGGCGTCCCCACGCTCTCTACCGCCATCGACGCCGTAAATTTCGGCGCCGACCGCTACGTGATCAAGGGCGACTCCCTGATCGACGAACTGCGCCAGGCCGTAGCCAAAATTTCCGAAAGCATCGAGCTGAAAAAAGAAACTGGCATGCTGCGCCGCGAACTGCGCCGCCTCACCGGCTTAGATCACATCATCGGCACCAGTCCGAAGATGCGCGAAATCTTCGAGCTGATCCAAACCATCGCCCCGCAATCCAGCCGCGTGCTGATCACCGGCGAAAGCGGCACTGGCAAAGAATTGGTAGCCCGCGCGATCCATGAGAACAGCACCCGCTCAAAAAAGCCCTTCATCACCATCAATTGCGGTGCCTTTCCGGAAACTCTTCTCGAATCCGAACTCTTCGGCTACATGAAAGGCGCCTTCACCGGCGCCGGCGAGAATCGCCACGGCCTTTTCAAGGCCGCACACGGCGGAACGCTGTTCATGGACGAAATCGGAAATATGAGCCTGACCATGCAGGTAAAGCTCTATCGCGTCCTGCAGGAAGGAAAAGTGCGGCCGCTAGGCAGTACCGCGGAAGAAGACGTCGATGTACGCGTGATCGCCGCCACTAACAAGGACTTCGAAAAAGAAATTGCAGAAGGCCGTTTCCGCGAGGACCTCTATTACCGCTTGAGCGTGATTCCCATCCATCTACCCCCGCTTCGTGAACGCCGCGAAGATATCGCGCTCCTGGCGCGCTCTTTCCTCGACCGCTACCGCAAATCCATGTCCAAGCCCATTGAGGCCATCGAGCCAAAAGCCATGGAGCGCCTCGAAGCCTACGACTGGCCGGGAAACGTCCGTGAGCTCGAAAACACTATTGAGCGCGCCGTCGCCCTCGAAACAGGTCGCTGGATCACCATGGAAGGCCTCCCGGAGCGCATCACTCGTTACTATCAGGAACATCGCCCCGACCTCAGGCCTTCGAATCACGACCACTTGCTTCCCGACGGCGGCCTTGATCTCGAGCAGAAAATCGGAGAAATCGAGCGCGCCTATCTTCTCGCCGCACTCGAGTGTAGCGGTGGCGTCCGTGTGCGCGCCTCCGAGCTGCTCAAGATGAGTTACCGCTCCTTCCGTCACTACGCCAAAAAGCACGGCGTCTAGCCTCCTGTCTTCCTAGCGTAGACTGACGGCCACCCCTCATCTCGAGTCTCGCTTTCGGCCCGCCAATTCTCCGCGATGCGTCAATTCTGAGAGACCGTATGTGGCGCTTTGGCGTTCGTTTGCCGTGCGCGGTCAACTGATGCAGACATAAAATGTCGGTTTCTGCGAAATGCCCCTCGCCAATTGGTCCAGCCCAGGGCGGCCTGCCTCTAGAAAGACCATAAATGTCTTGAAATCAGTTGACTACGGGCGTCCTTGCAGGTGCTAGAACTGTGGCCAGTCATGGCACGTTAGTTGCACTCTTTAACCGCGGCACCCCCGCCAGGGAGCCCGAAGAGTTTTTGTAACGCTGTCCAAATCTCAAGGAGAGAAGATGAAAAGGAATCAGAAGGGTTTCTCGCTCATCGAATTGCTGATCGTCGTGGCGATCATTTTGATTATCGCTGCCATCGCCATTCCGAACCTCTTGAAGGCCCGCATTGCGGCCAACGAGTCTTCGGCAGTCGGCACGCTGCGCACCATCAACACTGCAGCGGTCACCTATCAGTCCACCTACAACAACGGCTTCCCCCAGACGTTCGCGATTTTCGGCGGCGCACCTCCGGGAAACTGCGGTGCGGCTAACCTGCTCGATACGACCTTGACCACCACGGGTCAGAAGAGCGGCTACACCTTGACCTACACCCAAGTGACGGCTTTGACTGCAGCAGCCACCGGCTGCGGCGCTCCTGGTTCTGCCACCTACGTTACGGGTGCAGTGCCTCTGAGCGTGAACGCGACGGGTAACCGCACGTTCTGCAGCGACGAATCCGGCGTGATCCACGTGGATCCGACGGGCGGCGCAGCGCCGGCCACAGACGTAGCTTGCGAAGCTCTCTCGGCGCTCCAGTAACCAATTGCAATTCTGCGAACGGGGAGGAAGCCTTGGCTTCCTCCCCGTTTCGCTTTTTAAGCCCGAACATTTCGCTCAAGTCAGCAACTAGATCCGACGACCTCACCGTTCAAGCACTTCTTTTACTCGTTCGACGCCGTGATCCAACGTAAAAATCCGTAAGGCTTCCGTCCGCAGCACTCGGCTGCTTCGAATCAAAGTAAAATCCGCACGATCTGCTTGACTCCGCAATCTAACGGCTTGAAAGGAAGCTTCGCCCCTCGCTGTCCTGCTGATATATGGCCATTTATGCCGACAAAAAATGTCGGTTTTGGGGCGTCGCGCGACCCGAACCTCGGAACCGGCTGGCACAACGTGCCGTGGCTTGTTCCGCAAGTGCTAGCTAGGGCTAACGTTGCGGTCAAGAACAGCATCTGGGAATTGAAGCGTGCTGCTGGCATGCTTCTTGCAATGTTCAAATCTGACGCCAGCGATTCGGCAGGAAAGAATAGGTGCTGGATGTTGAAGTAGCAAACTATAGGAGAGAAGATGAAACGGAGTCAGAAGGGTTTCTCGCTTATCGAATTGCTGATCGTTGTGGCCATCATTTTGATCATCGCTGCCATCGCGATTCCGAACCTCTTGAAGGCCCGTATCGCAGCCAACGAGGCCTCTGCAGTCGGCACTTTGCGCACCATCAACACTGCAGCGGTCACCTATCAGTCCACCTACAACAACGGCTTCCCCCAGACGTTCGCGATTTTCGGCGGCGCACCTCCGGGAAACTGCGGTGCGGCTAACCTGCTCGATACGACCTTGACCACCACGGGTCAGAAGAGCGGCTACACCTTGACCTACACCCAAGTGACGGCTTTGACTGCAGCAGCCACCGGCTGCGGCGCTCCTGGTTCTGCCACCTACGTTACGGGTGCAGTGCCTCTGAGCGTGAACGCGACGGGTAACCGCACGTTCTGCAGCGACGAATCCGGCGTGATCCACGTGGATCCGACGGGCGGCGCAGCGCCGGCCACAGACGTGGCCTGCGAAGCTCTCTCGGCGCTCCAGTAGCCAATTGCAATTCTGCGAACGGGGAGGAAGCCTTGGCTTCCTCCCCGTTTCGTTTGTCTATGCGATTGGATTTCATCGGGTTTCATCACTTGAATCAGAAAATGTTATGCGGGAATGGTGGGCGCGTTCTGGGCAAGGCGCGCTTGTGAAGCGCACTTCCGGCTGTCATAATGGGGCAAGCAGCTTTGATGTCCCAAATGCATGCTCGGCTATTCGCTTCATTACTGGTATTTCGGTTGAGCAACTCCATCGCGCCTGCGCCTTTCTATCGTGCTTTCCGAAAAGTAGTGATCTCCCCGTGCAACCCATTGAGGATATTCTGTCCTCGAACGAGGAGGTCCTGAAGGCGTCGGCTCGGTCTGCTGATATGTGGCGATTTCGACGGACACAAATTGTCGGTTTCGCACGGCGGGCATTTTGGAGCTCGGGCACAGGCCGCCTTTACGGTTTCTGCCCATCCGTAAGTAACTGCTGGAGCTAGACTTGTATATTTGAGCCGCATCTACGTGTTGGAGGTCTTGGCTGGCATCGCACTTGCATTAATCAGATACGACGCCAGCGAGTGAGCCCACCGGCGCGTGAGCTGCGTGTTCAAGTTGGGAATTCAAGGAGACAAGATGAAACGGAACCAGAAGGGTTTCTCGCTAATCGAGCTTTTGATCGTCGTGGCGATCATTTTGATCATCGCCGCGATTGCCATTCCGAACCTTTTGAAGGCCCGCATTGCGGCCAACGAAGCTTCGGCAGTCGGTACCCTGCGCACCATTAACACCGCAGCGGTCACCTATCAGTCCACCTACAACAACGGCTTCCCGCAAACATTCGCAATCTTTGGCGGCGCACCTCCAGGGAATTGCGGCGCGGCGAACTTGCTCGATACGACCTTGACCACCACGGGTCAAAAGAGCGGCTATACCCTGACCTACACCCAAGTAAAGGCCTTGACTGCGGCGGCCACCGGCTGCGGCGCTCCGGGTTCAGCAACCTACGTTACAGGTGCAGTACCGCTGAGCGTGAACGCGACGGGTAACCGCACGTTCTGCAGCGACGAATCCGGCGTGATCCACGTGGATCCGACGGGCGGCGCGGCACCGGCAACGGACACCGCTTGCGAAGCTCTAGCTTCCTTGCAGTAGACTGGAAGTAGCAGTTTCACATCGCGATGGGAGGGAGCTTCGACTCTCTCCCTTTTCGCATAATCCCGACAAACCCGACGGAGATATGGAAATGGGCACTTCGCATAGACTTAGCGCAAGGGAAGGGCGGCGAAACGGCACCTCTGGCTTCTCGCTCATCGAACTGCTTATCGTTGTCGCCATCATTCTCATTATCACCGCGATCGCCCTGCCAAATCTTTTGAAGGCTCGCATGTCCGCCAACGAAGCCTCGGCAGCTGAGAATTTGCGCACCATCACGACGGCAGCGGTAGTGTATAACTCCACTTGGAATAACGGATATCCGCCGACCTTCGCCACTTTCGGCGGCCCCGGCGGCAACTCTTCCACTTGCGATTTCGCGCAACTAGTTGACAACACCCTGGTCAACGCCCCGAACCAGAAGAGCGGCTATCAATACGCGTACACGGTATCTGGTCCCGCCGCGGAAGTGGCTCCCACCTGTTCGGCTCCCGGCTTCTTTCAATACGTAGTATCGGCCACGCCCCTCACTATCGGCTTCACCGGCAATCGCAGCTTCTGCAGCGATCAACCCGGCATCATCCACTTCGACGCTACCGGCGCAACCACCGCGACCCCAGCAGCCTGCGAAGCCCTGCCAGCCCTGCAGTAGCCGCCGGCCCCCGTACCGCTGGCGTCCCGCCGGCGCCATTGCGCTCCCATAGTCGGCACCTCGCGTAATCCGCCGCGTTGTAACTTCGGAGCGCAGGCAGCCTGCCGGCGTTTTTGAGTGTCCCAGATGATCCCGAAAACTCCCCATCGACTCTCACAATCCGCTATCCCGCGCAGTTGGTTTTTTTTTGCCGCGATCGCAAGCCTGTTGCCTAATTCTCCGAAGTCCCAACGCTCGATCGCACTTCTTTCGCGCATCCCAACCATCCTGCTAAACTCATCGCGTGAACTCTTGCTGCGCCGCGATCCTGATTTTCCTATTCCTCCCAAACGCCACGCAAACCGTCCCACAAATCGTGCACGGTGTAGAAGCCCGCTACTCCCGCGCCCACACGCTCCGAGCCAAATTCTACGAGCGCTATCGCGCAACCGGCCAACCGGGCCGATCCGAATCCGGCACAGTCTATTTCTCGAAGCCGGGCCGCATGCGCTGGGAATACGAATCCCCCCTCACCAAACTTTTCCTCGTGGACGGAGTAAATGTCTGGCTCTACGTACCAGCCGATCGCACCGCCAGCCGCGCCAAACTGAAAGAAAGCGACGATTGGCGCACGCCGCTCGCCTTGCTCACCGGCAAAGTTCACTTGGATCGTCTCTGCGGCAAGATTGACCTGATCGCGCCGTCGGGAAGCAGCGTCGCGCCCGCGGACGGCCCTCTCGATCCGCGCGACGTAGTACTGAACTGCTCCCCGCGGCACTCCGCAGCGGCAGACGAAAGCAGTTCCTCGTTCCGCCAAATCCTTTTCGAAGTCGATCCCGACTATCACCTCACTCGAGTCGTAGTCCGCGAACCCGGCGACACCGAAACCGAATTCCGCTTCGGTGATTGGCGGGAAAACGTCTCCGTCCCCGAATCCATGTTCCATTTCGACCGACCGCCAGGAGTAACCATAGTAAACGCCGAAGATCTCGCCCGCGCCATCCACTAGCCAGTCCGCTCATGCGGACGTAGGAGTCGCATTTGAAGTTCTCTTTGTAGGGGCGCTGGCTTGCTGGGCCCGTCCGACGGCCTCGATGCAAAATCAAATCGCCGCACGACCGCGCCTTTCCCGGCAAGACCACATCCCGCCTTTTCCCTGCAACTTTCAAATCCCTCTTAAATACGCTCCATCAACAAAAATTCGCGCACCCGCACTCCGACACGTGCCTAGTTCCGCACTAAAAGCTCACCCCAGAGGCAAAGATTCCGCGGCAATCGGCATCTTTATATAGGTGCGCAGAACCCCCGACGGCATCCCGGCTACCCAGAACTGTCCGCGGCCTGCTATTTCACTACTGGCAGCACAGATGCTCGCCGCGTCATGGGCCGCCTCGGGGTTGTGCTAAACTTTAGGCCTGTGCAAAAAATCAGCGTCAGGGAAGCCTCCGCTTAATGGCTGAGTACGTTTGCAAAATCGCAGATTCCACCGGCCGCGTTTTTGAGCAGGTGGAGACCGCGCTATCCGAAAATGAAGCGCGCCACCGTCTCTCCGAGCGCGGCTTCTATGTCTATTCCATCAATCGCAATCTGGGCCTGGCCAGCCGCTTCCGCCGCTCCGGCTCAAGCCGCCTCGTCCGCGGCCAGGACTTCCTTATTTTCAATCAGCAATTCAACACGCTAATCAAAGCCGGTCTGCCAATCCTGACCGCGCTCGATCTACTAGCCGAGCGCGCCGCCGCTCCAAGATTGCGCCCGCTGCTGGCCGACGTGCGCGAGCGCGTTCGCACCGGCGCATTGCTCTCGGAAGCGTTGGTCGCCCAAGCAGTTTTCCCTCCCGTGTACACCACTTCCGTGATGGCCGGCGAAAAGAGCGGCAGTCTAAGCACAGTCCTCGACCAATACATCGCGTATCAGAAGACCACCAGCTCCTTCTTCAGCCGGCTGAAGAACGTCTTGATTTATCCGAGCATTCTTATCGTGATGGTGGTGATTGTGCTCTCCTACTTGGTCACCTTCGCCGTCCCGCGCTTCGCCGAATTGTATAAAGAGCTGAACGTTCAACTGCCGACGATTACCCGCGTCGTACTCGCGATTTCTTTGCCGTTGCGCGAATACATCTTCTTTGTGATGGCAGCCCTGGCGATCGTCGGCACCCTCGTGTTCCTGTGGGCGCGCAGCGAGGCCGGTGCTCTGGTAATCGATCGCCTCAAGCCGCGCGTTCCGGTAATCGGCAACATCTGGCTGAAAGCGCAGATCGCGCAGTTCGTACGCACCCTCTCAACGCTTCTTGCCGGCGGCTCGCCGCTAGTCAATGCTCTCGACACTTCCGCCGACGCCATGGGCAGCAAACTAATCTCAACGTCCGTCCGCAAAGCGGTAGCGCAAGTTCGCGAAGGCACCCCGCTGCATACCGCGCTGCTCGAAACGCACGTCATGCCCGATCTCGCTCTCGAAATGATTGAAGTCGGCGAAGCCTCGGGCGCTCTAGCGCCCATGCTCACCAGCGTCGCCGAATTTTACGAACAGGAAGTGGATTTGAAACTCACGGCGATTCTAGCGTGGGTGGAACCTGCAATTTTGGTTATCATGGCCGCCGTGATAGCCTTCATTTTAATTGCACTCTACCTGCCGATGTTCTCTTTGACCGCCGGAACAGTTCAGGGGTAACAGCGAATGAGCGTCACCACAAATCGCAGCCCGGCCCCGCCCGCGCAGCCCGATCCGCAGGCTGAAGCCGAACGCAGCAAGCTGCTGGCCCAACGCTATCGCTGCAGTTTCATAGATCTGCGCGATCAGCGCATCGATCCGGAACTTTTTCGGCTCATTCCAGCCGAGTTGATGTTCCGCTATAACTTCGTGCCGCTCGAAGCGCACGATAATTCTTTGGCTATCGCCGTTTCCGATCCGAGCCAGGTGCTAGTGAACGATGAGCTCGCGCTGCTGCTCGGCAAAAAGCTGCAAATCAAAGTCGCCACCGCCACTCAAATCGGCGACATCCTGAAGCGCACCGAGCAATCCCAGCGCGTCCTTGACCAAGCCACCGAAGGCTTCACCCTTCAAGTAGTGGATGTTGACGAAGAGAGCGAAGAAAACATAACGATGGAGAAGTTGACGCGCGACACCGGCGTCAGCCCCGTCGTCCGCCTGGTGGACACAGTAATCTTCACCGCGCTCGAGCGCCGCGCTTCCGATATTCACATCGAAACTGGCAACACCGAAGTGGTAGTCAAGTACCGCATTGACGGCGTCCTGCAACACGCCATGGCCCCGCTCGGCAAGGAATGGCATGCCACAATCCTTTCGCGCATCAAGGTCATGAGTGAACTGGATATCGCGGAGCGCCGCGTCCCGCAAGACGGACGCTTCCGCGTACGTTACAAAGGCCGCTTCATCGACTTCCGCGTCTCCATCATGCCCTCGATCCACGGTGAAGACGCCGTACTTCGCGTCCTCGACAAAGAAACGCTAAGCGAAAAATTCCGCAACTTGACGCTGGACGTAGTAGGTTTCTCACAGGAAGAGCTAAAGCATCTGCGCCGCTATATTCGCGAGCCGTACGGCATGGTGCTGGTCACGGGCCCTACGGGCTCCGGCAAAACCACCACCCTTTACGCCGCCATCAACGAAATCAAAAGCGACGAAGACAAATTCATCACCATCGAAGATCCCGTCGAATACCAGTTGCGAGGCATCACCCAAATTCCAGTAAACGAAAAGAAAGGTCTCACCTTCGCGCGCGGCTTGCGCTCCATCCTTCGACACGACCCGGACAAAATCAT
This sequence comes from uncultured Acidobacteriota bacterium, assembly GCA_963831955.1. GTDB lineage: Bacteria > Acidobacteriota > Terriglobia > Acidiferrales > UBA7541 > Palsa-147. The sequence goes on along the minus strand of CAWHSG010000003.1, from coordinate 958,725 downwards.
GGTGGGCGAAATCCGCGACCAGGAAACCGCGCAAATCGCCATTCAATCCGCGCTAACCGGCCACCTGGTCTTCACCACGGTTCACGCCAACAACGTCACCGACGTAATCGGCCGCTTCATCAACATGGGCGTCGAGCCCTACAATTTCGTTTCCGCCCTGAACTGCATCCTGGCGCAGCGTCTCGTTCGCCTGATCTGCGAACATTGCAAAAAGCCAGTTCATTACGCTCCGGATCAGCTAGAAGAAATCGGCTTGAATCCCGCCGAATGGGCCAACACACCGCTCTACGAAGGCTCCGGCTGCCTCGAGTGCAGCGGCACCGGCTATCACGGTCGCACCGCCATCTGCGAGCTACTCGATCTTTCCGATCGCATTCGCGAAATGATCATCGCGCGCCGCCCCACTTCCGAAATCAAGCGCGCCGGCAAAGAAGAAGGAATGGTCTTCCTGCGCGGCTCCGGCCTTGATAAAGTACGCGCCGGCCTAACCACCATTCGCGAAATCAACAAGGTGACTTTCCTTGAGTAGCCTCTCGGGCGCGTCTCTCTCATCCTCCAAGGCCGGTCTATTCGGCCGCCTAAGCAATTGGCTCGACGCCATGCCCCACCCCGCCAGTGTCTGCGAAATCGCTGGTGATCACGTTTATGCGGCCCGCTGGAGTGGCACGGGCGGACTCGATTCCGCCGGCGCCGAGCCACTCGATCCGGGAATCGTGCGTCCCTCGCCCGTGGAATCCAATGTGCTCAACGGGGAAGAATTGCGCGCCACTGTGCGCCGCGTCCTCGATCGCGCCGGAGTTCGCGGCCAGGTAATGGCGCTGCTCATTCCCGATCCAGCCGTCCGCGTTTTCATCCTGCCCTTCGAAAACTTGCCGCGGCGCTCCGAGGAATATCTACCTTTGCTGCGTTGGCGCTTGAAGAAGAGCGTGCCGTTCGATGTGGAAGACACGGTCATCTCTTCCACGCGTCAAACCGGCCGCAGCGGCAATCTCGAAGTGATCGCCGCAGTCGCGCGCAAATCCATCATTCGCGAGTACGAAGAAGCTCTGGAGTCGGTGGATTGCGTTCCCGGCGTGGTGCTGAGCTCCACGTTTGCATGCTTGCCGCTTCTCGACGAATCCACTGGGGCAATGCTGGTCCGCGTGGCAGGCTCGAACCTCACCACCGCCATAGTCCGCGGCAGCAATCTCTGCGTTTATCGCAGCACCGAGATGGCCGGCGCCGAACCCGCTCTCTTTGAAGCCCGTTCGATCCTGGACGAAATTTTTCCGGCGGTGGCCTATTACCAAGATACTTGGGGCGGCGAACTCGATCGCGTACTGGTAGCCGGTTTCGGCGAGCGCGAAGAAGCAATTCGCACTGCGATTGCCGACGAACTGCATGCCACCGCGCTGCCGTTAGCCGATGGCGAAACCGCTCGCGTGCTTCCCAGCGAAGCCCGCGACCTCATCTCCCGGGGCGGGGAAGCCCTGGTCGGCTGGATGGCCAACGCAAAATGAAATGGAATAGCCGGTCGCGCACGCAATGAAGCTAAATCTCAATCTCGCCACTTCGCCGCTCGAGAACAACCGCCGCTTCATCGCCGGCGCCGGTCTGGCGGGCCTGCTCGCGCTGATATTCCTGATCGTTCTCTCGCATCAGACCTACTCGACCTGGCGCGCTAATAGCGCCATTCGCGCCGATATCTCTCGCGTAGAACATGAAATTCAGATCGAAACAGACCGCCAGGCCGATCTCGGCCGCTATTTCGAATTGCCCGAGGCCAAAACAGTTCTCGACCGCTCGAATTTCCTCAATTCGCTAATCGCAGCCCGCACTTTCCCATGGCCCAAAATTTTCGAAGACCTGGAAAAAACCCTTCCTCCAGGCGTGCGCGTAATCAACATCGCCCCGCGCCTCGAGGGCGGCCGCGCTGCCATCAAAATCACAGTGGGCGCCATGGATGACGCCTCCAAAGTGGAATTCCTGCAGAAAATCGAAGGCTCCAAGGCCTTCAGCGGCATTCGGGTCATCGACGAAAAGTACAGCGACAAGCAAGCGGATCGTGGCCCGGGCAACGATCACATCGTTGTGGCCCTCGAGGCCTGGTACTCAACCATATGAACTGGATCTCTCGCTCTCGCGGATGGAAGCGCGTGGTGCTCGCCGGCCTCGCCGCCCTGGGCCTCGTCGATCTCGGCCTCGGCATTCTTCTTTGGCAGCTTCGCCAGACCGATCCCACCGATCTGAGCCGCCAGCGCACCGAGCTGCAAATCAAAGCCAAGCTTCTGAAAGCTGACGTCGCCCGCGGCGAAGCCATACGCAAAGAAATGCCCAAAGTCGGCGAGCAGGCCAAGGATTTTTACGAGCAAGAATTACCGCAATCGACCGCCGGCTATTCCTCGCTGGTCGCCGATCTCGGAGAGATAGCCAATAAATCGGGACTGCGCACATCGTCCACTGCGTTCCAGGATCACGAATTGAAAGACCGCGGCGTGACCGAAATCCAGATTCAGGAAACGGTCGAAGGCGATTACGCTTCGGTGCTGAAGTATATCGAGGGCCTCGAGCGCTCCAAGAATTTCTATCTTTTGAGTGATCTCGGACTGGATTCTTCGGAGACGGGCACTTTGCACCTGAAGCTGCTGTTGAAGACATATTTTCGAACTTAAGACATGAACCCGAAGACACAACGCTACGTTCTAGGCGCGCTGGTGGTTCTGCTGGTGCTCGTCTACTTCTTCAATCGCAGCGGCGGCACAGGCCTCGGCTCGATCGTCGCAGGCCCCGACGCGAAATTCGAGCCGCTCAAAGTTGAGGATCCCGCCCTGCGTGTCTATGAACTCGACAAGGTCCGCAAAGCCGAGTACAAGGGCGCGGATCACAATATCTTCGTGTACGGTCCGCCGAAACCCTCGCCCGAGGCCATCAAGGCTAAGCAGGAGGAGGAAGCTCGCCACCACTTCGTCGGGCCGCAGAAACCCCCGCCCGAGCCACCACTTGTGGTTCCGGCCACCTTCTTTGGCTACGCTACAAATCCCAAGACCAGAAACCGCCTCGCGTTTTTCAGCACTCCCGACGACGTCTTCATCGTCGGCGAAGGTGGGATGCTGATGAACCGCTATCGCCTGCTGCGCATCGGCAACGTTTCCGCCGATCTCGAGGAAGTAGGCAGCGGCAAACACGCCACTATGCAAATGACGCAGCCGGAGGAGAGCGCGGCGGTAATGCCGCCGCAGCCGCAATCGCAATGATCTCGTTCGCGCAAATCTCGCTCCTGGCTTTCGGCCGCCCCTCGCGGCAACGTCGCCATCGCGCGCTCGCTGGCGCCGCCGCCGCCGCTTCCCGCCGCCGTCCCGGTGAAGCCGGCTACACACTGCTCTTCGCCGTTTTTCTGGCTGCCACCATGCTGATCATGCTCTCCATCGTCAGCCTCAAGATCACCACCCAGGGCCAGCGCGAGCAAGAAGAAGAAATGATCTGGCGCGGCCATCAATACGAACGCGGCATTCGCCGTTACGTCCAAAAATTCGGCCGCTATCCCACAAAAATCGACGACATGGTGAAAGCCACCAGCGGCGTCCGCTACATGCGCGAAGCCTACAAAGATCCCATGAACAAAGAGGACGGCTCGTGGCGCTTCATTTACGTCACTCCCGCCGGACAATTAATCGGCAGCGTTCGTTACACCTCGCTCGTGCAAATGGCGCTGATGGATAAGATGGCGTCCATGGGCGGCAGCATGAATGCCACAATTCCGGGTACGAGCCCCCTAAACGGCTCCAGCTCTCCCTTCGGAAACTCCAGCGGCTTCGGCAGTCCCGGCGGTTTCGGTAGCAGTTCCGGCGGCTTCGGCAGCAGCTCGAGCGGATTTGGCAATCAGGGATCCTCCGCATTCGGCCAGCAAGGCAATCAAGGTTCGAACCAGAATACCCGGCAACAGAATCAGAATCAGTCCGGCAACCAGGATGACTCCGGCGACAACAACGCCACAGGGAATCCAAACGGAAATTCTGGCGGAAACCTCGGCGGCAATTCTCAGGGCGGCCAAAATGGTTTCGGCGGCGGCAATTCCTCGTCCTTCGGCATCGGCGGCGCCAACAACGGCCAGCAATCCGGCAGCGCCTTCGGCTTCTCGACGGATCAAAACGCTGGCAGCAGTCCGTTGGGTCAGATGAGCGTGCTGGGCGGCAGCATCACCGGCGTAGGCAGCAAAGTCGAGAAGCCCTCGCTAATAGTTTACAAGCGTGCCAAGAAATACAAAGAGTGGGAATTCATCTACAACCCGATCGAACTGCAGCAGCAAGCCGCAGCCGGCATGAGCGGCGGCAGCGTAGGTATCGGCCAACCAGCCAACGGCCAAGGCGGCATAGGCGGCTCGTCCTTCGGCACCCCCGGCGGCGGCCTGGGCGGCCTGGGCGGAGGCGGCGGTCTAGGCGGCGGCTCCAGCCCAACAAATCCATTCTCGCCCCAACCAACGCCACAGCAACCACCATCAAATCCCCAGCAACCAAACCCGTAGTTAACCGCAGCCCTCCTTCCAAACTGCCCGAATATGATGCCGATCGGAGTTCTCTCCGCGGGGCAAGCCGCGAGTAAGGTGGGAGCCCTCGAATTTATTCGGGGGAGGAGCGCTTTAGCGCTCCGGAAAATCGCCATCGTTTATCGGTCGCGCTTTAGCGCCGGGCCTTCGTTCTCTGCGCGCCCGTATCAATCCCGACCCAATCAGAGAGCGCCCGGGAAACGCTGCCATCAAGAGGGAACTAATTCAATCGAGGAATCGGCGGCTTGGTCTTAGCAGTAGCCAGCGCATACCGCGCCGTAACATGCTTCACATAATTGCGCGTCTCGTTGTAAGGCGGAATACCGCCGTAACGAGTAACCATTTCAGGCCCTGCATTATAAGCAGCTAGTGCCAATTTGATGTCCCCGCGATAATGATCCAGCAATTCCTTCAAATACCGCGTGCCTGCCTCGATATTCTGCACCGGATCGAAAACGTCCCGCACTTCAAATCGCGAAGCCGTAGCCGGCAGCAATTGCATCAATCCGGCCGCCGCCTTCGGCGAAACAGCCCGCGGATTGAAATTCGATTCCTCGGCGATCACGCAGGTAATCAAATACTCGTCCACGCCATGCTTCGCAGCAGCCGCGCGAATGATGTCGCCGAATGGACCAGCAGCGGGGGGCGGCGTAGGATTCGGCAGGAAAACATCCTCCGGCTCGATGGATACGATTTCGTCCGCCGGCAAATCCACGCGACCGCCCGGAATCGTCAGCCGCGTCACGTCGCCCACCTGCTCGCGACTGGTGAAGTGCAATCGCTCGCCGGAACGCAACACCGCGTAATCAGCCCGCGCGGAAGGCGCCGCCAGCAAAAAGAGGGCTGAAATGAGCGCGCTAAGTTTCATGCGGTCCTAGGTTAGATGCCTATTCTCCAAAAGCGTATGTCCGGATCGCCGCGGCCAACCCGGCCTCATCGTTCGTCAAAGTAATAGGCCACCCGCGCAATTTCAACTCCGGAATGCTGCTCCCCATCACCACGGGATAACCGGCAAATTCCAGCATTTCGTGATCGTTCCAATTATCGCCCACGGCCATCACCTCATGCCGGGCAACGCCGCGCCGCCGCGCCCACTCCTCAAGCGTAGTCCCTTTCGAACAATTGCGGCTGATCACGTCGAGAATCGAGAAATTCTTGGCCTCATATTCCGTTATCGCCAGCGAATAAGTATCCGCCCCCGGCAACTCCTGCAAAATCGCCAGCGCCTTGCGCACTTCCTCGAACGGCCCGGTAAACATCACCTGAATCGGATCGTCGTCCTCCAGGCAAGATTCAAGCGACGCAACCTGCCCAATATATTCGCTATTCCGCTCGTAATACTGCCGGCGCGAAGGATCGTTCCAATCCAGGCTCTCGAGCATGATCTGCCGCGCCTTGGGCCGGTCGAAAATCACCGCAGCTCCGGTACGATGCGCGCGCGTAGCCTCCAGCACCATCTTCGCGGTCGCGCGCGGCAAAAGATGGCGCAGATGCGTTTCGCCGCTAAGCGATTTAATCAGCGCTCCATTATTCACGATTAACAACAACTCGCACTCAAGTTCTTCCGCCACCGGCCGCGCAAAATCAAACCTCCGCCCACTAACCAGCAAAACCTCGATCCCCCGCGACGCCGCTTCCACTATCGCAATGCGGTTCGCTTCCGGCAGCTTCCACTGGCTATCCAGTAGTGTGCCGTCAATATCCATAGCCAGCATCTTTACGGGCATGCCTCAATTTTACCAAGCCCTGCGCCATTACGGTGCGATAGTTGTGTCAAGACACACTCCCGCGCCCGCACCAGCAGCAATGAACTAAGGAGCTTATGAGATTACGAGGACGTGTTGCGGTCGGCTGGTCGGCGCTCAGGCCGATCCTGAGCATCTCCTACCTTTGGTGCCTTTTGCAACGATTAGAAATTGCCTCCGTGGTCTGTTTTCAATGGGTTGCGGCGATTTCTAATCATTTTGGTGTATCGATTAGAAAATTTGGGTTCTTGGGTGCGTCGGGAGGTGTTTTTGTTGCGCGCGGTGGTGGCTGTCATTCGCATTTTCCTGCGGTAGGGTAGCAGCGGTTGGAGTTGGAGAGAATAGCGCTTGTGGCGGAACTACTTAGTGGTGCGGCGTCCCGGTTCGCGCAGTGTTTCGGAATATTTATGAGGTAGTTTGATTCCAAATTTCAAATTGCCCTAGCCGTTGCCATCGCAAAATGGACGCCTTGCCCCCAACCCTCTCTCTGCTAAAATAAATCCACTCGGTGGGCGGCTAGCTCAGATGGGAGAGCGCCTCGTTCGCAACGAGGAGGCCGGGGGTTCGAATCCCCTGCCGTCCACCAAGAACTAACCGATACGTTTTCCCGCAGGCTGTGTTCCGAGCTCGTAATTTGCCGGTGCTTCGTCTAGACCACTTGAACCAGCCGGAAAATCTCCCGTTTGCTACAATCGCATACGTCGGAGGCTGCCGTGGACGCGTCGGTACCTCGCGTGGTGATCGTGGGTGGCGGATTCGGCGGCCTGTTCGCTGTACGCGCGTTGACCCGCGCTCCGCTGAGCGTGACGCTGATCGACAAACGAAACTATCACCTGTTTCGTCCCATGCTCTACCAGGTCGCCACTGGCCTGCTCTCCGCCGACCAGATTGCGGGACCTCTGCGCTCGATCCTCAGCCGCCAGCGCAACGTCGAAGTGCTGCAGGATGAAGTGACCGGCATCGACGCGCAAAAGCGCCTGGTTCACCTCAGGCAGCACCAAGTTCCCTACGATTACCTCATTCTCGCCACCGGCATTCAATATAACTACTTCGGTCACAACGATTGGCGGGCCGTGGCCCCGGGCCTCGAATCACTGGACGACGCCGACCTGATTCGCGGCAATGTTCTGAGCGCCTTTGAGCGTGCCGAGGAAATTGCCGCGCTCGACCACTGCGACACCGCGAAGATTCAGCAATTACTGACGTTCGTGTTGGTGGGCGCCGGCACGGTAGGCGTCGAGATGGCCAGCACGCTAGCGGAAATGTCGCGGATGGCGCTGGCGCACGATTTTCGGCACATCGATCCACGGTCAGCACAAATTCTGCTGTACGAGGCGGCACCGCGCATCCTTCCTACTTTTCCCGAAGTTCTTGCTGCCAAGGCGCAACGGCATCTTGAGAGCCTGGGCGTGAAAGTGTTTACGAACACGCGCGTGACCAGCGTGGATGCGGATGGAATCGTCGCCGACGGAAAGCGCGTGCCCGCTGCGACCGTGCTGTGGGGCGCTGGCGTGATGGCGTCGCCGGCCGGAGGCTGGCTGGGCGCCGCGATGGATAAGTCGGGCAAAGTAATCGTCAACGCGGACATGTCCGTGCCAGGGCATCCGGATATTTTTGTGATCGGCGACACAGCGCACGTGGTGGCGCCGGCCCGCAATCTGATGGGCATGAAATCGAATGACGCGATGGTCATGCCCGGCGTCGCGCAGCCCGCCATTCAAGAAGGAAAATACGTCGCGCAGTTGATCCGCCGGCGAGTGGAGGGAAAGTCGGCCCCGCCGCCCTTCTGGTATTGGGATAAGGGCGACCTTGCAATCGTGGGGCGCACGTACGCGTTGGCCGATCTTCGGTTTTTGCGCTTCACCGGATTTTTGGCCTGGATTCTCTGGGCCGTTGTACATATTTATTTTCTGATTGGATTCGCCAACCGCTTCTTCGTCGTCCTGACGTGGGGAGTGGCGTTCTTCACCAAGCGCCGGCAGGTCCGCGTGTTTCCGGGGCAAGAGAAAGCGGCCAGGGCACCATAGCGATCCTTGTAAATTCGCGTGGAAATAACGCTCGCCTGTAATTAGCCTGCCTCCGTTCTGACGTTACAAGCATCATACAAAGGCATCCCTGCCGGCTTGTGATAGAATCCCGCGCAGAAACGCGCATGCGGGACGCTGTCCAGGTTCTAAATATCTGGAGGATTGAAAATGACTGATAACGAACATCCGGACCATCAGAAGCTAGTGACATTGCTCGAACAGGCGAAGGCACTCAATCTCACCATGTTCCCTGACCAGCAAAAGGTATGGGTCGTCGAAAGTCCGCTCGCCCAGGAGATTAAGTCGATTCTCGATAGGCACCCGGAATATTACGCCGAGGTCACCGCCGTAGTCGGCCCAGTTTTTCCCGCGCCAAAAGGAAAGGCCAGCGCATCCCAGTAGGGGAGGGTCTTATCAAGGCAATCGCCCCGATCCGATAAGAAAGACAGATCCTCCCGCCTTTCGGCCCCGACCTATTCCGGTGAGCGCGCAGATCGGGATCCGAAACGAAAAAAGGTGGAAAGCAATGCCTTACGTAGCAGTGGGCACGGAAAACACCAGCACCATCGAAATCCACTATGAGGATCACGGCAAAGGCCAACCGGTAATCCTGATTCACGGCTATCCCCTGAACGGCACTTCCTGGGAGAAGCAAACTGCGGCGCTCGCGAACGCAGGACTCCGCGTAATAACCTACGACCGCAGAGGCTTCGGCAAGTCCAGCCAGCCGGCAACAGGATACAACTACGACACCTTCGCCGAGGATCTCCGCAAAGTGATTGCGCACCTCGGATTAAGCGATTTCGTCCTGGTCGGTTTTTCCATGGGAGGCGGTGAAGTCGCGCGTTACATTGGGAAGTACGGCTCCAAGGGCGTCAGCAAGGCCGTAATCATTTCCGGAGTGCCTCCGTTCCTTCTGAAAACGCCCGACAATCCCGAAGGCGTGGACCAAAGTGTTTTCGACGGGATCGAGAAGGCCGTTAGCGCGGACCGTTACGCGTTCTTCACAGAATTTTTCAAGAACTTCTACAACACGGACGTGAACCTAAACAAGCGCGTGAGCGAACAGGCCGTGCAGGCCAGTTGGAACGTCGCGGCGACCTCATCGCCCGCCGCGAGTCTCGCGTGTGTAGCCACATGGCATGAGGATTTTCGCAAGGACCTGAGCAAGATCGACGTGCCAGCTCTGGTGCTGCACGGCGACGCAGACAGGATTTTGCCAATAAGCGCCGCGGGCGCGCGCACTGGCAAGTTGATAAAGGGAGCCCGCCTGGTGATAGTGAAAGACGGCCCCCACTGCATAACTTGGACGCACGCAGACGAAGTAAACACCGAGCTGGTGAACTTCCTCGGGAAAGGCGCCGCCAAGCACGCAAGCTAGGCGCCTCATCTCATATTGACGTTGGTCAAACGAGGCGCAGTCAAAGCCGGCGTTGTCACGAAGGCTCTGCGACGGGTTCGAGTTTCTCCGCTCGGGGGCGTCCGCCTAGGCGAACTGCGCCCTCCCGTGCAACGCCCGCGAAAACGTGGCCTATTTGCCTCTGCATAACGCCATTCGACGTCATTTGGGTTCCGTCAGCCTCGTGAAAATCTCCACGCGACGAAGAAAAGCGGACATTTCTACTTTGCACAAACCGGACATTCTCACTTTGCAGCTACACATATCGCTCCTCGCGTTGACTTGAATTGGGGCGCGGCCTAAGATTGGCGCGCCATGGGTGACCCTCAGCCTCTCTCCGGACGTACCATTTCCCATTACCGCGTGCTTGAAAAATTGGGCGGCGGTGGAATGGGCGTGGTGTATAAGGCGGAGGACACCAGGTTGGATCGCGCTGTCGCTCTGAAATTTCTTCCCGATGACTTCGCCGCCGACCCACAGGCGCTCGAACGCTTCCAGCGCGAGGCCCGTGCCGCGTCAGCCTTGAACCATCCCAACATTTGCACCATCTACGATATTGGCGAGCAGGAGGGCCGGCCCTTCATTGTCATGGAGTTGTTGGAGGGGCAGACGCTGAAACACCTCATCACCTCTAAGGCGTTGAATACCGAGCAAGTGCTTGAGTTCGGTATCCAGATTGCCGATGCACTCGCGGCGGCACACGGAAGAGGGATCGTCCACCGCGACATCAAGCCCGCGAACATGTTCGTCACCGAGCGCGGCCAGGCCAAAATCCTCGATTTTGGCTTAGCTAAAGTGGCGCCTCGCGGACAGCGCGTGGGCCAAGCCCTTGCAGACTCGGCGCAGGCGACCGCGGCCACTTCTCCAGAGCTGGTGACCAGTCCGGGCTCCGTTCTCGGCACCGTAGCATACATGTCGCCGGAGCAGGCGCTTGGGCAAGACCTCGACGCGCGCACCGATCTATTTTCCTTTGGCGCAGTTCTTTACGAAATGGCCACGGGCAGACTCGCGTTCGACGGCAACACCTCAGCAGCGGTTTTTGATGCCATTCTCCACGGCGCACCAACGTCACCGCTGCAGCTAAATGCGGATTTGCCTGTCGAGCTGGAACGCATCATCACCAAGGCGCTGGAGAAGGACCGCGACCTCCGCTACCAAACCGCCTCGGAGACGAAAGCTGACCTGAAGCGATTGAAACGCGACCGCGACTCTGCTGCTGGCCGCGTGCGCGATTCGAGGGGCAAGTCGGCCGTCTCGACACCAGCATCGGCGCCGATCGCAGAAAAATCGGTGGCGGTGCTCTACTTCGAGAACCTGAGCGGAAGCAAGGATGACGATTATTTCCGTGATGGAATGACCGAAGATATCATCACCGAACTATCGAAAATCAAAGAGCTGCAAGTCTTCCCGCGCGCAGCCGTACTCGCTTACCGCGACAAGCCCGTCACCGGGCCCCAAGTGGGGCACGAGCTCAACGCCGCTTGCGTGCTCACCGGAAGTTTGCGTCGCGCCGGCAACCGGCTGCGCATAACCGCCCAACTCGTGCAAACCGAGACGGGTCATTCCATTTGGGCCGAACGGTACGACCGAGAACTCAAGGATGTCTTCGAGGTCCAGGACGAGATTGCCCGCAGCATCAGCCAGGCCCTACGGATTACGCTCTCACCGCAAGAAGAAAAAGCCATCGCCCGGAAACCGACAGAAAGCGCGCAAGCCTACGATTATTACTTGCGGGGGCGGCAGTATTTCCACCAGTTCCGGCGCAAGGGAGTTGACTTTGCCCGGCAGATGTTTGCCCGCGCCATCGTGATTGACCCAAGATATGCCCGTGCATACGCCGGAGTGGCGGATTGCTGCTCCTTTCTCTTTATGTATTGGGACAGCAGCGAGGACAACCTAAACGAGGCTGACGCAGCCAGCCGCAAGGCTCTCGAACTCGATCCCGATTTGGCCGAAGCACACGCCTCACGTGGCCTAGCGCTGACTATGAGCAAGAATTTCGCGGGCGCCCGCGCGGAGTTCGAGTCGTCCATCCGGCTCGATCCAAAGCTCTACGAGCCATATTATTTCTACGCGCGTACCTCGTTCCAGCAGGGAGACTTGGCGAAAGCCGCACAGCTTTACGAGAAGGCTTCTCACGTCAACCCGGATGATTACCAGGCCCCGAGCCTCCTGGCTCCAATTTACAAATCGCTCGGTCGTGACGCAGAAGCTGACGCTAGCCGGCGTCGCGCACTGCAGCTCGCTGAAAGGCATGTCGAGCTTCACCCCGACGATGCCCGGGCGCTGTACCTCGGCGCAGGCATCCTCTGTCAATTGGGCGAGCGAGCCCGAGGTCTGGAGTGGGCCCAGCGCGCCCTGGTCATGGACCCGGAAGAAACCTCGATCCTTTATAACGTCGGGTGCGTTTACGCCCTCGCGGGCGAAGCAGAAAAAGCCATCGACTGTCTCGAAAAGGCTACCGACCGCGGCAACTGGTACAAAGGCTGGGCGCGACAAGACTCCGACTGGGATTCTTTGCGTACCCATCCGCGCTTCCAGGCCCTCCTGGAATAGCGCGCAACTTGGTTCGCCGCGCGACTGACATGTGCTGTGTTGAGTTTGGCCCGATAGTACCCCTGTACCATCGACGCTCCCGTTTTCCTCCTGCATCCTTACTTTCGCCTGGCTGAGTCGGTTGCTGTGCGATCGCAGAGACGATTGACAGGCCGGACCCGGTGTCTGCGACAGGTAGAGTCGCGACCAACGAACATTGCACGCAGGCCGCACCGCTGAGGAGCGTTTGCATCCAGTTATGAGCACGTCAAATTCAGCCCCTTTGTTCCCCGAGGGAGATATCAACCCGGCTCCGGCCACTATGGCCAATGAGCGCCGCCGCGTGGCGCGCGCTTCGGTGATGATTCCCGTGCGTTTGCGGCCGGTGCGCTTTACCGACGGCAACTTCGAGGACGTGACCTCGACGGTAAACGTAGCCCGCGGCTGCCTTTACGTCACCACCTGGCGCGATTCTTACTACCCGGGTATGCGCGTCCTGGTCACTTATCCCTACATTTCGTCGGGGAAGTCCAGCGGCTGGGAATATCTAGGCGAGGTAGTCCGGTTAGAGACGCATCCTGATGGCCGCTTCCGGGTCGCGGTAAAGCTTCAATTCGTGATGCAGTCGGCCCCGAGCCCCAGGCTCCTGACGCTCTGATCTGATAGTCGTACAACAAGCAATCCAGAAATCGCTGAGGCCAATCGAAAACTATGATGCACACACTCCATTCCGATCCAGTGCTGCTAGCCGCTTTCGGCGTAGCCCTAATCGCAGTCTCGTTAGCGCTAGATTCCTAAGTCCGTCCAGTCCCGACGGCCCGCAGGAGTAGTTTCGCCCGCAGAAGCTATTTTCGTAGGTCTACAGGAGGGAACGAAAACCAAAAACCAAATCGCGCCAGCCAAGATCTCCGGCCGAAGCTAGCGCTCAATCTCCATTTCTTCTGTCTCAGCTTCCTTCGGCGGGGGCTTCAAATCGGGTTCCTCAAGCCGCGCTTCTTCCATGTCTCCCAGCTCGACCCGCAAGTTGTTAGCATTGGTGGCGTAAGACAACCCAGTCTGGTAATCCACTTTGCCGGCTCGAATCAATCGCTCGATGACCATATCGAACGTCTGCATTCCTTCCGTGTCGCCGGCCTTCATCGCGTCCGTGATCGAACGTGAATCGCTCTCGCCCTTTGAAACATATTCGCGAGTGCGCATCGTGGATTTCAAAATTTCGACGGCAGCGATTCGTCCATTCCCGTCAATTTTGGGAATCAACCGCTGCGCCACGATGAACCGAAACATCCGGCCCAGGCGATTGCGAATAGTGTCCTGCTCGCTCAAGGGAAACGCGCCGACAATGCGTTCAACAGTCTTCGCCGCATCGACGGTATGCAGCGTCGATAGCACCAGGATCCCGGTCTCCGCGGCTTCCAGAGCCGTCTCGATGGTTTCCTTGTCGCGCATTTCGCCGACGAGCACCACTTTGGGCGCCTGGCGCAGCGCGCCGCGCAGCGCAGAGGCGAAGCTTACCGTATCGCTGTAAAGCTCGCGTTGATGAATGCAGGCGCGTTTGTGCGGATGCAGAAATTCGATGGGATCTTCAATCGTCAGGATGTGGCACGCCTTCTGTTCGTTAATGTTGTCCACGATGGCAGCGAGAGTGGAGGACTTTCCGGAACCAGCCGGACCGGTAACGAGCACAAGCCCATTGCGAAGCTCGCAGATTTCGGCAAGCTGCGGAGGAAGATCGAGGGACTTGAGGCTGGGAATGACGTTCGGAATTACGCGCATCACCACGGCGCAGCTTCCGCGTTGAGTGAAAATGTTGGCGCGGAAACGGCTCAGCTTGGGCACCGCATAGGACAAGTCGCAAGAGCCGTCTTCGCGCAACTTGCGGACGAATTCCTGATTCCCGCCAATCAGATCGGCGGCGATGCGCGCGGTGTCTTCTGCCGTGAGCACATTGATTCCGGGCAAATTGAGCTGGACGAGCTGGCCACTCACTTCGGCCATGGGAGCACGTCCGGGCGAGAAAATCATGTCGCTGGTGGTCTTGGCAATGCCCAGCATTTGGCGGATTAGCTCGGCCGTGGGCGGCATGCGATGAACCGGCGCACCGGGCGGAGCAGGAGGCGGAGTCGGAACTACGTCAGCAATCTTTGGAGTGTCCATCGATCTGATTTCCTCAATGCCCTTCCACGTCTACGCCGAGCGAAGCGGCCAGCGCCGATAATACGCGGCGTCTGCGATGGGGGACGAAGGCCAAAACCCGAGATCGGGTGTCCGCCTGGGCGGACCCGCGTTTATAGTGTGCTGGAGGCAGACGCTCTGCGCCATAGACCTCCGGAACGGGTGTGGCCTAAGGATTAGCGCGGCGTAGTGTGTGCGTCCTGCTGGCGGGCGGAATGTTCAGGCGATTCCGGGTTCTGCTTTGTTGACGGCAGTTTCGATTGCGGCTGGCAAGGTGATTCGGAAGGTCGCTCCGCCGCCGCGGCGGTTGAAACATTCGATTTTGCCGCCGTGCTCCTGGATGATGCCGTAAGAAATGCTGAGGCCCAGCCCTGTGCCTTTTCCTACGGGCTTGGTGGTAAAGAAAGGATCGAAGACGTGATTCGGCGACTTGATGCCCGGGCCGGTGTCCGAAAACTCGAGGATCACGCTCGATTCCTTCTGCGTTGCGCGGATGGTTAGCACTCCGCCTCCGACCTCTTCGAGCGCATCGATGGCGTTGTCCACTAAGTTGAAAAACACCTGCATAAGCTGATTGGCGTCGCCGCGTACGGGCGGCAAAGATTCCGAAGCTGTGAATTCGGTGCGGATGCCCTTGCCGCGCATATCGAGGCCGCTCAAATTGAGGGCGCTGGTGACCACTTCGGAAACGTCGAGAAGCGCGATTGCCGGTGGCACGCGGCGGGCGAAGCTGAGCAGATTGGCGACCAGCGTTTTGATGCGCCGGGCGAGAGCCGCCGTTTTGTCCGCGAGCGCCTGCTGTTTTTCGGTCAGCCCGCCTTCGCTCGCCAATAATTCTGAATAGCCGAGAATGCCGGTTAGCGGATTATTAATTTCATGGGCGGCGCCCGCGGCGAGCTGTCCGAGCGAGACGAGTTTTTCGGTTTGCACCATCTGCGTCTGGAAGTGCCGCAGATTCTCAAACGCATCCTGTGAGGCCTTGAGCAGGCGTTCGCGATCGCGGTCAACCAGCCGCTGGCGGGTGAAGACCAGCAGACCAGCGGCGATCACGGCGATCTGCGTGACTGCAATTTGAAAGCTGCGCACCGCGGGTGGTGCTTGGTTGGACAGCGCAGCGTAGAGCGCCATCGCCGGCATGGAAAATACCGCAACGAGGGCAAGCCTGGCCGGCCACGGGCTGATAGGTTTTGAGGGGTGCTCAAATGTTTCGGCTTTTCCGCTCGTTTGCAGCGCTACCAGACCGGCGGTGCCGAACCAGATGAGCGCGGCTACCAGCGGCAGATCGTAGGGGCTGCCCGTGTAGTAGAGATTCTTGCCGATGGCTACGTTGGAAACGTAAACGGCCACGGCGAACAGCAGCGCGGCGCAACACAGATGCGCGTAAATGGTGCGCCAGCGTCCGCGCGCCTGGAAATAGAGGACCGCAAGCCCTCCAGCGAGGAAAAGATTCTGGACGCCTTCGAGCGAATCGAAAGCGCTGTCGTAACGCGCCACGTTGAGCGAAACGTATTGCCACGGCGTGACGATGAAGAGATACAGATAAACCCACCAGAGAAGCAGTAAAGTGAAATTGATGTAACCCAGATGCATGCGCAGGTCGTCGCGGCGATCGTGGGGGCGAAGTGCCAGCGCTCCGATCATCGGTACGGCGTGGAGAAAGAGGATTACGTCGCCCACGTAGGGATCGGGAATTTCCAAGTGCCTGAACGCCTCGAGATACGTCCACAGACACTGACCTGCCATCCAGGCCGTTACTCCCAATCCGAAGAAAGCCCAAAATGCCCGGCTGCGTCGCGGCGGGTGGATCACATTTGCAAGAATGCATACGGCGGCGAATATGGCGGCGAGCGAAATGGCCAGGTCGCCAAACCTAGTCAGCCCCGGGCCCGGCGGGATCGCGATAGCGCAAACGGTGAACGTGCCGCAGAACGCCAGCCATGCACCAATGATTAACCAATTGAGCGATGGCGGCAGGGACGCGAAGTCCGTCTGAAGATGAATTTTGACCGGCGCCTGGCTCATGTGAGAGGGTCTGAACGACTTCGATAAGATTAAGACGGCGTTGGGTTTACTGGGAGCAGGGTGTTAGGGGCTAGTTCCAGTACTGCAACAGCTTTGGGGCGAGCGAAACCGACTGGCCTCGGCCTGAAGCGCACCAATGGGCCGAGGCCGAAGAACGGGAGGGCTAAAGCACCCTCCCCTACTGGACTGGGGGCGTCGACAGCGCTTGGCGCTGGGCCACTATTTTTCGTGCGTTTTCGTATAGGGCTTTGGCGCGCGGAATCGCGTCCACGGCCGCCGCGAGTTGCGGGTCGTGTTCGAGCTCGACCTTGTAGCCTTCATTCACGCCGAAGACCGACGTCAGCACCTCGCGTTGGATGCGCCATTTCAGCCAGTCTAGATTGGTCTTGATGTCGTCGTCGCTGTAACGGATATGCTGCTTATCGAGATAGGTTCGCAGTTCGGCGATAACGGCGTCGTCAGTCGAGAAGTTCTTAGAAATGTCCGGCTTCTCGCCCAGATACGATCTGGTGAAATCGCCGACGCCCTGCGGGAATGGGTAGAAGACTCCTCGGCGGATCAAAGTCTCCTGGAACGGGTTCAGCTTCGGCGCGGCAACAACGATATCCGGCGTGATGCCGCCTTGGCCGAAGACTTGCCGCCCGCTATCGGTGAGTTTCACTTCCGGCTCGCGCGGCGGCTTCGGATTGTAGTGATAGTCGTAGAGCGAAACGTTCTTGTAATCGCGTTGAATCAGGCGTCCGCTGGGAGTGTAGTAACGCGCGACGGTGAGCAGCATCGCGGTATTTTCACTGAGCGGGAATTGAGTTTGCACCAGGCCTTTGCCGAAGCTGGTTTCGCCGACTACCAGGCCGCGATCGTGATCCTGCATCGCACCGGCCACGATTTCGGATGCCGATGCGCTCTGGCCATTGATGAGAACTACTAGCGGGACCGTGACGCCCTGATTCCCGCGCACGGCGTAAAACCGTCGCTCTGGAGCGGCGCGGCCGTGGAAGGAAACGACCAGCTGATTCTTTTCGAGGAACATGTCGCCGATACCCACGGCTTGCTGGAGCAGTCCGCCGCCATTTCCGCGTACGTCGAGAATCATGCCTTCGAGCTTCGATTCATCGAGATCTTTAAGAGCGGCTGCCAGATCCGCGTCGGTAGTCTCGTTGAAGGCTGACACACGGGCGTAACCGATGCCAGGCCTGACGAGGGTATAGAAATCGACGCCAGGACGGGGAATTTCGTCGCGGGTTACGCTAACCTCGATGGGCTTGTCCCAGCCCTCGCGGCCCAGGGTAATTTTAACTTGCGTGCCCTTCGGACCTTTTAGAAGCTCGGCCACTTGTCCGGTGTCCAGGCCCTCGCAAGATTTGTCGTCCACTTTCAGAATCGTGTCGCCGGGACGAATGCCCGCTTTATACGCAGGCGATCCAAACATAGGCGCAACCACGTAGGTAAAATTCTCGCGCGGGGCAACGGTCATACCTACGCCGTAATAGCGGCCTTGCTGCTCTTCCTTGAAGCTGGCGTATTGTTTTGGATCGAAAAAATAAGAGTGCGGATCTAGCACACGAAGCATATTGGGAATCGCACCGTCATAGACGGCCTTGTCCGTGTCCACCGGCGTAGCGTAATTATGCTGGACGATAGAAAGAACTTTAGTGAAGGTGCGGTAGGAGTCCTGGATGTCGCCGGCGCTGGCGCCCGTGGCGCGTACTGGACGGCCGTAAAGTCCCCCGGCAATTGCGGATATGGCTAGTACTCCGATAAAAAGAAACAGCCCGCGCTTGGGTGATTCCATCTTGTTTTGATCCTCCGCGCCCCTGCATCAACGAGTATAGCATACATGTTTGGAGCGGTTTGACAGCGCTCCAGCCCTACTCTATGATGCTTTGGAACGCCGAAATGCAACCTCGATGCTCAGTATTCCTCACCTAATCATTATATTTTTAGTTGCCCTCGTGGTATTCGGGCCCCAGAAACTGCCTGAACTGGCGCGAACTTTGGGCAAGTTTATGGCGGAATTTCGCAAGGCCACGGGGGATTTGCGATCTACCTTCGATGAGCATATGCGGGAATTGGAGCGCGAGGCGCAATTGCACGAGATGCGCCAGCGCGACGAGGCACGTGCGCGCGAAAATGCGCAACTTCGCGCGCAGCTTGAGGATGCCGGATTGCCGGCGCCTCCCGCGACCCCGCTGATGACGCCGATTTCGCCCGATCAACTCGCTTTGCCTGGGACGCCTCAGCCAGACCAGGGGGAATTCCCGCTGGATGCGCCTGCGCCTTCAGAATCCGCTCCTCCCGATACTGTGCCGCGCGGCCGAGCCGATGCCGCTGTCCATTCTGATCCTGCTGTAGATCGCCACTGATGCCTCTGATGGAAGATCCCAACCAGCCTGAAATTACTCCCGAGCAGTCCGCAGCTGCCGATGCGTTGCCCGCCGAGTCGCAGCCCGTCGAAGCGGCGCCCGCCGAGCAGCCACTTGAGGTGGCAGCTGCTACGCCCGAATTTCCCCCGCCTAAACCTGAGGACGAAGAGGGCGGGCGGATGTCGTTCTTCGAGCATTTGGTCGAGCTGCGCAAGCGCATTATCGCTTCGGCGATTGCGATTGGCATCGGGATGGTGATCGGGCTTAGCGTTTCGGAGCGAGTGTTCGGCTATTTGGCGAAGCCGATGCTTGCGGCGCTGCACAACGCGCATCTCGAAGAGAAATTGATTTACACCAGTCCCACAGGCGCGATCAGCCTGATTATAACCTTGGGGCTCTATCTGGGGATTGTGATCGCGCTGCCGGTAGTGCTCTATCAGATTTGGTTATTTATCGCGCCAGGGCTTTATAAGCATGAGCGGCGGGCCGTCTCGCTATTTATTTTCTCTTCGATGTTTTTGTTTCTGGCGGGAGTGGCATTTGGATACTTCATCAGCTTGCCGTACGTGTTGAAGTTTTTGATTGGTTTTCAGGGACCGTTCAAGCCGCTGATCAGCATCAACGAATATTTCGACATGATCTTGATCGTATTGCTGGGCTTGGGCATCATTTTTGAATTGCCGGTTTTGATTTTTTGCCTGACTTTATTCGGGATCGTCACACCCGGATTTCTCTGGCGGAATTTCCGCTACGCGCTTCTAGTGATTACCATTCTGGCGGCGGTAGTTACGCCCACGCCGGACGCCACGACAATGGTAATCTTCATGGGCGTGATGACGCTGCTTTACGTGTTGGGGATCGGCGTTTCGTATCTGGTGGTGCGCAAGCGGCGACGGGCCGAAGCCGCCGGATGAGACAGCCGGTCAAAATTTCGAATCGAGAAGGGAAGAGCTAGACGCATGAGACGACGCACGGTGGCTGTATCGGTGGCGACGAGCGCGGGGTTTCTGGCAATGTTTTTGTTCGCTTGCGGGAATGGAGCGTCGAAAGAAACGAGCACGGCGCCGGCCGCCTCGCAACCTGCCTCCGCTGCAGCTCAGACTTCGGCGCCGGTTGCTGCCGCGCCTTCCGACGCGTTGCCTGCTGACAAGACCGGCGGATTTGATGGAGCTAAGGCTTTCGATCACGTGGCCAAGATTGTCGCGATTGGCCCGCGGCCTCCGGACTCGGATGGCATTCATCGCGTGCAGGACTATATTCACGGGCAGTTGAAGAGCTTCGGCTGCACTTTCGAAGATGATGATTTTCATTCCTCAACGCCGATAGGTTCTGTGGCGATGAAGAATATCGTGGTGAAGATTCCCGGCACGTCGCCGGACATCATTCTTTTGCTTACCCACTACGACTCGCTGAAAAAAGATGGATTTGTGGGCGCTGAGGATAGCGCTTCCTCGACGGGCCTCATGCTCGAGATGGCCCGCCTGCTGTGCCCCAAGAAGCAGAAGCTAGGCGTTTGGATCGCTTTCCTCGATGGGGAAGAGGCGTTCGTGAATTGGAATGAGGATAACGACAACACTTATGGTTCGCGCCAATTAGCCGCAAGCATGGCGCTCGCCGATGAATTGAAGCACGTGAAAGCCGTGATTCTCGCGGACATGATCGCGCAAAAAAACCTGCGACTCATGCGCGAGGCCAACTCTACGGGTTGGCTCGCTGACCTTGTCTGGTCCACGGCTGCGAAACTCGGTTATCAAAATGTGTTTGTGCCGCAGGCGACGTCGGAAATCGCTGACGATCATCTTCCTTTCAAGCAGCGAAAATTGGCTGTAGTGGATATCATCGACCTCAACGATTACATAGATCTCGGTTATTGGCACACAAGCGAGGACACGCTCGACAAGCTCAGTGCGAAAAACCTGGGGATTGTTGGCCACGTGATTCTCGCGAGCGTGAATGAACTGCAGACGCGCGGTCACTAGCCGGGCCCTTTCGTACCGCTGGCGTCTCTGCCGGCCCCTTGCGATTAAGAATCCTGCCAGATGCTGAGGCAGCGCCCGGACTACGCGGTGACAAAGGAGAATTCGTAGCGGCGCCCTTCAGGGTGGCATCCGATGTGGCCGAGAGAAGGTGCCACGCTAAATCGCGCCGTTACGAAACAACTCAAGAACCGGTTTGAATTTGATCCCATGCGCCGTAGCCGATCGTGCCAAATGCCAGCACTTTCGCTCGCAAAGGCCGGCGGGGACGCCAGCGGTACGCCAGTTTGCCTCATGTTCGCGCAAATCGTGGATGCGGTAACTGTGCTACATTCGTTTTACTTCGATGCAAACCTTCACAGTTCGATCCGTCTCCGGGGCATATCCTGTGGTGTGCGGACGCGGCTCCCTGCGCCATTTTCGCCCGCTCCTGGCGCGCTTAAAAGATTCCTCTGGGGTCTTCGTTGTTTCCTCCCGGCACGTTTGGTCCGCATGTGGAGCTCGCGTCACGGCTGCCGTAAGTGGCCAGCGACTGACGCGACCGATTTTATTTGACGACGCTGAATCCGCTAAGAATCTGGAGACGGTCGGCCAAATTTGCCGCGAATTGACGCGGGCTGGGTCTGACCGGCGCAGCGTGATTGTGGCGGTCGGCGGCGGAGTCGTCGGCGATGTCGCGGGATTTGCCGCTGCCTCTTATCTGCGCGGCGTGCGGCTTGTGCATGTGCCCACTACGCTGGTTGCGCAGGTTGACAGTGCAATAGGTGGAAAGACCGGCGTGAATTTGCCGGAAGGGAAGAACCTCGTCGGCGCGTTCTATCCCCCGCAGTTTGTGGTCGCTGACCCAGAGCTTTTGCAGACACTTCCGGCGCGGCAGTATCGCTCCGCACTCTGTGAGGTTATCAAGTACGGCGTGATTGGCGATGCCGAGCTATTTAGATTTTTGGAGCGCAATCTGCCGGCAGTTTTGCGGCGCGAGCCGAGAAAGCTTGACTGGATCATTCGGCGCTGCGTGCGCGCCAAGGCCGCCGTCGTTTCGAAAGACGAGAAAGAGTCGGGCCTGCGCCAGATCCTTAATTTCGGGCACACCTTCGGCCACGCACTTGAAGCTGCGACGAAATACCGCCGGCTTCTGCACGGCGAGGCAGTGGGCTGGGGAATGTTGACCGCCACATTCGCGAGCCTCGCGATGCATCGAATCAGCGAACGCGAGGCACTGCGTATCGCCGAACTGATCCTGCGAGTAGGTCCGCTGCCGGGCTGGGACGAAATCGATGCGCGGCGGATTCTCGAGAGCATGAAGAGCGACAAGAAGTCTCACGGCGGCAGCCTGCGCTGGGTGTTACCGCGGCGCATTGGCAAGGCTGACTGGGGGATCGAACTCAGGCCGCCATTGACTCCCGACGCGATTCGCGAGATTTCGGCGTTGGTCGCCGCCATCGGAGAGCGCCTTTGACCCTGCCTCCCTCCGCCGGGAAGTCTGCGGCCGAGCGGCGCGACAATCCGGCATCCGCGCCCGGTTCTCGTCCAGAAGGCGCCCGGAACGAACGTGAGGCCGGCGCGCGTGTGCGTGAGATGTTCGGGCACATAGCGCCGCGTTACGATTTTCTGAATCATTCTCTTTCGCTCTCTTTCGATCGTCTTTGGCGGCGGCGCACCGCCAAGCGCTTTTCCGCGATTCTGGCTCGGCCCGCTGTGCGAGTGCTGGACCTTTGTTGCGGAACGGGCGATCTGGCCTTTGCGCTTTCTCGTCGGGCTGGTGAGCTTCGCAGAAATTCAAGTTCGGCGGCGATGATCGTCGGCAGCGATTTTGCAATTCCGATGGTGGAGCTGGCTTCGGGCAAAGGGCTGGCCGGCAGATTTCCCGCACTTTTCTTGGCAGGAGACGCCTTGTCACTCCCGTTTGCCAATGCCTCGTTTGATTTGGTCACTGCGGGGTTTGGATTTCGCAATCTCGCGAATTACGAGCGGGGGCTTCGGGAAATTGTTCGCGTGTTGAAGCCGGGCGGGGAAGTGGGCTTGCTGGAGTTTTCTGATCCGCGCAACGGAATCGGCGCGGCGGCTTTTCGATTTTATTTCCGGCACATTTTGCCGCGAATCGGCGGGGCGATTTCCGGAGACGCAACCGCGTACTCCTATTTGCCAATTTCGGTTATAAAGTTTCCGCCTCCAGCCGAGCTGGCTCAGTGGATGGAGCGGGCAGGATTTGCAGAAGTTGATTATAAGCTGTGGAATTTCGGAAGTGTGGCGTTACACACCGGCAGAAAACCCTGACGACACCGACGGCTAATTCTCGAGATTTAGAGTGCGCATTTTGTGTAGCAGAGTTTTGTAGGAGACGCCCAGCTTTTCGGCGGCGCGGGTCTTGTTCCACTTGGATTCGCGCAGGGCGTTCTCGATCTTGAATTTTTCCACGTGGGCCACCGCTCTTTGCGCTACTTCTTCCAGCGGGCCTTCCCAAAGGAATTCGTCGCGCACCAGTCCATCGGGCATTTGATCGCGCGAGGGCCTCGCGGCCGGCAGTTGCAGGCCGGGAACTTCGATTTCTGAGCCGTTCGAGAGGATGGCGGCGCGCTCGATGGCATTTTGGAGCTCGCGGACGTTTCCAGGCCAGGGATAACTTCGAAGCCGCGCAATAGTTGCGGCGCTCAGGGTCAGATCCGGCTTGCGAAATTCGCGGCGAAAGCGCTCCAGAAAATGTTCGGCCAGCAGCAGTACATCATCGCCGCGATCGCGCAAGGGCGGAACGGTGATTGGCACGGCCGAAATGCGGAAGTAAAGGTCTTCGCGAAACTGCTTTTCCGCCACCAGCGACTGCAAATCGCGATTGGTGGCAGTGATTAGCCGCACGTCAACGCCCACCGTCATCGTACCGCCCACGCGCTCAAATTGCCGTTCTTCCAGCACGCGCAGAAGCTTGCTCTGAATCGCCGCGGGTAGATCGCCAATTTCATCCAGGAAAATTGTGCCGTGATGCGCCAGCTCGATCTTGCCAATTTTCCGTGCGCCTGCGCCGGTGAAGGCGCCGCGTTCGTGGCCGAACAGCTCGTTTTCCACCAAGCCTTCGGGAATCGCGGCGCAGTTCAGCGCTACGAACGGTTGCTGCCGCCGCGGGCTCAGATGATGAAGCGCGCGCGCAAAGAGCTCTTTGCCGGTGCCGCTCTCGCCTAGAAGCAGAACGGTCGCGTCCGTTGCGGCGACCCGCTGCACCACCTGGCTGGCATCTTTCATCGAGGGATGCTCGCCGACGATTCGCGGAAATCCATAGCGCGCCGAATATTCTTCGCGCAGCAGCAAATTCTCGCGCAGCAGGTCCTGTTGCTTGGCTGCGCGCTCCAGCAAAATCTTCAGATGATCCAAATCCACCGGTTTCTGGATGAAATCGAACGCGCCTTCCTTCATGGCCGTCACGGCCTCTTCGACAGAGCCGTACGCGGTAACTAAAATCACCGGCAGCGCGGCGTCGGCGCGCTTGGCCTCGCGCAGCACGTCGATTCCAGATTGTCCGGGAAGTTTCAAATCCGAAAGAACGAAGAGGTAGCGCCGCGCGCGAACTTTCTCGATCGCGGAATTCCCATCCGGCGCTTCGTCCACAGAATAGCCGGAGCGCTCCAGAAACTTGCGAAGCATGGCGCGCAGTTCGGCTTTATCTTCGACGAGGAGGACTGGTTCCATTGCGAGAGGGCCTATCGCGACCAGCCCGGATCGCCGCCGGACTTACGCAGGGCGTCTTCGAGATCGGAAATCGCGGCTTTATCGGCGGCAATATCAGCCTGCTTCTTATCGATCTTGGCCTGCTGATTGATGATGTCCGAGCGCGTCAAGTCCTGCTGCATTTGCTTCACTGGATCGTTGGGATAGAAGCCCAATTGCAGCTTGCCCATTTCGCGCTGGAGAATTTCGAGGTCGGCTTGGTCGCGTGAAAGCTTCGCGCGCGCCCTGGCAAAACGGTCGCGCCAGCCTTGTTCCTCTTGCGCGATAGTGGGCTTGGCCGCACCTGGCGCTGGCGGCCCGGCTGCCGAACCGTCAGCAGGAGCCGCGTCTGCGCCGACAACGTTGATGTTTCCAGCGTCAGGAATATTATCGTTGGTGAATACTTTTGTATTTTTCGGCTCAGTCTTTTTGGCTTCGCGGGCTTTGCGCGCCGCATCGGCGAGTGATGGAGCGGGCTGGCTAGGCGCGGGCGCCGGACTCGGTGGTGGGGTGCTCTGGGAATTTTGCGCGGCCACGCCATAAGCGCCGAGCAGAACCAAAATTGCCGGAGCGATCATCCATCGTATGCGCATACACACCGCCTTTCGGGACCTAACGCCGGGATCACCTCTATTTTAGATGCGCCCGGCCGCTTGCACAAAGTCCGGGGCCACAGGAGCCTGTCGCAAAGGTAACCAGAGAATGAACTCGGCCCCGCCCTCGGGAAGATTGCGGGCTTCGACGGAGCCGCCGTGTTGCATGGCAACTTTTTGAACTACCGCGAGACCCAGCCCGGTGCCTTCCGACTTCGTAGTGAAAAACGGCAGGAAAACTTTGGCCAAATCGGCGTTGGGGATGCCGGGGCCATTGTCGGCAACGGAAATCCGTTGCCATTTGCGCCCGGCGCGGTCTTCAAATGCGCCGGAAATCGTGACGCGCCCTTGCGCGCCGCGGCTAAGCGCCGCTTCGGCGGCATTCCGGGTGAGATTCAAGAGCGCCTGCCGCAGCAGGCCTTCGTCGCCGGGTACATCGCAGAATTCTCCGGCAGTGCGAATCGCGCAGCCCGGAACCGCTTCCTGTATTTCATCGGCAACGCGCAGAACCAGCGACTCCACAGGCAGCGTTTCGTAAGAAAGCTCGAGCGGCTTGGCAAAACGCAAGAATTCGGTGACAACGTGAGTGAGCGCGCGCGTTTGCTCCAGAATGCGCTCGGAATTTTCGAGTAATTCTCCCGGCGGCGCTTCCTGATGGATCATTTGCGCGTAACCGGAAATCGTGGCCAGCGCGTTTTTGAATTCGTGGGCGATGCCGGCAGACATTTCGCCAAGCGCTGCGAGATTTTCTTTCCAGCGAACCTGTCGTTGCAGGTCGGTCAACTCGGTGAGGTCGCTCATCAGGCAGAGCGCGCCGGTAATCAGCGATTCGCGCGCGGCTGCCGGCGATCCGGCCGCAGAATCCGGCTGGCGAACATAATTGGGAACCGCGCGCGCGATAGGAGAAATCGTCACGCCGAGCTGGCGTATTTCGCCCGCCGGCGTTACGTGCCGGATTTCGCCGCGGTGAATGGTGCGTCCTTCGCGCAGGCAAGCTCCGAGGAGATTGGCGAGATCGGAATCCGCATCGAGGACTTCGTTGTAAGCCCGGTATTGCAGGCCCTTCACGCCAAGCGCGGTTTCCGCCGCCGGATTTGCCGAAGTGATGGCCCCCTTGGCGCTTAGCAGCAACAAGCCGGTGGGCATATTGCGCGTGACTTCTTCGGTGATGCGCTCGGATTCGCGAGCGCGTTCCCGCTCGATACGATGCAGCCGCGCGAGCTCGCGTTCCTGCGCGCGCAGCTTTTCAATCACGCCCTGCATCGAGGCGGCCATGAAGGCCGAAGGATTAGCTTCGTTGGCCTTCGGGGCCGTCCAATCACCGCGCACGTCGGCTTCGTGGGCGCGCAAAAGTTTGCGGATGGCCCGGCCAACGAACAGCACTCCGCCAACGACGATCACCAAGGACACGCCGATGATTACGAGTGTCGTCGGAGAAATTGCGGGGCGTGCGGCCGGTGCGGCTGATCCCGACGCCAATACGAGAACCGCGATCGCAGAGCGCAGCACGTCAACGCACCCTGAGCAGCGACATATACCAATTCACGAACGGAGTGCCGTAAAAGACCACGATGAGCGCCCCAGCGCCGAGAAATGTCCCGAACGGAAGTTCGTAGTCCGTGCCTTTGCGTCGAATGGCGATGAACGCGACGCCGATCACGCTGCCGAGAACCGAGCCGAGAAGAATAGTAAGCACCGTGCGCTTGAGCCCGAGAAACGCGCCGGCCATCAGCATCATCTTCACGTCGCCCAGGCCCATGCCCTCGCGCTTGCGCAAACGAAAGTAGCCTTCGGAAATGATCCAGAGAATCCCGCTCCCGAATGCAGCCCCGAAAATTGAGTCGGCGAGAGAAATCAAGGGCATCGGCGGCGGAAAGGCGAAATAGCGAGCGGCCAGCCATTGCGCGGCGCCGTCCGTGGGCGGCAAAAACAGGCTGAACACGAGTGCGATCGCGAAACCGCTGAAATTGATCACGTCAGGCAGAATTCTTTCGCGGAGATCGGTGAAAACCAGCACCAGCAAAAGCGAAGCAAAGATCGCCCATTTCAAAGTTTCGAGCGTCAAGCCGAACGCCAGATAGCAGATCAGATAAAGCGCGCCGTTCAGCAGCTCCACCAGCGGATACATCAGTGAGATTTTCGTCTGGCAGCCGCGGCATTTTCCGCGCAGCAGCAGATAGCTCACCACCGGAATATTGTCGTACGGCTTGATCGGCGCGCCGCATTTCGGGCACGCGGAAGCCGGCAGCACGATCGATTTGCCCGCAGGAATGCGCACGATGCAGACGTTCAGAAAGCTGCCAATGAGCAGGCCGAGAAGGAACACCGCGCCCGCGATGAGAGGACCGGGAAGCATCCTTTCAATATGTCATAGCGATGGGTGCGCCTCAACCGGCGCACGGCAACTGGTGCCCGAGTCTTAAACTTTGCGAACGCAGATTATTCGCGATTTCGGAATTCGTTGATTTGCGCGCGCTAGGCTATATTCGATGGCCTGATGATACGCGAATGGTACGAGCAGAAAATTCGGGCCTACGAGCACGGCCGTTGGGCGAACGAGAAAAATCGCAAGACGCTGCCTTTTGGCTGGGGCCTCGAATATATCGGCGGCCGCGCAAATGAGCCCGATCCTCGCGGCTTTCTGAATCAATTCGTGGACGACACCTTGCGCACGAGCGACGCCTGGTTCGGCGCGCGCGGGCCTGAAGACTTCGTATTCACTGCCTCTCGCGAAGATCGCGGCGAAGCAGGCGTGCTTACATTTACGAGCGCGATCGAATCCGCCTGGCCGGTGAACAACACCGTTCACGCGCGATTTTTCCCCGGCCATCACAGCGGCCCGGCGGTGGTGGTGATCGCGCAGTGGAACGCCAAGTGGCACGAGCAGGTGGCCGTTTGCCGCTGGCTCCAGCGCCTCGGCATTTCCGCGCTGCGCATGAGTTTGCCCTATCACGATCGCCGCGCCATTCCCGATCATCCACGCGGGGATAATTTGGTGGCGCCGAATATCGGCCTTACGTTACAGGCGAACCGCCAGGCAGTTTGCGATGTGCGCGCCTGCTTGCGCTGGCTGCAAGCGCGCGGTTACGACAAGTTGGGCATCGTAGGCACGAGCATCGGATCGTCGCTGGCTTTTTTGGCGCTGGCGCATGAGCCGCTGCTGCGCGCCAGCGTACATCTGCACGTTTCGACGTATTGCGGCGATGTGGTCGCAAATGGCTTGACCACTTCGAATGTCTGGGAGCCGCTGCGCACCAAAGTCACTCTTGAGGAACTGCGGCGCTATTGGTCGCCCATCAGTCCATTTCCGTACATTTCAAAACTGGACGGCACAGGAAAGAAAGTTCTGGCCATCACTGCCGATTACGATCCCACGTTCTGGCCGGAACTTTCAGATCAGTTCATCGCCGCGCTGCGCCGCGATGGGGTTCGCAGCGAAGTAATGCATCTACCATGCGGGCATTACTCGCTAGGCGAACCGCCGTTTAGTTACATAGCAGGGTTTCGCTTCGGCCAATTTTTATTCGAAGCACTCGCGTAGCAGCACTGCAGCAGACTCAGCGAGGAGCTTTTAAGAAGCGCTGGCGTCCAGCCGGCTCTTACGAGCGCGAAACTCCGTGAGGGCGCTAATCGTGGACGGCGCGCCGCGAAAATAAAGGCAGTACGTCACGTCGCCCAATTTCACTCCGTAGCCACCATAGCGGCGGGAGCTGCTGCTTATTTTAGTATCGCGGAGAATTTCCCTCCGCCGATCAGCGCTGCCACAGCGGCGATGTCTGGCGCGAGGGTGCGATCTTCCGTAACGAATTTTGAAGCGCCGCGAATTAACGTCTGCGCTTTTCGTGCATCTGCGCCGGTTTGCAAGGGACTCAAAAGATCAATCCCCTGGCAAGCCGAAAGCAGCTCTATGGCCAGAACATTTTCCAGATTCGCCAGCATCGGCTGGAGCCGCCGCGCCGCCCCCATCCCCATCGAAACGTAATCTTCCTGATTGCCTGAAGTAGAAATCGAATCCACCGAATGCGGTGTGGCCTGCGCTTTCATTTCGCTGGCCAGCGCGGCGGCGGTGATCTGCAGAATCATGAAGCCGGAATTCAGGCCAGCATTCTTGATCAGAAATGCCGGCAGGCCGCTGGTTAGCGGATTAGTCATTTGCTCCACGCGCCGCTCGGAAATTCCGGCCAGCGTGGCAAGCGCAACCGCAAGTTGATCGGCGGCCATGGCCAGCGGCTGGCCGTGAAAATTGCCGCCGCTCAGAACTTCGTTCGTGTCGGCGAAAACCAGGGGATTATCTGTGGCGCTATTTAATTCGATTGTGAGCGTGGCGCGGATATTTGCCAGCGCGTCGCGGACGGCACCGTGCACTTGCGGCGTGCAACGAAGACTGTAAGGATCCTGCACGCGCGGATCTGCCGCGGTGGAGCGATGCGATTCGCGGATTTCGCTGCCGCGATTCAGCCGCGCGAGATTCTGCGCGGTCGTGGCATGGCCGGGGTGTGCGCGAACGGCGGCGATGCGCGGATCGAACGCGGTGGGAGTGCCGCGAAGTGCGTCAAGCGAAAGCGCTGCGGCGACGTCGGCGGTATCCACGAGAATCACGGCCACGCGCAGGCTCAAAGCGAGCAGCGCCAGCATTCCTTGCGTGCCGTTGAGGAGCGCGAGGCCTTCTTTGGCTTCCAGCGCGACGGGCGCGATGCCCGCAAGCCGCATCGCTTCAGCGCCCGCCATCAGCCGGCCTTGGTAAGCAGCGTGCCCTTCGCCAATCACCACCTGCGCGAGATGCGCCAGCGGCGCGAGGTCGCCCGACGCGCCCACCGATCCTTGCGACGGAATGACCGGATGCACGCGGCGATTCAACATGGCGCAGAGCGTCTCGGCCGCGATCGGACGTATGCCGCTAAAACCTTTGGAGATTGCATTGGCACGGAGCAGCATCATCGCGCGAACTTCCGCTTCGCTAAGCGGCGGGCCGACGCCTGCTGCATGGCTGCGCACCAGATTAGTCTGCAGTTGCCGGATTTGATCGCTCGAGATGCGCACCGAGGCCATTTTGCCGAAGCCGGTATTGACGCCGTAGGCGGTCGCACCAGATGCCACCAGGCGATCGATCACAGCCCGAGAGGCGTCCATTCGCGTGCGCGCGTCGGAGGCCAGCGATACTTCGCGAGCTTCGAGCGCCACTTCATACACATTTTCGAGTGTCAGGTCGTTGCCGGTGAGCGCAAGAGTCATAGGCGGTGAGGAGTCATTTCTTGGAAATGGCGTGCGAGCCGTCTGCGTCAGCCACGGAATGCGCCGGCTTCACGCCGAATAATTTCCGGTATTTTTCGGGCAGAGATTTCGGACGCCCAAAGCGATCGCAAATCACATGAAAAGTCTCGCCATTGGCCAAAAGCTCGTTGGTTTCGTCGCGATATATTTCGTAAGCGAATCGAATCGTGCGGCGCTGGGCGTCCGCGATGCGGGTGCGAATGCGTAGCACGTCGTCAAACTTCGCCGGCTTGCGATAGCGGCACGACGATTCAGCGACGACAATAAAGCTATCGTCGTCCGTTTCCATCTTCTTGTATTCGAATCCAAGCTGGCGGCAAAGTTCCACTCGCCCGACTTCAAACCACAAATAATAATTGCCGTAATACACCACGCCCATTTGATCCGTTTCGGCGTAACGAACGCGTACGGTCGTGTCGTAGAAGCGATCGTGGCCGTCGGGATGACTAGCGGAACTATGGCGTGACATCGGCAAAAGATTGTAGCAGAGCGCCAGCGATGGCGTCATACACGAGAAAAGCAGGGCGGCATCCGAATTTAATCTCCATGGGAGTTTCGCAGCCGAATTTACGTAATCGTCAGGGAATTTCCGCGTTCATCGCGGAGGAGCCGCGGAATCACGGAGGCAGCCCCCGAATTTATTCGGGAGAGGAGCGCTTTAGCGCTCCGTCAAAGCGTCGCCTATCACGATGCGCTTTAGCGCTGAACATTTGATAGGTTTTGGGTCGTTCAACGCCCGGTCCATTTCGGCGGGCGTTTTTCCAGGAACGACGATAGACCTTCGGTGAAATCTGGGGTTGCACGGATGTCGGAATTTTCTTGCACGGCGAGCGAGATTTCGCGGTCAAGCTCGGCTTGTGACATTTGGAGAAGTAGGCGCTTGGTGCGCTCAAGGCTAGTTGGGCTCGACGCAATCAAAGTCGCAGCGAGCTTTCGCGCTGCTGGAATCAATTCTTCGGGAGCGACGACTTCGTTCACCAACCCCATCGCCTTCGCTTGGGCGGCATCGAAGAGCCGGCCCGAGAGAGCCAGATCGCGCGTGCGCTTGTCCCCAATTTGACGGCGCAAGAAAACCGAGACCAGCGCAGGCACAAAGCCGATGCGCACTTCGGTGTAGCCGAATTGAGCGGCGGGAACAGCGATCGTGAAATCGGAGAGCGTAGCAAGGCCGCAGCCGCCCGCAATGGCCGCGCCATTAACCGCAGCGATAGTCGGCTTCGCAAACGCATACAAAGTTCGGAAGAGCCGCGCCATGCGCCGGGAATCTTCCAAATGCTCCGCCGCCGAGCGCTTTGCGATCGCGCGCAGCTCGTCGAGATCCATGCCGGAACAAAATGCCTTACCCTCGCCGGTAAGAATTACCACACGAGCGGCGCTCGACTGCGCCTCAGCGAGCGCCGCGATCACTTCCTCGATCATCTCGGTCGAGATCGCGTTGCGCTTTTCAGGACGTGTGAGCGTAATCGTCGCGATGGCGGCGTCGAACTCAAGCTTCAGTGTGTTGTAGGCCATGACTAGTTCGCCGGACTCTCGTCGGGCGCGTGCGCGTACGTCTCGCGAATTTTTCCGGTCATCGCGCAAGCAATCGCGAGCGATCGTGTATCAATTCCGGTAGCAACGCCGCGCGCCGCGAGCGTTGCAATCACCGCCTCGGTGGGGATGTTTCCGACCAGCGCGTCTCCGGCAAACGGGCAGCCGCCAAGGCCGGTCAACGCCCCATCAAATCGCCGGCAGCCAGCTTCATAAGCCGCCAACACTTTTTCCGCCGCACCTTCCGGACGGCTATGAAGATGTACGCCCAGCTCGATTCCCTCAGCAGCCCCGCGCGCGCCGCTGAAAAGTTCGGCGATAGCATCGGGGGTCGCAGTGCCCACAGTATCGGCGAGCGAGACGGTGCGAACGCCGACACTTTTCAGCCAAACGAGCGCGTCTTCGACAATCTCCGCGCCCCACGGCTCTTCGTAGGGATTTCCGAAAGCCATCGAAATATAAACGACCAAACCGCGGCCAGCAGCACTCGTTTCTTTCTGCAACTTTTCTACCAGCGCGCGCGATTCATCACGCGACATATTCGCATTCGCGCGTCGAAAATAAGCCGAAATGGAATACGGATAGCCAATCGTCGTGACGCCCGGCGCCGAAAGCGCCCGATCGAGGCCTTGCGCGTTCACCACGATGCCGATAATTTCCGGGGGATCGCCGGGCGGAAACGCATGCGTCAAGCGGCGCATCACGTCTTCACTGTCCGCCATCTGCGGCACGTGCTTGGGCGAAACGAAACTAACCGCATCAATATTCCGGAACCCAAGCTTGAGCAATCCGCTGAGATACTCGACTTTGGTTTCAGTCGGAATGATTTCGGTGAGCCCTTGCCAGGCGTCGCGCGGGCACTCGATGATTTTTACTTTATCGTTAGGCATGCGTGTGGTCGCCCAGCTTCGGCGAGCGAATCAGGTCTGCAGCACTCCAGTTTTGAATTCGGCCACGTCGGGATTAAGCGCCGCCGCGTCCAGCGCCTCGATCAGCGCCTGCCGCGTTTGCGCTGGATCGATGATCGCATCCACCCACAGACGCGCCGCGGCATAGCGCGGATCGGTCTGGCTTTCGTAAGTCGCGCGGATCGACTCGTGCAGTTCCTTCTTGTCCGCGTCCGTGAGCTTTTTGCCCTCACGCTCAAGCTGCTTGATTTTAATTTCGACGAGCGTGCTGGCAGCCGCGTCGCCGCTCATCACCGCGTAGCGCGCGGTTGGCCACGCGAAGACAAACCGCGGATCGTACGCCTTGCCGCACATCGCATAGTGGCCCGCGCCAAAGCTGCCTCCGCAAATCACGGTAATCTTCGGCACCACGCTATTGGCCACCGCGTTCACCATCTTCGCGCCGGCCCGAATGATGCCGCTCCACTCCGCTTCTTTGCCGACCATGAAGCCGTTGACGTCATGAAGAAAAATGAGCGGAATCAGATTTTGATTGCAGTCCAGAATAAATCGCGCGGCTTTGTCCGCAGACTCAGTGTAAATCACGCCGCCGAATTCCATGCGCCGCTCGCCAGTCCCGGCCGCAGCAATTTGTACATGCTTTTTATTATTGGCAACGATTCCAACAGCCCAGCCGCCGACGCGCGTCAGCCCGCAGATCACCGTCTGCCCATATTCCGCGCGATATTCGTCGAAGCGGCTGCCATCCACGATGCGCGCGATAATCTCGTGCATGTCGTACTGCTTCGAAGGATCGGACGAAAAAATCCCGTAGATCTCTTCGGCCGGGTGCGCAGGAAGCTCCGGTTTGCGTTGGTTGAACGGCGTCCCGGGCCGTTGCCCCATTTTGTCCACGAGAGAACGAATGCGCTTGAGGCAAGAATCATCGTCCGGCTCGCGAAAATCGATGGTGCCGCTGATTTGCGCGTGCATCTTCGCCCCGCCCAGCTCTTCCGCGGAAGTTTTCTGTCCAATAGCCGCCTGCACCAGCGCCGGGCCCGCCAGAAAAAGCCCGCTGCCTTCAGTCATCAAAATGTGATCGCACATCACCGGCAAATAAGCGCCGCCCGCTACGCACATGCCCATAATCGCGGTGATTTGGGGAATTCCCATCGCGCTCATCACCGCATTATTACGAAACACGCGCCCGAAATCGTCGGTATCGGGAAACACATCTTCCTGCAACGGCAGAAAAATGCCCGCCGAATCGACCAAATAAATCGTGGGAATGTGATTCTCGATGGCGATATTCTGCGCGCGAATCACTTTCTTCGCGGTCATCGGAAAGAATGCGCCGGCTTTCACGGTGGCGTCATTCGCGATGATCATCATCTGGCGCCCCGCCACGCGCCCAATCCCCGTGACAGTACCAGCCGAAGGCGCCCCGCCCCATTCCTCGTACATTCCATGCGCGGCGTAGAGCCCCAGCTCGAAAAAGTGCCCCGGCGGATCGACCAGCTTGGCAATTCGTTCCCGCGCAGTCAGCCGGCCTTTTTTGTGCTGCGCCTCAATCGCTTTCGCCCCGCCACCCGCGCGAATCTTCTCTTCTTCATTCTTGATTTCAGTAAGCCGATCCACCATCCGCCGAAAATTCTTCTCAAATTCAGCACTCTTCGCGTTGATGGCGCTATTTAGGACGGGACTCGACAAGGCCTAATCTCGCTCCAAGCAGGAAATTAATTCACGCAGCTAATCTTCACTGACCACGGGAGAGTATACGTAATTTGCGTCGAGCACGCGAGAGTGCCTGCCGGGGCCCAATCATTTGCCTGATCCAGGTGGGCTTGGAAATCGGCAACCTTCGGCATATACTTTCGCTGCGACTGAATTTAAATCGCAAATCTCTCGCTGGAGGCGCCTATGTGCAGCTTTGATCCGATCGAGGATAGGTCCGCCTCCGCGCGGTTCGCCGGGTAGCGATTCAATTTTTTCGTGCACCGCTCGTGCGCGGCTCTGGCAGATCTCCCTCCTCGCGGATTTCCGTAGCGATCCAACACGACAAAGTTTTCTGACCCACTGTCCAGGCGTCAACGCGGCGCCTTCGAGGAGGAATTTCAAATGCAATTTGTGAACCTGGATTTAGTGCGGCGGTTGGAAGCGTCGGAAGCAGCAGCAGCCAAGGAATGTGCGCATTACCTAGCGCGCAAGAATCCGTCGAGCGGCGCCGAGAGCATCGACATCATGGGCGGCTTGGCCGCGTTCACTGGCATTGGCTCGCCCGTAACGCAGGCTGTCGCTCTCGGTTTGCACGGCGCGGTCAGCAACGGCGACATGAACGAACTCGAGGATTTCTATGCCACCCGCGGCTCGGAAGTGAATATCGAAGTTTGTCCCATGGCCGATATTTCGCTTTACGAGCAACTCGGAACTCGCGGCTACCGCGTAATCGAGCTGTCGAATGTGCTGTATCGCCTGATCGAAGCGCCCGCGCGACCGACGGTTCTCCCCCCAGGCGTCGAGATTCGCCGCGCAGCCGCGAACGAAGCGCGTTTCTGGGCCGAAACTGTTTCCCGCGGATTTGCCGAGCATTTTCCGGTCACCGAGGAGTTGATCGAGATCATGGAAATGTTCTCGCAGCGTCCCTCGGATCGCACTTATCTAGCCTACGCCGACGGCAAAATCGCCGGCGGCGCCGCGCTCTGCACCCACAACAATGTCGCAGGCTTCTTCGGCGCAAGCACTCTGCCCGAATTCAGGCGGCGCGGAATTCAGACCGCGTTACTCGAATCGCGCTTGGCCGATGCCGCCGGGGCCGGCTGCGACATCGCCGTAAGCATCGCGCAACTAAATTCCGCCTCACATCGCAATATCGAGCGCCAAGGTTTCCGCGTAGCCTACACGCGCTCAAAATTCACGCGCAAATGGGATTAGCAATGTAGCTCGGGTCTTCAGACCCGAGGCTTTTGTCTTCAGATTTCCCGCACTGAGCTAGGAGGAGAACCGCGAGCGACCTCCATAGCACGGAACAAGACCTGATCGGCGCCGGCGACCTCGCGAACGAGCCCGAGCGACAAAGCCTCGTCCGCGCCGATTGTCCGACCAGTCGCAAATATTTCCATAGCCCGCGCCCGGCCAATCAAACGCGGCAATCTCTGCGTGCCGCCCCAGCCGGTAACTAATCCAATCGTCGCCCCACGATGCGCAAACAAAGCATCGCCAGCACAAATTCGCGCGCGGCACGCCAGCGCCAAATCGAAACCGCCGCCCATGCAGAAGCCGCGCACCGCGGCAACAACGGGTTTCACCGAGCGCTCGACCCGCGACATCACACTCTGCCCCTCGCGCGCGAAATCCAATGCCTCGGAAGCCAGCGGGGAGGTAATCTCGGCGAGTTCGGCACCGGCGCAAAATGCCTGCTCGCTTCCGGTAATTACCCCGCCCACAAATCCGCTCGCTCCAGCGAGCCATTCGATTTGCCGCGCAAGTTCGCGCAACACACTGCGCTCGAGGCGCGGGAGTCCGCTCGGATGTTCCAGTGTAAGTATCAGCAAATCTTCGTGCCGGACGGCGCGAAGTTCAGAGTGCACGACAGGTCAAGCCTTAGAAGGCGCCGCAGAAATCCGCGAACGGATAAAATCCACAATCGCCTGCGTAGGCGTGCCAGGAAGAAAAATCTCCGCAATCCCAACTTTCTTCAACGCCGGAATATCGGCCTCAGGAATAATTCCACCAATCACCACGCAGACGTCCCCCATCCCTTTTTCATGCAGCAATTCCATCAAGCGCGGCCCCAGAGTATTGTGCGCCCCAGACAGAATCGAGAGCCCGATCACGTCCACGTCTTCCTGCGCAGCCGCCGAAGCAATCATTTCAGGAGTTTGTCGCAAACCGGTGTAAATCACTTCCATACCAGCATCGCGCAAAGCCCGCGCGATAATTTTCGCCCCGCGATCGTGGCCATCAAGCCCGGGCTTCGCGATTAAAACCCGAATTCGTTTTTCGCTCATCAGCGAACAGGATACTCGAAACTAACGCGGCGCGGTAGGCGTCGCGGGAGTTTCGAGCGCAGATCCGACCGGCGCGGTAATCCGCGAGCTAATGAAGCGATCCACGCGCTCGTTGAACGCCTCCGCCTTATCCACGAAAAGCGCATGCCCGACGCCTTCCATCTCCTCGATTTCCGAATTGGGGATGTTAGCGTGCATCGCCTCTTCGAATTGAGCAGAGTAGCCGCCTTTGGGCGTAAGGATCAGCGTGGGCTTGTCGATTTTCTTGAGCGCTTCGCGATTGTCGATCGTGAGCATCGCCATCGTCTCGGTAACAGCGATGGCCGTCGGAGTGCGCAACGCCGATTTTTCCACTCCCGACAGGTACTCGTCCGTTTGCGGCGTCTTGTACATATTGCGGACAAACATCTCCGTAAATTTCTCGCGATTGGTGATGAGCTGGCCGTCCATGCCGACAAATCCCTTGGCCATCTCAGGACTCAAATCGACTCCGGCAAAGCCATCGACGAGCACAAAGCCCGCAACGCTTTTCGTTCCATAGCGCGTGAAATAAGCGGCGACGTCGGAAACTCCTTGCGACCAGCCCACAAGAATCACCGGGCCGAGGTGCAGCGACTGAATGACGGCCTCAATGTCCGCGGCACGCCCCGTCGGCGAATTGCCTTCGTCAGTAATTGTCGAGTCGGCTTGCGAGCGCGGATCGATGGCCACCACGCGAAATGTTTTCGAAAAATAATCGATTTGCGCATCCCAAATCCATGCAGGCATGGTCCAGCCGGGAATGAAGAGCATCGCAGGCGAAGAGCTCGACATGGCGCCCGCAGTGATGTAGTGAATGCGAATGTTGTCGGGTGTGGTGACAAAGCCGCTCTCGCGACCGCCGTTGCCGCCGGCCTGCGCCATAGCAGCGATCGGCAAGCACACGAAAATCAGCGCGAAAGCCAAAAACTTTCGAAAATGTTTAGAGTTCATTTGCGCAGGAGTTTAGCAGAACTTGATTAGGTGATGGCAACTTCGTCGTAAATTCCGAAAGCATCTTTCATCGCGTCGCAGATTTCGCCCAGCGTGGCGTAGGCTTTCACGGCGTCGTAAATATATGGCATCAGATTTTCTTTGCCTTGCGAGGCCTTGCGCAGCGCAGCCAAGCGCCGCGCGGATTCATCGCTCGAGCGCTCGGCACGCAATTTGGCGAGCCGCTCGGCCTGACGATGCGCCACGCTTTCGTCAATTTGTAAAATGTCGAGCGGGGTCTCTTTCGTTACGTAATCGTTCACGCCGACCACGATCTTCTCTTTACGATCCACTTCCATTTGATACTGGTAAGCAGCGTCGGCTATTTCGCGCTGCGGATACCCCCGCTCGATGGCCGCCACCATTCCGCCGAGCGCGTCAATCTTGCGGATGTAATCCCACGCCCCGGCTTCAACTTCGTTAGTGAGCGCTTCGACAAAGTAGGCGCCGCCAAGCGGATCCACAGTATTTGTGACTCCGCTTTCGTACGCAATGATTTGCTGCGTGCGCAGCGCCAACGTCGCTGCGAATTCGGTCGGAAGCGCCCAAGCCTCGTCGAGCGAATTGGTATGCAGCGATTGCGTGCCGCCGAGAACAGCCGCGAGCGCTTGTAGCGCAGTCCGCACCACGTTGTTGTACGGCTGCTGCGCGGTAAGCGAGCATCCCGCCGTCTGCGTATGGAAACGTAACGCCCACGAGCGCGCATTCTTAGCGCCGTACCGTTCGGTCATCGTCTTGTGCCAGATGCGCCGCGCGGCGCGGTATTTCGCGGTCTCCTCGAAGAAATCGCTATGAGCATTGAAGAAAAACGATAGTCGCGGCCCGAAATCATCCACCTCCATGCCCCGGCGCAGCGCCCAATCCACATACTCAATCCCATCGCGAAGAGTGAACGCCAGTTCCTGAATCGCCGTCGAGCCGGCTTCGCGAATGTGATAGCCACTGATCGAGATCACGTTGAATTTCGGGGTATGCTTCGCGCCGAATTCGATCGAGTCGATCACCAGCCGCATCGACGGCTCGGGCGGATAAATATATTCCTTCTGCGCGATGTATTCTTTCAGGATGTCGTTCTGCAGCGTCCCCCCGATTTTCTTCCAGTCGGCGCCCTGCTTTTCCGCCACCGCAAGGTACATGGCCCAAATTACAGCGGCAGGCGAATTAATCGTCATCGACGTGCTGACGCCGGCGATAGGGATTTTGTCGAAGAGCACTTCCATGTCGGCCAGCGAACTAATCGCTACGCCGCATTTGCCGACTTCGCCTTCCGAGAGCGCGTGGTCCGAGTCGTAGCCCATCAAGGTGGGTAAATCGAAGGCTACGGAAAGACCGGTCTGCCCTTGCCCCAGCAAATAGCGAAAGCGCTGATTGGTATCTTCCGCAGTGCCGAACCCGGCGAACTGCCGCATGGTCCACAGCCGCGTGCGGTACATGGTCGGGTGAATTCCGCGCGTATAGGGCGGCTCGCCCGGCAATCCCAGATCGCGATCCTCATTCCAATCGGGGAGATCGGCGGGAGTGTACAGACGGCGAATCGGATAGCTCGAAACGGTGGTGAATTTTGAAGCGCGCTCCGGCGATTTCTCAAGTGTCGGCGCAAGCGTGTTTTCTTCCCACGCTTTTTCGGCGGCGCCAGGTTTCCGATGTAAGGCCGGGGCGTCAGTCCCGTTGATCGTGGACGTGGTGGATGGATCCTTAGGATCAGCGGGCATTAGTGCTCCTAACGCTCAACGCATCCGTCGCGCTGCTCCAGCTTAGTTGCCTTTATAGCCGTGATCCCCGTTTCCGAACAGCCGGACATTTTCGAACGCGCCGGGAATATTGGGCGTATGGAAAATGTCTCCGTGCGAAGCATCGGCCACGGTAATCCGATTGGTGGCGAGCGTCCGGCCGAGCGCCTGATCGTAATTGATGAACGCTTCCACTAGATTGATGCGCGCGCGCAGCTCGTTTCCTTGCGCGGTGGTCAAGTCGCGCGAACGCAATATGACGTTGTAGCTGGTCGAAGCGCCAAGCTGATACTTCTTCTGTTCCGCCTCAAGCGTTTGCTTGGCCAGTTCCCCGGCCTTGATGGCCGCGTCCACCTGCGCTCGGTCCTGCTGCAGCGCGATCTGCGCGTTGCGCACATTTAAAGCCACCGTGTTCTGAAGTTGCAGATATTGCACCTGGGCCGAGCGATCGAGCAAGATAGCTCGCGCGCTATCCGACTGCGCCGCGCGGTTGCGAATCGGTAGCGTCAAATTCAAGCCCACCGCATAGGTCGGGAATTTATTCTGAAACACACTCGATAGCGCGTCTCCCAATCCCCCATTTGCAGTAGTTGAGACCGCGTTGAACGCCGAAGGTGTCCCGGCAAACACCGGTTGCCCGCCGATCAACACCGGCGTCCCGTTCGCAGTCAGCAAGGGCGCGTTCAGGTCCGCGGCAAATGCAGTCGGTGTCTCGGTCGTCGTAGTTTCATTCCCGCCGAGCCCCTGGGTCTCATACTGGCCGAACAAGGTCAGCACGGGAAGCAGCGCATCGTGCGCGGTCTTCACCTGAATCCCGGTATTCTTCAGCAGCGTCTCGGCCTCTTTCACATCCGGGCGGTTCTCCAACGCTTCTTTTACCGCGTCCGGAAGCGCTGCGATGTTTACGTCCGCGGGACTAGCGAGCGCCGTCGTAGGAATGACCTCGACATTTACCAACGTCGGATCCATCAACTGCTTCGTAATGTCATTCAGGAGCACGGTTTGCTGCTGCAATTGCGTGGTCTGCGCCAGGATCAAGTTCTGCCGGTCGGTCGCCACCTCGGACTCGGCGGTGAGCACATCTAGCGGCGCCATCGTGCCGATTTCGAGCTGGCGTTTATTATCGTTATAGAGTTTGGTCGAAGTTCCCAGCGCCGCTTCTTCCACTTTTACGTTTTCGCGGTCATACACGTACTCCCAATAAGCCGTCGCGACCGCGGTAATGGTGGTGATTACCTGCTGCGCGAAGTACTGATCCGCTGCCTGCCGTTCGTTCTTCGCTTCGGCGATGAAGCGGGTATTCGGCAGAGTTCCGAATCCATTCAATAGCTGCTGTTGCACCGTGATGGTGATATTCGAAGAGAGGGCGGGATTGAACAAATTCTCGATCGTGTTGCTGCTCGATCGCGTGTTGTTCCACGCCACTGTGACCTGCGTTCCGGTGTGAAAACCCTCGACGTACGAAAAGTTTGCCTGGTCAGAATGTTCCTTGAGCTCCAGTATCCCGGACGTGCCCGTTCCGGAAATGAACGGGTTATTCACCGGAATTGTCGCATCCGCCAGGTTCACGTTTGCCGTAAGTATGGGATCGAAAGAGATGGTCGGAATATTTGCAAAATCGGGCAACGAATTGATCGTTGGGACGCCAAAAAACGTCTGCCCCGATTTCGCGCGCAATAAGTCCGTTTCCGCTTCCCAGGGCGTATAACGCGCGATGTTGATCCCCAGATTGTTTTCGACGGCCAGCGTAATCGCGTCTTCCAGGCTCAGCAGTAGCTTGCCGTCTTTGATCAGTTGCTGGATTCGCGGAGAGTTTGTGAGTACCAAGGGATCGATCTTGATCTGCCGGTACGGCGCGGTGATATCTGGGAAAGGTCGGGGCGGCACTGAAAAATCGTGCCCGAATGTGACTTTCAAATTACGCGCGGCCTGAGTCTCTGCGCTCGAAGCCGCGGGCGGCAAATCCTGCGGCAACTTGGTTGGCGCCACACCCGGCGCCACTGCCGGCTGGTATTGCCCCGGCTGGCCGGGGGCTGCGCCTGGCGGATTCGGCTCTTGATTCTGATTCTGGTTTTGCTGCGGCGGAGGCGGCTGTGATTGCGATTGCGCCGCTGCAAATCCCGGTGCCACGAGCAACGATGCGCTAATCGCCAGCGACAATCCCATGCGGAGTAGCCGTCCAGTCATTTTTGCTTTTCCTCTCACTCAGTAACTCCGTTTCTCGCCTGAATTTGCTGTTGAATTCGGGGCTTAACCACCCACTCACCCACCAGATTACTGAAACGTCCGGCTCAACTGGTTTGTTTCACAAAGATTCCTGGCTGCACGCTGAAAGCCACGTATATCCTTTTGAAATGTGTCAGATAAACGGGAAGCGTGCTGTTCGTGTGTCCGCAATCGGACACCGGCGGTTCGCAAGCGAACAAACCGAATCGTGAGTCTAGCATCGCCAGCGAGTGATTGACAACGCAGGTTTAGCGGCCTAGGCTAAACGCCTCGCGGCGCGGTCGTTATGCGTCGCGGAAGCCAGCCATGAATCGCGAAGAAATTCTCAAGCTACTCGAAGAAGTAGGCGCAGTCCGCCAGGGCCATTTCGAGCTCTCCAGCGGCCTACACAGCGCTACCTATATACAGTGCGCGCTCGTGCTGCAGCATCCGCAGTTTGCCGAGCAGCTAGGCCGCGCCCTCGCCGACAAATTCCGCGAGCTAAAGCCGGCGTGCGTAGTCTCGCCGGCATTAGGCGGCGTGATCATCGGCCATGAGGCGGGCCGCGCACTCGGCGTTCGCGCAATCTTCGTCGAGCGCGATCGCTCCGGACAAATGGCGCTACGCCGCGGCTTCCAGCTGAATCCCGGCGAGCGCGTCCTCGTCGTCGAAGATGTCTGGACCACCGGCGGCTCCACGCGCGAAACCATCGGCGTAGTCGAGCAATCCGGCGGCTTAGCTGTAGCAGCCGGCGCAATTATCGATCGCAGCGCCGGCAAAGTAGATCTCAATGTCCCCGCCCGCGCCCTCCTCGAGCTGTCAGTTCCAAGCTATGAAGCCGACGAGTGCCCGCAATGCCGCGCCGGCAGCATAGCCCAGCGCCCGGGCAGCCGCCACGTCCGCGCCGCCCCATAATCCACCCCCGTCGATCGCCCCTGCTCATTTTTTCCTCGCACCTCCGGCAATTCTTGCTAGAGTCGCGTTCGCATGTATGGAGGAGGCACTATGAAATTGCGCTCCGCTGCGATCCTGCTCGTCGCACTCGGCATCGCCAGCACAATCTCTCTCGGGCGCCTCGCGTTCGCAATGTCCGCCGCTCCCTCGTTCGAGGCCGCAGCCGGGGACACTCAACCCTCGGCCACGGAGCAGCAAATCGTTTCCAAGGAGCGCGAAGGCCTCGACGCGCTAAAATCCGGAAACGTGCAGCGGTTCGCCGATCTGACCGACGAAGATGGAGTCTTCATTGACGCGGAAGGTCCCGCAACCAAAGCCCAGGTGATGAAAAACGTAGCAGCATTCACACTCACGGAATATTCCATGGACGATCTAAAATTCGTCGCGCTTTCAAAGGACTCGGGCTTGATCACCTACAAGATCCACGAAAAAGGCATCTCCCACGGCAAGGAATTCGACGCTCGCGCCTACGTCTCCTCCATCTGGACAAAAAAAGGAAAGAACTGGCTCTGCATCTTCAGCCAGGAAACGGGAGCACGCCAGCCCAGTTCGTAAACCCGCAGCCGCGCAAGCATCGCGACGCTCACTCGTGTCATAATCGCGATGAAACCATGCGCAACATCAAGCTAACTATCGCTTACGACGGCTCCCAATTCCACGGCTGGCAACTTCAGCCGGGCCTGCCCACCATCCAAGGAGCCATCGCCGACGCCGCCCGCCAAATCACGCAAGAGAAAATCTTCCTCTTCGGCGCCAGCCGCACCGACGCGGGCGTTCACGCCCTCGGCCAGGTAGGCCACTTCAAGACCCACTCCTCGCTAACCGCCGAAGATTTTCGCCGCGCGCTAAACGCCCTGCTATCCCCGCAAATCCGAATAATGGCCGCGGAGGAAGTAGGCCCCGATTTCCACTCGCGCTGGCAGTCCCTCGCAAAAACCTACCGCTACAGAATTTTTCGAGGCCGCGTGCTTCCGCCTTTCGAAAATGGACGCGTCCTGCATTACCCCTGGCCTCTCGATGAACCCGCCATGAAAGAAGCCGCCCGCCAATTCGAGGGCTCCCACGATTTCACTTCCTTCGCCGCGTCCTCTGGTTCCGAGGACGACGACAAAGA
Source organism: uncultured Acidobacteriota bacterium (assembly GCA_963831955.1). Classification (GTDB taxonomy): domain Bacteria; phylum Acidobacteriota; class Terriglobia; order Acidiferrales; family UBA7541; genus Palsa-147. The sequence goes on along the minus strand of CAWHSG010000003.1, from coordinate 914,966 downwards.
TCGCGAAATGCTACGCGATATCTTCCGATCCGAGATCATCACGCAGCCATACGCCCCGTTCGGCGCGTCGCCTGATTCCGCCACCGCCGCCCGAAACTATCCGGGCTATCGCACACGTGACGCGGTCGAGGAGGTCGCTCACGAACTCGATTACGTCGTCCACGGTAAATCTTTCCTGCGCTACATGGTCCGCAAAATCGTGGGTACTCTGCTCGATGTGGGCAAGGGAAAACTAGCGCCAAGCGATATAGCTTCGATCTTCGAAGCCAAAGATCGCTCCCGTTCCGGCCCCACCATCCCGCCCGACGGCCTCTATCTAGTCGCGCTCGAATATCCCGACCCCACCGCCTCGCTCGCCCACGAGCGCCGCAAGTCCGAAGCCAAAATCGGTTAGAATCAACCCAGCGATGGGCGCGCAAGCGAAAACATCGAAAATCGATTCCGACCAAGGCGCCGCCTTAGCTCCCGCGGCCGGATTCGTCTCGTCCATAGAGGCAGCTTCCGGCCAAATCGTCGAGCAAATTCCCGCCACCGCGCCCGAATCGGTTCCGCAGTTGATGGCCCGCGCGCGCGAAGCCCAGAAACCCTGGGCCGCGCACTCCGTTCGCCAGCTCTGCAGCTATCTGCGGAAAATCCGCGACGAAACGTACGCGCACCGCAAGGAAGTCACCGCCGCAATCTCGCTCGAAACCGGCAAGCCGCACGTCGAAGCCGTTTTCGCGGAATTGCTGCTGGCGCTCGATACCGCCGATTTCCTGGCCCGACAAGCTCCCGAATGGCTGCGGCCCGAACCGGTGCCGCACCACAACATCGGCGTCAAAGCAAAATTAGGCTCGCTTCATTTTCAACCGTTCGGCGTTCTCGCGATCATCTCGCCCTGGAATTATCCCTTCTCGATTCCCATGGCGCAGATTTTGCCCGCGCTCGTTGCCGGCAATGCCGTTTTACTCAAGCCTTCCGAACTCACGCCGCGCGTAGGCGAAGTGATCGCCAAAATCCTCTCAGCAGCCGGAATCCCCTCAGGCCTGGCGCAAGTTCTGCAAGGCGGTGGCTCGCTGGTTGCCTCGATCATCGAAGCAAATCCCGACAAAGTATTCTTCACCGGCAGCGTAGCCACGGGAAAGAAAATCGCCGAAGCCTGCGCGCGCCGCCTGATTCCAACGTCGCTAGAATTGGGCGGCAAGGATGCCATGCTAGTCCTAGCCGACGCCGATCTCGACATCGCCTCCAGCGCCGCCGTCTGGGGCGGCTTCATGAATTGCGGGCAAACCTGCATCTCCGTCGAGCGCATTTACGTCGAAGAAGCCATCGCGCAACCGTTCATCGAGCGTTGCGTCGAGAAAACGAAAAAGCTGCGCCTCGGGCCGCCGTCAGACACCGACGCCGAAATCGGTCCGATGATCCGCACCTCCCAACTCGAAAAAGTCGAAGCGCAATTGCGCGATGCCGCAGCGCGCGGCGCGCAAATCGCGACCGGAGGAAATCGCCGCAGCGACCTCGGCCCAACTTTCCTCGAGCCCACGGTAGTAACAAATGTGGATCACTCCATGCAGCTGATGCGCGAAGAAACGTTCGGCCCAGTAATCGCAATTCGCCCGGTAAAATCCGCAGATGAAGCAGTAGCACTGGCCAACGATTCAGAATTCGCGCTAAGCGCCAGCGTCTGGACCAGCGACGCCGCAAAAGGGCGCGCCGTCGCCCAGCAAATTCGCGCCGGCTCCGTAATGATCAACGATGTCGCCAGCTATTACGGCATCACTGAAGCCCCTCACGGTGGCAGCCGCTCCAGCGGCTGGGGACGCTCGCACTCCCGCTTCGGCTTGCTAGAGATGGTCCAAGTAAAGTATGTGGATGTAGATTTGCTGCCGGGCGCCCCGAAATCCTGGTGGTTCGGCTACAATGAGAGTGTCGCGGCAGCCGCCGATCGCTTCGTAGATTTTCTTTTCGCGCCGCGATGGACGCGCCGCATGGCCGCGTTAGCACGCCCGCGCGGCGCGCTAGGCACGGTATTTCGCAGGCACAGAATTTAGCGTAGATATTCTTCCACGAGGACCACGACCAATGGCCGACGCCAGCGCACCGGACGCCACTCCACAAGCCACGCCACCGGCGACGCCGCCGCCTACCGGCGCTGCAACTCCGGCTGCCCCGCCTGCCACCGCGCCGGAAATTCCAAAGTCCACCGCCCCGAAAATCAAAATGAAAAAGCGCACCCAGCGCGCCTGCGACGAAAAAGATGAAAAGAACAAGCTCTGCTGCGGCCATCTAAAGCGCTGGTACGACTACCCCAAAGAAATCGAAAAGCTAATCGGGAAAAAAGCCGAAATCTATCGCTGCGAATTCTGCAAGACGTTGTATAAACCCGATCTTTCGTCAGGCCCGCACAGCTACACCTTGCGATACTAGCGGCGTAACAAGGACGCGAAAAAAGTTGAACCTCGAAGAACTCATCTACGATTGGAACACCGCCACGGGCGCAGAAATCCCACCCGGCCGCCGCATCGCGCTAAACGATGAAACTTTGCGCGACGGCCTGCAAAACCCATCCGTCCACGATCCCTCCATCGAGCAAAAAATCGAAATCCTGCACCTGATGGAAGCACTTAGCATTGACACCGTAAATATCGGCCTCCCCGGCGCCGGCCACCGCGCCTATGCCGATACCGAAGCGCTCGCCCGCGAAATCGTCAGAGCCCGGATGAAAATCCGCCCGAACTGCGCCGCACGCACCCACAAAAAAGACATCCGCCCAATTATAGAAATCTCGCAAAAAGTCGGACTAAAAATCGAAGCCGCAACTTTTCTAGGCTCCAGCCCCATTCGCCGCCTGGTAGAAGATTGGACGGTAGATCATCTGAAGCAAATCACCGAAGAGGCCGTTACTTACGCCGTCTCCGAAGGCCTCCCGGTGATGTACGTAACCGAAGACACCATCCGCACCGATCCCGAAACGGTGAAAGCTCTTTACACCACGGCGATCTGCTGCGGCGCCCGAGCAGCAGTACTCTGCGACACGGTAGGCCACGCCACCCCCCGCGGCGCCCACAATTTAGTCAGCTTTTTCGTAGAAAATGTAGTCAAACCGTCCGGTGAAAAAATCCGAATAGACTGGCACGGTCACAACGATCGAGGCCTCTCCATCGCAAATTCGCTGGCAGCCATAGCCGCAGGCGCCGATCAAGTCCACGGCGCAGCACTAGCCTTAGGCGAGCGCGTGGGCAACACCCCAATGGAACTGATGCTCGTAAATCTGCGAGTAATGGGCCTGATCGATCACGATCTCTCCCGCCTAAAGGAATATTCCGAAGCCGTCTCGCGCGCCACCCACACTCCCATCCCGCCAAATTATCCAGTAATCGGCCGCGACGCATTCCGCACCGCCACTGGAGTGCACGCCGCAGCCATCGTCAAAGCCTACAAAAAGAACGATCGCGATCTAGCCAACGCGATCTACAGCGGCGTCCCATCGCATCTCTTCGGCCTCGAGCAAATCATCGAAATCGGACCGCTCAGCGGCCGCTCCAACGTAATTTACTGGCTGGAAAAGCGCGGCATCGAAGCCAATGACGAGCGCGTAGATCGCATATTCGCCGCCGCCAAGCAATCTCAACAGATTCTCACCGAAGCGGAAATTCGCGCGCTACTCGAGCCTTCGCCCCAGTCGCAGCCCGCGATGCCTCGCCGCTAACGGCCAGGAGACGTCACCACATTCCGGCGATGAAACTTTTCCTCGCTTCCGGTATTCTCTTGGCCATGGCCACGCTGTCCCTGCGCGCTTCGGAAATCAGCGTCGCGGCACTAGCCCGCGAACCGAATGTCGCGCGCTCCACGGATTGGCTAGCCCACAATCTAGCCTGGATCGCCGATCAGCAGATTCACCTGAACGAAATTCCCGCCCCAGAGTTTTCCGAAGCCATCCGCGGCGCCGCACTGCGCAAAATATTCGAAGCCTCCGGCCTGAAGACCCACGTGGACAGCATCGGCAACGTAATCGGCGAACGCATCGGGACGCACCCCGACGAGGTAATTCTCCTGGCCGCACATCTCGACACCGTTTTTCCCGCAGGCACCGACGTAAAGGTCAAACGCAACGGCTCCCGCCTCGAAGCCCCGGGGATCGCCGACAATGGCGCCGGCCTAGCCGCTCTGGTCGCGATTTCCCGCGCGCTAGAAGAAGGCCACATTCACACCAACATGACCATCATCTTCGCCGGCGACGTCGGCGAAGAAGGAGAAGGGAATCTGCGCGGCATTCGCGCTCTAGTGGAGACCTACCGCACGCGCCTGCGTGCCGTAATTGCCGTCGATGGCGCCGCCACCGATTACATCACCACGCAAGGTCTCGCCTCGCGCCGCATAGAAGCCGTAGTAACCGGCCCGGGCGGACACAGCTGGTCCGATTTCGGCGCTCCCAATCCAATCACCGCCATCTCGCGCGGCATAGTGAAATTCTCAGCGATCAGCGTCCCAGATTCTCCGCGCACCAGTTTCAATTTCGGCGTCATCGAAGGCGGCACCTCGGTAAATTCAATTCCCAATCGCGCCGCAGTGAAAGTGGATTTACGCTCAGAGGACGATTCCCAACTCACGCGCCTAGAAGCAGCTCTGCGCGACGCGATTCAATTAGGCGTCAACGAAGAAATGGGCGCACAACGCGGCGCCAGCCAGCTCGAGGTTACCTTCCGCTCGCTCGGCGTCCGCCCATCAGGCAAGCTTGCAGAAAATTCCGACCTCCTCGCCGCGATCACCAGCGTGGATTCATTCCTAAGCAATCCCTCCCGCCGCGAGCGTTCCTCGACGGATGCGAACGTGCCGCTCTCTCTCGGAATTCCAGCCATAGCCATCGGTGGCGGGGGGCTAGGCGGCGGCTCGCACAGCCTCGACGAATGGTATGAAACCACCGATCGACTCCTCGGCCTCAAGCGTATTTTGCTAACGACGCTACTAATCGCTCGAACTGCCTCGTGAATCGCGCTCCTCTAGTCCCTTTCCGGTCTGGCCTTATGCTCCAGATCACACGCACATCATTTGTTCTAGTGATACTCGGTGTGCTACTAGCACGCGGGATCGCTCATTCCTCGAACACAACGGTGAATCCCAAACTCATGACAGATTCCATCTCGCAAACGGCGGCCGCGGACGCTAGCCCCGACCTGATTCTCACCAACGGCGACATTTACACCGGCGATCCGAGCCTCCCGCGCGTCCAAGCGCTAGCAGTGCGCGGCGAAGTGATCGTCGCGACGGGCTCGAACGAAGAAATCGCGCGTCTCAAGAGTTCCAAAACGCGAGTGATTGATCTTCACGGCCAATTCGCCATGCCGGGATTCAATGATGCTCATGTGCATCTGGTCAGCGCAGGCCTCGCAAAGCTAACCGTCAATCTAGAAGGCGCAAAATCCCTCGAAGAAATGCAGGCCCGCGTCCGCGCCAGTCTCCCGAATTTCAAGCCCGGCGAATGGGTCAGGGGGCGAGGCTGGGACCACACGCTATGGCCTGATAAGCGCTTCCCCACGCGCTCCGATCTCGACACCATCTCGCGCGATCATCCCATGTTCTTTACCCGCGTGGACGGTCACGTAGCAGTAGCAAATTCCCGCGCTCTCGAAATCGCCGGCATCACCCGCGCCACCCCCGACCCACCAGGCGGAAAGTTCATGCGCGACCCAGCGACCGGCGAGCCCAACGGTATGCTCGAAGAAGATTCCGCGATGAGCCGCGTCCTCGCGTTAATCCCGCCATTCAGCGCGGATCAGCGTCGCCGCGCAATCGAGCTCGCTCTCGCCGAAGCGTCTTCCTACGGCGTCACTTCGATTCAAGATAATTCCGAAGAGTATTCATTCCGCCTCTACGAGGAATTTCGCGACGGCCGTTCGCCCGCGGGAAAATCCGCCCCCAAGACTCCCGCGCTCGTGGATCTGCCCATCTACCAAAGCCTGCACGAGGAAGGGAAGCTGCCGCTGCGCATCACCGAATGGCTGCCCTTCAACGCCCCGCTAGCCGCTCTCGAAGAATACCGCCGCGCCTTCGGCACAACGGACCCGTGGATAAAAACCGGCACGCTAAAAGAATTCCTGGATGGCTCGTTAGGCTCCCGCACCGCAGCAATGCTAGAACCCTATTCGGATGAACCTTCAAGTTCAGGAATCTTGCGCGTCGATCCAGATCAACTCAAACAAATGGCCATAGCGCGGGACGCCGCCGGCTTCCAGATAGCCTTCCACGCCATCGGCGACCGCGCCAACCGTCTTGCGCTAGACACATATGCCGCCGTTCGCGAAGCGAACGGCGGGCGCGATCGCCGCGATCGCATCGAGCACGCGCAAATTATCGCGTTAAATGACATCCCGCGCTTGGCCGCGTTAGGCGTGATCGCCTCCATGCAACCATGCCATTTGCTCGACGACGAGCGCTGGGCCGAATCGCGCATCGGCAGCGAGCGCATAAAAGGCGGCTACGCCTGGAACACTCTCGAAAAAAGTGGCGCGCATCTAGCCTTCGGCACAGATTATCCAGTCGAGTCGGTAAATCCTCTGCGCGGCCTCTACGCCTGCGCCACCCGCGAACTCCCGGAAGGCGGCCCCACAGGAGGCTGGCAGCCGCAAGAAAAGCTCCCGATCGAAACCTGCATCCGCGAATACACCCACGGCGCCGCCTACGCCGAATTCGAAGAAAAGCGCAAAGGGAAGTTAGTGCCCGGGATGTTCGCAGATATCGTAGTCTCCCCGTCAGACATCACGCGCCTGGTCCCGCGCGAGCTAATCAACGCAAAAGTCTCGATGACCATCACCGGCGGGAGAGTGGTTTACGAAGCGTCGCAGAAAAGCCCTACACCGCCGCGTTAATTTTCGGCACACCAATTGCCAATAAATTCATGAACGATTCTCAATGAGCAAGCGACTGCAAGCCGATCTGGCCCTCGCCGCCTGCATGTTCATATGGGGCGCCACCTTCGTCGTCGTTCAGAACGCGCTTGTGTACGCCTCGGTGTTCGCATTTCTTTCCGTCCGGTTCGTGCTCGCCGCGTTGGTCATGCTGGCGATTTATTGGAACACCGTCCGCCGTCTGGCACGCGCAGAAATCATCGCGGGCGCAGTCATCGGCATTTTTCTCTTTTCGGGCTACGTCTTCCAAACCGTCGCGCTCAAATTCACCACGCCGTCGAAAGCCGCATTTTTGAATGGCTCAAGCGCGGTGTTTGTTCCGGTGCTTCTGGCCGTTTTCTGGCGCAAGCGCATCAATCGCTGGGCGTGGGCCGGCGCGCTTGGTCGCGTTGTTCGGTCTATATTTCGTAGCCGTTCCACCTTCGGGTTTCGGAAATCTGAATCTCGGCGATTTGCTCAGCATCGGCTCGGCGGTGATGTTTGCCTTCCACATTCTTGGCCGTCGCGCATTACACCGCTCGCCATTCCGTCGCCGGGCTAACCTTTCTCCAGATTGCCTTGACCGCGCTGCTCGCGACGATTGCCTTGCCGATCGTCGCGGCCGCAGGATGGGAAGCGCCGCGCCTCGAAATCACTTCGAGGTTTGATTTTTGCGATTGTGGTAACAGCACTCGGCTGCACAGTCCTCGGATTTTCAGCGCAACTTTGGGCGCAGAAGCACACCTCCGCGAACCACGCCGCGATTCTATTCACCCTCGAGCCAGTCTTCGCCGCGCTGACTTCGTACGTCGTGCTGCATGAGCGCCTGAGCGGCCGCACGCTCGCCGGCGCAGCGTTGATCTTCGCGGCAATTTTATTGGCCGAACTGAAAGGCCCAGCTCCCGCGCCCATTGATTCCACTGGACCAATGGAGGAATCGGCAGAACCAGGCAGATAGCGCGCGCCAGCTCCGAGTCGTCAACGCTTGCCGAACTTACTCAGGAAGAAATCATCGGCGTTCCAGTGCGGCCGCTCCGTCTCCTGCGCCACTTCATACCCAATAGCCAAATCCACCCGCGCAAACTTCGCCCCCGCATCAAAATTCAATTTCTGCTTCATATCATCCTGCGGCGTATGGTAAATCGTGCTCTCCCATTCGAGCGAAATACTTTTCCCATTCAGCGACGGATCCACCGTCTTGAATCCCTCAGAAAGAAACACCGCCGGCACTCCCTGCTTCACAAACGAATACTGATCGCTGCGCACGAAGAAAACTTCCTCCGGCATGGGGTCAGGACTAACTTCAAGACTCATATGCCGCGCAACGTCGGCCAGCTTCGCGGCTGAGGCTTGAATGCTCCGCGCCCGAGTCCAACCACATTCCGGAAATCATAAAGCAGCGCGATGCCATCCATATTAATGTCCGCCACGATCTTCGAGATCGGCATGGTAGGAACGTGCGCGAAATAATCCGACCCCAGCAACCCTGCCTCTTCCCCAGTCACCGCCAAAAATAAAATCGAGCGGCGCGGCGGCGTGGGCATCTCGGCTGAAAGCTCGCGCAATCTCGAGCATCGCCGACACGCCCGAAGCATTATCCAGCGCCCCGTTATAAATCACGTCACCGCGAATCGGCTCGCCTATCCCCAGATGGTCGAGATGCGCGCTGAAGACCACATATTCATCCTTCAGCCCCGGATCGGAGCCCGGCAAAATAGCCGCCACATTCGGACTCTCCACTGCCGTAAAGCGAGTCGTCAGGTGAATGGCCGCATCGCCCACCAGCGAAAATCCCTGCGGCTTATTCTGCGCCGCGTCGTCCAGCGCCTGCTTCAACGTTTTACGCGCGCCCATGAAAAGGATCGCCGCGCCTTTTTCGCTCACCATCGCCGAAGCCCGAATTTCCGGCACGGCTTCATTTGGCGCTCCCGCTGCATCCAGCCAGCGAAGCTGCGGCTCCTGATAGAATCGCACCAGCCGCTCGAAGGGAATCCGCTCCGACATCGGCCCGGCCCACACGTCGATCACTCCGATCGCGCCATGAGCCGCGGCAATTTTGGCCTTCACGAATCCGTCGGAATAGTAAGCTCGTGGCGCGCTCGGAATTGTGGAAGGCGCCCCGAACAATTCCACCACGATTTTTCCGCGCACATCCACCGCCGCGAAATCGTCATACTCGAATTCCGGCGCGGTCACTCCATAGCCCACAAAAGCCAGCGGCCCTTCCGACGAGCTGTAGGTGGAAAGGGAATTCCCGCTGGTGATGAAATCGCGAGCGAGCGCCAGCTGCTCGACTTTGCCGGGGTGCATGATCGCCAGGGTCGTCCCTTCACGCACGACCGTGAGCCGCCGCAACGGCACCGGTTGAAAATAATCGCCGTTAACTCCGGCGGGCTTCAGTCCCAAAGCTTCGAACCGGCTGCGCACGTATATCGCCGCGAGATTGTATCCGCGAGTCCCCGTGCCGCGCCCCTCGAGCAAATCATCCGCGAGATAGCTCATGTTTGCGCGAATTCCTGCAGGCGTAATTCGATTCAGCAGCTCACTCGGAGGGAAGGGCAGCGCTTTTTCTTTTTCTTGCCCGCGCGCAACCGAGAGCGTGCACAGCGCGGCTATTGCGATTAGCCAGCGGCGCCAAGTCATTGCCATCTCCCGGCGTGGTTTGACGCGATTCGCAGAGTTACGTTTGCGGCGCAGCGATTTTCACGTCCACGGCTTCGTACATCGGCGCGGACTTCGGATTAGATTTTTCGTATGCCGAGATGTGCGGCTCGTGCTCGAGGGTAAGTCCAATATCGTCGAGACCCTTCAGCAGACAGTCTCGGCGGAAGGGATCGATCTCGAAGGGAATTCGCAAGCCGCTCTCATCGGTGACCACCTGATTTTGCAGGTCAACCGTCAATTGGTAGCCTTCCTGCTTTTCGGCGCGCTTGAAGAGATCATCCACCTGCGCGTCGCTCAGAGTGACGGGTAGAATTCCGTTCTTGAAGCAATTGTTGTAGAAGATGTCCGCATAGCTCGGGGCGATGATGGCGCGAAATCCATAATCGAGAATGGCCCACGGCGCATGCTCGCGGCTCGAGCCGCATCCGAAATTCGCCCGCGCCAGAAGAACGCTCGCCCCGCGGTAGCGCGGAAAGTTCAGCGGAAATTCCGGATTCAGCGCCTCCCCCGGCAAGTAACGCCAATCGTAAAAAAGTGTGCGCCCAAATCCTTCGCGCGTCTGCAATTTCAAAAATTGTTTCGGCACCATCTGATCGGTATCCACATTCACGCGATCCATCGGCGCTACTAACCCGGTGTGCTTGACGAACGGCTGCATCGCTATTCCGCTCCGTTCACATCCCACTTGCGGATGTCCACGAAATGTCCTTCGATTGCCGCAGCAGCAGCCATCATCGGGCTGACCAGATGCGTGCGGCTGCCTTTGCCCTGACGCCCCTCGAAATTGCGATTCGAAGTACTGGCCGAACGCTCGCCGCTCGGCAGCACATCATCGTTCATTCCGATGCACATGCTGCAGCCGGCATCGCGCCATTCGAATCCAGCATCGAGGAAAATTTTGTCCAGCCCTTCTTTCTCCGCCTGCACTTTCACCACCCGCGATCCCGGCACAGCCAAAGCCTGCTTCACGCTCTTAGCGACATGTTTCCCTTCGATCACATGCGCGGCGGCGCGCAAATCCTCGATACGCGAATTCGTACACGACCCGATGAATACGCGATCCACGAGAATATCCGTGATCGGGGTGCCCGGCTTCAAGTCCATGTAAACCAACGCGCGTTCGGCCGCCTTTTTGTCAACCGGATCGCTGAACGAATTCGGATCCGGGACGCGACTGGTCACGTCCGTAACCATTCCCGGATTTGTACCCCAGGTTACTTGCGGAGCTAGCTTCGTCGCGTCGATGTCCACTACCAGGTCGTACGTCGCGCCAGGATCGGACGCCAACGCCTTCCAGCGCTCCACCGCCGCCTGAAATTCTTTTCCGCGCGGCACGAATGGCTTGCCCTCGAGATACTTGAAGGTAGTTTCATCCGGGGCCATCATTCCGGCGCGCGCGCCGCCCTCGATGGTCATGTTGCACATGGTCATGCGCGCTTCGAGAGAGAGCGCGCGCACAGCGTCGCCGGCATACTCGAAAACGTAGCCGGTGCCGCCGGCTATTCCGATTTTGCCGATGAGCGTCAGGATGAAATCCTTCGAGGTGACGCCTTTCGGGCGCTTGCCATTGAAGCGGATTAGCCCGGTCTTCGATTTTGCTTGCGAGAGGCATTGCGTCGCGAGCACATGCTCGATCTCGCTTGTTCCGATGCCGAATGCCAGGGCGCCTACCGCTCCATGCGTCGAAGTGTGGCTGTCGCCGCAGACGATCGTTTGTCCTGGCTGCGTGATACCCAGCTCTGGGCCGATGATGTGCACGATGCCCTGATTGCGGCTGTGCATGTCGAAAAGCCGGACGCCCGTCTCTTTGCAATTGCGTTCAAGCGCCTCGAATTGGCCTCGGGCGTCGGCATCCAGCACCGGCAGCAGGCGATTCTTCGTCGAGACGGAATGGTCCATCACGGCAAACGTAAGGTCCGGCCGGCGCACTTTGCGTCCCGCCGCTTTCAAGCCGGCAAAAGCCTGCGGCGATGTGCCCTCATGAATTAAATGGCGGTCAATATAAATCAGCGAAGGCTGGCCAGGAATTTCTCGAACTACGTGGGCATTCCAAATTTTTTCGTAAAGTGTTTGTGGCGCCATAGGTCTGCAATCCGATTGTAACAATCTCCGCTTCTCTCGCCAATCCCCACAAAATATTGGGTAGAGGTTTAATTTCGAAATAGAATTCGCGAGCAATCTCGGAAGCCGCGTGATGGGCTGCCTCAGAAGTGCCCAGCGCTAAAGCGCGTCATCATCTCGCCGGGCTGAATCATCAGCCCGGACCCGGTAGCCGACGCTTTTTTCGGAGCGCTAAAGCGCTCCTCCCCGAATAAATTCGGGGGCTGCCACCGTGATGCCGCGGCTCCGCCGCGACGAATGCTAGCTTCTCGCTGCGAAACAGCGGCAGGCTGTTCGGCCACGCCTTTTTTGCTTTCGGTTGTGCTGGTCTGTTCTTTTTTGCGTTAGCTCATGCTGATTTTCCTCCGTTTTAATCGCTACATGGTGAGATTAAAATCGCCCGTAAGCTCTTGAAAAGAAAGAGGAGGGGCAGGTTTTAATCGCTACAAAAGTCAGGGGTGGCGATTTTGTTGCTCCCTTGCGTCTGGGTTGATCGGCGGGTTGGATCGCAGATTGTCTGCAGCGCGTTGCGCGTCGGTGCGGGCCTTGCGTTCCTGGATGATGTCGTACATGCTCTGGCTGACCACGAATCGGACTTCTTTTGCTTGTTCTACCTCGGTGACGGCCATGACTTTGCGCAGGGGCTCTTCCCATTTTCCTTTGGCGTCAATGTGGGCGTAGGTTTGGACGGCGCGGACGATGGAGTCGGCGGTGACTTTGGTGACGGTGGCGCGCTCGATGATGTGTTCGAGGGCGGAGCGGAGGTTGGCGGTGCGGGCCTCGTAAAGCTTGAGGGCGCGGGCGTGGCGGTAGAGGGCGGTGCGGTGGCGGAGGCCGAATTCTTTAACGATGGTGCCGGGATGTCCCCAGTACACGAATTGGTTTTCGATTTCGTCGCGGTCAGGGTGATTGCAGACAGTGCATTTGCGGGCATGAACTTCGGGGTTGAAGCGATCGGGATTTAGGGGTGCGTGATCTTCTTCCATGGATTTTCCTTTTTGTGGCTGGCCGGAGGTCTGGTGGAGCGGAGACGGGGGTCAGCTGCTTTGGGATTTTTTGGTGCGGGCGCCCGGAGGCGGGGGAGCGGGTTGGGTGGTCACGTTGGGCGCTGGATGCTGTGCGTACACACCTCTCGTGTTTGGTTTGAAGGGCGTTTTGGATCACGCACTTCAGACATAGATTAGCACAGATGCAACGGATTGTCAATTGGTAAATATAGGAAAACACTAGCACTTCGACTACCCAAAATGGGTGGAAATGAAACCGTGGGATGGTTCCGGGGAGGGACTGGAGGAATTCAAAGGTCAAGCCGGCGCCCGCGCAGATCGTGGCGGGCGCGTCAATTGTTTCGAAATCGTTCAGCGATTGAGTGCTTAGCAATCGAAAAGCGATTGGCCGGCGCCCCTAGGAAGGCCTGGGCAAAGGCAAAGGAAATTTCAGCAGTGACTTAGTTTCCCTCTGGCGCGTTTATCAGGACTCGACGATTCCCTGGAAGGCGCGCGTCACCCACACCGGCAAAACAGAAATAGATTTCCCACCAAGAACGAAACAGACAACCCATGCGGAGAACGTATCACATTCTCGGGTGAAGGCAGCAGAGGGGCCTGTGCCTGCTCTCCGCGATGATCGGTGTAGGAATCCTTGAAGCTAGCGAGTTGGGCTCACTTCGCCAGACCCATTGCGGTAGTATACGACTCGTGGGATTACGGGTAGAGGTAGGATTTCGCCACACTCGGTCTCAGTATTTGCACGCGAGGACCCAAAACTTATGGATTTTGTGGGTCGCATCATCTGCATAATCGTCGGGCTTCTTGCCGTTGCGATTGGTGCGCGAGCGCAAAGCGCCCGGGAGCCCTGCCCACGTCCCGCGATCTCCAGCATCGTACCGGAGCCCGCAGACCTCAGAAGCCGCGACGGGGTTCTCTCCGTCGATCTCAGCGTTCGTAGCCAGAAATTGCCAAACGGGCTGATTCGCTACTGCTATATCGACAACGGCGGTAACGAATCACCTACGTTGCGCTTGCAGCCGGGCGATCTCCTGATTCTCCGGTTGAAGAACGAAATCGTCCCTGCGAACACCGCAGCTATGCCCCGGCACTCGCGCGTCGACGATCTTCACGCAGCGGGTTCGTCTGCGTGTACGCAAAACGAGGACATGAATGCCAGTTCGACGAATCTTCATTTTCATGGGCTGGAGATTTCTCCAACTTGCCACGAAGACGATGTCCTCCACACTTCCATAATGACTGGCGACGAGCCATTCGAGTACCGCATCCGAATTCCAGTCGATCAGCCTTCCGGTCTGTATTGGTATCACCCGCATCTGCATGGCTTCAGCCGGATCCAGGTGAACGGCGGCGCTTCCGGCGCAATTGTCATCGAAGGCATCGAGCGCGCGAATCATGAGCTCGCCGGACTTTCCGAACGAGTGTTCCTGATTCGCGATCAGGACTTGGTGAACCCCACGGCCGCGTCGCACGACTTGGACAAGCCGGCCGCTCCCGCGATCGTGCTCGATCGCGATGGCGACGCGCAAAACACGGGCACCGGGACGGGGAAGCCCGCGAAAGACCTTTCGATCAATTTTGTTCCCGCTCCGTATCCCGACTATCCTCCGGCGACGATTCAGATGAGGCCGGGTGAACGCGAACTGTGGCGCGTCGTCAACGCGTCGTCGATCACATATTTGAATTTACAGTTGCTATGGAAAGGCGTGCCTCAGGGAGTAGATGTGGTGGCGCTTGATGGCGTGCCGCTGAACCATAACGGGCTCGGCGGCGGCGACGTGGTGCGCGTGAACCACGTGGGGCTTGCACCCGGTGGCCGCGGCGAATTTATCGTCCAGGCGCCACCCGCTGGAGTGGCCGCCAGCATCGTCACGCGCAGCGTTAATACCGGCCCAGGCGGCGAGAACGATCCCGCGCGCCCAATCGCGAACATTGTGACCAGCGCTGACGCACCTACGCCGCGCTCGAAACTTTTCGCTGCTCCCGTGCAGGAAAAGCGCCAGGATCGCTTGCCATGGCTCGGCACTGTGACGCCGGTACGAACCCGCAAACTCTATTTCTCAGAAACGCTTCAGGATCCCAAGAATCCAAATAGCCCGACGACGTTTTATCTTACCGTCGACGGCCAGCCGCCGGTTGCATTCGATCCGCGCTCGGACGTACCCAATATCGTCGTGCATCAGGGCGACGTCGAAGACTGGATCATCGAAAACCGGTCACAGGAGCTTCACGACTTCCACATTCATCAGGTGCACTTCCTGATGCTCGAATGGTTCGGCATTCCCATCAACGAACCGTTTCTTCGCGACACCATTAACGTTCCCTTTTGGGACGGCAAGGCCAAGCAATATCCGACCGTGAAACTCCGCATGGATTTTCGCGGTGCGGATACCGTGGGGCTGTTCCCGTATCATTGTCATCTGCTGGAACATGAGGACGGCGGGATGATGGGCTTGGTTCGTGTCCTGCCGCGCGAACCGCAGCACTGAGCGATCACCTTCGAATCCGCGATCGATCGCCTCGCAAAAAAAATTGCCTGGCTCCGAAAGAATTGAATCGGAGCCAGGCAGAATACAGTAACTGAGCCTCGTCGTGCGTTAGCGCCCAGGAATGACAACCGTGCCCGTGGAAGGATCTAGCAGCACGCGTTCGTAACGCCTGTGACTGAAATCAAACATGTTCGACAGCGTTCCGGCAATCGCGTCGTAGGAACCTCCTCCGATGCGCCCCAGTCCCCAGTTGTCTTCAATGAAGCGTGTGATCGACGATTGATCGGTGATCGTGCCGTCCACGAAATTTTCTTTCGCAAACGGCGACACCACTACCAGCGGCAACCGCGGACCATACCCGCAGCGCGATTGAATGCCCGCGAGCGAATTCGCGCCCGTTCCGCACGCTCCCGCGCCGCTCAACGCATCGGCGCTGGATGTTGATTGGTTGACGATCGGGCCCAGTACATGGTCATACCAACCATCGGAATCATCCCACGCAATGACGACCGCCATTTCGTTCCACTGCGGCAGTGTTTGCAGGAAATTGATGGTCGATACGAGAAAGACCTGCTCATCCAGCGGTGATGAGTTCGCCGGATGTCCATCCTGTGCCCGCGCTGCTTTTAGAAAACTCACCGCAGGCAGATTTCCGGCCATGGCGGCCTGCTGAAAGTAGCTCAGGTCGTAGATGTGGTTCGCCGGCCCGTTATGCCCGACTTCAGAGACGCTCGCTGGCGCGATGTGATGCTGATTGTTGGTCGTGGCATAGAACTGAAACGGGTTGTGGTATCCCGCGTAGGCTGTCTCCGGCGTTCCATCCAGGCGATTCGTGGTCGTGTTGCACTGCGCCGGGCTTGCCGGTGTACTACCGCTCGCCGGCACATACGCTGCCGAGGGAGTGAATCCGCCTTGGAACCAGCCCCAAGTCACGTTCTGGGCATTCAGCAAGTCTCCGATATTTTTCCCCAGGAACGAAGTCTGATCGTAGGAGACGCAGTCTTCGTACCAGGGATCCGGGTCGCCGATCATCGTGCCGTTCACCACGTCGTACGCCAAGTCCCCGTACGAATCATCCTTGGTGTGCGCAGGATCCGTATTTCCGGTCATGCCCGAGGCGAGATTGACGGCCCCCACGGCCGAAGGACCGAATGTGCTTCCGTGGAAGTTGTCGCTCATTGCGAAGTTCTGCGCATAGTTCCAAAGCGCCGTAACGGTGTTCCCGTCGTAGTAGCCCATCACGATCTGCGTTCCATATTGCGCCACTGACGGGTAGGTAGTCGCAGCGCAGGCTTTAGCGGTGAATTGCGGAAATTGATCCATCAGTCCACTGTCAAAAGCCTGTTGCTCGGGTGTGTAGTTGTGGGTCTGATCGCACGTGTACGCCTGGCTCGGATCGAGCCGGAATGGGGCGTTCGTCGTCGCGCCGTTCGGGTTATTTGTAAGCAGCGCGTTGTTCAGTCCGTTGACCGAAGGCGTACCCGGACGGGCAAAAAATGGTGACTCACCCGACGGGTTCGTCGCATGCGGATAGGTTCCAAAATAGTGATCGAACGATTCATTCTCCTGAAAAATCACTACCAAGTATCTGATGGGGGTTGCCGTGTTGCTGCCGCTCCCGCTGCTGGTGTTTGCCGTCGCTCGGAATGGAAGCCCCGCAGCAAGAATCGCTGCGACAAAAACGGCTGCGATACAACGAAGATCCCTGCGTTTCATGGACTCTCCTTGTAGTACGTGGAATCTGGATTTGCCATTGGTGCCGGTGGCCCGCGGCTTGGCCGCTGCGGGGGCGGCCATGTCGCCGGGATTCTATTTCCAGTAATTCTGAAAGCAAGGACGATTGTGAATAAAGTGTAATAATCTGTGGAAAACTCATGCAAACCCTTTTCCAAGCGGGACTTGAACGTGGAGATTGGCGGTCCTGGAGGGTATGCGCGTTTATCCGGCACTGAGAACATCTCCGATTGACCGCGCCTTTGCAGCGCATCGCGGCGCGTTGACTTGTCTGATGGCGCGGCATAACATTCGCGCCGGTGCCCGATTCTGCGCCACTCTCCGGACGAACCATTGCGCACTTCCGCATCATCGAGAAGCTTGGCGGAGGCGGAATGGGAGTGGTTTACAAGGCCGAGGACGTAACTCTTCACCGCTTCGTGGCCTTGAAATTTCTTCCTGATGAAGTGGCCAAAGACCCGCAATCGTTGGCGCGCTTTCAGCGCGAGGCGCAAGCGGCGTCTGCATTAAATCATCCCAATATTTGCACCATCCATGAAATCGGCAACGACAACGGCAAAGCCTACATCGTCATGGAGTATCTCGACGGTGTGACGCTGAAGCATTGCATTGGCGGCCGGCCGATGGAGATTGAATCGGTGCTCGACTTGGCCATCGAGATTGCCGACGCACTCGACGCTGCGCATGGAGAAGGCATCGTTCACCGCGATATCAAGCCGGCGAATATTTTTGTCACCAAACGCGGGCACGCCAAGATTCTCGATTTTGGCTTGGCCAAGCAGACTGCCAAGCGGGACGCCACGGCCTCGGCGGCTACCCTCGCCACCAATGAGCTGCCGGGCGTGAGCGCGGAACAGTTGACCAGTCCGGGAGCTACTCTCGGCACGGTCGCTTACATGTCGCCGGAACAGGTGCGGGCCCGGGAGTTGGACGCACGCAGCGATCTGTTTTCGTTCGGAGCGGTGCTCTACGAGATGTCCACCGGGCAGTTGCCGTTCCGTGGGGAAAGTTCGGGAGTCATCTTCCACGAAATATTGGCTGTTGATCCGATCCCCGCAGTCGATTTGAACCAGCACGTTACGCCCAAGCTCGCAGAGATCATCAGCAAGGCTCTCGAGAAAGACCGCGAGACGCGCTATCAGGATGCGGCTGACATGCGCGCGGACCTGAAACGCCTGAAACGCGATAGCGAGTCGCGGCACAGCGTACCGCCCAGTTCGGGGACAGTGGCGGCAACACCGGATTCAGGTTCTCAGCGTGTCGCGCAGCAGGCCATGCCGCCAGCGGTTTCGGCGGCCGCTGCTGGATCATCGGCTGTGTTGAAAGTCGCTGAAGCTCGGGTCGCGGGCGGTAAAAAGCTCTGGAAGATTCTGGTTCCTGCTGCTGTCGTTGTGATCGCCGCGGTGGTCGCTGGAGTTTTCTTCTTGCGTGCGCGTCACGCAGCGCCGTTGACGGAGAAAGACACCATCGTGCTCGCCGATTTCACGAACAGCACGGGCGATGCAATATTCGACGACACGCTGAAGACGGCGCTCAGCGTATCCCTGCGGCAATCGCCTTTCCTCAATGTGCTCTCCGATAGTGAAGTGGCGAAGAACTTGAAACTGATGACCCGTCCGGCGGACACGAAACTCACGTCTGCAGTGGCCCGCGAGCTATGCCAGCGGGCAGGCAGCAAGGCATACATTGCGGGGTCGATTGGCAGTTTGGGCAGCGAATATGTGCTGGGATTGAAGGCGGTGAATTGCCAGAGCGGAGACACGCTGGCCGAGGAGCAGGTGACGGCGGCGTCCAAGGAGAAGGTGCTGGACACGCTGGGCCAGGCGGCAACCAAGTTGCGCGGCGAACTGGGCGAATCGCTAGGGACGGTGCAGAAGTTAGATGTTCCGCTGGAACAGGCCACCACGTCATCGCTCGAAGCACTGCAAGCGTACAGCCTTGGCGATAAGGTCGGTGACGAAAAAGGCCCCGCCGCAGCCCTGCCTTACGATCAACGCGCCATCGAGCTGGATCCGAATTTTGCCATGGGCTACAACGCAGTGGGCAACAACTACTATATTCTCGGCGAGCTAGGGCGGGCCAACGAGTACTACACCAAGGCCTTCCAGTTGCGGGAACATGCCAGCGAGTGGGAAAAGCTGGGTATCGCCGCCAACTACTATTTGCACGTAACCGGAGAACTCGATAAAGCGGCCCAGACGTATCAGGAGTTCATTGAGAGCTACCCACGGTCAGCGGGAGCGTATCTCGATTTGGGCAACGTGTACGCCGCGCAGGGGCAGTATGAAAAAGCTGCGGAGGTCACGAGACAAGCGGTGCGCCTTGCGCCGGATCAGGTATTTGCCTACACCAATCTCGCCAACTACGCACTAGCCTTGCAGCGATTCGATGAAGCGCGGCAGTTTATTCACGAGGCGCAGGCGCGAAAAGGGGACAATTACGTACTCCACAGCGCTCTCTACGCTCTTGCCTTTCTCGCAGCGGACTCCACGACGATGGCAGAACAGCAACAGTGGTTTGCGGGCAAGCCCGAAGAGAACAGCGGGCTTGCACTCGCATCCGATTCAGAAGCTTATGCTGGCCATGTTGGCAAATCGCGAGAACTGACCAAGCGGGCTGTGGACTCCGCGGTGCGGGCTGACAGCAAGGAAAATGGAGCCATATGGCAGGCGAATACTGCTCTGCAACAAGCGGCTTACGGCAATGCCAAAGAGGCCGTGCGATCAGCGACAGAGGGTTTGAAGCTGGCTCCCGCGACGCAGGGCGTCGAGGTCGAAGCCGCGCTGGCGTTTGCGATGGCGGGCGATACGGCACGAGCCGAATCCTTAGCCCAAGACTTAGGTAAACGCTTCCCACTGGACACGCAGATCCAGTCGCTTTGGTTGCCTGCACTCCAGACGCAACTAGCGCTGGACAGAAAAAACCCGGCTGCCGCCCTGGCTGCTCCGCAGGCTGCATCCCCCATCGAGTTCGGCCAAATTGAGTTCGTCAACAATCTTTCCTGCCTCTACCCGGTGTATGTACGCGGCGAGGCCTACTTGGCCGCCGGACAGGGCGGTGCAGCCGCCTCCGAGTTTCAGAAGATTCTCGACCACAGCGGCATCGTCTGGAATTGTTGGACGGGAGCGTTGGCACATCTGGGAGTGGCTCGCGCCAATGCCTTGCAGGCGAGAACTACGCAAGGCGCAGATGCCGACGCCGCCCGTGTCCGCGCCCTGGCTGCATACAAAGATTTCCTCGCGCTGTGGAAAGACGCTGACCCCGACATTCCCATCCTGAAAGAAGCCAAAGCCGAATACGCCAAGCTGCAGTAGTTCCGAGGCAGCCTGGAAGATAAGGCTTGGGGAGCCACTCACGCTCTCAGGCGATGGCACCCCGGGGGCAAGGGCAACGGAAACGGGAATTTCAGTCGTGACTCAGCTTCCGGTTGAGCGTTTACCGGTGCTCGGCCAGCAAGGACTCCCACTTCATTGACTTGACTAATGGCGCAACCCAAGATGTGCGCGCAATGGTCGATTTCTCGTCTTTGATCGGCCGCACCATCTCGCACTACCGCATCGTCGAAAAACTCGGCGGGGGTGGCATGGGCGTGGTGTACAGAGCGGAGCATCAAGCCCGCGAATCTTTTCGTGACCGCTCGGGACCAGGCGAAGATTCTCGATTTCGGCCTAGCAAAACAAAGTCTCGGCAAGGGTGCGATGGGAGATAACGCCGGGCTATCCGGGGAAGTGACGATGGACGGCAGCGCGGAGCAGCTCACCAGTCCATGCGCGGCGATCGGCACGGTCGCTTACATGTCGCCGGAGCAGGCGCTGGGCAAGCCACTCGATGCCCGCACGGATCTTTTCTCTCTGGGCGTGGTGCTCTATGAAATGGCCACGCGGACTCAGCCGTTTCGCGGAGAAACCTCCGCGGCCATTTTTGATTTCATCCTGCGTCGCACTCCGGTTTCGCTTTCGCGCTTCCCGTATCTCCAGGTGATCGCCCACAACTCGGCGAGGGCTTACAAAGACCGCTCGGCGGATGTCCGCACGGTGGGCGGCGAACTGGGGGCGCGCTTGTCTTCGAAGATTCGTTGCGCGTGAACCCGCTTCCGAATTCATTGGATCGCGCGCAACGCGCCGGTCAGCGGGGCGTGGATATCGACCCGACCTCGCAAGCGGCGTGGTCCTGGCTGGCAGCTGCGTATTTTTTCCGCAGGGACTTCGCGGCCTTCCATCCGGCGGCGAATCGCGCCATCGCCTTGAACCCGCGTCATTCCACGGTGTGCGCTTACACGGCGTCGTTGCTGTTCTATGCCGGGGAGTGGGAGAAGGGTTTCGGCATCACGCAGAAAATGATGTCACTGAATCCACATCATCCTGCCTAGTTTCATTTCATTCCCGTCTATTACCACTACCGGAAGAAGGAGTATGAGAAGGCACTCGGGGCGGTCAAGCAGATCAATATGCCGCACTACCACTGGACGCACTTGGCTACCGCCGCGATTTGCGGGCAGCTTCAACGCAAGCAAGAGGCCGGCGCCGTGCGACCAGCTTCGCCAAACTTTTTTCAATTCCTACTCTTCGCCTTAAACGATCCCTATTCTTCGGATTGCTGTGCGCTCTCTTGTGGTTTCCCGCGACCTGACCACGATCGAATCCTTCAGGGAGTATCCCACACATAGAACGCACCAGGGCGTGCTTGCTTGCATGGCTGGCAGATGAGCGGTTGACCCGGCGCCCCTTCGAAGGCAAAGGCAGATTCAGCGGCGAGGGTAAAGACGACGGAAATTTCAAATTTCAGATTTGAGATTTGAGATTGGGGAAACGGCAAAAGCGAAAACAAATGCAGATCCCTCACCCAAACCGCGGGTTCGGGATGACAGTTTAGGGAGAGTAATCGAAAGGAACCCAGGCGCAAATACGGCGTCCGCCTAAGCGGAGGCATCGGCAAATGCAAATGAGGATCCCGCACGGGCCTAGTCCTGCGTGTACCGGTGCTTCGATGCCACGCTAAAGCGCGCCGCTACGAAACCGGACGAAAGGGCTTCTGCTATTATATCGTTTTTGGTATATTGAGAATATGGGCTGGGTGGTCGAGACCTTGAACGCGACCGTTGGTGCGGCGGTGGAGGTGTAGCAATGGCACGCATTTCTGAGATGCACAAGAAGTGGCTGAAAGAGCCGAAGTACAAGAAGGCTTACGATGCGCTGGAGGAGGAGTTTGTCTTGGCGTCGGCGGTGATGGATGTGCGTACGCGGGCCGGATTGACGCAAGAGGAGTTGGCGCGGAGGATGGGCACGACGCAGCCGGTTGTGGCGCGGCTGGAAAGCGGGCGCGTGCGCCCGTCAATGCGGACGCTGGAACGCTTGGCGGAAGCTACCGGATCGCGGTTGCTCATCAGCTTTGCGCCGCTGGGGGCGAAGCGTTCTGCGGGATGAATGGGTGTGTGTGACCGCGCGGAAAACAGGACCTCATCGGCTGAAGCCGTAGTGATTCTATGGCGGTTACGGCACGACTACCCTTCTACTTCGCTCAGGGTAAAAAGTCGTGCCCTGACAAAACAACTTGATGCCGGCGATTACGATGAGGGCACCCGGCCCGAAACGTAGATGTGCTGACTAATTCGGGCCAGTGTTATACTAGGGTTTCACCCGGTACGGGTGTCGCCAGAAACGGAGCGCGGGAAATGGGCATGCAGTTTCGCGAATTGGCTGACTGGGTGCGCCGGCGGAAATTCTTTGCCGGCGTGCTGGTGATGTTTACGCTGGCTATCGGCATCTTGATTGGCACTTTGATCTCCGGCCGGGCCATGGCTACGCGCTCGCAATCTGGCAACGGGGCTGCGCTGCTGGCTATTCCGGATCCAGTCTCGCTTAGCGGCACTTTTTCCGCCATTGCCGGGAAGCTCGAGCCTACGGTCGTCAATATATCCACTACGCAAGTGATCGATCGCCCCAAGGGCAAGCAAAAGCGCAAACAGGGCGATCCCTTCGACGATTTCTTCGACCGCTTTTTCGATAATCAGGATGAAGGACCTACCGCTGAGCGCAGCCTGGGCTCAGGCGTACTTGTGGATGCCAAAGGCTACATCCTGACCAACAACCACGTGGTGGATCAGGCGACCAAGATCGAAGTCACGATCGACAAAGATCCCAAGCATTACATGGCCAAAGTTATTGGCACCGATACGCTTACCGATCTGGCGGTGATCAAGATTGATTCCGATCATTCCTTGCCGATAGCGCGACTGGGCAATTCGAACGGCGTGCAGGTAGGCGATTGGGTGCTTGCGATTGGCAGCCCATTTGGCCTGCAGGCTACCGTCACCGCGGGAATCGTAAGCGCCAAGGATCGCCCGAATCCGGGCTTCCAATTTCAGAAATTCATTCAGACGGACGCCGCTATCAATCCCGGAAATTCCGGTGGCCCGCTGGTCAGCATGGCCGGCGAAGTGATTGGCATCAACACGGCGATTTATACCGGGGGGCGCGGATTCGAAGGCGTGGGGTTCGCGCTGCCGTCGAATACGGTGATCAGCGTTTACGACCAGCTGGTCACGTCGGGGAAGGTTACGCGCGGGTCGATCGGCATCAGCTTCAGTGAGGAGAACAGCTCGAATCCGGTGCTGCTGCGCGAACTGGGGGCGTCGTACGGAATCGTGGTGCAGGGCGTCGAGACCGGCAGCCCAGCCGAAAAGGCCGGACTAAAGCCTGGCGATCTGATTACCGATGTAAATGGACATCCGGTGCGTACCGGTTCCGATCTCGTCGATCCGATCGCGGATACGCCCGTCGGCCAGAACGTGCAATTGAAGTACATGCGGAATAAAGAAGCGCACGAGGTCTCCGTGGTGGTCGCGGATCGCTCGAAGCTGTTCCCGAACACTTCGGAAGAGCTGGAAACATCGCCGGAAGGGATCGAGCCGGCCGAGTTTGGGCTGCACGTCGAAGATTTGACTCCGGAGCTGGCGCGGAAGTTGGGGATCACCAAGCAGGCGGGAGTGATCGTCTCGGAAGTTGAACCGGCCAGCTTCGCCGAGGATATTGAATTCTCCCGTGGCGACATCATCGTGGAGGTCAATCACGTTCCGGTGGCGAATTTGAACGAATACCGGCGCGAAGTAGCGCGCTTGAAGCCGGGGCAGGATGTGCTGTTCAAAGTGATCCGGCACGATCCGAACGACCGGGAACTCACCGTGTTCCTCGCGGGAGCGGTGCCTAACGAATGAATTCGCCGCGCGCGATCAACCGCGAAGCGCCGGCGCGTCGCGGCCATCGATTTTTGGCCCTTGCGAGCGGGGTCGCGATTGCGATTTCACTGGTGTTGGGAGCTGCTGGCTTCGCTGTGACGGCGCAGGCCGCCTCAGGCGCGCCGCAGTCAAGCAGGAAGTCGTCTGCAAAAAAGGGAAGCGCGACGTCGAGGAGTTCGGCCTATTCCAAGAAGGGCAAGAAGGGCGGACGCCGGCACTGGGAACCGATTCAGAAGGCGCCGACTACGGATCGCATTGAGGAAATTCAGAGCGCGCTTTCACGGGAAGGCTACTATCACGGCGAGCCGTCGAAGAAGTGGGATGCGAATACGCAGGACGCCATGCGCCATTTTCAAGAGGATCATGGCATGACCGGCTCCGGCCGGCTGGATGCTAGTACGCTCCAGAGGTTGGGCCTTGGTTCGGACATCGCCGGAGTGAGCGCGCCGCGGCCCAAGCAAAATAAATCAGAGACAAAATCGCCATCGGCGAATCCGCATCCTGATATTACGCCTAGCACCACTTCCAACGCCGATCCGGGCGGGGATTGAGCGTCGAACTTGCGTGGCGGGCTGGCTTAGAAGTGCCCGGCGCTAAAGCGCTTATTTAATGGCGCGGCTTTTTCCGGAGCGCTAAAGCGCTCCTCCCCCCGAATAAATTCGGGGGCTCCCACCGTAATTCCGCGGCTTCGCCGCGAAAAACGCGGAGCCTCTTCCGCTGAAGTCTAATTGAGATCAAATCCCAAGCGAGATCAAGTTTGGCCATTACTCCGACGGTACGCGGTTTGACGCTTCATTCACGGTCTGTTATTTTTTTGTGACAGGTTAATCGCTTGATTGCGGGAACGCCGCGCCGTCTCTCGCGCTTAGTTCTGATTGATCCGGAGGAATTCTGATGGCTACCGCAGTTACGCCGAAAAGCTACAAGAATTACATCAATGGGGAATGGGTGGAGGGTTCCGGCAGCGCGGCGATCGAAGATCGCAACCCGGCAAATCGCGATGAATTGATTGGCATGTTTCCGTCGTCCAGTGAAGCGGATGTGAATCGCGCGGTGGATGCGGCTAAAGAAGCTTACAAGAAGTGGCGGCTGGTGCCGGCGCCCAAGCGGGCGGAAATTCTGTTCCGCGCCGCCGAGATTCTGGTGGCGCGCAAGGAAGAATATTCACGCGAAATGACGCGCGAGATGGGCAAAGTGCTGGCCGAGACACGCGGGGATGTTCAGGAAGCCATTGACATGACCTATTTGATGGCCGGGGAAGGCCGCCGGCTTTACGGCCAGACTACGCCATCGGAGCTGCCCGATAAATTTGCTATGAGCGTGCGCGCGCCTATCGGCGTTGCTGGGCTGATCACGCCGTGGAATTTCCCGATGGCGATTCCTTCTTGGAAAATTGCGCCGGCGCTGGTTTGCGGGAATACGGTCGTTCTCAAGCCTGCCGAGGACACGCCTTTCTCCTCTTACAATTACGTGCAAGTGCTGGCTGAAGCCGGATTGCCGGCGGGCGTCGTGAATGTGGTCAATGGCAACGGGCCGGAGACCGGCGGGCCGTTGGTGAAGCATCGCGATACCAGCCTGGTGAGTTTTACCGGGTCCACCGAAGTCGGCCGCATTATCAGCGAAGAGTGCGCGCCGACTTTCAAGAAATGCCATCTGGAGATGGGCGGGAAGAACATCATTATCGTGATGGACGACGCCAATCTCGATCTTGCTGTGGACGGAGCGATCTGGGGCGGATTCGGGACCACCGGGCAGCGCTGTACCGCTGCCAGCCGCATCGCGGTACAGAAGAAAATCTATGGCGAATTCACGAAGAAGCTGGTGGAGCGCGCCAAGGCGTTGCGCGTGGGCGACGGACTTGATCCCAAAACCGACATGGGGCCGAGCATTAACGAGCAGCAACTGCAGACGGTGATCAAGTACGTGGAGATTGGCAAGAATGAAGGCGCGAAGCTGGCCGCCGGGGGACATCGTCTTGATAGCGGGGCGCATGCGCGCGGGTGGTTCCACGAGCCGACGGTTTTCCTGGACGTGAATCCGCGCATGCGCATTGCCCAGGAGGAAATCTTTGGCCCGGTAATCTCCACGATTCCGTTTTCCACGTTTGACGAGGCCATCGAGATTGCCAACGGCGTCGTCTATGGCCTCTCGTCGTCGATTTACACGCGCAATGTGAACAATGCCTACCGTGCGCAGCGCGATCTGGAAACCGGCATCGTTTATGTTAACGCTCCGACGATTGGGGCAGAGACGCATCTGCCGTTCGGCGGCATTAAGAACACCGGTAATGGGCACCGCGAATCCGGGCCAGCTGCGCTGGATTTCTACACGGAATGGAAATCGCTTTATATCGACTACTCGGACAAGTTGCAGCGCGCGCAGATCGATAACGCGGAGTAAAGTTGCGCCGGCGTTTTGGCCGCGTCTTGCGAGCGGGAAAGCCGACTACGATCGCAATATTAGGCGGACTGCCAGATTAAATTCGTGGTGTTGATTGGAGTGACTGGTCCGAGCGTGAGAGTTGCTTGTAGCGAACTCTGTGGTCGTAAGATGCCGGCAGAGACGCCGGCGCTACTTTGCTCGAAAACGAACTTGCATGCGGATTTGAAAGTTTCTCGGAGGTGTTGATTTGAGGTTTATTTTCCGGCTATATGCCGTCGCCGTTTTGCTTTCCTGCCTCGCTCTTGCCGCAGCCGCTCAAGACCCGCAGGCGGATCGATCCAGAAACGATGCAATCCCTGCTAACACAACGCAAACGCTGCTGCCGACATCGCTTGAGGGCAACTGTACATTTTCGGGGGTTGGTGATGATTCTGGCGGGAACGGGCTTGATCTCGCGAATCTCGATCGCAGCGTGAAGCCTTGCGACAATTTCTTCCAATTCGCGGATGGGGGCTGGATCAAGAGCCATCCGATCCCACCGGAATATCCTTCCTACGGCACCTTCAGCGCGCTCCAAGAAAGCAATCGCGAGAAGCTGCACACTATTCTGGAGACGGCTTCGAAGAACACCTCTGCCGCGCCCGGCTCCATCGATCAAAAAATCGGCGATTTTTATTTCAGTTGCATGGACGAAGCGGCGATCGAAAAAGCCGGGATCGATCCGATCAAAGATTACCTCGCGCGTATCGAGAAAATTTCGAGCGTGGCGGAATTGCAAGCCGAAATTATTGACTTGCAGGAAGCCGGGAGCGGAGTGGCGTTCTCCTTCGGCTCGCAGCCGGATTTCAAGAACAGCACGATGACGATCGGCACGGCCGGGCAGGGAGGGATCGGGCTGCCGGATCGCGACTACTATCTGAAGAGCGACGAAAGATCCGTCAAGCTGCGTGAAGCTTACGTGCAGCACGTGAGCAATATGTTCATGCTGCTCGGCGACGATGCGGCGAAAGCCGCGGCCGAAGCCAAAACCGTACTGACGCTGGAAACGAAGCTGGCACGCGCTTCGATGACGCGCGTGGACCGCCGCGATCCCGACAAGACTTATCACATGACGGATCGCGCCGCGCTCAAGGAGCTGACGCCGGATTTCGACTGGAACGCCTATTTCCATGCCATCGGCCAGGATTCCATCGTGTCCATCAACGTGGCGCAGCCGGATTTCTTTAAGGCGTTAGATCACGAACTCACCGCTACGCCGCTCGATGATTGGAAAATCTATCTCCGCTGGCACTTGATTCACGCCCACGGCGATACGCTTTCGAAGAAGTTTGTGGACGAAGATTTCAATTTCTACGGCCGCACGCTCACTGGCGCGCAAGAAATCCAAGCGCGCTGGAAGCGTTGCGTGCGGGCGACCGATGTGTCCCTTGGTGAAGCGCTCGGCCAAACTTACGTGAAGGATTATTTCCCGCCGGAAGCCAAAGCCGCGGCGTTGCAAATGGTGAAGAATCTGAGGTCGGCGCTGCGCGAGGATATTTCCACTCTGGATTGGATGAGCGAGCCGACGCGCAAGAAAGCCCTCGAGAAACTTGACGCCATCCAGCTCAAGATCGGCTATCCGGATAAATGGCGCGACTACTCCGCTTTCAAGGTGGATCGCGGCGTTTACGCGCTCAACGCGCTGCGCGGCGCCGAATTCGAGCGGCGGTATCGCCTGGCGAAAATCGGCAAGCCCGTGGACCGCAAGGAATGGGGCATGACTCCGCCCACGGTGAATGCGTACTACAGCTCGACGATGAATGAGATCGTATTTCCGGCCGGGATTCTCCAGCCACCTTTCTACGATCCGAAGCGCGACGAGGCCATGAATTACGGCGGCATTGGCGCGGTGATTGGCCACGAAATGACGCACGGGTTCGACGATCAGGGCGCCAAATTCGACGCGGTTGGAAATCGCAGCGATTGGTGGACGCCGGAAGACTTGAAGAATTTTCGGGCGCGCGGGGATTGCGTGGCGAAGCAGTTTGATTCTTACGTGGTCGAGGAGGGCTTGCACGAGAATGGCAAGCTGGTGGAGGGTGAGAGCATCGCGGACTTGGGAGGGCTGACGATTTCCTACAATGCGCTGCAAAAAGTGCTGGCCGCCAAGCCGGTTGGCTTGATCGACGGATTTACGCCCGAGCAGCGCTTTTTCTTGAGTTGGGGTCTGCTGTGGGCCGACAGCGATCGGCCTGAATGGGCTCGGTTGATCGTGAACACGAATCCGCATCCGTTGAGCCGGTTCCGGGCCAATGGGCCGCTGGGGAATATGCCGGCATTTCGAAAAGCCTGGAGCTGTAGCGATGGCGATCCGATGATTCGGCCGGCGGCGGAGCGCTGCAGGATTTGGTAGGGCGATGGTGGTGTCTTAGTTTCGAGAGAGGCTTCCAAGGCGATTGCCGTGAGGCGCGTGACGAGCCTCCTTCAGAAGAGCCCAGCGCTAAAGCGCATGGTTACACGCGATGCTTTATCGGAGCGCTGAGGCGCTCCTCCCCCGAATAAATTCAGGGGCTGCCACTGTGACGCCGGGCTCCGCCGCGACGAAGGCAGAGTTCCTTCTACGAATTTCAATCGGTACATCTCGAAATCTTGGGTGCGGCAGATGAGCGATTGTAGTGGCGTGGATCGCGTCGAACTGGATTTTTAATTGTGGCTTAATGCGGGGTCGTAGGATGCCGGCGGGACGCCAGCGGTACGGGGGAGTAGTGGTGTGGATTGCGCCGAACTGGATTTTTGGTTGTGGCTTACTATGCGGTCGTAAGATGCCGGCGGGGACGCCGGCGCTACTTGGCTAACATTTTGCTGGTTTGCTCGTCCAAGCTTTTTGAGCAAGGACTCTGTTGACTCTCTCTCCCTGACAGACCAACTGATGGCCTGCTCTCGCGCCCCGAGGCCAAACCTCGGGGCGCTCTGTTTTTAGCCCAGAGTGACCAATTCTTGCGCCGGTACCGGCGGCGGCATGGGATTTACCGGCTCGCTTCGGCGCGAGAGATCTGCCATCCCCCAGGCTTGATACCAGAGCACCTCGCTGGCGCGCTGCCACCAGCGCATGCCCATCCAGAACAGCACGATTAATTGCGCCATGATGAAAGAAACGCCTACCCATCCGTGAGGCACATGCCGCACCCAAATATGTAACAGCAGAGCCTCGCCCAGCCAGGCCAAGAAGCTGATGCGGAAATAGAGCCAGAATAAGCCGCCGAAATTGTGGCTTAGCAATCGCGCCGAATCGCGCAGACATCTCCAACTGGCTGTCTCGCCCTCGGCTACGGCGATCACTTCGGCCATGTCGAACCACAGGCGCACGATCATCAGCAGAAGCAAAACGACCAGCACCGTCGCTAGATTGATCCATACCGCGGGAAAAGGGGAAATTGCCGTGCGATCCACGCGGCCTGAAATTGAAGAACCCATGGCACCAATAATTCCCACCGGAATCAGCGCGACGATCAGGAATAAAACCAGCCTTAGGAATCGCCAGAAATATTTGCCGCCATTGCGGAAAAATTCGGTGGTGGTTTGCGTGTCGTCGCGCCAGTAGGCTTCGAGAATTCCGCCGGTGGCTAGCAGCATGAAAAAGAAGAAAACTAAGGCGAATACGAATCCCTCGGGGCCGAAACTCAGGCGGTTTTCCGGGCCGCCCATTAATTCTAGGACTGCGCTGAAGTGGAAGCCGTGTACTAGCAGGCGCTCGGAAGCGAGGCTGCGGTTCAGTACGGGTTCTACGCGAGCCAGGGTTACGTGGGCTGCGAAATGCGCCAGCACGAGATTTACGACGAACGGCCACCAGAGCACGCGTTGGCGACGCCAAACTAGGCCGGCGCCACCTGTGAAAACTCCTGATTTCCCCTCGCTCATCTAATGTCCTCCAAACGCAAGACCTGATGTGGCTTTATTGACATCGTGCGCATTTACGAGATCTACGGAACGCGGAGAAGGTCTAGTCGGGTCACGCGGAGGCAAATGGGCCACGTTTTCGTAGGCGTTACACGGGCGGGCGCAGCAAGCCGGCGCCGCTACGCGGAGAAACCGGACCCCGGCGGAGCGGGTCAACCGAGCCACCTGATCTCCAGTCTTGGCGCTCACGTGAGCCATGCCAGGAATTGCCCGATCCATTGATCGAAAAACGTGCAGAGATAATTTAGTTTGCGGGTGGCCTTTCCGTCTCCTGCCGTTGTGCGGCTGTTGTTGAATTCGTTTCGATCGAGCAGCACTTGGTGCGTGGGATCGATCTCCGCGGAAACTATTTTGTCGGGCCGGTCGTAGGTGTAGCGAATCCAGCGATCTTTTCCGTCCCAGTGTTCTGTTAGCGCTTCGCCATTCTTGAAGCGCACCAGCAGATCTACGGGCATGATGAAATCGCCCTTGCGATGTACGACCACGTAGTTGCGGAAGCCATCTTTTCCCACGCCTGAGTTCCGGACGGCGCCTGAGGAATCATTCGTCGTGGAATACCAGGGCAGCTCGTCGGAGTGCATGTCGAGTATTTCGTAGTCCAGAATTGCCGTTCCGGAAACGGCTTGGTCAAAATACCAGCGCAAGTTTTGGCCGCTGACCTCCTCAATGGTCTTCAGGAAATCTTCACCGGTGGGATGAGTGAAGCGGTAGCGCATGAAGTAAGTGCGAAGGGCGCGGCGCATAGTGTCCTCGCCGATGATTTTTTCGAGTGTGAGCAGTACGGTGGCGGTTTTCCCGTAGGTCACGCCTCCGTACGCGGAGCCGTCCATGAATTTCCAAGCAAAGCGCGTGATGGGGTCGGTGTCGGGCTCGCTGATATAGCCGGCGCGCTGCATGTCGCGCTCGCCCATGATTCCGTAGGGCAAATTGAGGACGTCTTTGTCTGCGCCGTAGAGCGCGTCCATGATTTTCACTTCCGTGTAGCTGTTGATGCCTTCATCGAGCCACGCTTCTTCGAATTCGTTGGTGGCCACCATGCCGTACCAGTATTGGTGGCCGAATTCATGTTCGGTGACCAGTTCCGGGGCGAGCACGCTTTTGGGCATAAACCAGGAGGTATCCAGTGTAATCAGCGTGGGATATTCCATTCCGCCGGCGCGAAAACCGCCATGCGGCGGGTCCACCAGGGTGATGCGGTCGTAGGGATAGGGGCCGTACCATTCGTCAAATTTCTGCAGCGTGCCTTTTACGCATTGGATGTAGCGCGCGGCCGTGCCCATGTTTCCCGGCGAGATCAGCGCGTGAATCTGCACGGTGCCGGCGCTGCCGGTCCAGGTATCGTCCACGCGCGTGAAGGATGGGCTGGCGGTCCAGGAAAAATCGTGGACGTCCTCGGAATGAAATTCGAGCGTTTTCGTGCCATCCGAATTGTTCTTCTCGGAGACCAAATCGCCGCCGGCGCCGACCACTTCGTTCTGCGGCAAGGTGATGTTCACGTCGAACGTGCCAAAGTCGGCGAAGAATTCCGTGTCGCGATGAAATTGGTGGCAGTTCCACGCGCCCTTCCACCAAACGCCTACTTTCGGAAACCATTGGCCGACCATGTAGAAGTCGCGGAGGTAGCCGGTGCGTGCCACGACTTGCGGCATTTGATCCACGAAGGCGATTTTGAATTGCACGTCTGCGCCGGGCGCTACCGGCTTCGGCAGCTTCACCTGCATCACGGTCTGATCGCCGGTGTTGCCGTCATCGGGTTGGACGAAATGCATGGAGGGGCTGAGATCGCCCATTCCGACGGCTTCGATGGAACTAATGCGAATGGAGCCGAAGTGCTCGGGCTTCCATTCATAGTCGGGGCTGTCGAGGCGCTGCTCGGTCATAAATGTGGATTGCGGCTGAAATGCGTTTAAATAAAGGTGGAACGGGAACTCTTGCTGCGGTTGGCCGGTAAGATTGTGATAAGTGAGCGTTTCGGTGGCGATAATTAGATGCTTCGTGGGATCGAGCTTGGCGTCGATCTCGTAGGCCACAACTCGCGTGGAGAGTGGCGCTTTTCCGGTGGGGCCGGATGCTGGCTTTGTGCTTGCATCGCTTCCGCTCGCCGTCATCGCCGCGCCTGGAGCGGGTGCCTGCGGCGCGACGATCGAGCCCGCCGCGCGCGCTTCTGTGCTGCCGCCATCAATCGCGCGAGCTTCGCTGCCTGAGCCCATCGCCAGGGCGCAAACTATTGCTGCTGCCGCCGCAATCCAATTTCTCACGCCTGCACCTCCGCCACATAGTTACGCGATCGCGGACTGATAAGTTTCGCGCGCGAAGCATAGGATACTCGGCTGATTCCCGCAACCACGAAGGAGCAGGCAGTCGCACCGGGGAGTGCCGAGCGCTAATGTGCATGGTGATCCGCGACGCTTTTTCGGAGCGCTGACTCGCTCCTCCCCCAAATAAGTTCGGGGCTCCCACGTTGACGCCGCGGCTCCGCCGCGTCCCAACGGTCGGCCCGGCCACGTACCAACAGGCGGCTCCGCCGCGTTCCGATCACGGCTAGTATTTTTGCAGTAGGGTCGCGCCGGGAAGAATATCTCAACTAAAGCTAGAAGAATCTGGCGAAGCGAGCTTTTGACGAAACTTGAAACACAAAGCCGGGTTTGATCATCTTATAGGGTGGAGGCCTCAAGTGACGGAGTTGATGAGGAGGTCCAAAATCATGAACATACGAAGAGTGACGCAATTCTTAACGCCTAAGTTGGGCAAACAGATCTTGGTTTCTGTGCTTTCGCTGGCTTTTTTGTTTGCGATGTGGCCGCAGGGCTTGTTGGCGGGCCAGGACCAGCAAGCACCGCCGCCGGCGCAGGACGCGCCCGATCAATCCGCGGCGACGCCGGCCCCAGCGTACACGCAGCAGACTCCCGAGCAGTTGCAGCAACTGGTGGCGCCGATTGCGCTGTATCCGGACTCACTGGTGGCGCAGATACTGGCGGCGTCCACTTTTCCCGAGGAAGTCGTGGAGGCCGACAGGTGGGTACAAGCGAATCCTGGGTTGAAGGATGATGCATTGGCTCAGGCCGTTAATCAAAAGCCCTGGGATCCGAGCGTTAAGGCGCTGACCGCATTTCCATCCGTGCTTGGAAACATGGATAAGAATTTGTCGTGGACCTCATCGCTGGGCGACGCCTATTACAATCAGCAACAAGACGTGATGGACGCGATCCAGGTGATGCGGCAGAAAGCCCAGGAAGCCGGTAATCTGAAAAGCACGGACCAGCAAACAGTAACGGCGAACGGTTCAACGATCGTAATTCAGCCCGCGAACCCGGACGTTGTGTACGTTCCTGCGTATGATCCCTGGCTGATCTATGGCTATCCGATAGCGGCTTGGCCGGGATGGTATCCGTATCCGGGAATCTGGTTTGACGGGCCTTACCTGTCGTTCGGAGTGGGGTTTGGGATCGGGTTTTTTGGCGGCTTTGGATGGGGCTGGGGAAACTGGGGATTCGACTGGTATCACCACTACCCAATCTATAACCACGCGCGATATTACTCGCACAGCGCGGTGTTTTATAACCGTGATGCCTATTATCGCGGAGGGGTGGCGCGGGGAGCCGTAGCGGCGCGGCCGGGTGCCGAGAGACCTGGTGAAGTGACGCGCGCGCCGGTGCGGCCGTTCAACGGCGATACACGAGCGGCACGAGGATATGCGCCGAGCGAAGACAGGGGGACGCGGTCGGGCGCGTTTGGCGGAGTGGAGCGCGGAGGTGAGGCACGTAGCTACTCGTCACGCGGAAGCGCCAGCATGGGTGGTGGAGGAGGATTTCACGGCGGCGGTGGAGGAGGATTTCACGGTGGCGGCGGCCGGCATTAATCGCGAGGGCCATATTTCCAGCGGTGCGACTAAGATTTAGAAATGGAGAGAGGGATTATGCGGCGAATGAAAGGGAACTTCGGCAAGATTCATTGGGGCGATATTTCTAAAGTGGCTGCGGCGGCGATCCTTTGTACGGCGTTCTGGGCACCACGTTCTTCGGCACAGCAGCCCGGCCAGAAGACGTTTGCATCCGCTGAGGATGCCGGCAAGGCGTTGGCCGCGGCGGCACAGAGTAACGATGAAAAAGCCATGCTTGAGATCCTCGGGCCGGAGGGAAAGGAAATCGTGTCGTCGGGGGATGCGACCGAAGACGCTCACAGCCGGGCCAATTTCGCGCAGAAATATCAGCAGATGCACCGAGTGGTGAAGGAACCTGATGGAATGACGACCTTGTACGTTGGGGCGGAGAATTGGCCGACGCCCATACCGCTGGTGCACAAGGGGAACGTCTGGTATTTCGACACCGCCGCGGGAAAGAAGGAGATTTTATACCGGCGCGTGGGGCGGAATGAGCTGTCGACGATACGGGTTTGCCAGGAATTGGTGGCGGCGCAGAAGGAGTATTATGCGTCTCAACATAACGAGTACGCGCGGCAGATCTTCAGTGATCCGGACCAGCACAATGGACTGTATTGGAAGGCGGCTGCAGGCGAACCGCAGAGTCCGATAGGGCCGCTGGTAGCGGCGGCAGTTGCGGAGGGATATGCGAAGGGGGAGAACGGGCCGCCGACGCCGTATCGCGGGTATCTGTACCACATTCTGGTGCGGCAAGGAAAGGATGCGCCGGGCGGCGCGAAGAACTACATCGTGGACGGCAAAATGACTAACGGATTTGCCTTTGTGGCGTATCCGGCGGAATACCGGTCGTCCGGGGTGATGACTTTTATTGTGGCTGAGGATGGAGTGGTTTATCAGAAGGATCTTGGGGCCAAGACGGAGATCGTCGGGAAGGCTTTGAAGGAATATAACCCTGGGCCCGGTTGGGTGAAGGCTCAGGACTTGCAGCAGCAGACAGCGACGGAGACGGGCACGAAGTAATGGTGGGAGGTTGAATCACTGATTTGGCGGTTTGGAAGTTTATAGCTTAGTTTCTATCGTTGGCTTCTTAGTTCGCATGACCCCGGGGCTCGACACCGGCGGGAGCGCCGGTGCTGGTGGACTGTGGGAATTCTGATGGCATCAGAGCCGGGATTCGAAGGCCTCGCAAGGCACTGAAAACAAAGGCTAAGATTAAATCGGATGGCAAGCGGCCGCAGGTTGCGGCTCGTTTGCGTTCACCTCCGTGTGCGATGTGCTGCGGCATGCACGGTGCCGGCTGCGAGCCCTTGCTCGAATCCGATGCAGTGATTAGAATTGAATGTAGGCGGCGATCGCGCGAATTCGCAGGGCGGTCCGCCGGAAGCGCAAGACGGCTGGGCAAATGGGTACCCCATCATTACAACAGAAGCGCCACCGGGAAGTATTGAGCGACGTGGTGCGCATTTACATTGAAACCGGCGAGCCGGTTTCTTCGCGCAGCATTGCGCGGCGGCATCCTGAGCCGTTGAGTTCCGCTACGGTACGCAACGTAATGGCCGATCTCGAAGAGGAAGGATTTTTGTATCAGCCGCATACTTCAGCTGGACGCGTTCCGACGGCGGCGGCGTACCGGTATTTCGTGGAGGAAGTTACCGCGCAGGCCACCACGCGGCCTCAGGATCTGGAGTGGATTCGGCGCGAGCTGGCCACTGCTTCGACGCCGGAAGCGGTGATGGAGCGGGCGAGTAAAATTCTTTCCGATGTTTCGCGCGGGCTTGGAATCATCATTTCCCCGCCGCTGGCTCGTACTGTGGTGCAGCATCTGCGATTCTTGCTGATTCCGGATGGACGCATTCTGGTCGTGCTGATTGGCCCTGGCGGGCTTACGCGCGACAAACTGATTCAGACGGAGCGGCCATTTAAGCAAGAGGAGCTCGACCGCATTGCGGAATTTTTGAACAGCCATTATTCCGGCTGGACGCTGGATGCTATTCGCGTTGATTTGCAATCGCAGGTGGTCGACTGAGCGGGAGCGCTACGATCGCATGGCGACTGACGCGCTGATGCTCTGCGATCCGAAAATTCTGGGCGATGAGACTTCGCGCAATGTTTACATCGAAGGAACGGCGCGGCTGGTGACTTCTTCGGAATTTTCGAATCAGGACCAGTTGCGCGAATTGCTTGCGACCATCGAAGAGCGCGGCCGGCTCATCTCATTATTGACGGGCTTTATTGAGGCGCCCGAGCCTGTGCACGTTGAGTTCGGATTGAAGGGCATCGCGCCGGCGGGAAGCCAGCTTGCGCTGGTCACTGCGCCGTATTCGCATGACGAGCAATCGCAGGGCACGGTCGGAATTTTGGGTCCGATCCGCATGCACTACGAGCGGGTGATCACCGCGGTGGCGTTCATGGCTGATTTTTTTAGCGAGGGCGAAAAGGGAAGTTAAATATGGCGAAACATCATAACCAAGATTCGCGCGGATGATTCGGCGGCGGATAAGGTCGTGCCGATTTCCGGACGCGAAGACGAACAGGCGCCGATCGCCGCGGATGCAGCGGCGCTGGCCGAGCAGGTGGCAAAACTGCTGGCCGAAAAACGCGAATTGACCGACACGCTGGTGCGGCGGCAGGCGGATTTTGAAAATTACCGCAAGCGTATCGAGCGCGAACGGCAGACCGAGCATCACCGCGGCATTGAGGCGTTGATCGAGTCGCTGCTTCCGGTGATGGATGGATTTCGAGCGGGCGCTGGCGGCGCATGCCGATCCGGGCTACGAGAATTACCGCAAAGGCTTCGAGCTAATTTACCGGCAACTCGAAAATATTTTGTCGAAGAAGGGCCTGGAGCAAATTGACGCCGAGGGAAAGCCTTTTGATCCGCATCTGCACCACGCCGTGGAGCGCATCGAGTCCTCGGATTATCCCGATGGCACGGTGGTCGGCGTAATGCAGATCGGGATATATATTTCACGGGAAAGTTTTGCGGCCGGCGATGGTGCGGGTGACCGTGAATTCGCGCTCGGAGATCGCGCAGGCAAATTGAATTCGAGAAGCGGCGCGATGAGATCAGTGTTGAAGATGTGCGGTAACAATCCAGCTTCGCGGAGATTTTCGAAAATATAATGGCGACACAGAACAAACGCGACTATTACGAAACACTCGGGCTCGAACGAAATGCCGGAGCGGATCAAATCAAGTCGGCTTACCGCAAAGCGGCGATGAAATGGCATCCGGATCGCAACCCGGATAAAAAGCACGAGGCGGAAGAACAATTCCGGCAGGCGACGGAGGCTTACAGCGTGCTTTCGGACGCGCAGAAACGCGCGCTCTACGATCGCTACGGGCACGCCGGCGTGCAGCAAAGCGGCTTTGACGGCGGATTTAACGCGACCATCTTCGAAGATTTTCAGGATATTTTCGGCGACCTTTTTGGCATGGGAGACATTCTGGGCGGCGGACGCGGCCGTCAGGGTGGCCGGGCGCGTCGCGGACAGCGCGGCGCCGATCTTCGCTACGATCTGTCGTTGAGTTTCGAAGAAGCGGCGACTGGCGTTCGCACGAAGATCAAAGTCTTCCGTCACGAAAATTGCGCGGGATGCAACGGCACGGGCGCGAAGCCGGGAAGCGGCATGGCGGCGTGCCAAACTTGCGCCGGGCGCGGGCAGCTTCATTATCAGCAAGGCTTTCTTTTCGATTTCGCGGACTTGCCCGGCTTGCCAGGGAGCCGGGCAAACCATTCGGGAGGCTTGCGCGCAATGCCGCGGGCAGGGAAGAATCGAGCGCGAGAAAATTCTTGAGGTTGCAGTTCCGGCGGGCGTTGATTCTGAAACGCGGCTGCGGCTTGCCGGGCGAAGGCGAACCCGGGACGAACGGCGGCGCGACCGGCGATCTATACATCTTCTTCCAGATCAAGGAGCATCCTTATTTCGAGCGGCGCAATGCGGATCTTTTCTGCACCATTCCGATTACCTTTGCGCAGGCGGCGCTCGGGGCAAAAATTCGCGTGCCGACTTTGACGCGCCGAAGAGGAGCTGGAAATTCCGGAGGGCACGCAGTCGGGGCAGATTTTCCGCAAGAAGGGCAAGGGTCTGCCGAATCCGCACGGCGGCAAAGGCGATTTGTACATCAATGTGCGCGTGGATATTCCGGCGAAGCTGACGCGCGAGCAGAAGCGCATCGTGGAACAGTTGGGCCAAGTTCTGAAATCGGAGAACAAACCCGCCGAACGCAGCACCAGCTTTTTCGACAAAGTAAAAGATATTTTCGGTTAAGCGCATTTGCATTTGTACTTGTGGGGGAGGGTGCTTTAGCCCTCTCGCAGTTCGGCCCCTGCGCGCAACCCGTCCGACAGGCGACAATAGGCAGAAGCCCAGAAAGTGAGTAAGTGGTTGACGTTATGCGACGAAGATTTTTTGTGGAAGAATTTCAGCACGATTCGGCCGTGCTGCACGGCGAGGACGCCGCGCATCTTGGGCGCGTGCTGCGCGCCGAGCCTGGCCAACTCTATGAATTGAGCGATGGCGAAAGCGTTTGGCTAGGAAAAGTGGAGGCCGTCGCGTCGTCGCCGCGCAATGGCGGATCGATCGAATTTTCGCTAGTCGAGCCCATCGAGCAGCAGGCTCCCGCGCTCAAAGTCGAGTTGCTGATTTCGCTGATCAAGTTTGACCGGTTCGAGTGGTGCCTCGAAAAGGCTACCGAGCTGGGCGTGACGCAAATAATTCCGCTGGCGGCGGCGCGCAGCGAGAAGAGACTGATTTCGGCGGCGGCCAAGCGGGCGGAGCGCTGGGAGAAAATTCTGCGCGAGTCGGCGCAGCAGTCGCGGCAATTGAAGCCGCCGGTTTTGTCGGCGGTGCTTCCGGCTGAAAAGGCGTTCGCAAACTCGCGAGCTGGCTGCCAGTTTCTTTTTTCCGAGCGGCAGGATGCTCGCCCGGTACGCAGCGTGCAGATGGGTTGCTTGAGCAAATCGATTTCGGTGGCGATTGGGCCGGAAGGCGGTTGGACGGACGCGGAGATCGCTTCGGCGCGCAAGTCGGGATATTTCGAGACTTCACTTGGCGAGGGAATTTTGCGCACCGAGACGGCGGTGATCTCCGCGATTTCGATTCTGCGTTACGCGCTAGGCGAATAACTTCGCGTACGTAGCAGTAAACTCGCGATGGCAAACAAAGGACGCGTTGGGCGCGTCTAAAGTAGTGCGGAGCGCATAAGTTTTGCGGACTTCAGGCTATGGCGCGGCGTGGCTTGGGCGTGATATAAAGACAAGAGCTTCGGAATGAGCGAAGATAACAACGACAGCGCGGTTTCAACTCCTTCTCGGGAATCACAGTCTTCTTTGGAATCGCCTTCGGCGCCGGAATCGCGCCCTTCTCTCGAAACGCGTTCGTCTCAGGAATCACATCCGTCTTTTCCGCATGAACTTCGCGGATGGGTGCGCGACCTTGCCGTGGCGATGAGCTTGGCGCTGATCATCATTGTGTTTCTCTACCAGCCGGTGAAGGTCGAGGGCACCAGCATGGCGCCGCTGCTCTCGGATCAGGAAAGAATTTTCATCAATAAATTTGTCTATCGCTTTGAGCCGATCGAGCGCGGCGATGTGGTCGTTTTCTGGTATCCTCTCGACCGCTCGAAATCGTTCATCAAGCGCGTGGTGGGATTGCCGGGCGAGACCATCGAGCTGCGTCGCGGGCATTTATTTATCGGCGACCGCGAGTTGGCGGAATCGTATGTGCCGGCCAGCTTTTTTGATGGCTCGAGTTACGGGCCGCTGCAGATTCCGGCGAATGGCTTATTTCGTGATGGGCGATCATCGCGATAGCTCGAACGATTCGCGGATGTTTGGCGCGGTGTCGCGGGAATTTATTTACGGCAAGGCGGTGTTTGCGTATTGGCCGGTGGACCACTTCGGATCGATCACTACGGTCGAGGCCGGCTCGAAATGATTTCGCGAGGAGAACAAGCTGACGCTGACGCACGAATTACGCGCCACGCTCGCGCTCGAAGACGGGCGAGTATTTAAAGGCCGCGCGGCGGGGGCACGCACCCGCCGTGGCGGCGAAATTGTTTTTAATACTTCTCTCACTGGCTACCAGGAAGTTTTCACCGACCCGAGTTATTCCGGCCAGGCGGTCTGCCTGACGTATCCCCACATTGGAAATGTTGGAACGAACGCCGAAGATGAAGAATCGGCGAAGCCTTATATCGAAGGGCTTGATCGTGCGCGAGTTTTCTACGCTGGCTTCGAATTGGCGGGCGAGCGAGACGGCGCAGCAGTATCTCGAGCGGCATGGCGTGCCGGTGATTTGGGATCTGGATACGCGCGCGCTGGTGCGGCATTTGCGGCAGGCGGGGGCGTTGCGCGGCGTGATTTCGACGGATGGAGCGAGCGGGGAGCAGCTAGTCGCGGAAGCGCGCGCTTTGCCGACGATGGCGGGGCAAGAATTGGCGGGGCGCGTCACTTGCGGCAAGTCGTACGAATGGGCGAAAGGCTCGGTAGATTTCGAGCATCATGCGGCGCCGGCGCGAGAGGCGAATGGCGAGAAGCGTTACCGTGTGGTCGCTTACGATTATGGGATCAAGCAGAATATTTTGCGGCTGCTGGTGGATCATCATTGCGACGTGACCGTGGTGCCGGCGCGGACTTCCGCCGAGGATGTGCTGGCGATGAAGCCGAATGGAGTTTTTCTGTCGAATGGTCCCGGCGATCCCGAGCCGATTACTTATGCTGTCGAGAATATTCGCAAGCTGGTTGGGCGCGTGCCGATTTTCGGAATTTGCCTGGGGCATCAGTTGTGCGGCTTGGCGCTTGGCGGGCGCACTTTCAAATTAAAATTTGGGCATCATGGATCGAATCATCCGGTGAAGAATCTGCTTACTGAAAAAGTGGAGATCACCGCGCAGAATCATGGATTTTGTGTGGATCCTGATTCGTTGCCGTCGAGCGATGTCGAAATTACGCACGTGAATTTGAACGATCATACGAACGAGGGCATGCGGCATCGCTCATTGCCGCTTTTTAGCGTGCAGTATCATCCGGAAGCATCGCCTGGACCGCATGACGCGCGGTATTTGTTCGATGACTTTGTGAAGATGATGGATGAGCACAAGACGCCAACGATTTGAGCGCCGATTAAATGCCGAAGCGAACTGACATCAAGAAAATTCTGATCATCGGCTCGGGGCCGATTGTAATCGGACAAGCTTGCGAGTTTGATTATTCGGGAACGCAGGCTTGCAAGGCGCTGCGCTCCGAAGGCTATGAAGTTGTTCTCGTGAATTCGAATCCGGCGACGATCATGACCGATCCGGAAATCGCCGACCGGACTTATATCGAGCCTTTGGCGAAGGAATATCTCGAGGCGATTATTGCGCGCGAGCGGCCCGACGCGCTTTTGCCCACGGTTGGCGGACAAACGGGGCTCAATCTGGCGGTGGAATTGGCGGAGGCTGGGATTCTTGCGAAGTATGGCGTGAAATTGATTGGCGCGTCTTTGTCGGCGATCAAGATTGCCGAGGATCGGCTGCTCTTTAAGGATGTTTGCCGGAAGATTGGGCTGGAAGTGCCGGAATCGTCCGTGGTGGATGATGTGGACGAGGCGATCAAGCTCGCGGACGAAATGGGCTATCCGGTGGTGATTCGGCCTTCGTTCACTCTCGGCGGAACCGGCGGATCGATTGCTTACAACCATGAGGAATTTATCGAGGCGATTGCGCGGGCGCTCGATGCCAGCCCGG
Organism: uncultured Acidobacteriota bacterium; assembly: GCA_963831955.1. Classification (GTDB taxonomy): domain Bacteria; phylum Acidobacteriota; class Terriglobia; order Acidiferrales; family UBA7541; genus Palsa-147. The sequence goes on along the minus strand of CAWHSG010000003.1, from coordinate 872,946 downwards.
TGCATGAGGCGTTGGTGGAAGAGTCGGTGCTCGGGTGGAAAGAATATGAATTGGAAGTGATGCGCGATTGCCGCGACAACTTCGTGGTGATCTGCTCGATTGAGAATTTCGATCCGATGGGCGTACACACGGGCGATTCGATCACCGTGGCGCCGGCGCAGACGCTGACGGACAAAGAATATCAGCGCATGCGCGATGCGGCGGCGGCGATTATTCGCGAAGTGGGAGTTGAAACGGGCGGATCGAATATTCAGTTTGCGATTGAGCCGGGCACCGGACGGATGACGGTGATCGAGATGAATCCGCGCGTTTCGCGGAGTTCGGCGCTGGCTAGCAAAGCTACTGGGTTTCCGATCGCGAAAATTGCGGCGAAGCTGGCGCTGGGGATGACGCTCGACGAAATTCCCAATGACATTACGCGGAAGACGCCTTGCTCCTTTGAGCCGACCATCGATTACGTGGTGGTGAAAATTCCGAAGTGGCAATTCGAAAAATTTCCGGGATCGGACTCGACGCTTACCACGCAGATGAAGTCTGTCGGCGAAGTGATGGCCATCGGACGGACGTTCGCTGAAGCGTTGAGCAAGGGTATTCGCTCGCTCGAGCCGCATACGCCCTGGCGCGCGCCGGCGGAGGTTTCCGTGGCATTGCTGCGGGAGCAATTGGCTGTGCCGCGGCCGGAGCGGTTGCACTGGCTGTTCGAGGCCTTTCGAGCGCGGCATGTCGGTGGAGGAAATTCATTCGCTGACGAAGATCGATCCGTGGTTTTTGCGCTATCTCGAGGACATGGCCAAACTCGATGGGCGTTTGGCGGCGGTGAAATTTGACGCGGTGACTCCGGAATTGATGCTCGAGGCGAAACGCTCGGGCTCGAGCGACGACATGCTGGCGCAGCATTGGAAAGCTTCGGCGGAAGCGGTGCGCGAGAAGCGATTGAGTATGGGTGTGCGGCCGGTCTTCAAGCGCGTGGATACTTGCGCCGCGGAATTCGAATCCTTCACGCCTTACCTTTATTCGACATACGAGGAAGAAGATGAGGCCGACGCCGTGGACCGGCCGAAAGTAATCATTCTGGGCAGCGGGCCGAACCGTATCGGGCAGGGAATCGAATTTGATTATTGCTGCTGCCACGCGTCGTTTGCGTTGAAGGAAGATGGCTACGAAACGGTGATGATCAATTGCAATCCGGAGACGGTCTCGACCGACTACGACACTTCGGACCGGCTCTATTTTGAGCCGTTGACTCTCGAGGATGTGCTCGCGGTAATCGAGCGCGAGAAACCGACCGGGGTGATCGTGCAATTCGGCGGGCAGACGCCTTTGAATCTCGCCCTGGAATTGAAAAAGAACGGTGCGCCGATTATTGGCACGGCGCCTGAGTCGATTGATTTGGCGGAAGACCGGCGCCGATTCGGAAAGCTGCTTGAGGAATTGAAAATTCCGCAGCCTCGTGCGGGAACGGCGCTCGCGCCTGCGGAAGCGCGGCGCGTGGCAGAAGAAATCGGATTGCCTGTGCTGGTGCGGCCTAGTTACGTGCTCGGCGGGCGGGCGATGGTGATTGCTTACGATTTGAAGACTGTCGAGGAATATGTGGCGCAGGCGGCTTTGCTGGCTACCGGCGGGACATTGCGGCCGATTTTGATCGATCAATTTCTTGAGGACGCGATTGAAGTGGATGTGGATGCGCTGGCGGATGGAACTGACGTGGTGATTGCCGGAATCATGGAGCACATCGAGGAAGCTGGGATTCATTCCGGCGATTCTTCGTGCGTGATGCCGGCGGTTTCGCTTTCGGAGTCGGTGAAGAATCGCATTCGCGATTACACCGCGAAATTGGCGCGGGCTTTGAATGTTGTGGGTGTGATGAACGTGCAGTATGCCATTCAGCGCGATGTGGTTTACGTGCTCGAAGTGAATCCGCGGGCTTCGCGGACGATTCCTTACGTGAGCAAGGCTACCGGGGTGCCGCTGGCGAAAGTTGCGGCGCGTTTGATGATGGGCCGGAAATTGCGCGAGATGAAATTGCCGGCCTCGCATTCGAATGGCGTGGATGAATTGAGCGTGCGTGGATTTTATGCGGTGAAGTCGCCGGTGTTTCCGTTTAACAAGTTCCGCGGCGTGGATACGATTCTTGGGCCGGAGATGCGCTCGACTGGCGAAGTTATGGGAATTTCTACTAGCTATGGCGTGGCGTTTGCCAAGGCGCAGTTGGCGGCTGGTGCTAGGTTGCCGCGCGAGGGCGTGGTTTTCATCAGCGTGAACGATCGCGATAAGCGCCATGTGGCTGGTCTGGCGCAGGATTTGTCGCGTGCTGGGCTGAAAATAATTGCCACGCGTGGGACGGCAGCGGCCCTGAACGCTGCCGGCATCCAAGTGGAGACAGTTTATAAGGTGAATGAGGGCCGGCCGAATATTGTGGATTTGGTGAAAACTGGAAAGGTCAATTTGGTCATCAATACGCCCTTGGGGCGCGAATCTTTTTATGATGAGAAATCGATTCGGCGGGCGGCGATACGTTACAACGTACCTTGTATAACTACGCTTTCGGCAGCGGTGGCTGCGGCGCGGGGGATTTTGGCTATTGCGCAGCAGCCGATTGAGGTGGCTTCTTTGCAGGAATTGCACCGGGATGCGGCGATGGTTGAAAAGAAGACTGCTAGTTCGCCGGCTGGGGCGGATTAAAGCGAAATAGAAGTTGAGCGGGGATTGAAAGGGACCGAAAGGCGGGAGGGTCTAAAGACCCTCCCCTACTGAGATGAATCTTTCCGGAATATTTCCGCCGGTTACTACGCCGTTTGACTCGAATGGCGGCGTAGATCTTGCTCGGCTTGCTGAGAATTTGGCGCGGTATGGCTCCACTCGGCTTGGTGGATTTTTGCTGAATGGGTCCACCGGCGAGTCGGTGCTTTTGCGTTGGCCTGAGATTCACCGGATTTGGGAAGTCGCTAAAGAGACCGCTGCGACCGGGAAAATTATGATTGCCGGCACTGGGGCGGAATCTACTCCGGAGACGATCGAGCATACGAATCGGGCGGCGGCGCTGGGATTTGATTTTGCTTTGGTACGCACGCCGAATTATTACAAGCCTGCCATGAGTTTGGAGGCTGAGGCTGCTCATTTTCTGCGCGTGGCGGATGCGGCGCGAATTCCGATTTTGCTGTATTCGGTGCCGGTGTTTACTGGCTACACGATCGAGGCGCCGCTGGTGGCGCGGGTGGCGCACCATGAGAATATTGCCGGGATGAAGGATAGTTCCGGAAGCGTCGAGCGCGTGGCCGAAATTTTGGCGGTGGCGCCGGAGCGCTTTCGGCTTCTCGTCGGGTCGGCTTCTACGCTTGAGCCTTCGCTGGCCAAGGGCGCTTGTGGCGCGATTCTGGCGCTGGCTTGCGCTTTTCCCGAGCTTTGCTGCGAGATTTACGATTCGGCACAGGCCGGCGATATCGCGCGGGCTCGGGAATTGCAGAAATTGCTGGCGGCGCCTTCGGCTTTGCTTGGGGCGAAATACGGGATTGCTGGGTTGAAATATGCGCTCGACCGGCTTGGGTATTTTGGCGGGCCGGTGCGCGGGCCTTTGCTGCCTTTGGACGAGACTGGCACGCGCGAGATTGATGCGATGTTGGCCGCGATGAATGCGGCGGCGGTGTCGTTTGGCGCGGTTGTTGCCGGTGGCGCGAGCAAGCCTGTGCCGCGCTGAAGCGCGCCGCTACGAAGTCGGACCCGGCGCGGGCGTCCTGATTGCTGCGTCCTTTTTCGGCGTGTATCATCCATTCCTTCATGGAGTCTCACTGTCTTCGGCTCGCCTCGCTGCCTCATACCACTAAATTATTCGCTGCTTATTTGGAAGATTTCTCGCGGGCGAAGCCGTTCTACGCGCATACGCCGGATGAAGCTGGCGTTTTGGCTGCTGCGCGGGCTGTGGATTTGCCTTTGGCTTCGCGGCGGGCGGTGGTCGAGATTTTGCGCGAGCAGAATCGCGCGTTTGGCGCTGATGCGGCCACGGAGCGGAGTCTGGATCGCCTCGCTAAGGGCGCTGTGGCGATTGTTACTGGGCAGCAGGTCGGATTGTTTGGCGGGCCGGCTTATAGCTTTTACAAGGCGCTGACTGCGATTCGCTGGGCTGAACATTTGACCGCGCGTGGAGTTGACGCGGTGCCCGTCTTTTGGCTGGCTACCGAGGATCACGATTTGGCTGAGGTGAATCAGTGCTTTTGGCTCACCAAAAATGGCACGGAGAAATTCTCGATTGCCTCGGCTGAGGAATTTGCTGGGCGGCAGGTAGGGACGATCAAATTTGGCGCGGAGATTTCGGGCGTTGTGGACTCTGCGGCGCGGGGGCTGATGGGCCCGTTCGCGGCCGATGTTGAACGGGCGCTGCGCGAATCGTATGCGGTTGGCGAGACGTTCGGTTCGGCGTTTGGGAAATTATTTGCGAGGTTGCTCGCTGGGCGCGGGATGGTGTTGCTCAATCCTTTGGACCGGAGCTTGCACCGCATTGCTGCGCCGATTTTCCGGCGGGCGATCGAGGACGCGGAATCGTTGCGCGATGAATTGCTGGCACGCGGGAAAGCGCTTGATAAGGCCGGCTTTCATTCGCAGGTGAAAGTTACGGGCGAGACCACGCTGCTTTTCATGAATGTAGATGGACGGCGCGAGCCGGTGCGCATGCGCGCCGGAAAATTCGTGGCGGGTGCTAAGGGCGGGCAGGCGTTTACCAGCGATGAAATTCAGGGAGCCATCGAGATGACTCCTGAGATTTTCTCGCCTAATGTGTTGTTGCGCGCGATTGTGCAGGATTCTTTGCTGCCCACTGCGGCTTACGTGGGCGGGCCGGCGGAAGTGGCTTACATGGCGCAGGTGGAAGTGGTTTATCGCAAGTTAGGCGCAGGGATGCCGGCGATTTTGCCTCGGACCGGATTTACTTTGGTCGAGCCGCATGTGGCGCGCCTGATGAAGAAATATGGCATGACGCTCGAGGATGCGTTTCGCGGGAGGCAGACCGTACGGTCTTTGCTTGCGGCCGGATCTTTGCCGCGCGGACTCTCTGGACGATTTGATGCGGATGAGAAAGCGCTGCGGCGGCTGCTGAAGAAGTTTGAGAAGCCTTTAGGAAAGTTGGATAAGACTTTGTTGGGGGCTCTGGGGACCGCCGAACGGAAGATGATTTATCAGTTTTTGAAATTGCGGCGGAAGGTGGGCGCTGCTGAGGGATTTCGTACGGGCGTACTGGAGAAGCACGAGCGGATGTTGCTCGAGGCGCTTTTTCCGCAGCGTGCGCCGCAAGAGAGGGCGCTTTGTTTATTGCCGTTCTTGGCTTCGGCGGGGGCGGGGTTGTTGGATGAATTGGCGAAGATGGCCGGCGAATCGCCGGCGCGCCATTGCGTGGTTTTGCTTTGAGGACGGTTTCTAGTGGAATGGAAAATCAAGGGCAGCGTTGAGCGATGACCGTCGCGGCGCGAGCGCCGCTGCTGGTGCCCAGCGCTAAAGCGCTCCTCCCCCGCATAAATGCGGGGGCTCCCACCGGGTTTCTGCGGCTCCGCCGCAACAAACGTGGCCGTGGTAAAATACTGCGATTTTGAGGTCACTGTCGAATGGCGAGGTGAACTGATGAAGGTTACGCCGGGGAAGCAAAAGGGCATGCAGGCTGTGGCGAATCAGCGCGGCGTGATTGCTGCTGCGGCCATGGATCAGCGCGGATCGTTGAAGAGCGCGATCGCCAAGGACAAGGGCATTGATAAGTCGGCCGTCACGCCGGATATGATGTCGGAATTTAAAGAGGCGGTCACGCGGATTCTCACGCCTTACGCGAGCGCGATTTTGCTCGATCCGGAATATGGATTGAAAGCCGCAAAGGAGCGCGCTAAAAACGCTGGCTTGCTGCTGGCATACGAGAATTCCGGTTACGACAACACGAGGCCGGGCCGTCTGCCGGATTTGCTGGATCATTGGTCGGTGCGGCGGCTGGTGGCTGCGGGCGCGGACTGCATCAAGATTTTGCTGTATTACACGCCGTTCGATTCATCGGAGATTAACGAAACGAAGCATGCATGGGTCGAGCGCATTGGCGCTGAGTGTACGGCCTCCGACGTCCCGTTCTTTTTGGAATTTGTCGGCTACGAAGAGAAAGGCGACGAAAAGGGAATCGAGTTTGCCAAGAAGAAGCCCGAAATTGTGGCCAAGAGCATGGCGGAATTTTCCAAGCCGCAGTATGGCGTGGATGTTTTGAAAGTTGAAGTGCCCGTGAATATGGCGTTCGTGGCTGGGACGCGAGCTTGCAAGGGTGAATCGGCTTATACGCGCGATCAGGCGAAGGATTATTTTCGCCAGGCCGCGACCGGAGCTAAGAAGCCGTTCATTTATTTGTCGGCGGGCGTTAGCAACGAAGTTTTTTCCGAGACGCTGGATTTGGCCGCCGAGTCCGGGACGAATTTTTCGGGCGTGCTTTGCGGACGCGCGACCTGGAAAGATGGCATGCCGATCTACGCCAAGCAGGGATTGAAGGCGCTGGAGGATTGGCTTTCGAGCGAAGGCGTGAAGAATATTAAGAATGTGAATGACCGGCTTGGTGCGGCGAAACCGTGGTTCAGTTTTTATGGCGCCACGTCGGCGGCAGCGCTTTCCGACTGACGCGCCGGCTTCTCCCGATTCCTACAGATGATGGCTTCCTCTGGAACGAACGCGCGGCGAGAGCCGCACGACATTGCCACCTTGTCGCTGCGATCCTCGCGGCGGACGGAACTCATTAACATGACGGCGGAGATTCAGACGCTGGTGGCTGAGTCCGGATGTAGCTCGGGCGTCTGTCATATTTACGTGCCGCATACGACTGCGGGCGTGATCATTAACGAAGGTTATGATCCGGATGTCGCGCGGGATATGGAAGTGGCGCTGGACCGCTTGATTCCGCATAAGGGCGACTACCGCCATGCGGAGGGCAATTCGGATTCGCATATTAAAGTCGCGCTGGTGGGATCGTCGCAATCGGTGTTTATCGAGCATGGCCGGCTGGGACTTGGCCGCTGGCAGGCCATTTTCTTTTGCGAATTTGATGGGCCGCGGCATCGCGATGTGCGGGTGAAGATTGTTGCGGATTAGCGCGATTGTCCGCGTTTGGGCGCGGTGTTAACCTCTTCAGAGATGACTAGCGGGCTTTATATTCAGGTTCCTTTCTGCCAGACGAAGTGCACTTACTGCAATTTCCATACGGGAGTTTTTTCTTCGCAACTCTACGAGCCTTATGCTGGCGCGGTTTGCCGAGAAATTGAGATTCGTGCCCGCGGCGATGCTTGGGCTGCTTTCGATACCGCTTATTTCGGCGGAGGGACGCCGAGTCTGCTCGCGCCTGAAAGTCTTGCGCGAATTTTGGCGGCTGTGCGCGCGAATTTTGCCTGCCAGTTTGAAGAGGTCACGCTCGAGGCTGATCCCGAGACGATTACTCGGGAGAAGGCCGACGCCTGGCTGGCTGCCGGATTTAATCGCGTCAGCCTGGGGGCGCAATCGTTCAATGACGTGGAGCTGAAGGCGGCCGGGCGCATGCATCGCCGGGCCGATATTTCTGCGGCGGTATCGATTTTGCGCGCTGCTGGATTTCGGAATCTGACTTTGGATTTGATCGCCGGCTTGCCGCAGCAGACCGCGGATTCGTGGCGCGATTCCGTCGAGAGTCTTTTGGCGCTGGGCCCCGAGCACATTTCGATTTACATGATGGAGATCGATGAAGGCAGCCGCTTGGGGCGCGAAGCGATTTCTGGGGGCGCGAGATATTCCGCTGGCGAATTGCCTAGCGACGACGCTATGGCCGATTCTTATGAGCTTGCTTGCGGATGGTTGGAGGCTGCTGGATTCGAGCATTACGAAATCTCGAATTGGGCGCGGCCGGGATTTCGTTCGCGGCACAATTTGAAATATTGGCGGCGCGAACCGTATTTGGGATTGGGCGCTGGGGCACATTCGTTCGACGGGCGGCGGCGTTGGGCGAATGCGCATGATCCCGCGTCGTACGTGGCCTCGATCGAGCTTGGGCAATTGCCCACCGAGCAGGAATCGGTTGTGAGTGAGCGCGAAGCTTTGGAGGAACGAATTTTTCTTGGAATGCGGCAGTTGGAGGGAATTGAGTTGGCGAATCTGGGCGGTGCGCCCGATGCTTCGTTGGGTTCGCGGATCGAGCGGATGCGACGGGATGGATTGGTGATCGTCGAGGGTGGGCGTTTGCGATTGGCGCCGGACCGATTGACGGTTTCTAATGATGTGCTTGTGGAATTGATGGAGGCTGTTTGAGCGCTACGGAAAAAATGGGCAGAACGGCGGGAGGGTCTGAAGACCCTCCCCTACTTGCTGCCGTCGATCTGCGCTCTGATACGGTTACTCGGCCTACCGCTGCTATGCGGCGGGCTATGGCTGAGGCTGAAGTTGGGGACGATGTTTACGGCGAGGATCCTACCGTCAATCGCTTGCAGGCTCGGGCTGCTGAGATTTTCGGACGGGAGGCTGCGCTGTTTGTGCCGAGCGGGTCGATGGGGAATTTGCTGGCGGTCAAGGGCTGGGCTGCGGCCGGGACTGAGATTGTTTGCGAGGCGCGAGCGCATACGAATCAGTATGAATTGGCTTCGATGTCGGCTTTGGCTGGATGTTTTCCGCGCACGACGCTGGCTCCGGACGGAATTCTTTCCTGGGATTTGGTTGAGAGTTTGATACGGCCGAAAAATTATCTTTTTTCGCAGACTGGCTTGGTGTGGCTCGAGAATACACACAACATGGCCGGCGGAACCGTGCATCCGCAGGCGAGCGCGGACGAGATTTGCGAGCGTGTGCATGCGATGGGATTGCCGATTCATTTGGATGGGGCGCGGATTTTCAATGCTGCTGTGGCTACCGGAAAGACTGTTGCTGAATTATCACGGAAGTTTGATTCGGTGATGTTTTGCTTGTCGAAGGGGCTTGGGGCGCCGGTGGGCTCGATGCTGCTTGGCTCACGGGAGTTCATTCAGAAGGCGCATGTTACGCGCAAGATGTTGGGCGGCGCTATGCGGCAGGCTGGAGTTTTGGCCGCGGCTGGATTGATTGCGGTGGAAGAATCGCCGAAACTTTTGGCTCGCGATCACGAGAATGCGCGCTTTTTGGCCGAAGGACTTTCGCAGATTCGCGGGATTTCCGTCGATCCGAAAAAAGTTGTTACGAATATTGTGATATTCGACGTGAGCGGGACTGGAAAAACTGCGGCGGAAATTTCTGGTGCATTGGCGAAGCGGCGGATATTGGCGAATCCTACCGAGAAATTCTTGATTCGCATGGTTACGCATTGCGATGTGGATCGGGCGGGGTGCGAGCGGGCGTTACAGAGCGTAGGCGACGTCGTCGTGCATTGATGGTGCGCGGCTCTTTTGCGCGATCGTGCCTGAAGATGCTGCGCTGAAGCGCACCGCTACGGAAGATGGAAATTCAAATTGGGGCTTGGGGGGATAATGTTTTCTGGGTTTCTGCGGATCAGTGCGCTTTTGGGGATTTGTATTACGGGAGTTCTCTTGATGGCTTGGATTGGGACTGAGCCTGCGGCGGGCACGGCTTCTGATGCGCCGCCTACCGTCGATGAGGCGCGCGCGTTTACCGAGGCGGCCGAAACCAAGCTGCTGGATTTGTGGATCAAGGCGGGGCGGGCTTCGTGGGTGCAGCAAACGTATATCACCGATGATACGCAGCGAATTTCGGCGGATGCCGATCTGGCGGTGAAGTCGGAAACGGCGAGGCTGGCGGCCGAGGCACGGCGTTTTGATGGCTTGGAGTTGCCGGACGATGTCGCGCGGAAATTGAAACTGATCCGGCTGTCGGTGGATATTCCGGCGCCGCGCGATCCCGCGGAAGCGGCTGAGCTGGCGCGAATCGACTCTTCGTTGCATGCGGATTACGGCAAGGGAAAGTGGTGTCCGGACGCGGCCGACGCTTCGAAATGCCTGAATATCGATCAGGTCGAAAAGCTCATGGCCACGAGCCGCGATCCGGAGGAATTGAAACGCGCGTGGATCGGATGGCATGCCATTGCGCCGCCGATGCGCGAGCGTTACTCGCGAATGGTCGAGCTGGGGAATAAAGGGGCGCGCGAATTGGGATTCGCGGATATGGGCGCGCAATGGCGCTCGAATTACGACATGCCGCCTGAGCAATTTGCCGGGCAGATCGATCAGCTATGGCAGCAGGTGCGTCCGCTTTATGAATCACTGCATGCTTACGTGCGCATGCGATTGCACCAGAAATACGGCGCAGCGGTGCCTGCGGACGGACCGATTCCCGCGCATCTTGTGGGTAATTTGTGGGCGCAGGGCTGGACGAATATCTATCCGCTGGTGGCGCCGCCGGGGGATCCGGGGTACGACCTGACCGAGATTTTGAAATCGCGGAACTTGGATGCGATGGGAATGGTGAAGTACGGCGAGCGGTTTTTCGTCTCGCTGGGATTTGATCCCTTGCCGGAGACATTTTGGCAGCGGTCGATGTTCACGCGGCCGCGCGACCGCGAGGTGGTCTGCCACGCCAGCGCGTGGAGCATCGATTTCCGCGATGATTTGCGCGTGAAGATGTGCATTCAGATCAACGACGAGGATTTCGTTACCGTCCATCACGAGCTGGGGCACAATTTTTATCAGCGGGCGTATAACCAGTTGCCGCCGCTCTTTCAGAGTGGCGCGAATGACGGCTTCCACGAAGCGGTGGGCGACACCATCGCGCTGTCTATCACGCCGGAATATTTGCATGAGATTGGTTTGCTCGATCAAGTGCCGGGCGATTCCGGCGATATCGGATGCTTGATGAAGCACGCGCTCGATAAAGTGGCGTTTCTGCCGTTCGGGCTTTTGATCGATCAATGGCGGTGGAAAGTATTTTCGGGCGAGATCAAGCCGGCGGATTACAACAAGTCGTGGTGGGAATTGAAGCGCAAATATCAGGGAGTCGTGCCACCCGTGGAACGCAGCGAGGCGGATTTTGATCCCGGCGCGAAATATCACGTGGCGGCGAATGTGCCCTACACGCGGTACTTCCTGGCGGCCATTTATCAGTATCAATTTCATCGCGCGCTTTGCAAAGCGGCGGGATTTACCGGGCCGCTTTACCGCTGCTCGATTTACGGCGACAAGGCGGCGGGCGCGCGCTTGAAGAAGATGCTGGAAATGGGGCAGAGCAAGCCCTGGCCGGATGCGCTCGAGGCCATTGGCGCGGGGCGCGAGTTGGATGCATCGGCGATATTGGAATATTACGCGCCGCTTAAGAAATGGCTGGATGAGCAGAACGCGGGGCATCCGACGGGATGGTGATTGCGATATCGTGCGCGGCGGAAGCCGTGTGCTATAAATGACGGAGTGAAGCGGCGAGGGTGACGTGGATTTTTCGCTAACTGAAGAACAGGCGCAACTGCGGCGAAGCGTTCGGGAGTTTGCCGAGGGCGAGATTTTGCCGCATGTGATGGAGTGGGACGAGGTGTCTCACTTTCCTTCCGAAATAATTCCGAAATTAGGCGAAATGGGTTTGCTGGGCGTGATTTTTCCCGAGAAATATGGCGGGGCCGGGCTGGGTTATGTCGAATACGCGATTGTGATTGAAGAATTGTCGCGCGTGGATGGATCGGTGGGAATTATTGTCGCGGCGCACAATTCGCTTTGCTCCAATCACATTTATAAATTCGGGACCGAGGCGCAGAAGAAGAAATATTTGCCGGATTTGACCACCGGAAAAAAGATTGGCTGCTGGTCGTTGACCGAGCCCGAGGCAGGATCGGACGCCGGCGGGACGCGCACGCAAGCGGTAGCGAAAGACGGCGGCTGGGTGATCAACGGATCGAAAACTTTCACCACGAACGGACATTATGCCGATGTTTGCGTGGGTATGGCGGTCACCGACAAATCGAAGAAGAGCCATGGAATTTCGGCGTTCATCGTCGAGAAGGGCACCAAGGGATTCAAGCCCGGAAAGAAGGAAAATAAGCTTGGGCTGCGGGCCAGCGATACGTCGGAAGTGATTTTCAGCGATTGCTTTGTGCCGGGCGAGAATTTGCTGGGTAAAGAGGGTGAAGGCTTCGTCAACAGTTTGCAGATTTTGGACGGCGGGCGAATTTCTATTGCTTCACTAGGATTGGGCATGGCGCAGGGGGCCTATGAGGCGTCGCTGAAATATGCAAAGCAGCGGAAGCAGTTCGGCAAGGCCATCAGCGAGTTTCAGGCCATTCAATTTAAATTGGCTGATATGGCTACGCAAATCGAGGCGGCGCGGCTGATGACTTATCACGCGGCCTGGCTTGCGGACCGCGCGATTGCCGCGGGTGATGATGGCGGCGGCCGCTTCACGCGCGAATCGAGCATGGCGAAACTTTATGCCGGAGAAGTCGCGGTGCGCGTGGCCAATGAAGCGGTGCAAATTTTTGGCGGATACGGATTCGTGAAAGATTATCCGGCGGAGAAGTATTATCGCGATGTGAAACTCTGCACCATCGGCGAAGGCACCAGCGAAATTCAGCGGCTGGTAATCGCACGGCAACTTCTTGGGAAGTCCTGAAGTCGATGGCTCGCTCCTGATGCCAACCACGACGGAAGACTGGGCGGAGCAAGTGCGCGCGGGCGAGGTGCGCGCAATTTCGCGCGCCGTCACGGCGATTGAGAATCGCCGGCCTGAGGGCGAGAAACTCTTGCGGGAGCTTTTTCCGCATACCGGGCAGGCGTATCGCATTGGCATTACGGGCGCGCCGGGCACGGGAAAGAGCACGTTGGTCGATCGGCTTGCGGCCTATTACCGCGGCCAGAAGAAGACTGTCGGAATTATTGCCGTCGATCCATCGAGCCCGTTTACCGGCGGGGCGATTCTGGGAGATCGTGTGCGCATGCAAGGTCATGCCACCGATTCCGGAATTTTTATTCGCTCGATGGCCACGCGCGGGTCGCTCGGCGGATTGGCACAGGCCACCAGCGATACGGCGCTGCTGCTCGATGCCGCCGGCAAGGAATTTATTCTCGTCGAGACGGTGGGCGTGGGGCAGGGCGAGATCGAAATTGTGCGGTTGGCGGATTGCACTTTGGTCGTGCTGGTGCCTGGGATGGGCGACGATGTGCAGAATTTGAAAGCTGGATTGATGGAGATCGCCGATATTTTTGTGCTGAACAAATGCGATCGCGAGGGCGCGGATCGCTTCGAAGAACAGTTGCGCGCCATGCTCACGATTGCGCCGGAGCGCGGCGGCTGGCGGCCTCCGGTGGTGCGTACAATTGCTACCGAGAATAAGGGTATTGCGGAATTGGCGCGGGAGATTGAGCGGTTCCGGCAACATTCCGTGGGCGCCGAAAATCGGCGCGCTCGGGAGATCGAATTGTGGAAGTCGCGGTTGATCGAATTGCTGGAGAAGCGATTGATGGAACGCGTCGAGCGGGCTGGACTTAATGATGCGGCGCTTACTTCACTCGCGGAGCGAATTTCGAATCGCCAGATTGATCCGTATGCCGCGGTGAATGAAATTTTGGCCAAAGTTGGATTGGGAGACGCGAAGTGAGATTGGGCGATTTGGAATTTATGATCGTCAGCGATGGCGGATTTCGTTTGGACGGCGGGGCGATGTTCGGAGTTGTGCCCAAGCCGCTTTGGGAAAAGAAGATTCCCGGCGATGACCGCAATCGTATTCAGCTGGGCATGAATTGCGTGCTTGTTCGCACTGCCGGAAAAACGGTGCTGATTGAAACCGGCGCTGGTGACAAGTTGGATGCGAAGTTACGAGGGATTTACGCGATTGAGGAAGGCCCGCGACTGCTCGACCGGCTCGTGGCGCATGGAGTGACGCCGGATCGCGTGGACATCGTCGTCGATACGCATCTCCATTTTGATCATTGCGGATGGAATACGCGGATTGTGAATGGAAAGGCAGTGCCCACTTTTCCGAACGCGCAATACTTTTTGCAGCGCGATGAGCTTGAGCACGCCAAAGCGCCCAACGAGCGCGACCGGGCCAGCTACATGCCTGATAATTTTTTGCCCGTGGAAGCGGCGGGGCAATTCGTGCTGCTCGATGGCGATCGCGAAATCGTCGCCGGGCATCGAGGTGATTCGCGTTCCTGGACACAATGCCGATATGCAATGCGTACGGCTTTCGGGCGGCGGAAAATCGGCGTTCTGTTTCGTGGATTTGGTTCCGACCACCGCGCATGTTCCTTTTCCGTGGATTATGGGCTACGACTTGTATCCCATGCAGACGCTCGCGAATAAGAAGAAGTGGATTCCGGAGATGGCTACCAGCGGGGCGCTGGTGATCTTTGCGCACGATTTTAATGTGCCGGCGGCCTATTTGCGCCCGCACGAGAATCAATTCGAAATTGAGCCGGTACGGGTGGATTGAGATGGCGAAGAAGTCCGCGCAACGCAAACCCAAGACAAAATCGGGCGATGCAGTGCGCATCGGAATTATTGGCGGCAGCGGGCTTTATTCCATGGAGGGATTGACTGGCACGCGCGAGGTGCGCGTCAAAACTCCCTTTGGCGAACCATCGGATGCGTTTGTAATTGGCGAGCTAGAAGGGCACCGCGTGGCATTTTTGGCCCGGCATGGACGCGGCCACCGGCTTTCTCCCAGCGAGATTAATTACCGGGCGAATATCTGTGCTTTGAAAATGCTGGGTGTCGAGCGAGTGCTTTCCGTTAGCGCGGTAGGATCTTTGCGCGAAGAGTACGCCCCGCTCGATTTTTTGATTCCGGACCAGTTTTTCGACCGAACGCGCTCGCGCATCTCCACGTTTTTTGGCGATGGAGTGGTGGCGCACGTGGGATTTGACCGGCCGGTTTGCGGACAGCTCGCTGGCGCGCTCGGTGATGCTTGCGGACGCGTGGGCGTCAATGTGCATCGCGGCGGGACGTATGTGTGCATGGAAGGGCCGCAATTTTCTACTTTAGCGGAATCGCATACCTACCGGCAGCTTCGATTTGATGTGATCGGCATGACAAATTTGACCGAGGCGAAACTCGCGCGTGAAGCCGAGCTCTGCTATGCGACCGTGGCGATGGTTACGGATTACGATTGCTGGCATCCGGCGCATGCGTCGGTGACGGTAACGGAAATTATCGCGAATCTGACGCGCAATGCGGTGAATGCGCAGAACGTGATTCGCGAAACGGTGCAGCAGATGGGTGCGGCGCGCGATTGCAAATGCGGCTCGGCGCTGGCTCATGCCATCTTGACCGATCGCAAACTTATTCCAGCTGCGGCGAAGAAACGGCTGGCGCCGATTGCCGGGAAATATCTAGGGTAAGAACGGGAGAGTGGATGTCACTACTCGTTGTGGGTTCGGTGGCGTACGACGCGATTGAAACGCCTTTCGGCAAAGTGGACCGCACGCTGGGAGGGGCGGCCAGCTATTTCGCGCTGGCGGCGAGCCGGTTTACGCCCGTGCGCCTGGTTGGCGTGGTGGGCGATGATTTCGAAAAGCGCGACGAGGCCGTGCTGCGCCATCATCGCATTGATGTGGCCGGACTGGAACGGGCGCCGGGCAAAACCTTCTTTTGGGCTGGCCGCTACAGCCCGAACATGAATGAGCGGACGACGCTGGCCACGGAGTTAAATGTTTTCGCGGCGTTCAATCCGAAATTGCCGCCTTCGTTTACGGACTCACCTTACGTTTTCCTCGCGAATATCGATCCCACTTTGCAACACTCGGTTTTGAAACAAATCCGCGGCAAGCCGAAGTTGGTGGCGCTCGACACCATGAATTATTGGATCGAGCGGACGCCTGCGGAATTGCGCGAGACGCTGAGGCATACGCAGGTGTTGATGATCAACGATGATGAGACGCGGCAGCTTAGCGGCGAACATAATTTGCTGCGTGCCGCCAAGCGAATATTCAGCATGGGGCCGAAGACTTTGGTGATCAAGCGTGGCGAGCATGGGGCTCTGATGGTGCATGACCGATTCTTGTTTTCGGTGCCGGGATTTCCGCTCGAGGAAGTACACGATCCCACCGGCGCGGGCGATAGTTTTGCCGGCGGATTTATGGGCTATCTGGCCAGCGTGGGACGCGTTACGGATGAGGCGCTGCGGCGTGCTATGGTGTTTGGGTCGGTGTTGGGGAGTTTCGCGGTGGAGAAATTTGGAGTGGAGCGTTTGAAGACGCTTACCCTGAGCGAAATTCGCGCGCGTGCGAACAAATTTCACCGGCTTACGGCGTTTAAGCTCTGACAAGTTGCGCGGAAAAGAACAATGCAGGTCCCTGACCTCTGAAGGGGGTTCGGGATGACAGCCGTCACGCTTTTTTCGGCGGCCCGCGTAGGCGATGGCGAGATGGCTCGGTGCGATGCGAGCCAACCTGTGAGCGTGAACGTGAATCCGAATGAACGGCCGGCCCGCAATTACGAGCGGGCCGTTGTCGTGTTAAATCTGGCTGGGGTTACCGGGAGATGCTTTTGATTCGATTGGGTGTGCGGCTGGCATTTGGCGCGATGATCCTCTGCGTATTTTGCGGCTGCGGCAGTGGCGGGCCGACCGTCAATCCCACGCCGATCGTCTCTACAATTTCTCCCGAGCACGCCATTGCCGGAGGCCCCGCGTTTCAACTGAACGTGGTGGCGCTAAACGTCGAGACTAACTCTACCGTGGATTGGAACGGCAGCCCGCGCACAACGACCACCGATCCGAACACCGGCCAGCTTGTGGCGCAGATCCTTGCCACTGATATCACCACGCCGGGATCGGCCGAAATTACCGTGGTGACTCCGGCGCCTGGCGGAGGCATTTCGAATGACATTACATTTTTTATCGATGCTCCCGCGAACCCAGCGCCCACGGTTTCGAATTTGAGCCCTTCTTCGGTGGCCGCGGGAGGAGCGGCGTTCACGCTGACCGTAACCGGCGGCGGCTTCATCAACAGTTCGAGTGTGAATTGGAACGGCAGCCCGCGGGCGACCACGTTCGTAAACTCGATGCAACTCACTGCCGCGATTTTGGCCGGCGACATCGCTACGGCGGGCACGGCGAATATTACCGTTACGAATCCAGCGCCGGGCGGTGGCACTTCTGCGGTGGCCGTCTTTACGATTTCTGCCGGCGCATCGGTTCCGGCAGCTAAAGCAGGAATGTTTGCGCTTGTGTCGGCGACGGCTTCCGGCGATCCCGGAAATGGGCCGAGCGGCGAGCCACGGATGGATCAATCGGGGCGATTCGTGGCGTTTGAATCGACGGCGACCAACTTGCTCGAGAACGGCACAAAGGCCGAAGTATTTCTCAGAGACACGTGCCTCGCCACTGAAGATTGCACTCCGGAGACGGTGGGCGTGGACGTCACGCGGAACCGGCGGCGCACCGAACGGAGGACCGGGACGCGGGTTGGCGATCAGCGCGGACGGGAGATACGTGGCGTTCTCGTCGCATGCCACGAATCTGGTTTCCGGGCAATTTCGCGAAGGGCCGCAGATTTATTTGCGCGATACATGCTCGGGCGCGGCCGCATCCGCGAAATGCGTGCCGGCAACAACATTAATTTCCGTAAGTTTGAACGGAGCGGGTGGAGATGCGGCGAGTGAATTTCCGTCGGTCAGCGCGGCGGGCAGGTACGTGGTCTTCGCTTCGTCGGCGTCGAATCTGGTCGCGGGCGTGGAGGCCGGAGTGCCGCAGATTTATTTGCGCGATACCTGCATCGCTTCCGGGACGAACGATTGCGTGCCGCGCACGATTTTGATTTCGCAGGACGCCGCGGGGCGCCCCGGTAAAGGCGCGAGCTTGCAAGCGTCGATTTCGCGCGATGGGCGGTATGTGGCGTTTGATTCGGTGGCCTCGAATCTTGTGGCGGGAACTTTTTCGGGCGCGTCGAATGTTTTCTTGCGCGATACTTGTCTGGGCCATACGTCGGGAAGTGATTGCCATCCATTTACGGCGCTGGTTTCCGTGAACGCGGAGGGATTTGCCGCCGGCGGAGCGAGTTTTGCACCGGCCATTAGCGGCGATGGGCGCTACGTGGCGTTTGCAACGCGCGCCGGCAATGCCGCAATTGGCGAGGCGAGCCACGCGCAGAAGATTGTGGTCCGCGACACTTGCATCAGCATTCCGGCGACGGAATCTTGTGCCCCGCAGGCGGCATTCGTATCGACCGGCGACTTTGGCGACGCACATTCTCCGTTCATCAGCGCGGATGGAAGATTTGTTACCTATGTAACGGACGACGGCGGCTCGTCGCTCGACGCGATCCGCGTATTTTTGCGCGACACTTGCGCTGGCGGCGTTGCTTCGGCGGCCTGCGTTCCCCGTACGAGTTTGATTGCTGTTTCCGGCCCGGGCAAACGGAACGACTTGGCTGGCGGAAAGTCTCGATTCGGCGCCCCGGTGAGTCTCGACGGAAATGCCGTGGCGCTGTTTTCTACTGGGCCTGTGAGCGGCTTGAAGGGAAATCTCAGCGGGGCGGGAGATGTGCTCATCGGAATCCTCCCGGCAGTGCAATAGTTTCCAGCCATTGCTGAACCGGCTTGCAAACAATTCAAATTTTGTCACGTCGAAGTTGTGAGGTGTCCGAGTGGAGGCGAGTTTTATGCAAAGATTTCGAAGAACGCGCACGACTGCGCTGCTGACGGCCAGCCTGGTGGCGCTGACTTTCCTGGGTGCGATTTTTTTGGCGGCGAGTTTGCGCGCGGATGACACTCCAGCAATGGCGAGCGGTGAATTGCACGTTCCGCCGGTGAAAATTATTGATACCAAGCTTTCCAACGGCCTGCGCGTCTTGATCGTCGTGGACCATACCGCGCCGGTCTATGCGATCGACGTTTGTTACAACGTGGGGAGCCGCAACGAACGCCCCGGCCGCACCGGCTTTGCGCATCTTTTCGAGCACATGATGTTTGAGGGCTCGGAGAATGTCGGCAAGGGTGAGCATTTTATTTTGATTTTCAATAACGGCGGGGAGATGAATGGAACCACGAACGAGGATCGCACCACGTATTTCGAGGAATTGCCTACGAATCAGCTCGACCTGGGCCTTTTTCTGGAATCCGATCGAATGAAGTCACTCACCATCACGCAGGACAAGCTGGACAATCAGAGAAATGCGGTGCAGGAGGAGCGGCGTCTAGGCGTCGATAACGAGCCTTACGGGAAAGCGGAGATCGATCTCGGCAATCTTTCTTACGACAATTTTGCTTACAAGCACTCGACCATCGGCTCGATGGCCGATCTGGACGCGGCCAGCATCGAAGATGTGCGCGATTTCTTCCGCGTCTATTATGCGCCGAACAATGCGGTGCTAACTCTCGTTGGCGACCTGGATCCTGATGCCACGCTCGAGAAAGTGAAGAAGTATTTCGGATCCATTCCTTCGCAGACGATTCCCGCGGGGCCGGATCTGAGCGAAGAGACGCATTATGGAGAACGGCGCGAGACGATTTACGATCAGCTTGCGCGACTCCCGCAAATCACCATCGCGTATCACATCCCTCGCGGAAACACGCCGGAGAACCGCGCGGCCCGGGCGCTTTCGCTGATTCTGGGGTCGGGACGGAGTTCGCGGCTCTATCAGCATCTGGTGAAGGAAAAACAGCTGGCGATTCAAGTGTCGTCGTATGCCGACGATCGCATTGGCCCAAGTCTGTTCTATATCAATGCCATACCGCGGCCGGGAGTGAAAGTGGCGGACCTCGAAAAAGCGATTGACGAAGAAATCGCTGCGGTGAAAAAGGATGGAGTTACCGAACAGGAATTGTCAAAGGCCAAGGCGATTTTGCGGCGGCAATTTATTCAAACGCGCTCGTCGGATTTGCGTATGGCGGTGACGCTCGGTGATTTCGCGGTGAAATTTAACGATCCGGAGCTGATCAACACGTTGGGCGCCAGCTACGACGCGCTGACGGTGGAGCAAGTGAACGACGTCGCGAAGAAATACTTCGATCGCGATCAGCGCGCGGTGGTAATCACGCTCCCTGGAAAACCGGAAGCGGGCGCGGCTAAGGGAGGTGCACAGTGAAAGCCATAAATTGGATTGCCGGACCTGCGCTGGCGGGATTTGCAATTTTGAGCGCGCTTGCGCCTTCGGCGCTGGCGCAGGCGGGCGGCGGCGGTCAGGACAAGGCCGTGCCGCTTTCTTCGGTCGTGCGCCTGAATCGCGCGCCGGTGAGCAAAGAAATTCTCAAAGTGAAATTGCCGCATGCCTCCGAGCATAAGCTGGCGAACGGCATGACCGTTCTGATTCTCGAGCAACACAAGCTGCCAACCATTGCGCTGGAACTCGATATGGAGCCGGGGGCGATCGCCGATCCTTCGCCGGGAATGGCGAAATTCACCGCGGAGATGTTGCGCGAGGGCACTGCAAAACGCAGTAGCTCGGCCATTGCGGGTGCCGTTGACGACATTGGCGCGCAGCTCAGCAGCGAGGCCGAGTTCGGAGGCAGTGATTCGACGATTTACATCGCGGGGCTGACCGACTCGACAGAGACGCTCTTCGATCTTTTGAGCGACATCGTGCTGCATCCGAGCTTCCCGGCGGACGAACTCGAGAAGTACAAAAAGCGCGAGCTGGGCGATCTGGAAGACGAGATGTCGCGGCCTTATTTTCTGGCCAACAAGGAATTCCACAAGGCGCTCTATGGCGATACGAATTACGCGGTGACCGCGCCTACGGCCGCGCAAATTCAGGACGTGAAGTCGGAAATGCTCGCGGAGTATCACCACAAATATTACGTCCCGGGGAATGCGGTGCTGGGCATCGTTGGGGATGTGAATACCGCCGAGGTGATGAAGCTGGTCGAAAAATATTTCGGCGAATGGCCAAAGAGCGCACCGCCGGAAGTGAAGCTGGCTGAAGTTCCGCCTCCGCAGCCGAGGAGAGTTGTGCTGGTGGACCGGCCGGGATCGGTGCAAACGAATATCGTGGCTGGAAATTTGGCGATCAAGCGCGATGATCCGGATTATTTCGCCTTGACGGTGATGGATCGCGTGGTGGGCGGCGGACCGAGCGCGCGCCTTTTTCTGAATCTGCGCGAAGTGCATGGCTATACCTACGGCGCGTATAGCGCATTGGATACCGACGTTTATCGCGGGTACTGGAACGCGAATACCGAGGTGCGCACGGCCGTGACGGACGGTTCCCTGCATGAGCTATTCAACGAATTCAATCGCATTCGCACCGAGCCTGTGCCGGCAGCAGAGTTGGACGAGGCCAAGCGGGCTCTGGTCGCCAGCTTCGCACTTTCGCTCGAGGATCAATTGCAGCTCCTCGGCGATGCTCTGGAAGTTCACCACTTTGGATTGCCTGCCGATTATTGGGATAAGTATCCCGAGCATATCGCCGGCATCGATGCAGCAGCGGTATTGGCGGCGGGGAAAAAGTATGTGGACGTGGATCACATGCAGATCATTTGCGTAGGCGACGCCAAGGAGATTAAGGATACGGTGGCGAAGTACGGTCCAGTGACGGAGGTGGCCGCGCCCGCAACAGAGGAGAAGTAAGGGCCGCTGCGGGGAGCGTTGGCTGACGTCCGCAGCGAGGTCGAGGATTCACATCAAGTTCGGATGAACGCCCGCGGCTGAAGCCGATTTCTTGGGACCGCGGCTTTTTTTGCTGGACTGAAGTCCAGCTCCCCCTACTGAAGTAGGGGGCTGCCACCGGAGCGCATCGCTGTTATCAACGACCGAGCTCGATAGCTGTCCGAGCTTTCAACATTCATCCGAAACCTCCGCGCCTTGCGATTCAGGAATTCGTCGCGCCGCCTCGCTTTACTCCCTGCTCGCAATTCCTTATTCTCGATTTCTTCGATGATGGAAGCTCTGAAACCTGGCGCGCTTCGTCCGGGGGACGCGATTCGCGTGATTGCGTCCGCCAGTCCCGTGGATGCCGAACGATTGCGGGCGGGGATTGCGGAGATAGAGCGGCTCGGCTTCGTCGCGCGGCACGATGCACGATTGCTCGAGCGCGATGGATTTTTCGCGGGCAGAGCTGTAAGCCGCAGGCGGGAATTGCTAGACGCGTTGCGCGAGCCCGACAGTCGCGCGGTTTTTTGTGCGCGTGGCGGATATGGATCGGGCTATCTGCTCGATTCAGCTTCGGAATGGGATTCATTTCGCGACGCGCCGCCGAAACTGTTCGTTGGGTATAGCGACGTCACATTACTGCAGGTTTTCTTCTGGCAAAAATTTGGCTGGGTTAGCCTGTATGGACCGATGGTCGCCTCAAGTTTGGATCGAGGTTCAGGCGCGCCGCATGGTTACGATCCAGCGTCGTTTTCGCGCGCGATTTCGGAGACGCGGAGCGGATGGAGCATCGACTTAGCTGGAGCGACGAGTTCGCCAGGCCACGCTGAGGGAATCTTGCTTGGTGGATGTTTGACTCTCGTCGAGATGACGCTCGGCACGCCCTGGGAACTCGACACGCGCGGAGCGATCCTGCTGCTCGAAGATCGCGGGATGAAGCCCTGGCAAGTGGATCGCGCAGTAACGCATCTTCGTCAGGCCGGAAAGCTGACTGAAACTCGGGCCATCGTATTTGGCGATTTTCCGGACTGCGAAGCGCCGGCGGGTACTGAAAGCGCGCGCGATGTAGTTGCCCGGGTTTGCGCCCCGCTGAAGGTTCCGATCGTTTGGGGCGCGCCGATCGGACACACGGCGCGGCCAATGTTGACGATTCCACTCGGCGTGCGCGCTCGACTCGTCGCAGAAGGTACAGGACGGATTGAGTTGCTCGAGCCGGCCTGCCGCGAGTGAGCGCTAAAGTTCAAACGGGTGGGGAAGGCCATTGATGCTGGGAAATCACATTTCGAGCCGTTCCGGCCACATTCATTTGCTCGGCATCGGCGGCGCCGCGATGGCCCCCGTCGCCGGGATGCTGAAGGAACGCGGGTATCACGTCACCGGCTCGGACACCAACGTTTATCCGCCGGCCTCGACGCTGTTGGCGTCACTCGGGATTCCGTACAACGAAGGGTTTCGGGCCGAGAATTTGAAGCCGGCGCCGGATTTGGCGGTGATCGGCAACGTGATTGCGCGCGGAAATCCGGAGCTCGAGCACATTCTGGATGAAAAGATTTCCTACTGCTCGATGGCCGAAATCATCGAGGAGTTCTTCATTCCCAAGCACACTTCGATCGTTATCGCCGGTACGCATGGAAAAACCACCACCACTGCCATGCTTGCGTGGATCTTTCAGGTGGCGGGTCGTCGTCCGGATTTTCTGGTCGGCGGAGTGGCGCCGAATTTCGGAGATCGCAGCTATGGTCTTGGCGGCGGCGAGGAATTCATCATTGAGGGCGATGAGTACGAGACGGCCTTCTTCGATCGCGGCCCCAAATTTCTGCACTATCACCCGGATCAGCTGATTCTCACTTCGCTGGAATACGACCACGCTGATATTTATCCCGACCTGGCATCGATCTCGAAACAGTTTCGACTGCTCGTCAATCTGGTGCCGCGGCGCGGGCGCATTTTGGTTTGGGGCGAGAGCGAGGAAGTTCGCCGCTGCACCGAGAAAGCATTTTGCCCGGTCGAAACTTACGGCCTTTCCGCGGAATGTGATTGGTCGGCCGGGGATTTGCTGTGGGAAGACAATATGACCGCGTTTCGTGTGGCCTTCCGCGGCAAAGAAGTGGCGCGCGTTCGCACTCCGGTGGCTGGGCGCCATATGATTCTGGACGCCCTTGCCGCAATCGGATTGGCCTACGGGCGCGGCGTTGAGTGCGAGGCCATCGAGCAAGCTCTGGCGACCTTCCAAAATGTGCGCAAGCGCATGGAGCTGAAGGGCGACGCCGCCGGCGTCACGGTGATCGAAGATTTCGCGCATCATCCAACCGCGATCCGCTTGACGCTGGAAGCCGCGCGAACGCGCTGGCCCGGGAGACGCATTTGGGCGGCGATCGAACCCCGCTCGAATACCATGCGCCGCAAAGTTTTCGAGAAGGTGCTGCCTGAGGCCTTGGCGTTGGCTGATGCCGCTTTGATCGGGCCGGTTAGCCGCGCGCAGTTGCTAAAGGATGAGGATCGCTTTTCCCCGGCGAAGGTAGCCGAGGATGTGCGGGCGCTGGGCCGTCCAGCGCAGGCGTTTGACTCCGCCGAAGAAATCGCCGAATATCTCGCCGCTGAATCGCGGCCGGGAGATGTGGTGATGATTATGTCCAACGGAAGCTTCGACGGCTTGAGCGGGAAATTGCTGGAGAAATTGGCAGCACATGCCGGAGCCCGCGCGTGAAAGGATTCGCGCGGCGGTTGTTCCTGCTGTTGATTTTTATCGCGCCGATCTTGGCGCGGCCCGCCGCGGCGACCATTCATTACACCGTTTCTCTCGAGAATCCAGAAAAGCACATGTTCGCGGTTCAGATGGAAATCCCGCAGGCGCCGCCGGGCACGGCGGTCGCGCTGCCTGCATGGAACGCGCTCTATCAGGTGCGTGATTTTTCGTATCGATTGCGCGATTTGCATGTGGCCTATTCTGGCAGCTTTGGTAAGCATATGACTCCACCGGTGCTGGTTCCCGTGGACAAGGACACTTGGACGATTGGCGTCCCCGATCCTTCGACTGCGAGCTCTCGGCTGCCCTACGTCATTAGCTACGAAATTGAGTGGAACGATCCCGGCCCGTTCAATTCGCAAATAAACGCGCAACACGCGTTCATGAATCTCGCCGAAATCCTGATGTATCTCCCCGAGCGCCGGGGCGAAGACACGCAAGTAACAATCGAGCATGTCCCCGCGGGATGGCGCATCGCCGCGGAACTCGCTGCCGGCAAGACCGAGAACACCTTCACCGCCGACAGCTACGACCATCTCGTGGATGCGCCGATCGAAGCAGGAACATTTTCGGAATTCGGGTTTGATGAGGCGAACGCACACTTTCGCGTAGTGATCGATGCGAAAGATTTTAGCAAGCCGCAATTTGAAAACGAGCTGCAGCGCATCGTGAAGTATGAGCTGAGCCTAATGGGTGAGCCGCCGTTCCCCGAGTACACATTTTTCTTCCACATCGGCCCGTATCTCGACGTGGGCGGTGGCGGAATGGAACACTCGAACTGCACGGCCATTTCCGCAAACTCCGAGCCCGGCGCGATCGCCATCGCGGCTCACGAATTCTTTCACGTTTGGAATGTAAAGCGCATACGCCCGCAAGCACTCGAGCCCGTGGACTATACGAAGGAACAGTACACGCGCGCGTTATGGTTTGCCGAAGGCGTAACCAGCACCTACGCCGCGTTCGCGCAGGTGCGCTCCGGCGTCTGGAACCCGCCGCAGTTTTACGCTGATCTCGCAGAGCAATTGCAGCGGCTCGATTCGAGCCCCGCGCGGAAGTGGCAGAGCGTCGAGGAATCAAGCCTGGATGCCTGGCTCGAAAAATACGAACCCTATTATTCGCCCGAGCGCAGCATTTCGTATTACAACAAGGGCCAGATCTTGGGGGTGCTGCTGGATATTGCCATTCGCGATGACACGGACAACAAGAAATCCCTCGACGACGTGATGCGCGCCATGAATGAGCAGTTCGCCAAACGCGGGCGCTTCTATAACGAGAGCACCGACGTGCGCGCGACCATCGAACAGGTAACCGGACAGCCCTTCGAGGAATTTTTTCGCCGCTACGTGAGTGGTGTGGACGATTTGCCCACCGATGATTTCCTGGCCCGCGCCGGGTTGCGGTTGAATCGCTCGAATCAGACTCGCGCAGCCTTCGGCTTTGCCATTGGGCGCGGACCAGGTTCCGGCTGGGTGGTGTCAGACGTTACGGAAGGAAGCTCCGCGGAATCGGCCGGGTTGCGTCGGGGCGATGAAATCGTGGAAATCAATGGCCAAAGCCTGTCGCCGGCGCAATTTCGCTGGTTGCGCGAACGCGCTCCGGGCGACACGATTTCGATGAAGATCCGGCGCAATTCGCAGGAGCAGGACGTTTCCTTGAAACTTGGCTCGCGCGATGAATCGCAATACTCCATCGAAGAAATCGCCAAACCCTCGGACAAGCAGCGCCGCATCCGCGAAGGTATGTTGCGCGGATCGACGAACTGACCCGCGATGATCCGCACGATCATCGTGATCGTGTACCTGGCCATCGCCATCTTCCTCATTCTGCCGTTTTATATTCTCTATAGCGCCATCAGCGGAAATCCCGATCCCATGTATCAGGTGGCCATGAAAGCGCTGCGTCTGGTGTTGAAAATTGCAGGCATTCGCGTGCACGTGGAAGGGACGGAGAATATTCCCGCGCGCACCTGCATTTTCGTTTCAAATCATGTGAGCAATGTGGATCCGCCCGCGCTGGCGCCTTACATTCCGCGGCGCGTTGCGATTTTGGCGAAGAAAGAAGTCTTTCGCATTCCGGTGCTGGCCACCGCGCTGCGCCAGGTGCGCATTTTGCCGGTGGATCGCGGCAATAAAGAAGAAGCCTCGGCCGCGGTGGATCAGGCGGTGCAGTACTTGCGCGAAGGCACTTCGTATTTGGTATTCGCTGAAGGCACGCGCAGCCGGGATGCGCATTTGAAGCCATTTAAGAATGGCACTTTTGTGATGGCCATTGAGGCGGGAGTGATGGTCGTACCGATTTCGCTGGCGGGCACGCAGAAAATGATGCGCAAAGGCGAATGGTTCATCAGGCCTGGCGAGATGACCGTGCGATTCGGCCCGGCGGTAGATGCCGCGCAGTACACGCAAGACCAACGAGACGCGTTGCGAAAGCGCGTATTCGAGTTAGTAGCAGCAGGATTGCCCGAGGAGCAGCGGCCAATCGAAGCGTAGGAGATAAGTCGTAAGGAACTAGTTTGTGTTTGATTGCGATTACGTTCGCGCCCGCAGACGCGCTACCTCCGCCGTCAACTCCCGCACTTGCTTCTGAAGTTCCGGCAAGCGGCTAAAAACCGCAACCGATTTCAACCAATTCTTGTGCTCGATCACCGGCGAACCGGAATAAAGCCCCCCGGCAGGAACATCATTCGGCACCCCACTCTGCGGCGTGATCACCGCCCCATCGCCAATGCTCAGATGTCCCACCACTCCGACTTGTCCCGTGAGCACGCAGTTCTTTCCCACTTTTGCCGACCCGGCAATTCCCACCTGCGCGCAAAGCAAAGTGTTCTCGCCGACCTTCACCGCGTGCGCTACGTGCACAAGATTGTCGATCTTAGCTCCGTTGCCGATATGCGTTTCTCCCATGGTGGCCCGGTCGAGCGTACTGTTCGCTTGGATTTCCACATCGTCGCCGATCACTGCGATACCAGCCTGCGGAATTTTGAACCAGCTGCCATCAGCCTGTTTCGCGAATCCAAAACCATCCGAGCCAACCACCGCCCCGTTCTGTAGCGTCACGCGATGTCCAACGCGCACGCGTTCACGCACCACCGTGTGAGAATGAGCCATAAAGTCATCGCCGATCGAAGCACCGCGGTAAATGGTGACGAAGCTGTGCAGCACAGCATTGCCGCCGATCACAACATTTTCGCTGACGACGCAGTAGGGGCCGATATGCGCATTCGCTCCGATGCGCGCCGATGAGGAAATGCTCGCGGTAGGATGAATGCCCGGCGCATATTTCGGCGGCTCATGAAAAATGCTGAGCGCCCGGGCGAAATCCAGATACGGATTTCTCGAACGGAGCACAGCCACAGGCATGGCGCCATCGTCCGGGGAGGCCAGGATGGCCGAAGCTTTCGTATTCGCGGCGGCGGCCCGATAACGCCGATTACTGAGAAAGGTCAAATGGCCATGCGCAGCCTCTTCAATTCCGGCCACGTCAGTAATTTCGATGCTGGCATCGCCTTCCAGCACGCACCCAAGCCGTTCGGCAAGCTCGCCGAGTTTCATAGCGTTCTCCTCGAAGTCCGGCGATTAATTTACATCAGAACGGCGGCATGCGGGGGTTCGTAGGGGGACAGATTCACGACGCTTCCGGTCTGGCGCTGGGTTTTGTCGTCGATGCGTTCACTAAAGCGCACAACGGCGAAGCTACTCTTCAAACAGCTTCGGCTGCGAGGAAGCAACGGTCGCAGCAGGCCGCGCCAACCGCTTCGCCGCGCCCACCACTCCTAACACCTTAACTTCCGTCAGCGCCGAACGTGGCACATAAACTCGAGAACAATTGCCGTGCAGATCCGGCGGAATGAACTGAATCCCGCGATCCAAAATTTCCAAAAGTTCATTCGACACGATGCCTTCCAGCGTCTCGCGATCGCGAAAGGTTAGCCTTAGCCACAGGCCTTCGAGTTTGGGGCGGCTCAGAAAGGATTTGCGTTCGGGCTGATAAGGCTGATTCAGGTCGTCCACGAAATAGACGGCCTTAATATCGCCCGCCGGGACAGCCTGATGCTCACCATCGGGCGTAAGCAGGTCGAGAGTGTCAGTTCCCGGCAGGTCTGCGGGGTTTACGTAGCCTTTAAGCGGGGTCAGGTCCAGCAGCAGTACCACGACCTTCTTCCGAGTGGGCGTGCTCGAGCGGTTCTTCACTCCAAGCTCAGTTCGGCGCGGCAGTTGCGAAAATCACGAGGTTATGTTATCTTTACCCGCAATAATTGTCAAGTTGTTGGTGATAAAAGGGTTAGCAACGGAGAACCGCGCGATTGACCGAACACCGGCAGGTCCTGCAATCCGCCTCAAGCATCACTTTAGCCACAGTTATCAGCCGTATTCTCGGATACTTACGGGATCAACGCATCACCCTCCTGCTGGGCACCTCGGTGGCCGCCGACTCTTTCATTCTCGCGTTCCGCATTCCCAATTTGCTACGCCGCCTGATCGGCGAGGGAGCGCTAAGCGGCTCCTTCGTCCCGGTATTCACCGGCTACCTGGCCCGAAAATCCAAGCAGGAAGTCTGGGAATTTGCCGATCGTGCCTTTTGGACGCTGCTTTTAATTCTGGCACCGGTAACCGCGCTCGGGGTGATTTTCTCGAAGCAGCTGATCTATCTATTTACCGCCTTTAGCGCGAGCCATCTCAACTGGGGCCTCGCGGTCTATCTGAACCGGATTATTTTTCCGTACGTGCTTTTTATCGGGCTGGCAGCCTTGGCGATGGGAATCCTGAATAGCCTGCGAGTGTTCGGTTTGCCGGCTTCCACTCCCATCGTATTCAACCTGACCCTGATCTTGTTTTCGACAGCTTTGGTTTACCGCCCGGTGATGAACTGGGCGCCCGCGCAGTATCGGACTCCGGCGGTGGCCCTGGCGGTGGGAGTTCTCGTCGGCGGCGCGCTGCAATTTTTCATGCAAGTGCCTGCGCTGGTGCGGCGGGGCATGCGATTCCGGTTCGAGCCGGCTTTGAACGATGCTGGAGTACGCGCGGTCGGGCGATTGATGCTGCCGGCGTTTTTGGGCGCAGGCCTGTATCAGATCAATTTCTTCGTCAACACAATTTTTGCGATGTCCTCGAAAATGCCGGCTGGGAGCATTACCTCGCTGTATGTGGCGGACCGCGTCGTCGAGTTAGTGCTCGGGAGCTTCGCCATCGCGATTTCCACCGCGCTGCTGCCCACGCTTTCGCAGCAGGCGCACGAAGGAAGATTCCCGGACATGGCGGCGACCTTCGGCTTCGCGCTGCGCGTGGTCTCGTTCGTAACGCTTCCCGCGGCGGCCGGATTGATCGTGCTCCGCGCGCCCATCGTGCGAGTACTCTTTCAGCATGGGCGATTCGAGGCCAGTTCGACCGCGCTCACTTTGCGCCCGCTGCTTTTCTACTCGCTGGGATTGCCGGCGTTCGCCGCGGTGAAGTTGCTCGTGCCCGTATTTTATTCGCTGCACGATACGGTTACGCCCATGCGCGTGGCGGCCGTGGCTCTCGGCGTGAACATCGCCGGAAACTTGATTTTTCTGCACTGGTTGTGGCGCTCGCTTTCGAACGGCGGACCCGCGCTGGCTACATCGCTCGCTGCCTACGTCAATCTAGGCGCGCTGTTCGTGATTTTCCGGCGGCGCTTCGGCCGAGTGGGAGGCTGGGAGCTGCTCGGTTCTTTCGCACGCACGGTTGCATGCGTATTCGCAATGTCCGCCGCGTGCGTGGGAATGTTGCGCTGGGTGAATTTCGATTCGCTGCACCGCTTGGTGGTTCAAGCGGGAATGTTGGCGGGAATGATTTTGGTCTCGGTGGGGATTTATCTGCTCTCGGCGCGGGCGCTGGGTTGCGACGAACTCGACGAAGTGATCGGGTACATTCGAAATGTCGCGGGTGCACGAAGCACGGCGTAGCGTCAGTGCAGCCGAAATTGAATTTGCATCGAATTTGCATTCTGCGGAGGCCCCGTTGCAAGGCGTGATTCACGGATTTCTGAGCTATCTGCGCGTCGAGAAAGGCGTCTCGATGAACACGCATGACGCCTATCGCCGCGACGTCGAGAAATTTCAGGAATTCGCAGCCAAGAAGCGCCTCACGCTGGAACAGGCCACGCGCGACACGATCGTCGATTTCCTGCGCTCGCTTTACGATCGCAAGCTCGACAGCCGCTCAGTCGCTCGCCATCTCGTAACTCTTCGGCAGTTCTTCCGATTCGCTCTGATCGAGGGCTACGTCAAGGAAGATCCCACCGAAACCGTGGAATCCCCGCGCTTCCGCATGGGCCTGCCCATGTTTTTGAGCGTCGAAGAAGTGGACCGCCTGCTCGCCGCGCCTGATGCCGGCACCATCATCGGGTTGCGCGATAAAGCGATGATCGAAGTCATGTATTCCGCAGGCCTTCGCGTTTCCGAATTGTGCGGCCTGCGCCTCAGCGATATTCATTTTGATTCCGGCTATCTCCGCTGCATGGGAAAGGGCAGCAAAGAGCGCCTGGTCCCCATCGGTCGCAAGGCTATGGAAGTGGTGCAGCTTTATCTTCGCGAATCCCGCCCCAAGCTTTTGCGCGATCACTCGACAGAACTTTTGTTTCTGAATCGCCATGGCGGCGGCTGCTCGCGTCACGGATTTTGGAAGACTGTTTCGGATTTCGGCAGAAAGGCAGGCCTGCGGAAGAAATTAAAGCCGCACATGCTGCGTCACAGTTTTGCCACGCATCTTCTGGATCGCGGCGCCGATTTGCGCGCGGTGCAGATGATGCTCGGCCATACCGATATTGCAACAACGCAGATTTACACGCACGTAGTGGAAGAACGGCTCAAGCAAGTGTATCGCGCACATCATCCGCGAGCGTAAGGGAACACCAGCCCACGCAGCTCGCCGGAATTGAATTTCGCGCGATTTCGCGTACAGGCCAAGTAAAGCAATCCGGGCTCGTTGGGGGCCCCGCAATGGAATTCTATTTGCCAAATGGTGGAGGCGGAAGCACACATGCCTGATTACATGTTCTTGCTGGAAAGCCGGTTGTCCCCCGAGCAGCGCGCGGCGCTCGTTCGCGTGCAGGAGTTGGCGCGCGCCCAGGATTCCAACGTCTATCTCACCGGCGGAGCGGTGCGCGACCTGATCTCCGGAATGCCGATACGCGATCTGGATTTCACCATCGAGGGAAATCCGCAGCGCATCGTGCGCGAGCTCGAGAAGGGCGGCGCCAAGATCGTCTCCGAAGACGAGAAGCTCCGGCACTACGAGGTCGTCTTCGCCGGAGATGCGGACGGCTCCATTTCCGCCGCCCGCGATGAAGTCTACGAGCGGCCCGGCGCCAAGCCAGAAATCCGCTGGTCCACGGTGATGGAGGATTTACGGCGCCGCGATTTTTCTCTCAATGCCGTGGCGATTTCTTTGAATCCAGCATCGCGCGGCCTGCTGCTGGATCCCACCAACGGGCTGGCCGACCTCGAAAAACGCGAGACCCGCGCCCTCTCGATTCATGCATTCACGAATCAACCCATCCGCCTCATGCGCATCCTGCGCTACAGCGTGCGCATGGATTTCAAGATGGAGCAGCGCACCCAGGAATGGTTCGATCTGGCCATCGGCCGCAAGCTACACGAAAATCTTGATCCGTGGCAGGTCGGACGCGAAGTCCTGCAACTTGGCCGCGAAGATAATCCGGCGGGAGTGCTGAAGCAGTGGGAGACGCACGGATTGATCGCCGCAATTCATCCGCAGCTTGAGCGTCGTCATCCGGATTACGACGGATTCACCCGTCTCGGCCGCGCACGTGAAAGTTTCTTGTCGGTCGGAATTCGGCCGCGTCTCGTATATTCGACGATTTATTTTCTGCTCAAGCGCCTCAAGGATCGTGAAGGCGCCGCGGCGCTGCGTCATTTGGAGCTTCCCGCGAAAGTGATTGATGCGTTCAACGGGCTCGTTCCAGAAACTGAAAAGGTTTTGAAGATTCTCAAGAACCGCAAGACTGATTCCGCGAAAGATGCTTACTTTTTCCTTGAGACCGTGCCCGTCGAACGCTTGGCTTTTTTGCAGGCGGAGTATGGCGACTCGAAAGCCGTCGCCAAGATTCGAAACTATCTGCAGAAATGGCGCCCGCTGCGTTCCAGCATGCCTGTGGCGGAGCTCGATTCGCTCGGCGTCCCGCGCGGCCCGAAATTCGACAATATCCTGGAAGATTTCTTCGAGGCCCAGCTCAAAGGCAAAGGCCGCGATCCCATCGAGCGCACCAAGATCCTGAAAAAGCTGGCCGGCATCAAGGACGAACCGAAGAAAGAAGAAAAGAAAAAACCCAAGACTAGAGAGAAGGGCGAGGCAAAGGCTGCTCCTGCTGCGGCAGCTCCCGCCGGAGGCGAAGCCAAGCCCGGAAAGCCGGCTCCCGCGAAGGCGGCACCGGCAGCTTCACAGCCGCCAGCCGCAAAAAAGTCAGCAGCGGCCAAGAAGCCGGCTACCAAGGCCAAGGCTAAAAAATCGAAAGCGCGGCGTTGAAAGTATCTCGATCGTGCTCGTCGCGATGGCCCTCCCGCGCGACACATAGCGAACTCTTGCGCAGGGGTTTAGAATAGATTCCCGCATGGCTCACTCGAACTTTGTACATCTCCATCTGCACACCGATTTCTCGCTGCTGGACGGGGCCTGCGATATCGGCGAACTCGTGGACGAAGCCGCTCGCCGCGGCATGCCCGCCGTCGCCGTCACCGATCACGGAAATCTTTTCGCCGCCGCGAATTTCTACCACGAAGCCACCACGCGCGGCGTAAAGCCCATTATCGGCTGCGAAGTTTATGTTGCGCCGGGCAGCCACAAGACGCGCGGCGCGGATGCCGAGCGCTCGAATCATCTGGTGCTGCTCTGCGAAAACGACGAGGGCTATCGCAATCTAATCAAGCTGGTCTCCACTGGCTTTCTAGATGGCTTCTATTACAAGCCGCGCGTGGATCACGATCTGCTCGCGAAGCATAGCAAAGGGCTGATCGCACTTTCGGCCTGCCTGCGCGGCGAAGTCACCGAAGCAGTCAGCGAAGGGAAGCTCGGCAAAGCCCGCGAGTCGGCTTACCGGTTGCGCGATATTTTCGGCAAAGGGAATTTTTTCCTCGAAGTGCAGGATCAGGGCCTCCCAATCGAAAAGGGCGTGAATCGCGATCTCGTGCAGCTCTCCCGCGAAACCGGAATCCCGTTAGTCGCCACCAACGACTGCCACTATCTCACTCAGTCCGATGCCCGCGCCCAAGAAGTCCTGATGTGCATCCAGACCGGCAAGACCATGAGCGAACAAAATCGCATGAAGTTCGCCACCGACCAGTTCTATTTCAAGACGGCAGAAGAAATGTTGCAGGTTTTCCGCGAAATCCCCGAAGCCGTAGAGCGTACGCTAGCGATCGCCGAGCGCTGCCACGTAAGAATCGATCGCGTAACGAATTCCTTTCCGGAATTTCAAGTTCCGGCGGGCCATACTGCGGAAAGCTATTTCGAGAAAGTCTCGCGCGAAGGATTTGCCGAGCGCCTGACGGTGCTCGCGCGCCTTTCCGAGCAAGGAAAGCTGCGCCAGCCGCTGGCCGTTTACGAAAAGCGGCTCACCGACGAAATCGAAATGATCAAGAAGATGCGCTTCGCCGGCTACTTCCTGATTGTCTGGGATTTTATCCACTACGCCCGCTCAAAAGGCATCCCCGTAGGCCCTGGACGCGGCTCGGCTGCCGGCAGTTTGGTGAGCTACGCGCTGCGAATCACGGACGTAGATCCGCTGCAGTACGATTTGTTCTTCGAGCGCTTCCTCAATCCCGAACGAATCTCGCTGCCTGATATCGACATCGATTTCTGCGTCCGGCGCCGCGGCGAAGTGATTGATTACGTCCGCAAGAAATACGGCGAGCAAAGCGTAGCCCAGATCATCACCTTCGGGACGATGGCAGCGAAGGCATCCATCAAAGATGTAGGACGCGCACTAGACATGCCCTACGGCGAAGTGGACCGCCTTGCGAAGCTAATTCCCAATCAACTCAATATCACCCTCGAAAAAGCCCTCGCCGACACTCCGCAACTTGTACAAGCCCGCCGCGAAGATGCGCGCGTAGATGATCTCGTCAGCGTCGCGTTGCGATTGGAAGGCTTGGCGCGACATGCCTCCACGCACGCTGCCGGCGTGGTGATTTCGCCCCAACCGCTCACCGAAATCGTCCCGCTCTATAAAACCAATAAAGACGAAGTAACAACGCAATACGACATGAACGCCCTCGAGCGCATCGGCCTGCTCAAAATGGATTTTCTCGGCCTGACCACGCTCACCGTCCTCGATGATTCCGTAAAACTCATCAAGGAAAATCGCGGCGTCGAACTCGATCTCTCCGCTCTCAGCTTCGAAGACGCCGAAGTTTACAAGCTTTTCTCGGGCGCCAACGTTACCGGCGTATTCCAGTTTGAATCTCACGGGATGCGTGACGTTCTGCGCCGCTACCAGCCGAATTGTCTCGAAGATCTCACTGCCCTGAACGCTCTTTATCGTCCCGGCCCGATTCAAGGCGGCATGATTGACGAATTCATCGCTCGCAGGCACGGCAAGAAAAAGGTCGCTTACGATTTGCCCGAGCTCGAGGAAATCCTGGCCTACACGTACGGCGTGATTGTTTATCAGGAACAAGTCATGCAAATCGCCAATCGCCTGGCGGGCTTCTCGCTCGGCGAAGCGGACATCCTGCGCCGCGCCATGGGCAAGAAGAAGCCGCAAGAAATGGCCGCCCAGCGCGAGAAGTTCTTGACCGGATGCGCTGCGCGCAAGGTGAATGCGAAAAAGGCCGAGAAGATTTTCGATCTGATGGAGGAATTCGCGGGCTACGGATTCAATAAGTCGCATTCCTGTGCCTACGCCATCGTCGCGTATCAAACCGCCTATCTGAAGGTCCACCATCCCGTGGAATTCATCTCCGCGATGCTCACCGCCGAAGCAGGCAACACCGAGAAAGTAGTGAAGTACATCGCCGAAGCCCGCAGCATGGGCATCACCGTCCTGCCACCGGATATCCACGAGAGCTCGCTCTATTTCACTCCGGTGGGCGATCACATCCGCTTCGGGCTCGCCGCCATCAAGAATGTCGGCGAAAACACCGCTAAAGGAATCTGCGAAGCCCGGGAAAAGCGCGGCAAATTTCAGCGATCTCTTCGATTTCTGCGAAGCTCTCGATCCCGGCCTCTTGAATCGCCGCGTGCTAGAAAGCCTAATCAAGTCCGGGCGCCATGGATTCGCTTCCAGGAAATCGCGCCAGCCACTGGGCCGATCTGGAAGAAGCGATGAAGCACGGCCAAAAGTTGCATCGCGAAAAAAACAGCGGCCAAAGCGTCTTCTTTTCCTCGTTTCCAACCATCGCCGCGTCTCCGTCGGCAGCCTCCGAGCATCACGTTTCAAGCGTGGACGAATGGTCGGAAGGCGAACGCCTGGCCGGCGAATACGCGATGCTCGGCTTTTATATCTCCGGCCATCCGCTGGATAAATTCGCAGGCCGCCTGAAAGAGTTGAATGCAATAGAAATCGGCTCGCTCGAAGGCCGCCGCAATGGCAGCGACGTAATCGTCGCAGGGATCATCGTGCAATCGCGTCCCGATGCGCTCGAAGAAAGGCGCGCGCTGGGCCATCGCCACGCTACAAGATCAAACCGGCGTAGTCGAAGCCCTAATCTTCCCAGAAGCCTTTCAACGCCTGGAGCCAATCCTAAAAGGCGGGTCTCCGCTAGTAGTGAAAGGACGCATCAACGTAGAAGAAGCCGGCACGCGCCTTGCGGTAGCGGAAGCCAAGCCAATCGAGCAAATGTTGCAGCGCGCGCCAGCGTTACTCTGCGTGCGCGTAGATCTAAAAGCCGCCGACCCGGAAATGCTGAACGAACTCGATCAACTAATGGCCAGCCGCCCAGGACGTTGCCGCGTAGAATTTGATCTATTGAGCGACGACGGCACAGAAGCTAAGCTCGAATCCGCTCGCAGCGTTCAAGTAGATCCCGACTTGCTCGATCGCATTCGCGGAATTTGCGGCCCCGACGCCATCGTGATGCAAAAGTAGCTGCTGTGCTCAAGCGACGAAGGCTGAAAATGGACGAGAAAGTAAAGAAACGCCAAAAGGAAATCGACGCCCTGGAGCGCGACGTCGAGGAATTGCTGCGCCTTTCGCCGAACGGCGACGACACCGAAGAAGAAATCGAGCGCCTACGCCGCCAGGTCGCCGATCTAAAACACGATTTCTATTCGCATCTAGGCGCTTGGCAACGCGTCCAGCTAGCCCGTCATCCGTTGCGCCCCTACACCCTCGATTACGTGCGCATGCTTTTCGAAGGCTTCAGCGAAATCCATGGCGATCGCGCTTTCGCCGATGATCCCGCGCTAATTTGCGGCATGGCTTTCTACCACGGCGATCCGGTAATGGTAATCGGCCAGCAAAAAGGCCGCGACACCAAACAGCGCGTAGCCAGAAATTGGGGCCAAGCCAAACCCGAAGGCTATCGCAAAGCCCTGCGCGTGATGCATCTCGCGGCGAAATTCAAGCGTCCGATTTTTACTTTCGTGGACACCCCCGGCGCCTATCCCGGCGTAGGCGCCGAAGAGCGCGGGCAAGCCGAAGCCATCGCCAAAAATCTGCGCGAGATGGCCCGTCTCCCAGTCCCGATTCTAGTAACTATCACCGGCGAAGGCGGCTCCGGCGGCGCGTTAGCCATAGCTCTAGGAGATCGCGTCCACATGCTCGAAAATGCCGTCTATTCGGTAATTTCCCCCGAAGGCTGCGCCTCCATCATGTGGCGCGATTCCTCCAAAGCCGAAATTGCCGCCGAAGCCCTGCGCATTACCGCAAAAGATTTGCTCGAAATGAAATTGGTGGACGAAATCGTCCCCGAGCCAGAAGGCGGCGCGCATTTAGATCCAGAAGGCACCGCAAAAGTCCTCGACGGCGTTCTCCAAGCGTCTTTTCGCAGTCTAGCCAAACTTTCTTCATCCGATTTGCTGACACAGCGCTACGAAAAATTCCGCCGCATGGGTCAATTCTTCGCGTGATCCCGGAGGAAACTTCAGCGCCCGCCGCTGACCGCCAGTCTCAATTTAAGACCTCGGCCATTGGAGCATTGGGCACGTCCGCCGCTGCAAAAGTTGCCACTCTCCCGCCTGTCTCGTAACTTTAGCTGCAGACGTTTTTGGGGAAAGGGCAACCATGTCCGAGGTCTTTCGTCCGTTCGAGCGCCTGGTAGAAATCAATATCCTCGGCCGGACGTTCCTCGTCCCGGAAAAGAATTCCGTCCTGCGCTGTTTCCAATTCATCAGCCCGGACACCATCCCCTACGGCCGTTTCTGCTGGAATCAAGACTGCCAATATTGCCGAGTAAATTGCCAGTTGCAGGACGAAGACTGCTCGCGCCCGATTTTAAGTTGCAAGTTCATGGTCTCGGAGGGTATGAATATATCGGAACTCGCGCCCGAGCTGGTGGGCTGCCTTCGCTCCAAGCTCGGACACGAGGTAAAGCCCGAAGAAGTGAAGCCGTAGCACCATCCGCGCGAAGCAATTCGCGCGCCCCCCAGCCTGCATCGTTCCATTGTGATACTATTGCTTTTCGAAGCTACGAGTTTGGCGTGGGGCTATTTATGAAAACTCCGGCAAAGTTTCTGATCGGTTCGGGAATTATCATTGTCACGCTGCTGTCGCTGGCCTACGTGGGATTCACTCAGAGCAAGACGTACTATCACACGCTCTCGGAAATTTCGACGCTGCACGGCTCGGCGCTCGATCAGCGCATGCGCATCGGCGGCGACGTGCGCGAGGGCTCGATCCAGCATCTCCCCGGCCACGTGGAGTTCGTCCTGATAGAGCAGGGAAGAACGCTTACGGTAAGCTATGCGGGCCGCGATCCGCTGCCTGACACATTCAAAGGCGGCGCGCAAGCCTTAGTCGAAGGCCACTTGATGCCCGATGGCCGTTTCAACGCCGAGCAAGTGCAAGCCAAGTGTGCATCGAAGTATGAGGCCGCGCCGACACAGACGACTCCAGGCTCCGGCGCGAAAGACGCCTATCCCAATAGTCAGAGTTGATCGAGGGCTAACCCTTCAGTGGATATTTTTGGCTCATTCTCTTTACTGCTCGCGCTGATCGCCGCCGTTTACGCCATCGTTGCAGGCATCATCGCCATACGTACGCGCAATCCGCTGCTGACCAAAAGCGCGCGCCATGCCGGTATCGCTGTTTTCTTGCTCGTCACGCTAGCGGTAGCCTGCGTCGAGTATCTCTTCTTCACTAATAATTTTTCGATGGCGTATGTGGCCGAGCACAGCAATCGTGATCTTCCGGCATTTTATAAATTCGCCGCGTTATGGGCTGGCCAGGAAGGTTCGCTGCTGTTTTGGAGCTGGCTCCTTTCGATCTATGCCTTCTTCGCTCTGTTTCTGAACCGCCATAAGCATCCCGAGCTCATGCCGTACGTCGGTGTGGTTCTCGCCTGCATCCAGCTATTTTTCCTCACGCTCAATAATTTCGTGGCCAGTCCGTTTCAAGTTTTGGGCCATGCCGGCGCGGGTGGAGCGCTCACAGTAGTCGCCCGGGCAGATGGAGGCGGGCTGACGCCATTGCTGCAATATTCGGAAATGGTGATTCACCCGCCGATGCTTTATCTCGGCTATACCGGCTTCAGCGTGCCGTTCGCGTTTGCGATGGCCGCACT
This sequence comes from uncultured Acidobacteriota bacterium, assembly GCA_963831955.1. Lineage (GTDB taxonomy): Bacteria > Acidobacteriota > Terriglobia > Acidiferrales > UBA7541 > Palsa-147. Next base: position 834,051 of record CAWHSG010000003.1, on the reverse strand, counting down.
TCTCGGACGCTATCCCGGCGAAAAATGGATTCACATCACCCGCCGTTGGACCATGGTCGCCTGGGGATTTCAAACCATCGGCGTGCTGCTCGGCGCGCATTGGGCCTACGCCGTTCTAGGCTGGGGCGGCTACTGGGCCTGGGATCCAGTCGAAAATGCCTCGCTGCTGCCGTGGATCACCGCCACCGCTTTTCTACACTCGGTGATGATGCAGGAAAAGCGCGGCATGATGAAGGTTTGGAATGTCTGGCTGGTGTTCACCACGTTCATGCTCTGCATTTTGGGAACGCTGCTAACGCGCTCCGGCGTAGTCAGTTCGATTCATGCGTTTGCGCAGTCATCGATAGGCACGTGGTTCGTCTCATTCCTCGCGATCGTATTTGTCGCCTGCCTGCTGGCCTTCTGGAAAAATCGGGATTATTTACGCAGCGACAATCAACTCGATTCGCTGGTCTCGCGCGAGTCGAGCTTTTTGTTCAACAATCTGATTCTCCTCGCCGCGTGCTTCGCGGTTCTTTGGGGCACACTCTTCCCGGTTTTTTCGGAATGGGTGGAAGGCACAAAGATCAGCGTTGGCCCTCCATTCTTCAACAAGGTGATCGTCCCAATCGCATTATTCCTGCTTTTCCTCACCGGAGTCGGGCCCTTGCTCGCTTGGAGAAAAACCTCTCTTGACGGACTGAAGCGAAATTTTGCTTGGCCGCTCGCCGGGGGCGTCCTCGCGGGGGTGATTGGCTTCGCCTTCGGGATCCGAATCATTTATCCGTTGATGTGCCTCATCCTGTCGGTATTCGTGACGCTAACCATCGCGGCGGAATTCTGGCGCGGCGCGCGAGTGATATCCGCGCGCAGCGGCATCAACGTGGTCTCTGCAATTGGCCAGCTCACCATGCGCAACACCCGCCGCTACGGCGGCTACGTAGTGCACTTCGGCATGGTGCTGATTTTCATCGGCATCGCCGGCTCGGCTTTCAATAAGGACGTCCAGCAGGACATGCCACCCGGCGCGCACATGAAGCTCGGCCCTTACGACATCGTCAGCCAGAATTTCGATCAAGTCGAAACACCCAACTACCATTCTGAGCGCGCGACCCTCGAAGTTTTCCGCAACGGCAAGTCGCAAATGATTCTCTATCCCGAGCGCCGCTTTTTCCTCGCCAGCCAAATCACCCAAACGCTGGTGGGGATCCAGTCCACCCCGCTGCGCGATATTTATCTGGTTTACGATGGCCGCAACCCGGAAACCAACCGCCCCGAGGTTCATGCCTATCTGAATCCGCTGGTCAAGTGCATTTGGTTCGGTGGATTGGTGGTTGTGCTGGGAACCATTCTCGCGCTGATTCCCAGCCGCCAGCCCGTGCTGGTCATTTCGCAAGCTGCCGAGCGCGCGTTAGCCACGGCAGGTCCGCTACCGCAATCGATTGGAGTCGTGCATGGCCAGGATTGACGCCGTAAAGCGTGGCTTAATGACGAGAATTCTGCTCACCGCGTTGACGGTTGCTTACGCGCTTGCCTATTCGCTCACTCCCGCGGCCTTCGCGCAGCAATCCACTCGCGTAACCGAAATCGGCAAGCGCGTAAATTGCATGTGCGCCGGCTGCGGCGATTCGGCCGCGCTTTGCAATCATCCCGGTGCGTCGTTCTCCGGCCCGTGCGACGTAGCCAAGAGCGAACTCAAGAAAATCAGCGAGCGCGTGGCCCGCGGTGACTCCGACGATCTGATCATTCAATCCTTCATCCAGGAATATGGCACCGAGGTCGTGATCGTCCCCGAAGCGAAGGGCTTCAATCGCTGGATCTGGCTGATGCCCATCGTCTTCGTGATTGCCGGATTCTTCATAGTGCGCGCCGTGCTACAGACCTGGCGCCGCCGGGCCGCACAAGCGCATCCAGCCGGGGTCTCCGCGGATCTACTTGCCCGCGCCCGGCATGAAATAGGCCCCGATGAGTAGCACCGCAATCGCCTGCGCCTGCATTCTGCTAGCCTGCGCCACCATTCTTTTTATCTTCGTGATCGAGCCGGACGCATCCGATTCCGCACCGCACCGCTCCAAGCTCGATTCACTGCTTGAGCGACGCGACACGATTTACGACAATCTCCGCGATTTGCGTTTCGAGCATCGCGCAGGTAAATTTTCCGATGCCGACTACGAAGAAATGCGCCAATCGCTGGAAGCCGAAGCCGCTCGCGTACTAGCCGAAATGGATCAATTGACCGGCAGCGTGCCCACTCCCGCGACGCGCCAGGCCATGCAGAAAAAGCCGCGGGCTTCGTGAATAACGGATTCGAATGAATCGCCTCCTCTCAAAATTTGCGCTCGTGCTTCTGCTCGGCGCCGCCACCGCGTTCACCGCCTCCGCGGGCAAAGTCACCGGCACGATCCACAACGGCACCAACAACAAGCCCGGCGCAGGCCTCGACGTAATCCTCATTCAACTACAAGGCGGAATGCAGCCCATAGTGACCGTCAAATCCGACGCGCAAGGCCATTTCACCATCGATCGTCCGGAAATCGGCTCGGGCCCGATGCTGCTGCGCGTCCCGTACAAAGGCGTGAATTATCACCAGCCGCTCACGCCCGGCACCTCAACCATAAGTATCGAAATCTTCGAAGCGACCGGCGATCAATCCGCCGTCACTGTCACGCAGCACGACGTAGTGGTGCAGCCATCAGGCGCAAACCTGCTGGTCGGCGAGGAATACTCCGTCGAAAATCAGACCCAGCCGCCGGTAGCATTCTTCAAAGCCGACGGCACATTCAATTTCACGATTCCCGATGGTGCGCAGTTGAATCAAGTCTCGGCGTGGTCCTCCGCTGGAATGCCGGTGGTGCAGGGAACAATCGACAAAGGCAAAAATACCAGCGCGATCGCCTTCGCGTTCAAGCCCGGCAAAAACGGCGTGCGCATTTCGTATCAAATGCCGTATCCCTCGAATAAGACCACGCTGAAACTGGTTTCGCCCTATGCGACGCCCAGTCTTTTTCTCGTGGCCCCACCACCGGTACAAATCAGCGGCGCAGGCCTAAATCCCGGCGGTTCGCAAGATGGCTACAGCATCTACGGCCGCGACGCCGTTCCCGCGAACACCGCGCTCGAAGTCTCGGTCTCAGGTACTGCCCCGGCCCCAACCGCCGACAGCGGCGGACCCGGCGGTGGCGGCCAAGGAGATGATTCCGGCAATCCGTCGGTGAATTCCCGGGCGCCCGCCGCGGGCGAAGCGATCACCACGTTTCCAGCGCGCCTCGACAGCCTGAAATGGATTCTAGTAGCGGGATTCGCCGCACTCTTCGCGCTCGGAATTGTTTACCTCTGGCGCCGACCGCAAGTGGCTATCGCCGGTAATGGCGCCGGCGCGTTCGTCGAAGCAGCCCCCGCACCTATCGCGAGACCCTCGCCGACGCCCGCAGCAGCGGACGCCGCGGTGGCCTCTGTCGCACGCGAAGTAACCGGCGGCCTCGACGAACTGAAAGAAAAACTCTTTCGCCTGGAACTTCGCCATCAGGCCGGCACCATCAGCGACGAGGAATACACCCGGCAACGCGCGCAAGTAGAACAGACGCTGCGCAATCTCGTGCGCGGCTGAGCGAACCGTTGAATCCTGCGACGGCACGCGAGCGTCTGGGACTCATCTTCGACCAGGTCGAAAAGCGTTACGGCGCGCTCGTAGCCCTGCGCCGCGTCACTCTGGAAATCCAGCCCGGAGAATTCGTCGCCTTACTCGGCCCCAACGGGGCAGGGAAGACGACACTACTCAGAATCGCCGCTCTACTAGTGCGCCCAAATTCGGGACGCGTAAAAATGAGCGGCCTGGCGGAAGATTCCGCGGAAAGCGTGAAGAGCCGCATCGGCATGGTAGCCCACAGCACGCTTCTCTACGACGAACTGACAGCCGAGGAGAATCTACTCTTCTTCGCGCGGCTCTACGATGTCCCCGATGCCACATCGCGCGCCGCCCAGTTGCTGGCCGCCGCAGGCCTAGCCGAACGCGCCACCAGCCTGGTCCGCACGTTTTCGCGAGGCATGCGCCAACGCCTCGCCATCGCCCGCGCGCTAGTTCATTCGCCGCGCGTGTTGCTTCTCGATGAGCCATCCTCCGGGCTCGACCAGCAAGGCCGCGTCTGGTTCGCGTCAACACTTGCGTCGCTTCATCAGGAGGGATGCACAATCGTTGCCAGCACACATTCGCGGGACGAAGTGCTGCGCCTAGCCACTCGCGCCGTCCGCCTCGAATCGGGCCGCGTAGTTTCGGATTCAGCCGCCGGCGGTAATCTGGAAACGATTTTAGCCGGCGTACAGGCGGAATCCGAATGAACGCAGGCCGCGCCGCCGCCATCATCCTCGCCAAAGAAGTTCGCGCCGAATTTCGCGCCCGCGAGCTCTTGAACACCACACTAGTCTTCGCTTTCGTAGTAATCGTAATGTTCAGTTTCGCCTTCGATCCCACCGCCGCCGAATCCCGCCGCTTCGGCCCGGGCTTACTCTGGATCGCGTTACTTTTCGCCGGCTCGCTAATGCTGCAACCATCCTTCGCGCGCGAGCACGCCAACGATACGCTCGACGCTCTCTGCCTGGCCCCCGTCTCCCCGTTTTCGATCCTTCTAGGAAAGATCGCCGCAAACTTCGTTTTTCTAACCGTCTGCGAAGTTGTGCTGCTCCCCGTTTTCGCCGTGCTCTACAATGTAACTTTGCTCCCAGTCCTGGGCCGCTTGGTCTTGGTCCTAATGCTAGGCACATTCGGCCTGACAATTACCGGTACAGTATTCTCGGCGGTAGCAGCACAAGCCCGCATGCGCGAATTGCTGCTGCCGCTGCTGCTGCTCCCGGTCCTAGTGCCGCTGCTGCTAGCGGCGGTCGAAGCCACGGCCGGCCTGTTAGCCGACACGCCGGAACTACAGCGCACCTGGCTAGAGATTCTAATCGGCTTCGACATAATCTTTTTCACCGCGTCGTGGCTGCTCTCGGATTATTTGCTGGAGGATTGAGGCGCAAGGAATGAAGAATTCAATCTGGTCAACGTTACTCGTCGGCGCGCTGATGGCCTTCGCCGGTTATGCCGCGCTATTCATCGCCCCCGACGAAAAAACCATGCACGCCATCCAGCGCATTTTCTATTTCCACGCCCCCGCCGGCATGGTCGCGCTGATCGCCTTCACGGTAGTCTTCGTCGCCAACATCGCCTACCTAATCAATCGCCAACCGCGCTGGGATTGGCTGGCAGTCTCGGGCGCGGAAGTGGGCATCGCCTTCAACAGCGTCGTGCTGATCACCGGACCCATCTGGGCCAAGCCAGCCTGGGGCATCTGGTGGGCCTGGGACGCTCGCCTTACTTCCACTCTAGTTCTCTGGCTGCTCTACATTTCATTCCTGCTGCTGCGCAGCCTGATGCCCGACCCCAGTCGCCGCGCAGTCTTCTCCGCGATTTATGGAATATTCTTATTTCTCGATGTCCCGCTAGTTTATTTCTCAATCCGCATCTGGCGCACGCAACACCCGCAACCTGTAATTCTAGGCGGCCAGAATTCAGGGCTCGATCCCACCATGCGCAAAGTCTTCTGGCTCTGCTGGCTGGCGTTGATGGGCATCATGGTGATTCTGATTCGCCAGCGCTACAAACTAGAGCGAGCCCGCCACGAATTCGAAGAGCTGCGCCTAAAAGCCGAAGAAGAGTCCGCAGACGCACGCGACGCATCCCCGCGAGCCATTCGCGCATGATCAAGGAGCAAAAATCGTGAAAAATTTCGAAAGCCTTTTCATAGCTTACATGATCGTCTGGGCCATCTTCTTCGGCTACCAGGTAACCATCGCCCGCCGCCTTTCGCGCCTGCGCGAAGATCTCGAGCGTCTAAAATCGCAATTAGGCGCAAAATAGCCATCGAGCCCGAGTGAAACGCGTAGCCATAGTCCTCTTCCAGTTGGGCGGACCTGACACTCAGGCCGCCGTCGAGCCATTTCTTTACAATCTATTCTGCGATCCCGACATTATAAATTTCCCGCTAGCCTGGATCGCCCGCAAGCCGCTGGCAAAACTAATCTCCACGCGCCGCTCAAAAGTGGTAGCCGAGCATTACGCCGAAATCGGCGGCGGCTCGCCCATCGGCCGCCTCACCGCCGAGCAAGGCCGGGCACTCGAAGTCGCGTTAAGCCCGTACGTGGAAGCAAAAACATTCGTAGCCATGCGTTACTGGCGTCCGCTAACCAGCGAAGCGCTCACAGCCCTAGCCGCGTGGCCGCACGACGAACTGGTCCTCTTGCCTCTCTACCCGCACTATTCCTTCGCCACCACCCGCAGCAGCCTGAAAGAATGGAAGCGCCAAACCCGCAACAAACTCCGCGAACCCGCCCGCATAATCGAAAGTTTCTACGATCATCCCGCGTACGTCGAAGCCCTTCGAGAACGAGTGGACGAAAAGCTCGCGAAGCTGAAAAACCCGAACGAAGTTTTCCTTGTCTTCAGCGCCCACGGCTTGCCGCTGAAGCTAATCCAAAATGGCGACCCCTATCCCGTACACATCAGCAAGACCATGAACCTGGTCCTGGAACAAGGCCGCTGGCCAAATAAGCATGTCCTCTGCTATCAAAGCCGGGTCGGCCCGCAAAAGTGGCTAGAGCCATCGCTGACCCAAACCATCGAGTGGTTAGCCGAAGAAGGCGTAAAGCGCATGCTGATAATCCCCATCTCCTTCGTGACCGACCACATCGAAACTCTCCACGAAATCAACATCGAAGCCCGCGAAGAAGCCGAAAAATTGGGCGTCCAGGAATTCGAAATGACCGAAGGCCTGAACGATTCCCCGCGACTGATCCGCGCCCTGGCCGACCTGGTTCTAAAAGCCGTGGAGGTAGATCTGAAAAGTGACTCGCAGTCGCAATCAACCAGCGCCGCACGCGCACTGTAACTCCGCCGCGCCGCTGCAATCCAAATTGCCGTTTCCACGTTCCATTTTGCGAACTCTCCCTTGACACCGAATCCCCCGCAGACTATAAAACGTGTGTAATATTTGTGGCGATTTTTGTAAATTCATCCGGAGTTCACGCAAGGATTCACAGCTCTACTCAGCACCACTATGGCAGATCAAACCGAGGGCAAGGTAGCACAGGCCGCGACCGCGCCTGCCGCTGCCGCCGCAGCGGAAGCCAAAGCAGCCGCCGCGGCCGAAAAAAAAGCGGTCGAGGATATCAACCGGAGCCGTCGTCGCATAGTTTGGGCCTGTATCTGGGGATATCTCGGCGTCAACTTCCTGATGTTCCTCCGGTTTTTCTTTCCCCGCGCGCTCTACGAACCCAACACCATCTTCGGCATAGGCTATCCAGCCGATTTCGCGCTTGGCATTGACCAGCGCTTCCTGAACACCAATCGCGTCTGGATCGTGAAAGAGCCCGATCGCCTGTTCGTAATCTTCGCTCGTTGCACCCATCTAGGCTGCACGCCCGAGTGGAAGCCCACCGAGAATAAATTCAAGTGCCCGTGCCACGGCAGCGGCTACGACAGCGAAGGCGTAAATTTCGAAGGCCCAGCTCCGCGCCCCATGGATCGTGCATTCGTCTCACTCGATCCCACGGGAAAAATAACGGTAGACACAAGCCGCCTGTACGTTGACGATCCGCGCGCAGGCGTAAATCATTTCAACGATCCAGGAGCATTCCTGAGCGTATAAAGTTTTGGATTTTGCAGGGGCGGGCCTGTGTCTTTCAGCGCGGCCCGCTTTTTGGCCCAAGCAGCACAGCAATACCTGGGAGCCTCTCAGATGGCGGAAGAGAACGGCGGAAACGGCAGCAGCGCCCCTCCAGGCGGCGCCAGCGGCAACGGTCCCAACGGGCGCAAAGGCGGCGTCCGCGAACAAGTAGCCGTGCTGAAAGAAACCGTCCAAGCCAAAACCAAAGAGCAACTCGAAGAGCTGAAGCAACCAGAGAAAACCCAGCTCTACCGCTCCATTTTCCGCGTCAAGCATGATGCCGAGCCGCGCAATCGCGCCCTAAGCGTACTAAGCAACGTTTTCTTCCACCTGCATCCCGCAAAAGTAAATCGCGACGCCGTGCGGTACAACTTCACCTGGGGCATGGGCGGCATCACTTTCTATCTGTTCATCGTCCTAACATTCACCGGCGTCCTGCTAATGTTTTATTACCACCCGTCGAAGGTCCAAGCCTTCCGCGACATTCTATATCTAGAAAACGATGTCCCCTTCGGCAAGCTCCTCCGCAACATGCATCGCTGGGCAGCCCACCTGATGATCATCGCCGTCTGGCTGCACATGTTCCGCGTATTCCTCACGGGATCTTATAAGCGCCCGCGCGAATTCAATTGGTGCGTAGGCGTGCTGCTGATGGTTCTCACTTTGCTCCTGTCATTCACCGGCTACTTGCTGCCTGACGATCAACTCGGCTTCTGGGCCGTCACAGTAGGCACCAACATGGCGAGAGCCACGCCGCTCTTAGGACACGAAGGCCCATTCGGCTCGCTCTTAGGTATGACGCCCTATAACGACGTCCGCTTCGCGTTATTAGGCGGCTCAATCGTGGATGCCAACGCGTTGCTGCGCGCCTACATCTGGCATTGCATAGCGATCCCGTTAATCGCCGGCATTTTCATGGGGGTACATTTCTGGCGCGTCCGAAAAGACGGCGGCATCTCCGGCCCAGCCCCGATCATGCTCGAATCGGAAATCAAAGAAGAGAAGGGCCCGCGGCCCGTGATCTTGAAGCCCAGCGGAATGGATCAGTTCCAGAAATGAAGCATTTCAGTCATCATCGCCCGAGTGAGGTTCGCTGATGGATTGGCACCAAGTCTGGGAAGTAGTCTCAACGCCCGACAACGTACCGATCGTCGCGCTCCTATTCCTGGTGCCGTTCTACACCTGGTACGCGTTCCGCCAAGCCATCGCCAACGATCAATTAATCGCGATCATCGGCAGCGATCCAGCCTACGCCAAATCCAAATACCGCAAGACGCAACCTTGGGATCCCAAGTGGGAGCGCGAAGTTCACACCTGGCCCTACCTGATGCGCATGGAATTTCTGGTAGCCATCATCATCACCATCATCCTGATGGTCTGGTCGTTAACGCTGAACGCGCCGCTGGAAGAGCCTTCGAATCCGAATGTGACCATGAATCCAGCTAAGGCCCCGTGGTATTTCCTCGGCCTGCAGGAAATGCTGGTCTACTTCGATCCCTGGATCGCCGGCGTAATCATGCCCACGCTAATCATCGTCGGCCTGATGGCCGTCCCGTACATCGACAACAATCCCCTGGGCAACGGCTACTACACCTATCGCCAGCGCCGTTTCGCGATCTGGACTTTCCTGATCGGATTCATCGGACTATGGGTGGTCATGATCGTGATCGGCACCTTCATCCGCGGCCCGGGCTGGATGTGGTTCTGGCCAGGCCAAACCTGGGACGCCGAACGAGTGGACTACGCCGTAAACAGGAACCTCGACGAAGTCTTCGGCATCAACGGTTCCTGGCTAGCTCATTTATTACCGGCATCCATGGCCCCCAACGCGGCCATCTGGGCTCGCGTCATCTTTGGAATTTTTCCATTGGCCATATTTGCGGTATTGGCAGGTCTGCTCATCCACAAGATTTGCATGATGAGCGAATTCAGCCAAAAGCTCTACAAACGCATGAGCATCCTGCAGCTCATCACTTTGTACACGTTCCTGATCCTGATGATTTCGCTGCCGGTAAAAATCCTGCTGCGCCTGGTATTCACAATCAAATACATTTGGGTGACCCCGTGGTTCAGCATCTAGCTGCCCACATGCCGGAGGAGGCTGCGCGTGGCTGATTTGCCGCCGAACGCCCCCAAAGATCCGATCGTCACCAGTTCCTTCAGCACCCCGCTGATGATCGTCTCAGTGCTGCTGATGCTCACGGTGGCCTGGTCTCTGTGGGATGAAATGTACGGCCTGCGGCCCTGGCGCGCGTATCAAACGCGCTTCGCAAAAGCCTACGCGACCTATCTCGATAAAGAGGTAACGCGCCAGAAAAAGCTCGAAAGCGACGTATTTTCCTCCCCCGAATATAAAAAGCTAGCCGCCGAAGCCGACGCACTCGAAAGCGCCGCCAAAGCCAAAGACGATTCGATCGCCCAGCAAATCGCCTTACTCGATTCCCAGCGCGCCGCCATCGGCGATGCCTTCAAAGATGCCCGCGGAAAAATCGGCCACCTCGTCTACCTGTACGAGATCGTCCCCGCCAAAGACAAAAGCGAAAAAGAATCGCGCCTGAAAGATTTGAACGAAGCCAAAGCGGGGACCTGGAAAGTAGATTGGCCCACCGCCAACGGCTCCATCGAAAAAGACAAGAAATTCACCGCCGATCAGCTCAACGACACCTTCACAAACCTGATGGCGGAGCGCGCCAAGCTGGTAGCAGAACGCGGCGAAAATGACGCCGCAGGAAAAGTAGCCCGCGCCAAAGCCAACGTCTATCTCTCCGATCATCTGCCGGGCCTAAGCTCCGCAGCGCTCGAAGGCCTGCGCACCTCCGCGCGCGACTGGGATGAAACGCTTATCCAGATCAACGTAAATCCCTCAGGCTCGTCCATCAACAATTTGGGCGGCGCCGGACTCGTCGATCGCTGCCAATCCTGCCATATCGGCATGGATCAAAAGTTAGTCCCGCCGCAACTCACGCTCACGAAAGCGGATCTAGGTATGGCCAAGAGCAACGACGCCCCATTCACCAGCCATCCCGATCCCGATCTAATCAAGATTCACACGCTCGAGCGATTCGGCTGCTCGCCCTGTCACGGAGGCAATGGCCGCGCACTCGATTCCGTAACGCGCGGACACGGCCGTTACGAGCACTGGCTCTGGCCGCTCTACTATAAAGAGAATTTCGATGCCGGCTGCCAGCAATGCCACGCCGCCGATATGGTCACCGACCACGCCGACGTCCTGAATCACGGCCGGCAACTCTATCGCCAGCGCGGTTGTATCGGCTGCCATCGCTATCAGGGCTTCGATAATCAGGACGAACAGCTGGTCTCCGCCCGCCAGCAAATTACGCAACTAGCCAGCGATAAAACTCAGGACGAACTCGATATCCCGCGTCTGCAGAAGCTAGGCGACAACGCTCCGGACAATGCGACCGCCAACAGATACTACGCACAAGCCAACAATCTAACGGTAAGCGTTAGCCGCATTGACGCCCAGTCCGCCGAACTCGAGCGCCGCAGCCACTCGCTCCTCGAAGAAATCAAAAAGGTAGGCCCCGATCTAAAAGACGCCCGCCTGAAGCTGCGCAAAGAATGGATCCCTTACTGGATCGCCCACACCCACGAATTCCGGCCCACAACAAAAATGCCGCAATTCCGGCTCTCCGATGATGAAGTGCACTCCATCGCCGCCTTCATCTGGCAAGACGGCCTCACCGGCCCGGCTCTCGAACATCAGCCCGCCGGAAACGCTGCCCACGGCAAGGAACTCTTCGAAGAGCGCGGCTGCCTCGCCTGCCACTCGATGGGCGAAGGCGCGAATAAAATCGGCGGCACCTTCGCCGCGAACCTAAGCCGCATCGGCGAAAAGGAAAATTACGATTACGTGGTCCGCTGGGTCCACAATCCGCGCCAGCGCACCCGTCCCTATTGCCCCTACGAAAAGCGCGACCTGGGCCCCGAAGATTACGCCAAACATAATCTGCCGTACGTCTTCGATCTGGATCATTCCAAGTGCCCGAATGACGGCCACGAGCTAGCCGTCCAGCAACCAACGGTAATGCCCAGCCTGCGTCTCTCCATCGAAGACGCCCGCGATATCGCCAGCTACTTGATCACCCAGAAGCATCCCGACGCCACCTACGCCGCCGCCGATTACATGGACGATCCCGCCCTCAAAGACAAAGGCGAAGCTTTGGTCAAGCATTTCGGCTGCGCCGGCTGCCACGAAATCAGCGGTCTCGAAGACGAAGGCCGCATCGGCACCGAGCTGACCAACGAAGGCAGCAAGCCCATCGAGCGCCTTGATTTCGCGCTCTACACTGAAGACGCCAAGCGCGGCGTTCTACCGGACGGCAAGCCAAACATCCGCAACGGCCACGACGTAGCCTGGTTCGATCCCAAGGGTTTCTTCGAACAAAAGCTCGCAAATCCCGGCGTCTACGATCAGGGCAAATATCATTCCAATCCCATGGACGCCCTGCGCATGCCCAAGCCCAATCTCTACGAGCCGGGCGATCTCCAAGCGCTCGTAACATTCCTCCTCGGCAGCACCGATCCCACTCTGCCGCAGGAGTACATGTACAGGCCACAAGATCGCCGCCGCTACGTCCAAGAGGGCTGGTGGGTAGTCACGAAATATAATTGCATCGGCTGTCATCAAATCGGCATAGGCCAGCGCTCGGTTCTGATGGATCTCCCAATGTACCAAGCCGAGAACAAGCAAAATCTACCGCCGGTCCTAACCACCGAAGGCGCAAGAGTAAATCCCGAATGGCTGAAAGGCTTCCTCGCGAATCCGTCGCTGAGCACTACCGACACAAATCGCAATGGTGTTCGCTCCTATCTCCAGGTCCGCATGCCCACGTTCTATCTCTCTGACGACGAAATCCGCAAACTAGTCCTGTTTTTCGAAGCCATGTCGTCGCAGCCTGATCCTTACATCCAGCCGAAAGCTCCGGAGATCTCCGATACCGAGCGCGCCATGGCCCGCGATCTTTTCACCAGTCCCGCAGCCCCATGCCTGAAATGCCACGCCACAGGCAATGCGGAACACGACAAGAACGCGATCGCTCCGAATTTCCTGTTAGCAAAGGAACGCCTGCAAGAGCCGTGGACCGAACGCTGGATCACCGATCCGGCAAAAATAATCCCAGGCACAGCCATGCCGTCAGGCCTGTTCAAGCGCGATGGCGACCACTGGGTCTTCACCGGCCCAGTTCCAGCAGCATTGCAACATTACACCGGCGACCAAGCCGACTTGCTGGTCCGTTACATGTTCACCCTAACGCCGCAAGAACAAGCCGCTCTATTGGGGCGAACGCCATCAAGCGGCAAGTCAGGCAACGGCGGAAAATAGGGATTGGCGATTGCCTTGTCTGGGCACGGTTTCAACTGTGCCGAAAGCGAACGGGCTTTTTGTTGTCATCCCGAACCCCTTTACGGGTGCGGGATCAGCCGGCGTAGGGGCCGTGGTTTTCGACCGGACCGCTGTGGCTTTGGGTTTTCGTCGTTGACTTTTCGATCGCCGGAGCGCATCAAGCGTCCGCTGTTCAACGAGGCTCCATCGCGCTAATCTCGTTTTCGGTCTCTTTACTACACAAGTTCACTCAGGAGGAAATAGAAATCATGAGAAGCAAGTGGCAAGCAGCAATTTTCACCGCAGCCCTGGCAATCGCATTCACCGGCTGCGGCGGCGGCGAAAAGCCGGCCCCCGAATCCACATCCCAACCAGCCACCGCACCAGCAGGTGGAGGCGCCGCCGTTGACGCCGCTACCGCCGGGAGCGTTAGCGGCACCGTTACCTTCGAAGGTACGCCGCCAACATTCAAGCCCATCAATATGAGCGCCGAAGCCTTCTGCTCCAAGGCGCATCCCACCCCCGTACTGCCCGAAGATGTGGTCGTCGGCGAAAAAGGTGCGCTGGCCAACGTCATCGTTTATGTCAAGGACGACATGAGCAAATATTCCTTCGATACGCCAAAAGAGCCCGTCGAGCTCGATCAGCGCGGCTGCATGTATTCCCCGCACGTCGTAGCTTTGATGGCCGGTCAAACGATAGAAGTTAAGAACGACGATCAAACCACGCACAACATCCACCCCACTCCGAAGGACAATCGCGAATGGAACCAGTCGCAACCACCCGGGGCCGCCCCACTAGATGAAACCTTCGCCCGTCAGGAAGTCGCCATCCCGGTAAAATGCAACGTCCACCCATGGATGAAGGGCTACATAGCAGTCTTCAAGAATCCCTACTTCGCCGTAACCACGAAGGACGGCAAATTCGATCTGAAGGGTTTGCCTCCAGGCACATACACAATCGAAGCCTGGCAAGAAAAGTACGGCACGGTAGATCAACAAGTAACAATCGGCCCGAAGGAGTCAAAGACCGTAAGCTTCACCTTCAAAGCTGACGGCGCAAACGGCGACTAGTTCGGTTTTTGTATCGGCTTTCGTAGGGGAGGGCCTGCAGTATAGGCCCTCCCGCTTTACGCTTGGGTGTTCGGCCCGCATTCGTAGCGGTGGGCTTCAGCCCAGCATCCGAGAAGAGCCGCAAATCTCTAAAAAGGGCAACCGCGCGGCGAACCGAGTATGTAGCGAAGTGAGTTTGTCCCGAATATGCCGATCCAATCAAACTCCGCCGTCCACAAATTCGCCATAACCACCAGCGCCTTCACAGTCCTACTCCTAATGGCCGGCGCCCTAGTAACCAGCAACGACGCTGCCGACTCAGTCCCCGACTGGCCGCTAGCCTACGGCAAAATCATCCCCCCGCTAGTAGGCGGCATCCGCTACGAATTCGCCCACAGAGTGGTAGCAGGAATCGTAGCCGTCCTGACCGTAATCCTGGCCATCTGGCTAACGCGCACCGAAAAGCGCCCGGCCATCCGCCGCCTGGGCTGGGCAGCCGTAGCCCTGGTAATCGCCCAAGCCCTGCTGGGAGCAGCCCGAGTGCTCTTGGGCCATCCGCCACTAATCGCCACAGTGCACGCCACGATCGCGCAAATTTTCTTCATAACCACCGTAGCCCTGGCCTTAGTCACGAGCCCGTGGAGCCGCAGCGAGCGCCCCATGCTCGACGACCCAGGCTCGCCCAAAGTCCGCTCAGTAGCCCTCTGGACCACGCTAGTGATCCTTCTACAGCTGGTCCTAGGCGCAGGCTTCCGCCACGGCGCTTTCGGGATCCTCCCACATCTAATCGGCGCCGTAGCCGTCACATTCTTCGTAATCTGGACCACCCGTACAGCCAAAAAGCGCTTCGCCCAGATCTCCGAAATCCGCAGCAGCATAAAATGGCTGAATATCACTTTCGGCACGCAAATTCTGCTAGGCATAGCCGCCTACTGGGCCGTGGCAAAGGCCATTGACGAAGCGCAGCCGACGCCCTCCTACGTGATCCTGACCGTCGCCCACGTTCTTGTTGGCGCTCTCACTCTTGCTTCGAGCGTGATTCTCACACTGATTTGTTATAGGCTGTTGCGACCGTCGGGGGCCACGGAGCTGAGTTCCCAGGCTTCGCGAGCGGCGGTCTAGGGAAACGATGAATTCTGTCCGCGAAAGCGCGATTCCAGCATCCGAACGAGCCGGGGCCTACGTAGCACTAGCCAAGCCCGATGTGACTTTCCTGGTCGTAATCACCACCGTAGCCGGTTTTTACATCGCCTCGCGGGGGCCCCTCGATTGGGCATTGCTGGCGCATACCCTAGTAGGCACCACGCTGGCCGCCGCGGGCACGGCGACGCTGAACCAGTACGCCGAGCGCGAATCCGATACGCTAATGCGCCGCACCGCAGCTCGCCCGATTCCCTCGGGCCTGATTTCTCCCACCGAAGCGTTCTGGCTCGGCGCAATCCTGGTAGTAGCCGGCGTAGTCTATCTCAGCATTCTTTCAAATGTGCTAGCAGCCGCGCTAACCCTCGCGACCACCGTGCTCTATCTGGGCCTCTACACTCCGCTAAAGAAAATCACGCCGTTGGCGACATTTATCGGCGCGTTTCCCGGCGCCATTCCGCCGCTCATCGGCTGGGCGGCTGCGCGCGGATCGCTATCACTCGGCGCATGGATTCTTTTCGCCATTCTCTTCCTTTGGCAATTTCCGCATTTCCTGGCAATTGCCTGGATGTACCGCGAAGATTACGCCCGCGCAGGCATCAAAATGCTGCCGGTAGTAGAGCCCTCGGGTGACCGCACCTTCCGCCAAATTCTAGTGACCGCCGCAATCCTGGTTCCCATCAGCCTGCTACCATCCGTAATCGGCATCACCGGCATCGGGTATTTCTTCGGCGCCACCGTCTTGGGCATGGCTCTGCTGCAAGTCTGCTTCTGGGCCGAGCGCAGCCGCACCAACATCCGCGCAAAGTGGCTGATGCACGCCACGGTAATCCACATTCCAATTCTTCTAACGCTAATGATTCTGGATCGCGCGATAAAATAGCGGAGCCACAGTCACGCAAGGAGCCAGCTAGCTCTGAAATGGATCCCAAAAAGAACGACATCGAACTAGCAATCATCAGTCTCTTCTTCCTGGTCCTCTCGTTGATCGGCATCGTCTGGTGCATCACCAGCGGCCTGCTCGCCGGCGGCGTTGACGGTATCCTGCTGATCGGCATCTGCCTGATGATGGCCGCGATATTCGCCCTGCAGCTCTTCCTGATCGCTTTGAAGGCCGGCTGGGTCAAGCTCCCCTCGCACGATAAAAAGCCCGCCGCGGCTCAGGCAAAGTAGGGAATTCGAATTGCACCTGCCAGCCCCTTGGGTTTACCAACTGCCCGCGGTAAACGCGATTCTGAACGGCACGAGCGCCGTCTTCCTGCTCGCCGGTTTCACCATGATTCGCAGCGGAAAAATATTCGCGCATCGCGTCTGCATGATCACCGCCTTCATCTGCTCCACCGTTTTTCTGGCCGGCTATCTCTACTACCATTTCACCATCGGCCTGGTGCGTTTCGGGGGCCACGGCTGGATCCGCCCGGTGTATTTCACCATCCTCACCACGCACACGATTCTAGCGATCGTAATCGTGCCGCTTGTGCTGATCACTCTCACGCGCGCCCTGCGCAGCCAATTCCAGCGCCACCGCGCCATAGCCCGCTGGACGTTTCCTCTCTGGCTGTACGTTTCCGTAACCGGCGTAATCGTTTACTGGCTGCTCTATCGCCTCTATACCCCGATCATGCCAGCTCCGGGATCGCTTGCGCAGGCAGCCGCCAGCCTTCATCATCTACTAGGCTAATTTTCCGGTCCCCATGAACGAAACAGAATCCACGGCAGCCCAAAAACCATCCTTCGGCGGACGCTGGACCTACGCCGTTCTGATCGTTGCCGTCCTTTTCGTCTCCATGCCATTTTTATTCTGGAATGCAACGTGGTTCGGCCGTCCGCTCACCGACGATCAAATTGCCAAAGCCTTCCAAGATCGCAAACACGCCCGTGAAATCCAACACGCCCTAACGCAAATCGAGCAACGCATGGAGAGAAACGATCCCACGGTCCGCCAGTGGTATCCGCAGCTGGTAAATTTCGCCAGCGATCCGCTAACCGAGATCCGCGTAACCGACGCCTGGGTAATGGGCCAGGACAACAAAGCCCCAGAATTCCACGAAGCCCTCAGCAAAATGCTAACCGACCCCGATCCGATGGTAGCCCGCAACGCGGCCCTGTCTTTGGTCCGCTTCGGCGATCCCAGCGGCCACGCCGTAATCGTCTCGATGTTGGCGCCGTACGCCGTCCCAGCCCCGGTAGCGGGCACGCTGCGCCAACGCCTGAAGCCCGGCGAAACGGTGAATCCCGGCACCATGATCGGCCACATCGATTCAAATGGAGAGAGCAGGGAAGTGCGCACCAAAGTTCCCGGCACAATCATAAATTGGACGGTAGCAGATAAAACCGCGGTCACCGAAGGTCAACCGGTCATGCTCCTAGCCCCAAGCCAGGAAATGGTCTGGGAAGCGTTGCGCGCCCTCTATCTGATCGGCCAGCCCGAAGACCTCCCGCTCGTAACGCCATACGTCCGCGGCGCCGACTCCATGCCCCCCCAGATCCAACAACAAGCAAAGTTGACGATGGAGCATATCCAGTCCCACGATTCGCACTAGATTTTGTACCGCTGGCTTTCCTCGCCGGCCGTAAGAGCCGGCGGGACGCCAGCGGTACGAACCCTCCGCATTTCATCTTTCGCGCCGCCTGTACCAGCGTACAGGCCCAATCCACAGCCTCCCTCGCTAGACTAATCCCATGCAATGCCCGAAGTGCAAAACCGAAGTGCGCGACGTGGCGACCTTTTGCACCCGTTGCCACAACACTTTGCGTTTTAAATGCCCGTCCTGCCAAAACGAGCAGCGCCACGGTGGCACCTGTGACAAATGCGGCATAGACTTCATGAAGTTCGCCGCAGTCTTAATGGGCCAAACCCGCGCCGAGCTGGACGTAGAACACGAGCGCATCGAGCGCCGCTCAGGCCTGCTAAAGCACATCCTCTTCGTGCCGATCACGGGCGGTATCACACTGCTCCGCCACCTACTAGTCTCCAACGATAAAAAATAGCGAACCGCAAATCTTCCCCGAAGTCATCGCGTGAGCGATGCTGCGCGGAGGGAGCCTCCTGCTTTAGCAGGGGGAGCTGGACTTCAGTCCAGCGGAACAACGAGTACCAATTTGAATCGGCTTTAGCCGCGGGAGGTCGTCTGGAAATAAAGCGAGGACATGAAGATCCGCGCGAGATTATTTTCGCGAATGAAGCTAGTAGGGCATGGCGCCGAATTTGGCTTCAAAATCCGCCAAAGGCACCATATCGATGGCGTCCCAGGGGCAGCCTTCCAGGAAGGAGCCATCGGGACCTTTACTCGTGCAGAGTTTGCAGCCGATGCAGAGCAGGGGATCTACGAGGATATTTCCAAAAGGAGCGTGCTCGGGATCTTCCACCCAGAACATGCAATCCGCCACCGGACAATAATCCACACAAGCGGGCGACCCGGAACATCCGGTGCACATATCATTAATCACCGCGACGATGTGCGGCTTACGCTTTCGCTTGTTCGTGGTGCCCGTCGAGATGGGATATTCCTTCACCACCTCGCCGTTTGCGAATTTCGCGATGTCCAGATCCATTGGCACCGGTGCAGCCTCCCAAACTCGAAATTGTGCGACCATTCTGTCGTGCCGTGAATCGCGTGTCAACAGGCGTGGAATTTTTGATTTGAGACTTTACTTGCCCACTGGCGCGGGCTTCTCCACCGCGCGAATCACCGCTTCCGTAAATTGCGCGGTCGTAGCTTTCCCGCCAACATCCGAAGTAAGCGTCCGCCCCTCGCGATAAACGCGCTGCAGCCCATTCTCAATGCGCTCGGCAATGGCGTCCTCTTGCAAGTAGCGCAGCATCATAATCGCGCTCATCAATAGCGCCGTGGGATTGGCGATCCCCTTGCCAGCAATATCCGGCGCCGTCCCATGCACCGCCTCAAAAAGCGCCATGCCCTCGCCGATATTCCCGCTAGGCACCACTCCCAATCCGCCTACCAACCCCGCCGCCAAGTCGCTCATGATGTCGCCATAAAGATTGGTGAGCAGCAACATGTCAAACTGATGCGGATTCATCACAATCTGCATGCAAGCGTTATCGATAATCAGTTCCTTGTATTCGATTTCAGGATATTCCGGCGCCACTTTGCGGATGGATTTCAGAAACAATCCGTCCGAGAGCTTCATGATGTTGGCTTTGTGAATGGCGTGAATTTTCTTGCGGCCGTATTTGCGTGCAAATTCAAACGCAAAGCGCGCCACGCGCGTAGAAGCTTTTTCCGTAATGATTTTTAAGCTCTCGACGACGCCGGGTACAACGGTGTGTTCGAGCCCCGCGTAAAGATCTTCCGTATTCTCGCGGATCAAAACAATATCGACGCCCTGAAAAACCGACTTCACGCCCTCAAGATTTTTCACCGGCCGCACATTAGCAAACAATTCCAGGTTCTTCCGCAGCGCCACATTGATGCTAGGCGGCCCGCCAGCAACAGCCGTAGCCATAGGCCCCTTCAGCGCCACGCGATTCTTCCGGATCGAATCCAGAACGCCCGCGCTAATGAAATCGAGGCCCCGCCGCTCAAACTCCGCTCGCGCAGGAATCTCGTCCCAGTTAATTTCGGCTCCCGAAGCAGCCAAAATCTCCCGCACGGCTGCCGAAACCTCCGGCCCAATACCATCCCCAGGAATCAAAGTAACGGTATGTCTCATATGTGTTCCACTATTTTAGGTGAAATCTGTGCTTCTGCAATATGGAGTAGTCAAGCATGTTCGCCGGGGCAGCGCCTTCGTAGCGGTGTGCCTTCAGGCCAGCATCCGACGATCCTAGCGTGCGACTTAAGGCTCGATCGCGGGCGGACCCGGGCGTCTAATGGACCGTTGTAGCTGGAATTCGTAGTCGGGCGGCGAGTACGAGTTGCGGCGCACGGTTGGTCGTAAGATGCTGGCCTGAAGGCACACCGCTACGACGGCTGGCAATCTGCTATAATATCGGTGTAGCATCGAAGATGCAGAAAGCGCATCTAATTACTGGGAGAAAAAACGAAATGGTTAATTTGACCCCCGTCGCGGTTGAGAAGGTAAAAGAAATTCTCACGCAGCAGAACCCCGTCCCCGCGGGCCTGCGCGTAGCCGTAGTAGGCGGAGGCTGTTCCGGCTTCAGCTATCACATGGCCTTCGAAAGCGCCGCCAACGAAAACAACGACAACATCTATGAATTCAACGGCCTGAAGGTAATGGTAGATCAAATGTCCGAAATGTACCTAGACGGCATCCAAATCGACTATATCGAATCCATAGAAGGCTCCGGCTTCAAGTTCAACAATCCCAACGTGAAGAGCACCTGCGGCTGCGGCAGCTCGTTCAGCGTATAACCACCGGCACGAATCAAATCGGCGTCAGTCTCGTAAGGGAGGGTCTTCAGGTCCTCCCT
Source organism: uncultured Acidobacteriota bacterium (assembly GCA_963831955.1). Classification (GTDB taxonomy): domain Bacteria; phylum Acidobacteriota; class Terriglobia; order Acidiferrales; family UBA7541; genus Palsa-147. The sequence continues at coordinate 813,441 of CAWHSG010000003.1, read as the reverse complement.
TTTTTTCGTCCCGCCATCCTGCGCCCGCATTGACTTACCCGTATCCCCGCCATAAAATCCCCGGCCAATGCCTGATTCCCAATCGTTTCTGAACCAGACCATTTCGCACTACCGCATCACCGAAAAATTAGGCGGTGGCGGCATGGGCGTAGTCTTCAAAGCCGAAGATACGCGCCTGCACCGCTTCGTCGCTCTAAAATTCCTTCCAGACGAAGTAGCAAAAGATCCGCAAGCCCTTGCCCGCTTCCAAAGGGAAGCCCAAGCTGCCTCGGCCCTAAATCACCCGAATATCTGCACCATCTACGACATCGGCACAGAAAACGGCCGCGCCTTCATAGCCATGGAGTATCTCGATGGCATGACGCTCAAGCATGCCATCGCCGGTCAGCCGATGGATCTCGAGCGCCTTTTCGATCTAGCCATCCAAATCGCCGAAGCTCTCGACGCCGCGCATAGCGAACACATCGTTCACCGCGATATCAAGCCGGCGAATATTTTCGTCACCAAGCGCGGGCATATCAAAATCCTGGATTTCGGCCTGGCCAAAGTTTCAGCAGGGAAGCCGGGCATGGCCAGCGCCCAGGAAACGATGGCCACCGTCGGCGTAGATTCGGCGCAGCTAACCAGCCCTGGTATCGCCGTAGGCACAGTAGCCTATATGTCCCCAGAGCAAGTCCTCGGCAAAGAACTCGACGCCCGCACCGATCTCTTCTCCTTCGGCGTAGTGCTCTACGAAATGGCGACGGGCATGCTGCCATTTAAGGGCGACAGCTCCGGCGCAATCTTCGACGAAATCCTGCACAAAAATCCGGTAGCCCCAGTCCGCCTGAACACTAATATCCCCATGGAATTCGAGCAGCTAATCAACAAAGCCATGGAGAAGGATCGCGACCTACGTTACCAAGGCGCCGCAGAAATGCGCGCCGACCTAAAGCGCCTGAAGCGCGACACCAGTTCCGGACGCACCGCAGCGTCAAGCAGCTCAATCGGCAGCGGCTCAGTAGCCGGCTCCGCAGCAACAAGCGTGGGTTCAGGCTCGAGTGCGGCAAGCATTGCTACAGCGACCGGCTCGAGTGCTCAAACAGCAGCCGCAGCATCGCAAAGCTCGACGGTGGTCGCGGCCGCGGCCCCGCGCAAATTTCCGCTAGCCGCAATCGCGGTCGGAATCGTACTGCTGGCCGCGCTGGCCTTCGGCGCCTACAAATTCCTAAATCGTCCCCGCGCCCTAAATCTGCAAAACATGCAGATCACCAAGCTCACCGACAGCGGCAAAGCCGGCGGCGTTTCTATCTCCCCAGACGGCCGCTACATCGTCTACGTCCTAGTAGAAGGCGAACAGCAAAGCCTCTGGGTCCGCAACGTAGCCACCAAAAGCGACGTCCAAGTCCTCCCGCCAGACTCTCTCGGCATCAGCGGCGTCACCTTCTCCCCCGACGGCAACTACATAGACTTCGTCCGCGCCGACAAAGGCACCGAACTCTACAACTATCTCTACACCATGCCCGTCCTGGGTGGCACTCCACGCCAGCTGATCCGCGATATTGACACCGCTCCCAGCTTCTCACCAGACGGCAAACAATTCGCCTACATGCGCGGCGTCCCCGATCACGACCAAATCGAAATCCACATCTCCGACTCGACCGGCTCCAACGATCGCACCCTCGCCACTCTCGACGCCAAACCGTTACCGTTCGCCATGCTCGGCGTCTCCTGGTCTCCCGATGGAAAAACCATCCTCGCGCCAACGCTCAACACGAAGCAGGGCGTACGCTGGCAAATCGTGGCCATCAACGTATCCGGTGGCGCGGTAAAGGAAATAGTTTCCCAATCTGATGGCGTAGGCTTGCCCGCATGGCTCCCCGACGGCAACTCGTTCTTGCTACCCATGGCCATGCGCAACGAAGATCGCTTTCAGCTCTTCGTCGTTTCCTATCCCGGCGGGGAAACCTCGCGCATGACCAACGACCTTTCCGATTACCGCCCGCAAATCTCCATCACTCGCGATGGCCAATATCTGGTCGCCCTCGGTCGCCGCCGCGACGCGCACATCTGGGCAGCTCCTCAGGGCCAAACTGCGCAAGCCCGCCAGCTCACCTCGGGAGATTCTTCCGACGAGTCACCAAGGTCCGGCCCTTCCGGCAAGATCATCTTCCGCAGTCACGGCAACGATATCTACTCCATGAATGCCGACGGCTCCCAGCGCGCCCCACTAATCACCGACGCACAAAACGCCATATCTTTCTCAGCATGCGGCGAACGTTACATCGTTTTCGTCAGATTTCTGGGCAACAAGGTGGAACTCTGGCGCGCCGACGCCGACGGCTCCAACGCCATCAAGCTGGCTGACGATCCGCGCGAATCCGAATGTTCCCGGGACGGCACCTCGGTCATCTTCTTCAACCCGGATAAACTAGCCCGCATACCCATCGAAGGCGGCACTGCCACCGAACTCCCCAACGTCCCTCCGGTCGACATCGGCGCATTCCACATCTCTCCCGACGGAAAATCAATCGCCGTGGGCTACGCAGAAGGCCATCCCATTCCCACCGACAAGTTCGCAATCATCCCCATAGGCGGCGGTGCGTTTACCAACAGCATGCCCGCGCCACGCGACGGTCGCGGCTTTGATTGGGCCCCCGACGGCAAATCCCTGCAATTCGTCGCCATTCGCAACGGCGCCTCAAATATCTGGGAGCAACCGCTAAGCGGCGCCCCACCCAAGCAAATAACGAACTTCCCCTCAGATATAATCTTCAGTTTCAAATGGAGCCGCGACGGCAAGACGCTGCTGATGTCCAGAGGCACGGTCAATCGCGACGTAATTTTGCTCAGCAACTTCAGGTGAGGCCGCGGGTTTCGGCGTTCGTAGGGGCGGGCGTTTACTCCCGCCGGCTTTTCGGCCCTCTTTATCGCGAAAAGAAACCGGCGCTCAATCCGCAAGGCCACCCTTCCAAATATTTCCACCGTTTTGTGAATTGATCCGTACGAAAAATCATCACGAACAAAAACCGGGAGGGCTAACCCGGCCCTCCCCTACAAATACAAAAACAAAACCTCACTCATACCGCAACGCCACGATCGGATCGACGCGCGAGGCGCGCCGAGCTGGCACGTACGTCGCCACCAACGCCACCCCACTCAAAACCACCGCCGCCGAAATCATCACCAACGGATCCCAAGCCTTAACCCCGTAAAGCAAACTAGCCATAAATCTCGTCAACCCAAAAGCCGCCCCCACGCCTATCACCACGCCGATCAAAGCCAAAAGCATTCCCTGCCGCACCACCATCCCCCGAACGTTCCCCCCAGTAGCCCCCAACGCCATGCGTATGCCAATCTCCTGCGTGCGTTGTTGCACCGAATACGCCATCAGCCCGTAAATTCCGATCGCCGCGAGTAGCAGCGCCACTCCCGCGAAAATCGTCAGCAACGTGGTATTGAAATCGGTGCGCGCGGTAGATTCCACCACCACCTGATCCATCGATCGAATATGCGCCACCGGCAATCCGCCGCTAGCAACGCGCAACTCACGCTGAATACTCTCGCTCAAAGAAAATGGCGCCACCCGAGTCCGCACCGCCCACTGCATGGGCAGCACGCGATTCTGCAAAGTAGTCAAGCCGTCGCTAACCTGCGCCACGGGCACATACATAATCGGCTGCAAATCGCGATTCAATCCCGTATCACGCACGTCAGCCACAATCCCAATCACCGTCCGCGCCGGCTCCTCAAACTCCGGCCCCAAGCCTTTGCCAATCGTAACTTCAGCTCCCAGCGCGTCGTCCTTAGGCCAATATTTCTTAGCCATGGATTCATTGATCAGCATAACGTGCGCCGCGTTGGCATCGTCGCCGTCAGTGATCAACCGCCCGCGGAGCAGGGAAATGCGAAACACGTCGAAATAACCAGGCGAAACATCCCGCCACTGCTCATCGCCATCGTATTTCCCGTCAGTAGGCGTCCGCCCGGCAATATTGATAGGCAAATCGATGCTGCTCTCCAGCGGCAAAGTGCAGCTGACCCCCACCGCCTCCACTCCCGGCACTCCGGCAAATCGTTGCTCAGCCGCCCTCACGACAGCAGCGGTTCCCGCTGTCTTCTCAAAGCGCGCCCCGTTGAGCGACATCTCCATCGTTAGCACATTGTGCGCGTCAAATCCCGGATTCACTGATCGCATCACCGTAAACGTGCGAATCAAAAGCGCCGCGCCCACAAGCAGCACTAAAGCCAGCGCCATCTCCGTAACCACCAAAATCGCCCGCGCCTTGTTCTGCCGGAATCCGCTGCCAGTACGCGACCCGCTCTCTTTCAGCGTCAACGACAAGTCAGTCTTAGAAGCGCTGAACGCAGGAATCAATCCGAACAAAATCCCGGTGACCATGGAGACCAACAAAGTAAAACCCAACACCCGCCAATCGAGCGAAATCGCCGAAGCATGCTCCCCAATCCGAGGAATATCCCCAGGATTAATCGCCAGCAAACCGCGCACGCCAAGATATCCGAGCACCAGCCCAAGCGCTCCGCCGCCCAACGAAAGCAACACGCTCTCAGTAAGCAACTGCGAAATAATTCGCCGCCGTCCAGCCCCCAAAGCCGCTCGCAATGCAATCTCCCGCCGCCGCAACGTAGCTCGCGCCAAAAGCAAATTCGCCACATTCGCGCAAGCAATCAGCAAAACGCAAGCCACCGCCCCTAGCAAAATCAGCAGCGCCAGCCGCACGTCCGACACAATCATATCCCGCAATGGCCGCGCCGCCACAGATTCGTTGTCGTCCATCCACCCGGGAAATTTCCGCCGAAACTCTTCGCCAGCAATCTTCAGCGCCGCGTTGGCCTGCTCCAAAGTAACCCCAGGCTTCAATCGCGCCGCAGCATTCAAATAATGCGCCTGATCCTGGCTATTAGGATCGGGCTGCAAAGGCAGCCAAATGTCAGAAGGCGGATCGGTGGTAAATCCCGGTCCAAGGACGCCGACGATAGTGTAAGGCTCGTCCGCCAGTAGAATGGTTTTGCCGATTGCAGCAGGATCGCCGGCAAACCGGCTCTTCCACAATCCGTTGCTAATCACCGCGACCTTGGCCCCGCCGGGCCGGTCTTCTTCTTCGGTGAAGGTGCGCCCAAGCGCCACCGGCGCGCCGAACACTGCAAAATAACCAGCGGATGCCCGTATCCCCTTAATCTGCTCCGGCCGCTCGCCGCCGGTAACGTTGATCCCTGGCCCGGCAAAATCATAAATAGCGGAAGCCGCAAACATGTCCCGCTGCTCCCGCCAAACAATAAATTTAGGTACCGAAACGGAGCCGCCATTGCCGTTCGGAAACTTGCGCATCAATTGCACAATGCGATCGGAATCAGGATAAGAAAGCGGCTGCAGCAAAACCGTATTAATCACAGTAAAAATCGCAGTATTAGCTCCAATCCCCAGCCCCAAAGCCAATATCGCAGTAGCCGCAAACCCAGGCGAACGCCGCAAAGTCCGCCAAGCAAATCGCACATCTTGCATCAAATTCTCAAAAAAGTGAGCTCCAAGCACGAAGTCACGCTCCTCCAGCCCCACCACTATCTACGGAGTTGTCGAACTGTTTGTTCCCTAGATCTTATTGCGGGAGACCCGTTTTATAGAGCATGGCTTTGTGGCGCGGGTCAGGGCTGTAGGGCCGTATACTGGAGCGCCTTTGCATCGATAACTGCTTGCAGTTGACAGTAGAATTATCTCATCTGCTTGCCTTTTCCATTCTGAGCGGCAAGTCCATCTCGTATTGCCGCTTCAAGCGTATCGATGTTTACATCCTTTAGAGCTTTAAACCGAATGCAATATCCGGTCACGCTCGCCTTGCCTAGTTTTTTTCCATACGTTTTGGCTAAGTACTTCTTATCTTTGAGACCAAGAATGTAGACAGAGATTCCGGTTTTGTTTCCGCTCACACCAATTTGAAAAAACTCTCTACTTTTTCCATCGGCATATTTTATTGTGTGAAATCCATATCCAATCGTAGGGTTGGAAACAGTATGATTTTTGCTGTCTTTACCATCGAAGAACCATAATTTGCCTTCTGGTGACACTTGAAGTGTGAGCCGATGCAACTCTCGCATATCACTGCGTTTTGGCTCCGGTTGGCTGCAAATATACTTCTCGATTTGTTCTGGTACGTTCATATGTTCTGCTCCCCGGATGCGCCCACGAGATTATGTGTTGGTTCAGCCTGAAATGGAGAGGTGGCGTTTCCCGTTAGCGAATATTCCGCCCTTCGCGCGGGGATTTTCAAGGCGTCGATACCACCAGGCTATCCCTCAGCATGGCTGCGTCCCCGCAGAGCCTGCTTCCGTTTCACCCGCCAAGATCATTGTAGCTGCACCACATCCATCCGTCTCAACTTCCGGTTAGCCTGCGATTCGCCCCAACCAGGGCGGCTCCGCGATGGACGGCACGTGCAGACGGAGAGCCGTTTGGCAGATTTGTATTGACTAAACCGATAATACATGCTACCGTATCCTCGGCTCCCTCCGCGAGCCGCAGCAAATTCAACACAGGAGGCGTGTGCGCATCCGAAGAAGGAACTGCCGCCAACCATCGCAGTAAACTTCGCCTCAAAAGCCACCCAGGCCCATGTTTCAAACAACTGAAAAACCCACAAAATCTAATCGCGAACCCAATTTATTAGAAACCCACGCAACTCCAACAAAACAAACCGGGACCGGGCTGATGATTCAGCCCGGCGAAATAATGACCCGTTCTACTCGCAAAGAAAACTCGGTTTTCGCCGTCGACTTCAAATCACTCACCGCGCCCCGCCACCCATCGCGCAAAGTCCAGTCGCCGCCTTCCAGCTCACAACAAAACGCCGCCATCGGGAAGAAAAAGCAAAGCCGCTACCCCCAACTTTTGTTTCGGGTAGATTGGAGCCCGACCGATTGTTTTCTTGCACTTACAAAGAAATCTACCCGAACCACGTTTCGGGTAGAAACCTCCTCAAAAATAAACGTATATCACCGCCGGCCGTCCCGAATTGAATTCAGGCCGCCCAAACCGTATTCTATGAAGGCCCAATGAAAATCGCCCTAGCCCAATTCAACCCCACCGTCGGCGATTTCGACGGCAACGCCGCCCGCATCCTCGACCTAGCCCACAAAGCCAAGTCCCGAGGCGCCGACCTGGCCGTCTTCACCGAGCTCTGCCTCTGCGGCTACCCACCGCAAGATTTAGTCGAGCGTCCAGCATTCATCGAACGCAATCAATCCGAGCTACTCAAGCTGGCCAAGAGCATCCCGCTGCCATCGATCGTGGGGTTCGTAGGCCGCGCCCAGGACGACACCGGCAAACCCGCCGCCAACTCCGCCGCGCTCATCGCCAATGGCCACGTCCTGTTCGAGCAGCGCAAAATGCTGCTGCCGACCTACGACGTCTTCGACGAATCGCGCTACTTCCAGCCAGCCCATTCGCAAACGACCATCCCGCTAAACGGCGAGCAGCTCGGCATCACCATCTGCGAAGACTGCTGGAACGACAAAATCTTCTGGCCCCAGCGCCTCTACGATCGCGATCCAGTAGCCGAGCTAGTCGGGAAGGGAACTACCCTGCTTCTAAATATCTCCGCCTCGCCGTACGAAATGGACAAGCAAGGCCTGCGCCTCGACCTGCTAACTGCGTTAGCCCGCGAGCATCGAGTCCCGGTGGTTTACGTAAATCAGGTAGGCGGCAACGACAGCCTGGTCTTCGATGGCTCAAGCGTAGCCATCATGCCCGACGGCCGTATCGCGGCCCAGGCCAAATCCTTCGAAGAAGATCTGGTCCTCTTCGACACCCTCACCGGCGAAGGCGACATCCATTGCCAACCCACAAACGGCCTAGAAATCGCCTACCGCGCACTGGTCTGCGGCACCCGCGACTACGTCCGCAAGTGCGGCTTCAGCAAAGCCGTAGTAGGCCTAAGCGGCGGCGTAGATTCCGCTCTGGTGGCCGCCATAGCTGTTGACGCCCTGGGCCACGAAAATGTCCTGGGCGTCTCAATGCCCGGCCCCTATTCCTCCGAAGGCAGCCGCCGCGACGCCAAGCAGCTAGCCGAAAATCTAAAGCTATCGTTCCTGGTCCTGCCAATCGACGAAATCTTCAAGACCTACCGGAGTGATTTGAAAGGCGCGTTCATGGGCCTGCCGGAAGACGCGACTGAAGAAAATATCCAGGCTCGAATACGCGGCAATCTTCTGATGGCCCTCTCGAACAAGTTCGGCTCGCTGGTGCTAAGCACCGGCAACAAATCCGAAATGTCGGTAGGCTATTGCACCCTCTACGGCGACATGGCCGGCGGCCTGGCAGTAATCTCCGATGTCCCCAAAGTTATGGTTTACGAGCTGGCCAAATGGCGCAATCGCGAAAGGGAAGTCATCCCTCAAGAAACGCTCACCAAGCCGCCCTCCGCCGAGCTCCGCCCCAATCAGAAAGACCAGGATTCCCTGCCGCCCTACGATGTCCTGGATCGCATCCTGAAGGCCTACGTCGAAGACCTGCAAAGCCCCGAAGAAATTGCCGCGTTGCACGATATCCCGCTGGACCTGGTCCGCGACATCGCCCGCCGCGTGGATCGCAACGAGTACAAACGCAAGCAAGCAGCCCCCGGCCTGAAGATCACGTCTAAAGCCTTCAGCGTGGGCCGCCGCTTCCCGATCGCCAATAGGTTTATCCCGTGAAAGTACCAGCTCTAACCTCGAGGAGATTCCGCGAATGAAGCTGCGACTCTACGTAGTACTAATTTTGATTGCGATCTCCTGCGCGACAAGCACCGCAACGCAAGCCCAGCAACCGCCCCCAGCCGCCACCGACCAGGCGCACCTGATCGCGTCAGTCGAATCCTATCTTCGCAATTTGTTCGGCTGGGGCCCAGCGTTCCAAATTAAGCTAGGCCCGCTCAAGGATTCTCAGCTTCCCGGCTTTTATGAGGTGCCCATCGCAGTCACCTATCAGGATCAAACCGACTCCGGCGCGGTGTACGCCAGCAAAGACGGCAAATTCATAATCCGCGGCGAGCTCTACAACACAACCGAAGACCCCTTCGCCGAAATCCGCGCCAAACTAGTCACCAAGGATTCGCCATCCCTCGGCCCCGCCGACGCAAAGGTAACGGTAGTCGAATTCAGCGATTTCCAATGCCCACACTGCCGCGTCCTAAGCCAAAATCTCAAGCCCCTCGAGACCAAGTACCCTCAAGTCCGCTTCGTCTTTAAGAACTTTCCCCTCACCGCCATCCACCCGTGGTCGATGACCGCCGCGCTAGCAGCCCGCTGCGCGTTCCAGTCGAACCCCGCAGCGTTCTGGAAAATGCACGACGCCATCTTCCGGCAACAAGACCTAATCTCAACCGAAATTGTCTATGACAAGCTCACCGAATTCGCCGCCGGTGCCGGCCTAAACCGCGAAGATTTCAAAGCCTGCCTAGCCGACCCCGCTACCCAGAACTCAGTAGAAGCCGATATCGCCCTAGGCAAAGCCCTGAAAATCACCAGTACCCCGACAGTCTACGTAAACGGCCGAGAAAACATAGGCGGCGATCCCGCCGCCCTAGAGCAACTAATAGAGTTCGAGCTCAATCGGCCACGCCAAAAATAACTACAACCCCTGCTAAGAACTAATATTCGTAGCTCCGAACCCCGTAGCCGCCACGGCCCCCCAGAATCGCGTGCCCCGAGCAAGTTCGCCGGGCCTTTCGAACACATAATAACTATTACCGGATGTCAATGTCAAAGTTAGCCGCGTTTTACCGGCGAGCGCTAGTGGGTTCGCGAAATGAGCACAGTTAATGCGACCCCAACCGCTAGCCATTTAGAGTTCTGTTTCACGCGGTGCCAGAGGTTGCCGCCTTTCGCGGAGGTGATGGCGGCATCTCTTTCCTTGGTTAAGGAAGCCGAGCGGTTCCTTTCGTCTGCTAGATCCGCTTGTTCGGTTGCTAGTTGCGCTTCGCTGGAATAGCAGTTTTCGAGGTTGTCAAACAGCGGCTTTAAATCCGCGGTTGGGATCGAAGCGATTTCGGTGGAGTTCGAGTGCAAATTGAGCACATAACCGACGGGGCTTAGATAGTCGCTCGAAGACAATGTGGACTTTGCAGGGGATTGGGACTTCCGAGCAAAGAAATCTCGGAGTTCATACTTTAGATTTGAGATTGAGGAGCCGGAGTGCTCGGACGAGGAAGGCGTGACCTGAGACGAGTCGTCGGCGGTAGTGGGGAGCAAGCTGGATTGAGGCTGCTCCAAATCCTTTACATCACGCCTTGGCTCCGCACTGGGGATTCCGGCTGTGGACTTGCTAGGGAGGTGGTCAGAATTTTTCGACTTCGTAATTCCCTTTTCAAGTTTATTCTCGATTTTCGTCCCTAGTGCAATGGGTTCTGGGAGATCAAGCGATTGTTGGAGGGCACTCAGGATTTGTGTAGGAGTCTCTACCGTCTTTTTAGTCGCTGCAATTTGGGCCAGCGTACTCTTCAGCGCGGCATCACGAGATCGCTCGCGATTTTCGGATGCGTCAATGATTTGTTGTTGAGAGGCAATCGCAACCTCGAGCCGGGCTCGATCGATACGGGCTTCTTCCCACGTTATTTCGGCGAAGGCTAGCGCAGCTACCATCAGGATTGCGAAAACGGCCTTTTCTAGAGTCATTGGCTTCCTGCCGCTGAATAGCCGCGCAGAAAAGCTCGAAAATCTAGGCCGAGTGGGCCTGAGTATTGAGGCGCGGCATACCGAAAAAGACGGAAAACGCTCCGACAATAATGCGAGTCGTGACGGTGCCAAACGTTCGAGGGCGGTTACGGTTAACCACGACGGAATGCATCCAAAAGACTCTTTCCTATCTCGCGGGGAACGCGTAGTTTGGCATTCGAGCTCGAACCGCGGCGGCGTAGTTGGGATTCGCGCCGCCGTTCCAGAATTGCAGCGCTTTGTTCACGTCGCCATGAGTAGTTTCTAATTTGTGAGCGAAGACCAAACAGCCGACTTCGATGCCGACGGCGGGCTCGCATAGTTCACTTAAGAATTGACCGACGAAGCCGGTCTCTCGGGCGGACTGTCCCATCACTTGCATTAGGCCCCAGGAAATTGCGCGGCTATTCGCTTCGGTATTTGTTGGCGGTTCGACTTTGTTGTTCGTGAAGAGCGGGGCAATATACTTGGAAAAAAACGCGGGTTCGTAGCGTATAGCGTGGGTATTCCAGGCGGATTCCTGTTCGATGAGTGCGCAGACGAGAGAAGGATCTAGTGCGTGGCGTTCTGCAATTGTCAGTGCGATCGAAATTAGCGCCGAGGCCATGTAAATGGAATGAGTCGTCGTTTGCTACCTGTGATTTCTGACGGGACGTCGGACGCTCACGCAGGTTTCGACCGCGCGGTCGCGGCAAGGCCCCGCTGAGACGCAAAACGGGGCGGGTCGCGGCGAACTTCTGATATCACACATGAAATATGCCCGCTCAATCTCGAGGACTGTTCAGATTGATCCAACGGATTGGAGGTGAGTCTTGGTGTGCAATTCCCTGCTGGTCGCATAGCTGCTTTAGCCGCTCATAGATGTGGGGAAGATGGTTTAAAGCCATCTCCTCGACGAACATCCGAAGAAGTTCATCGTTGCGAATGCGACGATAGAGCCATCGGAGGAAGAGAAAAAACTGAACGGTGGCGGCGAGGGCCAGTGCGGCCCGGTATGGATCGAGTAAAAACTGCATCGGAGGCCTTGACGCGATTATGTATTTTTCGTCTTGAACAGCACTACAAGACATGCGCCCAGAGACAGCTAATATTTTTCGACGTACCACACCGAGTCTACGTCGAATATGGGCTAGCAATGCCGCCAGGCCAGACTGACAATTGGGGCAGGCTCATGCCGAATGTCCAAATAGAACAACGGTATCCTCGGTAAGAGATCGCAGTACCGATTTGAGCCGGTAATGGCGCACCAGTCGTTGGCATGTCTATCTAGCGCGGCCCGTTGTCAACTCTTAGGCGCAGTGATTCCGGCGGAGACGCTAGCCGAAAAGCGATCCTAGTCCAAGGCCGAGTCCACCGAATAAACTGTCGATACCGCTGTTGTCGGCATTGCCGCTGGCATTGCTACGGACGCCAAGAAGCTGACCTGGGACGCTCATGCTCTTGCCCAGAAGATTTGTGTCGATTCCGTAGGTCTGGTTCAGAGCGTCGAGGCCGGCGAGACGTTGCTGCTGCGCGTTGTTAGCAAATGTGATCTGATTTTGACGAGCTTGTTCGGCCAAGTTCTGGGCCTGCTCCCGGCCGAGTTGGGCGGTCAGGTCGTTAAACCCGGCGGCGTTATTAGTGCGCGTTACCTGATTCTGGGCAGATTCTTGGAGTGCGTCGAAGGCGGTTCGAGCAGCTCCCATTCCTTCCTGCGTGATGGCGTCTTGCTGAGACTGAGTATAGCCGGGGTTGGAGAGTAGATTCTGAATGGTTGGCACGAGGACACTGCGGTCCTGATTGGAGTTCTGACTTTCTTGGCCAAGTAGTTGATTTTGAGTGGCCAGTTGCTGATCAGTGAGATTGCGAGTTTGTTGCTGTGCAGCGCGGCTCATGGCTACCTCCGGTGAGATCTGAAACGTGAAATTTGTTTGGCCGTCTTTATCCGGATCCTTGGGGGTTATGTGGCGTCGTCGAGAATCTTCGCCGGTCCCTTGCCTTGGGTGGCAAGAAGTCTCGGCATTCTCAGCGGCAATACCGGTTGTCCGAAGCTTGGCATTTGCGCTACAGATTACGCCCGTATCGCTTCGATCAGCATGACAGTAGGCGAATTGAAAAAGGCGTCCATTTGTCGTCGCGTGTCCAGCCGAGCTTCATTAGGCGACGGCCGAACCGTCTGGCGATTTTGGGCGGTAACCAAGCGTGTGCGTCTTCAAGTCCCCGCTGGATCAGATCGCGTCGGACGGCTAAATGCAACGTGATGAGATTGTTTAGGCGTTCGCGTGGGCTTGACTGTATTGGATCGGTTAGAAGATAAATCTCGCAAGTTAGACGCGCTAGGGCCGCCATCGCGATACCGCCTTCCCCGTTTTCCAGAACTAACTTCGAGACGAAGAGAGGGCTTTGCAGATCGGGGAACTTGTAATCGAAAGACTGCCTTACGTGAATCATTCTTAATACTTCGAGATCGGAAGAGGTGTATTCGCGGATCTTCATATTTGCTGCTAATAAAATGCGCTTCGGAGAAATTAATTTCAAAAACTCGATGTGCACCTGCGGCGCACCAGATGCGTATTCGCGCTAGCACGCAGGTTCAAAAAACGCGGTAGCGGAGGATTGGGTGATTATTGGCAACCTTTTCGGTGGCCTCGAAGGTGGTGCTGAATTCCGTGACCCCGTGCGACGACAGAGCGTCTGCTACCGTTTCAGGAATCAGCTTTGGGCTTAATGGGTGAGGGAGCTCCTGCCAAAGAGGATTCCGCGACAAAGTATTGAGGGTGCCTTCGTCGGCTTCTACCATAGCCAGGATTTTTGTCTCGGCGGCTGCCGTGGAATTGGCATCCGCAAGGATATAGTGTGACGTCGTGAAGCAAGGGGCTTCAGTTTGCCAAGCTTGCAGCGTCGTTAAATAGTAGGTGCGGCCTTTCACGGGTGTTTACCTAGATGAAATACGGATTTTAAATGCGTACAAGCAAAAAAAACGGAGCCCACTCGCGGGAAGATCTGACCTATGCGTGCGAAGAACCCGGACTAGGAATTAAAGGTGTAATTATGAGTTAGGATGCAGGCACTGTTTTTTCCCGCGTAAAATTCGTGGTTGGGGGCGCAACTTACTGTGACCTTCTTGCTTTGCTCGCGGACTACCTCGATTTTCTGCAACGTCACGTTCGCCAGTCTTCCCACTAGGATGTCTGCTAGGCAGAGACGCTCGGCGCGCATAGGTGATCCGTCGGCGAGTGTGAAGATGTGATGCGGGGTTACGTCCAGTATCTCGTGATTTGAGAAGTGCAAGCGGATAAAAGTGTCGGCCGGCAAAATATCGACGCGGACGATACGCGTCCACGCGTTCTTCCCTTGCGGACCAACGCCGCCGTTGCCAGGACCGAGGATTAGGTCGCCGATTTTGCATGTGTCGATGGGGACGGTGCCGTGATCGCGACTCAGGACCATCGTGCCAGAGCGCAGGCAATTTCCACTGCCACCGCCGGAACCGCCGCCGGACCCGCTGGATGGCGTGGCAGCGATTATTGCGCCTTGCGACAGTGGTATTCGGGCTTGCAAAGATTGCTGTTGAGCGGCGGCGTTGGTTTTGGCGGTTTGAGCGTTGGAGGGAGATCCGGCATCGCCAGCCACCCAATTTAGCTGCTCAGCGGTTTCATCCCAGTATGGGTAAAAAAAGTAGGTCGTTCCGGCGGTTAGGCCGGTTATCGCTAGTGAGTCGCTAGGAATTGGCGTTGTAGTTCCGTCGGCACGGTAGATTGCTACGGCTGCCCATGACCAGGTAATGGTGGTCGGGGTCGAAGTATAGGTAAAAGAACTGTTCCATGTGGGAGGTATACTGCCTTTGGTTAGCACTCCCGATTTAGAGGGATCGACCGCGTTTGAGGTGAGGGCGTTGCTGGATACGCGGGCGAAATCGGCGCCATCCGCGATCGCGGAATCGAGGGACAGCTTGTTGGTCGTACCGATAGCATTTACGCCGGTGAGCAGGCGTTTCAAGGATTCATAGAGATGCGACGAGGTCGATTTCAGGGCTTCGATTTGTGGGATAGTTAACATAGTGGGATATGACCGAAGCCTGCTCCTACGCGCGGAAGCAGACTTTGCCTCCTGATTTAGCGGGATTAAGTTGTGTTGAAGATTGCGAAGGATGGCGGTCTCAGCTGCCCGCGGAAGCGCTAACGCGCCCACCGCCGAGATGGCATATCCTTCAATCCTCTAATGATTGGATTAGGGCGTCGCCAGATCTTGTCGCATGGCCGGCATCCGCGGTGTCGAGCGCGACCAGGAACAGGCGCGCTGACGAGACGGCGTAGGCTGCAAAGTGCCACGCAGAGGCGTTGGCAAACGTCAGCGTCAGCGAAGATCTGCCGCTAGCATCGAAGGCCCCCAGAGTACCCTTGACAATGCCGACTGCGCTAGGAGCGAGGCCGCTCCCTCGCCGATCGATTGAAAATAAGAAGCCACCGGACTCGATCGGGTCAAATACCGTCGCAGGCTTGAGTAAGACCGAAAAAACATCGCCGCTGAAATTGGCGGTCATAACAGAGGGAATATCCTGGCGCACGATTTCTCCGGTCAGAGTCCAAGTGCCGGACTGCCCTGTGATCTCGCCTGTCGTGGCAAACAGAATCGAATCGGATTCCGCGGAAGTCACCCGATCGGAGCCACCGGCGGAATAGGACAACGGGAATGCTGCGTTGAATTTGACACTCATAGTCCTGTTTCGCGGTGAAACATCCTCCAGCGCGATCCGGATATTCTGGGAGCCGTCGTCAGGTTCTTGCGTCTCGTAATTCCCTTCCACAGCCACCATCGATTCGAGGCCGTGCTCGTTGCTGGCATTGAGGTCCATCTCACCGGCGGGGATCTTCCCGTCTCCGTCGGCAACGAGGCTGCCGGCTGCAGCCATGTTGTTGCCGCTCTCGTCGTGTCCATGGATAACGAACGCGTAGGCTCCTCGAAATGCGGACGCTGGAGCGATTGTGAATGTGAATGAATCGCTCTTTGTCGGATCGGCTACCGACGTGGCCATGATCGTCGGCATATTATTCGGTGGCTGCGGAGCCGTATTGGGTGGCGTGTAAAGCACATTGAGCGGCTGCTCCGCGCTGAGAGCACCGGTCTGAGCTGACGGATTGAGCGACCACGTCACACCCTGGCCGGCGACATCGTTATTGACAACGGCATTGATCGTCACGCCTGCGCCACCCGCGTTAATCTGCGCGAAAGGATTCGTGATCGACACGCTAATGGGCTGCGTCGACGCCTGAATACGGATGTCGTCGAAATCGGAGACCGTTGTCGTCGTAACAGAAGTGGCGGTGATCGTCGGTGTGTTGTTCGGTGCAGCTGGCAATGTCGCTGGAGGCGTGTATATTACGCTGAACGGTTGGGCTGAGCCCAGTGTACCACACGCGGGGCTGCACGCAGCACCTTGTGCCGCGAGCGTCCAAGTGACTCCCGCGTTAGCCCTGTCGAATAGTACCTGCGCGTCTAGTGTGACGGGCGGGGCCCCAGGCGCAATGTCTGTGATCTTGTTCGTGATGTGTACTACGACCTGCGGAGCGCCGATCGCGAACGTGTCAGTAACCGTGACAGAGGCGTTGGCGTTGGCGGTCGCTGTCAGGATCAAGCTGTTTGGCGTTGGCGGGAGGAGAGGAGCCGCGTAGTTGACTGTTGTGGTGGACGTGAAAATGTCGGGCCCGTTAGCTGTGATGGTGTTTGTCTGACCACTGAGAGCCCCGCAGGCCGTCGTGCAGGGCGTGGTGGTGTCGCCGTTACTTGGTTCGTTGAGTGCCAGAGTGAAATTCACCCCGCGGTTCAATGTGTCGTTCTGCGTCGTTACGGAGAACACAAAATTCGTGCCACCGGGAACGCTAACTGGCGTGCTTGTAAAAGTGACGGAGAGCGGCCCGACGCTGCTGCCACCTCCGCAACCACAAAGCGAAGTTAGAATTGCACCAGCAAGAAAGACACCCGAAAACGGCCGCATTAACCCCCCTGAACAAAAATACGCACAGCAGTTTATAGAAGCGAATCGCGCCCCGCAAGTTTGACGGGAAGGAGGCCGATGAGGTTGCTTTGACGCGGTGGCTCTAATTGTGGCCGCGGACGACCGACCACGGGTCCGCTTTCGCCCACGCCGTAAACTTGGTCAGAGAAAACCAGTTCGTCGAGGCGGTCGTGCTCAATTGGTAAGCGACGCGTTCCGACAGAATGCCGGTGAATAGCTCCATGTCTTCGGTGGACGGCGACGCCAGCTGCCAAGTTCCGAGTGGTTGCGTTACATTGCCAGGCAAGAGCCCCGTGACCTGCAGTACGCCGCTTCCCTGAACGTTGGCGGTCGCATACCCGACCAAGTTCCGGCCACTTAGCGGCATACGTGTTAAAAATGCCGTCGTGTAATAAGAATTGATTGAGGCGTTGTCGTCGGTAAAGGTTCCCGGCGTTCTTCCAAGAATTTTGCCGGTCGCGGAATTATTGCCGAAGAAGATTTGATCCGTGCCGTTAGGACGCTCGATCATGTTGCATGAATTTGCAGTGATATTCCACTGCGCCCATTTTCGGCCGTGCCCTGGGGACGTGAGCATCGTGGCTAGCGGATCGGCAAAGCCCTCAGTGTAATCGAGCGCCAAGATTTGCGAGGGTTGCGTCGCGATTCCCATGGGAACGCCTACAAGAATGCGCTTTTGCTCAATATCCACCTGTACCCAGATGCGCGATCCGTACTGCCAGTTAATCGCGTCCCAGGTGGGCTGGATTTCCTGCGAGAGTTTCGTGGGATTTCCGCCGTCGAAAAGGTAGAGCCCTGCCCTGCCAGCGATAACCGCCCACTCCTCGCCGATGCCCACACCGTGGACTGACGGCGTGCCCACTTTGTTCGAGACTTCTTCGATCGACCACAAATCGGGCTCGTTTACACCATCGTCAGTGGTCACGAATAGGCTGCGTTCTTTTGCGAAGTATAGATAATTGCGCAGCGTGAATGCGGCGCGGATTCCCTGGCCATTGTTCTTAGCAACTTCGAGCAAACCGGTGATACCGTCATAGCTTTCGGCGTTAAGCGCACGCGAGGCGCGGATGATTGACGCATTCTGTGCTTGCAGAGTGGGGAAAATCTCGATGTTGTCGACCAGGAATGACTCGCCGCTAGGCGACGGTACCCCATCAGCATAAACGCGGAGCACCATGTCGTTCGGAATTGAAGTCTGCGGCGGAATCAGCTCGGCGACGTATTCTGCGTACGATGTAGTCGCCTGGACCGCAGTGATTCCAAGACCTGCGCCGATGGCGCCCGCGGAGGGACTGAAGCAATTAATACGTAGTGTGCCCTGATTCAGATTGCTGGACCGTTTAATGCGTACACGCACCGTATAATCAATATTTTGCGCCAGGATTGGGTCGCCAGCCGGATCCATCACAGACGATTGCGTGATCATGCCTCGGGCGACGGTGTGACCATCTCCAGTGATGCGGTAGGCGTCGCCCCAGACGGCATCGCTCGACTCGCGGCTGCCGCCCGCTCCCGATGTGGGATCGAGAGTCCAACCGAGCGGGCGTCCATTACCGGAAGCATCCCAGCCCCCGTCGAAAGTGATGTTGGTCCAGTTGTCCATCTTGGCGCGTTCGCCCCACCAGAACAGGCGCTCGGAATAATCGATCACCCCCAATTGATTTGGAAGCTCGACCTGAGCAAACAGGTAATCCATGCTTACGCCGGAGAGAAGGATCGTATCGTCGAAATCGAGCGTAAGAATCGTGCTGGTGTTGTCGTTGATCGTCATCGTGGCAGGCACTTGGAAGAAGTCGGCGCCGCCTGCTCCCGTGAAACACAGAAGCCGTTGCACGATGTTCGCGGGTCCTGTAGGAATGTTTGTGAGCGTCACTTGCTTGCCGCCAGCCGCGGTCCAACTCACAGGCGGCGAGGGGGCAGTCCAGAACCCCTGACGAGTGACGAACACAACGCTCACTTGATGGACGCCTGCGGATATGTTTCCGGCCGTGGAGGCGTCGGTCGCTGCTGGTCCTTCGCCGGGGCCGACTTGGCTCACGCGATCGAAGAATGTGTCGTCGAATTGCCGCGGAAGATCTTGGCCGAGTTGCGCATCGCTGAAGGCCATATATTCGCGGCCGAACAGCGTGGTGGAGGCGAGATACAGATTCGGTGAGCCGCCCGACGCCACAAGTCCGAGCGTGCCAGGCGTTGTTTCTTTATACAGATTGCCCAGCGAATCGAATACGAGCAGTCGATCGAGTAGATTAGCAGTGATGTAGGTTTTCAGGCCATTGACGCTTACAGCGCCAGGAAGCGGCGCGAACTGAGAAACGAGCCCCGCCCGCGTGCGCACTCCGCCGGGGAAGAATTCGACGTCGGCGAGGCTCGGTGACATCCCGGGTGGCACATCTGAGGGATCGAGCAGCGTGATCCAGCCGCCGAAAGTGTCGAGCGGGATCGGAGCGAAGGATTCGATAGACATGGCGTTGATCTCGCGTTCGAGAAGTTACTCGTACCGTGTTGAGGCTTGATATGAGATGCGGATTAACCAAAAGTGAGCGCGCCCGAAGGTTCGCCGATACTGAGCAGTGGCCCATCGTCAGGATGAGCGGCTATGGTAACATGAGAAATTTCCGTTGCGGCGGTGGACGCAACCCGTGCAGCAATTTTAGAATCGAAAGGCGTGGAATTCGGACCGGCGATTTTTCTTCGAGACGAGGGCTCTAAATGCGGCGATTTTTCCTGGGCTGCACGTTGATTGGAATCTGCGCGTTGCCTTTCAGACTCGAGAGCGTCGACGCGAGCGCGGGCACCGACGATATTCCTAGTGAGGTGCGCACCGTCGTTCGCGGGGTAGTGGCCGGCGGACTCACAACTGATGAGGGGCGAGGCGTCTATTTTACCGCCAATAATCGCGTCTATAGGGTGTCCTCGGATTTGCAAATTTCCGCTGATCCCCGGTCTGTAGCCCCTGAGCTCGTCGCGGGAAATGGCGAGCACGGCTCCCTCGGTGACGGCGGACCGGCGATTTTGGCGCAGCTCGACTTGTTAATCAGTGGCGAGTCTGGCGGCGCCGCCGCAAATGGGAACCTATCGTCCGACACTTCTGGAAATCTTTTTCTCGCGGACACTCTGAACGATTCAGTGAGGCGCGTGGACGCAGAATCGCAATTGATTTCAACTGTCGCGGGACGTTGGGCGACCGGTAGTACGGAAGCGGTGGCCTCCCGGGATATTCTGCAGCCGACTCTGATAGCCGTGGACGATGCCGGGAATGTTTATGTAACCGGAAACAGCACACTGTCCCGGCTGAGCCCATCAGGCGCGTTCTCGCAGATTGCCACTGTCATTAATCCGGTGGCTCTGGCAGTGTCGCGCGACGGCAATTTGATCGCTGTCGCAGTTCAGGACGGCGAGATGTTGAATGTGCTCCAACGCTCAGATCCTGTGCATTACCAAGCCGCATTTTCGTGGCCCGCCACTTACGAGACTAAGTTCGCTAGCACAGTCGACGCCGCTAGCAGGCCTAACTTCGTCGAGAACCGCCCGGGATTGAAGCCTCACAATAGTTTCTCTGGGTTAACCTTCGATTCCGTCGGGAATGTTTATGTGGCCGAGAAAAACGCGAATATCGTCGACCGGTTGGATATCAAGACTCCCGCTCGCCAGAGATTAGCCGGCGACGGACGGGCGGGGTATTCCGGTGATGGCGGCGCGCCGCTGCTCGCTGAATTTAATTCTATCGGGGCGCTTGCGATCGACCGCGAGGGCAATCTTTTTGTGTCCGACAGCGGCAATCTCGCCATTCGTGAGATCACCCATGCGGCGGCAGCGGCCGGCGTTACCCTAGCCCCCAACACATTTACGTTTCCGAACGAGCCGATCGGTGGTTCGAGCTTGGCCGAAGTCTTCACACTCACCAATAGCTCTTCTTCTCAAGTCACTGGGATCTCGATTGATTTCACCGGTGGGGCGACGCCACCGGATTTCACGCAAACGAGCACTTGCGCCACCACGCTTGATGTCTCATCGAGTTGCACGATAAGCGTCGTCTTCTCGCCCCTGGCCGCAGGCAATCGCTCGGCGGCGTTGCACGTCTCTGATAGTGACCCTTCCAGTCCCCAGACTGCGGCACTCGCGGGATTCGCAGATGACTACGAGTTGGGTTTGCAGACGGGGAACACGGACACTCTCACAGTAGTCCAGGGTTCGACGGCGAATTACAATCTAGCCGTGGTTCCGGACGACACTTTCACCGGGACGGTGACGATCCAATGTCCAGTTGGATTGCCGCTCGACGTCTCTTGCGGATTGGCGCCGGGAACGGCTTCGAGTTCGTCCGGAGGAGCAAGTGGCTCTAGCGGGCCAACGACGTTGGCGTTAACTGTGAGTCCAGGGATGCCACAAAATTTCACGCTGGCGTTGACAACGATGGCGAAAAACCAGGCCGCGGCCGTACCGCCAGCTGATCAGCGGCATCAATTTCCCACAATGGGCTTCGCCATTTTACTAATGGCAGGTATGGCAGCCGCTTTCGCTGCCTGGCGAGCTCGACATCGCGCGAACCGACTTCGAGCGGGACTCGAGCCTCAGTCGCACTTCAGATTTGGGACGACCGGATCCGTGCTGGCGACTGTACTGCTCACGTATGCGGTATTCGGATGCGGAAGTAGCGGCACTACCACATTGATCACGAAACCGAATCCAGGGACACCCGCTGGTACGTATCATTTTAATGTGATCGGCTCTTCACAAGGGGCATCGCGGGCCTTCACCATCACCCTAATCGTCCAGGCTCCCTAGCTCGCGAATCGGGACGTGTATCAAGCGTCCTTTCTCGATTCGTCTTCGAGTACAATCACTCTGCGATTGCGGTCCCCCATATCTCCGCTGTTCAATCATCAACTGTCGCCGTTTTTCGAGTTTGAGCCAGTCGGAGTGAAACGCGGCCCTTCGCGAAAACGCTACCGCCGTCTCGATCGTTCGCACTAGTTAAAGATAGATCACGCGGCGATGGTAACTGTACGGTTTGCGTCGACGCGCTTTGAATTGCTCTGGTCGGATGTATCGCTCGATCAGCTTTTCCGTTGCCTCCAGCGCGGTGGATTGCATATCAGCAGCCAGGGCGCGGGCGCCCCGCGTCCTAGCTGCCACCGCGGCAGTGGCATAGGCGAGAGCATCGTTCGAAGCGCGAATCAGGATGGGGTCGCCACCGAGCACCAGCTGGGGCAGGACTTTTTCATAACGGAGCCGTACTGTAACTTCGGAAGTAGCACCGAGGAGTTGGATGGCGTCTTCACGCCATTCCCACATGCGGAGAAAAGTTCCCGGCTGAAGATTCGGAATGCCGCTCACGATCTTTTCCATCGGCACGAACAGATCGCTCGATCCCGCTTGTTGCTCCCACAGCTGATGTGGAACCATCAAATCCGTGGGCAACTGCGGCGTGGAAGTGTCGGAGAGTTCCGCGGTAGTCAGACCGTTAGTTAACGGGAGATCTAGATGCACCTGTGAAACCAGGACCGAGACTCCAGCCTCGGCCAGTTCGCGCTGCAGCGCGCGATAGGCGGAGTTCAGCAGAGGCATCAGTGTAGCGTCATTGAACACCGAGCCGGCGGCATCGTTGATTAGGGCGCGCGTGAGATTCAGCGCGGTCTCCGTTTGGTCGTATGCTGTAGTGGAAAGGACCGGCATGGGTTACCTCGTTGAATCGGATAGAGAACTCACCAATGCCCCGGTTGTCGCCATTGGCGGCTCCGCCTCGTTCTTGGCCTGTGGCTCTCCTGCCAAAGCACGGATCGAGTTATCGGCTAGGCGAACTTTGGGATGCGTCCTCGGGTGGGAGAGGTGATTGACGCAGGTACAGAGCTACTCCCAGCACTGCACTGATGGCGGCGCTTACTCCGCCGATAACTAGTGTGTGGTAAAAGCCGGCGTCTAAATTGAAGTGCTTTGGATCTATGCCGATCGCCGCGAAGCCGGTTACCACACCATTAGCCCCGCCGGACACTGCTGCCGCGATTACACCCCGCAGCCAGATTTCCCACTTCGCGAGTATGTATGAGTGGCGCATTAAAAGGGGCTCACGCCCCGGTTCTGGCTAGGGCCGACCGGAGGGGGCCTTTAGAAACTACCGCCGTTAGGTCCCGGTCGCGGACCGCCAAGTAGGCAACGTATCGCTTATCCCCACCAGTGGCTGCCCGGACCGAAAACGGTGGTGCGACACGCGCGGTCGATCAGGGATTCGAAGTCCGTAGCTAACTCAATTGAAACTGGCCCAAGAACTCAGGGCCAAGACTTTTTGCGATTTCAGTAAAGCGCTATAAACACATTGGCGTACGTACCGCCGACGCTGCTGGGCTGCCCGAAGCTCGGTACGCTTATGCTCGCCGGTAAGGCACCGCCCGTTGAACTCGTCCCTGAGGTCGCCGAAGATAACTGCACGAAGCCACCGTTACCTGCAGTGCCGAAATAAATCTTCGCGGTGGTGGCGTTGCCGGTGAACGCGAAAACGTAGTAGCCCGGCGTCAACGTTACCGTCCCTTGCGCGCAGACGGCGGATGTTAGACCGCCGGACGAAAATGCAGTGGCACCCCAATTACACAACCGCGTGCCGCTCATATTGTAAATGCCGACGTCATAGCAATCGGCAAAGCTGCCGCAGAGAGAGCCCGCCACCGTGTCGGACGCGGCGACGTCAATTGTGATATGCCCAAATTGCACCTGCATCGGAACAAGGAACGCGACCACGTTGATCGCGTTCGCAGAAGATGGTCCGGTGTTCTGGCCCGCGCCATTCACTCCGGGAACGAATGCAGTAAGAGTACTGCCGGCGCCGCTCCCGCACGCCGAGCCCGCATCCTGCAAAAGTCCCGCACCTCCCCACTTCGCGCAGTTTCCGCTCGTCGGTGAGCCAGTGTAGTACGGCACGCTACCGCCATTTGGATTCGCTGCGTTGCCCGCAAAGGTGTAGAACGGCGCGAGAGTTTGATTGGTAAGTAGAGCAGCTCCAGAGCCATTCGGCGCACCTCCGACGTCGATAAATGAAAGATGCGATGGACAAGCGTTCACCTGATAGTACGGCGTGCCGCCGGCGTAGGTGCCGCCAGAAGTAGCTGAACGGAAAATATAGCAGGTCCCGGGATTAGTCCCGCCGGGAGCGCTCCAGCTGAGACTGACGGCGTTATTTAAGCCGCTGAGGGTGACGGAGATTTCGCTCGAAGCGGCGGAAATGTTCGAGGTAGACGCGGAACCCGCTTCAATACTGTAGTAGTAAGTACCATTGGCCAGGCTGCCGCCGGTGGTCGGAGTGCCGGCTAGCCCAGTAGGAGCGATCGCTTGAGCAAGGCTCAGTGCAATGCTATCAGGCGCATTGCGATTGAGCCCCGATTCAAAGCCCGGATGAGTGCCGTCGCCCCACATTAACCCGGTGCTGGGACTCATCGCCAAGCTTCTTTGCGAATTGCCCGATTGAGTGAATGCGACGGGCGGCCCATGGATATTTCCGTAGCATCCGGCACAGGTCGAGTTTCCGTTTCCTATCTGGGTCTCTTGCGTGGCGCTTTGGTTTTTGGTGATGAAATCCACGCCTTGATTGTGATGAATCTCGACGTTACCGAGAGGATTACCGCTACCGTCAATTACAGCGCCGGCGGCTTCAAGGTAAACGCTGTCAAGATTTCCGTTTAACACTTGAATTGTATTAAAGATATTACTGCCGATGCAGCCGCTTACCTGCTCCACGTGGATGGAATTAAATTCAGCTGGCGCGTTGAGCACGATGAAAGGGCTATTACTGACGCAGTCGTATTGAAAGTCTTGCTTGAAAATCAGATCGGAGAACAACGTAAACGAATGTCCCCCGCTATTAGTTACGGTGAAGAACGGATTCCCATTATCTTCTTGCTGGTCGTTCTCGAAATCGAGAGTGCCTTCGCTCACTGAAGTATTGGTGCGGTTGTCAACCAGATAATAGGACGACGACAGAATATTGCGCATCACACCGATCCCGCCCCCCGGCTGGCCAGCTGCGCCCACGTACGCGAGAACCATCGCGGGCTGATTCGCGGCGCTTCCATTCGTGTTGAGCGCCCCATTCTCATACCACCACCAAAACGTGTTGTAGATGGCGAGCGGCGTGTTGTCGACGGTGTCGACGAGCGGGCCGCTCTTGTTGGCAACACTCATCTCTACATTGAAGAATGACGGGCTGTTTGTCGAGAAGACCTGTACGGCCTGGTTGTTACCCTGGATCGCAAGATCGCGAAACGCGACGGGCGACGAAGAGCCAGTATTCGTCAGCAGAAACACGGGGGCGAGATTGGAACTGCTTGAACCGACTCCCACCCGCGTCAGCGGCGGGCGCGAGAATTGCGGACTATTCCCACCGAACGAGCCGCCGCCTTGAAACGTCAGCCCAACGCAACCGGGCGGGATATAAATAGGCGCGAGATTCACCTGTCCGCCGCTCGACGATGTGTTGGCAGCAGTGAGCGCGAAAGTAAACTGCGTCGAGCTGCTCACTGTCGCGATCAGCCAAGTGCCATTGAACAGATCGTTTGCAACTCCGCTGATGATCACCGGAAAATTTGTCGAGTAGGCAGACGGTAGCGTGCCACCGCTTACAGTGACCGTAACTATGTTGCTCGTAAGCGAGATGGAGCTGATCGTCAGGGGGTTGGGTTCGGTGAGCACATAAATCGGGTTGCCCCCGGAAGCGGGCGGGAAGAACACGGTGCCCCCGCCCGTTGAACTGGTGCACGCGGCGTTAATCGCCGCTTGTACGGCGGCAGTGTCATCGGCGACGCCATTGCCTTGTGCGTTATAAGGTGGCGCGGTTATGTCGATCCACGGCCGAGGACCGGCGTGACTTTCGCTGCCACTCACGTTCAGTGACCCGGTGCTGATGCTCGAAGGATTGAACACGCCGGCGTTGAGAGTGCCAGTAACGCTGGCATTACCTCCAACCGTGAGATTTCCACCAAGCGCGATTGAAGTAGCCGTAATCGAATTGAAAGAAGGAGTGGAAGGATCGTTCGGGAGGATCGTGTCTTTGATCGTATAGGTGTTGATTCCGTTTCCCGATACTTGCACAACATATCGGCCGGGAGCCGCATAAAAGTGATAGTTACCTAACCCGTCTGCCTGGAGTGGATTTGGTGAGGGCACGGTAAGCGTGGCGTCGGTATACAGCGTGGCCAGCGGCGAACAAGGAGCTCCCGTAGCTGTGCTGGTGCAGACAGTAACTGTGGCCCCGGCAAGCGGACGACCGTTCGTCCCGAAAGCGATGTCATCCTTACGCGAGCCTTGTGCAAAGTCCCGGGGCGCGCCCAGCGCGAAAAAGGCAAAAATGATCGCACTACGTGCGATGATTCGTGAAGTGGATCGCTTCAAGGCCATCGTATTTCCTTTCTTCGCGCAATTCCGCCTGGAGTTGATGTTTCTATTCTGCACACCTGCCGCCTGAACACGACAATATTCTATCCAGAGGGGAACGATTCGAACGCTGTCGCCTTCCGGCCATCGGCGAGAATCGCGCCAACGGTCGGGCGTTACGATTGACGTTGTATTGGACAGGTGCGGTGTAAGCGTTTCCCAAGTTTAAAGACCGGACTTTACCGGGCTTTAGTCGCAATCCCGTGCTTTGCGGCCTTTTCGGTATCCAGGACCGCATTGCAATGCTTGCATATCGCCACCTGTGGTTTGATTTTTTCTCCGCACACCGGACAATCGATCAACTTTTGCGGAACGAAGGCCCAATCTCGCTCGATACCAAGCGAAAGCGCGGCCCGACGATGCATGTCAGATATTTCGCGATACGAATGGCCTCGCGCCCACATAGTATCTGCTTCGGCGACGAGCTGTTGGTACCACTCTAGCCGCGTTGTTTGGGCGAGCGATATTTCGTCTTCGCTGGGCCGCGCACCCACGCTGACGAAAATGCCGTGCGGCTCGAGATCTTGAATCAGATCGGCGGCGATTTCCCGCGCGGAAATTGTGAACGGAAACCGCCGGTTATCGCCGAGATCGAGCGCATCGCCCCGACTGGTGATTAAGAGTATCGCGTAAGGTTGCCCTTTTGCGCACGCGGGTATGTGAAAGATACCGTAGGTACGCGAGATATAGAAGTCTTGGTCGCTGAGATTTACGATCGACACGGTCGCTTCCCGCGAGTCAGATACCACCGGGGGCGACATACTATCGGACTGCCGCTGGCGTTCGTTTGAATTTGAGGGCAAAGGGATCTCCTAGGCGATGAATTCAAGGATTGCGACTCGTTGCGCCAACAGCCAGCGCACGTTGTTCACGCGGGATCTTAAACCGAACCAGTGCGACCTCTCTGGTGCGGTTTTGAGAGCCTGCGTCGGTGGCCCCAACTAGCGCGACGACTCCAAGGGCGCAATGCCCGAACGGCGAAACGCCACCGGTGAGTCATGATCGTAGTCTTCCCACAAGAAAATCCAGAGTAATACTATGGCGCTACGGGGAAGTTACAAACGGACGGTCGTGGAAAGCTGGGACCGCATCATCGAGAATATCGTCGGCGCGGCTGTCCCATCGTTGGTCGCTGCGAGCTTCGCGTCTACGCAGCGCGGTGCGCGCATCGCACGAACGCTGACGCCGAGCCCATTCAATTCCTCGGATGATCCCGTCGCATGCGTCGGTGCACAGCGGCAGGAACTCGCCTCGGGGCCCGGCCAGCGTGAAGCAGTGTTCGTACTCGCCGCGTGACGGATAAGGACCTAGAGCAGGAACCAGCACGCCATCCGCGCGCTCAAGTGTGAGAGAGTTCCAGGTTTCGGGCGTGCCATAAATCTCGGGCGGCAGCCAGCGCTCTATGTGCCAGCGGTCGTGCGGAAGATACTTGGGCACCTGGCGGAGTTCGATCACTTCGCGGAGTAAGTTTCCGCTGGCATCCCGGTCGGTCCACTTGCCGCCGATCCAGCTCAGCCGCGACCATCCCCAGACCACACGAAAGTTCGGCTGGCCAAGGCGATTCCAGCCGCCTGCGTCGGCAATGCGGGTCTGGAGCACGAACGGCGCTGTGTGGGTCTCGCGGACGACTTGGATCATTGGGCCAATCGAGATGACGGTGCAATTTGATGGTATCAAACGCTACGAAGCAGAAGCTGTAGAAAGCCAGGGGGAGAAATATTCTGGCAAAAAGATTCTGGACTTACTGCAGACGCATAAATTGAGCCTGGAACGCTATTACGTCGGCTGTAACGCTCGAAGGATATGCCCCGGCGCTCACTTCGGTACCACTACCAACGAAACACTTCACCTTCCAATTGTTTAGAGCGCTTCCCTGCACCGCAACGTAGTAGCCAGCATTTCCGTTCTGGCTATCGAACATTACCTGTTGCGGAGGGCTCCCAGCGTCAAGGGTCTGGCCGGATTGACCGATTTGTTCGATCGCCGTGGTCCAGTCAAGCGAATCACCGCCTGAAACGTAGTTTCCGGAAAAGGCAATTGTCCCAGTTACTCGAGTAACGACACCAGAAGCATCGACGTTCTGCACACTGATCGTGATGGCCATATTTTTGCTCCCGCAGATGAGGATGACTCGACTTGCAGGGAGGGTCTTTAGACCCTCCCGTATGTTTGGCCATACATTAGCGCCTACGGTCGCGTGAGAATGAACACTTCGTTTCTCGAATTCGGCTCACCAACCCGCGAATTCGAGAAGGCCCAAAACGTGGGAGCGAACAAAGAGTCCCCCACGTTCTTAACTCCGCGCGATCGCCGCCTTGGCCGTGTTTCAGTAACCACTAGGAATAGCGAGCGTGTCAATGAATGCGCCGCTGCGTGGACTTTCGTTCCAGACCTGCAGGCCCGTAACAAAATAGAAAATATAGGCTGCCGCAAGTCCGCCGCTTGTTCCGTAAATCGGGAATACGGTTTGTCCGCCTACGTCATAAAAATCGATGTCTTGCATTACCGCACGTCCCCAGTGGGAAAGATCGAGAAAGTCCACGCGCGTCGAGTTGGCATTAATCGACGATTTGATCGGAACACCCGCCATGGTCTTCTCACCCGTGAAGAGAAGGTCGAGATCGCTGGCGCGGCCGCCGGCACCTTCTTTGATAATCTGTGAGATGGTAACGCCGAGCTGTTCCCACGCGTGTTCTTGCTCGAGTGAGGTGTACGCGATTAGCTTCCCGACCTGGCTCGTACCAAGGGATTTGCGCACCTTGTTGATTGCCAGGCGAACGACTCCGGGAGTTAGCGCAGAATTGTTTCCAGCAACACGTGGCGTAGCGAGTTCCACGGGGT
Source organism: uncultured Acidobacteriota bacterium (assembly GCA_963831955.1). Lineage (GTDB taxonomy): Bacteria > Acidobacteriota > Terriglobia > Acidiferrales > UBA7541 > Palsa-147. Next base: position 784,505 of record CAWHSG010000003.1, on the reverse strand, counting down.
ATGTCGCGCGGTTAAGGTTCAGCCAGGTTCCCGTGGTTGCGTTCGTCTGGTGATAAAGGATCCCAAACAGCGAAACGGGCTGAGCTCCCGTTAGTCCGTCGTGAACGATCAAATCATTCGCGGACGTACCTGTAGGGACGTTATCCACGGTAATTGTCCCGGAAAACGGATCGACGGCTGTAACGCTGGTAGTCACGGCCGCGGCGACGTTGCGATTGGTTGTAAGCGTCGGATCGTAGATCTGGATGGTCTGGTTGTAATAAACGAGCACACTGCCGGGCGGCTTCGCCATCGTAAATGTGCTGCCAGAGATGCTCGAAATCGTGCCAAGTACGCCGTTGCCGTTCGTCTGCATGACTTTGTCAAGGAACGAACGGAACTGCTGCATATTGTTCTTCACTTCGCGTTTGGCTGCGTTTTCGATTGCTTTCTCGGGCGAGTTTGACGCGTACTCGACGAGTTTCGAGATTTCCACCGCGTGGCGGAAAAAAATCGGAGTCACTTGTGCAACGTCGTAGGTCGTTCCAGATCCGCGGCCGAGATCGCCGCCGTCAAGATTGGCCAGGCCGGGCTTGCCTCCGGGGCGAATTTGCAACGGGAGTCGCATGTTGCGTGAGCTGACTCGCTCGGCATCACCGCGCTGCTGGATCATCGTAAGTAGTATGTCGTCGCGCTCGTAAAGTAGCGGAAGCTTGTCGCGGACCTTTTCGAGTTGGAGCGCTACGGTCTGGGCATTTTGCATTTGTGCCATGGCTGGTAATTCCCCTTGGGTGGATTTTAAAGTACGGTGATGTCCTTGACGGACGAGGAGACAAACTAAAATTTATACCGCGTCTCAGGCTAAAGAATTGAAGTTGAGGGGGAGAGCGCGTACCCATGATACGAGACGGTTCTGGACCGGCCCGACCTGTATCGCATCCTTGCTCGGCGCTTTAGGCATTTCAGCACTGCGACGAGGATACGAGTCCCGGTTCTAGCCCAGGACCGAAAACTGGACTTCTCCGAGAGTGCCGAGCCCCAATCGAAATTTCTTAGGAACATCCGGCAAGTCGCTCGCAAAAAAAGTTTCGAAAATCGAGTGAATTTCGTTGACGCGACGATGCGTTCGCGCTTCTATGCAACAGACTGATCCGCTCCTGCAACGGAGGGCAGCTGCTACTCCCGGACCGTACGCGAACCCTGAAGCCGTGGCAGGCAAAATGGCGGCGGCGCAGCCGGCATTCATATGGTAGTTTGTCGCAGCACCCGCCGTCCCCGGGTCTGCTACGGAGGGAAATCTGTCTCCCGGAGGGCGTATGAAGCGACTCTTCGTCCGAGTAGTCCCAGTTTTCATTTTGGTAGCGTCTGCGACCGCGCTTCCGGCGCACGCACAGAGCAACAGCAACCCTTGCACCACCAGTCAATCCATGGCCGTGAAATGCTACGTCCGAAATGCGATCGAAACGGGCACGGTAAACGTACCTGCTGGCATGTCAATGCAGCAATATCAGTCCTACGGCGTCGCGGTTCTGAGGATCCTGCAATCCGGCCACACTTATTTCATGGTATTGGGCGCCGCGGCCTCGATTTCCGATGCGATGCCTCCGGGAAATAACGACGGTTCTGCCAATCAGGCCGCTCAGGACGCGGCCGTAAACTCGATCGTCGACGCGGCATTGACAAACGGTCTGATCACTCTTCCGAATAGCGTGACCGAGTCCCAGGTTCAGGAATTCGCTCGCGACACCACAGACAAAATGGACACCAACGACGGTCCGTCGTTCTCACCCGGTGGCGTGCTTCGTCTGATCGACTCCTACATCGTCACCTATACCGATTCGAACGGAAATGTGGATTGGACCTCTGTAAGCAGCGCCTTGAACACCGCAGTAACCAACATGATCAGCTCGGGAATAATCAAGATTCCATCCACGATGAGCGCAGCGCAAATGGCGCAGTTCGCTATCGGCGTGGCGCAGGCCATCGAAACTTACAAGACCGCTACGAACAAAAAGACCTTGTAGTTGTCCTGCGGGGGAGTACCCCGTCACGCACGGCATGCCTTCGGTGCCAAAGGTTGTTGGCCGAGTTAGCCCTCTCTTTTTTGGGCGCGGATGAAAGACCGAAAATGCCCCACCTGATCGGCTACTCAGGCAAAGTTAAAGCTCACATATTCAGGATGTCGTTATCGCTCATTCTCCGGTAATCGATATCCTTGGGCATTAAGGCGCGAGGAGAATCACCGCCTGGAGAGCCTCCAGCGATGTCTACCCGCTTTGCCGCGTTGCGTTGACGCTCCTGACGCGCATTCGAGTGCGACACAACCCCGCTTGTCCATTCGCTTAGAACTCTCTTCGCAACCCCAGGGAGAGCTTGCTTCGCGCGGTTCACCACCATCCCAACAATCGCGCGTTGATTTTCAGGCGTAAGCTGTCCACTCCGAAATGTTTGGCGAAGCTGTTGCCCGAAAGCGCGATTCGCCTGCAAAGACGCGTCGATCTCGCGATAAATTTCACCAGTTAACCGCTGGCGTGTATTTTTCGGAGTGCCTTCCGGGAGTAGGCGATCAAGCTGGGATTGAATCGAGTCGAGGACCCCTTCTACGGCGGCGGCATTCGTTTCGTGAAAGAACGCGTGCTCCTGCGCAGCGTTCGCGGAGACTGTCGGACTGGTCTGTAACAGCGGTGCAGCTTCAGAACCTGTCGGCGTTCGGGCGTTCATTTCAGCGTGTGCCTGCGGCGACATCGACGGAGCAGGCGCAAAGTTTTTAAGGCTTTCACTTCCCCGAGCAGCGGTTATCGCGTTCATCATCTGGGCGAGATTGCTGAACGCGCTAGGGCTTAAGCGGTAGATCGCTGCAGCTAATTCCGCGTGAGATTCCGGTCGATTGCTGAAGAACAAGGCATCGAGTCGCGCCAAATCGGATACTTGTGAGTTCGCCGCGCGGGCATCGTCAAGGGTGGGAAATAGCTTTTGAATCTCCCGCGCGGTTTCGACGTTGGGGAAAATCTCTCGAAAGGTTTCTGCCTCGCGCCAGGCATCGCGAAGCTCGGGATTCGATTCGAATATGGCGCGAAATTGAACGGGTTCTGCTGGCGCTGTAGTGGTCTGCTCTTCGGTCCCTTGCTTTGCTTGGTTAGCCTCGACACCAAACGCGTCGGTCTGAGAAACGTCCACGAGAGGCGCCCGAACCTGCGTGACCAGACCTAAAATCTCGTCATCACTAGGTCGGGGTGTGGCCGGTGCTGTAACTGTCGGAGCAGCGGGGCGCGATGTCCCAGAATGAGACTTAGCCGAACTGGTTGGCGCGTTCATCGTCACTCCTCTATAACAGCTCTGTCGTTTCGTGAAGTCGCGGCGCAAAAAACTAACGCTTTGCCCTACTTTAGCCGATGGCTAACGCGTGACCCGAGACGATCGAATTAGTGCGCAGTCCAAGAAAGAGTCCAGCGCTCCCCGCGGGGCCGAGCGCCGGATGCATCACCGCGTGAAAGTATCACTCCCGGTGCGCATTCGGGGCGGTATTGGAACCGCTGACCCGTTCGAAGACTTGGTAAAAACGACCGACGTCGCTCGCGAGGGACTGCTCATTGAAACGGGGCGTGGCGGCTATTACGTCGGCCAGACCCTCGAAGTCACTTATCCCTATAGCAGCGAAGCGGACGCGATCAATGCGCCGAGACGAGCCACCGTGGTGCGCGCTTCTCCATCCTCGTCGCTCTGTTTCGCCGTCGCCCTTAAAGTCGAAAGGACCCAAGCGGACCGGCCGTCGGAAAGGGGCGAAAAATTTGCGCTCGGAGGTCATCGTGCAGTGAGTTCTGTACATGTGCTGCTGGTCGATTCAGACATCTTGGAAGGCGAGCGGTTGAAAGCCATGCTCGAAGAGGATGGCTATCGCGTAGTAACCGTCGAGTCTGCGCAGGCTGCTTTTGATGTCATAAAGACCGAAACGCCGGATGTAATCGTCTCCGAAGTGGAGTGCGGCGAGCCTTCCGGGCACGACCTCTGCGCCATAGTCAAGAAGAGTGAACGGCACCAGCACATACCAGTGATTTTACTGATGCGATCCGCGTTGCCCGCGGACTACGCGACCAGCCATGAACTCGGCGCGGTCGTCTGTCTTGCAAAGCCTTTCAAACTTGAGCGCTTGAGGCATGTGGTGCATTTGGTAACGCCGCCGCCCTCACAGCGGTCCGCCTATAGCGCGCAGTTTAATATCGCATCGTTCGTCAGGACCACATAAAGAAGATTGGATTCTGAAGGGAGCGCCGTTCACGCCTTCACGAGAACAGTGCCGTCGACACCCTTCTCTGGGACTCGAAAGAAGTTCTGCACAGGCGTTCGGAAAAGTTACCCTCCATAACCGAAGTACTATGGCTTGCTCCCCTCATTCCTCTTATAACTAGAATGAGCGTGGCGCGCCGGCAGCGGTGCTGTGCGCTATTTCGTTCGCGCTGCTGTTGAATGAGGCTCATGTTGCGATGAATCCGACCAATCCAGCCGAAACCGCTTCCTTGCCGTCGAAGTCGGTCGTCACCAGCACCGACCGGCGGCGGCGGAAACGCGCAAAAATCACTGCGCAAGTTCACGTGCGCGGTGGGATTGGCACAATCAACACATTCGAAGATCTCTGCACCAGCATTGACGTGTCTCGCGATGGCCTGCTCTTCACCACGATTCGCAAAGACTATTGGGTCGGACAAGTCCTCGATGTAACCTTTCCGTATTCCTCCGCTGCCACCGCCATCAACACCTCGCAACGCGCCAAAATCGTCCGTATGTTCGAGACCAAGGACGGAACTCCTGCCGTCGCCGTCCATTTCGAAGCCGCGGCGAACCGCGACGTCAAATCGCCAGCAGGCTCGCGAGTCGCGGCACAGACCTTCGCGCCGCAGACCATGGTGCTCGCCGTCGAATCCGACGAGCGCCTAGCCGAGAACATGCGCTCTCTATTACAGCAAGACGGATATCACGTAATCATCGTAAAGAACGCGAAGCAGGCACTCGATGTCTTGAAAACCACCGTGCCCGCCGTAATCCTCGCGGAATTTGAAGGCGAGGAGCTCGGCGGTCAGGATCTCTGCCTCATCGTAAAGAAGGACGAGCGCCTGAAACACATTCCCGTCATTCTGATCACCCAAGCCGCACAGCCGGCTGATTATTCCACCAGCCACCAATACGGCGCGGTAGTCTGCATGGCAAAACCGTTCAAGCCGGAGAGATTGCAGCACGTAGTCAGATTGGTAGCACCACCGCCATCGCAAAAATCGGCCTACGGCGCGAAGCTAGGCTTCGGCGTAGAGAGAACGCTGTAAATCCGCATGCAACCGTAGGGGAGGGTCTTCAGGCCCTCCCGTGTTCGGCTCAGTCGCGGAGGCCATTTATCACGAAACACTCGGGCTAGGTGACCCCCCCGGCGAAGCCGGGGGAGCGACCTGCTGCCGCAAAAACTGCTGATGAAGTAACGCATGAGCCCTGACATTCGCATATCCAGCTGGTGATTCGATCTTGGCCACCTGCCCCGAATCACTACTAAACCAGCGTTTACAAGTAGCCAACTCCACCGCATGATCGTCCGCAAAGGCGTCAGGCAGAATACTCGGCAGAATCGTTTCAGTCCCGGTTTTCGCATCGCGGTGCAGCACCGGCTGCTCCATCACTAGTTGCGCAATCTCCCGGAATTGCTTCGTGCGCGCTTCCTCGTCGGGGATCACGATCTCCTCAAGGCCAATTAATCGCTTGATTAAGACCACATTCTCTGGATGCGCCAAGATCTGCTGTAACTGCGGATCGGGACTCCCCAAAAGCTGCAAGAGCACCGCCCGCTGCTGCGACCACAATGTCGGGTACTGCTCGTCGGTCTCAGGGTACGAGAAGAGATTTCCCTTCAAATCAGCCAGCCGGATCTTCTTCGATTCGAACGCCGAACCGGCCCCAAGTAGAGTAGTCTCAACATCGCTCGGCCGGTTCTTCCGGAAACAATCAACCGCAAGCAGCATCACGTCCGAATGAAAGAACTTCATCCGCCGCCAAATCAGCCCGATGCGCCCCATGGCCTGATCGCGCGCCATGGAGTAGCCCGCAGCCGTGTCTGTATTGGCCATTACTCCGCCGAAGAGGGCCGGAAACGCGCCAGTCAAAAACTGCGCCACCGGACCCATCAAATTCGCCGAGTGCATCGCCAAATCGGGAGGTATTTGCGCTGGCGCCGGCTGAAAAAACCCCGCAGCCAAAGACTGCCCAGGTTTCGCTCGCGCCGGATAGTGTGCGCCAGGTTCAGCGGTGGTGGATTGCAGCGCGTCGAAATCAAGCACCTCGCTATCTGCATAAATCGGCGGAATCCCATACTCGTATGTCTCGATCTGAATGTTGGACAGGGTGTTGAAACGTTCCTGCACCGATATAAGCGCATCTCCCAGCGCGGGCCTCCCCGTTGAGCCATCGCCAGGAAGCGCATGCAGGACACGCCAGTGATCGTCCATATTCTCGCTTCGCGATTCGCAGTAGGCATCGCCAGCAAACGCGACGTAACACCCATCCGGAAAAAGAGCCAGCAATTCGTCGCGGAGCTTCTTGTCTTCCAACTGATAGAACGACCACGGTCTCAGCCAAGTTCGCTGAAACGTGATCAGATTCATGTTGTAGTCGCCGCCTTCAGTCAGCGGGCCACCTTGCGATTGCGCAAGGCGCGCCAGTCGTTCGTATTGCACCGCGCCGCCAGCCACTGGTGGCCCAATCTTATCCGCAGCCTGCGGGTACGCCGCCTTTAGCCGCGCCTGATGCACCTCCATATTCCATTGCAGGAATGGATATTCATGCATCTCGTTCGCCCACGGCGGAGTCTTCAGCTCCAAGCCGCCGACGATAGTGACTACTTCCTGCCCGTTGGGAACCCGCAGTCGCGTCTCGGCAGTAGGAACAGTGACAACGTCCGCCGGCACCCAATCTCCAAGCTCAAAAGCCGCCCCGCAATCCGGGCAGAATCCAGGAGGGGGTGGTGGCGGCGTCGCGGAACCTGAGGCAGGCAGAGCGGCAGGTGACGCGACGTCGCCGGTAGGCAAAACTGGGGCTCGAGATCCCGTCTGATTCCGTAGGGGAGAGTCTTCAGACCCTCTCGCGGTTCGGCCGTCATGAGCGGCAGAAGGTTGCGGCAATGACGAGGAGACGCCGAACGGCAAGAGGCCCTGAGAATCCTCCCCAACATAAGCGACGCCCCCACAGTCCCCGCACAACCAGTGCGCGGCATCCAATTCCACATTGCGCGCTCCGATTTCTGTCTCTGGGTGAAACCCGAATCGCTGCCCGTCAACCACATACCGCACATAGGCGCCCACCTTCCCGCTAGTCCAAAGCTGAAACGACTCGTCCACAATCAAATTGCCAATGCGATTGTTGCGCTCCACCAGCTGCGCCACTTCAGTAGCCGACTTTGCCGCCGCAATGTCTTCCTCAGCCTGCGCCGATTGCGGAAAAAAACGCACCTGCGGCACATCCTGCGAAAGAACGGCAATGATCGACAGGCCAAACGCCTGGTAAATATTGGTCACGAATTCATATCGCGGGAGGTCCTCAAGCGAAGTCTCAGAAGTAGTAGTTTGCTCGAAGGGCAGATGCCAATTCTGATCGCGCTCGCTCCACCACAGATACTGCAGCCCGCGCCAAAACTGATGCGCCTTCTTGATCCGCCGGATTTCCTCGCGGCGCGAGAGCTCAGATTCACTGGTGAAATCCTGTACGATCCGCTGCAACGCAGCTTGCAGCCGCTCCGGCAAAAACTCGTAATTCTCCCCATATGCCGCCGATTCAAGATGCGAAATAGGGTCGTCAAGCGAAGCGGGCGTTCCGTGCGCGGGCCCCTCGACCGGAACCACCGCGGGATCAGCGGCAGGAAATTCTCCAGGAAAACGAACAGAAGAGTCGTTAAGCATGCGACCTCGGGGAAGTTGGCTGTTAGAATGAGTGGAACACGATTACTTCGTGGGCGCGCCGGAACGCGTGCCGCCTATAATTCCGGCACCCGCGGCTTCATTGCGTCAGAGTTGTCGCGGTTGGAAATCTGCCGCGTTTCTTCGATTTCCAGTATCCGATTGATCTGCTGCCAACTTCGACGGCGATGTGGATTCGCTGGCAGCACAATTCCCTGCCCTAAGGGAAGCGACGGAGCGTTTCTACTCGCACCCTGCTCAACTGAACCCGTATCGTGCGCCGCCGGGCTACCCGTGCGATCGCGGCCCATCGCGCCCATAGCCTTCGTTTGTGCCGCCGCTCCGTCCCGCCGAGCCTTAACTTCGATGTCCGCAAGATGATTCTCGCGCGCGATCTCTGCTTCCAACCGCAAGGGCGGCAACCCCGCGATACTTAGAACCGAGTTTATTAGCGCTCGATTTTCACTCCGCAGGCGCGACACCTCGTCTTCAAGCACGCGCACGTAGCGCGATCTAAAAATCTGAGGAACGTATTTGTGCCAGGTCATTTTGATTCCGAATCTTGCGGGCAAATCGAATCAACGCTGTCGTCGTGCGAAATGAATCGGCGACCGGCGATCGTACTCGGCCAGCTGCGCTTTGCGCGCTTGAATGGCTCGAACGGTCGGATCTCTCGACGTAACTCGAGAAGCCAAGCGTTGCTCGTACGGAACATTTGCGCCTGCTCCCCGCGACTGCCGTGACTTCAGTCCGTAGCGCGCCGCATCCGCAGAGTCGTCGCCGTCCATCTTCGCGATGTCTTCCACCCGAACGCTATCACGCACTAAATTCGGCAACGCACGTATCAGCTCAACACAATTCGAGGTGATCAGCCACTCCTCAGCCTCGAGCATTTCGTACATAAGCATCCACCCACCTACGCGGTCGTTATCTGCGGGCGACGGCCGCGGAAGTCCAAACGCCACAAAAATATCCCCGATCTGGTCGGCGATCGTGTCGTGATCCGTGTGCCGGGCGAACGCATCCGGCGATAAATACACCGCCGAGATTCTCTCATTTACGCTGTGATCCAAGATCGCCGCCGCAAGTTCGCGCGGCGACATGTGCTGCGCCGTAAATTCCCGGTAAGTGATCGTTCGAGAAGTAGCAGATTGCCCGTTTTGCTCGCCGGCCAGCGACTCAGCAGTCAGTGGTGCGCAGGTGTGCCAATACACCGCCGCCGGATGTTCAAAACCCCAGTCAATCGAGATCCATCGAGGCCACCACGGCTCGAATTGAATCTCCTCAGCTCGAATCAAGTGGCGAACCGTACTGAAATTGTCGAAGTATTGCCCGGCGAAAACAGTCCAATCGCCTTCCAGAAAAGCGCGCCGAAGATTTTCCGGCAACGCATTCAACGATTTCAGATAGTTTTCGTTCTCCGCGTAAATCGGATTGTCGTAAACGCGCGCCGCTATAAAATCATAGTCACCGGGGTCATATTTACCGGGTGCATCCATTCCTGCAGCCGCTTGCTTATCAATCCACAACGATTTCACCCAGGCGTGCCCAATATTCCCGGGATTCGTAGCTCCAGCCATCCCAGGGCGAGCCCCGCCCACGGGGCACCGATTCCGCGAAGTAAGAAATTGCCACTGCGCTAATGTGAACAGCGTCAGTTCATCGATCCCAATGAATAGATATTCAGCACCCTGGTATTGATAGATGTCGCTCTCGGAGCGGCTGTAGCCGAATTGAGTAGTGGACTGATTGAACCACGTGACGATGTGCTTCGAATCGTTGTAATCACGATAAAGCTCGCGCGGCACGTCGCGACGGAAATAAAGCAGCAGCGACGATTCTAGTTCTGGAAATGTGCGCCGCAGCAGCAGCGTGTTTACCCCGTAATGCTCGTTAGCCTGGATGATCGCTTCCATCATCAGCGCTTTCGATTTTCCGGGACCCGCCGCACCGCCAAACAGGCGATATTTTGCAGAGGAATGATGGAACCGCTGCTGCTTCGGAAACGGTTCGTAACAAAGTTTTCGCTGCCAGAACCGGGTCGCTTCGTCAACGACAATTGGCGTCGACGAATCCTGTACCCAGTGATCCATCCCGGAGTTGACGGAGATAGGCATGTTCGGCGTAGCGAGCGAGCATGTTGCATGCGGTTGTAACGGCGCCGCTACGCCTCAGACCCATCCGCAAATCCTACGCCCCAGTGCGAATTCGTTTCCCAACGTACAGCGCAGCAGATCCGGCAAGCAGGCACGCAGCAATCGCGGCATGATGAACGCCAAGAACCGCGCCAACAAGCACGCAGCCAGCTCCGCCGATCTGAACGGAGTAACCAATCGTAGATTTATTGAAAGACATGAGAGCCTCAATTGGATTGGAATCTTAAAAGACAAAAATGATTCTTGAGTTGCCATTCGACACTGTGGAAAGAATGTCAGTAAACGGCAACTATGTCGGCGCATCTTCCGCCGGAAGAGCCTCGCGGTCTGGCCGAGGGACGTTATGGATCAGTTGCACCACCGCGTTAGCTGGAATCTCATCCGACCCTCGCGGCGGGTCCAATAGCTCCGCGCAGTCGCGAGCAGTCTCTAGCAGCAGCTTCGCGTCCTGCGTAGTGGCGTCGGAATTTTCGCGCCCAAGGAGAGCTCGATACGTCTTGGCGACGGCGATCTCATCTACGCCTTCAATGCGCAGGGCGTCGGACATCTGGAGGCGGCGCTTTGGCTTATCTTGAGGTGACAGTTCCGAAGGAACGCCGGACATTTGAGTCTTTGTGGTGGACATGGTCTTGAGGATCCAGCGATCGACGTACTTGGCATCATGTGAGCGGCGTCCGCGTCCGTTTCTTCGTTACGCCAAAACTTGAACGGTGACGCCACTCCCGCCAGTAATCGAAGTCAACTTGGCGCGAATAAATTTGGCGTTGACCGACGTGATGGTACGCGCCTCGCCCGCCGCCGCTGTGGACGTATCGATAGTCTGATAATGTGCATCCACGTCGTCCAAGGCGGCCTGCAATGTGATACTGATGGCAGTGGGTGCAGTCGCGAAAATAGTCTGCCAGCGCACGGTGCGGCCCTGCTCGCCGCGCCCTGAATAATCAGGAAGCGCAAACTGCTGGCTGGCTTGCCCGGCCGCAGGCGATTCAGCATTGAAGGCCAACGCGACATCACCCGGAAAGACCGCAAAGGGCGGATTCTGTGTATTGTAATTCGGCACAAAGCCTCCAGAGGAAGATCGAAGTCAGGAGCAAACAGCCCCAGGCAAACAGAAATTCAAACTCTTAGAAACTTTCGTACGGGAGTCTTGCAGGAGGTACTTCCGATTACTGCTACACAATTCGAGGTTACAGTAAGAATTTATACCTGAAGAGTGATTACTTGTCAAGTACTACTTTTCAAAAGACATTGAGTTTCGGTTAAAAATTCCACAAAACCCAATTTTGTCCCAATTCCGCCAACTCGAATAGGAAGCCCACTACCCATCTCGTTACATTCCGATACATTTTCAAGGCAGCGGCCGCCCGCCGCAACCAAGACGGTGCCGTCGGGGAGGGCGCTTAAGACAGTTCCACATTTCGACCCTGCAGGCCAGTACGTGTCGGGCGAAATTAAAGATCATGCGCCTAGACGGAAGGCAGACCGATTGAAAATGAAGATCGATAACTCAGACTCGAATGTTCGAATGATTCCCCGCGCCGACCGCCCTAAGGATGCGGCTGCGCCTGTTGATCCTGCCAATGCGGCGGACGCAGCGCAAACGTCACCCCATTCTTAGCGTTCTCATCCACAGTCCGCTGCACGTCAAGCGCATCCAACTCAATAGCATTGGCCCCGCCGTAGGTAGTCACGTAATGCAGCCGCCCGCCCTCAAGCCAGTAATCGGTTACTCCGTAGCTAGTGCCGTCCTTAAGAAACAAAACAGTAGTGCCCGCACTGGGAGTGGGAGCTGCGGCGCTCGCAGGAGCGGTAGCCTCATCCGCGCTCGGTTCCGAATCAGGGGCCGCGTTCTGCGGTCCGTAAGCCTGCGGCGGCATGTCGTTCGTCACATCGCCCGTAAAGTCCGAGTAACTCCCTCCCTGATAATAGCCATATCCCGGATATAGATATCCATACCCACACGGGTTATACCCAAATCCAAATCCGTATCCATACCCGTAATCAAAACCGGCCCCGAAGCAGTCGTCAAAGAAAAAGCCAGGAAAGAATCCGAAGGGGTAAAATCCGCCAAAAAATACGCGCCGCCGCATGCGAATGATCCGCGAGGTTCGGGCCCCCATCGATGCCGAAGGAATCGGTCGTCGGTTTAAGATAACCGCATTCGAATGCGGCGAGACGCTGCCGCGCGCTACAAAAGTCCCGCCCGCTCCAGCCGCCCCACGCGCTGAGGCATCATTACTGGGCAACAGATTCGCCGTCAAAAAGTAGGAGTTCTTCTCGCCAGCAACTCCGCTAGCGGGCCCCTCTTCCCACACATATCCACGCTTGCCGAGATCCTTCGGCGTCTCAGGCCCAATGCGATTAGCGTAGCCAGGCGCGGCTTCCCACACGTATCCGGGCCCAGCAACGTGCGTCGTCTGCGGTACCCGCGGGGCGACGCGCGCGCCCGAAGAGGATCCTGGACCACCAGCCGGACGCGCCGCGCCTCCAGGATGCGGAGCGCTCGCACGTCGGCCGCCAGCCGACGGATGGCTGCTACCGCCCGCGACGTGTCCTCCGCCTCCGCCAGAAAAATGACCCCCGCCGCCACCGCCGCCCACGTGACCACCACCGCCACCGTGCTGAAAAGCCAGCGCCGGCGTCACGCTTACGATAAGTGCAGTCGCAAGAATTTTGGCCGCATCCCGGAAGGTACGTGCGATGAGGTGCCTTACTGCGGACGACCCGCGCTTATCCCTAGCAATCCCAATCTTCACGAAGTTCTTCACGAGCGACTCCTTCCGGGGACGCCTCCGATTCTACACTCTATTTGACGCGAAGCAACACAACAGAGTTGCGGAAATAGGAAAGCGAGGCCGATCGTAATCCATCAGTAGATTGGGTACGGGAGGATCCTCAGACCGTCGCGAGGCCAGCCCATATTTCGTTTTCCCGCGCTACGGAGAGACAGAACTTATTCGGCACGCCCGAATAAAGGGAGAAAATGCTGAGGCAGGTTCATTCAGAGAAACGTAGATGCGCGGCGAAAAAGTCGATAACGCCCGAGGCCCTGCTCATTGAGTTTTCGGTAGAATCCCGACGCCATCGAACCTACGATTTTTGCCGTGTGGCCGTAAATGCTCGATTGCCGTGACCCATACCGCCGCCGTGCCCTCCCCGGCCACCACCGCCGCCATTCCCTCCGCCGCCCCCGTTGCCTCCCGCACCACCGCTACCCCCTCGTCCGCCGCCACCGGAGATTGTGCCCTTAATGGTGTCGCCGTCCGCGGTACCAGTATAATTCATGGAAAACGTGCCGCCTTGTCCCTTGCGCGTCGCCGAAAAACTGACGTTGTTCCCGCTAACACTTCCTTTCACGTCGGCCGTGCCCCGCTCACCACCGATCGTCCCGGTCAACGTGCTCCCGTCCTGCGTGAGCGTAAGGGTTTGGGTCATGGTGCCATTCCGCGTCTCGAAGGAGACGGACCAAGTCCCCGCAACATTCGCCGGTTTCGTATCCGCAGGCGAATCTTGCGCCCTACCGGCGCCCGCGCATGCCAGGAGCACCACTGCGATTAATGCCGAAAATACGGATGAGTGCCATCTCATAAGGAAATCTCCTCTGCCTGATTCGACGCGGGGCGCGGCTCAACGGTTGCAGCCGCGCAACTCGCGATATTCGAGAACCCTTCCTAAAGACCTTGTCGCGAGCTGCCAGTAAGCGGGGAATCGTCGCGCGCAGATCTCACCCACAGCTAGGAAGGCCCACGTCACGCAATCGTGCATCAAGTTCCCCCAACGCGAGGAAAAACAAGCCTTAGCCAGAAGCGATACGCGCTCCACGGCTCTTGTTATGCAAATGCCAGAGCAACGCAACTCCGAGCACCACCGACGCGACACTGGCAGTCTGCGCATTGGTCATTCCGAAAAATGACCGAGGATTTATGCGGATGAATTCCACTAGAAACCGCGCAACCCCGGTGTAAATCATGTAAGCCGCAAAGACAGCCCCGGCTGGGCGAACGTCGCCCGCCGCTCCATCGACTCGACCAGGCAGCTCTGACCCAACCTTTCGGCTTTTCGCGTCAACTCTATCCTGTCGTGGGCGAATCGGCGTCCGCGCTTGCCCGGCGCCTAACTTCCACAGCAACCACGCGATCAGTGCGGCTGCGAGAAACTCATAAATCGGCGTGGGATGCACGCGCTGCATAGTCGGCACTACTCCGTTCGGAAAGCTCATGGCCCAGGGCAGCGTCGACGGAATGCCGTAATCACCGTCCCCCGATAGCAGACACCCGATTCGGCCAATCCCATATCCGAGCGCCGCCGCCGGCGACGCCGCGTCAAACAGCGTTAGCAAGGGGATCCGGAAGCGATAACCCAAATAAATAAACGCCGCGATGCCGGCGATTAGTCCCCCAAACCACGCGAAACCATAGCTGGTAAATAGCTGGCCGAAGGGATCGGCAAACAGCTCCCGCGGGGTCTCCAACACGTGATACAGTTTCGCCCCAATCATCCCAGCAAGCGATGGCATCGCCACCAGCGTCTCCGCCTCGATCTCGATTCCCCGCCGTTTCAAATCGGCCCGCATCACGAAGAAGGCGCAAATCATCGCCGTCGCAACCATCAGTCCGAACGTCGGCAGCGTGATAGGTCCGAGATGCAGGAACGGGATCATTGAGAATCGCGCGAGGCGAGAGTTGCAACGCCGCACGAGCTATGAAGTATACATGAGCCGAACGAACCCCCGCACGGAAGAGCGGGACGGGGAGGAACACTGAAACGGACGCATCCGGATTTTCCTACCGGCTGCAGTTTGTCAGCCCGGAATTACACCCAACCTCTTTCTTGGTAGGCGCGATACCCAGCGACAGACAATGCCGCCAGCTGCACGAATAGCAGAAGATCGGGTTCCTCGAAATTGAAGCACGACTTCCCTTGCTTGTGGCTTTTCAGATCGGGCGAGAGATCCTTCAGAAGGTTCGGATGCGTGTAAATCGGCATCAGATGAAAGCTCACGTAGTTCTTTTGAATTAGCACGCTACCGAAATACATCGGCTTGCCTTTGTGCGTCGGCTCAAGCGATACAAGCTCATACTTGCCGGGCTCATCCTTTGTCACACGCAACTTCCCATCGAATTCGCTAAGGATTGCCCGCAGCGCCGCGAATGTAGCAAGTGATCCCGGAGAAGAATTCTTTACGCCTCCAACAATCAAAGGTTTCGTACGCTTCGATCTTGCGCGCACCGATTTTTTCGCCGCTCTTTTCGCTCGGGTTCGCTTTGGCATCGCAGGATTGTACGCCAGCTTGAGGCTCGCGCATAATCCGACATTGCAGGATCCCTAGGACAAATGCTGCGCAAAGAACGAGAGAGTCTCGCGCCACGCCAGCACCCTCGCTTTAGCGGTGGCTTCCGGCGTGCCTCCAAAAGCGAATCTGAATCCAAATGTCGGAATTTTCGACACCAGCGTGGTTGCTGGCGTATGCGGCAATCGCAAAGCATGCCCTGCACCAGGATTCCGAACGTGCTTCACTTCGTATTCAAATTGATGCGCGGCTAAACGCTCCTCGATTGCCTCCGCCATGACCTCAGACGGCCAAATCAGATCCCCGCCCGCCGAAATCAGCAAGATCGGCGCTCGAATTCTCTCTACCTCGATCGTCGCTCGCGACACTGCTTCGCGCTGTTTGAATGAGTCACGATGTAAGTTCACAAACCGAACCGGTTTCCGGAATGCGATGAGCCGCGCCGCCGTCCACACACGAAACCAACTCATGCGATAAGGCACAAACGGCAGCGGCTCGCCACGATGCGTCCACGAAGAGCGGTGACCATTTCTCGAGCGCCGGCCGGATTCGCTGCCGCCCGGCGGCCGGCCAGTACCCTGCCAAATGACGTTCCCCGGAACGATTCCAGCGACGGCACGAATCAGCGGAATGCGCGACGCCAGCAGAAGCGCGAGTTCCCCGCCCCGCGAAGTCCCATGAACCGCTAACCGCCCCACATCCACCTCAGGTTGCCTCCCGAGCCATGCGATGGCTCGCTCAAAATATTCAAGTGGAATGCTATTCAACGACGGAGGCAGCGGATCAAATCCAAAGTAAGGCAGCGCAAACGCCGCGTATCCATGTGAAGCAAGCGCCGCCGCCATCTCCCAATCGAGTCCGCCCCCCGAGCCGCCCACCGTAATCACGGTGGGCAGCCGTTGGGAAGACTCGACGCAGTCCTCCGTCGCGCCACCCCGCTCGGGAACAAAGAGCAACCCCGCGAGTCCGTCCTCCTCAACCGCGCGAACAACCGTGCCAGGCGCGACGAACTGCCGCTCAAGCCGCCCTCGCGCGATCCGTCGCACCCCCGCAGCCGACGCCTCAAAGGTCACCTCTGCTGGCGTCAACTCTTTCTTCAGATATTGATCGTGCTGGCCGGCATCGCCAGGATTTAGCGCCAATGACCAGAAAAGGCCCATCGCATCAACCCCGCGATAGCTGCCGCCGAGCGTCGGGTCTTCAGCAAGGTCGACCGTGCCATCCGCACGCGCCGTAAAATCGGCCCCCGACTCCCAACGCCGCGACGAGTCATCCATAGTCCAAGCGCTGATCCGAACGCGCGCGCGAGGCGGGGCCCCGGAAACCCGGATCCGCACTTGCTGGTCCACAAACGCAGGGTTCGGCGTAACCAAGATCTGCATGTCGCCAGAAGTCATAGTTCAGAATCCACATCATACGACAGCGAAGCCCCAGAAATGAGCCTATGCCACGCACTTGTAGGGCAGGTTCTTTAGACCCTCCAGACTTTCGGCCATTTTTTGGGCCGACGCGATACCTCCCTCGACTAGCGGGCAGTTCATCTGCTAATCCCGCGGACGGATCACTTGCTTTGGAGCCGGACATCTCGACTTGCTAACAAGAAAACCTCAATTAAGCCATTGAATCTGTGCGAGATGTGTGGTAGGCTGAGGTTGCGTTTGTTGCTCTTGTGTTTGCTTTTGACGCAGTACTGAGGCTGCAAGGCAACGTGCCGAGCAGCCTTTTGTTTTGTGGACTAGAGGCGAACCAGCGCGCAAATAGCTTTATTCATAACGAGGTAACACTGAAGTGAAAGAACAAGGAACAGTGAAGTGGTTCAACGCCAGCAAGGGATACGGATTCATCCAACGCCAGTCCGGGGAGGATGTTTTCGTCCACTTTTCGGCGATCCAGGCCGAGGGATACAAGTCTCTCAACGAAGGCCAGGCCGTCGAATTCGAAGTCAAGAAGGGCCCCAAGGGCTTGCAGGCCGAGAACGTAGTCAGCCTCTAGTCTCTGACTGGCGGGGCGGCCTCCGGGCTGCCCCGCCGTTTCTCTCGTAAGGCAGCACTTCTCGGGAACACCCAGCCACTCTTAATAAGCACGGCCTACTAGGAGGACTCATGCAGATTCTGTCTGAAGGTCAGGTGGTGCGTCACGATATTTATGGGAACGGTACCGTGACGGAATCGAATTCCGAGCGCACCATGATCGATTTCGACGACCACGGCGTAAAGAAGTTCGTAACCAGCATCTGGGTAGCCGAGCTAATCGGCGAAGCCCCGGAAAAGCCGCTGAAGCCCCGCCGCGGCGGTCGTCGAAAGAAGTCGGCCACCGCACAAGCAAAGGCCATTGCGAAAGCAGCGGCCGCAAAAGCATAATTCCCCGCTCGGATTAATCTCCCACAAGATTACAAAGCCCGTCCCAAAAGGACGGGCTTTTTTGTAGGGGCGAGAGTTCACCGTATTGCTTCACCACCCGCCTGGTCTAGCCTTGAGTTTTTCCTCCGCGAATTTTTGCCCTCGCCGCCCCAATTCAATCCCTCCTATCACCAGCGGTCCAAAATAAAGAATGGGCGGCCCTCAACAACGGGCCGCCCGCTTTCGTAATCAGCTAGGTTTGCTCTGCGTTCAGAACACCAATTTCGCCCCAATCTGCAACTGCCGCGCCCCGGTCGAGCCATCATTCTGGCCGACCTGCTCGGTAGATTCTCCGAAAATGGGCGAGAACAAGTTGTTATCGGGTTTGGCGAAGTGGACGTGGTTGAAGATGTTGTAGCTCTCGAGACGCAGCTGCAGCTTGAACCGCTCCGTGATCGCCGTAGTTTTCGCTAGCACAAAGTCCCAGTTGTCGAATCCGGGTCCGTACCAGTTATTGCGTCCAACATTCGACGGCACTCCGAATGCCGGTGTCGTCGTAAACGCCGACGCGGGCGGTCCAGTAAACGCCTCGTCAGTTCCGGGCAACCGGCTTGTGCTGTCGACTACGGTCGCGCGATCCGCGAGGCCGGTGTGCAGTGTGTCGATTACGCCGCCATTGTCATCCGAGTTGAAAATATCGTAGGGCAATCCGGTCTGGAGCGCCCCAATCCCGCTCAACTCCCACCCCTCGAACACGCGTCCGACGTAACCTTCGTTCCAGTGTGAAGTGCCCCGGCCGACCGGTGCCTGATAGACGAAGTTGATAACTGCCCGGTGGCGAACATCCGTTCCGGAGTTGCCGTACTCGCGGCGCAGATCGAACGAGTTTACCGGGAAGTTTGTGTTGCCGAGGGTAGGCACCAAGGGATCGGACGAATTGTCGAGCGCGTGCGAGTAGGTGTAGGAGAACTGCATCAGCAACCCATGGAAATTGTGCTCGCTCAACTGGAGCTGCAAACCGTCGTAGAAAGACTTGCCGCTCGTTTCGTCGGTAAAGGTGTGAAAGAACGCGTTATTGTTGACCGCCTCCGTCGGACCTTCGTACAGATTGTCAAATTGGAGTTCTGAAGCCGGCACCCCCGAAGCGAGCAAGGCCGCGACGAGACCCGGCTGCGGCGGATTTCCGTCGACCACGCGCAGTATTCGTGTACCGTGGTTTCCGACGTAGTTCGCGTCGATGCTTAGGTTGTGGCCCAAATCACGTTGCACACCGAAGTTCCATGTCAGAACTCGCGGCGGACGGATATTTTGCGCGAATAGATCCGGGAAGATGAACGCGCCGTCCGTTACCGTTGGTGAAAGAGAAAGTGTCGGGGGGACAGCCGAACCTGTCAGAGTTTGACTTCCGCCGGCGAAGTTCTCAAACGTCGGCTGAAACGGCGGATTCCCGCGGGCGTCTTCTACGAGGTTGCCGTAGACGCGATCGCTGAACACGCCAATCGCACCTCGCACCGAGGTGCGTCCAGTCTTAAAAGGATCCCACGCAAAACCGAATCGAGGCTCGAAGTTCCGATGATAGTCGGTCCATAGCGACGGATTCCCCGGGCCGACCGGCGTGAAGGTGAACGGTGCAAAGCCACTGGGATCTTGGAATAGCGTTCCGAGTTGGCTGTGAACTTCGTAAGGCACACCATAATACTCCCAGCGCAGGCCATACGTTATCGTCAGGTTAGATCGGAACTTCCACGTATCCTGACCATAAATGCCCACTTCGTGCTGCCGGAAACCGAGCAGGTCCGTGGGGGTCCGGACATTGTTAGGATTAATGAACTGAGTCTGATTTTGGACCGAGACGAGGCCGAACAAGGTGCTGGCCATGTCCTCGAGCTGAGCCGAATCTACGTTTGCATTAACTCCCCCAACAACTGAGATGCCGAAGTCACTGAAGTTGTTGAACGCGAACTGCTCGCGGGAGCCGAAGCTCGAGAAGTTATTCGAGTAAACGTCACGGAATTCCCCGCCCCACTTGAAAGTGTGCGTCCCTACGACTTTCGTCATGTTGTCGATCGTTTGGTAGGTTCCCTGGTAACTATCCTGCGCATCAGTATCGCCCAACGGTTGGCAGCCCACGCCGGCGATGTCCGAAAGATTAAAGTCAGCTCCGTTCCCCACCTGATCGATGAACCCGAAGCTGTTGAACGTCAGGATTCCGCCGCAGCCGAAAAAAAGATGCGCGCGGTTCCCGCCAAATCGCAATTCATTAATAAACGAAGACCAGGGCGTCGATGTCAAGCCGACGGAAACGCCCTGCGTGCGTTGCGCGGTTGATACGGCGCCCAATCCTCCCGGTAGCACATCATCATGGAACGCATTTGGATCTGAGGCCCAATTGAAGATGTAGCGAACGGAAAGATTGTTGTTGCGGCTGATCTTTTGGTCGACACGGAGTGTAGCGTTTTCATTCTTCGCGCGGGACGCACTCGGAAAAAATAGGGTGCCGGTTACTCCGTCCCCATTCTCTATGCTGGGAAGAGGATAGAGCGCGAAGAGCTTCTGTATCGTCGGATCGAGCGACAGTCCAAACGGGTTATTTGCCGAGGCTGGCGTAGAAATATCGATCGCCTGGCTCGCCCCAGTGGCCGGATTCGTGTAAGTGAATACGCCCGTACGAAACGCCGCGTTCGGAACGATCGAGCTGTTCGTAAGAGTTGTATTGAAACGATCACCTTCGTAGTTCAAGAAGAAGAACGTGCTGTCCTTTCTGATCGGGCCGCCGATTGACGCTCCGTATAGATTCCGAACATATGGATCCTTAGCGGCGACATTACCTGTAAGCGGATCAATCTGGTGGTTGAAGAAGTCCCGCGCGCCGAGCGCATCCCAACGTCCGAAATAATAAGTATCGCCGTGGAACGCGTTAGTTCCTGAACGCGTAATGACGTCAATCACCGCGCCATTGTTCCGCCCATATTCCGGCGCGAAATTGTTCGTCAAAACGCGGAATTCTTGGGCCGAGTCCGGATTCTGCGACGTCAATCCACCGAGATTTCCCGGCACATCGGCGTCATTATTGTCCACGCCGTCGAGGAGGAAATTGTTGTTCCGCTCGCGGCCGCCGTTCACCGAGACTCCGCCTTCGGCGTCCGTCTGCACCACGCCCGTACTCAGCAACACCAGCTGATAGGGGTCCCGCAGAATCAGAGGAAGCTCTGTCATCTGCTTTTCTTCGATTACATTTGAAATCGTCGCGTTCTGGAGTTCCACCGGAGTCACAGACTGCGCGCTAACTTCCACCGTCGCTTGCACACCGCTCACTTCCAACTTTATATTCAACGTGAAATTCTGGTCGACCACCAGAGTGACGGCGTTCACGTCCACTTTCTTAAAGCCGTCTTTCGCCACCGAAATGTTGTATAGGCCTGGCGGTAACTGCGCGACCGTATAAGTCCCTTCCGCAGAAGACTCGGCAGTGCGATCAATGTTGGTGTTTACGTTGTGAGCCGTGATGCTGGCTTTCACGACGACAGCGCCAGTGCTATCGGTGACCGTGCCTGTGACTGTTGCATTCTGCCCAAATGTTGAGTTTGAGGCTACGAGCCCGCACAGAATCAAAAAAACGAGACGCGCCGCCCGCGAGAAATACTTCCGTCCCACTGTCCCTCCATTTCGCCCCGATCGAGTAGCGCTCCCGGCCCCGCAGGTGCGAGCGGAGACGCATCTCGATTCGGGACCATGCTTGCACTTCTCTGACCAGCCTGCGGCTTAGTTCGAAGAGCATCCGTAAGCAAAATATTGCAAATGACTTAGCGAATACTGCAAAACGCAGTGGGGGCGCGAGTAGAAGGGATTTTTAGAGTCATACGGATACTCACATATGATTCTGCATACGGGAGATCACGTGCCACAGCGGCCGCCAAAGGTAGCAGTCCTGAGCGCACGAAGCAGCAATGAAATGAATCGATACGAACCCTAACAAATTACGCTGACCCGTACGGCGGGCAGACGCCCGCTCACGTCTAGACGCTTGCCCACTCGAGAGCGATCATCAGGGCACCCGACAAAAAGAGAGGAGCAACGCTCGGGAGGTGACAGAGCAAGTGCACTGCAACGAAAAGGCTTGGCTCTGGCCACTGGTCACAAACTACGTTGAACTATATACCAAAAATAGGAAAGTTACGTAGCTCGGTACTCCGAGAGTCTGTTCGGGAGCGAATACGACAGGCTAAACTTTTGAATTTGTGGTATTTAGTCGCTCTGTCCGCAATCGGCACTACTGGAACTTGAAATGCACGCGTCAGTCGGGGCGTGTCTTGACATTTCAGTCCTATCAGTCCGTCAATCTGCTGAAAAATACTGTCAGGGGGAGAGGTGTGTCGATGAACAGGTTATGGATTCGTGTCGTTGTAGTTCTGTTTTCGGTAGGCGTGACTTGCCTGATTCCGGTGCTGCCGGTTTCGGCGCAGGTTTCGACGGGATCGATCTCGGGAACTGTCACTGATCCAACCGGTGCGGCTGTGCCGGACGCCCAGGTTACTGCTCTGGACCCCGCAACAGGCGTGGGCGCGAGGGCCACCACTGACAAAACTGGATATTTCAAGCTTTCACTCCTGCCCGTCGGCAAGTACAACCTTGAAATCGACAAGTCTGGATTTCGCAAAATCAGGCTCGATGGTGTGCTAGTCAACCCGAATGCGGACAATGCTCTTGGGAGTGTTCTAAAGCTCGAACTCGGCGTTTCAACTTCCACCGTCGAAGTGACCGCCGCGCCGCCCCTCATCGAGTCCTCGCAGGCGCAGATCACAAACACCTTCGACACATTGGCTTTACAGACTGGTTCCGGGATCATCGAGAATCAAGGACTCGACGTTTTGGCGTTAACTGTGCCCGGCGTGGTTCAATCTCGCGACAATAACTTCTCGAACACCAACGGCGTCGGGTTTGCCGTGGACGGCATCCGTGGGCGCAACAACGATCAGCAAATCGACGGTCAGAATAATAACGACAACTCAGTGGCTGGGCCCGGCCTGTTTCTTTCGAACATCGACTTCGTGAGTGAATACCAGATTACGACTAATAACTTCGGTCCCGAATTTGGACGCAACTCGGGGTCGGTTGTGAATATCATCACAAACAGTGGAACTAACGTCTGGCATGGAACGGTTTCCGCTGGGGAAACCAACTCGGTCCTTCAAACTCTCAGCAACACCCAGAAGTATTTTGAGGGCCTCACGAAGGTGCCGCGCTACAACACCATTTTTCCAAGCGCAACGATCGGCGGGCCCCTTTGGAAAAATCATGTCTTCGTCTTCGGTGGTTTCGATACTGAAATCGACTCCTCTACGACAAGTTATGCAACTGGCTCTTTAACACCGACGCCCACGGGGATCGGTCAACTAGCTTCGTGCTTCCCCGGCAGCGCGAGTGTTGCAGCGTTACAGGCATTCGGTCCCTACGCCATCGGCGGGAACCCGCAGCCTCAGGGCGCTCCGATGACTGTCGATTACACTTCGGTCCCAGTTCCCGTGCCAAACGATGGGGGCGCTGGCTGCAACGTTGAGCTCGCGGGAGTCCAACGACTCCTCGGCGATAGCTCCCACGAGTATGACTGGGTGTACCGGACAGACGTGGTGATCAGCAACTCGGATCGCTTCTCGGGGCGATACCTCTACAATAAAGACACTTTCTTCAACGTGGACGAGGGACAGGCCGCAGCCGGATATCCCGTCAACGTGCCATCCCTGTCGCAGTCCTTCCTGCTCGATTGGACGCATACGTTCTCGGCTCGCGCTTTGAACCAGTTTCGCGCAAGCTATAGCCGCCTCAATGTGCAGTTCGGGGGTAACTCCCTCGGAAGCGTACCGCTGACCACCGGGCTCGGCGACGCGCTCGCCAGGGTCAACTTTGCCGACACAAGCCTTCTGGGTTTTGGGCCGGCTGACAACTTTCCGCAGGGACGCATCGTCAACACCTACCAACTTCAGGATAACTTCGATTACACGGTGGGACGCCACCAGCTGAAGGCTGGCGTGAACTTCACCTATCAGCGTTCGCCTAACATTTTTCTGCCGAACTTTAATGGCTCCTATACGTTCGACGACTGGGCGACTTACGCCGCAAACATCCCGAGTGCCATCTCCGTCTCGTCGGGAAGCCCGAGCCTCGACTTCCGCGAGTATGACACTTTCCTTTACGCCGGGGACGATTGGAAAATCAAAGAAAACCTGACCTTGAATCTGGGCCTAACCTGGTCCTACTACGGCCAGCCGGCGAACCTCTTCCACAACAATGACACAAAGCAGCAGACGGGCTCAGATCCCTTCTGGGACACGAATCTGCCCCTTTCTGTCACGACTTTCCCGTCCATACCGGCACCGAAGACAAGCTTTGGCCCGAGCGTCGGGTTCGCTTGGTCTCCTCACACCAAATGGCTCGGCGGCGGCAGCGGAAAGACCGTGTTTCGCGGCGGATACCGCCTATCGTATGATCCGCCCTTCTACAATATTTACTTAAACATCGCGAGTTCGGCGCCACAGGTTCTGGCTCAAACGCTAACTGGAGCGGTGGCGGCAGCCAATCCCATTCCGGCCGATCCAAAAGGTGGGAACGTCCGCGAAGCCCTTGCTAGTTCTCTCGTTTTCGGCGTATCAGACCCCCGTGAATTTAATCAAACCACGATCACTCCCAATTTCGGACCCGACAAGATTCACAGTTGGAGTTTTGGTCTCCAGCGGGAGCTGACCAAAGCTGCGGCGCTGGAAGTTCGCTATGTCGGAAACCATGCCTTGAACCTGTTCCAGTCCATCAACGCCAACCCGTACATTGCTGGACTGGCGGCAGTCTACCCCAATCTCGTCCCTGCAGGGCTCACGCCGTGCCCCGCCTCCGAAGCGATTAATGCGAATGCTGTAGGCCGCGTCAATTGCAACGAAGGGGTGTTGCGCGAGCGCACCAACACTGGCTACTCCGATTATGAGGGTTTACAGGCCGAACTTCGGACGAATCGGCTGTTCAATCAACTGACCATGGTTTCGTCCTACACTTACAGCAAAACCACAGACAACGTCTCGGAGATTTTCTCCACTTTTGCCGGCGGGA
Organism: uncultured Acidobacteriota bacterium; assembly: GCA_963831955.1. Taxonomy (GTDB): domain Bacteria; phylum Acidobacteriota; class Terriglobia; order Acidiferrales; family UBA7541; genus Palsa-147. Next base: position 759,721 of record CAWHSG010000003.1, on the reverse strand, counting down.
ACTCCCTCGCGTTTTCACAGAACCCTCTGAACTTCACGTCCGCAGAGCACGGCATCTCCGGTTTGGACATCCCGAATAACTGGACGGTCAGCTTCGTTGAAGAAATCCCGCTCTTCCGGGGGCAGCATGGCGTCGTCGGTCACATACTCGGTGGATGGTCGGTCTCGGGAACCTACTACATCGCCTCGGGCCAGCCCTACACGCCGACGCAGTTCTTCACGAATGCCTTCTCGGGCGGCGTGGCGAATGACACTACGTTCGACCTTGCGTTTATCGGTACGTACGAAACTTCACGCCCGTTCTGGGGCAATCCGTCCGCGCCAGCGACTAGCGTGGGGATCTTTGCGGGAGACGCCTGCGCTCTGTACGGCGCCGGTTGCACTCTGGCGTCTAGCACGCTGCTCGACTTTGGCGCCTTCGATTCGAGCGGAGCTGTCAATCCTGTGACCAAGAACCAAGTTCGATACATTCTAAATGGCGGTACCGCCGATTCGATCTTCGGCACGCCGTTTGGAAACGTACCTCGCAACGCTGCTCGCGACGCGTGGATCAACAGCGGCAACTTCACAGTGTTCAAGGACATCAAGTTCAGCGAACGCGCGCACTTGCAGTGGCACATGAGCATGCTCAACGTCTTCAATCATCCGAACTTTAGCAGTATTGATCCATTCCTTGAGGACGCCGGTTTGCAGTTGGAGGGCACCGGATTCGGGGATCCGCGGTTGACCAGCGGTGGCTCTCGCCAAATCTGGTTTGGGCTCAAAGTGATTTTCTGAACCAGGGTCGAAAAACTCTCACGGGAGAAAGGGCTGGCGTTTTTTGCCAGCCCTTTTTTCGATCTGTGCCCTGTTGTCGGTGGTTTCCTCTCGTAGCCGCCCCGGAAGGCGAGGCAGCTTGTGGCACAGACGTGCCTTGTCGGTCGAAGAACCATGAAGTTCTGCCCCCTTGTAGATCTTCTAAACGGACAGAGCATTGCAAAAACAAAAACCGCCCCGGAATCTTTCGATTCCGGGGCGTTGGCTTGCTTCGACATCTGGATAGTTCGAACTATTTCTCAGGTTTGTCGCCGTCTTCCTCCCGCGAAAGTGGATGGATGCTGGTGCCTCGTGAGCCCCAGCGCGCGGTCGGACCCAGGCGTGAGCGTCGTTCAAGCGCGGGATACCTTCGCGCTGGCGTTCATCAGTCACGGCGGAGCTAAGTATAAGTGAAGGTCCCCCTAGGTCGATCGCTGGCCCCTGCCGGCTACGGCTGGCTTAGAGAAGCAGCAGGCTCCGTGGAACCCTCGGGTGAAGGCGCCTGCAAGGGCCGAGCGATCATCGCCGGATTCCGAGCTTGGGAGGCGGAACGCCGGACGAACTTTAGATACAGTTGCTTACCCCCTCATTTTGGAAGCGGAGCATAGAAGGAATCCCGGGGTCAGACAAGTGTGATCAATACGTACGAGCCGCCAAAGGATACGTACGCAACTCCGCAGGGGCTCTACGTAGTTTCGCATTTCGTGCAGTACCCAACGTTGCCCTTCTCAGCACATACTTGGGAGAGTACGTAGGGTACTTGACAGAGTATTAATACCCGATTACTGTTCCGCTATTCCGGAGGAGTCTTTAACCGAGCGAGGGGAACAGCGGAACCGTGACATCGAGATGAAGCTAATGGCCAACACGAAGCTTCGAGTGAATCGCGCAGGCCCCACGTCGAATGGGGAACGGGCCAGGTGGCTCGATCGCGTCGACTTGGCATCCTTCTTTGTTCGCGCTCCCGCCGTGCTCGTTCTGCTTGATCCGGATTTAAAGGTATTGATGGTCAGCGAACGCCTCGCGGAATCCTGCGGCTATTCCTTGCGCGACGTTCTCGGGAAAACGCCCAGCGAGCTTTTCCCGTCGATTGCGCCTCGCGTCGAACAGATTCTGCGGCGCGTAGCCAGAACGGGTCGTCCCCGCCTTAATTTCGAAATCGCCGGCGAACTCCCGACTTCGCCCGGGGTACTTCGCTACTGGCAAGCGTCATGCTTCCCCGCCGCACGAGCGCGCGACGGACGATACGCTATTGGGGTCATTTCCACCGAGACCTCCAATACCAGCCCAAAATCGCTGATGCCGCGGCTGGAATCGCGGCTTCGCGAAGTACTCGACCTCGCGCACATCGGTACCTGGGAGTGCAATTTTCGCACTGGCCATGACGTGTGGTCGCAGCAGCTGTACGACATCTTCGGCCTGGATTCCGACACGCCGGCGTCCTACGAACTCTTTCGCACTCTGATTCATCCGGACGATCGAGAATTGCTTGATTCCGGCAGGGCCAGACTTCTCGCCGACCAACTGACATTCGATTTGCCGCTGCGCGTTATACGCGCCGATGGTGATGGCCGCGTGATCCGGTGCTGCGGCACGATTGTGAAAACGCCAGATGCCAAGCCTGCGGGCATCGTTGGCATTATTCAGGACGCCACGAGTCAATTTGAAGCCGAGCGCACACTGCGCGATTGCGAGGCGCGCATGGAGGCCATTCTCGGCTCGATTGATGAAGTGATGATGGAATTCAGCGTCCGAGGCACGATTCTAAATTTATGGACCCGCGACGACCAACTTCTGGTTCGTCCCCGCGAGGAGATCGTCGGAAATAGCCTCGAGCAGTTGCTTGGCGACGAATTCTCGTCGTTGTGGCGACCTGCGCTCAGGCGTGTCTTCGAGACCGGCGCCCCCGAGAGCCTTCAGCATCCCTTGAAAGTGCGAGCCGGCCTTCGCTGGTTTTCGTCATACATCACACCCATACGTTCAACCGACGGCAGCTTTAAATCGTTGTGCGTGCTCTCACGAGATATCACCGCGCTGAGGAACACCGAGCAGACTCTGCACCACCTATCGATCCGCCTTCTAAACATTCAGGACGAAGAGCATCGCCGCACTGCGCGGTTCCTGCACGAAGCTACTGCTCAGAGTCTTCTTGCCGTGAAGCTGAATTTGCAGGCGGCCACGCGGGACGAGTCGGTGGGCGACGATTTGCGCAACAATCTGACGGACTCGCTCGATATGGTAGAAGGCGCGATGCAGGAGATACGTACGCTTTGCTACGTTCTACATCCGCCGATGCTTGATGAAGCTGGACTCGCCGCCGCCCTCCGCTGGTACGTGAAAGGGTTCAGTGAGCGCGGCGGGATTTCGGTGGTTCTCGAGGTAGGCGAGAATTTCGGACGTCTACCGCGGGAATCCGAGATGATGATCTTCCGCGTGGTGACCGAATCTCTCAGCAACGTCCATCGCCATTCAGGCAGTCCGAGCGCCGAAATTCGCCTGAAGCGGAGCGCAGGCGAAGTAGTAATGGAAGTCGAAGATTGGGGACGCGGGATTACTCCGGAGCACCTAGTCGCTGCGGAGAGCGGGGCGCTGGGAGTGGGTATCGTCGGCATGCACGAGCGCGTCGAACACCTGGGTGGGAAACTGATGATCTCGTCTCAGCCCGGAAAGGGAACGATTGTACGACTGGTGCTGCCGATAGCTGCCGGCACGATGACTGCGGCCGCGAGCGCATAAACTTGATTGCCGGACAAGTGCGTCGACACCGTCATTATTGTAGGACGCGCTTTTACGACCTCCAAGGTGTTCAAGCTGCGTTTCTGATGAAGGTGCTAAATGCGAATCGTGAACAACGATAGGACCGAGAACCAGGCGGAAGATCGAACTCTGGCCGGCGGAAACCCAGAGTCAAGCTTTCTAGTTTAAATTGGAGGTTGTCCCATGGTCGGATATCCCGGCAAAGGTCCACTTCCCCGCGCGGGCAAGACGCGCGCTTTCGCAGACGCTCTAGCGTCGGCTTCTACACCCATTTGTCAGAAGATCGAAACTCCTTGGGACGCGCCTGGAGACTCTGCGGTCGGTATGCCAGACGCGCGCTCGCGGCAATCCGGCCATGCAGAGCCAAGGCGAAGATCAGCGCTGCACGCTGGCGCGAAGCGAGCCTCCTCGCGGCCCGTGAAAGTGCTACTTGCCGACGACCATCCCGTGGTGCGTAGAGGCCTGCATACCCTGTTGGCTTCGGATCAGGGATTCCGGGTGGTAGGGGAAGCTTCTGACGGTGCCGAAACTCTGCGACTAGTCGAAGAGCTTAAACCGGAGATCGTCGTTCTGGACATTTCCATGCCGGAACATAACGGTCTCGACGTCACGCGCAAGCTGCGCCGCGAGTCGCCCGACGTCAAAGTGGTGGTTCTGACGATGCATTTCGCCGAAGAGGTTGCCCGGGAATGCTTGCGTGCCGGCGCGCGAGCGTACGTGCTTAAATCCGACGCTGATGAAGACCTACTCGAAGCAGTGCGCGCCGTCCGCGACGATCGGCCGTTCTTTACCCCGCGCATTAAGGACATTTTCTACCTTGGGCCGACGCCTTGCTCTCCCAGTGCGCCGCGCGGACCGGACGGCGAGATTCCGCTCGCGCGATTGACGCAACGGGAGCAGGAAATCGTCAAGATGCTTTGCGAAGGTCTGAGCAACAAAGAAGTGGCTTCCCACGTGGGGATCAGCACGCGAACCGTGGAGTCCCACCGAAACAACATTATGCACAAGCTGCAAATTACTGCGTTTAGTGACTTGGTGAGGTACGCCGTCCGGCACAAGGTCGTTCCAGCTTAGCGCTTAGGTATCAGGGGTCCGCTCGAGGCGTCCGCAAGTTAGCACGGGCGGCGGCAGCACCTCTTCACGCCGCAACGCTCCCCGCGTCTGGAGGGAGAGAGTTGTCGCAGTGTATTCGCACGCCAGAATCGAAAGTCCCCGGAAGACGGTGGGACTCGAGCGGGATTTTTGTAAGTTCGACGAAGGGTGTATGGTGTCAGCACTTCAGGAGTCAAGTCTGCACTTCCACGAGAGAATACAGAGTGCGGTTATTTGTAATCCACCACGACCTGGCCATCGACCACGCGAATATTATTTACCCCAGCCGGCAGCTTCATCTTGTCGCGATTCTCCGGTGAATCCATAATGTGGTCGGCTACAGATTGCAACGTGGACGCGGGCAACGGCATCGAGCCGATAGCTCCGCTGATGGGTTCGAACTTCAGGTAGCCATCCTCCGCGTGGATGTGGCCATCTAGCTCCATAGACAAATCCTGGCCGTGGAAGTTGAAGATTACGTAGGCCTTTACAACGTCGCCGACCATATCCACCTTCACGTCGCGCACTGAAGACTGGACTTCTTCAAGCGTGGGTGCCTGTTCAGTTGCGGACGGCGCGCCCAGGCGAGTGCCAGGTGCGGCGGGCGGCGCGACAGCTTGCGGTTCGGCAGTGGACCTCGAGGCGCCTTGCGCCGCCAAATTGCTGGTCGTGGCTAGATTCGCGTTTAAATAGGAATTGAGTTCGGTGCTATCAAGCTGCAGCTTGTGCGGCTCGCCCATGGACTGTGCCAGCTGCGAGTCGCGAATTTTTTCCTCCGCGCGGGAAGCCGCGGAAGGATCGGTGCTGACGGTAGGCGGCGGGCCCTTCCGCAGAATTAACACGACGATCAGCAGAATCAGACCGAGTGTCACCCACTGAGCAACGCGATAATACTTGCGCGCCTTGTCGAAAACGGTTGCATCGCGCACTACATCGCCGGCTTCCGTGCCACCATGACGAGTCATCTTTGGCACACCATTGATCGGCCGCCAGCTGCTTTCAGGGTTCCACTGGTCGACGTAGTAAGCGAAGAGCGAGCTGCAGCGGACGCAGCTGTCGCCACCATTTTGCTGATTGCCGCAATTTGGACAGACGATTACAGACACACAAGGCCCCGCAGGGTGAGTCTAGCATCCGCCCGCGAAGTAAGTAATCGGCACGAGGGACAGCGATGTGGCGCCGATACCTGTTCGGAAGACCAGGTTCCCGCAATTGGTCCGTGCATACCGCTCGCGAGTACACCTGACCACTCGTTCAGGGGAAGCTGGCCTTAAAGCCTGGCAGGAATTTGGGCAAACTGCGGGATCATAAAAGCTGCTTCGGGATTTGATGTCGCAAAGGGCGCGACTTCACCGGCGCGCGAATTCCGTTTTTCGGGCTTTTCGCGCAGCTAGCCGTCGCGGGAGAACCGGGTGTCAAAGGTTCGAGGCCCATCTGCGGGCAGTATGCCTCTCCGCACGATAAGATGCCTTGAGTTCGACGAGCTCGACTGCAAAGAGTTGCGATCGGAACCATTTTCAGTGAGGAGCCGAAATCTGGTCACGAAACGGGGTAGTACTGTGGTACCCCAAAAATGTGACTATCCCGCTAGTGGTTCCGGGCGTTCAGATTGCTATTTTAAACCATCGCGCGGGACGCCTCCGCAGGTGTCCTAATCACCCGACGCGAAGTCATCGAGCAAAGCTCGCGACGACTGAGGATGGGGAATCATGAAGAAGCGACAGAATTCAACTAAGGCGCACGGAAATACCGTGGGCTATTCGGGCACAGTGGATGCCGCGCATCTGGATTCGCAGGATCTATCGAGCGCGTTCATGTCAGACTCCGATCGGAAGGCGGGAGCATATCATGCAGATCCAGCTTCCGCAGTAGCCACGCTAGAAGCACCTATCGAATCGTCCGTCGCCGGGGTCGTGGTCGACTCCGCGAACGTGCCGGAAGCGCAGAACTTCTCTTTTTCAGGCAAGTCGGGCGGGAACGGCCACGGCTCAAACGAAGGAAACGGCAACAACCACGGCGGCCACGGTGGCGGCCACAACGGCCACAGCGGTGGCGGCCATGGCCACGACGGCCAAGGAAACGGGGGCCGCGACCAGAGTCAGGAACGACGACGACGACGACGCGCGCTGATTTCTGCGCCGGTTCGCGTCCGTTCCTTGAATGTCACAGAAGAAGGACCGAGCGAAGTTACCACCACCATTGACGTGTCTCGAGGTGGCATCTTCTTTGTGAGCGAATTGGCGAGCTACGAGAAGCATATGGAAGTCGCAGTGGTCTTCCCATTCAGCGGGATACCGGGCGACGTGCACTCGGAGCAAATGGGCCATATCGTTCGCGTCGTCGAGTATGAAGATGGGCGGCGCGGGATTGCGGTATCGTTCGAAAAACCGGCCATCGTAACTGACGAAGCGCTGGTCGATTCCGGCGGCCGTCAGCTTCAGCCGCACGCTCTGCGAGCCCCCGGCCTCCCGGGCGGCGACGCGACCTCGGCGCCAGAACAGAAGGAAGTAAAGGTCCTGATTCTCGAGGCCGATGCGCGCGCTCGCGAATCTATGAGCACCTATCTCGGCAGTGAAGGCTACGCGCCGATTACAGTCTCCACCGGTGCCAAGGCTCGCGAAATGCTGGCGACGAATGTGCCGGCCGTGGTGATCGCCGATGTCGAAGGCGACAGCATGGCAGGCTTCGATATCTGCGCCTTCATCAAGAGCGACGAGAGGCTGCGTCACGTGCACGTGATTCTTGTGACCAGCTCAGCTTACCCCAGTGACTATGCGAACGCCCATGCTGTCGGCGCGACGATCTGCATGGCAAAGCCATTCAAGCAGGAGAAGCTCGGCCAGATGGTGAAACTGCTGGCCCCGCCAAAGCGACTCAACCAGGAAAAGTCAGCGCTGCGCGGAGCCGATCAGAGCTCCAACGGAAATGGTGCGGTGAAGAGAACGATGGTCTCGACGCTGTCGTCGAACGGATACACGAAACCCGTGGCTCCGACGCCGGCTCCCGCCGCAGAGCAACACGAGTTTCGCAAACTATGCGACGCGGCGGTGAATGAAAAGCACGTGCGCAGTGGCGACCGCTATGACGCTTCGGATACGGATCAGAATCCGGGCGTGTCACTGTCAAAAGACGGCAGGGTTGACTCTAAAGGCAGCTTCGCAGCCTTCCGGAGCAAAGCTGCATCGCTATTTAAACGATAGTGCCACGTTTTAAGGCGCCACTAGAACTCGGCACCCGCTTCGGCGTCCGTGCGATAGGAAGTTCACCGCGTCCACCTCAGTTCCAAGGGATGCTCCGCCGGCACGACAGGACAACGGGCTCGCCGCATCGGACACGGCGCCCGAAATTGACAGCGCTGCCCTCGGGCGAGACTAGGACGCAGCCACACCCTTGAAAACTCGACTATCTCGGACGGTCATGACAGCGCTCGTGCTACACTACCTACCGAACGAAATCAGCGGCCGACGAAGCGCTAGCGCGACAATAGCTCCAACGCCGCCCCGCTCAGAACCGAACAGCTAGACTTTGGGTCAATCCCCTCGCATACGAAAATAGCGCTGCGGCGGAAACAATCCCACGCGTGCGCATTCTCGTCCGACTGCATTCTTTACTTGGCTCGCCCAATACTCAAATGTGTTCTCGCTGACACCGACGAGCTTGATAGCTCGCTTGTAATCGAGATTGCTCAAAAAATAGATCACGAAGAGCTTTCGCCGCCCCTTCCAGTCACTCCGCCGCAAAACGCGCGCGCCCGCGGCCTCGAAATCCGCGACGTATTCCGCACCGCGCACATTTTCTGGCCGCCAGACGTAGCCGTTCGACGGGCGCGCTAGATCGATGGACGCCATTTTGCGGCCAATCCCCTTCCCCAGCGTTCGATAACGCGCAAGGCAGATATCGAAGATTTCGCGCGTTTTCAAATTAGTTCTCCCGCCCAGTCGACTCGTCGGAATCGCATTTCATCGCGCGAGTCCACGCGTCGAAACATTCCTCCCAGCCATCGAGGTAGCCGCGCGCGTATTCTTCAGAGAGGAGTTGCCGCTCGCGAAATACCCGCTGCATTTCGCTGCTTTCGTGACGATCCTGAGGAACCGCATTCCACGCAAGCTGGATTCGCCAATGTAATTCGCGAGCAACACGCGCCAACCAATGTAAGGGCGCCGGAAAGTATACGGCGACCCGACGACGCGGCTCGCTCCATGCCATGTTCCAGCCGCGGGGAATGCGCCCGCCCCAACTGATCTCCCGCCCGATTAGCAATCTTTGCATCACTCGCTCTCCTTGACAATATGCGAGGCGCGGATCTTTCGACCTCGCGCTCGTTCGCGTTCCGGGATTTCGCTTCGCTATGGCCCCGAAAATCTCCTGTCCCGCAACGATCCGCCACCAGTACGACTGCGAACGGCTTGGTCGAATGTTCGCCTTCAACCCTGGTCTCCTACAAACGTCGCGAGTACTGGCCGGAAAAGAACCCGTTCGCCTCATTGTCGCCCGCAGCTTCACGAGAGGTACACTTGCACAATATACCCGGTCAGTTATCCTCAACTCCTCAACCCGACACCCCGGCCCTCAGGAGGTGCGGCTCGATTGGAGGAGCTATATGCGTAAGAAACCGGCGCCCTTTCAGTACCTTCTCGAGTGCTCACAGATGTCGTTGGAAGATTTCGAGCTCGCTCGTCTGGATCGCGCAGCGAATTTGCGGAAACAGTTACGCGATATCGCCGAAGAGTGGGTCGAAGCGGAGGTAGAAGCTCAGTTGGCCCACTGGATCCGAGGGAACCGATGGCAGTCGGGTGAACGCACTGCGAAGATTCCGCCACTTGCCGAAAATCTGCAGCCATGCTTATCCGTGCATTCCGGAGGCGACGAGACAAGGGAAGTTGATTTTTCAACTGGCGAGAGTATCGGCTCTCAAATCGCCAGAACGAACCGCGATTCAACGAAACGCAGGCTCCCACCACCTCTGCAAATTTTGAAGCGTCGGCGCGCGTATGACTCCTCCGCAAGTCCCCCCATCGCTCACGGTTCGGATCGTCAATGCGACCTTCGCGTTGAGCTGCGGACACCACGCTGCGAAGAAGCCGAAGACCGCCCAGATGCTTTCGCAGCAGTCCGATACTTTCGCCGGGGCTTTCATTCTCGTTAGGGTGAAGAATAACTGCATTCAAGTTCTCGACTAAATTCGCCCACACATTGGAACCTCCGGGGTCGGTGGCGCAGCCATGATGCTCGGCTCCGAACGCGGCAATCGGGGACTCGGTAGCACCTTCCGCTCCGAGCACCTGTGGACATAGACGTACCTCCACAAGGGTCGCAGACCGCTCCTTGCGCCAACTCCTCGGAGCCGCAAGCGAGATCTTGATCGCGGATCGACGACGCAGAGCTGTCCTCCAGTTCACCTGGATGCGGCTACAAATCAAAAAGCCTCCAAGCAGCATCGCCTCGGCCTGATCAATCACCGCCATCGAAATTTGAAATTTCATCCTCCGAATCAAGTTTCCCGCAATATCCGGTCCCAGATGTATCGCAGACACCGTAGAGGCGGACAAACTTAAAGTGCCACTAGCATCGAGTCATCGCCCGGCCTTATGCCAAGATCACTCTGACCATAACTAACTATTCCGTGAGCCGTTCTGACGGGGAAATTTTGGGTTTTGCTGGATTGCGCTGGGTTCGGTTGTTTGAGGTTTTTGGCGATTGGGGGCGATTGTTGTTGTTTTGCGATGGATTTGGGGCTTGTTTCTGGTGGATTTCGACGGGTTTTGTGGAGTTTCTTGGATTGCTTGGGTTTGTTGGATTGATCTGGGGCTACGTTGCGGAATTTGCGGGGGATCTAGAGTTAGCGTAGAAGTTTTTTGGGGTGCCTGCTTCTAGGAGTTTTTCTTTGCGATAGATTAGGGAATTTATGTTGTAGGGGGCTAGCTCGAAGCCGTGGCCGTGGGTGATGGCATCCGTTGGGCAGGCTTCTACGCAGTATCCACAGAAGATACAGCGGGAATAGTCGATGTTGTAAACTTTCGCGTAGCGTTCGCCTGCGGAGATGCGGTTGGTTTCCGTGTTTTCGGCGGCTTCTATGTAGATGCAGTTGGCTGGGCAGGCGGCGGCGCATAGGAAGCAGCCTACGCATTTTTCCAGGCCGTTTTCGTCGCGGTGCAGGACGTGGATGCCACGGTAACGGGCTTCGAATTTTACTGGGCCGTTGGGGAAGATTTCTGTCGTGGGCTTGCGAAACATGGTGCGGAAGGTGACGCTAAAGCCTTTGGCTAGCGTGGTGAAGGTTTTTGCCACTTCGCCGAGGATAGATGACATACGAGTCCACTCTAGCAAAGTTGTTGGGCGGCGGCAAACGGTGGTGGGATGAGTTCGCGCGGACGTCGTTGCGGTGATTTGCGCGGAGTCTGGCGGAGCGGGCGCAGCAAGCCAGCGCCCCTACTCGCCGGGAGGGGAGACCGGTGGCGCGCCCAGATTGCCCAACTTGCCGGTTAGGGCATTGATGATTTGTTTGCCGTGGAAGCGGCCGTTTTCTATGAAGATTTCGCCTGTGTATTTTCCGCCGAGGATTACGCCTGCTACGTAGATACCTGGAACGTTGCTTTCGAGAGTGACTGGATCACAAACTGGTTTGCGGGTTTCTGCATCTAGAGCTATGCCCATTTTTTCGAGGAAATCGAAATCGGGGTGGTAGCCGGTGAGCGCGAAGACTTGCGCCGCTGGAATAGTTTGCTCGCCAGCGCCATTGCGGACGCGGACTTGGGTTGGCTCGATTCGTTCTACCGTGGTGTTGAAGAGGGCGCGGATTTCGCCGGCGCGGATGCGATTTTCGATGTCGGGCTTGACCCAGTATTTTAGCGTGGTGCCCATGGCGGCGCCGCGATGAACTAGAGTTACGCGAGCGCCGGCGCGGAAGAGTTCGAGAGCGGCTTCGGCGGCGGAATTTTTTGCGCCGATTACGACTACATCTTGCTTCCAGTAGGGATGCGGATCGGTGAAATAGTGCGAGACGTTGGGGAGATTTTCGCCGGGGACATTCATTAGATTCACGCGATCGAAATAGCCTGTGGCTAGCACAATTTTGCGGGCTTTATAGGAGCGTTGGTGGCCGTTGGCGTCGCGGGTATGGACTTCGAAGCTGCCGTCTTGGCCGGTTCGACGCTCGACGGTTTCGTAGAGGCGTAGATCGAGTGCGTAATGATCGGCGGTGCGACGGTAATATTTTAGGGCTTCGGCGCGGGTGGGTTTGGTTTCGGCGCTAGTCAGCGGTAGGTCGCCGATCTCCAGGCGCTCGGCGGTGGTGAAGAAAATCATGTTGGTGGGAAAGTGGTAGATCGAGTTGCAGAGGCAGCCTTTGTCGATTACTAGGGGGCGCAGGCCGGCGCGCTTGGCTTCGATAGCGCAGGCCAGACCGGTGGGTCCGGCGCCTATGGAGATCAAATCGAATGTTGGGGCTTCGTGGGAGCTCATTCGCTACCTTAGAATGCGAAAAAATAGGGCGTCTTTTTGTTCGATTAGAATTAGAGGTCGTCCTTTTTTCAGTAAGTTATGGCGATTTCTAATCGTATCTGTATCGATTCGACGCGAGCGATTCCCCAAATCGAACCCGGGTCGTTCGCGCGGACGGATCCGCGCCCCCTTGCGCAACGGCGGCGCATGGGGCACCCGGGACCCATACGTCTTTCGGCAATCGTCTTGAGAGCGTCATGGATTTTGATGTGGCGATCTGCGCGTTCGACTCAGCTTAGCACGGGATGCAAATCGAGGCCGCGGGGGAGACGGCGCGATATGCGTTTGGACAGCGGGCGCTCTCAATCTATGAGGATAGCGCTGTTTTCGGCGGGCGCCGCTGCGAGCGCCCAATCGAGTCGCGGCTAAAGACCCAGAAACGGTTGAAACTGCGGCAACTGCAGAGCCTTGTCAGGCCTCCGGGAGCGCACTGATGGTAAGGTGATATCCGTCCGGATCCCGGAGCGAGAACTCCTTGGTTTGGGTGTTCGGATTCACCCGGGGCCCCTCTTCGAGGCGCGTGACGAGAGAGCGTGCTCTTTGCAGCGCCAGGTCGAAATCATCCACGCGGAAGAACAGAAGGAGCCCGTTGCCAGGTGTTCCGTGACCGGGGCTCATCAATGAGGGATGCTCGTGGGCGCCCCACTCGTGGAGGCAGAGCAAAACAGTTCCATCTGAATCTAGGATTTGGCCGAAGTGATTATGGGCAGGAACGGTAGCCGGCTGACCAAATAGCGCCTGATACCACTTGAAGCTGGCCGGCACATCGGCAACTCCAACGATCGTCCACGTGCGCTTCATCCGGACCCCCTCTGCGGACTAATTTTTGTTTAGACTGACCTGGATTTATGCTCAGAGGCGGGTCAGGCTAAACCTACTATCGCCTAAAGTATAGATGCTCTCAGACTGGCGAATCGCCGGCAAACCGGAAATTGAGCTTCCGCACCCGCGGCGCTGTGAGAATGCACGGACCCATCACTCGCAAGACCATGCACAAAAGGGCGCGATTTGCAGGGCGGGCGGCTTTTTGGCTGCTGCACACAGAAGAGCCGGCAGGGACGCCGGCGGTACTTACATGAGTTTGTTTTGTGGGTCGCCGTTGAATTTTGGGCGAATGAAATATGAGGTCGTAAGAGGCGGTCCTTCACAGTACTAGGGTAAACGGGACGCCCTTCGGCTGCGCTCAGGATAGACCGGCAGTACGTTAGGCGCTTGCTGCGTTGACTTGAAGTGATTGGCTGCATAAGATTCACTGCCGTGGCTGACTCTTCCCCATTGTCTGGGCGAATGATTTCGCACTACCGGGTGCTGGAAAAGCTCGGTGGCGGCGGGATGGGTGTGGTTTATAAGGCTGAAGACACTTCCCTGCACCGATTTGTGGCTTTGAAATTTTTGCCGGATGAGATGGCGCGGGACCGGCAGGCTTTGGAACGATTTCAGCGCGAGGCGCAGGCGGCCTCTGCGCTCGACCATCCGAACATCTGCACGATCCATGAGATTGGCGAGCAGGACGGACGTCCGTTCATTGTGATGCAGTTTCTGGAGGGGCGGACGCTGAAGCATATGATCTCCGGCAAGCCTGTGGCGTTGGATGAAACGCTCGAGCTGGCGATTGAGATTGCGGATGCTTTGGATGCGGCGCACTCGAAAGGCATTGTGCATCGCGATATCAAGCCGGCGAATATTTTTGTTACTTCGCGCGAGCACGCGAAGATTTTGGATTTTGGATTGGCGAAGACTTCGCCTGCGGCTTCGGGATTGTCCATGTCGGCTACGCAGGATGGGGCGGAGATCGCGCCGGAGAATTTGACCAGTCCCGGGAGCACGCTGGGAACTGTGGCGTATATGTCGCCGGAGCAGGTGCGGGCGAAGGAGCTGGACGGGCGCAGCGATCTTTTTAGTTTTGGCGTGGTGCTTTATGAGATGGCTACCGGAGCGGCGCCATTTCGCGGGGAATCTAGCGGGGTGATTTTCGAGGCGATTTTGAATCGCGCGGTGGTGCCGCCGGTGCGGTTGAATCCGGATGTGCCTGCGGAGCTTGAGAGGATCATCAATAAGGCGCTGGAGAAGGACCGCGAGACGCGTTATCAGCATGCGGCGGATTTGCGCGCGGATTTGAAGAAGCTGCGGCGCGAAACGATGTCGGGGGCGGCGAGCGGGACGGTGACGTTGCCGGCGGCGAGTTCGCAGGGCGCATCGTCAGCTTCGGTGCAAATTGCGGCGGCGGGATCGAGCAGTACGGTGGCTGCCGCGGCGCCGAGTGTGGCGGCAGGGGCCGAGCATGTCTCCGGAAGTTCTGTTGTTGCGGTAGCGAAGGAGCATCGGCTCGGATTAGTGGCCGGCGCCGTAGTAGCGGTGGCAGTTTTAGCGGCGGCCGGGTACGGCGTTTATTCGATGCTCAATCACGGTGGCGCTGTTCCGTTTCAGAATTTCACTATTACGAAGATTACCGACAATGGGAAGTCACGCGCCGCTGCGATTTCGCCGGATGGAAAATATATTTTGAGCGAGGTTGTGGATGGCGGCAAGGCCAGCGTGTGGTTGCGGCATGTGGCCACGAACAGCGATACGCAGATCATTGCCCCTGCGGACGCCGAGTACCGCAATTTCGTTTTTTCGCCGGACGGAAATTATTTCTATTTCACGAAGGCGCGCACGTCGGCGGAAGACGTCTTTGATATGTACCGCGCGCCTGCCTTGGGCGGAACACCGGAGATTTTGGCGCGCGACGTTGATTCCAACGTCGCTATTTCGCCCGACGGCCAGGTGATAGCCTACGAGCGCTTCAATGATCCGGAAGTGGGCAAGTACCAGTTGCTGCAGGCCAATGCCGATGGCAGCGGGGAGAAAATTCTGGCGAATGGACCGGTGGCGCTTGGCCATCGCCAACTTTCCTGGTCGCCAGACGGAAAGCGGATCGCTACGGCCGACACTGTGAATCAGGGCCCGGCCCCGATGGTGGTGATAGATGTTGCTTCTGGCCATCGCGAAGATCTTGCCGGCTTCCCGGGCTTTACGTATCGCGCGCTGACCTGGACACCGGATGGACGCGGTCTCATCGTGCAGTATGTTGATCCCGCCGCGGGCGGAAACCACAGTCAGATCGGATTCGTTTCCTACCCTGGCGGGCAGATCCGAGCGATTACCAAGGACACGAACGCCTACACCACGGTTGGACTTTCGGCGGACGCGCGAACACTCGCTACGGTGCAGCAGAAACGGCTTTTCACGGTGTACACGATCCCGGCGAGTGAGAAGGGAGTGGGCGCAGCGAGCGTTGCCATTCCGCAACAGCAAAGGGATTCGATGAATTTTGCTTGGGCGGGCGACAGAGGGTTTTTCCTCGGCGAAGATGATCGGTTTACGCGGGCGTCATCCGATGGAAGCAACGAAACTACGCTGCTGAGCAAAACGTTTGTGGGCCATATTAGTGCTTGCCCAGACGGTCGAACACTATTGTTCGAGTCGTCAGGAAAAAGTGGAGGCGCGCTCAACATCTGGCGAATCAATGTGGACGGCACGAACCTGACGCGGCTTTCGGAAGGGGGACACGACACTTTACCAGCGTGCTCGACCGATTCGAAGTTGGCGTACTTCCTCGATAACGACGGCAATCGGGTGAAGCAAGTGCCCGTTGACGGCGGAACACCCGAGGTCGTGCCAGGCAGTGTTGTTCCCCACGCGCTGATCGTCCAGGCTTTTTTTCTGGATCGTTCGCCGGACGGGCATCTGCTGGCGCTTCTCGTTATTGTTGGGGCGGAGAACCAGGTCCATAAGATTGCTTTGATTCCGGTCGATTCCGGGTCGCAGGCACAGGTTCGCTTGCTAGATCCAAATCCGGCAGTTGCGGATGCGGCGCGCTTTACGCCCGATGGTAAGGCGTTGGTATATCCGATTACGCAGCAGGGCGTGGATAACTTGTGGATGCAGCCGCTGGATGGTACTGCTGGGAAGCAGATAACAAATTTCAAGAGCGATCAGATTATCGGGGTGCAATATTCGCCGGATGGGAAGAATTTGGCGGTGCTGCAGAGACGCATCGAGGCGGATGTGGTGCTCTTGCGCGAAACGAAATGAGGATTGCTGTGCGGAGCCGCTCGGCGCATTGACTTAAGTAGCGTCCCTGAATAAGATTCCCGTCCGTGGCTGATTCTTCCTCTCTTTCTGGGCGGATGATTTCGCACTACCGGGTGCTGGAAAAACTTGGTGGCGGCGGAATGGGTGTGGTGTTCAAGGCTGAGGACACTACGCTTCACCGGTTTGTGGCTTTGAAGTTCCTTCCTGATGAATTGGCGAGGGACCGCCAGGCGCTTGAACGATTTCAGCGCGAGGCGCAGGCGGCTTCGGCGCTGGACCATCCCAACATTTGCACTATTTATGAAATTGGCGACGCCAATGGGCGGCCGTTCATTGCCATGCAATTTCTTGATGGGGAGACGCTGAAGAAGCGCATTTCCGGAACGGCGCTGCCGCTCGACGAGGGGCTGGATCTCGCGATTGAAATTGCCGACGCTTTGGATGCGGCGCATGCGCGGGGAATCGTCCATCGCGACATCAAACCCGCCAATATTTTCGTGACTTCGCGGGGGCATGCAAAGATTCTCGATTTTGGTTTGGCGAAAACGATGTCGGCGCCAAGCGGGCAGGAAACCGTTGACGCCGTTTCGCCGGAGCATTTGACAAGTCCGGGGAGCACCCTTGGGACCGTGGCGTATATGTCGCCGGAGCAGGTGCGGGCTAAGGATTTGGATGCGCGGTCGGATTTGTTTTCGTTTGGAGTAGTGCTCTACGAGATGGAGACGGGCGCACTGCCCTTCCGCGGCGAAAGTTCCGGTGTGATCACTGAGGCGATTTTGAATCGCCCGCCGGTTGCGGCGATTCGATTGAATCCGGATTTGCCGGCGGAGTTTGAACGCATCATCGAGAAGGCGCTGGAGAAGGATCGCAAGCTGCGCTATCAGGGCGCGGCGGAAATGCGCGCGGATTTGCAGCGATTGAAGCGGGACACCGAGAGTGGACGGTCTGCTTCGGGATTCGTGGCGGCTGCGGCGACGGAAGAAGCGGCGAGCACTAGTCGAGTTTCTTCGGCGCCACCCGGCGTTGGCGGAGCGGAACCGGCGAAAGAAAGCGCCCGCGGATCGTCGGCACGAATCGCGGCGACGCCCACTCCTGCTGCGATCCCCGCTGCAGTGGCGGCGCGGCCCAAGTGGATGATTCCTGCCGCCGCGGGAGTCGCGGTTTTACTTCTGGCCGTCGGCGGCTATTTCCTTTTCCATCGCGCGCCCAAATTGACGGAGAAGGACAGCATCGTGATCGCCGATTTCGGTAACAGCACGGGTGACACGGCGTTTGACGATACGCTGAAGCAGGCGCTTTCCGTGCAACTGGCGCAGTCGCCTTTCCTGAATATTCTTTCCGACCAGAAAGTGAGCGATACGCTGCACATGATGGGGCGTCCGCCAGGCGATCGTCTCAGCAAAGAGGTGGCGCGGGAAATTTGCCAGCGGACGTCGAGCACGGCGATGCTTTCGGGGACCATCGCGCAAGTTGGCGACCGCTATTCGCTGGTGCTGAAGGCGATAAATTGCTCGACGGGCGATTCGCTCGCCAGCGTGGCGGCGGAGGCCAGCGATAAGAATCACGTGCTGGATGCGCTGGGCAAAGTGGCCACGTCCATGCGCGAGAAGCTGGGCGAGTCGCTGACCACCATTCAGAAATTCGACAAGCCGCTGGCGGAAGCGACTACTTCTTCGCTGGAAGCGTTGAAGGCCTATTCGGAAGGCGTGCGCGCGCGAGCGACGACCGGCGACGCAGCCACGATTCCCTTTCTCAAGCGGGCCATTGAACTGGATCCCAATTTTGCGAGCGCTTACGTGTTTCTGGGAATTTCGTATTCCAATCTCGGGGAGAACGGGCTGTCGAACGACTACATTGCCAAAGCGTACGAACTTCGCGACCGTGTGAGCGAGCGGGAAAAATTTCAAATCTCAGCGGACTACTATCAATTCTGCACCGGGAATCTGGAGAAATCCAAGCAAGTATACGCTCAGTGGATACAGGCCTATCCGCATGACGACCGGCCGCCGCTGGATTTGGGAGTTGCGGAAGGGTCATACGGCGATTATGAAGCAGCGCTGAACCACACGCTGCAATCTATTCGGTTGGCCCCGGAGAGCTCCATTGGTTATGGGAATGCCGTGGGATTTTATATTTCTTTGAACCGGCTCGATGAAGCCAAAAGCGCGTATCAGGATGCGGTTGCAAAATTCCCAAATCTGCCCGTGCTGCACGCCAATGCCTACTGGCTGGCGTTCCTGCAAGGCGATAGCGCGGAGATGGGCCGCCTAGCCGCGTGGGCCGACGGGAAGCAAGGCGCCGAAGATTTTCTTAGCGCGCTTCAATCGGATACGGAGGTATATCACGGCCGGCTGGCCAAGGGGCGAGAGTTCTCGAAACGGGCGGTGGAGTTTGACAAGCGCAGCGATCAGAAAGAAACTGCGGCGGTGTGGCAGATGGCGGCGGCATTGCACGAGGCGGCGCTCGGGAATGCGAGCCAAGCACGAGAGGCGGTAGCTTCGGCGCTGGCGCTGGCGACAAACCACGACACGCAGATACTTGCTGCTATTGTCGATAGCATGGCCGGAGAGCCGGACCAGGCCGAAAAGATTGCGGCTGATTTGCAGAAGCGTTTCCCTGAGGACACGCTTGTGAACTTTTACTGGACTCCAGTCGCACAGGCCGAGGCGGCGATTGATCGCAAGAATGGGGCGAAGGCGATCGAGATTTTGAAGCCGACGGCGCAATACGACTACGGTACCGAGCCTCCTTCCATCAGCGTTGGCGGAGAATTGTTGCCGATTTACGTGCGAGGCCAGGCTTACCTGCAGGTGGGAAAGGGGGCCGAGGCCGCGGCGGAGTTTCAGAAAATCGTTGACCATAGTTATTTGATTGGGAATTTTCCGTTGGCCTCGCTGGCGCATCTGGAACTGGGGCGCACGTATGCGTTGCAGGGCGATATGGCTAAGGCGCGGACGGCTTATCAGGATTTTTTGGCGCTGTGGAAAGATGCGGATGCGGATGTGCCGGTGTTGCAGCAGGCGCGGGCGGAATACGCGAAGATTAAATAGGCGGATTGGTGTTAGTTCGCTGTGACAGGGCATCAGTTCAGTGGTGCCGTAAGCGGCGCTTTATTCCGCAACCGGTAAATTCGCAAGACGTTTCCCGCTTTTGCGGCGCGGTTGAAACCGTGCCCTGACAAGTCTCGCATGGTCTGCAATTCAGCAATCCGATAGCAGGATATACGCATGAGCGACGCACCCGTTAAACCTACTATTTCGATTGATATTTTGAATCAGGCGGACATTCGCGTCGGGACGATTGAGGCCGTCGACGATGTCGAGGGCTCGGACAAGTTGGTGAAGATGCGCGTGAATTTTGGCGGCTTCGCTCGGACAATAGTTGCGGGCATGAAATTGGAGCGGGCTAATCCGCGAGAGATTGAGGGGAAGCAGGCGCTTTTTGTTGTGAATCTTGAGCCGCGGAAGATGCGCGGCGTGGTTTCTGAAGGGATGTTATTCGACATCGGCTTCGCGGATGGGATTCGGCCGGTGCTGGCGGTACCGGAAGAACGCGTGCCGGATGGAACGCGCGCGGGATAAGACTTAATCGGCCGGTTTGCGGGCTCCCGCGCCGGCGGGCTGAGCAGCCTTGCGTTCCCAATTTTCCGGGCGATCAGGGACCTTCCAGAAATTGGGCTCGGGCTTGATGAATTCCACGCCGACTTGGGTTTTGCCGAGCAGGCGCGTGCCGAGCGATGTTACGCGCGCGAGGATTTCTTCTTCGGTAGCTACATTCTTCAGGCTTATGAGTTCGCCAGGCACTACCGGCATCGCCAGCAAGATCAGGGCGCCATGGGCGTTTACGACAAGAGTGCCTGCGGTTTCTGTGCGCCCTTGGCCCTGGTGGCGATGGATTACCACCTGGATGTGCGCTTTAACTCGCCGACTGCGGCGGCGCAGTTCGGGGCGTGCTGGGGGCTTGGGTGTTTCCGCCATAATTGAACGCTAACAAACGGAGGGGGGAAGTTCGAGAGGAAATTGCAAACCGGAGGCGTAAGCGCAAATAGAGGACGGAAAGGCGGGAGGGTCTGCCTTTAGGCTGAGTTCCCGAGAGTTCTGAGCAGTAAGACCCTCCCCTACAAATGCTTAGGCTACGGCGCTTTTTACTTCGCCGGATTCGATTTCGCGGAGGATGGCGCGCAGCGTGTTGGCTAGCTCTTCGCGGCTTACTTGGCTTTTGCGGAAGAGGATGCGCATACGGAAAGAATTATCTTCCGGCTGAAAATCGAATAAGAAAGGTTGCGGGCGGGGCGCGGACACATTTTCTTCCTGGCGAGCGCGGCGTGCTTCATCGCGGGAGAGTCCGCCGGAGGCGATTTTCTCGACCATCTCGCGCATCTTCTTTTCATTCGGCTGCCGTGCCACCTGCAGCAGCAGCGATTTAGTGACAATTCCTTTCTCAATGCACGCCTCGCGAATCGTGTCGGGAATCACGCGAATGGAGAGCGTCTCGGTGACGGACGAGCGAGCCTTGCCGATTTTGCGGGCGATATCGTCGTGGGTGTAATCGAAATGCTCGGCGAGGCGCGACAGGCCGTCCGCTTCTTCGAAAGGGGTCAGGTCCTTGCGCTGGAGATTCTCGATAAGCGCGAGCTCGAGCGTCTCGGCATCGTCGGCGATTTTCTCGATACACGGCAGTTCGTTCAGACCCGCGGCGCGCGACGCGTGGTAACGGCGCTCGCCGGAAATGATGTAATAGGTGTCTTCGCGCGGGACGTAACGTACGAGCAGCGGCTCGAGCACGCCTTTCTCGCGAATGGAATCGGAAAGTTCGCGGACGTCGCCAATCGTCTTGCGCGGCTGATCCGGATTCGGACGAACCTTATCGATGGGAATCATGCGGCCGATAGACGCGCCACTGTAGCTGGCTAAAGTCTCGACGTAGTGTGCGTCATGCCGCATCTTGAGAGTGACGGGTAACCCGATCTTCCTCGACACGTTGCATTACCTCCAGGGCGAGCTTGCGATACTCTTCGGCGCCGGAAGATTTTGGCGCGAAAGTAAAAATGGTTTCTTTGTAGGCCGGGCTTTCTTCCAGGCGGACGTTTTTGCTGATGCGCGTTTTGAATAAGGCGCTGCCGAATGTGGCGCGGATTTGCTCGTGCGTGTCACGCGAGATGTTGGTGCGCTTGTCGAACAGCGTGATGACCACGCCGAGAATCTTTAGGTCGGGATTCGGGCGCGAACGGATGCGCCCGAAAGTTTCCAGCAGATCGTCGGTGCCTTCGATTGCGAAATAGGCTGCCTGAATGGGGATCAGGAGATGCGTTGCGGAGACGAGAGCGTTAACGGTGATGATGCCCAGCGCCGGTGGAGTATCCATCACAATGTAATCGTACTCGTGCAGAATCGGCGTGAGCGCGTCTTTCAGTTTGAAGGGCGCGTCGAATTGCCCGGCGAGTTGCTGCTCGAGTTTTGCGAGCACGAGACGCGACGGCGCCACGAAGAGATAAGGATCTTTTGTCGGCCGGATGATATTTACGAGCGGGACGGGATGGTCGCTGAAAATATCGTAGGTCGAATTTTGAATTTCGGCGGGATCGAAAAACGCGATGGAGGCGTTCGATTGCGGATCGAGATCGATCAGCAGCGTTTTTTTCTTGCGAAGAGCGATGGCGGCAGCGAGGTTGATGGCGGTGGTAGTCTTACCGACGCCGCCCTTTTGATTGGCAACTGCCAGAACGCAGGCCAAACCGAACACCGTTCCCTTCCCCGGCAACCGCAGGCCTATATATAGGAGCGGCCAGCAGATTTAGTACTACCGGTTGGCCCTCACTGTACAGAGGCTAAAGCGATAGTTCAAGCGAAAAAAGCACCTGTGGCGGACCTCTTCTCTCCGCGGCGTGAGCGGCGCCGGTTTCGTAGCGGTGGCCTTTAGGCCAGCATCTTACGACGACACGGTTTCTCGAAGGCATTCGTGTGGGCGGAGCGAGATGCTTAACACTTTGAGGCATTGGCGTGTTTCTTCCGGGCGTGAGTTGTCTTCCTAGCTGATTTGTTGCTCGCAAGATGCCGGCCTAAAGGCCACCGCTACGAAGTCGTAAGATGCCGGCGGGGACGCCGACGGTATTTACATCTTGTAGCGGCCTAGGTCTTCGTCGCTTAGGTTTTCCAGCCACTTGCGGAGTTCTTCGTTGCTGCCGCGCTCGGCCGAGGCGCTAGACATCTTCGAAGTTTTGATCACATCTTCTTCTACGAAGATGGGGCAATCGAGACGCAACGCCAGCGCTAGCGCGTCGCTTGGGCGGGCGTCCATGGACATCATCTGGCCGTCGCGCTCCATCCAGATTAGGGCGTAGAACGTATCGTCGCGCAATTCGCAAACGACCACGCGGTGCACGTGAACATTCAGGCCGGTTAGAACATTTTTTAGCAGATCGTGGGTCATCGGGCGGGGCGTTTGTACCTTTTCAATTTCCAGCGCGATGGCGTTGGCTTCGTAAATGCCGACCCAGATCGGCAGCACTCCGCTCCCCTGCGTTTCTTTGAGGACTACTACGGGCATGTTGGTCACCGGGTCCATCATCAGACCGCGAATCTTGACCTCGAGTTCCATGGTACCTCCCGGAGACTCAGACCAAGTGCTCGCCGGACAAACTGCCGGGACCCGAGCGCGTGACCTTGACTTGCAGATACTGTCCCAATAGATTTTCGCGCGGTGAAGTGAAATTTACAACACGATTGCAAGTGGTGCGGCCGCCCCATTGATTGCGGGCGGCGTAACGCGAGTCGGCGAAGACTTCGAATGACGAGCCGATCAGCTTTTCGTTTGTCGCGCTTTGAATCTTGCGCTGATGCTCGTTCAGAACGGCGAGGCGGCGGCTCTTTTCTGCTTCGGGAATCGCGTCAGGCATCGAGCGGGCAGCGGTGTTGGGCCTGGGGGAATAATTGAAAGCGTACACGCCGTCATAATGGACGCGATCGAGAAGCGAGAGAGTTGCCTCGAAATCGGAATCAGTCTCGCCCGGGAAGCCGATGATGACGTCTGAGGTGATGCTGATGGGACGGCGTGCGGCGCGGATCCATTCGATTTTCTCGAGATATTCGTCGCGCGTGTACGTGCGCAGCATGGCTTTGAGAATGTGCGTCGAGCCGGATTGCACGGGAAGATGGATGTGGTCGCAGAGCGCGGGAGTTTCATCGATGGCTTGAACGATCTCGCGGGTGAAATCGTTGGGATGCGAGGTAGTGAAGCGTACCCGGCGTACACCGTTCACGGCGGCTACTTCGCGCAGCAGCTCCACAAAATTTAGTTTGCGCGGGCCGGAATCGCGATAGGAATTCACTGTTTGGCCGAGGAGTTGGATTTCGCTGTAGCCCAAATCTACGAGGCGCTGGACTTCACCGAGAATCGCCTCGCTCCGGCGGCTGCGCTCGGGCCCGCGCGTGTGGGGCACGACGCAATAAGAGCAGGCGTAATCGCAGCCCTCGATGATCGTTAGATAGGCGCGAAAGGGATTATCGCGGCGCGTTAGATCGGTCTCGAAAGTTTCGTCAGTATCGAGATCGAGACCCATGACGCGACGGCCGCCGGCTTCGAGCTGGGCAAGAAATTCCGGGAGCTTGCGATAGCTTGCGGAGCCGCAGACCAGGCTGACCCACGGCGCGCGCTCGAAAATGTCCTCGCCCTCTTGCTGCGCGAGGCATCCGAGTACGCCGATGATTTTGTTTTCACCCGGGGTGCCGCGAAATTCTCCGAGGCGTGAGAAAACCTTCTGCGCTGCTTTTTCGCGAATGCTGCACGTGTTGTAGAAAATCAAATCCGCGTCGGCGAGCGTTTCTACCTGCTGGTACCCGCGCCCGGCGAGAACACCCACGACTTTTTCGGAATCGTGGACATTCATCTGGCAGCCGAATGTTTCAATATAGAAACTTTTTCCCGCGCCGGGTGTCACGCTGCCGCTCAAAGTGGCATCGAATTGAGGAGCGCGGGCCCGCGCATCGCCAGGCAAGACAGTTCCAGTGTTCGCAGAGGGCGAAATGAGAGATTCGAGGGAAACATGGATACTCTCGCTCATGGAAACTTTCATCTTAGCACAGCGATTCGCGCGCGGCGGACAGAGTACACTGTGGGGCGTACGCCAGCCCAGTGAAAACTGATTTGTTCGATTGCTTTGACCGCTGCAAACGCGTGTGTTAACGTGAATTTGGGTCGGATTACGATATAATTTCTGGGGGGACACAATTTTCGGAATCGCCGAGCTTTTCTATCAAGGAAAGATTCAAGCGCTGGTCGAGCAAACGGGCTGGATAGCGCGAATCGTCCTGGCAATCCTGCTTTTCCTTTCGCTGTTCTCGTGGGCCATCATTCTTTCGAAGTCAAAATTGTTCAGCCGCATCGAGCCGCAAACGAAAAAGTTCCTGCAAGTTTTTCGCTCCGGACGAGGGCTGGCCGATCCGCGCACCTTGCGCGCCGCGGCGGGGGGTTCCCCGCTGGCGAATCTCTATGAGGCTGGTTTTCGCGAATTGCAGAGCCAGATGATGGGCACCAATCCCGCCGGAGGCAAACCCAAGAACGTGGACGCCATCGGCGTGGAAATGAAATTGGCCACCGCAGAAGAGGTGCGCGCGCTGGAGCGCTGGATGCCGGGGCTGGCGACGATTGGATCGGTCTCGCCATTTATCGGATTGTTCGGCACGGTGCTGGGCGTGATGGACGCGTTCGAAGGGTTGGGAACCGCCGGGGCGGCAAGTTTGCGAGTAGTCGCGCCCGGTATCGCCGAAGCGCTGATCACCACCGCCGCGGGACTGTTCGCCGCGATCCCGGCGGTAATCGCTTACAACCATTACCTCCAACGCGTGCGCTCGGAAGCCACGCGGATGGACAACTTCACCATGGAATTCGTCTCACGCATCGAGACGCTTTATAGTTGAGCTAACGCCATGCCGCAACTCTCACGCGAAACCGGCTCGACGCTCTCGGAAATCAACATAGTTCCCTTCGTGGACGTAGTGCTGGTGCTGCTGCTCATTTTCATGATCACCGCCCCGATTCTGCAGTCTGGAATTGAAGTGGATTTGCCGAAGACGAAAACGGTGAAGGAAATTTCGGAAGCGCGCCTGGTGGTTACCATCGATCGTTCGCAGCGCGTTTATCTGGGCGATACGCCGATCAATATTCATGATCTCGGCAATCAAGTGCGAGCGAAATCCTCCGATCCGGCTCACCAGCCTGTCTATTTGCGCAGTGATGAAACCGTGCCTTTCGGAAGCGTGACGACGGTGCTGGATGCGCTGCAGCAGGCCGGCGTACTCAACGTGCAGATCGTCACTAAGCCGCTTACCGAGCGCGCGCAATCGCAGTGATGCATTGATATGGACGCTTATTACGAAGTTCCGGCCGACAGTCTAAAAAGACCGCTGATGCTGGCGGGAATTTTTCACCTGGCGCTCTTTGCCGGCATGGCGTATCTGCTGCGGGCCACGCCGCACGAAGGCGATTGGGGAGGGCCTGGCGGATCGATTTCGGTGGGAATTGTGGGGAGCGTACCCGCGGCTGTTCCGGCGATACCGCTGCCGCAGCCGGACACCGTTACGGAAAATCGCGTGGTGGATGAGAGCAAGGGACTTTACAAATCGGAGCCCGAGCCGAAACCGAAAGTAGAAGACGCAACGCCGCTTCCGAAATTTGAGAAGAATAAGCCGCCGAAATATATATCGAAGCCGTCGAAGCTGCTGGAGAACAAAACGCCGCCGCCGCAAAACGCGGTGCCTTACGGCGGAGGCGGAACGCCGGCGGTTCCCTACTCTGCCGCGACGACTTTTACGATGGGCAGCGGATCCACGCAAGCGGGCATGGGATTCAACGGCGCTGCGGGCGGAAATTTCGGGCAGAAGTATTCGTGGTACGTCGAGGCTGTGCAGCGGCGCGTGAGCGGCAATTGGCTACAGGCGACCGTCGATCCGAGCATACGCGCTGCTCCACGAGCCGACATTACATTTCAAATCATGCGCGACGGAACGGTAACGAATATTCAGATCACGCAATCGAGCGGAAACGCGTCGGTGGACACTTCAGCGGTTCGAGCGCTCAAGGCGTCAAGCCCGCTGCAGCCCCTGCCGAATGACTATAGCGGCGGGTACGTTTCAGTAGATTTCTATTTCGATTTTCGCCGGCAGTAAAGCCGCCGCCGGCGGGAGCCCCAATTGATGGCGAACAGGAGAAGGCAGTGAAAATGGAGTCTCGAGCGAAAATCGGAATGGGGATGCGCATCGCGATGGTGTTCGCCGCGCTCGTCACCGTGCTCTGCACCGCGCAGCCGGCAGCAGCGCAAGACTGGTTCAAGACGGGCACGGGCCTCGGCGTCGCGAAGGCGCGGCTGGCGGTGGCGGACTTCGGAGTTGCCGACGCATCGGCGCAGCCGCTGGAGAAAACATTTCATGATGTGCTGTGGAACGACCTGGAATACAGCGGCATCGTCGAGTTGGTGAGTCCAAGCTTCTATCCGCCGAGTGCACCGACGCAGCCTGGGCAGCTGCATCCGACAGATTGGAGCGCCGCGCCCGCGAACGCATTCATGCTGGCGTTTGGAAGCCTCGACGTGCAAGGAACGAACCTAGCGGCGAATGCAAATCTCTTTGACGTACGCTCGGCGGCGGGCGCTGCAGTGCTGCAAAAAATCTACCGCGGCGCAGCAACCGATGGCGATGCGCGTAAACTGGCGCACCAGTTTGCCGACGACATCATCGCGCGGCTGAGCGGCGGCCTGCCGGGAATTGCCAGCACGCAGATCGCGTTCATCAGCGGGCGCAGCGGGAACAAAGAAGTATGGCTGATGGATTACGACGGCGCGAACCAGCACCAGCTCACGCACATTGGGACGATCGCGCTGACTCCGCGCTGGTCGCCCGATGCCACGCGCATCGCCTTCACCTGCTTCGAGCCGTATCAGAAAGTAATCTCGGCGCAAATTTGCCTCTATTCCACGGAATCGAACCGCCTCATCAGCTTCCCGCGGTACAAGGGCACGAACAGCGCGCCGGCCTGGTCGCCGGATGGCACGAAGCTGTCGTTCATGTCCAGCGCGATGGGCGATCAAGGAATTGTAGTTACCGACGCGGACGGATCGCACATGCGCCGGCTAACGCTGACGAAGGCGGTGAGTACCTCGCCGGTTTGGAACCCCAAGACCGGCCAGCAAATTATATTTGTGAGCGACCGCGGCGGCGAGCCGGTGCTTTATCAAATGAATTCGGATGGTTCGAACATTGAGAGGATCGCGATGCCGGACATGGGCTATGTCGTCGATCCATCGTGGTCGCCAAATGGGCAACTGCTGGCGTTTGCGTGGCGGCGGCCGTCGGGAAACTTCGACATTTACATCATGGATATCGTAAGCCGGTCACTGGTCGAATTGACGCGCGACGCGGGGCGAAATGAACGGCCGAGTTGGGCGCCCGACGGAAGGCATCTGGTCTTTGAATCGACACGGACCGGAACGCGGCAAATCTGGACCATCCTCGCCGACGGAAGCGAGCCGAAGCAGCTTACCTTTGCAGGGAAAAACGAATCGCCGAGCTGGTCGCCGAAATGAAGGAAAGTAAATGCAGATGCCTGGCGTTTCATATGCGACCGTGAAGCGGTTGACGAAAAGCAGGATCGGGATGACAGCGTTGCGCGCAAAGTTAGTTCTAAGTTCGTGCACGGTTTGCGGATTCGGAAACAGTTCGCACTTTCAACAAATTTCAAGGGCCCAATCGTAGTACAAATTTTCCGGCGCGAGTTCGGGGATCGCTGATAAAAATAATTGCGCCGAAGGAGGACTGTTAATGAGGGAAGGCTCTTTACGACAAGTAGCAATGGTTTGCTGCCTGGTTGGATTTGCGTTGCTCGCAGGCGGATGTAAGAAACAGGTAGGTGCAGCGCCTCCAGCGCCCACCCCGGCTCCCGCGCCGGCTCAGCCTACGGTGACGATCAATGCTTCGACGACTTCGATAAATCCGGGCGAGGCGGTGACACTGACGTGGTCGTCCACCGACGCTACCGACCTCAGCATTGCTCCGGGAGTTGGCCGCGTGGCGCCCTCGGGAACCACCACCGTGACGCCCGCACAATCGACGACATATCAGATCGTGGCCAATGGTCCGGGCGGCTCGGCAACTGCGAGCGTGCGCATCACCGTTGCGGCAGCCGCTGCGGAAGCGCCGCCTGCGACGCCGGGTATCGACGAACTTTTCCGGCAAAACGTCCAGGACGCGTTCTTCGATTTCAATAAGTCCGATTTGCGTGCCGACGCGCGCTCCGCCTTAACGCGCACCGCCGAATTTCTGCGCTCCTATCCGCAGATCAAGGTGAGCATCGAAGGCCACTGCGACGAGCGCGGCTCGACGGAATACAACCTCGGTCTCGGCGAGCGGCGTGCACAGGCCGCACGGGATTTCCTCGTGCAGCTCGGAATTTCCACCGATCGACTGACCACGGTGAGTTATGGTAAGGAACAGCCGTTTTGCACGCAGTCGAATGAAACATGCTGGCAGCAAAATCGGCGTGCGCACATCGTCCGCGCGCAGTAAGCTGAACCAGCAAGCACCGCTCAACACCAGCGAGACGGATCGCCGGGCGTCGCGGAGTTGCTAGCTCCGCGACGCCCGCGCAACAGCAAGGAGGAAAGATGTCGCGCAAGGGAACGATAGCAATGGTTGTCGCCGCCGTGTTCCTCGGGGCATTCGCCGGCCAGCTGATCGCGCCGCAGCCCGCATCGGCAGTCGCGCGAGAAATCATCGAGCTGCAGCAGTCCGTGGCCCAGCTTTTGCAGGGCCAGCAGGACATGCGCAGCGCGATGGATCAACGGCTCGCCGAGCTCCGCACGGTGGTTAATCAAACGCTTGATGCGCAGAATCGCGTGAACACCGAGATGGGCGCAGTCCAAAAAGCACTGCAAGACACGCAAGCGAATTCGAGCGCGCGCATCGACACCATCGCCACGCAGACGCAAGGCGTTTCGGACAACATGCAGGATTTGCAGGCGCGCGTCGCGAAAGTCTCGCAGCAAGTCACCGACGTGCAGAATCTGCTGCAGAGTATCGACGCGAAATTGCCGGGAACTCCGACCGCGAGCGGAGGAGGAGGCGGCTCCAGCGCTCCATCTTCGTCAGCGCTGCCGTCCGGCGTGCCGGCCCCGATTTCCTCCGACACTCTCTATCAAAATGCCCTGCGCGACTTCAGCAGTGGTAGAAACGATCTCGCGCGGCAGGAGTTCGGCGACTTTCTGAAAAATTTCCCAACCTCGGATCTCGCCGGGAACGCGCAATTCTATCTCGGTGAGATCAGCTACGCGCAAGGCGACTACCCGAGCGCTATCGCAGCCTACGATCTGGTGCTCACGAACTATCCAAGAAGTTTCAAGCTCGCTGCCGCATCATTGAAAAAAGGCGAAGCCATGCTGGCGACCGGGCAGAAAGCCAGCGCATTGCGGCAATTCCGCTCAGTGGTAAGCCGCTATCCCGGCACCGATGAATCGCGCCGAGCCGAAGTGCACGTGAAAGAATTGTCTCCGCGCTCCACCACCCCTCACTAATTGGTAGTGTCTTAACTTCAGGCCCGATTCGCAAACCCGATCACGTGAGACCAGACCTTCCCGGCGCTAAAGCGTTCCTTTCCCGCATAAATGCAGGGGCTCCCCGCATGAATTGCACGGACTCCCACCACCAGAAGAACTCGAGTTGACATCAAATGCAAACTCCATCCACTAATTCCATTCTTTTCGCTCCGCGGCTCACTTCGGTTATACTCGCCTTGAAGAATTCTCCGTATTTTCTGAAGAGGCAGGTGTTTTCATGTCCGTCAACAAAGTGATTCTCGTCGGCCGGTTGGGCAAGGATCCGGAAACGCGTTTCACCGGAACCGGCCAGGCTGTCTGCAATTTCTCGTTAGCCACGGATTCCACCTACAAGGACCGGTCCGGCCAACGCCAGAAGCAAACCGAATGGCATCGCATCGTCATGTGGGGAAAGCTCGCCGAGATCGGGCAGCAGTATTTGAAGAAGGGACACCTAGTCTATATCGAAGGACGGATTCAATCGCGGCAGTGGGAAGACAAGCGCGATGGGCAGAAGAAGACTTCGTTCGAAATTGTGGCAAATGAGATGAAAATGCTCACTTCGCGCGCCGAAAGCATGTCCGCAGGAGCCGGGGCGGGCGCGAGCGGCGGATTTGGCGGCGGCTCGCACTCTGACATGGATGCGCCGGCACCGGATGAATCCATGCCGCAAGCCGGACCGGATATTTCGGACGAAGATATTCCGTTCTAGATTGTTCGTGGAGGCCCTGCTAGGGGACGGTGCTTTAGCCGTTCCGTTGTTTGGACATGTTTTTGCCCGCGTATAAGCGCACAAAGCGAATTACGGCGAGCGCGCCGTCCGGAATCAAGGATGTGGCTTGTTTTTTCGCCCGTTAGATGCCGGCGGGGACGCGGGCGCTACTTTTGGCTTTCGGCGTTAGCGCGATCGGCGTCGAGTTCCTGAAGAAACTTCTCGTATTTAGGCTGCTGCTCGGCAGTAAGGAGCGCGCGAATCCGCTGCCGCCCTTCGGCGCGGATGGCATCGGACTGAGGCTTCTGTTGCTGTGAGAGTTCGTGCATCTTGGCGTGAATATCGTCCACCACGGCGCCTACTTGCTTTTCTTGTTCGTCCGAAAGCCCCACCTGGATGGTGAGCTGCTTCATGATCTCGGCGTGTTTCGGATATCCGGATATTGTGTGGCCGCCGTTCGCTCGCACTTCCCAGTAGTGGGTGCCCACGCCTCCGAAAATCGCGCCGAGCAGAAAAACAGCGGCCACCAGCACGCCGGCCTTGCGCTGGACGTTGCTATTCTCCATGGCGGACATCCGTAATGGTCAGAAAAGTCTCATCGCGATTGGCTGGCACGGGCGAAGTATCGGTAAACAATCCGGTCTGATCGTTCGAGCGGACCTGCGCGACCTGTTGCTGAGCAGGCGCGCCGGACAAATTCACGTACATCACCAGCAACGCCACCGCTCCTGCCGAGGCCCACACGGCGCGCCGCGCGAAAATCTCCAGAGGCTTCCAGAAGCCCGCTTCCGCCGCCGCGCGCGGCTCGAGCGCACTGATGCGCGACATCACCCGGCGGGTGAAGAATGGCCCGGGATCAGCCGCAGGCTCGCCGGCGAATCGCAAAATCTCGCGGCTCTGCTGCACCGCTTCCGCCGCAGCGGAGCACGACGCGCAACCTTGCAAGTGAGCCGCAACGCTCTCGCGCTCGGCGCCGCTCAAATCGTCTGAAACGTAATCCTCGAGGACGGCCTCGAATTCCGGACACGCTCGCAATTTCATCTGTTCGTCCATGTGGCTCATCCCCTCCTTTCTTTCGACTGCACCCGGCCGTCCGCACCAAAGCGGCGGCGATAGGCATCCATCATGGCCGCCCGGGCGCGAAACATCCGGACTTTTACAGTGTTCACGTTCAGGTCGAAGATCTCGGCAATTTCCTGAACCGATAGCCCTTCGACTTCCTTCAGCAGCAAAATCCTCTTGTCTTCGGGCGACAGGCTCGACAAAAGCAGCTCGACCAACTCGCGCGCCTGCGCCTGCTCATCCGGTCCAGCCGGGCTGCGGCCGGCGGAAGCGTAGGAATCAAGCCGCTGAACTTGATCTTCGGATAGATCGGACTCATAAACCAGCGGCCGGACCTTTTTCTTCCTCAGCGAATCCCAGCACTCGTTGACGGCAATCTTGTACAGCCAAGTCGAAAAGGCCGAGCGCATATCGAACCGCCGGATCGAGACGTAGGCCTTCAGAAAAACTTGCTGCGCGATCTCTTCCACGTCTTCGCGGCGATGCAGAATTCGCGAAACGACGGCAAAAACGCGCTGCTGGTGCCGGCGGACGAGCTCCTCGAAGGCCTCAACTGTTCCATTTTGGGCCAGTCGTACGAGTTCGCGCTCGTTTTTCTGACCATCGGTCAGAACGCCGACAGCGCCAATCGCTTGGGCCGATGCTGCCACATCTTTTGGGACGTTGGGCATCAGGTTTAGGTTACATCCAGCTGGGGCGCGATAAATACCAAGAATATGTCACTTTGCACTTGCAGCCAGCTAATGGCTATGTTAACACTACACGCATGATTATCGGCGATCGGTTACGTTTGCTACGCGAAACCAAAAAACTATCACAGGGCGACATCGAAAAGCGCACTGGGCTTCTTCGTTGCTACATCTCGCGCGTCGAGAACGGTCATACCGTTCCGGCGATCGAGACGCTCGAAAAGCTGGCGCGCGCGATGGAGATCCCTCTCTATCAATTGTTTTATGATGGCGAGGAGCCTCCTGAGCTGCCGAACCTTCCCAAGCGGAAGTCGGCGGATGATATCGCCTGGGGCAGCAAGGGAAAAGAGGCGCGCTTTCTGGGGCGCATGCGGCGCTTGCTGGGACGGCTCGAAGAGCCGGACCGGCGCTTGCTGCTGTACATGGCCCAGAAGATGGCGAACCGTTAGGGCGCGCGGTACCGGAATTTGCGGGCGCCCTGCCCTTCACTCCCACTCGATAGTGCTTGGGGGTTTCGAACTGATATCGTAAACGACGCGGTTAACTCCCGCGACTTCGTTCACGACTCGTGTCGAAATTTTCTCCAGCACTTCCCGAGGTAATCGGGACCAATCGGCAGTCATCGCGTCTTGCGAGTCCACGACGCGCACAACGATGGTGTCTCCATACGTTCGGCCATCGCCCATGACGCCGACACTCCGCACCGGGAGTAGAACCGCGAAGGCTTGCCATACTTTTTCGTAGAGGCCCGCGCGGCGAATCTCTTCCACGACTATTGCGTCGGCCGCTCGGAGTGTGTCCAGGCGCTCGCGGGTGATTTCGCCGATCAGGCGGACGGCGAGGCCTGGACCTGGGAACGGATGCTTGACGAGAATTTCTTCGGGCAAGCCAAGTTCCCTGCCGATTCGCCGCACTTCGTCCTTGAATAAATCCCGCAGCGGCTCGATTAATTCGAAGGGCATGTCTTTCGGAAGGCCGCCGACGTTGTGGTGCGTTTTGATCGTTGCCGACGGGCCTTTTACAGAAACGGATTCGATCACGTCCGGGTAGAGCGTGCCTTGCACCAGGAAGCGGATTTTGCTGGCGCCGTTTGTGGATTTCTCGGAAAGCTTGCGGGCTTCTTCGGCGAAGACGGCGATGAAATCGGCGCCGATCGTTTTGCGCTTTGTTTCTGGATCGGTGACGCCCTCGAGGCGTGAAAGAAATCTCTCCGAGGCGTCCACGCCATCCACATTTAACCCCACGCGTTTCCGTAGTAACTCGAGCGTTTCTTGATATTCATTCTTGCGGAGCATCCCGGTATCAACGAACACGTTGGTCAGCCGATCCCCAATGGCGCGATGCACCAGCGCGGCGGCGACTGCCGAATCAACGCCGCCACTCAGAGCGCAAAGTGCTCGCGCGTCGCCGACTTGCCTCCGGATGGCGGCCACAGTTTCGTCGATAAATCCGGCGCGGCTCCAATTCTTCTTCGCGTCACAGACGGCGAACACAAAATTTTGCAGGATCTCGGTGCCGTACTCGGTATGCAGCACTTCAGGATGAAATTCGACGGCGCACAGTTTCGCGGCAGCGTTTTCGATCGCCGCCACGGCGTTCGATGTGCGGCCGGTGACCACGAATCCCGGGGGAAGTCCGACTACGTGATCGCCGTGACTGTTCCAGATTTTCAGGCTACGCGGGACGCCATCGAACAGCGCGGATTCGCCCTCGCGCTCGAGTTGCGCGCGTCCATATTCGCGACGTTCGGCAGGCTGCACGTTGCCGCCCAGCGTGCGCGCCATCCATTGCATCCCGTAACAAATGCCAAGGACAGGGACGCCGAGGCGCAGCACTTCCGGGTCGCAAACGGGGGCATCATTGTCGTACACCGAACTCGGCCCGCCCGAGAGGATGATCCCGGCGGGATCGAGGCGGCGGATTTCTTCGAGCTTCGCGTTGCAAGGCAGGATCGCGGAGAAAACTTCCTGCTCGCGGATGCGGCGCGCAATGAGCTGCGTATATTGCCCGCCGAAATCGAGGACGACGATTCCCTTCTTGACGATCACATCGCTCCTTTTAGTTCCGCACAACTTCACCGCTTCAAGATTTCAAGACAATATTGACCAACCGTTTCGGCACCACGATTACTTTAGCGGGCGACTTGCCTGCCATCAGCGCCGCCACGTGCGCATCGCGCATTACGCGCTCGCGCAATTCCTCTTCGCCCTGACCATCGGCGACCGTCAGCTTGGCGCGCACTTTGCCGTTAATCTGCACCACGATCTCGTATTCTTCTTCCGCAGCCAGATCCTCACGATAATCCGGCCAGCCATACTTCATGATCCCGCCAGAATTCCCTAGCATTTCCCATAGTTCTTCGGCGATGTGCGGGGTGATTGGCGCAATTATCAGCACCATCATCTCGAACACCTTCTTGATCACCGCCGGATCAGCGCCCTCGGCCAGCGGCTCCTGCGCGTGCAGCTCATTAAACAGTTCCATGACCAGCGCCACGGATGCGTTGAAATGCCAGCGCTGCTCGAAATCGCGCGTGATGCGCTTCAGCGTCTGGTGCGCTTTGCGCAAAAGCGCCTTTTCCTTTGGCGTCGCTTTCGAAATATCGAAGCCTTCATACGAAAGAGACTTCACGCCGCGCAATCGCCCGGCTTGCGCATCCACCAATCGGTACAGCCGCTGCAAAAATCGCGAGCAGCCCTCAATCGCTTGCTCGCTCCATTCCAAATCTTTTTCCGGTGGCGCCGCAAAGAGCGTATAGAGACGCCCGGTATCGCAGCCATATTGCTCGGCCATTTCGATCGCGCCGACCACATTGCCGCGCGATTTGGACATGGCCACCCCGCCTTTTTGCACCATGCCTTGCGTGAAAAGCCGCGTGACCGGTTCGTTGATTTTCACCAGGCCGATATCGCGCATTACTTTGGTAAAAAATCGCGAATAGAGCAGATGTAGTATTGCGTGCGTGATTCCGCCGACGTACTGATCGATCGGAAACCAATGCCGCACGATTTCTCTGTCGAACGGAGCTTTATCATTGTGCGGATCGCAATAGCGGTAGAAATACCACGACGAGTCCACGAAGGTATCCATCGTATCCGTCTCGCGCCGCGCCATTTCTCCGCATTTCGGACATTTCACATTGACGAAATCGGGCGCCGTCGCGAGCGGCGAGCGGCCTGTCTCGACCAGATCCACTTTTTCGGGCAGCTTGACCGGAAGCTGATCGTCGGGCACCGGCAACATGCCGCACTTGGGGCAATAGATCACCGGAATCGGCGTGCCCCAGTAGCGCTGGCGCGAAATTCCCCAATCTTTCAGCCGATAAGTGATCTGCGCGTTGCCAAACCCACGGGCTTCGGCGTCCGCGGTCATTTTTTCGATGGCCTGATCAGCGGATAATCCATTGTATGGACCCGACCTGACAAGCATCCCCTGATCGTGTTCGGAGAATGGCGCCTTCATTGTTTCGCCATCGAGCGGCGCGGAATTCAGCGGCTGCACCACCACGCGCACCGGCAAGTTATACTTCCGGGAGAATTCGAAATCGCGCTCATCGTGCGCGGGCACGGACATCAACGCGCCGGTCCCATATTCCGCGAGCACAAAATTCGCCACCCAGATCGGAATTTTCTCGCCCGAAAATGGATTCAGCGCATACCGGCCGGTGAAAAAGCCTTCTTTTTCAGCGGTGGCAATTTCTTCGGTCTTCAAAACGCGCTTGCGCAGGCGATCCCACTCGGCATGATCCTGGGCCGACACGGAGTCTGCCGCCAGCAACTTCGGCACCAGCGGATGCTCGGGCGAAAGAAGAACCGACGTTGCGCCATAAATCGTATCGATGCGCGTGGTAAAAACTTCGATCGTTTCGTCGCTGCCCTCGACGCGAAACCGCACGCGCGCGCCCCTGGACTTGCCGATCCAATTTCGCTGCATGGTGAGGACGCGTCCGGGCCAGCCGTCCTCAATTTCCTTCATGTCCGCGAGCAATTGCTCGGCGTAATCGGTGATTTTCAAAAACCATTGCTCGATTTCACGCGCCTCGACCAGCGTATCTTCATGCCGCCAGCAGCAACCGTTAACCACCTGCTCGTTCGCCAGCACGGTCTGGCATCTCGGACACCAGTTCACGCGGCTTTTCTTGCGGTAAGCGATGCCACGCTCGAGCATGCGCAGAAAAAACCACTGATTCCAGCGATAGTATTCCGGCTCGCAAGTGGAAATTTCCTTGCGCCAGTCATAGCTGAAGCCAAATCGTTTCAAAACTCGCTTGAATTCGGCGATGTTTTGCCGCGTCCATTCACGAGGATCGATGCCGCGCTGAATCGCAGCATTCTCCGCAGGCAGACCGAAAGCGTCCCACCCCATCGGATGCAGCACATTGAATCCGCGCATCCAGCGAAAACGCGCCACGGCGTCGCCAATGGTGTAATTCCGCATGTGTCCCATGTGCATCGTGCCGGAGGGATACGGCAGCATTTCGAGCATGTAGTATTTCGGGCGCGAGGGATCGGCGTCGGCGTAGAACGCGTGCTGCGCGTCCCAAACCTTCTGCCACTTTTCTTCGATAGCGCGTGGATCGTACTGGCCCAAGTTCAGCTTCCTCGTTTCCGTGATTTCAACGCAGCGCGTTTCGCCGCCGCGTGCGCACGCGTCGCTTTGCGCGGACGTTCGCTTGGATGCGCCCGCTCG
Source organism: uncultured Acidobacteriota bacterium (assembly GCA_963831955.1). GTDB lineage: Bacteria > Acidobacteriota > Terriglobia > Acidiferrales > UBA7541 > Palsa-147. The sequence continues at coordinate 722,770 of CAWHSG010000003.1, read as the reverse complement.
GTCGCTCGACCGGATGATCGTATTTTGGCCTTGGCGCGAACGCGAAATCCATCTCGAGCCGCGCGCCGCTTCGGAATCTCTTTTCCGAGGAGCTTCCACAGCGCAGCGACATTTCGCCAATCGTCCCCAGGCTTATCAATCGGCGTTTCCAAAATAAACGCGCGCCCAGCAAGCAAAGGATGATTCAGTACTCGCCCAAACGCCTCGAGTCCGATGTGACCCTTGCCGATGTGATGATGGCGATCGACGCGGGAAGCCAGCGGCGTTTTCGAGTCATTCGCGTGAATCACATAGACATTCGCGAGTCCGATCGTAGCTTCGACATGCTGCAACGCCGCGTCGAGTCCCTGCGCGGTGCGAATATCGTGCCCCGCTGCGAAAATGTGCGCGGTATCAATGCAAACGCCCATCGGCAAATCGCGGCACAGGTCCGAAATCGCGCGCAACTCCTCGAATCGCGATCCAACCGAGCTGCCCTGCCCCGCCGTGTTCTCCAGCAAAATACGCAGCCTATCAAGTTTCAATCCGCGCGCCGCCTGCCGCAATCCGTCAGCAATCGCTGCAATGGCGTCGGGCATTGCTGCGCCGCAACATGCGCCCGGGTGCGCCACCAGAAAATCCGCACCCAGCGCCAGAGCCCGCACCAACTCGCCATGAAATGCCTGGATCGAGCGGGTCCGGAGCGCGCGCTCCGGCGATGCCAGATTAATCAAATAATTGTCGTGAATTACCAGCGGGCCGAGCCCCAGCTCCAGCCGTCGCGCGCGAAATCGCGCGGCGTCTGCCGATTTTATGCGCGAGCTGTCGTTTTCGCGGGACCACATGCGCGGGCTGGAAGAAAAAATTTGCACCGCATTTGCGCCCAGTCCATGCGCGATTTCGAGTGCTCCGGCGATATCGCCGGCAATGGAAGTGTGGATTCCGATGCGAGTGCTGCCATCCATCCAGCCAGGCGGGCCCGGCGGCGCAGTGGGTTCCGGGCGGTATTCGTCCTCGTCTTCGTAGGCGGGTGCTATGTTCTGTGGTTCTTCGGCCATTCCCTCAGGATTTCCCGGAAAAAAATCAACGGTGAGTGCCGCGAGCTCATGCAGCACGAAGTAGTGTAACGGAATTTTCGCAAGCTCGCAAACGCGATGAGACCAGCACTTTGCGCCGCCAAATACAACCCGTCGGCAAAATTGCGATTCCTACTTGCCCAGATTTGCGGTAAACCTCTCCACTCCACCCCGCGCGCGAGCGCAGAGAGAGGCCCGGAATGAAAGACGTCGGCCAACGTCTCCGCCGAATCGTCGGCGCGGCCGCGTTTTGTGCCGCATTAGCTCTCATTGCCGCGCCAGCGGGCATCTCGGCGCCGCCGCGTCTACCCGCCGCACTGTCGCAGCAAGATCGCATAGATATCTTCGAACGAGTTTGGCGCGATATTCGCGATCTCTATTACGACCCAGCTTTTCACGGTGTGAATTGGGATCACATTCACGAACAATATCTGCCGCTAATCCGCAGGGCCAAAGACGACGAAGATTTCTACGCGCTCCTTCGCAGCATGACCGGCGAGCTTCACGACGCGCACACCCGGTTTTATTCTCCTGAGCAGTGGAAGCGAATCAAGCTGCATGAACACGCGGGCCTGGGCTTCACGGCTGCGGACGTGGAAGGTAAGATCGCCATCACCGCGGTGGAGTGGAATTCCGACGCCTATCGTGCCGGCCTAAAGCCCGGAATGATCGTGGTGAGCATCGACGGCAAGCCCGTCGCAGATCGCATCGCCGAGGCCGCGGCAAAACGCGAGGCATCTTCCTCCGAGCGCGCCGACCGCCTGCTCGCTTACCGTGACGCCTTTTCCGCTCCCGTCGGAGCGGCGATTAAAATCGGACTGTTGCGCGCCGATGGCTCAGAGTTTGAAGCGACGGTCACGGCGCGCATTTATCAAAATCTCCCCAATGTCGAATCGCGCTCGCTCGCCTCGGGCGAAGCCTACATCGCTTTTGACGAGTTCAGCCGCTTCAGTGCGAAGGCGTTCAAACGCGCGCTGCAAGCCGTTCGAGATGCCCCCGGCGTAATTGTCGATTTGCGCGGAAATGGCGGGGGAGAACTGGACCCCATGGTAACCATCGCCGGCTACTTTCTGAACGACAGAACGCTCATTGCGAAATATTCGACGCGCACGGGCAAACCCATCGCCTGGTTCGGCGGCATGTTCAAGTTGAAACTCGACGTGGAGGCCGGCCAGCGCGGCGATGCAATTTACACCGGCCCGGTAACGCTGCTCGTCGGCCCGCGAACTGCCAGCGCATCCGAGATTTTTGCCGGCGGCATGCAGGATATTGGCCGCGTCAAGGTCATTGGCACTCAAACCTGCGGCTGCGTCCTGGGCATCACCAAGCCTCGGGAGATGAAAGGCGGCGGCGTGCTGGAAATCAGCGAGTCCTTGTGGATGACGCCGAAAGGCCGCAAGCTCGAAGGCGACGGCATCACACCGGACAAAATCGTCGCGCCGACAATCGCAGACCTTCGAGAAAAGCGCGATCCGGCGATTGCTGAAGCGGAGAAATCTCTGCAGGAGTCCAAGTCCGCGTCTGTTGCCCGCCCTTGAAGTGCTACATGGCACCGACGTACCCGCCCCCGCCGACGTATATTTGCAGCTCCCAGAACGATGAAGTAAACTTTTGGACTCGCGCAGTTGTGGATTTGCTCGCCAGTGTACGTTGTGGCAGGACTGAACGGCGGAAGGGTCTGAAGACTCTCCCGTACGACATACGACCCGACTTCGGCGGGCTGAGGACACGCTAATCCATGCTTGTTGTGATGAAAGCCCATGCTACTGAGGAGCAGGTGCGGGAGGTCTGCGAGCGCATTGAATCGCTGGGATTCAAGGCACATCCGATTCCCGGCTCGATCCGCACCGCTATCGGCATCACCGGAAACACTGGTGCCGTGGATATTGGTTCGCTTGAGGCGATGTCCGGCGTAGTTGAATGTATTCCCGTCAGCAAGCCTTACAAACTGGTCAGCCGCGACGTCAAACAAGAAAATTCCGTCGTGCGCATTTCCACGCCGCTTGGCGATGTAACTTTCGGCGGTCCGGCGATTGGAATTGTCGCAGGGCCTTGCGCGATTGAAACCTGCGAACAAACTTTCGCGGTCGCAGAAGCCGTGAAAAAAGCCGGCGCGCGTCTATTTCGCGGGGGCGCTTACAAGCCGCGCACTTCGCCTTACAGCTTTCAGGGTCTCGGCGAGCCGGGGCTGAAAATTCTTGCCGCGGTGCGCGATAAATTCGGGCTTGGCATCGTCACCGAAGCGATTGATCACGAAAGCCTCGATCTTGTCGAGCGGTACGCCGACGTGATTCAAATCGGCGCACGCAACATGCAGAATTTCTCGCTGCTCAAACGCGCGGGTCGAGCTAAAAAGCCGGTGCTTCTGAAGCGCGGCATGTCCGCCACGCTCGACGAATTTCTGATGGCCGCCGAATACATCCTGGCCGAAGGAAATTACAACGTAATTCTGTGCGAGCGCGGCGTGCGCACTTTCAGCGACCATACTCGCAACACGCTCGACCTGAGCATGATTCCCGCGGTGCAACTGCGCAGCCATTTGCCGATCGTGGTCGATCCCAGCCACGGAACCGGCCGCCGGAATAAGGTGTTGCCGCTTTCGCGCGCGGCAGTCGCTGCGGGAGCGGACGGTTTGCTCGTCGAAGTGCACAACGATCCGGATCGCGCGCTCTCCGACGGCATGCAATCCATCGTTCCGTCAGAATTTGCGCAACTGATGGTCGAAGTGAATCAAATTGCCGGCGTGCTGAATCGCTCGCTAAATTGAGTCTCACGCGCCGCTTGGCCCATAACCGCAATCGCGGGGCCCGCGCCTCCCAATGAAGAAGCTTCGCCCGAATTATCGCGTCGTGATTCCCGTCACGATTCTTGCCCTCATCGGCATCCGCCTGATCTGGATCGAAAAACTTCCAGCCTATCTGCGGCCCGGCCTGCATCTGAACGCTTACGTCGCCAACACCGCCGACGGCACGATTTCGGCGATCGATCTGGTGAAGCTAGCCCCGATCGCTACAATACCTGTCGGCGCCGATCCCAGCGGCTTGCGCGCGCATCCCACGCGCCCGGAAATTTGGGGCGTGAGCTCGGCGGCGGGCATCGCGTGGATTCTGGACACGCACTCGAATTCCATCGTGGCGCAAATTCCCACCGGCGCGCAGCCTTTCGCGCTCGATTTTTCCGGCGACGGAAAACGGGCTTACGTAGCTTCCTCCGGATCGAATGAAGTTTTCGCCATCGATTGCGCCTCACGCCAAATCGTAGCTCGCGGCCACGCGGGACGGGGCCCGTGGATTGCCCGTCTCACGCCCGACGGAAAAACACTGCTGGTTTCGAATCACGATGACAGCAGCGTCTCGCTCCTCGATTCGAAATCGCTGGACGTGGTCGGCGTCGTTCACGTCGCGCCGCGTCCTGAGCAAATCGCCGTGCTGCCTGACAGCTCGAAGGCTTTCGTCACTTCCGGAGGATCGAGCCAAGTCTCGGTGGTGGATCTGCGCCGCCGCGAGTTGCTCGCCGATCTCGATATCGGCGGCGTGCCCGACGATCTCGACCTCAAGAAAGATGGCGGCGAGCTATATGTCACTTCGGCCGCATCGCACGGACTGGTGATCATCAATACGGAGACGAACGAAGCCGTCGAATTCCTTCTGCTGGGATTGTCGCCCACGCAAGCGGTGCTTGCTCCCGACGATTCCCTGCTGTTCGTTTCCGATTCCGCCGCGGGCCACGTTGTGCCGGTGGCGATCGATCAACGGAGGGTGGCGCGGCCTATCACTGTCGGACAGCAGCCCGGCCCGCTCGCCTTTACTCCGGGGGGCGACATGCTACTCGTAGCCGACACGCAATCGAACGATCTGGCCGTCGTACGCACGGCCACCGGCGGGTTGATCACGCTGATTCCGGTCGGAGCACACCCGCGAGACATCGCCATTAAGGAATTTTGAGCTTGGTTTTGTACTGCTGGCGTCCCCGCCGGCTCTTACGACGTTCACGCGGGCAAGTGGCGAAATCATGGGCCGCGCGACGATTGAAGATACGGTTGTATTTGACGTGGGGGGTCCGCGCGTGGCCGGTGCTTGTGGCGAATTCGCGCTCGTAAGATGCCGGCGGGACGCCAGCGGTACATAGCGCGCTATTATTGCACGGCCAGAGTCAGCGGAAGCGTCCGGTTGACAGGTGTGGTCGCCCCTGCGGGGGTGAATGCGGCGGTCACGGTCAGCGAATACGTTCCCGTCGGCGTGCCTGCCTGCGGGGTGACTGGTCCGCCAGAACTGCCGCCTCCGCACGATGTCAGTGCTACGGCCGCTAGCAGCACGAAGATGAAAACTGACGCGACTGCGATTCGCCTCCAAATTCGACGGCGCGCGAATCCCGCGGAGCACAGCGCGGCCATCACGAAGACGGCGATCGCCAAACTGAGCGTCCGGGCGAGCGAAGGCTCAGGCGGCCAAGAAAGCCGATTGGCGGGGGCGGGTCCGGGCCTACCCCCCATCGAGCCCGAAACCGATTGCTGCGTCGGCACGCTCACACTGAACGGCGTTGCGCCGGTTGCCGCCACCGCAAGCGGCGATGGGGACGCGCTGCATAACGCTTCGGCCGGAGCTCCCACGCACGTGATCGCTACGCTGCCAGAAAATCCGTTGAGCGAATTGACCTGCAAGCTATAAGCAGCCGTCCCGCCCGCGGTAACTGCGGCCGAGAGTGACCCGCTCGTGCTCGCGCTCAACGAGAAATCATCCACCGATCCTGCCAGGACGACCGTTTGCGGGCTATCGAGCGCATTATCGTTGATGCTTAGATTAGCGGTGGCCGGGCCGGCCTGCCCCTCTTGCGGCTGAAACACCACGCTCACGCTGCATGACTTTCCGGGCGGCAACATTGCAGTGCAATTTTGCGTCGCAGCGAACTCGGCTGCATTCGCACCCATGACCGCGAGGCTCGATATAACCAATCCACCGGCAAGCTGTCCCGTAGCAGAATTTGTGACGCCGATCATAGACGCCTGGCTTGAGGTGCCAGCAAGTTGCATAGGGAAATTGACACTCGCCGGCGAAAGCGTCACAGCGGGAACCAGCCCCGTTCCAGACAGCGATACAATCTGCGGGCTAGCGGCCGCATTATCGACAATCATAAGAGTCGCTGTCCGCGCCCCACCCGCAATAGGCTGAAATTTGACGGCTATTTTGCAAGTTGACGGAGCAGAACCAGGCGGCGATGGATTTAGAGTCGTGTGAATGCAATTATCCGTCTCGGAGAAGTCGTTAGCGTTCGGCCCGACAATTGACATCGAAAAAATCTGAACGGCATTCGTACTCGAATTTGTAAGTGTGACGGTCGAGGTCAACGGCACCTCGAGTGTCTGTGCCTCGAAGCCGACGTTAGTTGGCGCAACCGTCAGAACGGGGAGGCTAATTGCGGTGCCACTTAATGCAACGATTTGCGGCGACCCAGATACATTATCGGAGAACGAGAGCATTGCTGATTTCGCGCCAGACGAAAGAGGAACAAATGATACATTTACGTTGCAGCTGGCAGAGACGCCTAACGTTCCGCCGCCCGTTTGGCACGTCGTCCCCGACGCGATCTTGAACTCCGTGGAATTTGCCCCGACGATCGCGATCGAGCTGATCTGCAGCGGCAAGCTGCCGGTATTGCTCAGCGAGACCGACTCAGGGCCGCTGGAGGTCCCGGCGCTCTGTGAGCCAAATGTGAGCGTCGTGGGCGTCACGTTCGCCGTCGGCGCCGCCGGTGTTCCGGTCCCCGAGAGGAACACCGCCTGTGACGCCGTGGGAACGTTTCCGGAATTGTCGGTCAAGGCAATACTCGCGCTGAATGCCCCTGTGGTTTCTGGCGCAAACGCCACATTCATCATGCAGCTTGCGCCTGCCTGCACCGTCGGCGGGTTCACACAGGTGTTGCTCCCGGAGAATCGGAATTGTGCCACGTCTGGTCCGGTCATGTTCAGGAGCGAAATGTTCAAAGCCAAATTTCCGCCGTTCGTGATGGTCACCGTTTGCGCATTGCTCACCGTTCCCGCCGGCTGACTGCCAAAATTAATCGACGCCGAGGAAAGCGACACCAGCGGTTCCTGCCCGGTACCGGCGAGATTGAGAGTCTGCGGGCTGCCCACTGCATTGTCCGTGAATGTGATCGCGGCCGTCTCCGACGCCGGGATCGAGGGAGAGTAGTTGACGGTAAGCTGGCAAGTCGCCTGAACCGCCAAGGTGGCGGGGCTTAACGGGCAATCGTTCGACTGCGCGAAATCCGAAGCATTTGCGCCGGTGATGGCGATGCCTGTAATCGTGAGCACTGACGTTCCCGCGTTGGTAAGAATCCCGATCTGTGGAGGATTGGGCGAGCCAACGGGCTGATTTCCGAAGTTTAGCTGCGGCGCGTTGAACGAGACGACGGGCCCGCTCGCCGCGTTTTCGACAAACGCAACGACGAACGCATCCGGGATCGGCGGGCTGGCCTGGCAGCTCGAGCAAATCGGCTGTACCCCAGTCTGCGGATTTCCGGCCAGCGGAAAATCGTTCGAGGTGGTGCTCCCGGCCACTACGATTTCCCCCGTCGGCAGTGCCGCGACCCCGTTTCCCTGTGAGGCGTTGCCCCCTCCGAGCAACGTCGCATAGAGAAGAGACGCGGCGCCTGCCGCCGTGGTATCCAACTTCGCTAGAAACGCATCTCCAGTACCGCTAAAAGATTGCAGGGTATTCAAAGTAGGAAAATCGAATGAGCCCGCAAGCCCGGTTACGTACACCGCGGTCGCACTCTGCGGCGCGATCACCCCGAGCGCCGAATCGCTCTTGCTCCCACCCAGGTAAGTCGCGTAACTCAGCGTTGTGACGCCTGCCTGCGTCTGTGCCACCGCCGCCAAAAACGCATTCGCGGTTCCGTGCAGGGCGGATTGAAATCCGCTTACCGTCGGCGTAGTGAGTTCATCCGGCGAAGTGGTGGTACCCACAACGTAAGCGTTCGCCGGAATCGCTTGATCAACAGCAACGCCCATCGCCTCGTCAGATTGCGCTCCTCCCAAAAAAGTGGAATAAATCAAATCCGCCGTGCCGAGTCCCTTGGGCATGAATGACATCAAGAATGCATCATAGGGACCGCCCGCATAAGTAGTCTGAAATCCGTTTGTACTCGGAAATCCCGTCCCCGGCTGCGAAGTAAATCCCGCCACGTAAACTTGCCCCACCAAATCCGCGGCGAGCCCAGTCACTCCGACCGTCGCGGGCTGGAAATTCCCGAGATCATTGGTGAAGCCGTTGATTCCGAAGTAGGTGAGGTACGTCAGTGTTGGGGCGCTATAAACCGCGAGCATCCCATCGCTTTGCGGCGCCGCCGGCGTCTCGGTTGGCGCGGTTCCACCCCAGACCGGCTGATATGCGCCGGCTGTCACCGGCAGATCGGCGGCAGTTGTATCGGCCGTCACCAGCACGCGTCCGCTCGGATCGAAGGCCACCCCGGGCGTGCCGTGTGTTCCCGAGCTATCGAGCGGAGTCGCAAACGCGCCGGTGCCGTCGAGCACGGTCGAAAAATTCAGGATGCTCAACGTGGGGTCCAGCACGGTCAAGGAGAGATCGTTCGTGCCCTTCACCAACTTTGAGGAATCGGTCGTCGGATAATCGGTCGAAGTGGTCGTCCCCACCAGCGCGACGCCCGTCGCATTCAACGCCAGCTTCCCACCCTCTTCATCGCCGCTTCCGCCGAGAAATGTCAGCGCGACCAGCGAAGCCGCCCCGGTCTTCGACGGCTCAAGCTCCGCAACAAAGAAATCGTTAGCCCCACCGAGGGGCCCGAGCTTCTTCGTCACCGGCTCAGCGAAGCTTGCGTCCGCGGTGGTTGTGCCGCTGATGTAGACCATGCCAGAAGGATTAAGCGCCACCGCGCTGGCCGAATCCGATCCCGCGCCGCCGAGAAAAGTGGTGTAGGTCACCGCGACCGATGGATCAATCACCAGCGGAATCGTCCGGTCGTAAGCGGCAGCACGAAATGAAACCTCGTGGCTCGAAGCCAACGCGTAACCGCCTGCAATGCTGACGCGCTGCCCTGCCTTCATCTGATAGATCGCCGGATTCCTGAGCCGAACCAATGCGGTGCGCCCTGCGATCAACAAATCGCCTTCCGCGCTCAACCGCAGACTTTGCGCTCCGCTGACCTCCAGCCGTAACCGTCGCAAATCTTCTCCCCGCGCCACATCGAAATCCATCTCCAGGCCGCTCGACCCGGCATAAACCAGGCAATCCACGCCCGGTCCCATCGCCGTCGCTCCAACGCCCGCGAATAGCGGGACGCGCGTTTTCCATTGTGCCCGGTCATTCCCCAGGAAATAGTTGGCGACGCCGGGCAGGGCGTCCTGGCCGCGCCACGCCAACTGCGGCGCGACGCCCTCAAATCGCAACAGAATCGAATCGCCTGGGGGCGGACGTTTTCGTTTCTCTTCCCGCCGGCGTTGCTCTTCGCGCCAGCCTGGGTTCTGCCGCCGGCGCGCCCGCAGTTTCGGCGGACGCTTCCCCGGCGAGCGATGCGTAGGCGGCTTGCGTTCCGCCGAAGATTGTTGCGCGACCGCTTCGAAGCGAATTCCCTCGCGCTCGAGCAATACATTGAATCCCGGCCCGCGCGCGCGGTACTGCACGCTCGAATTGAGCTGGCCGCGATTCGCCTCGAAGACCAGGGGCAGCTTCAATGAATCGCCGCGGATGCGAGGCACGCTCGCTCCAAGTGTTCGCGGCTTTTCTGCTGAACTGGCCGCGCTTGCGAGCGATGCCTCCGAGCGGCCCACCCCCGGCGCCGGAGCTAACGCCAGCGTTGCGCCGAGAAGTACCACTCCGAGATACAGTGAAGTCGGTTGATGCATTAGGCCCTCGAACCGGCTGCACGCCGGCTAGACGGGCACGGCTCGCCAACTAGCAAGCCGCGTTACCAATTTGTGTTTCCCTCAAAATTCTGAAGGAGAGGGAGCGCGAGGAATGTCGCGCGAAGCAACGGCGATGTCAATCGGAACGGAGAAAAGAGATTACGTAGGTAATTTTGCGGTAACGAACTTCGGGACGAGAGATTCGAAATCCGCGTGGGGCTTGGTGGTGTCTTAATTTCGAAATAGGACTCGAAAGCGACTGTCGGAAGCCGCGTGACGGGTTTGGCGGGAAGAGCCCCGCGCTAAACCGCATGGTTATAAATCGCGGCGTTTCGGAGCGCTGAAGCGCTCCGCCCCCGAATAAATTCTGGGGCTCCCGCCGGGACCGAACGGCCCAGCTCTAAAGCGCGCCACGCGGGATCGACTTAGGACACGGGCTGGTGCTTGCGCTACTCCGGCCGCCAGGAGAACGCCGATTCGCCTAGCGGAATTTCCAGATAGCCTTCCGCCGGTAACACGTCTACCGGCAATCCGCTTTCCCATACCGCTACGCCCAGCAACAGCGACCTGCGTCCTTTTAGCTCGAAAAGGCGGCGTTCCAGCGACACTTCGATGATTCTTCCCACTGCTGCGGCTACCGTTTCCTGCGGACGCAAAAAGCAGACACCGCCCTGCTCGATCGTTATGCCCGCCAATTTCTGCTCGCGGATCTTCAGCGTCAGTCGCAGTTCGCGCGCATCCCACACCGTCACGCGCACTTCGAATTCCTTGAACTCCTTGGCCATATCGGGCAACAAATCGAGGCGAATGAAAAGATGCTCGTCGTCGAATCCGTACATGAAGTCGCCGATCACGAAAACGCGGCCGTGCATCGAGCTGGTCTGCCGGTCGCTGGCAAAATATCCGGCGCCGAGCCATTCGAAGTAGCTGGTCTCGCGGCCGTCGATGATCACTCGCAAATATTCCGAAGGATCTTCGCGCCGCGCCAGCTCCGCGCGGCGCTTGATCGGATGCGTGAGCGCATCGGGCACATTCGCCCCGAGCGCCGCATACACTTCCGTCAGATGCTTGCGATACAGCGCGTCAAATTCCGCGTCGTTCGCGGTCCCGTGCTCGGGGCCGTACCACCAGCACCAATCGCTGCCTTCGGCTGCCAGGAGTGATTCGTAGGCATGCGCGAATTCTACGGGCGAGGGATGGGTGGCGCCCTCACGCGTGGCGTCCGCCAGGGCCCGCGCATAGACGTCGCGCGCTTCGGTCAGCATATCCCAAGCGCGCACGTCTTCTTGATCGCCGATCCAGACATCGAAATTCGCGTTGATCCACGAGCCGGGGAAAATTTCCTTGATCGCGGGAATTTCGCCGGCGGCGTCGATGGCCTCGCTCACCGTCAGAGGTTTGATGTCCGCATCCGCCTGAACGCGCGCGTAGAATCGCCGCAGGAAATCGCGTCCGTTGCCCGGGTAATACTCCCAGGCATTTTCGCCGTCGAGAATGATACTCAGGGTCGGAGGGCGTTCGCCAGTCCAGCGCTCGCCGATCAGCCGGATCCGCCGGTGCAAATCGGCTGCCGCGGCTTCCGAATCCATGCGGCTATAAACGAAGCCGAGCAGATCGGAAAGATAATGATCGCGAAAAAATCCGTGAATCTGGTGGCCATCGCGTTGCAATTTCCACGGGGAATAGAGCTGGTCGGCATTTTCAGGATAGCCGTGGGCGTCGCGCCAGAAGCCCACGTTGCGCGTCCGTCCCAGCACCCCTTCGTCGGTGGCAAACCAGCGGAAGCCCATCTTCGCGGCAATTTCAAGCGTCTCGTCCGAAACCGAGCCCTCCGAAGGCCATAATCCGGCCGGCGCTTTTCCGAATCGCAGCTCGTGAAAATTGCGGGCGCGCATCAACTGCTCGCGCGCATCTTCCGGATATCGAAACGCCGGCTGCGGCAGCGGCGTATTCGGATTGGACACTCGCGCGATATCCGAATCGCACACCAGCGGCAAAATCGGATGGTAAAAAGGCGTGGTCGAAATTTCCACCTGGCCGCGCTCCGCCGCCAAGCGGTATTCCGGCAAAACGGCCGCCAGCAATTCCAGCTGCTTGGTTCGCAGCGAAGCCTTCTGCTTCTCGCTGAAGTGCTTCCCTTTCGCCGCCAGCCCCGATACCACCGGATCGCGGGTGAAATATTCTTCGTCCATCCACGCCAGTTGCGAGAGCACCTGCAAATCCCGCCAATCTCCGGCACTGAAATGCGCGGCGGCCGTTTGCGCGCCCGAAGTCTGAACCTGGCGATACAATTCGACGAAGCGCGGCCAGCGCGCCATCAAGTTTTCGTGATTCACTTGAAATGCGCGGTCGAGGATGGTGGCTTTCTGCTCTGCCGTCAGCGATTCAGCCGGCGCGAACGCCGCTTCAAACCATGGCTCCTTGAATTGTCCGCTGGCATACTCCTCGATCTGCGCCGCGAGCGATGGCACCATATTGAAGGTCGCATGCACGCTGGGAAATTCTTCGAGAATCTTCACCATGCCCCAGTAATCTTTCAAGGCGTGCAAGCGCGTCCACGGCAGCACGTATCTACCGCTCGATGGATCGCGATACTGTGGCTGGTGCATATGCCAGATCAAAACCAGGTGAACGGTCCTCAACGCTGCACATCCCCCAAGCCGGAATCTGGCATCATGTTAGAATGATCTTCCCGCGCTGATATGCGCATCCTCGACAAATACATCTGCCGCGAAGTCTTCTCCCACTCGCTTCTGGGACTGGCCATTTTTACGTTCGTTTTCTTTGTGCCGCAACTGGTGCGGCTTATGGAACTTATTGTCCGACATTCCAGCGGCGTCGGCAGTATCGGGTTGTTGTTCCTGTGCTCACTTACGCCTGTCCTGGCCTTTACCCTTCCGATGGCGACGCTCGTTGGCGTTTTGATTGGACTGGGGCGTCTTTCCGCCGACAGCGAAATCACCGCCCTGAACGCTTCGGGCATCGGGCTGCGACGGCTGCTCGTTCCTGTCGGCATCGTCGCGTTCGTGGCCGGGCTGCTCACGCTGCTGGTCACCCTTTGGGTCGGCCCACTCTCGCTGCGCACCTTTCACGATCTCGAAGCCGAGATGCTTTCCGCGCAGGCGCCCTTCGCCGTGCAGCCGCGCGTCTTCGACGAGCGCTTCCCACATCTCGTTCTATACGTTCAGGATGTCGAGGCCACGGCGGCGCGCTGGCACGGCGTCTTTTTGGCGGAATCTGAAGCAGAGGCCGGCTCGCATCTCACTTTGGCGGAGGACGCCATTGTAATTGCCGGCAGCGATCGCAGCAACTTCGAGTTGCACCTCGGTCCCGGCACCACCCATGAATTCGACCCTAGCGAGCCGGCACATTACAGCGTCACCACTTTCGGCTCGAGCGATCTTCCGATCCAGATTTCACCGGCCGTATCGCGCAGCGGCGCCAGTCTCAGCGATGCCGAGCAGCCCACGCGTGATTTACTGGCCGCCGCGCGCTCCACTTCCTCGCTTACCGCTCGCACCGAGTTCCAGCGCCGCCTGGCCTTCCCTGCTGCGTGCCTGGTCTTCGCGCTTCTGGGCGTTACGGTCGGCGTGCGCCCTCGCCGCGGTGGCCGCGCTGCGGGATTCGTACTAACGCTCATTCTGATCTCGACTTACTATTTCGTATTCGTGGCAGGCGCTCATTACGCCCAAATCGGCAAGCTTTCGCCGATCGTGGGCGTGTGGACCGCCAACGCCGCCTTCACGCTCTTGGCTCTTTATTTATTGCGCGGCATCGAGCAAGCCCGCGGCGAAACCTGGTTCAGCCATGCCTGGGACGCCTGGAACGCCATGCGTCAGCGCCGTCAGCCGGCGCCACGCACCGCGTCCTCCACAGGAAATGGCGCGGTCAGCATCACCAACGGCCTGGTCGCCAAACATGCCGTCGTCGCCGGTGGCGCCCAAGCTGCTTTCCCGCTGCTCTTCGATATCTATATTTTGCGCACCTTCTTCTACTATTTTGTTCTGTTGCTGGGCGGCTTCTTGGTCATCTTCGACGCCTTTACCCTCTTCGATCTTCTTGGCGATATCGCTCGCAATCACGCCCCCATCACCGTGGTCGTGAATTATTTTCGTTTCCTCGTTCCGCTGATGGTCTATCAACTCGCCCCGCTCGCCGCGCTCGTCGGAACGCTGGTAACGCTCGGCATGCTGGCGAAAAACAACGAAGTTACCGCCTTCAAAGCCAGCGGCGTGAGCCTCTATCGCCTCTGCCTACCGCTGGTTCTCGCCGGCGTGATGCTCTCCGCCGGGATGTTCGTCCTCGACGACACCTATCTGCCTTACGCCAATCAGCGCCAGGACGCTCTGCGCAATCAGATCAAAGGAAAGCCGGCGCAGACTTATTTCCATCCGGCGCACGAGTGGATATTCGGCGAGAACACCAAGGTGTTCAACTACGCGGTCTTTGACGCGGACCACGATCTCTTCGGCGGCCTCAGCGTCTTCGAACTCGATCCCGACACTTTTCAACTTCGCCGTCGCATTTTCGCCAGCCGCGCCCGTTGGGAACCATCGCTAAACGCGTGGGTCCTGGAAGCTGGATGGATCCGCGACTTCGAACACGGCAAGGTAAAAAGCTACGTGCCTTTTAAGGCCACATCGCTGCCGGAGCTCGTCGAGCCGCCCAGCTATTTCAAGCGCGAAGTCCGCCAGTCCTACCAAATGAACTGGCGCCAGCTAAGCGAATATATTCGTGGCCTGCAACAAGCCGGCTTCGACACCTCGCGCCTCACGGTGCAATGGCACAAGAAGTTCGCATTCCCGGTAATCGCAGCAATCGTGATTTTCCTGAGCGCTCCATTCGCTTTCTTGGTAGGCACCCGAGGCGCAGTCGGAGGAATAGCTCTGGCGGTTGGAATTACAATAGTCTATTGGGCGATAGCCGCCCTGTTCGAAGCCATGGGCGCAGCAGGCCAATTACCGCCGTTGCTGGCAGGCTGGTCCCCAGACGCCATCTTCTTCTTCCTGGCCGTCTATTTCTTCCTAAAAATGCCCACGTAGCAGGCCGTCGTAGCGGTGCCCTTCAGGGCAGCGTCCGATCGCGCCGCAAGAAACTGCCACGCTGACGCGCGCCGCTACGAATCCATCGCTGGAAACTAAATCGTAGCCAACGCCGCTCGTCGCCCCGACGCGTATTGGTTCAACGCGGCATTAGCCGAAGTTATCGTCACCAATGCATCGGCCACCGCGGCCAAATCCTTTCCGCGCACCACAAAGTACATCTCATCCTCGCCGAGCCCTGTATAAACGCGATTGCCCATGCATCCCAAACTCAAAATCACCCCATGCTGCAAAGAGGCTGGCAGAGCCATACAAGTGGGCCGACCCAACGTCGGCGCCCCACTTTTGACTCCAGCTCGCACCGCCGCTTCGTTCAAAAGCATCGCCGCCGAAGGCTTGCACGCGAACAACACCACATCCGGCGCTACCGGTGAGTCTCCCAGCGGCGCATAAACGATCGCGGCCGGCGCCTTCGCCAAATGGGGAATCTGCGGCACCTCTTCCGGCCGCACGTAGCCGAGATCGAACATCATCTTCAACGTCTGCTCCGTCTCCTTCTCGCGTTCCGGCGACAGCGCGATATTGTGTGTGTAAGCGCCAACCGCGCAGTTAAAATGATTCTCTGGCACGGTACAAAAAACGCGCCCCGCCGCAGCCAAACGCCAAAAGCTGCAGCTCGATGGCTCGGTGCCGTCGAATCGCGCCACGCCCGCCGGCGCGGCATCCAAGAACGCCACGGCTACGGGCCGCCGCCCCAATTTCACCGCCGCACGAATACGTTCCTCGATTCCCTTCCAATCTGCCGATCCGCTCATAGTCAAAGTCTCCCTCCGGAGAGTCCGCAAACATAACACGCCGCGCAAATTCCTGCCGGCGCAGGAGCGCCGGCGTCAAACTCGTTGAGTTGAAGAGCGGAGGGGCGTATCCTGCGCGAGTCCTACGACAGGAGCCATGATGCCCAATCAAAAAGTCTATTTCATCGTCGATCTAACGATCCACGAAGGCCAGCTCGCCAATTTCGAAGCCACCGCGAAAACCATGACCGAAGGCACGCTGAAAGAATCCGGCGCGCTCGGCTATGAATGGTATTTGAGCAAAGATCGCAAGCAGTGCCGGCTGATCGAAACTTATGCCGACGCGAACGCCGCCTTCGCGCATGTGAACGGCTCTGTCGTGCAGCAGCTTGTGCCCAAGATGCTGGAGAACTCGACGCTGACCAGCTTCAAAGTTTACGGCGATCCCGGCCCGAAAGCCTCCGAGATCCTGGCGAAAGTAGGCGCCGAAATCGTGCCGCTCTGGCACGGACTAGGGCGTTGACGGTTCCCTCGATTCCTTCGACAGTTTGCAAATCCATCCAACAGCGTTCGATTCGACGCTACCCCTCACCCCACTGCACGGAAATCATCGCCTGGCGCCGCCGCTCCACGCTTCGATAGAGCGCGCCTATCCGCTCTATGGGAACTATGTATTGGAGTCTATATCAGCCGCTGGCCTAGGCTATTCAGTGAAAGGAGCAACACATGAATATCAGAAAAACTTTTACCGTTATCGGCCTAATGCTTGCATTCGCGGTCACGCCGTCGCTGTTGCATGCGGATGAATTCGATCAGGCCACCAAGTTCACCTTCAGCCAGCCGGTTCAGATTCCCGGGAACGTCCTGCCCGCGGGAACCTACTGGTTCAAGCTGTTCAACAGCACCGGCAATCGCGAGATCGTTCAAGTTTTCGCCGAAGACAGGACGACTCCGATTGCCATACTATTTGCGGTCTCTCGCGAACGTTCTCGCGACGGCAACGTAGATGTCGCCGTCACGCTCGCCGATCGGGGAGCAAGCCAGCCGGAAGCTATCGTGGCTTGGTTCTTCTCGGGCGAGACGGACGGTCACGAGTTCTTGTATCCCAAGCAGCAGGCGCGGGAAATCGCACGTGAGATGCAGAAAACCGTCGCCGCCTCTGGTGACTAGGCTCACGTACGGTTTCTCTAGTTGCAATTTGCCGGCGGTCGCGAAATGCGCCGCCGGCATTTTTATTTTTGCAGAGCGAATGTGATTCGAGAACGCGGTCAGTCTGGGATTGCGATGTTCGTGCCGTTGGCTTGGTTCATCTTGCGGGTGGTGTCTTTGTCGAGGTCGGATACTGGGAAGGAGAGGCGGGCGCCTTGGCGGTTGATGTAAACGAGTTGATCGCCTGAGATTGCGAAAGCATTCGGCGTCACGATCTGGCCGTCTTTGCGGACTAGGATGAGTTGGCCGGCATTTGGAACCGTGGCGTCTGGTGATGCCGCGGCATACTGGCTTGGCGCGGGCTCGGTCTGATCTGCGGTGGCGGGCGCGGGTTGCTGCGTGGCGTCGTAGTTTCCTTGGTCGTAATTGCTGTCACTTTGATCGAAGCCGTAATCGTATGGGTAGTAGTAGCCTGGGTAGCCGAAGTAGCCTGGATAGGCGCCGACGAAGCTTACGATTCTCACGCGGTGCAGGCGTCCGTAGCGATCGCGCGTGGTGCGGTAGCTCACTACCTGTCTGCGGCCTGAGCTCGCGCTTGCTGCGCGAGTTGGCCGGGCGACACTGACCGTCCTGGGTCGCGCCGCCATGCGCGCCGAGGTCATGCGCGGCGCCATTCGCGGCGCGAAGCTGGTCATTGTTCCGCGTGACATGGGGGCGCGCGATACGGCCGCGTGCGACATCCCGCCGCCAACGTGGCCTCCGCCCATTCCGCCGCCGTGGCCGCCGCCTCGCTGTGCCCATCCTGGGGCGGCGCATGCGAGCATTACCGCCGCGACTGCGAACGCGGCCACGCCGAATTTGAGCGATGTACTCATTCTCTTCGTTTGATGCCTGATCATACCAGAATGTGGCTCCGGTGGCGTGTTTATGGGCTCCTATCGATTTTGATTCTCTCTAATCGCTACACGGTGAGATTAAAACTCCTCGTAAGCTCCTGAAAATAAAGAAGCGGGGGTCGTTTTAATCGCAACAAAATTGAGGGGTGCGTTGTGAGCGTTTTCGAGTTCGGTTTCGGGTTGGTGGATGTTTCTGCGGCGCGGGTGTGGCCGGGTTTGTGGGCGCGTCGGGATTCGACACAGGCAGGAGTGCCTGTGCTACTAGGGGGCGCGGGCCCTGCTGCTCTAGTCGAAACATGGGTGCAATTGGATTCGTCCGTAAGTGGGTGAAAATAAACAGTGGGGGCCGAGTCTAGCCGAAACAAAAATGGGGGGTGCGTTGGGTGCAGCCGACAGCGAAGGCGGGGCCGACCTCTCGGCTTCGCTCGGGGCGA
Organism: uncultured Acidobacteriota bacterium; assembly: GCA_963831955.1. GTDB lineage: Bacteria > Acidobacteriota > Terriglobia > Acidiferrales > UBA7541 > Palsa-147. Next base: position 704,540 of record CAWHSG010000003.1, on the reverse strand, counting down.
GAAACCGGGCGGGGGATCCGTAAAAGGCACGGATGGCCCGCCCCTACAAGGGCCGAAAAAAAGTGCTTCTACTTCCCGATTAGAATGGATGTGGAGGGTTTGTTTTCTTTGGGTTAGCGGCGTTTCTTCATCAATTCGCCGGGCTAAATCAATTGCTCTGCAATCGCAGAGACGATTGACAGCCCGGACCCGTCGTAAGCATTCCCGATTAGCTTTTTGTTCGCCTTTTGGGTCTTTGGAGGGTTGAAGGGGTGGGTTCGACGATCGAAGAATTTGGGACATCGGCGGCCCTCTGCCGCGCTAGCTGACGAATTTTGTCAGCCGCTCCATTGCATGACGAGCGCAGTTTAGCGTGAATTAACGGATAAGTCAATAGAAAACGGGATTTGAGGGGCAGAGGTTGAAGCGCATCTTTTAGAGGGGGTAGGGAGTGGTTTTTTCGCAGCGCTTAAGCGCTCCTTCTCCCTCGTGAATAAAACATGGCCTCAGCGGCTAAAGCCGAAACAATTTAGCAGCAGTTCCGGCATGACTAAAGTCATGCCCTGACAAGGCTTGAACCCAAACCGAAGTGCCTCACCTCTGAAGAGGCGAGCTACATTTACGCTGACAGCTTGCGCAGGTCGGCTTCGTTTGTGCCGAATAGGGATGGCACCTTTGCGTTTAGGATGCCTAGGTAGACGTACATTTGGCCGCGGTGGTGGATTTCGTGTTCTAGCATGGCGCGTAGTAGCTTCCAGACGGTGATTTCGTGGCCGTCTGGGGACTTCCCTTTTGCGTTCCACTGGGCTTCTGTGAACGCGCGGAAAATCGCCATGGATTCGGCGTGCATCGTTTCCATGTAGGTGAGGACTGCTTCGCGGCCGTCGGCCAGCTCTGGGCCGCAGCCGGCGTAACGGCTGGGGCGTCCGCTGGCGCCTTCGGCGAAGACTAGACGCTCGGTGGCGGCGATATGGCGGGCCAGGCCGCCGAGGGTGAAGCCGCCGTCGCGGGCGCTCCACTCTACTTTGTCGGTTGGGATGCAGCGGGCGAGGTTCATGGTGCGTCCGCGGACTTGCTCGAAATGATGTAGGAATTCTTCGTGGGTCATAATTCGATTCCTCTAGTCCAGCGTGCTGAGACCGACCGATCAAGCGTTGATGATACATCACCTCCCACACTGACGACCGTTCCAGATATCCGGCGCCGATGGTCACTGACTCAAGCAGGAAGCTGCGCACGCCATTCTCGCGAGGGCGCAATGCGCGAGGGTGCGGGCAACCACGGGTGGCTTGCACCCGCCGCACGCCCCGCAGTTGACCTAATTGGTAGCTGAATGATAAGAACTACCAGGAACAACACCAGTACCCCACGAAGACAGATGCCTGCAGACCAATTCCCGTCGATTCCCCAGTTCGAAATTTCGACTATTACAGAGCAGGAACTGCAAAGGCCCGGTGTCAGTAAAGTCATTGCGAAGCGTTGTCTGGAGCTCGAGGCGGAATGCAGGTCCCATGACGTGCGGCTAGAAGTTGAGCGGAGAGAACGCGAGCGGATTCTGATCGCTCTTCATGAGGCTGACTCTCAACGCCAGGTTCTAGAGGCGAGGCTCGAAGTCTTGAACAACCGGGACGCAATATCGCAACTTCTCTGGGGAGCTATGGCCATTGTCGTAGCTATGATGATCGACTTCGGAAGATCGAAACACTGGGCGGAATTCGCGTTCTGCGTCGCCGCCGCGGCCTTTATGTGCGGCGCTGTGCTCTTGCTACAAGGTTATTCTAAAAAAGCGAAATAGAACAATCCAGCGTCAAGCTCACGGGGATACACGATATGACTGCAGAACAAGATGCCGATCTGAAAGCGATTAAAAATACGTTGGATCGATTGGCCACAGCTCAGGGATTCGAGGAATCGAAAGCCATGTTCGAACTGGGGCGCGGCTACTTCGATAACGGACACTACCCAATGGCTGTTAGCCTTTTCGAGCGCACTGTCAGCTTGGACGATTCGTTTTATAGCACACAGGCACTGTTATATATCGCGGAGGCTTTCAAGAGACTTGGGCGTCCGAAGCAAGAGCTAGAAACGTATCGACGGATCGCGGAGCTCCCCAAAGATCGTAGAGGGCTCGTGCCAGCAGAGGGGATGGGCGTCGCACTGTCGAGGACAGGGAATCTAGCGGCCGCAAGGGAATTTTATTTGGAATACCTTTCGAAATTTGGCGACATCGTCAGCATTGAAGCGAACCTGTCGGAGTTGCTTCTTGTAACAAAGGAATATAAAGAATGCATCGAATACTCGAGCCGGGTAGCGGCTAGGCCAACGCCGCAACACCAAATAATCGGAAGACTTCTCAAAGGGGCCGCCCTTTATTTCAGCGGGGATCGAACCGGAGCAGTAGCAGAGTTTAGGTGGATCGGCGATTACTTGATTTCTATAAATTCTGTGCCGGGCGATTTTAGCTGGGACTTCGAGGATTCTAGAGCGGTTCTGGAAAAGCTGACGGTGCCGGAGGGAGCTCTGGTGTTTCAGTTGTTGGACAAGAAGTTAGAATTTCAGGAATTTGCCAACAAGTGGGCCGCCTTGAACGCGCCTCCGAAGCAGGTCTGAAAGCATCTTCAGGCGGACCCAGCCCTCACCGACGATCCACTCATCCTCCGCAGTGGTATCGTATCTAGCGCACAATCTGAGTCGACGTCGTGGCCGTGATTGACCTCGGTGGAGGGGCCGCAAAGGTTCTTAGCCCGTGCCCCGACGTCCGGTCTGTCGTGGCGTCTTGAACTCCGTCACCAATTCGTCTTCGTCTATCTCCGCGAGCTCTTGCCCTAACCGGTCTGCCGCTGCTTGCAGCTCGGAGGGATCGGCTTTCCTTTCGCGTTCTCGTCGCACTGGAACGCAGACGTCTAGCGTCTCACCGCGTCGGGTGACGGCGACTGGAATATCCGATTTGCGGAATCTGGCGATCTGTTCCCGGAATTTGCGGACACCTACTTTGATTGTGGTCGTAGATACAATTTGAACGACGGATCGGAGTGTCCTCAAGGGCTAAGGCCCGAGATTCTAACGGCGATTCAATGTCGGAGCTAAACCACTGATCCCCTAAAGACTATTTATGAGATGAGTTCATGTTAGGCTTTGGCGCCGGAGGGAAAATGGCGACACAAACTTTGGATGCGAAGCTTCAGGAATTGCTGCGGGGGCGGCACATCGCCACGCTTGCTACTGAGAACGCGGATGGATCGATGCACCTTACGGCGGTGTGGTACCTGTTTGAAGATGGGGCGCTGTTTGTGGCTACCTCTACGAAGACGCGGAAATACCGGAATGTGGTGGCGCGGCCGAAGGCTTCGTTGATGGTGGATTTGCGGCGGCCTGGGACGGAATGGGGAGTGTCTGCGGCGGGGGTGGCGGAGGTGATTCGGGGGGCGCGGTCGGAGGAGATTAACCGGCGGGTGCATGGGCGTTATTTGAGCGCGGCGGCTTTGGCGGATCCTGCGGTGGGGGCGGTGTTTGCGGCGTTTGATGATGTGACTTTGCGGATTGCGCCGGGGTCGTGGTTTTCTTGGGATATGGCTTCGCTGGATGCGCAGTTTTTTGGGGGGAAGTTGGCTGGGTCGCCTGGGTATTTGTTGGCGTTGGATTGATGGGTGATGAAAATTCGAGTGGTGATTGGGGTTGCGCTTTGCGCGGGGTTTGTTGACATCGTCGGGATTCACGAGGCCGATCGAACGCAGGGGTTGTCGGATCTCGTTACGCGCAGGTGAATAGCCCACATTTAGGCTCGCGTTACACGGGCGGGCGCAGCAAGCCGGCGCCCCTACGGGGAGAAATGCCCCGAAAATGCCCAGCGCTAAAGCGCATTCACATTGGGCGGCGTTTTTTCGGGAGCGCTAAAGCGCTCCTCCCCCCGAATGAATTCGGGGGCTGCCACCAAAAAACATGACCTCAGCGGCTAAAGCCATTGAGGGATTGTGAGGATTGCGGCACGACTAAAGTCGTGCCCTGACAATGCTCGCTGTATTAATGGGACGAGTTCATTCAAATTGATGCGTGGCGACGCTCCGTCGCGCAACTGAGTATCTTCAACAGACTGGATCATCGAGGACACCGAAATGAGTAAAGCGATCGAAACTTTGCTGGCTGCGCAGAAACGGGCTATGGCTGGGCGGCCTAAGGTGCGGGGATTTCCTTATGTGGCTGAGACGCTTCGGCGGGCTGGGGTTACGCGCAATCTTTGGTTTTTGCCTGCTTGCCAGAGCCTTTATCTCACCTCGGAGGGACCCGTTGTGATGCTGGGCGCGCCGTTGGTTTCTGGCACCGTTGACGTGCCGGCGTTCGACCGCGATGCTCTTATTCGGGCGTTGCGGATTGATCAGGCTGGGGAGAGTACGTTTCCAGAATTTCTTTTGGCTTCTTGGCGGGCTGGGGTGGTGCGCTACGATGTGGATTTTGTGGGGCGGACGGTCAGTTATTATGGATGCGATGGTGAGGAATATGTGGAGAGTTATCCGGTTGTGAATGTGGAGTAGGGGCGGGGACGAACGGCCCAGCGCTAAAGCGCGTCTTCATTTCGCCGGGCTGAATCATCAGCCCGGACCCGATGGGCGGCTTTTTCCGGAGCGCTTAAGCGCTCCTCCGCCCGAATGAATTCGGGGGCTGCCTCCGAAAGTCCAAAACCACAACCCAGAAAAATCAACCTCAAAAGTGAAAAGCGAGAATTAATTTTTCGCGGTGGAGTTTGCGGCGGGGGTGGTTGTGGGTTACGAAAAGAGCCGGCAGGGACGCCGGCGCTACTTAACAGCAAAGTCAAAAGCGAGAATTGATTTTTCGTCGTGGAGTTTGCGGCGGGGGTGGTCGTGGCTTACGAAAAGAGCCGGCCCTTCGCAGTACTCAGGGTAAACAGGGACGCCGGCGCTACTTAACAGCAAAGTCAAAAGCGAGAATTAATTTTGCGCGGTGGAGTTTGCGGTGGGGGTGGTTGTGGGTTACGAAAAGAGCCGGCCCTTCGCAGTACTCAGGGTAAACAGGGACGCCCTTCTGTAATTCTCAGGGCAAGCCGGCGCTACTTAAGGCCAGACTAGCCTCTTCCTAGATATTTTCCTACGATTTGGGCGCAGGATTCTACGAACGCTCTGTTCCTGGTGGCGTGAAGGTGCCGCTGAAATAGCTCTCTACATCCAGTTCGGCTGCTAGCTGCTTTTTTACGAAGATGGGGACTACGATTTCGCATTTCACCATGCTTGAGCCTGCCAGGTAGCGCGGATCTTTTGTGACATCGTGGACTACTACTACTTTGCCGGTGCTGGCTGCGGCGCCGCAGAGGCCTTTGTTTAGGGGGATGCGGGCGTTGGGGGTGAAGCTGCCTACGAAGGGGCCTACTAGCAGAATGCCGGAATCGGTGGGATCGACTAGATAGAAGCCGACCCAATTGTAACGCGTCATTTTTTCGTGGAGATGCTGGGAGATGTGCTCCATCAGCGATTTCGCTGTGGGCGCGGTGGCGGCGAAATTTTGGAATTGCTGGAGGAGTTGTTCGTGGGCGGTCATTTTAGTGGGTGACCAGATCCTCGGATGGGGTGGGGGCGTAACGGCGTAGGAGGGTGATCGAAACTACCAGGACGAAAACTACCAGAGCTAGGAGGCCTAATTCAATCATTGACGCGTGGAAGATGCTGATGGCGCCGGCGCTGGTCCAGGAGCCGTCTTTGCTTAGGCTGGCGGCTTCCAGGGTGATTACCAGGATCCGCCGGATGGAGGCGATTAGGCCTACGATCAGGAAGGGCTCGGTGACCAGGACGTGGGAGCGGATGGAGATGCGGACGGTGTGGAGGATTTCTACCATCATTAGGACTACCAGGAGCTGGTCCAGGAGGCGGATGGGCTGGGTGTCGAGGCTCCAGTGGCGCACGGCTAACCAGAGGGACTCGGCGGCGGTGGCGATGGTTAGAAAGGCGGTGATCGCCAGGATTACTGCTAGGAAGGAGTAGATGGCTACTTCGGTTTGGCTGATGTAGAAGTCGAAGTGGCGGCGTAGTTTTTCTTCGGGCATGCCGTTCGGTTCCCGTTATTGCTCGATCGCTTGCTATATATCACGGATGGCGGATTTTTTGACGGCATTTGCTGGGGCGGGGTCGGTGCGGTTTGTTGTGATATCGGAGGCGCGAGGCGATTCAAGTGATACTTGAAGTTGGATGGATTGCGAATTTGGGCGGCTGGCCCACCGTGATTACGATTTGGATTTCTGCTGGATTGAAAGTAATACCTTAAATTGATTTTGCGCTGGCTCGTTACGAGAACCGCCACCAGGGACGGTGGCGCTACTTACGGCGGCGTTACGGAATTAGCGAGCGGACTTTTTGGATTACCAGGTCTATGCCTACTTCGTTTTGGCCGCCTTCGGGGATGATTATGTCGGCGTGGCGCTTGCTGGGTTCTACGAATTCCAGGTGCATCGGGCGGACTGTGGTGCGGTATTGGTGGATTACTGACTCTACCGTGCGTCCGCGCTCTTCGATGTCGCGGACTAGGCGGCGGATGAATCTTAGGTCGGCGTCGGTGTCTACGAAGATTTTTATGTGCATTAGTTCGCGGAGCGGCTTGCTGTCGAAGATTAGGATGCCTTCTACTATTGTTGCTGGTCTGGGCTCGAGTCTTACTACGTTTGGGACCCGGCGGTAATCGGTGAAATCGTACGTCGGGCGATCGATGGCGTGGCCTGCGCGGAGTTCCTTGATGTGTTCGATTAGGAGCGGCGTGTCCATCGAATCGGGATGGTCGAAATTCTGTTTTACGCGCTCGGCTAGCGGGAGATGTGGCGTGTCTTTGTAATAGTGATCTTGTTCCAGGACGCTTACGTTGGACTCGGAGAGGACTTCGATTATCCGGCGCGTGATGGTGGTTTTGCCGGAGCCTGTGCCACCGCAGATGCCGATGATTAGCGTGTTGGTTGATGGGGGCATTTTGGTTGCGCGTTACGAAAACATGGCCGAAATGCAAACACGACGGCGGGGCCGAAAGGCGGGAGGGCTAAAGCACCCTCCCCTACGATGCTGCGGCTTTTGCTTTTAGTTTTCGTGGGCGCGCCGACTTCTTCTGTGTTGCTTTAGGTTCTTTGGCTTCTAGGACTGCTTGAGCTGCTGCTAGTCTGGCGATCGGGACTCGAAAGGGCGAGGCGCTTACGTAGTCCATTCCGGCGCGATGGCAGAATTTTACGCTTTCGGCGTCGCCACCGTGTTCGCCGCAGATGCCGATTTTTAGTTTGGGGCGGGTGGCGCGGCCTTTTTCGATAGCCCATTGCATTAGCAAGCCCACGCCGGCTTGGTCTAGGGTTTGGAAGGGATCGTCGTGGAAGATGCCGGCTTTCTTCTCGTCCACGTAATCGGGGAGGAAGCGGCCGGCGTCGTCGCGGGATAGGCCCATTACCGTTTGCGTGAGGTCGTTGGTGCCGAAGCTGAAGAACTCGGCTACCTCGGCGATTTGATCGGCCAAGAGCGCCGCTCTCGGCAGCTCGATCATGGTGCCCACCATGTATTCAAGTTTTACTTTCGATGCGGCGATGATTTCTTCGGCGACTTTTCGCGTGGCGGTGTCCAGGATTTGAAGCTCTTTTTTGTCGAGGACCAGCGGAATCATTATCTCGGGTAGCACTTTAACGCCGCGGCGTTTGCAATCTATTGCGGCTTCGATGATTGCTCGAACTTGCATCTCGAGGATTTCTGGATAGGTAATGGCCAGGCGGCAGCCTCTGTGGCCTAGCATTGGATTTGCTTCGTGGAGTTGTTCTACTCGGCGGATTACTACTTCAACTTCTACTCCAATTTTTTTGGCTAGCTCTTCTTGCTTGTTGCGTTCGTGCGGAAGGAATTCATGAAGCGGGGGATCTACCAGGCGGATGGTTACCGGCAGGCTCTCCATCGCTTCGAAGATGCCTATGAAATCGCGACGCTGGAAAGGCAAAAGTTTCGCTAGAGCTTTTAGGCGGGCTTCTTTGGTGTCGGCCAGGATCATTTCTTGGATGGCTAGCTGGCGATCGGCGCTGCGTTCTGGTTGTTCGAAATCCTTGAAGAACATGTGCTCGGTGCGGCAGAGGCCGATGCCTTCTGCGCCGAATGCGCGGGCTTTGCGGGCGTCGTGGGGCGTGTCGGCGTTGGTGCGGACGCGGAGTTTGCGGATTTCGTCGGCCCATTCCATTAGTTTCGAGAATGCTTTGGGTGGATCGGGGCGGACTAGGCGCGTTTCGCCGGCGTAAACTGCGCCCTCGTTGCCGTCTAGCGTTAGCCAATCGCCTTTGTTGATCACGCGACCGTTGGCGCGCATTTTTTTTGCGGTGGCGTCGATATCTAGCGATTCGGCGCCTACTACGCAGCATTTTCCCCAGCCTCGGGCTACTACAGCGGCGTGGCTGGTTTTTCCGCCGGTGGCGGTGAGAATTCCTTGGGCTACGAACATGCCGCCTACATCTTCTGGGCTGGTTTCGCGGCGGACTAGAATCACTTTTTCTCCGCGGCTGGCCCAGTCTTCGGCTTCTTCGGCGGTGAAGACGGCCTTTCCTACTGCTGCGCCTGGGACGGCGTTGATTCCGTTGGCTAGTTTGCGAGCGGAGAGATCGGATTTTGTTACTGTCGGATCCAGGACTGGATAGAAGAGACGCTCGACATCCTCGGGCTTAATCCGATTGATGGCTTCGTTGCGATCGATCAGGCCTTCGTTGGCGAAATCTACCGCCATCACAAATGTGGCGCCGGGGCTTCGCTTGCCGGTGCGGGTTTGCAGCATGTAGAGCTTGCCGTCTTCTACTGTGAATTCCATGTCTTGCATGTCGCGGTAGTGATTCTCGAGTTTCACTCGAACTTCTTCTAGCTGGCGATAGACCTTGGGCATTCGCTGCGCCATTTCGGATAGGGGCATGGGCGTGCGGATTCCGGCTACTACGTCTTCTCCTTGGGCGTTGATCAGGAATTCGCCGAAGAAAACTTTTTCGCCGGTGCTGGGATCGCGGGTGAAGCAGACTCCTGTGCCGGAATTTTCGCCGCGGTTGCCGAAGACCATTTGGACTACGTTGACGGCGGTGCCTAGGAGCCCGGTGATTTTTTCTACGCGGCGGTAGGTTTGGGCTTTCTCGGCCATCCAGGATCCGAAGACTGCGCCTATGGCGCCCCACAGTTGCACTTGGGGATCTTCGGGAAATTCCTCGCCGTTTTTTTCTTTGAAGTAATCCTTGTATTCGTTTACTAGCTGGCGCCAGCCTTCAGCGCTTACTTGCGTGTCGTCTTTCACTTTCAGATAGTTTTTCAGAGCGCGTAGGCGGTCTTCTAGTTCTTCTTTAGGTAGGCCGATCACTACTGTCGAATACATTTGTACGAAGCGGCGGTAGGCGTCGTAGGCGAAGCGATCGTTCGAGGTTTTTTTGGCTAGGGCTTCTACGGATTTGGAGTTTAGGCCTAGGTTTAGGATTGTTTCCATCATGCCTGGCATGCTGCGGGCTGAGCCGGAGCGCACGCTTACTAAGAGTGGATCGTTGGGATCGCCTAACTTTTTGCCTGTTTGTTTTTCTAGTAGGGCTAGGTGTTTGGCTACTTCTGCGCGTAGGGATTCGGGGTATTTTTTGCCGTGTTTGTAGAAATGGTCGCATGCTTCCGTGGTTATGGTGAAGCCGGCGGGGACTGGTAGGCCTATGCGGGTCATTTCGGCTAGGCCGGCGCCTTTGCCGCCTAGGAGATCTTTCATTTCGCCGTGGCCTTCGGCTTGGCCTTGGCCGAAGTGATAGACGTATTTCACTGGGTGCCTCCGCTTTTGTAGCGAGCGAGCTGGCTATGACTCTCTCGTATACTTCAGCGCCGAAACTTCAAGCCATAATCTCGATTCGGCCTGACAGGAACGACTTTCGATTCTTGAAATACCTCTAGCCGCTGAAGCCGAAAAGAACACGTGCGCTTGCGGCACGACTGGCTTGCGACTTCCCTCAGGGTAAAAAGTCGTGCCCTGATCAAAGCTACCGAAACATCAGGCTCAACGCCAAGGCCCGCCCCTGCAAAAGTCAACGTCAAGTTCAAGTGCAAATTGACACTGAATCCGGCAGTGAAGGATGGGCTTTAGATATTCGGCCTATCACGGTTGCCGCGCGAAAAAGAGCCGGCGGGGACGCCAGCGGTACGTGGTTTGGCGCGACTTAAAGACTTGGTCAAAGTGTCGGCGCTCCGACAGTTTTGTTCGTGAATTGCTTTCAATTTTGTTCCTCGGGAACTATTTCGGAGAAATCTGCGATTGTCGAAAATTCCTTTAACAGCGACTGCAGCAACGCTAAGCGATTTTTTCTTACGTCCTCTTCTTGAGCCATTACTAGAACTTGGTCGAAGAATTTATCGACTGCTGGTCTGAGGCCCTGCGATTACTTCTAGGGCTTCTTTATACTTTGCGTTGCGCTTTAAGGTGTGGGCTTTTTCGCCTATTCGTTGGGCGGCTTCGTGTAATTCCCTTTCGGCTTCTTCGCGGAATAGTTCAGGATTTACTGGGGAATTCTTTTCGCCCGATTTTGCTGCGCCGCCTGCGGATTTTTCCAGGATGTTGCGGATGCGCTTGAAGGCTGCTGCTAGCGGGACGAAGTCTTTGGCTTTGCGGATGGCTTTTATGGCGGCGACTCGGGCTATGGCGTCCACTAGATCGTCGCCACCTGCCGCCAGGGCTGCGTTTACTTCGTCGTAGGCGTAGCCGTAACGCTCGCGGAGGATATAGCGGGCTCGCTCGAGCAGAAATTCGAGGACTTGGGCTTCGGCTTCTGGCTTTACTTCGATATTTGGCGGGGATTGGCGCAGAGCGTTCGCGGCTGTTGAGATTGCTGATGAGATTGAGAGCGGGAGTTTTCTCTCTAGCAGGATTTTTACTATGCCCAGAGCAGCGCGGCGCAATGCGAAAGGATCACTTGAACCTGAGGGGATCGCGCCGACGGCGAAGCAGCCTACGATGGCGTCGAGTTTATCGGCGATGGCTACGGCGCAGCCTGCTAGATTGCGCGGGATGGGATCATCGAGGCCTACTGGGCGATAGTGATCGTAGATGGCTGTGGCTACATCTTCTGGTTCGCCTTGGGCTCTGGCGTATAAGGCCGCCTACGATTCCTTGCAGCTCGGTGAATTCGCGGACCATGTCAGTTACTAGATCGCATTTGGCCAGTTCGGCTGCGCGATCAGCGTCATCGGCGTGGGCTTCGAGGACGCCACCTTGGCTCCAGGTGTTGGCTAGCCAACGGGCGAGGACGCGCATGCGTTCTACTTTGTCGTAGTAGCTGCCCAGGCGGGTTTCGTACGTTACTTGCTTCAGGCGCGGGAGATTCTCGCCTAGCTTTTTCTTTTGATCCATTTCCCAGAAGAAGCGGGCGTCGGAGAAACGGGCGCGTAGGACTTTTTCGTGGCCTGCGCGGACCAGGCCTTTGCGATCTTTGTCTAGATTGATTATGGCTATGAAGTGCGGGGCCAGGGCGCCGTGCTTGTCGGTTACGCCGAAATATTTTTGGTGGTCGCGCATTACGGTTAGGAGGATTTCTTCTGGGAGGTTCAAGTACGAGGGATCGAAATCGCCGAGGATGGCTGTTGGGTATTCGTTTAAGTATGTGACGAGTTCTGTCAGCTCGGCGTCCGCGTGAAGGCGCAGTGCCGCTCTTCGCAAGTATTGCTTGAATTTCTGTTTCGATTTTTTTGTGGCGCTCGCTTGGTTGGGCCAGGACGAAATTTCTGCGGAGGCGATCGATTAAGTCGGCTGAATCTTTTACTTTGATTTTGGATTTGCCGAGGAAGCGATGGCCACTTGATGTATCGCTTGAAGTGATGCCTGCCAAAGTGAATGGCACTACCTTGCCATCCAGGATTGCCACGATCCAGCGGATGGGACGGATGAAGCGCAGGTCGCTGGCGCTGGTCCAGTACATGGAGCGCGGAAAGGAAAGCTCGCGTATTGCTTGAGGGATGATTTCGGCTAGAAGATCTTTTGCGAATCTTCCGGCGATTACTTTTTTGACTGCGAGGTAATCGCCTTTCGGTGTTGGCACGATTGAAAGTTTTTCTAGAGGTGTTGCTTGTTTTTCGGCGAAGCTTTGTGCGGCGCGTGTCGGCTGGCCGACTGCGTCGTAGGCTACGGATTTTGGTGGGCCGAGAATTTCCTGCGTGATGTCGTCTTGCTTGAGGATTATTCCTCGGGCTATGGCGATCAGGCGGCGAGGTGCGCCGAAAGTTTCTACGCTTCCCTTTTGGGCTAGGCGGCTTGAGGCCAAATGTGTCTCAAGTATTTGTTTAAGATCGCTCGCGGCTTTCGCGATCATGCCTGCGGGGATTTCTTCGCAGCCGATCTCGAGCAGGAATTCGGCGCGGCCTTTCATTGGGCGGCTCCGGATTCTGCGGCGGCTTCGAGGCTTCGTTGTTCCAGCCAGCCTGCGGCTACTTTGCACGTTAGTTGACGGACTCGATTGATTAGTGCGGCGCGCTCGGTGGTGGAGATGGCTCCTCTTGCATCGAGGACATTGAATAGGTGCGAGCACTTTAGGCAGAGATCGTAGGCCGCCAGGATTGGGAAGCGGCGTTTTTCGTTTGGCGATTTCAGCGCGGCGTAGGCTTTCACTAGGCGCTGCACTTCTGCTTCGGAGAGATCGAACATTTTGCGCGTGCCTACGGGATCGGCCCATTCGAAATTGTAGGCGCTGAATTGCTGCTCATCGGCGAAGCGGACTTGGCGGTAGGTTAAATTTTTCGACCAGCGGACGTCGAAAACATTATCTACTCCTTGAAGGTACGAGGCTATGCGATCGAGGCCATAAGTGAGTTCTACCGAGACTGGCTGAAGATCGAAGCCGCCGGTTTGCTGGAAGTAGGTGAATTGCGTGATTTCCTGACCATCAAGTAATACTTGCCATCCGATTCCCCAGGCGCCGAGTGTGGGGGATTCCCAGTTGTCTTCTTCGAAGCGGACGTCGTGTTCTTTCAAATTGATGCCGACCGTCTCCAGACTTTGCAGATAGAGTTCCTGAACATCTGTTGGCGTGGGCTTGAGTATTACTTGAAGTTGGTGATGCTTGAAGAGACGGTTGGGATTTTCGCCGTAGCGGCCGTCGGCCGGGCGACGGCTTGGTTGGACGTAAACTACTTTGTAAGGTTCGGGGCCTAGGACGCGCAGGAATGTTTCTGGGTGCATGGTGCCTGCGCCTACTTCAACGTCATATGGCTGTTGAAGTATGCAGCCTTTGTCGGTCCAGAATTTTTCCAGCTTGAAAATTAAATCCTGGAAGCTTAGCCCTTGCAGCTTCGGCGCGGGTGCCGCTTTTCTCTGCGGCTTGGCTGATGATTTTGCTGCGGTCAATTCGTTGGCTCCCAGAGTTCGCGCGATTTGAGATGCTTTTCGCCGTGCCATTCGATCCAATCTAATAGATGCGCGGTGAGTTCGTGGACCGCTAGAGGCGGCAAATTTGCTTCCATCAATTTATCGAGCTTTTCAAAAAGCATGCGTTGCGCGAGAGTCAGAATTTCTTTCGGCAACATGCGGGCGCTGGATGGTTTGCATTTGCGCAGGCCACTCCTTCGAGCGCGGGGGCTACGAAGCCTGCTTCTCCGGCAATATTGCGGCCGCAGATTCCGCAATGATCGAGCGACGGGAGCCAGCCTGCTAGCTTTAGCGTCCAGAGACAGAAATAGGCTAGCGGGACTGCCGGCTTCGCGGATTTCTTGATGGCTTTTGAAACTAGAAGCAACAGGCGAAAGGGTGCGTCTAGCGGCTCTCGCTCGGGGAGAACCATTTCCGAAATTTCGCTGAAGAAGGAGAAGGCTACGCTGGTGTCGTAATCGGCGTGGGCTTCCATGAAGGATTCGATTAGCTCGCTTTGATTGATGCGCACCAGGTCGCGAGTTTCTCGTTCGTAATACCAGATGCGGATATAGCTCAGGCGCTCGAGCGTGGAACCGAAGCGGCTTTTGGTGCGGCGAGCGCCTTTGGCCACACCGCGGAGACGTCCTGCGCCGCGGCTGAAAAAACTTACGATGCGGTCGGCTTCGCCGAGTGGATAGCTTTGAAGAATGATGGCCTCGGATTCGTGGACTGGCATGAGCTGTCGGCCCGCCGACCGGCGCTTCCCTTTTTTGATGGCGGGAGTGGTTCACGCGGTACTTTCAGTTTGAGGATTTGCGTGAACTGGAATGAAAATTTTTATCATATGGGCGGACGGGGCGCAAATGATAATGCGGGAGGAAAGGGATTTTTGGGGCGCAATATTTTCGGGGAGCATAAAATCGCGGATAGAGGATCTTTCGTAGCGGTGTGGATTCAGCCCAGCATCCTAATGCAGGGTCGCCCCAAATTCGTAATCTCACTAAACCAATCGCGTTCGGGCTGATGATTCAGGTTAAAGTGAAGGTTGGTTTCCAGAGAAAGGAATTGAAAGTAAAAATTGAAGAGTACAGCGCTGGCGTTGGATAAATCTCGCGCCGCCTTTACGGCTTGGGAGCTAGCGCGAGAGTGCTTCGTAAGATGCCGGCAGAGACGCCGGCGCTACTTTAAGTCTTACTTGAACTAGGCACTTAAAGTGATGGTTTCATGATTCCTTTGAAGAATCTTAATGCGCGATATTCTATGCCTGGCGTCACCTTGGCGCTTATTGGGATTAATGTTTTTGTTTTTATTTATCAGCTTACTTTGACGCCTCATGCGGCTGAGCGGTTTATTTTTACCTACGGGGTGGTGCCGCGGAATTTGCAGATTGCTTTTGGCGGGGGCAACATTTCTCTGGTCGATGCTTTGCTGCCCTTTTTTACTTCTATGTTTTTGCATGGTGGGTGGCTGCACATTATTGGGAATATGTGGTTCCTTTGGATTTTTGGGCCGGACGTGGAGGATCGGCTGGGGCATTTTTGGTATTTGGGATTTTATTTGATTTGCGGGATTGGGTCGGGAGTGGCGCAGGCGGCTTTTAGTTGGGGGACGCGGATTCCCGCAATCGGGGCGAGCGGGGCGATTTCTGGAGTGCTTGGGGCGTTCATTTTATTTTATCCCGCTAGCAAGATTCTTACTTTGGTGCCGCTTTTTATTATTTGGTTTACGGCGCGTTTGCCGGCTTGGATTTTTATTGCGCTTTGGTTTGTGGTGCAATTTTTTAGTGGAGTTAGTTCATTAGGAGTTTCTGGGGCTGCGGCTGCTGGGGGAGTGGCTTGGTGGGCGCATGTTGGAGGATTTTTGTTGGGGATTTTGTTGGCTTTGCCGAAGAGGCCGCGGCGGCCTAACTACTACTATGCGGAATCGTAGCGCTGGCGGCTAGCTGGCGTTTTTGTGTGGGGTGGCGCTGCGTTGGGCGATTTGCGTGAATGTGGAAGATCGCGAGAATTTGTATTCGTTGCGAGATTTCTACGAGCGCCGCGCAAAAACGCCGGCTGGCAGCCTGCGCTACGCGAGATTTTCTGCTATGTAGTCGCCTACTTGTTTTGTGCCCATTGTGCCGGCTAAGTCTTGCGTGGTTTTTCCTTCTTTGATTGCTTCATTTACCGCGTTCTCTATTGCTCTGGCTTCTTTTGGCCAATCTATGTGATCCAGGAGCATGGCGGCGCTTAGGATTGCGCCCATTGGGTTGGCTATGTTTTGGCCTGCTATTGGCGGGGCTGAGCCGTGGACTGGCTCGAATAGGGAGACTTGGCCTGGATTTATATTGCCTGAGGGGGCTACGCCCAGGCCGCCGATTATTCCTGCGCCTACGTCGCTGGCTATATCACCGAATAGATTGCACGTTACGATTACTTCGAATTGGGTGGGGTCGCGGACTATTTGTAGCAGAAGATTGTCTATGAATTGATGGGTGGAATTTATTTCGGGATACTCGCTGCGCATTTTCTTGAATAGGCGCTGCCAAATATCGTGGGCGTAGGTCATGGCGTTGGATTTATCGCTCATGCAGAGGCGGGTTAGGTTGTTGCGGCGGGCGTATTCGAAGGCGTGGCGGAGGATTCGCTCTACTCCTTTGTGGGTATTTACGTCTTCCTGGATGGCTACTTCGTCTTCGGTGTTTTTTTTGAAGATGCCGCCGACGCCGGCGTAGAGGCCTTCGGTGTTTTCGCGGAAGACTATGAAGTGGATATCTTTTTCAACGCGATTTTTTAGGGGGGTTAGGCGGGAGTCTTGCAGATAGCAGGGGCGGGCGTTCACGTAGAGATCTAGTTTGAAGCGTAGGCCTAGGAGGATGTCGGCGGCGTGTTGATTTGTGGGGACGCGCGGATCGCCTAGGGCGCCGAATAGGATTGCGTCGAAGTTGCGGCGGAACATTTCTGGGGCGTCTGGCGGCAGCGTGGTGCCGTCGCGCAAGTAGCGATCGGCGCCCCAATCGAAATTGGTGATTGCTAGTTTTTTGCCGCTCTTGCTGACCGCGGCGTTTAGGACTTTTACGGCTTCGGCGGTTACTTCTGGGCCGATGCCGTCGCCGGGGATTACGGCTATGCGTTTGGTTGGGGTTTCGGTCATGAAAATCGAGTCAACTTAGCACAATCGGGGTGGGGGTTTGCAATGCGGGAATGGCGTGCGGGAGCTACTCGCCCGGCCTGCTGAGCCCGGAAAATGTCTTAAGACGTTCAAGTAGGCGCGCCATCTCTACGTCGTCGACGCCCCTGAGTGATCTCGAGAGGCTGAGGCACTTGATCGCCGCGGCGCCGATTGCCAGTGCGACGCAGAAAAACCATTCAACGCTGCCGAGACCTCGCTTCCAAAAGTGCGAGAAATTGAACAGGAGATTCCCGATGTACCAGCCGGCCCAAGCGATCCACAGAGCGACCAGGAAAATTCCTTGCGCTAGGAAGAGTGTCGCGCGGGGCTTGCGAGACAGCCGCCAAAGAATGGCGCCTGAAACTGAGGCCAGTACATATACGTAAAAGACCGAACGCTGGCCCGACATATCTGAGCCGGGCTCTCCGAGGAAAAAGGAGTACGTGCCCAGGGCGCAGAAACCGCAAACGAGAAATAGCGGAAGGTAAAGATAGTTGCCCATTCGTCTTGAGAATTTAATGGCGTCGACTAGGAACGACTCGGTCGGCGGGCTCGAGCTATTCATGGATTCGCTACTTGGACTTGCGAGGGCGCACGTGGCGACGAATTCTCGCGCGGACAGCGTCGTTCGCCACATCGAGATCAAATCGGGATTGAAGATTCAACCAGAACGCCTGGGTCGTGTCGAAATAACGGGCTAGCCGACGGGCCGTATCCGTCGTGATTGCGCGGCGACGATGAATGAGTTCCGCGATTTGCGCTGCCGGGACGCGGAGATCGATGGCGAGACGATTCATGCTTAGGTTGAGCGGCTTGAGATAATCTTCGTTCAGAATTTCGCCGGGATGAATGGGAGCAAGTTTCTTGGACATCCAACTTTTCCTTACGGTCTTTCTACTTCTGAACATTATCGGCTATAAGATGGCACCGCGAAAAGTTTAATTGTCTTGCGGGTTTACGCTTGGACAGATTTTCAATTGCGGCGGGTCGCGGACGAAAGTCGAAAGAGCCGGCGGGACGCCAGCGCTACGTTACGGAGGCTTGCCGGCGGTTCGGAATTGCTAGATTGGCTCGGGGGGGACGGCTTGGTCGCCTAGGTTGCGTTCGGTGATGTAGACGCCGGCCAGGACTAGGGCGCCGCCTACCAGGAGATGCTTGGTGAAGTGCTCGCCTAATAGGAGGACGCTTAGGATGGGAACGAAGACTGGCTCTACGTATGTGGTGGCTGCTAGGCGGGAGGCTTCCATGTGGCGTAGGGCCCAGTAGTAGATCAGGTACGCGGTTACTGAGCTGCAGATGGACATGAAGGCCAGGCCTAGCCAGCCGGTCCAGCCTACGCTTTGCCAATTTAGGCGGAGGCCTTCGTGGATGGCTAGCGGGAGGAGGATGATTCCTGCTACCAGGAAATTGAAAAAGTTTAGCGTGACCGTGTCGTATTTGTGTTCTACGCGCTTGGCCATGATTACGAAGATGGAATAGCCGAGGACGCTTTGTAGCGTGATTAGATCGCCTTTTAGGGTTGGCGAGCCTACGGCGGTGAATCCGTTTTCGGCGGCTAGGACCAAGGCGCCTATGAAACAGAGCGAGATGCCTATGGCTTTGCGGCGGGAGATGGTTTCCAGGCCGACCATGCGCGCGAGGATTAGGACGATTACTGGGGCGATGGCGATGATGATTGAGGAGTGGCCTGCGGTGGTGAAATTTAGGCCGTAGGTGAAGCCGCCTTGGTTCATTACTACGCCGAGTATGCCGAGGACGATGAAGAGCGGGCCGTCGCGGCGGTCGAAGGGGGTTTTGCGCGGGGTGCTGATATAGATCAGCGTCATTACGATTGAGGCTAGGACTAGGCGGAAGCTCACTAGGGTTAGTACTGGGATGTGGCGTAGGGTGATTTTGCCTACTATGAAATTTATGGTCCAAATTACGAGCATTAGGGTGACTAGGCTGAACAGGACTGCGGGATTCGGGCTTGGGCGTTGATTGTTCATCACGCTGGGGAGAACGATTGTAGTGGAAATCGCGGTCGTAAGATGCTGCCCTTAAGGGCACCGCTACGCAGGCAGGGGCGGCGCGATTTGCGCATTACGTCAGGACTTCTTTTCGTTTGGTTAGAGATTCGATTCGATCTACGCGCGGTTCGTAGCCTATGCCTGGGGCTTGTAGGACTTTGATTGTGCCGTGCGGGGTTACTCCTACCTCGGGATTGATTATGTCTTCGGCCCAGTAACGTTTGCTGGCGGAGACGTCGCCTGGCAGTACGAAATTGGGCAGAGTGGATAGGGCTATATTCTGGGCTCGGCCTATTCCCGACTCGAGCATGCCTCCGCACCAGACTGGGATTCCGTTTTCCTGGCAGAGATCGTGGATTTTTTTTGCCTGCGTGTGGCCGCCTACTCGGCCCATTTTTATATTTATTATGCGGCAGGCACCTAATTTGATGGCTACTTGGGCGTCGGCTACCGAGTGGATGCTTTCGTCCAGGCAGATTGGGGTTTCTAGTTGCTTTTGCAGCGTGGCGTGATTGTAGATGTCGTCCCAGCTTAGCGGTTGCTCGATCATGATTAGGTAGAAGCGGTCTAGCTCCTTTAAATGTGCGGCGTCTTTTAGGGTGTACGCGGAATTGGCGTCAACCATTAGACGGATTCTGGGCCAGCGTTCTCTCAGGATTTCTACTGGTTTGATGTCCCAGCCCGGTTGGATTTTAATTTTGATTCTTTGATAGCCTGCGCTCAATTCCTTTTCAACTTTGGCGAGTAGGGTTTCGATATCCGGTTGAATGCCGATTGAAACGCCGCAGGGAATTTCTTCTCTCGTGCCGCCTAGATGTTTCCATAGCGGGGTGTTTTGGGATTTTGCTTCTGCGTCCCACGCGGCGGATTCGATTGCGGCTTTGGCCATGTTGTGGCCGCGGATGGGAGAGAGGGCGTCGCTGATTTCCACGACGGATTTTATTTCGCGATCTTTCAGCATGCGCCAAATGTGGTCGCGGAGGATGTGCCAGGCGGTTTCTACCGTTTCGTAGGAATAGAAGGGATCTTCGCCGGCTACACATTCGCCCCAGCCAGTGGCCGAGTCGGTTTCGAGTTCGATTAGGACGATGCGGCGTAGATGGGAGACGCCGAAGCTAGTTTGGAATGGGGAAAGCAACGGCATGTGGATTTCACGGAGAGTTAGTTTTTTTAGGTGCATATGGAGGTTCCGTACCGTAGCGCAGGCTGCCAGCCGGCGTTTTTGTAAGCGCGTGGCAATCGAGATGGATGCGGGCTAAGCGTGCCATCGAACCGGTTGAGCTTGGTTTTGCGCCAATGGCCGAGTACGACGATCGCCGCACAAAAACGCCGGCTGGCAGCCTGCGCTACGGAGGCTCGGCTCATGATCGAATTGGCTCTCTTGGCGGGAAGATGTCCGCTTCGATTTGCGATTGGGGCTGGAGGATGTAGTCCGTGGTCGTTTGGTTTGACTCGATGGCGGTTACTACCATCTTTTTTGCGAAATTGGATTCGAACCGTCCGCGGATTTGTGTTTGGATTTTTTCGGCGGCTGCTCTGTTGCTCGTGCGTAGGTCGGAGATGTTGTTGGGGATGGAGATTCGAGTGATTTCTTTTGCGGTGCCGGCTTGCGGAGAACCGCTGCCTACCGTGCGACTCACCCTTGGGGAATCTAGCCACCATTCAGCCACCAGGCGATCGGTAGGCATGCCTTTGTGCAGAGGGCTGTCGGTGATGCCGTAGCAGTTGGGAATCAGGCGGCGGATGATTGCGCCCAAACGCATCAAATTGAAGCGCGCATTTTTCAGTTCTAGCGGATCGAAGGTCCACTCGACTAAATGGATTTTGCGGGAGAGCGCTTCCTGGCGTTGGAATAATTTCAGGGCGCGGCCTACGCCTTTGTCGCGATAGGGTTCGAGGACTGCGGTCATGTGCGAGTGTAGCGACGGGTGGCCTTCGTGGATTGCTGCCAGCGCCATGGTGAAGCCGACCATTTCTTTTCCATCGAAGGCGCCTATGATTTGGCCGCCACTTTCTTGCGCTACTACGAAAATTGCGGTGGGGACCAGGATGCCGGTGCCCCAGGTGATTTGTTCTAGGCGCAGGCAGTCTTCATATTCAGCTAGCGTGCGGCAGAGGCGTACTTCTATGCCTGCTGCCGCTTGCGCTGCGCTTTGGACTGGTTCCATAAGTCTTCCATCTTATCGCGCGGGGTTTCGGCTAACGCGTGGCCGCGAAGTTGGGCTTCTTGTTCCATCCATTGGAAGCGGGCAGTGAATTTTTGATTCGCTTTTTTCAGCGTGAGTTCGGGATCTAGGCCGGCGAAGCGGGCTAGGTTTGCTGCGGTGAATAATAGATCGCCGATTTCCTCGGCGATGGCTGTGGTTGCCGGCGGGGGAGGCTGGGTGGTCTCTTTCTGTGCGGGCTTGGTTGCTCCGTCGGTGTGCTTGGACTTGCGGTGATTTTCTTCGTCGGATGCCGGCGGGGACGCCAGCGCTACTTTGAGCTCGCGCATTTCTTCTTCTAGTTTTTCCAGGAGTTCTTCGATTTTATTCCAGTCGAAACCTATGTTGGCGGCTCGTCTTGTGATTTGGTGGGCTTCCATTAGGGCGGGCAGCGCGCGCGGGACGCTGCTCAGAATTGAATCTTTTTTTGGCGCGGGCTTCCCTTCCCCGTTTTCTTTTCGGCGTTCTTCGGCTTTTAGTTGTTCCCAGTTTTTCAGGACCTGGGCGGAGGTCTTGGCTTTCACATTTCCGAAGACGTGCGGGTGGCGGCGGATCATTTTCGTGTGGGTGGACTCGATTACGTCGCGGATTTCGAACTGGTTGGATTCGCTGGCGATTAGGGCGTGGAAGATGATTTGCAGGAGGAGGTCGCCTAGTTCGTCGGCGAATTTTTTTGGGTCGCCTGAATCCATGGCGTCCAGGACTTCGTGGGTTTCTTCCAGGAGGAATGTGCGTAACGTGGCGTGGGTTTGTTCGCGGTCCCAGGGGCAGCCGTTGGGGGCGCGCAGGCGGGCTTGCAGGGCCAGGAGATCTTCGAAGAGTCTGCCTGCTGGGGGGCGCTTGGTTTGGGATTTTTGGCGTGGGTTTATTTTTGGTGACGGTCGCTTTTTGGATTTGCGACGTGGTTTGATTCGGGACAAGTTGGTGACGGGCTCCTGTTGAACGGACAATTTACGGCACGTGCGGGAAAATGACAAGAATCTCGCCTGCGATTGGCTTGGTCTCGCGTTGACTTGGGATGGTTCGCGTCCTACTATTCGGGGCTTATGAGTGAATCTGCCTCTCTTGTCGGCCGAAGTGTTTCGCATTACCGCATCCTGGAAAAATTGGGCGGCGGAGGGATGGGTGTTGTTTATAAGGCTGAGGACACCCGGCTGCACCGGTCTGTGGCGCTGAAATTCCTCCCCGACGAATTGGTGCGGGATGCGCAGGCGCTGGAACGATTTCGGCGCGAAGCGCAGGCGGCTTCGGCGCTGAATCATCCGAACATTTGCACGATTTACGATGTTGGCGAGGATGATGGGCGCGCCTTCATCGCCATGGAATTCCTCGACGGGCTCACACTCAAACACCGGATTGAAACTGGGGCGCTGCCACTTACGCAGATTCTGGAATTGGGGATTCAGATTGCGGACGCGCTGGATGCGGCGCATGCGCAGGGGATCATTCATCGCGATGTGAAGCCGGCGAATCTTTTTATTACCAAGCGCGGGCAGGCGAAAATTTTGGATTTTGGATTGGCGAAGTTGAGCCACATTCAGCGCGGGGCTGCGACGGACGCGGATGCTACCGAAGGCGCGATTGAGAAGGCGCTGACGAATCCTGGCGCGGCGGTTGGGACTATCGCTTATATGTCACCGGAACAGGTGCGCGGCGAGGAGCTGGACGCGCGCACCGACGTTTTTAGTTTCGGCGTGGTGCTTTATGAGATGGCTACCGGGCGGCAGGCTTTTTCCGGGAAGACTTCAGGCGTGGTGTTTGATGCGATTTTGCATGCTGAGCCGGAATCGCCGCTGGCTCTGAAGCCGGAATTGCCGCCGAAGCTTGAGGAAATTATTGATACGGCGATGGAGAAGGACGCCTCGCTGCGTTATCAGACGGCGGCGGAGCTGGAAGCTAGTTTGAAACGGTTGAAGCGCGAGAGCGGATCGGGGCACGCGGCGAGCACTCGGACGAAGGCTGCGGGCGATTCGGGATCCTCCCAAACTGTGGTGGCCGCTGGCTCGGGCGCTGCCGCGCGGGAATCTTCGCAGGCGAACGCGCAATGGAAAACAGCGCCGGATGCGGCGAAGCTCAAGAAAAGCAGATTTCCGAGTTGGCTGGCGATCGGAGTGGTGGCGGCTGCCGTTTTGGCTGCGGCCGCATTTTTCGCCGGTGTGATGGATGGGAAACGCTCGAGTGCGGGGCCGCCGGCTGAGTATCAGCAGCTTACTTTCCGCCGCGGGACGATTCGCTCGGCACGCTTTGGACCTGACGGACAGACGATGATTTACAGCGCGGCTTGGGAAGGAAATCCGCCGGAGATATTTACTACGCGGCGGGAGAGTCCGCAGTCGCAGCCGCTGGGGATACCGGATTCGGAAATTTTATCGATATCATCTACAGGCGAAGTGGCGCTGATGCTGCATAGCCATCCGGTGGACGCGTTCACCTCTAGCGGTACGTTGGCGCGCGTGCCTTTGACCGGAGGAGCGCCGCGCGAAGTGTTGGAAGATGTTTTGGCGGCGGACTGGTCCGCGGACGGGACGAATTTGGCGGTGATTCGCAAAGTGGGTGGGCGCAATCGCATCGAGTATCCGATTGGCAAGGTGCTCTACGAGCCGGATGGATGGGTCAGCCATTTGCGCGTTTCGCCTAAGGGCGATGAGATGGCGTTCATCGACCATCCTACGCCTGGTGATGACGGTGGGATTATTACGGTGATGGATTTGAGTGGGAAAAGGACGGCGTTGGGAAAGCATTGGGAAAGCACTCTCGGATTGGCGTGGGCTCCCGGCGGGAACGACATTTACTTCACGGCTACAGAGGTTGGATTTGCGCGCTCGCTTTATGCCACCGATCTTTCGGGGCACGACCGATTGGTGGCGCGGGTGCCGGGAGAATTGACGATTCACGACATCTATAAGGACGGGCGGATGTTGCTCGGGCGCGATACGCCGCGCGAGGGAATGATTTACGTGCCGGAGAAAGGGCGCGAGCGGGATCTTTCCTGGTTTGATTTTTCTACCCTGGCGGATTTTAGTTTGGATGGGACGGAGGCGCTGTTTACCGAGACCGGTGAAGGCGGTGGGGCGACTTATGCGGTCTATTTGCGGAAGACGGATGGATCGCCGGCGGTGCGGTTGGGAGATGGATTGGCCTTTGGTCTTTCCCCGGATGGGAAGATTGCGGCTTCGGCGCGCGTCGGGGAGTTGCAGCCGATCACTTTGCTGCCTACCGGGGCTGGCTCGCCACGAGAATTGCCGGCGGATGGGCTTTCGCATCTTGCGGGTTATTGGATGCGCGATGGGAAGCATTTTGTGTTTTCGGGGAATGAGCCGAAGCATGGAGTGAGATTTTACGTGCAGGATATTTCTGGGACTGGCGGGAAGCCACGGCCGATTTCGCCTGAGGGAGTGTTCTGGGGATTGTTTGCGATCTCGCCGGATGGAAAATATGTGGCTGGGATTGGGCCGGATGATAAGGCCTATCTGTATCCTACTGAGGGGGGCGAGCCGAAATTAATTCCGGGGATACCGGAGGGTTACCGGATAAGCGGATTCACGGAGGACGGCGCGTCGGTCTATGCTTACAGTTACCGCGAGGTGCCGACGGAGGTTTATCGCGTGGAGTTGGCAAGCGGGAAGAAGACGCCTTGGAAGCAGCTTTTGCCTTCCGATCCGGCGGGAGTGGACCATATCGCGCCGGTTTTGGTTTCGCAGGATGGGAAGAATTTTTTGTATGGATACGGGAGATTTCTTTCGGATATTTATTTGGTGGAGGGCTTGCGATAAGGTTGCGGCGTAAATAGTCCCGTGTACCCGCGGTATGGAATTTCGCTTCGCTTGTCCCCTTGGTTGGCCGCGGTGCTACACTTTTTGTTTACTGCTTAATTTGACCTCTACGGAATCCTGGAGCTTCATTTGGCCGAACATAAACATGATGAAAAGCGCGACGAATCCTTTAAGGTGATTGACCGGCGGCCTTTTACGGCTGAGGGGATTTTGCGACAGGAAGTGGTGGACGAGAACCGGCGGGAGTCTGAGGTGGCGGCTAAGGCTGCTGCTACTCGCGAGGCTGCGGCTAAGGAGGCGGCTGCTAAATCGGATGCGGAGCGGAAGGCTGCTGGAGTTGATTCGGCGGCTGTGATTGCTGGGGATGCTTCTGCGGGCGCGGGTGCTGCTGCGCCGGTCGCTGAGAATCCGGATTTGCCTGCGGCTTCGCGTAGTTTCCAGATGCTGGTGGATTTTTTGGCGCGGAATGCTGCGGCTATGCTTGGGGGCATGAGCGATCCGCGGACGGGGCAGCCTTTTTTGGATATTGAGGGCGCGCGGGAGATGATTGATATGTTGGATGTGTTGCGGGAGAAGACGCGGGGGAATTTGGCTGCTGAGGATGACGCTTTGCTGCTTGAGGTGATTGGGAGTTTGAAACTTTCGTTTATGGAGATTTCGAAGGCGGCTGCGGCGGCGATGGCGGAGAAGGCGCGGGGTAAGGGCAAATAGTTTTAGACGGCGTTGAGGGTGCCGGGTTAAAGACATTCGTTTGGCGCGATGTGGGTGGTGGGTTTTGTTTTGGTTCGGCGCGATGGGACGCCAGGCTGAAGCCCGCCGCTACGAAGGCTGAGTTTCTTCCGGGGTTTTTCTCTGCAGACTCTTCTATTGACTGTTCTTGGTTCAGGAACTTCTATGGGGGTGCCTACGCTTGCTTGCCCTTGTGCGGTTTGTCACTCATCTGATCCTCACGATTCGCGGACTCGTCCTTCCCTTTTGATCCAGTATGGTGGGCATAACATAGTGATTGACACTACGCCTGATTTTCGAATTCAGGCTTTGCGGGCTGGGATTACGCGGCTGGATGCTGTGATTTTTACTCATGCTCACGCGGATCACATTATGGGGCTTGACGATATTCGGCCTTTTAATTTGAAGCAGGGTGGGGCTATTCCGGTTTATGGGTCGGCGGCCACTTTGGCGGTTTTGAAGCGGGTGTTTGCTTATATTTTTGAGGACGTGGCTACTGAGAGCACTTTGCCTGGCGTGGAGTTGCGTGAGATTGACGGGCCTTTTGAACTTTTTGGAGCGCGCATAGTGCCGATTCCCGCGTTGCACGGGAAGAATCCGGTGCTGGGATTTCGGATTGGGGATGCGGCTTACTTGACGGATTTCAGTTCGATTCCTGATTCGTCGAAGGAATTGCTATTGGGGCTCGATCATTTGATTTTGGATGCGCTGCGTTATACGCCTCATCCTATGCATTCAAACGTGGAGCAATCTTTGAAATTGGTGGAGGAATTGCGGCCGCGGCGGGCTTGGTTTACGCATATTTGCCATGATTTGGGGCATCAGGAGGCGAATTCGCGGCTGCCTGAGAATGTGCGGCTTTCTTATGACGGATTGGTTTTGGAGTCGAAAATTCCATGACGTTGGCGGTGGTTCATTCTCCGGCAGACTGGAAGGCGCGCTTCGGCGCGGATTCGCGCGGGGCTGCAATTACCATTGGGAATTTTGATGGGGTGCATCTCGGGCACCGGGAAATTTTGCGGCGAGTGGTGGAGCGGGCGCGCGCGGAGAATTTGTTGGCCACCGTGGTGACGTTCGATCCACATCCTTTGCGGGTTTTGCGGCCGGATGATGCGCCGCTGCTGCTTTTGACTCTCGAGCAGCGCTTGGCCGAAATTGGGAGGCTTGGGATTGATGCGATGTTGGTTTTGCGATTTGATGCGGAGTTGGCGCGGCTGAGCCCGCGGGAGTTTGTGGAGCAGATTGTGGTGGGGACGCTGCGCGACGAAGGCGATCCTTGTGGGCGAGAATTTTCGATTTGGGCATCGCGGGGCTGGGGATGTTGCACTGTTGCGGGAATTTGGGCGGGAGTTTGGATTTGAGGTGGAATGTATCGATCCTGTGGTTTGCCGCGGAGAGATTGTTTCCAGTTCGGCGATTCGGCGGGCCGTATGCGAGGGCCGATTGATTGATGCTGGGCGGTTTCTTAGGGCGGCCTTTTTCGCTTGCGGGGGAGATTGTTGGCGGGAGTGGGTTGGGGCGGAAGGTTGTGGTGCCTACTTTGAATTTGCGGAGTGCGCAGGAATTGATGCCTCGGATAGGGGTTTATGCTACCGAAGTTTTGATTGATGGACGCAAGTTTCGGGCTGTGACTAACATCGGCATGCGGCCTACTTTCTCGGGCAAGGCTTTGAGCGTGGAGAGTTTTCTTTTTGACTTTGATGAGGAGATTAGGTCGGGGCCTTTGGAAGTTCAGGTTTTTTGCTCGATTGCGGGATGAGATGAAATTTTCTGGGGCTGAGGCGCTTCGAGCGCAGATTTTATTGGATGCTGCGCGGGGACGGAGATTTTTTCGCTTGTCGGATCGGATAAAAGTTCGTGGACAGAACGCGGCGCGGAAACAGACCCTCAGCGGCTGAAGCCGGAGAATGTTGCTTGCGATTTCGGCATGACTGCATTCATTCGCCCGGGTGAAAAGTCATGGCTTGACAAACCATAGATTCGAGTCCGTCGATTGCTTCTTGCGTGTGGCTGAATTTCGGTCGTCGGATGCCGGCAGGGACGCCGGCGCTACTTGCGGCAGTCGGCGCAGACTCCGCCTATTTCGGTGCGGCTTACTGTGATTTCTATTCCGGTATCCTTTCGAGATCTGGCGCTTTAGAGTTTCGTAGAGTTCGCTTTCTACCTCTCTTACCTTTCCGCATCTCAGGCAGGCTACGTGGATGTGGTCTCTTGGGCCGTGGCTTTCGTAGAAGTGGCGATCTCCTCGCAAATGCAATAAATCTAGTTCGTCGATTAGGCCGTGGCGCTTCAGTAGATCGATTGTTCTGTAGACCGTTACCCTGGTAATATTCGGATCGATTTTTTGGGCGCGATCGAGGATTTCTCCGGCGTCGAGGTGACGGCGGGCGGTTTCCATTACTTGGACTAGGACTCGGCGTTGGCGGGTCAAACGAATGCGGCGGGCGGCTAGTTGGCGGGTTAGATGGCCCGGGGGCTCGTTGGCGTTGATGCGTTCGCCGGTGGATACGCGATGCGCAGATGTGCTCATGTGGCCTGCTGGCGCGTCAGGTGCTTGCCGGCCACGATCGATAGGCGATCAGTGGTGCGGGAGGACGCGCGCTACGTCATTGTACATAACGATGGCGAAGATGACCAAGAGGAAGACGACGCCTACCTGAACGATTCTTTCTTTGATTGCGAGGCTGATATCGCGGCGCATGGCGCCTTCGATGGTGAGCAGCAGAATATGGCCGCCATCGAGGATAGGGATAGGCAATAGATTGAGGATGCCGAGATTTACGCTAATGACCGCCAGCCAGCTAATGAAATCTACAACACCGCGTTTGGCGGCTTGCCCTGATTCGCGCGCGATTCCCACCACGCTTTGCAATTGGCGGACGGATACTTTGCCGGTGATGAGCTCCTTTCACGACGCCCAAAACCATGGTGACCATGCTGCCGGTGGCAATCCCGCCTTCACGGAAAGCCTGAATCGCACCGAGCCGCCTGTAAGTTACGGGATCGATGCGCGCGGCACCGATTACGTAAACGGTTTGCCCCAACTCGTTAGGGCCGAGAATCGGGTGAGTCTCGAATTGCAGTTCTTTCCCTTCGCGCTCGACGGTGAAATGCACGAGATTGCCGTTGGAGCCTTTGATGATTTCTACGAGCTGCGGCCAGGTGCTGATTTGCTGGCCTTCTGCGGCGACGACTCTATCGTTGGCGCGCAGGCCGGCGCGATCTGCGGGCATTCCTGAGGCTACTTCGCTGATCACCGCGGGCATGGAAGGATCGCCGATGGATTGCTCGACGTCGGCGGTTTCTCCTGACTTTCGTGATGATGCGAAAGTTGCTGGCCGGCGCGCTCGATTTCGAGTGGAACGTCGTTTCCCGGCTGAACTTTGCCCAAGTAGGTATAGACCTGCTCCCAGGTCGGATTGTCGATAGAGGCGATCTTGACGATTTTGTCTCCCGGCTTGATCCCCGCGGTTTCGGCGGCGGAATGTGTGGGAACGTATGCTACCGTGGCGGGCTGCGTCATGAAAACCGGGACGGGCATTCCGAGAAACAGATAGATTCCGGTGGCTACGAAGAACGCTAGAACCAGATTCATGAATGGGCCGGCGCAATAGATCAGGACGCGCTGCCAGCGCGGGCGGGAAAGGAATTCGTAATCGGCGCCGGTGCGCTCTTCTACCGGGTTGTCGCCGGCGAGGCGGACGTAGCCGCCGAGTGGCAGGACGCTGACGCGATAATCGGTGTCTCCGCTTTTCCAGCCGAAGAGGCGGGTGCCATAGCCGATGGAGAAGACTACGACGCGCACGCCGAATAGCTTTGCGGCCATGAAATGGCCCCATTCGTGGACTAGAACGACCACGCCGAGCACGATGGCGACGGCAACAAGAGAAGTGAGCAGACTGTTCATGAGCTTTAGTTCTTCCTTCTAGCGATTTCCTGGCGTGCCAGGCGCCGGGCTTCGGAATCGGCATCGAGGACGTCCTCGATGGAGCGCAGCTGTGCGGCTGGGCATTTTTTCGAGCACTTTTTCTATTACGGCTGCGATGCCTGTAAATCTCAGTTTGCCATCCAGGAACGCAGCTACCGCCTCTTCATCGGCGGCATTTAACGCGCATGGGGCTGGCCCGCCTGTTTTTGCTGCTTCCCTGGCTAGCCGCAGGCACGGAAATTTCTGATCTGAGACTGGTTCGAACTCCAATTTCTTTAATTTAGACCAATCGAGTGTGCATTCTTTGGATGCTACTCGTAGAGGATAGGTTAGCGCATATTGGATGGGCATGCGCATGTCTGTTGGGCCTAGTTGTGCCAGGATTGAACCGTCTATGTATTCGACCATTGAATGAATGGTTGATTGGGGGTGGATGATTACTTTGATTTGATCAAGGTCGATGCCGAACAGCCAGCGGGCTTCGATTAGTTCGAAGCCTTTGTTCATCATGGTGGCGGAGTCGATGGTGATGCGCTGGCCCATCTTCCAGTTTGGATGCTTTAGGGCTTGCCGGGGCGTCATTTTCTTGAGTTGCGCCTTTGGCGTCTTTCGGAACGGGCCGCCAGAGGCGGTTAGGACTAGACGCTTTACTTCCCTGCTCTCGCCGGCGCGGAGGCATTGGTGGATGGCGTTGTGTTCGCTGTCTACCGGGAGGACTGCGACATTGTGCTTTTTTGCCGCGGCCATCACCAATTCGCCAGCAGCCACAAGCACTTCTTTATTCGCCAGCGCGAGTGTTTTACCGGCGAGCGCAGCTTTGTAGGTTGCCGGGAGGCCGACAACTCCTACTGCGGCGGAGACTACGATTTCGGCTTCGGGGTGGGTGGCTACGCGCTCGATGCCTTCGGGACCGCTTAGGATTTCGGGCAGTGGCGAAATTTTTGCGCCGCGCAGCCGATCGGTCAGTTCTTTGGCGCCCACTGGCGTTGCGACGGAGATTAGTTTTGGGCGGTGCTTGGCGGCTTGCGCGGCGGCAAGTTCGATGTTGCCGCCTGCCGACATCGAGACTACTTCGAAATCTCCGGGGAGTGATTCGACTACGCTGAAAGTTTGACGGCCGATCGAGCCGGTCGAGCCGAGGATGGCTATTTTTCGGGTCATGGTTAAAGTAGCGCCGGCGTCCCCGCCGGCATCTTACGACTACAAAATTCGCCACGAGCACAAATCAGGCCCGGAGTACTAAATACAATTCACGAGCTTCGTTAAGCAGCAAGCTACGTCCATGATCGCGGTTGTCGCCGGCTTTTCCGGTCCTAAGATGCCGGCAGGGACGCCGGCGCTACTTGAAAAGCCCGCCGTTCAGCCAGACTATGCCGTACCAGACTACTGGGGCGGCTAGGATTAGGCTGTCGATTCTGTCCAGCATGCCACCATGGCCTGGTAAGAGATCGCTCGAGTCCTTCATTCCTGCGCCGCGCTTATACGCTGATTCTAGCAGGTCTCCTAGTTGGCCTGCGATGTTCGCTAGGGCGGCGATTATTAGTAGCGTCAGGCCGTCCGCGTGGACCCACTTTGCGAATAGCGTGGCTACTGCCAGCGAGGCGGCCAAGTTTGCTGCGGCGCCTTCCCAGGTTTTCTTGGGGCTTAGGGCTGGGGCCATCCGGGCGTGGCCGAAGGCGCGGCCTATGAAATAGGCCAGCATGTCGCCGGCCCAGATTAGGACCAGAGTGAACAACACGAATTGGCGGCCGGTGTCTGGATTTTCGAGGATGCGGATTAGAAAGCTAAACGGGAAGGCTATGAATGCCAGGGCGGCTGAGCTCATGGCGAGGGCTGGAAGAATTTCGGCTACGGCTTGGCGGCTGAAGATGCCGATCATGGCGGCGCCGAAGACGAAGATTATGGCTACGAATTCTATTGAGGAAAATGCGCCAGCTGCGTGGGTGATTAATTCGCCGTCAGTGCCTATGGCGTGATGAACTTCCGAGCCTTTCATCCACTGCGCGTAGATCAGGCCTACCGTGCAGAGCATGGTCCAGCGACGGTAGGCGCGCAGGCCCATGCGATCGCCGAGGGCGAAGAATTCGTGCATGGCGAGAAGAACGACGATTGCGCCTGCTGCGGCTACCGCTAGCGGCGGGGCCCACCAGATTAGCGCTACTACTACGGGGATTAGGACTGCGGCGGTTAGTATGCGGCGCAGCATTTTGGGTTAGGCGTGCCTGGCTGCGGCTTTTTGGCCTGAGCCGGAGGAGTTGGAGCCTGTCGAGCCTAATCCGCCGTAGCGGCGTTCGCGCTTTTGATAATCGAGTAACGCCTCGAAGAGACGGGCGCGGCTGAAATCGGGCCAGAGAGTTTCGGTGACGTAGATTTCGGCGTAGGCGATCTGCCAGAGGAGAAAATTGCTTACGCGCATTTCGCCGCTGGTGCGAATTAGCAGGTCGGGATCGGGCAGGCCGGCGGTGTAGAGATGTTGCGAGATGGTTTGCTCGTCGGCCTGGAAGCCGGAGAGGCCGTCGCGGCGGACGCGATCGAGGATGGCGTTGAAGGCGTCCACGAGTTCGGCGCGCCCGCCGTAATTCAGGGCTACTACCAGCTTCATGCCAGTGTTCTGGGCGGTGAAGCGCATTGCTTCTTCTATGTCGCGGCGGACGGCGTCTGGCAATTGCTCGGAGCGGCCGATTACCAGCAGGCGGATATTGTTTTTGTGAATCGTCGGGAGCTCTTTTTTCAGATATTCGCGCAGCAGGCGCATCAGGAAATCGATTTCGGCTTGCGGGCGTCGCCAGTTTTCGAGGCTGAAAGCGTAAAGTGTCAGCATCTGCAGCTTTCAGACGCGCGGAAGTTTCGATTATCTCGCGGGCGGCTTTCACTCCGGCGCGATGGCCTGCTATGCGCGGGAGATGGCGGCGTTGAGCCCAGCGGCCGTTGCCGTCCATGATTACGGCTAAGTGCTTCGGAAAGCGGGTGGGCTCCAGCTTTTCCAGTAACGCCGCTTCTTCTTTATTTGCGGACTTTAGTAGCTCGATGGCTTTCACTTTTTTGCCCGGCGGAAGTGTCGTGTGAAACTAGCATAGGCCATTGGAGCGCGCAACCAACTGGCGCGTCTATTCTTGCGCGGCAACGAGAAACATTATGGCGCACCGCTTGGAGCGAAGACCGATAGCAGCGTGATCACGATCATGGCGATGCTGATGAACCAGGCCACGATATTGAAGCCCAGCGTGTTTACGTACTCGCCCATTAGATCTTTGCGATTTACCAGCAGCAGGATGAAGATTAGGACGATTGGCAGCCAGACGCCGTTGGCTACTTGCGATAGGAGCAGGATTTTGAATAGCGGGGCGTGCGGGATCAGGATGATTAAGCCGCCGGCTACGATCAGGCCTGCGTAGAGGCCGTAGAAGATTGGGGCTTCTTTCATCTTGCGATCTATGCCTGCCTCGAAGCCGAGGCCTTCGCAGATCACATGGGCGGTGGAGAGCGGAAGGATCGACGCGGCGAAGAGCGAGGCGTTGAGCAGTCCGAAGGCGAAGAGGTAGGAGGCCCAGCGTCCGGCTAGTGGGACCAGGGCTTTGGCGGCTTCGGCGGCGGAGGTAACGTTGGTAAGGCCGTTGGCGTGGAGCGTCGCGGCGGTGCAGACAATTACGAAGAATACTATGGCCATGCAGGTGATGCTGCCTACCAGGACGTCGAGACGTGCGTGTTTGTATTGCTTCGCGCCTACGCGCTTTTCCACGAAGCCTGCTTGTAGATAGAAAAATTGCCACGGGGCGATGGTGGTTCCTACCAGGCCTATGAACATCAGCAGATAATCTTTTTGCAGGCTGAAGTTCGGGACTACCGTTTCTTTCGCGGCTAGGAGCCAATCGGGCTTGGCCAGGACTGCTGAGAGAACGTAGGAAAGATAAAAGACGCAGGCGATCAGAAAAATTTTTTCGACCGAGCTGTAGGAACCGCGGACGACTAGAAACCAGACGATCAGCGCGGCTATAGGGACGGAGATGTACTTTGTTACGCCGAAGATTTCCATGGAGGCTGCTACGCCGGCGAATTCGGCCACGGTGTTGCCGAGATCTACTAGCAGAGCTGCGGCCATTACGAAAAACGTGGAGCGGAAGCCGAATTCTTCGCGGATTAGATCGGATAGGCCTTTGCCGGTGATTACGCCCATGCGGGCGCACATTTCTTCGCTGACGTAGAGGGCGATCGTGAGCGGAATTAGGACCCAGAGCAGCTTGTAGCCGAATTGGGCGCCGGCGAGAGTGTAGGTGGTGATGCCGCCGGCGTCGTTGTCAACGTTGGAGGTGATGATTCCTGGGCCGACTGACTGCGAGAATCACCGCGAGGCGGCGGCGTAGAGCGCGGGTGCGGCGGGCAAACTTCCCCCAGCGCTCTTTCATGCGGCCGAAGGTCGTGACTAGTTCCACGTAGGTCATAGCATCGCGTGCATGTGGCTTACTACGTCGTCGACGGTGATCATTCCGATCGGGCGGGTATGCTTGTCCACCACCGTCAGGCTGCGCAGATTGTATTTGTCGAATAGTTCGAAAACTTCACGGTCCTTGGCGTCCGGGTGAACGAAGAGCAACGAATCCGCGGTCAGTTCCGAGACGGGCTGTTCGGAATCGGCCAGGAGCAGGCGCGCGAGGCGCACCGTGCCGGTAAGCACTGCGTCGCGATTCACCAGGGCGACGTTGTCGAGCTGATCGAGCGGGACTTCGTGGAAGCGGATGTAATCGACCACTTCGCCGCGGGTGGCGTCTTCGGCTACTACTACCAGCTCGGTGTTCATCATTCCGCCGGCGGTGTCGGTATCGAAGCTCAGCAGCTCTTTTACTTCGGCGGCTTCGCGCGTGGGCATTTCGTCGATGATGTCGCTGGAGGCTTCGGGCGAGAGGCGGCCGAGGAGGTCGGCGGCTTCGTCGGGGCGCATTTCTTCGATGATGTCGGCGGCTTTTTCCGGGTCCAGCTTTTCCACGACTTGGGTTTGCAGGCGCTTGTCGAGTTCGGCGATGGCGTCGGCGGCGGTTTCTTCGTCGAGTGAATCGACGATGGATTGGCGCTCGGCCGGGGAGAGCTCTTCCATGATGTCGGCGAGATCGGCTGGATGCATGGAGGCTAGTTTTTGGCTGGTCATGCGCAGCTTTACGCGTCGGAGAGGATCGGACTCGATCAAGTTCACGAATTCCCAGCGGATGGTGCGCGGCGGCAGCTTTTCCTGGATGCGGCGGATGGCTGCGGGCGGGACTAGTCCCTGGAGAAGACGGCGGACCGCGCCTGCCAGGCCTACATCGACTTGCGTTACGCGCATTTCTACGTTGCCGTTGGTGCGATGGTCGTTGAAATCGATGTCATTTACGCGGACCACTTTTCGGCCGCTGGTGTCGATGATTTGCTGATCGAGGAGATCTTTTTGTACGGCTAGCCAGCCTTCGTTCGGTTGGTAGAGCTCGAGCGCGGATTCGTCGGTAGTCAGCGTTAGTTTTCCGGGCGTGACTGCGCCGATTTGATCGTATCGAGCGATGAGCGGGCGGAATTGTCCGCGGCTTAGCAGGACTCGGGCTACCCGATTGGGTTGATCGGCGGGCTCGATGAATAGCTCTTTCACGCGGCCGACGAAATTGCCGGCGACGTCGTAGGCTTCGGCGCCGAGGACTTCTGTTGCGTGCAGCATAATTGTTTCTCCTGAGAGCTTGCCGAGCGGCGTAAAGATGCCGGGCTAAAGCCCGCCGCTACGCAAGAGCTGCGCGTTATACGCGCTTAAACTGAAATCCCTTTGAATCAGTGAGTTCCGCGGGGTGCTGGATGCGCAAAAAAATACCCGCGGCCGGAGCTGAACCGGCCGCGGGTAGCAAGAATGATAGCTTCTCGTTACGCCCGGACGGCTCTCGCCTCCGCGCTCGTCCCGTTTTTGCTGCGCGAAAACACCAGCAAAGCCAGGGGCGCCCGACCTAGCACCCGCGCCGTACGTTCCGGGGCGGGCTGTCGAGGACCTGCTAAATCCAGATTAGAAGAACACTCCATTTGGTGCGTGTGTCCTCAGCGACCTTGTTAAGCGGTGCTGCGCGCTTTGTCAAGCAAAGACTGCTAGTTATGGCGATTTTTTTTGATTTTGGAACACGAGATTGCCGGGATCGAGGCGATGCCCGCGGCAATGGGCCATGTACAAGTCCCAATACGTGGCGGTGATGTAATTCTGGGCGGAGAAGCCGAAGAGCTTCGCGGCGCGGTCAATGGCTTGGGGCCGGCCTTCCAGCTCGAGATAGTTGCCGATGGGCGTTTCGTCGAGGTCGAGATGAAGGCCTCTTAGTTTTGGCAGAGTGTATTCGGTGCGGAATTTTTCGTAGCGGAACCCGGGGCGAAATCCGAGAGCGCGGAGGATAGTCTCGAGACGATCGGCCGGCTGGAAATTAATTTCCCACTCTTCGCGCTCTTTGTAACGCCGCGGCGCTGCCGGATCGACGCCTTCGATCGGCGCTTTGTAAGTCAGGACGCCGCGGGAATTCGCGCGCGTGCTGCGCGGCGGCCGGGTCTGCTTCCCCGGGGCCAGCGTCTCAATGCGGATTCTGAGCAGGCGGCCGGAAGCGCGCAGATCGTCTCGCGGAGTGTCATAAAGATCGTTGCGCTCAAAGAGCCGCGGAGCGGCTTTTGCGCGCAGCTTGCGAAGTTTGCCGCGAAGCACAGCGATATCTTCGATCGCCAGCTTGATTTCGACCTCTTGATTCTGAGACGCCATTTTCGCCGAGCCAGTATAAGCGGGAACGCACAGCGGCGGAAATTAGGGGCGCATTATCCGTGCGGTGCGGAAGCCGGCAAAAAAAGACACAGGCAGGAGTGCCTCTGCTACTGGGCCTTGCCGCTTTTTTGCAAATTGTCGGCACATCGTCGCTACCTCGCGGGTATCGAGAAAGCGCGTCTGTGATAACGTTGAATCAATCGTTCTGCATTCGGAGTGAAGACTTGAGCCGAGCCACCACCCTCATCTGCATGCTGTTGCTCGCACTTTGCGGGGCCGCCTCCGCGCAAGACGAGCGGCCGCTCGGCGATGTGGCGCGCGATGCTCGTGCGGCGAGATCCTCTTCACCGAAGGCCGCCAAGGTGGTTACCAACGATGAGGTTCCGGCTTCGGCGGGCCAAGGCGCAGGGGGCCCGCTTTCCGCCGACAAAGCGGCCTACTGCGAGGAAATGCGGCGGAGAAAAGATTCCGTGGCCGAGCAAGGTTGCGCGCTGCTGGGCATAGATATGGGCTCCGAATACGAAGATCTTACGGCCCGCATTCTCACTCTCGAAAAGAATCTCTGCGGCGCCACCGGAGGCAAAGGATTGCCGACAATTATGCCAAAAGATCCTCAGCTCGCGGCGCAGACTCGTGAACTGAGCGCGCTGAGCGTCAAGTTCATGGAAATGATGAAAGCGCAGATGAAGCCATATTCCGACGCCGAGAGCGAGGTGAACGCCATCCGGAAAGAGGAAGCTGAGGAGTTGTCGACCGCAGCGCCGAACTGGGAACGCCCTGCCAATCAAGTGAGTCCGGCCGAAAGACAGCGTTTCGAGGAGATCGACAAGAAATACAAAGCGCGGATACAGGAAAAAGAAGACGTCGTGCTGCGACTCAGGGCTCGCGGCGTGCGCTACCTGGTCGATGAAGGACGCATGGAGCACGCCTGCGACAGTCATTGACTCAAGCGCTTTGAAACTTAGAACGATTCGAAAACCAACACCCACGACGGACCGGTAGTGAACCCCCACCCGGCTCAGCGAAAGCGCTAGGACTTGGCGCGGGCCTGCATGGCCATCGCTACCAGCGCGCCGATGAACGTCGCCGGGAAAAGCTGGCCTACCACGGCTTCCGCTGTTGTTAGCGCGCGGGCGAAGGGTTGGACTGCCGCGATGTCGGTGCCTACAGTGGTGAGGGTCCCAAAGCTGTAATACGTGAGCTTCGCAGTGAGTTGGTCGATGTCCAGTGGCGCGTTCACAAATAGGAAGGAACCGGGGTAATGCTGTTCGATGAACTGGTACGCCGAGGCCCAGGCCATACCAATCAGCAGATAAACGGAGAAGCCGCCTTGGATGCGGCTCCAGGTTACCGGACCGCCGCGAAACATCACCAGGATCACGATGTGAATGTAGAGTAGCAGCGTGAAGGTCGCGACAACGCTACCGAACTGGTGAAGGGATGGCGTGGGATGCACGCGCCCGGCGCTTAAGACCACTGCGCTAATCAGAGCGGCGGCAGCCACCAAACCCGTGGTCAGGCGGCTGTGGCTCGCGCTCAGCGATCCGGAAATCATCAGGATGACCATCATTAGATCGAAGAAAATGCGTCCGGGAAGGCCGGCTTCGCGGAGTGGGGTGATTACGAAGACCAGAGCGCAGGTGGCGATGGTGATGAGCGTGAGGCCGAGGTCGTCGGACCAGAATTTGCTGACTTGCAATTGCAGGATGGCGACGCGGGATGGGTGCGGTTCAGTGGTCATGGCGATTCCTTCGAGTGTCCGCCTATCGCGGTTGCGCGGAATTATAGCTGCGACGGTGCAGTAGGCCAGAGGATTGTTTGATGATTCTGCAGACGGTGCGCGCTGCAAGAAATATCTTGCATTGCGCGGTCGCGGGTGTATGTAATCGTCGCTCGGAGGTGCGTGCCCGTGTGTTTTTCTGCGACGGCTAATTTTGTTGGGAGTACGGCGCTGGGGGCGGTGGGCGTGGTTACGCTGACGAAAGTGAAGCACCGGCGGGAATTGCTTTTCGCTTCTTTGCCGATTCTGTTTGCGGTGCATCAGTTTATTGAGGGTTTTGTTTGGCTGGGATTAGACGGGAGACTTTCGCCGGCGGTGGCGCATGATATGGGGGCTGCGTTTATGTTGTACGCGCAGGGATTGCTGCCTTTGCTGCTGCCACTGAGCGTGATGCTGTTTGAGCCTACCCGTAAGGCCCGGCGGCGGATGATGCCGTTTGTGATTCTCGGCGGGGCTACCACGCTTTACATTTTGTGGGCGCTGACGGCGTTTCCGACTGAAGTTTACGTCAAGGGGAACAGCATCGTTTACATGAATCAGGCTACGAACAACACCGCGGTGGCGGTGTTTTATGTGATAGCTACTTGCGGATCGCTTTTCTTGTCGCAGATCCGTGTGATGGTTTGGTTTGGGGCGGCGAATCTGGCGATCCTTTTGATTGTGATGGAATTTAAGCGGTATGCGTTTACTTCGCTGTGGTGCGCTTATGCGGCGATTGCCAGCGTGATTATCCTTGCTTATTTCTGGAAGAGCGCTGGGATTCGGCCGTTTCGTTATGTCGAAGCTCTCTGAAGCGGCCCCGAATTTTTATTGCGGCAGGCCCATGCGTTTGAGAAGGGCGGAGTAGCGCGGATCGGAACGCAGAGAGTCGAAGTCCGGGATAACTTTTATGTAAGTCAAGAAGACGCTTTTTTGGGCCGCTGCTCTATCGAGTAGGGCAAACGCCTTGTCTTTGTCGCCCAGCGCTGCATACGGTATGGCGATCAGAGCGGGGTCGACGTACTGCCGTTTGGACTCCTCTTCCTGATATTCCGCGCTGCGCAGCAGGGCGCCCCGAAGTCCGGACTTGGCATATTCTTCCTTCATGGACTTAACCATCGCCAGATCTTCGCGGTTATCATTGAGGGTGGCGGCTTTTTCCCATTCGTCGAGCCAAAGATCATACTTTCCCGTGTAGAAGTAGGCTTGCGAGAGATGCAAATAGGCGTTGGCGTAGGTCGGGTCGATTTCTATGACTTTCTTGGCCTCTTCGATGGCTTGGGAGTACTGCCTGCTGTACAGGTATGACTCGGCCAGATTATCTAGTCCGTTCAGATTCAGGGGATCAAGCTCAACGGCGCGCTGTAAGTGCACCGCGACGTCGTCCAATTTCCCTAAATTCTCGAGGTGGATCGAGTAGAGAACGTGGGTACGAGCATTCTTGGGATCCAGTTCGAGAGCCCGTTGATATTCCCGTTCGGCGGCGGCCCAGTCATAATCCTGGTCGTAAGCTGCGGCCAAAGTCGCGTGCGCCTCGGGGAGCGAGTCATCAATCGCCAGAGCGCGCGATGCCGCGGCCTTCACTAATGGGTTGGTCTCCTCGTTCCGCGCGGACGTGTACACCGGCAGAACCGAATAGTATTCCGCCAGGCCTACGTAGGCTTGCGCGTAGTTGGAATCTTTGTCGATCGCTTGTTGGAAATATTCCTTCGATTTCGCCAGCCCTTCGGGCGTGCGCTTATCCCAATAGTAGCGGCCTTTGAGATAGAGGCTGTAAGCTTCAGGGTCGTTCGTCCCTCCTCTGGTTAGCTGCGTTTTTTGCTCGCCGGTTAGTTTCTCGCGCAGGCGCGCGGCGATTTCATCGGAGATTTCGCGCTGAACTTTTAGAGCGTCGGAGAGTTTAGCGTCGTATTGTTCGCTCCAAAGGCTGCGGTTTTTGCGGGTGTCGGTTAGCTCGGCGCTGATGGTCAGGGAATCGCCGTGCTGCGTCACCCGGCCGGTGACTACCGCGCCGACTTGCAGCTCGGCGGCGGCTTTTTGTGGGTCGGGGTCTTTGCTTTTGTAGCGCATTACGGAGCTGCGCGGGCGCACGGTTAGGTTTGGAAGTTTGGATAGATTCCCGATCAGGCTTTCGGTTAGGCCGTCGCTCAAGTAATCGGTGTTTGGATCGCCTGTTACGTTTGTGAATGGCAGCACGGCCAGTGTGTCGATGCTCGAGCCTGAGCTGGGCGAGAGTAGCCGGTAAGCGGCGTAGCCGAGCCCGGCCAAAATTAGAATTCCTGCCGCGACGGCGACCAGGAAACCTTTTTTGTGGCGCGCCAACAGATCGGCGGCTACGTGCACGTCCGAGCTCGAGGCGCCACTGGCCATTAGAGCGGAACTTGCCGTTGCCCTTTGTACGGGAACGCTGGGTTGCGACGGATCGGGTAAAAGTTCAGCCGGTGTCACGCCGGAACGGCCGGAGTCGGTGTCGCGTTTCAGGCGCTGCAGGTCGGCGCGCATGTCGGCGGCATGCTGGTAACGCAGGTTGCGATCTTTCTCTAAAGCTTTGTTGATGATCTCTTCCAATTTCGGAGGCAGATCGGGATTGAGGCGGATTGCGGCGACTGGGGCGCGCTCTAGAATGGCGCTGAAAGTGACGCCGGAGCTTTCGCCGCGGAATGGCAATTGTCCGGTGGCCATTTCGTAGAGAACCACGCCGAAGGAGAAGAGGTCGGTGCGCGCGTCGAGATCCTTGGCGCGGACCTGTTCGGGCGACATGTAGGCGACCGTGCCGAGCGTGCTGCCTGGGCTGGTAAGTTGGTCCGCTTCGACTGCTTTTGTGGCTACGGTCTCAGCGTTGGCTGGGGAATTTTTCGCAGGGCTGACTTTGGCGAGGCCGAAATCGAGGAGTTTTGCATGGCCGCGTCGGGTTTCAGGGTTTGTACTTGCAAACCCTGACCGATAATAAGTCACGAAAATGTTGGCCGGCTTAATATCGCGATGGACGATTCCTTCGCCGTGCGCGGCGTCCAGGCCATTGGCAATCTGGATTGAAAGATTGAGGAGCGTATCCATCTCCATCGGCTGGCCGCCGATCAGATGTTTCAGAGTGACGCCGTCGAGATACTCCATGACGATATAGGCTTTGCCGCTTTCGTCGCCGATATCGTAAATGGTGCAGATATTGGGATGATTGAGCGCCGATGCAGCTTTTGCTTCGCGCTTGAAGCGCTCGAGGGCCTGCGCATCGTGTGAAAGCTCTTCGGGTAGGAATTTCAGGGCGACCGCGCGGTCCAGGCGCGTATCCTGCGCTTTGTAGACTACGCCCATGCCGCCACCGCCGAGTCTCTCGACGATGCGGTAATGAGAGATGGTGCGGCCAATCATGGATGGCGGTTCGGGCATCGCGAGCAAATGTTAGGTCGCGCGCGAAGGCAAGTCAACGAAGGCGAATCGGGCGGCGACAGTTGCTAAAGCGGCGAGGTGCCGACATAATCGAAATTCCTGTGTTAGGTCCGCGTTCATGACTGAGCCCGCTTCGCCGGTGTTGCGGCAATACCACGCCATCAAGAAGCAGCATCCCCAGGCGTTGCTGCTTTTCCGGTTGGGGGATTTCTACGAACTTTTTTATGACGATGCGCAGGTGGCTTCGCGTTTGTTGCAGATTACTTTGACGGCGCGGAATCGCGAGAAGGGCGCGCCGGTGCCGATGTGCGGAGTGCCTTATCACGCGGCGGAAAGCTATATCGCGCGCTTGATTCGAGCGGGGCATCGTGTGGCGGTTTGCGATCAGATGGAGGAGGCTGGGCCGGGGAAGAAATTGGTGCGGCGGGAAGTCGTGCGGGTGGTTACGCCGGGGACGGCTACTGAGGCCGGGTTTCTCGATCCTAAGGAGAATAATTTTTTGGCGGCGGTTTCGCGCGATGCTTCGGGGACCACCGTCGGGCTGGCTTATGTGGACCTTTCGACTGGGGATTTTCGGGCTACCGAATTTTCTGGGGCTGGGGCGGAGGC
This sequence comes from uncultured Acidobacteriota bacterium, assembly GCA_963831955.1. Classification (GTDB taxonomy): domain Bacteria; phylum Acidobacteriota; class Terriglobia; order Acidiferrales; family UBA7541; genus Palsa-147. The sequence continues at coordinate 662,930 of CAWHSG010000003.1, read as the reverse complement.
TCGTTTGCGCGATGAATTGGGGATTTTGCGCGCGCGGGAGGTCTTGTTGCCGCGGCCGGTTTCGCTCTTCCCTGCTGCAGGGGCGCCGGAGTTGAATGGACTGGGCGCTGTGGAGACTCGCCTCGACGATTGGGTTTTCCATCACGAATTTGGCGCGCGTTTACTGGAGGAACAATTTCGCGTGGCCACGCTGGAGGGATTTGGCGTGACTCGGCATTCGCAGGCGGTGAGCGCGGCGGGAGCAATCGTTCACTATTTGCGCGAGACTTCGGCGATTGGCGCGCGCGGAGAAAATGGCGCCGTGGGCCGTTCTGGCGTTGACTGGGCTTCGAGCAATGGCAGCTCGAGGGCTGTGGCGGGGCTCGAGCATCTCGATACGTTGCGCTATTACGAGCAGCAGGAGGCGCTGGCGCTCGATCAAGTTACCGTGCGGAATCTCGAATTGATCGAGCCGATTGGCGACGATGGGTCGGCTACGCTGGTTTCGGCGCTCGATGAGACCGCGACCGGAATGGGCGCGCGACTCTTGCGGAGTTGGATTTTGCGGCCGGAGATTGCGCTGGGTGAGATTGAGGCGCGGCTGGATGCGGTGGAGCAATTTCGTGCGCGTACCGTGGAGCGCGATGAGATTTTCCGGACTTTGAGCGCCGTGTTTGACCTGGAGCGGCTTACCAGCCGCGTCACCCTGGGGACGGCTGGGCCGCGCGATTTGGTGGCGTTGCGAAAATCGCTGGATCAGATTCCGGTGCTGCGCGGGTTTCTCTCGACAGATGCGCGGGCGGCGGCTTCGCGGATCGCTGAGCTTTACGACGGCCTTGATGAGCTCCTCGATGTTCGCGATGCGATTGCGCGGGCGATTGCCGATGAGCCGCCGGCGCTTTCTACCGATCCCGGGATTATTCGTGCGGGATTCGACGCTGCGCTGGATGAGTTGCGCGATCTCAGCCGAACGAGCAAGCAGACGATTGCTTCGATGGAGGAGCGCGAGCGGAAGCGGACCGGGATTGCTTCGCTGAAGATTCGGTTCAATCAGGTTTTTGGCTACTACATCGAGATTTCCAACGCGAACAAGGACCGCGCGCCGGCGGATTACGATCGCAAGCAGACTTTGGTGGGGGCGGAACGGTTTACTTCGCCGGAACTCAAGGAATACGAACGCAAGGTGCTCGATGCTGATGAGCGCATACTCGAAATTGAGCGGCGGCTTTATTCCGAATTGCGCGAGCAGATTGCGCGGGAAGCCCCGCGGCTGCGACGTACGGCTGCTGCCATCGCACAACTCGATGTGCTGGTGAATTTCGCGCGCATTGCGGCGGTGGGAAATTTTACGCGGCCTGTTTTTACCGAGGAGCAGCCCGGCGAGCGCGGCGATTTCTTGATCGCCGGAGGACGGCATCCGGTGATCGAGCGGTTGCTTGCGGCACGCGGCGAGCGGTTTGTGCCGAATGATTTGTTTCTCGACGATAAGACGCAATCGCTGTTGCTGATTACTGGGCCGAACATGGGCGGCAAATCGACCTATTTGCGGCAGACGGCGCTGATTGTGATTTTGGCGCAGATTGGATCTTTCGTTCCGGCCACACAAGCGAAATTGCCGATTGTGGACCGGATATTCACGCGCATTGGGGCTTCGGATAATTTGGCGCGGGGGCGATCAACTTTTTTGGTGGAGATGAGCGAAGTGGCGGTGATTTTGAACACGGCGACTTCGGCGAGCCTCGTGTTGCTGGATGAAGTGGGGCGCGGGACAGCTACGTTTGATGGATTGTCGCTGGCTTGGGCGGTGGTTGAGGCGCTGCAAGCAGGGGCGCGTCCGCGGACGCTCTTTGCCACCCACTATCACGAGCTGACCGAGCTTGAACGGCTGGTGCCTGGCGTGCGCAATGTGCATGTGACGGTACACGAGGCCGGGAACGAGATTATTTTTTTGCGGCGTGTGGAAGCCGGCGCGGCGGATAAAAGCTACGGGATCGAAGTGGCGCGGCTTGCGGGATTGCCGGCCGCGGTGGTCGAGCGTGCGCGGGAGATTTTGCGCGAACATGAACGGAGCGAGCATAAATTGAGCGAAGAATTGACGCCTGGGGCTGCACCGGCCGCACAGCCGCCGATTTTTACGCCGATCGATCAGAGCGTGGTGGATGCCATTCGCGCGGCCGATCTCGACCAGTTGAAGCCGCTGGATGCGCTAAATTTGCTTGCAGCACTCAAAAAGCAGCTTTCATGACGGCCCGGGGAGGATTGGCTAAAGGCGAACTTGTGCTCGGATTGATGTCGGGCACCTCGGCTGATGGAATTGATGTCGCCTTGGTGCGGATCGATGATCGCACTGCGGATGCGGGGCTCTCGGCGGAGATTGAGGGAATTTATTCGGCGGCTTATCCTCCACGCGTTCGCGAAGCTATTTTGCGCGTTGCGAATGTCGGCGCGACCACCTCAGCGGAGATCAGCCAGCTTAATTTTCTTCTGGGCGAGCTTTACGGACGGGCGGTGCTGGCTGCGTTGAAGAAATTTCGCGTCAATGCGTCAAAAGTTTCGCTCATCGGTTCGCATGGGCAAACGATTTACCACCAGGGAAAACCGTCGAAGTTTCTTGGCGCGGGCATGGTCTCTTCCACGTTTCAGATCGGCGAGCCCGCGGTGATTGCAGCGCGCACGGGAATCGACACCGTTGGAGATTTTCGGCCCGCGGACATCGCGGCCGGCGGCCAGGGTGCGCCGCTGGTTCCTTTTGTGGATTACATGATTTATCGCGACGCGAGGATTGGCCGCGTGGCGCTGAATATTGGCGGCATTGCGAATATCACCGTAATTCCAGCGGGAGCTCGCCCCGAAAAAGTCATCGCTTTCGATACTGGACCCGGCAACATGATTGTCGATGCTCTGGTGCGGCATTATTCGGGCGGGCGCGCGGCGTTTGATCGCGGTGCGAAGCTTGCTTTTCGCGGGCAACTCGAGCCGCAGCTGTTGCAGAAATTGCTGGCGCATCCTTATGTTTACGAGAAACCGCCGAAAACTGCGGGGCGCGAGCAATTTGGCGATGCCTTCACGCGAAAGATCATCGCGTGGGGAGACAGGCACCGGGCGCGGCCGAACGACATGATTCGAACGGCGACGCTTTTTACTCCACTCTCGATCGCTGAATCGCTGAAGCGCTTTGTGCTTCCGCGCTCGAGGATACGTGAACTGATTGTCTCCGGCGGCGGCGCGCGAAATCCGTTGATGATGGCGCAGCTTGCCGCTTTGCTTCCCGAAATCAGGGTGCGCACCTCGGATGAATTCGGAATTCCCAGCCAGGCTAAGGAGGCGTTTGCGTTCGCGATTCTGGCTTACGAAGCGTTTCGTGGACGCGCGAACAATCTTCCCTCGGCAACGGGCGCAAAGAGGCCTGCGGTGCTCGGCAAGATCTGCTATGCGCGCCCCCGCTGATTCCCTGCTCCTTCGCCGTACAGTGGCGATCGTTGCGCTAGTGCTGGCGTTCGGATTTCTAGGCTGCTCCCACTCGGCGCGGCGCGAAGAACCCGGTACGCTCATCTTTTTGATCGAGACTATGCCGACGAATCTCGATCCGCGTATCGGCACCGACGCTTATTCACAGCATATGCACGATCTGATTTTCAGCAGCCTCGTCGGGCGCGATGCGCGGATGAATTTCACGCCCGATCTGGCCACCAGTTGGGAGACACCCGACCCGCTCACCTACATTTTCCATTTGCGGCGCGGGGTGCGCTTTCACAACGGCGCGCCGTTCAGTTCGGCCGACGTGAAATTTACGTTCGATTCGATCCTCGAACCGGGACTAAAGACCGGGAAGCGCGGTGCGCTGCGGATGGTCTCTTCGGTTGATGCGCCGGATGAATACACGGTGGTGTTTCATCTGCGTGAGGCGTATGCATCGTTTCTGTGGAACATATCGCGGCCTGGAGTGGGGATTGTGCCGCGCGGATCGGGTGCGGATCTGGCGCAGAACCCGATTGGAACGGGGCCATTTCGATTTGTCAGCTTGACCCCGGATCAGGAAATCGTGCTGGAGCGCAATCCGAATTATTTTGGTGAGATTCCAAAAATCGAACGCGTGCGATTCCGGCTGGTGCCGGATGCTACCGTCCGGGCGCTGGAATTGCGCAAGGGCAGCGCGGATTTGGCGTCGCCGTCGTCGTTGACGCCCGACATGGTTGTGGCGCTTTCGAAGTATCCGGGGATCGCAGTGACGCAGGGGCCTGGCACCTCGCTCGCTTACCTGGCGTTTAATTTTGACGATCCGATTCTTTCGAAGCGCGAGGTGCGGCAGGCGCTGGCTTATGCCACCGATCGCGAATCGATCGTGAAATATTTGCTGCGCGGTCAGGCGCGCCTGGCGGGCAGCCTTTTGCCGCCGAATCACTGGGCTTATTCGTCGAATGTGGCGGCGTACGATTACGATCCGGGGCGGGCCGAGAAGATTCTGGATTCGGCGGGATTGCCGCGCGGCAAGGACCGTGTGCGTTGCCGCTTGACTCTGAAAACCTCTACCGACGAATCTACGCGGCTTTATAGCGAGGTTTTGCAGGCGCAATGGCAGAAGGTGGGGATCGCGCTGGAGTTGCGGCCGCAGGAATATGCGACTTTTTATTCGGATGTTACGCGGGGGAGTTTTCAGATTTATACGGCGCGCTGGGTGGGCGGGAATAACGATCCGGATTTTTTCGAGTATGTGTTTAGTTCGAAGAAATTTCCGCCGGATGGGGCGAACCGCGGGCATTACCGTAACGCGCAGCTTGACGCGCTCCTGGATAGGTCCCATGTGGAGACGGATCGCGAGAAGCGTCGCGCGATTTTGGCTGACGTGCAGAGGATCGTTGCCGACGACGTGCCTTACTTGAATTTGTGGTATCCCGATAATATTTGCGTGCATCGGGATTCGGTTGTGATTGACGCGATTGCGCCATCCGGGGATTACAGTTTTCTCGATAATCTCGAATTTCGCTCCCCATAGCGCTGCCAGCCTGGCGGCGGTTTTGAATTTACTCCACGTCGGCATACACCGCGGAAAAAGCGAGTTGGCACAAAGTGAGCTATGGGGCTTGGCTTGCATTCAATTTTATTTGGAGTCGCGCGGCAGGAAAGAGCCGGCAGGGACGCCGGCGGTACGAAGGCAAAAACCGACTACGACGATAGGGCTGTGCGGATTTGATGTTCGGAGATGGCGCCTTCGCGGATGATCATCCACTCGTCGCCTTCTACTCTTACGATTGTTGAAGCTACTATAGCTCTGGTGTCGCCTGCGTCGAGGACTAGATGCAGGCGCTCGCCTAGTTGCTCTATCAATTGCGGAGCGTTGGTGCAGGCTGGAGAGCCAGAGAGATTGGCGCTGGTGCCGGTGATGGGGCCGCCTACTGCGTCGATGATTTCTGTGGTTACTTTAGAGTGCGCCCAGCGTAGAGCTACTCGGCCGGTGTTGCCTGTTACTTTTAGCGGAATGCGATGCGTGGCTTCTAACACGATCGTGAGCGCGCCGGGCCAGAATTTTGAGGCTAGCACCAGGAAATTGTCGGGGACGTCGCGGACCAGCGAGACGGCTTGCTCGACGGAATTCACCAAAATTGGGAGGGCCTTTGATTCCGGGCGGCCTTTGATTTCGTAAACGCGGCCGATGGCGGCTAGATTGAAAGGATCGGCGGAGAGGCCGTAGAACGTGTCGGTGGGCACACCCACTACCTGCCCTCGGTGAATGAAGCTCGCGGCGTACTCGACGGTGCTGCGCTCGGGTGCGTCGGCTGAAATTTTCAGGACTTCTACGGGCAAAGTTTAGGCTCTTGGCGGGCTGCGCCGTGCTGCTAGGGCAAACTATCATAGGCCGTCAAGGGCTAGCAAGCAACGGAAAGTGCGGCATTTCCGGGAGACAAAATGGCGTTTGGGGCGTTGGTTCGAGTGCGCGATTCGTGGAGTTTGGCCGAATAAGATGCCGGCCTGAAGGCCGCCGCTACGAAGGCACCAGCGCCTTTACGATATTCGGAGCGTTTGTTAGGCTCGCTGGAGATGGCGCGTGAAACAATTTCGGCGGTGAAGAAAGCTGCGGGGCGCGGTGCGGAGCGGACTGCGCGGGCCTCGGCGCCGCCGTTGATCACCGGCCGGGAAAATCGCTGGCTGAAACTTTTTCGTGCGGGGTTACACGATGGTTATTTGGCCAGCGAGAAGCTGATTGGCCTTGAGGGGCCGCACCTGGTTGGCGAGGCGCTGCGCTCGCGATTGATCTTCGAGGCTTGTCTTGTGAGTCCGGCTGGAGAGAAGCATCTTGCGAGTCTCGCGACGACGGCTAATTCGAGCACGCGAATTTTGCGCACGACGGAGCGGCTGTTTGATGGCGTGGCGGCTACCGAGCATCCGCAGGGGATTGCTGCGCTGGTGCGGCCGCGTGAATCGGGATTCGACGATATTTTGCGAGGAGACTTTCCGTTAGTGGTGGTGCTGGCTGGAGTGCAGGATCCTGGAAATGTCGGCACCGTGGTGCGCTCCGCGGAGGCGTTTGGCGCGACCGGATTTGCGGCCACGCGCGGGACGGCTGATCCGTGGTCTGCCAAAGCGCTGCGCGCTTCGGCGGGCTCGGCGCTGCGGTTGCCGTTGCTGCGAGGCATGGCGCCCGCGGTGTTGTTGGCGCAGCTTCGCGTGGCGGGACTTAAGATTTTGGCTGCGACATCGAAGCCCGCTTCTCGCGACGCGAAATCCATCCCGCTTTCATCTGCCGAACAATTGCAAGCTGCTTGCGCGATATTTATCGGCAGCGAAGGCGCTGGGCTGGCGCCGGAAATTCTGCACTCTGCCGATGCGCAAATCGCCGTGCCGATGGTCGCGGGCGTGGAATCTTTGAACGCGGGAGTGGCCGCCTCCGTGATCTTGTATGAAGCGGCGCGGCAGCGGGCTGAGCGAGGATTGGCGTGAGTCTTTTTCGGGCTATCGAGCCGCAGGAGGAGAACGCCGGGCCGCGCCCGCTGGCCGACCGCATGCGTCCGCAGACGCTCGATGAATTTATCGGGCAGGAAGATCTGCTCGGGCCTGGGAAGCCGCTGCGGGTGCAGATTGAGCGCGACGATATTGGCTCGATGCTTTTTTGGGGCCCGCCCGGCTGCGGCAAAACCACGCTGGCGCGCGTGATCGCGAATCGCACGCGCTCTGATTTTGTTCCCTTCAGCGCCGTGCTCGCCGGGATTAAGGAAATCAAGCAGGTGATGTCCGCGGCGCAGGCCGCGCGGGACTACCGGCGGCGGACGATTGTGTTCGTGGACGAAATGCACCGGTTCAATAAGGCGCAGCAAGATGCTTTTTTGCCGCACGTTGAGGCCGGCAACATTTTGCTGATTGGCGCGACTACCGAAAATCCATCGTTTGAAGTGATCTCGCCGCTGCTTTCGCGCATGAAGGTGTACGTTCTTCACGCGCTCAGTTCCGAACAAATTGTGACGCTGCTCAAGCGCGCGCTAGCCGATCGCGAACGCGGACTTGGCAACGAAAATATCGAAGCGAGCGATGCGCTTCTTGAGCGCATCGCGATCGTTGCCAATGGCGATGCTCGCGCGGCCTACAACATTGTCGAAGCGCTGGTGCGCAGCGCGACTCCTGTTGCATCGGGCGAATCGGCGGGCCGCCTGGTGCTTACCGACGCGTTGCTTGAATCTGTCCTGCAGAAGAAGCTACTCCCTTACGATAAAGCCGGCGAAGAACATTTCAATCTCATCTCGGCGCTGCACAAATCGGTGCGCAATTCCGATCCGGATGCGTCGCTCTATTGGCTGGCGCGCATGCTGGAATCGGGCGAGGATCCACTTTATCTGGCGCGGCGGATGGTGCGCATGGCCAGCGAAGATATCGGGATGGCCGATCCAAACGCGTTGCGCGTTACTTTGGCTGCGAAAGATGCGTTCGAATTTATTGGTCCGCCGGAAGGCTATCTCGCGCTGGGCGAGGCTGCGGTTTATCTCGCCCTCGCGCCAAAATCGAATGCGCTTTACACCGCCTATGGCGCCGTGCAGCAAGACCTAGAGCGCACCATCGCTGAGCCCGTGCCGCTGCACCTACGCAACGCGGTGACCGGTCTGATGCGTCATATTGGCTATGGCGAAGGCTATCAATACGCGCACGACGCAGAAGAAAAAGTCACCGATATGCAATGCCTGCCCGAAAGCCTGGCTGGTCGGACTTACTATCGCCCTACGCGCGAAGGCCTCGAAGCGAAAATTCACGAGCGCTTGGCGCAACTTCGCAAACTTCAGAAGCGTCCGGGCGCATCTAAGCAGTCAGATGAATCCGAGAATCGGCCCGGCGGACGCGAAGCATCCGAAAATCGATCCGACAGCGATCTTCACGGCAAAAAGGATCAGCAACCGTGAGGCTTAGAATTGGCGCGGCGCTCGCCGCGAGCTTGCGCGGATTTGCGGCTGCACCCGCGGCAACGGCGCTCGCAGGCGCGCTCTTCTTTTTGGCGGCATTTCCCTTCCCCGCATCTTCGGCCGCGGACGACAAGCCTTCCTTCACTATGGAGGAATACTGCTCCACGTTTGCGTTCGCGCCCGACAATCGCATCGCCATCGGTGTCTATCACGTTTTCAATCACAAAAAATATACGCTGGAGGGCGACGATCTTTGGATTTCTTCGCCCGATGGAAAACGCAAGCGGATTATTGAAGGCGCGAAGCTGGTGAAAACGGACAAGCCGCAGAGCTTCAAGATCAACGAGATTTCCTGGTCCCCCGACGGGCAGAAGCTCGCCATTTACAAAACTACGTATCACCTTGCGGGCGATAAGGACACTTTGACTTCGGGTGAATTGACGGAGTTGCTGGATCAAGAGGGCCGCGAGATTCCCATTCAGGGAGCAAAGGAAAATCCGTTGGTGGGCGGATATCAGGCGACTTGGCTTGCCGACGGAGCTACCGTGGCTTTTTTGAGCGAGGTGGTGAAGCCGCGTGAGCTTGCGGAAATTCACACCGTGACGGTGGCTACGGGTGAGTCGAAAAAGCTTTTCGATCCGCATCAGTTTATTTCTGTGGCTTGGGATGCGCCGCACAACGCAGCGATTGCCATTGAACGCGATCGCGGGATGAGCGGGCCGGCGAAACTTGTTTCACTCGATCTGCTGCACGGCACGCGCAAGGAAATCGCCGATCTGGAGAACGCCCAGGGGCAGCTTACGATTTCGCCTTCCGGAAAGCGCGTGGCTTTTTTTTATGATGGCGACGTGCTCGAAGTGCGCGATTTGGCCACGCCTGCGAAGATGATTCATGTGCGCGTTGGCCTCGGACGCTATGAGTGGGCGCCGGACGAGCGCCACATTTTGCTAAAGCGAGGCCCTGAGGCGCGCTCGGGAAATTTGACGTGGGTGAGTATTCCGGAGGGCAATTTTACGCCAGCAATGAATGATCTGGTGTATCGCGATTTTCACTTTTCGCCGGATGGGCGATACATCGGCTTGTTGCGAGTCACCAGGAATTTGGCCATCTACCCGTCTTCGGCGTTCTCCCCGTAGCGCTGGCTGCCAGCCGGCGTTTTTTTGCGGAGGTGAGAAAATCCCGGCGCCATTCGAGATGTCGCAGTACTCGATGGCATTCGTCCCGTTCAGACGATTCCAGTTCGCACGATGACCCACTAGCGTCGGGGATGAAGAGGCACAACGGACTACCCGAAAAAAGTCAAAAACACCGGTTGCCAGCCGGCGCTACGCCCGAAATCGGCGAGCGTGTTCCTTCAGAATGCACAAGTCCATGACCACGAATAGGCCGGCGCGGCGGGCTTTTTCTGCGGCTTCGCTGTGAATCACGCCTTCTTGCATCCAGATGCTTTTCGCGCCGATGCGAATCGCGCTCTCGACAATGGCGGGAACAAATTCAGAACGACGAAAAATGTCCACCATGTCCACCTTCTCCGGAATATCTTCCAGCTTCGCGTACGATTTTTCGCCCAGAACTTCGGTATTTTCAGGATTCACAGGGATGATGCGGTAGCCCTTAGCCTGCATGTATTGCGAGACGCCGTAGCTCGGCCGGAATTTCCGCGAAGATAGCCCCACCACCGCGATGGTGTGGCTCGATTTCAAAATCTCGTAAATCGGATCGCTCGGTGTTGTGGCTTGTTCGGTCATCCGGGCTGGCGGCCTCGGCTGGCGTTGCGGCGGCGTGGCCGTGCGGGAGGCCGCGTCGTGGGCTGGGTGGCGCGCGGCATCGCGGCCACTTTTTTCACTGTGGACTCGAGAGCCGTCACTTCCTTGAGCGTGAGACTTCTGAATCGTCCCGGCGCCAAGTCGCCGATCTCGAGGGTGGCGATCTTGATGCGCTTCATTTTTTCCACGGGATGGCCCATCTGCAAAAGCTCTTCCCGCAAGGGATCGCGGCTGGCGTCGGCCATGGTCACTTCGTACCAGGGATTTTCGCCGCGCTGGCCGCGCTCGATGCGCGCGCGAGTGGATGCTGCAAGCTTGTTGATTTCGGAATCGCTTAGATTGCCCTTCACCTTCAGGAGGTAAGTTTGGCGCAGGCCGTGCGTGCGGATTAATTTGTTCGCCAGCTCGCCGTCGTTGGTGAGGAATAACAGGCCAGACGTGTGATATTCGAGGCGCCCCACGGGATAGACGCGCGTGGGCACTCCGCTGAGAAAATCGCCGAGCGACCGGCGTCCTTCGGGATCGCTCAAGGTGGCCACAACTTCGGCTGGCTTGTGAAAGGCGATGTACACGTGATCTTCGGCGCCTTGCAGCAGCCGGCCGGAAACCTTGATGTGGTCGCGAGCCGCGTCGGCGCGCGTGCCGAGTTCGGTGACGACCTTGCCGTTCACGGTCACTTGGCCCGAGACGATGAGCTGCTCCGCGCGGCGCCGCGAAGCGATGCCTGCTCGCGCGATAATTTTCTGGAGTCGTTCTTCCATGGTGAGATTTGCGCTCGGGCTATACCGGCTCAATCAGTGGCTATGTGGATCCGCTGACTTTACTTCTGTCTCCGTCGCAGCGTCAGATGCAGCACTGTTCGCCAATTCGCCGGACGCGGAGATCGGCGAAACACCTGCCGCCGCAGCTGCTGCTTTCGCTTCTGATGGCTCGCTCGGATCCGCAATCGTTGGTTCGCCGACCAGCGGCATTGTATCATCTAGTCCGCCGGCGAACGATTTGGCCGGTTCGCCTGGCCCGCTCGCGTGATGATGTGCGCGCAGAGGCATCGAATCGAGCAAGCCGGCGCCATTCGCTCCCGCGGCCTCTGCCTGTTCGCCGCTCTGGATCTCGCCTTGCGCTTCACTGGGCTCCGGCTCGATTGGCGCGATACCTTCATCCGCGCCCAACGCGGCTTGCGCCAACTGCTCGAATTCCTTGAGGCTTGGTAGCTCCTCGAGATCCGAAAGCCCGAAGCGCATCAGGAAATCTTTTGAAGTGCGATACAGAATCGGCCGGCCGATTACGGCTTTGCGGCCTGCCGTAGTGATCAAACGCTTCTCGAGCAGCGTCTTCAAGACGCCGCCGCAATTTACGCCGCGTATTTCGTTGATCTCCGGGGCGGTCACCGGTTGCTTGTAGGCGACTACCGCTAGCGTTTCTAGGGCTGGCATGGTCAGGCGCACTGGCGGACGCAGGCTCTTGATGAATTTGCGGACGACGTCATGATGCTGCGGCTTCGTATAGAGCTTCCAGCCGCCGGCTACCTTGCGGATTTCTATGCCGCGCTCATCGGTCTGATACGCCGCGACCAGAAAATCGAGCGCGGCGCGCACTTCCACTTTGTCGCCGCCTACGGCTTCGGCGAGTTGGCCGATGGTGGCCGGCTCATCCGACGCATAAATAATGGCCTCGAGGGCCGACTGCATTTCCTGTGGGGTCATAGATATTGTTCTTCGATTTTGGCGATGGCTTCATCGCCAGAGAAAACTACGTCGAACATTTTATGTTTGCGCAGGCGGATATCCGAGAAAAGTTCCGACTGCACTAGAATCACCGCCTGCATCCTGACCATTTCGAGTAGCGCGAGAAACGCGACGATCATGGCCCGCCGCGTGGCGCACGACTCGAAAAATTCCGTGAGCGATACGGCTTCTTCGCTGGCGTTCAGTTGCTTTCGCAGGCGGCCCATCATTTCCGCGATGGTCACGGTCTCATGTTGCAGCTCGAATTTCGGCACTTCCTTGCGCCGCTCGAGGACGTGCTGGAAAACTTTGATCAAATCTACGAGCGAAACGACCAGCTCTCCTTCGACTTCTTCGCCCTGATAGAGCGTTTTGTCCGGATTCGACCAGACGTTGGCCTCGATCTGCTGCTTTTGATAGAGTAATTGCGCGGCGTTTTTATATTTTTCGTGCTCCAGCAGGCGGTGCACCAGGTCTTCGCGCGGATCGATCTGCTCTTCGGGGCCGGCCATCGGATCGACCGGCAGCAGCATTTTCGATTTGATGTAGATCAGCGTGGCGGCCATGTAGAGAAAATCCGATGAGACGTCGATGTCGAGCTTTTCCAGTTGGTGCAGATAGTCGAGATATTGCTGGGTGATTTTCGCGATCGGAATATTGTGGATATCGATTTCCTGCTTGCGAATTAAATCCAGAAGAAGATCCAGAGGGCCTTCGTAAACCGGAAGCTGAATTTTGTAGGGTGTGGCCAAATCAGTCTCCGCCTGTCACTTTCTGGGCGCCGGCCGCGGGCTTCGAGCCTGCCGGCTCGCGCGCTTCGTCCCAGCCGAAAATCGCTTCGCGAACGCGCTCCATAGTCTTGCGTGCGGCCTTCTGAGCGCGCTTCGAGCCGTCATCGAGAATATCCCAGACGCGCTGCGGTTGCGACTCAAATTCGCGGCGCTTCGCCTGGATGGGCTCGATCCACGCCACCAGATTATCGGCCATCAGCTTCTTGCAATCCACGCAGCCGATTTCGGCGGTGCGACATTCGCGATTTACGCGCTCGATGGTAGGCGCGGGCGAGAATAATTTGTGATACGAGAACACTGGGCAGACGTCCGGATTGCCAGGATCCGTCCGACGCACTCTCGCCGGGTCCGTAATCATGTTGCGCACTTTGTAGCGAAGCGAATCGATCGGCTCACTCAACGAAATAAAATTCCCGTAGCTCTTCGCCATCCGCCGCCCGTCAGTCCCCGGAGCCGCGGCGTCTCGGTAAGCATCACTTCCGGCTCTTGCAAAACCTGGCGCTCGGTTGAAGAATGCCGACGCCCCTTCACCTTGCTCAAAAAGTTTTCAACTCCCGTCGTCGGTCTTTATATTCCTTCGAAAGTCCGGATTCCTACGCCGCCGCCAGAGGTTTTCGCTCGAGTTCGCCTTTGAGCCTGGGCAAATGCTGAAACACCAGATGTCCCAGGGCTCACTCGAATCTCTTTTTGGGAGAGAGCTGGCCCGCATGTTCGCGCCGAATTGCAAATTAAACCGCCGCACAATCTCGCGCGACAATTCGACATGCGGAACTTGATCTTCACCAACGGGCACAAGCAATTGCTGCTTCGGCTCGCCATACGGAAGAATATCGGCCGTCTGCAGAAGCGGATAGCCCTAGAAAACCGTAAGTGCCCGAGATCTTCGTCCTTCAAATTCTCGATCTGCTCTTTGTAAGTCGGCACGCGCTCCAGCCAGCTCAGCGGCGTGATCATTGAGAAAATGACGTGCAGCTCCGCATGCTCCAGCACACTGCGACTGAATAAAAATCGTAGACTTTTCAGGATCAAGTCCGACCGACGAGCCAATCAAGCGCAATTTGAAGCGTGTTTTCGCCGATCGATGATGTGTCCTCGTATCAGTAGTGAACGCGTGCCAGTCCACCACCGGAAAAAAACATTCGTACTCCGACTTCGCCAGTAGCCGGATCGATCCTATTCTGCAGCGCCACCCAATTCTGCAGCGCGCCGAAATAATGGCCGATGTGCAGCGCCCAGTAGGCCGCATGCCGCTCAAAACTCGTTTCCGCTTAGCCAACTTTCCCCTCGGTGCTGTGTTTGAAAACTGCTGACCGCTTGCACGCTGCTGCGCTACTTCAACAAATCGCGCGCAATTACCGTCCGCTGAATCTCACTCGTCCCCTCATAAATCGTCAAGACGCGCGCGTCGCGGTAATACCGCTCCACGTCCGTCTCGCGCGAATACCCAACGCTGCCGTGAACCTGCACCGCCTTGTACGCCACGCGATTCGCCATTTCGCTGGCGTATAACTTGGCGCGGGCGGCGGCTGCGCCTCGCCGGCCTCCGCCGGTGTCGCGCAGCCATGCGGCGTTCATCGTCAACGCGCGGGCGGCTTCAATTTCCATCTGCATGTCGGCTAGCATCCACTGAATCGCTTGAAATTCCGCGATCTTCTTTCCGAACGCCGCCCGCTGCTTGGCATATTTCACCGCGGCTTCGAACGCGCCTTGCGCCAGTCCCACGGCCTGCGCCGCGATTCCCACGCGCCCGCCATCGAGGCCTTCGAGAGCGATCTTCAATCCCTGCCCTTCTTCGCCCAGGCGGTTTTCGACGGGCACGCGACAATCGTCGAATACGATTTCTGCGGAACGCGAGAGATGCAATCCCATTTTATCTTCATAGCGGCTGATGCGAAATCCCGGGAAATCCGGCTCGACAAGAAACGCCGTTACCCCGCGCGCGCCTGCCGATGGATCGGTCTTCGCAAACACGGTGTAAACGCCGGATACCCCGCCGTTGGTCACCCAGCTCTTCGTGCCGCTGAGCACATACTCATCGCCGGAACGCACCGCCCGCGTCTGAATCGCAGCGGCATCCGATCCCGCTCCCGGCTCAGTGAGACAAAAGGCGCCAAGAATTTCCCCGCGTGAAAGCCGGGAGAGATATTTCTTTTTCTGCTCGTCAGTGCCATGTTTCCACAGCGGAAGCCCCCCGACAGAACTTGTGACGCTGATCACCACCGCAGTAGAAGCGCAAACTCGTGCGACTTCCTCCAGCATCACCGCGTAGCTGACCGTGTCAGTGCCAGCCCCGCCCCATTCTTCCGGCACCAACATGCCGCAGCAACCCAACTCGCCAAGTTTGCGGATTTGCTCGGCCGGAAATTTGTCCGCGCGTTCGTACTCGCGCAGAATCGGGCGCATCTCCGCTTCCATAAACTGGCGGACGGTGTCGCGAATCAAAATTTGATCGCTGTTAAGGGAGAAATCCATGCCCGAGGTCATTCGATGCTAGCACAGCAGGCGCGCGTACGCACACCGAGGGCGGAGGAAAGTCGTTTGGCAACTCAAGGCGCGATTACTTGGGCGCGTTCGCGGCTTGGGCCTTCTCCATTTCGCGGATCATTTTCAGGAGTGCGGCGGCTCTTCGAAACCAGGGCCGCTCGCGGCGCTTTAAGTAGCGCGGCAGCGTGGCTTTCTTCTGTAGGATTCGGTCGAGCCACTCGATGGCTTCCGCTGGGCGCCCGCCAGCCACCAGGAGCGCAGCGTAGTCGTATTGCGTCTCTGATTCATTCCGGAGGGCGAGGACCTCGCGGAACAGGTTCTCGGCGTCGTTGGGGCGCCCGGTCATCGCGTAGCATTGCGCCAGAAGGGCCTTGGCTTGGGAGTGATCGTAATTCGGATCTACGGTCATAACCTGTTCGAGATCGATGGTGGCGGCCGCGAAATCGTTGAGACCCATTTCAGCCATCGCGCGGCGGTAGAACGGGTCAGGATGATCGCGCCTTGCGGCCAACGATTTGTCGAAACATTCGCGGGCTCGGGAGTAATTGTTTTCCTCAAGGTGCAGCGCGCCTAATTCCTCGAAATTTCCGGGCGACGGATTGTCGAGCACGATGGCTTCAAGTTCCTGAATTCTATTGCGGCGCGGAAATCCCCGGAAGATTCCCTGGAGCAGACCAAAATCCGGCAGGACTTCGGCGACGATGTACACCAGCGCGCCGAGCGGACCGCCGATCAGGATGATCCAAAGCCAATAAGTCTCTGGACGGCGGCGAATGAAATGAATGATGGCGATCGCTTGAAGAATGATTCCGTATGGGTAGAAGAGGTGGAAGAACAAACCCATGGGGCGGGACTATAGCATGCCGGTTGCTTGGGGCGATTGATCGGCTGTAGCACAGCCACTCCTGGCTGTGTCGGGGTTTACGGAGATGGCTGGATGCCGAGCGGTATCCCGGGCCAAAGCTGCAGCCAAGAGTGGCTGTGCTACAAAGCGACGACGGCTATAACTTAATCAGATCGCGCAGGCGTTTTGTTTGGGCGCGGCTAACGGGTACTTCGGTTTGCTTGCGGTCGTTCATCTTTAGCATGTAGCTGGATTTGAACCACGGTAGGACTTCTTTGATGTGATGGATATTTACGAGGTAAGAGCGATGCGCGCGCCAGAAGGATTCGGCTTCGAGCGCGCCGGCTAGCTCTTCGATGGTGCGATAGTTGGAGACGCCTTCGAATTCGCGCGTCGAGATGGTAATGGTGCCGTCTTCGATGGACGCCAGAACCATGTCTTCGGCGTCCACCAGCATCAAACGCGATTGTGCTTTCACCAGCAGCTTTACCGGTTGCGCTGCCGCTTTCGGAACGCCGAGTTTATCGACCAGCGATTCGAGACGCTCTACCGCCGAGGTATTCGATTCGACTGCTTTTTTTGCGCGCTGAATGGCTTTTGCGATGCGCGCTTTATCGAAGGGCTTGAGCACGTAATCCACGGCGCTAACTTCGAAGGCCTGTACGGCGTAATTATCGTAAGCGGTGGCGAAGACGATTTGCGGGACGCGCACTTTACCGGCTACCAGCTTTTTGATTACGCCAAAACCGTCGAGGCCGGGCATTTGGACGTCGAGGAAAACAAGGTCGGGATTGTGCTCTTTGATTAGCGAGACAGCTTCGAGGCCATTTTTTCCCTGTCCAACGAGATTGATTTCAGGAAACGCCTTTAGCAAAAAGGTCAGCTCGTCGCGGGCGGGGCGCTCGTCATCAACGATGAGGGTATTCAGGGCCATGCAGCGCCAGTATAGAAGCCAATTCGAGGTGCAAGCAAGCCGCGCCCTTTCTAGAGATGCGAATCCGCAATCGGCGCTTCTGGCTTACAATGCTCACCATGAGAAAGACTTCGCAGACCACCGCTCGAGTTCTCGATAGCAAGCTGCTCTTTAGCGGGCCGATCTTTGGCGTAACGCGCGACCGGGTTCTCGAGCCGGGTGGCGTCGAATCTACGCGCGATGTGGTGACGCATAGCGGCTCGGTGGTGGTCATGCCGATTTTTCCTAACGGCGACGTGCTTTTGATTCGCCAGTATCGCCACTCGGTGAAAACGTTCTTATGGGAGTTGGTCGCAGGCCGCATCGAGCATGGCGAATCCGCGCTGGCTGCGGCGAAGCGCGAGCTTCGCGAAGAAACGGGTTACCGCGCACGGCGGTATCGCAAGCTTCTGCATCTCTTCCCAACGCCGGGCTTTCTCAGCGAATATCTCGACCTTTTCGCCGCGGAAGGTCTCGCAGCGGGCGCGGCGACGCCCGAAGCGGACGAAAAAATCACCGCTCGCCGCTACAAGCCGGCCGAACTCGAGCGCTTGATCCGCGCCGGCGAACTCCACGATTCGAAATCAGTCGCCGGATTGCTCTACTATCTGCACTTTCTGAAATAAAATTTCATGGTGCCCAGCGCTAAAGCGCATTCTTAATCGCGACCTTTTTCGGAGCGCTTAAGCGCTCCTCCCCCTGCTAAAGCAAGGGGCTCCCACCGAAAGACGCGGCCCCAAGGTGCCGTTGTGAATCCTGGCGCGACTTTCATATAATCCCGCCATGGAAAATCGAGAAATCGCCAAAATCTTCCGCGACACCGCCCACCTGCTCGAAATCGACGGGGCAATCATCGGCCGCTACCGCAGTTACGAGCGCGCCGCCGATCTGATTGCAAATATTCCCGAGCGCGTCGAGGACCTTGCGAAAGACCGTAAGAAGCTTACTGCTCTGCCGGGAATCGGCGATGGGATGGCCGACCATATCGATGAAGTGCTCAAGACCGGCGATTACAGCCTGCGGCAGAAATTGTTGAAAAAATATCCGCCCACGATTTTGGATTTGCTTGAGCTGCAATCGATGGGGCCGAAGAAAGTGGCGTTGCTTTGGAAGAAATTCAAGGCCGGTACCGTCGCCGATTTGGAGAAACTGGCGCAGGAACACAAACTTCGCGATCTGGAAGGATTTGGCGAGAAGAGCGAACAGAACATTTTGAAGGCGGTTGCGACGCATAAGCGCTCTTCCGGCCGTTTTCTGATAAGCACAGGCGATGCTGTGGCGGAGAAACTGCGCGCGCATATTCTGGCGGCGGGTCAGGCGGTGGAAGAAGTGACGCCGGCGGGGTCTTTGCGGCGTTGCAAGGAGACGATCGGCGATTTGGATCTGCTGGTGACTATGCGCCCGGGGCAAGATAAACCTAAGAACATTGAAGCGGTGGCGCAGCACATTCTTACTTTCCCTGGTATCGAGCAGAAGCTGGCTCACGGCGAGAATAAAGTTAGCTTTCTGCTGGCCAACAATTTGCAGGTGGATGTCCGGCTGCTCGAGAAGAAGAGTTTCGGCGCGGCGCTGCTTTATTTTACGGGCTCGAAGGACCACAACGTGGCGCTGCGAGGCCGGGCGAATGATGAAGGTTGGACGCTGAACGAATATGCGCTAACTGAAATTAAGGGCGGCAGAGTTATTGCGAGCAAGAGTGAGGAAGACATTTACTCGAAGCTGAAGCTTGAATACGTGCCGCCTGAGTTGCGCGAAAATACCGGCGAAATCGAAGCGGCGGAGGCTGGGAAACTTCCTCATCTTATCGAACTTCGCGACATGCGCGGCGATGTGCATATGCATACCGTCGCGTCCGATGGGCGGAACACGATCGAGGAAATGGCTGCGGCCGCCAAAGAGCTTGGGTATGAATACATTGCGCTGACCGACCATTCGAAGGCCGTTACCGTTGCCAATGGGCTCGATGAAAAGCGGACGATCGAGCAGATCGCGAAGATTCGCGCGGCGCAGAAGCGCGTTAACGGAATCCGTCTGCTATGTGGGATGG
The DNA here is from genome assembly GCA_963831955.1 of uncultured Acidobacteriota bacterium. Taxonomy (GTDB): domain Bacteria; phylum Acidobacteriota; class Terriglobia; order Acidiferrales; family UBA7541; genus Palsa-147. The sequence goes on along the minus strand of CAWHSG010000003.1, from coordinate 643,962 downwards.
AAGTGGACATCTTGAAAGACGGGCGGCTGGATCTGGACGATGAAGTTCTCGCGCAGTTGGACATTGTGATTGGGTCCGTTCATTCGTATATGAATATGGAGAAGGCCGCTATGACCGAGCGGATTTTGGCGGCCATCGAGAATCCTTATTTGCAAATTATTGCGCATCCCACCGGGCGGCTGGTGCTGCGGCGGGATCCTTTTGATTATGATATGCAGAAAATCTTTGAGGCGGCTGTGCGGAACGGCGTGGTGATGGAATGTAATTCGCATCCGGACCGGCTGGATTTGAAGGACGTTCATCTGCGGGCGGCGCGGGATGCTGGAGTGAAGATTGTGATTGATACGGATTCGCATGCCACCAGCCATTTGGGGCTTATGAAATATGGGGTTGGGACAGCGCGGCGGGGGTGGCTAGAGAAGAAGGATGTGATTAATACTTTGCCTTTGGATGGCTTTTTGGCTTCGCTGCGAGCTAAGCCTCATGCGAAGGCTGCTTCGAAACGCAAATCGCCTTAGGGAGTCCGCTCGCGATTGCCGGCGTTGGCGCGGGATCGGTCGCCGGATGCCGCCAGGGACGGCGGCGCTACTTGGATTGAACTTTTTGATGGGCACTTTCGTATCTCCTGTTATGAAGCATGGAGGAAAGCACATGTTCAAGCCGCTGCTCATCGGGATCGCTCTTGCTGGAATCGCGCTGATTGCCCCTACTGTTGCGCACGCTGACGACTGGAACAAGAAATATTCGGTGTCCGGCAAGCCGGACGTTCGGGTCGAGACTGACGACGGCGATGTTGCCGTCACTACCGGTGGCGGGGGCGAGATCGATGTGCACGTCTCGACCAAGGGCTACAAAATCGGGCCGAGCGATGTACACGTGATCGAGAGCCAGGACGGCAATAAGTTACAGTTAGTCGTGAAAGCGCCACACGGGCACTTCGGCTGGTTTAACGTGGGCAGCCACTCGATCAAGATTCAGGTGCAAGTGCCTGCGGAAGCTGATCTGGATATTCACAGCGGAGACGGCAACGTTACCTCTACTGCGGTTTCCGGAGCGATCCGAATCGATACGGGCGACGGAAACATCAACGCGCAAGGACTTCGCGGCGATATTCATCTGCACTCTGGCGACGGGCACATCGAAGGCGCGAATTTCGACGGCAAGCTGGATGTGGACACCGGCGACGGCCACATTACCATCAGCGGGCGCTTCGATAGTCTCTACTTGAAAACCGGTGATGGCAGCATTCAAGCGTCCGCGAGCTCTGGATCGAAGATTGCGACGGCCTGGAATTTGCGATCCGGCGACGGCAGCATCACGCTGCGCATCCCCGATAATTTTGCAGCCGATCTCGATGCGCATACCGGGGACGGGCATATCAATCTGGATTTCCCCGTGACGGTCTCTGGCTCAATGAGCGAGTCGCGCGTCCGCGGCAAAATGAACGGTGGCGGCGGCACGCTGGAAATCAATTCCGGCGACGGCAGCATCCACATAACAAAACTGTAGGGGAGGGTGCTTTTCACCCTGAGGAAACGAAGGGTAGCCCTCCTGCGGTTCGGCCATCTTTAACGCAGGCAACACCACTGCCGGCCATCGTAAATCACCTGTTCAAAAATCCGCATTTTTTATTTCCCTCGTTTCGATTTGCAAATCCGCGAACCTTCGCGCATGATATTTCGTCTCGCACAATCCGCATCGCGCCGCCGACGGCCATGCGGAACTTCTCGCGATCCACAATCGCAAACAGGGGGAAATGAATGCGCAGGCCTGTCAGTATCGCGCCGCCGAAAGGCAAATTGGGAGTGCTCACGCCTGGGATGGGCGCGGTCAGCACGACGTTCATGGCCGGCGTGGAGTTAGTTCGCCGCGGCGTGGCTGCTCCCGTGGGCTCGCTTACGCAGATGGGCACAGTGCGTCTCGGCAAACGCACTGAAAATCGCGCACCGCACATTAACGAATTTGTGCCGCTCGCGCAGACGAGCGATCTGGTATTCGGCGGCTGGGACGTGTTTCCGGATGACGCTTTCCAGGCAGCCTCCAAATGCGGCGTGCTTGAACACCAGCATCTCAGCAAGGCCGAGAAATTTCTTAAGGGCATTCGCCCGATGAAAGCCGCCTTCGACCGCGAATACGTCAAGAATCTGGCGGGCACGCACATCAAGAAGGGCAAAAACAAACTCGATCTCGCCGAGCAGATTCGCGACGACATTCGCACGTTCAAGAAGAAATCCGGGGCCAGCCGTCTGGTGATGGTTTGGTGCGGGTCCACCGAGACCTATCTCGAACAGCACGCCGTGCACAAAACGCTGAAGGATTTTGAGCGAGCCATGAAGGAAAGCCACGACGCGATTGCGCCTTCGATGCTTTACGCTTATGCGGCGCTGCAGGAAGGCGTTCCGTTTGCGAATGGTGCACCGAATCTGACGGTGGACATTCCTGCGATGCAGGAATTGGCGCGCGATCGCAGCATTCCGCTTTGTGGCAAGGATTTCAAGACTGGCCAGACTTTGATGAAGACCATTCTTGCGCCGGGCTTCAAGGCGCGCATGATCGGCTTGAATGGCTGGTTCTCGACGAATATTTTGGGCAATCGCGATGGCGAAGTGCTCGATGATCCGGGGTCATTCAAGACCAAGGAAGAATCGAAGCTGAGCGTGCTCGAGTATATTTTGCAGCCACAGCTTTATCCCGAGCTTTACGGCAAGATACACCACAAGGTGCGCATCAACTACTATCCACCGCGCGGGGACAATAAAGAAGGCTGGGACAATATCGATATTTTCGGGTGGCTGGGCTATCCGATGCAGATTAAGGTGGATTTTCTTTGCCGCGATTCGATTTTGGCGGCGCCAATCGTGCTCGACTTGGTTCTCTTTCTGGATTTGGCGCAACGCGCCGGATTGCGCGGCATTCAGGAATGGTTGAGCTTTTATTTCAAGTCGCCGATGTGCGCGCCGGAGCTTTATCCCGAGCACGATCTTTTCATCCAATTGATGAAGTTGAAGAATACTTTGCGTTGGATGATGGGCGAGGATTTGATTACGCACCTTGGCGCCGAATATTACGACTGAGATTGGCGCGACCTCAAAGTCAAAAACGCCGGCTGGCAGCCGGCGCTACGGTGCGTGCGGCGGGCCCCCGAAAAAAAGAAACGCCCCGATCGCAAGTTCTCGACCGGGGCGTTTTCGATTGCAGAGATAGTTCTTGCTGCGCTGCTTCTAGAACAAATTCCACAAAAACTGGTTATAAACCTCGTGGTGATATTGCACCTCGGGCGCTTTTACGAAAGTGCCTAGCTGGCGGGGACACCGATCGGCCGAGGATTGCTTCAAATCGGCGTAGCGCGCCTTCACATCTTCGCCGAGCATCTTCGAGGTCCACTTGGACGATTTGAAATTCGCGATGGCGTCGTAGATGTTATCCGGCAGATAGCGCGAGGCCTGGCGCAGATTCTTGATCTTGGCAGTCTCGCCTTCGAGTCCACTCTTGAAAATCGAATACATCACCATGTAAGGATTCGCATCGGGTGCGACCGAGCGCACTTCGACGCGCATGCTGCGCTCATTGCCGATGGGCACGCGAATCATCGAGCCGCGATCCACCGCCGAGGCCTTTAGCTGGTTCGGCGCTTCGAAGTGCGGATCGAGGCGGCGGTAGGCGTTTACGCTGGCGTTCAGCAGCAGGCAGATATCGTTGCCATGCGTAAGGATGCGGTCGATAAACGCCCAGCCCATTTTGCTCAGCTTCTCTTCGCCCTTAGGATCCCAGAACAAATTCTTTCCACCCTTGTTCACCGAGACGTTGGTGTGCATGCCGTTGCCGTTGACGCCGACCACCGGCTTGGGCAGGAAACAGGCGGTGAATCCCATATTGTTGGCCACCTGGCGGCAAATCAGTTTGTAGAGCTGAATCTGATCGGCGGCGGCCACCACTTCGCCGTAGTTGTAGTTGATTTCGAATTGCGACGGGGCCACTTCCGGATGGTCCTTTTCGTTCTGGAAGCCCATGGAGCGCTGCACTTCGGCGGTTGTATCGATAAAGGTGCGCAGTGGATCTCCGGGAAGCGAATGGTAGTAGCCGCCGGTATTTACGTATTCGAATTTGCCGGTCTCGTTATAGCGGCGCTCGGCATCCGCGCCTTTGAAGAGGAATCCTTCGATTTCGTTGGCGGCGTTCAGCGTGTAGCCTTCGTCCTTGTACAACTTCTCGGCAAATCCTTTTAGCGCGCCGCGAATATCGGCGCCGTAGGGCGAGCCGTCCTTGTCGATTACCTGCCCGAAGATCAAAACCTTGCCGGAGCCGAAGACATCGGACGGGGCCCAATAAAAAGATCCCCAGTCCATGGAGAGACGGAGATCGCTTTCGCGCTGCGCGGTGAAGCCGCGAATCGAAGAGCCGTCGAAAGTCAGGTTGTCCCAGCTCTTGATTAGGAACTTCTTGTCGTAATCGAGCATGTGCAAACGGCCTTCGAGATCGCTAAAGAGCACGGTGACGGCCTTGATGCGCTTTTCGTCGGTGAGATATTTGGTGCGCTCTTCCTGGATCTTGTGCGCGGCGACGCGCTTCTGGCGCTGTTCCTTGGCCTTAAGGTTCAATTCCTCGAGCTCGTCGTAGGAAAGCGCTAGAAAATTTCGCAGTTCGTTCGACATGAATCTCCTTGCGTCTCAATAAGATGGGATGAAGCTGACCTAATCAATTCAAGCAGCCTTGAGGATAACACCGCTCGTTCGGCATGCTCAATTATAAAGTCGGGTCCGAGTGCGTCCAATCGAAAATCTTAATCAGATGTCGCCAAACTTTTAATAGTTGGGTATCCGTTCCGGCTGTCGCGAACGGCGCCGCCGTAGGACAGAGCTAGTCGTTTGCCGCGTAGTAGCCTTCGGGCGCAAGTATCTCTATCCCGGGAAGCGTTGAATCGGCTCTGATGCTTCGGAATTTCCCGTCGCGGGCCGCGTTCGAGGAAATGTAAGTCAATCTGTATTGATTGTTTAGTTCGCCGGCTATCGCGTTGAATGCCGGGGTTAAGTCTTGGCGAGTGTGTACGAATGTGATGGTGCCTCCTGTGGACTCAGCGAGCCGTTTGGAGTCGCTCACCACACCTCGAAACTTTGATGCCAAGGCGGACCCTCTCTTGTAAGCGGGGTCCGCATACGCGAGGTTCACGAAATAAATGCTCACGCGGGCGCGCAACGCCGCCTCTACAGCGAATGACATGCCCTTGCGGCTACAGTTGTCGTGGCCATCGGCGACCAAAACGATTGCGCGACGCTGCGCCGCAGCCGCTGCAAGTTTGGCGCTGACCGCGGCTACGGCGTCAAACAGGTCTGAGCAGCCAACGAACTCCGAGCTCGCAGCCTTCCGAAGCCCTCGCTCCATGTCTGCGGGATCGCTGGTAAAGTCACGTACGACCTCTGCGTTTTCCGAGAATTTAACGGCCAAGCCGACGTTGTGATTTTTCAGGAGGACGCGGAAGAACGAGATCGCAGGGTCGATTTCGTCGTGCGGTAGCGTGTCGTGGCGTGCGCCACTCACTTGCAACATCAAGCCCACAACGAGCGGTTCCATTTCTTCGTGGGAGAATGAGACTATTGATTGCTGCTTTTCGTCCTCGAAGAGTTGGATGTCAGCTCTGGTGAGGTCTGCAGGAGTTTGGCCTTCGCGGCCACGCACCGTGAGCCAAACGGTCACTAACGCCCGCGGGGCGTCAGGGAGCTGTTGCGCGGATCGTTCGCGCGGGTCGACTTCTGACTGACGGAACGGTGTGAGCGTCATCGGAGTTGCCGTCGCGAGTAACGCTGCCGCCGAAAGAAGAACGCATGGTCTCGAATAGTTCATGGTTGTGTAAGTCAATATATCGCACTTCATGTCGAAACATCACGTATTGACGAAGGCTTCCGGGCTTCTGGCATGCACCGATCCGCGGGTACCATCTTGACTCGTTTTGGCGCGAACGATACCCGGCTAGATCCCGTCGCGACACGGGACACAGCCACGGAAGGCGTCTGGCGAGGCGATTGTGTTATCGTTGGTGGTTTCGAGATGGCGTTCGCCGCGGAGCTACAGGGAGCCCAGCCACTATGAAAGCTAGCTACAACGGAATCGCTGTGCCGCCTGAGGGCAAGCCGATTGAGTATTCCGGCAGGAAATTTTCTGTGCCTGATACGCCGATACTGCCCTTCATCGAAGGTGACGGGACTGGACGGGATATTTGGAAAGCTTCGCGGCGGGTGTTTGATGCGGCGGTCGAGAAGGCTTACGGATCGAAGCGGCGCGTGGCCTGGCTGGAGGTCTTTGCCGGGGAAAAAGCGTTCAATCAGTTTCAGGATTGGTTGCCGGCGGAGACTGTGGATGCGATCCGGGATTGCCGGGTGGCGATCAAGGGGCCTTTGACTACGCCAGTGGGCGGCGGGATTCGTTCTTTGAACGTGGCGCTGCGGCAGATTATGGATCTTTATGCTTGCGTGCGGCCCGTGCGTTATTTTGCGGGCGTGCCTTCGCCGGTGAAAAATCCTGAGCGTATGAACGTGGTGATTTTTCGCGAGAATACTGAAGATGTTTACGCCGGAATTGAGTGGAAGTCGGGAACGCCGGAAGCGAAACAGCTGATCGATTTTCTGAATAACACGATGCTCGCGGGCGGGAAGAAAAGAGTTCGCGAAGATTCGGGCGTCGGGATCAAGCCGATTTCGCCCTTTGGGACCAAGCGGTTGGTGCGCCGGGCGATCGCTCATGCGATCGAATATAAGCGCCGCATCGTGACTTTGGTGCACAAGGGCAACATTCAGAAATTCACCGAGGGCGCCTTTCGCGATTGGGGCTACGAGTTGGCCGTGGCTGAATTTCGCGCGGACACGGTGACCGAGCGGGAGAGCTGGATTTTGGATAACAAGGACCGCGACGCCGATCTAACGGTTGAACGGAATGCCGCGATGATCGAGCCGGGGCTCGAGCGGGCGACTGAGGATTTCCGGAAGACCATTTATGCCGAGGTGAAGAAAACGCTCGATTCGATTTACGCGACTCATGGCGGCGGGAAATGGAAGACCAAGGTTTTGGTGAATGATCGCATCGCCGATTCGGTGTTTCAGCAGGTTTTGCTGCGTGCGGATGAGTATCAGGTGTTTGCTACGCCGAATTTGAACGGCGATTATCTTTCGGATGCGTGCGCGGCGCAGGTGGGCGGCCTTGGAATGGCCCCGGGCGCGAATATCGGCGATGGATTTGGAGTTTTCGAGGCGACGCATGGCACCGCCCCGAAATATGCCGATAAGGACGTGATCAATCCGAGTTCGGTGATGCTTTCGGGCGCGATGATGTTCGACTTTATCGGCTGGGGCGAAGTGTCGAAATTAATCGAGGATGGCATCGCCCGCACCATTCAGCAGAAGCGCGTGACATATGATCTGGAGCGCCTGATGCCAGGCGCAACAAAGGTAAAGACGTCTGAATTCGCGTCAGCGATTATTGAAAATATGTTGGCCGCACAGGCGGCCGATTGAGTTTTTGTAGGGGAGGGTCTTGAGACCCTCCCGTTTTTCGGCCCGTTTGGCAGCACGATCGAGTAGGCCGTATAGAAATCCATACGCAAAGCCGATCCACGTGGGAGGACATCTCGAATGCGCAAGAAGGTCACTGTAGTTGGCGGAGGATTTGTAGGGTCCACCACGGCGCAGAGGATTCTCGATGCCGGACTCGCTGATGTCGTGCTGACCGACATCTTGGATGGCGTGCCAGCCGGGAAGGCGCTGGATATGTTGGAATCGGCGCCCATTCTCGGATCGGATGCGCACGCCGCGGGGATTTCGACCGCGTCCGGCGATTATCGCGAAACGGCGAACAGCGACATCGTTGTCGTAACCGCCGGATTTCCGCGCAAGCCTGGCATGAGTCGCGATGATCTGTTGAAGGCGAATTACGATGTGGTGAAGGCGGTGGTCGAAAACATCGTGAAGTTTTCGCCCAACGCGATTTTAATTTTGGTGACGAACCCGCTGGATGCCATGGCGCAGGCGGCCTACAAGATTAGTGGCTTTTCGAAGAATCGGGTGATCGGCATGGCCGGCGTCCTGGATTCGGCTCGAATGAGCACTTTTGTAGCGATGGAGCTGGGCGTGTCGGTCGAGAATGTGCACTCGTTCGTTCTCGGCGGCCATGGCGACGATATGGTGCCTTTGCCGCGGTATTCGACGGTGGCCGGAATTCCTTTGCCGGATTTGATGTCGAAGGAAAAGATCGAAGCTATCGTCACGCGCACGCGCAAGGGCGGAGCTGAAATTGTGAATCTCCTGAAAACTGGCTCGGCTTACTACGCGCCTTCGGCGGCGGTGGCAGAGATGGTCAAGGCGATTTTGCTGGATAAGAAAAAAATCCTGCCCTGCGCGGCATATCTCGATGGCGAGTACGGAATTAAGGGGCTATTTGTAGGCGTGCCGGCGAAGTTGGGCGCTAGGGGAATCGAGCAAATTATTGAGATTAAGTTGCAGCCTGACGAAAAGGCGGCTCTAGACAAATCGGCGGCTTCCGTGCGCGAATTGGTGAGCGTGCTGGGACTGTAAGCGCCGGCCTCGAATTCGCGGTTCCTGCGCGTAAGCGTTGCATTACGTTCTCGGCAACAGGCTGTACTCTGCGGTAACAGTTCTTCCCTATTTCCGTTAAGCTGGATTTGACGGAGCGAAATACCCCTTTCGCATGAAATTTCGAAAAGGCTTAACTGACAACGGAGACACCGCGCTCGAAGCGGAGACACCGCGGCGGTTGACGCGCGATTTGCTGCGCGCGTTTGAACTGGCGGTGATGCTGACGCACAGCCGCGCCTCCGAAACAATCGAAGTGGCCGATTTGCTGGGCGCGATGTATATCGACAATTGGGATCACATGAAGCGCTTCTGGCCCGATCCGCACGAGGCGGAGAAGACCATGCGCAAAATGTGCGAGTTCAGCCCCCCGCGATGGGATTACTGGATCAAGACCTACAACGAGACGCGCGACGATCAGCCCCGCAAGAAATGGTTTGGCGTGCCGATTCCCCCGATGCGCCGCGCGGGCGGCAAGGATCCCGGTCTATTTTTCGGCAAAGATTTTGAGCTTTCCGAGCAGTTGCGCGCCGCACTGAAGGCCGCGGATAAGATTGCGCCGTATCAGGACCGCGTGGGGGAACGGACGATCCCGATTGTCTCCAGTGATTGCGTCCTGCTGTGCCTGGTGAAGAACACCACATCCGATGTGGCCCGAAAATTATTGGCAACGGGAATCGATCTGCGCGCTTTGGAGAAAGCAGCAAGATTTCCAAAGTACGCCCCGATTTGAGCAGCGCTCCGGTTTATTCCCCAATTATTTTTGTGGATTTGATGGTGTCCAGCTTCGGGAAATTCTTTTCTACGTACGCTTTTCCTTGCGACGTGATTTGACCTTGATCGGGTTTCTCGCCATACCCCGAGTAGATTTTCTTCACCGCGTCCATGCCTTCGGTTACTTCACCGAACGGCGAGAAGCCCTGGCGATCGAGCCCCGCGTTGTTCCCGAAATTGATGAATAGCTGCGTGGTGCGCGTGTTGGGGCCAGCAGTAGCGAAGGTGATTGTGCCGGGCCGATTCGATTCCTTGACCGGATCGTCCTTAAAATTGGCACTTCGCCAGGCGTGATTCACTTCAGGATGCGGCCCAAGTCCAAACTGGACGATGAAGTTTGGCACCACGCGGAAGAAAGCCGCGCCGTCGAAATAACCGTGCTTAACGAGATTGTAAAAACGGTCCGCACCCAGCGGCGCCCACGCGCGCGTGACTTTCACGGTGAAATCGCCCGCCGTGGTTTCGAATTTAACCTGGAAAGTCTCGGGGGCCTGCCCCGTCAGAGAGGCCGGCTTTAGCAATGCTTGATTGAAGCTCATGTGTGTTTTCCCTTTTGAAGTCAAATTGTAGGCGAATCTCGACGGTTGTAAGGCCGCGAGAAAAACGCCGGTCCCGTCTGCGGGACCGGCGTTACGGCAGATTTAGGACTGCGGCTTGGGCGCGGCCGCGGGCTTCTTGGCCGGCGCGGCATGATGCACAGGAGCCGGCTCGCCGATTATCGTCGTGGTCTTGATCGTATCGATCTTCGGGAAATTCTGATCGAGATAAGCTTTACCCTTCGTGGTGATTTCCTGCTGATCGGGCCTCTCGCCGTAGCCAGAGTAAATCTTTCTGCACTACGTCGAAGCCGTCCGTCACTTCACCGAAAGGGGTGAAGCCCATTGCTGTCGAGGCGCTTGTTGTCCACTAGATTGATGAAGAGCTGCGTAGTGCGAGTGTTAAGGCCCGCAGTAGCGAAGGTGAGTGTCTTCGGCGGCGTTGGATTGCTTTCCGCCGGGATCGTCCTTAATGGTGGCGTTTTCCCACGCGGCGTTCACTTGCGGATATGCGCTCAATCCGAATTGGACGACGAATCCTGGTACGACGCGGAAGAACGCGCCGCCATCATAGAAATGATGCTTGACGAGATTATAGAAGCGATCGACGCCGAGCGGCGAGTAAGCGCGTGTGACGCTGACGGTGAAATCGCCGGCTGTGGTCTCGAATTTCACTTGAAATGTTTCCGGCGCTTGCGCTTTCAGAGTAGCTGGGTGCAGCAACGCCGGATCGGGGCCCGACTTCCTCATTTTTGCGCCGGCGGCCGGCACAGTTTTTTTCGCTGGGGCTTGGCCGGATGCAGGCGCCTGGCCCGCGGCGTTTGATGCGAAAAATGCGAAAGCCAGGGCGGCGATGAGCAGCCCGAAGCGGTGATGCGAAAGTTTCACGATGTCCTCTCCTTTGATTTCGAACTGTTCCAAACTACTTCGATTGCTGCAACGATTTCGCGGTGGCTTCTACCTGTTCCATCACGCGAAGAGTATTTTCGCCAAGTATCTTCCGAATGTCTGCTTCAGAATAGCCTTTTTTCAGTAGCGCGTCGGTGATTTTCGGAATCATCGACACATCCTCCATCCCGTAAGGCATGTTGGCCCCGTCGAAATCGCTTCCCAAACCTGCGTGATCGGCGCCTACTAATTTAACGGCGTGATCAATGTGCTGAATAATGGCTTCCCACGTGACGCGCGGGAGCTTCCCGGCAGCCACCGCTTCGCGGACCAGATTGTCGCCTTCGCGGAGCTGGCAATCCTCATTTTGGCCGCAACGCTTTTCGATCTCGGCTTGCATTTGCTTATCGAGTTCGGGATTCGACTTCATCGCGTCGCGGTATTCCTGGCTAAGGAAGCCCATGTAGTAATTAATGTGGATCATGCCACCTTTGGAGGCCAGCGCTTTGATCATGTCGTCGGTCATGTTGCGCGGATGATCGCACAGCGCGCGGCACGAGGAATGAGAGGCGATCATGGGCGCTTGGCTGATGGCGAGCGCGTCGTAGAAAGTCTTGTCGGCGACGTGCGAGATGTCCACCATCATTCCCTGGCGATTCATTTCGCGCACTACTTCCTTGCCGAAATCGGTTAGGCCGTTGTGCGCGGGCTTGTCGGTGGAAGAATCGGCCCATTCGTCGTTCACGGAATGGGTCAGCGTCATGTAACGGACGCCAAGGCCGGCATAACTGCGCAGAACAGCCAGATCGCTATCGATCATGTGGCCGCCTTCGACGCCCATGAGCACGGCGATTTTGCCGTCGGCATGCGCGCGGCGGATTTCGGCGGCGGTAGTACACAGAACCAGGTCCTTCGCGTGCGTGCGCACCATTTCGCGGACGGCATCAATCTGATCGAGCGAGCGCTTCACCGCTTCAGGGCCGGTGACTGTGCCGGACATCCAGATCGAAAAGAAGATCGCGCCGAGACCGCCCTCGCGCATGCGCGGGATGTCGATGCTACCGTCGGTGTGGCGTACGCCGATGTCGAAGCCGGGAGTCAGAAGGCGCTGAGTTGTGTCGTCGTGCGTGTCGATAACTATGCTGCTAAAGTGAAGCTTCTTGGCGCGCGGGGAAATATCGTCGGATGGTTTGGACATTAAGAGCGAAGCCCCCAAGAGTAACGCGCAGATTCCTGTGATTATCGGCCGGATCAAGTATCACCCCACGATTGCGAATGTTTGCGCGATCAATCTAATTGTGTTGCCAGGATTCTGCGCGGACATTTCGATGATTCACGCGCGGTCGGGGCCCAACAGCAAACGCAAAATCAAAACATGGCCGAAAACCGGGAGAGCTAAAGCACCCTCCCCTAGAACGGCAAAACCGTCACGGGCGGCCGGTGAACCAGCTTTTTACGGCGTGGCGGATTACTTGGCCATTTACGTCTGCCAGGGATTCGGTCAGCGGAATTCCCTTCGGGCAAACTTTTACGCAGTTTTGCGCGTTATCGCAATCTTCGATTCCACCCGGCCCCATCACAGCTTCCAGTCGCTCGTAGGCGTTCATCGCGCCTGTCGGGTGCATGTTGAATAGTCGAACCTGACTCATGATCGCCGCGCCCATGAAATTCGAATGTTCATTCACTCTGGGGCAAATTTCCAGGCAATTGCCGCAGGAGATGCACCGGGAGAGCGGGTAGCCTTCTTCTTGTAGCGCCGGCGACATCCGTGGACCTTCGCCTAGAGGATAGGTGCCGTCGATCGGGATCCAGCAGTGCGTGCGCTTCAGGCTTTCGAACATGAACGAGCGATCCACCACCAGATCGCGCACCAGCGGGAATTTTTCCAGCGGCTCAAGGCGGATTGGTTTTTCCAGATTATCCACCAGCGCGGAGCAGGCTTGGCGCGGGTAGCCGTTAATCAGCATGGCGCAGGCGCCGCAGACTTCTTCGAGGCAATTGGCTTCGTAACTTACGGGCGTAACTTCGCGGCCGTCTTTAGTTACCGGATGCTCGGCGATATCCAGCAGGCAGGTGATGATATTTAGGTGCGGACGATAGCGCAGCTCAAATTCGTCCCAACGCGGGGATTCGTCTTTTTGTTGCTGGCGCTTCACTCGGACTGTGAATGTTTTGTCGGGCATTTTCGTTCGCCTCGAGTCGGGCTCGTCCTACGGGTCTTACTTTGCCGCGGTGTACTTTCGCTCGCGCGGTGGAATTAGCGATATGTCCACCTGTTCGTAATCCAGTTGGATTCGGCCTCCGTTGTAGCTGGCTTTGGTTGTCTTCAGCCAGTTCTTGTCGTCGCGCTCGGGGAAATCAGGCTTGTAGTGCGCGCCCCGCGTCTCGTTCCTGGCGATCGCGCCTATGGTGATCACTCGCGCGAGAATCAGCATATTTCCCAGCTCGCGCGCGAATTGCAGCGTTTGATTGGCCCATTGGGTGCGATCAGAAAGATTGATTTTTTGGTAGCGCGCTTCCAATTCGTCCAACTTGGCCAGCGTGGCTTCCATGGCTTTGTTGTAGCGAATCACCGTTACGTTTTCGGTCATCGTGCGCCCCATCTCTTTCCAGATGGTGATGGGATTCTCGCTGCCCTGTTGGTGCAGCAGCTTATCGTTGGCTTCGCGTTGCCGCGTGCGTTCCGCTTCGAAGACGCTTTCGCCCACCGCTTCGGCGCCCTTTTCTAAATTGCGGGAATATTTCACTGCCGCGGGGCCGGCTAGCATCCCGCCATAAATGCAAGAGACCAGCGAGTTCGCGCCGAGACGATTGGCGCCATGATATTGATACTCACATTCACCGGCCGCGTAGATGCCCGGAACGTTGGTGGCTTGATTGTCGTTATCCACCCAGAGCCCGCCCATGGTGTAGTGCATGGCGGGAAAAACTTTCATTGGCTCTTCGCGCGGATCGTAGCCTACGAATTTTTCGTAGATTTCGAGGATGCCTTCGAGCTTGCGATCGAGGACTTCGCGAGGGAGGTGCGTGACGTCGAGATAAACGGCGTCTTCTCCGCCGATACCGAGTTTATCTTGGAAGACGATTTTGTGGATGGCGCGGGTGGCCACGTCGCGCGGAACCAGATTGCCGTATTTGGGATACCACTCTTCGAGGAAATAGAAGCGCTCGTTCTCGGGAATCGAATTCGCAGGGCGCGTGTCGCCGGCTTTCCTCGGAACCCAGACGCGTCCGCCTTCGCCCCGCGCCGATTCGCTCATCAAGCGCAGCTTGTCCTCGCCGGGAATTGCGGTGGGATGAACTTGAATGAATTCGCCGTTCGCGTAGACCACGCCTTGCTGGAAGAGCGCGGATTGCGCGGAGCCGGTGCACACCACGGAATTTGTGGAGCGGCCAAAAACGGCGCCGATGCCGCCGGTGCAGAAGATAGCTGCGTCCGCGCGGAAGGTGCGCACTTCCATGGTGTGCAGATTCATGGCGCAAATGCCGCGGCAGATGCCGGAGCCATCGATTACGGCGGAGAGGAAGGTCCAGCCCTCGTACTTGGTTACTTTGCCTTCCGTTTCGTGGCGGCGGACTTGCTCGTCGAGCGCGTAAAGCAATTGTTGGCCGGTAGTGGCGCCTGCAAATGCCGTGCGGTGATAGAGAGTGCCGCCGAAACGGCGAAAATCGAGCAGGCCTTCGGGCGTGCGATTGAACATCACGCCCATGCGGTCGAGCAGATCGATGATCGCCGGAGCGGCTTCGCACATTCCTTTTACAAGCGGTTGATTCGCGAGAAAATCGCCGCCGTAAATCGTGTCGTCGAAATGCTTCCAGGTGGAATCGCCTTCGCCTTTAAGATTTTTCGCGGCGTTGATTCCGCCCTGGGCGCAGACGGAGTGAGAGCGCTTTACCGGCACGATGGAAAAGAGATCCACCGGCACACCGGACTCGGCTACGCGAATTGCGGCCATCAATCCGGCCAGACCGCCGCCGACGATTATGATTCGCGGAGTTCTCATTTCGGTAGGTAGCCGCCGAGAGGATGCCAGTTGTAATAGAAGCCGGCGATGATCAGCAGGCCTGAGAAGCTAAATGCGACCGCGACCGCGGCGCCCAGCCACCCGAAAGCGCGCTGCGAGCGGACGCTTACGGCGATGCCCCATTTGCAGGCGAAATTCCACACGCCATTACCGAGATGAAAGGACGCCGCGAGGATTCCGACTACGTAAAAAGCCAGGTAATAAGGATTGCGCATGCTGTCGGCGACATCGGCATAAGTGGACATGCCGCCCGTGCCGAAGCGCTCGGTCCAAACGTGCCAGCCGATAAAAATAAAAGCGATGATTCCTGTCCAACGCTGTAGCACGTACAGCCAGTTGGACATCCACGGATGGCGGATGGCATTCGACTTCCCTGCCCACCAGATGTAAAGGCCGTAGAAGCCGTGGAAAAGGATCGGCAGCCAGATTCCCAGAGCTTCAACGAGAATGCGCCAGGGGATGCCTTGCAGATCGGCGGAGGCGTCGTTGTATTTGTTTACGCTGACCAGCGCATAGCTGTTGGACCAGAAATGTTCGGCGAGAAATGCGCCTATAGGAATGATTCCGGAAAGCGATTGGAGTTTATCTAGGATGTAGCTTTGACGCGAATCTACTATGACGGCTGGAGTGCCCACTCCTGAGATTCCTCCATCAGGCCGGGATTGTTTTTCGAGAGCCCGGAATCCGCGCGGGGCGCGGAGGAACTTACGAAATCAGTATAGGCAGGCGCGAATTTGTTTGCAAGGATTGTGGGCGGAAGATGAAAGACAAATTGTCGGCGTGTTAGAGTTTAACGGCCACAGGGCCTCGCCAATCAGAGGAATGATCGAATGGAATTTCGAATGACGTCGGCGCGGTACTCGCCGGTTTTGCAAAATTATCGCGCGTCGCCTGCACATTACTTTGCGGATCGTACTTAGCCCGCGCGCAAGAGCCTTCAAAATCGCCGGCGCAGAACATCGCGAAACCGCCGGTGCGTTCCGCAGGGGCTTCTCGGCAGACGATTACTCTGCTTTCTACTACCGATATCCATGGACACATTGAGCCGATCGACTACTTCTCGAACAAGCCTTCGAATTTCTCTCTAGCGAAGATTGCTACTTTGGTGAACGAGCAGCGCGCCGAGGCCCCGAAAGCATTGCTTCTCGATTGCGGCGACACCACCCAGGGAACGCCGCTCGCTTATTATTTCGCGGTGAAAGATCTGAAACCCAAAAATCCCACGATTGCGGCGTTCAACGAAATGCACTACGACGCCATGGCCGTCGGGAATCATGAATTCAATTTTGGCCTGGCGGAAATGTGGAAGGCCAAGCGCGAATCGAATTTTCCCTGGCTCGCGGCGAATTTGAAAGAGATCTATACCGCGGGCGACGGTTTCATTCGGCCCTACATTATTAAGAACGTCGGCGGCGTGCGAATTGCGATTGTCGGATTTATTACCCCGGGAGTGCCGCGGTGGGAGATTCCCGGGCATTATCGCGGATATGAGTTCGAGCCGATCGTGGAAGCGGCGCAGCGGGTGATTCCGGAAGTGCATAAGCAGGCGGATTTGGTGGTGGTGATCATGCATTCGGGCCTGGATCGCGATCCGGCTACCGGAAAACTTTTCGAGGGCCAGGAAATTTCGCTGCGAAAATGCGGCTTGGGAATTGGCGGAGCAGGTGCCCGGCATTGATCTGATTTTTTATGGGCACACGCATTTGGAAATGCCTGAACTCACGGTGAATGGCGTTTTGATGGCGCAAGCGAAAAATTGGGGAGGCTCTCTCGCGCGGGCGGATATCGTGATGGAGCGAGACGACGCAGGCCGCTGGCGCGTCTCCTCCAAACATTCGCGCGTCATCAAGACCACGGACAGCGTGGCGGCTGATCCAGCAATTTTGAAACTCGCGGCGCCCTACGAGGCCGCCACCGAGAAATATTTGGACACCGCGATTGCGACTTCCGAGAAGGCGATGAATGGGGAACGCGCGCGGTTTGAAGACGATCCGTTGGTGGACTTGATTCAGCGCGTGCAGCTTGAGGCTGGGCATGCGGATGTTTCCATGGCTACGATGTTTTTTCCAGGCGTGCAGATTCCGAAAGGGCCGGTGACGGTGCGGCAGGCTGCGGCGCTCTATGTTTATGACAATTCGCTCTACACCGTGGAGATGACTGGAGCGCAATTGAAAGACGCGCTCGAGCATGCCGCAAGTTTTTATACTTCATGGCCGGCGGCCGCGGGTGCGGACTTTGAAATTGCCGGGATATAACGCAGATTCGGCTGAAGGTGTTTCCTATGAGATCGATTTGAGAAAACCGGCTGGGCGAACGCGTGCAGAATTTGACTTTTCGAGGCAAGCCGCTCGATTTTTCGCAGAAATTGCGCGTGGCGATTAACAATTATCGCTATACAGGCGGAGGTGGATACTCGGTTTATCAAGGATTGCCGATTTTGGAGCAGCCGGGAGTGGAGATTCGCGATTTGTTGATCGATTATTTGACTCGAACGGGGAAAATTCCCTCGTCTGCGGATGGTAGTTGGAAAATTGTTCCTGCAGAAGCTGTGGCGGCTATGGAAAAACAGGCGCGCGATGAAATTGTGGATCGCACTCGCTGACTTTTGCGCCGCAAGTTGTGGCGAAGATGCCGCCCTGAAGGGCGCCGCTGCGAAATCGGTCTTGTGCACGAAACGATATGTTACAGCCGCGAGAAATCTTCAAAATGCGTTGACACCCCTTAGCGTTCTTGCTAATTTTCACGACAGAAAAATTTTTCCCACTATCGATCGCGGAGGCGCCAGTAGCAGGCACGATCCATGGCATTTGTCGCAAAGAAGATTTTCCTCACCAAGGGCGTCGGAAAACATCGCGAGAGGCTATCCAGCTTCGAGCTGGCGTTGCGCAATGCGGGCGTTGCCGCTTGCAACATTGTTCGCGTGTCCTCCATTTTCCCTCCGTATTGCAAACTGATATCACGCAGCGAAGGATTGAAGCATTTGAAGCCGGGCCAGGTGGCATTTTGCGTGATTAGCGAGAATCAGACGCGCGAGCCGCATCGTTTGATTGCTGCAGGTGTGGGATTGGCGCTGCCGGGCGATAAGTCCATGTTTGGATATTTGTCCGAGCATCATTCGTTTGGCGAAACCGAGGAATTGGCTGGCGAATATTGCGAGGAATTGGCCGCGGAGATGTTGGCGACTACTTTGAATGTGGAATTCGATCCCGATTTGTCCTGGGATGAGAAGAAAGAAGTTTACCGCATCTCGAATAAGATTGTCCGCACGATGAATATCACGCAGTCAGCCGTCGGCGATAAGCGCGGGTTGTGGACCACCGTGCTGTCCGCTGCGATTTTGTTAGGCGAAGACGACTAGTTAATTTTTGCGTTTTCTTCCTGCGTAAGAAGCAAGATTCCCCGGCCATGTTCAGCTACTTTTTGAAATAGCCGATGCGCTCCAAAACTGCGCCGGCGATAAGCGGCAATGCCACTGTCGCGTCGTCGAAAACTTCGGCCAGGCGGCCGCCTTCCTCAAGCGGCACGAATTTTCCCCAGCTCACGGCTTCGGTGTAAGTGCTTCCGGAAAGGCCGCCCCAGTGCACGGGCTCGGGGCAGATGCGCACACCGTAGTTGTAACGCTTGAGCGGAATATTTTCATAGCCGCGGCGGGCCAGCAACTCCGCATAAACGCCGAATTGCTGCGCCCAGTTTCGCGGGACACCGCCCCCGATCGTAAGCAGCCCCATGCGTTTTGTCGCCAGCATCGTAGTGGCGTAATGTTCGAAATCCTCGAAGGGATCGAAACGCAGCGGCCGCTTCCCCTGTTTCCGCAGCAGCCGATTGTAAAGCGCGAAATCGATGCCCAGTTCGGAATCGCTGAACGCGGGAACGAAAATCGGCACGTTATGCTCCGCCGCGACTTTCAAAATGCCGCGGCCTTTCGCGTGCTTCTGCAAGTATTCCCCGATTCGGCGATGCACCTTCCAACTGCAAACAATTTCTTCGGGATCCCACTTCTTAAAAACGTGATCGACGACCTCTTCCACGTGATCAAGATTGGTTTCGGGCTCGATCGAATCGTAAACGCGGTTGTATCCGGCGAGAAAAAGCTCGCGATCATCCATTTTCGGATCGTAGCGAAAATGCGAGAGCCCTGTGGCTTCCACCAATCCATGAGCCATGAGCGCGCCGGTGGAAACGATCGCTTTGACGATGCCGGACTCTATGAGATCGCAGAAAATCAAGCCCATCTTCGCCACGGTCATCGCCCCGGCGAGCGTCATGACGATAAAACAATCCTTGTCGCGCGCCATCGCCTCGAGAACGTCGGCAGCATCGCCAACCTGGCGGCCAGTGAAAGCAGTTTGCCCCATGGCGCGAACCAGAGCGTCCACGGTGCGGGCTTTGGCAAGATCGAGCGGATACATCGGCCTGAGATGATCGGCGATCGGATCGTGGAGGATTCTTCCCGTCGCGCCCTTTTTCTTTGCCATTCACTCCCCTTGCGGATAATGTATGCGCGCGCGTCTACAATTTCTAAAAGCGCGCGATGTTTTGCCGGGCCGCGTGCGTTTGTGCGCACTATTGATAGTACAAACGAGAGAAATAGAAAATAGGAAAGTGCATTTTACCCGGCGCAGCGAAAGTGGAGCGACGCGAACGCGTCCTCGAATAAAACGCGAGCCGGAAACCGCTTGAATGGAAATTGAATCATACGATTGATCAAAAGGAGTAAACGCAATGTTTCTTGAAGCGATGGCACAGCACCAGCGCGACTACGTCGTTTATTTCTCGCCGTCGTATGGCTTGCTCTGGTGGATCGTGCTGGGGCTACTGGCGGGATGGATTGCCGGATTAATTTCGCGCGGCCACGGATTCGGGTGCCTCGCCAATACAATTCTCGGACTCGTCGGCGCAGTAATCGGCGGCTGGATATTCACAAAGTTGAATATCACCACGTATGGATTCATCGGCAGCCTCGCCGCAGCGATCGTTGGAGCCGTCGTGCTCGTGGCGATCGCCCGCCTCTTCAGCGGCGGCGATCGAGACTGACTCTCGCCATCCTTTCTTCCCACACTTCAATTCCCTACCAAGCGCGCGGCGAAGTGCTGTCGCGCCATGTGGTACGATAGTTCCCTCGTGAAAGGTTGGACTACGAATTGAGCAATCCTTCCGTTTGGGCAATTCCGCTTGGCGGGCTCGGCGAATTCGGCATGAACATGATGGCCCTCCGTTGCGCCGATGAAATTATCGTCATCGACGCGGGCCTGATGTTTCCCGAAGCCGAACTCCTGGGCGTTGACATCGTCATCCCCGACATCACTTTCCTGAAGCAGCGCAAGCAGCAGGTGAAAGCGATTTTTCTTACCCACGCGCATGAGGATCACATCGGCGCGGTGCCCTATGTCCTCGGCGATCTGAATGTCCCGGTGTACGGCACGCGATTTACGCTCGCTCTGGTGCGCAAGAAGCTTGAAGAGCACGGCCTGCTCGAAGATGCCGACCTTCGCGAGATCGCTCCAGGCCAGAGCGTTACGATCGGCCCATTCAAAGTCGAGTTTCTGCACGTGACGCACAGCACCATTCAGTGCGTGGCGCTGGCGGTGCGCACGCCCCTCGGGACGATCATTCACACCGGCGATTTCAAGATTGACCACACGCCGGTAGATGGGAAATCGTTCGATCTCGACGCGTTTGCGGCTTACGGCCGCGAAGGAGTGCTGGCGCTATTCAGCGACAGCACGAACGTCGAACGTCCCGGTTATACACAGTCAGAGCGCGCGGTTGTGCCGCGTTTTGAGGAATTATTCCGCGCGGCGCCAAAGAAAATTGTAGTCTCATGCTTTTCGAGCTCGGTTCATCGCATTCAGCAAGTGATTGATATCGCGCTCGAGAATGGCCGCAAGGTCGGAATCGTTGGCCGCAGCATGGTGGACAACGTCGAAATCGCGCACAGCCTGAATATGCTGCGGATTCCGGACGGCAGCATGGTCCGCCCGCAGGACATTCGCACATTCGATCCCAAGCGGTTGGTAGTGCTTGCAAGCGGCACGCAGGCGGAGCCGATGTCGGCGCTTTCGCGCATCGCAGTCGACAATCACCGTCTGCTGACCATCGAGCAAAGTGACACGGTAATTCTGTCGGCGAGAATCATTCCCGGAAACGAAAAAGCGATTTTCCGGATGATCGATCATCTATTCCGCCGGCAGGTGCTCGTTTATTACGAAGGTGGACGCTCTTCGCCGATTCACGTTTCGGGCCATGGAAGTCAGGAAGAGCAGAAATTGCTGCTGAGTCTGGTGCGACCGAAATATTTTATTCCGCTGCACGGCGAATACCGGCAGCTCTTCCAGCACGCGGCGCTGGCGCAGCAATTGGGAGTTGTGTCCGGCGAAGTGATTTTGCTCGAGAGCGGGCATCCGCTGGAATTCACGGCCAACGGGGCTTTCCGTCGCGAGCAAGTGACCGCCGGCCGAGTGCTGGTCGATTCAGGATCGCTCGAGGAAATCGAAGAAGTAGTGGTGCGCGACCGGCAGCATTTGGCGGAAGACGGCGTGGTAGTGACGATTATCGCCATCAATAAGCACACCGGCCGGCTCGAGTCTCCGCCGGAAATCGTTTCGCGCGGATTTTTGCCTTCCGATGACGGCCAGGAAGTAATGGCCAAGGCGCGCGAAGTGATTATGAAAACGCTCGAGCAGTCCACTTCGGAAGAGAAGACGGACTGGAGCGTGATGAAGGAGAAAATTCGCGCCGATTTGAAGCGTTTCCTCAACAAGCAAACCGCGAAACGGCCGATGATCTTGCCTGTGATCCTCGAAATTTAATCGTGAGACCTGCGGCAATGCGCGGACCGAGTTCAAAGCCCGACGCCCCCGAGAGTGCGGATCCCTTGCCCGAGCCGGCCGCGTCCAAGAGCTTCTCCCTCCGTCCTTTTTCGAGGACGGATTTCGAGACCCTCTTCGAAATCGATCAAAAGTGCTATCCGCCGGAAATGGCCTATTCACGGCGCGAATTCCGCTGGTACATGAGGCTGCCGGGAGCGGAAGCGCTGATTGCGGAAACGGGAGGCGTCATCGCGGGATTTATTTTGACGGCTCTTTTCGAACGCACTGGCCATGTCATCACAATTGACGTGTTGACGGAATTCCGGCGCGCGCGAGTCGGCACAGCGCTACTGGCCGCTGCCGAAGCGAGTCTCGCCCGCCACGGAGCAACGGAAATCGAACTCGAAACGGCGGTCGATAACGACGCAGCGATTCGATTCTGGAAGCGCAGCGGTTATCAGACGCGCGGCACGCTTAAGAATTACTATCCGGGCGGCTTGGCAGCCTATGCGATGATCAAGCGTCTCGAAGCCTGACCCATAGATTCCCGAGGATTCGCTGAGCGCATGTCGCTTTTTCAAGCCGTCATTCTCGCCATCGTGCAGGGGCTGACGGAATTTCTTCCGGTCAGCAGCACGGCGCATCTTGTTCTGTTTCCGTGGCTATTGCATTGGCCCGATCCAGGGCAAGCCTTTGACGTGGCGCTGCACGCCGGAACGCTGCTGGCGGTGCTCGTTTACTTTGTTCGCGATTGGGTGGAATTGACGCTCGCCGGACTCGGCTTCAATTACGGTGGCCGCGGAGGACCTTCAGCGGTCGAGCACAACCGCAAATTATTCTGGTATCTGGTAGCCGCGACGATCCCCGGCGGCATCGCCGGATTTCTTTTCGAGCACACCATCGAGGAGCATCTGCGGAACCCCGTCTATATCGCCGGCGCGATGATCGGCATCGGCTTGCTGATGTGGTACGCCGAACACGTGGGCCGCCTGGAACGAGGATTGGAACGAATTGGCTTGGGAGACGCGATGGTGATCGGAACGGCGCAGGCCTTGGCGCTTTTTCCCGGAGTGTCGCGCTCGGGAATCACCATTACCGAAGGGCTTTTCCGCGGGTTGACGCGTGAAGCGTCGGCACGCTTTTCATTCCTTCTTTCCGCGCCGCTCATCGCCGGTGCCGCCGCCCACGATTTGCCGAAACTGATCAAGCTGCATCACGCGGGGCAAATCGCTCTGCCGCTTTCGACGCTGCTCATCTCCGTGGCCGTTTCCGCGATCGCCGGGTTCCTGGTGATTGCGTTTTTCCTGCAGTATTTACGGACACGCACATTGAAAATCTTCGTTTACTACCGAATCGTGTTTGGTATAGTCATTCTCGCAATCTGGTTCCTCCCAATTGGGGCCGCGCGCTAGCGCCCACGCGACCTGCATTGAAAGGCCTTCCCCTGCCCGAGGGAGATTTTACGTGCGCATCCTTAGTCCGACTGAAAATAAGCGTCTAAATGAGTTGATCGGGTTTGCCGGCATCGTTGCGTCTGTATTGCTGGCATTGAGCCTGCTTTCCTACTCGCCTGCCGATCCATCCTTTAATGTGGCGGCTGCAGCTCCAGCTGGCGGCCCGGTGCGCAATTGGATTGGTCCGTTCGGCTCGCATCTTGCGGATTTGATCTTCCAGCTTTGCGGCTATACGGCGTTCCTGTTGCCGGTGGCGCTTTTCGTGTTGGGTATGCGCTGGTTCCGCAGCCAGACGATTGACGCGCCGTGGGCGAAGTTGTCCGGCTCGCTCTTGATGTTCGTTTTTCTACCGGCGGAGCTTGCGCTTCTGCCGCTCCCCCCTGTGCGTGGCGCAATTCCTGGAGGAGGACTTATCGGCACGATACTCGCCGGCGGTTTGCGCGCGGCGCTGAAACCGGTGGGAGCAAATATTGTGGGACTTGCCTGCGTGCTTACGGCACTGTTTCTGACCACACGATTTTCGTTTTCGGCCACGGCGGCGTGGTTACGGAAGCCGATCGCTGCCGAGGGATACATCGGGCAGCTGATGGGTCGCGTAAAAGATTGGCGTGACGCGCGCGAATCGAAGCAGATGCGCAGACGCATAGATGAAATCAAGATTGCCGGACGCCGGCCTGCTCCAGCGCAGTCCGTTTCAACTAAGGAATCGATGGTGGAGGAGCTCGAGCCGCAAGAGGAGGAAGAAGAGCGCGGCGGCGCTATCGCTTCGCGCGAACCGGCAGTGATCAAGTTTCATCACAATGAAGTCGCTGCTCCGGCCAAGAAATCCGGGCCGGAGCCGAAGATTGCCAAGGGGTGGCCAGCTACAAATTGCCGTCGCCCACGCTGCTGCAGAATGCAGAGCGCAGCGAGAAGATGGACGAGGCAGAGCTAAAGGACTGCGCGCGGGCCATCGAACAAAAATCTGAGGAGTTCGACGTCAAGGGCCACATCACACAGATCAATCCCGGGCCGGTGGTGACCACCTTCGAATTCAAGCCAGAAGCCGGAATCAAGTACAGCCGGATCACCGGGCTTGCTGACGATTTGTGCCTCGCGCTCAAAGCCGAATCCTTGCTGATCGAGCGAATTCCGGGAAAATCCACGGTCGGGATCGAAGTTCCGAATTCGCATCGCGAGACCATTCGTCTTCGCGAAATCATCGAGTCGCCTGAATTCGTTCATTCCACTTCAAAGCTCACTTTGCCGCTCGGCAAAGATTTGATCGGCCGGATTCGCGCTGCCGACCTAACGCAGATGCCGCACTTGCTGATCGCCGGCGCCACCGGAACGGGCAAGAGCGTATTCATCAATTCCCTGCTGATGGGCATGCTCTACAAATCGACGCCCGAAGAATTGAAACTCGTGCTAGTGGATCCGAAGCGGCTAGAGCTTGGGCTCTACGAGGATATTCCGCACCTTTATACTCCGGTCGTAACTGACGCGAAAGTTGCGTCGAACGTGCTGCGCAATGCCACGCGCGAGATGGAGCGGCGACTGAAATTGCTGGCGCAGCGCGGCGTGCGGAATATCGAGCAATACAATCGCACCTTCCAGAAAACTCAATCGCTTTCGCTGTTCGACGCGGATTCCGACGAAGAGCACAAGCCGCTGCCCTATTTCGTGATCGTGATCGACGAATTGGCCGACTTGATGATGGTGGATACCAGCAACGTCGAGGAATCGATTACCCGCCTGGCGCAGATGGCGCGCGCGGTGGGCATTCACCTCATTCTAGCTACGCAGCGGCCCGTCGGTGGACGTGATCACCGGCCTGATCAAAGCAAATTTCCCGGCGCGCATTTCATTCCGCGTGGCGAGCAAAGTGGACTCGCGCACAATTTTGGATACGAACGGCTCGGAATCACTGCTCGGGCGCGGCGACATGCTGTATTTGCCGGCGGGCTCATCGCGGCTGCATCGCATTCACGGGCCGTACGTAACTGAGGATGAGATTTCCGCCATTTGCACCTTCTGGCGCGAGCAGGCCAAAGCCGTTTACAACGAAGAGATGCTCAAGCCGCCCAAGGAAGATTCGGGAGCGGGCAGCGGCAACGCAGGCGGCGG
Organism: uncultured Acidobacteriota bacterium; assembly: GCA_963831955.1. GTDB lineage: Bacteria > Acidobacteriota > Terriglobia > Acidiferrales > UBA7541 > Palsa-147. The sequence goes on along the minus strand of CAWHSG010000003.1, from coordinate 618,794 downwards.
CGGAGATGCAGCCGAAGGCGATGAAGAAGTGGACGACGCGCTCTATCACGACGCAGTCCGTGTAGTTTGCGAAGCAGGCCGCGCTTCAACTTCAACTTTGCAGCGGCGCCTAAGAGTCGGTTACGGCCGAGCCGCCCGTCTAATCGATATAATGGAGAAGGATGGAATCGTAGGCCCGCCAGACGGCACCAAGCCGCGCGAGTTGCTGAAGAACAAAGACTGGATCCGGGAATTCGACGAGTCGCTGCACTAAGTAGCGCCGGCGTCCCTGCCGGCATCTTCCGACGACAATCGCCGGCGAGAACTCAAATCTCCGACGAAGCGTGAAGTCGAACAATGGCAGCGGGATTAATTCGCCGCAGCCGGCGATGCCGCTCCCTTTCCCTGCCCGCCGCCCTGCTTCTGCAAATACGCCGTCAGATTCGATTGCTGCAGCGATTTGAGCTCAATGCAGGCGTTCACTTGATCCTTCGCGTTCTGGAGCAAACGCTCAGTGCCGGGCAAGTGCTGCGCGGTCAGAAACTGCTGCGAATCATCGCGCAACTTCGCGTCGCAGAAAATCCCAGCCACTTCCACCAGCCCGGAACCCAGCGACGCGTCCACTTTCTCCATCAGCGGTTTGAAATCCGCCTTAAAGAGATTCCAGGCCGCTTCTTGCGTGTGATAGTTCTGGAAAACGCCGCCAATGAAATACAGATCCTGGTTTTTTACCGCCGGGCTGAGCATAAAATCGAAGGTACGCTTCGTAAGCGAGGGATCGGGGAAAAGCCCGAGGGTACCGAAGTAGGCGTAATACTCTTCGGGAGTCTTCGCGGTTTTCAGATGTTCCATAAATTTGTCGTAGAGCGCCGCATCTCCATTGGCCGCGGCGATGGCCAGAGCGTTGCCCGCGAGCGCTTCGTCCACGGATTGTGGATCGTTCATGTACGCATCGGCGATGGCGCGCGATTTGGCAATCAGCTCAGGGTCGCGGCCATAAAGCGCGAGCGTGCCGAATACATCCGAGCGCAGCGCCGTGCGTTCCTGCGATTCACCGGGCGCGGGCTCGCTGCCGAGTTCAGTGGCCATGGGACGCAGAAAATTCCGTACCCAGGCTTCGAACGCGGCGCGCTCATCGGGAGCCACCAGCGTGTCGTGAAGCTCGCCGATTCTGCCGAGCATGGTGCCGACCACCGCGCGATTGCGCTCGTCGCGCATATGCTCGAGCGACGCGAGGTACTGCGAAATATCGAGACGCCCGACGCGAACCATGGCCCAGGCATCGCCGAGAAAGCGGATGCGTTCTTCCGGCGTGAATGAAGTTTCAAGAGCCGCTGACATTTTATCGAATGCGGCCGGTTCGTAACTCGAGCGGAAATAACCTCGGCCTCCGGCATCGGCGTAAACCCAATCCGAGCATCCATTGATTTCAACCGTCTGCTCGGCGCTCGAAAGAAGAAACGGCGTCGTATCTTTCGAAGCCGATCCTTTCAACGATACCGGAACGCTCCAAAGTTCCGTCGAAGGAGCATTCAGCCGCGCGGCATCCGCAAAGTAGCGCCGCTGCGAGAGCGTGACCTTGGTGACGTTACCGGAGCAGGAAGATTTTACGGTGATGAGCGGCGCGCCGGGCTGATCGATAAAGCTGGCCATGATTTTATCCACCGGCTTGCCCGAAGTTGCCGCGATCTGATTCCAGAAATCCTCGGCGGTGGCGTTTCCGTAGGCGTGTTTTTCGAGATACGCGTTCACGCCTTTCTGAAATACGCCCGGACCGACATACGCTTCAACAGCGCGCAGCACCGACGCGGCTTTGCCATAAGCGATGCCGTCAAAAAGCGCAGCGATGTCCGCGGGCGTTTCGGCTTTCTGGCGGATCGGGCGGATCGAGGCGATCGAATCCGTCGAAAGCGACCCACCGGTTTCCTGAATTTCATCAAGCTGGTTGTGCCATTCCGGATGCCAGGCCTCTAGCGGCTTCCACGACATCCATGTCGCGAATCCTTCGTTGAGCCAGATGTCGTCCCACCATTTCATGGTCACCAGATCGCCGAACCACTGGTGCGCCATTTCGTGCGCGATCACGCTGGCAACGTTTTCGCGCGCATCGAGAGACGCGGTCTTTTCATCGAGCAGTAACGCGGTTTCGCGGTAGGTGATCGCCGCGGTGTTCTCCATCGCGCCGGCCGAAAAATCCGGGAACGCCACCATGTCGAGCTTTTCGAAGGGCCACTTCGTGTAGTAATAGCGGTCGTAATATTTCATGATATTTTCGGCAGCGGTCAGAGCGAACGCGCCGAGCTGTTTTTTCTCGGGCACGGCGCAGACGCGAATGGGAATGCCGTCAACGCCGCCCTCGAGACACTGAAAATCGCCGACCATCATCGCCACAAGATACGAGGACATCTTCGGCGAAGGCGAGAATTTCAGGGTGTGCTTGCCGTCGCCGGGACCAGGCGTGTCGGATACGATGTGGCCGTTCGAAATCGCGGTGTCGCCCTTGTCGATGATCAGCGTCACCCGGAACACCGCCTTCATTGCCGGCTCATCAAACGACGGGAATGCGCGGCGTGCGTCGGTGGATTCGAACTGCGTCACGGCGTAGCGGCGGCGCGGCGTTTCGCTTAGATAGAAGCCGCGCAGCTTGTCATTGAGGATGCCGGTGAAACGAATGCGAATCTCGGCGGGTCCGGCGGAAATTTCGTTCGGAACGGTGAGCGTGGCCTGCTCGAGATTTTCGTTCTTCGAAACGGTGGCCGTCTGCGTCGCGCCTTTCGAGGTAATCGTCGTTTCGAGAAACTCGATTTCCGCCGAATTCAGCACGATCGACGAAGCCGGACGCCGCAGCGTCACGTGAATCGCCTCATCGCCGCCAAAAGTGGCCTTGACGAGATCGGGAGTAAACGTGAGGTCGTAGCTTTCGGGCACCACATTGTCCGGCAGCCGCTGCGCTCGCACGGTCCCGCACAGCGCCAGACCGCAAATCACCAAAAGCATCGATCGTTTCATTCCCTAGCCTCCCAGATTTGAATCGCCGGACTTGAATCGCCAGACCTTAATCGAAGGATACGCGAAACGCAGAGTGTGTTAGTTCAGCGCACCAGCGGCATGATTCAGAATATCACATTCAGTTATCACTTTCAGAGTCCAACCTGCTTCGAAGTGGTGTCGTATTTTGGTTGAGATCGAAATCTTTGCACCACGAAAGCCCAGTCGTTCGCTGCCAGCCCCCGCAGTCGGCGCGGCGAAGCCGCGCCGTCACGGTAGCAGCCCCCGAATTTATTCGGGGGAGGAGCGCTTTAGCGCCCCGAAACAACGCCGTCTGCGACCCTGCGCTTTAGCGCTGGGCACTTTTCCGCCAATCCGTTCAGCAGCTTCCGAGGGTGCATCTCAAAACTATGACACCAACCTGATTGGACGAATTCCGAGCCCGAAAGATAGCGTTGCGCAGGCTCCGGCGCCGCATCACGAGCGGCCCGATGATTTTTTCTTTTATCCGCATTTCGCCTTGCGGCCCCGGTGGTTTTGTCTAAAATGGAGGTTTGTCACGGTGCCGGGGTAGCTCACCGGTAGAGCGCGGCCCTGAAAAGGCCGGCGTAGGCAGTTCAACTCTGCCCCCCGGCACCATCCTTTTTTCCCAACGTTGAACGGCTGCGGCGTATTCTTCTAGGTCGCAATGTGATCTGGAGCAGTCAAAGCCGCAGGGAAGCTACATCGATTTAATAGTGCTTTCTACGGGTTTGACGATCGTGGCCGCCACTTTGCACTGGCCATCCGCAGACTTCCAGACACGGAGATACCCGAGCTGGAATGAGACGTGTTTGCCCGTTTTTTGTTCATCGAAACTCATCTCACCGCTTCCGTATTCGTAGGCCATATCACCGCCCTGCGAAACAACGACTCGCTGGGGGTGATCCGCAGAAACTTCATTTTTTCTTGGTTCTTCAGCTTCCGCCTTCTTCCTAGCTTCCTCCCGTTCAGCCTTTCCGATTATCGGTTTGTCATAACCTCCAGACCAAAAGAAGTTGTCGTCGGTGTACTCGATCGTCCCTTTTTGAACGGCATCGCGGATCGTCTGCTCTGTGCAAACGGGCCTTTGGGCCATAGCCGTGATCGGAGCTGCGAGGAAGAAAAATAAAGCAAAGGTCTTGTTCACAGGGATTCACCTCACTGATCCAGAAAATAGGAGCCTTTCGAATTCGGACGCTACGGTACGCTTGAGGCTCTTTGGTGTCAACGGAGGCGGCCTCGCCAGCAGGTCTCTACGCAGTGCCGTCGGCATCTTTGTCCCCGCGATTGATGGCTTCACGCAAATACCGCAGCGCGTCATCGGGGTGATTGGCAGCCAACTGTCCCGCCAAAATACTCTCTCCTTGACCAACTAGGAGAGTTCAGTTAAGGTCTCTCCTAGACAGCCAAGGAGAGATCGTGGGCAAAGCGATTGATTTGCTGCAAGGCACTCTGGACATGCTGATCCTCAAAGCTGTCTCGCTCGGCCCGCTGCACGGCTACGGGGTTTTGCTGCGCATTCAGCAGATCTCTGGCGAACAACTGGAGATCCAGCAAGGCACGTTATATCCTGCGCTCTATCGTCTGGAACATCAGGGCTGGCTCGCCGGCGAGTGGGGGGAATCGGACAACAACCGCAAAGCAAAGTTCTATAGCCTGACCGCAACCGGGCGGCGCCAACTCCATTCGCAAACCGAAAAGTGGAACCGCATGGCGTCGTTGATCGCGAGTATTCTGCGAACCACTCCGGAGGAGATATGAATCTCTCTCGCTTCCGCTCCTGGTTGAAGTGGATGCTCAAGGGACAGCGCCTCGAAAGTGAAATGGAAGCGGAAGTGCGTTTCCACATTGAGAGCCGCACAGCGGACCTCGTTCGCAAAGGCCTGTCCCAGCAAGAAGCGATGCGACAGGCGAGGATTGAGTTCGGCGGAATCGAGTCTCACAAAGATGCCGTGCGGGCATCCGTGGGCGTGCGCTGGTGGGGTGAACTAGCTTCGGACATGCGTCATGGATTGCGATTGTTACGCAAGAATCCAGGTTTCACCGCGGTTGCCATTCTAACTCTGGCTCTCGGCGTGGGAGCCAACACGGCAATTTTCAGCATCGTGAATGCCGTGTTGCTGCATTCTCTGCCCTACCGCGATCCCGACCGTTTGGTACGAGTCTTCTTTAACGAGCCCGGCCTGGGATTGCGGGACGTTGAGTTTTCCAAGCCCGAACTGGATGACCTCCAGACGCGATCGGGCGTATTTGACGATGTGACCCCGATCTTCGAGGGCAGCGAGAATTTGACGGGCACCGAACAGCCCGAGCGCGTCGAGGGGGTCAACACCAGTTTCACTTACTTTTCCATGCTGGGTGTGCTCCCGCAAATTGGACGTTTGTATGGTCCGCAGGACTTCACGCCCGGTTTCGCTCCAGAAGCGGTGATCAGCGATGGCCTGTGGCGCCGCGCCTATGGTGCCGATCCGAATGTTCTCGGCCGCACCATCCGCATCGACGGTGATCCCCTTACAATTATTGGCGTTCTGCCACGCGGATTTCGCCATCCTGGACCGACGACTTCCGGCGACGCGGAAGTGTTTGCCGCCGGCGGATTCATCGGGCCTCCCTTTCCCCCGCCAATGCGTGCCAACCGGCTCTTAGTAAATGGAATCGGGCAACTCAAGCCTGGCCTGACACTGGCGCAAGCCCAGGCGCGCCTCACTGCCATGGCCGCCGAATTGCGCCACGACTTTCCCACCGATTACCCGCCGCAGGCGCAATGGACGATCGAGATTCAACCATTGCAAGAAACTTTGGTAGGCAATGTCCGGCCCATGCTGCTGGTGTTACTGGGTGCGGTAATCCTGATCGTTTTCATCGTATCGTTGAACATTGCCAATCTCCTCTTGGCGCGTGCTTCGGCGCGGCAACAAGAGATGGCGCTGCGCATAGCGCTGGGCGCGACCCGCGGCCGAATAGTGCGCCAGATGCTGACCGAGTCCACGCTGCTGTCGCTCATCGGCGGTGCCGCGGGAATCCTAACCGCAGTGGGTACTTTGGGTTTCATCCTGCGCTTCATGCCATCGAACGTTCCCCGGCTCAACGAAGTACGAATCGACTGGGTGGTGCTGGCCTTCGCTCTGCTGATTTCCATTCTCACCGGCTTACTGTTCGGACTCGCTCCAGCGCTTCATTCGGCAAAAGGCGCTCTCTCCTCGGCCATTCGCGAAGGCGCTCGAGGCTCCGGCTACAGCACCAAGACCGGCCGATTACGGGATGTTCTAATCGTCTCGGAACTGGCCTTCGCCGTCATACTGATGGTCGGAGCCGGCTTGCTGCTGCGCACGCTGCGCGATCTGTTGCAGCAAAATCCAGGCTTCAATCCAACTCAAGTTGTCACGGCAAACACCTGGCTAGGAGTTCCCAACGATCCGAGGACCGATCCGTATCTCGGTATTCCCGGTAAGGCCGCCTTTGATCGTGAGCTGCTGCGGCGCATGAAGGCAATTCCGGGAGTAGAACTAGCCGCCACCACCTCGTCTCTACCCACCACCAATCGCAACCCCAGCGCGGTCGGTGGCTTAGTGACGGAAGCCTTCGCGATTGAAGATAGACCGGTCGAGTCCTCGCAGGATCTGCACGCCGAGAGAATTCGCATAAGCCCCGATTATTTCAAGGTGATGCAGGCGACGCTCCTACGCGGCCGCTCATTCACCGAGGCCGATGGAGACGGCAAACAGCCGGTGGCCATCATTGATGAAAGCACCGCCCGTAAGTATTGGCCGGATCGCGATCCGCTGGGCCGCCGGGTGCGGTTCGGGAAAGGCCCTACCCAGCCATGGAAGACCGTCGTGGGTATCGTCAAGGATATCAAGAGTGACGGCCTCGACATCGATGGCATTCCCCACATCTTCGTTTCGACCTATCAAGACCCCAGCAAGCAAGTGAGCGTGGTGTTGCGGACGTCTCTACCGGCGAACCTGCTCGAACCACAGATTCGCCATGAAATCCAAAGCATGGATCCCGGCTTACCCGTATTCAATGTTGTCTCTATGAATGAGATCCTCGATCGCTCACTGGCCCTACGCCGTTTTTCAGCCGGCTTGGTAGGCGGATTCGCCGGACTGGCGCTGCTTCTGGCCTCCATCGGAATTTATGGCTTGCTGGCCTACATGGTCAGCCAAAGATCGCGCGAGATCGGCATTCGCATGGCCTTGGGTGCCGGCCCAGGCGGCGTCCTGAAGCTCTTCTTGCAAAAGGGTATAGTGCTCGCAGGCCTCGGAATTGTCGCCGGCATGCTCGTTTCTGCATCCACCGCGTCGTTGCTGGGCAGTTTGCTTTACGGCGTGCGCCCCCATGATCCGGCCGTGTTCGTGATCGTTCCTCTGCTCTTGTTCGCCGTAGCCGTTCTAGCCAGCTACCTCCCTGCCCGCCGCGCCACCAAGGTGGACCCAATGATCGCCCTGCGCGAGGCATGAACTTGCTGGGTCGCCGTTGACGTAGCCGTTTTACCATCGTAGGGGAGGGCCGGGTTAGCCCTCCCGTGACGCTTTACCCTGAAGAATCGAAGGGCTGCAGTTGGCGTCCCCGCGCGCGAACCTCAGCGCGGCCGTCGATTTTCGTCCCCGCCCTTGCCGTTGCCTTTTCCGCGTAGGGGCGCCCGGCTTGCTGCGCCCGTGACGCTTTACCCTGAGGAATCGAAGGGCTGCAGTTGGCGTCCCCGCGCGCGAACCTCAGCGCGGCCGTCGATTTTCGGCCCCGCCCTAGCCGTTGCCCTTTCCGCGCAGGCCCGCCCCGGTCAATCCCTCTGCGATCGCAAAGCAGTCAATTGCTCTGCGATTGCAAAGCAATCAACGCGCCCGCCTTCTTGCCCTGAGCGAAGCCGAAGGGTCGCCTCCAGCCGTCGCACTCCTGGCCGTGTCCGCCCTAAACAACAACCCACCCACAACCAGCCTCTGCAAATCGCTCGACTTGTTCGCATTTCTCCCCGCCGTCATTCCGAACCGCTCTCCGGTGAGGAATCCCTCTTCGCTTTCCGGCCCCGCATTTTCGAGGCCGGAAGCTGAACAGGCGGCCGGCGGAATTCTCGACCGGCGACCGCCGACCCGCGGGCCTAATCGGGAAATGCTGCCGCTGCCGGCGTTTGTGTCGGGCATCTTCACTTGCTCCTCGAAACGATTTGGCGCGGCACGTTCCCACCCAGGCGGGATCAGCGTAAGCGGCCAGCTCGGGAGAGCCAGCCCCGCGCTGAGAAACTGCTGACTACTCGATCCTGCATATCGCAACCTGCGACTGTTGCAGTCGGTCCCGCGCGCACGGTGGGCGGAGTACTATGGGGTCCACGAGGTACGCGGACGGCAAACGGTCGAGGAGTTCGTCCGCTTGGAAGCGGCACACGACTTGAACCATCTTCGGCAGATCGACAACATTTTGAATTCTAGTTTCGACCGCCGTAAAGTAGACGAAATCCCATGGCAGATTGGCAAATGCGAGAAAAGCGGCCGCTCCGAGGACCTCGCCCGGAGCCATCGGGGCCGGCGCTCAAAAACTACATCACCCCCGCCGGTTTGCAGCGGCTGAAAGACGAGCATCAGTTCTTACTGAGTCGCGAGCGGCCCGCGGTGGTGGAGGTCGTAGCGTGGGCTGCTAGTAACGGGGACCGCAGTGAAAACGCCGACTACCACTATGGGAAACGACGGTTAGGCCAGATCGATTCGCGCATTCGCTTTCTCACGAAACGCATTGACGCAGCCGAGGTCGTCGATCCCGCCGCTCCACGGCCAGGATCAGCCGCTACGCGCGTCTTCTTCGGCGCAACCGTGACCTACAAGGACGCCGCCGGCCTCCAACACGTCGTCTCGATAGTAGGCATCGACGAGGTGGACCTCGACCGCGGCTACGTCAGTTGGCGCTCGCCTCTCGCCAATGCGCTGATGAAGGCAAGCCCCGGCGACCGCGTGAATCTGCGCGCGCCAGGCAAGACCGAGCATCTCGAAATAATCGAAGTCAAGTACGCACCAATTCCGATGGATCCATTCCGCGAACCACTAGGAGCTCAGTCGGCCCGCCGTTGACGTAGCCATTTTGCCGTCGTAGGGGAGGGCCGGGCTAGCCCTCCCGCGACGCCAGCCGTTGGCGTCCCCGCGCGCGAACCCCAGCGCGGCCGTTGCTTTTCGGCCCCGCCCTTGCCGTGGCCTTTTGCCGTCGTAGCGCAGGCTGCCAGCCGGCGTTTTTGACGTTCGCTTTTGACTTCCGCATTTGCCGTTGTCCTTTCCCCGTAGGGGCGCTTGGCTTGCCGCGCCCGGCCTTTCGCCTCCAGCCGTCGCACTCCTGGCTGTCTCCGCCCCAAACAACAACCCACCCACAACCAGCCTCCGCAAATCGCTCGACTTGTTCGCATTTCTCCCCGCCGTCATTCCGAACCGCTCTCCGGTGAGGAATCCCTCTTCGCTTTCCGGCCCCGCATCTTCGAGCCCGGAAGTTGGACAAGCCGGCGTTGACTTAGCCGTTTTGCCGTCGTAGCGCAGGTTTATCCTGAGCATCGCGAAGGGCTGCCAGCCGGCGTTTTTGACGTTCGCTTTTGCCTTTCGCCTTTGCCGTCGCCTTTTCCGCGTAGGGGCGCCCGGGTCAATCGCTCGGCGATCGCAAAGCAATCAACGCGCCCGGCCTTTTGCTCCTGCCTGTGTCCACCCTAAACAACAACCCACCCACAACCATCCTCTGCAAATCACCCGACTTGTTCGCATTTCTCCCCGCCGTCATTCCGAACCGCTCTCCGGTGAGGAATCCCTCTTCGCTTTCCGGCCCCGCATGTTCGAGGCCGGAAGTTCGTCAGTGCCACTAAAACAGCCGAATTACGCCAGCGCAGTTGCTCCTGGCACACGATTGCGCGTCAGACGGGTGTTTCGGCTAAGACAGCGCGACGGGCGGGGCAAAAAGCCACTTCGAGCGATTTCGCACCACGCGCAAGAGATTCCGAGCCGCAACCCCGCGCATTGGGACTTGCCACGAGCTAACGATCATCCTTTGCGTCGCCCGTCTTGTGCTCTTCGATCTGAAATCGCAGAAAACTGTGAATCGCAGCGACCGCATTTTTGTCGGCACTGGAGATAACGACGCGCCCGCCGCGCGTGCTTTCTTCGAACGTGTAGCGAATTTCCTTTTGGAGCCGCTTCATCTCAGGGACGCCCGGCGGCACGGTATCGTGCACAAACATGGGAATGTCGAAGTCTCCGTTCTGGAACGCGCTCGCGACGTGCCGCAGGTGCATCCTGACTTCATCGCGACTTGCGGCGTCGGCGGAATCGTTGGCCTCCACTTGGATGACGCCGCCGTCAGCCTTCAAGAAAAAGTGGTGAGTGGTGGCCGATTGAGAAAAGCCCATGCCCTTTTCGCCGCGCTCGTTCATTTGCGAATGAGCGTCATGCATTGGACACGTCGTTGGAGTTGCTTGCTTCTCACTCTTCGGGTCGCTTGAGCCTTGTTGGGCAATCGCATTTGGCGCGTAGACTATCGAGCAAAACAAAACCGCGAGGATCAATTTCATAGTTGCTTCTCCTATTTTTGCCCGCCGCGAGCGAAGAAACCCAGAGCGGGCCTGCGCGTGCGGCTCTTCGGGTGAGTCGCAGCGAACGTCTCCAACAATCGAGCCTGCTTGCCGCGCGGAGTTTTTATGAGCACGCGATCCCATCCGGCGAGCGTGCGTCGTAGCTCGCGGCGCCACGCGCGCAGATCGCGGAGCCGCGCTTCGAGCGCAGCGAGTTTCTCGGCGGCCAGTTCTCGGACTTTGCGGCAAGGTGCTCCGCCCCGGTCCCGTTCGCCGAAAATGGCAACCAACTCACTCACCGTAAAACCGATGGATAGCGCGCCGCGAATCAACTGCACGCGGGCGAGTGCTTCCCGGGGAAATATGCGGTAACCGGACGCGGAGCGAGGCGCAGCAGGGAGAAGATGGCGACGTTCGTAGAAGCGCACCGCGTCGGGACTGACGCCTGCCAGTCGCGCTAGCTCTCCGGCGAACAGCGGTCGAATCGTAGAGGCGCTCGATCTCACATCAGTATCGTAAGGGTTGGAATTAGTTCCAGGGTCAAGCATATTTCTACGGAGGGTCAATTGTCATGTCATAGTGCCTGGCGAACTCGCAAACTGCCCGCGCTAAGCCGGACGAAGCCATGTGGGGCAAAAACTCCTCTCGCTGTGCGTCCGTAGGCTCGTGAAAACAAAGCTACGCGACGAGGCGAGTTTTGCGGGTCAGAATCATGTGTTAGAGACCATCTCATCTCACTTGTCCGCGGCGACGGTCACACCGTCGTCGATCACATGTATCGGCTTCCGCAGTGTCAGACCGAGCATGGTGTATTCGTAGGCACCTTCGAAGTACTTCTCTGCATTTTGCTGGGTCTTGTCAATTCCAGGTGTCGCGATTAAACCGACTATCACAGAGCTGGGCGGCAACTTGGCTTCCCGCACGGTAACGACGCTTCCAATTACGTCAACCGGAACGTCGGCATTGACCGCTGCGCTGATCACCGCGCACTCACCGCCGGACTCCCGTCCGACCTCCCAAGCCTGCATTCCTAAACGCTGGTGTTCGTTATCGATTCCTTCAAGAGGGCGGCCAATCTTATAACTCGTAATATTCCCCGGGAATTCAACCTTGAAGTACATGTAGTCAAGAGGTCGATCCGTTGTCAGGGCGAACTGATAAAACGTGCAGACTCGCTGTGTGTCCTGCAGAGCTTTCACGGACACGACAGCCTGAGGTCCCGGCAACCATCCGGCGAACTTTTGGAGAATAACTGGTCCGGTCAACGTACCGAGCAAGTAGACCACGATTCCGCGAAGCCCTGCTTTCCACCACCGCCCGCGTCTAGGCACGTTATCTCGTTTCGAGTGTCGCATTCGAGATTTCCTCCAGCTTGGGAATCTGAGCGGCCTAATAGTACCCTCTCGACACGTCGTTCGCGTGGGATGCGCGCATGTGAAGGCGCATCGCCACTACTACCGAAGTCGAACTCCGAATTTAGGAATTCAGATCGTCACGTTTGATAGAGTTTACATATCGCAAATGTCCAAATCGATTATCTCGATGATCCCCGATTGGAACGATCTCGTTCGGCTTGAGCCCGAGGAGCTTGCCGGAGTTCTGATCGTGCACATGAATTCTCTAACGGCGTACGAGCAGCAGAATCTCAATCGGCACAATTTTTGGCTGGGCGGCGAAATCAAAGCATATCCGACGGAATCGCACGAGAATGTTTCGAAGGCTCTCTCAGAGGCGTGGGCTTGGCTTGAGCGCGATTGTCTCGTCGCTCCGATGCCGGGTCGAATGGAAGGATGGGCCTTCATCACTCGTCGCGGCCAAAAGCTGGTTGACCTCGATGCGTATGAAGCCTACCGCCGCGCCAGCGCGTTACCCCGTGCTCTTCTCGATCCGCGAATTGACGCGCATTGCTATCCGTCGTTTCTGAGAGGCGCGTACGACACGGCGGTATTCGAGGCAATGCGTGAAGTCGAGGTGGCAGTGCGCAACGCTGCGGGGTGGGGGCCCGAGAGATACGGCAGACAGCTAATGCTAGACGCATTCGCCCCAACGACAGGACCGCTCTCTGACAAGCAGGCACTCAGGACCGAGCAGGAAGGAATGATGTTCCTATTCGCTGGAGCGATTGGTCTTTACAAAAACCCTTCTAGTCATCAGTCAAACGTAATCACCGAACCAACCGTCGCAGCGGAAATCATCATGCTCGCGAGTCACTTGCTCAAAATCGTAGATTCGCGCACGCCCGCCACTTCACCGTCTCCGTAGCGCCCGATCTGGGCGGGTGGCCTGGCCTTTTCCAAAGGTGTAACGGTCTCAGGTGTCCCATCCTCAAGTTCATCGAGGGCGAGGTTTTTCGGCCACGCTGTTGACTTAGTTTTTATCCGAGCCAGTGGCGCTCGTTCTTGATTGACGGAGTATACTGCCGCGCGACAGGAGGTTTTCTACCATGAGCACTCGGCTTCCGGGTTTCAGGGGCGAATATCTTTGGGAATATGACATTGCTGAACGGCAGCTGCTTGCCTTGGCAGAGGCTTTTCCTGCGGAGCGCTATGGGTGGCGTCCGGCGGAAACGGCGCGCTCGGTAAGCGAAGTTCTGGTGCACCTTGGAGCGGGTGGCCGTTTTTTCCTGGCCCTTCTGGGCGTGGAAGCAGCGGAAGATCTGTACGGCAAGCTGGAAGGCGAGGGCCTGGCGCGGGTGATGGCGATGGTGGCAAGAAACGAGCGCCTGGAAAAAAGCATGACGGACAAGGCTGACGTTCTTGCTTTGCTGAGGAAATCGCTAAACGATATTCGCACAGCTTTTACGGAAACCCCGGATGCCGGGTTAGACAAGCCGGTAGCGTTCGCTGGGGAGAGCTCGACAGTTCGCCGCCTCTACCTGCGAACCGTGTGCGAACTGCACGCGCACATGGGACAGCTCATCGCCTACGCACGCGCAACGGGCTTACCCGCGCCGTGGCAGGGCGAGCGAGAAGCTCAACGGAAGGCCATTGAGAAACAGCTGGCGGCCTCAAAGAACTGAGGGCACTCTGATCTTGGCCAAATCTAGAGGTCGAAGAACGATGCCGAAAAGCCCGACCAATGCGCCTTGGGTACTACGTATTAATACGGATGACCGGCTCGCCATCCCCATGCTACCGTCGATAGGTTTTGATCATGAACGGCGCAGTCCAAATTCGACGCCGTAGCGCCACACTTCGCGCCAACCACTTTCGCTTCCGCCCATCTTCCCCCCTCCAGCCCCCACCCACCCGCCGCCCAGGGCCAAGCACTTCTAATCGGGAATCACGCCAGCATTCTAATCGGGAAAATAACGCGTGTTCTCAAATCGCGGCATGCACTTGTAGGGGCGGGCCATCCGTGCCTTTGACGGATGCCCCGCCCGGTGCTCGGCCATCCGTTCGGCCATCTTTCCCGATTAAACGTCCACCCACCTCCCGCCCAAATCTGGAACTTTCTAATCGGGAATCCCGGGTCCGGGCTGTCAATCGTCTCCGCGATTGCCGAGCAACCGACTCAGCCCGGTGTAATGTTGACCGCACCACAAAATCCCCCTCCTCTTCGTCCCAAAACCGCGAGAAAAACGAATTCGCCCCCGTCAACTTTTGTTTCGGGTAGAAAAAAATCTGCCCTTTATTTTCTGCAACTTACAGAAATTCCAACCCAACCCATGTTTCGGCTAGAACGAACCGCAGGGCGAACAAATCTCGAAGCCCGCGCACACTTCGCGACCGAGGGCGCCAACGGCAGCAGCAGGCAAAAATCGAAATCGGCACCCCCCGAAAGTGTAGCGATTAAAACGGAGGTCGGTCGTTTGTTTTCTACGAGTTACAGGAGATTTTAATCTCACCATGTTGCGATTAAGTGAAGAAGAGGCGAACGGCAACGACAACGTCACTTCGGCTTCACTGGATTCCAAAATGCTTCAAGACTTTGAAAGCGAGGATCACGAATCCGATGCAGGCGCAGACGGCGGCGACAATCTCGATGAGGGCCAATCCTACGACGTGTTGCTCCAGCCAGTAGTAGGATCTCCGCGGCGAAATCCTCATAAAGTCTTCCCGGCAACCGTAAGGCATAAAGCCTTCGCGGTGCGTTCAATCTTGCCCGACAACTTACGCCCGGGATTCAGTGGAATACAAGCACAAAGTTTCACGCCCGGCGGGTTTTTGGCCGGTTTGCGATTTGCGCGTTTGCGGGAGGGTGCCGTTCTCAGAACGAAAGTCGTCCTTGTAATTGCCGGGTTTGACCCGGAAAGAGTGGACACGTGGCAGCGATGAGCGTTTCGATTGCGAGCTACAGCGTCATATCTTTCCTGCGTCAAATTCGCTGCGCGAATCATTGGTGTTATGTGCCAAACGGAACATACAGAGCGGGGCCCGTGGTGCAAACTGGTACCCAATGGGATTCTGAATTCGAGGATCCTGGACTCAGAGGAGGCGACAATGTTTGGATACGGGCTACTCGGAACCTTATTGATAATCTGTTTGATCGTTTGGCTGGTACGAAGAGCGTAAGAGCGGAATCGCGTTCCGCCGTTAAATTCCTCGCGGCCCGGCGCGCGCGTGTTCGCGAAAATTTGGCGCCAAGGCCGCGAACCCTTCGATCAACGACGTACTGCCTTTGCAGTGCCATTGACCCTCGACCAATTCCAAAACGGCTACCCAAACAACGGGGCCGACAAGCGGGCGGAGCTCGGGCGCTCTTGGCTTGTTTGCAATTTCTCTTTTGAACAAACTGGAATTGGTAAGGCTTGTAACGGGCTGGCGGGCGGGCGACAATTTCTTATTGCGTCATGCTCGCTGCGGGCGGCGCCGCCGGAAATTCTGGGGGAAATTATCATGCGTGAATCGAAACACGAGAAATTGGCACACGAGAAAACGGGACACGATAAACACAAGCACTCCAAGTATGCAGGCGCGACGCCGCCGGCGGAGCGGCGCCAGAGCGTGCGCTTCCAGTTTACTGCCAGCGCGCAGGTGGTAGACCGCCAGACCGGAGCGCGGTTCTCGACGCGCACTACCGACCTTGGCCCGGGCGGATGCTTTGTGGATACGCTGGTGCCCTTCCCCGAAGGCACCATCGTTCACATCTCGCTTTCGAAAGGCCAGAACACATTCGAGACCGATGGATACGTCGTTTACGCGCAGGCGGGGCTGGGCATGGGGCTGGCGTACAGCGACCTGCAGACCGAGCAGGCGACGGCGTTGCGCGATTGGCTGAAGGAAGTGACTGAAGAACGCGAGGCTACTTTCGAGATTTTGCGCACGGCGAGAAATGTGTCCACGCATGCGACCCCGCGGGTCAACGAAAAGGCGATGGTCGTGCGCATGGTGCAACTGCTCGTGGGCAAGGGATTGTTGACCGAGGGAGAAGGCTCCGCCGTACTCTACGATCCTGTCCTGTAAAAAGTCGTGCCCTGACAAAAATTTCCGCGCGATTCCCATTTCGGGAATCGAGTACCGTACCGAATCGGAGAAGTACTAGTCACTTTCTGCCTCTCGCAAGACAACTCCAATCAGGTCAATGCGAATCACTGCAAGGTGGTGGCCACGTGCGTGCACCACTGACTTTGAACCGGAGGTTAAAATGATCGAACGCAGACACGCACAGCGATACGAGCTTTTCATTCCGCTGCAAGTCAACGCCGGGTCCGCGCATTTCCCCGAGACGCGCACGGCGCATCTGCGCGATATCTCGACGCGCGGCCTGTATTTCATTGGCGAAAATGCCATTCCACCGGGAACGCATCTGGAAGTCACGTTCGCGCTGCCACCCGAGAACGGCAGATCGCGGGCGGTGCTGGTGCGCGGGAGCGGGCGGGCGCTGCGCGTCGATGCCGTGCCGGGCGAGCAGGGACGCTTGTTCGGAATCGCGGCGATGATTCACCGGTTTGACTTTGTGACTTCGGAAGAGCGCGCGGCGTAATTGGACTTTGCGGCTGGGCGATGGCGCCGGTGGTGCTCGCGGTAGACGATCGTGTTCGCGGTAGAATGGTGCGGGCTGAGGGAAGATCCGCTGGCCTTGAGTTTCTGCTCGGGGCTTTGCCGATCGGGGTTTTGCCCTTCAGGGATTTCCCCGCGACATGAGTTCACGCCGTGCACAACTCGCAGAGCGCGAGCGGGCTTATATTGCGCTTTTGTGCCAGGGCTTGCTGAACCAAGCGCTGCGCGTTGAGCTTGAAGTTTCTCTTTCCCGTCATTGCTGGCAATCCCACGATCACCGCGCGGTTTTTGAAGTTCTGGCCGGATGGCGCGCCGGGGCTGACGCGATTCGTGCCGGGCTGCCCGCGCGGCTTACGCGGCTTGGCTTTCCCGATACGGACATTGACGAATACTTTGCGCCGGCGGGAGTGTCCATTGAAACGGCGCTTGAGGAGTTGCGCGAGGAGTTGGCCGGCGAGCCGGCTGGCTCGACGGGACGCGCTGCGTCCGAAGGCGATTCACGCGCGCGCGGGTCAAAATGACGGCTGGCGTGAAGCGGGGGCTCGCGCTGGTTGATGTTGTCGGTCTTCCGGTGTTCATCCTTGCATTTATCTGGCGGCTTCAATTCACCACTAATTGGGCTTGGCTTGGATTTCTAGTTTGGATGATTGCCAGCTTTGCGTTGCAGCGCGACACTCCTGCTACGCTTGGTTGGCGCGCGGATAATTTGTGGCCTGCGACGAGGCGCGCTGCCGCTGCGTTCGTGATACTCGCTTTGGCGCTGTTAATCGCTGGGGCGGTGCTTCACGCGCCGTGGCAGGTGCCGGCCCATTTGATCAAATGGAACCGATTGTGGAGTTACTTCGCGTTTTGCGTGCTGCAGCAAGTGGCGCTTAATTCCCTCCTGATGAACCGGATGGTTTACCTGGTTTCGCGGCGTTGGCTCGCAGCCGTGCTCACTGGTGTGATTTTTGCGGCGTGCCATTGGCCGAACCCCGTGCTTGTGCCAATTACGTTTATCGGCGGGACGGTGATGGCTTGGCTCTTCGCGCGGGAGCGCAACATTATTCCGTTGGCGATCATGCAGGCGCTGCTGGGAACGATCGCATGGTGGGCTTTTCCGCTGGCTTGGCATCATCATTTGCGCGTGGGGCCGGGTTATTTTCGCGGGTGATTTTGTAGCGCTGGCGTCTCGTCGGCTCTTACGAGCGGGCGTGCGCTACACGCGATCCCCACGCTCGGAACATACATTCCAACCAACTCTGGTTTTTGAATTGCGGACCCCGATAGATTTCGGTGCGAGCCGCGATCTCGCTCGTGATAGTGGCTCTTCGCGTTACTCGGGGTATATGGGGACACCAGAAATACAAAGGTCGCCTCAAATTCAATTTTGTGGGCCGCCGGTGACGGTTGCCCTTGACGGGATCACGGTCGTAGGAGCCGGCGAGACGCCAGCGCTACGAAGGTCGGCGGCTTTCGTGGGCCGCCGGTGAGGGTTGCCCTTGGCGGAATCGTGGTCGTAGGAGCCGGCAGGGACGCCAGCGGTACGAAGGCGGGATTATAGATTGACGGTGCTGAAACGGCGTTCTGCTAATTGGCGGGCGCGTTCCTTTGTTCTTGCGGAGATTGCGGCGTGGGGATTCGTCCAGCGGCCGGCGATGGCCTCGCCGCAGTTTGAGCAGCGGCCGTCGTTCAGGCGATTCTCTTGCACGTCGTGCCAGGAGCGGCGCAGTAACACGATGCCGCACGAGGGGCAGTAGGTGTGCGCGCCGTCGCTGAAAATGTTGCCCTCGTACACGTAATGCAAACCTGCTTCGCGGGCTACGGCGCGGGCGGCGTGTAATGTGGCCGGCGGCGTTTTGGGCTTATCGCGCAGCTTGAAATCGGGATGGAACGCTGTGAAATGCAGCGGAACATCCGGGCCGAGATTCTCGAGGACCCATTCGGCTAGCTTGCGGCATTCTCCTACGGCGTCATTGAGCGTGGGGATTATCAGGTTGGTGATTTCGAACCAGACGTTGGTTTCGTTTTTGAGCCATTTTAGTGTGTCGAGGACCGGCTGTAGATGCGTTAGCGTGACGCGCCCATAGAATTGCTCGGTGAAGGCTTTCAAGTCGATATTGGCCGCGTCCACGTGATCGTAAATATCGTGGAAGGCTTCGCGGGTGATGTAGCCGTTTGAGACCATTACCGTTTTCAGGCCGTATTCCTTTGCCGCGGCGCATACATCGATTACGTACTCGCCCCAGATGGTGGGCTCGTTGTAGGTGAAGGCGATGGACGGGCAGCGGGTGTGGATGGCCAGCAGGGCGACTTCTTCGGGCGAGAGTCGCGTGGAATTGACCTGATCGCTGCGCGATTTCGAAATGTCCCAGTTCTGGCAGAAGAAACAGCCCATGTTGCAGCCGGCGGTGCCCATCGAAAAAACGCGCGTGCCCGGCAGAAAATGATTGAGGGGCTTTTTCTCGATGGGATCGATTTGCAGAGCTGCTGGCGCGCCATAGCCGAGACTGTAGAGTTTGCCGCCTTGATTTACGCGGATGAAGCAGAAGCCGGCTTGGCCGTCGCCGATGTGGCAGTGACGCGGGCAAAGGTAGCAGTGAGCGCGGCCGTCCGGATCGACATCCCACCAGCGCGCTTCGTGCAGCGTTTCGGTCTTTTGCAGAATTTTTAGATCTTGCATGGTTGCGGCGGCGGCCTGGCTTCTATTATACGCCGCTGCGGCGCTGCGCGCGGCGTCGTTCGCCGACCCAGGTGATAAAGCGGCGCATTCGGCGGCGATCGCGCCAGAGGATTTTTAGGAATTTCGCGGCGTCCAGGTTGGCCGCTTCCGCGCCGTAGAAAGTCTCCATGCGCCAGCGAATATACGGGCTGGCCCACGGACGCAGACGATAGCCCTTGGCGGTGATCCAGTAGTAGCGAATCGTGGTGAAGAAGCGGCGCAGGCGCACTGCGGCCAGAATACCATTCTCGGTGCGGGTGAGGTTCAGGATTTCGAGCGCCGCAGGTCTTTCGTGAGATCGAAAATGGACGGCGGCATTGTGTGGCGACTTTCGCGGCGCAAACGCCGCTGCCGGTGCCCGCCGCTAAAGCGCATTGACGTTCGGCGGCTTTTTTACGGAGCGCTTAAGCGCTCCTTTCCCCACATGAATGTGGGGGCTCCCACCGCGATTCTGCGGCTCCGCCGCAACTAATGCTGCGCCGCCTGAATATGGATGACCTGATCGGCTGAAGCCTTTGGGATTTTCAGGGGATTTATAGCTCTGTGGCGTCTACTGAACATGGCGGACCCAGATGCGTTCGGTGGCGGGCTTGCCTAGATAAATCTTTTTTGCGCGGCCGCCGATTATTGAGACGGTCATGGTTTGGTCGTATTCGCGATTTAGTAGACGCAGCTTTACGCCGGGTTTTAGTTCCAGGTTGGCTACGAATTCCAGGAACTTGGGATCCTTCTCATAGACGCGCAGGATTTCGTAGGTGTGGCCTGGAGTACAGCTTGACAGGCGCACGGCGCCGATTTTTTTCCGAAGCTTGGCCATGCCGCCGAAAAGCGGGACGCCGTGCGGACAGCGGCTTTCGCGGCCGAAGCGCTTTAGCAGCAGGGCTGCGACTTCCGGGGAGATGCCGTGCTCTAGCTTTTCGGCTTCTTCGTGGGCGCGCGTCCATTCCAGGCCGATCACTTGGGTCAGGAGCATTTCGGCTAGGCGGTGGCGCAGAACGAGATGCTGCGCGATGGCGCGTCCTTTCGCCGAGAGTTCGATGCGGCCGTCGCGCTGGACGCGCACGTATCCGCCGCGCGTCATGCGTTTCAGCGCGGCAGTCACCGCTGGCGGAGTTACATCCAACTCCTCTGCCAGGCGCGCGCTGATGGGAGCTTGTTCTTCCTGGACCGTTTCCCAGATGGCTTTCAGATAATCTTCCTGGGAAACGCTGGTTTTTTCTCGACGCACAATTCCTCGGTTCGCGATGCGCTCTCGCGCTGGTTTCGTGGGAAATCTACGACACTCTTAGCCGTCCCGCCAGGGCTAGCACGCGCGCTTCGATATCTTCGCAGATGCGTGCGTACGTTGCCATATCCTCGCCGTAAGGATCCTCGACGTCCCAATCTTCCACGCGCGAATTTGGAAAAAGCGAGCCGCCCGGAATTCCGCTCATATTGATGATGAGATCGATGGCTACCAGGCTTGCGGCTGCGACGCCTTTCGAGGTCAGGCCGTCGGCCGGGACTCCGCGATCGAGCAGCGCGCGACGCGTTGCCGTTGCGACGTTGCCGAGTGGAGAAATTCCCGCGCTTTGCGGCTCGATTACGTCCGCTGCGAGGTGACGGGCTAGCGCTTCGGCCATCGGGCTGCGGCAGGAATTTCCCACGCAAACAAAAAGAACGCGTTTCCGCCGTGGGGCCACGCGAGTATGGGACGGTTCTTTCATGGAGATAGCATGACACAAGTTACTCGGCGGCAAATAGGCCACGTTTTCTCGGGCGTTACTCGGCCGGGCGCAGCAAGCCGCGCCCCTACGGGACAAATTCTGCTTCGGCGGAATACGGCGGCTTAATGGCCGTTCTTCGCCATCTTTAGGAAGCGCTCGTGGATGGTGGTGTCTTCGGTTAGCTCGGGATGAAATGTGGCAGCCATCACCCGGCCTTGCTCGACGAGCACCGGATGTCCTTCGTATTCGGCCAAAACTTGCACGCCTTTGCCGACGGACTCAATGATCGGGGCGCGTATAAAAACCATTTCTAGCGGAACGTCCTTCACCGCGCACGCGCCGAAATGCACGTCGCTGGCTAGCTGGCGGCCGTAGCCATTGCGGAGGACGGAGGCGTCGAGCAGGCCTAGCGATGCTTGGTCCGGATTGTGGACCTCGCGGGCCAGCAGGATTGCGCCGGCGCAGGTGCCGAAAAATGCGCCGCCTTCGTTTGCGAAGTTCTTTAACGGCTCGAGGAAGCCTTCTTCGGTTAGTACCTTCATGTGCGTGGAACTTTCGCCACCTGGCAGGATCAGGCCGCGAAGGTTTTCGAGATCTGCCGGGGTGCGCACGAACACGGGTTCTACGCCGAGGCGCTCTAGCATTCGCCCGTGTGCCTCGTAATCTCCCTGAATCGCCAATACGCCAATTTTCATTGATTCTCGCATTTGTCGCATTGCGCTTTTAGGGCGGCGTCCCGTTAAGGACGAAACCTGCCTATGCGCTCGATCACGGCTGGACGGTCATTGCCGCCTTTGCGATCATCGCGGATGTGCCGGCCTGAAGGCCGCCGCTACGAAACCGCGCCGCGCGACCGCCGATACGCGGCCTTTACCAGCCGCGGGTTTGTAGTAGATCCTTTTCGTCCATTTGGCGGACGTCGAGGCCCTTCATTGCTTCGCCTAGATCTTCTGAGGCTTCTAGGACTGCCTTTGGATCGCGGGCGTGCGTTGTGGCCTTTACTACGGCGCGGGCGCGCGTGGCTGGGTCGCTGGACTTGAAAATTCCGGAGCCTACGAAGACGGCTTCTGCGCCTAGCTGCACTACCAATGCTGCGTCCGCGGGAGTGGCTACGCCGCCTGCGGAGAAATTCGGTACCGGCAATTTTCCGTGTTTTGAAACCCATTGAACCAGTTCGAATGGGGCGCCCAGTTCCTTGGCTTCGTGCACTAATTCCTCTTCGCCTAGCATGGTTAGCTTCTTCATGTGGCCGACGATGGCGCGCATATGGCGCACTGCCTCGACGATATTTCCCGAGCCGGCCTCGCCTTTCGTGCGGATCATGGCGGCGCCTTCGGCGATGCGCCGCAGGGCCTCGCCTAAATTCCGCGCGCCGCAAACGAACGGGACCTTGAATCCGTGTTTCCAGATGTGATGCTCTTCATCCGCGGGGGTCAGCACTTCGCTCTCGTCGATGAAGTCCACCTCGAGCGCTTGCAGCACTTGCGCTTCGGCGAAATGTCCGATGCGGGCTTTGGCCATTACGGGAATCGAGACGGTGTTCATGATCTCGCGAATAATTCGCGGAGAGGCCATGCGCGCAACGCCGCCATCCTTGCGAATGTCCGACGGGCACGCGCTCAAGCGCCATCACCGCGCAGGCGCCCGCGTCCTCCGCAATTTTGGCTTGCTCGGCGTTGGTGACATCCATGATCACGCCGCCTTTCAACATCTCGGCCAGCCCGACTTTCACCCGCCACGTTTTATCCCCGTTGAATTCCATCTATCTTCTCCCTGTCTTTGGTTTCGCTTCGTCTAGGTCTGCAATGCGCTGCGCGACTTCGGCTATGAACTTTTCTCCGACAATTACGAACCGCCCACGCCCACGCGCTAACAAAGTGCCGTCGGGTTTGCGAATTTCACACGCATGGAACAAATTGCGTCCCTTGGGCTCTTCCGACTCGAACGCTTCGACGACAATTTCCTGATTCACGACGATGGGCTTCAAATATTCGATGGTCATTTCCGCTGTCACCGCATGTGCTTGCCGGAACCGCGAAACTTTGCCCATCGCCTCGTCAATCACCAGCGCGATGATTCCGCCGTGCAAGAATTTCGGCCCGCCCTGATATTCCGCACCGAGCTTGAATTCGCCGCGAATGCGCTTGGTGACATCGTCGGCTTCGAAGAGCAACTGCATCCCGCGGGCATTTCCCGCGCCGCAGCCGAAGCAGAGATTGTCCTCGCGCGGCTCGAGCCGCTTTACCGCGCTCATACCAGGGCCACTCGTCCCGGCTCGAATCGCCGCGCGCCGCGCTGCTTCTTTTCCAATTCACTTTCGACGAGCGCGCCGAGCGTTTGAATGCCGCGCGCGATCTGGCGCTCATCGAGCGACGCATAACCGAGCCGCAGAGTGTTCAACTGCGGATTCTGAAAGTAGAAATAGCGGCCGGGCACGAACAGCACGCCCTTTTCGCGCACGTGAATCAGGAGCTCGCCGGCATCGAATCCGGCGGGAAGCGTCACCCACAGAGACATTCCGCCATCTACGCGCGTCCAGGTGGTTTCTTCGGGCATGTACTTTTCGAGCGCCTTTTCCAATGCTTCGAGACGCGAGCGATATACCTTCCGCATCTTCGTCAAATGGCGGTCGAGATTTCCGCGACGCACGAATTCGGCGAGCGTGGCTTGCGCTAGTTGGTCGGTGTGCAAGTCGGTGGTCTGCTTCACGATGCGCAGGCGCTCGATCACATTTTCGGGGCCAACGCACCAGCCCACGCGCAGGCCGGGGAACGCTACTTTCGAGAAGCTGTCGATCTGAATCACTACGCCGTGGCGGTCGAGCGCCTTGAGCGACGGGATCGAATTTCCGCGCACGCGTAGGCGGGCGTAAATGCGATCTTCGATTACTGGAATTTGATAGCGCGCGATGATTTCCAGGAGCTTGCGGCGCTCGGCTACCGGGATGCTGGTGCCTGTCGGATTCTGGAAATCCGGAGTGAGCAAAACGAGCTTTACGCGGTTTTGCGCCAGCAGCGATTCCATTGCGCCTACATCGAGGCCCGCATAGCCTAGTTTCTCGGCGGTGGTCTCGACTGGTACGCCGATGCAGCGGACGCGTGCGCCTGCGAAAATCGCGATTGCGCCGGGATATGCCGGATTTTCCATCAGCACTGTATCGCCGGGGCGCAGGAACGCTTTGCAGAGCAGGTCGAGCGATTGCTGGCAGCCGTCGGTTACCAGTAGCTGTTCGTTGCGGGCGGCGATTCCCTCTTCGCGCAGCATCTCCAGCAGAATTTTCTTTAGTGGCGGATAGCCGTCACTCGAGCCTAGCTGCAAAATTTTCCGGCCGTCGCTGGTTAGGACGGCGTTGCTGCAGCGGCGCAGTTCTTCGACTGGGAAGAATTCATCCGAAGGCCGCGCATTTACGAAGGCGATCGAATCGCCGGGGACTTCCGGCATCAGCCGACTCATTACTTCTTCGGCGCGCTCGTCGGCGAAAAGGGCTTCCCAGCGGACGCCGCCGCCATTGCCATTTGGGCGCGGGAGTGGAGTGAATTGACGGCCTGTGGTTTGGGCTGCGCAGATAAATGTCCCGCGGCCGACGTGGCCCTGGATCAGACCCTCGGATTCGAGTTCGGCGTAGGCGTTTGCTACCGTGGTGCGGTGTACGCCTAGCTGCACCGCCAACTCGCGGCTGGCCGGAATGCGATCGCCGGCGCGCAGCTCGCCTGAATGCACGAGGGCCCGGAGCTGGTCGCGCAGCTGGACGTATAGAGGAATGTGGCTTTCTGGCTGGATTTGGAGTGGCAGCATTGGCTCTGTCCTGCAGGCCAATATACTCTAGCAAAAGAGGTCGTAAAGAGCCAATTTGTCCGCTGTCCCAACTTCTGCGCGCAAAGAGGGGCCGAACTGCGGGAGGGCTAAAGCACCCTCCCGTACTGGGTTCGGCGTCTTCGACGCCTCTGTTCGATCAAGAACTGGAAATAGGGCAAAGGGTTTGGTACGAGGGAATTTGCGCGCCATCACTTGACGCGCCGATCCGCGGTTCTATGCCGTGGCGGTCTTTTCGCCGAGGCGGCGCATGCGTTCCTGCAGCTTGCGGCGCAGATTCGCGGGGGCGTTGGGATTGAAGGCCACCAGGTACCACAGGGGCTGGGAGCGATCGCGGCTCAGGCGCGAGAGCGTGGACGCGTCCGAATTCGGATGGCGCGCGATATTTTCGCGAATCGCCGAATAGGTATGGTGCGAAAGGCGTGCCAAAGTCTTGGCCGAAACTTTCGGATGTTCGCTGATCAGCCGCAACAAATAAAAATCTTCCTTGGGTGCCTGACGCGAGAGCGTATCGAGCACTTCCGGCTTCACTTCGGCACTCAAAACCGTTCCGACCTTCTCATCCCAGCTGGCATTGATGCGATTCAATTCCTGCGTGCGGGCGTGAATTAGCTGCTCGATCACGCGGCGCTCCTGATCGAGGCGGCTGGCCGGCAACGCGCTGCGCTCGACCGAATCGAGCACGCGCAGCAGATGCTGCCGCTCGCCGAAGACGATCTGACTCGTCCGCGGGGCCTTGCTCTTTGAAGGGTTTCTCACCAAGTCCGAGCGCCTCATATTCGCCTCACTTATGAATGCCAAGTTCGCGCACGAGCGATTCGAACTCGCCCCGCTCGATTCGGAGATCTTCCGGCACCAATTCGGTTCCCGCTTCGATCTTGTGCTTCAGAAAGAGACCCGCCACGTCAATTTTCTCTTCGCGGCTCAGGTAGCGGTTCCCACCCTGCCAGCCCGCCAGCGCGCCGCCGGATACGCAGACGATGAGCGTGCGCGCGTCCCACTCGAAAAAGTATAGCTCCGGCTGGTCACCCGACGCGAGCACCCCGGCCTTCTTGAAGGCCACCGCCCGCGGTGTTCCGTCCTGGCCTATGGCTTCGAATTTCTCGTAAACGGACTCGTAAGCCACCGGAGATTATCTAGGCGGCAGCGCGTGCAAGTAAAGCGAGGCCGGTAAAAGTGTTTCACACCGCGCAATACTTGGTTCTAGAACCATGCCGGAACTCAGGCCATCTTGGTAGCCGTGCTCGACCTCTACTCGTACGTTAGCTTCGCGGATTAGTGTGCGAGGAGTATACGCCTGGCAAATCCGTTATACGAGGGCAGAGTCAGTGTGGCCTGCCCAGTAGCACAGGCACGCTTACCTGCGGCGGCCGGAGCGATTCGCGAAGTCTGGTTGTGGGTAGGTCGTTGCTTACTGCTGACCCAGCCAGGATTGGCAGTGCTACATAGAACCATGTCGCAATCGAGACTCATGAGAAGATGAGAGCGAATTGATCCGGAGACGAACTCGATGAGCGTTTTTGAAGACCACAAAGATGAGCTTGAGCATTACGAAACGATGATGGGCGAGCGGCGCGGACGTCTGGCCGTCTCGCTCGACCGGCTTACTGACGCGCTGGTGCTCGTCGGGCAACATGGCGTTTATTGCCATACTGCGCGTGATCCCGAAAAGCCGGTAATGGACATCCAGCAAATTACTCAGGAAATCCGCGACGCGAAAGCGCTGATCCAAAGCGTGATGGAATCGATGCGCGAAGAACGCGACAAATCCGCACGGGGATCTTAGCGACGGACGTCGCGCAACTGCTAGTTCCTGGGCGCCGGACAGCTCCAGAAATTAAACCTGACGCTGACTGTTCCGCTTGTCTGATAACGCGAGATCTCAATATCGTCAGGTCCTGCGTCTTCAGGCAGCCTGGATTTATTTTCGTCGATCGCCGCAAGTATTCTATGGTAGTTGAAAACTTCGCCGATGGGAGCTGCCGAGCGGAGCGCCGATTCGGCAACCGAATCGGCACCGTAGACCTCGACCTTTGCGACTCGAAACTGCTTTGATTCGTCGAGTTTCAGAAACAAGTTGACGACTCCCTTTTCGTCGTCGATGTCGAACAGCGGTTCGGAGGTGAAGTCAATGTATCCAGCATCGCCATAACGCTTCTTCAAGGCGTCGAAGCTCGCGCGGAGTTTGGAGGTGTCGAACAGATCTCCTTCTTGCAGCAATACTAGCTTTCTCAGTTCATCCAGCGGAAAAGCCGTGTGGTCATTAGTTCCCGATAAGCTAACTGTGCCCGTCCGATATTGTTTCCTCGCCCTCACGTGCAGGTTTACCGCATAGTGCTCGGCCGATGGGTCGTGGCTCAGCAACTCGGTGGTTGCGGTAATTTCGGCGCGAAAATATCCTCGGTCCTGCCACTCACCCCGAGCCGCTTCCGCAACTTGATCGGCGAAATCGGGCTCGCTGAACGGAGTAAGAGATGTCAAGGCCGTCGCTACTTTTTCCAACTCAGCCTTGGTTAGCTGCGTGTCACCGTCGAAATGAATCTCATCCGCGAAGTATTGGTTCTTGGGCGCTGGCATGGGAGTCAGATCAGAGACTTCCTCGCCAAAAGTGGGATAGGACAAGCATCGCTGCAGGCGGTCCGGCAACTGCGCGTGCGCTGGCTGCGGGATCAGAGTGGCTGGCATCGCAGAAACTAGGGCGAACAACAATGCGCGGCGAAGCATCCTTCATCCTCCTCGCAGCGAAACGCAGGACACGGCCACAACTGCCACGGCCGCGCCCGAGATTATAACTCGATTGATTGCGGGTTGTAACAACAGCTCGGAGAGAGCTACCGCGGACGCAGGAACGGATTACTTTGACGTTCTTCGCCGATTGTCGTGGCTTCACCGTGGCCTGGTAGGACTAGGGTTTCATCTGGCAGCGCCATCACTTTGGTGTGCAGCGATTTCATGATTTCGGGGAACGAGCCGCCCCAGAGATCAGTGCGGCCGATGCTTCCGGCGAAGAGCGTGTCGCCGGCGATTAGCCGCGATTCGTCGCCGCCGTTTCCGATCTTACCGCGCGTCGGCGTTGCGGCCTCCTTCGGCGTCTGCACTTCGCGCTTCGGGATGTAGAGGCAGAGGCTGCCGGGGGTGTGGCCTGGCGTGTGAATTACGCGGGCTTCGTAGCCGCCCCATTTCACCGCATCGCCTTCGCGAAGGAATTGCTCGACTTCCGTCATCTCTGGCGTGGGGACGTGCAGCCATTGGGCTTGCATGTCGAGCTTGCGGTAGAGCTCGAGATCGCCTTCGTGCATGAATACTGGCGCGCCAGTGATGCGATGTAGTGCGGCTAGGCCGCCTACGTGATCGATGTGCGTGTGAGTGCTCACGATTGCGAGTACCTTCAGCTTGTGGCGCTCGAGGATTTCGACGATGCGCTCGACTTCGTCGCCGGGGTCCACGACGATTGCTTCGCGCGTTTCGGGATCGCCGAGAATCGAGCAGTTGCATTGCAACATGCCGACGGGAATTACTTCGTGAATTAAATTTTGTGCCATCGCTCGAATTATAGCTCCAAGTCCCGCCCGTTGACTCGAGGGTGAGGTAAGATATTTGTGCGAATTATGGACGCCACTGCGAAAGCTGCTTGCGAGACTCCTTTGGCCGCGCGCGAGGCTGCGCTTGGCGCGGAACTTGCCACCTGGTTCGGCTGCACTTTGCCAGAGCGATTTGCACCGCTGGAGACTGAATACCGCTTTGCGCGTGAAACGGCTGCGCTCATCGACAAGAATTATCGCGCGTTCATCTACGCTTCTGGGCCTGACCGATTGCGTTACCTCAACGCGGTGTTGACGAATGATGTGCGCGAAACGGCGTCTGGCCGCGGGGTGCCTTCCCTGCTGCTCAATCCGCAGGGGCACATTATTGCTGAGCTTGAGGTTTACGCCGTTGACGACCGGTTTCTGATTGTTTCGTATCAGATGATTCGCGAGCGGTTGATCGAGGCGCTCGATAAATACATCATTATGGACGACGTGACTCTCGAGGACGCTACGGCTTCGCTCGCGGTGCTTGGCGTCGAAGGTCCGCGGAGCGCTGAGATTCTGCGCGCTGTTTCCGGCGTGGAATTCGACAGCCTCGCTGAGCTTGGCTCCGTCGAAGCTAGCGTCGCATCGTCGCTTCGCAATGATCGGACCGACGCGATTCCCGTTCGCGTGATTCGCCGGTCGCCCGGCGTTCCAGGCTTCGAATTCTTGGTGGCGCGCCATCGCGTCGAGGCACTCTGGGATGTTCTGCTCGATGCGGTGCGGGCGGTTGGCGGCGGGCCGATCGGCTATGCTGCGCTTAGCGCGCTGCGGCTTGAAGCTGGGGTGCCGTGGTTCGGTTACGATTTTGATGAGTCTGTGATTCCTCACGAGGCTGGACTTGAGGATTCGCATATCAATTATTCGAAGGGTTGCTACACCGGCCAGGAGATTGTTGAGCGGGTGCGTTCGCGCGGGCAAGTGAATCGCGTGCGGGTTGGCGTCGAGTTCTCCGGCGATGTTGTTCCTGAGCGCGGGGCCAAACTTTCTGCGGGTGGGAAGGAAGTTGGCTTTGTCACGCGGGCGGCGTTTTCGCCGGCCGCTGGGCATCCGATTGGGATGGCTTATCTCCGACGCGAAGCTTCTGTGCCCGGTACCGCTCTCGAATATTCAGGGCGTACGGCTCGCGTGACCGCGTTGCCCCTCGTTCGATAGCCACCTCGCCTCGATTTACGTTCGCGCACTCCTTGCGCTCGGGCGCAGCGAGCGGCGCCCCTACGACTGCACGTTTCCTGCGTCCAGATGAATTCAGATTTTGTGTGCTTCGTGATTAGTGCTTTATGAAATTCAGGGAGCGGCGGAAGCTGCCTTGTTCGGCGTCGATTTTTTTCTGTAGTTGCATTATTGCGTAGAGTAACGCTTCGGGGCGCGGGGGGCAGCCTGGGACGTAAACGTCCACCGGGATTACTTGATTTACGCCTTGCACTACTGCGTAATTATTGAAGACGCCGCCGCTGGTGGCGCAGGCGCCCATGGAGATTACCCATTTGGGTTCGGGCATTTGATCGTAGAGTTGTTTGATTACCGGGGCCATTTTGTTGGAGACGCGGCCGGCTACGATCATTAGATCGGACTGGCGGGGGGAGCCGCGGAAGACTTCGGCGCCGAAGCGGGCCACGTCGAAACGCGAGGCGGCCATGGACATCATCTCGATGGCGCAGCAGGCCAGGCCGAAAGACATCGGCCAGATGGAGCTGCGGCGGGCCCAGTTGACGACCTTGTCGAGAGAGGCGAAGAGGATGCCTTCTTCTTTGAGGAAGGTTTCGTCCTCGCCGGGGCGCTCGAGAGTTACGCCTTTTGCTAGTTCTACTGCCATTGGGCCTTTCGTGGTGCACGGCGCGCTGGTTGCGGCGCGGCTGACGTTATTGTCGCACAGATTTGAAGTTTGACGTTAGGCGTTGGAGATTTGATGCGGCCTGCAGCCATGAGCGGCACTGCGCAAAATACGGAAGACAGAGAAAGGGCAGGCCGCCCTCCGTATTCGAATCTGCGACGCGTTGGTGGGGGGGCAGTACCAGCCTCATTTTTTTCGATAGTTCTTTCCACATGGCCAATTTACTTTCGGACCTCCCCGGCCAGTTTTTCGCCGATGCCTTCGGCTTTCAAGCCCAGATTATTAGTTCGTCGTCCAACCTCCTGTTTAACTCGACCTTTGATCTCGTGAAACTTCCCCTTTGATTTGTCCTTGGTGCTTTGCTTTATGGCATGTCTCCTCTAGCTCGATCGGTCCTCGACGAGGTCACCGAAACGCCCCGACCAGGTACAAGACCACAGCGATCAGTACGACCGTCCCGACGATCCCCAAACCGCCGCCCGTCCCCCACCTGGAATACCCGTAATACCCGCCTCCGCCGCCGAACAACAACAGCAGAACGATAATTAGTAGTAGCATCGCAATGCTCCTTTCCACTTGTAACTGCCGGCTCCGCAACGCAAGCCGTTCTCACGCTACTCGATATTGACTTGGAAGGTTAGCGAAGGGTTATCGTATGCAACTGCATACCATAGCCCGTCTGCCCCCATGATGAAATACACCTGCTGCTGGTAGAACCACGGCGGATAGACTCCAGCATAAAACCAGTATCCACCGTAGGAGTACTCCCGACGGCCGTTGTAAAAACGGCCACCATTCTGTTCAAAGCGGGCATGATGATTACGGCCAAACCTACTTTCGCTGTACACGTGGCCGCGACTATCTTTCTGACCGTTGCGGGCCCACTGCCCTTTTGCTTGCCCGGCCTGCTGATTATTGCCTTGCTGCTGCTTTTCGGGCGTGGCTTGAGCTTGCTTCTCTTCCTTCGCTGGCTTCGCCTGTTTCTCTTCCTTTGCCGGCTTGGCCTGCCTTTCCTGTTTAGGAGCTTTAGCTTCCTCTTGCTTTTGAGCCTTGGGCTGCTGCTCTTGCTTCGGGGCCCTGGCTTCCTGTTGCTTCGCAGGCTTCGCTTGCTGTTCCTGTTTCGCGGGCTTGGCCTCTTGCTGCTTTTCAGGTTTCGCTTGCTGTTCCTGCTTCGCCGGCTTCGCGTCTTCGTCGTGTTGGTCCGGCATTGCGTTCGCGGGAATCACGGCTCCCAGAAGAAGGAGCAGAATTCCTGTGCCGATCAGTCCTGCTGGTTTCATTGTTGCCTCCATTCGATCGATATTGTGCGCCCCTCGATCCTTGCGTAGGGCGCGGCTGATACCTCCGGTGCCTCTCTTCGGCGAAGGACACGCCGCTTTCCCTGCCAGCATTCGTCCAGGTTCATCTAGGTGCCGACGTGAATGCGGGAACGCGAATGTAAGACTCCTAAAAAGAACTCGCTCGACCCGAGTTGCTTCTCGGGGAGCTCTTGTCTAGAGGGGACATTCGTTCAGCCCACCCGTGGACGCTTCCTTTTTTATTCCTTTGTTCTTGTCATCGTCGGTGATGTGCGCCACCAGTCTAAGTGACCTGTACAGGACAGGACTGTTCAAAAAGAGACAGTGGACTGGCGGCTGTGGGTGGGTATCTCTGGAATCTGGCGAACACACGGGGTCGCCGATCGGAGGGTCGGCATGAAGCGCGGGCCCGACGTTCGGAGGGCAGGCGCCGCATTCGCCACGAATTTCTACGCCTTCGGAAACCGTTGGTCCAACAGTGCGGCTGGGTGACGGTTTCGCATCAGGCTCGGGTTGTTTCTGCGAGGGGGGTGGATGGCTCGCGGTACATTGAATGCAGCTGGTGGGAAGTTCGTTCCTGATATTTATCCGCAGGTGTGAGACGGGGTGGCGAACTCGCGTCTAGCGCCGGTGAGAGTCTGTTGTTTGGTGCAGGGATGACATGGAAAGCAAACTGAAACCCTATTCGGGGCTGCCGATTATGGCGGTGGCTTCGGCGGCTACTTTCATTGCGGTTTTGGCGGTGTGGAGGTCGCACGGGTTTGCGGCGTCGCTCTTTAGGGCTGTGAATGCGGTGGATTACCGGGCGATTCTGTTCTTGAACCGGTTTGCGCATCGCTCGTGGACCTTGGATACGTTTGTCTATGTGGTGGATTCGAATCCGTTTGCTACCGCGCCTTTGTTGATGGCGGTTTGGTGGGCCTGGTTCAAGGATGACGATTTGGAAGTACAGAGGCGGACGCGCGAGATTTTGCTGCATGGGATAGTGGGATGTTATTTGGTGCTGGCGGTGACGCGCATGGTGGCTTTTGCGCTGCCTTACCGGGCGCGGCCTTTGCATAATCCGGAGCTTTCGTTTGTGTTGCCGTACAGCTCGGACCCGCGATTGTTGTTGGGGTGGAGCTCGATGCCCAGCGACCATGCGATTTTGTGGTTTGCTTTGGCAGCCGCGGTATTTTTCGTGTCACGGCGCGTGGGGATTTTTTTGTTGGCTTACGTCAGTCTGACATTGTGCCTGGCGCGGATTTATTTGGGCATTCACTATCCTTCGGACATCATTACGGGTGGATTGATCGGGGCGGGCATGGCTTGTTTGAGCCAGGTGGATTTGGTGCGGAAGACTTTGGCGGAGCAGCCGCTGCGATGGCTGGAACGCTCGCTTGGGCTTTTTTATGCGGGGATGTTTATTGTCACTTGCCCGATGCTGTCGGGATTTGGATCAGTGCAGGATTTGCAGACGTTTGCACATGCTACTTTGAAAGCTATTCTGCATCGGTTGTAGGAGCACTCGTGGCGAGATGGGCTGCGAGCGGGGCCCGCGGCTGAAGCCGAATCTGCGAGCCGGCGTTTTTCCGTTGGACTAAAGTCCAGCTCCCCCCTACTGAACGGGGCTGCCACCGTGCTAGCGGCGGCTCACGCCGCCACGCGATACCGTCCCGTCCGGAATTGGATTAGATAAAGTCAAAATCCCCACGCGCGAGTACGGCACTTGGGGCACCCGGCCGGAAGGAAAGATGAATCCAAAGACGGGGCCGAAAGGATGGCCGGAACCCCGAACCTTCCCAAAAACCGGGAAGGACCGGGAGCCCACGGCAACCCCTCGGAAAGGGCCGCACGCGCCACCATCATTTTCTCTCCTCGATTTTCGATTACTGCTTGGCTGGGGCGGAGGTGGCCGCCTCTTCGATTAGTTTGGCTGTTTCTTTGGGATGAGAGATGTAGGCGGCGTGGCTGGAATTGACTTCGATCGTCTTCGCGTTGGCGCGCTTGGCCATCATGCGCTCCTGCTCCGGATTGATTGAGTGGTCTGCGGTGGACATCATGTACCAAGTGGGTTTCGACTTCCAGGCCGGAGTCTTCACTGGGGTGGTGAAGGAGTCGAGGGAGAACAAAACTTGCGACTGAGCCATGAACGCCGTCTTCGACTCCGGAACGTCCGCTGCGAAATCGGAATGGAAGGATGCCGGGTCAATGTAGAGGTAGCCATCGGCGGTGGCTTTGATGCCTTGGCCGGCTGGGGGCACGGCTTTCTCGATGGTGGCGCTGCTTTCCCCGGTGTCCAGCGCGAAGGCGTTGATATAAACGAGGGCGGCGACTTTTGGATCGTTGCCGGCTTCGGTGATGACGGCGCCGCCGTAGCTGTGGCCTACGAGAACTACGGGGCCGGGCTGGCGGTCGATCATCGCGGTTGCGAACTTGACGTCTTCGGCGAAGGAGGTTTCTGGTTGCTGCACTACGGCTACCGAGTAGCCGTCTTTCGTGAGGATGTTGAAGACGGCTTCCCAGCCGGAGCCGTCGGCGAATGCTCCGTGGACCAGGACTATATTCTTGATGCCGGGCGGCGGGGTTGATGCTGCGGCGGCGACTTTCTGACTTTTCGCGAGAAGCAACGTCGTGGCGAGCAGTGCGAGTGCGAGCAACGCAACAGCGTACAGTTTTTTCATGACTATTCTCCTCTTCGGTTTCAGTTTCAATGAATCATTCAAGTTCCGGGCGGCATGATGACACCGTTGGCGCTTCGGAAAAGGCTGGTCCACCGGCCGTCGGCTAATTCAGCCATCAGGATTTTCGCCGGTGTCCCGACTTCCGGATTGAGGGCGTTTTTTGTCTCGTAGTTTCAATTCCGAGGGTCCTATAATCTCCCGAATGAGTTGACGAAGAGGAATTTGTGGGACGGCCATTTCGATTTTCGGCGGCACCGCGTACTTTAAAAGGTGGAGCGCGAGGAAGTCAATCACAACCCAAAGCAGAATGCCCGCGTAAAGCAAACGGAAGCCTCTAAAACCCAACGCGAGGGCCGTAACTACCGATAGCGCAAGACTACATACACCGATCCACCCCGCGTAGCGAGGCGGGGCCTGGAGTTCGGCGCCACAATTCGGACAGACGAAGGACCCCGCCGCCAAAATCTCTGCCAATGTCAAGGGGGCGCCGCACTTGGGGCATATTGAAGTGGATGTCATCATTAACGGCTTCTGGCTACGAGATATATCGGCGGGTGGCCCGCCCTTTTTCGTTCTTCGTATTTTCCGCTCGTTTCGTTGGCATGTCTTTGAGGAATGATAACACTGCTGGTGTTGGCAGAGCAGTATAGGTTCTGACGTTGGTTTTGAAGCGCGCGAAACTGCGAATTGGATAACAGGCTCTGCGGATCATGGGTTTTGGGGCGGAAGGAGCTGCGAGCGAGGGCCGCGGCTGAAGCCGAGCTTAGGGGCGAGCGCTTTCCCGCTGGACTGAAGTCCAGCTCCCCCTACTGAAGTAGGGGGCTGCTACCGAATTGCTACGGCAAAACCGCAGTGCAACGGCAACTGCGAAAGGCCTCAGGTCTGAAGACCTGAGCTACATTTCTCGAAACACGTTTATTTTAGGATCCAGTCGTTTGGGGGGCCTATGAATTGGAAGCCGTAGAGTTGGCCTGGGGTGTTGGGCCATTCCAGGCGGACAGCCATGGCTTTGCCTGTGAAGTTTTGGGCGTTGGCTATGTGGAAGACATCTACCGTGGAATTCATGGCTAGCGTTTCTGTGCTGGCGCAGCAGAAGCCGTGGGCGCTTACGTTTTCTGTGACGCTTACGATTTCGAAGTGTTTGCCTTTTGCGTCGAGGCCTACTAGTTTCAGGGTGATGCGTAGGCGGATTCTGGGTTCGCAGCGTCTATCGGGGCGATCTACTCCTGTGGCGAAGGCCAGCGAGGCTTTTAGGGCTTCGAAATCGACTGGCTTTTGGAAATAGGCTTTGGCGCCTAGATTTTTGCAGAATTCTTTGTAACGGACGGAGGATTCGCCGCTGACTATGAAGATGGGGATTAGCTGGGTGAAGCTTAATGTGGAGAGAGTTTGGCAGATTTCGAAGCCTGAGAATTTGGGCATCATTAGATCGAGGAGGATGGCGTCGGGCTTGTCGCTTAGGGCTAGCGATAAGGCTTCTTCGGGCTTGCCTGTGTCTATGATTTCGTAGGTGTCGTGCAGGCGGAAGCGCATTAGTTTGCGGACGGATTCGTCGTCGTCGATGAGTAACAGGCGCGGCTTTTTTGGTTGTTCCATGGGTCACGTTTCGTTCGTCGTGTGATTCGGCGTTTGCGGCTTTCGCGATTTATGACGCGATTTGGGTGGTTGCGCGATGCCGGGCTGAAGCCCGCCGCTACGTAATGCTATCGGCTCAATCGTGGCGTTCCTTGACGATTGGTGCATCGGCGTTAGGTGCGACGCTCGACGCTGGCGTACTTTGGGGCTAGCGATTCTTCTACTCGGCGCAGGAGTTCATCGCGCGTGAACGGCTTGCGCAGGATGAACATTCCCGGATTCAGGACGCCGTGGGTGACGATGGCGCCATCCGGGTAGCCGGACATGTAGAGGATTTTCATGTCGGGGCGCAGGGCGCCTAATTTTTCGGCCAGGGTGCGGCCGCTCATGCCGGGCATTACCACGTCGGTGAGAAGCAGATCGATTTTGCCTTCGGATTTTGCGGCTATGGCCAGGGCCGTGGCTGCGTCGCGAGCTTCTATTACTGCGTAGCCCTGGCTTTTTAAAGTTGTGCGCGTTAGTTTGCGCAGGGATTCTTCGTCTTCGACCACCAGGATTGTGGCTGTGCCGTGGGCGCGATTTACCGGTTCGGCGGTTGGCTGATTTTCTTCGGGGACTTCTTCTGCGCGCGGCAGATAAATTTTGAATTCGGTGCCCTTCCCTACTTCGCTGTTGACCCAGATGTAGCCGCCGCTCTGCTTGATTACTCCATAGACCGTCGAGAGGCCGAGGCCGGTGCCTTTGCCTTTTTCTTTTGTGGTGAAGAATGGTTCGAAGATGTGGGATTGCAGTTCGGCGTCCATGCCGCAGCCGGTGTCGCTTACCGTGAGCAAAATATATTCGCCGGGGACTACGTAACGGTAGCGCTCGCGATCCTCTTCGGTTAGCTCGGTGTTTTTGGTTTCGATGCGCAGCTTGCCGCCTTGATTCATGGCGTCGCGGGCGTTTACGGCTAGATTTACGATTACCTGCTCGAGTTGGCTGCGATCGGCTTTTACGTGGCCCAGGTAACGGGAGAGAGAGATTTGCAGGTCCACGTCTTCGCCGATCAGGCGGCGCAGGAGTTTTTCTACGTCGCTTAGGACATTATTTAGATCGAGAACTTTTGGCTCGAGGACTTGCTTGCGGCTGAAGGCCAGAAGTTGCTGGGTTAGGGCGGCGGCGCGCTGGCCGGCGTTTTGGATTTCGTCCACGGCTTCGCGCATGGGATCGCCTACCGGGATTTGCTGCTGCAGGGCTTCGCCGTAGCCGATGATTACACCTAGAAGATTGTTGAAATCGTGGGCTATGCCGCCGGAGAGGCGGCCTACGGCGTCTAGTTTTTGGGAGAGTGAGAGCTGCTCTTCCAGGAGTTTGCGCTCGGTGATGTCGCGATTGACGATTACCAGCTTTTCTACGTTGCCGGCGGCGTTGCGGACGGCGCTGGCTGTGGATTCGAGCGTTAGCCAGTGGCCGTCTTTGTGGCGGATGCGGTATTCGATGGTGCGGCCGTGGCCGCTGCGGCGGGTTTCGAGAGCGGCATCCATTACTTTTTTGTGATCGTCGGGATGAATTTGCTCGAAGGAGCTGGTGTCGGCTAATTCTTCGGAGGTGTAGCCGAGGATGGTCATGTAGGACGGGCTGTTGTAGATGCGATGGCCGCTGACATCCACCAGGGCGATCATGTCGGCGGCATTTTCGCTGATCAGGCGGAAGAGTTCTTCGCGCTCGGCCAGGCGCTTGCGGAAAGCGATGGATTTGCATCTGCTGGAACAATAGATAGAGATCGAAGAGCAGGACTACGCCGATCAGGCCGCGGATGCCGATGCTGGTGTTGACGGAATAATAGTTGGAGACGCCGGGGAGCATTACCGGCAATGCGATCAGGACTATGCCGGCGGTGAGTAGCAGAGTGACTACGATGCTGGAGGAAGAGAGCCACCATTGGCGTCGCTCGACGCGGCCGGAAGTGGCGGCGGTGGACGGTTGCTTGGGCTTTAGCGTTCGAAATAACTTGCTGGTCACAGCATCACTCTCGTCTGCGCTCGAATTGTCTGCGCGCGAAGGGTTGCGCTGCTTTGCGAATCCCGGACTTTGCCGATCCGCGCGTCCGGTGCCGCACAGACAATGATTAATTATAGCGGCGTACGGGTGCTACGCGCGTTAGGCCATGCTGTACTAGATACTGTGTGGGGCGGGGCGATGGTGGGCGATTGCTTTGGAAACGAAGCAGGAATTTGTGCGCGATTGGTAAATGCTTTTTGTCGAGATTATTTTGGAGGTTGGATGGGATGTTGTGCGTGGATTTGGGCGGGTGGATTTTTTGGGCGATCCGCGAAGTAAATAATCTTCTCGTGTAAAGCGGAGTTGTGGTTTAGGTTGACGTTCGCGTCTTGCGCCGCATGGGCGCGGCCCTTCGAGCCTCAGGGTAAACGAGCGGCGCCCCTACGAATCGTGACGACTCGGCTGCTAATTTTGCCGGGAATTTGGCGTTACATTGTGGGGTTGAAATGCGGGAGGGTCTGTTGTGCTTCCCGGTTTGCGGCGATTACGGTTGTAAGACCCTTCCCTACCAGGACTGCCGGCGTTCGTCGTTTGTACCCGTTATTAGATTGGGGACATCTGTATATGTTAGGAGATCTGGGAGACCTACATGCGGGCTTTTGCGGTGCGGAAATTTGGTGAGGCGGCGGCGATTTTGGATTTGCCGATTCCTGCCGACGACGGGGCGTATTTGATACGCGTGAAAGTTGCGGGCGTTAATCCCATTGATTACAAACTTGTGGAGCGGCTTACTGCTGCTTCTTCGTATCCTTTTGTGTTGGGTGCGGACTTCGCGGGGGTCGTCGACCGGGCGACGGCTGGGGCTGGGGATTTTCGCGTGGGCGACCGGATTTTCGGGATGGCGCGGACGCATGGGGCTTATGCCGAGTACAGCGCGGTGACGCCGGGCTCGAAGACTGAACCGTTGGCGCTTATTCCTGAGGGCGTTTCGGATGAACAGGCGGCTGCTTTGCCGATTCCTGGGGTGACTGCGCTGCAGTCGCTGGAATTGATGGGAGTTGCGGCCGGGCAGCGCGTGGTGGTGATGGGGGCTACTGGCGGGGTGGGTGGATTTGCGGTGCAGATGGCGCGTGCTCGTGGGGCTTACGTAATCGCAACGGTCCGCGGGGATGCGGATGAGGCTCGGCGGCTGGGGGCCGAAGAAGTTTACGATACGAAAGTTGGGGATGTGATTGGGGCGATTCACGCGGCTTATCCCGAAGGCGTGGATGCGGTGCTTGATCTTGTGAATGGTAAGGATGCGATTGGGCGCGATGCTGAGATTCTTAAGCGCGGGGGGTCGCTGGTTTCTACGATTTATGCGGCGGATGAGAAATGGTTTGCTGAGCGCGGGATTACGGCGCACAACATTGCTGGGAATACGAATCCGCTTTCGACGACGCGTGGGTTGAATGAGATTGTGGGCATGTTGACGGCTGGGACGATTACTGCGCGGGTTCGTTCGACGGTTGGGTTGGATGGGGCGGCTGGGGTGATTGAGAAGTTGAAGAGTGGCGGGTTGCGGGGGAAGGCTGTGATTCGGATTTAGGGCCGGGCTGGAGATTGCAAGTGTAGCGGTTGAAGTGACTCGCCGCTCAGCGCTTCAGCTTCCACGAGCCGGTAACTGCAGATTTGCAAAGATAGATACCGCCTAGCAGGAGCGCTATGAGTGCGCACCAGTTTCCGATTTCGCCGGCCACAGTAAATCGCGGCATGACATCTATGAAATCAGGGTAGCGATACGCCTGAATGGTTTCAAATGCCCCTCGCGAAGCCCACAGCACGAGAGCGAGGCCCACGGCACCGGTAATAAATCGAAAAACCAGAAGAGCGATTCTTTTCATCGACGCGATCTAAATTAATCCTATGACTGCCGCGGAGGAGATGCAATCGTTGAACGCTGGTGCGGGCGAAAAAATTGACAGCGAGTGGCGCGAGTTCTACCCTTGATTGGACTGTGCGGTAGTGTTACCAATCGCCCGTGACGCACAAAAACGCCGGCTGGCAGCCTGCGCTACGGGACGTTGCGGCAATTTGATGGTTTATCGATATGGACCTATTTGAAGAAATCGTGAAGATGCGGGGGGAGGGCCGGCGCGGGGCGCTGGCTACCATTGTGCATACGAATGGATCGATTCCTTCGTTTGAGAGCTCGCGGATGTTGGTTCGCGAGGATGGAACTATTGCTGGCACGATCGGCGGCGGGTGTGTGGAGGCGGAGGTTTGGGCGGCAGCTAAGGACGTGATGAAGGGGGAGTTGCCGCGGAAGATGACTTTTAATTTGAATAATGAGGCGGCTTACGATTCTGGGTTGATTTGCGGCGGGACCTTGGAAGTTTTTGTGGAGCCGATTTTGCCGCAGCCGCGGCTTTTTCTTTTTGGGGCGGGGCATATTTCTACTGCGGTGGCGAAAGTGGCTTCTTTGGCTGGATTTTGGATTGGGATTGTGGATGACCGCGAGACGTTCGCTAATTTGGAGCGGTTTCCTATGGCTGGGGAGATTCATACCAGCTTTGAGGATGCGTTTGCGAAGATCCGGCCTAATGCTTCTTGCTATCTTGTGATTGTCACGCGCGGACATAAAGATGATATGCGCGTGTTGGAATGGGCGGTGCGGACTCCGGCTCGTTATATTGGGATGATTGGCAGCCGGCGGAAAGTGATTTCGGTTTATAAGGCGCTGGAGAAATCGGGCGTGGCTGCGGAGAAACTTGAGGGCGTGTTTGCTCCTGTGGGACTTGAGATTGGGGCGCTTACGCCTGAGGAGATTGCGGTTTCTATTACGGCGGAATTGATTGCGGTGCGGCGGAAGACGGAAAACCTTAACCATAAATCGGCGGGGTTGCGGGCTTTGGTGCGGGCTGAGGGGGATTGATTGGGTTGCGGATGTGCGAGGCGGCTTGGTTGTGCGTGAGTTGTGTCGAAAATTAACGAAGGCGATGGAACACGGAGAATATCGCATCTCGTTACGGGGTGGCACGTAGCCCACATTTTCTCGGGCGTTACCCGGGCGGGCGCAGCAAGCCGGCGCCCCTACGGGAAAAATTCCACCGCGGCTGAAGCCGTGCCCTGACAAAGCACCAACGGCGGCACAAATTCCATGCGATCGCGAGTATGCCGCGTTGTTCCTTCTCACAATAAAATTAGACAGCGTATAAAACCTTCATGATTGCGGCGCTTATTCTTGCTGCTGGGGAATCGCGGCGGATGGGTCGTCCTAAGGCTTTGATTCCCTACCAGGGTTTGACCTTTGTGGAGCATTTGTTGGCGGCTACTCGTTTGCCTCGCGTTGGGGAGACGCGCGTCGTGCTGGGGGCTGGGGCTGCGGAGATTCGCGGGCGGTTGCCGGTGCGGGATTCTGAGATTGTTGTTAATGAGGACTGGGAGTCTGGGCCGCTTTCTTCGATTTGGGCGGGGTTGCGGAGTTTGCCTGAAGGCGATATCGAGGGGGCTTTGATTTGCCCTGTGGATCATCCGCTGGTTACTTTGCGGTTGATTGCGGGGATTGTTTCGGCGTTCGATCGTTCGGGGAAGGCTATTGTTTTGCCTACGTTTCTTGGGCGGCGGGGGCATCCGGTTTTATTTGCTTCGCGATTGTTTTCGGAATTGATGGGGGCGCCTTTGGATGTTGGGGCTCGGGCGGTGGTGCGGGCGCATCGCGGGGAGATTGAGGAAGTGCCTACTGAGGAAGAGGGCGTGGTTTTGAATTTGAATGATCCGGAGGCGCTGGGGCGGTTGGGGTGATTGGTTCGCGGGAATTCGGCGCGTGGGGGAACCGAAGAATGCAAATTCAAAAACGGTTGTGCGATATATATTGGTTGGGGGCGATTACGGATTTGGGGCGCGGTTGCATGGGCCCGGCATGAAGCGCGGGCCCTACGGGAGCTTCGCCGCTATCGCGGCTAGGGCGTCTTCGGCTAGTCGGGCGCCGTGCATGGTGGCTTGCGGTAGGCCGCCTAGCGCTTGCGAGATTTGTTCGTAGGTAATTTTACGGATGTCCTCTGGCGTCTTTCCTTCGAGCCATTCTGCTATGTAAGAGCTGCAGGCTATCGCTGTTACGCAGCCTTGGGTTTTGAAACGGGCGGCTGTTATTCGATTCCCTTCTATTTTTATCGCTAGTTGAAGGATGTCACCGCAGACGGGATTTGTCACTTCTACCACGGTGGTGGCATCGAATAGGTTGCCCGCGTTCCGCGGATTTTTGAAATAATCTAAGACAGCGGGGCTGAACATGGCAGTGGATTGGTATTGTACGACGGGCGCTGCCGGGTGTGGAACTTGCCTGCATAGTTTTGGGGACCGTGCCGGAATCGGGAATTTTTCGATAAATGATTGACAGGAGTACAGTTGGAAGGTATTTTTGTGCGTCCAGCAAACCGTTAGCCCTGGGACCAAGTAAAAAGTTTGCGCAATCGCAATAGCCCTGAGGAGGGCCACAGAATGTTTACACGAAATCTCCGCGTGTGGATTATGGCGCTGGCCGCGGCGTTTATGCTGTGCGCGGGATCAGCATACGCGCAAGACGGCAAGCTGAAGATTCACGTCACGCCGAAGCAAGCCTATTTGTTTGTGGACGGCAAGGCTATCAACGACGGCAACCACACCATCTCGCTTGCCGCGGGCAAGCACACGATCGCCGTCGTTAATTATGGATACAAGATTTCCACGCAGGACATCAATATTGATGCGGGCAAGACTACAAGCGTGGACGTGAAGCTCGAGGCTTACGGCGGGAATGTGGCCGGGCCTTGGGGCCGGATTCAGTTCCATGGAGCAGAGCGCTCCGCGGTGCTGCTCGAGGGCAAGACTCCGGATTATTTTGTCGGGCACGTGGACGAATTCAACTGGGATTGGATCTGGAAGCAGGAATTGCTGGTGCCTCCCGGCGCGCACAATATTACTGTGACGCGCAATGGGACGGACGTGTGGTCCGGGACTGTGAACGTAGCGGCGAATCAGAAAGTGGTGATTGACCTGGATAAGCAGGGCGCCCAGAAAACTGAGGCTTGGCCGCGCGGCGAGTCGCTCATGAAGAAGAGCCCGCTGCCGCGATTCAAGGCCGGGATTGCCAGCGCTACTGTTGTCGTGGCGCCTGTGACGATCGGCGGATTCACGGCTTCTGCTACGCAGATCAATTGCGGCCAGTCTTCTACTTTGAACTGGAGCGCGAATGATGCGGTGCGCGGCAACATCAGCACTGTGGGCGACGTGCAGCCGACAGGCAGCCAGTCCGTTACGCCGCACGCGACGACCACCTACACTTTGACCGAGACGGGGCCGGGCGGAGTGGCGACTTCTAGTTCCACTGTGAACGTAAATACGGTGGCGGTGGCGACTTTGGCCGCGAACCCCGGCGAATTGCACTATCGCAAGATCGGCGAAAAGGTGAAGGTGCAGGATTCCACCACGCTGACTTGGACCTCCTCGAACGCGGATAACGTCACAATCGATCCGATCGGCAAAGTGGATTTGAATGGCAGCCAGAGCATCCAGGCGAATCCGAA
The DNA here is from genome assembly GCA_963831955.1 of uncultured Acidobacteriota bacterium. GTDB lineage: Bacteria > Acidobacteriota > Terriglobia > Acidiferrales > UBA7541 > Palsa-147. Next base: position 575,648 of record CAWHSG010000003.1, on the reverse strand, counting down.
GAAGACGGATCTCGGGCCGGTGGATGAGACCAATACTTATACTTTGAACGCGACCAACGTTTGCGGCGGCTCGACCACGCAGACGGCTTCGGTGCACATCACTGGCTCGATCGAGCCGGTGCCCACCGTGGTGCTCTACAGCATTTTCTATCCCACGGATTATCCGGATGCGAAGCACCCGTCGGATGGATTGCTGAAGAGCCAGTCAGCGCACTTGACGGAGCTGGCGTCGGGATTCAAGAAGTATCTTGAATACGATGAAGGCGCGAAGCTATCGATCACTGCTTATGCGGATCAGCGCGGCAGCAAGAAGCACAATCAGGAATTGAGCGAACGCCGCGTGGAGCGCATCAAGCAGTACCTCGTGGACCAGGGCGTGGCCTCCGATAAGGTGGAGACTGCGGCTTATGGCGAGGAACGCAATTTGACCAAGGACGAAGTGAAGAGTCTGGAAGAAGCCAATCCGGCTAAGGCCGCCAAGAAGCACATGAACAAGAACACTACCTGGCTGGCTTACAATCGTCGCGCGGATGTGGTGCTGCTGCCTTCGGGACAGAAGTCGGCGCAGTATTATCCGAATGACGCTTCGGATGTGGATATCCTTTGGCAGCTTGCGAAGCCGAACATCAAGAAAGTGGAGATGAATCAGTAAGTAGGCAACGCAGAATCAAATCGAAGTAACAGGCGCCGGTCCTGAACGTGGGACCGGCGCTTTTTTTTGGGCCGCTGAGCTGGCGACGCGGGATTGGCGCATAAGTAGGGGCTGCGTCCCCGCCGGCATCTTGCGAGCGCAAAACTTCGCTAGGGCGGCAAATTCGCACCTCAGTTCCATTACACCGAAGTCCTCTTTTCTCCGAATAGGTAATCCGAGCGTGATCGTGCCCCTGCCGCACGCCTGCTCGGAAGATGCCGGCAGGGACGCCGGCGCTACTTTGCCGCGGCGGCTTTGGCTGCTACGGGTTTGTAGCCGCACTTGGCTGCTTTCTTGAGGGCTTCGATTCCTTCGGCGGCGGTCATTAGTGGAGTGGTTTTTACGTTCTTGCAGGCGCCGCCGGCGGCGAAGGCTAAGGCTATGGCGGCGATTTCGATTTGGCTGGGCATTTCGATTATGCAGACGGCATCGTAATCGCCGAAGGCGAAATAGGCGCTCAGCAATTTCCCGCCGAGATTTTCGATGGGCGTGCTGATCGCCTGGAAGCGATTTTGCGGATTTTCTACCAGCTTGCTCCATGACTCGGAACTGTAGGCGACTTGGATTAGATACGTGGACATGTGCATCCTCCTCGAGTGGGCTGGGTAAATGCTGGGCGGAGGGTGTCAGAAAATGGTTGGCGGTGTCAAGGGAACGCTCCGCCTGCGTCGTTTCCGGCCCTTCGTGGGCAATTTTTTGCGGGAGCGGAAGATTTGCGCGGCAATTGGATTAAGGCGAACGGCGCGGCATTTGAATCGGTAATCCACCCGCGAATGCGGCCTTGGCAAAAATGTGCTCGTCGGAGCCGGCGGGACGCCCTTCACCACGGTTCACGGTAAACCAGCGGTACAAAGGCAGCGGATCGCGGACGTTTGGGGTTGATGGCGGAATTCGGGGGATCGTGGCGGACAGTCAAAAACGCCGGCTGGCAGCCGGCGCTACGCGGGGGACGATTCGCGTGAATGGGCGGGGTTACGGTTGCGTGTCGCGGAGTAGAACTACGTCGGATTCGGTGTGCGATCTCACCATGCCTATGGATTTGGCGTCTGGCGATAGGTGGAAGGCGTCGATTAATTCGGCGGGAAAATTTGTGATTTGGCGGCCCTTGGAACCGTCGAGCGGTTGCAGCCAGAGATTTTCTACGCCGCCTGCGCGGATCACGTAAATCAACGCCTTGCCATCCGGCGAAAAAACTATATTGCGGCCGATGCGCGGATCGGGATCGAGAAAATCGACGTGCGGATTCGGGCCAGCGTCGAGCGGGACCATAACCAGCTTGAGGACGTTGCGTGTCGGGTCGTTGGGGGCCCTTGACGCGGAGAGATATGCCAGGCGCTTTCCGTCGGCCGAAAGTGCAAAGTGGCGCGAGGCAACGATGGCGTTGGGAATTACGGTGCCGGGAACAATCTCCGGCGCGGCGGAGCCATCAACGGGCACGCGCCGAATCGCGCCGTTCAACTCTCCATAGTAAATCCACTTCGAATCCGGCGAGCAGAGAGGATCGACATCCGTCGTTCCGCTGGTGAGCTGCTTGGGATTGGAGCCGTTGGAGTCGGTGCGCCAGATGTTCACTTTGTTTCCGCCGCCGCGGCCGACCCATCCCAGGACCAGCGCGCGTCCATCGGGGCACGCGTCAATTCCAAGAATTCCCAGGTTGCTCGCGAGAACCGTCTTGCCGGTGTCGTCCGCGGAAATGTGAACTACGCTGCCATTTTCGGCGAGATAGAAGCCACTGGCGGTCCACGCGAAATCCTCGACGCCTTGTTCCTGAGCAAGAGCGGGGGCCGGCGGACTGGCGCCAGTCCCGGCCACGGGAAACGAGTAGAAGCTTCGAAATGTTTTCTGCTGTACGGTTGCCAGAGTTTTCGCGTCCGCGGAAATTGTCAGCGTGGAATAATTATTCGTGTCTTTCGTAATCTGCTGGAGCTGGCCCCCGGGGATGGACGTTGCGGCGATCTGGTAGCGCGTGAACGCAGTGGAGGCATCTTGGTATAGGCCTAGAAGGCCTCGCCCGTTCGGAAGCCAGATTTGCTTGCGCAGCAGCTTGTCTTTGAAGGCCGCGGCGATTTCCGATTTGCCGGAGGCCGCGTCATAGAGGCGGATCTCGCTGAGGTTGTCGCCGGATTGGTTGTGGACTGCGGCGATCTGCTTTCCGTCGGGCGACCAAGCCGGAGATCGCGAAAAGGAGGAATCCGTCCCCACGGTTAAGCTTTTTTCGCCCGTGCCGTCGGCGCTGGCGGTGAGCAGCTGATATTTTCCGGTCTCCGGACTATTCGCTCGCAGGTACACGATGCGCGTGCCATCGGGCGAGAAGGACACGCCGGAATCGATATCGTGGACCAGCATCTGCGGAGCGCCGCCGAGGACTGGGGCGCGATACAGATCAAAGGTATCTGCAACGGCGGTCTCGGCCTTGCGGAAATAGATGTAGTTGCCGTCGGGCGAGAATCCCAGATCTTGATAAATCGCATCGGCCAGGGCGATCACTTGCGTGTCGCTATTGGTGGGCACGTTGCGGAGCCAGAGGCTGGATTTTCCGCCATCCACCAATTCGCTGAGGATGTATTTTCCGTCGGGAGAGATTGCGGCGAGGACGGATTTTCCGTTGTTGGTGATTTGCGAGATGCTGAAATTCTGGAACGGAATGGCCGCGGGCTTGGCGCGCAGGAAGGAATAGACGCCGTAGCCGGCGCCCGCGATTAGCAGCAGGGCTACGGCTGCTATCGCGACGAGTGCGCCTTTGTGCTGGCCGGCGGCCTCGGCGACTACCGAGCTGCCTGATTGATGTTGGGCGCGGGCTGAGCCGTCGGTCTTCGCGGCGGCGACGGACACGGGAGAGTCGCGGACTGCGGGCGTCGCAGCGGATTGCGACTGCGAGATTGGGTGATCGGTCGGGTCGTCGGCGATGGCTACGCTTCTTGCCGAGCGGCCGGTGTCTAGTTCGCGCTTGAGGCGCTTTAGATCGGCGCGCATGTCCGAGGCGTGTTGATAGCGCGTGTCGCGATCTTTTTCGAGGGACTTGGCGATGATGCGCTCGAGTTCGGCGGGAACTTCCGGATTCAGGCGGACTGGCGCGGCCACTGGACGATTCAGGATGGCGTCGAAAATTACGCCGGTGGATTCGCCGCGGAAGGGCGAGACGCCGGTGGACATTTCGTAGAGCACTACGCCGAAGCTGAAAAGATCGGTGCGGGCGTCCACATCTTTGGCGCGCACTTGCTCCGGAGACATGTAGGCGATGGTGCCCACGGCGCTGCCTGGATTGGTGAGGCTGTCTTCTTTTACGGATGGAGTGAGTTGGTCTTGCGTGGCGTCCGCGCCGGCCACTGGCGCAGCCTTGACGCCGACATTTTTTGCCAGGCCGAAATCGAGAATCTTGGCGTGGCCGCGCGTGGTGATGAAAATATTTGCGGGCTTGATGTCGCGATGGACGATGCCGCGCTCGTGAGCGGCTTCGAGCGCGTCGGTGACTTCGAGGGCGATATCGAGGAGGCGCTCGATTTCCATGGGGCGGCCGAGGATGGCGTGCTTGAGCGTGGAGCCTTCGAGCAGCTCCATGCAGAGGAACGGCTTGCCGCTGGAATCGCCGATATCGTAAATGGTGCAGATATTTGCGTGATTTAGAGCTGAGGCGGCGCGGGCTTCGCGGCGGAAGCGGTCGAGCGCTTGCGGATCGCGGGCCATATCGTCGGGGAGGAATTTCAGAGCTACCATGCGGCCGAGGCGGGTGTCTTCGGCTTTGTAGACTACGCCCATGCCACCGCCGCCGAGTTTTTCGAGGATGCGGTAATGCGAGATGGATTCGCCGATCATGATTTGCGCGAGCGCCGCGCAATATTAGGTCGCGAAGTGAATCAAGTCAACGTGGCCATTCTTAGATGAGTTTGTGGCCCTTGTTTTGAGGCCGCTCGGAGAGCGTCGACTTATCGATTAGGAATTTACACAAGACGAGGAAAGATTCCAGGCCGCGCTTCTCCGGATTGAAGCGGGTGGCACACCATCGTTGCGCGAGGTAATACTTGCCGTAGGACACGCCTTCAATAATCCATTCATCGCCATCGGCCCCCTTGACCTTGTCATCCGCCGGGAAGTGGAAAAAATCCAGGTTGCGGATCAAAACGCCAAGAGCTTTTGAATCGTCGGAATTTAGTTCAATGTCCTTGGACTCCGCCAATTTGCCGGGATCATATCCTGCCTGGCCATCCAGGCGGCGCGCTGAGAGGCTATACAATTCGCCGAGCTTTTGGACTCTTACGACAATGGAATTTCCCCACGTAGGAAGAATCATCAAGCGATAGATTTCGGCGTTGCGGTCTTGGACGAAGTCGGGTAAGCGAGGCTCATTCATTCTTCCTAATGACCTGCCGCACCATTGGGCCTCGAACGGTGTCACGCCCTCAACCCAGGACGTCGTTTTGATTGGATTGGGGGAATCTTGCGCGAAGGCAAGGGTCAGTGAGCAGCACAGAGCCGAAGCTACGAGAATCGCTTTCATTAAATTCCGCCCCTCGACGAATGATGAAGCCAACTCATAAATAGTTCAAGAACGGACCCTTCTCCCCAGGGCGACTGAGCACCTGCGAGTCAGCGAAGAAGACATGACCTCAGCGGCTGAAGCCGAACCGATTTTGCGCATTTACGGCACGACTAAGGTCGTGCCCTGACAAAGCTAGCCCGCCGGATTCATGGAATGAGTTCACGTATGTTCTCTTACATGCTGCATCACGAGAAATTAGTTGCGCGTTGTGCCCCTTTTGCTGCACGTAGGATGTGGCCGCCTTTTTCTGGAAAAGACCGTGACGAGGTTGGAAAGTAACGGGCGGCGATTTGTGGTGGGCCGAGATCTTCGATTTCGTTGAAGCCTAGATCGTCAAGTTTGGCGCGGAGATCTTCGGCTTCGAAATGGGTTAGCCAGGCTTCGTCTAGTTCGGCTACGCGGGCGGCGCGCACGTCGTAGTTGGCGCGGGCTTCGGCGGTTAGGGATTCGGGGGGATTGCTGTAATCGAAGACTACGTGCGCGGCGTTTGGGAGATTCGCGATGACTTTGAGCGTGGACCAGCAGGCTTCCGCGGTTAGGTATGGGACTACGCCTAGCCAGGTGAAAAAAGTTTGTTGCGCGCGATCGAATCGCGCGGCTGCTAGTCCCTCCGACAAAGTTTGGCGCTCGAAATCTATGGGCGCGAAAGTTAGCGTGCTTGGGATGGGGATTGCTGCCTCGGCGAGGCGCTGGCGTTTCCATTCTTGAGTGGCGGGATGATCTACTTCGAAGATGCATAGGCGGTCGCCTAACTTTGTGCGATAGGCGTAGGTGTCGAGGCCTGCGCCTAGCACTACGAGCTGGGTAACGCCGCGCTCGACGGCGGCGGCTAGGGCGTCTTCTGCGAAGCGCGTGCGCACGGCGATGAACATTCGCATGGCGCGGCGCAGCGGTTGTTCTTCGGCTTCGCGGGCTACCGTGGCTGCGTCTATGCCGAGGATGCGGACGGCGAGCGGATCGCTGAAGATGCTTCCCTTTTCCAGAATTTGGTGGGCGGCGCGGTGAGCGGCGGCGGCCAGGGCGGTGCGGCTTGGCTTTCCCGTTCGCATGGGTAAAGCTTAACAAACGATTGCGACGCTACGGTTGAACTACAGCACATTCGAGGCTGCCCGCTTTCGCCTCGACCTCGATGCCTTCCGATTCCTGCTTCTCCTTGACAATCTAGGAGACTGGGACTACATTCCTAGCCAGTCTAGGAGAGGGGGACCCACGGTGGGAAAACAACTCGATCTTCTGCAAGGCACTTTGGACATGCTCATCTTGAAGGCGGTGTCGCTTGGGCCGTTGCACGGCTACGGAGTGCTGCTGCGCATCCAGCAAATTTCCGGGGACCGGCTGGAAATCCAGCAGGGGTCGCTGTATCCGGCGCTGTATCGCCTCGAGCATCAGGGATGGGTCGCTAGCGAATGGGGCGAATCGGAAAATAACCGGCGGGCGAAGTTTTACCGTCTCACCGCCGCGGGAAAACGGCGATTGCAGATGGAAGCGGAGAAGTGGAATCGCATGTCGGACGTGATTGCGGGGATTTTGGGGGCGACGTCGGAGGAAGTATGACGCTCTGGAACGAGGTTCGATCGTGTTTGCGGGCGATTTTTGGGCGCTCTCGCATGGAGAGCGACATGGATGTGGAATTGAAATTTCACATCGAGGCTTACGCGGAGGATCTGGTGCGCCGGGGAGTGCCGCGGGCGGTGGCGATGCGGCGGGCGCGGGTGGAATTTGGGGGAGTCGAGCGGGCCAAAGAAGAATGCCGTGACGCGCGCGGCGTGAGTTTTTTTGAATCGCTGGCGCAGGATTTTCGTTACGGCGTGCGCATGTTGCGCAAGTCGCCGGGATTTACGGCCATCGCGATCTTGACGATTGCGTTGGGCATCGGAGCTACTACTGCGATTTTCAGTATCGTAGATGCCACGCTTTTGCACCCGCTGCCCTACCCGCGGCCGGAGCAGCTTGTGGCCGTGGAGGATGATCTTCCGGGCGTGGGCGCGTTCGACGTGGGAATCTCGGTGCCGGAGTGGCATGACCTTCAGCGTTCCGGGATTTTTCAGAATGTGTCGCCGATCGGGGGCGGGTCGGTGAACCTGACGGGCTCGTCGCAGCCTGCGCGAATATTTTTTGCCGCGGTGCCGCCGAATTATTTTGCGTTGATCGGAGTGAAGCCGCAGTTGGGGCGGACGTTCGACCCCGCAGATCAGACGCCCGGATTTACTCTGGAGGGAGTGATCAGCGACGGCGTGTGGAAGACGACGTTCGGAGGGGACCCGCATATCTTGGGCCGAAGCGTGAGGCTTGACAATGATTTGTATCAGATCGTTGGGGTGATGCCGGCCGGCTATCACGATCCGGGGCGAACGCCGGAAGATAGAAACGTCGAAATGTGGATGGCGACGGGATTTGCCGGGCCGCCTGCGCCACCGCCGGAGAGGAATGCACGGATCCTGCCGCAAGCGATCGCGCGAATCGCGGATGGACTGACGATCCAGACGGCGCAGAGCCGCGTGGACGCGTTGGTGGCGTCTTTGCAGAAGCAGTTCCCTGTCGATTATCCGGCGCAGAGCGCGTGGAGGGTGCGTTTGGTGCCGCTGCAGGAGACGGTGGTCGGGGATGTGCGGCAGTCGTTGATTTTGCTCCTTGGCGGAGTGGGATTGGTTTTGCTGATTGGCTGCGTGAACATTGCGAATTTGTTGCTGGCTCGCGCGAGCGCGAGGGGGCGCGAAATGGCCATCCGTCAGGCGCTTGGAGCTTCGCGAAAGCGGCTGGTTTCGCAGTTGCTGGCTGAAGGATTGCTTCTTTCGCTGGCCGGGGGAATCGTGGGTTTGGCGATTCTCTATTTCGCAAAGGGATTTCTGTTGCAGCTCGTGCCGGACAGCTTGCCGCGACTGAATGAAGTGGCGATTAATTGGACGGTTTTGCTTTTTGCGCTCGTGGCCATTTTCGTTTCCGGCGGGATTTTTGGCCTGGCGCCCGCGTTGCATGCCGGGCGGCCGGATTTGACGCACGTGCTCAAGCAGGAAGGGCGCTGCTCGACGGGATCCGGAGAACAACTGCGTACGCGACGGGTGCTGGTGGTGACGGAATTTGCGCTGTCGTTGGTGCTGATGATTGCCGCGGGACTTTTGCTGCGGAGTTTCTGGGACTTGTTGAATGTGCGGCCGGGATTCAATACGGAAAATGTGATGGCGGTGCGCACTTGGCTGCCGGTGCCCAACGATCCGGCGACCGACATCTACGGAACTGTGGCTCAGGAGGCGCCGTTTATTCACGAGCTGATTCGCCGCGGACGGACGCTGCCTGGGGTGCAGGAAGCGGCTGTGGGCGATTTGGCGGCGCTGCCTTTGGGCCACGATCGAAACGATTTGAATCCGTTTCTTATGACCATCGAGGGGAAGGAAGCGGAAAGCAGCCAGCCTCCTTTGGTCAATATATCCATTGTTTCGCCGGAATATTTTCATCTGGTGGGGATGACGCTGTTGCGCGGGCGTTTATTCGGTGACGTGGACGACGACAAAGCTCCGCAAGTCGCGGTGATCAACGAGGCGTTCGCGCGGACTTACTGGCCGGACGGCGATCCGGTTGGGAAGCATCTCAAGTTGAACAACGAGCACGGAAATCGTACGAACGCGCCGTGGACCACGGTTGTGGGAGTGATCGCGGATGCTCGAACGGAATCGCTGGCAGAGGCGAGCGTTCCACAGATGTTCGTGAGCTTGTATCAGAGAATTTCGAAGGATCTGGCGGTGTTTGTGCGCGGGCGGCTGGATACTGCCGCGATTCCCGTGCAGCTTCGCGAGCAGGTGCAGTTGGTGAATCCGGAGCTGCCGGTTTTCGGTGCGCAGACTCTTGATGAAGTGCGGACCGCGTCGCTTTCGGAGCGGCGCTTTTCGATGGAGATGGTGGGCCTGTTTGCGTTGACGGCTATGCTGCTAGCCGGGCTGGGAATTTATGGAGTGATTTCCTATCTGGTGAGCGAGCGCACGCACGAGATCGGGATTCGCATGGCACTGGGGGCGCAGCAGCGGAACATTGTGCGCATGGTGTTGCGGCAAGGGCTGGGGCTCGCCATCGCGGGAGCGGCGGTGGGGCTGGCTTGCGCGCTGGTCGTGTCGCGCTTGATGGCTGGATTGCTTTATGGCGTGCGGCCTGCCGATCCTTTGACGTTTGCGGGGGTGGCGCTGCTACTGATCGGTGTGGCGTTGCTAGCTTGTTATATTCCGGCGCGGCGGGCGCTGCGCGTCGATCCGCTGGTGGCGCTGAGGTACGAATAGTTCAGGTGTGCGGGAGGATAAAATGGCGGTGACACGCAATCGTTGGAATGTTCGAGGATGGATTGTTTGCGGCATCGTGGTGATTTCGCTTGCGGCTGGCGCGGTGATTGCTTCCGGCTTGGCGCACGTCAGGCAAGTGCGGGCCGATAGTAGCCACGTGTTCGAGTTGCGCATTTATCATACGGTGCCGGGAAAATTGCCGGCGCTGGAGGCGCGGTTTCGCGATTCGACTTCGAAGCTGCTTGCTAAACACGATCTCAAGGTTGTCGGTTACTGGGTTTCCGAGGATGCTCCCGCTGGGGACGACACTTTTATATTTATGTTGGAGCATGCCAGCCGGGAGGAGGCCAAAAAGAATTGGGGTGCTTTTATGGCCGATCCGGCGTTTCAAGAGATGATTAAAGCGGAGCAGGCTGAAAAGCTCGTGGAAAAAATAGACACTACTTATCTGCGTGCGACGGATTTTTCGCCTATGAAGTAGATTTTGGTTTTCAATCTCGCCCTGTTTCCGGGCGCTTGAGCGCTTCGTCTGAGGTGCGCTTTTCGGAAGTGCTCATTCGCACTGATCTTTTCCCGGCCACCACCTGCACCAAGCCCCACAAATTGCCCTTGACTCATATATATATCACCTGATATAGATATGGGCATGAACAGAGACGATTGCCAGCGGTTTCTTCCACTTAAGCCTCAGTGGTTCCATATTTTGCTCTCGCTTGCCGGCGATGAACAACATGGCTACGGGATCATGCAAGAAGTGTTGCAGCGGACGGGCGGTAAAGTGCGTTTGTGGCCCGCTACATTATATGGATCGATTAAACGGTTGATCGAGGAAGGGTTGATCGAGGAGTCTGACGAACGGCCGGCGCCGGAATTAGATGACGCGCGGCGGCGTTATTACCGGCTGACCGGGCTTGGCAAGCGGGTGCTGGACGCGGAATGCGAGCGGCTGCAGGAATTGGTTCGCACTATTCGAGTGAAGCAGGCGCTGGTGACGGAATGAGCGGCGACGGAAAGAATCTCGCTCTGCGGATTTACCGGCGCTTGGCGCACGCCTTTCCCCACGAATTTAAATTGGCCTATGGCCCGGAGATGATGCAGCTCGGGGAGGACGCCGTGGAAGACATCGCCAAGAGGAATGGAGTAGCGGGGCTGATCCGGCTGATCGTGGACATCGCGATTCGCGTGCCGCTCGAATATTTGAGCGAGATGCGTGGGGATATGCGTTATGCGATGCGAGCGCTGCTGAAGTCGCCGGGGTTTGCGCTGGTCGGCATCCTTTCGATGGGGTTGGGAATTGGGTTGACGACGAATGTGTACAGCTCGAAATGGGCGCTGTTGTTTCGCGATCTGCCCGCGGCGGCTAATGCCAAACGGCTGGTGATGCTGGAGGAATCGGAGGACGGCGATGTTGCGCCAGCGTCGTATTACTACATCGAAGAGTACCGCGGGCAAAAGAACTTATTCTCCGGAGTCGCCGCGTTTAAGACCGGAGTTCCCTTCCATGTGAACTTTCAAGGCGATCTGAATGCGCGGCCGGAGCGCGTGTTTGGACAGCTTGTGTCGCCGGATTATTTTTCGGTGCTGGGAGTGCGCGCGCAGGCCGGCCGAGTGCTGAACAACGGACTCGATAAACCCGGTGAAGAACCCGTAGTGGTGATCAGCGATCGATTCTGGCGCAATCGGCTGAATTCTTCTCCAAATGCGATTGGGCAGACGCTTCGACTGAATGGGCAACTCGCGACTATCGTGGGAATCACGCCCAAGAATTTCACTGGAGCCCTGGGAATTTATCCGTCTGAACTATTTGTGCCCATTACCGTGCCGGCGGCGCTGGCTCCGGAACTTGCGAACGACGTGCTGCACCAGCGGAATGCCAAAGAGTTTCTGGCGATTATGTGTCTGGCGCCGGGCGTCACGATCGAATCCGCCGAAGCGGGGCTCGAGGTGCTTACGCGGCATCTTGACGAGCAGAATGCGACTGCCTTGGCGCGCACGGATAAAGGCAGACGCGTTGCTTTGCTTCCGGCTGGGACGCGCGTGCCGGTGCCGCGGAAAATGAAGCCGGTGTTGATGGGATTTTTTCTGGCGTTGATGGGATTGGTGATCACGCTGGCGTGCATGAATCTGGCGAATATGCTGATGGCGCGGGGCGCCAATCGCCGGAAGGAGCTGGCGATTCGGCTGGCGGTGGGGGCCAGCCGTTTCCGGCTAGTGCGGCAGATGATCAGCGAAGGGATTTTGCTGTCGCTGCTGGGCGGCGTGGCCGGATTCGTGCTGGCGGTGGGGCTATCGGTATTGAACTCGCGATTCACGCCGCCCGTGACGGTGCCGCTGGAATCCGACTTTAGTCTGGATTGGCGCGCGGGGATTTTTGCGTTCGGGCTGGCGATTGTGTGCGGGGTTGCGTTCAGCCTGGCGCCCGCGCTGCAAGCTACGAAAGCTGATCTTACGCCGGCGCTGAAGGAAAGCTCGTCGCTGCAGTTGCCGGGTTACCGGCGATTTGGGTTGCGCAATTTGCTGATGGTGGCGCAGGTGGCGGCGTCGCTGATGCTGCTACTGATGACGGGGTTTCTGGTATTGGGAATCCGCAAATCGAGCAGCATCGATACTAAATTTGATGGGCGCACGATGTATCTTTTTTCGCTCGATCCTCTGCGTGACGGCTATACGCCCGAAAATGCGCGCGCGCTTTTCGAGAGACTTCCTGAACGGCTGAGGGCCGCCGGCGTAGTGCGCGGCGTGGCGCTCGCCGCTGAGCCGCCTTTCTCTTCCTCGGGTGTTGAGGCGAATAGCCAACTGTCGGCTGAAGGATCGCCGGATTCCGCGGCGGTGCGGAAACCCGTGCTTGAGCAGATTGTGGGCGCGGATTATTTCGCCACGCTGGGAGAGACGATGCTGGCCGGGCGGGAATTCGCGGAGAGCGATCGGCGCGTCGAGGCGGACGGAACGCAGGCGGCGGCTTTGCCCGCGGTGCTCAATGAGAGCGCGGAACGCAAACTTTTCGGAAATCAGAATGCGCTGGGCAAGAGGGTTCGCGACGAGAAACGCTCCTACGAGGTCGTTGGCATCGTGCGGGACATGAAGGACATTGAGGGGATTAGTGAGGCAATCATCTATTTGCCGTTGACGCCTCTTGATTTGGGGCGGCCGCAGGCTGGGGGCATGACGGTTTTGGTGCGGTCGGATGCGGGAGCCGATGGGCTACGCGGAATCCGCGACGAGATCGCCTTCCTTGCTCCCGATGTGAATATCTTTAACGAGCAAACGCTGGGCGCTTATCTGGATCGCGGGCGGTCCTCGCTGCAATTTTCGTTGCAGAGTTACGGCGCGATTGGGTTGTTCGGATTGGTGCTGGCGGCGATCGGACTTGCCGGGGTTACGGCTTACGCGGTGGCGCAGCGGCGTAAGGAGATCGCCATCCGCACGGCGCTGGGAGCTAGTAGGGTGCAGGTTTTGCGGCTGGTGCTGCGCGAAGGGGCGGCTTTGGTTGCCGTCGGGACGGTTCTGGGATTCTTGGGCGCGATGGCCATGGCGAAAGTGCTTTCGGCGCTGGCGAGTATGTTTGTGGATGCGCTTCGCTTCGGCACGAATGATCCGCTGCTGCTTATCGGAGCGCCATTGCTTTTGGCTGCGGTGGCCATGCTCGCCTGCTATTTGCCGGCGCGGCGGTCGGCCACGATTGATCCGTTGAAGGCGTTGCGCGAGGAGTAGGGCACGCGGTTCGTTGTTGCGCGCTGGAGTTGCGCGGTTATTTTCTTGGCGCGGGCTTTCGGCGCTTTGGCGATGGTGCTCGCGGCGCGGGCTCGCGAGTGACGAATTTGTAGGCCACGCCGAGCAGATCGCGCAGCACTCCGGAATCGACGCGCGACAGGCGAACCAAAACCGCGTTGTAATCCACGTAGTGTTCCGTCACGTAGTAAACATCGGGCGCCTCCGCGAGAAGTTCGGCGCGGTCCACGAAGTCTATGCGCACGGCCAGGGAGCCGGGTTCGGCCGAACGATGCGCCGGGAGGCAGGCCAGCAGTTTTCCCCGAATCTTCAGTGCTGGTTGGCCGTAGGCGGTGCTTTCCTCGACGCCTGGGAATGTTAGGCCGATCTTCCGCACCGTGTCGAAATCGATCGCGCTTTTTGGCATTTCTATCTAGTAGCACAGGCACTCCTGCCTGTGGGTTTTATTTTCCGACTACCACTAGCCGATTGATTACCGTGTCGAGCCTGCTCAAAACGGCCACAGGCAGGAGTGCCTGTGCAACTGGAGCGCCGCAATTCCGGTATTTTTTGGGACATGTGAGTAGAATCGGGGATTGATGGGACGGAGAGGACGCGAATTCGAGGAGCGGATTGTGTCGCTGGCGCCGAACGCCACTTCGATTTTGTTTGCGATTGGGGCGCGGCGGAGTCTCGTTGGCGTCAGCAAGTGGTGCGGCGAGGTGGCGCCGGTGGGGCGATTGCCGCGCGTGGGGGATTGCTGGAAGCTGGATGTTCGCGAGGTGGTGGAGCTGCAGCCTACTTTGATTATTGGCTCAGTTCCCTTCCGGGCGGAAGTTGTTGCGGAATTGTTGAAGCTGCCCGCGGCGTTTGTGGCGCTCAATCCGCGCAGCCTGGAGGATGTATATGCGGATATTCGCCGGCTTGGAGGGTTGAGCGATCGCCGGGCCGCTGCGGATAAATTGGTTTCGCGGATGATGGGGCGATTTGCTGACGTTGCGCGGTTGGCGGCGCGTGCGAAATCCCGACCGCGCGTTTATGCCGAGGCTTGGCCGAATCCGCGGATTAGTTCGCCGCCGTGGGTGGCGGAGTTGGTGAAGCTGGCCGGCGGACGGATGGTGGTGGCGGCCGGAGAGCGTGTTAGTGATGCGCAGGTGGCGAAGGCGGCGCCCGAGGTGATTATTTTGGCGTGGACCGCGACGGGTGAGCGGGCGGATCCGCGACGGGCGCTTGAGAATCCTCGCTGGCGCGATGTGCCCGCGATCAAAAATCGCCGCGTCGTCGTCATACGTGACGAGTTGCTGAATACGCCGGGGCCTCCGCTCGTTGATGGGGCTCGCGCGCTGCTTCGGGCGATTCATCCGGTGTTCTCGCGATGATTCCGCGCCGCGCAAAATCTCGGCCGGGGCCGCGCTCCCGCGAGCGACTTGTGGTTGTTGCTGCGCTAATTGAATTGGACGGGAAGATCTTGGCTTGCCAGCGCCGCAAGGTGGATGCCTTTGGGCTCAAGTGGGAATTTCCAGGCGGCAAGGTGCGGCGCGGGGAAAATCCGGCGGAAGCTTTGGCGCGCGAATTGAAGGAAGAGTTGGGCGTGGACGCTGCTGTCGGCGGGGAAATTTATCGCACGCGGCATCGTTATGCGGAATTGGCGCGCGAGATTGAATTGATTTTCTTCGCCGCACGCGCCGAGAAAAACGAAATGCGCAATTTGGCTTTCGAACAGATGCGCTGGGTTACGCCCAGCGAATTGCCCGGGTTGGATTTCCTGCCCGCCGATCGAGAATTCGTCGCCATGCTTGCACGCCGAACCACCGGTGGAGAGTGAGCTCGCTCCCCTTGCCTGTACCGCTGGCGTCCCGTCGGCTCTTACGAGCGCCGATAAAAATGACGTCTGCGATTGCGATCGGACGCGGCATTCGAATTGATTGCTACGGTTGAGCTCCGGGGTCCGCCCGTGATTGTGGAACGTGGCGCGAGTTGCGCTCGTACGAGCCGGCGAGACGCCAGCGCGACGGCGGCGACTGAGTCCGGCCGTGATTTTGAAACGTGGCCAGCGTTTGGCTCGTAGGAGCCGGCAGGGACGCCAGCGGTACGGGGGCTGCCCCTGGCAGAGTTACCCTTCGAGCGCCTGCTGCACTTCTTCCGGACTGCGAGCAATAACTGTGAGATAGGCCTGCGTTGGCTGGTCGGGAGTCGCACGGCCTTGCTCCCAGTCACGCAGCGTACCGAGGGGAATGTGATAGCGAGCGGCGAATTCTTCCTGCGTCATGCCCAAAGCTCGACGAATGATTTTTGCTTGCGGCGTGCGCTTCATGCGCTTTAGATCAGCGAGGCTTAGAGGCTGCGCATCGGGATCAGCAAAAGCGGCGCGTTGGATCGCACTCTGCGTCATTGGGCGGCGCGCTTTACGCGTTCTGATCGCGGTAGGCTTCTTCTTCATGTTTCGTTGCTCTCCGAGCCGATATAATCCTAATAACCTCTTTCCGATCGGTATAAGCTATGCAGAGAATCTGGCCGTCAGCCGCGCCTATGATTACGAAACGTTCTTCGCCGTAGTCTTGCCGGTCGTCAAGGAACTCGACGGCAAGCGGATCTTTGAAAACGATTTTAGCCAGTTCGAAGCTGACGCCGTGTTTGGCTTCGTTGTCCTTTGCTTTGGACTTATTCCATTCGAATCTTAGAATCATATAGTACGGGAATCCAGTAGTCCGGTCAAGCGGACAGATTCTGTCTTTTATCAGGTTTCGAGCCAAGTGTGGAGTCCATCCGCGGTTGTGGGGCGTGGCGGGGTCGACGCTCGTAGGGGCCGGCCCAGCGCTAAAGCGCATCGTCAATTGACGCGCTTTTTCCGGAGCGCTGAAGCGCTCCTCCCCCCGAATGAATTCGGGGGCTCCCACCGTGACGCCGCGGCTCCGCCGCGATGTATGCGGACTTCGACCCACAAAACTCGAAGCCACGCAGGGCCTATCGTAGTTCGGCATCTGGTACTATCGCCTTCGCGAAGAATTTCGATAAGCTCGGGTGCCAAGGGCTTGAGATGGACACGTGTGCTCAATTGGGCTCAAAGAAAATGCGATACGGCCGCCGCGACCTCTCCGAGAGCCCGATTTCTGATCGATACACCAGAAACAATAGAAATCGCGCTAACTTACTGAAACGAAAGGACGGGAGCGATTTCTAATCGTTACAAAAGGCACCACCGCCTGCTTCTCGCAGCCTCCGTTTTTTTTTCGCTAACTGGCCGGCGATTTCCACCGGGATTCCCATTCGTGCTATATTCTTTTCGAAGATTCTCTCTCAGCCCTGATGGTTTGATAGGAGCGGTGAAGATGGCGTCGAAAGTTAGCCGGGCGGTGCTTGAGCCCGAAACGGAAAAGGCGGGGTATTCGAACGAGCTGCTGATTGGGCTTTATACCATGCTGCAGAAGTGTCGGATGTGCGACGAAAAGGCGCGCATCCTCTTTCGCCAGAGCAAGTTCGGTGGGAACTTCTACTCTGGGGCCGGGCAGGAAGGCACCGAAGTGGGCGCTGCTTATACCCTGCGCAAAGACGACTGGATTGCGCCCTCTCACCGCGACTGGACTTCCAACATTATCAAGGGCGCGCCTCTGAAATTTTGTTATGCGCAGCTTTTTGCCAAGGCTACCAGCCCGGATAGCGGGCGTTCTTCACCGGCGCATATGGGCTATCCCGAATTGAATGTGATAACGCCTGCCAGCAGCATTGCCGGGCAGTTGGCTGTGGGAACTGGCGTGGCTTTTGGATTGAAGCGGCTCAAGAAGGATTCGGTGGTCGTCGCGTTTTTTGGGGATGGCGCTACCAGCATCGGCGGATTTCATGAGGCTTTGAATTTTGCCGGCGTGCATAAGTTGCCGATCGTTTACGTCTGCCAGAATAATTATTGGGCTGAGTCTGTGCCGCTGCGGTTGCAGACGGCGCTGGAAAAACTTTCGGATCGCGCCAAGGCTTACGGATTCCCGGGCTACAGCATTGATGGGAATGACGTGTTGGCGGTTTATGACGCGGCGGTGAAGGCGATTGCGCGGGCACGGGCTGGCGAAGGGCCGACGATGCTGGAGTGCCGGACTTATCGCTGGTATGGGCACTCGGAGATCGATCCGGCGAAGTATCGCTCGAAGGAAGAAGTGGAAGCTTGGAAGACTCGCTGCCCGGTGGCGAATTTTGAGAAGTCGCTGCTGCAGAAGAAAGTTCTTACGGACGCCAAGAAGAAGCAGATAATTGCCGAAATTACCCGCGAGATTGATGAGGCTGTGGAATTCGCGGAGAAGAGTCCTTTCCCCGACGCGTCGGAAATTGGCAATTTTGTTTGGGCCGACTAGCGGAAGGAAATCGAGGAAGAATGTCACGAACGATTACGTTCATTGACGCGATCACTGAGGCACTCGATCAGGAAATGGAGCGCGACGATCGCGTGTTCATTATGGGCGAGGATATCGGGCCTTCTGGGGGCGTTTTTAAGGCTACCGCTGGGCTTTGGGAAAAATACGGCGAAGATCGCGTGCTGGATACGCCGCTGGCGGAGAACAACATTATCGCGTCGGCGCTTGGGGCCGCGATGGTTGGGTTGCGGCCGGTGCCGGAAATTCAGTTTGCGGATTTTATTACCCCGGCTATGGACACCATCGTGCAACAGGCGGCGAAAATTCATTACCGCAGCAATGGGGCTTTCAAAGTCCCGATTACCGTGCGGATTTGCTGCGGCGGCAGTTCCGGCAGCGGGCTTTATCACTCGCAGGAAAATGCGGCCTGGTTTACGCACGAGCCTGGGTTGAAAGTGGTGATGCCGGCGACGGCTTACGACGCCAAGGGTTTGCTGCTCGCCGCGATTCGCGATCCGAATCCGGTGCTTTACTTCGAGCACAAGAAGCTGTATCGCTCGATCAAGGGCGAGGTGCCTGATGATGATTATATTGTGCCGCTGGGCAAGGCCGCGATTCGTCGCGAAGGACGCGACATGACGATTTTGACTTATGGCTCGATGCTGCATCTTTCGATGGAAGCGGCCGAGCAGATGGCGAAGAACGGCGTAGAGGCTGAAGTGATCGATTTGCGTACGCTCAATCCGCTGGATAAGGACACGATTCTGACGAGCGTGCGGAAGACCAGCAAGTGCCTCATCGTTCATGAAGACAAGCGCACCATGGGAATCGGCGCGGAGGTCGCGGCGATCGTAGGCGAGGAAGCATTCGACGATCTCGACGGCCCGATCATGCGCGTCACCGGCCCGGACATTCCGGCAATGCCGTTCAGCCCGCCGCTCGAAAAGGCTTGGCAACTCAACACTGAGAAGATTGTCGCCGGCATGGAGAAGCTCGCGGCTTATTGAGGCTCCCGTGCAATCCCCAGAACGCGGCCGGTACGCCACCTCCTCAAATCAGGAAGAAGCTGAACCGAGCCCGCCGCCCGCTCCGGAAAATCGCAAAGACGGAATTCCGTGGCAGGCTCGCGCGGTATGCCTTGCGATCGGCGCAGCGGGAATCGTGGTCGGGCTCATCCGTTACCATTCAGGCCAGCACTGGTTCGCGTTGCAGAGCGGGCGCACCGGATGGCAGGTCCCGCCAACTCTCGACCTCGTAATCATGGGTTTCATGTTTGTCTTGTTGGGCCTTGTGCCTTCTGACTGGTTTGCCCGGCGGGGCGATCGAAAGCCATAGAGTCTCGTCGATCATGTTACGTCAACAGCCTCCCGCCATCTACCGCCAGAATCTGACCGGTAACGAAATTCGACTTCACGAAATAGGCCACGGCATCGGCTATATCGTCCCCTTTGCCTGTGTGATGGACCGGAACTCGGCGGATGTAATCTTCGTCTGGGGCTTCGCCTGGGAATTGGATTGTGCCTGGGGCAATGCTGTTCACCAGGATTTCAGGACCCAAGGCTCGGGCCAGGCAGCGGGTCAGATGGATTACGCCGGCTTTTGAGACGCAATAGTGGATGTAGCCAGGCCAAGCGAGCAGGCCGCCCAACGAGGACATGTTGACGATGTGGGCTGGCGGGCTTGGGCTGCGGCGCAGCATCGGTAGCGCGGCTTGGGCGCATAAGAATTGGGCTTTGAGATTGGTGTTCATGGTGCGATCCCACTGCTCTTCGGTTAGCGTTTCGAAGTCGGCGCGGAAGAAGGTGCCGGCGTTGTTGATCAGGATGTCCAGACGCGGGAATTCCTTTTCTATGGCGGCGAAGAGTTTTGTGACTTCGGCTTTCTTGGAGACATCGGCTTGGATTGCGACTGCGCGGCGGCCCGTGGCGTTGATCGTGGCTACTACTTCTTCGGCTTCGGATTTTGAGCTGGCGTAATTCACCACTATATCGGCGCCTTCGGCGGCTAAGCGTTGCGCTATGCTGCGGCCGATGCGTTTTGCGGCGCCGGTAATTAGGGCGACCTGGCCTGCTAACGGCAATTCTGGCATCTGGAGATCCTCCGGGATTCAGTTTGATTTGGGCTAGCACATTAACATCGAAAGCTTGAATACTGGAGGGACGCAGAGAGCGCGGAAAAATGCAGTACAATCGCTCGACTCTGGAGGGTTCATGAAGCTTGATTTGCTGGCGATTGCGGCGCACTCCGATGATGTGGAGCTTACTTGCGGGGGAACTTTGATCAAGATGGCCGGGCTTGGTTATCGGACTGGGATTCTGGATTTGACGCGGGGGGAGATGGGATCGCGGGGGACGCCGGAGATTCGGGCGCGGGAGGCTGCGGCGGCGGCGAAGATTATGGGCGTGAAGGTACGCGAGAATCTGGGCTTGCCTGATTCGCGGTTGGAGGTGAATGAGGAATATAAGTTGGAGTTGGCGCGGATGATTCGGGAGTTGCAGCCGCATACCGTAATTCTTCCTTATTGGGAAGGACGGCATCCGGATCATTACAACGCCGGGCGGCTTGGCTATGAGGGCTGTTTTCTGGCTGGATTGAAGAAGATGCCGATTGGCGGGGTTGCGTTTCGGCCTTTCAAGATCATTTACTCGACGGCTTACGAGGAGAGCGTTCGGCCTAATTTCGCCGTGGACATTACGAAGGAATTCGACCGGCGGCGGCGGGCGATTCTGGCTTATAAATCGCAATTTGCGCCATCGGCTAAGGAGAGGCGCTCGAGGGTGTTTATTCCGCTGGATCAGTTGGAATCGCGGATGACGGTGATGTCGAGTTACTACGGGCGCATGATTGATGTGAAGTATGCCGAGCCGTTTTTGACCAAGGAGATCCTAGCGGTGGACGACATTGCGAGGATGCCGGTGCGCTCGGCTTGACCGAAACGGCCGCGTTCGGATTTAGAAGTCTTCGCCGCCTTGAGCGTAGCTAAAGCCGGGGATCTTTTGGCCTTGGGAATTGCGCTCGACTCGGACGCGCAGCGGGGCTTCGGTTTCGGAGCCGGCTTTGCGTAATACAGCGAAGGTGGCGAGCGCTTCATTGTACACCTTTGTTACCAGGAAGTTCTCGCCGCTCCCATCCTGCTTCCAGACTTGCCCGACCTGAATTTTGTGCACCGCCATAATCGTCACGAATGAATTTAGACAGAATAGTGCGGGGCGTCAATACGATTGCTGGGAATCGCTGGGGGCCAAGAAACCCTTTTTTGAGGAGGCGACATCGAAGTATCCAGAGCGGGTTGGTTATCGGGTGTATAATTCCGTTTGGCTAGCCGGGGGTGACGCATGAAACCATGGATCAGGCAAATAGGGGCTTTCCTGCTGACGACGGCGCTGGCCTATCCGGCAATTGCCCAGGGGCAGTCGCAATCGGGGCAGCAACAATCCCCGCCTCAGAGCCAGCAACAAACACCTCCGCAGTCACAGCAGCAGACGCAGCCCGCCGATCCACAATCGCAGCAGCAACAGCCGCCCCCTGATATCGTGCCGGATTCGACGCAGGCGGACGTGCCTTCCGAGCCGGGAACCAAGCCGGGGGTGAAGGGCGGCAGCGAGGCGGACGTCAACGCCATCGGCAACCGCAAAGTTGGCCATGGGCCAGACTTCTACTCGATGGAGCATGAAATCGCGCTGGGCAAGCAGCTCGCGCAGGAAGTGGATCGCGTTTCGAAATTTATCACGGACCCGGTGGTGACCGAGTATGTGAACCGCGTGGGGCAGAATTTGGTTCGCAACTCTGACGCGCAGGTTCCCTTCTCGATTAAGGTGATTGATTCCGACGTGGTGAATGCGTTCGCGCTGCCTGGCGGATTTTTTTACGTGAATAGCGGGATTATCTTGCGGGCGGATGAGGAATCGGAAATGGCGGGCGTGATGGCGCACGAAATTGCGCATGTTTGCGCGCGGCATGGCACACGCAACGCGACCAAAGCCAACATCATGCAGATGGCTACCATTCCCTTGATTCTTTTGGGGCCTGGGGGCTGGGCTGGTTATGGGCTTTATGAAGGCTTGAATTTTCTGATTCCGGTTACTTACTTGAAATTTAATCGCGATGCGGAACGCGAAGCTGACTATCTCGGTCTGCAATATATGTACAAGGCTGGATACGATCCGAATTCGTTCGTGACTTTCTTTGAGAAGGTCGAAGCGGACGAAAAAAAGCACCCCGGCACGATACCGAAGATTTTCTCGACGCATCCGCCTACGCCCGACCGCATCGAAGCTACGCAGAAAGAAATTGCGGTTTTGCTGCCTTCGCGCGATGAATACATTGTTACCACTTCGGAGTTTGATGTGGTGAAGCGGCGCCTGGCGGCTATTGAGGCGGGGCAGAAGGTTACCGATAAGAAGAGCGCGAAGGATAAGCCTACGTTGCGGAAGAAGACGGAGCAGACTCCGACGACTACTACTGGAACGGGAACGGGGAGTACGACGGACAGTACCGGCGATTCGACGGATGATGATCGGCCAGTGCTGAAGCGCCGCCCGGATTAAAATTCAATTTAGAGATTTGAATGAGGGCGCTCCGGAGAAACGGAGCGCCCTTTTCATTATATAGAACGTACCGCTGGCGTTCCCGCCGGCTCTTACGAGCGCGGAATTCGGTTGGGGCGGAAATCTTGCTCGGAGTGCAGAATTAAACTAATGGTGTTGGTTGGGTTTAGCGTTACGTGCGTGAGTGCTGCCCTTGGCGGGATTTGTCCTCGTAAGAGCCGGCAGGGACGCCAGCGGTACGTTAGGTGCGCTCTACTACTTCGGCTACGCCCATTCTTTTTAGCCCTTCGGCGTAATATTTCCGGTAGAGGACGTCCCACTCTTCGCTGCCTTCCAGGATTTCGCGCTTCTGGGAAGTAATCTTCGTGCGGACTTCGGTGTCCACCTGCTCCTCGACTTTGAGCAGGGCAGTTAGAATGTTCACGATCTCCAGGCGGATGGTGTCGCGGTCCTCGATAAAGTCCACTTCATCAAGGGAAACCAGCACATCGATAATCTTGTGCGATACGCGGACCGTTTTTTCGCGACTGAGTCTCATCGGACGGCGCGCGAGGCGCCTAGTAACGCTTCGCTAGCGCAGAATCAACTTGCGCTGGCGTGCCAATTCCCCTTTCACTTTCTTATACATGTCCTGGTAGCTGACGCCGGTGCGGCGCATTTCGTCGGAATGTTGATTTAGAATTTCGCGTACTTCTTCGTTCAGCCGGTCTTCTACGCCTAATTCATCAGCCATGGATTTGCGGACGTGTTGCGCAACGGTGTCGGGCGTCTTGGTTTCGATCATCTCGCCGGCGATCAGGCGCTTGACCACTTCTTTGGCCATGTAGCCGACAAAATCGCGCTGCAGCAGCATTTCCGGCTTCTCCGGGGTTGCCGATGATCCAAATTCAGTCTACTGTCTGCATTGCCGGAGGTCAAGGAAAGGCCGAAGGAGGCCGTTCGGCGGGATGCCTTTGTGGAGAAGAAATGATGCGGCGTTTTTGTGGCTTCGAGGCTGCCTCACGGCTTGCCTGGCCGGTTCCGCGAAGTACGTCCATTGAGAATTGCATACTATGCTTTCGCTGGGAGGTGGCGGCAGATGAGGCGATTGGGCATTGCGATTCTGGCAGTCGGCAGCCTGCTGGCGGCAGCGAGCCATCGAACGAAAGGAAGAGAGATGGAAACCATGCAAAATGTTGCGATAGAGGAATGGACCGACGCGATCCATGCGCGGCTGGTGACGCAGTGGGAGGCCTGGAAGAACAAGGATGCGGCATCCAATGACGCGGTGATCGCCGGCAACTTCACGTCAATCTCTCCGGATGGATTGCGGCGCTCCGGAAGACCTACGGTACAGCAAATGGTCGAGCAGCCCATATCAGGATACAAATTGTCGGAGTTTCGCGTCCTTCCGGTGCGGGCGGACGCGGCGCTCATCACCTACTTCGCCGACATCACAACGCCTGACGATGTTGAGCATCACATGGCCGTGGGCGAGTACTGGGAGAAGCACAACGGCCAGTGGTTCATCCACGGTTTCTCGGGCACACTGGTGAAATGAACTCCTTTTCATAAATGGTTTCGAAAGGCGCCGGTCCTTCGTATTGCTCGGGGTAAACAGAGTCGCCGACGGTACTTTACTTTCCTTGCGTTGACGCTTCTTAGTGCATCCGATAAGATTGATTTGCACTTGGGCGGTTAGCTCAGCGGTTAGAGCATCCCGCTTACACCGGGAAGGTCCAGCGTTCAAATCGCTGACCGCCCACCATCATCAACGAAAAAGCCGGGCCACTCAGCGGGGCCGTAGTTCAGCTTGGTTAGAACGCCTGCCTGTCACGCAGGAGGTCGCGGGTTCGAACCCCGTCGGCCCCGCCAATAAAATCAAGTACTTCCGGAGCTGGTGCTCTTCCTGCCGGCCGAGTTTTGACGTGGTTTGCGACGTAACTCTCCGTTTCATCCGTCTTGGTAGCCTCCCGATTTAGCGATTAAAGTACGTCTACTCCGTCTAAATCATGCAACGAAACTGGAAAATGCCCACGCCACGGCAGCGCCGCCTTTCGGCGCGCTTTGCATAGCTGAAGCAGAAATGCTCCCTGTGCCGGTCGAGCTAGGTTTGCTTTTGGTATGCACACATCAGCGGATATCCCGGAGATCCAACGCTAAAAGGGTATATCGTTAGAAGAGCCCGAGGATGGCGATTGGCGTGACGGAAAAGCTAAAGATTCTCGTTTCACTACCGACCGGCGATAACGATTTCCAAGTTGAGCAAGCTTTATCCGCAGAGCAGGCGGGGCTCAAATTGGGGATCGATCTTGAGATTTTGTACGCGGACAACGACACCGTAAATCAGAGCACACAAATCCTGAAAGCGCTCCAACGCGCTCGCGAGACGCGGCCAGACGGGATCGTTATTGAACCGGTTGGCGGCGACTCACTGCCCCGAGTGGCTCGAGCGGCTCGCGACGCCGCAGTGGGTTGGGCGGTCCTGAATCGGGTCCCGAGCTATATTTCGGAACTACGCAGCGGAGCGACTGCGCCCGTCTTTACGATCAGTTCGAATCACGTTGAGATTGGGCATATTCAAGGACGCCAGTTTGCAGCGTTACTCCCAGATGGTGGCTCGGTACTTTATATTGAAGGGCCATCCCACAGCTCCTCGGCGCAGCAACGCACTTCTGGGATGCTGGAGACGAAACCGGCGAATGTGCATCTGAGAACGCTGAAGGGCCAGTGGACGGAGGAAAGCGCTCGGCGGGCGGTCCGTTCTTGGTTGAATCTGGCCACGTCGCAAAGAGGAGAGTCTAGTCTCGTTGCTGCGCAAGATGACTCGATGGCTATGGGAGCGCGCAAAGCCTTCGAGGAGATTCCCGACATACCGAAGAGAATTGCATGGCTCAGTCTGCCTTTCACGGGTTGTGACGGTTGCCCGAAAGCGGGCGAGACCTGGGTGCGAAACGGACTGCTGGCTGCAACAATTCACATCCCTGCGTTAGCGGGACTGGCGATTGAAATGCTCGCAAACGGAATTCAAAACGGAATCCAACCGCCAGAGACTTCGATCACCGTCCCGGCTTCGATTCCGAGTTTAACCAAGTTGGCTGCGCGAGTTCCCTCTACGAAACTCCTGGCAAAAACAAATTAGGACATCACCTCCGGCCGGCTGACCTTGACATTCTACTGGAGGCGAGATAAGTTCACCTAGAATGTCTACCAAAGAACAACGCGAACGCATCGAATTGTTGCAGGGGACGCTCGACTTGTTGATTTTGCGCACCTTGGTGCGCGGGCGTGCGCACGGCCACGCCATCGCCAAGGCGATCGAATTCAACTCCGACGAAGTGCTGGAAGTGGAACAGGGCTCGCTTTATCCGGCGCTGCACCGACTGATCAAGCGGGGATGGGTTTCGGTGGAAAGCGGAACTTCGGAAAACAACCGGCGCGCCAAGTTCTACCGGTTGACGGCGAAGGGCCGGCGGCAATTGGTGGACGAGACCAGCAAATGGGACAAGCTGGCGGGAGCGATCGCGCGGATTCTCCGGCCCGCGAAACAGGAAGGTGAATCTTGAACCGCCAGAAGCGCATGCTCGAACATGTGAAGGAACACATCCGCGACCGCTGGATGCGCGTGGACATGCCGATGGCGGTACACAGCGCAGGAAGAACGTAGAGGGCTATGAAGGCGAGAATCTCGCCTGTGACTCCCAAGGTGATCGATGGGTGCACGAGCAACACCGCCGCCAACGCAATGGTCAGCGCGATCAATGCGACAAGAGTTCAGGCTGAGCCAGTCACGACTCGTCCAGGCCAGGCAGTGGGCTGCAAATTCGCCGGTTTTGCGGCTGCGCTGCGCCGGGATCAGCTCTTCTTCGCTAGACCGCGTACGTAGGCGACAAGGTCCTTAATCTGCGGCTCTTTCAAGCTGCTGCCGTAGGCCGGCATTTTGTTCTTCCCCTTCGTTACGATCGCGATCAGATCGTCATCGCTTTCCTTCTGAACGTCGGGTGAAGCGAAGTCGCGCGCACCCATCTGTTTGCCGGCGGGCGTGCTTCCCTTGCCGTCCGCGCCGTGGCACCCAGCACATTTTGCCTTGTACAGTGCAGCAGCGTCCTGAGCATTAGCCGGTACGGCCGCGAGGAAGAGTCCCACGGCCGCCAGCATCAAGAAGGTCACGAGCCGAATCTTTGAGTCGTTCATTTCATGCCCCCGAACGTTTTCGCCGATAACTCGCGTGTGTTTCTTTCAGAGACGATCCGCTTCCGTTCAGAACATGTATCGTATCGCAAACGTGGCCGTGCTACCGTTGAAGTCCGCCGAAGGAATCGGCTGAAGCCCCGTGATATTCAACGGTCCTTTCCCGTTATACCCGTAATAATTCCAAGACATCTTGTAACTAAGTCCCTTATACAGATCAAACTGAGCCGCGGCATAAGGCTTCTGGAAATTGAAAGCCAGCGTTCCCGCTGGCTGCAACGGATTGATCATCAGTGTGCTACCGCCCACAAAAGTGCCCGCATAACCAACGCTCGCGGTGACCCGCTTCACCGGCTTCCAGATCACGTTCCCATAAGCAAAGTGCTGCTTGCTGCTGTAGGAGCCCAGCGCCCCCAGCGCAACCGGAGAAGCCGTAATCGGGCAAGCTCCGAACGGCGGCGTGCTGGGAGGAACAGTAGAATAAGCAAAGCAAACTTCCGCCTGCGAGTAGATATCGTTGTAGTTGTACCCCAATTCAAATGAAATGCGTGAATTGGGCAATAACATGGTCATGAAACCGTACGTGCGCCCATGCTCGCTGCCGTTCACCTGAAGAAGCGTGTTGGCGTTTTCCTGGATGTCCACCGCGCCGTCAATGTTCACCCACTGGAGTGGTTTGTAGGTGGCGTGAATCTTATAAATCTCAAGCTGGGTCGGGCTAGTGCGCGTGAACGCATTGGTGTTGCGGCCAAATTCGAAATCGGCGTCAATGCGCAACGCCTCCGACGGCCGCGCCGTAAATCCCACCAGTAGCGCGCTCTCGTCTATCGTGGTCACTTGGCGCGAGGAATCATTTGCGGCTGTGGAGCCCGTATTGTTGGGACACACACTGGCCAGATTGCAGTAAGTGATCGAACCGTCCGCGTTCGGCGTGCAGCCAATCGGCAGCAATCCGTTCACCAACGCGCACGAACCGCGCGCCGCAAGAAAATCATTCGTCGACGCGGCAGTCGGTCCGCCCGGGTAGTAAGTCTCCGCAGCATCAAAACTGGCATCGAACTCCGCGACCTTGCGGTCCTCATATAGGTAGCCGATTCGCCCGGTGAACCGATGCGTGAAATCGTATTGCAATTGAAAGGTGTTTTCTTTCAGGTTCTGCCCCAAGAAAGTCTGATCGAAGCCATTGGTAAAATCCGCAAGCGAGCCGCCAACGTGCTGCGGGCACGCCGCCGCGGTGAACGGCGCAGGGCAAATGCTGGCAAACGTAGATGGCGTGAATTGAGACACGGGCAGGAGCATCGAAGGAAAGCCCGGGCCGCCGGTGTTATATACGCTCGTTTCCGCGAGATTCCAGATGCCCGGAATTCGCCAATTCTCGTACCGGAAAGTATCGAGAACGCGGAACTTGTCCGTTACAGAATAAATGCCGGACCAATCCGCATTCACCGAAACCCGCTTGGCGGCTGCGGGGCCCCCGGTGGTGCTTCCCAGTGAATCGTTGCGGGTGATCAACCCACTGACCGTTTCCAGGAAGTCCGGAATTTGGTTGTTGCTGCGGCTGTAACCGACGGACCCGGACATCTCGAGATTCGCAAAATAAGTGGATTGGAAACGAAACTGTTCCGTAGGAACGAAGTTACGCGGCCGCCCCACGCGCGAGTAACTCAGAATGCCGTTGCAGCTGGGATTCACGGTCTGCGGATTTGTCGTCGAGTCAGCAATTGGAGCCGCGCAAGGCAAAACTTCGGCCCCGACGGTGCTCCAAACAATCCCCAAATCCACCGGCGCCCCATTCCCCAATTGAAAAGTCCGATTCTGATCGGTGGTCAGGTCGTCTTCCTTGTCATACTCGAGGAATTGATCGTAGGAAAAAGTAGTTCGCGGAAGGAATCGAAAATCCACTCCCGCGCGATACGCATTTTCGGTCGTACGCATGTTGTCGGTCAAAAGCGGCGCGACCCCGGAATCCAGCGAGTTCAGCACCGGCCCCTCGTTCACATTTCGCGAATAGCCCAGCCGGAAGCGGAGGCGCGATTGCGGCAGAAGCATCAAGTTGTAATCCTGCATGCGCCGGACGGTATCCATCGCCATCGGAGAACTCGTGATGGCCAGAGCCGGAACCGAATTCGAAGGATTCAGCGGGTTCGCAAACAGATTGTAATTCCAAAAATCCTTGTCGCGCCGGAAAATCCCCGAAAAGTTGTACCACCTATTTTTATCGATACGCACGCGCGTCACATCGTTCGGATCGCCTCCCAATCCAAATGAAGAAAGGGACAAATGGTCAAACAAAAAACCATTGTGATCCAGAGAGCGCATATCGAAGGAATAATCGAGAAGCCGCACGCCCGAGCCGAGATTGATAAACGTGTCGTAGGTATCCTGATTTCCCCCGATCCAGTTG
Organism: uncultured Acidobacteriota bacterium; assembly: GCA_963831955.1. Taxonomy (GTDB): domain Bacteria; phylum Acidobacteriota; class Terriglobia; order Acidiferrales; family UBA7541; genus Palsa-147. The sequence goes on along the minus strand of CAWHSG010000003.1, from coordinate 546,986 downwards.
GCGCGGTATCCCACCTCGAGCGCTTGCTGAATATTGTAATCACCCGAATTCACGCCCGGGTTCTCACTCACGGCCGCCTGCGCAAATGCGCTGTGGGGCAAGAAAAGAAACGCCGCGGCAAGCATCGAGACGCAAATTTTAAAATGAACTCTCATGCCGATTCGGTCCGCCGCCCGTGCGCGCTTTCGCAAAGCGATCCGCATCGCCTCACCCCGCGCCCTGAATTCGAGACGATCGCCATCTCTCCCCTACTTGAAAAAAGTTGGATCGAAATTCGATCCATGAATCTGCACATGGCAGGTGGTACACGCTTGAAAGAAAGTGGACTGGTTATGAAACGAAGGAGTGCCCGGCGCGCCGCTGAAGCTCGAAGTCGTATGGCATTGCAAACACAAGATATTGATGTTGCTGACCTTCAGCAAATGTGCGTTCGGAGATCCATGCACCGTATGGCAGGAAGAGCAACCTTCCACCTTCACCGGCCCGTGCTCAAAAACAAAAGGACCCTGCTTATCCGCATGGCAAGTAAAACAGACAAAGTTCTGTGACGAAGAGGTTCGCACCTGCTTCGGGCCCGCGGTCCCGTGGGGATTATGGCAATCGGTGCATTGAATCAATCCCTCATTCACGCGGTGATGAAACGGCATTTCGAACTGCGGTTTCTGCTGCAAGTGGCAGGAATAACAAAGCTGAGGCTGCGCTTTAACGAGCAGAAGCTCGTTCGTCTGCGCGTGGTGTACCGAGTGGCAGGATGTGCAGCTCACATCATTCTGCCGGTGCAGCGAATTCACTGCGTTCATGTGCTCGGTGTCCCCGGCATGGCACCCTAGGCAGCGGCTATCGATTTCCTTCGTCGAATGATTCTTGAAAATGTAGATTTTGGTAATATCCCCGCCGCCCGCGACGTGCGCGCCGCCGGGACCGTGGCAACTTTCGCATCCCTGGTGCGACGGCCCACCCTTTGTATCCAGCGTCGTCTTCCAATGCGGAGTCTTTTCCCAACTGTTGTACTCGTCCGCGTGGCAGGTCTTACAGGTCTCGGCGCCGAGGTAATCTGATGTCGCCGCGTCGGCGGCGCTCGGTGCGCTCTTCTGTGCCGTGGGGGCACGGTTCCCGCCAGCAGCAGGCTTCGCCTGCGGCCGCGCCCAAGCGCCCGCGGCTACCAAGCAGAATGCAAAAATCATTCCCAGGACTTTCAAAGTCTGGGACCGCGCAAAAGTAGTCTTCTGGCTGACAGCCTCCGAGCCGCGCAGCTTCATCCGATCCATTCTCCTAGGTCGCCGACCAGGCGCGCCATTCGTAAGCACCACCTTGAGCGCGCCCACTTTCGCTGCGTTTCCAAACGTGTCGTAAGCCTTCCCGATCTCGTTCATCGCAAAGCGCTGACTCACGGGTCGCCCGGCAACTTGCCCGAGCGCACCACTTGAGGAGCATCGGCGCCGTTACTCCCACGCCCACTTGCCCGGGCCGTAATACACCAGCGCCGTCTTGGTCGCGCCTGCGCGCGGACTTGCGGCGCTCTTTGCGGCCTGCTCGAGTTCAGTCGTGTTTATCAATCGTTCTCCGAAAAACGGGTTCGCCGAAAAACGCGCAATCGTACGGTGACTCGCTTTGCCGCGACTGTGCAAAACAGCACAGTTTCAAATACTTAACCTTCCTCGTCGTGCCGCGTTATATTCGCGTCAACGCAGGCATCGCGATCAGATGAAATGCATGCCGCGCCACCGTCTTGAGCGCTGACTAAAAATAAAGTCACGCCAAGTCCCAAATCGAAAAGCGGACAGCATACGCACTTCCAAAAGCAATGCAGCCTTCGAGCTTCTTCGTTCCCGAATTGACACAACCCCAGACTCACAGCCGACCTAAATTGCGTCCCTTTTCAAAGGGATCATCGCGAATCCAGACACCGCAAATCAGTGATCTTTGTCACTCGGCAACCAGAATCTTGCCGCAACAACTAAGGAAGACGGCTCCCCCGCCAAATTTCTCATCGGATTCGCCAGTTGACCCTCGCTTCAGTGAATCGCGTTGAGCGTTTACTGAGGACTCGATGGGGGTGCTTAAGGAGCGCTCGCGGGTTCGCAGGCGGGCTTTTACTCCTCGAATAATCTCCCCAGTCCAGCCTTATCCTTGATCATCAGCGACGAGCCGTGTACCTCAATCAATCGCCGCCGCTTGAAATTCGCAAAAAGCCGCGTGACCGTCTCTCGGGATGCCCCGATCATTTCTGCGATTTCTTCGTGAGTCAGCGTCATCGTCATTTGTATCTCTGCACGGACTGTGCCATTCCCGGCTGTGTCATGCGCCCGCGCAATGCGCAGCAGAAACCGCGCCAATTTTCCGGCCGCCGATCCCGAGAGGCTCAAGTATCTAACCTGCTGATAAGTCGCTTGATAAATGTTGCTAAGCACCTCCGCCACGCGTAACGCCGCATCGCTATGTTCCCGCAAGAATTGCAGGAATTGCTTCCGGGGAATAAAGGCGGCCTGGATTGGCTCAACTGTTTCAGCAGTTGCTTCATAGGGCTTTCCCGAAATCGTACCGGGCAACCCCACCAACTGTCCCGCTTCGGCAATCCTCAATATCAAAGGCTTTCCGCTGACTGATCCCGCCGACAGTTTCACTCTTCCGCTGCACACGACAAACACGCCCGTCGGCTCTTGCCCCTCCACAAACAGGATTGCTCCCTTCGGATAAGTCGCCGGCACAGCAATACTGTCCAGCTCTTCGAGCGCCGTGTGGGATAAATCGCAAAAGACTTTGTCCGAAATCGGCGGGCACTCCATGCAGCGGTCCACGACCGGCAATCCGTACGGCGCTGTCATCATTTTTTCAGGTCTGCCGTTTCGGCGCTTCCGCCTTGGTACCACCGTCAATCGATAGGCCATGAGCCACCCCCCAACCGCTCTTCTAACAGCGCGAGGCTCCGATCCACAGCCTTCATAACCCAGTTGCCTCCTTTCTGCTGTGACAACCGTCACATCCCGGCGTGACTTCGGTCACCGCATCGCCAAGCCGCCTTGAGAGATACTTCGTGCTGTAAGCAAGGAGGCCCAAATGGCCATCGATGACCGCGATATCTTGGAAGTACTAAAATTTGAATTGAATTTTCTGGAAAAGGGCGGATATGGCCGCTCGCCTCGCGAACCATGGCGCGCGCCTCTGGTAATCGAGGATTCTCCTGCCTGTATGAACTATGACGCCAAGGATCGCCCCGCGCCCTGCAAGCAATGCACCCTGATCGATCTGGTGCCTTTGAGCGAGCGCAACCAGGCCATCCCGTGTCGCCACATTCCGTTGACCCCGGCGGGCGATACTCTGGATTCGCTTTATCGGTGGGGTACGCAGGCGGAGATTGAAGAACTGTACGGGAAGTGGCTGCGAGCGAACGTTCGCGAGATCGAAGACGAGCGCGCGAAAGTCAACACTACTCCCCCGGCCGCGAAGTCCACTTCACCGGCGCGCTGAGTCCGAGCTCTTAGCTTTGATTGCCCCGCGGTCCACGCGCAGCCCGCGGGCGGCAATCACCGGACACAGAGCCTGCGTCGTGCTGCGCGACAGATGCGTCGTTGCGGCCGGCCCCTGGGGGGCGTCGCGGCGGCACCGCAGGAAGCGCCACACAACTAGGCGAGCGACGCCAGAGCGTGCGCCGTATTACTGGTGCGGGGAGTTTCATCCTTCCTCGCCCGTTAGATTTCAGCGCTTTGACTGCCTACCTTAGCGCAGGCCCGCGGGATCTCCCCGGGAATTTCGCCCCACTCGTCTCTTTTATTGTGCGCGAGCTTTACTTCCTTTAGTAAACTGCAGCCCTTATGCGAATTTCTCCGAGACTGTTAATTCTTGCTGCTGCAGCTGCTTCCGTTCTTGCCGGCTCCATCTCTTCGCAGGACGTCAAACCCTTGACTGAGCGCCTGGCCGCGCAGAACGCGCTCTTCGACGACCAATATGAGTCCGATCTGCGGAATTTTCCGGAACGGGCCACTGCTTTCGGAGATTACCGGTACAACGACAAGTTGAACGATTACTCGCTCGAAGCCATCGCGCGGCGGCACAAAATCGATATGGAGTTTCTGGCGCGGCTGCAGGCGATTCCGAGCGACGGCTTCTCCGACCAGGATCAGCTTTCGCACGAATTGCTGATCCGCGTGCTGCAGCAGCGCGGTGCGGATTTCGATCTCAAAGAATATGAAATGCTGGTGAATCAGGCGAGCGGCGTGCATACGAATTTGGCGGACCTGCCGCTTTCGGTTCCCTTAGATTCGGTGAAGCACTACGAGGATTACATCGCGCGGCTGCGGCAAATTCCGGCTGCGCTCAGCCAGACTACCACGGTGTTGCGTGCTGGGATGGCGGATAAATTGATGCCGGTGCGATTTTTGCTGGAGAAGATTCCAGTACAGTGCCAGGGCATCATCGATGCCGATCCATTTCTTTTGCCTACAAAAAAGTATCCTGCGGACATTTCGACTGAAGATCAGCAGCGCCTGACGCAGCAGATCACGGATGCAGTGAATCATGAGGTGATTCCTGCCTATCGCATCTTCGCTGCATTCGTGCGCACGGAGTACGCGCCCAAAGGGCGCACGACGTTGGCGGTTACCTCGTTGCCGGATGGGGAGAAGCGCTACCAGAATGACATTTATGCGCGGACGACTACGCCCGTGACCGCCGACGAGATTCACCAGCTCGGTCTTCGCGAGATGGAGCGCATCCAGGCGGAGATGACGGCGATCGCAACGAAAGAGGGATTTGCCGATCTAGCGGCGTTTCGCGCAGCGCTCAAGTCGAATCCGAAATATATTCCGGCTTCTGCGGAGCAGATACTCGACGATTTCCGGCGCTATATCGCGCAGATGGAGCCGAAACTTCCTGAACTTTTTACTTTGCTGCCAAAATCGCCGGTGACCGTGGAAGCAATACCGGAATTTCAGGCCGCCGCTGCGACGCACTACGTTACCGGGACGCCGGACGGCAAGAGGCCCGGGCGCGTAGTCGTGGCGACATCCCATTTCGCCGAGCGATCGTTGATTCTCGACGAGGCGACTGCCTACCACGAAGGGATCCCTGGACATCACATGCAGCTATCCGTGCAGCAGCAGTTGACCGGGCTGCCTAAGTTCCGGCTGCATGGGCTTGGCTTTACTGCGTACACCGAGGGGTGGGCGCTGTATGCGGAGCAGCTTGGCAAGGACGTGGGATTTTATAAGGATCCTGTTTCTGATTATGGGCGGCTTTCGTCCGAGCTTTTTCGGGCGGTGCGGCTTGTGGTGGACACGGGAATCCATTCGAAGGGATGGACGCGCGATCAAGTGGTGGAGTTCTTCCGAAAGTCGGGAGCTGGGGACGAGCCCCTGATTCAGTCGGAGACGGACCGCTACATCGCCTGGCCTGCGCAGGCGCTGGCTTACAAGCTGGGGCAGCTCAAGTTCCGTGAGCTTCGCGCGCGGGCACGGGCGGAATTGGGAGTGAAGTTTGACATACGTAGCTTTCACGATGAGATGCTGAACGGCGGAACGCTGCCGCTTGATTTGCTTGACGCGCGAACGAATCAATGGATCGCCGAGCAGAAGGCGAAATGAAATCGGAATGCCGCGCTCCGTTGCGCCGTTAGGGCGGATTCGGACGTTCGCGCGTCTCACCGGGCGCGGCAAGCGGCGCCCCTACGGACGCAATGGCAAATTTTTTTTCGTCGGCCTGATGGTGACTTAGGCACCGCGTGACCCGCCGCTGTATATATTTAGAGGCTCTTCAGTCACACTAGAGTTCCCTTCCGTAAGTTTGCCGCAGTAGTGGTGTTTTCCTCCCTCTCCGTAGATCGGAATTCCAGTGCCGAGGGGCCTCATGCTCGAAGTTTCGATGATTGATCCCAGCGCGCGCAGGTTCGAAACTCTGCGCAGATGCTGCCTCGCGGCGGCGATCATCGTTGTGGCGATTTCGTGCCTGGTTCTGGTGGGGTGGGCCTTTCACATTACAGTTTTGATGTCTGTGCTTCCGGGGCTGGTCACCATGAAGGCCAACACGGCGGTGGGCCTGGGGCTCTCCGCGGTCTCGCTGTGGTTGCAGATTCCTGGCGAGTGGCGAAAGCCGTGGCGGCAGCTCGCGCGTATCTTTGCGGCCATCGTGGTGCTGATTGGCGCGGCTACTTTCTGCGAGTACGCCTTTGGCATTGATCTGCGGATCGACCAACTTCTGTTTCTTGATCCCGACGGCTCAATTGGGACGACTTCGCCGGGACGTTTGGCGCCCACTACTGCGACGGCATTTATTACCATTGGCTTTTCACTGATGCTGCTCGACTGGAAAACGAAGCGAGGGCAGCGGCCGTCGCAGATGCTGGCGTTATGGACCGGATTGGTGGCCATCCTGGCGATCGCCGGTTATCTTTATCACGCGAGGGTGCTTTATAGCATTCTGCTGTACACACAAGTGGCTGTGCATACCGCAGTCGCGCTGATCCTTTTGAGCGCCGCGGTCTTATTCGTGCGGCCCCGCGACGGCATAGCCGGCGATTTGACCAGCCAGGCGTCCGGAAGCGCCATGGCGCGGGGATTGCTTCCTGCGGTTCTGTTCGTTCCGATTGTTCTGGGCTGGATCGGCTTACGGGGGGAACTGGCGGGGAGATACGGAGTGGAATTGGGATTCGCGCTGTACGCCACCGCGACTACGTTTGTATTTGCGGTTTTGGTGTGGCAGAGCGCGCGAAAGATGAACGTGGAGTATGCGCAGCGCAGCGCCGCCGAGACTGCGATCCGGCTGATGAATGCGAGGCTGGAAGTACGAGTGGAGGAGCGAACGCGGGCGCTGGAGCAGCAAACCCGCGAGCTCGCGCAACATGCGGCATTACTCGATTTGGCGCACGACGCCATCATTGTGCGGAACATGGACAACCGCATTGTGTTCTGGAACCGCGGTGCTGAGCTGATGTACGGCTGGCCGGGAAATCTGGCGGTGGGAAAAATAATCTTTGAATTGCTAAAGGCCGAATTTACCCAGCCGGTGGAAAACATCGAGGCGCAGTTGCTGCAACGCGGCCACTGGGATGGCGAGGCGATTCAGGAGACGCGCGACGGGACCCGGATTAATGTGGGCACGCGCTGGGCCTTGCAACGGGACGCGGAGGGCGCGCCATTCCGGATTCTCACGATCAACCACGACATCACCGAACGCAAGCAGGCCGAGTTTAAGCTATTAATGTTCAGCGAACGGCTTTCGCTGGCGGCCGCGGTTGCCAAGGTGGGTGTGTGGGAGTGGGACCTGACCAGCAATTCCCTTGTGTGGGACTCCACAATGTTTGAGATCTACGGCATTCGGCCTGAGGTTCCGATGCCCTACGAAAAATGGGCTGCGGCTGTTGTCCCCAGGGACCTCGCGCTGGTCGAAGCGATGATGCGAAAAACAATCGAGGAGAAGAGCCAGGGCGAAGCGGAATTCCGGATCCTACGGGATGATGGATCGGTGAGAGTGATCTGCGTGATTGAGCGGACAATCTTCGACAAGCGCGCAAACGTGAGCCGGGTGATCGGGGTCAACATGGATGTCACCGAACGCAAGGAGGCGGAGAGGGCGTTGTTCGAGGAAAAGGAACGCGCGCAGGTGACGCTGGATTCGATAGGTGACGCGGTGATTTGTACGGACATCGCGGGGAATATCACTTTCCTGAATCTGGTGGCGGAAAGAATGACCGGATGGGCGTGCCGGGAAGCGGCCGGGCGGTCGATGGCAGAAGTCTTTCACATAATTGATGCCACGAGCCGCGAAACCACTCCGAATCCGATGGAGCTCGCGGTGGCCAAAAATCGAGTGATGAACTTGCCCGCGAATTGCGTCCTGGTGCGGCGCGACGGATTTGAAACGCCGATCGAGGATTCGGTTGCGCCGATCCACAATCGCGAGGGAGCGGCTACCGGGGCGGTCATCGTTTTCCGCGACGTGAGCGCGGCGCGGGCGATGTCTTTACAGATGGTTCATTCGGCGCAGCACGATTTTCTGACCGGCCTGCCGAATCGCATGCTTCTCAATGACCGCGTCAATCAGGCTATTGCGCTGGCGCCGCGGCATATGAAAAAAGTGGCCGTGCTTTTTTTGGATCTGGATGGCTTCAAGCACATCAACGATTCGCTTGGACATCCGGTTGGCGACAGACTTCTGCAATCCATCGCGCAGCGGCTGGTGAACTGCGTGCGCGGCGCGGACACGGTCAGCCGGCAGGGCGGCGATGAATTCGTGGTGCTGTTATCGGAAGTTGCGCAAGCGGAGGATGCGGCGATTACTGCGAGGAGGATGTTGCAGGCAGTCGCGGAGGCACATGGCGTTGACCATCACGAACTGCACGTGACCACCAGCATCGGCTTGAGCATTTATCCGGATGACGGATTGGATGCGGAGACGCTGATCAAGAATGCGGACACGGCCATGTATCAGGCCAAGGAAAATGGGCGGCAGAACTACCAGTTTTTTAAGGCGGCTATGAATGTGCGGGCTGTGGAACGGCAATCGATCGAAGAAAGTCTGCGTCGCGCGGTGGAACGCGAAGAATTCACGCTGCACTACCAGCCGAAGATCAGTCTGGCGAGCGGCGAGATTACCGGAGCGGAAGCTCTGATCCGCTGGACCCACCCCACTCGCGGGGCGGTCCCCCCCGCGCAATTCATTCCCGTCGCGGAAGACTGCGGGTTGATTCTGCCCATCGGGAAATGGGTGCTTCGCGAAGCCTGCAGGCAGGGACGGGCTTGGATGGATGCGGGCTTGCCGCTACGCAGCGTGGCAGTGAATATCTCGGCGATGGAGTTCCGGCAAGAGAAATTTCTTGAAGGCGTATTTGCCATCCTGGAAGACACCGGGCTCGATGCTGGCTGCCTCGAGCTGGAGCTGACTGAAAGCGTTCTGATGAAGAATGTCGAGTCCACAGAAGCGATTCTCAAAGCGCTGAGAGCGAGAGGTGTGCAAGTTGCGGTGGACGACTTTGGGACGGGATACTCGAGCTTGAGTTATCTGAGAAGATTTCCGATCGATGCGCTGAAGATCGATCAGTCGTTCGTGCGCCAGATCAGCAACGCTCCCGGCGAAACGGGTATCGTCACTGCAATCATAAGCATGGGGAGAAGCCTCAAACTGCGTGTAGTTGGCGAGGGGGTCGAAACACAACAGGAGCTGGAATTCCTTCAGGCGCATCACTGTGATGAAGCGCAGGGATACTACTTCAGCCGGCCGGTGCCGGCGGCGGAGTTCGCGAAGTTGCTCGAAAGCGGCATAACGGAGGCGGTTGCTACCGGAAATACGGGAAGCGGCGAAAACGACTTTTTCTGACTGGAAGTCATCGCATAAATAATTTGAGCGGCGGATCGGAGTGTCCTCAGGGGCTAAAGAGTCTGTGTGAAGACTCGATGCCCCAGATTTAGTTTGCGTAATCGATCATGAGCTCTCAGGTTTCTTGCGCCTTCCGTGGATCAGCGCTTCGCGCGGCGCTTCTCGCTGTGCCACAGACGCGTCAGATTGTAGGCGGTGGCCGCCAGCGCCCACTCCACCGCTACCTGCGGCAGGCCGCGTCGCGCGAATGCGCGCATCCCTCGCTGCGCTTTCAGTATTCCGATCACCGGTTCGACGATCGCTTTCCTGCGGCGGTAAATTCTCTGTCCCGCCGGATCGCGCAGCTTACGCCTCATGCGGCGATGCGCCGGATCGCTCGCTCGCGTCCGCAGCCGTCCTCCGCGATTCAACCAGCGCGCCAAATTCGAATCTGGAACGTAGGCGTCGATTTTTTTCTGCTCCAGTGCTTTCACCGTATCGATCGAGAAAAATCCGCTGTCGGCACTCACGCGTCTGGGTTTTCGGCGGCACTGCCGCCGCACCTCGGCCACCATCGGCAGCAACGCTTGGTTGTCGGTGGTCTCCTGCGTCACGCGCTGCGCCAAAATCAAATGATCTTCGCTCACCGCCAGCGTGGCCGTGTAGCCCAACTTGAATCCGCCGCGCTCCTTCAAAAACCGGCTGTCCGCATCGGTGCGCGACAGCTTCTTCAAACCCGATTTCCGCAGCCGCTCGAGCCGCTCGGGAATCGCGGCCAGCTGCTCTTCCAGCCGTTCCATCACCGCCTCGCCCACATCCATTCCCGCGCCCTCATTCGGATCGTCCCGATCGCATTGCTTCTGCCAGCGGCGGATCGCTCGCCGCGTGCGCGCCCGCTGATCCCGCAACTTCTGCTCCGTGTCGATGCGATCCCGCGAAGCGTTCGCCGCGATGCGCGTCGAATCAATGGCCACATGCCCGAGCTTCCCCATTTTTGCTTTCCGCGCCACTTCCACCACTTGCGTGAACAGATCGTTCAATCCTCGCGCGTGCCGGCGGCGAAAGTCATTCAATGTCCAGTGATCCGGTGTCGCGCCGGCCGCCAAGTAGCGGAACGCCAAATCCTCGCGAAGGCGCTGCTCCAGCCGCCGCGAACTGGTCACGCCCAACGCATAGGCATACAACCACACCGCCACCAGCGACTCCGGCGCGTACGCCGGCCCGCCCTCCACGCCGTACTCCTCGCGGAATGCGCTCAGGTTCAACTTCGCCAGCACCTTGCGGATGTAAAAGCACAGATGCTTCGGCCCTAGCACATCGCGAACGCTCGGCGGCAACAAATACGCCTGGTCCGGGTGGTACTCCAAAAATTTAGCCATCGCGTCTCCTCTCCCGTGCAGTATAAGAGACGCGTCAAATCGAGTTCTCACACAGACTCTAAAGCCCAAGATTCTAAAGGCGATTGGATGTCGGAGCTAAAGCACCGACCCCCTAAAAAGCATTTATGGGATGAGTTTTGCTCAAGTAGTGCTACGCCACCTGCGGGCTGGGGATGCGGGATTAGTAGTTATTGAAGACAAACTCGACTGTCTCAGTGGTCTCGCGCGGGGCGGATTCATACTTCCAGTTCTTTACGGCGTCCACGGCCGCGCGCACCAGCAGCGGACTGCCACCGAGGACTTTCGTGTTGCGGACAGCGCCGTCGGCCGCCACGGTGACTTCGATTTTGACCTTGCCGTTGACGTGCATCTCGCGCGCGAGGGCCGGATAGGATGGATCAGTGCGCGATTTTATCTGGCGCTTGGCGGTTTCTTCCGGACTGGCGCTCTGCGCCGATGCGATTGAGCCGAATGCCAAAACTAGAACGAAGGTAAGTAGCGAAAAGCCTGCTCGAATTTTCATGCCCTGCTCCCTGCGCGGACCCGTGGACTAATACCCCAGGGACAGCGGAGCATGGCGAATGCCAGATTTGGCCGGAAAAATGGATTTCTGGAGACGGGTTCATAAGCGCTTGCAGGCCAAGCGCTTACGCAAGTACTAAGGCAGAAAAGCTTAATCTGGATGCTGGGCCGAACTTTCAAATCTCACCGGTTCTCTGCCCTCCGCCTGGGAATGTGACAGTTTGCGTCGCAGCAAAGAGACGACTCGCGTCCACGGTGTTCTATACAGCATCTACTGCCGATGAGCTCTCGGGCTGCGTCTTCGGTTTCGTAGCGGCGCGCTTCAGCGTGGCATCTTGCGGGTCGGCTTGCGTTGCGAAGATGCCACCCTAAAGGGCGCCGCTACGAAATCACCGCGGTGCGCTAAGCTTCGCCGCGGGCTCACGAAGTGGCGCGCGAGGCGTCGAAAAAGTGATAGGAGCGCGCTTGGAGTTCACAGGTTCCTGTCATAATATGAATGTCTTACCTCAGGAGACCGCAGAATTCATGGAGCCGGGTGGAGGCATGGCGTCAGTGCGCGCAGGCGGGGTTGGCCGGCGGGGCCGATTCGTGCGGCTTTTGGGAGGGGTGTGGCTTGGCGCGGCGATGCTTGTTCTTGGTGGATGCGAAGCAAAGAATCCAGCGGCCAGCCAGGCAATGGGCGCGGTGGGGGTTAAGACCATTGTCGCGGAGAACGTGAGCATTCCCGAGACCACTGAGTACCTTGCGACGTTGAAATCGCGCCATTCGACGACTGTTAATCCACAGGTAGAAGGGCAGATCACGAAGATCTTCGTAAAGTCGGGCGATCGCGTGGCTGCGGGCAAGCCGCTGATACAGATCGATCCGCTCAAGCAGGAAGCTACCGTTGGCAGCCAGGAGGCAGCGCGTGCGGCGCAGGTAGCGAACGTAGCCTATGCGAAGCAGCAGCTCGACCGCTCCAAAAAGCTTTTTGAAGCCGGCATCGTGCCGCGACAGGACCTCGATCAGGCGCAATCCGCTTACGATTCGGCGGAAAAGCAGCTCGAATCGCTCGAATCGCAGTTGCAGGAGCAGCAGGTGCAGTTGCATTACTACAGCGTGGTGGCGCCGACGGACGGAATCGTTGGGGACATTCCGGTGCGCGTGGGCGATCGCGTGACGACAGCTACGATGCTGACTACCGTCGATCAGCCGGGCAGCCTGGAAGCCTACATTTCGGTGCCGGTGGAGAATGCCAGTAAGCTGCGGATGGGATTGCCGGTGCAATTGCTCGATCCGAGTGGAAAAGATATGGGCGAGACGCAAGTGGATTTTATTTCGTCGCAGGCGGATGCGGCGACGCAATCGATTTTGGTGAAAGCTACGGTGAGCAATCCCAAGGATGAGCTGCGCACGCTGCAATTTGCGCGGGCGCGCATTGTTTGGGGCACGCATGAAGGCACGACGATTCCGATTCTCGCGGCTACGCAGGATTAACGGACAGTATTTTGCTTTCGTGGCCGAGAAAAATGGCGGCGCGACCGTTGCCAAGCAGCGGCTGCTGCATTTGGGCGAATTGATTGGGAATAGCTACGTGGTGCTTGATGGCATCAAGGCCGGCGATCATGTGATCGTCGAAGGGACGCAGTTCCTCGTGGATGGCGTGCCGGTTTCCGAATCGCCGGCGGATGCAAATTCGGGAGCTCCGGCATCCTGACCTCTTGTGGGAACAATCCGAAATTGACATCACAATGCATTCAACCAGCGCAAGCATCGAAGGCGGTACTGTCTTCGCAATTTAGGCACGGAACTGACGCATGTTCGTAGATTTCTTCATCAAGCGGCCCATCTTCTCGACGGTTTGCGCGCTGCTGATCATTTTGGCCGGCGCGGTCTCCATCCCTACGCTGCCGGTGGCGCAATTCCCTGATTTGGCGCCGCCGCAGGTGACGGTGTCGGCTGTTTACAACGGCGCGAGCGCGCAGACGGTCGAGACCGGCGTCACCATCCCGCTGGAGCAGGAAATCAACGGCGTGCAGGGCATGAAGTACATGACCTCGTCGAGCGGCAATGATGGATCCTCGACGATAAACGTCACCTTCGACATTACGCGCAACGTGGATTTGGCGGCGGTGGACGTGCAGAATCGCGTGAACGCGGCGCTGGGGCGCATGCCGGACGCGGTGAAGACTACCGGCATCACGATTACGAAAGCCGCGACGGGATTTGTTTTCGGCGCGGGAGTTTATTCCGAGCACGGCGAGTACGACAGCCTTTTTCTCAGCAACTACATTGATCTTTATGTCGCCGATACGTTGAAGCGTGTCAAAGGCGTCGCGGACGTTTTCAATTTTGCGCCGCGAAAATATTCGATGCGTTTGTGGCTCGATCCCACGCGACTGGCGAGCCGCGGGATCACGGCTACCGACGTGGTCAGCGCGCTCAGTGAGCAGAACGTGCAAGTGGCCGCCGGGCAGATTGGCCAGGAGCCTTCGCAGCCGGGACAGATGTATCAGATCAGCGTGCGGGCGGTGGGGCGGCTTACGGAGCCTTCGGAGTTCGATAACATCATCCTGAAATCTGGCGCGGATGGAACGCTGGTGCGGCTGAAAGACGTGGGCCGCGCGGAATTGGGAGCTGAAGCGTACAACGCGAACCTGCGCTTCAACGGCCACGATGCGATCGGCTTCGGGGTGTCGCAGCTTCCGGGCGCGAATGCACTCGACGTGGATCGCGACGCGAAGGCCGCGCTGGCGGAGTTATCGAAGCGATTTCCGCCGGGAATGAAATATGCGGTTGCGTTCGACACCACTACCGTAATTGGCGAATCCATTCGCGACGTGCTCTTCACGTTGCTGGAAGCGATCTTGCTGGTGGTGTTCGTGATTTACATCTTCCTGCAGGATTGGCGCACCACGATTATTCCTGCTGTGACGATTCCCGTTTCGCTGATCGGCACTTTTGCATTTGTCAAGCTGCTCGGATTTTCGATTAATACGTTGACACTTTTCGGAATCACTCTGGCGACTGGGCTGGTAGTGGATGATGCGATCGTAGTGATCGAGAACGTGGAACGGCACATCGCCGAAGGAATCAAGGATCCGCACGAGGCTGCCTCAATCGCCATGAAGGAAGTTGCCGGCGCGGTGATTGCTACTTCCCTGGTGCTCGTGGCTGTTTTCGTTCCGGTGGCTTTCTTCCCGGGCACCACCGGAATTCTTTTCCGGCAGTTCGCGCTGACCATCGCGTTCTCGGTGTCGATTTCCGCGTTTAACGCGCTGACTTTGACTCCGGCGCTTTCGGCTATCTTGCTGGGACATGAAAGAAAAGGCTCGCGAGGCATCATGGCGCTTTTCAATCGCGGTGTGACCGCCCTCACGCAGGCATATGAGCGAACGCTCGGAGTCGCGGTTCGGCTCGCGTTTCCGACTGTCATCTTATTTTTGGCGGCGCTGGCCGGGGCGGCTTGGCTTTACGGCCACGTTCCGCGGGGATTCATCCCGGAAGAAGACGCAGGTTATCTGATCATTGCCATTCAGGCGCCCCAGGGGGCTTCGCTCGCTTATACGACGAATATTGCGGGACAGGCGGAGGCCGTGCTCAGCAAGTTCCCTGAGATTGAGGGAGCGTTCAGCGCGGCGGGCTTTAGCTTTAGCGGCGGCGCTCCGAATGCCGCGATGATCTTCGCATCGCTTGCGCCTTTCGATAAGCGGCCCGGCGAGGAACATTCCGCCGAGGCGATCGTGAATCGAATGAGAGGGCCGCTGAGTGGAATAACCGGAGCGGTGATCGTGCCCTTCTCTCCTCCGGCGGTCCAGGGGCTAGGCAACTTTGGCGGATTCCAATTCATCGTCGAAGACCTCGGCGGAAATACTTTGCAGGCGTTGTCTCAGGCGACGCAAGCGGTAGTGCGCGCCGGAAATACGAGCAAGGAAGTTACGGGATTATTCACCTCGTACACCGCGAACGATCCGCAGTATGTGGTCACGTTCGATCGCGACAAGGCGAAGGCACTGCAAGTTCCGCTGAATCAGATCACCGATGCGCTGCAGGTATATATGGGCTCGGTTTACGTCAACGATTTCGATTTCAATAACCGCGCGTATCGCGTTTATATTCAGGCCGACAAGCAGTTCCGCGCGTCGCCCAGCGATCTGCAGAAGTACTACGTGCGTGCGGCGACGGGCGCGATGATTCCGCTGGAGAGCCTGATTCACGTCGAGCAAGTGGCTTCGCCGCAAGTGATTACGCACTTCAACATTCTTCGCTCCGCGGAAATCGACGGCTCGGGAGCGCCCGGACGCAGTTCGGGGGATGCGATCGAGTCGATGGACGCGATTGCCAAGCGAGTGCTGCCGAAAGGATTCGGCTATGAATGGAGCGGGATTTCGAAAGAGGAGCTCGAATCCGGTAACACCGCTGTGCTGCTTTTCGGGCTGGGGATTTTGGTGGTGTATCTGACACTTGCTGCGCAGTATGAGAGCTTTTCGCTGCCGTTTATCGTGTTGCTTGCTGTACCTATGGCGTTGTTGGGCGCGCTGGCGGCTGTTTCGCTCCGCGGTCTACAAAATGATGTTTATTGCCAGATTGGATTGGTGATGTTGATCGGGCTTTCGAGTAAGAATGCGATTTTGATTGTGGAATTTGCTGAGCAGTTGCGTGAACGCGGACATTCGATCGTGGAGGCGGCGATCGAGGCTGCGCGAATACGTTTGCGGCCGATCTTGATGACTTCGCTGGCATTTATTTTGGGAGTGTTGCCCTTGGTGCTGGCCCGCGGGGCCGGGCGCGTGAGCCGCCAATCGGTGGGCACGACGGTGTTCGGCGGAATGATCGCTGCGACGACCTTGAATCTTCTTTTTATTCCTGTACTGTATGTGCTGCTGAAGAAAGCACAGGAACGTGTGATCCCGCGAAAGTCTAAGTCGCTGCCGGCGGATATTTGACGTGACTGTGACGGCTTTCCCGTACTGCTGGCGTCCCCGCGACAATCTTACTGGCGTAAAAGCCGGCCAGGTTCCAAATTTTGGGCGGCGCTGGAAGTAAAAACGATGGCACTGGCTCGACTGGGTAGTCCGGCCGCGTGTGATGCCTTTGTCGAATTAGTGGTCGTAAGAGCCGGCGGGGACGCCAGCGGTACGAACGGCCGGCGCGCTGCGAATGGAGTTGGGGCCGTTCGGGCTAAACGTTTAATAAACGCTGTCGCTTGTGCTTGCGGATGCTAAGATACGCGGTCACAATTTGCTTTGCTCATTTTGCTGTGCTCATACCGGGAGATTGCATGAACCAGCTGAGGCCCCTTCACTTCGGCATCCATTCCAAATTACTTCGGCATCCTGTTCGCTTCACTTGTCCTGCCTGGCTGTTCCGATTCGCGCTCGGTTCCCTGCTCTGCTTCTTCTCATTTGCTGGGGTCGCCGCTGCGCAGGATTCATTTGGCGGACTTCTGGAACTGAAGAAGGGATGGTCGCTGCAATCTTCGGCGAAAGTGGTTGGGAATGGAGCTACGTTTTCGAGGCCCGGCTTCGCCTCGGAAGGCTGGTACACAACTTCCGCCCCAACGACCGTGGTTGGCGCGCTGGTGGATTTCCGGGCGTATCCGGATCCTTATTTCAGTGACAACCTGCGGCATTACCCCGGGATGAGCTACAAGGTTGGCGAAAACTTCTCAAACGAGGAGATGCCGAAAGACAGCCCGTTCCGTGTTTCCTGGTGGTACCGCACGGAATTCAGCGTTCCTTCCGGATGGGCGGGACGAAGCGTTTGGCTGAATTTTCTGGGGATCAATTATCGTGCGGATATCTGGGTGAATGGCCAGCAGATCGCCAAGGCCGAGGAAGTGGCCGGGGCGTTTCGCCGCTACGAATTCGAGATCGGGCGTCTGATCGCCGCGGGGAAGCGGAATGCCGTCGCGGTGGAAGTTTTTCCGCCGACGCCACACGATCTCGCCATCACTTTTGTAGATTGGAATCCGCTGCCGCCGGACAAGGACATGGGGATATGGGGACGCGTGTTTCTGCGTGCCAGTGGAGCTGTCTCCGTGCGCCATCCGCAGGTGGAGGCCAAACTCGATCTTCCCGGCCTCGAAGCCGCGCATCTTACGGTGCGCGCGCAGCTTCATAACAGTTCGAGTGCGCCGGTGGAAGGCTTGCTGCGCGGATTGGTTGGCTCGTCTGAAATTTCGCAGCCGGTTACGCTGGCCGCTGCTGAAACCCAAGAGATCGTCTTCACGCCCGAACAATTTCCGCAATTGAATTTCGCGCAGCCGCGCATCTGGTGGCCCTATACGATGGGTACGCAGGAATTGTACGAGTTGAATCTGGAATTCGACATTGGCGGCGAGCCCTCGGACAAGCTCGACACTCATTTCGGAATCGATCAGATCAGCTCGGAAATGACCGCAAAGGGCCATCTGCAATTTGTCGTGAACGGGAAGAAAGTTTTGATTCGCGGCGGTGGTTGGACTCCCGACATGTTCCTGCATCAGGATGCGGCGCGATGGGAAGACGATTTTCGCTACGTTCGCGGCATGAATTTGAATACGGTGCGGCTCGAAGGGAAATTGATGGACGATCAATTCTTCGACTTGGCGGACCGCTACGGAATTATGGTGATGGCGGGATGGTGCTGCTGCGATCATTGGGAAAAATGGAAGGCGTGGAAGTCGAGTGAGCGCGAAGTTTCAACGGCATCGCTGCGGGATCAGGTGCTGCGGCTGAGAAATCATCCGAGCGTGATTGCTTGGCTGAATGGCAGCGATAATCCGCCGCCCGCCGACGTCGAGAAGGCTTATTTGGAGGTGCTGCACGAAGTGAGCTGGCCGAAGCCGATCATATCGTCGGCGTCTGCAGCCAAGACGAGCGTGACCGGGCCATCTGGCGTGAAGATGACCGGGCCTTACGACTACGTACCGCCGAATTATTGGTTGCTCGATACGCAGCATGGCGGGGCGTTTGGCTTCAATACCGAGACGAGCGCCGGGGCGGCAATTCCTCCCATCGATAGCTTGAAATTGATGCTGCCGGAAAAGGCGATATGGCCGATCAACGATGTTTGGGGTTATCACGCGGGGGGCGGACCGTTTCGCGATATCAAGCTCTATACCGACGCGCTGGAGCGACGCTACGGGCCGCCGAAAAGCCTCGCGGACTTCGAATGGAAGTCGCAGGCCATGGCGTATGAGAGTCAGCGGGCTATGTTTGAGGCTTTCGCGCGGAATCGCGGCACTTCTACCGGCGTGATTCAGTGGATGCTAAACAACGCCTGGCCTTCGATCATCTGGCATCTCTACGATTTCTATATGCGTCCGGCTGGCGGATACTTTGGAACGCAGAAGGCCTGCGAGCCGATGCACGTGCAATATTCCTACGACGATCAATCGATCGTGGTGGTGAACGACACGATGCAGGACGCCGCGGACCTGAAAGTGACCGCGAAGATTTACGACCTCGATGCGAGCGAAAAGTATTCGCATGAGGCCACTATTTCGGCTGTCTCGTTGAGTACCGTGCGCGCTTTCAAGCTGCCCGAGCCGAACGTAACTTCCGCGGCCTATTTCTTGCGATTGACTTTGAAGGACGCGGGCGGGGCGATGCTCAGCTCAAACTTCTACTGGCTTTCGACAAAGCCCGACGTGCTGGTGCCGGAGGGAAGTAATTGGTACTACATGCCGGAAAAATCCTATGCGGATTTTCGTGAGCTGGGGCGCATCGCCAAGGTCACGCTTTCTTATACGAACGAATTCGAAAAGGGCGCAGACGAAAGTTTCGAGAAGATTCATGTCACCAATCCAACGGATCGGCTTGCTTTCCTCGTTCACTTGCGGTTGACGCGCGGGCCCGGCGGCCAGGAGATTTTGCCCGTGCTTTGGAACGATAATTATTTCGAGATTTTGCCTGGGGAGACGAAGGACGTCACAGCGCGATTTTATACGGGAGAATTGGCGGGAGCGTCGCCGGAAATCGAAGTGAGCGGCTGGAATGTTGCATCAGCCACGCCGCGTTAAGCACTGGCCGGTCGAAATGGCCAGGCCGCCGTGTATTTTGCGCGAATCAGAAAAATTGCGACGCCTACCGCAAGTGTCGCTCCGCCTACTGCGACATACATCCATCCTGACGTGACGAAAATATAGATCCAGCCGAAAAGTGCGATCACCGCAGGGACAGGATAAAGCCACATTTTGTACGGGCGCGCGGAATCCGGAAGCTTCCGCCGCAGCAGAGGGATGGCAAAGACCTGGCCGATGAATTGCACCAGGATGCGCGTGGTGATCAGCGCACTGACTACCCATTCCAGCGGGAAAAAAGCCGCGACGATCGAGACGCCGCCGAGCACGAAGAGCGATACGTCCGGGTAATGCTTCGTGGGATGAACCTTTGCGAAGGCGCGAAAGAAGTAGCCATCGCGGGCTGCGGCGTACGGAATGCGCGAGTAGCCGAGCAAGAGCGCGAAGACTGAGCCGAACGCGGTCCACAATATCATCAGGGTGATTAGGATCGCAGCGCCGCGGCCGTAGAGGCGCTCCATGAAGTCGGAGGCAATGAACGTCGAGTGGATGCCCTCGCGCCAGGGCACTACTCCGATAATTGCCAGGTGAATCGCGCAATATCCGATCGCGCAAATCGCTATGGACCACAAGATCGAGCGCGGCACCACATAGGCTGGATTCTTCACCTCGTCGCCGATGTAGCAGACGTCGTAGTACCCGAGATAGTTATACACGGTGATCAGTGTGGCGCTGCCGAGCCCGAAGAAAAACCCGCGCGAAAATGCAAATGCCCCTGGCGGAAAATCGAACGCAAGCTTCGGATTGAAATGAGGAAATCCCGCGATCAGCACCGCCGCCATGGTAATCAGCGTGCCGATCCAAAGCGTGACGGCCACCTTGCCGAGGAATTGGATTCTGCGGCTGAGCAGGACAATGGCGACGACGCCGATACCCGCGGCGACGAATTGTTGGCCATGCACCGTCAAGCGTGGAAACAAATACGCGGAATAATTCCCGAAGCCGATCATGCCGGACGCGATTTCGAGCGGGCCGCTGAGAACAAATTGCCAGATGAAGAGAAAGGCCATCAGGCGGCCCCAGGTTTCGCGGCCGTAAGCCTCGCGAAGAAAATGATAGCTGCCCCCTGAGCCGGGTAGGGCGGCGCCGAGTTCGCTCCAGATCAGGCCGTCGGAAACCACGATCAGCGCGCCAGTCGCCCAGCCGAGCAGCGACTGTGGGCCGCCCATGGAGGCCATTAGCAGCGGAATGGTGATGAAAGGGCCGACGCCGACCATGTTGGACATGTTCAGCGCGGTGGCTTGCAGCAGGCCGAAGCCGCGGGTGAGTTGCGGACTGGAATTCGTCGCCATTCGCGGTTGCGAGCGCGTCATTGTAGCCGCCGAGCAGGGCGAGAGCAACGGAAGATATGGCTCAAAGTTTTAATAAACGCGCGCAGAGTTAGCGGCTAGCAATGCGGAATTAGAATGGATTTTCCTCAGAGTGAGACGCTGTCGCGCCGTGTTTGCGTATCAGCCGCCAGGGACGCGCGAGCGCCTGTAGCCGCGCCGCGAAGGGGCTGGTTTCCTCGCCGAGCCACTCGTCTTCCGCTGGTTGAGTCGCCAGCCGCCACACATAGCGCACGGCTTCGCTGCGACTTTCCACAAGGCCGAAGCGAAAACGCAGGCGGCCGAGAGCACTCCAGGTTTGTTTTTCGATTGTGAGCTTCCGGCGAACGAGAGCCGCTAGTGCAGCCACGCCGGGATCCGCCTCGGTTTTTCCGATGAGTGAACCGGAAAGCGGAACTTCGACTAATTCGTGCGCGAGCGAAAGGCCCAGCAGCAACATCCGCCGCGCGCCCAGCGCGTCGGCAGTCCGAAAAACGGCGTCCCAATCGAGCTGCGGCGAAGTTTGGATGAGCGCGCCCAGATCGACCAGCCATCCCAGGCGCTCCCAGAAATCCTTGGCACCATGGACACATAGGATGGCCAGCGCGTCCTCAGCGCGAAACGTCGGCACGTTGCGGCCGTCCACGGAGATCTGCGCAAGGCGGCCGGAAAACATGGAAATGTCGGGCCGCACGGGGAAATGGCGCATCGTGAATTCGGTGTGCAGCTCGACTAAAGCTTGGCCCTGGCCGCGATAGGTATATTCGCCCGGAATCCGCGATGGCGCGGTCTCCGCGCGGCGCTTCCAGGGAAAACGGGCGCGATATTGCAGGGTCAGCATGGCCTCATGCGCTGCGGCCAGATCGGCTTGCGGCACGATGATGTCGAGATCGTCGAATTGCCGCAGCGCCGTGTCGCGATAGGCCTGGGCGGCGAGGACCGGGCCTTTGTACGGGATCGCGGTGATTTTTTGGGCATGAAATACGTCGAGGATGCGCGCGAGCTCGTTGCCGAGATAGAGAGAACGAATGGTATTCGTGCGCGCAGCTTTGTCCATGCGTTCGAGCCACACATCCGGAATTCGCGCCGATAAATTGGTGAGATTCTGGTGTACCAGGGGAATCAGACCGTGCTGGTCGGCTAGCGCCAGAAAGGTCGCCCAATTCAAATCGGGGCGGACGAGACCGCGAATGCGTTCGATGTGCGAAGCGCCGAGGCGAGTGCGAGCGCAGTACAGCAGAAGCTGCATCTCTGGCCGAATTTCGTCGGTGCGCCGTATCGTCATTTCAGACCCACGGACGCCGGCGCCGCGAGACTACGCGGCCGAGTTGTCGAATTGCAAATCCGCCGGCCTGAGGGGTGCTCTCATTAAATTTTAGACCATCGGGCCGCCCTGCAACCACAAATCTGCAGCGGCATGCGCTCAGGCAGCCAAGACCATCCCTGGCAAGCCGGCGAGCGGCTTAGTGCGGCGAAGACGCCGAACCTTCGATTGGAATGCATCCGGATTCAAGCCCGCGCGATGGCATATGGCTTCGAGATCTACCGCTCTGTTCAATAGAAACGTCTCCGCTTCTCGATGCGCCCGGACATTGTGCGATTGCCAGTCCATCACGGCTTGAAGCAGAACGGCAGTCCAGAGGCGCCGTTCGGGATCGTAGTCATGTGATTTCGGGTACTCGCGGTCTTCCGTGTCCGCGGCCAATTTCCCGTCCGCTGGTTCTGCTGCGACCCGCTGCTTGGTTGCCATGCTGCCCCCAGATTCGTGCCGGCTTCTATGTCGTCACACGGGCGAAGAGAGTGCACGCTGAGCGCCAGACGCGGGCGACCGCAACGGTAGCGCGACGGCGGATGTAACTCTTATCAGCAGCGCAGCTTAGGTTGTTGTGCGAACGCGCGACGAACGGTCAGCCGAGTATTTCCATTAGGAACTGTGCGCCGATCTCAAACACATGTACCGAAAAGAATCGGCGAGGTGAACCAGAGCGCCGAACCAATCCAGGCGAAACAGCACGATTTGCTGAATTTCTAAACGAGGGGGAACTTCTGCGGCGTTCGGCGAGAACTCTACGAGGCAGTCTGTTTGGTCAAGGCGTCCCGCAGCTTGTGGGCCAGCGCGCTGAGCGTGAAGGGCTTCTGAAGCAGCACGATGTCCGGGCCAAGAATGCCGTGATGCATGATGGCTTGATCCGTATAACCCGACATATACAGGATACGAATTCCCGGGCGGATGGCTTCAATGCGCTTGGTGAGTTCGCTGCCGCTCAGACCCGGCATCACCACGTCGGTCATAACCAGGTCGATTGCGCCGCCATGGTCGGAGGCGACTTTGACGGCAGCGGCGCCATTTTCGGCAACGAGAACTTTATAACCGCTGATTTCCAGGTACTCACGCGCCAGATCGCGAACGCCCTGCTCGTCTTCGACCAGTAGAATAGTCTCAGTGCCGCGGGGAACATTTCGTAATTCGGCGCGAACTTCCTGCGGTGTGAGACCTTCTTCGACGCGCGGAAGATATACTTTGAACGTAGTTCCCTGCCCCGGTTCGCTATACACCCAGATGTAGCCGCCGCTTTGCTTCACGATGCCATAGACGGTGGCGAGGCCGAGGCCAGTGCCCTTGCCTTTTTCTTTTGTGGTGAAAAATGGCTCGAAGATATGCGCTTGCGTCTCGGTGTCCATACCACAGCCGTTATCGGTGACGGCGAGCATGACGTAGCGGCCCGGTGTGAGGATGACTGGGAGGCGGGCTTGACTGTTATCGAATTCGACGTTTTCGGTTTCGATGGTTAGCTTTCCTCCGCGAGGCATGGCGTCGCGGGCGTTTACGGCGAGATTCAGAATTACTTGCTCGATCTGGCTGCGGTCTGCCTTGATGCGCCAGAGATCTGGCGCATTCACCGAAACCAGCTCGATATCCTCGCCGATCAGGCGCCGCAGAATCTTTTCCATATCCGCGACCACGCTCTGAATGTTCAAAACGCTGGGCGCCAGCATTTGCTTGCGGCTGAACGCGAGGAGCTGTCGCGTCAGTGAAGCGGCGCGCTGCGATGCTTCCTGAATTTGCTCTGCGTTGCGGCGGAAAGCGTCGCCGGGCTTGGAGCGATCGATGAGCAATTCCGCGTAGCCTTGAATCACCATCAGCAAATTATTGAAGTCGTGCGCGATGCCGCCTGCCAATCTTCCGACGGCTTCCATTTTCTGGGCTTGGCGAAGTTGCGCCTCGAGTTTTTTGCGATCCGATACGTCGAGCGCCATGCAAATGGCGCCGTACGCACGGCCGTCGGGTGCGCGCATCGCTTCGACGTGGCAGGCGTACGAGCCGCCGCGCCATTCCATATGGAAGGTGCCGGGTTCGCCGGACACCGCGCGGCGATGCTCGGCAATGGGCAAGAATCCGAGGTCGGAGGTTTCGAAGAAATCCTCCATGGTCTTACCGACAACGTCTTCAGGCTTAACGCCGACGCGCGTTAATCCCGCGCCAAGCGCGGAAGTGAAGCGCAGCGACGAATCAACGGTCCACAAGATCGCGGGCAATTGTTCTACGAGAACGCGCAAACGCGCTTCGCTGTCTCGCAGCGCTGTTTCGGATCTCTTGCGCTCGATGGCAAGAGCGATCTGCCCGCCGACGGACGCCAGGAATTCGAGATCGCGCTGGCTGTAAGCGTTCGAGTCGGTGTAGTGCTGTACGACAAGGACGCCGATGGTAGCGGAGGCGCTGCGCAAGGGCACGCCCAGCCATGAAGGCGACGAGGTCCCGACAAGCTCGACTTCCCCGGAAGCAACTAGCCGCTCGAACTCCGATTGTGGAATCGAAGCGGGCCGGCCTGTCCGGAAGACGTAGGCGGTGCAGCTTCGTCCCACTTTTTGCGGCGGCGGGGCGGTGTCGAAGAGATCTGCAAAAAACGGAAAATGGAACATGCCCGTCGAAGGTTCAAACAGAGCAACAAAGCAATTCTCGGCGTGGATTACCTTCTTGAGGGCCGAATGGATCAGCCGCAGCAGGTCGTCGAGGTTCTCGGTCGCGTTTACCGCGTGCGTTATTTCGAGCGTGGCCTGCCGTTCGGCTTCGGCACGCTTTCTAAGGGTGATGTCTTCGACCGTGCCTTCGTAGTAGAGAAGTTTTCCGCTTTCATCGCGCACCGCGTGGGCATTTTCGTTGATCCAGACGCGTGCGCCATCGCCGCGAACGAGTTGGTATTCGAAGCCCTCGACAACGTCAGTGGTTTCCATCAAACGCTTGAATTCCGTGCGGCGCGCGGGATCGGCGTAGAGTTCCGCGCCGATGTCCTTTACTGTGGCCATCATTTTCGCGGGAGACTCGTAGCCGAAGATTCGCGCCAGCGCCGGATTTGCGCTGAGATAGCGGCCTTCGGGCGTCGTCTGGAAAATTCCTTCGATGGCGTTTTCAAAAAGCGTGCGCAGCCGTTCTTCCGCCGAACGCTGGGCTTTTTCGAGATTCGTGCGGCTGGAAATGTCTTGATAGATCGCGAAGCTGCCAATCCGGCGCCCTCCGACGAGCAGCGGTACGCCGAGAATCTCGACTTCGAGCCTGCTGCCGTCTTTGCGGCGGCGCTGGGTGGTGAAGCGAACTACCTCTCCACGGCTGACTCGCCGGCTTAGTTCGATCGCTTCTGCTTCGTTACCTACCACGGCGACCAGCCCGTCGAGGCGGCGGCCGATTAGCTCGGTCTGCGTATATCGGAAAAGTTGCTCGAAGGCGGGATTGCACATCTGCACGCAATCGTCGGAGCCGAGAACCACGATGGCGAGCGGGTTATTTTCGAGCAGCGCTTTCAGAATGGCGCCGTGAGTTTCGAGCGTTAGCGGAGAGGCGCCGGAATTTTCAGGGGAACGCACGACCGTGCGGCGCGTTTCGCTTTCGCGGCTCGCAGTGGTGCTCTCTTGCCGCGCGCGATTTCGATCGGAAAACACATCGGTCGTTTTCGGCATGAGATAGAGTGCGGTCGTCCGGCTGGCGTTGGGAGAGGCGGACGAACCCCAGAGCTTATGCTCTGATACGGGGCGCTGGGGTGCAATGGTACTTTGGTACTAAAAGTGGAAGAAAACACAGGGTTTATCAACAGACGACCGGATTGAAAATTATAGCTTGAGCGGCGGCGTGCGGGGTGCGGTCCGCTGAGCGGGAGGGGCGGCTTAGCTATTTGATTGGCGGAGGTTCGGGGATGGCTTCGCCGTCTTTGCGAGGATCGGAGGCGCCGGAGTTTACGCCGGATTTGAAATCGCGGCGTACTGCTTGGCCCCCGCCGAATTCGGAGGAATAGCCGCGGCGCAGTTCGATCTTGTGGCCGCGGGACTCCAGATCTTTGCGGGCGGATTCGGCGATGCGATCTTCCATTTCCACGTCGCAACCATCGAAGGTGTATTTTGTGAAGCGCGGGGCTTCGAGGGCGGCTTGGATATTCATTTTGTAGTCCGCGATATTGGCTACGAATTGCGCGTGAGCCTGGGCTTGATTGAAGCCGCCCATAATGCCAAAGGCGATGCGCTCATCACTGCGGGACATGAAGCCTGGAATGATGGTGTGAAGTGGGCGCTTGTGGCCTGCGAGGGCATTCGGCGACGCCGGATCCAGTGTGAACAGCGCGCCGCGATTTTGCAGAGCGAACCCCGTGCCATCCGCGACGATGCCGGAACCGAAGGCTGCGTAGTTGCTTTGAATCAGCGAAACCATATCGCCTTCAGCGTCCACCACCGAGAGATACGTTGTATCTCCTCCAGCCGGTGGGGGGGTTCCCGCTTTCGCGGCGCAATTGGCGCGCGCCGAATTGATTCCTGAGACGCGAGTTGCGGCGTAGGCCTTTGATAGAAGTCCGCTGACCGGAATCTGGCCGAACTTTGGATCGCCGATGTAGCGCAGCAGATCAGCGTACGCTAGCTTCTTCGCTTCGATCATTATGTGCAGCGAATCTGCCGAGCCGGCTGGGGCTTGCTGCAGCGGAAATCGCTCCATCAGATTCAGCATTTCGAGGGCGGCGATTCCCTGTCCGTTCGGTGGGATTTCGTAGATGGTCCAGTCGCGATAGGTAGTTGAAATTGGCTCGACCCATTCGCCCGTGTATCCGGCGAGGTCTTCGAGAGTCATCGTGCCGCCGAGGCGCTTCGATGTTTCGACGATAGAGCGGGCGATTTCGCCTTTGTAATAGGCGTCGCGGCCGCCGGCGGCGATTTTTTGGAGCGAGTCGGCCAGATCGCGATTTCGGAATATCTCTCCGGGTGCGAGCGCGCGTCCGTCAGGGAGAAACGTTTTCGCGGCATTCGCGTCGTTGCGGATCGCTTGGGCAGCTTCCTCCCAATCTCCGGCGGTGCGCTCGGAAACGGGAAAGCCATCGGTCGCGTAATGAATCGCTGGGGCGATCAGTTCGGAGAGTTTTTTGTGTCCGAATTTTTGGAGGAGTTTGCTCCACCCATCGACAACGCCCGGGACGGTTACGGTATGAATTCCATCGTGAGGCATCTTTGCTATGCCGTGGGATTTCAGAAAATCGATGGTTAGACCGGCGGGCGCCCAGCCGCTGGCGTTGAGGCCATAGAGCCCGCCGGTTTTGGCGTCGTACACGATGGCGAAAAGATCGCCCCCGATGCCGTTCATCATTGGGGCTACTACGCCCATGACTGCGTTTGTGGCGATGGCAGCGTCCACGGCGTTTCCGCCACTGGCGAGAACGGCGGCGCCGGCTTGGGCTGCTAACGGGCTTTCGGCCGCCACGATGCCGCCGCGGGACATTACTACTGAGCGGCCTTGCGTTCGATCTTGCGAGGGCGCGTTTCCCACGACTAGAAACCCCAAGGCGAGCATGAGTGGAATTTGGATTCGCACACTGAATGTCCGTTTCGTTCCGCTGACAGACGCCGCGGCTCGATGGATTAACTACAACGAAACTGTAGATTCCCTGCTTGTGGCGCGATCTTGAACGAAGAGGCCCGGCGCAAACCACGGGCCCTACGGGGCCTCTCGCGCGAAATAATCCGCCGCTACTTCTTTGGCCTGGATTCTGGCGGAACTACGCCGTTGTCGCGGTAATACTGGACCAGTTGTCCGTAGTGCTCGCCCATGTGCTCGGTGTAGCCGATCCAATAGTCCAGGGCTTTCAGAATGCCGGCGTCGCCTTGCTCTTTGATTGTGGCGGCTCCTTCCTCGACGGATTTTCTTACGAAGGCCACAATCTGGGCTTTCGTCTTGTAGGTTTCGGGCGAAGGATCATTAGCGCCGTCACCGAGCCTTTTGCCGGTGACCTGATTCAGCAGGCCGAAATTGGAGCCGGCAATGTGGCGCAGAACATCTGCAAATGTGCGGACCTGCGCGTTCGGACGGAAGTTGTATTTGTCTTCGGGCCAATCCTCGGCCATGGTGATGATACGGCCGCCCACGTCGTTCCAATTTTCGAGCACCGCCTGGGAGGGCGTCTTGGGCGTCTTCTGCGCGTTGGAGCCTTCCTGCCCGCGCGCAGCGGTTGATCCGAGCAGCACAGCCAGAGCCGAAATTGCGGTGATCACGAACCAGCGATTTTTCATGTCAGCCTCCTCTGCCCCGCTGCATGCCCCGGGCGGGCATAAGCCTATCCATCTCGATGGCGCAAGTCCAGCGGGGGAGAGGATTTGTTCAATGGCCGGCGATGGCCGCGAAGTGTTCAACGCGGAGCTAGTTCCAGTTCACGAAACACCGGGCTTTTCGTGCTAGACAGCGATTCGTCCGCGGTTGTAGCGTAGCGCCAATCGCTTGGGGTGCGTCTTCCAATTTGAGCTGAAGAGTAGTGCGGGCGATGGGCTTCGAGCCCGGACGTGTGGCGCGATGCCGGTTCGTGAGCACGGTTAATTCTGACCTGAAGGGAGAAGCCTATGGAACCTCGAGATGCGGCAATGGGCGGTGCGTTCCTGTTTTTTATCTTGGGAGTCGCCGCTGTGTGTTATATGTACGTGGCCCTTGCGCTGCAAACGATTGCTCAGAAAACGAATACCGAGAACGGTTGGTTGGCTTGGATTCCGATAGCCAACATATACCTGATGCTGATGATCGGGCGGAAGCCGGTTTGGTGGATCATCTTGTTTCTGATTCCTTTGGTGAACATCGTCATTTACGTGCTTACATGGATGGCCATCGCCGAGGCTCGCGGAAAACCGAATTGGTGGGGGATCTTGATCATTGTGCCGGTGGTCAACTTGATCGTGCCGGGTTATTTGGCCTGGGCGGATTGATCAAATAACACCGGCGTCCCTGTTTACCCTGAGTGGCGCGAAGAGCCGACATCTTGCTAGCGAGATTTTTATCAGCGGCTATGGTCATGGGCGGATCACCAAGCCTGGATAGCACTATGTATTGAAGACGGCGCGGCGCCCACGATCCAGCTTTTATCAAACTTTGTCGTCGGTCGGAGGATGCCGGCAGGGACGCCGGCGCTACTTAAGCCCCGCGCGTTTCTCTGACGCGCGGGGCTTTTCGTTTGGCGTTAGTCTTCGAGGACTTTTTCAACCTGCCCGACTTTCTTTTGAACCTTGCCTACTACATTCTCATCCTGGCCTTCGTCTTCGAGCCGAGGATTATTGGTGGCGCGGCCCACCTTTTCCTTCACTTTGCCTTTTACTTCGTGAAACTTGCCTCGCGCCTGATCCTTTGTGCTTTGCTTCATGGTCGTCTCCTTTGGCGCCATATGAATTGCGGCACACATCGCAGATGCTTGAAGTGCCGGCGATGCTTCAACGCAAGGCGCCGAGCAGGTATAGAACCAACACGATTAGCAACACCGTGCCGACTACACCGAGGCCGCCGCCGTATCCCCACCGCGAATACCCGTAGTACCCGCCGCCGCCCCCGAACAACAAAATCAGGACGATGATCAGAAGTAACATCGAAACCCTCCTTAGAATTTGTGAATCATATCGACGTGGCCTTAGAACGGCGCGCCCGCCCCAAGTGCATCTAAACAGTTTTTCCTAGGTTCGAGCCATACTCGGAAGCGTGTAGAGCCGCGGAAAAAGCGGTGTAGAGCAGCTAAGGAAGTTAGGTTGTGGCGGCTCGCTTCGTTAGAATTAGGGCGACAAGGACCGAATCGCGCAACAGCATTTGTACGATTTGCGCCCGGACTTTGGCAAGATCAGCACGAGGGGAGGAAATGCCGGACGAACCTAAGGAACTGACAGAGAAACCGCGCGCAGTTGCGCCGAAGTCTTTGGCAGCGGAGATGAATGAAATTGTGCGCGGCGAACATTCCGATCCGTTTCGTTTTCTCGGCCCGCATCGCGAATACGCTGCTGGGAAGAAAGTTATCGTCGTGCGGGTCTTCGAGCCAAAAGCAACTTCGGTGTACGTGCTGTGGGATGGCGGTCACAGGTTGTATCCCGCAGTTCGCGCCCACGCGGATGGGGTTTATGTCGCGAACGTTCCCGAGTCGCAGCCCAGCGGAACGGCGAGCGAAGACGGCGAACGAGCGATTGCGCCGGCGAGTTACCGGCTTCGCATCAGCTACCAGGATGGGCGAACCGTAGAGAGCTATGACACGTATGCGTTTCCGCCGGTCCTCACGGAATTCGATCTGCATCTGATGGGCGAGGGCACGCATTACTTGGAATACGAAAAACTGGGCGCTCATGTGCGCGAAATTGATGGCGTGCGCGGAGTGCATTTTGCAGTTTGGGCGCCGAATGCGGGGCGCGTCAGCGTGGTCGGCGATTTCAATCAATGGGACGGACGCACGGATGCGATGCGGCATCGCGGATCGTCTGGAGTGTGGGAAATATTTTTGCCGGGCCTGGGCGAGGGCGAGATTTACAAATTTGAAATCATTTCGCGGGCCGGGGCGCGCCTGGAGCCGAAAGCAGATCCTTACGGATTCTGTGCGGAGCTTCGGCCGAAATCGGGCTCGGTGGTTTACGACATCGATCGCTACGAATGGCGCGATGCGGAATGGATGTCGCAGCGGGCCAAACGCGAGTGGTTGCGCGCACCGATTTCGATTTACGAATTGCATCTGGGCGGGTGGCGCCACACGGGACAGGATGGAACGCAGTGGCTGACCTATCGCGAATTGGCCGAGAGTTTGGTTCCTTATGCGAAGGGGCTGGGTTTTACTCATCTTGAGTTGATGCCGATTATGGAGCACCCGTTCGATGGCTCGTGGGGCTACCAGACCGTTGGTTATTTCGCGGCGACGAGCCGTTTCGGCAAGCCTGATGATTTCAAATATTTTGTGGATCGCTGCCACGCGGCCGGGCTCGGCGTGATTTTGGATTGGACGCCGGCGCATTTCCCGCGCGATGCGCACGGATTGGCGGAATTCGATGGAACGCATCTCTATGAGCACGCCGATCCGCGCCGCGGTGCGCATCCGGACTGGGGCACGCTGGTTTTCAACTATGGGCGCAACGAAGTGCAGAATTTTCTGGTCTCCAATGCGCTCTTCTGGCTGGATAAATATCATATTGACGCCTTGCGCGTGGATGCCGTCGCTTCAATGCTCTATCTCGATTATTCGCGCAAGGCCGGCGAATGGCTTCCAAATCAATTTGGCGGCCGCGAGAACCTGGAAGCCATCGCCTTCATAAAAAAGATGAATGAAATGGTGCACCAGCGGTATCCGGGCACGCTGACGATCGCCGAGGAATCCACGGCTTGGCCGGCCGTGTCGCGGCCTACCTATGTGGGCGGGCTGGGATTCGATTTGAAATGGAACATGGGCTGGATGAACGACACTTTGAAATATTTCGCGCAGGACGCCATCTACCGCAAGTACCACCATAACCAGCTTACCTTCTCGATGATGTATGCGTTCACCGAGAATTTCGTGCTGCCGCTTTCGCATGACGAGGTGGTACATGGGAAACAATCGCTGCTTTCGAAGATGCCCGGGGATGACTGGCAGAAGTTCGCCAACTTGAGATTGCTGTTTGGCTACATGATCGCTCATCCGGGAAAGAAATTGCTTTTTATGGGCGGAGAGCTGGCCGAGCGGCATGAATGGGCGGAAACGCGAAGCCTGGAATGGCAGCTTGAGAAATCACCGCTGCATCGCGGTGTGCAGCGGCTAGTCGGCGATTTGAACCGGATTTATGCGAGCGAGGCGGCGCTGCACCAGGTTGACTTTGACTGGCAGGGATTTGAATGGCTCGAGGTACATGATGTGGATACGAGCGTGATCTCGTTCATGCGGCGTGCTACGGATCCCGGAGATTTTGTTGTGGTGATTTGCAATTTTACGCCCGTGGTGCGGGACGATTATCGCGTGGGCGTGCCGGTGCGTGGGTACTATCGCGAGATATTGAATACCGATTCGGCTTATTACGAAGGCAGCGATGCTGGGAATCTTGGCGGGCTTCATTCGGATCCGTTGGGGTGGAACAATCAGCCGTTTTCGTTGAATGTTACGTTGCCGCCTCTGGGCGTGCTTTACTTCAAGTTGGATAAGAACGAACAAGGCTCGGAATAAATTCAGTCCGGATCTCCGGCAGGTGTCCGGTCCGCCGATGACTGTTGCCTTTGGCGACCATCGCGCTCGTAAGAGCCGGCGGGGATGCCAGCGGTATCAACTTTCTCCTCTTCCGGTTGATCTCCTAAAACATTTGGGCGGGGTGGAACTTTTCGGGGAACTGCTGCGTACATGATGGCAGCGGTTCTACTGGAAGGAGTTCACTGAGATGAGGAAATTCATGCAGGTTGGGGCGGTGGTGTGCCTGTTGGCTGCGGCTGCGTTTGCTGGGACCGCGGAGAAATATTTCCATGTGCGAGTGACCAACACGTCGGACAAGGAAGTGGTGAGCGTCAATGTGCCGCTTTCGCTGGCCGAGAAAGTGATTCCTGCGATTAATCATGGAAAGCTCAATCAGGGGAAAGTCACGATCGACAATGCGGATATGAAGGGTGTTGATGTGCGCGCGATCCTCGATGCGGTGAAGAATTCACCGGATGGCGACTACGTGACGATTCAGGGGAAAGATCAGGATGTGCGCGTGGCGAAGTCGAAGGGCAATTTAATCGTCCACGTCACGGACAAGAGCGGCGGCAAGGAAAAGAGCGGTCAGAAGGTGGACGTGATCATTCCGATGAGCGTGGTCAATGCATTGGTGCCCTCCGACAAACACGAAATCGATTTGGTGGCGGCGATTCATGCGTTGAGCAATTCGGGCGAGAAGTTGATCGTCACCGTACACGATTCCGAAGACGACGTGAAAGTGTGGGTGGATGCCGAGAGCGGATCGACTGAACCGAGCGCGAAGGAATAGCTTCGCGTCGAATGCACGGCGAAAGCGAGGAAGAGATGCTGCTAGTGGGAAAGATTTTGCTGGGAGCTGTGGGGAGCGTGGTGGCCTTGGGCGCGGTGATTTCGAGCGAAGGCTTCGTAAACGTGCGGGTGCATGAGACGAAGCCGGATGGAGTGCACGTTCACGTGATCGCGCCCGTGCTGCTGATGAATGTCGGACTGCATTTTGTGCCGCGGCGGAATCTAAAGGACGCGGCCGAGCAAGTGCGGCCGTGGCTGCCGGTGATTGATGCCGCGGTGAAAGGATTGAAGGACAGCGATGATCTGCAACTGGTCGAAGTCAGCGGGCCGGATCATCACGTGAAAGTGGCGACGCAGGGCGGATACATGGTTGTTGATGTTACGGATCCGGGCGATGAGGTTCACGTAGCGCTTCCATTGAGTGAGATCGATCGAGCAGTGCACGAGATCGCAGCCGCGGGCCCAACGCTTTAGCCCCACCGCGCGGCGCGGTACAGTCCACCGGGCGCCTGCGGGCGCCCGGTGGATTGATTTCCTCTCGGATTACTTCGCGGGAATCCAATAAACTTCTTGTTTCAGCGAGCCGTTCGGAAATCCGCGCCTCTTAAGAATTCCCATGCCGTCCTCGATCATTTGCGGGTGTCCGCATAGATAGCCAGTCCCATTTTCCGGCGTGATCTCCCACAGATCAGAATATTTACGGATTAAATCCACTACGCGGCCCACTTCTCCTCCCCAACCCGGGTCTTCCCACGGTCGGCTGACCGTCGGGACATACTTTAACCACGGGACTTGAGCCGCGATTTTCTGCAGTTCGGCGCAGTAGGCAAGTTCCCAGGAGCGGCTGGCCCCGTCGAGAAGATAAAACTGGTGCTCGGCGGGAAACTTCTGGTCGTCCCAGTCACGTTTCAAAGTGCGGATGTAGCTGACATATGGCGCGACGCCGGTGACGGTGCAGAGCAGCAGGTGCTTTGTATGACCGCTCTTGAAATCGATCGTGAAGCGGCCCTTGGCAATCTTGCGCATCACCAAGTCGTCGCCGGGATTTAATTTGAAGAGCAGCGGAGTGAGGTCGCCGTTAGGAACAAGCTCAATAAAGATCTCAAGGTTTTCTTCGTATGGAGACGAGACGATCGAATAGGCGCGTTCGACCAGCTTTTCGTCAGTTTGCACGCCAAGCGTGACGTACTGCCCGGCAGCAAACCGAAAGGGCGTTTCGGGAGCGATGCGGATTTTCCAGAGGTCGGGGGCCAGATCGCGGCGTTCGATAACGCGCGCACGGCAAAACTTATCCTCTGCGAGGGCCATACCACTTACCTCCCGCGAGCGTACTTGGAGTCAAAACGCAATCGATCGACTGCACGTACACGAAAACATTAACGCCCTGCGAGGGTCGGGATCAGCCTCCCGCGAGCGCAGAGAGAATATCACGCTCGAGCGGCGCAAGCGTCGTAGAAGATGTGGTTGCCCAGAGGCGAGCGGGCTTTGCAGGCACTACACGGGTGAGCGCGGTCCACCTATTCAGACGCCTCTACGAGGAATAAATCGAATGCAGATCCCCCACACCGGAAGGGGGTTTGATTTCATGAGGGCGTCGGCTCCTTGGACCCGGTAGAGTTGGGCGTGAAGGCGACCAAAGCTCGGGAAGAAGGAGCCGAGCCATGAAGATTATAGGTTGCGATTTTCACCCTGGCTATCAGCAGATTGCGATGTTGGACGAGGAGACCGGAGAGTTCACGGAGATGAAGTTGAGCCACGCGGCAGACCAAGAGCAGGTGCGGAAGTTTTACGCGGGGTTGAGCGGGCCGGTGCGCGTGGGGATCGAAGCGAGCGGGCACTCGCAGTGGTTCGAACGATTGCTGGCGGAGCTGGGCTACGAGTTGTGGATCGGGGATGCCGCGAAAGTTCGCCGCAGCACGGATCGCGCGCAGAAGACGGACCGGCGCGATGCGGAGTTGTTGTTGCGGTTGCTGATCGAAGGCCGCTTTCCGCGGATCTGGGTGCCCACGCCGGCGGAGCGGGACGCGCGGCAGTTGTTGTTGCATCGCTCGAAGCTGGTGCGCGTACGCACGCAGGTGATGAACCAGTTGCAGGCGCTGGCGTTGAACCAGGGCCTGCAGCGGAAAAAGAAACTGTGGACTCTGACGGGGCGCTACGCGTTGGAACATTTGCCGCTGCTGCCGTGGGCCAGCCGGAGAAGAGCGGAGTTGCTGAAGCTGCTGGATGAACTGGACGGATCGATCCAGGCGCTGGATCGTGCGGTGAGCGAGGAAGCGTTGGCGCGGCCGGCGGTGCGTCGATTGATGACCCATCCGGGAGTGGGGCCGGTGACGGCGCTGGCATTCGCGCTAACGCTGGGACCGGCCGAGCGATTCTCGCGCGGCAAGAAAGTGGCCAGCTACTTCGGTTTGATTCCCAAGGAACATTCCAGCGGTGGGAAGCAGCGGCTGGGGCATATCAGCAAGCAAGGGAGTTCCTTTGTGCGCGGTCTGTTGGTGGAAGCGGCGCAGAGCGCGGTGCGGCATGAACCGCAAATGCGGCGCGAATATCAGCGGCTATCGCAACGGAGGTGCCGGGCGCTGGCGAAAGTGGCCATCGCGCGGAAGTTGGCGGTGCGGTTGTAGTGGATGCTGCGCGGAGAAATGGACTATGCGCAGTTGCTCCAGGGTTCGTGTGCGGGGCAGCCCGGGTCATCTCGTGGTCGTAGTTGAGACCGTTGGTTTGATTGGGCACCCCGCCTCCCCGAAAAGTCGGGGAGTTTGAAGCAGGAATCATGGTCGCAGTCGCAGTAGTGACCGAATAGATGGGTGATGGAACCTCGCAGGTTCGAGGGAACCCCGAAGGTTTTATCCAGTGATTCGAGAACGGGCCTTGGTCGCCAAGAAAAGATTTCGGTCTAGGGAAAGGCAATAGGCACTTCCAAACGAAACGCTACACGTGTCTCTTGACAAAACCGGAGCCCTCATAGACGGGATGACAGCGGCTCGGCTTATGCTGTGCGGCGGCGGTTGGGCCTATCTCGACATCATCGGTTGCGGAGTTCCCACGATCCGGTCTTTTGCGTTGGTGATCACTTTAACCAGCACCAGTGATGCGCCGTCCTTCGATTCGCTCTTGACCAGACCGTACGGGGGCACCTGCGACGATACCCAGACATTGCTTCCGTCTTCGGAACGCCAGTGCTCGCACGCGAACGTGCCGGCCGGAGTGGTGATCGATTCGGCGCCCACATTGGTTCCCTTGCTGCGGATGTCCGGCGTGATTTTGTGCATCGAGGACGCCTGCATCGGCACCTCCATCGGAGGCCGCCCACCGATCTGCATGATCACCTTCGAAGTTTCGAGCGTGGTGCCATCGAAGGAGTACAGAGATTTGATCACGAAGGAGCTATCGGGACTCTTGGGATTCGGCATGGCGATCTCGATCCAGTAGGCATCTTTGCCGCCGAGCGTGTCCTTGCCGAGAAGGAAGATATCCATGTGCGACTTTTCGCCTGACTTGGATTGCGTCTCGTAGGATCCGCCGGCGCCCGCGACTGGATTCCACATTCCCTGAAGCTCGGGAGCCTGAAACATGCCGCGCTGCGCGACGAGAGCCGGAGTGATTGCCACAACCACCAGAACTGCCAGGACAAATCGTGCCAGTATCTTCATTCAATTCTCCTCACAGGCTTCGAGGTTAGTTTTCTGCGCCTTCGCCAAGCAAGCACCGCGCACGCCCTTGCTTCCTAGCCGTCACGGCCAGCGTTAGAGGTCCCGGCCGTGGTTGTCGACCATTTTCGACGTCTCGAAACTCGATTTCAGGGCGAACTTTCCGATGTTGCAAGAAAAATCCACGTTCTTCTCGTCGGTGCCGATGGCGGCTTCGCCGCTATCGGACTTTGCTGAAAATACGAAGAGGATACCGGCTATTCTGCTGCCGTCCTGAGATTTCTGGATGCGCACTGCAGTTGGGGTGAGCTTCGTCTTGGAGTGCCTGGGGGAAAGCGACGCGGAGGTCTTGAGCGAGTTCTCATCCATTCCTTGGAACGGCGTCATGTCCGCGCCGATAACCGCGACCTCAAATCCTTCGGCCGGCTTGGCGAGCTCGGCCTGCGCGTCTGCATCGGTCATTTGCCCACGGAGCACGCGATCGCGGACAAGCGCCTCGCGAAACGTGCGCGAGGAAATCCAGCGGACGAGAAATGTCGCGGTTGCCCCGTTGGCTGCCCCGGGATCCGCAGTTCTAGGAGCCGCACCACCGTTCCCGCGACTATCGGAGGACGACGCCCCGTAACCTCCCATGGGGCTGCCAGAGCCAACCGGCTGTGGGTTACCGGCCGGCAAGCCCGAACTGATACCGCTGGCGCTCTGCGTCCAAGAAACATCGACTTGGACGATGTGGGCCCACGGTGAATCTTGAAAGATTCTCTGAAGATCTTTGGAGTTCCATTGCTGATACGGCTTGTCTTTCCAAGGATCGTTTGAGGCCCAGATGACGGCCGCGAGGGCCATGCAACCGACCGCGATTAAAGATATCTTACGCATAATTCTTTCTCCCTCCCTCGCTCACTAGCCGCTCGTTTCTGAACTCGTGTGGGCAGCGAAGTGCAAGCAACCGGCGAAATTTCAACTACGAATGGCGAGCGGCGGCCACTCGACTCGCGCCTACAATTCGTTCGATGCGGTAAATCGGCTTGTCGTGGCCTTCGAAATGTGTGCGCGTCAACAGCTCGCCCACCAGACCGACCGCGAGCACTTGCAGGCCGAACAGGAACAAAATCATCCCAAGGACCAGCAGCGGACCGTGCTGCTGAAAAATCTGGACGTTGTAGGCTGCCTTGTCGATCAAGAGGAACAGCAGGATCGCAGCGCCGCCGGCACTGGCGAGAAATCCCGGCGGGCCGAAGAAGTGGAGCGGGCGGGTCATGTAGCGCAGCAGGAAGCGAATGGTCAGCAGATCGAAAAAAACCCGCACGATTCGCGACAGACCGTAATGCGATTGACCACCGGGGCGAACAATGTTGCGAATAGGGACTTCGACTACCTTCGCGCCGTTCCATGCCGCCAAAGCGGGGATGAAGCGATGGAGTTCGCCATAGAGGCGGATGTCTTTGATCGTCTCGCGGCGGTAGACCTTGAAAGTCGTGCCGAAATCGTGGATATCCACCCCGGAAAACTTGGCCATCATCCAATTGGCGACGCGCGACGGGAAGCGGCGCAAGAAGAAATTATCCACGCGCTTTTCGCGCCAGCCGCTGACGATGTCGGCGTCTGTACGCTCGAACGTTTCGAGCATTTTGGGGATGTCCGCGGGATCGTGCTGCAGATCGCCATCCATCGAGAGAATGATTTCGCCAGCGGCATTGTCGAAGCCGGCGGCCAGCGCGGTGGTTTGGCCGTAATTGCGCTTCAGACGCAGAGCAGTCACGCGGCGATCTAGGCTTGCGAGCTCGGAGAGGATTTCGGAAGTGCGATCAGTGCTGTGATCGTCAACGAAAATAAACTCGACCGGCTCGAAGCGCCCGGTCATTACGTCATTCAACCGCGTATAAAGTTCGCGAATGCTGGATTCTTCATTGTGCAGCGGGATGACCACCGAGTATTTGGCCGAAACGGCGCGTGCGTCGGTCGTATCGGACACTAGCTCGATTCCCTGTGTTGCACTAGTTCAGCTCCCGGTACGGAACCAACTGGACCTTGTGTTCTTCGATTGCCTGCAGGATGGCGGGATCGGTCAAGGCGTCGAGTTCCACTTCGCGCTGCTTCTTTAGACGCGTCGAGGATTGCTCTAGTTCGGCATCGCACATCCCCGGATGGCACATGATTTCGCTGGTGCCTTCGGGCAAAGTCTCGATCAGATGCTTGAGCGCGGAGCTCTCCATATGTCCGGTGAGTACCACGCCGAAAAAGTGCTGAGGAGCGCGCAAATTGTATTCCTTCAAGCCACGGCGAAACGCGGGAGCGGTCATTCCGACGGCGGAAGCCAGTATGCGCTGAGTGATGGTGCCGCTGCCTGCCGGAGGTGAAGCCTTATCGCGCATGCTGGCATTCTCAAAAGGCATGCGGACGCGCAGAATCTTGTACTCGGCCGCGACGCGGAATAGCGCGTTCATGACGGCCGGGTTTGCATGTGTGTGCTTGTGCGTATCGAGGTGCGAAGGAGTGATACCGGCGGCGATTACGCGCTCGATCTGCGCGCGGAATTCGCGCTCGATGTCCGCTTCCACCACCAGGCCGCCCCAAAGGCGGCAAACGAGCTCAAAAAGAGTGTTGGGCAGATCGCCATTGCGCTTCGCCAGCGACGGGATTTCTTCTGGAGGAGCGACGGACTTCCCGCCGACCAAGACCAGATGGCAGCCAACATCTATATCGGGGTGCTGGCGCGTGCGCGCTACCGCGTCGTCGAAGCCCGGAGCGTTGGCCATTAGCGTGGTGCTGGTCAGGATGCCCTCGCGGAAAGC
Organism: uncultured Acidobacteriota bacterium; assembly: GCA_963831955.1. Classification (GTDB taxonomy): domain Bacteria; phylum Acidobacteriota; class Terriglobia; order Acidiferrales; family UBA7541; genus Palsa-147. Next base: position 507,774 of record CAWHSG010000003.1, on the reverse strand, counting down.
GCGCAAGATGCCCTCATTTACACCGGGCGTCAGGCCGAAATCATCCGCATTGACAATCAGAGTTTTCATTGGGGCCGAGAGGTTGCAGGCGCTGATAAATCATATCACGGTCCACGGCCGGTGCGAGAGACTCGCGCCCGCGTTCAAAATCTGAGTCTGATTTGCACCGGAGCAGCTGCCGGTCTGGCAATTCGATTGCCGAAAGCGCTTACCATGAACGTGGTTGCGTGAATGGCGTGTAAAAGTTTTCAACAGTTGTGTTGAAAAGTTTGTGGAAATCACTTCGCTCGCCGCGAATTCGGGCCGCGAATACAGCGTGAAATGCTCTTTGCACCATATTTGTGCAGAACGCATTCGAATTAACGCAAATTCCGGACGCGACCATGAAATTTCATGGATCACTTTAGATTGGCGGAGATTTAATACCAGTGCGGCGGTTTTTCCAGCTTGATCTGAATTTCCATTTCGTCTTTATCGATGTCGTAGTATTTGCCGTAGGTGTGCCAGCCGGGCGCGATCACCTGAATTAGAATTTTGCCGCGAGGAACGCTGGGAACTTTCAGGCTGCCGTCTTGATTGGTCTTGAAATTTTCTTCCGCTTCTTTGTCTTTGTGCAGGAAGAAAGTTTTGCCTTCGGGATAGCGGATGTAAACGCTGGCGCTCCCGACCGGCTTGCCGTTCTCGGCTGAAACTACGGTGATGTGAAGTTTGGATTCGGGCGGATCGTCGGACTCTTTTTTCTTCTTGGCCTTCGGATCAGGGGCCGCGGGTTTGTCCGGAACGCTAGAGCCGCTTTGGCTTGACGGAGTCTGATCTTGACTGGCCGCCGGTTGCTGCTGGGATTGGGTTTGCGATTGAGACTGCAAATCGAGCCCCGCCGCCGCTGCAGTGAAGGCCCCGCTGGTGGCTAGAACGGCAAGCAGCAGCAAGCTGAGCCGCGAAACTCGGGCGAATCTTGAGATGCTTGTTGGCATCGGATAACTGGGAGTGCAATCGCGGCGATATGATTCAGTGAAGGACGATTCGGAGCGCGGTTTGACTGGCCTCATGGTGTGCGCTACTTTCGACGCGCTCGCTGCTTGGCGAAGTTGCACGTGGCCCGCACCGGTCGCTCGACAAGTTTGCGCAATTTGAGCGCGTTTCGCAAGCGTCGAAGTGCGGCGGCTCGTTGAACGCTTCGCACCTCGGACTGCTGGACGACGCTCGACGCCAGAAACGCAAGTTCGTGACTTTTAGGAGAGGGCTTGATGGGATTTGCTACGGACGCGATTCACGTGGGGCAGGAGCCGGACCCGTCCACCGGGTCGATCGTTGCACCAATTTATCAGACCTCCACGTACGTGCAGGAGGCGCTCGGGAAGGACAAGGGCTACGACTACGCGCGCACGAATCATCCGAACCGCAAGGCGCTCGAACGCTGCTTGGCGAAATTGGAAGGCGGATCGGCAGCGTATGTTTTTTCGTCAGGGATGGCCGGGATCGATTCCGTTTTTCGATTGCTGCGGCCGGGCGATCACTGCGTTCTTTCGGAATCGGTTTATGGCGGCGTGTTTCGTCTGACGACGCAGTTGCTCGTACAGTTTGGAATGGAGTTCAGCTATGTCGATACGTCGTCGCTCGAAAAGGTGACGCGGGCACTAAAACCGAATACCAAGATGCTGTACGTGGAAACCCCGACGAATCCGACGATGATTGTCACCGACCTTGCTGCGATGGGTCGCCTGGCCAAGGATCGAGGATTGACCTTTGTGGTGGACAATACCTTTCTAAGCCCCTATCTGCAGCAGCCAATCTCATTTGGGGCGCACATCGTAGTCCATTCCATGACGAAGTATCTGAACGGGCATAGCGATTGCACGGGCGGCGCGGTGGTGCTGACGCGGCCTGAGGATGCAGAGAAGATTTATTTCATTCAGCGGTCGGCCGGAGCGGGACTGGCGCCGATGGACTGCTTTTTGGTATCGCGCGGCGTCAAGACGCTGGCGGTGAGGATGGACCGGCACAATGAAAATGGAATGGCCATTGCGAAATATCTCGAGGCGCATCCGAAAGTGAAGCGGGTAGTCTATCCGGGGCTAGCATCGCATCCGCAGCATGAAATTGCGAAACGGCAGCAGCGCGGATTCGGAGCCATGATTTCGTTTGATGTGGGAAGTCTGGAGGCGGCACGGAGTTTGTTGAATCATGTGAAATTGTGCTCATTGGCGGAAAGCCTGGGAGGCGTAGAAACTTTGATCTCGCTTCCGGCGCTTATGACTCACGCTTCGATTCCGGCGGCTCGGCGATTGGAGATCGGAATTACGGATGGCTTGATCCGCATTTCTGTCGGGATTGAGGACGTTGAGGACCTAATCGCGGATTTGGACAAGGCGCTGGCGGCGGTTTAGCGGCGCAATTTCCCGCTGACTGATTCCGCCAGCCATTTGAGGTATTTCGGCGAGCCGGCAGAAATTGGTAGAGAGATGATTTCGGGAACGTCATAACTGTGCAGCGTCTCGATCTCGCGACGCAGGGCTGCGAACCGGCTTCGAGTGGATTTAATCACTAGCAGAAATTCCTTGGCGGATTCAGTCCTTCCCTTCCAGCGATAAATCGATTCGATGGGCGCTGACACGAGATTCACGCACGCTGCCAGGCGCCGCTCGACTAGCTCGCGGCCGATTTTTCTGGCTTCGGCTTTTGATCCGCAGGTTACTAAGACGATCTGGAATCGCGCCACGGAGCGTCCTGTCGACGGCTTGGACATGTTGCCCTAAATGGAGCCAAAAGGCGTGAGGGCTAAAGCACCCTCCCCTACAAAATCCCGCTGGGCTTGCGTTGCACGATACAATAGCGGCGCATGACGGGCAACGCGATCCATTTTGGGACCTCGGGCTGGCGCGGCATTATGGCGGACGATTTTACGTTCGCCGGAGTGCGGCGAGCTTCGGCGGCTATCGCCGATCATGTTCTCAGCAAGAACAAGTCACCGCACATTTTAATCGGCTACGACACGCGCTGCTTTTCAGACGCCTTTGCGCTGGCGGCTTCGCGCGTTCTGAAAATGCGCGGTTGCACTGTGTCGCTGTGCGAAGGCCCTGCGCCGACGCCCGCGATTGCTTACGAGCTGGTCCGGCGGAAGCTCGACGGCGCGGTGAATGTCACGGCCAGCCACAATCCGGCGGAATACAACGGCCTGAAATTCTCGGGGCCGAATGGCGGGCCGGCGCTGCCGGAGATTACGCACGATATCGAAGCGCGCGCCGCGCGATTTGGGCCGGATGAATTCGCGGCGCCCGGCGAAGAATCGAAAGATTCCTTCGATCGCGTGCAAATTCGAGACGCTTACCTGGCGCGTCTCGCCGAACTGGTGCGCTTCGACATTTTGCGCACCGCAAAGGCCGGATTTGTTTGCGACGCCCTTCATGGCTGCGGCGCGGGATGGCTCGACCGGGCGATGACGGATCACGGCATCGCGGTCACCGCAATTCGCTGCGAACGGGATGTTCTGTTTGAAGGTAGCGGACCAGACCCCTCCGAAGAGCACCTCGAGCCCTTGCGAAAGATGGTGCGTGAGAAAAAGGCACTAGCAGGCCTGGCTACCGATGGCGACGCCGATCGCTTCGGGATTCTGGATCGAGATGGCAGCTTCGTTTCGCCGAATCATATTCTTGCCCTGCTGTTCGATTATCTGATCGAATCGCGCGGGTGGCAGCTCGGTGCTTCACGCAGCGTGGCGACTACGAACCTGGTTGATGCCGTCGCTAAAAAGCATGCTGTGCCTTTTTACGAGACACCCGTTGGATTCAAATACGTTGGCGAATTCATCGAACAGGACAAAATTGCCATTGGCGGCGAAGAAAGCGCCGGGTTGACAATTCGCGGGCACGTGCCCGAGAAGGACGGCATTCTCGCATGCCTGCTAGTGGCGGAAATGATCGCGGCGCGGGGCGCTTCGCTCGCCGAGCAGCGCGCCGAACTCTTCAAAGAGGTCGGCCGGGAGTATTGGCCGATTCGCGTCAACCTCCATCTTCAGAAGGATGTGCAGCGCCGGCTTCGCGATAAATTAGCGGCCGAACCGAAGGCGCTTGGGAAGCGGCCGGTGACGAAAATTGTTCGCACCGACGGCCTCAAGCTGATCTTTGACGGCGGCGATTGGGTGCTGATGCGGCCTTCGGGCACCGAGCCGCTCGTGCGCATTTATTCGGAATCCACTTCCGAGAAAGCCGCACACCAGATGGCCGAGGAGGCGCAGAAGTGGATCAGCGCGTAATGACATTCAGGATGCAGCTTGGCAAGTTCTTGCGCCAGAATGCCGCCGCTTTCCTTTGGACGGGAATGGCGCTGCTAGTCGTGCAGGATGTCTTCGGAACCCACGGAGTGCTGGCCATGCGCCGTTCGCAACGCGAGGCCGGAGAAATTCGCAAAGAAATTCAAAAGCTGAATGATGAGAATCGGGAGTTGCAGAATCGCGTGAAAGACCTCAAGTCCGATCCGCAAGCTATCGAGGAAATCGCGCGGAAAGAAATGGGCCTCGCGAAACCAGGGGAATTAATTTTCAAGCTGCCTACGAAAGCGACGGCCGCGCCCGCCGAAACCGGATCAAGCAACAAGAAAAATCAAACCACCGAACTACCCGACGGCACCCAGCCGTAAGGATTATTTTCCGGGCACCAAACCCTCCGCCACGCCAAGAAGCGCGCTCGATTCCAGTGCCGGAGCATTAAGTGTTGCAATCCACTCCTTCGCTCCAGCCGCGTCGCCGGCTTCGGTTTGCGCACGTGCGATTCCGCGCACAGCGAAGACTCTCAGCGCCCAAGCGCGCCGATCGCTTTCCGGCAGTAAATCGGATGTCGCGAGCGCCGCTTTGTAATCGCCGGAACGGGCCTGTGCTACGGCGATCGCGGCGGTGACGGTATTCGTATCGTAGCCCGCCGGAAGTTGCGCCACCGTCGAGCGCGCGCCGGCAATGTTTCCCGCATCTGCTTCGGCCACGGCAATTTCCTTGATGGCATCTTCGCGATTGGTGGCCGCCGCATCATTAACAATTGCAGCCGCCGCTTGCATCGCGCCCGCAAAATCCCCGGCATGCGCTTGCGCGATGGCGATTGCGGTGACGGCCTGATTTTTCGTAAACCCGTCCGAGATCTGTTTCGCGGTATCTTGCGCGCCATGAAAATCGCGAGCGGCTGCCTGCACCTTTGCGATTTCGAGGAACGCGCGCGATTTATCGTAACCGTAGAGGTCGTGGTAGGCCTGCGCTGCGGCGGTGGCTTTAGCAATCGTCGCGATCGCGGCGGTTCGATCGCCACGTTCGACTTGTGCGTTTGCCGCTCCTGCGAGAATGATCGCTTGAGCTGCGCCATTTCGAATTCGGGCTGCAGATGAGAGTGCACCCGCGATGTCGCCGAATTCGAGTTGAGCGGCGGCCACTGAGATGATCGCCTGATCCGCGGCGTCGGTGGACGCGCCGGAATCGGGCATCGAGCGAATGTATTCGGCGAACGACTTTTCAGCGCCGGCAACATCGCCGGATTTCACCTGCGCGCGCGCAATCTCCTGCAGAAATTTGTTGCCGATATCGCCGGAAACGATCGCTGCGGACTCGGCGCGTCGAACGCCCTCAACATCGCCGGCGGCGGCTCGCGCGGACGCAATTCCACGCAGGACCATGTTTTTGTAGTCGCGTTGTTGTTGCTCGCTTAGCGCTACTTTCAAGCCCGTAGCCTCACCGCGGGTGGCGAGATCGGTCGTCGCGAAAGCGGCATCGAGCTTCCCGGACTCGGCTTCCGCGAACGCTACCTGAGAAAAAGCGCGCGCACGCGCCTCGCTGCTTGGTATTAGCGGAATGGTTTGATGTGCCTCAGCGAGACGCACCATTTTAATTTCAACTTCGATAATTTTCGCAAGTGCCGCGGATTTTTGCGGCGGATCGGCGATGTCTTGAGCGCGCTTTGTCGATTCGGCCAGGGCGCTCTCGACCGAGATCGATTCTTTGATTGCGGCTTTCCCGGTCGCCTTTTGCGCGGCTTGTGGCCGCGCCATTGCCGGATGTGCGAGCGAGGTAGCGAGGCCAAGCGCAGCAACGCGCAAAATAAATCGCGGTCCGCGTGTGAGATCGCGCATTTTTGGTCGCGCATTCATGGCAGTGGTGCCGGCGCAGGCCCCCGTCGGAAAAACTTGAGGATGTCGGCGCCCTTGCCCTTCATGCGCGTGCGGAAAATCGAGAGCCCGACCATGGCCAGAAATATGATGAGCAAACCGATCGACGCGGTTGTGATGCTTTGCGAGCGCTTTGCGAGGATTGAGAAACGCCCGTACACATATTCAATGTGCACCCAATAGATGAGAAGCGATGTTTGGCCGAGTTGAATGATGGGACTGAAGCCCCATTGAGCCAGCCCCCAGCGGCACCATGCGTAAGTTCCGCAAAGAATCATCAGCAGTACGCCGACGCGCGCCAAAAAGAAATTCGGACTGGTGTGCCAGAAGTCGTAAACGGGATAGAGTTTCACCGAGCGAGCATCGAGCCAGAGCGCTAGTTTATAAAGGATCAGGCCCGCGCCGCCAAAGATGCCGAATGCGAGAACTTCGTTTTTGCGCGTCCACCCACTGAAAATTATGAAGCCTATAGCAAGGCCTGCGAATGAAAACGCGGCCCACGGGAAGACAGGAAAGAGCCACGCCTGCGGCTTGTCGTAGGTGTGAACGCCGTTGACGTAGGACTCGAGGAACCAGGGAGCCCAGCGCGGGCGCATCGTGGTCCAGAGAAGCGGCGTGGCCAATGCGATACCTGCGGCGGTCGCCACGGCGAGCCAGATGTTGGTGACGCGCGTGCGCGTCAGGCGGCAAACCACGCCCATCAGCATCATGGAGACTCCGATGGTGTTGAGGATGTCGACGCGGAGCAAATCCGTCCACGGTGATGAGGGTTGGCCGAGGACGAATTCCTGGACGCGAAAAAGCATGCCGAGGCCGAAAATTTCTGCGCCACGAAGAATGGTAGTCTTCGCGATTTCGTTCGAAGAGAGATTCTTTTGGCGCAGCCGGTCGGTGACGAGCGCGAACGAAACGCCCGCGAGAAAAAGAAAGAGCGGTGCGGGTAGAGTGCCGCCGAGTTGCGAAAGTTGGAAGAACTTGGTGTCGCGAGCCGAGCCGCCAAGCCACGAGTCGTAGCAATGCGTCTGAAACATCAGGACGCAGGCGAGGCCGCGCATCCAGTCAATATAAGCCAGTCTGTTGGTTTTCGCGTCGCCCATCGCCCGCAGGTGCGACCAGAATGGCGGACGCCCGCTCGCAAATCAAGTTCTTCGGGCGAAAGTGCGGACGTAAAGTAAAATCGCGGCTGATGGGGGACTCGACACGGACGTACGAGCTGAAACTGTGGGGCGTGCTCGCGATATGGGCGGCGCTGCTGCTGACGGGTGTGCTCGTCGGGCTGCACATGGGCTTTGGCGGATGGCCGTTCGCCTGGGCGATGGCGGTTTCTGGCATTCTGCTCGCGGGCCTGTTGCTTCCGGCAGCGTCTCGTGTACGCGAGCGGATGGTTGCGTGGTGCGGGGGCAGAGGCTCATTAACTGTCCTCGTTCCGCTCGGCGCATTTGTAATTTACGCGCTCTACGTCTCCAAGGATTGGCGCGCGGGAATCGCCGGCTCGGCCTATGTGCTGGCCCCGACGCTGCTACTGGCGATAAAACGCTCGGACGGCCGCGCTTCCCTCCTCGATTACTCCGCCGTCTTCATAGTATGGCTGCCGGTGGAATTCAGATGGATGTATCACCTGTTTCCCTATCCGCCGCCGCTGACGCATACGCTGACGATTCTGCTGGCGGTCAATGCGGGGCTGGCTGCGTTTGTATTTACGAGAGAATTTCCCGGAATTGGATACGCCGTCGAGTGGCGCCGCGGTTTTGCACGCGCGATTGCGGTAAATCTTGCACTGTTCACCGTGATCGCGATTCCCCTAAGCGAGGCGCTAGGATTTATTCACTGGGATCCATCTCTGTCGCGTCTGCGATCGCTGCCGCTTTTTGCCGTTGGTATCTTTATATTCACGGCGTGGCCCGAGGAATTTCTCTTTCGAGGGTTGCTGCAGAATTTATTGGCACGCTCCTTTCGAAATCAGTGGGTGGGGTTGATTGTTGCGGCGGTGATTTTCGGTTTCTCGCATATTCTGCATACGCCGTTTCCAAACTGGAAGTATGTGATCCTCGCGACGATCGCCGGGATTTTTTATGGCCTCGCGTGGATGAAGACTGGATCGCTCTTGCCGGGTGCGATTGTGCACGGATGCGTCGATGTGCTGTGGCATTTGCTGTTTAGGTAGCAAACACTCCTGGCTGTGTGCTTTCGGCCTAAGGCATCGATTCGCCACATTTCAGGAACGCGCGGGCAAGTGCCTATAGCTCGATCTTGCAAGAAGATGCCGGGCTGAAGCCGCGCCGCTACGACGGCAGGTGCTAGCGGACTACGCCGGTAAGCGGGCTTGACGCTGTTGCATAGAGTTTTTTCGGTATCCGGCCGGCCATGTACGCTTTGCGTCCGGCGCTTACAGCTTCGCGCATGGCTTCAGCCATCAGCACCGCTTCTTGCGCGCCGGCGATCGCCGTATTCATCAGCACGCCATCGGCGCCCAGCTCCATTGCCACCGTGGCATCGGACGCGGTGCCCACACCGGCATCTACGATCAGTGGTACTTCCGTGACGCGCTCGCGCAAAATCCGCAGATTGGCCACATTCTGAATACCCATGCCCGAGCCGATTGGCGCGCCGAGCGGCATCACCGCCGCAGCCCCGGCGTCAATGAGTTTGCGTGCCACGATCAAATCGTCCGTCGTATAAGGAAGCACGATGAACCCTTCTTTGACGAGAATTCTCGTAGCACGGACTAATTCTTCGGTTTCAGGAAACAAAGTTTGCTCATCGCCAATCACTTCCAGCTTTACCCACTCGGATAAGCCGACCTCACGGCCAAGCCGCGCGGTGCGGATCGCTTCGTCAGCGGAATAGCACCCTGCGGTATTCGGCAGAATGAAAAGTTTTTCGCGGTCGATATAATCGAGCAGCGATTCCTTGGTGCGGTCGGTCAAATTCACGCGTCGAACCGCGACGGTGACCATGTCCGCGCCGGACGCCACATGCGCACGCGCCATTTCCTGAAAGCTGCGATACTTTCCCGTTCCGACAATGAGCCGCGACCGAAACGCGCGGCCCGCAATTACGAGTTCATCCGGCATGGGCAATCTCCCGCAATCATTTTACCGCGCGGTTCGTCAAACTTCAGGAAAGATGCTGCGGCCGCGGTTCCTCGACGTCGGCATAAAGGCTCTCGATGACATCGCGGTAGCGTTGCTCGATCACCCGGCGCTTCAGCTTCATCGTAAAGGTCAGCTCGCCATTCGCAATGGTGAAATCTTCGGGTAGCATCGCGAATCTCTTTGGTTTTTCATATTGCGCGAGACTCGCAGTTTGGCGCTCGAGTTCGCCCGCGAAAAGCGCATGGACCCAGGAATCTGCGGCGATCTGCTCGCGCGGCGGCAAAGTGTGACCGCCCTCCCGGGCCTTTTCGGCGACCGCGTCGAAATTAGGAACGAGGAGTACGCTGACAAATTTACGCCGGTCGCCGACGACGATCGCATTGGCAACATATTGGCTGCCTTTCAAGCGATTCTCGATAGGCTGCGGCGCTACAAATTTCCCCGCCGCAGTTTTGAGCAGCTCCTTCTTGCGGTCGGTAACGACTAAATAACCGTCCTCGTCGAGATGCCCGATGTCGCCGGTTCGCAGCCAGCCATCGGCAGTGAAGGATTCGCGGGTCTGGTCGGGCTTGCGGTAATAGCCCTGCATCACGCACGCGCCGCGCACCAGAATCTCTCCATCGTCGGCAATTTTCACTTCCACATGCGGAATTGGCCGGCCGACGGTGCCCACTTTGTTCGCTTTCCGCGTGTTAGCAGACACCACCGGCGAAGTCTCCGTGAGTCCGTAACCTTGAAATATATTCACGTCGATCGCCGCGTAGAATTCAGCAAGTTCAACGGCCAGTGGAGCGCCTCCGGAAGAAAAAATCCTCACGCGCCCGCCGAGCCCCGCGCGAATCTTCGAATAAACCAGCTTGTTGGCGAGCTCCCATTGCAACTTTGTCCAGGCAGAAACCGGCCGACCGTAAGCGCGCCATGGCGTCGCGGCGGCGGCAACGCGCATGGCCCACTCGAAAATATTGCGCTTAGTTCCGGTCTCGCGCCGCGCCTTCTGGAAAATATTCGCGTAAATCTTCTCGAAGAAGCGCGGAACGGCCGCAACAATCGTCGGATGAACTTCAAGCAAGGCCTGCGGGACATCTTCAATTCGTTCCACGTATGCGACGGAAACGCCGCGAAAAATGTAGCCATAGTCCACAGTCCGCTCGTACACATGCGCCAACGGCAGGAAAGAAAGTCCAATATCACCGGCCTGAATGTCGTCTTCGCCAAGACCATCCAGCGCATTCGAGCTCAGATTCGAATGCGTCAGCATCACGCCCTTCGGCTCGCCGGTAGTGCCAGAAGTGTAGATGATGGTGGCGAGCTGATCGGGTGTGACCGCGGAAGCGGTAGCCCGATAGTCGGCAAGATCAGCGGCGTTAGAAGCCGCGATCAGCGTTTCATAGCTCAGAATTTCGCCAGTCAATCCGCCCGGCGCAGAAACCGCGATGATGTGTTCGACGGAAGTCAGCCGATCGCGGCAGGAAGCCAGCCGCCGCGCCTGCTCGTCGCCCGCGACGATCACAATCTTGGCCCCCGAATCGTTGATGATATAAACCATGCGATCCGGCGACTCATTGAAATAAAGCGGCACGTTCACGCCGCCAATCCCCTGCACCGCAAAATCCGCAATGTGCCATTCCGGACGATTCGCAGACACCAGCGCCACGCGATCGCCCGGCTTCACTCCCAGCATCGCCAGCGCCTTCGCCAGCGCCGCGACGCGCCGCAACATTTCCCCCGCGGCGATGGATTCCCATCCTTTTCCAGTTTTGAAAATCTGCGCGCGAGGGCAAGCGTGCCGATCAACCGCATCAAGAAAACATTTTGTAATCGAGGAGTAAGCCATCGCGGTCATTTGAATTTAACCCACCCCAAGCGCGCCATGCAACGCAAGTAGCGCCGGTTTACCCTGAGTCGCGACGAAGGGCGTCCCTGTTTACCCTGAGGATTACGAAGGGCCGGCATCTGACGACCGCAAATGTAAATCAAAGCCCCGATCGCAGATGGCGCTGGCTCGCCATTGCGGTCGCTGTGACTTAGCCGTTCCGCTGCGCTAAAATGTCCCGCGGAGGATTGGACATGGCGAAAATCGCGGAGGAGGCTCGCGCAGCTGCGCCCGTGGTGCGCGGCCCACGCGGCACTACGCGCACCTGCCGCGGTTGGCAACAGGAAGCCGCGATGCGCATGTTGATGAACAATCTCGATCCCGACGTCGCCGAAAAGCCGGATGAGCTGATCATCTACGGCGGGCGCGGCAAAGCCGCACGAAACTGGGATTGCTATCACGCCATCGTGAAATCGCTGACGACGCTGAGCTCCGATGAAACATTGCTCGTTCAATCCGGCAAGCCCGTAGGAATTTTCCGCACGCACGAGTACGCGCCGCGCGTTCTGATCGCCAATTCCAACCTGGTCGGACACTGGAGCAACTGGGAACAATTCGACGCGCTCGATCGTGCCGGCCTGATGATGTATGGCCAAATGACTGCAGGAAGCTGGATTTATATCGGTACGCAAGGAATTTTGCAGGGCACTTACGAGACATTCGCAGCCGCAGCACGAAAGCATTTCGGCGGCGATCTGGCCGGAAAGCTGGTAGCCAGCGGCGGAATGGGCGGCATGGGCGGTGCGCAACCGCTAGCCGCCACTTTAAACGGCGCTGCGTTCCTCGGAATTGATGTCGATCCGGAGCGAATCAAGCGCCGCGTGAAGACTGGTTACTGCGATGTGATGGTCAACGATCTCGATGAAGCGCTGCGCATCCTGAAGAATGCGGTTCGCAAGCGCGAGGCGACGTCGGTCGGACTCGTGGGAAATTGCGCGGATGTGATTCCGGAATTAGCGCGCCGTGGCGTGGTGCCTGATCTCCTCACCGATCAAACCAGCGCGCACGATCCCGTTTATGGCTACGTCCCGCGTGGAGTTACCGCCGAAGAAGCGATCGAATTGCGCAAGAGCGATCCCGAAGACTACAAAAAGCGCTCGATGGAATCGATCGCCGCTCACGTCGAAGGAATGTTGGCGCTTCAGAAACTTGGCTCGATCACGTTCGATTACGGAAACAACATCCGCACATTCGCGTTCCAGCAAGGCGTGAAGAACGCCTACGATTTTCCGGGCTTCGTGCCGGCGTACATCCGCCCGCTTTTCTGTGAAGGACGCGGGCCGTTCCGCTGGGCCGCGCTTTCGGGCGAACCATCAGATATCCATCGCACCGATCAGCTGGTGCTCGAAATGTTCCCGCACGATGAGGTGCTCACGCGCTGGATCAAGCTGGCGCAAAAGCGCGTCCGCTTTCAGGGATATCCGGCAAGAATCTGCTGGCTCGGCTATGGCGAGCGCGACAAATTCGGGCTCGCGCTGAATGATCTGGTAGCCAAAGGCGAGTTGAAAGCGCCCATCGTGATCGGCCGCGATCATCTCGATTGCGGCTCGGTCGCCTCGCCCTATCGCGAGACAGAATCCATGCGCGACGGTTCGGATGCAGTTGCCGACTGGCCATTGCTAAATGCCATGTTGAACACAGCCAGCGGCGCCAGTTGGGTTTCGATCCACAATGGCGGCGGCGTCGGCATCGGATACTCGCTGCACGCCGGTCAAGTGACCGTGGCCGACGGCACCAAAGAAATGGCGGCGCGCATCGAGCGCGTTCTCACAAACGATCCCGGCATCGGCGTGGCACGCCATGTTGACGCCGGATATCCGGAAGCGATCGAATTCGCGCGCAAGTCCGGCATAAAGATTCCCATGATGTGAATCGCGCGCCGCGGCTGGCGCATCCGATTCGGCTGTAAAGATTGGCACACAGGAGGATGGCCATGTACGTGATTACCGGAGCGACGGGACACACTGGCACCGTGATTGCAGACGCGCTGCTCGCGAAAGGCCAGAAAGTACGCGTAATCGGCCGCAGCAAGGATCGGCTCGAACGTTTCGTGGCCAAAGGCGCAGAGGCTTTCGCCGCCGACGTCAAAGATACCGTCGCGCTCACGAAAGCATTCGATGGCGCCCGCGCCGTTTACGCCATGGTCTCGAGCGATCCTACCGCCGAGGATTTTCGCGGCGAGCAGGAACGCATCACCGATTCCCTTGCCGCCGCGATCGAAAAGTCCGGCGCTCCGTACGCCATCTGCCTGAGCAGTATCGGCGCGGATAAGTCGGAACGCGTTGGCCCCGTCAACGGCCTGCACACCTTCGAGCAAAAAATTCAGCGTATCCCCAATCTGAATGCTTTGATACTGCGGCCCGCATATTTCATGGAAAACGGTTTGACACAAGTGAAGATCATCCAGACGATGAGCACCACGGGAGGATTGCTGAAAGCCGATCTGGCCATCCCGCAAATCGCCACGCGGGATATCGGCGCTTATGCGGCCGATGCATTTCTGCAGCTCAGATTTACCGGCAAGACGACGCGTGAGCTGCTGGGACAACGCGACGTGAGCATGAAGGAAACGGCTGCGGTTTTTGGAAAGGCGATCGGCAAACCCACGCTCGGCTATTCGCAGTTTCCCACCTTCGCCGTAGAGATGGCGATGAAGCAAATGGGCATGTCCGCAAGCATGGCGAAATTAATGATCGAGATGAGTGAGGCGTTGAATAGTGGCTGGATGAAGGCTCTCGAGACGCGCTCCGCCGAGAACACCACTCCGACCTCGATCGAAACTTTTGCGACGGAAGTATTCGCGCCCGCGTTTCAAGGTAAGGCTGCAAACGCCTGAATCTCCGTCGCGATTAATCCTTGCCGTAGCCGGGGCCGCGCAGAACCATTCCCGGCAGCGCGTTCGTCATTTTGCCATCCTCAATTACCGCGACGCCGTTCACCAGAACATAATCCATGCCCACCGAGAGCTGATTGGGATTCTCAAATGTCGCGAGATCGTGCACCGTCTCCGGATCAAAGATAACGATGTCCGCCCACATTCCCAATTTCAGAACGCCACGGTCGGCGAGCCCCATGCGCTGCGCCGGCAGCGACGAGAATTTCCGGATCGCATCCGGTAGCGTGAGCAATTTCTCGTCGTGTACATATTTCTTCAGAATGCGCGGGAACGTGCCGTAAGCCCGCGGGTGCGGGTGCCCTTGCCCGAGCAAGCCCTCGAGCGATGTGCCTTCCGAATCGTTGTCGATCGAAACCCACGGCTGCATCAACGCCAGAGAAACGTCGGCCTGCTGCATGCCCATCACCGAGACGAACGTGTACGCGTTGTCCTCGATCAGCAGATCGAAGATGGCATCCTTCGGATCCTCGCTGCGCATTTTCGCGATTTCAGCGATGGTCTTGCCTTGCAACGGAATCAGCTTCGCATTCTGAACTTCGCTCACAAGAATCGATTCGGGGCCCGGAATTTCATTCCATTCGTTGTCCCAATCGACCGCGGGCGTATCCATGTCCTTCTTGATGCGCTCGCGCAGCGTGGAATCGTGGAGCCGCTCGATCAATTTCGCGTCGCCGCCGTCATGCGCCCACGGCGGAACGAAAGCCGAGAGCGAATTGTTCCATGCGGTGTACGCATACGTGTTGGCGCTAATGTCGATGCCAGAGGCGCGGGCCTTCTCGACGAAAGCAACCACTTCGGGCATGCGGCCCCAGTTTGATTTGCCGGCCACTTTAAGATGCCAAATCTCGGCGGGAATCTTCGCTTCGCGGGCGATGCGCGCGGTTTCTTCGAGAGCATCCATGATCGCGTCGCCTTCACTGCGCATGTGCGTGGCATAGATGCCGCCATAGTGCGAGGCTTCCGTTGCGAGAGCGATCAGTTCCGGAGTCTTGGCGTAGGGCGCCGGCGGGTACTGCAACGAAGTTGAGACTCCCATCGCGCCTTCGCGCATGGCTTGCCCCACGAACGCCCGCATTTGATCGAGTTCTTCGGCAGTCGGATCGCGATCCGCATCGCCAATTACCATCCTTCGGACTTGCGTCGCGCCAACATAGCTCGCGAGATTGATGCCCATGCCCTGGCCCTCGAGCCGTGCGAAGTAATCCGTGAACGTGCGCCAGTCCGGCGTGATGTGATAGTGCTCGTAGATCACGTGGTCGGCTTGGATGAGTGTGTCGTCCTGAGGCGCGATGGAGCTGCCTTCTCCTGTGATTTCCGTGGTGATGCCTTGATAGATCTTCGAGGGAAGCCGCGGATCAACGAGGATCGATCGCTCCGACTGCCCGAGCATGTCGATGAAGCCGGGTGCGACGACGCGGCCGTGCGCATCGATCGTTTTCTGCGCGGAGACTCTGCCGAGGCGGCCGATCGCGGCGATGCGTCCGCCGCGGATGGCGACATCGCCTGCGTACCAGGGCGAGCCGGTGCCGTCGATGATGTGGGCGTTGCGAATCAGAATATCGAATGGCTGTTCCGCAGCACCAGTGGCGCGCACGCGGCATCCACGCGCAACCACAAACGCGGCGACCACGACAATTACTACGCCTATCTTGATGATCGTTCCCTTCATCTTCACTCCTCACATCCGGGCGCTCGGCGGACTTCAGTCAGCTTCGCCGAAGGCATCATAGGCCAGAACAATTCACGCTTCAAAATTTAACCGGCGACGGTGGTTATCGGCTGCCGGACACGTTACACTCTTCGCGCAAATTATGAGCGACATTCTGATCACGGGCTGTTCGCAGCTTCTGACCTTGCGCGGCTCGGCGCCGCGCCGTGGCCGCGCGCTGCGCGACCTCGGCATCATTCGCGACGGGGCGCTCTTGATACAAGACGGCATGATTCTGGCAGTTGGCCCACGCCGCGCGATCGAACGGCGCCGCGAAGCGCGGAGCGCGAAGAAGATCGATGCCGGCGGGCGCGTGGTGATGCCGGGCTTCGTCGATTCCCATACTCATCTCGTATTTGCGGAAAGCCGCGCGGCCGAATACGAGCGACGCATAGAGGGAGCGACCTACGAACAGATCGCGAAGTCCGGCGGGGGCATACTCTCCAGCGTCCGCAAACTGCGAGCGGCATCCGCCGCCGATTTGAAATCGCTGGCGCACGCCCGGCTGCGGAATTTTGCCGCGCACGGAACGACCACGCTCGAAGCCAAGACTGGCTACGGCCTGGACTTTGCCAATGAAATCAAAACCCTGGAAGTGATGCGCGAATTGCGGCTTGAACAGCCTCTCGATATCGCCACCACCTTCATGGGCGGGCATGTAGTACCGCCCGAATATCGCAAGAGGCCGAACGATTACGCCGACCTGGTTGCGCGAATCTGGATCCCCTACGTGGCAAGAACCGGACTGGCGCAGTACTGCGACGTTTTTTGCGACCGCGGCGCATTCAATGTGCGGCAAGCTGAACACATTCTCGCCGCCGGATTAGTTTGTGGGATGACTCCGCGCATTCACGCCGAGCAGCTTGCGCACACGGGAGCAGCTCGCTTGGCGGTGAAGCTGCGAGCGGCAAGCGCGGACCATCTCGAGAAGATCAATCGCGGCGATATCCGGGCGCTCGCAAAGTCCGAAGTCGTGTGTACGCTTCTTCCGGGATGTTGCTTTCACCACGGCCTACCGCACGATGCGCCGGCGCGCGAATTAATTGATGCCGGCGCCATCGTCGCGCTGGCCACCGACTTTAATCCCGGCACAAGTCCTACGGTAAATATGCAAATGATTCTGTCACTGGCCTGCACGCAATTGCGAATGACGCCGGCCGAAGCCGTCGTCGCAGCAACGATCAATCCAGCATTCTCGCTGCGCCGCCATCAGCGCACCGGCTCCCTCGAGCCGGGAAAAATCGCCGATATCGCAGTCTTCGATGTCGCAGACTATCCCGAAATCCCCTACTATTTCGGTGTGAATACCTGCTGGATGACCATCAAGCGCGGCGCCATCATCCACTCGCGCCAACCGATCTAATCTGACGCAGTGGCTCTCGTAGCGGCGGACCTCAGGCTGGCATCTGACGACCGAAATCTCCCCCACATCGCACGGACGACGACGCGCTCAAACCCCAACACTACTCGAAGGTCAGTCATCGACTAACGGATTGATCCGGAATTGTGCGCATCATGCTGGAATTTCGGCCAACTGCTAGCCATCAATCCGCCGCCCGTTCCACTAACGGCCATAATCACTCCCTGCGCCGTCGCAAAGTAAACAGTTCCATCCGGCGCGATAGTCGGAGAGGATGTCACCGCGCTATTCGTGCGAAACGACCAAAGTTTCAATCCGTCTGGCGACACCGCGGCGAATTCCGTTGCCACCGCGTAAACCGTCCCATCGTCGCCCAGCACTGGTGAGGCGTCGAGTGCCCCCTGCAACTGCAGCTCCCATTTTTTATTTCCCGAAGGATCGAAGGAATACAAAATTCCGTCGCCGCCGCCGCAATACACCGTCCCGTCCGTCGCCACGACGGGCGCAGCCTTGTTTCCATAGTGAGTTCGGTATTCCCATTTCAATTTTCGGTCCTGCCCCACCGCAACGAAACGCGAACCGGCAGTCGCGGCGTATATCGTTCCATCCGGTCCAAGCGCGACGCCTGAATCGAATGCACCGCCTCCCGGCGGCGGCCATCCTCCGTTTTTCTTAGTGGCTTCCGGCGAAAGATATGGATACGTCCACTGAGGCTCGGCCGATGCATTAATTACATTGAGCCGTCCGTGGCCGGGATAAACGATCAGGCCATTCTGCAAAATTGCCGGCGAGCCATTTTGACCAAATGGGATGGATGTCTCCCAGCGTTTCTCGCCGGAATCAAGCGAAACGGAGATGAGCCCATGACGGCCGGAAGTGTAGTAGGAATCGTGATCGATCGCCCCTCCCGCCTGGTTGTAATTCACCACCGAGTCAAGCGGTTGCAGCCATCTCTGCGTGCCGTTCGCGTTGATAGCCACCGCATTCCCGCTCGTCGTCGTTACGTAAATCGCGCCATCCGGCCCAATCACCGGCGAATCCTGCACCGGCCCGGCCCGGAATTTCCACGCCAGCGTTCCGTCCGCGTTCAGCGCATAGACGTAACCGATTCCGCCCGCAGCGTAAATCATGCCGTTATCGCCCAGTGCCAACGCTCCGGGAATCGGCTCGCCGGTCTCATACGTCCACTTGGGCGCAACCTTTGCGGACTGCGCACCAGACGAACCTGTCCCCGCGGCGCCCGGCCGAAAGAAAAAAGCCACCACAACGGCGGCGATCAACAAAGATCCGATAGTCAGCAAGCTTTTCGGCATGCGTCTTTCTCCACCATGAACCGGACAGGAATATTTCGTGATTCCAGTATCGCCACGCCGCAGGCCGCCACGCACGCCGAAATTCGCTGCGTTGCCTCTTTCATAAACCCGCGCCGCCTCTCTTCGGCATCGTGCCGCGATAAGTGTTACAACAAGGGCCGCCCGCGCAATATGCGCAGTGGCCGCTCGACGCGAAATCCAATATGATGAATAGCGTGCTTTTTAGAACGTGAGAGCAATGAAAAGACTGATCGAGTGCGTGCCCAATTTTTCCGAGGGACGCGATACCGCGAAGGTGGACGCCATCGTCGCGGCCATGAGCGGGGTAGAAGGCGTCTATCTGCTCGATCGCGAAAGTGATGCCGACCATAATCGCTCGGTCATTACTCTAGCGGGCGAGCCCGAACCGGTTGCGGAAGCCGCACTGCGGGGCGTCGGCAAAGCCTTCGAGTTAATCGATCTGACCAAGCATTCCGGCGCGCACCCACGGCTCGGCGCCACTGACGTCGTCCCTTTCATCCCCATCGAAGGCGTCACCATTGAAGATTGCGTAGCGCTCGCGAAGCGCACCGGCCGCGAAATCTGGGAGCGATACCGCATCCCCGTTTATTTCTACGAAGCAGCAGCACAGCGTCCCGAACGCGCCAATCTCGAAAATATCCGCAAGGGGCAATTCGAAGGCCTGCTCGAGGAAGTCCCGCGAAATCCCGACCGCGCGCCCGACATCGGCGAGCCGCGCATTCATCCGACGGCAGGCGCGGTGGTGGTGGGCGCCCGCAAGTTCCTGGTCGCGTACAACATCAATCTCAATACTTCCGACATCGAGGTCGCCAAGCGAATCGCCAAGAATATCCGCTATTCGAATGGCGGTCTGCGTTACGTGAAGGCCATGGGCGTGGATCTCAAGGTGCGGAAGTTGGCGCAAGTCTCAATCAACATGACGGATTTCGAGCAGACGCCGCTGCATCGCGTCTTCGAGATGGTAAAGCGCGAGGCTGAGCGCTACGGCGTGACCATCGTGGGAAGCGAAATCGTAGGCCTGATTCCGAAGCGCGCCATCGAAATGACCGCTGATTTCTATCTGCAACTCGAAGCCTTCTCTCCGGCGCAAGTGCTGGAGAATCGCCTTGCGGCATCGCTCAGCGGAGCAGTGCCGGAGCAGCCCGGCAAATTCGCAGCCCTCGCCCAGCCCTTTCTCGATGCCGTCGCTCAACCAACCGCCACTCCGGGCGGCGGTTCAGTGGCAGCGCTTTCAGGAGCGCTGGCCGCGAGCCTGGGCCACATGGTGGCAACACTCTCGCGCAAAAAGAAGTCGCAGGCGGCCTACGTGGACGATCTCAGCGAAGCAGCCGCCGCGTTTCATCGTGCCTCCACGGACCTGCGCAAGGCCATCGACCGCGACGCGGCCTCGTTCGACGCCGTGATGGCCGCCTACAAGTTGCCGCAGGCCTCGCCGGCCGAGCAAAAGACGCGCGAGAGCGCTATCCAGGCAGCCTTGCGCGGCGCCGCCGAAGTTCCGCTCGCCGTCGCCCGCGAAGCTGTTGCACTTTACGATCGCCTCGGACAACTAGAAGCCATAGCAAGCGCGTCTATGTCTTCAGACATTCGCGTGGGGCGTTTGATGGCAGCCGCCGCCGTGAAGGGCGCGCTCGAAAATGTAGCCATCAATTTAGAATCCATCACCGATGCTGAATTCGCTGGCCGCACGCGCAAGGATGCTGCCTCGATCGAAGCGCGCGTGGCTGAAAATGTGGTCGGTGCGGGCCGAAATTCGTGAGCCGGAGAAGCTCTGGCAAAAGATTCTAAGTTAGACGCAAAAAAAGGAAAACTGAATAATGAATCGTTCATTCGCAAGATTGATTTTGTTCTTCGCGGTCACTGCGGCTATCGTCACTACCATTCCCGCGGGATGGGCGCCCAGCGCGCAAGCCGGATCCTTGAGCACCGACATCATCGGCATGTTTCCGAGAGATATCGGCGAATTCGCTTACGCCGACATGCGAGCAGCGCGCGCGCGTCCCTGGTTCTCGCAGCTCCGCGATCAGCTCCTGCCGGGCAACTTCCGGCAGTTCGAGCAGTTTCTCACTTCCGCTGGCATCGATCCGAATACGCAGGTGGATGAAATGGCCTGGGCCATTCTCGCTCCGGGGAAAGACGGCGGCGGCGAACAAATCCTCGGCGTAGCGCTAGGCGGATTTTCGCCCAGTTCAACGGAAGAGAAGCTAAAGGCCCAGAAAGTTCCGGCCGTGGAAGTTCATGGCTACCACCTCTACGCCTTCGGCTCCGGCGCCGGCTCCAGCGACATTCTTTTCTTCTTCCTTGATTCCAACACTGCAGCGTTCGGCAACCGCTCCGCCCTCGAAAAATTGATCGACGTGCACTTCGGCGGCTCCGAAAGCCTTCTACGCAACGACCAGATGTTCCCGTTAATCACGGAAGCCAACGGCCACGGCACGCTCTGGGCCGCGCTTGACGAGCACTACACGCACATCGCCATGCAACAGCTCTTGCCGCAAGCCAGCCAATTTCCGCAAGCCTCGGCGATCATCGAGCGTCTGAAAGCGATGGTGATTTACGTCACGGCGGATAGCGGCGTGGACGCTCATTTCCAGGCCGTCTGCAATTCGGTGGATGACGCGAATGTGCTCGCGGCCGCCGCGCAGGCTGGGATCATGTACCGCCGCTACTCCGAAGCGCAGTCTCATCCAGAAGTCGCAAAAGCTCTTGATGCCGTCACCATCGCTCCGGCAGGTGATCGCCTGAAGGTGGAAGTTCCGATTACCGAAGATCAGCTCAACGGCCTGATCAAGAGCCACTCCTTCGTTCTACAAATGCAGTAAACGAATTGGGGCGCCTGGTAATCCTCGGCGATCGGTCTTGGTCGGCTTGGGGATTACTTGTGGTGGCCGGCGTACTTCACGATCTTTAATTCCCGCTTCCCGGAACGCGTCTCAATACTTACGTGATCGACTTTCGGCTTCAGCGTCGCAACGCAGGCTTCGATCTCGGCGATCGAACCTCCCGCGCACCGGAACGAAAGCTCGATGCGGTCCGGGAACTCCTCGCAATCCACGTGCAGCTTTTCGCTGGTACCGTTCAGATTGCGCCAAACGTTCTTCCAGGCCTCTTGCACCGCGGTCTGCAGCTTGCGCAGCGCGTCATCGTTCAGCCCTAGGCGGCATGCCGACTGTTCGATCACGGCGCTCAGCGCCGCCGCCAGCCGCTGGTCATTATCGACATTGATTTCAGTGCGCGTCTGACTACTCCCCACGAGCGTCCACCACGCGAACGTCCACGGCTTCGCGGCAATCGGGACAATAATACAGCCCATCAATGCACATGCGCACTCCCTGCTGCGACTGGCAAAAACAGCAATACTTATCGCACGCGCACTTCTCTTCAGGCTTGTCGCACTGATTGCATAGAATCGGGCCGCTCATTCGCCTCCCAGGCGAATTCCGGGACATCGGCTACCTTCGGCCACTATAGGCTAATGCGGCAAGCGGGACAAGACGCTTCGAGCGCGACGATATCTACTGATACTTGGACTCTTCTGCGCCCCGGTGCGTTTCTTGACACTCGAAAACTCGCATGCTACGTTGAATCTTGGTCACCATTTTGAGATTCCATTTGTGAGCACGCCCGCTACCGCTGAACTTCGCAAAACCGCTCTCAATTCCGTCCATCGCCGCCTGGGGGCCAGAATGGTCAATTTCGGCGGCTGGGACATGCCTGTGGAGTTCTCCGGAATAATTTCCGAGCACGAGGCGGTGCGAACGCGGGCCGGCATTTTTGACGTCAGCCACATGGGCGAGATCGAAATCCGCGGCGAGCGAGCCCTGGAACTGGTCCAATACGTGACCTCCAATAATGCGGCGAAGCTTTTGGACGGGCAGATTCAATATTCCGGCTTAATGACACCCGCGGGAACTTTCGTGGACGATTTGCTCGTTCATCGCATCTCCGAGCGCCACTATTTTCTGTGCGTGAATGCCGGAAATCAGGAAGGCGACTTCGCGCACATCCGCGCCAATAATCGTCACGGCGCGCAGGTGGAAAATAATGGCGATCGCTATTCCCTGCTCGCGATTCAGGGGCCCCTGGCTGAGCATCTGCTGCAGCGCTTCACCAAAGTTCCGCTCGCCGCGATCCGCTATTATCACTTCGCATTCGGCAATGTGGACGGCGTGCACTGCATGATCGCGCGCACCGGCTACACCGGCGAAGACGGCTTCGAAATCTATTTCGCGCCCGAACGTTCCGAGCAAATCTGGGATCATCTTCTCGACGGAGGCTCGAAGGAAGGCATACTCCCCTGCGGCCTGGGCGCGCGGAACACGCTGCGCCTCGAAGCCAGCATGTGCCTCTACGGGCACGAAATCGATGAGACCACCACGCCGTGGGAAGCTGGCCTCGGCTGGATCTGCAAGCCCGACAAAGGCGAATTTCTCGGCCGCGAAATCCTCGTGGAGCAGAAGCAGCGCGGCGTCGAACGAAAACTGGCGGGATTCGAAATGCTCGACAAGCGCATCGGCCGCGATGGATACCCGGTGGTCATCGGCGGACGCGAAGTGGGACGCGTCACCAGCGGCGCCCCCGGCCCGCACTTGAAAAAGAACATCGGCATGGCGTATCTTCCCGCCGGCCAATCCGCGATCGGCACCAATATCGAAATCATAATTCGCGGCCAGCCCGCCGCCGCGCGCATCGTCGAAATGCCTTTCTACAAAAGGCCGAAGCAGTAAGCCGCAGCATTTGGAATTTTTGCTAAGGAGCACGCATGTATCCAGCGGATTTTCGTTATTCCAAGGATCACGAGTGGGTCAAAGTTGAAGGCGGCACCGGAACCGTCGGGATCACCGATTACGCGCAGAGCGAGCTCGGCGACGTAGTCTTCGTGGAATTGCCGAAAGTCGGCGCGCAAATGAAAGCCGGCCAATCGATTGGCACAATCGAATCGGTCAAAGCAGTCAGCGAAGTTTATTGCCCGGTTTCTGGAGAAGTAACCGCGGTGAACGACGCGCTCTCGAATTCGCCGGAAAAGATCAATCAAGAGCCGCACGCCGGCGGCTGGCTCATCAAACTAAAACTCGCCAACCCAAGCGAGGTCGCCGCGCTGATGGATGCGATGGCATACGCCGCCTACGTCGATGCCAAAGCCAAGGAACACTTGGCCTGATGCGCTATCTTCCCAAGAGTCCTTCGGAACGCCGCGGCATGCTCGACGCCATCGGCGTCGCCACCGTCGAAGATCTTTTTAAGACCATCCCTGAAAAATTCCGTCTGCGCGATCCGCTCGATCTGCCGGGCCCGCTTTCGGAAACCGAAATCATTCAATATTTCCAGGCGCGCGCCGCCGAAAATTCACGCGGCTATACCTCATTTCTAGGCGCGGGCGTCTATAACCATCTCCGCTCGGTGGTGACGGACGCGCTAATCCAGCGCGGCGAGTTCCTCACGTCGTACACGCCATACCAAGCCGAAATCTCGCAGGGCACTCTCGAAGCCATCTTCGAGTTCCAAACGCTCGTCTGCCAGCTAACCGGCCAGGAAGTGGCCAACGCCTCGATGTACGACGGCTCGACCGCGCTAACCGAGGCCGTGCTGATGGCCGAGCGCCTCACGAGTCGGCACACCGTACTCATCGCGCGCACCGTTCATCCCGAATACCGCCAGGTGCTGCAAACCTACGCGCAGCATCTCGGCATCACCATCCGTGAAATTGGATTCACCGAGTCGGGACAAATTGATCAAGCCGCTCTCGGGCGAGAATCGTTCGCGGATGTCGCGGCAGTAGTGGTTCAATCGCCGAATTTCTTTGGCGTGATTGAGGACATTCCACAGCTAGCCGAAGTGGCGCATGCGGGTGGTGCTCTGCTCGTGGACGGAATCACAGAAGCCGTCTCGCTCGGCATCGTCAAGCCGCCTGCTGAAGCCGACATCGTCGCCATGGAATGTCAGAGCCTCGGCGTGGCGCCAAGTTACGGGGGTCCCTACGTAGGCGTGATCGGCACGCGCGATAAATTCGTCCGCCAGCTTCCCGGCCGTCTGGCCGGCCAAGCCTTCGACGCGGAAGGCCGCCGGGGATTTGTCCTAACGCTAGCCACGCGCGAGCAACACATTCGCCGCGAAAAGGCGACCTCGAATATCTGCACGAATGAAGCACTCTTCGCGCTAGCGGCCACAATTCACATGACGCTGCTGGGCAAAGCAGGTCTGCGCGAGCTGGCCGAGCAAAATCTAGCCAAAGCAAGATTCGCCCGCGTCGAACTCGAGAAAATTCCTGGCGTCCGGCGTTCGTTCTCAGGTCCGATATTCAACGAGTTTGTGCTCGAATTCCCGCGCTCCATCAAACTGATGAACAAGTGGCTGCTCGAAGACAAAATAATCGGCCCGCTAGCCATCGGCACAGCCTATCCCGATCTATCCAAGCGCGGCCTCTTCTGCGTCACCGAAACCATGCCCCGCGCGGAAATCGAGCGCCTCGTCGCGTGCATCAAGCGCATCATAGAATCCAGTCTTTCGGGAGAACCAAAAAGTTGAGCGAAAGTCTAAAGACCGAGCCGGACACCAACGAGCTGGAATCTGGCAAAATCACAAAGGCCCGCCGCCACGTAAGCCAGAACGAAGGGCTGATCTTCGAAAAATCCGCCCCCGGCAAGCGCGGCATCGAACTACCGCCGCTCGATGTGCCCCCGGTGGATGCGGCCAGTGAATTAGGCCAGCAGCACGTACGCGCTGAAGTCGAAGGCTTCCCCGAAGTCAGTGAAATCGAAGTGATCCGCCACTTCACTCGTCTTTCCACCTGGAATTACGCCATCGATCTCGGAATGTATCCGCTAGGTTCCTGCACGATGAAATACAATCCGCGCGTAAATGAATTCGTCGCGCGCCTCGATGGCCTAGCGACAGAACATCCCTACCAACCGATTGAACTCTCGCAAGGCGTCCTCCGAATCCTGAGCGATCTGCAAAAGTGCCTGCTGGAAATCACCGGCATGGACGCCGTAACTCTCGAGCCGGTAGCCGGCGCGCAAGGCGAACTCGCCGGCCTGCTCATGATTCGCGCCTGCCTCGAAGCCCGCGGCAATCCTCGCAAAAAAGTGCTGATTCCCGACTCGGCGCACGGCACAAATCCGGCGTCCGTAGTTATCGCCGGCTATGAAGTACAAAACATCAAGTCCAACGCCCGCGGCCAGCTCGACACCGACCATCTCCGCGAATTTGCCACCGAAGACGTGGCAGCCCTGATGCTCACAAACCCGACGACGCTAGGCGTATTCGAAGAACGCATCGCGGAAATTGCCGACATCCTCCACCAGCGCGGCGCCTTGCTCTATATGGACGGCGCAAATATGAACGCCCTAGCAGGCGTAACGCGTCCCGGCGATTTCGGCGTGGACGTGATGCACCTGAATTTGCACAAGACCTTCTCAACGCCACACGGCGGCGGAGGCCCCGGCGCCGGCCCCGTAGTAGTAAAGAAAATCCTCGAGCCGTATCTACCGGTGCCAGTAGTAGTCGAAAAAGAACCTGGAAAATTCGCGCTCGATTCCAATCGTCCAAAGTCGATCGGTCGCGTTCGAGCCTACAGCGGAAATTTCGGAGTTCTACTTCGTGCCCTCGCCTATACGCTCGCCTACGGCCCAGGAATCCGCCAGGCCACCGAGGACGCCGTAGTGAATGCCAATTACCTTCGTAAGAAGCTCGACGGTGTTTTCGATCTCCCCTACCCTCTACCATCTCTACACGAGGTGGTCTTTAGCGATGCGCGCCAGAAAAAACACGGCGTCAATACCATGGACATCGCCAAACGCCTGATCGATTACGGCTTCCACCCCTACACCACTGCATTTCCTCTGATCGTTCCCGGCGCTCTAATGATCGAGCCCACCGAATCCGAATCCCGCGAAGAATGCGATCTATTCGTAGAAGCGATGCGAGCCATCGCCGAGGAAGCAGAGAACAATCCAGAATTAGTGAAGACCGCGCCTCACAGCACGCGAGTAGGCCGCTTGGATGAAGTAGCCGCCGCCAGAAAACCAGTCCTACGCTGGAAGCCATAGAAGCAGTTGGGTGTGCTGTAGTTGGGTGCCCCATGCGCCGTACTTGCGCGTGGGCCTGTCAACGTGCTGACCTGCAACTTCAAGAAGCAGCTTTGATTTTTCCTGAAGGTAAGACCGCGGTTTATTTCTTACGGCTATCCGATTCCGGCTTCTCGCTATGATGCCCGCGCGATGCCGAAGCATTCGCCCCCGGCCCCGCCTCGGCAGAAGCCGTAGCCGCAGGAATTGCCAAGCTTCGTCCGTCCGAGCTAGCGCGCGCGGCATCTGCAGCCAAACCGACAACGGGAGACGGCATCGGAATCAACGCGCCTTCCGCTTCCTTCAAGAATACCAATCGGTGCCCATCCTCGTCCCAGTCCACCGAAAGCACGTCGCCAAGATTCACCTGCTCGGTGGCCAGCAAACTAGCCAGGGGATAGACTAAGTGCCGTTCGATCGAGCGCTTCAAGTGCCGCGCTCCGTACTTCATATCCGTTCCTTCTTTCAGCAAGAATTCCCGGGCCGCCGGAGTAACCCGGAAAAGGAACCGTCCCCGCGCGGTCTCAAGCACGCGCTGCTGTACCATGCCCAGCTCGATTTCCAAGATCGATTCGAGCTGCTCAGGCCGCAAAGGATGGAACACCACCACCTTGTCAATCCGGTTCATGAACTCGGGCGCGAACTTCCGCTTCGCAGCTTCCGAAGCCGTCTTCTCAACTTTTTGATCCAATCCAGCCTGCGTTTCCGCACGCTGCTGCGGCGCAAAACCCAGCCCCCCAGTCATCAATTCGGTGATTTCGCCGCCGCCCAGGTTCGAAGTCATGAAGATCATCGTCTGCGAAAGATCCACGCGGCGGTTATCGCCAAGCGTCAACGTCGCCTTGTCCAAAATTCCCAGCAGCAATTGCCAGAGCGAGTCTGACGCCTTTTCAATTTCGTCAAAAAGCAAGAACGATATCTTCAGCTTCTCGGTATGAAACTGCGCCAACGCTTCCTGGGTGATCAAAGGATGAGTTTCGCGATGGCCGAGATAACCCGGAGGCGAGCCAATTAACTTGGCGATCTCATGCGAGTGCTGAAATTCCGCGCAATCCACCTTAATTACTGCGCGAGGATCGCCAAACAGAATCTCCGCCGTAGCTTCCACCACGCGCGTCTTCCCCGCCCCAGTAGGCCCAAGGAAAAGCAAGTTGCCAACAGGCCGACCCGGCGAATTCAACCCTGCACGGAACACCTGGTACAAATCCACTACCGCCTGGACCGCTTCGTCCTGCCCGACAATCTTTCGGCGCAGCCCGGACTCGAAATCGCGCGATTCATGGCTGCGTTGTGTCGGATCAAGATGTCGTGCTCGTGTGGCTACGGTCATAATGAATCACCGGCCTCTCCGATTCGGCCCAAAAGCTCTTGCCCGCGACCCTTCGAACCGCTCGAGTTTGACGTCGAGTGTCGCGCGCAATAACCGTAATTGCGTTAGCAGCTCGCGGCTCGAAGCATCTCCCCCGGTCGCAAGTACAGGCGGCGGCAAATCCGCCAAATCCAAATTCATGAGTCGGAGAGACTGAACCAAAGTTTGTGCGTATGATGAACGGATGTCAAAGAGTTCAACACCCCCATTTATCCTTTCACGCAACAGTGACCAATTGAGCGCAAGGAAGGGGTGGGTCCGCGATCGCTGCGGAAAATTAACGATTGTGCTTTTTGAAGGATTGCGCCAGTGTTTTCAAGCGGCGAAAAGTAAAAGAGCGCGAAACCAATCATCTCCCTGCTCATTTAGACGGCGCGCGCCGCGAAATGGATAACCGCACACCATGACCTGGGAAATCGTCTATCGCCAAGTGAAACGAATCCCCCGCGGCCGCGTAACAACATATGGAGAGATCGCCCGCGCCACAAAAGTCCATGGCGGCGCACGAGTAGTAGGCTACGCCATGGCCGCCACGCCACGCGGACGCGGCATCCCCTGGCACAGAGTAGTAGGCGCCGGCGGAAAGCTGATCATTCGCGAGCCCTACGCCTCCCTCCAGCGTAAGATGCTAGAAAGCGAAGGTGTAAAAATCCACGGCGCCCGCGTAAACTACAACCATTACGGCTGGAGACCCAAGCGAGCGAAGCCACGAAAACCGTAGGGCCCACGCTTCTTGCCCAGAGCCAAGCCGAAGGGTATGCCGGGGCTTGCCCCGCTAGTTGTTTGGCGGGCCTATTCGCGCACAATCGAGCCACAACCACCGTGTCTGTGGTAAAAACATTGTCGGCCCGAATGCTCTAAATGCGCGCCAATAAGCGCGATCGTCAACGATTTCTAACAGCGCGCCGGCGAGGACCCGGATCGACCTGCTAATGAGCGAGCCAGTAATCCGAGTAGAAGATCTCCACAAAAGCTATGGCACCGTCGAAGCTCTCCGCGGCGTAAGCTTCGATGTCAACGCCGGAGAAGTCTTCGGCCTACTGGGCCCCAACGGTGCGGGAAAGACTTCCACAATCGAAATTCTAGAAGGCCTCCGCGCACAAGATCGCGGAAAAGTAAGCGTAGCAGGCCTGGACCCGCAAACCGCCGGGCCAGAATTTAAACAAGAAGTAGGCGCAGTCCTGCAATCCACAGCATTACCTGAGAAACTTCGCGTAGGCGAAGCACTCTCTCTCTTCGCCAATTTCTACCATCGCCATCACGACACCGAAGCCCTGCTGAAGCGCTTCCAACTGGAAGAAAAGCGTAACGCCTTCTACAGCCAACTCTCCGGCGGCCAAAAGCAGCGGCTGGCCCTAGCCCTCGCGCTGGTAAATGATCCAGTAGTAGTTTTCCTCGACGAACCCACAGCAGGCCTCGATCCCCAGGTGCGCCGCGAGATCTACGACATCATCGAAGAGTTGAAAACCGACAAAAAAACGATTCTCTTGACCACGCATTACATCGAGGAAGCCGAAAAGCTATGCGATCGCGTAGCCATTGTGGACCGCGGCAAAATCATCGCCGAAGGCACCCCGCGGGAGCTAAAGCATCGCTCCGGCAACACTACGCGCATCGAAGTGCGCCTCTCCCGCCCTCCGCAGGACGGCGCTCTCAAAACGCTGGATGGCGTCACCGACGCCCGCGAATTCGACGGCGTCTATGTCCTGCACTCCTCGCGCCCGCCGCAAACTATCGTGTCGCTGGTGAAGCATCTCGAGTCCGATGGCAGCGACCTGCAAAGTCTCGAAATGTTTTCCCCATCGCTCGAAGATGTTTTCATCGAGCTAACCGGCCGCAGACTCAGAGAATGAAAATGCGAGGCACAGATTGGTGAGCAACACCTGGTCGCTAACAAAAGTCCGTATCCGCCTGGCGCTGCGCAATAAGGCCTTCATATTTTTCGGCGTGGCCATGCCTCTCGCGTTTCTTTTCTTCTTCGTGCTCGTCTTCGGCAAAGGCAGCAGCGACAGAGTCGCCTACATTCTCGGCGACATATTGACACTCACCGTGATGGGCAGCTTCTGGGGCCTAAGCGTTCAGCTCGTCATGTTTCGCGAGCAAGGGATCCTGCGCCGCTTCCGCCTCGCTCCCGTCAGCGCGGGCGCGCTTCTCGCCTCCAGTATCTTCGCCAATTACGTTTTGGTCTTTCCGGCAATCGTGATCGAATTCCTAATCTGCCGCTTCGTCTTCCGCATGTCGACGTGGGGCAATCTTTGGTATGCCTTCTCGCTCGTCACCGTTGGGGCCGCCACGTTCTCGTCGTTCGGCCTGATCGTCGCCAGCGTCACCAATACCATGCAAGAGACGCAGGTCATCAATAATTTGATCTGGTCCGCGTTTCTGTTCCTTTCCGGCGCCACCGTTCCCCTCGCAGCCTTCCCACACTGGATTCAATCCGTCGCTCTGTTCTCACCCGCCACCTACCTGGCCACCGGTCTGCAGGGCGCGATGACGCACCTGGTCACCCCGCACGAAGTGATCACCGATTTTATTGCTCTGGCCGTGGGACTCATCGTTTCTTTCGAAATATCCCGCCAGCTATTCCGCTGGGAGCCGGAGGCCAAGGCCGCCGGACGCGCAAAACTCTGGGTCGTCGTTGCCATGATTCCTTTTCTGGTTTTCGGCATCTATGAGAATGTCTATAGCAACCGGCTATCGAACATCCGGCAAGGTTTCGACAACGTCTTCGGCGGCAACGCGCCCTCGCAACATCAGGGACCGAACTAAACAATTGATTCCGCCTCGCGCGCACAAACGTCTGGCGGCGTAGCCATTCGATTATTCGCACTATTTATTTCGGAGGCTTAAATGGAGCGCAAAGCATCAGCCTTTTGGAAGGGCAACCTTCGCGAAGGCGCCGGCAGTGCCTCCACACAAAGCGGCGTCCTCCACGACACGCCCTATTCCTTCACCACCCGCTTCGAAAACGCCGCAGGCACAAATCCAGAGGAGCTAATCGCCGCAGCCCATGCAGCCTGCTTTTCCATGGCCCTCTCCGCCCAGCTTATGACCCTGCACCTAACCGCCGAAAAAATCGCCACCTCCGCAACTCTAAGCTTCGAAAAACTAGAAGCCGGCTGGACCATCACGAAAGTCCACCTCGACGTCGCAGCCCGAATCCCCGGCGCCTCCGCAGAAGCCTTCGCCGGCGCCGCAGCCTCGGCGAAAGCCAATTGTCCCCTCTCGCGCGTGCTCAAAGTCGAGATTACAATGTCCGCGAAACTAGAAACCGAATGAACATCATCATGACGATTATCGGACTTGCGATTCTCTTCGCGGTCCTGCTCGAAGCCTTCGAGTCCATCATCCTGCCGCGCCGCGTAACGCGCCGCTTTCGCCTCACGCGTCTTTTTTACCGTATGAGCTGGATGCCCTGGCGCGCCTTCGGCCGGCGCCTTAAAGCAGTCAAGACTCGCGAGTCTTTCTTCAGCTATTTCGGGCCCATGTCTTTGCTTTTCCTGTTAGTTTTGTGGGCCGCCAGCATGGTCGTCGGCTTCGCTTTTCTGATCCTCGCCGCCGGACCGCCAACCGAAACCTATAAAGCCCCAATCCATTTCGCCGACGCCCTTTATATCAGCGGCACAAATTTCTTCACACTCGGCCTCGAAGACGCGGTGCCAAGAACTCCCTCCACGAGATTCATCACCGTAACCGAAGCCGGCGTAGGCCTCGGCTTTTTGGCCTTGGTAATCGGCTATCTCCCGGTAATTTTCCAAAACTTTTCCAAGCGCGAAGTAAGTGTCGTGCTCCTCGATGCCCGCGCCGGTTCGCCTCCCACCGCCGCCGAACTTCTCCGCCGCCACGCCTATCACGGCGGCTTCGAAGTCCTCGAAAATCTATTTTTCGAATGGGAGCGCTGGGCCGCCGAATTGCTCGAGAGCCACTTGTCCTACCCGGTCCTCTGTTATTTTCGCTCGCAACACGACAATCAATCCTGGCTCGGCGCGCTAACCGCCATCCTCGATGCCTGCGCTCTTACCATCGTCGGCGTGGAAGGCGCCTGCGGCAAGCAAGCCCAACTCACCTTCGCAATCACCCGTCACGCCGTCGTAGATTTAGCCCAAATCTTCCACGCCACTCCCCGGCCCCCGCTTCCGAACCGCCTCCCCCCCGCCGATCTGGCAAGAATGCGTCAGGTGCTAAGCGAAGCCTCGCTGAAACTGCGCACCGGCGAACGCGAAGACAAGCAACTCGACGATCTGCGGGCCATGTACGAGCCCTACGTGAACGCTCTAGCCGATTTTCTGGCCATCAAACTTCCGCCGTGGATTCATTCTCAAAAAGTGGTAGATAGCTGGAGCACCAGCGCCTGGGGCCGCATCTCCGGCACCACCCGCGAGGACGAAATCGGCGGCCGCATTGACGAACATTTATAAATTGACCGGCAAGCATCCGAAGCACGGAGGAGCTGCATGGCGAAAATGTTGGAACGCATGGAGAAAATGGCCCGCGGCGAGCATCCTCCCGCGCCCATCGCGCAGACGCTCGGATTTCAGCTAGTCGAAGTCCGTCCCGGAGAATCTCTATTCACCATTGACACGGAAGAGCGTCACGCGAATCCCATGGGCACTCTGCACGGTGGCGTCCTCTGCGATGTCGCGGATGCTGCGATGGGCGTCGCATACGGTTCGACTCTGGACGACGGCGAGTCGTTTACCACCCTGGAGCTAAAGATAAATTTCCTGAAGCCAGTCTGGAACGATCGCCTGACCGCACAAGGCCGCGTAGTGCAACGAGGTCGAACGGTAGGGCTTACAGAGTGCACCGTAACAAACTCCAAAGGCGAGCGAGTAGCCTACGCCACCTCCACGTGCATGACTCTGCGCGGAGACCAAGCCCGCGGCCGTTAAGCCCGCGCCGCACATCCGTCCATTTTGTCTTTTAGAAAACCGCGCGACGCATTCGCCTCCGCTGAGTCACCCGAAACGCGTATGCTATACTTTGTTCACAATCACAAAAATTAGCCGAGCAGTTAGGGACGGAGCACCCGAATGGCACTGAACAAGACCCAGAAGATCTGGCACAACGGCAAGATGATCAACTGGGATGACGCCAAAATTCACGTCATCTCCCACGTAGTCAGCTATGCCTCTTCCGTTTTCGAAGGCATCCGCTGCTATAACACTCCTCAAGGCCCGGCGATTTTCCGTCTCCGCGAACACATGCAGCGCCTGATCAATTCCGCCTACATTTATCGCATGGAGCTCCCCTTCTCGCTCGACGAAATCTGCAACGCAGTACTCGAATTGGTCCGTGTAAACAAACTAGATTCCTGCTACGTGCGCCCCATAGTCTTGCGCGGCTACGGCGACGCCGGGGTAAATCCCTTCAATTGCCCGGTCGAAGTTTACATGGCCTGCTGGGATTGGGGCCGCTACCTGGGCGACGAAGCCGTCCGCGAAGGAGTAGATGTCGGAGTCAGCTCCTGGCAGCGCCCCGCGCCGAATACATTGCCGCAGATGGCCAAGGCCGCCGGCAATTACATGAGCTCCGCGCTCATCCGCATGGAGGCCATGGTAAATGGCTACGCCGAAGGTATCGCCCTCGATGTTTCCGGACAAGTCAGCGAAGGTTCCGGCGAAAATATTTTCCTAGTCAAAGACGGCACGCTCATCACGCCGCCTATCTCAGCCGGCGCGTTACCAGGCATCACGCGCAACACCATCATGACCCTCTGCCGCGACCTCAGCATCCCCGTGGCCGAGCAAACCGTCCCGCGCGAAATGCTCTACATCTCGGACGAACTATTTTTCTGCGGCACCGCTGTAGAAATCACCCCCATTCGCAGCGTAGATCGAATCAAAATAGGCACCGGCACCCGCGGCGCAATCACCCATCGCCTGCAAGAAGAATTTTTTGCCCTAACGAGCGGCAAGAAGAACGACCGCCACAACTGGCTCTCTCCAGTTCGCGTCCCCGAAAGCGCTACGGTCCGAACGTAGGGGCGGGGGTTTACTACCCGTCCGGTTCGGCTTTGAGTTTTAGTGTTCGGCACATTACGGCCCTGGGACCCCCATCCCCTTCTGAAAATTCGCCGCGACAGAATCCCTCGCCGATATTTTGACTCTCACCTATCGATTCAGTAGAATCGCCGCCGCTTCACTCTTCCAGCTCGAACGCGCCGCCATCCGCCAAGCTCGCTTGGGAGGCAAGAGTTGTACAACCTGCCGCAAAAGCTGCTCGCCGAATTCGTAGGCACGTTCGCACTAATCTTCGTCAGCGCCGGCTCCATTTGCTCCGATCAATACCTCCACTCCTCAACCACGGGAGTCATCAGCCTATTCTCGATAGCGGCCGCGTATGGCCTGGCCGCCGCAGTGATGGTCTCGGCAGTCAGCCACATCTCCGGGGGCCATCTAAATCCGGCCGTAACCATCGGCTTCTGGGTCACCAAAAAGATCAGCACCCTCGACGCGCTCTCCTACTGGGCCGCGCAACTTGCCGGAGCCACACTTGCGGCCTATCTCCTCACCGTCGTGATCCCGGAATCCGCTTGGCGCGCCACCGGCCTGGGAACTCCCGACCTGGCCACCGACTTCACGCGCTTTCACGGCATCCTGCTCGAAGCCATCATCACGTTCTTCCTGGTATTCGTCTTCTTCGCCACTGCCTCCGATCCCCGGGGCCCCATCAACAAGATCGCCGGTTTTGCCGTCGGCCTTACGGTCACCATGAATGTCCTCGTCGCATATCCGCTGACCGGCGCCGCCATGAATCCCGCCCGCGTTTTTGGTCCGGCCCTCGTAGCGTGGCATTGGATGAATCAAGGCGTTTACTGGGTCGGACCGCTAATCGGCGGCGTAATCGCCGGCTGGCTCTACAACAGCTTCCTGGTGAAAGAGTCCTAAATTCCTTCGTCGCACTGCCCCCATCTGGACCGTTAACGATTTAGAAATTCTCACGCCGCGGACTATTGTTCACCCCCAAATCGCATGCTACGGTCGGAGAGATTCTTCCGAAGGGGATTGCCCAGACATGGCCACGGGTATCGACGAACTTCTGCGCCGCGCTGTCGAAAGCAAGGCGTCGGACCTTCATCTCAAAGTTGGCAATCACCCCTATCTGCGCGTTGACGGCATCCTGAATCCCATCAACGAAGTCCCTCGAGTCACTCCCGAAGAAATGCTCTCGATGGCCTTCAGCATGATGACCAACCGGCAGAAACAGAAATTCAAAGAAACTGCCGAACTGGATATGGCCTATGGCGTCGCGGGCCTCGGCAGATTCCGCGTCAACGTTTTCCAGCAGCGCGGCAACGTTGGCATGGTACTGCGCGTCATTCCCACGAAAATCAAGACCATCGAAGAACTTGAGCTGCCGCGCGTACTCACAAAGATCTGCGAAGAGCAACGCGGCATGATCCTGGTAACGGGAACCACCGGATCTGGTAAGTCCACGACGCTCGCCGCAGTAATCGATCGCATCAATTCCATTCGTCAAGAACACATCATCACCATCGAAGACCCCATCGAGTATCTTCATCGCGACAAAAAAGGCTTCATCAATCAACGCGAAGTGGAAGTGGATACTTCCAGTTTCTCCACAGCCCTGCGCGCCGCCCTGCGTCAGGATCCCGACGTAATCCTGGTCGGCGAAATGCGCGACGTAGAAACCATTCAAACCGCGCTGCTAGCCGCCGAAACGGGCCACTTGGTTCTCTCGACATTGCACACTCTCGACGCGACGGAAACCATCCAGCGCATCATCGCCGTCTTTCCGCCGCCCGAGCAGAAGCAAATTCGCCTGCAGCTAGCCAGCACCCTGCGCGCCGTAATCAGCCAGCGCCTGGTCCGCCGCGGCGACGGCGCCGGCCGCGTCCCGGCCGTCGAAGTAATGATCACCACCGGTTTCATTCGCGATTGCATCATGAATCCCGACAAAACCCGCAACATCCGCGACGCCATAGCCGCCGGCACCAGCCAATACGGCATGCAAACCTTCGATCAATCGATTTATGATTTGTATTCCCGCGGCCTGATCACCCTGGAAGAAGCCCTGATGCGCGCCTCAAATCCAGACGAGTTCCGCCTAAGAATCCAAGGCGTACGCAGCACAGCCGACGCCGCACGCGAAGAGATGGAACGAGCGATCAGCGAATTCGACCGCAGCCCCCGGTAGCACACGGCCTCCTGTCTGTGCAGAGCGCGAGTCACCGCGCTTGCTTCCCCACTTCCATACCACTATCGTAATGACGTGTTCTCCAGATCAAAAAAGAAGCTAGAAACCGAAGGCCAAATCTACGCCTCAGCAGTGCGGGCGCTTATGCGCCGCGCTCATTCCGTTTTTGAGATGCGGAAGTATCTGGAAGAACGCGCCGAAGACAAGGCAGAAGTAAAAACCGTACTGGCGCGCCTGCGCGAAAATCGCTATCTCGACGACGCCCGCTACGCCCTCGAATTCGCGCGCAACCGAGCCAAGCATCGCCGCCAAGGCCGCTTCCGTATAGCCCGCGAACTACGCACGAGAGGCGTCCCCGACGCTCACATAGAGTCAGCTCTGGATGCCGTCTTCGCCGAAACCGACGAAGCCACACTAGTCCGCACGCGCATTAATCGAAAACTAGCGCAGATCAAGGGCCTGATGGACGAGCGAAAGATGGCCGCCCTATACAGCGG
Organism: uncultured Acidobacteriota bacterium; assembly: GCA_963831955.1. Classification (GTDB taxonomy): domain Bacteria; phylum Acidobacteriota; class Terriglobia; order Acidiferrales; family UBA7541; genus Palsa-147. The sequence goes on along the minus strand of CAWHSG010000003.1, from coordinate 471,278 downwards.
CCTGTTACGGGCGGGATTTTCGGGAGAAATAATCCGCCAAGAACTAAAAGCCGCTCGCGTAGTAGCAGCCGAAGGTCTAGGCGAGCCAGAGTAGGGGAGGGGGTTCACCACCCTCCCGCTGCGCCTGCGGGTTTTCGGACCCGTCGCAAGCGATTCCGCAAACATCTCACGCGTGCGAAGGCCCCCGCAAAATCCGCGCCGGCAGAAAAATGATTGATTTCAATAACTCTAGCGCCCCATCCACGGTGATCCCAATCAACCGGAACGGAATCATCAAAATCCACACGATGGGATAGAGGATAAGCGCCAGCAAAGCCAGCGGCCAGCATAGGAACAGCAAAATCAGCCATAGCAGAAATTTCATGAACGTAGCCCCCGAGACTCCTATCTATAGATACGCAAATTCGAGGTAATTTGCCCCATTAAAGTAGCCCCGGCGTCTCGCCGGCATCTTACGACGACGAAAGCTGAATACGGCCGCGATTGTAAGCGGCGCGTCCCGTAATCTATTACGAATAGGGTCTTGAGTCCGCCGGTGAGTGCCGCCGATGGCGAAATGTCGCTCGTAAGATGCCGGCGGGGACGCCGACGCTACTTTGGAATCCCTACCGGCGTTCGCGCGTCGCCCACAAGAGCTGCCATTTCGCGAGATCGAGATCGAAAGAGCCGGCCGAGTGGCCGGCATACGGGGACGGGCCTTCATTGCGGGGGCTAAACTCGTCTGCGATAATGATTTTCGTTCACTACGTCTGAGGCTGACTTGACTGGGAACGAGATTCGCGAAACATTTTTGAGATTTTTCGAGGAGCGCGGGCACCGGCGCGTGCGCAGTTCCTCGCTTGTTCCGGCCAATGATCCTACTCTGCTGTTCACCAATGCTGGGATGAATCAGTTTAAGGACGTCTTCCTCGGCCTCGAGCAACGCGATTACAAGCGCGCTACTACCTGCCAAAAGTGCGTGCGCGCTGGTGGAAAACACAACGATCTCGAAAATGTCGGCTTTACCAATCGGCACCATACCTTCTTCGAAATGCTGGGTAATTTTTCTTTTGGCGATTATTTCAAAAAAGACGCCATCGCCTACGCCTGGGAACTGGTCACCTCGCCAAAGTGGTTCGCGCTCCCGAAAGACAAGCTGTACGTCTCAATTTTCAAGGGCGAACAAGGGGTGGCGCGCGATGCGGAAGCCTACGATCATTGGCTTGGCCAGGGCGTGGCGAAAGAGCGCATCTACGAATTTGGGGTGAAAGATAATTTCTGGGCCATGGGCGATACGGGGCCGTGTGGCCCTTGCAGCGAAATTTTCTACGACACGGGTCCCGCTGCGTCGGACGCCGGCCATACCAATTGCCAGTTTGGGTGCGATTGCGGCCGTTATGTCGAAATCTGGAATCTAGTCTTCATGCAATTCAATCGTGATGCCAGCGGCGCGCTAAATCCTCTTCCAAAGCCATCCGTCGATACCGGCGCAGGTCTAGAGCGCGTAACCGCCGTCTTGCAAGGAAAAATCAGCAATTTCGACACGGATCTGTTCGTCCCACTAATGCAAGCCGCCGCAAAACTCGGCCACATCGACACCCACGATCCAAATTCGACGTCGTCGCTGCGAATCATCGCCGATCACGCGCGCGCCGCCACGTTTCTAATTTCTGACGGCGTCACTCCGTCGAACGAGGGTCGCGGCTATGTTCTCCGCAAGATCATCCGCCGCGCTCTGCGTCACGGCAAACTCCTCAATCTGCCGGTGCCCTTCTTCGCCGATTTGGCTTATGCCGTCCGCGATTTGATGGCCGGCGCTTATCCCGAACTGAACGAGTCGGTCGTTCGCGTGGCCCGCGTGTTGCGCGGCGAAGAAGAGCGTTTCGCGCGCACGCTGAACATCGGCCTCAAGAAGCTGGATGAAGACATCGTTCCGCTGCTGGCCGAAAAGTCGAAGGGCGCGCCCGTCTCATTCCCAGGCGCAAAAGCGTTCCGCCTTTACGACACTTACGGGCTGCCACTCGATTTCATCACTGATATTCTTCACGATCAGGGCATCGCCTTCCGCGAAGAAGAATTCAATGCCGCGATGGCCGAGCAGCGTACGCGCGCCCGCGCTTCCTGGAAAGGCGGCAGCAAGGAATCTGCGGCGCCGGCCTATGCCAAGCTGGCCGAAACTTTTAAGACCGAGCCAAGCTTCTACTTCGGCACGAGCACACGCGATTGCCGCATCGAAGCAATCGTTACCAAAGACGGCCCGGTGAAGGAGCTCCCTGCTGGCGCTGAGGGCGAAGTGGTGCTGGACCGTACCACGATCTACGCCGAGTCCGGCGGTCAGGTCGCCGACACCGGCTCGTTCTTCAACAACGAGCAAACTGTCGAACTCGCGGCGGTAAAAGGCGCGTTCTATCCCGTCTCGGGCCTTGTCGCCCATCGCGTGGCCGCCAAGGAAACGCTACGCGTTGGCGATCGCGTCGCAACAGTAGCCGATCCGTTGCGGCGCGCGCGCAACCGGCGCAATCACACTGGCACGCACCTCATGCATGCTGCGCTGCGAAATATTCTTGGCACCCACGTCAAGCAAGCCGGCTCGCTTGTCGCGCCGGATCACTTGCGCTTTGATTTTTCGCACTATGCTGCTGTGGACCCGTCCGAAATCGCCGACATCGAGCAGCAAGTGAACGAAGAAATTACCCGCAACTCCGAAATCCAGACCGATTTGATGAATATCGACGCGGCGCTGGCCTCCGGGGCACTGGCTTTCTTTGGCGATAAGTATCCGGAGCACAACGTGCGCGTGGTGACCATCCCCGACGCCGAATATGCGCGAGGCTTCTACAGCAAGGAGCTTTGCGGTGGCACGCACGTGGGCCGCAGCGGCGAAATCGGCGTCTTCAAAATTGTCGCGGAGCAATCTTCGGCTGCGGGGGTCCGGCGTATCGACGCGATCACTGGCGATGGCGCGTTGGCCGAATACCAGAAATCGCTGGCCATTCTGCGAAAAATTGCGGCGATGCTGAATTCCGGCGAAGACGAGGTTTTGGCCGCCGTCGAGCGCCAAGTGCAGCAAGTGCGGCAGCTTGAAAAGCAGCTGACCGACGCCAAGCGAAAATCGGCGGTCTCGGGAGTCGATTCGCTGCTCGAATCGAGCCGCGAGATCAAAGGTGTCAAAGTTCTCGCCACAACGGTAGCTGGTGTGGACCGGGAAGCGCTTCGCCAGCTCGTGGACACGCTGCGGCAAAAAATGGGCTCTGGCGTGGTAATCCTGGGAACCGCCGAAGACAGCAAAGTGGCTCTAATTGCAGGAGTTACGAAAGATCTCACCGCCAAAGTCCACGCAGGCAAGCTCATCCAGGAATTGGCGCGCCAGGTAGGCGGCTCCGGCGGCGGACGCCCTGATTTGGCGGAGGCTGGCGGAAAAGACACAGCTGGCCTAGAAACTGCTATCTCCGGTGCCTATAGCCTCGTAGAGCGGATGCTATAATCTGAGCTAGCGCCAGTCCCACGCTGGGAGGTCCTCCCTTCTCGCGATGGGTGTGTCAATCGTTTCGGTGTTCAAAGTTCGGATGTAGGTTCTCTGCCTTTCCCTTGCGCTTATGAAGACGCGAACAATCTCGGCAGCTCTACTCGTGCTCGGCATCGGGCTCGGTCTGTCCATGCCGGCTCGCGCGCAAATTGCATCTCAAGTGGATGAATCCGGGAAGCTCGTCTTCGTAAATTCCGAGCCGGCGGCTCATCCGCCGCGCAGACCGGTTCCTCCGGGCTTTCATTTGTCAAAAGCCGCAGAAGCCGCGAGCCTTTCGGACGCCGGGACCACGGTAGAAAAAGTAGCGCCCGAGCGTCTCGATCGTATCGTCCGGGAAGCATCGGCCAGGCACAATCTGGATCCAGCCCTCGTCAAAGCAGTCATCGGGGTCGAGTCCAATTGGAATCCGGCGGCGGTATCGCGCAAAGGGGCATTGGGATTAATGCAACTGATCCCGACAACGGCAGGCCAATTGGGAGTAGGCAACGCGTTTGATCCCGTCCAGAACGTGGAGGGCGGGGCTACATACTTGCGATCCCTCCTCGATCGCTATCACGGTGACCTGGAGTTGACCCTGGCGGCGTATAATGCTGGACCGGGGGCTGTGGAGCGCAGCGGAGGGGTTCCCAATATCCGCGAGACGCGTTCTTACGTCCAAAAAGTGACGGACACTTACTTCCGGCCAGGCTCCGGCCGCGATCCTTCGTTTACGGGAGCACGACGCGCCCGCATTCGCGAGGACGTGGACGACAACGGCCGGGTAGTTTTCACGAACGAATGACGCTGGGGGGAATTCGCTAGGCGCAGCCATGCGCACTCTTTCACTCGTCCTGGGAGTACTTGCACTAGCCGTGTGTGTCAGTACCCCTGCGCAAACCCAGCAAAAATCCGCTAAAGCCCGCGAACAGTTTGAACGCGCCGTAGGACTGCGCACTGCGCTCGAAAGTGGCGCTCCGGCCGACCGCACCGTAGGCGCCTACAATCTAGCGATTCTCGCCTTCAAAAAAGTTTATTCCATCTCCGCGCAGGCCGAAGAAGTTACGCCCTCGCTCGTGGCCGTCGCCGAGCTTTACGCCGAGATGGGACGCCAGTACGACGGCGATTATTTCAAGTCCGCCATCGACGGCTATAATTTCCTGCTGAAACAATATCCGCACAGCCGCTATGCCGCGTCCGCGCTCTTTGCCATCGGCAAAATTCAACTCGACGATCTGAAAAACCCCGACGCCGCCGAAGTCACATTCAAGAACGTAGTCCAGCGTTACCCGAAATCTCCGAAGGCAAACGAAGCTGGCGCTGCACTGAAGCAGATCGCCCAACTCCGCGAGGAAGCCACTCGCCGCGCGGCCTCGGCCACCACGGAAGAAGATGGATCCGGCGTTTCGGTCCGTCCAGCCGCCGGGCCCATGAATCCAAAGTCCGGCGGCAAAGAAGCGGGCGAGGCGCAAGTCACCGCCGTGCGCACCTGGAACTCGGAAAATTACACGCGCATCGTAGTGGACCTCGGCGATTCAGTGAAATACGAAGCGGCCCGCATCGCCAATCCCGATCGCATCTTCTTCGATCTCTATCAAGCGAAGATCGATCCTTCGATGCAGAACCGCTCCTTCGACGTAAAAAGTGGATTTCTGAAATCCGTCCGACTGGCACAGAATAAGTTGGGAGTGGTGCGAATCGTTCTCGACGTAGATGGCGCGCTCGAATACTCCGCGTATTTGCTGAAGAGTCCGCCGCGCCTGGTGATTGACGTCCACGGCGACGCCTACGACCGCCAAGCTGCCGCCACGCGCACCGTGGCGTCGGCAGATCCAAAATCGAAGCCCGCCGCCGCTGATCCCGACGCAGCGCCCGCCCCGTCATCAGCATCCGGACGCGGCCCGAAGGTCGGGCCTACGCTGCCAGCCACTTCGCCGGTTGGCAAATCGGCAGCCGCATCGAATTCTCTGCCCGATCCCGTGGACAATCTCCCGGTTCATCAGTCTACAGGCCGGGGCAAAGCCGTCGCATCGCTAACCCCGCCACCCGCCTCGAAGCTAACGCACGATGGCCAGCGATCGCTAACCCGCGCCCTCGGCCTGAAAATCAGCCGCGTTGTAATTGACGCAGGCCATGGCGGCCACGATACTGGAACGATCGGCCCACATGGCTTGATGGAAAAAGATCTGTGCCTCGATGTAGCGCTACGCCTTGGCAAATTAATCCAGGAACGCTTGCCCGGCGCCGAAGTAATCTACACGCGCCGCGACGATACTTTCATCCCACTTGAAGAACGCACCGCCATAGCCAATCAAGTGAAGGCCGACTTGTTCATCTCCATCCACGCCAACTCAAGCCACGATTCAGAAGCCCGCGGCGTAGAAACCTATTACCTCAATTTCGCTTCATCGCAGGACGCGCTCGAAGTTGCTTCGCGCGAGAACGCCCTCTCGCAAAGCGGCCTGCACGATCTGCAAGACATGATCAAGAAGATCGCCAGGAACGAAAAAGTAGAGGAATCCAAGGAGCTGGCCGACGATATTCAGGGCTCTCTGACCAAGCGCCTGCAGCAAGTGAGCCGCAACGAGCGCGACCGCGGCGTGAAACGCGCGCCCTTCGTCGTGCTGATCGGCGCGAATATGCCCTCGATCCTTTCCGAAATCTCGTTCCTCAGCAATCCCGCTGACGAAAAGATGCTCAAAAAGCCCGAGCAGCGCCAGCGCATCGCTGAAGGCCTCTATCACGGCATGAGCGACTATCTCGAGAGCCTAAACAGTCTCTCCTACAACGAGCAGCACGCGGCCCCTCGCGCCCCGGCCGCACTGGAATCTAACGGGAACTCTCAGTAGAATTCGGCATCTAATACCCCAGACCTATGCGACGATCCCACTCAATTCCTAAACTTGTGCTCTTCGGCCTTCTCCTCTCGCTGGCCTGCGCTCAGGCGGCAACAGCCGCGAATTCACCCGCGCCTCCTGCGTCTTTCGCCGGTTGGACGCAGAGCGGAGCAGCCCAATCCGTCGGGCCATCCTCCGATCCGCGCTTTCCGGATCTCTGGCCCATCTTTCAGGAATATGGCTACGCTTCCGGAACGCTGCAGCAATACACCAAAAATGGCCAGACGATCTCTGTGGCGATCTATCGCATGAAAGATCCCTCGGGCGCTTATGGTCTATATTCGTATCTTCGAGCGCCCGGCATGTCGCGTGCTGAAATTACCGATCATTCGTCCATTTCCGCCAACCGCGCGCTGATTCTCGATGGAACGACGGTAATCGAGATAACCGGCGCGGGCCTCGATTTGCTGAAGTTTGGCGCGGACTTCAAATCCTTGGTGGACGCGCTGGCAGCCCCGCCCGCCGATGGTCCGTATCCGGAGCTCGTCAAGCGCCTGCCGCTGCACGGATTTCAGGAAGGTACCGATCGCTACATCCTCGGCCCCATTGCGCTGAAGTCTGTGGCGCCAATAGCAGAGGGCGACTGGGCCGGCTTCGCCAATGGGGCAGAAGCCGAGGTGGGCCAATATCGCGTCGCCGGCGGAAATCGCACGGTAACGTTTATCGTCATCGACTACCCCACTCCCCAAGTTGCCACAAAAATGCTGAAAGGCTGGAACGCCGTATTTAATCTCGACGCGCAGAATCCGGACAACAAAAAGCCCGCGATTTTCTCCACGCGAAAGCTCACAACCATTGGGCTAGTCGCGGGCGCGGCGACCGCCAATGAAGCAAAGGCGATCCTTAGCTACTTGGATTCCGGCGAAGAGCTCACTTGGAACGAACCTAGTTTTTCCGTGGGCCAATCCAATATCAACGGCGTGATTGCCAGTGTCATAGTGGGAACAGGAATTCTTTGCATGTTTACTCTAGTTGCCGGGCTGGCTTTTGGGGGAGTACGCATAGTAGTTAAACGAGTTTTGCCGGGTCGCGTCTTCGATCGCGGGTCGGCGATGAATGTCCTCCAGCTAGGTCTGGGGAGCAAACCGATCAATTCAGACGACTTCTACCAAATGGGCAAGTCCTCCCCGACCCTGCCAAGCCCCCGCGAAACCTAGCGACCGAGCCAATCTTCCAGTCAGAAAGTGTCTGCCCAGCCGAACCAGTTCCGGACGAGCCCACAGGCCGCTGCGGAACCTCCCACTAACCATCTTATCTACAGGCACTTACAAGAAACTGCATTTGTAGCAATCTTTCTTGACTTCCATCTGTCCGCTCTTCTAGACTGCCCGATGAGGAAAGATTTCAGCGGCCATCCGCGCATTGGCCTATGAGCTTTTCTCCCCTTGAAGGCCCGCCTCGCCGCGGGCCTTCTGCGTTTCGGCAGAAGTGGCGACTCCCGGTCATTTGTGCGCAAACCCCGCGTCCGCGCGGAAATAATTTGTTGAGTCAAAATGTAACTAGTAGAACCAGGCGGCTTGGAATCCAGATTGCACCTGCATAATCTCGACAAGGTGATGGATACCGATCGCAGAAAAGCCGCGCGCAAGCGGCTCAATCAACTCGCCTATATCCGCATTGGCGCGGATAATGGCGGACTTATCTCCGATCTCGGCCAAGGCGGCCTCGGCTTTCAAACGATCGCGGCTATCGAGACCGAAGGGCCGCTCCGTTTCTGGTTTACTCTCGATTCCGACGATCGCGTTCAAGCCACAGGCCAACTGGTCTGGACCGACGAATCCAAAAAAGTCGGCGGCCTACGATTCACCCAAATCTCCAAAGAAGCCCTCGAAGTAATTCAAGACTGGGTCGAACGCGACGAAGTAGAGCTTGGAGAGCGCACAGAGAAACGTGAAGAAGTGAAAGTCGAGGCGCCGATCGAAGTGCCGCTCCAGCCGCCCCCACCGCCGCGCCAACTGTCACGCGATCCGTTGCGCTTCTCAACGCCGCCCCGCAGATCGCAACCTGCCGCCGCGCCAGTTGCAAGTTCGCCAAAGCCCGAGCCCGCGGTGGCCCGCGCCCCGCAAACTCCGCCGCGCTCCCCCGCGCCGCGTCCCGACCCTCTGCGCGTAATGGCCGCGCCGCAACACTGGTCACCTCCGGTTTTATCCGAGCCGCCGCGCGAAGTGATCTCGCCCGAGATGGTGCGCGGCTTCACCACCGGTCTAACAATTCTAGCGGTCGTGTTGACTGCCCTGACCCTCGGCTTCGGCTATCGCCGCGAGCTCGGCCGCTCGCTGGTCAGTCTCGGCGAGCGCTTGACCGGCGAGTCACCTCTAGCCGATGGAGCTCCGGCATCGGATCCAGCAGACGAAGCTCCGACCGATGCCGCTCCGTCTAGCTCGGCCCCTGCGGACGCCAATCCGACCAATGCAACCTCCACATACACGATCCCCTCGAAACCGGCCTCCGCCAATGAATTCAAGCCGCTGCCGCCGCCGGCCAGTGCGCCAGCCGCCGCAAAACCAGTCTCCGCCGCAACTCCAGATGCAAACGGCACCGGTGCCGCATCGGCGAAACCGAACTCTCCTGCAGCAACGCCATCGCCGGTCGCTTCCAATCCTCCGCCGTCATCCACGTCAACAGCGGGCTTTCAGAATCTCTCCGCCAGCAAGGGATCGGCTGCCGATACTGGCGAACTCGAGCTCGAAACCGGGCGTCAATTCCTGGAAGCGCCAGCCGGCCAGCGGAAAAGTAGCGAAGCCGCAAAATGGCTCTGGATGTCCGTCGAGAAAGGAAATCCCAAGGCCGAGGTACTGCTCGCCGATCTCTTCCTCCATGGCGATGGGGTGACCAAGAACTGCGCGCAAGCCCGCATCCTGCTCGGCGCCGCCATAAAGCACGGCGATACCGAAGCCATCCCGAAACTCCACGCTCTCGATCGCGGCGGTTGCCGCTAGTTATTTCCGTTTCTTCGGCAGAGCCCAGAAAAACCGCAACGCCTCCGGAACTCGCGCCGGCCAACTCCCCCAACTATGCCCTTCGTGAACTTCGATGTATTCGAGCGTGTATCCACGCGATTGCAGAGAATCGCGAAGCCGCCGGTTGCCCTCGAGCAAGTTCGTTTTGAAGACCGAAGTCTCGTACGTTCCTACGTCAAGATGAAATCGCACGGCTTCCTTCGGCGCCGTGACCAGCGTGTCCAAATCCGTATCCGGCAAGATCGCGCTCGATTGCCCCGCGCCGTTCGCAAACACTTGCGAATATTGCCCCGCCAGTAAAATCGAGGTTAGTCCACCAAGGGATGAACCCAGAACACCGCGCGACGCTGCGTCCGGTTTGGTCCGGTATTTCGCGTCAATCTCCGGAACCAGCTCGGTGGCGAAAGCCCGTGCGAAATCCGCGTTCGCCAAATACTCCTTATTGCGGTCCAAAGGCGGCACCAGGACCATGATGATCGGCGGGATCTCGCGGCCGTCGATCATCGCGTCCACGATCTCGTTGATCTTCGCCAGATTCAAATAATCAATCCCATCGTGGACGTAAAGCGTCCGATACCGCTCGCGGGTTTCCCGGTATCCCCATGGCAAATAAATCCTAACCTGCCGCTCATTCCCCAAAATTCGACTGGCAAATGTGAAACTCTCAATCGCCCCATGCCGCAAACTCGGCCCCGGCACGAGCTCGGGCGGCGGCGCGTAACCAGGCATAGCAAAGGTGGAGTTAACCCCAAGTCCGCCAGCAAGCCGCCGCGGATTCATCGGATCGAAGATCCAATCCTTGTCGTTCAAAACAAATTTGTAATCAAGCCGCGCGTCAAGCTCGTACTCGCGCGAGAGATAAAAAAGCTTCGCCCCGCTCACAGGCGTAAACGCCTCGCTGGGCGTCCAGCCGTTCATGTCCCCAGCCAATGCCACCAGCGACGCAGGCCCGCGATAAAGAAAAATCGCCCGCCCAAATCCGCCTTTCGTTCCCTTCTCCAGCAGAGGAGCGCCCGAAGCCGGCACGCAGGCGACGAGATCGTCGACCATTGCCGATTTCGTGCGCGCATCGGGCGCCGCGACCACTCGCGCAAGGAGTTGATCGAACGGCGCGCATTTCACATCAGCGCCGGCGAAGCCGGCAACTGGCGCACGGAAAAGTAGCGCGCCAGCAAGAGCGCAAAGCGCGAAACTCATCGCCGCACATTGCCGCAGTCTCCTGATCGACAATCTCCAAGTCATCGCGCCGAGAATATCATGAGCGGCAGTTGCCGTCGTAGCGGTGCGCTTCGGGGCAGCACCTCCTGCCCGCAATTCCTCGCAGCCACCAGAGCGGCTCGCAATCAACGCCCTACGAAATTCCCGGTATTGCGTCCCGGCCCGCCGAAGAGTAATCTCCGCCTTGAATTTACCCCAAGCCGCCGGCGGCCATGTCCCTACGGGGAGTGACTGCACACGGTTGCCCGAGCGGGCCTTTGCAGTTTGACCGCTTGGAAGCAGCCCTTGGCTGCCGCAGCTTGGATCCCCGGTACTTCTGACGTCTCGGCCCGACGCCGCGGGCAGCGCTCACTAACGGACCACAAAGCACAACCAATCCCGTGATGAAATGTACCGCCCCACACACGCTCACGACCCCGACCTACACTCGCGCTCGTAAGAGCCGGCGGGGCGCCAGCGGTACGCGACCCCGCGCCCGGACATCTCTAGAACGCCGAAAAATCCAGGCCGCCAGGGCAGTCTCGCTCGGGTCAAAATACGCGCTTTCCATCTTTCGACTCTGGCGCGACCCAGGTATAAGATAGCGGCATGCATCCCCCCAAATCGGACAATCCGGCAGAATGGCCGGTAACGCGAATACTGGTCGTGGACGATGACGTGGAACTATGCGAACTCGTCGAGCAGTATTTGCAGTCTCATGGATTCCAGATTGACGCTGTCCACGATGGCTCGGCAGGAATTGAGCGCGCACTGTCGGGCGTCTATTCGCTGGTGATTCTCGACGTGATGCTGCCGGGAATCCGCGGATTTGAGGTGTTGCGCCAGATTCGTGCCAAGTCCGCGATCCCCGTGATTATGCTCACCGCGCATGGCGATGACGTCGACCGCATCGTGGGGCTCGAAATCGGCGCCGATGACTATCTGCCCAAGCCTTACAATCCGCGCGAGCTTGCCGCGCGCATCCACGCCGTTCTGCGCCGGACAGCGGCGGGTCCGGCCCGAGAACTTGTAGCTCCCATCTCGATTCTTCTGGACGACATCCGTCTGGATACACGTTCGCGCAGCGCCCGCCACAATACTCGTGACCTCGAGCTGACCTCTGCGGAGTTCGAGCTTCTGGCGCTGTTCTTCAAGTCGCCCGGCCAGGTGCTTTCCCGCGACGACCTGGTCAAAAGCGCGCTGGGCCGCGAACTTGAGCCCTCCGATCGCAGCCTGGACGTGCACGTCAGCAATCTTCGCAAGAAGCTCGGGCCCTGCCCGGACGGCACGGAGCGCATCCGCGCCATTCGCAATATGGGATACGTTTACGTGGTCACGGATGCAGCGCAATAATTACTAGCGGGTGAACGGAAGTGCGCAGCCTGTTTCTAAAAATATTTCTCACCTTCTGGCTGGCCATGGTGCTGGTCAGCGGCACGCTGATCGCCTCTGTCGTTACCACGCAATCCCAATTCAAGGCTATGCGCGCCGAGGAGTTCGATCGCACGGTCATGCCTCTCGTCGCCGCCCGCGCCGCAGACATTCTCGACGATCATGGCATGAGCGCACTCGCCGAGTTCCTCTCTTCGCTTCAGACTACTCTCGGCTGGCAGGCCTATCTCTTCGACGATGAGGGTAAGGAGATCCTCTCGCAGCCCTCACCGCCGGAGATTGACGTGATCGCGCAAGCGGCCTTACAGACCAAAACCGCCATGCTGGTCTCCCACGGCACTCAATTCGCCGCCATCCGTGCCACCGGTTCCACGGGCACACACTACGTCCTGGTGATTGGCACACGCGTCGAATCCGTCGCCGATGTTTTGCGCGCACCGATCCAGGTTCAGATCGTCCGCGCCGCCGCCGTACTCTTCATTGCCGGCTTCGTGTGCTTCTGGCTGGCCCGCTACATCACTTCGCCAATTCTGCATCTTCGCGCGGCCACCCACCGCATCGCCACCGGCGACCTGAGCGCGCGCGTCGGCGGCGCCGCGGGAAATCGCGCCGACGAACTCGCGGAATTAAGTCAGGATTTCGATCACATGGCCGAGCAGATCGAGTCGCTGATATCTTCGCAGCGGCGCCTGATCGCAGACATCTCCCACGAGTTGCGCTCGCCGTTGGCGCGCCTCACCGTCGCGCTGGGCCTAACGCGCCTGCATGCAAACCCGGAATGTGCCAGCGGCCTGGACCGCATCGAGGTCGAAGCGGGCCGCTTGAACACGCTAATTGGCAGCCTGCTGCGTCTGGCGCGGCTCGAGAGCGGCAGCGAAGCTCTCGAGGGCGATCCCATCCCGCTCAATCGCATGGTCATCGACGTCGCCGCCGACGCCGATTTCGAAGCACAAGCCCGCAACCGGCACGTTCGCGTAACCCAGGCCGATGACTGCACCATCCGGGGAAACCGTCAACTTTTACGCAGCGCCATCGAAAACGTAATCCGCAACGCCGTCAGTTATACCCCTGAAGGCACCGAAGTTCAGATCGCCCTCAAGCGATTGTCCTCAAACGGAAACGCAACGGCGGTTATCAGCATTCGGGACCACGGAAGCGGGGTTCCAGAAGAGCTTCTTCGAGATATTTTCCTGCCCTTCTATCGCGTGGGCGACGCCCGCGATCGCTTCTCCGGCGGATCGGGCCTCGGCCTCTCCATCACCGATCGCGCCGTGCGCCTGCACGGCGGCACGGTCAGCGCGCAAAACTGCGCCGAAGGCGGCTTGCTGGTGGAAATGCAATTCCCGTTCGCCAGCTAGAGGAACCCGAAGGCCGCAAGCGCTGGTGCCGCAACACCCGTGGTCAGTGGGCGACCAGGCCCAGCGAGTGAATGCGTAAGCTGTCTGGAAACATGACTACCATCATCACCAATACGAAAACCAAAACCGGAATCAGGGTCAGAGCGAGGCTGCGCTTCTCATAGCGCAGATGCATGAAGTAGGCGACGATCATCCCGGCCTTTACGAAGGAAATGGCCATCAGAATCGCTAACATCACTTCCAGCCGCAATTCCTCGTACGTGAGAAATACTTCGGCCCCTGTCAGCAGCAGCAGGCATCCCCACACCTTCAAAAACCAGCTCATCCCCGCTCCGCCATGCGTGTGGACTGCCACTGAACTCATAGCTGGTTTCTCCTTCGCAAATCAGTGAATGCGCGCTGAGATCAAATACACCAGCGGGAAGATGAACATCCACACGAGATCGACGAAATGCCAATACAGCCCGCTGACCTCCACGTCGTCGGCGCTAAACTTCTTCCGGCCAAAGCCGGTCGCGACGATCCCCAGATAGATGACTCCCAGGGTCACGTGCGTCATATGCAGGCCAGTGAGGCTAAAGAACGAAGCCCCGAAGAGCGGCGATCCCCACGGATTGTGGAATAGCCGCACGCCATCGTGAATCAAGCCGATCCATTCGCGAATATGGAGAATGTCGAACAGCACTCCTCCGAACATGGTGGCACTCATCCACTTCACGCATGCGCCGATGCGGCCTTCTTTCGCGGCTTGCACACCGGCGACCATGGTGATGCTGCTCGATAGCAGCACGAACGTCATTACCGTCGCGTTGATAATGCTCGGATTGAACTTGAACGGGAACGGCCAATCCGGGCTGGCCACTCTCAAGTACGCATAGGCCACCAGCATGGCCCCGAAGGTAATCGAGTCCGCAACGATGAACAGCCACATGCCCAGCTTTTTGGACGAAATGGCGTACGGAAGTCCGCCTCCCGACCAGGTCGATTCATTCATCGTTACATCAGTTTCGCTCACCGCTTCTCCTTCACCAGGTTCTACCCTGAGCTTTGATTTGGAATCGCGAGCCGTTTGAATCCACTACGAGCTTGGCACTTGCTCCGGCGAACCCTGCGGGATGAAGTCCGCCGCCGCCCCCTCCACGTTGTACAAATAGGGCGGGTGGTAAACTACCGGATGCTTTCCGCCGAAGTTGTCGAAGGGCGGCGGCGATGTCGTTGACCATTCCAGCTCTGTCGCGTCCCACGGGTTCTCCGACGCAACCTTGCCGCGGAACATGCTGTGGAAGAGATTAAAGATGAAAATTAACTGCGCGGCTCCGGTCGCCAGCGCCGCGATGGTGATGAATTTGTGCACGGGAATTAGCGGCAGCATGTAATCGTCGGTGAAGGCGGCATAACGGCGCACGTTGGCGGCGAATCCCAGATAGTGCATCGGCATGAAGATGCAATACACGCCTATGAACGTCAGCCAGAAATGCCACTTTCCTAGCGCTTCATTCATCATTCTCCCGAACATCTTGGGGAACCAAAAGTAGGTGCCGGTGAACATCCCGAAAATCGCCGCCACCGCCATCACAAAATGGAAGTGCCCGACCACGAAGTAGGTGGCGTGCAGGTAGGTGTCAATCGACGGCTGGGCTAGAAAGAAGCCGCTCAGCCCGCCGGTCACGAATACGGAGATAAATCCGATGGCGAACAGGCCAAAGGAGTTCAATCTCAGCTTTGCTCCGTACACGGTGCCCAGCCAGATCAGGCAAACGATCGCCGCAGGAATCGTGATAATCAGCGTCGGAACCGAAAACGTCAAACCCGAGTACGGGCTCATCCCGCTCAGAAACATGTGGTGGCCCCACACTGTGAAACTCAAGAACGCGATCGATACCATGCAGCCGACCAGCACGCGATAGCTCAGCAGCGGTTTCCGGCACGTACAGGCCAGCACATTCGAAATGATCCCCAAGCCTGGCACGATCGCGATGTACACTTCGGGATGCCCGAAGAACCAGAACAAATGTTGCCACAGCAGCGGCGAGCCGCCTGAATGCGGCTGCAGCGTATCGCTTACCACTAATCCCCCCGGGATGAAAAAACTCGTCCCGCCGACGTGGTCAAGAATCAACAGCACACACGCTGGCAGCAGCACCGCGAACGCCAGCAAGCTGAGCACGGCGGTGATAAACCATGCCCAGCACGTCAGCGGAAGCCGAGAGAGCGTCAGCCCCCGCGCGCGTAAATCAATCGTGGTGGCGATAAAATTCAGTGCACCAAGTAGAGAGCCCACGCAAAACAGCCCGATCGCCGCCGCCCACAGGATTTGGCCCGTACCGAGGCCAGGCCCGCCCACGGAACCCAGCGCGCTCAGCGTCGCATACGCCGTCCACCCGGAGATCGGCGGCCCGTCAGCTACGAATAAAGACGATACCAGGGTCACAAAACTGACAAACGTCACCCAAAACGAAAGCATGTTCAGCCGCGGGAAGGCCATATCCTCCGCGCCGATCTGTATCGGAAGCACATAGTTTCCAAAGCCGGCTTGCGGAGCGGTGGTAAGAACGAAGAACACCATGATCGTTCCATGGAGCGTCATGAGCGAGAGATAATACTCCGGCGTCATTACCCCGCCCGGGGCGCCATTCGGCGACAGTTTGTCGAGCAGCGGGATAGCGGCCGTGGCCCAGCCCAAGTGCACGCGCATCAGCCAGGAGAGCACCATCCCGGTCACAACCGCCACCAGTGACAGAAAGTAATATTGCTTTCCGATTACTTTATGGTCGAGGCTGAAAATATACTTCCAGATGAACCCCTGCGGCGCGGTGTGGTGGTGTGCCGCCGCCTGCGTTGCGTCATGATCCATATGGCCTGCCCTCACATTCCCTGGCCGCCGCCGTCCCTCTTTCGCGCGCAGCCGCCGTCGGGAGATCCGCTATTGCGATTGCCCCTTCAACCACTGATCGAACTGGTCTTGCGGCAACACTTCGAGAAACGCCCGCATGCTGTAGTGCCCCAGGCCGCATAGTTGCGTACACACGATCTCGTATCTTCCGGTCTTGGTCGCCGTGAAATGAATCGGAATGTCCAGTCCGGGAACGATGTCTTGTTGAATCCGCAGCTCGGGCACATAAAACGAGTGAATCATGTCCTTCGAATGCATGGTCAGCAGGATGGGTTTGTTCACCGGTATCGTCAGAGTTCCCACGATGATGTCATCGCGCGCCGAGACATCGTTGGCGGGATCCAACCCGTAATAGTTCCCGTTGCCGTCACTGATCTTGTCCGCATGGATGGGCCCGAAAACACCGTCGGGGCCGGGATACCGGAAGTAGAACGCGAATTGCTCGGCCTGCACGTCCACCCGCATCGAGTCGGGGGCCGGCGGAGCGAAATACATCGAGGCCCATACCTTTGACCCTACAAATGAGAGCGTGAGAATCTCGATCCCCACCAGAATAATCGCCGCCATCACCAGCGGAATCGGGCCGCCGGGAAATCTCTTTATTTTTCGCGGACCCTTCTTGTCACCAGCATAGACAAACGCCGCGAGCACGAACTGCGCCAGGATGAAGAGAACGCCGGTACCGAGCATGGTCTCCTCTAACTGCCGATCCACACCCGGTCCATGCACCGAGATGTCCACCGGCAGCCACCACGTATGCCGTATTACAAAATAGGATGAAACTACGGTGATGATAACCAGCACTACGGCGAAGAATTTTCCCATCGTCGCCCACCTCTGCGTTCCTCAGGGATGTATGTACGATCCGATACGCTCCTCAGGATGCCGGAACCATTCGACTCCGGCATCCCTCTTGCGCATATCAGTAGAGATAAGGCGTAACTTTGAAGGAGAAGTTCACTGACTTCGTCTCGCCGCTGCCAATCGTGACGTCCTGGCTTTGCGTCCCGTACTGTTCCTGCCAGGCCGTAACGGTGTACTTGCCCGGGGGTACGTTCTTCAAGCTAAACGCACCGTCCTGGCCGGTAACCGAGTAGTGCGTGGTGTTCAGGACCACGAAGTAGCCGTGCATCCACGGATGGATATTGCACTTCACCGGGATAAATTCCGGCTTGTCCCACTTCGTATCGATCGGCGCGGTACCGGGCGGTTGAGATTTGTTCCACTCGGTATTGACCTTCGGCAGCGGATGGATGTTATGCGCGACCGGATCATTGTTGTAGATCATCAGGGGCTGATTGACCTGCATCGGCAGGATGTGGGGCATATACATGCACCCCTTCTGATCGTATCGCACCGCCTCTGTGGGTGTGCTCGCGGCTGCCGCACCCGTCGAGATGTACACCACCACGTATTCCAGCGCATTCCCCGGACCGGTCGTGACCGTCTGCACCATTTCCGGAGGATTGTGCTGCTTCGCACAGGTGGGCTCTTTCGACATGTCGATTGGCTTCATTTTCGGCGGAGTGCCGGTGTACGTTACTTTTCCATCGATCGTCCCCGAACCCGCTGGTGGTCCGGCCAGCACGATCATCGTCGAACCAGAAAGCACAACTATGGCGAGAGAAATTAAGTATTTTCGCATTCGGCCCCCCTCACTCTTAGACGAATTTTGGAAAACTGCCCGATTACTGGCCCGTTCCTGGAGGCGCTTCGGAACCGATGGGCTTCAACTGCCCCGGATGCGCCGCCAACCACGTGCTGAACGTTCGGTACTCGGGTGGCTTCAAACTGGTCTGTAATGTCCGCAGAAAGTGCACCAGATCCCAAGCTTCCTCCGGCTTTATCACGTCGGCAAAAGACGGCATCGGCGTACCATCCAGGCCGGTCATGAAGATCCTGTAAAGGTCTTTGTTGCTGACTCCGCACTTGAACCGCTCACCTGTAGCGAAGTTGTACGGGCGAATTGGATCGCCCTTGTCGTTCGTAAGTGTAGCCGCGGCCGGACCGTCTCCGTGGCCCGATGGTCCGTGGCACTTCCAGCACTGCATTTTGTCGAAGAGTTCCCGGCCGTGGAGGATGCTCTCGATGTTCGCGGGTGTCTCGGCCGGAATCGTAATCGGCGTGCCTGGCTTATCCGTCTGCCAACGCGCGGAGAACGACTTGACCATGGCCACCAGGTTCGCTCGTTGCTGATCCGTCAACGGCCGCCACGACGGCATGTTGGTGGTAACGAATCCTCGCGTCACGCTATCGAACAAATCCGTATCGGTCGGAAGCGTCCCCGTGGGCGTCGAGCGGCACTCGAAGGTCGCCAGCGTGAAGTCCCGTGGCTTTGGATCGATCCACTGGGCGTTCTCTCCCTCCCCGTTTCCTTCCGGCCCGTGACAACCAATGCAGAACCGGCGATAGAGCTCCGCACCATCCAGGATCTCTCCATACGCGTGACCGGTCATTCCATCGACATGGCTCTCCGATTTCTTATTCACCGTCTGGATGCGTGTATCGATCTGTGCGAAGGACGGGCCCGCAGCCGTCAAGAAAAAGAGGACCGCGACCCCCGGGAGAAACCTTGTCGCCATTTTCATCATTCTCATTACAGTCCTCCTCTCCTAGAAGTCAAAGTCAAAGCCGATCATCAAGCTGCTGCTCCACACCGCGTCGGTCAGCGAACCCGAAGCCGGTGGGCCACCCGTCCCGCTCAACGGCGCAATACCGGTGTTCTTGGTGATGGCATACTCGGTGTGCAGAGCGAGTCCGGCACGGCTGAACATAATTGGATACCAGCGGAAGCCTACGGCATACGCATCAATATCCCCATAATTGCCGGGATTCGCCGGATTCGCCTGCGTTTGCATGCGGATCGCTTCGTAACGGCCGATGATCACCAGTTGCGGGCTCTGGTAATAGCCGAACTCCACGAATCCGGCATTCCAAGATGGGCCTTGGGCGCCCGGAGGCAGCAGACCCGGATTGTTCGAAGGCGTGGCGTTGCCCAAAAACACGTTGTCATGAGCGTGCATGAAGAACGGCTGGATGTTGAGCTTCCCGAAATACAGATCTCCTGTGAAACCGATGCGATAGAACGGCTTATTGCCGATTCCGTACAAGTCCGCCCCGCTGGAGGTCTGGTAGTAGGTTGGCCGTTCGCCGACGTAAGCGTAGGCGCCGATTCTCTGCGTTCCCAGATTGCCGGCTTCGAAGGCCTGGTCAAACGTGAGATAGGTATCGTAAGTGCGGCCCGATGGCGTGCCGAAAGCGGACAAGAAATCCACGTTGCCGTCATTGGCGCTCAGCACCGCGACCGAATACCGTGTGTAACTGTTCTTCGAGTGACCCATCAATTCCGCGCCGATCTGGTTGTCTCCCAACCCGAAATCGTTCGTATCTCCCGGTGGAACGAAGTGGTAGCTTTGGTAGATTCCGCCGTTAGCCGAGAGGAAAAGGAAACGCTTTTCGGAGATCAGGTTATTCAGCTCGAACTTTCCGAATTTAAAGTTGAACCACGAGCTGCCCTTCAAATTATCGAAACGTACGAATGCATTCTCGAAGTGGAACGATGCGTTTTCGTCCGACGAGGGCAGCAACGAGAATGAAATGTTTTTATACAAGGTCCCGGCGGTCCAGAAGTCCATGCCGGACAAATCGAATCCGTGGGTGGTCACTCCGGATGAGCCCGTGGTCGTCGGATCCCCCGGCGTCGAGTCGACTGGCTGATTGGTGTTGTGCTCCAGGTGCCAGTTCGGCGTCATGCGCAATGTGATCGGGAAATAGGAAGGATTCTGATAGATAGGTGAGTCGCGATCGTTCATGAGCTGGTAGCCGTTATCGCGGAAAGTCATCCCAAAGTTATTTAACTTTGGCCAAGCCGTATGACAGGCCGAACACGGCAATCCATACTTTCTCGCGAACGCCGGAATCGCATTCACTTTGTGAATCGGAAGCGTGTAGGCCGCCGGCGTGTCGCCAAAAATTATCGCCACTATCAGGCACGCGAACATCAGCGCCCCACTCAGCAACGACCAGCGCCTAACCTTCAAGGTCTTCGGAGATTGCGTAGCCATGCGGCCTCCTATTTCGTTCGGCGCAAAACCGATCGGAATCTTTGAAAGTTTGAATCTCAAGCGGGAGCGAAAGACCCATCCGAAGAGGACGGTTGCTGAATCAGCGGCAGCTCTGATGAGGTCAGGCATGTGTGGGTTTGAATTCCACCCCGCTGTATCGAAAAACTGCACAGTCCGATTCAAAAAACGGTTTGAACCTACTCCGGTAAGATTCAGAATGCAAGTACAAAAATTAACAAAACTTAACTTTCGTCCCGATCTTGCTACCCCCATCCCCTCTATGCGTCCTTTTTGCCCTGCAGGTCTCAGGTGGTGGGCTCTTGTCGGCAAGCCCGGCAAGCGGCTCCCGCGAGTGGCTTTCGACTCATATTTCGAGATTAGGACACACCCCGGAGGAGGCGGAGTCGACAACGGAAAGGCCACCGGCGCATCTCAGTCCGACGATGGCATATCTAACTGTATTATACGGAGATGTCGCCGCATGAGCCTGTAAGCCGGATTCATCCGCCAGGTCCTTCTGTTTCAGCAAGTTGCTCGAACCACACGCCGTTACCGGATCGCAGATGCGTCACGGATGTCACCGCCGTCGGAATGCGTTGCACAGTTCTCGCACACCTCTAGCCGAAAGAAGCCGAGCCGCTACACGTTTACTGAGATCCGCTTCATTCTTCAGACTTCGGTGTTTAACCTCGGTAGCAGTACCGACGCCGCCTCGCGAGCGCCCACGCAGAGAAAACGTTGTGTCATTGCACCTGCGCCAGCACAATTAGGACTCACCTAGCGACGCGAGCCCGCAAAAGCTGCCTGGGCGTCAATTTAGAGGCGAAAAATGAATGCGCATCAACCAACGGCTCCAGCCCGCCCGGTGGCGAACTGCAAGGCAAAGACACCTCACGAGAACGATCCAACGGTGCAGGCGCTCACGCGCCAAAGCCCCGCCGACGTCATTGACTGGACCAAACGGTGCATCGTCGAACTCATCCAGTCGGTCATCGATGATGTGAACAAGGGTCGCATCTTTGCGTACTTAACCCTCTGGCGCGACCCTGAAGAGCTCTACATCCGTGTTTTGTACGCGCTCTTTGTCGCCCCGAATGACCATCTTCCACACATTTTTTCAGGAGACTGGCCCAACGGCTTCTCTGCGATGTGGAACAAGTTCAATAAGGCGGTTTTCGAGGGTAACGGAACTCTCTTTAAGGAGCAGGTCGGCTTGGCAGGTGAGATCTTCACGCCGATGGATACCCTAAACCAAAACGCCCATAACTCTTTTTCAACAATGTTGACGACGATCAGTATTGCTCCGCTCTAAGTCGGAGGAGCGGCAGCCACATATCAAAAAGCATATCGAGCACTGGCAGAAGTACGTCGAGTACTTGAACCATATCGAATTGCTTTTCCGAGCGGGACGCGAGAAGGCTGACGTTCTTCAGGCCACCACCAACATGCACCGCTCCATCAAGCGGTGGGAAGAGATCGCGAGTCGGCAGGAACAGAATTCGGTGCCTCCGGTGAAGCTGTTGAACGCGGCCATCCAGGCGGGATACACCCATTGGACGGCAAGACAGTCGCACCGAATGTCGGCAAAAGTGCGCATTTCCATCCGGGATGCGCTCCTGTGCCGATCGGACCGAATGCGATCGAATCCGACGTTGCGAAGATCCTCGAACAGGAACTCGCCGACCTTATCCAACTCGCGCAATTCTGATCACTCACGGGCAGTCATGTGAAAAGCGCGTAGGACCGTTGGCTAATATCGAGGGATTCGAGGAGCTGGGCCTGGCTTTGGAGAAGGCACGGGAACGGGTGAAGCGCGGAAATGCGGTCGAATGGGTCGCGGCCGGGAACCGGGCTGTCTTTTTCCACGCGAGTCCCGGAAAAGCCCCGGGACTCGGGGCCTGAGGAGCAGATGGCAGACGCTGAAAGCTCAACAAACTAGTACACCTGCATTACTTGAGATAAATATTAAAAAAGATATATTTTTCGCTTGACAACAATTTACCAAGTAGGTAAATTCCGCTCGCTCAACGGGTGACTCCCTGAGTACTGCCAAATCGGCGCGTGAGATATTCCCGCAGCGTGCCCCTTTGTTTTCAGCCCGAACACTACACCCGCGTATTCGCGTAGTTGTGTGCGCTAAGAACCGCTGCTGCCCAGCCGGCTTAGCGAGTCGTCAATGGAGGCACGCCCATGCCCGGTCCGGGAAAGCGCATCGTCACTTCATCTTCTTGTCCGAGCCTCACTGACACCTCGTCTGTAATGCGTGGCCGCGTGCGCTCCGGCGAGTGCGCCGAGGCTGCAGGGGAGCAAAGGCCCGCTCTGTCGCGGGCAATGGCAGGGGTGCGCGCGGGCGCGAAGCGATCCTGGTGCGCGGCGGCGGTGTGTGCACTATTACTACTGGGAAGTTCTGTGCCGGCACGTGCTCAAGTCACCTTCAATGGTGCCCAGACCACGGTTCCGGTCACGGGAACGCCCGCACTCTCGAATCCCATCGGCGTGGCAGTGGATTCGCAGGGCGACGTGTTCATTGTGGACTCCGGCAACAGCCGAGTCGTGGAGGTTCTCGCTAACGGCACTCAGAAAGTGTTTACTACAGTTGCCGGAAACAATCTAAATCAACCGTACGGTGTGGCGCTGGATGCAGCAGGCGATCTCTTCATAGCAGATCCCAACGACCCGATGGGCAACGCCGGCGAAGTGTATGAAATCGCGGCCAGTGGCGGCGTCGCCGCGTCCGGCACCCAAACCATCATCACAGGTTCCTCACCTAATAAACTGAATGCGCCTGCCAGCGTGGCCGTAGATGCAGCGGGCGATCTCTTTGTTGGGGATCCCGGACTCGGCACTAACGGCGAGGTTGTGGAATTCGCACACGGCATGGGTGGTCCCGGCACGGGTGCCGAGAGTGTCGTCTCAATTACCAGTCTGGCTTTCCCGACGGGCGTGGCTGTGGATGGGCCGGGGAATCTCTTCGTTGCCTCTAACCAAAACGGCAACGTGTACGAGATTCCGGTCAGCGGTGGAGTTCCTGCCTCGGGTACCCAAAGTACCGTCTTAAGTGGACTGAGTTCCCCGTACGGTTTGGCTCTGGACGTAGCGGGCGATCTGTTCATCACGGATAACACGTCCGGCGACCCAGCGTTATTTGAAGTTTATGGCGGCGCTGGCGGCCCCGCTACCGGTGGGGAGGCGCAAAACGGGCCGCAATTCAGCGGCTTGTCGAACCCGCTTGCTATAGCGGTCGATCAAAAGGGCGATATTTTTGTTTCGGACGCCAGCAACAACGACGTGGAGGAACTGCGACCACAAGCGGCGAATTTCTGGAGCGTCAACGTCTGCCAATCTGGTGCTCCCACGCCTTGCAGCGCGACGGGGACGCTGTCTTTTGGGGCGCGCTATTCGGCAGGTAACCCACTAAATAACCCACTTCACTCCGGAACGACGCTCACACTGGGCGCACCGAGCCTCGACTTCGCGGTCGCCGCCCCGATGTGCTCCGGCTCTGGCAACGGGATGACAAATTCGGCGTCATGCCAGTACACTGTGACATTTACTCCTCAAGCCCCCGGGCTGCGCTCTGGCGCGCTCCAGACCAGGGATGGGAACGGCAACGTTACGTCCACGACGTTCATTTATGGCATCGGCCTGGGTCCGCAAATCGCCTTCACCCCTGGCGTGATGGCCACCGTCCCATTCACTGGGGTGAGCGACGCGACGGGTGTGGCCATAGATGGATCGGGCAACATTTTCCTAGATGACGATGGAAACGGTGACATCGTCAAGATTACGCCCGGCGACGTCCAAACCACACTCGTAAGCTCACTCGACGGTCCCTGGGGCGTGGCTGTGGATGGTGCCGGCAACGTGATTTTCGATGACTCCCTCGACAGAATAGTCGAAATATCGCCAGGGGGCGTCCAGACCATCATTCTCAGTCAGGCCGATAGCACGCTGGTTGTCCCCGAAGGCTTGGCAGTGGATGGTGCTGGTGACATCTTCATCGCGGATAAAGGCAACGATCGCATCGCGGAATTGCCCTGGACGGGATCTGGCTACGGCGCTCTGATTACCGTCGCGAGCGGCATCAGTAATCCGGAAGGCGTGGCTGTGGATGGAGCCGGCGACGTCTTCGCCACGAATGGCAGCCAGGTAATCGAGATTTCTCCCGGCGGGACCCAGACCACCATCGCGACTCTTGGCTCTGACCTCGCCAGCGACGTAAAGGTGGATGCGGCAGGCGATGTTTTCATATCCGACCGCAACACTGGCCAAATCGTAGAAGTTTCCGGCGGCGTTCAGACCTCTTTCGCTGTCACCGGAATCACGCATGCCCAGGCTCTGGCGCTGGATGCGGCGGGCGATATCGTCGTCACGGATGCTTTTGGCCCCGTAGTGAACGACCAGCGCTCGCAGCCGCCAACGCTCAGTTTTGCCTCGACCGTCGAGGGCGAGACCAGCACGGACAGCCCGCTGCCGCTCACGGCGCAGAACATCGGCAACCAGCCGCTTACGGGCAGCCTTAGCTTGGCTATCGCCCCGAATTTCACGCAGAGCGCAAGCCCCGATTGCACTAGCGCGTTTCCATTGGCTGCCGGCGCGGCCTGCAGCGAGAGCTTCAGCTTCACACCGACAACTACCGGCCCGCTCTCGGGCTCGGCATTGTTTACCGACGACGCCCTGAACGCTACTTCCCCTGCCGCTACGCAGAGCGTCACGCTCGAGGGCGACGGCCTTCCGATCACCTACACGATCGGCGGCACGGTCTCGGGACTGTCCGGAAGCGGGCTAGTGTTGCAGGATAACAGCGGCGACAACCTGACGGTCGCTGCCAATGCAACCGCCTTCACCTTCGCGACGGCCATCGCTAGCGGCGGGACTTACGCCGTCACAGTTTCCGCGCAGCCTTCCAGCCCAACGCAGAACTGCGTGGTGACGAACGGCAGCGGGACGGTGGGCAGCGCGAACGTGACCAACGTCGGAGTCGCTTGCACGACGAACAGCTACACGATCGGCGGAACAGTCTCGGGCCTCACAGGCACGGGGCTGATGCTGCAGGACAACGGCGGCAACACCCTGGCGGTCGCTGCCAATGCAACCGCCTTCACCTTCGCGACGGCCATCGCTAGCGGCGGGACTTACGCCGTCACAGTTTCCGCGCAGCCTTCCAGCCCAACGCAGAACTGCGTGGTGACGAACGGCAGCGGGACGGTGGGCAGCGCGAATGTGACCAACGTCGGAGTCGCTTGCACGACGAACAGCTACACGATCGGCGGAACAGTCTCGGGCCTCACAGGCACGGGGCTGATGCTGCAGGACAACGGCGGCAACACCCTGGCGGTCCCTGCTAACGCAACCGCTTTCACCTTCACGACGGCCATCGCTAGCGGCGGGACTTACGCCGTCACAGTTTCCGCGCAGCCTTCCAGCCCAACGCAGAACTGCGTGGTGACGAACGGCAGCGGGACGGTGGGCAGCGCGAATGTGACCAACGTCGGAGTCGCTTGCACGACGAACAGCTACACGATCGGCGGAACAGTCTCGGGCCTCACAGGCACGGGGCTGATGCTGCAGGACAATGGCGGCAACACTCTGACGGTCCCTGCTAATGCAACCGCTTTCACCTTCACAACGGCCATCGCCAGCGGCGGGAGTTACAACGTCACGGTCTATTCGCAGCCGTCCGCGCAGACCTGCGTGGTGACAAGCGGCAGTGGAACGGTCACCAACGCCAACGTCACGAGCGTTCGAGTGAGTTGCAGCGCCAATACCTACGTGTTGACGATTGCGGTGGGTCCAAACGGCGGTGGCACAGTCACACCTGCGTCGGGCAACTCGTACACGGCGGGCACCGTGGTGACTCTAAAGGCAACGCCGAACCCGGGTTTCGAGTTTTCGGGTTGGACTAGCAGCCCGGTAGCAGTGGCGACTCCCAGCAGCGCCTCGACAACCGTTACCATGGGAGCGGAGCCGGAGAGCGTGACGGCGAACTTCGTTTCCGCGCTAGATGTAAGTCCTCCAAGCGTCAACTTCGGCACAGTCTATCTGGGGCAGGTGAGAGGCCAGTTGGTGACTCTGTCGAACACCGGGACTTCGCCGTTGACGATCACGAGTATCAAGATCACGACGCCGGGCAACGCTCTCGGCGACTACGGCGAAATCACCAGCTGCACTCCGTATATTCCAGTCATGCCGGGGACACTCGCTGCGGGGAAGAGCTGCACGATCGCGGTGGGCTTCATAGCTGCGGATAGAATCTTCAGCCCCACTGCTTCCACGGCAACCATCGCTATCACCGACACCGCCTACGGCAGCCCGCAGATGATTCCGCTGACCGCCTTGGTGATCAACCCGCTGGCGTCCTTGAGCACCACCAGCATTAATTTTTCCACGCAAAAGAATGACACAACCAGCTCCCCCAAGCCGGTGACAGTGAAAAACACTGGAAACACGCCGCTGATTTTCGGGACTGCGACGGTCACCGGCAACTTCGTGATCTCGTCGAACGGTTGCACCGGATCGCTCGCAGCGGGATCGAGCTGCATAATTGATGTGGAATTCACTCCGAAGTCCAAAGGCGCGCAAACGGGAACATTGAAAATTCCCGACAATGCGCTGAGCAGCCCGCAGGAGGTCATCCTGTCCGGCACGGGAGACTAGAAGCCGTCTCACAAATATCGGCGGAGGATGGCGACACGAGCGAGCTGCGCCATCCCGAGGAGACAGCAGCAGGCCGCCAGCGTCAGTCGACGGACGAGGGAGGCACAGAGTGAATGCACTGACGAAGTTATTACTCGGAATCGGATTGGCCGCTTCCGCGGCGGTTGGACTAGCTCGCCCCGCCGCCATTCAGGCGCCTCCTTCTTCAATCACTCAATGCGGCACAGTTATCAATTCTCCCGGCGTTTACGATGTCGAGCAGTCGCTAACTAGCACTTCAACAACCGTCGATTGCATTCAGGTTGCCGCGCCAGGGGTCAGGCTGATAATTCCTGAAAACATCAGCCTGAGCGGTCCGGGCGGAAGCGCGGTAACCGCCGCAGGAGTGAAGATCCTCAAGAGCGCCTACGGTGTCCAAATGCTCTTCGTCGGCGCGACCATCCAAGGATTCGGCATTGGCATTGAGGTGGACGCTTCAGGTGCATCGATTTCGGGCGCTCCCACTGGCGGAATAATCACAGGCAACGCGGCGGACGGAGTCCTGGTGAGCGATGCCAGCGATGTCTTGATCGAATCGCTGGCTTCCGAGCAAAACGGGGCGGCAGGTCTGGAGCTCTCGCATTCCAGCGGCGTTACCGTGCAGGGACTTTCCATGGCGCAGTCGAACAAAGGGTACGGATTGTGGGTGCGTTCCTCGAGCGGAAATCAGTTCTTCAATTTCGATTCGTCCGAAAACACTCTGAGTGGGATTTTTGTCGGAGAGTCGAGTAACAGTCGTTTCGGCTTGGCGTTGACGGACGCGGACTCGAGCAACGATAACGTCTTTGTGAGCTCGGGCGCGGTCCAAAATGGCGGCGCTGGATTCTTGATAGGCGCCGGCGATTCCCGCAACGTCGTTACGTCCTCGACCGGCCAATCAAATGCGAATAAAGATGCGGTCGATCAAAACCCGAATTGCGATCATAACGGTTGGACCGGCAATGATTTCGCGACCTCAAACGCCACTTGCATTCACTGAGATAGCCTCCGCGAAGGCCCCGCAGCGTCTGAGTGCCGCGAGGGGGACATGCGCGGCCCAAGACGAACGAGCAACGGCGCTAGCGAACGTCGCGTTTACTAAACGTGGTCCTGGAAGAATTTACGAAGTCACTTAGCTCAGGGGAAAAAACCATGGCGATACCAAACACCGCGAAGCATCGTTTCCGCACCCGAAGTCGCGTTTCTACCGCGATGGCGAGTGCGCTAATCCTGGTTGCGCTCTGCCTAGTTTTCGCAACTGCGCAGGCCAGCCTCCCGACGACTGGAGGCGTGAACCTCACCAGTGTCGCCGCCGCCCCCAAGGGTGGATTCTGGGTTCAAGTCGACGGGTACGCTAACGGCATCCCGAGCACGACGCTGGCGGTCGGCGGGGCACCGGAGTTCGCGAATGTGCCGTATCGGGGCTCGATCGCCGCTATTCCTGGCAATGACGGCTACTGGGTCGTCACCCCGAACGGAAGGATATTCGCCCGAGGCACCGCGATCCCGCTGTGCGACGGCCAGCTTAGTGATTGCTCCGGTTTCCCAGCAGACCCCTCAGAAGGGCAGTACGTTGTCGCAGTTGCGGCGACACCGGATGGCCAAGGCTTCTGGACGGTCACGAAGGATGGGAAGGTGTTTACCGCGGGCAGCGCCGTATCGTACGGCGACGTCACGAGCGATCCTAATACCCCGACCGGCATCGTCGCGACCCCGAGCGGGCTTGGCTACTACATCGTTCTGAATGACGGTGGTGTTTTTACCTTCGGCGACGCGATTTTCTACGGATCCACCGGAGGGAAAAAGCCCGGCGGACACGATGTGACGGGACTGGCACTGAACGTCACTCCGAGCGGAGCAGTCGACGGATATTGGATGGTTGCCTCCGATGGAGGGGTCTTAACCTTTGGCGACGCGCCCTTTTTGGGATCATCCGGCGGGGATAATGGCGGCTCGCCTGTCACCGGCATCACGACACGCCCCGACGGCCGGTCCTATGCCTGGGTGCATGGGAATGGCAATGTGTCACTGTCGCGAACGATCGCCAGTGTGGTTATTACGTCCCGGACCTATGGTACGGTGATCGGCGTTCCCAACGCCAGCACGGAACCCGGAATCGCATTGCAGTTGGCTCCTGCAAGCGGCGGCACGTCGCAGGAATGGAGAATCTGGCCGACTACTCCCTCCGGGAACTTGGTGCAACTGGTCAACGTCAATAGCGCGTTGTGCGCCGATATAACAGGACCAGTGCACGCCGCCGCTATTATTCAGTATCCTTGCAAAGGACAAACCGAGGGTTGGGAAAACCAACTCTGGACCATGATCACCGATCATTATGGAATCACGCAGTTCGTGCCCTACGGCCAGCCCTACTACTCGCTCTCTGCTCGCTCCGACGGAATACTCTTCCTCGTCTTCGCTGCCAACCACAATCCGGGCTGGACCCTGGCCGACGTCGAGTGATGGGGCAGCGCATACGGGTCAAACCGGCCGCTGATGCGCGTCGTCGCAAGGAATTGATTTTAGATTGTTGCTCCGTGCCGGGAGCTCTGAAGCGTAGAGGAGACTCATGAGGACACTTCGTGGCAAGCAGCATCGCTCCAACTTCATTCCCGCGCTTGCGGCGATGGCGAGCCTGTTGACGCTCGTCATCCTGTGTCTTGTGACGAGACCAGTGAGCGCCTCGGATCCGAATGTGAACCCGGAGAGCTTGACCAGCATCGCTGCGGCGCCAAACGGCGGTTTCTGGGTGCAGCTTGACGCCGGCGCCAGATCGAGGACGCTCTCGTATTCCCCCGCGCCGACTTTTATTCAGGTCAACATCAGGGGCAGCATCGCCGCGATACCCGGTCAGAACGGATATTGGATCGTAGGGAATAAGGGCACGATTGATGCGCGCGGGAACGCCCCTGTCTTGTGCGGCGGCGTGCTCAGCAGTTGTTCAGGCTTTCCAAAGAATCCGGGGCGGGTCAGCGGCATATGGGCCGCAGCGGCAAGCCCGGATGGCCAAGGACTGTGGGCGGTAGGCGGCGACGGCAGAGTATGGACGGCCGGCACGGCTCGTTCTTACGGGGATGTGACCAAGGATTCTCATATCCCCGTGGCAATCGCCGTGACGCCGTCCGGGCGCGGTTATTACATCGCGATGGCGGACGGAGGCGTGTACAGCTTCGGGGACGCGGTGTTCTATGGCTCGTTCGGCGGTAAGCGCCACGACGTAACGGGAATGTCTCTGAGCTACTCGGCGAGCGGCGCCGTGAATGGATATTGGCTGGTCACGGAGGACGGAGGAATACACCCGTTTGGCGACGCACCGTTCCTGGGGTCGAGCGGCGGGAGCAACGGGGGATCAGTTGTCACTGGGATCGCGACACTGCCGGACCGGCGTTCGTATGTGTGGGTTCATGCGGATGGCGGGATTGACCAGTCGCAAACCATTCAGCGGGCAACGATCACTTCCTCGAACTTGGGCACCGCATGGACCGTGCCCGACGGTAGTACGGAATCCGGGACGCCCATTCAGTTGCTGGGAGTAGGTGGCGGCGCCGACCAGCAGTGGGATCTATGGCCGACGACATCCGATGGGAGCGTGGTGCAACTGGTCAACGTCAACAGCGGCTTGTGCGCCGATGTCACGCAGCAAGGGAAAGCGCCCTTCAAGTTTTCAGTGATCCAGTATCCGTGCAAAGGGAAGACGGAGGGCTGGGACAATCAGCGCTTCCTTTTGTCCACCGACAGTGCCGGATACACAGGCTTCGCGCCATTGAATAACCCCGGTTATCGTGTCTCGGCGGACTCGAGCAGTGGAGGCTTGACGCTGGTAGCTTTCGGCGGGGTGCTGAGTCCTTCGGCGAGCTGGATTCTGAATAATGTGCAGTGAGGAAGCAGGATGTTGATGGCACAGGGGAGCATGTGATGAAGCTACACTTTGGAAAACCAGGACGCTCACGCTGGCTCATACGAGCACTTACGATAGGCGCGGGGTTCATGACTGCGTTCGCGATCGGTTTGGCTACCGAGAGCCTGCATGCTTCGAATCCACTGCTCAACGTGCAATACACCAGTATCGCTGGCGCTCCGAACGGCGGCTTCTGGGTGCAAGTTGACGCCGGGAATCAGTCGAGGACGATCGCGGTGGCAGGTGCGACGCTGGTCGGAAATGTTCCGTTTCGCGGCAGTATCATTCCGACCCAAACAAACGCCCAAGAGGGATTTCTGGTTATTGCGCCAAACGGACTTATCTATGCAGGAGGATCCAGTAAGTTGCTCTGCTCTGGCGTCCTCAGCTCTTGCTCGAACTTTCCGAAAAATCCTAATGACCAGCAGATGATCACGGCAGCCGCGATCACGCCGGATAGTCTGGGGTTCTGGGCCGTCGGTTATGACGGGAGATTGTGGACGGCCGGCACGGCGAACCCATACGGAGATACCGTGGGATCCCGCCAGCCTCCCACCGGGATCGCGGCAACGCCCTCCGGGCGCGGCTACTACATCGTGGAGGTTGACGGCGGCGTGTATAGCTTCGGCGACGCCGTATTCTACGGCTCTACGGGCGGAAGAAAGCCGGGCGGACATAACGTGACGGGGATGGCACTGAGCCACACCGCGAACGGCGACGTGAATGGATATTGGCTGGTCGCGGACGATGGCGGTGTATCCACGTATGGGAATGCGCAGTTTCTTGGGTCTTCGGGCGGTAACAACGGTGGCTCGCAAGTCACCGGCATTGCGACGCGGGGTGACCAGCGCGGTTACGCGTGGGTTCATGCCGATGGCAGGATTGAACAGTCGCAAACGTTTCGGCGGGCAACGATCACTTCCCCGAATTTGGGCACCGTGTGGACCGTGCCCGACGGTAGTACGGAATCCGGGACGCCCATTCAGTTGCTGGGAGTGGATGGCGGCGCCGACCAGCAGTGGGATCTGTGGCCGACGACGTCCGATGGGAGCGTGGTGCAACTCGTCAACGTCAACAGCGGCTTGTGCGCCGATGTCACCCAGCAAGGGAAAGCGCCCTTCAAGTTTTCTGTGATCCAGTATCCGTGCAAAGGGAAGACGGAGGGCTGGGACAATCAGCGCTTCCTTTTGTCCACGGACAGTGCCGGATACACGGGCTTCGCGCCATTGAATAACCCCGGTTATCGTGTCTCGGCGGACTCGACCGGTGCAGGCTTGACGCTGGTAGCTTTCGGCGGGGTGCTGAGTCCTTCGGCAAGCTGGATTCTGAATGATGTGCAGTGAGGAAGCAGGATGTTGATGGCACAGGGGCTGCCTCGGTTCTTGCCAGAGACGACGAGTGGAAAGGCTGCGCCACCCGCCAGCGGATCTCAGAGCGGCCAGGCTCCTCTCTCGTTTTCTGTTCTCCAATGGTCCGGGTGATTGTCGAGCGTCGGCGCCTCACGGAACTCCGGTTAGGACAAAGCCTGGATTTGTGGTGGAACGCGTGACGAGGAAGAGTCTTCCGCTGGAATCACCGGCGAGCGTGTAGCCGTCAGGTATCCGGGGCATGCCGTACGCTACGAATAGAATGTTGCCGCTTTGATTAGCGATCGTCCAAATTTGATTGGTCCAGCCCTCGGCGCTGGTCTTGCATGGGTATTGGATGATTTGCGCGGTGAGCGGACCGGAGCCAGTCACATCGGCGCAGAGGCCGCTGTTGAGATTTACGAGTTGCACTATATTGCCCGGTCGCGCCACGCCTGAAGTCGGCTTGAGTTGCCAGAGTTGGCTCAGAGCACCGTTGGGAGGCAGCAGCTGCA
Source organism: uncultured Acidobacteriota bacterium (assembly GCA_963831955.1). Lineage (GTDB taxonomy): Bacteria > Acidobacteriota > Terriglobia > Acidiferrales > UBA7541 > Palsa-147. Next base: position 438,602 of record CAWHSG010000003.1, on the reverse strand, counting down.
ACGGGACTCCGGGATCGGTCGCTCCGAAGGGAAGGCCAATCGCGGTTCCAAACTGCACGGAAGTAATCACCACGTTGGGAACGTTCGAAAATTCAACGGCGCCATTAGCGTGGACCCAAACATAGCCGAGGCGGTTGGGGCGCGTAGCGATGCCGGTGACTTGCGATCCGCCGTCGTTGCCGCCAGTTGACCCGAGGAACGGCGCGCTGCCGAAAGTGAAAATGCCGCCATCATCGGCGACGAGCCAGTAGCCGTTGACCACACCCTGCGCGTCGTAGCTCAACGACATTCCCGTCACGTTGTGTCCGCCCGGCTTCTTGCCGCCTGTGGAGCCGTAGAAAACGGCATCGCCAAAGCTGAATACGCCGCCATCATCGAGAACGATGTAGTAGCCGTTGCCCGAAGGCGTCGGGGCGATTCCGGTGACGTAATTAGAGCTGTGTGGGGGAGGAGTGCCGAACGATTGGGCCGTACCCGCCGTCCATACGTAGCCGTCGTCGCCCACCGCCCAGATCCCCTGGCCGTCCGGAGTCGCCGCAGCCGCCGAGATGCATCCGTACTGCAATGGTTCCCGCCCGCAATTAGCCGATGGGAAGTCCGAGCAATTGGCGAGCTGGCCTCCGCAGAGCACGGGAGCGTCACCTCGGGCGTTCAGCGCGCCCTTGGCGCTGACCACCCAATAGCCATTCCGGCCGGGAATCGAGGCGATGCTTCCTGGCTCATGAACGGTCGTAACCGGCGGCGCGCCGTTGACGGAGGTGGTGTTCAATAAACGCCGTTGTCGATCTGTACCCAGAAGCCGCCGTTAGGAGCGTTGGCGATGCTCGTCAGAGGGCCAGCGCCCGAGGGAGCCGAAGCGCTCACGGGCTTCGGGACGGAGCCGAGGATCGCAACCGCGACTAAACTCGCCAAGAGGGCCAGCGCGAAAATGGAATAGGAGCGATGCGCCTTGCTACGAAGCGTAGTCATTGGTCTCCTCCGGAGTCAAGACACTCGACGCAGAGCAACGATTCTTAATTTCGGTGCTCTCGAGCATGAGCCCGCGCAATTCATCCGGCCAGCACATGCCTCGCGTCATGGAGCCGCGGAGACAATCCATCCCGGATTGTTCGTGGCAGCAGGAACGAGGGACAGAGTTCCGCCTGCATCGGCGGCTAGTGTGTAGTCGCTATTCCCACCGGCCGGTTCTCCGTAAGCGATGAACTGCGTGACTCCATTCTGATTGACTATCGTCCAGAGCTGGTTGAAAGGATTCTGCGTGGTGCTCTTGCAGGGGAACTGGATAACCGTTGAATCGGTCGGGTCGGACCCGGTTATATCTGCGCACAGGCCGCTCCTGACGTTCACGAAATGCACGACGCTGCCCGTTACGATCGGTCCAGTCGTGGTCCTGAAGTGCCATTGCTGGCTGGCGCTGCCATTGGCGGGAAACACTCCCAGTGGCGCGCTGGGTTCCGTGCCTCCGAAGATTGGACCTAGCACGGTGCCAAATTCCGCGGAGGCGATGACCACGTTAGGATAGTTGGAGATCTCTATGCCGCCGGTGGCGTGGACCCAGGCGTAACCGAAGCGATTGGCGCGTGTGGCGATGCCGGTGACAATGGAGCCGCCGTTATTGCCGCCACTCGATCCCAGAAAGGGCGCCTGGCCGAACGTGAAGACACCTCCGTCGTCGAAGACCATCCAATAGCCGTTAACTTTGCCCTGGGTGTCGTAACTTAGGGCGAGTCCCGCGGCATCATGTCCGCCGGGTCTCTTCCCGCCAGTCGAGCCGTAAAAAACGGCATCGCCGAAACTGTAAACGCCACCATCCTCGAGCACGATGTAATAGCCGCGGCCGGACGGCGTCGCTGCGACTGCGGTGGGGACGTTGGTATCGTTGGTGGTGTCACCGAACGATTGGGCGGTGCCCGCCGTCCAGAGCTTCCCGTTGCGGGTAACGGCCCACAGGCCTTGACCGTCCGGCGAGGCCGACGCGCCGACGACGATCTCTGAGGAATCGGGATCCGACGGGAAACCGGAGCAGGTGCTGAGTTGGCCGGAGCACAGCTCGGGCGCATCCCCTCGCGGATAGATGGCTCCATTGCCGGTCACCACCCAATATCCCGCGCGGCCAGGAATGGCGGCAATACTTCCGCGCTGCGCCACGCTGCTGAACTGTGGCGCGCCGTCGATCGCAATGGTTCGCGAACCGCCGTTCTCGTCGTTGTCGTGACCGCCGTCAACCTGAACCCAGAAGCCGGCGTTGAGAGCGGCAGCGATGCTTGTCAGATTGGTGGCGTTGACGCCCGTTGGCGCGGAAGCGCTCACGCGATTTGGAGCCGGGCTGAAGATGGTGAATGCCAATAGGCTCGCTATCGCCACAAGCACAGGCAGAGGCAAGTAGGAGCGATTTCGCGCAAAGGGCATGGGAGCGTCTCCTGCCGAATCCGGCTGCTCGCGAGCGGTGCGGCAGCGATCAGGCTCGATCGACTACTCGAGGTCGGCGGATGAAATAAACTGCGCGAGAACCAACGACGCGCTGCGGGAACGAATCGCGCGCCGATTGGGCAACTGCCCGGAAGTCAACCGCTGAGCGAGTGGAGCATATAAACTGGATGGCCCTAATGTCAAGCTATGCCTTATACTTTCTAGATATCAGCTGCCCGCAGTAATTAGACCTTGCGCACGAAGTCAAAGGCAAGTTGCAATGAAACGAAACAAGATGTTGGCGGATGAGCCTGTAAGCCGGATTCTGTTGAGCGCTCGCGCGCCCCAGCGATCATTCCTCTAGGTCCCGAATCGCTCCGGGACTCCAGCAGCCTACCCGAGGGTCATAACGGGCCGGGCCGGCCCTCCCCTCCTATTTGGCCTTGCTCCACGCGGGGTTTTCCGTGCCGCGAATGTTGCCATCCGCGCGGTGGGCTCTTACCCCACCTTTTCACCCTTACCGGCGGCACGGCCCAAAAGGCGGCTCGCAAGGTTTCCCTTTGAGCCGCCGCAGAGGCGCGTTGCGTGCCGGCGGTTTATTTTCTGTGGCACTTTCCGTAGCCGCGTTCCCGGCATGCTGGCTTTCGCCTGCTTGCTGAGAGCGGCGCCCTGGCGTTACCAGGCGCGTTGCCCTTGGAATCGCTCGCCTTGCGGCCCGCGATTCCGGAGTCCGGACTTTCCTCCCGCGCTGAACTCTTGCGAGACAGCGCCAGCGATCGCCCAGCTCATCCGCCAGTTCACAATTATACTCCGCGCTTGGTTCGCGTTTGCGGATTTATGCGGGATCCAATTTAACTCGATGCGTCGGAGGGAACTTCCAATCGATCGCGCAACCCGATTCTCATTCTAGAAACGCGTCTAATGATGTCACCTAATGCTACGAGATCCCGAAAATCTTCTTGTCGGGAGTCATGAAAACCCGAAGAGGCTGGCAGACGTTACAGTTCATCATCGGCTGCGCGTATCGATCAATGGGATAGGCCAGCCGCGTATGACAGTTTTCACACTCAAACTCGATCGCGTTGATTTCGTTCAGATCGAACGTAGTCGTGGTCTTTCTAGTGATTTTGCCTCTACGAGTTTCCGGCAACTAGCTTCGCTGCTTGTCTATGCGGCGCATTTCCTGCCGAAACACCCGGGGCCTTTCCCGAGGTTGTAGGCTTTACTGTGAAAATCGCCCAGCCAGAGCCTCGCGGTGCTGACAGATCTTGCCCTATAAAAGTCATATTTCCCGGAGCGTAGCACGCCATGCCCTTGCCCATTTCACGCCAATAATATTCGCTCGTTATTGTGCCGGTATCGAGACTGAAGACTGGGAAATTCTCTCTCTCGGGGCCACTGAAAAACACGGGACCGGTCGTGTTCTCCTGTTCATCAGAGATCGGGGGGTGCTCGCTCACGATCAGTTCGTTCTCATAAATTTTCGGTGAGTCGAATTCCAGGCCGGCGGGACTGAGCTGAATTGATTTCAATACGTCTCCGCGTTCCGACATTACGTGGACAGGTTCCGTCGTTGTCCCTCGCATCACATAAATAACCCCGTTGGCCTTTATCGCGACCGGGTGAATAACTCGAGGACTGCGCACCGATCCTTTATTTGACGCTTTCGTTCCAACACGACTGAGATCAAATCGGAGTCGAAGACTGCCGTCGATGTTGAATATTTGCGACGCGATGATGATCTGGTCTGCGACACGGCGACTTCCCACGACCAAGTACCGGCCATCGCTCAATGTGGCTATACCTGTTGGATCGAAACGATCGGTGTCCAAATTCAGCCGAACTTGGGAAAGTACATGCGCATTCCGATCAAAGTGTACGATGAAGCTCTCTCCGAATTTGAGCGGTACCTCGAATTCGCTGTACTTCAATACCTCCCGAGCCAGCACGTAGAGTTCGCCGCTAGGCCCCAGGTCGAAGTCAACGACCGTGCCGCCCTCGAGCTTCGGTAACGAGTCTATGGAAAATGCTGTGAAAGAACTCGCGTCCTGAGGAAATCGTACTACTGCGTTGACTGCAGAACTGTATTTGCGATTGCTGGGCGAATAGATGCTGCCATCAGCAGCGCAAGTCATCTCTTTGAGTAGCCCAAATGTCACGAGGCTTTCGAGAGGCTCCTTCAGAGGCACTCTTCGGGCGACTGCGAGCTCGATATCAACCGGACGGCCTAGGGCAAGCACTACACCCAAATAGCTTATGGCACGAACAATCCTAGTCGTTGACCGCGAAGATTATCACAATTTCACGAACCAGACTGTGAATACATTCGCGTTTGCAGATTGGCTCACTTCACTCCGATGAGTTTGTCGAAGCCGGCTTCATCTAAAATCGGGACGCTTAGCTCTTTGGCCTTGTCGAATTTCGAGCCGGGGTCTGTGCCTACTACTACGTAGCTGGTCTTTTTGCTTACCGAGGAGATTACTTTGCCGCCGTGGGCTACCACCAAGTCGCCGGCTTCTTCGCGGGTGCGATTTGCGAGGCCGCCTGTGAAGACGAAGGTTTGGCCGGCTAGCTTGTTGCTCTTGGGGGCTTTGCGCTCCACCTTTGGATTTATGCCGGCTTCGCGCAGGCGCTTTAGCATTTTCAGGTTGGAGGATTCGTCGAAGAATTCGCGGACGCTGGCTGCTACTTTGGGGCCGATTTCGTGGACTTCGTTTAGCTCTTCTAGGCTGGCTTCGGATAGTTTTTCGATGGAGAGGAATTTTTCGGCCAGGAGTTGCGCGGTGCGCTCGCCTACCATGCGGATTCCCAGGGCGTAGATCAGGCGATCGAGCGGGCTTTTTTTGCTGGCGGTGATTTCTTCGAGCAGATTTTGGGCGGATTTCTCGGCCATGCGTTCGAGGCCGGCTACTTTGTCGAGCTTTAGCGAATACAGATCAGCGAAATCCTTTACGATCTTCTTATCCACCAATTGCTCGACGATTTTTTCGCCGAGGCCGTCGATATTCATGGCATGGCGTCCGGCATAGTGCTGCAGTGATTCTTTCAGGCGGCCGGGGCAGACGGCATTTACGCAGCGATAGGCGACTTCGCCTTCGACGTGATGGACGGCGCTGCCGCAATCGGGGCATTTCGCCGGCATTTCGAAGGGATGGCGATTGGCGCCGCGCTTCACTACTTTGAGCACGTGCGGGATTACGTCGCCGGCGCGCTCGACTAGCACGGTGTCGCCGATTTCTACGCCGAGGCGGGCGACTTCGTCCATGTTGTGGAGCGTCGAGCGGCTTACTGTGACGCCGCCGATTTGCACTGGCTCGAGGATCGCGGTCGGAGTGAGTACGCCGGTGCGGCCTACGTTCACGATGATGTCGTTGACGACCGTTGTTTCCTGGCGCGCCGCAAACTTGTAAGCGACGGCCCAGCGCGGGGCGCGCGAGGTGAAGCCCAGTTCGTTCTGCAGGCCGATTTCGTCCACCTTGATCACGATGCCGTCGATTTCGTAGGCGATTTTTTCGCGCTTTTTCTCCCAGCCGGAAATGTAGCGCTCGACTTCGTCGATCGCCGCGGCAAACTTTCGCATCGCGGAATGAACTTTTGAAATGAATGGTGTTCAGAGCTTCGAGATTCAGTGAGTGGCGCTTTAGAGCGGGGCGATCGTCCATCAGCAAGTAGTAGGCGTAAAAATCGAGGCGGCGCGAGGCAGTGATCGAGGGATCGAGGACGCGCACGGCGCCGGCGGCCGCATTTCGCGGATTGGCGAATCGTTTGCCGCCGATTTCTTCCTGTTGCTCGTTTAGAAGTTCAAACGCCTTGCGGGTCATGATTGCTTCGCCGCGCACTTCGAGATCGCCGCGCAGGCCGGCCTTCTTCAGCGCGACTGCATCAAGCCGCAGCGGAATCGAGCGAATAGTTTTCACGTTCGGCGTGACGTCCTCGCCGGTGGTGCCATCGCCGCGCGTGACCGCGCGCGCCAGCACTCCATTTTCGTAAATCAGCGCCATGCTCAAGCCGTCGAATTTATGCTCCGCCACATAATCCACGCGCTCGCGTCCGGTAAGCTCGCGCACGCGCCGGTCAAAATCCTGCAACCCCTCGAACGAAAAAGCATTGTCGAGGCTGACCATCGGCACCTTGTGCCGATAGGTCTCAAATCCGGCGCGCGGCTTGCCGCCCACGCGCTGCGTAGGCGAATCCGGCGTGACCAGCTCGGGATGCTCCGCTTCGAGCGCCTTGAGCTGATTCATCAGCTTGTCGTAGCAGGCGTCGGAAATCTTCGGATCATCCAGGACGTGGTAGAGGTAATCGTTCCTGTGAATATCGTCGCGCAGGCTCTCGATTTTCTTAGCCGCCGCGCTCGCCGCGGTTTTCGTAGCAGCCGCCGATTTCTGTTTAGGCATCAGCCCTCAACTTAACGCAAACAGTAGTTGCAGCGCGCTATTATACAATGCCCGTTCGCATCCGGCGGAAGCCGTGGCACGTTCGCGGAGAAGCATCGCGCGACGACTTTGCGTTTCGATGGGAGCCCCCACATTTATGTGGGGGAGGAGCATTTCAGTGCTCCGAAAAAGCGGCGCCTTTAGAAATGCGCTTTAGCGCCGGGCATTTCGGTAGCAGCCCCCACATTTATGTGGGGGAGGAGCACTTCAGTGCTCCGAAAAAGCAGCGCCTTTGGAAATGCGCTTTAGCGCTCGGCATTTTGGTAGCAGCCCCCACATTTATGTGGGGGAGGAGCGCTTTAGCGCTCCGGAAAAGCAGCACCTTTAGAAATGCGCTTTAGCGCCGGGCATTTCTCCGGACGGACCACGCGCATGGGAGCGACGACATTAGGAGCGAAGTTCCCTAAAATAATAAAAATGCTAGACGGCATCCAAAGCGCGCTCCTAATCTACAATCTATCCTGCGGCCGCCGCCGCGAGTCCCGCTTCACCGAAATCGAAGAAGCCGCCCGCATCCTAAACGCCGCCGGCATCCGCACCGAGCTAGCCCCCACCACCGGCCGCGGCAGCGCCACAGGAATCGCGCGCCACGCAGTAGCGCAAAATCGTGAACTAGTAATCGCCTGTGGCGGCGATGGCACCGTCAACGAAGTAATCAACGGCCTGGCCGGCAGCAACGTCCCCATGGCACTACTCCCCGCAGGCACAGCAAATATCCTGGCGAAAGAATTAGGCATTCCCTGGAACCTCCCAGCCGCAGCCCGCATGATTCCCACCAGCCACATGCGCCGCATCGCGCTAGGCTCGGTAATGAACGCCTCCGCCGAAGGCAAAGTAGAAGAATCGCAAGGCTGCCGCTATTTCCTATGCGTGGCAGGAGCCGGTCCCGATGGCGCGATGGTGCAAGCCGTCGATCCCGAGCTGAAAGATCGCGCGGGCATCATGGCCTTCTGGGCCGAAGGCGTTCGCCAGATCGTCAAATACACCTTTCCAAAAATGTCCATCAGCCGCACGCAATCCAATTTAAGCGCGACTCTGATCGTAGTAGGCCGCACGGCAAATTACGGCGGCCCCTTCAAAATCACCACCGGTGCCAGCCTATTCAACGACGATTTCGAAATCGTCGCCTTCACCACCGGCAGCCGCTTCCGCTACCTGGCCGCGTTACCAATGCTGTGGGCAGGCCAGCTTCGCAAAATGAAAGGCATCTTCGCCTGGAAAACTCGCGAAGTAACTTGCCTGGCCGCAAAGGGCGAAACCGTTTACGCCCAGGTGGACGGCGAGCCGGTCGGCACGTTGCCGTTGCATTTCCGCATAGTCCCAGACGCCCTAACGTTAGTTGTCCCAACCGCAGCGCAAGTGTAGAGTCCCCAAGTAGCGCCGGCGTCTCTGCCGGCATCTGACGAGCAAATCGCTCAAGAATGGCAGGAACCAGAGCGGACTCCAATCGCGAATCAGGGCGACGCACATTCACATGGAACCGGTAACCCAAGCCCTAGCCTCCATCGCCCTCTCACGCACCGGCCTGAATCGGCTGGCACCTCGCGCCACGCCAATCCTAATTGCAGCGGCGCTCGCGCCTGATCTCAATCTCCTGAGCGTGATCGGCGGCGCAGGCTCGTATCTGCGATACCATCGCACACTATTTCACTCGCTGGTGGGCGCGTTCGCAATCGCACTCGCAACAGCCGCGGCTGCGACGTTCATCCTTCGCCGCTTCGGGCTAGCCGGCGAATTCGCACGCGCATCAACCCGCTCGCTATTTTTTCGCATCGCAGCGGTATGCCTCTCGGGTGTAGCCCTCCATCTCATTCTCGATCTCTGCGATCCCAACGGCCTACGCCTGCTCTGGCCATTCCGCCAAAACTGGCAAGGCTGGTACCTCGCCCCGAATCTCGATCCGATAATTTTGATCGTGCTGATCGCTTCGATAGCGCTGCCCGCGTTATTCAAATTGGTGAGCGAAGAAATCGGTGAGCGAAAAAAGAAGAATCCGATTCCGCGACGCTGGTCTGTCGCAGCATTCGCAATTCTGGCCATCTATCTAGGCGCCCGCGCCACGCTACACTCGCAGGCCATCGATCTACTGCAATCCGCAATCTACCGAGGCGAGGTCCCGCTCGCCGCCGGCGCTTATCCCGATTCCGTCTCGCCCTTCGACTGGCGAGGAATCGCCGCGACGGACAACATGCTGCAGGAAATCGAGGTGCATGTCGGCAGCGGCGAGAAATTCGATCCCGAACGCGCCATCACGCATTACAAGCCGGCCCGGCCGCAAGTGCTGGCCGCAGCCGAAAAAGCATCCGCGATACGCGCGTTCGTGGCCTACGCCCGCTTCCCGATCGCCAGCGTGCAGCAAACGGAAGGTGGCGGCTGGCGTGTCGAGCTGCGCGATCTGCGCATCCCTGCAAATTCCACAAGCTGGGAAAACCTCGCAGCCACCTTGGACCTCAACGACGCGCTACAAATCCAAGGCGAAGAAATCCGCTTCGCCCACTGAGCTTTACCGGTCTGGCAACTCGAACTGTGTCAGGGTCCCTGACATACTTGTCGCAACAATTTTTGTCACTTCGCCGCCGGGTGATGCCGCCCCATCAAATGCACAATCGCATACAAAACCACGATTACACCCACCGCGATCAATGCCGCAGACCGTCCATGCGCCAATAAAAATTGCGTCGCGGAATCGCCATACCGCACCGCAAAAATCCCCTCGCCGAAATAGCGCAATCCACGCCCTAAAACCAACGCAATCACAAAGGTACGCAGAGGCACCTGAAACACGCCCTCCGCCAAAACGAACACCTTAAAAGGCAAAGGCGGCGGCAAAATCGCCGGAATAAACACACTCAAAAACGCATTCGAATCCACCCATCGGCGCGCCCGTTCCGCATGTCGCCCAGCCCGCGAGTGAAAGAATACTTCCCCTCCCTTTTTGGCCAGCAGATACAGCCAAAAACAGCCGGCCAACGACCCGACCGTAGCCATAAAAGCGTAATAAGGCATCTTCGCCGGATTCTGAATTGACTCCTCAATCACGAAGAGGTCGGTAACAATCGGAAACGAAAGCACTGAAGAATCCAAAAACGCCACAACGAATAATCCCAGCCCACCCAGCGTAGCCACCAAGTGAGCCAACCAAACCGGCAATTTAATTTTCGGCGCCTGCTGCATCAATCTCCAAGTCCGTCGGATACAAGGCCCGCGATTCTACCAGAACCAGCCCTGCGCCCCTGCGACCGCACCGCGCCATGGCCCCCAAACGAAAAAAGCCCGCCGATCCCGGAATCACCCGGGAAGGCGGGCCTTTCTTCGACGCGAACTCAACGGCGCGCGCAGCGCGATACGAAATACGAATTACGAACCCGCCGCAGAACTCCCAAACGACTTCACCGCGCTGGACTCACTCTCGTGGATATCAAACACAGAATGTAGGCTCGTCATCTTAAGGACGTCCTTCACTTTCCCGCTGGGGCTGGCCAGTTTCAATTGACCACCCTGCCGCCGCAGCGTCGAGTGCGTCCGCACCAATTCCCCGATACCAGCGCTATCGATGTGATCCACTTCAAGCAAGTTGAACACGATTCGTTTGTTGCCCTTCGCTGTCAATTCGGCGACCAGCTCCCGAATAATCTCATTCCCCTCGCCGAGGGTAATTCGTCCTTTCACATCAATCACGCTCACGTCGCCTATCTGACGAGAGCTCGCCTGCATCTTCGTCGAAGTTTTTCCTCCCGTGCTCACGCTCATCTGGTCCAGCACCTGCACCGCAGCATTGGCCACTTCTTTCCATTCCGTTCGCACGATGATCACCGAATGGCCGTCCTTCAACACTTTCCGAAAGAGAGCCGCATCTTCATTGTCGGGAAGAGATACCGGCGCGGATTCATCCGCGGCCGCTTTCGCTACTGCCGAACCCGCCCGCGCTCCCGCAAGCCCCAGCAGCGCAGTCGCTCCGAGCCCGATCGCGAACGCCTGCCCAAGCCCGGGTATCAGCAGGATCGTCGTAGCAACGACGCCTGCCGTCATGCCCGCAGCTCCGCCGAGAAATCCCCCCGCATATGTCCCGACGTCTTTCGCCACCGACACCGCTTCCGTTTCCGACGTAGTCAGAAAAACGATGGATTCCTGGGGCACCTTGCGTTCGAGCAATTCCTTGAGAGCCTGTTCCGCTTTTTCTCGCGTCTTGAATACTCCGATTGCCGTCTCCATGTAATCCTCCCTCGAAGCACGCGTCTATTCCAGGCAGGCCGTGACTAGACAGGGACTTAATGTAAAGCGTTGTAAAGATTCTTAAGCTAGTCTGCGATCCTCCACTTCGTCGGCTGTCGCGTCCTACGCCCTGCGGTGACTGGGATACTTGCTCCGGAGGATGATGATTGTCAAGACGTTTGAAGAAATGGATGGGCCTCGGGGATTTGAACTGAGACCACTCTTGTCGTTGAAACCGCGTCCTTGATGGCCTTAACATTTATTTACGTAGGCCTAGTCCCGCCAGAGTGGATTCGACGCGCCCATCGCTATAATAAGAAGTCCAATCGAAGTTAGACTCGGACATTGGGGTTCGGCTTGGAAGGTTTGACCGCCCTTCGCCACCATATTATAAACTTAGAGTTTGCTTCGGCACTCCCGCGAAAACTTTAGCCCTCCGGCCTGAAATTGGTGCGGCGAATTGTGGCTGCAGGCCGGCGGCGGAAAACCAACGCAATCACAAAGGTACGCAAAGGCACCTGAAAAACGCCCTCGGCCAGGATGAAGACTTTGAACGGCAAGGGCGGCGGCAAAATCGCGGGGATGAAAGCGCTGAGGAACGCATTTGCATCCACCTAACGGCGCGCCCGCTCGGCGTCCTTCCCCGCTTTTGTGTGAAAAAAGACTTCCCCGCCCTTTTTCGCCACCAAGTAGACCCAGATGCAGCCTGCCAGCGAGCCGATCGTCGCCATCCCCGCGTAATAGGGCATGCGCACCGGATTCTGAATCGATTCCTCGACCACCAAGAGGTCCGTGACGATGGGAAACGAAAGCACTGACGAATCCAAAAACGCTACGACGAAAAGCCCCAAGCCGCCCAGTGTCGCCACCAGATGCTCCAACCAGCCTGGCAATTTGATTTTCGGCGGCTGCTGTATCACGTTTTTCCCACGGCTGCCACGAAGCCCGCGATTCTGCCAGACCCGATGCCGCGGCCAGCGGATCGACCGTCTGGATTGGCGCGCGCCACGCCATAAAAATAAGGCCCGCCCTGTACCGAAATTTCCGGGTGGGCAGGCTTTTCTTCCATGTAAATTCCGATTCAGTGCGAACGAGCTGCAAACTGCGAGCTAAGCGGAGGACGCGGAAGCTTCGACCGATTTTACGGCGCTGGCTTCGTCCTCTTGAATGTCAAAGACCGAATTAAGCCTGTCTTTTGAGGACGAGTTTCACTTTGCCACTGACGGTGCGAGTTTCAATTGTCCGCGCTGGCGGCGCAAAGGCCGGTAATCTCCGAATTTGAAATCAATCTGGAGAACGTGCAGCTGGTTAAGTCTGTCCTATTTGCCCAGTTGCTCGAGAGCGGCACGCAACGGGGCGCTGGAGATCTGGATGAGTCCCCCGTAGGGCGTGGACAGTTCCAGAATTAGGAAAATCGCACCGGACACTGAAAGCGAGCAGACGGACAAAGCGGCGAGCACAGTCGCGTTGCGTGGAGCGAAGAGTCCAAGGCTAATGAAAATGATTGTAAGCCAGAAAATCAGCACGATCAGCAGCGGCACGGAAACCGACGTGACGCGCTGTTCATAGCTCAACCAGCGTGTTTGCCCGAGGCTTACCGCAAGGCTCAAGGCTTGGGATTGCAGCCCGCGTTGCGAATCGTCCTTTGGCGAGAGCCGTTGGATTTTGTCGTAGAGAACTTCGGCGCTGTTCGACGGCGCGGATCGAGACGCACCGCCGTTCGCTGTTCTTCGCAGCGAATCGAGAGCGCTGACAACCGAGCTGCGCAACTGAGCGCGCGCATCATTCGCTTCGGGACCATAGTGCGCCAAGACGCGGTCAAGTAGCACCAACTTGCTTGACATGTCCGTCAGTTCGTTGCCTTGTGTATCGTACGAGGATTTGGCCGAAGCGACGAGCAGGCCGAGAACAAGCGCGGCCATCGTCGCCACCAAGCCGATTCCCAGCTGCACAGTTTCTTTCGAATCTCGAGTCAGGTGCTGCCCGGGCAACGCGGCGCGCAGCACCATACCCAACAGCGCGCCTCCAAACACGCACCCGAAGACGATCACACTGATCGCAACCGAACTCACTGTAGCCCTCCAGGCTAAGCCTTGTTCACTTGTGCCGCGGGATTTCCGTATTCGAGAGCTGGGAAGGAAAAAGCAATCAGATGTTACCATGCCAGAAGGCAGTGAATTCGCTAATCATTTTCGGGGTGCGCACCGGAAATGGGGCGGTCGCGGGCGGAGGCAAGGTTTGACCGCCCTTCGCCAGCATGTTATAAAACTCGGGTTTGCTTCGGCACTCCCGCGAAATCCTAGCCTTCTGGCCCGAAACGGTTGCGGCGAATTGTGGCCGCAGAGGGGCTGGCGGCGGAGAATCCTAAATGAACTATTGCTCGGCGAACGTGATTGGAAAGGCGAGGCGCGCCATGGCGCGATTTCTCGCCGGCGCGGGCACTTTTGCGCTTACAGGAATTTGCTCGTTCGCGCGCTCCGCGCCTGATCCCGAGGCGGGCGAGGCCAATCTCAAGCTTCCCGATCTTTCGAGCGTGCAATTTATGGGCGTGAATGGCCACCGCCTACTGCTTTGGGGAATTCTGTTTTGCGTTCTCGGGCTGGCGTTTGGGCTTTTCATTTATACGCGGTTGAAGAACATGCCGGTGCATCGCTCGATGCGCGAAATTTCTGAGCTGATTTACGAGACTTGCAAAACTTACCTGTTTACGCAGGGGAAATTCCTGCTTCTTCTGTGGCTTTTCATCGCAGTGGTTATCGTCCTGTACTTCGGAGTGCTCGCACCAGTTCCCGGTAAGCCGATTAGCACCACGCTACCGATTATTTTGCTCTTTAGTCTTGTGGGTATCGCGGGCAGCTATGGGGTGGCTTGGTTTGGCATTCGCGTGAATACTTTTGCCAATTCGCGCACGGCGTTTGCCGGACTGCGCGGCAAGCCTTATCCGATTTCTTATATTCCGCTCGAAGCCGGGATGAGCATTGGCATGATGCTGATTAGCGTTGAATTGCTGATGATGCTTTTTATTTTGCTTTTCATTCCTGCGGATTATGCGGGGCCTTGCTTTATTGGATTCGCGATTGGTGAATCGCTTGGGGCTGCTGCGCTGCGTATTGCCGGCGGAATTTTCACGAAAATCGCCGATATCGGCTCGGATTTGATGAAGATCGTCTTCAAAATCAAGGAAGACGACGCACGCAATCCCGGCGTAATCGCCGATTGCACGGGCGACAATGCCGGCGACTCAGTCGGGCCAAGCGCTGATGGCTTCGAAACTTACGGCGTCACCGGCGTCGCGCTGATCACCTTTATTTTGCTCGGCGTGAAGAGCGAGACGGTGCAGGTGCAATTGCTGGTGTGGATTTTCGTGATGCGCATCGTGATGCTCATCGCCAGCGCCGCGGCCTACTTCATCAATGGTGCCATTTCGCGCGCGCGTTTCAGCAAAGTGGACCGCATGAATTTCGAATCGCCGCTCACTTCGCTGGTGTGGATTACTTCCTTCGTCTCCATCGCCTTCACCTATTTCGTTTCCTCGCTGATCATTCCGGACCTTGCCGGCGATACCACGCAGTGGTGGAAGCTCGCCACCATCATTTCCTGCGGCACTTTGGCCGGCGCTGTGATTCCAGAACTGGTGAAAGTGTTCACCTCGACTGAGTCGCGCCACGTGAAGGAAGTTGTGATCTCCGCCCAAGAAGGCGGAGCTTCACTTGGCATCCTCTCCGGTTTCGTAGCCGGAAATTTCTCCGGCTACTATCTCGGCCTGGCGATGGTCCTCCTGATGTCCATTGGCTATCTGGTCAGCACTTACGGCCTCGGCGCCGTGATGATCGCCGCGCCGGTCTTCGCTTTCGGCCTGGTTGCTTTCGGATTTCTCGGGATGGGCCCGGTGACTATCGCGGTCGATTCCTACGGTCCGGTCACTGACAACGCACAATCCGTTTTCGAGCTCTCCCTGATCGAAACCATCCCGAACATCAAGGCCGAGCTGAAGCGCGACTTCGATATTGACGCCAACTTCGAGCGCGCCAAAGATCTGCTCGAGGAAAACGACGGCGCCGGCAACACCTTCAAAGCGACGGCCAAGCCCGTTCTGATCGGCACCGCGGTTGTTGGCGCTACCACCATGATTTTTTCCATCATTATGGCGCTGACCAACGGTCTTCACGAAAATGTTGACAAGCTTTCCCTCCTTCACGCTCCATTCGTCCTCGGGCTAATCACCGGCGGCGCCATGATTTATTGGTTCACCGGCGCTTCAACGCAGGCGGTGACCACCGGAGCGTATCGCGCAGTAGAATTTATCAAAGCGAACATCAAGCTCGAGGGCGTCGAGAAGGCTTCCGTCGAAGACAGCAAGAAAGTCGTCGAGATTTGCACCAAGTATGCGCAGAAGGGCATGCTCAACATTTTCATCGCCGTGTTTTTTGCCACGCTGGCGTTTGCTTTCGTCGAGCCTTTCTTCTTCATCGGCTATTTGATCTCCATCGCAATTTTCGGCTTGTATCAGGCCATTTTCATGGCCGATGCTGGCGGCGCCTGGGACAACGCCAAGAAAATCGTCGAAGTCGAGCTGAAGCAAAAAGGCACGCCCCTACACGACGCGACCGTTATCGGCGACACGGTTGGCGATCCGTTCAAAGATACGTCGTCGGTCGCGCTCAACCCGGTCATCAAGTTCACTACGCTTTTTGGCTTACTCGCGGTCGAGCTGGCCGTCCGGCTGACCTATCAGGCTCACAGCGATTTCCTTACGCACATACTTGCTGCGGTCTTCTACGCTGTGTCGTTTACTTTCGTTTACCGCTCGTTCTACAGCATGCGCATTCGGGCGGGCGAACTTAAGTAACAGCCAACGGCACAAAATCAAAAAACCTCACCTCTGCAAGGGTGACCTACATTTATTGGTCGTCCTTGTCGAGATATTCCTCGGGAACGTCGTCTTCGAGGACTTCGTGCGTGCGGACTGGGCCGCGATCGGCGTCCGGGGCGTTTTCTACGCCGCTGACTGCTTCGGCTTCGAAGCTTTGGCCTTCTTCCAGTAGCTCATCTACGCTTTCGGAATCGGCTTCTTCTACATCCGATAGGCCTTGGAGATCGCCAGATTGGCCGGCGCGTTCGGAGGCGTCGCGGCGAGTTGGGCCTAGTTGCGGTTGCTCGAAGTCGTAGGTCTTCCCTTTCGCCTTGGGGCGCGCAGCCGGCTTCTTTGCGGCTGGTTTTGCTTTTGCTGCGATCAGCTGTTGTGCCTCTGCGACGGCCTTCTTTGCGGCTGGCTTCTTTTTCTTGGCGCTCCTCTTTGCGCTCACTTTCGCCTTCTTGGCCTTGGCCTTCTTTTTTGCCGGTTTTTTCTTTGCCATTTGCTGGGTTCCTCTCCTATTTAGTTCTCCCTCGGTCCTGCGACTCTCGAAACTATCAGTAATCTGGGCCTGGCCGCAACGCGGGCGTTGTCGCCCGCAGAAGACATCGACTTGAGCGGGCCATGGGTTTAGTGGAATTGACTGGCTGATGGCCTCGGACGTGTCGGCTTCGACATTCCACGCTACAATTGCTGCATGAGTGCTTCGCCCGTCCGGTCGCGGCCGCCTTTTATTTTTACTTTGCGCGATGCCTTGCGTTATCGCTGCCCGCATTGCCATGAGGGACGGATTTTCGTTCGCTGGCCGAATAAGATGTTGCATAGGTGTTCGGTTTGCGGGCTTTCTTATTTTCGGGAATCCGGTTATTACGTGGGCGGGATGATCTTCACTTATGCGTTGACCGCTGGGGCGTTGCTGTTGGCTTATCTCGTGCAGATGCTCCTTCCTGATTCGAAATCGATCTCTGATAATTGGCGGATCGGGTTGTGGGCGGTTTCGGCTTTTGCCCTGAGCATTGTGCTTTCGCGGCCGGGTTATAGTTTGTGGCTTTCTGTGGATTATTGGTTGGAACCTTGGCGCGTCGAGCGTGGTTGATCGCGGTTGATCGGTTCGCCCGCATGGAATGCTGCCCGCACCCTTTGAGAACTCTCAGGGCAAGCGGGCACCGCTACAAAGGCTTTTGATTGTTCTCCTCTCGAACGAATTGGAATTTGGGCGCCAACCGCTTGAGTGAGGCGCTGGCGCGGCATCGTGTCTCGGGGCGGCCTCTGCTTGATCTCACCGTTTCGAATCCTACCGAATCTGGCTTTGCTTATGATGGCGCGATTCTTTCCGGGCTTACGAACCCCGCTGCGCTAGCTTATACGCCCGACGCTCATGGGCTTCAGATTGCCCGTGCTGCGGTCTCGGATTATTACGCTGCGCGCGGGGATTGCGTTGCGCCGACCGGTATTTTTCTCACTACTTCGACCAGCGAGGCCTACTCGTTTGTTTTCCGTTTGCTTTGCGATGCCGGCGACGAGATTTTGATTCCTGCGCCGTCTTATCCTCTGTTCGATTTTCTGGGGGAATTGTCGGATGTGAAGCTGGTGCGCTATCCGCTCGTTTACGATCATGGCTGGCAAATTGATTTTCATCAGCTGGAGCGGGCGACTACTGCGCGGACTCGCGGAGTGATTGTGGTTCACCCGAATAATCCGACCGGGCATTTTTGCAAGACTGCGGAGATCGCGCGATTGAATGAGATTTGCGCTGGGGCGTCGTTGGCAATTATTGCTGATGAGGTGTTTTTGGATTATTCGTTGAGTGGCGAGCGAGTGCCGGGATTTGCTGCCAATTCTCCGGCGCTTACTTTTACTTTGAGCGGGATATCGAAGATTTGCGGATTGCCGCAGATGAAGGTGGCTTGGCTGGTGGTCTCCGCTCCGGCGGATTTGAAGCGCGCAGCGGTCGAGCGTTTGGAGGTGATTGCGGATACTTTTCTCTCGATGAATGCGCCGGTGCAGCTGGCCTTGCCTTCGTTTCTCGGCTTGCGGCATGAATTCCAGCAGCGCTTAATGGCGCGAGTGCGGGCAAATCTCACGGCTCTCGATGACCTGCTGGCAGCACAGACCACATGCTCGCGGCTCGAGTTCGAGGGCGGCTGGTACGCGGTATTGCGGGTTCCGGCGACGCGCTCGGACGAAGAGCTGGCAATCGAGCTACTCTCCTCGCGCGATGTATATGTGCACCCCGGCCACTTCTTCGATTTCCCTGGCGACGGGCGTTTAGTCGTCAGCCTCCTAGCGCCGGAGAGCCAATTTTCCGAGGCGCTTGCACGGCTCATTTCTTTTTTCTAACCAGAACGCCGCGACTTTTGTCGTGTTGCAACCCTCAGTTTTTCCGAATGACTTTGTTCGCGGACGCTACGTTTTTCTAACCGGCACTCCGCGACGTTTGCCGTGCTGTAATCCTCATAATCTCTCAATGACTTTACCCGCGGACGCCACGTTTTTTGGAGGGAGCCCCCGTCCGCCAGAAGTATGGCGGACGGGGGAGGGGCGCTTCAGCGCTCCGAAACAGGCTGCCGTTTCCCGCTGCGCTTCGGAGCTGGGCCGTCCACACTAACGGCACAATTCACGCCCTTCGTCGCCACACTCAGGCTAAACCAACGGAATGGGAGATGACGATTTATGGGCTCGTTTTGCGCAATGCTCGGTAGCGGGGCGCAACCTTTCATTCGTCTCGCGTCTTGATTCTTGCTGAGGGTAATTATGGATACGAATCTGTATCGGGCGTTTGCCGACACGGCGCCTCCGAGTTCGGTGGCGGCGGTGCCTGCTTATCGCTTGTTTGATCCCACTTCTGTCTTGATTGCTTCGTTTTTGGGGTCGCCTGTGGCTGGGGTGGCTTTGATGTCTTTGAATTGGCGGCGCTTGGGCCAGGGAAAGAAAGGGCTCGCCGCGTTTTTGATTGGGATTGTGGGTACTGTTTTGGCTAGCTTGTTGGGGTACTACGTGCCTTCTAGCGGGAGTATTGCTATCGGCATTTTGATCGCGTTGGGTACCAAGGGGGCGGCACAGTACTTTCAGGGGCCGGCTTTGGCGGAGCATGAGGCGCGGGGCGGGCAGCTTAGCTCTCGATGGGCGGCTACGGGCGTGGGGCTGGCGTTTCTGGCGTTGTTCTCGATCGTCATCGTTGTTGGGGCGCTCGGGCTTGGGGGGCAGCATCGCTTGGTGGTGGGTACTCAGGACGAGGTTTATTTTACCGGCGCGGCTACGAAGGCGGACGCGCAGGCGTTGGGCGAGGCTTTGAAGAAGGCTGGTTTTTTCCAAGACCATGGCGTGACGGTGATTTTGTCGAAGGATCAGGATGGGACGGCAATTTCGTTCGTGGTGAAAGATGGGATTTGGGACGATGCTTCGATGGTTGCGGGATTTCAGGAGCTTGGGCGGGGGCTTGCGCCTGCGGTGGGCGGGTTTCCGATTAAGGTGCGGCTCATTAATTCTTTTAAGCAGACTAAGAAGGAGATTGATTTGACGCAGTGAGTTTTGGAAGGCGGCCGGGATTTACACGGCAACAGTCTAAATGCGGGAATAAGAAATCTCAAATTTCAGATTTGAGATTTGACAGAAAGAAAAATCGGACGATCGATCGGCACGTGGGAGTAGGCCGTCGAGCGGATGGGCGCAGCGAGCGGCGCCCCTACGATTCGGATTTATGCAAAGGGATTGTCGGACGCGCGCGGGCTCGGTTGTTATTGGGCTCCGTGATCGTAAGAGCCGGCAGAGACGCCCTTCGAGTCTCCGGGTAAACCGGCGGTACGTTTAGGTCTGGATTAGATTTAGATAATTGCTTGTCGACTGATTGAAGCCTGGGAATACTGCTGACAAATCTTTGTTGCCTACATGTTTGACCAGGATTTCGCTTAGGACGGTGCGGTAATCCGTTGTAACTGCCAGGTCGCGGCCTTCGTATAGTTGCGGGCCGCTCAGGCCGGGCCACATTGTGTAAACCTTGCCTCCTTTTACGTTGCCGCCCATCACGAACATGCAGTTGGCATGCCCGTGATCGGTGCCGCGGTTGCCATTTTCGCGGGCGGTGCGGCCGAATTCCGACATGCTTACAAAGACGACATCCTGCATGCGGTCGCCCATGTCTTGGTGGAATGCGGCGATTCCCTGCCCAAGGTCGCGCAAAAGATTGCTGAGTTGGCCATTTACGCCGCCTTCGTTTACGTGATGGTCCCAGCCGCCGCTATCGAGGAACGCAACTTCCAACCCTACATCAGCTTTAAAAAGCTCCGCTATTTCCTGGAGGCTTTGGCCGAAGCGATTCTTTGGATACTGTGCGCCATTTTCCGGCTGGTAGGATTCCGGATGGATTTTTTTAAGTTGATCGATCGCCTCGAAAGTTTCCTGCCCCACGCCGTGAAGGGCTTGATCCACCGTCTGCGCATACATCGCCTCGAAGCCGCCCTCGGTGCTCTTTTGCGGGCCGAACATTTTGAATTGTTTTAGATCTGGGATAGCGATCGCTGGTGCTGTGCCTTGCAACGTGCGCGGTAGGTAGGGACCGAAGGCTACGGCTCGAAATGGCGATGGCTTTTCTTCCGGGCTAGATTGCAATGTGCGATTTAGCCAGCCGTCGTCGGTGCTTTTCAGCCCAGGCGTGCCGGATTCCATGAAGTCTTGCGCATCGAAGTGACTGCGCGTGGGATCGGGCGAGCCGACGGCGTGCACGATCGCGAGTTGGCCTTGATGGAACAGCGGCTGTAACGGTTGCAGACTGGGATGTAAACCGAAAAAGCCATCTAGGTCGATGACTGCTTCTGTGCCCCCTCTTCTCGGTTCGGGGATCGCGATGCTTGGGCGCATTTGGTAATAGCTACGCTCGCCGAACGGAACGACCACGTTCAGACCGTCCATCGCGCCGCGTTGGAAGAGCACCACCATTTTCTTTTTTCCCGCGTTTGTTGTTGTTGCTATGGCTCGCTGCAAAAACGACGGCATGGCGGAGAGGCCGATCAGGGAGATGGCCCCATTCTTTAGAAATACGCGCCGGGTTAATGGCATGACGTGGCTCCTGTAGTGCGGCTCATCGCCGTTGAAACTCCGGCGCGCCGAGTACCAAGCCCGCGATTAGGGATTCGTTTACGTGTTTCACTGGATCGTCGAGCGCTGCTTGCAAGATCTGCGGGTCTCCTAGTCTTGCTTCTAGAGTCTGCTGCGTTTGCTCGGCAATTTGATTGTCCAGGAAGGCTGTCAAGGCGCTGGCTAGGGCTTTGTGTGGATCGGTTTCGGATTCTGGACCTAGCAACGCTACTAGATCGGTCTTTGTGCCTGGGACTCTATTCGACGATAGTGATAGGGCGAAATTTAGGCGGTTCATCAGCGCGCCGGCGTTCACCCAGGTTTCGGATTTGTCGCTGTAGCCGGTGGGGGGTTGCGCTTGGAATAGAGGCTCGCCCATGCGGCCCACCCATTGGGCTAGAGGAAGAGTGACATCCACTTCGGCGCCCAACGCGCGGGCTGTGCTCGCTGCCAGTTCGAAAGGCTGTTTTACTTTGGCGCGATAGGATTCTTTGCTCCAGAATTCTGGGGAATAGATCATCGTCTTTAGGACGGCGCGGATTTCCCCGTTGCTGGATTGGAAAGTTTGCGCCATGCGATCCACCAGGGCCGGTGGAGGATTATCGCTTACGAAGTGGCGGGCTAGCTTTGTGGAGATAAATTTCGCCGTGTTTGGATTGTTGGCCAGCATTTTCAGAGCTTCTTCGCCGTCTTTCATGCCGCCGTAATTGAAGGTGTGGCCGAGGACCACTTTCTTGCCGTAGGTGTGGATGCGATCGTCGAAGAAGAAATCGGGATCCTTGCGTGGGGCGTGGACCGTCCAGCCAGTCATGCATTTGGCCATCGCGATTACGTCGGCTTGGGTGTACCCGGCGTCAACGCCCAGCGTGTGCAGCTCCATCACTTCGCGGCCGTAATTCTCGTTCAGGCCGCGTTCCCGCTTTTTGTTGCCGGCTTGAATGGCCCCGCCTGGCGGAGGCGGCAACGATGGGCCGAATACGCCTTCGAAACGGCGACGGCGAGCGGCCAGTTCGGCTTGCATTTGTTCGGAGGCCAGCGGATCGGCGCTTAACCAGTTATCTAGATAGACCAACATTGCCGGACTTTTGGCCGTGGCGATCAGAAGATCCTGGAATTTTCCCAGCGTGTGAGGGCGGATGGTGTCGCGCGTGTAAGCGGTGAGCAGCCAGCGATCTTGATTTTTTCCGGCGAAGACATTGAAGTGATTGAACCAGAAATCTTCCATCACAGCTTCAAGCTGGCGATTGCTGTAAATGGCGCGATCTAGCTTGGCCATGCTTAGCTCGACGACAATTCGCTGCGGGCCCACGACTTTGGCTAGTTGCTCTTCGGCGGCGGCGTTGGGATTTCGCGGATCTACTTTTGCTACCGCTTCTCTCGCTTTTTCTTTCTGCTTTTCTTGGTATTCCTCTTTGGTGATGCCTTCCTTCTTTGCGGCTTCGTTGGCTTGCGGGAATTTTTCCACCAGCTTGTCCGAACTCATCGTCAGCGTGGGATAACGAGCCAGCCGGGCTTCCAGCGCGGAATCGTCAATGGAATCGGGCTTCAATTGCTGCTCGATCCATTTTTCCAGGCCCGTCTTGCGCACTTGCTCGATTTGGCCTGGGGTGGGGCCGTAGGCCAGGCGGTTTAGGGCGTGGAGGATGGCTTGGTCTTCGGTGAGTTCGGTGATGGGTAGTTTACCTTTGAAGGATTTGGCTCGAGGTGTGGCTTCCACTTGCGGCAACGGGAGCAATGCAGCGGCGAGTAGGACCGCGGTGGCAGCGTGGAAGGCTGCGTTTTTTCGCGGCCGCGTGGGATTGATTTTTTTCACGGTCGTACTTTCTACTCTGAAAGCTGCGGAGGATTGCTGGGCACACCAGTTTAACCCCGATTGGAGTTGAAAGTTGCTGTTTGCCGGGTGGGAGGGGCTTGCGAGTTACGGCGGCGGAGTTTCGGCGGTGCCGGGCTGAGGCCCGCCGCTACGAAAGCGAGCACTATGCAGATCGAGTCCGCGGGCGATTTGGGTCGTGGTTGTGATCGCGGTCGTAAGATGCCGGCGGGGACGCAGGCGCTACTTACGGCCTTAGGCTGCGCAGGAAATCTTGCAATGTGCGTTGGCGTGGAGGGTCTAGGTCAGTGAATTCTATGCCTACGCCTTTTTCGTTTACGTCTCTCACTTTGGCTTCTGCTTCCAGATTTAGGTTGGGATCTTCTACCTTCAGGCGGATGGTTTGTCCCATTGATAGGGATTGGCTGGTGCGGACGAATAGGCCGCCTGCGCCTATTATTGAGACTTGGCCTTCGAATTTCGGATCGAGGCCTTTGCAGCGCAGGAATTGATGTTCGGGTAGCAGAATGCGTATGTGTTTGCGGCGATCTTCTACGTTCTGGTGGCTCATTGTTGGGAGGCGCGGAAGGCGTCGAGCGTCCAGGAATCCTGGCCTTCGTCATGGCGCAGGACGTAATAGTTGCCGTCATTGGCCAGCACGCGGAAATAAATCGCATCGGGTGAATACCACTGGCCATCCACTGCGTTGACTTCAAATTCGCGGCCTCGGAGGGTGAAACGCTGCGGGCGCTCGTCGGGGCGATAGCCTGCGTAGCAGCTTACGTGGATGTCGTTCATGGGAACCGCTCCGTCGCCGGCCTTAGTGCTTGGCCAACATTGCCAATTATAGCAATTTTGGAAGCGGGCGGCGGAGAAACGGCTGAGAGGGGTAATCTCGCAATTTGATCTCGCTTGGAGGAACGCAGAAGGAACTGCGAATTGGTCGCGGCGGAGCCGCGGTGTCACGGTGGGAGCCCCCGAATTTATTCGGGGGGATGGAGCGCTTCAGCGCTCCGGAAATGCGCCGTCACCATCAATGCGCTTTAGCGCTGGGCATTGATTAGGAAGCCCGTCGAGCGGATTTCGAGAGCGGCTTGCCACGCGCACGAAGCGCGGTTACGTGAATTTTAGATCGCTGTCGCTGGTGAAGGGGCCTTCGCGAATTACGGCGTTGTAAGCGGCGCCCATGAAAATGACCATGGCGGTTAGGTACATCCACAGCAGCAGGCCGATTACCGCGGCTAGGCCTCTGTACACGGTGCCGTAGGGGACGTAGCGCACATAGAAGCCGAATCCTATATCTACTATCCACCAGAGGATGGTGGCCACTGCGGCGCCTGGAAAGACGTCTTGCCAGTCAACCATGTCCGGTTGCCCGAGGCGATAAATTACGAACACTATTCCTAATGCAAAGATCATGGCCAGCCCGTGATAAGCGGCGGCGACTAGTAGGCGGACCCAGGGTGCTAGCCCGTAATTCGCGAGCATCCAGCCGCGTACTGGGCGGCCGAAGATGGTTACGATCTCGAAGCCGAGGAATGGAATGATGGTGAGGCAAAGGATGCCCACGGCGCGGAGTTGGACGCGTAGATACGACGGCGCGGCAGGTAGCTTATCGATTTGGCGGAAGCCCTGGATCAGGCCTATGAATACTTGCGTGCCGGCGATCAGCGTGCCCCCGAATCCTAGCCAGATCCATTGCCAGGGGTGCGCGGTGCGGCGGACGAAGTAATCGAGCACTATGCTGCTGCTGCCTTCCGGGAGCATATTTTGAATCTGACCGGGGAGATCGCGGACTACATCCTGGAAGATGCTCATGCTGCTTAGGACGCCTAGGGCGAATAGGAGCAGCGGGAAAAAGGCCAGGAACATATTGAAGGCCACGGCTTGGCCGAGGACTACGCAGTCCGGAAATACGCGGAGGAAAGACTGACGGAGGTTCTCGGCCACGTGTCCCATGACGTGGGCGGGATTATAAAGGTTTCGCGGCGCGGAGGCTCGGACTTTCGCAGTTGCTGAGGAGTTGAGCGGGGAGTAAACTTTTTCCGGAATCGGGGCTGGGAGGCGGTTTATGGCGCGTAGTGTGCGATGCGGATTGATTCAGGCGCGGTGCGAGTGGTCGCCGGAGAAGTATTCTTTGGCGGACATTCGCGAGCGCATGATCGTGAAGCATGAAAAATTGATTGGCGAGGCGGCCAAGAAGAAAACACAGATACTTTGCTTGCAGGAATTATTTTATGGGCCGTACTTTTGCGCGGAGCAGGACACGAAGTGGTATGAACTGACCGAGGAATTGCCGGGCGGGAAGACCATCGAGCGCATGCAGAAATTGGCGCGGCAGTATGACATGGCTATGGTGGTGCCGGTTTATGAGAAGGAGATGAGCGGGCTTTTTTACAACACGGCTGCGGTGATTGATACGGACGGGAAATATCTGGGGAAATACCGAAAGCATCACATTCCACATTGCCATCCTGGATTTTGGGAGAAATTTTATTTTACGCCGGGGAATACCGGGTATCCCGTTTTCGAGACGCGGCATGCGCGGGTGGGCGTTTACATTTGCTATGACCGGCATTTCCCTGAGGGGGCGCGAATTTTGGGATTGAATGGGGCGGAGGTTGTTTTTAATCCTTCGGCTACTGTGGCTGGGTTGAGTGAATATTTGTGGGAGCTGGAGCAGCCGGCTCATGCCGTGGCCAATGGTTATTTTGTTGGCGCCATCAATCGCGTGGGCACGGAATTGCCGTGGAAGATGGGGGAATTTTACGGAAAGAGTTATTTTTGCAATCCACGCGGGAAAATTGTGGCGCAGGCCAGCCGGGATAAGGAAGAAGTGGTGGTGACCGAATTGAATCTGGAGGAGATCGATCAGGTACGGCAAACTTGGCAGTTTTTCAGAGACCGGCGCCCGGAGACGTATGGAGAGATTACCCGGACGATGGCGGTGCCGGGCGGACGGAAGACCGAGGCGGCGGATTGAAACCGAAGTAAGGCTGGGCATTTTCAAAATTCAGATTTGAATTTCAGATGAACGAAAGAGGCTGAGGCCAATGGCTACTGCTACTACCGCGGCGCAACTTTGCCGGAATTACATTGGCGGCAATTGGGTGGAATCAAAATCCACCAAGATTGTGGAGCGGCGCAATCCGGCTGATCACGATGAAGTTGTCGCTACCATTCCGCTTTCTACCCGGGATGAGATGAAAGAGGCTATAGCTGCCGCTAAGGGTGCGTTTCCCGGTTGGCGCGAGACGCCGGCGCCTGCTCGCGGGAAGATTCTCTTCAAGGCCGCGCGCATTATGGAGGAGAAGAAGGAGGAGTTGGCGCGGCTTTTGACGCGGGAAGAGGGTAAGGCGCTTAAGGACTCGCTCGGCGAGGTCCAGCGGGCTATCAACATTACTGAGTTTATGGGCGGTGAGGCGCGGCGCTTGAATGGCGAAACTTTGACTAGCGAATTGCCTAAGAATTTTGCTTATACGATTCGGCAGCCGCTTGGAGTGGTGGGCGCGATTACTCCTTGGAATTTTCCGGTGGCCATTCCGGTTTGGAAGATCGCGCCGGCGCTGGTTTGCGGGAATACCGTGGTCTTTAAGCCGGCTACGATTACGCCTTTGACGGCGATCAAGATTGTCGAAATTTTCGAGCAGGCTGGATTGCCGGCAGGAGTTTTGAACTTGGTTATGGGTTCGGGGCGCGAGACTGGCGACGAATTGGTGCAGAGTCCGGCGGTGCATGGGCTTTCGTTTACGGGATCGAATGAAGTGGGCACGGCGCTTTATGCTTGCGGGGCGCAACGATTGAAGAAAGTGCAGTGCGAGATGGGCGGGAAGAATCCGGTGGTGATTTTGGCCGACGCGGATTTGCAGTTGGCTATGGAATCTACCCTGGCGGGCGCGTTTGCTTCGACCGGCCAGCGTTGCACAGCGACGAGCCGTGTGGTGATCGAAGAAAAGATCGCGGACGCATTTCTCGAGAAGCTCGTCGAGCGAGCCAAGAAATATTCCGTAGGGAATGGACTCGATCCCGGCGTCGAGATGGGGCCGGCTGTGGATGAGTCGCAGATGAATACGGATTTGAAATACATCGAGATGGGAAAGAAAGAGGCCAAGCTGCTTTGCGGCGGAGAACGTTTGACCGGGGCGAAGTATGACAAGGGATGGTTCGTATCGCCGACGATTTTCGATCACGTGCGTCCGGAAAGCGCGCTCTCGCAGGATGAAATTTTCGGGCCGGTGTTGAGCGTGGTTCGCGTGAAGGATTTTGATGAGGCGTTGCACGTGGCGAATTCGGTGCGCTTCGGGCTTTCGAGTTCGATTTACTCGACGGACTCGAACAAGATTTTCGAGTTCGTGGACAAGATCGAAACCGGCATGACGCACGTGAATTCGCCCACAGTAGGCGGCGAGGCGCATGTGCCGTTTGGCGGCGCCAAAGATTCGAGCGTGGGGCCGCGCGAAGTGGGGCATGCGGCGATTGAGTTTTATACCGATACGAAAATCGTGTACATCGATTACACCGGGCGGAAACGCGAATCGAGCATCTATTAGTGGACCTCTTCACGCGGGAAATCTATCTCGACATTGAAACGCTGCGGCTTTCGCATGAAGTTGACGGCGGATGGGGAAACATTCGCCAGTTCGGCGTTGCGGTCGCTGTGACTTGGGACAAGGACAATCAGTTTCGAAGTTGGTTTGAGGAAGATGTTGCGAAATTGATTGCGGAGTTGGAGGCGTTCACGCGGATTGTTACGTTCAACGGGAACCGGTTTGATTTTGAAGTGTTGCGCGGATATGCGGTGATTGATGCGATCCGGCAACTTTCGTTCGATGTGCACGAAGTGTTGCACAAGCAGCTCGGGCATCGCGTGAAATTGGATTCATTGGCCAAAGATACGCTTGGCAGCGCTAAAAGCGGGACGGGGATTGACGCGGTCGCTTGGTGGCGCGAGGGCAAGAAAGAGCAAGTGGTGCAATACTGCCAGATGGATGTCGCGCTGCTGCGGGATTTGGTCGAGTATGGGCGCGCCAAGGGGCATGTGATTGTCGGCGGACGGCAGGTTCGGGTTTCGTGGGATTAGTGGGCCTCAGAAAATGACGGCCTCGCGCTTGGCGATTGGAATTCTTCAACGGACCTTACCACTCGTTTTGATTTTTGCCAGCTCCCTTCCCGCTGCTGGCCGGGTCACCTGGAAAATTGAGGAGCGCGCCCAATTGAAGATTGGCGGCCACGTTCCGATTTCCTGGAATGTTTATACCGTAGAGAAAAAGAAAAATCTGGTTCTGATTTTGCTGGGCAAGAGGTACTTGGCGCTGGATACGAAAACGAAATCGGTTTGGCAGATTGAGACCAAGGATTTGACGGCGAAGGGTAAGGATTTCGAGAGCGACGAACCCGGCGAGATTGGAACGCCGATTCCGGTGGCAAGTTGGTCCGATCGGGATGTGGGGCCGGCGGAGAGGTTTTTGATTACGCTGGGGGATTATGGGGCGAAGATTGAATTGGAAATGCCGCATATCATTGATTTGCGGCGGGGGATTTATTAGACGTCAGGGTTTTCGGATGTTGCAGCGGCAAGTGAAGACGCAGGTTGTTTGGCACGCGGCGCACGTGGCAAGGTCGTGGGCTTTCCGCGAGCGGATGCCGCCCTAAAGGGCGCCGCTACGAAGTCTGGAGTTCCAGGTCATTGGGGGTTGGCCGGTGTTGATTTGGCGCATGGTTATGCAATTGTCTACTGGGCAGACTAGGGCGCATAGATTGCAGCCTACACATTCTTCGTCGATTATTTTTGGGACGTGGACTTCTATGTTGTGGGCGTTCTTTTTGCCGTTTGGCTTTGCGGCGTTCGCAGCCACTGGCGCTCTCTCTATGCATTGATGGGCGCCGTCTTCGCAGGCTACGTAGCAGAGTTGGCAGCCTATGCAGAGATCGTGATTGATATCGGCGATTACTTTGTAATTTAGATCGAGGTCGCCCCAGTCCTTTACGTTGGGCACGGCGCGGGCGCGGAAATCGTCTGTGGTGCAGTACCTGTGATCGTCCATGTAGGCGTTTAGGCCGTCGGACATGTCTTCTACTATTCGGAAACCGTAGTGCATTACGGCGGTGCAGACTTGGACGATTGAGGCGCCTAGGGCGATGTGTTCGGCTGCATCGGTCCAGTTGCTTATGCCGCCTATGCCTACTATGGGGATTCTTACTTTTTTGGCTACGCTCGCGACTAGATGCAGGGCGATTGGCTTTACTGCTGGGCCGCAATAGCCGCCGTGCGACGATTTTCCGGCTACAACCGGGCGCGGGGCGAAACTTTCTAGATCTACTCCCATCAGAGAATTAATTGTGTTGATCAGGCTTACGGCGTCTGCGCCGCCGCGCTCGGCTGCTAGGGCGATTTGGGTGATGTCCGTTACGTTGGGAGTGAGTTTTGAGATTACCGGCGTGCCGGCGGCTTCTTTGGCCCAACTGGTGATCATTTCGGTGTAGTCGGGGACTTGGCCTACGGCGGCGCCCATGCCGCGTTCGCTCATGCCGTGGGGGCAGCCGAAATTTAGCTCGAGGGCGTCGGAGCCGGCGTCTTCGGCGCGCTTGACGATATCGTGCCAAGCTTCGCGCTTGGATTCGACCATCAGCGAGGCGATTACCAGATGCTTTGGGTAGCGCTTTTTTACTTCGGCGATTTCTTTGAGATTTACTTCGATGGGGCGATCGCTGATTAGCTCGATGTTGTTGAAGCCCATTACCCGGACGCCGTTGTAATCGATGGCGCCGTAACGGGAGCTGGTGTTTTGGATTGGCTCGCCAATTGTTTTCCAGACGGCGCCGCCCCAGCCGGCGTCGAAGGCGCGCATCACTTGGCCTGCGGTGTTCGATGGCGGGCCGGATGCCAGCCAAAAGGGATTAGGCGACTCGATGCCGCAGAATTTTACTCTTAGATCGGCCATCGCTTATCTCCTTGCTGGCGGTGCGGCTTCTGTCCTCCAGCTTTTCCATCCGAACCATGCAACGGTCGCGAACATTCCCAGCCAGCCGATTGCGCGAACGCATGTGGCGATTTGGATGTCGTGATCTAGCACTCCGAGCGCACTGAAAAGATAATTCCAATCATGAATTACGAATTCTGGATCGCCGACGGTGAGCAGCGGCAATTCTTGCGCACGAGCGTCGGCCATGTACGTGGCGATGGGTAGCAGTTGTTCGAAGCAGAAGAATGCGCAGAAGGCGGTGCCTTGGAGTTGGCGTTGGAAGGCGAAATAGGCGGCTAGCGTGAATGGGACTAGGAGTTGGAATAGCGTGCCGCCGGCTATGTGTAGGAATTGGCCGAAATAGCTGAAGAGTAGATGGCCGCCTTCGTGGATGGGGACGAAGACTACGTCGATCATTAGGAGGGGGCCGCGGCCTTTTGCGGCTTGATAGAGGAACAGCGCGTAGAACGATAGCCAGGCGATAAGCGGCGTAACGCGGGACGGGGGACCAATCGTCTTCGAGAGTTTCGAGGACCGGCAGGCGCTCGGTCCATGAATCGGGTAGGCGCATTTGCGGTTAGTTTGTCGCCCGCGGATGGTTCAGCCAGGCGTCTAGCCCTCTGGCTGCGGCCATGCCTTCGGCTACTGCGTCCACTACTTCTTTGCCGCCGTTTACGCAATCGCCGGCCGCAAAATATTTCGGATTGCCCGTTTGATTTTTTTCGTTCACGGCGATGGTGCCATTTTTTCTGAGTTCGATTCCCTTCACTGGGCGGAGAAATTCGGTTACCGGCTTTTGGCCGATCGCAGGAACTACCATGTCGACGGGGATCACGAAATTGGAACCGGGGATTGTCTCTGGCGCGGAGCTTTTCGAGGCCCCGGGCGCTGGCCGCGTTTTTACGCATTCGAGGCCTGCGACCGCGCCGGATTCACCGAGTACGCGCACCGGTTGCGTGTGCCAGTGAAACGTTACTGCGTCGCGCTGGGCTAGTTCGAATTCGTAGCGGAAGGCCGGGATTAGGGATTCGCCGCGCCGATAAACTAAATGCACGGATTCTGCGCCGAGGCGGTGCGCTGCTGTGACTACATCGATGGCGGTATTGCCTGCGCCTATGCAGGCTACCCGGCGGCCGATTTCTACTTCGGCGAACGATTGTGTTTTTGTTCGCTCGATAAATTCCAGGGCGCCGTAAACGCCTTGCAGATCAGAGCCGGGTAGATCCAGTTCCCAGGTTTCGCCCAGACCCACGCCTATGAAGATGGCGTCGAATTGCGATTCGAGCAGCGGGAACGGAGCGTCGCGGCCTACTTCTTTGCCTTGCTCGAATTTCACGCCGAGGCGTTTAACCATTTCTACTTCGCGTAGGGAATCTTTGGCGCGGGTTTTGTAGGCGGCTATGCCGTAAGTATTTAGGCCGCCGGGCAGTTTATTTTTGTCGAAGATTGTTACTGCGTAGCCCCACTTTGCTAGTTCTGCGGCGCAGGCTAGCGAGGCTGGGCCTGAGCCGATACAGGCTACTTTTTTTCCGTTTGGCGCGCCCGCGGCGAAGAGATCTATGCTGCGATCCAGGACGTAATCCACCGAGTAACGCTGAAGGCGGCCGATTTCGATTGGAGTTTCGCCTTTTTCTACCATTACGCAGGCGCCTTCGCAGAGGGATTCTGTGGGGCAGACTCGGCCGCAGCTTTCGCCGAGGATATTTGCGCCGAGGATTACGCGGGCTGAGCCGCGTAGATTATTTGAGGCGATTTTTTTTATGAAGGCGGGCACGTCGATGTGTGTGGGGCAGGCGATGGTGCATGGGGCGTCGAAGCAGTAGAGGCAGCGGGCGGCTTCGATGGCGGCCTGACGCGGGCTCATGCGCGGGGAGATGTCCGCGAAATTGGCTTCGTATTGTTCGGGGGCCAGTTTTGGTGCGGATTCGCGGAGAGTCATTCCCTCGATTCCCCCCAAGAATGCGCGATGGATTCGAAGTGCGCTATCGCGCGTCGAGTGATGCGGTGCTGAGAGAGAATTCTAGCACTGGGGTATTGGCGGGAATGCGCTGATTTCGGCGCGGTTTCCGTGGCGCGTGTGCGGTGACGGGAGCTATGTCGATTTGCGCCTTGGATCCAGAATTTCGCGCCGCCCACGAATGTGAATGTTGCTGATTTTTGAGGTCGAAAGAGCCGGCAGGGACGCCAGTGGTACGGGGATTGTGCTACATTCCGGCGGTTGGGGATTTTGCTGAGATAAATTTGGCTTGTGGTTCTAGGGGAATTGATGCGACTGGATACTATTATTCGCGGCGGGACTATTATTACGGCTTCCGACACTACTCGAGGCGATGTGGGGATTCTCGGCGACAAGATCGTTGCCGTCGCCTCGGAATTGAATGCGGAGAATGCTGCGCGGGTGATTGATGCGACTGGGCGTTATGTGATGCCCGGCGGGATTGATGTGCATACGCATCTGGATATGCCATTTGGCGGGACTAAGAGTGCTGATGATTTCGAGTCGGGGACTGTTGCGGCGGCGCATGGTGGGACTACTACCCTGATTGACTTCGCGATTCAGTATAAAGGGCAAACACTCCGGCAAGCTTTTGATACTTGGATGGCGAAGGCTGACCGCAAGGCAGCTATTGATTATGCGTTTCATTGCATTATTACGGAATTGGGGGACGCGCATGTTGAGGAGATGGGGGCTTTGGTGCGCGAGGGCGTGCCTTCGTTCAAGCTTTTTATGGCTTATCCCGGCGTGTTTATGCTGGACGACGCTACGATTTTTCGGGCAATGTTGGCTGCGGCGAAATATGGCGGGATGGTTTGCATGCACGCGGAGAATGGCGGAGCGATTGATGTGATTGTGCAGCGGGCGTTGGCTGAGGGGAAACGGGCGCCGAAATATCACGCATTGACGCGGCCTACTACGGCCGAAGCTGAGGCTACTTCGCGGGCGATTGCTTTGGCGGAGATGGCTGGGGCGCCCGTTTATATCGTGCATCTTTCTTGCAATGACGCGCTGGAGAAAGTGCGCGAGGCCCGGGATCGCGGATTGGCAGCTTATGCGGAGACTTGTCCGCAGTATCTTTATCTTTCGTTGGAGAATATGGACGTGCCAGGATTTGAGGGTGCGAAATATGTTTTTACTCCGCCTCTGCGCGAAAAATGGAATCAGGAAAAATTGTGGCAGGGGTTGGCGAAGGACACCTTGCAGGTAGTTTCCACCGATCATTGCCCATTCTGTTTCAAAGAGCAGAAGGAGCTCGGCCGCGACGATTTCACCAAGATTCCTAATGGCGGGCCGGGGATTGAGAATCGCATGAGTTTGGTTTTTTCTGGCGGCGTCAACGGCGGCCGATTTTCGCCGAACCGCTTCGTGCAATTAGTTTCCACGGCGCCTGCAAAATTGTTTGGACTCTACCCGCGCAAAGGAACGATTGCAGTAGGCTCGGACGCAGACATTGTCGTGTTTGATCCAAATGAGGAAGTGGTGATCAGTGCTTCGACGCATCATATGCGCGTGGACTATTCGATGTTCGAGGGCATCCGCGTGAAAGGCGTAGCAAAAGTAGTTTTGTCGCGGGGTCGGGTGATCATCGAAAACGGTGAGTTCAAAGGCAGCGTGGGTTCGGGTGAGTTTATTAAGCGGCGCCAGTATTCGGGAGTTTAGCTGCAATCGCAAGGCGAACGCCGGAAGGGTCTGAAGAGCAGCCGCAAATCCCAATCTGTGTCAGGTCAACTGACATACTTATAGTAACATTTTTTGCCCATCCGGACCCTGCCATCCAACCGCCAGAACACGACTAAAGACAATCATCCGGCAATCCGCCTCGCCGCCTCTTTGTCGTAAGTGATTTACATACTCACAGTTGCGGGGAACAAACAAAGTGGCCCCTCTCAGGTGATACCGGCAACTACCGCAAGTTCAACTCGCCCCGCGGCAAGAACAGTGCAGAAAAAAAGGCCGCACATGCTGCAGAATTTGGCATTTCCACCATGAGCAATAAAGACGGAAAATTCGGTAGCGGCAGGAATTGACGACCCTGCCCTACGTTATTCGCGATCCACTCCCACCACCCACGGAATCCCCACCAAGCCGATCCCGGTTTTCACCACCACTTCATCATTAGGATGGAAGCGATCGAAGTCGGCGCGGCTTACTGGGATGCGTTCTACTTTGTGGCCTTCGCGCCAGGAATGCACTACCAGGCGATTGCTCGGTAGCGGGCCGAACATTCGGACTCGGCCGATTACTTCGGTGTGCCAGGATTCGCGGGGAGCGCGATCGAGCCAGCCATTGCCGATCAGCAATGCGCCCAATAGCCAGGGTACGGGAATCAGGCCGTAGTAAATCCGCTTTAGGGCTTCGACCTCGGCATGTTGAAGCGCGCGACGCTCTACCCAGATGCCCAGGCCTAGCGTTAGAAAAACTAGCAAGCCAACGAAAATCAGGATGCCATCGATTTCCAGCGGAGGAAATTCGCTGCCAGCTACTACGAATGCGAGCGCGCCCAGCATTAGGAATGCAGTGCGATTCAGGAGACGGCGGCGCAAGGCTAGTTCGGCTAGCGTAGAGGAAAGACCGCAGGCTTCGCAGACATCTGCAGCGCGCTCGGCGCCGCAGTTCAAACAACGCGTCACTTCCGGCTCAGCTTCCCGAGGAAGAGATCAATTTGCTCGCGTTCGGCTTCCGGCAAGTCTTTGAATTCGACGGCCATTCCCTTCCCGGGCTCTACGCGACGCACGATGCAATCCACTTCGAGAATTTCGCCGAGCTTGATGCGGGCGGTGAATTCGGCGCGCAGCCAGAGCGGATCTTCAGTCTCGATGAACATGCCCATATCGCCGATATCGCGGGTGACGCACTTCAGGACTTCGGCCCCCCAGCCGATTTCGACCTCAGTCCGCAATGCATAGCGAAGCCCACGAACGGGTATGTGTTGGTTCATGACGCGCCTATAGAAAGCTGGACTCGGACCCCTAGTACATTTCTGATGCTAAGCAGGGATTTGCGGCAAGTCAATGCAATGGAAAGGGGTGGATGCCGGAGTTGGTACGGGTGTTGAGATTTTAGGTAATTAGCGGATTTGGCGAACGCTGGAGGGTTGCGTATCTAGGCAGACTACGTTGTCGTCGCGGCCGTTGGAGAGTAGTTCGCAGTCGATGTCCCGGGCGCTGCGGACGGCTTCTTCGGCCGTGGCGCCTTCGGCGGTGGCGCAGTGATTGTTGCCGTGATACGTGACGCAGACTTCGTATTTGAGGTGGGTTTGGTGGAGCGTGGAGGTGACTATGATCGCGAGGAATGCCGCTGCGGCGGCTGCGATTAGCCAGCGTAATTGATTGCGAGTGATTGCCATAGGCTGTTCGACGCTCGGATTCGACGCCGCGCGAGTTCATTCTAGCAGTAAACGTGCCGCTGGCGTCCCGCCGGCTCTTACGACCTCTTTTACCATCACTGGCATCACCCTCGGACCGACTACTCAACACAGCCAACCTCTCGTATTTAATTTCTGGCGCTGCGAGATACTGGACCCTTCGCGCACCACTGCGCATTAAAGAGCAGGCAGTACGCCGGCGGCACGTTCAGTTTCGGTACGTTTAGGTGTGTCTGGCTTGCGGGTCCTTGGCGTTCCCTCGGCGGGCTACTTCTCGGCGGATGTACATTTTCAGATTTGGGGTGAGGCTTTCCAGGGTAGAGATTTCCTTCAGATCGCGCATGGTGATGTTTGGGAGGAAGGCCAGAACTATGTTCAGCGGGGTGTGGCGATTGCGGATCAGGGCCATGCGCGCGTTGTAACTGCTGGACCATCGGGGATGGCGGGCGATGGCTTGGACTACACGCTCGGGGGTTTCGGTGCGGGAGAGGGATTTTAGGATTTGCGCTTCGGTGAGCAGCGGGTTGGTTAGGGCGGCTGCCACCGCTTGCGCGTGGCCTTCATTTAGGATTGCGCCGACTACTCGGGCCGGGCCGCGCTTGGCTAGCGTCAGTTTTTGGCCGATTGGTAGCTGCGGAATTTTCGAGATTAATGCTTCTTCTGCGAGACGGCGGACTTCGGCTTGCGCGGTGGTGGCTAACGCTAGGCGGACGAGATCGAAGGCGAAGAGCTGGCGGACCATGGTCATGGCGACTTGGCGCGGCGAGTGCGGATGCGCGGCCAAGCCGAAGCGGACGGCTTCCGAGGCTAGCCATTTTGTTTGTAGGGCGATCCCGCTGAGGACTCGCTCGGGAGTGTCGAGGCGCTCGAGGAGAACGCGTAAGTGGGACTCGTCGAGATGAGGATTTTCGAGGAGCGCAAGCAGGACGCCTTCGTCCTTTTCGTGCACCAGCAAAGCGAGGTCTCGCTGCGAGGCTTCTCGCGCTATGGCTATGTCGTCGATGGGATCAGTTGGCATCTGCAGCGCGGCCTGCCGCTGTCCGGGCCATTTGCGCGGCGGCTTCGGCCGGGGAAGTTTGCAGCTGGGCGATGGTGGCGTGGCTGGCGATGGCGGCGAGGCGCTTATCTACCAGCGAATCGAGATAGGCGCAGTGGCCGAAAACGCCGCCGGCGCGGACTAGCGGGAATTTTTCGGCGGTGAGCTCGAGCTTGCGGATTACGTGATCGGCCAGCTCGACTAGGGCATCGGCGGCTGCATCGAGAATATTGCGGGCAACTTCATCGCCTTGTTCGGCGGCGCGGGCTACGAGGGGATAGACGCGCGGGAAAACTTCGTCGGGATTTTTGGCGACGTGCTCGATGATCGCGGCCCAGTTGCGCCACTCGAGATTTTTGAAGACCCGCTCGGAGAGGACAGTGGATTGGCCCATTCCATCTTCGTGGCGGCGGACGGCGGTGAGGGCGCTGCGGCCGATATCGAAGGCGCTGCCTTGATCGCCGAGCCACGGGCCCCAGCCTCCTGCACGGACGGTTTTGCCGTCTCCGTTGCGGCCGTAGGCCACCGAACCTGTGCCCGCGATCAACACTACGCCTACGCCTTTTTCTACCGCCGCGGTCAGAGCGATTTCGATATCACTGGTGACATTGACCTCGGCCTTGGGAAACGAGCGCTCGAGGAAAACGCTCATACGCTTGGCTACGGCAGGGCGTGCCGCGCCGCCGAAGCCGCCGCAAATTCCGCGAATGTCGGTGGCCTTTAGCGATTGGCGGGCAAGGACCGTGTCGGCGGCGCCGCTTACCGAGAACCACGCCCGGGTGTAGCCGCCGCGCAGAGGATTCGACGGGCCACCCTGGGCGCGTCGCAGAACCTGGCCTTGCGCATCGAGTAGAACGCAGTCCGTTTTCGTGCCGCCGCCATCGATTCCCAAGAAATACGACATGAGGAAAGCTCCTTGTGCGTTTGCGCTTCGTTGCCTGATGCGGCTGGTTTCCTTGACACTTCGCGCGGCGGGCAGTTAGCATCGCGCCGCTCGCTGACATTACCGGATGCGAATTCACCCCATCGATCTTGGAATCGTGATTCTGTATCTGGCCGGGGTCACGCTGCTGGGTGCGTGGTTTCGGCGCGGGCAGAAAGATGTCCGCGATTACTTCCTCGGCGGCCGTACGGCGCCTGCTTGGGCGCTGGCTTGCTCGATTGTTGCTACCGAAACTTCTACGCTCACCATTATCGGCACTCCGGCGATTGCCTTTGCCGGAAATCTGGGATTTCTCCAGCTTGTGATGGGCTATCTGGTGGCCCGGGTGGTTTTGTGCCTGGTGCTGGTGCCCCGCTACTTCCAAGGTGAATTCTACACGGCTTACCAGCTTTTAGAGAAGCGGTTTGGGGGGCGGGTGCGGTCGGCGGGGGCTGGGGTCTTTTTGGTAACTAGGGCACTGGCTGAGGGCGTACGGGTCGCGGCTGTGGGCAAAGTTGTGAGCTTGGCTTTGGGGACGGGCAGCCGGACGGCGATCTTGATTGTTACTCTGCTTACGCTTTTTTACACGTTCGAGGGTGGATTG
Organism: uncultured Acidobacteriota bacterium; assembly: GCA_963831955.1. Lineage (GTDB taxonomy): Bacteria > Acidobacteriota > Terriglobia > Acidiferrales > UBA7541 > Palsa-147. The sequence continues at coordinate 400,920 of CAWHSG010000003.1, read as the reverse complement.
AAGGCGGTGATTTGGACGGACGTGATGCAGTTGGCAATTTATTTGGCTGGATCGGCGGCGGCGTTCGTGTTGCTGCTGCATCGTACTCCTGGGGGGTGGGGCGAAGTTTCGTCGGTGGCCGCGGCTGCTGGGGGGAAGCTGCGCGTGTTTGATTTTTCGTTCAGTTTGACGCGAAGTTATACGTTTTGGTCCGGCGTGCTCGGCGGGACTTTTTTGAGTATGGCCAGCCACGGGACGGATCAAACTTTGGTGCAGCGGGTGCTTGCGGCTCGGAATGAACGCGATGGCAAGGCGGCTTTGCTTGGCAGCGGCGTGATTGTGTTTGTGCAATTTGCGCTTTTTTTGGCGCTGGGCGTGATGCTGTTCGTGTTTTATCAGCATGCAGTGCCGGGAGCGGTGCCGGCGGATGCGGATCAGATTTTTCCCGCGTTTATCGTGACGCAGATGCCCCCGGGGATTGCGGGGTTGGTGTTGGCGGCGATTTTGGCGGTGGCCATGTCGAATGCGAGCGGCTCGTTGAACTCGCTGGCTTCATCGAGCATCATGGATTTCGGCGGCGGGGCTGACGCATCGGCGGTCGCAGGCGCGGGTCGGTCGGCAGGCGATTTGTTGAAGCGCTCGCGATGGATGACGCTGATTTGGGGAATCGTGCTGGGGAGTTTGGGACTGGCGCCATGGGGGCCGGTGCTTGTTGCGGGATTGACGATCGCTTCGATTACTTATGGCGCGATGCTGGGAGTTTTTCTGCTGGGGATCTGGAACGCGCGCGCGACTGCTAATGGCGCGATTGCAGGAATGCTTGTGGGGATTGCGACTATGGTGGCGGTGAATCGGTTTACGGGACTGGCTTGGACTTGGTATGTGCTTGTGGGCACCGTGGTGACGTTTGTTTCCGGATCGGTTGTAAGTGCGATTCCGGGCGGCGGATCGAATTCGGCGCGTGGCGCTCTCAAGGCTAAAGGCGTGAAGGGATGAGCGCCGGTTCCGGATCGAAGCGGCTCGAACTTGTCCGCGGGCTGGGCGTGTGGGCGGCTTCAGCGATTGTTGTCGGAACGATGGTCGGGACCGGGATTTTTTTGAAGCCGAGCCAGATGGCTGCCGAGGGCGGCTCGGTGAGTGTGGTTTATGCCGCTTGGGTTGTTGGGGGATTGCTTTCGCTATTTGGGGCGCTTTCGTTTGCCGAATTAGGAGCGGCGATTCCTGAGGCTGGCGGGCAATATGCTTATTTGAGCCGCGGGCTTGGGCCGGTTTGGGGATTTCTTTTTGGCTGGATGCACTCGACGGTCGGCGAATCGGCTTCCGCGGCTTCGATTGCTGCTGGGTTCGCGCGATTTTTGAGTGTCTTCATTCCCGCGATTGCGGTGCCGCTTTTTACTTTTCATTTCACGGTTCCCTTCTCCGGCAAACCGTACGAATTCGATTTTACTTGGGCGCAGCCGGTGGCAGTCATTGCGCTGGCGGTGTTCACGGTCATCAATTATCTCGGCGTAAGAATTGGGGGGCGAGTGCAGGTGGCGTTGACCGTGATCAAAGTGGCTTCGATTCTGGCGATTGTTGCGGCGGCGTTTGCTTTGGGGCACGGCAGCTCGGCGAATTTCCATCCGTTTTGGCCGGCGAAATCTGAGGTTGCTACGCTTTCGAGTTTTCTGGAGGCGCTGGCGGCGGCGCTTTGGGCTTATGACGGATGGGAGGACTTGAACCGCGTCGGATCGGAAGTACAGAATCCGCAGCGGAATTTTCCGATTGCCATGGCGGGCGGGACGATTCTCGTGGCTGGGATTTATCTTGTGTTCAGCGCGGTGTGTTTTTACGTGCTGCCATTCGCCAGTGTGGCGACTTCGCAGCATGTGGGATCAGATGTGGTGCAGACCTTTGCGGGCAGCGGGGCGGCGCGATGGTTCACGTTGGTGATGATTGTCTCGGCGCTTGGGACGCTCAATTCTTCGCTGCTCAGCGGCGCGCGCGTGCCTTATGCGATGGGGCGGGATGGATTGTTCTTCCGCGTCACTTCGAGCGTGCATCCCAAATTCCGGACGCCCAGCGGGGCGCTGGTGTTTCAGGGAATTTTGGCTAGCTTGATGGCGCTCAGCGGGACATTCGAGGAATTAACTTCGCTCTTTGTATTCGCGGCGTGGATTTTTTATGCGCTCTCGGTGGTGGCGATGTTCCGATTGCGGCGGATTGCGCCGGATATGCCGCGGCCATTTCGCACCTGGGGCTATCCAGTGGTGCCCGCGCTGTTTTTGGTGGGAGCTACGGCTTTGACTGTGAATTTGTGGATCGATCGGCCGCTGCGATCTTCGATCGGGCTGGCTATGATTCTTTCGGGGCTTATTTTTTACCGGTATTGGAGCCGGCAAACGCATCGCGAGGATAACTAACACTCAAAGCCAGAGAGGGCGTCCGCGCAGGCGGACTCGCCCAAACATTAGGATGTAACAAGTTGGCCAGGATCGCTACGCCGTCTGCTAGTCGCGGACCTGACCGCGAGAAATAACTGTTCGCGTCGACGATGAAGACTCGGCCGTCGCGCAGAGCTGCTAGTTGATTCCATTCCTGAGGCAGCGGCGTGCGACGGAGCTCGTCTTCGGTGTGTTTTACGCTGAAGCCGCAAGGCATTACGACGATCACGTCTGGCCTCGCAGCTATAACTTGGTCGCTCGTGACTGTGCAGGACGGCTCGCCAGCGTGGCCGAGAACGTCTACGCCGCCTGCCGCTTCCACCATTTCCGGCACCCAATGCCCGCCAACGTAAATCGGATCGAGCCATTCGATGCAGGCCACGCGCGGGCGGCTTGCAGCAGCGCTTACTGCCGCGCGGATCGACGCCACTTTACTCTCCTGGCGCATCGCAAACTCATCTGCTTCGCGCGATTTTCCGGTGGCTTCACCGATGCGGCGGATATCGTTCCAAACATCGGCAAGCGTGTGAGGTTGCAGCGTCAAGATGCGCGGCTGCTTCGGCATTTTGGCGAGCGCGGAAGCGAGATCATCGGGCGACGCGGCGCAAACGTGGCAGAGATCCTGCGTGATGATTAGATCGGGCTGGATTTCACGGAGCAGATCGTCGCGAACTGCGTAAAGGCTCTCGCCGCGCGCCATCAGTTCCCGAACGCTGCGGTCCAGATCGTCCGACTTTGCGCTCGGATCGACGCGCGGGCTGATCAGCGCAGGCTTCGCAGCAGCTTCGGGCGGGAAATCGCACTCGTGCGTCACGCCGGCGACGGAATCGCCGAGGCCGAGCGCGAATAGCACTTCTGTGGCGGATGGCAGCAGCGAGCAGATTCGCATTTCAGCCGGCGACCTCGTCTCAATGATAAATCAGATATTTTTCGCGAATGTTGCGAAACGCATCGAGCTCGAATTGCCAATCGAGCACGATTCGTGATGGCGCGTCGCCGGCCTTGAGCCGATCGATCGTAGCGCTCGAGCCTATGAGCTCGATCATCTTCGCGAGTTGAAAATTGTCCGCATACTTTTTGCTGAGCAGGGCGGCGATTTCGAGACCCATTAGCATGGAGTTGACGCTGGCGCGATCGGTGATGACCAGCGAAATTCCACCGCAGGGCTGTCCCTTATACACATCGGATGTTGGAGTGAAGCGCGTCGGGACGAAACGCACTCCGGGAATAAATCTGCGATTGAGCTCGTCCGCCGTCGCGGCGGGCTCGATCCATGGCGCGCCGAAAACTTCGAATGGCGCGTCCGTCCCCCGGCCGACGGAAACGCCAGCCGCCTGCAGAATTTCAATTCCGGGATAAAGCAGCGCGGCATTCAGGCTGCGCAGATTCGGAGATGGCGGGATCCAGGTGAGACCAGTAGCTTCGAATCGATCGGTGCGGTGCCAATCTTTCATCGCGATCACGTGCAGGTCCGCGCCCATCACATTTTCGGCGTTGAACATTTGCGCGAGCTCGCCCAGCGTCATCCCATAACGCACCGGCATCCGGAAATATCCGGTGAAGGAGAGCTTGTCGTGATCGAGCATGGGACCCTCGATGGTTTCGCCATCGAGCGGATCGGGCCGATCGAGAACGAAGAATGCAATGTGGCGTTTCGCGGCCTCCTCCATCGCGTAAGCCATCGTCGTCGTATAAGTGTAAAAACGGACGCCGGCATCTTGAATATCAAAGACGAACGCGTCGAGGCCTTTGAACATTTCGTCAGTGGGCCGCCGCGTTTCACCGTAGAGGCTGAAGACGGCGAGCCCCGTCGTCGCGTCGGTCGTGGATGCGACATTCGCGTCCACTTGTCCGGCGAGGCCATGCTCCGGACTGAAAATTGCAGCGAGATGCACGCCGTTCGCGTGCGCGAGCAAATCAATTGTTCGGCGCCCGGCTGCATCGACGCCAGTTTGATTGGTGATCAGGCCGATGCGCTTTCCGCGCAGCGGCGCAAACTGCTCCTCTTCGAGAACGTCGATTCCAGTCTTGGTGTGATCGCTCTGCGAATAAATGCCGGCAAGATCGTACGGCCGGATGGCGTGCGCGCTGCGATCGAATGGCGAACTCGCGCCTTGTGCATCGCCGATATTCAGAGCGGCAGCGACGGCAGTCGCCACTTTGCTGCGCAAACTTGAAATTGGCGGACGCCGGAACGGATGAACCGAATTTGTAAGCAGAATGACAAACGTCTCGCTCCCGGGATCAATCCAAATCGAGGTGCCCGTGAAGCCAGTATGGCCGAACGAGCCGAGCGGGAACAAATCGCCGCGTGGCGACGAATATTGCGAGTCAATATCCCAGCCAAGTCCACGCACCGCCGGAATCCAAGGCGGCGATTGAGGCGAAATCATTTTCCCGATCGACGCTGCAGACAAAATCCGCTGACCGCCTCCTTTGGAAATAGTTCCGCCATGCAGCACCATCTCGCAAAACTTCGCAAGGTCGGCCGCATTTGAGAAAACGCCGGCGTTGCCGGCCACGCCTCCGAGTGCGCGCGCCGTCGGATCGTGCACAGCGCCGCGCAGCATACGGCCCTTCCCCGATCCAGGCTTTTCGTGGTTGGCCAGCTCGACTTCTTCCGTGGGCGCAGTGCGCGGAATCCATTCGGGCGGTGGCACAAATCGCGTGTGCTGCATGTGGAGCGGTTCGAAAAGATTGAGGCGCGCGTATTCGTCAAAAGTTATTCCGGACACCTTCTCGACTAATTCACCGAGAACGATGAAGCCCGTGTCGCTATAGATGAACCGCATTCCGGGCGGCGCGAGCAGAGTTTCCCGGTTGATCTCGGCGGCCAGCGAAAACATTCCGGCACTTGCCGCTTCGAACGGCGGATCGGGAGCGAGGCCGCTTGTGTGCGTGAGCAACATGCGAATGGTGATCTGATCTTTGCCGTTGGGAGCAAACTCGGGGAGATAACGGACGACGGGGTCGTCGAGCCGCAGCTTCCCTTCCTCGATGAGTTTCATCACCGCGGGCGCAGTGGCGACCACTTTGGTGAGCGACGCGATATCAAAAATCGTATCGGTGGTCATAGGCTCGCGAGCCGGCATCAACGCGCGCATGCCCACAGCCTTTTCGTAAACAACTTTCCCGCGATGCCCGACGAGAAGCACCGCGCCGGGAATTTCGGCGTGGTCCACGGCTGATTGAAGAATGGAATCGACTGCGGAGAAATCCGGAGCACGCGGATTGGACTGGCCGGAGCGAGATGGCGCTCCCACCAATGTGAAAACGATGCAGAGGAACAGCAATCGAAAAATGGACGGTGGGAAGCGTGCGTTGTGTCGCATGTAGCCGTGTGCTATATACAGCGGCGGGATGAATGCGTCAATCCGGGCGTTAATTCTTGCTTTCTCGGCGTCTTCAATTCAGAAACTTGGGCTTGAGTGAATGCGCGGCCACCGGCGTATCCTGCTATGCTTAATTTTCGCCATGACACTCGCTGGCCGCGCGTCGATATCTGCTACCGCTAAACCGCAGCGCCCCGCACGGGACTCCGCTTGGGTGGAAAAAACGCTGAAGAGTATGTCGCTGCGCGAAAAGCTGGGGCAACTGCTGGTGGTGTATTTCTTCGGCGAATTTACTTCTACCGAAAGCGACGAATACAAGGATCTCGTCCGGCAAGTCACTGAAAACCACGTCGGCGGCTTCATTCTTGGCACCAAACGGCAGCCGCTGGGCATCGAGCGCGGCGGAGTGTACGTCGCGGCGGTGCTGGCGAATCAAATGCAGAAGCGGGCCAAGGTGCCGCTGATTGTTTCGGCGGATTTCGAGCGCGGGACGGCGATGCGGCTCGACGAAGGCACCGGCTTTCCGTATGCGATGGCGGTTGCATCGGCGGGCAATCCTCAGGATGCCTATACCGTGGGCAAAGTGACGGCGCTTGAAGCGCGGGCGGCGGGAATCCAGTGGATTTTTGCGCCTGATGCCGACGTGAACGATAATCCTGATAATCCGATCATCAATGTGCGCTCGTTTGGCGAAGATCCGCAAAGCGTGGCGAAGTTTGTTTCCGCTTTCGTGCGCGGCGTGCAAGAAAATGGCGGGCTTGCGACGGCGAAGCATTTTCCCGGTCACGGCGATGTGAGCGTGGATTCGCATCTCACGCTCGCGACCGTTCCCGGGGACCGCGCGCGGCTTGAAAGTGTCGAGCTGGTTCCTTTTCGCGCGGCGATTGCGGCGGGAGTTGGCAGTATCATGACCGGCCATCTCGCGGCGCCTGCGTTTGAGCCCGATCCGGAATTGCCTGCGACGATGTCGCCGCACGTGCTTACTGATTTGCTGCGCGATGAGCTTGGCTTCGGCGGATTGATCGTCACCGACGCGCTTGATATGGGCGGCGTCACCACTCGTTATCCGCCCGGTGAAGCGGCCGTGCGCGCAGTGCTTGCTGGCGCGGACGTGCTCCTGTTGTCTCCGACAGTTGATGCGGCGCTCGAAGGACTCGAAGATGCCGCGAAGAGCGGCCGTCTCCCGACGGCGCGAATTGACGAATCGGTGCGGCGAATTCTGCGTGCCAAGGAAAAACTCGGCCTGGCGAAAAATCGTTTCGTTGACGTGGACAAGCTCAACGCCAATTTCGGCAAACCGGAATTCGAAGCGGCGGCGCAGGATATTGCCGACCGCGGCGTGACGCTGCTGCGCAACGACGCACACGCTCTTCCGCTGGACGCTACAAAGCCGTTGCGCCTGCTCGTCGTAGCGCTATCGGGCGACCCCGATGCCTACCCAGGCACCGAATTTGAATCCGAAATCCGCGAGCATGTCGATGCCGTCACGGTGCTGCGCGCCGACACTCAATTTTCGAAAGTTCAATCTCTGAAATTACCGCCGCCAGAGAGTTACGACGCAGCCGTCGTCGGCATTTGGGTGCGCGTGGCTGATCGCAAAGGCAGCGTGGGCTTGGCGGATGAGCAAGCGGCCTTTGTGAATCAGATTTTGGCTTCGCCGAAGCCGGTGATCGTCGCAGGATTTGGCAGTCCTTACGTGATCGAGCGCTTTCCCGCCGCGAAAACTTGGATCGCCGAATTCAGCACTCAGGATGTTTCACAGCGGGCAGTGGCGCGGGCAATTTTCGGACAGAATGCGATCTCAGGAAAAATCCCCGTCACCGTGCCGGGCATCGTGAAGCGCGGCGACGGCGTTTATCTGGACCGCACGCCGATGACGCTTGAGCCTGCACCTGCTCAAATGTCGACGCGTTTGAAAAACGCGTTCGAGATTCTGGATCGCGGCGTGGCGGACGGCGCGTTTCCGGGCGGCGTTCTGGCGGTTGGACATCGCGATCGACTTGCCATGCATCCGTTCGGACGGCTGACGTACGAAAAGAATTCGCCGGCGGTGACAGCCGATACGATTTACGATTTGGCGTCGCTGACGAAGCCGATCGTCACAACGACGGCAATCATGCTGCTCTCGCAGGAGCATCGCATCGATATTACCTTGCCAATTTCGCGGTACTTGCCCGAATGGACGCAGGCATCGGCCGCCGATCCGAATCCATCTTGGCGCGCGAAGGCTACTGTGCGCGATTTGCTACTGCATGTCGCCGGCCTTCCCGCGCATCGCGATTTTTACAAATCGGCGGACGGCAAAAGCGCGATCCTGAAACTTGTGATGGCTGAACCGCTGGTAAGCGAGCCTGGCACGCGCGTGGAATATTCCGATCTGAGCTTCATTTTACTCGGCGAAATTGTGGAGCGGCTTACCGGGCTTGCCCTTGATACCGTGGCGAAAGATTCCATCAGCGAGCCACTGGGGCTGGAGCACACTTTCTTTTCGCCGCCGAAAAACCTGCGCTCGAAAATTGCGCCGACCGAAAAAGACACCGAATACCGCGAGAAGCAATTGCAGGGCGAAGTGGATGATGCGAATGCTTCGGCGATGGGCGATGTCGCGGGCCATGCGGGGCTTTTTTCGACCGCAGGCGACGTGGCCACCTTCGCGCAGATGATGCTGAATGGCGGCATCTACGCGCATCACCGGATGCTGGAGCGCGAAACAATCGAGCAGTTCACAACGCGCGAGCAGATCGGCGATTCGGCGCGCGCGCTCGGCTGGGATGTGCCCGTTCAGCCATCTTCCACGGGAAAGTATTTCTCGGCGAAGAGCTACGGCCACAACGGATTCACTGGAACTTCTTTGTGGATTGATCCTGAAAAGGATCTTTTTGTAATTCTGCTTACGAATCGCGTTTATCCTTCGGCTGAAAATATCAAGATTCGCGAAATTCGCCCGCGCTTGCATGATGCGATCGTCGAAGGCCTCGGCCTCGTTTCCGGCCGAGCTGCCGGGCGATAACTGCCACGTCACACCCCGCGCTTAACGGCTCCTTCTTTTCATGGCGCGACGATTGAAACGCTATAATTCCGAGGTGAAATCTCGCAGCGCCAGATTGCCGGAGACTGAGCGGCGAAATCCTCGCTCGGCGGGACTGGATCGTAAATCGACGATTCAGGTTTTGAAGATATTGAATCGCGAGGATGCCAGCGTGCCGCGGGCGGTGGCGCGTGAGCTCCCGGCTATCGCTCGGGCGGTGGATAAAATTGTGAGGGCGTTTCGCAACGGTGGGCGGCTGATTTACGTTGGGGCGGGCTCGAGCGGGCGGATGGGGGCGCTGGATGCGGCGGAATGCCCGCCGACGTTTGGAGTGCCGCAGACGCAGGTGCAGGCGATTCTTGCGGGCGGCTTGCGCGCGATGACGCATGCGGTGGAAGGCGCGGAGGATTCGCCGCGGGATGGCGCGCGGCAGATAACGGCGACGCACGTGGGACCGAATGACGTGGTCGTTGGGATTGCGGCGACTGGGACTACGCCGTTTGTGCTTGGCGCACTGCGCGAATCTAAGCGGCGCGGTGCGACGACCGTGGCGCTGACGGCGAACCGGCGGACACCGATTGGGAGACTGGCGCACATCGCGATTGCTCCGGCTACCGGGCCCGAAGTGATTGCCGGATCGACGCGCTTGAAAGCTGGGACGGCGCAAAAATTGGTACTGAACATGCTCTCTACTGCGGCGATGGTGCGGATGGGTTTTGTGTTCGACAATTTGATGATCAATGTAAGTTTGACGAATGAGAAGTTGCGCCAGCGGGCGGTTCGAATCATCGAGGCAGCCAGCGGGATCCGAACGTCGTCGGTGGAACACGCCGTGCGTCAGGCGGGACACGATTTGCGGGCGGCGCTGGTGATGCTGAAGGCAGGGGTGGACGCGCAGCAGGCGCGCTGGTTGCTGGCGGCGAGCAGGGGGAATTTGCGCCGGGCGATTGCTACCGGATTGCGATTGCCGAGAACTAAGGAATCAAGTTAATCGCGCTTAATATAAGGATTATGGGCAGGCACTGAGATGGATCGATTCAAAATCCAAGGCGGGGGGCGGCTGGAAGGCACTGTGCGCATCAGCGGCTCGAAGAATGCGTCGCTGCCGGCGATGGCCGCGGCGCTGCTTACCAGCGAGCCGGTGTGCCTCCAGAATATTCCGGGTGTGCGCGACATAATGACCATGGCGAAATTGCTGGCGCACATGCGGGCGCGCGTGGAGAGCCCGGATTTGCCGCCGAGCGAATTTACGATCGCTGCGGAGACAATTTCGCACGCTGAAGCGCCTTACGAATTGGTGAAGACCATGCGCGCGTCGATTTTGACGCTGGGGCCGCTGGTGGGGCGATTTGGATTTGCGCGCGTATCGCTTCCCGGCGGTTGCGCGATCGGTGCGCGGCCTGTTGATTTGCATATTCAGGCGCTCGAGAAAATGGGCGCGAAGATTTCGATCGATCATGGATACGTGGAGGCGCGCTGCGAGCGGTTACGCGGCACGGAGATTCATTTCGACAAGATTACCGTGACCGGCACGGAGAACATTCTGACGGCGGCGGTACTTGCCGAGGGCGAGACGGTACTAACGAACGCAGCGCGCGAGCCGGAGGTGACCGACCTGATCGATCTGCTGCTAAAAATGGGGGCGAAGATCGAGGGCCGCGGGACTTCCACGATTCGCGTGCAGGGCGTGGACAAATTGCATGGCGCGACGCACGCGGTGATTCCCGACCGGATTGAGGCCGGCACATTTCTTGTTGCGGCTGCGATCACCGGAGGTGACGTGAAGCTTTCGCACTGCGCGCCGCAGCATCTCACCGCGGTGATCGACAAGCTCGCGGCTTGCGGCGTCGAAATTCAAAAAGAGGGAGTGTCTTGCCTGCACGTGCGCGCGCCGAGAGCGTTACGCGCCGCAGATATCACCACCGAAGAATATCCCGGGTTTGCGACGGATATGCAGGCGCAATTCATAGCGCTGTCCACGCAGGCCGACGGAAAGTCCGTGATTACCGAGACGATTTTCGAGAATCGTTTTATGCACGCGCAGGAAATGATTCGTATGGGCGCGAATATTGCAATTGACGGCCATCGGGCCATCGTTCAGGGACCGACGCCGTTGAGCGGGGCCACGGTGATCGCTTCCGATTTGCGCGCCAGCGCTTCGCTGGTGCTTGCCGGGCTTGTGGCTTCGAATACCACCTACATCGATCGCATCTACCACCTCGATCGCGGCTACGAGAAGATCGAGGAAAAGCTTCAGGATCTGGGAGCGGATATCGAGCGAGTTTGAAGATCCCTCACGTCGTGGATATTTTGCGCGACCGAATCCAGTGGCTTCAGGCGCTATGGAGATTGCGCACGAACCAGAAGACGAGCCTCAGTCGCTAAAGCCGGAGTGATCTTGCGGCGGTTTCGGATCGGCTGATGCCGTGGCCTGACAAAGCTTTCGGGTCTCGAGATGAGCTGGCATAAGGCGGACTACTTCAGTTTGGCGTATTCGGATTTTGCTGCGATTAGAACGGGGATATCCGCGTCGGCGTCCTTCCACTGCGCGAGAAAATCCTGGTAGGCCGTGCGCGCCTTAGCCGTATCGCCCTGCGACGCGTAGGCGCGAGCCAGGCCGAGATGCGCGAGGGCGCCCGTCCAACAATTCCAGACCACACCGCGATGATCCGGGAACTTCTGAAACTCCGCGGCGGCCTGCGCACCCTGTTTGGTCTGCAGATAGGCCTCGCCGCGCAGATACACCTGATACATGCAGGAGTAGTTGAGGCTGCCGATTAATTCGCCCAGCTCGAGGCGCAAAGACGGCTGCAACAGCTCGATCGCCCGAGCGCCACCTCCGCGCTGGAACTCAAGTTGTGCCTCGATGGTTGGGACCCAGGCGGTCTGGATCGGAGTGTTTAGCGGATAGTTTTTCTTGAGATCATCCGCCAGTAAGCGGGCTCGCGTCGCGTCTCCTGCGCGAGCCAAGGCGACCGCCGAGAGAGTCTCCGAATCGCGGCTACCAGGGGAGAGCGCAATCGCCGCGGCGGCATCCTCGCGAGCGCGTTTATCGTCGCCGAACGCGGCATCGCGCAAGGCGGCGAGCGCATACCAAAGCGCTCCGGTTTCCTTCGCGCCATTTCTAACTGCTGATTCCGCAGCCTTACTGGAAAGCTCCCGCGCCTTTTGGAAACGGCCTGAGTACGCTTCGGTGTCGGCCTCGGACGCGAGAATCAAATCTTCCACACCGGGCTTACCCACCGCCCACGCCGCAATGTCCTGCATCGATTTCGTGTCACCGCGGAGAAATGCGAGCCCGTACATGTTCTCTCGAAGGAAAACGTCATCGAGCTTCTTCGACGCGGCATCATTGATTACCGTCTGCGCTTCGTCGAAACGGCCCAGAGAGATGTACACGGCCGAGAGGTCATCGTAGAAAATAATATCGTCCGGCTCGAGCTTGATGCCGGCGAGCACCTGGGACAGCGCTTGATCGTACTGGCCCAAGGTGGTGTACATGACGCTGAGATCGAGGTAAGCCTGGCCGTCTCGCGGGTAGGTCTGGATCCACTCCTTGTAACTCTCGATCGCCTTGTCGATCTGGCCGGTGCCGATGTCGTAGTAAAATGATGAGATGTGCAACTGCTCGCGCTTGGTAACGCGGTCACGAAGCTCGAAGGCCTTTCCGATTTGATCCCGGGCGATGCCGATCTCGTTCTGATTGTAATACTCGACGCCCAGACGCGCGTGGGCGAGCGCGAAATTGGGATCCAGCTCGACGGCTTTCTTAAAATAGGGAACGCTGGCCAGAGATCCTTTTTCGTTCAGTACCTTTAGACCTGTGCTGTATTCCTTCAGAGCGTCAAGCGAACTGGTGGTCGCTTCGTCGAGCGGAGCATCGAACTTTTGAATTGAAGCAAGCGATTCTCCCAGCTTGCCCCGAAGATGCGTGGCCGCGTCGCTCAAAGTCGCCAGGACTTTTTCCTTGCTGCTCGATTCCGATTGCTCGCGGGCGACCGCATCGCCGGTGGTGCAATTGAAAGCATCGAGCGAGATCACGTAATGGCTGCCGAGACTGGCAACCGCTCCGGCCACATAAACTTTGCCGCCGGCGCGCTCGCAGATTTCTCGCGCGTCGTCCTTGCTCAGATGGTCGGCGCGAGGCCGACCCATCAGCCGCAAAGTCTCAGTTGTTTTCTCTTCCGACAGGATGTTCAGAAACGGAGACTGTCCCAGATCGACTGCCAGCGCCTCTTTTAGAGTAGGGCCGTCAAATACAGTTTCGCCGGTGGTATTCGAGAAGTCGGCCAGAACGATGGTGTCTTTCTCGGTGAGAATCGGCCCGCGGTGAAAGTAGAAATAGCCACCAATCGCGATCGCAGCCACGAGCAGCGCCGCAACAACTACTATCTTCTTGCCGAAGCGGGTCTTTGCAGCGCCGCGTCCCGTTGCCCCGGCATCCGTTTCGATTGCCGCAGAACTCGATATCGCCGCGGTGCGGCCTGTTGCGGAAGTGGCCGGCGTCACGGCGGGCGATGATCCCGATCCAGCCGCTGAAGCTGACATCGATGTGGCCGAGCGGCCGGTTTCCATTTCCCGTTTTAGGCGCTTCAGGTCGGCTCGAATTTCCGCTGCCGACTGGTAGCGCGTCTCGCGGTCTTTCTCGAGCGCTTTCTCGATGGCTTCTTCGAATTTCATGGGCAGGTCGGGATTCAGGCGCACGGGCGGGACCGGGGCGCGATTGAGAATCGCATCGAATATCAGACCGGATGTGTCGCCGCGGAATGGCGCCGCGCCCGAAACCATCTCGTAGAGGACGGCGCCGAAACTGAAGAGATCGGTGCGCGCGTCGAGGGCTTGGCCGCGAACCTGCTCGGGCGACATGTAAGCGACCGTGCCGAGGGTGCTGCCAGGGCTGGTGAGATGCTCTTCGGATATCGCGGTGACGGTGTCCTGGGACTCCGCGGAATTAGCCGCCGACGCGGGAGCCAGCGTCTTCGCGAGTCCGAAATCGAGAATTTTGGCCTGGCTGCGCTGCGTGACAAAAAGATTGGCGGGCTTGATGTCGCGGTGGATGATGCCCTTCTCGTGCGCGGCAGCGAGGGCGTCGGCAATTTGAATGGCCAGATCGACCGAATCATCGATGGGCAAGCGTTTGCCGGAAATGCGGCGCTTGAGAGTCTCGCCTTCGAGGAACTCCATGGCGATAAAGGTGCGCCCCGCGTCTTCGCCGATTTCGTAGATGGTGCAAATGCCGGGATGATTGAGTGCCGAAGCTGCGCGCGCTTCGCGGCGGAAACGCTCGAGCGCGGAGGGTTCTTTGGCGACTTCGTCGGGGAGAAATTTGAGGGCTACGGGGCGGCCGAGATTTATGTCTTCGGCCTTATAGACGACGCCCATTCCACCGCCGCCGAGCTTTTCGACGATGCGATAGTGCGAGACGGTGCGGCCGATGAAGGACTGAGAGTCAGCCATCTGCCGTGGAATATTAAGTTGAGCGCCTCATCAAGTCAACGCGGGCACTGGGAGGCTGATGCGGCAGCGGCCCCACATTGGAGCGGGGCCGCTTTAGTTTTGAACGCGGACTATTCCTGGGTGGTGGTTGTGGTCGTGCCCGTATCTTTCTGCTGCTTGTCGCGCTGTTCCTTGATCAGGGCTTTGCGGCTCAGGCGGATCTTGTTTCCTTCGATCGCCAGGACCTTCACCATTACCTGATCGCCTTCGCGCAACGCGTCGCGCACTGTGCGGATACGCTGCTCGGCGATTTCGCTGATGTGCAGAAGCCCGTCGGTGCCGGGGAAGATTTCTACGAAGGCGCCGAATTCTGCGATGCGCACTACCGTGCCGAGATAGCTTTTCCCGATTTCGGCGGTGGCGGTGACGTCGCGAATCATTTTCAATGCTTGCTCGGCCGCTTTGCCATCGCTGGCGAAGACGTGGACCTTGCCGTCGTCCATTACGTCGATTTTCACGCCGGTGGCTTCGGTGATGGCGCGAATCTTCTTGCCGCCCGGTCCGATTAGATCGCGGATTTTGTCTGTCGGGATCGAGAGCATGAAGAGGTGAGGCGCGTAGGATGAGATTTCGGTTTTCGCGGTTTTGATGGTGGCTTCCATGATGTCGAGAATCTGGAAGCGGGCTTTTTGGGCCTGCGACAGGGCTTCGCGCATCATGTTGATGCTGACGCCGAGAACCTTGATATCCATCTGCAGCGCCGTGATCCCCGAGCGAGTGCCGGCTACCTTGAAGTCCATATCGCCGTAATGATCCTCCGCGCCGGCGATGTCGGTGAGGATTGCGTAGTTCGAGCCTTCAACAACCAAGCCCATCGCAATTCCCGCGCACGATGATTTCATCGGCACGCCGGCGTCCATCAACGCGAGCGAACCGCCGCAGACTGTAGCCATCGATGACGAGCCGTTGGACTCGAGAATGTCCGAGACCACGCGCATGGCGTACGGGAAATCTTCTTCCGACGGAAGCAGATTCAAAAGCGCACGCTCGGCCAACGCGCCGTGACCGATTTCGCGGCGTCCGGGACCGCGCAGGAATTTCACTTCGCCGACGGAAAATGGCGGGAAGTTGTAATGCAGCATGAAGCGCTTGAACGATTCCTCCTCGAAGAGGAGATCCATGCGCTGCTTGTCTTCCTTGGTGCCCAGCGTGACGGTCGCCAAAGCCTGCGTCTCGCCTCGGGTGAAAAGCGCCGAGCCGTGCACGCGCGGCAGCAAGCCAGTCTCGCAAGTGATCTTGCGGATTTGATCGAACGGGCGAGCATCGGGACGCCGGCGTCGAACAAGCATATCCTCGCGGAAATACTTTTCGCGCAGGCGCTCGAAAGCGCGCATGGCCAGCTTCAGTTTATTCTCGTCATCCGCGGGAATTCCCGCTTTGATTTCTTTCTTGATCGCATCGATTCTCGAATAGCTCTCGAGCTTCGGATATTTCGCAGTGTCGAGCGCGTCGTGCAGGCGCTCACCCCAGCCCTTCTCGATCTCGCGCGCGAGGCTTTCGTCAAACTCCGGCGGCGTGACCGTCTGCTTCGTAGGATTCACCAGCTTGTATAGCTCGCGAATCGCGCCGACGATCTTCTTGATTTGCTCGTGGCCGAAAGCCAGCGCGTCGACGACCGTCTCTTCGGAAACTTCGAACGCGCCCGCTTCCACCATCACGATCGCTTCGTCCGAGCCAGCGACGATAATGTTCAGCAAGCTCGTTTTCTGCTCGGCCACCGTCGGATTGCAGACCAATTTTCCGTCGAGCAAACCAACGCGCACCGCGGCTATAGGTTTGTCGAATGGGATCGGCGAAATATAAAGCGCCGCGCCGGCCGCGGTGACTCCGATGACATCGGGATCATTCTCGGCATCCGCCGAAAGAACCATCGCCACGATTTGCGTTTCCGTGGACCATCCTTCGGGAAACAACGGCCGCAACGGCCGGTCGATCATGCGCGAGGTCAAGATTTCGCGCTCTGAAGGGCGTCCTTCTCTCTTGAAAAATCCGCCCGGAATCTTACCGGCGGAGTAGGTGTACTCGCGATAGTCCACCGTCAAGGGCAGAAAATCTTTTTCGGTCGCTTTGCTGTCCATGCACGCGGTGGCCAGGAGCACCGTGTCTCCGTAACGCGCCACCACGGCGCCATGCGCCTGCTTCGCCAATTTTCCCGTCTCAAACGTCAGTAACCTGCCGCCTATTTCCACGCTCACTTGATGCACCATGTTCTTTACGATCCTCCGCGCCAGGAACCGTCCTGGCGCATTTCGAATCTGAAGGAAATTATTCCGTCAGTGTAGGAAGAGTGCGAAGGCGAGAAGCAGTGCGGAATGCGTTCAGCTCAGGGCGCGCTGCAATAGCAAATGCAACTGCGCCTGATGCCGACGCTTTCCAGACACGACTGCGATGCGATTCGAGAGGCAGTTGCGGTCGAAGCCGCTCAGGTGAGCCGCGCTATTTGCGCAAACTAAGCCGTTCAACAATCTCGCGATACCGATCCGGGTCGCGACGGTTCAAGTAATCGAGCAACCGCCGTCGCTTGTTGACCATCATGATCAACCCGCGGCGCGATGCGTGATCCTTGACGTGGGAGCGTAGATGCGTGGTCAAGTAATTGATACGTTCACTTAGCAGGGCGATTTGCACTTCTGGAGAGCCTGTATCTTTGGTGTGCTGGCGAAACTGCTCCATCACTTCAATCTTGGCCTCGCTCAAACGCATTCCCCTTTCTAGGACGTCGCTACCCCTGTGCGCTGTTCGTCTCTTCGTCTACTGTTTCAGCGTAGCACACACGGTTTGCGGGAACCAAGCAACATTTTTCGGCAAATGGGGGACGGAATTTTGGCTGCGGGCAGGCGCGCGGACTTTGCTTCAGGACTTCGGCGTGCTCACCAGCGAAAGAAATTCGTCGCGCGTCTCTTTGTTGTCGCGGAAAGCGCCGAGCATGGCGCTGGTCATCGCCGAAGAATTTTGTTTTTCGACGCCTCGCATCACCATGCAGAGATGCCGCGCTTCGATGATCACGCCGACGCCTTCGGGGCTTAGCTTTTCCTGAATTGCTTTCGCGATTTGACTGGTGAGGCGCTCTTGAATCTGCAGGCGGCGCGCGTACATATTCACGAGCCGCGCGATTTTGCTTAGACCGATTACTTTCTTCGACGGAATATATGCCACATGGCATTTTCCGAAGAATGGAAGCAAGTGATGCTCGCACATGCTGAAGACTTCGATGTCTTTCACCACTACCATCTGGTCGTAGCAGACGCTAAACACCGCGCCATTGAAAAGTTTTTCCGGATCCTGGCGGTAGCCGCTGGTGAGGAACTGCAGCGCCTTAGCGAAGCGCTCCGGCGTGCGCTGCAAGCCCTCGCGATTGGGATCTTCGCCGAGTTGCACCAGTATTTTTCGCACGAGATCGGGAATCGTCTCGGTGGCTGGCTGCAATGTGATCGTGGTTTCTCTGGACTCTTTCACGAGAATGCGCCTCCTGGCGTCTGCCGGTCGTACTCAAAACTATTCAAGCTGGTTTCCTGTATTTTGATGCGCTCGAGCCGAGCGGACGGAAAGTTCTCGAGGCGGCGGAAAATTTCCCGCGCCACATTTTCGGTCGTCGGCACCATTTCCTGAAACGCGGGCACCTGCTCATTCAGATACGTATGGTCAAACGCGTCGAGCACTTCGCGCCGCATGTAGGAATCAAGATCGGCAAGATTTGCGATCATGCCCGTCTCCGGATCGACTGGTCCGCTCACCGCGACTTCAACAATATAATTGTGCCCGTGACCGTAAGGATTGTTGCATTTGCCATATGCGCGCAAATTCTCATCTTCGCTGAGCTGCGGACTATGCAGCCGGTGCGACGCCGCGAACGCATACCGTCGATGCAGAGTCAGCTTCATGCCGCGCCATTCCGCGTGCAATCGACAAACAGATCCGGCGATTCGTAAAGCCGCACGCGATCGAGTTTCCCGCGCGTGATTTTTGGCTCGAGCAATTTCCAAATCAGTTGCGCGACATTCTCAGTAGTCGGAATCTGACCGGCCAGCTCCGGCACCTCATAATTCAGGAAACGGTGATCCATGCGCTCGATGATTTCGCGCTGCAAGATTTCCTTCAGCTCCTTCAAATCGAGAACCATTCCGGTGACTGGATCAGGCTCGCCCGCAACGGTCACTTCCAGTGTGTAGTTATGACCATGCCCATGCGGATTATTGCACTTGCCGAAAATCCGCCGATTCTCTTCCGGCGAAAGTTTCGGATTGTTGTAAAGATGCGCCGCCGAAAATTCAATCTTTCGCGTGATGCGAATCATCGCGTTCCCGCTGGATACCGACGGCCCTTCCACGCCACTGCTGCCGCGCGCATTCTTCCAAGCGGACGCGGTTAGAACGCACGCGTACAGCAAGCTCGCAGGCATATAGAATTGGATGATTGAGAACGGATAACGATTCCTCTGCAACGCCCGCGCATACCTGAAATGGCTTCGCTGCCAACACGATCGCTGCCGCAGCGATTAATGTCCACCGGCTGCGCCCTGAGGCCCACAACTCCGCAAATCAGCAGCGCGATTTCGAGCCACGGAAACGTCTCGATAATTTCGCGCGCGAACGAGCCCAGCGTTCCGCCCATTAACTCATAGATATTTTTCGTCCATCCTTGCCAGAGCGCGCCGAAAGTCCGATACATCCGCGTGCGCGCAATCCCCTGGCCCGGACCGAAAAAAATATTTCGGCCGCTAGCCTTAACCAGCCGGCCAACGCCACGTCCTCAAGCACGCGAGTGCGCACCGCTTCGTACCCGCCGATCGCCTCATAAGCATCGCGACGAATCATCAGAAATTGCCCATTCGCCGCGGCATCCGGCAACGCCGGATCATTCACGCGCTCAAAAGAAAATCGTTCCGCCAGCCGCGTGTAGATGAACGGGATTAAAATCTCCTCCGCCAGCTTCTCAATACTTGCTCCGGCGAATACGAAACAAGCGCTGCGGCATGCTCGTCAGCATCCGCGAGCGCCTGCCACGCCGCCCCAGGGAGCAATTGCGTGTCCGCGTCAACGAACAACAACCAATCCCCCGTCGCCGCCTTCGCGCCCGTGGCCGCCGCGAAATTCTTTCCCACCCAGCCAGCCGGCAGCGCGCTAATTTCAATCACTCGCAATTTCTCCACGCGCGCGGCGAGTTCCGCCAAAATCTCCGCCGTGCGATCGCTCGATTGATCATTCACCACAATAATTTCGCGCACCTGCGGCTGACTATCGAGCGACTCGACAACGCGCGCGATATTCGCCTCCTCATTTCGAGCTGGAATGATGGCGGAAATCATACGTGGCATTACTCGCGGCGGGTCAGGAAAGGATTCGCCGACAGCTGCCGAACGCGAGTATTATAGGTTGCAGGCCAAAACGCGTGAAGCGGAATATCCTCACTATCGTGGTTCTCCTCGGCATCGCCGGGCTGCTCGTCGGCTTCGCCATGCCCGAGTATCGCCAGGGCGAATCGAGCCTCGCCGGCACGACCGCGAAAGATTTCGAATTCATTCTCGATGGCAAGCTTACGCATCTCTCCGATCTGCGCGGCAAAGTGGTCGTCCTGAATTTCTGGGCCACCTGGTGCCCGCCGTGCGTCGAGGAAACTCCTTCGCTGAACTCGCTGCAAGCGCAAATCGCGGCGCAAGGCGGCCTGGTTCTGGGAATCAGCCTCGACGAAGACGCTCCCGCCTACGAGCAATTCCTAAAAGACAATCACGTAGCCTTTCCCACCTATCGCGACGCAACGAAAAAAATCGCCGAAGATTACGGCACGAAAATGTATCCCGAGACCTACTTGATCGATCGCCAAGGCAAAATCGCCCGCAAAATCATCGGCGGCCAAACCTGGGACGAAGGCGACATGCTCCTCTACGTCCAAAGCCTGCTGATTCAGAAATAACTTCCCGAAGATTCCACCCGGGGCTTAATCGAAGTGGCTACTGCGGGGACTCGCGCTGCACTACGCTGTGCTTGCGGCTATAGGAGAAATAAATCACCAGTCCGATGGCCAGCCAGACGATCAGCCGCGCCCAATTCGACCAGCCCAGCCCGGACATGGCGAACAAATTGGTGATGATCCCGAGGATGGGAATCAGCGGCACCCACGGCGTCTTGAAGGGACGCGGGATGAAGGGCTGCGTGCGCCGCATGATCAAGATTCCTGCGCACACGATCACGAAGGCGAAAAGCGTGCCAACGCTGGTCATCTCGCCCACCACTGCGATCGGAGCGAACGCCGCGAATAATCCGACGAACAACATGAGCACCAGATTGCAGCGCCACGGAGTGCGGAATTTCGGATGCACTCTGCTGAACAGCGTGGGAAGCAAGCCATCGCGCGACATCGAATAGAACACGCGCGATTGACCGAGCAACATTACCAGCATCACCGACGTCAAACCCGCCAGCACGGCGAGATTCATCGCAACGCTCAGCCACGGAATCGGAATCCGCAACAGCGCGATCGAAAGAGGAGCAGCAACGTTCAATTCCTTGTAATTGACCACTCCCGTTAGGACGTAGGAGTACAGAACAAAAAGCACGGTACACACGACCAGCGACCCAATGATTCCGAGCGGCATGTCGCGCTTAGGATTCTTGGCTTCTTGCGCCGCTGTCGAAACCGCGTCGAATCCCATATACGCGAAGAAAATCACTCCCGCACCACTGACAATCCCGCTCCATCCGAAATTTCCGAAGTGGCCCGTATTCGCGGGAATAAACGGCGCGTGATTCGCCGGGCTGATCTATTTCCAGCCGATGGCGATGAAGATCACCACTACGGAAACTTTCAAAAATACAATCAGCGTGTTGATTCCGGCCGATTCGCGGATTCCCAGCATTAAAATCGCAGAAACCAGGACGACGATGAACACCGCCGGCAAATTGATGATCCCCCGGACCAGCGTCCCATCCGGCAGCGCAATTGGCTGAAAGAGCGAGGCGATGAATTTCGCCGGCAGATCGATGCCGAAATTGCGCAGCAGCGCGACCAAAGTCTGCCCCCAACCGATCGACACCGTCGCGGAGCCGACGCAATACTCGAGCACCAGATCCCATCCGATAATCCAAGCAATCAGCTCGCCCATCGTCGCGTAAGCGTATCTGTAAGCGCTTCCTGCGATCGGAATCATGGTGGAGAATTCGCTGTAGCAAAGCCCGGCGAAAACGCAACCGACCGCGGCCAGCACAAACGAAATCACAATCGCCGGTCCGGCAAAATTGGCCGCGGCCACGCCTGTAAGCGTGAAAATTCCCGCGCCAATCACCGCGCCAACGCCCAGCGCAATCAACGAAAATGGGCCCAGCGTCCGCCGGAGCTGATTCTCCCGCTCCGACTCCCGCATCACCCGATCAATCGTCTTCAACGCAAACAAACTCATCGGAACGGCTCCCAAAAGAATGCGCCGCGGACTATAACAGCAAAGTTCCCAGTGGGGGAGGGTGCTTTAGCCCTCCTGTCTTAGCCCAATAATTCTGTCACCTCTTAATGGCCCGGTGAAAATGTCGCCCTATGAACAGGGAGACAGTTCGCTTGAGCCAGAAAGAGCTACAACGAGTGGCGGTGATTTCTTCTTGCCTCAAAGGAGAACTGGCGTGTGCCAGAGCGGCGGAGCTGCTCGAACTAACGCCTCGACATGTCCAGCGTCTCAAAGCGCGTTATAGGCAAGGCAGCGCAGCCGCTCTGGCACACGCCAGCCGCGGCCGCCCCAGCCCGCGCCGGTTACCCGAACGCCTGCGCGCCCGCATCCTGCAGCTCGCCCGCACGCGTTACGCCGGCTTCAACGACCACCATCTCTGCGAAAAGCTCTGCGAGGTCGAAGGTCTATCCCTGGGCCGCGAAACTCTCCGCCGTCTGTTGCGCGCGGCCGGGATCGGCTCGCCTCGCAAGCGTCGCGCTCCCACGCATCGCCAGCGACGCCTCGCGCGTGCTCGTGAAGGCGACATGCTGCTCCTCGATGCCAGCCTGCACTCCTGGCTCGAAGAGCGTGGCCCGCAACTCACCTTGCTGGGCTTTCTCGACGACGCCACTCGCAAGGTCCTCGCCGCCGAATTTTTTCCCACCGAAGATGCCCGCGGCTATTTTCGTCTGCTCCGCTGCTTGTTGCGCAGCCGTGGCGTCCCGCTCAGCTTTTACGGCGATCGTCACGGCGTATTCGTGCGCAACGACGATCACTGGACCGTCGAAGAACAACTCGCGGGGAAAAGGCAACCGACCCAGTTCGGCCGTGCGCTCCAACAACTCGGCGTCACCTACATTGCCGCCAACTCTCCGCAGGCCAAAGGCCGCATCGAACGCCTCTGGGGCACCTTTCAGGATCGCCTCACCAGCGAACTGCGGCTGGCCCGGGCCGGCGATCTCCAAGCGGCCAACGAAGTTCTCCGCCGCTTCCTTCCCGACTACAACAGGCGCTTCGGCCGCGCGCCGCGCGAAGCAGAAAAAGCCTGGCGCCCTGCTCCCCAGGATCTGGACCGTATCTGCTGCTTCGTTCACGAACGCGCGGTCAGCAACGACAACGTCGTGCAATGGGACGGCCGCCGCTTCCAGATCCCGCCCCAACCCAAACGCTTCAGCTTCGCCGGGGCCAAAGTGCAGCTCTACGAATCGCTCGAAGGAACAGTGGACATCTATTACCGCGAGACCAAGCTGCTCCACTGCAGTGGATAAATTCACAGGGGGTGACATTTTCATCGGGCCGTTAGGGTGACATTTTCACGTTGCTACAACAGGGTGCTTTAGCCCTCCCGCACTTCGGCCTCGATACGTCGACGATTATCCAAGATCAACGTATGCCGTATATGCACGCCTCCGTGATCCTCTGCAACGGGGCCCCTCCGTAAACCGTCGTATAAGGTGAGCGTCCCCGCAGGCAAGCACGCCCGACGCAGGAGTCAACGAGTTCCGCAATATGAAACCAGCCCGGCGAACAAGCATCCAAATTCTCGCACTGGCCGCACTCCTCGCTCTGTGCCTCCTCCAAACCCAAGCTCGCGGAATATTTTTCCTATATCCACTGCAATCTGAGCACGTACGCGGAGCTTATTTTCTTGCTCGCTCGACGGATTCAACCAAGCTGGACGCATTTCTGAATCGCTACATCCGCGCTTTCCCGGTTCCCTTCACCGGCGCATCCGTCGAATCCATCGAATTCAGGACGCCCTACGATTTGGTGGTCCAGCGCACGCTCGAAAAACAGTTCAACTACAGCGCACAGGACGCACAACAGGACTTCGCTGCGCACCGCGACCTCGTGGTAGTCCGAATCGTTATCAGCGTCGCTCCGGTCGCCACACAGGTATCCAGCTCCATCAAGGGCGTCCTAGTTAGTCCGTGGCCCACCGCCGACGATGATCGAGCGGCAGAGCGGACTCTCGATTCCTGGTTCGGTTTCCATTTCAAAGTCGCTCAGGAACAAGGAATCGCGCCGAAAAAGCTCACCACCGTGGATGTGACGCCGCCCGGGACAGACCAGCTCACCGTCGAGCGCGCCATCGACCTGCAATTCGACGCCTCGCAATTTTCCTCCGCCACGGCCACTGTCGAAGTCACCTCTCCGGACACCAAGATCGTCCGAGCAGAATTCGATCTCGGCAAGATGAAATAGACGACGCCCCTCCGCGAGCCAAGCGCTGCCACGACTGTGAGTTGAGTAAAGGAAGTGCCGGCGCGCGAGCCTCAGACTTGCCATCTTCGGCCTTCTGCGTTAATATACCCCTAGGGGGTATATAGCAATGAGTCAAGTTACAGCGGCTGCTTGCGGTTGCGACGCGCAAGCCCGCCCCAAAAAAGCCGCAGGCGTCGATCCGGAAATCAAGCTCGCGAATCTCCACCGTTTGCGGCGCATCGAAGGCCAGATCCGCGGCCTGCAGCGCATGGTCGAAGACGACCGCTACTGCCCGGACATCCTCGTGCAGCTTTCTTCGGTCCAGGAAGCGCTGCGCGCGGTCGGCCAAGCCTTGATGCGCAATCACCTGAAGCATTGCGTCACGCAAGCCGTGCGCAAAGGTCGCAAAGCGGATGCCGAGGCGAAGTATGACGAATTGATTGAATTGATCTATACCCACGCGCGCTGAACGCGCGAGCACCGGAGCAGAAAACGTGACCGAAACTGGAGCCGCCAAAGAGACCGGAAAGCGCGATCCCATCTGCGGAATGAAAGTCGATCCTGCGCGTGCAGCGGCAAAACGCGAGCGCGCCGGCAATACCTATTATTTCTGCGGCCAATCCTGCGCCAAGAAATTCGACGCTGAACCGCTCGAGGGTGCGACGACGGCAAGCGCGGAAGAAAAACCCGCCGCGGCTGCGGGCGTTGACTATACCTGCCCGATGCATCCGCAGATCAGCCGGCCGGGTCCCGGCTCGTGCCCGATCTGCGGCATGGCGCTGGAACCGCGCACGGCTGCCGCGCACGAAGAAGAAAATCCCGAGCTGGGATCCATGTCCCGGCGCTTTTGGATTTCGGTTGCGTTGAGCTTGCCGGTTTTCTTGCTGGCGATGTCGGATCTTCTGCCGGGGCAGCCCCTGCAACACTTGCTCTCGATGCGCGCGATATCGTGGATCGAATTTGTGCTCGCCACGCCGGTTGTGATCTGGGGCGGCTGGGCATTTTTCGAACGGGGCTGGGCCTCGCTCGTAAATCGCAGCTTGAACATGTATACGCTGATTGCGCTAGGCACCGGCACTGCCTATCTCTACAGCGTTGTCGCAATTCTTTTCCCCGGAATGTTTTCCGAATCATTTCGGATGAGCGATGGCACCGTGCCCGTCTATTTCGAAGCCGCCGCGGTGATCACGGCCCTTGTTCTCCTCGGACAAGTTCTCGAGTTGCGCGCGCGCAGCCGCACCTCGAGCGCGATTCGCTCGCTGCTGCAACTGGCGCCGAAAACGGCGCGTGTGGTTCGCACAGAGGCCGCGGATGGAGGAGGCACGACCACGCGCGAAGAAGACGTGCCGATCGAACGCGTCGTCGTGGGAGATACGCTGCGCGTGCGGCCCGGCGAGAGAATTCCGGTGGACGGAACGGTCATCGAAGGATCGAGCTCCGTGGATGAATCCATGGTCACTGGCGAGCCAATCCCAGTGGAGAAATCTGCGGGCAGCCGTGTGACGGCGGGCACGGTGAACGGAACGGGCAGCTTCCTGATGCGAGCGGAACGCGTGGGCGCGGAAACGCTGCTCGCTCAGATCGTGCGCATGGTAAGCGAAGCGCAACGCAGCCGCGCGCCCATCCAACAACTCGCTGACGTGGTAGCTTCGTATTTTGTTCCCGCGGTCGTCGCCGTTGCGGCTTTGTCGTTCGTGGCGTGGTCTTTGTGGGGTCCGTCGCCGCGATTCGCGCATGGCCTGGTGAACGCGGTCGCGGTGCTTATCATTGCCTGTCCGTGCGCGCTCGGCCTTGCCACGCCGATGGCCATCATGGTCGGCACAGGCCGCGGCGCAATGGCCGGCGTGCTGATCAAGAATGCGGAGGCGCTCGAGACGCTCGAGAAAGTAGATACTCTCGTCGTGGACAAAACCGGGACGCTGACGGAAGGCCGCCCCAGTGTAACGAAGGTGGTGCCCGCACCAGGCTTCACCGAAGACGTCGTTTTGCGCTTGGCGGCATCGCTCGAGCGCGGCAGCGAGCATCCGCTCGCGTCAGCAATCCTCCGCTCCGTCGGTGAACGAAAAATTGCCTTCGACGAGGTGCAGAATTTTCGCGCTATCTCAGGCAAAGGCGTCGCCGGTGACGCCGCAGGGCACGCGCTAGCTCTTGGGAATGCCGCACTGCTCGCGAGCCTCGGCATCCAAACAGGCGAATGGAGCGAGCGAGCCGAAGCTCTTCGCCTCGACGGGAGTACTGTAATGTTCGTCGTCAAGGATCAGACGGTCGCCGGAATGATCGCCGTCGCCGATCCAGTAAAGACGTCAACCGCCGAAGCCATCGACTCGCTGCATCGGGAAGGAATTCGCGTGGTGATGGTTACAGGAGACAGCCGAACCGCGGCGGACGTTATCGCGAAGCGAGTGAAGGTCGACCAAGTCTTCGCCGAAATTCTGCCCGCGCAAAAAGCCGAAATTGTGAAGCAGCTGCAAAGTGAGAAACACGTCGTGGCGATGGCCGGCGACGGAATCAATGACGCGCCCGCGTTAGCCGCTGCCGACGTGGGAATCGCGATGGGCACCGGCACCGACGTAGCCATTGAAAGCGCGGGAATCACGCTGGTGAAAGGCGATCTGCGCGGGATCGTGCGCGCCCGTAATTTGAGTCGCGCGACGATGCGAAACATCCGCCAGAATTTATTCTTCGCTTTTGTGTACAACACCCTGGGCGTGCCGGTTGCTGCAGGAGCGCTCTACCCCTTCTTCGGATTGCTGCTGAGCCCGATCATCGCCAGCGCGGCAATGACGTTCAGTTCCGTCTCGGTAATCGTCAACGCGTTGCGGCTGCGCCAGGCGCAACTCTGAACGGTCTCCCGAGGTGCCCGGTTCACGGCGAGCTCTGCAACGCAGCGAAGCGGTGGCCGCCGAGGCTTGCTATAATCGCGTCCATGACTTACATGACCGTGACATACGAACTGCAACACGCGCTCAAGCCCGAGCAATTCCGCGCGCTTGGCCGGTTTGCGAATACCTACGGCCTGCATTGTTTTCGGCTTGAAGAAGAAAAGAGTCTTTTGCATTTCGATTACGATGCGTCGCGTCTGAAAGAAGTAGTAGTAGAAGATGTCCTACGTCGCGCCCGCATCCCTGTTCTGCGCCGGGTCCCGCCAATCTCCAATTAGCTACGCCGGCGATACCAAAACCAGCAGCAAAAAAGAAGGGGCCCCCGCTTGGGATCGGGGGCCCCGATAGGTTGCGTTCCGGTGACCCGGTCTAGGCGTGACCGAGTCATGGGGTCATCCATCCTAGCTTCCCTCTCAGAGGCAGGTGGGAACGACCCGTTTGACCTCGTGAGCAAGCCCCTTCCTTCTCACTCACTCGACCATGCGGATCGTGTGGAACGCAACCCGCGTCTGTGCATAATGCAAGCGAGAGGCCCAAACTAAGGAAGCCCGGCGGACCTGAAATCCGCTGAATATGCAGGGCTTAGCGTACTTGTCGCGTTGGCCGACGCGATCCGCGAGTGCCGATGCGGGAATCCGCGTCCCACCCCGGAATCCCTCGCTTCCGCCGATGGCTGCCCTACTCCACCACTAGGCTGTTTTTGCTACAGGCCGATGGTCAAAGTGACGATTTCGCCGTTTCACCTGAAACATTTCCTCGCTATCGACATCGATTGACCAAGCCTGATTGCATCACGCCGCGCCTGAACAACGCTTTCGCGCTGGCCTCTTGGAGATTGCGGCGGCGTGGCTCATAATTGAGGTTGTAGGCTGGACGACGGAATGAAACGACCTGGAATATTTCTCGCTGCGGTTTGCGGAGTGCTGGCTCTGCTGGCCGCTGCGTTTGCAGGAGCCTACGCAAACCGCAAAAGTGCCTCGCTAAATTTGACCGCCGCGGCTGCGCCACGCCCTGCGCCGAAAATGGCAGCCGCTGCGAAGCCTTCTCCGAACGATGCGGCTTCGCAGGATGATGACGACAACGATGGCGTGATCCGTTTCGTGAAGAATCCCGAGCCGCTGCCGCCATTTTTGGCCCGCGATCTGGATGGCCAAATCGTATCCACCGCCGCGCTCAAAGGCAAAGTGATGCTGGTCAATTTTTGGGCCACCTGGTGCCCACCTTGCCGCGAAGAAATTCCCGAACTGGTGAAGCTGCAAGCAGCTTACAAAGATCAACTGCAAATCATCGGCATCTCCGAGGATGAAGATGTTCCTCCCGAGGCGGTGCGAAATTTCGCGCGCAGCATGCACGTAAATTATCCCATCGTGATCGTCAGCAGCGAACTGGAGAAAGAATTCGGTGGCATACCGGCACTGCCGACGTCATTCGTCGTAAACAAAGATGGTGGCGTAGTGCAGAAGCATGTCGGGCTGTTTCCCGGCCAAGTGTACGATCACGAGATTCGCGCTCTGCTGGGCATGCAGGTAAGCGAAAAGATCGAAACGTTTGAAGATCTCGGCCAGATATTCCTGAAGAACGCCGAGCACGCCACGGATTTGCCCGGTGTGGATTTCAGCGGGCTAAACGCCGAGCAAAAGCAGGCTGCGCTGAAAAAGATGAACACGGACACCTGCACGTGTGGCTGCAGAATGACGTTGGCGCAATGCCGGATTAATGATTCGGCCTGCGCAACGAGCCGCGAGCTGGCCGCCAAGATCGTGAAGCAAATTGCTGGTAAAGATGCGAAGCCGGTCGCGCCCGCCCCGGCCCCTGCGGACACCACCTCGGAGTAACGATCGCTTTTTGCTCCCAAAAAAACAGCGTCCTCCGAAACGCAACGATCGAAGGACGCTGCGCGCAAACTATTGCTGCGACTTGAACTGCCTCCCGTTACTTATCGAACTCCAGGCAAATTTTGAGCTGGCGGATGGCTTCATCCGTGGCCCGCAGGGCTTCTTCACGATGGCCACCGAAATCGTGCCGCGCCTCTTTCAGGTGCATGCGAGCGTGTTCCAGCGAATCGATAGCGGCGCGGATCTCCGGGTGCGGTGGAGGGACGGGGGGCTGAGCGGTCGTGATGGCGCCCTTTGCGGCCGGTGGCGCGGCAGGAGCTCCCGCCGGAAACGTCAAGGTGAAGATGAGCGCGAGCGCCGCGAAGAAGCCAATGATTTTCGTTTCCATGAATGATTCCTCCTAGTCCGATGTGTGGCTCGGACGGCCGTGATTGTGAGATTGCCATCCAGGAATGAAACCCGGGCGGCGTAAAGAAGTTGTTTGTGGCAAGCCTGGGAGGGCCAGGAAGCCCGTACGCCGAGATTCTATATCGCGCTGCGAGTCACGGGAGCGCGGGTTTCGTCGAGTGTCTACAAAGGATCACTCTTTTCGGCACACTTGAAAAACGGCACGTGACGCTGCCGGCGGCGCGAGTTGACGCGGCTGCGCGTCTCCATTAGTCTGGGCCGCCGGAATTTCGGCAGGGGCGATCTATCAATCGAGGCCACGAAGTATGCTTGAAGAATCGGTGAAAAATGCGAAGAAACTAACGCGCCGCGATTTTGCGCGCGCAGTAGCGGCGGCGGCCGCAACGGCGACTGCGAATGCAGCGTTGGCACCGGGCGCCGAGGCCTTAACGCAAAACGGCGCGGATACGAACGGCGCGCCCGATATGAATTCGGCGAGACCTGACGATGCGGCGTCAGCCCGGCAGGCGGAGATTGATGCGCGCGCCGCGGATGTTTTTCGGCGTTATGGCGACCGGCTTTCCGCCGAGGAGAAGACTGAAGTCCGGCGCTTAGTGGGCGAACTCCAGAAATCGCTCGATAAGCTTCGCTCTTATCCGCTGGGCAATGGAGATCAGCCCGCGACGGTTTTGCGGGTGGTGCCGGATTTGACGGAGGTACGCCGTGTTCCCCGCCGTTGAGAAAAAGCGCGCAGTGCCTGGCGAGGACGTGCTCTATCTTTCCGTCCGCGAATTGGGCAAACGGATTCGCATGCGGCAGCTTTCTCCCGTGGCGCTCACGGAAAGTTATCTGGCACGAAGCGAAGAGTTAAATGCGCAGTTCAATGCCTATGCAACTCTGACGCGCGACGTGGCGCTCGAGCAGGCGCACGCCGCCGAAAAAGAAATTGCTGCAGGACACTACCGCGGACCGCTGCACGGCATTCCTTATGCGGCGAAAGATTTGCTGGCGGTAAAGGGATACCCAACAACGTGGGGCGCGAAACCCTTCGCGGACCAGACATTCGATTACGACGCGACCGTGATCGAAAAATTGAACAAAGCCGGCGCTATTTTGATCGGCAAGGCCGCAATGATCGAGTTGGCGGGCGGAATGGGCTATCGCTTCGCATCGGCTTCACTCACCGGCCCGGCGAAGAATCCGTGGAATGAAGGTTGCTGGACTTGCGGATCGTCGAGCGGATCGGGAGCGATTGTTTCCGCCGCGATGGCGGCGTTTGCGATCGGGACGGAGACCTGGGGCTCGATCATTTGCCCTTCGGCGTTCTGCGGAATTTCCGGATTGCGGCCGACGTTTGGGCGAGTAAGCCGCTATGGCGCAATGGCGCTCGCCTATTCCCTCGATAAAATTGGACCCATGGCGCGCAGCGCCGATGATTGCGGATTAATTCTCGCGGCGCTCGCCGGACACGACGCGAAAGATCGGAGCTCCCTTCCCGGAGACGAGGCGGCATTCGAATATGGCGCACCCGCGGCGCAGAAATTGAAAATTGGATGGCTTACAAATGCATGGAAGAAAATCGACCCGGACATTGATACCGCGACGCAAGGGGCAATCGCGTTGCTTGAGAAGCAAGGCGCAGTGGTGGAAGATGCCGAGCTTCCAGAGGGGCCGTTTGACGCCGCTGCGGGAGTGATTATCAGCGTGGAGGGCGCGGCGGCGTTTCGCGATTTGATTGAATCGGGAAAAGTCGCGGAGCTCAGCGATCCATTAGGGCGCATCAACGGCTACATCAGCGAGCAGATTGCCGCCGACGATTACATGCGCGCGCAGCAACTGCGCGGAATTTGCCAGCAGAAGATGGACGAGTTGCTCGCGACATACGATGTGCTGGCGGCGCCGTCGTTGCCAGTGGCCGCGAGCGCGCTCGATGCGAATTTGGAGAAGGAACTCAATTTCCCCGATCCGCTGGGTGGAATGGGAAATCTTTGTGGATTTCCCGCCATCAGCGTGCCCTGCGGATTTACCTCCGCGAAGTTGCCGATCGGAATTTTATTTGCGGCGCGCGTGCGCGACGATTCCAAGGCGCTGGCCGCGGCGAGTTTGTATCAGGCGCACTCGGATTGGCATACGAAGCGCCCGCCGATTTCCTAGGACGCCTGAAGGCGTAACTAGATGCTTTCGTTTTGTGGTTAGGTCCATTGACGCTATCTGGGAATGTGAATATTCTTGGAGCGCGTCGGGAATAATCAGTGGAAATGGAGCCGGTCACCGTGGTTCATCTTCTTTACGCGGTTCTGCTCGTGGCAGTCAGCGTTCAACTTTCCAGTTTTGCGACCAGCATTTATCTGCATCGATCGTTGGCTCACCGCGGACTTTACTTGAATCCCGTGGTGGCTTTCCCGATGCGGCTGCAACTGTGGCTCGCCACTGGAATCAATGCGAAAGAATGGGTGGCGGTGCATCGCAAGCATCACCGCCATACGGACGTGGAGGGCGACCCGCACAGTCCCGTGCTTGAGGGGCTGTGGCAGATTTTGCTGGGGAACGTTTATTACTATGCGCGCGAGGCGCACAAGAAAGAGACGCTGGCGACTTTCGCGCCGGATGTGGGCAATGGCTGGTTTGACCGGCACTTTTTCCGCTATGGAATGCTGGGGATATTTTGCGGGATTGCCATCTCCATGTGGTTGCTTGGGCCCATCTGGGGCGGCATCGCGTTTTTGGTGCAAGCGGGAACTTACATTTTCTTTAGTGCTGTGGTGAATGGCGCGAATCATGCGCTGGGCTCCCGGAATTTCGAAAATACCGCAACCAATTTACAAATCGTTGCGTTGCTCACGGCTGGCGAAGGGCTTCACAACAATCATCACGCTTATCCTACTTCGGCGCGGTTTAGTATCCGGCGCGGTGAGATTGATCCTTCCTGGATTGTGGTGAAGATTCTTTCTTGGTTGCATCTGGCACGGCCGCTCCGGCTTGCTCCGCAGCTTGAATCTTAAGAAATACTCTCGCCGCAATGGGCCGAACGGCGGGAGGGTCTGAAGCACCCTCCCCTACCAAACCTTCTGTTGAAAATACGAGATGGCTTTCTTGCGTACTCGTTGGATGGTCGGCCGAGGGCGGGGAGTACCGCGAGTCCGAGGGCTAGTTCACGTTTGCATCGAAAACGCCGGTCTCGATTTTTCCTGCGCGCTTCACCTGTACGAAGATCCGATACAGTCCGGGCTTGGGAAAACCATAGGGGAAAGAAACTTCCGACGGCATCGGAGTGCCGCTGGCCTTCATCATCGCCATTCCTGGCATGTCTTCTGCCCGCGATTTGTCCGAGCTCGAATTCGCACCGAGCGTCGCTTCCGCAAGCGTGTATGCCGCCATCGGAATTGAGCCATCCGGATGGACGTGCGCGAACACGCTGAAATCCGAACGGATAAATTCGCCGTGCCCTGCCATTCCCATGTAAGGCTCCAGATCGGTTACCGGCTTGCCGCTGCCGTCCTCGACGCGAAACTTGAACCACAGCAAGCGATCCGAAACCAGCGGCGTTGCATCGCGCTCCCAGATCATGCGCGCACCGTTCGAGAGCGGCGCGCTTGTGCTCGCGCTGCGCCGATTGAGTGAGGGCCGGCGCGTTTGCTTCGGCGTCGTCGCCCGCGAGCGGCTTGCCCGGCAAATCCGGCAAATCCACGTCGGCGACCAGTGTGTCTGGAAATCCAGAAGCACGAACGATGTCGGCGAATACTTTGTAATGGCCGCCGGCAATTGGCGGGAGATCATCGGTGAAGGTCATCAAGCCAGATCGATCCGGATGAAGATGATAGAAGCGGTCCATGGCCGGCTCGCGAACGAGGAAAAGATGCATCAGGTGGCCGTGATCGGGAATGAGTGCAGTGCCCACGATTTCGGCGCGCGAAGAATGCCACTTCGAGTCGCCGATTTCGAGATTCATGCGTCCCGTGGGATCGAGCGTGACGCCAAGCTTTGGCGCGACGTAGATCATGCGGTTGGCTCGATGTGCGGCCGAAACCCGCCACCACATATTTCCCAGCGCCAAAATTCCAACGACTGCAACGAGCGCCGCCGCCATCACTAAACGCGCACCGCGCTTTTGCCGCGGCGTCGGCTGCTCTCCCGACTCGAGTTGGCCTTCGCGCTTGGCCGCACCGACGATCGAGACAATGGCGACGACCAGCAGCAACATCAGACCGAAGAGTAGAATCCCCAAGCCACGCTGCATCGCAAGCGTGTTGCGCGCGTACGCCGGTACCGGAACTGCCACCGTTCCCGAACCTTTGTCGCCGTCTGCTTCGATGCGCACTTGCCACGAACCCGAACCCATCAGCCAAAGCTTGCCGGCGAAGAATTGCGGATCGCCCGCGGCGGGATTCACAATATCGGGCGGCGGCGGATACTTCGAACCTTCGCCGGCAATATATAGTGGAACGATTTTTATTTCGCGGATTCCGGGAGTATCGCTGCGAATCTCGAATTCGGCCACGCCGGGAATCATTTGCGGAGTGCGAATCATTACCACGAGATGATAAGGACCGGCGTCGCCCTGAAAATAGACATCGGGGCTGCCGACGTGCGCGGCGCAGACCGGCGCGAGCGCCATCGAGAGAACGAGTGCGAGCAAGATGAAGTTTTTCACGGCGCGATTACCGGCGAAGTCGCGATAGCCAATTGCCGAAAATAATTCCGACGAAGACCGATGCGACGCCGCTGATCCAGGCGTAAACGAATCCCATGGCAAATTGCGCGCGCGTCGATTCGAAGCGCTCAAATTCCCACGCGAGATGGTATTCCGATGGCGGCACCTGATACGCAAAATAATTCTGGCCGAAAAACCAATTCCGCGCGGCCGGGCTGATCATGAAGTCGCCCCACGGCCAACTTACGATTATCGAGAATCGCAAGATAAGCAGTGGCCGCCAGAACGGCTTGCATCCAACGGCTGCGATTCGAGAAACGATTAAAGACCACGTCGAGGCCGAACGCCGCGGGCGCGAGAAGTATCGGAAACGCCATCGGCACCATGTGCGTGACGTTGGTGTAAACCGGACCGAGTCGCGGATGCGCGGGAAAAAGCGGAAGAATCCACAGGCCCGCCGCGGTGAGCAGCATGTAGATGGACGCGATGATGGTGGCGCCGTAGCGATGCCCGGATGCCCGCGCGTAGGCAACGAGCAGCGTCGGCGTGCCGAGCGCCGCTACCGTATAGAAGATCGCGCTGTGCATTTGCGTCGCGTCGCTATATTCGCTCACCAAAATCATGTGCTGGAA
This sequence comes from uncultured Acidobacteriota bacterium, assembly GCA_963831955.1. Classification (GTDB taxonomy): domain Bacteria; phylum Acidobacteriota; class Terriglobia; order Acidiferrales; family UBA7541; genus Palsa-147. The sequence continues at coordinate 366,659 of CAWHSG010000003.1, read as the reverse complement.
AATCAGCACGCCGCAGAGATACAGGAACAAGCGGCTGAGCTTGGCCCTGGCGTCGCTATCGGCGCGATTCATCACCGAAACAAGTAGAAGCACGACGCCGGTGCTGACAGCGAGAATGCCGATGCCAAGGACCACGTGCGGCGGGCTCAGGATTTCAACGTCGAGGCCGAACGAATTGTGCCACCAGTTATCGAACGGCGCGGAAGTGAGCATGGTGACGCCGCCCCAGGCGGTGAGAAATGCGCCGACGGGACCGCGGAATCCCCAGACGCGTACGCCGGCGGATTGTGCCGCCGGATCGCGCGAAAAAGTATTCGAGAAAATCAGATAACTGCACGTGAATGCCGCGAGGATGCCGCCGAAATGAATGGCTAGATGCGCCGGCGTCCAGAACGTGTCGCGTCCGATGGTTTGGTGCCAGGAAATATCCCAATACAGACCGAAAGCGATCGAGGAAACTGCGGCGATGCCGCTCCAGATAAACCACGGAATTGCGGACGTGCGTTCGCGAGATAGATCGTAGGGAACGCTTTGTGAAACTGTCTGCGCCACGCGAACCTCTCACTGGCGAGAATAGCAGACCGAGTTGCTGCTCACAATCGCGCGCCTGCGCACTTCGACGGCGAGCCTGCAGCGGTGAATCTGCCGTAATTATTTCTTGACACTTGCCGCGCGACGCATGAATATACATGTGTCTGCATAATTACTCAGACTCTTGAATATGAATACGCACAAACGATTCCGTCAAGGACAAATCTTGAATCTGTTGGCGCAGATGAAGGTGGCCAATCAGGATGCGCTGCGGCGGCAACTGGTGCATCGCGGCGTGCGTGTCACGCAGGCGACGTTGTCGCGCGATCTGCGCGAGTTGCGGCTGGTGAAGACGGCGGAAGGCTATCGCTCGCTCACGGCGACTCCTGACGATTCGACGCCGAGTTCCCTGCCCCCATTGGCGCGCGCGGTGGGCGAATTTTTGCTGGACATCCGCCCGGCGCAAAACATGCTGGTGCTGAAAACTCCGCCGAGTGGAGCACAGCCGCTGGCCGCAGCACTGGATGCGCAACGCTGGAAGGAAGTGGCGGGCACACTGGCCGGCGACGATACCATTTTGGTGATTTGCCCTTCACGCGCAGCTCGCGCGGCTCTTGAAAAGAGGCTGAAGGAGATGCTGCGATGAGCGATGCCGTGCGGGTCGCCGTCGTCGGAGCTACGGGCTATGCGGGTTACGAATTGGCCCGGATTCTTCTTCGGCATCCCGAGTTGGACAAGCCGACATTTTATTTGCGCGATGCACATTCGGGCGTTCATTGCTTAACAGAATTGTTTCCGCAATTGCGGGGATGGGGCGAGGCGCCCTGCCGGCAGTTTTCTGTTGATGCGATTCGCGAGAGCGGGGCGCAGGCGGCGTTTCTGGCTACGCCGCATGAGGCCTCGCTCGAGCTGGTGCCGGAATTGCTGGAAGCCGGCCTCCGCGTGGTGGATTTGAGCGGAGCGTACCGATTTGCGGACGCCGCAACATTTTCGCGCTGGTACAAGTTGCCGGCACCATCGAGCGCGGCGCTGGCTGAAGCCGTTTATGGATTGCCGGAGCTTTATGCTGCCCGGTTGCCGAGCGCGAAGTTGGTCGCGAATCCGGGTTGCTATCCGACCTCGGTAATTCTCGGGCTGCGGCCGCTGGTGGAAGCCGGTTGGATTGATGCTGGGCGCGGCGTGGTTTGCGATTGTAAATCGGGAGCGAGCGGCGCGGGCAAGGAGCCAAAACGCGAGACTCACTTTGTCGAAGTGAATGGAAATTTTCGCGCTTATGGAGTCTTCACTCACCGGCACACGCCCGAAGTTACCGAGCACACCGGGCTGGCGCCGGAAGATTTCATTTTTACCACGCACTTGCTGCCCGTCGAGCGCGGAATACTTTCGACGATTTATGTGTGGCTCGATCAGGCGCGGTCGCTGGATGAGATCGAATCTACGTACCGGAAATTTTATGCGGGCCGGCCGATGGTGCGAATTTCGCGCGCTGGAACGCTGCCGGAATTGCAGCACGTGACGCGAACGAATTTCTGCGATATCGGATTTGCGCTGGATGAATCGGGCAAGCGATTGGTGATCGTCTCTTGCCTCGATAATTTGGGCAAAGGCGCGGCGGGCCAAGCGGTGCAGAACTTGAACGGCATGATGGGATGGGCTGAGGAGACCGGGCTGATATGAGATTGGTCGTAAAAATTGCAGGTGCATTGCTCGAGAGCGAAGAAACGATGCAGATTCTTGCGCAGCAAGTGGTGCATCTAGCGCAAGCGGGGCACGAACTGCTGGTAATTCACGGCGGCGGGAAGATTTTTACCGCGACGTTGAAGCGCATGGGCATCGAGAGCCGCTTTGTGGACGGATTGCGCGTGACGGATCGGGAAACGCGCGACGTGGCCGCCATGGTTTTTGGCGGCCTGCTGAATAAACGGCTTTCCGGAGCGATTTCGCTCGCAGGACAGCGCGCTATCGGGATCTCGGCAGCCGACGGAGCTTGCTTCCGCGCCGAGCCGATGAGTCACAACGAGGCCGTCGGAGGGCTCGGATTCGTCGGTTATCTCACCGGCGTGGATGTCGAGTTTCTCGAATCGCTTTGGCGCGAGAATTTGATTCCCGTCGCGTCCTGCCTCGGGCTTGGGCCTGATGGCGAGCTTTACAACATCAATGCCGATCACATGGCGGCGGCTTGCGCGGAATACTGCCATGCCGAGCGGCTGATCTTCTTGACGGACGTCGCCGGCGTGCTGGATGACGGCAAAGTTCTGAAAGCGGTGAGCGGCGCGGATGTCGAAGAGCTCATTCGACAGAATAAAGTTTCGGGCGGAATGATTCTGAAACTCGAAGCTTCGAAACGGGCGTTGGCTGGCGGCGTGCGCGAGGTGCGCATCGTCGGCGGCACCAGGCCCGGCGCATTAATCAGCGCCGCGAATGGAGCCAAAGGTTTGGGCACGCGTGTTGTGCCGATGTATGTCTCGGATGAAGTCAAGGCGGCGTCGCTATGAAGCGCAAAGCGCAGAGCAAAAACATGGCAGCGCGCCGTGCGCGATGAAACCCGCTACTTGATGAACACCTATCGCCGTCCGCCGGTGGTGTTCGTTCAAGGCAAGGGTTGCCATCTCTATGATGAGCGCGGCCGCGGGTATCTCGATTTTCTTGGCGGCATCGCCGTCAATGCGCTAGGTTATTCGCATCCGCGGATCGTGAAGACGATTCGGCGCGAGGCAGGCCGGGCCATTCACCTCTCGAATCTCTTTCACAATCCGTATCAAGGGCCGTTGGCGCGGAAGCTGGCGGAATGGTCGGGACTCGACCGCGTTTTTTTCACCAATAGCGGGACGGAGGCCATCGAAGGCGCGCTAAAGATCGCGCGCGCTTACGCGAAGGCGCGGGTGAAAAACGGGCGAGCAGCGCCGACGCGCGTGCTGGCCTTGACAAATTCATTTCACGGGCGAACTTTCGGCTCGCTGGCGATCACCTATCCCGCGAAATATCGCGAGCCTTTTGCGCCCTTGATGCCCGGCGCGGATTTTGTGAATTTCAACGATGTGGCCGATCTCGAGGCGAAATTTGATCCCGGCGTCTGCGCGATCGTGCTGGAGACCATTCAGGGCGAAGGCGGAATCTATCCGGTGAGCGAGGCGTTTTGGAATCGCGCGCGGGAATTGGCGAGCGCCAACCATGCCGCGTTAATCGCGGATGAAATTCAATGCGGGCTCGGAAGAACGGGCCGCGCCTTTGCCTATCAGAAATTTGCGAAGTTGCCGGACATCGTGACAGTCGCAAAGCCGCTGGCTGCCGGTCTGCCTCTGGGCGCAGTGATCGCGAATGAGGAATTTGCCGGAGCGCTATCGCCCGGTCTGCACGGGACTACGTTTGGCGGCGGGCCGCTGGTGTGCGCCACGGCGCTTGAGGCGCTGCGCATCATCGAAGATGAAAAGCTTATGAAGAATGCGCGCGAACGCGGCGCGGAGATTCGCGCAGGCCTGGAGCGAATGGCGCGCGAGTTTGATTTCATCCGCGAAGTGCGCGGCGAGGGCCTGATCATCGGGCTCGATCTCATTGTTGAGGGCGGGCCTTTTGTCGAAGCGGCCCTCAAGCACGGATTGGTGATTAACTGTACGCATGAGCATATTTTGCGATTTTTGCCGCCGTTTATCGTGCGTTCCGCTGACGTGAAGAAATTTCTGGCGACGCTTAACACGGTATTTGCAAAAACGCCTCGTCCAAAATCGATTGAGGCGGCTGATAGCTTGAAAACGCATTCGAGCGCGGCGAAAGCAGCGACGGTTTCGGCCGCCGCGGCGACTCCGCTGCAGACTGAACTTGCGCTCGAGACGAGGTAAGAGAGGATTCCATGGCAAGCGTTACATCAACAACGATTCCGCTGCAAACCGATCTGCTGACCGGAATGGAATGGAGCGCCGCGCAAGTGCGCGAACTGCTGCACCTGGCGGCGGACGTGAAGGCACGGCCCGACCGTTATCGCGGAGCGCTGGCGGGCCGCTTTCTCGCGCTGATTTTCGAAAAGCCCTCGCTGCGGACGCGCGTGACCTTTGAAGTCGGAATCGCGAGCCTCGGCGGATCGGCCACTTTCCTCGATCATACGTTTTCGCATCTGGGCGAGCGCGAATCGGTGGCCGATGTGGCGCACAGCTTGGAGCGCTGGACGCATGGAATCGTCGCGCGGCTTTTTCGGCAGACGGCGCTGGAAGAATTGGCGCAAAACGCGCGCATTCCGGTAATCAACGCGCTCACCGATCGCTATCATCCTTGCCAGGCGTTTGCGGATTTCTTTACGCTTGAGGAGCATTTCGGCGGCTTACGCGGATTGAAAGTGGCTTACGTCGGCGATGGAAATAATGTCTGTCATTCCCTGCTCAGCATCGGAGCGCGGCTCGGTGCGAACGTTCGCGTGGCATCGCCTGCGGGCTACGAACCCGATTCCGCGGTGGTGAGCGATGCGCGGCGGGCGGCGCGCGACACGCGCGGCAAAATCGAGCTTTTCGAATCGCCGAGCGAAGCGGTCACGGGCGCACAAGTGATTTACACGGACGTGTGGACCAGCATGGGGCAGGAAGCCGAAGCTGCCAAGCGCGCCGAAGCGTTCGCCGGGTATCGGGTGAATGAAGAGATGTTTTCTCTGGCCGCTCCGGATGCCGTCTTCCTGCACTGCCTGCCCGCACATCGAGGTATGGAAGTTACCGAGGCGATTATGGATTCGCAGCGATCGATTGTTTTCGATCAGGCCGAGAATCGCTTGCACATGCAGAAGGCCATTTTGCTGACGCTGCTCAGCTAGACGAGGAATTGGATGCCCACGAAAACCATCAGCGAACGAACGAAGCGAAAGGCTGTCCCGAAAAACGGCCATCAGGGAACGCCACACGCGAACGGTCACGCTTCCGCATCGAAGAATGCGGAGACGACGGCTCATTCCAAAGCCGCGATGCAGCCGCTGGCGAATCCGAAGAAAGTCGTGCTCGCATATTCCGGCGGGCTGGACACTTCGATCATCGTGGTGTGGCTGAAAGAGACGTATGGCTGCGAAGTGATCGCCATGGTCGGCGATCTGGGCCAGCGCGAGGATCTCGACGCCGCCCGCCGCAAAGCTTTGGCCACGGGCGCGAGCACCGCTTACGTCGAAGATCTGCGCGAGGAATTCGTCACCAAATTTATCTGGCCGACGCTGCGCGCTGGCGCGGTTTACGAGCACAAATACTTGCTGGGCACTTCATTCGCTCGGCCATTGCTGGCGCAACGGCAAGTAGCGATCGCGCGGCAGGTGGGCGCGGATGCCGTGGCGCATGGCTGCACCGGCAAAGGCAACGATCAGGTGCGCTTCGAGTTGGCGTGCAAAGCGCTGGCGCCCGAGTTGCGGATTATTGCGCCGTGGCGCGAATGGACGATTTCATCGCGCGAGGACGCAATCGCCTATGCAAATGCGCATCACATTCCCGTCGAGCAGACCAAGGCAAATATCTATAGCCGCGATCGAAATATTTGGCATTTGAGTCATGAAGGCGGCTGCCTCGAAGATCCCGCCAACGCCCCGGATGAGGCCATGTGGCAATGGATCGTCTCGCCGGAGAATGCTCCGGATAGGCCCGCGCGCGTGGAAATTGGATTCGAGGAAGGGCTGCCCGTTTCCGTGGATGGGCGGAAGTTGAAACCAGTGGCCTTGGTGGAAGAATTGAACGAGCTGGCTGCGGCGCATGGCGTTGGCCGCACGGATATCGTCGAGAACCGGCTCGTAGGAATCAAATCGCGCGGTGCCTATGAAACGCCGGGCGGCACTTTGCTCGTCGCGGGACATCGCGAACTCGAAACGCTGGCGCTCGATCGCGAGACGGCCCACTACTCGCAGATTCTCTCGCTGCGTTATGCGGAAATGGTTTACTACGGGATGTGGTTCACGCCGTTGCGCGAGGCGCTCGATGCATTTTTCGCCAGCGCGCAACGGCGCGTTACCGGCACGGTCGGATTGGAGCTTTACAAGGGCAATGTGACGGTAACCAGCCGCAAATCGCCGAATTCGCTCTATCGCACCAATCTGGCGAGCTTCAGCATGACCGGCTACAACCCAAAAGACGCCGAAGGCTTCATCAATCTTTTTGCGTTGCCGATTACAGTGCCGCAGGGACCGGCGCGGCGAGAAGAGGGAGTGAAGCGGCGTTGAGCGAGTCGAAGAACGACAAGATGTGGGGCGGCCGCTTCGAGCGCGGCCCGGACGCCAGCTTTTACGAGTTCGAGCGCTCGTGGCGCTTCGACCGCAGGCTGCTGCCCTACGAACTCGCGCTCGATCGTGCGTGGGCGCGCGGCTTGCAGTCGGCGCGATTACTGAGCGCGGACGAATGTGCGCAAATTCTAAAAGCGCTCGACGCCATCGAAAATCGCGCGCGCACCGATCAAAGTTGGCTGGACGGCTCGAACGCCGAGGACGTCCACCATTTCGTTGAAGTAGCGCTGATCGCCGCGCTCGGGCCCATCGGCGCGAAGTTGCACACCGGCCGCAGCCGCAATGAAATGGTAGCGACGGAATTCCGCATGTTCGTGAAGGATGCAGCGCGCGCGATGTCCGAGGCGCTGGTAGCACTGATTGAGTCTTTCGCGATTCAAGCGGAAGGCCATCTGCAAATTCCCATGCCGGGCATGACGCACTTGCAGCACGCGCAGCCGATTTTGCTCTCGCACTGGCTGCTCGCGCATGCCGATGCGTTCTTGCGCGATGCGGATCGTGTGCAATCCGCTGCGGCGCGCGCGGATGTTTGCCCGTTGGGTTCAGGCGCGCTGGCGGGCAGCGCATTTCCGTTCGACCGCAGTGGACTGGCCCGCGAACTGGGATTTGCGGCGATCACGGCGAATAGTCTCGATGCCGTAAGCGATCGCGATTTCGCGCTCGAATATCTGTTCGCACTCACCGTAATTGCGACGCACCTCTCGCGGCTGAGCGAGGACCTGATACTGTTCGCCTCAGCCGAATTTGGATTCGCCATTCTTCCGGACGAATTCTCCACGGGAAGCAGCCTGATGCCGCAAAAGAAAAATCCCGATGCGTGGGAATTGATCCGCGGCAAGAGCGGACGAATTGTCGGCGCGCTGATGTCCCTGCTAGTGACGATCAAGGGCTTGCCGTCGAGTTACCAGCGCGATTTGCAGGAAGATAAGGAGCCGGTATTTGCGGCGCACGATGAGGCTCATGCGATGGTGCGCATCGCAGCTGCAGCGCTTCGTGCCACGAAATTCAATGAAGCGAAGCTGCGCGCTGCGGCCTCGAGCCCCGGACTGCTCGCCACGGAAGCCGCTGATTATCTGGTGGCGCGCGGAGTTCCCTTCCGCGAGGCGCACGACATCATCGGCCGCGTGATTCGCGAAGCGGAAAAGCGCTCGCAGGCCATCACCGAATTGCCGTTGGAAGTTTTGCGGCAACATTCCGCCATTTTCGACACCGATTATTTCTCGGCCGTGACCCTCGATGCCGCCGTCCGCAGAAAGAGCGTGCCGGGCGGAACATCAGTTGAATCCGTTCGCGACGCGCTCGAGAAATTGCAGGAGCGCCTCGGCCTGCGAGCAACGGCGCGATGAGAGTTCGAAAAGCCCGTCCCGCGGACCTCGCGGAAATTCAAGCGCTCATCGCCCACTATGCCGGCGAAGGCATCCTGCTCCCGCGCGATGAAGACGATATTCGCAGGCATCTCGACTTCTTTCTGGTAGCCGCCGATCGCTTCGGAGTTGCAGGCTGCGTTTCTCTCGAGGTCTATCATCCCGCACTGGCCGAAATTCGCTCGCTCGCGGTGACGCCGGCAAAAGTCGGACGCGGCCTTGGCGCGCGGTTGGTGAAAACAGCGTTGGAGCGCGGTGAACGGCGGCGCATCGCGCGCGTGTTTGCGCTCACCAGCTCGCCGGAATTTTTCGTGCGCCTGGGATTTGAACCCTCCACGCGCCATTCCCTGCACGAAAAAATCGATCGCGACTGCATTCATTGCCCCAAGGCCCGCACTTGCCAGCTTTCCGCGCTAGTGGTAAACCTTTCCCCCGTGAACGACCCATTTCGCATTCTGGACGAGAGCGCGGAGCCGGTCCCCGTCGAATGAAGTCCATTGCATCTCAACGCGATCTTCCGAAGGGCTTCTCATTTTCAGCCCGCGCTAGTGGTCTGAAGAAGTCCGGTCTGGATCTGGCGTTGATCGTAAGCGATTCCCTTGCCGCCACTGCGGCGGTATTCACGCAAAATCTGGTACAGGCCGCGCCGGTGACGCTCTCGCGTGCAAATATCCGGCGCAGCCGCGGGCGGATGCGCGGGCTGGTGGTGAATTCTGGAAACGCAAACTGCGCCACGGGAGACGCGGGGATGGCGGCTTCGCGCGCTACCGCGGACGCGGCGGCGAGCGCGCTGAGTTGTTTGCCGGAAGAAATCGTTGTCTGCTCGACGGGCGTCATCGGCGCGCCGCTGCGCGTTGACAAGATCGTGCGCGCGATGCCGGGTCTGGCTTCGGCCAGAACCCGCGAAGCGCATTCCTTCGAATCCTTTACGCGCGCCATTCTGACCACCGATACGCGGCCTAAGTGGGCGGCCGAGAGAATTCGCATTCGCGGCAAGGAAGTCCGGCTTCTCGGTTGTGCCAAGGGCTCGGGAATGATTCAGCCGAATATGGCCACGATGCTGGCTTTTATCCTGACCGACGCGGCGATTGACCCGGCGCTTTTGAGGCACGCGCTGAGCCGTGTGGTGGCCCGGACGTTCAATACGATTACCGTGGACGGCGACACTTCGACAAACGATACGCTGGCGGTGCTGGCCAATGGCGCGTCAGGGACGGCCAAACTGCGGCGCGATGGAGCGGACTTTCGGCGATTTGGCGCAGCGCTCGAAACTATTTGCGCCAAGCTGGCGCTGGCGATTGTGGCCGATGGCGAGGGCGCGAAACGGGTGATCGAAATCGAAGTTCGCGGCGCATCCAGTGAATCCGCCGCCGAAACGATTGCCCGAACGATCGCGAATTCGCCGCTGGTGAAAACGGCGCTGGCCGGCGCAGATCCGAACTGGGGGCGCATCCTGGCCGCAGCGGGGCGCGCGGGAATGCGATTCGATCCGGCGCAGGCTGAGATCCACATCGCGGGCATCACAGTTTGCCGCCATGGCATTGAAGTGCCCTTCAACGAGCGTCAAGCGCATCGGCGAATGTTAGCGAAATTTGTGCCTATACGAGTGGAGCTGCGCTACGGGCACGGCGCGGCGAGAATCTGGACGTGCGATTTCACCGGCGAATACGTTCGCATTAACGCGAGCTACCGAACGTAGGGGCCGGTCCGCCCAGGCGGAGGCCCGAAGTAGGTTTGGTTTTCGGTCGCCTGTTACCAGCCGCGTTCGCGGCACAGAAAGAAATTCAAAACCAAAAAACCCCGAGGCGCGGTAAACGCGCCCCCTACGCTGCTTCTGAACTTCCTTCGCTAGCTAGGGCTCCCGCGTTTTGCACCATCTGTCCGCATCCTGCGAGATAAGTGCGCAATTCAATGCGCGCGCGTCGCAGCCGCGTCTTCACCGTACTCACAGTCAGCCCGAGCGTCTTCGCGGTCTCGGACGTCGAGAGTTCCTCCACTGTGCGAAGCACGAAAACATCGCGATACAGCGGACGCAGCGCGGCAATCGCCGCATTCAGCGCCCCGCGTAGTTGTCGGCGCGTGAAGTTTACTTCCGGGTCTTCGATCGGCCGGCGCAGCTTTACGAGCGCGTCACCCTCAATAGCCGTCTCGGCGATTTCGTCGAGCGCCACGCGCCGGCTATCGTTGCGCTTGCGCAAATTCATCAGACCTTCATTGATGGCGATGCGCGAAATCCAGGTGGTAAAGCGCGAACGCCCCTCGAATTGATCCAGATGCCTGTAAGCCTTGAGAAAAGTTTCCTGGCGCGCGTCTTCGGCATCCTGGTGATTGCGGGTGATGCGCAGCGCGAGGCGATAGACGCGCTGATTGCAGTGCTGCACCAGGCTGTTAAAATTCGCGTCGGGCGATTGAATGACTGCGGCTTCAACCACCGGCTCGACCGCGGAGCGCCGCCGCACGCGTCATATGATGATGCCTGGCGGGCGCGCCCGACATCGAGGCACGCCGGACTTTCGCCCTTCTCAGATTCGGCCAGCACGTAGCTGCTTGACTCACGTTTCACCTCGCTCCCGGCAACCCGTCGCGGTGCGCTTCCGCCTGCGAGGGGTGCCCGGCTCAAAATTTATTTGGCGTTATTTTCTGTAACAATCCGGAACGCGGAGCACGAAACAAACTTCCACTTAGCACCTTACGCTTCGCCCCGGCTGCAAGCTGTTCAAAACAGAACATTTTGTAACTTTTCTAGGGACGGCCAGCGCCGCGCGTTCTGCCGGGGCGGCCGGAGCTAGCGACTTCATCGTCGCGCGATTCCGTTTCGCGGGTCGCCCTCGAAGTGGAATCGGTTTCATCGGCAAGATAGAGCGTCTTCGTGAATTCATCGGCCTGCTTCTGTGCCTCTTCCTTGACGACGCCGTAGCGCTCCTGGATTTTGCCGATGAGTTGATCGCGCCGGCCACGGATTACTTCGAGATCGCTGTCCGTGAGCTTGCCCCACTTTTCTTTCACCTTTCCGGCTGCTTGCTTCCATTTACCTTCCACTTGATCCCAGTTCATTAAGTCCTCCCCCGTGGGTCTCACTCGCTGTGTCGGCATTTGCTACGACTACAGCGGCCCCGATTAACTGCGATGACCATGAAACACCAAGACCCGGCTTGCGGTTAATACCCGGAAATCCCGATGGCTTAACGAATTACCTAGTAGGACGCTTGGCTGCCGGCGTGATGCGATTCACTCGAGCCGTTAGGGCAGCCCCGGCGAAATTGACCGAGCTGCCCCCTGGGTTGACGTTGCCGGAGACGCGCGCATTCGTCAAAAGCAAGACACCTAACGGCCTCAGGCCCGAAAAACCTGAGCTGCGATTGGTCAGGCTTCGATTATGTGGTTTCTGATGGCGTAGCGAACCAGCTCGCTGACGGAATGGCATTCCAGGCGGCGCATTACATTCGCGCGATGCGTCTCCGCCGTTTTTACGCTGATTCCCAGCGCTACGGCTACTTCTTTGCTGCTTTTTCCCTCCGCCAAGAGCTGCACGATTTCACGCTGGCGCGGGGTTAGCCGTCCGCGGCGCGTGTCCACTTCCGAGGGCTCAAAATCGCGCCGCAAGTAGCCGTCCAGAACTACCTGGGCCACTTTGGAGGTGAAGAAAGTTTTGTCGCGCCGCACGGCCTCGAGCGCGCTGACTAGATCGCGGCCGGCGTCGGTCTTTAGCAGATAGCCGCGCGCACCGGCGTCCAGCACGTCGCGGATAATGGGATCGGATTCGTGCATGGTGAGCACTAGAACTTTTGTTTGCGGATGTTCCTTTACGATTTGCCGGGTGGCCTCAAGCCCGTTCATCGACGGCATGCTGATATCCATCACCGTGACGTCCGGCTTGAGTTCTCGCGTTTTTTCTACCGCTTCCCTTCCGTCGGCGGCTTCCGCTGCGACTTCCCAGCCGGGCTGTTCCTTAATCAACGAGCACAAACCCCTTCGCACGATCTCGTGATCATCTGCCACTAATACGCGCATTAATCCCATCGTTCGCCTCCAAAATTCTTAATGGACTCACGTCTCGGACGCTTTATCGGAGTAGATGGCGCTGGGTTGCTTGCTCTGATCCAGGTTGGCCGTGAATATTCTCTACATCTCATACGCTGCGTAGGAAGTGCACATCGCTCGCCAGTCCCGCCTCCCTGTGGAAATTTTTTCGGAAAGTGCCGCAAATGCTGGCCTTGCGGGCCCAACGAAACTCATAGCCCCCGCAACGTTCTGCTCAGCCGCCCCTGAAATTTTTACACGATACCGCGTAGCCCTGTAGGGTTTCCGCCGTATGGAGCTTTTCTCGTGCGCCACGTAAAACAGACAAGTTATAAGCGGTCGATGTTCGCAATCGGAAAACGCGACCGCCGCGAATTTAAATTTCGGATCGAGGAGGCAATATGCTGCGCTGGGCTCTGGGATTTTTCCTGGTGGCGATTTTGGCAGCCATTTTGGGCTTCGGCGGCATTGCGGTCGCCGCGGCCGGAATTGCCCGCATCTTGTTCTTCCTGTTCTTGGTTCTATTTTTAGTAGCGCTCGTCGGCGGCCTGCTGCGTCGGGCCTGACCGGAATCGAAGCGCAAAGGAGCAATTGATGGGCGCGAAAACGATTATCGGAATCGTCCTGATCGTCATAGGGATTCTCTCACTCGGCTATCAGGGAATCTCCTATACCACGCACAAAAAGGTAGTTGACGTTGGACCAATTGAAGCCACGAAGAAAGAAAACAAGACGATCCCGCTTCCCCCGATCCTAGGCGTAATCGCGCTGGCAGGAGGCGTAGTAGTGCTAGCGGCAGGGAGCCGAGGCCAGTGATTTTGTTTTTGTATTTGCATATTTGTAGGGGAGGGTCTTCCAACTTCGAGCGCCCCCAAACCGGGCCCAAAGTTAGGCCCTCCCGCATTTCGCCCCGATTTTCGTAAGCAAGGGCGAGAAACACGGAGGAGAGAAATGAAAACATTGTTCGCAGTGCTGTCCGTAATGGTGATGCTGGCAATGCCGGTAATAGCCCGCAGCGCCGACAATCCCAAAGAAGAAGACAACCGGCTAGTGAACTCTGGCAAAGTGATGCATGAGATCCTAAATGTGCCCGACGACATTCCCCAAGACTTGCTGGACAAGGCGCGCTGCGTCGTGGTGATGCCGTCGGTAATGAAAGCGGCGTTCGTGGTTGGCGGCACCTACGGCCGCGGAGCGATGGTCTGCCGAACCGGCAAAAACTATCGCGGGCCGTGGGGAGCTCCATCGATGTTTGCGATGGAAGGTGGTAGTTTCGGATTCCAGATCGGGGTAGATGCCACCGACTTCGTGTTCCTGGTGATGGACAACCGCGGGGCCGACAGCCTCATCCATTCCAAGGTGAAGCTGGGTGCGGATGCTACGGCGGCTGCGGGGCCGATTGGACGCGAAGCCGAGGCTGACACCGACGTTACAATGCGTGCGGAGATCCTGACCTACTCGCGAGCGCGCGGCGTGTTTGCCGGCGTATCGCTGGAAGGCTCCACGCTTCGTCCGGACACGGACGGAAACAAGCAACTGTATGGCGAAAAAGTGGACGCCGCGACCATCATCACCGAGAGAAGCGTTCATGCGCCGGAAGCGGCGATGGGTTTGATCTCGGCGCTGCAGAAGGCTTCGCCCGAGCGTAAATCGTAACGAAGTTATTCCCCCACGGTAAGAGCCGCCCAAAAAGCAGGCGCCGGGTCATAACCGGCGCTTGCTTTTTCTGAATCGCGATTCGGCCTAGACGTACGAGGGGAACCCATCACGGAGCCGAGGGCTTCAGTTTCCGCATAACTGCCGGCAAAAGGTCTCTCGCAGCTTTGTCCCAGAATTTCCACTCGTGCGCTCCAGGTGCCTGGTGAAATTCGTAGCGCGCTTGTTCCTCGAGAAGCTGCGTTGCGAATTGCCGGTTCAGCGGGAAGAACGGATCGCTCTCGCCGCAGGCTAGATAGATATATGGCAGGCGCGCCACATCGGCGTGCTTCAGCAGAACGAAAATGTCGTTCTCGGCTCGCGTCGCGCTTCCCGCGAGGCCAAAAACCCGCAGCAGATTCGCCTGAAAATCGGGCTGCCGCGGGCCCAAATCGCTGGGCGCGTTGATTGCTCCGCTTATGCTCCCGGCAAACACGAACAAATCGGGATGCTTCAGCGTGAGATTTAACGCCCCGTAGCCTCCCATCGAAACGCCCGCGATCGCCCGGCTCTCCCGCGCAGCGGTGGTGCGGTAATTTCCATCCACTTCCTGGATCACATCCTTGACGATGTAATCTTCGAACCGGTCTTGCGGCGCGCTCGCAGATTTCACATACCAGCTATCGCCGGCATCCGGCATGACGACGATGAGATCGAGATTCTGCGCGTAGTGCCGCAAGTGCGATTGCGTGTCCCAATCGGTGAATTTGCCGTAGATGCCGTGAAGCAGATACAGCACCGGAAATCGGCGCTCGGGCTGCGCGTAGCTCTGCGGCAGATAGATTCGATAGTGCATGTCGCGGCCAAGCGACGCGCTGTGAAACGTTTCATTTTTGACAGTTAACGAGCCGCCCGACGGTGCGGCGACGTTTTCAGTTTCTCTCGATTCAACCGCAGGTGGGAATTTGGCGATGATCAGGCAAAGAAGAAAGGTGATCGCGGCAGTAAACATGGGAATGCGGCCAGGTCGATTCATCATAATTGGCATGGAAGCGCTGACGGCGCCGGCCGCTTCACGCGGAAGCGTGCGCTGATTTGGCGCGCGCCCGCCGGCACTCGTCGGTTATCTCGAGGACCGCCGAAATCACCCGTTCCACTTGTTCCTGCGTGAGCTCAGGGTAAATCGGGAGCGAAACGCAGCGCTGATACTCATGTTCGGCGCGCGGAAAATCTCCCGCCCGATAGCCAAATCGCCGCTGATAGTAGGAGTGCAAATGCAACGGCTTGAAGTGCACGCTGCAGCCAATTCCCTTCTCGCGCAGTTGCGTCATGAAATGATTTCGATCGCCGGCGAGATGATCAAGCCGCAATCGCAAAATGTACAGATGCCACGAACTCGCGGAATTCGGCAGCTCGACCGGAGTTTCAAGGGCGGCATCCGATTCGAAGGCGCGCGAATAGCGTTCCGCGATCTTGCGGCGCGCGTCATTCATCGCGTCGGACTTCGCAAGCTGCGCGATTCCAATGGCCGCCTGTAAATCTGTGAAGTTATATTTGAAGCCCGCTTCCTTCACGTCGTAGTCCGCCGACTCGCCGGTCCGTTGGCGCCTCCAAGTATCGCGGCCAATACCGTGCAGCCGCATCACGCGCATCCGTTCGGCGGCGATGCCGTCTCTGGTAGTAATCATCCCGCCTTCGCCGGTGGCCAGCGTCTTGGTGGCATAAAAGCTGAAGCAGGTAAACTCGCTGATGGCTCCGATGCGCCGCGATTTATAAGTCGAAGGAAGCGCATGGGCCGCATCTTCGATCACATGCAAATTATGGCGCGATGCGACCGCCCGGATCGCATCCATGTCGCACGGCTGCCCGCCGAGATGTACGGGGATGACGGCCCGCGTCTTCGAAGTGATTCGCCGCGCGAAATCGTGGGGATCGAGATTCATGGTCACCGGATCGATATCGGCGAGGACGGGTCGCGCGCCGATGTAGCCAACCGCCTCCGCTGTTGCGGTGAAGGTATTCGTGGGAACGATGACCTCGTCGCCCGCGCGCACTCCCGCAGCGATCAGCGCGAGATGCAGAGCCGCTGTCCCAGAGCAAACCGCGACGGCGTGCCGCGCCCCTACGTATTCCGAAAACTCGTGCTCGAAGCGCGCCGTTTGCGGACCCATGGTGAGCCATCCGCTGCGGATCACTTCGCTGACCGCGCGAATTTCTTCCTCGCCAAGCGAGGCGCGATGAAATGGGATGGCTCCGCCCTGCGCTTCGTTCTTCATCGTTTGCGAATCCATCCGAGATAATGTGTACAGAATATCCGGCACTTCGCCAGCGCCGCGTAAGTATAAGGCACTCGCGCAATCGCCCGGCCGAGCGGCGCCGCGACGGTGATGCGCCCCAGCTCAATGTCGCAACCGGGAAACAGGCCCGCGATTTCGAGCCTTCGTACTCCGCGCACGTCCGGATTCGCCGGATTGTTCACGAAGAAATCGTACCAGAGCACAAATCCGCCCGGCCGCAGAACACGCAGCATCTCGGTCGCAATCGCGGCGCGCAGGTCGCCCGAGAGAATCGAACTAAGAACATTCATGCAGAGCACGATATCGAAGCCTCCGTCTACAAACGAAGTTTGATCGGCGCTGCCGCAAAGCACGCGCACAGCGGGAAGACACGCATCGCGCGCCACAACGACGCGCTCCGGCAGCAGATCAATCCCAGCAACATTTTCAGGCGAAGCGCCCCATTGAATGAATCGTCGAAGCCAGCGGCCCTCCCCGCAGCCCACATCAAGAATGCTTTGCGTGGCCAAGGTCCCAGCGATCTTTAGGGACACTAATTCGAGAATGCGCTGCTCAAGTTCTCGCTGATAAACTGCGCCATGCGGATTCGTATCGGAATAAAGATTCGGCGGGACTTCGCGCCTCCGCCGTTCGTAGGCCGCACGAATGCGAGCAAGCTCCAACTGGAATGGACTAGCGGGCGCGACGGTGATTTCTGGAGCGTGATCCGTGATCGGCGGCATTCTTCGCTGTTCAAGCGCGATGCGCCGACGGCCAATCCGGCAATAGCTCGCGCAATCTCCGCGCGAAACTATAGCGCAGATTGCGCTCGCTCAGCAGCCTCGAGAAGTTTTATTACTGTTCCTTGATATCGGGACCCGCGTCGGCAATCGTGCCCTTGGCCAGGTCGGTTTTGAGCTCGAACTTTTGCTTCGGCAGCAGCTTCACGTCGGTCTCGAAGGTTTGATAGCCAGGGAGAGTGATTTTGACCTTGTGCGTTCCTGGACTCACGAGCATCGCCCGTCCCGTGCCGCCAAATTCGCTCACGTGTCCGACGAAAACATCGTCCACGAAAACCGCGGCGCGCTCAGGCGTTACCGCCAGCTTGATCTCCGAAGTCACCGCAGAGTATTGCACGCGCGGATCGCGCTGCATCTTTACGTGCACGGTGTAAATCTGTCCCGGTTCGATCGTAATTTTCTGATCGGAGTTTTCGTAACCGGATTGGCGCACCGAGATTTGGTGATCGCCGGGCATCAGCAGAACTTTCTTGTCGCCCTTTAACTCCGACACGAAGCCCAAATATTGGCCGTCGATCCACACGCCGGAGGTCTTGTCGATTTTAGACGCGCCATCAAAGCGCACTTCGCCCAAGACACTGTTTTGCTGGGCGCGCGCGGGCACAGCGAGAACCACAAACATAAAAGCTGCAACAAGGGCCGCGAGACACGAACGCATTGCGTTCGACATACAAATCCTCCTGCGGCTGGGGCCAAATCAGTATTGCACAAAATCAGCACGGCCAAACCTGAAAAACATAGGGAAGATGCTGTATGTTTCCGGATCCTAACCTCGGTTGACGCTTGCACATCGAGTTCTGTCACGGGTTCGGGCTGATGAATCAGCCCGGCTAAATCACACGATATTTACCGCAGCAGCGTGGGATAAAGACGCGCGGCGATGGCAGACAGCACGACGAAGATCACGAGCATGATTCCGAAGTCGCTCGCGAAGCCGTGCACACTTTCGCCACCGACGATCATTTGCCCGCGCAGCGCATCCACCAAATACGTCAGCGGATTCACGAGCGCCACTATTTTCAGCCAAGCAGGCATGATCGCAATCGGATAGATCGCGTTGCTGGCGAAAAAAAGCGGCATGGTAATCACCTGGCCGATGCCCATAAAGCGTTCACGCGACTTCACGATGCACGCGATAATCAGCGAAAAGGTGGCGAAGATCGCCGAGCCGAGAGCGACACCTGCAAGCACGGCGAGGATATCGAGCGGCTCCCAGCGAATGGCGATGTGCAGCGCAATGGCGATCACATAGATGATGATGGCCTGCATCACTCCGCGAAAACCCGCCGAGACTGCCTTGCCAAGTACCAGCGAGATGCGCTTCGACGGGCTGACCAGCAATTTGTGCACGATACCCAGATCGCGCTCCCAAATCACGGCAATGCCATAAAAAATTGCTGCGAAGAGCACGCTTTGCGCCAGAATTCCCGGCGTCATGAACGCAAGATAGGAAATATTTCCGGTGGGGATTCCTCGAACGCGGCTGAATACTTGCCCGAAGATCACCAGCCAAAGCACCGGCTGGATGGCGCGGGTAAAAAGTTCGGTAGGATCGCGGAAAAGTTTGCGCAGCTCGACATTCGCAATAGCGAACGTTTCTCGCCACACTTCGACCACTACATTTGCCTCAACCCAGTCGGCTGGCGGTGCTGCGAGTCTGGCGGATGTCACGATAGCTGCCTCCTTCCTGGATCGAGCCGCCGCTGAAATGCGCGAAGACGTCATCGAGTGTGGCTTCGGCGCCAAGGTTGGCTTTCAGTTCCGCGGGCTTGCCCAGGGCGGCAATTTGGCCGCGATGCATCAGGGCCAATTCATCGCAAAGTTCGTCGGCTTCGTCCATGTCATGCGTGGTGATCAGAATGGTCATGCCGAAATTCTTGCGCAACTCGCGCAGGCGATCCCAAACGGTGTGGCGCGCCACGGGATCGAGACCAATAGTCGGCTCGTCGAGGAACAGGACCATCGGGCGGTGCAGCATGGCTTGCGCCAGTTCGAGGCGCCGAATCATCCCGCCGGAATAAGTCTTCACCAGGCGTCGGCCAAATTCCGTGAGTCCCATGAAGGCGAGCGCCTCGGCAATTCGCGGCTGCCGCTCGGCGCGCGGAATGGCGTACAGCTTCGCGGAGAGCATCAGGTTTTCCTCGCCGGTCAGCGCGCCATCAGCGGAAAGCATCTGCGGAACGTAACCGATACTTCTGCGCACTCGCGCCGGCTCGGCCACGATGTCGAATCCCGCCACTTTCGCCGTACCCGAAGTCGGATCAAGCAGCGTGGTCAGCATTTTGATCGTGGTGCTTTTGCCCGCGCCGTTCGGGCCAAGCAGCCCGAAGATTTGCCCGTAGGGCACGCGGCAATCGAGATGGTCAACAGCTGTGAGATCACCGTAGATTTTCGTAAGCGCTTGGGTTTCGACAGCGAAGCCGGAACGTTCGACGGGAATAGTGGTGTTCGCTGGGAGCATTAGCCGGGGATCACAACTTTCATGAGCAACTAGAATCTCACATTCTTCCCGCTGCAATCAAAGCCAGTGCCCGCCGCTGTGTTAAATTGACTCGATTTTGACGGCTCGAGGGCGTGCCTCCATCGCCCGATTCTTCGGCATTTGATGACGACCTCGCCCATCGGCTCAATTACGAACGCGCACCCGCGTGCCAGCAATGTGCGATGGCGGATTCTCGCCGCGGTCATGTTCATGACCTTTCTCACCTATCTCGACCGCCTGAATCTCAGCATCGCGGGCCAATCGATTCAGCGCGAGCTGGGCTTCAGCACTGAAACCATGGGTTGGCTCCTGAGCGCATTTTTGCTCAGCTACGCGCTGCTGCAAATTCCGGGCGGATGGCTGGCAGATCGTTTTGGCGCGCGCGATGTGCTTTTCGCCGCGGTGCTTTGGTGGTCGCTTTTCACCATGCTCACCGCAGTCGCGCCGAATTTGCCGCTGGCGCGGTGGTTCACCGTCGCCTGGTCGTTTGCAATCGTGAGATTTCTGGTGGGCGTAGGCGAAGCCAGCAGCCAGCCCAGCATCAATAAAATTGTCGCGGCCTGGAGCGGCAGCGGCTCCCGCGGATTTGGAACTAGTTTCAGCATCGCTGGAATTGGCGTGAGCGGAGTGGCCACGCCGGTGCTGATCGCGTGGATGATGCAGCGCTGGGGCTGGCGCTCGTCATTCTACGTCGCCGGCGCGGCTGGCATCGTAACCGCGATCGTCTGGCGAGTTTATGTCACCAATCGCCCAGCCGATCACCCAGGAGTCAATGCAGAAGAACTGGCGCTACTCACGGAGCGAGCAACGAGCTGACCCAACGGCCTCACGCGCGCGCCGTGAAAACTCCCTGGAAGAAATTGCTCGCCTCGCGATCGATCGCCGGCCTCGCGCTCGGCTATTTCTGCCAGGGATTTCCCATCTATTTCTTCCACACCTGGTTTTTCATTTATCTGGTGAACATCCGGCATCTGAGCATTTCCAGAAGTTCCCTGCTGGGAACGATGCCCTATATCGCGATAGCCGCGCTGGCGCCGCTAGGCGGGCTGTTCTCAGACTTCGCGGTACGCCGATTCGGCAAGCGCCAAGGACGCCGCCTGGCGATTGCCACCGGAATGATTCTGTCGGCAGCATTGCTTTGGCTCGGCAGCAACACGCGCGGAGATTTCACCGCGATACTTCTGCTGGCGGCAGGCGCTGGGTTCAATTTATTTGCGGCAGTAAGCTTCTGGGCTGTATGCATCGACCTGACGACGGAATTCACCGCGTCCGTATCAGGATTGATGAATACGTTCGGGAATCTGGGTGGCTGGCTTTCGCCGATCGTGACGGCATATATCGCCGCTCACTATGGCTGGAATCGCGCGCTGCTCTGCGCGTCTATCGTGACGCTGGGCGCCGCTCTCTTCGCGTTTCTAATCCGCGCCGACGAATCGCTCGACACTGCTTAAGCGCAGCTATTCAACATCGAACATCACCGAACGAATCGGCGACAGGCTCCCGCCCGTCTCTCCCGACTGCACATCAATCCGGTACGATCCCGGCGGCACATCCTTCAGCGGAACTTTAAAACCCACGGGGACAACAGTGCTGCCCTTTTGTCTGAATGTGTCGGCGTCCATGGGCCCGGCGCTAAAAACATTTTTGCCGGTCTTGATATCCACCACGCGATAGCCAGCCATGATATCCGGCGGACTCGCATCCGCCCCATGCGGATCGTAAAGCTGCGCGTATAGGATTACCGAGTCGGTGCTCTTGAAATGATTGCTCGACGAAGGAACAACTTCCAGCCCTTTCACAACCAGCGGAGTGCGATCACCCAGCAGCGCCGAATCTAGCGTCGAAGACGGATCGCCGGTGCGCAGCAGTGTATTGCTGAGTACGATGGCGCTCATCGTGAATTTCTTTCCATCATAAGTATCCACCGAAAGCGGCGTCTCATACTTTCCAAATCCCTGGCCACCCGCCGAAACCACCACCGTCAAGCGATATTTCCCCGGTGCGATTTCAAACTGATTCTCATAGCGCATCGGTGTTGCCAGGAAGCGTTTCAAGTCGTCTTTCTCCAGATCGAGAGTCACGGTATCGCTAAAGCGCGCGGCCACGGTCCCGTCAGGCTTGTATGCGATTCCCAGGAAATTCACGTCCGCGTGAGACTTGCCCTTGACCTTTACAAATTCGATCGATGCAGCAGGAATTTCCATCGACAGATTCACGTCCGCGGTGTTCGGCGAGGAGTAAAAGTATGGCACCTGCAGCGTGCCGCCCATGGTGCCCGGCGCGGCTCCGCTCGCGCGCGCTTCAAGGTCCTTCTCGATCGGCTTTCCCGCCAGCACATCGGCGGGCTTCACGTTGCAATATCCGCTGCGAGCGCGAACGGATTCGCCGCTGCGTTCTACCTTCACTTTCAAAGTGTGACAACTCCCCTCCGCCGAATCCGTAGGTGCGTAGCCGAGCAGATAGTATTGGTCCTGTTCCTTGGCGATTTTCTGCAAGCCCGTGAGAAGATCATTCGAATTCAGAATCGGAAAGCCGCCGGTTCCGGAAGCCAGCGCGTACATCACTTGCTGATTAGTCGTCGCCGATGCCGGAAATGGGGGAACGATCGAGCGCGGCTGGTTCATCGTCGAAGCATTGATCGGCACACCCGGAGGCGTTGTCCCGGATCCGCCTCGACCGCCAGTGCCGTTGCCCGTTCCGGTACCCGTTCCGCCTTTGCCGCCGCTACCGGTGCCGCCGCCGGTGCCACCGCCTCCCGTCCCGCCGCCCCCGTGGCCGACGCCGCCGCCGAAGCCGCCACCTCCGCCGGCGCCGCCACCGCCGCCACCATGCTGTGGTAACGCAACGAATGTGTTCCCGGAAGGATTGAATGACGCCAAGCGAATTCCCGCACCGCCGTTCGCACTCGAGGCCCCCGAATCATTCGACGCGAATCGCGCCTGCTCTCCTGCGCGTGGCCCACGCGGCATAAACTTATTCATCGAGTTAGGTGCAACCAATCCGCGAACATCCAGCGGATAAATCGCGACGTTCGCTTTATTGCATGCATCAATTGTCGCCGGGAGTTCCGCTTCCGATTCCGACGTAAGCGGAAATCCGGTGGTCAGCAGAACTAAGGTCTTCCTCCCCGGAACAGGCGCGAGATTTTTCGCCAGGCTGCGAATGGCCAGAAGCGCGCTGCGTGCCCCGAAATCCGCTTCAGTATTCGATAGCGCAGTAAACTCTGACCTGGAACTCAGGTCGGTAGGCGTCGAAGCAGTCTCGCCGTTCGGCGAAACATAGGAACCCTTCACTCCGGCAACTGCCTTCTTCAAGTGATCAACGTCGGAGGTGAAATTCTGCACGATGCGCAGCGTCCCCCCGAAATCGACGACCGCCATCACGCGATCGGGTCCGGCATTTCCATCGATGAATTTCGCGGCCGCCTCGCGCGCACGAATTTGGTCGCCCCCATCCATAGTGGAATCATCGAAAAAGAGAACCAAATAGTGCTTCTGCATTCCCGGAGGCGCCGAGGGGTCCGTGCCGAAAGAGAAATTGGTGACCGATTGCGGCTTATTATCTTCGAAAACCCGAAAATCCTTGGCGGTCAGATCGCTGACGTAATTTCCTTTCTTGTCGGTCACCACCACGTCCACGCGCACCAGCCGCGATTCCGATTTCAGCACCGGGCCGCCGGGAGCCTGGGCGGGCGCTTGTTGCGGGGCCTGCACACCGTCAGGCTTCTGCGGCGCGGCTGCTGGCGCAGTAGGAGGCGGCGCGCCTTGCTGCTGCGCGCGCACGACACGCAACGTCTGCATCTCGTGCCAAGCCAGCAAACAGACGACGAACAGAATCAACCACGCGAATTTCGAGAAGCGAACTCTCCCAAGTTTCAAGGGCCACCTCGTCACTGCGGAATTTCCACCATGCCGTTCGCCGCGGTCAGCATCGCGGCTTCAGAATCGCGCGCCACTAGCCTCACTACGTACGATCCGGGCTTCACGTCGAAATTTGTGCGGATATTCATTCCCGTGCGCTCGAGCTTGGCCAGCGTTTCGTCGCGAAATTTCATCTCCACCGTTTTCGTCGTTCCCGTGATGAAATTGCCGTTGCGGTCGAAAAGCGCCGCCACCAGCGTCAAATTATTTTCGTTGCGGCCCTCGGCTTTGCGGAAACGCATGCGCGCCACGTCCACGTGCGCCATCACCGCCAGCTTCGCGTCGTTGGCATCAAGTTTATAGAATTGCGTGTGCAGATCGATCGGCAAGTCGCGGATTTCTTCCTGCGAGAACAGCTCCTCCTCCACTTCGATCTTGGCGGCCTCGGCGGGATCGGTACCGTGTTTGGGCATGTAATATCCGCGGCGCGCCTGAATGTCGTATTTCTCCTTGGTGTTCAACGTCACTTTTAGGTTGTGGTACTTTCCGTCGTAGGTGGCCTTCAGCGGCGAAAATCCCAGAAGATAGGAGTAAGCCGGCGCGCTGGCCAGGCGCTTGAAGCCGCCTTCGAGATCATTGTTATTGTGAAAGTAGGCCCCGCCGGTGCCGTCCGCCAATTCTTCCAGCACGTCCGATTGCTCCGATTGTTCGCGGATATTGAAGTTAGCGTGAAACCCGATGGTCAGCGCAGTCCCGGGAGTCGTGTTGCTGATGTCGCCGCCGGGCATCACCACATACAGCCCGCGCGCATCCAGCGTGCTGATCACTACATTCGCGCGCGTCGCGCGATCCAGCAATTCCATAAATTCCTCCTCGCGCGTCGGGAAAATAAATCCGCCGGAAACGAAAATAATATTCCGCTGCCCAGGCGTGCCGTTCAAACGGCGCACCATCTCGTCCAGCCGCCGCAGCGCGTACAAGGTTTCATTGTCACCGGCATTGTAAACGCTATTGATGCTTCCCTGCGCGAGGCCTTGAGCGGCAGCAATGAATCGCGAGTCGCCGTTGTAGGCGCACGAGAGCGCATCAGAAACGGCCGTGTTGATCGCATCGGCATCATTTTGGATCTGCGCCAGATAGGCCTGGTAATAGCTCACCGGCGGGCACTCGTTTTCCCCCGAAGTGTCCACGGCGCCGACCCCCCGCCGCTGCGAGCTCATCAGTGCCTGGTGAATTTTGTCGCGATCGTCGGTGAAATCCAGTTGATACTGGCCGGAGATGGTCACGATGGCGAAGCGGTCCGACGCCACATTCGAGCTTTTCACGTATTCGTCGGCGGCATTGCGGCCGCGAATCAACTCGTCCGACCGCAGTCGCGTGTCGTCAAATAAAAACGCCACGAATCGCGATGGCAGTACCAGCTTTTCAATGGAAGTGGATGCGGGCTCGCCTGGAAGCGCATCCGGACGCACCACGCGCGCCTGCAGCGACTCCGGGGTATCGGCGGAGAAATGCGTGATCGCCACCGGCTTCTTCGAATCCAGAAGTTGAAAATCTTCCTTCTTCAGATTTCCGACGGGATTGCCTTTCGAGTCGCGCACCACCACTCGCACCAAAACTAAATTGACCGGAACGCGCAACGGCGGCGACGACTCGCGCGTATTCACCTCCGGCGCCGGTTGCGAAGGAGCGGGTTGCGAAGGCGCTTGTTGCGGCGTCTCAGGCGCGACGGCCGGTGCGGACTGCGGATTCGGATTGCTAGGTTGCGCCTGCGCGAGAGAAGAATCTGCGGAAAAGGCGGCGAACGCGAGCAGCAAAACGCTGAGCAAAACGTGGCGCGCAGCCAGACTGCGATTCACCGCCGGAACGAACATGGGCGCTCCTGAGCGGCTCACGTACTCGCGCGCCCCGAGTGCGTGCCGCCTGCCGAACTGACTAAGCACTCTACGTGCGCGTTCCGGCGCTGTCAATTGGCGGCGGTACTGGCCCAGCTAAGTCGTCGGCTTCTCCGGCACCGGCTGCGTAGCCATAAAATCATCCTTGAAGCGCAGCATGTAGGAATCCAACAATTCTTTGACGCGATCGGCCTTAGCCGATTTCAGAATAAGCCCGGCATGATGATATTTGCTCACACGAGTAACAATTTCGGGTTCGCTATAAGCAGAAGTATCGGGCTCTTCCTGCCGCGCCAACGACAGAATCACGCCAGAATATTCGCGCCGCGCTTTCGGCAATTCATACGCTCGCTTGCCGCCGGCAACTTCAATGCGCGCCCATTCACGCCAGAGATTTATGCCAGTAGCCGCTTCCACCACGTCCGAAATGTAAGCTCCGCCGACGCGCGCCGCGACTTCGATGAAATAAAATCTGCCATCGTCATGCGCGCGCAGAAATTCAGCATGGGTGACGCCGCGCAGCAGACCAAGCGCCTCAATCACTTCGCGATTCAGTTTCAGCAAGCTCTTCGCCTCGGCGCCCGTGCGCGGCAGAGTCCGCGTGGTGAACACCCCGCCATGATGCGCCGTCTCGAAAGGCGGCTTGCCATAAGCGTGCGCCTCCGCAAAAACCACCTTGCGCTCTGAAACAATGCTATCCACGTGAAATACGTCCCCAGGAATAAATTGCTCGAGCAAATAAAACGATTGCTGATCCCCGAGTTGCTCGAGCCAGGGCCAAAGCTGCGACGCCTCTTCAATTTTTTTCATGCCGATGCCGGAAGCCTGCGAGCGCGGCTTCAGCAGCCACGGCGGCTTCACGCGTTCCATAAATTCCCGCAGCGCGTCATAATTCAGGACGTGGATGAAATCAGGAACCGGAATGCCCGCCTCCCGCGCGCGGCCGCGCATGGCCAGCTTGTCGCGGAAATAGCGCATGGTAGTGAGGCCCATGCCGGGCACGCGCAAGTGCTCGCGCAGCGCGGCGGCGTTTTCCATGTCGAACTCATCGAGCGCCACGATGCGATCGATTGGCCGGCTCCGCGCGATATAACTGACCGCGTAGATCAGTTGCTGCAAAGGAATCTCAGTGGGCGTGGCGAACACTTCTTCGATCGCCTCGCGCGGCCAAGCCGCGTTCAGCAACTTTTCGACGGTGACCAGCAAAACGCGGCAGCCCTCAGCCTTGCACGCCCGCATGAATTCCTGGCCCTTCTCGTAGGAAGTGATGCAGAGAACTGTAATCGCTTCAGCTTTTGCCATCGAAATTCCGGGGAAATCGCTCGCGGCGTGCGGCCCAGCAACGAGTCGCGCGGATTATACAGTGGTCTCCGATGCAGGAAACAAGAATTGCAGAAACCCGCCCACGCGCCCAGCCCAGGCTTCCTCGTTGTGTTCGCCACCTTCGATGATCTCGAAATGAAGATCGCGCGACCAGCCTCTGCGATCGAGCACGTCGCGGAATCGTTCGACGCTCGGCACAATGCGCTGCCCTTCGCGCGTGCCGATATCCAGCCAGATGCGCGGGCGCGGATTCACGTCCGCCTGTGCCGCGAAGCGGTGAATCCACCCGCGATCCCACCACACCGATGGCGAAAGCGCCGCTACTTGCCCGAACACTTGTGGATAGCGCAGCCCGGCATACAGCGCGAGCAGCCCACCAAGCGATGAACCGCCAAACCCCGTGTGCCACGCACCCGGCAGCACCCGATAATTCGATTCCATATAGCGCCGCAATTCCTCGGTGATCATACGAAGATAGCGATCCGCTTTGCCGCCGCCGAGACGCCCCGAGCGCGTTGGCGTGTATTCGCGGAGCCGCCGTTTCCCCAGATTGTAAATTCCAACAATGATCAGCGGCTGAACGGCCCCGGTGCCGATGAAATGATCGGCCGTCTCGCCCACGTGCCAATATTTTCCGGGAATAAACGATGTTGCCGGATCGAAAAGGTTCTGCCCGTCTTGAAGATAGAGGATCGGAAACCGGTGATTCGGCTGCTCGTCGTAGCCAGGCGGCAAGTAGATAATCAGGTCGCGCTCAACGCGCAAAAGCCGCGATTTGAATCGCTCAATTTTAAAGACGCGCCCCGCGCTCAAATCCGAAGTTCCCCTGTCGCGGCCGGTTCACGCACGGCGATCCCCTGGCGATTTGACGCGCTTCGAGCGCTGAACAATATATTCTCTCCCTGAATATTTTGTAACGGCGTGATTCAAGAATACCAGAAACAAAATTTCGCGCTATTTCCAGATCGCTCGCCGTCTCGCTATCGTTGCAAATGCTCCCCACGGGCGATATTCTGAGCATGAATTGCGATCTGTCGCACGAAGCCCGATTTGCCCGCAAGCATGAAAATCTCGGCGTACATTCCCTGCTATAACGTGGCGCGTTATATCGGCCCGACCATCGAAGCCATGCTCGCGCAGACGCGTCCTCCCGACGAATTTCTGATCATCGATGACGGCTGCACCGATGGCACGCTGGACATCGCGGCGAAATATCCGGTGCGCATCATCCGCCACGACAAAAATCGGGGCCTCGCCGCCGGACGTAACACCGCGTTCGCAAACGCGAAATATGAACTGGTCGCCGCCATGGATTCCGATGCGGTCGCAGAGAAAGAATGGATCGAGAGCTTGCTCGACGCGTTCAAGGATACGCGCGTAGTCGGTTCGGGCGGCCGCATGATCGAAAAGTATCGCCAAGGTGCCGCTAATGCCTGGCGCACCCAGTATCTGGTGCAGGATCTCGGCGAAACGCGATTCGAAATCGAGTGGCCGTCGCATAAGCGCCTCGGCGGATTCGGCACGCTCTATCGCAAGGAGGCGGTGCTGGCCGCGGGCGGCTACGACGAAAAATATCGCACCAATTTCGAAGACGTGGACATGTGCATCCGCCTGCTCCAAGCGGGCCACAAAATGGTCTTCGAGCCAAGAGCGGTCGCGTATCACTTGCGCCAAGACACGGTCCGCACAGTCCTGCGCACATCCTGGCGCTGGGAGTTCTACATTCACTATTTTAACGGCGGTTACAACAACCTGCCCCTGAAGTTGCTGCACAACTTTCGCTGGGCCCGCGCCATGATGTGGAACGATTGGCGCGCCGGGAGAAAATCGCTGCTGGGCGTGGACGCGCTGATGCCCTGGTACCACTCCTGCGAAGATTTGAAGTACGGATTTTCACCCAAGCGTCTGCCGCCGGTGCACGCGGAAGGGCCAAACGCCGAGCTCTATTTCCCGCGCCCGATCCGTGCCTTACGCCGCCGCAATCGCAATTCCCAACAGCGAGCATAGATTGTAAGCGGTCAATGTTCGTGAAACGCACAATCTAATGCGCCGCGCGCGCAGTATTGCGCATCCCCGCCCCATACTTCGGCCACTGTCCCGAAAGCCCGCCGTTCGGAGCCAGATCCTGAATCGCGTAAAGCTTCCCGTCTGCGCTCTGGAAATAAATTGTCCCATCGGCCGCTACGGTCGGCGAAAAGACCTGCCCGGCAGCCGTGAACCTCCATTTCAGTTTGCCGAAGGAATCGAGCGCATAGAGGTTGTGATCGACGCTGCCAAAAATAATTTCGCCGTTACTGGTCAACGCCGGGGGAGTACGCACGCCGCCAGCCGCGGTAAATTTCCATTTGAGCTGCCCGCCCGAAGAAAGCGCATAGAGGTTGCGATCGTCGCTGCCGAAATAAAGCGTGCCGTCATCGCCGATGGAGGGCGCAGTGGCGCGATCCGATAAATCGAAAGTCCACAGTCGCTTGGCATCGGGAGTAAACGCGTCCATGCCGCCCTTGCGCGCGAGATAGATGGTGCCGTCGCCGGCGATCACCGGCGTCCCCAAGCCGCCATCGATAATTCGGTGATTCCATTTCACGTTGTGCCCCTTATCCGCAAAACTCAGAATATCGGGGTAACGCGTGAAAACGATGCCATCCGCGATGAACGCCATGCCCGTCGCATAGCCGCGCCACAGCACTTCGGGATTTTCCCGCGACGTGCTCAGTTGCAGCACCGATGCTGCGGTGGCCATGTACACCGTTCCGTCATAGGCCGAGCCGAGCTGCGTGGCTGGCGCGATCGATCCGACTTCCCCGCCCTTGCCATCAGGTCCCACGCGCGATACCCCGCCTGAATCGCTCCGCGTAAAGTCGAACCATATAAATCCCGAGTCATCGATCAACGCATAGTGAATTGGAACGCCAGCAACTTGACCGGGCGAATCGAAGTGCCACTTTTCCGACCCGTCGGGACGAATAGCGTGCAGACCTGTGCTGCCTCCCGCGTAAATAGTCCCGTCATCCCCGATCGCGGGCGTTTGATCGGCGTAGTATCCGTCGCGAGGCGCGGGACCGAGCTGTTCAAGGGTGACCTCCCATTTCTTCGCAGGCGAAGGCGCCGGCGCGGTCGCCGAAGAACCGCCCGAGCAAGCGCTGATCGAGCACAGCAGAACCAGACCGACTCCCAAGATGATCGGTGGCTTCCTCATAGCACAATTCTAAGGTGACTACCGCGCTAGCACGGTGAAATTGGGCAAGCGCGCATGTCCTTACAGTAACTTTCGCGCCCCGAGCGGTACAGGTTCCGCGTGGGAACTCCTCGCACACGATTCACAGTGCCTATTTCAAAACCAAGTTAAGGTAGACGAAGCGCAGTTAATTCGCCGCCACGCAAACTTGGGGAGAAACACGTGAGCGTAAGATTTCTCGCCTTACTAGGTTTTCTGATCACCGTTCTGTGCGTCACACCCTCCCGCTCTCAAACCACCGGCACCTCAAATCCCCCGCAAGACGCCGCCGGAGCGTCCGCGCCGCCCCCTGCTTCGCAAATCCCCGCAGATCCGCAGGAAAAAAAACGTGCGAAGCATGTCTATACCGACGACGATTTCGCCGCTCCTCCCGGCGACGAGCTCCCACCAGGCACCATTGGCGCGAATAACATGGCGGAATACTATCTTCCGAAAGATCCGATGACCGCCAAGCAGTTGGCCGCGCTGCAGCAATTCGCCAATTCCCAAGCCGCGTTCGATCGCTCCCAGTCGATCGCCGCCATCTCCAAGCTGTATTTGCGCGACGATGACGTTCCTTTCCACGGCCGCGACGATTGGAATCGCCGCGCCTTCGACGCGTGGACCGACATCGTGAAGGCCTTGTCCGAGTTCGCCCAGAATTTGCAGGCGCTGCGCACGCAAGACGCCGCGCTTTTGGCCCAGGCGCAGCCGTCACCGCAGGACCTGGCGCAATTACGCGAGCAGCGCATGAAGCTGATCGAGGACTGGGAGCCGGCGAGGAAGGCCGTAAACCATTTTATAATCCTCGAGAACGAGGCCAAGGACAAGGCTGCAGAATGGAAGAAGTACAACGCCAAGTAGGCATCCCGTACCGCTGGCGTCCCCGCCGGCTCTTTTCTGCGGCCGCGCCATGATCGACCCAACGTCGTCGCGCCGGGTGCCGTCCGGGGTCTTTGCGACTTCTGTGCCTTTCCTGCGTCTAACCACGGGTCTGACTGACTATTATGAATACTTTGCTTTCCGACATTCGATTCGCATTCCGATCGTTCCAGAAGACGCCTGGATTTATTGCCGTGGTGGTGCTTTCGCTGGCTATTGGCATCGGGGCTTGCACTTCCCTTTTCTCGATTGCCAATGCGCTTTTGCTGCGGCCGTTGCCGTATAAGGATGCGGAACGCCTGGTGATTCTCTGGAATCGCTCGCCGGGTCTGAATATCACTCAGGATTGGTTTTCCACTGCGCAGTATTTCGACATCAAGAATGGGCATCGCGGGCTTGAGCAAGTGGCCATCGCCATCGGCGGGAATGAAAATCTTACTGGGAACGGCAATCCGGAGCGGGTTGGAGCGATCCATGTGTCGTCGAATTTGCTGCCGATGCTGGGCGAGAAGGCGGCAATGGGGCGACTGTTTGTTGCAGAGGAAGATGTGAAGGGGGCTGCACCGACGGCGGTGCTCAGCTATGGGATGTGGACGCAGCGCTACGGGAGCGATCCGCGGATTGTCGGGAAGTCGGTTCAGGTGAACGGCGTGTCGCGCGAAGTGGTGGGCGTGCTGCCGCAATCGTTTTCGTTGCCGCGGGAAGTTATGCCTACGCTCGATGGCGCGGAGCAGGCCGAGATTTTGCTGCCTTTGCCGCTGGCGCCCGATGCGGCCCGCGTCCGCGAGCATGAGGACTACAACATTATCGGCAAGTTGCGGACAGGCATTTCGGCGCGCGAGGCGCAGGCGGAGATGGACACCATCACCGCGCGTTTGCGGCACGATTATCCGGAGGTCTATCCGCCGAATGGAGGGTTGACGTTCGGCGTGGTGCCGTTGCTCGAGCAAGTTGTTGGCGATGCGCGCTACTCGCTTTTTGTGCTGCTCGGCGCGGTGGGGTTTGTGCTTTTGATTGCCTGCGCCAACGTAGCGAATTTGCAGCTTTCGCGGGCGGTTTCGCGGCAGAAGGAAATCGCGGTGCGCGCGGCGCTGGGCGCCAGCCGTGGCCGGATTCTGCGGCAATTGTTCACCGAGAGCGTGTTGCTGGCGCTCGGCGGCGGCGCGCTGGGAATTTTGTTTTCGTTTTTGTGCGTGCATTGGGTGCATGTGCTGGGGCCGAAGAGCGTGCCGCGGCTGCCTACCATTGGCGTGGATGGCGAGGCTTTGCTGTTCACCGCGGCACTGTGCGTTTTTTCGGGGATTCTTTTTGGCTTGGCGCCCGCCTGGCGGGCGACGCAAATCGATTTGCACGGAACATTGAAAGACGCGGGCCGCGGCTCGGCCGGCGCGGGCAGCGTCTGGGGGCGCGGGCGGAACTTGCGGCGCATGCTTGTGATCTCGGAGATGGCGCTTTCGGTAGTGCTGCTCATCGGCGCGGGATTGCTGATACGCAGCTTTTCGCGATTGCTGCATGTCTCGCCCGGATTCAATCCTGAGAATGTTTTGACCGTCGAGCTGACCACGAGCGGGCCGAAATACAAAGATGAGGCAGCGGTTCTTGGCATCTATCACCAGCTCTGGGATCGGCTTGAGGCGCTGCCCGGCGTCACGGCGGCGGGAGCAGTTACTTCCCTGCCCTTGAGTGAGATGTATGCCTGGGGACCAATCGTGATTGAAGGCCGCACGCCACCTCCCGGCGAGCAGTTCATCAACGCCGACCAGCGCATAGCCGGCGGCGATTATTTTCAAGCCATGGAAATTCCGCTGCGCAGCGGGCGATTCTTCAACGAGCGGGATACGGAAGCGAATCCTCGCGTGGCCATCATTGACGAGTTCATGGCGCGGGAATATTGGCCGCACGAAGATCCGCTCGGCAAACGCATCCGCTTCGGCGGGCTGGACGCCGACGGCAAATGGATCACCATTATCGGCGTAGTGGGGCGCGTCAAGCAGTACACGCTCGATACCGATTCGCGCATCGCGCTGTATCTGCCGCAGACGCAGTATCCGACGCCCGCGATGAATGTCGTTCTGCGCAGCCGTAGCGAACCAGCCGCCTTGACTTCGGCGGTGGCGGGCGCAATTCACGCGCTCGATCCGGATTTGCCGCTCTACAACGTGCGCACCATGGAGCAGCGCCTCGAAGAATCGCTGGCGCGACGCAAATTCTCGATGGTGCTGCTGACCGCATTTGCCGCACTGGCCCTGGCGCTCGCGACTATCGGCGTTTATGGCGTAATCGCGTATCTGGTGAATCAGGGCACCCGCGAACTCGGCATCCGCATCGCCCTCGGAGCGTCGCGGCGAAATATTCTGGCGTTGGTGGCGCGTCATGGGATGTCGCTCGCGTTGACCGGCGTCGGGATTGGAGTTGCCGCCGCTTTTGCGCTGACGCGGCTGCTGCAGAGCCTGCTCTTCGGGGTGAAGGCCACCGACGCGCTTACCTTTGCTGCGATTCCTCTGCTGCTCACGCTGATTGCGTTGCTCACTAGTATGATCCCCGCCGGGCGTGCCGCTCGAATCGACCCGATGGTCTCCCTGCGCAGCGAGTGACCGCTGCGAAGTTGTTGGCGACTGCGGAGCTTGTAGCGCTGGCGTCCCCGCCGGCATCTTACGACCCCGATTTCGCCATATCCGACCCGCTCGGACGGACCGCCAAACCCCGACCAATGCTCGGCTTGAGTTTGGCCGAAAGCAGCGCTCGCGGTCCGATCGCGTCGTCGCAAGTGGCGTGATCGCGGTCGTAAGAGCCGGCGGGACGGCTGCGCTACGAAGATCTTTGCTTCGTTCAGCACGTTTTAATCGCAACATGGTGAGATTAAAATCGTCTGTAAGTTGAAGAAAATAAAGGATCGGCCCTCCTTTTAATCGCAACAAAACTGAGGGGTGCGGATTCGCGTTTTCTTCGCGTTCACGTAAGTTGGGCGCGATTCGCGTGACGCGTTGGCGGCATTGCTGGGAGCTATCGGGCTGCGGCAAGCGCGTCGAAATCGATGGTGAAAACATTGGTTTCTTTGCGATTAGAGCGACCCTCGGTTGTTTGTTTTGTTGAAGTTGCAGCGTTTCTAATAATTTGGGTTTGCGATTAGAATTTCGATGCTTTTGGCTTGGGTGGATTTGAATTTCCACCCGGGGCTCCCGACGGCAAAGGCGGGGCCGAACGGCGGGACGGCTAAAGCACCCTCCAGGACACGCGCAGTCCTCCTGCGTTCAATTTGTTGCGGCTCGCGGATGGAGCCGAAGATACGCTAGCACGAGTTGGCGAGTTAGTCAACAGTAATGTGAATAGAAAAACGAGAGATAGCGGCGAAAAAGCGTTGGCGAAGATCACAGGGGAGGTAGATGGGCGCGAGATGGGGACACGCGGAAATTGGCGGGCGGAGCGAGCCCCGGCCCTACGGGAAAAGGCGACGAACCAGCCGTGGGGGTATGTTCGCGTGTCGTGTGCCCCCCAAGCGCCGCATTTGCGCGCTAAGATGACTCAATGAATCAGAGCCGTTCGTTCAAGCAGGGCGCAATGTCCGCGGCCTTGGCGGTCTTTGCTGCCGTGGGTCTGTGCCGCGCGCAATCGGCACCTCCGGTTGCAAATACCGTCGTGAAGGCCGAGGCGCTTGCGGTTCATTCCGAGGCGCGCGAGGGTAGCGACGTGGTGCAGACGTTGAAGAAGGGTGACGCGCTAGTTGTTGGACTTGAGCTGAAGATTGGAGGGGAGAAATGGTGCAGCGTCAGCTTCCCGGCCCAGCGCAAACTGGGATTCGTCGAGTGTGACGGCCTCGAGCGGACCGACAAGCGCCCCGGCGATTTGGCATTACCCGCGGATGCCCCGCCGTCGTCGGGCGAGACATCAATCGTTAGAGGTGCATCGAAATCCTCCACGGTGCGTCTGCCTCGCGCACATTCTTCGATCGAATCCTCGAACGAATACCTGAAGGTGGCAGGCGCCGTGGTGCACGACGATGTTCTGGATGGGAGCAAGATTGCGGAGTTCGAGGCCGCGGCTGGTGGCGGATCCGCTGTGGCAATGACGCGGGCTGCCATGGCCCACGATGCGGCGGCGAATTTCGAATTGGACCACAACGATAGCGAGCAAGCTATCGAGCAGTATCGCGCGGCGCTGCCGTTTGCCGCGAAACAGCCGGCCGTTTTGTTCGGCACATTGCTCAGCCTTTCCTATGTTTATTTGGTGCGCAGCGAATACTCGGCGGCGCTGGAGGTTTTGGGACAGGCGAAGCAAGTGGCGCCGGGGTCGGCGGCTGTCGCGCAACTTTCCGGATGGGCTTACTCCGGGCTGAATCAGCTGGACGACGCGATTCGGGAATGGGAGACGGCGCAGCGCATCGCGCCGGACCCTCATGTGGCGGCGTTGCTTGAGGCAGCGCGGCGCGATAAGGGCGTCGAACAAGGTGCGCGGGCGAGTGAGAGCAGCCATTTCGTTCTGCACTACCAAGGCAGCGCGACTCCTCAGCTGGCCAACGATATTCTTCGCACGCTTGAAGAACACTATCGCGAATTGCAAGCGGATCTGCATTTCACGCCGCCGGAATCGATTGGAGTGATTCTTTACACGCAGCAGGCATTTCGCGATATCACGCGGGCGACCGGTTGGATGGGGGCGTTGAATGATGGGCGGATTCGCGTGCCGGTGCAGGGGCTCGATTCGGTTACTGAGGAGCTTTCGCGAGTTTTGAAGCATGAGCTTACGCATAGTTTTGTGCGGCAGATGACCTTGGGGCGATGCCCCACTTGGTTGCAGGAAGGATTGGCGCAGTGGGAGGAGGGGCGGCGGAGCGCGGGAAATGCGAAAGTCCTGGTGGCGGCATTTGACCAGGGTTCGATTATTTCGCTGATGCGTCTGGAGGGATCGTGGACGGCGTTTCCTCGTGCTTCAGCGGCGCTGGCTTATGCTTGGTCGCTGGCTGCGGTGGAATTTATTATGGCGAAATCGGGGCAGTTGACGATGAATCGATTGCTTGGAGATTTGAACAGCGCGTCATCCAGTGAAGAAGCGTTGCGAGAGGCGCTGCAGATGGGATATACGGATTTTGACCGGCAGACTGCGGATTATCTGAGGGAGACTTATCCATAATCACGGCCGAAATTCGAGCGCGGGGGAGATAGCAAATAGGTCACGCTTTTGCACGCGTTACACGGGCGGCGCAGCGAGCGGCGCCCCTACGGAGAGAAATTCGGTCGCAGTACTGCGTTGTGATGTGCCCGCTGGGTTGCGGAGCGCATCCCGCGATTGAGAGATTTCTTTGGTGAAAGCAGGCTCCAAACTGCTTCGAAAATATCGCGAGAAGCGGAGCTTTGAGAAAACGCCTGAGCCTTCGGGCGGGTTGGAGGCTGCACAGGCAAGAGTGCCTGTGCTACCCGACCGTCACGATGGTGGCTCGTTTGTGGTGCAGCGACATTCGGCTACGCGGCTTCATTATGATTTTCGATTGGAAGTGGACGGCGTTTTGAAATCTTGGGCCGTGCCGAAAGGGCCTCCGCTTGCTGATGGCGAGAAACGGCTGGCGATTCAGGTGGAAGATCATCCGCTGGAGTACGGGAAATTCGAGGGCGTAATTCCCAAAGGAAATTATGGAGCGGGGGACGTGCGCATTTGGGATCGCGGAACTTTTAAGACCGAAGGTTCCCAGTCCGCGAGCGCGCAAATCGCGAACGGCGAAATTAAATTCAGCCTGGATGGAACGCGATTGCAGGGGCGCTTCGTGCTGGTGAAGATGCGGAATTCGCGGCGGCAGAACGAATGGCTGTTTATTCGCAAGGCTGCGGGCTCGGCGATTGCTGCGGCCGCGCCGCCGGCCGCGACCGCTGGGCGAGCAAGTGGAGCTTCTTCGGGCGCAGGCAAGCCGCGAAAGAAAGGATCGATCGCCGATCCGGGGACGCTTTCGGGAGCGGTGCGGGCGGCGATGCCTTCGAAGATCAACGTCGCGCTGGCCACTTTGGTGGACAAACCATTTTCGGATGATGCGTGGCTTTTCGAGATTAAGTGGGACGGCGAGAGGGCGGTGGTGTGGACGAAGGATGGCGTCACTACGATTCGTTCGCGCTCGCATCGCGATATTACCGGCGAGTGCCCGGAGTTGCGCGATTTTGCGCGAAAGTTGAGCGCGCGGGAAGCGATTGTGGATGGTGAAATTGTCGCGCTGGATGATGCAGGCCGATCCGATTTTAAGAAATTGCAATCTCGCTTCGGCGTTCAGAATCCGTCTGCAACGCTCCTTGCCCAGGTGCCAATCGTTTATTACGCGTTCGATATTTTGTACTGCGATGGCTACGACTTGCGGGGTGCGCCACTGATTGAGCGAAAGGAATTGCTGCAGCGGTTGCTGCAGACTTCGCCGGCGATTCGTTATTCGGATCATCAAGTGGGTGAAGGCGAGAAGCTATTCGAAGTCGCCCGGAAGCAAGAGCTCGAGGGATTAATCGCGAAGAAAATGGATAGCGAGTACGTGGAGGGGCGCTCGCGGGTTTGGCTGAAGATCAAGATCGTGCACGATGCGGATGTGGTGATCGGAGGTTGGACTGCGCCGCGGCGCTCGCGGGATTATTTTGGAGCGCTGTTGATGGGGCTATATCGCGGAAGCGAATTGCGCTACATCGGCAGCGTGGGAACGGGATTTGACAAGGAATCGCTCGCCGGAATTCACGCGCAATTGCGAAAAATTGAGACCGCCAAGTCACCCTTCAAACATCCACCCACGGTGAAAGAAAAAATAACCTGGACCGAGCCAAAGTTGGTGGCGCGCGTAAAATATGCGGAGTGGACTACCGATTTGAAGCTTCGCCAGCCGGTGTTTCTTGGATTTCAGAAGGACCGTGACGTTTCGAGTGCCACTTTTGAGGAACAGCGCAAGGCGCCGGAACCGGTCGCGAGCCGTCCCAAAGGTGCCCGCTCGCGTTCCAAGCGAAGCGGAGCGCCGAAAAAAGAGTCCGATGTGAAGAAACTTTCGACGAACGCGATGGCCACGAAATTTGCATCAACATTTGCATCAACATTAGCGTCCTCTCGGCCGAAAAGCATCGACAGCCAAAGCGCGATCGAGACGGAGCTCTCGAAAGGAAGTGCGGAATCGCTTTCGGTGGTCTTGAACGGCAAAGAAGTGGCGCTCTCGCATCTGAATAAGATTTATTTTCCGGAAGCTGGATGTAAGAAGCGCGACTTGCTGCTGCACTATTTGCGAATGTCGAAATATATTTTGCCTTTCTTGAAGGACCGCCCGCTGGTGTTGAAGCGCTATCCGAATGGGATTCATGGCAGCTTCTTCTTTCAGAAGGAAGCGCCGGAATCGCGGCCGGAGTGGATGCGCACGGTTTCGATTTATACGAAGGAACGCGGCGGGGAGATGGAATATTTTGTGGCGGACGATGTTGCGGCGCTGCTTTATCTCACCAATCTCGGGTGCATCGATCACAATCCGTGGTCGAGCCGCGTCGGGATTCTGGATAAGCCTGATTATGTCTTTTTTGATTTCGATCCCACCGAGGGAACCGGTTTCGATGCGGTCGTGGAATTGGCGAAGAGCACTGTCGCGCAACTAGCCCGGCTTGGGATGCGTTCCTTTCTGAAGACTTCCGGTGCTACTGGATTTCACATTTATGTGCCGCTGGAGGCGAAATATTCTTACGAGCAGGTGCAGATGTTTGCGGCGGCGGTGGCCGAGATGGTGAAGCGCGAGCATCCCGATCTGGTGACTTTTGAGCGGAGTATCAAGAAACGGAAGCGCGGGTCGGTGCTGATTGATACAGTGCAGAACGCGCGCGGAAAACCGCTGGCCGCCGCTTACTCTGTGCGACCGGTTGCGTCGGTGGCGGTTTCTGCGCCGGTTTCGGCTAAGGAATTGACGAGCAAACTGCGAGCGGATTCTTGGACTATCGAGACGATTGGCGCGCGCGTGAAACGCGCAGGCGATTTGTGGGGGGATTTTTGGAAGCATCGGCAGCGGCTTGAGGCGGTTGTTGGCAAGGTCAAGTAGCGCCGCGCTCGAGCTTTGCACGTGGCGGGATTTGCGCTCGTAAGAGCCGGCGGGACGCCAGCGGTACGTTTGGCTCGGCATTGCTTTGCATAAACTACGCGTTTCGCTGTATGGCCTGCTGAGAGTTTTGCCACTACGATTTATTTCCAGGGTTCAATTTCGATTCGAGGAGGGACACATGGCACGTTATGGGAAGGCGGCTGCGAAAAGCGTGGAGAGCGCGGTGCGTCGAGAGGAGAGAGGGACGTTGCGTTCCGGAAAAGGCGGAAAGGGTGGCACGGTGACAAGCCGGAAGCAGGCGATCGCGATTGGGCTCTCGGAAGCGCGCAAGAAGGGCGCAAAAGTTCCGAAGAAGAAATAATTCGGCGCATCCGATGCGCCGCAGGCGCTCTCGCTATTAGCTTCTAGCCCGCGGGCTGAATCGTTCGCGCAGGAATGGGACGGCGCGATCGAGGGTGTGGCTGCCGTAGCGCGCCCAGTTCGGTTGCGGACGCGGAGTTTCGGCGAGAAGATTCGAAAGGTGTAGCAACGACGGATTGGAATCGGCGATTATTTTTACCAGGGAAGTTAGAGGTACGGCTAGCAGCAGCCCCATCACTCCCCAGAGCCAGCCCCAGAAGAGCATGCCGATGGTGGCCGCGACCGGTCCGATCTGAACGCGCGAGCCGACAAATTTCGGAATCAATATATTCGCGGAAATCATGTGAAGCAGGCCCACCGTAAGCACGATAACTACGAACGGCGCGGCGGTGTTGAACTGGAAGGTAGCGGCCAGGACCGGAACGATTGCCGCCAGCAGCACGCCGAGGAACGGGATCAAGTTCAAAAATCCGCTGATGATTCCGATCTCGACGGCACCATTCATTCCGAGGCTCCAGAAAACAGCCACGCTGGCGGCCATCACTACCGATCCGATGATCAAATTTCCGATCACGAAGCCGCGCACCATGCGATTCAGGCGGCTAATGAATTGGGGGACGTCCATTTTCGAGCCGAGCATGCTGGTCATGCGGACGTACATGCGATCTTTTCCGATGAGCATGAAAAATGTGAGGAATGGAACGACGCCGCCGACGATCACCGCTCCCCAAACTGAGCCGAAGCCGCGCACGATGAAAGCTGGCCAGTCGTTCGACTGCTTGATGCGAACCTCGGCGACTTTCTTAGAGGAGCCATCGTCGGGGGCGAGGGATCCGGCGCTTTCGCGAACTTTTTCGATTTCTTTGGTTACCGGCGCGACGGCCTGGCGGATTCGCCAGGCGTAGTGAGGGATTTCGTCCACGGCTGCCGAAGCTTTGCCGTAGTAGGTGTAGGAGAACACTCCGATCGCAAGCATCCCGAGAATAATGACCAGGGCGGAGCATAACGTGCGCGGGATGTGCCAGCGCTCCAGAGCGGTGATGAGCGGGTCGATCAGAATGGCCAGGAAAGTTGCGAGCAGCACGGTGATGCAGAGCGAGCTGGCGAAAAAGCAGAACGCGACTAGGATGGCTATGACGATGATCCATAAAAGTGTTGCCAAGCGCGGGAGTAAATCCTGCCAGGTTGGATTGCCTGGATTGTCGGTGCTTGGGCTGTCAATAGTGGCGTTAGCGGCCATGGGGTTCGCACGTGATTGAGAGGTCGATTGTCATTTTTCGCCGGTTCGACGTTGTAATCGAACTATTTTAGAAGGCGGGCACCATTTAGACTATCGGGTGTTCTGGTGAGTTCTTTAGAGGATTCCGTGTACTTGACGCGGAGAATGTCGAGTCGGGGTACGTCGAGGCACATGGCTCACATCTTCGCAGGCGCTGCTCGGGCGGGCGCGAGGATTGGTTTGCAATCGCGCAGCGATTGACCCGCGCCCCTACGGGAGAAATCCGAGCCCGGCAGAGGAATTCACCACGGACGGCTGCGGAAGTGTGCCGCGCGCTATTTGCCGAATGTAGCGAAGAGACCGATTGATGCTGCGGCCATCACTATCGTTGACAGCCAGCCTAACCAGAATAGTGTTCTTGTCAGCGTGAAATGGCCCATCACTTTTGGATTTGCGGCCATGATCATCATCACCACTAAGGCTGGAACCGCGACGACGCCGTTCAGCACCGCGGCCCAGAACAACTGTTTGATGGGATTGAAGTGCAAGAGCGTAAGAGAAAGGCCAACCAGCGTGGCAGCCGCAATCGTGCCATAAAAACCTTTGGCATCCTTGGGCTTGCGTTCGAGACTGGCGGGCCAATTAAACGCCTCGCCCACTCCGTACGCCGCCGAGCCTGCGAGCACCGGGACGGCGAGCATGCCGGTGCCTACGATGCCGGCGGCGAATAACAAAAAAGTGAAGCGGCCGGCGAGTGGCTCGATCGCTTTCGCGGCTTGCGTGGCGGTCTGAATGTCGGTCTGGCCGTGGGCGTGCAGCGTCGCTGCGGTGGTCAGGATGATGAAATAGGCGACGACGTTCGAGCAGGCCATGCCAATCAATGTATCGAGGCGAATTCGCTGGAGCTGATTCGCCGCCTGTTTTGGCTGCTTGTTCAGCGGCTGGTCGGCAGTGGTCGTGCGCACGTCCTCCGCCTCCTCCGATGCCTGCCAGAAAAACAGATAAGGACTAATCGTCGTTCCGAGCACGGCGATAAGCGCCGTGAAGTAGCCCTTCTCTCCGGATAACAACGACGGCAATAGCGTCGCGCGGATTGCTGCCTTCCAGTCCACGTGCACCACGAAGGCGACCGCGACGTAGGAAAAAATGGCGAGGGTAATCCACTTGAGATAGTGGACGTACTTTGTATAGGGCACGAAAATTTGCAGCAACAATGAAATCAAGCCGAACGCTACGACATAAATTTCCGTGTGTCCCGGCACCAGTAGCGCGAAAGACGCGCCCATGGCGCCAAGATCAGCGCCCAGATTAAAAGTGTTCGCGGCAACGAGAAGGCCGATCATGCCGAACAGAAGCGGGCGGGAATAATGGCGGCGCATGTTTCCGGCGATGCCTCGGCCGGTGACGCGGCCGATGCGCGCGCTGATTTCTTGGATGGCAGCCATCAACGGGAACGTGAACAGCATGGTCCATAACATTCCGTAACCGAATTGCGCGCCTACCTGCGAGTAGGTTGCAATTCCGCTGGGGTCGTCATCGGACGCGCCGGTGATGAGGCCGGGACCGAGCTTTTGCAGCAGAGTTTTGACGCTGGACGGATTTCCGGGAGCGGTTCGCGCTGGTTTGGAATGCGTGGGATCTGAATTTTTGATATGGCGGAAATGCCGCCGTCCAGGATGTTTAGTTGCAGACAGAAAATTCCCTCGCGCTGAAGCAGCCCGCTGGAACACCAGGATTCCCGGGATGGCCGATGCGGACACGCCGGGAATCCCGGCGATGTAAGCCTACCTTATCGGCGCTTCGATTTCGCGCGAGAGATTCTGGCCATCTCGCCCGTGGCCCGGACTCTGGCGCGCGCGGATCGCGTTCTTGGGCGCGAGGCTCGCGCGACTTTGGCGCGTGCGCCGGCTGATTTGGCTCTGCGGACGCGATGGCGTCTTCGCGGCGCATTCTCGTGTGCGATTCCAGTCTTGACGGCAACCGCTCCGATGGCCGAACCGATGGACCTGGCTACTTCGGTCAGCACGCCGGCCGTTTCTTTGGCCGATGCCTTCACTTTGCCGCTCACGGTCTTCGCTGTCATGAAAATCCTCCTTCGAATCTCACTCGACATTGATCGATTGCCATTCGTTGCCGGATCACGGATCAAATGTCGTCAGAGGATAGGCGGGCGGCCGGAGCGGGGCTATCGGGTGAATCATTGAGATGTCTGCCGGAATGGGGATATGGCCAATGGAGGGCGAAGAATGGCGCATCTCGTTACGCGGAGGCAAATAGGCCGCGTTTTCGTGGCAAGCGGGCGGGCACTAATGCGATTCACGCGCCGCTAATTTTTGGGGATGTAGCCGGCCGCGCCGGAATTCGGAGGCACGATGCTCGGGCTGACGCGGTTCGCGTTGCCGCCGCTCCAATGCTCGATTGATGCCGGCGTGCCGTCTTGCAGCTTTGCCGCGAAAAAGACCCTCCACGTTCCAGCGGCGAACGCCACGTAAATCATATTTCCCTTCTTCCCGGCCTTGCCGTCGACGGCTTCCTTGCCTTCGTTCGAATCTTTCTCGTCGTTGCCATCCGGGCTGGAATCCTTTTCGTCGCCATTGTCTTTTTGCTGTTTCGGCTCTGCGCCCGCTGGCCGGCGCCCGGCACTCTTGAAGACGAGGCAGCCGCTGCCATCGATGGCGACCTCATCGGCATGCAAGTGCACGGACTCGCCGGCGGAATTTTGCTCTATGCCGTTTAGTACGACGCACCAGTAATAGCTTCCGTACTCGATCGCTGACATAGTTCCCTCAATTGTTTCGTAATATCCAGCCACTTGTTTAGACGCTAAGGAGCCCGTTGTGATTACGCAGGACAGTGTAGTTTACAACGCGAGAATCGGTACGCGGGTTCTTTTTGGATCGCGGCTGGGAGGCGTGGCTGGCGTTTGGCGCGGTACGAGGAACATTAGAACGGAGCCACGCGCAAAACCCGTGGCGGGAGGGTCTAAAGCACCGTCCCCTGCGACGGAAACGGCCGCGGGGCGTTTTCGGAATACCTAATGTATGCGAAATGTACTTGACACGCATGCAGTCTCAAGATAGTTTCGCCGCCAAGCACCGTGCCTTCGGGGGTGCGTTACCACCGGGACGGTTTTATGGTCGCAGCTGCCCCTCAAATTGTTTTTCGGTATCGGCTTTCGCTGCGCTGCTGTTCGCATCATCCGCTAGACGTTGACCGCCGCTCGCGGGCCGGCTTTTCATCGGCATCTCAATCCACACTCGGCGACTGCTTTCGAAAGGAACCGCAATGAAAAGCGTTGTGCGAACAATTCACCGGACCAGATTTTTCTGCGCGGCCTTTCTGCTCTGCGCCAGCTTGCCCGCCATTCCTTCTGCCGCGCAGGAATCCGCACCGCCGGAAGTCACGGTCATCCACGCCGGCAAATTATTCGACGCGCACGCCGGGCGCATGCTTGAGAATCAGGACATTCTGATTCGCGGGGAGAAAATCGAAAAGGTCGGCGCGAATCTCGCGGTCCCCGCCGGGGCGCACGAAGTCGATCTGCGCAAAGCTACCGTGCTTCCCGGCTTCATCGACGTGCATACGCACCTGACGTCGAAGGCCGGGGCCGCTGGTTATAATTCGCTCGGAGTCTCGATTCCTCGCCATGCGCTGGCCGGGGCGCGCAATGCGCGCGTTACGCTGCTGGCTGGATTTACCACGGTCCGGAATGTTGGCGCCGAGGGTTACGCCGACGTGGCGCTGCGCGATGCCATCGATGACGGCGACGTGATCGGCCCGCGCATGCAGGTTTCCGGGCCGATCATCAGCATCACCGGCGGCCACGGCGACAATAATCTGCTGCCCTTTGAATTTCACTATAGCGCGGAAGGTGTGGCTGACGGCGTGCCCGCAGTGATGGCCAAAGTCCGTGAAAATATCAAGTACGGCGCCGACCTCATCAAGTTCACTGCGTCCGGCGGAACTTTTTCAAAGGGCGACAGTCCCCTATTCGAGCAATACAGTCCGGAAGAGATGCAGGCGATAGTCGCGGAAGCGCACCGGCTCGGGCGCAAG
The DNA here is from genome assembly GCA_963831955.1 of uncultured Acidobacteriota bacterium. Lineage (GTDB taxonomy): Bacteria > Acidobacteriota > Terriglobia > Acidiferrales > UBA7541 > Palsa-147. The sequence continues at coordinate 322,490 of CAWHSG010000003.1, read as the reverse complement.
GTGGCTACCCACGCCCATTCGGCCCAATCAATCAAGGACGCAGTGCGCGCGGGAGTTGATTCTATCGAGCACGGAATTTTCATGGACGAGGAATGTATCCAACTGATGAAGGAACACGGCACTTATCTCTCTGCCACTACGTATCCGCTCTTCTGGTACGAAAAAAATGAAGACAGCCTGCATTTGCCGCCGTGGGTGATCGAAAAAGTGGCCATGATTATTCCCGCGGCGAAAGTGAATGTGGCGCGCGCGTATCGCGAGGGAGTGAAAGTCGCGCTGGGCACCGATGCGGGTGTTTATCCGCATGGATTGAATGCCGGTGAATTTTGGTCCATGGTGCAGCTCGGGCTGACGCCGGTGCAATCGCTGCAGGCGGGGACCGTGAATGCCGCCGATCTGATGGGTTGGAGCGACAAAATCGGGGCGATTGAGCCCGGTAAATATGCCGACATAGTGGCGGTGAATGGCGATCCACTGAGCGACATTACTTTGCTGCAGCATGTGGATTTCGTGATGAAGGGTGGTGTCATTTACAAAGGAAATTAACGGCAGTTTCTAGCCGGCAGGCGCGATTTCTTGCGGGGAAAATTTGGAGACAGCCAGGATGGCGGCCGGCGGCCGCACGATGTGCCGCCGGCCGGGGGTTTGAAGGCAGGGTTCGAAGACAAGGAGGACCGCTCATGATCCGCAAACTCATCATCTCGACGATTTTCCTGGTGCTGGCCGCCGGAGCCGCATTCGCGCAGTCGAATACCGGCGAAATCACTGGCACGGTGCACGACCCGCAAGGAGCCGTGGTGCCCGGCGCGACGATTACCATCACCAGCGCCGCCACCGGCCTGGTGCGCACCGCGACTACGCCGGATAATGGATCGTTCCGCTTCATCGCCCTGCCTGCTGGAGTTTACGCGCTCGGAGCCGAAAAATCCGGATTTGCTATTGCGAAAGTTGCGCGCGTCGAGGTTCGCGTTGATGAAATTTCTACCGTGGATGTGGCGCTGGCGGTCGCGCAAGCGACGCAATCCGTAACTGTCGAAAGCAACGTCACGCTCACCGACACCGAAACCGCGCATCTCGGCAGCGTCATCAACGAGGACCAAGTCACCACTCTTCCGCTCAACGGGCGCAATTTTGCGCAGCTTGCGCTTCTCAATGCAGGTGTCTCCGCATCCGGCGGTGGCGGCGGACAGCAAGGCGGTGAAGGCGGCATCTCCGGCTATTCCTCGAATGGGCAGCGCTCGACCTCCAATAATTTCATGGTGGACGGCATCGACAACAACAACTACGAAGCCGGGAGCGTGGCGCAACTGCCCTCGATCGATTCGATTCAGGAATTCCAAGTGCAGACGAATAATTACGCCGCTGAATATGGGCGCAGCAGCGGATCCATCGTTAACCTGGTCACAAAATCCGGCACCAATCAGTTTCACGGTTCGGCTTATGAATTTTTCCGCAACAATGCGCTCGACGCGCGGAATTTTTTCTCCGATCCGGCTTTTTCCGCTCCCGAACTGCGGCTGAATCAATTCGGCGGGACCATCGGCGGCCCGATTCAGAAAGACAAAACCTTTTTCTTCGGCAACTATGAAGGCTTCCGGCAAGTTGCGGGAATCACGAGCCTAACCAACGTTCCCACGGACGCGCAACGGACCGGATTGTTTCTGAATCCGACTACCGGCCAGACAGTTCAGGTGCCGGTGAATCCGATCAGCGCGCAACTGTTCCAGCTTTTCCCGGAACCGAATACCACGCAGTCGGGCGGAAACTTTGTGGCCTCGCCGAATCTGACAAATAGCACCAACCAATACCTGCTCAAAATCGATCATCACCTGGCGCACGGAATGCTGACGGCGCGCTACAGCTATACCGGCGCCACGATTTTCTATCCCTTCCAGCCCGGGCAGGGTGTGACGGCAATTCCCGGCTATGGAGTCCACGACAAGGAATCGACTCAGCTTGCATCGCTCGGCTATACCTGGATCATCAGTCCGGCATCGCTCAACGAGTTTCGTTTCGGATTCACCCGTGTCACAGGTTTTACGTTCAACGAAACTGGGCCGCAAGCGGCCACCTATGGATTCAACACCGGCTGGCCTGCCGGATCGCCGATGGGTCTCGGCGACATTCCCAATATCACTTTTTCGGGCGGCCTGGTCTCCGGCGTGAGCGCCACTTCGAATCTTGGCGCAACGGGAAACAATCCCGCGGGCAACTGGATCAACACGCTGCAATTCGTGGACAATTTCTCGCATGTCACTCCGCGCCACGAATTTAAATTCGGCGGCGAGGCGCGCAACATTCGCGACAATCGCGTGTACGACCTCTACTTCAACGGACAACTCGGCTATACCGGCGATGCTAACACCCAACAAATTCCGAATCCGCTGGTGGACTTCGCGGAAGGCTTGCCAAGTTCCTCGCTGCAGTTTGTCGGCAACTCGGGCCGCAGCTATCGCACTACCAGCTACGATTTGTTCGCTCAAGACAAATTCAAGCTGCGCCGCAATGTGACGCTGACTTACGGCTTGCGATATGAATTGAACACGGTGCTGCACGACGCCACAGGGCGATCGAGCACCTGGCGGTCCAACTTATTTACCACTTACCTTCCGCCGAATGCGGATCAGACCAATCTGGCTCAACTGCAAGCGTCAGGCATCGCTACGCAAAGCCAACTCGGCGGACTCTATGACGGCGACCACAACAACGTCGCGCCGCGAATCGGCATCGCCTGGGCGCTTGGCCCCACGCAGTCCACCGTGCTTCGCGCCGGCTACGGAATTTTCTACGACACGGTCTTCGGAAACATTCCCGGCAACGTGATGCTCAACCCGCCGTTCCTCCCCGATTACTACATCTCCTCGCCCCCGTTCCCCAATTCGTTCGGGCCGTCTGGATTCCCGGTGATCACCGTCACGTCGCCGAATCTGCCCACCCCGTATTCGCAGGCGTGGAACCTGGACGTACAGCACCAACTGCCGGGTAAAATGTTGCTTGACGTCGCCTACGTCGGCACCACGGGCACACATTTGCCGCGCTTCGTGCAAATCGATCAGGCCTACATCACCCAGGCGCAGGTCGATGCGCTCACCAATCCCGATATCGTCACGCGAATGAACCTACTCGGCATTCCACCCTTTCTCCAGACGATCTGGCTGGCCAACATCGGCTTGATGCCGAGCATCCTTCGCGGACCGTACTTTGGATTCGCGCAGATTTTCCAGGCAGAAGACTCGATGAGTTCGAACTACAACGCGCTGCAGGTGAAACTGAACAAGAATCTCAGTCACGGACTAACCTTCGGCGTCGCGTACACGTATTCGAAATCCATCGATGGCGCCTCGGACTTTTTCGGCTCCGGTGCGAACGGCACCACGATCTTTCCGCAGAATAACTACGATACGGCCGCGGAAAAGGGCCTCTCCGATTTCGATATCCGGCACCGCTTCGTCTTTAATTACATTTACAGTTTCCCGAGCGCGAAGAATTTGTGGCAGGCGATTCCGGAGCGTCTTGGCGGCGGATGGCAGATCAGCGGCATTATCACCGCGCAGACTGGCCAGCCGTTCTCGGTGTTGACGGGCGCGAATCAAAGCAGCACCGGCCTCGGCGACGATCGCGCCAACGTGAGCGGCGACCCGAACAACGGCCCGCACACGGTAGCGGAGTTTTTCAATACCAGCGCGTTCTCGCTCAATGCGCCGCTCACCTTCGGGAATTCGGGGCGCAATATCGTCACCGGTCCGGGCTTTACGGACGTCGATTTCGCACTGATGAAGAACACGGTGATCACCGAGCGCGTAAATATGCAATTCCGCGCTGAGTTCTTCAACATTTTGAATCATCCGAATTTCGCGCTGCCGAACAATGTTCTGACTTCGCCGTCATTCGGCGCGCTGTTTCAAACGCCGGATGTGGCGCAAAATAACGTTGGATTAGGCTCGGGAGGCCCGCGCTTGATTCAATTCGGCTTGAAGTTTTTGTTCTAGAAAGGAATTATGACTTGGCGATTTAAACATTTGCGACCGCAGATTCTCAGCGCGTTGATGTTCGTATTCTGCGTATCGGCTTTCGCTATCTCTCCGCCGGAGGGTCCGCGCGTCGAATCCCTCGGTGCCAATCTCTACGCCTACATCTCCGATAACGACGGGAGCGCAAATTCCACATTCCTGATCGGCCCGAAAAATATCCTGGTAGTTGATTCCGGCATCGATCGCACCGAAGGCGAGAAACTTCTCCGCGAAATCCGCAAGATTTCGCCGCTGCCGGTAGCATACATCGTCAACACCCATTATCATCCCGACCATCAAGGCGGAAATGGAATAGTAGGCCCCGACGCGACGGTCATTTCATCTCCGTTCACTCGCGAAAAAACCATCGCGGTAGCCGCGGCTACTTCCAAACCGGCAGCCGCGCGGCCCCCCGGTCACGAATTCATGTTTCGCTCAGCCACCGAAACATTCACGGAGAAATTGACAATTTATCTGGGCGACGACCCCGTTGAAATCATCGCCGCATGGCCCGCGCACACGCTCGGCGATGTGTACGTCTATTTTCCGAAGCAACGCACGGTAGCCACCGGCGATCTATATCTGACCAATGCCGTGCCGGCCATGGACCAAGGCAGCGCCGCGCACTGGGTCGAAGATCTGGATCAAATTTTAGCGCTGCCGGCGGATCATTTCGTTCCGGGCCATTTCGATGTCGGCACGCGGCAAACCATCCAGCGTTTCCGTGATTACATGGCCGATCTCGACGCGCAAGTCGTGAAATTAGCCGCTGCAGGCGCCAGCGAAGAAGAAGTCCGCCAAAAAATTCAGCTCCCGCAATATTCCGATCTACGCCAATACCCCAAATACGACGCCACGTTCGGCGACAATGCCGCCGCAATACTAAAGCAAATCCGCGCGGCAAAATAATCGCGCTCAATCGAACCTTCGTCTCGGTTCACAATTACCGGCGCTCAGATGCCCAAAACATTCAAACGCGGTGACTTGGTCGAATGGAACTCAGAGGCGGGACGAGTTCGCGGCGTGATCGTAAAAAAAGTGGTCAGCGAAGTTCGCTTCAAAGGCTATTTACACCATGCTTCGAAGGAGGAGCCTCAGTACATCATCAAAAGCGTCAAAACCGATCACATCGCGATTCACAAGGGGAAAGCGCTTAAGCACGTGAAGCCCCCAGCACGCAAATCGCGAGCCTAGCCGGCGCGCTTGCCGCTCGCTCGCGGCGGCTTGGGCTTGCTCTTGAACAAGATATTGAGCTCCACTGCGGCGCGGATGAGATCCTTCAATGCCGCCTCATTGATCTTTTCGCCTTCGTGGATGTCGATGGCGCGCCGGACATTACCTGCGAGGCTCGAGTTGAATAGACGCGCAGGGTCCTTCAACGAGGCGCCCTTGGCAAATGTCATCTTGACGGCTTTCTTGTAGGTCTCTCCCGTGCAGACGATGCCGTCGTGGGAAAAAACGGGGATCATCCACTTCCACTCTTCGAGGATTTCAGGGTCTGCGGCGTGGATGATTTCGCGCACTTTCGCGAGCGTCTTGCCGCGCCAGTCGCCAAGTTCCTTGATCTTTCGGTCGATTAATGCAGAGGCGGACCCCGCCGCGACGTTTTTCTTCATGTTCAGCTCCGATTCAGATTCTATACGCCGACTGCCGCAAAGTTGCCGTGCTTCTCAGTTGCGGGCTTCGGCGCTCCCGACTCTTGTCCGTGACTGTGTTGATTAGCTGAAATAATTTTTCTATCCGCAGGTCTGAAATACCACGAGATCATGGTCAGGGCTAGAAGCACCAACGAGGGAATTATCTCTTTCACGGGATCTGCCAATGCGATGTGTGAAAATATCGCTCCCGACATGGCAAAGAAAAAGCCTGCGTAAGCCCATTCCTTTAGTAAGGGAAATCTGGGAACAAGCAATGCTACGACTCCCAAAATTTTCCAGACACCTAGTATTGTCAGAAAATATACGGGATAGCCCAAATGCGTAATCCCATATACCCCAGGCGGCGCCAGCGCTCCGTCCGCTTTCGCCCGGAATAACTGCAATACTCCGGTGGACAACATTCCTGATGCGAGCCAGAGAGTAGAAATCCAATAGATAATTTTATTTCTCTTTGTCATTGCTTTCCTCCTCGATTCACGGCTTTTGACCGGCTTGAGGCGGCCAGTTGATCGTTTCAATACCGAACTGCTTGGCGTATTCCGCGTTCAGCCGCTGCCAGCCGCCGAACTTTATCGCGTCGGGGCCGACCATGCGTCCGATGGGAGTTCCGCCGAGCAGGTGATCCAGAACATCGAAACAAATGTGCCACCCGGCAGCGCCCATGGCGATGAAGCGGTGACCGATGTTGGTCCACAGCGTCAGGCGTGTCTGGCCGCCCAAGGCTTCGAGTTCCCACCGCATGTCGAAGCCGCCCCATTTGTACTCGAGCGCCTTGGGAGCGTCGGCTCGCGTCACTTTTGTTTCGGAAACGAGCGGCGTGGGCGCTCCCACCGTGGTGAGCTTCACCGTGTTTCCAACCGTGCCCAGGCTCCCATCGGCTTCAAAGGGAGCCCACTCGCGCAGTTGCGCCGGGTCGGTAAGCGCCTGCCAGACTTTTTCCGGCGAGTGGCGCAGTTCTCGGACGAGGATGAGCGTCCACTTCTCTCCGTCCTTGCGTACCTGCGCTCCGTAGGCAGGGGCCGGTGAGTAGTGCTCGCGATCGGTCACCTTCTTCTCCTTAGCGTGAATAGCGCGCCGGCTGCGTGAGCTGAATGAGATTGCCGCAGGTGTCGTTCAACATCGCGATAATCGAAGCAGTCACGTCGGTGGGCGGCATGGTGAACTCGGCGCCGCGCGCCTTGATCCGCTCGTAGTCGCCCTTCACGTCGTCGGTGAAGAACATAGCCGCGGGCTGGTGCTGTTGAAACATCGCCTGCTGATAGGCTTTGGCTGCCGGGTTGTTGTTCAGCGCCAGCTGCAGCTCAGTGCCGTCCGGCTCCTCGGGCGACGCCACGGTCAGCCAGCGATAAGGGCCCTGGCTGAAATCGGTCTTCTTGGCAAACCCTAGCACCTCGGTATAAAAGCGCAGGGCCTTGTCCTGGTCGTCCACATATAGGCTGGTGATTTTGATTTTCATTTGGTTTCTCCTTTATCGCGTTTGCGGTTCGAGCCGCGTGGTTTTCTCGTTGTCTTCCTTTTAGTTGGTGCGGATTGTTCCATGCGATCGAGGTGGCGTTCGAGAGCATCGAGATGCCTGGACCAGAAGCGGCGGAACTGGGCGAGCCATTGATCCAGTTCTTGAAGTGGTTCGGGGTTCAGGCGATAGAGACGGCGCTGTGCGTCCACGGTAGACTCCACGAAACCGGCGTCACGCAGCACGCGCAGGTGCTTTGAGACGGTCGGCTGCGGCATGCGAAGTTGACGCTCGATCTCTCCCACCGACTGTTGCGAGGAGCCCAGCAGGCTCAGTATCGCGCGGCGGTTCGGCTCGGCAATAATTTCGAAGACGGATTCCATGCCCCTTATATACTCCAGCGACGCATATACGTGTCAAGGCATATTATAAAGGCAGGCCCGCGCGGCGATTTCAGCCGGCGTGCGGCAAATGAAATGTACCGGGGATTCAGAGCTTGGTGAAGCCGTCGGGGGTCCACTGTTCTGAGCCGACTCCGTTGTGGACGAAGAAGAGGCCGTCGGGGTCGTATTTCTTTTTGATTTCAGCGAGGCGGGGGTGGTTGGCGCCCCAATAGGAACGTTCGAAGTCAGACTCGAAGAAGTTGCTTTCGGAGACGTAAGCTCCGCCGTTGGAGGCCACGGCGCGGAGTTCATTCATGCAGCGGTGCACGCTGTCGGCACCCTTGCGGCCCCTCGCAATATCGGGCTCGTGATTTGGAATTCCCGGATACGCGGGCCCCTGACCATCGGCAACGATTGCCAGAGCAAAAGCACCGCACACTGACGGATTCATCGCCGTGTTTTTTGCCGCCTCGATCGCTTCCGCAGGCGCGCCTGCGAGCCCCTTATTAAAATGCAGCTCCACCTCGCTGAAGCGGGAAGCCGCGAACAATGCGCTGGCCAGTTTTTCCTGTGAATCGTCATGCAGCAGAGATGCGGGCAACCAGAGCGACTCGAAACCCCAGACGACCCAGCCAACTTGGCCGCCGTCGCCGTTCCACCACACGCTGTTGGGGCTGGCGCTGGAGCGAGAGTCCGCTGTGAAGACGTCCTGGTGATGTTCTTTGCGCCAGTTAGCGTCCCACCAATGACGGAAGGGCATGCTGCCGATGTCGGGCTCAGACTCGATTGTGTATGCGCCGGAAGACTGCGCCAGCCAATTCAGAAACGGCTGCCAGACTTTTCGCGATTGCTCCGTCTCCAATCCGAGATGAACCATGCTGATTTGAAGCTTGTTGTCGGGAGAGAAGTGCGCCTGTTCGCCCCAATGATCGTTGAAGAGAGCGTCGCGGTAGAAGCCAACGAACTGGCGGATCAGGCGGCGATAGGCGTCATCCGATGAAGCCTTGACGGTGAAATCGGCGCCGCCGGCAAGTTCCGGAAGATCTCGCACGCGCAGGGTTAATTTGCTGACCGCACCGAAGGTGCCGCCTCCCCCACCTTTCAAAGCCCAGAACAGATCTGAATTGGTACAAGCGTTCGCGATTCGCACTTTGCCGTCGGCGGTGACGACTTCAGCCTCAAGAAGTCCAGCGGCGGCCATGCCGTAATGCTTCGAGAAGCTGCCGAACCCGCCGCTTTGAATCAGCCCGGCGACGCCGACGGTGGTGCAGCCGCCGCCCTGAACGTAGGCGCCGGCTTGGGTGGTTACCGCGTCGTACGCTTGCAACCAGATTGTTCCAGAGCCAACAGTGACGGCTCGCTGAGGAGCTGACTTTGCAGCCGGCAGGAACGAAATCATTCTGGATGGTGACGTCGTGCATATGACGTGTCCAAATCAGGAGAGAATCGGGCGCGTTCGATGTGCCCTGATAGCTGTGGCCGCCCCCTTTTACGACCAGGCGCAAATTGTTCTTGCGGGCAAAGTCCACAGCGGCAGCGATGTCGCCGGCGTTTCTTGCAGCGACGGCGTAAACGCTGGGTTCGGTGGCCCAGGCGTCCACCCATCCTAACGTTTGGGTTATTCCGGGATTGTCGCCAATGTAGTAGGGATTTTTCAAGTCGGTGAAGAGAGTTTTGCACTCCGCGCTTTGTGACGGGGACGCGCATGCGTTGATCGGAAACTCGACCGGAATCAGGTTGCCGCCAACTTCGTCGTTGAGCCGCTTCCACGCTTCCTTCGAGGGCCAACCAGGGTCGGAAGGACGCACTCGCCGAATCGCGGTACTAGCGAACGCGCCGCGCGGCCACAATTGAGAAAGTGATGCTGCCCCGGACGCCTTCAAAAAGTCTCTTCGGTTCAAGGCTGCTACCTGCTTTCTCAGCGTCACTCGAAGATTATTTCTCGACGGTTGCCGGCAAATTCAACCATGACTCGGCATGTGAAGCAAGGGCCCGGTTTCGGTACCAATCGCGAGCGTCTGCCCTTTGCGCAGACGGTTGGCGCCTGCAAAATAGTGCCAGCGCGGGCAACAAATGTTTTAGAATCAAAACCAGATACGCGCCCGTAGCTCAGTTGGATAGAGCGTCTGCCTTCTAAGCAGAGGGTCGGGAGTTCGAATCTCCCCGGGCGCGCCAGTTCTTTGCGCTCTTTGTTTTCAGCGGCTTCAGTCGATACTCTTTAGTTCGCTTCGAACTATTTTGTCGAGCTCGGCCCGAATTTAGCCCGTCGCGTTTTCATTGGTCCGGTTACGTTAATCAGGCACTAGCCGATTAGCTAGTGATAATCAGTGTTTTCGACATCTATCTAAGAACCTCGTTTTCACAGTAATCCCGGTTAGTTGTGATAACGCTTGATTACAACAGTTAAGAATCCCCGGTCGAGGGTAGGACTTGAAGTTCGTTCGTTGCCGCAACTTGGCGCACTTCGCCTTTGGTTGCTTCAGAAACGAGAATGTCCGGAACGGCTACTCTCCAGTCACCTAAGTTGCAATCTCTTCGCGGTTCAAGGGATGAGTCTTTTTTCAGGCCTCATTCGTAGTACGAATATAATAGGCTGCGTATCGGGTAGTTGGCCATAAATCGCGTTATCACAGGTAACCGGGTTACTTGCGAGAACGCCTGTTCACGACAGTTGACTGTGGTTTGAGTATCTGCACGCGATGGATCAGCAGCGGCATGGCAGATTTTGTTTTTTGCTTTCCTGTGCGCTAGTTTGTTAATCCTCTGCGTGAGCCGCTGTTGCGCACGCAACAAAATTCGCTCAAATGAGGTCCATGTGAAAAGAGAACGCCTAACACAGATCGCCCTGGTGATCGTGGGGCTGCTCGATGTGTCCCTAATTTATTTTCTATATATGGATCTGTGGCATTCCAGCTGGCTTTTGGTGCAGAAGAACGAGTGCGAGCCGATGTTTCTGAGCTTCTTTATTCCGGCCGGGGTCTTTCTACTCCTGGCCGCAAGGAGACCAGCTGAGCATCGCTCGATGATTGCTCTAGTGGCTTGGTGGAACATCGCTCATGGCGCGGTGATGGCAATTCAAACCGTAGAGGCCCGGATGCACGGCGTCCACAGGGGCTTTAACGATGTGGTCTTCTTCATTGCGATCGGGTGCGTCTTGTTAGCGCTTCTGCCGGCAAAACGAGAGGCAGTGGCGCCGGGCGTTGCGTGAACGAGCGCAGAAACCCCACACGCCGCGCGAAGAGCTCGCGCCCCCTATTTCGATTCAGCTTTATCTTTCACCCGCGTGTCCACTGCGATCCAATTTAGTTCCCACGTCTTGCCACCGTCGTCGGAGAATGATTGTTCGAAGCGGCACGAATCTGCGGTGATGTCCGACCAGACATTGCGCACCAGAATGCTTCTGCCATTGAACGGCTCCTGATCGTAAAACTCGCCGCGGCCATTTTCGAATTCGCCGATGGTCGGGACGCTCAAAGTTCCCTAGGCTGCTGTTCGCCGTGTTCAAGCTCCACTGGTGCGCTTCGGGACTGTAGAGCCGCAGCGAGAGCACCTGCACGTGGCCCTTCGGCGTCTCTATATCCAGCTCCGCAAGATTCGCTTTGCCGTCCCATATTTTCCGGACTACTGTGATGCCTTCGAGCGTCACCCAGGTGTTCGAACCGGTTAGCGGATGGACCAGGCGCGAAAGGTGCGTCTTCCAGGTTCCGATTTCGAAGTCGAAATCGTGCTGACCGTCCCGTGCGGCCGGCGCCTGCGGAGCTGCGCTGTCTTTCGGACGCGTCGGGACTTTGCTGCGCAAATCCCTGAGCGGCAACAAGACCGAACAGTAAGGCGCACCAGACAGACCGGACGCCGCCACGCATCCCAGTCCCACGACCGGCCTCGCAAATCGTGCATTGCGCGTCCGCGCTTCCGAGGAAGAGTGGTTTGCGAGTATCACACCGGTTTAGACGTCAACACAAAAGGAGTGGTGAGCGAGCGAGTAGTATCCTAATGTTCGATATAGAATTGCAAAGCGCTATCGAGGCCGCGCGACGGGCAGCCCAAGAAGTGTCCAGCGCTAAAGCGCATCACGTCAGGCTGCGCTTTAGCGGAGCGCCGAAGCGCTCCTCCCCCGAATAAATTCGGGGGCTGCCACCGTAACGCCGCGGCTTCGCCGCGATGAAGGCGAGTCCCCGAGGTCTAGGCACCACAGTGATCGCAAACTCCCTGTGCGCCGCAAATTCCGGACTGCCGCGGGCGAAAAGATTAGAATTCTTGCAATGGTGAAAGTGCGCGGATTATGATGACTCGCACAAAGCTGTAGCCGCCCGACTGACAGAGACGAACGCGCGTGCCGCGCGCGCAATTTGAGCGCGGGGCCAAGGGCATGCCAGAGACCAGCGACACCTTAAGACCCGGCGAACGCGTAGGCAATTACCAGATTTTGGCAATGGCCGGCGCGGGTGGCATGGGTGTGGTTTATAAGGCGCTCGATTTGAAACTCGAGCGTACTGTGGCGCTGAAGTTTCTGCCCGCGGAAGTCTATGCCAACGAAAAAGACCGCGAGCGCTTTCTGAAGGAAGCTCGCACGGCCTCTTCGCTCGATCATACGAATATCGGCGTGATTCATGGCGTGGAAGAAACCGGCGACGGCCGCGCCTTCATCGTCATGGCCTTTTACGACGGCGAATCTCTGGCGCAAAAAATTCGCCGCGGCCCCTTGAAACTTCGCGAGGCCGGCGAAATCGCCATGCAAATCGCGCACGGCCTGGAAGCGGCGCACGCGCGGAATATCGTGCATCGCGATGTCAAGCCCTCCAACATCCTCATCACGCCGCAAGGCGTGGTCAAAATTGTGGATTTTGGCCTGGCGCGGGTGATCACTTCCGCCTCCATGACGCAGACTGGCGGCACGTCCGGCACCGTCGGTTATATGTCCCCCGAACAATCGCTCGGCAAGCCCATCGACGCGCGCACCGACATCTGGGCGCTAGGCGTGGTGCTCGACGAAATCCTCACGGGCGAAAATCCATTCTGGCGCAATAACGTCCCCGCAACCGTAGTGGCCATCCTGAACGAGCCGCCGCGCCCCATGGATCGCGTGCCCATCGAACTGCAACAAATCGTGTATCGCGCACTCTCCAAGGACCCGGCACATCGCTACCAGACCGTCGCCGACTTTCGCGTCGACCTGGAGAAAATCCGCGATACGCTGGCGGCCAAATCGGCAGTCGATCTTTCCGCGCCCACGGTTTCCATCAAGTCCGCTCAGATGCAAAAGTACCTGACCCATGCATCGGAATCGGCCTGGGTTCCGGCGTCCGCGCTCAAGCAACGCATGTGGCGCTGGTGGCTGGCGGCAGCCGGAATCGCCGCGCTAGCTGATCATTGCAGTCCTGGCGTTCCCCTCCATCCGCAATCGCCTCAGACGCGGCCTCTTCGCCCCAACCGAAGAACACGTCGCCGTCCTGCCCTTCGACAACATCGGCAACGATCCCGCCAACGAGCCGCTAGCCGAAGGGCTGATGGACACGCTCACGGGAAAATTGTCCGACCTCGAAGTGGGCGGGAAATCCCTCTGGGTAGTTCCCTCTCGCGAAGTCCGTCGCAGCAAAATCTCCGACCCAGGCGCAGCGCTGCGCGCATGGGGCGCCACCAAAGTCGTCGAAGGCAGCATCGCCCGCAATGGCCAGGACGTTCAGCTCACCGTCGATCTGATCGACACCAAAGATCTCCGCCAACTCGGCTCCGCCACTTTCGAAGATCGCGCCGGCGACATCGCCACGCTGCAGGACGAAGCCGTAGCCAAGCTTGCCAAGCTCATGCACATTAATGTCTCCGCCGACATGCTGCGCAGCAGCAACGGCTCCGCCAATCCCGCCGCCTACGAGTCCTATCTGAAAGGTCTCGGTTACATTCAGCGCTACGACACGCCCGGCAATCTGGATCGCGCCATCAGCGCCCTAAATAGCGCCGTGACCACCGATCCGCAATTCGCGTTGGGTTTCGCCGAACTGGGCGAAGCTTATCGCCTGAAAAATTCGTTGGATCCGAATCCCAAATGGCTCGAGGAAGCCTCCGCCAATTGCAGCCACGCGCTGCAACTCAACGATCGTCTCGCGGCCGCTTACGTCACGCTCGGCCGCGTCCACGGCGCCACCGGGAAGCTCGATCTCGCCCTCGGCGAATACCAGCACGCCCTGCAACTCGAACCGCATAACGCCGACGCCGTAATGGGCGAAGGCAACATCTACGAGAAGATGGGCCGCATCGCCGATGCCGAAGAAGCCATCAAGAAAGCCGTCGCGCTGCGTCCCGATTACTGGGACGGCTACAACACGCTGGGGCAGTTCTACGACGCGCAGCACCGCTATGACGACGCCATCGCCGCCTACCAACACGCTGCGCAACTCACGCCCGACAACGCCATCGTGTACATCAATATCGCCGCCGCGTACCTCGATCGCGCCAATCCCAACGATTTGCCCGCCGCCGAAGCCGCGCTTAAGAAATCCATCGCCCTCGGCCCCAGCTATCCCGCCTACGCCAATCTCGCGTTGCTCTACATGAACGAAAAGCGCTACGCCGATTCCGTAGCCATGAGCCAGAAAGCCCTGCAATTCAACGACAAGAATTATCTCGTCTGGGCCAATCTAATGAGCGCGTACGAATTGCTCGGCCAAAAAGACGACGCGAAATCCGCTCGCGGCCACGCCATTTCTCTGCTCGAAGACCAAGTGAAAGCGAATCCCGAAGACGCCACAGGCCAGGCTTACCTCGCCGACCTCTATTCCACAGACGGCCAGCACGATAAAGCCCTGACGCGCATCCAGGCCGCTCTCGCTCGCTCCCCCAACGACGCGAATATCCTTGAACTCGCGGGCGAAACATACGAGAATCTCGGGGACCGTCGTCACGCCTTGGAGTACATCGAGAGAGCCTTACAAAAAGGGTATTCTCCCGGCGATCTCAAGAGCAACCCCGACCTCCAGAATTTGTTGTCCGACCCCAATTTCAGGCCCAACGCAAAGAAGCCTAATTCGTAAAAGGAGAAATGAAAATGCCAGAGCCCGTTCGAGCCAAAACCGGCGTAGCAACCGACATCATCAACATCACCTGGAGTGCAACCAATGGCTACGGAATCTCGCCGCCAGCGGATTCCTCCGTCAAGGTTAGCGGCACCGTCCAGTTCATCACTCAGAAGGCCTGCTGGGTTTGGACCTGGGTAGGCACAACTGCAACCGATGTCTTCGTGAACGAAACCGGATACTACGTGGTATGCACCGGAAACAACAGCTTTACGGTGAACCAGCCCCTCGACACGGTCATCGCTTTCGAGGTGACCCCGACGAACGCCCAGCAGCCCGCTCCACCTTCGCGGATCGCAGCTGTCGTAAAGGGGTCAATCTCGATCACATCAATGGAAGGCGAAAAGAAGGAACACTAATCGGCTGAGATGTCGAATCGCACGGAGCGGCGCCCCCGCGGGCGCCGCCCGCACCGTTCTCAGCGTCTCTTTGCGCCCTCAGCGTATCTGCGGTAATCCTGCGTCTTGTTGTCCATCTCGCCGCGCCCCGGTACTAGGACGCATATTGACATTTCATGCCACGCCGTGAATAATCCGCCCGCACGCACCTTCAGGAAGCGCGTCCCGCCACAAAGGAAGAAGGAGCCGTTCATGAACCCAGTCTCAGTGCGCAAGTTTTTAGCCCAGAATTTCGTCGCCGCGGCAATGCTGTTCCTGATGGCAGCACCGCTCCACGCCCAATCCGGCAAGCCCGCCCCATTCAAAGACGTTCCCAGCTACATCGCCTGGATGAAGCAAAACCACAAAGCGCCATTCAACCTCGCCGGCGCAACGCTAACGCAAGCCAGCGCCAAATCCCACGTCGCGGCCCAAGCCAAGGCCGGTTCGCAAAAGACCCATCCCGCTTACCAAAACATCCAAGTCAATCAAGATCGCAATCCCTGGGCCAAAGCCGGCGTCGCCTCGGCCGTCAATCCGCTTGACCCGCGCGACTGGGTGGTCATCACCAACGATTTCCGCATCAATAACACGCGCACCTTCTTTCACGTCTCCACCAATCGCGGCCTCACCTGGACCGATGATCTTCTGGTAGGCGGCGCCGATCCTTTCACCTTTTCCGCCCCGCTCAGCTTCCAGGTGAATCCCTCCGTCTCTTTCGACAACGCCGGCAACAGCCGCCTGGCAATGCTCAGCGGCAACGAATTCATAGATATCAATAACAATTATCTGAATCTCGACAACGAAATCGATGAAGTGCAGGGCTTCACGGACGGCGCCTACTCCTACGTCTTCCCAACGCTCATCGACGCGCAGCAATGCGATGGCGCGCTCAACGGCACGTTCACCTGCCCCGGCAACGTCAGCCAGCCGCTGAACGACACCGACTCGAATCCCACGAGCCCGAATGCCGGCACCACTTACGTCTATTACACCTTCTTCTGCAACCTGGATCCCGGCACATGCAGTGACGGCTCAGCCACCATCCCCAGTTTCGGCTCGGTGATTCTCGAATCGCATTCGCCCAATGCCGAAGCGCCCTTTAGCGCCCCGGCCTTGGTCAGCGGCGCGCTCGTGAACGCGGCATTCTCCACCATGGTCATCGACCCTGCCGGCACGCCGCACATCTTCTTCGACGATTTCACCAACGCCCCGGTAATCAACATGTGGGAATCCACGCTCATCGGCGGCGTGTGGACCGTTTCCGCCAATCCCGTAGCGACGTTCACCTACAGCGGCCTCGGCAATCCCAACTGGGCGTTCACCGACAGCGGCGCCGCGCAACCAGGCTGCGGCATCCACCAGTACATCGCGTATTGCGCGTTCTCAGCAGTGCAAGTAGCAGGAGGCCCCGCCGAAAGCTCGCCCAGCGTTTACCTAGCCGCGGTAAACGTAAACACCGGCGCATCAAAAGTAGCCCGCGTAAACAACGACGCATTCAACGCCGGCAAACACCACTTCTTCGCCTGGGCCACAACCACCCCCGCCGGCGCTGTTTACGTCGGCTGGTACGACGATCGCAACGACCCCCAGAACGCCAACGTGCAGTACTTCGTTGCGAAGTCTTTCGATGGCGGCCACAGCTTCCCCATTCAAAGAGCCGTCAACGATGTGCCCTTCAATCCCTGCAACGGCTTACCCGGCTGCGGCTACTTCGGCGATTACACGCAATTAGCTTCCGGCCCCGATGGCATCGTCCACGCCGCCTGGGCCGACACCCGCGACGGAGTCAGCATGCAAATCTGGTCGCAGACCGTCGAGTTCTGAATTAGTACCGCCGGCGTCCCTGCCGGCTCTTTTTCCCCTCTGCATGCGGGGCGCCGCGCCAACCAATTCAAACGCGGAAATCCTGAAGACTGTGGAGCCCGGCGGGGAATTCCACCGCAAATCCCCCCAAATCCCTGCGCAAACCCTATGGCGAACAAAAAGCGAAACATGCTATGCTCCCTCCATGCCCGTCCGCTCCTGCCGCGTCACCATCTCCGATATGAACGGCGTAGCCCACACCGTTGATGTCACCGCCGCGACCTTATATGAAGCCGTGGCCCTCGGCC
The DNA here is from genome assembly GCA_963831955.1 of uncultured Acidobacteriota bacterium. Classification (GTDB taxonomy): domain Bacteria; phylum Acidobacteriota; class Terriglobia; order Acidiferrales; family UBA7541; genus Palsa-147. The sequence goes on along the minus strand of CAWHSG010000003.1, from coordinate 305,425 downwards.
TCGCCGCCATACGCACCGACGCTTGGGTCGTAGGCATCCCCGAAGGCTTGAACTCCGTCAAGGTTCGCGTTACCGACGTTCCCGTCGAGCATCACGTCAAGCTTCAGGATTTTTTGAAGTGGGTTGAACGCAAGGGCGGCAGCCCCCGCGAGACCTCTGATCGCTTGCGCGTCCGCGAAATCATCGGCCTGCCTAAAAACCCGCGCTAATTTCGCGCCGCCCTTGGCGCCCTCGCCAAAAAGACGGACATGCCGCGCCTCGATTCCTATTCCTCCACGATCGTGATCATCACTGCCGCCGTCTGCGTGCCCGTTCCGGCTGTCGTCGCGACATTCACTGAATAAACTCCAGGGATAGTCGCCGCTTGAGATTGCGAGGACGTCGAAGACGACCCCACCCCGCCGCAAGCCGCCAATCCTGCCGCTGCCAAAACAATAAGCTGCAACGCGAACCCGGCCGCCGCATGGCGCGCCCGCTGCCGCTCGCCCACAAAAATAATTCCCGCCAAAATCGCGGCCAGCAAAAAAACGCCAACCAGCGCCGCCAGCAATTTTCCCGTCAGGCTGCCGCCAGCGGCAACGGCTCGAATTGCTCCCGGCCACACAAACGAAAGTTGTCCATTCGTCCCGGTGGTATTCACCGTCAAGGTGACGGCGACGGCCGCATTGTTTCCGCTCATCACCGCCTGCGCCGGGTCAAAAACGCAATCCACTCCAGCCGGCAGTCCCGTGCAACTCAAACTGATCGTGCCTGCGAATCCGTCAAGCGGAGTGAATGTGAGAACTGTACTGCCCGATTGTCCTTGCACGATGGTCAGCGCCGAAGGGTTTGCATTGACGGTATAGCCCGGTGCTCCAGCGTCAATATTCGTCAGCGTGAATGCGATAGAGTTTAAACTCGCTGCCGCCGCAGTCACCGTGAATTGGCCCGCCGTCGAATTGGCGGTGAATTCCGGCGCCGTGGCAATCCCGGCGCTCGAGGTCGCCACTGTGACGCTGTTCGTACCGCCGGCAAACGTGCCGCTCGCCCCCGATGCGGGCGCTGCAAAATGTACCGCAATCGCCGGAACGCCGTTTCCGAAAGCGTCGCTCACTTTCGACTGCAATGGCGCTGCAAACGCGCTGCCCGCTGCCGCGCTTTGCCCCGATCCGCCCGCCTCGCTCAGCATCGCCGCCGCCGCGGGCTTCTCCTTCACGATTTGCGACGCAACCACCGAGACATTCTCCGTGTCCGTGACGGTCACAGTCTGCGATCCGCTGGTCTCCAACGTCACCGAAAACCCATGCGAACCAAGATCCGCGGGAACAAATGTGTAGTCTGCCGGCAAGACCGCCTGCGCATCACTGCTCGTAAAGTGCACCGAGTCTGAGAATGTGGCGGCAGGATTTCCGCCGGCCGCGAACGCACTCACGGTGAAGCTCAGCGGCTCCCCCGCGACCGATGATGCGGCGCTGGCGAGTGTCACCGATACCGCCGGCCCGGAATTCGATTGCACGGCTCCGAGATCCACGCTGCCATTCACCACTCGCGCAAATCCAGCTCCGCGTTGGTCATTTACCAAAGATTGCGGCACTCCTGAACCCGTAACCAGCTCCACGCTGCCGGCGCCAATCGCCGGGCTTCCTGGCCGTGGCAACATCGTTCGCGTGGGCCCGCCATTTTCGGCCAGGCCTCCCAGTTGCAAATTGGCTGCGGCGACGCCGAACAGATTGAATGCAGCCTGCGCGCCGCAGTTCAAGCAATCTCCTCCCGGCGCCGAATTGCCCGCGACCACGCTGTTCAGAATTGTCACGGCTCCATTCGCTTCGCTCTGATTCGAAACGGTGCCGCCTGCATTGCCAGCCGCCGAGTTTGCCGAAATCGTACTCTGCAGCACCCTCAGCGAGCCTGACGCTTCATTTTCGATTGCCGCCCCGTCCGCAGCCGTATTTCCAGAAAGCGTGCTCTGCGGCACGGCGAGCTCCCCGCTGTTGTCAATGGCTCCGCCATTTCCCACCGCGGTGTTGCCATAAATCGTGCTGTCATAAACCGCGAGTGCGCCCGTGTTGGCTGTGGCGCCGCCGTTCCCCTGCGCGGTACATCCGGAAATTTGTGAGGAGCTCAGCGTCAATGTGCCGCTGTTGTAAATGCCGCCGCCATCTTGTGCCGTAACGCTGTTGGCCACGGCCACGTTCGTGAGCGTCAATGTCCCAGCGTTGTTGATCGCGCCGCCGGCGTTCCCGCCATTCGCAGCGGTGGCGGTCAGGCCGCTGATCGACACGTTTGCGCCCGCGTCCACCTGGAAAACGCTCGATCCGCCATTCGCAGAAATCACCCATTGCGATGCGCCCGGACCGGTGATGCTGATATTCGCGCTCAGTTCGAGCACTACGCCTGCCAGCGACGAAACAAATGGCGCGCTGCCCTCAAGCTGCGAGGTGTCCAGCGAAATGCCGCCCGCACCTGCGATATCTGACTGATTGATGGCGCTGCGCAGCGAACACGCATCGTTTCCGGTGCATGGCGACATCCCCGAATCATCCGCCAGCGTATTCACCTCGAATTGCGGGGGTGCGCTCACCTGGATGAGTGCTTCAGTTCCCGCAAGAGTTTGATCCGTTGCGGAAATAGACTGCGTCCCCAGCGTGATCAGCGTTCCGGTAAAGGTGTGCGCTCCCATGTCGGCCGGCGTAAAGGTGTAAGTAGAAGGCGTCAGAACCGCTTGCGGATCGGTGCTGGTCAAACTAACCGTGCCGGAATAGTTCGCGATCGGATTTCCGAAGATATCCGTGGCGCTCACGGTGAAATTGTGGGGCACGGTGGCGAACGTCGGAGATGGATAGCCGCTCACATTCATACGCGCCGCCGAGCCCTGCGCGGAAACCACGATCGTGGCTACTGCCGGGCTCAGATTCGCGCTCGCGGCCGTCACCGTATATTGCCCGGTAACATTCAGCAGCGTGTTGCCAAAATTGAATGTAGCCAGGCCCGAAGCCGCCATCTGCGTCAGGCTGGACGAAAACGAATTCGGTCCCGTGATCGTCACTTGAATGCTGGCGTTCGATGACGTCGCCACCGTGGACCTCGATGTTTCCACCGCGACGCTCACCATCCCGACCGAATCTCCCGCCGAAATCGCAGCGGGGGGCGCGGTGAAGAATGCCAATTGCGACGGCGACAGTATGCCCGTGCCGCTCAGCATCACTACCTGCGGGCTATCGGGCGCGTTGTCCACGATTTGCAGCATGGCGCTGCGCGGACCGAGATCGGTCGGCGCAAATGTCACAGTGAAGGTGCATACCGACCACACGTTAAGCGGGTCCGGACAATTGTTCGTTTGGCCGAAATCCGCGGCGTTCACTCCCGCGACGATTCCGTTCAGCCCAGTTAGCGGTGCCGTGCCGGTGTTCTCAACGTTCACCAATTGCGCCGCGGATATCACCCCGAGATTCTGATTGCCGAACACAAGCGAAACGGTGGAGATGCTCGCGAGTGGGGCGGCGACGCCGAACCCACTCAGGTTCACCCTCTGCGGACTTCCGGGAGCGCTATCGGCAATCAGAAGATTTCCGCTGCGCGCTCCTGCGACCGGCGGCTCGAACGACACTGTCAAGGTGCAAGTGGCTGCCGGGGCGATTGGCGCACTGCACTTATTGGTCTGCGAGAAATCGTTCAAATCCGGCCCCGCGAAAGACGCGCCCGTAAAATTCACCGTCTCGGGCGTTAAATTCGTGATCGTGAAAACTTGTTGCGCCGCCGAATTCAGGTCCACGTTTCCAAAATTGGCGCTCGGCGGAGAAATGGTCAGAGTGGGCGCGTAAACGTTTACTTCGTAGCCAAAGCCTGCTGCGACGTTGAGCCCGCCAGCACTAACAAAATTTCCCAACAGCAGCCCGGCACCGTTTCCGCTCGACAAAATTGGCGGCGGCGATTGAAAAGTTCCGTCGCCGTTTCCGAGCCAAGCTTGCACCCCGCCGTCCGCCGTGATGCCCACGATGTCGAGGTTTCCGTCGATGTTCAGATCCCCTGCCGCTATGACGGACGAAAGCCCAGTCGAGTTCGCGATCGTGCTGGCGTCCCGAAACGTCCCGTCTCCGTTGCCATGCAGCAACACGATTCCTGAGTTGCCCAAGCTGCCTGCGACGACGAGATCGAGCTTTCCATCGCCATCGAAGTCCGCTGTGGCGATCGAGGACGCAAAGATCGTTGCGGGATATTGTGTCACGGCAGAGAAACTTCCGGTTCCGGTGCCCAGATACACGTCGGCTGTCCCCAGGTTCGCGTCTGCCCCCGCGATGTCGAGATTGTCGTCACCGTCGAAATCTGCCACCACAACCATGTTGGTGCGGCTCGCACCCTCGATCCCCACCGGTGCTTGAAATGTTCCATCTCCATTTCCGAGATAAAGCCCAATGCCATTGCCGCACTCATTTCCCACTACGATGTCCAGGTTTCCGTCGTGGTTCACGTCGGCCAGCACCGGATTCGTCGGGCATGATCCGCCTGGGAGCGTGGTGGCTGTAAATCCTCCGAGGCCATTCCCGACCGCGACGGTTAGTCCCGCGGCTGAATTCGAGCCGATAATGAGATCGGGAATTCCATCACCATTCAAGTCTCCGACCGCGATTCCCCAGGGCTTCGTTGTGGTGCTAAACGAAATTGGCGGCTGAAACGTTCCATCTCCGTTTCCCAGATAAATCGAGACGGTGTTTCCGGAGGAGTTCGAGACGGCCAGGTCCAGCTTACCGTCGCCGTTGAAATCGCCCTCTGCCATCTGCGCCGGTGGAGCTTCAAGCGTGGCCGCCCCGAGCGCGCCGAACGTGAGTGTCGCGCTCGACGCTCCGACGGGAAAGTAAATAACGTTAGAGGTTAGGCTGCAAGCGCCCGAGCAGCCTGGATTCGCGACGGTGATCCACGCCGTTCCACCGGCAGCGATGAGCGCCGCGGGCACTGACGCGCTCAGCTGATCCGCGCTAACGAATGTCGTCGCCAGCGCTATTCCGTTCCACTGCACCACCGATCCAGTTCCCGACGCGACGAAGCCCGCGCCATTCACCGTCAGCGTAAACGCATCGCCGCCCGGTGCCGCCGACACAGGCGAAATAAAAGTGATGATCGGTGCGCCTGGCGAAGCCGCATACGTCGCCAGCGCCACCGCTGCCACCAGAAACGCCGCCAGCACGATGCCCGCGATCGCCTTGCGGCCTGCCTGCTCGTCCATGGGTCTTTGTTCCCTCTATGGCCCGCTCAAATTTCGACCGTCTGGCGCATTGCGCCGCCCGTCCAACCCAAGCAATCCTGTCACCGCGCCGGATTTGCGGTGGCGCTGGCGTTTCTAATGGCCGCAGCTTTTCTGCTTCCGGGCGCAAGTCGCGGAAGTCCGCACGAATGTGCGGATAATCGGCCGTTCGCGAACTGGCGGCGACGGGTGGCCGTTAATCCTGGGAAGTGATTCTGCGAAAGATCGATCGCGTAATTTGGGAACTGACCCACATTGAAACCGCTAACGCGCCTCGAGCGCCGATTTGGGAAGGGCTCGAGGGTCTATGCGAGAACTCGTAAAACAGGCCCTCAGCGGGTAACGCCATACTCATTTTGCACTTCCGGCATGACTGAAGTCATGCCCTGATAAAACATTACGTCAGCCCGAAAACGCATCCACTTCCGCGCGGCTTGGTGCGGACGCCTGCGCTCCCCGCCGAGTCACCGACAGCGCCGCGGCGCGATTCGCAAACCGGCAGGCCGCAGCGATTTCGGCGCCCTCGGTCAAAGCCACCGCCAGCGCGGCGTTGAAAATATCTCCGGCCGCAGTACTGTCCACAGCCGTTACGGATGGCGCTCGCAACACCTGCGATCCTTCAGCGGTAATCAGCGCCACGCCCTGTTCGCCCAGTTTGACGATCACCGCCGCTGGCCCCAGCCCCCGCAAGCGCCGCCCGACCTCGATGGCCTCTTCTGGATTCATGCGCCGCGGCGCGGCGCCGGTGAGAATCGCGGCCTCAGTTTCGTTTGGAGTCAGAATGTCCACGTTGGCGAGCAACTGCGCCGGCAGCGCGGACGATGGCGCCGGGGCGGGATCGAGGATGACGCGCGCTCCTGCGCGCCGGGCGGCTTGCGCTGCGGCGACTACGGTAGCGAGGGGGCTCTCCAATTGCAGCAACACGTGCGTGACTCCGCTGAAGCGGCTTGACGCCGCCGCTATGTCCTCCGCCGAAAGCTTCCCATTTGCTCCTGCTACGATCACGATTGAATTCTGCCCTGAGTCTGCGACGAAAATCAGAGCGATGCCGGTGGTGGAATCAGCGGTGGTCATCACGCCACTCACATCGCAACCCGCGCCGGAAAGATTCTCGCGCAGTTGCCTTCCGAGATCGTCGGCGCCGACGCGCCCGAGCATCGCCACGCTCGCGCCGAGCCGCGCGGCCGCGAAAGCCTGATTCGCGCCTTTGCCTCCCGGGACCGACAGAAATGTGTGCCCGGTGAGGGTCTCGCCCGGTACCGGGATGCGCGGCGCAAACGCTACGAGATCCATGTTCAAGCTTCCAACGACTAATATTTTTGGGCTCACCGATCCTCCAGTTGGCTTGCCGTGGCTCGCTCAACGCGTTTCGCGCAGTTTGGACGTTTGCGGGCGCGTCGATTGCTGTGCAATCGCACATCAATTAACTGCTTCGCAGTCGCACCGCGATTGACCGGCGCCCCTCGAAACTGGCCGTGCGCGATGGGGCTGATTTGTTTCCGGATCGCTGCAACCGCCGGCAGCATATTACAGCGGCGCGCGTCCAACTCGCGGGAAGTTTCCATGCGCATAAAATAAAAGCGCGCCGGAATCGCTGCAATCCTCGCAGCGATTCCGGCGCGCCTAAATCACTGGAACGCGAACCCAGCCGATCTAGGGTTTGTCTTTATCGTCCTTGGGTTTCTTCTTATCGTCTTTCTTCTTGTCCTCCGCTGCCGGCTTGCTCGGCTTGTCTGACGGTTTTGCCGCGGGTGGAGGCGGTGCCAGACGAGCCGGCGGCGCTGCTGCCGGCGCTGGACGGGCCGCTGGCGGCGCCGGTTTTGCGGGCGGCGTGTTATCTGCAGGAGGCCGCGTTGCTGCCGGCGGACGATTTTCGGCGGGCGGCGGTCTGACTGCCGGTGGCGCGGGCTTTTCTGGCGGCGCAGCTGGTTTCGCATCGGGCCGAACTGGCGCAGGACGAGCCGGCGGCGCTTCAGCGGCGGGCGGTTTTGCTGGAGGCACTACCGGACGAACATTCGAATTTCCATTCGGCCGGTTCGTGTCGTTATCGGCAGGCCTCGCCGGAGGCGCAGGCCGCGGGGGTGCGTTCGTTTCAGTTGGTGCCGGCTTCGGCGCAGGCGCCGGTCTCGCAGCTCCGTTCGGCTGAGGCGGCTGCCCAGGGCGATTGCCGAAATTATTCTTTGGCGGCGCGACGCCTGCACGCGCCGGCGGCGCAATTTTCACCGCGGGAGCTGGAGCGACGGAAACTCCCTTCGCTGGCGCTGCCGCGCGAATTGAGTTGACCTGCGCCGTGGAAAGCGGCCGGCCGCCGTTTGCTTTTAGCGCATCCTGACGCGCCGCGAACGATACCTGCGGCGGAGGCGGCTGCCTCTTCGCTACCACTGGACGCGCCACAAATTTCGCCGGCGGTTGAACCACCCGGCCCGTCACGGCGCTTGCAGCAACCAGGCTGCGCTGCTGCGGCACAACTCCCGCCCCAACGGCCGTTCCCACGGGAGCTCTCGCGATCACCTGCGCATCAACTTTCCCGAGATTTCTGCCCACCGGCTGCCCGGTCGAAAAGGCATTCTGCGAAGTGGCAGTCACGTAAGTGCGATTCACGTAGGTCACGTTCGTAACGGACTTGTTCACCGTATAATTTTGGTACACGTTCGTGACGTACACGTTGGTGACATTCGTGTTCGTCACGTTCACCTGTGTAACGTAGCGCGGGCTCACCGCATAAGGCGGCACAAATACTTCGCGCGGGCCGAGCGGGAACCAAGCCACGCCGGCGCCAACGCCAATCGCGATTCCGCCGCCGGGCGATCCGACCCACGCAACTAATGCTGGCGCGTACACCGGACGCACCGCGACCACTACCGGACCGGGCAACCAGCCCCAGGCGCCGCCGTATTGAACCCAGCGACCGTAGTGGAACGGCGCAAATCCCCACGGCGCATCGTCAACCCACGTCCATCCCCAAGGCGAAATCCAGACCCAATGCCCGTAGCGATAGGGCGCCCAATCCGCAACCACGCCGTTGGGAACCCACATCGCGCCATACTCGGGCACATCGCGCCAGGCGCCATTGGAGTTCAAATCGTCGTAGCCGACCATTTCCGGCGAGACATACTTCGGCACATCGTCGGCGCGGCGGCTTCGCTCGAGGCACCAATTATCGAAATCATCGTTGGGATAAGCGTCGTCGAGTTCCGCGTTCAATTGATCGGTGCCGGTGACCGACGCGGATTGTCCGGCATGAACCGCGAACGCCTGTCCGCCGCCGGTGACTTCTCCCTCGCCGGCACGAACGGTGATTGCCGTCGCGTCGCCGTTTTCGCCTGCCACGATTCTGTAGTCCCCGGGCCGCAGCAGCGAGAATGCCAAATTCGGCGTGTCCACTTCGAAGGACTCGTTATCGTCCAGTTGGCGGAGACGAACGTTGATCGTTCCTTCGGTGACGCTGACCTGCGTCACGTTGTCGTCCAAATTCAGAACGGTGAAGGCGGTGTTGCTGTTCAGCCGAATGGCGGCCGATCCCAGGCCTACCTCGACCAGTGAATCCTGATCCGCCCAGAGTTTGTCGCCGATAGTGATTGGCCGGTTGATTTCAGCCGTGGCCCAATCGTCGGTGCCGGCGGGCTGAAATGAAACTGAACCGCGAACGTAACTTACTCGACCAACGACTCCCGGAGGATCGTCTTGAGCCGCGGCGGTTCCTGAAATCATTGCTGATATGAAAGATAAAGCGAATATTGCGAGGAATAAATGCGTCAGCTTTGTGCGAGTGAACATGAGCGTGTCTCCTATCGCGCCCGACGGGCTCTGCCCCTCGGGTCGTTTCTGGCCGTCTATATAAGAACTTCTAGCCAAGCGTAGCAAGAGATTTAATGTATTCCTGAGGACCGCGATGGCCGGCTGGGAGGTCGCGCCACTCTGGGGATTTGATGCAGACTTCCGAGAGCCGGTTTGCTTCTAGATCATCCTCGTACGAGCTGAGCGGATCCGTTTTCGAGGTTGGAGTTCTGGCGCAGACCTGAATCCGGAATCGTTGTAAACTCTGCGCGGCTTTGCGAACGAGCAAGAAACCCGCGGAGATTGGAGAATTACCATGCGCCGGTTAATTATCGCTGCGACGCTGTTTTGCGCTCTTGCGTGCGCGAACTTCGCACAAACTGCGGCGCCGCCCGCAGCGCAAGAAGCGGCCAAGCCCGCGGCCGCTGCTAAAAATGATTACGGCGACGGAGCCAACTGGCTCTGCCGCCCCGGCCGGCAAGACGCATGCGCCGTGGACCTCTCGACCACCGTGATTTCGGCCAGCGGCGAACTCACTCGTGAGAATTGGGCGGCCGATCCCAACGCATCGATTGATTGCTTCTATGTTTACCCCACCATTTCGAACGATCCCGGCGGCAATAGTGACATGATCCCCGGGCCGGAAGAAAAAGCCGTGGTGCGCACGCAGTTCGCGCGGTTTGCGTCGAAGTGCCGGCCTTACGCGCCGATTTATCGCCAGGTCACCATCACCGCGCTGCGAGCCGCCTTGATTCGGCGCGCCCATTCCTTGGATCGCGCGCTGGCTTATAACGACGTGCTCGACGCGTGGAATTATTATCTCGAGCACGACAACAAAGGCCGCGGCGTCGTGCTCATCGGACATTCGCAAGGCGCCCTGGTGCTCTCGCAGCTGGTCAAAAATGAAATTGACGGCAAGGCGGTCGAGTCGCGCATGGTCTCCGCCATGCTGCTGGGAACGAATCTGCCGGTGCCGAAAGGAAAAGATGTAGGCGGCTCTTTTCGAGCACACGCCTCTCTGCCGCGCGGCCACGCAGACGGGCTGCGTGATCGCTTACGTTACGTTCCGCGCGAGCGCTCCGCCGCCCGCGAATACGCACTTCGGAAAAGTGCCGGGCGAAAACATGATCGCCGCATGCACCAATCCAGCCGCGTTGGGCGGAGGCAGCGGCGAATTGCATGCGTATCTGGGAACGCGTGGCGGCTTTGTGGTCAACGCCGAAGCGGCCCCTCCGCAGTGGGTCACCCCGGCGAAACCGATCGACACGCCTTTCGTAAGTCTGCCAGGCCTGCTGACAGCCGAGTGCGTCTCAAACGACAGCGGCTCGTACCTAGCAGTAAGCGTCCACGGCGACCCCGCCGGCCCGCGCGTCAGTGACATCACGGGCGACTTGCTAGTAGGCGGGCAAATCTTACGCGACTGGGGCCTGCATTTAATCGACGTCCAGGTGGCCATCGGCAATCTGATCGACATCGTGGGCCAAGAATCGAAAGCATTCTCATCAAATCCGCGACAAAAATAAATCGGGGCGCGGCCTTGGCACGATTGCTACCCAGCAGTCCTTCAGTTTTCTCTTTGCGCGTTTACCAGGCGCTGGCGGCCGCTACTCTATTGGCAGGGAATACTGGTAGTGGTTAGTAAGCACGCGATTTGCTCAACCGGACCCTGACGCCCACGAAATCCTGTCAAACTGCCCAAGATAATGAAAAACAAAAAAGCTGTGGCGGTATGTGGCGTATTCCTTGTGGCCGTACTGGGTATCGTTTTGCATGTTTACATCGTCGTGGACTGGAGCGGGGCGACAATTTACTCGCGGGAAAACGAAGCATACATTTTCATGGGCGAATCGCACTCTGGTTGGCGTCTTCCGTATATCGAATTCCCTTTTTCATTTCTTGGGGAGTACCTAGGCGCAGTCACGGAAGAAAGCGATTCGCTTTCTGAGTCGATCGTGCTCCATATCACTCCCACCTCGGTTGACAGACAAGTCTACTTGCCAACCGGCGAGAATCACACCGGTCCGATCTTTATTGTCCCGTTCGATGACGGGCTATATGGAATCTGCCCGGGTTCGAAGCTCTGCAAATGGACCGGCAGGAGTTTCGAGCCCGCCACTCCAGAACAGGAACAAAAGATCGGCGGAGTCGAGCGCCTCGTAATAAGAGACCTTGAAGACCATCCCGTCAACGGGTGGATCATACACAGAAGTGGCCGGCCCGGAGAAAAATTCGTAGCCCAAGTGGATAAAGAAATCGTAATCACTATGGAAACTCACAACAAGGAAGCCAGCCCTTACGCCTGGGTGACCATCGAACTGTTGCGCGCTGGCCAACCATCCGTTCAACTATACAACGTCGACGGCCGGAACCCTCGCTTTGTCACCAAGGCCACATACGACCGCATATTTTCTGCGGCCGGTTCACCCCAACAAACGACGCCTTAGTTCGACTGGAATGAGGCCGGCGCTCACCGGATTTCGGGCCAGCTTCGATAAGTCGCATTACCGGAAACTGAGTCACGAACTGCCGCCGTATCCGTCGACGGCTCCGTTGTTTCCACCCTAGTACCTCCGTACCATAGCGCCCTATTGCCATGCCGCGCGAAAATTATCCTACGGCGCGGAGCCGTTCGGCGACGTGTCCGCAGATTATGGGGATGTGTACGTCCCGCCTGGGGATCACATGCCGTCGAGCGCGAAAGAAAACGAAAATCGCATCGCCGAAGCAGGACGCTCGGTTACACCATCCGCCGCAAGTCACTTCTTCGGGCGAATCGCAGGCTTCGCGCGGCGTGGCTGCCAGCTGCGAAATTCCGCTGGAAGTGCATGGCTCGCAAAAAGGCGGCACGCAGTATCACACCGTCACACCGTTCCATGAAGAAACGCGAACGGTAATCGTTTTTCCGCATGGCTGCGTTTTGCGCTTGTCCACGCCCGTAACCGTCGGGCAAATGCTTGCGCTCACGAATCAAAATACGCAGCGTGGCATGCTTTCGCGCGTAACGCACGTTCGCTCGTATCCGAATCTGAAGAGCTACGTGGAAATTGAATTCACGCAGGCGGATCCGGATTTCTGGTCTATCGATTTTGCCGAGGAAGGCGCGACTCAGGGCTATATGCCTTCGCAGAGTCCCGCCTGCAGCCGCATCCGGCACGGCGCAGGATTTCTGGAGCACGGGCGCAGCGGATGCGCCCGCGCAAACTTCGCCCGCGCCGTCCCGATCCGCGGCAAAAGATCGACGGTCTTCCGTCGAACTCATTCCTCCCCATGTGCCGGTGCCAGCATCAGTGGTGGCACCACCGGCAGCGAGCTCACAGAGCGCCAGTCCGGCCAAGCCAAAAAAAGACGCCGCCAAGGTAACTGCGCCGCCGCCGAAAACTCCGGAATTTTCAATCGCGCCGCCGCAGCGCAAGAAAAAGCTGCCGAAGAGCCGCCATCGTCGCAAGCCTGGGCCGAATTGCTGGTGATGGAGCCGGAACAACAGCAGCTCAGCGCGCAGCAATTGAGCACGACGCGCAGCGACGTGGAAGAAAGTCTTGCACCCGATTCCTCGCACGAAGACGACGCGCACGGAGCTGCTTCGCCGTCATTCGATCCTGAACACCCAGAGCCAGTTTCGGCGTCGGTGCTCAAGGAACTCGAGAAGCTTGCGCTTGAGCACGTATCCGGGGCCGCGTCAGTCGGCGAGTCTGATCCGCACCTCGCCGAGAATGCTTCGACCGCCGCGAAGCAGCGCGCCCAATCCGCTTCGGGAAAAAAGCAGGCCGAGCAATCGAATTCGGGCCAATCCAAAGATTCACGCGCGGCGAAGCGGGCGGGCTTTCTCGGCTCGCTCACCGGCGGAGCGAAAAGCCGCGATACAAAGTCCAGTCCACTGCACTCTTTTACTGGCGCACCGCCCGCGGGCGACTCGAAACAGAATCCGCTTCACTCTTTCACGCCGCTTCCACCCGCGGCCGAATCTCTGCCGGGCGAAGTACACGGGACAAATCCTCACAAGACGCAATCGCTCGCGGATCAAACTCCCGATTCCGGCGAAGAATCCGATTTTGGCAACTTTTTGCGCGATCCGGAACCGCGCACCGCTGAGCAGCATGTGTTCGCCGGCCATGGGAATGCGGCCGCGCCAAGATCCGCTGAACTGCACGCGACGCTTGCACCACTCAAGGCCAAGAAATCGAAATCCGGCATGGTTCTCGCCGGACTAACATGCCGTGTTGCTTCTAATTGCCGGCTGGTGGTTTTATCCGATGCATGGCGCGGCGCGGCCGAACACCGTGGTTCCGGCAGCTTCGGCGCCCTCGCCCGTGGATTCTCCGTCGCAGTGGCCGTCGCAGTCGCCCTCCGATGCTGCGACGCTTGATTCTTCGGGCGGGACGCATCCGGTCGCTGCTGAATCGCAGCCCCCGAGTTCGGCAGCGCCACCGGTGGAATCGCGGCCCGACCCCGATTCAGGCATCCGCGAAGTGGTTCCCGTGCCGCGGAGTTCGTCGAAGGGGCCCGCAGCTTCCGGACAATCGCGGCCTCAGGCCGAAAGCCGCGCGTCACTCCCGACCATGACGCTCGCGGCGCCGATTCCATCCGGCAGACTGTCCGCGAACGTCAGCGCTGAGCCGCCGCCGGATCTTTCTCCCGCCGAGGCCGCGAAGGCCCGCGAGAGTAGTTTTCCTGGCATCGTCGGCAGCGCTCCCGCGAATCTTCCCGCGCCTGCTGCTGCCAGCGGACCGGTCGTTTCGGGCGGCCGCGTGAAAGAGCCGCGACTAATTTCTTCGGTCTCGCCGGTTTATCCGCAGGCGGCGATACAGGCAAACGTGCAGGGCGACGTTAAGGTGCAGGCTACGATTGATGAAACGGGCCGCGTCACGAAGATGAAGGTTATTTCGGGGCCGATGATGTTGCAGCGGGCTGCTATGGACGCGGTGCGGCAGTGGCGCTATGAGCCGTCAATTCTGAACGATAAGCCGATCGCCGTGGAAGAAGTCATTACGGTGAAATTCCGCCGCTAAGTAGCGCCGGCGTCTCTGCCGGCATCTTACGACCGCGATTAAGCCAACGCCGCGCCCGAGGACGGATCGAGTAATTCAACACATCGAAGTATCGTGTGAAATCTTCCGCGCGTGACCGTTGCTTGTGGGGGAAATCGAGTTCGTAAGATGCCGGCAGAGACGCCGGCGCTACTTTGGAGTCGAATTGATTACGCGGTGAAATTCAGGGTCGTCGTGCAGTATGGCCAAGTCGCTGTCGCGCGCAGCCCATTCGGGATTGATGTAGCCGGCCGCCACTGCCTTTCGCAGCGTGGCCATCGCTTCCGCCTTCATATTCAGGTTCCCGTAAGCGCAAGCCGCGTTGTAAAGCATCAACGGATCGTTGCCGCGCATCGCCACGGCTTTTTCCACTTCTGCGACGGCTTCGCGCGAGCGGCCCAGCGTGCCATACGAGCCAGCCAGCAGCACATGCGCGCGGGCATCTTCAGGCACCATCTGAATCTGGCGCTCGAGAACGGAAACAAACTTCTCCGAAAGTTTCGTTGCGCCATCCTTGTCGCCAATCTTCACAAGCGCGAGTTGATAGGGAATGTAAACGTTGTAGTCATCGCCAGTGGCGGCGACGGCGCGCTCGGCGATCGCCGCTGCTTCTTTCGAGCGATCGGATTCATAGAGAGCGCGGCCGAGAGCACTGTACGCGCCTTCCGTATCCGGCTTGAGTTCGATGGCTTTGCGGGCCCAACGAATGGCCTCGTCATATTGTTTCTGCGCGTAGGCCATGCGCGCGCGGGCCGCTAGCGCCTCGGGGAGATCGGGCTGGAGCGCGAACGCTTTATCCGCTGCGAGCATCCCTTTTTCGACCGACGCTTGATCGCCCCCGCCGCTGGTTTCAACCAGCAGTCCGCAAACGTGCGCGATGCCCGCATACGCCAAGGCGAAATCCGGATCGAGCTGGATGGCGCGCTCGTACATCTGCATGGCAAATGACAAATTGCCCATGCGCTTGTAATTGCGGCCGCGCAGCAGGCAATCGTACGCTTCCGCGTTCTCGGTCGGCTTGCTGGCGATTACGTTTTCTTCTTGCGGCGTGAGCGTGATGCGCAGGGCTTGGGTGATATTGCGGGCGATTTCTTCCTGGACCTCGAATACGTCTTTCAGTTCGCGATCGTAGCGCTCGGCCCACACGGGGAAATCTCGGCTGGCGTCCACGAGTTGCGCATTGATGCGCAAGCGGTTCCCCGCACGCCGCAGGCTGCCGCGCAAAATGAAACTCGCGCCCAGGCGCGCGCCGATTTCCGGCGCGGTCAAAGGCGAATCTCGAAACGGCAGGACCGTGGCACGCGGATAAACGTGCAGGCCCTTGATCTTCAGCAGCTCGGTGATGATGTCTTCGGACATGCCGTCGCGGAAATATTCGTCATCTTTTGCGCCGCTCAGATTTTCGAAGTAGAGCACGGCCAGGGATTTCTGCGCGCGCGCTACAGCCACCGGGCCGGAACTCGTAAGCGTGCGGCCCGATTCGGTCTCGCGCTTCAGCCGCTGCAGATCGGTGCGCATCTCCGAGGCTTTCTGGTAGCGCATGCGGCGGTCTTTATCGAGAGCACGCATGATGATGCGATCGAGCTCGGGCGAAAGCGCCGGATTCAATCGCAGCGGCACGATCGGCGCGCGATTCAGAATTGCTTCGAAAATTACCGCGGGAGTGGTGCCGCTGAATGGCGGCCTACCCGTGGCCATTTCATAAAGCACGCCGCCGAAAGAGAAAATGTCGCTGCGCGCGTCGAGCTCCTCGCCGCGCGCTTGCTCCGGCGCCATGTACGCGACCGTGCCCATCGTTGTGCCGGGGCTGGTCAGCGCTTCATTGGAAATCGACGCGGTTGGCGCGGACGAAGCGTTCATAGTCTCGCCCATGCCCGGTTCCCAAGCCGCCGGCTTAGCGAGACCAAAATCGAGAATTTTTGGACGCCCCTGGGTGATGAAAATATTTCCGGGCTTAATGTCGCGATGCACGATGCCCTTCGCGTGCGCGGCATCCAACGCATCGGCAATCTGCACCGAGTAATCGAGCAACTCATCCGTCGCCATCGGACGGCCTTCGATGGTGCGGCCAAGCGTCTGCCCTTCGAGCAGCTCCATGACGATGAAGCAGCGGCCGTTTTGTTCATCAATATCGTGAATGGTGCAAATATTCGGATGGTTCAGCGCCGAAGCAGCCCGCGCCTCGCGCTGAAATCGTTCCAGCGCTTTCTGATCGCGGGAGAGTTCATCAGGAAGGAATTTCAGCGCCACTTGCCGGCCGAGGCGAATGTCCTCGGCTTTATAAACGACACCCATACCGCCGCCGCCGAGCTTTTCAATAATCCGGTAGTGAGAGATTGTCTGGCCGATCATGGCAGCCGTGGCACCCATGGTTTGGGAATGTTAGGCCGGACGGCACTCTCAAGTCAATCCACCGGCAGGCTATTTCAGCTTGGCATACTCAGCCTTCGCGGCCACGAAAATCGGAATGTCCGCGTCGGCATCTTTCCAGATTCCAAGGAAATCTTGATAGGCGGCGCGGGCATGCGCGGTATCGCCTCGCAGAACATAGGCGCGGGCCAGGCCAAGATGCGCGACCGCGCCCGTCGCGGAATTGCATAGGACCCCGCGATGATCGATCAACTTCTGAAATTCCGCGGCAGCCTCTTTTCCCCTGCGCGCCTGAAGAAAAGCTTCGCCGCGCACGAGTACGGCATACATGCCAGAAACCGGCGGCACACCGCCGAGATCATAGGGACTCGCGGCTTGCAAATCTTCGATGGCCTTGCCGGGATTATTGCGGCTCATTTCGACGCCGGCATGAATCACCGGCAACCAGATGGCCTGCACGAATGTATTGACGGGAAATTCCTTATTGAGCTGATCCGCGAGCGCTGTGGCACGTGCGGCGTTGCCAGAGCGCGCGAAGACAAGCGCCGCGAAGGTTTCAATATTCACGCTTTTCGCGATGGCGAGCGCGGCGTCCGCCTGTTTTTGGCCATTGGCGAGATCTCCGAACTCCGCATCGTGAAGAGCGGAATAGGACCGATAGAGCGCGGTGGTTTCCGTGAGGTCGTTGCTGCGCGCCGAGCCTTCGGCGCGCACCAGGAGCTCGCGAGACTTCGCGAGGCGGCCGTGATAGGCCTCTGTTTCAGCCTGAATGCCAAAGAAAGTATCCTCGACCCCAGGTTTCCCAACCGCCCAATTGAACTGTTTTTCCATTCCGGCCGGATCGTTTTGCAGGAAGGCGATGTTGTAAACGCCGTCGCGGAGGCCGACTTCGTCGAGCTTATTGGCGAAGGCTTGACTCGCGACATTCTTAGCCTCATCGAGGCGATTCTGAGCGGTGTAGGCGGCGACAAGAGCGGAGTAGCCAAGTACGCCGTCAGGCTCGAATTCGACGGACTTGCGGGCTTGTTCCGCAGCTTTGTCATATTGCCCGAAGTTCAGGTAGATGACCGCGGAATTGATGTAGGGGGTGAAGTCGTTGGGATATTCTCGCTGCCAGAGCGCGTAGTTGGCCAGTGCTTTGTCGAGTTCGCCGGTAACGTCGTCGAAATAGTGGCCGGTGACGTAGAGTTTTTCGCGCTCGCTAATGCGATCACGGAAGGAATAGGCCTTCTCGATATTTTCCATACTGAGTTTCGGCTGGCCCATGTTGCCGTAAACGACGCCGAGCTTGGCGTAGGCCACGGCGAAGTTGGGATCGAGCGCGACGGCCTGCTTGAAGAAGGAAATGGATTCGGCGTCGCCGCGGCTGTTGCCGGTTTGAACGCCTAAGCTGTAGGCGTGCAAGGCTTCGAGTGATGATGTGGTGGCGGCTTCGACCGGGACGTTGAATTTTTGAATCGAGCCGAGCGACTCGCCCAGTTTTCCGCGCATCTCAGAGCCGACTTTACCGAGCGTGTCGAGGACGGCGTCCTTGCTGCTAGCGCCGGCTTGGGTGGTGGCGAATGTGTCGCCGGTGAGGCAATTGACCGCGTTGAGGATTAGATTGTAGCGCTCGCCCACTTGCGAGATGGAGCCGGCGAGGACCGCTTTGCCACCGGCGCGCTGGCAGATTTCCTGGGAGATGGCTTGCGTCAGATGCTCGTCGGTGGGCCTTCCCATGAGCTGAAGCGTGGCGCGGACTTTGCCGTCAGAGAGAATATTGAGGAAAGGCGACTGGTTAAGTTGGGCGGCAAGGGCCTGGCGCAAGCTGTCGTCAAAAACGTTGTCGCCGGTGGTGTTAGCAAAATCGGCGAGGACGATGGTGTCTTTCTCGGTAAGCGCCGGCGCGCGATGGAAGTAAAAGTATCCGCCGACGCCCAGAGCGATGACGATCACAGCCGCCGCGACGATCGCCAAAATTTTGTAGGGGAGGGTCTTTACGCCCTCCCGCTTTTCGGCCCCCGCCGCCGGATCCTCAGCAATAACGGCGACTTTCCGCGAAGACGATCCCACCGCCGCAGCCGATACTCCGGAGCCAGGCACAGCGACCGTCCGGCCGCTCGCGCTCGCAGCGCGCGAATTGACGAAATCCGCCTCTTCGCGCGATTCGGCTTCTACCACGGCGCTCGGCCGCGACGACCGGCTGGAATCGGTGTCGCGCTTTAGGCGCTGCAGATCGGCGCGCAGTTCCGCAGCGGATTGGCAGCGCAGCTTGCGATCTTTTTCGAGCGCCTTATTAATGACGCGCTCGAACTCGGCCGGCAAATCGGGATTCAGGCGCACTGGCGCCACCGGCGTGCGATTCAAAATACCATCGGTGATTATTCCGGAGGTGTCGCCGCGGAATGGCAGCGTGCCGGTGGACATTTCGTAGAGCACCACGCCAAAGCTGAACAAATCCGTGCGCGCATCAAGGTCTTTGCCGCGCACTTGCTCGGGCGACATGTAGGCGACGGTACCGACCGCGGTGCCAGGGCTGGTCATGAACTCCGCGCCTGCGCCGCCGGTGGGATCGGTTAGATCGGATTCGCTTGGGGAGGCGGAGGACGCGGCGGTGTGGATTTGTTTCGCCAGGCCGAAATCGAGAACCTTGGCGTCGCCGCGTGAAGTGACGAAAATATTGGCGGGCTTGATATCGCGATGCACGATGTTCTTCGCGTGCGCCGCTTCGAGCGCGTCCGAAATCTGAATTCCCAACTCCAGCACATCCTCAAGCGGCATCGGCCGCCCGCCGATGCGCTTCTTGAGCGTCTCGCCGTCGAGATATTGCATCACGATGAACGCGCGGCCATCCTCTTCCCCAATATCGTAAATCGCGCAGATATTCGGATGATCGAGCGCGGAAGCCGCCTGCGCTTCCCGCCGGAAACGCTCCAGCGCCTGGCGATCCTTGGTCATCTCTTCCGGCAGGAATTTCAGCGCTACGGGCCGGTGCAGCCGAGTGTCCTCGGCCTTATAAACGACGCCCATGCCACCGCCGCCGAGCTTTTCGATGATTCGATAATGAGAAATGGTCTGCCCTATCATGAGGTTCGAGAACGCATATTAGGACGCGCGTTGAGGCAAGTCAACGCGCCCAAGTACCGCCGACCCACGTACCGCCGGCGTCTCTGCCGGCGCTTTTGTGCGGCGTTCCACAGCGTACGATCACCACCTCCAAGCGCCCAGTCAAAATCTCTCGCCATGCTATGATCACCGCTTGTAACTTGAGCCGGAGCGACGGCAAACCTATTCGTGAATTCCCAATCAGAAAATTTGGCAAGTGAGGCTCGCTTTCCATTAACGCGCTCCGCGGCCATCCTCGTACTCCTTGCCCTAACCGCACTGATCTACATCGGCAACGCCGCAAGTCCCCCGCTCCTCGATGACGCCGACGCCTCTCACGCGCTGGTAGCTCGCGAAATGCTCGAGCGCGGCGACTGGGCCGTCCTCTATATGAACGGCATCCGCTACCTCGAAAAAGCCCCTGTGCATTACTGGCTCGTGGCCACAACCTATCTGCTAGCCGGCCAAAACGCCTTCACCACGCGGCTCTCGCTGGCACTCGCGATGATCGCACTGGTGCTGCTGCTTAATTCCTTCGGACGCAGATTTTTTGGCGGTCGCGCCGGATTTTATTCCGGCCTCGTCGCCGCCACCGGCATCGGATTTTTCCTATTCACGCGCGTCATGATTCCCGAAGCCATTTTCGCGCTCGAGCTGGCCATCGGCTTCTACTTATTCCTGCTCGCCTGGACCAAGCAGCTCGATCCGCGCCTCGGCTACTGGGGCTGCGCAGCAATGATCGGCCTGGCGGTTCTCACTCTCGGCTTGGTGGGCGTGGTCTTCCCGGTCGGAGTTCTGGTGGCGTTTCTTTTGTTTACGCGCGGCTGGAATCGTTGGCGCGAGCTGCGGATTTTCTCGAGCATCCTGATTTTTCTGGCCATCGCGTTACCGTGGCACCTGCTCGCCGAGCATCGTTCGCCAGGATTTCTTTGGTCTTACATCATCAACGAGCATTTCAAGCGCGCCCTCGGCACTCGCTATCCACCGGACTATGATTCCGTGCCGCTGGGCATCTGGTGGCTCGCCCATCTCATCTGGTTTGCGCCGTGGAGTGCTTTTCTTCCCTACATCGTTTCGGAATTTCCGAATCCGCGTACCTGGGGAACAAATATGGCCAACGAAGCGCAGGCACGCCTGCTGCTATTCGTCTGGGCCGGCGTAGTTTTTGTTTTCTTCTCGCTCGAACACGGCTCGCGCATGGAGTATTACGCTTTTGGCGCGTGGCCCGCCGTCGCCGTTCTGCTCGGCCTCGGCCTCGCGCGCGCCGAAGAAGCCGGCTCTCGCTGGCTGAAATGGATGCAGGGAGTGTTGGCAGCGATCGGACTCGCCGCAGCGTGCGTGCTTGGATTTTTCATTTATGCGTCTCTCGGGATTCGTAGCACCGGCGATATTACGCAGCATCTCGAAACGCAACCTCTCGATGCCTATCGTCTCTCCATGGCGCATTTTCTGGATTTAACACCCGCGGCATTCGCCGATCTCCGCTGGCAGGCTGCCGGCGCGATGTTCGTTTTTGCGGTGGGATTTGGCGGCGCGTGGATTTTTCGGCTGCGCCGCAAACATTTCGCCGCGACGCTAATGCTCGCCCTGGCGATGGCGGGATTTTACTTCGCCGCGAATTCGGCTTACGGCGTTTTCACTCCAACGCTTTCCTCGAAGCCGCTCGCCGACGCCATACTTCCCTACTTGCGCCCGCAGGATCAAATCGTCCAGTACGGCGATTTCAATTGGGGCTCCAGCATTCCGTATTACACGCACCGGCGCGTGTGGATCTACAACGGCCGCTGGGGCACCAATCTGGATTACGGCTCGCGCTATCCAGACGCCGCGCAAATTTTTCTGGACGATGCAACGTTCCCCGCGTTCTGGCGCCAGCCCGAACGAGTTTTCCTCTACGTCCCCGAACAAGCGCGCGAAGATGCCCTGCAGCGAATGCCGCCCGACGGCAGTTACTTGCTAGCCGAAAGCGGCGGAAAATACATCTTCGTGAATCAACCGGTGCGGCCCGGAATGCAAACGCTTGGAGAATTTCTAGCCTCAAGAAAAGCCGTAAAGTAGCGCCGGAGTCCCCGCCGGCATCTTACGACCACGATTCAGGCAATGGCAATAATCGCGGCCGGACCACAGAAAGTGTCTCTTTCTATGTGACGAGGCGATCCGCTCGCGATAACGGTGCCCCCCGGGACTTGTGCTCGCAAGATGCCGGCAGAGACGCCGGCGCTACTTTCCGTTTTGCGAAGCTACATGAGCGGCGCCGAGCAGCGGAGCTTTTTCGTTCAGCACCACGTAAATGGGAATTTGCGAGAGTAGGTAACCCAGCTTCTCTTTTTCAGCCACAGCTTTAGCAAAACGTCCATCCTTCAATTTCGAAAGTATTTTCACCGCTATGCCGCCGGCAATGAATATCCCGCCGCGCGCCACATTGCGAATTGCCAGATTCCCCGCCTCCGAGCCGTAAATATCCACCCACAAATCGAGAGTCGCGACGCAAGTGGCGCAGGTTTTCTCCAGCGCGGCCTGGGTGATGATGGGAGCCGGGTCAACCTTCGGATCGCTGAATTCCGGATGCACATCATTCGCATTCAGAAAATCGTGCAGGCTTTTGAAGCCGCGTCCCGAAAGAATAATTTCCGAGCTGACGATTTCATTGCGCGCCTTGAGATATCGCCAGAGGTCAGCCTGCTGCTCGGTGTGTGGCGCCCAATCGGCGTGTCCGCCTTCGGTGGGGCTCGGAAAATGCCGCTGGCCATCCCAGAAAATCACGCCTTCGCCGAGCCCGGTGCCCGCGGCGATCAACACTTTAGTGGCGCGATCGTCTTTGGTGCCTTCGTGAATGCACACCAGTTCATTCGGCGCGAGCACTTCGAGCCCATAGCAGGTGGCTTCGAGATCATTGAGCAGCCGCACCCGCGGAATTTTAAGAATCCGCGCGAGCGAATCGCCTTGAATCATCCACGGAAGATTCGAGGCGCGCACCGCGTTATCCACGACCGGCCCAGCCACTCCGAAGCAAGCCGCGCTGCAAGTAGAGTGCGTCTGGCTGATGTAATCCTGCACCAGCTCTTCGACGCTTGAGTATTTGTGGCTGTCGAGATGCTCTTCGGCGACGGGCACGAGCTTGCCGTTGCGCGGCTCGAAGGTTCCGAGATTCGATTTCGTGCCGCCGAGATCGCCGGCTACGATCATGAGCGCTCCTGTGCAATTCCGGTATGCATTCTGCATGGCGCCGCTCGCAGCAAATCGTGCACCCGTTCGAGTTTGAGGCGGCCGTTCATAAGATTATAGAGTACGCCAGCGATGATCCTCGGGCGCCGTCAATTCGCCCGCTGCTCGAGGACCTGAACTGCCCGCCGCGTAATTTGGAAAGGGCGGCGGCGGTGCGGATTCCCAAGCCTGCAAAATCGGATCCACCAAATCCCAGGCGGCTTCAACGCTGTCGGCGCGATCGAACAGCGTAGCGTCGCCGCGAATGCAATCGTTGATCAGCGTGGCATAAGCGTTGTTCGCTTTGCCCCCAAATGTGCTGCGGTAGTTGAAATCCATGGTTACTGGACGAATGTGCATTTTCGCGCCCGGCGATTTCGCGCCGAAAGAAAGCGTGATGCCCTCTTCCGGCTGAATATTGAGGACCAAAAGATTCGGCTGCAGTTGCTCGCCCTGGAAAACGAGGTGCGGCGCCTGGCGAAATTGAATGGCGATCTCGGTGAACGATCGCGAGAGACGCTTTCCGGTGCGCAAATAGAATGGAACGCCATTCCAGCGCCAATTATCAACACTGAGCTTCAGCGCCACGTAAGTCTCGGTGCTCGAATCGGGCTTCACGCCGGGCTCCTGGCGATAGCCGGGAACTTGTTTGCCGTCGATCGTTCCCGGACCGTACTGGCCGCGCACCACGTCGCGCCAAATCGTCTCAGGCGTGAAGGGGCGAATCGATTGCAGCACTTTGATTTTTTCGTTGCGCACCGCGGTGGCTTCGAATGCCGAAGGCGGCTCGAGCGAAACCAGCGAAGTAAGTTGCAGCACGTGGCTTTGCACCATGTCGCGCAGCGCGCCCGCAGTTTCATAGAATGCCGCGCGTCGCTCGACGCCCAGAGTTTCCGCTGCAGTAATTTGCACGTGCTCGACGTAATTACGATTCCAGATGGGCTCGAAGATTCCGTTGCTGAAGCGGAAGGCCAGCACGTTCTGCACAGTCTCTTTGCCGAGATAGTGATCGATGCGGTAAATCTGCGATTCATCGAATACGTTGCGCACGCGTTGATTCAACTCGCGCGCCGATTTCGCATCGCGCCCGAAAGGCTTCTCGATAATGATGCGCGTCCACGATTTTTCATCGCGCGGCTTCGCAAGATTCGCCTTGCCCAGCTGCTCAATTACCGGCGCGTAAATTTCCGGCGGCACGGAGAGATAGAAAAGCCGATTGCCGGCCAGTTGGCCCTCGCGGTCCAGTTCCTCGAGCCGCGCCGCTAGTTTCTGGTAGGACGCGGGATCGTCATATTGCCCGGTGACGTAATTGAGATGCTGCGCGAATTCTTTTCGGAACGAATCGCTAGTCGCGGAGCCCGCTCCGGGCTTGGGCAAAAATTCGCTGCTCGATTCGCGAAAGGCGTCGTCAGTCATCGGCGAGCGCGCGAAACCAACCAAACGGAAACTCGGCGCCAGGCAATGATTCGCAGCCAGCTCGTACAGCGCGGGAAAAATTTTGCGCCGCGCAAGATCGCCCGAGGCCCCGAACAAAACGATGGCGCAAGGCTCCGTCGGCTTTTCGCAATAGTAAGCGTCGGCGGCGAGGCTCTCGGTCACTTCCACTGTGCGCGACGACATGGGTCCTCTCCTCGAGGCTCGTTCGGCGGGTCTCGAACGGGTCTATAGTTTTATTAAACTTTTCGACTTCCTGCAAGCGCGGCCCTCCCGCGGCAGCGTCCGAACAACCTGCCGGGCCGGAACACGGCGTTCTCCGCGGATGCCAAGCATGACCGTAGCATGATTTCTTTACAATTTCATGTTTTGAAGCCGCCCCGAAATTAGATACGGCGGAGTGGCTCGTGGGTGCTCGTTTTGTGCCGGGGTGGAATTCGCGGTGAGGATGAAGTATCGTTTAGATTGCTCTCTTGAGATCGCAGCGCGGCAAATCGCAGGCATTGTGGAGGTTGGCATGGCCAATGATGGTTGCACTGATCCGAAGCCCGCGGCGCCGGCGCAGCCGGTTGCAGCCGGCGCTCACATGGTGAAGTGCGTGAAATTTGGAAAAGAGATGCCGGGGCTCGATAGAATTCCCTGGAAAGGCGAATTGGGCAAACGCGTTTACGAGAATGTCTCCAAGGAAGCCTGGAAGCTTTGGATCGAACATTCCAAGATGGTCATGAACGAATTTCGCCTGAATCCCCTCGATCCCAATTCGCAAAAAGTAATGGAAGAGCAGATGGAGCAATTTTTCTTCGGCGAGGGCGCAAAATTGCCGGAAGGCTACGTTCCGCAGAAGGCGAAGGGCTAGCACTTCGGTCGAATTTCGGCGGCGCGCGTCGCTGCGAGTAACACTCAAAAAAGGTCTTCCTGAAATTCGCAGTAGTGCCTGAGTCCAGAAGCCGTAGCGCACATGCAGGAAATCCGCCGCAAGCACGGCTGATGATGGGGATCAAGCAAATCGACCATGTTCAGTTGGCTATGCCTCCGGGCAAAGAAGCCGAAGCGCGCGCGTTCTATCGGGATGTCCTCGGCATACCGGAAGTTCCCAAGCCGCCGGAGCTGGCGAAACGCGGCGGCTGTTGGTTTGTCCGAGACGGATTAAAAGTTCACTTGGGCGTCGAACCCGGCTTTCGCCCCGCTCGAAAGGCGCACCCTGCATTTCTCGTCGAGGATCTTTCCGCTCTAAAAGCCCGCATCGAAGGCGCCGGCTATTCGTTCAAAACGGATGAACTCCTGCCAGGCTACGATCGAATTTATGTGGACGACCCTTTCGGAAATCGCATTGAGCTGATGGAAGCAATCTCGAGCGAAGCGCGAAAATAGAAGCAAGAGAAAGCAGAATCCTGCCCAATGTGCGATTTTGGACCATAGCACGATGGCGCACGAAGATTTCGGGCTGAAGCCCGCCGCTACGAAACCCGTCCCGTTACTGGGTGTTTTACCGGCAGGCGCGGGGTGAGGACAAAATTTAATTTCGCATGGGATTCG
This sequence comes from uncultured Acidobacteriota bacterium, assembly GCA_963831955.1. Classification (GTDB taxonomy): domain Bacteria; phylum Acidobacteriota; class Terriglobia; order Acidiferrales; family UBA7541; genus Palsa-147. The sequence continues at coordinate 279,778 of CAWHSG010000003.1, read as the reverse complement.
CGCAAGGCTGCTTCAGCTTCTTGCGGCGTTTCCGCCCTGGCGAAAATGAAGCCGAGGTAACTATTGCCTTCGGGCCACGCGGCGATGTAATCGTGCAGGCGTGCGGTGATAAATATCGATTCTATGTCCGAGATTTTTTCGGCGTCGAATTGCCCTTCTACCCTTTCGAGGATTCCGCTTTTCGGGACGGGGATCATCATCACTCCTGCGGCCGCTTTTTCGCGATCGAGATCGCTTCCTTCCATCCGCAGGGCTTGCCGCAGAATTAATTCTTCCAGCGAGATCTTCTCGTTTCCGAAACGCAAAGCTCGGGCGCAGAGCCCGCCGATGGGCCGCGGAGCAATTTCGATAACCCAGGGCCCTTTTTCATTGATGCGGAATTCGGCGTGAATGGGGCCCGCGAGCAAACCGAGGGCCGCGACGGAGCGGGCCGCGCAATCGATTAGCGCGCGTTGTTCGGATTCTGGCAGGCGCGATGGCGTCACATAAATCGTTTCTTCGAAGTAGGGGCCTTCCAGCGGATCAGGTTTATCGAAGATCGCCAGCGCGCGGAATTTTCCGTCGGTTAGCAGGCCCTCGATGGCTACTTCCCTTCCCGGAATGTAGCTTTCGACAAGAATGCGATCGAGATTGGGTTCGCGCTGCACCTGAATCTCCGGGGATTCGAGCAATGCGCGAATTCGGCGTACGGCGTCGCGGAACTCCATTTCGTCATTCGCGCGGATCACTCCCTGGCTAGCCGAGAGCGATAGCGGCTTCAAGACGCAGGGAAATTTTGCGTGGGCCAGCGCGAATTCCAAATTTTCGCTCGCGACGAAATCGAAAAAATCCGGGACGGGGAGATTCGCGCGCCGCAAAGTTTCACGCTGGCGAAGCTTATTCCGGCAGTGTTCGACGGATTCGGGCGAATTGGCAAGGATTCCGAACGCGCGAGCTGCGTAACCCGCCGTAGCTGTCGGACGATCCCCCAAAGCCAGGATCGCATCGGGGTGTTTCCCCGCCATCTGCGTGGCGATTTCCGCCGCGGCAGATTGGGGATCCTCAAAATGCAGGGCGAGCGCGCCGTCGGACCAGGGATCCTCGAGTTTGTGGCAGCGATCCGTGCCGAAAAATATTTCGAGATTGAGTTTCTTCGCAGCGTCGGTAAACGCGCGCGTCTGGTAGCCCAGTTTTGAAGCCAGTATCAGGATTCGGGCGGGGCGGGCGGCAGTTGGCGGCGTCATTGCAGCCTATTTTTTCGCGGTTTGGCCGGACTGGTTCAGGCGCTGCATGCGCTTGCGCGCGCGGGCCATCAAAACCGGCAAACCTTTCTGAATGCGATGCGCGCGCGTTTCCGGCTGTTTGGCGTTATCAATCCAGTTGATGAATTCCCGGCGCAGCGTCGAAGTCACCTGGCGATATGCTTCCGCCGCGCCCTTGGTCATTCGCAGAGCCGCGGCCAAGTCTTCAGGAATTGCCGGCTCTTTGGGCGGCTCGCCCCGCGTCAGCAGCACCTCCACGAAATCCCCTTTCTCGATTTTCAAACGATTCCAGATCCGGCTGTGGACGAATAGGCGATGGCGTCCATTCCCACGCGGAACTAGCGTCGAAGTAATCGGAATTCCTTCAATCCAGCCCTGCACCGGAATAAATCCCCCGCCTCCAAACGATTCTGAAATCTTCGCCGGCACATCCACCGCACGATTCACACCAATTTTATAAAGCCGCGCGTGAAAAGGCGTTTCGCTGTTTTTTGCAGCCACTCTCAAATCTCCGGCTTCAAGTAGCGCCGGCGTCCCTGCCGGCATCCGACGAGCGCGATTCCCCAAAAGGGCAGCAGTCACGGACGGCGCGATCAATTCGAGCAATGCAATGTAATTAGCCGCTCGCGACGCTCAAAATCCCGCCCTTCGCGATCTGTCTTGCTCGCAAGATGCCGGTAGGGACGCCGGCGCTACTTTTATACAAAAGTAGAAGCCTGCGGAATCACCTTTCTCAATTTCACGATGGGGGCCAACTGGTCCCCGGTCGGTTCCGCTCAACAGTACCAAGGCTCGGTAAGATACGGAATCGTAGTCCGCGCAGCCGGCAGCGGCGCCGCTCCGTTCTCCCCAAGCCGCTCAAGACCCGCGGCCCGCCGCGCCGCCTCGCCTATGCGCCGGAAAATTTCCCGGCGCCCGAGATTCAGCTTCTCGCCGCTGTGCACGATGCGCTGCACGTCGTCGCAAAGCCGATCCACGCGCGCATCCGGATGTTTCCACGGATGCACCAATCCGCTCTCATCAAAAGGTCCAGCAAGCTTCTGGATTTCGGGCAGATCAAATAGCCGCGATCCCGCGGGAATCAACAAGCGAATCGCAAGTTGAATGGGCGCGACGTTTTCGATCAGATCATTCGCTTCAAGGAAATCAAGTTGCTCGCAATAGGAATCAAGAGTGGTCCACGGCGAAAACGGCACGAAAGTCGGCTGCAACGGAAGCTGGTTGGCCCGGAAGGAGCGCAACACATGCTCGAAATCCCTCCGCGTATGATTTTTCGCCAGCTTCTCGAGCACCGCATCGTCAATCGATTCCACCGCGCTCGTAACGAAGATGCAGCCGGTGTCGCCCAGCGTTGAGATTTGGTCTTCATACTTCCGCAAATGCTCGATTTTGATCGTCGCGTCGTAAGTGAGCTGCGGAAATTCGCGATGCAGCGATTCAATGAGCGGAACGGCGTGCCCAATGCCATTGAAAAAATCCGGGTCGCCAAAGGTGATGTGTTGGGCGCCCGCCGCCACCTGGCGGCGAATATCTTCCAGCACGACTTCGCGCGCGACAATGCGAAAAGTTCCGTTGTAAATCGGAACAATCGGGCAATGCCGGCACAGATGCTTGCAGCCGCGAGACGATTCCGTGTAACCGGCGATGCGCGAAGTGCCGTCGGGCAGCCGCAGCGTGGCGTAGCGACCGAGCGCCGGGAGATCGCGCCGGTCGGGAACTAAAAAATTCTGCCGCTCGAGAGAAATCAACGGTTCCCTTTGCACCCCGGAGTGATTGTTCGCCCCGTTCTCCAAGCGCTTCGCCAATGATGCCAATCCTTCTTCAAATTCCCCTCCCAAAATAGTTTGCGCACCGCGCTGATGCAAATACTCGGCATTCACCGGGGCATAGAGGCCGTAGAAGCACAGGTGCGCGCGAGTATTGATCGCGCGGATCGGCGCAATCAGCTCCACGGCAAGCCGCGTCGCGGTATGCATCGGAACGTGTATCGCAATTAAATCCGCGGCTCCGACGGCCGGGTCATCAAGCGTGTCGCGGGAAATATCCAGGCAAGCTACTTTCGCCCCCGCCGATCGCAGCCAAGCCGCCGGAGACGCCAGCCCGAACGGCTGGTGCCCTTGCTCGTAAGTAGCGATCAAAAGGATGTTCATTGGAAAAATGGTGCTCGCGCTCCAGCCGGAACGATTATGACACCACCGCGGCTACATAAAAACTGCGCGCGCGATCAAGCGCGATGCGCGGCTGTACGATTTTCTATCGCGCAGAAAAAATCATTTGCCGCTGCGTCCGACTTCCGCAGCTCGTACCATTCTCAGCGACAATATCCGCTGCTAAACTGAAGCGGGAAATTCAATATGCATCGCACCGCTACATCGCAAAAATCACCATAAAAAGGAGGCCCAATTCCGGATTTCTAATCGATACACGAAAATGATTAGAAATCGCTCTATCCCATTGAAAACAAACGTCCCCCGTCATTTCTAATCGTTACAAAAGCCCACCCCGCTGAAAGGCGTGTTTATTCCGAAAAAGTACTATCAGGCGTCCTCAGAAGCAGCGATTCAAACCGCACCACCCCGCAAGCAGCGTCACAAATCACGACTCCCCCGCTTCCAGCGCCTTCGGATGCGTTATCATGGTCCGTTGCGGAGAGGAGTCTTGAACCAGATGACTGCTGCTTCCAAGAATTCCTTCGGCGCCCGGGCTTCGCTAAGAGTGGGCGACGCCGGCTACGAAATTTACCGCTTGGATGCGCTCGAGCGCGCCGGTGTCGGGACCGCCTCGAAGCTGCCGTTTTCTTTGAAAATTCTGCTCGAGAATCTTTTGCGCCATGAGGACGGCCGATTCGTTTCCGCGGACGACGTGCGCGCGTTGTCGTGCTGGAATCCTGGCTCCGCGGTGCAGAAAGAAGTCGCATTCATGCCCGCGCGCGTGCTCTTGCAGGATTTCACCGGCGTGCCGGCGGTCGTCGATCTTGCCGCCATGCGCGAGGCCATGCGGAAATTGGGCGGCGATCCCAAGAAGATCAATCCCCTTTTGCCGGCTGACCTGGTGATCGATCATTCCGTGCAAGTGGATAAATTCGGCGTGAGTGGAGCGCTGGCATTCAATTCGGAACTGGAGTTCATGCGCAATATCGAGCGCTATGCTTTCTTGCGCTGGGGGCAGAAGGCCTTCGAGAATTTCAGCGTGGTGCCGCCGGATACCGGCATTTGCCATCAGGTGAATCTGGAATATCTGGCGAAAGTGGTGTTTAGCCGCGAAGAAGGCGGAAAGTGGTTCGCCTTTCCAGATTCGCTGGTGGGCACGGATTCGCATACCACCATGGTGAACGGCCTCGGCGTATTTGGCTGGGGTGTGGGCGGAATCGAGGCAGAGGCGGCGATGTTGGGCCAGCCCTTTTCGATGCTGATTCCCGGGGTGGTGGGATTCAAGCTGCACGGGCGCTTGCCGGAAGGCGCGACCGCGACGGACTTGGTGCTAACGATTACTGCGATTCTGCGCAAGAAAGGCGTCGTCGGAAAATTCGTCGAATTCTATGGCACCGGGCTTTCGAGTTTGACGCTTCCCGATCGCGCCACGCTCGCCAATATGGCCCCGGAATATGGCGCGACCATGGGTTTCTTCCCCGTGGATGACGAGACGCTCGCTTATCTGCGCTTCACAGGCCGCGATGAAAAATTGGTGAGCTTGGTCGAGGCCTACACCAAGGAACAAGGCCTGTTCCGCACCGACTCTACGGCCGATCCAATATTTTCGGACAGGCTGGAGCTTGATCTGGCAAGCGTGGTTCCGACGATGGCCGGACCGAAGCGGCCCCAGGATAGCGTGCCGCTCCGGGACGCCAAGCAATCCTTCGAAAAATCGCTCACCGAGCCGGCCAAGCACGTGGCCGTTCAGAATAACGGCGACCAGTTCGATCTGCGCGACGGCTCCGTCGTAATCGCGGCGATCACCAGTTGCACCAACACCTCGAATCCCTCATTGATGCTCGGCGCAGGCCTGCTGGCGAAGAAGGCGGTCGAGCGCGGCCTCACTTCGAAGCCGTGGGTGAAGACCAGTTTTGCTCCAGGCTCGAAAGTGGTCAGCGATTACATGGCCACTTCCGGCTTGATGCCTTTTCTCGAGGCGCTGAAGTTTCACATCGTAGGCTATGGCTGCACCACTTGCATCGGAAATAGCGGGCCGCTGCCGGATGCGATTGCCAAAGCCATCAAAGAAAATAATCTAGTCGCCGTATCGGTGCTAAGCGGCAATCGAAATTTCGAGGGCCGCATCAACGCGATGGTGCGCGCAAATTATCTGGCTTCCCCGCCTCTGGTGGTGGCCTACGCGCTCGCTGGGCGCATGGATTTCGATATGGCGCACGAATCGCTGGGGAACGACAAGGCCGGCAAGCCGGTTTATTTACGCGAGTTGTGGCCCTCCCCGCTTGAAGTCGAGAATGCCATGCGCGCCGCCGTTTCCACGGAAATGTTCCGCAAGGAATACGCCGACGTCTTTACCGGCGACTCGCGCTGGCGCGGCTTGCAGATTCCCGAAGGCGATTTGTATATGTGGGATTCGAAATCCACCTACATCAAATTGCCGCCGTATTTCGATGGCATGCCGCTCAAGCCCGCCGCGATTGCGGATATTCACGGCGCGCGCGCCCTCGCGATTTTGGGCGATAGCGTGACCACCGATCACATTTCGCCCGCGGGCTCGATCCCCGCGGATTCGCCGGCGGGAAAATATTTGATCTCTCGCGGCGTGCAGCCCAAAGATTTCAATTCTTATGGAGCGCGGCGCGGCAATGACGAAGTGATGACGCGCGGGACGTTCGCGAATATCCGGCTGCGGAATCAGTTGGCCCCGGGGACTGAGGGCGGTTGGACGATTCACCAGCCGAGCGGCGAGCAAATGACCATTTATGATGCGGCGCTGCGCTATAAAACGGAAGGCGTGCCCTTAGTCGTGATGGCTGGAAAGGAATATGGCTCGGGATCATCGCGCGATTGGGCGGCGAAGGGAACGAACTTGCTCGGAGTGCGCGCGGTGATTGCGGAAAGTTATGAGCGCATTCATCGCAGCAATTTGATTGGCATGGGAGTGATGCCGCTCGAGTTCAAACCCGGTCAGACCGTGAAATCCCTTTGCCTCACCGGCCGCGAGATGTTTGAGATCGAGGGCTTGGCGAAGGATTTCGCGCCGGGGAAATTGATTCGCGTGCGGGCTCACGATAACGATGGGAAAGAGATTTCGTTTGATGCTGTGGCGCGCGTGGATACGCCGGTGGAAGCCACCTACTACCAGCATGGCGGGATTTTGCAGTACGTGTTGCGGAAGGTGCTCTAGGGTTCGACGGTGCTGGCTGGCTTCAGCATTTCATTCTCGATTTATTCACATCAAAACATGGCCGAACTGCGGGAGGGTTACAGCGTCCTCCCCTACTGGACTATCATTGTTACCGTGGTGGTGTGCGTGGCGGTTTCTGTGCCGTCAGCACTGCCGTTGGCTGTGAGTGTAATTTGATATGTGCCTACCGGGGTCCCTGCGCCGCTGCCTCCTCCGCAACCTGCCAGGCCCGCACCGAACATCAGTGCGGCGAGCGACATGGCCAAGGCGGCGCGCCGCGCTACCAGGCCGAATCTCCCAGAAGATCGCGCGGTTGGACGGATTCGCAGCGCGAACCAAATCGTCAGCAGCGCCGCAAGCGCGAGCCAAATCGCACGCGCGAATGGCGGCCAGCGGCGCAGGGGACCCGGCGGCGGAATGGTGCTCTTGTTCGGAGCTGTGGAGATCGCGAGCTGTTGGTTGGTCCCAGAAGCTGTGGGAGTGATGTTCGTCGGATTGAATGTGCAGGTGGCATCCGCGGGAAGACCCGTCCCGCAAGTTACCGTGATCTCCGTGTTGAAACCGAATAGCCCAATTACCGGAATGGTGAAATTCGCCGTCGCGCCCGCTTTCACAGTAGCCACGGCCGGCGAGACGGGTCCGAAAGCGTAATCCTGAATGTCGAAAACTACGGCGTTGCTGGTGCCGCCGCCGGGAAGAGGCGGGTTCGACACCGTGACGTTTACCGCGGCGGCTGTAGCCAGCGCGCCCGTTGGAATCGTGGCGGTCAGGGTGGTGGAAGTGCCGGCCGTTCCTGGGGTGAGGCTGGTATTGCCGAAATTGATGATTGCGTTGGGAAGGAAATTGGTGCCGGTGACGGTCAAGACGACAGTTCCGTCGCCGATGATGCCGCTGGTCGGTGAAATCGACGTAATCGTGGGCAGAGGATTTGTGACGCTGAATGGGAGACTGTTCGAGACGGACTGGCCCGTCGCGACAGTGATCCCGTAAACGCCGGAGGAACTCTGCAGCGCTGAAGCCGGAATCGAAGCGCTCAACGAGCCATCGCTGTTGAGCGTTGTGGGCGAGATGGCGGTACCTGACACCCGGATTACGGATTGGCTTGTGAAGCCGACGCCGGTCGCGGTGATCGCGATTGGCGGGGCGGTATTCGATTCAACCGGGGAGATTTCGGTGAGTTGCAGAGCCGGGAGGCCGCCGAGCGAAATGTCCCACGCGCCGCGTCCATGAGTCACCGCGGTGAGGACCCTCGATGCGCTGCGCAGATTGAGCGAAAGCACGACTGCATTTGGCAAGCCGGTACCGAGCGGCTGCCAGCTTGTTCCGCTATCGGTGGTGATGAACACGCCGATATCGGTGCCGATATAGAGCGTGCCGGAAATACTGGGATCGGCGACCACGGCATTCACCGGAATATTCGGAAGATTGCCGCTTATGTCGCTCCATTGGCCGCCACCATTGGTGGTCATGAAGACGTGTCCGAGTGTGTCGCCGTTGAAGCCCGAGAAGCCGGAGAACGCGACAAAAGCGCGGGTCGGATCGGCGGCGTCAACAGCGAGCGAAGTGACGGAGCGATCGGGAAGGCCCGCGACCACGCGGGCGAATCCCACTGAGCTGCTCAGGACGTTATGCGAAACCTGCACGATCCCATCGATCGAGCCGACGTACACGGTATTCGAATCGCTTGGGGCGATGGCCAGTGCCGTGAGGAAATTGCCCACGCTGCCGGTGAGATCGGTCGAGATGGGAGTCCAAGTATTGCCATTATCGATCGTTTGATAGAGACGATTGGTGGCCAGGTAGAAAGTCTGCGAACGCGAACCGTCGCCGGCGATCGGAGGCAGATACGAGGCCGGATCGGAAGTATTGATTCCATTTTCGGCGACCACGAAATCATTCACAAAGCCGCCGGTGAGGGAGCGGAAGAGGAATGGAACAACGGAGGACGGCTGCTGCAAGTCACCGCAGGTTGTGAAGACGGTATTCGGTACCGCCGCGTCGATAGCAGTGAAGCCGCCGTCGCATTGCGCCGCGGCCATGCCAGTCCACGCGTTCGTATTGTAGAGTTGCGCGGCATTGCCTTGCGTGCCGCCGAACGCGACATTGTCGGACGACGGATGCACCGTCAGTCCCGGATAGAATTGCGTGATGCTCAGGCCTGATGTGGTCGAACCGGTATTCAGATTGGTCCAGGTCTGAGAGCCGGCGGCCACGCTGGTGTTGGTCACATCGGCGGAAGTCCAGATGCCGCCGTCATTGCCGGCAAAAAGTGAACTGCCGTCCGCGGTAAATTCCAGAGCGTGTTGCGCGGAATGAATTGCGGCGTTGGATTTGTCGACAGTGACGTCCTGCCAGGAATTGCCGCCATCCACGGAACGGTAAAGCGTGGAACCACTGCCGCCACTTGAGCCGCCGACGAAGACTAACGAAGCGTTCAGGGGACTGACGCGAATGGCCATATCGTAGTAGCACGATGGATCGCACAAATCATTCGGCGGCGTAGTGATCTGCGTCCACGTAGTTCCGGCGTCGAGGCTCTTGAACATGCCGAAAAAACTTGACGAGAAATCATCGGCATTGGCGATGGCGGCATAGATCACGGTCTTGCCGGAAACTTGCGGGCCGAGGCCCAGAGCGATGCGGCCAAACTGCGTTTGATCGCTGCTTTGATCGAGTCCGGTGAGACGGGTCCAGGACGCGCCGGCGTTCGTCGAGATAAAGACGCCGTTGCAGGGCGCCGAAAACTTGCACGGCGCGCCCGTGTCGGAATCGCCGCCAGGGTGGCCGAGAGCGGCGTAGGCCGTCATGCCACTCGCGTCATTGGAATCGAAAACTACGTCGGTCGCTTCGACTTTCGGCGATGGCGAAAGCACTTGCGTCCAGCTCGCGCCACCATTCGTCGAGCGCCAGATGCCCGACGGGATTCCAGGATCGCCGCCCTTCACCGCGGCAAGCACTACCTGATGCAATGACGAACTGGGATCGACGCTGAGCGCGCCGATGAATGGGCCTCCAGTCGTGGAATTCAGTGGAGTGGAAACGCCGCCGAAAACTCCGGTGCCGGTCGAGGTCCAGTTTTGTCCGCCGTCGATGGACTTCAGAAATCCCGCTCCGTAATAGGAATCGCGGCCGAAATTTTCCTCGCCGGTGCCTGCGTAGATCGTGGGCGGATTGGTGGTGGCGTCGAGGGCGAGTGAACCGATCGAGAGCGAGGGCTGATTATCGGTGAGCGGCGTCCAATTCTGCAGATCGGTGGTTTTCCAAACGCCGCCGCCGGCAGCGCCAAGATATACGGTCTTTCCGGTGGAATCCGTGGGATCGACGACGAGCGCAGTGACCCGGCCGGATGTATTTCCGAAGGGCGTTTGGCTCGTGGGAGCGGGTCCAAGAGACTGCCAGATGAGAGAGGAAATATTCGGGTCGGCGACGGCAGCCTTTTCGCGCATCTCGCGCGAAGCCTTGATAGCGACCTCACGAGCGCCGGCCGGAATCGTTCCGGCGGGATAGGCGCGCTGCCGGTAGAACCAATCCGCGCGGCGTCGAGCGAGATCTATTCCAGCGTGATGCGGAAGATTCTTCTTCGGCGCGGATTTTTGAGCGATTACGGGAGCAACGGCGGCGAGGACCACGAGCGCGAGCAGTAACGGCACCAGGATTTTACGATAGGGCGAAGCCGATTTCTCAGGGACGCGGAGGCGGTGGTCCGCAATTCTCCCGCTCAAATCAAAGCGCATACTCCTCCGTCGGAATAAATCTGATGAAGCGGGACCTCGCCCGCCTCTGCAGCGCAAATCGCCAAACCGATGCCATGCGACACGCGATTATACACGGCTGCGCAGATCAGATGGCCGCAATCGGCCTGCAACTCTCGCGGCGGATTGGATGTCCATCACGCGGCGGCTGGTTGCACTCAGCGGTGGGGCTCGCTACACTCGCCCAACGGCGAGGTATCTCCGATGAAAAGGCGTGCGATTGGATTTGCGGCTGCGCTGTGCTTGCTCGTGGTGCCGCGGGTTTGCGCTCAGGAAGAGGAGCATCATCCTCACGAGGAAGGCGAGCAGCTCGGCTCGGTTTCGTTTCCCACTTCGTGCTCCCCGGACGTACAGCAATCATTCGAGCGCGCAGTGGCATTGATGCACTCATTCCAGTACCAGCAGGCGCGGGAGGGATTTGACGACGTCGCTCTGAAGGATCAGCACTGCGCGATGGCCCGCTGGGGACAGGCGATGGTGATCTGGCATCAGTTGTGGGATCAGCCCGACGCGCAAAAGATCAAGCAGGGCCACAATTACATTCACGAAGCGCAGAAGCTTGGCGCCAAAACCGATCGCGAGCAGAAATTCATCGCTGCGGCGGCGCTGTTCTATGCAAAGGGCAAGAAGCTCGATTACCGTGCGCGAGCTCAGAACTATTCCGACGCGATGGGCCGGCTTTACGCGAAATATCCGGATGATACGGAGGCGGCGGCATTCTACGCTCTCTCGCTGCTGGCATTCACGCCCGTGGACAACAAAGACTTCGCGAATCGCCGCAAAGCGATACCGATTCTCGATAAGTTGTTTGCGGAGCATCCCGATCATCCTGGCGCCGCGCACTACTTGATTCACGCCGCGGACCGGCCGCAGTTGGCGCCCCTCGGGCTGGATGCGGCACGGCGCTACGCGCAGATCGCGCCATCGTCATCGCACGCGTTGCATATGCCGTCGCATATCTTTTCCCGGCTGGGACTTTGGCAGGATTCGATCAATTCGAATCTCGCTGCTGCTGCAGCTGCCGATAAAGCTACACGCGCGGGAAACGGCGACGCTTCCTATGAGTTCCACGCCATGGATTATCTGCAGTACGCTTACCTGCAAAGTGGCCGCGAGAAAGACGCCTGGCACGTGATCGAAGAGCTGGATTCCGTGCCGGGGGCATCTCCGGAGCGCAAAGCCGAAAAGCGGACTTACTTCACCGGCCGCTATTATTTTGAACTGCATCAATGGAGCGATGCGGCTAAGTTGCCGATCCCGGAGCCGGGCTCGCGCGACGCGAAGGCCTCTGCTTACCGAACGAGAGCGATTGGCGCTGCGCGCAGCGGCGATGCGGTGGAGGCGCGAAAGAATCTGGCCGAAATGAACGAGCCGGGGGCCGGCGGCAGCTACTCGGATGACGACGATGCGCTGTACTGGGTGGAACGGCAGGAAGTGATTGCCTGGGTCGCGTATGCCGAGGGGAAAAAGGATGATGCGCTGAAATTGCTGCGCGAAGCGGCGGACCGCGAAGATCGCCGCGCGCCCGAAATCGGTGACATGCCGGCGCGGGAAATGCTGGCCGATATGTTGCTGGAGATGAATCGTCCGGCAGATGCGTTGGTCGAGTATGAGGCGCTGCTCAAAGAATCGCCGAATCGATTTGACGGACTTTACGGCGCGGCGCGCGCGGCGGAGATAACGGGAAAAGGCGAGCAGGCTTCCGCATATTATTCGCAGTTGCTTAAGGTTTGCGATGGTGGCGTGAATTCCTCGCGGCCGGAACTGGCGCGCGCGAAGACGCTAGCCGTAAATTCCGGCGGACACTAAACACAGGGGACCGACGATGCCAAAACCAGAAGCAGCGCGCGCGATTCAGGAATGGCGGGATTTAGTGTCGGGGCCTCGCGGCACGCTGGATGATTCAAGACGGCATGCCGAGGAGTTCTTCGCGAAATTTTCAGTGCCGCCGGAAGTGAAGGTCGAGCACGCCGAAGTTGGCGGGGTTCCGGGGGATTGGTTGACCATGCCGGGGGCGGACGCCGAGCGGGTGCTGTTCTATATTCACGGCGGCGCGTTTCTGCTGGGCTCGATTCGCGGATATCGGGCGCTGGGCGCGAGGATCGCGAAGGCTACGCGGGCTCGCACATTTCTAGTGGACTACCGGCGGGCGCCCGAGTATCCCTTCCCTGCCGCGATTCAAGATGCCGCGGACGCTTACCGAGGAATCTTGAAGCTGGGAGTGCTGCCGTTCTCAATTGTGTTTGCTGGGGATTCAGCCGGCGGGAATCTAACGGTGGCTACGCTGTTGTCGCTCCGGGAGTCAGAGGTGCCGTTGCCGGCAGCCGGGGTTTGCATCTCGCCTTGGGTGGATTTGGAATGCGGCGGCGAAACGATGAAATCTAAAGCCGATGTAGATCCGCTTTGCGAGCATGATTCGATGCTGCTCGAAGCGGGGCTTTATCTGAATGGGCATAGCGCCCGGGATCCGCTGGCCTCGCCGATCCATGCGGATTTGCGCGGATTGCCGCCGCTGTTGATTCAGGTGGGCACTGAAGAAACGCTTTTGGATGATTCCACGCGGTTGGCCCGGCGCGCGGAAGAGGCCGGCGTGCCGGTTACGCTGGAGATCTTCGAGGGGATGCCGCATGTTTGGCATTTGTTCGCCGATTACCTGCCAGAGGCGCAACGGGCGATTGATAAAATTGGCGAATTTGTGATTGGAAAAACGGCCCAGGCGATTAAGACCGCTAGTTAGTGCTGCAGTGGCTGATCGTGCGGTTGTGTGACAGAGGAGGCACAGCCAGGAGTGGCCGTGCTACTAAACGACGCCGCTAGGCTGCAATTTAGCTTCTACTTGCGCGTCGTAGATGTGCCAGAAGTTGCCCTTGGAATCCACGAACTCGACTCCAACCTTACACTTGCCGCTTTGCTTCGACCCCACATGAACCACGCGACATTCGCGCTCTTCCTGCGTGAAGCTATTTACTACGAGGATCGTTTGCCCGCGCTCGAGCTCGGCGGCAATTGCCAGGCGCGCGCCATGTGCGTCCACATTTAGAGTGTGAGTCTTGTCGCGAAACGGCATATTGTCGTTCGAGCGCCCATAGACGACCACTGGAACGTGGAGTGGAAATCGACGGCTTCGGCGGACGTAGCCGCGGAGTTTTGTAGTTTTCATAGGCGTGGCCATACCCATCCCAAAGATATCCTTCTACGTAATCTCGCGCAAGGGGTCGGTGCTCGAAAAATCAACCCCTCGTGCGCTTTTTCGGGAGCCCGGATATCGCCGATGCCCCATCCCGATACAGCTAGCGATGATCTCCCTCGTGTTAGCGTCGAGTGCCCGTGCATTTTTCGTTCCTGATTTCCTTCGTCGAGCAACTTTCGCCGTTTCCGCAGCGCCCGCCAAGCCACTGATTCTCATTTCCACTTGCGCATCGAAATGCTTTAGTATTATTTTTTCGGCATGGCGTCTCATTTTGGGTGGACATTGCCATCCCAAATCGGGTCAAATGGGTGCGGGTCGGGAATCTGCAGGCCCGGAGGGGGATACCGATGCGCCGACTTTTGATGGTTTTCGCACTTAGTTTGTGCGTTTCGGCTGGAGCGGCCGCTCAGATTCATCCCGCGACATCCGCGCTCATGAATGCCTCGCCGAGTCTTGCGCCGCCGATTGCCTCGATCACTTCCTACGACCCGTCAACCGAGGATCAGTCCCAGTTTCAGGCATACATTGGCTACGCTTGGACGCGCTTCACCGGCGTGCCGAATAATCCTCTTGAGATGAACGGATTCACCGCGGATTTTACGGGCTACTACAAGGGCGTCGGAATCGAGGGCGAACTCAGCGGCGAACTCGCAACTCTCGGAAACGAAACCGCGAAGCAATCGTTCCTGGGAATTGGGCCGCATTTTCGATTCGGCGAAACCAGCCGCTTGCAGCCCTGGGTACACGCGCTGGTCGGGCGCGCGCACTTTTTCCCCGTGGGGATCGAAGGCGGGAAGGGCGGATTTGGTTGGGAAGCTGGCGGTGGCGTGGATTACCGCTTCACGCATCTGCTGTCGTTCCGCGTAGGAGTTGACGCCTTGGGATCCATTATCGCGAGCAACAGCAATGTTGGCCCGAAAGTTCACGGCGGAGTGGTCTTTAACTTCTAGCCTTAACGACAGCAGCGCTCGCGCGCGAGTTCTGAGGTTTGCGCTGCGTCTCAGGCTTGCGCTGCGATGGACCCACGCGGTTAGAAATATCTCCTCGATTCCCGTTCCTGTGCTTCAGAGGCTACTGGCTTGGTTTGGTGCGCGTTTGGCATTTAGTGGGTGGCCAACGCCCGGGGAAATTCCGCAGCCGAGACTACGGAACCGAACCAATGCCGGGTTTTGCGTCTGGGGTACTTGCCGCATCTTTTATTCTGCTACTCGTCCCTTGGCTTGGCTTCGAGTTTCTGAACCTGCGCTTTGTTCCCGAGAATCTCGTTGTCAGTGGTCCGGCGTGGCGCTGACTTTTGCCGGGATCACATTGGCCATCTCTGCCCGGCGGCATTAGGGCGGAACTGGAGCGATAAAGTCGAGCTGAAAGTGGATCATCGCCTGATTCGCAGCGGGCCTTACGCTTCCTTGCGGCATCCCATTTATTCGGGAGTGTTAATGGGAGTGGCAGGGACGGCGCTCGCCGTCGGGCTGGATGCGAGGCATCGCGGCATTCCTGCTGTTGCTGAGTTCCTATGCCGTCAAGGCTCGAAAAGAGGACCGCGCGCTGGCGGAGAAATTTGGAGATGCGTTCCGCGAGCATCAGCGAGAAGCTGGGTTCTTGTTTCCGCGAATCGGCGGGCCCGCGGGGTAAATCCTGCCCTACCATTCTTTTGCTTCGCGGCCATCGCTGAGCCTGATAAAGTTTACCTTCCACATATTTCTACTCGACGGGGGTCAGAGATGAAATTCTTGTTGGCTGTAATCCTGTTTGCAGGCGCGGCGCTCGCGGCCAGCGCAGACACCGTAGTGATGAAGAACGGCGATCACCTTACGGGCACGGTGGTGAAATCCGACGGCAAGCAATTGACGTTGAAGACGGACTATGCGGGCGACATCAATCTGCAGTGGGCATCGGTGAAAGAATTGACGACCGATAAGCCGATCTACGCAGTTACGCCGGATAAGAAGACCATCAGCGGAAAGGTGACCACCGAGGGCGATGCGCTGGTGATTACGCCGGGCGCCGCTCCCGCTGTGCGCATGCCTCTTGCCGACGTGACTGTGCTACGCAATGAAGCCGAGCAGACGGCGTTCGATAAGAGCCAGCACCCCGGGCTGCTTGAGAACTGGGCCGGCGGAGCCAACGTGGGATTTGCGCTAGCGCGCGGCAACACGCAGACGACGAACCTCTCCGTTGCTTTCAACTGCGGTGCGCGCCACGAATAACGATAAGCTCTCCGCCTACGTCGCTTCGATTTATGCATCGAATAATGCTGCGGGTTCGTCGGGAGTGACAGCCAATGATATTCGCGGCGGGGCACGCTTCGATCGCAATATCGTCCCGAAGATTTTCGGATTCGCCAGCGGAGATTTCGAATACAACGAAACGCAGGATTTGGATTCGCGCTCGATTTGGTCTGGCGGACTTGGTTATCACGCCATCAAGAGCGATTCGACGGTACTCGACCTACTCGCCGGCGGTAATTACACGCGCGAAAACTACAGCACCGGCGTGTTACGAAATACCGGTGGCATCACCGTCGGGGAGACGCTCTTCCACAAGCTCGGAAAATCGACGATCGTGAATGAGCAGATCCTCTTCTATCCCGATTTGACGGACTCGGGGCAATATCGCATCGCCTTCGATTTGGGAACGGTAACGAAGATCAAATCTTGGCTGGGTTGGCAGACGGCGGTGAGCGATCGCTATCTGAGCAATCCAATTCCCGGCACGAAGTCGAACGATATTATTCTTACCACCGGGATCAACGTTTCGTTCAAGCACTAACCGACAGTCACGAGAGCGTCGCGTGTTGCGAAACGCGGCGCTCTCGATTTTTTTCGGCGCCGCTCTAAGGCTGTGAAGGTGGCGGCGTTTGTGGCGCCGGCGTTTGCGGCGTGCCGATCTTCGTGCCGATTACCTCGCCCGAAATGATGATTTCGACGCGGCGGTTTTTCTGCCGTCCTTCCGCAGTGCTGTTGTCTGCTACCGGCATGCCTTTTCCGAATCCTTGCGCGGTGATGGTGGACGCGTCGAGACCCTGATCGATCAAATACTGCCGCACGGATTGCGCGCGCTGTTCCGAGAGCGTTTGATTGAACGCGTCGCCGCCGACGTTGTCGGTGTGACCTTCGACCGTGAGATTCAGGCCCGGATGTGCAAGCACGATTCCGGAAAGCTTCGCGAGGCGTTCGCGCGCCTCGGGGCGCAGATCGAATTTCGCGGTGGCGAACAGCACGTCGCCAAGATTCACGACTAGGCCGCGAACTGTATCGCGCGTCTCGAGAACTCTATTGAATTGTGCCAGCAGGCTGGCGCGCAGTTCCTGCTTCTCGCGCTCGGCTTTTTCCGCGGCTTCTTTCTCGCGGGCGGCCTGCTCCTGCGCGGCCTGCGCGTTCGCTTGCGCTGCAGCTTGAGCCTTTTCGGCCTCGGCCTGGGCTCGCTGCGCCTCGGCGCGTGCCTGAGCTTCCTTTGCGGCGGCTAAATCGGCCTGGAGCTTTTGTTTCTCGGCTTCCGCTTGCTGCTGTTCTGCCTCGCGGCGGCGCTGCGCTTCGGCTTCCTGCTCGGACTTCGCCTGCGCCTCGCGCTGGGCTGCTGCCTCGCGCTCGTTCGCCTGGCGCTCTTCGTCCTGGCGCTTCACGCTGATGGTGATCGCGTCTTCGTAGGCCTGAACGGCATCGCGCGCGGCTGCGGGCACGGCTTTCTTTTGCTTGCGCGTTTGATAATCCTCGGCGCGCGCCAGCGAGTCCGACGCCTTCGTCCAAGACTCAGTTGCGTACTTGGCCGCGTCATGAGATTGCGCGATGCGCTTTGCGTTGCGCGCTTGGAGAAGATCGAGCGGCACATTTGGATCTTGATCGAGAGGAGCAAGATTTAAATTCTTATACCGGCTGCGCTGCAAGAGCTCGTATTTCGCGTCCACTGCGTCGACTTGCCCTTTCGTGTCTGGACGCACAAAATTTTCGAGCACCACTTCATCGCTGGGGAACGACACCGCGAAATATGGCTCGGCCGTTACCATCAATCCGAATGTTTGCAGCCGCGTGGTTACCTGTACTTTGCTCTTCGATCCATCGAGCGACAGTTGGCCGAGATTATTCGCGCGGCCTTCGGGAGTGATGGCCCAGAGGACGTAGGTCAGGTAGGCGCCGCCAAATTGCCCGGCGGGCGAAAGATTATCGAAATTCGCGCTGATCGAGACCGCGCCGTTCTTGGCTTCGACTTTTGCCTGGCCGGTAGCTTGCGGCAGACAGCGCGGTGCCCCGAAAATCGATGCGCGTCGAGCCCTTGGCCATGTAATTCACAGCCTGAATCGTGCGCGTGACGTTGATCTGGATTACCGGAGCCTGTCCGGATTGGCTTTGCGGCTGCGACTGGGCGTGCGCGAGGGCGGCGCTGACGCCTACAGCGATCAATACGGCGCACAACGAAATTGTTTTCCTCATTCCATTCCTCTCTACACTTCGGATTCGATTTCTGAAGGGCCTATGAATTTAACCGGCCCACATTTTGCTACTGGACGCGTATCGTGTCCAGCGCCAGAGAATTGTAGGGGAGTCATTCGGCGGCGTTGCCTGCTTTTGCCGCCGCGTTAAGATGAACCTCCATGCCTGATTCCAATTCCCTTTCCGGTTCGGAAGTCTCACATTATCGAATCATCGAAAAGCTTGGCGGCGGCGGGATGGGTGTGGTCTTCAAGGCCGAAGATACGAAATTGCGCCGGATGGTAGCGCTGAAATTTCTCCCAGAAGCTGTGGCCGAAGATAAGCAGACACTCGAGCGGTTCGAGCGCGAGGCCCGCGCCGCGTCCGGTCTCAATCATCCTAACATTTGCACGATATACGAAATCGGCGAGCACAATGGCGAGCCATTCATCGCCATGGAGTTGCTCGAAGGCGAGACGCTCAAGCACCGCATCGAGGGCCGCGCATTCAAGACCGAGCAGCTTCTCGATCTCGGCATACAAATTGCCGATGCTCTCGAAGCCGCCCATTCCAAGGGAATCGTCCACCGCGATATCAAGCCCGCAAATATTTTCATCACCAAGCGCGGCCAAGCCAAGCTGCTCGATTTTGGCCTCGCGAAAATCAATCGCGATGCAGCGCGCGATCTCGTTGACGGCACGGCCACCCGCGACGCAGCCGGAAGTGCCGCGCGCGAAGCGCTAACCACCCCCGGCGCCGCCATGGGCACCATCGCATACATGTCGCCCGAGCAAGCCCGCGGCGAAGAGCTCGATTTGCGCACCGATATTTTCTCCTTCGGCGTAGTGCTCTACGAAATGGCGACAGGCCGCCAGGCGTTTCCGGGCAACACCTCGGCCGTCGTCTTCGACGCGATCCTGAACAAAGTGCCGCCATCGCCGGTGGAACTGAACCCGTCGTTGCCGCCAAAGCTCGAAGAGGTAATCAGTCGCGCGCTCGAAAAGGACCGCGAGCTGCGCACGCAGAGCGCGGGAGAAATTCGCGCCGAACTGAAGCGCCTGAAGCGCGATCTGGATTCGAGCCGCCCCAGCACCGCGGACGCATCGGCGGCTCGGGCGATGTCTAGTCCCGCGGCTGCTCCATCGGCGCAGACAAAGCGCAGCGCAACACGAACCGCAATTCTCGCCCTCGCAGGAGTCCTGCTGCTGGCAGCCGGCATTGTGGCCGGCGTGGTAGTAGGCAAGCGCATGGCACAATACACGCCGCCGCTATTTCATCGCCTCACGTTTCGCCGCGGCTACATCCGTAGCGCCCGCTTCGGTCCCGACGGCCAGACCGTCGTTTACAGCGCCGCGTGGGACGGCAGCCTCCCCGAAATCTTTACCGCGCGCCCCGAAAGCCCGGAATCGCGCACCCTAAATCTTCAGGACACGGAGATTCTCGCCATTTCGTCCACGGGCGAAATGGCCGTTCTACTCCGCAGCCATCTCCTGGGCCCGTGGATGTATATCGGAACTCTAGGCCGAGTGGAGCTCGCGGGCGGCGGGGCGCCGCGCGAAGTCGTGGACGACGTCCTATGGGCCGACTATTCGCCGGATGGTGCGAACCTCCTGGTGGTCCGGCGCGAAAACGGCATCATGCGCATCGAATATCCAATTGGAAAAAAACTCTACGAATCTATCGGCTGGATCGGCAGTCCCAGAATTTCGCCCAAGGGCGACATGATCGCCTTCCTCGAGCATCCCGCTCGTGGCGATGACGCCGGATCGGTTTGCCTGATGGATCTGTCGAGCAACGTGAAAAAGATTTCGACGGGATGGATCAGCGTTCAAGGATTAGCGTGGAGCCCAAGCGGCGACGAAATTCTATTCGCAGGCACGAAAGTGGGCGTGGCGCGCTCTGTCTATGCAGTCACCCGCACGGGCAGCGAGCGCCTAGTCACGCGCAGCGCCGGATATCTGACGGTGCACGATATTGCGCGCGACGGACGCATGCTTCTGGCGCAGGATGATTCCACTTCCGAGATTACCGCCCTGCCGCCGCACGGCGCTCGCGAAGTGAATCTGTCCTGGCTCGACTACTCCGTGGCCCGTGATATGTCCGCGGACGGCGAACTGATCCTTTTCGATGAAACTGGTGAAGGAGGCGGGACCACCGGCGCGGTTTACCTGCGCAAGACCGACGGCTCTCCTGCGATCCGGCTGGGAGATGGCATCGCCGTGGCGCTCTCGCCCGACAAAAAATGGGCCATCACCTCCCCGCCCGAACCGCCAGGACAATTCATGTTGGTACCCACTGGCGCTGGCCAAGCCCGACTACTGACACATGATTCCATCACTCATCTCGGTGGCCTGTGGTTTCAGGACGGCAAGCGAATCGTATTCGGAGGGAGCGAGCCGGGACACGGCATCCGATTCTATGTTCAGAGTATCGATGGCGACAAACCGAGAGCCATCAGCGCCGAGGGCGTGAACGCCTCGCAGTTTACGCTGTCGCACAACGGAGATTTTGTCGCCGCGCTCGGCGCTGACCAGAAGATGTACCTATACCCGACGGCGGGGGGCGAGCCGCGCGCGGTTGCGGGAGTCGACATTGGGGAGCGGCCGGTCGGCTTCACCGCGGACGATCGATCGCTATTCGTCTATCGCTACGCAGAGATGCCCGCGCGCGTATTCAAGCTCGATCTGGCCACGGGAAAAAGGTCCCTGTGGAAGCAGCTATTACCGCCCGATCCGGCCGGCGTGGATCACATCGGCGGAATCCTCATCAGCGCGGACGAAAAATCCTACGTTTATTCCTACTATCCGAATTTGTCCGATCTTTATCTGGTCGAAGGCGCGAAGTAACAGCGGGTCTCCTTCTACGCCAGGTTTTCCTTGCGCGCATGCCACTGTTCAATAGGACGAACAATTATTCTATACTTGGATCAGTGCATCCCGGCCAGCGAGGAGACGGTCTGTGAAACACAACCCGACGACAGAAATCGAAGCCAGTCCGGCCACAGCCGTCGAGCGCGCGCTCAATATTCTCGAAGCCGCCTCGCAGCGCCGCGAAGGCCTCACCAACTCAGAAATCAGCCGGCGGCTCGGCATTCCGAAAAGCTCTGCGAGCTACATTCTTCGCACCCTTGAGCGCCGCGGCTATTTGCGCCGCGATCCGGAGAGCAATCGCTATCGTCTCGGCTTGAAGCTGCTCAGCCTCGGCGGTGAAACGCAAGCTGGTCTCGACATCGCCGAGATTGCCCTTCCCTTCATGCGCAGCCTCGTCGAACGTCTCGGAATGACCTGCCATCTTGCGGTTGTGGATCAAAATGAAGCGGTGTACATCGAGAAAGTCGAAGCGCCGGGATTTTTCAAGGTGAATACCTGGGTGGGCCGTCGCATGTTTTTGCATTCGACCAGCGTGGGAAAAGCGCTGCTCGCCTGGATGCCCAAGGCCGAGCGCGAAGCCCTGCTGCACAATTGCGAATTCAAGCGGCGCACTCCGAAAACGATTACGAGCCTTTCGCGGCTGATGACCGAACTCGAGCGCGTTCACGAGCAAGGCTACGCGATCGACGATGAGGAGAACAGCCTGGGCGCGCGTTGCTTCGGCGCGCCGGTATTTGATGCGCTCGGCAACGTGGTCGCAGCCATGGGCGTCAGCGGAACGCTAACGCAGATGGACGCCGCGAAAATGCCGCGCGTCGCCGAGCTGCTGAAGGAAACGACGCGGCGCGTATCGCGCCAGTTGCTGAAAACCGGCGCCGCGTAGCAGTTAACGTACCGCTGGTTTACCCTGAGAATTATCGAAGGGCGTCTCGCCGACTGTTGCGGGCGCACGTGCCCGAGAGGTTTGAGAATGTGGGCGGCGCGCATAATCAGTTGTATCGCGTTGACCCAAATGCGTGGTCCGCGCGTGAGTGGTGGCCGTCGCGAGAGTTGTGCTCGTAGGAGCCGGCGAGACTCCAGCGGTACCGGCTGCGGCGGCAAAGGGTAGATACAGTTGATCAGGAATTATCGGACGTATCGTCGAAAGCGGTGAATTCGTCCTGAAACTCGGTGAACGTGGAATCGTCCAGATCGTTGCGGCGCCGATGCGCCATCACGATGATCCCCGCGAAGATGAAGAGCGGCGGAAACAGCATGATCAAAATACCGTGCCGCAGCGCTTCTATTGTCCGCGGCCCGGAAGCGGCGGCACTCTGGTAGCACATCGCGCAGCCCTGCGCGTAAAGCGCCGACGGCGCGGAAACTACCGCGGCAATGGCGAGTCCACACTTCACTGCTTTCCTCGCTGATTCAATCGCGATTCGCATGGTTGGCCACCGCCCGCATGTTACTCCTGGCGCCTCCGCAGAGCTACACATTTCTCTCGGTAGCCAGCTCTAGCGCCGATTCAGCCGGCTGGCCCCCGCCAGGCGCGGATGACGAATCGCTCGGGCGCTGCGCCTATGTAGTGAAATGGGTAGCAGGTTACCAGGGTCAGCGCCGGCTGCCGCAGGGAAGACAACACTCCGACATCGTCGGGCTTCACGATCGCAAATTCCGCGGCGCGGTATTGAAACGTGCCGCGCACCGTGGTCAAGACGATTTGATCGCCGTCACGCAGCTCCCCAAGCTTGCTGAAGAACGAGTCGCGATGCGCCGCCAGTCCGATATTCCCGGATTCCCAGGGAAGCGCGGTGCCGGGGATGTGCCCGACGGCGTGACGCAACGAGCCGCTGTCGTCGCCTTCGATGATGGTAGCCGACAGTTTTAACCGGGGAATCTCGATGCGCCCGAGAAGATCGCCGGGTGCCGCGTCATAAACTTTCGGGGAGGCTCTCGGCGCGACGATGGGTAACGATTCATCTTCCGCGTCTCTCGCTGATGTCACCGCCGCGTTTGTCGAAGCCGCGGCCGTAGCATTGCCCGCACGCAAAAGCGCATCGAGCCTGCGACTCTGGTAACCCTGAAACAAATATGAATCTGCCCGAACGTAAGTGAACCAGCCCAGCGCCAGCGCCGCGATGATCCAGCAGATTGCTTCCGCAATTTTCTTTACTGGATTTCGACGCCTCGCTTGCGGGCGGGGCATCTCTCTCCGGCTATTTACGTTAGTGCCTGCAGCATACGGTTGGTCATACACGGAAGAAGTGCCTCACGCGGCTGCGAAGGTCTGACGCTCGCGCCGTGCATAGACGCGAGCGCCAGAGTTCACGGTTCATTGGCGAATTTAAGACGCTTGCCGTCCGAAACTCCGCAGCGCTAATGCGCCGCCCAGAGCAAGGAGGCCCGTCAGGCCGATCAGAGGAAGGTCGCTGCCGGTCTGCGGCAACCGCGCCGGAGCAGGCGTCTTTTGTGCCGGTGTCGGTTGCGTATCGGTTTGCTGTTGTGGGGGCGCTGCCGCCGGTTCAGGCGCAGGAGCCGGTGCCGGGGCTGGAGCGGTTTCAGCGGCGGGCTGAGGAGCAGGTTCCGTCTCGGTTGACGGCACTGTTGTGTTGTTCACTGTGGAAAGTGCTGCGGCTTCAGCCTTCGGGTAAACGAACTCCTGGCCAAAATTGTCGCCAGGGTAGAACCACTCCTTTAGCGCTTCCGGTTCGCCTACAGGACGCTCCTGGAAGGCCATAATCGTGCGGCCGGATACATCAACCTGGTAGTCCGGGATAGCGAGGACCGTGGTAATCAGGCGCGTGCCGTCCTCGTTGAAAATTTGGACGATGTGACGATCCGACGAGCTATCCATTAATTTGAAGGTGTACGTGCCGGGCGACAATACTGTGCCGGGAACTTGAACTTCATCTGTAAAGGTAACTTTGGTGGTTTTGTCCCACTCGTCGGCGTGTGCTCTGGTCAAGCCTGCTGCGCCAATCAGCGCCGCGAAAGCGATGAGCGCTAATCTTCGTATTGCTTTCATCGAATTAATCCTCCTCGCGTTTAGTCTGGGCTCACATTGCGCCAGGGCGCTCGTAACGGGCAGCTCGACGCGTTTATTACACACGTTCAGGAAATCACACGGGACGGCCCGCCGCCAATGCGCAAGAATCCGCATTCCTGCCACGGGGAATCCTGTAAGTAATTTAGTAACGGAATGCGTAATTTCGATACGGCAAGCTCCGCGCGTGACGCCAACGCCTGAAAACACGCCATTTGCCGAGTGTCCCAATTTGATCTCGCTTCAAGGTCGCGGCGCAGCCGTGCTAGGAAGGAGCCCCCGAAGTGATTCGGGGGAGCGCGTAAGCGCTCCGACACAACGTCGATTATGACCATAGGCTTTAGCGCTGGGCAGTTCGTACGCGGCCGGTCGCCTGGCGTCCGAGAGTGGCTCTGCAATCCTGTCTCGAAATTCGCACACTGCCATCTGCTGCTTGCCAGAAGAAAGAGATTCCAGGAAGCACCGCTGTACAAATTGGAACAAAAGGTAGTATTAGTTTCCGCGCGCGTGCAAATCACGGGCGCGAATCAAAGGACCGCAAATTTGGGCACGGGCGATAAATCCTTACCGGAGTGGACGTGGCCGGATTCGCTCGACGCATTAATCGCCGCTCCCGAATTCCATCGTTTGCTACTGGAAAATGAGCGCGTGCGCGTTCTCGATGTGCGCATCGCCCCCGGCCAGATGGTGCCCGTCCACACGCACAAATGGCCAAGCGTCGTTTACGTGCAAAGCACGAGCGATTTCATCCGTCGCGATGGCAAGGGGAAAGTAATTTTCGATTCACGCGCGCCGGGCGTTTCCCAAGTTCCCGCGGCCGCGCAGTGGCTGCCGCCGCTGTCTCCTCACTCGGTCGAAAATGTCGGCGCCTCCGAGATCCATCTTTTCACTGTAGAATTGAAGGAGCCTCATGCCGGATGAAATCGACTTGCTCGCTTCCTACTGGACCATCGCCGGCGGGGCTATCCCGCTGACGGAAAAGGATTACAGCCCCTTCGATTTCAAAGCCCGCGCGGAATCCGCGGCGCGCGCCGGCTTCAAGGGCATGGGCATCTGGCACACCGATCTCGCGCGCATCCTCGAAACGCGCAGCCTGAAAGAAATGAAACAGATTCTCGATGACAACGGACTCATTCATCTCGAGCTGGAATTCCTGACCGACTGGTTTGTGGAAGGCGAAAAGAAAGCGCAGTCCGACATTCTGAAGCGCAAGTTGCTCACCGCGGCAGAAGCGCTCGGAGCGAGACATCTCAAAGTCGGCGATCTCCAAAAGCAGATTACTCCAATGCCGCTGCTGATCGATGCATTCGCGTCACTTTGCGCGGAGGCCGCAAATCACGGCACTCGAATCGTCTTCGAATTTATGCCCTTCGCCATGATATCCACACTGCCGGACGCGCTCGCCATGGTGCATGGCGCCGCCGCGGAAAACGGTGGCCTGTGCATCGATCTCTGGCACGTTTCAAAGCTGAGGATTCCATTCGCAGAACTAGCGCGCATTCCGCAGAAGTACATAATGGCCGTGGAACTAAATGACGGCACGTTCGAAGCACCGTGGAGCCTCCACGAAGACACCGTCAATCACCGCCGTCTCTGCGGCGAAGGCGAGTTCGACGTAAAGGGATTCATAGCTGCAATCCAAAAAGCGCGCTACACGGGCCCCTGGGGAATCGAAGTGTTGAACGAAGAGCTACGAAAGAAGCCGCTAGAGGAATTAACCACCCGCGCCTACAAAACTACCATCGCACAATTCAAAAGCTAGCAAACCACCGTACCGCTGTCGTCTCTGCCGCCTCGTTTCGTAAGGCTACAGCACGGAGCCGCCGGTCACACCGACGCCGTCTGCGCCGCCAAAACGGATTTCACGCCCGAAACGATTTTCTCTTCACTCGGCAGGACGAAACTTTCCATCGGTTCGCTATAAGGAATTGAAGTATCCAGTGCCGTAACCATCTTCACCGGCGCCTTCAAATATTGGAATCCGCGGTCAGCGACTTCACCCGCGATTATTATTGCCGCCGAAGAATGACGCGGCGCCTGATCCACCAGCACCAGCCGCCCAGTTTTTTTCACCGAATTCACGATCGTATCCACATCGAGTGGCGCGAGAGTCCGCGGATCGATCACTTCCGCGCTAATTCCCTCTTTCGCCAGAGTTTCCGCCGCAGCCAGCGATTTCTTGACCATCCAACCGGTAGCAACGATGGTCACATCTTTTCCGACTCGCTTGATATCCGCCACTCCAAACGGAATCAAGTACTCGCCCTCCGGAACTTCGCCCATTTCCAAGGTGAGCATGTAGTGATGCAAATAAACGACCGGGTTATCATCGCGAATCGCCGAAGCCATCAACCCCTTGGCATCCGCGGAATTCGAAGGAATGGCGATCTTCAATCCCGGGATCCCCATCATCGCGTGATAAATGCAATTCGAGTGCTGCCCCGCCCAACCCGCCGCAAAACCAAATCCCGCCTTGAACACCAGCGGAACTTTCACCTGCCCGCCGGACATATACCGCAACCGCGGCGCTTCATTAATCACCTGATCGAACGCCACCAGCATGAACTCGCTCATGTACAACTCGACGATCGGCCGCAACCCAGTCAATGCTGCTCCCACTGCAATTCCAAGCTCCGCAGTTTCCGAAATCGGCGTAATCCGCACGCGGCTCTTTCCGAACTTCTTAACGAAAGGATCGCGGTCAGTCATAGCCATGTTCTGCCCGTAGTAAATGACGCTAGAATCCCGCGCCATCTCCTCGCCAATCGCAGTAGCAATAGCCTCAGCAAACATCATTTCCCGAGCCATAATTGATCTCCCATTCCCCCAGCCCCGCACCGCCGGCGCCCCCTGTACCGCTGGCGTCCCGCCGGCTCTTACGAGCAACAAAGTCAACTAACACCGCGCTCGGCGACGGACTACCTCGCCAAATCAGCGCGATGAATTCCCTCAAGCATAAACGTAGTTCACCGCATCTTCTGGCGAAGGCAGCGGACTAGCCAAAGCAAATTCAACCGCATCTTCCATCTCGGCCCGCCCTGCATCTTCAATGCGGATAGCGTCCGCCTCCGTCAAACTGCCATTCGCAATCAACACCGCACGAAACTTCGGCAAAGGATCGCGCGCCTTCCCCGCCGCGAACTCCGCCTTGTTCCCATAAACTTCAATCGCCTCGTGCTCATTAAATTGAGTAGGCACCGGCGGCACGGTAATCGCGTTCCCATGAGGACTAAGCCGGTAAATTTTGGACTCAATCAAGCTAGGCCCAAGCCCTGCCCGCGCCCGATCCACAGCCTCGCCGACCACTTCGAACACCTTTAGCGGATCAGTGCCATCCACCGTGACGCCAGGAATACTAAAAGCCTTCGCCTTCTGCGAAAGCGGATCGCCCGCAATCCAATTGGCATCCTCAAGACTCACGTGGGTATAAGCCTGATACTCATTATTCTCCAGAATGAACACGACTGGCAGCTTCCAAACCGCCGCAAGATTCAAAGTCTCGTAAAAAGCCCCTTGCTTCGAAGAACCATCCCCAAAAAAGCAATAAACCACCTGCCCGGTATTTTTCACCTGCGCTGTAAGCGCCGCTCCAGCGGCATGAGCGATGCTCTGCCCCACGATCCCCGAAGTCCCGGGAAAATGATGCGCCGGATCGCAAAGATGCATCGAGCCGCCAAATCCTTTGCACAACCCATCGCGCCGCGTATAAATCTCCGCCATCATCTTGCGAGTGGAAGTTCCCAGCGCGATCGGATACCCGTGGCAGCGGTAACTCGGCATCACCGGATCAGTTTGCTGCCGCGTGGCGAGCGCTCCGACGACGCTCGCCTCCGCGCCGTCCGCAAGATGCGCGTGTCCGCGAATCACCCCAGGATGCTCAACAAAAGTTCGCTTGACGCGTTCTTCAAACTCGCGGATTCGATGCATCTGCGTGTATATCCAGACTTGCCGGTCTTTCCCGAGCGTCTCTTTCGCCGCCATCGCTGCGACCTCCAGAATTCGATCGAACCTTACGACGCCGGCACCCGATCACCAGGCTCGCCGATATAGCCAAGCACCCCGCCCACAGGAACTTCCGCCGGCTCGCGGCTAATAATTTTGAGCAGCACGCCATTCACCGGCGAATCCAGCTCGTAATTCACTTTCTCCGTCTCCAGCTCAACAATTGCGTCGCCCTGTTTCAGTGCATCGCCTTCCGCCTTCAGCCAACGCACAACGGTGACCTTCGTCGTATTCATTCCGCCGGTCTTCGGCACCACCAGTGAAGTGAGAATGTGAATTCCCGTTTCGCGCGAGAGGGCAATCCGTTTTGATTCGCCGCAGAATTGCGATTATCGAACGGCCCGCAGCCCCAATTTGCCGATCGCGCGTTTAATTAGCGCAACGACCCAGGAATGTCAATCGAGCGCGCAGCCTCACGTCAAATACCACGTACGCTCTTCCAGATTTTCGCCGCGTAGGGTAGGATGCGCAACATACGAATTCGGAGGAATCGATGCGCGCAGACCAAGTAGAAATATCCTGGAACGAGGCTAAATCAAGCTGGGCCGTCCGCATCGTAGCCGGCGAAGAAGCCGTCCGGCGCCACACCGACCTGCCAAAAAGCGTGGACGACGCCTCGCTACGCTCCGCGGCCGAAAAGATAGTCACCGACGAAGGCTACGAATTCGACACCGCCGCCATCACCATCCGCCGTTAGCGTCCGCACAATTTTCGAAATGGACGCCAGCTAGGCTTCCAGAAAGACCGTGAGAAAATCAGGAAAGAAGTGGCGCGCCCGAGAGGAGTCGAACCTCCGACCTTTTGGTTCGTAGCCAAACGCTCTATCCAGCTGAGCTACGGGCGCACCGTGATTTCAGTTTAGCACAAGCAGCGTGCGAGGATAAATTGGACCGCCAACTTCAAAGTGACTTAATTTCGCAATGCGACTCGGTCGCCGGGTTCATTGCCCACGCGAATGCGAGCGCTGCGGTCTTACATGCCCTCCGCAAAGTCGGACTGAGGCTTCGGCAATCTGTCCTCCTCGCTTGAAGTCCACACGTAGAGCGCCGGCAGCAGAAATATGCTCAGCAGCAGCGCGGCCACGAGGCCGCCGACGATTACGATCGCGAACGGCCGCTGCGAATCCGACCCAATGCCGTGCGATAAAGCAGCAGGCAGCAATCCGAGCGTGGCCACCAGCATAGTCATCATGATCGGACGAAGACGCAAAACCGCGCCTTCGATCGCCGCCTCTTCGATCGACATCCCATGCCCTCGAAGCTGATTGATATATTCCAGCATAATTACGCCCGTCTCCACAGACACTCCGAACAGCGCCAGAAATCCCACTCCCGATGAAACGCTAAAGTGCGTGCCGGTGAGCAGCAGCGCCAGCACGCCGCCCAGAGGTGCGACGCCCACGTTCGCCAGAATGAGCAGCGCCCACTTGCTGGATCGAAACATGGCGTAGAGAATCACGTAAATCACGAACAGAGTGATCGGCAGCACCACCATCAAGCGCCTTTGCGACCGCTTTTGGCTCGCGTATTCGCCGGCCCAGTCAAAGTGATACCCCGGCGGCAGCTCGACTTTTTTCCCCACCAGACGCATCGCTTCCTGCACGGTACTGCCCAGATCCCGGCCGCGAACGCTGTATTTGATCGCAACGTAACGCGAATTCTCTTCGCGATAAATCTCCGACGCCCCATCGTGCATCTCAATCTTGGCCACCTCCGAGAGCGCCACGCGCTGCCCCGAAGGAGCGACCAAGCGAATATTTGCGATGGCTTGATCAGTAGCGCGATATTCGGCCTGATAGCGCACAACCAGATCGTAGCGCTGCTCACCCTGGAGCACCTGCGTAACTGCCTTACCACCGACCGCCGTTTCCACCGCATCCTGCACGTCCGCCGCGTTAATCCCGTAGCGCGCCGCTCGTGCGCGATCCACGCTGATATTCAAATTGGGCTGGCCCAGCACCCTAAATAGCCCCAAGTCTTCGATTCCCGGAATATTGCGCATCACTTCAACTATTTGGTCGCCCTTATCCTCCAGAACTTTCAAGTCGTCGCCATAGATCTTGATCGCCAGTTCGCCCTTCACTCCGCTCACCGCCTCTTCCATGTTGTCGGCAATCGGCTGCGAAAAATTCCACAGAACTCCCGGAATCTTTCCGAGCTCACGGTCCATCGCGGCAATCAATTCCTCCTTGTCCTGGCGAAATACCGGCCGCCACTTGTCTTTCGGCTTCAAATCCACGAAATATTCCGTATTGAAGAAGCCCGTTGTGTCCGTTCCATCGTCCGGCCGTCCCACTTGCGATACCACTTGAGTCACTTCCGGGAACGACGCGAGGATTAAGCGGCTCTGATTCATCACCCGCGCGCCTTCCGTTGGGCCGGTGCTGGGCGCCAACGTGCCGCGCGCCCATATCGCGCCTTCGTCCAAATGCGGCAGGAATTCTGAGCCCACCACTCCACTGATGATGATGACCATCGCGGCTGTGAAAGCCAGGAGTCCCGACGCGACCGTCACGCGTGGATGTTCGACGGCCCACCTCACGGCGACTCTGTAATTTTTCTTCAAGAACTCCATCACCGGATTGCGCCACTCAGTCATTCCAGACTTAAAACTCATCACCGCCAGTACCGGCGCGATAATCAGCGAGAAAATCAAGCCCCCGAGCAATGCGAAGCACACCGTCCAGGCCATCGGCTTGAACAAGCGCCCTTCCACGCTCTGCAATGTGAAAATCGGCAGATAACCGACGATGATGATGGCGCGCGCATAAAACACCGGACGAGTCACTTCGGTGACCGCGTCCCGGATTCGCTGCATCGGGGTCCGTTCCACACCAGTGGTGAGACTGAAATGCCGCACGATGTTCTCGATGATCACCACCGAGCCGTCCACAACCATTCCGAAGTCCAGCGCGCCCAAAGAAAGCAAATTCGCGGGGATTTTATTCAGATCGAGACAGATGGCCGCAAATAGAAGCGCAAAAGGAATGGTCAAGGCTACGATGACTGCCCCGCGAACATTTCCGAGAAACAAAAACAGGATCACCGAAACCAGAAGAATCCCGGCCGTCAGATTGTGCAGCACCGTGTGCGTCGTGAGATGCACCAGATCGCTGCGATCGAGAAACGGGACGATCTTCACTCCCGGCGGCAGGATATGGTCATTCAGCTCTTTCACCTTCTCGTGAATGGCCACCAGAGTTTCGTCGGCATTCGCGCCCTTGCGCAGCAGCACAATTCCTTCCACCACGTCGGGATTGTCGATCACGGTCCCATCGAGGCGATGAATCGCTTTGCCGATTTGACCGAGCCGGATTTTCGGTGCTTGCGTAACCGTTGCTATATCTTGTACGCGCAGCGCCGTGCCGTTCTGCGTCTTCAAAACTGTTTGCTCGATATCCTGCACGTCCGTGAACAGTCCGATGGCTCTTACATTTACCTGCTGTAAGCCAGACTCGATAAAACTGCCGCCGGCATTCACATTGTTGGCGGCGAGTTGCTGCTCTACCTGGGCCATGCTCAGCCCGTAGCTCACCAACTTGTTGGGATCCACGCGCACCTGATATTCGCGCGTAGTGCCGCCGAAACTGACCACATCCACCACGTTGGGCACCGACTTGAATTGCTTCTCGAGAGTCCAATCCTCGATCGATTTCAGTTCCATCAGGTCATATTTCGGATTCGAACTCTTCAGCGTGTACCAGTAAATCTGCCCCACCGGACTCCAGTCCGTGCCCATCTGCGGCTGCAAATTATTTGGCAAATTCACTTGCGCCAGCCGTTCGAGAACCTTCGCGCGATTCCAATCGTTATCGGATTTGTCGTCAAAGATGAGCATTATGCTCGAGAGTCCGAAGAGCGACGCGGAGCGCAAGTGTTGCAAGTGGGGAATTCCATTCATCTGAATCTCAACGGGAATGGTGACCTGCTGCTCGATCTCTTCCGAGGCATGGCCCGGCCACTGGGTAATTATCTGCACGTAGTTATTGGCCACGTCCGGATACGCTTCCACCGGCAAATTGTGAAAGGCGATCGCGCCCCAAATCAGCAGAAGCACGGCAATGACGATCACGATGAAGCGGTTGTTAAGCGCGTAATCGACGAACCCGCGGATCATCGCGCCGCCCCCGCGCTTGGCGAACGAAATTCCATCTACTGCTCCACCGTGCTCTGAAGCACGAGGGCGTTCGTCACGACCTTCTGGCCCGGCTCGATGCCCTTCACGATTTCCTGCAGGTTGTTCGGCAGCACCTGGCCGGTAACCACCTCAATGCGCCGAAATTGTTTGTCGCCGTCCGGAACGTAAACCCAGTCGCTGTCGTGAAGATGCAAAATCGCCGAAGCCGGCACCACCGCATGTGTCTCCTGCTTCTGCGCGTGAAACGTGGCGGACACGAACATCCCCACTTTCAGCAAGCCGGGATTCTGCACCGCAAGGCGCACCTTGGCGGTGCGGATGTTCGGATCGAGGATCGGCCCGATGTTGCTGATGCGGCCCGTCAGCACCTTTCCCGGATACGCATTCAGGCGAATGTCCGCGGTTTCGCCCACATGCACGCTGGCAAGGTCGTTTTCGTACACGTCGCACAGGATCCACACGGAAGACAGGTCGGCAATCGTAAATAAATTTGGTGAGTTATCCAGCGATTTCACGCCCGCCGCGGTCGTCACATTCTGCTCGATGATCACCCCGGAAATCGGCGCCAGCACATCCACACTCCCGGAAACGTGGTCCGGGCTTCCACCGAGCAATCGCAAATGTTCCAGCGAAGTTTCCGCGTCCACCTTCGCTTTGTTCTCCGAGTCCTGCGCCACCTGGTAATCGTTCAGCGAAATCGCGCCCTTGTCATAGAGGAGTTTGGCCCGTTCCAGCTGCGTTTGCGCCAGCGTTTCATCCGCCATAGCCTTCTGATAATCGGAGAACGCCCCCGAAATATCGGAGCTGCGAATGCGCATCAACAGTTGGCCCTTCTTCACATAGTCGCCAAGCTGCGCGTTGATTTCCACCACTCGCCCAGACGCCAGCGACACCACCGGCACCGTCCGCGACACGTCCGGCGTCACCGTTCCCGTCACCACTAACTGCGCCGCCGCCAGACGCGATGTCGCAGCAACTAGCGGAAATTGGTCCGGATGGTCCACCTGCACCACATTCAAGTCCGGCTCTTTCTCGACGTTCGCTTGTGGCGGCGCCTCCGCGGATGTATCGGATTTGGCGTTGCCGCAGCCCGCGAGAAGCAGCGTCGCCGCGATAGCCAGCCAGTGCCCTCGCCACTTCTTGTATTTCATTCGATAACCTCACCTCTGCCTGCAAAATAGCTTTGAATTCCTGCGCATACTCCGCCCGCGATAAAGCTGGAGCGTATGCATCCCGGTCGCTGAGCTAACTGCCTAAGAGTGGAAAATGTCGAATGGAGGCGCTCGACCTGCTTGGAGGAATAGCAGCGGACGATTTGGAAAACCCGCGCGCGATAGCAGGATTAATGCCGCCGGTGTCCGCTCGCAGCGTAGATCCTTCCCCCCTACGCAAATCCCGGGAGCCGCCGCCGATGGCACGGCGACGCTCTCCGTCGCTAGATCTCCCCCCGAACTCCAAATCGTAGCAGCGTCGCTGAACGCACCCGGAAAAGCCGCCGGCTCAGCATGAGTAAAGGATCCGTGCCCGTCATTCAGATAAACCGCGACGGGGCGCTTCGACCAGGCCGTGCTGATCACCAAATCCACGAACTCGTCGCCGTTAACATCGCGCGCAACAAGCTGCAACCCGCCCGCGGGTGCCACCAGCCGAATGGATTCCCATGGTGCCGCGCTGAGCCGCAATTGAATCCAGTACTCGGTATTCGTGAAATCGCTCGGCCCGGCCTCCACTCGCGCGAGGTCAGGGCGCGAGTCCCCGTCAAAATCGGCAATTGCAAACGGCAAACCCGGACGGCTCGCAGGACCAGACGTATCCGGTAAACCCGCCCCCGCGGCCGCGCCGGCAAGAGAACCAACGAACAACGAAAGGCACAGGAATCCCAGCGCGAAGCTTATGGACGCAAATTTGCTGCGCGTGTAGATCATAAATCGGCCTGGGGATGAGCGCTTATCCACGATTCGCCTTCGCCCAACCGCATGTCGCAAACCTTAACGATACCACCCTTGCTTGGATGCAAAAACCGCAAACCTAGTAAGTTTGTTCAAACAGGGGCAGCAACTCGCAGACGCGATTCGAGGGTCTGGGATTCTTGAATTCGCGATAAGGCAAAGAAAAAGCCCCGGGTTTGGAGGGTGCAAACCAGGGGCCTGTGGGGTTGAGAGGGGCTGGGGCCGGTAAAATCGTCGGGGCGCGATCAGTAATTCCCGATTAGTAGTTCCAACGTCGCGCCAGGAACAGCACTCGAATAATCAGTTGGTACGAGATGATCATCAGGGAATCGCGCGCCTCGAGCATGGCCGCCTTGAGCGCCATCGGCGCCGGCATAGGCATCGCCAGTGCCGTCACTTCGGTACCGCGCGCCTGCATTTGCGATCCGCAATCCATAGTGGGCCTCGGTGATTCTCGGTGCTCCATCGCGTCCTCGAGCCTGGATCCTTTAGTGCACCACGTAAACCGGCGTATCCTGCTCAATCGCCGCCACCATCGACTTGAAGATATCCACATCCCAGCTATCCGCGATCCGCAGTCTCACCACATCTTCAGTCTCAGAAACCAATCGTCCGCGCAGCGGAACTCGCATGTTCCCCGCCACCACTCTCAGGATCACCGGCTGCCCCATCCAGTTCGCGTATCCACCTAGCATGTCGTGTCCCCTCTCAGGTGTTGCATCTCGTCCAGCAAGGACAGTCTGAAGGCAGGCCACGCAGCAGGCTATGGTACAAGGGACTATTCCCACTGGGAGCAAAGTACTAGTCGCCCAGCCACAAAAAACCCCATTTTTATTGGCTTTTCGTACGGTCGGCGTCGCTCCAGGCTCTTTGCGTACCGCTGGCGTCCCGCCGGGTCGGACGACCGTAATTTCCAATCAAAGCCCGAATTAACGACGTCCTCAATCCGTAGCGATGTCCCCACACCGTAAAACTCCCGGACCGCACCCAATAACAGATACTGAACGCCACCTCGCACCCGCCGCCTAACCCCGCAATCTTTCTGCTATCCTAATTCGGCCGAAGAAACGCCCGCCAATCCCGGGGCGAATCCCGGAAATCAATCCAGCAACGCAAGTTGGAATCAAACTCAAGAAGGCAATAATGGGCCCGCTGAAGGACCTGCTAAAGCAGCTCTACAACGTTAAAGAACTCGTCCAATGGGGCGGGACTCTGGGAGTGTGCGCGATCGTCTTCGTGGAAACGGGCCTATTCGTGGGTTTCTTTTTGCCCGGCGACTCCCTGCTAGTAACCGCCGGAATCATAGCCGCCGCTGGACAAGTAAATCTCCCCCTACTGCTAGCCTCGGTCGCGCTTTGCGCCATCGCGGGCGACCAACTCGGCTACTGGATCGGCCGCCGTATGGGTCACGGCCTCTACAGCCGACCCGATTCGCGCTTCTTCAAGCGCCAACATCTCGAGCGCGCCCACGCCTTCTACGAGCACCACGGCGGCAAGACGGTAATTCTGGCCCGCTTCGTCCCCATTATTCGCACGTTCTGCCCGCCAGTAGCAGGCGCCGCCGAAATGCCTTACGCCCGCTATCTGACTTACGACATCTTCGGCGGCATTTTCTGGGTCTGCAGCACGATCCTCCTCGGCTATTTCCTGGGCCGCGCAGTGCCAAATATTGACCGCCAGCTCCACTGGGTAATCGCGGTAATCGTGGTCCTCTCGCTGATCCCGGTAGCCCGCCAAGCCCTCTTGGCGCGACGAGCTCGCAACAAACCCGTCGCGCGCGCCGTCGAGAACCCCTAAAAATGCAAAACGGAGAGCCTGGCAGCTCCCCGTTTTGCTATTCCTGATGGCCGGAGCATCTGAGATGCATCCGGTTTCGCACCGCAAAAGCGGTGTGTAATTTTTAGTCAGCAAACGTTGCCCGGTGGAGTCAT
This sequence comes from uncultured Acidobacteriota bacterium, assembly GCA_963831955.1. GTDB lineage: Bacteria > Acidobacteriota > Terriglobia > Acidiferrales > UBA7541 > Palsa-147. The sequence goes on along the minus strand of CAWHSG010000003.1, from coordinate 243,938 downwards.
TCTCCCTCCAATCGAACCGTTGCTACTTTGACTTGTACGCTCCGCCGCAAATGTTTGCAAGGGCAAAAATGAGGCGAAACCAACAACAACCCGCGCAGCCGAGCCTATTCAGGAAACTCAAGCCTTTTCCCGTGTTGTGATTACGCTATATTAGACCGCCGCAATTATTAAAGCTTTCTAATGTTCCTGACTCTACTTGGCCGTTAGTGCTATTACTTGTTTGGCTAACCAAGAGAAATTTCAGATTGCCCTCCGACCTCCCGGCAGCGGAACATGCCTCGACGCACTTTATCCCTGGAAGGTGAGCGAGCATGAGAGCTACGATTCGTCTAAATGCCTTTACCAACTCGATTCTGATCCTAATGCTCTCGGCCGTACTGTACGGCTGCAGCGGCACTCCTGGCTCTACTTCATCCTTCTCCATCGGCGGCACGGTAACCGGCCTCACCGGCACGGGCCTGGTATTGCAGAATAACGGCGGCGATAACCTGACCATTACGGCGAGCGGCGCTTTTACGTTCGCGTCAAAAATCGGCGGCGGTAAGACCTACAGCGTTACCGTCCTCACTCAGCCAACAAATCCCGTCCAAACCTGCACAGTCACCGGCGGCACCGGCGCAGCAACCGCCAACGTAACCACTGTTGTAGTGACCTGCACCAGCGGCTCATCCGGCACTGTGACCATCGGAGGAACGGTCGTAAACCTTTCCGGCACCGGGCTGGTCCTGCAGGATAACGGCGGCGACAATCTCACCATCACCGCTAGCGGCGGATTCACATTTCCTACCGCTCTTACCGCGGGCAGCATGTACGTCGTCACTGTTTTCACGCAGCCCACAAATCCAGTACAGGCTTGCACCGTTGCTAACGGCAGCGGCACGGCCAGCGCCAACGTCGGCAACATCGTGGTCACTTGTTCGACGGCAACTCTCACGATCGGTGGTTCCGTCTCCGGACTCGACGGCACTGGCCTCGTGCTACAAAACAACGGCGGCGACAATCTCACCATCTCCGCCAACGGATCGTTTACCTTCGCGACCCTAGTTGCAAGCGGCGCGACTTACAACGTAACCGTCCTGACCCAGCCATCTACTCCCGCGCAGACTTGTACGGTAACCGGTGGTATGGGCACCGCAACCGCGAATGTCACCAGCGTCCAAGTCGTTTGCCCCGCTGTGTTCAACACCGTCGGCGGCCAAATCGTAGGTTTGTACGTTCCCACCGGCCAAACCGCCAGCGGCATTTTACAGAATAACGGCGGTGACAACCTCCCGTTCAGCAGCAATGGCCCGTTTACCTTCGTCACCCCGATCGCTTTCGGCAGTGCATACGATGTCAGTCTATTCGAAGCCCCGCAAACGCAGCCTCAGGGTTCGCGTATCTACGACTTCCAGGGCACGGCGAACGCAGACGTTACCAGCGTGCTCGTCGATTTTGGACACAATGACTGGGCATGGATGAACGCTTCGAACAACACCAATATAAATGGAATTAGCGCTCCCCCGACTGGGCCTCCCACAGCGATAGTCACCAGCAATCCTGGCGGAGTGCGATACCCGGCCACTTGGACGGACAATAGCGGCAATCTCTGGCTATTCAGCGGTTACGGCTATAGCACTGATACCACCCTTTCACCACAGCCCTGGTGGTTCCAGGAAATGTGGACTTACAACGGCGCCGGCCTCGCAAACTACCAAGGCTCTTTCGACAGTTTCTGGACCATGGTTGCGCCATCTTCCGCGGTGCCCGCCGGCCGATGGGGCGCGGTCACATGGACCGATCCAGGCACGGGAAATCTCATGCTTTTCGGCGGCCAGGATCAATTCACGGATTTTCTAAACGACCTTTGGTCCTACAACATCTCTTCCAAAACATGGACTCAACTTGCCGGCGGTGCCAACGAGGCAGGAGTCTATGGCACCAAGGGCACCGCAGCGCCGGGCAATCTTCCTGGCGGACGTTGGGGCGCAACTGGAAAACTCGATGGCGCCGGCAACTTCTGGCTCTTCGGAGGATTCGGTTTCGACGCCTCCAGCCCCAATCCTGGTTTGCTCAATGACCTCTGGGAATACACCGGAGGCCAATGGAAGTGGGTCAGCGGCTCGAACATCATAAATCCCGACGGCGTGTACGGCACGCAGGGCACACCGTCCGCTTCGAATGTTCCGGGCGGCCGGCAAGCCACCATGTCGTGGATGGACGTGAACAACAATTTCTGGGTCTTCGGCGGCTACAACCTCTCTTCTGGCGGCCAACCGACAGCCTTCGACGATCTCTGGGAATTCAGTTCCGGCGAATGGACCTGGGTCTCCGGCTCCAGCATGGTAAATCAAAAAGCCACATACGGCACTCAAGGCGTCGCCGCCGCGGGCAATGTACCAGGCTCGCGCTGGGCCGCCGCATCTTGGGCTGACACCGACGCCTCCGGCCACGCGCGCCTATGGCTATTCGGCGGTCAAGGCTACGACGCCACAGCCAACGGCTCGCTCGGCGACCTCTGGATATTCACCGGCGGCCAGTGGACGTGGATCAAAGGCCCCAGCTCCGTTGATCAGGACGGCGTCTATGGACTAACACCTTCGCCAACCACTTGGCCCAACGTGAATAACTTCCCAGGAACTCGCTGGGGCGCAGGCTACTGGATCGACGGTTCGGGCCAACTATGGATCTTCGGCGGCGAAGGCTTTGGCGCATCGAGCACCAACGGAAATGGCTTGCTGAATGACTTGTGGCGCTACCTGCCGTATCCACAGTTGTAAACGGAATCCAAAGTAACCCGTGGCGAAATTCAGCAGTATTCGCCACCTTCCGGCTGGCGCCGGACTGAGCGGAGGCTCTCATGGGAAAGATTGGCATCTTGGCCGCGTTGCTTCTACTGAGCGCGACGAGCGTAATGGCGCAAGGCGTTAAAACCGCGGACACGGAGACGCTCCCCTATCAGCTCGGCGTCGGCGTTACGTATCTCAATTTTCACGAAGGCCCGGGCACAGTCCCGAATGGCGTGGGCTTCACCGCGTCGCTGGTGGACTACAAGGACTGGCTCGGCGCCGAAGTCCAGTTCTCGGATGTCTTCGGCTCCACTAGCGGAAAAGCTTCTCTGCCACTTTTCGCCGGCGGCGGTGTGCGATTTCGCTGGTTGCCCCCCCGAAATTTTCAGTTTCAGCCGTGGGGTCACTTCGTCATAGGCTTTTCGCATCTGTACCCGGACACCTCCCTCGGCAACAATCAAGCGGTAGCCTTCAAAGCCGGAGGCGGCATAGATTTCAATCCGCACCGCAGCCGCCTCGGCTTCAGAGTTTCCGCCGATCTCTATCGCAGCGGCTTCTTCAAGACGTATCAACTAAGCCCCGAATTCACAGCAGGCGTCGTCTATCATTTCGGCCACCAGTAGCACAGGCACTCCTGCCTGCGCACACCGTCAACGCCAACCTAGTTACCACCGGCCTTCGCGAATCGCTCGGACGGACACAGCTAGGGGCGGGCCGTGCTACTAGATCTCCGCCGACCTATCTCAGTATTCTCCGACCTGGCTTACGGGATCGAGGCTTGACAGGCTGTGCATCCCGGACACTGAAAACTTTGATTATTTCGAACTGTTTGGCGCCGGAGGAATGGCGACTGCTGAAACAGGCAGGAGTGGCTGTGCTACTTGAGGAACAGCGCTTCGCGGATTTGATCGCGGCCCACGAAGGATTTTGAGGAGCGGAATTTGCCAAATAGGTCCAGAATCTCGCGATTGTGAAAAACGCGGACGTGCGGGGCCAGCGGCGGAGTTGGCAGCACCTCGAGTAACTGATTCTCAAGAATTCGGTAGCGCGAATAGTGATCGGGCGTGCGGCTATGGAACAGCGAGAGGACCAGGCCGCCGGGCCTGAGGATATCGTGAAGGCGAGAAACGACTCGCGAGAGCAGCTCCGGCTCCATGTAATCGAACAAATCCCAGGCCAGGACTCCGTGAAAAGTCTCCGGCGGATATTGCAGGATCCCCTCGAGAAATTGGGCGGCCAGCGCGTCGGGTGAGGCGAAGTCGCCGTTCTGGCTGAGCAAGACTTTGCGACGTTTTTCGTCTTCCTCGTTCATGAATTCACGCCAGGAGCGCAGAAAATCTTCGGTGGTTACGCGGAAGCCTTTCTCGATGAAAAAATTGAGAGTGTTCTGCGAGACCTGGCCGAGATCGAGGAGCTTGCCCTTGCCGGCATCACTGAGCAGCCACAAGAATTCTTTCAGGCCGTTGGAAACGCGGGTCGGTACCGCGGCAGTGGCCGCCGCAGTCTTAGGGCCGGGGCCGGCCGCGGTGGCGGGCATGGCGGAGCGCGTCTTGAGTTGCCAATTCATACTTCGGGTCGTACCGTCGATTTCCGCGTCGCTGGAGTTGAGGGAGACACTCGGCGACACGCGCGGCATCCCGTAGGGGATGCTCGCGCTTCCCAAGATTCAATCTTTCGGAAGAACGGTAAAAAGCTAAGCCGCGAACATGGATAGGGCTGGGGGCCTGATCCTATGAAGGGCGTATCAAAGCTCGCACCTGGAATATAGTACAGGCAGGGGCTGGTGTAAACGCAAAGGTTAGCTATCGGGGCGAAGTCGGTACTGTACTTGGGAGTGCAGGAGAAGAAAGGGCGAAAGCGATTTCGGGGACTATGACGCCGCTGGAGGCCGACGCGCTGCGGCGAACCCCCCACACGGCTACTACGTAGCCCGCTGATTCGTGGAGGAATAGCTTCAGGCCGAGGCGCGTTTGCCACCAGGTGTCGGGATTGTAGTCGGCATCCGGGGCGGCGATTACGCGGACTTCGACGTCTTGCGGGAACATGTGGCCGCAGATGAAGGCGGTGCGGCGGGTGTGGTAGTTGGAGGTGACGATTAGAAGTTTTCGCCAGTGCTTTTCCATTGCCAGGCGGCGGATTACTTCCAGCTCTTCGCGGGTGTTTTCGGCGCGATGGGTGAGCTTCAGGATGGCGTCCACCGGGACGCCGCGATCGCTGAGATCGTGCTCGGTTAGATCGGAGATGCTGGTGTAGGAGCGTAGGAACCGGCCGCTGGCTACGATGCGCGGGGCCCAGCCGGCCTTGAACAGTTCGGCGGCTTTCGTGGCGCGGTCGCCGTTGTAGTTGTCGTCGCCGAGGACGACTATGGCATCCGAGCGGACTGGGTCTTCGTCCACGATCCAGATGCGGCCGGCTACGCGCAGAATGGGATGGCGCGCGACGTAAATCACGCCGATTGCGATTACCAGAAAGATCAGGAAAATCGCCTTGCTGATGATTCCACCGCGCTGGGAGCTGCGAGTGCGTTGATTGCGGGGCTTCGGATCGGTGCGAGAGGAACCGTGCCTCATGAACCTGGATCGATCTTTCGGAGTTGCTGCGCGGCGTCTTCGGGCAGGCGGCCGTTGAAATAGACTTCTTTGATGCTGTAGGACTTGCTGCGCGATTCTACGATGGGGAGAATTTCGAAATGCCAGTGATAGTCGCCGGCGATCGTTTTCCAGTATTCGCTGAGTTCGCCCTTGGTTTGCAGGGTGTTTGGCGCGGTGTGGACCACCATGTGGTAGCCTTCGCAAACTTGGGCTAAGCGGCGCAGGGTGCGGCCTAGTAACGTTGCCAGATTGCGGCGATTTTCCGAGGATACCAGCGTTTCGAATTGATGATTGTGGGTGCGGGGCTGGATCCAGATTTCGTAGGGGACGCGCGAGGCGTAGGGGCAATAGGCGGCGTAATCGCCTACGGTGTCCACCATGCGGACTTTTTGCTTTTCTTCCTGGCGGAGGATGTCGCAGAAAACGCAGCGCTCCTTATCGCGGAACCACTCGCGTGCGGCGCGCAGTTCGTAAAGAATTCGGCGGGGGACGAAAGTAGTCGCGGTGAGTTGCGAATGCGAGTGTGTCCATTCGGCGCCAGCTAGCTGGCCGCGATTTTTGAACACCGTCACGTACTTGAAGCGCGGATCGCGTTTTAGATCGGCGATGCGGACGGCGTAGGCGTCGAGGATGGCATGAATTTCGTCATCGCTCATCTCGGTCATAGTGCGGCCGTGTTCGCGCGTCTCGATGATGATTTCGTGCGCGCCGACGGGGTCCATGCGGTCGTAGATTCCTTCGGCGGAACGGCCTGAATCGCCTTCAATGTGATAGAGCGGGCGCGGATGCGGGATTACGCAGACTTGCCACTTTTGCGCGTCGGGGAAATAGAGCAGCGCTTTTTCCTTGGAGATTTTCGCGGGGCAGAGCGGACAGGGATCGTCCGGCACGCGGGCTTGATCGGACGGGCCGATCACTACCCAGCTTTTGGTGATTGGATCTTTACGCAGTTCCATGCGCGCGCGGCTGCCCCATCAGCAAATTTGATTTGGGATTCTATCAGTTCACGCAGCCGTCCGGCCAGAGATCAGCGGATGCAACTTCCGCAAGTGCTAAATTCTGCTGCATGTGTGGCCGGGAATTCATTTAGCGCGTGTAGTGGGCTGGCGTGGGGCCTACTTCGAGGCGATGGCGATCCCAGATGGCGCCCTCGCGGGTGTAGGCGGCCATTTCGAAATCCTGGGTGAGCTCAAGGCAATCGGTGGGGCAGGCATCTTCGCATAGGCCGCAGAACATGCAGCGAGAAGTATCGTAAGTGAAATGGGTGAGGACTTTGCGGCGGGTGGCGTCGTCGCGCTGCCAGCCTACTACGATTAGATTTTCTGGGCAGGCTAAGGCGCAGAGATTGCAGGAGATGCAGAGGGATTCGCCGGTTTCTGGGTTGATATTTAGGCGCGGGGCGCCGCGGTAACGCTCGGCTACCATGGGGCGCTCTAGCGGGTATTGCTCTGTGTAGATATTTTTGGGCGCCTGGTAGCGGAAGGTGACCCACATGCCCTTTAGTAGATCGACTAAAAAAATGCGACGGAGCAATTCGTTCATTGTGGACGTAGTTTGACGTTCAGAAATGGCGTTGTCAAGGTGGGTGGTGGAGTTGCAGTGATCGCGAGTGACAAAAAATGTTGCCGCAAGTCAGTCAACCAAGTTGACCCGAATTGGCGGTCGCGCCGGAATTTCCCGAAGGGATTTTATGCGGCACGGGCCGAGGATGCTAATCTTGGCGGCCATGAACGAGATTGGGCGCGACGATGCATCTTGGATGCAGATGGCGCTGGACGAGGCGCGGGACGCAGCCGCGCACGATGAAGTTCCCATCGGGGCGGTGATCGTTGCTGAGAATCGTGCCATTGCGCGTAGTGCGAATCGCACCATTCGCGATTGCGATCCTACGGCGCATGCGGAGATTGTGGCGCTGCGGGCTGCGGCTCGATCGATCGGCAACTATCGGCTTACGGATGCTACGCTTTTTGTGACTGTTGAGCCTTGCGCTATGTGCGCTGGTGCGATCATACAGGCGCGGATTGCGCGCGTGGTGTATGGGGCTGACGATGCTAAGGGCGGGGCGGTTCGCAGTTGCTTCCGGATTTTGGACGATCCGCAGTTGAACCATCGTGTGGAGTTTACCGCGGGGGTTTTGGCGGAAGAATCCGTGCGGCTGTTGCAGGCTTTTTTTGGGGCGCGGCGATTGTAATGCTCGCGCGGATCGATCCTCGCCTTTCAGGCCAAAATCTTTCTCGCTTCGTCAATTATGATTTTCGCCGCGGGTAAATCGGCGGGATTTTTTCCGCGATGCAGCCAGAGAATTTTACCGCCTTGGGCTACGATCGCAGCGCCGGGCAGGAGCAGGATGTCGCAATGGGTTTTTAGCGAGCCTTTCACGCTTATGGCGAAGCCGGCTGCGCGATTTTCTTTTCTGCGCTGCTTCAATTCGGGCGTTGGAAAGAGCAAGGATTTCCAGGTGGCGCGATCCAGGCCGAATTTGCGGTAGGTTTCCTTTTTGGGGTCGGGGATGCAATGCGCGGCCATTGCATACTGGCCGCAGGATTCCGCGGTTTCCCCGGCATCGCCTTGCACGATGCACGCTAAGCGGACGCCCAGCTTTTCCAGTACCGGTAACTGCTCGCGCAACTGCGCCAGCGCTTCCATGTAGAACGGTCAGCCGAAGTGACGGAGCCAGACGAGCAGGGCTGGGCCTTCGCTCCAGGATTCCGCCAGATGATGCTGCGCGCCTTCGCGGGTGCGATAAATTAAGTCGGGGGCTCGATCGCCGAGCTGCAGGCTTGCGGTTGTGGTGCGCATTGTTGGCTACGATAATCGCTTTCGGAGACGGGCGCAATTGGCGAGTTCAGGAGGCCGCGCTCGATTTTGGGAATAAGTTACGGCGGCGGTCGTAAGATGCCGGCGGGGACGCCCTTCGACACATCTCAGGACAAGCCGGCGCTACTTGGGATGGCGGAGAGGGTGGGATTTGAACCCACGGTCCCGGTTTTGCCAGGACACTCGCTTTCGAGGCGAGCTCTTTCAACCGCTCAGACACCTCTCCGCGGTTCGATCACTAGATTATCAGAGGCTTGGATGGGCCTCAACCTTGGCGTGCGGCCGATGGTTGGCCTGATGTCTTTGTATATTACGATAGCGTCTTAATGACGAAATAGAATTCGAGAGCCACGTTCGGAAGGCGCGTTACACACCTCGGGGTGGTCTCAGCGAGAGTGCTAGTTATGAAGATATGGGAGGTATTCTTGCAGCGCGAGCGTGGCGATACCGACTAGGCTTAGCAGTGCGGTAATTTGCGCGAGCCTTTTTGCGAGAGCGGGATTTCTGGTGGTGCGATGAATGATCGGTAGGTTGACCAGGGCGCTGGCTATGGACGCGAGTACGACGCCTTCGCCGGCCAACGCAGCGTGAAGCTGGCCGTGGCCGGCCATGTTTGCGGCGGCGGCCGAGGTGCTGGCGCTGCTTACCAGGCCGCCGATTACGCTGATGCCGAGGAAGCCGAACTTCCCGAGATAGCGTTCGCTGAGAGTTGAGACGATTTGGATGAGCACGAAGAGCGCGGCGAAACTTAGCACGCGCTGGAGCGAGACCGGCGATTCGAGATGAATCTCGGTGGGGGTTTCACCGGCGTCACTTCGAGCGCGCTGGACGAAAACGAGCGCGACTACGGACATGGCCAGCAGCGGGCCGGCGGCGGAGAGCACGGCGAGCGGCGAAAAGAGCGCGAGGATTAGCAAATTGCGCGCGAACATGGCTACCAGTGTGAGCAGTAGTGCGGCTACTGCTACGCCGGATGACGCGCCGCCGGCGGCTAACGGTCTGGCTAGCTCGACGGCGGCGGCGCTGCTATTTACGAAGCCGCCGAGAAAACCGCTGAGATAGAGTCCGCGCGCGCCGTAGATTTTCAGCAGGACGTAATTCACAAATCCGATGCCGGCGATCACGATTACCGTGATCCAGGCTTGCCGCGGATTGATGAGCTGGTGCGGATCGATGTAACGGTCCGGCAAAATTGGATAGACGACCAGGCCGAGAAGTCCGAGCAGCACCGCGCTGCGAATTTCTGCTGGTCGCAAGCCGCCGGCGAATCTGTGCAGTTCCACTTTCCAAGCGAGCAGCATCGTCATCAGGATTGCCGCGGCTACGGGAGTGAACAGGTGGCCTTGCCCGGCCAGCGCGCCCAGGATGAAAATTACGAGAAGTGCGGCCGAGGTTGTAGCTTCGAGAGAGCGATCCACCAGCAGCGAGCGTGCATTCGCGAAAATGATGATTAGAAAGACGCCCACCATCGAAACAATTACCATCGACGGCTCGAATAGCGCGGCGATTGTGCCAAGTAGCGCCGTGAGCGCGAAGGTGCGGGCGCCTAGATCCTTGTTCGACCACTCCCTTTCGATTCCCACGAGGAGACCGATGCCGAGAGAGACGGCAATCTTCGCTCCGACTTCGGTTGGCGGGAATCGATTTACGTACATCGACGCGAGCGCTCCCCTCGCTCGAAATCGAGTATACATTTTCATCGCTGCGTCGGCGGTGAAATGGTGAGCGCTTTGGGCTCGCCGTGCGAATGCAGCACGGTCGCTGTGGTACTCTGCCGCCAGCGACGCATATAGTTGTGTGGCGCAGGGGGCTTTCGGATGTCGGAGGAATTCGATCGGCAGGCGGTGATTGACGACGAACATCTGCGGTTGCTTTCGCTGGGGTACATGATTTCGGCGGCCATGACCGCGATCGGTACGCTCTTTAGTTTGCTTTACATCTTTGCGGGGTTCGTCGTCGCGGGGGTCTTGTCCCGCCGTCCCGACTTGGCGGGAAACGCCGGGCAGCCGCCACCGGCTTTTATTGGGTGGATCATTTCGGGGATCGGGTTGGGAATTTTCGTCGTCACGCTGGCGTTGGCTGCCGCAAAATATTGGGCGGGCATTTGTATCAAGCGGCGGAAGTCGCGCACATTTTGCATGGTGATGGCGGGGATTAGCTGCATTGGGATTCCGTATGGGACGATTCTTGGGGTGTTTACGTTTATTGTTTTTGGCCGGCCTTCGGTGATGCGGCAGTTTCAAGTTGGCGTTCCGCCGACTGTTTGAGCGCGAACTTTTTCTGTTTGAGCATTTTCGCGGCGGCAATTCGTGGTCTCCGATTCCCCGTTCGCCTTCGATTCGGCGCAGTTCGCTGGCATTCACCTGAAATTAACGAAATGCGGCTTGACAGAATTGGGCGGATGACGTTCAATCGTTCTTCCAGTTGATAATCTGTTGCAACTAGAATCGCAACAAGGAAGGAGCTTCGAATGGCGACGCATCCGGTTGTTGCGACACAGTCGCAATTGGGACGATCGAAGAGCGATACGTCAATTACGCGGCCTTCGCTGATGAAAGAACTCTCGGCGCGCGGCGTGCGCATGACTTCGCAGAGGCGCGTGCTGATCCAGATCATCCAGGATTCGCCGCGGCATCTGGATGCAGCGCGGCTTTTGGAGCTGGCGAGGAAACATGACGCGGAAATTGACCGCGCTACCGTTTACCGGACGCTGGCGCTGCTGAAGGGCCACGGACTGATCGACGAGCTCGACTTGATGCATATCGAGGGCGAGAAACATTATTACGAGGCGAAGACGAATCGCGATCACTGCCACATGGCTTGTTTCAAGTGCGGGGCGATCATGGAATACGCCAGCGCGGCTTTTGAGAAATTGAAAGCGGAGATGGCGGCGCAGAGTGGATTTCACATTAAGGTGACGCGATTGGAAGTGGGGGGATTTTGCAAAGAATGCCGGAAGTCTGCGGGTTAATTGGCGCCGGTATTTTTTGTTTTGTTGTTGCGACGTCGTCGCAAATCGGTGTTCTACGCGGGCGATGAAATAAAGGCGAAGGCTTCGGAAATCTCAAATTTCAGATTCGAAATTTGAGATTGGGGAAACAGCAACGGCAAGCGCAAATGCCACGAGGAGAATTCAGCGTGACTGGTGCCACCGGGGATTACAGGTTGGATTGTTCGGGCCCCATGACTGGGCGGTTGCGGAGGATTGCTCTGTTGCTGGCGTTTGCGTTTCTGGCTTTTTGTTCTGCGAATGCGTGGGCTGGCGTGGGGGGAAGCATTTCGGGGACTTTGACGGATCAGAGCGGGGCGGTGATTCCGCGGACTACCGTTTCGGTTACGAATACGGATACGGGGATCCGGCAATCGATTGCTGCCGACGATAAGGGATTTTATTCGTTTCCTAGTTTGCCTGTGGGCCACTACGACCTGGAAATTGCCAGAGCGGGGTTCCGGCCTTACCGGCGGACTGGGATTCTGCTGAATGCGAATAGCGCTTTGACGATTGACGTGGTGCTGGAATTGGGGCCGTGGACGGATGTGGTGACCGTAAGTGACAATCAGCTGCATGTGGAAACCACCAGCACGCAAATGGGCGAAGTGATTGACGGCACGCAGATGACTACGGTGCCTTTGAACGGGCGGAGCTTCACGGATTTGCTCGCGTTGCAGCCGGGAGTGGCGCCGGTGACTTCGATTACTTCTGAGACGGTGCAGGACGTGGGCGCTAGCGTACTTTCACCGTCGGGCGATTTGAATCCGGGGACGATTTCAATCAATGGGCAACGCGAATTTGCGAATAGCTTCATTGTGGACGGCAGCGACGTGGAAGAAGACGTGAATATGGGCGCAGCGATTATTCCGAATCTTGATTCCATCGCGGAATTCCGGATTTTGACTAATAACTTTGATGCGGAGTATGGGGAATTTAGCGGCGGGCAGATTAATGTCATTACGAAGTCGGGGACTAATTCGTTTCATGGAAATGTTTTTGAGTTTGTGCGCAATACCGATCTCGATGCTCGCAATTTCTTTTCGCCTACGCGCGGGGCGTTCGATCAAAATCAGTTTGGCGGAACGATTGGCGGGCCGATTCGCAAGAATAAGATTTTCTTTTTTGGGGATTATCAGGGAACGCGGACTACGCAGGGCGTGGACACTGGGCAGATTCCGGTTCCTTCGGCGCAGGACCGCACCGGTAATTTGCTGGACCAGGCTAGTTCGTTTGTGACTACCGATGCGCAGGGGAATTTGGTGCCGACTACAGTGAGCGGGCTGAATTTGGCGACTCTGCTTGCGGATAAGTTGCACTACGGCGTTTCGCCGGGTGAACCTTATTACACTCCGGGCTGCAATAGCCCGAGCACGTGCGTTTTTCCGGGCGCGGTGATTCCGCAGGCGGCTTGGTCTGCGCCGGCGATGAATCTTCTGAAATATATTCCCGCGCCGAACAACGCGAATAATACGTTTTCGACTTCGGCGTTCAATGAAACTCTGCGCGATGACAAGGGCGCTTTCCGCCTAGACGGCAACACGCGCTGGGGATTGATTTCCGCGTACTACTTCATTGACGACTGGTCGCAGAACAATCCTTATCCGGTGGCGCAGGGCGGGGCGAATGTTCCGGGATTCAATGCGCTTTATCTGGGCCGCGCGCAATTGGTCAGCCTGGGCGACACGAAATCGCTTGGCGCTACGGCGGTGAATGAATTTCACTTCAGCTATTTGCAGAACGCGGTTGATCTTGGAAAGCCTGTGGGCGGTGTGGGCGTGAGCCTCGAATCGCAGGGCTTTGTGACGGGGCCTGGGACGCAGGGGATTGTGGCGCTTTCGCCGAAGACGGAAGGCGTGGAGAGCGTGGGGTTCAATAGCTTCACTTTTGGGACGAATACCAACGAGTTGAACCAGATCGGCAATACTTTCCAGTGGCTCGATAATTTTTCCAAAGTGATCGGCACGCATACCATTAAATTTGGCGGCGAATTTCATTACGATCAATTGAATGTGAATGCGATTGCGCAATTCAATGGCAGCTTTCTTTTCTTTGGGACTGAGACTGGATCGGATTTTGCGGATTTTCTGCTGGGAGTTCCGAGTCAATACAACCAGAGCCAGTTGCAGGCGTTTTACGGACGCAATAAATATGCGGGGCTTTATGCGCAGGATAGTTGGCGGCTGATGCACAGTTTGACGCTGAATTATGGGCTGCGCTGGGACCGCATCGAGCCGTGGTATGAGAAGTACAACCAGATCGCGACGTTTGCTCCCGGCAAGCAGTCAGTCGTATTTCCGGGAGCGCCTCCGGGAATTCTTTATCCTACCGATCCAGGAGTTTCGCGGACTTTGGCGCCGCCGGGAAATTTGGATTTTGCGCCGCGCATCGGGCTGGCTTATTCCCCTTCTGCTTCCGGCGATGGCTTGCTGGCGAAAATTTTGGGCGGGCCGGGCAAGAGCAGCATTCGCGCGAGTTATGGAATGTTCTATACCGCGATTGAGGCGCTTACGATCGGAGTGATGAGCGCGAACGCGCCTTACGGGACTACTTACACTAGTCCAGCGCCGCCGCTTTTTTCTACGCCGTTTATTACTGCGTCGAATGGAAACCCGATCGCGCAAGTTTTCCCGGTTACGCTTGCGCCGCTGAATTCTAGCGCGAAGCATCCTGATCCGAACGTGGATTGGACGCAGTTCGAGCCAATTACCGGGCTGCCGAATTATCCGACCAGCAATCGCATTCCTTACACTGAGGAATATATGTTGTCGCTGGAGCGCGGATTCGGGGCCGACACTGTGCTCAGCGTGAATTATGTGGGGACGCAGGGGCACCGGTTGCTGGTTCTGGTCGAAGCGAATCCTGGCGATCCGGCGCTTTGTTTGCGCTTGAGCAATCCGGCGAATCTTCTGCCGGGGCAAACGCCTTGCGGGCCGTTTGGCGAAGACACCGTGTACACCACTTCGAATCACGAAGTATTTGACGGCACGCGCGGCCCTTTGGGATCGAATTTTGGCAGCAATGCGAATCAGGCCACAGCCGGAAATTCGAATTACAATGCTTTGCAAATCACGCTGCGGCATACCAGCAAACGCTTGAATATTCTGGCCGGATACACGTTCAGCAAATCCTTCGATCAGTCTTCGAACGTCGGCGAAGAAATCAATCCGGTTGATCCGTCTCTAAGCAGGGCGCTGTCGGCTTTTGATGTGCGGCATAACTTTGTAGTGAGTTATAGCTACCGGATTCCGTTTGAGAGTTTGTTCCGCGCGTCGAATCGTTTGACGGAGGGTTGGGAGATTTCGGGGATCACTCGCGTGAGTAGCGGGCTTCCTGTGACGCTGGTTAATTTTGGCGACAATTCCCTGCTGGGCTCGGAGCCGAATGGGATCAATAATTTTGGTGTTGATGAGCCGGATTATTCGGGTGGCGCGCTCGATCTGAATCACAATCCGCGCAACGGGCAGCCTTACTTCAATACTGCGCAGTTCAGTGGGAACGCGCTGGGCACGCCGGGGACTGCTCGGCGGCGGTTTTTTAGCGGGCCGGGGCTGAATAACTACGATATGGCGCTGCTTAAGAATTTGCGTTTGACGGAGTCGAAGTCGCTGCAGTTCCGCGTGGAAGCGTTTAACATTTTCAATCATGCGCAGTTTTTTGGGCCGCAGGCTGTGGATGGGAATATTGATAGTTCTACTTTTGGACAGGTGGTTACGGCTGATCCGCCTCGGCTCGTGCAGTTTGGAGCTAAGTTTTTCTTCTAGGATTGTTTCGACCTTCGCGGTTTCTCCTGCTTAAGAACGCCATGCACAAATGCCGTGCATGGAGCACCCAGTAAACGAACGGTAAAGGCGACGGAGATTTCAAATTTGAGGTGGCTTGGTCGGTGTCATGGGCATTTACGAGGCCGATGGAAGACGGAAAACGTCGAATCGCAATACGCGGAGGCATATAGCGAACGTTTACGCAGGCGTTACACGGGCGCGGGCGCAGCAAGCGGCGCCCCTACGAAGAAAAAGGCAACAGCGACGGCACCCACGTCGCCTTGAGGATTTGCCGGTTTGGAATTGGACGTTCGATCGCGTTGCTCACCCAGGCGCGGCGAGCGGCGCCCCTACGCAGAAAAAGGCGACGGCACCGACGGCAGCAAAGGCAACGGCGGCCCGACACTTACGGCTGTGGAGCGATCTCGAGGCCTGCTTTGCGCAGGCCATCGATCAGTTGCTCGACTAGCAGCGGATCCCACCATTTGCCTAGCTCTTCGCGGGCTACCTCTGCAAAATCTGGCCTGAGCGCTAGCAGATCGCGAACGGCGCTGCGTGCTGCTTCGATTTCGCCGACTTGTGCGTGTGCGGCGGCGAGGGCTACGTTGGTGCCCCAGATGCCACGGAAGTTTATTTTTAGGGCGATGCTGAGCGCGAGGGGATAGTCGCGCTTGCGATAGGCGTTGAAGAATGAGGCGAACCAGAACCACGCTAGATGATGCGCGTTCATCTCCATGGCGTGCTGCGTGAGCGCGCAGCCGCGGTCCCAATCTCCGGAAAAGGCGATGAGCATGCCCAGGTACGCGGCATTGCCGCCGTCCATGGGATTTAGCGCCAGGGAGCGTTCTGCGGAAATTCGAAAGGCTTGGCGCTCCTTGCGAAAAAATTGAGCGGAGGCGAGCACTCCCGGCGCGAAGTGATTGGACGGCGCCAGCTCGACCGCGCGGCGCGCGGCGGCCAGACCGCGATCGAGTGAATTAGGGCGGACGTTAAATCCGGTTTTGTATTCGTCCACATAGAGGATGGAAAGCATCGCCCAGCAATCGGCATAATTGGGAGCTTCCCGGACGGCGCGCTCAAGGACATCGCGCGCGACGGCATGATCTTCGGCGGTCATGCGCTCTTCGTAGCTGCAGCCGCGCAGGAGCGCCTCATACGGAGTCAGCTCGGCGGGATTCTTGCTGCGGATCGCTTCGCCCATGCTGTGCGTGAGGACGCCGTTCATGTCGGCGATGGTAGAAACGATTCGCGGGACGAGATCGTCCTGCAGCTCAAAAATCGAGTCGGCTTGGAATGCGCGATCATAACTCTCGGCCCAGAGATGTGCGCCGGATGTTGCATCGACGAGTTGCACCGCGATGCGCAGGCGGGAACCCGCGTGTCGCAAACTTCCTTCCATGACATATTGCGCGCCCAATTCTTTTCCTGCGGCTCGGACGTCCATGCCCTCTTGGACGTAGCGCGACGTGGAACTCCGCGAGATTACCCGCAGATACGAGTAGCGCGCGAGGCCGGTTACGATTTCCTCGGAAAGACCTTCGGCGAACGCGGCAAGATCGGCGTTGGCGCCGCTGTATTTGAATGGGAGCACGGCAACCCAGAAGCCTTCGCCGGCGCGGAGCGCGCCTGAGCCATCCTCTACTGCGGGGCGCACGGGCCCCGGAGCCGGCAGAGATGGAGGCCCGGCTGTCGCGCGGCGAGCGAGGTCGCGAAACTCATTGGCAATGTCGCGCGCGGTCTGGATGCGATTGCGCGGCTCTTTCTCGAGGCAGCGGCGGATGATTCGCGTGAGATCGCCGGGGAGGCCGGGGCGGGCGCTGTCGAGCGGCGCGGGAGAGTCGCGCAGAATTGATGAGGCGAGTTCCGCGGCTGAGCGTCCTTCGAAGGGGCGGCGGCCGGTGGTCATTTGGTAGTAGATGATGCCGAGCGAGAAGATGTCGGTGCGATGATCCAATGGGCGGCCGGAGACTTGTTCGGGCGACATGTAGGCTGGCGTGCCCATCACTATGCCGGTTTCTGTGTGGGCTGCTGCGGTGACGGTGACGGCTTGTGAATCCGCTGCGCGCATTTCCTTGGCGAGGCCGAAGTCCAGGACTTTGACGCGGCCTTCGCCGGTCACCATTACGTTGCCGGGCTTCATGTCGCGGTGAATGATTCCCTTCTCGTGTGCGGCGGCGAGAGCGTCGGCGAGGGCGCTGGCGATTTCGATGATCTGTTGGAGCGGCAGGCCGCCTTCCGGGATCAACTGATTGAGCGCATGGCCTTCGACGAGTTCCATGGTGAGGAAATGGATGCCCTCGGCTTCTTCGACCGAATAGACCGTGACGATGTGCGGATGATTTAGCGCGGCTACGGCGCGGGCTTCTCGCTGGAAACGGGCTAGGCGCTCGGGATCGCGGGCCATGTCCGGCGGGAGCACTTTTAGCGCTACTTCGCGGCCGAGTTTGGCATCCGTGGCGCGGTAGACCTCGCCCATTCCCCCGGCGCCGATTGCTGCGGTGATTTTGTAGTGGGCTAGGGTGCGGCCGATCAGAGCTGACCTCCTGGAGAGCGCGTTGATTCTACACCGCATGAGGGGCACGGAATTCAAGATTGCTGCGCGCAGGGCGGCGATTGCGATGGGGTTGAACACCCAAAGCCAAGGCGGGCGTCCGCCTCGGCGAACCCGCCCCTACGTTTATTTCAATGTTTCCTCGTCTAGCTGGATTACCGCGCGGAGTAGGACGTTTCCGCCATTGGAGATGTCTTGGGGACGCGAGAATTCTGCCGGGGCGTGACTTATGCCGCCTATGCTGGGGATGAAGATCATGCCTACGGGAACCAGGCGGGCCATGCTTTGAGCGTCGTGCGTGGCGCCGCTGGGTAGGCTTTTGGTGGTGAAATTTAATTGCTTGGCGGAATTTTCGATTAGTTGCTGCAGACGCGGATCGCAGAGTGCGGGCTTGTCGTCGATTACTTGCTGGAAGCTGAATTTGGTGCCGCTGGCTTGGCCGATTTTTTCGGCTTCGTCCTTCATTTTGCTGAACAACATTTCTATGCGGGACTGATCCAGGTGGCGGACGTCTAGGCCTAGGATTACTTTGCCGGGGATTATGTTATAGGCGCCGGGGATGGTTTGAATTTTGCCTACGGTGGCTACCTGACGGCCCGGCATGCTGGTTGCGATTTGATTTACGGCTTGGATGAATTTTGCTCCGGCTAGTAATGCGTCGTGACGCTCGTTCATGGGAGTGGTGCCGGCGTGATTTGCCATGCCTTCGATGGTCACGTCCCAGCGGGAGTTGCCTACGATTCCCTGCACTACGCCGATATCGATTTTTTCTGCTGCTAGCGTGCTGCCTTGCTCGATGTGCTCCTCGAGGTAGGCGAAAATATCTGCGGGATTGCGACGGGCTGCGGACAGGTGGTCGGGATCGCCGCCGATGAAAGCTATGCCTTCGCGGAGGGTTTTGCCGCTCCTCGTGGCTTGATTCAGATCTTGCTCGTGCAACTCGCCGGAAATGGCGCGGCTGCCTTGCAGGCCGCCTTCTTCATTTTGAAAGATTAGGACTTCGAGGGGATGGCGTGTGGTGATGTGCGCTTCGGCTAGCGTCTGCGCCACTTCGATTGCGCTGAAGGAGCCGACGATGCCATCAAAATTGCCTCCTTGCGGGACTGAATCTACGTGCGAGCCGATCATCAGTAGCGGCAATTTGGGATCGCTGCCGGGGCGGCGTCCGGAAATATTTCCGGCGGCATCTATGGTGGTGGTTAGGCCGGCGGCGCGCATTAGGCCGATTGTGTATTCGCGGCCTTGTTTGTCGGCGTCAGAGTAGGCTACGCGGCTTATGCCGGCGACGGGATCTTTTCCGATGGCGCCCATGGCTTCGATGTGCTGCTGGAGGCGATCGGAATTGACGGATGGAGCTGATTGTGGGCGCAGGGCTGGCGTGATGGCCAGGAGCGTTGCGAGCAACAACATTAAAGTGACGCGCGGCCTGATCTGTTTCATCGTTCGCAGGTTTCGCATTGTCCGGGAGTCTCTCACTTCTATGGGCGTTTGCATAGATTTTGGATTTTGCGCGGGGCGATCAGGGCGCCGGTTTGGAATTGGACGTTCGTTCACGTTGCTCACTCGGGCGCGGCGAGCGGCGCCCCTACGGTTGAGCGGCATTTTGTTCATCTAAAAAAGTGCTTGACATATTCCTATATGGGAATGTAATGTGCGGCTATGGCACGAGCGGCTACAACCTCGGATGCGTTTAATGCGATTGCTGAGCCCCGGCGGCGGGCCATTCTCAGCTATCTGGCGCTGCGCGAGCGGACCGTCGGGGAGATCGTGCTTACTTTGCGATTTGAGCAGCCGTCCGTCTCGAAGCATTTGCGGGTGTTGCGGGATGTGGGGCTTGTGCATGTGCGGCGGGTGGGGCGGCAGAAGCTTTATCGTACGAATGCGGAGGCCATTCGGCCTTTGCATGAGTGGACGGGAACATTTGAGCGTTATTGGAGCCATCAGTTGCTGCGGATCAAGGAACGGGCTGAAGCGAAAGTGGGCCGGTTGCGGGCGGATTTGAAATCTAAGGAGGACGTATGATTGCGATTCCTAAGAATGCTGAAGATATGACGATGGAGATCGTGCAGGAAATTCACGTGCGGGCGCCGATGGACGTGACTTTCGACGCGTTGCTGGAGGAGATTGGGCCTAATAATCAAACGCACGACGGGAAGCCTATGCCTTTGAAGATAGAGCCGTGGCCCGGCGGGCGGTGGTATCGCGACCTGGGCGGGAACAACGGTCATTTCTGGGCGAACGTGCAGGCGATCAAGCGGCCTTCGTTGTTGGAATTTAGCGGGCCTTTGATGTTGTCGTATCCGTGTGTTTCGAATGTGCAATACCGTTTGACGGAGAAAGACGGCGGCACCTTGATCACCTTCCGGCATACGGCGATGGGATTTATTCAGGATCAGCAGAAGGAACAGATGAATATGGGATGGGGAGCGATGAACGACCGTGTGCGCAAAGTTGCCGAGGGCGCGGGATCCAAGAAGGCGGCGCGATAAGCGGGCGGATTTTGGAAGCTGGCTGTTTGGGAGATGAGTATGTGTCCGGTGTAGATTGGAGAGGGTCCTCCCACGAACGACAAGTTCAAAAGTCAAAAACGACGGCGGGGCCGAAAGGCGGGCGGGGCTTAAACCCAAGGCCCGCCCCTACAAAGGCAAGCGGGGCGAAGAAAATCCGGGCGCAATTCAAATTTAAGGAGAACCTCGATGGCCACTAGCAGGGTTGGACTTTTGCAGCAAAAAGTTGTCTCGCATGATGAGTGGATTGCGGCGCGCAAAGAATATTTGATCAAAGAGAAGGAATTCAGCCGGCAGCGCGATGAGTTGAGCCGGTTGCGCCGCGAGCTGCCGATGGAGAAAGTCGAGAAGGCGTACGTATTCGACGGACCTGGGGGCAAAAAGACGCTTGCGGATCTTTTTGATGGGCGCGGGCAGTTGGTGGTGTATCACTTTATGCTTGGGCCCGGATGGAAAGAGGGTTGCCCGAGCTGCTCGCTTCTGGCCGATCATTTCGACGGATCGACGATTCACCTGGCGCAACGCGACGTGACTTTTCTTGTGGTTTCGCGGGCGCCGCTGGCGGAGATTCAGGCTTTTCAGAAGCGCATGGGATGGAAATTCAAGTGGGTTTCGTCGTTTGGCAGCGATTTTAATTTCGATTTTCAGGCTAGCGCGATACCGGATGCATCGGGCAAATCGATTTACAATTATGGCGAGTCGAATTTTGCGACCGAGGAGCGCCCGGGCGCCAGCGTTTTTTATAAGGACGCGGCCGGAAATATTTTCCACACCTATTCGACCTACGCGCGGGGCTTGGATATTTTGATTGGGGCGTACAACGTTTTGGATCTTACGCCTAAGGGGCGCGATGAGGCGGGGTTGAAGCATGGCATGGCTTGGGTGCGGCATCACGATCGTTATGGGCAGAGTTAGTTTGCCAATCCGACGCTCCGTTGGTCTTTGCTGTGGTTGATCTTTAGAAATCGGGCCTAAAAGCGGGAGGGCTAAAGCACCCTACCCTACTGGGACTTTTTCGCTGTGTGCGTTGCGCCGCCGCTTATTTTTGCGAGCGTTTGTTGAGCTAGGGCGCGATAGGGGCTGTCGATGGAGGCTGCTTCTGTGAGCGCGGCGCGGGCTTCGGGGATCTTTTGCATTTTGGCCAGCGTGTAGCCGAGGCGGTATTGGTTTCGGGCGTAACTTGTGGGATTGGATTTAAGCAGCGGGGTGGCTTGGCGGAAAGCGTTGACCGCTTGCACGTTGAAGGTTTGATTCACGTACACTTCGCCTAGCGCGGAGTACGCCAGGCCTTTTTGCATGGAGACTTGCTGCTGCCATTGCGCGTCGTCGGCGCCTTCGGGCTTTTGCTCTTTGCTTAGGATGTCGATGGCCTTCTGTGCGTAATTTGCCGCTTTATCCAGTTGCTGGCCCTTTTCGCTCCAGAAATCCGAAAGCAGCACGAGCATGTCCACATTTTTTGGATCGGCGGCCAGGACCGCTTGGGCGGCTTCCATCATTTTCGGGAAATTCTGGGCTTGCTCTTCGGAGAAGGCTACTTGCTCGCGGGCGTTTACAGCGTAGGGCGAATCGGGAAAGTCCTTGGCGAAGCGTTCCATGTAGCCGGCGCGGGCCTTTGAGTCGGTTAGCTTGTAGGCGGCGTTGAATGTGGCATTTTGGAAGTACGAAATATCGTCCTGCGCGCCGCGCAGAATTCCCTGCTTCTGCATTTCCCAATTCTCCTTCGACATGCCCGCAGGCGGTGCGGAGGATTTGAAGCGCGTTACGATGCCATTGGCTCGCTCAGCGGCATCGAAGATCTTAGCGATGTCGCCTTGTTCTTCAGCGGCGTGAACCAGGGTTACCGCGGTGGAGAGATTTTCTGGATCTAGAGCGAGAGCTTTCCCGGCATACTCGTACGTCTTCGCATAATTTTTTTGAGCCAAGTAGGTGCTGGCGTAGAGTTGATCGGCTAGGAGTTCGAGATCGCCTTTGCCGAATTCGGCTGAGAATTTATCGAGCAAGGCGATTTTTTCCGGGCCGTCGGGGGCGGCGTAGATTTCGTTTAGGGCTTTGTCTTCGGGAGTGCCGGCGTTTACCGAGACAGTTTTGCCCATCTGGGCGTTTGCTGCTGATGCGGCTATCAAGAGTGCGATTACGGAGATTGTTGTGCGTGATGCGAGGCGGTACATTTGGGCCTCCGCTTGCGGCTTGGGCGAGCGTGACGATTTGATATGTGGGCGCCGCCCCAAGGTGCGATGGCGCGCATATTAGTCCAATGTCGTGATAGTGGCAATTGTGATTGGTGACGTGGCGCGGCACCATTCAGGATTGCTTCTTTGCGGGACCGGATGATCTGGCGACATCGGGGCTCTTGAGAATTACACCGGGGCCGAACTGAGGGAGGGCTAAAGCACCCTCCCCTACTGGGGGCTTATGGATTTGGGATTGAAGGGGCGCGTGGCTCTTGTGGCGGCGGCTAGTCGGGGATTGGGGCGGGCTGTGGCGGAAGAACTGGGGCGCGAAGGTGCGGAGTTGGCGATTTGCGCGCGGACTGCTTCCGAAACGGAGAAGACTGCGAAAGCGATTGGGGCCGCTACCGGCCGGGCGGTTTTGTGGCGGGCGATTGATGTTACGCGAGCTGAGGACGTGCACGAATTTGTGGCGGCTGCCGAGCGGCAATTTGGGCGCGTGGATATTTGCGTGGCGAATGCGGGCGGACCGCCTTCGAAGAAATTCTTGGAGACTTCGAATGAGGAATGGCGGGCGGCGGTGGATATGAATTTGATGAGCGCGGTTTATTTTGCGCGGGAAGTTTTGCCGGGGATGCAGCGGCGGAAGTGGGGGCGGCTGATTACGATTACTTCGATGTCGGTGAAGCAGCCGGTGGAGGGTTTGATTCTTTCGAATTCGATTCGGGCCGCGGTGACGGGGTTGGCGCGCACTTTGGCTAATGAATTTGGCGCGGATGGAATTACCGTGAACAATGTAGCGCCGGGGTACACCTTGACGGACCGGCTGGAAGAGTTATCGGCGAAGCGGGCGGCGGATTTGGGAGTATCCAAAGAAAAAGTGCTGGAGCAGATGAGCGCCTCGGTGCCGGCGCGGCGCATTGGACGGCCGGAGGAATTTGCTGCTGCGGTGGCATTCCTGGCGTCGGAACGAGCTAGCTATTTAAACGGGACTACGATTGCGGTGGATGGCGGGTGGGTAAGAAGTTTGTTGTAGTATTGATGGCCTTCAGAATTACGCGACGATAGCTTCCCGACTGAGAGGATTCGATGAGGACGGGATTTCTGCGCGAGCGCGGCTGGCAGTGGAGGCGAACAATTGCGGCCGCGGCGGTTGTTGGAATCTGCGTTTTTGCCGCTGCGGCCGGATTATTCGCGCGCGACGACGATCCCTATGCGCGCTCGCGCGATTACGATTTGCAAAATGTGCGAACGCATCTTCGATTTGATATCGCGCAGAAGAAAATCATGGGGGAGGTAACCGAGAGTCTCGCCATTTTGCGCGAGAATGTCGCCGAGCTTCGTTTTGATTCCGTCGGCTTGACCATTGAGAGCGTGACGTTGAACCGGGCGGCGGCGAAATTTGCTGTGCAGCCGAAGGAGTTGGTGGTTGCGCTGCCGCGAACGGCGCATCGCGGCGAGAACTTCGAGGTCACTATTCGCTATTCGGGCCAGCCGGCCAAGGGAATTTATTTTATTTTGCCAGACAAGAATTATCCGGACCAGCCCAAGGAAATATGGTCGCAGGGCGAATCGGAAGATACGCGCTATTACATTCCGATTTATGACTATCCGAATGACCGAACTACATCGGAGATGTTGCTTACGGTCCCTGCGGATTGGTGGACGGTTTCGAATGGAAAGCTGATGGGAATCAAGAGTGAGGCGGACGGAACTAAGACGTGGGACTGGAAACAATCGCAGACGCTTTCGACTTATTTAATTTCGGTGGTGGCAGGCGAATTCGTGGAGAAGAAAGATTCGTGGCGCGGCATTCCCGTGCAATACGCCGTGCCCAAGGGGCAGGAATACAAAATCGAGCCTACATTTTCGCGGACGAAAGGGATGCTCGACGCATTTTCGGATGCGCTGAACGTGAAATATCCTTGGGCAAAATATGCGCAGACTTCGGTGGACGATTTTATCGAGGGCGGAATGGAAAATACCAGCGCCACGACGCTGACTTCGCGCGGGCTGGTGCATCCGAAACTTGCGCCCGAATTCGTTTATGGCAGCGACGATCTGGATTCGCACGAGCTGGCGCATCAGTGGTTCGGCGATTTGGTGACTTGCAAGGATTGGGCGAATCTTTGGCTGAACGAGGGATTTGCTACCTACTTCGAGCATTTCTGGCTGGAGAAGAATTTCGGAAGGACGATGCCGACTACGAATTCTGGACCGACGCAAATCGCTGGATGAATCAGAAGTCGTTGTATGGCGTGCCGATCGTCACCAGACAAACCGACGAGTCGGTGGACACCGAGGGAAATATTTATACGAAAGGCGGTCTGGTGTTGAAGATGTTGCGCGAGAAATTGGGTGATCAGGATTTCTTTCGCGGATTGCATCACTATCTGGACGTGAATCGCGGGCAGAATGTGGTTACTGCGGATTTGGTCAAGGCCATCGAGCAAGAGACTTCCGTGAATGTGGACGAGTTTTTTCAGCAGTGGATTTACCGCGCGGGGGCGCCGAAATTCGAAGTGGCCGTGAAGTGGGATGACTTGATTGATTCCGTCCATCTGCAAGTGAAGCAGACGCAGAAAGTGGAAGGCTTGGTGCCGCTGTTTCACGTGCCGATTGAAGTGGAGATTGCCACGAAGAGCGGGGCGAAAACTTTCCCGATTGACGTGAGCAAGGACGAGGAGATTTTTTCGTTTGCGGTGGATGGGCCTCCGTTGATGGTCATATTCGATAAGGGAAACAAAATCCTGAAGAACGTCGAATTCAAGCGCGAGCCGGTTGCTCTGATTTATCAGTTGAAGCATGCAGAAACGGTGCCGGACCGCGCGGACGCGGCGAAGGCGCTCGCTGAAGTGAAGGGCAACGCAGATGTTGTCGCGGCTTTGGGAGAGGCGGCGCGAGCGGATGCGTTCTGGGGCGTGCGCGTGGAATCGTTGCGGGCGCTGGGAAAGATCGGAGATGCGGCGGCGGAGAAGGAGATTGAGAGCGCGCTATCGAATGAAAAACCGTGGGTGCGCGATGTGGCTGTAGGGCAGCTTGGAAATTTCAAAAGCGACGCTTCGCTCGGGGCGCAGCTGGCGAAGATCGCAACGGACGATCCGGCTTACCGCGTGCGCAACGCGGCGATGCAATCGCTGGCGCAATTGAAAGCGCCGAACGCTTTCGATGTGCTGAGCGCGGCTCTTGCAGACGGAATCGCCGGACAATACTACGCAGCGTGCGGCACTGCGGGCATTTGGAACGCTTGGCGACGATCGAGCTGTGCCGCTCTTGCTCGCCTGGTCGGCGCCGGGCAAACCTACCGACTTGCGCCAGGCGGCCATTGGCAGCCTGGGGCCAGTAGGCAGGGGAAATAAAGAGGTGACGCAGGCGCTGACTTCCTATCTCGATGAGCCGCGAATTTCTAAATATGCGGTGGTGTTTGCGCTGGGGCGGCATGGCGATGCTGAGGCAATTCCGGCGCTTGAGAATTTGTTGAAGGGCGGGAAATTGGGATTTGGTCTGGCATCGATTACCAAGAATCAGATCGAATCGATTCGGGCGCAGGTGGCGGGTGGGAAGCCGACGGAGTCGCCTTATGGCCTTGGGGCTGCGCAGGCGGGCGCGAATGGAGAAGCTGGGGGCGATAACGCTGCGTTGATGAATCAGTTGGAAAAATTGGAGCGGCGGTTGGATGAAATGAACGAGCGGTTGGCGAAAATTGAGGAGCAGGTTGCCGCGCCGAAGAAGTAGATTCCGGTCGGTGGAGTTTGTGATCGCCCGTGCCGGCCTGAAGGCCGCCACTACGAAATCCGATTGCCGCGTTACAACGGGCGGAGCTAGGAGAATTCGGAGATCGCGGAGATTGTTGCCTGTGAGACCTGTGATGATTGCGTCGCCGAGGTTTTCGAAGAAGGTGAAGGCGTCGCTGCGAGCGTAGCAATCGTCTGGATTTAGATTTTGGGCGCGGGCTCGGGCCAGCGTTTGGCCGTCGGCTATCGCGCCTGCTGCCGGGCTGTTTCCGTCTATGCCGTCGGTTCCTGCGCTTAGCACCGTGATATTTTTGCCGGCGATTTTTTTCACGCAGGCCAGGACGAAGGCCGCGTTTCGACCGCCTATACCATTGCCCGTCACGGGACTTGATACTTCCCCGTCGGCGATTACTGCTACTGGCCTGCCTGGCTGCTCTCGCCGGAAAGTTTCCAGTTGGTCCAGCAAGAAATCCGCGGCGCGCTCGACGGGCCAATTGTCCGTGGAATTATCGCAGATGCAGAGAAAGCCTTCGGCTTCGATGACTTGATGCGCGTGATGAAACAGATCGTGCATGCCGAGAAGCATGACGAAACGAGCGCGATCGAAAGCGCGATCGCCGGACTTGGGAGTTTCGACGAGCGCATTTTTTTCAAAAGACACACGCAAGCTGCCCGGCAGCCGATCGAGGAGATCGTATTTTCGCGCGATGCGCAGCGCATCGGTTATCGTCGTGGGATCAGGAAGAGTCGGGCCCGACGCCAAAGCGGTTTCGTGTCCTTCGGGCACGTCGGTGACGCCCAACGTAATTTTCGTCGCGCCCAACGCGGCAGCCTGCGCCAGACGCCCGCCTTTTGTGGCCGAAAGATGCCGGCGGATCACGTTGATCTCTTCGATGGGCGCGCCGCAGGTGACCAGCGCGCGGTGAAGCTCCTGAAAATCGGCCAGTGAAACGCGGCGATCGAGAGGCATTTCCACCAGCGACGAGCCGCCGCCGGAGAGAAGAAAAATTACGAGAGAGCGATCGGTAGTGCGCTTCAGCCGATTGAGAATTGCGCGGCCCGCGGCGAAGCTTTGTTCGTTCGGTATCGGATGGCCGCCGAGAAAAAACTCCCAATTGCGAAGAGGCTGAGCCGGCACTGACGGGGCAACGGCAATTCCACGAGCGCGCGATTCTGGAGGAATGACGCGATCGAGTCCTTCGGCCATCGCGAGCGACGCTTTGCCGTAGGCGATGGGCACGATCTCGTCAAAATTGCGGAGATCGATTCGCTCGCCATTGACGTTGATGGTCGATCCGCTCGGATCGAGCTTGCAGCACATGGTTTCGGGGATATCGATCGCGGCCAGCGTCGCGCGAAAGATGCGTTGCACCGTTTCTTTCACGATGAGCTCGCCACGGGTGAGTTCAGGGTTGCGTCGCAGTGTGGCCGGCGAGAACTTCAGGGTTCAGGAGTGAGGGGGGCCGGCGGCCCTCGAAAAGGGCGATCACGTTGTCGGCGGCAGTCAGCGCCATTTTCGTGCGCGTTTCGAGCGACGCGCTTCCGATGTGCGGCGTCAGCACCACATTTTTCAGGGCGATGAGCTCGGGCGAAACTTTCGGCTCGAATTCGAATACGTCGAGCGCTGCTCCGGCGATTTTTCCGGACTTCAGGGCTTCGACCAGCGCGGCTTCGTCCACGACTGGACCGCGCGAAGTATTCACCAGATAAGCGGTCGGCTTCATTTGCGCGAGCGTTTTCGCGTCGAAGAGATGGTGCGTTCCGGGATTGAGCGGCACATGCAGCGTAATGAAATCGGACTCGATGAGAATACGATCGAAGCTCACGAATTCCGCGGCCAACTTGGATTCGATCTCCGACGCGACGCGCGCGGCATCATGATATAGCGTGCGCATGCGGAAACCTTTGGCGCGGCGGGCCATTTCGCGACCGATGCGGCCGAAGCCCACGATGCCGAGAGTTTTGCCCCAGATGTCGGCGCCACACAACTGATCGAGATCCCAGCCGGGCCAGGTGCCGGAACGCAGGCTGGCTTCAGCCTCGAGCAAACGCCGCGCTACGGCCATCATGATCATCCACGCGGAGTCGGCGGTGGTGTCGTCGAGAACTCCGGGAGTGTTTGTGGCCGCCACTTTGTGGTGCGTGCAGGCGGAAACGTCGAGATTGTCGTAGCCGACGGAGATCGTTGCGGCGATCCTCAGTTTCGGGGCGCGCGAGAGCAAAGCATCATCGACTTTTTCTGTGAGCAGGCAGATGAGCGCCTCTTTATCGGCGACGCGCTTTAGCAATTCTTCGCGCGGAATCTTTCCTGCGGCGTTCCAATATTCTGTGTCGAATTTCTCGTCGAGGACTTTGCGCGCGGGTTCGAACAGCGCGTGAGTGACGAGAACTTTCGGGCGAGTCATACGGCGCTCCCTACTTCCGCGGATAACCCCCGGCGCGGTTAGCATACACGAATTCGGCGCCATGAGCGGCCCAAGAGATAGTGGCCGCGGCCAAGCGCGTTGACGGGGCTTGCAACGCGCGACTATAGTTGCCGAAGCGTCTCAGGCGGTTTTCTTTGCAGATCAATCATGCTTTAGTGCGCGGACTCGAACGGCTTCTCGGCCGCGATCGCGTGCTTTCCTCGCGCGAGGATCTTCTTCTCTACGAGTACGACGGCTCGGTGGAAGAAGCGCGCCCGCAATGTGTTGTTTTTCCGCGATCTACCGATGAAGTACTCGGAATCGTCCGGCTGGCCAATCAATTCAAGACGCCGATGGTGGGACGCGGCGCCGGCACTGGCCTTTCCGGCGGGGCGCTGGCGCGCGAGGGCGGCGTGATGATCGTGTTCTCGCAGATGAATCGAATTCTTGAGATTGATTATGAAAACCGGCGAGCGGTGGTGCAGCCGGGCGTTGTGAATGCGGAATTGAGCCGGGCGGTGGCGCATGGGGGGCTTCATTTTGCGCCGGATCCCTCGAGCCAGAAGGCTTGCACGATCGGCGGAAATGTTTCGGAGAATTCGGGCGGGCCGCACACTTTGGCTTACGGCGTGACGACGAATCATGTGCTGGCGATGAAACTGGTAATGCCGACGGGCGAAACGGTGAGCATTGGCGGCACTGCCGTGGACGCGCCCGGCTACGATTTGCCCGGATTATTTGTGGGCTCGGAAGGAACTTTTGCGCTGGTGACGGAAATTACCGTGAAACTGACGCCGCTGGCGGAAGCGGTAAAGACGCTGCTGGCGATTTTTGATTCGATCGATGACACGACCGAAACGGTGGCGGATTTCACCGCGCGCGGAATTACGCCGGCGGCTTGCGAAATGCTCGATGGATGGACGCTGCGCGCCGTGGAAGCGTATGTGCATGCCGGATTTCCGCTGGATTGCGCTGCGGTGCTGCTGCTTGAGGTGGATGGCGTGCGCGAATCGGTGGAAGCGCAGGCAAAAGATGTGGCGGAAATCTGCACGGCGCATCACGCGCGCGAAGTTCGCGTGGCGCGCGATGCGGCCGAGCGCGATTTGCTGTGGAAGGGCCGCAAGAATGCTTTTGGCGCGGTGGGACGCATTTGCCCCACTTACTACGTGCAGGACGGAGTGATCCCGCGCACGAAATTGCCGGCGACGTTGCGGCGGATCGAAGAGATTGGGAAGAAGTACCGGCTCGAGATCGGAAATATTTTTCACGCCGGCGACGGGAATTTGCATCCGCTCATCATGTTTGACGCGCGCGACGCCGAGCAATTCAAGCGCGTGGTGAGCGCTGCGGATGAAATTATTCAGTATTGCATCACCGCGGGGGGCGCGATCACCGGCGAACACGGCGTTGGAATGGAGAAGGATCGGCTGATGCCGCTGCTTTTTTCCGAGGCGGAACTTGGGTTGATGCGCAGCGTCCGCGACGCTTTCAATCCTGCCGGGCTTTTGAATCCTGGGAAAATTTTCCCGTCGGGCAAAGGCTGTGGCGAAACGCGCATCCGGCCGCTTCCCGTTGCAGGTTCGGCGGCCCGATGAGCGCGCCCGCCAAAATCGCCGCGTCGCGACTGGCTGATATTGTCGGCGAGCAACATTCTTCGTTGGAGCCGTCGGAGTTGGCCGCGTACCAAGCAGGCGGTGTCGCGCCCAGCGGAGTAGCGCGGCCGGGGTCGGCTGAGGAAGTGGCGGAATTGGTGCGGATGGCCGCGGGCCAGAATTTGGCGCTCATCGCAACTGGCGCGCGAACGAAACTGGAAATGGGATTGCCGCCGCAGCGCTACGACATCGCCGTCGATATGACGCGGCTCGATCGCGTGGCCGCTTACGATCCCGGGGATCTTACGCTCGGCGTCGAATCTGGCTGCGACCTTGCGAAACTGCAATCCGTTCTCGCCGAGCACCGCCAGTTTCTGCCGCTCGCAGTTCCCTACTTCCGGCAAACGACGGTTGGGGGAACGATTGCCACTGGCGTCGATTCTCCGCTGCGCCAGCTTTTCGGAACGGCGCGCGATTACATTCTTGGAATGGAGTTTGTGACCGGCGAAGGCGTTGCGGCTAAAAGCGGCGGGCGAGTGGTGAAGAATGTTACCGGATACGATTTACATAAACTAATGATCGGGGCGCGTCGGCACGCTCGGGATCATGACCAAGATTAATTTTCGGACATTTCCGCTGCCGGCTGAGAGCCGCGCATTCGTGGCGCGATTTGAAAACTCGAAAAGCGCGTTCGAGATGCGCGATCGCGTCGTGGAATCGCCGCTTGCGCCTTCAACTATCGAAATATTCAGCCCGCTAGCCGCGGACCTTTTTGGCAGCGAAGTGGCCGCGCGATTCGAGCCGCGTCCGATCGCTGCTGATCTTCTCTCGCGCGAGCATTGGGCTTTCACTTCGGGGTTCGCTGGAAATGAAGCGGTGCTGGCGAGGTGCGAGCGCGATTTGCGCGCGATGGCGGAAAGATGCGGCGCGACGGGCGTCGCTGTGCTCAGTCAAGATCAAATTGCCGGCGCATTCGGACGAAAACGGGAATTTATTCCCATCGCGCTCGAGTCGTCCGTCGCAACCACGGTCCTAAAAATTAGCGTCCTTCCGCGAAAAATGAATGAGGCTGTGACGATCGCGGTCCGTGCTGCAGATGAAAGCGGAATTCGCTGGGCGGTGATGGCCCGCGCCCTCGGCGTTATTTATTTTATTCTGCTGCCCGAGGCGCAAGATGAAAGCGCTCGTGGCCGCGTGGCGGCGATTGCGGAAAACATCATGACAGCTGTAGCCGGACTTGATGGGCACGCGACGATTCCCTGGTGTCCGCGCGAATGGAAGAGTTCTCTTCCCATATGGGGCCGGACGCGCGCCGATTTTCCGCAGATGGCCAAACTAAAAAAACTCTTCGATCCTCGCAACATTCTCGCTCCAGGCCGCTTTGTGGGAGGGTTGTGACATCGTGACCACCGGACTCTCCGCCGCGGTTCCCGACGCGCAAAAAGAATTTCAGGAAACGCTGAGTGGATTCAGCGCCACCGACCGCCCTCTCTACGAAGATTATTCCCGCTGCGTCCATTGTGGACTGTGCCTCGATCATTGTCCGACGTACCGGCTCTGGGGCAAGGAGGCCGATTCTCCGCGCGGGCGAATCCGGCAAATGAAACTCGTCGATGAAGGACGAATGGAACTTGGTGACGCCTTCGTCACGCACATGGATCGCTGCCTGGATTGCCGCGCGTGCGAAACGGCGTGCCCCTCCGGCGTGGAATACGGAAAATTGATCGAGTTGGCGCGGGCGCAGATCCAGCTGAAATATTCGCGGTCGTGGTCTTCGCGGATGGCGCGCAATTTTGTTTATCGCTGGCTGCTGCCGCATCCGGTGCGAATTCGCGTAGTGGCGCGCGTGGCCCGGCTTGCTCAGGTGACTGGCCTGCAATCAGTCGTGCGAGCTTCCCAGATTGCGCGGCTTTTCGGGATGCAACAGCGGCTCGAGCTCCTTCCGCGCATTGATCGCAAATTCTTTGATGCCAGCGTGGGCCAGACTCTTCCGGCGATCGGCAAGCGGCGCGCCCGCGTTGCATTTTTCGCCGGATGCGTAGCGCGCGTCACCTTTACGGCGCTGAACGACGCGACGATTCGCGTGCTGCAGGCGAATGGCTGCGAAGTCGTCGTTCCTGCAGGGCAAGTGTGCTGCGGGGCGTTGGCGGCTCATGCTGGCATGCGTGATGTGGCGCGTGAACTGGCGCAAATTAATTTCCGCGCATTTGGCGGCGAGGAAGTGGATGCGATTGTGACCAATGCGGCCGGGTGCGGCTCGACGCTGAAAGAGTATTCACATTTATTTGATGCCGATTCGTCTGACGGCGCCGACGCCGTCAAATTTTCAGGACGCGTGCGTGACGTAACCGAATTTCTGGATCAACTGGGCATGGTCGCGCCGATGCGCGAAGTTCGGCTTCGAGTGACCATTCAGGATTCCTGCCATTTGCTGCACGGGCAAAAGGTGCGTGAAGCGCCGCGACGATTATTGCGGGCGATTCCTGGCGTCGAAATTGTGGAAATGACGCGCGCAGACCAGTGCTGCGGCTCGGCTGGCGTTTACAACGTGACGGAAACGAAGGCGTCGATGGATTTGCTCGCCGACAAAATGGCCAACGCGAAGGCTACGGGCGCAACCACGATCGTCACCGCGAATCCCGGCTGCATCTTGCAGCTTCGCGCCGGTTCCGCTATGCACAAGACGGGGCAGGAAGTTTTACACATAGTGGAGATGCTAGATCGCGCCACCACAAAAGCTTGATCATTCCGTGTAGTCGCAGCGCGCCGCTTGATCCTCGCACTCTCGCTCGGATCAAATCCCCCTTCAGCGTTAACGCATCCAACCGTTACACATACGCCGGGCTGCCGGAAGCGAATCGCGGCGCGATGCTAAGATAATAGTGACGATGAATTCCACAGCGCACGCGGAAGCGGTTGCATTCCCAGCCATCGAGCGGTATTTCGATGTGTCGCTCTTCTTGCTGGTCGTAACCGGCCTCGTGGCCATGATCTCCACCGGGAAACTCGATCCGGTGTCGACCGCCTTGCCGCTGATCGCGTTGCTCTGGAAAGGCATCCGCGTATTTCGCCGGCAGGCTCCGGAACTTTCGCAGCGGGCGGCGACCAGCTTGGTGCTCGCGTATCTTTTATTCTTTCCGCTCGATTTGTGGTTTCTTTCGCGAAGCTTGGCCTCCGACGCGCCGAATCCCACGCTCTATGCCGGGTTGCTCGCGGCAATTCACTTGCTGATTTTCGCGACGCTGGTGCGGCTGCTCTCGGCGCGCTCGCATCGCGACCAGCTTTTCCTAGCCATGCTGGCGGTCACGTGCATGTTGGCCTCGGCGATTCTCACCGTAGATACCGCTTTTCTCATCTCGCTCGGAGTGTTCCTGCTGATTTCAGTTTCCACGTTCATCGGTCTGGAAATCCGGCGCAGTGCGGCCGGCGCAATCACTCCGCCGCTTGATCCGGATAGTCCTGCGGCGAACCGGCTGCATCGCGCCGTGGCGCTTACTTCGATTCTGGTGGCGGTGAGCGCGCTGGCGATCGGCACGGTAATTTTCTTCATGATCCCGCGCTTTACGACCGGCTATTTGAGCGCGCTCAGCTTGCGGCCGTCGCTGATGACGGGCTTCACGGACAACGTAACGCTCGATCAGATCGGCGAAATCAAGAAGAACACCGCGGTGGTGATGCGCGTGCACGTGGACGGCGAACCCGCGCGCGCCGCGGACATGCATTGGCGCGGCATCGCGCTCACCAGCTTTGATGGCCGGCGCTGGTTCAACCCGCCGTCCGACCACATTGCGCTGATTCCAACCGCCGCCGGAGAATATTTTCTCGGCAACGCGGCGCTGATGCCCGGCGAATATGCAACGCTCTCGTATTCAATCTTGATGGAGCCCGTCGCCACCGACGCAATTTTCGTGGCGCCGCGCGTCGTGGAACTCCGCGGCTTTTTTTCCCCCGGCGTCGAACGGGCCGGCAGCCCGCAGCGTTCGCAATTTTTGATGATCGACGGCACTGGCACGCTCACCAATCCGGCTCGCAATGAAATTCGCATGCGCTATGAAGGAGTTTCCCGCGTGCCCGCGGTTCCGCCGGCAAAACTGCGCGCGGCGTCCTCGGACTATCCCGACGAGATTCGCACATTCTATTTGCAATTGCCGAAAATCGATCCGCGCGTGCAACGCCTTGCCGATGAGGTCACCGCGCGCGCCACCAATCCCTACGACAAAGCCGCGTCCATCGAAAGTTTCCTGCGCACCGGCTATGCCTACACGCTCGACATCAACATGCCGCCGAACGTGGACCCGCTGCCATACTTTCTGCTGCAAAGGCGCGCCGGCCATTGCGAATATTTCGCTTCGGCGATGGCGGTGATGTTGCGCGCTGAAGGGATTCCTTCGCGGTTCGTCACTGGATTTTTGCCCGGCGAGTACAATGACGTTGGCGGCGATTACATTATTCGCGCGAGTGACGCGCATGCGTGGGTGGAGGTTTTCTTCCCGCGTTATGGCTGGATTACTTTTGATCCCACGCCTCCCGGCAACGCCATGCAGCGCGGACTCCTCGCGCGGCTCGCGCTTTACTGGGATTGGTTTCAATACAACTGGAACGAGTGGGTGGTGAGTTACGATTTCGGGCACCAGGCCGCGCTGGCACAGAACGTGCAGCGGAATTCGCAGCAATTGGTAGCGCGGATGAAGACTTACTACCAGCAAAAGCGCGGTCAGGTCCTGGCCTATTTGCTGGCGCTGGATCGGCAGGCGGAAAAATCGCGCTACTCGCTGCCCGTGATTCTGGGCTTGTTGGTCGTAGTTTTGATCGCGCTGCGCGGGCGCGCCATCGGCGGATACGTGCGCGCGCGATGGAGTTTGCGGGCGCATCGCAAAGGCACTTTGCCGCCGGAACTTGCGGCGCTGCAATATCGCGAAATGCTGAAGCTGCTGGAGCGTCGCGGCTGGCGAAAATCTCCGGCGCAAACGCCGCTGGAATTTGCGGCGGCCATTCCGGACACGCAGCTCAATGTTCCTGTTTCCCAACTTACGGACCTTTATCAGTCGGCGCGATTCGGTGCCCACCCGGCGAAGGCGAGCGAGATGTCGTCATTGCTTGCCACGATGAAGGAAATGCTGCGCGGTGCGCGGCGCTGATCGGGTCCGAGGAGATGCGAAATACGCTCCGTGCTTGCTGGCTGTCGTCGCACGGCTAGCGGCCGCCGCTGTGCTAAACTATTGATCTCGCTTCCATCATTGAAGCCAAATCGACATGCCTAGAGTTGGATTCGTCAGCCTTGGTTGCCCGAAAAACCTCGTTGATAGCGAGGTGATGATGGGCATTCTCGCGCGCGGGGGCTACGAAATCACCGCTCGCGCGGACGAAGCCGACGTGCTGGTCGTCAATACGTGCTCGTTTATCGCGCCGGCGCAGCAGGAATCGGTGCAAACGATTCTTGAGATGGCCGAGCACAAGAAATTCGGGCGTGCCAAGAAGCTCGTCGTTGCCGGTTGCATGGTGGAGCGCTTTCGGGATCAGATCCTCGAGCAGATTCCTGAAGTGGACGCCGTTGTGGGCACAGGTGAAGTCGAGCGGATTCTTGAGGCTTGCGAAGGCGAACTGAAAAGTTTGCCCAGCGAAGCGCCGACTTTTCTTTACCACGATTTGACGCCGCGAATTCTGGCCACGCCGAGGCACACGGCATACATCAAAATCAACGAAGGCTGCGATCATCCTTGCACCTTTTGCGTGATTCCGCAGCTTCGCGGGAAATTCCGCAGCCGGCGCTTCGAATCGGTGGTCCGCGAAGCCGAAAATCTTGCCGAGATCGGCGTTCGCGAGATTTCTCTGATCGGGCAGGACACCACTTTTTACGGCGAAGATCTGGGCATACGCGACGGCTTGCCGCATTTACTCGGGCGCCTGGCGGAGATCGATGGCTTGAATTGGATTCGATTTCTTTATTGCTACCCGAACCGGATTACGCCCCGGTTGCTCGACACGATTGCGGCGCATCCGCGCCTTGCGAAATATATGGACATTCCGCTGCAGCATGCGAGCAAGAACGTGCTGGCGCGCATGAAGCGCGGGTCGCATGGTGGGGCGTTTTTGAAAATGATCGAACGGATTCGCCGGACTGTGCCTGGTGTTTCGCTCCGCACTTCTTTCATCGTGGGATTTCCCGGCGAGACGAAGCAGGATTTCAAGATTCTTTGTGATTTCGTGCGCGAAGCGGAATTTGATTGGATGGGCGTTTTCTCTTATTCCGACGAAGACACCTCCGAGAGTTATCACCTCGATGGCAAAGTTGATGCCGAGATGATTGCCGAGCGACGCGATACGCTTATGGCGATTCAGCAGAAAATCACCCGGTGGCGATTGCGCGGGCTTGCTGGAAAGCGCGTTCAGGCTATGCTCGAGGGGCCTTCGAAGGATACGGATTTGATTTGGGAGGCGCGGATGGAGGGGATGGCGCCGGAGATCGATGGGAAAATTAACATTACTGAGATTGCCGGCGTCAATGAAATTGACGAGCTTCCGCCGCCTGGGACTATGGCGACTGTGGAAATTACCGGCGCGCAGGATTACGATTTGCTTGGGCGCGTGATTGAGTTTGAGTGCGTGGAGTTGACGCGGCCTGCTGCGCTCGACGCGATGCGGAATGATTTGGTTTCTATTTCGCCCGCGCTTGTTCGCTGAGCCGGAGCCGGCTCGCGCAGCGCAGCGGCAAATGCAGATCCCTCACCCCTAAAGGGGATTCGGGATGACAGCGTAAGAAAAAACGGCGGTGAAACGAAATTGTCCAATTTGCCGTAAGCCTACCGATTCGGAGACGGACGCGGATTTTCCGTTTTGCAGCGAGCGCTGCCGAACGCTCGACCTTGGGAACTGGGCGAGCGAGAAATATGTGGTGAGCGAGCCGGTGTTTGACGAAGACGGTGCGGAGGATTCCCCGCCGGCCGATCCTGATGAAACCAGAAACTGACCGAGCCTCTTCGGCGCAGGTGGAAAGCAAACCGCGCATCGCGTATCTGGTTGCAACATCACTCGGCCTTGGCTACCTGCGCCCCGCACCGGGTACTTGGGGATCGCTTGCAGGCGTCGCTCTAGCTGTGATTTTCTCAATCCAAAATGAGTGGATCATGCCAGGAGGCTGGCTGATCAGCGTCGAAATGCTGCGCCTTCTTTTTCTGCTGCTCGTGTCCCTCGGCGGAGCATGGGCCGCTGGCCGTGTGGCGAAGCACTCGGGAATACATGATCCGCAATTCGTGGTGATCGACGAGGTCTCCGGGCAGTGGCTCACTCTGATGCTCGGCAACGTCCACGCCTTTTGGTATCACTCTTCGCTTGAGCACGGCTCTTTTGCTGGGGCGCACCTGGCTGGCGCCGTTCCTGCCAACTGGAAATATTTGTTGCTGGGCTTTATACTTTTTCGCGGGTTTGATATTTGGAAGCCGCCGCCGGTTCGGCAGTTGGAGTCGCTGCCGGGCGGCTGGGGAATTATGGCGGACGATTGGGCCGCCGCGATTTACGCCGCGGCGGGGCTTTGGATCGCGCGGTGGTTCGGGCTCTGACGAATTGCGATTCCCTTCTTCGCCGGCGGACTTGGGAGCGCGGCGGGATTCCACAGATTTCCACGCCGCTGCCGGAAACAGAATTTAAGGACTGAGCCAAATTTGCCAGGCAATCCGCGAATTGAACAGGTAAAGCCCGCCGCCGCCATCCCTGGCGGCGAAGTGACGATTTCGGGCACTGGCTTCGGCGGGAGGAATCATCACCGGCCGCAAGTACGTTTCGGCACCGCCGAAGCGAATCTGATCATGGCGGCGGAAAATTATCTGATTGCGCGCGTTCCCGAAGGCGCTGCGGGCGGCGCGGTGCGCATCAAGCTCGGAAGCGCTGAAAGCCTGCCGTATCCAATTTCGCTCGGCGTGCAAATCGCCGACAATCTTCATTCTGTTTCGAATCCTGCCGTCGATTCCGCGGGGAATATTTATGTGACGTTCAGCGGGCAGCGCGGGCAAAAAGTTCCCGTCTCGCTTTACAAAGTTACTCCGGGCAATGCGGTGAAGCCGTTCGTGACCGAATTGATGAACCCGACGGGCCTGGCGCTCGATGGCGATGGCCGGCTGTACGTGTCGTGCCGCAACGATGGCACCATTCACCGAATTTCACCCGATGGCCGCTCGATGCAATGGATGGAAGGAATGGGAATCGCCACGGGGCTGGCGTTCGATAAGCAAGGAAGCCTTTACGTCGGCGATCGCAGCGGCACAATTTTCAAGATCAGTCCGGAGCGCGAGATTTTTGTTTTCGCGACGCTTGAACCTTCGGTCGCTGCGTACCATCTCGCGTTTGGACCGAATGGCGATCTCTACGTTACCGGCCCGACCACTTCGAGCTTCGATCGCGTTTATCGCATCACGCCCGCGGGCGAAGTGAGTTTCTTTTATATTGGCCTCGGACGCCCGCAGGGATTGGCGTTCGATCGCAAGGGAAATTTGTATGTGGCGGCATCGCTCGCGGGGCGTCGCGGCGTGGTGCGTTTGAGCCCGCAGTCTAAAGCGGAAGTGGTGCTTAGCGGCAACGGAATTGTTGGTCTGGCGCTGATGCCGACTTGCCGCGCGATCGTGGCGACGACGAATACGCTCTATAGCATTGATTGGGACGTGGAAGGTCAGGCGCTCTACGGATAACGCGGCCGCATGAACGCGGAAATCATCGCAGTAGGTTCAGAACTCCTCACTCCTTATCGCGTCGATACAAATTCCCTCTATCTGACCGGCGAACTCAACCGCCTCGGTGTGCGCGTGATGCGCAAGACTGTGGTCGGCGATAATCGCCAGGAATTGCGCGAGGCGCTCGAACACGCTCTTTCGCATGCGGAGATAGTAGTTTGCTCGGGTGGTCTCGGACCGACGCTCGACGATTTGACGCGCGACACGGTAGCCGAACTATTGGGCCGCAAGCTGCAACGCAACGAAGAAATCCTACGCGGCATTCAGGAACGCTTTCGGAAATTTGGACGCGCGATGCCGGAAACCAATGTGCGCCAGGCGATGGTTCCCGAAGGCGCCGAGCCGCTCGATAATCCGCGCGGCACCGCGCCGGGTTTATGGATTGAGACGAACGGCCGGTACGTCATCCTGCTTCCCGGCCCGCCGAATGAATTGAAGGCCATGTTCGAAAATGAAGTGCGCTCGCGGCTCAGCCGGATTGCGCCGAACCGGCGTCTTTATACGCGCGATCTGCGCGTCACCGGAATGTCGGAATCCGACGCCGACAATCGCGTGGCGGAAATTTACAAAAAATATGCAGAGGCGGAACACACGATTTTGGCCGCTCCGGGCGAGATTCAGATTCATCCTCGGGTATGGTCGAATGATCCTGCAGTGGCGGAACGGATCCTCGATGACCTGGTAAAAAGTTTTGGGCTGGCGCTGGGCGAGAATTTATATTCGACCACCGGACAAACGATGGAAGAAGTGGTGGCGCATGAACTACGCGAGCATCGCGCGACGATCG
This sequence comes from uncultured Acidobacteriota bacterium, assembly GCA_963831955.1. GTDB lineage: Bacteria > Acidobacteriota > Terriglobia > Acidiferrales > UBA7541 > Palsa-147. The sequence continues at coordinate 204,545 of CAWHSG010000003.1, read as the reverse complement.
CTACGGCCGAGAGCTGCACCGGCGGGATGATTGCGGCGCGGCTGACAAATATTCCTGGCAGCTCGGCATATTTTCTTGGTGGAGTCGTTTGCTATAGCAATGATCTGAAAACGGCGTGGACACGCGTGCCCGCGGAGATTATCGAATCGAAGGGCGCAGTAAGCCCGGAAGTGGCGCTGGCGCTGGCCGACGGAATTCGCAAAAGCACCGGCGCGACGCTGGGATTGAGCGTCACGGGAATTGCCGGGCCGGGCGGCGGCACTCCCGAAAAGCCGGTGGGGCTTGTGCACATTGGCTTGGCCGACGAGAAGGGCCCGAAGGAACGCGCGTTTCGATTTCCCGGCGACCGCGAGCGCATCCGCACACAGGCGACGAACGCGGCTCTCGATATGGTGCGACGATATTTTCTTTACTCGGCGCGCCCCAAGGCTTAGCGCGTGCGGCTCTTCGTCGCGCTTGATATTCCGGATGAGGTGCGGCGGACGATTGGTGAGATGCTCGCGCGGTTGCGGGACTTGGCGCGTGGGGCGCGTTGGGTGCCGCCGGAAGGAGTTCACGTTACGTTGAAATTTATTGGGGAAATTCCGGAGGGGCGGGTCGCGGCGTTCGAGGAGGCGTTGCGCGGCGTGTGTGGCGTGGGGATCGCCGCTCCGGTCGAGGCGAAGTTTCGCGGGGCTGGATTTTTCCCAAATGAGCGCCATCCGCGCGTGTTCTGGGCTGGCGTCGAGGCATCCACGAATCTCGCCAAGCTTGCCGGCGACGTCGATAGGCGCCTTTCGGCGCTCGGAATTGCTGCTGAGTCGCGCGGGTTTCGCCCGCACCTGACGCTGGCGCGTTTTAAGAGTGAGGACGGCCTGCCGCGACTGCGCGAAGAAATCAAAAAACTTGAGCCATTCGATTTCGGTTCGATGCAGAGTAGCGAGTTTTGTCTTTTTCAGAGTCAGCTCGGGCCGGGCGGCGCAAAATATACGAAACTAGCGGCGTTTCCGTTCGGTCCCTCCGGTGGTGGCGCATGATACCGGTGTGGACGATTCCGCTGATCGCTTACCTGCTGGGCTCGATTCCCTTCGGGCTGCTGATCGTGAAATCGAGCGGCGGGGGAGACGTCCGTGAATCGGGCAGCGGGAACATCGGCGCCGCGAATGTAACTCGCGTGGCTGGGCCGATCTCCGGAATTCTGACGCTGTTGCTCGATGCCGGCAAAGGCTGGCTCTCGGTTTGGTTGGCGCGCCGGATCAGCGGCGGCAATGTCCGATGGATTACCGTCGCGGCGGTCGCTGTAGTTCTGGGGCACATGTTTTCCGTGTGGCTGAGATTTCGCGGCGGAAAAGGCGTGGCCACGACGCTTGGCGCATACATATTGATTAGCGGCACTGCGGTGGCGGCTGCGGCCGTGGTGTGGATTGTCGTCGCGATTTTCTGGAGATATGTTTCGCTGGCGTCAATCGCCGCCGCAGCGGCTTTACCTTTGCTGGTTTATGAGCTGTACGCGCCGGGATTCGCGCCGCCGCGCGTGCTTTCGCTTGCTACGGTTCTGGTGTCTATTCTTGTGGTCTGGAAACACCGCGAAAATATGCAGCGCTTAATCGCGGGGACCGAGAGCAAGTTGAAGTTGAAGCACTAATGGAACGCTTTTAGGCCTCGCATTCCTGGCAGAATTTCCGCTGGACGAATCACCGTGAAGAAAATCGCCATCATCGGAGCGGGTAGCTGGGGCACGGCGCTATCGATCGCGCTGTCGCGCAGCCGCGCACAGCATGCGATTTCGATCTGGGCGCACGAGGCTGAAGTCGTCGAGAGCATGAGTGCGCGGCGCGTGAACGATGTTTTTCTTCCCGATTTCGAGCTGCCTGCGGGCATTGCGCCCACCGGGAATTTGGCGGAAGCGGTTGCCGGAGCGGACGTCGTTCTCGGCGTGATGCCGTCAACGCATGCGCGCCAGCTTTATTCGCAAATTGCGAAGCACGCGCCGGCGGGCACCGCGTTCGTGAGTGCCACGAAGGGACTTGAGCCGGAAACTTTACTGCGCATGAGCGAAGTGATCCGGCAAGTGATACCGGCGGAGCGTGCGCCGCGGATTGCGGTGCTTTCGGGGCCATCGTTTGCTCGCGAAGTGGCGCGCGGCGATCCGACGGCGATTGTGATCGCATCGGAGGACGCGCAGCTTGCTTCGGAAATTCAGGAGGAATTTTCCGGTCCGACGCTGCGGCTCTATTCCAATTCCGATGTGGCGGGAGTCGAGCTGGGCGGCGCGGTGAAAAATGTGATCGCCATCGCGGCGGGCGTCACCGAGGGCCTTGGCTTTGGCCACAATACTTTGGCTGCTTTGATCACTCGCGGATTGGCGGAGATGAGCCGTTTGGCGATCGCGCTTGGCGGACGGCCTGAAACCATGGCGGGATTGGCGGGAATGGGCGACTTGGTACTTACTTGCACTGGGGCGCTTAGCCGCAATCGCGGGGTTGGCGTCGAGCTGGGCCGAGGACGCAAGCTGGATGACATCGTGAATTCGACGCGCATGGTGGCTGAGGGAGTTTCGACTACCGCGGTTACGCGTACACTTGCTCGGCGGCTGGGCATTGAGATGCCGATTACCGAGCAAATGCACGCGGTGCTTTACGAAGGACGAGCGCCTCGCCATGCGATTCGCGAATTGATGGAGAGACGATTGAAGGGCGAGTGACTGTAATCTTCGGTTGGCGCGATTTTCGATTTTTAGCTTTACGCTTGCCCGCCGGATGCCGCCCTAAAGGGCACCGCTACGAATTCGGAACCGCGACCCAATCCCCGCTGACGTAACGCATGCGCTATGCCTGTCCTTTCGTTCTGTTGTCTCCCGCGCAGGCCTCCGATAGCCTGTTTTTGAGGGGTACCTGTCTGTGCGGATGCCTGATTTCAAATCATTGAGAAATAAGCGCTTGCGCATTCTTTGGATCGTGCTGGGCGCTTTGCTTTTGGTCAGCGTGGCCCCGCTCTGGCTGTATCACCGGGAAGTGCTGAAACTCAGCGAGAGCAAACTCGAAGATACCGAGCGCGTGCAGCAGCAGGAAATCGCGCGTTCGATCGCCGGCGAAATTCTGCAATTCCAGACCAACACACAGGCGGAATTGCTCACGCAGCGGCAATTCATGGCTCTCACCGGCATGCTCGACAACGTGGACGAGCCCACGCACTCGCCGCAAGTGAGCCGCATGCTGCAAAATTTCATCGAGAGCAATCCCAATATTCTCTATGTGACCGCGGTGAATTGGCAAGCCCGCGGCGAATCGGCGGGTAGTGTGCGTGCGGATCAGGATCCATTCGTAGATGCGGCGTTGAAGCGGGCTTTCACGGCCAGCATTCAGCAGGCTAGCTTTCTGAGCGAAACATTTGCGCTGGCGCCGGATAGCCGCCCGGCGATGGTGATGTCGGTGCCGCTATTTTCGGCCGGGCAATTTACCGGGATGTTGGCGGCGGTGGTTTCGCTCGATCAAGTGGTGGCGCGCTTGCACGACGCCAGCACGCACGATCGCGAATTTTTTGTCGTGGATACTTACGGGCACATCGTCGCACATACGAATTCGGCGCAGATGGTTCCCGGAATGGACCTTTCGGACAGCTCGCCGGTAGTGGTGAAATTCAAGGAGCTTCCGAAGGATTTGCGGACCACTGCGACGATCCGATTTTTCCAGACGATTAAAGGATCGCGGCGCTCGACGGAAATGATCGGGACTTACAGCACGATTCCCGCGCTGCGTTGGGCGGTAGTGGCGCAACGGAGCATGGAGCAGGCGCGCATTGATGCGGGCGTCGGCGAATTGACGGGCGATGCTTTGAGATTTGTGATGGGCGCGACGTTTGTGGCGCTGCTGTTCGGATATCTTTTCGCGCTGGGGATTACACGGCCGATTCGCGGTTTAGTTACATCTACGCGCGCGATCAGCCGCGCGGAATTCCACGAGCGAGTGGAAGTGAGCGGCGCGGCAGAAATCAGCGAGCTCGCGGAGACGTTTAACAGCATGGCCAGCGATATCGAACAGTACGTCGAGCGCCTGCGCCAAGCGGCCACCGAAAATCGCGAGCTGTTCCTGGGATCCATCCGCATGCTTTCCGCCGCGATCGACGAAAAGGATCCTTACACGCGCGGCCATTCGGGGCGCGTGGCGAAATATTCCCTGATTATCGGGGAAGCCCTGGGCCTGACTTTCGAAGAGCTGGAGCGGCTGCGCGTTTCGGCGCTGCTGCACGATGTTGGCAAAATCGGCGTGGACGATCGCGTGCTGAAAAAGCCCGGTCAGCTCACCGATGAAGAATTCGATCTGATGAAGCAGCATACGATTAAAGGCGCGAACATTATGCGGCCGGTCCCGCAGCTTCACGAAATGCTGCCGGGCATCGAGCTGCACCACGAGCGCATGGACGGCAAGGGCTATCCTTACGGATTGAAGGGCGATCAGATTCCACTGGTCGCGCGGATCATTGCCGTGGCTGATACATTTGACGCCATCACGACGAATCGCCCGTATCAATCGGCAATGGATCTGGATTACGCGCTCGAAAGGATTCGTTCGCTCGCCGAATCGAAATTTGATCAGTCGGTCGTGGGCGCGCTCGAATCTGCCATCCACGCCGGAAAACTCCGCCTCAGCGCCACGCTCGTCGAAGTCTAATCGCCAACCTCTGCTAGAATGGGAAGCCGCGCGCGCTGCGCGGAATTCACCATGATTTCTCTATTTGGCAAACCTGAACCCACGCTGCTCGAACGGCTGAAAGAATCCGTCTCGAAAACGCGCACCGAGCTGGCCGCCAAGGTCGAGCAAATTCTTACCGGCGACCGGCCGGTCGATCCCGCATTGCTCGCGCGATTGGAGTCGGCGTTACTTTCAGCGGACATCGGCGTGCAGACTACTAAAGATGTGTTGGCGGCGCTGCGCGAGCAGGTGAATGAGCACAAGCTCGAAGGCACGGCGTCGCTGAAGACCGAATTAAAGCGGCAGATCGTGCGCATGTTTGCAGTTCCGGCGGCGAGTCCGAATGGCGCAGCGAATATTTCGCCGCGTGTGATTTTTGTAGTCGGCGTGAACGGCGTGGGGAAAACGACGACGATTGGAAAGCTTGCGCATCGTTTGAGGGCCGAAGGGCGCTCGGTGGTGTTGTGCGCCGCCGATACATTTCGCGCAGCGGCGATCGAGCAGCTCGAGATATGGGCCAAGCGCTCGGGCGTCGAGATCGTGAAGCAAAAATCCGGTTCCGATCCGGCGTCGGTGGTATTCGACGCGATTTCGGCGGCGCGGGCGCGCTCGGCGGATGCAGTGATTGTGGATACAGCTGGCCGCTTGCACACGAAATCGAATCTGATGGCGGAGCTGGAGAAAATGAAGCGGACGGCTGCGAAACTCGTGCCAGGCGCGCCGCACGATGTGCTGCTGGTGCTCGACGCGACTACGGGGCAGAATGGGCTGGCGCAGGCGCGCGAATTTACCAGCCATGCTGGAGTGACAGGCATCGTGCTCACCAAGCTCGACGGAACTGCGAAAGGCGGAATCGTCGTCGCCATCTCGCGCGAGCTGAATTTGCCGATCCGATTCGTTGGCACCGGCGAACAAATGGACGATCTCGTGCCGTTTCACGCGCAAACGTACGTCAATTCCCTCTTCGACTGAAACCGTGGCGCGCCGCAAGCTTTCTCGCAAAATAATCTTGTCCGACGAACACTGGATGGGCCGCGCGCTCGCGTTGGCGAGTCGCGGACTCGCGCTCGCTCATCCGAATCCTCGTGTCGGCGCGGTAATCGTGAAAAATGGAAAAATCGCCGGCGAAGGATTCCACACTTACGATGGCCTCAAGCACGCCGAGAGAATTGCGCTGGAACGCGCAGGCGCAAAGGCCCGCGGCGCCACTCTGTATCTGAATCTCGAACCATGCTGCCACTTCGGGCGCACCGGCCCGTGCACCGATGCGACCGTCGCCGCGGGAATCCAGCGCGTGGTGGCGGCGATGAAGGATCCAAATCTCTTGGTCGCTGGCCACGGGTTCCGCCAACTAAAACGCGCCGGAGTAAAAGTGGATGTTGGAATTCGCGGTGCAGAAGCGCGGCGATTGAATGAGGATTTTGCGACATGGATTCGCACGCGACGGCCATTCGTGACGTTGAAATCCGCGGCAACACTTGACGGCAGAATTGCGGAACGGGCCGGCGCCTCCACGGCGATTACTGGCCCAGCCGCGCTCGCAGCGGTGCAAAAACTGCGGCACTCAGCAGACGCACTTTTGACGGGAATCGGCACCGTCTTAGCAGACGATCCGCTGCTAACCGACCGAACCGGATTGCCGCGGCGAAGACGACTGCTCCGCGTGGTAATCGATTCGCGCCTTCGAATGCCCCTGAAATCCCGCCTGGTGCGATCCGCGCGGAAGGACTTGCTTCTTTTTACTTCGCAAAGCGCAAACTCCGCCAAAGCTCGCGCGCTGATCAAAGCAGGCGCCGAAGTCGTGCAAGTCCGATCGCGGCGCGGTCGGCCCGACCTAAACGAAATAATTCGCGAACTGGGGCGGCGGGAAATTCTAAGTGTACTGATCGAAGCCGGACCGAACTTAAACGGTGCCGCGCTCGAAGCAGGGATTGTGGACAAGCTGATTCTCTTCTATGCTCCCAAGTTCATCGGCGAGCGCGGAGTCCCGCTGGCGTTTCTGCCGGCAGGATGGTTTCGGCGGGGGCGTGAATTGCGAATCGAGAGACTGGAACAGTTCGGCGAAGATTTTGCTGTCGAAGGATACTTTCACGATGTTTACGGGAATCATCGAGCGCGTCGGAAAAATTGACACGCTGGACGCGACGGGCGACGGCGGGCGGCTGCGCGTGAACTTCGGCGCCGCGTGGACTGCCGCGCCACTAAAGATTTGCGACAGCATCGCGGTAAACGGTTGCTGCCTGACGGTGGTCGAATTGGGCGCGGACTACTTTACAGCGGATTTGTCGGGCGAGACGCTGCGGCGCACTGCGCTCGGCGAGAAAAAATCGGGCGCTCCGGTGAATCTGGAGCGGCCACTGGCGGCAGGCGATCGGCTCGGCGGGCATTTTGTGCAGGGACACGTGGAAGCAGTCGGCCGCGTGACTCGGCTGGTGCGCGAAGGAGATAGTTGGTGGCTTTCGGTGCGGGTACCTGAGGATTTTCGGCGATATGTGGCGGAGAAAGGATCGATCGCGATCGATGGAATTAGTTTGACGGTGGCGCACTGGAATGACGGCGTCGCCGATTTTGCAATTATTCCTTTCACCTACGAGCAGACCAATATCAAAGGGCTGGTGCCCGGCGACGCAGTGAATATTGAGTGCGACATCCTGGCAAAGTATGTTGAAGCTTTGATTGAGGCCCGGCGCGCGCCCGAAGTTTCGAGATTGCGAGTAGACGAACTGATGGAGCAGGGATTCTAGCGGGAAACAATTTTTCCAGATGAGCCCCAGCACAAAATTCGATGTGGTTGTAGTGGGTGCGGGCGTGTTCGGCTCCTGGACCGCTAACTTTTTGCAGCGGGCCGGGCGGCGAGTGCTCTTGCTCGAATCTTATGCGCCTGGAAACAGCCGTGCCAGTTCGGGTGGCGAGTCGCGGATCATTCGCATGGGTTATGGAGCGGATGAAATTTACACTCGCTGGTCCATGCGCTCGCTACCGCTTTGGCTGGAATTACAGGAGCGCATTGGAACGACGATTTTTCACCGGACCGGCGTGCTTTGGCTTGCGCCGTCCGGAAACGAATACTTGACGCAGACGCTGAAGACATATGAGAAAACGGGTGTCACGTTTGAGCGCTTGAGCTCGGCTGATCTCGCGCGGAAGTATACACAAATTGCGATCGATGCGAATGTGTTCGCAGCTCTGGAGCCCGACAGCGGATCCTTGATGGCGCGGCGGGCCGTCGAGCATGTTGCGGCGGACGCGGTGAAGCGTGGCGTCGAATATCGCGCGGAGTTCGTGGAAACTCCGGCGGGGCGCGGACGCCTTGAATCGGTTCGTACGCGGAACGGGGAGAATTTCTCCGCCGACACTTACGTGTTTGCTTGCGGGTCGTGGCTTCCGAAAGTTTTTCCGGCGCTGCTCGGCGATTTGATCTTTCCCACGCGCCAGGAAGTTTTCTTTTTCGGCTTGCCGCCGGGCGATTTGCGATTTTCGCCTCCCGCGCTGCCCACTTTCATCGATCATATTTCGGAATTTTACGGCATGCCGGATCTCGAAGGACGCGGAATCAAGGTTGCTTGCGACGATCATGGCCCGCGCGTTGATCCCGACACGCAGGAGCGACTCGCTACGCCAGAAAAACTCAGCGAGACGCGCGCTTATCTCGCCGCGCGATTCCCTGCCCTGAAAAATGCGCCACTGGTGGAATCGCGAGTCTGCCAGTACGAAAACACTTCGAGCGGCGACTTTCTTATCGACCGCCATCCCGATTTCGAAAATGTCTGGATTGCCGGCGGCGGCTCTGGCCACGGATTTAAGCACGGCCCCGCGCTCGGCGAATACGTAGCGGATAGGATTACGAAAGGCGGCGCTATCGAACCGCGATTTTCGCTGGCTACAAAGAAGACCGTGCAGAGCCGCGCTATCTATTAGTTCTCATATTTTGAGTTTGCGCAAAAATTTTGAATCGTCCCGTCCGCGCGTGCATCTCTTGCGGGTATCCCATCTTGGAGGATTTTCATGTCCGTCACAGACGAAGCACTGAAAGCGAATGAGTCCTACGCGCAGGAGTTTAAGCTGGGGCATCTGCCGATGCCGCCGGGGCGCAAGCTGGCGATCGTCGCGTGCATGGATGCACGATTGACTGTCGAGCAGGCTCTCGGCTTGAAGACTGGCGACGCGCATATCATTCGCAATGCCGGCGGAATTGTCACTGAGGACGCCATCCGCTCGCTGATCATTTCTCACCATCTGCTGGGCACGCAGGAATTCATCATCATCAATCACACTGATTGCGGCATGCTGACTTTCAAGGATGATGAGTTGACGGCGAAGCTCGAAGCCCGGACGAATGCCTCGGCCGTCACGCCGCATCACTTTTATGCGTTTCCTGACTTGGAGAAGAATGTGCGGCAGCAGATTCAGCGCGTGAAATCGCATCCGTGGATTCCTGCAAACATTTCGGTGCGCGGATTTATTTATGATGTGAAGACTGGGAAGTTGAACGAAGTCAGCGCGACAGAGAAATCGCGAGGAAAATCGGCGGAGTAAGTTAGCGGTTGCGATGATTTGGCCTCTTCGTTCGGCGCTTGACGGAGGGAAAAAGAGCTGGCAGAGGCGTCCTTCGCTTCGTTCAGGGTAAACCGGCGGTACTTAGGATCGCGCGGCTTCGCGACGCTTCTCCTTTGCGCCTCGATAGTAAAGTACGAGGCCGACGAGGATTGCCGCGGCGGTACCCAACACGAGCTTTACCTCGAAAATGAATTTATTCTCTGATTCGCCCGGCGGGATAAACGAGAGAATGATTCCCATGGAAACGACGAGGAATCCGAGGCTGCCTGCGATCCAGACTCCCAACTTCCCTCCGGGAATCAGGACGGCGTGCGAATCGGTGGTGCGATCGGGGCGGCCGGCGAGCTTGATTGCGGCAGCGTACATATATAGAAATGGAATGAAATAGAGGATCGTCGCGGCGGCGACGAGTCCCTGGTAGGCGTATTGCGCCTTCTCGTTGATTTGGCTGAGGAGCAGCACCGCTGCGGATATCAGAGCCTGGACGAGAATCGCGACGTACGGCGTGCGCCACTTTGGGTGAATCTTCCCGAATGCCGCGGGCATGTAGTGATCGATTCCGACTACGAACGGAATTCTCGCGATACCTGCAACCGTCGTACCTACGCCTCCGGCGTTGCCGATCGTAACCAAAAAGGCCGCGATCATACCGAACGCGCCAATTTTTAAGATGGTCGAGGCGATAGTAATCGCCTGGAACGCGCCATTGTCAACATTCACGGCCGTGGCGGGAAGAATGGCCAGGACGGCGATGGTCGCAACGATGTAGATGATTGCGATCAAAGCGCCCGAGCCATAAATGGCACGCGGAAAAGTTCTTCTAGGATCGCGAATCTCCTCGCTCATCGCGGAGGCCAACTCGAGGCCTACGAACGCGAAAGCGATCTGCGGCCAAAAGTTCACGGTGTCCCAGTTCCAATGGGGCAGCATGTTTGACCAAGTGAATTGCGTCGCAGACCCCTGCCGGTGCCACAGAACCGCCGCCACGACCACCAACATCAATAGCGGAATGTAAGTGCCTACCCCTCCGGCGTTCTGTAGCCACTTGCCGATATTGAGCCCGATGATATTCAGGACCACTGCCACGAAGAGCAGGGCCAACGAAGCGCCAATCAGGAAGCGTTTGTCATGCGAAAGCGCGCCGAAGCCGGCGCCGCCGATGTAGGCGCTCATCGAAGCGCTGGCGAGGAGAAGGCCGGGAAAATAGAAGAAGGAATAGACCCAGTAAGTCCAGCCGGCTACGAAGCCGTGGAATTCGCCGAACGCTTCTTTCGACCAGACGTACAGGCCTCCTTCACTCGGGTATCGCGTGGAGAGCTCGATGATGACTAGCGCGGTGGGAACGAAGAAGCAGAGCGCGGCTATAATCCAGAGAGAAATCGAAGAGGTGCCATTGTGAGCGGCGGCAGCGATCCAGCGCGGGCCGAGGACCGCCGCGATATTGAATAGCAGCACATCCCAAAATCCCATCACGCGGCGTAATTGGTTTTTGGGGTCAGGAGAGGCGGGAGCGCTCAACGATTCGTCCCGAGAGCCGGGACCTCCTCAGATATTCTTGGATCCAATGGCCAGCAACCATAACAAAATCAGCGCGGCCCGGCAATTCTGGCACCCCAAGGGATAAGCGCCCGCGTAACGCAGGCTGCCAGCCGGCGTTTTTGACTGTCCGCGGCCATACCGCAAAGCGCCCCACCAGAGAGGATCACGCGGTGGCGTCGAGCGCGGGAATGATTGCATCTTGCAGGCGGAAATTTTGCAGCACCGGATTGGACGAGGCCTCGAATTCCGGCCATGTTCCGAAGAAAGCTACCCGCCCCTCCTGGAGGAAAATCACGCGATCGGCCAGTTTCTTCGCTAGGTGCGTGTCGTGCGTAACGACGATGGACGTTTTTTTGAATTTCTTCTTTAGCGTGAGGATTAGATCGCCCATGTGGGCGGCCATTAGCGGATCTACCATCGTGGTGGGCTCGTCGTAGAGGATGGCTTCGGGCTCTTCGGCTAGGGCGCGGGCTATGGCTACGGCGCGTTTTGTGCCGGTGCTGAGATCACCGGGCAATTGGTCGGCGAATTCGCGCACTTCGAGCATGTCGAGGAGCTCGTTGACGCGCGCGGTGATTTGTTCTTCGCTTAGATCTTTCCCTTCGAGAGGAAACGCCACGTTTTCGAAGACGGTCAGCGAATCGAAAAGCGCGCCGGATTGGAAGACCATGGTTACGCGGCGGCGCAGTCCCGCGAATTGAGCCTCAGTCCAGCCGGTGACATCTTCGCCGGCTACGATGATGTGGCCTTCATCCGGATAGAGGAAACCGAGAAGCAATTTGAGCGAGACGGATTTGCCGACGCCGCTGCGGCCGAGGATTACGCCGGTCTCGCCTTGATTTACGAAAAAGCTGACGTGCTTCAATACGTCTAGATCGTCGAAGGATTTTGAAACATCTTTGAATTCGAAATAGTGATCGGCCATTTTTAAATTTCACCGCCGGGTTTCCGTTCCAGGATCGCGTTCGCTTCCTCGAAATCCCCGGGGGTATTCATATTCTTGAACAAATGGCCGGATTCGTCGAATGGTTTCCACTCGTCTGGAGTTACGACATCGATTTTCAGCCCCGCGAATGCGTCGGTAACCTTGCGGGTGCCTTGGGCGATGGCGGCCAGCACAGGAGTGACGCAAGTTTTGCGATACATGGCACACAACGGCTCAGCTCCCGCGGCGCTCTGCGGAATTACCACGTCAGCGTTCGATTCCACCGCACGCCCTATTAAATAATCGAGCCAGAGCGAAGTCAGAAAGGGCAAGTCGCAGCCGACGACCAAATTCCAGGGTTGCTTTGAATGGCGGAGTGCTGTGGCGATTCCGCCGAGGGGACCGATGCTCGCTCCGTCATCCGGGATCACGTCGTAGCCGAGTGCGGAATAGCGCCTGGGCGGACCTACGATGATTGGCGGGCCCGCCAGCGGCGCCAGCAGGCTGGCGGTGCGCATGAGCAGCGGGGTCCCTCCAGGCGCCAGCATCGCCTTGTCTCGGCCCATGCGCGAGCTCTGCCCGCCTGCGAGGATGTAGGCCGCGATGCCGTCTCGTGGAGCCATTTGGATGCCCTTTTGGCGATGCTACTTGTTGCAGATGGAGAAAGGCAAGCGCTGGGGAAGGTAATCTCTTGCTCGCGGAGGGATAGGGCGCGTCAAAACCCCCACTGGCAACCGCGTCGCATGGGGGCCAGAGGCAGAAGTGGGACGGAAAACCGGGAGGGCTAAAGCACCCTCCCCTGCTGCGGACCTAATCCACAGATTCTAATTGGCTTACTGATGACCCCGGTCTGATCGTACCTGATCAAAAAATACTTAAGGGCTTGACACTAACCGCGTTCGTGCTATATTAGCACTCGCTGTCGAGGAGTGCTAACGCTCAAGGCTCCTCATCTAGCAATCCTTAAGTAACTTACCGGAGGTCAAGCGAAGATGGCAGTCAATGTCACGCCGTTACACGACCGCGTGCTGGTACGGCGGTTGGAAGAGAAAGAGACCGTGAAGGGCGGCATCATCATTCCCGACACGGCCAAGGAAAAGCCTCAAGAGGGCGAGGTAATCGCCGTCGGGGCAGGACGAATCGAAAAAGGCCAGCGGGTTCCGCTCGACGTGAAGGCCGGCGACCGGATTCTGTTTGGCAAATACAGCGGCAACGAAATCAAAATTGACGATCAGGAATTTCTCATTCTCAAAGAAGACGAAATCCTGGCAAAGCTCGGCGGTGCAGCAAAGGCCGCAGGCGGCAAACGGTAACAATATTTGTAGCCGGGCCAAGTCGTTAGCCCGGACCCGTTTTAGGTAGGAGCACGGAAAATTTCTCGGAGAAAGTTTAGGAGGGTAAGCAGATATGGCAAAGCAAATTGTGACTGGTGAAAATTCACGCCAGTCCATCCTGCGCGGCGTGAATGCGCTGGCGGATGCCGTGAAGATCACGTTGGGGCCGAAGGGCCGCAACGCGGTGATCGAGAAGAAATTTGGCGCGCCGATCATCACCAAAGACGGTGTGACGGTGGCCAAGGAAATCGAGCTGCCGGATCCGCTCGAAAACATGGGAGCGCAGATGGTGCGCGAAGTGGCATCGAAGACGTCGGACGTGGCCGGTGACGGCACGACGACGGCGACCGTGCTGGCTCAAGCGATCTTCCGCGAAGGCGTGAAGACCGTGGCAGCCGGTGCGAGCCCGATGGCACTGAAGCGCGGCATCGAACGGGCCGTGGAAGTTGCGGTCGAAGAAATCAAGAAGCTGCACAAGGACGTGAAGGGCGACATGATCGGGCAAGTCGGAACGATTAGCGCCAATAACGACCGTCAAATCGGCACGATCATCGCCGAGGCCATGAAGAAGGTCGGCAAGGATGGCGTCATCACCGTCGAGGAATCGAAGACGATGGAAACGACGCTCGAAGTCGTGGAAGGCATGCAGTTCGACCGCGGGTATCTTTCGCCCTACTTCGTCACGGACCCCGAGCGGATGGAATGCGCGCTCGAAGATGTCCGCATTTTGATCCACGAAAAGAAAATCAGCTCGATGAAGGATTTGCTTCCTTTGCTCGAGCAGATTGCCAAGACCGGCAAGCCGCTGTTGATCATCGCCGAGGACGTTGAGGGCGAAGCGCTCGCAACACTCGTGGTGAACAAGCTGCGCGGCACGCTGCAGTGCGCGGCGGTAAAGGCTCCGGGCTTTGGCGATCGCCGCAAGGCTATGCTCGAGGACATCGCAACGTTGACCGGCGGTAAGGCCATCACCGAAGACCTCGGCATCAAGCTCGAGAACGTAAAGATGGAAGACCTGGGCAAGGCGAAGAAGGTCACGATTGACAAGGACAACACCACGATCGTCGAAGGCGGCGGCAAGCCTGGCGAGATCGAGGGCCGCGTCAAGCAGATTCGCGCTCAGGTGGAAGACACCTCGTCCGATTACGATCGCGAGAAGCTCCAGGAGCGGTTGGCTAAGCTCGTTGGCGGCGTCGCGGTGATCAAGGTCGGCGCGGCTACCGAAACTGAATTGAAGGAAAAGAAGGCTCGCGTGGAAGATGCCATGCATGCTACGCGCGCGGCTGTCGAGGAAGGAATTGTTCCCGGCGGCGGCGTGGCGTTGGTGCGCTGCATCTCGGCGCTCGAGAAGCTCAAGCTGCACGATGACGAGGCCATTGGCGTCAACATTGTGAAGCGGGCGCTCGAAGAGCCAATGCGTCAGATTGCGCACAATGCTGGACACGAAGGCGCCGTGGTGGTTGGCCGAGTCCGCGAGTCGAAGGAAGACACTTTCGGCTTCAATGCGGACACCGGCGAGTACACGGACCTGGTGAAGGCTGGCGTGATCGATCCTGCGAAGGTGACGCGTCTTGCGCTGCAGAACGCGGCTTCGATCGCCGCTTTGATGCTCACGACGGAAGCGCTCGTCGCGGAGATCAAGGAAGACGATAAGAAGGCTGCTGCAGGCGCTGGACCTGGTGGCGGTGGCGGCATGGGCGGGATGTACTAAATCTCGCGCACGCACACTTAACGTGAATTAAACAGAGCGTCGCGGCTTTTGAGCTGCGACGCTCTTTTTTTGTGCGTGTTGGATCGGCCGGCGCGGTGGAGTTCCGATCGTCTAAGGCCGCTCGATGAATTGGCCACGCTGAGTTATCATTCTGAAAGAGCCGGATAAACGTAGTTCGCGGTAATGAGGCTAATGACATGACGGAACATGATGCTCGATTTGCGACGGTGGAAGAGGCTGTCGAGGAAATTCGTCAGGGGCGGATGATTGTCCTCGTGGATGACGAGGACCGCGAGAATGAAGGTGATTTGACCATGGCGGCGGAGAAGGTTACGCCGGAAATGATTAATTTCATGGCGAAATTTGGGCGGGGGTTGATTTGTCTGGCGCTTACTGAGGAGCGCTGCGATGCGCTGCATCTGACGATGATGGCGCCGAAGAATACTTCGGCGTTTGGCACGCCATTTTGCGAATCGATCGACGCGCGCCGCGGAACTACCACTGGAATTAGCGCGGCCGACCGCGCCACTACGATTCTTGCGGCGACAGACATCAATACGCGACCAGAGGACTTGGCGCGCCCTGGGCACATTTTTCCTTTGCGAGCGCGGCGCGGCGGAGTGCTCGTTCGCGCCGGGCAGACGGAAGCATCCGTCGATTTGGCGCGGATTGCGGGACTTGATCCGGCGGGCGTGATTTGCGAAATCATGAATGACGACGGGACGATGGCGCGGACGCCGGAGCTTTTGGAATTTTGCCGCGAGCATGGATTGAAGCTGCTGACGATTGCGTCTTTGATTCGCTACCGCATGCAGCATGAGCGCTATGTGCGGCGCATTGCGGAGTCCGTGCTGCCTACGCGCTACGGGAATTTCCGGATGATTGCCTACTCGAGCGATGTGGATAGCGAAGTTCACGTTGCGCTCGTTCGCGGTGAACTTGGCGGCGCAGTGGCGCCGCTTGTGCGCGTACATTCCCACTGCTTGACGGGAGATGTGCTGGCTTCGACGGCTTGCGATTGCCATGAACTCATCGAGCGATCGCTGGAGAAGATTGTCCGCGAGGATCGAGGCGTCTTTGTCTATCTGCACCACACCGGGCGCGGATTCCGCATCGACTCGACGACGGAGGAAGGTCAGTTGCCGGCCATTTTGGTGCATTCGCGCGGCGAGATCGACCGGGACTTAAACCGGCAGCGGTTGATTCAGCGCGAGAGCGGAATTGGGGCGCAGATTCTGATTGACCTCGGCCTGAAGCAGATTCGCGTGCTCACCAATCATCCGAAGAAAGTGGTTGCGCTGGAGGGCTATGGATTGGAAATTGCGGACCAGGTGGGATTGGGCGTGAGCGGAGACCGCAAATCGCATCAGGCGCTGTGACGAGTACTGCGGACTATTCAGTGCCGATTCAATTCACGGACTCGCGGTTTGTTTCTTCGGATCGGGCGCGTCGATCTTCACGTAGGGCCGGATTTTCTCTAGCCGTTGCTTCGTAATTCCCCGTATCGCCAGCAAATCTTCGACCCGGCGGAACGGACCACTCTTCTGCCGAAAATCCACGATCGTTTCCGCCATCGCCGGGCCGACGCCCGGTAGCTGTTGAAGTGCTTGTGCAGTCGCCGTGTCGAGATCAATCGGTTCTGCGGGAGGCTGCTTTTTGTGTTGGGCGCGGGCGATGAACGCGCTGCTCAGCGCCAGCATCAGGCAGAGCAAGGCCGCCAAGGGAATTTTGCGATTGTGCATGCGTTTGCTCCGCGCCACGTGGGCGGGCTTGGTGACGGGACCGAACACCCAAATCCAAACCGGGCGTCCGCCTGGGCGGACCCGCCCCTACGCTTCGTTGCCCTGCGCGTCATATTGTTTCATTTCGCCGAATAGCGCGGCTTGTTCGCCGACCTGCTCGCGATCGCCTACGATTACAATCTGCGCGTTTGCGGAATCGAAGTGACGACGGGCTGCGACGAGTACATCTGCGCTGGTGAGCGAACGGATGCGCTCGCGGTAAGTTTCGAGGTAATCGTCGGCCAAGCGATTCAGATAGACGGTGGAGAGTTGGCCGATCATTCCGTCCTGCGTGGCGACGCCTAGCGAGAACACGCCGGTCATGTAGTTGCGCGCGTCGGCTAGTTCGGCTTCGCCGACCGGAAGCGAGCGCATGCGATCCATTTCGTAGAACATTTCAGTGAGCGTGGCCGCGACCACGTCGTTGCGCACGGCCGCATGCACGGTGAAGTAGCCGTATTCGCGAAGGGCTGAAACGCCGCTGCGCGGGCTGTAGGTGTAGCCTTTCTGCTCGCGGATATTCATCACCAGGCGCGAATTGAAGGCGCCGCCGTAAATCGAATTCGCGAGGCCGAGGCGGTACCAATCGGGATCGAGACGCGTGATGGCGCGATTTCCCACGAGCACGTCGGTCTGCACGCTGCCGGGAAGATGGACGAAATGTACTCTCCGGCCATGAATAGCGGGCGGTGCCGGATTTTCAGGTTTCGCCGGAGAGGGGGCGCTCCATTCGCCAAAAGTTTTTTCGATCAGGTCGAGCATCGCGGGGGTTTGGAAATCTCCGACGATCACGAGCAGCGCGTCGGACGGAACATAATGCGCAGCGTAATATTCCAGAAGCTGCTCGCGACGATACGATTCGACCTGCGCTTCGCTGGGCGCGACGATGGCGTAGGGGTGCGCTCCAAACAGCACGTGCCGCAATCGCTCAGCAGCGATAAATGCGGGAGTGGTGCGTTCGATGCGCAGGTCTTCGAGTTTTTGGCGGCGGACGCGCTCGAATTCGCTCTCGGGAAATGCAGCGTGGCGCGCGAGATCGTCGAGCATCGCCAGCAGGCCATCGGCGGATTCGGCTAGACCGGAGATGGAAATCGCACTGGTATCGGCGCCGGCGCTGACTCCGAGGTCGGCGCCCATGCGGCGAAGATGTTCCTCGATAGTTTGACTGTCGCGATTGGCGGTGCCGGTGCGAACGACGGATGCGGTGATTTCGGCCAGGCCGGGGGCGCGAACGGAGGTGACTGCGTTGCCGCTGCGGAAGAAAAGTTCGGCGGTGATCTTCGGCACCCAGTGCGTCTCGACGAGAACGATCTGCATGCCGTTGGCGAGGGTGCGCGTGGTGCGCTTCGGCCATGCGACCGGGCGCTCGGGGCCGAGCGGCGGAACAGTTGTTGGGCCGGATTTCGGAGTTTCGATTACGGTCGAGCTCATTGCGCGTCTCCTTTCCCAACCGGGCGGCGAATTACAATCGAGCGCCGTTGCGGCACGAGCATCTTGCGAGCGACATCGCGCACTTGGTCTGGCGTCACCGCGAGAAATTTGTCCAGAACCGAATTGATGAGTAGTGGATCGTTATCGAAAAGAGTGAAGCAGGCTAAATAGTGCATCAATCCAAAGCGGGGCATGTGCGCCCCCATGCCGCCTTCCAGGTGGGAATAAAAATCGGAGCGGAATTTCACCTGGATTTGACGCAGCTCGTCCTCGTCGATGCCTTTATCGCGAATCTCTCCCATGATTTCTTCGAATGCGGCGATGGTTTGTTCGGAGGAATATTCGGGCTTGTGATAAATCGTGGTGATCATCAGCGTGGGGCCGTTGTAATCGAAAAGATCGCCGGAGGAATAATTGATTCCGCCCGATGCTTCGATAGCGATTTGGCGCTCGAGCACCAGACGGCGATAGATGCGGCCGGCACGGCCGCCATGCAGCGCGCGATCGAGAATTCCGGCAGCGTACCAATCCGGAGTGCCGCGGGCTGGCGCGCGATGTCCGATGGCCATTGCCGGTAGCGGGCCGAATTTTTCGGGGACTTCACCACGGCGCTCTTCCGTTTGCGGCGGCTCGGTGGCATCCACATGCGGAGGACGCGGGCCTGCCGGGATGGTTTCAAAATAACGCTTCGCTAGCGAGAAGGATTCAGCTGGATCGACGTCACCGAGAACCAGGAGGACGGCATTATTTGGCGCATAGTAAGTATGGAAAAACGATTTTACGTCGTCGAGATTGGCGGCATCGAGATCGTTGAAGTCGCCGTAGAAATTATGAGCGTTGGGCCAATTGCGAAATGCCACCGGAGGAAGATCGAGCCACGGAAAGCCGCCGTACGGCTGATTGAGGACATTAACGCGGACTTCTTCTTTCACCACATCCCGCTGATTTTTCAAGTTTTCGTCGTCCACTTTCAGCGCGCGCATGCGATCGGCCTCGAGCCAGAGGATGCGCTCAAGCGCGTTTGAGGGCACAGCCTCGAAATAGTTGGTGATATCGTGATAGGTCGAGCCGTTCAAGATGCCGCCCGAAGCATTGATGATCTTGATGTGCTCCATTTTTCCGGCGTTTTCCGAGCCCTGAAACATCATATGCTCGAAGAGATGCGCGAAGCCGCTGCGTCCGCGCGGCTCGAGGCGAAATCCGATTTGATAATAGACGCCGACGGTGGCTACTGGCGCGGAATGATCTGGTGAAACTACGACTCGGAGGCCGTTCGACAGGGTCGAGGTCTCCACAGGTATTCTAAGCGGACTCAAACTTTTCCTCCTGGAAGATCGCGTGCGTGAAAATTCTTCATTCAAAATCCTTCAGTGCCCGTTCTAGAGCTTTCTCTGCTGCGGCCGGATTCGCAGCGAGGATGCGGCTGCCCAGAAGCGTCAGAGCACGGTACGCTCCACCAAATTCCCTCGGAAATTTCGTGAGCGCGGCGTTGTGCCGCGCGATCGTTGAATAATCGCCGCGCGAATGCGGGCCGGTCCAAGCGACGCGCGGGCCATGACGCTCGAAATTTAAAAGCATTTGGCGCATTAGTGGCAACAGCGCCTGCACAGCCTGCCTCCGAGTGAATCCTGACTCCATCAAAATCCGCGTGGCGGCTTCAACGAGCGCGAGGCCTTGCCCGGCGACCATTGTGCCCGCCGCGTGGTAGGCGGCCTTATGCACACCCTCGACTCCCACGGGAACGCCGCCGAGCGCTCGCGCGATATTGCGCGCGGTGCGCACCGCGCGCTTGTCTCCCTCTATCGCAAAAACCACGCCATCCAGTTCGGGGACTTCTCGCCCGCTGAATGTTTGTAGCGGATGGATCGAGCCGGTGGAAGCGCCCAAATCCGCCAGCGAAACGAGCGCAGTGCGATCGAGCGCGCCGCTGGTGTGCAGTGCGATTTTGCCGCGCCACTCACCGCCTCCGATTTTCGCCAACTCGCGCGCTACGGACTCGATCGAATCATCGGGCGTAGCGATCAGGATCAGATCGGCGCCGACGGCCTGGCGCGTCAGTCCTCCATGAGCGACGCCACCGCCGATCGCACGGACGGCCCTGGCCGCTTTCGCTCGCGAGCGCGCGATGACCGCGCCAATTTGCCAGCCCAATTCCCGCAAGCGGCGGCCCATTCCGCACCCAACGCGTCCCGCGCCGACAATCGCAACAGTCAACGACATCGCGCATGATAGGATAGCTGGTTCGAGTGTCTGCCGCTCAGGAAATTATTCAGCTTGCACACTTTCGCAACCGTATTCTTTGGCCTGATCGCTCTCCTCTGGCTTATTCAAGGCGTCCGCGCCGGCTTCGGCATGGCGAGCATCCCACGGCTTGCAAACGTTGCGCCGCCCACCGGCAGCGATCTGCCCCGCATTTCCATTCTCTTTGGCGCGCGCGATGAAGCTGAGAAAATTTCCGCGGCGGTCGAATCGTGGCTCGCCCTCGACTATCCGGATTTTGAAATTATCGCGGTCGATGATCGCTCGGAAGACGCCACGGGCACAATCCTCGACGATTTTGCTCGAAGCGACGCGCGGCTGCAGGTTATTCACGTCAAGAAACTGCCGGAAGGCTGGCTTGGCAAGCCGAACGCGCTCCAAACGGCGTATTCGCGCTCGAGCGGCGAATGGATCGTTTTCACCGATGCCGACGTGCGATTCGCGCCCGATCTGCTGCGTCGCACGATGGCACTGGCACAGCGCGAAAATTGGGATCATATGACGCTGCTTGCCGCGCTCGAATTGCGCGGATTTTGGGAAGTCACGACGGTCGGCTACTTGGGCCTGGGATTCGCGCTCGGCTTCCAGCCGTGGAAAGTCAGCGATCCGAAGAGTGACACTTATTTCGGCGTCGGCGCCTTTCAACTGGTGCGGCGCTCGGCCTACCAAACCATCGGTACCCATCGAAGGCTCGCCATGGAAGTGGTGGACGATATCAAACTCGGAAAATTGATCAAGCTCGGCGGATTTCGCTCGGGCATCGCTACCAGCCAGCGCTTCGTGCAGATTCGCTGGCATGATGGCTTTTCCAATTTAGTTCAAGGATTGATGAAGAATTTATTCGCTGGCTACGGCTATAGCGTGTGGCGTGCGCTGCTTTCGATTGTGGCGGTGTTTATTTTCAGCGTGCTTCCGTTCGTTGCCATTTGGTTCACATCGGAAATCGCGCGCCTTGCTTGTGCGGTGATTTGCACCGTCGCCGTACTGATCGAAGGACGATTTGTTCAGGAGACGCATGAGCCTGCGCTCTACGGATTGACACATCCGATCGGCGCGGCGGTTTTTATTTACATGTCGATGCGCGCGACCATTGAAACGCTTTGGCGCGGCGGAATCATCTGGCGAGGGACTTTTTATCCGCTTAAGGAATTGCGCAAAGGTATGGTGTGACGCCGGACTCTCCGAGGCCCATTACTTCCTTGCTCGTTTAGCGGACTTTTGTGCAGGTTCGGCGGGCGGAATTGTATCGACCGCCGGAACGGCACCAGTTGCAGCACCCGCTTCTTCCCCGCCGGCGCCGGCATCGCCCGTGATCGCGGCGGAATCTGCGGACGCGATCTCTAGCGGCGATGCTGTGGCGAAAATCGCGGTGAGATCGCGCTGGCGGAGAACTCGCACGCGATCGCGCAACGACGCGGCGCGCTCGAACTCGAACTTCTTGGCGGCTTCGCGCATTTGCGCTTCGAGTTGCTCGATGGCGCGGCGCAGATCTTCTTCGTTGGCCATGGAGTCCAGCGTTACGTCGTCCGCAGGCACGGCCAGATAGTCCGCTTCCACGATTCTAGCTAGTTGCATGTCCACGCTCTTGATGATGGACTCGGGCGTGATGTTGTGCTCGACGTTATAGGCGTGCTGCTTGGCGCGGCGGCGATTGGTTTCGCCAATGGCTATGCGCATGGAATCGGTCATGCGATCGGCGTAGAGAATGGCGCGGGCTTCGAGATGGCGGGCGCAGCGGCCGATCGTTTGCACCAGCGATGTGGCGCTGCGTAGGAAGCCTTCTTTGTCGGCGTCGAGGATGGCCACGAGCGAGACTTCGGGCAGATCGAGGCCTTCGCGCAGCAAGTTGATTCCGATCAGGGCGTCGAATTCGCCGCGGCGCAGATCGCGCAGGATTTTCACGCGCTCGAGCGTTTCGATTTCTGAATGTAAATACCGGCAACGCACGCCGACTTCGGTGAGATATTCGGCCAGGTCTTCCGACATGCGTTTCGTGAGCGTGGTGACCAGCACGCGCTGATTTTTTCCGGCGCGCACACGAATCTGCTCGAGCAGATCGTCCACTTGGCCCTTTACCGGACGCACTTCTACTTGCGGATCCTCCAAGCCCGTCGGCCGGATCACTTGCTCCGCTATTACTCCGCCAGCTTTGGTGAGTTCGTACGGTCCCGGGGTGGCTGAAACATAGATCGCTTGATTAATGCGGTTCTCGAATTCCTCGAATGTGAGCGGGCGGTTGTCGAGCGCCGACGGGAGGCGAAAGCCGTAGTCCACCAGGGTCTGTTTTCGGGCGCGGTCGCCGTGGAACATGCCGCGCACTTGCGGAATGGTCTGGTGCGACTCATCGACGAATAGCAGGTAATCGTTGGGCACGTAATCGAGCAGCGTCGGAGGCGCTTCACCTGGCAAACGGCCCGAAAGATGGCGCGAGTAATTTTCAATACCGTGGCAATAGCCAATGGTGCGCATCATTTCGATGTCGAAATGCGTGCGCTGCTGCACGCGCTGCGACTCGACGATTCTTCCCTTTCGCTCGAGTTCACCCTGCCACCATTCGAGCTCTTCGAGGATCGTTTGAATGGCGCGTTCCTTTTGCTCGGCGGGCAGAACGTAGTGCGTCTTCGGATAAATCGGCATGCGTGCGATGTCGGACTCGCCCGGAAGAATTTCGCCGGTGAGCGGATCGATGCGGCGGATGGCTTCGATCTGGCTGCCCCACAGCTCGATGCGGATTGCAGTGTCTTCGTACGGCGGATGGATTTCTACGATGTCGCCGCGAACGCGAAATGTCCCGCGGCGTAAATCTTCGGAGCGGTCGTACTGAATGTCCACAAATCTACGCAGCATGGCTTCGCGCGCTATGGACTGGCCTTTTTCCAACATCAGCAACATACCGTAATAGGCTTCCGGCGAGCCGAGACCGTAAATGCAGGAGACGGAGGCGATGATGATCACGTCGCGGCGCTCGAATAGGGATCGCGTCGCGCTCATCCGCAACTTGTCGAGTTCCTCGTTGGTAGTCGCTTCTTTTTCGATGTAAACGTCGCTTGAGGGGACGTAGGCTTCGGGCTGGTAGTAATCGTAGTAGCTTACGAAATATTCGACGGCGTTTTGCGGGAAGAACGATCGGAACTCGTGGAAGAGTTGCGCGGCGAGTGTCTTGTTATGCGCAAGGACGAGCGCAGGCCGGTTCATCTGGGCGATGACTTTGGCCATCGTGAACGTTTTGCCCGATCCGGTCACGCCTAGAAGGACCTGGTGCTTATCGCCGGAGGCGATGCCTTCGGTTAGCTGCGAAATAGCGGCTGGCTGGTCGCCGCGCGGCTCATAGTCGCTTGATAGTTTGAAGCCCGTACTCACAGTTGCTCCCGGCCGCTGGAAAAACATTATGCCCAGCCGTCCATTATAACGCAGATGTCAAAACCGCGTAGGACGAGCGGAAAGACGGCCCAGAGCTAAACCGCTCCACCCCCGCATAAATGCGGGGCTCCCACCGAAGTGCAACGGCTGCAAAATCGATTTCAATTTTTGTCGGCGGGTTGGAGGAGCGTGATGTATGACTGGCTTTTTACGTTGCCGGTATAGTTCAGCCTGGACGAAGTTGCCGTTGCGCTCGAAATCGTGAAATTCAAGTCCTGATCTACGCTTTGAGTAGCGCTGACCAGCAGACCGGTCTGCAGGGAAACAAAATTCATGCTCTCTCCCGAACCGGTCCAGACTCCGGAGGTCCGCAGGCCATTGTGAAGATAATCCGCGGGAGTTAGATCGCCATGAGGATTGGCCTGGAGAATTTGGAATTGCGTCAAAATTACGGCGCAGGAATTTTGATCGTCCGCCGTCGCGGGCGCATCTTTTCGGGGCGTTGCTGATTTTTCTTCGGCGGGGTCGCCGCCGCCGGCGTTGTGGCAGGACTCGTTCCGGAGATAGGAGGAATCGGCGCGCCAGACGGTCTCGCGCAATGGCGCGCCCGGAACGGGCTCCTCGGTATGCCATTTTTCGCCGATCGCGATGCCCTTCTTCGGAAGTCGCGCGCCTGCGGAAATATTTCCGAGCCATCCCCGAACGCTGGCGAGCGTAGCCGGATCCTGAATCACGCCTTCGAGTCCGGTTACCTCGGATACATGGCCCTCTGGGTCCAAGCCGAATTCCAGCGAATGCCCTTCGAGCTTGCGATATTGCTCGGCCATGGCTTCCGCTTGCTCGTCGTAGGCGTCGGACTCGTTCGTTATCGAAGCGTGGCGGCAGGTGGCGCGAATGCGCACCTTGGGAGCATCGTTGCCGCCGGCCGATTCCATATTCAGCACTTCGAGACGCACGACGAGAGACGTGGACTGCGAGAGTTGGGACGCGGCTTCGGGATCCTGCACCACTCCAGTGGTGCGCCCTTTTGTTACATTTCTCATCTCGATCTGATAATCGAGAACTTGTCCAACGACAAAATGCGGTGAAAGACGCACGCGGTCGCGATCGTTGGCAGCCGGTCGGAAGCCGAACGCCGCAGCCGCGCAAAAGATCGCGAACAACGCAGTGAGGAAGCGTCCACGATTTAACATTGTGAGCGCATGATTGCGTGGTTTTGCAGGCATATCAAGCTAGGTTTTTCGAGTACGCTCTTCCGAAAATAAACGCCGGAGTGTAGTCAGATTCGGATTCACTCGCTCGGGGTTGTTTCCACGCGCTCGATGCGCGGCGCGAAAAGCGGCCCGCGAAGGAAATAGAATGCCGCGTCGGCCGGGGCATCGGCGCCGACGCGCCCCAGATTTTTTGCTCGCGGCAACCACTGCAGACGAATATCGGCATTGCGGCCAAAATCCACAGTTCCGGAAGCGCCGAGGACGGTGTCCCCGCTGCGAAGCCGTACTCCCGAGAGCTCAATTTGATCGTCGCGGCACGCAAACGTCCCGGACACTTCCGAAAATGCGCTGCTCCCCGCACGTCGAGTACCCGCGTGAAGAGAATCGAACAAATCAAATCCCAGGAGCGATGCCGGCTGGATGGCCGCGCGGCCCCGGCAACCGAGCGACGCAACCAGCGCATCGCGGCCAACGCCGTGCATCTCGACTTCGATCTCGCCCGTTGCGATTCCTGAGAACTCATGCGCCAGCGTGGGAGATCCGGCGGCCAATGCCGCGAGATTGAGGCCCGTAAAGTTCGCGCTCACATTATAGACAGGCGATTCGCGAAGATCAGCTTTGACGCGGCCACTTAGCTTACCTCCGCTGAAATCGGCTTCGAGATCTTGAAATGCGATTTGACGCTGGTCCAGCGCAAAATTTCCGGAAAGGTGCTGCACGAGGTAGCGAGAAAAAGCAAAGTCGTCCACGCTGAGCCGTCCGGAAGCGCGCAGGGTGCTGGGAATTTTTTCCGAACCGCCTGAACTGAGAAACGGAAGCACGCTGCCGAGAAATCCTTCGCGCCAGCGAGGATTCAACCAGCGGTCCAGATCCTCGGCATTGAGGCGATCCGTTTTCAGGGAAAATCTGGCGTCTTCGGCAGGCCCGGATTTGGCGATCGTGCCGGTCCACCGTCCCCCAAAAGCTTCGGCGGAAGAAACAGCGAGTTCTTCGGCACTGCCGATTAGATTCAGAGTTCCATGCACGCGCTCAATCGGATAGTTCAAGAACGGCGCGCGAATCTGGACGCCGTCCAGGCCAATTTCCCCGAAAAGTTGTGCGGGCGCCGTGCGGGACGGACTATTCCACGAAAGATCCAGGCTCGCCGGGCCCTCAACACTCCACTCGCCGGGCAATTTCCATCCGAGCGCGGAAATGGCGTCCGCCAGATTCTGAATTTTCGCGGCTCGGCCGGTAATTTTTCCGGCAAGCGCGATAGGGCCGTGGTCCTCCGCGAATCCACTGAGTTGCAGGGAGCCGTCATCGCTGGCCGAGCTGCCACCCAGTGCGATGCGCATCGGCGAGAGACGCGCGAGATCGCGATCGAATTCGACCGTGCCAGGGCCGGTTCGCAGCGCGGAGCGGAGGCTTCCACCTTCAAGAGAAATGCCGGTGGTTTGCAGTGAGCCGCCGACCGGGCGCATCGGCCAGCCGGAAAAAGTGAGATGAGCGCCGATCCGGCCATTCAGCTCGAGCGCTTCCGATACATTTGGATGGAATGCGCGAATCCATGCAATGGCGTCTTGCATATCGATGCCGCTCGAGGTGATTACGAATGCAGGTGGCTGGGCGGCGTTTCGCGCCGCTCGCGCCGGATCCCAAGAGACGACGCCGGTGCCTCGCACGCTGGATCGCGGCGTCTGCAAAGTTGCGTCCGCAAAATCAATTTCGGAAATCTCCGGCTGCCAGTTAGCGAGAACTTGGAGATTCAGAGCGGGATTATCAGCGCGCATCGGCAAATCCCAGCGGTGGAGGCGCCGAATTTCAGCGCGCCCGCCAAGCGTCCATGCCGGGCCGAGCGTGTGCGCGTCGAGCGCGACGGAAAGCAGGCCGCGAACTCCGTGATCGTAGCCGCCGATCAGCCGCAGTGCATCGGCGACGGCTGCATTCTGCCAGCGCATGGTGAGATCGGCGGGACGCAGTCGCGAAGAAGTGCCGCCGAGCTGACCTTCGACATGCAGTGTGCCGGCCTCTTGCAACACGACGGCCGCGCGCGATGGGCTGGCATCCAGATTTAGTTGCCAGTGCCCGGGCGTCTGCTGTTCGAGTGATCCGGTAACTCCGACGAAGGAGAACGGAAGCTTTTCATCGCCGCGCTTGAAGTTCACGCGGCCGGAATCGACCTCGATGCGGCGGATTCGAAGAGGCGCCAGATTTCGCGCGGAGGGGCCCGCCGCCGGCACGGCGCCCAGAAAACCCGACGGCGCCGGCAACCATTCTTCGATGTTCCAGCGCCCGTCTGCGGCGCGTACCAGGTTGAGGCTCGGGCGTGAAAGTGACAGCATGCCCAGCTCGATGCGTCCCGCGAGCAGCGGTAGAAGACGGATTCGGACTGTCACCGAATCGGCGCGAAGGAAATATTCATTACCGAAGCGGGGGTCGTCGGCGACCAGCACTGGCGAAGCTTCGAGTTCCGGCCAGCCCCAAAGATTTAGGGAATAGCGGCCGACTTCGATGCGGCGGCCGAAAGCAGTTTCGAGACGCGCGTTGAGAACGCGACGCAGCCGCGTATGCTGCACGAGGGCCGAGCCAACCGACTGAGCCAGCACCCAGAAGACAATCAAAATTCCGATCCAGCGCATCCGTCGCAGCATGGATACGCGGTTCGGGCGCTCAGTCGCATCGGCGGCTACGTCGAACGTGAATTCGGGCGAGGTTGAAACGGGCGTCACGAGGCCCTCGATCGATCAATGCACTTCGCGGAGCATGCGACTCCAGCGCGCGCGGCTTGGCAAATGGAGCAAGGTTCGCGCCATGCTGTCCAGGCTGCTGATGAAATCGTCGCTGGCATAATCCCCGCTGGTTGCTTCCACCGACCAATACACAATAACGGGACGTCCCATAATAGCGTCGCGGCGCACAAAGCCCCAATAGCGGCAGTCCCAGCTATAGTCGCGATTATCTCCCATGGCAAAGTAGTCGTCCGGCGGGACTACCAGTTCGCCCGCGACCACATGGTTTTGGATATCCGCCGCCCATTCCGGGCGCAGGCGGCCATCGTAGAAAGTGCTGCCGGTAGGAGGAAAATCGTTGCCGAAAAGATCGGCGGCGCCGGGATCGTGGATTACGTAAGGCTCATTAAGCAGCGCGCCATTTACGTACACTTTCGCATCTACAATGCGCAAGCGGTCGCCGGGCAGCCCGATCACGCGTTTCACATAGTGGGGATGATCGTCAAAAGGAAATTTGAAGACGATAATATCGCCGCGGCGAATCGCGCGATAGGGCAGAAAATGTTCGTACCAGGCGCCACGCCCTTCGAAGATAAATTTATTCACGAGAAGATAGTCGCCGACGAGCAGCGTGCGCTCCATCGATGGTGAAGGGATCTTGAACGTCTGCACAATGAACGTAGTGCCGTACAGCACGATCAAAATTGTGACCAGGAGGGATTCCAGATACTCGCGAAAGGTGGTTTCCCGCGGAGGATGAGCAGCCGTTAGCGCGGCGTCGGGCGAATTCTGCGGCTGGATCTGAACGTCCGACGGCGCATCCGTAGGTACTTCCGGCGGCATGGCCTCGCTCACTTCCAATTACTCTTGGCCAACAACGCAGCCAACGCCTGCCTTGCGGCGGATTGCTCGGCTTCCTTTTTGCTGCGGCCTTCCGAGGTGGCCAGCCGCTCGCCGCCCAACCACGCTTCGACTTCGAATAGTTTGCGGTGATCGGGGCCACTCTCGCGCTGAACGCGATACTCGACACGCCCGCGCGCGTGCTGCTGGACCCATTCCTGGAGGGCTGATTTGTAATCCGAGAGGTGAAGCGGCTGCTCGGCACGAAGGATAGCGGGGTCGAGCAAGGAGCGTCGAATGAAGGATCTTGCCTCTTCGATGCCGCCGTCCAAGTAAATTGCGGCGACGATGGCTTCGTACGCATCCGCGAGCAAACTTTGCTTCTCGCGCCCGCCGGTCATTTCCTCGCCGCGGCCCAATCGCAAATACGGCCCCAGATCAAGCAATTGCGCCGATGCGTGAACCGCGGCTCCGCTTACGAGACGTGAATGTGCCTTCGAAAGCTTTCCCGCATCCCAATCGGGATAAGTCTGCACCAGGTGCTCGCTAACGATCAGACCCAGGACCCGATCGCCAAAGAACTCAAGCCGCTCGTTATCCTCCGACGGGGCTTCCAAATCCCGCTGCCTGGCCGAGCGATGCGTCAAGGCTCGTTCGAGCAAATCTGGCCGAACAAAGTGGTACCCCAACGCTTGTTCCAGCTGGGCGAGCTTCTCGCTTGTTGTCGAGGCGATCCCGAGCTCCTTGGTCACAGATCTCGCTTAGGGCTTGGCGGCCGGTTGCGCGGCGGCCTGCTGCTTGGTTTGATCGGCGCGCTGCTTGCAACGGCTTTGCAGCGGGCCGGCGATGGCGGCGCAGTTTGTGTACGACGCGGAGGCCTCGCTGTACTTTTTGAGAGCCTCATAGTCGCGGCCGAGCACGTACAAGTCGGCTGGATCAGGATTCGAGCCCTTGGTGCTCAGTTCCAGTTCTGCGGCAGACTCCGCGGGCTTTTGCTGGCGGAAGTAAACGAGGCCGAGCCCGCTGTGAGCTTGCTCGATGGCACTGGCCTTGGATTTCGCGAAGACTTCATCGGTCATGTTCGCGGGTTTTGGCAACGTATTCAGAACTTCGAGTCCATGCTTCAATTCCGCCTCGGCTTTTTCCAGCTTCTTCTGAGCGTCAATGTCGTTCGGATCGTAATTGTGCGGCGTCACCCATCCAAGTTGCACGAGGACGGACACGTCATCCGGATTGATGGCCAGCGCTTTGTCGCCATTCTCAAACATTTTCGGGAATTCCTGCTTCTCGAAGTAGGCGTGCATCAGATCGGCGTAGACGGCTTCCCGGTACTTGCTGGCCACATACTTGCTCACAAAGGCCTCACCGAGAGCGATTTGCTGATCGTAATCGGTGGCCTTTACCGCGGCCAACGCCTTGTAGTCGTTGTCCTCCGCCGGATCGGTCTTGGCCACGTCGCCCATGCCGGGAACGGGCGGTTGAATCGGCCCATTATCCGGCGGTGTCGCGTTCGGGTTTGAGGTTTGCGGGTTCGCTGGCGAAGCCTGCCCGCCGCCGCTTCCGCCGTGCCCCTGCGCAAACGCAGGGCCGGTCAAGCCCAGCGCGAACGCGCTGGCGCAGAGCGCGATAGCAATCCGCAGTTTTCTCGATTCCTTCATTGTTTCCCCCTTCGATCAAAAGTTTCCTGCGATTTCCCCACTATGCGAATCATATAGTTTTTCGTCTGACAATTTCGCCGCTCTTGCGATTTCTTCAAGGCTGACTCGCCGGCTTGGCTTCTCCGCCGCCTCGCCCGCCAGACGAACCATAGGGCGAAGTCTGCCCGCGCTCGGCGGCGGCGCGCGCCGTCTCGGGAGCGTTGGCAATTGCGAGCGCCGCGCTGTATTCCGCGAGCGCCAGATCCCGATCGTCTTGCATGTCGTGGATGCGCCCCAAATACACATGCGACCACGCCAGGATCGCGGGATCTACGGGCGCGCCGGTCTTCGCGATAGCCACCACTTTCTCGAACTGCTCTTCTGCCCGATCTCCCTTTCCCTGCAGGATTGCAGCAATCGCCAGCCCGTACTGGGCCCGAGCGGATTCCGGATGGCTTGCAAGAACACCGGAGAAGATCTTCTCCGCTGCAGGGCCGTTTTTCAGAGCTATCTGCCGGTCGCCTTCGGAAAGATCGCGATCGAGAGGCGATTCCACCGGTGCCGCGGCTTTCGTTTCTTCCTTCGGCTCCGCCGGCGCGGACGTTGCGAATTTCACCTTTTGCAGCCGCTGCTTCTCCGCATCCACATCCAGATTCTTGACGATGTCGGGGAAATAATACTGCATCGCCGGTCCATCTTTTTCGAATAACTTCAATTGCGCAACGAGCGGGCGGACCAGAATCAGGCCTTCGCTGTCGTCCTCCGTCATGGCAGCTTCCAGATCGGTGGGAGAAACACGGTTCAATCGCAATTCAATAGCTTTCACGAAGCACTCGTCAACCAGCCCGAAAAAATCCTGGCGGTAGGCGAGCGGCAGGAGCGGAGCCTTCGCCGCGATCTCCAGCAACGAGTTTTTCTTTTGAAGTTCCGGGCGGGCGCGAAGCACCATTGGATCCACAAGGAAATGGATGTAGGCGTGGCGAATATCATCCATGGGAATTTCCGCGCCCGCTCCCACCACAATCGAGTAGTGATCCTGATAGGTGCGGAAATTCAGGCGATTCCCCGCCAGCGGTTCAACCACAACCGTAAACTCGCGGCCGTTCGCCGGTTTTTGAACTTCGCGAAGATAGGCGGCGGTCAAAAAGGTCGTGCGGCGCACCGGGCTATCGTAACGGTCCACTTCGCGCTCGTAATCTTTGGACATGCGCGCCCATTCCAAATCCAACCGCGCTTCCTTGTAAAAATTGCGCAAGACTTGATCGAAGGCTTCGATGCTGAGCACGTCAGGCGGCAGCACGTCATGATCGATTTGATAAGCGAAGGCGGGCGGGGGGCCAACCACTAAGGCGAAGGAAATGAAGCGCGACATTGTCTCGCCCGGATCTGCGAGCGCGTGGTCGCGGTAAAAAGCGCGCAGCGCGTCGGTGCCGGGCCCGTGAACTTGCTTTAACCGATCGAGCAGGCCTGCCCAATCAGATTGGCCGGAAGAGACGCTGGGATTTACTTCGAGGCCCGCCGCGTCGAGCGCGCACATCACCGAGAAGAGTTGTGGGCTACTCTCCACGGATACTTCCGCCCTCGCGACCGACTGCGGAGCGCCCCGAAGGGCCGACACCAACAGCACCGCGATGGAGGCCGCTGCCGCCCAACTCAGCAGGGTTTTCGGACCTGGCCTACGGATTTGCCTGCTCCTTTTGGGCTGTCGATCCAGATGCGCTTGGCGGGGGAATTCCTAAAGCTGGGCTGGGGCCCGATGTCCGGACCACCCTCGCCGAAATCAGCCACACAAACTCTATCCACTCGCTCGAAGCGAGTCAAGAATTCGAGCGGAGAAATCGATCGCGGAAAAGCTTCTTTGAGGGGCGGGTTTACGACGCCTCTACCATACGGCTGGGATATCGTTCTTCGTCTAGCCTCGGACGCGCACTTCGCTGAAATTCAGGATTACGCGGCCGCCCGGCATGGGCCGCCCAAAGCTGAGTTGAGGTCGAAAACGGGAGAAGAGCAGCACTTGATCCAACTGGTGGCGTACCGCGGCATCATTCGGCCCGGCCAAGATGTTGTAGCTCACTACCTGGCCTTGCTCGTTCAATGTCGCGTCAACAATCAGCAGACCGGCATCGGGCGTATCTCCGCTATCGGCAATGCCCGCCACTGGAAACGGCGCCAGACTTTCGAGCCGCGCCGGCTGGATCAAATTGCCGGGCCAATCATTGGCGCCCGCAGCCGTCGGAACGCCCACCAGAATTCCTTGCACGACGAACAGGAACGCAAAAATCGCGGTCAAGATTCCGGCCGTAGCAGGCAGCGCCAGCGGCTGCAGAATATTTTCCGAAATCAGCGCGGCGCGGGATAACAGACGGCGCGGCCACTGCTCGCGCGCACGCGCGTGTGCAGCAGCAAGGCGAATTCGCATGGCCAGATCGGCCGGCGGCGCTACGTGGTCCACATTGGCAAGACACATGGCCAGACGCCGGTAGCGCTCGAGTTGCTCGCGGCACGCCGCGCAGGAATTCAGGTGCTCGCGCAATCGGGCACGGTCGCGCGTATAGAGCGCTCCATCAACGTACCCCGGCAGGCGCCGGCTTGCCTGACGGCAATTCATTGCGCGCCTCCCCGGCTCCGCAGCGCGGCTAGATTCGGCAGCGCGTCGAAAGCCAGCGAGGGCGCCGGCGCCAAATCTGGCAGACCGGTGTTTTTCAAATCGGCCGCCGCGGTAGTTTCGTCGGTGTTAGTGGATTCGTGCGGCGCAACGATTAGCGTCCGCTCGGCGTGTAGCAACGGATCGAGCAATTCGCGCAGCGCCCGGCGGCCTCTTAGAATGCGCGACTTCACCGTTCCCACCGAGATTTCCAGAATTTCGGAGACCTCTTCGTAAGAAAGCCCCTCGAGATCGCGCAAAATTACCGCGCTGCGAAATACATCAGGAACCAGCGCGAGGGCCTTGCGCACCGCACGCTGAGTCTCGCGTGTCGCCAGCCGGTCGTAAGGCGTGGCGTCCAGGTCCTCGAGTTCCAGCGCCGCAGAAGTTCCGTTCGAATCATCGTCAATCGAGATTTGTTGCCGGTGATGCCGCCAGCACCATCTCCGGTGATTCAATGCTTCGCGCACAGAAATGCGATACAGCCAGGTCTTCAGCGAACTTCCGCGCCGGAATCCGCGAATGCCGCGAAACGCGCGCAAGAAAACTTCCTGGCTAACATCGGCAGCGTCAGCTGCATCGGAGAGAATTCCATAAACGAGGTTATAGACCGAAGCGTGGTAGTAGGTGACGAGCCACTCGAAGGCGGCGTCCGAGCCGGCTTGCAGCTCGGTCACCAGCTCCGCTTCATCGCGGCCCCACGTTAAACTGTGCGCCATATCCGACATCGATTCTCCAGCGCTACGGTTCAAACCATCTTTCCCTTTCTATGTTAGACACCGGGGCAGTCCGGTCGGTTCCTATTATAACAGCCATTGCGCTCTAGAGATTCTCTGCCTTCCTGGCCGGGCAGGCAATAGACCGCGAGTCCTGAGAATACCCGCCCGGTTGCGCGGTCATATTCGCGAAGATTTGTAAGTACCACAGTATCTTTGGCTTGCAAGGCTTCTTGCGCCGGCCAGCGCCGTGGAATAGGATGTCTGGCAGCCCGGAGGGCAGTCTTGATAGGCGAGACGTTCTCACACTATCGCGTGATCGAGCCGGTAGGCAGCGGCGGAATGGGACAAGTGTATCGGGCTGAGGATATTCGGCTCGGCCGCTTCGTCGCGCTGAAATTTCTCTCTGGCGACATGGCGCACGATCCCGCGGCGCTTGAAAGATTTCAACGCGAAGCGCGCGCCGTTTCCGCGCTGAATCATCCCGGCATTTGCACGCTCTTCGACGTCGGCGAATCGAACGGTCGGCCATTCTTAGTGATGGAGCTGCTCGAAGGGCAAACGCTTCGCGAGCGCATCTCCGGCCATCCGATGGCACTCGCGGCTCTGCTCGATTTCGCGATCCAAATTTCCGACGCGCTTGATGCCGCACATTCCCGCGGCATTATTCATCGCGATATTAAGCCCGCAAATATTTTCATCACGCCGCGCGGCCAAGCCAAAATTCTCGATTTCGGCCTGGCCAAGCACGCTCCAAAGCCGCGCGCTTTCGGATCCCCCGGCGACGCCACCGAGTCTCTCGATGCCGCACCCATCATCAACGAAGCCATGTTGACCAGCCCGGGCTCCGCGATCGGCACAGTCGCCTACATGTCGCCGGAACAAGCCCGCGGCGAAGAGCTCGACGCGCGTACGGATATTTTCAGTCTCGGCTCAGTCCTCTACGAAATGACCACGGGCCGCCCGCCATTCACCGGCAACACCACTGCCGTGATTTTCGATTCGATTCTGAATCGCGCGCCGGCTCCGCCATCGAGCCTGAACCCGGAAACTCCGCCGCGCCTGGAAGAAATTCTCGGCAAGACGCTCGAAAAAGACCGCGAACTCCGTTATCAAACCGCAGCCGAGCTGCGCGCTGATCTCAAAAGGCTGCGCCGAGACACGGAATCCGCTCGCGTAGCTCCCGCTGCCGGAGCTTGGTCATCTTCCAGCCTGCCTGCTGCGGCTCCGAGCGACCCACGAGCTGGCAGCTCAGCGCTGCCGAGCCCCGCAACATATCAGACACCACCTCCGCCGCCGGCTTATGGTTCCGCTCCACAGATTCCTTTGCCCGGGTCATCCGCCGCGTCGACCGCCACTGCGGCGCCGTCTCCAGCGAAGTCGCGCCGAAATTTAATTATCTGGAACGCGTTGGCGATTTTGGTGCTCATAGGCGCGTTTGTCGGATGGATGATGCTCCACCGTCACTCCGAGCACGAACATGCCGCGACGGAAAGCTTTCACGAAGGCATGACCATTACGCAACTCACCAGCAGCGGTGACATCGGCGCCGCCGCAATTTCTCCTGACGGCAAATGGCTCGCCTACGTGCAGGATCGCGATGGCCAGCAAAGCATCTGGGTGCGCCAAGTGGCAACCGGAAGCACGGCGCAAGTTCTGGCTCCATCGAAATTAAATCCGGACGGACTGACATTCACCCGCGACGGAAATTATCTCTACTTCAACACGCGGAATCAGGGCGAATCGCTGAGTCATCTGCAGAAAATGGCTTCTCTCGGCGGCGCCCCGCAGCACATCCTGGACGACATCGACAGCCCCATCACTTTCTCGCCCGACGGCAGCCAATTCGCTTTTGTGCGTGATTCGTCTGCTGACGGCTCGTCGAAGATCATCGTTGCGGCGGCCGATGGCTCCGGCCAACACGCGCTCGCAACTCTTACCGGTCTGAATTCGTTCAGCGCGAATGGCCCTGCATGGTCGCCGGACGGCGCGCGAATCGCCGCCGCTGCGATCGAGGGCCAGGGCAGCGCGTATCACTTTCACATTCATCTCATCGACACGACGACGGGCGCCATCAAGCACCTCGGTGACGACATTTGGATCAACCCGCGTCAATTAGCGTGGATGCCAGATGGCAGCGGACTGGTCTTCCCGAGCGCTCGCAAAGATTCCGGCGCGCTAAATTCTCAACTCTGGTTTCTTTCGTATCCTGCCGGCGAGCCTCGAAGAATTACGAATGATCTGAATCTCTATTTCGGCGCGAAGGTCACTGCGGACGGCTCCTCACTCATTACGTCTCAGGCCACGCTCATTTCGCGCGTTTGGGTGGCACAAAATGGCGCCGCTGCTCTCCCTGAGTCCGAGGGCAAGGCCATC
This sequence comes from uncultured Acidobacteriota bacterium, assembly GCA_963831955.1. Lineage (GTDB taxonomy): Bacteria > Acidobacteriota > Terriglobia > Acidiferrales > UBA7541 > Palsa-147. The sequence goes on along the minus strand of CAWHSG010000003.1, from coordinate 168,840 downwards.
ACTTCAGGAATTGGCCGCGCGGATGGCTATCTCGGAATCGCATGGCTGCCCGATGGACGACTGGTGCAGGCCTATTACGCCAGCGGAAAAATCGGCTTGGCCATCAGCGATTCTTCCGGCAACGCCTCGCGCGACCTGCCGCTCGGCAAGGGCATCAGCGAACATCCTTCGCCCTGCGGAGATTCCGGCGCTTTCGTTTACGCCGAGCAGAGTGCTGAGGGTTCGCAGATTTTTCGGGCGTCAGCCGATGGAGGCTCGGCGGTTCCCGTCACCACGAGATGGAATTGACAGTGAGCCGGTCTGCTCGCCGGATGGCAAATGGATCGTCTTTCGACGCCAGGACGACGCCGACGGTGAATTGTGGCGCGTCTCTGCGGACGGCGGCGCCCCGACGCGTCTCAGTATCAAAAATGCGCATTACGCGGCTTTTTCTCTCGATGGAAAATGGATCGCCGCCGGCCAGCGCCTCGATCTGCAAAAGCCGCCGAAGCTGATCATCTTCCCTAGCGAGGGTGGCGAAGTTCGCGCCACTTACGATCTTCCTCCCGGCGCAGGTCCGGCAGGCGAAGGCAGTCCCGCAATTAAATTGGACTGCCGATGATCGCGGATTGGCGTATGTCGTGACTCAGAACGCCGTTTCAAATATCTGGATGCAATCCGTAAATCTTTCGAGTCCCGAGACGCGCTCGGCTCCGCGCCAGCTCACTCATTTCAATTCCGATCTCATCTTCGGTTTTGCCTGGTCGCGCGACTTGAAGCAGCTTGCGCTGGCGCGCGGCCGCTACGCCACTGACGTCGTAGAAGTCTCGCACTTTCACTAGCTCCATCGTTTCTCATCGAGGGACTCATGCCAATTTCGCGGCGAAATTTTGTAAAGACAGGCGCGGCGGCGTGGGCCGCTGGCGCAATCGCGCCCGGCACAGTCGCGGCGCGCGAGCGCTGCACCACCGCAGGAAACAAAGCTTCCGCCAGCCTTCGATTCCCTGCGGCCATTAGGCGATCGCGTTCATCCGATTACCGCGAGCGAATTTCAAGCGCGAATCGCTCGCGCCCAGCAACTCATGACCGACGCGAAGCCCGATTATTCGGCCCTTTATGTGGCGCCAGGGTCTTCGATGGTCTATTTCACCGGCATTCATTGGTGGCCCAGCGAACGCATTCTCGGCCTGCTCATTCCGCAAAAAGGCGATCCGATTTTGATTTCGCCGGCTTTCGAAGAGGGCCGCCTGCGCGAAAATCTGCGCTGGCCGATTGAAATTCGTGTCTGGCAGGAAGATGAAAGCCCTTATCGGCTCGCCGCAGCATGGCTCAAGAGCAAGCACGTTTCCGCCGGGCGCATCGCAGTCGAATCCGGCATGCCCTACGCCTTCTTCGACGGCTCTCCGAAAATCCTATCCCTATCCTGAATATCTGAGCGCGGATGCCATCATGCTGGGCTGCCGCGCGCGAAAGAGCGAGCACGAACTCGCCCTCATGCGCCTTGCGTGCGAAGCTACTTTCGCCGTTTACAAAGCGACGTTTGCGTCATTGAAAGAAGGCATCAGGCAATCCGAAGTTTCCGCCATGATCGCCGCGGGCTACGAACGCATGAATCAGGAAGGCGATTCCCTCGTTCTTTTCGGTCCGGCCGCCGCTCTGCCGCACGGCACGCACGACGATCGCCAGCTCCGCGAAGGCGACGGCATCCTAATCGACGGCGCCACCACCGTCGAAGGCTATCATTCCGATATCACCCGCACTTCGTCGCTAGGCAAGCCTTCTGACAAGTTGCAGCGCGCTTTCGAAATCGTGCGCAAGGCCCAGGACGCCGCGCTCGCCGCTGCCGTGGCGGGGAAAACATGCGGGTCGGTGGATGATGCCGCGCGCGCAGTAATCACCGAAGCGGGCTTCGGTCCAAACTACAAATATTTTGCGCATCGGCTCGGTCACGGCATCGGCATCGACGAACACGAACAGCCATATCTAGTTCGCGGAAATCGAGTGATCCTCGAATCGTCCATGACATTTTCGAATGAGCCGGGAATTTACGTGCCGGGAGATTACGGCCTGCGTTGCGAAGACGACATGGCAATCAGCGAAAGCGGCGCTGCCCAATTACTGACTCCCGGCTTCGCACCATCGCTGGCCGTGCCGATTGCCTGAGCTGTTTAGAGCAGCGTCGATTTCGATTTGCAGAATTCCACTAAACGCGCCTCCGCCCAGAAGCTCTCTTCGCCGCGTTCGCGCGAAATAAACGCGCAATGTCCGCCATGCTTGGGCGCAATCACGGTCACGTTAGGATTTGCCGGAAAGCTGCCGTTTCCGAAAGTCTTGAATGGGACGAATGGATCATCCTGCGAGGTCATGATTAAAGTAGGCACGCGAATCCCCGCGATCACCCGCATCGCACTGGCCCTGTCAGTAGTAATCCTCCGCATCCCGGAATCCGCAATAGCGCGCGGTAATCACGTCATCAAACTGCCGCACCGTGCGCACGCGATTTAAGCCATCAAGCGAATACGTCCCGGGATACATCGCCGCCTTTAGTTTCATGCTGCGCTTCAAGCTCTTCACGAAATGTCGCGAATAAATCACGTTTCGAAATTTCGCCAAATCATCAGCGCAGGCAGCCAAATCAATCGCCGGGCAAATCCCGATGACGCCTTTCAATTGCGGCGGCGGAGCATCGCCAAACTCCCCGGCCATTTTCAACATGATGTTGCCGCCCATGGAAGACCCCGCGGCAAAAATCTCCGGCAATCCATCGCTTTCGATCAACTCGTTAATCAGAGCGCGCATATCCCCGCTTAAGCCCGAATTGTAAAGCGTAGGAGTCAAATTCGCAGTCCCGCCGCAATTTCGCTGATTAACCCGCAGCACGTTGAATCCCACTCGAAACGCCTTATCCGCCGCTCCGAGCATGTAACCGGATTCACTGGATCCTTCGAGTCCGTGCAATAACACGAGCGTAGGCCGCAATTTCGGTTCAGCCTGCCAATGACATTTGGCAAGAATTCGCGACCCAGGCTCGACTTCAAATTCCCGCCGCACACTGGCGCCGAGCGTCGGAAACTTCCGCGGCCAAAAAGTCAGAAGCAATAGTCATCAAATGAGGATTCCGCAGCAACTTGGGAGGATTAAACTCGCGCACCAATCAAAATTACGATACCAATCGAAACCGCGCAAGATTCCGTTTCGTACCTGTCTTAGCCCAATAATTCTGTCACGTCTTAATGGCCCGGTGAAAATGTCGCCCTATGAACAGGGAGACAGTTCGCTTGAGCCAGAAAGAGCTACAACGAGTGGCGGTGATTTCTTCTTGCCTCAAAGGAGAACTGGCGTGTGCCAGAGCGGCGGAGCTGCTCGAACTAACGCCTCGACATGTCCAGCGTCTCAAAGCGCGTTATAGGCAAGGCAGCGCAGCCGCTCTGGCACACGCCAGCCGCGGCCGCCCCAGCCCGCGCCGGTTACCCGAACGCCTGCGCGCCCGCATCCTGCAGCTCGCCCGCACGCGTTACGCCGGCTTCAACGACCACCATCTCTGCGAAAAGCTCTGCGAGGTCGAAGGTCTATCCCTGGGCCGCGAAACTCTCCGCCGTCTGTTGCGCGCGGCCGGGATCGGCTCGCCTCGCAAGCGTCGCGCTCCCACGCATCGCCAGCGACGCCTCGCGCGTGCTCGTGAAGGCGACATGCTGCTCCTCGATGCCAGCCTGCACTCCTGGCTCGAAGAGCGTGGCCCGCAACTCACCTTGCTGGGCTTTCTCGACGACGCCACTCGCAAGGTCCTCGCCGCCGAATTTTTTCCCACCGAAGATGCCCGCGGCTATTTTCGTCTGCTCCGCTGCTTGTTGCGCAGCCGTGGCGTCCCGCTCAGCTTTTACGGCGATCGTCACGGCGTATTCGTGCGCAACGACGATCACTGGACCGTCGAAGAACAACTCGCGGGGAAAAGGCAACCGACCCAGTTCGGCCGTGCGCTCCAACAACTCGGCGTCACCTACATTGCCGCCAACTCTCCGCAGGCCAAAGGCCGCATCGAACGCCTCTGGGGCACCTTTCAGGATCGCCTCACCAGCGAACTGCGGCTGGCCCGGGCCGGCGATCTCCAAGCGGCCAACGAAGTTCTCCGCCGCTTCCTTCCCGACTACAACAGGCGCTTCGGCCGCGCGCCGCGCGAAGCAGAAAAAGCCTGGCGCCCTGCTCCCCAGGATCTGGACCGTATCTGCTGCTTCGTTCACGAACGCGCGGTCAGCAACGACAACGTCGTGCAATGGGACGGCCGCCGCTTCCAGATCCCGCCCCAACCCAAACGCTTCAGCTTCGCCGGGGCCAAAGTGCAGCTCTACGAATCGCTCGAAGGAACAGTGGACATCTATTACCGCGAGACCAAGCTGCTCCACTGCAGTGGATAAATTCACAGGGGGTGACATTTTCATCGGGCCGTTAGGGTGACATTTTCACGTTGCTACAACAGATTCCGTTTCGTACCGCTGGCGTCCTCGCCGGCTCTTTTCCGCGGAGAGACCCGGGATGAATTCACAGCCGCGAATTCCGCTCTCGATATTTGCTGATGCTGCTCCGTCACTTCTCGCCTTTCTTGCGAACATGAAGAATTTTCTCCACCTCCGCAATCACATTCCCAGTTTCATCCCGTACCTCGACCATGAAAACCGGCTCGACCTTCCTCTCCGTCTTCAAAGCCTCGCGAATGCCGTCAATCCGTTCGGTCGTCAATCGAAACTCAGTCCTCATTTTCCCAACGCCTGGCTTCCGAAAACGGATCGTAGCCGCCTTGTCCCAAACGATATACTCGCGCCCGAGATTCTCGATCAACATCAACATGTAAAACGGATCGGTCATCGAATACAGAGACCCTCCGTAGTGAGTCCCCACATAATTCGCATTCCAAAATCGCATCTTCATCTCCACATCAATTGCCCGCCAATCCGCATCCAGCCGCGTCACGCGAATCCCAGCCCCAGCAAACGGTGGCCAAACATTCATATACAGCCGCATATTCCGCTTCTTGATTGCCTTCAGCATCGGCTCATCCTCTTCGGGATTGCGCGAGCGCGACTTGCTTTCATTCGCGAGCACGCCTACAATATATTTTCAACTCATGCAGAAGTTTTGGCAAAATTCAAAATTCTCGCAGCCCGGCCCCCAGCGGCTGGGCTGTGGTGTTTCTGGCCACTGCGGCCAACTCCAAACGAGGTGAAGATGCTCGACGGCGCCATTCCCGAAGGTCTGACATTCGATGATGTCCTCCTGCTGCCCGGCAAATCCTCGGTGATGCCGGCGCAAGTGGACACGCGCACTTGCCTCACGCGCAGAATCGCCATCAATATCCCAATCGTCGCTTCCGCGATGGACACAGTTACGGACGCTCGCCTGGCCATCGCCATTTCGCGGCAAGGTGGGCTCGGCTTCGTCCATCGCAATATGTCCATCGAGCGCCAGGTCGAGGAAGTAGACAAAGTGAAGCGCTCGGAAAGCGGCATGATCGTCGATCCCGTCACCATCGCGCCTGAAATCACCGTCCGCGAAGCGCTCGACATCATGACCAAGTACCGCGTCTCCGGCTTGCCGGTGACGCGCGGCCAAAAGCTCGTAGGCATCCTTACCAATCGCGATCTGCGCTTCGAGCGCAACCTCGATCAATCCGTCAGCAACGTGATGACGAAAGATAATCTCGTCACCGTTGCCGTCGGCACCACCCTCGAAGCTGCGGAGCGAATCCTGCAGCAGCATCGCATCGAGAAACTTCTCGTCGTGGACGCCGATTTTAATCTCAAGGGCCTAATCACGGTAAAAGACATCCAGAAAAAACTCGAATATCCGCTAGCCACAAAAGACGAGCACGGCCGCCTGCGCGTAGGCGCGGCCGTCGGCGCCACCGGCGATTATCTCGAACGCGCCATCGAGCTGGCCAATGCAAAGGCCGACATCCTCGCCATCGACAGCGCTCACGGACATTCCACTCGCGTGATGGAAGCCATCCGGCAAATCAAGCATCGCCTTCCGGAAATGCAACTCGTCGCCGGAAACGTCGCCACCGCCGAAGGCGCGCGCGATTTAATCTCACTCGGCATCGACGGACTCAAAGTAGGCATCGGGCCCGGCTCGATTTGCACCACGCGCGTCGTCACCGGCGCCGGCGTTCCGCAAATCACTGCCATAGCCGAATCCGCGCGCGCCGCAAAAGGCTCGGGCGTTCCAATTATCGCCGACGGCGGCGTGAAATTTTCCGGCGACATCACCAAAGCCATCGCCGCCGGCGCTTCTTCGGTAATGATCGGCGGCCTTTTTGCCGGCACCGAAGAATCGCCGGGCGAAACGATTCTTTATCAAGGCCGCACTTTCAAATCCTATCGCGGCATGGGCTCGCTCGCCGCAATGGAATCCGGCTCCGCCGATCGCTACAGCCAGGAATGTGCCGAGCGCGGCAAGACTGTCCCTGAAGGAATTGAAGGCCAAGTTCCTTATAAAGGTCCGCTCGCCGGCCTCGTCGATCAGCTCGTCGGCGGCCTGCGCAGCGGCATGGGCTACTGCGGCGTCGCAAATCTGAACGAACTCCAAGAGCGCGGCCACTTCGTGCGCATTTCTTCCGCCGGCCTGCGCGAAAGCCACGTTCACGACGTAATCATCACGCGCGAAGCACCCAACTACCGCGTCGAATAATGGATCGCGACACGCCGACATCACGGGAAGTGAGCGCGCGCCGCATCGCGCGCTCGTCTCCTACCGCATGAGCCGATTGATCCGCTGGTGGCCGGTGATCGCCTGGGCTGCACTCATCTGGACGTTTTCCACTTCGTGGTTCACCTCAGAAAACACCGGGCGTGTGATTGAGCCAGTATTTCAATGGCTCTTACCGCGCGCATCGCTCGAAACCATAGCGTCACTTCACGCCATGGTGCGGAAATGCGGCCACCTTTTTGAATATTTCGTTTTCAGCTTGCTGGTGTTGCGGAGCCTCAGAGCAGGTCGTGGCGGACAGTCGCTGAAATGGGCGCTGATTACCATCGCCATCGTCGCGGCCTATGCTTCGATCGATGAGTTTCATCAGTCCTTCGTGCCCGGAAGAACCGCCGCGGTATCGGATGTGCTGCTCGACACCGCTGGCGGCACAATCGCCCAAGTTCTCGTCGCGGTCTGGCCCTCTCGCTCCCGTCGTCAATTCGAAGCTCCGCCTGCCGGATAACGCGATTCAGCAGGCACAGCAGTTCGACGCACAGAAATCCATCGCAAACGTAACGATTGGAGGTCGTTGACATGCTTCGAAGTTCGAGATTTGCAATTCTTGCGACTCTGGTGGCGCTCGCATTTCTGGTGACGAGCCCCAGCATCCGCGCCGCCGGCGATGAGACGCTGCACTACGAATTGAAATTCGAAGCGCCTAACACGCACCTGATGGACATCACCATTCACGCTTCCGGCCTCGACGGCAATAGCGCTGAATTCGCGATTCCCGCATGGGCGCCCGGCAGCTATCAAATTGAAAATTATTGGATGTTGGTGCAGGGATTCCGCGCGCTCGGCCCCGACGGAAAGCCGCTCGCATGGCACAAAACAGATCAACAGACCTGGCTCATCGATTTGAATCGCGCGACTTCCGTCACGGTGGAATACTCGATCTACGCGAACACGCTGCAAAATAATCACGCACAATACAACGAGAGACATGCTTTCATCGGCGGGCCTTCGGTCTGGATGTATTTGGTTGGCGGAAAAGACCGTGCCATCGATCTTTCCATCGCTGTGCCGGGAAATTGGAAAGTGGCCACGGGAATGACGCACGACGCCGCGAACGCGTACCACGCGGAATCCTACGATTGGTTTGCAGATTCCCCGCTCGAAATCTCCGATTTCAAAGAGCAGACCTTCGAATTTGCCGGAACGAAATACCACGTCATCGATCACGACATCATCAACCAGCAGGATTTCACCAAATTTACAGTCGATACCGAAAAGCTGGTGCAACAGCTCGTTCCCATTTTTGCCGATGTAGCCGGAACTTCAGGGCAGGAGGCGCCGTTCAAGGAATATTGGTTTCTGTTTCACATTTGGCCAAAAGCCGGAGGCGGCCTAGAGCATCTCAATTCCACGCAGATTAATTTCTCGAAGGATTGGGACAATACGGGCCCGGCAGGTGCTTTCGGAAACCAATACGAATTAAAGCTTTTCGTGACGGCCCACGAGTTCTTTCATGCCTGGAACGTCAAGCGCATCCGGCCGCGGCCGCTCGGACCGTTTGATTACACGAAGCAGGTCCATACTCCCTCGCTTTGGATTTCCGAGGGACTGACGAGCTACTACGGATCGCTGGCCGTCGAGCGCGCGGGGCTGGTGACGCCGCAGCACTATCTTGATGGCATCGCAAAGCTGATTACCAAATTCGAATCGGAACCTGGACGCAAGGAACGCAGCATTGAGGACACAAGCTTTGATACCTGGTTCGTGCGGGACACGAAGCTCGATAACAATCAGCCAAATATTCAATATTCTTACTACGACGGCGGCCAACTTCTCGGCCATCTTCTCGATTTCGCCATCCGGCAAAATACCGGCAACAAGAAAACTCTCGACGACTGGATGCGCTTGCTCTATCAGCGCTATGCGTTGCCCAAGCCGGGATTCGAGCCGCAGGATGCCATTCACGCGCTCTCCGAAGTCGCTGGAACGGACTTCAGCGATTTCTCGGCCCGCTGCATAAGCGGCAAAGAGCCGCTGCCGTATGAAACATACTTCGCATATGCGGGAATTGCCGTCGGCAAGAAAATCGATGAGACCAAGCCGTGGGCCGGTATGGAAACGTCGAAAAGCGACGATGGCCGACCCAAAATTTCAAACATCATTCCGGGAAGCCCGGCAGAATCCGCGGGGCTCGAGAAGGGCGACGAAATCGTGGCCGTGGATGGACGCGCCGTGATTCCGGACGACATCGCGCCGATGATCGAAGCTCACAAGCCCGGCGACGCTGTGAAAATCGCGGTGTTGCGTCTCGACGAGTTGCACGAATTCAATGTCACGCTGCGCGGAAATCCCAACGCCACATACACGCTAAAGCCGGTGGAACACATGACCGATCTGCAGCAGCAAATCTATCGGAGCTGGCTTGGTCTTAAGTAGCGCCGGCGTCCCTGCCGGCATCTTACGAGCAAAAGTCTCGGCGAACGCGCGAATCGCCGGCGGAGCTCGATGTGGGGCGGGAGGAGTTGTCACGGCTGCCCGATCCGCTCGTGTGTGTTGCACTCGGCGGAATGCGAGGTCGTAAGATGCCGGCAGGGACGCCGGCGCTACTTAATGCGCCGCCGGAGGTTCGTAAAAAACGAAAAAAGCCCGCAGCGCAAAACGCGCCGCGGGCTTTCTTAATTATCTGAGTTTGAGAAATTACTTCGCTGCGGCGGCTTCCTTCTCCTTCGGTTCCTCCACCGCTTCTTCTCTCTTCGATCTCTTTTCTTTCTTCTTCAAGTCGGAGCCGATGAATTCAAGTATCGCGAGCTCTGCGCCGTCACCAATCCTCCAGCCGCGGCGGATGATGCGTGTATAACCGCCGGGACGGTCGGCAAAGCGCGGAGCCAGATCCGCGAAAAGCTTCTTCGTGGCGTCCGGCGTTTGCAGAAACGCGGCGGCTTGCCTCCGCGTATGCAACGTGTCGCGCTTGCCAAGCGTGATCATCTTCTCGGCCAGCCGGCGCGTCGCTTTTGCCCGCAGAATCGTGGTGGTAATGCGTTCATTCACGATCAGATTGGTCACCAGATTCCGCAGCACGGCCCTGCGATGCGCCGGATTCTTCCCAAGCTTGAAGCCTGACTTCAGGTGTCTCATGGTCGTATGTCCCGCGCACTACAGGCCGGCGGTTTCCTCCGGAAGCGGAGGCGCGGTCTGGCTCGGCAATGGCGGCCAAATAATCCGGCCGCGATCGTCGAACTTCATGCCCAGGCTCAGCCCCATCTTCTGCAGGATTTCCTTGATCTCGTTCAGCGATTTCCGGCCAAAGTTTTTCGTCTTGAGCATCTCGGACTCGGTCTTTTGAACGAGCTCGCGAAGGCTCTGAATGTTGGCGTTCTTCAAGCAATTGTAGGAGCGCACCGAAAGCTCGAGCTCTTCAACCGAACGATCGAGATGATCCAACCGCGGATCGTTGTAGTTTTCGACCACTTCTTCCGGCAGGTCGGGCGATTCCTCAAAGTTGATGAAGATGCTCATGTGATCCTTCACCAGCTTCGAAGCCAATCCGATCGCGTCCTGCGGAGTGATGGCGCCGTTGGTCCAGACTTCAAGCGAAAGCTTCTCGTAATCGGTCATCTGTCCGAGACGCGCCGCTTCCACCGCGTAATTCACCTTGCGCACCGGCGAATGCACCGAGTCGATGGGAATGTAACCGATCGGCAGATCCTCGTCGAAGTTGCGGTCGGCGGAAACGTAGCCGCGGCCGTTCTTGACGCGCATCTCGAGTTCCAGCTTGCCGCCTTCGCTCACCGTCGCGATGTAAACGTTCTTGTCCAGTACCGCTATGTCGGCGTCTTCTTCGATCTTAGCCGAAGTAACCGGCCCCGGCGCGTCCACGTTCAGCGTAATCGTCTTGGACTGGTCCGAATTCAATTTGAGCGGCACTGCTTTGAGATTGAGAATGATGTCGGTGGCATCTTCGACCACGCCAGGAATCGGCGAAAATTCGTGCAGCACGCCCTCGATTTTCACCGCAGTGATGGCCGCGCCTTCAATCGAGCTCAGCAGCGCGCGACGAATCGCGTTGCCGACCGTGGTTCCCCAGCCGCGCTCAAACGGCTGCGCGGAAAACTTGCCGTATTTGTCCGTCAGCGACTCGAGTTCCGCCGCCAACCGCTTTGGTTTCTGAAATCCCTTCCACATATTCAACATTCCTCCCGGCCCGCTCGCGCGAGCCCACTGGCTGTCATCTGCAATAATCTTTGGCGATAAATTCAGTACGGCGAATTACTTGGAATAAAGTTCGACGATCAACTGTTCGTTGAGCGGCGGCGTCTGCAAATCCTCGCGACGCGGCATGGCGATCACCCGCGCCTTGAAATTCTCGCGGTCCACTTCGAGCCATGGCGTGTGATCCTGGCTCTGCGCCAGGTTGCGCGCCTCGAGCACCATGGCGTTCTGGTGCATTTTGTCCTTGATGGTGATGTCGTCGCCGACGCTCACCAGGAAGTTCGGGATGTTGACCTTGCGGCCCTTCACGCGCACGTGCCCGTGATTCACGAATTGCCGCGCCTGGGAGCGCGACGAGGCGATGCCCATGCGATAGATGACGTTGTCGAGCCGCCGCTCGAGCATCACCATCAGGTTTGAGCCGGTGGGGCCTTGGGCCTTCTCCGCCTTTTCGAAATATCCGCGGAACTGCCGCTCGAGCAGTCCATAGGTGCGCTTCATCTTCTGCTTTTCGCGCAATTGCACGCCGTAGCCGACGAGCTTCGCACGCCGCGCCTGGCCGTGCTGCCCGGGAACGAAATTGCGTTTCTCGATGGCGCATTTTTCCGTAAAACACCGCAGTCCCTTCAGGTAGAGCTTCATGCCCTCCCTGCGGCACAGCCGGCAAACCGCTTCACGATGTCTTGCCAATTCTGATTCTCCTTTTTCCAGCAAACTCGAAACGAGAAACGATCAGACCCGGCGGCGCTTGGGCGGCCGGCATCCGTTGTGTGGCACGGGCGTTACGTCTTTAATCGCGTTGATGTGAAGGCCGGCCGAAGCCAGCGCGCGAATTGCCGATTCGCGTCCGGCGCCGGGGCCCTTCACTCGCACTTCCACCGATTTCATGCCGTACTGATCGCGCGCCACTCCCGCGGCGGTCATCGCGGCCTGCTGTGCGGCATACGGAGTGCCTTTGCGCGAGCCTTTGAAGCCGACCGAGCCGGCAGTCGCCCAGCTCACCGTGCGCCCATCCGGATCGGTAAGCGTGACGATCGTGTTGTTAAACGTCGCCTGAATATTCACGACGCCATGCGGCACGACGCGCTTTTCCTTCTTCTTGCGAAATTCCTTTTTGCGCTTACTTGCCGCTGCTTTTGCACCTGCATCCGGTGCTGCGGCGGCGTCCTTCGGTTCCTTGGCCACGAGCTTTGTTCTCCTTTATTCCGTGCGCGCGCTAGGCAACTGCCGGCTGCTACTTGCGCAGTGCCGTCTTCTTCTTTGCCGCCACCGCGCCCTTCCGAGGACCCTTCCGCGTGCGTGCATTCGTATGCGTTCGCTGGCCGCGCACCGGAAGATTCCGGCGATGGCGCAGGCCGCGATAGCACTGAATTTCAATCAGCCGGCGGATGTTCATCTGCATCTCCTTGCGGAGATCGCCTTCCACGCGGCCTTCCTGTTCAATGGCCTGGCGAAGACGGTTGGTTTCCTCTTCGGTCAGGTCCTTCACCTTTTTCGTTTCATCGACGTGGGCTTTCGTGGCGAGCTTCTTCGCGCGTTCCTGGCCGATGCCATAGATGGCGGTCAGGCCGACCCACAGTCTCTTGTTTGGCGGCAAATCAACGCCGGCGATACGTGCCATTCGATATTCTCCTTAACGAGGGCTCCCTAGCCCTGGCGCTGGCGGTGTTTCGGGTTCTCGCAAATTACGCGAACCACGCCGCGCCGGTGAACGATCTTGCACTTCATGCAAATTTTCTTGACCGAGGCTCTTACTTTCATTTCTGGCTCCGTTCTGCTCTTGCTCCGTGCCCCAATTCGTAGCCGCTAGCTATTTGTAGCGGTAAACGATCCTGCCGCGCGTCAAATCGTACGGCGATAACTCGACCGCGACCTTATCTCCCGGCAGGATGCGAATGAAATTCTTGCGCATCTTTCCGGAAATGTGCGCGAGCACGCGATGCTTGTTATCGAGCTCCACGCGGAACATGGCGTTCGGCAGCGGTTCAATCACCGTGGCCATCACTTCGATGGCATCCTCTTTCGGATTGCCGTCGTCGCCCTTCTTTTTCTCGCTATCAGGTCGTCGTTTCGCCATGTACTCGCTTTGTTACCCGCTCAATGATTAGATGCTCTTAGGATTCACCAGCACGGGCCTTGCTCTTCTCGCGGCCGCGTCAGCACCCACGGCCCATTCGACGTAACTGCCACCGTATGTTCAAAATGCGCCGAATCGCTGCCGTCCGTCGTGACCGCCGTCCACTTATCTTCCAGCACTCGAACGCCCGGGCCGCCCGAATTCACCATCGGCTCGATCGCCAGTACCATGCCCTCGAGCAATCGCGGGCCTTGTCCCGGCTCGCCATAATTCGGAAGCTGCGGCTCTTCGTGCATCTTGGTGCCGATACCGTGGCCCACGAATTCCCGAACTACCGAAAAACCGTTCTTCTCGACCCAACCCTGCACCGCGGCTGAAATATCGCTCAAGCGGTTGCCGGGCCGTACTTTGTCGATGGCCTGATCGAGCGACTCGCGCGTCACCCGCAGCAATTTCTCGCGCTCCGGCTTAATCTTTCCCACTGGAACCGTCAAAGCAGCGTCGCCGTAATAGCCATCCAGCTCCACTCCAAAATCCATCGAAAGAATGTCGCCTTCTTTCAACACCCGCTTCAGCGATGGAATCCCGTGCACCACTTCCTGATTGATCGAGGTGCACAGCGAGCCGGGATAGCCCATGTAACCCTTGAAAGCCGGCCGCGCGTCGTGTTCCGCGCTATACCGCTCGGCGAAGGCGTCGAGATCCTTCGTCGTTACGCCCGGCCGCACCAGCTTGCGCAATTCCTGCAGCGCGCCCCACACGAGAAGACCGGCCTTGTGCATCTTCTCGAGTTCCCGCTTGTCCTTACGCACAATTGCCATCAACACCGTGCCTGGCCAGGATATCCACCAGCCGTTTGCTCACGTCCTCGACCGTCGCCGAACCATCTACTTCCTCGAGATCGCCTTTGGCGCGGTAATAATCCACCAGCGGCTGCGTCTGCTTCTCGAAGGCCGCCAGCCTCTCGCGCACCACATCGGCCTGGTCGTCGGTGCGCTGCACCAGCACGCCGCCATCGTTGTCGCAGAAGCCGGGCTTCTTCGGCGGGCGCTCGTAAATGTTGTAGATCTCGCCGCCCACGCTGCACAACCAACGCCCCGCCACTCGATGCACCAGCGTGTCGTTGTTCACCCGGAAATTCACCACGAACGGTGAAGCAAAATTCCGTTTCCCCAAAACTTCATCCAACTTTTCCGCCTGAGGAATCGTGCGCGGAAATCCGTCGAAAACAAAACCACCGGCGCTGTCCGGCCGCGCGATGCGTTCCTCAACCATTCCGAGCACCACATCGTCAGGAACCAGGTTGCCGTGATCCATCAACGGCTTGGCCTTGCGTCCGAGTTCCGTCCCCTGGTGTACATGTTCGCGAAGCATGTCGCCGGTCGAGAGATGCGGCACTCCGCAACGCTCGGCCAGGCGCCTGGCCTGCGTTCCCTTGCCCGCGCCCGGAGGTCCCAGGAAAATTACAGGGCGATTCAGACCCATGCGCGACACCCCGAGATCCCAGTTAGCCACGGCGATTGCGCATTTTGCCGCGGCGAACGAAACCGTCATAATTTCGCATCACGAGCTGCGCTTCGAGTTGCTGCACCGTATCCATCGCCACGCCTACCACGATTAGCAGCGACGTTCCTCCAAAGTAAAAAGTGACGCCCAAGCCTTCGAGTAGGAATCGCCAGGCGTGTTCGTCGAACCAGACGCCCACGGCGCCCGGCAAGTGCTGGAGATGCACGCCGGCAATCATCCACTCGGGAATCAAGCAGACGATGGCCAGATAAACTCCGCCGACGAGCGTCAACCGGCTCAGAATCCGGTTGATGTGCTCCGAGGTGTTCCGCCCCGGTCGAATTCCGGGAATAAATCCGCCGTACTTGCGCATGTTGTCCGCAAGCTCGGTGGGATTGAAAATGATGCCCACATAAAAGAACGCGAAGAAGATGATCAGGAATACGTAGATCACCGTGTAAAGCGGCTCGCCCCACTTGATCGCGTTCGCAAAGCGGTCGAAGAAATGCCCCTTGGCGCCGAGCGCGAGAACGATGGTGCTCGGAAACGTCAACAGCGAACTCGCGAAAATCGGCGGAATCACGCCGCCGGAATTTACGCGGAGCGGCAGATAGGTCATCTGCCCGCCCATCACCCGCCGTCCCACAACTCGTTTGGCGTACTGAACCGGGATGCGCCGCTGGCCGCCTTCGACCAACACGATAAAAGCCACCGCGGCTAGCATAAGCGCGATCAGGATCAGCATCGCCGGAACCGTCAGCGCGCCCCATTGCGCGTTTCGGGTCTTCTCCCACAAATCTTCCACGCCGCGCGGTAAACCGACCACAATTCCCGCGAAAATAATCAGCGACATGCCATTACCGATGCCGCGATCGCTGATCTGCTCGCCGAGCCACATGATGAAGGCCGATCCGGTCGTGAGCGTCAGCATGGTCATCAGCACGAATCGCGGGCCGGGATGATAAACCAGCGCCTGCCCGGCCAGATTTTGCCGCGTCAGCACTTCGGCAATCGTAAACGACTGGAACGCGCTCAAAATAATCGTCAGGTAGCGGGTGTACTGCGTGATTTTGCGGCGGCCAAGCTCGCCTTCTTTTTGCAGACGCTCGAGATACGGCCAGACCACCACCATCAACTGCAAGATGATCGATGCCGTGATGTACGGCATGATGCCCAGCGCGAAGATCGTCAACCGGCGAAGATTTCCGCCGCTGAAAAGATCGATGAAGCCTAGCACCGAGCCACGGCCTTGATCGAACAGCGCGCCCAGCACGTCGGTGTTGATTCCCGGCGTGGGGATGAAAGCTCCGAGGCGGTACACCCCCAGCAGCGCCAGCGTAAACAGCACGCGGTTACGCAGGTCCGGCGTCTTGAAGATGTTCCGAAATGCCTCGAAGAGCTTGTTCATGAGCGGGCCCTGTTCACGACAGAATTACGGCCTTTCCTCCGGCGCCGGCAATTTTTTCCTGCGCCGACTTGCTGAATGCATGAGCTTGAACGGTGAGCGCCACTTTCAGTTCGCCATCGCCCAAAATCTTGAGGCCATCGCGCTTCGCGTGAATGATGCCGCGCTGCGCGAGCTCGAGCGGCCCAACTGTTTCGCCCGCGTCGAATGCGTTCAAGCTCTCGACATTTACTACTGTAAATTCTTTCGAGGACGGATTCGCGAATCCGCGCTTGGGAATCCGGCGGTGCAACGGCATCTGGCCGCCTTCAAATCCGCGTTTCGCCGAATAACCGCGCCGCGACTGTTGGCCCTTGTTGCCCGCGCCCGAAGTTTTTCCGAGCTTCGAGCCCATGCCGCGTCCGACGCGCACTTTGCGGTGCCGCGAGCCTTTCGCCGGCTTTAAATTGGAAAGCGTGTGTTTCATGGCCATCGATTAATCCTGTACTTCCACGAGATGGTGGACGCGCGCGATCATGCCGCGAATCGTCGGCGTGTCCGGCTTCTCGACGATTTGGTTCATGCGCCGGAAGCCCAGCCCCCGAATGGTCTGGCGCATCGAGCGCGGGCAGCCGATGAAGCTGCGAATCCATTTGATTTTCAATGTTTCTGCCGTCTTTTTGGTCATCGCTGCTCTCGAATTTTGCCTTTACAGCTCACGGAAAGAAGCGCCTTCGCATTCTCCGTTTCTTCCATTTCAAATTTCAAATCTGAAATTTCAAATTTCCGACGCCTTTGCCTTTGTAGGTCGATTGGCCCGCTGCTCGTCTGTTCTTCGCAACTTCTTTAGCCCTGCGTCGTCGCTACGGCGGTCTTCTCGTCGCCCGACTTTCCGCGCATTTCCGCCACTTTTGCGGCGTCCTTCAGATGCAGCAACGCGTCAAATGTTGCTTTCACCACGTTGTGCGGATTCGATGTGCCAATCGACTTGGTCAGCACATTCTGAATTCCGACAACCTCCATCACCGCGCGCACTGGGCCGCCAGCAATCAATCCCGTTCCTTCCGGCGCGGGCTTGAGCAGCACCTGGCCCGAACCGTAACGTCCGAGCACCTGATGCGGAATGGTCGAGCCTTTCAGATTCAGCGTGACCATATTCTTCTTGGCTTGCTCAATGGCTTTGCGAATGGCCATGGGAACTTCGCGCGCCTTGCCCATGCCGAAGCCCGCGTGGCCGTGCTGATCCCCGACCACCACCAGCGCCGAGAAGCTCAGGTTCTTTCCGCCCTTGACGACCTTCGTGACGCGGTTGATGGCCACCACCTGATCTTTCAAATTCGCGAGGTTCGCATCCACGATGCGGCGAACCGACAGCGTATCTTTGAGCTCTTGTTTCGCCATAAATTTAAAACTTCAGTCCTGCCTCTCGGGCCGCGTCGGCTAATGCCTGTATGCGGCCGTGATATTGATATCCGCCCCGGTCGAAGACCACTTTCTCGACGCCCGCAGCGCGTGCGCGTTCGGCAATCGCTTTGCCCACCACTTTTGCCGCGGCGATGTTGCCGCCGCCCTTGATCGTCTTTTTCACTTCGCCATCGAGCGAGCTGGCTGCGGCCAGCGTGGTGCCCTTCTGATCGTCAACAACTTGCGCTTGAATGTGCCGCGCCGACCGGAAAACGCAGAGACGCGGGCGTTCCGTCGTGCCCTGAATCGTGCGCCGCAAACGCGCATGAAGCCGGCGCCGGTGCGCGCCGCGCGATAGTCTTCGAACAGGAACAGTAGCCACGCTTGCTCTCCTTCTTTTTCTTCCGCGAACTAGCCCGCGGTCTTGGCCGCGCCGGCCTTGCCGGCCTTCTTCTTCAACCGCTCGCCGGTGATGCGGATGCCCTTCTGCTTGTACGGATCGGGTGGACGCAGCCGGCGCAAATTCGCGGCGACTTGGCCGACCTGGCCCTTGTCCGCCCCGCTCACCACCATGTGCGTCTGCTTCTCGACGCTGATTTGAATTCCCTCAGGAATCGGGAATTCCACCGGACGCGAAAAGCCCAGCGCGAGAACCAAATTCTTTCCCTTCACTTCCGCGCGGTATCCGACGCCGACGATATCGAGATCGCGCTTAAATCCTTCGGTGACTCCGTGAACTGCGTTGGCTACCAGCGCGCGGGCCAAACCATGCAGCGCGCGGAACTGTTCCGCCTCGCGCGATGCGGTCAGAATTCCGTCCTTAGTCTGAAACTTGATGCCTCGCGGCGTCGGGACAGACATCTTGCCCTTGGGTCCCTGCACATCGATGGCCTGGTCGTGAATTTGAATCTTCACGCCCGAGGGCACCGGTATCGGTTTAAGTCCAATTCGCGACATGAATCACTCTTCCTCGAAATCGGGTCTGGGCTGATGATTCAGCCCAGTAATAAAATGGTTACCAGACTTCGCACAACAATTCACCGCCCACGCCTTCTTTACGCGCCGTCTGACCGGTCATCAATCCGCGCGGCGTGGAAACAATCGAAATGCCCATGCCGCCGACTACCGGGCGAATCTCCGTCTTGCCCACATAACGCCGGCAACCCGGCCGCGACACGCGCTTCAAATTCGAAATCACGCTGCGGCGATCGCTCGTATAGCGCAGATAAACGCGCAGCGTCTTCTTCACCTTCGTGTCGTCCACAACTTTGTAGCTCGCGAGATAGCCTTCATCCTTCAAAATCCGCGCGATCTCGACTTTCAATTTCGACGAGGGCAAATCGACGCGCGGGTGCTTCGCTCGCGAAGCGTTGCGAATTCGCGTCAACATGTCCGCGATGGGATCAGTGGTCATTCCGTCCGTCCTTTGCTCTCACTCTTACCAGCTAGCTTTCACGACGCCGGGAATTTCACCCTTCAGCGCGTGGCCGCGGAAACAGATGCGGCACATCTGAAACTTGCTGAGCACGCCGCGCGCCCGGCCGCAAATGCGGCAACGGTTGCGAAAACGCACTTTGAACTTCGGCTTTCTGAGCTGCTTCGCGAATTGACTGTCGCGCGCCATGCTTCTCCTCTTACGACCGGATCGGTACGCCGAGCAGCTTGAGCAGCTCGCGCCCTTCCTCGTCGGTGCGGGCGGTGGTCGTGATGGTCACGTTCATGCCCTTGATTTTGTCCACTCTCGTGTAATCGATTTCCGGAAACACCAACTGGTCCTTCAGACCCAGCGTGTAATTGCCGCGGCCGTCGAATGAATTCGGCGGCAGGCCCTTGAAGTCGCGCAAGCGGGGCAGCACCACGCTCGAGAGCCGGTCGAGAAATTCATACATCCTCTCGCCGCGCAACGTGACCATGCAGCCAATCGGCATGCCCTTGCGAATTTTGAAATTCGCGATCGACTTCTTCGCCCGCGTGATGATCGGACGCTGCCCGGCAATCTGCCCGAGTTCCTGCGCCGCGGTGTCCAGCAACTTCACGTTCTGGCTCGCTTCGCCGAGGCCGATAT
The DNA here is from genome assembly GCA_963831955.1 of uncultured Acidobacteriota bacterium. Classification (GTDB taxonomy): domain Bacteria; phylum Acidobacteriota; class Terriglobia; order Acidiferrales; family UBA7541; genus Palsa-147. The sequence goes on along the minus strand of CAWHSG010000003.1, from coordinate 149,520 downwards.
TTACGGTCACTTTCTTGACGCGCGGCACGGCCATAATATTCGGATAGTTGAAGCGCTTGGTCAGCGCTGGAACCACGTCGGTGTTGAACTTGTCATGCAAACGGCTGCTCATTCGTCGTCCCTTTGTCTTTTAATTCTCGAAAGTCGTCTTGCAGCGCCGGCAAATCCGCGTCTTCGTTCCGTCCGGCAGCGTGGTATGCCCCGCGCGCGTATGCTTGCCGCAACCGGGGCAAACCAACAGCACATTCGAAATTTGAATCGGCGCTTCCTTGTCCACGATTCCGCCCTTCACGTTCTTTTGCGGATTCGGCCGCGTGTGGCGCTTGATGATGTTTGTGTGTTCCACGGTCACCGTGTTCTTCCACGGATTCACGGAAAGCACTCGTCCGGTCTTGCCCTTGTCGCGCCCGGCCATCACCTTCACGTTGTCGCCGTGACGGATGCTGAGCGTATGCCGCGTCGGATTTTTTTCTCGAGTTCCCATGGCTACCACACTTCCGGAGCCAGCGAGACGATCTTGGTGAAATTCTTCTCGCGCAGCTCTCTCGCAACCGGCCCGAAAACGCGCGTTCCCACGGGCTCGTTCGCGTCATTAATCAATACTGCCGCATTGTCATCGAATCGAATGTAGGTTCCATCGCGCCGCCGGTGCTCTTTTCTCGTCCGCACCACCACCGCGCGCACCACTTTGCCCTTCTTGACCTGGCCGTCGGGCGATGCTTCTTTTACCGCCGCGGTGATCACGTCACCGAGGCCGGCCACCAGTCCCGCATCGCCGCCCACCGGCAGGATGCAGGTGATCTGGCGCGCGCCGGAATTGTCGGCGACCGTCAGCCATGTGCGCATCTGAACCATGATCGTGCTCCCTCTCGGAATTCCGTCTCGAAAATCTTTAGACTACGCGCGTCGTGCGTGCTACCACTTCGAGCAACCGCCAGCGCTTCAGCTTCGATAGTGGCCGCGACGCCACGATTCGTACCGTGTCGCCTTGCCGCGCTTCGCCGTTCTCGTCATGCGCGTAATACTTTTTCGACGAGCGAATCACGCGCACGTACAGCGGATGCTGCGTGGTGCGCACCACCTTTACCACGATGGTTTTATGCATCTTGGCGCTGGTGACTACGCCCACCAATTCCTGCCGGCGCATGCTCTTTTCTTCATTTGGAGCCGTAGGGCCCTTGGGAGCCGTCGCGGCCGGAGCCGCTGCTTTCTCGTCCGTCATTTCTTCTTCCTCAGTTCCTGCTCGCGCAGCAAAGTCTTTACCCGGGCCAGTTCCTTGCGCGCCTCGCGCATGCGCTTCACGCCTTCGGTCTGTCCGGTAGTCAACTGAAAACGCAGCCGGAAAATCTGTTCGGCCAGTTCCGTCTGCTGCGTAACCAGCTCCTCGGAATTCATCTGCCGGAATTTTTCCACGCGCCGCGCCATCAGAGTTCTCCCGCTCGAGTCACGAATTTCGTGCGAATGGGCAGCTTGTTGGCCGCCAGCCCCATGGCTTCGGTAGCCGAGGCCAAATCGACGCCCGACATCTCGAACATCACGCGCCCCGGCTTGACCACCGCCACCCAATGCTCCGGTGGCCCTTTGCCCTTGCCCATACGCGTTTCAGCCGGCTTTTTCGTGAATGGCTTGTCCGGAAAAACGCGAATCCAAAGTTTTCCGCCGCGCTTGATAAACCGGGTAATCGCCACGCGCGACGCCTCGATTTGCCGGTCGGTAATCCACGCCGGTTCGAGCGCCTTCAATCCATACTCCCCGAAAGCCAGCGACGAGCCGCGCCACGCCTTGCCATTGCGCCGCCCGCGCTGCTGCTTGCGGTACTTCACTTTTTTCGGCATCAACATATTCGTATCCCTGTGTTTCCGCTTTTTGCGCTTCTATGCTTCGACAGCTGACGCCGCGGCCGATTGCGCCTTGCGGCGGGGAATATTTTCGCCCTGATAAATCCAGCACTTCACGCCGATCAAGCCATAAGTGGTATGCGCTTCGGCGGTTCCGTAATCGATGTCTGCACGCAAAGTCTGCAGCGGCAAACGCCCCTGCAAATACCATTCCTTGCGCGCGATTTCGGCTCCGTTCAATCGTCCTGCCACGCGCACTTTGATTCCCTTGCATCCGAATCGCAGCGCCGAGTCCACCGATTTACGCATCGCGCGCCGGAAGGCGACGCGCTTTTCGAGTTGCAGCGCGATCGATTCCGCTACCAGTTGTGCGTCGAGTTCCGGGCGGTGTACTTCCTGAATATCGATGTGCACTTCGCGCTTGGTTCGCTTCTGCACTTCCTGCTTGAGCTTGTCGATTTCCGAGCCTTTGCGCCCGATGATGATTCCCGGCCGCGCGGTGTGAATGCGAATCACCAATTTGTTGGCGGCGCGCTCGATGTCAATCGTGCTCACGCCCGCGGACTTCAGCTTCTCCTTCAATTGCTTGCGCAGCGCTACGTCTTCATGCAACAGGTCGGCATATTCGCGCTTGGCGAACCAGCGCGACTTCCAATCCTTGTTGTAGCCCAGCCGGAACCCGTACGGATGTGTTTTCTGACCCACTCTTGCCTCCTACTTCTTGCCCTTCTTTTTCGGAGCCTGTTTCTGTGCTTGCGTCAACGCCTTGCGGGCCTTGCGAACCACACCCTTCACGCCCTTCGACGCTTCGGCTTCCGCAGCTACTGCCGCCGCGCGCGATGCGGCCGCGCGGTGATGCTCGGTTACCGACACCACGATATGGCTGAATCTTTTCTGATAACGGAACGCGCGTCCCATCGGAGCCGGGCGAATCCGCTTCATTCGCGGCCCTTCGTTCACGTAACACTGCGCCACGAACAACGAATCGACATCCAGTGATTCGCCGGAGTCTTCCGCCTTCCGCTCCGCGTTCGCGATCGCGCTGCGCAGCACTTTTTCGATTTCCTTGGCCACGCGCTTTTTCGTGAAGCGCAGCGTTTGCAGCGCATTCTCCGCTTGATGTCCGCGGATCAGATCGATCACTAGCCGCGCCTTTTGCGGAGAGACGTGCACGTACTTCGCGCGCGCCACTCCTTCAATCGTTGCTTGCGTCGGTGTCAGGTCCGCCATCGCTTATGCCTTTGGCGCCGGTGCTGCCGGCGCGCCGCCTGCGGCCGGTGCCGCTCCGCCTGCTGGTGCTCCGGAAGCCGCTGCGGCCCTCTCGAGCGCTGCTTTCACCGCGTGGCCTTTGAACGTGCGCGTGGGCGCGAATTCACCCAGCTTGTGCCCCACCATTTGCTCGGTGATGTACACGGGAATGAATTTCTTCCCGTTGTGCACCGCGATGGTGTGGCCGATGAAGTCGGGCACGATCGTCGAGCGCCGCGACCAGGTCTTCACCACTTTCTTTTCATTGCGCGAGTTCAGCCCCTCCACCTTGACTTTCAGGTGCTCGTCCACAAACGGGCCTTTCTTCAGCGAACGTGGCATGCTCTCTCCGTTACCGTTTCTTTGAGTTCGTTTACTCTTCGACGCGCCGCAATTTCACCCACTGCGCGCGGCGGAACTTCCGGAATCCTCGTACCGGGCCGGGAACGCGATGCGATAGCGGGCAAAACGGACAAACAAACCGCGTGCCCTGCGCGTTCGCAATCTTGTCCACAATCACGGCCCAGCCTGCCCGGCAAAGCCGGAAATGCACTTGCGGTGCCGGTACCAGCCGGGCTGCCAACTTCGATAGCGGCTTGGCTGGCGGTTTCGCCTTAGCGGCCGAACGGCGAGCGGGCGCCGCTTTCCGCGTGCTGCGTGCGCTTGCGCGCCGCGCCGTTGTTCGCGCCGTTCTGCGCGTTGTTCTTCGCGCTGTCCTGCGTGACGTTCTGCGCGATGTTCGTGTGGCTGTCATCTTCGTCTCGTTTCCCCGCCGCGCCGGAAATCTTCCTACTACGACTCCACCGACGAAATGCTACTACCCCTTCTCCCGCCGCTGGACGATCATCTTGCTCCCGCCGCGTTTCCGGCGAGTTTTCGCGCCCAGTGTTGGGAAACCCCACGGTGTCTGCGGATGGTTGCCCTTCACGCGGCCTTCGCCGCCGCCGTGAGGGTGATCCACCGGGTTCATGGCCACGCCGCGCACAGTCGGGCGAATGCCCAGCCAGCGCGACTTTCCGGCCTTGCCGTAGGTGATGTTTTCATGATCGAGGTTGCCAATTTGCCCAACCGTGGCCATGCAATCCACGTGAAACTTTCGCGTTTCTCCCGAAGGCAGCTTGACCAGCGCCATGTCGCCTTCTTTGCTCAGCAACTGCGCGGCGCCGCCGGCCGATCGCACCACTTGCGCGCCCTTACCTGGCGCGAGCTCCAGGTTGTGCACCATCGTGCCGGGAGGTATGTTGCGGATCTGCAGAGCGTTGCCGGGAAGAATGTCGGCAGCCGGGCCGTTCTGCACCGTCATCCCCACTTCCAGACCCACCGGATGCAGGATGTAACGCTTCTCGCCATCCGCGTAATGCAGCAACGCGATGCGCGCCGAGCGGTTCGGATCGTATTCGATCGAGGCTACTTTGGCCGGCACTCCCAGCTTGTCGCGCCGGAAATCAATCTTCCGGTACATGCGCTGGTGCCCGCCGCCGCGATGCCAGATCGTCACTTCGCCGTGATTGTTGCGGCCGCCGGTGCGCTTTTGCGGCTCGAGCAGCGATTTCTCCGGCGTGTCTTTGGTGATGTCGCTCTTGTCCACCAGCGTCAAAAAACGCCGCGACGGGGTATATGGTTTAAATGTTTTTAGTGCCATCTTTCCCTCTTGCCTGCCCTACCAGAAATTGCGCTACAAATTCTCCGCGTACTCGATCATCTTTTCGCCTGGGGCCAGCTTCACGTAAGCTTTCTTCCAGTCCCGCCGGTAACCTTCTGCACGCCCGCGCCGCCGGAATTTTCCGTGAAATGCCGCGGTGCGTACCGCCGCTACTTTTACTTTGAAAATCAGCTGCACCGCTTCTTTGATTTCGGTTTTAGTCGCATCCGTCGCCACTTCGAAAACCACGGTGTGCTGCGTCTCTTTTACGCCCAGTCCCTTTTCGGTGATGATGGGACGCTTGATCACTGTGTATGCCCGCGTGGTCATCGCTTATCCCTTCTTGCCCTTGGGCTTGGCCGGCGCCTTGTGCTTGGCTTTGGCTTTCGGCTTGGCCTTGGCTGCCGCTTTCGCATGATGTGCGGCCTTCTCAGCCTTGGGCTTCGCGTGCGGCTTTGCCTCGTGCTTCGCTTCGCGCTGCGGCGCAGCCGTTGGCGCCACGCCTTCGATTTGTACTGGAGCGTCGGGCCGCGGCTTCTTCGTTACTGCCAGCGAACGGCTCAGCTTTTCCGCTGCGGGCCGCGAGATCATCAGCCGCTCGTGGCGCAACAGGTCGTAAGGCTCGAGCGCGATGGTTTGTACCAGCTTCACGCCTTCGAGATTCCGGCTGGCTTTATCGAGATTCTCATTCTCACCGGTATCGACGAGCAAAATTGTCGGGCTCTCGCCATCGAGCTTGGTCAGTTGCTCGCGGAATGCCTTGGTCTTGTGCGTCTCGAGCGACCAGGCCTCGATCACCGTCAATTTCTCTTCCTTCAATTTCGATGAAAGCGCCGAGCGCAACGCCCCCGCCAGCATTTGCCGCGGCACGGTGTAATCGTAGCTTCGCGGACGCGGCCCGTGCACCGTGCCGCCGTGGCGCCAGAGCGGCGAACGGATCGACCCGATACGCGCGCGGCCAGTGCCCTTCTGCCGCCAGAGCTTGCGGCCTGCGCCGCTCACTTCGCCCTTGTCTTTCGTTTTGTGCGTGCCCGCGCGTGCCTTGTTCAGGTAATGCCGCACCGTTTCATGCAGCAGGTGCGGATTGACGCGCGCCGCAAAAACTTCGTCGGAGAGTTCGACTTGTCCGACCGTCTTGCCTTCAAGATTTCTCACGTCCACGACTGGCATGTTCTTCTCGCTATTTCGCTTTTTTGGCTTTGCGAATCAGGATGTACGCGCCTGCCGGGCCCGGCACCGCGCCGCGCACCAGCATCAAATTTTCTTCCGTATCGATCTTGATCACTTTCAAATTCTTCGAAGTTTCCCGCTCGTTGCCCATGTGCCCGGGAAAATGCTGCCCCTTCCAGACGCGCGATGGAAACGAGCTGGCTCCGATTCCGCCGGGCGCCCGGTGAAACATCGATCCGTGTGATGCGTCGCCGCCGCGGTAGTGCCAGCGCTTGACGCCGCCTGCAAAGCCCTTGCCCTTGCTGATCCCGGTTACATCCACCAATTCGCCCGCGGCAAAACCATCCACCAGCACGCGATCGCCGGCCTTGGTTTCATCCTTCGATTCTTCGAGCCGGATTTCGCGCACGTAGCGCATCGGAGCGACGCCGGTCTTCTTGAAATGTCCGGTCATCGCTTTGGTCAACCGCTGCGGCTTGATGAATTCCACCAGGCCGAGTTGCACCGCATCGTAGCCGTCGGTTTCCTGGCTGCGCCGCTGCACCACCACGCACGGGCCGGCCTGCAATACCGTGCACGGAACCGACGAGCCGTCCTCGGCGAAGTATTGCGTCATGCCCAGCTTGATTCCCAAGATTCCTGTTACGCCCATCGTCGTAGCTCTCTCCTGCGTCCTCTATATGCTTATTTCGCCGCGTGCTCGCGCCCGAAGGCCTTGATTTCCACGTCCACGCCCGGCGGCAAATCGAGTTTCATCAATGCGTCCACGGTGTCCGGCGTCGGCCCGAGAATGTCGATCAGCCTCTTATGCGTGCGCATCTCGAATTGCTCGCGCGATTTTTTGTCCACGTGCGGCGAGCGCAGCACCGTCCAACGGTTAATCACCGTGGGCAGTGGAATCGGTCCGGCCACATCGGCTCCGGTGCGTTTGGCCGTCTCGACGATGTCTTTCGTCGACTGGTCGAGCAGGCGGTGGTCGTAAGCTTTCAGGCGAATCCGAATTTTTTCTCCGTTGGCCATAGGTTACTCGATGATCTCAGTCACGGCGCCGGCGCCTACCGTGTGCCCGCCTTCGCGAATCGCGAAGCGCAGGCCCTTCTCGAGCGCCACCGGCGTGATCAGCGCGACTTCCACTGACACGTTGTCGCCCGGCATCACCATCTCGACGCCTGTCGGCAGTTTCACGTCGCCGGTCACGTCCGTGGTGCGGAAATAAAACTGCGGCCGGTAGCCGGTAAAGAATGGCGTGTGACGTCCGCCTTCTTCCTTCGTCAACACGTACGCTTCCGCCTTGAACTTCGTGTGCGGCGTGATCGAGCCGGGCTTCGCAACTACTTGCCCGCGCTCCACGTCTTCTTTTTCCGTGCCGCGCAATAGCAGCCCGACGTTGTCGCCCGCGATGCCCTCATCGAGCAGCTTGCGGAACATTTCAACGCCCGTTACCACGCGCTTCACCGTCGGGCGGAATCCTACGATTTCCATTTCCTCGCCCACTTTCACTTTGCCGCGCTCGACTCTTCCGGTCACTACAGTTCCGCGCCCGGAAATCGAGAAAATATCTTCAATCGGCATGGCGAACGGCTTATCCACATCGCGTTGCGGCAGCGGAATGTTCTTGTCCACCGCGTCCATCAACTCGAGAACTGACTTCTCCCACTTCTCATCGCCTTCCAGCGCCTTGAGCGCCGAACCCTTCACTACAGGAATCGTGTCGCCGGGAAATTGATACTTCTTCAGCAAATCGCGCACTTCGAGTTCCACGAGTTCGAGCAATTCGGGATCTTCCACCACGTCGCACTTGTTCAAAAATACGACGATGGCAGGCACGCCCACTTGCCGCGCCAGCAAAATATGTTCGCGCGTTTGCGGCATCGGTCCATCCGTCGCCGCCACCACCAGAATCGCCCCATCCATCTGCGCCGCGCCGGTAATCATGTTCTTGATGTAGTCGGCGTGGCCCGGGCAATCAATGTGCGCGTAATGGCGGTTGCCCGTCTCGTATTCGACGTGCGCCACCGCAATGGTAATGCCGCGCTCGCGCTCTTCCGGCGCGTTATCAATCGAATCAAACGCCCGGAACTGCACCTTGGCGTTATTCTTCGACAGCACTTTGGTGATCGCCGCCGTCAATGTCGTCTTGCCGTGGTCGATGTGCCCAATCGTTCCCACGTTTACGTGCGGCTTACTGCGTTCGAATTTCTCCTTCGACATGCGTTACGCTCCTCAGTCAATCTGCAAATCGTTCGTTTTCGCGAAAATCAAATTAAGTTTTGGTAGTAACTTTGCCGGTCGCCTTGGCGATCACTTCTTCCGAAACCGCATTCGGCGCCTGCGCGTAATGCGAAAAATGCAGCGAAAAACTTCCGCGGCCCTGCGTACGGCTGCGCAAATCCGTGGCGTACCCGAACATTTCCGCCAGCGGAACTTCCGCGCGAATCACGTGGCTCCCGAGACGATTCTCGGTTCCCTGCACCGCTGCGCGCCGAGAATTCAGATCGCCAAACACCTGGCTCAAATATTCTTCCGGCACCACCACTTCAATTCTCATGATCGGTTCAAGCAGCTTCGGCACGGCGCGACGGCAAGCTTCTTTGAACGCCATCGAGCCGGCAATCTTGAACGCCATTTCCGAGCTATCCACTTCGTGATACGACCCGTCAATCACCATCGCGGCCATATCCACCATTTCGTAGCCGGCCAGCACACCCGTTTCCATCGCTTCGCGCACTCCGTTTTCAATGGGAGCAATGAATTCGCGCGGAATCGATCCGCCGATGGTCTTGTCAATGAAAAGCAACCGGTGTTCCTTGTCGAAGCGCCACTTCCCGCCCTTGCCTGCAATGCTTTTCGCCAATTCGTCGAGTTCATCCGTGGACATGTCGTGCATGTCTTCGTGCGCCGCATTCGGCATTGGATGCACCGTCAACCGCACGTGTCCATACTGCCCGCGTCCGCCGGTCTGCTTGATATATTTGCCTTCGGCTTCGGCAACTTTGGTGATCGTTTCGCGGTACGCCACTTGCGGCCGGCCCACATTCGCCTGCACGCTGAACTCCCGCATCATGCGATCCACAATAATTTCCAGGTGCAACTCGCCCATGCCGGAAATCAAAGTCTGGCCGGTATCTTCATCGGTGTGCACGCGGAACGTCGGATCTTCTTGAGCCAGCTTGCCAAGCGCCGCGCCCATTTTTTCCTGGTCGGCCTTGGTCTTCGGCTCAATCGCCACGGAAATTACCGGCGCCGGGAAATCAATCGATTCCAGAACGATCGGTTTATCTTCGTCGCACAAAGTGTCGCCGGTCGTCACATTCTTTAGACCCACGCACGCGGCAATGTCACCCGCTTCAATCGATTCAATTTCCTCGCGCTTGTTGGCATGCATGCGCAGCAAGCGCCCCATGCGTTCGCGCGTCTTCTTCGACGAGTTGTAAACGCTCATGCCCTGCTTCAGCACGCCCGAATACACGCGGATATAAGTCAAATGGCCGACGTAAGGATCGGTCATGATTTTGAAAGCCAGCGCGCAAAATGGCTGATCGTCGCTAGCCCGGCGCAGCACAGGCTCGCCGCCGCTCAAATCCACGCCCTCAACCGGCGGCACATCCACCGGCGAAGGCAAGTAATCAACCACCGCATCGAGCAATGATTGAATGCCCTTGTTCTTGAATGCCGCGCCTGCCACCACCGGCACCAGCTTCAGCGCAATCGTGGAACGCCGCAGCGATGCACGCAGCTCCGCCGGCTCGAGCTTGTGCTGTTCGAGATATTTTGTAAGTACGGCGTCATCGTGCTCGGCGATGTACTCGACAACTTTTTCGCGATGCTCTTTATAAAATTCCGGGCTAAGTGCGGAAGCCTTGATTGCGACAGCAATTTCCGGCCGCGCCTTCTGAAATTCCGGGTCCCAAAGTTTGTCGAGCGAAATTCTTTCGTATTCGGCGCCGAGCGTTTCGTCCTTCCAGATGATCGCTTGCTCGTCAATGAAATCAATCACGCCGATGAAGGAATCTTCTTTTCCAATAGGATACTGCAGTGGAACCGGGTGGGCCGAAAGCCGCTGGCGCATCGAGCGGATCGAATGATCGAAATCCGCGCCGACGCGGTCCATCTTATTAATGAAGGCAATGCGCGGCACGCGATACTTGTCCGCCTGCCGCCAAACCGTTTCCGACTGCGGCTGCACGCCCGCGACCGCATCGAAAACCGCCACTGCGCCATCCAGCACGCGCAACGAGCGTTCCACTTCCACGGTGAAATCCACGTGGCCCGGCGTATCAATAATATTGATGCGCGTATCTTTTCCGAGACGCTTCCACGAAGCGGTCGTCGCCGCGGAAGTAATCGTAATCCCGCGCTCGCGCTCCTGCTCCATCCAGTCCATGGTCGCAGTGCCGTCGTGCACTTCGCCGATCTTGTAAGTCACACCCGTATAAAACAGGATGCGCTCGGTGACGGTGGTCTTACCCGCATCGATATGCGCCATAATCCCGATGTTCCGGATATCCGAGAGTTGGTAAAGGCGTGCCATTTTCTTCTCTTCGAGTCCCTTGTCTTACCAGCGATAGTGCGCGAAAGCCTTGTTCGCTTCCGCCATGCGGTGTACATCTTCCTTCTTCTTCACCGCGCCACCGCGTCCATTCGCCGCATCCATCAATTCCTCAGCCAGCTTGTTCTCCATCGACTTGCCAGCTCGCTGCCGCGCATACAGCACGATCCAGTGAATCGCTAGCGATTGCTTCCGGTAAGGATTCACTTCCACCGGCACTTGATAGTTCGCCCCGCCCACGCGCCGCGTCTTCACTTCCAGCACCGGCCGGACATTATCCACAGCCTTCTTGAAAATCTTAAGCGCATCATCGTTGGTCTTCTGCGCCACTTGCTCCATCGCGCGGTAAAAAATCGTCTGCGCCGTCGAGCGCTTGCCGTCATACATCATGCTGCTGATAAACTTCTGCACCAGGTCGCTGCCGTAAACGGCATCGCCGGGAATCTTGCGCCGTAAAACCCATCCCTTACGCGGCATCGTTCAACTCTCCTATTTCTGCGCGGCTTTAGGCCGCTTCGCGCCGTACTTCGACCGCCCCTGCTTGCGATTCTCTACGCCCGCGGCATCCAGCGTCCCGCGAATCACGTGATAACGAACGCCCGGCAAATCCTTCACGCGGCCGCCGCGCACCAGCACGATCGAGTGTTCCTGCAAGTTGTGTCCGATTCCTGGAATGTATGTGGTGACTTCAGCGGAGTTCGTCAGGCGGGCTCGCGCAACTTTGCGAAGCGCGGAGTTCGGTTTCTTCGGCGTCTGCGTATACACGCGCACGCACACGCCACGCTTCTCCGGACATCCTTCGAGCGCCGGAGACTTCGTCTTCGTCCGCATCTGCTCGCGGCCGTGACGTACCAATTGCGCAAAAGTCGGCACGCTACTTCCTCCCTAACGCACTCAGTTTCGTGATTTGCCGCGCGCGCATACGCCCACGCGCAGCTAGTTTGAGGTGACAGAACAGAAAAGCCGAACTGCGACCCCGAAGGAACTACATGAAACTCCGCGCAGGCGCATACATCAAAACCATATTTTTCCCCACGCCTGGGTAATGCGGAGAGGCTCTTACGGCTTTGCGGGGCTGGCGCCCCATTTCGGCCGCTCTTCCTACCCCGTTCCTTCGTACTCTGTTCCGGGGCGGAAGACCTATCTCAACGCCACCACACACACGACAAGGGCCAAAGCCCACAGTGCAACCGCAAGAGTATAGGTAAAACTAAACATCGTGTCAACTCGAAATACTACGGAAACTCTGAGGATTCCACAGTTTGCGGGCTATCCGAAGACACCGCTCCGAAAAAGTCGTGTCCTCCCAATCGCGATCCCCGAAAGTGGTACCCCAACTCAATTCCCAATTTGGTCCAGCAGGGCTCGCCCGCCGGTAATCGCCCGGCGATCCGAATGAGAGATCCAAAATGCTCATTCTAAATGACTTGCATAGGTTTGTCAGGGCACGACTTCAGTCGTGCCGTACGCGTCCCTTGCTCGGCATGGCTTTAGCCGCTGAGGTCTTGATTCCTGGATACGTCACTGTAGCCGAATACCTCCTCGACAACCGATTCACGCCGCACGCTTTACCGAATTCCGCCCCTGCCTTAAACTAAAAATGTCGCCGCACATTCTTGGGGGATCGCATTTGAGTCTGAAGTCGCCATCTTTTCGCGCCGCCATCATCATCTTCACGCTGGCCACCGCGGCCTTCTGCGCAACAATCCACTCCGCCTCCAAAAACCAGTTCCGTTCCCGGAAGCCCCCAAAAAAGCCCGCCACCCCCGATTTCACCAACGAATCCGTCGTAATCGAAAAATTCGTCACGACCGTCCGCTTCGAAAATGACGGCACCGGCGAACGCGAGCAACAACTCCGCGCCCGCGTCCAAAATCAAACCGGCGTCCAGCAGCTCGGCGAATTAATTTTTCCCGTATAACGAAGCCAATGAAAAAGTCGAGCTACGCCATCTACGCGTCGAGAAAAAAGACGGCACCATCGCCACGGCCACCGAAAAAGATGAAAAAGATCTAACCACCCCGGTAGCCCGCGACGCCCCGGTTTACACCGACCTGAAAGAAAAACACATCACCGTCCCCGCTCTAGCCCCGGGCGTAGTGGTTGACTACGATGTGGTCACGCACATCGTCAAGCCCCTCGCCCCCAACGAGTTCTGGTACAAGCACCGCTTCGCTCAGCAAATCATCGTTCTCGATGAACGCCTCGAAATCAATGTTCCCGCCGCGCGCAAGATTAATCTGCATTCCTCGGATCCCAATTTCACCAAAGAAGCGCGAGGCGGCAGAGTGATTTACCGCTGGAAACGCGCGCAACTTTCCAACGCCCCAGCCGGCGACTCAAAAGATACCGGCGCGAGCACCGGCGAGGATTCTGCCGAAAAAGATTCCGGCGCGAACGGAATATCTGCCGGCACGGTCGAGCTAAGCACCTTCACCACTTGGGACGACGTAGCCAGTTGGTATGCCAATCTCGAGAAAGGCCGCTTCACCGCCACTCCCGAACTACGCGCAAAAACTCTCGCACTCACCGGGGACCTCGCAACCGAACCCGAAAAAATTGAAGCCCTCTACGCCTACGTCTCAAAAAGTATTCGCTACGTCAGTCTCTCCTTCGGCCTCGGCCGCTACCAACCCCACACCGCCGCCGAAGTTTTCGCCAATCAATACGGCGACTGTAAGGACAAGCACACGCTCCTGGCCGCCATGCTCGAAGTCATCGGTGTCCACGCCGACGCCGCGCTAATCCCCTCAGCCCACAAGCTCGACACGCAAATTCCCTCCCCATCGCAATTCGATCACTTGATCACCGCAATTCCCTCCGCAACTGACCCCGCAAAAATAATTTGGCTCGACACGACCGCCGAAGTAGCTCCCTATCGATACCTAATCCCGACGCTGCGCGGGAAAAAAGCGCTCATCGTCGCTGCCGACGGCGCCGGCCGCCTCGCCACCACTCCCGCCGATCCCCCATTCCGCTCCTCGCAGGTCGTAGAAATCGACGGCCATGTCAGCGAGCTCGGTAAACTCACCGCCGAGATCCGCTATCATCTTCGCGGCGACAATGAATTCGCCCTGCGCACCGCTTTCCGCCGCACTCCGCAGCCGCAATGGAATCAAATCGGCCAAACCATGGCGTTGCTCGACGGCTTCCACGGCGAAATCACCAAAGTAGAATCCAGCGATCCCGCCGACACCGAAAAGCCCTTCGAAATGACCCTCGGCTTCACGCAAAAAAGATTTCTCGATTGGTCCAGCAAGAATTCGAAGCTCACACTCCCGCTCCCCACCGTCGGCCTGCCCGATCCACCCGCTGACAGCAAATCCCCAATCGTCATTGGCGCCGCGCTCGACGTTTCACTGCATCTGAAACTGACGTTGCCCCCCAATGAAGTCGCGCACGCCCCCGTCAGCGTCAACGTCACCCGCGATTACGCCGAATATCGCTCGACCTACGAAGTCCACGGCAACGAGCTCACCGTCGAGCGCGCCATCCGCTTCAAGATGCGCGAACTTCCCGCCACGCGTTCGAGTGACTATCTGGCTTTCGCGCGCGCCGTGGAATCCGATGAATCGCAACTCGTCGCCATCGAAAATTCCACCGCCGTCACCCGCGATGTTCCGGCCTCCGCCACCGCCGATGATCTCGTCGAAGCCGGCGCCGCCGCCCTCGAAGCCGGCAATGCCGAGCAAGCCATCGATCTTTTTCACCGCGCCGGCGACTCTCGATCCCAAACGAAAAGACATCTGGAGCAGCATCGGTCTGGCCGATCTCCACCTTCGCAAACTCGATGACGCCATCGCGGCATTTAAGAAGCAACTCGAAATCGATCCGTTCGACGCCAATGCCAACAACTATCTCGGCGTCACTCTAGTGCAACAAGAGAAATTCGACGAAGCCGCCGCCGCGTTCAAAAAGCAAATTGACCTGAATCCGCTCGACAACTTCGCGCACGCCTCGCTAGGCCTGCTCCTCGAGCAACAAAAAAAGTTCGCCGAGGCTCTGCCCGAACTCGACAAAGCCGCGGTACTGACGCCCGATAACCCGCAACTCCAAGTAAGCCTCGGCCACGCCTATCTCGTAACCGGAAAAACCACCGAAGCCATGGCCGCCTTCGACAAAGCCGTCGAACTCTCCCCCACTCCCGAAATCTGGAACAACATCGCCTACGACCTGGTTCAAAAAAATATAAATCTCGACAAAGCGCAGAGCTACGCGCAATCCGCCGTCGATGCCACCGCCGCCGCGCTGAGAAATATCGACATCGATCACCTCACCGCAAACGATCTAGGCGAAGTCCAAAACATCGGCGCCTACTGGGACACGCTCGGCTGGATTTATTTCACACACGGCGATCTGGAACACGCCGAGCCATTGCTCCGCGCCAGTTGGCAACTTACGCAAAACGGCGACGTAGGCGATCACCTCGCCCAGCTCTACGAGAAACAAGGCAAAAAGGAGGATGCCATTCTCGTGTATTCGCTGGCGTTGAATGGCCCTCACTCGGATTCCGGTTCTCGCTCGCGCCTTGCTGCGCTCCTCGGCGATCCCGCGAAAGCGGACGATGCGGTAAAGCGCGCCGCGCCCGAATTGGCGGATATGCGAACTTTCTCGATGAATCGAACCGGAGACGAAACCGGACAGGCCAGATTCTTTATTCTGTTTGCGCCGGGAGAGAAGCTCGTAACTGTTGAGTCTGTGAAATTCATTAGCGGCGATGTGTCCCTTCGCCCGGCCGGCGAAGGCTTTCGCCGCATCTACTTCGGCAATCCGCTCTACAAAGTCAGCCCGCCGGCAAAGCTGCTTCGCCGTGCGACTCTCACATGCTCCCGCGGCGCAGAAACTTGCACCCTAGTCCTAGATCACCCAGAAGCAGTCCGCACTATCAACTAACCAAACGTACCGCTGGCGTCCCTGTCTACCCTGAGTAGTGCGAAGGGCCGGCTCTTTTTCTTTTTGTTTGTTTTATCCTGTACCTGATTCAAACGATCAAACGAATGTCTGCGGCAATCCTGCGCGGGCCCACCTGAAGAAAACCCTACTTAAACTCCAGAACCTCTTTCTCTTTTACCGTCGAAAGATCCTCAATCTTCTTAGTCTCCTGATGCGTAACTTTCTCCAACTCATCCAAAGTCCGTTTGCGGTCGTCCTCGCTAATCTTCTTATCCTTCTCCAATTTTTCCACCGCTTCCTTAATGTCCCGGCGAATATTCCGCACCGCCGTCCGATGATTTTCCAGCACCTTATGAATATGCTTCACCAAATCCTTGCGCCGGTCTTCCGTCAAAGCAGGAATCGGCACGCGCACGACCTTCCCGTCGGTAGCAGGATTCAATCCCAAGTCCGAAGTCCGGATCGCCTTGTCGATCAGCGCCACCGCGCCAGGATCCCACGGCGAAATCATAATCACGGTCGGATCAGGCACCGAAAGCGTGCCGAGTTGGTTCAGCGGCATCTGCGTCCCGTGATAGTCCACGCGAATCGAATCGAGCAACGACACATTCGCTCGTCCCGTCCGTATGCCCGCCAAATCCTTCCGGAAATCTTCCACCGCTTTTTCCATACGCACGCGCGCCTGCGCCAAGGCATCCTTGGTGGTGTCAATCGTAGTCATGAAATCTCATCTCCCATCGCCGGGAAAAATCGGCCGTTCAATCCGCGGTCACCAACGATCCGACTTTCTCCCCCATCACCACGCGCCGCAAATTCCCGGAAACATTCATATCAAAAACGATGATGGGCATCTTATTGTCCATGCAAAGTGAAATCGCCGTGGAATCCATCACCGAAAGCCCCTTCTGCAACACATCAATATAAGAAATCTTCTCAAACCGATGCGCACCCTTCACTTTCTCCGGGTCCGCATCGTAAACGCCGTCCACGCGCGTAGCCTTCAAAATCACCTGCGCCTTAATTTCCATGGCGCGCAACGCCGCCGCCGTATCGGTAGAAAAATAAGGATTACCAGTGCCGGCAGCAAAAATCACCACGCGGTCTTTCTCCAAGTGCCGCTTCGCCCGCCGTCGAATAAACGGCTCAGCCACCTGATGCATCTCAATCGCGCTCATCAAGCGCGTATAGCAACCCATCTTCTCCAGCGCATCCTGCAGCGCCAAGCCGTTAATCACCGTAGCCAGCATGCCCATGTAATCGCCGGTTGCGCGATCGATGGCCAGCGATTTCTGCCGCCCGCCGCGAAAAATATTCCCGCCGCCCACAACAATCGCGACTTTCACGCCCAGGTCGTGCACATCTTTAATCTCTCGCGCCAACCCAATCACCGTCTCCGCATGAATTCCCATCTCCGCAGGCCCCTGCAGAGATTCGCCGGAAATTTTCAGCACAATCAGCTGATAAACCGGCGCCTTCTTCTCGACGTCCGCGACGTTTTTAGCGGCCTGAGCTTTAGCCATGCGAAGCCGTCATCCCCCGTATCCGCGCGCATTGTAACAGAAGATTCACAAACCCGAACTGTACTCCGCCAGAAACGAAAGCGGCCCGCCAAAGCGGGCCGTTAAAAGTTTTCGTAGCGGCGGGCTTCAGAGTCTGTGTGAAGACTCGATGCCCCAGATTTAGTTTGCGTAATCGATCATGAGCTCTCAGGTTTCTTGCGCCTTCCGTGGATCAGCGCTTCGCGCGGCGCTTCTTGCTGTGCCACAGACGCGTCAGATTGTAGGCGGTGGCCGCCAGCGCCCACTCCACCGCTACCTGCGGCAGGCCGCGTCGCGCGAATGCGCGCCTCCCTCGCTGCGCTTTCAGTATTCCGATCACCGGTTCGACGATCGCTTTCCTGCGGCGGTAAATTCTCTGTCCCGCCGGATCGCGCAGCTTACGCCTCATGCGGCGATGCGCCGGATCGCTCGCTCGCGTCCGCAGCCGTCCTCCGCGATTCAACCAGCGCGCCAAATTCGAATCTGGAACGTAGGCGTCGATTTTTTTCTGCTCCAGCGCTTTCACCGTATCGATGGAGAAAAATCCGCTGTCCGCGCTCACGCGTCTGGGTTTTCGGCGGCACTGCCGCCGCACCTCGGCCACCATCGGCAGCAATGCTTGGTTGTCGGTGGTCTCCTGCGTCACGCGCTGCGCCAAAATCAAATGATCTTCGCTCACCGCCAGCGTGGCCGTATAGCCCAACTTGAATCCGCCGCGCTCCTTCAAAAACCGGCTGTCCGCATCGGTGCGCGACAGCTTCTTCAAACCCGATTTCCGCAGCCGCTCGAGCCGCTCGGGAATCGCGGCCAGCTGCTCTTCCAGCCGTTCCATCACCGCCTCGCCCACATCCATTCCCGCGCCCTCATTCGGATCGTCCCGATCGCATTGCTTCTGCCAGCGGCGGATCGCTCGCCGCGTGCGCGCCCGCTGATCCCGCAACTTCTGCTCCGTGTCGATGCGATCCCGCGAAGCGTTCGCCGCGATGCGCGTCGAATCAATGGCCACATGCCCGAGCTTCCCCATTTTTGCTTTCCGCGCCACTTCCACCACTTGCGTGAACAGATCGTTCAATCCTCGCGCGTGCCGGCGGCGAAAATCATTCAATGTCCAGTGATCCGGTGTCGCGCCGGCCGCCAAATAGCGGAACGCCAAATCCTCGCGAAGGCGCTGCTCCAGACGCCGCGAACTGGTCACGCCCAACGCATAGGCATACAACCACACCGCCACCAGCGACTCCGGCGCGTACGCCGGCCCGCCCTCCACGCCGTACTCCTCGCGGAATGCGCTCAGGTTCAACTTCGCCAGCACCTTGCGGATGTAAAAGCACAGATGCTTTCGGCCCTAGCACATCGCGAACGCTCGGCGGCAACAAATACGCCTGGTCCGGGTGGTACTCCAAAAATTTAGCCATCGCGTCTCCTCTCCCGTGCAGTATAAGAGACGCGTCAAATCGAGTTCTCACACAGACTCTTCAGCCCGGCATCTCAATGCGCCGATGCAAAAAGCCCGATCGCAATGCCGTCTCGCCTCTTAAGCCGGCGCGGGCGCATCCCCAGCAACCACCGGCCCCGCAACAGGAGGCGCCACCACATCGCCCTCGCCAACTTTAAAGCGCGCAAATCGCCGCACTGAAATATTCTCACCGACTTTAGCGATGGTGAGGTCAATCAACTCTTTCACCGTAACGCCCTCATCGCGAATAAAGTGCTGCTCGTAAAGGCAATTCTCTTCGTAAAATTTCTCCATCTTGCCATTCACGATTTTCTCGATCACCGTCTCAGGCTTTCCAGTCTGCTTAGCCTGATCCTTATAAATATCCCGCTCGCGGTCCAAAATTTCCTGAGTAACTTCCTCGCGCCGCAGAAACCGGGGATCGAGTGCAGCAATGTGCATTGCCACATCGTGGCAAAGCTTCTGAAAATCCTCGGTACGCGCCACGAAATCGCTCTCGCAATTCACTTCCACCAGCACGCCAATCTTCCCGCCCGCATGAATGTAATAGCCAACCATGCCTTCGCTGGTGGCACGCTGCGCCTTCTTCTGCGCTGCGGCCTGGCCCTTCTTGCGCAGCAAATTAATCGCCTGCTCGATATCGCCCTTGGCTTCCACCAATGCGTCGCGGCATGCCGAAAATCCCGCGCCCGTCCGCTCGCGCAATTCCTTCACAAGCTGCGCAGAAATATTCGGCCCTCCGGTTTGCGTAGTCATAAACGTGTCCTATCCTTCCAATCGAATTGAGTTTTTTGGGGGAGCGTGAAGAATGCCGGCCGGCGAACTTCAGGCCTTGGTGCTCGATTCCGTCTCTTCGCCAGGCGCAGCCACTTCTTCAGCCGCGGCAAGAATTTCGGCGGGCTCGACTTCCGCGAAGTCGCCCTCCGGCTTCTCGTATTTTTCGTAGGCGCTGGTGTCCACGTAGTCCACTTTTTCCGAGGTGTCCGCGCCTTCCGCAGTTTTCTGATCGGCGATCTGCGTCCGCTCGTATAGCTGGCGGCCGGAAATCACCGCGTCGGCAATCTTCGAGGTGAAAAGCCGGATCGCGCGCAACGCATCGTCGTTGCCCGGAATCACCACGTCCACAATATCCGGATCGCAATTCGTATCCACAATCGCCACGACCGGCACGCCCATCCGCCGCGCCTCGCGCACCGCAATCTGCTCGTTGTTCGGGTCGATCACGAACATCGCATCCGGCAAGGTAGCCATATTCTCGACGCCAGCAAAATTCTGCTGCAAATGTTTCAACTCGCGTTCCAGCCGCGCCGCTTCTTTCTTCGGCAGATCGGCCATGCGCCCGTCATCCACCATGGCTTTCAGTAGCTTCAGCCGCTTGATCGATTTCTGCAGCGTCACCCAATTCGTCAGCGTGCCGCCCAGCCAGCGATGCTGCACGTAATACATCCCCGCGCGCGTGGCTTCTTCGACGATCGCTTCCTGCGCCTGTCTTTTCGTTCCCAGAAAAAGTACGGTGCGGCCCTGCGCGGTAAGTTCAGAAACGTAGCGGGCGGCTTCGCGGAACATCTTCAGCGTCTTCTGAAGATCGATGATGTGAATTCCATTTCGTTCCCCGAAAATATATTCCTTCATCTTCGGGTTCCAACGCCGCGTCTGATGGCCGAAGTGAACTCCAGCCTCCAGAAGCTCCTTCATCGTAATTTCGACTGCCAAATTTCCTCCTCGTAGAAAGGGGCGCTTGTTTGACCGCCCGCCAGATGACTCGAGCGGCAGCGTCCTTTTGTGCCGGTGCGTAACCGGCCGTGAATTTTTACTTCTACTTCGATTTACATCTACAACTCGAAAACCGTCATTCCGAGGGCGATTTCTGCCCGAGGAATCTCTCTTCGACTACCGCGCCACCCGACAACCAGCCAACTACCGCTTGCTGTACTGGAATCGACGCCGCGCGCCCTTCTGTCCGTACTTTTTGCGCTCTTTCATTCTTGAATCGCGCGTCAAAAATCCGTTCTTCCGCAAAGCCGGCCGCAGCTCCGGATTAAAAACCGAAAGCGCCCGCGAAAGTCCCATGCGCACCGCACCAGCCTGTCCGCCAACGCCGCCGCCCTTCACGATCGCCACAACTTCGACCTGATCGGTAGTCTGCGTGAATTTCAACGGCTCAACCGCGGCCGTGTGCCACGCAACGTTCTTGAAATAATCTTCTACCGGCCGGCCGTTCACCGTAAATCGCGCCGCTCCAGGCTTCAGATAAACGCGCGCAATCGACTCGCGCCGCCTTCCCGTGCCATAAAATTTCTTTGTGCCGCCGTAAGTCAACGTAGCGCTCAAATTTCGTCTCCTATTCCCAACTTCTCCCGACACGGATGGGCGCTTCCGCAACCCCGCCGCAAAAAATATGACGGCATTAGCCGCTGAGGGAACACGCGCCTACTACGAATCGAAGCTACAGCGTGATCGGCTGAGGATTCTGTCCAGCGTGGCGCAACAGACCCTTCTCACCAGCATACACGCGCAATTTCTTCGCGCGTTTGGCACGCAGCTTATTCTTCGGCAACATTCCCAACACAGCTTCGCGAATCACGTCCGCCGGCCGCCGCTCCAACACGCGGCGAATCGGCACTTCCTTCAATCCGCCGGGATGCCCGCTATGATGCCGGTAAATTTTCTGGTCAATCTTATTACCGGTCAGCCGCACCAGCTCAGCATTGATGACCACCACGTGATCGCCGCAATCCAAAAACGGAGTATATTGCGGCTTGTCCTTGCCAATCAATATCCGCGCAATCCGCGTAGCCAGACGCCCGAGCACCTGCCCGTTAGCATCCAACACAAACCAGTTCTTTCCGAGCGTGAGCTCGTCAACCTCTCGACCCTTCGCCACATACGTCCGCATGCGTCCAGTCACACCTTTCCTGTTAGAGACAAACCCTAAGACTAAAGCATGCCTACAAACTTGTCAACGCAAACGCGTATTTCGCTCTGCCTTCCGTCGCGCGGCTTCGCATTCATCATCCACGGCAAAAACTTCGGAAAAGGCTGGGCCAGCCGGACACATTCGGAGGCACGAGAGCGCCCAATCAATGCTTCGGCCTATTAATGCGCAGCCGTAATGCGTCTCTATCGCCTGTGCAGACCATTTTCGAAAAAAGGAAGAAGCTGAATACTGAAGTCGGTCAATACATGCTCGACAATGTCTGCGTTCTCGCGAACTTGCTTCTCCATGAGCGTCGACCCAAGCGGAGGTAGGACCCCATAACGCGCGGCAGTATTGCGTTCATCGACAATCTGTGTGATCTGCCCCCTTAATTTCTCGACCGAGCGATGATCCAATCCGAGACCGCCGTAGACCCTTCTTAGTGCATCCCAGTCCATCTGGATGAACTCAGTCTTGCGGTTTATCCCTCTAACCTTGAGATGTTTACCCAACGCTCCTTCAAACGGCGAAGGTTTCGCGATCATTTCGAATGTCACCATGGACCTGAACGAGCGGATATCCTCAGGATTTCTCCACTGCAGCAACCTCGGGTTTATGTCACCGACCGTCATGCGCCGATTATTAAGATCGCGCAGTACGCAGGACGCCAGATCCTTGACGCCCCCTTCCAATTGCGCATACACGAGCACCTTCATCGCGGTTAGCGTAAGCGTGTCGGCACCGAGGCTCCTCGTCTTGATCTTGCCAAGGGTGTTCACTCGAGTATCGAAATAGGCGAAAACTCTGTCTTCAAAGGTGGCCATCAATAAAATAGTTATCAGGGAAGTTGCTCATCGAAAACCTTCTGTACCTCTGCTATCCTGGCGCGGAGCCTTGGAACTGCATTCGCGCCGGGACCAACGTTTTCCCTAAATGCATCGTTCTCATGGCCCACGGCGAGATTGAGTATCTCCTTTGCGCGCGCGTCAGATACCCCCCTGAGTCTCTCGGCGAGCGGCAGGACTCCCATCGTGACCGCGTCGAAGTAAGCAGGAGCCAAACCACCTAGTGCCCTACCGTTTTTATGCTTGACGAACGCTTCAGACCCGAGCTTCGTGGCTAGCAAAGCGAAATAATCATCGAACAGAGGGCGTTCACTGTCGTAGTCAAAATCCGCGGATCCCTTGGCGACAGCTTCACTATAATCATCGAGCCAATCCGAGATGCTGCCCTTGTAAGTACCGACTGAATTCTTCAATGCGAAGAATCTCAGAACCAATTCCTGGCTCCCGAGGCGATGCTTCGCCTGCTCCGAGAGCGTATCGGTCAATTCCTCGAAGAACGGTTTCTTAGAGCATTCATCGAGGAACTTCAGAAAGGCCTCTCCTGTTGGCCCAACGATTCGGAGCGAGGCGTTTCGTACCTCGTGTGCTTCGGCTGGCGAGCCGCCCGCGTTTAATCGCTTGAACATCTCATATCGAAGATTCGGGTCGTTCGTACGGCGAATTACTATAGCCCGCAGCGTTTTGCGTTTAAGCTCCAGCTGCAGAACCGGCTCAAGGTCTAAAAATGCCTTTCCATTAAGTGATGGCAGAATATCGCAACCAACCAGCACCGCCGCCGTCTCCTGATCCCCCTCAGATTCGTGCGGCGTTCTACCTGTTATGAAGCGGATAATCGAGCTTACGCGCTGCAACCCATCGATGAGTTCGAGCACACCGTCCTCGCGTTGGAATAACACTATCTGCGGAATCGGAAGCCCCAGCAGCATCGACTCGATCAGCCTGCCTTGCTGTTCGGGTGACCATCGAAACATTCTTTGAAACGCCGGCTGTATGTTAATTTCATTGTCTTTATGTAAACGAATTAATTCTCCCGCCGAGAAGTCAATGACTTCAAACCTAATTTCGGAAGATCGCTTGTCGAGCTCTGTAAGTAAGTTAGGTATGAGCCAAATTGTAACCCGAATCGACGACGGCGGAGGAAGGAAGCTTATCCCTTGCTCCGCGCTCCGAGAGGATATCCTCCAGCAGCGGTGCTACCCGCCGGCCGAGGTTTGTCCAGCGAAGGACCGACTTCCCCTGCGATCCTCCCAGTTAGTACCATCGACTAATGTTAACTCAAACGATACAATTTCCCCAGCGGTCATCGGACAACGGTCCGAAGGCGCGGAGCCTGCCACGCCCGCGCCAATGATCTGGAACTGTCTCAGAAATTCCAGATCGGAGCCAAGAGGGGGGAGAAACACCATGACGGTCCACCAGCCATCTCAAAATCCTAATCGAA
This sequence comes from uncultured Acidobacteriota bacterium, assembly GCA_963831955.1. Lineage (GTDB taxonomy): Bacteria > Acidobacteriota > Terriglobia > Acidiferrales > UBA7541 > Palsa-147. Next base: position 125,986 of record CAWHSG010000003.1, on the reverse strand, counting down.
AGCTAATCGAAGCGATTACGATTAGGCTCCGCGTAACTCCAACAAAATCAACAAAAGGAGCCCAAGGCTAATCGATTTCTAATCGGGAATGACTACGATTAGAAATCCACGTAACTCTATGAAAACAAACGACGGAGGCCAACTCTAATCGGGAATTTGACGCGGTTTTTTGATTCGCGGTCCCGGAACGGCGAAGCGTAGGGTGACTGGACGAGTGTATGATGTCGCCCCATGCAAAGAATTCGGCTAGTCCGCGTTCTCGCGGCAATCCTGGCCGCGGCGCTTGTCGTCGCGCCAGCCGGGGCTCACGATCGGAGCTACGCACGCAACGGCATGGTCGTCGCGCAAGAGCCGATAGCAGCTGAGGTTGGCGTCGCTGTCCTCAAATCTGGGGGCAATGCTATCGATGCGGCCGTTGCGGTCGGCTTCGCTCTTGCCGTGACGCATCCTTTCGCCGGAAATCTCGGCGGAGGAGGCTTCATGCTTGTGCGCCTCGCCGATGGCCGCAGCAGCTTCATAGATTTCCGCGAGGCCGCGCCCGCCAAAGCTGGGCACGACATGTACCTCGACTCGAACGGAGCGCCCACGCCGGACAGTATCATCGGCTGGCGCGCTTCGGGAGTTCCTGGGACGGTGCGCGGACTTGAGCTGGCGCACAAAAAATTCGGCAGTAAGCCGTGGTCAACTTTGCTCCAGCCGGCGATCGACCTCGCCGCGAAAGGCTTCCCCGTTTCGCGCTGGCAGATGGAATCGTGGCGCGAATACGAGGACTCACTTTCGAAGTTTCCGGAATCGAAACGGATTTTTCTAAAGAGCGGCGCGGGCTACGATTGGCAGGAAAACTTTCGCCAGCCGGAACTTGCCCGCACGCTCGGGCGTATCGCCGCGAGCGGCTCGAAAGATTTTTACGAAGGGGAAACCGCGAAGCTGGTTGCCGATGCGATGGCGAAAAATGGCGGGCTGATCACGCTCGACGATCTTCGCGACTATCGCGCCGTCGAGCGCAAGCCGCTCGAAGGCGACTATCATGGCTACCACATCATCACTTCGCCGCCACCAAGTTCAGGCGGCGTCGGAATTTTACAAATGCTCGCGATCCTCGATGGCAGCGGCTACGAAAGTTCCGGAGCGGGTTCGGCTGCCGAGTATCACTATCTCGCCGAAGTGATGCGCCGCTTCTACGCGGACCGCAGCAGCTATCTCGGCGATCCGGACTTCGTGAAAAATCCCATCGCCGCTCTGCTCGATCCCGCATACATCCGTACGCGACGAGGAAGCATCGATCCGGCGCACGCCACTCCAAGCGATCAAGTAAATCCCGGCCTGCCGGCGAATCACGAGGGCACAAACACCACGCATTTCAGCATCGTTGATGCGCAGGGCAACTGCGTCGCGCTCACTTACACGCTCAACAACGGTTACGGCAGCGCCGTCACCGTCCCCGGCGCTGGATTCCTGCTCAACGACGAAATGGATGATTTTTCCGCCAAGCCGGGCACGCCGAACATGTTCGGGCTGGTGCAAGGCGAAAATAATTCCATTGCGCCCGGCAAGCGCCCGCTTTCATCTATGACGCCGACGATTGTGACGAAAGATGGCAAGCCGTTTTTGGTGTTGGGCGCGCCGGGAGGAGCTACGATCATTTCCGCGGTGCTGCAGGTGATTTTGAACGTGATCGATTTCCATATGAACGTTCAAGACGCGGTAGATTTTCCGCGCATTCATCATCAATGGAAGCCCGATGTGCTTGTGATTGAACGCGGCGTTTCACCGGACAGCGTCGCGTTGCTTACGAAGATGGGTTATCCGAGCCGGGAAGGCGTTCTTGCCGAGGTACAGGCGATTGAAATTAGCGATGGGTGGCTGCAAGGCGGGCATGATGATCGCGGGCCGGGGGAAGCGGTGGGATATCGAGGCGGGGGACATTGAAATCCGGCGTACGGCAGCTGCGGTCGATCGCATTGTCTCCTCCGTGTAGCGCAGGCAGCCTGCCGGCGTTTTTGACTATCCGCAGCGATACCAAAATTCCGCCGATAGGCTGCAGGCGTCGATAATCGTTGACAATCTTCGCATGCGCTATAGACTCCGGCGCAGGTTCGCGAGAACTCACGAAGATTCCACAAGTTCCATTAGGAGAAAAAAAATGAAAAAACTCGCAGGAATACTTTTGCTGCTCGTCGCATGCGCAGGCCTCGGCTTTGCGCAGGATAAAATGGCACCGGCCAAACCGAAAGCTCCAAGCACCGCCGATGCCGTCAAGCAACTCGAACACGAATGGACCGATGCAGCCAAAGCCGCCGACGCCGACAAACTCGGGCAAATCCTCGCCGACGATTGGATCGGGCTGGGCCCCGATGGGAAGACCATAAACAAGAAGGATTTCATCGGCGGCTACACCTCCGGCAAATCCAAGATGGAGTCGTTCGAGTTCGGCGCGATGAGCGTGAAGGTGATGGGCAACGTGGCCGTCGTGCAAGGCAGCGACACCGAAAAGAGCATGGCCGACGGAAAAGATACCAGCGGCAAATGGGCCTGGATGGACGTGTTCGAAAAGCGCGATGGCAAGTGGGTGGCGGTGCGCTCGCAGAACGCAAAAATCCAATAAGCCTTGAGTGCCGGATTCCGAAGAACTTGACCAGTCAACGATAAATGGCCGGGTGCGCATGAGCCCGGCCATTTCCTTCATTACTCATTGCCGCGAGCTTTCCTGAAGTAAGTACTCTTCGGAGTGATGATCAAGATCGCGCAGACGTATCCTTGTGGCACATGCCAACCGAGAGCCATTTGCCAGTGCGTAACTTATAAGTTACAATGGAATTCGCGATCGAAATTCGGCGTTACGTGAGTGACAGAGGCCGAGATGTTTTCGGCGACCGGATATCCCGGCTGCGGGATCCGCGGGCGAAGGCGAAAATTGCGACACGTATCAGCCGGCTCGCCACCGGGAATTTTGGTGATTGCAAGGCGCTCGGACACGGTGTGTACGAGTTGCGGATTGATTGGGGACCTGGCTACCGGGTCTATTACGGGATGGTTGGCGCGGTGTGCGTCTTACTCCTTTGCGCCGGGGACAAGCGAAAGCAGGCGGCGGACATTGAGAGGGCGCGTGGCTACTTCAAAGACTATCAGGAAAGGACTTCGACGCATGAATCGTAAGACGAGTATTTCGCACGATGATGCGATCGTCCGGGAGCTCAGGAAAGATTACGACTTTGCGGTGGAATACTTGAAAGCTGCGATGGAGGATGAAGACGAGCCGCGCGTTCTGTTGGTCGCGCTGCGGCACATCGCGCAAGCGCGGGGGATCGCCAAAATTGCCAAGGCGGCGGGCATCGAGAGGGAGAGCTTGTATCGCGCGTTGTCGGCGCGCGGCAATCCGCGTCTGTCCACGCTGGTCGCGGTCACCAGGGCTATTGGATTGAGGCTTACCGTCGAAGCGGCGCGCTGACTGGTCTGCATGTGCATCCCTAGCGCTAAGAATACTTCTTCAGCGTTCGCGACGAAATGAGCGTAAAGTATGGTCTCGAATACGCGCCTCGAGGGAGCTAACTTATGGCCTACATCATTGCAGAGCCTTGCGTAGGGACGAAAGACACCGCATGTGTGGACGTCTGTCCGGTGGATTGCATTCATCCGGCGAAAGGGCGCACTTACGACGACGGGCGGCCTACTTTCGACCAGGTGACGCAGCTCTATATTGATCCGACCATCTGCATTGATTGCGGGGCTTGCGTCCCGGTGTGTCCGGTTACCGCTATTTTTCCGCTTGAGGATTTGCCGGAGAAATGGCAGTCGTTTGTGGAGATTAATGCGAATTACGTGGATGATGGGAAGTTTCAGGCGGACAAATTTCCGAAGGCGTGAGTTTGAACGTAGCTCGGGGATTCAGCGCTCTTCCCGGAACTCCGAAAGCACAACTTCAGCGGCTAAAGCCGGGTTGACTTCCGACATTATCGGCACGACTGCCCTTCGATTTTGCTCAGGGTAAAAAGTCATGCCCTGACAAGGCATTAGGGCTTCACGTCGCCGGTGCTTGGTTTTGTAACCGTGGCGTCCTCGGCGTTCGGCTTGGCTGGATCATAAATGTAGCGAAGTAATACGAAGCCGCTTACTGCGCCTAGATCTACCGCCAGCGTTTCGTAGAGGTGCTGGCCATCGGGAGAAATTTCGAACGAGCGCGTTAGTCTGATTGCGTTCGGGCCTTTTTCGTCGCTTACTAGCCGGGCACCATCCCAGCGCGCCGCCAGTTCCTTATATTTGTCGTCCTTTGATTTCTGCAGCTTGCGCTTATCAGTGAAATACACGCGCTTGCGGCCTTCATCATCTGTCAAAACCACTTGTGCATCGTTGTGAGCGAGCGCGATGGAATTTTGCGGATAGATAACGTCATCGGCGCGATCGTGTTCGGCGGCGCTCTGGTGGTCGCCGCCGCGTCCGCCGGGGATGGTCCACACTCGCCCATTGCCGGCGTTGCTGTTGCGGGCTTTTTCCAGCTTGGCGCGCGCGTCATCGCTCTTGGCCGCGTTGAGCGTCCAGTTGCCCCACAGCTCATGGCGCGGCAACGGCTTCTTTTCGACCGCGGTGGGCGCGTGGGAATCGGCATCCATGTGCAACGGATGGATTGGCCCGTCCGGAGCTTGTGCGCGCAGAGAAGCAGGGATTGCGAGCGAGGCGATCGCAATTGCGACGGCAGCGAAAATGTGCGGGCGGAAACGCATGATCAGGCTTGGTTGGGCGCCTCGGCGGTCATTTTACATCAAGGCGCTCGAGGGTTGCGATGAAGTCATCGCGTAAATAGCTTGTATGTTGGGCCTTTGGTGGCCGGCTGCGCGCCGGGAGCTCCGAGCGTGTGATACTCTCACACGATCGATTGTCCGAATCGACTGGAGCTGCGATGCCCTCACTGCGTTTTGCGCTTGCGCTGATTTTCTGCGTGCTGTTTTTCCCGCTGGTGCATCACGAATCGCGCGCCGATGTTTCAAGACATTACATCTTCGCCTGGACCGGCGACGCGGCGCACAAGGGCTACGATTTTCTGGCCATCATTGATGGCGACCCGGCCTCGCCGTCTTACGGGCAGCTGGCCGCCACGCTGGTGACCGATCAACAAACCATGCAAGTCCACCACACCGAATATGTAATGCCGGCGAGCGGAATGCTCTTCGCGAATGATCACGAGGCGGGACGAACTTTCATCTTCGATGTCCGCGATGCGCTGCATCCCAAGATCGTCACCTCCTTCAACGATATGGGCGGTTACATGCATCCACACTCGTATGTACGCATGCCCAATGGCCACATCCTGGCGACATTTCAACGCACCCATCACGGCGGCAGCCACGATATGAGCAGCCTGACCGGCGGCCTGGTGGAAATCGACGATGAAGGCAAGCTAGTGCGGGCCGTGAGCAACGCTGACCCCGCATTTCCGAATGAGCGGATGACGCCCTACAGCCTGGTCGTCCTGCCGGAAATCGATCGCGTGGTCTCGACCAATTCTTCGATGGAAGACGCGGACCTCTATACCGAAACGGCGTTCCAAGTCTGGCGCCTTTCCGATCTCAAGCTGCTCAAGACCGTGTCCTTGGATCCCGGGCGCGAGGGCTACGCGCAATTCGATCCTGAGGAACCGCGCGTAGGTCCCGATGGTTCGATCTTCGTGCAAACCTTGGCGTGCGGAGTGGAACGCATCACCGGCGCCGACACCGATGATCCCAAGTCACAACTGGTCTGGACATTCCCCGGCGCGTTCTGCGGTGTGCCGACGATCGTGGGACATTTTCTTGTCGATTCAGTCCCGGTCACACACGGGTTGATCGCTCTCGATATCTCGAATCCAGCAAAACCGGTGGAACTCGGGCGGCTGCGGGTGACCGAAAAAGTTTTCATTCATTGGACCAGCTGGGACGCCAAGACCCAGCGCCTGGCGGTGACCGGCGGCGATCCCCGTCTCTATCTCATCAAGCTCGATCAAACCACCGGCGCGCTCTCGATTGACGACGCCTTCCACGACTCCGACGGCAAGCCCGGCTTCAACTTCGCCAATCGCCAATGGCCCCACGGCTGGACCGGCACCGGCATGCCGCACGGCGTGGTTTTCTCCCGCTAGGTGGCCTACGCGGAAAAAAGCACGATTCCTTGAGGCTTTGTAACACAGACACTCTTGAGAGTGGCTTTTTGTCTGTTTCCAGGTTGCGTCTAGCCATTCACCTAAATCCGACACAGCCAAGAGTGGCTGTGCTACATGGCTCCCCTCACCCTTGCTCAGAACTGCAGGATTTGTGACTTTTTCCGCGGCCTGTAAAGCCCACGTCCTTGAAAGCGATTAAATGCCGGAGTTAAACCTCCGAACCCCTAAAGAGTATTCGTGAAATGAGTTCAGTTTAGGCAGGCCAGTGAATCGCGAGCGCGGCGCGATCTCTGGCGAGATCATCGGGGAGGAATTTCAGCGCAACGAAGCGTTGCGGCTTGGTGCCTTCGGCTTTATAGACTACGCCCATCCCGCCGCCGAGCTTTTCCAGGAGGTGGTAATGCGAGATGGTGCGGCCGGTCAAGGACTGAGAGTCCGCCGTCGCGCGGCGGTTCTATGATTCGCTCACGGGCAAGTCAATAAATCCGGAGATTTGGTAGTGATTCAGTTTCCGATTGGGCGAATTACCGCCCACTTGAACGTGAATGGCGTCGGATAGGCCCTATTGGGGGCAGGCCTAATCGCTGATCGCGCCGACTATTGGTGATGGCTTTGGAAAGACTTGAGCACTCTAATCGTCACAGCGGTGACGTCTGCCGAATTGCCCGTTTTGGTGGCGAGAAGAGCGTCGAGGTCGCCGATTAGCGCCCGCTCCGCTTGGAAACAAAAGCCGCTATACTGGCGAATCCGCTTCTCGCGCTCGGCTTCGTCGGCAAGAGGACGAAACAGTTCAGGGTGTTCTCGCTGGACGAGGTATTTGACCCACCACTGGACATAGGCGAAGTCCACACCAAAATCGGGCTGCTCGGCTCGCTTTTTCATGGCTTCCACAATGAGATCGGCACGCGTAGTGGACGCTAGCAGCGGTTGCGGAAGAAGTGTTGCCGAATCGCCCGTGCGGGACATCTCTAATTCCGACTTCGACTCCATCTGCATAAGGTTTACCCGTTCTCGGATAGCCTCCTCGGTATCCAATGCGTTCAACGCTTCTTGAGCTTTCACATATTCTGTCTGGCTCACGCGATTGGAACGCGCGAAATCCTCTTCGGTCTCCCTTTCGAGTCTCTTTGCGCGCCTTAGCGCAGCATAATAATTTGCCCTGGCGCGAGGATCATTTAGCTCTCGAAGCGCCTCGGTAAGTTTCTGCGAATCCCACTTCGGATCGTCGGGCAGAATCGTTAGCGTCAGGATATTTGAAGTAAGAGTCAGTTTGCTGGGATCGAAATCATCGCGCCTGCCAAGCCCACGGAATACCCGATTTGTGACGAGAAACACAGAATATGTGCCGGCCCGTTCAAATCGCAGATAGTTCGTCAGTTCCCGCCTGAGTGTTATCGGCCGTAACGAAAGATAGCGTTTGTCCGAACTGCAGCACACAGCCGACGGACTGCCATTCGCGGGATAAGGGAGGAAAGCAGAATCCGCCGGGGACACTTCAAACGTGCTTGCTTGCCCGGCGAAATTCATCATTTCATCCAATTCGATGGAGTAGGCTGACGGTCGTGTGCTAGTAAACTCCAACGCGATTGGGATTGTCTCGAAAAGATGAAACGTGGCGCTCCCATCCTCGGTTCGTAAAAACAACTTCAGTTCGGCTGGGTTACGGCTAAGTCCTTCCTTGTTGCGAAGGGCAAAGTCCGTCTGTGCACCGCACGGGCGGACGATTGATAGTAGGCAGCTCAAAAGAGACAGCGAGACGAGGAGGAATGTACACGTCATAGTCTTAATGGGATTTGACACTACTCAGCGGAACTTAGTTCCCAGTCACGCCGCGTTCCGGTCATCGGCACCGATCGTGAAACGCCTAAACCACGATTGAACTGCTGGTACGCGTGCCTACATACTGCCCGCAGCGACGAGGACGGTTTTCGCTTGGGCTAGCTCGGGGCGATCGGAGTGGATCCCTTCGCAATTCTTCAGCAACCGGGAGTAATAGGCGTCCGCTTTCTCTTTTTGCTGAAGCTGCGTGGCGGCCTGCGCTGCGCCATAGAGGCCGTTGAAACGATTGGGATCGGTGCGCAGGGAAATCTCGTATTCGATCAGCGCTTCTTGCGGACGCTGCAGGTCGAGCAACATGTCGGCAAGCATTTCGCGGGCGGGCAGTGCAGTTTCGCCTTTGCCGACTTTGTCTTGATCGTCCGCAACGGCGCGCAGCAGGCGAAGCGCGTCGTTGGAGTTGCCCGCGGCGTAGGCGGCCCAGGCTTGCACCAGTTGCTGCTCGTCCTTCAGGCCGTCCGCGATGTAGGACCGAGGTCCTTTGCGCGTGGCTTCGAGCTGTTCGTCGTAATGCTTCAGCGCGTCTTGCGCGGCGGCTGCGTCGTGAAGATGGCCGGCGGCGACGGCGTGCGCCCAGTAGATGACCAACTGAACGTCAGGCGGCGCGCCAGCGCTCGGTTGCAGGCGTAGCGCTTCATTCCACTGGCGGCGCTCGAGAGCGTACTTGGCGGGACCCTCCGCCTGGCGCATCAGCAGATAATTCTGAAATTCGGGATCCATTTGTTCGGGGCGAATCGCTGCGATCTGCTCGATGGTGGCCTTGGCGCTGGCATCGTCGCCAATTTGCAGGTACGCGTATTCGAGGAAGTCCATGGAATGCACTTTGTGATGCATCACGAAATGCTGCGCAGCCATGCTATCGGCGACGCGAATGGCCGCGAGGTTGGAGTTTATGTCGTCCTGCCAAAGTCCGAGGCGCGCGAAGATGTGCGAAGGCATGTGCACGGCGTGGGGAGAAGACGGCGCGATGCTGGCGTATTTGCGGGCGGCCGGAAGAGCGAGACTGGCCATCGCCGGATTGTCGCAACTATGGATGATGTAGTGCGCGATGCCCGGATGATTCGGTTGCTCGTCGTAGAGCTTGTTGAGTATCGCAACGGCGGCCTTCGCGTTGGTGAGATTGGGGTCGCGCTCGGGACCTGAGGCGAGAAGCGAGAGGGCATAAAAGATGGCGGCTTCATGGTCGTTGGGATTGCGTTCGTGGACGCCTTTCATGGCCTGGGCGTAAGCGTCGGCGCGCTGATTGTGGTCGAGTTTGTCGGTGTCAGAGTAAAAGACGGAGAGCGCCAGGACGTAGTCGCGTTCGCGGGCGGTCGGCGGGTTGAGGGAACGAGCTTTGGCCAGCAGTTCGGCGCCGTGCGCGAGGTCTTCTTTACTGGGGCGACTCCAGAGTTCGTGGTAGAGGGTCATTGCTTGTCCCCAGTAAGCCATTGCGCAGTGCGGATCTTTTTTTGCGACCTCCTCGAATTGCGTGTCGGCTACTTCGTACTCGAAGGAATACAGAAGGGCGACGCCACGCTCGAATTGGGATTGGACAGCGGGGGCACAGGAGGTTGGGAAGGAGACGATGCCGAGTGTTTCATCGGCGTCGTGATGATGCTGCGGCTCCTGAGCGGAGAGCGAAACTTTTGCGAGCGATAGAGCGCAAATGAAAGCGAGAATAGCGAACTTTGGGGGCTTCATGATTGCTCCCACGTGACGCGGGAAAAGCGTAGCCACGGCGAGAGGGGATGTCAATGCTCAGGCTCCATTGACAATTACACTTTGCGGGATTTGTAGGCCGCCGGCTGCTGGGCTGAAGCCCACCGCTACGAAACCTGGGCCGGAACCGAGGGGGCTTGAAATGGCGCGGCGGACCACTCCGTGGCTGTTGAGCCGCCAAGTGGTCCGCCAAAATGCGGATTGCTGCTGCGAAAATCTCGGGTCAGGGCTGATGATTCAGCCCTGCAATATTAGGAAGCCGTCGAGCTCGAAGTGACCGTGGTGCCCTTGGCCGATTTCGAGAACGAAGACTTTGCGTCGTCGTTGCCATCGCCGGTCTTGTCGATCTCGATGGAGCCCTTGAAGTAGGCGCCATCCTCGATCATGATGCGGGCGGTGGTGAGATCGCCGACAACCGCGCCGTCTTTCTTGATCTCGATGCGGTCGCGGGCCTGCAGATTGCCCTTCACATTGCCGAAGACAACCACTTCGCGGGCGATCACGTCGGCGGTAACTTTGGCGCTCGCGCCGACCGTCAGCTTGCGGTCATCCAGATGTATCAGGCCCTCCACGCTGCCATCCACGTGAAGATCTTCGTTGCCGGAGATCTCCCCTTTGAAGTGCAGACTGGATCCCAGGCGCGCCGTGGCGCGATCGGGACTCGAGGAAGGATAGCTCGTCTCTATTGGACTCATGGTTCGTGCCTCCACCGGCGCTGGCGCGCTCGCGGTACTTGGATTGTAATACTCAGGTGCGGACGGCTTCGGCGGCTCCGGTGTGTTGCTGGCCGGCTTCGCCGGATTAGCCGGCTTCTTATCACCCCACATACCCCCTCCTTGGGCCCAGGAAACAGACAACAGAAGACAGGTGCGTCGACACTAAATCTGAGACTGGGGAATCCCAATCTAGACCCGTAGTGAGTTTGGCGCAATTGGCAAATAGTGCAGGAGTTTCCACCGGCGCAACGGGCTGTGGAAATGCTTACGGCGAGGGATTTGTAGGGGAGGGTGCTATAGCCCTCCCGCCGTTCGGACCTATTCAAGGCGCGATGTAAGAAATTGCGCGCGTGAGGGCAGCCACATCAATGCAAGACTGCGGAGAATCGCGATACGAACAGAATGACTCGTCGGACCAGGCACGCGGTCGAAATGCAGGACCGAAATGCGGGAGGGCTATAGCACCCTCCCCTACTAGTATTTTCTTAGGACGCCGATTACTCGGCCCTGGATGCGCACGTCTGCGGCGGGGACTATGATGGGGGCCATTTGCGAATTGGCTGGTTGCAGGCGGATTTTGCCGGGACCGTCGCGATAGAAGCGCTTGAGCGTGGCTTCGTCGCCGCCCACGAGCGCCACCACGATATCGCCCGAATTGACCACGTGAGTCTGCTCGACCACGATGAAATCGCCATCCAGAATGTGATCGTCGCGCATGGATTCGCCCTTTACCTGCAGGACGAAATTGTTGTGCCCGCGGGTGAAGTCGCCGAGGGAGAGCGATTCGCGATCTTCGATGGCCTCGACGGGCCGCCCGGCAGCGATGCGACCTAGCAACGGCAGATCGGTGGCACGCCGCGTGATCACCTGCTCTGGAACGGATTTCACCAGTTGCGTAATTTCGATCGAGCGGCTCTGATTGTAGCCGCGGCGCAGGAAGCCTTTCCTTTCGAGTGTTCCCAGGTGCTTGTGCACAGTGGCCAGCGAGGAAAGCTTCAGCGCCTTGGCAATTTCCTCGAAGCTCGGCGAGTAACCGTTCTTATTCATGAAGGTTGACAGGTAATCGAGGACTTGTTTCTGGCGCTTGGTCAGAGTCATCGGTGATTGGCTCCTCTTGATGCGTCCCCACTCTAGGCGAAGAGAAGGCGAAAAGTCAATAGCCAGCTCGGACAGGGCCGCCTCCGCCCCGGCATCCAGATATACTCAGCCGGAATCCCGCTTCGGGACTGAAGTGGATTGCGGCAAGTTTGAGGGAACGAGGAACTTGCGGCGGTGAGTTTGCGTAACGAAATGTAGAGGTGCTTGATGCAGAATGTCGGCGGCAATCTTCGCTACGCTATGCGGCAATTTCGTCTCTCGCCCGTGTTTACTGCCGCGGCCATACTTACTCTTGCGCTGGGGATTGGCGGCACCACGGCGATCTTTACCTTGATTCATGCGGTGATGCTTCGTTCGCTGCCGGTTTCTGATCCTGGGCGGCTGTACCGCGTCGGCGACGACAATGATTGCTGCATTCAGGGTAGCCCACAGGACCGCTGGGGGAGGTTCTCGTTTTCGCTTTACGAGCGGCTGAAAAAAGAGACGCCGGAGTTTGAAGAGTTGGCGGCGTTTCAGGCTGGGGAGGGATTGTTCAGTGTGCGGCGCCAGGGGACGGAGATGGCGGCGCGGCCTTTGCGGTCTGAGTTTGTCACTGGGAATTATTTTTCGACGCTGGGAGTACGCGCCTTCGGCGGCCGAGTGTTCACGCCGGGCGATGACACTCCTGCTTCCGCGCCCGTCGCGGTGCTTAGCCACCGCGTCTGGGAGGCGGCGTATGGCGGCGATCCAGCGGTCGTCGGCTCTAGCTTCGTCGTTGAGGGCCATCCTTTCACCATCATCGGCATCGCGCCGCCGGGATTTTTCGGCGAGACGTTGCGCGGCGATCCGCCCGATCTTTGGCTTCCCTTGCAGCAGGAACCGATGATTGACGGTGAAGGCGCGCTGTTACACGTTTCGTTTTCCGCTTGGTTGCGCGTGATTGGCCGGTTACGCCCGGGCGCTTCTACCGACGGGATGAACGCGCGGCTTACCGGAGTAGTGCGGCAATGGATGCTTCATGATGCGGGGTATCCGGCGAACTGGATGGCCGACATCAATTCCGTTTTGCCGAAGCAATTTGTGAATGTGGTGCCGGCGGGCGCGGGCGTGGCCGAGATGAAAGAAGAGTATGGGCGCAGCCTGCAAATTTTGCTTGCCGTGTGCGGCATGGTGCTGCTGATCGCTTGCGCGAATGTGGCGAATCTGCTGCTGGCGCGCGCGGTGACGCGCCGCGGGCAAACGGCGCTGCGGCTCGCGTTAGGAGCCACGCGGCGGCAAATCATCACCCAGGCGCTCACCGAGAGCGTGGCGCTGGCAATTGCCGGCGGTGTGGCAGGTCTGGTAGTCGCCGTGGCGGCCTCGCGCCTGTTGCTGGCGCTGGCGTTTCAAAGCGCGCATTTCCTGCCTATCAGCACCGCGCCATCGTTCGTCGTTCTTGCGTTCGCATTTGGAGTGGCGCTCATTACCGGAATTATTTTTGGCGCGGCTCCGGCGTGGCTGGCGACGCGCACCAATCCCGCCGACGCTCTGCGCGGCGCGGGCCGCAGCACCGGCGATCAAGCCTCCTTCGCGCGCAAAGGCCTGCTCATCGTGCAAGCCGCCGTTTCCGTTGTGCTGGTGGCCGGTTCGACGATGCTGGCGCGCAGCCTTAACAAGCTCGAGCATCAAGATCTCGGCTACGAAGTAAAAAGCCGCGTGGTCGTGAGCCTTCTCGATCCGCCCGCGAGCTACACGCAGGAAAAATTAGCGTCGATCTACCGCCAGATGGAAGAGGGTGTCAATCGCCTGCCGGGAGTGCGCGGATCGGGCCTCGCGCTTTATAACCCGCTCACCAATAATTGGGGCGAGCTGGTGTTGGTGGCCGGGCATCCGCTCGCGAAGCTCGAAGAAGATAATGGGTCGTCGTGGGATCGCGTGAGCGCCAACTATCTGCAGAATTTCGGCATGACCATGTTGCGCGGACGCGCGTTCACCGCCGCCGACAATGAAACCACCGCGCCGGTGGCGATTGTGAACGAAGCTTTCGTGAAGCGCTTCTTCAAAAGCGACGAAGACCCACTGGAGCAACACTTTGGCCTCGATTTGCCGCAGAACGTGAACACCTTCCGCATCGTCGGCGTCGTGCGCGATTCAAAATTCACAGGCTATTCATTGAGCAGGACCGCGAACCCGCTGTTTTTTGTGCCGCTGGCGCAAAACGTCGATTACAAGGACAACATCATGAGCCGCGTCGAGCTGCGCTCGCATTTCATTGAAGCCATGATGCTCGTTACCGACGTCCCGACCGGCGCTCTCGAGCCCCTGCTTACAAAAACGCTTGCCGATATGGATCCGAATTTGACCATCAGCAATATTCGCACTATGCAACAGCAAGTCGATTTGTCCTTCGATCAGGAACGGGCTGTGGCCAGCGTTGCTGGGTTATTCGGCGTCGTTGCTTTGATCCTTGCCGCGATTGGGCTCTACGGCGTTACTGCCTACACCGTGGCGCAGCGCACCAATGAAATCGGCATTCGCATGACGCTTGGGGCGGACCGCGCAAACATCGTTCGATTGGTCCTGCGAGGGGCGTTCCGGCGCGTCTTGGTCGGCCTGCTGCTGGGGCTGCCGCTGGCAATCGGCGCCGGCCGCCTGATTTCCTCCGAACTTTACGGCGTGAAATCGTGGGATCCGTTTGCGCTAATCATCGCCGCAAGCGCGCTGGCGATCTGTTCGTTCTTCGCCGCCATAATTCCAGCCGCCCGGGCCGCATCGATTTCGCCAATTAGAGCGCTGCGGACCGAATGACCTCCGAATTCTTATCGGCGGGCTTCAACCTGGCATCCGCACCTGGCGATCCACACAACGCGCCACATCTCCCAAAAAACGCATCATAAATCCTGGTTATGGGCACTATACGTAACGCGACGTGGCGGCGTTTCTTTCGCGCGGGTGCTGCGTCGTTGTGCTATCTTTAGAAGTTGGGGAAGGCCAGTGGAGTCGCGCGAATGCTTGGGCGGTTGGGCCCGAACTTCCTGCCCCGGGTTTCTCTCCGAGCGTTCCTGGCTTGCGACGTGATTGGGCGGCAGCTACGCGCGGGGGGCTTCCCAGCGCGGCAGCGGCCGGCGGCGGAAAGAATTATTATTAAATGCCATCATTTGGGAGCCTAGCAATTTATGTCCACACTTACGGGAGTTGGAGAGCCAAGTTCCAGTAGCCGAAAGCGGGAAGTTCTCGATCGCGCGGTAATCCGCTTCTGCGGCGATTCCGGCGATGGAATGCAAATCACCGGGAACCAATTCACGAATACCGTGGCGCTCTACGGCAACGACCTGGCCACTTTTCCGGATTACCCAGCCGAAATTCGCGCCCCTGCGGGCACCTTGCCGGGCGTCAGCGGATTCCAACTTCAATTTTCTTCCGGACAAGTGTTTACGGCGGGCGATTCGGTGGACGCGTTGGTGGCCATGAATCCCGCGGCGCTGAAAATGAATGTCGCGGACCTGCGCCCCAACGGAATCCTGATCGTCAACTCCGACAGCTTCACCGAAAACGATCTGCGCAAGGCGCAAAGCAAAACGAATCCGCTGGAAGATCATTCGCTCGACGGTTTTCGCTTGTTTCCCGTCGCGCTCGAGAAGCTGACGCGCCTGGCGCTACAGGAACTGGGCCTCGACGCGAAGACGATGGACCGTTGCAAGAATTTCTTCGCGCTGGGCATGTGCAACTGGCTCTACAACCGGCCGATGGATTCCACCTTCCGCTGGCTGGATGACAAATTCAAGAATAAGCCCCTACTTTCGGAAGCCAACAAGCTGGCCATGAAGGCCGGTTATTCCTACTGCGAAGCTACCGAAGCGTTTCAGATCAGTTACGAAATTCCGCCGGCGAAATTGTCGCCGGGTACCTACCGGAATTTGAGCGGCAATCAGGCGCTGGCGATCGGCTTCGTAACCGCGGCGCAGAAGGCTGGCTTGACGCTGTTTCAGGGGTCGTATCCGATCACTCCGGCTTCTGATATTTTGCACGAGCTTTCGCAGTACAAGAATTTTGGCGTGATGACCTTTCAGGCTGAAGATGAAATCGCTGCGATTACTTCGGCGATCGGCGCATCCTACGCCGGGGCTCTGGCGATCACCACCACTTCCGGGCCTGGAATGGCGCTGAAGACTGAGGCGCTGGGACTCGCGGTTGCAGTCGAACTGCCGCTGGTAATTTGCGATATTCAGCGCGGCGGACCTTCGACTGGACTGCCTACAAAAACCGAGCAGGCGGATTTGCTGCAGGCGCTTTTTGGCCGGAACTCGGAAGCGCCGATTCCGGTAATTGCGGCTTCGACGCCGGGAGACTGCTTCTGGGTGGCGGTCGAGGCTTGCCGCATCGCGCTCAAATACATGGTGCCGGTGATTATTCTCTCGGACGGCTATCTCGCGAATGGCGCCGAGCCGTGGCGGATTCCGGAGCTGAGCGAGATTCCGGATTTTCCGGTGACGTTCGTGACTGATCCGGTCGGCTATCAGCCTTACAAGCGCGATCCCGTTACGCTGGCGCGGCCATGGGCGCTGCCTGGGACGCCAGGGCTCGAACACCGCTTGGGCGGCCTTGAGAAACAGGACGGCAGCGGCAACATCAATTACGAGCCGTTGAATCACGAGAAGATGACGCATCTGCGCGCGGCAAAAGTGCAGGCGGTGGCGCAGGAAATTCCTGATGTCGTGCCCGTTGGCGATCCCGAGGGCGATCTTCTGATCGTGGCTTGGGGCTCCACGTACGGACCGATCACTGCGGCCCTGAATGCGCAGCGGGCTGCCGGCAAAAAAATCGGGCACGTGCATTTGCGCTACTTGAATCCGCTCCCGAATAATCTCGGCGAAGTGATTGGACGATATCATCGCGTGCTGGTGCCTGAGATGAATATGGGGCAACTCTTGTGGGTCTTGCGCGCGAAATATTTGGTGGATGCGATCGGCTACAACAAGATTCAAGGCCGTCCGTTCAAGCAATCGGAGATCGAAGCGAAGATTGAGGAAGTGCTGGCGCAGTAGGGGCTCTTCGCTGAGAGAAAACCAAGAGGGATTCCTCGGCAACATCGGCCTCGGAATGACGTCGTGATCACTGGACCCGGGAGAAACGAAAATGGCAACGGCTACGCTTCCGCCACTGACTAAGAAAGATTTTCAGACCGACCAGGAAGTGCGTTGGTGCCCGGGTTGCGGCGACTACGCCATTCTCTCGGCCGTGCAGTCGGTGTTCCCCGAGCTGGGGATTCCGAAGGAAAAATTCGTGGTGGTTTCGGGCATCGGTTGCTCCAGCCGCTTCCCTTATTACATCAATACTTACGGATTCCACACGATTCATGGGCGCGCGCCTGCTGTTGCCACCGGCTTGAAATTGCTGCGCCCCGATCTTGAAGTTTGGATTGCCACGGGCGACGGCGATGCGCTTTCGATCGGCGGCAATCATACGATTCACATGCTGCGCCGCAACGTCGGCCTAAAAGTGCTGCTGTTCAACAACAAAATTTATGGCCTCACCAAGGGGCAGTATTCGCCGACTTCAGAGTTCGGGAAGAAAACCAAGTCCACTCCATTCGGTTCGGCTGACCGGCCATTCAATCCGATTTCGCTGGCGATTGGTTCGGAAGCTACTTTCGTGGCGCGCTCGGTGGATGTTTTCCAGTCGCACTTGCGCGATACATTGAAGCAAGCGGCGGCGCACAAGGGCGCGGCGTTCGTGGAAATTCTGCAGAATTGCAATATTTTCAATGATGGCGCGTGGTTCGATCTCACCGAAAAAGATGCGCGCAGCGAGCACGTGATCCAACTCGAGCATGGCAAGCCGCTGATTTACGGCAAGAATCGCGATAAGGGCATCCGCTTGAAGGGATTTGACCTGGAACTCGTGCAGCTCGGGAACGGGGTCTCCGAAAGCGATCTGCTCGTGCATGACGCGCATCATCCGCGCGCTGCGTACGCTTTCTTGCTAGCGCACATGGAGCATCGCCCGGGATTTCCGACTCCGATCGGCGTCCTGCGCTCGTGGGACGAACTGCCGCGCTACGAGGATGTAGCTAACGCACAAGTCGCTGCGGTGATCGCAAAACGAGGCAAGGGCGATCTCAGCGATCTGCTGCGCGCAGGTGACACTTGGGAAGTAAAGTAGCGCCGGCGTCTCTGCCGGCATCTTACGATCACCGATTGCGCCACATCAAAACAGCCGGCCGGCGCTAAATCTAAATAAAGCCGATGACGCAACTTTCTCATTATTTGTCCACGTAGCGCCGAACGTGATCGGAGTCGTTGCGGGCAGTTGGGCTCGTAAGATGCCGGCAGAGACGCCGGCGCTACTTAGTTCTTCTCCCCCAATCCATGCTTGAATCCGCACTTCTTGCACATCGTGGGCGACTCGGTATTGTCCACGCGGTGGCTCACCGGCTTCAGCGTTTTCAGAAACGCGAAGATATCCGAAATATCCCCGTCGGTCATTCCCTTGTAATCGCTGGCAGGCATCAATACGTTTAGCTTGCGCGCGCGCACCATTCCGGTGCGCATCACATCGCGAAATAAATTCTCGTCATAGTAGGAAATTCCGCTGGGGTCGGGAGTGATGTTGGCGGACGCGATGCTGCCCCACGGCCCGCTCATCACGAATCCGCCGGCGAAATCCATGCCCTCGATCGGCGCGCCGCGCTTGGCCGGCGTGTGACAGTCAGCACAGGTCGCCAAGCGCACTAGATAGGCGCCGCGCGTCACCGCCGTGCTCGAATCCGGCGGCGGTACAGGCTCGGTGATCGGCCGCGGGACATCGCGAATCAAATATTTCACCGGCGCAAATACTACCGACTCGGGCAGCGCGTGCTTCACCGCTGGAAGCGAGCGCATGTACACCACGACCGACGCCAAGTCCTCGTCATACATGTAGCGAAAATCTTCGTAAGGCATGATCGGAAACATGGCGCGGCCTTCGCGCGTGACACCTTCGCGAATGGCGCGGCCGAGTTCGTCGTCGGTCCAGGTGCCCACGCCGGTCTCGGGGTCAGGGGTGAGATTCGGCGCGAAGAGTTTCGCGGGAACCCCATCAATTAGGAACTCCTCGCCCGAGGCTTCGGCGCCTTCGGGGATCGGTGCGCCGGGTTTGGTCATGTCGTGCGGCGAGTGGCAATCTTCGCAGCTGGACACAAACTTGAATATGTATCTGCCCCGCGCCAGTCGTTCCGGCGTGCTCTCGAACTTGCGGCTGGTGGTGGGGCGCGTGCGCGGCCCGATGAAGGGCCGCCAGCCGATCGTGAAGGTAATGCCCAGCGCGAGTACAACGGCAACGATGAGCATGGCGTACGCGGCGAATCTTAAGAATCGGCGCATAGTCCTTCTCCTCGGAACGATCGGAAACGATTGCGGGTATTTTCACCGAAAAGGGATTGATGTCAACCTCGAAGGATTGTTTGGAGCGCTGGCCCGAGCGATCAGGGATTCGCGGGCGAGGAGGGAAGCTGAGGCGCGGGAGACGACGTTGCCGGAGGATTTTGAGCGACGATGGTGCCCGGCGCCGGGAAAAGATTGATGGCGTGATCGCGCGCGGTGGCGAATGCGGCCCAGTCGCTCTTCGCGACGGGATCGCTGGGCGGCAACGGCAGGCGCTCGAAATTCAGAAATTCGCCGCGCCGCTGAATGCGGAAATCTAAATGCGGGCCGGTGGCGAGGCCCGTCATGCCTACCAAGCCGATGCGCTCGCCCTGTTCTACGCGCTGGCCGGTGCGCACCAGAATTCGCGAGAGGTGCATGTAATAAGTTTCATAGCCGTTGGTGTGCTGAATTTCGATTAAATTCCCTGCCCCGCCTTTGGGTCCCGCGAAAATTACTTTGCCGTCGCCGATGGTTTGCACTGGCGTGCCTGCGGGCGCGCCGTAATCGATCCCCAGGTGCGGGCGGTACTCCTTCAAGATGGGATGAAAGCGCGCGTTGCTGAAATGCGACGTGATCGGCGCGGCAAATTTCAGCGGCGAGTGCAGAAACGCCTTCTTCATGGACTTGCCGTCGGGCGTGTAATACGCGACGTTGCCCGCGGGATCGTGGAACAGAACGGCGCGATAGGCATGCCCATGATTGACATACTCGGCGGCGAGAATTTTGCCGTAGGAAGCCAGCTCGCCGGTGGAAAGCTTCTTTTTCTCGACTACCACGCGGAACGTGTCGCCGGGGCGGGGATCGGTATAGAAATCGAGATCCCAGCCGAAAATTTCTGCCAGGCGCATGGCCAGCTCGGGTTTTTCGCCGGCGTTGGTGACGCCTTCAAATAGCGAGCCACGAATTTCGCCGGCCACGCCGTTTTCTTCGGTGATCGAAGGGATTGTGGCGATCTCGGAATGGAAGTCTGCGCCGTCGGGAGAAATTCGCAGCACATGGTCCGGATCGATCGAGTAGCGAATTTCGCGAAGCTCGCCGATCACCGAGCGTCCCACGGAGAAGCGGTTTCCAGCTCGCACGTGGCGAAGATCGAAGACGCGCTCCGCTGAAGCAATCGCCCGTCCGGCAGCCGATGGGCTGATTCCGATGCTTTCGAGCAGCGCGGCAAACGACCCGCGCGACGGGACCACGCTCGCAGTGAAGACGACAACCTGGGACTGAATGCGGCGGGCTTCGGCGCGGGCTCGCTGCACTTCGTCGGCGAAATTCTGGTCGGAGGCCGCGCGTTGCTGGAAGGAGAACCACGCAATCCCCGCCCCGGCGGCGACGAGCGCGATCAACAGGCCAATTTTGATGATGCGCAACATTTTCCTCAGTCGCTCCACGAAATAGAAGCGACGCGTGGAGCATAACGCAGCTCATGGAAGCTGCGGAACCGAAAAAATCGAAGTCGTGTGCGCGAAGGTTACCGTCAGTGCGGATACACGTCCAAGTGCGATTGCAATTACGAGAGGGCGGAAGGGGAAACTTGAAGCGCGCTCGAAAATCGGCGAGCGCGCTGCGAGGAACTATCGTCTAGCTTGGGTCTGATTCGAACTGGAAGCCGCCGGCGCGGTCGCATAATTATTCTCGCCGCTGTGCATGGTTGCGAAGTAATTCTTGTCGCGTAGTTCGCGGTAGATGCGGCCGGCCACATCCGCGGCGCGCGGGCCACTCACGACGCGGCTGCTATTGCCGCGCAGAAGCACCACAATCACAATTTTGGGATGAATCTGGTCGGCATAGGAAACGAACCAGCCGAGACGGCCGCCGAGTCCTTCGTCGTTGCAGGTGCCGGTCTTGCCAAGGGCCTGCTCACCGTAAGGATCGTAGCTGGACTTGCCGGTGCCATAGAGAACCGCGGCCAGCATGCCTTCCTGCAAATCTGGAACCAGCGGGCCGATATCGAGCTTGCGCTTGATCTGCGGCGTGAAATTCGCCCGCGCTTCATCGGTGCGCGGATACTGCAGGTAATACATGGTCCCACCGTTTGCCAAAGTGGAAACCAACGAGGCGAGTTGCAGGGGCGTCATACGAATCCCGGAGCCAAAGCTGGACATGCGCGCGATGCCGCCATAAGCCGGCGGCGCGGCCGGCAATGCGCCCGGCTGTTCGCCGTCGATATTCAGGCCAGCCAGTTCGCCGAGGCCTAGCAGCTTGGCATAGCGCGAAACTCTTTCGAAACCGAGGCGCTCGCCGACCGCCTGGAAATATTCGTTGTTGGAGTGCGCCATGGCTTCGGTCAGGTCCATATAGCGGCGGCGGCCAACATTGATCATTGTGTCGCGCGTGATGATGCCCTCTTCGAGGCCCGCCAGCGCGATGACCGGCTTGATCGTCGAGCAAGGCTCGAACCCGGATGAAAAAACCATTTTCTGATTCACTGCGGCGAGAATCCGGCCGGTGGCTGGATCGATTGCGAGCACCGAACCATTCGCATTGCCCAGCGCGTTCACGGCTACGGCGCGAACCACTGCGTCATCATCCACAGAGACATCGTCTTTAGTCGGATCGCCGCGCGTGGGAATTCCGACTGTGCGGTGCGAGTGTCGCGTGGCAGGTGTAGCGCCGGCGAAAACGGTCTGGACCAAATCGGGAGACGGAGCGAGCATCGCGGCGATAGCCAACAATGCGAGCACCGATAAACGCTTACCGGACTGGGCTGGTCGATTCATGGTCATATAGCAAGCTTCCCCGGGGCCCCGGCAGCTCCCACCACCCTGGGCCGAGTTGCAGATTGTAGGGAAGCGTAGCCTGGAGCGCAACCCTCTACACCTGAGATTATGTATGGAATGGCCAAAAAATGGAACTGAACGAAAGGCCAGTTTCCGGACGAGGATGGAAACTGGAGTAGCAGGCCGAATGGCCTGTCCCAAGTAGCACAGGCACTCCTGCCTGTGTTTCGTGATTTAGAAGACACTTAGAGGACAGCCGCTAGCTTAGCGCGTCGGCTTAGCGGCCTTAGCAGCCCCAGCCGCAGCGGCGGCGTGAGCCATCGGCCTGGGCGCTTCCGCAGCCGCTCGAGAAGTGACGCCCGGGGCGGCATGCACTCCCGTCTTCGATCCGTCCGCAGCGGCCTTTTCGGAATTGCCGTTTTCCGGAGCGGGGACGTTCAAAAGCCCAAGCTGCTTGCGCAATTCAGTATCGAGCCGGGCGCGAATATCGCGATTTTCCTTGAGGAATTGCCGCGCGTTATCACGACCTTGGCCCAGCCGCTCGGTCTTGTAAGAAATCCAGGTGCCGGACTTCTCCAGAACGCCGCGGGTGACGCCGAGGTCGATCAAATCGCCATCGGCCGAGATGCCTTCGCCATAGATAATGTCGAATTCAGCCTCGCGGAACGGCGCGGCAACCTTATTCTTCACCACCTTGGCGCGGGTACGCGAGCCAATCACGCGATCGCCTTCCTTAATAGACTGAATGCGGCGAATATCGAGGCGAATCGAGGAATAGAATTTCAGCGCGCGGCCGCCGGTTGTAGTTTCCGGATTGCCGAATAGCACACCGATTTTCTCGCGAATTTGATTGATGAAAATCAGGCAAGTCTTCGATTTCGAGACGATGGCGGTGAGCTTTCGCAGCGCCTGCGACATCAGCCGCGCCTGCAACCCCATCTGCGGATCGCCCATATCGCCTTCGAGTTCGGCCTTGGGCACCAACGCGGCCACCGAGTCGATGACGATCACGTCCACGGCGTTCGATTTGATCAGCGTTTCGGCGATTTCCAGAGCTTGTTCGCCGTTGTCCGGCTGCGAAACGAGCAAATTGTCCACGTCCACGCCCAGCTTGCGCGCATAGATAGGATCGAGCGCGTGCTCGGCGTCGATAAAGGCCGCCTGTCCGCCCATCTTCTGGGCCTCGGCGATCACGTGCAGCGTCATGGTGGTTTTGCCGCCCGATTCCGGGCCGTACACTTCAATCACGCGGCCGCGCGGGAATCCGCCCACGCCCAGCGCCGCATCGAGCGAAATCGAGCCGGTGGGAATCACGCTGACCGGCACCAGCACATCGCGGTTGCCCAGGCGCATGATCGAGCCCTTGCCGTAAGCCTTCTCGATCTGCGAGATCGCGTTATCCAGCATCTTTGTCTTTTCGTCGGACATATTCATAACACCTCGGACTGCTTAGATTTTGGCGGGGGCGAAGGCCTAGCCTCAGGCAAAAGAGCTGCCGGGCCGGCCGCATTGTCCCGTTGCGCGCAGATTAGCACAAGGCGAAGAAAAAGCAAAGACTTTCTTCGGCTTTTTCACCGCCCTGCCCTACTCTCCAGCGCCGGCTCGCTCCCGCATTCCCTGTATCCCGGCGCCGCCCCACACTATGCTACGATTTTTGGCCTATGAAAACCGTACTTCTACTGATCTGCTCAAATATTTTTATGACCGCTGCCTGGTACGGCCATCTCAAATACCGCAAGGCGCCGCTGATCGCCGCGATTGTGGTGAGCTGGCTGATCGCCTTTTTCGAGTATTGCTTCCAGGTGCCCGCCAATCGCATCGGCTACGGCCAATTCACCGCGTTTCAACTGAAGATCATCCAGGAAGTGGTCACGCTGTGCGTTTTCGTGGTGTTCGCGTTCTTCTATCTGGGCGAAAGCTTGAAATGGAATTACGCACTTTCGTTCTTGTGCATCGTGGGCGCTGTAACATTCGCGTTCTGGGGCAAGCTCTAGCGCTGCCTCGTGTTTTTACCGCCAGCGGGCAGCCCGCGCTACGAGTACTTGTAGAATCCGCGCCCGGATTTGCGGCCGAGCCAGCCCGCCGCCACGTATTTTCTCAGCAATGGGCAGGCGCGATATTTTGAATCGCCGAATCCTTTATAGAGAACTTCGAGAATATCTACGCAAACATCGAGGCCGATGAAATCCGCCAGCTCGAGCGGACCCATCGGGTGATTCATCCCCATTTTCATGACGGCGTCCACGGCTTCGGGGGTTGCGACGCCCTCCATCACGCAAAACGCGGCTTCATTGATCAGCGGCATCAGCACGCGATTCGAGACGAAGCCTGGGGCGTCATTCACCGCCACTGGCTTCTTGCCCAGCTTTTCGCAAAGCTGCATGGTAAGCGTGAAAGTTTCGTCGCTGGTCTGCAGCGCGCGGATTACCTCGACCAACTGCATCACCGGCACTGGATTCATGAAATGCATGCCGATAAATCGCTCTGGGCGGCTCGTCTGAGCAGCGAGCGAGGTGATCGAAATCGAAGACGTGTTCGTCGCGAGCGGCACGCCGGGGCGCAGAGCCGCGTCTGCCTCTTTCAGCACGCGCACTTTCAAATCCAGATTCTCGGGCACCGCTTCCACGGCGAAATCAGCTTCAGCGAGCGAGGCGATCGCTGTTTGCAGCTGGATGCGGCCAAGCGCCACCGCTTTGTCAGCTTCCGTAATTTTCGCTTTCTTCACTTCGCGATCGAGATTGCCCCTGATGGTCTCCAGCGCGCGATCCAGAAAGCGCTGCTCGATATCGCGAAGAATCACGCGATAACCCGAGCGCGCAAACACATGCGCGATGCCGTTGCCCATAGTCCCCGCGCCCAACACCGCAACCGTTTTGATTTCTCCAACGCTCATCAAACCTCCAGCAATTCATGGCCTACCTGCTCTACTGGCGCGTTTCACAACTCAGGCCTCGCTATCACTCCGGCGGAGCGGCCTCGATAACTTCGCGGATAATTTCCCGCGAGCGCGAGAGATCTGCTTCGGCCACCAGCAGCCGTTCTCTGGATCCATTCCTTGACGCGCGGCTGGCGATTCCAACTTCGCGAAGACACATCTTGAGCATGCCCGCTAGATCGCCTGTGGCGCCGGACCACGCCTCTGCCGTCAGCTCGTCATCGTCTAGGTTGCCAAGTTCATCGTCCTCGGCGGCCAATTCATCTACGGAATCCGAATCTGCATCATCGTTGCCTTCGTCATCGCTCTCGGAAGCTTTCTGGTCCGATGGGCTTGCGCTCGCGTCCGTAACATCTGCACTTTCGCCGTTTTCGGGGGGTTCGTTGCTGCCGGCCGCCTCAAGCGCCGCATCCATAACCGAGCTGGCATTTGGACGATCCTCTGCGTTCACCCAAAATTCGTAGGAGGGCGTGCCGTCAGCGACGATTTCCGCCGAAGCTTGTCTCGTATTGAAGGGGACGCTGGCCGCGTTCAACGCCTCTCGAATGATAGCTGCATCGGATACGGTGATCCCCCTGCGAAGGATGACCGGCGAGCGCAGATCGTGTACGCCCACTTCCCGGGCCGAGGCGGCTTTGGGGAGTGCGACGACTAGGTCGACGTCGCAGTCGGAGCAACGCGTGAAGCCTGCGCGGTATTCGAGTTTGCAATTGGGGCAGAACAACTGCGCCTCCCGCACTACCAGAAAACGAAGAGAGATCCTTCGTGGTGGACTCCTCGGAATGACGACGCGAGGGTTCCGGCACCCGAAGAATGCGCCGGTCAGGATAGCAGATGATTGCGCGGGTGATGAAGCGCTAGTAGCGCTCGACGGCTAGCGCTACGGCGTTGCCTCCGCCGAGGCAGAGAGCGGCGATGCCGCGCTTTTTGTTGAGGCGCTGCAACTCGTAAAGCAGCGTGACCAGGATTCGAGCGCCCGACGCGCCGATGGGATGGCCGATCGCGACGGCGCCGCCGTTCACATTTACTTTCGCGGGATCGAGACGAAGCTGGCGCGTCACGGCGATGGCCGCGACCGCGAATGCCTCATTCAACTCGAGGAGATCAACATCCTTATCGCGATCCCAGGCGGTTTTTTGCAGCAACTTTTCCACCGCTTCGACCGGCGCCATCATTACCCACTTCGGCTCGACGCCACTCACCGCCTGCGCGACGATTCGCGCCATGGGCTTTTTGCCGAGCCGCGAGGCGTTGCTTTCGCTGGTAACAATGAGTGCAGCGGCGCCGTCGTTTGTTCCCGGCGCGTTGCCTGCGGTTACAGTTCCGTCTTTTTTAAATGCGGGCTTGAGCTTGGCCAGGGCTTCGAGTGACGTGTCTGCGCGCGGCGATTCATCGGTCTTGATAATGATGGGATCGCCCTTCTTCTGTGGAATCTCGATCGGCAGAATTTGCTCGCCGAAGAAGCACGACTTGATCGCGTGCACCGCCTTGCGATGGCTGTCGTAGGCAAATTGATCCTGTTCCTGCCGCGTGATTCCGTATTTTTCCGCGACAAGTTCGCCGGTCATGCCCATGTGGAAATCCTCGTAGGCGTCCCACAGACCATCGGTGATCATCGAGTCGTACATTTCGGCATTGCCGATGCGATAGCCGGTGCGCGCATTTTTCAGCAAGTACGGGCAATTCGACATGGATTCCATGCCGCCGGCGACGACGATTTCGGATTCGCCCAGCGTTACAGCTTGCGCCGCGAGCGCCACGGCTTTCAGTCCCGAGCCACAGACTTTGTTGATGGTCATGGCCGCGACGCGCGGATCGAGGCCGCCTTTCAACGCCGCCTGCCGCGCCGGATTTTGGCCAAGCCCGGCCTGCACGACATTTCCCATGATCGCTTCGTCAACTTGCTTCGGCTCGATGCCTGCGCGACGCACGGCTTCGGCGATCACTTTCGCTCCGAGTTCCGGGGCGCTGAGCGGCGAGAGTCCACCCATGAACTTGCCTACCGGCGTGCGAACCGCGCTGAGAATTACCGGCTGTTCCATTGGAAATGCTCCTTCAAAATTACTGGTTTCCCTTCGAAGTATGAAATTCAAGTATAGGCGCGGTGCCAGATGCGGTCAATTTTGGCGGGCGATGCTGGTTTGGAATTTATGCCTCGGCTCTGTTGGCGCGGCGTCCACCGAACGCGTGAATAGTGCGCGTGCCGGCGTCAGGCTCGCCGCTGTGCCAGACCCCTTTGGGAATCAAATATTCTTGGCCGGCGCGGACTGGAACGCGCTGGCCTTCGATGATCAGCGTGTAGCAGCCTTGCACGACGAGCATGTATTCGTCGAACTCGTGAACGTGCGGCGCCGACGCTGCGTTTTCGCGGCAGGTCCAGAACGCCATCTGGCTGCCGTCGGCGCCATCGAAGACGTAGCCTTCCACTCCCGGCGTGGCTTGACTGCTGGTGGCAATCTTGTTTGCCGGGCGCTTCATGAAATCGGGGAATTCGTTCATGGCCCCTCCGTACCACGCTGCGAGTTGAATAGCCGATCTTCGGCGAACGCTAAGACTTTAGATTCTGGAGCATTTCGCGGATGGGCCGCAAATTGATGGCGAAACCGCATGTGGGACAGGTATAGGAATCGCCCTCGGGCAATACAGGCAGCTCGGATGGGCCGGAATCCTGAGAGCCGCGGAAATTCCAGACTGCGCCGCATTTGCATTTCAGGCGATAGTTTCTGGAAGCCGCCGTCTTTCCGAGCTGGGTCGCGAGTGAGCGCAGAGGGTCTGCGGAAGCGTCGCCCAATTTGGAGCCGAGCGTGGAGCGCTGGCGCAGGCTAGCCATAATCCAGCCGAGCGCGTATCCACTTAAAAAAATCCCGAACAGTAGTACAGCCGAGACCGTGTAGATTGCGTGCATTTTCCCTGCCTTGAATTTCCGCTTGGCTGCGACTCTACTCCAGTCGCGAAAAATCGGCTACGATGAAGTTCTCGCGCATGGCCAGACGCACATCGCAAACCGCAGAGATCGAATTGAATCCGGAGCAGCTTCGCGCCGTGGAGCATGGCGAAGGGCCGTTGCTCGTTGTCGCGGGCGCTGGAACCGGCAAGACGCGCGTAATTACCGAGCGCATACGTCTGCTGCTGGAGAGCGATCCGGAGCTTCCCGGCGAAAGCATTCTCGGACTCACTTTCACTGACAAAGCCGCCGAGGAAATGAAGTGGCGGATCAAGAAGCACGTCGGTGAGCGGGCCGATGGCGTTTCGCTTGGCACGTTTCACTCTTTCTGCAATGCGATTCTTCTCGAGGCCAATCCTGAGCTGCGGGCGCTGGACAATTTCGATCATTGGATTCTGCTGCGCCGCAATATTCGTCAGTTGGAATTGAATCTTTTCCGGCGGCTGGCCGAGCCGGGCGAATTTCTGAACGATTTCGTGGCGTTTTTCTCGCGCTGCCAGGATGAACTGGTGTCGCCCGAAGACTACGATCGCTACGTAGCCGCCATGCGCGCGGAGATGAAGGCGCGGCGGGGACAGATGGAGCCGGACGCACAGAAAATTCAAGATGAAATTCTGGCACGCGAAGAAGAATTGGCGCGCGTGTATCGCGTAAGCGAGGCGCTGCTGCGCGAGCGCAAAGTGGTGACCTTCGGTGCGATGCTGATGCAGGCAGTGCAAATGCTGCGCTCGGATCCGGCGATGCTGAAGCGCCTACGCGAGCGCTATCGCTACATTTTGGTGGACGAATTCCAGGATACGAACATTGCGCAGCTCGAGCTCTTGCAGCTCTTGATGAACGAGAAGCGCAATCTGTTCGTCGTCGGCGATCACAATCAGGCAATTTACCGTTTTCGCGGCGCATCCTTCGCTAGCCTGAAGCAGTTTCTCACGCGATTTTGCGGCGTGTCGCTCGATACGCCGGAAAAGAAATGGCCGCGCGTTCATCTGACACAGAATTACCGCTCGACCAAACGCATTTTGCGCGTGGCCGGAACGGTCGCGGCGGAGAGCGACAATTCGCGATTCATCCCCTTCACTCCGCTAGTCACTCAAAACGCCGAGGGCGACAAAATTCGCATCGCCGAATTCGGCCGGCCCGAAGAAGAAGCTGAATGGGTGGCCAGCGAGATCGACCGGCTGCACGCCGCGGGCACCGAGTGGCGCGAGTTCGCCGCGCTTTACCGCAAGCACACGCACCGCAAGCATCTCGTCGAAGCGCTGAACCGCCGCCAGATTCCCTACGTGATCAAGCGGCTCTCCATTTTGGGCAGCACGCTGATTCGCGACGTGATGGCTTATTTGCGATTGATCGGCACACCTTCCGACGACGTATCCTGCGCGCGAATCATCGGAGTGCCCTACTGGAAGATCGAGCCGAAAAATTTGGTGCGACTGACCGAGCGCGCGGCGAAAAGCAAAGGCAAATCGCTCTGGGATGAATTTGAAGCGTGGTGTAAAGATCCGGCAGGGCCACCGAAGGGATCGCGGGCCCGCGAACTCGCCGCGTTTATCGGAGGACTGCGCGAGCGCGCCAAGAAGCTGACCGCGTTCGAGCTGTTGAACGAGTTGATCGCTGAGCTCGGCGTCGCTCCTGTGGCGGCCGATATGGATTCCTACAATCTGGCGCGGCTGAAAGATTTCGTGGAAGTGTGGCAGAAAAAAGAAGGCCGCTCGCTGCACGACTTCCTCGGCTACCTGAATTTCTTCGACGAGGCGAACGGCGACATTTATTTGCAGAAGGAGCCGGTGCACGACGCGGTGCAATTGATGACGGTGCACGCGGCCAAGGGGCTCGAATTTCCGCACGTCTTCATCCTGCACCTCTGCAAGGGAGATTTTCCGTCGGGAGTGCGCCGGCCGGTTTTCGAATTTCCACCGCAGTTGCTGAAGGAAGAGCAGCCGGAAGGCGATTATCAGAAGCTCGAGGAGCGTCGGCTATTCTACGTGGCACTGACGCGCGGGCGGCGCATGCTGACGCTCTCGACCATCATCAATAAGCGCAAAAAGCGCTCCGAATTTTTCGACGAAGTGCTGGGCGACGCGAAGATTCAGAAACTCGACATCCAGCAGCTCGTGCCGCGCGTCGCAGTTCCCGAGCGCGAAGAGACGGTGGGATCATCGTCGGCCGACGCTTCGCGGCCGATGCTTTTCAGCGCGGCGCCGGAAAAAGCGAAAGCGTATTCGCGCGTCGCGATTTGGGCCAACGCGTATCACCCGCCCAGGCCCGAGCCGCTGCAGTTAAGCGCATCGGCGATCGAGACCTATCAGATGTGCCCGAAGAAATTCCTGTTCAGCGCAGTCTGGGAATTGCGCGGCGGCCCCGCGGCACAGATGACCTTCGGCAACGTGATGCACAACACCATCAAGGAATTCGTCGCTGAAGTGAAGAAGCGCAAGAAAATAAATTTCGAGGAAGTGTCGGGGATTTACGACCGCTTTTGGTCGCCCGCCGGCTATCTCGACGATTATCAGGAAGAAGAGTACAAGAAGGAAGGGCTCGAGAAGCTTGGGGAGTTTCACAAGATCTATTCGGCTGCACCTGCGGACGTCTTGATGCAGGAAAAGCGCTTCGAGCTGCCGATGGAAAAGGAAGTCACCGTACTTGGCCGCATCGATCAGGTGAACCGGATTAGCGCCGATGACGTCGAAGTGGTGGATTACAAGACCGGGCGGCCGAAATCGCAGAAGGATGCCGATACGAGTTTACAGTTGAGCCTTTATGCTCTCGCGACGCGCGATGTGCTGGAGCTGACACCCGCCCGGCTTACTTTTTACAATTTGACTACGAATGAAGCGGTTACTTCTCAGCGCGACGAGAAGGCATTGGCCAAGGCGCGCGAGACTGTGGCTACTACTGCGGATTTAATTCGGGCGGGGGAATATCCGGCCAAGCCGGGGTTTGTTTGCGGATTTTGCGATTTTCAGGCGTTGTGTCCGGCGCACGAGCAATTCGTCACGATTCGTCCGGCGATAAAATAGCGACGTATGAATCATTCGGCGATCGAAGATGCGGGCTGAAGCCCGCCGCTACGAAACCGGGGCATCGCATAAATTGCGCAAGGTTCCCCCAAAAACAAAACGAGGCGATTGCTTTCGCAATCGCCTCGTTCGGAGAACCAGTTGATCGGAACAGCCTCGCCGCCGCTCCACCCCCTACTTCAACTGCGCGCATCTACTGCGTGATGCTTTCTCCCCTCGCGGCGCGGCAGCGAATAATTTATTCGCGCCACAACCGTTCCCTCCCTTAATACGAGCGCGCGCGAGTCCTGTCAAGCGAAAATCTGCGGCGCTCGTTGCCGCATGCGCACGGCGTTCGAAATTTCTTCGCGCGCGAAATCGAAATCCGAAAAATGAAATTTCGCTAGCGCTTCGCTGAGGCGTAATAGCCTTGGCGGGAGCTTACTTGCAGGCCAGGGCGTTCCACGCGCACTTCGATCGTGTGGTAATCGCCGACGCCGGGATTCTGCGGCGCGTACGCAAGCGTGTATTGATTGCGGGCTTGCTCGCCGATCGCCGAATAGAGCCGCTCGAGATCCGCTTGCTTCGACGCGAAGAACGAATCGCCGCCGGTATCGTTGGCATAATGCGTCATGCGCCCCGGCTCGTGCTTGAGCAGCACCGTCCCCACCGTGATGGTGTACACGGAAATATCCGAACTAAGCAGAAGCTGGAGAACTTGCGCGTAGGTCCAGTGATTGTGATGCGAATTTAGGCCGTCGGATATCAAGCAGATTACTTTACGGCGATCGCGTCCGCGCGTGCGCAGCAGCTCGCCCGCCGCATGCATGGCATCGTCCAAATCCTTAGTCACCTTCTCCGCGCCCTTGCCATACACCTTCACTCCCGGCTCTTGCGATTGATTGTTGATCATCCCGCCCGCGTCCATCGGTCCGCCGAAATCGCCGGGAAAACTTTCGCCCAGCTTCAAGCGATGCAATTTCGTCAGCATCACATCGTTATCAGAAGTGAAATCGATGGCCGGCTGTGGAAATTGATCGTAAAGAATCACCGCAGCTTCATCGGCAGGCCCCAGGCCGCCGGCTATGCTGTCGAGGCTCTTCTGCACCTGGTTGCGCGTTTTCAGCGAGAGATCATTGTCGAGAACCACGGCCACCGACAGCGGAAACGCATCGGTGGAAAATAGCGCGATGGTCTGCTCCTTGCCGTCCTCGAAAACGCGGAAGTCATCGCGAGTCAAATCGGGCACCAGTTCGCCGCGCGAATTCTTCACCGTCACAGGCACCGGGACGAGTTCCGCGCGCGAACGCAGCACGCGCGCCCCAGGCACGGTGGATGCTTGCGGCGGAGGCACTTTGGACTGCGGCACCGACGGAGTCGATTGTCCCGGAGGCGTTTCCTTCACCGGAGGTTGCTGGCCGCCCGATTGCTGATCTTGTTGCGCACGCGGCGCAGGTTCCTGGGCGGGCTGCTGCGAACCGGATTGCGCTCGCGGCGTTGCGCCGGGTGTGCCTGCGAGTCCCGCGACTAGCGCCAGCGCCAAGAGTTGCTTCATAATCAGTGCCATCCTTGCAGGCTGAAGCTTGGCTTCGGCCGGTGATTCGCCCGCCCGTTCATTCTCGTGGCGTGTGACGCATCCGAATCGCGACAAGTTGCATCGTAGGACATGAATCGCTTACCGGAGAAATTATACATGCACCGCCCTATCTTTCGCTCGACCCTCGCCATACTAACGCTCGCCGCTGGATTGCTGCTGCCCGGTCACGCTCCCGCCAGCGGAGGCGGGCCCACTGGCTTCGCCGCGCAGAGCCAGCAGAGCGCTCCGCCGCAGAACAGTCAAGGCGATCAGCAGAACAAGCAAGTGCCGCAATCCGGGCAAACGCTGAAAGTTCAGACCGCGCTCGTCAACGTCTTCACCACCGTGCGCGACAAGAGCCACTTCCTCATCAACAACCTCAAGCAGGAAGACTTCAAGATCTTCGAGGATGGCCAGGAGCAGAAAGTCGCGTATTTCACCAAGGAAGTGGATTTGCCGATTTCGCTCGCGATTCTAGTGGATACCAGCGGCAGCCAGGTGGACGTTCTCGGAGCCGAGCAGGATGCTGCTACGCGATTCGTCAGCCGCGTGCTGCGCAAAACCGATGAAGCGCTGGTGATGAGCTTCGATCTGGATATTGACCTGCTCGCGGATTTTACCGAGGACAAGGCCCTGCTCGAAAACGCCATCCGCAAGACAGTGATCAATGTGGATGGTTCGGGCGCCGGCGGTACCACGGGAACGGTGCCCAGCGGCTCGAATGGCGGGACTGATTTTTACGACGCGGTTTATCTGGCAGCGCACGACAAGCTCAACGGCGAAGCAGGACGCAAAGCGATCATCGCGCTGACCGACGCGGAAGACACCGGCAGCAAGCTCACAGTGAAGGATGCGATCGAAGCAGCGC
The DNA here is from genome assembly GCA_963831955.1 of uncultured Acidobacteriota bacterium. Taxonomy (GTDB): domain Bacteria; phylum Acidobacteriota; class Terriglobia; order Acidiferrales; family UBA7541; genus Palsa-147. Next base: position 93,108 of record CAWHSG010000003.1, on the reverse strand, counting down.
AGCGCTCCGATGCCGTGGTGCATGTGCTGCTGATTTCAGATGTGGGATTTTATTACCGGCAGATGGCCGGCTATAGCGGCGCCAGCGTGGCGAAAAAGATGGCGGACGAAACGGGCGGCCGCGTGATCGAAGTGCACAATAATAATTCGCTGGAAAAAGCCTTCGACGAGCTTTCCGAGGAGCTTCGTCAACAGTACGTGCTCGGCTACTACCCGACAAATCCCAAGCACGATGGGTCGTTCCGAAAGATCAAAGTAGAGGTTAATCGGCCGGATCTGAAAATTCTCTGCCGGCGGGGATATTATTCGCCGACGGAATGATCCAATCGCATTGACGGTTTGCCTTGCGCGTTCTGCAAGGTTTCGCTACTGCGTCTTTGAATACGGTCCGGGGCCGGGCGCCACCGCGTAATACCCCTTGCGGGTCCGCACCACCAGGCCCTTGCGGTCCACATCCACCTGAATTCTGCGGTACTGCCCGTTCTGCAGCGGATTCGTCGGCGCATACGCAATGAAATACTGGCTACGCAACTCGGTTCCAATATCCTGGAACGAAACTGCAAGATCGTCCACTTTGTAAGGGAAGAAAACGCGCCCGCCCGTTTCGATCGCCAGCGTCTGCAGAATTTTGTCGCCCGGGGTTTCAAAAAGCTTGCGCGGGCGGTCCGCAGTATCCGTGGCCAGCCATTCGGTGCTGGTGCTGATGGAATAGACGGCGACCTCCGACCGCTCGGCCATCTCAATCGCATCGCTGAGCGCACGATCGCTCAAATTATCCTCGCCGTCGCTGAACACCACCAGCACTCGCCGCACTTCCTGATCCCCTCCCGTCGGCAGCGGCGCTTTGGCGAGTTTTTGCGCGGCCATGTAAATCGCGTCGTTGAACGAAGTGCCTCCGCCGGCTCGCTGTTTCTGAATTGCATCGGTGAGCGTGCTGGCATCGCCCGACCAATCCTGGATCACTTCCGGTTCGTTATCAAAAGTCATTAAGAAAGCCATATCTTTATTGCGCCGGATTACGTTGGCCAGGAAATCGGTGGCGGCGTCTTTTTCAAAATGCAGGCGCTCGCGGATGCTGTTGGAAGTATCGAGCAGCATGGCGATGCGCAGCGGCAGGTCGGTTTCGCGGCCGAAGAATTGGATGGTTTGCGGCTTGCCGTCCTCCAGGATTTTGAAATCCTGCTTGTCCAGATCGGTGATGAAATTGTGGCGCCGATCGGAAACCGCGGCGACCAGATGCACCAGGCCTGAAGTGACTTTCAGCGGTTGCTGCCCTGGAGCCTGCGGCGGCTGCTTTTGCTGGTCCGTCGCGCCGGCGGCGGGCGGAGTCGCGAGCGTCGCGGTTGGCGGAGGCGAATTCTGCGCCAGCGCTGCGCACGCGATCGCGGCGATCAACACCGGCAGCAGAATCAATCGCTTCAGCTTCGGCATAAGGAAATTATAGGTACGGTGCGAGCGCAGCGTCAATCGGCGCGGGGTCGGCTGAGAGCGCGCGTCCGAGAGCGTAGATGTAAGTTTTCAGTTCGGCTGGGAGCGGCGCGCGAACATCGAGCGGCTCGCCCGTGCGCGGGTGCGTGAAGCGGATACGCGCAGCATGCAGAAAATTCCGGCCGAGATCGGGGAGCTGCGTGCCATGAACGGTCTCGACGCGCGGCGCGCCATACAGCGCGTCGCCGATCACCGGAAATCCCAGCGATGAGAAATGGACGCGAAGCTGGTGCGTGCGGCCGGTGTGCAGGCCCGCTTCGATCAGCGTGAACGCGCCGAGAAAAAGCTTCGCGGTCCAGTCGGTGCGCGCGGTGCGGCCGTCGCGACGCCGCGTGGTCATGCGCGTGCGGCGGCGCAAATCGCGCGCCACCGGCAGCTCGATACGCCCGGATTGCTCGCGCATCTTCCCATGCAGCAGCGCCACGTACGTTTTTTCCACGAGGCGTTCCTGAAATTGCTCGACCAGGCCGCGATGCGCTTCATCCGTCCGCGCCACGAGCAGCGCGCCCGATGTGCCTTTATCCAGGCGATGCACGATTCCCGGCCGGCGCGGCCCGCCGATCGCCGAGAGCGTCCCAAAGCGACAGAGCAGTGCGCCTACGAGCGTGCCCGTTGATTCGCCGGCGCCAGGATGCACCGCAATCCCCGCGGGCTTGTTCACGACCGCGAGATCGTCGTCCTCATAGAGCACATCAAGCGGAATCGCCTCGGCAGCAACTTCCGGCCCTTCAGCCTGCGGGACCTCGATATCAACTTGCTCGCCAGTCTCAAGGCGATGCGACGGCTTGGTGACCACGCCGTTAACGCTGACGCGCCCCTCGGCAATCAATTCCTGAATGCGCGTGCGGCTAAGTTCGCCCGCCCGCGTAGCCAGAAAGCGATCCAGCCGGATCCCAGCGTCATCGTCACTCACCGCAAATGTTAAATTTTCAGCCGTATCATTCTCCTGGTTCCGCGGTTTGCGTTTCGTCAGGGCACGGCTTCAGCCGTGCCGCACAAGCCTCAAGCTCCGTCCGGCTTTAGCCGCTGAGGGATGTCTGCGTTCGGGGCCACGACAACTTACTCAGCGCTATGAATGTCCCTGCTCGACGCCAGCGAGAACCGGCGACGTGCCGCGCGATCCCCGCCACCACAAATAACTACCTACCAATACGAATCCCACGCTGACAATCTGCATCAGCGAAAGGGCTCCATGCAAAAGCAACGTGCGATCCGGGTCTCCGCGCACAATCTCGATCAGCCCGCGCTCAATTCCATACAAAACTAAATACGCGCCGGCAATCTGCCCCGCAAATCGCTGTCGCCGCCCCAACCAAATCAAAAAAATAAAATTAGTGATCTCCGCGGCGGCCTCGTACAGCTGCGTAGGATGCAGCGGGACGCCGATGGGCGTGCCCACAAGCTGCTCGGCAATCGAGCTGGTAAATTTCACGCCCCACCGCAGCGAAGTCGGCTTCCCATAGCAACATCCCGCTAGGAAGCATCCGACGCGTCCGATCGCGTGTCCAAGCGCAACGGGCGCCGCATACGTATCGAGCAGCGGCAAAATCGGAAGCTTCGCGTACCAGGTGTAAATCGCCGCAAACGCGATGCCGCCCAGAATGCCGCCAAAGAAAGTGCCGCCGGATTGCACAAGGCCCAGCGAAAAAATTTCGCGCGGGTGCTTCCAGAAGTAATTCCACTCAATCAGCACCAGCCAAAGCTTGGCGCCCACCAGCGCGGCGAGCACCATGTAAATCCCCAAATTCCAAACTCGATCGCGATTCAAACCAGCACGCGGCGCCTGCCTCCGCGCGTACCACAAGCCAAGTAAAACGCCCGCGGCCGCCAGCACGCCATAGCTATAGATCGTCACCGGCCCGAGCTGCCACAGCACCGGATGCATCTCTAAGCGCTTTCCCGGCTGGGCTGCCGCCAATCGCGAAGGAGTTCGAGAAGCACCAACCCCGCGCCCAACACAATCGCGGAATCAGCGAGATTGAAGGTGTACCAGTGATGCGCGCCCACGTGGAAATCAATAAAGTCGGTGACGCTGTGGCGCACCACGCGATCCAGTACATTCCCGGCAGCGCCGCCGAGAATCAGCGCGATTCCGGCCTGTCCCAAACGCCCGCCGGCGCGGCCCGTGGCCAGCAACCAGCACAAAAACAAAATCACCGCCGCGGAAAACACGATCAGCACGGGAGTGAGCCAGGGAGAATTCGATTCCGCGAAAATTCCGAATGCCACGCCAGGATTGTTCGTGTGCACCAGGTTCAGCACTCCCGGCATCAACACGCGCATCGAGCCGGGCTGGCTATACTTTTCGACGGCGTGCTTGCTGATCTGGTCGGCCGCAAGCGCGGCGCATGCCAGCAGCAACTGCCACCACCAGTCGCGCCAGTTCCGCGCCGACGTCACGCTGCCGCGCCCCCGGTGCCCGCGGCCCTGTCGCGCTCAATTTCCGCAAGCGCCGCGACGCAGCGCTCGCAAATCGTCGGATAAGTAGCGTCCTCCCCGACGTGCGTCGAATAATTCCAGCAGCGCTCGCATTTTTTGCCGTCGGCGTGTTCCACGCGGATTCCGACAGCATCGGCCGCTTCCGGCTTCCCTGCTCCAGAAGCGGCCTCAAGATGCACCTGGGAAACAATGAAGAGCGCCGGCAGAAACGCGGCATACTTGGCCAAGAGCGCCTGATCGCCGCTCGCGCTCAGCGTCACTTTCGCTTCGAGCCCAGAGTTGATCGTCTTGGCGTTGCGCGCTTCCTCGAGCGCTTTCAACACATGCGGACGCAGCGCCGCAAGCCGCGCCCAATTCGCCGCCACGGATTGCGAAGTCGCCCGCTCGAACTCCTCCGCCTTCGGAAAATACTCGGAATGAATACTGCCAGCCGCGCCCACGCCGCCGGGAAAATGCTTCCAAACTTCTTCGGATGTGAAAGTGAGAATCGGCGCAATCAAGCGCAGCAGCGCCCCCGCGATGCGGTAAATCGCCGTCTGCGCCGAACGCCGGCCCACGCTGCGCGGCGCAAACGTGTACAGCCGGTCCTTCAGCACATCGAAATAGAACGAACTCAAATCCACCACGGCGAAATCGTGGATGGCGTGGAACACGCGGTGAAAATCAAACGACTCGTACCACCCGCGACATTCGCGCACCAGTTCCCCAGTGCGCCGCAGCATCCACACATCCATTTCCCACAATTTATCGTCCGCGAGTAAATCGCGCGCCGGATCGAATTCCGCCAAATTCGAAAGCGCGTATCGAAATGTATTTCGCAATTTGCGGTACGACTCCGAAAGCTGGCCCATCATGGGTTCGGACCAGCGCACATCTTGCTGGTAATCCTGAGACACCACCCACAGCCGCAGAACATCCGCGCCCCATTTTTCGGTAATCTCCCGCGGCAGCAGCGTGTTCCCCAGCGATTTCGACATCGGCCGTCCTTCGGGGTCAAGCGTCCAGCCATGCGAAACCACTTGGCGGTAAGGCGCGGCATCGCGCGTCCCAACGGCTACCAACAATGAGCTGTGGAACCAGCCGCGATACTGATCGGGCCCTTCGAAATAAACATCCGCCGGCCAGGTTCCGGCCTTCGGATCGAGCACCGCAAGGTGCGACGAGCCCGATTCAAACCACACGTCCAAAATATCGTTCTCTTTCTTCCACTTCGAATCGCCGCACTTCGGGCACTTAGTTCCCCGCGGCAATAATTCTTCCGCAGAACGCGTGTACCAGGCGTCCGCGCCCTCCTTCTCAAACCATTTCACGACATTTCGCAGCGCCGCAAAATCATCGAGCCGCACTTTGCACTTCTCGCACGTAAACACGATCAGTGGCACGCCCCAAAACCGCTGCCTCGAAATACACCAATCCGGCCGCTCGGCAATCATGCCGTAAAGCCGGTCGTGGCCCCACGCCGGCGCCCATTTCACCTTGTCGATTTCCTGCAGCGCCCGCTTGCGCAGGTCGTTGCGCTCCATGCCGATAAACCATTGCTCGGTCGCCCGGAAAATCACTGGATTGTGGCAGCGCCAGCAATGCGGATAGCTGTGCCGGTATTTCGAACTGTGCACCAGCGCGCCGCGCCGGGCCAGCAGCTCGATAATCGGCTCATTCGCTTCGAAAACCTGCTTGCCCTTATATTCCGGCAGCCCCTCGACGAATCGCCCATCGTCATCGATCGGCGCGTAAGTATCCAATCCATACCGCTGCCCAGTATAAAAATCCTCAGCACCATGCCCCGGCGCCGTATGCACCACGCCGCTGCCCTGCTCGAGCGTAACGTAATCGGCCAACACTCCCGGCACGATCAAATCGAGAAACGGATGCCGGAATTGCATGCCCTCAAGATCGCGACCCTTGCCCCGCCAACGAACTTTCGCCGCTTCGAATTTCAATTCCGCGGCAACGGCATTCAATCGCTCAGCAGCAAAAAGCAGCGCCCCCGCAGGCGTCTCCGCCACCACATATTCAAAATCCGGATGAAACGCCAGCGCCCGGTTGGCAGGCAACGTCCACGGAGTAGTGGTCCAGATCAAAGCGCTAACATCAGGACCCAATTCCTTGGCCCGCTCCCCGCCAGCCACCGCAAACTTCACCCAGATCGAATTACTCGTATGATCTTCATACTCCACTTCCGCCTCAGCCAGCGCCGTGCGATCCACCATGCACCAATAGACGGGCTTCAGCCCGCGATAGACGTACCCTTTCTCCAAAAAAGTAAGAAACGCATCCGCAACAGTCGCCTCATAATGCTTATCCATCGTGAGATAAGGTTTATCCCACTGGCCAAACACCCCCAGCCGCTTAAAATCCCGCCGGTTCAAATCCACATAACGCGTAGCCCACTCGCGGCACATCTGCCGGAATTCCGCGGGCGTGACTTTATCCTTCTGCCCGCCCAACTCTTCCTTCTCCACTTTATTTTCAATCGGCAAACCGTGGCAGTCCCACCCAGGAATGTAAGGGGACTGAAATCCAGCCATGGTCTTCGACTTGACCATCAAGTCCTTCACGATTTTATTCAGCCCAGTACCCAGATGAATGTCGCCGGTGGGATAAGGCGGCCCATCATGCAGCACAAAAAGAGGCGCACCAGCCCGCGATTCCAGAATCTTCTCGTAAATCCCCGCGCGTTCCCATTCGGCAAGCTGTTCGGGCTCGCGTTCCGGCAAGCGCGCCTTCATCGGAAAATCCGTCCGCGGCAAGTTCAGTGTTTTCTTCAGGTCAAATGGTTCGGCCATTGAGTCGAATGTGATGCCTTTCTCTGCCTTGGATCACCAATCAGGACGCAGCAGGAAGAACCGCTATGTTACAATGAATGCGAGGGTAAGTCAGCCGCTCGAACGGCCCAGACATCCTTTTCGGCTGTCGCGAATCTAAGCAGGAAGGTAGAACTGTTTGTTGGGGTTAGGTAGGAATGGCTGACATCAGCTTCAAAAACCCGGGTACCCCGCCCTCATCCTATGGCGGCGGGATGCGATTGACCCACATCACCATTAACCGCCCCTCCCTGTTCGAATCTTTTTTCTCCAATCTGCGCGATTTCCTGGTCGAACATCCCACGAAGGCGCCCGCGGGTCAGGCCAGCCCATTTCTGCCCGAACATTTCGGCGCGAGTCCCGGCTCGAATCTGCGCGAATGGCTGAAGCCTCTGCCCAAGGGCGCAAAGCGGCCCGACAGCACCGGGATGCTGGTGGAAACGACGACCGGATTCACCACGTTCTGGACCAATTTGAAGATGGCCTTCGGCGGCCCCAAGCTGCAAAAGGGCGTCGCTGTCCCCGATATCTGGACCAAGGACACGCAATTCAACCGCGTGCAGGCGCTGTCACTGGCGATTCACGTGGTCGTCCTCGTTCTGATCCTGGTTCCTCTGCTCCCCGAAATTATGTCGCCGCATACGACGCAGGCCAGCAAATTCACCGTTACGGCGCTCGATGATCCCTCGCCTTATCTGCCCAAGCTCCCTGCCGGAACGAAAAAAGCGGGCGGCGGCGGTGGCGGCGGCGAACACAGCCCGATCCCGGCAAGCCGCGGAAAATTACCGAAGGCTTCTTACACGCAATTAGCGCCGCCCTCCGTGCATCCGCCGGCAAATCCGAGATTGCAAGTGCCGGCCACGATCGTCGCGGTTCCCGACATCAAGCTGCAAAGCCCGAATCTGCCGAATTACGGCGATCCAATGGCCAAGCTGATCACCGATTCCAACGGCCCCGGCGGTGGCGGCGGAATCGGCAGCGGTCAGGGCACTGGCGTAGGCAGCGGCGATGGCGCCGGCGTTGGTCCCGGCCACGGCTGGAATACCGGCGGCGGTTATCCGAATGCCGGTACCGGCGGCTACGGAGTTCCCGAATGCCTCTTCTGCCCTCAACCACAATTTTCGGATGAAGCCGTAAAATCGAAGTACATGGGCACAGTAACGCTAGTCGCGATCATCAATGCCGATGGCCGCGCCACCAATATCCAGGTGGTTCAAGGCGCGGGCATGGGCTTGGACGAAAAAGCCATCGAAGGCGTTAAAACCTGGAGATTCCGCCCGGCTGTCGGCCCCGATGGAAGGCCGGCCGCCGTCCGTCAAACAATTGAAGTTACTTTCCGCCTCTACTAATTCTGCTCGCTCGCTGTGATTCATTTAGCCATTGTTATTCACTTCGCCATCGTAGTTCGCTCTTGGAAACTTGGCGATGCGCCGCCTGAATCGAGTGCCCGCGTTTTGCTACCATGTGCTGCGCGTTAAAATCATCGAATGATCAGACAATTCAAAACAACTACGATCCTCGCAACTTTTGTTGTCCTGGCCTCGCTCTGCCCGTCGTCCGCGCTGGCACAGGGCTGCTCCGTGGATTTCACCGCGAAAGTCACTCCCGCAGCCGGTGTCTCCGAGCCGGTGCGCGGCCTTCCCTTCTATCTGCTGAATAAAAGCTTCACCGAAATTCTCGCTGACGCCGACGCCGCCGAGCCCAAGCCCGATCTCGACGCCTACGTGGACAAGCTCAGAGTCTCCAAGGAACTAAAAGCGTGGATGAAGAAGAATCATTCCGTCTCGCTCTCCGGCGAGGAATTCGTGCGCGGCCTAAGCGCCGACGACGTCATGAACGTGCCCGAGTTTTTCTCCGCCTATCTCGAGCGCAACGGCAGCGACAGCACGATAGACTTTCCCAAGCCCAAATATAGGGAAAAGGATAAGGAGAAAGATCCCGCGCGCTACGAGAAACAGCGCCAGGAGTATTTGGACGCGGTCCGCAAGTATCTGGTGGCCAACACCGAAAGCACTGCGGGCCTGGATCTCGCTCTCGATCCGATCAATCCCGGTCCCGCGTGGGCCTTGCTAGTCGCGCGGCGCGGACCCGCCATTCAGCGCCGCGCTCTCGAAATGGCGCAGACGCACTATATGGTCGCCAAAGCGCAATCGGATCTCGACGGTCACGCTCGCATGGACAACGTGCCGGCGGGAAATTACTGGCTGGGCACTCTCGATATTTTTGCCACCGTCGGCGATGCGCACATCCGCTGGGACGTTCCGGTATCGCTGGACGCCGGGCTCACCACCCGCGTGGAGCTTTCGAACTCCAACGGCATAACCCCTCAAAAACCCGCGCCGTGAGCAGTAAATTCAGGCATTCCTATGGAAACAGACTCGCCGATTGCACGGCTCGCATCACCTGACTCACAAATACGCGCGCGTGCCGCAGAGCGGCTTTTTGCGCAGGGCCGCGAACTCATAGATCCGATTCTCGGGCAATGGCGCCGCGAAGCCGAGCTGGGCTCGCTGCTTTATTTTCCGAAGCCGCGCATCACCACGGGTGTTGCAGTGAATCCCGGGAGCTTCGACAACATTCGCGCGGCGAATGGCGACGCGGCTCTCGCAAATGTTCCGCCGGATCAGGACGCGCGCGAATTCGAGCTGCATTTCGGCGCAAATGTACGGCTGGATATTCTGACCACGAAAGATGCCGCCGGAAGTGGCGCCATCGCGCGTTTTCTTCAGAAATTCGGCGAGGGCATCCAGCAGGTCGAACTGGAAACGAAGGATTGCGATGCGGCGACGAACCGCGTGCGCTCGGCTTTCGGCGTCGAGCCGCTTTATTCCGCCACGCGGCAGGGCGCCGACGGAACGCGCGTCAATTTCTTTTTAGTAAGCCGTCCGGATGGCCGCAAAGTGTTGGTCGAGCTGGTCGAAGCAGCCGCACGCAAATGAATTCGGAATGAGCTCATCGCATAAATGCAGCAAGCAAGTTTTGTCGGGGCCTACGAAGGAAGCCGTAGGTCTGCGGCGGCGGCCGTAGCCTGGAGGAGGGAGCCCCCTCATTCATGACGGGGAAGGAGCGCTTCAGCGCTCCGGAAAAAAGCCGACTACGATTAATGCGCTTTAGCGCTGGGATGCCGAGAGCCGCCATTAATTCCCGATTCAACTCAAACCCCGGTGCTACTCCCCGCTTTGCTCGAGCAGCTTTGCGACCAGCGCCGTCCAGCCCGTCTGATGGCTCGCTCCGAGCCCCGCGCCATTATCGCCATTGAAATATTCGTAGAATAAAATCAAATCCCGCCAGTACGGATCATTCTGAAATTTCTGCGTCTGCCCGTCGCTTGCGCGCCGCCCATCGCGTCGCAGAAACAGCCGCGACACCCGCCGCGAAATCTCGCTCGCCACTTCCCACAGCGTGCAATATTTTCCTGATCCCGTCGGACACTCCACTTTCAAATTCTTGCCATAATAATAGTCATATCGTTGCAGCGCCTCGATCAGCAACATATTGAGCGGCACCCAAACCGGGCCGCGCCAATTCGAATTTCCTCCAAAAAGATCCGAACTCGACTCCGCGGGCTCGTAAGCCACGGTGTGCTCCGAGTCATCCATTTCCAGCGAGTACGGATGCGCCTCATGCACCTTCGAAAGCGACCGTATCCCATAAGGCGAAAAAAACTCGTTTTCATCCAGCATGTAGCGCAAAATTCGAACCAGCCGCTGCTTATTCACCAGCGCCATCAATCGCCGCACACCCTTGTCCGAGCGCTCGCTATCGTCTATGTGCGTCTTGAGGTCCGGATGATGATCGAGAAACCACTGCATCCGTTTTTGAAATCCGGTGTGGCCCTCGAGGTCCTCCGGCTCGAGCGTTTCCACCGCGATCAGCGGAATCAATCCCACCATCGAGCGCAGTTTCACCTTCACATGATTGCCGTCGGGCAACAGCAGCACATCGTAATAAAATCCGTCCTGCTCGTCCCACAGGCCGATCTTCTCACCGCCGATGTTGTTCATGGCCTCGCTGATGTGCACGCAATGCTCGAAAAATTTGCTAGCCACGTCTTCATACGCCGGGTCTTCCTTGGCGAGCTCCAGCGCCATGCTCATCATGCTCAGCGAATAGGCCATCATCCAACTGGTCCCGTCCGATTGCTCGATGCGCACACCTCCCGGCAAAGGCCGCGAGCGATCGAACACGCCGATATTATCGAGCCCCAGAAACCCGCCCTCGAACACGTTCATCCCCTGCGGATCCTTGCGATTCACCCACCAGGTGAAATTCAAGAGCAGCTTGTGAAAAACGCGCTCGAGAAAATTCCGGTCCGCTTTCCCTCGCATGCGCCTTTCGATGGCGTAGACGCGCAGCGCCGCGCTGGCATGCACCGGCGGGTTCGCATCGTTAAATTCCCATTCATAAGCGGGCATTTTCCCGTTGGGATGCATGTACCATTCGCGAAGAAACAGGATGAGCTGGCCTTTCGCGAACTCCGAATCCAGCATGGCCAGCGCCACGCAATGAAACGCCAGATCCCACACCGCGTACCACGGGTATTCCCACTTGTCCGGCATCGAAATCACGTCGGCGTTGTAGAGATTCCTCCAGTCGTGATTTCTGCCAAAAAGCCGTTGCGGAGGCGGCGGGGGATGCCCCGGATCGCCATCGAGCCAGCGTGAAACGTCGTAGTGATAGCTTTGCTTGTTCCAAAGCAATCCGGCGAAAGCCTGGCGCTGCACGTTGATCGCATCGGCGCTCATTCCGGGACGCTCGAGGCGCACATAAAATTCGTCGGCTTCCTTCTTCCGCTGTTCGAAGACGCTGTCGAAGGTAGCCGCGCCGAAGATCTGTACCGCCGACGCACCGGGCGGCAGCGCCTGATTCGTAAGCAGCAGCCGCACCGACGAGCTCCCGCCCGCCGGAATCTCCAGTTTGAAATGCGCCGCGGCTTTCGTTCCTGTCTGCGCCGGATTCACTGCATCGCCCTTGCCAGAAACCACGTAGTTATGAAACGCATCCTTTACATACTGCGTGGGATTCGGCGAGTTGAAGAGCCGCTCGTTGTTCGTTTCGTTTTCGGTAAATAGTAATTCGGGCTGCCCCTCAATCGCCAGCCAGCGCTGGCCATAATCCGGCTGCCGCAATTCAATGGCCTCGAATCCGCTGAACCCCTCGAGCCGCTTCAATTCCGCGCGCACATCGCCAGGCCCAATGCTTCCCCACGACCATTTGTTCCGGAACCAGATCGTCGGCAGCAAACGCAGCCTCGCCGCCTCCGGCCCGCGATTAAACACCGTGATCCGTATCGGAATCACTTCCACCGCGGCCTTCGCATATTCCACGAAAACATCGAAATAGCGGTTCTCGTCGAAGATTCCGGTATCAAGTAGCTCGAACTCCGGATCCCTGCGCGTGCGTCTCCCGTTTTCAATCACAAGCTGCGCGTACGGAAATTCGCCCTGCGGATATTTATAGAGGTATTTCAGATAGGAACTGGTCGGCGTCGCATCCAGATAAAAATAATATTCCTTGACGTCCTCGCCGTGATTTCCCTGTGTGTTCGTCAGTCCAAAAAGCCGTTCCTTCAAAATCGGATCGCGCTCGTTCCAAAGGGCCAGTGCAAAGCAAATTCGCTGATGCGTGTCGCTGAATCCCGCAATCCCATCTTCGCCCCAGCGATACGCCCGCGAACGCGCGTGATCGTGCGGAATATAGTTCCAGGCGTCGCCATTCGCGCTGTAGTCTTCGCGAACCGTGCCCCACTGCCGCTCCGAAAGATAAGGTCCCCAGCGCGACCAGTACGCCTTCCGCTCGTAATTGTCCTTGATCCGCTGTTCTTCCGCAGTCATCGGCCTTTCCGCAGACACCGGCCTTCTCGCTTAAATGCAAGCTGCGCAACGCCGCGGCTCAACAGCAACCGCCTGATTTCCGCATGCGAAGCCCATACACTCTAGCCATTCGCCCGCGCAATTGGCAAGCCGCCGCGGATTCAGTATCCTCGCGGGTCGCGCATGAACTCCAATCATTCAGCGATCAACGTAAACTGGGCGCTGCTGCTCTTCCTCGCCGCCGCCGCAACCCTAGTCATCGCTCCTTCTTTCTTTCTCGGCAACGCCTCTGGCCACGATTTTCAATTTCACGTGGAATCCTGGATGGAAGTAGCCCAGCAATGGCATCAGGGAATTCTCTATCCGCGCTGGGCCGAGTGGGCCAATTTCGGATTCGGCGAGCCGCGCTTTATTTTTTATCCGCCGGCCTCGTGGATCCTCGGCGCGGCCCTCGGCTCGGCGATGCCCTGGCATATGGTGCCTGACGCATTCATCTGGCTTTCTCTTCTGATCGCAGGCTTTTCCATGCACCGTCTCGCCCGCGAATGGCTCGCCCCGCGCGACGCCATCGCCGCCGCCTTTTTTTTCGCGGTCAATCCCTACAACTTGACGATCGTGTACTACCGCAGCGATTTCGCCGAGCTACTCGCAGCCGCTTTTTTTCCCCTGCTCGTCTGGCGCACCATTGTTCTCGCGCGCGAAGGCTGGCACCGCGTTCCCGGATTCGCCTGCATCTTTGCGCTTATCTGGCTGACCAATGCGCCCGCTGCGGTGATCGCCACCTATTTCGTCGCCGCAATGATTCTCGTGTTCTGCATTCTCGAGCGCTCACTGCGCGCCATTCTTCCCGCCATAGCGGCCGGCGCGTCAGGCTTTGCTCTCGCCGCTTTTTATATTTTGCCCGCGGCCTACGAACAGCGCTGGGTCAATATCTCCGACGTACTGGTCTTCAATCTGCAGCCCTGGCACAATTTTCTTTTCACTCACGGCGGCGATCCCGACTTCGTCCTCTTCAATTTCAAAATTTCCGCCATCGCGCTCTTCCTCATCGCAGTGTTCGGCATCAGCGCGGTTTTCGCCGCCCGCCAGCGCCTTCGCGGCCGCACCTTGTTCTGGCTATTTTTCGTTCTAGGCGCGCTACCCGTGATTTTGATGTTTCCGGTCACAACGATCCTGTGGAAAGACCTGCCCGAAATGAAATTCGTGCAATTCCCGTGGCGCACGCTCACGCCTCTGGCGCTCGTCGCCGCATTCTTTTTCGCAGCCGCCATCGCGCCGCTGCGCCGCAAATGGCCCGCGTGGATCGCCGCGATTCTCTCGCTCGCCGCACTCGCCGCATGGATGACAACGGACAACTGGTGGGACAGTCAAGACACGCCAGGGGTGGCCCGCGCAATCTCCACCGACGCGGGCTACGAAGGCGCCGACGAGTACGTTCCGGCCGGCTGCGATCGCTACGATCTACCCGATAACGCGCCGCGCGCCGCCGCCCTAAATCAAGACGCCGACGAGCTGCTTGCCGCCCCCAACGTTCGCCTGCACATCGAAGGCTGGCAAGCCGAATATAAATTCATAAGCATAGATTCGCCGCAAACCCTTGTGCTGGCGGTGAAGCTCTACCCCTATCCAGCATGGAAAGCCACGCGCAACGGCGCGCCAATAAATTACGTAACCGATCCCTGCACCGCCCCCATGCAACTAGCGCTACCAGCAGGCCACAGCGAAGTAATCGTACGCTTCACCCACACCCCCGACCGAAACCTAGCCAACGCCATCTCGCTAACCGCCGCTCTACTGCTAATCTTTTTCACCTATCGAAGAAGGCGGCAATGATTCGGTAGGGGAGGGTGCTTTAGCCCTCCCGCAGTTCGGCCCGCCTTTTGTCCGGGTGAGCGTGCGTGATAATTATCTATCGCGAGGAAAACAGAGCCGAAAATCGGGGAGGGCTAAAGCACCCTCCCCTACAAAAGCCGATAATCGCTACCCGCGAGTCTCGCCGCCACCAGAAGTTCGTACGATCCGCCCGCCATCAACCAACTCATACCGGCTATCCCGCCAAACCGCCTTCTTACTCAAATAACTAGCCGTCCAAACACAAAATCCGAGTAAATCTCGAATCGGATAAAGCCAAGGCGCCCTTCGCGCCACGGGATCCCTAACGACGCCCCAACCGACAACCAAAGCCTCAATCAACCGATTCAAAATCGCGACACAAAGCAACCCAACTCCAATCTGCCACCAGCCGAGCAAAGCCGCCGCAATCAATCCCAAAATCCCGTAAGGCATGGCAAAAACCAAGCCCGTCCCGAAATGCCCTTTTGGCCGCGAATAACGCGTCCCCTTGGCCCAACGCACCTGCCGCTCCCACATCCGCCGCAAAGTCATCGGCGGCACCACGTGATCGATCACATGCCGCGAAAGCACCACGCGATACCCAGCCTTCTGGATCAAATTTCCAATCACAAAATCATTCGAAAAATAATCTCCCAACACGCTATATCCGCCAATTTTCTCCACCGAATCCTTCCGCGCCACAATCGTGGGCCCCAATCCGAATTTCATTCCGTCCAGCAAATTCGCAGCCAACACGCCTGCGGACATCTCGACCGACATCCCAATCGCATCGAGCGAAGACCAGAATCCGCCCACATTTTTCCCGCGATACAAACAAGTCAGCATCCCAGTCTGCGGATCAAGCATCGGCGGCACCACTTCCCGCAGATAATTCGGCGAAACTTCCACGTCGCTGTCGCTGGTTACCAGAATGTCGTGCGCCGCGACTTCCGCCATCTTCGCAAACGAATACGACGGCGGATTCGGCCAAGGCGGATGGCCGGTGATGAGGATGCGGCTGCGAATCTTCGGATGGCGCGCCGCGATCTCGCGAATCACTCCGAGCGCCGCGTCGTCCGCCTCATCGGCCGCAAACAATATTTCGTAATCGGGATAATCCTGCCGGAAAAAGCTCTCGATGTTATCTACAAGCCGCGCTTCAAAGCCGTGCACCGGCTTCAGCAGCGACACCGGGGGCAGCGACGTAACCGCGGCAGCTTCAGCACTCTGGCGCTCCGCATCGCGATGAAATTTCCCCGCCCCGAGCAGCGTGAACACAAGAAAAACCGAAGAAGAAACCGTGCCAATCGCAGCGACGCATAAAGCGATCCACAAGATAACAAGCACAGGACTAAACGTCCAAAGCAACCCTCAGACTCCTTTCACCCGCGGCACGCCGCTACGCGTTTCTTGATTTACTGCATTTTGCGATTTTGCATCCAGCGCCACAATGCTCGCGAAATACTCCGCCGCTCGCGACGGAAATTCCAGGATAGTATCGTCCGCTCCAGCGCGGCGTAATTCCTCGATTCGCTCAGCCGGCGCATAGCCAACGCACTTCATCCCCGCCGCGCGCGCAGCTTCGATCCCAATAAACGAATCCTCAACCACCGCAGTATTCACAGGCGCGGCCCCAACCAGCTCAGCCGCCCGCAGAAATATTTCCGGCGCCGGCTTGGTCGCGCCAACATCATCGCCCGTCACTACCGCGCCAAATCGGCTCGCGATGCCAAAATGATTCAGCGTCTCCAGCGTGCGCCGGCGCTGCGCGGAAGTTCCCACAGCCATAGCGATGCCAGCCGCCGCAAGCTCCCCAAGTACCCGCACCACTCCCGGCTTCGGCTTCAACGTCCCCACCAACGCGGTGTAAAGCTCATCCTTGCGCCGGCTAAGCTGCTCGAATTTCACCTCCGGCAGCTCGCCCAGAAAATGCCGGAAAATTTCGCCGCGCGGCTGCCCCGCATACAAAAAATCCAGGTTCATTTTATCGGGATCGAATCCCTGCTCGGCGAAAAGCGTCTTCCAGGCAGCTTCGTGAATGGGATGGCTGTCGGCGATCACTCCGTCAAGATCAAAGATAACGGCCTTCAGCATACGCGACGAAACGCATTTCCAGCACCGCGGACCAAAGTATAAACGCGCATCACTCTCCGCTCGGGCGCATCATGCGCTCGCGCACCGCGGTAAAAATGGCATGCGCCGCGCAAAGATGCGCATCTTCCACGTGCTGCATATTATTCGAAGGCACGATCAAGCAAAGCTCGCACAAATCCTTCACCCGCCCGCCATCAAATCCAGTCAACACCATCGTGGTCGCCCCAGCTTCGCGCGCCGCCTCAAGCCCAAGCACCACGTTCTTGGAATTCCCGCTCCCGGAAATCGCAAACGCCAAATCGCCCCGCTGCACCAGCCCGCGAAGCTGCTCCGAAAAAATATGCTCGTAACCGGAATCGTTAGCCCAGGCGGTCATCAGCGGAACATTGTCCGTCAGCGCCATCACCCGCAAGCGCGCCCGCGCCCCGCCCACAGTGCCCTTCCCGATATCAGTAGCCAAATGCGAAGCCAGCGCCGCGCTGCCACCATTGCCAAAAATAAAAAGCGTCCGGCCCTGCTCGTAACCGCGCCAAATCGCCTCAGTAAAACGATCCACC
Organism: uncultured Acidobacteriota bacterium; assembly: GCA_963831955.1. Lineage (GTDB taxonomy): Bacteria > Acidobacteriota > Terriglobia > Acidiferrales > UBA7541 > Palsa-147. The sequence continues at coordinate 76,081 of CAWHSG010000003.1, read as the reverse complement.
ATCACATGATCAAGCCGCTCGAGAATCCCCCGCAATTCATCAATATATTCCCGCGACGCCAAAAACCGCGCCGGAGCAGTCGAAATCGCTTTTCCGTCTTTCCCCACGGATGCCTTTCCGTCAAGCCTCTGATTTTTCAAAGATATACCAGCATCGCGGCGAGAGCAATCCGGAACTGCTAAGCAGGTCGCGCGCCAATCAATCCAAATGATCGACAAATTCCGCGCGAGCGAGGATCGGGCCGTGCTGCCCATCGCTGTAGATAATCTGCGATCCTTCGCGGGTCATGCCCAACGGCATTTCGCGCAGCTCGCGCAGCGCATGACGGACATCCGGCTGCTTTTCCTCCCGCGCGCAAATCAACAGAAATCCCCCACCGCCGGCTCCCAGCAGCTTTCCGCCCTGCGCGCCAGCCTCGCGCGCCAGTTGATAATACGAATCGATCGCCTCGTTCGTAATCCCATGCGCGACCCCAGACTTGAGCAACCAGCCTTGATGCAAAATCTCGCCAAACGAATCGAGATCGCCTTTCTCCAAAACCAGGCAAAGTTCCTCGGCCAGCTCAGCCATCTTCGCGACGCGTGCGAACTTCTCGCCGTCAGCCATATTCCGTGATTGCTCCGCGAGAATCGTGCTCGCCGCACGTTCCTGTCCGATATAGAAAAGCATCAGCCGCTGCTCGAGCGCCGCCCGCGTCGTCTGCGAACAAGCCACCGGCCGCACCTCCACGTGCTCGTCAGGAAGAAAGCGAATCAAATTCAATCCGCCAAACGCCGACGCATATTGATCCTGTTTCCCGATCGGCTCCTTCACGCGCTCGATTTCGATCTCGCAAGCAGCCGCCGCCAATTCTTCCGCCGAAGGTTTCTTCCCGGCCAGCCCCTCCAGCGCGTGCAACAATCCCACCGTAAACGCGCTGCTCGAGCCCATCCCCGTCCCCGCAGGCACATCGGCAAAGCTGGCAATCTCCATTCCGCTGCCAAGCCCCACCACCCGCAAACATTCGCGCACCAGCGGATGCTCGATATCCGAAACTTTCATCACATCTTCCGTGCGCGAATACTTGATGCGAATTTTGTCGTGAAAATAAGGATGGATCGCCAGATACATGGCCTTGTCAATCGTGGTGCTCACTACCGCGCCCGCCCGCCGGCGATAAAATTCCGGCAAATCGCTGCCCCCGCCCGCAAAGCTGATCCGAAACGGAGTCTTCGACAGAATCATCCCAGCCTCGCCGCCAGCGCCTCAAGCCCCGCCGGGCTGCCCATATCGTAGAACGGCTCCTTCGTGACCCAAGCTTTCATCTGCCCTCTTTCGATCAGCTTCGGAAATATTTCTTCTTCCAGCGAGCACTTGCTGCCGGCCGGAATTTCGGCGACCACTTCGCGCCGCAGCGCGATCACACCAGCGTCCACGTGCGTGAGCCCGAGGGGATCGCGTTTCCGATAGGCAACTACGCTCGCGTCCGCAGATAACGCGAGATTGCTCGCCACCCGCGCGTCAGAATTTTCATACGCAACAATCATGGCCATCGCATCGCTGGCCCGAAACGCGTCGGCCAACGCCGCATAATCAATCGCCAGATAGGTGTCTCCATTGAGCAACAGAAATTCTTCACCGAGCATCGCCCCGGCATTCTTCAGCGCCCCGCCGGTCCCGAGAGGCTCGGGCTCATACGAATAACTTAGATGCAACCCCAGCGCGGAACCATCTCCAAAATGTTTTTCGATCTGCTCGCCAAGATACGCAACCAAAAGCACAACGCGCCGAATTCCAAACGAACGCAGCAACTCGAATTGATGCTGAAGAAACGGCTTGCAGCGCACTTCAATCATCGGCTTGGGAACCGATTCGGTAAGCGGACGCATCCGTTTCCCAAGCCCGCCGGCAAGAATCACAGCTTGCATGTTAAGTTCGCTAGGCATGACCAAGCAGTCGAAGATGATAATCGCAAAGGCAGAGCTTTTGTAGCGGAGGCGTCTTTAGACCCTCCCCTACAACTGCCCGTCTATTCCGGTAGAATATCCGCCGCCGGGGGCCCACGAAATGCTCGTTCTTCTGAACCGCGATTACGAAGCTCTAAGCGCCACCGCGGCCCGCATCATCGCCGCCGCCGTCCGCCGCAAGCCCTCGCTCGTCCTCGGACTAGCCACCGGAGGCACCACCGCCGGCATGTACAGCCATCTAGTGCGCATGCACCGCGACGAATCCCTCGATTTTTCGAAGGTAGTCACCTTCAATCTCGACGAGTACATCGGCCTGGCGCCGCAGCATCCCCGCAGCTTCCATCACTTCATGGAGCGCAGTTTCTTCTCGCGCGTGAATATTCCCCGCGAGCAAATCCACATCCCCGACGGCACCATCCGCAACGGCTACGAAGAATACTGCGCCAGCTACGAAGCCGCCATCCGCAGCGCAGGCGGAATCGATCTGCAAATCCTCGGCATCGGACGCGACGGCCACATCGGCTTCAACGAGCCATCCTCAAGCCTCGGCTCGCGCACGCGCCCGAAAACTCTAAGCCGCACCACGCTCGACGACAATCGCCGCGATTTTTCCCCCGGCGAAGAAATGCCCACCGCCGCAATCACCATGGGAATCGGCACCATCCTGGAATCCCGCCGAATCGTATTACTCGCATCCGGCAGCGCCAAAGCCAAAGCAGTAGCCAAAGCCATCGAAGGACCTATCACAGCATCGGTAAGCGCCTCAGCTCTGCAACTTCATCCCGACGTAACTTTCCTGGTGGACGAGGACGCTGCCACAGAGCTGACGCAGACCGATTACTATCGCCGTGTAATGGAAATGACCGCGAAGCTCACCCCGGAGCGGCTATGGTGAGCGCAGCCTAATACCAAGCGACCGCAATATCCGTCAGATCCAGCGAAGCAGATTTCTCTCCCTGAAAGAAAATCCGCCAAACTGCCCGGCTGCGATCGATATCCCCCACGGCGATGAATCCGCCGGGACATCCATAATTAATTCGCATCCCCGCGATCGGCGCCGTCGCTCCGGTAAAAAGCGTGCAGCGCTGGCCATTCGCCAATTCCAGTGCCCACGGCATCGTATCCTTCAGCGAAATTTTCGAAGCATCACTCGCAGCCGCATCGGCGGGCAAGGGACGAGTGAGCGTAAGCAGCGTCACGTTGGCGGTCCAAGGCCCGTCCGGACAAGCCAGAACTTTCGCATCTCCCATAATATTCTGAAAGCAAGGATCCTGAATCGCGTTCTCGATGGAGCACCGCCAGGCATCCGGACGCCCCGCGACAGCCGCCGAACGCGCAAAACATTCGCCGTCACCCCGAGCAGTCACCGCGAAACCAATACCCAAATTACCGTAGTGAAAAGGCGTGATCAGTTTGATTTGAGTGGCGGACGAACACGGCGGATCATTCGCAAGCGAAACGGGTCCCGGGATCAAAATCGCGGCAATCGCCAGGACTGCGAAGGTTTTGGCGAGCATAAATCCTCCTGGCAAGGATGATTTCCGTGATTTCTTGCGGCTACCGCGAGATTGGCTGGGAGGCCTGGACTCGAACCAGGATAATCAGATCCAGAATCTGATGTACTGCCAATTGTACGACCTCCCATCCGAAGGGGAAAACAAAAGCGGGCCGCTCGCGCGACCCAAAATTAGTTTAATGGGAGGGATGTACTTCGTCAACCAGACGCGCGCGCTGGGAATTGCAATCAACTGAGGCGAACTGCCAAGAACCGTGTTAGCTCAAGCGCGCCAGGTCCGGCTGCACGTCACTCGAGACCTCGGGACGCGCCCCCGGCGCAGATCCCCAATAATCGCGGCGCAGAAAATCAGGCCGCTTGGCGATGAGCTCGGCCCAGGAATGTTTCCAGCTCAGCAAATTCGAAATCACCGTCCGCCGCGTGGGCTGCTTTTCGTGCAACAGCCGTTCCGTAGCCATCACCCCAGGCTCAGCATGAAAGCGCCGCTGCATCGAAGAATCGCAAAGCGCATTGGTGATCGCAAGCAAAGTCATGCCCTGATGGTGCGCCATCCAATTGCGCACCACTTGATGCCGCTCGCCACGTACCTGCCGCGACGAAGTGAAATCGCCCGCCTCGAAGAATCCGTAAGTCGAGAGCCAGTTCATTTTTTTCATGCGCTCCAGATTGCTGATCGCCCCGCGCGGGTCCGTCCCCAGCGCCAAAAATGTCGAATACGGCGAAACCACCAGTTCATCCGACGCGCCATCATGGTTCAGTCCCAGTCCCGGCACGCCGAACGCAAAATAGCGATAGTGCCCATCCGGATTCCTCTGCGCGCTCGACGACTCGGAAATTCCCCACGGAATCGATTTGCTCCGCGCGTAACGCTGCTGCGCGAGCACCGCGGCGCGCGCGCTGTGGTCCAGCATGGTATTCGGATACGAGCGCATCCACAGTGCCGGCATCAAATATTCGAACATCGTACCGGTCCAGGAAATCAGCACATCTTCCCGCTGGCAATTCGTCTGCGTGCGATCCAGTTGAAACCACGCCTCCTGCGGCATTTCATTTTTCGCGATGGCGCAGAAAACCGCCGCCCGCGCTTCCGAAGCCATCAGATCGTAGTGATACTTGCTGACGGCCTTTTCGTCGCCGTCGTAACCGATCGCCACCATCTTCTTTTTCGAATTATAGAGAAAGCTGAAATCCATCGCCTCGGCCGACGCCGCGGCGTGCGCCGCCAGTCCGGCAAGCTTCCCGGCAAGCCGCGCATGCATTTCCTGCGAGCGCGCCAGCGCGTTGCGCAAGTGTGGCAAAGCCGCGCGCGCTTCTTCGCTCAGCGCCGCGCCCTTCGCGAGCGCCTGCACGTGTTCATCAAGACTCTGAAGCACGCGCGGCGCCGACTCCAACGTGAAGCTCTTTAGATCGGGCCGGTGCGCCTGATCGATCGAATTCCAAACCGCTTCCGCTTCCGGCGAGAGCCACGGCGCAAGATTCGCCACCATGCGGATCAAGCTGCCCACTCGAACCGCAAACTCGCCGATCCACCAGCGAATCTCCTCAGGCAAATCGCGATCCGCGAGTTTCTCTTCCAGAATCACCGCCGCAAGATCGAGCGTAGAAAGCCCTCGGATCCATTCAGCCCCGCTCGACGGAAGCGCTTCGAAGCGCTGCTTCAAATCCTGCACAGCGCGGTAAACCGCCGGTATCCGCGGCTTTTTGCCGGCCAGTTCGGTGAGCAGCTCGACGAAATCGCGAATTCCCATCCACTGATTCTCGCCAAAAAGCGGCTGCTTCGCCGCTTCCAGACATCCATGCTTCAAAGTCCAAAGCGAACAAAGCAAGTTGCCGTTGTCCACGGTAGAAACAAACAGCGGCTTCACCGGCTCGAGCGTCCGGTTGTCGTACCAGTTGTAAAGATGCCCGCGCTGTTTCTCCATGCGATCCAGAGTCGCCAGCGTCTCATGCGTGTCATGAATAAATTCGTCCAGCGTCAGATAACCCAGATCGACAGCCGCCTGCCGCGAATTCAGCAGCAATCCAAGATTCGTTGTCGAGATGCGATGCGCCACCAGCGGCGGCTCAGCCTGAACGATATCCGGAATCAGCCAGCGCTCTTCGCGATTGCTGAATTCGCGGAAGAATCGCCACGTACGCAGCGCCGAATTGCGCAGCAGCGCACGATCCGCGGCCTTGAAAGGCGACGCGCTCGACTCTCGCGGCTGATTCAGCCAATCGCAAATCAATTTCGACGAAGCCCACAGAACCAAAAACGGCAGCGCAATCGCCAGCGAAGCAGGATGACTGACAGCGACCAGCGCCCCGATCGCGAACGCCAGCAACACCGCCCAGTCGAGATAGGAATCCACCAACGTGGTGGCTTCGGAAGTCGTCTCCGACTCCGCCGCCGTCTCCCACTCCAGCATTTTTCGCCGCGTCAGCAGCGTGCGCACCATCGTGCGCACCACCGCGTCCACAGTCACCAGCGTCTGATGGCACAAAAATGTCAGCCGGATGAATAGCGTGGCGTGCGCGGTGGCGAAATCACGCAGCAGCCCCTTCCAAAATCCCTTTTCCAACAGCGCGTGCCCCGCCGTGGCGATCGAAAACACAAACTGGAAATAAGTCGGAAGGAAAATAATCGCCAGCGCCGCCAGTGTCCAATAAACCGCGCGCCCCGGCAGAAATAGCCAGCCGCACAGCAGCAGTGCAAACGTCGCAAATTCCGTCAAGCTGCGCCGCAGATTATCGATAATCTTCCATCGCGAAATCGCCGATAGCGGATTGCGCGACAATCGCCCCGAATTATCCGGCACCCGCGGCAGCAGCCAAAAAATAATCTGCCAATCGCCGCGCACCCAGCGGTGTTTCCGCCGGCTAAACGCGCTGAAGTGCGACGGGTAATCGTCCACCACCTCGACATCGGAAACCAACCCCGCCCGCGCGTAGGCCCCTTCGATCAGATCGTGGCTCAGAATCGCGTTGTTAGGAAAGCGCCCAGCCAACACTTGCTTGAAACGCCTCAACCTCGTAAATTCCCTTGCCGGTAAAAATTCCCTCGCCAAAAAGATCCTGATAAACGTCCGAAACCGCCCGCGTATAAATGTCAAAGCTCGTATCGCCCGAAAGCAGCGAAGCCAGCCGCGAGCGCCCCGCCGATTTGATGCTGGTATCCACGCGCGGCTGCAAAATCCCATAGCCCTCGACCACCGTATTCGTGGCCGCATTAATCGCCGCGCGATTCAACGGATGCGCCAGCGTGCCAATCAACTTGTGCGCCGCCTCGCGCGGCAATTGGGTATCCAGATCGAGCGTGATCACATACTTCACGCCACCCTCAAGCAGCGAGAGATCCCCAGTCTTCACCGCAAAATTGTCAGCCTGCTTCAAAAGAAAGCGATTGAAATCCAGAAGCTTCCCGCGCTTCCGCTCCCAGCCCATCCAAATCCCTTCGGCCTCATTGAAAACGCGATTCCGATGGAAATGGAAAAAGCCGCCCCTTGCGCTGCCCCGCATATTTCGCATTGAGCTGCTCGATCAATCCCGAACAGAAATGGCGCGAGCCCGTCCTTATCATCAAACTCACTTTCCGCGTCCGGCGGATCGGTAAGCAGCGCGAAATGAATGTTGGCGTCGCGATTTCCCAAGATAGCGAATTTCCAGATCGCGCGCCGCATGCCGCGCCTGCTCTTCGCTGGTCAGCAAAGTCGGAACCACCACCATCGTCCGGCATTCCGCCCGGCACACCCGCCGAAAAATCCAGCCGCGCCAGCTTTCGCGGACGAACGAATCGCGTCACCACCATATTCACAATCGAAACCGCGCAATCCAGCGCCGGAATTAAAAACAGCGCCACCACCAGCAATCCCGGCAGCTTGGCCCGCGAAAACGCCACGACTCCACCCATGATGCCCAGCGTAAGCAATTCGATCCCTGCCAAATAAGAATAATCAGGAAACTTCAGCAGGAATGCCCGCGCTCGCGACGCCGCCGACGCCTTGAACCCAATCGCCTGCTCCAGCGCGGCGCGGCCCTGATCCACAAGATAGTAGCCAACGTGCGAGCGCCGTTCCCGCGCCCTGCCGCTCAAACTCGCCATCTCGCTCGCCTCGCGCGCCAGACTCAATCGCCTGCGTGGCAATTTCGTGCTCCGGCCGCTTGCTGCCCTTCGCCAGCTCCGCCACCGCCGCCCGGTAAGCCTCGCGGCTCGCAAAATCCATCCGCGCGTACGTCCCCGCACGATCCTGCCGCAAAATTTTCTCGCTCAAATCGATTTCGCAGAAAACCGTCTTCCATTCGAGATCCGAAATCGTCAGCAGCGAGTCCACCAAGTCGCGCAAACGCGGCGAATCCGCGCTCGCATTCACGGCATTCACAACTTCCGCATCTTCCTGCGGCTTCGATGGCAACGGCCCGCAAACCGCAGCGATTTGCTCCACGATCGCGAAATTAAGAAATGGCTTCAGATGCCATGCCTCGGCCATCTCGATTGGCGAGGCAAATTGCACTTCCGCCACATAATCGCGGAATCCCGCCAGGTCAAAGCGATAAGCCGCCGCTTCGAGATAAGATTTCGCCAGCGCATAAGCTCGCGGCACGATGCTTTCATCCGCCAGCTCCACGCGCGGCAAGTCATCCGCCCTCTCGATCCCCGCCGCGGCCTCCTGCAACGCCATTCGCGTCAGCGAAGCATTATCGAGAAAAATCCGCGCTCGCCCGCTAAGCACCATCCCTGTCGAAGTAATCTGCAACAATTGCTGCACCGTCTCTTGAATCGTCGCCGGAAATGTTCTTCAGCCGCTCGGCGAAAGCCTTGCGGCAGCTTCCTTCGCGCGTCAAAGTCCAAGCAGCAACGGGCACTGCCGGCGCAGCAGCAGCCTCCGGACGCACGCTTTCCACAATTTCCGGAATAAGCGGCAGCCGCGCCGCTTCTCGCGGCCCGCATCTCCGGGAACGCGTGGAAGAACCTCAGGCTGCACAAAAAGCCGCGCGGCACCAGCCAGATCGGACGGGGTGTGATGGGAAGTGGCCACGGTCGAGTTTCCTCAGTCTCCTTAGCGATAATTTGCCGCTTGCAACTCAAACATTTCCGCATAACGCCCGCGATCTTTCATCAACCGCTCGTGCGGCCCTTCTTCCACGATCTTTCCATCCGCAAGAACCAAAATTCGATCGGCCATGCGCACCGTCGAAAACCGGTGCGAAATCAAAATGGCCATTTTCCCCAGCGTCAACTCCGCGAACCGCTTGAACACATCGCTCTCCGATTTCGCGTCCAACGATGCCGTCGGCTCATCAAGAATCAAAAGTTGCGCGTCGCGCAAATAAGCCCGAGCCAGCGCGATTTTCTGCCACTCGCCGCCAGAAAGATCGACGCCGCCATCAAACCGGCAGCCCAGCACCTGCTCGTATTCGCGCGGCAACCGCTTGATCACGCCTTCCGCAAGGCTTTTCATCGCCGCATCACGCACATGGAAAATGTCATTCCCGCCTTCCACCCGCCCGATGGCGATGTTTTCAGCAGCAGTCATGTCGTAGCGCATGAAATCCTGAAAGATCACGCCGATCTCTTTCCACAAATCTTCCAGGTCGTATTCGCGAAGATCCACGCCATCCAGCAGAATCGCCCCTTCCGTCGGATCGTAAAGCCGCGTAAGCAATTTGACGATCGTCGTCTTGCCCTGCCCGTTTTCGCCGACGAGCGCAACGCGTTCGCCCGGCTCCAGCCGGAAATTGATATTGCTAAGCACCCGCCGCGGATTTCCCGGATACGAGAAACCTACATTCACAAATTCAAATCCGCGCCGGATAGGCCGTGGCGCCGCCAGCGCATTCGGCTTCGACACAATGCGCGGCTTCACCGAGAAAAATTCCAGCATGTCCGTAAGGAACAGCGCCTGATCGGCGATTCCAGAGAAAGTCGAGAACACCGCTTGAATGTTCGTGCTCGCCCCGGCAATCGCCCCGGCGAGAAAAGTCATCTGAGCCAGCGTCAGCGAGCCCGTCACCGTGCGATAAATCACGTACGCATACGTTCCGTAATAACCAAGTGTGCCGAGCAGCGTGAGCAGCGCCCCGAAGAACAGCTTGCGCTTCGCCAAACCCACGGTCTGGGTATGCAGCCGGTCGGAAATACTCCGGTAGCGGTTGACGAAAAACGGCCCCAGCCCGAAAAGCTTCAGCTCTTTCGCGCTTTCCTTGCTGCCGCCAACAATCCGCAAATAATCCAACTCGCGGCGCGCCGGCGTCTGCGCAAAATTCAAGGAGTAGCCCAGAAACGCGAAGTGCGTCTCGCCAAGGAATGCCGGCACAACGCAAACCACCAGGAAGAAAAGCAACCACGGCGAGAAAAAGAAAATCCCGGCAGCCAAACTGACCGTAGTAATCACTTCCTGAATCAGCCGCCCGCTCATCTGGATCATCATCACGCGGTCGGTGCCCTGCACCCGCGCCCGGTCCATCTTGTCGTAGAAAGCCGGGTCCTCGAAGCGCGTCAGATCAAGCCGCGAGGCGTGTTCCATGATTCGCGTGCTGATGTAGCGGGTAAACCGGTCGGCCAGCACCGTGTCGCAGAAATCATTCGCGCGCGCCAGAATCGTAGCCACGCTGGCCAGCGCGAATTCCATCGCCACCAGCCACCAGAAAATATTGGGAAGCGCGACGCCCGCCGAGAGGTGGTTATAGACCGCGTCGATGATCAGCTTCGTGACCCACAACATGGCCACGGGCACCAGCGAAACGCACAGACGGAAAATCGAGGCTCGATACCACGATGCCCGGCGCCGCTTCCCACACCATGCGGAACACCGGGGGAATATTTCGCAACGCCTTCAACCGCGCTTGCCACTTCGGCCTCGGGGGCTGCTCCGAATTTGGAATGTCTGGGCTCATTCAAGTATCTTTTGCCGCTTCTCTACCGCAATTTCTCGCTCGCACACCACCAACGGAAGCGTCACTCTCTTAACGGCTCGCTCCGCGTCCGCCTATGTGATGGTCAATCTGCGACATTGGGGACAACTTCGAGGCAATTGCTGAGAGATAGTGCAGGTTCTGGCATGAACACCGCTCAAACTCGCCAACGCACCCTCGAAATTCCTCGCGCACGTTCGGCCCCCAGCGGAACAATCAGCACGTAGATTGCCAGCGTAAAAAGCCGCAAAGTAATTGATAACACAAGGTTTGCAAAGCAGCCAAAAACGAGGGGTTATGCTTTTCTTTCGCTCACCAAGTATCTTCTACCTGGTCTTTCGTGTATGCGGCGGGTTCGTAGCGGCGCGCTTCAGCGCGGCATCTTGCGTGACTTAGAGAGATCAATCCGAAGAAACGAAACTTCCCGCCGAAAGCAAGGTTTCACCCGCGCGCCGAAACCCGCGCAGCATCACTCCCAACAGGAATCAATTCCTTACCGCGGATGTTATACAGCGTCCCACGCCACTCCACCCGCCGGGTAAAGAAGCTACACAAGTAAACGAAGAACGCGCAAGCATCATGCACCGGCAACCGCCAAAGATTCTTACGCAGCAACGGATCGCGCAACCCCCACACGCCCACAGTCCAGGCCATCAAAGGCCGCAAAATCAAATAAGCCGCCAAGATAAGCGGCAGCGATCGCCAGCGAAGGCGCCGCAGCAATCCCCACCAGCATCCAGAAAATCGCATGCACGAAAGATGCGCCCAACGTACCCAGCCGGCGCCGCATGCCGAATCGCCAGCGACCAGCGCAACTGGTGCCGGAAATACTCCTTCATCGAAGTTTCCGGATAAACGGTATCCACGGCGAGCGAAGCGATCTCCACGCGATAACCGAGTTTCGAGATGCGATTCCCCAGCTCATGATCGTCCGTAAAATGATCGACCAGATCCTCGAAGCCGCCGATCTCAGCCATCCGCTGCTTCGTGGTGGCCATCGTAGCCCCCAAAGCAAAGTTCACGCTGCGGAACAGCCACGCCACCAGAACCCCAGCCGCAAAGTCAGAAGTGTTGCCAAGCGCCTCGATAATTGACCCAAAGGACTTCCCGGCAATTCCACGATACAAGCAGGTAACCGCTCCCACGCGAGGATCGCGAAACGGCGCCACCACCGACCACAAATAATCCGGCGCCACCCGAATATCACTATCGCTCATCACCAAGAGGTCGTAGCGCGCCTCGGCCACCATGTTCGACAGCTTATTGACCTTATTCGACGAGCCCAGCTGCTCCGCGCCCAGAAAAAGACGTATCGGCCGCTCCGGAAATTCGCGAATCAACCGCTCCAGCAAAGGAATCGCAGGATCGCGCTCGTCAGCCACATTGAACAAAATCTCGTACTCCGGATAATCAAGCCGGCAAAAGCTGGCGTAATTCTCATAAGCATCGCGATCCAACCCACGAATAGGCTTAAGTATGCTAACCGGCGGCGCAAAATCCCGGCGAACGCCCCGGCGCCCCCAAAAAAACAGCAGCGCAGCAATAGTAGCCACGAGGTAGTAAGCAAACGGCCCCGCTGCAATCAGCAGTATTAATAATCCGCAACTCATGCCCAAAACTCATTCAGCTCCTAGTAGCGCCGGTTTACCCTGAGTCTTGACGAAGGGCGTCTCTGCCGGCATCCGACGACCAAAAAATCCGCCACAAGCAACCGTCACGACCGGGCCACTCAACAAAACACCGTGAGCACTTACCCCAAACAAACCAACATCACCCCAACACAAACAAACCCAACCCCCAACCACCGCACCGGCGAAACCCGTTCGCCCAGCAAAATCTTCCCCCCAAAAGCCCCAGCCACATAACTAAGCGCCGTAACCGGCACCACAAAACTAACGTTCTCCCAGGAAAGAATCGCCAAAAGCGCAAAAAAAGCCAGCCCCATCAACCCAACACCCAACCACATCCAAGGCCGCTGAACGGCCCGAAAAGCCACGCGAAAAATATTCCCAGGCGAAAAATCATGCACTTCGCCAATTTGCTTCATGGCCCGAGCCACAGCGATCTCGCCGCCAGTCCCCCCGCAAACAATCACGAACAGCAACACCGCATCGCGCATGTTCAAATCCGCTCGGTAGTACGCGGCGGAGTCCGGCTAACCAAAAACACTCCCAAGCAAATAATCGCCACCCCAATCCAACGGGTAGAAGTAACCGCCTCGCCCAGCAAAAAGTAACCAAGAACCGCGACCACCCCATACCCTATCGAAGAAGCCGGCTGCACGAAACTATAATCGGCCCAGGAAAGCACCAAGGTATAAGCCACGAAAAAAAGAATCAGCAACAAAATGCCGATCCAAACCAACCCCGATTCCATCGCACGCGCCAAAAACGGAATCACATCGCTCGGACGCCAGCCCGAAAACGCCCCAACCTGCTTCATGCCCTTGCTCAGGAAAATATTCCCGAGCGACCCAAACAGGATCACCAGGAAAATCAGAATCGCCGTTTTCAACTGCAATCGCGCCTCAGATTTCATGCGCGATGCGCTTCATTCCCCGATGCGCCCGACGAAACCGTCTCAAGTGACGGCACCGCCACAATAGTCTTCTTATCCATGCCCGTGCGCGAAAGCTTGCGCCGCTGCGCCCGCAGCTTCAGGAAATCCACAGCCTCGTGGTAAAGCCGCTTACGATCGTTGGCATCCCAAAGCCGCTCGCGCACAAATCGCCAGGCCACTCGCGGCCGGAAAAAGTATTCATCGTAGAAGCGATGCACTTCACTCATCATCATTTCGCGCGTCAAGCCGGGATATTCCAGATGCGGCAACTGGTGCCCGCCGTCATCCGCGATCGCTTCGCCATGCAGCACGTTATTCTGCGCCGAAATGTTGTAAAGCTCGGTCCCCGGATAAGCGTGCGCCAATGAAACCTGCACCGACTCGCAATCCAATTCCTTCGCAAAATCGATAGTGGTCTGAATGGTCTTCATCGTCTCGCCCGGCAACCCCAGAATAAAATCGCCGTGGACGTGAATCCCCACCTTCTTGCAATTCTTCATGAAGTTCCGCGCCATTTCGACGGTAGAGCCCTTCTTGATGTTCTTCAAAATCTGCGGATCGCCCGACTCAAATCCCACAATCAGCAATCGCGCCCCGGCATCAGCCATAGCCTTCAAAGTCTCGTAATCGCTGTGATCCCGCGCGGTACAAGACCACCGCTGCCCCACATGCTTGATCTTCTTGCAAAGCTCGATCACCCGATCCTTGCGAATGTTGAAAGTATCGTCGTCGAAGAAAAATTCTTTAGCCTGCGGGAAAAGCCGGTGCGCCGATTCGAACTCGCGCGCCACGTTATCCGTCGAACGCACCCGCCACGCATGCCCCGAAAGCGTCTGCGGCCACAAGCAAAACGTACAAAGCGCCGGGCACCCCCGCGAGGTATAAAACGCCACGTAAGGATTCAAAAGAAACGGCACATTGTAACTTTCAATCTTCAAATGCTTGGCATACACATCGGTAGCAAACGGCAGCGCATCCAGCTCCGCGGTATGAAGCTGCGGCCGCATCTCGTTGTGCACCACCTTGCCATCCTGACCAAATAACTGGCGTTCAAAATATCCTTCAGCGGCTTGCCCTGCGCGTACTCCACCACCGCATGATCGAATTCCCCGCGCACAATAAAATCGATATCGGCGTTTTCCAGCAGCGTCTCAGCCGGCTTGATCTGTACGTGCGGCCCAACAAAGCAAATCTTGACGCCAGGATCCTGCGCCTTCATCGCCCGCGCCATCTTCAAGTCGCTGCGAAATCCCACAGTCGAAGTAAAAAGCACCACAAACTCATAATCGTTAGCAATTTTGACCGTCTCGTCCTTCGACACATGGTGCGGCGGCGCGTCCAGCAACCTGCTCCCCGGCAACATCCCGGTGGCATAAGACAACCACACCGGATACCAATACGATTCGATCTCCCGCGTAGCAGGCCAGCGCGAACTGGCCCCGCCATCAAATTTCTCAAAGCTAGGCGGATTCAAAAGCAGCGTTTTCATTACCGACGTCATCAGCTCACACCCTCCACGACGCACTCACGTACCACTCCCCCAGCAATTTCCACACTACATGAGATGCTTGCGACCCCACTTCAAGACTCCCTATTCTACTCGATTCCCCCGCAACCCCCAAGCCGTCTCCGCCTAAGTATCGTGTTTGTACACTATTGGAACACCTGCGCCAGTTGCCCGGTAGCCTGCAAAAGCGAGAGCTGCCCCTGCTTTCGAGCGAAATCCGCATTCAAAAACTCCACCCATTTCTCGCTCTCGGCAAGCCGGTCATTCTCCAAATCGCGCAAGCTGGACTGCCCCTGGTCAAATCGAGTCTGCGTAATCGCCAAAGTCTCCTGCGCCAATTTCAAATCGAGCCGCGCCACCTCGCGCCCAGCCTCCAATTCCCGCACATCCCGCGCCTTCTGCCGCACATCCACGCGTATCTCCTGCCGCTTCGACCCCACCGCCGCATCCGCCTCCGCATATTCGCTTTTCGCCAACGCCGCCAACGCGGACGTCTTCGCCGCAAAGATCGGAATCTGCACCTGCACCCCGATATTCACGTTATTGGGCTGAAAATGATTGTAGTATTTGCCGTAATTGTTGTATTCCGCCAGCAAACTATATTCCCCAATCAGTTGCACGGTCGGCCAGTAGCTTTGCCGCGCCGCTTTCGCCAGATGCCCGCGAGCGCTGCGCTCGTTTTCCGCTTCGCGCACGTCGATGCTCGTCTCCAGCGCACGAGTCTCAAGTTCCGCCAAAGATTGCTGCGCGCCTGGCAGGAAGCTCTTCAGGCGTCACGTTCAGCGCACGCGATTCGGGAAGCCCCGTCTGATTCCGCAGTTGTTCCGAAAGAACGTCGTCGCGCCCCTCCAACTGCAGAATCTGGTGCGCGATCTTCGCCATCGTCAATTCCCCTCGCGTCACCTCGATCGGCAATTCGAAACCCGACCCCGCCCGCTCGCGCGTATAGTCCAGAATTTTCTGCGCGCTAGTCTCCTCCGTCCTCAGCAACTCCAGCGCGTGCCGCACCTTCGCTAAATCCAAGTACGTCGTCGCCGTGCGAATAATTACCGAATCGCGCGTACGATCGATTTCCAGCTGCTGATTTTTCGCCAGATCCTGATCGGAGCGGTACTTGCCCCGCAAAAGCGGATTGAACAATTGCTGCGTGTACGAAACGCTGATAATCGATGGCGCCGATCCGCCCGGCGTCTGAGGTATCCCGTCGCTGTAGATCCCTCCCAAGCCTGTATAAATGTTGGGCCGAAACTCCGCAACGTCCAGCTTGCTCTGGTTCAGCGCCACCGTGTACTGCAGCCGCGCCAGCGAAAGCTCACGGCTGTTTTGCAGCGCCAGCTCCACCGCCCGCTTCAGCGTCAAGTCCTCCGCATCGGACGACTGCGGCGCAATTTGAGGGTAAGCCGGCAAAACCCACGCAACAAACAGCGCCACAACTGCAAACACTCGAGCCAGCCGTATCAACAAACGCCCTATCTTCCGATATTTCTCATCCATAAATCCTCTATTCGTAACGCAGCGATTCCGTAGGCTGCAGTTGCGCCGCCTTATCCGCCGGCAAATATCCAAAAATCAATCCCGTCGAGCAAGAAACCACAAACGCAATCACCACCGAAATCCACGAAATCGGCACATGAATCTCCTGCGGCACAGGAAACAAAGTAATCAGCGTCTGCAGCACAAATGACAGCACAACAGCAATCACAATCCCCGTAAGCGCCCCAGTCCCGCTAATCATCAAAGCTTCCAAAAGAAATTGATAAAGTATCGCCGCCCGATTCGCCCCCACCGCCTTGCGTATCCCAATCTCATGGGTCCGCTCAGTAACCGTCACCAGCATAATGTTCATAATCCCAATCCCGCTGATCGCCA
Source organism: uncultured Acidobacteriota bacterium (assembly GCA_963831955.1). Lineage (GTDB taxonomy): Bacteria > Acidobacteriota > Terriglobia > Acidiferrales > UBA7541 > Palsa-147. The sequence goes on along the minus strand of CAWHSG010000003.1, from coordinate 59,793 downwards.
ACGCAATCAAAGCGATCACCACCAGCACCACGGTCATAGCCAGCGAAATATGCCGCGCCGTCTCCAAAATCGAAGCCAGATTCTGCACCCGGTAATCCACTTCAGGCCGGTGCCTGCTATTCAAAATTTCCTTCACCTGCCGCGTGACCATCTCCACGTCTTCCGGCTTATCCGCCTGCGCGTAAAAAGTCTTGATAAATTCTTCGCCAGAGTAATACCGAATCAAAGAAAACGGCACAATCACCGTCTCCGGCGTAATCTCCGATTGCCCAAAAGTAGCCGTCCGTTCGCGAAAAACCCCAATCACCGTAAACGTCAGCTCCCCAACATGAATTTCCTTATTAACCGGATCCTCGTAAGGAAACACCGCGGCAGCCAGTTGCGGCGTAATCAAGCAAACCTTAGCTCGCGAAGCCATGTCGTCTTCATCAAAATAACGCCCACGGTCCACCACCAGATGCCGTATCTCCTGAAATCCATCCGTAACGCCCACCAAACTAATCGGATGCTCCACGCTCCCGACGACAACCACCATAGGCACTTCGCGCGTCCCAGCAGTCTCGACGATCTGCGGCACCCCCGCCCGCACCGCCTCGCGATCCGCCAACGAAATCTCATCCGCCGGCGTACTCGTCTGCGCCCCCGTGCGAATCACCTCGGCAAAAACCAGATTCGCCCCCACGCCCTCAATCTGGGAAATAATGTACCGTTTCCCCGCCAACGCCACAGTCACCACCAACACAATGCAAGCGCTCCCAATAATCACGCCCAGCATAGTAAGAATCGCCCGCAGCTTATTAGCCCGCAGCGCCTGAAACGCAAGGCTAGCCGTCTCGCCCAGCACAATCACCGAATTGGGACGAATATCCAAAGGAACGCACCAAAACTCTAACCCACTCCCGCCGGAAACGTCACAGCAGGTTCCAGGCAAACACCTCTAAAATGAACTCATCTGGCTCTGTCAATATCCTCGGCCGTAGCCGGCTTTTTCCCGTAGGGGCGCTGGCTTGCTGCGCCCGCTCGTGTAACGAGCGGCGAAATGTGGCCTATCTGCGTCGCCGTAACACGATCCGGCATTCTCCGCAATCTGACAGCCTCGTAAATCCGCACGATGTCACCAGAACCAGATGAGTTCACATCCTCAAGAAAAGCCCCAAGCGCACAAACATTGGAGTCGCGAAGCAGCAAAAATGATGCCAGCTAAGTCGAGAAAAACAAGGAAGTTTGACCCGCCACGAAGCGCAGTGATATAAAAGTAGAGTCAGTCGTCGAACGGTGGGGCCGTGGCGCAGTTGGGAGCGCGCCTCGATGGCATCGAGGAGGTCGTGGGTTCGAATCCCATCGGCTCCACCAATTTTCAAACCGGCGATCCCGCGATAACGGCGATGCTTTGTCAGGGCATGACTTCAGTCATGCCGAAAGCCTCGCACGATGCACCCGGCTTTAGCCGCTGAGGTTTTGTTTCTCCGCTCGCCTGATAAACTGCGGAAATCGCGCCCCGCTCAAACCTAAGGGTCTTACTTCCTCCACCCATGAAACCACATGTAACCAATCGTAAATAAAAATCCCGCATTATACCCAGGATTCAAATTCCCCAAATTCGCATTCGAATGATGAAATTCAATAAACTCAACAGCCACCGCCTGCCCAGGCCGAGTAAAAATATTCACTCCCGCAGCCCCCTGCGGCGTAAAATTCACCGCCGAAGTAGGCCCCGGCGGCAATTTCTGCGTACTGAAAAGAATCCCCCCGCCAAGCTGCCCGTAAGGCGAAACGCGGTGCCATCCTTTAAAATTCCACCGCAAAATAATCGGCATGACATTGACAGCGTAAACGTTTCCGTTAAACGGCGTCCTGACCTCGAAAAACGGCCGTATTTCCCCCAGCATTTCGAAATTCCCGCGCAGCCCCCCGGGCCCATGATCGTCCGTAAGCACGCGCCCCAACCGCACTCCGCCCAAGAGAAAACTCGTGTCCGCGTCGTGTCCATTGCCAAGCCCGCCGCCAAAAAATCCGCCAATCTCCCAAGAGCCATAATGAATGGATTGCGTAGGCAAGCTCTCGAAATCCTGCACCGGCTGCGCCAAGCCAGCGGAAGCCGCCGCCGGCGGAGCACCGGAAGATTGCCCCCGCGCAGCAGCCGGAACGCCAAGCAACAATCCAAGAATCACCGAGCCACGTAAATGTTTTGCCATCAAGTTCAGTTCACCCCAAGCCTTGGAGTAACCGCCGCGCAAAAAGAACGCCCCCCAAAAAGCGTTCGAGCGTAAGGCACGGCCGCACGCCCCGTCAAGATTAGCGTAGCGACATGTGTCGTACGGGCCGCGGTTAACGGTGGGAGCCTCCTACTTTAGCAGGGGGGAGCTGGACTTCAAGTCCAGCGGAAACGAACGCCCGCTCGTGAAATCGGCTTCAGCCGCGGGCATCTCTCCTGACTAGATCGCTCCGATGAATTGTCAGGGCATGACTTCAGTCGTGCCGCAAAATCAGTCAGGCTTTAGCCGCCGAGAGTCTGTTTTTCCGACCTCTCCCGCAGGGCCGAAAACCCCACCCTCTCTAGAAACAAACCGAGAAGCGTGGGGCGGCCTAAATCGCAAAACTCCGGAAAGGGCTGGCGATCGCGCGGTCCAGCATCATCGTTCGGTATAATGATTCGATATACATGCTTACCCCAGGTCTATAGCATGAGTGTCCGTCAGTCCGTGCTGGGCGAGGTCGCAATTCACACGCGGGGCCAGGTACTCGGCGTCGACCTTGGATCGCTGGTTCGACGACTCCTGCTGTTTGATACGGTAGTCGTGCAGTCGGTTCGGCTTCGTGAGATCCCGTTTCTCGTTCGTTCGCTTGGACAATCCGGATTCGTGCAGCTTTTCAGCACAGGCGTTCTCAAGATATCCTGCGAATTCAGAGCCATCATCGGAGCAGTGTCCCGTAATGGGATACCAGCCCATCCGCTGTGCCATTTCTCCTTCGGGATGGTGGATTTGACGAATCGAGAGCAGGCCCTCAGGAAGGAACTCCGCGCTCTTCAAGGGATCGCAGGGCTGAAAAGTGCTGAACGCCAAATTTTGGAAGAAACGATCATCACTGGGCTTTCGAGACCGGGTTTAGACTACGGCTCTGAACTCCAGGCTCAGGTGGAGTCCGACATACGAAACAATACACCGGCGTTAAGGCTGGCGATTGAAACGCAATTGTCGCGACAACTTGGACTGCCACATCCGCGCGTCGAGGTTCGCATAGAAGAACCAGAGAGCCGAGTCTTCCACATCAAAACCGATCTCCCAAGAGTGTACGGTCTTTCTGAGCAGAAGACGCACGATATCTTAGAATCCTGCGTTCACGCTGTTGCAGTGATCGACCAGCGAGTCGCGGATATGGCCGCATATTCGTCGATTTCTAGCTTTTCGGAATCTGAGGCGCCACTTCTCTTTGGAAAATTTGCTGGCATCATCGCCCCGCAGAACCCTGAGCCGATCGAGAGGCAATTCGGACGAGTGATTACGCTCGCAAATCTTCCGGAGTTGGCACCGGGAAAAACAGTAGACGTAGAAAAGCTGTTACAGGCGCGGGAGAGCGCGGAGTGTCGTGAATTTCGATCATGGCTTGCGGGACTTGAGGATCTCTCTGACGAGCAACTCGCTGAGATGATTCGGGGATTGAGAGTCAAAGTCGGCTCCCTTATGAGCAGTAATCCGGGAAAGGTTCTCAGGTTGGCGGTGACCACCGCTCTAGGCGCGATTCCTGGCGCTGGGCTCATCGTCGGGCCGATAGCGGGCGCTATTGACACATTCCTGGTCGACAAAGTCTTCCCGAGTTCCGGAGCAGTAGCCTTCTTGACGGAGACTTATCCATCGCTGTTTGACCGCGCCCAGTAGGCAAACGTGCGGCGCCTGATGTCTTTCGTTGAACGGCGGGTAGCCCGGGCTTTTACAAAAGGATGGGCCGCCCGCCCGCCCTTAGCTTTTGACTGGATTTGTGGATTGGATCTGTGCTGTTTAGCGATGCGCACGACTGAGAACGGCTAATGCAAATTCAGAAGCAACGTCAAGAGCCGGGTCGAAATCCTGGTACGTCGAACAGACGTAAGAACGGAGATAAGCGACGATGAAAAGTACAATTGTCAGTTACTTTATATTACTGCTCGCCGCCATAACCGTCCGTGTCGCTGATGAAGCATCGACTAAGGTTTTCCACGTGACAAAACTTACAGCCGCCACTTCTGATGAAGAGAGCGAGGGCTATCATAGAACTATTACCGACTACAATGTCGAAGGATATGCCGGTCGCATAACCTATCGCGGAGCCTGTAAAGACATGAAGTTTTACAACCTCAAGAAACAAGAAATCACGATGCATCTAATTTGCGTGGTGCCGCAAGCGGGTGAAGAATACAGTGTGAAGTTTGGGCTCACGTGGTTCATGTTCCCCTGCGGTACACCAGATGCAGAATGTAAAGACGGCGATGGTTACAAGTATTCAGCCTACACTATCGTTTCATCCGAGGAGGGGAAAGAAAAGTAATGGTGTTCGACGGTGCCGTGACGGCGAACGTAATCGTCGTGGCATCTAAACCCACCGAAAGGCCCCCGACATGCCTACTCGAAACTCGAACTTGACCAAGGAACTTGATCGCTTTGTCGCCAAGATGATCCAGGACGGACGATACGAAAACGCGAGCGAAGTTGTGCGCGCGGGGTTGCGGAGTTTGGAGCGTGAGGAACGGGAATATGAGGCGAAGCTTGCGGCGCTTCGCGCGGTGATTGATGAGGGCGATGCGAGCGGCGTCGCTCGGGGCGACGTGTTTCGGCGACTGCGCGCGAGGCTCAAGCTTCGCACGTCGTCGCGCTAGCGCGGCTGGACCACTCGCCTAATAAGGGCGGACATCCCAACTTGCTAACAGCAGGAAAACGAAATCCGAGTACCGCACAGGAACGAAAGCGTGTATGCTCCCGTCGCGTTTGAGCAATGAGAAACTAAGAAGGAGCAAGCACATGAAGATCAGCAAAATATTCGCCGTCGTAGCAGCTCTCTTTCTCGCCGCCACCATATCAGGTGTCGCCGCGGCGCAGGATCATGCAACCGCTAAGGAAGTAGTCGCCAACGTGCGCGAAGCAGCCGCAGCCCTGTCGAAGACCGGCGACGTGAAGCAGTTCGATGAAAAGAAGGGTCCGTGGGTGTGGAAAGACACTTACGTTTTTGTCGAGGACTGCGACAAAGGTAGCACCGCTGCCCATCCGATGAAGCCGGAAATGGTCGGCCAAAGCATCGCGATGATCAAGGACGCGAAAACGGGAAAGAGCATCGATCCGGACCCCGCAGCCTTCTGCAAGGAAGTGAAAGAGAAGCCCTCCGGTTTCTGGCAGGAATATTGGTGGCCCAAGCCGGGCGAGAAGGAACCATCCCGCAAGGTCTCTTTTTATTTGAGCGCGAAAGGGACTCCGTACATAGTAGCCGCCGGGGTTTACGACGAGAAGGCCACCATCGCCGAGGTCACCAAGATCAGCAGCATGAAGTAAGCACAGGCCAGGAAAAGCCTCACCGCCGTCATCCCGAATCCCCCTTTAGGGGTCAGGGATCTGCATTTGCATTGGCGTCGGCGCTTGCCGTTTCTTCCATCTGAAATTTCGAATCTCAAATTTGAAATTTCCGCGGCGGTTGCCGTCGCCATTTCTCCCGTAGGTACGCCGGTCAATCGCTCTGCGATTGCACAGCAACCGACGCGCCCGCCCGTGTAACGCCTGCAAAACCGTGGGCCATTTGCCTCCGCGTAACGACATTCGAAATTCTCCGCGTTTCATCGTCTCGCAATGCGCGACTTCTTCCGCCCAGTCGAGTTAACGCGAATGAAAATCGAAAGGAGAACACGCCCCCGCGGACGACCTGATAGAATGTCCGCCCTATGGCCAAAATCACTTTTCTAGGCGCAGCAGGAACGGTCACCGGCTCGAAATATCTGATCGAAGCAGGCGGCAAGCGCTTGCTGATAGATTGCGGCCTGTTTCAGGGCCAGCACGATTTGACAGATCGCAATTGGCAGACTTTGCCGATCGAGCCTGCGTCGATCGATTGGGTGGTGCTGACCCACGCGCACATCGATCATTCCGGCTACATTCCGCGCCTTGTGAAGGCCGGATTTCGCGGCCCGTTTTATTGCAATCCCGCGACGCATGAGCTTTGCACCATCCTGCTGCTCGACTCGGCGCATTTGCAGGAGGAGGAAGCGCAGTTCGCGCAGAAGAAAGGATACTCGCAGCACAATCCGGCGCTGCCGCTTTACACCGTGGCCGAAGCGCAGACGGCGCTGAACCAATTTCGCGAAATTCCGCGCGCCGATTCTTTCGCGATCAGCCCCGAATTTTCCGTGCGCCCGCACGACGCCGGACACATTCTCGGCTCGACCTGGCTGGAGCTGACCATCACGGAAAATGGCAAGCAGACGCTGGTAGTTTTCTCAGGCGATATCGGGCGATACGACCAGGTGATTTTGAAAGATCCCGAGCCGCCCAGCCGCGCCGATTATTTGCTGTGCGAATCGACGTACGGCGATCGCGATCATCCGGCCGGCTCGCCCGAAGCCGCTCTCGGCGAGGTGGTCAATCGCGTGGTGAAGCGCGGCGGATCGATCGTGGTGCCCTCGTTTGCCGTGGGGCGCATTCAGACTTTGATGTATTTCCTGAAAGAGCTGCAGGATCAGAACAAAATTCCCAAGTTGCCGGTGTATGTGGATAGCCCAATGGCCATCAGCGTCACGGACCTCTACGAACATCATCACGAGGACCACGACGTGGATTTTTCCCGCGAGGAGGCCGCCAATCGCGATCCGTTGAATGTGGCCAACGTGCACATGACGCGCTCGGTGGAGGATTCAAAGAAGATCAATGATGTGGTCACGCCGTGCATCATTCTTTCAGCCAGCGGCATGGCCACCGGCGGCCGCGTCCTGCATCACTTGGCGAAGCGTCTGCCGGATTCGCGCAGCGCCGTGCTGATTGTCGGATATCAGGCGGTGGGCACGCTGGGGCGGCAAATTGAAGACGGTTCGAAACTGGTGAAAATCTTCGGCGAGATGGTCCCGGTGCGCGCCGAGATCGTGGATTTGCCGCAGCTTTCAGCACACGCCGGCCGCAGCGAATTGCTCCGCTGGCTTTCGGGCATCAAGGCGGCGCCCAAGATGACTTTTTTGGTCCACGGCGAGCCGGTCGCGCTGGAATCGTTTCGCGGCGCGGTAGATTCGACGTATCACTGGCCGGTGACAGTGGCGGGTTATCAGCAAACGTTTGAGTTTAATTTGTAATTGGGAGCTTGTAGCGCGAGGCTCGCGGCGAAGATTTGTCAGGGCACGACTTCAGTCGTGCCGCAATAGCCGCAAAATTAACTCGGCTTTAGCCGCTGTGGTCACGCGGCGTTATTGCGCGTCGCAAGCAAAGAGCCGGCAGGGACGCCGGCGGAACAAAAACGGCTTCAGCCTACCCGCGACATCGCGGGAACTTCTACCGCCCGCAATCCAATCACAAACATCGGATGCGGCGCCACGCGGCCCCAGCGCACTAGCTCCCAACTGGCGCGGATGAAATTGGCGTTGGGCAGAAAACCTAGATCGAGGATTTGGCGCGTGTCGCCTTTGTAAAAACGCTGCGGAATTCTCAGGATGGGCTTGTGGCCGAAATCCTGGCCGTCGGCGGAGGCCCAGATAGCCACGTCGAGCGATTCCTGCTCGATTTGATCGTAGATTTCGAGAGTGCACAGGAAAGTGCGCGTGGCGCTCGAGCGGATGTCGATGGCCGCGGCGTGGCCGTTCTCGATTACTCGCGTTTGTGCTGGGATCAAGTCGAGCGTCATCGCCATCATTTTCCTCCGCGCATCGGGCGAACGGATTCTAGCATGCTCGCGGATGATTGCGCGGGTCGGTTGCGAACGGCCGCTATGGGTGCAGTTTTTCGAAGCGCTCGGCTGCGGCGTTTAGGGTTTTTTCGGTTTTGCAGAAGGTGAAGCGCAGGTGTTGGCTGCCGTCTTTTGGATCGTTGTAAAAGCTTGAGCCGGGGACTGCGGCTACGCCGATTTCTTTCACCAGATATTTTGCGAACTCTACGTCGTTGGGGAAATTGAAGGCGGAGATGTCGGTCATGATGTAGTACGCGCCACGCGGCCGGAAGCAGCGGAAGCCGGCGTTGTCGAGAATGGTTAGCAGATGGTCGCGGCGGACCAGATAATCTTCGGCGAGTTGCTTGTAGTAGATTTCGGGAAAGCGCAACGCGATCGCGCCGGCTTCTTGCAGCGGGGCCGCGGCGCCGACCGTAAGAAAATCGTGAACTTTGCGAATGGCGTTGCTGACTTCGGGCGGAGCGATCGCCCAGCCTACTCGCCAGCCGGTTACGCTGTAAGTTTTCGAGAGCGCGTTGATCGTGATGGTGCGGTCTTGCAGGCCTTCGACGGTGGCTGGGGAGACGTGCACCGCGTCGTCGTAGAGCATGTGCTCGTAGATTTCGTCGGTGATGGCGTAGGCGTTCCAGCGCACGCATAGATCGCGGATGGTTTCGATTTCGGCGCGAGTGAAAACTTTACCGGTGGGATTATTCGGCGTGTTGAGAATTATGGCTTTCGTGTTCGGGCCGAACGCAGCCGCTAATTCTTGCGGATCGAAAGTCCAATCGGGCGGCTGCAGCTTGACGAAACGCGGGGTGGCGCCGGAGAGAATCGCGTCGGGGCCATAATTTTCGTAGAAGGGCTCGAAGACCACCACTTCATCGCCGGGATTGATGATGGCCATCATCGAGGACATCATCGCTTCAGTCGAGCCGCAGCAAACGGTGATTTCGCGTTCGGGATCGATTTCGATTCCCTGCACGCGCGCGAATTTTTCGGCGATGGCGTTGCGGAAATTTTTGGCGCCCCAGGTGATGGCGTATTGATTGATGTCCGCAGAAATGGCCATACGGGCGGCTTCTTTGATTTCTTCAGGCGCGGCGAAATCGGGAAAGCCTTGCGAGAGATTTACGGCGTTGTACTTCATCGCCAGGCGCGTCATTTCGCGGATTACCGATTCGGTGAATTGCGCGGCTTTGTGCGAGAGGCGGGCGCTCGTTTCGGCGGGGCGCGGCGTCGGAGCGCTCACTGGTGGCGTTTCCTGGGCTTCTTCGCGGGCTTCGGCGTCGCGGCGGCTGCTTCGGCTGAGCCGCTCGTCGGATATAGCCGGCGGTAGATTGCCGCATTGCGCAGGACGATCTGCACGTACTCGCGCGTTTCGGTGAACGGAATGGTATCCACGAATTCTGCGGCCTCCGCGAAATTTTGCCCGGCCTTCCAGCTTGCCACGCGATCTTCTCCGGCGTTGTAGGCGGCCAGCGCGGCTTCCACGCTGCCCCAGGTCTTGATCAGCCCCGCGAGATACACGCTGCCGAGGCGAAGATTGTACTCCGGGTCGGTAAGCCGCGCGCGCGAATAACCGACCCGCATCTGGCGGGCGAGCAGACGCGCGGTCTTCGGCAGAATTTGCATCAGGCCGTAGGCGTTGGCATGCGAGACGGCGTTGGCTTCCCAGGCTGATTCCTGACGTGTCAATCCGGCTACCAGCATGGGATCCACGTTGGCGTGCGCCGCCGCGGCCCGCAAGGCTTTTTCGTAGGGCAGCGGAAAAGCGGCGACCCAGACATCGCGCGGAACATCTTCGAAGCGGCGAGCTTCAAGGCCCGGATAAATCAAGCGTGCGGTGGCCATTGAGGGAGCGTAGTGACCGGCTTTCGCAGCGGCTTGCGCGGCTTCAAGCAGCAGACGCGGCTCGCCGGTGGCAGCGTATGCGGCACGCAATTCGAGTTCGGCGGAGGAATCGAATGCGATCGTGCGCAGCGAATCGGCACGCGCCTGCCGATTTGCCGCTGCGTCGGGGATGGAGTCGCCTACCCTCATGACCGGCGGCGCAGGCGGTATGCGATTCAGCGCTTCGACGGGTGTTACAGTCCCGCCGCCTAGCGCTTGCAGACGGGCGCTCGAGAGTCCGCCGAAATAAGTTTGCGGGAAGCGGTCGCGGAGCTTTCCGAAATAGGCGCGCGCCAGCGCCGTGTCGCCGGATTTTTCGGCTGCGCGGCCCAGCCAATACAAATTGTCGGTGATGAAAGCGGAGTTCGGGAAACGCTCGAGCTGCTGCTGGAGCAGCACGCCGATTTCCGCCTTGCGCTCGAGATAGGCGGTCCATACGACGCGCCAGTTCGCTGCGCCCGCATCGGCGCTTTCGGGAAAATTGTCGGCCACACGCGAGTAATAGCTCGCCGCGCGATCGCGATCGAGCTGCACCCAGTAGTAATTTCCGGCGGCGAAAAGCGCGTATTCGGCCCAGCGGCTTTTCGGCGCGCGCGCGGTGATCGAATCGACCGCGGCGAGCAGCGGCGCTTCAGTCAGCGCGCCGCGACGCGATTGCGAAATGGAATAGAGGCGTTCGGCGTCAGATTCGGGATCGGTGATGCTCAGATCGGTGAGCGCGCTGAGCGGCGCGCCGAGCGCCACGCGGCATTGCGCGATGCGCAGATTGGCGCGCTCGCGGTCCGCGCCGTTGAGCAGCGAGAGAACATCAATATAAGCGTCGCGCGCCTGATACCACTCTTTCGAAGTATAAAGCGCTTCGGCTCGGGCGATGCGCGTATCGAGCGGCACCACTGGAAAATCGGCTCCGAGTTTCGCGCGAAGAAAATCGGCTTTCGAGGCGGCTTCGTGCGCCGGAGTGCTGGTCGGGAATTTGTAGGCTACCGCGAGATAGTCGCGCGCGGCATCCTGAAATTGCCCGGCGGCTTCGCGGGCCTGGGCGCGTATCACCAGCAGGTCCGGTTTGGTTTCGGTCTGCGGATAAGCGGCCAGCGCATCGAGAATTTCCTGCGGCTGCGATGCCGCCAGCGCCGATTCTCCGAGCGATTCCAGCGCTTGCTCGGTCATCACCGAATCCGGAAAATCGCGGCGCAGGCGCTTCAGCGCGGCGATGGCTTGCGGATCATTCTTGAGCGCGCGATCGGTTTCGGCGCGCCAGTAAAGGATGTAGTCCTCGAGCAGCGGGTCGCCTTCGGCTTTATCCAGCCAGACGCGGGCTTTCGCGTAATTCCCTTTCGTGAAATCGTAATAGCCGAGAGCCAGTGCGGCGCGCTGGCTGAGTTCGCCGGACTTTTTTGCGGAAGCGAGAGTGCTGAGGCTCGCGTATGCAGAAGCGGGATTTCGATCACGGAGCGCGCGCGACCAAGTCTCCAATTGCTCGGTGGCCGCAGTATTCTTCATCGGCTCGCCCGTCGCGGTATTCGCGGCGGCCGTAATCGAAAGCGCCGTAATCGCCGCGGCCAAAAACACCGCCGCGACGATCCCCCCAATTTTCGTTTTCATCGTAAGTGAACTGCTATCGCCGGACCGGCGAAGGATACGGATATGCGCCGAGGGCTTCGGGGTCGCCGTCCGCCAGAATCGCCACCATCCAGTCGTAAAAATAATCCACCGGCTGATCCTGGAGGGCTTTGAAGCGGCGGTCGTATTCCTTGCGCGCCTTGTCCAAATCATCGCGAAGGCGGATACAAATGTCATGATTCTCGCGCGCCGCGCGGACATCTTTCGGGCGCAGCATCTTGATATCCTGCATGGCAACTTTTGCCACTCGCTTGGCGCGCCGGTGCATTTCCTGCGCCTCGGCGGATAGCGCCGTGACGTCGAAAGCCGGCGCCGCTTGAGATTCAGCGGCTGGCGCGGGCGCCGCTTCGTGCAAGACCGGCTCGGGCGCAGCAACCGGAGTGGGCGCAGTTTCGGCCGCGACTTCGGCCTCAACGGCTGGCGGAAGCGGAGATTCCGCGACCGGAGTTCCAGCCTCAAGCGGCGAGCCCTCGGCAATCTCGTCTTCAATTGCCGCTTCTTCAGCCTCTTCTTCTTCGGTTTCTTCCGGCTGCGGAATTGCGGCGGGAGCAGCACCCGCTGCAGCCGCGGCCAGCATTTCGGCCGCAGCTTGCGCGCTGCCCGTATTGCGTTCAGCTGGACGCAAAGCCAAAGTGACGAAATTTGTAAGCACGCCAAGTCCCGCGGAAAGCGATGCGGAGGCGGCTTGCGCGCGAAGCATGGCAGGAATGGCGTTGGCCACGCGGCTCGAAGCACACGCGGCGGTTAAGTCACCATAAGCGTGCTGCAATTCTTCAACGGCGCGCTGTAGAGGCGCGAGATTGTCGCGCAGCGCCCGAGCGACCGCTTCTTCCAGCGGATTCACGGCTGCGCTGGACGGTGGAACGGCCGGTTTGTGCGATTTCGCCATAGTTAAAATTGTACTACTTAGAATTATGGAAACCGCGCCGCACAGTGTCAACTGAGTTTCAGCGCTCAAGTTCCTCAGCCACCACGGCGCGCAAGCGCCCCTCCGAACGTAGGGCCCGCGCTTCATGCCGGGCCGGGCAGCCAGTAACTCCAAGGCAAGTTTGCGGCTCGGCGCAGATTTCCACTGATAAGAGTAGTGGTGTGCCCGAATACAAGTTATGAAGGGCCTCTGAAGCCCAGATGTCACCACACCTCAGCCGTACGTATTCCCGCAACTCGTCCCCTACCCATCGGCCTTATCCATCGTTAGGATCAGCCAGGAAATCGCGATGATCTCGAGCTACAACCCAATCGAATACCCCCTCAACCCACCCCGCGCCCAACCGATTCTAATCGATACACCAAAATGATTCGGAAGTATGTACTTTACGCAACCCCGCCTCCCATGAGCGGAGCCCATATCTCAATCTGAGATAACCTCTTACCTCGTACCAGTACCGCATAGGAACTGATCCGACGCGCTACCTTTCACATTACACGGCGGCTAGTCTTACGATACCGATAGGGCATGTAGTGCAATAGGTAGCACGCTGGATTACGACCCCAGAAGTATGAGTTCAAGCCTCATCATGTCCACGCGTTTACGGAACCGAGAAACAGCCTCGGAAACCTCAGGCGGCTCTTAAACGGGCCGCCTCGCGATCTAACAATAGAGGTAAAGCGAATGAGGACGATTCCTGTCGCGATTCTTATCATCTTTGCAATCTCAGTTGCCGCACAAACGACGAAGCAAAACGATCTAAAAACTCTAAACGAATTTTTTAACGACCCGTACAAACAAAAACTAAGCGGCTGCGATCTCTCGACATGGGAATCCATGCACCGCGCTATTGAGGCGGGTTTAACATCGTCGCCGCTCAATTCCGACTCGCAAACTGACTTTGAGGCCGCTCGCCAGATATCCAAATGCGAAGATATCGTAAGCCAAAAACACGATCAGGCATTTCTGGACTTACACAAAGCGATTAGGAAAACGCCGGATGAAATTAATTCCGGTGATATTTTTCGCTATTCAAAAGACCCGGCTCTGGCCGCCAAACTATCAATGGGAATCCTCGGAGACGAAGATGGAAATTTAACCCTTCTCTCCGAATACAATGATTTAGGCATAATGTACGCGCTCACACTCAACGCAAAAGCCTCGTATATAAATCACGCTCAAGAATTGAAATACCGCGCCCTCGTTGAACGCTACAACGCCCTAGCGAATAGTTTGGCGAACGTGCATCTAGCGCAAGGTTCGAGTTTTCCGATTCAACCTCATGCGCTGCACTGTGAATCAAAAACAGATTTTCTAGGTGTAACAAGAATGGATTGTAATTAAGAGGAGACTATTGTGCCGTTCTTTCTTGTACACTGCAAAAATCCTAACAAAGATTGCCCTACGATTTTGCAGACGCCCTACTTCACGGACTACCACACAGAAGCAGAAATAAAACGTCAGATGGAAGGGTGCGAGTCCGTGCGAGTTATGTGCTCAGAATGCTATTTTACTGCGACTTACACCTATCAAGAGTTTCTAATTCTTGATACGAAATAACTCGCGTGCTGAGGGGATATTTTTGCTTCATAACTTCCCCGTCCTCGCAGTAATAAAGATGCTCCGAAACTTTACGAAAACGCGGATTCGGAAAAATACATTCACCGCTATTCATAATGCGTCCTCTTACTTCGGCCAACCCTCTTGAGGTTTCTTTACTTCGAGAGACTTCTTAACCGCATCCTGCCATGCTCCGTTGATCTTTAGCATTTCCGGCTTGGGGCCGGGAGTTTTTTTCTTTTTGGTTTTCTTCATTTGACCTCAGATTTACTTTGTTCCGTTTGACAACAGAATAAAAGGGTCGCAAAGAACCGAATAATTATCTTTCAATGAGTCCAATTCCTGGTCTTCCAAAAATTTCGGTTCTTCGCCGTTTCTCCAAACTAGAACATCTAATCCATCAACATACGTTGGATTGGAAATATGACCCTGTAACACCGCATAAGCCGCCAGTGATTTCAATGCCTCAATTGATTTGTCTAGGGGGTTGTCATAATAAATTTCTATCACGCCCACAGCCGGATTGTGGCGGTCGCCCCCAATCAGATAGCGATTAGGCGGGTCTACGAACACCTTTCCATAAATCGACAGATACCATAACTTAATCTCGTTGGATTCTCGCGCTGCAACAAGAATGGTTGAATTTGCCATCGCATTTTTTATTTCGGGGTCATAAGTTTTGTAAACACCGTTGGCTTGTTCGTACAACTGTTCTGTGCTAGTAGCGGACTTCTTCGACATTTCTTTCAATAATTCTGACGCCATATCAGAAGCATAAGATGCGCCAGCAACAGCACAAACTGCGTTAGCCGAATATAGAATTTTTCTTTGCGGTGTAGCCACGCGTCGCACACTAGTTTCATTTACAGCTTTAGTATCGCTGGCAACGACAGCGCCCTCTTTTCCGACAAGAGCAACCTGAAATGTCATATTCGACTTTTCTCCCGCATCGAAGATGAAACCGTCTAGATTCATCCTGCCACGTCCGAATCGTTTCATTCCTACTATTTAGCTGCGGGTTCCTTGTACATCAAACGCTTTCCCTCAGTGATGCGAATCAATTCTGCGGTGCGCTCACCGTCATTCATCTTACGATTATTCCAAACGAAATCGAACTGCCAGAGATAGCGATGTAGATATTTCTTGCTGACGTTGTGATAGACGCCAGTAATTCCGCGCTTCACCAGCGCGAAAGAACTCTCCGCCGTGTTGGTATTCACGTCGCCGCGAGCATATTCCTTTGTGCCGTGGCAAACGGTATCGTGCCCACCCTCGAACGTGCAACCGAAATCCCGATACACTGGCGCTTCGTCCGTCATAATGCGGGCTGATTTTGCGACATCTTCGCGGATTGCGTCTTTCAAAGAAGCAATGCTGACATCTGCGATTACACGGCGACGAATCTTTCCGCCGCGTTCAACCGCGACGAAAACAGGAGTCTTTTTCGTTCCACGTCCGCGCGGATTGTTTCCTTTGTAACGCGGTTTGCCACCAACGTAGGTTTCGTCCATTTCGACGATTCCCTTTAGCTTTGGCGTATTCGGAACGGGAGCCATTGCGAAACGAATCCGGCTCATTAGGAACAATGCCGACTTGTAAGAGATTTGGCAATTCCGCATGATCTCTAGCGCCGCGACACCCTTCTTAGAAGTCGCCGCACGCCAGAACGCATAGCACCAGTGTCGAAGTTCGATGCGCGAATCCTCATAAACAGTGCCGATGCGAACGGTGTATTGCTTGCCGCAATCCTTACAGCGCCAGAGATACCGCTTATTACGTTCGCCTGTCTTGGAGTCCACCATTTTATAGACGGCGATAGAGCCGCAATGGACGCAAGCGGGAGTCTTGCCCCACCGATGTTCTTCGATGAACTCGACGGCGGCTAGTTCGTTCGAGCACGCCATCGGGATTTGTTCGATAACACTCGACTTCGTTAGTTGCTCTTGGGTCTTTCGTTTCTTAATCATAGGTTAATTTTATACCTAACGCAAGGCGTTTGTCAAGTACAAAATTACTTTTTTATGACAGCCCATAACCCATTGATATTAATAAAGTTGTGGAATTCCTCGAAGTTCACATAACCGAGCTAGGTTCGCTTTAGGAAACTGAACAGCAATGTTAGGAACTAATCCCAGTGTCGTAAATCTGAGATTGTTATCGTTCCGCTTAATGTAGTTATTATGCTCCCAAGCAAGATGATCTGCCGCTTGTAGAGCCGCGAAATCTTTTTTATCTTTGAAAATTGGCGCGGGCATTCCGTCTCCGCGCATGACATCTATGAATTTGCCTTTACCAAAATCGCCATCTTCAAATACGCACTCCAAATAATTCGCAGGTATTTGGTACAAATCCAACCACTTCTCATAGAGATGGGCGATACAAGCTCTAGCACCTAATGCGAACGGCGGTAGAGTGTCCTTGATGTCGTATAAACGGGCTATTTCTCGATATTCCGTAAGATTCACTAAACACGATAATTGCGCGACGGGAAACAAGGTCTCAAGAGTAGTCAATTCCTTAAGAAGAACCTCGGCCTCTGCATCATCGCCATCCCATGCGTGAAATTCGCTAGTCAGTTTGTGTCGAGCCATAAAATGTGCCATATGGAATGGCTGCGTTATTCGATGCTCGGTCAATACATGATTCCAGTGCATCTCAAAGGCTTTCCACTGATTCAAATTGGCGACGTATCCCGCGACTACTACAAATGGGCAGTTCGCATCTTCAGAATGTCCGCTGGCGTCAAAGTAAGAAGCAAACATCGCGAATAGTCTCTCTGGGTGATCTGCTTTAAGTACGACTGCGAGTCTACTGAGGGCTGAATGGTTTGTAACCTCAAAAGAACTAACCGCAAGACAATCGCAACCCTGCCGTCGCGAGTCGAAAACCGATTCCTGTCCGCAGATATGAAAACAATAACTGCGAGAGGGGTTCTGATTCTTTGGAGTTTTAAGTCCTGCGTTTCTAATCATTTGCGTAAAGTACATACTTCCGAAATGATTAGAAATCGCCGTAACTCCATGAAAATAAAAGAAAATCTCATTTTCTAATCGCGAAAAAAAGGCTAACGGTAGGAAAGTTTCAGGAAAACGCCAAAAGTTCCCGTAAACTACCTGAAAATAAACGACTTATCTCATAAAAACCAATAAATCAACCCATCCCAGCCCTTATAAAGGTTTCCTAGCCAGGACCTGATATTGAGCCCCAAGCGGCAACTTAACCAGCAGCCTCTCCAGCGGACGAAGCACCTTGAGGAACCGCGGAAACACAAATGCAAAATCCGTGCGCAGAATCTCAAACCCAGCCGCCTGCAAAAGCCGGCGCGCCTGCCGGGGCGTCAGGGTAATCGCGTCCTTATCAAAGACGCAATGCGCCATCACATACCGTGTGCCAGGATTCCAGCCGGAATTTTCCCACAACCCAAAAATCCCGCCAGGGCGCAACGCGCCATGAACATATCTCGCCGCCGAAAGCCGTTGCTCCAGTGGAATGTGATGGAACACTCCGTTGCAGTAAGCAAGATCGAGGGTGCCATCGGGCCGGTACTCATCCATCAGAAAAAAACTGCACCGCTGCGAACTTTCTTTCGCGCGCGCAAGTTCGATCGAGCGCCGCGAGACATCGACTCCGATGGTCTGCGCCAACCCGAATTGATCGGCAAGCAAAGGCGAGGTTGTGCCCACGCCGCACCCGTAATCGAGCCCCCGGCGCGGCGCGAATCCAAGATCGCGCAAGCAGCGCTCGAGCCACGCGACTCGGCCTTTCGCATAGAACATCCGATCTTCGCCGGAAAGTTCCAGCGCCGCCGCCAGACTGGCGTCGTAATCGTCCGCGTATCGATCGAAAGTCGGCTGATCGCTCATTCAAGGAAGACGGATCAGCGCGCGCACGAAGGCAAAGCCGGCGTAAATTTCAAATTTCAGTCGGCGCTCGCGATTTCCTCCGCAGCAGTCAAGTGTTTTCCCGTAGGGGCGCCGGCTTGCTGCGCTCGCCCGAGTAGCGCTTGAGAAAATGTGGGCCATTTGCCTTCCCTCGATCGGATTCAACGATCGCCGCATTCCTTTTTGCGTCGTCAAAAAGATTTTAGTCATGGCGTTTCAGTTCGTAGTCGCCGATATAAGTATCCCGGCTGATTCCCAACATGCTCAGAAAGAACGAGGAGAAAATCAATTGCACGCCGAGAAAAAACCACAGCGACCAGAAAAGTACCGTGCGTACTTCGTTGAGCGGACCGAAATCGCTACCGGCCCATTGTGCGAAAACCCACGCATCGCCGGCGAAACCTATAAGCGCAAGGAACGCCCCAAGCAGCAAACCGTGCTCGAGCTTGACGCGCCGCAGCAAGCGCTTCAGCGAAACAGGATTTCTGTCAAAGCGCTCCGCATAACTAAAAACTTTGGCGAAAAATCCAATGCAAATGATTTGCACTCCCAGCAAAGTGAAGATCACGCCGAAAATCATGGTGTGAATATCGAGGATGATGTGCGCTGTCAAATGCCGCGGCCCGGGAAACAGCCAAAAGACGATCGCCAGCCCCAGCGCCACCAGCACCGCTCCGGGAAACAGGAACAGCCAATTGGGCGCAAAGAGCAGCATGAAGCGCAGATTGCGCCAGCCATCACTGAAAGTTTTCAAGTGCGGGGCGCGCCCGCGCTTATCGGGCCAGAGAGTGATCGGAATTTCCGTCATGCGCGCGCCGGCCTTGGCGGCTTTGATCACGAATTCGGGGCCCCACTCCATGCCGCTGGTGCGCACGTCAATGCGATCGTGAATCTCGCGCGTGAAACCGCGCAGGCCGCAGAGGCAATCGCCGATACCGGTTTTGAAAAATAGATTCATCACCGCGGTGAGGCCGGGATTGCCGATGTATTTGTGGCTCCAGGGCATGGCTTGCGGCTCGATGCCGCCGCGGAAACGATTGCCCATCACCACGTCGTAGCCTTCGCGCCATTTGGCCACGAATTGCGGCACGGCGGAAAAATCGTAGCTGTCGTCGGCATCGCCCATGATGATGAAGCGCCCGCGGGCGGCAGCGACACCCGCACGCAGCGCGTTGCCGTAGCCGCGGGCGCCGACGCGGATGACTCGGGCGCCGAGTTGTTGCGCGATTTCGGGCGAGGCGTCTGTCGAGCCGTTATCGGCGACGATGACTTCGCCGTTGATGCCGGCGGATTCGAAAGATTTGCGGGCTTTTTCGATGCAGATGCTCAGCGAATTCGCTTCGTTCAAGCACGGGATGACGACGGAGACTTCCGGCGGATCGGCCGGGTCTGCTTCCGGTCGCGGAGTCGCGTGCGTAGCGATTCTTGATTCGAGACCCATCGTCATCCAAAGTTGGAGGAAATCATCCTAGCATGTCTCTCGCGGTTGGCAGCCCTCGGTCATTTCGCGAAAAGCGTTCAAGCTCTGTTGCCGAGAAAGCCAAATCGTTGCCATTCTCTCCCGGTAGCAGCCCCCGAATTTATTCGGGGGAGGAGCGCTTTAGCGCTCCGAAAAATCGTCGCCCGTAAGAATGCGCTTTAGCGCCGGGCACTTCTTGGACAGCCCATCATGCGGCTTCCAAAGGTGTTTTGGAATTCTGTTCCGAAATTAGGACACTGCCGTTCCCAAGCCGAATCGAAATTCGTTCGGCCCGCTGTGCTATTCTCCCGTGACCCACTATGCCGGAATGGCTATCCCGCCCAGATCCAATTCACGATTACGCGTTTGCAGCGCTCATCATTCTTGCGCTGGCGATGCCGCGTGTGGGCGACAAGATTTTCGCACCGATCGAGCGCTGGGGCATCCGCCTGGCGGATCGCAAAACGCTGGCAATCATCACGGCCGGTGTGGCGGCCATTTTATTGCGACTCAGCCTCGCGCCTTTCGGGCCGCTCGTACCGGTGCCGCACGTGCACGACGAAATGAGCTACCTGCTGGCGGCGGACACTTTCGCTCACGGGCGGCTTACGAATCCCGCTCATCCGCTGCGGATTTTCTTCGACACCATTCACGTGAATCAACTCCCGACGTACATGTCGAAATATCCGCCGGCGCAGGGAGCGGCGCTTGCGATCGGGCAGCTTCTCGGGAGTCCGTGGATCGGCGTGCTCCTGAGTGTGGCCGCGATGTGCGCGGCGATTGTCTGGATGCTGCAAGGATGGATGCCCGCGCGTTGGGCGCTGCTCGGCGGAGTGCTGGTGATCGCCCGGTATGCCGCGGGAAATTATTGGATCGATAGCTATTGGGGAGGGGCGACAGCTGCCACCGGAGGCGCGCTGGCGTTGGGCGCGCTGCCTCGCATTATTCATCATCAGCGTAAACGTGATGCCGTGCTGATGGGCGTTGGCGCGGCAATCCTCGCGACGAGCCGGCCGTTCGAGGGGCTCTTTTTCTTCTTGCCGGTGGGAGTGGCGCTGTTGCTTTGGCTCGCCGGACGCAGGGCTCCTTCGTTTCGGATGTCAGTGCCGCGCGTTGTGCTGCCGCTCGCCGCCGTGCTGATTCTTACCGGCGCGTTCATTGGTTACTACAATTGGCGGTTGACTGGCCATGCGCTTCTTTTTCCGTACGTTTTGAATAATCAGACTTACTCGAGTACTCCGAATTTCGTTTGGCAGAATCTGCGGCCGTCTATGCACTACGCGAATGCTCAATTCGACGATTACTACAACAAGTGGATGCACAGCGTCTTCGAACAAACGCGATTTGACGGATGGCGGAGCGGCCTGCAGCATGAATATCGCGCCAAGGTGATTGCTTTTCAGAAATATTTCCTGCCGGTTGAATTCCTGTTGCCGCTGGCGGCCACGCTGCCGTGGCTGGTTCGCGAGCGGAAATTTTGGCGGCTGTTGGCACCGTCCGCGGCCTGCTTAGCGGCGCTGACCACTGTGGTGTGGTTCGAGCCGCATTACGCCGCGCCGCTTTTGGCGGCGTTGATGGCAATTTTGGTGCAAGCACTGCGCCACCTTCGGCGATGGAAGTGGCATGCACGTCCGATTGGCATTGGGCTTTCGCGCGCGGTGGTGCTATTTGTGCTGGCTACGGTTCCCTTTCGCGTGGCCGCGTCGTTTCGCGAGGCCGCGGCGGATGCCAGCATTCAGCAGATGGCCTATCGCGTAAAATTTTTGAAGCAACTTGAGGCCGCGCCTGGCGATCATCTGGTGCTGGTGCACTACAGCGAGATCCATGAGGTGGGGCAGGAGTGGGTTTACAATCGCGCCGATATCGACCGCGCGAAAGTGATTTGGGCGCGGGCGATTCCTGAGGTGGATACCCGCCCGCTCCTCGGCTATTTTCGCGATCGGATGGTTTGGGACGTTGATGCCGACAGCGATCCCCCGCGGCTTAGCGCTCATCGTGAGGCGCAACGCTAGAAGACGGGCGCAGCGACGCCAGCCGGCAAGTGGAGCGGGCGGCATCTGTAATCTTTCGCAAATTTCTTAGGCGACTTTTTCGGTGAATTGGGCTAATAATTCTGGCCGCGATCGTTTTCGACTTACGGGGAAATTCTGGTGGCGGGAGGCTCTACATGAGGAAGACGCTATTAGCGGCGATGGGTTGTCTCGCGATGTTCTCTTTAGTAGGCGGTTGCAGCTCGTCCAGTTCGTCGGGCTCCGGGACGACTCCGCCTCCCCCTCCCGCGCAAGTGACGATTTCAATTTCGCCCGACAAGGCGGCGATTGCCACAGGGGGCGTTACGACGTTGCAAGTAACGCTCACGGGCGATACTGCGGTCACTTGGACGGTCAACGATGTTGCGGACGGCAATTCCAGCGTGGGCTCGATTTCCACGCAGGGCTTGCAGGGTACGTACACAGCGCCCGCGGGCGACACGGGCTTGGTTGCCAACATCACGGCGACCAGCGTGGCGGACACCACGAAATCTGCTTCCGCGACCGTTTACGTGGTGCCGCCGGGGATGGTCAGCGCAACGGGCAATACGCTCGTCGCAGCGTACAGCATTACGCCGCCGAGTGCGGCAGACGTTGCCGTACAGTTCGGTCTGGATACGACTTACGGGCGCGCGACGTCGGTGCAGGAGACGCCGGCGGGGGGAGGAGCAGTCAGCACGCTCGTCGCGGGCATGCTCGCGACGACTTTGTATCACATGCAGGCGATCGTGACGTTCGCAGATGGCACGCAGTACCTGGATGCCGACCAGACTTTTACCTCCGGCGCAATTCCAGCCAACCATCTTACGGTGGTCCGCTCTGCGACCACCACTCCGGGAATGACTCCACAACCCGGGATCGAGTTGCTCGATCTGATTGTCACCGGCGCTTATGCTACAGACTTGGCTGGCAACATCATCTGGTATTACGATGGCCCGCAGGTGGGAGGCACGATCCTTCAACCCATTCGCCCGATGCGTAACGGCCACTTTTTGCTTGTCCTCGCGCCGAATTCCTCGGTGCCTCTTACGGGTCCGCCACAAACGCCAGCCACCACGGACGAAATCCGCGAAATCGATCTCGCGGGTAACATCATACAGAGCCTCAGTGTCATTGATTTGAACACCCGGTTGGTCAATGCGGGATTCACTCTCAATGCGCAGGTGATCCATCACGACATCCTCGAGCTTCCCAATGGCCACTGGATATTCTTCGTGAACTCCACTCAAGTTTTCAACAACCTCACGGGAATTAGCGGTGCTACCACCGTGCTCGGAGATGCGATCGTCGAAGTGGACAAGAATCTGAATCCGGTTTGGGTTTGGAATTCTTTCGATCATCTCGATGTCAATCGCCACCCTTACATGTTTCCGGATTGGACGCATGCGAACGCGCTGCTCTATACCAGCGACGGCGATTTGCTGGTCTCTTTGCGCCACCAGAACTGGATCATCAAGATCGACTATAAGAACGGAAGAGGTACCGGAGACATCCTCTGGCATCTTGGGCAGGGAGGCGATTTCACGCTGGTGAACGGCACCGATCCAACCGATTGGTCGTACGCGCAGCATGGCCCGGCGTTTTTTGGAGAGGCGTCGGCCCGCGAATTTGACTTGGGCGTGATGGACAACGGCGATGATCGGGCTTTTCCGTCCGGCGTGACGTGCCAGGGGACATGCCCATACACCACGGTTCCGATCTACCACATCGACGAAAGCGCGTTGACCGCGACGCTGACCTTCCACGACGTTCTCTCTCAGTATTCTTTCTTCGGCGGCGATGTTGCCCCGATGGCGAATGGTAATGTTGAGTTCGATCTTTGTTCGGATACCATTCCGACTCCACAGCCGGGTGCGTCCGTCACAGAAGTGACCCGGGTCGCAAGTCCGCAGGTGGTGTGGAAGATGAGCCTCGCCGGGGACTATGCCTATCGAATGTTCCGGATGCCGAGCCTTTATCCCGGAGTTCAGTGGTAGCGGTCGAAGGGAGGAGTTTTGAAGGCGATTTGTACCGAAGGCTGTCTCGCAGCCGGAACGTGCTCTTAAGGTCCTTGAGGGCTGGCACCCTCCACTCGATACACCCTTTCAGTGGGTTGGGCGAAGATCAAAACTAGACCTGGGCGATTCTGCGGGACACGGAATCCCGAAACGCCTGAGCGCACGTCTAGGATGTGGGAGACGCGCAGTTCGCCGAGCTGCGCCAGCACCTCGCTGGGCGTGCTAACGTCGGGCAGCAGTTGCTCTCCCCACTGGCCGAACGGCTTCAAGTAATCCTTGTCTGAATAATAGGGCGGCACCGAAGGGTCGAGAATCAACAGATTCGAGACCTCTGGATCGTGATTCAGAAAATCGAAACTCTTCACAAACGGAATTCCCGCGCTGCGTCGTTCTGCGGCATATGACGGAGAAAAGACGGAGCGGACGTCACCGCGGCGCGATCCAACAATTAGAATCAAACCATAGATCACTGACAGTGCGACGACCGTCGCGGCGAGCGCTTTTCCCCGCCCACCGCTCAATTCGCCGACGTAGCGCCAGCCGAGCACCGCCATGATCGCCGCGATTGCATAACCGTGGATTAGATAGCGCGATTCTTGCATGGTGATGAACCATGTCAACGTTAGGACCCCGCCGAGGAGCGCGAGACGCCGGCCGAACGAGTCCTTCCACGCGGCGATCACCCCGAATGGACCGAGCGCGAGCGGCGCGAGGCCGATCCCGCCCCCGCCGCTGAAGTCTGCCGCATGGTAGGTAAGTCTGAACGGAAGCAGGAGCAGCGCGGTCAAGCTCCGGCCGTGCACCAGTCCGCGGCGCAAGTTGTACGCATAAAACTCGCGGATTGCGCTTACCGACAGATATTTCACGTGCAGGATCCCCGCTATGCTCGCCGGAGGCGGATAGACTGGACTGCCGAGCACGATCCAGTTCCGGAGATAGAACGGAGAGGCCACCGCGAACGCCACACTGGCGGCGAGTAACGCCCGCCGAAGAGCCTCGCTGGGAGTAGCACCCGTTAGATTCCGACGCGGCCAGGCGGCTATGAGCAACAACGCAGGTGTCGCGAGCAGTCCGGTGTACTTCGTAGCCAGCGCGAGCCCGCAGAAGAGCCCGAAAACCGCGTAATGACTTCGCCGTTCGGCATCAAGGCCGACGCGCGCCGCGGCCAGCACAAACGTTGCGTAGATCACATCGACAAAGCCGGAGTAGCCACCCTCATAGACGGCCGGCATCGCGGCAATCAGCGCTGCTATCCACCAGGCCCTGGCCGCATCCAACCCGCAGCGCTGGCCCAGCGATCCCGCAATCAGCAGCAGGAATGAAAATGTCAGCACCGCCGAAAAGCCAGGAGCGCGCTGCCCGCCAAACGCCATCAGCGCGGAAAAAACCATCTCGGATGTCGACGGATACGCGGTATTAAAATTGTCCATCACCGGCCGCACAATTCCGTCCCGCAGCCACACTTTCGGCCCGAGCAGGTGATAGGCAACGCCGTCAACACCCCAATCACCCACCGGTTCGGCCAGGCCGCCGAGGGCGGTCACCAACAACACAGTCGCAACGATGGCGGCCGGGATGAGCTGTGCTTTCGAAATTCGCGGCCGCCATCTCAATGGCAACCGGTGCTCGCGCAGCGCGGTGATAATGGCCGCGAGGATGCCGAGGTCAACGACGATCCCGATCGTGATTCGCGACAACTTCCACTGCCCGATCACGAATAGCGCCACGCCCAGAATTCCGAATCCCGCGATCCAACAGCAGACTCGGCGGCCCCAAACAGGAATAGTTTCCGGCAGCATCCCCGAGATCGGCGAGCCGATCCCGAATGCCGCGACCGCTATGGTTGCCGCCGCAAAAATGGCTCGCGCATATTCGAGCCACATCGTTTAGCGGCCCGCCGGGCCATGCAGCATGTGGTGGAGGGATGCCGAGCCAAGGATGCGAATGATCAGGAATCCTAGAATCGTTCCGAAGATCCAGAGTTCGGCGACCAGCGGCCAGTAGCGCCAAAACCGGGAACCGCGCGGCTCCGCGAGTCGATTATTTTGGTCGTCCATATTGTTGGCGTCAGAAGCGGCGCCGCTCGCCCTGGCGCGTGCTGATCTTAGCACGTCGCACGTTGGGCCCGCGCCGCTGTAGCGCGGCCGCGAGTGGCGGGCCTTCGTGCGAAAATGCTATTCTGGATGCAGGGGGCGACACGGTTTCGACGGAAGCTGTCGCGGCCTGAAGGCATGCCGGGCTTCACTTGCCCGTAATCGAGTGAAACAATACAACTGGCAACTCACAGTTGGCTCTCGCAGCCTAATTAAAAACTAGGCAGCGCGTCTCCTCCAGTGTCGCCCATGTGCTGGAGATGAGGCGTCACATAGTGGGCTGGCCGGCGCATTTCGGTCCGCAATACGCCGGCGAGATCATCGGACTAGCCGCCCGCGTTTCTTGCCCGTACTGACCGCGAGCGGCGAACGCGCGGCGCGCCCGCAACGGCGGGCCGCGACCTGAACGGGCTACGCATGTAGTCTTCTGGCAGCAAGGCTTCTCGGACGGGGGTTCGACTCCCCCCGCCTCCACCATTTCCGAAGTACTGGACGATTCTCCCTGTCTATCCACGAATTTAACGATGCGGGCAACCGGGCCAGCAGCACGGCCGGCGCATTCCCGCTTTCAACTCCGATCGCACCCTCTCCACGTGCTGCTTTCTAGTTTCAGGTTTCTTGACCGAGATCACCCAGCAGATCCACTCATTGCGCGCGAGCGGCGTAATGTCCTCCCATGCGGCCCGCGCCGCGGGATCGGAAATCAGCGCCTTGCAGAGATCCGCTGGCACTTTATGTACCACGCCGCTGGAGATCGCTTTTTCACTCATGGCTTGTCGTCCGGCGCCACGCTAAACCTTCGTGGCGCACAAAGTCACTCCGCCGAATTTTGGAATAAATGACATTTGCCGAATACAATATCACCCCTGATGCAAAAGCGATTCGGGACAAAAATCTAACGGAGCACAATCGATGCGATTCTCATCTTACGGAGGTCTCGTTCTCTTGGCAGCGGCGCTGACTGTCACTCCAGGCAGCCCGGCGCAAACCAACATGCAGCAGAGCGTGGCAAAAGCGGCCGCGGCGAGCGCGCCTGCGGCGTCACCCATCTCCGGCCAGGTGACATTTCTTTATTGCAATGACCTCGGCAAGGCCAGCGAATTCTACGCGCGGCTGCTGGAGAAAAAGCCCAGCCTGGATTTGGACTGGGTGAAAATTTATCCCGTTACGGAAACGCTCTCCGTCGGGCTCGTGGACAGTACTCATGGGGCGCTCCGGCCGTCAGCGTCGAAGCCGGTGATGCTGAGTTTTGTGGTCCAGAATCGCAAGCAGGTGGATGAGTGGTATGCGCGCTTGAAGGCGCTGGGCGCGCAGGTGCCGCATGCGCCCGAGTCGATGGATCTAAAGAACGGGCGCGGCATTTACAGTTTGTCGTTCAAAGACTCCGAGGGATATAGCCTAGAAATTTTTAGCTGGGCGCCGTAGGCTGGCGTTCAATGAGAATGCAAATGCAGATCCTTCGGCCCCGAAGAGGCTTGTGATGACAATTGGAGGCGAGAGGCGCCGTGCGGGCGTGAGGGATCCGCGATGAAAATTCCCGTGGTGATGTCGTGGAGCGGCGGCAAAGACAGCGCAATGGCTTTGAACGAGTTGTCGCGGAGCAACGACTACGAGGTCGTCGAGTTGATGACTTCGGTTGCCGAGGAGTTCGGGCGCGTAAGCCATCATGGGGTGCGCGAGACGTTACTCGAGGAGCAGGCGCGAGCGATTGGATTGCCGCTGCAGAAAATCTACCTGCCTTCGGGCAGGCTTGGGCCGTGCACCAACGAAGTTTACGAGCAGATCATGGGGAAGCAGATGGCGGCTTACAAGGCTCGCGGGATTTATACCGTCGGATTCGGCGATCTCTTCCTTGCGGATCTGCGCGCATGGCGCGAGGCGAATCTGGCCAAGGCGGGGATGCGCGGCGTCTTTCCGCTGTGGCA
Organism: uncultured Acidobacteriota bacterium; assembly: GCA_963831955.1. Classification (GTDB taxonomy): domain Bacteria; phylum Acidobacteriota; class Terriglobia; order Acidiferrales; family UBA7541; genus Palsa-147. Next base: position 32,544 of record CAWHSG010000003.1, on the reverse strand, counting down.
GCGCGAGACGGCCAAGCTCGCGCGCGAAGTGATGGCTCTCGGCTTTCGCGCCTATTTATCGTGCGTGGAAGGAAAAGTGGGGCCGGGATTCGTGGGCCGCGCCTTCGATCAATCGCTGCTCGACGATCTGCCGCCGGGAATCGACCCGTGCGGCGAGAACGGCGAGTTTCATTCCTTCGTTTACGATGGCCCGATCTTCAAGAAGCCCGTGGCCGTGACGGTCGGCGTAATCGTCATTCGCGATGGGCGTTTTTACGCCGATTTGCTCCCGGAAGCTCTGCCCGCCAACGCGCGCGCCGCAACCGCGATGCCGCCGGTATAAAAGTCCGTGACTGCTTCAGCCTGCGGGGCCGAAATGCGGCAGGGTCTGAAGACCCTCCCCTACTGGGATTTCTCTAATCCTGGTTTTTGATTACCTGCGAGTAGGTTTTGCCATAGGGGTAGAAGCGATTTTTTTCGCCTTTTTGCCAGGCTGCTTTTAGTTCTGGATTGGTGATATCCCAGTCGGGGCGGCACTTTTTTAGGGCTGCGCGCAAATCTTGGCGGAGTTCTTCGATCGTCGGCCGGCCGAAGAACCAGTAGCCGTTATAAATTTTATAAACTATGAGACCCGGTTCGAGGACTACGGTGTGCGGGATCATCGGATTGTGGCCCGAGTCGGTGTACTCGGCGATGTCGAGGTCCTTCTGCACTACGCGGCCGGGATCGGATAGAAAGGTCCAGTGAGCGTCGGCGGCGGTGCGGAATTCATTGGTCTCGATCAAATTGTCGGTGCTGATGGTCACCATGCGGCAATATCCGACTTCCAGCTCGCGATGCAGCTCCGTCAGTCCTTCTGTCTGGCGGCGATCTTTCGGGCAAAAACTTCCGCGGCTGAGGACTACGATCATCGGGTCGCCGCCCTGCAGGTCCGAGAGTTTGCGGCGAGTGCCGGTGTGATCCGTCAGCTCGTAATCCGGGAATGCGGCGCCTGGTACGATGTCTGCTCGCATGAGTCAAGCCTTTCGATTGATTCAGAACCGCCTCAACTGGAGTTTACAATAACGCTTTGCGGGCCTTTGTACGTTGCAATAGATGCCTGGCACGCTTTAAGAGATTCCGCGCCCGAGGCCGTGGCATGGTAACCTCGCCGTAACATTTATGCGTTAGTTTGGTTTACGCTGAGGCGGACATGTCGCGCAACGGATTCCTGGATCCCAATCTCTTTTTTAATCGCCACCTTTCCTGGCTGCAATTTAACGAGCGAGTGCTGGAGGAGGCCTGCGATCCTGCGAATCCGCTTCTTGAACGCGTGAAATTCCTTGGGATTACCGCCAGCAATCTCGATGAGTTTGTAGAAGTGCGCGTGGCCGGTTTGCTGCAGCAAGTGGAACACGGCAATCGTGATGCCGGACCCGACGGGCGGACTCCGGAAAAAGTGCTGGGCGAGTTGGCCACGCGCATTCAGACGTTCGTGAAGAATCAATATGACTGCTGGCGCGATGAGCTTGTCCCGCAACTGGCCAAGGAATCGGTGCGCGTGCTGGGCCTTCCGGAGTTGGGGCCGGCCGCGCGGGAGCATATTGAGAAATTTTACGTATCGTCGGTCGAGCCGCTGCTTACGCCGGTTACCGTCGATCCCGCGCATCCGTTTCCGCACGTACTAAATAAGGCTCTGTGTCTGGCGTTCTTGCTGCGCCGCAAGCGGCGGCGATCGCAGTCCTACTTGGGCGTGGTGACTGTGCCTCGGGCTCTGCCGCGGCTGGTACGGCTGCCGTCCCCCGAAGGACGCATCGATTACATCTTCCTTCACGACATCGTCCACGCTTTTGCAGAGCGGCTGTATCACGGCTACGAAGTACTCTCCGCCGCGGCTTTTCGGGTGACTCGGAATAGCAATCTCTATCTCGAGGACGAAGAGTCGCGCAGTATTCTGGATACCGTGGATACTCAGCTTCATCGCCGGCGCAAGGGCGAGGCGGTGCGGCTGGAGATTGAAGCGGGTGCCAATCAGGAAATCATCGATCGCCTCGAATCGAATTTCCGGCTAACGCCGTTTCAAGTTTTCCGCATTCATGGGCCGATCAATCTCTCGCGTGTCTTTCATCTTTATGAGGAAACGCCGCGGTCGGATTTGAAATTCAAGGCCTTCACGCCGCGCGAAATCGCGCTAAAGCCGGGATCGGCTTCGATTTTCGACCTCATTCGCAAACGCGATCTGCTTTTGCATCATCCTTACGATTCGTATTCAACGGTGGTGCGCTTTATCGAAAGCGCCGCGCAAGATCCGAGCGTGCTCTCCATCAAGCAGACGCTCTATCGCACAAGTGAAAATTCTCCGATCGTTCGCGCGCTAATCGATGCCGCGTCGAAAAAAGAAGTGGCAGTGGTAGTGGAGCTAAAGGCGCGATTCGATGAAGCCTCGAATATTCGCTGGGCGCGAAATTTGCAGGAAGCAGGAGTGCAGGTTTATTACGGTGTGGTGGGGCTGAAGACCCATTGTAAGCTGGCGCTGATTGCGCGCCGCGAAGCCGATGGGCAGATTCGCCGCTACGCGCACCTCGGAACCGGCAACTACAATCCATTCACCGCGCGCTTTTATACGGATTTGAGTTTGTTGACCACCGACCAACACATCACTTCCGGCGTCCATCACGTGTTCGACTATCTCACTGCTTACGCCGAGCGGCGCGAATACACCCCGCTTTTCGTGGCCCCGCTAAATTTGGGCAAAAGCTGCCTGAGCCTGATCGCGCGGGAGACTGCGCACGCCAAAGCGGGGCGTCCCGCCTCGTTGATCGCCAAAGTGAACGCGCTCCTCGATGAAGAAACGATTCAGGCGCTCTATCGCGCGTCGCAGGCAGGCGTGCAGATCGATTTGATCGTGCGCGGCGCTTGCGCACTGCGTCCAGGCTTGCGCGGGATTAGCAGCCGCATCCGCGTGCGCAGCCTCATCGGGCGATTTCTCGAACACAGCCGCGTATTCGTTTTCGGAAATGGCGGAAAGACGGAAGTTTATCTGGGCAGCGCCGATTGGATGCATCGAAATATTTACGAGCGAGTCGAGGTGATGTTTCATTTGCGCAATCCGGCGCTGAGCGATCAAGTGCTGCGCGAAGTGGTGGCACCGTACATGGCCGACACCGAAAAAACGCGGTATCTCCAGCCCGATGGGAGCTATGTTCGTTGGCGCGATGCAGGCGGCGCTGCGCGCAGGCGCGATAAATTCCGATTTAACGCCCAAGAGTATTTGCTGGGGTTCACTGAGAACGCGGCGTCGGTACCGGCCGTCCCGGGACTAGCCGCGCTGCGCAAACTTCATGCTGCGAAGAAATCTGCCGAGCGGACTGCGTAGGAGCCCGCCCTACCGACGCGCGAACGGGCTCCGAAATTTTCGTTACGCGCGGGCTGTAGTTGCGGCCGTAGCGCCTGGGTCTTTTGAGGCGAGGATCTCGAGCTTGTGTACCTCCGGCGGCTTCGCGAAAAGTTGTTCGGCTTTGGCGAATAGGGCTTTGGCGATATCGCCTGAAAGATGAGCGTCGCGAGATTGTTCGTCCGGAAATGTGTCGAAGATTCCGAATTTTGCTGGGCCCAGCCTAATTGCGAACCAGGTGGTCGTTCCCTGCTCTCTTACGGCTAGCGGTTGTGCGGATTTGAGAAAGTCTTCTGCCTCTTTTTCCTTGCCGGATTTTGCTTCTAGTTCAACCCAGAGTGCCAGTTTGCTCATGATTGTTCCTCCGTGCATGAGATGCGCATCAGCCTGCGATAGGTTCGATTATTGTTGGGCCGGTGTTGGGCTGCTTCAATGAATTCGTAACGCAGAGCCGCCGAATCGCGTCGAAAATTCGAAGGCATTCATCGGTCCGGATTGAAGGAGCACGCGTCTAGGGCCGATGCATTAGTTTAGGCGCCGGCTCGGCGTCAGAAGCGCGGGTCCGAAGTTAGGGAGAGCTAAAGACGCCTCCCCCACTGGGCATTCCGATGCAGCATCGGAATTCTTGTCCCCACGTTGCTTGCGGGACATCTAATCGGCGGCGAGAAATCCTGTGAAACCTCTCATCCACGCGATTGCCCACGCTTTCTTTCACGCCGGTGGATTGGGTTTATTGACGCTTGGCATTCTGGATTCGTCGCTACTTGTATTGCCGGTGGGCAACGATTTGCTTGTACTGGCGCTGTGCGCGCGATTTCCCCAGCGCATCGCTTACTACGTGGCCATGGCCACTCTGGGATCAGTGATCGGCAGCTTTACCACCGATTGGGTGGGCCGGAAGGGCGAAGGCAAGCTGAAGAAATACGTTCCGGGCAAGCCGATGAAATATCTACGCGTCTGGGTGGAAAAGCGAGCGGCGATGACGCTCGTCGTGGCGGCGCTGTTGCCTCCGCCCTTTCCGTTTACCGCGATTGTGGCTGCGGCCGCTGCTTTCCGTTATCCGCGAGTGAAGCTGTTGAGCTTCGTCGCCGCCGGCAGATTCTTACGATTCGGGATTGAGGCCGCGCTGGCAGTTCACTACGGGCATTGGATTGTGGCGCAGGCGAAATCGCCGCTGCTCGAGCACGTGATGGTCACCATCATTTTGCTCTCGATCGCCGGGAGCGGATATTCACTCTATCGGCGATTCGCGGCGAACAAGCGCACGGCGTCTCAAGCGGCGTAACTAAAGGCCAGCCGGATTCATAGCGCGGAGTCGCCAGCGTATTCGGGATGTCTGGCGGGGGCGCGGCGGCGATGGGTTTTCTGCAGCCGCTGTAGCCAGGCTAACTCGGTGCGAAACTGCGCGATCATCAGCGTGACCATCCAAACGGCTTCGTGAAACTCGTGGCCCACTTCCTGAATAATCGATTGGAGCGTGGCTTGTTCGCGAGCGAGCTCCGTGCGTAAAAACGCGGCGCGCCGGCGAAGCTGCCGCACGAAAACGCCGGGCCGGGCCTGCCACGAAAGCGCCAACCAGGTTAGAAACGGCGGGCGCCCGCGCTGCATGGTCCAATCTTCGCGAGCGAGCGCGCTGGCTAGCGCTGCACGGCCTTGCGCCGTGGTGGCGTAAACCTGGCGCTCCGGGCCTTCTGCGGCCTCATCGGAATGTGATTCGCGGATGAGTCCCAGGCGAGCGAGCTTCTCGAGCGAATAATAAACCTGGGGCTTTGAGATGGCCGCCCAGTCACGGACTTCGCGGCGCTCGAGTTCGAGATTCGCTTGATAGCCGTGCATGGGGCGCTCGGCGAGCAGGCTCAGCAGCACCAAGTCGGACGTCGTAAGAGTCGAGCGTTCCTTCTTAGCTGCGGGCATCGCGTGCCTTCCGCCTGCGGCTCCAATACCACCATTGGCGTTTCCCGGCGCTGAGCCGCGGATGGCGGGCTTGCGCTACCGCCGCGCTGAAAACATCGAGACAGCAAATATCCACGGGCTGGCCGGTTTTTGCGCAGAGGCGCTCGTAGAGTTTTTCGGGATTTTGGCGCGCGAGTTGCGCCACACTGCGAATGCCGAGTAAATCCAAATCGCGAAGCATGGCGGGGCCGATGGAGACCAGATCTTCGAGGCGGCGCTGATCGGATGGCATGGGATTTTCTCCTTGACGGCGAAGAAATGATCGTGCTACGGTTCACTAGTCTAGTTTAGACTAGTTGGGCTGTCAAGGGGGAAATCGCCATGAAATTCATCCTATTCGCGATGGCCGCCTCAGTTCTGCTTTCCAGTGTGCTGATCGGGCGGCCTGCAGCGGAGGAGAAAAAACCAATGACTGTGAAGAAAATTACGCCCGTGCTGTTTGCAGCGGAAATTGAACCGTGTGTGAAATTTTGGGTGGAGCGATTTGGATTCGAGAAAACGGTCGAGGTGCCTGAGGGCGGCAAACTCGGATTCGCGATCGTACAGAAAGGCGGAGTCGAGCTGATGTATCAATCGTTTTCCAGCATGGATAAAGATGCGCCGGCACGTACGGCTCAGGCGGCGCGAAAGGGGCCGACTTTTCTATACGTCGAGGTGGAGAACCTGGACGGCGTGATTGGAGCTTTGAAGGGCGCGGAAGTAGTGATGCCGGTGCGGACTACTTTTTATGGATCGCGCGAGATTGGCGTTACCGATCCGGCGGGGCACTTCGTGACCTTTGCACAGATGAATGTGGCGCCGCAGAAATGAATTCCCTGCTTGCGGCGATTCAGGGTGTGCGCAGCGTATCGGCGGTGCGCGTGCTCGCGACTACGCTTTGATCCTCAGGCCGCTCAGGAAATCTTTGTCGGCATGGGTCAAAGTTTCGTCGAGGCCACGGACGCGCTCGCGCAGGAGATGCGCTTCTTCGCGGCAGAGCGGGATGAAGATTTGCCGATCAGGTCGTTCGCTCATAGGACAGCGGTCTCCTGACTAGTGTGAAGTTCTGCTCAAAGGGCCGAACCGCGGGAGGGTCTAGAGACCCTCCCCCACCTGTCGGTTCCGTTAGTTGATTAGTGTGGCGCGCGGCGGAACTGTTTCCTTGGCGGCTTGCTCGCGCGATTCGCGGGCTATTTCGGCCAGGCTTTTCTCGGGCTTCGGCTGGCCCAGATTGACGGCTTGGTTCCACGGGAGAACTTCGGTGAGTTCGAATGAGCCAGGGTTGTTGTAAGCGGTTACGCCATGAGTAGCGTTGTGATGCCGATCGATGGCCGCCGAAACGCTCGTTGCGCCGCCGCCCAGACTGCCGCCTGCGCCGCCAGAGCCGCCGGAGGCGGCTGCTGGATTATTCATGTTGCCGCTGCCCCCGCCGCGCGTCTGCGCGTGGGAGATTGCCGGGAACAACAATAAAACGGAAAGACAGAGTAGCTTTTTCATGACTTCTCCTTCGTGGGAGCCGGACGACCATTCGCTCCTGATTGTGCGACCTCGCAGCACGGGCCTGCGCATGTCAAAATCGTCAAATTGCGGCCAATTATCAGCGCGCGCTTTAATTTCCTGAAACTGAACTCGATAGTGATAGGGCAATCGGCGCGCCAACGGGTCAGCGCTAGAGCCGCTGTGACGCCACGATCGGCATTTGTAACCGCCACATTCTGAATGAGTTACCAGATTCTTGGAGTATGCAAAACTTTGACAAACGACGGTACATTTCGGCGCGGAAAAAGTTGCGTAGTAGAGCGGCAGTCGGATGCCTTGGGAATGGAGCGCGGGTGAGGTTTTGGTTGGCTTGCTCGACCTTGAATATTCCAAAAAACGCCGGCTGGCAGCCTGCGCTACCGGAGTTCGGTGTATAGTGCGCGGGAACCGGGAGGCTTTTCGATGAGGCGTCGTATCGCAATACTTGCTCTGCTGATGATCGCCGCGATGCCTTTGGCCGGGCAGCAAGATGTTTTTGCGCCGGGAGACAACCTGGTTGTGGAGGGGATCCCGCCGATTCCGGCGGCGCTGGCGGCGGACGTGGACCAATATGGGAATTTTCGCTCAGCGACGATTTCGAGCTGGCATCCTTCGAAGCACGAGATGTTGATCGGGACGCGATTTGCCGACACGCTTCAAGTCCATCTCGTGAAGTCTCCGGGCGGCGCGCGCACGCAACTGACATTTTTCCGCGACGCGGCGCGTGGGGCGCTCATTCCAGCCGGCGAATGGCGAGTCCTTTATTTATTCGAAGGATCGCGGCGGCGACGAGTTCTACCAGATCTATCGGTACGACGTGGCAACTGGCGGAACCACTTTGCTGACGGATGGGAAATCGCGGAATACCGGAGCGCTCTGGTCCAACGCGGGAGATCGCTTGGTGTATGGCTCGACGCGGCGCGATGGCGAGAATTCGGACCTTTATATAGTGAGGCCCGACGACGTGAAGAGTGACCACTTGCTGGCCGAGTTGCATGGGGGAGGCTGGGGCGCGACGGATTGGTCGCCGGACGACCGGACGATTCTGGTGATTGGAAGGAATTTCTGTGAATGAGAGCTACCTATGGCTCTGCGATGCGGCGACGGGAAAACTGACAGCGTTGATACCGCACGGCGAGAAAGGAGAACAGGTTGCGTATAACGGCGGGCAGTTCAGCAAAGACGGCAAAGGAATTTATACGGTTACGGACAAGGATTCGGAGTTCAGCCGGCTGGCTTACATTGATCTGGCGACCAAACAGCACACGTACCTGACGGACAAGATTCACTGGGATGTGGAGGAGTTCCGGCTTTCGAAGAATGGCAAGAAGCTGGCGTTTGTGACCAACGAAGACGGGATCGGCGTGTTGCACGTAATGGACACGGCGACGCGGAAGGAATTGAACCTGCCGAAATTGCCGGTGGGAGTGATTTCGGGACTGAACTGGCACAACAACAGCCGCGATCTGGCATTAAATTTGAATACGGCGCGAACACCCACGGACGTTTACTCGATTGATGTCGAGGCGATGAAGTTGGAGCGTTGGACTTACAGCGAGACGGGCGGAATCAATACCGACGGATTTTCGGAGCCGCAGTTGATTCGCTGGAAAAGTTTCGATGGCCAGGAGATTTCTGGGTTTTTGTACGCGCCGCCGGCGAAGTTTGCCGGTAGGCGGCCGGTGATCGTGGATATTCATGGCGGGCCCGAGAGCCAGTCGCGTCCGGGATTTCGCGGGCAATTCGATTATTTTCTGAATGAGCTAGGCATCGCGATTATTTTGCCGAATGTGCGCGGCTCGACGGGCTACGGCAAATCGTTTTCGAAAATGGACAATGGATTTCTGCGCGAAGATTCTTATAAGGATATTAATGCGCTGTTTGATTGGATCGGGACGCGCGCAGATCTGGATTCGGAGCGAATTGCGATGATGGGCGGGAGTTATGGCGGACATATGACGCTAGCGGTTTCGACTTTTTACAGCGCGCGGATTCGATGCTCCGTGGATATTGTGGGCATGTCGAACCTGGTTACTTTCTTGGAGCATACCCAGGCTTACCGGCGGGATTTGCGGCGCGTCGAGTATGGCGATGAACGCGACCCGAAAATGCGCGAGTTTCTAGAGCGCATCGCGCCGATGAACAACGTGCAGATGATTAAGAAGCCCATGTTTGTGATCGCGGGGAAGAATGATCCGCGCGTGCCGGCCAGCGAATCGCAGCAGATTGTGGCGGCGCTGAAGACGAATGGAACGCCGGTGTGGTTTTTGATGGCGAATGACGAGGGGCACGGATTTGCAAAGAAAAAGAACAATGATTTTCTGTTTTATGGCGCCGTGGAATTTTTCAAGACCTACCTTCTGAATTGAAGAGTTGAGCCATGAAGATTGTTTGCCGGTTGAATGGGCCTTTGCATGTAGAAGGCGAAGTTACGATTGAAAATGCGAAAGGCGAGGCGATTTTTCGCGGGGACCATGCCTGGCTTTGCCGTTGCGGGGGTTCGATGACTAAACCTTTCTGCGATGGTTCGCACAAGACCATTGGATTTCGCAGCGGCGAGGGGGAGGGATTCGCGCCTTCGCGAAAACTGGGATGAGCTGGCGGGATCGGGGCAATTCGAAGATGCTTGGCTGAAGCCAACCGCTACGAAAGAACTGCTGAGCCCGGCCGCAGTCCTAAGCAGAAATCAGTGGAAGCGATTCTTGTCGTAAGTAAAATTCACCACCCCGTCGCGGTAGTCGATCTTGATGTCGAGCATGCGCAGCATCGCGAAGCCCAGCGTGCCGGAGACTTCGGTTTCGACGTTGTTGCTGATATTGCTGAGATCGAAAGCGATCAGATCGCTGCGATCCTGCTCAAAGCGCGAGAATCGAATTTTCACTTTGTCGGCGGTGTAAAGCTTGGCTACTTTTCCGTTCAATCCCTTTACCTGGTCGTAGTCATCTCCATGCAATTTGGTCACTTCTCGCGCCGCGTTGGTATCGATGGTGTTGTCGAACGCCCCGGTGTCGATCAGGAAGTTTTTCGGCGGCTTGCCGTTGAGTGAGGTAGGAATCAGCAGCATGTGGCCGACGCGATATACGCCGGAATAATCTTTCATTTCGGGAGAGAGATACGGATCGTGCCAAGCCGACTTGCCCGCGGCACTGGATTCCAGAGAAGCCGGCGATTCGCTGGCGTCTTTCGGATCAACGGGAAGTTCACTCAAGCCAAACTTCGCGTCGGGCAAATTGATATCCACGAGATAGTGCTGAAAAACGTCCGCGCCAATCAGCCCGTCATCGTCGAGCACCGAGCGTTTATCAACCACACGTACCATGCAATCGTGGAATTCGAGCTCGCCAATTCTAATGGTATCCGCGAATCCGATATAGCCTCCCGAGCCGGCCTTGCTTCCAATGCCGCCAATCTCGGTTTGCACCAGAGCCTTGATACCAGCCTTCTCCGCAATTTTGCGATCGACGATGATTCCGCCTGCGCCAGTGTCGAGCAGCAGCTTCGCATTGGCGCCGTTCAGATTTACTGACAGGCCGTATCCGTGCATGTAATGAGCGTCGTTCATCAGCGGCTCGAGCTTTGTCTGCGTGGAGTGGACTTGATTGACCTGGCGGCAACTGCGACGCGGCTGCCCAGCCTCTTCTTGCAGCACGGCGAGCGACCGCATCAGATCAGAGCGATCCTTGGCGTCATCGTCCGTCTCGCCATCGAGATACTTCTTTAATTCGATCAGCGCGCTGTTCGCGGGGAAGCGTTTCGATCCATTCACGATGGACGTCGGGATCATCGGGATCGAGACGATAGGCCATTTCAATCATTTTCTTTGCGCGCGCATAATACGATGCCGTCTCGGCCACGCGCGCGAGATCGAGATAAGCACGCGCGCTGCGTCCGCCGGAATTCACCACTTTAACCAGTTCGCGATCCGCCTCGAGAATTTTGCCCTGGCGATAGTAAACTTCGGCAAGCGCGACGCGCACGTCGACCGCTTCCGGCGCCAGCGCGACGGCTTTATTGATCGCCGCGTAGGCATCGTCAGTTTTCTTCTGCCGGAGATAAACGCGAGTTAGACCCGCATAGGCGGCTGCCGGATCGGTGGGCGCGAGTTTGGTGTAGGCATCGGCCGCTTCTTCGAATTTGCCCGTGCGGTAAAGTTGCAGCGCCGCAGCCTGTGGCGTGGGCGGAGGAGCGGGAGGCTTTGCGGGTGTGGCCGCGACTGGAGTGGCTGGCGCAGATGGACTGGCCGGCGCGGAAGACCCGGCTGAACTGGTTGGCGGCGGTGGAGGAGTGCTGGCGCTTGGCGGCGCGGGCGCGTTAGTTGGCGCTGGCGGCGTCGCTCCGGATTGTTGCGCGCCGACCGCTGGTATCAAGACGAATGCAGAGACAAGAATTGCCAGAATCGAAAACAGGTGTGTGCGGCGCATCTCGCCCTCGCGCGGCAGTTCGCACCGTCGGTCTCGTTGCTCCCAGGGCGGCCGCTTTGTGCCGAGTCTCCCACGGAGAATCAGCGTCTGTCAACGAACTAATAATTATTGAGGAGGTACGTAACGGCGAATATGCGAACAACAAGTCACACGATATACGGGTAGTATCCAAATTTGAACTCGCTTCGACTTTCGTGGAGGGAACTTCGCATTCGTCACGGTGGGAGCCCCCTAATTTATTAGGGGGAGGAGCGCTTTAGCGCTCCGGAAAAAAGCCGCCCTAAATCAATGCGCTTTAGCGCTGGGCACTTCTAAGGCAGACCGGCAAGCGACTTTCGAAGGGGCTTTGGACTCCAATCTCGAAATCAGGACACTCCCGAAACACGAAGGCATTCACGCCTGCGGTCGGATGTGATTTAGAATTGGCGGCTCATGGCTGATCGCGCGCGGATTTATCTGGGGACTTCGGCGTTCACTGCGGATGGCTGGGAGGGTGTGTTCTATCCCGAGGGCCTAAAGCCGGCGGATTATCTTGGCCATTATGCGACGCAATTTGGCAGCGTCGAGGTCGACAGCACGTTTTATCGCAGTCCTTCGGCTTCCATGGTCAAGCGCTGGTATAGCGTGACGCCGCCGGGATTTGTGTTTGCCGCGAAAGTGCCGCAGGTGATCACCCACGAAAAGTTGCTGGAAGATTGCAGCGATGATTTAAAGCAGTTTTTGCGGGCGATGGACGAATTGAAAGAGAAACTTGGGCCGCTGCTGTTTCAGTTTCCTTACTTCAATAAGAAGAAATTCGCGAAGCCGGAGGATTTCTTGGCGCGGCTGCGGCCCTTTATCGAGGGGCTGCCCGAGGGATACAAATTCGCACTGGAAATAAGGAACAAGAATTTTCTCGGGCCAGCGCTGTTGGATTTGCTGCGGCGGCGAGGCGTCGCGCTGGCTTTGATTGATCATCCGTGGATGCCGCCGGTGGATGAGCTTTTTCGGCGATTTGATCCGATTACTGCGGATTTTGCTTATATCCGGTGGCTGGGCGATCGTTATGGAATCGAGAAGATTACAAAGATTTGGTCGAAAACAATTGTGGACCGGCGAGAGCCGCTTTCGGAATGGGCGAAAGCTTGCCGGCTGATTTTGAAGCGCGGCGTCAGCATTTTTGCCTATGCAAATAATCATTACGCGGGCCACGGACCGGCTACCGTGCGCTTGTTTGAGGAAATATTCGAGAAGATTAAGTGAGTACCGCCGCGCTACTTGGGATGTAGCTCGAAGTAGCCGGTTAAATCCACGTGTCCCGCAAGCGTTTCTGATTCCTGTCCGTGAATCAGGATGTGCAGGCGCGTCAGCGTCGGCACGTTGGCTTCGAGCGTGCGCGCGATCGAATTCACTGCGAGCTGCTCGCTCAAGATTCCAGACGGCGTGCTGACGCTCATCTCGTCGGAAAAATCGGCGATCGCAGTGCCGTCGGGCAGCACGTAAAAAGCCAGAAGACGGACGTCAGCGGGAATAGTGCGCTGATCGGGTGTTGGGGGATTTTGAATCAGCGCCTGAATCACCTGCTTGCCACGCATGGCGGCGTCAGAGGAAAGCTGCAATTGAATTTGCGATGCGGCGAGTTCGCCTGGCGCGGCGGGCGCGGCCCAGAAGATGCTCGCGTTCGAGGGAGCGTCGGTGGGCGTGGTGATTGGCGCGCTGACGACGGCGCGGCGAGCCTGCTCCTCGCTGGCTTCGTCTTGCGCCAGGCGATTGACTCGCTCGTGCAGCCCGCGCAGGCTCAGCAAGCCGATGACCACCGCAACTCCGAGAATAGCCAGCGTGATTTTGATGTTGCGGGACATCAGTGCGCTCCCGAATCCGACGCTGAGTGATACGCGACGATGCCGCGCGCCACGCTCGCTGCGAGCGGCGTGAACATTGCCTCTAGCTCGGCGCGATCCGCCACCGTTACGCTGGAGAGCTCGACAGAAACGGCCGGCGCAGCCACCGAGCGCAGATCGCGCACCGCTACCGCCGATGACTGCGCCGGCGAGCCCGGAAAATTCTTCACCAGTTCGGCCTGGATCAAGTCGGCGAGATGGTGGCTCGACTCCGCGAAATTTTCCTGCGCGCGATCCCAGGGGACTAAGTGAATTGCCGAGTGCGCGGGCGCCGCGCCGGTCGGTCCGGGCGAAGACGCGATCGCCGGCGCAAACGTGTAGTAATAGGTGCGAACCGAGCCGACTTTACCGGTGGACGAAACGTGGAAGCTGACGAGTAACGAGGAGAGCTGTGCGTTCGCCAGCGTGGCACGGTCATCGAAGGAAGGATCTTCGTCCGAATCGCGCGTCAGCAGGACGCGCAGGCCATGCAGTTGAAGCTGCAGCCGCGTTGCTCGAGCGAGCGCGAGCGCAATGTCTTTTTCCACCACTCCGGATGCGCCTCGCGCGCCGTTGTCGGCGCCGCCGTGTCCCGGATCGAGGATTACTACAAAATCCGGGCGCTGCGGGGGAATGATTGCCGGCGCCGGCGGAGGATTGGGCGGCAGCGTGGATGCCGGCGCTTGAGGCGACGCGGCGGCGGGCGGCTGCTGTTGCTGCTGCGCTGGCGCGGGAGCCTGCGCTATCGTTTGCGCCGCGACGATCGGAATCGCCGCCGCAGCTAAAAATATCGCGATGAGCTGGACGGAATACCTGCGGCCGGGACGTTGCACGACTTGCAAGGATATCAAAGTTTTCTGCGTCAGTGCTTTGCGCGTGCCAATCAGTTTCCGTTGCGAATCATGTTCGCGGCTTTCTCCGCGATCATGATGGTGGGCGCGTTGGTGTTGCCACTGGGGATCACCGGCATCACGGATGCATCCACCACGCGCAGCGCTTCGATGCCTCGAACACGAAGTGACGAATCCACGACGGCCATCGCATCGCGCCCCATTTTGCAAGTGCCGACGGGATGGTAAGTCGTTTCGGCGGCGCCCCGGATATAGCCAGCCATCTCTGCGCGGCTGCTGACGCTCGGCCCAGGGTATTTCTCCTCGCCGCGAAACCGCTCGAACGGCGGCGCGGCCGCGATTTTCCGCGCCAGTTCGATTCCGAACACCAGCGTATCCACATCGCTTTCTTCCGAGAGATAATTTGGCTCGATGCGCGGCGCATCCATCGGAAAATTTGAGCGCAGGCGCAATCGGCCGCGGCTGGCTGGCCGGATCAGCGTTGGGCCGATGGAAAAGCCGTGGCCCGGCGGCCGCTCGAAACCGTGATTGAGATACCAGACCGGGCCGAAATGATATTGCAGATCGGGCGCCGGCAGATCGGGGCGCGTGCGCAGAAACGCTCCCGCTTCGGCGACGCAGGAAGTAAGCATGCCGCGGCGAAATAAGAAATAGTTCAGCAGGTTGCTCAGCGACTCGGCATTTGCCAGGCTCACGGCGCGCTTTGACTCGTAGGCTACCGGCAAAAAGAGATGATCTTGCAGATTTTCGCCCACGCCGGGAAGATCGTGCGCGACTTCAATTCCATGTTGCTCGAGATGTTTCGCGGGGCCGATGCCGGAGAGCATCAGAAGCTGAGGCGAATTCACGGAACCGCCGCAGAGGATGAGTTCACGGTGCGCGTGGATGGCATACTCGCGGCCGTCGAAAACATATTCGACGCCGGTGGCGCGATTCCCTTCCAGCACAATCTGCGTCACATGCGCGTGTGGGACGAGCGTGAGATTCGCGCGCTTGCGAGCCGGATGCAGGAACGCGTCGGCAGCGCTGTGACGCCGGCCGCGCTTCTGCGTCACTTGATGAAAGCCCGCGCCGCATTGATCGCCGCCGTTGAAATCCTCATTGGCGGGTAGCCCGGCCGCAATTGCCGCTTCGACAAAAGCTCGCGACATGGGGTTAACGGTGCGCAGATCTTCTACACGCAGCGGACCGCCGACGCCATGCAGCTCGGATTGCCCGCGCGCCTGGTCTTCCGACTTCAGAAAATATGGCAGCACATCGCGGAACGACCAGCCGGGATTTCCTAGCGCTTTCCAGGCGTCATAGTCCGCAGGGTTTCCGCGGATATAGACCATGGCGTTGATCGAACTGCAACCGCCGACGACCTTGCCGCGCGGCCAATAGAGCTCGCGGCCCCGCAGATGTTCTTGCGGTTCGGTGGCGTAATTCCAATCGAGCTGGGTCTTGAAAAGTTTCGAGAATGCAGCGGGAATGTGAATCTCGCGGCGGTCGTCAGGACCGCCCGCTTCGAGTAATGCGACGTGAACGTTGGGGTCTTCGGAGAGTCGCGCGGCAAGAACGCATCCCGCAGAGCCCGCGCCGATAATCACGTAATCGACGGCCGCCATCGGCCGACAAGAATGCCACGGCGAAGTAAGTAGCGCCAGCGTCCCCGCTGGCATCTTACGATTACTGGCGCACGAGAGGGCATCAATCGAGGACGGCGCGCGAAATGAAAATAGAACGCACGAATTGTGAAGACTAGTCCGCAGCCGATTGTTGCCCGTAGCGGAATTTTTCTTCGTCGGATGCCGGCGGGGACGCCGGCGCTGCTTGAAGCGGTACGAAAGAAGGATTACGCCGGATCGACGGGCTTCTGCGCGATTACCGAGAGCGTTTCTTCGGACTGGAAGAGCAGCTTCACGCCGTAGGCCACAACGCCGCCGGCGATGAGCAGAATCCCGAACGTCAGGCTGCTCATGCCGAATACTTGTTCGGTCTCGCCGCGCACGACGGAAAAACCCAAAAGCAGCAACGGGCAAACGCCCACGAGAATTGCGCCGGGCAATCCGCCGGGAACACGGAACGGCCGGCGCAGTGTCGGCTCCTTGATGCGCAGCGCGATGAGCGCGATGAATTCCAACATCAGGCTGGTGCCATAAAGCAGCACGTCGATGGTCACCAGTCGCTCGAAACCCAGCCCGAGGCAGCAGGCCCAGCCAATCGCGCAGACTACGATAGCCACCCACGGCGCCCGCGTGCTCTGCAGCTTCTTCGCGAAAATCTGCGGCAACATCCTATCCTGAGCCATCGCCAGCGGCAGCCGCGAATAGCTCATCACCAACGCGTTGAACATCCCGAATGCGCTGATCATCCCGCCGAGCACCAGCGCGATGCGCAGCCCCTGTCCGCCGACCAACCCGGCTAGATCAGCCCACGAGCCGGTTTCCCACGCGGAGACGGGCGCCCCGGTGAGCCACATGGCCGCGACCGGGACAATATATGTAAGCGAAACCAGCACGACGCAGAGAATCATGGCCCGCGGATAGATTTGCTTGGGCTTGTCCACTTCGGTGGCGATGGTCGAGGCGTTATCCCAGCCCATGTAATTCCACATGGCGATAAGCATGCCGCCGATGAAGTCAATACCCATGTTGGTGGGCGAAGCGGTGGCGCCACCCAGCGCGCCAAATTTAAATGGCGCCAGAATCACGATCAGCGCAAACGGCGCGGAGAGCAAAAAGAACAGCCACAGCGAAGAAATCGCGACAACCCGAATTCCGGCGATATTCATCACCGCACAGACGGTAACGATCGCCAGTCCAACCATGAATCCGCGATTGCCGACCGAAAACCACGGCACCAGCCGAGTAAGATAGGCGACAAACAGCGTCGGATAAATCGCCATATCAAAGATGCTGGCGACCAGCGACAGCCACGCTTCCTGAAATCCCCAGAAGTTGCCCATGGCCCGGCGCACCCAGGCGTAATAGCCGCCTTCAGCCGGAATAGCGCTAGAAAGCTCGCCGATCATGTACGCGGTGGGCAGGCTCCAAAGCAGCGGAGTGAGCAACAAAATAAGGATGCCCTTCGCGTAGCCCGCCCCATGAACGATGTCCTCCGTTCCGTAAGTGCCGCCAGACACCATGAAGAAAGTGGCAGCGACCAACGGCCAGAGCGTCAGCTTTGCCGATTTTCTCTTTGTTTGGGGAATCACGCGCGGACGCGCAGTGGCGGGCAGCGAAACCGTACTCAATTTTTGTCGCTTCCTCCTCGGGCGAGCTCGCCTCGCTCGGGCCCAAGTCCGGAGCGAGTTCGCACAGAGGAGAATACAGGCATTGCGCGCGTGTGCAAGAAAAATATTGCCCTCGGCGAAAGATTTTTGTACGCCGAGATTAACTGGCCGTCGGAGCAGGATGGTGCAGCACAGAAAATTTTCGGCATCGTAGCGGAGGGTGCTTCAGACCCTCCCGCTTTTCGGCCATTTTTTCCGCACACCGGCCATGCGCGATCTGGCGAGGTTACCGTCCGTAGCCTTGCTTTTCTCTACCTGCATGTGAGAAACAAGACCGAACCGCGGGAGGGTCTGAAGCACCCTCCCCCACAAATTCCCGGAGGAAGCACCATGCCCGCTGACACAAATCCCACACCAGATCACATCCTGCAAGTCGGCCTCGGATTCTGGGACTCAAAGACGCTCCTGAGCGCCATCGAACTCGGCGTCTTCACCGAACTAGCCCCGGGACCCCAGGAATTTAGCAAGCTCGCGGGCCGACTCGGACTCCACGAACGCTCCGCACGCGATTTTCTGGACGCGCTGGTAGCCATGGGATTCCTCAAGCGCTCCCAGCAGTCCTATTGCAACACAACCGAGACGGCGCTATTCCTGGACCGCAACAAACCTTCTTATGTAGGCGGCGTGCTCGAGATGGCCAATGCGCGGCTCTACGGCTTCTGGAATCACCTCACTGAAGCCTTGCGCACTGGGCGTCAGCAGAATGAAGCCAAGGAAGATGGCAGCGCTTCCCCGTTCATCGCCCTTTATGCCGATCCGGCGCGGCTCAAAGGATTTCTGGCGGCCATGTCCGGGATCAGCCACGGCGCAAATATGGCCATCGCCCGGCAATTCGATTGGTCGGCGTACAAGACTTATGCGGACGTGGGCACGGCGCAAGGCGACCTCGCCGTGCAAATCGCGCTGGCGAATCCTCATCTGAGCGGAATCGGCTTCGATCTTCCGGAGGTTGCGCCCGTGTTCGAGGAGTACGCTCACGCGAACGGCGTCAGCGACCGCGTTCGTTTTCAGCCGGGCAATTTCTTCACGGAGCCGATGCCGCGAGCCGACGTCATCACCATGGGGCATATCCTTCACGATTGGAACCTGCAGGAGAAGAGAATGATACTGAGTAAGGCCTATGCGGCGTTGAATCCCGGCGGCGCACTTATCGTCTATGATGCGATCATCGACGATGACCGCTCCAAGAACGCCTTCGGCCTACTCATGAGCTTGCACATGCTGATTGAAACACCCGGCGGCTTCGACTATACCGGCGCCGATTGCAAGGGCTGGATGAAGGAAGCGGGCTTCCGCCAGACGCGCGTCGAGCATCTAGTCGGCCCGGATTCCATGGTAATCGGCCTGAAGTAGCGTCCAGGTACTGTCCAAGTTTGACCCAATGAGAAGTTTCGCTGAGGCAACTCCGCATTCGCTGCGGCGGATCCGCAGAAACACGGTGGGAGCCCCCGAATTCATTCGGGGGAGGAGCGCTTTAGCGCTCCGATAGCGCCTCGACAAACACGATGCGCTTTAGCGCTGGGAAACTTCTTAGGCAGCCCGTCACGCCGCCTACGAAGGTGCTTTGGAATCCCATCTCGAGATTGAGGCCCCACCAGCATCCGGCATTTGTTGACACTGCTCCGCTCCCCCGTCAAACTGTTGCCGCTCCGCATCGCAACGCAGCAAAACTGGGAGATTTCATTTGCGCACGGAAGATCGCTCGCCGGACGATTTGCGAACCATCAAAATCACGCCGGATTTCATCACCACGGCGGAGGGCAGCGTACTGATCGAAGCCGGCCAGACGCGCGTGATCGCCACGGCCACGGTGGATGACGGCGTGCCGGGATTCATGAAAGGTTCCGGCAAAGGCTGGGTGACCAGCGAATACGGCATGTTGCCGCGCGCCACCGAGCAGCGCACCCCGCGCGAATCCACCCGCGGCAAGCAATCTGGGCGCACCCAGGAAATTCAGCGCCTGATTGGCCGCTCGTTGCGAGCCGTCGCAGATCTCAAAGCGCTAGGCGAGCGTACCGTCTGGCTCGATTGCGACGTGATTCAAGCCGACGGCGGCACTCGGACGGCTTCGATTACTGGCGCGTTCGTGGCCATGGCTTTGGCGCTCGAGCGCATGGTATCGGCGGGAATCTTGCGCGCCGTGCCGTTGAAGGATACGGTCGCGGCGGTAAGCGTAGGCATCGTCAACGATCAGCTGCTGCTCGACCTCGACTACGAAGAAGACTCGCAAGCCCAGGTGGACATGAACGTAGTAATGACCGGCAGCGGCCGTTTCGTGGAGGTGCAAGCGACGGCCGAAGGGCGCTCCTATACGAGCAACGAACTGCAGCAACTTCTCGAGCTAGCCGCCAGCGGCATCGAGCACCTGACCAAGGTGCAGCGCGAACTGCTGCACATGAAATTCAGTGCCTCCGCCCGTTAAAATCGAAGTAGCCACCTCGAATCCTGGAAAGCTTCGCGAGTACCGTGAACTCGCCGCCGGCCAGTCCATACAGCTTGAAAGCATCCCCGGAATCGCCGCGCTCGCTCCGTTCGACGAGAGCGCCAACACCTACGCCGAAAATTCGGCCGGCAAAGCCCTCTACTATTCCCGATTTACCTCCGAACCGGTGATCGCAGATGATTCGGGCTTGGTGGTGCCGGCGCTCGGCGGAGCCCCAGGCGTCCACTCCGCCCGCTACGCCGGACCGAATGCGACAGATGCCGACCGGGTGAAGAAGCTGCTGGCAGAGATGCGGGGCAAAACGGGCAGCGATCGCCGCGCCCGCTTCGTCTGCGTCCTGACGCTCGCCCAAGCCGGCCGAGCCATCGCGGTTTTCTCGGATTCAGTCGAGGGCACGCTGGCCGAAGAACCCCGCGGCACCGGCGGCTTTGGCTACGATCCGATTTTCTATTTCGAAAAGCTAGGCAAGACCTACGCGGAGATTCCGAAGGAATTAAAGAACGAATACAGCCACAGAGGCCGCGCCTTCCGCAAACTTCTGAATTTTCTTCTGCCGGAAGAGCCTTACATCTAAAGCGTCGCAGGGAAATGAAATCAACTACTAGCAGCGCGAGCACGGCCCCTTCCACCGGCAGCTTGCTGCGAATCCTCGGCGTGACTTTCGGCGTCGCGGTTACCCTCGGCAACTCCATCGGCGCGGGCATCATGCGGACTCCTTCGCAGATCGCCGCGCGCTTGCCCTCCGAATGGCTGATCATGCTGGCGTGGACGCTGGGCGCGATTTACTCGCTACTCGGCGCCTGGTCGCTCGCCGAACTCGGCGCGATGATTCCGAGTTCGGGCGGCTACTACACTGTGACGCGCCGCGCCTTTGGCGATTACATCGGCTTCGTCGTGGGCTGGACCGATTGGCTTAGCAACTGCGGAGCAACGGCCGTCGGCGCGATCCTGCTGGCGGAGTATAGCCGCGATCTTTTTCCCACCGCGAGCCATCCTG
The DNA here is from genome assembly GCA_963831955.1 of uncultured Acidobacteriota bacterium. GTDB lineage: Bacteria > Acidobacteriota > Terriglobia > Acidiferrales > UBA7541 > Palsa-147. The sequence continues at coordinate 11,897 of CAWHSG010000003.1, read as the reverse complement.
TACTGACCGGCACCATGGTGATCGTCGCGATCACCCTGCTGCAATGGCGCGGCATCCGGTGGGGCAGCCAATTCCAAAATGTCACCAGCGCCATCACTGCCCTGGTCTTTTTCTTCTTGATCGCGGCGGCATACCTGCGCCCACACGCGCCAACAGCGGTGAACGCCTCGACCGCCGCCATCGCGGCAATTCCTTCGGGTTGGCCTCTGCTTTTCGCCGACGTGCTCGTGCTGCAGGCGGTGATCTATACCTACGATGGCTGGTACAGCGTCATCTATTTCGGCGACGAGATCCACAATCCCGGCCGCGAGATGCCGCGTTCGATGCTCAATGGAGTCTATCTGCTGAGCGCCATCTATCTATTGGTGAACGCCGCGTTGTTTCACGTGCTGGGCGTCGCCGGAGTGGCAAACGAAAACTTGCCGGTTGCGGCCCTGGGCCGGGTGATCTTTGGACCCACAGGGAATACCGTCGTTCGCGGGCTGATGGTCATCGCGCTGGTCTCGCTGGTGAACAGCGTGGTGCTTTCCGCGTCGCGCGTCCTCTACGCCATGACCCGCGACGGCTGGGGCGCGCGCAGCATGGCCCGCGTGAATCGCGGAGGCACTCCGTCCGTGGCTCTGTTCGTGACCGCCGCGGTCTCGATCGCGTTTCTGCTGAGCGGATCGTTTGAGAAAGCTTTGGCAGTGACCACCATTTTCTACGTGGCGAAATATACGCTGTCGTATCTCGCCGTATTTTGGCTGCGCAAGCGCGAGCCTGCAATGCCCCGGCCGTATCGCGCGTGGGGATATCCGTGGACCACCGCCGCAGCCGTGGCAGGCTCCCTAGCATTCCTGGCCGGAGCAATCGTCAGCGACACGCGAAACAGCGTGTACGGTTTCCTGATTTTGCTGGGCAGCTATCCGATCTACCGCCTGGCGCGCAAGCACGTGATCACTCGATGAAAATCGTGGCACCCCTTTGACTCCTGTCGGGAATTCTTGTCTAATCGGTTCGCGAAATCGCCCTATTCTCTTGCTCGGCTGGGACTTACGGCGCGCTCCCGGCCCGTCAACTTCGCTGCCACGAATTCGCTTGCCACGTATCTAATACAGGGATTTAATTGGGGCGTTTTTCGCCCACCTACGAGGATCCATGGCTTCTCCGACTCGAGTGCCGATGCCGCTTCCGCCGCTTCTTCAACGCTTGGCGGACGCGCGCGCGAATACGGATGCGCTCTTTGCGAAAGTCGCGCCAAAGGCTCTGTACGACCGCCCAATCCCTGAACGCCACCGCCTGATCTTCTACGTGGGCCATCTCGAAGCTTTCGACTGGAATCTGCTGGGACGCGGCGCTTTCGACCTGCCCACCGGCAACCCTGAATTCGACAAGCTATTCGCGTTCGGTATCGATCCGGTAGGAGGCAATCTGCCGACGGATTTACCCTCAGACTGGCCGAAAGAGCGTGCCGTGCGCAAATATGTGAGCGATGTACGCGAGACACTCGATCAAAACCTGGCAAACGCGTTTTCTCGCAGCGGCCAGCCAAGCGCCCAAATCGGCGGCGGCACTCTTCTACAAGTCGCGATCGAGCATCGCCTGATGCACGCCGAGACGCTCGCCTATCTCCTCCATCAACTTCCGTACGACAGCAAGCTCGCCGACAAGCGATTCTCAGTCGGCTCGGCCGATCGGCGTTGATCGCGCCGGCATGGTGCGCATCCCCGCCGGCGATGCCACGCTCGGCATTCGCCGGCATCACTGACGGAGTTCCCGGACGCACCGCCGATGCGGCGACGCCCTTCGGATGGGACAACGAGTTCGAAGCCACGACGGAGAAAGTTCCCGCGTTCGGCATCGGCGCATATCCGGTAACGAATGGCGAATTTCTCGAGTTCGTGCGCGCCGCCGGTTATACGGATCGCAGCGCCTGGAGCGATGAAGATTGGGCCTGGAAGTCCGAGCAGGGCCTCGAATATCCATTTCTCTGGGTCCAGGGCCGCGACGGCTGGAATTACCGCGGGATGTTCGAAGAATATTCGCTTCCGCTGAATGCGCCGGTGTACGTGAGCTATGCAGAAGCTTCGGCGTACGCGCGCTGGGCCGGCAAGTCGTTGCCGACAGAAGCGCAGTGGCATCGCGCCGCGTACGGCACGCGCGAAGGCAACGAGCTCGATTATCCCTGGGGCGACGAACCGCCCGATCCCTCGCGCGGCAACTTCGATTTCGCCGCGTGGGATCCCGCGCCGGTAAGCTCGCATCCCTTCGGCGCCAGCCGCTTCGGCGTGCACGATCTTCTCGGCAATGGCTGGGAGTGGACCTCGACGCTCTTCGCGCCTTTGCCCGGCTTCGAGCCGTTCCCTTTTTATGGCGGCTACTCCGCGGATTTCTTTGATGGCAAGCATTTCGTGATGAAGGGCGGCTCGCCGCGCACCGCCGCGTGCATGCTGCGCCGCAGTTTTCGCAACTGGTTCCAGCCACACTATCCGTACGTGTACGCCAAGTTCCGCTGCGTGGAGGACTAAATGGCAACGGCCCGACCAAGATTGATCGAGCGCATTGCAGAATCCGCGATCGCGGATATGGCCGCGGAAGTGCGCGCCGGCTTATCGCTGCAGGGACAAAAGGAACTGCCGTCAAAATATCTTTACGACGAAATTGGCTCCGCTCTCTTCGAAGTGATCTGCCTGTTGCCCGAGTACGGCCTCAGCCGCGCCGGCGCGCGCTTGCTGCGCCTCTATTCAACCGAAATCGTAGAGAAATTGCCGTCGCCGGTGATCGTGGCCGAGCTGGGCAGCGGCAGCGGCGCGAAGACGCGCTGGGTGCTCGAAGCCCTAGCCGCCCGCCAGCCGGTAAAATATTTCCCGATCGATATCTCGCGGACGGCCCTCTCGCGCTGTTGGCAGGAATTGGGTCATCTCGATTCCGTGAGCGTGGTCGGATTCGAGCGCGCCTATCTCGATGGCCTGCTCGAAGTGGCGGCGCGCCGCGAATCCGGCGAACGCGTCCTCGTCCTGTTCCTCGGCAGCACCATTGGAAACTTCGATCGCCCCGCCGGAGAGAAATTCCTGCACCAGGTCCGCAACATTCTGCTCCCGGGCGACGCCCTACTGGTAGCCACCGATCTAGAAAAACCGGTGCATCAATTGCTAGCCGCGTATGACGATGCCGCCAAAGTAACCGCCGCGTTCAATCTAAATATCCTCGGCCATATCAATCGCACCCTGGGCGCCAATTTCGATCTGAACGCCTTCGAACACACGGTGCGTTACGACGAAAATCACCGCCGAGTGGAAATGCATCTGCGCGCGCGCCAGAAGCAGGTCGTCTCCATCCCCGGCGCCGAATTTTCATGCACCATCGAGTCCGGCGAGACGATCTGGACGGAAAGCAGCCACAAATACAATTGCCGCGAAGTCGTGGACATGGGCGAGCGCGCCGGATACCGCTGCAGCGCCCAATGGGTCGATTCAGAGTGGCCGTTCGCGCAGAGCCTGCTGATCGCCCGCTGATCCGCGAGTTCGCCGCAAATGTAGCTCGGGTCTTCAGACCCGAGGCTCTTCGTATTCTAGATGTCCCCCGTCGCGTGCTATATTCTCATCCCACTATGGCGACGAAAGCGAAAAAGCATTCGCGAGCTGCAAAAACTAAAAAGACTGCCGCAAAATCCCGGAAGCCGGTGGGTGCGCGTTCGAAAACTGCTCCGAGTCCAAAAGCCGGCGGAACAGATCCGAAGCGTGTAGCAAAAATTCTCGAAAAATTGGACGAAGCCTATCCCGCCGCAACCTGCGCGCTGAAGCACGATAATCCCTTCCAATTATTGATTTCCACGATCCTCTCGGCGCAATGCACCGACGAGCGCGTCAATCAAGTTACTGCCACGCTGTTCCCGAAATACCCGACTCCGGAAGCCTTTGCCTACGCCACTCCCAAAGAACTCGAGCAGGACATCCGCCCCACCGGATTTTTTCGCAACAAGACGAAATCGATCATGGGCGCCAGCAAAAAAATCGTCGAAGAATTCGGCGGGGTGGTGCCCAAGACCATGGATCAACTGCTCACGCTTCCGGGCGTGGCGCGAAAAACGGCGAATGTTGTCCTGGGTTGCGCCTACGGAATCGCTTCGGGCGTCGTAGTGGATACGCACGTGCAACGCCTCTCGCACCGCCTCGACCTGACCGCCAACGAAGATCCGAAAAAAATCGAACAGGACCTGATGAAAATCATCCCGCAGGACCGCTGGATTCTCTTCTCGCATCAGCTCATCTGGCACGGCCGTCGCATCTGCCAAGCCCGCAAGCCGCGCTGCGCCGATTGCAATCTAGAAAAAATCTGCTACTCCGAAGATAAAACCTTCTCCACGCACTGATCCGTCGAATGTTTCCCCGTAGGGGCGCCGCTTGCTGCGCCCGCCCGTGTAACGCCTGCGAATTTTTCGATTACTGCCTCCGCGTAACCCGGCTCGACGTTCTCCGCGTACTATCGGCCTAGCAGCCAATTCCCGTGCGATAGCCGCACAGCCACATCACCTAACAAATTTGACTTGCCGCCCCACTCGTATTAAAAAGGTATTCTCTCAGCAGCTCGAAAACAGGATCGCGCACACTTGGATGTAACCTGCATTGAACGGATCGCTGACAAACCAGAATCCAACATCTCTATTTGCCGAAGTACGCCCAGAATTTCTGTAAACGAAAGCTAAAAAAGGAGCACCACTATGGCTACTGCAGTTGCCACACCTTCGATGGATCCAAATGTCTCCAAGTTCGTAACGTCAAAAAAGAAATTGTTCATCAACGGGAAATTTGTCGACGCCGCTTCAGGCAAAACATTCCCGACCTACAACCCGGCAACCGGCGACGTATTAGCGAATATCGCGGAGGCCGACGCCGAAGATGTCAATCGCGCAGTAAAAGCCGCCCGCGCCGCCTTCGATTCGGGCCCGTGGTCAAAAATGCCTCCCGCCGTTCGCGGCCGGTTGATCTGGAAGCTCGCCGATCTGATCGAAAAGCATGCGGAAGAATTCGCGCAACTCGAATCACTCGACAACGGAAAACCGCTGGCCATCGCGCGCGTTGCGGACGTTCCGCTGACCGTCGAGCACATGCATTATTACGCGGGATGGGCCACGAAAATTGAAGGCAACACCATTCCACTCACGCTTGCCGAGCCTTTCAAGTTTCTCGCTTACACGGTTCGCGAACCGGTGGGCGTTGTCGGCCAAATCATTCCGTGGAATTTCCCGTTGCTGATGGCGGCATGGAAGTTGGGACCGGCGTTGGCGGCCGGTTGCACCGTGGTGCTGAAGCCGGCCGAGCAGACTCCGCTTTCCGCACTGCGGTTCGCAGAATTAATTCAGGAAGCCGGATTCCCGGATGGAGTGGTCAACGTCCTTCCCGGATACGGCGAAACCGCCGGAGCAGCAATCGCGGCGCACCCCGACGTGGATAAGGTGGCTTTCACCGGTTCCACGGAAGTCGGCAAGCTGATCCTTCACGCCGCGGCCGGCAACTTGAAGAAAGTGTCGCTCGAGCTTGGCGGAAAATCGCCCAATATCGTGATGGCAGACGCCGACCTCGAGACCACTATTCCCGGCGCCGCCAGCGCGATTTTCTTCAATCATGGCCAGTGCTGCTGCGCGGGTTCGCGCCTTTTCGTCGAAGAGAAGGTTTTCGATAAAGTTGTGGAAGGCGTTTCGAAAATCGCGGGCGATATCAAAGTGAAGCCCGGATTCGAGCCGGACAGCGACATGGGGCCGCTCGTTTCCGAGGAGCAGATGAATCGCGTCTGCGGCTATCTCGAGTCCGGCGCGCGTGAAGGCGCTACTGCAGTCACCGGTGGCTCGCGCCACGGCGATAAAGGCTACTTCGTGAAGCCCACGGTGCTCGTCAATACCAACGACAAAATGAAGGTAGTCCAGGAAGAAATCTTCGGGCCAGTAGTAACAGCCATCCCGTTCAAAGATCCCAGCGAGATCGTAGCCCGCGCCAACGACACGATTTACGGCCTGGCCGCCGGCGTCTGGTCCCGCGACATCAAGAAAGCTAACTCCATCGCCGCGAAGCTCCGCGCCGGCACCGTCTGGATCAATTGCTACAACATCTTCGATCCCGCGTTACCGTTCGGCGGCTACAAGCAATCAGGATGGGGCCGCGAAATGGGCCACGAGGTACTCGAGAATTACACGGAAGTTAAATCAGTCTGCGCCGCGCTGGACTAAACCGCAGTCGCAGCTAGTTCGTCAATCAGGGCCGACGCGCACTAGCGCTTCGGCCCTGTTTTATTTTACGGCGCAAATTTGCCCTGCCGGCAGGCTAAAGGCGTATCTCTATGTACACAAGATAAACCGCCAGCGCCACACCGAACAGGGCGACAAGAATACCGAACAGATCGATCAGAAAACCGGCCGGCTCGAAGGTTCCGGCTTCCAGTTGAGCGCGTGTTTGCCGGTAGCGAAGCAGGCCCGCGAGCGTGAGCAGCACGCCGGCGATGATTGCGATCGTGCCGAACCAAACGGTGAGGCCGGTGGTGGTCACCGCGCGTCCCTCGAGCTGCATAAATTGGCGGATGGCGATGGCAAAGCGCCCGATGGCAAACCCGAAAACGACGATCGCAACGCCGGTGCGCACCCACGCAAGAAAAGTGCGTTCATTCGCAAGATGGTCGCTGGCGCGGCTGGAATTGCCGCTCGCAGGCTGCTGTTTGTCGTTCGGGTCTCTCTCAGGCATTGGTTCTCTCAGACGTAAGAAGGATTCGCGCCGCGGACGGCATTCTACGACGTTTTCAGGCACCACGCATTCTGAGGAAGAAATCCTTCAGCCGGCGCTCGGAAAAGCTACCGAGCGCTCCACTCCTCGATTTTTTAAGGATTGAATGTGTCATCTCGCCTGTGAATAATGGCGCCCCATGAAAATGAAACCTGATTACCCAGCAATGCTCGCGGTCGCGCTCGAGGAGGCCCGCCAAGGCCTCGCCGAAGGCGGCATCCCCATAGGCGCAGCAATTTTCGATGCCCACGGCAAGCTAGTCGGCTCCGGACACAATCGCCGCGTCCAACAGAGCGATCCCTCGATGCACGCCGAAACCGACGCCTTCCGCCGCGCCGGACGCCAGCGCAGCTATCGCGAGCTGATCATGGTCACCACTCTCGCCCCCTGCTGGTATTGCAGCGGCCTGGTCCGCCAATTCGGCTTCAGCACGCTGGTAGCCGGCGAAAGCCGCACGTTTCAAGGCGGCATCGAATGGCTGCGTTCGCTAGGCGTGCAAGTAATCGATCTAGATTCGAAAGAGTGCGCCTCCCTGCTCGCTGCATACATCAAGGCACATCCGGAAGTCTGGAACGAAGACATCGGGCAAGACTAAATCTGCGTCATTTCGCAAAGAAGGCGCTCAGAAGGCCAGCCGCAGCGACATTTGAATCTGCCGCGGGCTGCCGATGGTTTTGTTGGTGACGCCCAATCCGCTCAGAGTCGGGCTGGCATAGAGCTGCGAGCCGATCACCGGAAAGCCGTTAAAATCTAAATTTTGCGTCAAGCTAGATCGGCAAGCTCGGTCAATCTTGCCGCTGCGGCGATTTTCGTCCGCGAGGCCCCAGCGCATTCCAGAGCAGTCCCGCGGCAAGGTAAGCGAGATAGACGTAAGGAAGCTTTCCGTAGGGCCCTTCAGGCACCGGATACAAATTTCCAACCAGCGCCAGCAACATGGTCACGAAAGCCAGCACCGAAACAAATCGCGCACCAGTTTCGGCCGCGCCGTGCAGCCGCGAATACCGTTGCAGCGCCACGCACACCAGCGCGTACGCGACAATGAATTCATACGAAGCCAGAGATCCCAGCCGTACACATCAAGCCCGGTCGCTCCGCGCGCCGCACCTGTGCAAGCGCGACAAGCAGCGGAAAGTGTCCGAATTTGATCTCGCGTGGACTTTCGAAGCGGGAATTTCGCATTTATCGCGGCGAAGCCGCGGCGTCACGGTGTGAGCCCCCGAATTCATTCGGGGGAGGAGCGCTTAAGCGCTCCGGAAAATCGCCGCCTCGAAGCACAATGCGCTTTAGCGCTGGGCACTTTTTAGGCAGCCCGTCACGCGGCGTTCGAAGGTGTTTTGGAATTCGATCGCGAAATTGGGACACTACCCAACGGAGGAAATCGAGAAACTCGCGCCTCGTGATTATTCCGCCGCAAGATACGCGTAGCGCAGCAAAAAGAGTCCCGTAAGCACCCAAATCAGCGGGCTGATCTCGCGAAACTTCCCCGCTCCCACTTTCACCAGCGTGTAAGAAATCAACCCGAGACTCAACCCCGTCGCCACGCTAAACGTAAACGGCGTAGCCACCAGCGTAAGAAACGCCGGAAACGCCTCGCTGAAATCCCCCCACTTCACTTTCGGTACCGATTCGCACATCAGCGCCCCCACCAAAATCAACGCCGGCGCGGTAGCGTAACCTGGAATCGCGGACACCAGCGGCGCATAGAACATCGCCAGCAGAAACAACCCGGCAATCACCAAATTACCCAACCCAGTGCGCGCCCCGGCCGCAACTCCCGCCGCGCTTTCAATATAACTAGTCACTGTGGACGTGCCGGTAAGCGCCCCAAATAGCGTCCCGGTCGCGTCCGCCAGCAAAGCCCGGCTCGCTCGCGGCAGTTTTCCATCACGCAGGAAGCCGCCTTGCTCGCACACTCCCACCAAAGTGCCAACGTTGTCGAACAAATCCACGAAGAAGAACACAAAGATGAGTTCGAGAAGACCCCGCTGCGCCGCTCCCGCAAAATCAAGCTTCAGAAAAGTTCCGCCAGGATGCGGCAGCGAAAAAACATGCGCCGGCCACCGGCTCAGCCCGCGAAGTATTCCGGCAACTGTTGCAACCAAGATTCCAATCAGAATCGCTCCGCCGACTTTCCGCGCCATGAGTATCGCAGTAACGATCAGTGCGAAAGTCGCGATCTGCGCCTGCGCATCGGAGAAATTACCAAGCCCCACGAACGTAGCCGGATTGGCCACAATTATTTTGGCATTCCTCAACCCCACAAACGCGATAAACAAACCAATCCCCGCCGCCGTTCCATACTTCAAGCAATCCGGAATTCCATTCACAATCTGCTCACGCACGTTGGTAAGCGTAAGCAGCAGAAACAGCAGCCCCGAGAAAAAAACCACAGCCAGCGCCGTCTGCCACGGCACCCCGCGCCCAATCACAATCGAATACGTGAAATAAGCATTCAGCGACATCCCCGGCGCAAGCGCGATCGGATAATTGGCCCACAAGCCCATCACCAAGGTCGCCACCGCCGAAGAAATGCAAGTAGCGAAAAGCACCCCGTCAATCGGCATCCCTGCTTCCGAAAGAATTCGCGGATTCACGGCGATGATATACGCCATGGTCATGAACGTAGTCAGCCCACCCAGCAATTCGCGCCGGACAGTCGTCTGATTTTCGGTGAGTTTGAAGATTCGCTCGAGCACCGCGCCCGTCCCATCCGTTGCAAGAGCGCGCAAATGTATCACAGTGCCACACGATTCGAATTCGCTGAAGGTTATCGCAGGACGGATTGGTGAGGAATTCCGTGCCGTTCACTTAACGGCGCACAGCCCGGTAGCTAAACAATTTGTGGCATTCTTTCCGCAGGAAACCGCCAATTACCGGAATGTGGTGATTGCCCTTTTCGAAAACCAGCGAGCAAGGAATCAGACAAGCCCGCCACTTATATTCTTCCGTACCGCATTTTCGCCCATAAGCAGCAATGTCTTCCTGCGAAACGCCATAAACCACCGCCCCAATTCGAGACCACACGCAAGCACCGGCACACATCGCACAAGGCTCATGCGTCGAGTAAAGAATAAAGTCGGTAAGGTAGCGGCCATAACCGCTAGAAACGTACTTGAGCGTCTCCAACTCGACGTGCTTGATGCTCGATCCCGAAGTCTTCACGCGGTTCCCCGCGCTAGCGATCACCACTTCCCGCCCCGCGTTAAATCCGGTGATCACCGCGCCAATGGGATAGTCGCCGCGATCGCCGGCCCGTTTCGCTTCCGAAATTGCCAGCTCCATAAATTTCTTTCGCGCTTTGTAAGAAGGAGGAATCATGGAGATAGCTTACAACGGTTTGCCAGTAGGGGAGGCCCCTTTAGCCCTCCCGCCTGTCGGCCCCACGCGTCGATCGAGCAACAACGCCGAATCACAACACGAAACCCATTTCAAAGTGTGCAGTTCTTTCGCGATTCGATCCTCGCACGCTGGATATAACTGGAACGAATGTTGAGACCTGCCTTAGAATCAAACATGCACTCTCACGTCGGGGCGTAGCGCAGCCTGGTAGCGCGCCTGCCTTGGGCGCAGGAGGTCTGCGGTTCAAATCCGCACGCCCCGACCAAACTTTTCTGCGACTTACAGGCATCTGCTAAAAAGTCTTTCCCCTCACTATGGGGGAAATTCGGGGGACCCTACTGCAACATCCCCATCTTTTCGTGTTCTTGCTGTTCTTGCTGCATTTGCACCACGGCTTCTTGCATTTTCACGGCCCGATACTTCTCTAGCCTTACTACTGCTTCCACTTTGTAATGCTCCGCGATTTTGACGTACCGCATCGTCATCCCGATTTCCGAATGCCCCAGGATTTTTGCAAAATGGTCACATCGGTCCCCGACAGAATGGACCGGGTGGCGAACGTGTGACGGAGGTTGTAGAGGTCGATGGCCCCCTGCAAACCCCATTTCTCGCAAACGCTATCATGGGCTTTCTGGACGGAACCGAGATGGGTACCTGGTTTTCGGGAACTCGGAAAGACCCAGTAGTCGTTTGGATGTCTCTCCCGGCGTTTCTTGAGGAGTTCGAATACCTCCTGAGTCATCGACAGAGTACGTTTGGCGTTCTTGGTTTTTCCACGCACGATCAGGATGGTCCGGTTGAAGAAGTCGAGATTCGAATACGTCATTCGAAAGACTTCATCCGGCCGCATTCCCTGCCCGAGCATGACTACGGCGACGCTCTTGAGGGGCTCAGAGGCAACCGCCAAGTACTTGAACTCCTCTACGAACGACAGGATGTGGACGTCTGGAATTTCCTCCGGGAAAGGTTGCACTTTCCTGGCGGGGTTGATGGTGATGAGCTCGTCATCGACGGCCATGCTCAGGATCTTCTTGAGCGTGCGAATTCCCGATTTACCGTAGCCGGCGACACGAGCTGACTTTTGCTTCCCTTCTTGAATTCCTGGGCTCGACCGGCCTTGAAATCCTCAATCATGCTCTTCGTGATCTGATCGAGGAATCTGAGCTTAAACAGCTTCAACAGGGACTTGAGGCTGTTGTTGTGCAGATCGACCGTGTTTTGAGCCAGGGGCTTTTCGATTCGCTTGAGGAATGTTTGGACGTATTCCCAAACAGTGGTGGTTGCTTATAGGGCCGCAGACCATTCCTTCCTTGGACCAGTTCTCCTTTCAAAACTGATTCGACTTGTTCTGCCGCCCTTTGGTTGGTCATGCGGGTTGACTTGTGATATCGGCGACCGCCGAACTCAAAGTCATAGTAGAAAAATCTACCGCACTTATGGACAGCCAAAGTTACCTCCTTTTTTCAGGGTTTTTCCCCGAGGTAACCGACACTAGCCTCTTCTCAAGCCAGGCGTCAATATCGCTTTGACGATAACGAACACATTTTTTGCCCAGCCGGACGAACGGGAATTTCCTTCTTGAGCCATCGCCATTGGGCGAGGGTTTCCGGAGAAAGTCCCGTCATCTCCGCCACGTCGTCGGTGGTCAACAGCTTCGGCATTACCGCAGCTTCCGTGATACCGGAAGCCTGGTCTCCCCGCGAAGGGTTTGCCCGACCCTCAGTGGTCAAATCCGATTTCCTTTGCTTGTGTTGGATCACCTTCTGCAGGCCTTTCGACGGCACTCCGTCGCACGAGCTCAGCTTGAGC
>CAWHSG010000002.1:0-304822 GCA_963831955.1 uncultured Acidobacteriota bacterium | reverse complement strand
AACCATCGTGCTCCAGGTTAGACGACACGGCAAGCCTAAAGTTGCTGCAATTCCAGAACCGATGGACATTGGACGCCGCGTCGCGGGGCGAAGATGCCCGCTGCGCCGCCGATTTGTCGTTTCGGTTCATACCGGTACGACCTGGTAGAAGTAGTACGACGTCGGTCTCCTTTCTTGCGCGTGTCGGGCCGTTGAGTTGGCATTTTCGCGTCGGGTCGCTCGCGCGTAACCTGCTGAGTAATCGAAACTTGGGTTCGATTGATATTCGCCTTAATCGAAACATGGTGCGATTAAAATGCTCCGTAACTCTAAGAAAACAAAGGATCGGGGTGCATTTTAATCGCAACAAAACTGAGGGGAGCCTGGTTGTGTTTTTCGTGTTTGCCGGGGATTTTCTGGGGCTAGAGGTCGCGATTTGGCTGGTTGACCATGGTCGGTTGAGGGTAGTTCGAAAAAGTGCTTCTTTTTCCCGATTAGAACGGAGAGCGGGGGTTTGTTTTCTGTGAGTTACGAGTGTTTCTAATCGTAGTGGTTCCCGATTAGAATTTCTTAGGCCGGGGCGGCCGGTGGGCCGATGGTGATCTGAAAAACATGCTTCTAATTCCCGATTAGAATGGAGGGCGGGGGTTTGTTTTCTAAGAGTTACGAGCGTTTCTAATCGTAGTGATTCCCGATTAGAAAATGGATTGGATGAATGTTTTATTGGAGTCGCGATGGTTTCTAATCGTAATGGCTCCCGATTAGAAATTCGCTGTCCGGTGAGCGGTAATTCCGACCGCCCGGACGATTTATTGCTGGGCTGATTCGACGGCTCGGCAATCGCAGAGACGATTGACAGCCCGGACCCGTCGATCAAGCTTGGCGCTGGGGCCATGCTTCCTCTTGGAGTGGCAATCTCTCGAATTATTGGCGCGGTGTCGTCGTCATTCGCCGGGCTGAGGTGGTTGCTTCGCAGGGCTGAATCATCAGCCCTGACCCGGCCCGAACCTGGGCAGGCTCAGGAGAGCTGGCCCCGCGCTTGGGGACTGCGCACTACTCGTACTTTTGTAGCACAAGAGTACCAAGTTGTCAACAGTTTAGTGGGGAGCACTGCCGGTGGCTGGATGGGCGTAAAGATGATCAGAAGAAGTGTGGGATGCCCAACAACCTAAAGAGTCAAAGGCGGGCCGGGACCCCGACCCTTCCCACAAACCGGGAAGGATCAGGCACTCACGGCAGACCCTCGGAAAACGCTGCGCCACCCGCCTTGTCATTTTACTGAGGATCACGAACCTCTCATGCTAAATATCACCGATGCTTGTGAGCACTTCATTGCCGCACATAACCGACGTTAGTTTAAGAATGGGAATCTCCTCAGCGAGCAAGTCTCCGGCGATTAGCAAAAGTCCGCTAACCGCTTTCAATCCTATCCTTAGGCTTCTCCACGCGCGTCCCCATGAATCCGCTGATTCTTGTAGCTGAGACTTCTTCAAGTCGCACACGGCAGCCTGCACAAATGCTAATTTCCCTCGGACTAGCATTAGCGTATCTCCAGACGGCGTTGCGCGAAATACCCTCAGTGTAATTGCAAACTCCCCAAGTAATTGCGATACGTCCGCACCGCACATCCCTAATTTCTTTAGAACGAGTCCCTCGCGGGCAACGACCGCGTTCAGATCTTTCAGTGCCTCTCTCAACTCTGCGTGTTTTGAACCGGCATCCCTCAACTGGTCCGCCATCGCCGACCAAAACTCGGGGTCAGCATTCACGACGGAGAGGCCGTCACACAGTGCTTTCTGTGCCTCTTCTAATGCTTTATAAGCGGTATGTTTATCCCGTCCATCACCTTCTTTTGTGATTTCCTCGTCATACTCCCGCAACTTTTTGCTGGCAATAGAATAAGCGTCAATAAGTGCCTTCTTCGTTTCCTCGAGCGGCATAAAGCGATTCTCCCCTCTCTTTCGATTAGATTTTAAAATCCTCTAAGGTCTCGATTTCGTGACCGCCGGAGAGATACGGGATGCCCCGCGCAACTCCGCGGTTCAGGGTGCAAATAAAATATAGGTCTCTTTTTGTGTCCAAAAGTATCGCGACAACTATTTCTGCAAGGAATTCGAACGGTTCTCCGACAGTGGCGATGAATGGTTTGCCGTCATGTTTTCCTCTCAACCTATAGATCCGCCGGGGGCTTAGCACCGCGCCCATTTGTTCAGCATTGAACTTTCGGATCGCTTCGTAGACTTCTTCTGCTTTTGTGGGGTCTGAAGTCGCGGGGACGAAGAATTTCATTGACAGGGAGCATAGCCGAAAAGACATCTATCGCGAAAGTAGCCCCCCTCCCTCCTTCGCACGCCCGTTTATTTTGAACCGTCCGTTTGACGGGAATCGTTGCGGGCGGGTCGTGCGGACTGCGGTTGTAAACGATAGTCGAAAGAATGAGGCAGCTGAAACGCACGAGTAGTAGTTGTGGAAGGAAGTGATTGATGGAAATTCGAGTTCATCGCCATCGCCGCGACTGGTAATGAACAAGGCGAAACACGTCGGCCTCGCGAAAGCCAACGCTCGTCAGCATTAGCAATCGAAGAAAAGCATGTAGTCTTTGATTGAACAGAAAGATTTCTTTCACACCCGTAAGTACACGCGAGCCTTTCTTCGTGCCCGGATGCGTGAAAAAGTTTCTCGTCTGCCTCAACCTCCGCTCAAACTCTTCGGGATCGCCCAATAGTGCTTCAACATGCTCGGGTGGCAGCCCACGGATAAGAGATTCAACTCTATTCCTGAAAGAGGGTTCGTTGGCGTGGCGAATCGATTCAATCAGCCTGGTTGCAAGCGCCGATTCTCCGCAGGTCGTTAAGATTAATTTTAGAATTGCCTTGAGGGCTCGCTTAAATGTCAATTGGTCTGCGATCAATACGGGCTGCGTCAACCGATGAAACGATTCGACTCCCTGCGCGAGTGATAAGAATTCGGTCTCAACGAACATCGAACTATTTCGAATTGCACCGTATATCAGGTTTTCCAACGGTCGAAATTTTTCTGGAGTCGCTAACCACTTCGACATTGCGGTGGCCAGCTGCGAGGCATCGCATCGAATCCAGGCTTCGATGTCAGGAGTTCCGACCTTACCGGGGATAGGACGCACGAACCATGCCATGTCGCGAGCCGACCGTAGCAGCTGGACAGACCGGAGTTGAACCGATGTTCCGAGGCACAATGAAAAGAAATTCTCAAAGCGAACAGCGACATCTATGAACCATCCGAGGGACGCAGGCTGCTCAGGTGTAATTTCGATCTGCGGCTCGTCGCGACTAGAAGAATGGCGTCCACTCGGCGACCAAGTCATATCTGAGATCATCCTTAACTCGATGTGAGTCATCGTAGGCACCATGCAAAAATCAACGATTGTCGGCGCAGGTGTAGGATGGCTGATGACTAGGGCTTTATCGGTGATTCTGATTTGAGTCGCGGGACGCAGCCAGTCCCCTACCCCGGCAAAACTGAAAGTGGCGGATCGCCAAATAGGCTCGCTTTCGTTTCCTAGGTAGGCGCCCACCACACAGGCGCCGACCCGATACCGGCGAGTAAGTAGTGTTCGTTGGGTTTCGACCTCGAACTGACGCACTCCATCAAATTCTTGTAGCCCCATCAAAGTACATTTTCCGATTGTGGTGTAACCGTGCATTACGTCGGGAGCGAGCTCGTCGTTAGGGCTGGGAAAGAGCCGCTCCGGCCCCGCACTCTCGGCTGCGACTGCGAGCTCAATAGAACGCTTAGTGGAAATCAGGCGTGCGGAGAATCGTGCGTGCGGGTTGTTGGATGGCCAGAAGATTCCTTCAGCTTCAAAACGTGAGCGAAGGCCGTATTTAGCAGGCATAGTAATCCACTTTCCGTTAGAGCTGGGCGAGTTTCAACCAAAATCCCATGCCGCAGTAAGCGAGTTGGCGCGGTGCGCCCTGGACGATTCTCACGGTCCACCTCCTTTCTCTCGCTGGACACACCCACGTCTAACTAATCAAAAAAGCCTTTGTACTTCAAATAGATGAGTAGGGATTGCTGAATCATGCTAAGGGAATGTAGGAATTCCTGAATCTCCGCGTACTTCCTCGATGTCGCGGTTTCTCGTTCTTCCTTCGAAACATCTTTAAGAAGAATTCCGGCAATCAGTTCTTGCACGAAGTTCAATTTGAAAACATCGGGAGTAACCTCCAAGATTCCCAATGAATCCGGGTCTTCATCTGCGATTTTTTGAAGGGCCGCTTCGACGGCTTTTTGTTTTATGTGTCCGCAAATATCATTCCGAACATCTTTTATGATGCTCGCTGCCTTTTCACGCGATTGTATTAGCCGCTTGAATTCTTCTTGTGTCGATTTGTCCTCTCGATTCACGAGGCGCTGAAATTGTTCGTCGCCCGCCAATGAGTTGACAGTGGAAGAAAATTCCTGCAGGATGCGAACGAAATTCCGAAAAGAATAAATACCTCGCGAGTTTCGCTCGAACTCGTCAGGCTCGGAGCGAGATTCGTGAAGATTTCGAGCTTCCATCACCAGGTCTGCTTGGATGATGCACAAGCGAGCTATTTTGACGGCAAGCGGGTCGTCATATGGGAACCAGCGCGAAAACTTCACGGTCCTTATGTAAGTGGGCATGAGAGCTACTATATATCGCAGCCAGCGCCGCGTAACACGCGGAGGAGCACAGAAGGCCAGATGGAAGAGGTTAGGGTTGCTTGACGGCAGAACTCTGCAAAGAAAGCCGGGGCAAAGGCGGCCTCGTACCAGTTCAGATCAACTATATCCGAATCTCGCCCACACCAGTCCGTCTTCGTACCAGAGATTATGCGGCGAGAAATTACGAGGTGCCCGACAGAACGATGGAATACGAGGTTGGTGCGGAAGAAGGGAGTTGAACCCCTACGGCCTTTCGGCCACAAGATCCTAAGTCTTGCGCGTCTGCCAGTTCCGCCACTTCCGCATGAATCGCATTATAACATTGTCTTATCTCCGGGCTGAGTGGCGCAGAGACGATCATCAGCCCGCACCGGGTGACGCAGTTTACTTCGAGAGCCGCCGCAGCTCGCCGCAGGAGTTCGGGGGAAGTTAAGGTTGGAGCACGCAGGTCATTCCGGCAATCCGACGCGACGCCGCATATCCACAAAGCGCGGATCAGAGTGCAGGCCATCGAGACGCGCGTCGGTCATCGAGATAATTGGCGACGAAATAAGAACGTTCCGTGTAAGCTCGCTCCAACCATTCGAATGTCTTGTCCTTATCGCCCAAGCCCGCATAAATCACGGCCATGCTATACGGGGAGACATAGCTGTGCGCCGACAATTCCTTCAGATGATCCAGGACTTTTTGTGCCTCGGCCTTTTTTCCAGCGATGCGTAAGCGTGTCCGAGGCCCGACCAGATTTCGGTATTTTCCTTTTCCAGCGTGAGCGCGTGCTGAAATTCGGCGATCGCTTCGGACAACATTCCTTTTTGCTCGTAAGCGCGGCCCAGATAGCAGGAATTAAACCAATATGTTGGATCGAGCTCCTTGGCGCTTCGCAGTTGCGCAATTGCCGGATCCCACTGGCGGGCGAAAACATAAACGGAGCCGACGATAAAATTCGCCAGCGAGGAAAGTGGATCGGCTTGCAGAGCGCGCCGGGCTTCGGCGAGCGCCTCGTCGTTGCGGCCCAGCGGGGCGAGGTACCAGGAATAGTAGGCGTGCGCTTCCGAATCGTTGGGGTTCAGCTCGATCGCGCGCTTGAACTCGCGTTCTGCCGCGGCCCAATTCCACTCGTACCATTGCAGCTCGATCGCCAGTGTGAGGTGAGCGTCGGCGTCCGTGTCGTCGATGGACAGCGCCTTCTCGGCTGCTTCCTTGGCTTTTGGGCCGGCCTCGCTTGGGCGCATGTACCATTCGTCCTGATTGATGTAGTTGTAGGCCAAGCCGCTGTAGGCCAGGCCATAATTCGGATCGAGCGCGATGGCTTGATTGAAATAGTCGAGGCCTTTGGTGAAGCCTTCTTTCGTAAATTGGTTGGTGTAGTGCTTGCCTTTGAGATAAAGCTCGTAGGCTTCGGGATTGTTCGTCGAGCCTTTGGTCAGCTTTTGCTCGTCCGCGGCGGAAAGCTGCGAGCGCAATTGCTGCGAGACTTCGCGCGCGATATCGCTTTGTACCGCCAGCAGATCGGCTACTTTGCGATTGTATTGCTGGCCCCAAAGCTGTTTGCCGTTGCGAACGTCGTCGAGTTCGACGTCGATTGCAAGATCGTCGCCGCGTTGAGCGACGCGGCCGGTGAGCACTGCTTGCACGCCGAGTTCGTCGCCGATTTTTTGCGCGTCGATGGGCTTGCCTTTGTAATGAAAAGCTACGCTGTGCGGCACCACTTTCAGGCTCGGCAATCGCGCCAGGCTGTTGTTGATGCTCTCGGTGATTCCATCGGAAATGTAGTCGGCATTGGGATCGTTGCTTCGATTTTCAAGCGGCAGCACGGCGATGGAATCTATCCGGCCGGATGTGTGACCTTTGAAATAGACAACAGCCGCGGCGGCAATCAGCACCACAATTGCGACGGCGGCAGCCAAACCGATCGTGCGCCAGTTGATCCGAGAGGCGCTCCGCGTGGACGCGGCTTCCAGCGCCAGACGCAACTCCGTCGCCGTCTGAAAGCGCGCGTCCGGCGATTTCGCCAAGCACTTGCGAACGATCGCGTCCAGCGCAGGCGGGGCATTCAGCGGCTCCGGATCGACGTGGACGATCGCCCCAATCACCGCGGCGGCCGAATTTCCGGGGAAGGCGCGGCGTCCGGCCAACATTTCGTAGAGCACAGCGCCGAATGAAAAAATATCCGAGCGCGCATCAGCTACCCGGCCCTCGGCTTGTTCCGGCGACATATACGCCGGTGTACCCATGATCGTGCCGGGCTGCGTGGTGCCGAGCGACGCGGTTTCCTCCGCCGATCCGCCGCCGAGGCTCTGTTTCGCCAATCCGAAATCGAGCAGCTTCACAACGCCGCTCGAAGTCGCCAGGATATTTGCCGGCTTGAGGTCGCGGTGAATGATCCCTTTCGCATGCGCGGCCTCGAGCGCTGCAGCGATCTGTATCGCCAGGCGCAATGCCTCCGCCGGCGGGAGCGCCTGTGGAAGTTCATGCGAAATAATCGGCGCACCGCTGATGCACTCCATCACCAGATAATTCGGGCCAACATCATAAATCTGGCAAATGTTGGGATGATTCAGCGCGGCGATGGCCTTAGCTTCGCGTTCGAATCGCTCGCTGAACTGCGCGGTGGAAACTTTGATTGCCACATCGCGATTCAAACGCGAGTCGCGCGCGCGGTACACCTCGCCCATGCCGCCCGCGCCAATCGAAGCGAGGACCTCATAAGGGCCAAGTTTATCGCCAGCAGCAAGCGCCATAAGAAGGGAACGGCTAGGCCCGGCTGATCGCCGAGCAGGCAGGACTATATCACGCGCGATTCGGAACTAATCCACGCCCGTTTGCCTCAAGGTCCCCCAGACTCCGCGGCCATTGTGACAAAATCGTTGGGGTGCAAACTTACCGCGAACTCTCTTTCGAGTTTTTCTCCATGAAATGCTTGGTCAGAATCACCAGGCCGAAAATCTGCGTCCATTCCGAAACGATGTTGCCCACTACCTGCCCCCATTTCGCGTTCGGATCCATCTTTATGAAAGCGATCACCCAAGCAATCCCAGTGATGATCAAAAAAATGCTAAGTCCGTGATCCCGGAAAAACGCTTGAGTCGGCGAGCACTCATAATTCGGAGGCCGGCGGCTCTCCGCCGATTGCTTCTCGTATAAATATTTCGTAGCCAGCACGGTAACAACGACACCAGACCAATCCGCGATCGCATTCCCGAAAAAGGAGCCCCAATGCGTGCTTGGATCGGATTTGATGTAGAGGAGAATCCAGCAGAGCATAATGGCGATAGCGCTGATGCTCAGCGAATGCTCTCGCAAGAAACTCTTTTTGCGTGCCGCAGCTTTCGGAACTTGCGCGGTTTTCGAAACCGCAGACTTCTCCGCCGCAATCTTCTTCGGTGGCGTACTCAAGCCATGCCTCCAAACGCGCTAAAGAGGTGCGCGTTCCAGCGAAACAATGAACTGAATGCCGTCAATAATTTTGCCCGAAAGCCGCGTGTCATTCGTGATGAAAAGATCCACGCGCGCACTGGCAGCACAAGCGAGTTGAATGGCGTCGGGGGATTTGATCGTGCTATCGCGGCGGATTTCCGCGTAAATCCTCGCCGCGGCGAGGTCGAAAGCCACCACCGAGGCTTGCGTCGATAGCAATGCCTCATACTGCGCCGCAAGTTCAGGGGTTCGATCCCTCAAGGGCTTAACAAGGACTTCGCCGAGCGCCAGAGTGGAAGTTATCAGCTGGTCGCCTCGCTCGTGCATCGCGCTTGCCAAGCGCGTCACCCGCTGCCAGCGCGGACCTTGCCCCTCGATCAAGTAAATGAAGAGATTCGTATCCCAGAAGACGCGACTCAATCCCAATCCTCACGGAGCTGGCGGACGTACTCGTCGGGATCCACGCCGGCCCATAACTCTCTGCCGAGCCCGCTAAGCGCCAAAATGGAATTTGAGATGTCGACCGCAGGCCGCCGCTCCGCATAATCCGAGGAGTACCAATCCAACAAGGAATGGTAACGCGAGGGAATGGCGTCACGCGTTGGCGTTATCTTAGCGCCGCGACGCGCGTCATCGAAAACGTCGCCCTCGCGAAATAACCGCCGTGAGTTCTTTCCGGTGGCATACAGCACGCGGTAGCGGCCGGGATTCGGCGGATAGTTCGCCACACAATGCAGGATCGCGTAAACGCGGACGCCGGCACGCAACTCGCCGGTGATTGCCTCCAGGCGGGCACGCTCAATGATCTCGTTAATTGTGAAGTCGGCCCGATCCGGGTGCTCGCGATGCAACAGGGCAGTGACGATCCAGACTTCGTCGGAGACTTTGAGCGCTCCCCGTCGATTTGCCGTAGTCCGGCCAGAGGAGCGCTGCTTGCGGCGTGACTTGCCGGCGAGCTTCATGCTGCTCTGATACTAGCGGGAGTCATAGTGATCTGTCAATGACAAGGTGACAATTCATGATGTCATTGATATAATGTATTGTCATCTTGTCATTGACATTGTCCATTTGGGCTCGGACGGTTCAGAACAACTTTGCTCTCAAGCCAATTCACGGCCCTTGGTTTCGGGCAAGGCGAGGGCGAGAAGTGCTGCGACGAAAAAGGCAGCGGCTTGCAAAAAAAAGGCGCTGCCAAGGCCGCGGCGCGTGGCGATCCAGCCCACGGCGAACGGCGCCAGCGCGGAGAAGCCGCGGCCGATGTTGTAGCTTAGACCCATCGCTGTCGCGCGGATCTCGGTGGGGAAAAGTTCGGCGGCCAAGGCGCTATATCCTGAGAAGAAGCCGGTGCCGAAGAACGCTACCGGCGGGCCGAGGATCAGCAGCCAAAGCGCTGTTTTCGACATTCCGTAAATCGGCACGAGTGCTGCGGCCGCGAGCAGATAGACGACGTAGCTGCGACGTCGTCCGAACGCATCGGCCGAAAATCCGAAAAGCACATAACCGAGGAATTTGCCGACGCCCATGACGATCAACCAACTCATCGTGGTCACCAGATTCAGCCCGCGTCCGCCTAGCGCGACTGGCAGCGAGAGATAGGCGGGAATCCAGGTGAATAACCCCCAATAACCGAACATGCCGCAGGCATTCATGGCAGTGGCGAGCAGGCCGGGAAACAGGACATCGCTGCGGAGCAGCACCCGGAAATCGGGGCGCGCGGATTTTCGATTTTGCCAGATTTTGGATTCCGGCACTTTGCGGAGAATCCAGAAGACCACGAACGCTGGAAGGATGCCGACGAAGAAAACGGCGCGCCATCCGAAGCGTGGCAGCATTAATCCAGCTACCACTGCGGCGCCGATTTCGCCGATCGCCCAAGTGGATTGCATTATGCCTAGCGCTTTGCCGCGATGCTCAGCCGGCCAGGTTTCTGCGATCAGCGCGGCGCCGGTGGACCATTCGCCTCCCATGCCGAGGCCCAGTATCACGCGGCAGATGGCGAGCTGAGTGATCGTTTGCGAGAAGCCGGAAGCGCCGCTGGAAATCGAGAAAACTAGGATCGAAGCCATCAACGCGCGGGTGCGGCCGATGCGATCGGCGATGAAGCCGAAAGAAAATCCGCCTACGGCCGAGGCGACCAGTGTCAGAGAATTGAGCAAGCCGCCGGTTTGCTTGCTCATGGCGAAGTGCTGCATCAGGTGGGCGAGCACCATGGAGTAAAGCATTACGTCGAAGGCGTCGAGCATCCAGCCGAGGCCGCCGGCGATCAGTGAGCGGCGTTCGGCTAGCGAGACATCGCGCGGCCATTCTAGGCCGAGGATTCGACGAGTGGGCCTGAGGACAGCGTTTGAGCTGGCCAAGCGCGTCTCCGATGAGATGAAAGCGATTGCGCCGCATTCTACTGGAATCGCGCAAGCGTTCCAATTCGCCTTGCTGGACCGTAGTCCTTCTGCTACTCTACGCGCCCATCAGCGGTCTTCCCGGCGGAGGTGTCCATGGCGTTTTGTGCGAAGTGTAGCGCGGAAGTGGGCGGTGCGACGTTTTGTCCAAAGTGCGGAGCCCCACAATCAGCAGTAGCGGCGACAGGAGGAGCACCGGTGAGCACTACAAGCGGCGACACAGGCTTAGCGGAAAATGTGGCAGGTCTGCTCTGCTACATAGCGGGCTGGGTCACCGGACTGATCTTCTATCTAATCGATAAGCGGCCGTTCGTCCGCTTCCACGCGGCGCAGTCACTGGTTCTCTTCGGGGCGATCGTAGTCGCGTATATTTTGCTGGGAATGATCGCCGCGGCGTCGATTTTCGGCGGATGGATGTTGACGCTGATGAGCTTCCTGATCTACGGAGTCCTCGGCATCGGCTCATTTATTCTGTGGATTCTCTGCATGGTAAAGGCCTACCAGGGACAGAAATTCAAGCTACCGGTAGTAGGCGATCTCGCCGAGAAAATGGCCGGCAACGCTTAAATCGAACGTGAGCCGACATCCAGTGCAAAACCGGGCGGGAGGTGAACCCCCGCCCCTACGTAGCCTGCTCCCGCCTCGTCCTGAAATGACGTTCTCGTAATTTTCTTGACAAGCGAAACGTATCCGTCCATTCTTTTTGGTTTTCCGCGCTGGTGTGAACTCACGCCTCCGGCGCGCGAGTTTATGGAGAGA
This sequence comes from uncultured Acidobacteriota bacterium, assembly GCA_963831955.1. GTDB lineage: Bacteria > Acidobacteriota > Terriglobia > Acidiferrales > UBA7541 > Palsa-147. Next base: position 293,603 of record CAWHSG010000002.1, on the reverse strand, counting down.
GCTTGAACGTAAAAGTCTTCTTCCACGATAAGTGCTTCGACGGGGCCTGCTCGGCCGCGATTTTCTCGCGCTTTTACCGCGAGCGAATCAACCCGCAAGCGGAATTTCGCTACGCGGGCATGACGCACAAGGCTTCCAAGCCGTTTGAAGACGGCGTATTCGACGGCGACGAAAACGCGATCGTGGATTTTAAATACTCAAGTTCGCCGCGTCTGACGTGGTGGTTCGACCATCACCAAAGCGCGTTCCTAACCCCCGAAGATGCGGCGAATTTCAAGCAGGATCACTCCGGAAAGAAGTTCTACGATCCCACCTTCAAATCCTGCACCAAATTCCTGGCCACCATCGCCTCCGAGAAATTCGGATTCGACGCCAAGCCGCTCGCCGAGCTGATTCATTGGGGCGACATCATAGACGGCGCGCAATTCGAATCCCCCGAAGCAGCGGTAGGGCTCGCAGCGCCAGCGATGCAGATCGCATTGGTAATCGAGGCCGCGCCGCAACACGACTTAGTGCCGCAACTGATCCCCTATCTAGCCACAATGCCTTTGGCCGAAATCGTGCGCTTGCCCCTAATCGCCAAGCATCTGGGGCCGCTGCTCGAGCGCCACAAGCGCTCGATCGATATCATGCGCGAGCGCGCCGACGCGCGGGGCGGCGTGATCTACTTCGACGTAAGCGATCTCGATCTCGAGGGCTACAACAAATTCGTGCCCTATTATTTGCACCCGGAATCGCTCTATTCGGTGGGAGTGAGCGCTTCGCCCACCCGCTCCAAAATCTCCATCGGCACAAATCCGTGGCGTGAAGCCGACGCCGACGTAAATCTCGCCAGCATCGCCGAAAAATACGGCGGCGGCGGCCATGCCCGAGTAGCCGCCATCAGCCTAAATCCCGAAGACATCGTGAACGCGCGCAAAATCGCCGGCGAAATCGCCGCATCACTGCGCCGCTAGATTCCGCCGCGTTCGTCCTAGTTTCTTCGTGAGACGCCAGGCAAGTCGCAAACGTGCGATGGAGCGGCCGTCGGGCCTGGTCTCTTGAGTCTGCGTGAGAACTCGAGAAACAGAGCCTCAGCGGCTAAAGCCGTATCGATTTTGCTGCGTTTGCGGCATGACTAAAGTCATGCCCTGACAAAACATCGTGGTCATCAGACAAGTTCTCTCGCCGCACACAAAGCAAAATACCCCGCGCTAAAGCGCTCCTCCCCCCGAATAAATTCGGGGGCTCCCACCGGGTTTCTGCGGCTCCGCCGCAACCGAAGCGACAACATCCCCCATTACCGCCAGCGCGATACAGTTCTGCCGTTTACCCGTAGCGCATCGGGCTTTTCCGCTGCGTTGACCGCTGTGCTCGTGGTGTCTAGCATCGAGTTGCGATGGCGAGACTCGATGTGATGACGCCGCCGGCTCCGACCGCCACTGTCCGCGGTTCCGTCGAGCCACCGCGAGCGGCGAACGGCCCCAATGCGTCGCCGTGGATTTATCGCCCGTGGGTGGATCTGCTGATCGGTTGCGGCGGCTGCTCCGCACCGCTGTTGCTCGCAGCATGGCTGGCGGCCTCGCATGCGCGCCAATGGTCTTTCGCATTCTATTTTCTGGCGCTGATTTTCAATTATCCGCATTTCATGGCCACGATTTATCGCGCCTATCGCACCCGCGAGGAATTCCAGAAATATCGCATCTTCACGTTGCACATGACCGTGTTGATCGCGCTCACTGCGATTCTGGCGCATGCCGATTTCCGCCTTGTGCCCTGGGTTTTCACGCTCTATATCAACTGGAGCCCCTGGCATTACTCCGGGCAGAACTACGGCCTGCTGATGATGTTCGCGCGGCGCGGTGGCACGACGGTAACGCCCGGGGAACGCCGCCTGCTGCATTGGGCGTTCATCGCATCCTTCGTAATGTTGCTGGTCAGCTTTCACACCGGCGTTTCGAACGATCCGTTTGTACTCTCACTGAATTTGCCGGAGAGAATTTCGATTCCAGCGCGCGTCGCCGGAGGCGTGCTTTACGTTTTCTTTTCGGGTTGGGTGATCGCGGCATGGGTGAAGCGCGGCGGCTGGAAGGGAATGGCGGCTCCGCTGACGTTGCTCGCCACGCAGGGACTCTGGTTCGTGCTACCGACAGCGCTCGGGCTAGTCGCCGGGTCGGCGGTTCCGCAGACGCGATACAGCAGCGGGATTCTCGCCGTGCTGCATTCCGCGCAATATCTCTGGATCACCAGTTACTACGCGCGGCGCGAAGCGCGAGCAACAGGAAATACCTCCTGGCGCATGGGAACTTATTTCGTCACGCTGATCGCGGGCGGCATCGCCCTCTTCATTCCCGGTCCCTGGCTGGTGAGCTACGTGTTCCACTACGATTTCGCGGTGAGCTTCCTGATCTTCACCGCGCTCGTGAATATCCATCATTTCATTCTAGATGGCGCAATCTGGAAGCTGCGCGATTCGCGCGTTTCGTCGTTGTTGGTGAAAAGCGGCGAGCGAAATGAAGCGGAAGCCGGAGCGAAAGCCACGGGCTGGCTCGGCGGGCGTTCGGCCGGCGCCCATGCGTTCCGTGTAGCCGTAGCGGCAATTCTCTTTCTGCTCGGCGGCATGGATCAATTTCGATATTTCACTGGAACAGATGAAGGGAATCTTCCGCATCTGCTCGGCGCGGCCAGCTTGGATCCCTACGACAGCTCGCTGGAGATGCGCATCGCCCGCGCGCAAACGCAAGCCGGGCAAACCGATGGGGCACTAGCGGCATTGGCCCGCGCGATAGAAGTGAATCCGTCGAATCCGGTGCCGCAAGAAGCTCGCGCTCGAGCGCTGCTGGTCGCGGGTCGCTACCAGGAAGCCTACGAGAATTATCAAAAGATGCTGGCGCGATTTCCGGCCGACACGGACGCGCGCGTAAATTACGGATTGCTGGCCATGCGCCTCGGCCATGCCGATGAAGCCATCGAAAGCTGGGAAAAAGCGATCGACGCAGACCCGTCGCAAGCCAATGCACAGCTTTATCTCGCTGAGGCTCTAGATCGTCGCGACGAGCATGCCGCGGCCGTCCGTCACTATCAGGCGTATCTCAATCTCGCGTCATCCGGCACGAGCGAGGGTGCGCCAACGGCGAATCAGCGCGCCGCGGTGACGCTCGAACTCGCCGACGCGCTCGCTCACAGCCATCAGACAAATCCCGCGATCGCAGCCTATCGCGATGCGGTCACGCTCGCGCAGCAGGCTGGCAATATGCGCGAAGAAAGCCTGGCGGAATCGCATCTTGCCGATGCGCTCGATTCAGCGAAGCAATGGCCGGATGCCGCGAGCGCTTATCAACGCGCGATTACGCTCGATGAGCGCTCCGGCGATACAAACGCGGAGGCCGTGGACTGGTTCAATTACGGGCAGCTACTGTCGCGCAGCAAAGTGCCGCCGCGATTCGCCTACGCGTGCTTCTTGCGGGCGGAGCAATTGCTCGCGTCATCGCCAGGGCCGCAACTCGACACAGTAACGAACACGCGCCGCGAATCGGAGACGCGTCTAGGTAGCGAAGCGAGCAGCGTGCGAAAAAATGTCGATGCAACGCTGGCGCAGGCAAAATCACTGCCAACGTCAGCGATCATCGCGCGCTGAAGCTTCACCCAGAATCTCGAAAATCCGCGGCACCCACTCGGCGTGTTCCGGCTTCATCAGCACGGAACGCAGGCACGTAATTGTTTCCTCGCTTGAGGCGAATTCGGGCGCAGAATCGGTGAAGAATTTTGCAGGCAACTCGGCCAGCGCGAGATGTAGGCCGCGCTTGGCGGCCTCCTTGAATATTTCCTGCGATCGGCGGGAAATGCTGCCAGGGTCCGCGCCCCGCGGCGCATAAATTACGATGTCCAGCTCCGGTTCGAATCCCACCATCCAGCGCGAATCATTCGCTAGCGCGCGATGCAGCGCCATCGCGGCGTCGCGGCTTTTCGCGAGACCGTGCGCGAATTCTCCGCCACGCACCAGCGGCAATAATTTCTGCGTGGCCCATAAGGCCACGGCCGCCGCGCCAGGCCTCGAACATTCCAGGCCAATCTCGCCAAGATGAAGATCGCCGGACGTGAAGTACGTGTAGGGCGAATCATGCTTGTAAAACCGGCCAACGGCCGGATCGCGAAAAAGAATGCAGCCGCAACCATAGGGTTGCAGGCCGTGCTTGTGCGGATCGACGACGATGGAATCCGCTTCCGCCAGCCGGTCAAACGCCGCGCGCGCGGCTGCATCTAAATTCTCCGCCAGCGTAAAGTAGCCGCCATAAGCCGCGTCGGCATGAACGCGAAAGCCGTATTTTTCGCGCAGCTCCAAAATTTCGGGCAACGGATCGACCGAGCCCGTAGCTGTTGTCCCCACCGTCGCTACTACCGTGCCGACGTCTCCGCGCTGCACTCTCTGCTCGAGCGCGCCGAGATCCATCCGTCCCAGGCGGTCGCACGGAATCGATTCGAATGGAAGTTGCAGCACTCCGCTGATGCGCGAGTGCGTGTAATGGCCCTGCGAGGATGCCACAATTTTCTTTCCCGGATGCACGCGGCCCGCCACCCATAGCGCTTCGAGATTGGCAATCGTGCCGCCACCGCAAAGATGGCCGAGATGAATCTTCCATCCGAACATTGCCGCGAGCTCAGCCACCGCTTCTTTTTCCATCGCCGAACTGGCACGTCCGCCATCGAGCGCGTGATTGTTCGGATTGATCCACATGGCCAGCGCATAAGCGAGGCGCGCGACCGGATGTGGCGGCTTTAGCATTTGCCCCGCGTATAAAGGATGAAAATAAGGATAGTTGTCGCGCAGCTTGCCGGCAGTCTCGCTAAGCACTTCAGCGATACGCTCACGGCCCGGAATCTCTGCGGCGAATTCCGGCAGAGGCGCGAAGCTCGTATCGAGGCGCTCGACGGCCGCGAGAAAATACTTTAGCGAATCCTTCCCGATCATGATCTACGGCCTCCGGTGGCGCTGCCTAAGAAGTGCCCAGCGCTAAAGCGCATTGTGAAATACGATTCGTTTTCGGAGCGCTAAAGCGCTCCTCCCCCTGCTGAAGCAGGGGGCTCCCACCAGACGCCGCGGCTCCGCCGCGAAAAACGCGGAGATGAGCAGATTCAAAACGCGCGCGAGCTAAAGCGAGTCTATGATATAACGCGCGTCACCGCAGAACGCGATGCGATGCGTATGCCGCGAGTGAAACGCGGCGCTGTGTGGGAGGCCTGATTTGTGAAAGTGGAAATGCGCGCAACGAGAATCCTGTGGATCGCAGTGATCGTGGTGGCGCTTAGCGGATTGGCAGCGCCTGCCCGGCTGCGCAGCGACGCGCCTGCAAAGCCGAGCGTCGAGAAAAGTGTCTTTGGAAAGCTCGACGACGGCACGACGATCGATCTCTATACCCTGAAGAACACCACAGGCGCCATGGCAAAAATCATCACTTACGGCGCGACGCTCATGGAATTGTGGGTGCCCGACCGCGACGGCAAGGAAGGCGACGTGGTTCTCGGCTTTGACAATCTGAAGGATTACGAGGGGCCGCATCCGCATTTCGGCGGCATCATCGGACGCGTGGCCAATCGCATTGCGAAAGGGAAGTTCACGCTCGATGGCAAGCAATATACGCTGGCCATCAATAATCCGCCGAATACTTTGCATGGCGGCAATGTCGGTTTCGATCACCGCGTGTGGAAAGCCGAATCCATGAGCGACGCGCATGCGGCTTCGGTGAAGCTCACGTATGTCAGCCCGGACGGAGAGGAAGGATTTCCCGGGAATTTGTCGGTCACCGTTGTTTACTCGCTCATTGACGGCAACGCGTTGAAGCTCGAGTACCGCGCGACGACGGACAAGCCCACGATTCTGAATCTCACGAATCACTCTTACTTTAATTTTGCGGGCGGCGGCGATGTGCTCAAGGACATCCTCACCATCAACGCGGATTCTTATACTCCGGTTGATTCGACGATGATTCCTACTGGCGAAATCAAGCCGGTGAGAGACACGCCACTTGATTTCACGAAGCCGACGGCGATCGGCGCGCGGATAGACGCCCTGAAGCCCGATCCCGGCGGCTACGATCACAATTTTGTCTTGAATGGCCAAACCGGCGAGTTGCGGTTTGCCGCGCGCGTCGTCGATCCGTCGAACGGGCGGCAGATGGAAGTTTGGACCACTGAGCCTGGTGTGCAGTTTTATTCCGCGATTCATCTCGATGGGAAAATCGTAGGCAAGCGCGGCGTCGCGTATCCCGCGTTCGGCGCGATCTGCCTCGAGACCGAACATTTTCCGGACTCGATCAATCATCCGAATTTTCCTTCGACGGTGCTGCGGCCCGGCGCCCAGTTTCACAGCGAAACGATTTATAAATTCTCAGCCAAGTAAAACCACCGAACACAGGAAGCGACGATGCGATACCGAAAGCTGGGCCGCACCGGATTCGATGTCAGCGAAATCGGCCAAGGCCTTTGGGGCGTTAGCGGCTGGAGCGGCTCCGATGACGCTGAATCTCTGGAGTCGATGCAGCTTGCCGTGGATTCCGGCTGCAACTTTTTCGATACCGCGTGGGCCTATGGCGACGGCAAGAGCGACGCGCTTCTTGGCCAGATTATCGCCAGGAATAAAGGCAAGCGGCTTTATGCGGCTTCGAAAATTCCGCCGAAGAACGACAAATGGCCTGGTTCTGCCGACGATTCGTATCAAGATGTGTTTCCCGCCGCGCACGTTTTCGAATATGCCCGGCGGATTCGCAAGAATCTGGGTACTGATTCGATCGATCTGCTGCAATTGCACGTCTGGCACGATGACTGGACGAGCGATCCCGACTTTGCTGCCACCGTGGCGAAGCTCAAATCCGAGGGGCTGATCCGTTTTTTCGGCCTGAGCCTGAATCGCTGGGAGCCGAACAATGGAATTCGGGCGCTGCGAACTGGGCTCGTCGATGCCGTTCAGGTGATTTACAACATTTTCGATCAGGCGCCTGAGGATCAGCTCTTTCCGGTTTGCCGCGAGTTGAATGTCGGAGTGATCGCGCGGGTGCCGTTTGATGAAGGCAGCCTTGGCGGAAAACTTACCTTGGATACGAAATTCCCGGCCGGCGATTGGCGCGGGGGATATTTCGGGCCGGAAAACTTGCCGGAGACGGTGGCGCGCGTCGAGAAGCTAAAGAAAATTCTTCCCCCCGGCATGACCTTGCCGGAAATGGCGCTGCGATTCATTCTTTCGAATCCGGATGTGAGTACCACCATTCCGGGAATGCGCCGGGTGGAAAATGTCCGCGAAAATATCGCCGCCAGTGATGCCGGTGGGCTTGACGCCGCGCTGCTCAAGAGATTGAGGGAGCATCGCTGGGATCGTGTGCCTGCGGTCTGGTCGGACTGAAGAGCCACGTGTGGTGACTCAAGATAGTGCCCAGCGCTAAAGCGCGTTGACGTTAGGCGGTTTTTTTTCGGAGCGCTGAAGCGCTCCTCCCCCGAATAAATTCGGGGGCTGCCACCGTGTTTCTGCGGCTCCGCCGCATCTAATGACTCAGACTCGGAAGCTCGGGTTGCGGCCGGCTGTTCGGCGCGCGGGCGCGGCCTTCCGGTTCGCGCGGGGTTTCGGAGTATTTATGAGATAGTTTGATTCCGCTATGGCTGAGTTTCTCGGAGCACTCGATCAGGGAACCACCAGCACTCGATTCATCGTTTTCGATCGCGGGGGCCGCATTGTTGCGTTGGCGCAGAAGGAACACCGGCAGATATTTCCGCAGCCGGGGTGGGTGGAGCACGATCCCGAGGAAATCTGGGGGAACACCCAGGAAGTAATCGCGGCGGCGATGGCGCAGAAATCGCTGCGGGCTGGAGATCTTGCCGCCATCGGCATTACCAATCAGCGCGAAACTTCGTTGCTTTGGAATCGGCGGACTGGCGCGCCGTTGGGGAATGCCATCGTTTGGCAGGACGCGCGCGTCGCCGATGCCGTCGGCGAATTCAGCCGGGACGGCGGGCAGAATCGCTTTCGCGCGAGGACTGGGCTTCCGCTCTCCACCTATTTCAGCAGCCTGAAAATTCGATGGATGCTTGAAAATATTCCGGACGTTCTGGCGCAGGCTGAGGCCGGCGATGTGCTCTTCGGAACTATCGATAGCTTTTTGGTGTGGAAGCTTTCGGGCGGGGCGCGCGGGGGAATTCACGTCACTGACGTGACGAACGCGAGCCGGACGCAATTGATGAATCTCGAGACGCTCGATTGGGATTCGGAGATTCTCGCGGTGTTCGGGATTCCACGGCAAATTCTTCCGGAAATTCGCTCGAGTAGCGAACACTTTGCTGAGGCGCGGGAGCCGGCGGTGATTCGAGGCGTGGCGCTCGCTGGAATTCTTGGCGATCAGCAGTCGGCGCTCGTCGGGCAGACCTGCTTCGCGCCCGGCGAGGCTAAGAACACTTATGGCACCGGCTGCTTTTTGCTTCTGAATACGGGCGAGAGGGCGGTGACGTCAACTCACGGATTGCTTACTACCGTCGCTTATAAATTTGGCGCGAAACCCGCTTGCTACGCGCTGGAAGGGAGCGTGGCCATCGCCGGGGCGCTGGTGCAGTGGCTGCGCGATAATCTGGGCTTGATCGCCAATAGCGGCGAGATCGAAAAGTTGGCGGGCGGCGTCGCCGATAATGGCGGCGTTTATTTCGTTCCGGCATTTTCGGGGCTTTACGCGCCGCATTGGAAGCCCGGGGCGCGCGGGGTGATTGCTGGGCTTACGCACTTCGCGCATAAGGGCCATCTTGCGCGGGCTGTTCTTGAGGCTACGGCATTTCAGACGCGCGATGTTCTTGACGCCATGGAGAAGGATTCGGGCATTCGGCTGGAAGTTCTGCGCGTGGATGGCGGGATGGTGGAAAATAGTTTGTTGATGCAATTTCAGGCGGACATTTTGGATCGGCCTGTCGTGCGGCCTGCTAATAAAGAAACTACGGCGTTGGGGGCTGCTTATGCTGCTGGATTGGCTGTCGGGTATTTCGCGGGTTTGGAAGAATTGCGAGGGAATTGGAGCGTGGATCGGGAGTGGCGGCCTGCGATGGAAGATTCAAAACGTGAAGAACTCGATCGCCTGTGGCACCGCGCTGTCTCAAAATCGTTCGGCTGGACGGAATAACGTCTGATGTATGTAAATGGCGTGCGTTTCGGTAGGCCTTACAAAGGCGGGCGCAGCAAGCGGCGCCCCTACGACGGCAAATCTCTTAATTTCGAAATGGCATTCGATGGGTTTATGGAAAGCCGTGTCAGGGTCCGGCAAAAAAGTGCCCAGCGCTGAAGCGCATCGTTCCTGGGCACCGCTTTTTCCGGAGCGCTAAAGCGCTCCTCCCCCGAATGAATTCGGGGGCTGCCACCGTGACGCGTAACTCCGCCGCGATGAATGCGGAGTTCCTTCTACGGAATTCGCCTTGAGACCAAAATTGGGAGACTGCTGAAAAATCTAGCGGGTGGCGGCGTTTGCTCCGTACGCCGCCACCCGCCGACCTTCTATTGTTGTTCCTCGATCACTCCGGTGGCTACTTCGCCGGTGTCAACCTCTACTATTACGAGTTGCGAGTTGGTGGCCTGATAGTAGACGAGGTTAAACGTTCCGAACGTTGCGAGATTCAGCGAGCCGGTAAAGCGGCCCGGATTGCTGGAGTCCGCGGTGAAGGATCCCGTGAGAGCTTGCGCCGCCACCAGAGTCCCGTAGTTATTCAGGTCTCCGGTCCCTGTGAGGTTCGAGGCGCTAGCCTGCACTTGGCCAACCAGATCACATTCCACGCACGGCGGATTCGTAGAGGTTGACGTCGTGAAAGCTTGCAGGTTCACGCCGTAATCTCCGCTGAATTGCGCGCCTACTGTCTGCGGGATGATTTCGCCGGTTCCGATGGCATTGCTATCAACGTCGAGCAGCAAAGCGCCGCCTCCTCCGGTGGCATTCGTCGGATCGAGAATGTTGACTCCAGGATCGACGAGATAAACCTGGAAGTCGGCAACATTCGACGAAACGTTTCCGGCGAGGGTAAGCTGCCCTCGAGCCGCAGTGAAGTTAGAGAATGTGCTGCCAGTAATCGAGCCGTTGGTCACCGACCCGAAGTCGTTCGCGTCCATAAATCCGGCGGTTCCATTCCCGTTGTTATCAACCGTCATCTCTCCGGCAAGGCCCAGTGAGCCATTGATCGTCGATCCCTCTTCGGCAAAGACCGAGGTGCCGGCGAGATTCGCGACGGTAAGCGAGCCAGTGCCTTGCGTGTAAGCGCTTCCGCTAGTGACAAAAAGCGACTCGTCAGCCTCGATGAGTCGAAGTGCCTTCGCGTTCACGATGTAATAAACGAACTCGAAGTTCGGATCGCTTATCACCACGCGGCCAAACGAATCCGGCCCGGCGGTGGCGCCGAAGACTGTAGGTTCACTGGACACCGTGCCACCGTCATTGACGTCGAGCGTGACGTTGGTGAACCCGCCGGCGCCATCAGCGGTCATGATGCCTCCGAGCGCTGCGGGGAAAACCTCTTCCTCGGCGATATTCGTGATGTCGAGGCCGTTCATCGCCATCGAGTAGTTGCCCGAAATCGAAGTGCCGGAAAATGCAGTGGTATCCTGCAAGTCGAGAGATCCGCTCGAGGTGGCATTCCCGTCGAACTCAATGATGAGTGCGTGAGAGGGCGAAGTGACGGCGACCTGCAAAGTCTGCGGTCCGAAGTTGGTACTCGAAACGTTAATGGATCCCCGGCCGTCGTCGCCAGTAGCGTAAGTGCCGCTCAATATGGCAGTAGCGCAGCCCGAGAGATCGCACAAATCTTCTTCGCCACCGGTGATGTTCCCATTGCCGTCGGCGATCACGCTGCCGACTGCGACATAGAAGAGGCTTGGGTCCGCTCCTGAAACCAAAAACGAATACTGCCCGTTGAGCCCGCCGGCTGTCGAACTGGTGGTGATGGTGACCGTGCCAGTCGCGATCGCAGACGTATTAGCAGTCGCTGTCGCGGTGATTGTTACCGTGTTGCCGTTGGGAACGGTAGCCGGAGCGGTGTAATTGGTGCTAACGCCGCTGGCCGTGTGGGTGGGGCTGAACGAGCCGCAATCGCTGCCGCCGCAGGTTACCGTCCAATCCACTCCGGCATTTGACGTATCGTTTGAAACCACCGCGTCAAGCGCTGTTACCGTGCTGGTTTGCAGCACTGCAGGGGGCGCCTGGCTGAATCCGATTACAACTGCATTCGTAGAGTTGCCACTGCCGCAAGCGGCCATGAAAGCCGCGGAAATGCCGAGGAGAATCAAGGTGAGGAGTTTGCGATTCATCGGTAGTCTCGTGTTCATCGGAGACTCCCTGTTGCGGGCGTCTTCGAAGATCCGCGCGCGGCCACCGGTGTGATCAAAAATCCTTTCTCGGTTCGAATCGTGTACGTGTGCCCGCCATCCTCGGCGGTGCGCACCAGAAATACCTGGCTGTTATTTTGCGTGGTCATCACTCCGACGAGCTTGACGGAGTCTCCGGCTTTGACGGCGATGGCGTTCCTGCCCGCCAGCCTGCGGCCCACGTGTGCGTCCACGGTGCCTTTCGCGGTGGCCACCATCAAATGCCCGCCGCCGATCATTCCAGCGGTTGGCTTGGTTACCACGTTGCTCACCGTGCCCGTAATTGTGACTTCCTTGCTCGCGTCATAGACCGCCGGACGCGCAGCATTTACCACCGCTGCCGTCTGAGCGCCGGCTGGCGCGGCAAGCCAACCGAAGAGCATTAGAATTGCGAATGAAGAAACTGCCAGACTTCGTTTCACCTTGACCTCCAAGTAGAGATTGGTATTCGAACCAGAAAAGTCCTCATGCGAAGCAAGCGAGCTGCCCGGCGACCCGCCGATTCCATTTCACCATGCAACCAGCTCAGATGGCCTGAGGCACCTCTGCGGATATGCGACCCCAAAGCATTAGAACCCCGCTCACTATAAAGGGTTTCATTTGATTGGCGATTCAGTTCCATTTTTTTCACACTTTCACCCGGCCATAGGAATGCATTTCCACATATCAGTTGCGACCGCGAACCGGGCATATCACCCGCGACCGCCAAGCGGTTGACTCACCTGCGACCGCGAAGTGGGCAAATCACGTGCGACCGCGAAGCGGGCAAATCACGTGCGACCGCGAAGCGGTCGACACGACGCGTCTCGTCCCACCGCTCGCACACTGGCTGTTCTCAAACGGCACGTACTTGTTTGCTAACAGAAGCGCAGTCGTAGGCTTGTACAGCCGGACAGGCGATGTAGATTGGAATGGGGAACCATCCGGAACTACCGGGCACGGGAGCAGCAGATGGCATGGCGCGATACGGTACGGGCCGCGCGAGGCAAGCGGCGCCTGCGAGCGAATCCGCGCATTGCAATCGTGGCAGCGAGCCTCGGGATATTTTTCGGCCTGGCTCCCATCGTTTCCGCCCAGCAATCTCACATTGAAAAATGGACCGGGAACGCGCGCGCCGGGAAGGATCTCTTTCGCCGGTTCTGCATCGGCTGCCACGGGATCGACGGCGATGGAAATGGCGAGAACGCGCCCTACGTCGATCCGAAGCCGCGCGACTTTACGCTGGGAATCTTCAAGTGCCGCTCGACGCCGACCGGTAGCCTGCCGCTTGATGAGGATCTGTTTCACACCATCGCGCGAGGCATCGACACGACCGCGATGCCTTCCTGGAATCCGCTGACCAATCAGCAGCGCGCAGACCTGGTCGCGTATATCAAGACTTTTTCGCCGCGCTTCCACGACGAAAAGCCCGACGCTCCGATTCAAATCGCGCCCGAAACTCCCGACACAGCGGAAAGCCGCCAGCGCGGCGAAGTGCTCTACCAGACCACTCTGAAATGCGTGCAATGCCACGGAGAAAAGGGCGCCGCCGACGGTCCGGCCGCAGCGACGCTGCGAGACGATAAAGACAATCCGATTACCCCATACAATTTCAAGGTGCTGAACCGCTTCAAGTGCGGCGATACCAACGCGGATCTCTATCGCATCTTCATGACCGGACTGGACGGCACTCCCATGCCGTCCTTCGCCGACTACCTCAAGCCCGACCAGGCCTGGGATTTGGTGCACTATCTGCGGACACTGCAAGTCCATTACGCCGCTCACGGATCGAGCCGTATTGCCAAGTCAACTGTGAAAGCCGCACTGGAGAAGTGAGATGGACGAAGAGGCACGTTCCGTGCGGCTCGCAAACTTCCAACCAGCAGAACCGCCGCGTTCGCAAGGCGCCAAAGAGTGGGTGAGCGTATGAAGCTTTATCAGTGCGTCGCCGCAGCCGGAATTCTTGGCGCGGCATTGAGCGTGTCTCCGATTGCGCGCTCGCAATCCGCGTATGAGGTGGTCAGCGTTTCCGATGGCGGCACGATCAGCGGCGTCGTGAAATGGAGTGGCGAAAGGCCCAAAGCGCTAACGCTGCCGATCACTAAGGATTCCGCGACGTGCGATCCGGACAAGGCCGGAACGAGGGATCTGGAGAGGCTGGAAATTGCGCCGGACGGCGGAGTGGCCAACACGGTGGTTTTTCTGCGCAATGTGACGAGAGGCAAGGCCTGGGATCTGCCCGATTCGCGGCGCAACCTCGATCAAGTGCATTGCCGTTACGTGCCGCATATCTCGCTGGTGCAAGAGGGCACTGATCTGGCGATGAAAAGCAGCGATCCCATCTTGCATACCATTCACATGGCGGGCGCGGTGGATTACAATCTGCCGTTTCCGATGACCAATGTGGTCCTGAAACGGACAATGCGCAGGACCGGAGTGGTGGATCTGAAGTGCAATGCCGGACACATTTGGATGAATGGTGTAGTGTTTATCGTGAGCCATCCGTATTACACGGTGACGGACGAGCATGGCGCGTTCAAGTTGACGGATGTGCCGCCGGGCGAATACGAAGTGGTGGCCTGGCATGAGGGCTGGCGCGTGGCGCGCGAGGAGCCGGTGCTGGACGTCGGCACGCAAACGAAAACGAAGCGGTTGTATTTCAGCGAACCGCAGACGTGGGAGAAGAAAGTGACGGTTGCGCCGAACGGGCGCTCCAACGTCGAGTTCACTATTTCAGATCGATAGTTTGCTGCCTTCGGATTTTCTGTTTCGGTGATTGGAGACGAGTAATCACAAAAGCGACGCGGCCCGAACTGCGGCCGCGCCGCTCCTGCCCGTTATTTTGCTACTGCGATTGGATAGTTCCCGAAGTGGAGAATCCTGGGTCCACGTCGAGGTTGAAGTTTAGAGAAGGGCTCGCCTGATACGTCACGATATTGTTCGGCGTAGCCGCTCCGTTAATCGTCAGCGCGACAGTCGAGCGTCCAGGATTATTCGGGTCGGCTGCGAATGTCCCGGCGAGCGATATTCCCTGGCTAAGCCCGGATCCGTTGATCTCGTTCTGGTCTCCCGTTCCCGTCAGATTGCTGACTCCATCCGACAGGTATTGGCCAACGAGATCAATCGGGCCGGTCGAGTCCTCCCCTCCGAAACTCATCGCATTGTTGGAGTTGAAGACGTCGGTGGGGTCCGTTTGCGGCGCTAGCACCCCGCCTAAAGATCCTGCGGAGTCCAAGTTTAGAAGCAAAGCGCCACCGCCGCCGGCTGGATTGTTCGGGTCAACTACGGTCACCGCAGGATCAATCGCGTACATACCGAACGTGGTGATATCCCCTTCGGAGACGATCAAGTCACCGCCGGTGATAGCAAAATTGCCGTAGCCATTGCTGGCGAGTGCGTAGGTGCCGGTTATCGACCCGGTTCCGATCGGGCCAAGAAGCTCGTTCGTGTCCCCGAACCCGGACGTGAGCAGACTCGCGTCGTCGGTTGCGAACTGACCGGCGATGTTCGCGGAACCGTCTGTAAATCCGCTGGCGCCGAAGGCGGAGGGTCCGACGGAAGTCGGGGCGAAAGTGCCGGTTGCGGCGCCCTGTCCGAGAGCAACTCCGACAGTGAGCTGCGTGCCGTCAATCTCCACCAACGACAATGCTTCTGGCGCCACCAGGTAGTACGCGAGCACGTCGGTTCCGATCGTAAAGGTGCCGCGGCCGTTGGCGTCTGGCAAAGTGAAACCGCCGCCCTGATTGGTGATGTTTTTAGTGACTATTCCTCCGTCATTCTCATCGCTCTGGTCGGCGCTGAACCCGCCGGCTCCGTCGGTAGAAAACACGCCGCCAACACCAAGTGGGTTGCCGCTGGCATCCACGCCGGTGAAGACATAAGCGAAGCCGCCGGTGACCGCCGAAAGATCTCCCATCGTGAAGGTCTGGAGATCCATGCTGCCTAGACGAAGTCGCCGATGAATCGAATTCCTCGATCAGCAAGTGATTGTTGTTCACTGCCACCAGACTAAAGGTCTGCGTGCCGTTGCCGCCTGGGCCTATCGTTGGGTCGGGCACCGGGGGACTGCCCGGAAGGGCTACGTTGATACTTAGCGATCCCGGACCGTTCTGGTTGATGAGATAACTGCCGCCCGTGATCACATCGCCCACCGATGGCGTTGCGTTGGCGGAGTCAAAGAAGTCTTCTTCGCCGCCAGTGACGTCCCCCGCACCATCGAGCACCACGCTGCCAGCGGCCGTATAGATGAAGCCATTGGCGTCGAACCCTTCCACGTAGAAGGCGTAGTTCCCGAAGAGCAATTGCGTATCCGACACCACGGTCAAAGTCACGGTGGCGGTCGCGAAGGCCATACTGTCCGTCGCCGATGTAGCAGTGATCGTGAGAGCCATGCCGCCGTTGGGCACATCGTCTTCGGGGATGGTGGATGGCGCGGTGTATGCGATCATATTGCCGCTGGCCGAACTCGAGGCCGTGAGCGTTCCGCAATTGGCCCCGATATCACAGTTCAGAGTCCAAAGCACGCCGCCGTTTGACGAATCGTTTTGTACGATTGCCGAGAGCGGAACAGACAGGCCAATCTCGACGGTTGATGGAGGAGGAGTGTCCATTGCCACCATGATTTGCGGCGGCACTGGCTTCGAGCTACTGCTGCAGGCCGCGAGGAAGATTGCGGCCATGGCCGCGATTAGAGTGATCGAGAGGTTTCTGCGAATCATCGCGCGCCTCCCGCTGTTTTGTCCGCTTTTACTTTGCCGATTGCAGGATTCACGGGAACCAGGAGGATCCCGCGCTCGTTGCGAATCTTGTATTCCTGCTCCCCGACGGTGACCGTGCGGGCGAGAAATACTTGATCGCCACGAACGGTCTTCGTCACGCCGACCATCGAGACGCGCGCACCCGGAGCAACCGGCATCGGATGGTAGCCCTTGAACGCGAACGGCCCTACCTGCGCATCCACTAGACCGGAACCGGTCGCCAGCATCACGTGCGCGCCCGGCAACTTTCCGCGTTCCGGCGTGCGCAGCACGTTCTCCACCGTGCCCTGCAGCGTGACTTCCTTCGAAGCATCGTAGAATGGAGTCGGATGAGCCTTCTTTATCCCCGCCGCCGTTTGCGCCCCGACTGGAGTCGCCAGCGCCGGAATGGCTAGAAGAGCAGCGATACCCAAGCCGCCCAATATTCTTCTCATCTCAACCCCCTTTTGAACTCTTGCGGTCCATTGGGCCACGAGCAAACAGCGCCGCCCTAGTAAACTAACGACTCGCAGCCGCGACTTCGCAGTCGATAGACGAGCATGTACGAACGAACAATTGGCCAGATCACACCCCGCAAGAAACTATCACGGCAGTCAAGGGTGATGAGCGTTTTTTGTGGTTCGCAACCGACGATTTCCGAGCGGGGGCGGGTCCGCCTCGGCGGAGGCCCGGTTTGGCTTTGGGTTTTGCCCCCGGCATTTTCCGCGAACCCACCGCCGCAGCCTCAACACTCACGGCTACCCCGGGGGCGAGGTGAACCCGCCGCCTACTGTCTCCAAAACCAGGATCGCCACATCATACAGACGGAAGTGCGGGACGCACTTCGAGACGCACTCGAGGAGGGTTACAAAATGAATCGTGCGAAAAGAGCTACACGCGTTGCGGGCCTGTTGGCAGGATTTGTACTCGCCGGTCCGGGAATCTTCGCGGGGCCGCGCGCGATGTTTCGCGCCGCCGCGATTCCTGCCGCGGCGCAGCAATCCCACGCGCGCGACAACGCTCATTTCGAAGACTGGCTCAAGACTGAAGTCCACCATCAACTCGCGCTGCTGCCTTACTACTCAATCTTCGACAATCTCGAATACAGCATAGACGGCACTACAGTCACGCTGCAGGGCCAGGTGGTCCACGGCGTACTCAAGGGCGACGCCGAATCCGCAGTGAAGAAAATCGAGGGCGTCGAAAAAGTCGTCAACAACATCGAGATTCTTCCGCCATCTCCCGACGACGACCAGATCCGACGCGCCGAGTACCGCTCCATTTACGGATTCGGCCCGCTCGAGAAATACGCCTGGTCGTCCGTTGCCTCCATCCACATCATCGTCAAGGGCGGCCACGTGACTCTCGAAGGCGTGGTGGACAACCAATCCGACAAAGACGCAGCCAACATCCGCGCCAATTCCGTGGCCAATGTCTTCTCGGTGACCAACAATTTAAAAGTTGCCAAGTAAACAACATCGCCTGCGGCGATTTGGCTGGCTCGATAAGGGAGTGCGTCTGCTATCATTTAGCCAGTCTGCCCTCTCGGATGTAACATTTCGTCCGGCACATTGGCGGACCGCCTGATGCTGTCTGAAATTCTCGCGACGAGGGCATCGTCCGAGTTAGCTGTCTGGCCGCTTGGCTTCCCCGCCTGAGTGGCGCCAAGCACGTTCTTGAATTATGGCCGAACAAGATAACAGTTCGCTTATGCGTCTCAGCTTGAGACTGGTTGCGCCGCTGGTTCTGAGCGTGGCCGTCGTCTCGTTGATTTTCGCGGCCTACCAGGTGCGCACGGAAGATCGCACCATGCGCCGCGACTTGCAGCGGCGCGCCGAGGTGCTCGGCCAAAGTCTTCAGGATGATTTCGAGCGCGAGATTTCCGCCCAGACGCTGGCGGCATTGCATCGCACGATTGAGCGGCTCGGCCACCGCGACCACATTCTCGGCATCGCCGTCTTCGACCCGAAAGGCAATCCTCTCGGTTCCAGCGCGGGTTTGGATTTTGGCATTCTCAATCGCGCTGAACAGTTTGCGGGGTCTTGCCAGAGCGATGCGGGGTGTCACGAGTTCATTAGTTCCGGGCAGGACGCACAGATCCACATCTTCGCTCTTCCGATTCGCAGTGACGATGGTCTGATCGGCTCGCTGGCGCTGGTAAGCGACGCCAGTTTCATTCAGGAATCCACGCGGCGGATGTGGCGCGACACGTTGGTGCATGCCGCGCTGCAGACGCTGTTCATCGCGCTGCTGGCGCTGGTGATGACGCGCTGGGTATTCCGCGAGACCATCTCGCGCGTGGCCGGATGGATGCGCTCGCTGCGGCTGGGCAAAGCCTCGGTGCAGCCGGTGGATCGCTCCGGCATTCTCGCGCCGCTGACGCATGAAGCCGAGCAGATGGCGCAAAGCCTGGGCGCCGCGCGGGCTGCGGCAGACGAAGAAGCGCGTCTGCGCGAAGCGGGCGAATCCATGTGGACGGCTGAGCGTCTGCGGGTGAGCGTTCTCGGCAAATTGCAGAATGCCGCGCTGTTCGTGGTTTCCAATCGCGAGCCTTATCTTCATGTGCGCGACCAGGACGGTTCGATTCGCACCATCGTGCCCGCCAGCGGCGTGGTCACTGCGCTCGAGCCTGTCGTGCTGGCCTGCGATGGCACTTGGATCGCTCACGGCGCCGGAAACGCGGATAAGGAAGTGGTGGACAAGCACGATCACGTTCGCGTTCCGCCCGACGATCCGCACTACACGCTGCGGCGCGTCTGGCTCACCAAGGAAGAAGAAGACGGCTACTACTACGGTTTCTCGAACGAAGGGCTTTGGCCGCTGTGCCACATCGCGCACACGCGCCCGCTCTTCCGCCCCGATGACTGGCTGCAATATCAGCGCGTGAATGAAAAGTTTGCCAAAGTCGTTGTCGAGGAATTGCGCGGCACCGAATCTCCGGTAGTTTTGGTGCAGGACTACCATTTCGCGCTGCTGCCGCGGCTGATTAAAGAGCAGCGCCCGGACGCGCGCATCGCAATTTTCTGGCATATTCCGTGGCCGAATCCCGAGGCATTCCGGATTTGCCCGTGGCAGCGCGAACTTTTGAACGGCCTACTCGGTGCCGATCTGATCGGCTTCCATGTGCAGTCACACTGCAATAATTTCCTCGAGACGGTGGACCGGGCTCTCGAAGCGAACACCGACTGGGACCGCTTTGCCGTTAGCCGCCAGGGCCATCAGACGCTCGTCCGGCCGTTTCCGATCAGCGTGGCGTATGCCGATCCCCGGCACAGCGGCGATCTGCACGGCGATCGCGCCGCCACGCGCCGGAAAATTCTGGATGAGCTTGAAATTAATGTGCGCTATCTCGGCGTAGGCGTTGATCGCGTGGATTACACCAAGGGAATCCTCGAGCGCTTCTGGGCCATCGAGCGCATGCTCGACGAACATCCGTATTACCAGGGCGAATTCAGCTTCGTGCAGATCGCCGCGCCGAGCCGTACGAACATCAAGCGCTATAGCGATTTCCTCGTCGAGGTACGCGAAGAAGCACAACGCATCAATAACAAATACAAATCGGCGAAATCCAAGCCCATAATTCTTCTGGAGCGCCATCACGATCATCACGAAATTGAGCGCTTCTACCGGGCGGCCGATCTGTGTCTGGTTACGTCGCTGCACGATGGCATGAATCTGGTGGCCAAGGAATTTGTGGCCGCGCGTGATGATGAACGCGGGGTGCTGATTTTGAGCGCATTCACCGGAGCGGCCCGCGAGCTTTCCGACGCGCTGGTTGTCAATCCGTACGACGTCGAGCAGTTGGCCACGGCCATCTATACCGCTCTTAACATGGGCGCGGACGAGCAGGAAAAGCGCATGGCGGCGATGCGCCGGATCGTGCGCGAAAATAATATTTACCGTTGGGCGGGAAATTTAGTGACCGCGCTATCGGAAATCCGCATCGAAAGAGCAGAGAAGGTTGAGGCATGAGCATTCTGGAAACCCAACGCGGGAAGGTAGTCGAACTGGCGAACGCCAACGGGCGGGGCCGCGCGCGCCATCACAAAATCGTATCCATCGCCGCCGCGCTGCAATTCGGCTCGCCACGAAATCTCTTTTCGGCCTGGGACGAAATCGCCGACGACATTCGCGAAGCCCGCTCCATCGCGGTGCTCTCCGATTTCGACGGCAGCCTGGCGAAAATTCAGCGCAGTCCAGGCTCGGTACGCCTGGCGAAACCCGCGCGCGAAGTTCTCGCGGAGCTGGCGAAGCACGATGTAATGGTAGGCATCATCAGCGGACGCAGTCTGGCCGATGTGCGCAAACGCGTCGGCCTGCAGGGAATTTGCTACGTAGGGTGCCAGGGCTATTCCATCCAGGATGCCCGGGGACATCGCATCACGCTGGCGAATCGCAATGAACGCCGTCTGCTGGCCACGGCCACCGCGCAACTCAAAGAGAAACTAGCCGGCCTGGAAGGTGTGCGCGTGGAAGTGAAGGAAGCCTCGCTGGCGGTTCATTACCGCGAGGCCAGCCGCGCCATCGCCGCTCGCACGAAGCATATCGTCGCGGAAACGATCGCCGAAAATCGAGGCCTGCGCCTAAGCGGCGGCAAAAAAGTCTGGGAAATTTTCCCGGGTTCCGGCGTAGATAAATGGACCGCCATCAAGTTCCTGCTCTCGCGCGAAGGCCACACCGAGTCGCTGCTGATTTACGCCGGCGACGACGTAGGCGACGAGCCGGTGTTCTCGCGAATGTCCGGCATCTCAATCCTGGTAGGCAAGCGCCGCGCCACCGCCGCAAGATATTCCCTGGAATCCCCGGTCGAACTCCGCCGCTTCCTAGAAAAAGTGCTAGCCGCCAGAAGATCCCAGTAGGGGAGGGTGCTTAGACCCTCCCGCAGTTCGGCCCCAAGGATCGCGCCGAGTCCACCGAATTCACTTTCTATCTCCCGATCTCCCAACGTTCGCGTGAAATGTAAGTTTATCGGAGCTCAAAAATCGTCCACAAAAACACCCCGGCTCTGTTTGTAAGCCAGGGTGTTTGTGAAACTGAATCTTCTCTACTAGGGGTTAGAGTTGACGCTAATCTATTCGTCGCAGCGGTACGGCGCAATAATGCGAAAATACTAGCTCGCCGGCCTGCTTCGCAGACCTTTCCTTCTTAAGGTACGTTCACCAATCCATTCCGAATCGCATAAACCACCAATTCCGCCGTCTTGTGAATTCCCAGCGCGTCCATGATATTCGCACGGTGCACCGACACGGTGTTCGCGCTTAACCCCAGTTCGGCGGCAATTTCCTTATTCGATTTTCCGTCCACTATCTTTTGCAAAATCTGCATCTCACGCGGCGTAAGCCCCGAACTTCTCTCGCCCTTCAAACCCTCGCTCTTCTCCAACTGCGGCGCCAAAACTCTTTCGCCGGCGGCGACGCGACGGATCGCCGCGGGCAATTCCAAATCAATCGCGCTCTTCAAGATGTAGCCGCGGGCGCCGGCGGCCATGGCCTGGCGCACCAGCGTGTCCTCCGAGTGCATGCTCAACATCAAAACCGCCATCCCCGGCAGCGACTCCAAGATCTTCTTCGTAGCGGCAATGCCGCTGCCGCCGGGCAGCGCGCAATCCATCACCACCACGCGCGGCTTCAATTGCAGAGCCAGCCGTACAGCTTCCTCCGCGTCGCTGGCCTCGCCCACCACTTCCAATTCCGGTTCGTCTTCGATGATGCGGCGGAAACCCATGCGCACCAGCTTGTGATCGTCCACCAGCAGCACGGTAATTTTTTTATCAGCCATGCGCCTCCGCCTTTTCGCGAGGCACGCGCAAACGCAGCAGCGTCCCGCCCCCCGGCGGCATAGGAAACGCAATTGTGCCGCCGAGCAATTCCGCGCGCTCGCGCATCGCCACCAATCCAATCCCGCGATTCACCGCCGGCCTCGAAAATCCGACGCCATGATCTTCCACTTCCAATTCCAGCGCATCGGTGCCGAACCGCAATCGCACCCAGGCCTCTTTCGCGCCGGAATGCCGCGCGGCATTATTCACCGCCTCCTGCAATACGCGGTAAATATGAATCGCCGCGCCACCATCCACGGCAAACGCGTCGCCAATTTTTTCGTAGGCAATCTTCAAACCTGTCTGCTTCTCGACATTCGCCAAATACCAGCTCACCGTGGCTTCGAGGCCGGCCTCGTCCAGCATCACGGGATGCAAAGCCTGCGAGAGCATGCGCACTTTCTCGAGCGTCTCCTGCGCGATGCCCGAAACTTCGCGCAATTCCGTACGCAAGGGCGAATCCGCGGGGGCATGGCGTTCCGCGCGGCCCAGCATCGCGCCGACCGCCGTCAGGATCTGCCCGAACTCATCATGCAACTCGCGCGAAATATGACGCAGCGTGGACTCTTGCGTGGCAATCAATTTTTGCGCCAATTCGCTGCGCTGCGCCGAAAGCGCCGCAAGTTGCGCGAAAAGCCGGCGATTCGAGGCAATCACATACAGACTGGTCAGCAGAATCGCCGCCAGCGTCGCGGTCAAGAATAAATACACCTGGCGCTCCACGCGATCGTAAATTTCGCTGGCCTGTTCCGCGGCCTCCTTCTGATTCTCATTGTTCTCCACCAGCAGGCGGTCCACGTCGGTGCTGAGCGCGGCTACTTCGGTGAGCAGCGAATTGCGAATTTCTGTGCGCGCTTCGCCGGTCTGCGCCATGGCCGCCAACGTGAACATGCGCTCCACTCCGCGCCAAAATTGTTGCACGGCCGCGATCAGATATTCCCGCTGGCCGGGATTTCGCGGTTCGACGGCGAGCTCCTGCTCCTTGCGCAAGGCATCATCCAAGTCGTTGCGAATGCGCTGGAATTGCGCCGGCCAGGCCGTCACCGGATAAGTCTGGCTCTCGTCGAGAATGTCGCGCATGGAGAGCGCCAGTACATTCAGATCGTTCTGTATCCGCAAAAGTTGCAGCGAATCGCGGCGGTTGCGCTCGGCCACGTTTGTCTGCAGCGCCCGCAATCCCGAAATTTGGCGCGTGATATAAGCGGAGTAAGCCACCACCGCGATGATGGTGATCACCAATCCGAGGATCAGGCCGGACGTTGGGGAGCGGAGAGGTGCGCTTGCCACGATTTGAGAATATACAACCGCGGGGGCAATTTCCAATCCGCTTCCGAGGTGCGCCCTGAAGGCGATTGGTCGTGTACTAACCTGCAGTGCGACTGCAGCTAGTCCCGATCATTCCGTTCGCAGCGTGATCGCCGGATCTATTCGGGCGGCCCGCCGTGCGGGAACCCAACATGCCGCTGCTGAGACAACGAGCAGCACGGCAACTACGCCGATATAAGTGCCGGGATCGAGCCTCGAGACGCCAAATAACATGGCCTCGATCGCTTCGCTTGCGACGGCCGCTCCGGCCAAGCCGATTACTACGCCAACGCCGGTGAGCAACATGCCTTGACGAAGCACGAGCGCGACGATTCTTGCGCGCGTGGCTCCGAGGGCGGCGCGCACTCCGATTTCGCGAGTGCGCTCGGTCACGCTGCCAGAAAGCAGGCCGTAGATTCCGATGGCCGCGAGGGCCAGGGCCACGAGCCCAAAGGCCTCGAAGAGAATCATGGCGAAGCGCCGCTGCGCCGCAGATGCCGCCACCAGCGCGTCCATGGTCGCCACGCGGACGATCGGCTGGTCCTTATCAACCGACCAGATAGCATTCCGAATCAGCGGCGCGAGAGCCGCGGCGTCACCGCGTGTGCGCACTACGAGAGACTGCACGGTGTCCACGGGAACCCAACGCGTTGTGGGGATGTAAACGGCGTCCGATTCGCTGAGCGCCAACGATGCCTGCTTCACGTCACCCACCACTCCGACAATCGTGGACCACGGGCGGTCGGAGCGGCCGATATCGGGACCGACGCGAAGCCGTTGACCGATCGGATCTCGACCGGGGAATCTGCGATTGGCCAGCGATTCGCTGATCAACACGCTGGTTGGCGACTGGGTGAGATCGCGCTCGGTGAGCAGCCGTCCGCGGCGAAGCGGAATATTCATCGTTGCGCAATAGCCCGGCGTGACGGCGTAGCGGAAGCCGGAGTGGTCGCCAACAGGATTAATGTCGTTCTCGAATTCGATTCCGTAAATTTCCAAATCGCCGCTCAAGGGCAACTGGCTGGTGAAGGCCGCAGATTCGACGCCGGGGACTTGTTGTACGGTTTCCAAGGTTCGTGCGAAGAAGCGATACCGCGCGGCATGATCGTCGAATTGATGGCCGGACTCGAGCACCTGCATGGTGAGCAAATGCGACGGATCGAATCCTGGAGCGACCGCAAACAGGCGCTGGAGACTGCGCAAGAGCAATCCCGCGCTGACCAGCAGCACGAGGGCGAGCGAGACTTCCGCGGCTACTAGTGTTCGTCGCGTCGTGTGATGGCCGCCGCCGCTGCGCGATGCGCTTTCCTTTAATCCGAAGTGCAAGTCGGCGCGGGCCGCCTGCCATGCGGGAATTAACCCGACCAGCACGGCGATCAGCGTGGTGATGGCGAAGGCGAAAGCGAAGACCGGGCCGTTGACGGTGATGGCGCTCAGTCGCGGCAGCTCCGGCGGGCTGAGCGCGACCAGCGCGCGCACGCCCATCTCTGCTGCCAGCAATCCCAAAGCACAGCCGACGGCGGCGAGCAGCAGGCTTTCGGTCAGCAATTGGCGCGTAAGCCGCGTGCGCCCGGCTCCGAGCGCGACGCGCATCGCAAATTCTGCGCGGCGCTGGGCTCCTCGCGCTAGCAGGAGATTGGTCACGTTGATGCATGCGATCAGCAGCACCAGTATCACCGCGCCAAAAACCGCCAGCAGCGCGGGCCGCACTGCCCAGGCGATGTCTTCTTGCAGCGAATTCACGAGCAAGCCGCGATCGAGAACGGCCCAGGGCGCTCGAGGAAAATCCTTCACTGGGTCATGGGCGATGGCGTCGAGTTCGCGCTGCGCTTGATCGCGGCTGATGCCTGGGCGCAGCCTTGCGAGCATGCGCAGATGATGGCCCCACTCTCTGGTTTCGACCGACGCGATATTCCGCGAGTCATATTGCAAGAGGGACCAGACTTCGGCCGAGGGCGACAGCACATTTTCAAAGTTTCGCGGCATCACTCCTATGACGGTGTAGAGATTGTCATCGAGCCGCACTTCGCGCCCGACGATGGCGCTATCGCCGGCGAAGCGGCGCCGCCACAACCCATCGCTCAGGATTACTACATTCGGGCCGTTTAGGCGGTCGTCGCCGGCATCGAAATCTTTTCCCATCGCGGGCGATACTCCTAACGCCCGGAAAAAAGCAGGCGTGACGCGCTGGCCGTCTAGTCGTTCCGGTTGAATCGCGCCGACCAATGCCGGTTGCCAGGGCTTGATGACCGCGGCGGATTCGAACGAGCGGCTTCGTTGCAAAAGCCCGCGGTAAGTGTGAAATGTAAGGTCTAGACGTGAGCCACTCCCGTCCAAATCTGAAATCATGACGATCTGACCGGGATGGGGATACGGCAGGGACGCAAATAAAATCGGATTCACTGCGCTGAAGATGGCGGCGGTGGCGCCGATGCCGATGGCCAGAGTGAGGATCGTCACGGCTGTAAATCCAGGCGCGCGCAACATGTTGCGCGCCCCAAAGCTTACGTCCTGCACAAGCTGCTCGAGCCAAACCCAGCCCCACGCCTCGCGGCTGCGTTCGTACATTCGCGTGGCGTTGCCGAATTGGCGGTGAGCCGCGGCGCGCGCGTCGGCGGGATTTAGTCCGCGTGCTGCCTGTTGCTCGGCGCGCAGCTCTATGTGCAGACGCATCTCTTCATCCAGTTCGTGATCGAAATCGTTGCGCAGGAAGAGAATGCGCAATCGCCGGCCCAGTTCATTCAGCCACGCCATCGACCGCCTCCAGGTTAAGACGTTCTCGTCACGCCGTTTGTATTACGCGCCGGATCGCAGCCATCACGCGTTCGAATTGCGACAGTTCGGTTTCGAGCTGTTTGCGTCCGAGCGGCGTCAAGCGGTAATAGCGGGCGCGGCGGTTGCCGCTCGTCGTGCCCCACTGCGCCGTCACCCAACCTTTCACTAGCATGCGCTGCAGCGCGGGATACAGCGAGCCTTCCTCGACTTGCAGGACTTCGTTCGAAATCTGCTGGATGGAACTGGCGATCTCGTAGCCATGAAGCTCTCCTCCGCGCGCCAAGGTTTTGAGAATTAGCATGTAAAGCGTTCCGGGAGGAATTTCGTCGCGCCGCGGCATGTCGTTTCTCTCTGCCATAGTTAGACTATGCCACGGGAGAAAGGTGAGCGTCAATTAGAGTTCGGCGTGGGCGGCTTTTTTGGTCGCCCCGGCTGAGCCTTCGTGGATCGCTCAGCGAGACACAGCCAGGAGTGGGCTGTGCTACATGGCTTTTTTGAAATAGTGGGCTACCGGGTGTCCTTCTTTGTGGCCGGAATAGTAGAGGATTACTTTCAGCGAGCTGCCGGTGCCTTGGTCGAATTGTTCGGCGGCGTACCGGGCCGTGCTGTCTGACATGTGGAAGGTTTGGTTGCTGCCGTCGGCGGTTTGTACTGTTAGCGTTTTCTCGCCTCGATCTATGTGGGTGATGGTGGCTTCTATGGATTTGAGGCCGTCTGGGCCTATATTGTCGATCTCTATGGCATTTTCTGCGGTTCCTGCTGCGGTGTAATGCGCGGCTACTTGGGTGCCGGGTTTTAGGCCGCGGATTGTGTCGGTGGTGTTGCGGGAAGTTCCGTGAACACCGTGGAATTTGGTGCGGGCTTCGATTTGCAGGGTGTGCTCGGTGCCGTCTTCGGATTTGATGGTGATTGTTTTGGCGTGATCGTCCACTTGCTGGACTGTTCCGGTGCGAATGCCGTGACGCGGTTCTTGGGCGCTCGTTGCGAAACAGAGCGCCATCAACATCGCGACTGCCACGAAGTGCCTTTTCATTTTTGCTCCTTTGCCAATTGATCCCTCATTTCTGCGGGCAGGGCGTGCAGCAGGCAGAGAAACGCGCCGTTGGTCCAGCCGAAGCCGATTACATTTTGTTGGTAGCCGGCGGTTACGTTTGCCTCCGAGGAGCGCGTTACGGCGTTGTATTTTTCGCGGATGGTGCCATCGCGGCGGAAATTTTCGGCTACCGTGGAGAGAAATTTGTAGGAGATGCGATTGGCGTCGTCATTGAATCCGTAGCGGCGCAGGCCTTCGACGGCGATGAGCACCGTAGGCGCCCACTCGTAGGGATAGTCCCATTGCACGCCGCTGTTGTTGCGGCTCATGGCCAGGCCGCCGGGTTGTTCGAATAATTTTAGATTGGCGCCGACGGCGCGGGCTTGCTCCGGCGTGGCGAGTCCCACCCACAATGGATAGAACGTGGTCAGATATTCGTAGGAGGAGCGCGTTTTCGTGGCGAAGTTGTAATCGAAATATATTCCGCCCTTCGCGTCCCACAGATAATTTTGAATTTGCTTCTTGCGAGCCTCGGCAGCCCGGCGAAAAACAGCCGCGGATTTCGGATGGCCGAGAATTTCGTAAATTCGCGCGAGATCCATTTGTTCTTTGTAAACCAAACTGTTCAAGCAGACCGGCGCGAAGTGATCGGTCTCCGCGCCGTACGGCCCGAAGCGAAACGAAATATCGAATCCGGATTCGCGCATGGCGCGGTCCGCTTTGTAATAGGCGCGGCTGAGGTGAACGGTTTTCGCAGGATCGCAATCGCGGCCTGGCGTCTTGGTTGTTCCTTCGCAAGAGTTAATTGTTAATGCGGGCCCGAGAATGGAATCGGCCGAAGATTTTTCTGCCCGCGCGACGAGGTAGCCGTGATCAAGGTCGGGATGCAGCAGAAAGAACGCCGCGACTTTGGGATACAGGTCCGTTTCATCTTGGATGCTTTCCGGGGCGGGGCCTTCGCCGAAATCGTAATAGCGGGCTAGATGCGTTTCGCCCGCTCTGTGCGCGGCCATCATCCAGAGTTGGAGGTCGAGACGTGCGACGGTCAGGGCCTTCGCGAGCCACTGGCGATCCTCGTGTTTGGAATCCTTTTCTGCCTCATAAACCGCGAGGATCATCGAAGTTAGAAAGGGCGGCTGCGAACGCGTCAGATAATAAGTCCGATTCGCATTTAGAATGCTTCCGTAGTTGCTCAGCTCGAAGAGAAAATTATCCACCATGCCGCGCGCCAAATCGATGCGGCCATCTTCGATTAGGCCGCGAATTATGAAGTAGCTGTCCCAGCCATACATTTCATTGAAGCGGCCGCCCGGCACGACGTATTTTTCCGGCAGATAGAGCAGGCCGGGTGGGTTGATTTGGGAGGGATCGATTTCGCCGGGGGCGTGAATTATTTGCGGTAGATGGGCGATTTGCACGTTGCACTTTTCAGGTAGCTGCTGCACGGCGGGGGTCTCGGGATAATTGAATGGAAGATAGAGTGTTGGGTGGCCGGCTAGTTTGGGATCGGCGAAGGTTTCGCAGTTATCTAGCGAGCGGGTTAGGCGGTCCCAGCCGGTGGCTATGTAATTTTGTATTGGGTCGAGGCCGTTGGGCTGAGATTGCGGGCGGGGAGTGGAAAGGGCCGTTGAAGCCAGGGCAATGGTAACGAGAACAGAAGTAGCCAATCGTGCGCGATGTATCCATTGCATCATCGTGGAAATC
The DNA here is from genome assembly GCA_963831955.1 of uncultured Acidobacteriota bacterium. Lineage (GTDB taxonomy): Bacteria > Acidobacteriota > Terriglobia > Acidiferrales > UBA7541 > Palsa-147. Next base: position 264,906 of record CAWHSG010000002.1, on the reverse strand, counting down.
GAATAGAGTCTAGCACCGTTGTGGAATCGTGCTTGCGCGAACGGGGTTAGCCTGGATCGACGGTTGGGATCTGGCGCGGAAAAGAGCCGGCCCTTCGCAGTACTCAGGGTAAACAGAGAGGCCGCCGGTACTTTATGGCTGAGAAAATTCGCACATCTTGCTGCATTGCCGGCGGCGGGCCCGCTGGGATGATGCTGGGTTTTTTGCTGGCGCGGGCGGGGGTGCCCGTGGTGGTGCTCGAGAAGCATCGGGATTTTTTTCGCGATTTTCGCGGGGATACCATTCATCCTTCGACGCTTCAGGTGATGTACGAGCTTGGCTTGCTTGAGGATTTCCTGAAAGTGCCGCATCAGGAAATGAAGAGCATTGGCGCGAAGTTCGGGGACACCGATTTCATTGCGGCGGATTTCTCGCATCTTCCGGTGAAATGCAAATTCGTGATTTTGATGCCGCAGTGGGACTTTCTCAATTTTGTGGCGGAAAAAGCGCGGCGCTATTCCGCGTTCCAATTGAAGATGGAATGCGAGGCTACCGATTTAATTCGCGAAGGCGAGCGCGTGACTGGGGTGCGCGCGAATTCGCGAAGCGGGCCGGTGGAAATTCATGCCGATCTGGTGGTGGCTGCCGATGGCCGCAGTTCCGATATGCGGCTGGCCTCGAAGCTCGAAGTTATCGATTTCGGCGCGCCAATCGATGTGCTGTGGATGCGCATCGCGAAGAAACCGGACGATCCGGCGCAGACTCTAGGCTACATCCGCGCCGGTGCGGGGCTGGTGCTTTTGAATCGCAGCGATTATTGGCAGGGCGGTTACATCATCCCCAAAGGCGCGCTGGAGGCGATGACGCGGGAGGGGTTGGATTCGTTGCGCAAGAGGATTGTCCAGATTGCGCCGTTTCTCGGGGACGGCCGCCTCGCGGAGCTAAAGGATTGGGACGACATCAAGCTGCTCTCCGTGCAAGTGAACCGTCTGAAGCGATGGTATCTGCGGGGTTTTTTGTGCATCGGCGATGCGGCTCATGCCATGTCTCCGGCGGGCGGCGTGGGGATCAATCTGGCGATTCAGGACGCGATTGCGGCGGCGAATATTCTTGCGGGGCCGCTGCGAGCGGGAACTGCGACCGAAGCGGATTTGGGGCGTGTGCAAAAGCGCCGCGAGCTGCCCACCAAGTTGACGCAAGGAATTCAGCTTCGGATTCAGGACGCGCTTGTGAAGGGCGTGATTGACCGGTCGGGGGATCTGCCGGTTCCGCTATTCGTGAAACTGCTGATTCGATTTCCGTTTTTGCGGCGGATTCCAGCGCGGGTGATCGGAATGGGATTTCGGCCTGAGCATATTCGTACGCCGGAAATTTTGTAATTTGTCGAGTGGCGCGATCGGGAAAAGCTCCAGCGCTAAAGCGCGTCATCAGGGAGCGGGCTTTTTTCCGGAGCGCTAAAGCGCTCCTTCCGCCTGCTAAAGCAGGGGGCTGCCACCGGTTTTTCCCCGCGCGAACGCGGGGATCTTTGCGCAATAAAAAAAGCCCCGAGGCTTTTGCCTCGGGGCTTGGTAGATGTTGCGATTTGTTTAGTGGCAGAGGAACGAGATGCGGCACGAGCCGGTTAGCGCGTCGAATGGGCGCGGGTACGGACCCGAGATGTATGGCAAAAACTCGGGCGGCGTGGCCACGATTCCGGCTGATGTATCGTAGATGTTCAGATCCGGCCCGAGCGCTGCGGCCTCGGTATTGAGCACGCTGGGAACGATCGGCGCCCATTGCCCGGTCTGGAGACGATTCAGCAGAACGCCTACGGCTGTGACGGTTTCCGCGGGGGTGAAGGCGCAATGGCCTGCGCGGTTCACGAAAGTATGCCGCAGGAAACGCGAATTGCCGGCTTCGGCGACCACGTTGGAATAGGCGGTTTCGTTCTCGTTAATCACCAATCCATCGCCGACCGTGTGGAGCGTGAGCACGGGGATGTGAATCTGGCCGTTGAAGATGATGTTCTGGGAGAGATATTGCACCGCGGCGGGATCGGCGGCGATGCGTTGTGTGGCGTTCAGGGTATTGAGATCGGCAAGCAGATTCAGGCCGGCATTCTCATAGAGCGCGAGAACTTCGGGGAAGTTGGGCGAGAGCAACAACTGAATGCGGTAATCCACGCCGGTGTTCCACGAAGGATTGCCGCCGGCGCGGGCTTCGAGTTCCGCGCGGAAGGCGAACACGAACGGGAAATCCACATTGGCGTCCCACTGGATCTGATTGGCCAATTGATCGGCGAAATCGGTGCGCGCGGGTTGGGGCGAAGTTGGCGTGTACCAGCCCGGCGTGTCGCCCATGGCGGCTGCGAGAGCCAAACGCGCTTGACCCTGCGGAGTGGCCGCGGCGGCCGCTAGCGCTTCTTCGGCAATGGTGAGATTGCCGTCGGGATTGGTGATGTTCACGAGCTGCAGGCCTTGGCCCGGGGCGACCAGCGTCGCGAATACGAATTCAGCATCGAGCGCTGCGTTCCAGGTGGCCACGCCGCCCGCGAGCACGCCGCACATCGGCAGTGCCGCGTCGAAGCGTTGCGGATAATTCTGAATCAAGCCGGCGGTGATGATGCCGCCGAGGGAATGTCCCCAGGCAATGGTCTTCGCGGGAGTGCCAAACTGCGCTTCGAAGGCATCGAGTGTGGCGATTTGATCGGGCAGAGCCTGTTGAATGGCCCAGCCGGTGGTGGCGTACGATGAACCGGCCAGAGCGAATCCACTGGCGAGCATGAACGCGCCGGTGGCCGGATCGCCGACATCCTCTGCGGGATTCGCGCTGCCGGGCACTACGTAACCATGGCTATAAAGAAAAAGAATGCCGTTCCAATTTGAGGGAACGTCGATTTGATAAGTGGCGCCATCGGCCAGAGTGCCGGTAACCGTGGTGGTTTGCGCGGAAGCGCTTCCTGAAAGCGTGAGAACCAGAATCGCTGCGGCGAGAACGGAAAAAATCAGATGCTTGGAAATGCGACGCATTTCAAATCCTCCTCGATCAATTCTCGAATCAATTTCGCGCAAACTTCGATCATTCGATGGGCTCGGAGCCATTACGTCGGACGTCAATCGATCCATGTCACAGCTCGTGGAGCGGGGTGGGGCTTCGGGCTTCGGCGACCCGAGCGGCGGGGAATATACACCAACGCGAAGTGAAATGCTCGCGGCGATTTTGAATTGCGCAATTTTACAGGAGGCTGCGAGGACTAGGATTACTAGGACGCAGTTACTCGGAGGAGAAGTTTCGGGTGAGTAGCGGGAGAGCTTCCGGCCGGCGCGTTAATCAGGAGCCGGTTGCCGGTCTTGCGCCTATGGCGCAAATCCAGCCTTTGCCGCGTTCCTCGATTACGTGGACGTTCGCGTAACCGGCGTTGGTGAAGAGTTCGCGATGCTCATCTACGCTTAGGAGCGACATGCCGGTTTGCGCCTCGTGTTTTTCAATGAGCTTGGCGGCCATGGTGTTCGCTCCTTTATAAATTTCCGCGATGAGGATGAGCGTGCCGCCGGGTTTCAGAACTCTGAAAACTTCGCGCATATCGGCGGGCAAATCGGGCCACCAAAAGTGCGTTTCGACCGCGGTGATGAGATCGAACATGCCGTCCGAGAACGGCAACTGAGAGACGGAGCCGTTGCGGACTTCGACGCGGCCGAGAGCTATCTCGCTCGCATTTGACTTCTTCGTTGCGGCGACGCTTTCGTCGGAATAATCGACGCCGTAAACTTTTCCCCCGGTGGCGAATGCCGCTAACTTGCCGACGGTTCTGCCGCCTCCACAGCCTACGTCGAGGATGGTAAAGTTTTTTTCGATCGAGATGTGCGCCAGGCCCCAATCGGTTAGCTTGGAATGGCTCCAATTCATGCGCCACAGCGAGAATCGGCCCAGCAATCCTGCCGGCTTGCTGCATTGACTTACTGGTACGTTTCGGTTGGCCACGATTGTTTCCCCGTCAGACAACCCAAGATCTGATCGAGTCGTGATGGTTACGTTACCACATGCACGGCCGGCGTTATTCAGGCGCGCGCTGATGTTCTAGTGCTAGTGTCCAGGCGTAGTATACATTGCCGCAAGAATGAATCCGATTGCGAAAGTTGCACAGGCGAGCGCAGAATTTGAGAAACTGATCAGCGCTACTCACCAGAATGGAGCTTCCATGAATCAACGTGCGGGATTACTGGCGGACAGAATCGAGCAAGGAGCTGGCGGGTTGGCTGCTTTTGCGGAGACTCTTTCGGACGCGGAGTGGCTTGCTCCGGTGTCGAGTACCGACCGTCGTTCGGTGGGCGCCATCGTGCACCATGTGGCTCTGGTTTACCCGATCGAGATTGATCTGGCGCGGGCGGTCGCCAGCGGGAAGGCGGTTACGGAGGTGACGTGGGAGGCTGTCGCGGAATTGAATGCCAACAATGCCCGCGAACACGCGCGGGTAACCAAGGCGCAGGCGCTCGAACTTTTGCGGAAGAACAGCCGTGAGGCGGCTGCGGCGGTGCGCGCCTTCACGGATGCCCAACTGGACGGCGCGGCGCCCTTCTCGCTCAGTTTCGGCGCGCCGGTTACCGCGCAGTTCGTGATCGAGGATCACGCGGTGCGGCACAGCTGGCACCACCTTGCGAAAATCCGCAAGCTGCTGGGCCGGTGAGAGGGCGATAGCGCGGCGAGCGGAATTAATCCGCCGCTGCGGCTCGCGTTTTGGCCCATTGACGGATGGATTCGACTTCTTCGGCGCGAGTCACGCTGAGTGGTTGGGTGGAGCGAATCTCGGCGACGAGAATTTCTGTGGTCAGCTGCTGCTTTTGCGCGAAGGCGCTATAGAGCGCCGAGATAATCGCCTGCTCGATTTCCGCGCCTGAGAAGCCCTGGCTTGCTGCGGCTAGTTTTGCCAGATCGAACTTGGTGGCATCGCGGTCGCGCTTTTTCAGGTGCAGTTCGAATAGGGCTGCGCGAACTTCGCTGCTGGGCAAGTCCACGAAGAAAATCTCATCGAAGCGCCCCTTGCGCATCATCTCGGGCGGCAGCACTGTGATGTTGTTCGAGGTTGCCGCTAAAAACACGCCGGGTTCGCGGTCTTGCATCCAGGTCAACAGGGTCGCTAGGAGCCGCTGCGAGAGGCCTGCGTCCGCGTCCCCACTTGAACCTGCGGACGCGAACGCTTTTTCGATCTCGTCGATCCACAGGACCATGGGCGCGAGCTTCTGCGCCAGCTCCAAGGCTTTGTGCAGCCGCTTCTCGCTTTCGCCTACGAACTTGTCGTAGAGCGCTCCCGCGTCGAGGCGCGCGAGTTCGAAACCCCATTCGCCTGCTACTGCGCGGGCTGCGAGGCTTTTTCCGCATCCCTGCACGCCGGTGATCAATATTCCCTTTGGCGGCACCAGGCCAAATCGCTGGCCTTCCGGGGTCAATGCACTTTTGCGTTTGCCGATCCATTCGCGCAGATGCTGCAGGCCGGCGACGTCGCCGAAGGACGCGTCGCGCCGCACGGATTCAATTAATCCTTCGCTGCGCAAGGCTTGGCGCTTGGCGGCCAGCACGTCATTGAACAAGCCGGCGTCGGCGCGGCCCCGCGAGAGAACGCACATTCGCAGCGTGCGCAGGGCTTCCTGGCTGGAAAGTCCGGCGAGATTTCGGGCCAGTTGCGCGATCCCTGCGAGATCTAGAGAAAGTGGAATGTGCTGGTCTCGATTTACTTCGACTAGCACGCTTTTGACTCCGGGCAACAATTCTTCCGAACTGGGCAGGCTTAGATCGAAGGGTGCTGCATCGCAGGCGAGTTCGGGCGGCAATTCTAGCGACGCGGCGGAGATTACGATGGCTCGACGCGCGGTTCTGAATTTTTCGGCTAGATCGCGGAGGCGGCGGCATATTTTGTCGTTGTCGCAGTATCGCGCGAAATCTTTGAGCAAGAAGATCGCGTCGCCCTGAATCAGGGAAATATTCGCGAGGGCTTGTTCTGGCTCGCCGGAGTTGTAAATCGGAGCGCCGTGATATTTCGAGAGGCCGGAGGTGACGCTCCACTCGTAGAGCGGAACGGCTAATTCTGTCGCTACTTCCATGAGCATTTGCTCGAGACGTTCTTCTTCGGGGGATTCTACGGTGATGATCGGTTGGCGCGAATTTACCAGCAGGCGCAGTTCGTCATGCTTGTCGGGCTTGGACTGCGTGATGGTGCTGAGCTGATCTTTGAGATCTGGTGGCAAAGCGCGGTGCCTCGTTTAACGCCCGCAATTTGAGTGGCGCATGTACGGAATGTTGGACGGCCCAAGGTCAGGTTAGCAAAATCGCGAGCGGAGGAGAGTTGGTTTTGCGGCGGGCGGGGCGAGATTGTTAATGCGGGCGGTGCCGTTCGAAGTTAACGGCGCTGCCCGCACGGGATTGAACACCCACGGCCACAGCGGGCGGGAGGGTTAACCCCCTACGCGTTCCCAGTGTGGCTGAGTCCGACCAGGATTGTCGCCCCGGATTACGTTTGCGTTCGTCGGATGCCGGCAGGGACGCCGGCGCTACTTATGCCGACGGATGCTTGAGGATTTCCGCTAGAGCTTGCAGCCGTTTTGTATCAGCTGGGCTTTTCGCGGTGGTGGCGCTGGTTTCCAGCGATGGCGCCATGTTGGCCAGCTTCGCGCGGGTGCTCTTGCTCAGGTGCGATTTTTCGGCGCTTAGGATGGCCTTCTGCAGAGCTGCGATTCGATCCGCCGGCAACGCTTGCGAGCGCTGCAATTGATCTACGTACGCTTTGGCCACAATCAAGTTTGCGGGCCACTCGATTTTCTGTTGGTTCTGCACGTTCAGCACGTCCACGCGGACCAACTTGGCCGCGTCAATTTCGTTCTGGGTGAGGAATTTCGTCGGCGTCAGTTCGAAGACATCGAGGCCGCGGGCGATTTCCGAACCGTAGATGGCGCCGTTATACCAGTAGGCCGACCAGTCGCCGCCCAGGACCAGCATGTGCGGATCGATCGGGCCACGATCGAAGTAGGCGATCTCGCTGGGGTGTGCCGCGTCGGTAAAGTCCATTACGGAAACGCCGCCTTGATACCAGGCTTGTACTTCGATATCGCGGCCGGGAACGGGGATCAGCGAGCCGTTGTGCGCGACGCAATTTTCCGTGTCGCCTTGCGCCGCGGGGAGCTTGTAATAGCTTGCGAAGGTGAGCTTGTCATCCTTGAGATGGAAGATGGCATCTGCGCCCCACTTGTTCGGGTCGTTCGGACGGCAACGCGCGCCGAGCCCACCGCCCCACTCGTCGGTGAAGACTACCTTGGTGCCGTCGTTGGAGAATGAAGCGGAGTGCCAGTAGGAGTAGTTCGGATCGTTTACGGCGTCCAGGCGTTTCGGATTCACGGGGTCTCTGACGTCCAGGATGATTCCGTTTCCGGAGCACGCGCCGGCGGCCAGGCCGATAGCCGAGTAAACCGTGATGTCGTGGCACTGGTTGGTATCGACTGGTTTCTGTTCATTTTTGTCGTGGCTGCCGCCGTTGCTGAGACCATTGATCGCGCCGGTGCGCGGATCGATGAAAACGCGCGGGCTGGAGACGATCTTCGCATCCTGCGGGGCCGCGACCGGAACCTTAATTACTTCGATGCGAAAGAGTGCCGTATTCGGATTCTTGTCGGGCGTTCCGCCGGAACAGCCGGCGAGTTCTTCGGGTTGACGCACAAAGGATGTCCCGGAGACGTAGATGTACACGTTATCTTTATCATTTGGATCCACCAACAACGTATGCGTATGCGATCCGCGGCAGGTCTGCACCGCGGCCACTTGCTTGGGATTCTTCAGGTCGGTGATGTCGAAGATTCTTACGCCGCGGAAACGGTCCTTTTGGGCGGCCGGCAGGCGTTGCCTTCTCTCTTCTCCTGGAAGCGGCGGGGGCTCGGGTGGAAATCCCTGAGTGCCGCAATCAAGGCGCCCATTGGGCATTTCCACGGACATGAAGAGAAGATTCTTGTACACCGAGACATCACCTTGTCCGCCGGGGCAGACCAGCGTAGTTAGCAGCGCGGCTTTTGCGGGATCGGAGATGTCATAAATAGTGATTCCGTAAAAATTGCCCTGAAAAAGATGGTTGCCCTCGAAGGCCATGTCGGAATTGCCGAAGGCGAGCTGCGCGAGGACCATTTGCAGCTCTTTGGGTATTTTGATGCCAGCAGGGAGTCCGAGCTGGCCGAGCGTCTGGGCTACTTTCGGATCATCCGGATTATCAGTGCCGAGTTGGAAGGCGTCGGGTTTCTTTAGCAAAAGCAAGTGCTTGATGCCCATGGAGGCTTCGCCTGCGTCATACAGACCCGGCGTGAGCTTGTAGCGCGGATCATTGATATCCGATCCCGTCATTCCCGCGGGCAGCGGCGGAGCCGGCTGGGGAACAAATGGATTTTGCTGGGCATCTTGATCTTTCGCGGGTTCCTTCGCGGGTTCCTGAGCCGGTGCCGGGGTTGCAGGGGCTTGCGCGAAAATGCGGCCGGCACCGGAACATAAAATGAAAGCGGCCACCGCGATACGGAATGCAGCACTGGGGATTCGGTTCATCGTTTCTCCTCGGGCGAATTTTTCTCGAGCATGCCTTGCATGATCTTGATTTCGGCGCGCTGCGTGTTGTCTGCATCAGTGGCGAAGTTGAAGATGTCGGCGTCCTGGCCGGCGCCCGCGTTGTCGAATAAATCTTTCACCATGATCAACGCGCCATTGTGGTGCTGAATCATCCCGGTCAAAAATAGGCGATCGAATTCGGGGCCTTTGGCCTTGCGCAGCGCGTCCATTTGCTCCGGCGTCAGCATACCGGGCATTAGACGCGTGGGTTGGCCTTTGGCATCCATGTCCGGCATTCCCGGCATGGTCATGGAAATTGATTCGCCGCGGGCGGCCAGCCAGCGCTGCATCAATTTGATTTCGTCGGACTGGGAGCTGCTGATTTTCGCCCCCAGCAAGCGCAAATCCTTGTTCTGGGTGTGCGAGGCGATCAGCGCGGTCATTTCCACGGCCTGCGAATGATGCATGATCATGCCTTGCATGAATTCCACATCGGCTTGCGAGCGCGGCGGCAGAGTGCCCTTGGTCGTCGGCGATAGCCTTTTGCTTGGTTGGCCCGGCGCACCCGGCTGCACCACTACGGGCGCATTGGGATCGGTCTGCTGAGCGCGCGCTGAGGCGGAGAAGAGAACGGTGGGGGCGCTTGCGGCGAGGAAGATTCCGAAGAGCATCGCGGACGCACTTGGGAAGTGGAGCTTGCGCTCGCGATAACGGCACAGCTTCCACTTCGGTACTTCGCTAAACATCCTTGGTGCTCTCCTGCTATATAGACGTGGCGAAACGCAAGACGGCGAACTGCGGCTCACACCTTCAAGATCCCCGGGAGTCTTTGCTTAATCCGCGCAGGCGGGCAAGCTCAAGAAGCCATAGGTGACCACGCGTTCCGTATCACTCGCCATTTCTTTCGCCGATGCTGTTCGATCGGGGTTGATTGTGGACTGAACGCCCATCCGAGGTCCGCTCGAAACTACAAACGCGAAAGGCGCGACCCTGCCAATCCCGCAGCATAGACCAAAAGTGCGGGGGATAGCAATGCTAGAAAGCCTGAAGCAGTGCTGTAATTTCGACATAGGATTCCAAGTCGCCCTCGCAAGCCGCGTGACGAGTTGTCTAAGAAGTGCCCAGCGCTAAAGCACATGGTGATCGGCGACGCTTTATCGGAGCGCTGAAGCGGTCCTCCCCCGAATAAATTCGGGGGCTCCCACCGCGACACCGCGGCTCCGCCGCGATTGAGGCGGAGTTTCCTCTGCGAAACTCCAATGGAGTTCAAGTTACGACATTACTAAGCCAGAGCCCGCTGTGTGCGGTCGTTCATTTGGCGTGCGCGCGGTAGAGGATTACGCGTACCTTTTCAAGCGTAACTAGGCCGCCGCCGATCATTTCATCCAGGTTTGGCAGGAGGCGTTCGATTCGCTCTGTGTCTTCAACTACCTCGACTACGATCGGCAAGTCTTGCGAGAGGCGCAGAATTTTGTCGGAGTGGATGCGGCTTGTGGACCCGTAGCCGCCCACGCCGCGCAGAACAGTGGCGCCGCTCAGGCCTTCTTTGCGGAAGAATTCCAACAGGATTTCGTAGAGCGGGCGACCTTGCGATTTGTCGGACTCGCCTATGAAGATGCGCATCAGGGTGCGCTCGCCTTCGAAGCGTTCGTGTTCCATGGGGGCCTCCTAGAGCGCGTTGCCGAGCCTCATTCCACCGATCATGCAGATAATTCCGCCAATCACGCTCGCGCCGACATAAACGAGCGCCTTCATCCACTCGCCGTCATTCAGCATGCGCACGGTGTCCCAGCCGAAAGTGGAAAAAGTGGTGAAGCCGCCCATTAGGCCTACGGTTAGGCCGATGCGCCAGTCGGGCGGCACCGAGATGTGGTTGAGGCTGAATTGGCCGATGAGGCCGAGCAGCAGGCATCCGATCAAATTGATGGCCAGAATTCCGGCCGGGAAACGCGTGCCGACTCGCTGTTGGATTAAGCCATCGAGTCCGTAGCGCGCCAATGTTCCCGTTGCCCCAAACACGATCAGCAACACAATACGCACATTTGCTCCAATCTTTCGGCTGCCCGGGCTGCAACAAAAAACTCCTGAGCGCCTGGCGGCACGCAGGAGTCATCAGTCCCGGACGGACGGTTCAGACGAACCCCATCGCCTTATGGTGATCGACAAAATGTTATCTTGAGCGCGAGGCAACGGCAACCATGCAAGCGACGCCGTTTCTCGAGGCGCAAGCGTCCATCCGGAGAAAAGCATGCCCCTTGAAGATTTGTGGGCGTTCGTTGCATCTATATGTGCGTAGAGCATCTCCTTGATTGACGAAAGGCAATATGGATCTCCAACTGGAAGGGAAGAAGGCACTGGTGACTGGTTCGACGGCTGGCATTGGTTTTGCTACGGCGCGGGCGCTTGCGGCTGAGGGCGCGTCGGTCATCGTCAATGGGCGGACGCAGAAGCGCGTGGATGCCGCCATCGCCGAAATTCGCAAAGAATATCCGCGAGCCGTTCTGTCCGGTGTTGCGAGCGACGTTTCGAACGCGGCGGGTTGCGCGAAACTTGCGCAAGCGGTGCCTGAAGTGGACGTGCTCGTCAACAACATGGGCATCTTCAAGCCGATCCCATTTGAAAAAATCCCAGACGGCGATTGGCTGCAAATGTTTGAGGCCAATGTGATGAGCGGGGTGCGACTCTCGCGCCAATACCTGCCAGGAATGCGCGCGAAAAACTGGGGCCGCATCCTGTTTGTCTCGAGCGAATCGGCGGTGCAAGTTCCCGCTGAGATGATTCACTACGGAATGTCGAAGACGGCGCAAGTGGCCGTCGCTCGAGGGATCGCCGAGACCGTGGCGGGCACTGGCATCACCGTGAATAGCGTGCTAGTTGGCCCCACGCGTTCCGAAGGAGTGGATACTTTCATCGCGCAATTGGGAGGCGGCGCTGATCCTGTGGCCTTCGAGAAGGAATTCTTCAAATCGGTTCGCCCGACTTCTCTTCTGAAGCGGTTCGAGACGGTGGATGAAGTCGCGAATATGATCGTTTATCTAAGTAGTCCCCGCGCCTCAGCCACCACTGGATCAGCCATTCGTGTGGATGGCGGTGTGGTGCGTGCAATTCTTTAGCCGTCGATACTGGCCGAGGCTGGCATTGGAAATAATCGTCGCGCGACTGTTGCGCGCTAGGCGGTTACTGCGTTGAAGGCCTGCTTCACTGTCGGTCGCAAGAGGTACGACAGCAGCCAAACGGCGATGGCCATCACCGCGAGATGGCAGAGGATCATCGGAACCGCCGGAATCACCAGATAGCCCATCACTGTGAACAGGCTGAAAATCGTACACAGAATTCCCGCGCCGAAAGCTGCGATGGAAACGACGCGCGCCCATTCGCGCAATTTCAATACGCCGATCCCCACTGACACAGCAACTCCGGCAAGCACCATCAGCGAATATCCTCCCGCGGCGCCCATTCCGGCGATGGCCACAGAGAGCGGCTCGCCTCCATCGGCGCCCGTCATTCCCACCATGCCGATGAACAGGAAAATGCACGCGCCAAAGGCCAAGATTGCCGCGGCGAAGAATGCCAGTACCGCGATAATCGTCACGCCCGTGGGCCGGCTCACGATCTTCACTTTCTCAGTCACTTCGAGTCCTGTTGAGAACAGAGTCACACCGCTGCTTTGAGTTGCCGGCGAGCGGTGTGACTTTCGGCTCTCTCTTGCAGTGAATCGCCAATTTTAATCTGGGTGGCTGTGGCGCCAGTTCCAGTAGTTGCGCTGATCGCGGTGGTTCAAGTTGCCATACGGGCGATACTCGCGGTGCTGCTCGACGAGGTACCCGCGGTAAGCGTGGTCTTCGCGGTCATCCCAGTTGTGATAGTCGTGGTGACCCGAGTCATAGACTCGAACCGAAACGGCTTGCGGGGTCGCCGCGGACACGATGGGCCCGCTAGCCGCAAGGGCCGCGGTGAGAAATAGTGCGCTGACAAAACGATGTGCAATGTTCATATGAGAACGTCCTCCGGACCGCGATTCCTGGGTAGCCGATTGTGAAATCACAGTGGCTCACAGTTTGCGCGCATTGGTGCGGGGAAGATGTGCCGTACAGCACAGTTGCGGAGAAAAAGTTGGCGTGTGCCAGAATGGGAGGGGAGGATTTACAGCGCCGACATCAGCGCTGGGGCGTCTCATCCACTACTCTGTAACCGGCAGGAATCTCGAACTTGGCCTGATCCGGCTCACCGCGATCCACGCGCGTGACGGTCACCGTTTGCTGCCCGGTGCGCGGGTCGTCGTGTTTCACCAGCATATTCAGATGCAACTCATCCGAGTACCAATATTCATCCGTCACCACAATCTCTTTGCCCGTGCCGCTAGCGTTTGCCGGGACCATTCGCGACCTGCGTGTGCCGCGCACTACCACATCTGCCATAATTTCGGTGCCAAGATCCTGCTCTTGGAGAAGCGGATTGCGCGCGACGACTTTCGAGTCGGGGATGGCTTCGGGAACGCTGGGACGCGGCGGCAAGGTAGTCTGGCGCGCCAAATGCGTGGAAGGATCGAGGAAGGTATTCAACCGGGTGGCGGGATCGAAAATGTGAAACGAAAGAAGCTGCGGCTTGCCTGTAAACGACGGACTTACCAATTCCCGGCGCTCGTTGTAAATGCGGCCCAGAGAATCGCGAGCGATGTTCTCGGCGGTTTTCTTAACGTCATTCGTTCCATCTGCCAGAACGTTCGTGCTCTTCACCTCAATCACTGCCGATAGCGGCACGCCCGGCACCGGAGTAACAAAGATTCCTTCGACGTGCTCGCTTACCCCGCGGTAAGGCGGCGGCTTTACGGGGGAGTTTTCTTGGGACCAGGCAAGTGGACACGCTACGACGAGAAGAAAAGCGAAACCTGCGACCCTTATCGAGTGATGGGGATAAATCACGGTGCTTACTCCCGCAACTTTCGGAATTCTAGGACGGAATTGAAATGAGTGTCAACGGTCGAGCTTGCAAAGCATTGTCCTAAACTCGAGATACGAGTCTAAAGCTACTCTCGGCGTACCAGGCTTCCTACGAAGTCCGCAGCGCTAAAGCGCATCGCTAACGGCGAAGCTTTTTCGGAGCGCTAAAGCGCTTCTCCCCCGAATAAATTCGGGGCTGCCACCGTGTCGCCGTGGCTCCGCCGCGATGAACGCGGAGTTCCCTCTAGCAAACTCGAAGCGAGATCGACCTCCGCCAATGTCGCCTGAGCCGGATTATTTTCGAGTACACGGTCGGCCAGAAAATTCTAGTTACACTTCCGCGAAATAGCTGGAAACCATTCTGCCCGTTGAGGAATCCAAACTTGGGTCTGCTGATGTAGAAACCCTTCACTTCTATTCTTGGCCTTGGCCGCCCTGCCCGGGAGATGATGAGATTTAATGACCGTGAACTTCGCGAATCGAGCATTACGCAAGCGGGATTTGCGCCGGGGCGGGGCGGGCTTAGTCCTCAGGCTCGGGAATTTGCTTGGGCTTACCCTGAGTTTCCTGCTTTGCTGTCTTCCAGCCCTCGGTCAATCGCAGCAGCCGGCTCCGGTGCCACAAACGCAGAGTAGCCGCGCCGATGTGCCGCAGGCGGCGTCGTCGGCCGATGCTGAGCAGTCCGATCAAAGATCGCCTGGAACCGTCAGCGGAACAATCGTTGATGAAACCGGCGCTGCAGTGATCGGAACGCACGTCAAACTCAGCCGCGGGGATCTTTCGAAATTTCAGGAAGCGCTTTCCGGCGAAACCGGCCAATTTATCTTTACCAGCGTTGCTCCCGGCGATTTTCAGATAACCATCGCTGCGGATGGCTTTACCACCCAGACAGTCTCTGGCACGCTGCATGCGGGCGAGAACTTCGTCGCGCCGCAGATTAAGCTGGCGATTTCGCCGAACGTCACCGTGGTGCGCGTCAGCATGACGAAAACCGAAGCCGCCGAAGCGCAAATCAAGCTGGAGGAGAAGCAGCGCGTACTCGGATTCATGCCGAATTTTTACGTCAACTATGACCCCAACCCAATTCCACTCGACGCCAAGCAAAAGTTTGAACTTGCGTGGAAGACAACCGTCAATCCCGTCAGCTTCGCCATAGTCGGCGCTATCGCAGGCATACAGCAGGCGGACAACAGCTTCAGCGGGTACGGCCAGGGCGCGCAAGGTTATGGAAAACGCTACGGCGCTGGCTACGCGGACTTCGTCACCGGCACTTTTATCGGCAGCGCTCTTCTGCCGTCGCTGCTGAAGCAGGATCCGCGCTATTTCTACAAGGGAACCGGGAGCACGCACTCGCGCGTTCTTTACGCCATCGCCAACGCGGTGATTTGCAAGGGCGATAATGGCCACTGGCAGCCCAATTATTCCAATATTTTGGGTAGCCTAGCTGCTGGTGGGATCTCCAACGCTTATTACCCCAGTGCGGATCGCGGCGCGGCACTGACGTTTGAGAATGCGCTGATTGGAATTGGTGCTACCGCCGGCGCAAACATCCTGCAGGAATTCATCGTCCGCAAACTAACGCCGCATCTCCCGCCCCACGATCCGTCGAAACCCTAGAAGCTCGATTTCGCGACAAGAACGAACCGCTGGCGTCCCGCCGGCTCCTACGAAGACAATCGTGCTATTGGCACTTGTCACGGGCGGATTAAGAAATCTTAATTCATTGGCTTTACGTTTCGTCTCGCTCCGCCGTTCAACGAAGCCTCTGGTGATACTTGCGGTCGTAAGAGCCGGCGAGACGCCAGCGGTACGAACCGCCCCGTCAATCGCGCCAGACCGATTTTGCAACCCTCTGGGACCTCGCCGCCTCTAACTAGTGAGGCCAACGCGGGCCAAGTTCGACGACACCGCAATTATTCTTCTTACTCACTGGTCCCGCGGCTGGCCGAAGGTACAGGTACAAGTTGCATCACTCTAGGTAATTAGCTGTATCGCCTGGGCAGCGGGCCGGGCAGTAGGCTCAGTAGCCAGCAACCGGTGCGAACCCGGAAAGCGAGCAATCCCTTTGAAAGGATCGGAAGTGGCGCCGAAGTGTATCGGCACGAAACTGACCTTCGGGAAGGCGCTCGCGGCGCTGTCGCGGTGGTGTGCCGTGGCGATGCTTATGGCGTTTGCCGCCATTCCAGGTGCGCACGCCGACGCCGGCGTGATCTTGAATGAATCGCTCGACATTAGCGTTGCCCGAATCACAGGCTCGGGTCACAGCGCAATTTACGTCTCGCGGATCTGCCCCGAAACGCCGGTAAAGCTGCGCCTCTGCGAACCCGGCGAGCAAGGCTCGGTGATCAGCAACTACACCACGCTCGGCGAAGATCAACCTTACGAATGGAATATTGTGCCGCTCAGCGTGTTCCTCTATGGGGTTGAAGATCCAGCCAATCGCCCGATGATCGGCTCGCAGAAAATCAAGCATCTGCTCGAGGAACGCTACCGCGAAAAGTTCCTGGCTGACTATTGCGACAGCGAATCCTGCCGCACCAGCGGCAAGGCCGAGTGGCGCGAAATGGTCGGCGCAACGCTTTCGCGCAGCCTTTACATTTTCGTGGTGAAGACTACCGAGGAGCAGGATCTCACCTTGATCGCCGACCTGAACTCCTCCGAAAATGTGAATCACTTCAATGGCGTCATCCGCAATTGCGCGGATTTCACGCGCCGGGTCATGAATGTCTATTTTCCCGGCGCGGCCAAGCCGGATCGCATCAATGATTTCGGCATGACCAGCCCCAAGGCCATCGCGCGTTCCTTCGACCACTATTCGCTCAAGCATCCCGAGATGGAGCTATGCGTGCTGCATTTCGCGCAAATTCCGGGAACGATCAAGCGCAGTAGCGAAGCACGCTCGGGCACCGAGCAGCTTTATCGCTCGAAAAAACTCGCTGTGCCGATGGCGATTTATGCGCCTTACGAACTGGGCGTAGCCGCCGGCACCTACGTGCTGACGGGAAGATTCAATCCTGTAAAGGAATCGGAGAAATATCCGACGATTAGGGCAACCGAGCTAAGCCATCAGATTGTGCTAGCGAAAGCCGCAGGAGATGACTCGCTTGTAAAGGAACTCCAGGCCGCCGAGCGCCAAGAGCGCTCCCGGGTCGCCGGAACGCCGGATGAATGGAAGGCCTATCGCAGCGAGCTTGATGCGCTCGTAGCGGAAGCGATTTCCGAAGAGGCGTTGGACGAGCGCGGAGACTTGAAGCGTCTATTCAAACGCATCGAGGAAAAGGGCGCGCTGCGCATTGATGAAAACGGAGCGCTGTGGGTCTCCATGCCGGACGCGGGGCCGAATTCCGAAGCAGGCCTGAGCGCCAGCAATATTCTAGATCCGGGCACGGATTCGCAGTTGGCTTACAACGTGATGCTCTCGCGCGCCGCGCACACCCTGAGCGCGCCAAAACACAGCCGCGAGACCATGCTCGATTTCAGGAAAAATTGGGACGTGCTGCAGGACGCGCGCTCGAAGAGCATTCCGCCCGCCACCCGGACGATTCCAATCGCGAGTAGTGTGGGTAGTCCGAGGCCGGTCGTAAACGGAAATAATTGAGGCTCGTTTTGACGGCGGCGAGGGTCCGGAAACCCAAGGCTAAACCGGGCCGGTAGTAAACCTCGGCCCCTACGTCCGATCCGATTTCCATTCCTCACGGCTTGCCAAGTTTTGATACTATGGCCCCATCGTCATGCTGGCTTTTCGAATCTCGGGCTCTGTCTTCGCTTTCTTCCTTCTATTCGGCAGCACCGCGGCGCAACAGGCGTCCGTGCATCCTGCGGCTACCAATGCTACCGCGAACGCGCCGCCGAGTATCGTCATCGGCTTTCTTGGTGGCTTTCTGAGCCATGACAATTCCGTTCATGGCGGTGTGAAATTAGCGGCGCGCTTGCGCGAAGACTATCCTTCGGGCACCTACGTGAAAGTCTTCGAGAATCACCGCGAAGATTCGGCGCACAAAGAAATTCTGCGCCTTTTGGACGCCGATCACGACGGCACGCTCTCGATCAAAGAAAAGCAAAGCGCGCGGATCATCATTTACGGGCACAGTTGGGGCGCTTCGGAAACCGTAGCGCTGGCGCGGCAATTGGAAAAAGATGGCGTTCCAGTTTTGCTCACCGTGCAAGTGGATAGCGTGAGCAAATTCGGCGAAAACGACGAGGTAATTCCCGCAAACGTAGCCCAGGCGGTGAATTTCTATCAGCTGAATGGTCTGGTCCACGGCCGGCCGAAAATCCATGCTGCAGACATTTCTCGCACGCAGATCATTGGAAATTTTCAGTACGATTACGCGAAAAATCCCGTGAGCTGCCCGAACTATCCCTGGTTCGCGCGGCTATTCGAGAATCCCCATATAGAAATCGAATGTGATCCCGCGTTGCTGGATCATATTGAAGCCCTAATTCGCTCGAAACTCCCTGCCGATGCGATAAATAACGCAGTGCATCCAGCCAGCCAATAGCCAAGTAGCGCCGGCGTCCCCGCCGGCATCTTACGAAGAGAATGTATCT
Source organism: uncultured Acidobacteriota bacterium (assembly GCA_963831955.1). Taxonomy (GTDB): domain Bacteria; phylum Acidobacteriota; class Terriglobia; order Acidiferrales; family UBA7541; genus Palsa-147. Next base: position 246,889 of record CAWHSG010000002.1, on the reverse strand, counting down.
ACATCTCTACACACGGGCGGAGCGCTGCGTGAAGCGGATGGCGTTGGTTGATGTGTGAGGTCCGTCCGTGAGTGGTGCCGGTGGCGCAGGCTCGCTCGTAGGATGCCGGCAGAGACGTCGGCGCTACTTTTCCAGGAGCGCGCGGACATCTTCGTCGCTTAGCTGCGGAAAGCTCTCGTAAAACTGTCCTACGGCTCGAAAATCTAATGGGGTCAGCAAGGCTACGAACTCATCTGCCTCCGCGGCCAGCATTTCTGCCGTCGAAGCGGGGGCTACGCCCGTCGCGACGATCACGCGCGCCGGGCCAAGTTTCCGCAATGCGGCGATGGCCACGCGCATTGTCGAGCCGGTGGCAATGCCATCATCCACCAAAATCACCACGCGCCCGCGCACATCCACCGGCGGACGCTCTCCCCGATACGCCAATTCGCGACGCTCCATCTCAATCCGCGCTGTGCGCACTACCTCATCAATCGCCTCGCGCGAAATGTTGAACGCTCCGGCCACATTTTCATCTATATATTCCGCGCCGCCCATGGCAACCGCGCCCATGGCCAACTCTTCCAATTCCGGCACTCCCAATTTGCGAACCACGAATACGTCCAGGGGCGCATGCAGGATTTTTGCAATTTCGTGCGCGATGGGGACTCCACCGCGAGGCAGCGCAAGAACCACCACATCTCCGCGGCCGGCATACCGGGAGAGCTGTTCGCCTAGCAGCTCACCAGCCTCTTGCCGATTTAAAAGGCGATGCATACACTTTTAGAGCCCCTCCCAGCCGTGTCCGGGACTCGTATCTGTCTCGCTCATGCGCGCGACGTTAGCATTTTGTCCGGATTCCGGAAAAGGTAAACTTAATCCAGCAGCGGAACATCTGCGCAAAATCACAAGTTTAAAGGGCCAAAACCGGCGCCTAAGGAATGGCGGAACTATGACCGAGGAACGCAACGCGCGAATCGCCTATTTTTCCATGGAGATCGCCGTCGATGAACGCATACCGAGCTATGCCGGCGGCCTGGGCGTGCTTTCCGGCGATATGCTGCGCTCCAACGCCGACCTCGGAACCCCGATCGTAGGCGTCACGCTGGTTCACCGCCACGGCTATTTCCGCCAGCATCTCGATTCCAAGGGCAAGCAAACCGAAAAGCCCGAGGATTGGCATCCGGAATCCGCGCTTGAACCGCTTGAACCCATCGTCTCTCTGGAACTCAACGGCAACACCGTAAAAGTCCGCGCGTGGCGTTACTGGATCGATGGAATCATGGGCCACAAGGTGCCGGTCTATTTTCTGGATACCGATCTGCCGGAAAATCCTTCGTTCGAACGCACGCTTACCAACAACCTTTACGGCGGTGATCCTTATTATCGCGTGTGCCAGGAAGCCATTCTGGGTATCGGCGGAGTGCTGATGCTGCGCGCTCTCGGGCACGAACGCATTGACCGCTTCCACATGAACGAGTGCCATTCGTCGCTGCTGATTCTCGCGCTGCTGCAGGAGCGGGTGGGGAAGCAAAGTCTTGCGACGGTGACTGAGGCCGATATCGAATCCGTCAGGCAGCAATGCATCTTCACCACGCATACACCGGTAGCCGCCGCGTTTGACGAATTTCCACTCGAACTCGCGACCAAAATCCTCGGCGCTGATCGGGTGGCTGCTCTGAGTCTCACCAACTGCTGTCCGCGCGGCAAAATGAATCTGGTTTCGCTGGCTCTCGATTGCTCGCATTACACCAACGGCGTGGCCATGCAGCACGGCAAGGTCTCCCAGCAGATGTTTCCGAAATATCCGATTCACGCCATCACCAACGGAGTTCACGCCACGACCTGGACTTCAGCGCCGTTCCAGGAGCTGTTTGACCGGCGCATTCCCGAGTGGCGCCGCGACAATCTGTATTTGCGGCACGCCATCGGCATCGGCCTGGACGAGATCCAGGAGACGCATCTGGCCACCAAGCGCCTGATGCTGGCGGAGATCAAGCGCGCTACTGGCGCGAAATTCAGCGAGACCGCGCTCACGATCGGATTCGCACGCCGGGCCACCGCTTACAAGCGCGCCGATTTGCTTTTCAGCGATCTCGATCGACTGCGCGCGATTCGCCAGCGCTATGGCCCGTTTCAAGTGGTTTACGGCGGAAAAGCGCATCCCAGCGACCAAGAAGGCAAAGTCCTGATTCGCAAAATCCACGAAGCTGCGGCCGCGCTGAAGAAAACTATCCCAGTGATTTACATCGAGAATTACGACATGCATTGGGGCAAGCTGCTGACCAGCGGCGTCGATGTGTGGCTTAACACGCCGCACCGCCCCTATGAAGCCTCCGGCACGAGCGGCATGAAATCCGCGCTAAATGGAGTGCCCAGCCTGAGCGTCCTCGATGGCTGGTGGGTCGAAGGCCACCTGGAAGGCGTAACCGGATGGGCCATTGGCACCGACGAAGATTCCGCGCCTGAGGCCGAAGTAGCCTCGCTCTACGATAAGCTCGAGCGAGTGATCCTGCCTCTCTATTACGCCCGTTCGCGCGCCTTCGCCGAAGTAATGCGTTCGTCGATCGCAGTGAATGGCTCGTTCTTCAACACGCAACGAGTAGTCTCGCAATACGTGATGAACGCCTATTTCCCCAAGCACGGCAGCGATCATGCCGATCGCGCCAGCAAATCCGCAGACGCGGAGGAGCTCGTAGGCCGGCCGTAAGTAGCGCCGGCGTCCCCGCCGGCATCTTACGACCGCGAGTTCCGCAAAGGGCAACACTCACGCGCGGAAGAATCAACACGACAACTCGGTCTCTCAGTTGTCCCGCTCCGCCCACGATCTCCGTCCCTGCTGACATTCGCGCTCGTAAGATGCCGGCAGGGACGCCGGCGCTACTTTCAACTCATATCGAACCGTTTTGACATCGCGACTTCACTCATATATATTCGCGGACTTAGCAAACAAATTCCCGGCCGCAGCGCGCAACGAAGCACACCCAAGGGAGCCCCCAAAATGCCAAATCGCCGCTCATTCATTCTCGTCCTAGCCTCCCTAATCAGCGCTCTCGCGGCCAGCCCGGCATCTAGCAAACCACCGGCGACTCCGGCCCCCAAAACCGAAATCACCGTCTCTGCCGCGATCAGCCTGAAGGATGCCCTTGACGAAATCTCGCAACTCTACCGCGCCAGATCTCCGGACACGACGATCCATTTCAATCTGGGCGGCTCCGGCACGCTCCAGCGACAAATCGAGCAGGGAGCGCCGGTCGATGTATTCATATCCGCGTCGCCCGATCAGATGGACGCGCTCGAATCCAAAGGCCTGCTACTCGCCGGTTCGCGCAAAGACATGGTTCGAAACAGCTTGGTGCTGATCGTTCCGAAAGGGAAGACGGGAATCGCGAGCTTTCAAGACTTGGCTGGAGCCGACGTGAAATTCATAGCCGTTGGCGAACCGAAGACCGTTCCTGCGGGGAAATACGCGCAAGAAATCCTGACGCACTTCGGCCTATATGACAAACTCAAGCCCAAATTCGTGCTGGGCAAGGATGTCCGGCAGGTGTTGACCTACGTAGCCACAGGAAATGCTGATGCCGGCATCGTGTACGCCACAGACGCACTAACTTCCAACGATGTAACGGTCGTCGCCACCGCCCCGAAAGATTCCCACTCGCCGGTGGTCTATCCCCTGGCCATTATCAAGAATTCCAAAAACATCGAAGAGGCAAAGAAGTTCTCCGATTTTCTGACCGGCCCAGAATCCGCGGCGGTGTTCAAGAAGTATGGCTTCGTCGAACCAAAAATGTAGGTCGCCTCTTTTTACTCTAAAACCGGAGCCGTCGTGGACGTTTACGATGCCGATGGAAAGCGGAGAATGCCAGATCTCGTCGCGCGGAGGCAATTAGACTACGGTTTCGTACGCATTACACGGGCGGGAGCGTCGGTTGTTCTACAATCGCAAAGCGACTGACCGGCGCCCCTACGGGAAGACCAACCAGCCCCCTACCGCGGGCCGCTCACATCGTCCTTCCGAAACACCATGTGAATCCAAATCGGCCGCCAGGGCGTGAATAGCGATTGCGCGTAATTCAGCATCGAAGCCAGCCGTGCGCACACTCCCTCAAACACTGTCCGCCCTCGCGGCTGGATCAAGTGATTCCCGCAGTGAATGCAGGCTTCATCCTGCTCGTAAGTTCCCCAGACGTTCCTGGCCTTGAGCATCAAATAAGCGGAAAGCGCATTTGTTCGTTCCTTGGTGCGCCCGACGAAAGAGGTCCTGATGGGCGTCAACCCTGCAAATAGCCCCTTCAGGCGGGCCTCATCGAAGTCATTCACGTGTCCCCAGCGCGGGTTCGGCTTGTTACAGAACACGCAGTAGGTAGCGCCCAAGCGGCGATCTTGCCTGTACGGGACTCCCACAAGGACGGCATGTTTCGCGACCCGGCTGGTCTCGCGGCAGGCATGCTCGAGAAGATGAGACGGAATGTGCTCCAGCACTTCGGTGCACACCACCACATCGAAGGCATTGTCGGGGTAATCGAGTTTGGTGATGTCGCCTCTTACGGTCTTGACGTTCTTGTTCGAAACTTCCGGCATCTCCAAATCGAGGGCCGTCACTTCCGCAAATTCCCGCGTCAATAGATTGGAGATATATCCGTCCCGCGCTCCGATATCCAGCGCCGAACGGTATCCCTTCGGCAGGCTCGCCAACAGGTCCTGGATGCGTTCCTGCTCCCGCGGGCTCGAGCGATACGCGGTTAGATCGGGCTTGAGTTTCCCGTCCGTCCGGAGAAGTTCGGCAAGTCGATTCGCATACTCCTCGCCCAGCCCGTCGGCCATGCCCGTCGCAATTTTCAGCACCAGGCGTTCCCAGTCAAATTGCTGCGCCACCTCCTGCCGCGCCGCTCGCCGCTCGGCAGAATTCGCCTCGGGCCGGAGCGACTCCGTGATCGCGGCCGACCACTCCGCGGAGGTGCTCGCCAGCGAGACGACATCGCTAAACTCGCTCAGCGTGCGAATTCGCGTGCCCACCGTAGGGCTGCCGCTGGCCAGGTATTCATGCAGCTTCAGAGGATAAACGTACTTCGTATAGTCGTTGGCTTGGTAGGGCATGATGCAGACATCGAAGTGCTGCGGATACGCGCACAAAATCCGCGTAGGCTTGGGCCCGAGGAAATAAACGTTCGGCCGCTTTTTCAGATCCTCGACGATCTTGACGATATCGTCATGCGGGCTCAGCGGGCCCACCAGCACAAAGGACCATTCCGGATGATCCAGGCTCAATTGCGAGATGATGTTCCAATCCAGATGCTTCTTGATGAATCCCGTATATCCAATGCGCGGGCGCGGAATCGCAGCCAGGTCCGCCGGCTCCGGTAACTTTTGCGAATAGGCCTGGTAATCCACCCCGTTGGGAACAAACATCGTGTGCGGATTGATGCTGCCTTTTTTCTCGAGCAGTCCCAGGGAGTGCAAATAAACCTGATCGGAATTGCGGATGAGTTTGCCTTCGATTTCACTCAGGGGAAGCTCGACATCGGAAAACGAATAACTGTCGTCAATGTGATAGCAACTCAGATCGTAACGCACACCCTGAGCCGCCGTCGCAAGAGAAGGGCGCCAAATGTAGAGGATGATTCGCCGGCAGCCTCGCCGCAGCAGCATCCTTCGGGCCCGCTTGGTTCTCTCCTGCATCAGAAGGCTGTCCACGCGCGGAAAGCGGTACAGCCTGCGCAGCCAGAATTCCGGATGGTAAACCAGGAAGCCGGGTCCCGGAGATGCCGCACTGCTTTGGCTGCCATTGTTGTGAGCGGCCGGACTTCCTCTAAATTTTCCAGGATTCTTGTTTCCGCCGTCTTCGCTTGCGTTATTGTTGAAGAATCTGCCGGAGGTTTCGTCCGGGGAGATCCACATCACCTGGAAATATTGAGACAAGCGGCTGACTACATGATGGCGCGTTTGCCAGAAGTCGTCCCACGAATCGGGCACCAGCGCAATCACACCTACATCCAGCAGGAATGGTTGCTTCTCCCGGTTCTTCGCTTCATCTTCCACTCTGAGCGTTCCTCACTCGCTGACACTATCCATTACGAATTTCGGCCGCGGCGTTCCAGGATAAATCCTGTCTGGTAACGCGCTCAACGTGGAGTGTCTCACCAGCGGAAGCTATTCAGAGCCGACTGTAAATCCGTACTGTGCCTAGTTGGAGACCTTTAGCCCTACCCGCACTTCCACTACCGGTTACTCCTGTCCGGTTGATAGCGAAAAAAAGGGCCGCGGCGAACCGCGGCCCGTCGAACCTCTCTAGTATATCAGTTACTGCTTGTCGTAAACCGCTCTTGAACTGACGGTTTTCCCCATGGCATCGGTTCCTTTGATGGTGACCGTGCGGGTCTTTCCGTCCGACGAAACCACGATCTGGCCCGTCGCCGTGACCTTGCCATCCTTCTTGAGGGTCATCGCGAGCGTCGAAGCGTTCACGCGCTTATAGGCTCGCGCGTCGCTGGTTGGATCGCCGGTAACGGGATAGTCTTTGCCGTCGAACCTGCCGGTCCATTCCGTATGTACTTTCTTGCCGTCCGCAGTGACGCCGTCCACGGTAACTTTCACGTTGCCGCCATCTTCCGTGTACACCACCGTGTGATTCTTCGTCGCGCCGGCTGCGAACTTCGACTTGGCCTCGTTCAACTTCCAAGTTCCAGTGTTCGCGTCAGCAGCAGCAAAACAAACCAAAGCGGCGGCAAACACTGCAGCCACCGTCAATAGCATCGTTCGAGTTTTCATCGCCTCTCCCTTAGCAAATTTCCATCATGAGCTGCAAAACGCCCCGAATGATACACCCTTCTCGGCTCGCGTCTCGCAAGGAAGAAGTTTTTGGGATGCTGGCCTCCGCATCACGAAGTTTATTGCGTCGGGCTAACATCCTGCGTGAAACCGATGTTGTTAACATCGCGCAGCATGGGAGTTCGCGGCGGAAGCAGCGCCGGAGTAAGAAACTCGGAATCAAAGGTATAGGCGCGAGTTGGAGGGTTGTACACGGTCGTACAGCATTTGAAAATCCCGATGCCTTGCTGGCTATAGTAGAAGCTCACCAGCGAGCCATCGTAATACAGCGTGCCACTCCAGTTTTCCAGATAGCGCAGGAAGTTATGCACGCCGCCATCGGTGCCGTAATCCTGCGCCGTTCCCGCCACCTGCACGAACTCGAGCCCTTTGCCGGCGGCGATGGCCGCGCGGTAAGTGGTGGTGTTGCCGTTGCGCCCGCCGGAGGGATTGTACGGGTAAGCAAACGAGTTCACATCGTTCCAAGTGTTCGAAAGCAGCGTGACCGAATCAGCCACAACCGATGCGGAGGCATTGCCGCTGCTTACGTAAGTTCCGCTCCCGCAACTCGAGGGCTGGCAGTTGTAATCCCCTTGAATGTAAACCGGGTTTTCGGCCGCGATGGTGAGGCCGCAGGGCACGCCGTTGCAGGTTCCCAGCGAAATCGCACCGCCGTTCACGAGCTTCAGCGCCTGGCGGAAAAAAAGCGGCGGGTTTTCGCGCGCTTCCACCGCCTGGCTATATACCGCCCCGGGCCAATTTGTGCTCAGAGCGCTGCAGGCCGAGTCCGCCGTATTCGAGAGCATCGCCGCTTGAGGGGTCGCCGGAGCAAGCTTGGTATTCGAGGTGTTCAGACTGGTGCCGGTGCCCGTGTTGTCGTTTAGAGGATCGGGGGCGGTGATGTAGCGCACCAGCGCGCCCGTCTGCGCATAGTCTTCACCCGTTTCGAATTTGTTGTCGGGGCAGCCGTTCGCTGCGTCGCCGGAATTGACGTTGTCATTGAAGCCGTACGCACCGGTCTTGTGCCCGGCAATTGGGTCCACCACTTCCGCGCGGCGGTCGGAGAAATAGACGGCATAACCGGTCACGGTTTCGACACTCTTTCCGCTGGTGCCGATGGAACCGAGGAACCAGCGGGTCAGATTGTTGACATCCAGTTCGACGTAACTCATGACGCCGGCAGCGGTGATCGCGCCGTTGGGATTCAGGGTGGTGCTCGCATTGGGAGGAGGCTGGTCGCGGCTCACGGCTTCGCGCGTGTCGTAAAGCACGTTCGGCCAATAATCGTAGGCATGATAGTTGGTGGAGTTGTAGGGGATGGCCGCGCCGCAGCCTCCTACGACGCTCGGCAGATACACGCTGGTGGGATTATCGCGCAGGCGAGCCAGGCGGATGACGGCATTCGCGCTCGGATCGGTGCACGTCGAAGCCGCCAGGCCAACCGGCCCGCCCGTACTCGATGCCAGGGCCATCCCCTGAAGTGTCTTCACGCAATTCTGAAGGATCACTCCCGAGACGCAACTGCCGGTGGTTTTCAAGTTAGCTTTCGCCAGCGGATTCAAGTTCCGCCCGATGAATCCCAGATTCAGAATCTCCCAGGTAACGTCCTGGCAGGCGCCTGCCGCAGTATGGATGTTCACCAGAATGTAGCCAGTGAGAATCGGTTTGTGCGCGATGATCCAGTAGCCGTCCGTCTGGCTGTAGCTCGCGGTCTGCGCTCCGGAAGTTGGCAGCGGAAGCTTACCTTCGGGCCCGCCCGTATAGGAACTTGGGAACGTCGTAAACTCGGCGCCCGATGTGCCTGGAGGTTCGACGGCCAGCGAGGTCAGGTCGACGGGCGAGCCGCAAGCTCCGGGCGTCCCGGTGAGAAGGGCCGAGGTGTCATCGAGCAGAATGTTGATGCTCGATAGCGTGTAGTAGCGCTCGGCCGTGAGCTGGGTATTCTCTCCGGGCTGGGGGCGCCGAATGAGCTCGATGGGAGTGCCGCCGACGGCGGGCGAGGCAATCGAAAGAGAGAGTGGCGCGACGGCCGTCGATCCGCCGCGAATGTTCCCAGCGTATTGCGTCGGGAGTGTTCCCATGGAGAGCGTGAACCAGCTTGTGTTTTGCGTTGCGGCGGCTACGTTCGCTATCGAGACGCTGCCGTTCACCGTTCCTTGTACCAACTGCAGGCAACTTGCGTTCGGGATAGTGTCAACCATAATCGCGCCGGCATAGGGATTATTCCCATTATTTGAAGGCTGCGAACTGTTCCAACTCGACTGGCAAGAGTCCGTCTGCGGCGTTTGTGTTCCCGTCAACCAATACGTGGCATACCCATTCGACAGATTGTTAACGATGATTTGTCCCGCGGAGGTCACCTTATCCGCCAGTGTGAGTGTGGACCCTGACGACAGCCAAAGGTTTCCGTTGGTATGGACGCGCCCGCCAAAATTGAAAACAGGCCCCGGAAAGTAGCTCAAGTCCACTTGCGAATAAATTCCGAACTGGAACACGGGAATGCCCACGGTTTGCACTGTACGAATGAGCTTGGCCTCGGAACCGTCAGGGAGATCGGCGCGCACGTTCAGGGTGAAGGCCGTCAGCAAACCCTGCAGGCCCGCGTAGGCGCCCGAGATAATCGTGTGGTTGGTGGCCAGCGGATTTCCGGCATTGTTCGGATCGGGGGTATAGGAAATGAAGTAGCTCTGCGGCGTGGCAGCGTAGGTAACGCCGGGAATAATCGGCGGCTCATTCATCACGATGGCGATATCGTTCGTGCTGAGAGCGTTGGTGGCTCCATATTGCGTGCCGATATCCGCGGTCATTTTCTCCATGCCGGCTTCGGCGGCATAGAAGGCGGTCTGGCGGTTGGCGTTATTGCCACCGAGGCGCTGGTTAGTCATCACCATCCACGAGAGTCCGACAATGATCGCCGATATCAGCAGTATCACGAGCAGGACCGTCACCAGCGCCATTCCCTTTTCCCGAACTTTTTCCCGACCTTTTTCCCGAATGGTGTTCACGAATGTCCTCCTGACAGGACTCCCGCGGAAAATCTGGTGAGACAAGATCGAGCGGATCGGTTAACGAGTGAAAGGCAGCACGCGTGGCTGTCTCATCGAACTGTTCCAATTAGGCGCAGGGACGCGCGGGTAGCTTCCTAGGAGTTATCGGCAGGACGCCAGGGAAGGTGAGCGAAGTTTCGCAGCTTCGAATCGGGGTGTTCCCAATCGAGCGCGCCCAATGCGCGCAACGCGCGCGACAGAAGCGGTCGCCTTTCGGCAGGAGCCCCAAATTTATTCGGGGGAGGAGCGCTTTAGCGCTCCGGAAAACGAGCGCCTTGAACGACGCACTTTAGCGCTGGGCACTTCTTCGCCGGCCAGTCAGCCAGCTTCCCAACCGGCGAAGAATCCGAAGTTTGTGGGAGGGGCGGGTTTGTGCCGCCCCCGTTGTTCGCTGCGGTGTTAGTTTTAGCCGGCCGCTATCCCGGAACGATCAGCGGCTTCTCTCGCGGCAAGGCGTCCAGTGTGGCTCTGTCGAGATTCAGGTGCGCTGCGACAAGTTCCGGCGGAGTGTGCGCGAGCCATTCGGTGAGCGCGAGATCCTGATAGACGGGGCTCTTGAACATCTCCAGAAATTTCAGGTCGGTGGTGCCTGTGTTTTCGACGTAGTGCGGCAGCGTCTTCTGAATGTATCCGACGTCGCCCGTCTCGAAATCCATGGTGCGGGCCCGACCGCCGGTGGCGAATACAGTCATGCGCCCCTTGCCGCCGAAGAAAAATTGCCACTCATCCGCGTTCGGGTGCCAATGCAACTCGCGCATGCCGCCCGGCTTCACGGTCACGATCGCGGCTGAGGTTGTGGTTATTTTGAAGGTGCTCGAATCGATGATGCGCACTTCTCCACTCTTGTTGGTCATGGTCGCGGGATAATCCATGGTGCGGAAAGCAAACTCCGTGGCGGAAGGACCAAGGGCTCCGGCGGCTACGCGCCGATCGTCGGCAAGCGGACCGGGTACATCCGTCTGAAAAATAAACTTCTCCTTCGTGGGCATTTTTGCCACGGCGTCTTCGCTCACCTGGAAATTGCGCGCCACGATATCCCGCGGAGTGTGCGCCATCCAGTCGGTCAGAAGCACCGTTTCGTATTCAGAAAAGTCGCCGTCATCAAACACCAGCATAAATTCGCAACCATCGGGAGCAAGTCCCTGAATCGAGTGCGGAATGCCAGGAGGGAAAAACCAAAGATCGTTTTCTTTCACGTCTGCCACGAAGCTCTTGCCTTCGATATCGATGCAAGTAATCCGCGCGGTCCCGTAAAGCATGAACGCCCACTCCGAAGCCGTGTGCCAATGCAGCTCGCGCACGCCTCCGGCGGTAAGCCGCATGTCCACGCCGGCCAGGCTTTTCGAGATCGCGAGCTCCCTGTTCGTCACCTCGCGCGACCATCCGCCTTCCTGCAGCCGCTTGTGCGCGAACGCAAACGGATATTTAAACGTCTGCACTCCGCCGGCATCCGACGAAGGCGGATTGAACGAATCCGGATTCGCCGCATCCAGCACGGAATTCTTGGGACCCGGATCGCTTCTGCTTTTTTCAGAAACGGAATTCTGTGCCGCTTTCTGCTGCTGCGCCAAAACTCCTTCCGCCGAAAGCACGCTCGCAGCCGCCAACGCCGCCGAGCTCACTCCCAGAAATCCCCGCCGCGACAATGCGTCCTTCTGGACTTCGTCTCCCATGCTCCCCACCTTCCGGAATCGAAAACGATTCCGCGATCAGATTAGAAGCCCCACACGGCGCGGAATTGTACATCGCAGGAATATCAAGGAAGGTAAAATCACAGAAAATCGAGAAGCAAGCGTAGGCCACGGTCGTCAGACCCTCTCACAGTTGGGCCCAGGATCGACGTCGAACCAAGAGGCGTTCCGATGTTTGGCGATGATCGCTAAGCGGCAAACCGGGGGAAATTATCTCGATTAGAAAGGAATTCGTCTTTTGTTTTGTTGGAGTTACAGCGATTTCGAATCGTTGTTATTTCGGTTAGAACTTCGATTGCGGGTTCGCGCCGCCAAGGAAATCAATCGTGGTGAGCCGGGGAGGACTCGAACCTCCAACCCGCTGATTAAGAGTCAGCTGCTCTACCATTGAGCTACCGGCCCACGAAGCAGAAAATAATAACACACACCGCCAAAATCTCTGAACCCGCATTGCAGCCGGCCACAAAACGGGGCTTGCAACTATTTGCGTCCGGAGCTATCTAATCGACTGTTGCCCACCTGTCATAGGATATTTCAGCAAGTCATAGGGAGGATTGCATATGCCCGAAAAGATCAAGAAATCTGATGCCGAATGGAAGAAGCAACTCACGCCGAATGAATACCATGTGACTCGCCAGAAGGGCACCGAGCCGCCGTTTACCGGCGAGTATGAAGATACCACCACGCCGGGAACCTACCATTGTGTCTGCTGCGGCCAACCGCTCTTTGAATCGGATGCGAAGTTTCACTCCGGGTCGGGCTGGCCCAGCTTTTACAAGCCGATTGACGATAGCCATGTCGAAGTAGACCGCGATACCAGCCACGGCATGATTCGCGACGAAGTGGTCTGCAGCAAGTGCAATGCGCATCTTGGCCACGTTTTCGATGACGGGCCGCAGCCTACCGGTCAGCGGTTTTGCATCAATTCGGCAGCCTTGAAGTTGGAAGAAAAAGACGAGAAGTAAGTAGCGACCTCGAAGCGCCGGCCCTGCGGCGCGTGGACGCAGGACCGCCTTACGGCTAGTAGTCGAAGACGAAGATTTCTGGATGCGTATCCGTGGGATCGATCGAAACTAGCCGGACATCCGTCGGTGAAGTGACGTACATCGCCAGGCTTGCAGGCAGTCCGGCGCCACTTGCCGGCGTCATCACTCCGCGCCCGTTCGACGCCACTGTAAAAGTCGCGGTCAGCGCTTGCCCCGTTCCAATCGTGCCTCCGCCACTTTCCGAATCGGTCGTACCCGCAATGTTTCCGGCGCCGTCTGCGGATGCCACTCCGCTCAGAGCGGTGGATTGCGCATCGGTGAGGAATGGGCCACCCATCGTATATTGCCCCTGCACGGAGGCGGTGCTGAAACTCCCGCTAGCCTGTAACTGAATTCGCCCCGAGGTAGCGGAGGCGTCGGCGCCTTCGAAAAATGCCTCGCTCGGACTCACCAGATAGGCGATTCCAACCCGATTGGTCGTTTGCGTAAGCGTCGCGCGGCCGGTGGTCTGGACCACGTACTTACCAACAGGCGGCAGCGTCGAGGAAATCGACCCGCCATCGTTCTGATCGAAAGTCTGTGGAGTAATTGTGCCCGCTCCCGAGTTGGTCGGAGTCATCAGCAGCAGGCTGCCGAAGACGCTAGAACTTCCGGCGGTGTCGAGCCCACTCCCGGTGGCCACATACACGCCATTCAATGACGCATTGGCAAACGGGCCGCCGGACTGAAGTTTGGCAATGCCGCCAAACGGAGGCAGGTTGGTCACCGTCACCGTTCCGTTTTGCGCAGTGACCGACGTTTGAGTTGACACGAAAAAGGCCTCGGTCGGCGAGACCAGGTAGAACGTAAATCCGTCGGTATTGGGGGTCAGGAAAAGCACCAGCGATCCGCGCCCGTTGGCCGCAATAGTCGAGAACGAGCCGGTAATCGCCGCAAAGTTTTTCACCGAGCCCGCGTCGTTGATATCCGCGCTCGAAGCGCTGATTTGCGACGAGCCGTCGGAATGGAAGCGTCCGACCATCGCGGTCGGTTTGTTCGACGTATCGTATCCCGGAAACAGGAAAGCATAATCGCCGCTGAACACACCGGCCGTAAACATCGTCGTAGATTGCTGGCGGATGATGCCGGTGCCTCGGTTCCCTGAGTTGTCTTGCTCCGTAAAAATCAAATTGCTCTCGGCGTCCAGCGCCAATTGAAACGTCAATGTCAGTATTGTGTTGCCGGGTCCAGGAATGCTCCAAGTCATGCTCCCGCGGCCGTCCGATCCCATGGAATAGGATCCGGTGAACGACACGTTCGACTTGATGCTGTTCGAATTCCCATCAAAAGCGCCGGAGCTGATGGTTCCTTTTCCGTCTGCCGTGAACGCCCCGATAAGTATTTCCGGAAACTCCGGCGAGGCTGCCGCTTTGCCAAAGCCGCGGAACAGGAAGGCAAAGGGGCCAGCCATCAGCAAATTGTCCGCGACGATGTTGGAGTTAGCGACCACCGAAAGCGTGTAAGTCATCGTGGCCGTTTCAGGCGGTGTTTCCGAGTCGGTTGCCTGCACGGTGAACGTCGAGGAACCCACGCGGCTCGGCAGCCCGGATAACACTCCCGAGGCCGGATTGAGGGTCAGGCCGGGAGGCAAAAGCCCGCCAACGATGCTCCACGTGACGGGAGACACTCCACCACTTGACTGAATCGCTTCGCTGTAGGGCGAAGCCGTCGTGCCACTTGCCAGCGAGGTTGTGGTGATGGTCAGCGGCGACGGCACATTGATGGTGAGGCTCAGCGTTTGCGTCGCGCTTTGCATGGGAATCGCCGAATCCAGCACTTCGACGGTGAAAGTTGAAGTGCCCGGCGACAAAGGCGTCCCGGAAATCTGTCCGAGCGTCATTACCGTCGGCGGCGTCCCGGAAGTCGTCGTAATCGTTTGCAGCGTCAATCCCGGCGGCAGCGAGCCACTTATCAAGCTCCACGTGAGAGGCGGAATTCCGCCGTTCGAACTGATCGACGCGTTATACGCGACGCCCACCAATCCCTGCGGCAGCGACGTAGTTACTATGGAAATGGGGGGCGCCGGCGCGATGGTGATGCTCAACAATTCAGTCAGCGTCGCGGGCGGAATTGCGCCGTCGGCCACTTGCACCGTGAACGACGACGTTCCCGAGCCGCTGGGAGTGCCGGCAATCACGCCGTTTGTTCCCAGGCTCAATCCCGCGGGCAGGCTTCCCGAGGCGACCGTGAACACCAGCGGCGTTACGCCACCGGTAACAGCCAGCTTCTCGCTGTAGGGGACGCCGTTTTGTCCGCCCGGCAGCGTAAGAGTGGTGAACATCAAGCCGACCACGATATTGATGGTCACCTCTTTGGTGATGTTGGTGTTGGCCACCGAGGTCGCTTCGAGCGTCACCGTTTCTTGCGCGGCGATGTTGCCAGGGGCCGTGTAAGTGACGCTGAAAGGGGTCGAATTCGTCAGCGTGCCGCAATCGACGAACGTGCAGGTGGGCGGGTTGGTTGACGTATCGTTGAAGACTTGCCAGGTCACGCCCGAGTTGGTGATGTCATTGCTTACCGTGGCGGTAAAGGCCTGCACTTGGAGAGCATCCAGATTCACCGCGCTGGCCGACGGGACGAGCGCGATGGTCAGCGAGCCGCTGCTGGACCCGCCGTGGCAGCCGGCAAGAATGAAAATCGCGGCCAGCGCCGGAGCGAGGTAGCAGAGCAGAGTTCGGAGGCGGCGGTTTGCGCCCGTCATCGTGTGGCTGTAAACCGTCATGTATTGTTCAGCCGCGCGAGCGCAGGCTCGTTCTCCTTCTCGAAGGCACTGCTTGGGCGGTGCAGGTGCGCTTTGTGAAGCCAGCGGGGATTCGGACCCGAGTCCCACAAAAAAGGCGAACAAGGTGAATAGCAAAAGGAATTGAGGGTGTCAACGCGCTTTTCGGGAAGGCCTGGTCTGCGTGGGGCGAATCGGCGAGCGTGCGCCGATTGCCGCGTGGGCGGCTTCCGGATGTCACGAATGAGCGGGATATTTGCACACTTCGAGCCGCGGTTCGCGTCGACACCCCGAACTTCATCTGGGATAATCCCCGTTTGCGTCAGGAGGCTGGATGCTGAGGTTTGCGAGTGCGTTGCCTGCCGTCGGCGTGATGGCCGCGGCGTTGGCGCTGCTGAGCGCGCTTTCGGGGATCGTTTTGGCGCAAAATCCTCGTGGCGCGGTGCGCGGGGTCGTTGAGGACTCGAGCGGCGCCGTGATTCCTTCGGCTCACATTGGAATTTTCGCGCAGGCTACTTCGGTGTCGCGCGAAGTGTTCAGCGACGCGCGCGGCGAATTTCGCGTTGACGATCTACTGCCGGGAAATTACAAAATTACCGTGGCTGCGAAGGGATTTGACGTAGCCCAGTCCGAGGTCACGATCGTCGTGGGCGTGATCCGCGATATCGCCGTTACCCTCAAAGCAGAAACGGTGCAGCAGTCTGTCAGCGTGCAGGCGCAAGCCTCTTCGATCACCACGCAGCCGATTGATACTGCCAGCGTGGTCGAGCAAGGCGTGGTTTCCTCCAGCGACTTGCAATCGATTCCGCTCGCGCATCGCAGCTTTGCGAATATCGCGTACCTCGTTCCCGGCACGGAGCCCGTCGAACCCTCCGATCCTACCAAGGCGCGAATTACCGCGGTTTCCTTTGGCGGGAGCTCGGGCCTCAACGTCGAGATGTCCGTGGATGGCGGAGACAACTCGGACGATTACATCGGCGGCTTCCTGCAGAACTATTCGCCCGATTCCATTCAGGAATTTGCGGTGCGCACGTCGCAGGAATTTGCCGAGACCGGGCGCACCACCGGCGGCTCGGTGCTGCTGACGACGAAGCATGGCAGCGACGAATGGCACGGCGGCGCGGCGTTCTACGAGCGCGACGCGTCGATGAATGCGCGATTCCCGATCGATAATCCTCCGCCGGAGCCCAAGCAGCCTTTCTCGCGGCAGAATTACATCGGCACGCTCGGCGGGCCGGTCATAAAGAGCAAAGTCTGGTTTTTCTCTTCGCTCGAATACGTGCACGAGGATGCCAGCATCGCTTACAGCCCCAGCAGCC
Organism: uncultured Acidobacteriota bacterium; assembly: GCA_963831955.1. Lineage (GTDB taxonomy): Bacteria > Acidobacteriota > Terriglobia > Acidiferrales > UBA7541 > Palsa-147. The sequence continues at coordinate 230,299 of CAWHSG010000002.1, read as the reverse complement.
TCGGCGAATTTCAGGCGCTTTCCTCGCTTGCTTCGAATGGGCTAATTCCCGGCGTGAGTTCGATTCCTGTTCCGAATAACGTGCCGGTGCCTTTCAAGGATTTTCTCGGGACCTTGCGCCTCGATTGGTCGCAATCGGCGAAATCGCAATGGTTCCTTCGCGGCGCGATCGACACTTATACGACGGACAACGATCTGGTGCAGCAATCCACGCTTGAATCCACCGGCGCCACGTCCCATTCGAATTACCTTAATCTTTTGCTCGATCAGCATTACGCCTTCAGTCCCACCTGGCTCGGGGCATTCGTATTCGAAGCCAGTGGTCTGCACCATACCGAGGAACGCAACTCGAATTTGGGTTTTGCGCTGGCGTTTCCGTTCAGCTCCACTTCCAGCTCGATCTCCGGTTTCGAAACTTTCGGCGACAATCAATTTGTCACGCCGATCACGGCATTTCCAGTGCTCCGGAATCAGGAGAAATATCAGTTCCGCTACGATGTGTCGCACACTTCAGGCCGCCACGCTCCGCGATTCGGCATCAATTTCATTCACGAGCCGGTGCTGAGCGGCGCGCTCGCGAGCACCGCGGAAACTCTGCTGCTTTATCCCAACGATCCGAGTTTTTATGCGGCGAATCCTTCGCAGTTTTACTTCAGTGACGAATGTGCGGTTGCGCCGCCGGTCGGCTCGGACATCACTTGCCAATTCACTCCCGCGGCCAATGGCGTCTTCACTCAAAACGTGCAGCGCCTGGGCGTCTATGCCGAGGATTCCTGGCGGGTCACTCCGCGGCTCACCTTCAACTATGGTTTGCGTTGGGACACGACTTTCGGGCTCTTCACCGCCGAAGGAAAATCACAATTGGAAAATCCCGCGGTCCTCACCTTGCAGGCGCTGCAAATTCCACTCCCTGTCGGAACGCCGCATGATTACCGCAAGCAGTTCGCGCCGCGCCTGGGCCTGGCTTACTCGCTCGGGCCATCGGGGAATACCGTCGTGCGCGCCGGGTTCGGCTTGTTCTTCAATGATCTCGCGCAGAATGGCTGGGTCACCGCGTTGCAAGCGGTGAATACGCCGCTCGCTGGGCCTTGTGTGAATCCCGGCGATCCCGGATGCATCCCGGGCGGCCGCGATGGCGCGCTGATCGATCCGCATTACAAGACGCCCTATGCCGTCCACACTACGGCGGGCATCGAGCATGCCTTCAATTCCAAATGGACGCTTAGCGCCGATTACGTGCACGAACAAGGCGACCACGGATTTGCGCGCTATCAATATGTCGCCGGCTTTACATTATTTACGCCGATTCCCGGCGCGCAGCCTGATGTGCCCAACGTAGCCATTTTTCGCAGCGACAATCGCTCGAGTTACAACGGCTTGATGATTCATTTGCAGGCGAATATGTCGCGGCGATTTAATTTTGTAGCGAACTATACGCTTTCGAAAGCGAAGACTTGGGGATGCGTCCTCGGCGAGCTTTTCGATTATGTGGACGGCGTGTGCAATCCGCTGCACGCCTTCGGCCCGGGCGATTACGGCCCGTCCGGCGAAGATGTGACGCACCGCTTCGTGCTCGCGGGCACATTCTTCGCGCCGCTCGGCTTTGAAGTTTCCACTCTGGCGCAGGCGGAAAGCGCGCGGCCCATCACGCTGACCACTCCGGTGGACGTGAATGGCACGGGCGATCCCACGGATGATCGCGCCGTGGTGAATGGCGTGCAAACCACGCTCGATGAACTGCGCGGCACGCCTTACATTCAGGTGGATATGCGCGTGAGCCGCCCGATCCATTTCGGCGAGAGATACACTCTGATGCCGTTCATCGAGCTCTTCAATATTTTCAATCGCAACAATCCCGGCGCGAATTACATCACCGATATTTCCGCGTTACCCACGCCGGTGAACAGCTTGTCGAACGCCACTGCTTTTTGTCTCAATCCCGCTTGCACGCAGACGCAGCCCATCACCAGCTTCAATCAATTGAAGGTGCCGGCCGGCGCGCTGGGAGATTTCTTCGGCCCTGGCACCACGGTAGGCATTCCCTTCGCCGCCCAAGTAGGAATCCGTTTCTCATTTTAGCCGCTAGAATTCACCGGAAATATCGTTCGCCGGGTGTAACATTCGTAGAATCCACGAATCTAGTTAGCAGGCCCGCTGCGTACATGTAAGGAACGAATCGAGGAAGCTGAAAGACCAATCGTGGAAGAGCAAACCAGCGAGAAGCGCGCGAAACAAATCCGCCGCCGCGAGATCCTCAAGCTTTCGCCGGTGGTGCTCCTGGGCGCGTTCGCGATCCCCGCCTTCCAGGATTCGCTCCTGAAGGCAGGACTGGGATTTCACGATTGGGCGAGCGCGAAGCTTTTCCGCCGCGGCCATCTCGCTCCCACCTTTTCCGCTTCCGAGGTTGTCCCCTTCGAGAAATTTCCGATCAATGACTACGACGTGGATGATCCCGGCGTGGACCTCGACGCTTGGACGCTGAAAGTTACCGGCGATGTTCGACAGCCCGGCGACTACACTCTGGGGCAAATTCAAGCGTTGCGACGCCAGCGCCAAAACACGAAGCATATCTGCGTCGAGGGTTGGGACGTGATCGGCCGGTTCGGGGGCGCGCGCCTCGCCGATTTTCTGGATCTAGTCGGCGCGGATCCGAATTCGCGATTCGTCTTCGTAGAATGCGCTGACGACTACTACACCACCATCGATATGGCCACCGCCCGCCACGAGCAATCGCTGCTCTGCTATGAAATGTACGATCGCCCGCTGACGCGCGAGCACGGCGCACCGGTCCGCCTGAGCATTCCCACAAAAATCGGCTACAAAAACGCGAAATATCTGACGCGCATGCACATCACCAATGTGCTAACGAAAAACGGCTATTGGGAGGATCAAGGCTACAGCAACTATTACGGATTGTAGGGGCGGGGGTTCACCAACCGCCCGATTTGGCTTTGGGTTTTCGGTGCCGTGCAGCGCAAATGTGAAGCGGAGGGAGCATGACCCCGTTGGTGCCAGGGAAAATCATGACCTGGGAAGCCCAGAAAACAGGCATGCCTGTGAGCGCCGCCTATGAGCATCCGTTCCTCGTGCGCCTCTGCCACTGGATCAATTCCGTGTCGTTGCTCGTTCTGATTGCCAGCGGCCTGCGTATCTTCCGCGCCTTCCCCAGCTTCGGCCCGAAAATTCCACAAGTAGATTTAGTCAATATCCCCAAACAGCTAACGTTGGGAGGCTGGCTTGGCGGCGCGCTGCAATGGCATTTCACTTTCATCTGGATTTACATGCTCACGGGCGCGGTTTACATCGCCTATGAAATTCTCAGCCGCAATTACCGCCAGGTGCTTTTCACGCCGCGCGATATTCGCGGAGTCTGGCCCATGACCAAGCATTATTTCTTCTTCGGCCGCAAACCCGAGTTGAACGAGCCCTACAATCCGCTGCAAAAGCTGGCTTACACATCCGCGATCGGTCTCGGCGTGCTCTCCCTTCTCACCGGCCTGGTGCTCTATCGCCCCGTGCAATTCTCGTTTCTGGCGGTGCTCATGGGCGGATTTCACTACGCGCGCATTTGGCATTTCGCCGTGATGTTGGGATTTCTGGCATTCATCGGCGGCCATCTAGTGATGGTGTTGCTGCACGGCTGGAACAATTTCGTCTCGATGCTGAGCGGCTGGAAGAAAAATCCGGAGTGTTTGCGCGAGCCCTGACTGAGGGCCGAGGCGGGAGCGGCGCGACAATCGTGATGTCAGCCCAGGCGAAAGCCCGAAGCGAGGGCGGAGGAGCGCCATCCTCCGAGATTCCGCCACTGGCCTATGAGCGCGCGCTTATCGGTCGAATTCGCCGCGGCGAACGCGATCTTTTCGCGGAACTGATCCGGCCTTACGAGCGGCGCGTTTATGTCACCGCACTGGCGATTTTGCAAAATGAAGCCGACGCCCAGGAGGTAGCGCAAGAGGCCATTCTCAAAGCCTTCGCGCATCTCAACCAATTTCGCGGCGAGTCGCGCTTCAGCACCTGGCTTACGCGCGTGACCATCAACGAAGCGCGCATGCGCCGCCGCAAGCAGCACAGCGAAATCATGAAGCCATTCAACGAACTCGAATCCGAAGACGACGAGGGCCAATTCACACCGCAGGATTTCGCGGACTGGCGCGAAATTCCTTCCGAGGTACTTGAACGCAAGGAAGTGCGCGATCTGCTGGTGAAAGCTCTAACCATGCTCGCCGATAAATACCGCGAAGTTTTCGTTCTGCGCGACATCCAGCATTTGAGCATCGAAGAAACCGCGGAAGCGATTGGCATTACGCCGGGAACCGTGAAGACGCGGCTTCTGCGCGCTCGATTGATGTTGCGGGAGATTCTCGCTCCGGGACTCGGCGGGATCTGGAGCCGCCCGCTCGCTTTCGAGAAGGGAACTAAGCCATGGACCTGAAATGTGAACAAGTGTGGCTACTGATTTCGGATTATGTGGATGGCGAAGTGGCCGCTCCGGTGCGCGCCGACATGGATCGGCACCTGCTTACCTGCACGCGCTGCACGGCGGTGCTGGCCGGCACGAAAAATCTCGTGCAGCTCTATGGCGACGAGCGCATGTTTAGCGTACCGCTCGATTTCAGCCCCGCGCTACATCGCCGCCTTTCGCAGCAAACGCGGCCTGAACGCGGCGCAGCATTCACGTGGGCACTCTCGCTGGCCGGCGCCGGCCTGGCCGCCGCTGCGATGCTGCTTTTCAGCCTCCCGAGATTCGCGCAACCCACGCTGCGCGCTCCGATGAGCCAGCCAGCCCTGCGCGCGCCAGTGGCTAATCTTGTGGTTGTTTCCGATGACGGCAAAACTTTCCACGTTCCTGGCTGCACCTACATTCACGGCAAATCAAGAATGATCCCCGTCGAGGAAGCCATGAAAGAAGGCTACAACCCCTGCATCCGCTGCGAAGCGGACCTCATCCGTCGCACGGCAAAAAGCCGCTCGGCCCAGGAGATCCGGGCGGTGGACGCGGACGTGGCGGGTTCTGGAGATTAAGTAAGGCTGGTTTGTCTGGATTCGCGGTGGGGAATCTCCGGGCGTCTGCTAGAACCTCTTGCGGACGCCCGGAGCGGATTCTGGGTGCGGGGCCGGACTTAATTGTTGGGCTTCGAATCGTCCTTCTTCATGCTGTCGTCGTGCTTCATCCCGTCGTCCTTCTTCATCGTGTCCTTGTCGTTTTTCTTGGCCGTCTTCTTCGACTTGGCATCCTTGGACATCTTGTCCTTCTTCATGCTGTCGTCTTTCTTCATCGACTCGTCTTTCTTCATACTGTCATCTTTCTTGGTAGTGTCCTGGCCCATCTGGTCCTGCTGCGCGGCCGGGCCATGGCCGAAAGCTGCCGGCACGAAAGACATCGCCGGAATGCACATCGAACAAGCAAGAACCCCGCTCAACCAATACTTTTTCATGGTTTCTCCCCGAAAATTTAGAATCGCGGCCGCATGGAAATTGACCGGGTCCGCCAGCCGTGTCATGCGATGTGCGAGGCTATCGAAAGTTACGGTAAAAACATTCACGGAGCGCGAACCTTCGAACCCGTTTTCAATTTCGCCAACTTTTTTGGTATAAAGGAGTGTTCGCGAGTGGACCGAAACGCTGCTCTTACCCAGTGTTCAATCCTCGCATCTAAATCGGGAGCGGCGAGTGCTGTCCGCTTGGGAGGCCAGCTTTGATAGAAGTGCAGGACTTAACGAAATCGTTCGGCGACAAAATCGCGGTGGACCACGTTTCGTTCAAAGTAAATAAGGGCGAAATCCTCGGATTTCTCGGCCCGAACGGCGCGGGAAAAACCACCACCATGCGCATCCTGACGGGTTTCATGCCCGCCACCAGCGGCACCGCCAGCGTCGCGGGCTTCGATGTTTATACCGATTCGATGGAAGTCCGCCGCCGCATCGGCTACCTTCCGGAAAATCCGCCGCTCTATACGGATATGTCCGTTCACGCCTATCTCGATTTCGTCTCGCGCATCAAGAATGTGCCCGCCGAGAAGCGCGAAAGCCGCATCGCCGACGCCATCGAAAAAACCAGCCTCGAAGACAAGCGAGATGAACTCATCAAGCGCCTGTCCCGCGGCTATAAGCAACGCGTCGGAATCGCACAGGCGTTAGTCCACGATCCCGATGTGATTATTCTCGATGAACCCACGGTGGGCCTCGACCCGAAGCAAATCATCGAAGTGCGCCACCTGATCAAGGGGCTCGCCGGAAATCACACCATCATTCTTTCCACGCACATTCTGCCCGAAGTGAGCATGACCTGCGACCGCGTGGTGATCATTAACAAGGGCAAGATCGCCGCGATCGATACGCCGGCCAATCTCACCTCGCGCCTCAAAGGCGGCCAGCGCGTCCATATCGAAGTGCAGGCCGACGAAAAAGCAGCACGCGCGGCAGTGCAGGAAATTCCCGGCATTCGCAGCGTGAGCGTGGAACCGGCGGGCGCCAGCGGACGCATTGCGTTGGCCGTCGAATCCGCCGAAGGTCAGGACGTGCGCAGTCAGATCGCCGCCAAGCTGGTGGGCAAAGGCTGGCCGCTTTACGAATTGCGCGGTGTGAATTTGAGCCTCGAAGAAATTTTCCTGGAATTGACCACCGACGATTCCGCGCACGCCGGCACCAGCGCCAACTGAGGAGCGAAAGACGAATGAAAGGCATTTACGCCATCTATCGCAAAGAAATGAGCCATTACTTCGTCTCGCCGATCGCTTACATCATCGGCGGCGTATTTCTATTTCTCACCGGATTCTTCTTTACGCGAGTGCTCTCCTCGGTGATCGAGCAGGCCTTCGAAGCGGGAATGCAGAGCATGCAATTTGGCGGTGCGGGCGCGAGTTACGATGTGCCATCGCTCACCATCCGCTACTTCTTCGGCGTGCTGTCTTCAATTTTATTGTTTCTCACCCCCATGCTGACCATGAGCGTCTATGCCGAAGAGCGCAAGCGCGGCACCATCGAGTTGCTGATGACCTCGCCGATCACCGACGCGCAAATCGTGTTGGGAAAATTTTTCGCCTCGTTAACGCTGTTGATCATCATGCTGGTGCCCACGCTGGCCTATTCGATTTTCATGTTTCTGCACAGCGAGCCCGCCGCACCGTGGAAGATTTTGTTCTGCGCCTATTTGGGGGTTCTGCTGCTCGGCGGCTCGTTGCTGGCGTTGGGCTCGCTATTCTCGTCGCTCACGGAAAATCAAATCATCGCGGCGGTGCTGACCTTCGGTGTATTCCTGATTCTGTGGGTGATTGATTTTGGTTCGCGCAACTCATCCACCGGAATCGGCGCGGTGACCAGCTACCTTTCCGTGGTCAAGCACTACGACGACTTCACGCGCGGCATCCTGGACTCGGGAAACGTAGTCTTCTACCTGAGCCTGATTTTGCTTTCGATTTTTCTAACTATTCGCAGCCTGGATTCCATGCGCTGGCGGCGCGCGTAGAACGACGCCGTGCCATCGCGAGTTAGCGCTTTCAAGGAGGAGCTCCACAGATGAAATTGGACCGCCAGGAATGGCTCCGCAATCTCGCGACCATCGGCATCGCCATGGCCGTCGCCGGCGCCATTCGCTACGAGTATCAGGGCGAGCTTCTTCTCACCAGCAAGATTCTGCTGATCGGCGGCGCCGTGCTCATACTGGCCGCCGCGGTTCTTGGCTATCAATCCATCATCAACTTCTTCTCCCGGCCTTCGGCTCGGGTGGGCACCAACGCCTTCACGCTTATCATTTCCGTAGTCGCCATTCTCGGCTTTCTGAATTTCCTCAGCTACCGGCATCACAAGCGCATCGACTTGACTACCGAGAAACTCTTCACGCTCTCCGATCAGACCAAAAAAGTGGTCGGCGGATTGAAGCAGGACGTGGACGTCTATTGGTTCGACAAAACGCCAAACGCGGTGCTCTCGGATCAAATTGCCGAGTACAGAAATCTCAGCCCGCACCTGCATTTCAAGGAAGTCGATCCGCAGCAGCATCCGGAAACCGCGCAGGAGTTCGGGATAACGCGCATGTCGCAGGGCGCCGTCGCTTCCGGCACGAAGCATCAATTGCTCGAAGGCACCACCGAGCAGGACATCACCAACGCCATCGTAAAGGTGACGCGCAATACGGTGAAAACAGTCTGCTTCGTCGAAGGACATGGCGAAAGGTCAATTACCGGCAGCGACGCCGACGGTTACGCCGGCGCCGCCGCGCTTCTCAAGCAGGAAAGCTACGAAACGAAGAGCATAAACTTAGTGACCAGCAGCGGCGTCCCTCCGGAATGTAGCGTGGTCGTGATCGCCGGGCCCAAGCAGGCCTTCCTGCCGGTGGAAGAGCAAATCCTGGCTAAATATCTCGACGACGGGGGAAAGGCATTCATTCTCGTCGATCCCCAAACGGATCCGAAGCTCGAGGACATCTTCGCCAACTGGAATATCAAAGTCGGAGACAACGTGATCGTTGATGCCAGCGCGCTCAGCCAAATGGCACAGATGGGACCGTTCGTGCCCATCGTCGTCACCTATGGCGCGAGTCCGATCACCGAGCGATTCGGCACTGGAATGACTTTATTCCCGGTCGCTCGCACGGTTTCGATAATTGACAAAAATAAATCGCAACCGGGTTCCACCGAGTTGCTGAAAACTTCCACGCGCAGCTTCACCATTCCGAAGCTCGATCCCAATGTGAAAGAGATCAAATTCGACGCCACGAAGGACACGCTCGGCCCTCTTTCTCTCGGCGTGGCTTCCGAGCGAAAGGGCGCAGGCGATGATAGTGCCAAGAACGGACGTCTCGTAGTCATCGGTAATTCCCAGTTCGCCTCGAATCAATTTGGCGGACAGGTTCGCAATGCCGATTTGTTCATGAATTCCGTCAATTGGCTGGCTGCCGACGAAGATCTGATTTCCATCCGGCCAAAGAGCGCGACCAATCGCCGCGTGACCTTCACCGAAACGCAGCAGCGCGAGCTGAACTGGTTCAGCCTGCTCTTCCTGCCCGGAATCGTGATTCTCTCCGGCGTTTATATCTGGTGGAAGCGGCGCTAAGCGGCCATGAAAAAGAGCACGGGCATAATATTTGTTCTGGCGGCGGCGCTGGCCGCATACGTTTACTTCTATGACCTGAAGCACACCAAGTCGACGGACGCCACCACCGATATCGGCGCCGCCTCGGACGACGATTCTGCAAATGCAAAGCCGGCGTATTCAATCGCATCCACTGACATCGCCTCGCTGACGGTAGCGCGTGGCGGATCGACCGTGAGTTTCGAGCAGCGCTCCGATGGCTGGTACATGACCCAGCCGGTGCAGACGCGTGCCGAGCAATCTGTCGTCGGCGCGATTGCCAGCGAACTCGCTAGCGACCGCGTGGATCGCACGCTTACGGCCGCGCCCGATCGCATGGCCACCTACGGTCTCGCGACTCCCGCCGTCACCCTCGATTTCAAACTGAAGAATGGCACGCAGCACAAACTGCAGCTCGGCGCCAAGGATTTTTCGGGTTCCAAGGTTTACGCGATTGTCGATGGCTCGAAGGATGTTTCGCTGCTCTCCGACAGCATCCTCATCAGCAGCGATAAGCCCGTCGATGATTTCCGCGATCAGACGGTGCTCGATATCGACAGCAACAACGTCTCGTCGTTCGAGCTGAAGAACGAATCGGGCGTGATCTCCGCAAAGAAGACCGACGGAAGCTGGAAAATTGAAAAGCCGCGCGCTGTGGCCGCTGATTCCGGCGCGATCTCGTCGGTTCTCGGGACCATCGGAACCGCGCGCATCGCGTCATTTGCCAGCAATACGCCGGACGATTTAGCCAAATACGGACTGGCTCAGCCCGCACTCACATTCCACGCGCTACTCGATAGCGGCAAGCTGGCCGATTTGCAACTGGGCAAAAAAGACGGCAGCTCCTATTTCGCGCGCGACCCGTCGAAACCATTCATTTTCCGCGTGCAGGATAGCGTGCACACCACGATGAGCACCAAGTTCTTCGAGTTGCGCGATAAAAATCTAATTCACGCCGAAGAAGCCGACATCCTACGCGCCCAAATCCACAACGCCAAAGGCGACACCACTTGCGTCAAAGGCCCGGACGGCGGCTGGGTAATCGAGCAGCAAGCCGCGCAGAAAAGTCCAGCGCCGGCATGCCCGAGTTTCTGGCCGTCGCTCAGCAGTGCCCGCGCCGAAGATATTCTCGACACTCCGCCGGCATCTGTCACGTCGCAGCTCGCCAAGCCCCCAGTTCAAGTAACGCTAGCGGACAAGTCCGGGAAAAAAATCGAGATTCAAATCTCCGCCGCAACGGGAAATTTCGTGTACGCCCGGACAAACGCCGGCCCAGAAGTCCTAAAGCTGGGCAAATCAATCCTGGACGATATGAATTTCGCGCCAACGGGATTGCACGACTAAAATAGTGGTGGGTCTTCAGACCCTCCCGCCGTTCGGCCCGCATTTGAAATTGGATTATTGGGCGCGACACTTCAAACACGCGCCGCAAGATGCCTTCGGTGTGTTGTCAAATAGCGATTGTACAGAAGAAGCCGCGCAAGCCCGCCCGCCGCAAAACCTCAGCAGCAAGCGCGTGCAGCAAATTGCGGCCGATCTTCACGCGCCCAGGTAGCCAGCAACTCCACCGCGCCATCCGCCGGTGAAATATAGATATAGAAAGTATGCGTCTCGCCTTCGAGCTCGTAAAAATGCGCCCGCTTGGGGTCCGGACGCACCTCCGCCCCGCCGGCCAAGAGGCCGCGAAGCGTCGCCATAGTCTCCGGCGAATGATTCCGCAAGTCTTTGACGTTCATATTCATGACTTCATTTATACCGTGAATCTCAGGCACTGCGGCGTCGCATCTCATGTTCTGTTCCTCACCATCTATTACGCATCGCCCCGTAACTTTGTTCCACCGGGCGATCATTTTTTCACCGCGCTGATTGCGAAATTTCTCAAGTACATTGGATGCACTGCCAGGCTCCCGCGGCTCCAAAAAATGGCCGCTATTTGTGATTAATGTTCATCCCCTGCTGTATTACTGCGTTAACCCTCAACAAGTTACTTGCGCAGCACCGCCGAACTTGCGATAGTTCCTTTAGTCCGGTTTAATAATCACAATCCCGACGGCCCGAGGCAGCGAAACGTGAAGAAAACTACTCCCAAGAAACCCAAGAGCAGGACCGTGAGCCGCAACACCGTTGGAGGCAAGAGCTCCCGGCTCAAGAGCGATAAGCGGCGCAAACATCGTCACTGGCAGGTTACAGTTTTCTATCGCGACGGTGAACGATTCGCGCGCGTATATATTGACCGCGATCGCGCCGAGCGCTTTGCCGCCCGCCAGAAACGGTCTCCGGTGGTCCGGTCCGCGCGCATTCTCGAAGTGGACTAGCGTTTCGCGTTTCATGTACCGGTGCCAATCGGCGTTCTCGCGGTGCACTTGAGTTTTCTGATTGGATTCCCGAACAGGAGCGGGCCTTGTCGCCTGTTCGCGGGCATGCTATAAAATTCATGTAGTTGCAGAGTTCACCGGTAAGCGGGATTCGTATAGTGGTAGTACGCGACCTTGCCAAGGTCGAGGCGAGGGTTCGATTCCCTTATCCCGCTCCATAATTTTTCCCGTTTCACATCAACGCAATTTTTTCCACAGACCGCACGCATAATTGATCCGTTGCGGCGCGCTTTCGTTGCGGCACTTTCCCCGGCGTGCTAGAGTTCCCGCTCCAAGCCCTCATGCTGGCATACCTCTGCGGTCCGATTGAATTCGCGAATGGCGGCGGAAAACTCTGGCGCCGCAAGCTCGCACCCTTTTTGCGCGAGCAGCTAGGGCATCGGCTCTACGATCCCGCCGAAGATGAGAAGAAAAATCTCACTGACGAGGAAATGACCCATTTCCGCGAATGGAAAGCGACGGAACCCGAACGATTCCGCCGCGCCGTCCGCAAAATCATTCATTTCGATCTCGATCTAATCGAAAATAAAGCCGACTACCTGATTTGCTACTGGGACGATCCCACCAGCCCCAGCGGCGGAACTCCCGCGGAATTGACGGCGGCGTTTCGAAAGGGAATTCCAGTTTATCTGGTGACTCCGCTGGCCGTCGAGCAAGTCAGCGGATGGATGCTTGGATGCGCCGACCAAATTTTCGCGACGGTGGAAGAGCTGAAGGAATTCTTAGCGAGGCGATACGGCCGCGAGAAGCAAACGCAGCTATGGAAGGAATAGCGTAACGGTTGAAGCTCCGAAAGTTTTGTCAGGGCGCGACTTCTTGTCCTGAGCGAAGTCGAAGGGCAGTCGTGCCGAAAGCATCGCAAAATCAGTGCGGCTTTAGCCGCTGAGGTTTTGTTTAGGATTTCTTTCACGGCGCCATTAGCCGCTGAGGCCATTCGCTTGCACAAGCTGATCATCGCCGTCGGAAGCACCCGCCGCCCAAAGCTCGATGGCGTGCGAGATGCCGTCGCTGAGCTCGGCCCGCGCCTCGATCCGGACGCACAATTCGAAATCGTTGGCATCGAAGCACCAAGTGGCGTGCGCGACACGCCGCTCTCGCGCGCCGAGATAATGATCGGTGCGCGAAATCGCGCCGAACATCTCCAACGCATCGCGAAAGAGCGAAATGAGCAATGGAATTATTTCATCGGCGTCGAAGGCGGCCTGGAAGTCGTGAACGATGGCGGCTCGCGTCTAGTATTCCTCGAGAACTGGGCCTACGTCCTCGATCGAGAAGGCCGCGGTTCCTTCGGCCAATCCGGCGCAGTGGCAGTTCCGGAGCCGTTAGCGGCAAAAGTCGTGGATGAAGGCGTTGATTTAGCGGAAGCAGTCGATGCGTTTGCCGGGGCGCACGGAATTCGCGATGCACAAGGTGCGTGGGGAGTGCTAACGCGCGACCTAGTAACGCGCCGCCACGCGTTTCGACTCGCGGTGATCAACGCGTTCGCGCCGTTTTACAACTCGGAAGCCTATCGCGAGGACTCTGCCCGCCGGGCGCAGGCGAAATGAGTCGAGCGGTTTTTAAATCTGTTCGAGAGTGCGGGACCGAACACCCAAAGCCAAGCCGGGCGGGAGATGAACCCCCGCCCCTACTGGAGGAATTTCAGCGTGGACATCGTTAAAGGGAATATGGGATGGATCGAAGTGGTTGTCGGCCCGATGTTTTCGGGGAAGAGCGAAGAACTCATTCGACGGCTGCGCCGGGCTGAAATCGCGCGGCAGCGCGTGCAAATTTTCAAGCCCATCATTGATCAGCGCTACTCGACTAGCGGCATCGTCTCGCATTCAGGGCTTGAGCTGGCTTCCGATCTGGTTCGCACCGCTGAAGATATTCTTGAAAAAGTCGAGCCGCGCACCGAAGTTGTAGGTATCGACGAGGGCCAATTTCTCGGCGAAGGCCTCCTCGACGTCTGCACCAAAATGGCCGATCTCGGCAAGCGAGTAATCGTCACCGGCCTCGACACCGATTTCATGGGACGCCCTTTCGAGCCAATGCCGCGCCTGCTGGCCATCGCCGAAGAAATCACCAAGCTGCTGGCCATTTGCGTCCGCTGCGGAAATCCCGCAGTGCACACGCAGCGCCTGGTAGCGTCAGAGGAACTAATCGTAGTAGGCGCCGGAGGAATGTACGAAGCCCGCTGCCGCCGCTGCTTCGAGCCCCAACTAGCCACGCAGAAGATCGAAGAAATAAAGAAATCAGCCGCAGCAAGCTAGCCTTTCGGTGTCCTTCGTAGCGGCGCGCCTTCAGGCCGGCATCTTACGCGCCAAACCTAAATCGCGCCAACTTGTTCCCTCTAAACCCTACACCGGTTTTTCCGCCGCGACTCCCGGCCTCTCCCGTTTTCGAACAATCCGTGCCCGCAACTCCCGCGCCAACCCACGGTGCTCCGCGCAACCAATCACGTCCAACCCCGTCCGACGAGCCGGCACCTTCCCCCGTCCTCCAAGCAGCTTCTCGATGCGCGCCGCGCTCGCTTTCCACGCCGCCGCGCGAAACTCGCCCTTCTCATAGGCGCGCACGGTGGCCACTAGCGCCGGCGTCACCAACGACCAATCATGGCAAAGCATCGCGATATCGCATCCCGCCCGAAAACATTCCACCGCGGCAGCCCCAGCAGGAAATTGCTTCGCGATCGCGCCCATCCCCAAATCATCTGCCAACACCACGCGCTTAAAATTCAATTCCTGCCGCAGCAAATTTTCCACCACTCGCCGCGATAATGTCGCAGGGCGCAACGGATCAATCCACGGCAGCAAAATATGCGCGGTCATCACCGTAGGGATGCCCGCTTTGATGACCTCGGCAAACGGCAGCAATTCCATTCCGCGCAGCCGCTCGAGCGTGCCCTCGAATATTGGCAAATCAAGATGCGGATCGGCGGCTGCATCGCCATGCCCAGGAAAATGTTTCGCACAACCAAGAATTCCCTCAGCAGCCAGCCCGCGCGCGAATGCCGCTCCCAATTCCCCAACGCGGTCCGGATCCGATCCAAAGCTGCGATCGGTAGTCACCGGACTGCCGCGATGCAAATGCAAATCCAGCATCGGCGCAAAAACCAGATTGCAGCCCACCGCCAGCAGTTCCCGCGCAATCCCCCGCGCCACAGCCTCAACCGCTGCCGCGTCATCCAGTTCGCCAAGTTCCGCCGCCGAAGGCCACTGCGTAAACGGCTCAGGCAGAGCAAACTTCGTACCGCCCTCCTGATCGATGCCAATCAGCACCGCGCCTTCCGCAGCATCGCGAATCTCATAAGTCAGCCGCAGCAATTCGTCTGGATTTTTGAAATTGCGGCGAAAGATCGTCACGCCGGCAAGCCCACTCCCCAGCATTTCGATCAATTCATGCGAAAGCCGGTTGCCGGGAAATCCCAGCAGAAATTTCTTCAGCACCGCCGCCGGAATATGCGCGCTATTGTCCATTTGCTATCACGTGTCCGCTCTGGTCAGCGCGCATCGCGCGCTCCGAGTTATCCTTCATTGCCTCTCACGGCAGAGCCTAACGTCGCAGGAGTTTCCAGGCAACATGAGAATCGAGTCGCGCGCACCTACAAGAATCGATCTCGCCGGAGGCACGCTGGACATCTGGCCGCTTTACCTTTTCCACGAGGGCGCGGTCACCGTAAATTGCGCCATCTCGCGCTACGCATCCTGCACCATCGAGGTGCACCCGCGCGCAAGACGTATCGAACTATCCTCGCGCGATACCAAGCGCGCGCAAAGTTTCGCTTCCTTCGCGGCCCTCGAGCGAGCGCGCGATCATCGTCTCCCTCTGCTCGCTCATCTCGTACGTCATTTCAGCCCCAAGGTTGGGTTCTCGCTTTCGACAAATTCCGAAGCCCCAGCCGGCGCCGGAATCGGCGGCTCAAGCGCCATGGCCGTCGCTCTCTGCGCCGCGCTCGATCGCCTTACAAACGCCGGCCACGACCGCCTCGATTGGATCGCCATCAGCCGCGACATCGAGGCTATCGTTATAAAGGTTCCCACCGGCACGCAGGATCATTTCCCGCCAGCATTCGGCGGCGCAGCAGCAATACATCTCGAGCCGGGCCGCGTACGCCGCGAAGCTCTGCGCGTCGATCTCGATGAACTCGAGCGCCGCGTCGTCGTCTGCTACACCGGCGAGCCGCGCCAATCGGCCATTAATAATTGGAATGTCTTTCGCGAACACATCGATGGCAATCGCCAGGTAGTTCGCAATCTCGAAGTAATCTCACAGGTAGCGCAGGCTATGCGCGAAGCCCTCCAGCGCGCCAAGTGGAACGAAGTAGGCCGCCTCATGCGCGAAGAATGGAGCTACCGCCGCCGCAACCTCCCGACGATCACCACGCCGGTAATCGATCGCATCATCGCGGGAGCACGGCGCGCCGGCGCCATCGCCGGCAAAGTGAATGGCGCCGGAGGCGGTGGCTGCGTAACTCTAATAATCGAGCCAGACGCCCGGGCAAAAGTGGAGCGCGCAGTGGTAGCCGGTGGCGGCCAGCTCCTACCACTCCGCCTGGATCGCCGCGGCGTAACAGTCCGCGTCACGCGCTAAGAGGCCCACGTCCTTCTTCCAGAAACTCCGCCCTCCCGCCCCGCATCCAATCCCCCATGCGGGGAAAAGACCGTGAGTCACTGCCCGCTCCCGAATCGGCACTCCTGGCCCTTTCACCTGTACCAAAGGTGGAATAATATAGGGCGCAGAGGATCCATGGCGCGTTGGCCCCATCTCGCTCTAATCGGAATCGCCAGCGCCACCACTCTGTTCGCTGCCGCCTCCGATGTACCCAAGAAAATCGATGTGCGTCCCACGCCGCTGCTGGCGCCGCTGCCTATCTCGAATGACACTCTAGATTCCGAAGCCCCGCTGCCCAGCGTCCTGGTCGAGGTAGCGCAAGATCCCAACCAGCACGCCAAGAAAAAAAACCAACCGCTGCTGGCCAGTTCGCGCCTGGAATTAATCCGCTACGTCTCCGGCGAATTCGCCAAAGCCGTAACGCCGCTGCCCGCCGCGAAAAAGGGCTTCCACATAGGCGTAGGTAAAGAGCTCGACGATCACGAGCTCCACCAACTCCTCGCCAACACCGGCATCGCCGTAAATTCCGGCGACACAGTCCAAATCACCCGCCTCGAATTTCGCGAAAAGGAAATCGTCGTGGATTTGAACGGCGGCTCCGGCCATCACTTCCGTCTGAAAGATCACCTGCAGGTAGGCATAGGCGGCGGCCCCAGCACGGCCAACACCGCTTCAGTCCCCGGGCAATACGGCCAACCGACAGGCGTAACGCTGCTCCTCGATTACGGCAAACCGCTGCCAGACATGGCCCCCGACGATCTGAAACACGATCTCGCGCCGGTACTCAATTTCCAGAACGAAAAATCCGCTACGGTCAATTGGGTGGACACGCTGCCCCCGGAATACAAGAAAGCCATCCAGGATAATCGCGCGTTGGTGGGCATGGATCACGACATGGTGATCGCCGCCCTCGGCCGCCCCGATCACAAAGTGCGCGAGCGAACGGAACAAGGCGAGGAAACCGAAGATTGGATCTACGGCGATCCGCCATCAAAGACGGTATTCGTGACTTTCCTAGGCGACAAAGTAATCCGCGTAAAAGAATTCAACTGACGCGCGGGACGCGTTCAAAGTAGCGCCGGCGTCTCTGCCGGCATCTTACGACCAGTAGTTCCGCCAAAGGCAACATTCACGGGCGCACCGATCAACACGACAACTCGGTATCTCCATTTATCGCGCTCCGGCCACGATTCGAGACTTCGCCTGCATTCGCGCTCGCAAGATGCCGGCAGAGACGCCGGCGCTACTTAACCCCGCGTTGACTTTTCTCGATGCTCCCCCTAGCATCGAATATTCACATTGCTCCACGCCCGGCCCGCATTCCCGGGCCGCACTCACATAAGCCATCCGGAGGAAGCATGTCGATAAAAGTAGGCATCAACGGGTTCGGCCGGATCGGCCGCAATATCTATCGCGCAGCGCTAGCAGATCCAGCAATCGAAATCGTAGCCGTGAACGACATCACCGATCCGAAAACGCTGGCCCATCTCCTGAAATACGATTCCATTCTCGGCAATCTTCCGAATAGGGTAACGCACACCGACAATTCCATCTCGGTAGATGGAAAATCCATCCGCGTCTTCAAAGTAAAGGATCCCGCTGAGCTGGATTGGCCGTCCGTAGGCGCAGAAATCGTGATCGAATCCACGGGCCTGTTCACCACCGGCGAAGCAGGCCGCAAGCATCTGCGCGGACCGGTGAAAAAAGTGATCATCTCCGCGCCGGCGACCGATCCCGATTTCACAATAGTTCTGGGCGTGAATGACAAAGCCTACGACAACGCCAAGCATCATGTAATTTCGAACGCTTCGTGCACCACAAATTGCCTGGCCCCAGTAGCCAAAGTAATTCAAGACACGTTCGGCATCACGGTAGGCACGATGACCACCATCCACTCCTACACCAACGATCAAAAGCTACTCGACCTGCCGCACCCAGACTTGCGTCGAGCCCGCGCCGCAGCGATCTCCATGATCCCCACGTCCACCGGCGCCGCAAAGGCTCTGCACCTGGTGATCCCCGAACTAAAAGGCAAGCTCGACGGCTACGCCATGCGCGTCCCCACGCCAAACGTAAGCGTAGTAGATCTAACAGTGATCACCGAGAAGCCAGTCACAGCCGAATCCGCAAACGCAGCGTTGCGCCGCGCCGCCGAAGGCCCGATGAAAGGCATCCTCGCCTACACCGAAGAGGAATTAGTCTCCGCCGATTTCAAAGGCAATCCGAACTCCTCGATCGTGGACGCCGGCTTCACGCGAGTGGTCGGCAACAATTGCCTAAAGGTCCTAGCCTGGTACGACAACGAGTGGGGCTATTCCTGCCGCTGCCGCGACCTGGTGAAATTTCTATCAGCGAAGCTCTAGCCTTTGTAGGGGAGGGTGCTTTAGACCCTCCCGCTTTTCGGCCCCGGTTTACGACATGAGGCGAAGGGCTCCATGAACAAACTCTCAATCCGCGATCTCGACCTAACCGGCAAGCGAGTCTTCATCCGCGTAGATTTCAACGTCCCGCTCGAACGCGGCCAAGTAGCCGAAGACACGCGCATCCGCGAAACCATCCCCACGCTGAAATTCACCATCAATCGCGGAGCCCGCCTGGTCCTCGCCTCGCACCTAGGCCGCCCAAAAGGCAAACCCGATCCGAAATACACTCTCAAGCCGGTAGCAGCCCGGCTGACCGAACTTCTCGCCAAGCCGGTGGAATTCGCCGCAGATTGCGTAGGCCCCGACGCCGAATCCCAAAGCCGCGCGCTAAAAGATGGCGATGTCCTGCTGCTAGAAAATGTCCGCTATCATCCCGAAGAAGAAGCCAACGACGAAAATTTCTCGCGCCAATTAGCCGCCCTCTGCGATCAACTCTACGTCTGCGACGCCTTCGGCTCCGCCCATCGCGCCCACGCGTCAGTAGTAGGCATCACGAAATTCGTAAAACAAGCCGCCGCCGGCCTGCTGATGGAAAGGGAACTAGCCTATCTGGGAAAAGCCATCTCCAATCCCGAGCGCCCGTTCATAGCAGTCTTAGGCGGCGCGAAAGTCTCCGATAAAATCGAAGTAGTGCAAAATCTAATGAAACTGGCCGACGGCATGCTAATCGGCGGCGCCATGGCCTACACTTTCCTGAAATCCCAGGGCCTACCGATAGGGAAGTCGCTCGTAGAAGACGACAAACTAGATCTGGCAAAAAGCCTGATCGATCAAGCCCGCGCAAAAAATTTCCGCCTGCGCCTACCCATCGATCACGTCCTGGCCCAATCGCCAAACTCCACAGATACAAAAACCACGGACATAGCGCAAACCCCGCCGGACTTGATGGGCTTGGATATCGGTCCCAAGACAATCGAACTATTCCGCCGCGACCTGGCCTCAGCCAAAATGATTATCTGGAACGGCCCGCTAGGCATGTTCGAAAGGCCAGCCTTCGCCGCCGGCACTCTAGGCATAGCGAAAGCCGTAGCCGAAGCCACGGACAAGGGCGCCACATCGATCGTAGGCGGCGGCGATTCCGTAGCCGCCGTAGAAGAAGCCGGCGTAGCCGACAAAATCTCGCACATCTCCACAGGCGGCGGCGCCAGCCTGGAATTCCTAGCAGGCAGAAAGCTACCAGGCGTAGAAGCCCTAACAGAAAAGTAGGGGAGGGTGCTTTAGACCCTCCCACATTTCGGCCCCCGTAGAGCAAGCCAAGGAGCAAAGCCACATGCGCAGACCGGTTATCGCCGGCAACTGGAAAATGTATAAAACCCAAGCCGAAGCCCGCGCATTCATGGCCAAGCTACTGCCTTTAGTAGCCACTTCACATCACTGCGAAATAGTAGTAGCCCCACCCTTCACTGCCCTAGCAGCAACAGTAGAAGCAGCCAAAGGCTCGAAAATCACAGTATCCGGCCAAAACGCCCACTGGGAAAAAGAAGGCGCCTTCACCGGCGAAGTCTCCATGCCCATGCTGGTAGAAACCGGCTGCCACGGCGTAATCCTGGGCCACTCCGAACGCCGCCACCAATTCCACGAAACCAACGAGCAAATAGCCAAAAAAGTCCGCGCCGCCCTCGACAACAATCTCCGCCCCATAGTCTGTGTAGGCGAATTGCTGCACGAGCGCGAAGCCAATCTCACCCACGCCGTCCTCGAAAAGCAATTTGAAGGCGCCTTCGCCGCGTTGACCGGCGATGACTTCTCGCGTATCCTTTTAGCTTACGAGCCGTGTTGGGCTATAGGCACAGGGCGCACCGCAACCCCGGAAATGGCCGCCGACGCCCACCGGTACCTGAGGGAACTGGCGCACAAGCGCTTCTCCAGCGATCGAGCCTCCGCTCTTCGCATCCTCTATGGCGGCAGCGTCAAGCCCGACAACATCAAGGGATTGATGGCGCAAGTGGAGATCGATGGCGCCCTCGTAGGTGGCGCAAGCCTGAACGCGGAATCCTTCGCGTCGATTGTAAATTTCTAAGCGTGAATTTCTAGCGGCCAAGCCGCGCAGGAGCAGTGAATGTCCGAAGGAATGCCAATAGAAGTAAAATGGGGAATCTCGTTCCTGGTCGCCGCAGGGCTGATTTACGTAGGCTGGAAATACACGCCCATCTTGGTAGCGCTGCACGTGCTGGTCTGCTTCATCCTCGTGCTAGTGATCATGCTGCAGAGCGGCAGCGCCGCCGACTTGGCTGGCGCTTTCGGAGGCGCAGGCAGCCAAACCGCCTTCGGCCCGCGCGGCGCCGCCACCTTCCTCTCGAAGGCTACCACGTGGTGCGCCATCGTCTTCATGCTAACGTCGCTGACGCTCTCGATTAAGCGCACGCCAACCGACGTAACCGCGGGCAGCAGCTCGATCCTCGAGCAAACCACCAAGACCGCCCCGGCCGCGCCAGCAAAACCGGCAACACCCCCGGCCAGCGCCCCGGCAAATTCGACGCCGCAGCCATCAACGCAAACGCCAGCTCCGGCGCCAGCACCGAGCAAGCCGCCCGCTCAGACGCCTCCCCCGAAATAGCCGCGTCTGATACAATTCGTTTCTCACCTCTCCATGCGGAAGTGGCGGAACTGGCAGACGCACCATCTTGAGGGGGTGGCGCCGCAAGGCGTGAGGGTTCGAATCCCTCCTTCCGCACCATATTCGCCATCGCGACGATGTCCCGAATGAGAACGCCGAAAACACACAAGCCAAGCGACCGAAAGACGCACGCAAGAGCTATTCCAGCGAGATCGCCAAAATCCATCAATCCAACTGAACCCAGCAAGGACAGCATGAGTCCGCCACAACGCTCAAGCACAAGTACAATCACAAAAGCCCCGCCGAGCACCAAGTTCGCCGCAGGCTGGCAAACGTATCTATTACTCTGCGCCGACGGCCGTTACTATTGCGGAATTACCAAAGACCTGCAAAACCAAATCCGCGATCACGCCGAAGGCCGCGGCGATCACCCCACCCACGGCTCCAAAGTAGTAGCGTTAGTCTGGCACGAACCCCACGCCGACGAAAAATCCGCAGCCACCAGAGAAGCCCAGATCAAGCACTGGAGCCACAATCAAAAAGCCTGCCTGGCCCACAGCACTCCGCCCTACGACACCATGGGCGAAGCCACCTGGGTCCCGCTAGACAACATGCAGAGCGAAGTCAAGTAGCGCCGCCGTCCCTGGCGGCATCTTACGAGCGCAAAACTAACCAACAGCCAAAATCGAGCGCGGACCTGCCAAGCCGTTCGCAGTCGTCGAATTCCGTTCCAGCGCAAAGTTAATTCGGATTCACCGCTGCCGTCCGAATCGATTCGACCTTTTTATCGATCTCACTCGCCTTATCCCCGCGCCCCAGCCGCCGCAAAGCCTTAGCCTCGCTATCAAGCGTGGACAAAAGCGCCGGACTATTCTCGCCATACTGCGTCTCCAACACGCCAATCAGGTGGCTATCACATTCTTCCAATTTGTACGCCTTACCCCAATCCTCATAAAGTCCGCAAAGCGACGCCAAAGGCATCAGCAATTGCGGATTTTTTGCCCCCATCAATCCCTCATCAATTTTCACCGCGCGCAAAAGATAAGGCTCAGCGTTGTCGAACTGCTTCTGAACCAGATAAACGCGCGCCAAAATCCTCTGGCTATCCGCATATTGCAGGCTGCCCTCGCCAAAGGTCTTCTTATCCAAATCCGCCGCTTCTGAATAATATTTGAACGCCACATCATATTTTTTCTGCAGCAGCGCACTCGTCCCCAGTGCCTGCATCGGCGGCGCAAGATTGGGAGACTGCGGCCCGTAGAGCTCCTCGGTCACCTTGAGCTCGCGAGCGTATGCTTCATCGGCGGCGGCCCAGTCCTGGCCCATATAGCAATTTCCAAGATGATCCAGCGCCATGGCCAACTGCTGCGTGTGGGGATTCAGCGTTTCGGCGAGCCTGACGGCTTCCTTGTATTGCCTGATCGCTTCGTCGAACCGCCTTTCGGAGTTCGCCTTGTCTCCCGCCAGCAGAGCTGCGTCCAGTTGCCCGGAAATCTTCGGCGACGCATCGGCAGCCCGGACCTGCGCTTCCAACCCGGCGGCCTCGGATGCTTTTCCCGCAGCCTTCAACGCCGCGAGATGCTGTTTGAAGCGCTGCTGCGCTTTCTCGTAATCTTGTTGAACGTTCAGGCTCGATGCCGGCCGCAGCGCCCAATCCCGGTGATCGACATGCGCCTCCGAGCGAGCTCTCTCCCGCCATAATTCGAGTGCGCCTGCCCAGTCTCCCTTCTTCTCCAGTGCTGCGGCCAGCTCTGCCCGTACGTTCTGGTCGTCCGGTCCAAGCAACAGCGATTCTTTGAATGCCAGGATCGCCTCTTCAGGCTTTTCCGCGGTCATCAGTCCCTGGGCGTATTTCTCACGAACAAGGTGGTCGCCAGGCGCCAGAATCGTCGCCTCCTTTAGCTCATCCAGCGCGCGCACATAATCCTTCTTCTGCAGGTACATATTGCCGGCGCCTTCATGCGCATTCGGCGAATTCGGATTCAGGCGCTCCGCGCGCGTAAACTCCTCCAGCGCCTCGTCGTACTTCTTGTGATAAGCAAAAACATTTCCAAGTCCGACATGCGGAGCCGCGTCCGAAGGGTCGAGCTTCGCAGCAATACGAAACTCTTTTTCGGCTCCTTCTACATCATTCGTGTAGTACAAAGCGTTCCCGAGACACTCGTGGCAAATCTGAAAATTGGGCGCCATGGTCTCAAGCTCGCGGAGTTCGGCTGCCGCCTCGGCATACATTTTGCGATCCATCAGCGCCGATCCAAGATTCAATCGCGCGTAAAGCTCGGAAGGATCGAGGCGTTTTGCCTCGCGGGCCTCGCGAATCGCCGCGTCGTAATCGCCTTTGCTCTGGTACGTCAGTCCTAGATTAATGTGAGCACCGGGCTCGTTGGGTTCGAGCGCTATTGCCTTTTTGTACTGGGCGATGGCGCCGTCGTAATCGCGTTTTTCGCGAAGTGCGTTGCCCCAGTCGTAGTATGCAGCCGTGTAGTCCGGCTTGATCCGCGTCGCTTCGGCATACTCGTGCACTGCGGCATCGAATTTCCCCAGGCTTTCCAGCGCGAGCCCGGCGTTCTTGTGTGCCTCGGCGTTATTCGGGTCTATCGACAGCGCTTCCTTCGCCTCGCTGAGCGCATTGTCTATATCGCCCAAGCGGTACAGCACGAAACTTGCTTTCGTATGCGCCTCCGGAAAATCCGGATCCTCGCTCAAGAGTTGGCCATACACCTTCGCGGCTGACGGCCATTCCTCCATTTGTTCCAGGATTTGCCCCATCACGAATCCACACTCAGGCCGCGCAAAGCCCACCGAAAGCGCATCATTCAATTCATCCGCCGCGTCATTGTATTTTTTCTGCTTGATCAACCGCGCCGCCGCGCTCATGTGCATCAGGACTTTTTTTTGCGATTCCGATTCTGCTTCCAGCGGCGTGGCCACTTTGGCGTTTTTCATCGCCTCCAGCACGCGCGCGTCAGCCCCCGCATCCGCGAGCTGCGCCCGGTAAGCGTCATCCGCCTGAAACCCGAGTCCGCGAAGCCCGATTTCGCGCACCACACTGGGAGGCCAAGCTCCTCCCGCCACCAGCGCCATCAACTCAACTTTAGACACCGGAGCGGACGAAGACCGCGCCGATCGGCAAGAAGTAAGAAGCATCGCTACGAGCACTATTCCGGCAAACGTGCGCGTCAAAGATCGCAGCATAAAAATCCCTCCCGATGGCCAAGCTGTTTACTCACATGAGACTACTATTCAACGACATCGAGGGATCGGCGAAGGAGTGTCAGTTGCCGCCAAAAAGGGAACTGTACTTTGGTACAAGTCAAGTAGCGCCGGCGTCCCCGCCGGCATCTTGCGAGCGCGAAAGTCGACGAAGGCTACAGTCACCGGCGGACCCCAAGGTCAGGTACATAGCTGTACCGGTCGTTCGTAGTCCGCGCTAGATTGTTGCCCTTAGTGGAATTGCGCTCGAAAGATGCCGGCGGGGACGCCGGCGCTACTTAGCCCCACAACTGCCTTGAATTTCACACGCGGTCAGATATGATACGCAGTCTTGCGCACAGGACGTGCTCGTTTAACCGCACTAGAATCATGCGAGCGCGAGGAAAAACGGGAGCGAATCGGATGCACAGAGATTTGCGCAACAAAGGCTCAGCCGCCACGCCGGCAATTCTGGCCCTGCTAATCACAATAATGGTAGTCGCGACGGTCTACGTCTTCGCCGCCAATCTTTACCCGGCCCCGCCGGCCATCACCGCCATCGGTGAGATGATCGACCGCCAGTACGACATGACCCTGTGGGTCACCGGCATCGTCTTCATCCTCTCGCAGCTCGGCCTGGCCTACGCCATCTTCCGCTTCCGCGATCGCGGCCAAAAAGCCACCTTCGCCCGCGGCAACAACACTCTGGAAGTTATCTGGACCTCGGCCACAATCATTCTCTTCGTAGGTCTAGGCCTGCTCGGCCGCAAAGCCTGGGGCGAAACCCGCTTCATCCCAGCCGCACCCAACGCCATCCAGGTGGAAGTAACCACCAACCAGTTCGCCTTCAATTTCCGCTATCCCGGCCCCGACGGAAAGTTCGGCCGCATCGACACCAAGCAAATCAGCGCCTCTTCCGGCAATCCGCTAGGCATTGACCCCAACGATCCAGCCGGAAAAGATGACATCGTGGTCCCGACGCTCACAGTCCCGGTGAATCACCAAGTCGAACTCACTCTCCACTCGCAAGACGTAATCCACAATTTCTACGTCCGTGAGCTGCGCCTGCAGCAAGACGCCGTCCCGGGCCTGGCCATCCCGATTCATTTCACGGCAACCAAAATCGGCCAATACGAAATCGTCTGCACGCAGCTCTGCGGACTGGGCCATTACCACATGCGCAGCCTGCTCAACGTGGTCTCGGACGAAGATTACGCAGCCTTCCTTAAGGCATCCGCGCAATGAGCCCAGTGACATTGAGCGCCGCGAGTATCGGAATTACCCGGCAATCAGGAGGCCATGAATGAGTTCGCACGCCCATTCCGCGCCGCATGCCATGCCCGCGCCGACGGGGTTCATCAGCAAATACGTCTTCAGCCTCGATCACAAAGTAATCGGCATCCAGTATTTCCTGCTCGCGCTGGCCGCCGTTTGCCTGGGGATCGTGCTGTCGGTGCTGATGCGCTTCCATCTCGTCTGGCCCAGCGCCCATCTGCCGTTCATTACCGGCGGCCTCATGACTCCCGAGCAATATCTCGGTTTGGTGACCATGCACGGCACCATCATGGTTTTCTTCGTGCTCACCACCGCCCCGCAAAGCGGCTTCGGCAATTATTTCCTGCCCATTCAAATAGGCGCCGCCGACATGGCTTTCCCGCGCCTCAACATGCTTTCGTTCTGGACCACTTTCCTCGCTTTCGTCGCCATTGTCGCCGCCTTCTTCGTTCCCGGCGGCTCGCCAATCAGCGGCTGGACCGCGTATCCGCCGCTCAGCGGTCTCGGCCAAGTCACCGGGCCCGGCGAAGGCTGGGGCCAGACCATGTGGATCATCAGCATCGCGCTCTTTTGCGGCGCGTCGTTGATGGGTGCCCTGAACTTCATCGCCACAATTATTGATTTGCGCGCGCCGGGCATGACGCTCATGCGCATGCCGCTAACCTGCTGGGGCTGGTTCGTCACCGCGATCCTCGGCCTACTAGCGTTCGGCGTGTTGCTCGCCGCAGGCATTCTGCTGCTGCTCGATCGCTCGGCAGGTACCAGCTTCTTCGTGCCCGCAAGCGAAGTGGTCACCGACACATTGCTAAATCACAAAGGCGGCTCGCCCATCCTCTGGCAGCATTTATTTTGGTT
Organism: uncultured Acidobacteriota bacterium; assembly: GCA_963831955.1. Taxonomy (GTDB): domain Bacteria; phylum Acidobacteriota; class Terriglobia; order Acidiferrales; family UBA7541; genus Palsa-147. The sequence goes on along the minus strand of CAWHSG010000002.1, from coordinate 203,962 downwards.
CTTCGGTCATCCCGAGGTGTACATCGCCATCCTCCCCGGCATGGGCGTAGCGTCGCATCTACTCTCCACTTTTTCGCGCAAGCCCATTTATGGCTACCGCGCCATGGCCTACGCCATGTGCGGCATTGGCTTCCTCGGCTTCATGGTCTGGGGCCATCACATGTTCGTCAGCGGCATGAGCCCCTATTCCGGCTTCGCCTTTTCCGTCCTGACCATGGCCATCGGAGTTCCGTCGGCCATCAAGACGTTCAATTGGCTAGGCACGCTGTGGAACGCCAAGATTCAATTCACCTCGCCAATGATGTTCGCACTAGGTTTCGTCTCGCTGTTCGTGAGCGGCGGGCTTTCTGGCTTGTTCCTCGCGCAACCGGCCGTGGACAATCGACTGCACGCTACCTATTACGTCGTAGCTCACTTTCACTTGGTGATGGGCGTGGCCGCAATATTCGGAATCTTCGGCGCCACGTATTTCTGGTACCCGAAAATGTTCGGACGCATGATGAGCGAGCCGCTCGGCAAACTTCATTTCTGGATCACTTTCGCCGGCGCCTACTGCATCTTCATGCCCATGCATTTCATCGGCATCGCCGGGGCCATCCGCCGTTACGCGGATTACACCGGCGTGCAATACCTCGCGCAGTTCCAACCCGTACACAAATTCATGACTATCGCGGCGTTCATCACTGCCGCGGGCCAGCTCATTTTCCTCTGGAATTTCTTCTGGAGCCTCAAGCACGGCGCGAAAGCCTCCGACAATCCCTGGCACGCCACGACGCTCGAATGGTCCACCGCCACGCCGCCGCCGCACGATAATTTCGGCGGCAACTATCCCAGTGTCTATCGTGGACCCTACGAATTCAGCGTGCCCGGCGCAACAGAAGATTACATCCCGCAAAATCTCGCGCCCCAGGAAGTCGCCCGGAGCAAATGAGGCCGTAACATGCCCATAGTCACCGCCACCGACGTAGTCGAGATCATCGAGCCAAAGCGCGGCGGCCCGTCCGGCCCGCGCAAGCCCCCCCGCGGGGATGGCGGTGGCGGCAACGGAGGCGGCCCCGGCGGCGATTCACCCGCTCGCCAACGCGCCTACGTCACCGGCATGACGGTCGCGCTCGGCGGCATCCTGATGTTCTTCATGGCGCTAGTCAGCGCCTACATCGTTCGCAAGGGTGCCGGCGCCGACTGGCGCGCGCTCATTGTCCCGAAGATCCTGTGGCTAAACACCGCCATCCTGGTTATCAGCAGCTTCACCCTAGGCCGCTCGCGACGCGATTTTCTGCGCAATGATCTCCAAGGATTCCGCCACTGGTGGTACGTAACCACCGCTCTCGGATTCCTATTCCTGATCGGCCAGCTAATCGCGTGGCGCCAACTCGCACACGCAGGCGTCTATCTTGCCTCGAATCCCAGCAGCAGCTTTTTCTACGTCTTCACCGCAGCACACGGCCTGCACATTCTCGGCGGCCTCGCCGCGCTGCTCGCCGTAGCGTTGCACAAAGGCCGCCGCATGACTCTGGCCACCTCTTCCAACATAGTCGCAATGTACTGGCACTTCATGGATGGCCTGTGGGTGTTTCTCTTCCTACTCCTAACTCTGGGACGGTGAAAAGTGAGCCAAGCAGAACACGAAGGCATCATCGAGTCAGCATGGTCGGGCGGACGCGCCCCCTTCGCGATCAATTCCAACAAGCTCGGCATGTGGCTGTTCATCATCTCGGATTCGCTCACTTTTTCGGCGCTGTTAGTCGCCTATGCCTACGTGCGCCTCGCGAATCCTGACTGGCCGCGTCCATTCGAAATCTGGCCGGCCATAGCGAAATCCACGCTGATGACGCTGATCCTGCTCAGCAGCAGCTTGACCATGGTGCTGGGAGTAGCCGCAGCCCACCGCGGCGATCGCAAAAAAACAATCACGTGTCTAATCTGGACCATGATCTTCGGCGCAGCCTTCGTAGTAATCCACGCCACCGAGTGGTACACGCTCATGGTCACCGATCACGTAACCCCGTGGTCTAACCCCTGGGGCGTCCCGCTCTTCGGCGGCACCTTCTTCGGCCTCACCGGCCTGCACATGCTCCACGTCACCATCGGCGTCGTCTATCTGGCCTTCGTAGCCGTCGGATTCAAGAGCGATAAATACGACGCCACCGACGTAGAAGTCAGCGGCCTCTACTGGCACTTCGTAGATCTAGTCTGGATGTTTATTTTCCCGCTGGTTTACTTGATGTCGGTAAATCTGAAGGGCTAGGAGCCTACCCATGAGCGCACACGACGCAGCCATCGAAACTCACGAAGTAGGCAGCACAAAACTATTCGCCATCGTTTGGTTCTGGCTGCTGCTGTTCACCGGAATCGAAGTCTTCCTGGCCTATCTGCGTCTGGCCCCGCCGTTAATGCTGACCATCCTTGTAGGCCTGTCCCTAGTAAAAGCCGCCCTAATCGTCAGCTACTTCATGCACCTCAGATTCGAAAAGCTAGGCCTATTCCTGCTACTAATTCCAGCCATGGTCTTCTGCATCTGCATGATGCTAATAATGTTCTTCCCAGACAGCCTGCGAGTAGTAAATCTAGGCGTGCATTAAAGTACCGCTGGCGTCCCTGTTTACCCTGAGTAGTGCGAAGGGCCGGCTCTTACGACCACAAACGTAACCTACGTCTCCGCAAACCGGCGGACTCACTCTCTCCACTACACCCTCGCGGTTTTGACTTTCTCCGCGATCAGCCGCCCAATCACCAACCCACCCTCATACTCCGGAATCACCACCTCATCAGCCCCCGAGCTGCGCATAGCCTGCGCATAACGTTCCTGCCCAGCCCGAGTAATCACCCGCAACTTCGAATTCAAAGTCTTCGCCGTAATAGTGATGTAAAGATTATCCGCATCATTGTCAATCAAAGCGCAAATCCCCCGCGCCCGCAAAATCCCAGCCCCCTCCAGCACGCTGTGCCGCTTAGCATCCCCATGAATCACCAAAAGCCCCTCACTCAAAAGCTGCCGGTAAAGCCCATCATTGGACTCCACCAAAATAAACGGAATCTTAGCCTTGCGCATCTGCTCGACAACCGTGCGCCCCACCTGCCCATAGCCGCAAAGAATGTAATGATCGCGCGTGTTCTGAATAGCCACCTCAATCATCATCGTCCTCCAAACTCCGCCACCCTCCGGATGAAACAAGGAAACCAACACGCGCTCGGCAATCCAAACCTCAAAAAAGAAAACCCCGGCGTAAACCGCAATACTGAAAATCTTAGTCGCTTTGCTCACTCGCAGCGGATCAATCGCGCTGGGGTGAATGATCCAGAAAAATGCGTCCACCCAACCAATTCGTGCCAGCAAAACATATCCGCCTGCGCACACAGCCATGAATCCCGCCAGCAGCAAAAGCGGTAGCAAAAGCCGCGTCACCAAAAGGCGCGCAACGCCGAAAAAAGATGTTCGGATAGCCATACCCAAAACTCAAAAGGGCGGACCCAAAGGCCCGCCCCAGAGTTTCAATGCGATAGAGGTTACTACGAACCGTGCTTTTTGTGCAGATCCGTGCAAATCGAAAGCGCCGACTCAGGATCCACGGCCCCATCGCCCTGCTGCACGCTCTGTATCTTCCCCTCTTTATCCACGACGATGGTAGTCCGTTCCGCCCACTCAAATTTATCGCCCTGGACGTCATACGGACGCATAATCCCGTAAGCCACCAGAACTTTTTTATTCATATCGCTGAGGAGTGGGAAAGTAACGCCAATCTGTTTCGCGAATGCAGCGTTTGCGGCGGGACTGTCGATGCTTATTCCGAGGACAACGGTGTCACTTGCTTCGAGCTTGGCCAAATCAGCCTGATAGGCCTGTAATTCCTTCGTTCAACCACCGGTAAACGCCAAAACGTAGAAGGCTAAAATCACATTCTTCTTCCCGCGATAGTCGCTCAATTTCACCTTTTTCCAGTCATTCCCCAGCAAGGTAAAATCCGGCGCGACGTCGCCCGCCTTCAAAGTAGTCTTGGCGATGACCGGCTCATCCTGCGCCATCGCGGCATTCTGCAAGGCCAAGCCCAGCAGAAGCCCCAACGCGCACATAGCCGTAATCCATCGCTTCATGCCTGTTCTCCCAGTAGAAATTTCGAGGCGCAAGCCCCGAGTACATCAAGTATAGGATTAGCGCGGAGCAAATAACAGGCAGGAGTACTTCAACGTCGCGGAAAGCAAAGCGCGTTGTTTAGGACCGCAATCGTCCAGGCGGGTCCGCAACTTCCGGCACAGCGGCCACCGATTCCGGCACAGTCCCAATCGCCAATTTCGAAGGCGGCGGCGAAGCAATCCCGAGGCCCTTGTTCATCTCTTGATGGTCCTTGCCGCAAGCCGGACAAAATCCTTTGCCAGTCTCCTCATCCCGAAGACTGGCCAACTCATAACACCCATGAATGCAATCGCAATAACCGGTCCCAGTAGAAGTCTTAATAGCCACCAAAGCCATCAGCAAATTCCTCCGCAACGAAATACTATCCACGATCCAAAAATGAAGCAAGCCAAGTAGCGCCGGCGTCGCTGTTTACCCTGAGTAGTGCGAAGGGCCGGCATCTTACGAGCGCGATTTCCAGCAAAGGCGAAAATGACGGGCGGCGCTGGCGTCAATCTTTACCCGCGCCCGAGGAAACTCCTGAGGTAAACCCGAACCTAAACCCGCTCCAGCTGCGCCAACTTAAACGGATCCACCGCCTCCCGGTGCAACTTCAGCCAAAGGCTATCCGGCATGGAGAGAAACACGTCGACAACTTTAGGATCAAATTGCGTCCCAGCATTCCTCTGAATCTCTTCCCGCGCCACAGCAATCGGCAGCGCCTTCCGGTAAGGCCGGTCCGAAATCATCGCGTCCAAAGTATCCGCCACAGCGAATATCCGCGATCCGACCGGAATCTGCTCGCCCTTCAATCCCTGCGGATAACCCGACCCGTCATAACATTCCTGGTGCGTGAAAACGATCTCCGCCGCATCCTCAAGAAAGGGAATCCTCTGCAGCACCGAAAACCCAATCTCGCAATGCTTGCGCATAATCGTGCGCTCATCCGCAGTCAAAGGCCCAGGCTTCCGCAAAATCGAATCCGGAATTCCCATCTTCCCGATGTCGTGAAGAAACGCTCCGCGAGCAATCTGCTTCAAAGTAGCCTTGTCAACGCCCATCGCCTTGGCAATCGTAATCGTGAAGGCAGTCACGCGCTGGCAATGTCCTTCCGTCTCCGCATCCTTGGCATCCAGCGCCCCGCCCAAAGCCTCAAGCGTGTAATCGTAAGACTGCTCCAAATCCCGCAAAGTCTGCGACAGCTGCTTAGTCCGCTCCGCCACAAGTTGCTCAAGATCACTCTGATACGTCCGGTTCTCCATCACCAACCGGCGATGCTCCAAGGCCCGCCGAACACTCAAATAAAGCTGATCTTTCTCAAAGGGCTTCAAAATATAGTCGTAAGCCCCCTTGCGCATCGCTTCCAGGGCAATCTGAATATCATGCATGGCCGTGACCATAATCACCGGCACTTCCTGATTCAGTTCCCGCAGATGCGCCAGCAATTTCAACCCATCCATCTCCGGCATCAAAATATCGCTAAGCACCAGCGCATAAGAATTCTGCCGGAAGAAATCCAGCGCTGCCTGGCCGTTCGGCGCTATCTGGCACTCGTAGCCCTTAGCCTCCAGCAAGGTCGAGATGACCTCGCGAATGGCCTCTTCGTCATCAGCAATCAATATCCGTTCTCTAGACACAGGAAGACCCCTGGCTTAGTTTGAACGCGCCCAAAACATTATCTCAGCGCAACCAAGCGAATTACCCCGCCACTTCCCTAGGATGTGCCCCGATTTGCACTGTACTTCCGGCCAATTAGTACTATTCGACGCGGCGTATTTATGGGAGGTGCCGCCGGTTCGTACCGTACCGCTGGCGTCCCGCCGGCTCTTACGAGCTCGATTTTGCCAACCGCAACACTCTAGGGCGGATCGATCCCTCAAATGGAACCGCAGGTTTCGTAGCGGCGGGCTTCAGCCTGGCATCTTACGACCGCAAAATTCGGCGAGGGCTACAGGCATCGGCGGACCGAGGCCCTATACAAGGCCACCGATTGTGAATTGTGCAGTCCGCCCGTGATCTGAGCCAATGGCGCATGGTTTGCTCGTAAGAGCCGGCGGGGACGCCAGCGGTACGGGAGCATGTCCGGCGCCCGAAACCAGTGGGGTTCGATGCGAAACTCGAAACGAAGTGAGGGATACCTGTGGAGGCCGAAAACTAACTGCGAAAAACCCCTAAGAACTCTCCACCGTCCGCTGCCAAGCCGAAAGCGTCTCCACCTGCCGTGAAAGCCCAGCCACAACATCCGCCAAATGCCCAAGGGTCGGAACTCCCAACCCGCCGCCCAACATCACCCGTACCCGCGCCGCCCGGAACAAAATCCGAAATCGCAATTCCAACCGCAACCTCTCCCATTCATCCCGCCGCTCAACTTTAGGTGAAAGCGAAGTCAAAATTCGCGCCAAGCGATCCAACCGCGCGAAATCTTCCCCAATCGCATCCAAATATTTCTGCAAAGCGCGTTGCCGCTCCCCCCGCAAACGAGCGGCATCCTTCTTAGGCAACCGCCGCCGTATAAAATCAAAATCCTCGGTAGCCATGGCCTGGCGCATCTGCGCAAAATGCGTGCAATGCCGCGCCACCAAAGTCTCAATCTTCGTGGAAGGATCGGGCCCCAATTCAGACTCCGCCCGCAGCGGACGCAGCACCACCCAGCCCGCCACGATCAGCAGCACGGCGGACAACATCACAAAAAATAGGGGCGTAAGCATCACCGCAAAATCTCCGAAAGCCGCGCGTTCAATTCACGCAGCCGCGCATTCACTTCCTGCCTGGACGCGCCGAACGTGCTCCTATCGGGCTCCTGCACCGGCACCGCCGCCGGTATTGGCTTCCAAACCGCCGCAAGCCAAATCAGTGAGGTGATATTAAACGCAACCAATGTAAGCCCGGCATACATCTCGTAGAATGGCCCCTGCAGTCTGTTCATGAATTGGCTATTCCCGATCTGCGCTGCCGAATAAAACAACAGCCCGCCGACGATCAACGTCATGAACCGATCGAGCTTCAACTGATAGTATTTCGCAAACACGAACGCGAACGCCAGCGTCCCGGCTATCGCCAGCTCCAATCCCCGCTGCAGCAAAGTGATAAAAATTGTCATCGAATGTTGCTGCCCCACCGCCGAATACCCCGCGCTCAGCAACAAAAACAGCGCCACTCCCGCCAGAAACATCCGCCACAATCGCCAGATTCCCTGGTAAGGCCCTAGCAGCCGGTAACAGATCTCCGCCACTGCCGCTGCTCGCATCCCCATCATTATGGCTTGCCCGGCCCAATACTCGTAAAACACTGGCAACGAGCGGAATCCGAAAATTAACCTGGACAATGTCGAGGCGAGATCGCACGCGACGATAACGAGCAAATAGCAGGTAAATACCGGCAGGCGTTTGAACAGTCCACTGCGAACCGCGAAAATCGCGACGACAACATCGAGACAAAGACCCAACGTCCATCGGACGACGTTTTCATCAAAGTGCATGAGACCTGGGACGTATTATACCATGCTAGTACATATTCCGTAACGTAATAACACGTCCCGTGCGCCTAGCAGTCTCCCCGCCCGAATTCTGGGCGGGGCCCGTATCTGCTCCGCTCTTACGACATCAAATGATCAAGCTGCCGTTGCCGTACCCCATACGTTCGGGAATGGAGGAGGGGGCGTCCCGTTACCATCGAGTGCCAAATTGGGAAACGGAGGCGGAGGCGTACCATTGCCGTCGAATCCGAAATTTGGGGAGGGCGGCGGAGGCGTGCCGTTACCATCGAGCGCGAAATTAGGAAATGGCGGGGGTGGAGTCCCATTGCCGTCAAATTCAAAATTCGGGAAGGGAGGCGGAGGCGTGCCGTTACCATCGAGCGCGAAACTAGGGAACGGAGGCGGGGGTGTGCCATTGCCGTCAAATCCAAGATTGGGGAAGGGCGGTGGAGGCGTTCCATTGCCATCTACCGCGAAGTTCGGAAACGGCGGCGGAGGTGTACCATTGCCGTCGAACGATCCGCCCAGCGTCAGCGCCGGCGCCGCCACCGCAACAACCTGTTGACTGTTTACCGAATGAGTGTTGACGCCGCCGCATACTGGGAGTAGCATCGCTACAGCAACTAGGCTCAGCAAAACAAAAAGCGCATTTCGTTTCATAGGTTGAATTCCTCCTTGGGCCACGCACTTTCTGCCGTGGAGGAGGACCTATGAATCGAGCGTCAAAAATGTTCAGAAATCGGAACAGGCGGGAAAATGGAATCTCTTGAGCGCTTTCACCAAAGCCAACGCATCATCGAAGACTTCACTTCCACAACTCTCGCGGCAATCCCGGGTGATTTCGGCCGCCTGGTCCACATCGCCACTCTTCGCGACCTGATCTCCGGCCAATACAAACACGAAGGCCTGGAAGCCCTTTATTCCGCCCCCGCCGTTCACGAAGCGCTCTACTTCTGTCACGAGGAAGTCTTTCAGAGAATTCTGGAAATACCTCTCGAAAGGCAGGAACGTCTGCTGCGCAGCTTTTTTGCAGGTCTGGAGGGAGATTCTTCCGAAATTGCCGCTCGCTGGCTGGAACTTGACGTTTACCGCATGCTGGTCCCGCTAGGCACGCCCGAATACCTGCGCGATCTCTTCTATTCCAATTTCCGTCTGCTTTTAGATCTCGTTTCCACCGACGCTACTGTTGGCGTTCCGGCAGCCGCATAGCCACGCCCACCACTCGCCCCACAATTTCGGCGTCATCCGGCCAGCGATAGAATTGCGGCGACCGCGCCGATAACCCGTATGGATGCAACACCAAGCGGTCCTCGTCCCGCGTGCACCAGGAACACCGGTACCCGCTCCTCAAATCCACAAAATAAATCGGCCGCTCAAATTCATTCCGGAAAGGCCCCGCCTCAATCGTTCGCCGCGAAGGATCCACCAGCACCAGCGATCCCGGCCTCACCAGCGGATCCATCCAGCAATCCTCCGTCCCAACGAAGCCGTAGCGGTGCTTAGGCCCGTCCATAATCGCGCCTTCAAACTCGCCCCAAGATTCCACCATGCGCGTAAGACTGGTAGTCCGCCGCGGATCGCAAGCAGGATCGAATTTCAGGGGAATACGCAGGCGATACGGCGTGGCTCCCAGATGCGTCTTCTTCGCGCCCCAGGCAAACCCGTCGCGCAAATGTTCATCCAGCGGAATCTGATACCACTGGCACACCTCGAATACATCAAGCTGATACAACGCGCAAAGCGTGTACAGCTTGTGCAATGTCGGCGTCACGCCGCCATTTTCAATGTCCGCCAGACGGCTGATTCGAATTACAAATTCCGCGCGTCCGTGCTTGCTGGCCAGCTCATAGCTGGATTGCTCGACATCCCGGTACGTAAGCCCCAGCCGCTCGCGCACCCTTCTGAGACAATTGCCGGGCTGCATGTGACCCCCAAGCGCATCCCGAGGAGGGCGTTTATGTATATCGATTATAGCAGAGACGCAATAGCCTGTTCCGCAAACAGAACACGCCTTCGAGCGCCCCCTGTGGAAAGTTCCGCTACTTCCCAGAAAACTACGTAGGCGCGCCAATCCCGTCCGCTGACCCGGCATTTCGGACCCAGCCCGGCATTTATTCAGTGAGCGCTCAAGCGCTCTGGCGCTGGGCACTTTGCAATTAGGCCGCCAAGCACTTACGCTTCAAACGCAGCCCATGCCTCTGACTCCCATCTCCCTTCCGCGCAGCAGCTTTTCCTCAAAACCTGCTATTCTGTCTCGACCATCTCGAGTCAACCGGGGCGCCCGTAAATATGAATCTCAAGTCGTTTAGGCTCTGCACGTTCTTCTCAACGCTACTCATCCTCCCGGCTCTTTCACCGATCGTCCAAGCCCAACAGTCCCCGCCCGAGACAACCGCTCCGCCCTCCACCGGCTCCAAACCCCTCGACCACGGCAATCCCGAGTTCATGAAGGCCGCCGACGAAGTGCTCCAGCAAATGAGCGCGCTCCTCGATCTCCCCATCAAAGAGCCTCTCAAGAAAACTCTCCGCTCCAAATCGGAAATTCGCGAATATCTAATCCGCGAAGAAGAAGAGGACAAAAACCCAAGCCAAAAATACGCCGATCAAAAAGCCCTCGAAGCCTTCGGCCTGATCCCTAAAGATTTTCCGCTCGACAAATTCATGCTCGACGTCCTCACCGATCAAGTAGCCGGCCTCTACGATCCCAAACAAAAAGAATTCTACATAGCCGACTGGATTCCGGCTGACGAGCAGCGCACCGTCATGGCCCACGAACTAACTCACGCCCTAGTGGATCAATCCTTCCATCTCGACGAATGGATCAAAGCCGCCCGCCCCAATGACGACGCCGAACTCGCTCGCGATTCCGTAAGCGAAGGCTCCGCCGTAGCCGCCATGCTCGATTATTCCTTCATCGATTCGAAAATCACCATTCGCGATCTGCCCGACATCTCCAACTACATCCGCTCCAGCGCAGTAGCCGAAATGGAAAAGGACCCCCTGCTATCGAAGGCCCCAATTATTGTCCGCGATGAATTGCTGTTCCCCTATCTTGACGGCACCAATTTCACCCAGCAATTCCTGAAAGCCAATTCCGGATGGAAAGATCTGCGAAAAATTTTCGAAAATCCCCCAGTCTCCACGTCTCAGATCATCCATCCTGATCTCTATCTAAAAGGAATCAAGCCGGCGATCGTGAATCTGCCCAAGTGGGCAGGCCTGGCCCCCGCAGATTGGAAGCTCCTGGAAGAAAATGTCCTGGGAGAATTCGGCCTGCGCGAAGTCCTAAAGCAATTCGTAGGCGACGAGCAAGCCGAAAAAACCGCCCCGTACTGGGATGGCGACCACTATGCAGTATTCGAAGATGGAAAAACCAAGCAGCTAACGCTAGTCGTAAGACTGCACCTCGACACCATCGACGATGCCGCCCTGTTCTTCGGCCGCTATTCCGAGCTGCTAATGGGCAAATACAAAAAAACCACGCAACTGCTGCGCCGCCCCAATTTCTTTCAATTCCGCACCGAAACCAGCAAAGTTTTCCTGAGGTGTGAAGCCAGCGACTGCGTAGTAGTAGAAGGCGCCGACCGCGACTTCTTCGACAAACTAAATCACGCGATAGCGTGGCCCCCAGCCCCGACAGAAGCCGAACCAACTCCCAAGCCCACGCTCACTATATTACCCTCGAGCCGCGAGCCCGATTTCGGCGTCACAACAGCCAAGTAGCGCCGGCGTCCCTGCCGGCATCCGACGACGGAGATTTCACCACAAGCAACAATCGCCGCCGGACCCCGAATCACGGGTCCTCATCACTCCCGCCTCACCACCATCAAAGTCAAATCGTCAGTAAGCCCCCGCCCGCCACAAAACCCGCGCAAATCCTCCAAAAACGCAGCCGACAACGCTTCAGGCTCCAACTGGTGACGCCCCGTCAAAAAATCACAAACCCGCCCTCCACCATATTCATTCCCCTGCAAATCCCGAGCCTCGGTAAGCCCATCGGTATAAACGACGACACTTTCCCCAGCCGCAGCCCGAAATTTCTCAGTCGTATAAGCAGAACTCCGAAACAACCCTAGCGGCAACCCAGTAGCCGAAATCGCCCGCGATCCGCCAGCGCCGCCAACCCAGACCGGCAAATGCCCCGCGCTAGCAATCTCCACATCGCCGTGCACTCCACTTCGCCCGCAAACCAAAGTCGCATATTGCCCCGCGGTAGCCGTCTCGCAAAGCAAACGATTCGCCGCCCCCAACAAATCCACCAGCGGCATCCGCACAGAAATCAAACTCCGGAACATCCCGTGCAACTGCGTCATCAAAAGACAAGCCGACACGCCCTTTCCAGCCACATCCCCAACCAAAAAGAAAAACCCGCCGTCGCCGCCGTTTTCCGAAATCACATCGCAATAATCGCCACTCACCGGCCCAGCCGGCTGGTAGTGATAATGCACATGCCAACCAGCCGCACGGCGATCCCGCGCCGGAAGCAACGACCGCTGCAATCCTGCGGCCTGCTCCAAATCCGCCTCCAGCTCCCGCCGTTCCTTCACCGTCAAATGATCCAAACAAAATCGCACCAAAGGATCAGCAATCAACCGGTCTTGCTCCACAGTATCGTGGCACTCTTCACAAAGCCCAAAAGTCCCAGCAGCCAATCGCCTCAGCGCCGCATCCACTTCGCCCAGCAAAGAAGTCAACCGGTCATCAGCCGCAGTCCCGGCAATAGCCGCCGCAAGCAATCGCTTCCGTTCCTCCAGCGCCCCCTGAAAATAATTGTTCGCAACAGCACCCATGGCGCCCTCCACCAACGATCCTGAATCAGCACTCATCTCCGCACCATCCGTTTCCCGCGTTCAAAATTGCTCGCGCGGCAACCACGCACCCAGTACCGCCGGCGTCCCTGCCGGCGCCTCTGTGCGGCAAACCGGGGTCGAGCCCACTCCACTGCGTGCCGGCCTATCAATCCCTCCTATTTCGATTCCGTAACCAACCCCCGCGATTCACCACGAATCGCCTCAAGCAAAGGTGTCCCCGAATCCCCATCAACCTTCCCGCGCAATCGCGCCAATCGATGCCCAAACCGTTCCCGCGCCTTCGCATATTGCGAAGGCTTCAAAAATCGCGCCCCTCGCGCCCGCCGCAATTCCGCCAGCGCCTCGCCCATCAATTCCGCCGCCCGTCGAGGCTCGCCCGCGCGATGCTCGTAATATTTCGCCAATTCCTCATAAGCCAAAATTCCATCCGGCAACGCCCCGCGCAATTCCATCCACAGCGAAGTCGCCAATTCAAAATCTCCCTGCCGCTTCGCCAAACGCGCCAGAGCCAATCGCGCCGCCCGCCCCGCCTCCCGCGGCAATTCCCCGGCAATCGCCCGCGTGTAAAGCCCGCGCGCCCGCGATCCCTCCCCGCGCCTCTCCAAAATCCGCGATATCCCATAAAACTCAAACGCATCGGCCCCAGCCGCCTCCGGCACAGCCAGCAAAGAAAACATCCGCGCAGCCAAAGCCGCCAATCCCACCAAGTCCATCTGGTTGTGCAAAAAAACCGGCACCAAAGGATCTGGCGCTCCTCGCCGCACAAATAATTAAAATAAATCTGCGGAATCAATTCCGAAATCACGTCCGCCTCGCGGCGCTTGCCCAAAACATGCCACTCAAGTTCCGCCAAGCGCACCGATCCCAAGCGCAATCTCCAAAGATGCCGCGCCGGATGCAACAAATCCAAATGAGCCTCGGGCACCTGCGCCGAAATCGACCGAGTCATCCGGTAACGCGTATCCAAAAGCGGCAAATCAAACGATTTCCCATTGAAAGTAACCAACACCGGCCGCTCCGCAATCCGTTCCTTCAAAGCCAAAAGTACCGAATGCTCCTCGCTATGATCGCGCATAAAAAACTGCTCCACTTGCAACCCGCCGCCATCCCACCATGCCAAACCCACAAGAAACGGATAAGTCCCCGTCCCCCCAGAAAGCCCGGTAGTCTCGGTATCCAAAAAAAGCCAATTCCGCAAATCCGCAGCCAGACCAGGCGCCCCAGGCGCAATCAATCGAAGCGTTTCAAGAGAAGTTTCAAACGCCGAAGGCTCCTCCCACCAACGCCGCAAAACCAAGTGCTCGCCGAACTTGTTGGCTGCAGTCTCAGCCCCAATCAAGGAAGCCAACCGTTCCCAACCGCCAGGCAATTCCAGCGTATATCCGCGCGAAAGCCGCCACTTCGCGACCTACGGCGGGCCGAAGAGCCGCCAACCTACCCAAAAGTTTTTCTTCGAGTCCCATCTTCGAAATTTTTTTTCTTTACCCCAAAATTCTGCTCAAAATCTCCATTGCCACAGCCTTGTCCCCTACAGGGCCCACACAAGAAGGGCACCCATCCTCGCACCCGCACGCGACAATCAATTCTCGAGTCCGCCGCAAAAGAATTTCATAGGCGCGAAAAAACGGCTCGCTAAATCCAATCCCGCCCGGATAAGCGTCATATAAATAAAGATTAGGCTCGAAATAATCCCGAGCCACACTGCGGATCGGCAATTCCTATCCTCCTCAATCACCGGCGCCTCAGTAACCCAATCCGCTCCAACGCGAGCATCCGGCGGCCGTTCCCCAATAGCCGTGCCCAAATCCCGCCGGTCACACATCAAAAGCAGCGCCGCCATAGACTCCAGCGCATAAAGCAACCCAAACATCCCAGCCTGCCGCTCCGAAACGGAAAATCCCAAAGAAGCCACCAGCCGCCGGTCCAAAGTGATCCAAAACGCCGTGGTATGCATCTCGTTCTCAGGCAATTCCAACTTCCCAGCCCCGATATTCTCGTTAGTAAAAAACTTAATCTTCTTAAATCCCACCACCTGCGATCGCACCAACACATCCCCATGAGCCCGCATCGCCGGCCCGCCAATCAATTCCTCTTCGGCAATCTCCAAAATCCGCACCTGCGTATAACGAATCGCATCGGTGTAATAGTCCACGTCAACGCGCCGCACAAAAGCCTTCCGCTCCTCAAAATCCAAGCGCTCCACGTGATACTGCTGCCCCTGGTGCAAATAAATTGCCTTAGGATGCACTGTCGTAAGCGCCGAAGAAAAATCCACTTCGCCAATCACCTCCGGCTCCCCGGAAATCCCATCCGCCACAGATTCGCTCCCGGTAGTATCAATGATCACGAAATTATCCGAAGTAACCGATCGCAAACTCACGGTATCCGCCGGATAAGCCTCCTGCACCCAATGCCAATTCCCCCCGCTATTGTGCAAATAACCGGCATCCCCCAATTTCCCGCAAAGCCCCGGCAAATCGACGCCCCCAAATTTCTCCTCCGGCGCGATCGGCAATTCAAAAGCCGCGCATTTCAAATGATTCACCAAAATTTCCAAATTATCCGGCTGCACATAAGCATGCTCAGGCGAACGCCCAAAAAAATAATCCGGATGCTGCACCATAAATTGATCGAGAGGCGCCGAAGAAGCCACAAACACCGCGCAAGCCGTCCCGCTACGCCGCCCTGCCCGCCCAGCCCGCTGCCAAGTAGAAGCAATCGACCCCGGATACCCAGCCATCACCGCCGCATCGAGAGACCCAATATCAATTCCCAGCTCGAGCGCATTCGTCGCCACCACCCCGCGAATTCGTCCATCGCGCAATCCGCGTTCAATCTCCCGCCGCTCCCCAGGCAAATAACCGCCGCGATACCCGCGAATCGGCTCACTCCCCCCGCCAGTAGCCGCCGGAAACGCCTTCTGCAAATAAGTAAGCATCACCTCCGTGTGCAACCGGCTATTCGCAAACACAATCGTCTGCAAAGATCGACCGAGCAGCTCCTTGGCCACCCGCGTAGTCTCATTCAAATAACTCCGCCGTATCCCCAAATTCCGGTTCACCACCGGCGGATTATAAAAAACAAAAACCTTCTCCGAAGCCGGCGCCCCATTCTCATCAATCACCTCCACGCCGTCCTCAATCAATTGCGAAGCCAACTCTCCAGGGTTGGCAATCGTCGCCGAAGAACAAACAAACTGCGGCGAAGATCCATAAAACCGCGCCACCCGCCGCAATCGCCGCAGCACGTTAGTCAAATGGCTGCCAAACACGCCGCGATACGTATGCAATTCATCCAAAACGATGTACTTCAAATTCTCAAACAAACGCATCCACCGCGTATGGTGCGGCAAAATCCCCGTATGCAACATGTCCGGATTAGTCAGCACCACATGCCCGCGCTCGCGAATCGCCCGCCGCGCATCCCCAGGCGTATCCCCGTCGTAAGTGAAACACGCCAAAAGCATCCGCCAGCCGCGAACCCAAATCATGCAATTCCGCAAGCTGGTCCTGCGCCAGCGCCTTAGTAGGAAAAACATAAAGCGCCCGAGTATCCGGATTCTAAAGCACAGAATTCAAAACCGGCAGGTTGTAACAAATAGTCTTCCCAGAAGCCGTAGGCGTTACCACAACAACATTCTTCCCAGCCCGCGCAGACTCAGCAGCAGCAGCCTGATGCGTATAAAGCCGTTCAACTCCCTTGGCCCGGTAAGCCGAAACCAGCTCGGCCCGAACCCAAGAAGGCATAGCCGAAAACGAAGCCTCCCGGGCAGGGAAGTGCTTGATAGCGGTCAAGACTTCGCCAGTACGGTCGCGCTCAGCAAAAACCTCAATAGCCTCGCGCACCGCCTCTAGGGAGGATCGCCCGCGCACCGCCAAAGTCTGTCCCACAACCCCTCCGGCCAAATCCACGAAACCGCGCCAAAGCCCAAAATGAGTCTTCGCTTTTTGTTCGCTGAGACTAACACGCAGTAAAAACCCGCGCAACCCCGATTTATACGTAGGCGACCGCCCAGTACCACCGGCGTCCCGCCGGCTCTTTTCGACCACGGCGAGCTCGTTTGCTGTCGCCTATACCTTCGCTTTCGTACTGGCACCGCTTGCTGCGCCCAACCAAATAACAAATCATCGCCATTCTTTTCAATCGCAACTCCGATCATAACTTCTCCGTTCTTCGGTTTAGAATCTCTCGGAAATCTCAAATCTGAAATTTGAAATCTCTTAATCCCGATTCCCAAATCCACTCGCAAAACTTGACACCACCGCACCCACCCGCTAAAAATTAACGCATGTCCCAATCCATCCTAATCTTCGATTTCAAAAGCAACGAAGAATCCGCCCAAACCGCCTGGCACCGAATCGAATCCTGGAAAAAAGGCTTCCGCCTGGGGAACAAACTAACGGCGAAATTCGAACGCACGCTAGAAGAACCCGCCGCCGAAGAACCAGCGAAGAAATCAAAAAAGAAATCCGAAGCCGAAGAAGAGAAACCAGCCACGTTCGCCTACTAGTCCGCCTAGCCTTCAGCGATCACGAAAAACTTTCCTACACCCGCTGGCTAGATCGCATCCCCACAGAAGAACCCTTCAAATCGCAAGGCCGAAATCCACAACCAAAATGACGAACCTACGACAAAGCCCAAGAACTCTTCGACTCGCTAGTCTAGCCACCGTCGTAAATCTTGCCCGTAGGGGCGCCGCTCGCCGCGCCCGAGCGGGGCTTGCCCCGCGAATCTACCCGCAACAATCTTAACGCAACCCAATCCTCACGCACGCCGTGACGCGTAATTCCCATCTCGTACTATTCCATTTTCTAATTCACCGCCGCATACTATTTATGACCGGACCGCTCTCGAAAACGGCCCGAAAAAAGGAACCGCACACTATGACCGGCAAAATCAAACTAAATTCTCCAACCGCGCCAAACACAATCCCCAAGGCCCCAAATTTTATGCAAAACACCCCATTTCTAATCGATACACCAAAATGATTAGAAATCCCCGCAACTCACTGAAAACAAACGAAAGTCTCAATTTCTAACAAATTCAAAACCGCCACCGGTCAAAAGAGGCCAAAATGCCCCCTCTGCATAATTATTCACAAACCGCCAACCACTCTACCATCCACCAAATCCTTTCCACCCCCACCCACCCAAACTTTAGCTATAATGAACCGCAATCAATCCGCACTTCGTTTTGGGGCGAAGCCAAGAGATGCCGTCGCAAACCCGCACCAAAATTTCGAGGTTCGACGCCTCGAAATATCAGGGCCTCGACCGCGCCGCATTAATCCGCATCTATCGCACGATGTTTCTCTCAGCCGCCGCCTCGACGACAAAGAAATCCAACTCAAGCGCCAAAATAAAATCTTCTTCCAAATCAGCGGCGCAGGACACGAAGGCATCGGCGCAGCAGCAGGCCTGCTGCTAAAGCCCGGCTACGACTGGTTCCACGCCTACTATCGCGATCGAGCCCTAGCTCTGGCGTTAGGCATGACCCCGCTGGAAATGCTCCTCGAAGCCGTAGGCGCAAAAGAAGGCCCAAGCAGCGCAGGCCGCCAAATGCCCTCGCACTGGGGCCACAAGAAAATCCATCTAATCACCGCTCGTCGCCAACCGGCACGCAATGGGTGCAATCCCTAGGAGTAGCCGAAGCCGCGGGCTATTACGACGAATTCCCGAAAGCCCTCGAAGAAGCCAAACGCGCCCCACTAGGCGACGGAGTAACTCACGAGCTCGGACGAAATCACCTACGTATCCGGAGGAGAAGGTTCCACCAGCCAGGGCGAATTCTTCGAATCCCTGAATATCGCCTCGAATCGCAAGCTACCGATTCTCTTCGTAGTAGAAGACAACGGCTTCGCCATCTCCGTCCCGGTAGAAGTGCAAACCGCCGGCGGCAGCATCTCCAAGCTAGTTTCAAATTATCCCAAGTCTTCGAGTGGAAGAATGTGACGGCACCGAGCCGCTCGAAACCTACGGAGTCTTTTCCAGAGCGGTAGCGCACTGCCGCGCACGCCGAGGCCCAGCGTTAGTCCACGCCCATGCCACGCGCCCCTATTCGCACTCGCTCTCCGACGACGAGAAGCTCTACAAAACCGACGCCGAGCGAGAAGAGGAAGCCCATCGCGATCCGCTACCAAAATTCGCTCTCTTCCTGGTCCGCGAAGGAATCCTGGACGAGCACGAAATCGAAGCCCTGGAAGCCGAAGTCGATCGCGAAATCCAAGACGCGACCGACCGCGCCCTGGCCGCGGAAATCCCAGCCTGCGACACCATCCGCAACAACGTCTATTCCCCAGACATCGATCCCACCTCCAGCCAATTCGAGACCGAGCCGCAACCAAACGGCGCGCCCAAAACGATGGTCGAAATGGTCTCGCAAACGCTGCTCGACGAAATGGCGCACGACGAGAGAATCCTGGTCTTCGGCGAGGACGTAGCCGACGCCAGCCGCGCAGAATCTCTAGCGAAGGTAAAAGGGAAGGGCGGCGTCTTCAAAGCCACTTCAGGCTTGCAACGCAAATACGGTTCCACGCGAGTCTTCAACACGCCGCTAGCCGAAGCCAGCATAGTAGGACGCGCCATAGGCCTAGCCACCCGCGGCCTGAAGCCAGTCCCAGAAATCCAATTCTTCGATTACATCTGGCCGGCAATGATGCAAATCCGCAACGAGCTGGCGACAATCCGCTGGCGCAGCGCCGGCGCATTCAAATGCCCGGCAGTAATCCGCGTACCCATCGGCGGATACCTAACGGGTGGCGCGATTTATCACAGCCAATGCGGCGAAGTAACTTTCACCCACATTCCCGGCCTGCGAGTAGTGATGCCGTCAACGGCATTAGATGTCTGCGGCCTACTACGCACAGCAATCCGCAGCGATGATCCAGTCCTATTCCTAGAACACAAACATCTCTATCGCCAACCCTACAATCGCTCGCCCTATCCAGGCCCGGATTTCACAATTCCATTCGGCCGTGCCAGAGTAGTCCGCGAAGGCACTGACGTAAGCATCATCACCTACGGCGCCGTAGTCCATCGCGCCGAAGTAGCCGCCGCCGAACTAGCCCGCGAAGGCGCGTCGGTAGAAATAATCGATCTACGTACGCTAAGCCCCTACGACTGGGAAGCAGTAGCAACAAGCGTACGCAAAACCAACCGAGTAATCGTAGCCTACGAAGACACAAGAGCCTGGGGCTACGGCGCAGAAATCGCAGCCCGCATAGCCGATGAACTATTCGAAGACCTAGACGCCCCAGTAAGAAGGATCGCAGCCACAGACACCTTCTGCGCCTACCAACCAAAGCTAGAGGACGTAATCCTCCCGCAAACCAGCGACATAACAAACGCCATCAAAAATATTCTGGAGTTTTAGGTAGCGCTGGCGTCCCCGCTGGCATCTTACGAGCAAAAGGTAAGACCAAGCCCAAATCAACGACGGACCACGGATGACGGCAACAAGAACGAAACTTTTGGCCAGTCATTCTCGTATAGAATAAAGAAGCCGTAGAAGGAGCCCCAAATGAACTGCTGCAATTGCCGCCGCGAAATCGCGGATTATTCCAATTTCTGCTATTTCTGCGGAGTCCGCCAAGCCCAAGCCGTCCCCCCAAGCCACGCCCCCTGGCAAGGCAAACACCTAATGCGGTCTTCGACAGACGTAAAAATCGCAGGAGTCTGCGCAGGCTTCGCCGAATATCTAGATTGGGATGTAACGCTAGTCCGCGTACTCTGGGCGGTCCTGACGATCATGCCGGTCCCAGTCCTGGGAATAGTTGCCTACGTGATCAGCTGGATCGTAATGCCGGTAGCCCCCCTACCAGTGCCGCAGACAGCCCCAGAAACCGCACCGCACGGCGCAACAACCGCCTAGCGCTTCTCTCGCGCCGCGCGCCGCATCGTTCCGCTGCCTCCACCACTGCCATAAATCAGGTGGTCCAGCGAAATCATGCCCGCGCCCACGGCAGCCAGCGTAAACGCCCCGATAAAAAGCGCCAGCGGCAATTCGTAATTATGCACGTCCAAAAAAGTTCCCTGCGGCAAATGCACGCGCCAAATCGCAATAGCCATCTCGATAGCCAAAAGCAATCCAGCAATCCGCGTAAACAAGCCAACAACCAGAAGCAATCCACCAAAAAATTCCAACACGCCGGAGATATAAGCAAAGTAGCGCGGAAATCCCATGTGCCCAAAAGCATCCAACCACTGCCCAGTATGCCCAAACAATTTAGGATAACCATGAAAAATGAAAATAGCAGCAAGTCCCAGCCGCAGAAATAGCAGCGCCACAGGCTTCAATTTCTCAAGAAACGCCATCCAATCACCTCTATCCAGAAGTTCCGCCAAACAACCCCGCGAATTGTAGCAGACTCGCGGAGCGTCGAAGATGCGGGTCGTGCATTGCTGGACCGGCGCTTTCAAACGCAAAAAACCCGCGCGTTCTCACATCCATTCCAGGTTTTCCGCGTTACACTATTCTCGTGACACCTATTCTAATCAACGAACGGGATGTGAATGGCTAACGTAAAAACCAAGAAAGGCTGCATCGGCATTCTCACCGGCGGCGGCGACGTCCCCGGCCTGAACCCGGCCATCCGCGCGGTAACTTTCCGCGCGCTGCACGAAGGCTACGAAGTCATCGGCATCCGTCGCGGCTGGGCCGGGCTTGTGGATATGGTCCGCGACCACAAATTCGACAACAGCGACAACTTCCAGCACCTCAACGAGGACGTAGTGAATCGCGCAGGCCGCACCGGGGGCACTTTCCTACATTCCTCGCGAACCAACCCAGCCCGCGTCCGCAAAAGCGAAGTCCCGGACCATCTGAGAAGCACATATACCGCCGACAAAAACGATCTAACCGCAGAAGTGCTGAAGAATCTCGAATGGCTCGGAATCGAGAATCTGGTCCCCATTGGTGGCGACGACACGCTCAGCTTCGCCGTCCGTCTTTATCAAGAAGGAGCCAAGGTAGTGGGCATCCCGAAAACGATGGACAACGACGTTCCCGGTACCGACTACTGCATCGGCTTCAGCACCTGCGTCACTCGCACCATCCAGATGTCGAATAATCTACGCACGTCAGCAGGCTCGCACGAGCGTTTCCTGGTGCTGGAAGTTTTCGGCCGCTATGCAGGCTTCACCGCGGTAGTTCCCACAATGGCGGGCGCAGCAAATCGCTGCGTGATCCCGGAATACAAATTCAATATCGAGCATCTCACCGAACTGCTCGTAGAAGACCGTCAGAAAAATCCAAGCCATTATGCGACGGTGTTGGTCTCGGAAGGCGCAATGTTCGAAGGCGGCGAAATGGTTTTCGAGCGCGAAGCCACCGACGCCTTCGGACACAAAAAGTTGGGCGGGATCGGCGATCTAGTGTCCGAGCAAATCAAGCAGCACTCCGCAAAATTCAACAAGGGCAAGCCCATCGACGTAATCAATCAAAAGCTGGGCTACCTGGTCCGCTGCGGCGACCCGGACGCCATCGATTCCATAGTTCCCATGGCCTACGGCAATCTGGCGCTCGATCTAATTCTGAATCGCGTGCACGGCCGCCTGGTGGTGCTCAAGAACGGCCGCTACGACAACATGCCCATTGACACGGTAACCGCATCTAAGAAAGCCGTGAGCATCAAAGAAAATTACAACGTAGATCGCCTCCGCCCGCAATACGAGAGCTTCGAAATGAAGCCGCTATTCCTGGTCACCAGCGACGGCTAACCAATTCGCGCGACGGACGAATCGAACCGAAGCGAAGCGAGAGAAGAACCCTTACTTGGTTCCGGCCGGCCTCGAAAAATCGCTTCTGCAAATTGCGAAGCGCAAGAGCAGCTGGCCGCTCTCGCGAAATCAGGCGTTCCTCGAAAAATTTGCTGCCCGCGCGATAAGGTAAGATATTTGTTTCGGAGTTGACTGGAATGAGGTGAAAGTGATGCCGGCGTCGTTGCAAACCATTCCAGTGCGCGCAGAATGTGAGCATCGCACTTGATCAAGCGCCTCATCTTCGGCGCCGTACTGCTTTCGGTGATTCTAGGCGTCGCCTATTGGCGCCTGCACGGCGATTCCGCCCCGCTCGAAAATGTTTTCGCCGGCTCGCGCAAAGTCACCGTCTGGAGCAGCAACGCGCAAGTCCGCGAGCCGCTGGTCTATGCCAGCTTCGGCGATCGTTTCGAAGTGATCAGCCGCAGCGGTGATACCCTGCAAGTCCGCACCGCCAAGGGTGTCGAAGGCTGGGTAGCGTCGCGCGACGTGCTTCCCGCCGATCTCTGGCAAAAAGCGCAGGCGCTCACCGCCGACGCGAAGACCAAGCCGGTGCAAGCCGCAGCCCACACCAAAGTGCTCACAAATCTGCGCCTCGATCCCGGCCGCGACGCACCACGCATCTTTCAACTCGGCCGCGATACCCCCGTCTCGTTGCTCGAGCGGCGCGTCGTTGATGTGACCGCCGTCGCAAATTCGTCCGAGGATGATGCCGGCGCCGCCGAGCCCGCCACCACAAAAAAAGAAGATTGGCTCCTCGTCCTCGCGCACACAAAAGATCAAGGCGATTTCGCCGGCTGGGTCGTGGGCCGCTTCATAGCCTTGGATCTGCCCGATCCATTGCCTGATTACGCGTCATCAGCCGGCATGCGCGTCACTGGCGCGCTCGAACTGAATCGCGTAGCAGGCACTGGCGGCCAAACGCATCCGCAATATCTAGTCTTCGGCACCCACGGCCCCGAAGGGGACGCCTGCGATTTTTCCACGCTGCGAGTCTTCACCTGGGGTGCCAAGCGTCAGCGCTACGAAACAGCTTACATAGATAGTAATTTCTGCGGCCAGATGCCAGTCAAGGTGACGCCCGCAACTCAGCTAGGCGGCGACGCAACTTTTAACTTTGTGACCATCGGCGCCTCTGGCAAACAAGAGCGCGCCTATCGCATGCACCAGACGCTCGTACGCCGCACCGATGGAAATCGCACCAAGCCGCATGCAAAAAAGAAATAAACGCGCGCGAAATATGGGAGAAGGGTCGCTGCGCTCACTGCGGGCGCCAGGCCCGGGAACCAAGCCGTTTCACGATCCGCAATTCGGCATAGCCGAAATCGCAGCGCTCGCCCTCGCTTGCCTCTTCGCGGCATTCGCCATCGCCTGCGGCGGCGCCGCTGCCCCCGCGCAACAAGCCCCGCCCGCGCCTCCTCTAGCCTTCATCGCCGAGTGGGGCACCCCGGGTGGCGGCGCCGGACAACTGTCGCATCCGCAATGGATGGCCACCGATTTCGCCGGCAACGTCTTCATCGCCGATTACGGCAGCGGCTTCATTCACAAATTCAATTTCGAAGGCCACCCGCTGATGTCCTTCGATGATGCGGTTCCGCGCGATCCCTATCGCGTCGCCGTCGATTCGGGCAATGGAATTTACGCGCTCGGCGAAGAATCCAATTCCGTATTCATCTATTCGCCGCTCGGAGAGCGCTACAAGCAACTCGCGCTAGCGCCGCAGCGCCCGCATCAAGTCGCGCAAGCCGTTTCCGTGGACGACGCCGGAGATATTTTCGTAATCGTGGGCAGCAGCATGGATTCGCAAAGCAATAGCGATGCTACGAAGCCCGAAATCCGCGAATACGACGCCCGCGGCAGGCTCCTCAAGAAGTTGACCGTCCCGGAAGGCTCCACGCCCGCGCCATTCGTTCCAGCAGCCTTAGCCGCCGCATCGGATGGCTACCTGTACGTAGTGGATTCGACTAGCCTGCAAGTAGCCAAATACACGCTATCAGGAGATTATTCCACCGCGTGGGCCAATCCGCAGCCGCCCAACGCGCCAGTCTCCGCAGAATCTGTAGGGAGGGGAATCGGAGTCACCGCGAAACATGTTTTCGTGGCCAACCCTGAAAATCGCGGCGTCCGCGTCTGGACGTCAGATGGCCACGAGGAACTCGTGGACGATCTAGGCGGCCGTCTAAAAGGCAGCAACGGCGCCTATCAGGTAGCCGCAAGCCGTAGAGGCGAGCTGCTAGTCTTAGATTGCAGCGCCGCAAAAGTCCTACGCTACAAAATTAATTTCTAAGTGGCGCTGGCGTCGCTGTCGGCATCTTACGAGCGCAAAAGTCGGCAAGGGCGGTAATCGAGGACGGATCGCGATGTGCGTTGGATCTCCTCGATCAGCTCGTCGGTCCGTCCGTCAATTTTCCATTGGCGCGATTTGTAGTCGTAAGTTGCCGGCAGGGACGCCGGCGCTACTGGAGGTGAATTGATGGCAATTTATTTAAGCGAAGCCGACGTTCGCGAAATCCTAACCATGGAAATCGCTCTGAAAGCCGTCGAAGATTCCTTCCTAAGGCTTGCCGACGGCTCCGCAGTACTACATTCCCGCCAGCGGCTGCATCCCGCGGCAAATTCCTATCTTCATTACATGGCCGCTGCAGATTCACGCGAGCACTACATGGGCCTGAAGATATACACCAGCTCGCCGCAAGGCTTGAAATTCATCGTGCCACTCTTCGACACGGAAACAGGCGATCTCCTCGCCATGATCGAAGCCAATTATCTAGGCCAGATGCGCACAGGCGCAGCGAGCGGAGTCGCCACGCGCCTGATGGCCCGCGCCGACGCGAAAACGGTAGGCATCATCGGCACCGGCTTGCAGGCGCACACGCAACTCGAAGCCATCGCCCAAGTCCGCAAGATCGAGCGCATCCGCGCCTTCGGCCGCAATGAAGAACGCCGCGCAAAATTCGCCCGCGAGGTATCCGAGCGCCTGAAAATTCCTGTAGAAGCCGCCGATTCGGCGGAGGCAGCAGTACGCGATGCAGACATCGTAGTGACTTCAACGAACGCCACACAGCCGGTAGTAGAAGGCCGCTGGCTGCGCCCCGGAACACACATCAACGCCATCGGCGCAAACTTCCCGCAAAAGCGCGAACTCGATTCCGAAGCAGTAGCCCGCGCGCAAATCATCGCCGTGGATTCCCGCGAGCAATCCAAGCTCGAAGCAGGCGATCTAATTCAAGCCATCGCTGGCGACGAACAAAAGTGGTCGCAAGTCCTCGAGCTATCCGAAATCGCCGCAAGGCACATCCGCGGCCGCACTAATAGCAATGAAATCACGCTCTTCAAATCCAACGGAATCGCTATCGAAGACATCCTAACCGCGGGACGCATCTACGAAATTGCCAGGCAGAAAAAACGAGGAATTGAGCTACCGTTCTGGAGGCAATAAGAGCGCGACCGAAGCCTAAGCTCGAAGCAAATCAAGCCCGCCGCTGATGCGACAACTTCTCGCGTAGCGCGCTATGTAGACGGCTACGCGTGTCTTCAGGCAGCGGCACAGCCTCCGCATTGCAGTAGATATCGATGGTCTTTTTGCAAGTATCCACCACAATCCGGCAACGCTTGCACTTGGCCAAATGCTCTTCCAACTCCACGCGCAGCGCCGGGCTAAGCGCCCCATCCAGATACCCGGACAACTCTTCAATCATATTGGTGCACTTCACGCTGTTTCACTCCGCCGAAAATATCGGTTCAGCTTCTGGCGCAATTTCAAGCGCGCGCGAAGCAGCCGCGACTTCACCGCGGGCACCGAAAGATGCAGCACGTCCGCGGTCTCTTCGGTGGACATTTCTTCGATGTCCCGAAGCTGGAAAACGATTCTAAAACTTGGATCCAATTCCGAGATAGCCGTGTTCAAAATCTCGTGCAACTGCGTCTGCTCGAAGCGCTCCGCCGGCGAAGGGCCCCAGTCTTCCACGTCGCGAAAGAAGGAGTCGTCGCCCGTCTCGATTTCCTCATCCAGCGAAACCTGATTAGGCCGCCGCTTGCGCAATTTCATCAGCGCCTGATTCACCGCAATGCGCACCAGCCAGGTATAAAACCGCGAATTTCCCTCAAACTCCGGCAAGTGCTGGTAAGCCTTCAGAAACGCCTCTTGCATCACGTCTTCGGCGTCTTCGCGGTTCCCGGTGATATTCATTCCGAGGCGGAAAATCTTGCTCTCGTAACGATTTACCAGCGATTCGAAAGCGGAGATGTCCCCGCCCCGCGCCGCAGTAACGAGCTGCAGCTCGTCGTCAAGGGGTCCGGCAATCGTAGGACGCACAGGTGCAGCCGAGGGTGCGGGAGTCACGTTCACCGGATGTGCTTTGGGTGCGCTCATAGGTAATCAGCTCAGACTCGCGCTGCCAGCGAGCCACCACTAGGTTAGCATACCCGCTCAAACTTGCCGAATCGCCCCACGCTAGCTTTTCTCCGCAGATTCGGGCCCTTGATATTCCTCAAGCAGCGCCGCTCGAACGGCCATTTCCGGCGAAGCAATCGGGCGAATATGCAGCACAATCACCTGTCGGCCAGAGTCCGTGGAATCATCCGTCTTATGCATCCAGGCATAAGCCCGCGGCGCCTTCGGATACCCGATCAGATCGAATACTTCGACGTTCCCCTCCCACACGGTCTTGCCCTCAAATTCCTCTTTCACCGGCGCAGTCTCAATATGTTTAGACTCCACGCCATACGCCTTCCGAATCGCGTCCTGCAATGCCTCGATGTAAGTCATGCTCGCTCTCCTCGCTCACCAGCGCACCATTCTCTCAAATCAGGCCATCGCATAAATAGTCCGCAAGCTTTCGTAGCGGCGGGCTCCAGACCGGCATCTTTTGGCCGAACGCCCTGTCTGGCTGCATTCCGGAGAGGTTCTCAATGTCAACTACGAGTCGATGATTTGACGGAGTAATCCGGGCGCCGACGCTGTCCGTTGTAGCTGCTCAGTTCGTAAGATGCCAGGCTCAAGCCTGCTGCTATGAAGACGAGATCGAATCGCGGTGACGCTGCAGACCGCATCGCCGCAGTGGTATTATCGCCTCTGGCAATCTGGCGCTTCGGGGGATTCGGGAATGGCTGCCACCACGGCGACCGATCAGAGAACTCTGCTCCACTATCACGTCGATAATGGCATCGCGATTTTCGAACTGGATGATCCGCCGGCCAATACCTATAGCTACGAATTGATGCAGCAACTCGATGCCGCCATTCTCAAGGCGCGCATGGATGAAAATGTTCACGTCATAATCCTGCGCGGCAAGGGCGACAAATTCTTCTGCGCCGGCGCGGGCATCTCGATGCTCACTGCCGCCACGCCCGAATTCAAATATTACTTCTGCTTGCATGCCAACGAGACTCTTTCGCGCCTCGAGCAAACTCCAAAGCTGGTGATTGCCGCGCTGAATGGACACACGGTAGGCGGCGGCCTGGAAGTCGCGCTCGCCTGCGATATCCGCATCGCGCGCAAGGACGCGGGCAAAATCGGCCTGCCCGAAGTAAATCTAGGCGTGCTTCCGGGCACCGGCGGCACGCAGCGCCTTTCGCGAGTGATCGGACGTGCCCGCGCATTCGAATTGATGGCCATCGGCAAGACTTTCGGCTTCGACGAGGCGTTGCAAATCGGACTCATTCACCATATTTATGATTCAGGTACTTTTTGGGACGATATACTCTCCTATGCACGGCAATTCTGTCCGCCCAACAAAGCGTCGCTGGCCGTTGGCCGCATCAAGCGCGCCGTCGTTACCGGCTCGGAGCTGCCGTTCGCGGAAGCGCTCGGCCTGGAACGCGAATTGCAACAATTGCTTTTCACCAGTGAAGACGCGAAAGAAGGATTGAAAGCCTTCGCCGAGAAGCGCGCGGCACAATTCAAAGGCCGTTGACGCCGCCGCATAGGTGCGCGAATCGTAATTCTGTGATTGAATCGGGTCCATCAAGTCATTCGAAGATCGGCGGACGCGGAGGAAAGGTCGCGCATGCGCACGCTTCCTGATTATCTTCGCAAAGGGATGAAGCTGGTGATCGTCGGGAGCAATCCCGGCGAACGCTCGGCGCGCGTCGGGCACTACTATGCCGGGCGCGGTAATCAATTTTGGCCGCTGATGTATGAGTCCGGCGTGATGCCCGAGCTGCTCAGCTACAACGACGACAAGCGCCTCGTCGAATTCGGTATCGGCCTCACCGATCTAGTGAAGCGCCCCACCAAAGGCATGGACGAAATCGAGCGGCAGGAATTTGCGGAAGGCCGGGTGTTGCTGGCGCAGAAGCTCGAAGAGATCAAACCGCGCGTCGTCGCTTTCAACGGCAAAATGGTGTATGAACGTTTCGCCGGAGGCACCTGCAAGCTCGGCCAGCAAAAAGAAACGCTCTACGGCGCGCAAGTTTTCGTGCTGCCTTCGACGAGCGGAACGAACGCCGGCAACGAGCGCGGCGTAAAGATGCGCTATTTCAAAAAGCTCGCCGCGCTGTTAAAGAGTCTCAAGACCTAGCTGCAATTTTCCTGTCGGCTTGGGGAGGAAACATGTCGGAAGCAGCTCGTCCGGCAAATGCCAGCGTGATTCTCGAAGAACGTTCCGGCGCGATTCTCACGATCCGTCTGAATCGTCCGGACCGGCTGAATGCGCTCAATGTCGAGCTTGCCACCGCTCTGGCCGCCGCGCTTCGACGCGCGAGCGACGACGTTTCCGTCCGTTGCGTAGTCCTCACCGGCGCGGGTCGCGCGTTTTGCGGCGGCGGAGATATAGGCGTCCTGCGCGACGCCCGCAAGCGCAACGCCTCGAACGAACTCGCGGCTCTCGTCAGCGCAGGAAAAGAGATTGTCCTCCTACTGGTCACCATGGCGAAGCCAGTGCTCGCTTCCGTAAACGGGCCCGCCGCGGGCGGCGGCTCGAATTTAGCGCTCGCATGCGATTTGCGCATCGCCGCGGAACAGGCCAGCTTCGGCCAGAGTTTCGCCAAGCTCGGTCTCTATCCCGATTTTGGCGGCACTTTCCTTCTGCCGCGATTAGTCGGTCCGGCGCGCGCCGCGGAATTGTTTTATTCCGGCGAGATGGTTTCCGCCGACGAATGTTTGCAGCTCGGCATTTACAATCGCGTGGTGCCGTTTGAGCAACTCGCCGCGGAGACGCACTCGGCCGCCGCGACGCTCGCCTGCGGGCCGCCCATCGCCGCGCGTTTTGTGAAAGACCGGCTATTCGGCTCGAATCGCGCGGAACTCGAGAAGCTGCTCGACGAAGAAATTCGACGCCAGATCGAATGCTTCAATTCCGAAGATTGCGCCGAAGGACTGGCCGCATTTTTCGAGAAGCGGCGCCCGCATTTTCACGGAAAGTAGCAGCAGGGAACCGGAAAGCATCTCATTCAGAGAGCAGAATGACGCGGCGCCGCGAAAAGTGATCGCTTCGCGGTATGGGAATCTGTGGCCACGGCAAATAGCGAAAGCCAAATAGCAGCGCGCGGATACACTGCAGGCGAAATCATGGTCGCGACCGCGGCGCGCGAAATCGCTGACGGTGAACTTGTATTTGTCGGCATGCGGCTGCCCATGCTCGCGTTTCTCGTCGCCAAGCGCACGCACGCGCCGCGCGCCGTCGGCCTCTACGAGAACGGCCTCGTACGCGAAACGCCTTCTCCGCAATTGCTTTACACCATGGCAGATCCGCCGAATCTGCGCGGCGCGACGCAATGCGGCCAGATGCTCGACGTGATGGCCTTCCTGCAACAAGGCCGCGTGCAACTCGGATTTCTCGGCGCCGCAGAGGTTGATCGCTTCGGCAATCTGAATTCCACATGGGGCGATCGCCACGGCGAAATGCAGCGCCTGCCGGGTTCGGGAGGCGCATGCGATATCGCGTGCCTGGCACAGCGCACCGTGG
The DNA here is from genome assembly GCA_963831955.1 of uncultured Acidobacteriota bacterium. Taxonomy (GTDB): domain Bacteria; phylum Acidobacteriota; class Terriglobia; order Acidiferrales; family UBA7541; genus Palsa-147. The sequence continues at coordinate 173,903 of CAWHSG010000002.1, read as the reverse complement.
TTTTGCTCGCGCACGAGCGCACGCGATTCCGCGAGCGCGTCGGGCACATTACTTCGCCGGGAAACGGCCGCGGCAATGGTTGGCGCACCACGCAGGGGCTTCCGTTGCGCTCCGGCCCGTCGGCGCTGATTACCACCTTGGGCGTGTTGCGATTTGGCAGCGATGGCGAAGCGTTTCTCGCGTCCGTGCATCCGGGTGTCGGCGTCGAAGATGTGCTCGCCAATACCGGCTGGACGCTGCGCGTGGCGGACAAGCTGGAAGAAACGCGGCCTCCGAGCGCCGACGAGTTGGCGACTATGCGCGCGCTTGATCCGAAACACTTCTGGACGAAATGATCGAAAGCAAATGAATCGAATGTTTCCAATCGCGAGCGGCCAGCAAAAATCATGACCGCGTCGAAACTGATGACCATGCATGACGCGATCGCGCGACATGTTCCTTCGGGGGCGATGGTGCTTCTCGGCGCGCAAATGGAGCAAATGATTCCATTTGCCGCTGGACACGAGCTGATTCGTCAGGGGCGTCGCGACCTCACGCTGGTCGGGCCGATCTCCGATATTCTCTTCGATCAAATGATCGGCGCAGGCTGCGCTTCGAAAGTCATGGCCGCTTGGGTCGGAAATGTTTCGGCGGGCATCGCATATTGTTTGCGGCGGGCGGTCGAGCAGGGAATTCCGCGGCGCGTGGACGTCACCGACTATTCGAATTTCACGTTCGCGTTGGCTTTGCATTCTGCGGCGCTGGGCGTGCCCTTCCTGCCGACCTATTCGACGCTCGGCAGCGATTTGCTGAAAAAGAACGGCAATTTGCGGGAATTTATTTCGCCAGTGAATGAAGATAAACTTGTCGCAGTTCGCGCCTTGCGGCCGGATGTGGCAGTGCTGCATGTACAACGCGCCGACGAGCACGGCAACGCGCACATTTGGGGCAGCCTGGGAGTCGCCGTGGACGGAGCGCGCGCCGCGCGGAAAGTGATTATCGTCGCGGAGGAAATCGTGGCGCAGGAAGTGATCGCCTCGGATCCGAATCGCGCGTTGGTGCCGGGATTTCTCGTAGCAGCGGTGGTTCATGAGCCGGGAGGCGCGCATCCTTCGCCGGTGCAGGGCTACTATGGCCGCGATCATGCTTTTTTCGCCGAGTATCACGAGCAGAGTCGCAACCTCGAAGATTTCGAGAAGTGGCTCGAGCATTGGGTGGTGCGCACAGTCGACCGCCAGGAATACCTGAAGCAACTCGGCACGGCACGTTTTGATGCGCTGGCGGTGCGCGAGCATGCTCTATCCGCGCCAGCTGATTTCGGCTATTAGAAAGCCATATATGACAAAAGACTTGCTCGAGAATATCGAAATTTTGCCGCGGGACGTGAAGGCGCGCATGGACCGCGGGGAACAGTTTTTGTTTGTAGATGTTCGCGAACCATGGGAGCACCAGACGGCGCACATTGAGGGCGCGAAGCTGATTCCGCTTGGGCAAATTCGGGCAAATTTTGGAGAGCTGGACGCGGCCGAGGATGTTGTGCTTTTCTGCCATCACGGAATGCGCAGTCTGGATGCGGCGGCTTGGCTGCGTTCGCAGGGAGTGGAGGGCGCGCGGTCAATGACGGGCGGGATTGAGCGCTGGGCTGCGGAGATCGATCCGAAGGTTCCGCATTATTGATTTCTTGGGGATATAGAGATGGCGAAGAAAACATCTGTAGAGTTTTTGCATAAGCCTTCCTGCACCACTTGCCGGAAAGCGCGGGCCGCGCTTGAGAAGCGCGGCGTCGAGTTGCACTTTCGGAATTTGGACAAGGAACGCTTGAGCGCGGCGGAACTCGAGCAATTGATAGGCGATCGCGACCACACGGACTTCCTGAATCCGCGAAATCAGTTGTATCGTGAGAAGAACATGAAGGAGAATCCGCCGTCGCGCGAAGACGCCATTCGCATGATGGCCGCGGAGCCCAATTTGATTCGCCGGCCGGTGGTAGTCGCGGGCGGGCGCGTGGTGCTGGGCTTTGATCCGGACGAATATAAATCCATTTGAGGGCTCACCCCGAACGTGAATCCAATTATTGATATTCACATTCACATACAGCCGCTCGATATGTTCCTGCCGCACGCGCTGCAATTGATTCAGCACGGGCGCAAGGATTATTCGGAAGTGCTGAAATATACGGCGAGCTCGGCGGAGTTTCTGAAATTCATGGATGCCGCGGGAATCGAGCGGGCGGGGTTGATCAATTACGTCAGCCCGGAAGTGATTGGTTTTGGGCCCGAAGTGAACGATTGGATTGCGAAATATTGCGCGGCTGAGCCCAAGCGCCTGCTAGCATTTGGCTCGGTACACCCGAAATTTGTGCCCGATGCCGGAGCGGAAGTTGAGCGTCTACATTCCATCGGGATTCGCGGGCTGAAGGTGCATCCTTCGCATCAGCTTTTTGCACCGAACGCTTACCGCGATGGATTCGGGCCGTTGGCGGCAATGTACGAGCGCGCGCAGGCGCTGAAATTTCCGATCATGATTCATACCGGCACTTCAATTTTTCCCGGCGCTCGGAATCTCTATGCGCAACCTATGCTTTGCGACGATTTGGGCGTTGATTATCCCGAGATGGTGGTGATCCTCGCGCATGGCGGGCGTCCGTTGTGGATGAACGAGGCTTTTTTCCTGGTGCGCCGTCACAAGAATATGTACATGGATATTTCTGGAATTCCACCGCAGCGTTTGATGGAATACTTTCCGCGTATTGAAGAAATCGCCGATAAAGTTCTCTTTGGGACGGATTGGCCCGGGCCTGGCGTTCCTGGCGTGATTGGAAATATCGAGAAATTCCGCGCGCTTCCGATTTCGGCAGCCAGCCAGCAGAAAATTCTGTACGACAATGCCGCGCGGCTTTTTCCGGTCGGCGCTTAAGCCCTCTCCAGATGCAAATCACCAGCATTGTTGTCATCGGGGCGGGCCCGCTCGGGCGCGAAGTTGCCTATTGTGCCGCTCGAGCCGGCTACCCTACGGTTCTTGAGGATGTGAATTCGGAAACCATCGAGCGTGCGCTGGACACCATTCGAGGGTGGCTGGATGAGAGCGGCTCGTCTCTCGAAGATCGCAGCGCGACGATCGCCCGCATTTCGGCTTCGCGTTCGATTGAAGATGCGATGCGCGCCGCGGAGTTGGTGATCGATACTACGATCGAGGAGTTGGAGACCAAGCTTGAGGTCTTTACGATCTTCGATAAGTTTGCGCGGCCTGGGGCGATCTTAGCGTGCTGCACAACTTCGCTTTCGGTTTCGGATCTTGCTACGATCACTTTTCGGGCGGAGCGGTGCGCGGGATTGCGGTTTGCGGACGTTGGCACAGGTTTGAAGCGCGTTGAGATTGTGCGGTCTGCTCGCACGCTCGGGGAGGTCGTCGATGCTTGCGGGCAAGTTGGGCGGCGGCTTGGGCTTGAGGTTGCGATCGTTAGTGAAGTCGTCGAACCTGCCTCGTGAGCGAATGCTGGAGGGTGAATCTCGATGAATGCGCCGCGGCGTAAGAAAAATTCCTCAAGTGCGAACCGGTTTGCGGAGCGCATCACCGTGCAGCGCGGGGATCTGACCGAGATGGATACGGACGCGATTGTGAACGCCGCTAACAATGATTTGCAGCTCGGCGGAGGCGTTGCCGGCGCGATACGGCGCAAGGGCGGCGACGCAATTCAGCGCGAATGCAACGAGATCGGATCGATTCCGGTGGGCAGCGCGGCGATTACTGGCGGTGGAAAGCTGAAGGCGCGATTTGTGATTCATGCGGCCAGCATGCAGCTGGGCGGATCGACTTCCGCCAAGGATTTGCGGAGTTCCACGGCGATTGCTCTGAAAATAGCCGCGGATAAGAAACTAAAGACCATTGCGTTTCCGGCTGTGGGAACGGGCATCGCCGGCTTTCCGATGCGCGAGTGTGCGGAAATTATGATGGAGGAAGCCGCCAAGCATTTGAGCGGAGCTACTTCGCTCGAGAAGATTTATTTTGTCCTGTTTGACGATGACGCGCGCAAGATTTTCGAAAGTGCGGCACGAGAGATTGGCAAAGCGTGAGCTCGCAGCCTGAATCGCTGGCAGGCGGTACGCGCGAGGCTCCGGTGGAAAAAGTGCGCCGGGAATTGGCGCGTTACGAGCACCCCTTGTTTTTGTTTGAGGCGCGGCCGGCCGGCGAGGGCGTCGCCGTCGATATTAGCTGCCGCCTCGAAGGCCTTCACGTTTACGTGATGTCGCTTTATCCGCGCGAAATCGAGCACCCCCAGTTTCCCTGGTCTTTCCAGAAGCAGCTCTACGATAGTTTGCACGATTACATCGTTGAGATGTTTACGCGCAATCCGCAGCAGGACTGACTGCCTTGGATGCTCCGGAAAAGTCAAAAACCCCGCGCGCAACTAAGATGCCCGGGGCAATCGCCGCCGCGCCTCCTTCAGCTCTTCATCGCAAATTGATCGAACGAATTCGCTCGGTTGGTCCGATCACGTTTGCCGCTTACATGGACGCGTGTCTTTACGATCCCGAGTTTGGGTATTACAGCGGGGCGATCGATCGGCGCCGCGCCGACTATTACACCAGCGTGGATGTTTCGCCGGTTTTTGGGCGGTTGTTGGCGCGGCAATTGGAGGAAATGTGGCGGGTGCTCGATCGGCCCGCGCGATTTGTGATTGTCGAGAGCGGCGCGGCCTCGGGCGCTTTGGCTCGGCACATTCTGGACTTTGCCGAGGAACGCCTGCCGGAGTTTTATTCCGCTCTGCATTATTTTGCCGTCGAGACTTCGGCGCCACGGCGCGAAATTGCGCGTGCAGCGCTGGCTCGCTATACCTCAGCTGGACGGGCTTCGGTCGGCATTGATATCCCCAGTTTTGATTGCGGCTGCATTATTTCAAATGAGCTAGTGGACGCTTTGCCGGTGCATCGCGTGGTGATGGCAGCGGAGGGATTGCGTGAGATATTCGTGGATGCGAACGGCGATCGCATCGTCGAGAGGGAGTTGGCGCCGTCATCGCCGGAGATTCCGGAATTTCTCGCGCGGCAGGATGTTGCGCTCCAGTTGGGGCAGCAGGCCGAGTGTGGTCTAGCGGCCTGCCGGTGGATAGAGGATGTAGGCAGGAAAATCACGCGCGGATTCGTTTCGACTGTGGATTATGGGCATGAGGCGCGGGAGCTTTTTGATGAGCGGCATATGGACGGAAGTTTGCTGGCTTACTCGCGGCATCGTGTGAGTGAGGATTTCTACCGCGCGCCCGGAGAGCAGGATCTTACTTCGCATGCGAATTTCACCGCGTTGGATATTTGGGGGCGCGCGTCGGGGCTGGAGCCCTTGGGATTAGTTTCGCAGACTCGATTTTTGCTGGGGCTGGCGGCCTCAAATAATTTTGCCGATTTGGAATTTGATGGATCGAGCGAGCTGGAGAAAACTCGGGCGCGTTTGAGTTTTCAGAATCTCGTGAATCCGGAAGGGCTGGGGGAGAGATTCCGCGTTTTGATTCAGGGGAAGGGTGTTGGCTCGGTGACTTTGAGCGGGCTGACAGATTTATAGCGGGCGATTAAGATTTCGTCGCGTTAGCCTCGCCGCCTTCGCTATACGGTTTCTTCAAATAGCGCTCCGCTTCGGCTTGGGCGCCGCCAGTATCGTCTTTCAGATGCTGCGCTTTGCTGTACTCGTTCACCGCTCGCTCTCGCTGGCCCGTCAGATCGTAAATCTTGCCGATATAAATGTGGCTCCATACTTCCACCCATCTGTAGTCTGCGCCTAGATCGCCGTCCAGCGCGCTGCGAAAAGCGTTGGCCGCGGCTTGATAATTCTTTTGGTAGAACATCGCCTCGCCAAGGCGGAAGTGGGCCAGCGAATTACTTGGCTGCAAATCAAGCGCGTGCTGGTATTCCTGGATGGCGTCGTAGAACTTTCCTTGCGCCACCAAGCCTTCGCCTCGGGCTATGGACGCGCGCACACGCAGCTTCGGGCTGGATTTCAGTAGATTATTGTTGGGGTCCAGCGTGATTCCATTCGGCTTGGGACGCCCGAACGTTTCGATATTGAACGGCGAGACCAAGCCAGTGACGCTGATCGTTTTGTATTCCGGATTTCCTTCCGTCTCCACTCGGACTTCCACCGGCATGCGGAAAGTATCCAGTTCTTGCGAGACTTTGCCAACGACCTTAAAACCCTTTCGAGTGCGGTAAACGATGTACTCGAGCTTGAATTCCGGGATGCCGGTGGAATTCAGCCACTGCGAAAAGAAGGCCACCATGTTGAGTTTCGGCTGTCCAGCAGGAGCGGCCGCAGCTGCGAATTTAGATTCCGCGAGTTTCTCAAACTCAGAGACGGTCACATTTTTGCCGGCGTTCGCCGTGTAGAAGCTGCGCAGCAGCGCGCGGAATGGAGCATCTCCCATTTCGCTGTGAAGCATGTGAAAAACCAGCGCGCCTTTATCCTCGACCACCGAGCGGTAAGAATCCGAATACATCTCCAGGCGCTGCGCTTGCGAAATCGGCGCGGCGTCTTCGTACATCAGCGTGCCGATAGCGAAATCTTCGAGCGCCTTCTTCAATCCCGCGGCGCCATCCACTTCCTCGGCGAAGAGCGCGCCCGAATAGCGCGACAGGCCGTCGGAGAGCCACACGTCGGCTGCGGACGCGGGCAGGATCGAATTGTTCCACCATTGGCCGGCGGTGACTTCGGCTACCAGGCGCTGATCGGGGCGTTCGGACCATTGGCGCGCGCTGATCAGAACCAGCCCCGGCGCGGAATAAAACGGCAGCGTGCCATCTGGGATTTGCACGATAGCCACGTTTCGATCGGGCAGACCGCCGAAAAGATCGGAGAAATACGTCGTGGCGTGCGAGAGCGCCGCGCCGTAATTACTTGCGGTGCCAACTTGCGAGGGCGGGGTGTAAACGAGAACTTGGTTGCCTTCAATTTTCACCGGAGTGAGCTGCAAGGCGCCGGCCACGAACGTGCCGCCGGGCGTAGGCCGATCGGAAGTGAAGACGTAAGTAGTTTGGCCGCCGGAGCCGGATTGCATTTCCGATTTCCCTGTGCCGACCACCGCAAAAGTATCCGGCACCGTGATTTTGAATGTCGAGGTGTAACGATTCGACGGGAAATTCGTCAACGGAAACCATCGCGACGGGAGCAGCAAGTACGCGCTGTCCTTATCCACGGACGCCATGCGGATCCCCTTGGTGGGGCTGTCTTCCTCGAGCGAGACGGGACCTGCGTATTCGAACGTCACAAATGTGGTTTTTCCGGAGACCAGCGCCTCCGGCAAATTCACCCGCAGATAGAGCGGATTATTTCTTTCGCGATCGAATTCGAGAGGCTTGCCATTTGCGCCGGTGACGGATTTCACTTTCAAATCCTGATGAAGTTCGACGACTAGCGTTTTCGCCGGCGAATCCGCGGCGAATTCCACTTTCGCGCGCGCCGAGATGGTTTGATCGGTGGGGTGAAGAGTTACGTCCACGTCGTAGTGCGTGGCGTGCGCCGGAAATTTTGCCGGCGCTTGAGCGGCTGCGGTGCCGGCCGTGGCGAGCGAAATCAGCGCGAGAATCGCCGTTGCCGGAACGAAGGCGGAGATTGAGTTTCGGGTATGGGTATGAAACACAGCTCTTCCTTTCGCTTCTCTAAGATACCAAATGCGCTCGGCCAGTTGCTTTTAGGATTTTGGCGGGAGCATCGCGACGAGCGCGTCAGCCGCGCGATCGATGGCGCCCCCTGAGCCCAAGCGCCGGCGGACTTCCGCCAGCTCGCGTTTCATTTCTTCGCGGTCGGCGGGCGAGCTGAGCAGGCGGCGGACCTCTGCTTCCACGCGTGGCCCAGTGAAATCGTCCTGGATTAGTTCGGGAACGATTTTCTTGCCGGCAATCAGATTCACCATGGCTAGAAAGGGCGAACGAATCATGTGGCGCAGGATGAACGCGCTGGTTTGCGACACGCGATAGACGACCACCATCGGAGTGCCAAGTAACGCAGCTTCTACCGTGGCCGTGCCGCTCGAAACGATGGCGCAATCCGCGCTCGCCAGCACGTCGTAGGGAGCTCCGGCGATTCGTTTTATGGTGAGGCCGGGGCGCAGGTAACGCTGGAAAAATCCGTCTTCCAGGCCAGGGGCTGCGGCCATGGTGAATTGCGGCCGTAAATCACGGGCCAAAGAATCGCAAGCGTCCAGCATCGCGGGGAGATTTAACGAAATTTCGGTGGGGCGGCTGCCGGGAAGCAGAGCTACCACCGGCTTGGAGGCATCAAGGCCCTGCGCGGCCAGGAAATCGGCTCGAGCGGCATTGGGCTTCACCACCTCTACCAGCGGATGACCCACGAAATCTACCGGGATTCCCGCGTTTCGATAGATTTCTTCCTCGAAAGGGAAAATCACCAGGACCCGGCTTAGATTTTTTTTCATCGCGCGAATGCGCCACGGCCGCCAAGCCCACACTTGCGGCGCGATGAAATAGACGACCGGAACGCCGAGGCGGTGAAGTTTTTTCGCCAGCGGCAGATTGGTTCCCGGCGAGTCCACCAAAACTGCCAGCGCGGGTTTGCGCCGCGCGGCTTCTTTGCGCAGCAGGCGCAGAATTTTCAGCACGGTAGGAACTTTGTGAATTACTTCGGTGATGCCGAGGACGGCGATGTCTTTGGCGTTGGCGATGAGCTCCACGCCTGCGTCCTTCATGCGCGGGCCGCCCATGCCGAAAATATGCGCGCCACTGCGGGCTTGCAAGGCTCGCGCCAGGCGCGCGGCGTGCATATCCCCTGACGCTTCACCGGCTGAAATCAAAATTTGCGGCGCAGCGGAATCGGAGGTCACGGCTCAGTCGTCAGCCGGAAGCGGTCCAGCAGAGCCTGCCAGGGCTGCGCCGGGAACCGAGACTTGCAGTTCCTGGTCCTTATATTGAAGTTGATAGAGGCGGTAGTAGATGCCGCGGCGCGCCAGCAATTCCTGATGCGAGCCTTCTTCGCGCAGCTTGCCTTTGTGGAATACCAGGATGCGATCGGCGTGTTGAATGGTGCTGAGGCGATGCGCGATCACCAACGCAGTGCGGCCTTCGAGCAGCCGATCGAGCGCCCCGCGAATCATCAGCTCGGTCTTTGTGTCCACGCTGGAGGTGGCTTCATCGAGAATCAGGAATGTGGGATTGTGGGCCAGCGCGCGGGCGAAGCTGATGAGCTGGCGTTGCCCTACGGAAAGCGTGGCCCCGCGCTCGGTGACATCCGATGCTACGCCGCCCGGCAGAGCGCGCACGAAATCGCCCAGGCCCACTTCTTCGATGGCGCTTTCGACTGTGGCGCGATTGATGTCGCTGCCCAGGCGGACATTTGTTTCGATCGTGCCGGTAAATAGAAATGGATCCTGCAGCACGATTCCGAATTGCCGGCGCAGATCATCGATTTTGAGATCGCGAATGTCGATACCGTCCAGCAGGATTTCGCCTTTTTGAATTTCGTAGAGGCGGAGAAGTAGCTGGATCAAGGTAGTTTTGCCGGCGCCCGTGTGGCCGACGACCGCAACTGTCTGGCCGGGAAGAATGCGGAAGGAAACATCGCGCAGCACCCAGTCCTCATCTTTTGGCGTAGCGCCGCCGCGATAGGCGAACCACACATTGCGAAATTCGATCTCGCCCTTAGGCGAATGAATCGTGCGCGGCGCCGCAATCTCAGTGATCGTCAGCGGCTCATCTAGCAGCTTGAAGATGCGCTCGGAGGCGGCCATGGCGGTTTGCAGAATGTTGAATTTATCGCTCAAATCCTGAATCGGGCGGAAGAATCGCTGCGCCCAAAGCATAAAAGCCACCAGCAGGCTGGCCTTTAGCGTTCCATTGATCACCCGCACGCCGCCGTACCAGAAAACCAGCGCAATCGCCGCGACGCTCAGAAATTCCACCGCGGGATAAAAATAGGCGAACGCGTTGATGGCGTCCTTGTAGGCGTCCATGTGCACGCGGTTCAACTTTTCAAATTCTCCTCGGGACTTGCGCTCGCGGTTGAAGAGTTGCACCACCGCCATGCCGGTGATGTGCTCCTGCAAGAAAGCGTTGATGCGGGCTATCGCTGTGCGGATGCGGCGATTGGCGTCGCGCACCTGCGTTCGGAAAATCAGCGTGATGATCAGCATGAGCGGCAGCGGCGAGAGCGTGGCGAGCGCCAGCTTCACGTCGAACCACAGCAACACGACCACCAGACACAGAAGCACGAAGAAATCGTTGAGAATGGCTACCACTCCCGAGGCGAAAAGGTCGTTCAGCGCGTCCACGTCGGTAGTTACGCGGGTAACCAGGCGGCCGACCGGGCTCTTATCGTAGAAACTTAGCGGCAAGCGCTGCAGGTGCACGAAGATTTCGCGGCGCAAGTCATACATAATGTCCTGGCCCACGCGCTGCATCACGCGCATCTGGATATATTGCAGCACGAAGCTCAATATCAGCGCGCCGAGGAATGCCAGGGTGATCAAGCTCAAAATGCGCATTGCCTCAGCAAATGCGCGGTGATGCTGCAACACGGGCGTGACGCAAAAGTCGATCGCGATCTTGAATAAGTAGGGGCCAATGATTTCCATCGGCGCGACGGCCAGCGCCAGCGCCAATGCAAAAATCACCCACCACTTGTACGGGCGCAGGTATTGCATCAGGCGCCGCGTCAGATGCGAGTCGTATATTTTGCCTAACGCTTCTTCTTCGCGGATATCGCTCATGCGCGCGCGAGTTCCTCTTCGAGCAGTTGTTTCTGATACAAGTCGGCGTAATAGCCGCCGATGCCGAGCAATTCGGAATGAGTGCCGCGCTCGACGATGCGGCCGTCCACCAGCACGATAATTTGATCGGCATCGCGCACCGTCGAGCAACGATGCGAGACGATTATCGTCGTGCGTTCCTTCATCACTTCGCGCAGATGGCTGAGAATGCGCTCTTCGGTTTCCGTGTCCACGCTCGAGAGCGCGTCATCGAGCACTAGAATCTTCGGATCGCGGATCAGCGCGCGAGCCAGCGCGGTGCGCTGCTTTTGTCCGCCGGAAAGCGTGATGCCTCGCTCCCCGACCATGGTTTCGAATTTCGCGGGAAAGTCGATGATGTCGCCGTAAATGCTGGCGCTGCGGGCGGCGTCTTCGATTTCAGGCTCGGTAGCGTTATCGACTCCGAACGCGATGTTCTCGGAAAGCTTCTCGCTGAATAAGAATGTATCTTGTGGGACGAATCCAAGAGCGCGGCGCAGCGTGCTCAGTGGCCATTCGCGGATGGAGCGGCCGTCCAGCGTTAGAGATCCCGCCGGAGCGTCCCACAGGCGCGCGACCAATCCAGCCAAAGTGGATTTTCCGCTGCCGGTGGGCCCTACGACAGCGAGCGTTGAACCTGCCGGAATGTGCAGATTGATGCCCTTCAGTACCGGCTTGCCTTGTTTGCCGTTGCTGGCCGTTGGGTATGTGAAGGTGAGGTCGCGGAATTCAATATCGCCCCGAATTTTCCGGGAATCGCGCACAATTTCGGAATCCTCCGGCGCCACTCCTTCAAAACCCGCCGCCCGGTCGTCAATTGCTGGCTTCGCATCGAGGACGTAATTCATCCGTCCCATCGAAGCCGCGCCGCGCTGAAAAATATTCGTCACCCAGCCGAGCGCCACCATCGGCCAAATCAATTGGCCGAGAAACATGTAGAACGCGACCCATTCGCCAAGCGAGATGCGGTCCTGCATTACTTGGCGCCCGCCCTGCCAGAGCACAATCAAAAACGTCACGCCGATCAGCGCCGTTAGTGCCGGCATGAACATGCTCCAGGCCAAAATCAGCTTCATGTTTTTCGAGACGTATTCGCGATTCACGCTGTCGAATTGCCGCGCTTCGGACTGTTCCTGGCGGTAGGCGCGAATCACGCGCACACCGGCAAGATTCTCCTGCGCGCGCGCCGAAAGCACCGCGAGCGACGCTTGAATCTTCTCGAACAAATTGTGAATAATCTCGCCGAAGTAGCGCACGGCGAAGGCCACGACCGGCACGGGGATAAGCACGTACAACGTCAGCTTGGGCGAAATCAGCAGCATCACCGCAACCGCCAGAACGAAGGAGATGATCGTGGTGCCGCTGTACATGATTCCGGGCCCTAGCACCATGCGCACGTTATTCAAATCGTTGGTGCACCGCGACATCAATTCGCCAGTGCGATTGCGCACGTAAAATTCCGGCTCCATCTGCATCAGGCGGATCAGCAGATCGTTGCGCAAGTCGTATTCAATATCGCGCGATACGCCAATCAAAATCCAGCGCGTAAGAAACGAGAAAATTCCCTTGAGCGCGATCGCCACGATCAGAACGATGCAGAATAATCCAAGAGCATGGCTATTGAGCGGCGCATAATAACGATCTGCAAGATTCGTCAGCCAGCTCATGCGGCCCGCCAGCTTGCTCAGCGGGCTTGCTTCTCCGCCCAGGCAATCGAAAATAATTCCCATGATCAGCGGCACCAGGTTTCCGATGATGCCCATGGCAACCAGCGTAATCATCCCGATGGTCATGCCGCCTTTGTAGCGGCCGATATAGGGGATCAGCCGGATAAGCTGCTTCCACCCAGGCACGCGTGCTTCTTTTGCCTTCGCGGGCGCGTTCGTTTGAGAGACGGTTTGTGCTGCGGCGCTCATTTGCGGCTCACCTCCGGAATTTCCAAAGCCGGCGATTCACCGAGAAAGTGCTCGTACGTGCGGTCCAGCGATTCGTAGCGCTTCATCTTTGGATTCCATCTTATCCCAATCGTTTGGATGTATCCGCCGGTGGGCTTATCAAGCGGCGTGAAATACATCACCAGCCCCTGATCCGCGTGTTGCTCGTATTGCAGCCGCCATGCCGGAACGTCCGAAAGCGGCGTCGCGCCGAGGAAGCCTTTCGTATTCTTCAGGTGCTCGTCGCACAGGAAAATCTGCTTCCACTTGCCGCCCTCGTTCTCGACGATCCCCGCACGGGTCAGCAGGGTTCCCGGCGCCTTGGCGTCCGGTGTTTTCTTCAAGCGGTTGATCACCAGAATCTGCTGATTGCCATTCAATGCCAGGTCTCCGTAAACCAGCACTTCCGCTTCCGAGCCCATCGCGTTTTCGGCGACTTGCTGGATATCCGGCGGAATCGCTGGAACAGCCGGCTTCGCGGGCTCGGTTGGCTGCGCGCTCGTTTCCGTCTTGGGATTAGACGCGCCAGAACCGCCACAGGCACAAAGAAAAATCGCGAGAATCGCCGCAGTAAGAATAATGCCCGGTATTTTCAAGGCACCCCCCGGGGAGCTCGCTGAAGAGACCTCCATTGTATCCGGGTATGCTTGAGGTGGAAAGCTGGTCGTCCAATGGCCAGTGTCCTAACTTGATCTCGCTAGAAGATCCGTAGAGGCAGTTCCGCATTCAACGCGGCGGAGCCGCGGCGTCCCGGTGGCAGCCCAAGAATTTATTCGGGGGAGGAGCGCTTCAGCGCTCCGAAACAGCCCCATCTTTGAGTATGCGCTTTAGCGCTGGGCATTTCTCGGCCAGCACGTCGCGCCCGCCGCCTTTATCTCGCAGCCAGAATTTCTTCAATCCGCGCCTCGAAATTCTCTTCGCCTTCAGACCAAAGACGCAAGGTTTGCACCGGAATAGCCCGCTCGATCCGTCGCGTCCAATCCAGCAGCTTGCGGATATTCTCGTGGGTCTTGTCGCGATATTCCTGCAAGTTAGCCGGCTGCGACATCAATTCAAAAAAGCGCGCCTCGTCAGGATGCTCGGGCCGCGCCGGCTGGCCATTCTTAAAGCCCAGCAAGCGCCCGTGGCCGGTAAATTGATGTTCCAGTCCAAGGTCCACCTCGAAGTGGCCGCGCTCTTTCCACACGCCATCGTCATATTCCTCGCCGTGGCAGAAAATCTCAAGCAGTTCAGGCTGCAATTTCCACTTCTCGGACGCCACATCGAAAATCCACAAATCCCAATAAGCCTGCACCTCGTAAGCGCAATCAGCGTTCTGAAATTCGCGCGCCACTGCAACGATCGACAGCGCATCCACAGGCCGAGCCCGCAGATCAGGCTCGATCAACGGCGTCTCGGACGGACCGACAGCCCGCACAGCAAGCCCAGTAAAGCCCAACCGCGTAGCAGAGAAGGGAACCGTGGAGAGGAATTGTCCGAGCCGCTCGAGTTGCACATCAGCCCCAAACTCCGGGCACCAGACACTCGCATAAGCATGATTTGCCATGCGGCCCATTATAGCCAGATTGGGCGCACGGGCCGAATCGCAGCGTCAGCGGTCGAGGAGCTACTTATTTTCTTCTTGTTCGGGTTGCGCGGATTCGGTTTTGCCGAAATCAGTGGAGAGGCCCATCAGTCGCTGGCGCAGGTTATCGCCCATATTGGCCAGCACGTCGGAGAATGTTTCGCGCAGCCGCTTTTCGGCTGCCGCGGCAAGCGCTTCGATCACAGCTTGGGAATGTTGGCCGAGCGTCGTTGCGGACGCCAGCAGCCAGGAATTCGACGCATTTTCCAGGCGCGTTTTGTACTGCTCGATGGCATCGTCGCTGGCGCGGTTCAGGTGCGAAAGCCAGTTGCGCTCCTGCTGCTCGCGCTGGGCGTTCCACTGCTCCATAAGCGGCTTCAGCTGAGTCTCCAGGCTAACGCGGGCCTGCGAAACTCCCTGCGCCACATTCTTGATGAGCTCTTCGCGGAATTCGCCGAGGGAATTGTTTTGGCTAGCCTGCAAATCCACACGCGCGCGCTCAGCGGCGTCTTGCGCAGCCTGATCGAATTCGCTCAACGTGTTGCTGGCCACGCGATGCGTCTCATCGGCAAAAGTAGCGGCAGTAGTCTCCGCGGCCTCTTTCAGGCGCTCGCGATTACGCTCCAGCAGCTCATTGGCGGATTCCGCCATTTGATTCTTGGCGTGGTCCGCATAGCTCCGGCTGTAATGATCGAGTTCCGAAGCCATCTTTCGCGAAGCTTCCGCGGCGCGCTCGTGCAGCAAACTCGTCGAATGCTCCACGGCCTTTTCGAGCGACGCCTGCATGCTCGTTTGCGCCTTCTTCGAATACCAGTCAGAAGCCTTCAGCAGCGATTCAAAAGTGGTATGGGTGGACTCCGTGGTCTTCGATTCGAGTTCTTCTTCGGCTTTCTTCAGCATCGCCCGAATCGATTCCTGGAATTGAATCGGGAATTGCGCGGTTTGTTCTTTCAGGCGCGCCAGCGAGCCCTGCAGCTCGGCTTCCGCGGCCATGCTAATCATCGATTGCACGGATTGCTGCGCGGCCTCGGCCTGCGCGCGCGCCGCCGCCAAATCCTCCGCGGCTTTGCGTGCCGCCTCCACTCCGGGCACGAGTTGATGCTCGATCTGTCCCGACACGCGCTCGAGAATCTGCCGCGCGGATGCTTCCATGGCCGGCTCGAGATGGCTGGCGCGCTCCGCGACGATGCTCTCCGCGCGCCGTTGCAGCTCCGCTTCCTGCTGCGCCATGAATTCCTGCAGGCCCCGCCGCACTTCTTCCAGCGTGTGGTTAGCAGCGCCTTGTATCAGATTCCTGGTTTCTTCGTGGCGCGCCTGGCCTTCGGCCAGGACATCCTGCAATCCGCGGCGCGCATTTTCGAGCGCCTCATGCGCCGCGCCATGGATTTGGTTTTTGGCGTCTTCGGAACGAGCCTGGCCTTCGGAAACACCCGCCTGCACCGCTTCGAGCTGGCTTCGAGCTTGCGCGGAAGCCTCATCCAGCGAGTTGCGCAGGTTAGCAGTTCGCGCCGCGATATCCTGCTCCGCTTGCGTCAGCAAATTCTGCGTGACGCCGTGGAGTTGCTCGCTAAGCTTTTCGGATACGCCCGAAAGCGTGGATTGCAATTCGTGCTGCCAGCGATTCCTAGCTTCGGCGGCTTCGTTCTGGATCTGCGCGATACTCTCTTTGCGCAGGCGAGCGGCAGCCTGCTCGACGTCCCGACGCAGCTCTTCGCTGCGCGCCCGCGCCGCATCGTCAGCCGCGAAATAAGCAGCGTCGGTCTGCGGCCGGCTCGCCAGGGCGTTGGTGATTTCCTGTTGTACGGCCTGCTGCATGGCCTGCGAATTGGCGTTCTGATTCGCCTCGCGCACCGCCTGCTCGGCAGCCCGGGACGCGGCGGACTCCACGGCAGCCTGCAGACTCTGCCGAAGCTGCGCTTCGATTTCCTCGACGTTCTGCCTCGTAGCCTTGCGCGCATCTTCGACCACCGACGCAGCGCGGGAAGCAGCCTGATGCATCACTACATCGAGAGCCTGCGCTGAAACACGCGTCATGGAAGATTGCACGGCCTGCTCGACCGCTTCGCGCAACTGCAAATCCACCTTCGCACGCGTAGCTTCCAGCTCCTCGGCGATCGCGGTACGTGATTCGTGCCGCGCCACTTGATGCAAGCTGTGCCGCGCTTCGGCCACCAGCTTTTCCATCTCTTTCGCGATATTCGGAGTTGGCGAAGGCGGTGCGGGCGCCATCGCAATGGGTGCCGGAGCCGGGGGGGCCGGACGCGGCGGTGCCTGCACGGCAACGCTAGTCCCCGTCTCCTGTGCATCGGATTTCGCTTGGACTACGACGGGCTCAGGCGCTTTTTCCGGCTGCTTAGCCTGCGCAGGTGGAGCGGCCGGCGGCGGCACGATCTCGAGTTTTTTCTCGGATGGCGCAGCCTGCTGTGGCGGCGGTGGCGTGAATTTCGGAATCCCGAGGACGCTCGTGGTCAACACGACGCTCGGAGTCACCTGAGCAGGCGCAGACACGGCAGCCCGCGGCGGCGCTGTGCTCGCAGCTTCTTCTGACGCTGCAATCGCGGCGGCCCAATCGTCGGGCGGAAACGCGATGCCCCACACGTTGCCGGCCACGTCGAATTCGATGCCGATCTGAAAGAGCTCCCGCACCGTCCTCGGCCGCTGGACCCAAATCACCTGGCCCTTCACCGTTCGGGGCGGCAGCGAAGCCTCAGTGCGTGGAATTTCCAGCTCGACGACGGAATGTTTCGGCACGTAATGCTTCGAGTGGTATTTGCAACCGTGGCAGCTCACCATCACCGTCGAGGTACGCTCTTTGAACGGCTGCCCGAGCGCGTCAGCCCCGGCAACGGTAATAGGCACCGCCTGCACGATCCGCGTGCTGCGGCGCTTGCCCAAGATCGGTTCGTTCGATGCGTCTGCCTCAGCCACGTGAATCCTTCCGGCGCCCTCCGAGGGGGTTTTATCAGCCTAACACTGGTGAGGGCGATTGGAACGGCAAGGGAAACAGGTGTTCGAATCAGTTACTTATAAATTGGAATCGCCGCGCACGGGGAGAGCAGTAGCATTGGCCTTCGCAGGGGCGCCGTTTGCTGCGCCCGCCCGTGTAACGCCCACGAAAACGCCGGCCAATTGCAACCGCCTCATCGATTAAAGGCCGTTTGCCTTTCGCACCCGGTACTACCGTGTCGGCAAACTTCCGTACTAGCGTAGCCAAACCGCCGCTTCATTGTTGCCGGCGAAACCGCCCTTTACCCTCGCCATAGCCCACTTTTTCGGCGAAGCGAGGTTGCCGATGAAGTCCCGAATTCTGGCGTGGCTCCTAATTCTAGGCGTGGCCGGCACCGTGTCATTCGGAAAGCCGCAGCCTCGCAAAGCGCACTATCACTGCCTGTGCTACGAAATCTGCAGAAAAGTGCCAGCCAGTGAGCGCTGCGGCCTGGATTTGTGTAACGGGCAGGATCCCGAATATCGCGCGGAGCGGTAAATCACCGGGCGGCGCAGTGGCGGCTGGCCGCCGGTAAGGCGCGATTTCGCGGACGGCTTAATGTGCGGGCGTTGAGCCGTGGCCGCGCCCCAGCAGGGCATCCTTCAATTCTTTAGCAATCCAGATGGGCCCCACCAGCAAGTAAATGATCCCCTGAAAAAAAGCCGGCCTATTACCTTCGATGCGGTGCCCGGCGAATAGAAATACCCAACCACCCAGAAACAGCGCGAGCCCCAGCTTCCAGTGCAGCAGCACGAGCAGCACGAGCCCGGCAAGAATTGCGGGAATACCGACTCCGTGCATCACTTTATTCCACGGGTTGTGGTGCTCGTGATCGTACTGCGCCATGTACTGCTCGAATCCTGGCATGGAGCACCTCCGGTCTTGCACGCCCGCGCAGCTGAATTATAAATCGCGCCGGCCTTCCATCGCTTTCATCATGGTCACTTCATCTGCGTACTCGAGATCGGAGCCTACAGGAATCCCCATGGCAATGCGCGTCACGCGCACTCCCAGCGGCTTCACCAGCTTAGAAAGATACATCGCGGTAGCTTCGCCCTCAGCCGTGGGATTCGTAGCCAGTATAATCTCCTCGACAGTGCCGCCCTTCAGCCGTTCAATCAAACTCTTGATCTTCAATTGCTCCGGCCCGATTCCCTGCAGAGGCGACAGCGATCCGCCCAACACGTGATAGAGCCCGTCAAACTGGCGCGTCTTTTCGATGGCCAGAATATTCGGAGCATCCTCCACGATGCAGATCGTCTTCCGGCTGCGCGCCGGGCTCGTACAGTAATTGCAAGGATCGGCGTCGGTAATATTGTTGCAGATCGAGCACTCACGGACATTTTCTTTGGCATCGCGAATGGCATCGGCAAGCGCAAGCGCCTGATCGCGATCCGCCCGCAGCAGATAAAAAGCCAGCCGCTGCGCCGTTTTCTGCCCAATCCCCGGCAAATGCTTCAATTCATCAATCAAGCGGCTAATAGTAGGCGCGTAGTCGGCCATGTTTCTCCCTAAGTCATCAATCGAGAAGCATAGTATAACCGACGCGAACCCAAGTAGCGCCGGCGTCTCTGCCGGCATCTTACGAAGACGAATGAATGCAAGGGCGCGATCGCGGACGGCGCGCAAAGTCAACTACTCCTCTTGAGCCGGATTTCGGAGTCCGCGCGTGAGTGCTGCCACTGGCGCATCTCGCGCTCGTCAGATGCCGGCAGAGACGCCGGCGCTACTTTAATGCGTTAACATTACGGGCGTGCTCAACGACATGTAGAGTGTGAAAATCATATGTCGGAGGAAGTGATGCACGAACCGCACTCCTCTTGTTCAGGGCGCCGGCCGCAACGCAACGCGCGGCACCGTGCCTCGCTCGCCTGTTTGGTTGCGGCACTCGTCCTGTGCGCGAGTTCCCAGCCACACGCGCAGGAACCACCGGCCTCGTACCGGCCCGCACATGTCGAACCGGTGTACGCCAAGGATCCCGCCGATTCCTGGAATCGCATTTTCTCGATCCTCTTCTCGCGCCGATTCCGGGTGTACATGACCACCGACTTTCCCGAAGCCGCCCCATTCGATAATTCCGCGAGCGACGCCGACTTGCGAGTGAGCACGCGCCTCTTCGAGAGAAGCGAGACCGGCGACCGCGCCATCGATCCGCTCTACTATCCCCCCTACAATTCGCGCGAAGGCCGCACGCAACTCCTCGAAGACCCAACCTACTCCGAATTCATGGCCGCAATGCGGGAAGCCTTAGCCGACAATTCACCCCGCCCCCCACTAGCCCGCGCCTGGATGCAAAGCGATCTCTGGTCGGCCTACGACATCCTCAGCGAGCCTCTCTTCAAAGAGGATCAATCGGTCGAACGCGAGATGCGCCACGCCGCAGCTCTGGACGCCCTCGCGCGCCTAATCCGCAGGGTCGCGCTGACCCCGGAAGAAATTAAATCGCTCCCCGACAATTATTCTCAAGCGAAGGATGCCCTCTCCCTTCCCGATCTCTTCAATCCACAGTCGGGCTGGGTACAAGTCCAGTGGTTCCCCGAGCACGCCCACGACAGCGAAGCCGGCTTCCGCCGCTTCTCGCGAATTTTCGTCAAGCCGGTGCGCTCGGCAAAGAGCACTCAGAAGCTTCTCGACGGCCTGCGCAATCCCGAACGCAATCCGGCCGATTCGCTCGATGGCGCCGCAATCCTGATCCAGCTAATTCTGATCGACTCTAACGGCAAGCTGACTCCCATGCATCTGACCAGTGAAGTCGAGTTCCGCCTGTTCGAAAGAAATCCCAATGGCGCGTTCAAGAAAACTCAGATCCGAGTCTGCGAAATCAGCCGCGGCCTACTCCTACGCCAGCCAGACACCGGCGGATTAATCTCCGAGGATGAGAACGCGCAAGCCTTCAACGGCGGCTACAGCTTCGCCGCCCCTGGCTTCGCCGAAGGCGGCACAACCGACAAACAGCGCCCCGTCGTAGCCAAGCTGCGCACCCGCTGCCTATCCTGCCACGGCCTAGACGCCACCGCCCTAATGAGCTTCGAAATGAAAACCCCACCGCATTTCCACGGCCCCGCGGTAAAGCAATTAAATGCCGCCGAATTCGAAGCCGCCGACTACGCCATCGCGCAAAAGAAAAAATACTTCCAATCGCTGAGCGCGTATTTCTGAGGCAGTAGTCTTGCGCCCTTCTCCCGTAGGGGCGCTTGCTGCGCCCGCCCCTTGTGAACAAGGCGCAAATATCTGCCACTGTTCCCGCGCAAAAACATCCCGCGTTTCTACTCTGCGTCCGCAAAGGTAGCCGCAAGACGCTGCGCTAAAGCGTACCGCTACGAATTCGCGCCCTAAAGTGTCTGGTCGAATGACAGCTTCTCAATCATCGCATCCAGCTCCGCCTGCGCCTCCTCCTGCTTCTTCTCGAAATCCGCAATCTCCTTCTGAACGGTCTCAAGCCGCGTCTCCTGATCATTCAAGCGCTGCAAATAGCGCTGCGTAAGCGAGCGTTCCTCGGCGCTGCCCTTCAGCGATTTTAGATTTTCGCGCAACCGTTGCTGATCATCGTAAATCGATTCAAGCTCCGCCTTGCGCTTGGTAGCCTCATCCTCAAATCCCGCCACGAGATCTTTCTGCTCATTAATCTTGCGCAGCGCCGCCTCAATCTCCGGACTGATGGAGCGCTGCTGCAGATAGAAAGCAACCTGATCCGAGTTGATGTTATTAATCTGCACGTTCTGCACCACGGGCTGCGCCTCAGCGATCGTGAGTGTCGCCGTGCTTTTAGGCTCGATCTCCAGCCGGAACCGGTAGTAATCCGCGGAAGTTTCATCCGGCTTCGGCGCGCCGGCAGAAAGATTCCAGCCAGGCCGCAGCGCGTGTTCGATAATGAGCGTGCGCGCTGAAGTATCTTCGTTTCGCACCGTGTAAGTCTTCTTCTCGCGTATCTCGTTGGTTTGATACATCACGCCGTGCGCGATTCTCACGCGGCGAACGCGGTCTGCCTCGCTGCCGACAGACGTCGTCACCCGCAGCCCAAGGTCCGCGGCATAAGAAAGCAGCCGCTTCTCGCCGGCCTTCAACGGATCCATCAACCCTTCGCCCGCAAATGTTTCATCCTCGAGAACGCTAAAGCTTCCGCCATCAAGCGTCAGCGGACTTGAATTCGTGAGCCAAAGCGCGCGCAACGGCCGCGCCGAGCCCAGGGACGGATTCCACAGCGAAACTTTCTCCGCTTCCACATTCGCTTGCAGAATAGGCACCAGCGCCGATTGGTTCTTGTGAATCGTCACCGGCCCCTTGACGTGATATTCGAAAAGGTCGCCAAGGTCCTGGCCGAGGGCCGCAGCCTCAAGCTTCTGCCGAGCCTCCGCCGGACTCATCGCGGTCGGCGTCGCCGCGGCGACTCCTCCGCCGACTCCCGATGCAATTCCACCGGCGAAGGCTCCTCCCGCGCCGCTTCCATGCACCGCTCCCAGCGACCGCCCGGAGCCGAGGCTTCTCGCACTCGTCGCATTCATACCCATTTGAGTCTCGACCGGAGATGTCTGCGCCTCGACGAGCACGGTCTCCGCCGAACTTCCCAAACTGAAGCGCACATCTTGCGAAGTCTGAGAGCTGCCGTTCACTCCAACGTTTCGCAGCATCATTTTATTGAACCCCGGATACTCCACTGCAACTGCGAAAGTTCCGCGCGGAAGATCGGCAAATTGATATCTGCCTTGGGAATCCGACCGCGTGGTCGCCAGCAGCTGTCCATTCTCGTTCTGCAAGCTCACCTGCGCGCCCGCGACGATAGCGCCTTGTGGATCGGAGATCGTTCCAGAAATTCCGGAGAATCCGGCGCGCATCGTGCCTTCGTGAGTTTGCGGCGCGAGCTGCGCGCTTTCCGGTAATGCGACCCACGGGCGCGTCGCATAATAAGGTTGCGAGAGCTGCATGATGAAGGATTGCGGCGCGCCGGCCACCAGCGAAAGTTGCACGTCGTTCCAATCTTCGCCGACGGTGTTGTCCACAATCGCCCAGCCCTGCAGTAACGGCTTAGTCTCCGATTTCGGCGAAAGCACGATGCGATACGTCGTCTTCCATACGGGCACTTCGCTGATATAGCTCACGTAAAGTTGCCGCTCGCCCTTGCCGGTGGTCGAAATGGCCATGCGCCGCAAGTCCTGATCGCGCTCGGAAGCCAGCAGCGTCAAATATTTCCCAACTTCCTGATTCAGATTGGCATCCATCAATCGCACGCTGGTTGCGGGCGACAATTCGACCTCGCGCACTTCGCCCGCGTCGGTAACGAGCGAGATCACTTCGACTTCGAGGGTAGTGCCGCCGCTAAACCGCGTTTTGCGCTCCACGCTCAACAAACGCCCCGAAATCGGGGGCGTTCCGCGCACTTCGAGCCGCGCTCCGCGCAGCGCATCCAGAAATTCCGCCACGCTAGTTTTTTCGCCGAGCGGCAAACGCAGTGCCCCCAGCAATTGGCTCAAAGGAGCCTCAGAGTTGTAATCAACGGCAGCGATGCGTCCGCCGCTCAAATCCAGAATCGTGAGCGATTTCAGGACGTCGTTAAGCTGTCCGCTAGTGAAGTCAATGTGCACGCTTTCGTCGCCTGTCACTTTCCCAAGATGTTCGAAGTATCCAACGCCATTCTTGTAAAGCACCACGCGGTGAACGGGCAGTCCGGCCGGTGCGCGCAAAGCGGCCGCTTTTTCAGCAGGCTCGGCAGGCTTCGCGGCAGCGGTTTTGTCCTGAGCGCGCCGCGATGGATCACCCGGCACAGCAGGACGCTTCGCATCCTGCGCCCAAACGCCAGTCTGTGAAATGGAAAGAAGAAGTCCGATGCAAATCCACGACGCGGTTCGCTTCATAATGTCCTCCGAATTTGCGCGCAGCCCGACGAGGATGCCGGCTGGCGAAATTTCGAGCCCTAGTCGTCAATCAACCGTCGCGCCGGGATCGCGTCCTCCCGGCGCGGCGTCTTTCGCAGCAACGTCGCATCAGCCGGAGCGAGACCATCGGCCAAACACGAAGAATCGCCGCAGGTGCTCTTTGAACGCACCCAAGCTAGAATCTTGCGTATTATTTTTAGTGAGCGACTTTCGGTGCGATGATGGCGATGTTTTGTCAGGGCACGACTTTAGTCGTGCCGTAACCGCCGTAAAATAACTACGGCTTTAGCCGCTGAGGTTCTGTTGCTGAAAATGCCGCGGATACCTATCGTGCTCGTATTAACCGGAGCGCTTCTCGTTGTCGCGCACCCCGCGCGCGCCCAAAAAGATCGCTGGCAGCAACTCAATTCCCAAGCCGCCCAACTCCAAGAGCAAGGCAAATACGCCGAGGCCCTTCCCGTCGCCCAAGAATCCGCAAAAGTAGCCGAAGCCACCTTCGGCCCAGAAAATGAATTCACTCTAGCCTCCCTAAATCGCCTTGCCACGATCTACAGCGACATGGGCAACTACCCCGAAGCCGAGAAACTCTACAAGCGCGCCCTACCCATCGCCGAAAAAGTCCTCGGCCCCACTCACTAAGGCGTCTCCACTATGCTCAATAATCTGGCGTCGCTCTATAAGGACCAGGGCCGCTACGCCGACGCCGAGCAGCTCTACAAGCGCTCGCTAGCCATCGACGAAAAAACGCTAAGCCCCAACGACGCCAAAATAGCTAGCGACCTAAACAATCTAGGCCTGCTCGACGCCGAGCAAGGCCACTACGCCGATGCCGAACAACTCTACAAGCGCGCACAAGACATCGACGAGAAGACAACGGGGCCGAACAGCTCGAATTTCGCCACCGATCTACACAATGAAGCTCTGCTCTATGAGACCGAAGGCCGCTACAAAGAAGCCGAAGCCTTTTTCACCCGCGCGATAAGCATCGACATCAAAGCTCTCGGCCCCTATCACCCGGGCACAGCCTACGAGGTACCCGGACTAGCCAGCCTCTACCAGTCGCAAGCCCGCTATGGCGAAGCCGAGCCGCTCTTCAAAGCGGCAATCAAAATTTTCGAGAAGGCGCTGGGACCGGAACACCCGACGGTAGCAGCCGCGCTGAACAATTTAGCGTTGCTCTACGAAGCCCAAGGCCGCTTCGAAGAAGCCGAGCCGTTACTGAAGCGCGCGCTGCTCATCAATGCCAAAGTTCTCGGCCCCGATCACGTCAACGTCGGCGCCGATCTAACCGGTCTGGCCGCCGTCTATCGCGAACAAGGCCGCTATAAAGATGCAGAGTCCCTGCTCAAGCGCGCTCTCGAAATTAACGAGAAAGCTCTCGGCCCCGATCACATTACCGTCGCGGGCACGCTCACGCTTCTCGGCGGCTTGTACAAAAACCAAGGTCGCCTTGCAGAAGCCGAGCCGCTCTATTCCCGTGCTCTCGGCATCAACGTCAAAGCTCTCGGCGCCGACAATCCCCGCGTCGCCGCCAGCCTCAACAATTTCGCCGCTGTACTAAAGGACGAAGGCCTGTACGCGCAAGCCGAGCCAATCTATAAGCGCGCCATCGCTATTGACGAGAAAGCCCTCGGCCCCGATCATCCCGACCTGGCCATCAGCCTCGGCAATCTCGCGTTGCTCTATTACGTGCAAGGCCACTATGCCGACGCGGCCCCGCTTTTCGACCGCACTCTAGAAATCGTTCACAAGCGCTTCCAGTACGCCTTCGCCTACATGAGCGAAAAAGATCGGCTGCAGTTTCTCGCCACGGTGCAGGCAATTTTCCCCGCCTATTTCAGTTTTGCGCTCGTCGATCGCGAGCATGAACCCGCGATAGCTGCCCGCATGTACGATGTGATCCTCTGGGAAAAAGGCCTGGTAGGCACGAGCGTGGCGGCTTTGCGCGCGCAAGTAGCGGCCAGCGGCGATGCGAAAGCCGTGGAACTTCTCGATACTCTCACAACAAAGAAGAGTGAAGCCTCGCAACTAGCCGCAGCCAGCCCGCCAGGCTGGGCGGAAACGCAGGCGCGCGTGAACGCCGAAGCGAACGCGCTCGAGCAACAACTAGCCCGTCGCGTAAGTTCATTAGGCGAGAAGGACGTTTTAGCAAAAGCCACCTGGCAGGATGTGCAAAAAGCGCTGCGCCCCGAAGATGCCGCGGTGGAATACGTCCGCTTCCGTTTCCACGACGGCAAGCAATTCACCAGCAATTTCATTTACGCAGCGTTAGTCATAACTCCCAAATCCAAACTCCCCACATTCGTAGTCCTCGGCGAAGCCCGCAAGCTAGAAGCCACGCCACTCTCGGACTATCGGCTGTCGGTTGGCAAGACGCGCGGCGTAGCACCGAAAGCTCCCGCTCCGGGGCAGCCCGGCGCAGCGACAAATGCCAACAGCAGCGCCGCGTACGAAGCCTTCTGGAAGCCAATCGAGCCAGCGCTTGCCGGCGCCAAGCGCGTTTACGTTTCCCCCGACGGCGTCCTGAATCAAATCCCCATCGGCCTATTCGCCGACGCCAACGGCCAGCTTCTCCTGGAAAAATACGATCTGCGCATAGTTAACAGCACCAAAGATCTGCTCCGCACGCAGCACGCTGGCTCATCGAAAACCGCCGTACTGCTAGGCAATCCAAAATTCGATCTCAGCGAACCAGATCAGCGCGCCGCATTAGAAAAATTGAAGTCAGGCGCGACAGACCGACAATCGCAGCTAGCCACAGCCACGCCGCCTCCCGCAGCCGCAGCCGCCCAGCGTTCGCGCGACGCGAAAGGCGGTCCGCTGCCCCCACTTCCAGCCACGCAAGTAGAAATCGACGCAGTAGCAAAGCTTCTAAAAGATGCCGGATGGCAACCCGACATCTACACCGGCGATCGCGCACTGGAAGAAGTCATCGAACGCCAAAAAGGCCCGCGCCTGGTCCACGTAGCCACCCACGGTTTCTTCCTAACCGATCAAGACGCGGCCCGCCAAAACTCAAACCCCGGCGATCCGCCCACGATCCATGAAGATCCCATGCTGCGTTCCGGCCTTTTCTTCGCCGGCGCCGATCGGGCAGAATCCGGCGCCGCCCCCGCAGCAGGAATGGAAGACGGCGTCCTGACCGCCTACGAAGCCACGCAGCTAAATCTGCAAGGCACGGAGTTGGTAGTCCTGAGCGCCTGCGAAACCGGCATGGGCGAACAACAAAATGGCGAAGGCGTCTTCGGCCTGCGCCGAGGCCTGCAAGAAGCCGGCGCCGAGAGCATCCTGATGAGCATGTGGTCCGTCCCCGATCGCGAAACGCAGGAACTAATGACCCTCTTCTACGCCAACTGGCTAAGCGGCCAAGACAAACACGAAGCCCTGCGCCAAGCCCAACTAAAAGAGCGCGAGGTAGTAAAGCAGCGCTACGCCGGTAAGGACCTGCCATTCTATTGGGGCGCCTTCGTCCTAGTAGGCCGCTAGCATCCGAGATTGATGTTGTGGCCGCGCCTTCGTGGCGGCGCGCTTCAGCGTGGCAGTCGTAGGCGCCAAGTTTGCCAAGGGCCTGCACTCGTCCCAACCGAAGGCCGCCGCGAGATAGGCTTCGCGAACGTACACCCAACCCGCGATCGCCCTACGTTTTGTGTTTTTTGGATTTACTTCGACGTGCCCTTCAGAACAAACCGGGGATTTTCAAGCCACCCGTGCCAGGAATACCGCCTGCGAGGTCCTTCACCTGCTTCGATAGCTCTTCATCGACGCGCCGAGTAGCATCATTCACCGCCGCCCGCAGCAAATCCTGCAACATTTCCGCATCTTTACTGGCAAAAATTTCCGGCTCGATCTTCACTTCGGTCAATTGCTTCTGCCCATTCATCTTCACAACAACCATGCCCCCGCCCGCCGTCGCTTCCACATGGATTTCTTGAATCTGCTGCTCGAGCTTCTCCTGAGCCATCCGGAACTGCGCCAGCATTTGCTGAAGGGCTTTGACTTCCATGGCCTATTCCTCGTTACGCCGTTTCACTTCCGAAATCCGCCCGCCGAATCTCTCGAGCATGGCGCGCACGATCGGGTCCTGCTCGAAGCGCGCCTTCAATTCCGCACCCCGCGCCATTCCGCTGCGAGCTGAATCGAGTTTAACACAGACGCGCAGCGGCTGTCCGATTGCCGCGCTCATCACTGTGCGCAATCGTTCCATCGGGTCGCGCGACTGCAACATCTCCGCCAAGGAACGCCGCTCCGAAGGAAAATACAAGCGCATCTCCCCGCCTTCCAACTCCCACTTGCTGACGTGTTCCACCATAGCCCACAAAAACTTCTGATCCTGGAGCGCCGACTTTATCGCTTCGAACTGCGCCGCCGCAAGTCCAGAAGTTGTAGCCTCAAGCGAATTCGCAACAACCCGCGGCGCCGTAGCCGGCGCAGGAACATTCCGCGCCGCAGTAGCCTCAGCAACAGGCCCGCGCACAGCCGCCGCCGCAGCTCCGCCGCCAGAAGAAATCGAATCGTATCGAGGAATCTCCGCTTTCGTAGCGGCGCGCTTTAGCGTGGCATCTTCGGACGTACCGCCGCGTGACCCAACGTCCCCGCCCCCCGCCGATCCACTCGCCTGACGATCCATCAATGTGTTGGATGAAATATTCGCCGCAGAAGTGCCACCCGCAGCCGAAGCAACAAACGATTTCGCAGGCAGTCTCGGCCGCGCCCGCCCCTCTCCGCGCAATTCCGCAATCACTTCCTCCAGCGGCGCCATCCGCCGCGCCGTAACCAATTTCAAAATTCCCAATTCCATGTGTAGACGCGGATCAGGCTTCCGCCGTAAATCATCATCGGTAGAAATCAAAATCTGAAAAAAGCGCGTCAAATCCTCTTCGCTGAATTGCGCAGCCTGCTCCGCCAACCGGGGCCGCTCCTCCGCCGGCGCCGCAATCAATTCCGAATCCGCCCCGCAAACCTGCGCCACCAGCAAATTCCGCATATGCCGGATCGCCTCGCGGCAAAAATGCTGCAAGTTGTGTCCGTCAGAAATCAGGCGGTGCACCAGCGTCAGCGCCTGCTCGGTAGATTGATTGGCAATCGCGCTCATCAATTCATCCAGCACGCTCTCGGCAACCACGCCCAACAACTCGCGCACCTGCGCGTCAGTAATCTTGTCGCCCGAATAAGCAATCGCCTGCTCGAGCAACGAAAGGGAATCGCGCAAGCTACCCTCAGCAGCCCGCGCCAGCACCGCGATCGCACCAGGCTCCACTTGCAACTTCTCTGCTTTCACAATCCGCTCAAGCGCCGCGCTGATTTCCGCAAACGTAAGCGAGCGAAATTGAAAAAGCTGCGCCCGCGACTTGATTGTGTCTTCGAGATCCTCGGGCTGCGTCGTGGCCAGAATGAAAATAACTTTATCGGGAGGCTCTTCCAGCGTTTTCAAAAGCGCATTCGAAGCATCATCAGTCAACTGATGCGCTTCATCCAAAATCACAATCTTGTATCGCCCGCCAGTAGCCGCATAACGCACCATCTCGCGCAATTCGCGAATCTGATCGATCCCGCGATTCGACGCCGCATCAATCTCCAACACATCGAGCGAGCTACCAGAAGTAATCTCGCGGCAAGAATCACATACGTTGCAAGGTGTAGCCGTAGGCCCCTTCACGCAGTTCATAGCCTTGGCCAAAATGCGCGCAGTAGTAGTCTTTCCAACCCCGCGCACGCCCGAAAATATATAAGCATGCGCCACGCGATTCGATGCAATCGCATTCTCCAGCGTCTGCGTCACATGCCGCTGGCCCACAACATCAGCAAATGTCTGTGGACGCCACTTCCGCGCAATAACTTGATAAGCCATGAGGTTTAGTTTCGCCGCTCCCGAGGCCCCAAAAACAATCAGAGGAACTTCGGGGCATCCGCGGCACACGAAGCTGACCCGCTACCGTTGCTCCCTTCCGGGCCTGGCGGGGTTTGCGGGGAATCGTTGCACAGAGCCCGAAGTTCCACCAATCGGCAGGATTTTTTCCCGCAGGCGTGAGTCTAGCATACGGCTTGGAGTGGTGAAAGCCGATGCGCAGCCGCGCGCTGACGGCGTTTGGAAAACTTTATTCGGGTGTGTTGGCTTGCGTCGAAGCCGGATTGTTGCGCTTGATCGCGTCGCGCACAGGCTGCGCCACCGCCGCAGTCTCCACGCGCTCATCATTGATCGCGGCAAGAGTAGCCAGCGTCTTCGCGCTATCAGCAGTCTGCCCCGCTTTGCTCTGCGCGTCGGCCAGCAACTGCAGCGAGAGCGGGTCGCGCGGATTTTCCTGGAATTCCGGCACAGCCTCCGCATATTTCCCCTGCACCAGAAGCACAGCCCCATTCGTCGAATGATACGCAGCCTGGATCACGTTACTGCGGCTCTTCGCAGCCATCGGCGCCAGCACCGCGAGCGCCTTCTCAGCCACATCTTCCATTCCGGCCCGCGCGGCAACGAACGCACGCGTTTGCAAAATGATTGCCAGCTCAGACTCGCGATCCGCGCGCGGCAACTCGTGTTTCTGCGAAAGCACGCCCTGCGCTTTGTCGAGATCCTTCAGCGCGCCCTCCGGCGAAGGATTAAAGAGCGCCATCGTGCGATAACATTCCGCTTCGTCCACCGCCAAATCTTCCTTGTGCGCCAGCAGCGCGAGATCGCTGTAAGCCTTGCGCGCCTGCTCCTGCTGCCCCGCGCGGAAATAAGTCATGGCCCACAGCATGCGATATTGCAGCTTGGTGGTGCGCTCCTTGGTCATCGAAATCGCCTGCAGATATTCGACCCGCGCCCGCTCCTGGTCGCCCATAAACGCGTAGTTCGAAGCAATTCCCAATTGCGAGGTAGTGAACGACGGCGCGATAAACAGCGCCTGCCGGTAATGCTCGATCGAATCCTTGAAATCCCCAGCCATCCGCAAAAGCTCGCCGTAGGAATCCTGCGGATTCGGCTGCCCCGGCAATTGCGAAACGTATTGCTGCATCAGGCTCGCCGTCTTACTGTAATCCCCGCTCAGCGAATAGCAGTACGCCAGATTGTTCAGCGCCGGATAATAACTCGGGTCAGCTTTCAACACGCTCTGCAGAACTTCTTCAGCTCGATCGTAATTAAGCTGCACGGCCAGCAGCCACTCCGCATACATATTCCCGAGGCGGCTATCCTTGGGATACGACGCGCGTAAATCGTTCATCGCCGATATCGCGGGAATCAGATCGCCGTCCCTGGTGCCGATCATAAAGCGGATCAAAAGTTTTTCGTCTGGCACCGCGTGCGCCAGCGTTTGCTTCGCTAGCAGGATTTCGCGTTTTTCCTCGCGCGGATCATCGCTGAAAAACGCAATGGTCGCGTGACCCAGCGAGAAATTCGGATCCGCCTTTACGGCCTCGCGAAAATCGTTCAGCCCTTCTTCATCAAAGAGCAAGTCCTCGCGGTGCATCATTCCCAGTTCATAGTCGTGGCGCGCTTCTTTCGAAGAAGTCGTCACCGGCACCGTATTCGGCTTTGCCTCGGCGTGAACGCTCTTCGTAGCTGGCTTGGCCGCCGTCTGCCCGGCCGCATTCCTGCTAGCCTTCGAGGCCGGCTGAACCTGCTGCGCGCCCGGCGCCGCCGCGGCCACAACCACCAGCGCCACGGCCAGAATTCCGATTCTAAGGATGCGTTTCAATGAAAAGTTTCTCATCGTTCCTCGCGGGAGATTATTGCGATCTTCCTTTCAGCACATAGCCGGGATCGAAGGGCTGCTTATCATCAATCTTGATCACTTTCACGCCGCTGGTGATGTTGTAGACGTCCACGATGCCGATGGCTCCCGGCGTGGACTCGACGCCCTTGACCACATCCTGATCGCTCGAAACGAAGCTCACCGAAGCGCCCGATTTCACGCGCCCGGGATCGTTCAGCGCCGCTTTGCCTTCGTCCACGGAAACACCCAGCACTCTTTCGATGATGAATTTCATGGCCGGTGAATTCGGATCGCGCACGATCAGCGTTATGCCCCGCCCATTCGGCCACGCCGACGTCTTGCCGCGAAATATCTTGCCCAGTTCGGCGAGCGGCATCGCCTTGGTCGGATTCGTGTTATGCACGATCACCGCAAAATCCGTGGCATACACGGCCGTGGCGGCCGTTGCGAGAGCGGCCAACAGAACGATCGCCATCCAGCGATTTCGCATCACGTCGATTCCTGCAAAGCGTTTCGGAGTTTGGACGGACCTCAAAGAGCCCGCCCTAATAAAAGGTTAGCATCGCCGCGACGCCAGTTGCGCGCCGCCGCGAGCCTGTTTGTCGTTGTGGTACCCTCCGTTTATGGCCGCGCCCCCACGGCGGCAAGTCGCGACATCGCCAAAATCTAGAGTGTGTCTTGATTTGAACTCGATTTCCGCCTCGTCGAGGGAACTCCGAATTCACGAGCAACGTGGTCAGCATTTTGATCGTGGTGC
The DNA here is from genome assembly GCA_963831955.1 of uncultured Acidobacteriota bacterium. GTDB lineage: Bacteria > Acidobacteriota > Terriglobia > Acidiferrales > UBA7541 > Palsa-147. The sequence continues at coordinate 142,405 of CAWHSG010000002.1, read as the reverse complement.
TTTTGACCACGCAGTTTGTCGCGGCGGAGCCGCGGCATCACGGTGCCAGCCCCTGCATCTTCCGAGATTGGCTCGCGATACCCAATTCCAAAAAATTCAGCGCTGACTTCTGCAAAGTGGTGCGATCTTGCAGCCAAGAATACAGCGAAGCATGTATGTCGCCCTTGGAACCGCCGCGCTATCGTGGCTCTGGGCCAGGTGGTGATTCATGATTGCTCTTGCGACTGCGTTCGACCGCACTCATCCGCTGAAAATCCTGATCGCTGACGACAGCGAGGTCCTCAGGAAATCGCTGCGTTCCTTCCTCGAATCGCATCCAGGTTGGACCGTCTGCGGCGAAGCCGTGGACGGCCGCGATGCGGTGGAAAAGGCCGCAGCGCTTCAGCCCGACGTCATTCTCCTCGACATCTCCATGCCCAATCTCGATGGCTTCGAAGCCGCCCGGCGCATCCATCAAAGCCGCCCGGACGCGCAAATCATCTTCGTCACCCAACACGACTCGCACGAGATGGCCGTGCGCGCCGCACAAGCTGGCGCCCGCTGCTACATCTCCAAGTCGCAAATTATTCGCCAGCTGATTCCCGCAGTAGAAGCCGCGGCCCGCCACGCCGCCAATTAACTGCGTTGCCGTTTTCCGGAGGGCCCGGTTTTCATGCCGGGCCTCTTCATGCAAGATTTCGCCACAACTCGTACTCGCGCAAACCACCCAATTTCGTTTAAGTGCCGCATCTAGGCGGCGAAGCGAGTGGCGCCGAGCGTCACACCGCATTCCGACGAAAATCGCTTTCCAATCAATCCAAGCAGATATAGGGAAGGCCTCGGCCAATTTCAAAATCGAAGTGTTCGTGATACGCGTCGGCGAGTGGGGCGGCCATATGCTGCTCGACTGCGACGATCCCCTGACCGTTCACAAGTTCTGCTCGATGTTGCCCGCCCTCGAATTCCAGGCACGGCCGGTGATTCCCGTCGAGGACGCCGTCCGCGGCGAATTGGAAGTGATCGCCTGGCGCGATGGGCTAAAGCGCAAGTGAGATGAACTCATCTCATAAAATGCTGTTAGCTTCTCGAATCTCCGTTCGCCTTAGCTTTTGGTTTTCCGGGCACCCACGCGCCGCCATTGCGCGTGGAGTTCTTCGCTTTTTCCTTTGTTTATTGCTTTTGCCGTCGTAGAGGCGCCCGCCCGAGTAACCCCTGCGAAAACGTGGTCCATTGCCTCCGCGTAACGAGCGCCGGGAAATCACTCATCCCAATTTGTTTTCGAACCCGACAGAATTACAGCCCTAGCGATGCACCAAGCGCAGGATCAGCGCCAATGCCCCGAGCACAAAAAGGACCACCAGCAGAAAGCGCTCTCCGATTCCGTGCTTTGACGCGGCGTGATTCATGAAGTTCTCGCAATGCGGTTAAACTGATAGACAAGCTACTCCCGCCGCCGTGGAATGCAAGGGAAAGTTTGTGGCCGCGCCGGGTCCTAGCCGGGTGCCGGGGGCCTCCGCCCAGGCGGACGCCATCGTTGCGCATGGGGCGCACGCCCGCCTGCGCGAACGTCCCAGTCTGCCACTCCTCGTCGCAATTCCATTAGCCGATCCGGCAAAACTTAAGCCCGGCCGCTCCAGCAGAATCGCGCGCCTTCGGCACAGTCTTCCGCCTTTGGCACAATCCCAAATCGGGAATCGCCGCCGCAGCAATCTCGATGCTCCGTCAGACTCGTAAATCGTTAGGAATGTTTGTGATGCAGTGGTGCGTCTTTGCGCAAGATTCAACAGATGGCCACCCGGTTGCACTACTCAGCCCAGGACCTCTGCGGGCAGTCCCGCTGCAGGGTGAGTCGCACGCGGCAGTTGCAAATTATCGGAGGTTAGATGAGACAGAAACACGAGGGTTTTTCGTTAATTGAACTTTTAATCGTGGTGGCGATTATTTTGATCATTGCGGCGATTGCAATTCCGAACCTCTTGAAGGCCCGCATTGCGGCCAACGAAGCTTCGGCAGTCGGCACGCTACGCACCATTAATACCGGTGCCGTCACCTACCAATCCACATACAACAACGGCTTCCCGCAGACGTTTGCCATTTTCGGTGGCGCGCCTCCAGGATCTTGCGCGGCAGCTAACTTACTGGACACGACGTTGACCACCACTGGCCAGAAGAGCGGCTACACGCTGACGTATCTTCAAGTGAAAGCCTTGACTGTGGCCGCCACCGGTTGCGGCGCTCCGGGTTCGGCAACCTATGTAACTGCGGCGGTTCCGCTGAGCGTCAACGCGACGGGTAACCGTACGTTCTGCAGCGACGAATCCGGCGTGATCCACCAAGACATAACGGGCGGCGCGGCGCCGGCAACGGATACTGCCTGCGAAGCTCTCCCCTCACTGCAATAGAAATCTCACGCGGCGAACGGGAGAAAGCAGAGGCTTTCTCCCGTTTTTCCATTTCTGCTCTCGCCCCAGCTCCCGCCGATTCCGACGCGGTTTCCCTGCAATAAATCCAGTCCCGCCATGAAAAAATCCTGCCGATACTCTTTTCAGCTTTTGAAATAGCTCCCGTGTCAAAGGTCTTCGATCAGGGTCAATTGTGTGGGACGCCAGCCGAGTCGGTCCTGAAGTTTTGTCAGGGAATGACTTTTTAGCCTGAGCGCGCCTGGGCGGGTCGATGGGCAGTCATGCCGGAAACGCATCAAAATCATTCCGGTTTTACAGGTCCCGGAAAAAACCATCAACGCTGTCATCCCCAACCCTTCAGGGGTGAGGGATCTGCATTTGCCTTTGTTTTTGCCGCTGCCGTTTCTTCAATCTCATCTCAAATTTGAAATTTGGAATTTCCGTCGCCTTTGTCTTCGCTCTGCCTTTTCATTTTGCCTCTGCCTTCGCAGGGGTGCTGGCATCCTGCCAAAGAAGCCCGGCCTAAGCGCGGGCCCCGCGAAAATCAACGCCCAAAACGTGCATTGGGCTTGACACCTGGTGTATCTTAAACGCGGTGCTTCCTCCGCACCTGCCGCAGCGCCAGCGGAAACCCCACGTCACGGGGACTGGAGGAATGAATGATTCGATCTGTATTGGTAGGCGCAGTAGTGTCCATCCTGTTGTTGATGACCCCCGTCACGCACGCGCAGACGACCACGCTCGTTCAGGGAACCCAGCTCAAGCTGAATTTGCTCGGTGGCTTGACCACCAGCGTAGCGCGGGCCGGCGATCCATTTATCGCCGAGGTAGCGGAGCCTGTTTATTACAACTCTATGCTGGTGCTGCCGATGGGCGCAAAGATTCACGGAGTAGTCGGGACGGTAATCCGCCCGGAACACTTCGCGATCTTCCGCGGCCAGGCGCAAATGAACTTGATGTTCAAATCCATCGAAATTGACGGGCGCGTTTTTCCGGCGCAGTTGAGCATCATCACCATCTCGAACGGCGGCGCGGATGGCACCAAGCCGCGCAAGGATTTGAAGACGGACGAGGGCACGGTGGTGAAGGAACGCCGCGACGTGAAGGGCGCAGTGATGGATGCGGCCATCGGCACCGGCGGCGGAACGGTGGCGGGAGTGATTTTCAGCCACGTGATTCGCGGCACGGTACTCGGCCTGATCGGCGGGACCGCGTACGTAGTGCAGAAGAAGGGCAAGGACGTGGAATTGCCCGCGCAGACGCAATTCCTGGTGCGCACGGATGGCAATGTTTCGTTGCCGATGGTTACGGCTAACGGAACCGTCAGTAACGGCGCGCAGTAGATTGCGCGGGTGAGTCAGGCGGATAGCGCGCCGGCCCGCGCGTTCGCAGGGTAGCTGGGGGTGTCGGCGGGCGGGTTACGGCGACGAGATTAATTGAGGCATTGCTGCCGGCCTTTTACGGGGAATGTTGAAACGGACTTTTGTACTTGCCGCCATCATTGGAGTTTGTGGGGTGGCTGCGTCGCCGCGTATGCGCGGCGGCGCAGCCGCCAACTGGCAGAAGTCAGCGCCGTCTTCGCCAGCCCAGCAATCGGTACCCGCCGATTTTAGTTTGCCGGCTGCAATGAAGCTGCTCTACGGAAATTACGATCCGCTCGCGCATACTTCCACCTTCCGATTGACGAAGTCCTATCCGCATACCTTTTTTGACAAGCCGGGAAAAGTGGATGCGCGCGCGTTCCTGACGGCGGGCATTATGGATTCGGGCGCTATGAAAGTTTTTGTGCTTACTTTCGCGGTGCCTCATGGATCGCCGGAATTTGATTGCCATGCTTGCGCGCCTCTGATTGGGGCGGCAGTGTTTGCCAAGAACGGCGCGGGCTGGACGGTGGAAAGTTCGAACAAGGAATTCGATGTACTCGGAAATTGGGGCGGGCCGCCCGAGGCTGAGGTGGTGCGCGTGGGACCGGATCGCGCGGGATTCGAATTGAAGCCGGGGAACACGAATCAGGGCGAAACGGTGGGAGCAGTCATGATATTGCTGCCGTGGAAGGGCGGGATTCACGAGGCGTTTGAAGCGGAGACCATTTCTACCGAGACTTCGGATTGCGGCGATGGAATGGGGCAGTGCCGCGACAAGACGGGCGAGATTGCGTTTGTGCGCGGCGCGGATCCGGATTATGACGATATCGTTTTAACGATTTCTGGGACCGAGACCAGCGAGAAGACTGGTAAGGATGAGAAGGTGCGGCGGGTGCAGAATTGGAAATTTTCAGATGGAAAGTATGTGCGGGTGGGGAAGTAGGGGACGTTGTTGAGTTCGGAAGTTCGCGGCATCGCGCGGAGTTCATTTTTGGGCGGCCCCAACTAAATGCACGGAGCAAGTTCTTCAGGTGGCAGCCCGTGCATTCGTCGCGGCAGAGCCGCGGAAACACGGTGGTAGTCCCCTGCTTTGGCACTCCGGAAAAAAGCCGTCTATCGGGTAGGCGCTGATGATTCAGCCCGGCGAAATGATGACGCGCTTTAGCGCTGAGCTCCAACGGCGACGTTTGCGCCGCGGCGGTCACCGCTCAATGCTGGCGTTGATTTTCGAACCTACTTAAGACCTGCAAATCCTCTGCCCGGCCCCCTAAAGCCATTTTCGAGATGCCTTCATTTCAAATTGCAGAAACGGCAAATGCAAATGCGCCGGAAAGTTTGAATGCGTTGGCAAATTTTGTTAGGCGTGGAATTGCGGAATTTCAGGGGGCCGAAATGCGGGAGGGCTAAAGCACCCTCCCCTACTGGGATGTCGCTCGGGCCGCGCCCACTGTGGCGCCTTTGGCCATTCGTTCCATCCAGGCTATTTGATAGAGTGACGGACGGGCCACGGCGTCGGAATTGAGATCCTGTGTCTGGATAGCGATGAGCGCGTCGAAGGCTATTTCGCGATTTAGGCGGAAGCAGCAGCCATTCTCGCTGATGTTGATCGTGACGGTGTGGTCCGTGAAGAAATGGCCGGCCAGGTCGAAACCGAAGACGAGTATGAGTAGGGTGGCTGCTTCGCGAGGTTCGCGCCGGATTGGCGGCGGGGTGAGGAGAATTTCGCGATTGGATTTGATGGACATTTTGTGAGCGGATTCAAGATCGTAAAATCTTGCGAAGCCTGGGACAGATTCGGCTTTACAACAGCGGCTCAAGAATCCTCAGTGAATTCTGCGCGTTGATCGTACGAGCCCCTCGATCAGCATTTGCGATTTGGGATCAAGCGTCAGATGCCGCCTTTAAGGGCACCGCTACGAAATCAGATTGAATCCGGCGCGTCTGCTTCACGCCCCGGCGTGAGCTGCTTTTTTATTCGTGCGCTTCAGGTGGCGATACAGGCTGGTGCGCCCTATGCCCAGCAGTTGAGCGGCGCGCACGCGATTACCTTTGCAGGATTCCAGGACGCGCTCGATGTGCGTGCGGCGAACTTCCGAGAGAGGCAAGGGACGCCAGGCCTGGTCTTGAATTTGCGCGTGGCCATTGCGTTTCTGGACATGCTCCGGCAGATCGCTGACGTCAATGAAATCGGTAGAGGCGGTGATGGCGGCGCTGGAGAGAACGTTCTCGAGCTCGCGCACGTTGCCGGCCCAATTGTGCTGCAGCAGGACGACCTGTGCGCGCCGTGTGAGCCCGAGGAGAGGCTTGTCATAGGCTTCGCTCGATTTTTTCAGGAAGTATTGAATCAGCAGCGGAAGATCCTCGAGGCGCTCGGCCAGCCCCGGAACGCGGAGTTCGATGGAACTAAGCCGGTAGAAAAGATCCTCGCGGAATCGTCCGGCGAGAACCTCCGCGCGAAGGTCGCGATTGGTGGCGGCGATCAAGCGGACATCCACGTGCCGGACTTCGGGCGAGCCAACGCGTTGAATTTCGCGATTTTGAATCACCCGCAGCAGCTTGGCCTGCATGGCCAGCGAAGTTTCGCCGATTTCGTCGAGAAAAACGGTCCCGCCATCGGCGAACTCGAAAAGCCCGGCGCGCGTTTCGGTAGCCCCGGTGAAAGAGCCGCGCACATGCCCGAAAAGCTGGCTTTCGAGAAGCGTGTCCACCAGCGCGGAGCAATTGCAGACCACAAAGCGGGATTTGGCCACCGGACTCATCTGATGCAGCGCGTGAGCGACCAATTCTTTTCCTGAGCCGGTTGGCCCGCTGATGAGCACGTTGGTGTAATGCCGTGAAACTTTCCGCGCCAGATCGAACATTTCGAGCATCGCCGGACTTTTGCCGACAATCCCGTGAAAATCGAAATTGGGAAGCAATTTGATTTCGAGGTCGCGAACCTGCGTGCGTTGCGCAGCGACATCAGCGAGATCGTCAAGGGTCTTGTAGAGCCGCGCGGTGTCTATAGGTTTGCAAAGGTAATCGCAGGCCCCGCGCTTGATGGCTTCGATCGCCGAGTCCACGGAGTAATGTGCGGTCACCAGGATGACGTAAACCCCGGGGTCAAGCTGCAAGGATTTCTCCAGAAATTTCATCCCGTCCATTCCAGGCATATGCAGGTCCGCGAGAACCACCCGGCACCCGCCGCGATGCACGATATCCAGCGCTTGCGCAGGATCGATGCAGCCAACGGCCGGAAAACCGGCTTTCTCAAGCCGCTGAGTAGTTTGCTCGACAAGCTCGGGTTCGTCGTCGAGGACGCAAATCGGCAGGCATGCACGGTGCGAAGCTGTGAGTGGTTTTTCGAGAGTCGCCATGGGATGTAGTAATAGGCACGGCGTGTTCCATCTTGCGCGCAAGGCGGATTTGGATTTTGTGATGCCCCGCTTTGCGTGCCGTGGGAGTTCAAACGCATCAGAAGACGATGCTTAGTGAAGTTGTGGCCGCCAGCACGCGAGGCATTTTTCGAGCGGGGGCGAAGCTAGAACGAAGCGCGCACTTGGGGCATTGGTTCCGCGACGGAACCGGAAGTTTCAAAAGGGAATTTTGGGCGGATGAAACCTTTGGCTGCCCTCAAGGCAAGCCGGCGGTACAAGGCGCGCTATGTCACCGGGACCAGCTCTTGCGAGCTTGGCTCTTGCTTGGTCACAGGTTGGCGTGTCTCGCGGGCGTGAAGTTGTTCGAGGCAAACTTGGGCACGGCCGTCGAGTTCACGCGGGCCGAGCCCCGTGGTTTGATAGGCGATAGGAAACTGATGCGGGGACGGGCCGTGTTCCAGAAGGCGCAGGAAGACGATCGTGCCTGGGTGCAAGTCGGCTTTCAAGCGCACGGATTTCAATCCGCTGGTGGTCCACTCGAGAGAGGCCTTTTCGACGAAGAAATTCTCAGCTGAGTTCCATCCGGAGATTTCGACACCGTAATGTTGATCATCGTCGCGCGCTGCAATCATGAAGGCCTCCGGGTGGGTTGAAGCAGGAGTGTGGCCAACTGCAGAGCTTGTGCAAGGGCTGCATTGCAATGGTTTAGCGTGAATCGTTGCAGCGCGATGCGGATTTTTCCGTGCACTTCGATACAGATGTTCGCCTTTGAATCAATGGTGATGCGGTTGATGCGGCTTGGCGGCGAGACTCGTCACGACTAGCCGTAGCCGGCGCCGGGGTACAGCAAGTTTAGGGCGAGCGTGAAAAGGGGATTGAAAATGCGATCGAAGAGGTACCAGGCGAGGATCAGGCCGATGATCCCGAATCCCTGACTCGTCCATGCGAGAAAACGGAGCGCCGTGGCGTCGTTCATAAAGATGGTGATGACGTTGCGTCCATCGAGCGGCGGGACCGGTAATAGATTGAAAGTGCCCAGGAGTAGATTCAGGACGAACAGAACGCTTAGAAACGTGGCTGCAAATCCGGCGATGCCGGCGCTGGTGGCTTCAGTGACGTGGGTGAAGCTGGCGCTCGAGGGCGGCCGGAACGCCCCGAAATAAACGCCGAGTTTTATCGAGATGGCAGCGAGAAGCATTAGCGTGAAATTGGCGGCGGGACCGGCAAGCGCCATCCAGGCGGCGCGGCGGGGATAACGCTGCTGCCACTGTGGGTCGTAGGGGGCGCTGGCCCAACCGATCATCCAGTGCGCGACTATGTAGGACAGTATGGGGACTACCACGGTGCCGAATGGTTCGCGGCGAATGTGCGGCAGCGGGTTGAGGGAAACTTGTCCGCCGTGAAATGCGGTGAGATCGCCGCCCAATTTCGCGACCAGTGCGTGGGCCCCTTCGTGGCACGTGGTCGAGAATAGAAAAACGATGTACCAGATTACGCCGAGGACCAGGAATTGGACGGGATCGCTGGGCATGGTCGCCGCACGAGTCCGGGCTGTCAGTCGTCTCTGCGATTGTAGAGCAATCGAGTGAGCCCAGCGAGATAAGAGTATTGCGAATGAAGCGAGCACGCAAGTGGACGGCGGTGAATTTCGTAGGGCCCGCGCTTTGTGCAGGGCCGAGCAACCAGTAAATTGAAGGCGCCTTCGACCCAAGCCGACCCGAACAATTTAAGATCTCCGTTTCTGTGGCCATCCGCCCGAACCCGCCACGATTCGCGAATCGCCATGGCATAAACAGCGCGCCGCGGCAGTTCATGCACATGCTGTGGAAAATCGCCATGGCGAACGATTGGTGACACCTCGTGTTTCGAGCCGGAACTGCCGCTCACCGTTGAATTTGCGCGCAGCTAGTTACACGATTGAGTCCTTCATTGCCCCTTGACAGCGGCGCCAATTGGGAATAATGTCTCGCCCACTTACGGCCCTGGTTCGGAGCAATTCCGAACAGATTCGGCTTGGAGGAACCCATGCCCCCTCGTAACAAGCCGGCGCGGCGTAGTTCTGCGCGCCAATTGTCGCGAAAGTCCGCGGTGACTTCGCGAGAATTCGAGCATTTGCTAGAACGTGCCGAGAAATATTTATCGCAGCGCGGGAAGCATCTGGTGCGCACGGCACAAACCGGGCGCAAAGCGCGCTTCACCGCCGCATAGGATCGGAGTTTGCATTGAAAGATGAAGTGGCTCCGGGGCCTGGACTCGAACCAGGATTCTAGGCTCCAAAGGCCCATGTGCTACCAATTGCACCACCCCGGAGTGGTGGAAAAAGTGTAGCAGAGATTTGGGAAATTTCCGCTCCGGTTATTGAACTCCAAAAATCCCCTCGCTCGGTCGTTTGCCGCTTGTGCGGCCTTCTGCTACGCTGCTGAACACTCGTTTTTCAAAACGGAGAGGTGTCCGAGCGGTTTAAGGAGCACGCTTGGAAAGCGTGTGTTGGGGAAACTCAACCGTGGGTTCGAATCCCACCCTCTCCGCCATTCATTTAGAATCAGTCTGTTAGAGCCTTCCTAAATTCTTTTCCTAAGAAATTTCCAGCCGCTACGTGACCACGCTGATAGGATAGCTCCAAATGCGTTGGATGCTCGAAAAGCACCAGTCGGACGCGAGACTGGTTTCCGTCAACATTGGACTTCTTCGAGATGTGGCACTCTCGACCGTCAGTGTCAACGGAGCGATCGCGATTGCTATACTTGCTGGGTAATCAGGTCGTCGGAAGGAACGGACACGCTTGGCCTTTCCGCTGAATGCTTCCGTAAGCTGGGTCACGCCCGGTCGGGAAGCTCCAACCATTCCGCGTACTCTGCGACGAAACTTTTTGGCGGGCTGAGAATCATAATGGTGACGGTTCGATGTTCATTCAAGGCAGCGGATCGTTTCCAAATCATCCCAGGGGAGTATCAAACTTCGAACTTGGAACAGGAAAGGCGTTCTGATTCAATACGGACGATCTTCACGGCTGAACTTCAGCCTGAAGAAGTATAATCGAATCCAAATCTTGAAGCAGGAGGATATTCGAAACAATGACAATATCGAAGAAAGCTTTGATGGCCGGTGCCGCACTTGCGGGGTTGCTCGCAGGCAGTGGCGCGACGATTCAGGCATCCAACCTACTCACTGGTACGAGGTCTTCGTTTACTGCACAAGACCAGTCCCAGGACAAGAACGCGGACAAGCAGGCCAAGGAAAAGCACGCTTGCAAGGGCCAGAACTCCTGTAAAGGCAAGGGCGGCTGTAAATCCAGTGACAACGGTTGTAAGGGCAAGAACTCCTGCAAAGGCAAGGGTGGCTGTGCAACCGATGGTTCGAAGATGCCCAAGTAGTTGGGCCACGGACAATCGGAACCGGTTGTTTGTTCTCCAACGGGTCGGGCCGGCTAATTTTTGCCGGCCCAGCCCTCTTTATCGAACGAGGTTTCTTAGATGCCCGCCAATCGCTTCAATAACTTCACAAACTACGAAATCGGAATTGGTTTACGCGCCCCGCATTACAATCATATCCTCACCCGCAAGCCGGTCGTCGATTGGTTCGAAATCATCTCCGAAAATTTCATGATCGACGGCGGGCGCCCGCTGCATATCCTCGATCAAATCCTTGAACAATACAAAGTCGTGCAGCACGGCGTCTCCATGTATTTCGGCTCCGCCGAGCGGCCCAACCGCGACCATCTCCGGCGTCTCAAGGCGCTCGTGAAGCGAACCAAGACGCCTTGGCTCACCGACCACCTTTGCTGGGGCAGCGTGGACGGGCGATACACCCACGATCTGCTTCCGATGCCCTACACCTTTGAGGCCGCCAAAATCACCGCGCAGAAGGTCCGCGAAGTGCGGGATTTTCTCGAAGTTCCCATCGCCGTCGAGAATGTCAGCAGCTACGCCGAGTTCCACGTCTCCGAAATGACGGAGTGGGAGTTTTTGACCGAAGTTGTCGAGCGCGCCGATTGCGGTATTCTTCTGGATGTGAACAATATCTACGTTTCGTCCCAGAACCACAGCTTCGACCCGCACACCTACGTCAAAGAAATTCCGGCCGAGCGGGTTGCGCAGATCCACATCGCCGGACACTCCAAATATCGAAAGTACATTCTGGACACTCACGATCATCCGGTCATCGATCCGGTCTGGAAATTGTATGCCGATGCGATTAGCCGCGCCGGCCACACGGCAACCCTGCTCGAGTGGGATGACCGCATACCTTCATTTGAGGAAGTGCACGAGGAAGCCTTGAAAGCCAATAAATTCCTGAGGAGCGTTTCGCTCGCGGCGGCGGTATGAAGCTTCTCAACCTCCAACGACGCATGGCTCGTGCCGTCATGACGCCCCTCACGCGCTCGGAACGCATGCGCCCGGTAGCTCCAAACGGACGCCCGATGCGTGTGGTCGCCGCTGAATTCATCAAGCCCAACGATCGCCTCACTTCCTTTGAGCGGCTGGAGATCTACAACCGTCAGTACTGGTTCCGCGTACTCTCCGCTTTCGCGGAGGACTTCCCGGGATTGCGAGCGGTGCTGGGCGGGCGGCGTTTTGACGCGATGGCCCAGGCATATTTGACGGATTGCCCTTCGCAATCCTTCACTCTGCGCAATCTAGGTTCGCGTTTGGAGAACTGGCTGCGAAAGCACCCGGCGTGGGCCGGAACACGGAAGAATTTGGCCATCGACATGGTCCGCCTTGAGTGGGCCGATATCGAAGCGTTCGATGGGCAAGCCGCGCCGGCTCTCAAGCCGGAGGATCTCGCTGGGGTCAACCCGGCTGAACTTCGTTTGCGCTTGCAGCCCTATGTGCAGCTCCTTGACTTACATTATCCCGTGGACGACCTGCTGCTTGAGGTGCGGAGTAACGAGGACAGCGATTTCGCCAGCAACGCCTTCGACGAGCGCCGCAAGCACAAGCGCGTGCAGGCCGTCGCGCGACTCAAGCCTGCTTCGGTTTTCCTCGCCGTGCACCGATTGGACTTTTCCGTCTATTTCCGCAGACTCACGCGCGAAGAATTCCTTATCTTGAACGCACTGCGCTACGGAAAAACCCTCAATCGAGCAATCGACTCGGCGCTCCGCAAGAGCTCAATCGCCGCAGCGGAGAGACCTTCCCAGGTCCAACATTTGTTCCACACATGGGCGGCGCTCGGTTGGTTCTGCCGCCCGGGGCAAATTCCCGGCGAAACGCGAGGTCAACTGAAGAAAGGTAAAGCTTCACAAATATGAGCAGGGCATCAGTTCTAGTTCAAAAACTCCATGATTGGTTGGTCATGGCAATGTCCAGCCTGCAGTCGCCCTTTCTCCTGGTCGTGCGACTGTACTGGGGATGGCAACTCTCCCAAACCGGCTGGGGAAAACTGCATAATCTTCCACACGTGACCGAGTTTTTCGCGAGTCTGGGTTTACCAGCACCGGCTGCGATGGCGATTTTTGTCTCTGTCATGGAGCTCGTTGGCGGCATCCTGCTTGCACTCGGTGGTTTGTCTCGGATAACTTCCTTGGCGATCGCTATCGATATGATAATGGCGTATGCTTTGGCAGATCGCGAGGCGCTGCTCTCATTCTTCTCCGATCCAGGAAAATTTTACAACGCCGATCCGTACACGTTTCTCTTCGCCGCGCTGCTCATTCTAATTTTTGGACCAGGGAAACTTTCTCTGGATACTTTGGTGGGGCGTCTCATCGAGAAGCCGAAAGTCGCAGAGCAGCAGAGATCGACAATTTGATCGGCGAGGGAGTCTCTCCCCTGGCTTCGCCAATCAACGTCAGACGCACGGCCTCGCGGATCCTAGCGCTAGCGATGGTGTTGCCCCTTATGTCGGTCTCGGCCGGTCAAATGAATTCCACCGTCTTAGTCGGAGCATCCCGCCTCGACATTGTCGTTGAAAAAGGTGCTTTCAACGTCTCCCAGGACAATCTCCAGGATTGGATCCGTTCGGCCGCGGAGTCTGTGGCTGCCTATTACGGACATTTTCCGCTGCCCCGGATCTTAATTCGCATCACTCCCGCCGAGGGCAGCGGTGTCCGGCATGGGATGACTTTTGGAAAGGGGGGCGGTTTGATTACCATCCGCGTCGGTGCGGACACCGCTCAGCCGGATTTCCGATCGGATTGGATGCTCACGCACGAGATGGTTCATCTGGCGTTTCCCTCCGTGCCGGAGGACCACCACTGGATCGAGGAAGGCATCGCAACCTACGTCGAGCCCATTGCTCGCGTTCGAGCCAATTACCTGGACGTTTCGGAAATGTGGTACGAGCTAGTCCGCGACCTTCCTCAAGGTCTGCCAGCTCCGGGCGACGAAGGTCTTGACCACACTCATACCTGGGGCCGTACCTATTGGGGCGGGGCGCTGTTTTGCCTCTTGGCCGACGTGGAAATTCATCGCCAAACTCAGAACAGGAAAGGCCTGGATGATGCTTTGCGGGGAATCCTCGAGGCCGACGGCAATATCACTCAGGACTGGGAATTGCAGAAAGCCCTGAGCATCGGGGATCGGGCGACTGGCGTACCGGTGCTCATGACGCTCTATGACAAAATGAAGGACCGTCCCGATGATGTGGATCTCGACGCTTTGTGGAAAGAACTGGGCGTCGAACGGAACGGGAAAGGCGTGCTGTTCAACGATAGCGCGCCGCTTGCTGCCACGCGCCGGGCCATTACCTACGGTCAAGCCCAAGACCGAACCAATCCAGCAGCCTCGTCTGGCGGCACTGTTGTGTTTGCGGGCCGTAGCGCGGGCTCTCCGCGATCACCCGTAGATTCGTCTCCGGAGAAGAAACAGAGCGGTATCGTTAATCCGGATCGACGAACTCCGTGAAAGTGCGCGCATCTATTCTTTCCCTTATTCAATCTGGATGGCTCCGCGCTGAAGCGCCCAAATTAGAAAGTCGTGTGGCGCATCCTTCACGCCGAACAGGTTTGCCATCTTGATGTCTTTGATGTTTTTCCGTTGAATATCCCGCAGAACGGAATATCGCAAATCGGCGTTTCGCGAAGTGAGGCCGCTCCTGCATCCGAAACTCGGCGGCTAGATTGGGGTAGGTTTCGCCTTCGTTGATGGAGATTTCCGAGGCTAGCAGGGTTCGATTCCCGCCCTCTCCGTCACTTTCTTTTGCAGCTTCGGTGTCTCAATTTGACGCGCTGGCTGCGGGATAAATCCGTTGTTTGCCGGGCCTCCTCGGACTAGACTTACCTGGGCCTAGTTTAAAATCTACCGAAACGTAAGAGAGGAAATATTGATGAGAAACAAGTTTGCGATTCTGGCAATTTGTCTGGCGATGGCCGCACCGGTTTTCGCGCAGAAGAAACAAGATGAGCGGCTGTCTAAATCGGCGGACGCGTTACGGGAAATCCTTGGCAGCGACAAGGGACTCCCAAAGAACATTCTCGACGACGCAGTTTGCGTGCTGATCTTTCCGAGCGTCAAGAAAGTGGCGGTAGGAATCGGCGGCAGTTATGGCCGCGGCGCGCTAATTTGCAGGAGAGGCGCCAAAATGGACGGGAAATGGGCCGCGCCCGCAATGTACGCGCTCGACCAGGGCAGCCTCGGCATTCAACTCGGCGCAACGGCCACTGATTTCGTATTAGTGGTGATGAATGACAAGGGCGCGGATCAGATTTTGTCAGGCAAGACGAAACTGGGAGCAAATGCTGCGGCCGCCGCTGGCCCGACGGGCGCTCAAGCTACGGGCTACAATGCCGCATCAATGAAAGTGGATGTTCTGACGTATTCCCGCACCAAGGGATTGTTCGCCGGCGTTTCCCTGGAAGGCGCGTCGATGGATACGGACAAGGATGCCAACAAGGCCCTCTACGGAAAAGAAATCGGATCCCGCGAAATCGAGACAGGCGTCGGCCCAGTTCCGGAATCCGCCCAACCGCTGGTGAGCCTGCTCGACAAAGCTTCGCCAGCTCGCAAGTAACTCTACGTGGGTAAATTGAATCCTTCGTAGTTTAGTCAGTTCGAAGCAGCGAACACCCGGCAACCCAACTGCCGGGTGTTCGACTTTTCTCAAACAGCGCGCCAGCGCCATCCGAACGTAGGGCCCGCGCTTTATGCCGGGCCGGACGTTATGAATATTCGTGCCCACCACGCCCCAAACCCGCCAGCCAATTAAATAGACACGACGGCATGTGTATGATCGATTCCACAGGCGCGATGTAATCGTCAGGTTCCCCACGCGCCGTATTCGCGGGCGGGAGCAGGCGCACACGCACGCGCCTGTAGCGCGCGCCCCATCGTTACGAAAGCTTGTAGCCAAATTTACGCACCAGCGCGCGACGTGCTTTCGCGTCGTCAGCAGACTCGACGCCCTTGGGCGGAAATCCGTCGATCACGCCCAGCACGCCGCGGCCGTGACCAGATTGGGCCACGATTACTTCCACCGGGTTCGCTGTGGCACAGAAAATATTGCACACTTCGAAGCAGTCGCGAACGCGGCTCAGCACATTGATCGGAAACGCCTGGCGAATCAGCAGTACAAAGACATGCCCCGCAGCGATAGCTTCAGCGTTGGAAATAGCGGCGCGCCGAAGCTCATCGTCGTTGGCCTCCACGCGGATCAAGCAGGGCCCAGAAGCCTCGCAGAAAGCCACAGCGAATTTTGCGCCAGGGACGGTGTTCATCATCACTTCGTAGATGTCTTCGGCGGTTTTGATGAAGTGCGACTGGCCGAGAATTAGGTTCGCGCCTTCCGGGATTTCGATAGCAATATCATGTAGTTCCATCTTGCTCTCTCCTATGTAGAAATTTCCCGATCGCGACGGGTTCGGGCTGATGATTCAGCCCGACTAAATTAAGGTTCGGGCTGATGATTCAGCCCGACTAAATTAAGGTTCGGGCTGATGATTCAGCCCGACTAAATTAAGGTTCGGGCTGATGATTCAGCCCGACTAAATTAAGGTTCGGGCTGATGATTCAGCCCGACTAAATTAAGGTTCGGGCTGATGATTCAGCCCGACTAAATTAAGGTTCGGGCCGATGATTCAGCCCTGCCAAATCAAGAGTTTCGCGCCTGCTGCGGTGGTGTGTGCTCGCGAAGCCCATTATCGGCAGCATTTCAGGGGTCCGCAAGTGTCGGCGGCGGTGGCCATGAACGTGCTCTCAGAAATCACACGCGGCGCAATGGCGCCATGCAGCTAAAGGGATTCACGTCTCGCGAGAATTTGTCGATGGGTATGGCGCAGGGCGATTCGGAGAAAATTATGATCTCGCGAGCAAGGAACGAAGCGAAGCGCTGGGCCCGCAATGTATTCGGATTTGTGCTGCTGATGCTCGGCATTATCGCCATACCGACGCCAGGGCCCGGTTGCCTGCTGTTCATGCTCGGCTTAGCCATGCTAGCGGCCGAATTTCAATGGGCGCGCAATTCGCTCGAGCGCGGCAAGCATCTTGGTGTGCGGCTGCGCGGTGTGTTTGCCGCACGCCGCGTCGCGCCCGACGCTTGAAGTACTTGTTGTACGTTTTTTGTAGGGGAGGGTGCTTTAGCCCTCCCGCCTTTCGGACCCTTCGATGTCGGCACTAGCTTTCCTCCCATTTCAACTCCCACGCCGCATGAACGTATCTGGCGCGCCGTTTTGATCTCCGTCTAACAAATCGCCGAACTGCGGGAGAGTTAAAGCACCCTCCCCCACTGGCCTTCGCCGTTCTGTTCATTCTGGCGAGGGTGTGGTTTGATTGGCCTCGTACCCGGAGGACATTAATGATTGAACGATGGCGAGGCAAATGGGCGGTGGTTACCGGCGCCAGCGCGGGAATCGGCGCGGCGCTGGCTCGCTTGTTGGCGGAGGGCGGAGCGAATTTGGTCTTGACGGCGCGGCGGCGCGAGCGCCTCGAAAATCTTGCGTCCGAATTGGCCGCCACGAACAAAATTCAGGTTGAGATTGTCGCGGCGGATCTGGAGGCGGATTCGGGACCATCGCAGATTCACGCGTTTACTGAGGGAAAGCGCATCGAGATCGATTTGCTGATTAATAATGCTGGCTTCGGGCATTACGGGCGCTTCGATCAGTCGCCGCTCGAGCCGCAGCTAGGAATGGTGCGCGTGAATTGCGCAGCGGTGGTGCATCTCACTCATCTTTATCTGTTCGGGATGGTCCAGCGTCGCCGCGGCGATATTTTGATTTTGGCTTCCACGGCTTCGTTCCAGGCGGTCCCTTATATTTCGGTTTATGCCGCCACCAAGGCGTTTGATTTATTGTTTGCTGAGGGCTTGGCGGAAGAAGTAGCGCGGTTCGGCCTGCGCGTCTGCGCCCTTTGCCCTGGTTCTACAACTACCGAGTTTCAGCAGGTCGCTGGGCAGCCCGAGAAATTCAAGCGCCAGGAAACGGCGGAAAAAGTCGCGCGCGTCGGGCTCGAAGCTTTGGCTGCAGGCAAGAGCTACGTGATTTCGGGATTCGCGAATTATGCCAGCGCGCATGCCGAGAGATTGGTGCCGCGGAGATTCGTTACCCGGGCGGCAGCGAAATTATTCGCGCCTCCAGAAGAAAAGCGATGAATGGTGACGGTTGCCCATGGGCCTCGCGGGGCCGAAATACGGGAGGGCTAACGCAGCTTCCTCTAGTCTTCGTCCATGCCTTTCGCTTTCGCTAGTTTTTCGATCACCGAAAGATCTTCCAGCGTAGTGGTGTCCCCGGACACGCCGCCTTTTAGCGCCACCTCGCGCAGTAGACGGCGCATGATTTTGCCGCTTCTGGTTTTCGGCAGCAGCTCGGCGAAACGAATTTCGGCCGGCCGCGCAATTGAGCCGATCGTATTGGCCACGTGCTCGCTCAAGACGGCTCGCACCTCGCGCGTGGGCTCGTGCCCGGAGCGCAGCGTCACGAATGCCACTATGGCTTCGCCTTTGATGTCGTCGGGGCGCGCCACTACGGCGGCTTCCGCCACTGCCGGATGGCTCACCAACGCGCTTTCGATTTCCATCGAGCTCAAGCGGTGCCCCGCCACTTTAATTACATCGTCCACGCGGCCCAGCACCCAGATGTACCCGTCTTTGTCGCATTGCGCTGCGTCTCCGGTGAAATAAACGCCCGGGATGCGGCTCCAATAATCGCGCTTGAATCGCTCGTCATCGCCATAAATCGTGCGCAGCATCGAGGGCCACGGCCGCTCCAGAATCAGATAGCCCGTCTCGTGCGGCTTCACGCTTTCGCCCTGTATATTCACCACGCGCGCAGCCACTCCCGGCAGCGGCTTGGTAGCGCACCCCGGTTTTGTAGGCGTCGCGCCCGGCAGCGGCGAAATCATGATCGAGCCAGTTTCCGTCTGCCACCAGGTATCCACGATCGGGCACTCGCCCTTGCCGATTACTTCCGAATACCACTTCCATGCCGCTGGATTAATCGGCTCGCCGACGGTGCCCAGCAGCCGCAGCGAGCTTATGTCGTGATTCTCGATCCATTCGGTGCCCCAAGCCATAAACGCGCGCACCGCCGTCGCGGAGCTGTAGAAAATCGAGACTTTGTAGCGCTCGATGATGTCCCAGAAGCGATCTTTGCGCGGAAAATCCGGCGCCCCTTCGTACATCACGATGCTCGCGGCGTTGGCCAGCGGCCCGTAAACCATGTAGCTGTGCCCGGTAACCCAGCCGATGTCCGCAGTGCACCAATAAATATCGTCATCGCGGAGATCGAAGACCAAGCGCGTGCTCCATTGCGTTTGCAGCAAGTAACCGGCGGATGTGTGCAACACTCCTTTAGGTTTGCCGGTGGTTCCCGAAGTATAAAGAATGAAAAGCGGATGCTCCGAATCGAACGACGCCGCGGGACAATCTTTCGACGATTTTTCGTTCAGATTGTGCCACCACAGATCGCGGCCTTCCTTCCAGGCTACTTTTTCGCCGGTGCGCTTCACTACGATCGATTTTTCGATGGTAGGGCATTTATCGAGCGCGGCGTCGGCTGTGTCTTTGAGCGGCACCACTTTTCCGCGCCGGAAACCGCCATCGGCGGTGATCAGGATTTTCGATTTAGCGTCAGCGATGCGATCGGCAAGCGCGGTAGCGCTGAATCCCCCGAACACCACCGAGTGAATCGCCCCAACGCGCGCGCAAGCCAGCATCGCGATGGGCAGCTCCGGAATCATCGGCATGTAAATCGCCACGCAGTCCGCAGGCTTCACGCCCAGCGATAGCAGCACGTTAGCGAATTTGCACACGCGCTCGTGCAGCTCAGCATAAGTCAGCTGCAGCGTTGCCCCATCTTCCGCCTCCCACAGCAGCGCCGGCTTATTTTCATTTTTCTCCAGATGCCGATCCAAGCAGTTGTGGGAAACGTTGAGTTTGCCGCCCACAAACCACTTCGCATGCGGCATTTCCCACTCAAGAATCTTCTTAGGCGCCTCGAACCAGGCGATGTTTTCCGCTTCTTCAGCCCAGAAAGCCTCAGGATCGGCGGCGGCCTTCGCAAACATCTCCTCGTATTCTTCCATCGAGCGCACGCGCGCCTTCTTCGAGAATTCCGCGGGCGGCGGAATCGGCGGTTCATCGAGAACGTGCGGATCGAATTCCTGCATCGCGATCTCCAGTGAGGCCAAGGGTCGAACCGTCAACGCCGCCGCAACAACGCGTTCCATTCCGCGAAGCGTACGGCGGCTATAAATTACGGGACACGCGCAAGCCGGTCAAGCCCCGCGAATCGGCGGCACTTTCCCAATTTGATGTCGCTCGGATTTTCGCGGAGGAAATTCCGCATTCATCGCGGCGGAGCCGCGGCGTTACGGAGGCAGCCCCCGAATTTATTCGGGGGAGGAGCGCTTAAGCGCTCCGGAAAAATCGCCGCGATAACGATGCGCTCTAGCGCTGGCCACTTCTTAGGCGGCAAGTCGCAGTCTAAATTTAAGAGTTTTGAACTGGCAGCGCCGCCGATTCCCACGCGGCGATCCCGCCGGCGATTTCGGCGACGTGATCAAATCCGCGGCCCTTCAACAAACTAGCCGCAATGGACGAACGATACCCACCAGCGCAGTAAACCAGCAGCGGCCGATTTTTCGGCAGCGATTTCAGATTCTCCACCAGATGATTGAGCGGCATGCTCAAGCTGCCGCCAATATGCTTCTGTTCGCGCTCGCGCGGCGTGCGGACGTCTATAACCAGCGGCTGCTCGCTCGACGAAAGCAGTTCCGCCACAAATTGCGCACTAAGCCGCTCGACCGAGCTCACCAAGTCCGGCCGCGACTCCAGGCTCTGCAATCCGTTCTGCAAATATCCCGCAATGTGATCGAACCCGATGCGTCCCAGTCGGAGCGCCGATTCATTCTCGCGCCCCGGCGCCGCAATGATTGCGATCGGATGCGCGTGATCGAGAATTGTGCCCGCCCAGGTCGCGTACTGGCCGCCCAAGCCGATATTGATGCTGCCAATCAGGTGCGCCGCTCCGAATTCCTCCGGATCGCGGGTATCGAGGATTTGCGCGCCATTAGCTTGCATCGCCAGCACCGCGTCCAGCGTCAACGGCTTCAACTCGCGCTCCAGCGCCTCATCTAGAGTCGGCCGCTCTTTGCTATTCAGCACCGCGTCGTACACAAAATACGGCGGCGCGTCCGGCTGGTCGGCGGTCACCAGCTCGATGAAGGCTTTCTTGCTCATCGGTTGCAACGCATAATTGAGCCGCCGCTGATCGCCTATGCTCGATACCGTCTCCTTGCTGATAGCTTTGCCGCAGAGCGACCCCGCCCCATGCGCTGGATAGACCAGGCAATCATCCGGCAGCCGCAGCAATTTCGATTGCAGAGAATCATAGAGTAAGGCGCCGAGGTCGCTAGCCGACCACCCCAGCGCCGCGCGCAGATCCGGGCGTCCCACATCGCCGACGAATAGTGTGTCGCCAGTCAGCACAGCTTGCGGCTCGCTTCCGCTTCGCGCCAGATCGTAAACCACAATTGAAATCGATTCCGGCGTGTGCCCCGGCGTTTCGAGCGCCTTCAGCCGCACCTCGCCGAACTCGATAACGCTGCCGTCGCCGAGGGGCGTGAAGCGATATTCCGCGCGCGCTTTCGCGCCAAGATAAATCTCAGCCCCAGCGCGGTCCCGCAATTCCAAATGTCCGGCCACAAAATCGGCGTGGAGATGAGTGAGGATCACATGCCTAATCCGCAGATTATTTTCCGTCGCGAACGTGAGATAGCGCTCAATATCGCGTTGCGGGTCGACAACGGCAGCCACGCGCGTCTCCTCGTCACCGATCAGGTACGAGGCATGCGCCAGGCAGTTCAGATAGAATTGCTTGAGAATCACGCCCTCTCCGCCTTCATATCGCAAGGGTATTCTAGCCGAGATTTGGAATATAAATGTAGCTCACCTCTTTAGAGGTGAGGTCGTTCGGTGTTGCCGTAGATTTTGCCTTTGCCGGTTTCGCTTTTCCAAGATTGAAATGATGCGGAGAACGCCACCAGTAGCGCAGGTTTATCCTGAGCATTGCGAAAGGCTGCCAGCGGCGTCTTTGACTTTCGGCCCCGCCGTTGACGTTCTCTTCGCCGTCGTAGAGGAGGGCCGGTTTCGTCCTCCCGCGACGCCCGCCGTTGGCGTCCCCGCGCGCGAACCCCCAGCGCGGCTTTCAAATTTTCTTCGCCCTACTCTTCGTGCAGCGCAGTCATCGGCTCCACTTTGGTCGCACGATAGGCTGAATCCGACAATTACCACGAAGTTACTGAATATACCGGCGCGAAGGCGGCTCTCCTGAACCGCCCGATAGCTCAGCCGAGCCCGCGTAAGCGCGAAGGGCCCGCGCCAAATCGATCAAAGGAGCGGATGAAAGTGCCTGGCGAACAAGCCAGCGGCGGCATCATTTCCCGTCAACGGCCAGATCCCAGCAGGGGAGGGTGCTTTAGCCCTCCCGCGTTTCGGCCCCGACCTTCGCCCTCGCGCACCCCCGGCGGAAGTTTAAATGTCAAAACGGACCAAAAATCGAAATCGGCCCCCCTCAAAAGTGTTGCGATTAAACCGGAGCCCGATCGTTTGTTTTGTGTGAGTTACGGGAGATTTTAATCGTACCATGTTGCGATTAACAAATATTGCTCGGCGAAGAAAAATCAAATGCCGCGCTGGGGGTTCGCACACGGGAACGCCAAGGGCCCGGGGGAACCCGCGCTTCACAAACTGGAACTTTCGGAAGGCCTTGGGTTAATTAGTAACGAGAAGCAGCCGGAATCGTCCTATCAGGTAGATGCTGCGGGAACCCGAATACTCGGATGATCAGCTGCTGCGGCGAATCATCGCCGGTGAAGAAGACTCATTCGTCTGCTTCTACCGGCGCTGGCAAGCGCGAATTTTTCGCTTCGCCCTGCACATGAGCGGGAGCCCAACGGTGGCCGAAGACGTGGCGCAAGAGACATTCATGAGCGTGATTCGAGATGCCAGCCGGTTCGACTCCGCGCTAGGCACAGCGTCGGCCTATCTGTTCGGTATCGCGCGGAATCAAGTCCTGCGACGCCTCGAGAAGGATCGCATGTTGGTCCCGTTTCCGGAGCCGGATGAGGCGCCGCTCGAATCGCGGTCGAAAGCAAATGGAAACGGGCATCACGCGACATCCGTGCAGCCCGTAGATCTAGCGCGAAAGCAAACCATCGAGCATGTCCGCGAGGCGGTCCTGAGTTTGCCGGGCCATTACCGCGAAGTGGTGGTGCTTTGCGACTTGCAAGAGATGAGCTACGAAGAAGCAGCGGCGGTGCTGGCCTGCGCGATTGGGACGGTGCGCTCGCGATTGCACCGCGCCCGAACTTTGCTGGCAGCGAAGCTGTTCGAATTGCGGCAGGCCCCGCTCAAAGCGGCAGTTCGCGGGCGCGGCAGTAATTGAAGAATCGAATATGAAGTGTGCTGAATTCAGCGAAATTGTTTCCGATCTGGCCCGCAACGAAGGGCTCGATGAAGCCGCGCGCCAGAGCGCAATGTTGCACGCCGATGCTTGCCCGCGCTGCGACGAAGAGTTGGTGATGGCGCGGACCCTGAGTGCGGCGCTGCACGCGCTGGCTGCTAGCACCACGGCTGCATCGGCACCGGCGCGCGTTGAGGAAGTTTTGCGCGGCGAGATGTGCCAACGGCGGGCGGTGGTGGCGATGCCGGGCCCGCGGGTGCGGCGTTGGGCGATTGGCGGAGCGGCCGGTTTGGCTGCTGCTTTGATTTCGATTGTGTTTTTGAAGCCCGGGATTTTCCATCCGCGCGGCATTAGTTCGCCGGCGGGTTTCACGCAGACTGCGGGCGCAACCGCGCAGGGTTCGGAAGCCACTGTGCAGGTTGCGCCGGCCAGTGCTGGCGCGAACCCGTCCGCTGCTGTGGGCGCCAGCTCACAACCCAGCCGAAGTTCGGCGGCGAACAGCTCCGCCGGAACGAGTGCGGCAGTGACGGCCTCGCAGGATTCGGACACAGAGTACGCGACGGCTTACCTGTCGCTTCCATCGGCTGAGGGCGCGACTTTCGCCGAGGATGAGACTATCGTGCGCGTTTCGCTGCCGCCTTCCGCGCTGGCTAGTTTCGGATTCCCGGTTCGTTCGGATGGCGCGGATGCGAATGTGCTGGCGGATTTCGTGTTGGGCGAGGACGGCACGCCGCGCGCGGTGCGCTTGGTGCAGCAGTAGTTGTAGGGGCGGCTCGGCCTTCTAGTCCCGCCCGGTTTTCGGCCAAAGTTTTTCGGTGTGGATTGAGCTCGAATAATCGCGGTAAGGAAGTTCGGAGGATCCAAGATGAATCGGAAAATGTCAGGAATTTTGGCGGGAAGCATCGGCGCGTTTTTGTTTGGCGCGGTGCTGCTGGTGCACGCGCAGGATGGTCCGCCACCGGGGCCGCCGCCGGAAGCGGAGATGCTCGGGGTGGAAATGGGCGGCGGGCCGCACCAGGTAGTGAAGGGCCAGCCGTTCTCTGCGACGACGAATATCGAGACTACGCAGACGCTTGCGGACGGGACGCACATTGATCGCAAGTCGCCGGGAGCGGTGTACCGCGATTCGATGGGACGCACGCGGCATGAGGAAAACCTTGCGGCAATTGGCCCCGTGGCGGTGGGATACAAGTCCGGGCAGTTCGTGATGATTCACGATCCGGTGGCCGGGACGCACGTGGTGCTCGATCCTACGACGAAGACGGCGCAGCAAATGCCCGCGCACGCTCGCGGCGGGAAGGATTCGCCGGACGCGAGGCCCGGAAGGCGCGAGAGGGCTGATGCGGCAAATGTGACCAAGGAATCGCTGGGCACGCAGACGATTGAAGGCGTCGTTGCGACCGGCGAGCGAATTACGCGCACGATCCCTGCCGGTGAAATTGGCAACGACAAGCCGTTGCAGATTGTTACCGAACGCTGGTTCTCAAATGATTTGCAGGTGGTGGTCAAGTCCACGCACACAGATCCGCGCTGGGGAACATCAACGTATCAATTGACGAACATCACCCGGACGGAACCCGCTGCGTCGCTGTTCCAGGTTCCGGCTGACTATACGGTGAAGCAGGGCGGAGGCGGAGGGCATCGTGGAGGCTGGGGCGGACGGCCCCCGGCCGGTGCTCCGGCGCCTGCGCCGCAGGAATAGTTCGCTCACGGAATTCGGTAATTCGGAGCTGTAAGTAGTTGCCCGACCCCCTAAGCGGGCGGCGCGTGGAGGCGCCGCCCGCTTTTTTATTTGCGCGCGCAAAAAACGCGCGTCGGCTGCGCCGAAATTGGCGCTACTTGACGTGTTGCAGCGCAGCGCGGGCGATTTTTTTTGTGGCGCTGGATACCGGTGCGCTGGTGACATCGGCTAACGGAAGGCGGCATGAGCGCGGGAGGACTGGCAAGGCTGCGACGCGGGCGCTGAACGGCGCTAGTGTGACGTTGCGAAACGTTACGCCGTGCTTGACGTGCGGCAATTCGGTGAGCGTAGGCGGATCGAATCGGAGTTTCCTGCGCAAATGATCGGCTAGCGCTGCTGCGGGATTTTTCGCGAATTGCACGGCGGGGAATTGCCACATGCGCGAGAAGAGGACGCCGTCGTGCGCGCCGGGATCGCGAACGAGCAGCGTGCGCCCGCGGGGATCGAGGAGCACCGCGGCGGCGATGCGCTGCTTGACGCCGGGCTGCTTTTTTCGTGGGGCGGGAATGGAATCTACGAGGCCGCGCTTGCGGGCTTCGCACCACCGGGCTACCGGACACTCGTTGCATCGCGGCGACTTGGGCGTGCAGATCGTCTCGCCTAGTTCCATCATCGCTTGATTCCAATCGCCGGGGGCGTTTTGTGCGAGCAGCGTTTGCGCCGTGGCTTCGAGTTTCTTCCATTGTCGCGGAGCGCGCAGATTGCCGCGAATGGCGCTGAGGCGCGCGAGGACGCGAGCTACGTTGCCGTCGAGCACGGCGTGTGGAGCGTCGAAGGCGATGCTGAGTACGGCTGCTGCGGTGTAACGGCCGATTCCGGGTAACGCGAGCGCGGCTGCGAAATCGCCGGGAAATTTTCCGCTGTGGCGGGCCACTATTTCGCGGGCCGCTCGCTGCAAGTTGCGAGCGCGGCTGTAATAGCCTAGTCCTGCCCAGAGACGCAGTACCTCTCGTTCGGGGGCATCCGCGAGAGATTCAATGTCTGGAAATCGGGCCAGGAACTTTTCGTAGTAGGGAATTACGGCAGCTATGCGCGTTTGCTGGAGCATTACTTCGGCGAGCCAGATGCGGTAATCGTTCCGATCGCGGCGCCAGGGATGCTCGCGGCGGTTGGCGCGGAACCAGCCGAGCAGGCGCTGCCGGAATGAGCGCAGGGATTTCGGGGAGAGCGGCATATGCGACGCGCGCCATTGTCGCATATCGCGTGTTTACGTACCGCTGGCGTCTCGCCGGTTCTTTTGAAAGTAATTGTTGCTACGTGCTTGAATCTCAGACGATGCAAAACTTCGATCTCGTGGTCTGGTCGCGCCGATTTTGGATTCTCTAATTGGGTTACAGCGAGGTCGTATGAGCCGACGGGACGCCAGCAGTACGGGGAATGCCGGCAGAGACGCCGGAGGCACGTTAGCGGCTAAATTGAATCGAAGAAGATGAAATACGAGGACGACCATAGAGCGGACGGGATCGAGCTTTGGGTGCGGCGGGTTAGCACGATTTTGAATACTTCGGTTTCGGCGGCTAGTTCATCGAGGAATTCGCCGCCGCTTTCGGAGGTGTTTGGCTGGATGAAGGCTAGCTCGCGCAGGATTTCGTAGATGATTTCGCTGGCTGGGGCCATGGGCGTGATCATGCGATCGGTGCGGAACTGCATCACCGCGTTAATTTCCTGGAAGTGCCAGGCGATGCTGGCTGCCAGCGAGACGCCTCGCTCGAAGCGCTCGGAGTGCTCGGCTTCGCCTAGCTTGCCTAGATTTGCTCGCGGCGGACCTACCAGCGGATCCAGCACCAGCATCAGGCGGCGCTCGTCTTCGCGCGAGTACTCGCGAACTTTCAGCGAGCCGGTCTTTGCCGAAATTTTCCAATCTACGAAGCGGGCACTGTCTTGCGGTTGATATTGGCGGATGGAGTGGAGATCGTGGCCGCGTCCGCGGAAGTAGCTGGCCATCTCACCGCTGATCAGAGGAAGGATTTCGTAGGTTTGCTCGGCCGGCTCGATATGCGGATAAACGATTACCTCGAGCGGCGAATCCACACGGCGGCCCTTTTCGAAAAGGCCGAATGGAAATTTGGTGCGGATCGAAAAGGCGTCCTGGTGATAGACGCCGCGCCGAGGAAACACTAGCTGCACTTTCTGGCGCGCGGAGCTGCGGCGGGGAATGTACGGGAAATAAACCGGCTGCGCGAGAATTTGCGCCGGCAGCTTTTCCGTGGCTACGCCTTCTACTCGCAGGGAGAGCGACGGCCAAATTTCCTTTTCGTTGCGAACCTCGATCGTCGCGAGCACCGGTTGTTCGGCGAACAGGCGCTCCGGCAGTTCGAGACGAAGCTCGATGCCGGTTAGAACAGCGCGCGAGAGCACGCCGGAAATTAAAATTCCCGCGAGCAGGCAGCCGAGAACCAGAAAAAGCAGATTGTTGCCAGTGTTTACCGCGGCCAGCACGAGAATTAAAATCAGGCCGAGATAGACGATGCCTTCGCGCGTGAGTTTGTAATCAATTTGATAGACGAGCCAGCGCAGGCTGGTGCGCTTTGCCAGTGCGGGGACGAACGAAATTGCCACCCAGCCGGCCAGCGCGAGGGCCGCGAATGCTGCGCCGGTGGCCAGCTTGATGCGTCCTTCCTGCGCGACTGCGGCGGAAAAAAGCGCTAGCACCATCGCCACCGCGAGAGTGGCCATCGAGACGCCGAACAGACGCCAGCCGGGGCGGTCGCGTTCGCGCCAGACGCGTGCAGCGAATGACTCGGACATCAGAGTGGGACGCGCGTGGTGTCGAGAATTTCGTCGAGGATGGCTTCGGCTTGGGCGGATTTGCGCTGCGTGGAGACGTAGCGCGAGCTGACCACCACGCGATGCGCGAAGACGGGAAGAATGAGACGCTTGAAATCATCGGGCAGGCAGAAATCGCGGCCTTCGAGATACGCTCGGGCCTGAGCGGCGCGATGCAGCATTACGGCCCCGCGCGGGCTTACGCCCAAGCTCAATTGCTCGGAAGTGCGCGTGCGCTCGACGATTTCGAGCGCGTAGTCCAGCAGGCTCTCATCCACTTTTACTTGCTTTACCGCTTCCTGCATGGCGAGCACATCGGCTGCATCCATCGACGCGGCGATCGATTCCGCGGGCGAGGAGCTGCTGCCGTTGCGGATGATTTCTTTTTCGCTGGCGCGCGAGGGATAGCCCATGCGGATGCGCATCAGGAAACGATCGAGTTGCGATTCGGGCAGAGGATACGTGCCGTGATGCTCGATCGGATTCTGCGTGGCGACTACCAGAAACGGATCTGGTAGCGGGTGAGTGTGATTGTCCACCGTGATTTGCGATTCGCTCATGGCTTCGAGTAACGCGGATTGCGTTTTCGGCGTGGTGCGATTGATTTCATCGGCCAGCACCACGTTTGCGAAAATCGGGCCAGGCTTGAATTCGAAATTTTGGCGGACGGGATCGAAGACGCTCACGCCGATCACGTCGCTGGGCAGCAAGTCGGAAGTGAATTGCAGACGCTGGAATGTGCAGTGGAACGAACGCGCGAGGGCTTGAGCTAGCGTGGTTTTGCCCACACCTGGGACGTCTTCAATCAGCAAGTGGCCGCGCGCTAGCAACGTGGTCAGCGCTAGCTGGATTACGTCCTCTTTGCCTTTGACGACGTGCGAAATCGAGCGTTTCAATTCGGCGAGCTGGCTGCCGGCGTTGCTCGTCTTGGTTTGCAATTGGTCCGGCCTTTTGCTACAAAAATGATGTCGCTTCCGGGGCGATTAGCTCAGTTGGTTAGAGCGCTCCCCTCACACGGGAGAGGTCCAAGGTTCAAGTCCTTGATCGCCCACCATTCCCGAATTATTTTGCCACTGTTCCTTCGACGACTTGACACGATGATTGGTTGGATGTGTTCAAGCAGTTGTCATGGGCGGGATAAATGACTTCGACGCTGCGATTTATTGAGATTTTGGCGCTGGGCACATGGGTGGGCGGGATTATTTTTTTGAGCTTCGTGGTCGCACCAGGGGCGTTTGGCGTGCTGGGGAGCCGCGATCAGGCTGGGACAATGGTTGGATTTGCGCTGGGGCGGTTGCATTGGATTGGAATTGTGGCTGGGTTGATTTATTTGCTGGCGTTGGTGGTGGAACGGCACTCGATTGCGGCGATTGCGCGGCCTGCGGCGATTTTGGTGGTTTTGATGATTGCGCTTACTTTTTACTCGCAGAAGTTTGTTACTAGCCGGTTGGCTGGATTGCGGCGCGAAATGGTTTCGGTGGATGCTACACCGCGCGATAATCCGTTGCGGGTGGAGTTTGACCGGTTACATCAGTGGTCGGTGCGGATTGAGGGGGCGGTGCTGTTGCTTGGGCTTTCGGGGTTGTTTTTGACCGTTCGTGGTTTTTCCGGACCTCAGTGAATGGCGGGCGGCTTGGGCGGCATTAATCGGAGCGGGCGCAGCAAGCGGCGCCCCTACGAATTCATGATTACTTGGCTCTCGGATTGACCTTCTTGGTCCGATGTAGATGGACGGCTTGCCAGAGATACCAGCTCGCTACGCTTCTGTAGGGCTTCCATTTTTCGCCGAAGGTTTGCAGCTCTTTTGGTTTTGGTAGCTTGCGTTTTTTGTAGGCTAGCATGAAGCCTTGTTGGACCGCGTAATCTAGCGTGGGTAGAACGTCTGGGCGGCCTAGGCGGAAGATCAGCAACATGTGGACCGTCCAGACGCCCACGCCGCGGACCGCTGTTAGTCTCGTTACAATTTCTTCGTCTGCTAGAAGCTCTACTTCCGCGAGGCATGGCACTACTCCATCTAGAGTTTTTTGCGCTAGATCTCTAATTGCCGCTAGCTTCTGACGTGAGAGGCCGGCGCCTCGCAGCGTTTCATCTGAGGCGGAGACGACTTGCTCGGGCGTAGGGATGTTTCCGCCACCTATGCGATCTTTCAACCGGCCGAAAATTGTTCCTGCGGCTTTGCCATTGAGTTGCTGATAGACGATTGCTTCCATCAGGGCGTCGTATGGGCTTGGATGCGTGTCCAGCTCCATGCGAAACCGCCCGACACGCTCGATCAAGTTGTCGAATTTCTTGTCGCAGGCTCGCAGATGACGGACGGCGGCTAGATGATTGAACGGGTAAGGCTTCTTCTTTTTCTTCGTGAGAGCGTTGGCGGCGGCTGCGGTCATACTGGGAACCTCCGTGGCGTGTGCTAGTATCACACGTTTATGCAAACAGGAATTATAGGATTACCGCAGGTTGGCAAAACAAGTCTGTTCCGGATTTTGACGCATGCGCGCGTGGATGCGCGGATGAAGCCGGGCGAAGCGCATGTCGGCATCGCGCGCGTGCCCGATTCGCGCGTGGTCAAACTTTCTGAAGTCTTCAAGCCGAAGAAAATCACATTCGCCACGATTGAGTACGTCGACGTCGGCGGCATGCAGCAGGATCGCGAGAAGAATGCTCAGTCGCTGGTCCCGTTGCGCGAGGCTGATGCACTGGCACACGTGGTGCGGCTTTTCGAGGATCCCGCGGTGCCCCACGCGGCTGGCAGTATCAATGCCATGCGCGATATCGATAACGTGGAGATCGAGTTGATCTTCAACGATCTCGAGCAAGCGACCAAGCGGCTCGAGCGCCTCGAAAAGGATTTGAAGCGGAAAAAAGAGCCTCATCTTGAGCTGGAGCACCGGTTGCTAACGGTTTGCAGGCAGGCGCTCGAATCTGAGAAGCCCTTGCGCGAACTGGAATTCAAGCCAGAGGAAATGAAAGCGCTCGGCGGTTTCACTTTTTTGACCATCAAGCCGATGCTTTACGTGCTGAATCTTGGCGATGAAGAAGCGCCCGAGGCCGCGCGCGCCATCGAGAAACACGGACTCGAAAAGCTGGCGTCCAAGCCGCAAACCGCGGTGGTGCCTTTCTGCGGAAAAATAGAAGCGGAGCTCGCTGATCTCGATGAAGGCGAAGTCGCCGAGATGATGAAGGCTTACGGCCTGGCGGAATCCGGACGCGACCGGCTTATTCAGGCGACGTATCGTCTGCTCGGACTGATTTCATTCCTTACTTGCGGCGAGCCGGAATGTCGCGCCTGGACGATCGAGCGCGGGATGAACGCCCAAAAGGCTGCTGGGGCGATTCACGGCGACATTGAGAAAAATTTCATCAAAGCGGAAGTCGTTCGCTGGGAAGATTTGCTGGCCGCTGGTAGTTTCGCCGTCGCTAAAGAGCGCGCGCAACTGCGTCTTGAAGGCAAGGAGTACATCGTGCAGGACGGCGACGTGATTCTCTTCCGCCACGCCGGTTAACAGCCACCATGACGCAATTCGCTGGATCGCGCATTTTGCTGGCGCTGCTACTCGGCGCGATTGCCGCCGCGGCGAATGTGATCGGCGGCCTGGCCATCATTCGCGGGCAATGGTCGCGGGCTTTCCTAAAATATTTCATCGCGCTGGGCGCGGGATTCATGCTGGCTACCGCGTTCCTCGAAATGATTCCTGAATCGCTTAAGCTCGCGGTGAAACCCGACGAAGTGTTTTTTCTAGTCCTGGGCGGCTACCTGCTGGTTCACTTCTTCGAGCATACGCTTGCGCCGCACTTTCACTTCGGCGAAGAAACGCATCATCACGAAATGGCTTCCAAACACGCTGGAATTGCCGCGGTGCTTGGGTTGGTGATTCATACGTTTTTCGATGGCGTGGCGATAGCGTCCGGCGTGTTGGTTTCGGCGTGGCTTGGTGGCGTGATTTTTCTGGCGGTGTTTCTGCACAAATTGCCTGAGGGCTCGACGGTTGCTTCGCTAATGCTGGCTAGCGGACGGAGCCGGCGGATTGCGCTGCTTTCAGCAGTGGCGCTGGGGGGCGCAACGCTTGCGGGCGTTGGACTGATGTATGTGCTTCGCGGCGCGGTCGGAGTCGCGCTGCCGTTTTCGGCGGGCGTGACGGTTTATGTCGCGGCTTCGGATTTGATTCCTGAGGTGAATCGCGAACCTGCGGTGGGAATGCCCATCCTTGTTTTTTTGGGGGTGTTGGCTATGTTGCTTTTGAAACTTACCTTTCATATTTAGTCGATTGAATCCTCGTTCTGGGAATTTGGGCGGAAATACCCAAAGTCAAATCGGGCGGGAGGTAAACCCCCGCCGCTACACGCTATCTGCCGTTCTCTCTATAATCGATGCGGGACGCCCATGGGTTTGCAAAAGTGCCGGCAGGCTTCCTGCGCTACGGAACTCACTGAATCTACTTGGTTTAGCCCTGCCTCTTTGCAACGGCGGCACATCCCCCAAACGATTCGCCTTCTCGCAACTTTATGGTGGGGCTAGTGTTAGATATGATGTGGCTGTCATGGCCAGGTCCGACGTCCAGCTTATGCTGGAAGCGAAAGCGGGGAACGATGCGTCGTTTGAGCATCTGCTCCAGCGCTACCGGACCCCTTTGGTCAATTTCCTCTACCGCATGGTGAGGGATTCGGCTACCGCGGAAGATCTGGCGCAGGAAGTTTTTCTGCGCGTGTATCGTGCCCGGCACGGCTACGAAGCGAGCGCCAAATTCACCACCTGGCTTTTCCGCATCGCGACCAATCTGGCGCTCAATCGCATTCGCGACACGCGCTACCGCCTGATGGAAGTATCGCTCGACGCCACCTCCACCGAAGATGACGCGCCCGCGATGGAGCTTCCGGCGCGCGAGTTGCGCGTAGATCAAATTCTGATCGCTGAGGATCGCACGGTGATCATTCGTCGCGCCGTGGATGCGTTGCCGGAGAAGCAACGTATCGCCGTGTTGCTGCATAAATACGAAGATATGGATTATTGTGAAATCGCCAAAGTTCTCGAGTGTTCGGAGGCAGCTTTGAAATCGCTGCTTTTCCGCGCGTACGAGACGCTTCGGGTGCAGTTGGCGCCGCTGGTTGGATTGGCGGCGTCTCCCGTGCCCGCCATCCCAGCCGAAGCCGGGAAAAGAAGGCTGTCATGAAATATGAAATGAATTGCGAGCGAATCTCGGAATCTTTGATTCCATATCTCGACGATCGCGCCACTGTTGCGGAACAGCGCGAGGTGGAAGCGCACGCCTCGGTATGCGCGGCGTGCAAAACGCGCATCGAGGAATTCCGGCGCGTGTCTGTCGTGCTTGACGAAGTTCCGCGGATGCAGCCTTCCGGCGCATTCGACGCGCGCGTGCGGCAAGCCATCGCCGCCGAGCCGCACGCCGGATGGTTCGGGTGGCTGGTTCCCGCGCCGCGTTTCGCGTTCGCTCTTGTATGCTTGCTGCTGCTATCGGTATGGACTTCGCGTATCGAACCAAATGTCTCCGAAGCCACGGCGGGCGCTACGCAGAGCGAACAGGACTTTCGATTGATAAAAGACCTCGACGTTCTCGAAAATTACGACGTCGTGAAGAATTTCGACGCGCTGTCGGAATTGCCCGTGGCGCAACAGAATCAGACGCGGACGGATGACGATCAGAACGAGGGTCAAAACGGACACATTTAGATGATCGCTCGCGGCTTCAAATTCTGTCTGCTGGCCATGGCAGCGCTGCTGATGCTGATGGCGCTGTCGGCGCGCGCGCAGATGGGTTACCGTGCGCAAGCGTTTCGCGCGGCCGCGGCTCAGCGCAAAGCCGACCGCAAGGCGCGGAAAGCAGCCGATGCGGCGGATGACGCGGACACCAAGGACGTGCTGCCCGACGACGCGAAGCCGGCGGGTGCCGATGCGGCGGCGTCTGGCGAACGAGGCGCAGCGAACGGGCAGAAGTCCGGCGCTGGCAAGGGTCACCCTACCGCACGCAGCATGGAAGGGCTGCCTCCGAAATGGATCGAACAGCTTCGCGATCGCTCGCCGGAAGAGCAGCAGCGCTTTATGGAGAACAACGAGCGGTTCAAGAGTTTGCCGCCCGAGCGCCAGGCGCAGATTCGCCGAAATCTCGAACAGTGGAACCGGCTAAGCCCGGAACAGAAGAATGACATTCAGGACCGCGAGCGGTTTTTTGAGAGTCTCTCGCCCCAGCAAAGGCAGTACGTGCGCAATAGTTTGCTTCCGCGTTGGCAGGCGATGCCTGTTGAGCGTCGGCAGTTGCTGCTGGGGCGGCTTCGCGTGCTTCGCGATCTGCCTCCCGAGGAGAGAACTGCGAAGCTCAACGATCCGAAGTTTATGCAAGGGCTTTCTCCCGACGAGCAGCAGACGCTCCGCGATCTGAACCAGCTCCGCAATCCGCTTCCTACCCAGTAAAGCTACAGTTACAAACCACGATTTGTTGCGGCCGATCTCGACTCCGCCGGTGCCGAGTGGGTAGCACTCCGATTGCGGTTACAAACTCTGCAGGCGAGGAGGGGGTCGGTGCATCGTCTAAGAAATCGATCGCGCGGCAAAAACTGTGGCGCGTCGGTCGGGCAAGAAACGAGCCTTCGGCACCAGCAGCCCCGATGGGGCCTCCCCTGGTGACAAGTTCGTGGCCTCGAAGTCAGGACAGATGTACGATTCGCCAGAGAGTGAGCCAAATCGGAAATCTAGAGTAACGGCTCTACATTGAAACCAGATGTGAGCAGCGCGGAGGGAGTGGAAGAGATGGGCCGGACGACAGGGGTTTTGGATCAACAGGCGGGGCTGCGGACGCGCAT
Source organism: uncultured Acidobacteriota bacterium (assembly GCA_963831955.1). GTDB lineage: Bacteria > Acidobacteriota > Terriglobia > Acidiferrales > UBA7541 > Palsa-147. The sequence goes on along the minus strand of CAWHSG010000002.1, from coordinate 108,146 downwards.
CATTTATTGGCTGGTGAAGCGGAGGCGGGGACGGATCCATCTGGCCATGCGGGTGCGCGCGTTCGATCCGAAGCTGCTGGGATTGGCGGTGCGCATGGACGTGCACACGGCGTCGGAACGGCTGGTGCCGCGGAAGCTGAAGGAACTGGCGCAGCTGAAGGTGGCGGCCATGGTCGGGTGTCCGCTTTGAATCGACATTCATTCTGCCGTCGGCAGAAAGGTAGGAATCACCGAGGAGCAGTTGCTGGACCTGGCGGAATTCGAGCGCAGCACGCATTTCAACGAGCGGGAAAAGCTAGCGCTGCGGCTGACTGTGGCGCTCACACGCACGCCGGCGGAAGTGCCGGACGGACTCTTCGCTGTGCTGCGCGGCGAATTTTCGGAGCGTGAGCTCGTGGAACTGACGAATGCCATCGCATGGGAGAACTACCGCGCGCGGTTCAATCGCACGTTTGCGATCGAGTCGGAGAATTTTTCGAAAGGGCAATTCTGCCCGCTTCCCGAACGGTGATGTGTCGTTTGGTGGCTGTGGCTGGTGCGGGCAGGGGCGAAGTCAACGGCGAAGACAAGCCACCGACGACGAATAGATATCGCCGATTGCGCCACGGCGCTCTAAAAATAAAATTTCGGTTTACCGTTTCGGTACAAAACTGGATTTCGCCGCCGTTGCAACAACGCATCGTCTAAGCTCTGATCCGGCGCACCATATCTAGTGGTGCGCATCCTCCGATCAGTTTTGCGGACATTACCTCCGCAAAAAATCTTTTGAATTCTTTCCGATTCCGCTTGACTTCGTGCTGGAGGTGACTATTATCAGTGGCCAAAAGTGGTAAGAAGTGGTTAGCAGTGGACAAAGAACAGCATGTCTAGGGCTGATTTTAGGCGGTTTGGGCGGAACTGCAAATGCTTCGGGGGAACCATCCCGCAACAGTGGACGCGAAGGGACGGCTGAAAATCCCGCGGGCATTTCTGCGCGAGCTTCGGGAAATGGGCGAAAAGTTCTACGTAACCAGCGAAGGGGGCGACAGCGCGTGGGTCTTCCCGATGAAAGTCTGGGAAGAGAAGGAAGCGCGGCTGGCGCGGACCTCGTCGCATAACCGGTCGAAGCAGCGATTCCTCGATCGCGTGAATTACTACGGTCAGGAAGTCGAGATAGATGGCCAGGGCAGACTCCTGGTTCCCGCGCTTCTCCGCGAGGAAGCGCAAATCAGCGGCGAGGTGAATGTCCTCGGCGATCTCGACCACTTGACCATCTGGAACCGGGCGAGGTTCCAGGATCGGCTGAAGAACAACCCAATTACCACGGAAGACGAAAAGGTACTCGACGACCTGGGCGTTTAAGTTTGAGCGTGCTGCACACGCCGGCAATGCTCGGGGAAGTTCTGGAGTGGCTGTCTATACGGCCCGAGGGAACCTATCTCGATGCCACCACCGGAACGGGCGGCCATCTTTTGGAAATTGCGAGGCGGCTGACGACGGGGCGCGTGTACGGAATTGACCGCGACCCGCAGGCCCTGGCCATCGCGCAAGAACGAGTCAGCGACTTGAAGGACAAGGTAACGCTGGTGAAAGCAAGTTTTTCCGAGATCGGCGAAGTGGCCAGACAGCAGCAGATGCCGCCGCTCGATGGCGTGCTGGCCGACTTGGGGGTTTCTACGCTCGAACTCGATACACCGGAACGCGGATTTTCGTTCCGCTATGCGGCGCCGCTCGATATGCGCATGGATCCCGAGCAGGCATTGACCGCCGACGAAATTGTGAATCACTGGCCGGAAAGGGAATTGGCCGATCTCCTCTATCAGAAAGCGGAGGAGAGAGATTCACGCAGAATCGCCAAAGCAATAGTGCGCGCGCGACCCATTCGCGACACCGCACATTTGGCAACCAGTGTGGCAGGGGCTCGAAAAGCAAGGGGAAGGCAGAGACTGCATCCCGCGACAAAAACGTTTCTGGCGCTGCGGATTGCGGTGAATCGAGAAGAGGAGGAACTCGAGCAGTTTCTTTCGCGGGCCCCTGCCACAATTTCTCCCGGCGGCCGCTGGGTGATGCTCAGCTATCACTCGCTGGAAGACCGCCAAGTGAAGCATGCCTTTCAGCGCCTGGCGCGGGAAGGCCAATTTGAAGTTCTAACGAAGAAGATCATCGAGCCCACCCTTGATGAGATTCGTGAAAACCCGCGCGCGCGCAGCGCCAAAATGCGCGTGGCGCAAAAGTCAGAAGCCGCGGCAGCTTAGCCGCGGGACGGACAGCCATGACCGAATACTACACATTGAAGCGTATCGATAATTCCCGGTTGGTGCGAACTACCGCGCCGCAACGTTGGCGCGAACTGGGGCGAAAGATGCTGGGTGGAGCGGCGCTGGGCGTTTGCCTGCTGACTTACGCTTGGCAGCATTTCGAATGCATCCAATTCCGCTATTCGCTCGAGCAGCTTCAGAGCGAGCGCGCGCAGGCGTCCGAGCTGAATCAGCAATTGCGGCTCGAGGTTGCTTCGCTTTCTGCGCCGATGCGCATTGATGCGATTGCGCGCCAACAGCTGGGATTGTCGGTGCCCGTGCCTGGACAGGTGGCGCCGGCGCAAGGCGCTGTGGAAGGCGTAGTGGCGCAAGTTCCGGCGCAGTCCGCGGCATCGCGGCCTTAGATCGAATTCCATGACACGTCCTCTGGCCCGCTCTGAGACGCCGACGAATGGCGGGCTGAGGCGCAAGCTCGCTTCGCCGGAGCCCCGGGAAAAAATGGAGCCGCGCAATCCCCGCGTCCGCTGGCTGGTGGTTTTTGTGCTGGCGCTTGTTTGGATGGGGGCGGTTTTCGCGCGGCTCGGTTACCTACAGCTTTTCCGCTACAGCGAATATCTTGCCAAGGCGCAGCGGCAGCAGTTGCGCGTGCGCGAGACTACTCCGAAGCGCGGTTCGATCTTTGATCGCAATGGGCACGAACTCGCGGTCAGCCTTCCGGTGGATTATTGCTTCGCCGACTCTTCTGAAATAAACGACAACGATATGGTGGCTGAGCTTCTTTCGCGCGTCCTGAACGTGGCGCCGGAAGAAATTGGCGCGAAGCTGGCCGAGCCGCATCCGTTTCCGGTGCTCGCGCGAAAGCTCACTCCTGAAATTGCTGCGCGCATTGAGGCTTTGAATCTGCGCGGGATTTACGTTCAGAAAGAGCCGGAGCGCGTTTATCCGCAGCGCTCGCTGGCTTCACAAGTAATTGGCTACGTGAACGTGGACCAGCAGGGACAAGGCGGCATCGAGTACGAGCTCGACAAAGTGATTAAGGGCAAGCCGGGGCGCACGTTGGTGACGAAAGATGCGCGACGGCGGGGCGTGGATCGCAGCGAAGTGGCGGCGCAGCCGGGCTCGAGCGTGACGCTGACGATTGATGAAAATATTCAGTACATCGCGGAGAAAGAATTGGCCGCGGCGATGAGTGATACGCAGGCGAAATCGGGATCGATCGTGATTGAAGATCCCAATTCCGGCGAATTGCTGGCGGTTGCGAATTGGCCGACTTTCGATTCCAACGAGCCTTCGGCTTTTGAAGACGATGTGCGCATGAATCGCGCGGTCGCCGCGGCTTATGAGCCGGGTTCGACTTTCAAGGTCATCACGCTCGCGAGCGCGTTTGAGAACGGCGTGGCAAGTCCGTCTGATCTAGTGGATTGCCAGAATGGCTCGATCACTGTTGCAGGGCGATTGATTCACGATTGGCATCCGTTCGGCACACTTAGCGTTGCACAGGTGCTGGCTCATTCGAGCGATGTGGGCTCGATCAAAGTTGCGCTCCGGGCCGGCGCTTCAAACCTCTATCAAACCGCACGAAAATTTGGCATCGGCGAACTCACGGGAATCGATCTTCCAGGAGAAAACCGCGGGCTTTTCCGAACTCTCGATCACTGGACGGCGAGTTCGATCGGTTCGATTGCCATCGGCCAGGAAGTGAGCGTCACGCCGGTGCAGACCACCACTTTCGTTTCCGCGATTGCCAACGGCGGACTGATCTTTCGCCCGCACATCGTCAAATCGATCGGCAGCGGCCCTGCGAACGCGTTTGAGAAAACTTCGGACTCTGAACCTGCGCCGCGCCGTGCGATCGACTCAGGAGTCGCTGCAACGTTGCGCGAACTGATGGCTGGCGTGGTTCTTGAGGGAACGGGAAAACCTGCGGCGCTGAATGGCTGGACGGATGCCGGGAAATCCGGAACGGCACAAAAGGTTGATCCGGCGACGGGCCGCTACTCCCCGGACAAGTACGTCACTTCGTTCGTGGGCTTTGCTCCGGTGAGCGATCCGGTTGTGACCATTATCGTAGTCCTTGATTCGCCGGTCGGCGCACATCACGGCGGAGAAGTTGCCGGTCCGGTTTTCCGGCGCGTGGCCGAGCAGGTGCTTCAGTATCTCGATACGCCGCACGATATTCCGGTGGTTCCCGCAGTTGAAATGGCCGCGCGGCGGCGCGACGCTTCGAAGCTAGATGCGCTCGAAGATGAGGAAGAGGCGAAGGCCGCAGATGCAAGCAACAATCAAAAAGACACACCCGGGTCTGCGCCGCCCGCAGTCGCCGGCGAAACACCCTCGAGCGCGCCCACCGTCGAATTTGGCGGCGAGCCTGGTGTCACGGTGCCGAGCCTTTCGGGGCAGAGCGTGCGCGGCGTGACCGAGGCTTGTTCCAAATTGGGGCTTACGCCGGTCCTCGTTGGCACGGGTTTTGCACTGGATCAGTCGCCGCAAGCCGGCGCGCGCGTCAATCGCGGCAGCCGCGTAGTGGTCCGTTTCGGCCGGCCGGGGAAGTACGTCCCCGCGAATTTGCAAGGGGGCGCGAATTGAGAGCAACGGCCAAAGATCGGGATGAGATGAGCGGAGGGCACGCGAAGGCCGCAGCGCGCGCTGCTACGATGAAGCTACGGGAAATTCTAGATGGAGTCGGGACGATCGCCATTGCCGGCTCGCTCGATGCGGAAATTCGCGCCGTAGTTTGCGACAGCCGGAAAGCGCAGCCCGGCGCATTATTTTTCGCGCTGCATGGTTCAAAGGCCGACGGAAATCGCTTCGTTTCCGATGCCATCGAACGCGGCGCAACCGCAATTGCCAGCGAAGATGCGCGCCCTGACGATGTTCCGCGCAGCGTCATCTGGGTGCAGCTCAAGAAGGAAACCGCGCGACGCGGCTTGGCGCTCGCCGCTGCGAATTTCTTCCATCATCCGGCAAACGCGCTGAAGCTCGTCGGCATTACAGGCACGAACGGCAAGACGACCACTTCTTTCCTGGTCGATTCGATCCTTCGCGCCGCGGGACATACGACCGGCCTCATCGGCACGACGGGCTACTCGACGCCGCGCGGTCCGCGCAAAGCCATCAACACCACGCCTGAATCGGTGGACTTGCAGGAAATGTTCGCCGAAGTTCGCGACGCAGGCGGGTCTGCTGTCGTGCTCGAAGCCAGTTCACACGCACTGGCGATGGATCGCGTCTGGGGGCTGCGTTTCGCCGCCGCCGTCTTCACCAATCTCACGCACGATCATCTGAATTTCCACAAGACCTTCGACGCGTACTTCGCCGCGAAGCGCCGCCTCTTCGAAGGCATCGGCGCAGGCGCGCCTCAGGCATCAATCATCAATACCGACGATGCTTACGGAAAGCGGCTCGTCGAAGAGCTCTCGAAGAGTGGCCATCGCACGATCACCTATGGCCTGAGCGGCTCGCCCCAAATCACCACCAAGAAATTCACGCCCGGCTTCAACGGTCTCGAATTCATGGCGCAAACCCCGGCCGGCAATGTCGAAGTGCGCTCGACGTTAGTTGGACGCGTCAATGTTTATAACATTCTGGCAGCCATCGGCGCCGCGATCGCGTTGGATATCCCAGTGCCCCGCATCGAAGCTGGCATTCGCGCTCTGAAGACTGTGCCGGGCCGCTTCGAACAAATTGACGAAGGCCAGCCATTCCACGTGGTGGTCGATTACGCGCATGCCGACGACGCCATCCGAAATCTGCTGCAAGTGGGCCGCGAAATTACTCCAAATAAACGCGTGCTGATCCTTTTCGGCGCAGGCGGCGAACGCGACCGCTCGACGCGCCCGCTGATGGGCGAAGCCGCTGGCTCGCTCGCCGATCTCGTGGTGCTCACCAGCGACAATCCGCGAACTGAAGACCCTTTGCGGATTATCAACGACGTGGTGGTGGGATTGCAGAAAGTCAATGCGCAATACCGGATAGAGCCGGACCGGGAGCGCGCCATTGACCTGATTTTCGAGGAAGCTAAGCCGGGAGACCTGGTGCTCCTGGCGGGGAAAGGCCATGAAAACACTCAGATCCTCAGCGACCGGACGTTTGAATTCGACGACCGGAAAATGGCGCGGAAAGTCCTGCAGGCTCGCGGCTACAGCAAGGCTGCGAAGTAACGGCCAAGAGCCTCAATCGGCACCGGTTAGGTCGGCCGGCGGTCGATATCCCGCCGGCCAAAGGCGCGGGCGCTAGGTCTTGTTGCTGAAGCTTTGTCAGGGCATGACTTTAGTCATGCCGCAAGTGCCGCAAAATGAGTACGACTTTAGCCGCTGGGGTCATGGTTATGAGCGCACATGAATACTCGGAACCGCGGCATTCCCGTTTTGGGAAATTTTTCGACGGGCCGATAAGTCATTTCTCCTCAAGAGAATGACGATAGAACCACTGGAGACGCGATGCGGTGGACAATGGAACAGGTGGCTGGCGCTCTGGGTGTCGCGCTGCCTGCCGCGCTCGACCCCGTGGCCCGGGTGGCCGGTGTCTCGATTGATTCTCGCACCGTGGCTGCCGGGGAACTGTTCTTCGCCATACGCGGACCGCGTCACGATGGACACGATTTTGTCGGTGAAGTTCTGGGGCGTGGCATTCCGGCGGCAGTCGTGGAGGCTGCTCGCCGGGCGTCTTATCCCGCGGAGATTCGCGGCCGGCTTTTCCCGGTCGAAGACACGCTCCTCGCGCTCCAGCAATTGGCCGCCGCCGTCCTATGGACCTGGCGCGACGCGAAGCCGGAACGACGCGTCGCGGCCGTCTCCGGGTCAGTGGGAAAAACGACTACCAAGGAAATCCTGGCGGCGCTGCTGGGCGCGCGGTTCCGCGTTCTGAAATCCACTGGAAATTTGAACAACGACTACGGATTACCGCTGACGCTTTTTCAGTTGGACGATGAGCACGAGGCGGTGGTGGTCGAGTTGGGGATGTCGCGGCGCGGAGAATTGGCGCGATTGACGCGGATTGTGGCGCCGGATGTCGGCGTTGTGACGCGCGTGGCCGTCGAGCATCTGGAATTTTTTGCTTCGATCGATGAGATTGCGCTGGCCGAGCGCGAATTGATTGAATATCTGCCGCGCCGCGGCGCGCGCGTGACGCCCGAAGCGAATGGCTCGCGCAATGACGCTGCGGTCGCGGTGCTGAACGCCGACGATGAGCGCGTGGCGCACTTCGGTGAAATTGCGCCAGGCCGCGTGATTACTTTTGGCGGCAGCGCCAAGGCGGAGTTTCGCTCTGAAAATATCGAAGACCGCGGGATTGAGGGCACGACGTTCGATTTGACCGCGCCCGAGGGTAACGCGAAGCTCGAACTTTCGCTAATTGGCCGCCACAACGTAATGAATGCCGTCGCGGCGCTGGCGGCGGCGAGCGTTTGGGGAATCGGCGCTGCGGAAGCAGCCACGGTCTTCCCGAAACTGCAGCCGCCGGACAAGCGCGGCGAGGTAGTGCGCTTCAAGCAGGAATTTGTGGTCATCAATGACACGTACAATTCGAGCCCGACAGCTCTAGACGCCGTCGTAGATCTTCTCGCGGCCACCAGCGGCCACAAGCGCCGCATTCTCGCCGCTGGTGAAATGCTCGAACTCGGCTCGACTTCTGCCGAATTGCATCGCGAAAGTGGCCGCCATATTGCCGAAGCGCAAGCCGATGGAGCCCGCGCAATCGATTGGATCATCGGCGTGCAAGGCGACTCCGCCGAACTAGTTGACGCGGCGATCGAAGCCGGACATCCCCGCGAGCAAACGAAATTCTTCGCCACCTCGGAAGAGGCCGGCAAATTCCTGACTTCATTTATTACCCGCGGCGACTTGCTGCTGCTCAAAGGCTCGCGCGGCGTGAAGATGGAGAAGATTCTCGAAGCGCTGCGCGCGCACTATTCCAATTCCACCGCGGCCGATCAGCGCTCTCCGAAATCCAAAGTCCCGCAACCCGCCGGCGGCTCCCGCAAGGGACGGCGCTGAGATGCTCTACTATCTTTTCGTTTTCGTCCTGCGGCCGTATTTCAGCCCTTTCAATGTCTTCCGCTACATCACCGTGCGTACGGCCGTTGCCAGCATTACCGCGATGATCTTATCGATCGTGCTCGAGCCCTGGGTGGTGAACCAACTGCGCGCCATGCAGGTGAAGCAATTTATCCGTGCGGAAGGGCCGAAGGGTCACCAAGTGAAAGCCGGTACGCCGACAATGGGCGGCGTCTTGATCGTCGCGGCGATTGCCGTTCCCACGCTACTTTGGGCCGACCTGCGCAATGGGTACGCAATGCTGGCGCTCGGCGCCACGATCGCCTTCGGCGTGATCGGCTTCGTGGATGATTACAACAAAGTGGTGCGGCGCCGGAATCTCGGGCTTACTCCGAAAGCGAAGTTCACGTATCAAGTGCTGACGTGCGTCGCGGTAGCCGCGATTCTTCTCGCCTTGCAACAGCGCGGCCTCTATTCCACACAGCTCAGCGTCCCATTCTTCAAGCGCCTGCATCCCGATCTGGTGATTCGGCCGCTGCTGACGCACCACATAATCTGGCTGCTAGCGTTCGTTCCATTTGTGTTCTTTCTCGTGCTGGTGATCGTGGGCTGCTCGAACGCCGTCAATCTCACCGACGGCCTCGATGGTCTGGCGATCGGCTGCACGCTGGTGGCTTCCGGCGCGCTGACAGTACTTACCTACATCGCCAGCAACGCGCGCTTCTCGGAATATCTCGATATTCAGCACATCCCCGACGCCGGTGAACTCACTATTTTCTGCGGATCGCTGCTCGGCGCCTCGCTCGGTTTTCTCTGGTACAACGCGCATCCTGCAGAGCTTTTCATGGGCGATGTCGGTTCACTGGCGATTGGCGGCGCGATTGGAATTGTTGCGGTGATTATCAAGCAGGAAATTTTGCTGATATCGATCGGCGGCGTTTTCGTTCTGGAAGCCCTTTCGGTGATTTTGCAGGTGGCATCATTCAAGCTCACCGGCAAGCGCATCTTTCGCATGGCCCCGCTGCATCATCATTTTGAACTGCTCGGCTGGAGCGAATCAAAAATTATTGTGCGGTTCTGGATTGTGGCATTCGTATTTGCGCTGTTTTCCCTTACAACTTTGAAACTGAGGTAATCCATTGCGACCTGGAATCGAGCTGGCGGGGAAGCGAGTGCTGGTGGTGGGAGTTGCGCGCTCAGGAATCGCCTCGGCGCTATTTTGCGCCGCGCATGGCGCGCGCGTGACGGCTACCGACACCGAGCCTGAATCAAAGCTCGCCGACGCGGCCGACAAACTTCGCGCCGCCGGCGTCACGCTGGAGCTCGGCGCACACAAGCCTGAAATTTTCGAGCAGCAGGATCTCGTGGTCCTCAGTCCCGGCGTCCCCGCAGATCTAGCAGCCCTCGCATCCGCACGCGCCAAGGGAATTTCGGTGTGGAGCGAAATTGAACTGGCCGGGCGCTTTCTGCGCGGGCGATTGATTGCGATCACGGGCTCAAATGGCAAGACGACGACGACTTCGCTGATTGCGCACATTCTCAAGTGGGCGGGAATTTCGACGGTGGTCGGCGGGAATATCGGCACGGCGCTAATTTCGCTCGTCGAATCCACGAACGATTCGACCTTCGCCGTCGCGGAAGTGAGCAGCTTCCAACTCGAGACCATCGAGGCGTTTCGACCGGATATAGCGCTGTTGCTGAATCTGACGCCCGATCATCTTGATCGCCATCATTCACTGGCTGAATATGCGCGCGCCAAGCTGCGCATTTTCGAAAATCAACGCGAGCGCGACACCGCGATTCTGAATGCCGACGACCCCGAAGTTGCGCAGCGCGTCCCGACCAAGCCCGGCGTCTATTGGTTCAGCCGCCAAAAGCATGTTTCGGCCGGTGCGTACGTGCGGGACGGACAAATCATCGTTCGCGATCACGGCGACGAAGAAATCATCATGCGCCGCGATGAAATTCCTCTCCGCGGCGAACACAACGTCGAAAACGTGCTGGCCGCATCAATCGCTACCTGGCTCGCCGGCGCCGAGCCCGCGGCCATTGCCGAAGGAATTCGCACGTTTCCGGGCGTCGAGCATCGCATCGAGCTCGTCGCCGAAGTCCGCGGCGTGAAGTTCTACAACGACTCGAAAGCCACGAATGTGGACGCCACTCTCAAAGCCATCGCCGCCTTCGATTCGCCGTTGCTGATCATCCTGGGCGGCAGAGACAAGGGCAGCCCATACACGCCGCTGCGCGAGCCGCTCCAGGCTCATACGCGCGCCGCGTTTCTGATCGGCGAAGCAGCCGAAAAAATCGCCGCGGAACTCGATGGCTCGGTTCCGCTGGTTCGTGCCGAAACGCTGGAGCGCGCCGTCGCCGAAGCCTTCGAGCAAGCCAAGCCGGGCGACACGATTCTTCTCGCGCCGGCCTGCTCGAGCTTCGATCAATTCGAAAATTACGAAGAGCGCGGCCGCAAGTTCAAAGAACTCGTGGCCGAACTAGCCAAGCATCACAACGGCCAAGCCGCCGCCGGCGCATCCAGCCAGGCCCATTAGCGAGGACGCAGAGACCACATGCCGAGGATACTTCAACCCGATCGCAAGCTCTTCGGAGCGACTCTGGCGCTCTGCCTGTTTGGCACCGTGATGGTCTTCAGCGCCTCGGCAGTCGTCACCCACGAACTTGGTGGTAGCGGCTATTCCTTCTTTCTGCGCCAAATCGTCTGCATGGCGCTCGGGCTGGCGGGGATGTTTGCGCTGATGAATTTCGATTACCGCAAATTGCGACAGCCGCGAGTGATTTTCATCGGGCTTGGCGTCGTGTCCGTTCTGCTTCTCGGCGTGCTGTTTCTCGATCGCTCGCATGCCACGCACCGCTGGATCCGCCTGGGACCTGCAAGCGTTCAGCCGTCGGAATTTGCGAAACTAGCGGTGATTCTCTATCTCGCGTGGTTTCTCGAACTGCGAAAGCCATGGCGCTCGCAGCGGCAATCCTTCGATATCAATGATCCGGTGCACTCGTTGCTGCCTGCGCTTGCTCCAGTGCTGGTGATGGCCGGTCTGATTTTGCTCGAGCCGGACATGGGCACGGCGTGCATGTTGCTGTTAATCGCGCTGGTGATGCTGTTTGTCTCCGGGCTCTCGCTGCGCTATCTCGCCGGCGGAGTTCTCGTCGCGCTGCCGGTAATTTATCTGCTGATCGTGCGCGTGCCCTATCGCTATCACCGGCTGATGTCTTTCCGCCATCCCGAAGCCGATCCGCAGGGGTATGGCTTTCAGCTTCTGCAATCGCTGATCGCCGTCGGCTCAGGCGGCTTCACCGGTGTCGGCTTGATGGAGAGCAAGCAGAAACTTTTTTATCTTCCGGAGCCGAGCACCGATTTTATTTACGCGGTGCTGGCCGAAGAACTCGGGTTTATCGGCGGCGTCGCGGTTTTGGCGCTGTTTGCATACTGGGGTTGGCGCGCATTCCGGGCAGCGATTCAGGCGCCGGATGATTTCGGGCGTTATCTCGGACTGGGCATCACAACCATGGTGGTCGGGCAGGCGCTGGTCAATCTCAGCGTGGTGCTCGGCCTGATGCCCACCAAAGGAATCCCGCTGCCGTTCATCAGCTACGGCGGCTCGAGTTTGCTGGTGATGCTCTTGGCTACCGGCGTGCTCCTCAACATCAGCCAGCACGCGCAACCCGAGGAGTGAGCCACGCGCCCCGGCTGCGCGACGCGAGGAGCGAGCCACGATCAACGACGCGATGAAGTTGCTCATCGCCGGAGGCGGCACAGGCGGCCATGTGTTTCCAGCCATTGCCGTGGCGCGCGAATGGCTGAGCCGAGGCGATCCGGGCGCGCCGATCGGCGCCGCAGTAGAAATGAAGAAGAGGGAAGTCGTGATCGTCGGAACGCTACAAGGACTGGAATCGAAACTGGTGCCGCAAGCCGGATTGCCGCTTGCCACCATTCGGGTAGCCGGCCTAAAGGGCATCAGCGGCCTGAAGCTTCTGAAGAATGCCGCGATGCTACCCGGCAGCGCGTGGGATGCCGAACGCATCCTGCGCCAAAATCATTTCGCGGCAGCTTTCGGTGTCGGTGGCTACGCATCCGGCCCGATGATGCTGATGGCCGCTCTGCATCGCATCCCCACGGTAATCTTCGAGCCGAACACCGAGCCAGGCTTCACCAATCGCGCCCTCGCCGGAATCGCCACGCGCGTGGCCACGGGATTTGAAGAAACCGCCCACCGTTTCGGCAAAAAAGCAGTCCTCACCGGCATCCCCGTCCGCCGCGAATTCTTCGCCGCACCAGTCCGCGACCACAAGCCGCCCCTCCGCCTGCTCATCACCGGAGGCAGCCGTGGCGCTCTGCCCATCAATCGCGCCGTAGTCGACTCGCTCGATCTTCTGGCCGCCCGAAAAAACCAGCTTTTCATCGTGCATCAGACCGGCGAACGCGACTATAATGCCGTTCGCGTAGCTTATGCGCGTCGAGAATTCATCGCGGAGGTCAGCCCCTTCATCGAGAATATGGCGGACCAGTTTGCCCAGGCCGACGTAATCGTCTGCCGCGCGGGCGCCATCACCGTCGCGGAAATAGCTGCCGCCGGACGCGCCGCCATCTTCATCCCTTTCGCCGCTGCCACCGACGCACATCAATTGCGCAACGCCCGGGCCATGGAATCGGCCGGCGCGGCCCGGGTCCTCCCGCAAAATGAATTGACGCCGGAGCGCCTCACGACAGAAATCTTTTCTCTCCTGGACCAGCCCTCGAGAATCAGCGAAATCGAACAGTCCGCTCGTAAATTGGCGCGTCCTCGCGCGGTCGAGGACATTGTGGACTTGCTCGAGGGAGTAGCCCGGCCATGATGGTCACGTTCCGGAATTTCCAGCGCATTCATTTGGTAGGAATCGGCGGCAGCGGCATGAGCGGCATTGCCGAAGTGCTGCTCTCGAGCGGCTACGCCGTCTCCGGCTCGGACACCAAGCCATCGCAAGTCACGGTTCGATTGCAGAATCTAGGCGCGAATATTTTCGAGGGACACAGCGCCGCGAATGTTCATGGCGCGCACGTGGTAGTGATTTCTTCCGCGGTGAAGCCCGACAACGTCGAAATTGTCGAAGCGCATCGCCTGAAAATTCCGGTAATCCCGCGCGCCGAAATGCTGGCCGAACTGATGCGCCTGAAATATGGAATCGCCGTCGCCGGCGCGCACGGGAAAACCACTACAACTTCGATGACCGCTTCGGTTTTAGCGGCCGCAGGACTCGATCCCACCTTTGTCGTCGGCGGACGCGTGAATCATGCGGGCTCGAACGCGCGCGTGGGTCAGGGCGAGTACATCGTCGTGGAAGCGGACGAAAGCGATCGCTCGTTCTTGCTGCTAGCCCCGGTGATCGCCGTCGTCACCACCATTGACCGCGAACATCTCGATCACTACGCCTCGCTGGAGGAAATCCAGCAGGTCTTTCTGCAATTCGTGAATCGCGTGCCGTTTTACGGCGCGGTAGTGCTCTGTCTCGATGAGCCGAATGTGCAGGCGATCCTGTCCGACGTGAAGCGCCCGATCATCACTTATGGCACTTCGAGCCAGGCAGACCTCGTGATCAGCGACGTGAAGCTCGAAGGATTCGGCAGCCGCTTCCATCTCGCCTTTCACGGCGAAGATCTCGGCGAATTTCAACTGCACTCGCCGCCGGGGATTCACAATGTGCGCAATGCCGCAGCCGCGGCAGCCGTCGCGCTGGCGCTGAATGTGCCCGCGGAATTAATTCGGCAGGGGCTGGAAAAATTCGGCGGCGTGGGCCGCCGCTTCGAAATCAAAGGCGTGCACAACGGCATCACGCTGATTGACGATTACGGCCATCATCCCGCCGAAATTCGCGCCACTCTCGGAGCCGCGCGCGGCTGCGGATTCAAGCGCCTGCTGGTCATTTTTCAGCCGCATCGCTATTCGCGCACCCAGCATCTCTGGGACGAATTCCGCCAATCCTTCAATCAAGCCGATATTTTAATCGTCACCGATATTTACGCCGCCGGCGAAGCGCCCATCGAGCACGTGAACGGCGAAGCTCTCGCCATGGCCATCAGTTCCGCCGGCCATAAAAATGTCGTCTTCGCCAGCAACATGCAGATGGGCATCGAGTTTCTCCTGAGCGAAGCGAAGCCCGGCGATGCCGTGCTCGCGATCGGCGCGGGCAGCGTAGGCCGCGCGCTCGATCAACTCGCGGTCCTCATCGGCGCGCAGTTGCCGGAGCCGGAGCATCGTGCGAATTAGCGACAAGCCGGCTGCCGCGCGCCTCGCCGCTCTAGGCGTCGAGCTGCACCCCGGCGTGTCGTTGCAGGAAATGACGTCGCTAGGCATCGGCGGCACTACGGATTTATTGCTCATTCGCCGCTACGATACGTTGCCCGAAGTAATTCGCGAGCTAAAGAATGAAGGCGTCGCGTACAAATTTCTCGGCGGCGGCACCAACGTCCTCGTCTCCGATGGCGAATTGCCCTGGGTCATGCTGCATCTTCCACCGGCGAAACCAGGCGTGCGCGTCAAAGACAATTTCGCTTTCGTCGATGCCGCGGCCGATCTCGGCGGTACGGTAACTTTTTGTGCGAAAAATAATCTTGGCGGCATGGAAGGCCTAATCGGAGTTCCCGGCAGCATCGGCGGCGCGTTACGCATGAATGCCGGTGCTTACGGCACGCAAATCGGCAGCTACGTGCGCGAAGTGGAGCTTTACCGCGCGGCGAGCGGCGAAAATGAAATTTTGCGCGGCGAAGAAATTCGCTTCGATTATCGCCACACATCTTTTGGGCCCGATGACGTAATGCTGCGCGTGAAACTTGAGCTGCCATCGAAGCCCTATCAGGAAATCGTCGCAGGCATAAAAGTCTGCAACGAAAAGCGCCGCGCCAGCCAGCCGCTCAATCAAAAAAGCGCCGGCTGCATCTTCAAAAATCCGCCAGGCGCATCGGCCGGCCGCATGATCGACGAGCTAGGCCTGAAATCTTTCCGCGTCGGCGACGCGATGGTCAGCGATCGCCACGCCAATTTTTTCGTGAACGTAGGCCACGCCTCCTGCGACGACATGATGGGCCTGATCGACGAAGTGCGCGGCCGCGTGAAAACCAGTTTCGGAATGGATCTCGAGAACGAGGTGATCCTCTGGAGAAATTGAAATCCATGGACGCGGAAGCTTTTCCCCAGGAAGTCCTCGCCGAGGACGAGCCGCGATACTTGCGCCGGCAAAAGCCGGTAGAAATTCGCCGCCGCAAATTCGGCAAGAAAGCCTGGAAGAGCTATCTGCGCATCACCGTAGGTGTGGGAGCCACGCTGGCTGTGGCGGTCTCTGTCTACGCTGTAGGCGCATTCCTGCTCGCCTCCCCGCAAATGTCGTTGCTTCATCCCGATCAAGTCGCGCTAGCCGGCAATCACTTCGTCAGCCGCGGCAATATTCTGGAAGTGTTCGCGCCGGATCGCGGCCACAGCGTCCTGCGCATTCCGCTCGATGCCCGCCGCAAGCAAATCGAATCGCTAGCCTGGGTCGAAAGCGCGGTAGTCCGCCGCGCGCTCCCAAATCACGTGCAGGTAGAAATCGTCGAGCGCACTCCCGTAGCATTCCTACGCGACGCCAGCGATCTAGCACTCATCGACGGACACGGCGTAATCCTAGATCGCCCCGTCGAAGGCAATTTCCATTTTCCAGTAGTCACCGGCATCCACCCCGGCCTCCCAGCCGAAGAGCGCGAGCGCCGCATGCAACTATTCAGCGGCTTCCTCCAGCAAATTAATGCCGCCCGCAGCGGCTCAAGCGACGCCGTAAGCGAAGTAGATCTCTCTGACGCAAAAAATGTCCGCGCCACTCTCGACACTCTACCCACCAACGGCGGCCCAGCCCTGTGGCCCGCAAGCGCCGGCCCCCTAGTAGTAGATTTCGGCGATCACGATTTCGAAAATCGCTTCCAGACGCTGCTGAAGAGCATCGTCCAATGGCGCACGTCAGCGGGCCGCATCGAATCAATCGACCTACGCTTCGACGGCGAAGCCGTAGTCAATCCAGGATTGGTCGCAAGCAACAACGCGCCGCCACAACCCGCGATGGCAGAAGCAGCCCCAGCGCAACCGTCCCCAGCCCGGCCACACGCACGCCCAGCAGCCGCATCAAAGACAAAAGTATCGCCCCCACTCGCCGCGCAACATTTGTCGAAGCGAGCCAAGGGCAAGCCGAAAGCGCAGGCCCACTGATGCGGACGATCGTTGATTTCGTAGGGGAGGGTCTTCAGACCCTTCCGCACTTCGGCCCCGTTTTCGTAGGGGCGCCGCTTGCTGCGCCCTTGCCGCCAACTCAGGCTGATGCCACAAAGACAAATTTGGATTTCTCGGGAGCCCGAATTTGAATAAGAAAGACCGCCAAATCGTAGCGCTCGACATCGGCAGCACTAAAACCTGCGCCCTAGTAGCCGAACAAGAAGAAGATTCCCCATCCATCAAATTCCTAGCCCTAGGCGCAGCCGAATCCAAAGGCTGGCGCAAAGGCCAAATCGTAAATCTCGATCTGGCGGTCAGCTCGATCCGTCACGCGGTAGAAGAAGCTGAAGGCATCGTAGGCATGCCACTAGAATCCGCGGTAGTAGGAGTAGCAGGCGGCCACGTCCGAGGCGTAAATAGCCGAGGCGGCATCACCCTAGGCCAGCGCCCCCGCGACGTACAAAAAGACGACGTCCGCCGCGCCGTAGAAGCCGCCAGAAACATCAGCCTCCCCGAAGATCGCGAAGTCCTGCACGTCCTCCCGCAGGAATTCTCACTCGATCGACAAGACAGCATCCGCGACGCCATCGGCATGGTCGGCCAGCGCCTCGAATCCAACGTCCATATCGTCACCGCCTCCTCCACCGCCACGCAAAATATAGTCACCGCCGTAAATCGCGCCGGCGTAGTAGTCAGCGACACCGTCCTAGAGCCGCTAGCCAGCGCCGAAGCCTGCCTCACGCAGGACGAGCGCGAACTCGGCTGCTGCCTGCTAGACATCGGCGGCGGCACCACCGACATCATCTCTTACGCCGGCGGCGTGGTCCGCCACACCGCGGTAATTCCCATAGGCGGCGATCATTTCACCAACGATCTAGCCGTAGGCCTGCGCACCCCCATCCCCGAAGCCGAAAAAATCAAGCGCGATTACGCCGTAGCCACACGCGAAATGCTCGAAGGCGATCGCCCCATAGAAATCGCCAGCGTAGGCGATCGCCCCCCGCGCACGGTTTTCTCGCGCATGCTAGCCGAAATCACCGAAGCCCGCGCCCAAGAATTATTCTCGTTAATCCAGGACGAACTCCGCCGCGCCGGCCTAGATTCGCAAATTCCGGCTGGCCTGATTTTCACCGGCGGCGGCGCCCGACTACGCGGTCTGCCCGAACTAGCCGAAAAAATGCTCGCGATGCCCGTCCGCGTCTCCCTCCCGCGCGGCCTCGCCGGCATCACCGACGAAATCACCCAACCCGAATACTCCACCGCAGTCGGCCTGGTCCTCTACGGCGCGCGCACCCGGCGCATCGCAGGCGCCAAGCCCTCCGGTTGGACCGGAAAACTAAAAGCTCTTTTTGCAGGACAAGCTAGCTAAGCCATACGAGGGGGTCGCATGGGAATGAAAATTTTGGGAGGAAGCATGACGCCGAAAGAATCCGCATTGCGCGTTTCATTCAGTGAAGAGCCGGCAAACGGCGCGAAAATAAAAGTGATCGGAGTGGGCGGCGGAGGCACCAACGCCGTCAACCGCATGATCCGCGCCAAGCTCGAAGGCGTAGAATTCATCGCCGCCAACACCGACTTGCAAGCGCTAAAACTTTCGCAAGCCCCGGTAAAGCTACAGCTCGGCAACAAGCTCACGAAGGGACTAGGTGCCGGCGCCAATCCCGAAGTCGGCCGCAAAGCCGCGCTCGAAGATACCGACAAAATTCTCGAAGCGCTCGACGGCGCCGACATGGTCTTCGTTACCGCCGGACTCGGCGGAGGCACCGGCAGCGGCGCCGCCCCGGTAGTCGCTAATCTCGCCAGCGAACTCGGCGCTCTCACCGTTGCGGTAGTCACCAAGCCCTTCGCCTTCGAAGGCAAGCGCCGCCTCCAGCAAGCCGAGCAATCGCTAGGCGAGCTAGTCGGCAGCGTGGACACGGTAATCGTGATTCCAAATGAACGCCTCATGGAATGTGTCGAGCACGGCACCAGCTTCTTCGAAGCCTTCCGCATCGCCGACGATATTCTTCGCCAGGCGGTACAGGGCATCAGCGACATCATCACCATTCCCGGCATCATCAATCGCGATTTCGCCGACGTAAAAACCATCATGTCCGGCCAAGGCTACGCGGTGATGGGCACCGCCATCGCCAGCGGCACAAATCGCGCAGTCGATGCCGCCAATCGCGCCATCAACAGCCCGCTGCTAGAAGATAATTGCATCCAAGGCGCGCAAGGCATCCTCATCAACATCACCGGTTCCTCCACGCTAAGTCTCCAAGAAGTTCACGAAGCCTCGTCCATAATCCAAAAAGCCGCGCACGAAAATGCGAACATCATTTTCGGCGCGGTCCAAGACGACGCCATGAAGGAATCCGTAAAAATCACAGTAATCGCCGCAGGCTTCCGCGAGGTAGCCCAACGCAAAACCCACACGCGCCCGTCGTATCTGCCGAAAACCTGGAAGTCCGCCCGCGAGCAGGATCATCAGGACGTTCCAGCCCAGGTAGCCAGAAACGTAAGCGAGGTAATTCACGAAGTCCCGGTAGACGACTTGGATGTCCCAACATTCCTACGACGCCAAGCTCAAAAGGCGTAATCGCCAAGCGGATTGTCGTCGCCGTTGCCTTTCGGCCGTAGGGGCGCCGCTCGCTGCGCCCCTTAATGGCTGGATCGCGCAATATTCGCCTCGTTCAAGACCGCCTAAATTCCCGCGCGCCGTCCTGTTTTTTTACACCCGCGATCTAACTCTCCAATCCCAACGCGCGCTAAACTCACAAACGTGCCGAAATCCCTGCGCATCCCCCGCCAAATCCTCGACGCGCTCCTAACCGACGCCCGCACCCACGCCCCCAACGAATCCTGCGGCCTGCTCTCCGGCCGCAATTCCGCAATCGAAAATTTCCACCCAACTCAAAATGCCTCGCCAACACCTAAGACAAACTACGAAATTGCGCCGCCCGAACTTTTCCCAATCACGCGCGAAATCCGCAAACAAAATCTCGAACTCCTCGCCATCTATCACTCCCATCCAACAACCGAAAACATTCCGTCGCCGACAGACGTTGCCCGCGCCTACTATCCAGAAGCCGCCTACATAATCGTCTCGCCCCAATCGCAGACACCGATCCGCGCCTTCCATATCCGCGAAGGCCAAGTCGCCGAGCTTGTAATTGAAATTCTTCAAGGCGAAATGTGAGACCGTAGCGCAGGCTGCCAGCCGGCGTTTTTGTGTGGCGCCCGCAGATCTCGCGCTACGGAGCGAGATTTCCGTAGCTCCACGCGTTGCCGCCGCTGTTCGAGATGCTTGGAATTCTCCGTCGAAAGCACACCGTTCTCATGCCGCACTCTCGGTCACAATTTTTCCGCACGCCTCGTCGCGCAAAAACGCCGGCAGGCTGCCTGCGCTACGAGCTTCTTTCTTACTCGTATCGTAGGGCTTCCATTGGGGCGATTTTCATGGCGCGTCTGGCTGGCAGGAATGATGCTATTGCGGCTACGCCCACCAGGAATATCGTCACGCCGACAAACGTAAGCGGATCGTGGGCGCTCACTCCATAAAGCAAGCTGCGCAATAATCCTGTCAGCGCAATCGCCAAACATAAACCCAATCCCACGCCCAACAACGCGAGGCGCAACCCTTGCCCCATCACCAGCCGGAAAATATCCCGAGGCTTCGCCCCCAATGCCACGCGAATCCCAATCTCCCGCGTCCTCTGCGTTACACTAAACGCAATCACCCCATAAATCCCCACCGCCGCCAGCAGCAAACCCTGCAACCCGGCCCCGCCGAGAAAATCCTCCGCCAGATAAAAGCCCACCATCGAAAAGCGCATCTGCTCGTTCAAACTTTCCGCGCCATACACCGGCAAATCCGGATCGAGCGCCCGCACCTGCGCTTCAATAGCCGGCAACAGCCCCGCTGCGTCGCCCGAGGAGCGCACATGCAGAGTCACGTCGCCGGCGTAATGCTGCGAGAGGGGCAGATAAACGTAAGGCATCGGCGCTTCGTCAATCTGCAAATATTTAATGTCACCGGCCACTCCGATCACCGTCACCGTGTCGGGGTCCAGATCGATCTTGCGGCCGATGGGATCCTGATTCGGCCAATAACGCTGCGCGAACGTCTGATTGACGATAGCCACTCGCGGCGATTGCGAAGAATCTCGCGGGCCGAAATCGCGTCCGGCGGCCAGCGGTATGTGCAGCGTCGAAAAATATCCGGGCGAAATTTTGTTGTACTCGATGTCCAGATCTTCATTGGGCCGCGACGCATAGCCCTCAGGCTTGAACGAACGCGATTCGCTGGCGATCACCGCCAGCGGCAAACGATGCGCCAGGCTGGCGGATTGCACGCCGGGCAGCGCTCGCACGCGCTCGAGCAATTGCGCGTCGAATTGCTGGCCGCGCGCTTCGGCATAGCCGCTCGAATCGAGATCCACCGAGACCAGTTGCACGTTGCGCGGATCGAAGCCGGGATCGATCTTGGCCGCCGAAGCCTGGCTCTTCCACACCAGCACCGCGCCAATCAACAGACTCAGCGAAAGTGCGATCTCGCCCACCAGCAACGCACTGCGCATTCGCGAACGCCCGAATAGCCAACTGCCGGTGTCTTCTTTCAAGGCCGGCACCAAAGTAACTTTGGAAGTTTGCAGCGCCGGCGCCAGGCCAAAGATGATCCCGCTCGCCACCGCCACCAGAAAAGTGAACCCGAACACCAGCGAATCAAAACTCGTGTCAATCACAATGGGCAGTGGCGTGGGCACGCGTACTTGCGAAAGAAATGCCGCGGGCCACAGGCTCAGCAGCAGCGCCCCGGCTCCGCCTATCAGCGAAACCAGCAAGCTTTCGGTCAACAGTTGCCGCACCAGGCGCCCGCGGCTCGCGCCCACGGCGAGGCGGATCGCCATTTCGCGCTGCCGCCCGGCGGCCTTGGCGAGCAGCAAGCTCGCAACATTGGCGCACGCCACCAGAAGCACGATGCCGACTACCGCCAAACCGGCGGTGAGCACTGGCAGCAAATACCGCTGCGATCCGAACGGCGATTTCGAAATCGGCACGACCGCCGCCCGCCGCGCGACTTCGTCGTCGGGATACTCTTTCGAAATCTGCGCCCCGACCACGTCCATTGCGGCCTGCGCCTGCGCCAGCGTGACGCCGGGTTTCAGCCGGCCTTGCGCGAACAGCCAGTGTGTATCGCGCTTGTCGAGCGAAATTTCGCCGTTCATCAACTGCCCTTGCATGCTCACCGGCACGAACAGTTCGGCGGCCACGCCGACAATCCCGCCCTGATACCCGCGCGGCGCGACGCCCACGATAGTGAATGTCCGCTGGCCGATGCGCATGCTCTTTCCGGCAATTTCCGGATCGCCGCCGAAGCGCGATTTCCAGAAGCCATACCCGATGACCACTACAGGATTCGCACCGGGCGCGCCATCGTCCTCGGGCGCAAGCAAGCGCCCGCGTTCAGCCTTCACCCCGAGCATTTCGAACATGTTGCCGGTAACGAGTTCGCCCCAAACCCGCTCAGGCTTGCGATTGATGGTGACGTTAACGGTCTGCAGCGTCTCAGCAGCCAGGGCCGAGAACACCGTGTTGCGGTCGCGCATGTCCTTGTAATCGGGATAAGAGACGGGCCAGGGCGCCCCACCGCGGCTATACATATTGATGTCGACGATCTGGTCAGAGTGCGGCACGCCGGGCAGCGGGCGCAGTATGACGCCTTTGAGCATCGAGAAGATGGTGGTGTTCGCGCCGATGCCCAACGCCAGGATCAGCGCCGCGATAATCGCAAATCCCAGATTCTTCCGCAGCACGCGAGCGGCGTAACGCAAATCCTGCCAAATCGAATCCACCAAATCACCTCCATGGTAGTAGCGGGCTCAAACTCGGCGCCGCACTCAAGCACCCAAGCAAGCTTTGAACCGTCCACCCAGCGCGGTAACGCGCTGAATATAAACTAGTTACTGGAAAATGTTCGGGCGAAGACTGATGCGTTTTGCCCGGAAATGGGACGGGGTTACGCCACGCGCGGACAATTTGGCGAAATCCGCCGTACCGTGCCGCTGGCGCCCCTGCCGGCGGTTTTGACTTTTCTCGGGCCGGGGATAGTGGACGATTTAGGCGGAATTCGGGTTCGATTACGCTTCGCCTTAATCGCAACATGGGAAGATTAGAATTCGCTGTAACTCTAACAAAACAAGTGATCGGGGTGGTTTCTAATCGCAACAAAAATGGAGGGTGCTTTGCGAATGATTTTGAGTTTGAGTTGGACTGTGGAGCTCGGGCGCTCTTGCTTTTTTGAGTTGGGTGGGCTCGCTTGGGGCCGAAACAGCCAGGAGTGGTTGTGCTACTGGGAGGCGTCTTACCGCTTGCTGTACCCGAAACATGGGTGTGATTAGAATTGTCTGTAAGTGCAAGAAAACAATCGTTCGACTTTGTATCTACCCGAAACAAAAATGAGGGGGGCGTGCTGGCGTTTTTCGTCGGGATCGTCGGGGGTTTTCTTGTGATCGTGGTTTGAAAAAGTGCTTCTTTCTCCCGATTAGAACGGTCGTCGGGTCTTTGTTTTGTTGGAGTTACTTCGATTTCTAATCGTAGTGATTCCCGATTAGCCTTTTGTTCGCCTTTCTCGCTGGACGGAGCGGAGATTGCAGGGCAAAGAGGGGCGTAAAAAACCGCTGCTAATTCCCGATTAGAATGTGCCGCGGTCTTTTCTTTTGAATGGTTTGCGATGGTTTCTAATCGTTTTGATTCCCGATTAGAATTTTCGTCCGGATCTCTTGTAGAGGGCTTGAGTGCGGGATTGGCGGGTGGGGGGAAAGGGGATCGTTGCCGGCTGGGTGCTGGGCCAGACATTTTTTGTTGCTCCTGCTTTGAATTGTTTGGCGCGGGTTGCGCGCGGCTCAGGAGGGCCGGACGTTATATCGCCGGGCTGAATCGTCAGCCCGGACCCGGCGCCGGATTTCAGATTACGGCGAGAAGTTTGTAGCATATATTAGCTAAGTTGTAAACAGAGAAGTTGCCTCGGCGAGAATGGTTTTGCAGCGCTTGCTCAACTTGCGGCGTGAGTGGTTTGCAGCGCGGCTTCGGCTTCTTCGAGACGGCGGACGTAGAGCGGAAATCTGGCGGAGAGCTCGGCAACTTCGCCGCGGATACGCTGCTCGGTTGGAGCGTCGCCGAGATTCGTCAGAAGTTCGGCGATCCAGCCGGCTATGCGATCCATTTCCGGCTCGCGCATGCCGCGCGTCGTGACGGCTGGCGTCCCTACACGGATTCCGCCGGCTTTCATCGGCGGGAGCGGGTCGAAGGGGATGGCGTTCTTGTTGATAGTGATGCCGGCGCGATCGAAGGCCGGCTGCGCGGCGCTGCCGGTGAGGCCCTTCGATTGGACATCGATGAGGAATAGATGATTATCAGTGCCGCCGCTCACGATGCGGAAGCCGCGCTTCGAAACGCCGGCGGCTAGTGCTTTGGCGTTAGCCACAACTTGTTTGCCGTACTCGCGGAACTCGGGCTGTGCGGCTTCGCGCAGGCAGATCGCTTTTGCCGCGATGATATGCATGAGCGGGCCGCCCTGGATCCCGGGGAAGGTGATGCGATCCAAATCCTTGGCGAATTTTTCACGGCAGAGAATCAAGCCGCCGCGCGGGCCGCGCAAAGTCTTGTGCGTCGTAGTCGAAACGAAATCGGCATGCGGCACCGGGCTCGGATGCACCCCAGCGGCAACGAGTCCGGCAATGTGCGCCATGTCGACGAAGAGCAACGCGTTCACTGATTGCGCAATTTTCGCCATGCGCGCGAATTCGATGATTCGGGAATAGGCACTCGCGCCTACGACGATCATCTTCGGTGCGTTTTCTTGGGCTAGACGATTGAGCTCATCGTAATCGATGGTTTCGGTTTCTTTCTTCACGCCATAGGCGATGAAATTGTAAGTCTTCCCGGAGAAATTCAGCGGATGGCCGTGAGTTAGATGGCCGCCGTGGGCCAGATTCATTCCGAGGACCGTGTCGCCGGGTTGCAACGCGGTCATGTAGACGGCGATGTTGGCTTGCGTCCCGGAATGCGGCTGCACGTTGGCATGATCCGCGCCGAAGAGAGCCTTCGCGCGATCGATGGCGAGCTGCTCGGCGACGTCCACGAATTCGCAGCCGCCGTAATAACGCTTGCCGGGATAGCCCTCGGCGTATTTGTTGGTGAGGACTGATCCCATGGCTTCCAGTACTGCTTCGGAGACGGCATTTTCCGAGGGGATTAGCTCGATGCTGGTGGATTGCCGGCGGATTTCTTCGCGCAGTACCGCGGCGATTTCCGGGTCGGCCTCGGCGAGCGAAAGGCTCATGCGTCGCGATTCGGGAGTTTCGTTTCTTGGTGTAGTCATAGTTGGCTCGTGTTCAGGATTTCGCAACGTTTTTGAGTGGCGCGCCGGGACAGTAGGCTTGATCCATTTCTGAAATTTTATCGATGCGGCGCTGGTGGCGTCCGCCGGCGAAATCGGTGGCCAGGAAAGTGCGGACGATGTCGAGCGCGCGGGAATCTTCGACGATACGTGCGCCTAGAGTGAGGATGTTGGCGTTGTTGTGTTCGCGGCAGAGGCGCGCGGTGGTTTCATCGAAGGCGTTGGCCGCGCGTACGCCGGGAACTTTGTCCGCGGCGATGGCCATGCCGATTCCAGTGCCGCAGACGAGAATTCCGATTTCATCTTTGTTTTCTGAGACGCGCTCGGCTACGGCGCGGGCGAAATCCGGATAATCTACCGACTCTTCGGATGACGTACCCATGTCGTCGCAGTTGTACCCCGATTCGATCAGGAATTTTTTGACGATTTCTTTCAGATGAAAGCCGGCGTGGTCGGCTCCGAGGGCGATACGCGGCTTGGAAGAAGCCTCAGGCACTGGGGGGGATTTTATCGGAGGGGTTAGGGCAATGCAAATGAGCACGGCCTTCGATAGCGTCTTAATTTCGAGATAAGATTCCAGCGCCGCCTCGCAAGCCGTGTGACGCGAGAGCATCGAAATTCCCAGCGCTAAAGCGCAGTGTGAATTGCGACTTGTTTTCGGAGCGCTGAAGCGCTCCTCCCCCGAATAAATTCGGGGGCTGCCACCGTGACGCCGCGGCTCCGCCGCGACGAATGCGGACTCCGCTCTCCGATGTCGGTGATGCCGGGAATATACGTGCGCTTCATGCCGGGACACCTATCCGAATAGGAATGATTGCCAGAACAGTTGCTGTCCTAATCATCTCGCTCGGCTGAGTTGTCAGTCCGGGCTCATTTTATGTGTTCTGCCATTCGCGGGCTAACTGTATTAACATGCACTCGGACTTGCTGTTCTCGCTGGTCTCTTGTGGCAAGAGGACAAAGGTGAGGAGAAGGATTATGAAGTTTAAATTGACGGGGGCGGTGGGATTGGCTGCGGCGTTTGTTGCGGGCATGGTGGTGGCCACAGCCCTGGGCGGAGTAACGGCTGGCGGGATGGCCGTGGCGCGGGAGGCGGCGCAGGCGCAACAGCAAGGGCAGGGGCAGCAAGTTGTAGTGCAGAAAGTCATCAGCCCGACGGTGACGGACGAGGACATTATTTTGCTGAGGAAGGATCTGCGGGCGATGAAGATGCAGGTGATTGGGCAGAATATGTCGCTGTCGGAGGAGGAGGGGCTGAAGTTCTGGCCGATCTACAACCATTACGTGAAGGACTTGCAAGAAGTGAACAATCAGAAGTATGCGCTGTTGAAGCAATACGCCGAAATGTGGGCCACCATGACGGACCAAGATGCACTGATTTATGTGCGGCACTGGCTGGAGGCGGACGGCGAGGCGCAGGCGCTGCGCTTGCAATACGTGCCGGTGGTAAGCCAGGTCTTGCCGGGAAGGAAGGCGGCCACGTTTTTTCAGTTAGATCGGCGGCTGAACATGATCGTCGATCTGCAATTGTTTTCGCAGATTCCGCTGGCGCATGTGAAGGAGTAGGCGGGACGAGACAGCAGGCATCTTCAATTAGACAACCCCTGCACGCCAATTCCCGATTAGCGGTTTAGTCCGAGTCACGCTCGCGTTCTACCGTCCTCCGGGGAAAAAACTTCTTGTTGGCTTGGGTTGCGCGCCGGCGTTGAGTCTTGCCTTTGGGTAAGTTTGCGGCCGTAAGATGCCGGCAGAGACGCCGGCGCTACTTAGAATTTTGCGCTGATGAATTCGCGGGCTACGTTCGCGGCGACATCGTAGAGCAGTCCGTAATTGCCGAAGCGGAATCCGTCTTTGTAGCTGAACCGCGACGGATACCAGGCCAGCTGCGTGAAGCCGCCGACGTAAGGCGCGACGATCGGCGCGGGCGAAATAATACGGTGGCCGTCGTCGCCGGCTCGCGCGCTGAACGTCGAATAGATGGCGTGTTCGACGCGATGGCCGATCCCGGTACAGTCGCAGCGATAATATTTCGTGTCCTGACGCAGAGCCGCCGCGATCACATACTTGCTGCCGGTTTCCGCGAGGAAGCGTCCGTATTCGGAGCCCACGCGATCGCCAAATCCCGAGGCGCCTTGGCCCCAGTCCGGTGGCGAATTCTCGGCGTCCAGCACGCCGGCTACCGCCAACGTTTTCACGATCGTGTAAGGGCCGATGGCCTCGTGCACGAAATGCCCCCATTTTTCCTTGGGAGTGGGGCGCGAGTAAGCAGCGGCGGTCGGCAAATTAATCGAATTGGATTCCTTGGGCTCTTGCGGAGTGGTGCTGCTCCGGGAAGTAATGCCGGCGGGCTGCTGGGCGCGTGCGCCGGCAGCGCTGAGCAGAATTGCGGCGACAGCTATAGCTAGAGTACGAATTTTTATCCGCATGGGCGGTCGACCTTTGAGCGTTGTCCCGCAGACATCCGGAACGCGCAGTTGATAGTAACGAGCCGTCGATTAGAACGATTCGTTGATAGTGGCTGCGACCTTCTTGGCAAGATCGTAGGTGGCGCGCAGATTTTCACCGAAGAAGCGCACTTTGCCCTCGAGATCTTTCTCTAAGAGAACTTTGCCATCGCGCGAAGTAAATTGCACCTTCACTCTAATAGATGTTGCTCCCTTGATGGTGGTGACTTCGCGTTGCTTCTGGCTGCCCGCGGTGTAAGCCTCGGGCATGAAATTGACGATGACGAGATCGGCGGCATCCGCGGCGCGTTTGTCGCCTTCCCGATAGACGTGCTGAAACTTTTTGGTCTTCTCCACTTGGGCGATTATGTTTTCGTAGGTCGAGATGCGGAAATCTTCGGGGACCAGCAAGCCTTCGGCCGGGCCCATGCGATTGATTTGAATGGCGGAGGCGGTGAGCTTGCCGCTCGAGGCCGGCGCTTGCGGCGCGCGCGTGGCGTGAAGAGAAGCGGCCAGCAGCAGAACGGCGCTAAGCACGACCGAGGAAATCGAAACAATAGCTGCGCGATTGAAGGGGGCAAGGCGATGGAAGGGCTTCATGGCTATTTCTTCTCCTCTGCCGGCGCCGCCACAGTTACGTGCTCGACGGTCTTGGCGCCTTGCTTGACGAGTGCATTGCGCAATTCGGTGGCCTTGCCGTTGGCGAGGACGAAGATGGCGCCGTGAAAGCCGCCATGTTCGTCGTTGAATTCGACGGTGAGCACCTCAACCTTGTGCGAGAACAAACTGACCACCCGGCCGCCGCCGTAAGGAATGCCGGCTTTGACCACCGTGCCGGTCATGCCGCTAACGTCCTGGCGGCTTTCCTGTCCGGCGAATACGTCAGTGATGCTCGGGGTGAGGATTTCGCCTTTCTGAGTTGCGGTGGTGAATTGCAAGCCGTTGGGCAAGAAGGTGAGCGTGCCGCGCGTGTTGGGCTTGATGTTATCGAAGCCGACTACGCAGAGGACCTCGGGAGTCATGTTGCTGGGAAGCGTTTGCTGGCCGCTAGAGAGGCGGCTGGACGCCCG
Organism: uncultured Acidobacteriota bacterium; assembly: GCA_963831955.1. Classification (GTDB taxonomy): domain Bacteria; phylum Acidobacteriota; class Terriglobia; order Acidiferrales; family UBA7541; genus Palsa-147. Next base: position 79,797 of record CAWHSG010000002.1, on the reverse strand, counting down.
GCTGAAAGATGGCGCGGCAGTCGAGGCCAGAATCACGGCGATGGCGCAAATGAGAACGCTCGCCAGCGCGAAAGACCTGCGCGCGATTTTTCGTCGATCGCCGGGCATTTCCGTACTCATCGGCAGATTGCTGGATTTCATCATCTTTTTCCTTCTCCGGATCGGGTTGGGTGCACCGGCGCGACCGGCGCGCCGAAGGGGTTCGCGGTTAGTCCGAAAACTATTAAACAAGTCGCAACTTGGATGGGACGCCGGGCCTTTCGGACCCCGCTCAGGCAGGGTCAAGGTGGTTGAATATACTCTGAAACGAGCCAGGACGCGCACAAATTTTGAGCGCGTGTTCAGATTGATACAGCCGGAAGGCCGTTGGATTGAGATGCGCGCAAATTTGGCGCGCGCCGGCACGGCGGGAGCGGATGATAATGGTTAAAGCCGCCCAAATTTTCGAGGCGCACGGCACGACTGCCCTTCGGCTTAACTCCGGTTAAGAAGTCGTGCCCTGACAAAGCTTGCCGGTTGTGTTTATGAGATTGGTTGATTAGAAGCGCAGCGAGAGGCAGCTTAGCCCGCCGTCCATTTTTCGAAATTCCGAGACGTCGAGCGGCAGAAGCTGAAATCGTCGCTGGGTTAATTCTGCTGCTAGATTTGGAAATCCTGCGGGGATCAGCACGTACTCGTTTACGCGGACGCAATTTGCTGCGTAGGCTTCTTCGGGCGCGACGCGAATTAGATCGTAGCCGCGAAATTCCGGGCGGTCAGCCATTTCCTCGATTACCACGAGCTGGTGTTCTGCGATGCAGGCGATGCCGCTTTTCAGATGCAGAATGCTGTTCATCGCGCGGATATCCACCGGAGATGAGGAGTAGCCGCTTTGCGCCAGGAACGCGGCGAGTTGCTTTGCTCCCGATTCATTAGTTCTGCGCGAGATGCCGATAAAGAAATGGTTGCCGGCTTCGCAGATGTCGCCGCCGTCGAGAGTGCCGGGAGCGGTGATTTCGTGAATCGTTTCGAAGAATTTTTTGAGCGGTTCGCGAATGGCCTCAACTTCACCTGCGCGGGATTTCGCGCCCGGACGGGTCAGGACCGCGGCATCGTGGATGAGCACGGCCACGTCCTCGACAAATGTGGAGTCCGGATGGGCTTGATCCGGTTCGAGGCGCGTCAGTTTTAGGCCGCAGCGTTCGAGTGCGTCGCAATAGGCTTCGTGTTGTTCGATCGCTTTTTTGAGAGTGGGGGGCAGGCCTTGATAAGTGGTTTGGCCATCGGCGAAGTTTTTGCCGGGTTGGCGGACGATTGCTTGCTTGAACAATTATTGCCTCCGTTGCGAGGGCCGACGGTGCGGGAAGATCTGAAGACCCTCCCCTACGACTTTAGCGATTCATCTGGGAAAAAGTTAGTGGGAAGTGCGAGCGTACTCGGTTGCTGCTGCGGGAGCACGCACGTAGGTAGTTCGCATTTTAGTTTGGCCGCGGACAGTCAAAAACGCCGGCTGGCAGCCGGCGTTACGCGAGCCGTTGTTGACTTCACTTGTCGCGTTTCATAACCTAACTTGATTGAGCGCGCTTTGATTTTGCTTGGGAAAAGGACTCTGGATACGCATGTCGGATCAGAAGCTTCCATCGCGTACTGAAGATTTTTCCGAGTGGTATAACCAGCTTGTTTTGCGCGCGGAGCTGGCAGATTACGCGCCGGTGCGCGGCTGCATGATTGTGCGGCCTTATGGCTGGGCGCTTTGGGAAAACATTACTTTGGTGCTGGACCGGCGGTTTAAAGCTACCGGGCATTTGAACGCTGCCTTTCCACTTTTGATTCCTAAGAGTTTTATTGAGCGCGAGAAATCGCACGTGGAGGGATTTTCGCCGGAGTTGGCGGTGGTGACGATCGGCGGCGGCGAGAAATTGGAAGAGCCGCTGGTGATCCGGCCTACCTCGGAAACGATTATTGGGCATGCGTACGCGAAATGGATCCAGTCTTACCGCGATCTGCCGGTTTTGATCAATCAGTGGAATTCGGTGGTGCGCTGGGAACTGCGCACCAAGCTTTTTCTGCGCACGCTTGAATTTTTCTGGCAGGAAGGGCATACGGCGCACGCCACGCTCGAGGAAGCCGAATTCGAGACGCGGCAGATGCTGGATATTTATACGGACATGGCGGTAAAGGACGCGGCCATCCCCGTAATTCCCGGGCGCAAATCGGATTCTGAGAAATTTGCCGGGGCGGACATTACTTATTCGATTGAAGCGATGATGGGCGACGGCAAGGCGCTGCAGGCGGGAACGTCGCACAATCTGGGGCAGAATTTCGCCAAGGCTTTCGAAATTCGGTATCTGGATAAGAATGGGCAGTTGCAGCATTGCTGGACTACCTCTTGGGGCCTTTCGACGCGATTTATCGGGGCCATCATTATGGTTCATGGCGACGATCAAGGTTTGATTCTGCCGCCGCGGCTCGCGCCTTTTCAGGTGGTCCTCGTTCCCATTTTCAAGACCGACGAAGAAAAAATTGCCGTCATGGAAGCCGCGCGGAAGATTCAAGCGGAGTTAACATTCGACGAAATCCGCGTGAAAATGGACGAACGCGAAGGCTTCAGCCCCGGCTTCAAATTCAACGACTGGGAAATGCGCGGGGTGCCCCTGCGCATCGAACTCGGCCCTAAAGATGTCGCAAAAGGAACCGCGGTGCTGGCGCGCCGCGACCGGCCCGGCAAGGAAGGCAAGACATTCGTGCCGCAGGCCGGTATATCGGGCGCGGTCTCAAATCTGCTGCATGAAATACAGCAGGCGCTGTTCGATCGGGCGCTGAAGACTCGCGAAGAGAAGACCATCCAGCCGAAGGATTATGAGGAGTTCAAAGGCGCGGTCGAGAATGGCTTCGCGCTCTCCTATTGGTGCGGAAGGTCGGACTGCGAAGCGAAGATAAAGGAGGAGACGAAAGCTACGATGCGCTGTATCCCTCTGGAACAGGACGGTGGGTCTGGCGTGTGCATCTTCTGTGCGCAGCCCTCGAACTATAAGGCCATCTTCGCCAAGGCGTACTAGCGTCATGTAGCACAGCCACTCTTGGCTGTGGCCGACTTAGGTAAATGGCTAGATGCAGCGTGGAAGCTTAGAAAAAGCCACAGCCAAGAGTGGCTGTGCTACAAAACAGCGAGGAATCGGTCCGTTTTTCCGCAACCTCCGAAGTCGCTCCCTGACAAATTATGTCCTGTTCCCCCCAGGTCTTGACCCTACCTCCAGGCTTACTAGCGCGGTATTGCTGCTCGCGAACATCCATGTGCGGCGGTTCTCGACCCCCTGAAATCCGGCTGATAGCATAAACGCGTATCGGTCGAGAATTGTCCGCTTAAATCGAGCATGGAGAAGGGCATATGACTCCGCGACAGAGAGATCCGGAACGAGGGGCCGGGAAACTCGCCGGGTTCTTGTTTTTTCTATTTGTGGCGGCCGCTGTTTACGTGGGCTGGAAGATTGTGCCGGTTTATGTCAATAACTATGAATTTCAGGATGCACTGGAGTCCGAGGCACGCTTCGCCATTACCAACCGCAGGCAGCCGGATGATGTTCGCAATGATATCTGGAAGAAAGTGGTGGAATTGAACATTCCGGTCGATAAGAAGGACATTCAGATTAAGTATCCGGTTTCAGGGTCTGGGCCGATGGGACTTCTTGATATCGACGTGCCGTATACTGTCGAGGTCGAGTTCCCAGGCTACACTCTGGAGTTGAACTTTCATCCCCACGGCGACAACCACTCCATCTAAGATAGATAGCGTGCTGAGGACCGGCTTGGCAGCTAGAATGCCGCCGGGCGCGTCCAAGCTTGTATCGTTGATCACGCTCGGGATGCCGGGCTGAAGCCCGCCGCTACGAAGGCAAAGTCACGGAGAACGATTGCGCATTAAACTAGGCCAGGGATTCTGGACTTCGCGCTACGGCCTGGGCCTGCTTGGTCTGGCGTTCGTGCTTTTTTGCACGGGCGTCGGCGTCTTCTCTTACTACTACATCAAATTCGGGCGAATGATTGATGCCCGCTTGTCTGGGCAGATTTACCAGAACACCTCACGGGTGTACGCGGCGCCGGAACGCATATTCACCGGCGAGGCCATGAAGCTGGAGGACGTGGAGAGTTACCTGGTGCGCGCGGGCTATGCGGAGAACAAAATTGACGGATCGCCCGGGCAATTCCATGCGAGCCAGAAATCGATCGAGATCCATCCCTCGGGAGACTCTTACTTCAACGGCGGGAACGCGCTGCGCATCGATTTCGAGGCCAAATCGATTGCGCGGATTACTTCGCTCGCAGATCAGTCTTCGCTGAGCAGCGCCGAGCTCGAGCCTCAGGTGTTGACCAATCTTTTCGACACCACGCGCGAGAAGAGGCGGCTGGAGCGCTTCGACGATTTGCCGAAAATTTTGATCGAAGCGGTGCTGTCGGCCGAGGACAAACGCTTCTTCGAGCATGGCGGGTTCGACACGATTCGAATTCTGGGAGCGGCATGGGCGGATTTACGCCGCAATCAGCGGGCGCAGGGAGCCAGCACGATTGATATGCAGGTCGCGCGCAGCTTCTTCTTCACCACTAAGCGGGTTTGGAGCCGGAAGATAAAGGAGACGCTTGTCGCCTTGGAGCTGGACCAGCGTTTCACGAAGCAACAGATTTTCGAGCTGTATGCCAACGAAGTTTATCTCGGCAATCGCGGCAGTTTTTCGATTCATGGATTCGGTGAGGCGGCGCAGGCGTATTTCGGCAAGGATGTGCGCAATCTAAACGTGGGTGAATGTGCGTTTCTAGCGGGAATCATCCGGTCGCCAAGCCGTTATGCGGCGGCGGAGCGCCATCCGGAGAAATCGATCGAAGCGCGGGATCGCGTGCTGGCGCAGATGGTCGAGAACGGATATGTGACCGCCGCGGATTCGGACAAAGCGAAAAAAGACGGGCTGCATTTTGAGGGCGGCGGCGTGGACGCCAGCGCAGGCCCTTATTTCGTGGACATGGTGAAGGATCACCTGCTCGAACAGATTTCGGAAGCGGATCTGGCGTCGGAGAGTTATCGCATTTATACGACGCTCGATCTCGACTTGCAGCGCGCCGCCGGCGTGGCCGTGGAAATGGGCGCGCAGAATGTGGACAAGCTGCTGGCGAAGAAATACGCGCTGTGGAAGAAGAAGGGCGAAGCGGTGCCGCCGGTGCAGGTCGCGCTGGTGGCCATGGACCCGCAGACGGGAGAGATTCGCGCGCTGGTTGGCGGCCGGAATTATGGCGAGAGCCAGTTGAATCACGCGCTGGCACGGCGGCAGCCGGGTTCGGCATTCAAGCCGTTTGTGTATGCGGCGGCATTTGATAACGCGGCGGAGGGGCGGCAGCCGGTGATTACGCCGCTGACGACGGTGGTGGATGAGCCGACCACGTTTAATTTCGACGGGAATGATTACACGCCTAACAATTTCGGGGAGAAGTTTTACGGGACGGTGACGGCGCGCGAGGCGCTGATCCATTCGATGAACGTGGCCACGGTGAAAGTTGCGGAGATGGTGGGCTACGACCGCGTGGTGGCCATCGCGCGGCAGATGGGACTGAGTTCCAATATTCAGGCCACGCCGGCGGTGGCGCTCGGCGCATACGAGATGACTCCGATTGACGTGGCGGCGGGATACACGGCGTTTGCAACAAACGGAACGCGAGCTGAGCCGCTTTACATTCGCAGCGTGATTGGCACGGACGGCAGCGTGGTAGAGAAGAACGATCCGAAGACCCGGCCGGTGCTTGATCCGCGTGTGGCGTATCTGGTGACCACGTTGATGGAAGACGTGATGAGCCAGGGAACCGGCGCGGTGGTGAGATCGCTGGGGTTCGAGGCGCCGGCGGCGGGAAAAACGGGCACTTCGCGCGACGGCTGGTTTGCCGGCTTCACTTCGAATTTGATTTGCGTGATCTGGGTCGGGTTTGACGATAACCGCGATTTGGGAATCTCGGGAACCGCCGCGGCTGCGCCGATCTGGGCCGAATTCATGAAGCGGGCCGTTGCGATCCCCGCTTATAGAAATGTCGAGCCTTTCGAGCCGCCTTCCGGCGTGGCGGAAGTAACTATTGATCCGCAGTCCGAGCAGCTTGCTACGCCGACTTGCCCGACGACGAAGCAGGAAGTATTTATCGCCGGAACCGAGCCGACGCAGTACTGCTTCCTGCATGGCGGGCGCGCAACTTCGCAGGCGCCGCCGGTTTCGTGGCTCTCGCATTTGTTCGGCAAGGGTGGAAATTCGGAACCCACGCCCCCGGGCGGCGCGGCGGCGAATCCTAAGAATGGCGCGCCGGGCGAGGCCACCGGTCAGGAAGCCGAGAAGTCCGGCGAGGACAAGGACGGCGAAAAGAAAAAAGGCCTGTTGGGCAAGATATTTGGTATCTTTGGAGGCAAGAAGTCTACGGATCAGCAACCAAAAGAGCAGCCTCCGCCGAAACCTAATCCGTAGGACTTCGGAGCGAATTTCGGTGTGGAGCGGTTGCGGACTGATGACTCGGCCCGCTTTGATAAGGAGAATGGCGATGAAAAGCCTTCTTCTGACTTTCCTTTCTTTCGCAGTCCTTTGCGTCCCATCCCTGCAAGCTCAGGAGCGCGCGCCGGCTGTGACGCCCGCGGCTTCGCCTTCTCCCGCGGCGATTCCTTCGCAATCCACCAACGTGGTGCGCATGACCGAGCGCCAGGTGCAGGAGATGCGCGCCGATATTTTGATGGCGCGGAAGATGTATGCCGAGGCCATCAAGTATTACGACGGGCTGTTGGCGCAAGCGCCCAAAGATGCGGAGATCATGAATAAGATCGGCGTGGCGTATCAACAGGAAGGCAATACGCTGTTGGCCGGGCATTATTACAAGCGCGCGATCAAGGCCAATAAGAACTACGTGAGCGCCGTCAATAATCTGGGAACCGTGGAATACGAGAAGAAGCACTACGGCCGCGCGATCCGCCTGTACAAGCAAGCGCTGGTGCTGAAGCCCACCGACGATGTGGCGACGCTGTACAGCAATCTTGGTTATGCGTATTTCGGGATCAAGGAATATCCCGAGGCGATGAAATGCTTCGAGCAGGCTCTGGCCCTCGATCCGGAGGTTTTTGCGCATCATGGCAGTTATGGCACCACGGTGCAGCAGCGCGGGACCACCGAGCCGGGATTGTTTTATTTTCTGGTGGCCAAGACGTTTGCGCGCGCGGGCGATGCGGAGCACTGCGCGCATTATTTGAAGATGGCGCGCGACCAGGGATATAAGGATTTGACGAACGCGCAGAAGGATCCGGAATTTGCGAAAGTGATCAAGGATCCGCGAGTGCAGGAGGCGATTATGGTGCCGCCTTCTTATGCGCGGGCTCAAAAGAAGCCGGAGCCGGTTCCGCAGCAGTAGCCGCGGGCGGGCGCCACTCCCGACGGCGGCTTTCCTCTGTTCGTTTCCGCAGGGCCAATTTGATAGTGAAACGCCGGCTGGCTGCCTGTGCTACGGATGCCTAAGCGTTAATTCTTGCTATAATGCGGGCGAGATGCGTTTGCGCTTGCTTCGCGGCTTGGGGTTGATGGGAATTGCCGCGGCATTTATGGTCGCGGTTCTTCGCGCTTCGCTTTTGCTGATCCATCCAGTTGTTGCGGCATCTTCTCCTGCAAAAATTGTACGCTTGCAGATTGACGGCGAGATCGAGCCCATCCTTGCGGACTACATCGTCCACGGGATTGATAGCGCGGCGGAACAGCATGCCCAACTGGTGCTGATTACGATGGATACGCCGGGCGGGCTGGATACGTCGATGCGCACGATCATCCAGAAGATTCTGACTTCGCCGGTGCCGGTGGTGGTTTACGTCTCGCCTACGGGATCGCGGGCGGCCTCGGCGGGATTTTTTATTCTGCTTTCGGCGGATGTGGCGGCCATGTCTCCGGGGACGGATACGGGCGCGGCTTCGCCGGTGATTGTGCTGGGCGGCTGGTCGATGCAGATTGATGAGACCATGCGCCACAAGATCGTGAATGAAGCTACGGCGTACTTGCGCAGCTACACTAGCGCGCGCGGGCGAAATCCGGATTTAGCGGAACTGGCGGTCACCGAGGCCAAGGCTTTCAGCGAGAAGGAAGCGTTGGATGGAAAGCTGATCGATCTGGTGGCGCCTTCGCAGGAGGCGCTGCTCGCGCAGTTGAATGGCCGATCGATCAAGCGCTTTGACGGAACGATGGTAAAGCTGGAGCTCGATTCGCCGGTGATCAGCGATTTTCAGATGGCGCTGCGCGAGCGATTTCTTTCGCGCATCGTGCAGCCGGATGTATTTTTCATTTTGTTGATCGTTGGCGTGCTGGGCTTGTATGCGGAATTTACGCATCCTGGGCTTTTCGCGCCCGGAGTGATTGGCGGCATCGCTTTGATTTTGGCGCTCTATGCCATGCATTTGTTGCCGGTAAGTTTGACTGGAGTGGTGCTGATTATTGCGGCGCTGGCGTTTTTTATTCTCGAAGCGAAATTTCCTACGCATGGAATTCTAGGCGTCGGAGGCGTGGTTGCGATGGTGCTGGGAGCATTGATGCTGGTGCGCTCGCCGCTTACCGGCATGGGAGTGAGTTTGGGCGCGGCGCTGGGCGTGGCCATTCCTTGCGCGATCATTATGATCGTGCTGATGCGCCTAGTGATGCAATCGCGGCGCTGGAAACTTTCAACCGGCCGCGAGCAACTCATCGGTGAAATCGGGGAAGTTACCGAGCCGGTTGGAGCAGGCGACGGGCCCGGAATGATTTTCGTTCATGGCGAGAGATGGCGGGCCGAAGCGAAGACCGCAATTCCGCGCGGGGCGCATGTGCGCGTGCGCAGAGTGCAAGGATTGACGCTGCATGTGGAACCGGTGGATGAGGCGGTTGCAGCGCGCGGGCACTAGCAATTAGGGGAGGAAGCGATGGGGTTCGTTCCGATTTTTCTAGGCGTGTGCGTTTTTTTCTTTTTGATTTGGCTTTTCAATTCCGTCTACGTGATCAAGGAATGGGAACGCGGCGTGGTGCTGCGGCTCGGCAAGATGCGGCCCGATCCGAAGCCGGCGGGTTTGCAACTGGTGTTCTGGCCGATTGATGTGCTCACGCGCATGTCGCTGCGGGTGGAGACGCTGGATGTGCCGCCGCAGGACGTGATCACAAAAGATAACGTTTCGGCGAAGGTGAATGCCGTTTGTTATTTCCGCGTGGTGGACGCAAATTTGGCGCTTTCGCAGGTGCAAAATTATCTTTACGCCACTTCGCAACTGGCGCAGACGAATTTGCGCAGCGTGATGGGGCAATTCGAGCTGGACGAGATTTTGTCGGATCGCGAAAAGGTAAACGCCAAGTTGCAAGTAATCCTTGACCAGGATACCGAGCCTTGGGGTATCAAGGTATCTAAAGTTGAGGTCAAGCAAGTCGATATTCCGGACTCGATGCAGCGGGCCATCGCCAAACAGGCGGAGGCCGAGCGCGAGCGGCGCGCGAAAATTATTCACGCGGCCGGAGAATACGAGGCCTCGACCAAGCTGGCGCAGGCGGCGCAAGTTCTTGAAACGCAGCCCGCCGCGATCCAGCTTCGTTACTTGCAGACTTTGACGGAAATTGGCGTCGAGAAAAACACGACCGTGATTTTTCCGCTGCCGATCGACATCTTGTCGCAGTGGGCGAAGACTTTCGGAGGGAACAAGTAAAAGTGGCGGGGGGGAACGGAAAGCGCGGCGGCGGGGAACGCGTTTTGGAGAGCCGGCATTTGGTCGGCTTGTTCCTGGGCGTAGTGCTGTTGTGCGGCGTGTTCTTCACGCTTGGTTACGTGATGGGCCGCACGCAATCCGGCATGCCCATGCCGCTGCACGCCTCGGCGGACTCGCGCCGGTTGTCGTCGCCTGGGAATGGCGGCGCCGCGGGCGAAAATCCGGAAAGCAGCGAGAAAACGGCCAACAGTGAATGGGATTTTTATTCCAAGGGCAAGGATCCGAACAAATTCGAGCCGCTGCCGCCTGGTCCGAATAGCGCCACGGCCAATCCGCCTGCCACCTCGGGGCGCATGACTTCTACCCACCGTCCGGCTGATTCGCCGCCTGCGCCTGCGCCTACTCCAGCTCCGGCGACACAGCCGGTGGCCGCGAGTTCGGCTGAGCTGCGCCGATTCCAGCCGCCGCGGATTCCTCACGGATCGGTGGTGCTTCAGCTTGCGGCGCTCACCAAGGAAGCCGACGCGCTGGCCATGGCCGATGCCGCGCAGCAAAAGCATTTCCCATCCTTCGTAGTGACGGCTGCCAACGACCATCTCTTTCGCGTGCAGGTGGGGCCGTATCCCGAAGGCCCCGCAGCGGAAAAAGCGAAAGCAGCTCTCGCCCAGGCCGGTTTTAAACCTATAATTAAACGCTGAATGAAACTTTCGCGGCCTCTGAGATTGCTGCTCGGCCTCGCTTCCGGGGTCGCGCTCGCCTTTAGTTTTCCCGACTACAATCTGCCGTTGCTCGCGTGGGGCGCTGTGTCGCTGTTGATCTTGGCCTCAGTGGGCGCGAGCGTCGCCGACGCCATGATGGCCGGATTTCTGCACGGTTTTTTCTTCTACGTCTCGCTCACCTGGATCTACGTGGTGATTCGCGAATATGGAAATGTGCCGGCGCTGCCGACCGCGGGGATTTTGTCGTTGATCGGGATCACCGGCGGGCTGCACATGATGATTTTCACTACAGGCCTGGCGTTCGTAAGCCGACGTCGCATTGGCGCGGCGTTCGTGCTGGCGCCGTTTCTTTGGCTTACGCTCGAATTCATCCGCACGCACCTGCCGATCATTTCTTTCCCGTGGAATTTGAGCGGATATGCGGCTACTGGAAATTTGGCGTTTTTGCAGATCACTTCGCTTACGGGAATTTACGGCCTGTCGTTCTTGATCGGCGCGTTCAACGCGTTGCTCGCCTGGGTGATTTACAGCCGCGACCGCCGCGCATCGGTGGCTCTGGCAATCGCGACCGCGGCTCTGATTCTCTTCGCGGCCATTGGGCCGCATTTTGTGCCATCGCAGACGCCGCGTTACGTGGCTCACCTCGTGCAGACAAATTTTCCGGTGTCGGAAAGCTATCCGGCGAATTGGCTCGATCAGCATGCTACAGAAATGGACGAGCTGGAGAAAATTAGCGTGGAGGCGGCGAAGCGTCAGCCGGGGCTCGTCGTGTGGCCTGAAGTTCCCGCGCCGTTTAGCTTCAGCGAACCGAAATTCGCGGAACGTGCCCAGCGCATCGCGCGCGAGTCGGCGAATGAGTTTCTCGTCGGGATCGTGGACTGGACAAAAACACCGGACAAGCAATGGCAGGCGACCAATAGCGCGACGCTATTGAATCCGCTCGGCCAGCGAATTTTCACCTACGACAAAATTCATCTCGTACCCTTCGGCGAATATGTGCCGCTGCGCCAATACCTGACCTTTGCCGGACGGCTGACCGCGGACATCTCCGATTTCACGCCCGGGACCACATACAGCGTGGGAGAACTGCCCGGCGGAAAGTTTGGCGTATTCATCTGCTACGAAGCGATTTTTCCGAACGAGGTGCGCCGTTTTGCGGAGAATGGCGCCGAGTTGTTGGTCAATATTTCGAATGACGGCTGGTTTGGCCGCGCAGCCGCGCCGAAGCAGCATTTGATGATGGCCCGCGTGCGCGCAGTAGAAAGCCGCCGATGGTTGCTGCGCGATACGAATAATGGCTACACGGTAGATATCGATCCCTACGGCCGCACCATCGCATCATTGCAAACCGATATTCGCGGCCAGCTCGATGCCCCCTACGATTTCCGCAGCGACAAAACGCTCTACGTCCGCTGGGGCGATTGGATCGCGTGGCTCTGCCTGCTAGCGTCGATCGCGCTAATGGTGCGCGCGGGGATGATGAAACGGATCGATCGTGAACAATCTGAGATCAAATCTTCTGTAAATAGACGCCGCGGATCGCGGCACAAAAAGTAGCGCCGGCAGGGGCGCCGGCGCTACTTTCGCCTCCTATCATCTGCGCGCATTTGAATGTAAACTGCTGATCGAGGAATTTTCGTGGCCGAACATATTGAAGACCTGCAGCAGCGCTTCGCCGAGCTCAGCACGCGCATCGAGCTGGTGCGGCGCTATCTTTGACGTTTCCGCTAACCGCCAGCGCCTAACCGTCCTCGAAGATAAAACCAATCAGCCCGATTTCTGGGGAAACCAGGAACAGGCGCAGGCCGTGCTGCAGGAACGCAAGCAGCTCGAAGAACGCCTGAGCGCCGATGAAAAACTGGCGCGCATGCTCAGCGACATCGAAACCTATTTCAATTTGGCCAAAGAGGAATCGAACGCCGAGCAACGCGACTCGCTGCTGAATGACGTAGCCGCAGAACTAAAGACCGCCGACACCTACGTATCCGACGTCGAGACCAAGACTCTGCTCTCAGGCGAAACCGACGCCATGAACGCCATAATGACCATCAAGCCCGGCGCCGGCGGCACAGAATCCCAGGACTGGGCCGAGATGCTGATGCGCATGTATATGCGCTGGGCAGAAGCGCACAAAATCGGCGTTACCCTAATGGATTCGACGCCGGGCGAAGAAGCGGGCATTAAATCAGCGACGCTGCGCTTCGAGGGTGAAAATGCGTTTGGATTGCTTACCGGCGAAACCGGCGTGCACCGATTGATTCGCATTTCCCCTTTTGATCAGGCGGCGCGGCGGCACACTTCGTTCGCCTCCGTCTTCGTGATTCCGGAAATTGATGACCGCATCGAGGTCGTTATCAAGCCAGAAGACCTGCGCATAGATACTTTCCGCGCCGGCGGCCACGGCGGACAGAATGTCAATAAAGTAGAAACGGCGGTGCGGTTCACGCACTTGCCTACCGGAACCGTGGTGCAATGCCAGAACGAGCGCAGCCAGCACAAGAATCGTGAACTAGCCATGAAGTTTCTGCGTTCCAAGCTCTACGAACTCGAGCTCGAAAAGCGCCGCGGCGTGGCCCAAAAGCTCGAGGACTCCAAGAGCGAGATCAGCTTCGGCAGCCAGGTGCGCACTTACACGCTACAGCCCTATCAAATCATCAAAGATCACCGCACCAAGGTCGAGCGAGGGGATGTGGAAAAAGTCCTCAATGGCGACATCGACGATTTCATCCACGCCTTCCTGATGTACCGCCGCACTGGCGGGAACGGCTCCGCGGCCAGCAGCGCCGAGTAGCAGCAACCAGCATTTCAGCAGCGAAAATCGCCGTTTAGGCGGCCTATAACCCGTTTCGGCGCAAAGCGTTGACACTCTTTAGGCCGCGTGCTACTTTCAATTTTTCGCATTCCCCTGCGAAAACGCAGCTTGGGTGTCACTTTCGCAATCACGTCCCCGGGAGGACAGTCTTTTGACATCTTCTGAAGAGCGTTACCTGTTTACCTCGGAGTCTGTAACCGAGGGCCACCCCGATAAAATCGCCGACCAAATTTCCGACGCCATCCTCGATGAAGTGATGAAGCAGGACCCCAAAGGCCGGGTCGCCTGCGAAACGCTGGTTACCACCGGCCTGGTGGTCGTAGCCGGCGAAATCACCACCACCGGCTATGTGGATTTTGCCGATGTGGCCCGCGAAGTAATCCGCGATGTCGGCTACACCCGCGCGAAATATGGCTTCGACGCCGATACCTGCGGCGTGATTTCCTCGATCAAGAAGCAGTCGCCTGATATCGCGCAGGGTGTGGATACCGGCGGCGCCGGCGATCAGGGCCTGATGTTCGGTTTCGCCTGCGACGAAACGCCCGAGCTGATGCCCATGCCGATCCAACTCGCGCATCTGCTGGCACGGCGCCTCTCCGAAGTCCGCAAGAAAGATCAGATCCGCGGCCTTCGCCCTGATGGGAAAACCCAAGTCACGGTCGAATATGTAAAAGGCCGCCCGGTGCGCGTGGATTGCGTAGTCGTTTCCACGCAGCATAGCGACTCGATTTCGAACGAAGAATTGCACAAATCAATCATCGAGCACGTAATCAAGCCGATCGTTCCCCGCGAGATGCTCGACGCCAAAACTAAAATACACATCAATCCTACCGGCCGATTTGTGGTTGGCGGTCCGATGGGCGACGCGGGACTAACGGGCCGCAAGATTATTGTTGATACCTATGGCGGCTACAGCCGTCACGGCGGCGGCGCGCTATCAGGCAAAGATCCAACCAAGGTGGATCGCTCGGCCTGCTACATGGCCCGTTACGTGGCGAAAAATTTGGTTGCGGCCGGTGTGGCCACCAAGCTCGAAGTGCAGATCGCCTACGCCATCGGCGTGGCCGAGCCAGTTTCCGTAATGGTAGATACTTTCGGCACCGGCGTAATTCCCGATTCGCAAATCACCGAACTGATCCGCGCGAACTTCAAACTCACGCCGGCGGGAATTATCGAAACGCTCGATCTGCGCCGCCCGATTTACCGTCCGACAGCGGCCTATGGGCACTTTGGGCGCAACGAGCCCGGTTTTACCTGGGAACGCACCGACAAGGCTGCCAAAATCCGCAGCGAGGTCGGCTCGGGCGCAGTCGCGGTGTCACGCAGCTAATCCCTTCGCGAACACAATCGAGGAGAGCATTCCGTGGAAACAGCATCCAAAGTGTCCGGAGACGTTAAGGATATCGCGCTCGCGGCAGTAGGGAAGCGCCGCATCGAATGGGCCAATCAGCACATGCCCGTGCTGCAGATTATTCGCAAGCAATTCATAAAAGACCAGCCGCTTAAGGGCATTCGCATGTCCGCCTGCCTGCACGTCACCAGCGAGACCGCCAATCTAGCGATCACGCTGCGCGATGGCGGCGCGGACGTGGTGCTGTGCGCCTCGAATCCGCTTTCGACGCAGGATGATGTGGCCGCATCGTTGGTGAAGGATTACGGCATTCCGACTTTTGCGATCAAGGGCGAGGACAACGCCACTTACTACGCGCACATCAGCGCGGCGCTCGATCATTTGCCGCAGATTACCCTCGACGATGGCGCCGACCTGGTAACGCAGCTTCTTACCAAGCGCACGGACCTGGTGAAGAATGTGATTGGCGGCACCGAGGAAACCACCACGGGCGTGATTCGTCTGCGCGCGATGGCCAAAGACGGTACGCTGAAATATCCGATCATCGCGGTGAATGATGCATTGACGAAGCATCTCTTCGATAATCGCTACGGCACGGGCCAATCCACACTCGATGGAATTATCCGCGCCACCAATCTGTTGGTCGCCGGCCTCCGCGTGGTCGTCGCCGGCTATGGCTGGTGCGGACGCGGCGTGGCCATGCGCGCGAAGGGGCTTGGCGCGGACGTAATCGTCACCGAAATCAATCCCACCCGAGCGATTGAAGCGGTGATGGACGGATTCCGCGTCATGCCCATGCTGGAAGCCGCGAAGATCGGCGACATCTTCGTCACCGTCACCGGCAACAAGTCGGTCCTGGCCGCCGAGCATTTCGATCACATGAAAGACGGCGCGGTGATGTGCAATTCCGGCCACTTCAACGTGGAAATCGATATTCCGGCGCTCGAAAAGCTCTCCAGCTCGAAAAAGCAAGCCCGCGCCATGGTGGACGAATACGTCATGCGCGACGGCCGCAAAATTTATCTGCTGGGCGACGGCCGCCTGATCAATCTAGCCGCCGCCGAAGGACACCCAGCCGCGGTAATGGATATGAGCTTCGCGAACCAGGCGCTCTCGGTGGACCACCTGATCAAGCACGCCAAAGAAATGGGCAAGCAGGTCTATCCCGTGCCCGAACTGCTGGACCGCCAAATCGCTAAGCTGAAGCTCGAGTCAATGGGCTTCCAGCTCGACAAGCTGACAGCCGAGCAGGAGCATTACCTAGCGTCCTGGGATGAAGGCACGTAGGACTCTTCACTTACTCACTCGGCGGGCGTGCGCCAGCCCGTCACATCATCCATGAATGATTGGGCTCACATCGCAGTCGGAACCGCGCTCGTGCGCGGCGCAACTTACGCCGATGCCCGCGTAATGGACATCCGCCAGCGCGATATTTCCACAAAAAATGGCGCCGTCGGTACCGTCGTCGAAAGCGAATCGCTCGGCATAGGCGTCCGCGTAATTGCCAGCGGCGCCTGGGGCTTCGCAGCCACCGATCGCCTAACGCGTGAAGGCGTGCAAGCCTGCGCCGCAGAAGCAGTAGCCATTGCCAAAGCCTCAGCGCTGGCCAAAACGCACAACGTCGTCCTCGCCGCGGAACTAGCCCACGTGGATACTTGGCAAAGCCCGTTTATCAAAGATCCTTTTCGCATCCCCGTCGAGCGCCAGATCGATTTGCTGCTAGCCGCTGACAAGGAAATGCGACGCGTCAAAGGCGTGACGCTGGCCGAAGGCTCCATGTCTTTTCGCCGCATCGAGCAGTTCTTCGCCTCGAGCATCGGCTCGGCGATCCATCAAGTGAAAATGCTTTCCGGCGCGGGGATTGTCGCGACGAGTTTTGCTGAAAAGGAAATTCAGAAGCGCTCGTATCCCAACAGCTTCGGCGGCCAGCACATGGAAAGCGGCTACGAACTGGTCGAGTCGCTCGATTTGCCCGGGAACGCGCAGCGCGTGGGCGAAGAAGCCGTAGCTCTTCATTCGGCACTGCAGTGCCCGGAGGGCGCGAGCACCATTATTCTTGAAAGCGCGCAGCTTGGTTTGCAGATCCACGAATCGATAGGCCATCCCATTGAGCTCGATCGCGTCCTCGGCCAGGAAGCGAATTTTGCAGGGATGAGTTTTCTCACGGTTGATAAGCTGCGCAAGCTCCGCTACGGCTCGGAGATTGTAAACGTAGTCGCCGACGCGCGCCTCGAGCATGGGCCGGGCCTCGGCACCTTTGGCTACGACGATGAAGGCGTGCCGGCGCAATGCACTCCGATTATTTCGAATGGCCTCTTCACCGGCTATCTCAGCAATCGCGAAAGCGCCGCGGAAATCGGCGAAAAGCGCTCCAGCGGCACCATGCGCACGGAAAGTTGGAACCGCCTGCCGATCATTCGCATGACCAACGTGAGCCTGCTGCCCGGAACCTGGAAGTACGACGACCTGATCGCCGACACCGACGACGCCATTTTGATGGAGACCAATCGCTCCTGGTCCATCGACGATCGCCGCTATCAATTTCAGTTTTCCACGGAAATCGGCTGGGAGATCAAAGGCGGCAAAAAAGGCCGCATGATCAAGAATCCCAGCTATAGCGGTATCACCACCGAATTTTGGAATAGCTGCGATGCAATCTGCTCGCGCGAATTCTGGACCCTTTGGGGCACGCCCAATTGCGGCAAGGGCCAGCCGCAGCAGACCATGGGCACCGGCCACGGAGCCGCCCCGTCCCGTTTCCGCAACGTAAAGATCGGAGTGGCTTTCGCGAAATAAATGGCTGCCTCGCGCAAACCCAAAAAACCGCGTCACGCCGCCGGCGCCGCATTCCACACCCATGCCTCCACGGATTTTCGCGTGGGGCTCACCGATCTCCGCGAAATAGCCAGCCGCGTTTTCAAGCTCAGCGATGCCGACGAGACAGAAGTCGAAATCGACGCGGTCAGTGACGCGCTCACCCGTTTCGCGAACAACACCATCCATCAGCACGTCGCCGAACAGAATCTCGCTCTCTCAGTGCGCGTGGTTTTCGACGGGTGCACCGCTCGCGCGGTCACCAATAAGACCGACGAAGCTTCTCTGCGCCGCGTCGTTGAAGCGGCCTCCAGTCTCGCGCGCGTGCAACGCAAAGATCCCGATCTGCTGCCCATGCTCAAGCACCAGAAGTATCAAAAAGTTCAGCGCTTCTATCCCATCACCGCGGCTGCCAGTGCCGCAGACCGCGCCCGCGCCGTGGCCCGCGTTTGCTCCAGCGCCACGAAAACCAAGCAGACCGCAGCGGGAATTTTCTCCACCGGCTTGATGGAATCGGTGCTGGCCAATTCGCGCGGCCTTTTCGCGCATTACGAGCAGACCCGCGCGGAATTCTCCATCACCATTCTGGAAAAGGATTCCTCAGGCTGGGCCAAGTCCAGTTCGCCGAATCTGACCGACATCGATCCGGAAGCGTTGGCCGAATCTGCCAGCGAAAAATCGATTGCCTCGCGCGCGCCGCTCGAAATTCCGGCAGGGCATTACACCGTAATCCTCGAGCCGCCGGCCGTCCTCGATCTGCTCGGTTTTCTTTTTTACGATTTCGCAGGCACCGCGGTCCTCGATCAGCGCTCGCTTTTCACCGGCCGTATGGGCAAAAAGCTTTTCGGCGAGAATATTTCCATCTGGGACGATGTCTACCATCCGATGCAAACTGGCGCGCCCTATGACGGAGAAGGCGTGCCGCGACAGAAAGTGCATCTCGTCGATCACGGCGTGCCGCGGAATCTGGTTTATTCGCGCGCGACCGCCAAGAAAATGAAAACCAAGCCGACCGGACACGGCTTTTCGCTGCCGAATGAGTACGGTGAAGCCCCGATGAGTCTCGTCTTCGCCGGCGGAACCGCCACGGTGGATGAAATGGTTCGCTCCACCGAGCGCGGCGTGCTGGTCACGCGCCTCTGGTACATTCGCGAAGTGGATCCCTACCAAAAGATTCTCACCGGAATGACGCGTGACGGCACCTTCCTGATCGAAAATGGACGCATCGCCGGCGGGATCCGCAATTTCCGCTTCAATCAGAGCATGATCGCGCTGCTCTCGAATGTAGAGATGCTCGGCGTACCCGTGCGCGCGGCCGGCGAGGAATCTTTCGAGATGGTAGTGCCTGCAATGAAGGTCCGCGATTTCCATTTCTCCGAAGTCACTAAATTCTAGAGGTTGCCGATGGCCAATAACGTGGACGAAAAAGTGGATTTACTGCGCCACACGGTCGCGACATTGGCGTATCGCGGCGGGAAGGCTGTGCGCGGCGCGCCTGCCAGCTTCTCGGGATTTCAAGCCGCTCCCGGTGTGCGCACTCCCGGCCAAATTCTCGCGCACATGGGCGACCTGATGGATTGGGCGCTTTCGATCTCGAAAGGGAATCACGCCTGGCACGATTCGCCCCCGCGCACTTGGGACGAGGACACCGCTCGATTTTTCGCGGCGCTTCAGGCGCTCGATGATTATTTCGCCTCGGGCGCCCCGCTCGGCGCTCCCGCCGAGAAACTCTTTCAGGGCGCCATTGCCGATACCTTCACGCACATCGGCCAAATCAACATCCTACGACGCATAGCCGGCGCTCCCATTCGCGCCGAGAACTATTTCCGCGCGGAGATTGCCACCGGCCGAGTAGGCGCCGACCAGACCCCTCCCAAGCGCGAGTTCGACTGACGAACTCCGAGCCTCGCCTGGGAACTTATTTTGTCGCGAATTTCAGGCTGGTGATCGTGCGATGGATTACGTTTTCCTGGATTTGCACCAGATCGGTGCCCGCATAGGTCATTCCGAAGATTGTATAAAGTATTTTGCCTCGCTCGATCAGCACTACCGTTCCCGACCAATCTTTGCCGTCCACCGCGCCGCGAAAGCGCCGCTCGATCGCCGGCAGCCCCGCGACAGTTGACGCCTTGTCGCCGAGCGGGCGGTAATTTTCCACCATCTCTCTCAGCTTCCGGTCGGACGCTTTCAAATCCGCGTCGAGCGAGCCCGCCGAAGGGCTTGCGCCGATCAGCAAGTAAGTTGTCTGATCGCTGGTGCCGAGGGCCGCGATCGCTCCGGGCAGCGTGGTGCGCGCGTCTGCGATAATGTCCCACCCGGGCGGGCGGAACATTTGAAATCCGTAGGTGTCGTTCCTGTAGGTGTTGCCGTCGATGGATTCGCGGATGGGCTCTGGCGGCAACGGCTTCGGAATTGTCGGCAGCGCCGCAGCGGCCGCTGATACCGGCGTTGGAGCGGGCGCAGTTGCAGCGATGGCCGGAGGTTTCGCCGCTCCGGCCTTGGGCGCGCTGCGCTTCGTTGGCGGTTCCATCATGGTCTTGGTTGGCTTGATAGCGGCAGGCGGCGGAGACGCTACCGCGCCGTAAGTTGTCGCCGGCGCGCGCGAGTCGTGGGAGGCCGCGATCGTAGGCGCGCTAATCGGCGCAGACGAGGAGTTTGGCGGAGGCTTTGGTTTTTCGGTTGACGGCTGAAGCGCAGAAACGGTCCTGTTTTTTGCCGGCGGCGCGGAAGGGCTCGTCGCCCCGGACGGCGCTACAACTACGACCGGACGTCGAGGCTGAGGCGGAGTAGCGGGCGCTCCATTTGCGGAAGGGAAAGTCGAATTTGCCGGCGCGGGCGCAGCGGGAGCAGGCGGCTTCGCGCCCGGATCGGGTTTCTTTGCGGTGTTGGCGTCGGCTTCAGGGTCGCGCACTTCAATCGAGACAACCTGGTCGCGGCGCACGATCGCGTAACCGTAATTTGTTTTTACTTTAAACGAATTTTCATCAAAGCCGACAATCGTGCCATTGACCACACTTCCATCTTTCAGATGCAGTTGATCCGCACACACACCGCCAGCAAGGACGGCGCAGGCCGCGAGGACGATCCATGCCCGCTTCATCGCCCTAAGTATGGCAAGCGTCGCGTTGCAGAGCAAGATGCCACTGCATAGCGGTTGCCCGGGCGAAAGGGAATTCCAGCAGCGATGCTCGCAAGGTTCGAGGGAAGCTTATAAATCGAGAGAGGGAAGCGTTAAACTCAGAATTTCTACGTCGAGAGAGCCAGCCCGATCCACAGACCCACCGTCAGCACGCCCGCGATTACCATCAGCGTGCGCAGTCTCTTGCGCCGCGTGGCTGCCACTACAATTCCCATGGCGCAGAGCGCGAAGCCCATCTCGAACCAAAACCAAGCGCCAATCCCGCGGCCGAGAAGCCCAAGTGAATCTTGATACCACATCGATGCGAAGGAAGCGGTTGCGGTAAGCGGAGTTGCTACCAGCGCGGCCAGTCCCAGTCCGCTCGCCCACTCGGGTACGTGCCATCCGCGGCGCGTGTCGCGCCATTCGATCCACGTCTGGCTGACGACCACCCCGACTATGAGCAGAACCAGTAGTGCCACGTGCCCTCCCAAGTAGGGACGTCGGCCCAAAACGGCTGCGATTTGCGACTTGCCAGCGACACAACCGGCGAATCGTAGTGCAGTAGGTTTGGCAATTGGGGAGCCAAAAGCCGGGATCGGGGCGGCTGGAAGGGGTATAAATAAGTCTCTTCAAATCATTGCGTTAAGTGGGGCCTTTGGCTGGACTGGTCTCGTTTGCAGGCTTGGCTTTGCCAGGCCCCCCGCTGAGCCTGCCTAATGACAGTAGCGCGTTACCCCAAATGCGAAACGATTTGCCAGGTCGTTGTCTTTGTACCGCTGGTTTACCCTGAGACCCGAAGGGCGTCCCGCCGGCTCTTTTGCGAGACGTTTCCGAAATCGAGCCAACTTCGTAGCGTGTCGTTCGTAGCGCAGGCTGCCAGCCGGCGTTTTTGACTGTCCACGCGCGAACCAAAACGCCGCTCAACAAATCTCGAATCGTTAAACATCCGGCGTTTTTGAAGTTGCGTTTGCACCGGTGGCGTCCCTGTTTACCCTGAGTATTCCGAAAGGCCGGCTCTTACGAACAACACTTTCGCTACATCTCAGAATCTTCATCGGCGAAAACCGGTGGCCGTAGTGGTGCTCGTCGCGCCGAACTGGATTTTCATTTCTGGCTTACCACGTCGTCCTAAGAGCCGGCGGGACGCCAGCGGTACGGGAGTCGTCGAAGCGGGGTGTGTGGCAGGGCACAGGATCGCGAGGCCATAATTCCCGACTGGCGATTCTGTTAGGATAAGCGTCCATGCGACAGCCCTGGATCATCGCGCACCGTGGAGCCTCCGGCCATGCGCCCGAAAATACCATGGTGGCATTTCGCCGGGCCGTGGAATTGGGCGCGCGATTTATCGAAACCGATCTGCACATGACGCGCGATGCGCGCTTCGTGGCCATCCACGATTCCACGGTAGAGCGAACGACCAATGGCCGCGGCGCTGTGCGCGATCTTACGTCCGCGCAGATCGCCGAACTCGATGCTGGAAAATGGTTCGATCGCACATTCATGGGCGAGCGCGTGCCTACGCTGGAGCAAGTGCTGGCGTTTGGGCGCGAGGCGGATATCGTTCTTTATCTCGAAATCAAGTATGAAGTCGCCTGGAATTTGCACCATTCGCTCGCGGCCGAATTGACCAGCAAGGGCGATGCGGCCCGCGTTGTGTTGCTCTCTTTCGATCCTTCAACGCTGGACGGACTGCGGCAATTCGATCGCGCACTTATGACCGGCCTGCTGGTGGAAGAAGTGAATCCGGATTCGGTCAAACTAGCGATCGGAGTCGGCGCCCGCCAATTTTGCCCCCGCGCAGATCTCGTGACCCCCGAATTAATCGCCGAAGCACATGCGGCAGACCTTCAAGTTGCCACCTGGACGGCCAACAAGCCCGATCAAATGCGCCGCCTGGTGAACGCCGGAGTCGATGGCGTGATGACCGATTTTCCCGATCGCCTGCAATCGGTGCTGCATCACCTCGAACCCGAAGACTAAAAGCTCGCGCCGCTACGTTCGAATTGGACATTTCGCAGCGCTTTGTCCGCGTCACATTTTCTGCATCGCGTCGTACATTGCGGCGAACTGGGCTAATGTTAATTCTTCGGCGCGAGCGGCCGAAGGAATCTGAGACTTTTGCAATGCTGATTCAATCCGTGCGCCACTTGCCAGGCCGCGCAGATTATTCCTCAGCGTTTTTCTTTTCTGGCCGAAGCACCTTTGCAGGAATTCGAGAAAGCGCGGTTCGTCTCCGATACCCAAGGCAGCTCGCTCTCCAGGCAAAGTCATGCGTACCAAAGCTGAGGTAACTTCCGGCGGCGGCCGAAACGCGCCCGGCGGAATTCGTAACACGATTTCCGGCTTGGAATGGAACTGGCAGAGTGCCGAAAGGTATCCGTGTGCGCGGCGGCCGGGCGGAGCAGCGATGCGCGCCGCCACTTCGAATTGAATCACGATGTCGATGGAACGGATGCGATCGGCGGCTGCAAACAGGTGACGAAGGATCGGTGATGTGATGTAGTAAGGCAAATTGCCATAAACGCGTACGCCTTCGCCGGCCAACGCTCGTAAATCAAGCTGCAAAACGTCGCCCGGAATGACTTGCACGTCGCCCCAGTCCGGCGAGCGCTCGGCCACGCCTTGTGCGAGCTCCGAGTCTGTTTCAATGGCCAAGACTCGTGCGCCCGCGCGCGCCAGCAACTCCGTCATTTCACCGTGCCCGGCGCCAATTTCGAGCCAGCTTTCGCCGCGGGCGACGCGCAGCGTCTGCAATATTCTTTTCCGCCAACTTAGATCACTGAGAAAATGTTGGCCGAGCTTCTGTCGCGACATCGCGCCGTCGAGTTTAGCAACTTCGCCTCACTTGAGCCGCAGGGATCTTCTTGACGTAACGGCGACGCTCCGGTAGTTTCTCCGTCCGGTGCGAGCGCGATGAAAATTCTTTTCGTTGCTTCCGAAGGCGTGCCCTATTCAAAAACGGGCGGCCTCGCCGACGTGGTGGGAGCGCTGAGCGTGGCGTTGGTGGAAGCGGGACATCAAGTGGCAGTGCTTTTGCCGAAATACCGCGGCACCAAGACGCAGACCATCACGATTCCGAGCCTCACAGTCCCGATTGGCGATGAGCTGCGCTTTCCGTCCATCGTCGAAGGCGCGCTGGTGGGCGGCGTCCGGTTTTACTTTCTCGATGATGCGGATTACTTCGATCGCGCCCAGCTTTACGGCGAGAAGGGCACCGATTATTACGACAACGCAGAACGCTTCTGCGAATTTAGCCGCGCGGCCATCGAATTCACCAAGCGCGTCTGGATGCCGGACGTAATCCACTGCCACGATTGGCAAACGGCGCTGGTGCCCGTCCTGCTTCGCACCCTTTACGCGCGCGATCCGGCCCTGAAACAAATGGGGGTGGTCTTCACCATCCACAATCTTGGCTATCAGGGCCTCTTTCCGCACAGCACGCTGGCGCGCATTGGCCTACCCGAAACGCTTTTTCACGTGGATGCGCTGGAATTTTTCGGCAAAGTGAATTTTCTGAAGGGCGGTCTGGTGTATTCCGATCGGCTGACAACGGTAAGCAAGAAATATGCCGCCGAGATTCAAACCAAGGAATATGGCTACGGCCTCGAAGGCGTAATCCGCACGCGCGCCGGCCAGCTCACAGGAATTCTGAATGGCGTGGACTACTCCGAGTGGAGCCCCGAAGCCGATAAACTCATCGTCGCGAATTATTCGGCGCACAATCTCGACGGCAAGCGCGCGTGCAAGAAGGATCTCCTCGGGCTTTTCAATTTGCCCGTTGAAAATATGACCCGGCCGGTGATCGGCATCGTCTCGCGCTTCGTGGATCAAAAGGGATTCGATATCTTTGCGGAAGCTGCCGCCGAACTGCTGCAGGAAAATCTGGCACTCGTTGCGCTCGGCTCCGGCGACCCGCAGTACGAAAAGCTGTTTCTGGCGCTGGCTCAGAAATACCCTTCGAAAGTGGGCGTCAAAATTGCGTACGACAATACCATCGCGCATAAAATCGAAGCCGGCGCGGATTTGTTCCTGATGCCGTCGCGCTACGAGCCTTGCGGGCTGAATCAAATTTACAGCCTTCGCTATGGCACGGTTCCCATCGTGCGCGCAACCGGCGGCCTGGACGACACGATTGTGCAGTACAATGCAAAGTTGGGGGGCGGCACCGGCTTCAAGTTCGAGGCCTATACGGGCCGCGCGTTGCTCGAGTGCGTGCGCACTGCGCTTCGGGTTTTCCGCGATCCCGCGGCGTGGCACGCGATTCAGACCGCCGGCATGGCCAAGGATTTTTCCTGGAAGACCTCGGCTAGCGCTTATGTAACGGTGTACGAAGAGGCAAGACGTGGAAGAATCCCTCTGGCGTCTGTAACATCTAATTGACACGAGTACAGAACGAGGGGCAATCGGCGAATCAGCTTAACCCCTGAAATCTCAAGAGGATACCAATGGCAGACAATGTTCAAGCAGTGAACGATGCAAGCTTTCAGGCGGAAGTGATTGACGCCAGCAAGACCCAGCCGGTGATGGTGGATTTTTGGGCCGAATGGTGCGGGCCTTGCCGCCAGCTTTCGCCGACGGTGGAGGAGATTGCCCGCGAAACTGCCGGCAAATTAAAAGTGGTGAAAATGAACGTAGATGAAAATATGGGCGCGCCGCCGCGCTACAACATCCGCGGAATTCCCACGCTGCTGGTTTTCAAGGGCGGCCAGGTGGCAGATCAGATCGTAGGCAACATGCCGAAAGATCAGATCACGAAGATTCTCGCCCGCCACATCGGATAAGTTAGCGCCGCCACCGCGCCACGGGGCGGCGGCCGCCTTTCCCCGGTAGGGGCGCCGCTTGCTGCGCCCGCCCGTGTAACTGGTGCGAAAACGTGGCCCATTTGCCTCGCCGTAACGCGAACCGATGTCCTCCGTGTTTCCCCTCTACGCAGTCGCTGCGGCCGGAGCGGGAGTGCTGGCACGATTCAGAATTTCGACGGACCCCCGATCGAGCTCCAGCTCGGTCGCCGCAATCAAATCCTTCAATTGATCGAGATTGGTAGCGCTAGCAATTGGCGCTGTGATGCTCGGCCGCGCGATTAACCACGCCAGCGCCACGCGCCCGGGCGTTGAGCCGTACCGCTTCGCGACTTCGTCCAGCGCTGATAGCACCCGCAATCCGCGCTCGTCGAGATACTTCTGCACCCTCGAGCCACGCGCGCTTTTCGAAAGATCCGCTTCCGAGCGATACTTCCCAGTCAAAAATCCGCTCGCCAGCGCGAAATAAGGAATCACGCCAAGCCCGTTCTCCAGGCAGACAGGTTCAAGGTTTGTCTCATAATCCGCGCGCTCGAGAAGGTTGTAATGCGGCTGGAGGCTAACGTAGCTCGGATACCCGCGCTGTTTGCTCACCTCAAGCGATGCCGTCAATCGCCCAGCCGTAAAATTCGACGCGCCGATTTCTCGCACCTTTCCGGCGCGAACCAGTTCAGCATAGGCTTCGAGTGTCTCCTCAATCGGCGTCGCCGGATCATCCACGTGCGACTGGTAGAGATCGATCGAATCCGTCCGCAAGCGCCGCAGCGAATCCTCGACCGCACGCAAAATATAGGGCTTCGACAGGCCTTTCTTTTCCGGGCTCATCACGTTGCCGACTTTCGTGGCTATGATTACGTCTTTGCGTCGGCCTGAGCGCTTCAGCCAATTTCCTATCACCGTTTCCGATTCGCCGCCGTGATTACCCGGAACCCACACGGAATACACATCCGCGGTATCGATCAAGTTAAATCCGGCATCCACGAATCCGTCAAGCAATCGAAACGCGGTTGGCTCGTCCACGGTCCAGCCGAAAACATTTCCCCCGAATGCCAGAGGCGCAACTTCGATGCTCGATTTTCCCAGTTTTCGTTTCTTCATCTGCTGCATCCTCTCAATTAAATTGGCCGCGCTATTCGAATGCGATTCAACGCCGATCATTCAAACTCGATGAGCACGATCTCGGCGTACGTTCCGACGCGCGCCGGCGGTCCCCACGTCCCTGCGCCATAGGAAGTGTAAACCAGCATTTGCCCGAAGCGTTGCAGCCCGTGAACGAAGCGGCCGAAGATTCGCGCGGCGAACCGCGTCCAGGGAATCATCTGGCCGCCGTGCGTGTGCCCGGAAACTTGCAAGGAGATGCCCTCGCGTTCGGCAACCGCCAGGTGCCGCGGTTCGTGCGAGATCAAAATGCTGGCGCGTGCCCGATCGATCGATGCGGCTTGCAGGATTTCCTGCAACCGCGGTTCCCACGTGGAATCGTGGTAGAAAACGCCGACGATCTGCAGCCCATCCACCGTAACTTTTTCATTTTTGAGCACGCGCACGCCGGCTTTGCTGATCGCCGCAATGTATTGAGCCGGGTCGCGAAACTCTTCGTGATTGCCGGTTACAAAGAAAGTTCCGTGGGGCGCCACAATCCCGCGCAATGGGCTCGCGAGCTTCTCAGCATCAACGGCGGTGCCGTCGTACAGATCGCCGGCGAGAAATACGATGTCGGGCTTGGCGCGGTTCACGAGAGTGACGATGCGCCGCAGGAATCCGAGGCCGCGCACATGTCCCAGGTGCGTGTCGCTCACCAGCGCAGCGACGCGCCCGCGCCACGATTCCGGCAGGCCAGGCAAGCGCACGCGGACGCGCTTCACGCGCAGCCATGCCGCGTTCACGATGCCGTACATGCCGGCCGCCAGCGCCGCGCCGAAGGATACGGCCGCGAGCAGGCGTCCGTCGATCTGCCAGCGTAAAATGCGCGAAACCCCGAAAATTGCCCAGCACGCGCAGGCCGCGAAGAACAGAAAATTGAAGAGTGCCAGCCAAATCGCTGCGAGCGAATAAACCGCGCGCATGAGCTGATTAGCATAGCGCCACGCCAATAGCGACGCCGCCACGAAGATCACCGAAAGGAACGCAAACGCCCACGCCACCACGGAAATTCCGAGCGGCCCGAGCTGCCATGGCTTGATCAAAAATTCGGATAGAGTTTCGTACACCAGCCAATGGCCGGCAAACAAGATGGACTGGACCACGGCAACAAAAATCGCGATGCGTTTTCTCAAAGGGCTGGTCTCTTCGAACGTCGCATCGAGCTTAATTCATTTCCGGCGCGCGTCAAGGCTCCACGGTCCCGCGCCGAATTGGGTGATGACCAACGCGCCGCCCAGCATCGAAATATTCTTCATAAAATTTACCAGTTGGGCCTGCGCCATCGCAGGGTCGGCGATGGTCCAGAAATTGTGCATGATCGGCGTCACGGCCAGCAAGAAAATCGCGATCAGCCACGCGCCGATTTTCGCGCGATAACCCAGCAGAATGCTCAGCCCGCCGAGCCCGGCCAGCACGCCAGCGGCGGGAACCAGAATTTGCGGCATCGGCACGCCATGTTGCGCGGCTGCGTTCATCGCCGCTGGCTGAAATAGTTGCGGGCTGGCCAGGATGAATACCAGCACAAACAGCGCACGGCCTGCGACTATGATGATTCCCGTCAATGCGCTCTCGGTGCCGAGTGCAATGTTCGAATCCGGCGCTAACGATCCGGACACGCTGCTTAATGGTCGGTTTGCCATCGGACTCACCTTCATCATTCGATGCCCTAAGGCACGCGACGGCTCCAAAGAAATCGGCGCAGAGAATACTTGCAAAAACGCGAAAAAGGCACCGAGGCGGGCCGGGAAAATTTATGAGCGGCTCGATTTGGGTTGGCTGCCGCACGTCAAGAACGCCGGCAAGCTGCCGGCGCTATCGGTTGGAGATTTTGGCTGTGTTGCCGTCGAATTTTGTCAGGTGAACCGTGAATTTTTCGTTGTAGGTTTGGGCAGGATCGCGGAGGACGCTTAGCGCCACGGCTTCGCTCAGTAGCAGCGAGATGTCTGTATCGGTGCGCCAGTGAATGCATTCATCGCGGCGCAGCCGCGGTTTCACGGCGGGAGCCCCGAATTTATTCGGGGGAGGAGCGCTTTAGCGCTCCGAAAAAGAGCCGCCCCTCATCAACGCGCGTTAGCGCTGGGCACTTCCGAGGCATCCCGCCCCGCGTGGCCTTCCAATCCTGGTTTCGAAATTAAGACGCTACTTGCGGGCTGCAATACTTGCGTTAAGTGGGTGCCGCGCGTAGGATTATTCCTGCTTCTTGCCTGCCTGTTTCTCCACATTGCGTGAGCCTGATGGGGAAACTTGTGGCTGATTTTTGCCGCACGGAAATGCTTGCGAGGGAGATTTGGGGAAGAAGGAAATTGCGGTTGTCGGGGCGCAGTGGGGCGATGAGGGCAAGGGGAAAGTTGTCGATTATCTGGCCGGGGCTTTTGACTACATTGCGCGCTCTCAAGGTGGGCACAATGCCGGGCACACCGTTATCGTCGGAAATCAGCGGTTTGTGCTGCAATTGATTCCTTCGGGGATTTTGCGGGCGGGGAAGAAAGCGGTGATTGGGCCGGGGACGGTTGTTGATCCTGCGGCGCTTGTGGCGGAAGTCGAAAATCTCCGCAAAGCCGGGATTGAATGCCGCGGGCGGCTTTTTCTGAGTGATCGGGCTCACCTGATTTTTCCTTACCATCGCGACATGGACAAGGCGGCGGAGGCTGCGCGCGGCGCGGCGAAAATTGGCACCACTTCGCGCGGAATTGGTCCCGCTTACGAAGACAAGATGGCGCGGCGCGGAATACGCGTGGGCGATTTGCGCGATGCGGAGAAATTTCGCGAGAAGCTCGAGCGCGTGATCGTCGAGAAAGATGCCATCAGCCGGGCCACTTACGGGCAGCCTTTGCAGACGGAAGGATTGCTGGAAACTTATTTGCAGCTTGGCGCGCTGATCAGCGGATTCATCACCGACACTGCGGTGCTGCTGAATCGCGCCATCGATATGGGCGCGTCGGTGCTGTTTGAAGGTGCGCAGGGCACCATGCTGGATATCGATCACGGGACTTATCCTTATGTCACGTCGTCGAGCGCAACTTCTGGCGGATGCTCAACCGGCCTCGGAGTGCCTCCCACACGCATCACCGGCGTAGTGGGCGTCACAAAGGCCTACACCACGCGCGTCGGCAGCGGGCCGTTTCCCACCGAGATGCCCGATCTCGAGGCCGGCGACATTCGCAATCGCGGCAATGAATTTGGCGCCGTCACCGGACGCCCGCGCCGCTGCGGCTGGCTTGATCTCGTGGTGCTGCGCTATGCGAAAATGATTAATGGAATTGATTCCATGGTGGTCACCAAGATGGACGTCTTCGATACCCAGCAGGAAATTCAGGTGTGCATCGGCTACCGCTATAAGGGCCACATCATTGATGAAGTGCCCGCGGAAGTAGAAAATTTCGCGGCAGTGACTCCGGAATATAAAACGCTGCCCGGTTGGATGGCGCCGACGCCTCCGATTCGCGACGAACGCGATCTGCCGCAAGCCGCGCGCGATTACCTGAAATACATTTCCGACGCGCTCGAACTAGAGATCGGCATGATTTCCACGGGTCCCGAGCGCGACGCTACCATCGTTCCCTCCGGCACCAAGATGGCTTCCTGGCTATAGCCGCCGATGCTGTCCTTTGAAGCTGCTCGCGAAAAAGTGATTGAGATTGCGCGGGCGCGCCGCGAGGCTGGGTTGGCGAGGCGGCCGCACGAACTAATCGACATCGTGAGTGATCCTGCCGCTGCGCTTGGGCGCGTTCTGGCGCAGGAAATTTCGACCGATCGGGACTATCCGCCGTTTAACCGCTCGATTCGTGACGGCTTTGCCGTGCGCGCGGTCGATGTGGCGCGAGTGCCCGCGCGTTTGCGATTGATCGGCGAAAGTAAGGCCGGCGCCGCCTTTGCTGGCGAAGTTGGCGTGCGCGAATGTGTGCAGATCATGACCGGTGCGCCGGTGCCGCGGGGCGCGGACGCGGTAGTGATGATCGAGTACGCGAAGCCGGAGGGCGACGCGATTGTTCTCGAGCGAGCCGGGCGCGTTGGTGATTACATCGTGCCGGCCGGGAGCGAGGCTCGCTGGAATGAGACTGTCTTGCTTCGCGGGTCGCGCTTGGGTTATGCCGAGTTGGCGATGGCCG
The DNA here is from genome assembly GCA_963831955.1 of uncultured Acidobacteriota bacterium. GTDB lineage: Bacteria > Acidobacteriota > Terriglobia > Acidiferrales > UBA7541 > Palsa-147. The sequence continues at coordinate 49,244 of CAWHSG010000002.1, read as the reverse complement.
CGCAAGTTGGCGCGGTGCGCCCGCAGGTGTACGCGCGGCCGCGCGTGGCGATTCTCTCGACTGGCGATGAACTGATTCCGCCCGGCGATGCTCCCAGCCTTTACGAAATTCGCAACAGCAATAGTATTTCGATTAGTGCACAGTGCGCGCTCTCCGGCGCGGAGCCCATTCGCCTGGGCAAAGCTTCGGACCAGAAAGCGGAGTTGCGCACGTTGATCGAGCGCGGCCTGGAAGAAGACGTGCTCATTCTCAGCGGCGGCGTTTCGGCAGGGAAGTACGATCTGGTGGAAGATGTCCTCCGCGAATTGAAGGCTCAATTTTATTTCGATGCGGTGGCGATCCGCCCCGGCCGCCCGGTTGTGTTCGGCGTCTGTCGCGAGAAGCTGGTGTTCGGTCTTCCGGGGAATCCCGTTTCGACGATGGTTACATTCGAGCTCTTGGCCGCGCCCGCCCTCGATATCCTAGGCGGCGCCGCCCCGCGGCCGCTCGCTTTTTTTAAGGCCCGGCTAAAGTACGAAATCACTGAGAAGCCTGGGCTGGCGCATTTTCTTCCCGCGCGCGTGGCGTTTCCGGCGGGCAAGGAATCTAATCGAGCGCCTGGGGATTCGGCTGTTGATGCTACTGTCGAGACCGTTCATTGGCAGGGCTCGGGGGATATTGTGGCGCTGGTGAATGCGAATTGTTATTTGGTGGTGCGGGAGAAGGACGAACGGATTGCGGCTGGGACCTGGGTGGATGTGATGCCGCGGCGCGGATTTGTTTGATCACCGCGGCGCGCGATCAATGGGATTTGATCTTGTTCAGGAAGATTTGATACCAATCGGTGGCGATCGCTTTTTGAGCTTCTGCTAGATTAATCTGGTTTCTGCAGACTTGTTCGTGCAGATAGTTTTCCACTTTGTCTTTATCGTGCGCGCCGCCGTCTGGAATTGACGCGTGATATGGTTCGGGCCAGAGATTTTTGGGATCGCTGGGATTGCCGCCGATTTCCAGCGGGATCAGATGGTCTTCTTCGTAATCTCGCATGTCGCGATCGGTGTCGTTGTATTCGTCGAAGCCTTCGCGCTTGAGCCTGTTTGTATAGCTCGACGGCGGGCGCTCCGATTTTGTGCTCCAATTCGGATTGCAAATCGTTTCGTGAATATTTTCCTGCGTGATTTCGGGATTGATCGCGCCTGGAGTGATGCTCGGGATTGGGTAAATGTCGGGCGGACCGGCGCGCCCGACGCGCGTTTCAGGTGCAGGCGCCAGTGTGCTTGATTGACGTACTACGTACCACAGCGCGATGGCCAGCAGAACGAGCACCAGCACGCTCAGGAGGTGACGATTCGATGCGTTCATGGTTTTCGCGAAGTTGCGAGGATTCTTGGCGCGTTCACGGCGTTGCAGTATAGCGCCACGCCGCGTCGCCGCTTTTCCGAAATCGCGAATTCGTGCTAGCGTGAATCTCAGGCTTGCCGAACGAGGCGAGTCAAAGCGCGAGTGATGGCCAAGCTCTCTCATTACGATTCATCGGGCAACGTGCGCATGGTGGACGTCAGCGCCAAGGCTTCGACGGCACGTGTGGCGTCGGCGCACGCATTCGTCCGCATGAAGCCAGCTACGGTGCGCGCCATTCGCCGCCTGAAGAATCCCAAGGGCGATCCTCTTGAAGTGGCGCGAATCGCCGGAATTGCGGCTGCCAAGCGCACTTCGGAGTTGATTCCGCTTTGTCACCCCCTGGCGTTGACGCACGTAGATGTGGCCGCGAAGGTGTGCCAGAATGGAATCGAGATACTTTCGCGCGTGGCGACCACCGGGCCCACTGGAGTGGAAATGGAGGCGCTGGTGGCTGCGGCCGTGGCGTCGTTGACGATCTACGACATGTGCAAGGCGCTCGAAAAGGGCATGGAAATTACGGACTTGTATTTGGTGGAAAAGACGGGCGGCAAAAGCGGCGACTACTGGCGCACGCGTTCGGGTGCGGCGGGACCGGCTGGTTCGAAGCGGGCGAAAAAGCGGCGATGAAAGACGTCAAAGTCCTTATCGTGGACGACAACGCGCTCATCCTCGAGCTGCTGATGAAGAATCTCGAGACGATTTGCGAAGTGCGCGGAGCCTCGGACGGAGCCGACGCACTGCTGAAGATTGTGGATGAGCCACCTGACCTTGTACTTTGCGATTACAAAATGCCGGGGCTCGATGGGCGGCAGCTTTACGAGAAACTGCGCGTGCGCGAACAGACGCGGCACATTCCTTTTATTTTTCTCGCCAGCCGCACTGACATTGAGGAAAAATTGCGCCCACTAGTGGAGGGCGTTGAGGAATTTATCCCCAAGCCTTTTTTCGTGAAGGATCTGGTTCGCAGCGCCAAGAAAGTGGTGGACCGCTTGCAGCTCGAGAAATTGCAGAATCGCGCCACCCGGCCCGGGGTAATTCAAGGGCACTTGGAAGAAATGGGCATGATGGATTTGATGCAGTCGCTCGAGATGGGGCAGAAGTCTTGCCGCTTGACGGTTCGGCATGCCGGTGAAACCTGCGAAATGTTTTTCGGCGCCGGACAGTGCAAGGATGCGCGGCTTGGTTCGCTCGAGGGCGAGCCGGCGGTCTTCGGGACGCTGCGATGGACGGACGGAGAATTCGAAATTGATTTCAATGTGGCGCCCAGTCGCGAGACCATTACCCGTTCGACCACTGGGCTGCTGATGGAAGGCATGCAATATCTCGACGAAACGGCTCGCGACGCTGCCGATACCACAGTAGATAGCGGCACCGAGCCCGTGGCGCATTAATCTCCGGCTTTTGAACCCCGATCCATGCGTGTAGCGATCATCACCATCAGCGATAGCGTCTCGCGCCGCGTGCGCGAGGATAAATCGGGGGCCGCTCTCGAAAAGCGCTGCGGCGAGCTGGGCTGGAATGTTGCGGCGAAGAAAATCATCGCCGACGATCTAAATACCATCCGCGATCTGCTGATCCAGATTGCCGACTCTGCGAGCGTCGATCTGATTCTAACCACCGGCGGAACTGGCGTTGGTCCGCGCGACGTTACTCCGGAAGCCACGAGCGCTGCTGCCGAGAAGCTTTTGCCTGGACTGGGCGAAAGAATCCGAGCGGTGACCGGCCAAAATTTTCCGCGCGCGTATCTTTCACGCGCCACCGCAGCAGTGCGCGGCCAGACGATGATCTTGAATCTTCCCGGCAGCCCCAAAGGCGTGGTGGAATGTCTGGATGCGGTGGCAGACCTGTTACCGCACGCCGCAGAAGTATTACGAGGCGCCCGCCACGATTAAGATTTAATTGCCGTGCTTGGCGGACCAGGTTTGCCAGGCCGAGGGGTCTTTTCCGAAGGTTTTGCCGGTGATTGCGCCGAGGGCCTGATAGGCCCACTCTTTAGTGGTTTGGTCCGCCAAGGGATCGCTCGTCATCGTGATTAGTGCCGGGATTGCGCGTAGTCGCTGTTCGTGCGTCAACATTCCCGATTCTGCCAGGCTGCATGCGGCGCGTTCGCGTACTCGCTTTGCCGGATCATTTCGAAATTCATCGAGGAGCGGCGCGATTGTGGCGTCGCTGCCCAGATGCGCCAATCCCTCGATCGTCCAATAGCGCGTCTGCTCATCGGAATCGTGGATGTGCGCGAGAAGCGTGTTGAGCGCGGCGTCACGGTCAATGCCGCGATTTCCGAGAGCCCCTAACATCCAGAGCGCCCATCCGCGGCTGTTTGGATCGGTTTGCGACACTTTGCGCAGATGTGCGGCACTGCGTGGCGTTTTCGCCACGTTGTAGACCGCCAGATAAACTTCGAGAGCCGCCGCGCGCGCTTTCAAATCATGGTCGTTCAGCGCGGTTTGCAGGGTGCCGGTGAGTTCCGGCGTCAGCTTCAGGCGCCCGCGCCATTGTTGCGCGCGTTCGGCGACGAGCGCTGCCGCGTGGGCGTCGCGATTGATCGTTGCGTTCATCAGCAGCTCGGCCTGCTGTTGGCCGGACAATCCGGAAAGTGTCGCGGCAGGGAGGTCGAAATTTGACAGCGGCGCGCTCGGAACCGGCTCCTCACCCACGCTGATAAAGCCGGCCAGCCGCGCCCACGCGGCGCGCACTGAGCCTGGCGCGAGCGCGATTAGCAGCACAAACGCGGCGCAGCTTGCGAAGAACAGTTTGTGTGATTTATTGCGGCTGATGTCGCGGAATTCGGCGGCCTTTTCCTTCACCGCCGCGCCTCGACATGATTCTTCCGGTGCCATTCTTTCCCCCCGTTTCTCATCATCTAGGTTACGGGACGTTGCTTGCAGGTGCAATTGTACGGAGGGTCGGTTGTAGTCGATTCGCAACGCGCGGCGACCTGTACCAAAGGACAGGGGTTGTGGGGGCGGGGAATGCGCCGCCCCTCGGCGTGGATGGGGCCGAAAACCAAGAGCCAAACCGGGAGGGTGGTGAACTTCCTCCCCTACGCCGGCTTTACTGTTAGTTTTTCGGTCCAGCGGACTGTGGCGGTCATTTGCATCACGATGAAGAGCGTCAGGATTGCGCCGATGGTGATGGATAGGCCGGTGAAGCCTTCGAAGAAGAAGGCGTAGGAGAAGAGCACCAAATAAATTAATTGAATCAGGCCCGCCACCCGGAATGCGAATTGCGGATTCACTACGCGGCGCAAATAACTCACGAGCAGAAAAATTGAGACGGCTGAGCAAATTGCGAACGCGGCGTGAATTGAAATGTGATCGGCTAAATACGCCAGCAGCACGTGGAAGGAGAAGAATGTGCAGGCCAGGAAGAAATAGTGCATCGGATGCAGATCGATGCCGCGCACGGTGCAGAGAATGAAGAGCAGAAAGAAGAAAAAGAAGAGCGAGACCGGAGCGAAGAAACTGATGCGCTCGACCAGCGGCCCGGGCTGCAATTTCTGCGGCATGATCAGCTCGATGGGATAGCCGGAAACGAGGTCCTTATACTCCCAGGTGAGATCGGCGCCGCCCCGATGGATGCCCGCGTACGTGGGCGACAAGCTGTTGCTCGCAAAATCGTAATCCTGAAAATTGGTGCCGACATCCAGGCGGAAATTGCGGACCTGATTCACGGAATCGCCGAAGCTATAAGTCCACCGGTCGAGGCCTTGCGATAAATAGTGAACGCTTAGTTCGCCTTCGCCGCCGGCGGGAAGATCAGCGAAAGCGGTTATAGAATTTTTGTCGTGCGAGAGTTCCAGCGCGCGCCCGTCCAGGGTAACGCCGATGTCGTCGTACTGCGCTTTCTCCGCGGGGAGCGGAAATAAGAAGGCGACATTTTGTGGCCTATCGCTGGGATTGCGGAATTTGAATTTCCCGTCGAACGAGACGTGATAGGTGCTGTACCACAGCAAGCCCTTCTTTCGCGGATCGTAGCGGAAGGCGGCTTTTACGTCGCTGCTTTCGAGTGGCACGTTGAACCAGCGCGTTTCGTTTTTCGTGACTTCCACGGTCTCGCCGTTGGTTTTCTTCGTTTCAGTGACGGGTACGGTTGCGCTGTAATGCGCGAAAGGCGGCGACTGGCTTTGCACCGTGCCCCAGTTCGTGGAAACGCGCGAATGAAGTTCCTCGTCCGTGGAATTGGTGCGGTAGGAAACCGTGGCGCCTAGGATCATCCAGGCGATGGAAGTGCACACGAAAATGAAAATGATTGCGGCGATGCGCTTGGCCATTTCGATGATCTCCTTGAATTAACTCTCCAGCCCTCCGCCGCAGGGAAGAGAATCGCATAGTCGCTCCCAGTCTGTCAAGTACTTTGTAATGCAAAGTCAATAGCGCCTCCATGAATCGTTAGCACGCACGACCCAAACGATGAGTTCTCAATACTGGCCGAACCGCGGGACAGTCCCCGGAGGACACCACGAACGAATCATTCCAAATGCGGAAATACGGACGAACGTCAACCGAAGCTACGCGCCATCTGGGTCAGCTTACCTGACCAACTTACAGCAACATTTTTTGTCCATCCGGATCCCGCCAACCAGTTCGCCACATCGCAACGAAGATAGTCGTCGGCCGATCCATCTCGCCGTATCCTTATCCTAAGTGGTTCATGCGCTTACAGATGCGGAGAGCAGACTAAACCGCCCCGCTCAAGCGATGTCGGCGACCGCCACAAATCCAGTCGGCCCCAACTAAAAAGCAGTGCGGGAAAAAAAGCCGCACATGCTGCAGAATTTTGCATTTCGGCAATCAGCAAAAATAATCGGAAAATTCCGTACCGGCGCGAGTTCAAGACCCTCCCCTACTTTAGAGGGCTTTTCGCGGTCTTGGGCCAGACTACTCCTTGGTCCTTTGTAGTCACTTTGGCCAGGCCTTTGTAATTAAATTTCTGGACTCGTTGGCCGCGGAAGGTTTCGCCGGTGAAGATATTTCCGTTGGAATCGGTGGCGATGCTGTGGACGGCGTAAAATTCGCCGGGTTGGCGCCCGCCATCGCCGAAGCTCGTTAGCACTTCCATCGATTGGCGATCGAGAATGTGAATTTTATCGTTTGATCCATCGGCCATGTAAATGAATCGCTGCTGCGGATCTCTGGAGAAAGCGATATCCCAGACCGAGCCGGCGCCGAGTGTGTTGGTGTAGTAGTAGTATTCGTTGATGTAAGTTCCATCCGGCTTGAAAATTTGCACGCGATCATTCAAACGGTCGCAGACGTACAGCAAATTATCATTTGAGAGAACCGCGCAGTGCACCGGATTGCGAAACTGCGGCGCATTCTTCGTCCCCGCAACGTATGGGCCGAGATCCTCGTCGGTGGGCGGTTTGCCATAGGCGCCCCAATGGCGCTTGTATTTTCCGGTCTGATAGTCGTAGACGATCACGCGGTGATTGCCGTAACCGTCGGCGATGTAGGCATCCTTCGTAGCGGCGTCAAACCAGATTTTCGCCGGCCCTTTTAAATTCTCAATATCGTTGCTGCCTTTGCTGCTGCCGATTTTCCGATCTGCAGCAGGAATTTTCCTTCAGGCGTGAATTTCAAAACCATGCAATCGCGATACGGCGCGGAGCGCGCATCTGCCGCAGGAGCCGCGCCCGCTGGCGGAGCAACGGGCCCCGCGTTTCCGCCAACCCAAACATTGTCCGTCGGGATCGATCGCGATTCCGTGCATCGATTGCGGCCAATCGTAGCCCTCACCCGCGCCGCCCCAATGATTGAGGAGATTTCCGGCTTCATCGAACTCCAGCACTGGCGGCGCGGGTACGCAGCATTCGGAGGCGGGCGGATTCGATGTGGCCCAGATTTCCATCGGCTCGAGCGTGTTTGGACGATGCACGATCCAGATATGATCCCAGGAATCCACCGCCACTCCGCTGACGTTGCCGAGAATCCAGTGATTCGGCAGCGGCTTCGGCCACATCGGATCGACTTCGAATCGCGGCGCTTCGACTCCATCTGCGCCGGATGCGCGCGTGCCCGGACATATTGAAAGCAATTGCGACCACCGCAATTGCGATGATCAGTTGCGCCGCGAGCGCGCGTGCGATTCGATTCATCTGCGATCTCCTGCAAATTGGAAAAGCAAAGCCTGCATACTCCCGCAGCCGAAGAATTACGGCAACACGCATTCTCGCGGCACGATCGGCATCGATAACTCGTCCGCCTTACGAGTGGCGATGCGACCGGAAAAACTCATCAGTGCTATCATGCCGCGATGCGCCTACTGAGTCTTCATACCTGCGTTGTTGTCGTCCTCTCTTGCGTTTGTTGCGTGTCGCTTGTCGCGCAGTCCGCGGGCTCACTGGAATCGCGGCGCAAGGCCTTGAACGAACTCTTGGCCGAACAGTGGGAATACCGGCTGCGCGCTAGCCCGCTTTTCGCTTCCTTCCTCGGGGACAAGCGCTGGAACGACAAACTCGATGATTACTCGCAGGAGGCCATCGACAAAAATCTTCAGGAGGCCCAGAAATTCCTGGAGCGCTTCGAGGCCATCGACACTTCGGGCTTTTCGGAGCAGGAGGCGCTGAACAAAATTTTGATCGTGCGCGATCTTCGGCTTCAACTCGACGGCGCGAAGTTCAAACCGTGGGAAATGCCGGTAGATCAACAGAATGGCGTACAGATTTATCTTCCGCAGATTGTGAATACGCTCTCGTTCGCCTCGGTCAACGACTATGAGGATTATATTTCGCGTCTGAGGCAGATCCCACGCGTTCTGGATCAGAATATCGTGATGATGCGCAAAGGTATGAGTGACCAGTCTGATGCCGCCGCGCTATCTTTTGGAAAAGGCGGCCGATCAGAGTAATGCCGTGGCAATCGAGGCTCCGGAAAAATCGCATTTTGCCGATCCTTTTTTCAAATTCCCTGCGAGCATCTCTTCGGCCGATCAAAAACGTCTGCGTGAATCCGGTCTTGCTGCCGTCGAAGATTCTGTGCTGCCCGCGTATGCGCGCTTCACCGCGTTCATCCGCGATGAATACGCGCCGAAAGGCCGCAGCGAGCCTGGCATTTGGGCGCTTCCCGACGGTGCGGCGCGTTATCGCTTCGATGTCCGGCAGATGACCACCACCGATCTGACGCCCGACCAAATTCACGCGATCGGCCTGAAGCAGGTGGATGACATCGAAGCGGAGATGCTGGCCGTCGCGCAAAAGCTCGGCTTCAAAGATTTGGCCAGCTTCAACGAGCACATCAAAAGCGAGCGCCGTTTTTACGCCACGTCCGGCCAGCAGGTGCTCGATTTGTATGCGGGCTACGCGCGCGAGATGGAACCGGAATTACCGAAACTCTTTGGCAGGCTGCCGAAAAGAAAGCTGGCGGTGATTCCGATGGAAGCTTCGCGATCGAAGAATGCAGTCCCGGCGGATTATACCAGCGGCACGGAGGACGGTTCGCGTCCGGGACATATCAATGTGAATGAGTGGGACCCGGAGCATCGCCTGACGCTCAATATCGAAGCCATCGCCTACCACGAGGGAATTCCGGGCCATCATTTGCAGATTTCGATCGCGCAGGAACTTACGGGTCAGCCGGCTTTCCGGAAATATGAGGATTATACGGCGTTCGTCGAGGGCTGGGCATTCTACGCCGAGCGGTTGGGGAAAGATGTTGGCCGCTATCAGGATCCTTATAGCGATTACGGGCGGCTCGAAAATGAAATGTGGCGCGCCATCCGGCTGGTGATCGATACGGGAGTGCACGAGAAGCATTGGTCGCGCGACCAGATGGTCGAGTATTTTCACCGCTACACGGCGATGGATGAGCCCAATGTGCAAAGCGAAGTGGACCGTTACATCGCCTGGCCCGGCCAAGCGCTGGCCTACAAACTCGGCCAGCTGAAAATTCTCGAGCTGCGCCAATATGCCAAAGAGCAGCTAGGAGATAAATTCGACATCCGCGCCTTCCACGACGAAGTTCTCGGTGACGGCGCTCTGCCGCTCGACGTGCTGGATAACCGCGTCCGCGATTGGGTTACGCGACAGAAGTAGGCATTTGCCCGTTGTTCCGCCGGGATCGACAGCCGAGTGCCGCAGGGCCTCAAAACAAACTCGTCTTCTTGTCCCGCCGAATCTCCAGGATGCGTCAAAAAACGACATCGGGGTGGCTCGGCTTGGCGCGGTTGTGTTAGGATGCCCCGTTCATCGGCCTGATGCCACGCCAATACATCCCGATCATGATTTACGCGGTGCTCGCGGCCGCATTTCCTGCTGCCTCTCTCGCGGTTTTCAAGCTGATCCGGCCGGATAGCCGTGCGGATGGGGCTAAGCTTGAGCCTTACGAATGCGGCGTGCCGGCCGAGAGCGGGTCGCGCGGGCGTTATTCGGTGCGCTTCTATATCATCGCAATCCTCTTTGTTATCTTCGATGTAGAGATCACTTTTCTGTTTCCCTGGGCCATTCGCTATACCTTTCTGGGGACTTATGGGCTGTTCACGATGCTGGTTTTTTTGGGCATCTTGATTGTTGGATATGTCTGGCTGTTTCGGAAGGGCGCGCTCGATTGGGAATGAACTTCGCCGGGCTTGGGGGCTCGAAGCGGCGGCGTTTGGGCGCGAAATTTTCAGGCGGAAATAGAAACTGGGCTTGCGGAAGCGCGCCGCTTGGCGCTGCTGGATTGAATCCGGAAGCTGGATTCCAAAGAACAAATGGCTGACGATCCTACAAAGAAGGACGCCACCACTCCGCCGTCTGGCGGCGCGGAGGGTGGTGGCACGCCACCGAAATCGAACGAGCCCGCTCCGGTTCCTCCAGCTGCATCCGCTGAGCCGGCCAAACCGGTCGAAGCTGCCAAGCCGTCCGAGACTGCAAAACCTGCGGAGGCTGCAAAGCCCGCGGAAGCCGCAAAACCTGTCGCGCCTCCGGCCGCGCCCGGTGCTCCTGTGCCTCCCGCCGCCGCAAAACCTGCTGCACCTGCGGCCGCTGCTAGTGCTCCTGCTGCGCCGAAACCGGCGCCGCCCGCGAAGGAAGCGCCGCCGAAGCCCGTGCCTCTCGATAACGAACTGGTGCAGCGATTCAAGGCGCGCTTCGGTGCGTCGATTATCGAAGCGACGCTCGATCGCAAGCAGGCCATCATTCTGGTGGCAGCATCGCAATGGCTGGACATTTCGAAATATTGCCGCGATGAAGAGAAATTCGATTATCTGGCCGATCTCACCGCCGTGGATTGGCCGAAGCGCGAGAAGCGCTTCGATCTGGTGGCCAATCTCTATTCCTTTCCGAAGAACGAGCGGCTGCGGCTTAAGGCGCACCTCGGCGAAAACGAAACGGCGAGCACGCTGATTCCCATCTGGCCAGCGGCGAATTGGCTGGAGCGCGAGATCTTCGACATGTTCGGTATTCGATTCGACGGCCATCCGGATTTGCGGCGCATGTTGTTGCCGGAAGAGTGGGTGGGACATCCGTTACGCAAGGATTACGACATCCTGACGCAGGATCAGGCCTGGGTGAAAGAAAACCTGGGGATTGAGAGCGGCCAGTAAACATTACATGGATCCGACGGGGCACAATTCGACGGCTGAGATCGAAACCACGGTACTGGGCGCCGACGAGATTATTCTCAACATGGGCCCGCAGCATCCGTCGACGCACGGCGTGCTGCGCGTGAAGCTGAAGCTTGATGGTGAGCGCGTCGCGGCTTCGGAATGCATCATTGGCTACCTGCATCGTGGCGTGGAAAAAATCGCCGAGCATCGCAGCTATCAGCAATTCGCGCCGTATGTGGATCGCATGGATTACGTGGCGGCGGTTTCGAATGGCCTCGGCTATTGCGAGGCCGTCGAAAAATTGCTCGGCGCAGAAGCGCCGCCGCGAGCCCGCGTCGTTCGCACGATTCTCACCGAGCTGCAACGAATCGCCAGTCATCTTGTTTGGCTCGGAACGCATGCTCTCGATATCGGCGCGCTCACGCCGCTCTTCTATTGCTTCCGCGAGCGCGAAGAAATTCTGAAAATTTTCGAGAAGTATTGTGGCGCGCGTTTAACTACGCACGCTTTCCGCATTGGCGGCTTGCAGTATGAAACTTACGATGGCTTCGAAGAAGAAGTGAAGCGCTTCTGCGACGACTTCGCGCACCGCATCGACGAATACGAAACGCTGCTCACTGAAAATCGCATTTGGCTAGGTCGCACCAAGGGCGTGGGAATTTTGAGCGCCGAGGATGCCATTGCGCTGGCCGTAAGCGGGCCGGTGCTGCGAGCGAGCGGCGTGAAATGGGACATTCGCAAAGCGGCGCCGTACGCGGCCTACGATCAATATAAATTCGAAATTCCCGTCGGCAAAACGGGCGACACATACGACCGGTACATCGTGCGCATGGAAGAAATGCGCCAATCGCGGCTGATTTGCCTGCAAGCGATCGAGAATATTCCCACTGGCGCGATCATGGCGCGCATTGGCAAAGTGCTGAAGCCGCCGCCGGGCGAGGTCTATCACGCCATCGAAGCTCCGAAAGGAGAGCTTGGCTATTACATTGTGAGCGACGGCACCACGCAGCCTTATCGTGTGCGCGTCCGGCCGCCATCATTTATTAATTTGCAGGCGTTTGACAAAATGGCGCGCGGAAGTTTGGTCGCCGACGTGGTGGCTATTATCGGCACCATCGATATCGTGCTCGGCGAAGTAGATCGGTAAGCAGAGGAGCAGCGCAGAAGATGCCGTTTGGAATTACGTTTGACGACATCCGCCAATACATCGCGCCGGTGATTTACGCGCTGGTGATCGTGGCCGTGCTGCCGTTGATGGCCGGTTACATTGTGCTGCTCGAGCGCAAGGTTATGGCGCACATGCAGGCGCGCATGGGTCCAATGCGCGTCGGGCCGCACGGCCTGCTGCAACCCATCGCCGACGCAGTAAAGCTGCTGCTCAAAGAAGACATCACGCCGAAAAATGCCGACGCGTTGATGTTCTGGCTCGCGCCGCTATTGAGCGTGACTATGGCGCTGCTAGCGTATGCGGCGCTGCCGTTTGGCCCGGCGTTTCAGATCGCCGATCTCGATGTCGGATTACTTTTCATCCTGGCGATCAGTTCGCTTGGAATTTATGGCATCGTGCTCGGAGGCTGGGCTTCGAATAGCCACTATTCGCTGCTCGGAGCACTGCGCAGCGCGGCGCAGCTCGTGAGCTACGAAACGGCTGCCGGTCTGGCGCTGGTGTCAGGCTTGTTGCTGGGCGGGACGCTTTCGATGAAAGGGTTGGTTGAGGCCCAGGATTCGCAAGGCGTCTGGTTCATCTTCATCGCGCCATTTAGTTTTTTCATTTATTTGATCGCCTCGATCGCGGAAACAAATCGCGCACCTTTCGATCTCCCTGAAGCGGAATCGGAACTCGTTGCCGGCTACATGACCGAATACAGCGGCTTCCGCTGGTCACTTTATTTTCTGGCCGAGTACGCCAACATGATTGTCGTTTCCGGAATCGCGGTCACGCTTTTCCTGGGTGGCTGGATGCGGCCGCTTTCCGGAGTGCACATGCATATCTTCGGATTGCCCTACGAGCTTCTGGATCTACTTCCAGCGCTGATTTTTTTTGGTCTCGCAGCATGGTGTAGCAAGCTCGCGCTGCGCCAAGGTGAGCAAATTCAGAAGCTGGTCATGTTTTTGTTTGTCGGGATGTTTCTAGTTCTAGGCGCGGTAATGGCGTGGTCGCTGACTTCGCCGTCGCTCATGCCGGGAATTCACGGCGCGTTTTGGTTCATCGTAAAGGTGCTCGTCTATTTGTATGGATTCCTGTGGTTCCGGTTTACATTCCCTCGCTACCGCTTCGACCAATTGATGAAGCTCGGCTGGCAATTCCTGATTCCGCTGGCGTTGGTAAACCTGGTGATGATCGGAATCGCGATCGTGCTGGTGCAGCAATCGGGTTGGCCGTTGGCCTTCGCGATGATCGCGGCGAATGTGGTGACTCTAATTGTGGCTTTCTGGTTGGTGCGCCAGGGCGATAAACCGATGATTGCGGTGCTTCCGGCCGAAGACGAGTTGCCGGACGTTGGACCGGGCGAGATTCGATGATGCTCGATTCCATTCTCTTTTATTTCTTCGCGGTGCTCGCGGTGGGTTCCGCGATCCTGATGGTCACCCGGCGCAACGCGGTGCATAGCGCCGTTTTTTTGATTTCCACGCTGCTTGCGACGGCTGGAATTTTTCTGCAATTGCAGGCCGAGTTTTTGTTCGTGGTGCAGATCATTCTATATGTCGGCGGCATCATGGTGCTTTTCGTATTCGTAATCATGCTGGTCAACCTCGATGTGGCCGTGCGCCAGATGAAATTCAATCGCCAGTCCTGGGTGGCGGGCTTGCTGGCGCTGGTACTGGGCGGTCTGGCGATCGTGGTATTTCGCAGCGGAGGCGGGGCTTTCAATTTGATGACGGCGCCGGTTACGACCATGCCGCCGAATGCGGAGCAGGTCGGAACCGTTCTGTTTCAAAAATATTTTCTGCCATTCGAGATCGCCTCGATTTTGCTGCTGGTGGCGATGATCGGAGCCGTAGTGATGGCCAAGAGGAAAATTTGATGCTGCCGGTAAGTCATTATATTTATCTGAGCCTGGCGTTGTTCATCATCGGAGTGATCGGCGTGTTGACGCGCCGCAATGTGATCATCATTCTGATGTCCATCGAGCTGATTCTGAATGCAGTGAATATCAATTTGATGGCGTTTTCGCGCATGTGGGGCAGCGTGGACGGCCAAATTTTTGCGATTTTCATAATTACGGATGCGGCGGCTGAAGCGGCGGTGGGCCTCGGCATCATCATCGCGTTCTTCCGCAATCGTCCGACGGTCCTGGCCGACGAAATGGATTTACTGAAGTGGTAGGCGAGTTCGCAGAAGAGGGAATCGAGTGAACGCTGATTTGCCATTTTTTCTCGATCACATCTGGCTGATCCCGATGTTTCCGCTGGCTGGTGCCGCGCTGATGTTTTTCATCGGACGCCGGCTAAGCAATGCGGCGGTCAGCGCGATTTGCGTGGGCAGCGTCGCGGTTTCGTTCGTGTTCGCGCTGGGTGCATTCTTCCAGTTGCTCGGCATGCCCGAAGGCCAGCGCGTCGCAGAAAAGATTCTGTTTGAGTGGGTTCCCGCAGGGCCGTTTCACATGACGTCAGGAGCGATTGGGAACTTCAACGCCGACTGGGGATTCCTGCTCGATCCACTTTCTGCCGTGATGATTCTGGTGGTCACCGGCGTTGGATTGCTGATTCACATTTATTCCACCGGCTACATGGCAAACGAGGGCGGCTTCTACCGCTTCTTCGGATACCTGAATCTGTTCATGTTCTCGATGCTGATGCTGGTTCTGGCGAATAATCTCCTTCTGCTGTTTGTCGGATGGGAAGGCGTCGGCACGTGCAGTTATTTGTTGATCGGATTCTGGTTCAAGAAGAAGGCGGCTTCCGACGCCGGGAAGAAAGCGTTTATCGTCAATCGCGTGGGCGACGCCGGATTTCTGCTGGGCATTTTCCTCACTTCCGCTTTGCTGGGAACGATTCGCTTCACGGAGATCGGTCCGGCTTTGGTGAATGCCCACGTCGCAATTGGCGCACCGCTTATCACCGCGATCGCGCTTCTATTTTTCTGGGGCGCGACAGGAAAGTCCGCGCAGATTCCGCTTTATGTTTGGCTGCCGGACGCGATGGAAGGCCCGACGCCGGTCAGCGCGTTGATTCACGCGGCGACCATGGTGACCGCCGGCGTTTACATGGTGACGCGCGCCAATGCGATCTTCCGACTTTCGCCGCTGGCGATGTCAGTGGTGGCAGTGGTCGGAGCTGCGACCGCAATTTTCGCGGCATCCATCGGAGTGGTGCAGAACGACATCAAGAAGGTGCTGGCTTACTCGACGATCTCGCAGCTCGGCTATATGTTCCTCGGCTGCGGCGTAGGCGCGTTCACTGCCGGCATTTTCCATTTGATGACGCACGCTTTCTTCAAGGGCCTGCTATTTCTTGCGGCCGGAAGCGTTATTCACGCGATGTCCGGCGAGCAGGACATGACCAAAATGGGCGCGCTGGCGAAAAAAATTCCTACGACCTATCGGACGATGCTCGTCGCAACGCTGGCGATCGCCGGAATTCCTCCGCTCGCGGGGTTTTTCAGCAAGGATGAAATTTTGGAGAAGGCCTTCGAGCGCAGCCCGGCCCTTTGGATCGTGGGCTGGATCACGGCGGGAATGACAGCCTTTTACATGTTCCGGCTGCTGTTCATGACTTTTCACGGCGAATCGCACGTGGATCACGACGTCGAGCACCACATCCACGAATCGCCGAGCGCGATGACCATCCCGCTGACGATTCTCGCGGTGCTTTCGATCATCGGCGGGTGGATCGGCATCGGCGGGCGATTTGAAAAATTCCTCGAGCCAGTTACAACAGGCACTGGCGCGCGTGAAATCGCGACCGAGGCCGGCAAGTCGCCAGCGTTGCTTTTGATGGCCGCGTCGGTGCTGCTGGCGCTCGGCGGGATTTGGCTCGCGTGGATGCTATACATCAAGCGGACGGATTTGGCCGCAACCGTGCGCCGAAAAGCTGGCGCGCTCTACGATCTTCTGGCGCACAAATACTACGTGGACGAAATTTACGATGCGATGTTCGTGAATCGCTCGAAGGATCTGGGTTCCTCGCTCGGAATGTTCGACGCGAAAATCATCGACGGCCTCGGCGTAAACGGGGCGGGCTGGCTCACGCGCGCGATTTCACTGATTTCGATGTGGTGGGACACCTGGATCGTTGATGGCTCGGTGCGGCTCGGCGCGTTCCTGGTAAAGCTGGCGAGCTGGCCGATCTGCCTGATTCAAGACGGCGAACTGCAAGAGTACATGTTGATCATCGTAATCGGATTGATCGGATTTTTGGGCTATACGGTCTACCTGCTGCACTGGATGCGGTAGCGGGACAGGAAGGGAAGGATGCTATTTTCCGATAGCCATATCCTGAGCACGATATTGCTCACGCCGCTCGCCGGCGCGATCCTCATGCTATTTATTCCGCGCGCGAACGCCAACGCGCACCGCTTGATGGGGAATCTCTTCGGGATCCTCGGCCTCGCGGTGTCGTTGCCGCTGGTCTGGCGCTTCAAATTCGGCGCGCCCGATTTTCAATTCCAGCAGCGCCTCGACTGGATTCCTTCTATCAACGCGCACTACTTCCTCGGTATCGATGGCATCAGTTTCCTAATGGTGATGCTGACGACGGTCCTCGGTGCGATAGCCATTCTTTCTTCCTGGTCGGCAATTCAAAAACGCGAGAAGGAATATTACATTTTGCTGTTGTTGCTGCAGACCGGCATGCTCGGCGTTTTCATGTCGCTCGATTTCGTGCTGTTCTACGTGTTCTGGGAAGTCATGCTCGTGCCGATGTATTTCCTCATCGGCGTGTGGGGCAGCGAGCGGCGGCTCTACGCGGCGATTAAATTTTTCCTCTATACGCTGGCAGGATCGGTGGTGATGCTGCTGGCGATCCTGATGATCTATTTCAAGGTGCATACGTTTGATATTCGCGAAATTTTGATGTCGCCGCAGGCCATGTTCGCGCGCGATTTGCAGAATTGGCTGTTCTGGGGATTCTTCTTCGCGTTTGCGATCAAGGTGCCGATGTTCCCGTTCCATACCTGGCTACCCGACGCGCACACCGAAGCGCCCACAGCAGGCTCGGTAATCCTGGCCGGCGTCCTGCTGAAAATGGGGACGTACGGATTCCTGAGATTCTCGGTGCCGATGTTCCCGGATGCGACCATGAAGTTCCGCTGGATCATGATCACGCTTTCGCTGATCGGAATTATCTATGGCGCGCTCGTCTGCATGATGCAGAAGGACATGAAGAAGCTGATTGCGTACTCGTCAGTTAGCCACATGGGCTTCTGCACTCTGGGAATTTTCGCGCTCACGCCGCTGGGCCTTTCCGGAAGCATCATCCAGCAGGTGAACCACGGAATTTCGACCGGCGCGCTCTTCTTGATCGTCGGGGTGCTCTACGAGCGCCGCCACACGCGTCTGATTTCGGAATTTGGCGGACTCGCCACGCCGATGCCTAATTTTGCCGCCGTCTATTTGATAGTGACGCTCAGCTCGCTCGGCATGCCGCTGCTGAATGGGTTCATCGGTGAGTTCACAATTCTCCGCGGCGCATTTGAAGTGCGCTGGCAGTGGGCGGCCTGGGGCGTGATTGGCGTAGTGCTAGGCGCCGCGTATCTTCTCTGGCTCTATCAGCGCGTAATGTTCGGCAACGTCACGAATCCCGCCAACGAACAGCTGCCCGATTTAAATTGGCGTGAGTGGACCACCATCGGCACGCTGATTCTCTTCGCCTTCTGGATCGGCATTTATCCGAAGCCGCTCTTCGATGTGCTGGATAAGCCGGTGCAGCAAATCGTCATGCGCTATGACCCGAGTTACTACGCGCCCAAAAACGCGAATGCAACGCCGGCCCTGGACGCCGCTCCGGCGATGGCCGCGACACCCGCTGCCGCCGCGCCAGCGCAGCCGGAGACCAAGTAACCGCGATGCCCGGCCTTCTCCAACTCACGCTGCGCGACTCGAACCTGATCATGCCGGAGGTGATGCTGGCATTTTTCGGGCTCGGCATCCTGATGACCGACTTTCTGCTGGGCCCGCGCGAGAAAAAATGGAACGCGCTAACGGCGCTGCTCGGCGTGGGATTCAGCGGCGTGACGCTCTGGGAGCTGCGCCCTCTGGCGCTCCAGCACGACCAGCGATTCAACGACGCGATCGTAATCGATCCCTTCTTCATTTTCTTCGGATTCGTGTTTCTGGCGGCCACCGCGATTGTGATTCTGATTTCCGTCCGCTATCTCGACGTGGAAGACGAGAATCACGGTGAATATTACGCGCTGATGCTTTTCGCCACGGTGGGCATGATGTTTCTCGCGTGCGGCAACGATCTGGTGACGCTGTTCATCGCGCTGGAGACCATGGCCATCAGCTTTTACGTTCTTTCGGGATTTTTGCGGCGCGATCGGCGCTCGAACGAAGCCGCGATCAAATACGTTTTGTTGGGCGCCTTTAGCTCCGGAATTCTTGCTTATGGATTCTCGCTGCTATACGGAATATCCGGCTCGACGAATCTAAGTGCCATCGCGGAATCACTCGCGCAGCGGCCGCCTGGGGATTTGCTGGTGGTCATCGCAATTCTCACGGTTTCGGTGGGAGTGCTCTTCAAGGTTGCGGCAGTGCCGTTTCACCAATGGGCGCCGGATGTATATGAAGGCGCGCCGACTCCCATTTCTGCGTACGTGAGCGTGGCCTCGAGTTCCGCCAGCTTTGCGCTGCTGCTGCGATTGTTCCTCGGCGGTTTCTGGCCGGTCCGCGTGGATTGGGCCCCGCTGATCACTGCCGTGGCTGTGCTGTCGTTGACTCTGGGAAATCTTGCGGCCCTTCGCCAGAATAATATCAAGCGGATGCTCGCTTATTCTTCGATCGGGCACGTCGGTTACATTTTGCTTGGGCTGGTGGCCGGTAATAAGCTCGGCTTGCAGGCCATGGCATTTTATATTTTCGTCTACGCGTTCTTCCAAACCGGTGCATTCGCGATTGTGGTCGTGCTGCGGCGAAAAGGCGTAATCGGCGACGAGATCGAAGATCTAAATGGTCTAATCCATCGCAATCCCGGTGCCGCGGTGCTGATGCTGATTTTCCTGCTCTCGCTAGCCGGAATTCCGCCGACGGCCGGCTTCATCGGCAAACTGCTGATTTTCTGGGCGCTGGTCGAAACAGGGCACTACACGCTGGCGGTCCTCGCAGTGCTCTATATTCTTCCCGCCGTTTACTATTATTTCCGCTTTGTAGCGGCGATGTGGTCGCACGAAGCCACGGAGCAGCGGAATCCGATTATTTCCTTCGGCCAATGGGTCGCACTAGCAGCCATCGTGCTGGTAACCCTCGCCGCCGGCATTTATCCCGAGCCATTCCTGCGCCTCGCCACATATTCGATCCTCACGCCGTTTGGTCTCTGAGCCCCGCGGCCAATGTCTCCCGACGGCCCAGGATCCCAAAACAAAGGAGCACTCAGCGGGCTTTCGCTGGCGATGGAGTTGCCATTCGTGTTGGTCGCGGGCGTTGGCCTGGGCGGTGTAGGCGGATTTTTCCTGGACAAGTGGCTGCATACGTCGCCCGCATTCACGCTGATTCTCGGAGGGCTCGGTTTCGCAGGGGCCGTTTGGGAAATCATCCGGCGGCTGACGCGAGATGAGAAAAGTGGGGGCGGTGGTGCACAAAGATGACGCCTTCTATGCGTCGGCTGAGCGAAGGATCGAATATCTAACGATCGGCACCGGCGCGGCGGCCGCTGTGGCGGCCGGGTTTCTGTGGGGCGCAAAAGCTGGGGCCAGCCTCGCCGCGGGTGCTGCGCTTTCTTGGCTGAATTATCGATGGATGAAACAGGGCGTGGGCGCCCTCATCCCGCTGGCCACGGCGCAAGCCGGCACCGAGAAAGTCAAAATTCCGAAGTCCGTCTATTTCAAGTTCCTAGGGCGTTACGCTTTGCTGCTGGTTGCCGCGTATGTTATTCTGTCGCGACTTCGATTGCCCGCTGTTTTTCTAATTGCAGGATTGTTCGCGGTAGTGGCCGCCGTAATGCTGGAACTCGTGTTTGAGCTTTTCGGCGGGGGCGGTAGCGAACGAACAGATGAATCCTAAACGCGAGGTATCCCGGTAGTGGAACATCCGATCTGGGTAACTGTGCTACTGAACCGGCTGTTCGGCAAAGCGGCGCTCGCTTTGCTTTCTGCGTTGCACATTCAGCCTACAAATCCCGAGTATCCGATTCCGAATCACATCGCGATGGAAGTGCTGGTTTTCGTTATCGCCATGCTGTTTTTCCTGTGGCTGAGGGCTCGAATTTCGGTGGACCGTCCAGGCGGCACGCAGCAATGCATGGAAATGATCCTCACAAACCCAATGGGCGTGGGCGTGCGCGATCTCCTCGACGATAACATCCCCCACGGAGGCGAGAAGTTCGTGCCCATGCTGGGCAGTATCGGAATTTTCGTGCTGCTGTCTAATCTAATCAGTGTAATTCCCACTCTTGAATCTCCGACGGCGGTGGTTTCCGTTCCGTTCGGCCTGGCGATCGTCGTTTTCGTCTATTACAACTGGACCGGTGTCCGCAAACACGGACCATTCGGCCATGCCAAGCATTTCCTGGGTCCGGTTCCGGCGATGTCGCCCATCATGTTGCCCATCGAAATCATCAGCAATGCGGCGCGGCTGCTTTCGCTCACTGTCCGTCTCTGGGTAAACATGTTCGTCAGCGAGTTGCTCTACGGATTGTTCCTCGGACTGACCTTGGGGCTATTTATCTTCGTAGGCAAGCTGAACTCGCTAGGTTACATTTTGGGTGTGATACCGCTGCTCGTCCCGGTAATTTTTATCGCGCTGCACATATTCGTAGCCGTGCTGCAGGCGTTTGTCTTTACCATCCTTCCTGTAATTTACGTATCCGGCGCAGTCGCCGAAGAACATTAATCGCACTTGAGGCATCGTCGCTGTCCAGTGTGATCCCGGCTGCTTGAGGATGACGGGAGCCACCTCCTGGCGGCAAATTCATAAAGGGAGAAGATCATGAGAGCATTCGGGTTCTTTGTGGTGGCCGCGTTGGCGGTCATCCTATTTGCGCCGGCAGCCTTTGCCGCAGACCAGGCTCCACAGGTGGCGACGAATTGGGTCGCTATCACTTCGGGGTTTGCAATGGCGATCGCTTCGGCGGCAGGAGGTTACGCACAGGCGGTCGCAACAGCTTCGGCTTGCGAAGGCCTGGCGCGTAATCCGGGAGCGGGACCGCTGATTCGATTCGCGCTGATTTTGGCGCTCGTGCTGATCGAATCAATGGCGCTATACACGTTCGCAATCGTTTTCTTGAAAGTAAAATAAGAAGCCGAAAGCGGAAAAATCAAAGGCCCGGAAGCGAAAACGCTTCCGGGTCTTTTCGTTTTGAGTAGCGCCGGCGTCCCTGTTTACCCTGAGTAGTGCGAAGGGCCGGCATCTTACGTCAACAAAAGTGATTGAGGCCGCAAATCGCGGTCGGACCCACATCTCCAAACCAGAGTAGCTTGTCTTTGCGTCGCGCCGAGTTACTTTCAGAGATTTGGCGCAATGATTCGCCGAAAGGAGCCGGCAGGGACGCCAGCTTGCCGAATTCTTCGCTCGTAGCAGAGGTTAGCGAAGCGAGAGGGCGGAGAGTAAGGCGAAGTGCATCACTTTGCTGGGGAAGAAGCCAAGATAGATCGTTCCAGCGGCACTCAGGATTAGCGCCGTGGCGATTGCCGGCGTCACCGCGATCGACGGGAATTCCTTTTGCGGATCCCAGAAATACATGGAGATGATCACGCGCAGATAATAGTAGGAGCCCACGATGCTGTTCAGCGCGGCGATAACTACCAGCCAGACGATGCGCGAATCAAGCGCGGCCTGGAATGCGTAGAACTTCCCTAAGAATCCTCCGGTCGCGGGCAATCCCAGCAACGAGAGCAGAAAAAGCGAGAAGCAGGCGGCCAGTGCCGGCTGCTGCACGCCCAATCCCGCGTAATCTTTGATGTCGAGGCGTTTTTCGCCGGGGCCACCAACATGCGCAACAACGAGGAACGCGCCCAGCTTCATCAGCGCATAGGCCGCAAGATAGAAAAGCACTGCCGCAATACCGATTTCCGTGGCCGCGGCAAAGGCCACAAGGATGTAACCTGCATGCGCGATCGAGGAATAAGCCAGCATGCGTTTAACGTTGGTTTGTTTGAGCGCAGCGAAGTTTCCAATGCACATCGAGAGCACCGCAGCGATCCAGACGGCCCAGAACCAAAGGTGGCTCGCGCTGCCGAAGGCGGTATAGAAGATTCGCAGCATCAGCGCAAAGGTGGCGGCCTTGGGAGCAGAAGCCAGCACCGCGGTGACCGGCGTCGGCGCGCCTTCATACACATCGGGCGCATAAATCTGAAATGGCGCGGCGACAACCTTGAACCCGAGGCCAACAAAAATCATCGCGAGCCCGAGGGCCAGCAGGGACGACGGAGTCGAATTCACGAGCGCCGCCTGCACTCCATCGAAATGCGTCGTGCCCGTCGCGCCATAAACCATGGCGATGCCGTAGAGGAAAAACGCCGTGGCGAACGAGCCGAGCACGAAATATTTCAGCGAGGCTTCGTTTGATTTCAAGGCGTTGCGACGGAAGCCCGCAAGAATGTAAGTCGAGATCGAGCTCATTTCCAGGCCCAAAAACGCGGTGATCAGCTCGCCCGAGCCGCCCAAAATCCCCATTCCTGCCGTGGCGAAAAGCAGCAGCGAATAAAATTCGCCGCGCTGGATCTTTTCATTGTCGAGGTATTGGATCGATCCGAGCGTGGCCAGAATCGCGACGACCAGCACGATCGCGTGTACGAACAAGCTGAAATCATCGGCATGCATCAAGCCGCCGTACGCATCGCCGGGATGCAGCGCCACCAGCCGCAAGGACGCCAACGCGCCGATTCCGCCGGCCAGAGCCAGCCACGCCGAAACACGCTTGCGCGCCGCCGGCAAAAATGGATCGACGAGCATCACCAAAATGCCCGTGAAGCACAAAATCACTTCCGGCGCGACGCGGTAAAGGTTCGCGAGCTGCTCAGCGGAGATAGGAATCGCGGCGGGCATCCCGGTTATTTCGCCCTTTCCGGAAGATTCGAGGCGTGCGCCGGAGCCGCGGCGAGCTCCGTCTTCGAAGCGGACGCCACCACGGGAGGCCCGAGAGATACAAGAGGCCGCGCAGCGGCCGCCCGAGCATCGTAGGCCCGCTGTCGTGTCATTTGGCGCAGTAAGTTATCGGCCGATGGCTGCATCCGCTTGGTGAAAAGCGGCGACGCGACGCCCATGAATAGAATTACGACCGAGAGCGTGGCGAGAATAATGCGTTCGCGAGTGCTGGCGTCGGGCAGTGTCTTATTTTTCTCGACGGTCACATCGCCGAGAATCACGCGCTGATAGGCCCACAGCAGATAGATCGCCGAGAGCACCGCGCCAGTCGAAGCCCACGAAGCCCAGGCGTGATGCCGCTCGAAAACTCCGATCAAAATCAAAAATTCACCTACGAAGCCATTCAGTAACGGAAGCGCCAGCGACGAAAGGCACGCAAACAAGAAAAATGACGAGAGCACAGGAATCGGCGTCGCCAGACCGCCAAATTCCTTGATCGCAAACGTATGGCGGCGATCGTAGAGCATGCCGACGACGAGAAACAGCATGCCGGTCGAAACGCCGTGGTTCAGCATTTGATAGATCGCGCCCTGAATCGAAATCGTATTGAACGCAAATATACCCAAAACCACAAAGCCAAGATGACTGACCGAGGTGTAAGCCACCAGGCGCTTGAGATTGGTCTGAACTGTCGCGACGAGTGCGCCATAGACGATGCCGATTATCGCCAGTACCGCGATGTAAGGCGCGAGGCGATGCGCGGCTTCAGGGAATAGCGGTAGGCAGAAGCGCAACATGCCGTACGTGCCGAGCTTCAGCATCACGCCCGCGAGAATCACGGAGCCGGCCGTCGGAGCTTCGGTGTGCGCATCCGGAAGCCAAGTATGAAAAGGAAACAGCGGCACTTTGATTGCGAACGCCAGGAAAAACGCCCCGAACAGCAGCAACTCATCGCGCGCGTACATCGGCTCCAGCAACTGGCCCGCGGCAATATGCGCTTGAATCGCGGGCAGATCAAATGTGCCGGTAAGTTTGTAGAGCCAGATGATGGCCACGAGCATGAGGATCGAGCCCAGCATCGTATACAGAATAAATTTCACCGCGGCATAAATACGCCGGTCATGGCCCCAAATCCCGATCAGGAAATACATGGGAATCAGCATCACTTCCCAGAACACAAAGAAGAGGAAGAGATCGAGCGAAAGGAAAACGCCGATCAGCCCAACCTCCAGCACCAGCAGCATCACGAAAAATTCCTTCACGCGCATCGCGATGTCTTTCCACGAAGCGAGAATCGCCAGGGGCGTGAGAAACGTGGTGAGAATGACGAGGAACAGACTGATGCCGTCAACGCCAAGATGATAGTGAATTGGCGGATAGCTGATCCAATTGTGAAACTCGACGTACTGATAGGTAGCGCTGGCCGAATCGAAGCCGGGCAACAAAAGCAGCGACACGATAAATTCAGCAATCGAAACCGCGAGCGCGATGCGGCGCACCCAAACCTGATCGTCGCGCTTGAGCATCAAGATCGCGGCCACGCCCAGCAGCGGCAGAAACGTAACGACGCTCAGTAGATGTGATTGCATGCCCACGTCAGCGCACCATTCCCCACACGCCGAGGACCAGAACCGTCACGCCCACCGCACCGATGACGACCCACGTCGCATAGCTGCGCGGATTGCCGGATTGAATTTGCCGCAGCTCACCGCCCACACCCTGCGCGCCCGTCGCCACCTCGTTTACCGCGCCATCGATCACTTTTTCGTCCACGATGTGCCACAATACATTGGTCGAAATCCACAGTAACGGGCGGACGATCACCGCAAGATATATTTCATCCACGTAATATTTGTTCAGCAGCAGGGTGTAGAGCCCGTGCATGCTCTGCGCCAGTTTTTTCGGCAGGTCCGGCCGGCGAATGTAAAACCACCACGCGGTCAGGAAACCGATCAGCGCGACGATTACTCCTGGCGCGAGTAGGCTTTTCAATAGAGCGGCGCTGCCTGTCTCCGGAACGTTCGCGCTTTCGGTAGGTGTAGCTGAAACCGCGGCCGAGCCAACGTCAAATACCGGACGCAGAAAATTCTCGAAATGATTCGGCCCGCCAATCATAGTCGGGGCCGCGAACCAGCCGCCGCTCACCGCGAGAATGGCGAGCAGGATCAGCGGAATAGTCATATTTTTCGGCGATTCGTGGACGTGGACCTTGTGTTCGTCATAGCGTTGCTCGCCGAAGAAAGTGAGGAACAGCAGCCGGAACATGTAGAACGAAGTGAGCAGCGCACCGAGGATGCCGAGCGTCCAAAGATAGATGTTGGCGTACGACCCATCTTTCGCCGCGTCGAGAATCGCTTCCTTACTAAAGAAACCGGAGAAAAGTGGCACGCCGGTGATGGCCAGCGTAGCGGCGCACATCGTCCAAAAAGTGATCGGAATTTTCTTGCGCAGCCCGCCCATGTTGCGCATGTCCTGCTCGCCGCCCATGGCATGAATCACGCTGCCGGCGGCGAGGAACAGCAGCCCTTTGAAGAATGCGTGCGTCATGAGATGAAAAACTCCGGCCGCATAAGCGCCGACGCCGCAGGCGAGGAACATGTACCCAAGTTGCGAGACGGTGGAATAGGCGAGAACTTTTTTGATGTCGGTCTGGACCAGGCCGATGGTCGCGGAATAAAAAGCGGTGACGGCGCCAACAATTGCGACCACCAGCATGGCCAGCGGCGCGTGTGAATAAAGGATGTGCATGCGCGCGACCATGTAAACGCCTGCAGTGACCATCGTCGCCGCGTGAATCAGCGCGCTCACCGGTGTGGGGCCTTCCATCGCGTCGGGTAGCCAGACATAAAGCGGCAATTGTGCCGATTTGCCAATAGCGCCGGCGAGAAGCAGCAAACAAATGATCGTGAGCGGGCCGCCGATCTGCGTGGCGCCTTCGACGGGCATTCCGCCGGCTTGGCTGAAAATCGTGGCGAAATCCACGGAGTGGAATGTCCAGAAGACCAGAAGAATACCGATCATGAAGCCGATGTCGCCGATACGCGTGACGATGAACGCCTTCTTGCCTGCGTCAGTCGCCGATTTGCGAAGGAAATAAAAGCCGATTAGCAAGTAGCTGCACAGGCCGACGCCTTCCCACCCAACGAACATAAGGACCAGATTTCCGGCCATCACCAGCATCAGCATGAAAAACATGAAGAGATTGAGATAGCTGAAAAAGCGGTAGTAGCCGCCTTCGTGCGCCATGTAGCCGGTGGAATAAATGTGGATCAGCAGGCCCACGCCCGAAACCACTCCGAGCATGACCAGCGTGAGTTGATCAATCTGAAAATTGAAGTCGGCGCGAAACGATCCCGCGACCATCCACGGAGCGTAGGAGCGCACCCACGCAACTTGGCTCGGGAGAGCGAGAAATTCGCGTGCGAGTTCGATGACCCCGAGAAACGTGAGCGAAACCGAGCTAATTCCCACCGCGTTGACGCGCATCTGCGACCACTGCTTGCCGAATAGTCCATTGATCGCCGCGCCCACCAGCGGCAGCAGCGGAATGATCCAGAGATTGTTAAGGATTATGGGCATCAGAATTTGAGCAAGTTCACGCGCTCAATATTGAGCGATTGGCGATTGTGAACTACGGTGATCGCGATGGCCAAGCCCACGGCAGCTTCCGCGGCAGCTACGACGATCACGAAGAAGACGAACACCCAGCCATCATGCGGTCCCCCGCGCGCCCGATCGAACGCCACGAACGCAAGATTCACGGCGTTGAGCATCAGCTCAATGGCCATAAACACGGTAATAATGTTGCGTTTGAATACAAACGCCACCACGCCAAGCCCAAAAAGGATGGCGCTCAGCACCAAAAAATAGGAAATCGGGATTTCGCTCATGAATCCCTCTTCGCCAATACCAGCGCACCGATCAGCGCGATCAAAATCAGAATCGAGGTAATCTCGAATGGAAACAGATACGACTTAAACAGCAGCATGGAAAGATCGCGCGTCGGATCTCCCGGCGCAATAGTCGCTGTAGTCGCGCGTGCGCCTATCGGGGCGCGCAACATCCAGTAAACCAATTCCACGGTGAGAAAAATTCCCAAGGGCCAGCCGACATAATGCGCGAGCTTGCTGATATTCGTCCGTTCTTCTTCGCCGGCATTGAGCAGCATGATCACGAAAACGAAAAGCACCATAACCGCGCCCGCGTAAACGATGATCTGCACCGCCGCGATGAATTCCGCGCCAAGCAAGAGATAGAGCACCGCCAGCGACACCATCACCAAAATCAGCGCCAGCGCGCTATGAATCGGCTCGCGCAAGAAAATCATCAGCAGCGCGCCGATTACGGCGAGGCCCGCGAAAACGAAAAAGAGAACGAGCGGCAGCGTCATCGATTCAGCACCATGACGACGAACGCCGTGATCACCAAGTTCGCCAGCGAGACCGGCAGGATAAATTTCCAGCCGAAATCCATGAGCTGGTCATAACGGAAGCGCGGAAGAGTACCGCGCGTCCACACGTAGAAGAAAAGGAAGCATCCGACCTTGAGCAGGAACCAAAACGGGCCCTGGACGATGGGCATCACCGCTGGGATGAGGCATGCCGCGCCGATCACCAGCGCTCCGACCGTAAGCACGGCAAGCTGAATCCGCGCAATCCCGCGCTGATTCATGGCCGTGTCGTACGCCAGGCAGATTCCGCCGAGAATCAGCCCCACGCCGGGAATATAAAGTTGCCAGGTCCAATGCTCGGGAAATGGCGAGAGCCAGCCGCCGAAGAATAAAATCGTGGCAAGGCACGAAACGGTGATCATGTTCGCGTATTCGGCCATGAAAAACATGGCGAACTTGAAGCTGGAATACTCGGTGTGAAATCCGGCGACCAGTTCAGTCTCGGCTTCGGGAAGGTCGAACGGAACGCGATTCGTTTCCGCAATGGCGGCAACGAAATAGCATAGAAAGCCGACGAATTGCGGAATCACATTCCAGTGCGGGAGAAAGCGAACATAGTGCCAATGGCCGCTTTGATAGGCGATCAGATCGTTGAAATTCAGCGTGCCGGAAAGCAGCACCACGCCCACCACCGAGAGCGTCAGCGAAACTTCGTAACTGATCATCTGCGCCGAGCTGCGCAATCCGCCCATCAAGGGATACTTGCTGTTCGACGACCAGCCAGCTAGAGCGACGCCGTAAACTCCAATCGAAGTGATGGCGAAAAGAAAGAGCAAGCCGAGGCTGACATTGGCAACGGCGAGATGCGTCGGCACGCCAAGAATCATGATCGTCGCCGGGCCAAACGGAATCAGCGCCATCGAGGCCATCGCCAGCGAAAGAGCTAGAAATGGCGCGAGCACGTAAACGAAGCGATCGGAAGCTGGTGGTGTGACATCTTCCTTAAAAAGAAATTTCACGCCATCCGCGAGCGGCTGCAGCAATCCGTGCGCCCCGACGTACAGCGGCCCGATGCGCGATTGGATTCGCGCAACGACCTTGCGCTCGAACCAAGTGACATACGCCAGCGTGGTCATCAACAAAAACAGCAGGACGATGACCTTAACTAGCGATACCACCAGGATTGGATGTTGGGCGACGAGCTCCACGGCTTCTCTTTGGCCTCGTTGCAAGAATTGAGCCGGGAGCAATACCGGCCCAGAGTGCCGCTGGTGAACAGTGAATCTTGCGATGAAAAAATTGCGCCTTCAGGAACCGAGTAATTACTTTCGGTGGACTGCGGAGCCGCGCCAGTCCGCTCCGCCCCTCCAGCCATCAAATTTGCAGCCGAAACGCGATAGCCCGGAACATTCTCGCGAATCTCGTCCAGGGCCGCTTCCGGCGTGCGCAGACGAATCGCCGGGCCCATGCCGAGCTGCGAGAGTTGATACGAAAGAATTCGAATGAGATCGAAATCGCTGCGCGGGCCTTGCGGATCGATCGAGCGATGCGTCATTTGCATCTCGCCCGACGTGCTGGTCATCGTGCCGTCTTTTTCGTAACTCGATGCGGCCGGCAAAAAGACGTCGGCGCGCTGCGCCGTTTCCGTGAGAAAAAGATCCTGGACGATCAGCAGATCGAGCCCGCCAAGCTTGTCGGCCTTCTTGGCGCCAAAGGTTTTCACCGGGTTGGCGCCGACGACGTAGAGCGCGTTGAGTTTTCCCGCAGCCGCTGCTTCCATCATCTGTTTCGCGGTCATGCCGGGCGCCGCGGGAATCTCGCCGCCCCAAAGTTTGCCGAAGCGATCGCGTTCGGCGCCGTCAGACAACGGCGCATAGCCGGGCAAGCGATCGGGAAACACGCCGAAGTCGGCAGCGCCGCGCGAATTCGCATAGTCGCCGAGCGCCATCAATCGCGTGGAGGCCTGCAGCCTCGAGCCGAAGGTAATCAGATCGCGAATAGCTGCGCCCGAAATTGCCGCACCGAATAAAATCACCGCGTCAGCAGCCTGCTCGAGCGTTTCTTTCAGTTTTGCCAATTGGCCGGTGATCTCTTCGGGAAGATTGCCTTGGCCCCGTGCGAGCCAGAGAACGGCGGCCGCTTCGGCGCCCACCGAAACGCGGACGGTCAGCGAGGATTGCCGCTCGAGTTTGGTCGGCTGCGAATTGATGAGGTAGAGCTTCGCGTTGTGATGGCGAATGGCGGTCCGAATTTGCCACGCAACAAGCGGATTTTGTTGCGAAGGATCATTGCCGATTACCAGAATGTGGTTCGCGGCGTAAATATCAGCCATGGTGGCCTGCGCCGGCAAGGTATTGGCGCCGAGTGCGGCAGCCAGCCCCGCATAGTCCGCGGTGCGGTGATGATCGAGATTGTTCGTGCCAAGATTGAGCCGAGCGAAGCGGTTAAGAAGATAATTTTCCTCATTCGTGGTGTGATTCGAACCGATCACGCCGATGGCCGCCGCGCCGCTCTTATCCCGCACCTGCTTTAAGCGCCGGGTAATTTCTTCGAAAGCATCTTCCCAGGTCGCGGGCACCAGCTTGCCTTCCCGGCGAATCAGCGGTTGGCGAATGCGCTCCGGATTATTCGTGAAATCGAAGCCGAAGCGTCCCTTGCCGCAGAGAAACTCGCCGTTGATGCCGGATTGATCCCGATTGTTGGCGCGCAAAATCTCGTTATTGCGAACGCTCAGCGTCGTCTTGCAGCCATTCGAGCAATGCGCGCAAGGCTCGCTGACATAGGTCATTTCCCACGGCCGCGTTTGATAGCGGTACGTGCCGCTGGTAAGCGCGCCGACAGGGCAGATATCAATACAAGCGCCACATTCCTCGCAATTCAGCGCTCCGGAAGTATTCGGCAGAATCACAGACTGCACGCCGCGCGCGCCCACTCCGAGAGCCTTCACGTCCATGCCTTCGTCGCAAACGCGGACGCACCGAAAACAAAGAATGCAGCGCGGCGCATCGTAATAAACCAGCGGCGACCATTTCTCTTCCGGGTAATGCAGTTTCTCTTCATTGAACCGGCTATGATCGAGCCCATAACGGAAAGTCATGTCCTGCAATTCACATTCGCCGCCCTTATCGCACACCGGACAATCCAGCGGATGATTCGAAAGCAGGAATTCCAGCATATCCTTGCGCGCGTCATGCACTTGCGTCGTATCGGTGCGCACGACCATGCCTTCCGTCGCCACCAAAGTGCAGGCCGTCTGCAACTTCGGCATTTTTTCCACTTCCACCAGACACATGCGGCAAGCCGCCTGCAGCGTCAGTCCCTTGTAGTAGCAAAACGACGGAACTTCCATCTCCATGCGCTTGGCCGCCTCAATCACCAGCGTGCCGGCAGGCACGGAAACTTTCTGCTCGTTGATCGTAAAGTTGATTTGTTTCTGTTCAGCCATGTGTAGTCAGTTTTGAATTAAGCAAGCACCAGCAAATCATTCGCGGGCCGATAGGCACATTTGCCCTTCAAGTGGTCTTCAAACTCATTCTTCCATTTTTTAACGATGCTGATTGTAGGCATCGCCGCAGCATCGCCAAGAGGGCAAAAAGTTTTGCCCAGCATGTTCTGAGCAAGCTCGCCGATCAGCGGGATATCCTCACTCGTGCCGCCGCCATCATGAAAGCGATCGAGCATCTTGCGCAGCCACGCGGTGCCTTCGCGGCAGGGAATGCACCACCCGCACGATTCGTGCGCGTAAAAATGCATGATGCGCCGCGCCATATCCACCATGCAGGTGTCTTCGTCAATGACGACCATGCCGCCAGAGCCCAGCATCGAGCCAGCCTTGGCCACCGAATCGTAATCCATGGCAATGTCAATTTCGTCGGCCTTCAACAGCGGACATGAACTGCCGCCGGGAATCACCGCTTTCAGTTTTTTTCCGTCGCGCACCCCGCCGCCCAGTTCCTCAATGGCGCGCTTCATATTCAGACCGAGCGGCACTTCGTAAATTCCGGGACGATTCACATGACCCGAAATGCAAAGCATGCGCGTGCCGCCATTCTTCGGGGTGCCAAGCCCGGCATACCATTCGCCGCCGCGCAAAATAATCGAAGGCACCGCGCTCAGCGATTCGACGTTGTTGATCACCGTCGGGCCGCCGTAGAGTCCCACCACAGCAGGGAAGGGCGGCTTGATGCGCGGATAGCCGCGTTTCCCCTCGAGCGATTCCATTAGAGCGGATTCTTCCCCACATTCATACGCGCCAGCGCCGGTGTGGGTATAAAGATCGAAGTCAAAGCCGCTGCCAAGAATATTCTTGCCGAGATATCCCGCGGCGTAGGCCTCCGCAAGAGCTATGTCCACGATATCGAGCACGTAGCGATATTCGCCGCGTATATAGATGTAGCCCTGCTTCGAGCCGATGGCCCGCCCCGCAATCGCAATCCCCTCGATCAACTGGTGCGGATCGAGCTCCATCAAAGGACGATCTTTGCAAGTCCCGGGCTCGCTCTCGTCCGCGTTGCAGAGAATATATTTCGGCTTTGGTGAATCCTTGGGAACGAAGCTCCATTTCATTCCGGTGGGAAATCCTGCCCCGCCGCGCCCGCGCAGATTCGACTTCTTCACTTCATCGATGATCGCCTCCGGCGTCATCTCTCTCACCGCTTTTTCGAGCGCCTTATAACCATCATGCTGGCGATAAACGTCAATCTTGCGTGAATTCGGAATACCAAAGCGGCGGCTGACCACCAGCACCTCAAGCTCATGTCGCTCGTGAATCGATCCGGTCGTGCAAGCCACAGGTTTGGGCTTCACGCCCGTCTGCAACTGCTCAAGCAGCTCATCCAGCAAAATCGGCGTCATGTCTTCGAAGTAATCGTAATTCACCTGGACCGACGGAGCACCGGTGCAGGCACCCATGCATTCCACTTCTTCCAGTGAAAATGTCCCGCTCGGCGTGATTTCCTTATGCCCAATGTTCAGGCGCTTCTTCAAATGCGCCAGCGTTTCATAGCCGCCACGCAGCATGCAGGAAACATTGGTGCAAACTTGAAGGTGATATTTGCCCGTCGGTTTCCGGCGCAGCATCGAGTAGTAAGCCAGCGTCTCGGTCACCTGCGTCATGTTCAAGTCGAGGCGCCGCGCGATTTCGGCCAACACGTCATCGCCCACAAATCCGTAATAATCCTGCGCGTACATCATCATCGGAATCAGCGCCGAGCGTTTCACCGGATAGCGGCTAATCAGCTGCGCAAATTTCGCATCTAAAGTAGCGGGAATTTGCAACGGCCGCGTTTGCTCCGCAGGACTCATCGATCCACTTCTCCGAGGACAATGTCAGTAGTTCCGATACACGCAACCACATCCGCAATCAGCCGGCCGACAACCAGATTCGGCAGCGCCTGTAAATTTACAAACGACGGCGCCCGCACTTTCACGCGGTAAGGGTTCGCCGATCCATCGCTGGCAACAAAAAAGCCCAGCTCCCCGCGCGGCGATTCAATGGCCTGATAAACTTCGCCCCGCGGCGGCGAGAATCCCTCGGTATAAATTTTGAAGTGATAGATCAAGCCTTCGATTGAGGTCTTCATTTCCTCGCGCGAAGGCGGAATAATTCCGGGCGCCACCGTGCGAATTGGGCCTTCCGCCGGAATCTTGGCAATAGCCTGGCGCACGATCTTGGAGCTCTCTTTTATCTCCGCCACGCGGCACAGATATCGCGCGTAGCAATCGCCATCCTTCTGCACCGGCACGTCGAAATCAAATTCCTCATAGCTCGAATAAGGGAAATATTTGCGCACGTCGTAATCCACGCCGCTGCCGCGCAGCGTGGGCCCGGAAACGCCCAGCGCAATGGCATCCTCAGCGCTCAAATACCCGATGCCTTTGGTGCGCGCGAGCCAAATGCGATTCTGCGTCAGCAGATCCTCGTATTCCGCCACGTGCGCCGGAAACGAATCCAGAAAGCGCGCCACGCGTTCGAGCCAACCCGGCGGCGGTTCCAGCGCCAACCCGCCAATCCGGAAATAGCTGGTCATCATGCGCTGCCCGGAAACCATCTCCAGAATGCGCATGATCTCTTCGCGCTCTCGGAAGCCGTAAAGAAACACCGTCATCGCGCCAAGATCGATCGCGTGCGTCCCAACCCACACGAGATGCGAAGCAATGCGCGTCAATTCCGTGAGCAAAACGCGAATGTATTGCGCCCGCTTGGGCACTTCGATGTTCAGAATTTTCTCAACAGCCATGCAGTAGCAGAGATTATTCGAAAGCGGCGCCAGATAATCGAGCCGGTCGGTCAAAGTGATGGCTTGCGAATAAGTTTTCGACTCGCAGCTTTTCTCGATGCCGGTATGCAAATAGCCGATATGCGGTTTCGCGCTGACGACGATCTCGCCGTTCAGCTCCAGCACCACGCGCAACACCCCGTGCGTGGACGGGTGCTGCGGCCCCATATTCAGGACCATCGTTTCGGCGGCGCCGGTGGGCGTCTCAACGCTCGTAGGCATCAGCGATAGCCCTCAACCGGATAATCCTTGCGTAGCGGAAAGCCTTCCCAGTCATCAGGCATGAGAATGCGCCGCAAATCCGGATGCCCCTCAAAGCGAATCCCCATCAAATCAAAAGCCTCGCGCTCATGCCAATTCGCCGCAGGCCACACCGGTACCATCGAAGGCGCCACAGGATCCTGCCCCGAAAGCCGCACCTTCAGACGCAAACGCGCCCGCCGCTCCAACGACAGCAGGTGGTAATTCAATTCAAAGCGAGGCTCGATAGGAAATTTGTCCACAGCGGTAATATCGGAGAGAAACGCAAACCGCATCCCCGGATCGTTCACCAGAAATTCCGCCACGCGCTGCAAATTCTCGCGCGCCACCACAATCGTCGTTTCCCCGCGAAAATCCAGCACTTCCGCGATCGCGGCAGCGTCCCACTCCTGCAACTTGCGGATAAACGAATCCTTTTCCAAATTCTGCGTGTCCACTATGGTATCGACCTCGGCGAACGCTCTAGCGATTCCAGTCGAGCGCGCCCTTCTTCCAGAGGTAAACGTAACCGGCCAGCAAAATTATAATGTAGAGCAGCATCTCGATGAAACCAAAGAGCCGCAAATCATGGTACACAAGCGCCCAGGGATAAAGGAAAATCGCCTCGATGTCGAATAAAATAAATATGAGTCCCACCAGATAATATTGGACGGAAAATGGCTGGCGCGCATCGCCGGTCGGGCGTATGCCGCATTCGTAAGGAGAATCTTTGAAGGGATTTGGCTTGCGTCGTCCGAAAAGCACCGAAACGGTAAGAATCGCGCCGGAAATACCCATAGCCGCCAGGAACATCAACAACAGCGGGCCGTAGGCGTCGAGTACGTTACCGTTCATAATTAAGGGCGTCTGTATAATACCGACCAGAGCGCGCAGCGGTCAAATCGCGAAACACGGAAACTACGGAGTGCCGCTGCCACGCGGCCAGAGCCGTGGTAGTCATATACGGGTCAGGGCTGATGATTCAGCCCTGCAATATAGACGATGAATGTAGGCTTCAATACGGACGTACGAGTCGGCGAACGGTCTTTCCACGTCCAGACGGAAGATCGTGGCCCGCATCACGGAAAGATCGATACCGCCGTTTACATAGGCGGCCGCGTGGTCCACAAGCACTCGACTAGTTATTCCGAGTTCGACGCTGGAATCGAGCCGAGCGAAGAGATCCGCCGCGTGCGCGTCGAGGAGCAACATCGCCATATCATCGATGCGCTCCGCTCAGGCGCGCTGCAAATCGCAAACCTCGAGCCTCTCAACGCAGCGCCCCCTCCGCCCGCCCAGAAGCCGGGAGTGATAATCCAGATTCTAAACGCCACATCGTGGCTCGCAGCCGGCCGCTGCGACTTGCAATTAGAGGTGAAGCGCAAGGACGACTCGGGCGCTGCGGCGGCGGGCGCAAAGTTAAACGTGCATTTCGACGGGCTCCCAGATTCGCCACAGCTACTCGCCGACTGCGATCCAAGCGGTCACGCGCGCATCCAATTCACAATGCCGGCCGGAGCCGCAGCCGGCGCCGTGCTGGTGGTCCAGGCAAGTTCCGAAGCAGGAGAAGGCGAGATCCGCTTCAATCTACGCTCACGAAAGAAAACTCCGGCCGGCACAGCGGGTCCGGGCTGATGATTCAGCCCGGCGAAAACAAGAACGGGCTGATGATTCAGCCCGGCAAAAACAAGAACGGGTTGATGATTCAGCCCCGGGAAAATATGAACATCAAGATCAATGGCGACACGCGAGAAGTACCAGAAGGCCTATCCGTGGCATCCCTGTTGACGCATCTCGGAATGAACACAGGCCGAGTAGCCGTCGAGCGAAATCTCGATGTGTTACCCAGAGCGCGCTGGGCGGACACGCAGGTAGCGGCCAACGATTCCTACGAAATAGTCCAACTGGTAGGAGGCGGCGAGTAGCGCCGGCGTCCCCGCCGGCATCTTGCGACCACAAAACCCCACGACATCCTAATCACGGTCGGACCACCCGACCCGGCTACGTCTCCGCCTTCGCAGCGGCGGCCTTCAGGCCGGCACAACTCGTATCTACGCGACATCTCAGTCGGCGGCGCGACTCCGCTTGCCGGTACTCGGCAAATCAAGTTGCCAGACTAAAGCCCGCCGCTGCGAAACCGTTCTCACGCCGCCTCATGATCCGATATATCCGGCCGGAATGCGCATAACCACCGCGGTCACGTTGTCCTCACCCCCGCTTTTATTCGCGAGGCTCACGAGCCGCTCGGCCGTGGCCTGAGCGGAACGCGATTCCCCCAGCACGTCAGAAATTTCCTCATCACGCACCATGCGTGTGAGTCCGTCCGTGCAAAGCAGCACCACATCGCCAGACTGCAGCAGATGCTCGCCAGCGTCGAGCTCTACGACTTCCTCGGGTCCTAGCGCGCGGATCAGCACGCTTTGCCAGGCGCTGGTATCCGCCTGTTGCGGCGTCAGGATTCCGGCGCGCACTTGTTCGGCTACCAAAGTATGGTCAAACGTAAGCTTTTCCAGTGCGCCCGCGCGAAATAAATAGGCGCGGCTGTCTCCCACGTGTACCAGGCTAAGTCGCAGACCGTCGAGCCACGCCGCCACCACCGTCGCGCCCATGCCGCGCTTCACTGAATCTTCCCTCGCGGATTCATGAATGAGCCCATTGGCGCGCTGCACGGCGTCGAGCAGCTGCTTCGTGCGCTCCGAGAGTCCGGCGCGTGCGGAATCCGTGACCGAGTCAATTACCGGAACTGTGTGCTCGGCGCATTGTTTGGCGATGGCCTCAACAGCCAACGCGCTGGCCACTTCTCCGCATGCCGCGCCGCCCATACCATCCGAGACAATCATTAATTGCAGTTCCGGCACGACGCGGAAACTATCTTCGTTCCCCTCGCGCACCCGCCCAACATCCGTCTTCGCGCCCATTTCAATCTTGCGCGAATCGCTTTTGCGCACTCGTGCACCTACGCCAAGCTTCGCTTTGATTTTGGTCCAAGGTCGCATCGATGAATTATGCTCGCAAACGAAGCTCGGCGTGCATCCTGAGGTCCCGAAAGCGAATGAGAAGTGCGCCGGAATTAAATCCACCACTTACCACAACCAACGATACTAGCAGCACAAATTATCCCACCTCAACAGCCACGCGCGACTTCCGAGCGCGCCGTCCGCGATTATTGGATGAACTTCACTCGTCTTCCCGTCAACTCCCAGCCCGCTACTAACCACCCCTAACGTTGAATACAGCGTTTGGTGTATGGTTGCTCGGGCCCAATTATGTTCCGCTAGAAAGTGCGTCGCAATTTTGAGACGAGGATAACTCTCGGCCACTTAATGCTATGCCGCTCGATCCGCGCAGCCCGCGCGAGTTCAGGGGAACCGGGTAAGCGACGGATGACCGGCCAGGAGGATGCAACATGCGTTTTGCTTTTGTCGCGCGTTGTTTGATTCGTGCAGCATTGTTCGCAGTCGTTTTGATGGCAGTTTCGGCCGCAGCTCACGCCCAAGTCCGAGTAGGCGTAGCCGTCGCCATCGCGCCACCGATCCTGCCCGTTTACGATCAACCCGTTTGCCCGGGCGATGGCTACATCTGGACGCCCGGATACTGGGACTATAACTACGACGCGGGCGATTATTTCTGGGTCCCCGGCACGTGGGTTCTCGCTCCGGAAGTCGGGTTCCTGTGGACGCCAGGCTGGTGGGGCTGGGGCGGTAGCGGGTTCGTTTTCACGGCTGGATATTGGGGCCCCGTCGTAGGTTTCTATGGTGGAATCAATTACGGCTTCGGCTATTTCGGTCACGGCTACGTCGGCGGCCGTTGGGATGGCGGCCATTTCTTCTATAACACCACCATCAATCACGTGGACGTGAATGTGATCCACAACGTGTACAACACAAGGATCGATGTAAGGAACGATAGTCACGTCAGCTTCAACGGACACGGCGGAATCGACGCACGTCCCACGCGCGAAGAGGAGGCTGCCGCTCATGAGAGACATATCGGGCCCGTGGCCGCGCAAACTGCGCATGTCGAAGCCGCACGCTCTGACCCGCAGCAGCGTTTCTCGGCCAACCACGGTCGGCCAGCCGTTCTTGCGACAGATCGCCCAGGAGAATTCAAGGGCGGCGAGGCGAGACCGGGAGAAGCAGGCCGGCGGGAAGGGGCCGCCGGTCGTCCGGCAGTACATCCGAACGATCTCCCACGACCGGAGAAGATGCCCGCTCCAAATACCGGAGACGCTAAGCTCGATAGGAAATACCAACAGCAACAAGAGAAGTTAGAAGCCCAGCAAGAAAAAGAGCGCCAGAAACTTCAGTCTCGGCAAGACAAGGAACATCAGCAAGCAGCCAGACAGAAGGCCAGTGACGCTCGAAACCAGCAGATGGAGCAACGCCACCAGCAGCAAACCCAGCAACTGCAGCAAAGGCACACGGAACAGAGGCAACAATTGCAGCAGCGTGAGTCCGCAGCTCCACGCGGGGGCAGGGGCAGGCGGTAGGAGTCGCGTTTCGGCAGGGCAACCGATCGGGGATCTGTCACGCGGCGGATCCCCCATCTATTCAGCGAGATACGCTCACTCGGTGTAATCGGATGTGCATCCAAAAAGTTGGAGCCGAGGGGCGGATTTGAACCGTCGACCTGCCGATTACGAATCGGCTGCTCTACCAACTGAGCTACCTCGGCGACCGAATTAACTGTAGCATCGCCAAGAAAAAACTGTCAAACAACCTTTCGCCGCAGTGTAACAAGAGCTGTCTATCTCCAGCTATCCTATCTCGAAAAAGGATAGAGCAGCCACGCGATGGCCAGCCCCACCACCACGAATAGGGCAAAAGACCGCGAAGCGTAGCGCAGGCGTTCGGTCGTTGTCGCCCGCAACAGCGCCGCAAGCGTCACAGAAATTAGCAGCGCGAAGAGCAGCATCAATGAGAGGTGTGTTGACACTCAGTTTATTTTCCGTCGGTCCGCCGGTGCCGGGCTTTCATTCCTTCCGTCCCGCCGCGATTTCGTAGGCATCCGCCGCACTCAGAAAATTCGCAACACCCGCAGCGGCGATGAAGCGCGTGCCATAATCGCCGGCCGCTCGCGATACGTCCGCTCCGGTCTTCTCCAGCACACCGGCTAGCGCGTAGAAAATCCCCGAACCTGCATCACCAATGCCGCCGAGAAATGTCAAAGGATCGACGCGAAAATCGCGGAGATGGATGGGAAACACCACGCCGCGCAGCAAGTAACCGGTCACTGCAAGGCCCGCGACCGCGCCGAAGATGGCGCAGGCGCGGCCCCAGCGACGCAGGATCAAATGCCCCAGCCCGGGCACGGCCCAGGCGGCGATCGCCGCCAGAGCTGGAGATATAAGCCGCCGCTCAGGCCGAGCTGCAATCAAAGTTTCGCTCAAGATGCCTCAAGCCAAAATGGGGATGATGTCTTGTTGCACAGCGCCGGTCACGCGAGCCTCGCCCTCCCCGACATAAACATTGACTTCGCTGCGAATCCCGAATTCCGGCAAATAAATACCCGGCTCAACAGAGAAGCAAGTCCGCGGCACCAAACAGCGATCGTCGCGCGTCTCCAAACCATCCATATTCGCCCCGTTGCCGTGAACATCCACGCCGATGCTGTGGCCAGTGCGATGGACAAAATATTTTCCGTATCGAGCCTTCTCGATCACCGCGCGCGCCGCTCGATCCACTTCCCAACCATGCACTCGCCGCTTCGCTGCCACCGATTCCGTCACGAATCGCACCGCCGCATCTCGCGCCGATTTCACAATGCCAAAAATCTTCGCGTACTTGTCCGGCACGCGTTCGCCAAGATAGCCGACCCAGGTGATGTCATAAAAAACACTGCCCGGCCGCGAAAATTTCGCCCAAATATCCAGCAGCAGCAGATCACCGGCATGAATCGCCTTGGAATGTTCTCGCGTAGGCTCGTAGTGAGGATTCCCGTTATTGGGCGGCACCGCAACTACCGGACCATCGCCCGATTCCAGCCCGTTAGCTGCAAACTGCTCCTGAATCCATTGCTGCAATTCATATTCGCTGAGCGGCTTGCCCGCGCGAACGATTTCCCCAGCCCGAGCAAATGCATCGCGCGTAATGCGATCCACGATCTTTCCGGCCTCAAGATGCGAAGTAAGCTGCTCCGCCGACCAGCTCGCCTCAAAAACCTGCACCAAATCCGCAGAACTTTCGACTTTGGATCCCAACTTGCGAACTAGCTCCACGGTCCCTGCATCCACCAGCCCGATATAAGGAATATTATTCTTAGGCGAATACTGCATAGCCACGCTCTTAGCCCCACCCAACAATCGCCCAAGATTTTTATGCAATTCCTCCCAGCTCGAGTATTCAGTCTTGCGCCCGGGAAGGGAATCGAGCATCCCCGCCTCAATCCGGTGCACCAGCTTTCGCGGCTCGCCTCGCGAAGGAATGAAATAAAACCACCGCCGAGTAGCCAGACCGTTAGCCGAAAGCCCAAGAATCCGGCTAGCGATAGGATCGCGCCGGTGATGATCGTAGAAGAGCCAACCATCCAAACCATCAGCACGAAGCGCAGCTTGTATGGCTTTTATGTCAGGCATGATTGCTCTCTGTTCGGCCGCCGCTAAACATCCCGCGCCAACAATTCTAAAATGCGCCCGCGCTCCACTCCTCGAATCTCAATCCTCTTCGTCCGGCTGCGCGCGCCTGCGGTGATTCTAACAGCCGATATTCCGATCTTCAATTCCGCCGCCAAAAACCGCCGCAAAGCCTCATTCGCCCGATCGTCCACCGGCGGCGCCATAAGCCGAATCTTCAAAGCTCCATCGACTTCGCCAACCACGCCATCGCGGCTAGCCCGAGGCTGCACGCGCACGAAAAAACAAACCAGTCCATCGCGCTCGCTAATCTCAATCAAACTTTCGTCCGCGATCCGAAAAGCGCCGTCCCCACGCGAATCTGCGTAGCCCCCTCTTCAATAGCAATCTCAAAATCATGGCTCATGCCCATAGACAAGTCGCGAAGCAGCGCAGGATCGCCCGGCGCAAATCGCCCGCGCGTCTCATCCCGCAATTCGCGCAAACGCCGAAAATAAGGGCGCACGCGCTCGACATCGTCGAACAAAGGCGGAATGGCCATAAATCCGCGAATCTCCAGATGATGCAGCTCGAGCAAAGCCTCCACCAGCGCCGGAACTTCCTCAGCTACCACGCCGGTCTTCGAATTCTCCGGCGCAAGGCGGACTTCAATCAGCACCGAAAGCCGGCCAGGATGATCAGCGGCCAGCTCGGCGCAAATCGTATTGAGCTTCTGAGCCAGAGAAAGCGCGTCCAGCGAATCCACTGCACCAAAAAGCTGAACCGCGCGCCGCGCCTTGTTACTCTGCAAATGCCCGATCAAGTGCCACGTGGCGTCCAGATCGTCGAGCAACGGATGCTTGCCCTCAAATTCCTGCACGCGGTTCTCGCCAAAATCCCGCAGTCCAAACGAATAAGCGGCCCGAATCGCCTCAGCGGGAAAAGTCTTCGATACCGCGATAATCGCAATCTCGTCAGCCGACCGCCCGGCCCGCGAAGCCGCCCGCTCCACGCGCGAGCGAATGTCAGCCAGATTCGCTTCAATCGATTCAATGCCAGTAGTCACAGCGAAGATTCTAACACGGACGATTTCAGCCTTATCGTCGGGCCGTGTGGTTCAATTCCCGATGATCAGACTACACAACCAACTGAGCATACTTGTCAGCGCACGAGCCATCGGAAGGCCCGCTCTGCGAATGGCTTCGCGTCTTTCTCGATGCACATACCATGAGCGATGATCAGTTTGTCGAAGTCCCAAGAAAGCAGCTTTTCGAGCGATTGACGTGCGAGATTTCGATTCGTGAAGGACAGTCTGATGTCGAGCCCAACGCCGCCATGCGGTGATACAACACCCTCCAGTTTGATCAGAGCATTGCGAAAGGGCCTACCCTTTTCTATCGGATGAATCTGGATTAGATCATCCAGGATGACCGTGTGCGATGCTTTATGAAAGAAAAGGACTTCTTCGATCAGAGGGCTGCCTTTGAAGGCGAGCTGGTCAAGGTCGCTCGCCCAGTCTTGAAGTGGCTCGTCTCCCAGGATACCGGTGAAAGGAAGGTGGCCTTTCTTCAAGGTAAGCGGTGTAGCTCGTGCCGACCATAGCTGTGCTTCGGGGAATAGAGTGTGCCACGAAGCCAGCCGCCAGGCGTGCCTCGGAGTCGCTGCGACAAGGTATTTGACAAGCCCCAATTCAGTCATACGCTTGAGAGTGTCGAACGGGACTGGCACAGGGGAATTCACCCATAACGAACCGCTGGAGAGTTTCACGACGGTCATGCGGGTCGTAAACATGAAACCCATGTCGCGGACCGATGGACCGTCGATGATCCATACGTTCTTAGCAAATTCCTGAAATTCGGGCACACGCATGTATTTCTCAGAATATCAAAACAGTGATATTTGAGGCCGGTGCAATCGAAAATACAAGTCTAGGTCCTGATAAACGCACTAATCGAAAAATGACCGACTTCCGCACCGTCGCAGGCGCCGGACGACCCGAACCCAGTATGCTAGACTGTCGGCCACGCATGACGCCGCGCGGCAAATTCATAGTCCTCGAAGGCATCGATGGCTCCGGAAAGCGTACGCAGCTCGATATGCTGACCGCCGCGCTATCCGCTCGCCATCTCCCGTACGAGCGCATCAGCTTCCCGCGCTACGACGGCTTTTTCGGCAATCTGGTAGCCCGCTTCCTGAATGGCGAATTCGGCACCAACGATGAAGTGGACGCGCATCTGTCGTCGCTGCTTTACGCCGGCGATCGCTTCGAAGCCAAGGCCAAGATGGAAGCAGTCCTAGCCGCCGGCAAAATGCTCATCGCCGATCGTTACATCGCCTCGAATCTGGCGCATCAGGGCGCCCGCGTCCCCAGCGAGCTACGCGAAGCCTTTCTTAAATGGCTTCCCCAGCTCGAATACGAAATCTACGCGCTTCCGAAAGAAGACGCGGTGATTTATCTGCGAGTGCCGGCCACGGAAGCCTATCGCCAAATCGCTTCGAAAGATCCCCGCGGCTACACAAATCTTAAGCGCGACATCCTCGAGTCGGACGTAGCTCATCTAACCACCGCATCCCTTGTCTATGACAGTCTCGCGCACGCAGCAAATTGGTTTACGATAGAATGCTTCGACGAAGCGCGCAAAGCTCTACGCCCGGCGGATGAAATTCACGCTCAAGTGCTGGCAGCGCTAGATTCCAAATTCTTCGCATCAAGAAAAGCAGGCTAGCCGAAAATGGGCTTCGATCAATTTCTAGGCAACCAACGAATCGTCTCCGCCCTAAGCGGCATGCTCCGCCGCGAGCGCATGCCCAGCGCGTTGCTTTTCACCGGCCCGCGCGGCATCGGGAAGTTCACGCTGGCAAGAATGTTCGCCCAAGCCGCCAATTGCGAGCGCCTGAAAGATGATTTCTGCGGCGAGTGCGACTCTTGCCTGAAAATCGCGCGACTTGCCGATACCGAAACGCTGGTCGAGCAAGGCCTAACCGAACGAGGCGAAAGCACCGACGCCGCCATGGTCGAGCGAATGCCGCTAATCCTGCAAACCAATCCCGATGTCTGGGCCATCGTCCCCGACCCCGTGCGCCGGCAAACCCCGGTAGCGCGCCCAATGATTCGCGTCGGCCAATTGCGCGCCGTACAAAGAGCCGCCAGCTTCCGCCCGCAAGGCCGTCGCCGCGTTTTCATCCTAGATGGCGCCGACACCATGCGCTGGACCGATGCCGACGTCTTCCTGAAAATCCTGGAAGAGCCGCCCGACACGTCCACGCTGATCCTGCTTTCCCCGCGTCCGGATTCCGTTCTTACCCACCATCCGCTCGCGCTGCCTGCAATTCCATTTCGCGCCAGTCGAATCACCGTCAATTGGAAGAATTCCTGGCCATACGAAGCGAATGGAAGCCCGCCGAGCGAAAACTAGCGGCGCAACTGAGCGAAGGAAATCCCGGAGCCGCTCTGACGCTCGATCTCGAAGAATCCATGCGCCTGCGCCGCAACGTTCTGAAACTCATCGAGCAATCAGTCGATGGCAGAAACTATCGGGACATCTTTAAGCTCACCGCGCAGCTGGCCAAGCAAGAGAAGGAATCATTTGAAAACATTTTGGAGCTGTTCTATAGTCTTCTCACCGACCTGCTCGAGTTGTCCGTTAACCCGAAAGCACTCGTGCCGCGCAATCCAGACCTGCGGCGTGAGCTAGAAGACCTCGGCAAGAAGGTAGATCCCGGCTGGGTAGCCCGCGCAGCAGCGAGCCTAGACCAGCTTTCCGCTCGCCTGCGACGCAACGTAGGCCGTCAAATCGGCCTGGACGCGGTGGCAGCCTCAATGAGCGTTCGCTGAAAAATTTCGCCCGGCGCGATCAAAAAAGTTTCTTTCAATCTGCTGAAACCAATTGCCATGTGCAG
This sequence comes from uncultured Acidobacteriota bacterium, assembly GCA_963831955.1. Taxonomy (GTDB): domain Bacteria; phylum Acidobacteriota; class Terriglobia; order Acidiferrales; family UBA7541; genus Palsa-147. The sequence continues at coordinate 4,802 of CAWHSG010000002.1, read as the reverse complement.
GAATCTTAACCAGCATAAAGTTCTGAGGAGTCCCCGATGGTGAACCGCAAGCTTTTTCGTACGTCCCTGACCGAAGTGAAAGAGCAATTTCCGCAACGCCCCGCGCACGGGCCGCAGCCGCAGGGTCCTCCGCCGCAGCGCAAGAAACCCGCGCCGCCGGAGCAGACTCACGCCGAAAATTTCTATTTCGTAAAGCAGATGCAAGCCCGCACGCCCGTAGCAGTAGTGCTCACAGACGGCGAGACGTTGCGCGGCACGGTCGAATGGTACGACCGTGATTGCATCAAACTAACCCGCTACGGCAGCCCCAATCTGCTGATCTACAAACACGTCATCAAATATATGTACAAAGACGGCGAAGAAGCAGCGGCTGGCGGTACTAACGGGCATTCGTAGGGGCCGTGGTTCACCACCGGCCCGGTGTGGCACTGGGTGTTCGGCCGCGTCACACCGCCTGCGCACCCCCGCGCGAAATAATCGCAAACGTCATCAAAGCCTTTGCCACGATCCTCTTGTCATGATCAAATAAATCGCAATCCACCACCGCGATGCTCCGCCCTAACCGCACCAATTCCGCCTGCGCCAGCACTTCGCCGCCCGCCACCGCCTCCAAATAATTAATCGTCATAGACACGGTAGCCACTCGCGAACGGGGCGGCAATTTCACGTAAACCGCCATCCCCCCGGCCGTGTCTGCCAACGCCGCGAGGACCCCGCCGTGCACCACTCCATGAACTTGCAGATGCCGTTTAGCGACGCGCATTCCCACCACCACGCGCCCCGGCGCAATTTCGCGAAAGACAAACCCAAACTGCTTCGCCGTATTCGTCTGGTTGAGCCGTTGCGTAATCTCGCGAATAGCCAACCGCTCCGGATTTGTTACCGTTTTTTTCATGGAAGTTTCGTGCTTTGGCGGCGCATTTCTCAATAGGCCGTTAATCCGCCATCGATGGGCCAAGCCGCCCCAGTCACCCAATCCGCCTCATCCGAAGCCAAATAGACCGCCAGCTCCGCCACATCCTCGGGCTTGCCCAGACGCCCCAACGGAATCTCCCGCGCACGAATCCGCCGCGCCTCGTCCGGATCGCTACTCGAGCCCGCGAGCGAAGCGACGCCAAGCGGCGTCTCCACGATCGACGGGCAAATGCAATTCACGCGAATCTTCTCGTGCGCGTGATCCAGTGCCATCGCCTTAGTAAGCAAAGTAACTCCGCCCTTAGCCGCGCAATACGCCGCACGATCCTTGCGCGCTACAAGCCCCAGCACCGATCCAATATTCACAATCGCCCCGCCGCCAGCCTTTCGCAACTCCGGCAACGCGGCCCGCGACATCAAGAACGTCCCCGTTAGATTCACATCCAAAATCCGCCGCCAATCCTCATCCGAAGTCTTCTCCGCGTCAGCCACCACCGCGCCTCCGGCATTGTTCACCACCACGTTCACTGTGCCGAATCGCTTCACCGCAGCAGCGAGCGCAGCCTCCACCGAAGCCCGGTTCGTAACGTCACATTCAATCGCCACGGAAGCCCCGCCGGCCGCGACAATTTCCGCCGCCACGGATTCCAGCGGCTCGCGTCTGCGCGCCGCCAAAGCAATCCGGGACCCCTCGCGCGCCATGGCCAAAGCAATCGCCCGCCCGATTCCAGTGCCAGCCCCAGTAACCAAAGCCGTTTTCCCGGCCAACCGTGGCATCGTTTCCCCTCGGAGCACGTCTAATAGGAAGCGCGAAAGACTCGCAAATCTAGCATCGCAGCTTCACAAGCCGCAAGCGATCGCAGCTAGCTTCGCGTTCTCTCGATAGCGCAGAATAGACGCCGTGAAATCCGCATGCGCACCACGAACGTGAACGAGGCTCAATGAAAATCGGCATCACCTGTTACCCAACCTACGGCGGGTCCGGGGTAGTAGCAACCGAACTAGGCATCGAACTAGCCGCCCGAGGCCACCAAGTCCATTTCATCAGCTACGCCATGCCCATCCGACTAAGCCAATCCACCGAAAATATTTTCTTTCACGAAGTAGAAGTCACCACCTACCCGCTCTTCGATCACGCACCGTACACGCTAGCCCTGGCAACGAAAATGTTCGAAGTAGCCGAAGAAGCCAAACTCGACGTCCTGCACGTGCACTACGCCATCCCCCACTCCGTAAGCGCATTACTGGCCCGCTCCATGGCCGCCCCTCGCCGTCTGCCTTTCATCACCACGCTACACGGCACGGACATCACTCTGGTCGGCAGCGACCGCAGCTATCTTCCCATCGTGCGCTATTCCATCGAGCAGAGCGACGGCGTAACCGCCATCTCAAATTATCTAAAGGAACGCACCGTCCACGAGTTCGAAATCCGGCGCCCGATCGAAATGATTCCCAATTTTGTAAATTGCGATCTCTATTGCGCTCGCAAGGATTCGCCTCTGCGCAAGGAATGGGCCCACAACGGCGAACCCATCCTGATGCATCTTTCCAATTTCCGCCCAGTAAAGCGAGTAACAGACGTAATCGAAATCTTTGCGCTCGTCCGCGAAAAAATGAAAGCCAAACTAGTAATGATCGGCGACGGCCCCGACCGAGGCGCGGCCGAGCATGTGGCCCGCCAAAGAAAAATTCACCGCGACGTAATCTTCATGGGCAAGCAAGACCGCGTCCAGGAAAAAATAGGCGTAGCCGATTTATTCCTGTTGCCCAGCGATCTGGAGTCATTCGGCCTGGCCGCGCTGGAAGCTATGGCCTGCGAAGTCCCAGTAATCGGAACAAACGTAGGAGGCATGCCCGAAGTGGTAACCAACGGCGTGGACGGCTATCTGGTCGCCCCACGCGACGTAGCCGCAGCAGGGAAGTACGCCATAGAAATTCTCTCAAGCCCCGACCGCGGCCGCGAAATGGGCAAACAAGCCCGCATCAACGCCAAGAAAAAGTATTGCTCCAACGACGTGATCCCCATGTACGAGGCCTACTACCGCAGCGTAATAGCAGCCAAGTAGCGCCGGCGTCCCTGCCGGCATCTTACGAAGAAAACTGAAATCCAAATCCGTAATCACCGACGGCGCGCTAGGAAAGATACACGAATAGCACAGGCACTCCTGCCTGTGTCCGCAGCAATATCCCTAATCGCCCCGACTTGCGCTTTTTAGTCCGCGCGTGTTTGCTGCCTGTAGCGGAAAAGTTGCTCGTAAGATGCCGGCGGGGACGCCGTCGCTACTGGCCGGGAAGCGGGATCGGTTTGAGCGATCCCAAAATCAGATTAATATCGTTCTGCGTCAGCTTCGCGCCGGCCCCAGCCCGCATCAAAATCAAAAATTCAAACTGCCGGTCCTGCACCCCAAACGCTCGCAGAACTACCGCGTGAGCCACTTCCGGATTCCCAAACTGCAACCCGCGCACAGCGCCGGAATCAAACCGAAAAGTCCCACCGGGCAAGATCATGTCGTAATTCAATTTCCAAATCAGCAGCGCGCTAACATGCTGCGCTTCCGCGCGCGAACTAAACGGCGAAATCTGCGCGGGTGAAGCCGAGTAAACGGCCAAGTAAAGATCAAAGTTCGAATCAAACGGATGCGCCCCGAACATGTTATCGAGGCGGCGCTGCTCTTCAGGCGTCTCGCCCTTGAATGTCTTCAAGTTGTCGGCCTGCGATTCCGGCAAATAAACGCGCACGAACGCCCCCGATGGAAATTTGAAATCGGTGGCGTCCGCGCCCACGGCAGTTTCCGCAGGCCCTTTCCAAGGGAAATTGCATTGGTAGTTGTAAACCTCAACGTGAGTCGTCTGCGCGGCCGCCGTGGATTTCAAATCGTAGGTCACGCGGCGTTTCATAAAGCGAAGGCTCAACCGTTCCCCAGTGGCGGGCGTTAATCAACGTGACCGTCTGCAAGCCATAAAAAACCGAGTAACCGGCGACGATCAGCAAAACAGCCAGCAAAATAAATGCGGAGTACCCCTCAGCCGGCTTCGACTCATCCGCCATGCGCCCCTCTTTCCGCCACGATATCAGAAGCGCATTCTACGCCGCGGGCTGCCTCCCCGCTCGAAATTATGCGTGGTCGCGACCGACTCCAAATTCATACAAACGCCGCGCGCACAATGCCGACGGGCAGCGATCCAGCGATACGCGAAACGCAGCGCAGGCCGCATTGCGGGCACCTGCGCCAGCGCCCAGAGCGGCCACCCCCACCAAACCTGCCGCGCCAAGTAAATGATCGCGTCCGCACCGCCGAATTGACGCCCATCGTGAGCAAGCACGCGCAACTCCGCCAGCAATTCTCGCTCGGGAATAGAAAGCTGTTCGCGCACGCGGGGATCTTGCAGTGTGGCGATGCCGAAGCCGCGGGGCTCGAGCACCGGCCGCAAGCGGCGGGCGATGGACATGCAGAAGCTGCAGTCGCCATCAAAGAAAACCCAGCCGACGCGCGCTTTGCGGCCTTTGCTGTCTGTTATTTCTGTAATGAGAGAAATCATCGGCGCTAAAAAAGAGGCGGTTGCCCGCCTTCCTCCTCATCCCTTAAACAGTTTGCGAACTTTGCCGCGCAATTTCAGCAGGTGCCTGGTCGCCACCGGCGGCAAGTGGCTGAATTCTTCGTACAAGCCGCTCATGGTGCCGATAAATTCGAGCAATTCGTTCATGCGCTCGCGCGCGTAAGCGTCGGCCGGCCCGGTTCGCTCCGTCTCCGCGAGACATTCGCGCACGACCGTAACCGTGGGATCCAACTCGCGTTTCTTGCGTTCCTCGAGGATCACCCGGAACATTTCCCAGGGATCTTTCATCGATTCAAAATGCTGCCGCCGGTCACCAAAAGCGGGGGCTA
>CAWHSG010000001.1:1042500-2445568 GCA_963831955.1 uncultured Acidobacteriota bacterium | reverse complement strand
CGCAGCGGCGGAGCGGCCCGGCCGCTGATTTTTGGGGTTTGTTCTATACATTTGGGTTTGTCCTTCATAAATGAAGAGCGTGATTGCCATCTTATTTGCCGCGTGTTTGCTGTCTGCTTGCGGGAATTCGCAGGCGCCGAACAACGCATTTAATCCTGCCACCGGCTGGGCGCTGTGGCAGAAGAATGCCGCCGCGGTTTATTCCGCTTCGACGCATATCGCTTCCGATCCTTCCGTGATTGCTGATGAATCTGAGTTCCGGCTGGCTTACACCGGCGTGGACCTTTCGAATCCGATGAGGCCGCACGCGAGCATTGGGATGGCTACTTCGGCGGATTCGATGAGCTGGGCGCCGGTTTCGAATTTGACGGTGAGCACGGCTAGCGCGAGCGGCGAGGTTTTGCGCGGGCGGGCTGGGGCTTGGGATGAAAATCTTGAGACGCCGTTTTTGATGAAGACTTACTCGGGGTATATGCTTTATTACTCGGGCTATCGCGATGCTACTTCGCCGGGGGGGCCGGGCAAGGGATTTCCGGCGTCGCTGGGAGTGGCTACTTCGCGCGACGGGCTGACCTTTACGCGGATGCAAGCGGATCCGATTTTGGCGCCTACGCCTGGGGGCTTTGACGCGGACGCGATCTATAGCCCGGACATCATTCCTTATCAATCGGGCTACTTTATGGTTTATGCGGGGCATTGCTATACGGATTGCCCTGGGGCGCCTGGGGTGCGGATTCTTGGGGCTACTTCGGCGGATGGGATTCACTGGAGCAAATTGGCGCAGCCGCTTTTGGCGCCTTCTTCGCCGCCGGAGTGGATGCGCGATGGAGTGGCGGAGCCGGCGATTTTGATGGGGCCGGATGGGAATCTTTATCTCTTCTTTACTGGAGTGAAGGATAACGAACGCGTGATTGGGGTGGCGCGCGGGGCTTCGCCGACTGGCGCGTTCGAAGTGGATCCGGATGCGATCATCGCGCCGACGGCCGGGAATTTTGATGAAGTGGGCGACATTGCGCCCAGCGTGATGCTGGAAAATGGGACTGTGCGCATGTGGTTTGTGGGGCGTAATAAATCTGGGCAGTATGCAATTGGGTATGCTGAGGCCGCGTGGCCTCTCCATCGCGATACGAAATCGAGCCATTCGAGCAGCCCCGTTTTCGCGTTGTTGCCTTGACGGTTGATTTTCCTGCCACGGCTTACACCTTAAAACATTCTTGAAATTGTGGGCTGGGCTTGGGTCAGGCTTAGCTCGAATTGGCCTCCTGCCTGGCCCGGCATAAAGCGCGGGCCCTACGTTCGGAAGTTCGCTTGCGCGAATGCAGGCGTTCGGAGGTTTTCGCTGGCGCGAAAAAAGAGTATTTCGGATTGGGCGCGTCTAACGGGGCGAGGCGTTGGATCGCGGGTGTCGCGCGGGCACCGATAAAAAGGAGAGTGGGGAATGAGTAAAGCATTGCTTGCGGGATTGGCTGTGGCGGTTCTTTTGAGCGCGGGCGTTGCGCGGGGTTATCCGCGGCCTGGGCAGGGCGGCGGTCAGGGCGACGACAAGACTGCGCCTTCGTATGATTTGAAGGGCGAGGCGCTGGTGGATATCGATCAGGTTCATAAGAAATTCGTGGATCTGGCTACGGCGATTCCTGCCGACAAGCTGAATTGGCGGCCGGGCGAGGGCGTGCGGTCGATCGGCGAAGTTTATTTGCACATTACGCAGGCTAATTACGGATTCATGAGCTTGCTTGGCGCGACTGGGCCGATCGATTTCAAGACTAAGGATTTCGAAAAATCGACTACTGACAAGGCCAAGATCATCGAGTGGTTGAATCAGTCGTTTGATTTTGCCAAGGCTAACATCGCGAAGATGAGCAATGCTGATTTCGCTAAGGCGCAGAAGGCGCTGGGGCCGGACGCGAATGAGGGCGACGTGGTTTATCTGCTGCTCACTCATGCTCACGAGCATCTTGGGCAATCGATTGCTTATGCGCGGGAGGTTGGCGTGACGCCACCGTGGACGGCTGAGGCGATGGCCAAGGCAAAAGACAAGACCAAGGCGCCGCAGGAGTAGTTTTCGCGAAGTTGGATTCGGGCGGGGAGCTGCTGACGGCTCCCCGCTCGGTTGCGCCGTGAAAATCGGCACGTTTGCTAGCATTGGCGAAGATGCTGGGCTGAAGCCCACCGCTACGAAGGCTCTCTGGCGCGCGATTTGACGCTTCGGGTTGTTCCCTCTATACTGAATTTTCCGACCGGAAAAATCCAAACGCAAATTTTGGTGCGCGGACAAACTCATGACTGAAGCTACCTGCAAGCGGGAACTGGAGCTGGAGATTCCTGCTGAGAATGTGAAGAAGGCTACCGAGAAGATTTCGCGGGATTTGGCGCGGGTGGCGCGGATTCCGGGGTTTCGCCCGGGGAAGGCGCCGATCACTTTGATTCAGCGGCGGTTTGCTGATGAGATTAAGGGCGAGGTGCTGGATTCGCTGCTGCCTGAGGTGCTTTCGCAGTCTTTGCAGGAAAAGAAAATGATTCCGGTGAATCAGCCGGCTGTGGATCAGGTGAATTTTACGGAAGAGGGGCCGGTGAAGTTCCGGGCTACTTTTGAAGTGCTGCCGGAATTTGAGCTTACGGATTACAAGGGGCTCGAAATCGAAGTAGATAAGTTGGAAATTGGCGACGCAGAAGTGGATAAGGCGATTGAGGAGATTCGGGAGCGGGCTGCGACGTTTGCGCCCGTCGAAGGACGCGCGATTCAGGATGGCGATTTCGCGCAGCTAAAATTGATTGGGACGCCTGAGGGCGGGGGCGAGCCGGTGCGGGCTGAGAGCGTGCTTTGCCATATCGGATCTGAAGAGACGCTCGAGAGCTTTACCGAGAATTTGCGCGGGGCTGGCGTCGGCGAGACGAAAACCTTTGCGGCTAAGTATCCGGACGATTATCCCGATCCGAAACTTTCTGGAAAGACTTACGACTACACTGTCGAAGTTCTTGGGATCAAGGAAAAGAAATTGCCGGAGTTGAACGACGAGTTTGCTAAGGATGTGGCGGGCGAGAAAGCGGAATTTAAAACGCTGGAAGAGATGCGCGCGAAAGTGCGCGAGCAGCTTGACGCTGCGCGCGAGGCTAAGCAGGGCGAGCAGGCTCGCGAGAAGATTCTTGAGGTGTTGATCAAGAAGCATGACTTCCCTGTTCCGGAATCTTTGATCGAAGGGCAGATGGATGCGCGGCTGGAGCGCGTGGTGCGCTCGCTGGCTACGCAGGGTGTGGACCCGCGAGCGGTGAATGTGGACTGGGTTTCGTTGCGGAGCCGGCAGCGGCAGCGAGCTACCGACGACGTGAAGGCTGAAATTTTGCTGGATCGAATTGCGACGGCGGAAAATATCGACGCGACGGACGAAGAAGTGGAAAAACAGCTCGAAGCGATGGCGGCGGCGAGTGGCGAATCGGCAACATCGCTGCGGGCTCGCTTGACAAAGCAAGGTGCGCTCGATAGGATGAAATCGAAGTTGCGTAGCGACAAAACAATCGAGTGGCTCTACCAACAGTCCCGGATTCAGACGATAAACAGGGGCGAAAAGTAACGCTCTGAGACGGGCTCTCCAACGCAGCAGGATTTTCCCGATGAGAAATATGGACGACGCGAACCCGCGAGCAACAACGCTTGTCCCGATGGTGGTCGAACAGACCAACCGCGGCGAACGAGCCTACGATATTTATTCGCGTCTGCTGAAGGATCATATTATTTTTCTCGGGACGCCGATTGATGACCACGTTGCGAATTTGGTGACTGCTCAACTGCTTTTCCTGGCTTCTGAAGATCCGGAGAAGGACATTTCGGTTTACATTAACTCGCCGGGCGGGTCGATTTCCGCGGGGATGGCGATTTACGACACGATGCAGTTTGTGCGGCCGGATGTGGTGACTTATTGCGTGGGCCAGGCGGCATCGATTGCCGCGGTGCTGCTGGCTTCCGGTACGCCTAAGAAACGCTACGCGCTGCCGAATTCGCGCGTGTTGATTCATCAGCCGTGGATGTCGGGACTTTCCGGCCAGGCTACCGACATTGATATTCATGCCAAAGAAATTATTCGCACGCGCGCATCGTTGAACAAGCTTCTTGCCCACCATACGGGACAGTCCGTCGAAAAGATCGAAAAGGACGTCGAGCGGGACTTTATTATGACGGCGCATCAGGCCAAGGAGTACGGACTCGTCGATGAGATCATCTCGAAACACCGCTGACGCCGTTCCAAAGGGTTAGCAGCGACATTGATGAAAATTTCCCCTCCCGTCCTCTCAAGCCTTAAAATGTTCGCAAGATTGGTGTCCTGTGGGGATTCCAGGGGGAGGCGGCAGCTTTCGTGAAAAGATTCACGCCAGAAGAGCCATTGCGCTGCTCGTTCTGCCATAAATCACAGGAGCAGGTCGAGAAGCTGATCAGCTCGCCTTCGGAATATCCGCGCTCGTACATTTGCAACGAGTGCGTGGGCGTTTGCCAGCAGATTCTGGAAGATGAGAAGCGCGAGCAGGCATCGCCGGCGAACCGGCGATTGCCGCGGCCGCCAGAGATCAAGACGTTTCTTGATTCGTATGTGATCGGGCAGGAGAAGACTAAGAAGAAGCTGGCTGTGGCGGTTTACAACCATTACAAGCGGATTTTCTTGAACCGGCAGCCGGGCGAAGTGGAACTGACGAAATCGAATATTTTGCTGATTGGGCCGACTGGAACCGGGAAGACTCTTTTGGCGCAGACGCTTTCGCGGATGTTGGAAGTGCCGTTTGCGATTGTGGATGCGACTACGCTGACTGAGGCTGGGTATGTCGGCGAAGATGTTGAGAATATTATTTTGAAATTGCTGCAGGCTGCGGATGGTGACGTCCAACGGGCGCAGCAGGGCATCATATATATAGACGAGATCGACAAGATTTCTAAGAAGGACGAGAACCCTTCGATTACGCGGGATGTTTCGGGCGAGGGTGTGCAGCAGGCGCTGCTGAAGATTCTTGAGGGCACCGTGGCGAATGTGCCGCCGCAGGGTGGACGGAAACACCCGCATCAGGAATTTACGCCTGTGGATACGACCAACATCTTGTTTATATGCGGCGGGGCGTTTGTGGGGCTTGAAAAGATTATCGAGCGACGCACCGGGCAGAAATCGCTTGGATTTAATGCCGATGCCGCGCCTTCTACGCCATCGCGACGGAATATCGAGATGCTGGAGCAGGCGCAGCCTACGGATTTGATTCGCTATGGGTTGATTCCTGAGTTCTGCGGGCGGTTGCCGGTGATTGGCGTGTTGAGCGATTTGGATAAGCCGGCGCTGGTGCGGATTTTGACTGAGCCTAAGAATGCGCTGGTGCGGCAGTATCAGCGGCTGTTTGAGTTTGAGAATGTGCGGCTGCGATTTACCGACGATGCGCTTGAAACGGTCGCCGAATTGGCGCTGCAACGCAAAGTGGGGGCGCGCGGATTGCGCATGATCCTTGAGGATTTGATGCTGGAGATGATGTACAACCTGCCGGCACAGCGGAAATTGCGGGATTTTGTGGTGAACGCGGAGATGGTCAAGAGCCGCGAAATTAATTGGAGCCTGCTCGAAAAAGCAGGATAGCATAACACAGGAAAACGGGGCCTAATGTTTAATCGCGAAAAACTCGAAGTGAAGCGCGTGCCGATGATGCCGGTGCGGGAGATGGTGATTTTCCCGCAGATGATGACGCCGTTCATCGTGGGGCGCGAAGCTTCCGTGCGCGCGCTGGAAGAGGCGCTGGCTGGCGAGAAGAAGATATTCCTGGCTACGCAGCATGATGCTTCGGTGGACGATCCGAAGCCGGAGGAAATTTATCAGGTCGGAACGCTTGCGAATATCGTGCAGAGCGTGAAATTGCCTGACGGGAATATCAAAGTGCTGGTGGAAGGCTCTGAGCGCGCCAAGATCGTGCAAGTGACGAGCGACGAGGGCTTCTTCCGTGCTACCGTGCGATTGATGCCGGTGAAGAGCGAGCCTACGCCGCAGCTCGAACAGGCGCAGACGCGTGTTACCGGGCTTTTCGAGCAGTATGTGAAGCTTTCGCAGAGTTTGAATTACGACACGATGATTGCGGCGGTGCGCGTCGAGGATGCGAATAAGCTTTCGGACGCCATTGCGGCGAATTTGCAGATTCCGGTGGAAGAAAAGCAGGAATTGCTCGAGCTCTTCGATCCGCTCGAACGATTGAACCGCATCGCTGACATTCTGGAAGTTGAGATCGAGAAGCTGAACGTTGATCGGACGATCAATACGCGCGTGAAGCGGCAGATGGAGCGCGCGCAGAAAGAGTACTACCTCAACGAGAAACTGAAGGCGATTCAGAAGGAACTTGGGCGCGGCGAAGCCAGTGAGATCGATCAGCTCAAGAAAAAGATTGAGACTTCGGGCATGCCGACAGAGGTGCAGGAAAAGGCGCTGCAGGAATTGAAGCGGCTGGAAATGATGCCGCCGATGTCGGCTGAGTCCACTGTTTCGCGAAATTATCTGGATTGGATGCTGGCGGTACCCTGGAAAAAGCGCTCGCGCGAGCTGCGGGATATCAAGGCCGCTGAGAAAATCCTTTCTGAAGATCATTACGGGCTTGAAAAGATCAAAGACCGCATCCTGGAGTTCCTAGCGGTGCGGCAGCTCGTTAAGAATCCGAAAGGCTCGATTCTTTGCTTCCTTGGGCCTCCGGGAGTTGGCAAGACTTCTCTGGCGATGTCGATTGGACGCGCTACTGGTCGCAAGTTTGTGCGCGTTTCGCTTGGCGGAGTGCGCGACGAGGCTGAAATTCGCGGACATCGGCGGACTTATATTGGCGCCCTGCCCGGCCAAATTATTCAAATGATGCGCAAGGCTGGGACGATCAATCCGGTTTTCGTGCTTGATGAAGTGGACAAGATGTCCATGGATTTCCGCGGCGATCCGTCTGCTGCGCTGATGGAAGTGCTTGATCCGGAATTGAATCACGCGTTCACTGACCATTATCTCGACGTGGAATACGATCTTTCGAAAGTGATGTTCATTTGCACGGCGAACGTGCTGCATACGATTCCGCAGCCCTTGCAGGATCGCATGGAAGTTTTGCGGCTGCCGGGTTACACCGAACAGGAAAAATTTGAAATTGCCAAGCGCTTCCTGATCGCGAAACAGCGCGAAGCCACCGGGCTTACGGATATCAACGTTCAGTTTACGAATGAAGGCGTGACGCACATCATCCGGCACTACACGCATGAAGCGGGCGTGCGCAACCTGGATCGCGAAGTGGCGAATATTTGCCGCAAAGTCGCGCGCAAGGTTGTTGAGGAAGGCAAGGATTATCACGTCGAGATTACGCCGGGTAATGCGAATGATTTCCTAGGCGTTTTGAAGTATCGCGATTTCTGGGCTGAGAAGAAGAACGAAGTGGGCTTGGCGGTCGGGCTGGCATGGACGGAAGTCGGCGGCCAGGTGCTTTCGACCGAAGCGCAGCTTATGCAAGGCAAAGGCCGGCTGACGCTTACCGGAAAACTTGGCGATGTGATGCAGGAATCGGCGCAAGCGGCGATGAGCTTTGTGCGATCGCGCAGCCAATTCTTTGGACTTGCCGAAAGATTTCTACCGGCATCTTGATATTCACATGCACGTGCCCGAAGGCGCGATCCCGAAAGACGGGCCATCGGCCGGGATTACGATTTGCACGGCGATCGTGAGCGCGCTGACGCACATTCCGGTGCGTTGCGACGTGTGCATGACCGGCGAAATCACGCTGCGCGGCAAAGTGCTGCCGATCGGCGGGGTAAAAGAAAAATTGCTCGCGGCGCACCGCCTGGGCCTGCGAACTGTTATACTTCCTAAAGACAACGAAAAAGATCTCGAAGAAATTCCCGTCGAAATCCAGGCTGAGATGTCCATCCGGTTCGTGGAGATGATGGACGAAGTTTTGGCAATTGCGCTCGAAAAGCCGCTGCCCATTACCGGCCACCCGTCCGGTAGCGGAAGTAGAAACGGAATTGAGCGCGGATGTAACGCAGGATAGCAAGTTGACCAATTGAATTTCCCCGGCGTTCCTCACCTTTCCGGCAATCTTTGGCTTGGGAGCGGCGAGGCGATCGTCACAAATTCGTAAGGGAACCCGTTTAGGAATCTGGACGCAGCCGCTGTAGAAATTGCACACCTGCCCGGAGTCCAACCGGAATACATCTGCCGAATGGCTAACACCAAAGAAGGAACAAACTCAATGACTGTAAGTCTTGCTGAACTGAAAGATAAGAACATTACTGATTTGGCGAAGATCGCCAAGGAATTGAATATTCCCGGGTCGAGCGGGATGCGCAAGCAGGAGTTGATCTTTCAGATCCTCCGTGCGCAAACGGAAATGAACGGATTGATTTTCTCGGAGGGCGTGCTCGAATGCCTGCCGGACGGATTCGGATTTCTTCGCGCGCCGGAATATAACTATTTGCCTGGGCCGGATGATATTTATGTTTCGCCTTCGCAGATCCGGAAATTCGATTTGCGGACTGGGCGATACGGTTTCCGGGCAGGTACGGCCGCCGAAAGATGGCGAACGCTACTTTGCGCTGATTAAAGTCGAGGCTGTTAATTTTGAGGATCCCGAGGTTACCCGCAATAAGATTTTCTTCGATAACTTGACGCCGCTTTATCCGCAAGAGCGGATTCGCATGGAGACTTCGAAAGAGAATTTGACCGGGCGCGTGCTGGACATGCTTTGCCCGATCGGCAAGGGGCAGCGCGGATTGATTGTGGCGCCGCCGCGAACCGGTAAGACCATGATGCTGCAATCGGTGGCGAATTCGGTTACTACCAATCATCCGGAAGTTGCTTTGATCGTGTTGCTGATTGACGAGCGGCCGGAAGAAGTTACCGACATGCAGCGGACGGTGAAGGGCGAGGTGATCAGCTCTACTTTCGACGAACCGCCGCAACGGCATATTCAAGTGGCGGAAATGGTTTTGGAAAAGGCTAAGAGGCTTGTGGAGCACAAGCGGGATGTGGTGATTTTGCTGGATTCGCTTACGCGGCTTGGGCGGGCTTATAACGCGGTTACGCCGCCTTCGGGCAAAGTGCTTTCGGGCGGTATTGACGCGAATGCTTTGCAGCGGCCTCGGCGATTTTTTGCTGCGGCGCGAAATATTGAAGAGGGTGGGTCGTTGACCATCATCGCTACCGCGCTGATTGATACTGGCAGCCGCATGGACGACGTGATTTTCGAAGAGTTCAAGGGCACCGGTAACATGGAAATTAACTTGGACCGGCGGCTGGTGGATAAGCGGGTGTTTCCGACCATTGATATCAACCGGTCTGGAACGCGTAAGGATGAATTGCTTTTGCCTGCGGATGAATTGAATCGCGTGTGGGTGCTTGCGCAAAGTGCTTAGCCCGCTTTCTACTGTGGAAGCTATGGAATTGCTGCTGGGGAGATTGTCGAAATCGAAGAATAATGCGGAATTTCTTTCTTCGATGTCGGCGCCGACTTAGGACCGGATTTGGGGTGCTGGGTTCAAATTCCGTTTTCTTCCCGCATAAACTTTAGACTTATCTTTAGCGCGCCCCTTATGGGATGCTCCTACTTGTCCTTGGCTCGGCCCTTGCCGCTTTCATATGGCTTGAGCAGCTAAATTCATCTCTTAAATTGACGGGTTGCTCCGATCGTGTTTTTAGCCTTTGCCGGCTTTTGTGGTCGTAAGATGCCGGCAGGGACGCCGGCGCTACTTTCCTTTGGCCGCGGAGTTTTGCGGATTTTTGTTTTCTTTGGTTAGTTGGACTATTAGGCGGGCTACTTCGTCGGCTTCCATGGCGGTGCTGTCTACCAGGACTGCGTCTGGGGCGCGTTTGAGCGGGGAATGTTCGCGTTCTACGTCGCGGCGATCTCGTTCGCGGACTTCTTCTATGGTGCGGGGTAGATCTACCTTGTCGCCTTTTTGTTGGTGTTCGCGCCAGCGGCGTTGGGCGCGGACTTCTACTGAGGCGGTTAGGTAGATTTTAAGATCGGCGTCGGGGAAAACTATGGTGCCGATGTCGCGGCCTTCCATTACTACGCCGCCTAGTTGACCGGCGCGGCGTTGTTCGGCTACCAGGACTCGTCTTACGCCTGGGATTACTGCGATCATTGAGGCGGCTTGGGAGACTTCTGGGGTGCGGATGGCTGCGGTTACGTCTTCGCCGTCTAGGTAGATATTTTGCGTGCCGTCCTTGATGCGCAAATCGATGCGGGTTTCGCCAGCCATTTGGGCTAGGCGGTCTTCGGCGTAGAGCGGGACATTGTCGGCGCTTGGCTTTTAGCGCCAGGGCGCGGTACATGGCGCCGGTGTCGACGTAGATGTAATCGAGGAGTTCGGCTACTCGGCGGGCTACTGTGGTTTTGCCGGAGCCTACTGGGCCGTCGATGGCGATGATAAGTTTGCGCATCGTTTGGTGAGGATGTCGCGAATCTGATAATTAGATTCTTTTGAAGGCGCGCTCGATGTCGCGCGTGGAGTAGCGCAGGACTACCGGACGGCCGTGGGGGCAGCTCATTGGGTATTCGGTTTTGGAGAGTTCGCCTAGAAGCCATTCCATTTTTGTGCGGTCTAGCGGGGTGTTTACCTTGATTGCGGCATGGCAGGACGTGGAGGCGGCGATTTTGGATTGCAGGGAATCTATGGAGATGGCTTGATTTTCGCGGGCTATGCCGTCGAGGATTTCGGCTAGCAGTTTTTCGGCGTCGCTGGCGGCGATGCCGGCTGGGGCGGCGTGAATGGCGATCGAACGGGCGCCCATTAGATCGGCTTCGAAACCGTTGGCGCGGAGTTCTTCGGCGATTTGCTCGAAGATTACGAGTTGGCGCGGGGCTAGCTCTACTACCAGAGGCACTAACATTCGTTGGCCGCCTAGTTCTCCTGCGCGGCGGGCGAGTAAGTGTTGCTCGAAGAGGACTCGCTCGTGGGCTACGTGTTGATCGATGATCCAGAGGCCTTCGGAATTTACTGCGACTATGAAGCTGTTGTTGACCTGGCCTAGCGGCTTTAGATCGGCGATGTCTTCGGCGCTTGGTAACGTGGCTGGAGCTTGTGCTGGCGCGGTGGCGGTTGCTGCGATGCTTGCTGAGCCTGATGCGGCGGCTGCGGCGCGGGCTGCTACTGGAAATTCGAGGGCGTTGTCCGAGCCGAATTGCAGGCGCTGGGCTAGAGGTTGCAGCATTTCGCCTGAGAGTTCGAAGTCGTCGGGGTACGTGGAGCCTGAGCCGGGACTGGATGGCGTTGCTAGCGGAGGGATTATCGCGCGTGGCGGGCCTAACGTGATATCGGCATGCGGAGAGTCCTGATCCTTCCGCAACGGCGGTTGCGATGCGCGCCATTGTGAATCGGAATTACGTTTGTTGCTGCGGCGCCGTGGCTTCTCGTCGCGGGAAATCCGGGGATTGGGCGGGCGTTGGAGAGCGCGTGGCGTACCGCGTCGCGGGTGAAATCGTGGACGAATTGCGGGTGGCGGAAGCGGACTTCGATTTTTGAGGGGTGAACGTTTACGTCCACTTCGTCGTACGGTAGCTCGAGGAAAAGTAGAACTACTGGGAAGACGCCTGGCGGGACTATGTTGCGATAGGCGTCGCTGATGGCGTGGAGGATCAGGCGATCGCGGATTAGGCGGCGATTTACGAAGACGTAGATGCCGTTGCGATTGCTGCGGTGGACTTCTGGGCGCGAGGCGAAACCTTTTACGCTGATTTTTGCGGCTTCTTCGCCGGGCTCGAGCGACGGCTCGGTGATGGCGGCGCGGATGGGGCCTTCGGCTGCGGGAATTTCTACGAGCTCATCTAGACGCGCTGCGGCCGAAGATTTGATAGACGCGGTCGGCTTGTCGTTCTACTGGAGTGGCGTGGAGGATTTCTTGCGTTGGAGTTTTCAGGACGAAATGGGTTTCGGGATGGGCTAGGGCGTAGTGCGTGACTAGCGAGGCGATGTGGCCTAGCTCGGTGGTTTCGGATTTCAGGAATTTGCGGCGGGCTGGGACGGAATAGAAAAGATCGCCTACGTTGATGCAGGTGCCTTGCGGTAGGCCTGCTGGCTTTACGCTGATTAGTTTGCCGCCTGCGAATTCTACGCGGGTGCCTTCCTGGCCTTCGCCGTGGCAGGTTTCCAGGACTAGGCGCGAGACTGCGGCGATTGATGGCAAGGCTTCGCCTCGGAAGCCTAGCGTGGCGATGGAGAGTAGATCGTCGGCGGTGCGTAGCTTGGAGGTGGCGTGGCGTTCGAAGGCTAGCAGGGCGTCGTCGCGATTCATGCCGGAGCCGTCGTCGGTGATGCGGATTAGGCGCTTGCCGCCGGATTCTACTTCAATGCGGATGGAGCGGGCGTTAGCGTCAAGCGCGTTTTCGAGCAGCTCTTTGACTACTGACGCGGGGCGTTCGACTACTTCGCCTGCGGCGATTTTGTTGGCGACGGTTTCGGGCAATATGCGGATGTTGGACATTGCTAGTTAAATTCCCTATTGGAGCTGAGCCCCATTACCGGTGCAATCCGTCAGTTTCATCCTGCTCATCCTGTTTCAGGCTGCGCAGGAATGTCCGCGTGGCAAACGGGGATGCTATGAATACCACGAGGACCATCAGCGCGGCCAGCCAGTGCGGGAACTGGGGTAGCTGCACGACGATCATTAATAGGAACCCTATTGAGACGCCTAGAGCGAGCAGCACTAGAAATTGGGCGCGCGGCTTTAGCTTGCTCATTCGCCACACTGCGATCCCTACGGCTCCGGTGAATGCTACTGCGGCGAAGATTGCTGATTGTGGGCGGAGCAACGATTTAGTCCTTCTTATTGCTCTTGATAGCTAAGCCTAGATCGTCCAATTGAGATGAATCTACCGTTGACGGCGATTCGGCCATTAGATCTTGGGCTGCTGTGGTTTTTGCGAAGGCGATTACTTCACGCAGGGATTTTTCGCCGGCTAGCAGCATTACTATGCGATCGATGCCTAACGCGATCCCGCCGTGGGGCGGGGTGCCGTAGGTTAGGGCGTCTAGGAAAAAGCCGAAACGCTGGCGTTGTTGTTCCTCGCTTAGGCCCAGGGCTTTGAACATTCTTTCTTGAATGTCCTGGCGATGGATCCTTATGCTGCCGGAGCCTAGCTCTACCCCGTTTAGGACTATGTCGTAGCCTTTGGAGCGGCACTCCCATGGGGCGGTTTCGATTTTGTCTAGATCTTCTTCTACTATTCCTGTGAAGGGGTGTTGGGCGCTTACCCATTGCTTGTCGGTTTCGCTCCATTCGAATAGGGCGAAGCCGGTGATCCAGAGGAATTCCCAGCGGGTGCGATCGATTAGGTTTAGTTTGTCGCCTAGATGTAGGCGTAGTTGGCCGGCTACGTTTAGGCTTGTATCGCTGTGGGGGATTTGCTGTTTTGCGGTGACCGCTACGATTAAGTCGCCCGCCTTTGCGCTTACCTTTGCGGCTAGTTCCTTTAGCTTTTCTGCGCCTAGATTTTTTTCTAGGGAGGATGTGACTCCCTCTGCGGTCACCTTGATGGTGTAAACGCCTTTTGCGCCGGCGGATTTTGCTTGTTCGGTTAGTTCGTCGAGTTGCTTTCTTGACCAGGTGGCCGCGCCTGGGGCCACCACGGCTTGGACGTTGCCTTCGAAGTTGAAGGTGGGGCGGGCTGGCTCGAAGAATTCCGTTACGTTGTGCAGCTCCATGCCGAAGCGTAGATCTGGTTTGTCGGAGCCGTAGCGGCGTAGGGCTTCGTGATAATCCATGTGGCGGAAGGGTCCTTTTACCTTCACGTTGATTACCGCGCAGGCTCGCTCCATTACCTTTTCGATGGTTTCGAAGATGTCTTGTTGGCGCGGGAACGACATTTCTAGATCTAGTTGGGTGAATTCTGGTTGGCGATCGGCGCGCAAGTCTTCGTCGCGGAAACATTTTACGATTTGAAAGTAGCGATCGAGGCCGGAGATCATCAGAATTTGTTTGAAGATTTGGGGGGATTGCGGGAGCGCGTAGAACTGGCCGTGATGGACGCGGCTGGGGACTAGGTAATCGCGGGCGCCTTCTGGGGTGGAGCGCGTCAGCATTGGGGTTTCTACTTCGTAGAAGCCTAGCTCATCTAGCGTTTTGCGGATTTCTAAGACTACTTTGTGGCGCAGGGCTAGATTGGCGTGGGGTTTTGGACGGCGCAGATCTAGATAGCGATAACGAAGGCGGGTTTCTTCGTTTGCTGTGATTTCGTCTTCGATTTGGAATGGTGGAGTTTTCGAAGTATTGAGCAAGTGGAGTTCGGTGGCGATTACTTCTACTTCGCCTGTGGCGATTTCTGGATTGGGCTTTTGGCGCTTTATTACCTGGCCTTTTATGGCTACTACGAATTCGCTTCGGAGTTGTTCGGCTTTCGCGTGGATGTGCGGATGGTCTTCTTTATTGACTACGATTTGGGCTATGCCGGCGCGGTCGCGTAGATCGATGAAGATTAGCTGGCCTAGATCGCGGCGGCGATGGACCCAGCCCATGATTACGACTTCGGTGCCGGCGTCGTTGGCGCGCAGGGCGCCGCAGTAATGGGTGCGTTTCAGATTGCCTAGTGAATCAAGCATCGTGTGTGCGATTTCCTCTACGTTTGACGTGCGGCGCGCAAATGTTCGAGCAGTGCTGGTTCGGAATATTTTTGCTGCTGGCCATCGGCTAGGTGCTTCAGCGTTAGCTGGCCGGAGGCTACCTCGTCTTCGCCGATGATTAGGGCGTATCGGGCGCCTAGTTTGTCGGCTAGACCTAGGGATTTTTTGAATTTCATTTCTTCTGGCGGCAGTTCTACTGCAAAACCTGAATCGCGCAGCTTTCTGGCTAGCTTGACTGAGGGCGCGTAGGCTTTTTCGCCCATCCAGGCTACGTACACGTCGAGACTTTTTGCTGCGGCGGCTTTGCCTGTTTCTTGCAGCGAAAGAATCAGGCGATCGGTGCCGATCGCGAAGCCGATTCCTTTTGTTGGCGGGCCGCCTAGCAATTCTACCAAGCCGTCGTAACGGCCGCCGCCGCAGACTGCATTTTGCGAGCCGAGGCCGGGGGCTACGATTTCGAAGGTGGTGCGGGTGTAATAGTCGAGGCCGCGGACCAGGCGCCAGTTGATTTCGTAAAGAATGCCACGGAGTTTTAGTTCGTCTTGTAATTTGGCGAAATGGGCGCGGCAGCTTTCGCAGAGATGATCGGCTATGCGCGGGAGCTGTTCGATGATCGCTTGCTCTTCTGGGAGCTTGGAATCTAAGACGCGTAAGGGATTTGTTTCTATGCGGCGCTGGCTGTCTGCGCCGAGCTTTGCTTTTACTTTTTGCAGCTCAGTGCGTAGGAGGTCGATGTATTGCGGGCGGCAGTTTTTGTCGCCTATGGAATTTACTGAAAGCGTGGCGTTGGCTAGGCCTGCTTTTTCGAAGAAAGCTAGGAGCATTTCTATTACTTCGGCGTCGACGGCCGGAGCGTCGGATTGGCCGAGGACTTCTGCGCCTATTTGATAGAACTGGCGGTAGCGGCCTTTTTGCGGGCGTTCGCGGCGGAACATTGGGCCCATGTAATAGAGCTTTACGTCGCCGGGGAGAGTTTGCATGCCGTGTTCGATGTAGGCGCGGCAAACCGAGGCAGTCGCCTCTGGGCGGAGGCTGATATGCTCCCCAATTTGGATCGTCCCGAGTGAGCATTGGATGAGCTGTACGACGTGCCTAACATGATTCTCATCCCACTGGGCGGATTGCGATTGACCGATGACGTCGTTCAACGAATCCATAAAGAGCTCGAGATTTCGTGCTTCAACTAAGTCTTCGTTTGTCACTCCCCGTTCTATGTTGGCCTTTCTTTTAGTCGCAAAGGATTGCAGAAGGGCCTGAAAGCCGCCTAAGCTCGCACGGTCTAGATGTCCAGGGGAAGGTACGTAGGAATTCCTGATCCTCTCCCTATCCTCAAATAACGACCCTCCGCCTCCCGCTTCAAATGAGTACATTTCCTTGGCGACTACGTCGGTTTCGGCGCCGATTGATCTTGCAAAGAGTTCGGTTTGTTCGAAGATTGGTGGGCGGATTTCGTTGAAATTGTAGGTTGCGAAGATCTCGCGGGCGGTTTGCTCTACTCGATTCCAGAGGGTGGAATCTGGTGGGAGGATGTCGCGGGTGCCTTTGATGGCTTGGAATTTCATTTTTTGTTGGTCGCGTTCGTACGAGAGCGCGGGTGAAAATTTTGAGCTCGGCAGTTCGTCATGTGTCGTTCGTGCGACATGTCGCACACCGGGCGCAGCAAGCCAGCGCCCCTACGAATGCATCTTTGGAATCTTTGATCTCGGTTCGTTTGTCATGTGTCGTTCGTGCGACGCGTCGCACAGCGGGCGCGGCTAGCGGCGCCCCTACGAATGCTTCTCTGAAATTCTGGATCTCGGTTCGTTTGTCATGTGACGTTCGTGCGACATGTCGCACAGCGGGCGCAGCAAGCCAGCGCCCCTACGAATGCTTCAAGCTTGCCTGTATGTTTCCTTGTATTCGATGTAGTGGGCTGCGTAGGCATCTATTGATGCTTGATCTTCATTTGTTAACGCGCGGCGGAATCTGCCTGGGTGGCCCATGAATAGGCTGCCTGGGGCTACCTCTGTGCCTTCGGGGACTAACGTGCCGGCGGCTACTATGCTGCCTGTGCCTATTTTTGCGCCGTTCAGGATGATCGAGCCCATGCCTATCAGGCAACGCGATTCTATTGTGCAGCCGTGCAGGATTACGCCGTGACCGATTGTTACGTTGTCGCCTAGAGTTAGCGGATGCAGGTTGCGCATTACGTGTAGGACTGAGCCGTCCTGGACGTTGGTGCGCTTGCCGATTCGAATCCAGTGGACGTCGCCGCGGATTACTACACAGGGCCAGATGCTGGAATCTTCGCCTATGGAGACGTCGCCGATTATTACGGCGGAATCGTCTATGTAGGTGCCTGCGCCGATTTCTGGCGTGTGATTTTGATACTTGCGGATCAAGCTGGAACTCCTGCCTTGCGCGATGGCGTCGAGATGAACAGCGAAATTAGCATACGCGGCTGGGGCAGACAAGAACGGCGCAGTGTCCTCAGGGGCTAAAGCCCGCGCTAGTTCCAAGGTTCTTATGTCGAAGCTAAAGTTCCGACCCCCTAAGGAACCTTTCAAACTTAAACTACGGCAATTGAGCGGGCCGTATCGAAACAAGTGCGGGAGGGCCGAAAACTCTATTTTGCTGATTTGGCGTTCTTACTTCGTTTGCTTTGCTCTGAGACTTGGCGGTTTTCATCCGCGGGGGCGGCTTGTTTGCGGTAGGTGTGCCCGCAACACGGCACGACGTGAATTACCCGACCACCACGATGGCAGAGGCACGTGCAGTCGCTTGATGGGCCGGGAAGGCGTTCTGAGTACTGAGTTTTTTTCACAAAATTTGGACTACTGGGCCGGCGGGTTTTGCGCTGTTTGCTTCGGCGGCGCGGGCGGCTACTTTGCGGGCCATGGCGTAGATGCTGGGGCTGCCTGGGGCTTGTTCGCCTTGGGCGGCTACTGGTTGGCCGGTGTCGCCGCCTATGCGGATTTTTGGCTCGATTTCTATTTCGCCTAGGAAGGCTACGCCGAAGATTTGGGCCATTTTCTGGCCTTCGCCGTGGCCGAAGACGTCTATGCGCCCATTGCAATGGGGGCAATTGAAATAGCTCATGTTTTCTACTACGCCGAGGATTTCTACGTTTACCTGGCGGAACATTTCTACGGCTTTGCGGACGTCGGCTATGGCTACTATGGAGGGCGTCGTGACTATTACTGCACCGGTTAGGGCTACTGATTGGATTAGGGTGAGCTGAACGTCTCCTGTGCCTGGGGGGAGATCTACGATCAGATAATCCAGTTCGCCCCATTGGACGCTGCGTAGGAATTGCTGGATTACGCTGTGTAGCATGGGGCCTCGCCAGATCAGCGGCTTGTCGCCTGGATTTAGCAGGCCCATGGAGATCATTTTTATCCCGTAGGCTTCTACTGGGATGATGGTGCGCTCGTCTACCGCTTTCGGTTGCTCGGTGGTGCCTAGCATTACTGGGACGTTGGGGCCGTAGACGTCGGCGTCCATTAGGCCTACTTTGTTGCCCATTTGCTTTAGGGCTAGGGCTAGGTTTACTGCGACCGTGGTTTTTCCTACGCCGCCTTTGCCGCTGGCTACTGCTATTAGATTTTTTACTCCTGGGATGGGGGCTTTGTCCGGCATTTTTTTCCTCGGTCTTAATGATAAAGCGGGCGTTCGGATTGGCGGCAAGTTTGGGGGGTCGTTCGCCGCGAAGCGCGGCTGGCCCGGCTGAAGCGCGGGCCATACGTTTCGAGGGTTGCAGTACTTCGCGCCGATCGCGAGTGTTGCCTTTTGGTTTTTTCTATGGTCGTAAGATGCCGGCAGGGACGCCGGCGCTACTTGGTCACTTTGCGCTGAGTGGTTGCTCCACGTTAGAATGGTGCTTGCAGCGTTTGCTACTTCGATGGCGTCTAACTAACTGACAATATGGAATTCGACCGGATTATCAATCAAATTGTTGCTCGCTTCATTGGCACTAAGCATGAGCGCGATATTAAGCGCATTATGCCCATTGTGGCGTCTATTACGGCGCCCTGAGGCTGAGATGCAAGGGCTGAGTGATGTTGAGATTGCGGAGCGGGCTGCTGCTTTGAAGGCTAAGGTTACGGCGCGGCTTGC
This sequence comes from uncultured Acidobacteriota bacterium, assembly GCA_963831955.1. Classification (GTDB taxonomy): domain Bacteria; phylum Acidobacteriota; class Terriglobia; order Acidiferrales; family UBA7541; genus Palsa-147. The sequence goes on along the minus strand of CAWHSG010000001.1, from coordinate 2,426,886 downwards.
TGGCGTGGAGCCTGTCGATAGCTGATTACAAGGTGAAGCTGCAGGAGGCGCTGGAGGACGTGCTGGTGCCGGCGTTTGCACTGGTGCGCGAGGCTGGGCGGCGAAAGCTTTCGATGCGGCATTTTGATGTGCAGATGATTGGCGGGATTGTGCTGCATCAGGGCAAGATTTCGGAGATGAAAACTGGTGAGGGGAAGACGCTGGTCGCTACCTTGCCTGCGTTTTTGAATTCGCTGGCTGGGCGGGGCGTGCATATTGTTACCGTGAACGATTATTTGGCGCGGCGCGATGCGGAGTGGATGAGCCCGATTTATAAATTGCTGGGATTGACCGTTGGCGTGATTGTGCACGATCTGGATGATGCGCAGCGGCGAGCTGCTTATGCTGCGGACATCACTTACGGCACGAACAACGAATTCGGATTCGATTATTTGCGCGACAACATGAAATACGATTTGAAGGATTGCGTGCAGCGCGGGCACCAGTTCTGCATCGTGGACGAAGTGGACTCGATTTTGATTGATGAAGCGCGCACGCCTTTGATTATTTCCGGCCCGGCGGAAGAATCTACCGACAAGTATTACCGCATCGACAAAATCATTCCGAAATTGATTCTGGATATTGATTACACGCTCGATGAGAAGCATCGCACCGCCACGCTTACGGAAGAGGGCGTTTCGAAATGCGAGCGGTTGCTGGGGCTGGGGAATCTTTACGATCCGGCGAATATGGAATTGATTCACCACGTCTATCAGGCGCTGCGGGCGCATACGCTTTATCAGAAGGACGTGGATTACGTGGTGAAGGAAGGCGAAGTCATCATTGTGGATGAGTTTACCGGGCGGCAGATGCCTGGGCGGCGGTGGTCGGATGGATTGCATCAGGCCGTGGAGGCGAAGGAAGGCGTGAAGATCGAGCGGGAGAATCAGACGCTCGCTACGATTACTTTCCAGAATTATTTCCGCATGTACAAGAAGCTTTCGGGGATGACTGGTACTGCCGAGACGGAAGCGGCGGAATTTGAAAAGATTTACAAGCTGGATGTGGTGGCGATTCCTACGAATAAGACCTTGATCCGGCATGAATTTCAGGATGTGGTTTATCGCACTGAGGCGGAGAAATTCGAAGCGGCGGTGAATGGGATCATTCAGGAAGACGGAACTAAGACTGGCGGCATCCGGCAATATTACGAATCGGGACAGCCGGTGCTGGTGGGCAGCATTTCGATTGAGAAATCGGAAAAGATTGCGGAATTGCTGCGGAAATTTGGGATACCGCACCAGGTGCTGAACGCGAAGCAGCATGAGCGCGAGGCGAAGATTATTGCGCAGGCAGGGCGCAAGGGCGCGGTGACTGTATCGACGAACATGGCCGGCCGCGGGACTGATATTTTGCTTGGCGGCAATCCTGAGGCCATGACGCGCGAGCACTTTTTGAAGAATAAGCTGGCGATTCCTTACGCGCCGGCTGGGGCTGTGATCGGCGGGAATGGGGCTGACAGCGAGACGCCGGCTGAAGCGGAGAGCTGGCGCTCCGGGTACGGCCGCGATTTCGGCGCAGTCTGGCGGCGGTGCTTCCGGTTCTGCCGCGGCTACGCTTGCGGCGCCTGTGGCTAGCGTGCCGATGGTTCTGTTTCAGCAGGAAGGCAGAATTTTCCAGGTTCCAGCGGATCAGTGGAAGCCGGTTTACGACCAGTTTGCCGAGCAGTGCAAAGCGGAGCATGACGAAGTGATTGCCATGGGCGGCTTGCATATTCTCGGCACTGAGCGGCATGAGGCGCGGCGCATTGATAATCAGCTTCGCGGGCGTGCTGGCCGGCAGGGCGATCCGGGGGCATCGCGATTCTTTCTCTCGCTGGAAGACGATTTGCTGCGGATTTTCGGCGGCGAGAAAGTTAAGGCGATGATGCATTGGCTGGGCATGACGGAAGGCGTGCCGATTGAATCGAAAATGATCAGCAAGCGCATTGAGAATGCGCAGAAGGCTGTCGAGGCGCAGAATTTTGAGGCGCGCAAACATCTTCTTGAGTATGACGACGTGATGAACAAGCAGCGCGAGACGGTTTATTCGCTGCGGCGCGGAGTGCTCGAAGGGCGCGGATCAGAAGGAATACATCCTCGAGCGCGCCGACAGTATTGCCATGGATCTTGCGGAGAAATATTGTCCGCGCGAGATTAACCCTGGGCAGTGGAATACCACTCAGTTTTCGAATGAGATTCTGAATCAGTTTGGGATGGATGCTAAGGCTGTGGGCATTGATTTCCTGCGCGTGAATCACGATGAAGTGGTGAATACGCTGCTGGATCGAATGCATGCGCGCTATGAGGAGAAAGAGCAGCTTTTTGGGGCACAGGTTTTGAGATGGTTGGAGCGGCGGATTTTGCTGGATATTGTGGATACGCAGTGGAAAGACCATTTGCTTACTCTGGATCACTTGAAGGAAGGCATCGGGCTGCGCGGATATGGGCAGAAAGATCCGCTGGTCGAATTTAAGCGCGAGGCTTTCACTCTTTTTGAAGAAATGATGGACCGGATTGATACGGAATCGGTGCGGTTCTTGTTTTTGGTGCGTCCGGCGGAGGGCGAGCAGGCCCCTCAACAAGCCGCGGTGACGTCCGAGCCCGCGCGACCGAAGCAATTCGGGATTCAGCAGCAACTTGAAAAGCGCCAGCAGCGCCAGCAGAAAGATCTCCAGTTTCAGGCTGGGCCAGCACAGGCTGAAGCGCCGAAGCCCGTGCGGGCGGGGGCTAAGGTGGGACGCAACGATATGTGCCCCTGCGGCTCGGGGAAAAAATATAAGAAGTGCCATGGTGCGAATGCTTGAAGTGAGATTGGGTTGGTGGTTTCTTCCTTCCTGGCGGATTTTTTCAGCGATTCATAGGAATTCACGAGACACGTTGAGTCTTACCAGCAGCTAAGGAGCCTGCGGAAAAAGCCGAGCAGTTAGCCAGTGTCCTGACGAGCGCCTCCTGCCTTCTATGCCGCGAGATGTGATACTTTGTGCGCGGCTTCTCTCAGCCCGTTCGCATGGAGTCCCGAGGTTCCTTTATGGCGGCAGCTGAATCCGAGCACTGCCACATCGAAAATTGTAGCGAGGAGGTACCTCCGGCGCTTCGGGTTGCGGGGTTGTGTCTCGATCACTTTCTTGATGAGGCATTTGCGCGAGCTGACTCTGCGCTGGAGAAGTGCCGGCGGGGTGAGGTGATTGATTCGCGCACGCTGGAGTGGCTCTTTGCGGATGTGCAGCTCACTTTGAACGCGCTTTCGGAAATTGCGCGGGCTCGGGATCTTACGCAGCAGAGCAAGATTTTGGAGTTGTTGCTTTGCGTGGCTAATTTGAATGAGTATGTGGCGCATCACTCGGTGCAGCCTTCGCATCTCAGTTGACGGCCTTGCTCGATTGATTGGGAAATCTGTGCTTTGCGGGCGGCTTTGCGGCCACTAAGATAGGGCTGAATGGCTTCTGATTCCTTGCCATCTTGCGAGTTTGAGTCCGACAAGCTGGCCGTGCGGCTGCGTTTCTCCGGGCCAGCGGACGTGGCTACGATTACGCCGGTGGTTTCCTGGGTGATGGATTTTGTGAAAGAGATGGGTTGCGCGGTGGGCAAAGAATGGGAAGTGGAAATTGCCTTGCGCGAGGCTTTGGCTAACGCCATGGTGCATGGATCGAAACGCGACCCTTCGAAGAAAGTGGAATTTTGCGTGGCGGTTGATAACGATCGCGGACTTTTGATCGTGGTGCGCGATCAGGGCGAGGGATTTGATCCTTCGGCGATTAAGGAACCGGTGGTGGGGCAGAATCTTTATTCGGATCATGGACGCGGAATTTTTATGATTAACCAGTTGATGGATGAAGTGACGTTTGAACGCGGCGGGACGGAGATCCGCATGCGAAAGCGTTAATACCCTCCTGCCTGTCCTGTCTTGAATTTCTTCGCGAGTGGCTCCAAGCTGGAAGTCTCGTTAGGCGAGACATCTATGACTGAACTTGATCCAGTACAGGAAAAATTCAAGGTTGTTGATCCGCAGATTCCCGGCGTACCTGTGGCGAAGAAGGCTCGGGCTGGGGCTACGAACGCTGCTTCCCTTCCGGTAGCTGTATGGTTGACGATTGCAATCGGGGCGGTGCTCATGGTCGGGGCATCGTTCTTTTGGTGGTTTTCGCTGGCGTCGAAAAGAGTGGATCGCGTTGCTGCTGAGGTTGTCCCAGTTGCGGTCACTCCCGCGGCTGCGCCCGTCGCGCTGTTGGAGAAAGTGGCGCTGGGACCTGGGGAAATTGGCTCAACATCGGAATTTCCTGCGCCGTGGTCGGCGAAGCAATTTGTGATGCAGGATCCGGTGACAAAACTGCATGTGCCGGCGACGGTGGTGAAGTTGCCTGGCGGCGCCTATTGGGCATTTTCGATGATCGAGCCGTTTGGGCAATGCCACCTGGAATATATAACTGACTTGTCGAGACTGGAGTCGTATTACGGTTTCCAGGCTAGCCATCCTATGGTGGCGGATCCTTGCAGCAAGAGTGTTTTCGATTTGACGAAATACGGGCCGGGGACTGATGGGTTGGTGCGCGGGGAGATGGTACGGGGTTCGGGGTTGCGGCCGCCTATCGCTATTGAGGTGCGGGTGGAGGGGAATAAGGTTGTTGCTGTGAGGATGGAATAGTTGGTGGTGTCGTTCTTCTGTGAAATTTCCAGCCGGGTTGAGAGAGTTCAGAAATTTCAAATTTGAAATTTCAGATTTTCCGTCAACGACAAATTCAAAACCGTAGGACATCTTGGAGTTGGGACGAATCCGCGGCGAGCGGACGTGGGTCGGAGTCGCGCCGTCGTAGAGTTTAAGGTGTGGGTTACGTTTACGTCGAAAGCGCCGGCGGGACGGCAGCGCTACGTTTGGATTGCCTTCGCGCCTGAGGCCGAAATGCGGGAGGGTCTGAAGACCCTCCCGTACAGTTTTGGGCTGCGGCTCTTAGTCGGTTAGCTGCTCTACTGCGCTTGCTACTAGAACTGGTTGGCTTATTGCTGAGTTGATTAGCACGTAGCCCACTACCCGCAAAGACATGCCGGATTGACCTTGTAACGCGCTTAGGCCGCTTAAATTAATGAATGCGGTCGCGTCTGTGGTCATCACCGTTAGTGGCTGCGGCAGCAAGACGCCGGCGGTCCAGTTGTCGTTCAATTGGAAGCTGCCGGTGTTGCCCTGCTGTACCACTACGTTTCCGGCGAGAGTTCCGGCCTGGCCCTGACGGCGCAGGACGACGCGGTGCGGAGTCAGGGTGCTCGTGCCGTTCGACGTCGTGAGTGCGCCGCCGATTGAGACGCGCTGGCCTGGCGCTAGGGCCGAATTGTTGAAGAGCAACGTGGTCAAAGGCAGATCGATGTGGCCGATGCGGTACTTTTCGGTGCCGTTAAGGGTAAGTGCGGCGATGTCGCCTGGGGAGATGCCATCGATTGCGGGCAGCTCATCGCGGACATAGAGATTGGTTAGGGTGGCCGGACCTGTCGGCGGATTTACATAGGTGAGCAGGCCGCCGAGATAAAAACCGTCATCGGAGATCACGTTGACCTCTGTGGCGTCGATCGCTTTCGTGACGGCGTCGATCTGGCCTGTGAGTGACACGATCGTAGTAGATGTGAACGAGCTGATGGGATCGCTCGGATCGTCGAGAATTGTGTTGTTATTCGTGGTGACTGTCCACTGGCGGCCGTGCGGCCCCTGAACGGTGAAGCTGTTCCCGCCGGTCACGCCTACAACTCCTGCGTAAAAGTCGTCGATGGAGACTTCGGAGTCCGTGGCATTGTGGAGAGAAAGTTGAAACATGGGATTGATGGTGCCGGTTACCTGCCCGTTGCTGTCAACGGCGAGAGACTTGCGCAGATCGAACTCCATGCGCAGGCCATCCAGGTCTCCGTTGTTTACCGTGAACGGTTGAGCGAAAGTCACGGTGACCATATTGGTGGATAGGGTGCCGTTGATGGTGTTGATCGCGGGAGGAGTTTGCGTGGTGTCGATGAAGCCGATTACTGGATTTGCGATCGTTATCGTTGCGCTGACGTAGGAGCCCGTCGGGACTGCAGTGAGATCGACCAGTTGATGCAGGCCGCTGAGCTGCGCGAAGTCGATCAGTTGGGCTTGCGAGAGGACGCTCACGTCGGTGGTGCCGTTGTTTACCGTGACGCCGGTGACATTTAGCTGGCACGAAACGATGCTGGGAAGCGGCGCGTCCGTGGCCACGCTGAAGATCGAGCCGGATTGTTGGGGCGGAGGCGTAGTGGTGTTGGAAGAACCGGCGCCGCCGCTGCAGGCTGAGATTAAGAATAAAGGCAATACAGCTAAAAAGATTTGGACACACTTCGACCGTTTCATTATTAAGTCTCCTTCGGATTTATGAATTATGGCGGAGGGCGGCGCTCTAGGTGGCCCCGTTTCCCTCTCCATCTTCAAACACCGCGGGAAGAAAAAAGTTCCGGAATTTGACGGGAAATTGGCGTTCGAATTCTTTGGGCTCCGTGGGGGATTTTCGTACCAGTCGAAAAAGGGCAGCTATATAGTTATTCTTCGCATCCTAGTGGATAGAGTTCGAGCGGCGTTTCTTGGGGGAACCGATTTATGCGGCTACGTTTCTTTTTGGTGCTCGTGCTGGCGAGTGCTGCGGTGGGTTCTGGTTGCGCGCACGGGCCTAGTGATGCTGCGTTGGCTGAGAGTATCACGGCGCAGATTTCTGCCGACCAGCACCTGAAGGGCTCGAGCTTGAGCGTCAGCGTGAAACAGGGCGTTGCGACGATCACCGGAAATGTTTCTGACGACTCGGCGCGGCTGGAGACTTACAAGATCGCGGCGCAGACTCCGGGCGTGACGAGAGTTGACGATCAAATGTCCAGTGGAGTTGCGGCGCCGCCTCGGGCCGCGGAAATTTCGCCGCCGGCGCCCGTTGCCGCGCCTTCGCCTTTGCCAATCGCCGAGGAGCCGAACGCGGATCGAAAAACGAAGCGCCGCGCGACGGTGGCTGCGAGTTCGAATCCGAATCCGCAAATGCCTGACTCTGGAAAGGCTGCGGATTCCGCTCCTCAATCTGCTCCGATAACACCCACGGTATCGCCCACGGCCGATGCGACGCAGCCCTCGACCGATGCTCCTGCCGCATCGCCGGAGCCAGTTCCGGCTCCCGCAGTTGCCGCCGATACGGCTCCAGCGCCGCCGGAACCAAAGGATATTGAGATTCCAGCGGGGACTTCGATTCGTGTGCGCATGATTGATCCGGTGAATTCCTCGGTGAATAAAACGGGTGAGGTTTTTCACGCGTCGCTGGAATATCCGATTGTGGTGAACAACGAGCTGGTGGTGCCCAAAGGGGCTGATGTTTACATTCGATTGACGCGGGCGAGTTCCGCTGGGAGCGTTAGCGGGAGGAGCGAGCTGCACTTGGAATTGGTGAAACTTGATTATGCAGGGCGATCTTACGCGCTAGTCAGCAGCACATCCAGCGTGGTGGGCGGTTCGAAGGGGAAGAAGACGGCTACGGCGATTGGGGCGGGAGCGGTGATTGGCGGAATCATCGGCGCGATTGCCGGCGGCGGGCGCGGCGCGGCGATTGGGGCGGGAGTAGGCGGGGCGGGTGGCGGCGTTTACGCGGCTAGCACTAAGGGCGAGCAGGTGAAGGTGCCTGCAGAGACGCTTTTGGATTTTAAGTTGGAACAGCCAGCTACTGTGACCGTGCCGCCGCATACGGAAGTAACGGGCGATTGAGCCAGTTCCAGAGACCTTGGGACAAGCCGGATCACGTGCTACTGGGAGTTTTTTCCCAGCTTTTCAAGTTTGGCGTGGGCGTCTTTGTTTGTGGGATCCAGTTCCAGGGCGGCGCGATATTGTTCCGCTGCTTGTGGGCGCTTCCCTTCTAGTTCGTAGAGGCGGCCTAGCCAGTCGCGGGCTGAGGCGTGAGAGGGCCAATCGCTCCGAGGCGGAGTGTTCGCAATATAGGCTTTCAGTAGAGGCTCAGCGGCGCTCGGTTGCGTGCCGGTGAGGATGCGCTGAACGGCGCGGTAGTAGCCGATGCGCGGGTCTCCCGGCTTTAGTTTTTCCGCGGCTTGCAGGGCGGGCTCCATTTCCGCGCCCTTCCCCATATCCGTGTAATAATCGGCGATTTCGAAGTAAGCGTCCACGCGAACTACCTTCGATTCCAGGACCTGCTTGTATTCATTTGCCACCAAGTCATTTTTCTTTAGCGCTTCGCGATCGTACTCCGCCATGGCGAGGTGGCCCTTTACCGGATCGGCGGCGGCGATAGCTTCCGCCTGCTGGCGCGCGTCGTCTTTGTTGCCGCCTACGACCCAGGGAGCCTGCAATTCGAATTCTTCGAGATCGCGGCGGGCATCGAGATTAGAGGGATTCAGGCGGACGGCTTCTTCGAATTCCTTTTTTACCTTGCGGGCCAGCGAGAAGCTGCGCTCGCGATCTGCTTGTTGGCCGTAGATCCTGCCGAGCCACAGATGATAGAGAGAATTCTTTGGATCGATTTGGACCGCGCGTTCGGCGTGAGAGGCTGCGTTATCGAAGTCTTTCTGTTCGTAATTGGCGCGCGCGAGCCAGAATTGAGCTTCGGCGTCGTTGGAATTTCGGGCGATGGTGTTGGTGAGAATGGTTACGGCCGCTGAATAGTTGCCGAGATCAAATAGATGGCGCGCTTGCGTCACATCTGGGCTTGAGTTGGCGCTGACTTGATTCGACGCGACGATCGGGGCTGGCGAAGCAAAAGTGATCGCGGCCAAAATGACGACGGTGCCGAAGAATAGTGGGCGACTCATTGAAGTCCTCTCATTTCGCGGCGGCGCGGACAATTTATTTAGCGTCCGCAGAGCGAACGGCCATTCCATCCTTGAGGTCGGTGTCTCCCGGAATGGCGACGCGGTCGCCTTCTGAGAGGCCGGAGAGGACCTCGTATTTTGAAGCACTGGCAATACCGACGGTGATATCGCGGCGGCGCAGGCGGCCATCCTCGAGGCGGAAGACATAGCGCTCGGCGCCGTCCACGCGAACAGCGGCGCGCGAGACGGATAACACATTGGTTCGCTCACGCACCAGAATGCGCACCTCAACATTTACGTTTGGCAACAGTTCGAGTTTATCGTTGTCCACGGAGCAAAGCACTTCTCCCACGCTGCGGTTTCCATGCGCGATTACCTGCTTGGGAATTTGGATTGTGCGGCCGGTCCAATCGCGATTGGGCATGGCGTCCCAGGTGATGTGCACTTCTTGATCGGGGGCTAGCCAGCCTAGATCGGGCTCGTCCACGAATGCGCGGACTTGGACTTTGTGCAAGTCCGCCATGTCGGCAATTTCCTGCCCGATGGTGACGTAATCGCCCACGCGCACCGAGAGCGAATAGAGCGTGCCATCAACGGGCGAAGTGATTGTGGCAGATCGTACTTTTTCTTCTAGCGAACGTGCCAGGGCTTGGTCTTGCTCGACGCGCAGGCTGAGGCGATCGACATCGAGTGATGCGCGGTGCGCCAGATCGTCTCTCCGCTTTTGCAGGGACTGGAGTGTGGCGCGGGCGGTGGCGAGGTCGAGTGCGTTCTTATCCACCTCTGCTTGCGTCGCGGCTTGCTTGGATTGTAGTTGCTGAAGTGCTTGGTGCGTTTCTTCGAGATTCGCCACTTGCGCTTGGGCTTTGCCGAGATCGCCATCGAGCTGCGCCACTTCGCTCGGCGGGCCGCCTGTGCGGGCATCGCGCAAATCGGATTGCGCGGAGAGTAAATCGGCGCGCGCGGAGGCTAGTTGCGCTTGGGCTTCGCTTGAATTAAGGGTGAGGATGCGCTGGCCCTTGCGAACCGCTTGGCCTTCGGATGCGTCGACTGTGGAAACGAAAGCTGCCATTTGGGCGCGAACCACAAAAGGGTTTACGGGCTCAACTTTTCCGTTGCTGGCGACGGCGGCACTGAGCTTGTCGCGCGAGACTTTTACGACTTGCACTTCGGGAGCGTTGCCGCGGCCCGCAATTCCGACAACGAGTACGACTGCCAACACCACTGCGCCGCCGCCCCATAGCCAGCCACGGCCTTTGCCCGGCTCCGAATTACCGTTTCGATTGTTCATTCGAGGGCGCTTCTTGAGATGTCGTCGAATTGTAGCAGAGCGCGTCGCCGGTTGACTATGAAGCTGGGCGAAATCGCCATGGCCCGGCCCTGTTAAGAAGATGCTTGCGGCGCGGGCTTAGATGCCAGATAGTCATGGCGATCGCGTGAGACAAAGACTTCGAGTGCGGCGATTGCGCAGGGTGAATGGTGCTTGCCGGGGCGCGTCCGTGATAAAATGGTTTTATGAGCGAACCGCACGCTGCGCACGGAGCTGCCGAAACTACTGCTGATGGCAAGCCGAAGCCCAAGATTCACCGAGTGTGCATCGGCTGCAATAACATGTTCGTGGTGACGCTCGATAACTACGAAGCTAAGCACTGCCCCGTCTGCCACAAGGGTTAGTCCGAAATTCCGTGCCGCAAATGCTTGGCGTCTTTGTGTGGGTTCCCGACGATTTCGGAACGCTCTCCTTTTGCGTCCTGCGTTTCTTCCGCTAGAATGTTCGGACTTATCTGAGGATTGCGCATGAAAATTTACAATGAACAGCTCACGCTGCAGACCGCCGGCAAGCGCGAGTTTATAAATATTACGCCGCAAGTGAAAGCTGCGATGGAGAAGAGCGGCTTTCGCGACGGTATCATTTTGGTGTCCGTGTTGCATTCGAACGCGGCGATTATTGTGAACGACGATGAACCTGGATTGCTCGAGGACTTGCAATCCTGGCTCGATCAGCTCGCGCCCGAGCGCGACGACTATAAGCATCGCGGACGATTTGAGAGTAATGCGGGAATCCACATGCAGAGTTTGCTGCTGCACCATCAGGCCATCGTATCGTTTGCTGAGTGACGGCTCGATTTGGGGCCCTGGCAATTTATCTTGTTTGCGGAACTGGACGGCATGCGGCCGAAGAAAATTACCATCAAGGTGATGGGAGAATAGCGCGGCGCGAAGTCATAGCGCGTGAGTCGCGTGGTACGATTTCTTTTGCACGATTTGCCCGGCCCTGATGATCCGCAGTACTTTTGCGCTTCCCACCCTAACCGAGCGCGAGGAATTGAGCCCCACATGATCGAAGCCCTGAAACTGAGCAAGGTCTTCCCTGCCACGAAGAAGACGAAAGAAGTGCGCGCAGTGAATGCGATCAGCTTCTATTGCCAGCCCGGCGAAATTTATGGACTGCTGGGCGCGAACGGAGCCGGCAAAACCACCACGTTGCGAATGTTGGCTACGATTCTGGAGCCGACTTCCGGAACGGCCAAAGTGGCTGGGTATGACATTGTGGATGAACCTGAGAAAGTGCGCGCGAATGTCGGGTTTCTTTCGACTGCTACGGCGCTATACGGCCGATTGACGGCGAAAGAACTCGTTGAATATTTTGGGCGATTGCACGGGATGGACGGCGAAACGCTGCATAAATCTGTGGATGGGCTTTTTGCGGCGCTGGATATGAACAGCTTTCGCGACCGGCGCTGCGAGAAACTTTCCACCGGGATGAAGCAGAAAGTTTCGATTGCGCGGACGCTGGTACACGATCCTCAGGTGATGGTTTTCGACGAGCCGACGGTGGGTCTTGACGTGATGGCGGCGCGGGCGATCGCACAATTCATCCGCGAGTGCCGCGAGCGCGGCAAGACCGTAATTTTCTCGACGCATGTCATGTCAGAGGCAACAAAACTCTGCGACCGGATTGGAATTATCCACGGCGGATATATTCTCGAGGAAGGAACGCTCGAAGAGCTGCGCGCGCGGCATGGCAAGCAGGACCTGGAAGACATTTTCGTCGAAGCGGTGGGAGAAGAAGCATGAGCCTGCGAAATATAGGCGTGGTTTATCGCAAAGAGCTGGTGGATTCGCTGCGGGATCGCCGCACAGTTGTTTCGATGTTCGTAATTCCGATTCTTCTCTTCCCGGCCCTAAGTGTGGGGCTTGGTCTGCTCGGCGCCACGATGATGAGCAGGGCCAAGGCAGAAATCCCGCTGGTCATGATCATCGGCGGACAGGACTCGCCGCGGATTGTCGAAGCGCTCAAGAAAAACGATAAGATTCAGATCGTCCCCGAGGGTGCAGACTTTGAGACTCAAATCACCGATCGAAAGATTCGAGCTGCGGTGGTGCTGCCTCCCAACTTTGATGCCGCCGCAAACCGCGGTGAGGCCGGCAAAGTCCTGGTGGACTACTATGAAGGCGACATCAAGTCCGAACTCACAGAAAAGACGGTGAGAGACATTCTGCGGGATTATCGCTCGGATTTGTCGAAATCGCTTTTGACCGCGAAAGGCGTGTCCACAGGCTTGCTCCAGCCTTTTGACCTCGACGAAAACAACGTGGCGCCGCCCGAGAAGGTTGGCGGAAGCGGATTTGGCGGCATGATTCCGTATTTCGTCATTATTTTGGCGTTCACGGGGGCGATGTACCCGGCGATGGATTTGACGGCTGGCGAAAAAGAGCGCGGAACGATGGAAACTATATTGACGAGTCCGGTATCGCGCACCGATTTGGTGCTGGGAAAATTCTTCATGGTTGTGACGGCTTCACTGGCGACCGCTGTTCTTGCGCTCGCTTCGATGGGGATCTCCTTCATGCTGGCCAAGAACACAATTGACCGGCTGCTTTCGAAAAACGACCCTTCATTCCATTTCTCGCTTGATCCGCGCGGCGTGCTTGCGGTGTTCGTGATGATTCTGCCGCTCTCCGTGCTTTTCTCCGCGTCCATGCTGGCTGTCTCACTGTTTGCGAAGAGTTACCGCGAGGCGCAGACTTATATTTCGCCCATGACTTTTGTGGTGATTCTCCCTGCGATTATTGCACTGTTGCCTGGCGTGGAATTGAATACGCGGACGGCGCTGGTACCGATACTGAGCACTACGTTGGTGGGAAAAGAGTTGATGGCCGGGAATCATCCGTGGGGATTTATTGCGCTGATCTTTGCATCGTCGTGCGTTTACGCGTCGATTGCGATTGGGGCTGCGGTTACGCTCTTTAACCGCGAATCGGTGCTGTTTCGTTCCTAACTTCATAGGCCGCGCAACGTCTAACTCTTCGTCAACTTCTGCACGTTGAAGCTCCGGGCGGCTTCGCGGCCTTCCGCCGTGTAGAATAGACTCCGACAATCGATGGCTGAGCCGCTGATTCAGGTCCGCGAACTTTCGAAGTACTTCCGCACTTTCCACCGCCGCGAGGGAATTTGGGGCGGCTTGCAGAACCTATTCGTCCGCGAATACAAAACCGTCAAGGCCGTGGATCGGGTAAGTCTTTCGATTGATCGCGGCGAAATGGTCGGCTACATCGGTCCGAACGGGGCTGGAAAATCTACCAGTATCAAAATGCTGACTGGGATTCTTGTGCCGACTTCCGGCGAGGCCGTCGTCAATGGCTTTGTGCCATACCGGCAGCGGCGGCAGTATGTGCGGACGATTGGCGTCGTGTTCGGGCAGCGGACGCAGCTTTGGTGGGACATTGCCGTAGTCGAGTCGTTCAAGTTGCTGCGGCGAATTTATGACGTTTCGCAGAAAGACTTCGACGCGCGCATGGAGATGTTCAATCAGATTCTGGGGATTCGCGATTACTTGCATACGCCGGTGCGAAAACTTTCGCTTGGCGAGCGGATGCGCTGCGATCTGGCTGCGGCACTGCTGCACAATCCGCCGTTGCTGTTTCTCGATGAGCCTACGATTGGGCTCGATGTGGTGGCCAAGCATCATATTCGCGAGTTCTTGCGAGCGATTAATCTTCAATTTCAGACCACTGTATTGCTGACCACGCACGACCTCGACGATATCGAGGAGCTTTGCCGGCGGATTATCATCATCGATCACGGCACGGTACTCTTCGATGGAGACTTGCAGGTGCTAAAGCAGCGCCTGCTGCGCACCAAGCAGATTAAATTTGTGTTGAAAGACAGTGCGCAGGCTGGCGCGCTCGCGCGATTCGCCCGCGAAGGCGTCAGCCTTGAGCCGGTGGACGAGATGACTTTTCGCATTCGGTTCGACCGGACGCGGGTATCGGCTTCGGATCTAATTCGCCAACTGTTGGCGGCGGTCGAGCTGCGGGACATCGTGATCGAAGACGAGCCGATCGAGGAAATTATCAAAAGAATTTATTCGGGCGAGGCATCGCTCTCGGACGGGCAGGCAGCGGCGATCCCGGCGATTGAAGAGAGTGAATTCGGGAGACGATGAACTCGCTCGCTGCCTATTTCGAATTTGCACGCGTTGGATTCGTAAATATTCTGGCATTTCGCCTGCGCTACTACACCGGCATCATCACTTACCTGATCAATGTGTGCGTGTATTACTTCATTTGGCGGGCGGTGTTTGCGTCGAGCGGACCGATTGCTGGTTATGACTTGGCGCAGATGGTGACTTACGTGAGCGTAGGCTGGAGTTTGCGCTCGTTTTACTGGAACACGATCGATCAGGAAATGGCTTACGAAGTGATCGAGGGCAAGATCGCTGTGGATTTGATCAAGCCGGTGTCAGTGCTGTGGATGTGGTTCAGCCGGGCGATGGGGGAATCGGCATTTCGGCTGGTGCTGCTGACGCTGCCCACGGCTGCGATCGTTGCGCTGATTTTTCCGGTGCAGCGGCCTGCATCTGCGCTGAATTTCTCTTTGTTTCTTGTCGCGGCCCTGGGGAGCTTTTCGCTAATGGCCGCGATCAATTTCATGATCGGAGCCTGCGCGATTCCGCTGAAGTCGATTTTGGCGTTAATCCGCGCGAAGTATTGGTTGATCGAATTGCTCTCCGGCCTATTAATTCCGATTTCGTTCTTTCCGCATCGACTGCAGATCGTGCTGGACTGGCTGCCTTTCGAACATATTGCTTACACGCCGCTGCGGATTTATCTGGGCAAGCTGGATGGACGCGCCGCGCTGTTCGCATTGGGAAAACAGTGGATCTGGGTGATTGTGCTTTTTGTGCTGGCTGACGCCTGGTGGAATCGCGCGGTGAAGAAGATCACAATTCAGGGTGGATGAAATGAGCGCGCAAACATTCGCGCCAGCGCCGGCCGCGGGACCGGCTCGCGGGGGAATCCTTCGCGAGATACACCGGCATCTTGCGCTGCTCTCAGCCTATTTCTCGCAGTATGCGAAAGTGCGCATGAGTTATCGCGGGGATTTTTTCATCAGTTTGGCCACCAGCATTGCGGCTACCATTTTTTCGCTGGGATTCGTTATCGTTCTTTTCCAAAAAGCGCCGCAATTGAAGGGTTGGAAATTTGACGAAGTTCTTTTTCTCTATGGCTTCTCGATGATTCCCTACGGGCTTTTTAACGTGCTGAGCCTGAATCTCTACGACTTCGGCAACACCTACATTATGGAGGGCAAATTCGACCGCGTTTTGCTGCGGCCGATTTCGTCTCTGTTTCAGGTGCTGTTCGAAGTTTTCCGGATTGAATCGCTGCAGGAAATTGTTACAGGCTCAGTCGTGGTCTGGTATGCGTCGCGGCATCTCGATCTCCACTGGACGGCACTAGATTTCACGATGCTTTTTATATGGGCGATTTCGGGAGGTGTGATTTACGTTTCTGTGTTTCTGTTTCTAAGTACGTTCTCGTTCTGGTTCGAAGATCGCATTGGAATACATCCGCCATTTTGGAACCTGATCGCGTTTGGCCGTTATCCGCTTTCGATTTATAGCGGCTTCATTCAATTTCTGCTGAGCTGGATTATTCCGTTCGGATTCGCTTCGTTCTACCCCACGGCGTGGATGTTGCGCCGCACTGAGTTCGCGCGCTATACGCCGCTCGCCCCGCTCGTCGCCGCGGCTTGCCTCACCATCGCGATCCTGGCCTGGAATTTCGGATCTCGCCGCTACACATCCACTGGTTCGTAGCTGTAACTCTCTACGCACGCCGCCGAGAGCCTAGAGAATTTTCATTACTAGCATTACGCGGTCGTCTTCGTGGGTGCCGCCGCGGGAGAAACGCTCCACCTCGGCTAACGTGAAATCAACGATTTCTCTTGCGGAGGCGTTGCGATGTTTTTTTAGCAGCTCTACTAGACGATCGTAGCCGAATTCTTCGTCCTGAGGGTTGCTGGCTTCGGTGATTCCGTCGGTGTAGCCGGCTAGTATGTCGCCGGAATTCAACTTTACGTTGCCGCGCTCGAACGGAACGTTCGGGAATAGTCCGACTACCATTCCGCCTTCGCGCAGATACTCGACGCTGCCATCGGCGCGCAACAGGATCGGCGGGACGTGGCCTGCGTTCACATAATGAAGCGTCTTGTTGCGCTGATCCAGGATGCTCAAATACATGGTCATGTATTTCTGGCCGCGGGTATCGGCTAGCATCCGATCGTTTAGCGCCGAGACCAGGCGCTCGAGCGAGTGGACGTGGGCGATCAGGGCGTGCAGCGTGGCTTGCAGATTGGCCATTACCATCGCCGAGCCCACTCCTTTTCCTTCGACGTCGGCGACTACGTTCAACATTGTTTGCGGGCCTAGTGGGATGAAATCGTAATAGTCGCCGCCTACCTCGAGCGACGTTTGATGTGATGCTTCGAGTTCGAATCCTTCGATCTGCGGCGATCTTTCGGGAAGCAGGCCCAGTTGAATGCTGCGGGCGAGCGCGAGGTCGCGCTCCATTCGCTGCTTCGCGAGGACGTCGCGGTGGAGTTGCGCGTTTTCGAGTGCCAGCGCTACGTGCACGGAGAGCGAACTTAGCAGCGACGCGTCGGCGGCTTGAAACGGGCCGCCCTGCTTGTTCAGCAACTGCAGAACGCCGGTGGTCTGGCCATCCTTATTGCGAATTGGCAGACACAGTAGAGATCGCGTGCGGTAATTCAGGCGGCGATCGACTTCGGGCTCGAAGCGCGGGTCGTCGTAAGCGTCGGTGAGATTGACGATTTCGCCATGTTGCGCGACCCAGCCCGCAATTCCGCGCGAGGCCGGAAGCCGGATTTCTTCTTTTTCGAGACCGAGGCCGACGAGGGACCAGATTTCATCGCGCTCGCGGTCCAAGAGAAAAACCGTGCCGCGATCGGCGCCCGTATAGCGCGTGGCCAGATGCAGAATGATATCGATCAGCTCGGCGAGATCTAGAGTGGAGTTCAGCCGTTGCGTCGCTTCTACCACGATCGATAATTCGGATACGGCGGTGCGACGCTCGCTGCTGAGCAACGCCACGTCGGCGTAACGGCGCACGAGCCGCAGCCACTCGAGCTTCTCGCCATTCAAGGGCGTCGCGGCAAAAACTTCGAGGGCTCCGAGGCGTTCACCTTCGGGGCCGAGAGTCCAGGCCGCATACTTTCCATCGATGAGTTCGCCCGTGGACTCTAAGCGCAGCGCGTCGTGCGGCGAGGCGTTGGCGGCCGGCAATTTGCCCTGCTCAGCTAAAACGGCAGGCACTTCGGAGTGGTAGCGCCAAATCCGCACACCGCTGATGCCATCCTGCTTGGCCACCAATGCGGCGAGCTGCGCAGCGAGCGCGGCTGGCGGCGCTTCGGTTTGAATCGCGTGCAAGGATGCGTCGAGGCGATGCAGCGGCGACGCGCTTCCTTTCTCGCTCGCGCGCGACGCGCTCATTGACCGCTTCCTCGATATTGGATCACCAGCAATGTGATGTCGTCGGATTGGGGCGCGCCGCCGGTGAAGGATTGAACGCCGTGGCGAATTAATTCGGCGAGCTCATCCACATTCTCGCCGCTGAAATCCTGGATGATTTTGCGAAGACCGGCGTCGCCGAGAAGCTCGCCGCGCAGATTGGTGGCCTCGGAGACCCCGTCTGTATAGATTACGAGGAAGTCGTCCTTCTGAAGGTTTGCCGTTCCATTCAGAAACTCGGCGTCGGGAAATAGTCCGACCGGAAAATTCGAGGACTCGAGAGCTTCGAGCCCGCCGCCTTTTCGCCGCAAAATGGCGGGCACGTGGCCTGCGTTCACATATTCGATGGCGCCGGTGCGGGTCAGCACACCGTAGAACATTGTGGCGTAGCGCTCTTCAATGCTGCGTTCGCAAAGGAAACGATTCACGCGCGAGACCATTGCCGCAGGGGGACTATCCAGCGTGGCGGTGGTGTAAATCACGCCCTGCAGCAGCGTTGCCAGCAGCGATGCGGAGATTCCCTTCCCCGAAATATCGCCTACGAATAGACCGTAACGGCCATCGTCGAGCTCGACCACATCGAAGCAATCGCCGCCGACGGAGTGGCAGGCTAACGTGAATCCTGCCACCTGCAGTTCGGGAAGGCGTGGAAATTGCTTGGGTTGAATTTGCCTTTGAATTTCGCTAGCGATTTCGATTTCGTGATCTAGGCGGGCTTTTTCGCGCGAGGAGGCGAAGAGGCGCGCGTTCTCGATTACGTTTGCGGCTTCACGCGCTAGCGTGCGCAAAACCTCACGGTCGAGTTCGGAGAACGCGCTGGAGGGATTGTGGCTATCGAGATAAAGGACACCGAGCAGCTCGCCCTGGCGGGTGGACACGGTCGCGTCGAGGGCCTCGATCATCGGCAATTTTTCCACGGGAATCGCTACCACCGTGTGCAACTCGAGCCTGGCCACGCTTTCTTGCGCGCCTACGGCCGAGTCTTCGCCCGTGTCGCTTACGATCAACTCGCGTCTGGTGGTCATCACGCGCTTGAGCACGCCGGAGGAAATTTGGACTTCCTGATGATTGATGGAGTTGCGCTTGTCGTCGCGTGCGACGCTGGTTTGCAGCTCGCCCTGCTGATTGACGAGCAGTAAAACGCCGCGCTGCGTGCGCGTTAGCTGGATCGAGGCATCAACGACTGTCGTTAGCACGTCCTCCAGAGAGAGGCCGGTGCCTAACGTGCGGGCTACTTCGAGAAGAACGCCGAGATGATAGAGTTCGCGGGCGCCGGAATTTGTGGGTGCGGGGATTTCTACTTTTTCGAGAAGCTCTTCGATGCTTGCGGTGTCGCCGAGATAGATGAAGCGGTAGGAATCGGTCATGCCGAAATCTACGCTGTCTTTCGGGCGCAGCTCGTGGCGCAGAACTTTTTGGCCGTTCACGTAAGTGCCGTGGCGGCTGCCCATATCTTCGAGAACGTAAACGCCTTCCGAGGTGATGATTTGGGCCTGCTGGCGGCTGATGCGGCTGTCGCGCAACGTTAGCTCGTTGCCAGCCTGGCGGCCGATGCGAAAGGGAGTGGTGGCAATGGGGACTTCCCGGCGCACTCCACCGGGCTCGATCAGTGCGATTCGAGGGGCTCGAGACATTTGAGAATGCTTCGCACCGGCGGGTGCGATGCGAAGTGCGCACCCGCTGGGCTAAAGTCACCGCTCATGGTAGGGAAAGATTCTTGGGATGTAAATAGCGGTTCGGATGGGACGTGGCGTTTTGGCGGTTGTTGCGCGATGAAAAGGCATCCTGTTTTTGTATGGTGATTGGAAGCGGCGGCGCGGCGAGAAGGTGCCGCGATTTTTTGGCCTGGAGCGCCCGGCTGATGAGCGGGCGCTGCGGCCGCCGACGCGCTTGATTGTGGCGGGGGAGTCGGGTAACTTGCCTGCACCCTGATCGCGAGAATCCCCCGATCGTTCTTGGCGACCTTTCCGGAAGGCCGGCGCGCGGCGGCGATTCGGCCGCGGCGGCGTGGGCGTCCCAAAATTGCTTGGTCGAACGGAGAGAAACTATGCTGAAAGGATTTAAGACGTTTTTATTGCGCGGCAATGTGGTGGATTTGGCGGTCGGCGTGGTGATCGGAGTTGCTTTCGGTTCCGTGGTTACGGCCTTGGTGAAGGATTTGCTTACGCCGCTCATCTCGGCGGTTGGTAAGCAGCCGGACTTTTCGGGGCTCTTCTTTCAGTTGAACGGCTCGAAGTTTCTGTACGGAGAATTCTTCAATTCGCTGCTTTCATTTTTTATCATCGCAGCAGCCGTTTACTTTTTTGTAGTGGTGCCGATTAATGCCCTGATTGCGCGGGCTAGACGCGAGCCGCCCGCTGATCCAACCACCCGGAAGTGCCCGGAATGTTTGAGCGAGATTCCGATCGGCGCGAAGCGTTGCGCGTTTTGTACTTCGGTGATTGCGGCTTAGGCGGCGTCAAATTCCTTTAAGCTAAAACGTCTCTTTAATGGGCGGTTGCGACGATGGGCACGCTCGGCGTGGATTTGCATCTTGCCCGGCCCGGAATAAAGCGCGCGCCCTACGTTCGGATGGCGCTGGCGCGCTAATGCTGACGGCGATGATCAGCGAACAGATTAAATCGCTACTGCGCCGGAATTGGCTGGCGCTCGGATTCTATTGCGTTCGTCAGGCGCCTGGTGGCTTCGCGTAGGCGCACCGCTAAATCAACGACCGTTTCGACGCGTTGCAGGGCAGCTACCGGCAATTTATCGCCGTAGTGCGCCAACAGAAGTTCCGCGTTTCCCAGAATTCCCGTCAGCGGATTATTAATTTCGTGGCGGAGGATCGCGGCGAAATCGGCGGGGAACTCGTTCCAGGGTGCGCCAGCGGGCGAGTCAGCCCGTTCGGCCCAGCGAATGCGGCGAAGAACGATTGCAGAGGCGAGCGGGGCGAAGTCTCCGACGCGGGAGATGAATTCGACGTCTCCTCTGGCCACCCAGCGGCCGACTTCTTCGCACCTTTCCGGTGCGGCGACGAGGGCGACAGGCGCGAGCTCGGTAAATCGCAACAGCGTTTCTTCCAGCGATGCGCTGCCGAGTATCTGATCGTCAAACAACACCACGCATGGAGCGCGGCGACGCAAAGATTCGTGCATCTTGGCAAGAGTGACGGCCGCGACGCAGCGACATGACTGGCGTGCAGTCGTAACCGAAGTGGAGATGCGCGTTACCGTTCCTTCGTCCGCGGAGCCGAGAAGAACCAGACGCTCGGCGGATGGCTCGCTGATGGCGGTTGAGTTCACGATGTTTTCGATACCTCGAATTGTTTTTCGGCGGAGCTCGGGGCGGAGCCGCCGGGTGAGTTCAATAATTCCGAAGGGCCGAACTCCGAACTGCGATTGCGCTGGAGGATGCCGTGGACGGCGAGGATGAGTTCTTCCACGAGAAATGGTTTATCGAGATGCGGCAAGCCGCGCGGCTCGAGAAAATCGCGCGTTCGTGGCGCGAGCGTATCTCCGGTGATAAAAAGGATGCGATGCTTCATCGGGCTGCCGGCTTGAACCAGGGCGTCGTAAAAGCCCTGGCCATCGAGTCGCGGCATGCGCAGATCGCACAGGATTGCGTCAAAGTGACCGCGGGAGAGCCGCGCGAGTCCTTCCTGGCTGTCCAGAGTGAACTCCACGTAGTGCCCTTCGCCTCTCAACACGTCGGAGATCAAATTGGCGACAGAAGCTTCGTCCTCGACCACGAGTATGCGGCTGGCTCCGACGGTGCCTGCGTGCAGCTCGCGCGGTGAGCTTACTCGGGGCGATTCCGGTTCGGCGGCGGAAATCAGCGGCAGATCAACCACGAAGCGGGCGCCGCCACTCGGCTGATTTTCGAAATACACTTCGCCACCGTGCTGCTTGACGATGCCATAAGCGATGGAAAGGCCCAGGCCGGTGCCTTCGCCGGGGGCTTTCGTCGAGAAAAACGGATCGAAGATCCGCGAGGCGATATCTGCTGGAACGCCGGGGCCATCGTCGGCGACCTCGAAGGCCACGCGCTGAGCGGAGGGCTGATAAGTGCGAATCGAAACGCGCCCACCACCTCGACTGTGAAGCAACGCTTGTTCGGCGTTCACCAAAAGATTCAGAAAGACTTGCTGGAGCTGGTAGGGGTCTGCCAACGTTGTCGGTAAGTTCGAGGTGATCGAACATTCCACCGAAATATTCTCGATTTTGAGTTCATAGCTGCGGAGGGCCAGCGTGCGCTCGACGATTTCGTTGAAATTAGCCTGCAAGCGTTCGGGCTTGCTCTCGCGCGCGAAGTACAGCAGGTTTTTCACGATGCGGCGAGCGCGTTCGGCTTCCTGGTAGATATGTTCAGCTTCTCGGAGGGGTCCGCTAGTTTGCCCGCGGCCGAGCAGAAGCTGCGCGTAACCCATGATCGCGGTGAGAGGATTGTTAAGTTCGTGGGCGATACCGGAGACGAGCTGGCCCAGCGCGGCCATTTTTTCCGTCTGCAAGATCTTGGATTGGAAGTGGCGCTGGCTGGTGATGTCTTCATAGATCTCGAGCCAACCAACCGGGCGCGCGCTTGAATCGAGGACTGGCCGCGAAACACGTTCGAGCACTCGACGGGCCGGCATACTGATTTCGAGTTCGTCGCATGAGGAGTCCATGGAACCTGCGAGATGAGCGCGGTGGCGATACGAAAATGCCTTGGCGTCGCGGAAACGGCTCTCGAGTATTCCGACAAGCGATTCATAATCTTCGATTTTGCTGAGAATCTGGAGCTCCAGTCCGAAAAGCTGCGCGAACTTCGAATTCGCGAATCGAATTCGTCCTGCGGGGCTCAAAAGCAACACTCCCGTGGGCACCGCATCCAGCACGCTGCATAGCTCAGTTTCGAGCAGGCCGGCGCCTAGTTCAGGCGTCACGTCGTATTTCGATCCAGTCATTGGCATGGGGTCCGCTCGAATTGACTACCCAGTCTGGCGGGGACGCTTGGCTGATGAAGAGGAAACCGTCGTACCATCGCTCTGCCGCTCTAATAGCAGAGCCTCACGAGCGTCCCGCGCGAGTCCGCTCAGTTTCTTCATTCGTGCGGCTACCAGCGCACGATCGTAATTTGCATTCCGCAAAGAACGCCGAACGAAATTGCGAGGGCGAATTCGATTGCCGTTAGAGCGAAATCGGCGAGCTGATTTTGCCGTGCGAGCTGACTGTGTCGCGGGGTCCGGTATTGGCGATAGTATGGCATTGCGGTCCCTCCGGACGAAGATAAAGCAAAAGGACTGCCAAGTGCGCCGATGGAATAAACGGATTTGAATGAACGAGTTGGCCGGCCGGAGGGAAATCCACGTTTCCCGTTACGATGCGCCGTTCCCGTCTAGGAATTGCGGTACGTATTGTTACGGATTGACACCACGACGCGTCGTTGCACTAATTCGTTACCGACGGTTGCGCGTCGTATTGTTTTAGCTTTCGGTAGAGCGTGGTCTTGCCGATTCCAAGAAGTCGCGCAGCCCTGAGCTTGTCGCCGCCCGATTCGCGGAGGGCTCGCAAAATCGCGCGCCTTTCCAGCTCTTCGAGAGGCAGAAATTCATCTTTGTCCGGCAACGGCGCGGGCATGTCGTATTTCAAATTGGATGGAAGGTCGCCTACATGCAAGATGGGGCCTGAACCGAGAGCGACGGCGCGTTCCACCGCGTTTTCCAGCTCGCGCACATTTCCGGGCCAGTCGTAGGCCAAAAGCCGCGCGATGGCGTCCTCGGATATGCTGCGCACTCGCCCTTGCTCGTCGCTGAATTTCTCCAGAAATGTATGGACCAGCAGCGGAATGTCGTTCTTGCGTTCGCGCAGCGGCGGGAGCTTGATCTGCACCACGTTCAGCCGGAAGTATAAATCCTGGCGGAAAGTGCCGCTACGAACCGCCGATTCGAGATCGCGGTGCGTCGCAGCGATCACGCGGGCCGAGATGGAGACGCGTTCGTTCGATCCCACGGGCTTCACTTCGCGCTCCTGCAAGGCGCGCAGCAGCTTGGCCTGCAGATCGATGGGCAGATCGCCGATCTCGTCGAGGAATAACGTGCCTCCGCCGGCCGATTCCAGCAGGCCCTGCTTAGTGTGATTGGCCCCGGTAAAGGCGCCTTTCACGTAGCCGAAAAGCTCGGATTCGATCAGCGTGGGAACGAGCGCCGAACAATCTACCGGGACGAAGGACTTGTTGCGCCGGTCGCCCAAATAGTGAATGGAGCGGGCGACCAGCTCTTTGCCCGTTCCGCTTTCGCCGAGCACCAGCACTGGATAATTGTGATGGCTTACCTTTTCCACCAGGCGGTAAACGCGGCTCATCTTTTGCGATGTGCCGATTAATTCGCCGAATCCCGGACGTGTGCGCAGCTGCTCGCGCAGCACGCGATTTTCCTGGTCCGTCTCGAGCGAATGTACGACGCGCCCGAGCTTGGTGCGCAGCTCGTCGATGCGGAATGGCTTGGTCACATAATCGGCCGCGCCCATGCGGGTGGCTTCGACGGCGCTATCGATGGTTCCGAATTGGGTGAGCATTACGACCGCGGTCTGCGGATAGTGCTCGCGGACGCGCTTCAGCAATTCCAGCCCGCCGAGCTCCGGGACGCGCAAGTCGGTGATCAGAATATCCACCGGGAACTGGTCCATGATTTCGAGCGCCTCTTCGGTAGTTGCCGCGGCGCGGGCCCGCAGCCCGGTGTCGGTGGCCACGTCGCAGCACAAGTCGCGCGCGCTTTGCTCGTCATCCACGACGAGGACCGAGACGGTCGTTGGGCGTTCGAGAACGCGGGCGGGCTCAGGTTTTGATGACACTTTGCAGATCCTCCAATTCTTGGAAATCCGGGGCCTGGAAATTGCGAATTAGTTCATTCGAATCCGGTTGCAGGCTCAAAGCCATTTTAGGAATGTCGTACGGTCTTTCGAACGCCTGATGACTTCATCCCTATCGGCAGCAATTCTTGCGGGGTGAATCTATTCCCGGATTGGGATAGGACGCAATCCGCATTAATACGGAGAGGACGTAACTTCCCTTCGCGCAATAGGTTAGGACCGCAGATTTGACTGGCGAAAAACGGGTTGAGCGCGCCGCGAACGAAAGGGCGACGTCACGCTCAGCGGCGGTCGCGGGCTATTGCACTGCTACGTATATTGAGCAGCTGGCCGGCACACTGCGAAGACCAGCGTCCACTCGGGCTGTCAGCGTATAGGTTCCCGCAGGCAGGCCGGTTGAGTCCCAGCGAGCTGATGGGCCGGATTGCTCTAGTTTTCCGGCGCTGGCGCTCCAGGAATAATTTAGCGGGAGATTTAGCGAATCCTTGGCGAGCACAGAGGCAACGATGCGTTCGCCTGAAGCCGCACGCAGCGAAGTTTTGTCGGCCGAGCATGTCGCGTTGATTACGTCGCTCGAAGCTTTGTAACCTGTTTCCCCGGCCGGCCAGCGGGCGGTGTCGAACTTCAGGACGAATCCGTTGCGGTCTTTGTGATTGGTTAGATCGACCATATAGCGGTAGGCGATATCGATGGCGAAGTTGTGCCAGAAATATAGACGGAAGCCGCTTATTTGGGCGACGGGATCGCGCGGACCGAAGGTGGTGTTGGGCGTGTGCGTGCCGACGAAAATTGTAGCCGTGTATTCCGAGATGATTTGAAACCGCTTTTGCGGGAAGAAGAGGAAGCCGGCGCCGAGATTGACTTGATCGGCGAGCTGTACGTTCTCGGTCGTGCCCGCGACGGTAAAGGACGGATCGAGCGTCAGCCGATACTGGCCGTTTAGTGCCGCCACGATTCCACCATGGAAGATCGATTTGCTCGCCTCTGCGCCGATGCCGTAATTGAATTTTCCGTTTTGGCTGCCGTTGCTGAGTAAATCGCCGAGCGACGTTTGCGTGGGAATGTAGAAATCATTTTTGATTGACAAGCTGAACGGGCCGCCCCGTTTCTCGGAAACGAGATTGACCTTGAAGCCGAGGTCCACTTCACCCACACCGCCGCCGCTTTGCGCTGCGAATGGAAAATCTTCCACGTACGCGGGCGCGGCGCCTGGCAGCGGCACGATGGTGCGGTAGATGGTGTTGCCGAATTGCGGATTTCCGATGGTGTTGGCCGAAAGGCTCAGCAGATCTGGGCGGCCTACGTGGACGTGATTGTAGGCATCGAGATTGACGAACGCAGAAATGCGATTGGTGATTCCGGCGGCGAAGGACCAGCCGTAGGACACGACGGTAATGTTTCCTGGATCGCGCGAGAGTTTATCGGCGCCGGCTGTGAATGCGAATCCGCCGCGAGGCAGAGTCTCGCCAGTTTCAACCGTAAACATCCCGGGATTCCCGGACTCCGCGGGCATGGGCGCCCTTTCCCGAGGAACATCGGCAGGGGTCGAGTTTCCAGGTGCTGGAGGCTGCGTTGGAGCAAGCGTCGCGTCGGAAGGGGGCGCGTCTGTTGTAGCTGCCGGCGTGGCGTTCGTCGAGGAATCTGCGCTCGCCGCGGCCTTCGAGTCCTTTGACGTGGCATCTTCGCTCGAGGCGGCGCCATTCATTGCAGCCGTTGCGGTTGTCGCGGATGTGGCTGAAGCAGGAGCCTTGTCGTCCATTCGAGCCGCTTGCGCTGCGCGCGCGCCTGACGCGCCGAAGATCAGCAACATTCCCGCGCAAAGTACCCAGGATTTCATACCCGCCTCCGTACCGCCTGCACGCACGCCGCAGGCGCCCCAGCCCACACTGGGGTTGACTAGGGTAGTGAAGAACTCCGCGAATCGCAACGGCCTAGTTGCGCGCTCCGGGAAACCGCTGCATCGCTCCGGCAAACGAGAATTCGGCATTATATGCGCGTCTCGCGGACATCGCGAAAACCTTTATTTGCGCCTAGAGCTTGTGCGATGACTAGGAAGTTTTGTCAGGGCATGACTTTTTACCGTGAGCAAAGCCGAAGGGCAGTCATGCCGCAAGCGCTGCAAAATGAGGTTCGCTTTAGCCACTGAGGGCCTGGTTTACGAGTTCCACACAGACTCTAGACCACCCCGCGAAGTGTAGTAGCATCCATTAGTCCATTGGCAGTTCGCTGCGTGAAGTGTGTGACGCGGACTTGCTGAAATCGGTCGGTTCGAATTTATTTTCGTAATTTTATTCGCGCAATTTATTGAGTCTAATTTTATCGGGAGGATCCTGATGCGATTCAATATTGCAGTTCGCCTGCTCCTAGCGTTCTGCGTTTCTACTTTTCTACCCGCACTTCTACCGGCTCAGCAGCAATCTCAGACGAACGACAATTCCTCCGCGCCGGCCGCCGTCCAGCCGCCGCAAGATTCGCAATCCGACTGGCAATCGCCGCAAGTTCCTGCCGGCACGAAGTTCTTGGTCGGCCTGCTCGACGAGCTCAATACCAAGACCTCCAAGGCGCATCAGCAATTCACGGTGAAAACGCTCGAATCGCTCGACACGCCGGACGGCCGCGCGATTCCCGCCGGCACGGTGATTCGCGGCCACGTGAGCCGCGTCGAGCCCGGCAGCTCGACGGGCCGCGCCCGCATCTGGCTCACCTTCGACGATATCGAAACCCACGCCGGCTGGAAGCCGCTCGTCGCCGACGTGACCGAAGTTCCCGGCGAACATTCCGTAAAATCCGGCGAAATCAAGGAAGGCGAAATCCAAGCCCGCACCAGCCCCACCGATCGCAACCTGCAAGCCGCGGCAGCAGGCGCAGCCCTGGGCGCGGCCCCCGGCGCCGCCAAGAAGGATGGCAAAACCGCGGCCATCGGCGCGGCAACGGGCGCCCTAACCGCGTTCATAGTCTCATCAGGCCTAGGCCAAGAGCTCGATCTAGCCAAAGGCACCAAGCTAGAGCTCGAGCTAGAGCGCCCGTTATATCTAGCCAAGCGCTAGCGAATAAAAATTCTCCGAACCGAAGGCCCGGTCTTCGGCCGGGCCTTTTCACACTCGCGCCGAATCCGCGGTCAAACGCGTCCTAACTTGGTAACCGAAGGGAGTTCTTCGCGAAATTGCCAAGCGCGCGGAAAAGTCTCTGGCGACAAAAGTCGGCCCGCTCCTTATGTCACCGAAGGTACTTTCGATTCTAATTATGTCGAAAGTAAGATATAAAAGCCTCATCGAGCCATGTCTGGGATGACGCGGATCTCCGTTGCCGTGGCAAGTGCAATCCTCGAAGCATTTGTCTGCGCGGCGTCGCCAAGTTTTGCACAACAGTCTCCGTCACTCGGAAATGCAACTTCCCAGAACAATCAACTCAGTCGGATCACAGGAAGCGTGATGCAATCAGGGAGCAACGAGCCGCTGAAGAGGGCTCGCGTGCGCTTGACAAAAGAAAACGACGCTTCAGCACCGCCCCTACTTGCGGTTACAGACGTCGCGGGCAAATTTACCATCGAAGAAATCGCGGCAGGCCGGTACGACATGTACGTTGAACGCGACGGGTTTGTCGGCAAATCATATGGCGAGGATGACCAAGGCGATTCGTCGAAAGTCATAACGATCAAGCCCGGCCAGCCAATAACAGATCTCGTTTTTTACCTACAACGTTGCGCCGCTATATCGGGAAGCGTGCTGGACGAAGATGGTGAACCAATAGAACGGGTGAATGTCGAAATTCTTCGACGGAGCGCGTTTAAAGGTCGAGAGACGATGTACGTCGCTTCGCAAGGCGAAACGAACGACCTTGGCCAATATCGTCTATTTGACGTAGCCCCTGGCAAGTACTACGTTCGCGCGCTCCCGCGAGGCGGAAGCGGTCAAATCATCGGAGGGGTTCTCGTCGACCAATCCATCCTAGTTACGCAAGGTGGATACGCTCCGTCGTACTATCCAAGCGGAACTGACGCCTCGCGGGCGTCATCCATTGAACTGCACTCCGGAGACGATATTTTCGGCATCGATATCATGCTAGCGCGCGAACGCTCCTACACCGTTCGCGGCAGGATCGTAAACTCAGCCACCGACCGCACCGGCGGCGAGACGACTATCGGAATTGTCGCGAACGAGTCGGAATCAGCAGCGCCGTTGGAGGGTCGCCGCGGAAACGTGGACGAGAAATCGGGCTTGTTCGAAATCAAAGATGTTGCAGCTGGCAGCTATCTCGCCATCGCTGAATGGCGCGATGCCGAAGATCATTTTGAGGGCTCCGCATCGGTGGACGTGCAAAACGCAGATGTCGATTCCGTTCGGATCGTTATTTCGCGCGGCTCCGATGTCCACGGCAGAGTGAGGTTCGAGGGTAAACATCGCCGGGAAGGAAATCTTGAGATCGGCATCGAGTCGCGTGATCCGAGAGGCATGGGAGCGCGCCGTGACGACTCAGCAAAAGCGGATGGCACTTTCTCGCTCGTTGGTCTTCCTGCCGGCCTTTATGACTTCGATGTGTGGTCCCGCTGCGACGTCTGTTACATAAAGTCAATCTTCGTGAACGGATCGGACGTCGTGAACACTGGCCTTCAAGTCGGTTCGGGCGCCAACTTATCTTCAATCGAAATTCTCTACAGAGACGACAGTGCCAATATCGCGGGAACGGTCACAAAAAATGATGGCTCAGTGGCGCCAGGGGCTACCGTTGTACTCATGCCCGATGGTCCGAGGCGTGAACGATCAGGGATATACCGGCGAGTCCCGACCGATCAATACGGTGGATTTGTCGCTAAGGGAATCGTCCCCGGAAAATACTACGCCTTCGCGTTTGATAAAATCGATTACTCGAGTTCCACTGATCCTGATTTCCTTAAACGATTCGAAGACAAGGGTCAGAGTTTCACCGTGTCCGAAGAGGAGAAAAAATCTCTTCAATTAACTCTGGTTCACGTCCCCGCCGAATCTGAGTAAGTTCCGCCCTGCATCCGTCGCGCTCCTCGCTTGGCTTTCGTTGCTGCTGCTGATACATTCGCTGGGAGCGATGGCCGAGACCAACAATTCTTTGCGCATCCTTATCGTTGAGGATGAGGAAAACGCGCGTAAGGGGTACGAGGCGCTGTTGCGGCGCTGGAATTATGACGTGTTGGGCGTGGGCAGCGGCGAAGACGCGCTTGAGAAATTCCCCGAATTTCAGCCTGGCGTGATCTTGGCGGACGTAGAATTGCCCGGCATCAACGGCCTTGAGCTTCTGCAGCGGCTGGGCGAGGAAATTCAGCGGATTCCCGTCATCATTATTACTGGACGCGGTAGCGATGAGCGCGTGATTCAGGCTATCGAAGCCGGGGCTTTCTGGTACATCGAGAAGCCGCTTAAGGCGCCGGTACTGAAGGCGCTGCTGGATCGCGTTGTGGGGCGCGTGCGCGATCAGCGTGCGCTGGCCTCGCTGACGCGCGAGTTGCGCGATACGGGCAAGATGGGCTCGTTGATCGGCATCTCGAAGCCCATGCAGGAAGTGATGCACCAGATTGAAATGGCCGCGCCTTCGACTGCTTCGGTCCTTATTACCGGCGAGACTGGATCGGGCAAAGAAATTGTGGCGCGCACGCTGCATAAACTTTCTCCGCGCTCCGAGCGCGCCTTTGTGGCCATCAATTGCTCGGCGATTCCCGAATCTTTAATGGAGAGCGAAATTTTCGGGCACGAGCGCGGCGCGTTCACCGGCGCGGCCGAGCGGCGTATCGGCTGTTTTGAACTTGCCGACGGCGGCTCGCTGCTGCTGGATGAAATCGGCGAAATGCCGGCGCCTACGCAGGCGAAGCTGCTGCGCGTGCTGGAAGATCACAAAGTGCGCCGGCTGGGCAGCAAGAGCGAAACGCCCGTGGACGTTCGAGTGATCGCCGCCACCAATAAAGATCCGCAGCAGGCCGTTGCCAAGGGGCAATTGCGGCAGGATTTATTTTTTCGCTTAAACGTGTTTCACATTCACCTTCCGCCTTTGCGCGATCACAAGGATGATTTGCCCGCACTGGTCGAAAGTCTGCTCAAGGACATAAATCAGAAGCACAGCCGGCAGGCGACCGGCATCGGCGCTGAAGTTCTTGAGCTTTTCAAATCGTATCCATGGCCGGGGAACATCCGCGAGTTGCGGAATGTGCTGGAGCGTTCTGCCATCGCCGCGGATCGCGGACCGATTGGCCGCCAGCATCTGCCGGCAGAATTCGGTCATGCGCCGGTGGCCGACAATCTTGAATTGGCGGGACTGCGCTTTCCCGTGGGCACTACCGTGGAAGCCGCGGAGCGCGAATTGATTTTGCAAACGTTGGTAGCCACGAATCAAAACAAAACCCGCGCCGCCGAACTGCTCGGCATCAGCCTGAAGACTTTGCACAACAAGTTGAAGGAGTACGAAACGAATCGCCAGCATGCGGCTCAGTCTTAAAACGAAATTCACGCTCACGACGTCGCTGGTGGTGCTGTTCGTCGTCGCGCTCGTTTCGTGGCTGTATGTGGGGCGGCTGGCGAATCAGGTCATTAAAGACATCAGCGAGCGCGCCACGTTCGTTGCCAACCAAGTGCTGGGAGCCAGCGGGCAGGCACTGGCCGATTCGGCCGAGCGCGGCGAGACGCTCAATTCCGACAGCGCCGCGGATCTGCGCGAATACGTTCAACACTCACTCGACAACAGTAGCGCGTTGAATTCCCTTCTGGAATCGGCAATCGGTTACGCGCCGACGATTTACGAAATCACCATAACCGATCAATTTGGAAAGGCGCTGGTGTCGAGCGATTCCAAGCTTCGCGGCAGGCCGATCCCCGTATATCCAACTGCCTCGCTGCTGGTGCGCGCGAGCTTCATCCAGCAGCTTCGGATTCTTTATGGGCCGCCGAGAGTTTATCAGGTCACGCTGCCCTTTGACGTCAGCGGAGCGCCATTCGGCGAAATCCGCGTGGACATTTCGACGGCGCTGCTGCGCGACGTGATTTCGCGAGGGCTGGAATCCGCCGCGGAAGTTGCGCTAATCGCAGTGCTGGCGGCGACGCTGCTCGCCGCGCTCTTGAGCCGCGTCGCCCTGGCTCCCCTGGCGCGGATTTCCGATCAACTCGATCGCATCTCGGCCGGTCAATTTGACGTCGAGCCAGTGCGACAATCGGATGAACTCGGGCAGGTGAGCACCAAGATCAGCAACATCGGCAAGCAGCTGCGCGATGTGCGCGAAGTTTTTAGTGCGCTGCGCGAGAATTTGAATCACGTGATGGCCGGCCTCGAAGATGGCTTGCTGCTGTTCAATGCTGAAGGACGGGCCGTGCTCGCCAGCCCGTCGATCGAGAAATTTCTCGGAGTGCTGCCGGCGACGATTCTCGGACGCCGCGCCAGCGAAATTTTTCCGAAAGGCAATTTAGTTCGCGACGTGCTGCATCTAAATGGGGAACAGATGCAGCCGATCGAAGATGCCGAGCTGCATCTCGAGACGCCCGATGGTCCACGCCGGATTTCTCTGATTTGCCAGGTGATCAGCGAAAAAGGCGAGCCGATGGGCACGCTTCTCACGATGCGGGATTTGGAATCCTACGAGCGGCTCGGCTCGCAGATACAAGTTTCCGAGCGGCTCGCAGCGCTCGGCCGTGTCACCGCGGGCGTGGCTCACGAAGTGAAAAATCCGTTGAATTCGATGCGCGTGTGGCTCGAAGTTCTGAAAGGAAATATTCCCGGCGACGTCGAAGGGCAACAAGCGGTGAAAATGCTCGACAATGAAATCGACCGGCTGGATCGCGCCGTGAAAACTTTTCTCGACTTTGCGCGCCCTGTGGAAATCGATCTTTCCGAATCCGATTTGCCGTCGCTGCTAAACGAGATTCTAGAAAATGCCCGGCCAGCCATCGCGAAAGCCGGCGTCGTTCTCGCCACTCAAGTTCCCGATCGCTTTCCCGGAGTGCGCATGGATCGCCGGCTCATTCATCAAGCCGTCCTCAATCTTATTTTGAATGGCTGCGACGCGATGGGCCCGGGCGGCCAGCTCACAGTAAAGCTGGCGCAGGATGACGACAACGCTCAGATCATCGTTTCGGATACGGGAAAAGGAATCAGCCCCGAGAATCGCAATAAGATTTTCCAGCTATTTTTCACCACGCGGCCCGGAGGTACTGGGATCGGACTTGCCAACACTTTTCGATTTGTGCAACTCCACAATGGTTCGATAGAATTCGAGTCGGAGGTCGGCCGGGGCACGACTTTCACCATCGAGCTGCCCTTGGCCCGCACGGTCGAAACGGCCGTTCCGCATGTTGGCGATGACGGACTCCCTTTTGCGCAAGGTAAGGTGTGAATGGAACCCCAGCTCCCATTTATCGCCTCGCCGGTAGCATCGTTGCGGCCACGCGCGAAGTTTGCGCTGGTTGCGGCGTGCTTGCTGGCTGTTGGTTTGGCGGGATGTCCTCGCGAGAAGGTTCACGCGAAGATGCCGAAGATCATTCCGCCCGTGCCCGCGGTGGCCGAGCCACCGGATCCTCCATATATTCTGGGCGCTGAACCCACCGACACCACGCTGGCGATGATTCCGGAATCCCTGCCCGTGCCTCCTCCCGAACCCGCGCGCCCCGCTCCGCCGCGAAAGCCTGCAGCGGATGTACCAGCGACGCCGAAGCCGGCGGTTCCGGTTATCTCTCCTCAAATTTCACCAGCCGATCAGGCTGCTTACGAACAACGCATCACCGAAAATTTAACCACCGCCGAGCGCAATCTTCAGCAAGCCTCGGCGCATCAACTCAACGCCTCGCAAAAGGACATGGCTGAGAAAATTCGAAGTTTTGTGGATCAGGCTCACGAGGCGATGCAGGCTTCGGATTGGACGCGGGCGCAGAATTTGGCGCAGAAGGCGCAGGTGCTGTCGTCCGAGCTGGTTGGGTCTTTCTAGCAACGAACGAAAGTGCTGCGCGATTCCTGCTAAAATACCCGCGTGGCCTCATCCGACGTAATTATCATTGGTGGCGGAATTATCGGGCTCTCGCTTGCTCACCGGCTTGCCGCTGAGCACGTGCGCGTGGTTGTGCTCGATCGACGCGAGCCCGGGCTTGAGGCTTCTTGGGCTGCGGCTGGGATGCTTTCTGCTGCCCCTGAATCACCGGACGACATAGCTCTGGTGCCGCTCGCGAAGAGAAGTTTCGCTGCATATCCCGATTACGTTTGTGCGATCGAGGAATGTTCCGGCAAAGTCGCAAATTTTCGGCGCGACGGCGCGCTGGACCTTTTTGTTGGCTCATCCGCAGACGCTGAGCGCGATCGTACCGTCACTGCGCATCGGGCGCTTGGGCTTACGACGCGAGCCGTGTCGCAGGTCGAAGCGCGCTCAATCGAACCATCGCTGTCGAAGTCCGCGTTTGCGGCTGCTTGGCTTCCCGATGAATTTTCCGTGGAGCCGCGCGCGCTGACTTCCGCTGCGCTGCAAGCAGCGAAGAGCCGCGGCGCGGATATTCGCACCAACGTCGAAGTCAAGAAGCTGTTGATTGAAGGATCGCGCTGCATTGGGATCGAATCGCCGACGGAGAGATTTACTGCTGGGCGCGTAGTTCTGGCAGCGGGGTGCTTTTCTTCTGGAATCGGCGGCGCTGCGCGGCTTGCGCCTACGCAGCCTGTGCGCGGCCAAATGGTCTCGCTGCGCACTGCACGAGATGTCCCGAATCATGTCGTGCGCTCGCATCAGGGATATGTCGTACCTCGGGGCAATGGATTGCTTGTCGCGGGCAGCACGATCGAGCATGTTGGCTTCGAGAAGAATGTCACCGCTGCCGGAATCAGCGGGATTCTCGCGGCAGCGATCGAATTGATTCCCGAGTTGGCTGGTGCGGCAATTGAGGAAACCTGGTGCGGGCTGCGGCCCGATACTCCGGATCATCTTCCGTTGATTGGCCCGACGGAATTTGAGGGGCTTTGGCTAGCTACTGGACATTACCGCAATGGAATACTTTTGGCTCCCGTCACCGCAGAAATTTTGGGAGACTGGATTCTGCGTGGGAAGACGGATTTCGAAATAGCGGCTTACTCACCGCAGCGATTCACAACGGAAAAAACAAGAGCGGCGCTGTAGAACGGTAGCGCTGCCCGCTATTTTTCGACGACGCCTATTGCGAACCCCGGAGCCGAACTGCGGGAGGGCTAAAGCACCGTCCCCTACGCTTAAAACGGAACTTTTGATCTTTGCGGTTCCCGATTTGCCGGGCCTGCTAGCGTGGAGCTATGGCCCGGACTTGTGAATTGAACTTTGTCCGCATCGAAATATAACGGGCGATCGAGAACAGCATCGAGCGTCGTGCCGCGCGGCAGTTCTGCCTCTGGGCCCCGCGTCAATAGAATGGCTGCCAAGCCAACAGCAGCGCCCACGCCGGCGCCGATTCCCGCTCCGGCCGCACTGCGGCTGGCGATACCGCCGATACCTGCGCCGGCGGCTGTAGTCTTTGCGACCGTGCCGACATCGGACGTCTTATCGGTGTCGCCGATAATTTTTCCTTCGCTGTTGGTAGTCTCGTTGCCGCCCGTGCTTGCGCCGGACGGCACGCCCGCGAAGCGAACCATGTAGGCGTTTGGAAGGATCAAAGTTTCGAGACGAATATTGAGTTCACCGCGCCCCTTCACTCGCCCCGGCCGCTTCGATTCGGTGACTTCGCCGCTCACGTACGAGCCCGCGGGAACAATTACGCGGCCGTCCTTCATAACCGGGAAAAGAGTTTCGAAATAGACGGGATCGCCAATTTGCGCGGTGCGCGTAGAAATGCCGTTATGCAAGACCAGCGGAATTCGCGTGCCGGTAGGCAATTCGATCTTTGCCGGCGCTGCGGCATTCGTGTCGGTTTTTGCAGGAGGCTGCCCGGTTGGCGCAGGCGTGGAAGCGTCTGGCGCGGGTGTTGCCGCAGGTGCTGGTGCCGGGACGGCTGCCGGTGGAGCTGCCGCGGGTGGTTGAGGCGGAGGGACATCCTGCGCACGGGCCGCTCCCGCGATCGCCAGAGCAGCGGACAATGATATCCACCTAAGCCTATGCCACGAATTTCGAACCATGCTGACCCCCTGCTGACTAACTCCGATGCGCACCCTACGTCTCTGGATGCCACTTGCAACTGAGGATAGCCCCGGCTGTGCCCGACAACCCGCATCCGCGCCAATCCTGTATATAAGTTAAACATCAATTCAAACTGCCCTTCAAGTCTTGCGTTTCCCCTGAAGCTATAATTTCATCAATGGGATCTCTCTCTCCCAATTTCGAGCGGCCGAAGAAGGCCGCGCCGCGGCGGTCTCTCCGCCGGACGACTTTACTTTCCATGCTGATCACGGTTGTGCTGCTCGTGGCGGGCATCTTCGGCGTGGCCTGCGCGGTAATTCTAAATAATTTTGAAAAGCTGGAGCGCGCCGAAGCGGAGCAGAATCTGGACCGCGCGGTTGATGCGCTGGATGCCAGCGTCCTCGGGCTATCGCGCGTCACGACCGACTATTCTTCCTGGGACCAGGCCTACAGCTTCGTGCAACATGGCAACCCTGAATTTACAAAGTCCGAGTTTCCGGACGTGACGCTCGCGAATCTGAAACTGAATTTTGTGGCCATCGTCGATCCTTCCAATCGTCTGCTTTTCACAAAAGGATACGACCTGGAAAATCTGAAAGTGACGGCGTTCCCTGCCGATCTGGCCAAGCGCCTGCAGACGCCTTCGTCTTTCAGCCATTTCACAGACCCGGAGGGCAAAGCCGGCGGCCTGATCATGCTTGAGAACGGGCCGGCGCTGATCGTCGCTCAGCCGATCCTGACGAGCGATAACCGCGGGCCCGTCGAAGGCGCTGTAATTATGGGCCGCTGGCTCGATGCGCAAGAAGTGGACAGCATCGGCGCGACCGCGCATCTGGATTTGGAATTCGTTCCGCTGCAATCGAGCGGAATGTCGGCGCACGATTCCGCGGCGGTGCTGCGATTGAGCACCGCTTTTCCGCGGCGCGTCGCGCCGGTGGACTCTCGAACGATGGTGGCCTACCACTTGCTCAACGACGTGGACGGCAAGCCAGCCGGGCTGCTGCGCATGACCAGCGCGCGCACCATGTATCAGCAGTGCCGGGTCAGCCTGCTGCAGTTTCTGGTGCTGCTGCTGGCTTCGGCGGCGGCCTTCACGGCGATAACGCTCTTCGTAATCGAGCGGCTGGTCCTCTCTCGCGTTGCCAACCTGAGCAAGAGTGTCGCTGCCGTCGGAGAGGGTGGTGACCTTGCGGCACGAGTGGAAATCGGCGGCAACGATGAAGTGGCCGACCTGAGCGCTTCGATCAATCAAATGCTCGATGCGCTCGAAAAATCGCAGGAGAAAGCCGCGGAGCAGAGTGCGCGCTTGCAGATCATGGTGGAAAGAATGCCCGCGGTGCTTTGGACCACTGACTCTGACCTCAAATTTGTCATCTCGATGGGCGCTGGGTTGAAAGAGCTGGGCCACCAGACAAACGAGGTCGCGGGCCGCAGCCTCTACGATTATTTTGGGACGAAGGATCCGCAATATCCGCCAATCGCGGCGCATCTGAACGCTCTGCGCGGGGAATCCACCTCCTACGTTACGACTTGGATGAGTCGGACTTTCGAAAGCCACACCGAGCCGTTGCGCGACGCCAACAACGCCGTCGTAGGAGTCATCGGAATCGCTCTCGATAGCACCGGCCGCGTTCTGGCCGAGGAGGCCTTGCGCGAATCGGAATCTGGTTATCGCTCGATCATCCAGGAGGCGCCCTACGGCATTTGCAGATGTACCGTGGGCGGCAGCTTCACTCTGGTGAATCGCGCTCTGGTGCGCATGTTGGCTTTCGATTCAGCCAGCGATCTTCTTGGACTCAATATCGGCACGGACATTTTCGAAGATCGCCGCGATCATTCCAACTTCATAGAACAACTCTATTCTCAGAGCAACGTCGAAGGCGTCGAAACACTTTGGAAACAACGCGGAGGAAAATCGATCATCGTGCGCCTTGCCGGACGCGCGGTCCGCGATGCCCACGGTCAAATCGCCTATTTCGAAGTGATCGCCGAAGATATTTCCGAGCGCAGACAGCTTGAATTGCAGCTCCGGCAATCCCAGAAGATGCAGGCGATCGGACAGTTGGCCGGAGGCGTGGCTCACGATTTCAATAATTTGCTAACGGTGGTCAAAGGCCACATCGAACTGATACTGAACACCATGCCGCTTACCGATCCACTTTTTCCGCGGCTCGATCAAGTTCAGAAAGCGGCCAATCGCGCGAGCTCTCTTACACGGCAATTGCTAGCCTTCAGCCGCTTGCAGGTTCTTCAGCCGCAAGTGCTGGATCTGAATGGCATCGTTTCCGGCATGATTCAGATGCTCTCGCGCATTATTGGCGAGCATATCGAGCTGGTGTTTCGTCCCGGCGGAATTTTGGGGCGCGTGAAAGCGGACGCTGGACAGCTCGAGCAGGTGCTCCTCAATCTTGTGGTCAACGCGCGCGATGCCATGCCGAATGGCGGCCAACTCACCATCGAGACCGAAAACGTGGAGCTCGACGAATCCTACTCGCAGCTTCATTCCATAGCGAAGCCCGGAGCCTACGTGATGCTGGCCGTCAGTGACACAGGCTGCGGCATGGACGCTTCGACGCAGGCGCGCATCTTTGAGCCATTTTTCACCACAAAGGAACCCGGCAAGGGTACCGGACTGGGCTTGGCCACTGTATACGGTGTGGTGAAGCAGAGCGACGGGTACATCTGGGTCTATAGCGAGCCCGGGCAAGGCACCACTTTCAAGATTTATTTGCCGCTTGCTGCTGACATCGTCGAGGCGCCGAAAGCCCAATCGGCGACGCCTGCGCCGGTACGCGGCTCGGAGACGATTTTGCTAGTCGAGGATGAAGAAAGTGTGCGGAATCTGGTGGCCGATTTTCTGAAGACCACCGGCCACACCGTTCTGGAAGCGAGCGAAGGCGAAGAAGCCGTTCGAATAGCCAAGGCTCACACGAACAAGATCGATCTGCTGGTCAGCGACGTGGTAATGCCGAAACTGAGCGGACGCGAACTTTGGAATGATCTGCGCAAGCGCTTGCCGAGCTTGAAAGTGCTTTTCATCTCTGGCTATACAGATGATTCCGTGGTGCGCCACGGGGTGATTGAAGGCGACGTGGCATTTTTGCAAAAGCCCTTCACCATGCGGGCACTGGCCGCTAAAATCCGCGAAGTGCTCGACGCCGATGAAGTAAAAGAATATTCCGCTCCGGCGCGCGACAATTCCTGACGCCCCGCTTCTCGCCAAACCAGATTGCATCTCCAATAGCCAAATTCCGGATCGAGTTTTATGATAGGCGCGCAATTCTGGAGCGATTCCACATGGCCAAGCTGGCGCTGGTGTACGGTATGAGATTATTTCCACTCGACGAGCTTGACGCCGTCAACGAAGCGACGATCACATTGAAGAACGGCAAAACGGCGCGAATCACGATGCACTTAATCGAGGGCACCCACAAGGAAATCGAGGCGGCGCTGCGCCAGTCGATGGACGCTTTCTTCGAGCTGTATCCTGAAATTTGAGCGCGCGCCGCGGTGACACGTCGCGCGTGGCTTTGCTAAATCAGCACCACGGTTTGCCCCGTCAAATCGAACCTCTTCCGGCACTTGATATTCCGGCAGGCCACCATGTCGTCCACGCGCACCATATACGATCGCGCCTGTTCGTAATGAGCCCGGTCAGAATCGTTCGCGCCGCGCGGCAATTGCGCTTTCTTCGTGCGCGTCTTCCAGCGAATCGGGAACGTACTTTCCGTGCGGCAGTGCGGGCAGACCATTGGAATTTGCTTGGTCTCTTCCTTCTCGTCGTAGAACATCCGCTCGTCCATGGCATTCACTCCGTCAGGAATTCTGCTTCCAATCGTCCAGCGTCACAAATCGCATACCCGCGTCGCGCCAGCGCGGCAGCCAATATTCCATGGCCGTGACCGTGTGCTGGCGGTCTCCATCGAGTCGCTTATGATCTCCATCATGTAACAAAACGATATCCCCTCCGCGCACGCGCCGCAAGCGGCGGATGACCGGTCCCGCAGGCTGCGGCTTCCAATCCCAGGCCCATCGCGACCACATTACGACGCCCGCAAATCCCATTCCTCGGACGACCGCATTCAGATTCGGCCCGCGAAATCCGAAAGGAGGCCGCATCCACTGAGTGTCCCTGGTGGTGGCCGAGGCGATCGCATCGCGGCACTGCAGCAATTCGTCGCGGACTTTCGCTGCGGGAAGAAATGTCAGCCGTGGGTGCGTTTGCGTGTGATTTGCGATAGCGTGCCCGCGCGCGACGATCTCCAGAGCCAATTCCGGGAACGCGCGCACGTGCTTGCCGAGGACGAAAAACGTTGCCCGCACTTCGTTTTGTTCGAGCACCTCAAGCAGCGCCGGAGTGACCGCCGGATTCGGCCCGTCATCGAAAGTCAGCGCGATCGCCCCCGGATCCTGCGTTTTCCGGATCGTGGGCCCGAAAATCTGCGACGACGGCGCCATCACGCTCCACGCCGCCGCACCTGCGGCCAGCGCTACCGCCCCCGCGCAACCTGCCGCAATCCCGACTGCTCCCATGCGCACGATTTTCGCACGCTCGCCTCAGCCGCGTAACCCGAACTTTCTGCTACGATACGCGCGCGCCATCATCCGAATGTTCTCACCCACCGATTCCGCAAATCCATTCCCAGCCTGGGTACGATGGACTGCTCTGATCTGGCTCGCGATTTGGCTGACCATCTATCTGAAGTACTGGGGCGCCAACACGTTCTTATTCCTCTGCGATATCGCTGTAATCCTAACCTGCCTCGGCCTGTTCGCCGGCAATGCGCTGCTGCTCTCCAGCCAAGCCGTGAGCTCCATCGTCATCGATACCGCCTGGCTCGTGGATATCGCAACAAAGCTGATCTTTAATCGCCATTTGATCGGCGGCACCGATTATTTCTTCGACACGAATTATCCGCTTTGGGTTCGGTTGATGAGTTGTTTCCACGTAGTCACGCCATTCGTTTTGATCGCGGCCCTGCGCCGCACCGGTTACGATCGCCGTGCTCTAAAATTGCAATTCGCAATTGCAACAGTAGCCATGATCGCTTCCCGCTTCGCCGCTCCCGCAAGAAATATTAATTTCGTCTATCTCGATCCAATCCTCCACCGCCAATGGGGGCCAGCCCCAATCCACGTTTCAGCCATGCTGATCGGCATGACCCTAGTCATCTATGTTCCAACTCACCTAGTCCTCGCCCGAACATTTCCATCAACGGCGGGCACGCCAAACCCTCAGTAAAACGGAGTCTTTTGACTCCCGCACTGGTCGGTAAGTTCAAAATGAGTCGGGCTGACCTCGATCCGCTACAGAGGTCGCGCGAAATGGGGCATCACATTTACGACTCGCTTGATAACGAAAACCATTAGCATCATCTCGAATGGCATAAACATGGGGTAGATATACGCGTGCTGAATGTAGGCTACGAGGGGAGCTGTCACAATCAAATGTCCCGCGAAGAGGAACATTATGAGCCGCCAGAATCTTCTGGGTTTATGTGCCCTCCAGTACATCTTGACCAACATCACGAAAAAAAAGAAGGTGAAGAATGCGAACGCCAGCCAACGCTTCGTTGGCCAATATCGCTCCGGCAAGAACTTCGCGATCGTAAAAACGCCACCGACGTAGACGACCACTACGGCCAACCCAATCGCTAAGTACCAAAACTGATCGCTAAATCGAGATTTCGACTGTTCGCTTCCTAACTCGTTTGCCATGCTATTCCAGTTTCCTCACCGCCTGAAGATCAATCCCAAGTTGCTGGCACTTTTTATAGAGGTGGCTTCTTTCAAGTCCGAGCGCTTTGGCAGTTTTCGTCATGTGATGCCCTTGCTTCTTTAACTCCGTCAGAATTGTCTCGCGCTCAAATATTTCCGTCTGCGCGGCCAACGTTCCATCGCCCGCTGCGGATCCGCCATGCGTCTCGCCAAGATTCGCGGCGGCGCTGCCGTGATCTGAGACGGCTGACGTCGCCGCGCTTCCCGGTAACGCCGACCTAACCGTGTCCACGTCAATTTCATCCCGCGCGGACAGCAACAAAATCCGCTCGACCACATTTCTCAGCTCGCGCACATTTCCCGGCCAACGGTAATTCTCCAGCTCCGCGATCGCGCTTTCCGTGAACGCCTTTTCCTTCCATCCATTCTGCGCGGCAACCTGGCGTGCGAAACTGCGCGCCAGCAGTGCGATATCCTCGCGGCGCTCGCGCAATGGCGGCAACACGATGGGAAAGACATAAATCCGGTGATACAAATCCTGCCGGAAAGTCCCAGCTTTCACTTGGGCCTCAAGATCGCGATGCGTCGCCACGACGACGCGAACATCCACGGCAATCGGCTTATCCCCGCCGACTCGCTCGATTTCGCCTTCCTCCAACACTCGCAAGAGCTTCGCTTGCATTCCCAGCGGCATATCGCCAATTTCATCGAGAAAAAATGTGCCGCGATGCGCCGCTTCGAATTTCCCCACGTGCCGCGCCGAAGCACCTGTGAAAGCGCCCTTCTCGTGGCCGAATAATTCCGATTCCATTAATTCCGCGGGAATGGCAGCGCAATTCAGCGTCACGAAGGGGCCATTTCGACGCGCGCTCTTCTCGTGCAGCGTGCGCGCCACCAATTCCTTCCCTGTTCCCGTTTCGCCGCGGATACAGACGCGCGTTTCGCTGGCCGCCACGCGATCCAATTGCTCCATCAGAGCTTTCATCGCTAGGCTGACCCACAAAATTTCATGCTTGCCCAGGCGCTTCTTCAGATCGCGGTTCTCGTTTTCGAGGCGGCTGATCCGCAGGCAATTGTCGATGGTCAACAGCAGCTTCTCGGTCGAGATGGGCTTCTCGAGAAAATCCACCGCGCCAAGCCGGGTGGCTCGCACGGCCATTTCGATATTTGCCTGACCCGACATCATCACCGTCGGGATCGCAATTCCTGCGGCCCTCAAGTCTTCGAGGAAAGCGATGCCATCTTTTCCCGGCATCACCACGTCGGAGAGAATCACGTCGATACGGTCGGTCTTGGCGATATCGAGCGCCCGCGAAGCATTGTCGCAAACCGTCGCTTCGTGCCCGGCCAGTCGAAAAGCGCGCGCCAATGA
Source organism: uncultured Acidobacteriota bacterium (assembly GCA_963831955.1). Lineage (GTDB taxonomy): Bacteria > Acidobacteriota > Terriglobia > Acidiferrales > UBA7541 > Palsa-147. Next base: position 2,384,287 of record CAWHSG010000001.1, on the reverse strand, counting down.
CGCCAGCGTGTTGGGATCGTCATCCACTACGAGGACGTGAGCCTTGGCCGTCACGCGCGACTAGGCCTCCGGCTCGGATGTGGTAATCGTTTCAGCAGAATTCGCAGGCATATCATTGGCCGGTTCAGCGATACGCGCCTCAGACGAATCATTAGAGACCGCATCGGATAGCGCGTCGGCATTTGTCTCATTCGGCGCTCCCACCGATTGCGGGGCGTGTGCCGCTGACGAAGTGGGAGCGGCGGTCGAAGGCGCTTGAGTTGGCGGCACTGTCGCCGCTGCCCGGGCATTTTTCGCTGACTCAACCGCCGGGTTGATCATCAGCACAATCCGGAACGTGGTTCCCACGCCCGTCTCACTCGCAACTGAAATTGTTCCGCCATGATCGCTGATCACCGACTGCACCACCGCAAGCCCGAGTCCCGTACCATGCTGCTTCGTCGTGTAGTACGGCGTAAACAATCGTTCGCATTCCTCCGGCGTTAAGCCCGACCCCGTGTCCGAGATTTCAATTATTACAGAGCCGTCGCTGCTGGAAGTTGCAAGCGCCAGCACTCCGCCCGAGGGCATCGCGTCCATAGCGTTCAGTACCAAATTCTCGATCGCGCGGTGCAACAGCAGCGGATCCGCCTGAATCAGCGGCAAATTGGACTCGAGATGCAGTTCCGGCGTGATCGGCGGGCGGCCCACGGCGCTGAATTGCGCCTCGAACAGGCGCACCACCGTACGCACAACTTCGTTCGCGTCCACCGCGCGCAGCTCCGGCCGCGGCATGCGCGCAAAATCGCTGAAGCGCCCGATTATGCCTTTCAGGTTTTCGATTTCGGCCAGCAGCGTTTCGGTGGACTCGTCGAACACTTCGTCGAACTCATCGGCGCGTTTCATTCGCGCGCGGCGCAGATTCTCGACCGTAATTTGCAGCGGAAAGAGCGGATTCTTCAATTCATGCGCCAGCCGCCGCGCCAGCTCACGCCAAGCGGCCACGCGCTCGGATTGCACCAGGCGCTCGCGCTGATCGACGAGCTGTTCGGTCATTTGATTGAACGCGGCGGCGAGATGCCCGATATCGTCTTTCGAGCGCACATCCACTCGCGCATTCCAATTCCCTGCCGCCACTTCCTTCGCGCCGGCCACCAATTTGGTTACCGGCCGGGTGATCCGCGCAGCACCCCACCAGCTCAGAATCGCGCCAAGCAACAGTCCCAGCCCGGCCATGCCGACTGCCAGCAAAATAATCCGATGCTCGACCACCACGCGCTCGCGCTGCGATGCGCCGATGAGCAGAACGCCGAGCAGTTCGTTGTCGCGGCCCTCGAGCGGCAGAAGATGAAAAATTTCGGCGCTCGCGGGGTCGGAACTCCAGGCAATCTGCGAGGTCTGCTCCTTCGGCACATGGCGCACTTGTTCCACGAGCGGGGCAAATCTTTCTGCGTCCTGTACGGCGCCGTTGGCATCGAGCAAGCCGTCGCTCGAAAAATCCTTATCCAGATTCAGATAAACCAGCGCGCGCATGCCCTCCGATAGAGCCAGCGTGGAAATGAAATCCTTGCCAAGTTTTTTTCCGCCGAGTACGAAGATGCGTTTATCGGCCACCGGCACGGCATTCGCCACGGCCATCAGACCTAGTGTCGGTCCTTCTTGCGTATCCATGCGCACCAGGAAAGGACCAGCCGAAGCCCAATCTTCCGTTTTGGTGACCCAGCTCAATTTGTAGCCGGCGCGGGCCGGCCATTCGGCGGAAGAAATGATTGTGCCGTCCGTCGCCACGAAATCGAGGATATCGAGTTGGTGCGCTGCCGCTACGTTGCGCGCGTCCCAGTAGTAGGTCGAAGCGTCCGCGTTCGGGCGCATTAATTCAATCGCCATACGAGTGGTGGCTTCTGCGTCGGCGATACCTTTCACTTGCAGGGCCGCTTCCTCGCCGCGTTGTTTGAATTCCTCGCGGAATTGAGCCACCAACGCGTCGGTCCGCCGAGCGTCAAGTTCCTCGAAGGCGTTACGCGTGACCAACGTGACGCCCGCGGCTACGATCCCCACCGCGAGCAGCACGAAGAATGTGAACAGCCAAAAAAGTCTGGATCGAAACGTCACTGCGCTTCCCTCTTCAACCAAACATCGGCGAGCGGCAAACCATTCATCGCCGTTCCTGGCGAAATCGACCAATTCCGCACGCGCGGCCCCAAGCCATAAACGCGTGGCAAGTGCGCGATGGGCACCACACGCCAAGTTTCGAGCGCCGCTTTTTCTCGCGCGTATATTTCGGCAGTGTCCGCCGATTCCGGCAGCCCCGAGTCTGCGCTGCCGAGCACCGGTGATAACTCCGCGAGCAATCCGGCGAGCGCTGGGCGCGGTAGCGGCGAAACAAGATTCACGCGAACCAAGCGCGCATCGTATTTTGGCTTCCCTGCGCGCGCCGCACTGCCCGGCGCGAGAGGCGCCGGAGGAATCGCTATAGACGTCACTGTAATCCCTGCTTCTCGCGCGTTCACCGCGATTCTCTCTGCCACAGCCTGTTCCAATGCGTCGCCCGAATCATATCCCAAGACCAGCGTCGCAGCGGGTGCGATCTCCTTCACTAAAGCCCGCGCCGCCGCCGGATCCGCGGCGCTCGAAAATAAAAACTCGGTTCCACTGATCCACTGCGGCAGTAATCCGCCGGCGGGCTCCCCTTCTTTCTGCAGGACGAGATTCACAATCGCCGCCCGATCTATCGAACGTGAAATTGCCTCGCGCAATCGCGCTTCGGCTTCGGCCGAGCGCCCGGCGGCGCGGTTGGGGCTAGCCGCTTGGCCAGCGCCACCTGCGCTCCCATCCGGGTAAATCAACGCCAGCAATTCCACCGGCGGCGTTACTTCGATACGAATTTTCTCGTCGCTAGCCCGTCGCGCCATTTCCGCCGGAAGCTCGACCACATCGGCTTTCCCGACTTGCAGATCGATCATTCGTTCGCGCGCGGCTCGACCCAATTGCACTTCCACCGAATCGAGGAATGGCCGGCCGCCCCAATAATCCGGATTGGCCATCAGCAGCACGTGTTTCCCCGCTTCCCAAGATTCGATCTTGAATGGCCCGGTGCCGCCTGCCACCTCTTTCGAGCGGCGGACCAAAACGTATTTGCGCTCAGCCAATGTCGCGGGAAATTCCGGCGCAGCCGAAGGCGTTTCGATTTGCAGGCCGTCGCTCATAGGCGTGACGCGCCAGTCCTCTTCAGCATTGATCAACGCAGGCACAGCGCTTTGCGGCGTGAGTGCGGTTCCATCCTGGAAGTGCACGCCCGCGCGCAAATGAAATTTCCACCGGCGCATCGTCGCGTCGCGCTCCCAAGTTTCCGCCAGCAGCGGCTGAACGTCGCCGCGCCTGTCAACGCGCACCACCGTTTCGTACGTCAGAGACACGAGTTCGGCTTCTGATGCATCAGTTGAGCCCCCCGCTGGTTCAAGCAAGCTCACGGGCGCCCCAATTTCCGCTCGCAGCGTCCCGCCATAAACGGGCCGCTCAGAAGCGAAAATGCCGAGGCCATCGTAGGAGAGGGTCTTCAGACCCTCCCGCCTTCTTGCGCTGAGCGAAGCTGAAGGGTCGGCGCCAGCTCCGCCAAGCACAATCGTCGCAACGAGCGCAATCGCGCTAAGGCCCGCAAGAAGCCGTGACAATCCCCGCTTCATAATCCCCCGTAGCCAAATCCCGCCAAATCACCCTCGCGGTCTCGCTTTCGACGCCAGGCCACAGCGCCAGGATCGGCCCCGAAAACGCCATCGGCTCCGCGACCTGCTCCGCATGATCATGCACTTCAACGACGCGAAGTGAATCAGGCTGCGTCCAATCGGAATCGTTGGTAAGCAGCGCTTGAGACACGGCGCCGCAGTTGAACGGAAGCGAAACGAAATCGGTCTCCACGTTCGAGCGGAAAATCCTCCCCGTCGAGCAGGTCAGTTCCAGCTTGTCGCGCGTTTTCAGCGTGCATTGCGCGCCGGGCAGATCGACTCCGATGGTCGCTTCCGGATCGCCGTTCGAGACAGTAAGCGTCCCGCGCGGGTCGCGTGCCGGCGGCAGGGCCGGAAGCGGATGCGATTCCTGCGCTTGCCAGCGGCCATCTACCGATCGATAGATCACCACGCGGTGCGGCTCGAGCACCACGAGCCGAGGGCTGGCATCTGGCGCGGCCGGAAGCACGACGAAATCGAGAAGCAGATCCGGCTGCGACCAGATTATTTCGCGCCGCAAACGGACGGCGGGCCGCGGCTCCGTAGGAGGGGCGGCGTCGTTGCGGTCCAGACTGGCGAGCATCACCGTGCGCGAATCCGGGGTCGCCACTTCCAGCGTGAAAATAATTGCGCGCAAATTCTCGCTTACCGTCACATCCGCCGTGGTCATGTCTGCATCACCCAGTTTCACCCCGCGACGGAGCAAGTTCGCTTCCAATGCCTGCTGAAAACCGGCAATGCGCGCCGCATCCAGCGACGAGAGATTCTTCACTTGCATATGCACCGGCGAGGAGCGTCCGGCGGCGGTGATTTTTGCCGCGAAACCGTCGATGATGCTATCCCAGGAAGTTTTCTGTTGTGCTGCAGCCGCTGTGGCAGTGAAGAGTAACGCAAAAATCAGAAGCAGCATTGCCGAAGACCGTAGGCGGGGGAACCGCATCGTTGTGCGCCAAGCTAACGTGACCCGCCATCATAGCATACGCGGCTCGCGTCGCTGGCAGGGGCTCACCCTTCGACGAGCTGTTGTCCGCCGTCTATATCGTAAGTTGCTCCGGTAATCGCTGTGTTCGTCATCAGGTGGACGGCGAGCATGGCGATGTCGTCCGGGCCGACCACGCGCCGGATTGGCAGCATCGTGCGAAGTTGCTCGCGACGCGCGTCCAGTTGAGCGCCGAGCAGCGATGCCGAGAGCGGCGTGTCCACGAAGCCGGGGGCAATCAGATTGACGCGGACAGGCGCGAGCTCGAGGGCCAGCGCCTTGGTGAGCGCGGGCATTGCGGCGGTGAGGGCCACGATGAGCGGGCCCCCGTCTGGCCGGCGGCCACCCGTTCCGCCAATGAACAGGAGCGTTCCGCCGGGGCGAATCTTGCCAGCGGCGCGGCGCGCGATGTGCAGCCGCGACCAGAATTGCGCATCGACATTGCGGCGCGCACGGACGAAATCGATGTCGGCCAGCCGCGCGTACTACGGACCGCCGGCGGTGACCAGGATGTGGTCGATCGGCGCAGCCAGCTCGTCGAAGAAACGCTCCAAGCGCTTGACGTCGGTGGCGTCGAAGGCTGCGCTACTGAGGGCGCCAAGCTGGCGTGCGGCGTCCTCGAGGCGTCGGGGATCGCGGCCGGTAAGAACGACATTAGCGCCCTCGAACCGCGCTCGCCTCGCCGTCTCGAGCCCGACGCCCGAGCTACCACCGATCACCACCACGGTCTGCCCGGCAAGCGCCGGTTCACGGCTCACGCCGGAGCCGCTCATTTCGGCAGCTCGGCCCCGGATTGCTCCGCCACCATGTACGCGGCGTACCAGTCGGGCCAGTTGGGATCGGCCGCACCGATGCGCTTCTCATGCTCGCCGTGGGCGGCCGAGGCGCGCCGCATGGCGCTGGCCAGATCGTTGACCGAGGCGAAGGTGGTGGCCGCGGGATCGACGCGACCGGCTACCCGCGCGGTGATTTCCTGGAACAGCCAGCCGTTGCCGTCGGGATCGCGGAAGGAGGCGAACGAGCGATAGCTGCGATGCTCGGGATCCGCACCGCTGACGCGCACTCGTCCAAACAAGAAGGGCTCGTCTGTGCCCGCGTACACGCCGTCGTTGTGGAACACTTCGCTGATCTGGATGCCGCGATCGAGCAACGCTTGGCGGGCGGTCTGGATGTCGGAAACGATCGGGTAAAGCCCTTGGGCGGAGCCGGGCGCCGCCGCCGTGACGTTCTTGCCGAAGATGATCGCGCAGCCGGAGCCGGGCGGCGTGAACTGAATTATGCGGAAGTCTTTCCCGTTGGCGAAGTCGGCGTCGAGCCGCCAGCCGAGCTTGGCGTAAAACTCTTTGGCGCGGTCCACGTCCGAGACGGGGATGACCACGATCTCGAACTTCATATCGACTGGCGCGACGCGGGTGTCGATACCACGGACTGCATTCGTGCTCATCGCTGCCTCCTGAGTTGTGTAATTTTCTTGCCTCCACGGAAATTGGTGAAGCGGGCTAATTGCGGGAAGATCTTTCCGTTCACTTCGAACCCTACCGAGTGCGGAATCGGCGACAATATACTCGTTTCAGGGGGCTCGCTGCCAGTAATCGATTGATGGGGAGAGGGCGCCGGCGGGGTGGCTTGTTTGCGGCGGAATTTGGGCCACCCTGCAAGGGTTTTTGCCGGCGTCGCGGGAGGGCTAAATCAGCGTCCCCTACGAATTCAAAACCGTCTGCAGCTCGGCCGGGGATTCGGTCGCTAGCGCGGTGGCGGCCCCTGGGCTGGCCGCTGTGGGAGCTGCTGCCTCGTGGGTTGGCTCCGGGGCTGGCATCATCTTCATCAGGCCCCAGAGCCCGATCCATTCGACTACCACTGCTACCGAAATTGAGCCGACTACTGAGAGGCCGATTACCGCGAATTCCAGTGGATCTTGCGTCATGGCCGCCTTCTCCGTGATGCTCCCAAGCTTTGCTGCCTTGGTGGCTACGCTGCTTCTATCGGCAAGTTGGGCGCCGATCATCAGCCATTGATTCCAGGCGACTTGCGAGATCGGTAGCGGGCGGGCGGCGTGGGTACGGGTACACGGCGTGGAATCTCGGACGCAAAGAGCCAGCTTGGATATAATGCGTTCGGGGACGAAATGGAGCAAGCTTCGGGAATTCGGGTTGGGCGCATTCTGAACATCCCGATCTATCTGCACCCGAGCTGGTTCATTATTTTCGCGCTGATTACTTTTTCGCTGGGCACGCAGTTCAAAGCGCAGCACCCGAGTTGGTCTTCATCGCAGCATTGGGCACTGGGAATTATCACCGCCATACTTTTCTTTACTTCCGTGGTTGTTCACGAACTAGGCCACAGCGTAGTGGCCATGCGCTACAAAATTCCGGTGCAATCCATCACGCTGTTCGTGTTCGGGGGGCTGGCGCGCATTGGACGCGAGCCGACGAACGCGCGTCAGGAATTCAATATCGGAATCGCCGGACCGGTCACCAGTTTTCTTCTCTCCGGCGGGTTTTATCTGATCACGAAAATTAACGGGGCGAGCGAGATGGTGGTCGCGACGTCCACGTGGCTGGCGGAAATCAATTTCGTTTTGGCAGCTTTCAATCTGGTTCCCGGCTTTCCGCTGGACGGCGGTCGAATTTTCCGGGCGGTGGTCTGGGGCGTCACCAAGGATTTCTCGAAGGCGACGCGTTATGCGGCGCGCACCGGGCAGGTGATTGCTTATCTGATGATTTTTGGGGGCATCGCGCAATTTGTTACGGGTGACAAAATCGGAGGGTTGTGGCTGGCGTTTATTGGATGGTTTTTGCTGACTGCGGCGCAGGAGAGTTATGCCCAGGTCACCATTCGCTCGGCGCTTACCGGAATTCATGCCAGCGACGTGATGACTCAGGAGATTCCTTCGATTGGGCGTGAGGACTCGATTGAAAATTATGTGCAGGAAGTTTTGCGGACGGGGCGGCGCTGTTACGTGGTGAAAAATGGTGAGATCCCGGTGGGATTGATTACCCTGGATGCGGCGCGGCAGGTGCCTCGGGAGGAATGGGCGAACACTTCGGTACAGGCGGCTATGATGCCTTTGGATAAAATTCATTGGGCGCAGCCTGCTGAACCGGTGCTGAATGTGCTTGAGCGGATGCAGAGAGAAGATATCAATCAGATGCCAGTGCTGGATGGCGGGCAGATTGTCGGCATGATCGCGCGGGATACGATCTTGCGCGCCTTGCAGACGCGGTTGCAGGCCGGGCATCTCGCGGAGCAGTAGACTTTCCTCGCGGTTTCTTCGGAATTCCTTTTTAAATTCAGTGATTTGATTTTACCGGGTGAGGTCGGGCTTGTTTGCGGTTGCTGGTGAGTATTGCGAAAAGAGCCGGCGGGGACGCCGACAGCACGAAACGGTGCGAAACCTTTTGGGGCCCTCTCCCGTAGTCGTCATCGAGACATAAAATCCGTTTAACGTATAGAGGAGCGACTGTTATGAGTCGCAAGAATGTTTACTTGCTGCTTTGTTTGCTTGGGATCGTTGTTCCTTATTCGCAGTTTCTTCCTTGGCTATTTCAGAACGGGTTGGATTCGCGGCTTTTTCTCACTTCGCTTGGTGGCAACCGGATTAGTTTGTTTTTTGTTGCGGATGTGCTGGTGTCGGCGGTGATTTTAGTCGTTTTCATCCGGCAAGAATCGGAGCGGGTGCGGGTTCGGCACGGATGGATTGCTACCCTGGGGCTTTGTTTGGTGGGGGTTTCGTTTGCGTTGCCAATGTATCTTTATTTGCGGGAGCGAGGGTTGGAGTCGGGGCCGACTCCTTATTGAAGATCGAAGAGGCTCTGGAGACGGACGCTTTAGAGTTCGAGCGTACCGTGAAGGTATAAACGCGCCCTCCCGGCGATCTTCACGCGATTGCCCGCGATGGTGCAATGCACGTCCCCGCCGCGAGCACTGAGTTGTCGGGCGCGAAACTTGTTCTTACCGAGCCGCTCCGCCCAGTAGGGCGCCAGTATGCAATGTATCGAGCCCGTGGCGGGGTCCTCATCGATGCCTATCGAGGGTGCAAAAAAGCGGCACACGTAATCGACGTCTCCTTCGCCGGGCGCAGTAACAATGGCTCCGCTGATCCCAATGTCCAGTTTGGCAAGCGCAGCAATGTCGGGCGAGAGCGCTCGCACTTGCTCCGCCCGATCCAACACGACGAGATAATCGCGCGATTTCGTCACCAGCGCCGTTTTCAAACCGAGGGCCGGTAAGAGGCCTACTGGCGACTCGCACGGTTGGGAGGGCATAGCGGGAAAGTCCATTTCAAAGCTGTCGCCGACCTGCGCGACGGTCAAGATGCCGCTGCGGGTGTGGAATCGAACCGGCCAGCCGCCATGCTTCCGCAGCGCGAGCACGTAAGCGGACGCCAACGTCGCATGCCCGCATAAATCGTCTTCGAGTTTGGGTGTAAACCAGCGCAAATCGAAATCGCCATCCGCGCGAGGAACGACGAAGGCGGTGTTGCTGTGCCTGTTCTCAACGGCAATTTTCTGCAGGATGCTGTCCGCGAGAAAGGCGGGAAGGATGCAGACGCTCGCCGGGTTACCTGAAAAGAGCTCACTCGTGAATGAATCGACGTGGTAGTACGGAATTGCCATTTCGGGCTCCTTGCTGGCGCTTCCACTGACGGATCTTGCTCCGTTCCGCTCGAGCGACCGCTCTACCTCGGCTTTGATTGTGCATCTGGGGGGCCGGATTGTGGGAGGGTCTAAAGTGCCGTCCCCTACGGGAACCTTGCTCGTTTATTTTTGTGGGTGGACTACCGTTATTGTGGTCAACATTCTTACCCAGCGGGCTGGGCGCTTTTCGTGCGGGGCTACCAAGCGTAGCGGACCAACTCCTGCGCCTAGCGGCGCTCCGTCCATCGTGTCTGCCACGATCACATCAGAATCGATTATTCCGGAATCGAGTTCGGCGGCGGAGAAGATTACTCGGTAGCCGTCGCTTCCTTCTGCCACGACGTATGTCGCCATTGCAGTGCCGCGCAGCATTTCGCCTTGCGCCACGCCGGCGCGGCGAAGCAACTCCTCAAACAGGACACCCTCGTAGGCCTCGGTTTTCTTATCGTGCGGATTTACCACCGAGAGAGTCTTGCGGGGCATTTTCTTTAGATCGGCGATGGTTAGAGTTTTAGGGGTGCGTACGTCGCCGGTGATGCGAAGTTCTGCCGCGGCTGGGGTTGTTGGGAGGCTTTGCGGGTTGGGGGCCGCTGCGGAGGTTAGCGCGGCCGTTGCGATGGCGATTGCGATTATTAGCAGGTGAAGACTTCTTTTTGGCATGGGGCTCCCCTCTGTGGCTTGGAAGTTCCGGACGCGGGCCAGTCCGCGAATCGGGCACGGCGATGGAGTATAAACGGAGATGAAATTTACGAAAGCGAAGAAGGCCGAAAAGCGGGAGGGCTTCCTCCGTCCGCCTAGGCGGACTGGCGGGCAAGAGAGCACCCTCCCCTACTGGAACTACGGCTTTTCGATTACTTTTTGTACTTGGCCGATTTTCTTTTGGACTTTGCCGCCGATTTGTTCGCCGATACCTTCGCCTTCGAGGTTCGGATCGTTTGTCACGCGGCCGATCGTTTCCTTGATCTTGCCTTTTACTTCGTGGACTGCACCTTCTACTTCATTCTGAGTGCCTGGCTTCATTTTTTAGTTTCCTCCGAATCGATTTGAATTCCGGGGCCTGGTTGTTCCTTCTTGAATGTCACTGCGTTTCGTTTAGCGCATGCTGCGAACATCTCGCGGGCTGCTAGCTCCGTGCAGAGTTGGCAATCCGCGATTGCATCTCGAGTCTTGCCGTGGATACGCGCTAGTTTCTGCCACCCCAGCGCGAGTATCCCCAACCCCCGCCGCCTAGCAACACCACTACCAGTAGAATTATTAACAGAGTGCTTATTTAGATCCTCCCTAGTTGGGTCAGAGGAAGGCGGTTGATCTGCCTGCAGATGAGTCCGTCTTGCTCGACGGGATCATCTTAGGGTAATTGACTGGGGATAGCTGTTCACATCGGGACACTTTCTAATTGAGTTGGGCGGTGCGGCGTTCACGGAGGGCCGAAAAGCGGGAGGGTCTAAAAACCAGACCCTGCCCTATTGGCTGCTAGTATATTACGCAGGCTGATTGCTTCTGCATTCGGTTGAGGGGCGTGCTGCTGATGAAGGGATCGTCGCTGCTTCATGGGACGTTTCGCACTGGGATTACGCTGAAAGGCATCGGCGGGCTCATCGAGGCCGCGGGCGGCGTGTTGATTTGGTTTATCGGTCCGGCGCGGCTTGCATCGATTGTGCAGGGACTGCTGGAGCAGGAGGAGCGACGGAATCCTTACGACTTTATTTCCTCGCACTTCCTGCATTTGGCGCATGAGATCGGGCGAGCCGATCCTGTGTTTGCCTCGCTGTATTTGCTGTCGCACGGGCTTGTGAAGACGGTGTTAGTGGTGGCTTTGTGGTTCAACAAAATGTGGGCTTATCCGGTGACTCTTGCGGTGTTCGGCGGATTCATGATTTATCAGGTGCGGCGCTATACGCATACGCACTCGTTTGCTCTGGTGATGTTGACGATATTTGATGCGGTGGTGGTCTGGTTGACGTGGCAAGAATGGCGCGAGCAGAGGAAGAAGCGGGCAATTGTTGAGAAATCCGCGGTTGAGTGATTTGCAGTGTAAACGAATTTCGATTTGAAGTTCCAGATATCAGATACCGGCGCCTCGCGACGTTCGAACTAGTTCCCGCTCCTCCCCCAGCTACTGACTTGTCGCTGATTCTGAGTTGAGTGCAACGCTGTACAGGCTCCCTCCGCCTTGCTTCGCCAGTAGTTCCAGCGTTGCGCCATCGTGAATCAAGCGGCTGGGCCACCAGTCGAACTGAGTTCCGTCTGAGTAGAGTAGAAAGACGGGATGTTCCGCCGCGAACGGCTTGAATTCGTAAACTTGCAATTGCACGCAGCAGGTTAATTCGATTACCAGCTTGTCCACCGTGTCGGTTCCGGCGTAGGAGACGGCGCTGGGAGGATCTACGATCGCGGCCATGCGCTGATTCAGGCTTGATGGGGCGCTGTGAGAGAGTTCTACATATTCGCCGGCATTGGAAATTATTAGAGGCAAACCGTTGTGCTGGGAGGCGTCGGAAAGCAGATGCAGAATTGGGGCGCGGTCGTCTTGCGCGGGGGAATGGCTGAAGAACGAACGCACGATGTCGGCCTCTTGGAATGTTACGGCGATGATCACGACGGCGGCGGCGAGCCTGAAGCCGGCCGGGGTGACTGTTCTTAGAACGTAGCCTAGCGCGATTACAATTCCGAAAATTGCCGGGAGATAGTAGCGGTCCGTGGCGCCGCCGTGTGCGATTTTTGCGGCGACTACGCCAAAGACCGGCAGAAGCAAAAATCCCAAAACTAGCGCGTGTTCGGACGGTAGTGCGGCGATTGTGCCGTTGTTTGCATCTTGTGGCGCCTCTCGGAGCCAAGCCCCGATTACAACGCAAACGGCGACGATCGCTATGGCCAAGCCCCAGAGGGCGTTAAGACGGAAGTAGCCGCCGTAGCTCATGGGGATCAGCATAAACTCGGGGCGCGCCCAGACATGGCCCGCGTAGGTGTGCTTGAGTTGGAGAAGCAACGGGACGGCGAGCAGAGCTGGGACGAGACTCGCAAACATGCTGAACCAAACGGCGCGACGGATACGCGAGGTCGAAAAAACGTAGACTAACTCGGCTACGAAAAAGGGAAAGCAGGCCAGGCCGGCGTAATAGTGGAGGCTTTCGGCGAGACTTAGACTGAGGAATAGGCCTATGGTCCAGCGCGTGGCTGGCAGTCGTTGATAGCAGAGTAGCGCGATCGCCAGGCACGCGGCGAGCAGGCTGTAGGGCCTGGCTTCGAGCGCGTATTTGTTGTCCAGCGGGGTGACGAAGAGTAACAGAGTGCAGATCAGGGCCACTTTGGCGCCGCTCCTTTTTTGCACGAAGAGGTAAATGCATATTAGGACGCCGGAGAAGGCTAGTGCGGGAACCAAGCGGTACGCGATCATTTCGTGGGAGGAGAGCTTCGACGCGATGCGCTCGATTACATAGAAAAGAGGAGGATTTCCATCGACGCCATTTTTCAGTGCGTTCCAGATGGCGGAGAGACTGGGTTGGCGGGAGACTGCTTGGGTTAGCAGTTCGTCGAACCAAAGAGGCTTTGTGGCTGCGCGGAGCAGATTTTTTGCGACTGAATAGATGGCCAGGGCCACAACGGCGCCGCGGATCCAGTTATCGGATTGGTGGGAGCTGGCGAATTTTTGGGGGGAGTGGGGCGAGGTTGTGGATTTGCTTTTGGCTTGGTTTGGGATGTTTGCGGATTTCATTTTTTGGGCGCGCGAGGCATGTTAGGGGGCGCGGTTTGGGGAGTCAACCCGGTGGGCAGAATTGGACGTGGGGGAACAGCAGATTGGCAGTGGGAATTTGCGACGGCGAGTTGTGCCGCGCTCGGGGGGCCGAACTGTGGGAGGGTCTAAAAACCAGACCCTCCGCTACTGGGAGCCAGTATCCTTCAGCAGCACCACGTCGGAGTCTATATGTTGGCGGATCATGGCGATGGTTTTGCCGTCCGGCGACCAGTGATAACTGGTGATTTGTTCGGTGGGAAAATTTGTGATTTGGCGGCCCGGGCCGCCGTCTACCGGTTGCTGCCAGAGATTTTCTACTCCGTTGGCGCGGATGGCATAGACGAAGAATTTGCCGTCGGGAGTGAAACTCAGATGGCCCTTGATGCGCGGATCGGGATCGATCAGGCGCGTTTGGGGCTGCGCTCCGGCGTCGAGCGGAACTAGATTGATTTTCTGCACGCCGGCTGCGCCGCCCACCGGCGTCATCGTAATCACGCAGGCCAAGTATTTTCCATCCGGCGAGATTCCGTATTGGTCCGAGGAGATGATGGCGTTCGGCGGCACCGCACCGGGAACGACCTCGGGCTTGCTCGACCCATCGACAGGCACGCGCATGGCTAAGCTAGCGTCTTTATCAGCGTAATAGGCCCACTTGGAATCCGGGGAGCAGACGGGCACGGCATCATACTTGCCGAAAGTGACTTGTTTGGGGTCGCCGCCGTTCGCATCGGTGCGCCAGATGTTGAGGCGGTTCGTGACGTCCGCGCCCGTCCAGCCAAGTAACAGGGTGCGTCCATCCGCACAGGAAGCCATGCCTTCAGAGTACCCGTTGCTAAGAATCACTGTTTTGTTGCTGCCGTCGGCGGAGACGCGCACGACTTCGTCTTCGCCCATCAGGTAAAAGCCGCTGCTTCCGGCCCACGCGAACGCGGGCTAGATCCTTTTCCTGCGGCAAAATGGGAGCGGGGAGATCAGCCGGCGTGCCCGCCGCGGGAAACATGTAAAAGCCGCGCAGAGCCCTCCGTTGAACGGTGGCCAGAGTCTTTCCGTCAGACGAGATGGTCAGCGTGGCGTAGCTGTTGGTGTCCTTGGTGACTGCATGGAATTGCCCGCTGGGGTAGGACATCAGGCCGATTTGATAGCGGGCATAATTCGTGGAGGGATCCTGATAAGTGGCTAGCAGGCTCTTGCCGTCGGGCAGCCAAACCAGTCTGTCCAGATAATTGACTTTGTAAGACGTAACTCTTTTCGATTCCCCGGAAGTCATATCGATGACCTTGATAGTGGTGAGGTCATCGCCCACGTTGTATTGCGCTTTGACAACTTCGTTGCCGTTGGGGATCCAGGCGAGGAAGCGTGCGGCTTCCCGGGCGGGGCCGCCGAAGAACATTTTTTCATTGGAGCCGTCGGCGTTAGCGGTGCGCAGTTGGTATTTGCCGACATCGGGATCATTATCGCGCATGAAGGCGTAGTGCTTGCTGTCGGAGGAGAATGAGATGTTGGAGTCAATGTCGTGGGTGAGCAGTTGCGGAGCTCCGCCGAGAACCGGGGCGCGGTAGAGATCGCGGACGGATTGTACCGCGGCTTCGGCTTTGATGAAGTAGATGTAGTTCCCGTCGGGCGAAAAATCGAGATAGGTGTAGATGGCGTCGGACGGCGCGATGACTTGCGTGTCGCTGTTGGTCGGGATGTGCCGCAGCCAGAGGCTGCTCTTTCCGCCGTCTTGAAGCTCGCTGAGGATGTATTTGCCATCGGGGGAAATCGCGGCCAGCGCCGATTTGCCGTTGTTGGTGATTTGCGAGATGGAGAAATTCTGGAATGGCGGCGTGCTCTTGCTGGCGAGTAACGTGTAGATTCCGTATCCCGCCGCGGCCAGCACAACGAGCGTGATGACCAGCCCTGCACTGAGCCCGAGTTTATGTTGCTTGGCCGCCACGATCACGGAACTGCCCGAGGCGTGTGTGCCGGAGGCTTGCGCGGCTTGCGGTACGGCGGCGCCCGATGCACTCGGTCGTCGATACGCTAGTCGATGCCGACGGAACGGCGCCGGAGATTTGCGCGGCGCTTGTCGCCGCGGCGGCATCGTGCGCGCCGGTCATGCTGGCTGAGCTCGTGTCGCGTTTCAGTCGGCGCAGCTCGGAGCGCATGTCCGCTGCGTTCTGGTAGCGCATGGTGCGGTCTTTCTCGAGCGCGCGATTGATGATGTCTTCGAGCTTGGTGGGAATATCCGGATTAAGCCGCATCGCCGGCGCCGGCGCGCGATGAAGAATTGCGTCAGTAACCAGCGCGGAACTCTCGCCGCGGAACGGGAGCGTCCCGGTAGCCATTTCGTATAGCACCGCGCCAAATGAGAATAGGTCGGTGCGCGGATCCAGTTCCTTGGCGCCCAGTTGCTCCGGCGACATGTAGGCGATGGTGCCGACTGTAGTGCCGGGGCTGGTGAGATCGACTTCGGCTACGCCGGAGAGGGCGCCAGTGGCGAGCGTGGCATCGTCACGCGCATCTTTCTTCTGCGGAACTTTGGCCAGCCCGAAATCGAGAATTTTGGCGTGGCCGCGTTCGGTGACGAAAATATTCGCGGGCTTGATGTCGCGATGGACGATGCCCTTCGCGTGCGCGGCATCCAGCGCATCCGCGATTTCGATCGAGAGATCGAGCAGCGTGTCGAGATCGACGGGGCGCCCATTGATGCGATGCTTGAGAGTTTGGCCTTCGAGAAATTCCATAACGATGAAGGCTTTGCCGTTTTCTTCGCCGATATCGTGGATCGTGCAGATGTTGGGATGATTGAGCGCCGAGGCGGCTTTGGCTTCGCGCTTAAAGCGCTCCAGCGCTTGGGCGTCTCTCCCTAAATCTTCCGGAAGAAATTTTAGGGCGACAGCGCGGTCCAGGCGCGTGTCTTCCGCTTTGTAAACCACGCCCATACCGCCGCCGCCGATTTTTTCCAGGATGCGGTAGTGCGAAATTGTCTGGCCTAGCATTGGGTTTGTAGCGCCGTCATTCGCGACGATGTTAGGACGCCGCCAAGTGCAAGTCAATTCGCAGGGAATCCCAGTAGGGGGTGCTTTAGCCCTCCCGCATTTCGGCCATGTTTTGATAAGGCGCGCGGAACGAACCAAAAAACCAAAGGCACGAACTCCGAAGGCGACAAGGCGAGTGAGGCTCGGTCACCGCAGAAAACTGACATTATCGCTGACACCGGGGCCGAACGGCGGGACTTGCCCCTCCCCTACTGGGACTGCATCAGCTTTTTCAAACTGGCTCTGGCTTCGGGAACCTGTTGTGGCTTGGTCTGGGAGTTTTGGAAGCGCGATAAGAATTCCTGATATTCGTTGATCGCCTGATCCCGCTTCCCATCCCGCTCGTACATTTGGGCCAAATAATAGTGCGTCATGATCGCATAGGCGGGGAATATGTTGCGCATATCAATGAAATTGTTCATGCGGCGATCGTACAGCAATGCCTTACGGAATTGGGTCTCGGCGGCGGCATCGTCTTTCAGAAGAAAATAAGCGCGCCCCTTCAAGTAGCGTACTTCGCCGACTTTCCGGCAAACCCTCGGCCGCGGACAGCGCGCCCGTCGCATCATTGCGCTGCAACGCCGCATATATACCGTTCAATTTCTTTTGGTCCTCCAGAAATCGCGCGGCGACCCACGGATGGCTTGACTTGAATTTCTCCATGCTTTGGTCAGCCGCCGCCGTGTTTCCTGCCACGGACTGCAACCTGGCACACCGTAATCAGCTCCTCGTCGCCAATCTTTTGCTGCTGCGCGTAGGACAGCGCCGAGGAATTCTCTCCGAGCAACATCGACAAGAGCGCGAACTGATGTAAGAAACTTTCGGCGCCCGCATTTTGTCCCGCATGCGCCAACTGCATACCGCTTTCCGATAACTGACCAGCGCGCCCTCGAAATCGCCGCGGGTCTGCTGCAGATGAGCCTCGAATCCCGGCAGATAAGGCTGCTGGACCGCTAGAGCGTGCTGCGAGAATTGCTGGAACATGGCATCGGCCATATCCGATTTGCGCTGGTCGGCGTAAACGATGGCGAGCTTGAGATACTCGTCGTAATCATTGAAGTCGGGCTTGAGTTCGATAGCCTTTGCGGTAGACCGCCACAGCGTCGTCATCGCGTCCCGCGTCATATAAAATGTCGCCGCGGGAATCGAAGCGGATTGGGATCGTTGGGACGCACGGCCATGTACGCGTCGTCTTCGGCGAGTGCGCCGTTGAAATCGCCCGACTCCGCCAGGCTATAAGCCAGAGCATTTAGAATGTCCTCATTCTTGGGATTCGAGCGCCAGCCCTTTACGGCATACTTCGGCGCTTTCTTCCGGCCGTCCCAGCACGGAGAGCGTGCCGGACAAGTTAGCAACGTCGCTGCTGGAGCGGGGAAATTCCGCGATCACCGCTTTATACGCGTCCGCCATAGCCCTTCCAGATCGCGCGAGCGCCCGACGATCTGCATTTGCAATGAGAGTTGCTCGTAGCGCGGAAGCCGCACCTGCAATTGCTCCGCCTTCTTGGTCATCTCATCGTCTTGCCGCCCGTCTCCATTAAGAAAATACTGGTCGGCCAGCCGCATGTACGCCAACGCGAACTGCGGATCGAGACGCACCGCGTCATTGAACTCGCGGATTGATTCAGCGTCCAGAAATCTCCGCGCGTAATCCATTCCCATTTCGTAGTGACTGTAAGCTTCTACGTTGGAAGTCGAAGTCTGCCTCGATTTCCGGCCCTTTCGACGGCAAGTCCGATGCCGGCAGAGAAAGTTGCCGGCGATGCTGGCGGTGAGGCGATCCACCATGCCGAAGATGCTTTGGACGTCCTGGCCTTCGAGCTTGTCGGAAAAAAGAATTTGGCCGGAGGAAGTGTCTTGCACGCGAACATCGAGGCGCAATTGCGTGGGGCCGACTTTTAGCAGCGCGCCGGTGATGTAGGCGTCCGCGCCGGCATCGCGAGCTACTTTTTGAGCCTGAGCCGGATCGAGGGACTTGCCGTCTGTGGTCGCGCTTTGCACCGCGCCCATCACCCGTTCGGTGGAGAGAACATCGAGGCCCTTCACCTGCGCGAGATTGGTCGTGAGCATGTCGGTTAGGCCGGAGTCGAGCCAGTTGAGCGATTGATCCTGAGTGAGATTATTGAAATAGAGGACGGCGATAGCCTTGTGTTGCACGCTGCCCGGAGCATGTGCCGTAGCGGGCATGCAGAAAAAAGTAAGCGGCGAGGGCTACGACAACGATCGCTGCGCCGGAAATTATTTGACCGTTGCGGCTGCGGAAAAATGGGGTCGCGGGAGACGGCGCCGGCGGCGGGATCTCTGCGGCAGCGCCGGCGGTGGCGCCGAGAAGCGACGCACGGTCGCGGAAGATTGTCAGGCGAGCGGATTCTTGCGGGGCTTCGTGGGGAGCCGGTTCGTCGAGGGGTGGCAACGATGTTGCTGCGCTTCTTCCTGAATCGGAATCGCGCTTCAGCCTTTGAAGATCGGTGCGAATATCGGCGGAATGCTGATAGCGCATGTTACGATTTTTCTCGAGCGCTTTATTGATGACGTCTTCGAGCTTCGGCGGAATGTCGGGATTTAGGCGCACGGGAGCGGCTGGCGTGCGATGCAGAATGGCATCGGAGATTAGCGCGGAACTATCGCCGCGAAACGGCAACGCTGCCGGTGGCCATTTCGTAAAGCACCGCGCCGAAAGAAAATAAATCGGTGCGCGCGTCAAGATCTTTGGCGCCCAATTGCTCGGGCGACATGTAAGCGATGGTGCCAACCGTCGTGCCGGGGCTGGTCAGATCAATTTCATTGACGCTACCCGGCGCGGCGGTAGCCTTGGTCGGATCGTCGCGCGAGCCATCTTTTTTCTGCGGAACTTTGGCAAGCCCGAAATCTAGAATTTTGGCGTGGCCGCGGGCAGTGACGAAAATATTCGCTGGCTTGATGTCCCGATGGACGATGCCTTTCGAGTGCGCTGCGTCGAGACCGTCAGCGATCTGGATGCCCAAGTCGAGCAGCGTCTCGATCTCCATCGGACGCCCGCCGATCTGATGCTTCAGCGTCTGACCCTCAAGATATTCCATGGCAATGAAGGTGCGACCCGCATCGTCGCCAATATCGTAAACCGTGCAAATATTGGGATGATTAAGCGACGAAGCAGCTTTGGCCTCGCGCTTGAACCGCTCCAGAGACTGCACATCGCGGGCCAAATCATCAGGAAGAAATTTCAGAGCGACATGACGATCGAGACGAGTGTCCTCGGCCTTGTACACCACGCCCATCCCGCCGCCGCCAAGTTTTTCAAGGATGCGGTAGTGCGAAATGGTCTCGCCGATCATTCTTGCAATGCCGCCATTGGCAGCAAATGTTAGGACGCGACTGCCGTCAAGTCAATGTCGCGGGTGGAAGGTTACTGACGAGGCGTGCAGAGATCGCAGTTCAAATTGTGTAACCTCGGCTGCGGTGTGCGCGTTAGTTAAACAGGAGCGCTCATTGCCTCAGCGAAGGCGACGAAGACGATGATTTGTTAGGGCATGACTTCAGTCATGCCGCAAGTGCCACAAAATGAGTAAGGCTTTAGCAGCTGCTGGGGGCCTGTTTTATGAGTTCTCACTCAGACTCTCGAGGCACGTCACTACATGACCCTTGATACGCAAACAAAGATCGCACTGTTTGGAGTTTGCGCGCTAATTGCCGTGGCTGGCGTCGCGGCCCGGCCACAAGCGACGAATCCTTCGCACGCCGCGCCCACGCAAACGCAACCTCCCTCGGCGCCTACCTTCGCGCGCGATATTGCGCCGATCATTTACGAGCACTGCGCTTCCTGCCATCACGGAGAGCCTACGGGCCGTATGCGCGGGAGCATTCCGTTTCCGTTGCTTACTTATGAGGATGTGGCGCCGCGCGCCACTGACATCGCTAAGGCCACACGCAGCCGCTCGATGCCGCCGTGGCTCCCAGAGCCGGGATACGCCGATTTCGTTGGCGAGAATCGACTGAGCCAATCGCAGATTCGCATGATATCGGAATGGGTCCGCGCGGGAACCCCGGAAGGCCCGCCGACTGAGATTCCCCCCGCGCCGGTGTTTGCTGATGGCTGGCAGCTCGGTAAGCCAGATCTAATTCTGGAATCCGCGCGCGCCCTCAGCGTGCCTGCGTCTGGCAACGATGTGTTCTGGAATTTCATCTTTTCGCCTGGTCTGAAAACCACGCGATACGTCCGCGCAATCGAGATACATCCCGGAAGCGATATGAGCGTGATCCACCACGCAAACGTGATGGTGGATGCAGCGCAGTCAGCCCGCCGCCAGGAAAGCGAACCGGGCGCCGGCTTCGCGGGGATGGATGTTCCGCTGGAGCACAGCCCATTCGATATTCCCGGCCACTTTTTATTTTGGAAACCCGGAAGCCCGCCATGGGTCGAGCCGGATGGCTTGGCCTGGAAGCTTAATCCGGGCGACGATTTGGTTTTGAACGCCCACTTCATGCCCATGGGGATGGCGCAGAAAGCAAAGCCTGCAGTCGGGCTTTATTTCACGGACACGCCGCCAGATCGATTTCCAATGCTGATCGAACTCGAAAATGACGACGCGCTGGATATACCGGCGGGCGATCGCGATTTTACAGTAGGCGATGATTTCCGGCTGCCGCGCGATGTCGAGGTGTTGGCCGTTTATCCGCACGCGCACTATCTGGGCCGGGAGATGGAAGGCTACGCGACTTTGCCGAAAGGGCAGCGCAAATGGCTGATCCGCATACGGGATTGGAATCCGGACTGGCAGGCTGTCTTTCATTACCGCGAGGCGATTTTCTTGCCAAAGGGCAGCGTGATTTCGATGCGCTACCGCTACGACAACTCGACGGCAAATCCGCGCAATCCGAATTCGCCGCCCCGTCGGGTGCAGGGCGGAAATCAGGCCACCGACGAGATGGCGCATTTGTGGCTGCAGATATTGCCGCAGGAAGGACCGGGCGATGCGCGCGCGGAAATCGAGACGGCGTTGCTTAAGCACCGCGTGGAGAAATACCGCGACGATTTTGATGCGCGAATTTCGCTAGGCGCTCTGCTGCTGGCGCGATTCGATCCTGCTGGGGCTGTGACGGTGTTGGAACAGGCAGTAGAGCTGGATCCAAAGCACGAGGAAGCCCGGCGATTTTTGGGATCGGCGCTTGAGGCGGTGGGACGCTCGACCGAGGCAATCTCGCAATGGCGGATTGCGGTGGAATTGCGGCCTGGTGATATGGAGGCGCGCTACGATTTGGCACGCGCGCTGGTGAAATCCGGAAAAGTTGACGAGGCGGTGGAGAATTTTCGCGTGGTCGCAGCTGCCGACGCCGCGAACGCGGACCTTCGCGACGATTTCGGGGAACTATTATTGCAGTACGGCCGCGTGATTGAAGCACTTGAGCAGATCGATGCGGCGCTGGCTATCGCGCCTTCGCAGGAGCGGGCGCTGCGAGATCGCGAACTGGCCACGGCGCGCGTCCACGGGCCATGAGTGGGCTTTGAACGATGTGATACGTCGGGGCCGAAATGCGGGAGCGTTAAAGCACCCTCCCCTAGTGGAACGCCTCAGAACGAATACTTCAACGAGAACTGAATCAACCGCGGGTTGCTTAGAGTGGACGTTATAGCCGCGAAGTCGCCGCTGGGCACTGCTTCTACGTCGTTGTGCGGAGTTATCGCGAACGTTGGGTGATTGGTCAAATTGAAAAAGTCGGCGCGGAATCTGAGACTCTGACGCTCCCAGAGTGAAAACGTCTTGCCGACGGTAAAGTCCATATTGCCCTGGTACGGACCGATGAAGCAGTTGCGCGGCGTGTCACCGTAGCCAGTCGAGCCGTCCGGGCCGACTACCGGAGCAGGCACGAACGCGTTGGGATTTAGCCAATGGCCTAGGCGGCTATTGGTGCTGCCGGAAGTCGCGGCATTGGCACAACTGAAGCCTGGAGCGAAGCTGGCGGTGGTTGCGGGGCTGGCCAGGTTTGCGGCCGTTCCGCCGGCTGAATCCATTACCGTGAATGGCGACCCGCTTTGCAGCAACAGGACGCCGCTCACTTCCCAGCCGCCCAACGCCGCCTTGGCAAAGCCGCTGGAATGCGCAAAGAACGGCAACTGATAAACGAAGCTGGTTACCGAGCGGTGGCGGTGATCGAAGTCGGAGAGGCCCCTGGAATCGCGCGGGTCATTCTGGTTGTTGAAGCGCGTGAGGAAAGCGACACTCGAAGTGGAAACGTCGTCAATCGAATCAGAATAGGTGTAAGCGCTCTGGAAGTAGAGACCTTTCGAGAAATGGTGCGCCACGGTGAGTTGCAGCGCGTTGTAATGAGAGTCGGAAATCGGCGAGAAGGCTTCAAACGCAGCCGGATCGATGCCGACATTCTTGGCGCGTGCTTCGTTGTTGTCGGAGGTGTTCGTCGTGACCGTAAGCTGCTGTCCGCCCTCAGTGGTCACTGTGACACTAGACGGAAAACCGGGCTGTCCGAGGAGTTGCGCCTGTTCTGGATCGTAGGTAACGCGGAGATGCGTGCCCTTCGTCCCGACGTATCCAAGCTCAACGAACCAGTTCTTGCCGATTTCGCGCTGCACGGTCAAGTTCCATTGCTGCGTGGTCGGAGCGATCCAGTGCAAAGGCACTTCGAGGCCGATGAAATTAATCGCGCTGGCCGCGCCGCCCGAAAAACCGGGACTACATTCAGTGGGAGACGTGGACACGACACCGTTTGGAAAGGTACAACTCGGTTGAAATCCCTGAAGAAGCGAGGGCTGGGGCACGAAGGCGGGGCTCAGCACTCCGAGTGGCGGAATTCCGGCAACTCCGGGCACCGAGCCCGTGAACACATTCGCGAGGCTACCTGCGGGAAGTCCGAATCCTACGGCCACCGGAAAGAACGGCACCGAGAAGGAAAGATTGTCAACGGCGCCCAGATCCTCGCGGACGCTGTAAATCCCGTAGCCGCCGCGAACGGAAGTGGTGTGGTGGCCGAAGAGATCGTAAGCGAAACCGATGCGCGGCTCCCAGACCGATGCGTAGTTATTGTGCAGACCGGTGTGTTGCAGATTGCCCGTGAAGCCGGGGATATTGAATTTGCTGACGCACGACGGATAGATGAAGCCCTGGCCTGTCGCGCTTGTGAGTTCGGGATCGAAATTGCCGATGTGGCATTCAGTATCGTACGGCGCTCCGTTGAAATCTTCGCGGAAGCCGAGATTCAGAGTGAGCGACTTAGTGACACGATAGTCGTCTTGGATGAAAAGCGAGTACGCAGGGATACGGTAATCGTGAGTGGAAACTCCACCGCCGCCCTCGGCGACCAGCGGCGCGCCGAGAAGGAAATTCTGGAAATCGGTTACTCCGTAAGTGCCGGGGACGAAAAACAGCAGGCCGTTGTCGAGCACAGGGACGTTGCGGCGCAGCGTGGTGCGATCGGCCTCACCACCGAAGCGAAACGTGTGAGCCCCGTGGGTCCAGCTCACCGTATCCAGGAAGGTGAATGCGTCGGAGAGCGCGGACTGCGGCTGCGTGGGATAAGATCCGAATTGAAAGCCCTCAAACTGGAAGCGGTAGATATCGCCGGTGATGGTCGGACGATTGATTCCCACGTCGGCGGGCGAGAGCGTCGCGCCCTGATTAAAGATCGTGCTGATGATGTTGACGCCGAAACGAAACTCGTTGACCAGATTGTTGCTGAAGATGTGTGTTTCCGTGATGCTGCCGAAGCGGCCATGCAGCGGATCGTCGAGCGGGAAGTTCAGATTGTTGGTCCCCGGAAGCCCGCCGGTCTGAATCTGCAGGTTGTCCGCGCCGAAGGGTTGATAAACATCGGAATCGGACCAGAAGAAACGAAAGGACAAGCGATCCTTGCCGCCGCGGAACTCGCGGTCCCAATTGGTGGTGAATTGATCGTCGGTGAATCGGCCGGTGCTGGTGAGGATGAGCGGGCCGGTGTTGTACGAGCAAGTTGCGGCGTTGATGCCGGGAGTTCCCGGCACGGTTGGAAACAGCCAGCCACCTCCGCCGCCGCCAAACTGATTGCTCTTGGCCTGCAGGATCGCTACGGCGACGGGATCGAGACCTGTGACGCCCATGGGGAGTCCTGGGCAGCCGGCGGGCACGTCGGTGAAAAACGTATTCGTGAGCGTGGTCACGTCGCGCGCGGTCGGAAGCACCGGGATTTCGGTATTGATGAAAGTGCCCGGGGAATCGCCACTGCGCTGGCGCGTGCCTTGATAATTCACGTAGAAAAATCCGAATTTTGCCTTGGGATCGACCGGACCTCCAAGGTCGGCGCCGAAGATGTTCTGCTTGACGGGCGGGCGCTTCTGGCCGGCGGCATTTAGGAAAAAGTCGTTGGCGTCGAGCACCGTGTTTCGGAAATATTCCCAGGCGTCGAAATGGTAGTGAGTCGTGCCTGTTTTCAAGACGGCGTTGATGTTTCCGCCGCCGTTGCGGCCTTGTGTGGCGTCATACAGGCTGGTGCTGACTTTGAATTCCTGAATGGCGTCGGGGCTGGGCAGCGGAGTATTGCTCAGCTCGCCGAGCGTGGGATCGGAGGCGCTGATGCCTTCGATCAGATAATTGTTGTTGTCCTCGCGTCCGCCGTTCACGTTCATGAAAACTTCGCCGCGGCCCAACTGCGTGGCGCTGGAAACGTTGGAGACGGCGCCCGCAGAAAGAGTGAGCAGGGCTTGAAAGTTCCGCGTAGCCAGGGGCAGGTCAGTGACTTCGGTAGTGCCCAGCGACTCTCCGGTCACGGGGCGGTGGTATTGACGGCAGCAACCTGGCCGGTAACGACTACTTCTTGCTGCACGCCGGTCACCTTGAGAACGGCGGTCATGCGCACGGTATCGGTAACGCGAACTTCGATGCCGCTGAACTTTGTGGCGGCGAAGCCGGTGGCACTGGCTTCAACGGTATAGAATCCCGCCGGGAGCAGAGTTGCCGAAAAAAGGCCGGTGGAGTCGGTGGTCACTTCGCGAATGACTTGACCAGTGGCTTCGCTGGTGATGACCACTCGCGCTCCGGCGATCGAGCCGCCCGAGGCATCCTGGACCGAACCGCTGATCGCGCCGGTGGCGCCGCCTTGTCCGAATGCTGCGGTGGTGAAAAGAAATGCGAACACACCAATAGCCATTAGACTATTTATTTTTTTCATTTTACCCCCGCCCGTGAAATTCGTGCCGCACCGTTTGATCGCCGACAATGCTCCTTGACGATCACCGGACCAATTTTTGGCATACTACGGATTTGATTAACTAGAAGTCAAGATAATACGGAGACTTATGGAGTTGGCGGTGTGGGTACTTTGGTCACACTGAGGGTCGAACGGCGGCAGAGTCTTAAGACTCTCCCCTACTGGGAAATGCGGTTCGAATATTTTTGCAGCACGAAGTTCGAATTCGGAGGTTAATAATGCGCGTGCTTTGCGCTTGACAGTGTATATACCGGCGGCTAGGCTACGCGTCATTCGCAAGATGGGGGTTGGGTTCTGAGGAGCTTCTCGAAAGTTCGTTCGTTGTGCGCCTTTCTTGCCTGCCTGATCTTGTTCGCGCGCGGCGGATTTCCCCTGGCCATTGCTTCTGCGGGCGGATTACGTGCGCCGCAGCCGGTGATTATTGATACCGATCCGGGAACGGATGATGCGCTGGCGATTTTGCTGGCGTTGAATTCGCCGGAGCTGGATGTGCGGGCGATCTCTGTTGTTCCGGGCAACGTCACGGCGCAGATGGGGCTTGGCAACGCGCTCAAAATTGTTTCACTGGCGGGGCGTTGCGATATTCCCGTGGCGGGCGGAGCGCAGCATCCCCTGTTTCAGCGATTGGTAACTGCGGAATTTTGGCACGGTGCGAACGGGTTGGCCAACGTAGAATTGCCGGCCAGCAAATGCAAGGCCGACGCGCGCTGGGGGCCGGACCTGATCATCGAGACAATTCATGCGGCGCCGCATGAGATCACTTTGGTGCCGATTGGGCCGTTGACGAATATTGCGCTGGCCGTGGAGAAGGATCCTTCGATCGTGCCGCTGGTGAAAGAAGTGGTGATCATGGGTGGATCGATCAGCGGCGGAAACGTGAATGCGGCTGCGGAAGCAAATATTTACGGCGATCCGGAAGCGGCGCAGATTGTGTTTCAGGCGGGCTGGCCTTTGACGATGGTGGGATCGGACGTGGGCGAGCGGACGCTCTTCGGCACGAAGCAGGTAGAAGAATTGAGCAAGACGCACGGACCGGAGAACGATTTTGTCGTTGCGGTGCTGAGGTATCTGGTGGCGCTCTCGCAGAAATTCGGAGTGGATGGAACGCCGATGTACGATCCGCTTGCGGTGGGGTCGGCGATTGACCGGACGGTGATCGAGACGCGGCCGATGCATGTGGATGTGGAGACGCGCGGAGAATTTACGCGCGGTGAGACGGTGGCGAACCGGCGGAATTCGGTGGAGCGGAACGTGCCGCATGATGGGCGGCTGTGGATTGAAGGCATTGACGAAGTGAAACCAAATGCGCAGGTGGCGGTGGGGTCTGATGCGCAGAAGTTTGCGGAAATGTTTATTTCACGGATTCGAGGTAAGTGATCGCGCCGCCGTGCGTTTTTCTTTTGCGAAATTCCTGATTTATCCCTCACCTCTTGAACAGCGCATGCATCTAACGCCGCTGTGATGGTGTGCTACTTTTAGGATTCCGGGAAAATTCGGGCGCGAAGTGTGGCAAGCACTGAGGAAAAAATGTGAAGGTGGACAGCGTATGAACGTTGGGAACGGGAGAATGCGTGCTCTCGCGTTTTACTCTGCTGCGCTCGTGCTGGTGATGTTGGTACCGCGGGCCGCCGCCGGCACAGACCTTGCAACGCGGGGCGATTCACGGGACCGTAAGGGACCAGGCGCACGCTGTTCTGGGCAGGGCGCGAATCACGCTCATCAACGATGCGGTTGGGTACCGGCGAGACATTACGGCCCAAGCTTCGGGGGATTACTACTTTGAGGCCGTGCCGGCCGGCGGCGGATATTCGATCATTGCGGAGGCTGCTGGATTCTCTGCGACTACGGTAAAAGGAATTACGGTCGGCATTGGATCAGCGCTCACGATTATTATTGAAATGCGGCGGACGGCGGCTACGGAAGTGGCGGCGGACAGCATTGCAACCGTAGATATGCCCGCTTCCGGACTCACCCAGCAGCTGAATCCGGCTAGCGTCCAGAATTTGCCGGTGTTGGGCCGCGATTTTCGCGATCTGGCGCTGTTGGCGCCGACTACCCAGTGGGCCACCGGGCGGCGCGGCGGCTTGCGCATTGGCGGGCAGGAGAGCGATTTCAGCGGGCTTGCGGTCGACGGAATGAATACCCGGAATAATTATTTTGGCGATGATTTTGGATCGCTGGAAGACAGAAATTTTATTTTGCCGCTGGATAGCGTGCAGGAATTTCAAGTGGTGGCCAACGGGGTTGGGCCGGAGTTCGGGAGCGTTACCGGTGGATTGATAAATGTGGCGACGAAATCGGGGACGAACGACTTGCACGGCGAGGCGCATGAATATTATCGCGGCGGGGGGCTTACGGCGCACGATGCTTTGGGGACGGCGCCGAATATTGACACCCAGAATCAGTTCGGCGGGTCGGTGGGGTTTCCGATTCGCGCAGAGCGGCAGTTTTTGTTTTTGTCTGGTGATGTGCAGCGAGAGAGCGGGCCACTGACCACGGAGTTTTGTGCGCCCGGAAACGCGGGTGTGGAGTGCGAGGCGGAATTGGCGGCGGTGGGATTAGGGCCGATTATTCAGCCGCCTTGCTTGCCGGGAATTGGAAATTGCCGGCTTGGCGGGGCGAGCGAAGTACTGCCGGCGAATTGTGCGGGCGATGTTGGGCAGCCCGTGTTGAGCGCTTGCTACGGCTTGACGACCAGCCTGCACGATTTCGAAGGAGCGCATAACGAAACGCAGAATTTTTTTACCGTCCTGGGGCATTACGACTATCAAGTCAGTTCGGCGAATCGCTTCAGCGCGCGAGTTTTCGGGACTCGCAACAGGACGAATGGGTCCAGCGGAGGAGCGGCGCAGACGGAAACGATTGATGCGTTTGGCAATCGCGAGAATTTTGTGAATCAGGGCGTTAGCGGCGTTTTTTCGCTCACCACCTCGCTGGGGGCCAACACGAACGAAGTTCACGTGGGAATCTCAGGAGAAAAACTGAATCGCAATCCCATTCAGGCAGGCGCGCCGGAGATTCAGATTCTTGGGATCGGCAATTTCGGGCAGCGATTTGATTTGCCGTCGAACATTGGCAACGGGAATCTGCAGGCGCAGGACAACTATGCGTACAACAAAATCGACAAGCACCGGATGAAAATCGGCGGCGGAGTGGATGCGTCGGTTGACCGAAACTATCGCAGCGCGCTTTGGAGCGCGGGCGAGTACATGTTCAATTCGCTTTGCGATTTTGATCCGAACCCTGTGACTTGCGCCGGAGTGCCCAATGCGCCGAGCGGCCCGGATCCTAGCGCCTTCTATCAGGCATTCGGGTTGAACGGCGCGGGCGTGTTTGCGGCGAATGCTTTGAAGCCTGACTATCAGATCGGGCTTGCGGCCTACGCGCAGGATCAGTGGCAGGTGACGCCGCGCGTGACGCTGACTTACGGGCTTCGATGGGACGGGACACACAATCCACAGGTGCAGCGCCCGATTTGGGGGAACGTGGCGCTGGCCGGTGATGACTTGGAGGTGCACCAGGTTCCCATGCCGCAGAAAGTGCCGAACGATTGGGTGCAAGTGGGACCGCGCGTGGGGATCGCGTGGAATGCCATTGGAGGCGAGCACCCCACGGTGTTGCGCGTGGCTTACGGCGTTTTTTTCGCGGAGACGCCCACGATTTTTTTTGCGCCAGTGATATTGGGGAGCTCGACGGCCGCTACGCTGTATTGCAGCCCTTCGTCGTTTCCGGCCGATGCGCCTTGCACGCCGCCGCAAAACACGAATATTGGGACGGCGCCGAGTCTGGGTGGATTCCCTTATTTGGATCCTTCGTCATTGCCGTTTGGAGTTGGCGGACTGTGCGGCTCGATAGAGGGCTGCCCTTCGCCTGCTTATGCCGATCCGGATCTGCGGAATCCCAAGGTGCAGAATTTGACGTTTAGCGCGGAGCATACGCTGGCGCGAAATTGGACGCTTTCGGTGAGCTACGCGTTTGAGCATTCGGATTTTCTCAGAATTGGCGGGTACGGAACTACGATTTGGAACCGTAATTTTGCGACCAACGGAACGGATGCGTTTGGGCGGGCGATATTGACCGGGCCGCTCGATCCTACGCAGGCCTCAAATAATGAGCTGGCGAGTTTTGGGCGCGCGAATTTTCACACCGTGGTGTTCGCGGTGAACAAGAGATTTTCGAAGCGCTACCAGTTGTTTGGGAATTATAGCTGGTCGCGAAATTATTCGGATGCTTCGAGCGAGCGCGATACGGATTCGTATTTTGGGCCGCAGGATCCCCTGAACACGAATCTTGATTACGGGCGGTCAGAGCTCGATATGGTGCATCAGTTCAAGGGCGGAGGGGTGGTTGCGCTCCCGTTCGGGATTACGTGGAGCTCGGATTTTGTGGTGCATAGCGGATTGGCTTATCCCGCTTACGTTTCGGCGGATATCAACGGGGACGGCGTTACGTATCCTGGATTGGGGACGAATGACCGTCCGGCGGTGCAGATTGGAAATAGCCAACCGTTTTTACTTCCGGACGATCCCGGGCGGCAGCCGTGGTTTTTCAATTGGAATATGCGTGTGGCTAAGGAATTTCGTTTGGGAGAGCGATATCGGGTGGGGTTGTCGGCAGATTTGTTCAACGTGACGAATGCGAGCAATTTGTATTCGGAGCCTGGGCATAGCGCCTTTGTGGATTTGCCGGGGTGCGCGGCAAATGCGCCGCCAGCGCTCGGGATGATTTGTCCGCCGTTGAGTTCGTTGCCCGCGCCTGGGGAAATTGCAACGCAGTTTGGCGGGACGAAATACCGGACCTTGGATGAATTGACGCCGGGGGCTACGCCCTTCGCGGCGCAGTTTGGCGTGCGTTTCGAGTTCTAGGCAACACGCAAGCCAGAATCGCTAAGTAGTTCCGCCACTAGCGCTATTCTCCCCAACGCCAAACCCTGCTAGCCTACCGCGGGAAAATGCGAACGACACCCACCACCGCGCAAGGCAAAACCACCTGCGGAAGGGTCCCGGAACCCAAATTTTCTAATCGATACATCAGAAACATTAGAAATCGCCGTAACCCATTGAAAACAAACCACGGAGGCAATTTCTAATCGTTACAAAAGGCACCAACGGTAGCTTTCGGTAGCACACCCACTCCTGGCTGTGTCGAATTTGAGTAACGGGCCAGAAGCAGCGTGGAAATGCGAGAAAAGCCGGCGTCAGAAGTGGCTGTGCCGCAAAGCGGCGAGGAATCGCTCCTTCATCCGCAGCCCGCGCATTCGGTGCGGCGGAGCCGCAGAAACACGGAGGGAGCCCCCGTCCGCCAGAAGTATGGCGGACGGGGGAGAAGCGCTTCAGCGCTACGAAAAAAAGCCGCCGCACGTCAAGGCGCTTTAGCGCCGGGCAGTTCGGCCCCGGTAGCAGCCCCCGACTTAATTCGGGGGAGGAGCGCTTCAGCGCTCCGAAACAACACCGCCTATCAAAATGCGCTTTAGCGCTGGGCACTTCTTAGGCAGTTCGTCACGAGGCTTCCGCAAGCAGCTGGATTTCTATTTCGAAATTAGAACACTACCGGGATCCAAGCTGGCCTTGACACCGCGACGACCCGGTAGTAACGTCCGCCATAATTTTTGCAACTGGGCCGTGCTAGAAGTCAGTTGCTGGGGTGCAGGCCAACGAAAAATCGGATTTCAGACTTTAGCTCTGTGCTTTCACCGGGGGAGCGCAGCCTTACTTTTGGGCCGACGTGGAGTGCCAATTAAACATTGGGCGTACACACAATCGCGAAAATACGAGGATTCCGAAAGGGGATTTTCAAGATGAGCAAGAGAATAGTCTTCGTGATGATGGCGTGCGCGGTCGCCCTGGCGACCGCTCCAAGAGCGTTTGCCCAATCGACGGCGAGTTTTTCCGGCACGGTCATAGACAAGTCGGGCGCGGCCATTGTGGGCGCCACGGTGAAGGCTACCTCGCAAGATACCGGCGCAGTACGCGAGGCCAGGACCGACGATACGGGCCACTATGTAATGGCTCTAATGCCGCGCGGGAATTACACGATTCGTGTGGAGTTTCAGGGCTTCCAGCCGGCCGAGAGCAAAGACGTCGTATTGCAAGTGGATGAGCAGCGCGAGATCGATTTCACAATCGCACCGGCTTCAGTCGCTTCCGCCGTGGAAGTTGTCGGCACGCCGGTGGCCGTGGAGACGACGAACGCGACGCTCGGCCAAGTGATCACCTCGCAGGAAGTGGCGCAATTGCCATTGAACGGGCGCGATTTCGTGCAGCTCGCCATCCTCACACCCGGGACCACCGCGGAAACGAACCCCAACAGCTTTTTCACAACCGGCGCAAGCAGCGAAGTAGCAGCGCGCGGGTCGTATTCTCTTTCCGTTGGAGGGTCCCGTCCGAATTCGACGGATTGGCTTTTGGATGGCGTGGACAACAACGAATTGACGGCCGGCGGAATCGCCATCTTTTCGTCGATCGATTCCATTCAGGAATTCAAGGTCCTAACGTATAGCTATTCCGCGCAGTTCGGGACGCGCGCGGGACCAACAGTGTTGGTAACCACAAAATCGGGGAGTAACCAGTTCCACGGATCGCTGTTCGAATTTTTGCGCAACACCGATCTGGACGCGCGGAGCCTTTTTGCGACGTCCGTGGGAAAGTTCAACCTCAATCAGTATGGCGGGGCTATCGGCGGCCCGATCAGGAAGGACAAAACGTTCTTTTTCATCGATGCGGAGCGGAAAGATCAGCGGCAGGGCATTCCGTTCACCGGAATCGTCCCGACGGCGGCGATGCTATCCGGCGACTTCAGCCATGATGCGTTTGGGAATGCCACGGCGCCTGGATATATCGTCAATCCGAATACGTTTGGTTCGCCTACCACTACAGGAGTGTCCCCAAACGCGTATTTCCAATGCGACGCTTCCGGTAACCCGCTTCCAGCACTTGCCAATGGAGTTCAGGCGGCGGGAGTTCCCTGCAATAAGATTCCGTCGAGCCTGATTAACCCCATCGGCCAGGCCCTGATTAATCTTTATCCGCTGCCGACTCCGGGGCTTACGAGCAGCTTCAATTACGCCTCCCAACCTGTACGGTCGCTGGATGAAACGAAATTTGACGTCAAGCTGAACCACAACTTCTCGAGCTCAGATTCTGCGCTAGCGCGCTTCAGCTACGATCAAGCCAACTCGTATGTTCCCGGGGGCGCGCCAGGATTTGCCGAAGCGAACGCGTTCGCAAGCAATCAGGGAATCATCAACCATGCGCGCAACGCGGCCATTGGCGAGACGCACATTTTTACCCCTTCGACGGTGAACCAATTTACATTTGGGTACAACCGGATTTTCGACTACATCACGTCTCAGGGAACAACTTCGTGTGCCTCTTCTACGATCGTTCCGGGCGGTATCATCGGTTCGGACCTCGGATGCGGCAACGGTACCTCCACTAGCACCACGTGCATCGGCTATTACAGTTGCGGATTGGTTTCCGTCGGCCTTCCGGCACCGTACTTTGCCCTCGGCGACCGGGGCTTCACCCCATTCCAGGGCGGGACCGACATCTTCTCGATTGGCGATTCACTCGATTTGGTTCGTGGGAAACACGATATCAGGGTGGGTTTCGATATCCGTATAAATCAAATGAACGTGGGCACGATAGCCTACGGAAACGGCACTTGGGGAGTCGAGGGAGGCTATAGCGGCAATCCGTTCGCCGATTTGTTGCAAGGCATAGTGAGCTCGGGCATTCACGATCAGGCGTTCAACGGGCCTGTAACCGGGCGGCGCTGGAAAATTTACCGGCCCTATGTTCAGGATGACTGGCGCGTGACCAAAGACTTGACACTCAACCTGGGCATCGCGTGGGACCTGACGACGCCGATTTCGGAAGCTCACGGGCGTCAAGCAGACTTTATTCCCACCACTGGAACGCTTTTGATTTCGAACCAGGGTGGCGTCAACTCCGCAGCAGGAATCCAAATGAACTGGACCGCATTTGAGCCGCGCATCGGCGTAGCCTGGAAGCCATTCGGAAGGGACAAGATGGCGGTTCGCGCCGGGTATGCGATTTATCATGATTCCGCGTGGAGCCAGGGGGCGCAGGGCTTGTGGCAGAATCCGCCCTTCTTCGCCGAATCGGACCAATTTCCGACTGGGTCTGGATGCGCTTTCGCGACATCCTTCTGTGCCACACCCGACCTGTTTCCCGCGGTCAACATGTCCCAAGGATTTCCGCTGATTACCAGCCCGCCAACTCCGGCGACATTTCAGGGCTCGTTTTTGAACGAGCCGACAAACATCAAGCTGGGCATGGTGCAACAATTCAACGCGAATTATGAACTAGAAGTGCCGGGGGGCGTGGTGGTTACCGCTGGATATGCCGGATCCCGGGGCAGGCACCTTTTGATGTACGGAAATAATCTCAACACCATGGGTCCGTCGGCGTGCGGAACACCGGGCTACACGATAGGTTGCGGTCCAGGTGGCGCACCTGTGCCACTGCCGTTCCCGAACTTTCCGTTCAACGCGATCTTTGCGATCAACGACGCCGGGAAAACCTCTTACGACTCATTGCAGATAAAGGCGGAGACAAAGTCGGCGAGGTATGGTCTCTACGCGTTGATCGGTTACACCTACTCGCATACCTATGACGACGGCTTGTCGGATGGACTGGGTTCAGTCCTCTCCGCGCCATTTTTCCCGCTGCCGAATTGGCAGAAGTTGGATTGGGCGCTTTCGCAGATCAACTTGAATCATAGCTTCACGGCTAGCGTCATTTATGATTTGCCTTTCGGAAGGGGCAAGAAATTTGGAAACGATTGGAGCAACGGGGTCAATGCCCTGCTTGGAAACTGGCAGTTGGGGGTAATCGAGAAAATCACTTCGGGATTCCCAGATCCCCTTATCGATAGTTTGAACACGGCTGGCAACCTGTTTGAGAATGGCGGAGACTTCAACAACTTCATCCGCCCCGACCGGGTCCCCGGTTGCGACGTCTATGCAGCCAACCACGCCGCGAACCAATGGCTTAATGCGAGTTGCTTTGTGCCGCCGCCAGATGGTCAACTTGGGAATGCGTCGCGTGTGCCGGTTTTCGGTCCCGGCTTCGTGAACACTGATTTCTCGGTTATCAAGCGGTTCGCGTTGCCCTGGGAGAGTACCGGTTTGGATTTCAGGGCGGAGTTCTTCAACCTGTTTAATCACCCACAACTCGGCCTGCCGCTTAACGATGTCAATCCCAATGTCGGTGGATTTGGCCAAATACAGTCAACCGTCAACAACCCGCGCCTGATTCAGTTTGCGCTCAAATTCACGTTCTGAAACTGGCGCGTAATTGACGAGGCTGAGATTTGTTTTGACCGGCCCACCGAAACTCTGGTGGGCCGGTTGCTTTTTCAGCGGTCTCTTGGCGGGTTATTGAGGATTCGAACTGGGGGCGTGCGCCGCAGCGGCTTGGCCGCGGAGAGTATAAACAAACTGGCCTATTTCGTGGCGGTCGCGTTCGGCGTCCGCTTGCTCCTTCTCTGAAATGTCATCGTAGAGCTTTATTTCTTGCTGCGCTTGTTCCGGCTTTCCCATCTGACGATAGAGTTGTGCCAGACGGAAATGGGCTTGTGCGGGTAGCGTCGCGTTCTCGATGGCTTTTTGGAAGGCGGATATCGCGTTTGGAAAATCTTTTCGCGAAGCATAAATGATGCCGAGGTGCAAATAGGCGTCGCCGAGATGGGGTTCAAGAGCTACCGATTTTAGAAGTAGTGATTCGATGCGGTCCGAATTCTCGGGGCCACTGCTCGTCTTGGCGAGGCCGACGGCGTAGTAGTAGTACGCCATGGGATTTTGTGGCTGCAAGCCGACGAAGCGCTTGAATCGGTCCAACACTTCTGGCGGCACGGATTTTTCGGCGTCCTGAATTTTCCCGAGGAACAAATAGGCATTGGGATCGCTGGGATCGAGATCGCAGGCTTCGATCAGTCGTCGAATTCCCTGCTCGGGCGAACCAGCTGCGTAGGATGCGACGCCGAGGCCCATCAGCATGCGAGAGGACCTCGGGAATAGGTGATGCCCTTTCTGCAAAACTTCTGAGGCGGGAACGTACGCGCGATGCAGAAGGAGTTCAGCGCCCCAGGCGAAAAGATTCGGCTCGCTAGGATCCATTTCAGCGGCGCGTTGGTACTCTCGAGCGGCCTGGACGAATTGCCTTTCATTTTCAAAGATATCGGCGAGCAAGGCATGGAGTTCGGCGCGATCTTCGCGTGCCAGAAGCGTCTGAACGATTTGGTTGGCGCGCGAGAGTTCGTGCGTCTGCTCACAGGCCAGCGCTAAATCGTAGGAGACGGTGTAGTCGTCGGCTTGCAGCTTCGCGGCGCGCTCGAGATATGGAAGAGCTTCCTGGGGCTTTCCCTCGTCTAGTAAGAGCTTCCCGGCACGCTCATTTTCCGGGAAATTTTCAGCCGCGGGCGCAGGAGTGCTGACGGTGGAGTCTGAGGCGGAGGAAGCAGGATTCAGGCCAGTGGGCGCGCCGTGATTCAAGGCCGCAGTTTCCTTGGCAAGCGCTTCTTTCGTGCGCAGAACGGTATCGGATCCGTGGCCGCCCAAACTTGTAGGATCGGTCACGCCCGCCACAGTGAATTGAGGCTCGTCGGAATATTTGACAGTTGAGGGGGCCCTCTTCGCAGACGTTGGCACTCTGGCCGGCTCGAGGACCAGAACAACTGACGTCACACGATCCGGCGCCACAATGACGGAGCTATTGATAGCGTCGCGGTAGCCGGCCAATTTCGCATGCAGGGTGTAGGTGCCGTCAGAGAGCGTAGAGAAGCGTTGGCGGCCTCGGGAATCTGTCTGCGCGACGATGGGCGGCGCTCCTGCTTCACGTTGCAGAGTGACGGTCACTGCCGACAGCGGACGGTGCTGAGAATCGCAGACCGCTACTTCAACAGTAGCGGTACCTTGCTTGGTTTCCGATTGGCTTCGGACCGATGGCGCAACCAGGGCGAAGAGCGCTGCAATGGCGCATGCCGAATGAATGGCTCGGACGCGAGACTTATTCATCGAGGAACAGGAAGATTCGCGAATATTCTATTACCGCTCAATGTTCATCCTAGCACTGGGACTCAGAGGGCACAATCAAAGCGGCCTGCACGCTGAATTTCCAGCCGAATCTCTTTCGTTTCAATCGCTCGTAAATGCGAATTATCGCGGAAGGCTTCCCAGTTCTTTTTCAGCCTGCGCGTGGCCGGGATGCCGTTTGAGCAGATCGAGGAGAATGGCGCGCGCTTTTTGCGCTTGGCCCTCGAGATCATAGAGCCGCGCGAGATTCAGGTAAGGCTGATCGTATGCCGGCGCGATGCGGATGGATTCCTGGAAGCTTTTTTCCGCATCTTCCTGGCGATTGGTGCGCAGATAGAGCACTCCGAGGTTATTGAGTGCTTCGGGATAGGCAGGACGCGCGGCGAGCGCTTTCTGCAAATGATCGTAGGCGCCATCGGTATCATTTAATTGAGCGAACACCATACCGAGGCCGTAGTTTGCGTCGGCATCATCCGGGTCTAATTCGACGGCGCGCTCGAGCACGCGCTTGGCGTCGTCCCAGCGCTTTTGTTGGCGATAAACATTGCCAAGATTGACCAACGCAATCACGAAATCCGGATCGATCTGTAGAGCGTGCTGGAAACTTTGGACGGCTTCATCGTTATGGCCTTCGCGTGCGAGCACGATTCCGAGATTGTTCCACGCGCGCGGCATTGTGCCAGGATAGTTCGCCTGAAGTTTTACGGCGCGCTCGAAGTTTTCGCGGGCCTGCGCATTCTTCTGCTGTTCGAGAAAAACGCTGCCGAGACCATAGTAGGGCTCGGCGGCGGTGGGATCATCGCGGCGAGCTTGCTCGAAAAAGTATTCGGATTGATCGGGATAGCCGCGCTGGAAAAGAACGGAGCCGAGCGAAAGATAGTTGCGCGTGAAGTCCGCGGAGTCGATGACTCCCTGAAATGGAAACGCTTTCGCGAGGCGTTCAGCTGCCGTTCGCGGAATATGGCGAAAGTCATCTTCGATCTGTTCTCTGGAGATGCGCCCCTGAGAAATCTTGACGATGGCGCCCTCTTCATCAACGAGGAATGATGCTGGTACGCCCAAGTCGCGATGCCGATCGAAGACAGAGCGGTAGAGAATGTTATAGACGGCGATAACGTCCGCCGACGCGCGCAGTATGGGAAAGGAAAGCTTTCGGTAAGGCGTCATGGCTGCGTCTGAATCGGAAGGCTTGTCCACATTGATGGCGAGGAGTTCGAGCCCGCCGCTGGCCCAGCGAGCACACGAGCGATCAAGTTCCGCCAAATCGGCTAGCGAATTATGCAAAGTCGCAGACCAAAAATGCAAAAGGACACATTTGTGGCGACGCGAGGAAAGCGACTGTAGCTTTCCCGCCAGATCGGGAACAGAGAAATCCGGCGCGGCGATTGGCGCAAGCAGCCAGGTTTCAACGGAGACAGGAAGCGAGTCCGCTTCTGGAGCGGCAGGCGTCTGGTCATTTGCGCTCGCGGGTGAGGGGGCAAATTTTTTGAAAGGCTCTATCCGCGTAGGGGCTAAACCTTCCTCGATCCATATACGGTGATTGACCGGGAGGTCGCTGAGATTTTGAATGAGCCCACTCGGCCAACGAATCGAAGCACGGACAGGTGCGTTCGAATCGCCCAGAGCGAAAAATAATTCTTTGCTGTGCTGAGCTAGAAATCCAGATCCCGCTTGCACGAAGAGCGTCTGGCGGCCTGACTGGGTCTCGACCGTGACTGCGGCGCCGATCGCGTCGCGATTTGATTTCTTACCCATCAAACGAAAAGCTATGGCTGGACCCAGTCGTGGCGTGACGTTTTTGAATAGCCGCAATTGCGGGGCATTGCGATTCTTCAAGAAAATTTCAATTCTGCCGTCGTGATCGAAATCCGCGAGGGCAAATGATCTGCTGTCTTCGATGAAGTCGAGGCCAATTACACCCGAGACATCGGAGAAAGTTCCGTCGCGATTGTTGCAATAAAAAATGTTGCGCTCGTAACCGCTCCAGGTGCCGTCTGCGCGGATCAGTTCGTTGATCGCGTTCCAACCCTGCTCGTACGCATCGCTGGGCTTGGGCTCTTGCGGAGAATTGGCTACCACTTGCCGCCAGAAGAAACTGTTCAAGTCCTCGCGAATGGGTCCGGAAATCATTCCGTTGGCGATGTAGAGATCGGGGAAGCCATCGTGGTCGAAGTCCAAAGCGTCGCTCGACCAGGACCATCTTCCGATTCTGGTTGCGGAGGCGTCGCTCACATCGTCGAAATGACCTTGGCCGCGATTGGCGAAGAGAGAGTTGCCCATCGCGTGTTTGCGGTAGAGCGCGCGATTCTCTTTGCTGGCGCGCGGCTGAAAAATTTCCTGCTCTGAAACGCGAAGCCCGGCAGCAGTCCACATGTCGGCGACGTAAAGATCCTGCTTGCCGTCATTGTCGTAATCGAGCCAGCAGACACCCATGCCTGCGCCGACATCTTCAACTCCGGCTTCGCGAGCGATATCAGCGAAGGTTCCATCGCCGTCGTTGCGATAGAGATTTTTGCGGCCGAAATCATTGACCACATATAGATCGGGCCAGTTGTCGCCGTCGAAATCGCCCCATGCGCAACAGAAACTGAAGCGCGTGTTATTGCGATCGAGGCCGGATTCGCGAGTGATGTCGCGGAATGTGCCATCGCGCTGATTGCGCATCATGAAATTGGGCGGGCCGTTTTCAGCATCGAAGTACGGAGTCGGATATCGATATTGGTCCGCGCCCTGATAGTAGGAGTACAGGCAGAAATAAATATCGAGCCAGCCGTCGCGATCGTAGTCGGCGATCGCGGCACCGGTAAAAGAGCCGCGCGGTGTATCGGCAAACTGAAATGCACCGGGCTTGGGGCGGAATTTTCCGCTGCCGTCGTTCAGAAAAAGAAGCGGTCCTTCGGAACGCACGATGATGGCGTCCTGGCGGCCATCGTTGTCAATGTCCGCAAAGAGCGCGCAGGCGGTGTTTTCCAGAATGCCGAGGCCGGAACTTTCGGTGATGTCTTCGAACGTGCCATCGCCACGATTGCGGTAGAGCCGATTCGGGAGGCCGGCGGGCTGGCAGACGTAGAGATCGTCGAAGCCGTCGCCATCGACGTCGGCTAAAGAGACGCCGTTGTGGCCGTAAATATCGATGCCGCATGCGCCGTCGAGAAGCGTGCGCCAATAATCTGATCCGTGCGCGAGCTGAGACGAGAAAGAGGATACGCCGATGAATGCGCTGGCGGCGATATCGGAAAATATGGGGGTGAGAGAGCGGCTACGCGACTCGTCCAGCGTCTGCCAAGTGCGGAGGCGGACGTCACCTGACGGCAGCACGTCCCATTTGAGTTGCCAATTGCCGATGCGCTGTTCGCGATAGAAGGATTGCCCGGTTCCGACGAGGTCGAATCGTACGCGGGTCTCGAGAGACTTGGGGGACTGCGAGGAAGATGGCGAAGGCAGCGCGCCAATGCTGGTCACCTGAAATTCCGCGGCGAGGAGCCGGGAGAACGAACTTTGGGAACGACGTAATTCGTCGAAGAAAGCCTGGCGATCGAGAGACGATTTATCGCTGAATTTCAAATGCGATGTTTGAATGATGGATCCGCCACGAACGGTTTCAGACGCGACGGCTCCCGGCGAGGCGCCCGAGAAATTCGAGGCCGTCGATCTTTCGATGGCTCTCGTGTTCTGCGGAGAAACGAGAAGCTCGGAACTCCAGGCGCTGAGGATCGCGGCGACCTGGGTCTGATATTTTTCCGTAACGAATGCGTCCAGGCCGGGTTGCACTTTTTTGAGAATCGCATCGAGCGCTCCCGGCGCGCGATATTGAGGCTGCAGGTGAAATTCGGCTGCCGATGGCGACGCTTGTCGTATGAGGAAGGAACGAAAGGATGGCAAACCGAGGCCCGCGGGCAGAAATGCGAGCGATGCACCCTGGCAGTATTGCGCGAGAAATTTGCGACGGCTCAGATTGACGAAAGCGGGATTCTTACGTGGCCTGATCAGGATGATGCCCTCGGGTCAAACATGCGCGGACACGAGAACTTATCATCGGCGTTGGTGACGGTCAAGAATGGCGGGCACATAACGCAATCCCAGTTTGCAGATGTAGGCTACGTTTGGGTCTTGCTCCGCGCCCAGCCGTTGTTGGGAATGATCCCGTTGTCCTCTTGTATCGTGACAAGTTGGTCCGCAGAAATCGCTTTCAATCTTTGAATTTGCCCGGCGGGCCAATGGATTTCGATATCGGCGGAAGTTTCCGGGCCTAGGCCGAAGTGCATGCGCGGATCATTCGAGGAGTAAAAACTGGACTGGCTTGTCACCGTTTGTGCTTGAACTTTCTTTCCATACCGCACCAGGACGCGCGCGCCAATCGCGCTGCGATTCGACTTAGTCCCGACCAGCTTTATCTTGAGCCAGTGATGTGAGCCGGCTACATCATTGCGCAGCAACGATGGCGGCTCATTCAGGTTAACGACCAGAATGTCCACGTCGCCATCGTTATCGAAATCACCGAATGCGCAGCCGCGGCTCGAATGCGGCTCGATGATCGCGGGGCCGGCTTCCGCAGATAGCTCTTCAAACGTTCCATTGCCAAGATTGCGAAAAACCAGCCGTGGGCACTTGTTGGGATATTGCGGCAACTCACGCTCGAGGCCCGGATAGACGCTCCCGGCCACTGCGAAAATGTCGGGATACCCGTCGTTGTCCAGGTCGACAATCGCCGTGCCCCAACAGGTGAAACGCGTTTCAACGCCGAGGCGGGCCGCGGTGGTCACATCATCGAAATACCCTTTGCCATCGTTGCGATAAAGGACGTTGGTATCGTCGGCGAAATGGGTCTTGTACAGGTCGAGATGACCGTCGAGATTGTAGTCGCCGATGCCGATTCCCATGCCCGCTTGCTCCGTGCCGTCTTCGTTGAGCGCGACGCCCCGCAGCATTCCCTCTTCGCGGAACGTGCCGTCATGGTTGTTCATGAACAGCAGGCTCGGCGAGGAATCGCAAGCGACGTAGATGTCCGGCCATCCGTCCTCGTCGAGGTCGGCGCACACGGCCGTCATGCCGTAGCCGGCGTGCGCGGCAGCGATTCCGGACTCGCGGCTCACGTCCGTAAAAGTTCCGTCGCCGTTGTTGCGGTAGAAACAATGCCGCGAAGTAGGCAGGCCGCGAGGGCCGCACTCAACGGGAACGCCACGCCAGTTGCAATTGGCGTCGTGACCCGGTTTCGGAACGTGGGCGATATCGTATTGCCCGTAATTCGAGACGAATAGGTCCAGATGCCCGTCGCGGTTGTAGTCGATGAAAGTGCAACCGCCGCCCCAGCGTGTCGGGTCGTCAAACGAAAGGCCTGCCTGCTTGGTCACATCGGTGAACGTGCCGTCTCCGTTGTTGCGATACAGTACGTTCTCGCCGTAGTACGTGCAAAACAGATCTTCGAAGCCGTCGTTGTCGTAATCGCCGACGCAGACTGCGGACGCCCAGCCGGCGCGGTGGAGCCCAGCCTTCTCTGTAACGTCAGTGAAGGTGCCATCACGAT
Source organism: uncultured Acidobacteriota bacterium (assembly GCA_963831955.1). GTDB lineage: Bacteria > Acidobacteriota > Terriglobia > Acidiferrales > UBA7541 > Palsa-147. Next base: position 2,342,464 of record CAWHSG010000001.1, on the reverse strand, counting down.
TGTTATGGTAGAGACGATTCGTGGTCCCGGGGGGCGCGCCGCCCAGCCGAGTTCCCGTGAGGAGAAAGATGTCGAGCCAGCCATCATTGTCGTAATCGACGAAGGCGCACCCGCACCCGGTGGCTTCGAGGATGTAGTCGTCGTGATCGGGCGAGCCGTAAATCACCGGCGCGACGAGGCCCGCTTCGCGCGCGACGTCTGTGAAGCGCGCATCGAAAGGGCGTCCCGATGCGCGCGGTCTCGGCTGCGGCTTCACGTGGCGCGAAGCAACGCCCTGCGCTAATGTCTTCCGTGCCCACGCGCCAAAGGGAAGGGACAACAGCAGCGCGCGCCTGGAAATCTTCATCATTTCTCCGAGACATCATACTTGAGGCCTATGGGACGTAGGAAGTTTCTCCAGGAAGCAGTAAGTCTGCTGGCATTAACCGCCGTCGGGAGCCGTCAGCTTCTGACTGCTACTGTTTACGGAGGGCGCGGCGTGGCGCAAACTAAGCCGGTGCGGTGGCCGAAACCGATTGGAAGTCCGGTGCTCGATAGCTTGCATCCGGTAATTGAACATTCGCGGGATGTTTCGACCGATGTCGAGCGGATCGTCGAAGTGGCGCAATTTATGGCTTACGAAGCGCTGCCGATGCCGGAATATGCGCTGCCTTATGGGATCGGCGCTGGAGATCCGCACGAGGCTGTGGATTTCATCATGGTGTCGAACTCGATTGATACTGCTTTTACGGATTTTTCGACGCATGTGAAATTCCAGACGGAGTATGCGGGGCAGAACTGGTCGGACTCGGATGCCGAGTTTGCCTGCCTGAAGCGGGCGATGGATGACAAGGTTCCGGTGCTCGAGGGTAAGTTTCTCGCGGAAATTACGCGCAAACAGTTGGCCGAGATTTTCACCGGCAACATTGAAATGCCCATGCTCGACGAGAAGGTGGCGGTTTTGCATCAGGTGGGCGGCGTGTTGGTGGAAAAGTATGACGGGCACTTCCACAACTTCGTCGGCGATTGCTCGCCGCGCCTTTACGACAATGGAAACGGGTTGCTGGACCGGCTGGTGAAAGAATTTCCACGATTTAATGACGTGAGCATTTACGACGGGCAAGAGATCAAGTTTTACAAATTGCCGCAGCTCGGAATTTGGATGTTGTATGCGAATTTGCACCGCCGCGGATGGTTCAAGCTGGATGATACGGAGAAAATGACCGCGTTTGCGGATTACATCGTGCCGGCAGCGCTGCGGATTTTGGGGATCTTGAAATATTCGCCGGAGCAGGAACGAAAAATCAATTCGTACGAGTTGATTCCGCGGGACAGCACGCAGGAGATTGAGATTCGCGCACATACGCTTTACGCCACCGCGCTGCTACGCGAAGAGGTGAACAAGATTCGCCCCGCCGACAAACAGGTGATCATTCCTCAGATTGATGCCCGGCTTTGGCTGCCTTATCACACTACATTCTGGCCGCATCATCTCACGCGCACGATTATGTATTAAGTAGTGCCGGCGTCCCTGTTTAGCCTGAGTAGTGCGAAGGGCCGGCATCTTACGAACGAAGGAGTCCGACGCAGTCGTGCTCGCAAGCGGATCGTGGTGTTAGTAGAAGCGCTTGATCTAGTTTGGAAGTCCGTCCGAGATCACCACCCCAACCGAGATCGACATCGTAAGATGCCGGCAGGGACGCCGGCGCTACTTAACGGATTCCAGGGCCTTGCGATAGTCGGGATCGTCGGGGGAGAGCTCAACCGCTTTTTTGTAAGCTTGCCGGGCTTGCGTGCGATCGCCCTTTTGTTGGTGGATCGCACCGATTTCGAAAAAGGCGTCCGATTCTTTTGGATTTACTTGCGTGATTTTCTCGAACGCCAGCAGAGCTTCTTCGGCGCGCTTTTCTTTCTCCAGGATTTTCCCCCAGACATATAGGTAGTCGGGACTATAGGGGCGCGCGGCCAAAGCTTTCTCAATGGACTCTGCCGCGTTGGTAGGATCTCGCTGCAGTGCGATGTCGAGCTGCGCGAGGGTTTGCGGCAAATCGCCCTTGGCATGGTATGCGGCCGCGAGTTCACTGCGAGCATTGACGTCGCGCGGAGCCAGTTTAATTGCGCCTTGGAGTTCTTCGATGGCACGATCGTAATGATGCAGTTCCATTTCAAGACGCCCGAGCGCAATTCGCGGAGCGGAACTTGACGGATGGTCTTGTTTTGCGCGCTCGAGAAATTTGCGCGTCTCATCGTAATTGAAAACGCGGCGGTAGGCTTCGGCGAGCCCCAGCACTGCGGCTTCGCTTCGCGGATCGAGCTGCAATGCTTCATTGAATGCAGCAATGGCCGCCGGAAAATCCTGCGCGGCGCTCAGCGATTCGGCCAGCTCGACGCGCAGGCGGGAATTGCGCGGCTCGAGTTCGACGGCGCGGCGGAACTCGTCAGCGGCGGTGTCCCAATCTTTCTCGGCAACCGACTCCTGCGCGAGTTTTTCGAGTTCGGCGGCAGATACGGGCTTCGGGCGCGACGGCGATTGCGGGAATGCGGCTATGTGAAGGACAAGGACGAGGCCCAAGAGCATGCGCAGAAGTATAGCATCGCAAATCGAACCGCCTGTGTCGCCCCGCTGGCCCCGCGCGATCGGCTTTTCGCTTGACGCGGGCTCTCGGCGCGAACTATAAGCTCCGCACGCTTTTTTCAACCGAGGAAAGTTGGAAATCGAATGAGGACTTCTCAAATTCTGGCCGCGGCATCGCTTATTTTAGTGCTGGCGTCGGGACTTGGCGCGCAGGGGCGGCGCAAAGTAATTATTGATCAGGATGGGCGCGGGCCGGCTACGACCGATCAGCAGGCGATCTTGATGCTGGTGCAATCGCCCGAAGTGGAACCGTTGGGAATTACCGTGGTCAGCGGCGACCAGTGGCGCGATGAGGAAGTGCTGCATACCTTGCGGACCCTCGAAATTATTGGGCGCGCGGATATTCCCGTGGTGCCTGGAGCGATCTTTCCGCTCATTAACAGCAAGGAAGAAATTGCCCGTTGGGAAACGCTTTACGGCAAAGTGAATTATCAGGGGGCGTGGGACCGGCAGAAGCGGGCGGCGGCGGGCGGACATTCGAATCGCGACAAATACTTTGGACCCTTTGAAATTGGGCCGATGCCGGAGGGGATGCCATCTACGAAGCCGCTGGACGAAGACGCGCCGCATTTTATAATTCGCATGGTGCACAAATATCCGGGGGAAGTGACGATTTATGCCGGCGGCCCCTTGACGGACGTGGCGTTGGCGATTGCGATTGATCCGAAGGTGGCGGAACTGGCGCAGGAATTGGTGGTGATGGGCGGGAGCGTGGCGCCGGTGGTGCCGGCGGATTGGACGATGTCGAACCGAAGGGAATTTAATTTTTGGTGGGATCCGGAGGCGGTCCACGTTGTGTTGCGCGCGCCGTGGAAGAAAATTACGGTGACGACTGTGGATATTTCGGTGAAGACGCGGCTGACGAAGGCGACGATTGCGGAAATTTCGAAATCGCAGGCGCCCGCTGCGCAGTACATCGCGAAATATGCCGATGAAGAATACATGTGGGATGAATTGGCGGCAGCCAGCTGGCTGGAGCCGGACGTTATCACGAAAGAACAGACGGTTTTCATGGATATCGATATTTCGCATGGAGCCGGTTACGGAAACACGCTGACTTGGGTGCCAGGCTCGCAGCCGGGACTCGGCGAGCAGCCGGTGCATATGCTGCTCGATTTGGATGCGGAGAAATTTTACCGCTTATTTGAGAAATTGATGATGCAGGCGACGCCGGGAAGTCGTGCAGTGCGTGCCGGCGAGTAGAATATTGCGTCGATGCCGGCCCCGCTACGCGGGACCGCCGCTATGAGGCCTCGGAAAAAATTCTGATTGGGGGAGTTGTGGCTGGAACTGTGGACGTGGTCGGAATTGGGAGCTGCACTGTCGATTATTTTGCGATTGTGCCGCGGCTGCTTGGAGCCGAGGAAAAAATTAACGCCGAGCGTTTGGAGATTCACGCCGGCGGAGTGACGGCGAATAATCTTACGCAAGTGGCGCGGCTCGGTGCGACGACCGGATGGCTAGGGTTGATCGGCGATGACGAAAATGGCCGGACAATCGTAAAGGCGTTTGAAGCCGATGGGATGGATTGCAGCGGAATTGAGATTGTGAAGCATGAGTTGTCTTCGCTCACCTGGATACCGGTGGATGCGGCGGGCGAACGCTGCATTTATATGTTTCCTAACGTGACTGGGAAAATTTCGGCGTTTCAAGTGAGCAATCGTTTCGCGGCGCACATTCGGAGGGCGAAGCATTTTCATACCGAGGCTTCACAGCTGCCGCTTGTGCCGGTGCGCGAAGCCATGACCATCGCGCGGGCGGCGAATGTACGGGTGATTTTCGATTTCGATGTGTCGCCGACTTTTTTCGCGCAGGCGAATCTTGGGTCGGAGCAGGATATTTGCGCGGCGCTGCGGCTGGTTGACGTGCTGAAGCCTTGCAAAGCGGCGGCGCGGGAGATTACGGGCAAGACGGATTTCGAAGAGATTGCGCGGGAATTGCTGAAGCTTGGGCCGAAGCTGGCGGCGGTTACCATGGGCTCCGAAGGCTGCTTGATTGCCAGCGCGGAGAAGATGGCGCACGTGCCGGCCTTCAAAGTGAGTGTTGTGGATACGACCGGCGCAGGCGACGCGTTTATGGGCGGACTTTCTTACGGATTGCTGCAAGGATGGGATCACGAAAAGGTGGGAATGTTTGCCAATGCCTGCGCGGCGCTATGTTGCACGAAGGTGGGCGCGCGTGCCATGGCCAAGCGTGATGAAGTCGTTGCGTTTATCAGAACGCAGAAGGGCGCGGCTGCATTTTAGATCTCCGCCGGAGCCCGATAACGGCAAGACAAGGAAGAGGACAAACTGATGTTTACGCCGCCTACTTTTACGATCGCCATGGTGATGATGATTGTATCCGCGATTTGCTGGGGATCTTGGGCGAATACTTACAAGGGAGTGAAGAATTACCGGTTTGAGCTTTTCTATTGGGATTATGCGCTGGGAATTTTTCTGATCTCCCTGATTCTTGCGCTGACGATGGGCAGTCGCGCGAACGACGCTACCAGCTTTATGAGCAACGTGCATGCGGCGGATACTTCGAATTTCTGGTTTGCGATGCTGGCTGGGGCGATTTTCAATCTTGCGAATTTGCTCCTGGTGGCTGGAATTGATATGGCCGGGCTGGCCATTGCGTTTCCGGTTTCGATTGGGATCGCTCTGGTGGTGGGCGTGGTGCTGACTTACTTGCGCGAGCCTAAGGGCAATGCGGTGATGCTCGGAGCTGGAGTGCTTTGTGCCATCGTTGCGGTAGTACTGGATGGAAAAGCTTACGGGCAGTTGCCTACCGGCAATCGCGCGGTTTCGCGGAAGAGCATTATTACTTGCATCGTGTCGGGCGTGTTGATGGGATTGTGGTCGCCCCTCTCGGCGCATGCGATGCGCGAGGGAAATGGATTGGGGCCTTACGGGCTAGTGGTTTTCTTCACGTTTGGCGCGCTGCTTTCCTGTTTCGTTTGGAATATTTATTTCATGCGGCGGCCGTTGGTGGGAGAGCCGGTGGCTTTTGGCGGATTTTTCCGAGCGCCCGCGAAGTGGCATTTACTCGGATTGCTGGGCGGATTTATTTGGGGGATTGGGACCGTTTTCAATTTGGTGGCGGGAAATTCGATTGGGTTGGCGATTGCTTATGCGATTGGGCAATCGGCGCCGATGGTAGCAGCGCTTTGGGGGATTTTGGTTTGGAAGGAATTTGACGGGGCCAATAAATCGGCGCGGGCTTATTTGGGGTTGATGTTTTTGTTTTATTTTTTGGCGATTTTGTTGGTCGCGCGGGCGCATAACGCGGGGTAATGCTTTCATATTATTGACCGCTGTGATTTCGTGCTTCAGACTGTTGCGATTTTGAGATGAATCGCTTCCGATCATTTCTTCTCTATTTTCTATTCCTCAGCGCGGCTTACCTTTTCGTCTGGCCTTACGCGACGATTGTTTACGAAGGCACTGTGTTGCTGCATTTGATTGCGGGCGCGCTGTTCTTGCTGCTCGGAATTCCCTTCTTGTGGCGCAGAATTGCTGCGGGAGAATTCTCCGAACGGGCGGGTTGGTTGTTGATCGCAGCGGGCGGGGTGCTTGGCGTGGTGCTCGCGATTACGGGTGCTCCGCGGAGCAGGTTCCCGCTGCTGTATGCGCACATTGGCGCGTGTGTAGCCGGCGGCGTGATTCTGGTGGCGGCTTGGGGTGGGCGGCGCGGATGGCTTGCTGGATCGGCGATGCGGGTGGCGTTGCGCTATGCGCTTGGATTTGTCATCGCGGCGGGATTGGCGGCGGGCGCGTGGTGGCTTCGTACCGTGCCCTTCGAACGCGCTTACCGCGTCGAGAATCCGCGCATTGCGCCGGCGAGCATGGATTCAGAGGGCGATGGACCGTCGGGGCCATTTTTTCCGAGTTCGGCGCAGACTCCGGGGCAAACGCGTATCGCCAAAGAATATTTCATGGAATCGCAATCGTGCGAGCGCTGCCACTCGGACATTTACAAGCAGTGGCAGAGTTCGATGCATCATTTTTCTTCCTTCAATAATCAGTGGTACCGCAAAAGCATCGAGTACATGCAGGATACGATCGGTATCAAGTCGTCGAGGTGGTGCGCGGGTTGCCATGATCCGTCGCTGCTGTTTAGCGGAGAATTCGACAAGCCGATTCGTGAAATCGAGAATACGCCAGCTGGGCAGGCCGGACTCGGCTGCATGATGTGCCATTCGATCACCGGCGTGAAAAGCACCATGGGCCAGGGGGATTACCGGCTGGAAATGCCGGAGTTGCATGAGCTGGCCATGAGCAAGAACCCTTTGGTGCGGCGCTTCCACGATTTTCTTGTGGAATTGAATCCGGAGCCGCACCGGCGGATTTTTTTGAAACCGTTCATGCGCACGCAGACGGCGGAATTTTGTTCTACGTGCCACAAAGTGCATCTCGATATTCCCGTGAATCACTATCGCTGGATTCGCGGATTCGATGATTACGATAATTGGCAGGCTAGCGGCGTGTCTGGACTTGGTGCGCGGTCATTTTATTATCCACCGAAGCCGCAGACTTGCGCAGATTGCCACATGCCGCTCGCGCCGTTGCAAGACACCGCTGCTGCGCCGAAAATGCTGCACTCGCACCGATTTCTTGCCGCGAATACGGCCGTGCCGTTCGCAAATCAGGATCAAGCGCAGCTCGACGCCACGGAGAAATTCCTGAAAGACAAGCAAGTGAGTGTGGACATTTTCGCAATCACGCCTGATAGCGGCCCAACGGGCGCCAACAAGGCGGTGCGAGCACCGTCGGTGCCGGGACTTGCAACGACATTTGCGGTTGGAGAAGAGGCCGAAGCGCCGGGGCCTTCGGAAGCGGGAGCGGCTTCCGAAGAATCATCGGGGCCCGCTCCGCCAGTTACCGGGCCGCTCAATCGCGTTGCGGCGGCGGTGCGGCGGGGCGATACGGCGCGCGTGGACGTGGTGGTGCGCACGCGCAAAGTTGGCCATTTCTTTCCCGGCGGAACGGTGGATGCGTTCGATTGTTGGCTGGAGCTTACGGCGACGGATGAGAATGGCCGCGTGATTTTCTGGAGCGGCATGGCGGAAAATGGCGGGCGCGGCCCCGTTGAGCGCGGCGCGCATTTCTATCACTCGGTTTTGATCGACGAACACGGGAATCACATCAATAAGCGCAATGCCTGGGCCGCGCGCGCGACGGTTTATGTGCATTTGATTCCCCCGGGCGCGGCGGATACGGTGCATTTCCGGATGAAAATTCCCGCGGACGCAGGTTCGCGAATTTCGCTGCACGCGAAACTGAACTACCGCAAATTTATGTGGTGGAATACGCAGTTTGCGTACGGCGGCGTGCGCGATCCGAATGATGCGCATCCGCAAGTGACGTCGGATTTCGATGATGGCCCTTGGATCTTCACCGGCGACACTTCGGGCGTTTCTGGCCAGATTAAATCGATACCGACGCTTCCGACAGTGGTGCTGGCGGAAGATCGAGTTGAGCTGAAAACCTTACCCGCGAATGCGGCCGCGCCCGCGGCGGAATTAAAGCTCGATCCGGCGGACTGGACGCGCTGGAACGACTACGGCATCGGATTGCTGCTGCAGGGCGATTTGAAGGAAGCGGCGGCGGCGTTTGAGAAGATCACGCAAATCGCGCCGCAAAATCCGGATGGCTGGGTGAATATCGGGCGGGCGCGCTTTCAGGAAGGAAATCTTGCCGCCGCGAAAACGGTGCTGGAGAAAGCGCTGGAACTTTCGCCTTCGCTGGCGCGAGCGAATTTCTTTTATGCGAGGGTGTTGCGGAATCAGGGACATTATGACGATGCCGCGGCGCACCTGCGAAAAGTACTCGAGCAATATCCGCGCGACCGCGTGGTTCACGATGAACTCGGGCGCATCTTATTCTTGCAGCGGCGATATGGCGACGCGATCCAGGAATTTAATGCGACGCTCGGAATCGACCCTGAAGATCTCGAGGCGAATTACAATCTAATGCTTTGCTATACCGGGCTGGGGCAAAATGATCGCGCGGCGGAATTTCAGAAACGCTATCTGCGATTCAAGGCGGACGAGTCGGCGCAGACTTTGACAGGCCCCTATCTTCGCGCGCATCCGGAAGATAATGTGGAGCGGCAGCCGATTCACGAGCACGATTCTGTGCCGGCGGAGAAACTACGTGGCGCGGTGCTGCCATCTGGCGCTGCTTCGCACGGAGGATCGGATTGAGCTTCGAGAAATCTGTAGGCTCCGCGAGGACCCAGTTCGCAGTTCCCTTTTTCGTCGCGCTCGCAATCATCCTCGCCGCGCTATGTCTTCCCTCAACGCCGGGTTTTTCTGCCGCGCCGGCGACCGCGATTCAATTTGAAGACGTCACTCGGACGGCAGGAATTCATTTCACGCACAATAATGGGGCGTTCGGAAAAGAATATTTGCCCGAGGCGATGGGATCGGGCGTGGCTTTCATCGATTACGACAACGATGGCTGGCAAGATCTTTTTTTTGTAAACGGAGCGGACTGGCCTGATCACCATCGGACCGTTTCGCATCCGGCACTTTATCACAATAATCACGACGGAACCTTCACTGACGTGACCGCGAAAGCGGGACTGGCGATCGAGCTTTATGGCATGGGCGTGGCTATCGGCGATTACAACAACGACGGCTACGACGACATTTTCATCACCGCGCTGGGGCAGAATCATCTCTTTCGCAACAACGGCAACGGCACTTTCACCGATGTGACCAAACAGGCCGGGCTTTCCGGGCCGAATGAATTCAGCACCAGTGCGGCTTGGGTGGATTACGATCGCGACGGGCGTCTTGATCTGGTGGTGAGCAATTACGTGCAGTGGTCGCCGCAGACGGATATTTACTGCACGCTGGATGGAAAAACGAAATCTTATTGCACGCCGGAATCCTATCGCGGGGCGTCGGTGCGGCTCTGGCACAATCGCGGCGACGGCACTTTCGAGGATGCGACCCAAAAGGCCGGGCTTTTCGATACGACTTCGAAGGCGCTCGGCGTCGCGATTCTGGATGCGAATCAGGATGGTTGGCCTGACATTTTTTTCAGCAACGACACACAGCCCAACAAACTGTACATCAATAATGGGAACGGGACTTTTACCGAGAAGGGTGTAGCTTCGGGCGTGGCGTTCAGCGAGGACGGAATTGCGCGTGCGGGCATGGGCGTGGACGCGGCGGATTACGATCGCAGCGGATTTCCGAGCTTGTTGATCACCAATTTTTCGAATCAGATGGCTGCGCTTTATCACAACGAGAAAAATGGACTCTTCGTGGACGAAGCCGCGCCGACCGGCATTGGCCGGGCGAGCCTGCTCACTCTCGGCTTCGGCTGCTTTTTTTTCGATTACGATCTGGATGGCTGGCCGGATATTTTTATCGCCAACGGCCACATTGAGACAGGCATCGAGAAGATTCAGAATCGCGTGCGTTATGCCGAGCCGCCACATTTGTTCCGGAATCTGGGCGATGGGAAATTCGAGGAGACCACTGCATCAGCGGGCGCGGCATTTGCAGCGCGCCGCGTGGCGCGTGGCGCGGCCTACGGCGACATTGATAATGATGGAGCGTTGGATATTGCAGTGACGGCGAACGGCGGGCCGGCGGTGCTTTTCCGTAATAGCGGCAATTCGAATCACCGGTTGCGCGTGAAGCTCGTGGGCACGAAATCGAACCGCGACGGGATTGGCGCGGTGGTGCGAGTGACGGCTGGCGGCGGAACGCAGGATCAGACGTTGCGCAGCGGCGGCAGTTATGAGTCTTCGAGTGAGCTTGTGCTAACCTTTGGGCTCGGCGCGACCGCGCAGGCAGATGCGATCGAGGTGCGTTGGCCAAGCGGGCAGACGGATACCTTGAAAAATGTGCGTGCCGATCAAATCATTACGCTCAAGGAAGGCGCGGGATTGGCCGGCGCACAGCCATTGAAGAAAAAATAGGCAAACCTCGGCGGCTGAAACCGAATTCGTTCAGCGCTGCCTTCGGCACGACTAAAGTCGCGCCCTGACAAATCTCCAGACGGCGGAAATTCTGAAAGCACTAAGACGATCGCGTGTCACTTCGCTGGCGATTGCGGCTGGCCTGCTCGGCTTGTGTGTCGCGCCAGTACTCATTGGTGGACGAACCGGCAACCAGGCGCAATCGAAGGCCGCGGCTAAAGCGGCAGAAGTGCTGCGGGCCAACAATCTTGGCGTGGCGTATATGGATCAGCAGCGCCCCGAGGACGCGCTGAAAGAGTTTAAACGCGCCATCGCCGCCGACTCCGAAAATTACATCCCTCAACTAAATGAAGCGATTGCGCTGCTGAATATGCAACGCGCCGATGAGGCGCGTGAAATATTGGAGGAAATCACGAAATCGCAGCCCGCCGATCCGCGCGGATGGTACAACCTGGGCCTGCTCGAAAAATCCGCGGGTAATTCTGAAGCGGGTATAGCTGCATTTTCGCGCGCGCTAATAGCCGATCCGGACGATGCGGACACTTACTATTTTCTAGGCACGCTGAATTCGCAGCTGCATCATTACCCGGAAGCCATCAAAGATTTTCAGGCGGCGCTGAAAATCAATCCCTATCACGTTTCAGCGGAATTCGGATTAGCACAAGCCTATCAACGCAGCAGCGATGCGACGCAAGCGAAGGCGCACCTCGAACGTTTTCAGCATTTGAATGAATTGAAATTGGGCGCGCCGATGAGCCTCGTTTATGGCGAGCAAGGGAAATATTCGCTGGCCGAACAAATTTCGGCAGCGCTGGCGCCGGTTCTGCCGGCGATTCCGGTGCGCTTTGAAGATGCGACGGCGAGTTCAGGTTTGCCCGTCACGGCCGCGGCGCTTAAGGGGATTGCGGTGGGCGCTCCCATAACGTCTTACGAGCGCGCCGCCTGCGTTTTCGATTTTAATGGCGATGGGCGTCCGGACATTTTTCTCGTCAATGCCATCGGCAACGGGCACGCTGCTCTGTATCGAAATGCGGGTGGCGGCAAGTTTGTTGATGTCACGCGCGCATCCGGGATTGATATTCACGAAGCCGGGATCGGGTGCGCTGTCGGAGATTACGATAACGATGGGTGGCCCGATCTTGCGGTTAGCTTCATCGGACGCGTGGCGCTTTATCGCAATCAGGGCGATGGCACATTTCGCGACGTGACGGCGGCTGCCGGAATCAAGGCCCCTGGGATGGCCATGGGGATGACTTTCGTGGATTACGATCACGATGGCGATCTCGATCTTTATGTGACGCAACGGCCGTGGGCGCAGGATTTCCGGAATTCTGGCGAAGTATTCGAACTCTGCTTTGGCGGAATAATGGGAACGGGACTTTTACTGACGTCACGGAAGAAACGTGGGCTCGGGGCGCGGCCTGGTGCATTGGGGGCGATAGTCTCGGACATCAACAACGATCGTGCGATTGATTTCATTGTGACTGGCATGCCGGATGGGCCGCCGGCGGCGTTTTTCAATCGGCGGGAAGGGGCATTTGAAAAACGGGAGATGTGGCCGAGCGAAACGCCGGGGCAGAGTGCTGGAATTGCGACGCTCGACTTCGATAAGGATGGGTGGATGGATGTAGCGCTCACGCATGGCGTTGGGCCGGGAATTTCGCTGTGGCGGAATGATGGCGGGAAAAAATTCATCCCGGTGAATTTGCCGAATCTCGGCTGGAAACGCGGCTGGGGCGTTGCGGCAATTGATTACGACAATGACGGATGGATTGATCTAGTCGCTGTCGGTGAAGATGACTCAGGCGGGCGCATTGCGCTGCTCCGCAATGAAGGTCCGGCGGGATTTCGCGATGTCACCAAGGACGTCGGGCTCGACAAGATTCGCCTTGAAAAATCCGCGGGCGGTGATTCCTTTTGATTTTGCTGGCGATGGCTCCGTCGGACTGCTGATCACTCAAGTTGGCGCGCCGCCCCTTCTGTTGCGCAACGTAGGCGGAAATAAGAATAACTGGCTGGAACTGACGCTCAGGGGCGCGAACGACAATAAATCCGCGATTGGCACAAAGGTCGAAGTATTCGCTGGGGCCATGCGCCAGAAATTCGAAATCACCGGCGCGTCGGGATACCTCAGTCAAGCGCCGCTCGATCTGCACGTCGGGCTTGGCGCGGAGACCGAAGCCGATGTGGTGCGCATGCTTTGGCCCACTGGCGTGCTGCAAGACGAAGTGAAACTGGCCACCAACCAGCGCAAAGAAATCAGCGAAATTGACCGGCGCGGCAGTTCGTGCCCGATTGTTTTCGTCTGGAATGGCACGCGCTATGAATTTCTTGCCGATATGATTGGGCCGGGCATTGTCGGGCATTGGATCGCGCCGGGGCAACGCGATATTCCCGATCCCGATGAATACCTCAAGGTGAGTGGCTCGCAAGTAGCCGTGCGCGATGGACGCATCAGCTTCCGCATGCTCGAGCCGATGGAAGAGCTCGATTATCTGGATCGCGTGCGGCTACTGGCCGTGGATCATCCGGCCGATGTCGAGGTCTATCCCAACGAATATTTCGCTAGCAATCCGCCTTTCCCCGAATTCAAAGTGATCGCCAGTCGCGCGGCGCATCCTCCGGCCGGGGCTTGGGGCGATCGCGGCGAAGATGTGCTGCCGCAACTCCTGGAGCGCGATCGCAAATACGTGATGGATTTCTCAGAAGCGCCCTATCAAGGATTTGCGCAGATGCACAAGCTCACGCTCGACCTCGGCGAATGGGATGCCTCGAGGCCGCTGCGTCTGTTGATGGACGGCTTCACCGATTACTTCACGGCGAACTCGATGTACGCGGCGTGGCAATCCGGCATGCAGCCCATCGCACCCTATGTCGAGGCGCAAGATGCCTCCGGCAAATGGACGCGCGTGATGGATGATATGGGCTTCCCTGCCGGCCTGGCGCGCACGATGATCGCCGATCTCACCGGGAAGCTGCCGCAGGGCACGCGCCGCATTCGCATCACGTACCAATCTCAAAATTTATTGGGATCGCATCCGCGTGGATAATTCGCCGGCGGATATCGCTTACAAGCTCAGCGAAGTTCCCTTGGCAGGCGCTCGGCTCGATTTCCGCGGCTATCCGGAAGTGATCGAAGGCACGCCGAAAAACGACATCCGCTACGTTTACGAAAATGTAAGCCGCACGGGCCCCTACGCGCGCCAAATCGGAAATTACACGCGCTACGGCGACGTCACGCTGCTCTTGCAGAAGACCGACGAGGAGTATGTAGTGTACGGCTCGGGCGACGAAGTGTCCGTGGAATTCGACGCTTCACGCGTGGCGCCTCCGCAAGCGGGCTGGACGCGCGATTATTTCTTCTACGCCGACGGCTTCGCCAAGGATATGGATTTTTGCGCAGCCCACGGCGACACGGTAGCACCGCTGCCCTTCCACACCCTCGTGCCCTATCCCTATCCCGCCGGAATCGGCTATCCGATGGACGCCGAGCACCTGCGATATTGGCTCGAATACAATACGCGCCCGGTAAGCGGCCCAGCCGGCCCGCTCTATCAATTCCAATATCCGCATTAAAGTCTGATCGCCGAGCTTGGATTGAGATGAATCACAAGCGCCACTACTTCCTGAAGACCGAACGCTTGGGCTTCGGACGATGGACGCTCGACGATCTTCCCTCAGCGAGCGCGCTGTGGGGCGATCCGGAAGTGTCTCGGCTAATCGGCGGGCCCTTCTCGCAGCAACAAGTGAAGGATCGACTCGCGCGCGAAATTGAGACGATGGAGCGCGCACGCATCCAATACTGGCCGATGTTCTGGCGTGAGAACGGTGAGTTCGTTGGCTGCGGCGGCTTGCGTCCTTATAAGCTGGAGGCTCGCATCTTAGAACTGGGATTCCACCTTCGGCCGGCTTACTGGGGAAAGGGCCTGGCGGTGGAAGCCGGACGCGCCGTCATCCAATTCGCGTTTACGGAACGCAATGCGACCGCGCTCTTCGCCGGGCATCATCCATCGAACGCAGCGTCGCGCCGGGTGCTCGAGAAGCTCGGGTTTCGCTTTACCCACGAAGAGCTGTATCCGCCGACGGGCTTGATGCACCCATCTTATCTGTTGACAGCAGAACCAGAGCCCGCCGGGAGCTAGCCCGGTATTGCCCTAGTTTTATCTCGCCTCGAGCTTCCTAGCGGGAACTTCGCACTCGCTGCGGTGGAGCCGCGCCATCACGGTGGCAGCCCCCGAATTTATTCGGGGGAGGAGCGCTTCAGCGCTCCGGAAATAACGCGCCAATATACGATGCGCTTTAGCGCTGGGCACTGCTCAGCCAGCCCGTCGCGTGGCTTCCGAAGGTGCTCTGGAATCCCATCCAGAAACCAGGGCACTTCCACTAGCCTCCGCGCATTAGCCGTGATTGCTTCGCTCCTGCTACAATGGTAATTTCAACGAATCCATTGGCATACGGGACTGTAGCGGTGCGTCCCGTTCATACATGGAACCACGAGAGGCTTTGACCCCTACTGAGAATCGCGCGAATGGCGCCGGGGCTAGGGGTGTGTCCGGGCGGGATGTAACGTTTTGGCGTGTCGAGGGGAGCCTGCTGAACCTAACGGCAGTGCGCCCGGTGGGCTTTTTTGCCTGGAACGCGCAGAGCTTTCTTGAGCGCTGGGGCCGACGCGGCAGTATGGGCTTGCTGGCCGTGGCGCAGGCCCTTCCTCTACCTCACCAACCGGGTGGTCGCTACGCGGCTGCTGCATACCGTGCTGCGCGGCGTTAGCAAGGACCGGCTGGACTTGCTTGGCGAGGAGTACTTCGAATACTTCTTTAAGCCGCGGCTGAAGCCGGCCGGCGTCGCGAAGCTGCGCGAGGCTATTGCTGGCGGCGAGCGGATCGTGCTGGTGAGCCAGGGGTTGGACCACATCATGGGCGCGTTGGCCCGGCATTTGGAGATCGAGAGCTTGATCGCCAATCGCCTGGAGTTTCGCGATGGCATGGCTACCGGGCGCTTGCTCGAGCCGATCATTCGCCCGCGCGGGGCGCTCGCCAAATTATCCGGGCATCGGCCAGATGGGCGAATTTCCCGCGAGGCCTTGGCACGGGATTTGGGATTCGCCAAAAATCCGGCGATTCTGGATGAGGCCATCCGGCCGGCAACGCGAACGACGCCGCGCATGACCATTTCGGTGGTTGATTACCCGCAGGGGCGCGCTGCTAAGCAGCTTTCGGTGCAGGCTTCACTGGCGGGAAAGAAAATTTTGCTGATCGGCGGGACGGGATTTATCGGCAAAGTTTGGCTGGCGAATTTGCTTACGGATTTGCCGGAAATTGGCAAGGTATTTGTGCTGGTGCGACGGAATCGCTCGACCACCTCGCTTCGAGCGATTTCAGAAGATGGTGGAGACTTCGCCGGTTTACGGGCCGCTGGCGAAACGGCACGGGATGGGTTTTGCCGATTTTCTTCGCGAGCGCGTAGAGATTGTGGAAGGCGATGTCACCAAGCCTGGGCTCGGAATGGCGCCTGAGACGCGGGCGGAACTTGCTGGGTCGCTCGATCTGATCGTCAATAGTTCCGGACTCACCGATTTCAATCCGGATTTGCGCGACGCGCTTTCCTCGAATGTGAACGCGGTGGCGCACTTGCTCGATTTTCTGCGCGAGTGCCGCCATGGGGCGCTGCTGCATCTTTCTACCTGTTACGTGGCGGGCCAGCGCGATGGGCGGATCCATGAAATCGCGGCGGCGAATTACAATCCGGCGGGCATCGCCGGATTTGACGCCGAGAAGGAATGGCATTCGCTCGAGAATTTTATTCGCGAGACGGAGGCGCGCTCGGAAAGCGCCGGCGTAGTCGATGAGTTGCGCAAGCAGGCGCTGGGCAAGGAACATGCCGCGAAGGATTTGCATGGCGTGGCGCTCGAGAATCAGGTGCGCAAGAACCGCCTGCGCTGGATTCGCCAAACGCTGACTGAGGCCGGGACGCGGCGAGCGAACGAGCTTGGTTGGCCGAACACTTATACGCTCACGAAAAGTCTGGCTGAATCACTAATCGTGAATTTCATGCGGCGATCGCCGCAGACTCCGGTGGCGATCGTGCGGCCAGCGATTGTAGAGTCGTCGATCCGTCAGCCATTTCTCGGCTGGAACGAGGGCATCAACACCTCGGCTTCGCTTTCTTATTTGCTCGGCACCTATTTCCGGCAGTTGCCCACGAACGAGCGCAAGTGCCTCGATATCGTGCCCGTGGATCTGGTCTGCCGCGGCATGACTTTAGTTTCTGCGGCGTTGATGGCGGGTTGCCATGAGGCGGTTTATCAAATTGCGTCCTCGGTGACAAATCCTTGCGATATGGGCCGCTCGATCGAGCTGACGGGCCTCGGCCATCGCCGCCATTACCGGGCCCAGAATGGATTGAAGCATCGCATCAAGCTGAAATTCGATGCGATTCCGGTTTCGAAAGCGCGCTACGACACGCTTTCAGCGCCGGCGCAAAAGGCGATCGTGCAGGCGATTCAGCGCGGCGTCGAGCCATTTGGGTTCCAGATGCCCACGCTGGCTCGTCGGGAGCGCGAGCTCGATAAAGTGGTAAAGCTCATTGCGCTGTTCGAGCCTTTCATCCTGCATAACGATCATATTTTTGAAGCTGCGAATATCGAGCGGCTATCGGCGTCGCTCCCGGCCGACGAACGAGCCGAGTTCAGTTACGATGTGCGAGAACTCGACTGGTGGAATTATTGGATCAACGTGCACATTCCGGCGCTGCGCAAGTGGTGCTATCCTCTCATCGAAGGACGCGCTCCGGAGGCGCCGCCGCGGCGTTCTGTGCCTCTGGCGCCCAATGGCGGCAGCTCGAATTCGCCGGCGGATTCGGATGGCGATACGGCGCGAAGGGCGGCACCGGCCGCGTCTTGAACACCCAACCACTGTGGCTATCTTCCTGACTGGCTCGACGGGACTATATCGGCGCGCACGTTCTGGCGAATTTGCTGGAGCGTTCCGGCGAGAAATTCAATCTGCTGGTGCGCGCCCGTGACGATGACGAAGCGCGGCAGCGACTGTGGCGCGCAGTACAGATTCATGTCGATTTTCCGCGGTTTCGCGAGCTGCTAGATTCGCGCGTCACGTTTTTTCGCGGCGATTTGACCGGTTCGCGATTTGGGCTGGACGACGTTCAGTATCGAGAGTTGATCCGCACCACCGATTCCGTAATTCATTGCGCCGCGTCGCTCAATCGCAAATCCGAGAAAGCCTGCCTCAATGTAAATCTGCGCGGGACGCTGCAAGTGATTCAGGTGGCCTCGCGCGCCGACGCCGACCATGGCCTGCGAAGATTTAGCCATGTAAGCACGGTTGCGGTAGCCGGAATACGCAGCAATGAAGTGGTTCAGGAAGATACGGCGATTGACTGGGACCGCTCGGACTACGATCCTTACGCCCGCACCAAGAAATTTTGCGAGCACATGGGACGCGAGCTGCTTCCGAATGTTTCCAAATTATTCTTGCGGCCGAGTATTGTGCTCGGCGATAGCCGCCGGCCCGAAACCACCCAGTTCGATATGGTCCGCGCGTTTGTTTTCCTGGCGGGATTGCCGATGCTTCCCTTCCGCCCGAACGATCAGCTAGATATCGTGCCGGTTGATTACGTAGCCGATGGAATTTCTACGCTGCACATGAAAGAAAAGCCCGCGCACGAAATTTATCATCTGGCTTCCGGCACGGGCTCCGAAACATTTCAGCAACTCACCGAAGCGCTCTCAGAGGCGCAGGGAAAGCGCGGGCCGATTTTCATGCCAGGTCTCGAAGGTCCTTCGACGCGCATGGTGAATTCTCTGGCGCGCCGCACCGGAAAAGTCGGTGGCATCGCCACGCTGCTCAAAGTTTTTCTGCCCTACCTGGTTTGGAATACGGTCTTTGATAATTCGCGAATCGTAGCGGAGTTGGGCCGCAAGCCCGAGCCGTTTTCGAAATATTGCTTCGGCTTGCTGCGATTCAGCCGCGAGAATAATTTCCAGTATCGCTATCAGGATTGGCCCGGGCGGCGGCTTCTTCGGCGGCCGTGGCGCCTTCGGCGGCGGGCTCGACGAGGAATTCGCGCGAATGAGCGACGTGGCCCTAGCTGCCTGGGTTAGCGCGATCATCGATACGAAGAAGTTTGCCTGGATGCTTGGCTCGGGCGAGGCCTGGCGCCCTGGCGAAAAGCTCAAGTTGATTTTTGCGGGGTACAACGGGACGCGAAATACCGGATCGGATGTGCGCGTTGAAGAAATTCTGCGGCAAGTGCGGCGCATTTTTGATCCTGCCAACCTTTCCCTTTCCGTGATGACTCAGAACTTCGATCTCACGCGCGGCTATTTCGGTGACGCGCGGCAGGTGCATCTGCCTGATGTTTATCCGCCGTTTTTGGCGCGCGAGGTGCCGCGGCATGATGGCGTAATTGCCTGCGAAGGCTCGATGTTCAAAAGCAAATTCGCGAATGCGCTCACCATCATGATTATTGGAGCGCTGGGAATTGCTGCAGCGGAGAATAAGCTTAGCGTTGGCTATGGCGCTGAAGCCGGCGAGATGGATCCGTTCGTCCAGCAAATGTGCCGGCGATACTGCCGCGATTCTTTTATCATCACGCGAAATCCTGAGTCGCAAGAGGTGCTTGGAAAACTCGGCATCTCCACCGAGTTGGGAACCGACACCGCTTGGACCTTCGAGCCGCATCCGCCTGAATATGGACGCAAAATGCTGCGCGATGCTGGCTGGGATGGCCGCTCGCCGATTCTCGCTGTCTGTCCCATTCATCCTTTTTGGTGGCCGGTGAAAGCTTCGATTGCCAAGCGCGTCGCGCATCTCACCGCGGGCGCTTATAAGGAGAGCTACTACCGGACGATTTACTTTCATCGTTCCGGCGCAGACGTGGATGCGGCGTTTGAGAAATACCTGTCCGCGATGGGACGGGCCGTCGAGCGTTATCGGCGAGACCGGCCGATGTTTACGATTTTGGTGGCGATGGAGCAGCTCGATCGGCGCGCTTGCGAGCGTCTGGCGCCGAAAATCGGCGGCGCGCCGATTTTTTCTTCTGACAGGCTGGATATGTACGAGCTGGTGAGCGTCTTGCGTTGCTGCGATCGCCTTGTTTCATCGCGGTATCACGCGATAGTTACTTCGATGCCGGCGGGAATCGTTTCTGTCGGCGTAACGATGGATGAGCGCATCCGCAATTTGATGCACGAGCGCGGGCATGATCATCTCTTGCTGCGTGTGGACGATCCGGAACTCGAGGAGAAACTGGTCGTCGCGATGCACGCGCTGGACCGCGACGAGGATTTGATCCGCGATGCCATCGGGCGCACGGTGATCAAAAATCTGCAATTAATGGCGCGAATGGGAACTTATCTCGAGGCGCATCTCGCGCGGCAATACCCGGAATTCCCGATTCGCGGCGGGCGGCGCAGTTGGGAAGAATATTTGCCACCGCTCAGTCCGGCGCTGGAGCAACTGGCGGAAGCTCGCTGCTAAATGAACTTCCTCGAAAATATTTTCGAGCGATTGCAGGCGGCCGGCGATGCAACCGTGCTTCAGGAAATTCATCCGTCACGCGTCGATAGCGTTTCGGGAAACGAACTTCTAGCGCGCGTGGCGCTGGCGCGCGCATTCATTTCTGGCGCAAAATTGAAAAGTGGCGACCGCTGCGCGCTCCTTGGACCGAACAGCATTCGCTGGGTCGCTGTCGATCTTGCACTAATGGCTGAAGGTATCTCTGTAGTGCCGCTCTATTCTCGCCAAGCCCCGTCCGAACTTGTGACCATGATGAAGGATTGTTCGCCGGCCCGATTATTTTGCGCGACGCCGGAGTTGCGCGACGCAATTGCCGCAGCGTGGACCTCCGGTCCGCCAGCTGCACTCTTCGATGAAATATTCGCGGGCAATGCGAATGCGAACGCCGTCTCCAGCTGCGATGTATCAGCGAAACGACTCGGCTATCAAGCGGTCAACCAAGTTGACCCAATCACGATTATTTACACCTCCGGAACGTCGGGCGAGCCAAAGGGCGTACTGCTCAATGGCAGCAATCTCGACCACATGATGAGTTGCACAACAGCGCGGCTTGACCGCTTGATGGAAATGTCTCCGAAACTAGATCGTCGCGAACAAATCTTTCATTATTTGCCCCTGAGCTTCGCAGCTTCGTGGCTTACCTTGCTCAGCGTGCTTTCACGGAACTCCATTTTTTCGCTCTCGATGGATTTGAACCGGCTCGCAGATGAAATCACAATTGCGCAGCCGGATTATTTCCTGAATGTGCCGACGCTCCTGGAGCGAATTCGCGGGCGAATCGAAGCGCAGATGGTAGAGCGCGGCGGCGTGATCGCGGGACTGTTCAATCGCGCCAAAACGGCATCCTCGCGGAAGCAGAGCTGCGCGGCAAAAGCTACCGACGCGCTGTGGCTCGGTCTGGCCAACGCGATTTTGTTTCGCAAGATTCGCAGCGCGATTGGGCCAAATCTGAAAGCGCTGATTTGCGGGTCGGCCCCTCTGGCGATTGAGACGCAGCGATTTTTTATGATGCTGGGCATTCCGGTATTGCAGGCGTATGGGCTTACGGAAACGACCGGGATTTGCACGCTGGATGATCCGCAGAATTACGCTCCGGGATTTGTGGGGCCGGCGATTCCAGGCATTGAGATGAAAGTTGGCGAGAATAGCGAAATTCTAGTGCGCGGTCCGAATGTTTTTCCCGGATATTGGCAGCGGCCCGAGGCGACGGCGAAAGTGCTGGACGGCGGATGGTTTCACACCGGCGATCAGGGAGAAGTAAACGCTGAGGGAAATTGGCGGATTATCGGGCGCGTGAAGAATTTAATCATTTTGAATTCCGGTCACAACATCGCGCCCGAGCCGATAGAGGAAGAATTGAAAAAACTGGTGCCGGCCGCCGAGCACGTGGTGCTGGTCGGCAATAATCGCAGTTACCTCGCGGCGATTTTTGCTTCGGGCGCGGGATCTGCGAATGGATTACATTCCGCAGAGGCACAAGGCGCGATCGACCGCGTGAATCAATCGTTGCCGCATTACCGGCAGATTCGCGCGTTTTGTATTTCGGCAGAACCATTTTCGATCGAGAATGGATTGCTTACCGCCAATGGTAAACTGAAGCGTGACGCGATCGCCGCGCGTCTGCGCGAACCGATCGAGGAGCTTTTCCGGAAGAAAACGGGATGAGAGATTTTCGCGCCACGACGATGTCTTGGGGATTGCGCAACGGCTGCGTCGAATTGGCGCTGCACCGGCCGCCTTACAATGAAATCGGCTCCGAATCGCTCGTGGAATTTGAGCGATTTATCGCCGAACTCGAAACGGTTTTTGGCTCGGCGCATGCGCTGATCATTCATAGCGAGTTAGGGCCGGGATTTTGCGCCGGCGCGGATTTGCGGGAATTGTTCCGGCGCTCGCAGGAAGTGGCGCCCGATGCGCGACTGACGGAGCTGCGGGAATTTTTGCAGCGAATACATCGGGTGTTCAATCGGATTGATGCCGCGCCTCTGACTACGATTGCTGCGGTGCATGGTGTCGCGTTTGGCGGGGGATTTGAGCTGGCATTGGCATGCGATCTCATTATTGCGGACAAGATGGCGCGCTTTTGTTTTCCGGAATTGCGGCTGGGGCTGATTCCCGGCTTCGGCGGGATTCCGCGACTGAAGCGCGATGTGGGCAATGCCGTGGTGCGCGACCTGCTTTTAACGGGCCGCAGCTTTAACGCCACGCGGGCGCATGGCGTAGGGATTGTTAGCCAGGTCGTTGCTGAGGGTGAAGCTTTGCGTTCGGCGCGAGCGACTGCTGCGCAGCTCGCTAAATTTGACCGCGCTACGGCTATCGCTGCGAAACGATTTATCAAGCCGATTCCGGAAGAGGAATTGCGGCAGGAGATTGAGATTTTTTGCGACCTTTTTATGCATCCGGCGGTGGAGGCGGGGCTGCGAAAGTTTGTGGAGTCCGAGGATCCGCTCCCCTATTTACCTTAGGAGATGCCGCCCTACAGGGCGCCGCTACGAATTCAATGGCGAATTTACACGAAACTACTGAGGCGATTTTAGTTTTAGCGGCACAGCACTTCTCTGTCCCGCGGGCGCAGCTTTCTGCTGACGACGATTTTTTCAAGACGCTGGGGATTAATAGCCTGCAGGCACTGGATCTTTTGACGCGCGTGGAAAATCATTTTCACATCGAATTGCCGGATTACGAATTGCAGGGCGTCACCGACTTCCGCACTTTGGCCGAGCGAATTCAAGCGCGCCTGTGATGTTGGACCTCACTTGATGCTGGACCTCAGCCGTTATTCCTGCCTTGGGGAAGCACTTCGCGATGCGCTCGAACGCTGGCCCGACGAAATCTGTCTGATTGAAGCGGATCGCGAGCGGGAGAACTGCCGCCTCACCTACTGGCAGTTCAAAGAGGCGGCACTGCCTTTGGCGGCCTGGCTTCAAGAATTTGGCTTCGCGCCCGGCGGACGCGCCGCGATCATCATGACCAATCAGTCGAAATGGCTGATTTCCGCCTACGCGATTTTTTATTGCGGCGGCGTGTTGGTGCCGCTGGATTACAAGCTCACGCCCGTCGAGCAGCTGCAGTTGCTGGCTCATTCGCGAGCGGAAGTGCTGATCGTTGAATATCATTTGTGGCGGGCCATCGCGCAAGCAGCAGATTTTTCGAAATTGCACGCCAAGACGATTCTCGTGACTGAGGCGCCGGCGGGCGCCGATCTCTTTAGCGCCCGGCGCTGGGAGGAGGCGAGGGCTGCGAGCGAGCCGCGCTTCGAGATTCGCAAGCGCGGCGACGCGGCCTGCATCGTTTATTCGTCCGGAACGGGCGGGCGGCCCAAGGGCTGCGTTCTGACGCACGAGAATTATCTCGAGCAGTGCAGGTCGCTTACGGCGCTCTACTCGTTTTGGCCGGGCGTGCGCTACCTCAGCATTTTGCCGACAAACCATGCGATTGATTTTATGGTGGGATTTATCGGGCCATTCACTTGCGGCGCCGCAGTGGTGCATTTGCGGACACTTCGACCGGAATACATTCGCGCAGCCTTCACGCGCTATCAGATCACTTACATGACGCTCGTTCCTATGGTGCTGAAAAATCTGGAGCGCGGGTTGCGCGAGCGATTCGCGGCGCTGCCGGGGGCGAAGCGGCGGGTTCTGAACTTTTTGATCGGGGTGAATCGAGCATTCACTCGGCGCCGGCCGGATACGCGCTTGAGCCGCGCGCTTTTGGGCGACGTTCACAAAGCATTCGGGGGCGAGTTGCGGGCGCTGTTCGTCGGCGGCGCCTTTACAGAGCCTGCCACGTTGCAATTTTTTTACGACCTGGGAATTCTGGTCGGGAATGGTTATGGCTGCACGGAAGCTTGCACTGTCAATACATTGAACGATTTCAAGCCATTTCGCGGGGACACTGTAGGTAAGGCATTGCCCGGCGTGGAAGTGAAAATCTTGAAGCCCGATGCTGACGGGATTGGCGAAGTGGCCGTGCGCGGGAAGAATGTGATGTCGCACTATCTTGATGATCCGGAAATGACAGCGGAAGTCCTGGTGGACGGCTGGCTGCTGACCGGGGATCTGGGCCGCCTGGATGCATCGGGGCACCTGCAACTTTTTGGGCGCAAGAAAAACATGATTGTCACCGAAGAGGGCAAAAACATTTATCCGGAAGATATCGAGAATGTTTTTGAGGGACTGCCAGTGAAGGAATTCAGCGTGTTTGCGGCAAATTATCTTTGGCCGCAACGGACTATGGTGGGTGAGCAGCTTTTGATTGTGGCGCACCCGGAGGAAGGGCGGGCGATTGATGAGCAGTTGCGCGCGGAGATCGCATCGCGCAATCGGAGGCTTTTGAATTACAAACGCATCAGCGGAATCGTGCCGTGGACGCGGGATTTTCCGCGAACTGCATCTATGAAAATTAAGCGGAACGTGTTGGCGGATGAGATTCGCGCGGGGCTTGATCGCAGCGCGGTGCTGCCGCTATGAACGAACGCTTTCTCGCTATCGTGAATCCGGCCGCGGGCGGCGGGCGCTCCGGCAAGCTCGCGGCGCAGACGCTCGCCGAATTGATGGCGAAGGGCGTCGATTGGGAGAGCCGCGAGACTCATGCTGCCGGAGATGCTACGCGGATTGCGCGCGAGGCTTATCGCGAAGGCTGGCGAAAATTTATCTCCGTCGGTGGCGACGGCACATCCTACGAAGTGGTCAACGGACTTTTTCCCGAGTGTCTCGGCGGCGAACGCCCCGCGCTTGGATTTCTGCCGCTTGGATCCGGTAATTCTTTCTTAAAAGACTTCACGCCGCGTGGGGCGGTAGGCGCTGCTGAGGCGATTATTGCTGGGCGTACGCGCCGGTGCGACGTAATGCGGCTGGTTTATAACGGCGGCGAGCTTTATTACATCAATCTGCTCACCTTGGGATTTGCGGCAGATGTTGCTGCGACCACGAACCGGCGATTTAAGAAATTTGGGGAAGCTGGTTATATTCTCGGCGTGTTGACTTGTCTCGCGCGCTTGGACCGGCGCCCTTTTCCACACCGCGTGGATCCGAAGGCCGAGCATGACCGGCGTCGTTGCCTTTTTTTGGCATTCAACAACAGCCGTTTTACCGGCGGCAAGATGATGATCGCGCCTAAGGCTGCTACTGATGATGGCTTGCTCGAATATGTTCGTTGGGGACCGATTGGGAGGCTGGGGCTACTGCGCAATTTGCCGACGCTTTTTGACGGGACGCATATCGAGCATCCGTTAGCTTCGCGGGCAGCGGCGCAGCGCGTTGAATTTGACCTGGACCGGCCGGTAACCGTGATGGTGGATGGGGAAAGCCTGGAGTTGCAGCTTCGCAGCATCGAGGTACTAGCTGGCGCGCTGGATGTTTACGCATGAAGAGTGCCTGGCTTGCCGTCCGGTCAGCCGTTTTGTGGATATTCAGCGGTCTCCATTTTTTTGTGGTCTGCACTTTTTTGGTTTTGCTTGCGATTTTCGTTGATCCGCGGAAGAACGATTGGCCACAGCGCATTTTCTTCCGGAATATTCTACGGATTGCCGGAGTGAAATTTGAAGTGCGGCGCGCGGCGGGCTTTGATCTTCAGAAAACTTCGATTTTCATTTGCAATCATGTGAATTTGTTTGATCCCTTCGTGATTTATTCGGCGATTCCGCAGTTTGTGCGCGGATTCGAATTGGAATCGCATTTCAAGATTCCGGTTTATGGCTGGATGATGGGGCGCTTCGGGAACGTGCCGGTGCCGGACGTGCCCAGCCGCAGTGGCCTGGAGGAAATGATGCAGCGGGCTAAGGTCGCCCTGGATTCTGGGATTAGCTTGATTGCTTTTGCGGAGGGCTCGCGGACGCGCGATGGCCATGTCGGGCCGTTTCGCAAGGGGGTTTTTAATATTGCGCAGAAATTCGGGACGCCGATTGTGCCGATGAGCATTATCGGATCCTTTGAATTCTTCCGCACCGGAAATTGGATGCTGCATCCTGGAAAAATCACGGTAATCCTGCACGACACGATCGACACCTCGCGCATCGGTCGCGATGAAGTGGACGTCCTCCGCGATCGGGTTCACCAAATTGTTTCCGCGCCGGTGGAGGAATTTATCAGCGAGCGGCGGCAGCGTGTCGAATAACGGAGCTGAAGAGGGGACGCGTTACGTCAGGGGCGTAGTGGCTTCTGGTAGAGTGCGGCCGGCGCGTAGTTCTTGCCAGGTGTACACCACGCGGTGGATCACCGTCAGCGTTGAGACTGAGGCGATTACCCAGAGAACCGGGGCCATCCTCTGGAAGATACCGCCTAAAATGAGCAGCACTAGGCGCTCGGGGCGCTCCATAAAACCTACTTTGCAGGTGGGGATGATAGATTCGGCGCGCGCGCGCGAATAACTCACCATGAAAGAACTCGCCATGGCCACCGCGGCGAGCGCCATGTAGAAAGGGCGGCCGATCAACGTGTAATAAACCACCAGTCCCATATACAGGGCCAGATCGGAATAGCGATCCAGTGTGGAATCCAGGAACGCGCCGAAAGCGGTTACTCGGCCTACGCGTCTCGCCACTTGGCCATCCGCCATATCCAGGAAACCAGCAAAAAACAGGACCGCTGCGGCCTGCCGGAAACGGCCTGTGGCAAAAAGCACGGCGGCCCAGCTGTTCACGGCCAGCGCGAAGAACGTGAACATGTTCGGCGTGATGCCCGTGGCTGCGAGGGCGCTCACTACGTGTTTAAGTAGCCAGCCGCCGCCTTCGCCTATCCAGTAAGTGGCTGGGTGGGTGCTTTCTTTTCTAGTGGCGTTGGATTCGTCGGTCATTCGCAGTTTCGAATGATATGACAGGCCGGGGCATCGCTCAAGGGTTGCCGGCCGCCATTTGCGAAAATCACTGGTGTTCTTGTTCGATTATAAGTTGAGTATGCCATTTATTTTCAGCAACTTATGGGGGTTCTTGGCCGTCACTGCAGCGATTAGAAATCTCACCGCGAGGCGACACCTGCTAGTCTTTCTTCGGTGCCGCTACCATTACCACCGGGATGTTTGCTTTTTGGACTTGCTCGTTGAAGGACGCTAGATCTTTTTCTTTTACGTCCTTCCATCGCATTAGCTGCTCTTGGAGGCCGGCGTTCAGCTCCTGGAAAACTTCGTAACTGGCTTGGGTTGGGGCGGCGTCGGCGCTGTTTACTGTGCTGCTCAGAGCCATTAGTTGGTCGGCTACCTGGATTGGGTAATTTAGCGGATCTTCTGAGGATTTTGATTTTGGCTGGATGATGGCTTCCTCAATTGGGGCTAGCTTTTTAGTTAGGTCTTCGGCGGCTTTGGTGATTTCCGCTTGCGCTGGATCGTTTGCCAGGTGCTTGCGTAGGGAGTCAAGTTGGGCGCGGACTTCGCGGATTTCGTTTACCGCGTTGTGGGCTGCGGTTACTTGATCGCGGATTTTCAGGGCCAGGTCGAGTTGTTTCTTGAGGTCCTCGGCTGACGTGGAGACGCGCGGGTCTAGCTTCACTTCTACTGTCGAGGTGTAGCTTTTGCCCGCTACCGTCAGCTTCACTTGATATGTGCCGGGTAGCACTAGCGGGCCCGCTGTGCCTCCGCCCCAGGAGACTGTGCCGGGGACTTTGGTGGCTTCTTCGTAATGCAAATCCCAGGTGAAGCGATTTAGTCCCGCTTCAGTTGGAAGCTTATCGGCCGGCTCTTCGGTCTGGGCTTCTTCGCCGGGAAGTTTTTCTTCTTCTTTTTTCTTGCTGGAATATTTTCGGATGAGATTGCCGTCGGCATCTTGAATTTCCAGCTCTACAGCGTCTTTCGGTGCAGATTTCAGAGAGTAATCGATGATGGCGCCATCGGGGGGATTTGCGCCTAGCGGAAATCCTGGCCGGACGTGGAACGAGCCGCCGAAGTAACGGATTGCAGTAGCGGGCGCGTATAGATGCGCGTCCTCGCTTTGAGTTGCGTCGGTAATTTCGCGAAGCGGGGCGATATCGTCGAGAATCCAGAAGGAGCGGCCGTGTGTCGCCACGATTAAATCATCGCCGTGAATTGCCAGGTCGTGAATCGGGGCTGGCGGCAGATTGAGTTGCAGCGGTTGCCATCTCGCGCCTGTGTCGAAAGAGACGAAGACGCCGTTTTCGGTTCCGGCGAAGAGCAGGCTGGGATGTTTGGGATCTTCGCGGACGGAGTGAACGTAGCTTGTCGCGGGCAAGCCATTCGTAATTCGAGTCCAGGATTTCCCGTAATTTTTCGTCGCGTAAATGTACGGTTGATTGTCGTCGAGGCGATGGCGATCTACCGCTACGTATGCGGTGCCGGCTTCTACGCTGGATGGCTCGATGATGCTGATGGTGCTCCACTCGGGCAAATCCTTGGGCGTCACGTCGGCCCAACTCTGGCCTGCATCGCGCGTGATGTGAATTAAGCCATCATCGGAGCCGGCCCAGATCACGCCTTTTTCCACCGGCGATTCGGATATGGCGAAGATTGTGTCGAAATATTCGACGCTGGTGTTGTCTTTGGTGATCGGGCCGCCGGTGGATTGTTGCTTCGACTTATCGTTGCGCGTCAGGTCCGGGCTGATGATGTTCCACGTTGCGCCGCCGTCGCCGCTTTGGAAAACGACCTCGCCGCCAAAATATAGTATGTTCGGATCGTGAGGCGAGATCGCAATCGGTGCGGTCCATTGGAAGCGGTGCTTCAGATCGGCGGCACCCGAGCCCATTGGATTTAGCGGCCAGGGGGAAACGTCCTGCGTCTGGCCGGTGGATTTATCGAAGCGGGTGATCAGGCCGTCGTAGGAACCGGCGTAAACGATGTTCGCGTTGCGCGGATCGGGGATTACGTAACCGCTTTCGCCGCCGCCTACGGCGTACCAATCTCTTTGGCCGATCGCACCTTCGTCACTGCGGCTGGCGATGGCGACGGTGGAATTGTCCTGTTGCGCGCCGTAAACGTAATAGGGAAATCGCGTGTCCGTGGCGACGTGATAGAACTGCGCGGTTGGTTGATTGCTCTCGGCGCTCCAGGTTTTTCCGGCGTCGGTGGAAATTGTGGCGCCGCCATCATCGCTTTCGATCATGCGATTCGCATTGCTGGGATCGATCCATAGGTCGTGGCGATCGCCGTGCGGCGGGCCCAGAATTTGAAATGATTTGCCGGCGTCGCTGGAGCGGAACATTCCGGTATTAAGAATGTAGAGACTATCGGCATTTCTTGGATCGGCGAAGATATGGGTGAAATACCAGGCGCGCTGGCGGAAGCGATGATCGTCGGTGACACGCTCCCAGGTCGCGCCGGCATCATCGGAGCGATACAGCCCGCCTTCTTCGGCTTCGACCAGCGCATAGACGCGGCTTGAATCGGCCGGCGAGACTGCGATGCCAATGCGGCCGAGAACGCCTTCCGGCAGGCCGTGGCCTTCGAGCAGTTGCCAAGTGGCGCCTGCATCACTCGATTTATAGAGGCCACTGCCGGGGCCGCCGCTCTCGAAGCTCCACGGAGTCCGCCGGGCTTGCCAGAGAGACGCGTAGAGGATGTGAGAATTATTGGGATCGAAGACAATATCGATCGCGCCGGTGTCCTCATCCTTGAAGAGGACATTTTGCCACGTTTTGCCTCCGTCCGTAGAGCGATAGACGCCGCGATTCTTGTTCGGTCCGAAAGCGTGGCCTAGCGCGGCTACGAAAACGGTGTTTGCATCGTGCGGATCGATGATCACGCTGCCGACGTGGCGCGTGTCGTCGAGTCCGATATGCGTCCAAGTTCTGCCCGCGTCGAGCGATTTGTAAACGCCATTGCCGAAAGAAATGTCGCCGCGGATGCAGGCTTCACCTGTGCCAACGTAAATAACATTCGGATCGGATGGCGCCACGGCGATGGCTCCGATCGAAGCGATCGGCTGCTTATCGAAAATCGGCGACCAGGTAAGGCCACCGTCGGTCGTTTTCCAAACGCCGCCGGCGACCGCCCCGAAATAATAAATGTTCGGTTGATTCGCAACGCCGGCCACCGCCAGCACCCGCCCGCCGCGGAATGGGCCAATCAGCCGCCACTTCATTCCCCTCAGCGAATCATCCTTAAGAAGCGTTTGCGCCGCGACGCCTACCGCGCCCAGCCCGCTCATGACAGCAACTGCACACAAGATCGAAACGCCCAACCGGCCGAATTTCATCCCCAGTCCCCCAAGCGTGTCCGGAGGATTCTATCGCGCGCGGGGAATTCGAGCGAGCCGAGATCCGGCGGAGACCGCGACCTCCGATGAGTTGTATGGAAAGAGCAGATAGGACACAGGCTCTCCTGAACAGTAGTGCGCCGCTTTCGGGCACTCTATTATTAACTGATGGCCGCGCGCAACCGGGATCCCAGCGAATCGCGGAACTGGCGCGGTCAGTCGTCAGTAACAGCGGCTACAAATATCGTCAGGCAGTCACGGAATGCGGAGCAGTGAGCGTACCTATAGTACTTAGATGGCCGAGAGGATTGTTGACGCGCGAACTCCGACGGGAGTAGTTTTGAATCTCCCCGCGCCAGACAAGCAGTCATTTGGATGCCAAGACCTGGGACCGACTCGAAGGCAACACTCATCATCGGGGAGCCGCAGACGGTACCGGTAGATACCGTCGCGCCGAACCAGATTCGCCGACGTCCGCATAATTGCAATGAGCGAGCGCCGTGACACGCCAAACCGAACAATCCAGAGCTGATTTACTTGGGCCCCCGACGCGAGTGATCGGCTCGGGACGCCACTATACCGTCGAGTTGCGCGGCGTCACGGACCAGAACGACGATGGCACCGACCGGCAGGCAATCCTGCGCACCTGCAGCATCGGCGAAGAACTGCACCTCGACGTCAGCCGCAACAATCGCGACGGCCGCGAACCCCTGAAAATCCGCCGAAGAACCGGAGAGGAGCTTGGATATGTCACGCCCGTCGCGGAAGTGACCACCAAGCTCCAGGAAGGCCGCAAATTTCGCGTCAAGCTCGCCAAGCTCTATCCGTTCCGGGCAGCCGCGGGACAGAAGGGAGCAGTGCTCGACTTCGAAGAGGTGCGCATCGTTCAACCCGGTAGCGGCAATTCAGGCTTGGATACCAAGTGGGTCGTGCTGATTGGCATCGCGGTCCTGCTGCTCGTCGCCGGCGCCGCAAAGTTGCTGGGATTTTTTTGAGTTGATAGCCGTCGGCGCTACCCCGCAATTTGTACCGCGCGTTTACCTGAGAATTATCGGAGGGCGCCCCGGTTCTCCCTGAGTATCGCGAGACATACCATCTCCGTAATCATCCGAATCAAATAGGCTTGACAAAATTTTCCGCCGGGTTATAAACGGCCAATATTGGTCGGGGGCTGTTGGAGCGTGCGAAACCAGGGGGAAAATCATGTCCATGAAGACCGTCCGAATGTTTTGTTTCGCGTTGATCCTTGCGTTGTGCTGCCTGAGCTGGACCGCGAGGCTGCGGGCGCAAAGTGTGACCGCTGAACTCTCCGGGCAAGTTACGGACACGTCGGGCGGCTCGGTGGCGAAAGCGACCGTCACCGCAGTAAATACGGCGACGGGACTTTCGCGCACAGTGCAGACATCGGACGGCGGTCACTACTATATCGCTTCGCTGCCCAGCGGCGCGTACCGCGTTACCGTCGATCACGCGGGCTTCAGCAAATCCGAGAAGCTGCTGACTCTGCAAGTCGGCGAAGTCGCCTCGATTGATTTCACGCTGGCAGTCGGCGCAACGCAATCGCAGGTGACCGTCACGGCCACAAGCGAAGTGATCGAGCCGACACGCACGCAGGTGAGCACGGTAGTCACCGAGAGCCAGATTGATGAATTGCCGGTCAATGGCCGCGAATTTATCGATTTCGCGCTGCTCGCTCCGGGCGTGCAAGTGGGCGACACCACTTCCGGCAGCACCGACGTGATCGTCGAGCCGGTGACCAAGCTCTCTTTCGCGGGTCAGAACATTCACTTCAATTTCATCGCGGTGGACGGCGCCGACGACATTTCGACGGCCTCGGGAATCCAGCGCGGCACGCCCCCGCAGGAATCAGTGCAGGAATTTCGTGTCGTGAATACCGACTATACGGCCCAGTTTGGCCGCGCGGTTGCCGGTATCGTGAACATCATCACGCGCAGCGGAACGAACGAATGGCACGGCTCGCTCTACGAATACGCCCAAAACAGCGCGTTCGACGCGATCAATCTTCTGGCCGCGCCCGGCTTTCATGAGCTGAGCCAAAATCAATTTGGCGCCGCAATCGGCGGACCGATCCAAAAGGATAAGACTTTCTTCTACACCAATTACGAAGGGCAGCGCCGGGATGAATCGCCCACCTACAATTCCGCAGTCTTGGAGAACATTACCGCGATCAATGCAGTAAAGGTCAACGTGTTCGGATTGCCCCCCGAGAATCTCACCGTACTGCGCGACTCGAACTACGACGATGGCTTCGCGCGCCTCGACCATTCCTTCGGCCAGAAAAATTATCTCTTTATCCGTTACTTCATCAACGACGACCGCTTCACCAATCAATCGCCGTTGAATAACGGCTTCGATCTGCCTTCGGCGTTCAAGAACAATTTCATCCGCGATCAATCGCTGGCCGGCGCGCTGACCACCAACATCTCACCGAGCTGGATCAACGAACTGCGTATGCAGTATGCCAACCGGCGCTTCGATTTCCCGGTGGTTTCCACGCAACCGCACCTGGAAGTTTCCAACGTCTTCGCCGTTGGCGTGAACCGCGGAAACCCGGACATCTACCGCGAGAATCGCTTCGAAGTGGTGGACAACGTTACCCGCAACTGGGGCCCGCACACGTTTAGTTTCGGCGGCGATTTCAATCGTGTCGGAACCTACGAATCCTTCCCGCTTTTTTATCCCTTTGAAGCGGACTTCGCCAATCTTCCCGCCTTCCTCGGAACTGACGGAGCCGCGGGATGCCCTGCCGGCGTTTCCTGCCCCGATCCATTCGTGATTTTCTTCCAGCGCTTCAGCACCGCCACATCGCCTGAATTTACGGAGCCGTCGCTGCAAGGTGGCACAGCGGTCTATCAAGGCGGCGCAATTTCTCAGGCCATCCGCAATCAATCGTCCGCTACTCTGGACCACTATTACACCGGCTTTTATGGCCAGGATAAGTGGCGCGCCACAAAGCGCCTGACGCTAAATTTGGGACTTCGCTGGGAATTCGAGAACTGGCCCAGCGGCGTTCTGAATACGCAGTGGAAGAATTTTGATCCGCGCGTCGGCTTGGCCTACAATCTCGGCACTTCGCACAACATCGTCTTCCGCGCCGGCTTTGGGCTCTTTCACGGGACCTTTCCGTCGCCGCTGCTGATGTGTCAGCAACCTTCGTGCGGCGGACTCGCGCAGTATCCGGGGCGTCCGTTCGAGAATACTTTGAACGCGAACACCGGCCTGTTTTCGTTCGCCAGTTCGCCCTTTATCAACTACTTGGGTCTTAACGCCTTGCTGACGCAAGGGACGTATCCAAACGGAACTCCAGAGCCATTCTGCCCCGACGGCACTCTTGCTTCCTGCGGTTTCCTGCAGGATGCCACCATCGTCCGTTTCGATCAGGGCAGCAAGACGCCTTATGGCATCCAGGCCAGCGCTTCGATTGAATTCCAGCCATTCAAAGACTCGGTGCTGAGTATCACGGGACTTCATCTGCGAGGCGTGCACCTTGGGAGCTTCTTTAACGTCAACCAGCCCGATCCGACCGGCACTGTGCAGGGCTTTACTTCCTCCGGAACCCCCGGGTGCAAGAACGTCTACTACGACTTCTCGTCGCCCGAGAATCCCGCGGGACCCGTGCCGCCTACGGACTGTTCGGCCTATCCGGCGTCGTACGTAATTCCGAATGTCCCACACGTCGGTGGAGTTCCCGGATTCCGCGATCCTCAATACAGCGTATTTTTTGAGGCCACTTCGCGCTGGGATTCCGTGTACGACGGCTTGCTCGTGAATTTCAATAAGCGGCTCACGCACAACTTTGCAATCGAGATGAGCTACACCTTCGCGCACTCGATTGACGATGGCCCGAACCCCAGCTTCGTGCTGATTCCGCAGGACAGCAACAACCTGAGAGAAGAACGCGCGAACTCCGCCGACGATATCCGGCATCGTTTCGTCGGTAACGCCACGCTCTCGGCGCCGCACGCGTGGAATCTCTTTATGCGCGATTTTTCGTTCAGCACCGTTCTGACTCTGCAGTCTCCCCTGTTCTTCACGAAATTCGCCGGCTTTGACGTCAATGGCGACGTCTTCGGCAACAATGACCGTGTCGGAATCGAGCCGCGCGATACTTTCCGCGGCGATGGGCTGGCATCGCTCGACGTCCGCCTGGGACGTACATTCCCCATCGGCGAGCGGTTTAAGCTCGAACTGTTCGTGGAGGCTTTTAACGTCGCCAATACGGTAAACGTTCGTTACTTCAACACCAGCTACGGCGCGGCGGACTTCTGCAACAGCGATCCGAGCGCTCCGGGATGTTTCGGCGCGACGCAATTCTACAAGGAGAGCTCGCCGAATCCGTTGTACGGGACGCCGAGCGCCGTGCTGAATCCGCGGCAGTTTCAATTTGCGGCCAAGCTGAGTTTCTAGCTTCACCGTGAGGCTGGCGGCTTCGGCCGCCAGCCTCACTTCTCTTTCCTGCCGGCTGCTTCGGCTCGATTCTCAAATCTCGCGAGAAAGGGTAGACTGCGCCCATGCGATTCGGAATTTACGCAGAAATTCAAACGGCTCCCGGCAAATCGTTTTACGACATGACCTGGGAAATCATGCGGCAGATCGAGCACGCCGACGAAGTGGGCTTCGACGTTTACTCCACCATCGATCATCATTTTTTTCAAAAGTTTTCCATCTCAGCCAATCCGCTGGCCATGTTTGCCGCCGCCGCGCAGCGCACCAAGTGCATCCGTTTTCGCACCGCGCTGCACACCATTCCGCTGGCCGACCCGCTGCGCCTGGCCGGCGAAATTGCCGAAGCCGACATTCTGACAAATGGGCGCCTCGAGTGCGGACTGGGCCGAGGGCATGCGTGGCTCTATTCCATGTCCAACGTGCCGCTCGAAGAAAGCCGGCCGCGCTACGATGAGGGCATCGAGGTTATGATCCGGGCCTGGACGGAGGACAAATTCTCGTTCGACGGAAAATGTTTCAAGTTCAAGGACGTTTCGGTGGTGCCCAAGCCCCTGCAGAAGCCGTACCCGCCGCTTTACACCGGCGGCACCAGCGACATAACTTACAAGATGGCCGGCGAGCGCGGCTGGGGAATTTTCGTGCCGCCGCTGCTGCCGTGGAAGCTCCTCGAGCCGCCGCTGAATATCTATAAAGCCGCCTGCGCCGCCAGCCGCCACGAGCCAAATATCGTTTATATCCGGCCCGTCTATATTGACGACGACGAAAAGCAAATCCGCAAGGAAGTGGAACAGGCGCTGCACAATTTCCTCGCGTTTAATGCCTCGCCGGTGGATTCTTTGAAGGATCCGGCCAAGCAGGCGGAATTGCGCGCGAAAGGTTACGGCTTCTACGCCAGCGGCGCCCTGGAATCGCTAACGAAATTGACGTACGACGAAATCGTAGATCAGGAAATCGGTTTCATAGGCACGCCAGAGAAAATAATCTCGCAGGTAAAAGCGCTGCAGGCCAAAGGCGGCATCGCAGAATTGGCGATCGTCTCGAACTTCGGCGGCCTAGAGCACTGGAAGAGCATCAAGACGCAGGAACTTTTTGCCAAGCACGTGATTCCAAAGTTTCGGTGAGCAAAACGCCGGCCCCGGGAGTGGATCGGCCGCTCCAAAACAATCGCTATGTCATCCCGTTCCGATGCGTTTGATGCCGCTCCTGGTCGAGAAATCGCCGCGTCCTTCTCTGCTTTGAGCGCCCGCCGACTGCTAGTAATCGGCGGCGTAGCCCTGATCCTCGCCGGAATGCTCCTCGGCGACATTTTCGCTGTGTTCGTCCTTCATCAAAACGCATCGCGCATAAATGAGAATTTGCTGGCAGCTACAAATGCGGTGGCTGCGCACGAACCTTCGAGCGTGCCGCCGCATTTCATGGCCATTGGCGGCTTGCTCGAAAATCGCGGAACCAAAGTTGACGCGCACGTGCACATGATCGATTTCGGCTATCTGGCGCTGCTGCTAGCGCTAGTGCAGCCATTCGTGGCATTCAGCGAATCCGCAAGGCGCAAGCTCGCAGCGGCTTTGATTTTTGGCGCCGCGTTACTGCCCGTAGGCGTATTTCTGATCCACTACGTCGGATTGATCTACAGTCCGCTCGAATCGATCGGCTGGGCCAGCATCTTCGCCGACTTCGGCGGCTTCCTCGTACTGCTGGTGGCCGTTATCGAGCTAATCGGCCTATGGAAATATCGCCAACTGCCGGCCTCCGCCAAACCCGCCGACGCGTTGCTAGCAGATCGAAGCTGGGCCTCGCGCACGCTATTCGCATGGGGCACTCTACTCGTGCTCGTCGGCTTTTTTCATGGCTCGTATTACGCCGGTACACAGCTTTTCGCCAACGAAGCAAGCGATGTGGCGCTGCTAACGCAAATGACCACGGGCGCGCGCGACAGCGCAACGCAAGCCGTGCAAAATTACGCCGTGCTGCAAGGCCAAAAGGCCGTCAATATAGCCGCCCACTCGCACATCATCGAGTTCGGCATGCTGGCAATCTTGATGGCGTTCTTTCAGCCATACGTGTTTCTAAGTGAGCGTTGGAGAAGAATCTGGGTGGCAGCTTTGCTCGCCGGGTCGGTGCTGCTCCCGTTATTCGTCCTGCTCGAGCTGCGACTCGGATTGCTGGCAGGCGGCATCGCCGATATTGGCGGGTTACTCGTAATGGTTGCGCTAACCGGAATGTTAGCTGGAGTTGTGCGCTACACCGGGACGCTCGACGCTGCCGCCGGAGGAGCGAGATGACGCGCTCGGGCCGCTTGCTAGTGATCGGCGGGCTGCTCCTCGCAGTTTGGGGCATGACTTACGGACTTTATTATGCGGTTTTCGTCGAGCATCAGACGCTCGACACCATCGGCGGCTCGCTAACCAGCGCATTCGTACACGCCGCCGAGCAAGCCTCCCAGAAATCGCAAGCCTCGATGCAAGCATACGCAAGCGCCAATTATATTTACGTGCGCCAAGTGGACGCGCATGGCCACTGGATCGGCCTGGGCTTGCTATTGGTGGTCTTGGGGATTGCATTCAGCCGCGTGGGATTTTCCGAATCCGTGCGAATGGGATTGGCTGCTGGATTGATCGCCGGCGCGATTCTGTTTCCGCTCGGAGTGTTACTGGAGACGGTGATTCAGGGGTCGATTCCGAAGGCTGTGGCCGTATTAGGTTCGGCGCTGGTGATTGCTTCGCTTGCTGGAATCGCGTTGGGACTTAGCAGGGATCGCGGGGCGACTTAGCAAGCGGCGAAACGTCTCGGGCCCTTGAGCGGTAGGTCGTGCGATTCTTGACGTAGGCGAAGATGCTGCGCTGAAGCGCACCGCTACGAAGGCTTGTTTCTTACTTTGTTCGGAGCGAGCGGCGAAGGAATTCTTCGGCGGGTTGATAGCTGGGGATTGGTTCGCTGGAAATTTTGCGCGGTTTCCGTTGCCTTAGGAACATCCGAACGCAGCGGCGGTAGGTCCACAGCGAATCGTAATCCGCCCAGATCGAGACATCGCTGACGGCTACAAATTGAACGCGGCGGTCATCGCGATAAACCACCTCGCGTGCGGTCCGCGCCTGCTCCAACTCTCCGCGCAGTTCCTCTGCGCAAAGAATCGGATGCCCGGCGCGCCTGCCCTTGCGTGGCATCACGATTAATTTTCCGACAGCCCGCTTTTGAAACGCGCGAATCATGCGCGCAACCAGCCCCGCAGTCAGCAACGGCTGATCCACGGGATAGAGCAAAAAGGCCTCCCCGCGAGGCACCATGCGCAGGCCGGCTAAAAGCGAACTCAATTGCCCGTCGCGCCATTCGCGATTGATCACCACTCGTGCCCCGGCCGGCACATGCTGCCGAATCGCAGTAGCCCGGTGCCCCAGCACCACGATGGGCGTCTCCACGCCGGCGCAGTTTTCCACGGCCAGCTCGAGCGCCGTGCGTCCATTAAAAAACGCCAAAGGTTTCGGATATCCGAGATGACTGGAATCGCCGGCAGCAAGAATGATGGGAAACACCCGGGTTGGCCTCATGAGCTGACACTCAGACTATAAGGCAGCGCCGCGCATGCAGCAATGCGAATTCAGAAACGCATGTCCAGCATTCTGGACGGAAGCCAAATTGTCTCTGGCGAAAATTCTTTCGAATTTGGCTCTGAAATTTCGCATTGCCAGTTGAACCGCCGCCTCAGACGCCTTAGAATCACCTGCGCTACCGACGTGCATTTGCTTCCATCGCAGCGCGACGCGGAGGGAAGCGAGGACATCAGAATACCGTGTATCCAGGTGCGTTTCGTTACTACCGGCCCTCTACGATCGAAGAAGCCTCATCCATACTCGCTGAACTCGGCGAAGACGCCAAAGCATTAGCCGGCGGCCAGAGCCTGATTCCGCTGATGAAACTGCGGCTCTCGGCGCCCTCTGCGCTCGTGGATTTGAATTACATCCCCGATCTCAGTCACATCAAGCGTCACAATGGAACACTGCACATTGGCGCCATGGCGCGCCACGCTGACATCGAAAATTCCGCCGAGGCGA
Organism: uncultured Acidobacteriota bacterium; assembly: GCA_963831955.1. Classification (GTDB taxonomy): domain Bacteria; phylum Acidobacteriota; class Terriglobia; order Acidiferrales; family UBA7541; genus Palsa-147. Next base: position 2,303,737 of record CAWHSG010000001.1, on the reverse strand, counting down.
GCAAGATTCCCGTACTGCACGATTGCGCTGCGGGAATTGCCGACGTGCAAGTGCGCAATCGCGGGACGATTGGCGGCTCGGTGGCCGAAGCGGATCCAAGCGGCGATTGGGGCGCGGTGCTGCTGACGCTCGATACCGAAGTTCACGCGATCGGGCCAAACGGGGCGCGTACGATTGCGCTCAATGATTTTTTTCTCGACGCGTACACGACGGCTCTTGGTCCCGGCGAGCTGGTGCGGGAAATCCGAGTTAAGGCGCCGGCGAAAGGCACTGGCGGGGCGTGCGTGGCGTTCAAGCGCTGCGCTCCGGTGTACGCCTCGGCGAGCGCTTCGGTAAGCATCACGCTCGGCGATGGCGATACTTGCACGGACGCGCGCATCCTGATGGGCTGCGTGGGACTGATGGCCATTCGCGCCACCGCAGGCGAAGAGGCCTTGCGCGGCCAGAGGCTTACGCCGAAATCCATTCAAGCCGCCGCTGAAGCAGCCATGGCCGCCACCGATCCTCAATCCGATATGCGCGGCTCGGCGGATTACAAACGAGTTCTCGTTGGAGCGCTGGTGAAGCGTGCGATCGGCATCGCCGCGCGTCGCGCCCGCGGCGAACATGTGGAGGCCAGTCACGAATATGTCGGCAGGATTTGATCGCGTTCCCATTGAATTCCGGGTGAACGGCAAGCTCTACGAACGTACCGTCGAGCCGCGCATGTTGCTCGTGGAGTTGATCCGTGAAGAACTGGATCTCTGCGGGACGCACATCGGCTGCGACACCACTTACTGCGGCGCCTGTACCGTGCTACTGAATCGCGGCGCGGTGAAATCGTGCACCATGTTCGCGTTTCAGGCGCACCAGGGCGAGATCACTACCGTGGAAGGCCTGGCGAACGGCGAGGAACTGCATCCGATTCAAAAAGCCTTCGCGGAAAATCACGGCTTGCAATGCGGCTATTGCACGCCGGGATTTTTGATGTCCACCGTGCAATTGCTCGCGCGCCATCCTCATCCGACGGACAAGCAGATTCGCAAAGGAATCGCGGGGAATACTTGCCGTTGCACCGGCTACCAGAACATATTGAAAGCAATTCGTGCGGCCGCGGATGCTGGCGCCGATTCGAGCGCGGATAAAATTCCAGTTCCCAAGGGTGAAACGGAATGAAGATTGAGTTTGGAGGAGATTTCGTCGTTCCGAAAAACCCGGACGAAGTTTACAAGTTTCTCGTGGATCCCGAACGGTTCTGCCCGCTCTTGCCCGATTATCAGAGCATGACCAAGCAGGACGACAAGAATTTCAGCGTGAATTTGCGCGTGGGGATTTCGCATATTCGCGGCACTGCTGTCGTGAAGATGTCGCTCGCGGAAGAAAATCCTGGCAAGCACGCGCGCTACAACGGAAAAGGTGATGTCCCGGGAGGAACGGCGCAACTGAGCGCGGGTTTCGACCTCGAGCCCAATAGTTTGGGCACGAAAGTGATCTGGAAGGGCGAATCGCAGATTGCTGGCCGCTTGCCGTCGCTGGCTGGCGGCTTGCTCGAGCCGCTCGCCAAGAAAAACATTCAGAAGCTAATTGACTCTCTGCAGAAAGCGCTCTCATAGCGCTGCACCGATGTGCACAGGAAAAGGCAGATTCGAGTGAAGAAGAAAAAGGCCATCGAAACGCGTCCGCCGCGCAGCCCAGCCGATACCAATGGCTCGAATGGCCATACGCCTCCCGGCAAATATGTCGGCCAGCCGATTAAGCGCCGCGAGGAAAGCCGCCTGGTGCAAGGCAAGGGCAGCTTCGTGGACGACAAGAAGTTTCTCGGCATGGCTTACATGAAGCTGGTGCGCTCGCCTTACGCGCACGCGCGCATCACTCGGCTCGATGTTTCGCACGCCGAAGCGGCTCCGGGAGTTCTTTGCACGCTAACCGGCAAAGAAGTTGTGTCGCTGACCAAGCCTTTCATCGAAATCGGGCCGGGCGTGGGGCAGACGATAGAAGATTATGCACTGGCCGCCGACAAAGTGCGCTTCCAGGGCGAACCGGTCGCCGCCGTAATCGCCGAAACGCGCTTCGCCGCCGAGGACGCTGCGGAGCTGGTCGAAGGTGATTACGAAATTCTTCCGCCGGTGCTAACCGCGGAAGACGGGTTGGCCAACGAGTCGATCATTCACGAAAAAGCGGGCACCAACGTCATCTATCACGATGTTTTCGAATTCGGCGACGTGGAGAAGGCGTTCCAGAAAGCCGCGCACGTGGTGAATATCGGACGGATGCATTTCCATCGCTTCTCGAGCACTCCGCTTGAGAACAATGCCGTAATCGGCGCATGGGACCTCAAAGAAAATCGCATTCATTTCTGGTCGAATAATTCTTTTCCGGCTTTCGCGGCGCAATTTCTTTCGCCGGCGCTCGGCGTGGGCATCGATCAAATTCACATGCAAAGCATCGATATCGGCGGCGGCTTCGGGATCAAGATCACGAATTACCCTTATATGGCGCTTTGCGCGCTCGCGTCGCGCAAACTCGGCGGACGACCGGTGAAATGGACCGAGACGCGATCCGAGCATTTGCTGGCCAGCGCGCATGGAAACGAGCGCACTTTTTTCGATACGCGAGTGGCGCTCGACAAAGACGGCGTGATTACCGCCATGGATTCTCGCCACGTGGACGACTGCGGTGCTTACCCGCGCTATGAGCCGCTTGGCTGCGTCATCTGGTCGCAAGTTCTTCCCGGGGCATACCGCTTCAAGAATGCGCGCTTCGATTTTTCGCAGATCGTTTCGAATAAATGTCCGGTGGGTCCGAATCGCGGCTATTCGCGCATGCAGCATCTGTGGTTCCTCGAGCGTGTGATGGATATTTGCAATCACAAGCTCGGGTTCCCTGCCGACGAGATGCGCAAGCGCAATTACATTCGCAAGGAAGAGTTCCCTTACACGACGCCAAACGGCTGCGTTTACGATTCCGGCGATTACGCGCGCATGCTGGATATCGCCAAGAAGCTGATCGGCTACGACAAGTGGGTGAAGGAGCGCGCAAAAGCCCGCAAGGAAGGCCGCTATCTCGGCATTGGGATCGGCACCACGCTGGATTCCGGCACGAATAATTTCGGCCAGGCGCAAATCATCAATCCCTACGCGCCTTTTTCCGGGCAATCGAAAGCGGCGCTCGCCAAGCTCGATATTTACGGCGAGGTGGTCGTAAGCCTCGGCTCGGTGCCACAGGGACAAGGCCACGAAACAATTGCTTCGCAGATTGTCGCTGAGTCTCTGAACATTCCGCCAGAGATGGTGAAGGTGCGTCCGGGCTTCGACAGCGAGCAAAATGTTTACACCGGCCATACCGGCACTTACGCGAGTCAGTTCGCGGTGACTGGAGCTTCGGCGATTCACGGCGCCGTCGAGCAATTGAAATCCGAAATGGCGCGGGTCGCTGCGTTTTCCTTGAAGACGAAAGAGAAGAATCTCGAATTTGGCGTGGGCGAGCAGGGTCCGGAAGTCCGCGTACGCGGCACGAAGAATGCCATCAACTATTGGGGCCTGGCGAATCTGGTGTTTGTAAACAACGCGGCGCTCCCGGAGGATATGGCCGACGTCACGCTAAATTGCCGGTACGTATATCGCGCGCCGTTCAAAGTTCCCGACGTAAAGAGAAAATACGGGAATCTGTGCCTCACTTACGCGGCGCAAGTGCACATGGCCGTGATTGAAATCGATCGCGAAACATTTCAGCCGAAAATTTTGGCTTACGCGTGCGTGGATGATTGCGGCCGCGCGATTAATCCGCTGATCGTTGAGGGGCAGGTTCATGGCGCCACCGCTCATGGAATCGGCGCTGCACTGATGGAGAATTGCGTTTACGATGCTGAAGGCACGATGCTGACGAGCACGTACAGCGACTACACGCCGATTACGGTGATGAACATGCCTGATCTTCTCTACGGCCATATCGAATCGCCGTCGCCATTTAGCTATAACGGCGCGAAGGGCATGGGCGAAGGCGGTGCTGCGCCGGTGCACACCGTCAGCGCTGCATTGCAGGACGCGCTTGCGCACAAGGGCATAATAATTTCGGATTCGCACAACAATGCAGAAACCATTTTTCAGGCGCTGCGAGGCCAGGGACCGGTGACGCCAGTCGAACTCGAGAGCCGGGCGGCCAAGAGATGATGGCGGGCGGGCTGTCCCGGCGAATTTTCAAGCTGCTCCTCGCGCCAGTTTTTCAGCGCATACAGTGAGTTCCGGATCAACGAATCGTGCCTCCTCGAATCGGTATTGTTGGCTGCGGCTCAATCGGAAGTCTGTACGCCGCGCATCTGGCGAGCGTCGCGGAGGTGCACGCGTTTGTGCGCCGGCCGGAGCACGCGCGCACGCTGAATGAATATCCGATCCGGGTGACTGGCTTGCACATGCTCGAGGGCAAAATTCACGCGACGGCCAATGCTGCGGAATTTCCGGATTGCGATCTGGGCATTGTGAGCTGCAAAGCGACACAGACGGAAGATGCGCTCGCGCCAGTGGCGGGAAAGTTTCGCAATGGCGCCGTGCTCTCCGCGCAAAATGGACTCGGCTGCGAAGAAATCATCGCCGGTATGACTAAGAGCAAAGTCATTCGCGGCACGACGTTCATGAGTGGCACGCGGCACAGTGACAATCACGTGCAGTATGAACTCGATACAGAGACTTGGATGGGACCTTTTGAGCCGACTCATACGCCTTTTTCGATGGTGAAAAAAGCAGCCGACTGGATTGTTGCTTCCGGATTAAAAGCAGTGGCGCTCGAAGACGCTCGGCCGGCCCAGTGGTCGAAGCTAATTTTTAACGCCTCGGTGAACTCGGTGGCCGCGCTGACTGAACTGCCGCACACGGCGCAGTATGCACAGGAAGAAAAATTCGCGGACCTGGGCCACTTGCTCCACGCGCTGATCGATGAAGGCAAGGATGTGGCGGAGGCGCTGGGAATCGTGCTGCACCAAGATCCCTGGGAGATGAACAAAATCGGGGCGCGCACCGATCATCCGCCGTCCATGCTTTACGATATTCGCCATCATCTGCGCACTGAAATCGATTTTCTGGGCGGTGCAATTGCGCACGAGGCCGCGCGAATCAATCATCCTGCTCCGCTGCATACCGCGCTCTATCGGCTAATTCGCGGTAAGGAAGAATCCTGGACGTTTCAATCGAAAGGGCGCGCCACGGCTTAACGCCGCGACAAATGTCTTATCCACTCGATCGCGACAAATGGACGCGCCTTCGCAGCGCGATGGCCGAGAAGGGTCTCGACGCCGTAATCGTCCGCGCTCCCGACAATATTCTTTACCTGACGAATTATTGGACGATGAAGGGCTACGAGATCGTCGTGTTCCCGCGCGAAGGCGAGCCCACGCTCTGCGTGCTGGAGCCGCAGTTTCGCGAAGCGCAGCATACCGCCTGGAACAAGGACGTACGCTCTTTCAATTTCTATCATCCGTCTGATCCGCGTCCGCCTACCGCGCGCTCGCTCGACTTGGCACTCGAAGTGCTGCGTGAAAAGCAGCTCACCGGTCGCATCGCGGTCGAGTTGAATCAAGGTTCGCAAATCTGCGATCGCATGGTGGGCGAGCCGACGGTTTACACGCAGGGCTACTTCGACGCGTTCCGCAAGGCTGCGAAAGAAGTGGCGGATGCGGCGCCGCTCCTCGCTGAATTGCGCATGATCAAAACTCCCCAAGAGATTGAACGCATGCGCCTCGCCAATGATCTCGCAGCTATCGGGATGGCCTACGCGCGCAAAAACATTCGTCCCGGCATGAAAGAAAGCGAAGTGGCCGCGATGATCGAAGGTCACATTCACGAGGTCGGCGTCGGCTATCAAGGCAAAGTGGCCATGGCGCGCGCTTTTACGCTGGTTTGGTCCGGCAAAGGCATCGCCACGTTTACTGCAACGAGCGATCGTCCGGTGCGAGAACACGAACCCACGCTGGTCGAAATTTGGGTCTGCGCCGACGGCTACTGGACTGATCTCACCAAGAATATTTGCCCTGGAACACTCACTCCCGAATACAATCGTTTGCTTGATTTGTTGTTGAAGATTTTCGCTGAGGCTGTGAGCATCGTCCGGGATGGCGCGCCGCTCGGCGAAATCGATCGCATCATTCGCGCGCGCATCGATGAAGCCGGGTACAAAGGCCAGCCGTCGCATCCTGTAGCGCACGGCGTCGGCGCGCGGGCTCACGAGCCGCCGTATTCGCATAAAGCCGCGCCGGGAATGATGAAAGAAAATATGGTGCTGGCCATCGAGCCCGGAATTTACTGGGAAGGCGGCGGTGGATTGCGGCTTGAAGACAATTTTCTCGTGACCGGCGACGGCAGCGAAAAACTTTGCACCGATCCGGATGATTTCCGAATTTAGCGTTTAGCTGAGACACGTATTGCCTGCATCCCGCGGAGGCCTTTTGCCGATTGACGCATCACTAGCCAACAAAATCACTTCGCAAGTTCGCGAAGATGAAATCGTCGCGATGTGCTGCGACGTGGTAAACATTCCAAGTCCTACCGGTGAAGAACTTGCGATGGGCCAGTACATGCGCGGCGCGCTCACCGAAGCGGGGCTGCAAGTCACCTGGCAGGAAGTTGAAGAGGGACGCGCGAATGTGATCGGACGCCTTGAGGGCGCGGGCACCGGGAAAAATCTGATGTTCAACGCGCACATGGATACGTCCAACACGGGCCGCGAAACTTATCTCACGGGCTTGGGCTACAAACCGAAAGCGGTTCTGAAAAATGGAATGATCTACGGCCTCGGGATTTACAACATGAAAGGCGCGCTGGTTTGCTACACGCAGGCGGTAAAGGCGGTGCAGCGCGCGGGCGTGAAGCTTGATGGCGACGTTTTGATTGCGGCTGTCGTGGGTGAAATCGAAAAGACGCAGTGGAGCGACGAATTCGTCGGCAAAGAATATCGCGGCTACGGCGCCGGCACGCACTACATGGTGAATCACGGCGTGCTGCCGGACATGTGCATCCTCGGCGAGCCGACCGACATGCAAATCATTCTCGCGCATTACGGTTCGGTTTGGGTGCGCATCGGCGTACGCGGAAATTATGTGCACACCGCATTTGCGGCCGGCAAGCAAAAGGAGAGCTCGATTCGCCGCATGCACGAAATGCTCGACTCGATCTACGAATGGATACCGAGCTTTGAAGCTCGAGCCACTTATCAAGGGAAAACCGGCATCGTCAACATCGGATGCATTCGCGGCGGTTATCCCTGGCGCGCGAGCCGTACGCCGGATCGCACGGATGTGTTTCTTGATTTGCGCGTGCCGCCGGATATGCCTTTGGCGACGGCGCGCCGCGCGGCGAAGCAGCTGTATCTCGATCTACAGAAGAAATTCCCGGGATACGGTCTCGACTTCGAAACTTATATTTCCGTTCCCGGTGCTCAGATTGATGCCGATCACGAACTGGTGAAGACCATCGACGCGGCGCATACGAAAATCATGGGCTCCGCGCCGAAACGCGACACCGTGCTCTGGTGTTCCGACGCGTCCGTGATGACGCGCTTCGGAATCGAAACTGTGAATTACGGCCCGTCGAGCGGGCCGCGCGATGCTGAAGGCGAGAAAGTTGCCGTGGAAACATTTGTGAATATCACCAAAATTTACGCGCTGGCAATTGCCGAAATTTGCGGAGTGCGCGCTTAGCCGGGCACGATAGAGATTCTTCACCCCTAGGAGCTTTCTTGGTTACTAAATCCGAAATCGATCGCCGCTTTAAGAATATTCGCGAGGCCATGGCAAAGGAAAGCCTCGACGCTCTTGTCGTTTGCGGCAACGAATACACTGGCTTCGAGGGCGCCATTCGCTACGTCTCCGGCTTCGAAATCGTGCATCGCTACGTTTACGCCGTAATTCCTCTCGCGGGCGACGCGACGCTGGTTTTCCCTGCGGAAGCGCGCTGGATCGGCGACAAGAGCACGCCGTGGATTCGTGAGCATATTTGGGCTGATATTCCCGGAAAATGGATTAACGATCACGCTACATCGAAAAATTGGAAGCGGCTCGGTGTTTATGGCCTTGATGCTGTGATGGCAGTCCGCGATTATCGCGAATTGACCAACGGCAGCTTTGAAATTATTAATTTCGATCGCGCTTTCGATATGGCGCGCACTATCAAGAGCGACGAAGAACTCGCGGGCATCCGTCACAGCATGAAAATTATCGAAGATGGCTTCTGGGCCATGCTCGCGGAATATGCGCCGGGGAAAACCGAGGCGGAAGTGATGGCGCCCGCAGTTGATAAATTCTTTGCCGGAGGCGCGGGCCTGCAAATGATGAATATCGTTCTCTCGGGCACGAACGGCTCAGCCGAAGCCATGTTCAAAGTTCCGCGCGATCGCAAAGTGAATGCCGACGATCTGCTTCTCTATTCGCTCGAAATCGCGGGGCCTGAGGGCTACTGGGTGGAATTTTCGCGCCCGCTGATTCAGGGAAAGATCAGCGCGATGACGAAAAAGATGGCTGACGTTTATCCCGAAGCGCTCGAATCTTCTCGCGTGCTGATGCGCGAAGGCGAGCCGATTAAGAATGTCCACAAAGCGTCGGCTGATATTTTCGCGAAGCAGGGCTTCGCGCTTGGGCATCTTTCCGGGCATTCCATTGGCATGACCATGATCGAACATCCGGCCATTGGCGCTAAGTCTGAAACGCTGTTGCGCGAGAACATGATCTTTTCATTCCATCCACAAGTTGTGGATCAAGACGGCAAAGTTTGCCTTTATACGCAGGACACTTATCGCGTCGGCAAAAAAGAAGGCGAGAACTTGGCGAACGTCGATTGGAAATTTTATTCCGGCGCGGAACGGCGGGGATGAGGGCGCGATGAAGATCTGCATCGTCGGCACCGGCGCGATTGGAAGCATTTTCGGCGCGCATCTTGCACGCGTCGAAGGCGTCGAGGTGTACGCCTACGACGTTTCGCAGGCCCACGTGGACGCTATCAATCGCAATGGCCTGCGCATTTCCGGCGCGGCGGATTTCACTGCGCGCCTACACGCCACTACCAACGCCAAAGAAATTCCACCCTGCGACTACGGCATCATCGCTACGAAAAGCACGCACACGCGTCCAGCGATGGAGCAAACCGCGCATGTTTTCGCGAAAGATGGCGCGGTTTGCTCGGTGCAGAATGGTGTCGGCAATGAAGAAATCATCGCCGAGCACGTTAAGTTCGTGATTCGCGGCACCACGTTTCCTGCGGGCCACATCGTCGAGCCGGGCCACGTCGGATTCGACATCAAGGGCGACACGTGGATTGGCCCTTTCGAGCTGACCAATACGCCGATGTCGCGCGTGAACGAGCTCGCCGAGGCGCTGAATAAATCGGGCATGAACGCGATTCCGCTCGAAGATGCGCGTGGCGCTCAGTGGACGAAACTTATTTTCAACGCTTCGACGAATCCTGTCGGAGCGTTGACGCTGCTGCATCACGGCGCGGCCACGCGCCTTCCGGCGAGCGGACAGCTTTTCAACGACTTGATTGCCGAGGGTGAGGCCGTCGCCAAGGCCATGGGCATCACGCTGCATGGCGATCCGCGCGCGATGGTGCACAAAGGTGCCAACGCCCCGGGCAAGCACAACGCCAGCATGCTGCAGGATGTGCTCGCCAAGCGCGTTACCGAAGTGGATTTCATGAATGGCGCGATTGTGAAGTGGGGCGAACAAGTAGGTGTGCCTACGCCGCTGAATAAAACGATGTGGGCTTTGATCAAAGGCCTCGAACATTCCTGGACGAACCCGTAAATTTCGATAAATCACGCAAAAGGAAAAAACCGGATGGCCGTTCCCTTTCGCATTGGCGTTTTGCAATTGAGCATGGAGCCTGTAGCTGAGACGGTGGCGATGGCACAGGCTTGCGAGCGTGCGGGATTTGACGCGTTTTGGCTTGCGGAAGCGTACCCCTGGTGGCGAAAACATTCTTACGAGGCGCGATCTTCTACGGCGATCACGGCGATCGTCGCACGAGAGACGAAGAAAATTCCCATTGGCTGGGGCATCATTTCGCCTTACACGCGCAATCCGGTGCAGATCGCCATGGAAGCGCGCGTGTTGCAGGATGTTGCTGGACCTGGACGATTTTTTCTTGGCCTTGGCGCTTCGAAGATCTTCATGAAGGAAGTTGGCGAGGGTGAAGCTGGCAAGACTGCGGGCCCGGCTACGGTGATGAAGGAATCGATCGAAATTGTTCGCGGCGTTCTTGGCGGTCAGCAATTTGATTATGAGGGGCAAGTTTTTGATGCGCACGTTCCGGCGTTGAAAGGAGATGCACATTCGCCGCGTGGTATTCCGCCGATTTACATTGGCGCTACAGGACCCGTGCTGCAGCGCATGGGCGGTAGCATGGCCGATGGTTTGCTTACCGCGAGCATCACCACTCCTGATTTCATTCGCTATTCGCGGGCGATGATGGAGGAGGGTTGCCGCAAGGTTGGCAAGGATCCGGCTAACAACGATCTTGGCGGCGTGGTGGTGGGCAGCATCGGCAAAGATCCGAAGACCGCGAAAGAAGGCGCGCGGGAAATGGCTGCGATGTATCTGGCGAACAAAGTTCAGAACATTCGCGGCTCGGCTGATGTGCTGTTGCAAAAAGCGGGGCTTACGTTTGACGAGATTCGGCCGATTGCTGACGCTATGGAATCTGGCGGGCGCAAGGCTGCGGCGCGGGCTGTGACGGATTCGGTGCTTGAAAAAGTTTGTCCGATTGCTGGGACGCCGGATGAGTGCATTCATCGCATCGAGCAGTATCGCGATGCTGGTTGCACGCATATCTTGCTTGAAGTTTGGGGCGACGACCGGCTCGAGCAGGCGAAACTTTTCGGCGACGCGGTGATTCCGCATTTCCACAAGTAGCGCCGGCGCTACTTTAGATGCGTCACAATCGCGCGAAACTCGTCATCGGTCAGCAGGCCTCTTTTTTCGATTCCTTTCTTTTTTACTGCGGCTAGGACTGCTGGGCGCCGCGACTCGGTTACATCTAGGCCCAGATCGCGGCTTTTGATAGCTATGCTATCCAGGCCGCTTTTTTTGCCTAGGACTATTTCGCGGCGGGCTTTGACTATTTCTGCGCTGAAGGGCTCGATGGCTTCGGGGATGTGGAATTGGCTGGCTACTGCGCCGCTTTCGCGCATGAAAAGATTTTCGCCTACTACCGGCTTCCAGGGTTCGAGTTGGTAGCCGCTGGCGCGGCGGACGTGGCGGGAGACTTCGCGGATTTTGTCGAGCTTCAACTCGGTGGGTACTCCGTACACACCTTCTAGCGCCATGGCTACCTCGCCTATGTCGGCGTTGCCGGCGCGCTCACCCATTCCGTTGATTGTGCCTTGAATCCAGCTTGCACCGGCGCGGACTGCGGCTATGGCGCAGGCTGTGGCTAGGCCGAAATCATTGTGGCCGTGGAAGTGAACTGGGATGGAATCGCCTAGCCATTCGCGCACTTTGCCGATTAGAAATTCTACGGCTTCGGGGCCGCATGCACCGATAGTGTCCACTACTACTGCTTCGTCGGCGCCTGCTTCGATTGCGGAGCGATAGAGTTTTTCCAGATGCGAGAGTTCGGCTCTCGTGCCGTCCACCGGAAAGAACGCCACTTTTAGGCCGTGTTTCTTTGCATGCTTCACGGCTTCTACTGCGCGACGGATGGATTCTTCGGCGGTGATGCCGTAGGCGCGAAGTTTGATTTCGCTGGAGGGAATTTCGATCACTGAGGCGTGAGCGCCTAGCTTGATCACCGCGTCTAGATCTTCTTGGACGGCGCGGGCGAAGCCCCAGATTTCGGCGCGCAGGCCTGCTTTGCAGACCAAGCCGAAGGCTTCGGCGTCATCGGCGGAGACGCGCGGGAAGCCTGCCTCGATGCGGCTGATGCCGAGTGAATCGAGCAAGCTGGCAATCTCGAGTTTTTGCTGCGGATCGAGGGCGACGCCGACAGTTTGTTCGCCGTCGCGTAGAGTCGTGTCATAAAAACGAACGGGGCCTTTTCGCGCGGCGTGTGGGCCGATTTTCGCTGGATCGTTTAGTTTGCTTACCCAGTATTTGTTGTCGCCGTTGTCGGTGGTCATAAATTCATCTCAGTCAAAAAGCAAAACCCAACCATACCCTGGGGGCGTAGTGAACCGGCCCCCTACGCACCGGCGGCCTTTTTGCCGTAGAACTGCTCCCAGGACATTACCGGATTTCTTAGGATGCCGATTTTTTCGATTTCGCATTCGACTACGTCGCCGGGTTTCAGGTACAGGGATTTCGGATCTTCGCTGAAGGCGGCTACTCCTGAGACTGTGCCCGTGGAGAGGACGTCGCCGGCGCTATAGCCCATGGCGGAATAGTGGGAGATGATTTCGGGAATTTTCACCGACATTTTTTTGGAGTGCGATTGCTGGCGGATTTTGCCGTTTACGCGCAGCTCCATTGCTAGATTGTGGGGATCGGGAATTTCGTCGGCGGTTACGATCCAGGGGCCGAGGGGGCAGAAGGAATCTATCGCTTTGCAGAAACTGAAGACGCCGGATTTCATTTCGTTGCGTTGGATGTCGCGGGCGGTCACGTCGTTGAAGATTACGTAGCCGCCGATGTAATTGGCGGCGTCTTCGGTGGAGAAATATTTGCCGGCCTTTTTTATGACTACGGCTAGTTCGAGTTCGTAGTCGAGTTCCTGAGTGAGTTGGTCAGGGTAAATGATGGGCTCTTCGTGGCCGATGATGGCGTCCACATTTTGGAAGAAAACGATCCAGGGCATTACCGGGTGCGAGAAGCCGGCTTTGACGGCTTCTTCGTGATGCTCGCGGAAATTGCCGGCGGTGTGGAAGAATTTTTTTGGTGCGATGGGGGCTTTTACTTTTATGTCGGAAGGCTCGTAGATTATTTTTTCGCCGGAGGGGCCTTTGGTTTCGGGGCCGCGCTCGGTGACATGTTTCAGGGCGGCGCGGGCGGCGTCCAGGCTTTTGTCGCCGCCTTCGAAGAGGGCGCGCATGTCGGCGGGGACACGGGCGTCGGCTAGGGCGTAAGAGTTGGCTTCTTTTTCTACGTCACGGAGGTAGAGGGCGTAGGCGAGGTTTAGATCTACTATGCGCAGGCCTGAGCCGTAGGCGCCTATGCGCTGGCGGTGCGGGGTGGGTTCAAAGGTTACTAGTCGCATGAATTGTTGGAGTCCTCCATGGCTGGGCCTGGGCTTTGAGGTGCGAGCCGGGTGTGGCGGCCGGCGCTTTCTTGGCGCTTAATTTGAGCCGAAACGGGGGTGGTTCTACCCGAAACATGGGTATAGGTTGAAATCTTTGTAACTTGTTGAAAACAAAGGATCGACTTACTTTCTACCCGAAACACTTTTGAGGGGGTTGCGGGCTCGAAATTGGGTCCTTGGCGGCTCTCTTTTTCGCTGTAGGAGAGCGTCGTCGTCCGCGGCGGGGTGCTGTGGGCATTGGCTCGGGTTTTGTGGGGAATGCTCATTTCGCCTCTTTAACGCTAGCACGAAGTTGCGGGAATTCAATGGGTGGATTTCGGGGAATTTGGGGGGTGGGCGAGGGCAGGTTTCTAGGGTTGCGGCGGTCACGCGGAGATTGAATGGCTATTGGCTGGGTTTGAGTTCGGGTAGACTGGCGGCGGATTTTGGAGGAATTTGTGGATCGCGAGCGCGGAGACGGGCGGGCTGGGTTTGCGCTGGCGATTTTGTTTGCGATTAATCTGCTTAACTTTTTTGACCGGAATTTGTTTGGGGCTTTGGCTGAGCCAATTAAGCGGGAATGGTCGCTTTCGGATACGCGGGTTGGATTGCTGTCTCTGGCGTTTACTGTGCTTTATGCGGTGGTGGGGGTGCCGCTTGGGCGTCTTTCGGACCGGCGTGGGAGGCCGCCGATTTTGGCGATTGGAGTGGCGGTGTGGAGTTTGCTGACGGCTGCTTCTGGCTTGGCCTGGAATTACGCGTCGTTATTTGTGGTGCGGTTGGGCGTGGGAATTGGCGAGGCCAGTTGCGCTCCTGCGGCGAACTCGATGATCGGGGATTATTATCCGGCGAAGCGGCGAGCTTGGGCGCTGGGGATTTTTATGCTGGGCCTGCCGCTTGGCAATTTTCTGTCCTCTTATTTCGGTGGGCATTGGGCTGCGGCGTACGGCTGGCGCAAGGCTTGTTTCATTGCGTGCGCGCCGGGACTGCTTTTGGCCGCCTTCGCGCTGTTGGTGAAGGATCCGCCGCGAGGCGCGGCTGAAATTTCTCTTCATGCGAGCCGCGCGCACGAGGGCTCGGCCTATTGGTGCGTGCTGAAAATTCCCACGATGCGCTGGCTCATCATTTCCGGAGCGCTGCACAATTTCATGATGTACACCGTCGCTGTATTTGTTCCTGGGTTGCTGGCGCGTTATCACGGCTTGAATCTCAAGGATGCGAACAGCGTGAATTCGATCGTGTTTGGGCTGGTGGGCATACCTGGATTGTTGATCGGCGGGTGGGCTGCGGACCGTGCCGGTAAGCGCCGGGCGAATGGGCGGCTTTTGACTGGCGGTGTGGCGCTTTTGTGTGCGGCGCCTTGCATGTGGCTGGCGAATGATGTGACGCGGGGAAAAGTCTTGAACTTTGCGATTTTGATGGGGACTGGAATTCTTCTGGCTTACTTTTACTACACGACTGTTTATGCGGCGATTCAGGATGTGGTGCAGCCTAGTTTGCGGTCTACGGCCATGGCGATTTTTTTCTGCGCCATGTATTTGCTGGGTGGAAGTTTTGGGCCGGTGATTACCGGGGGATTGAGCGATCACTTTGCGAGGGCGGCTGTGGGGGATGGCGCGTCGGCTGCTGCTGCGCGGGCGATCGGGTTGCATAGTGCGATGTATGTGGTTCCGTTCTGCGTGTTGGGTGTGGCGCTGGTTTTGTTTGCGGCGGCGAAGACGGTGGGGGGCGATATGACGAAGTTGCAGGATTGGATCGCGGGGCCGGAGGCGGGGAGAGCACCGAAGTGTGCGGTGGACGGACCGGCGACGCCGGAGTCGGCGACTTAAGTAGCGGCTGCGTCTCGCGATCGAAAAAATTGCCAGTCGCGGCCCTCACTCGCAGAACACCCGGGAAATTCTTCGCATTTGAGATTATTCTGAGCGCCGGCCACGATCTCCGCCTTTGCCACCGTTATCTTCGTAAAGAGCCGGCAGGGACGCCGACGGTACTTTACTCGTAGCGTAGCGCTACTAGCGGATCTACTTTTGTGGCTCTTCGAGCTGGTAGCCAGCAGGCTATGGCGCCTGTGGCTAGCAAGAGGATTGCTACTGCGGCTAGCGTTGTTGGATCGTGGGCTGAGACTCCCCATAGTTGGCTGGAGATTAGGCGGCCTATTGCTAGGGTTACGGCTACGCCGATTGCGATTCCTGTTAGGACTAGGCGCAGGCCCATTTGCAGAATTAGCTTCAGAACGTCGGCGTTGGTAGCGCCTAGGGCCATGCGGATGCCGATTTCGTGGGTGCGGCGAGCGGCGGTGTAGGCCAGGACGCTATAGACGCCGATGGTTACCAGGACTAGGCCGATGGCGGCGAAGATAGTCATCAGTAGGAAGCCGAAGCGCGGGCCGGCGTAACTGAATTGGTTGATGAAACCTTCGAGCGAGCCGGTCAAGGTGATCGCTACACCACGATCGGTGGCCCAGATTTCGCGGGGGACTACGTTGGCCATTGCTAATGGATCCTTCGCGGTGCGAATGACAATTCCGCGGAACGGATAGCCGGTTAGCGTGGACGGCGCCCACATTTCCGGCGAAACGGGCTCTTGCAGTCCTTCGTTTTTTATGTCGCCTACGACGCCGATGATTTCGAACCACGCGTCTTGCACCGGATCGGGCAACGATTCCATTTGCGCGATGTGGACGTGCTGGCCGATGGGATTACCGCTGGGGAAGTATTTGCGCGCGAAGGCTTCATTTATGACGATCAGTTTTCTGGCGGAACTGACCTCCGCTTCGGTGAAGGTGCGTCCATTCAATAACGGAATCTTCAGCGCTGAGAAATAGCCTTCGCTGCAAAGCGTGTACGTCGCTCTCCACTGATCGCTGTGAGTCTTGCCGGAAATTTCGATATCGGCGCGGTCGCCGCCGTAAGGGGGCAGCTCGGTGGTTTCGGCCGCGTCCAGCACACCGGGCAAATTTTTGAGGCGCAGCAGGAACGGGCGGAAGAAGGAGCTGAGTTGCGACGCGGTCTTGTAGCGCTCAACGGGAAAAGGAATTCTGGCGAAGAAAACGTGATCGGGCTGGAATCCGAGATGGACTTCGCGGAGGGCGACGAAGCTGCGCATGAGCAGGCCGGCGGCTACTAATAAGGTGAGCGAGAGGGCGACTTCGAGGACGACAACGGCGTCGCGCGTGCGACTGTGACGCGAGGCGCCGCCGATGCCTTTGCCGGTGTCGCGCAATTGATCGTGTAAATCGCGGCGAGTGGCTTGGAGTGCGGGAGCCAGGCCGAATACTAGAGAGGTGATCGCGGCTATGCCTAGTGTGAAGAGGAGGACTGCGGCGTTGAGACTGATTACCGCTTCGGCGGGGACGATGTCTGGCGGGACCGCGGCTACGAGCGAGCGGAGTCCGGCCCAGGCGAAGAGCGCGCCTAGAGCTGCGCCGCCGATCGCCAGGAGAAGGCTTTCTACCAGTAGCTGGCGGACGATTCGCCAGCGGCCTGCGCCTAATGCGGCGCGAATGGCGAATTCTTTTTCGCGTGCGGTGGCGCGGGCTAGCAGCAGGCTGGCTACGTTGCCGCAGGCGATTAGCAGCAGAAGTCCCACGGCGGCGAGCACGATGAACAGAGTGGCGCGGAATTGGCCGACGACTTGATCGGCTAGAGACTCGAGTTGGATTCTGAAATGCTTCGGATAGTCCTTAGGATAGACAGCGGCTAGCCGGTGCGCGATCACGGTGATATCAGCTTCTGCTTGTGGAATGGTTAGCCCCGGCTTGAGGTGGCCGAGGATATACCAATAATCGCGGGTTTCGCGCGGGCCTTGTGCGTCGGCGGTGGTGGGCTTGCCGGGAACCCAGAGGTCAGCATCGCCCCAGGCGAAGCGCGGGGGCATGATGCCGATTAATGTGCGCGGAGTGCCGTTTAGGATGAAGGATTTATTTAGGATTGTGGGATCGGCCGCGAATCGCGAGACCCAGGTTTTGTAACGCATGACGAAGATTGGCGGGGCTCCCGGTTCGTAATCCGCTGGTTGCGCGACGCGTCCTAGTAATGGGGGCACGCCGAAAAATTCAAAGGTGCCCGGGGTGATGAGATTGCCGTGAAGGCGCTCGGTGCCTTCGGCCGTGGTGTAGAGCACGTCGAGTTCATCATTTCCGATGACGCGGTCGAAGACTTGATTCTGCGAGACGTAGGTGAGCCACTCGGCGCCGAAGAAGCCGCCGCGGTAGTGTGGGCCGGGCTCGTCGATGTTATGGATTTCGATGGCCATAAGGCGCGAGGCGTCGGTATAGGGGAAAGGCTCGAGGAGGACATTTTCGATCACGCTGAAGATTGCTGTGGAGGCGCCGATGCCCAGGGCTAGCGTTAGGACCGCGATGATCGCGAAGGCTGGGCTCTTGCGGAGATTTCTTGCGGCGTAGCGGAGGTCTTGCCAGAACGAGTTCATCACTGGGCCTCCTTGCGGTGACCGCCTATCTTGGCATGAGTAACGCAATTTGCTGTCAAAAGGTTCATTTTCAAACGGGTTGTGTTAACTCTCTGTCGCTAGTCATATTGACGCACCGGAGGCTGGCCCGTAAGCTCGGGGCTGGTTCCGATTTTTTGTTTTTTTAGGGGGCTTCCTTGGCGGTGGATCGCTCGACATTGCGGCAGTGCGTGCATTGTGGACGGCTTGTGCCCGTTGATTGCACGCAGTGCCCCACTTGCCGCGAGACGCTGCCGGAGGTGCGCGCGGCGGCGGTGCGGCCGGCGGGGGAGCGGCCGAGCGAGATTCGCCGAGGGATGCTGGCGATGCTGCTTGCCGGGGTGATCCATTATTTTTCGGGCGGGTATAGCGCGATGAATCTTCCTTACCCGATCAATCCGGTGATTACCGTGTATCTTTCGCCGATGCTGTTTTTGAGCGGGTTGGGATTGGTGGTTTACAGGTTTTTTACGTGGAAGAAGGATTGAACGGGCTCATGGCGCCGCAGGCCGCGGGCATTTCGTCCGTGAACCCGCCACCCTACGTAAAACGCGATGCGAAAATATGTGTTTCTTTGCGATTAGACGGGGGTGCTCTCCTTTATTTTGTTGGAGTTAGGGCGTTTCTAATAATTTGGGTTTGCGATTAGGAATTGGCTTGTCGGAGATGGTGTTGTGGTTGATTTGAGAGCGGAAAGTCAAAACGCCGGCTGGCAGCCGGCGCTACGGTAGATCAACGGAGATTGGCGCCTAGCTCGCGTAGATCCTTGCTCCAGTCCGTTTCAGCATTCTTGGAACGCTGACTGCGGAATAGCCTGAAGTTCGGGCCTACACGAGCCGGCATTGTCTCGCGGCGTGGTGCGCCGCGGTTGAAAAATTTCCAGGGCGCTACTTCTTGCAGGTCTCGCGGACCTTTTGAAACGCACCAATTTCTTCCGATTGACGGCCCGGTTGCGGTGAGCGTCCAAAAACGCGCACAGAGTGCGTCAATTCGCGCGGCGGAGCTATACGGAGAATTTGGTATGGAACGTCGCTCGTCCCGGTACGCGATTCATATCGGACGAGCCCGCGAGAAGTTGATGAGCACCGACACTGCGTTGGATGCAGGCTGAACTTCGGCCGTTACAGAAAATACAAGAATTGCTGCATGGTACGGCGCCGCGGGCATCTGTAAATTGATTTTGCTGGCCTTAAAAGCCGGCAGAGAGGTGGAATTATGACTGAGCGAAAAACGCGCGAAATGCCTGCGAGGGAAATTGAGCGTCGGGCATACGAGCTTTATCTGGAGCGAGGCGGCGAGGATGGGCACGATGTGGATGATTGGATCCGTGCCGAACGCGAACTGGGGACGCAAGTTGGAACGCAGGCCGAGCCGAGACGGACGGTCGAGCGCAGCGGTAGCGGCGACTCTCAGAATCGCTTGATTGGCAAGCGGCTTTAAGGCTGATGATTGGCCTCGAGTCCGCGCGAGGATTAAACCGTTTGGTGACGAGCGTGCCTGTGTGATGACGGACCGTTGCGGCCTTAGGTAAACCGGGTGGCGCTTCGCCGTTTAGCGCTAATCGGCATTACCGGGGCGGCCGGCGCGAAATCACGGAGGGTTGAAATGACGATCGCAGGCACCTGTGAGTAAAATTGTGAATTCCCGTGGGTTCTCTTTGTCCGCTCTGGCACTTTCTGTGGTTCTGTTGGTGGGTCACTTCGCTACAGGTTTGCGCGCTGGACAAGCCGCGGCGGCCGCGCAGCAGGGCCCGTCCGGCACTTCCGCCGCAGGCAGTGCTGTGCATGTCGCAATCAAGAACGTGGATTTTCATCTCACCGACCGGATTGTGGTGCATATCGACACGCTTTGGGGGACTTTGGTTCCCGCGCAGGCGGGCCAGATCCCGGTGTTCGATGACAAGAATTCGCTGGTGTTCGACGTTGATACGGCCAATATCACACTGGGAACCGCAGCGCTCACGAGCGATCTCAATGATTACGTTTTTGCAAAGCCCGGGGCGCCGCTGAAAAAACTTTCGGCCAGCATTAAAGGCGATCAATTGGTCATAAAGGGGCTGCTGGTGAGCAAGGGCGGTGTCCCGTTTGAGAGCGCCGGGACGGTCAGCGTGACCCCCGACGGACAGGTGCGCGTGCACACTGCGAAAGTAAAGGCAGTGGGAATCGAGGTGAAGGGTCTCATGGACCTTTTGGGAGTGGAGACCAGCAATCTGCTGAGCACGAAAAAAGTGGAAGGCGTGACGGTGGATAAGGACGATTTGATTCTCGATCCGGAGACGATACTGCCTCCGCCGCAGATACACGGACGGCTGGTGGCTATCGCGTTGAAGAATGGGGCGATTGAGCTGAAGTTCAATTCGGGACGCAAGGACGCCGGCCATGCCGAGATTACGAGCACGTGCGGGGGTCGAAATTTCCTTTCTTTCAAAGGCGGCACGGTGCGCTTCGGGAAGCTCACCATGACCGACGCGGACCTCGAATTGATAGACTCGCAGCCGGCGGATCCTTTCGATTTTTCTCTCGACCATTACGTGGAACAACTCGCGGCAGGTTATGCCAAAGTCACGCTGAAGGGCGGGCTCTGCGTGCACGTTCCCGACTTGAATAAGCTGAAGCGCAATGCGGCAGCGGCAACGAAGAAGTAGTCAGGTGCAGTTTCGATGGATGAAAGGCATGACCCGGCCTTACGAGGCTTCGCGGGACGGTAGAAGAACCACCAGCGTGTAGATTCCTAGCGTCGTGCCCAGAGGGATTTCGGAGAGCGACAGGACGGCTGCGATTAGCGCCAGTGTGCGCGCGGGGCGGCCATTTCCGAGCAGGGCCAGGCCGGCGATCAATCCGAAGATTCCGCAGAGAACCGAGAGAATTATTGCGCACGTGTACCAGATGTGGAATTCGCTCATTAGAGTGAAGGGATCGGCTACGCGAGTGAGTAACGCGCCGAACATTACCGTGGCGGTGGGAGTAAACACGAAGAGTACGAAGCTCATCACCAGGCGGATAATTCCGTAGACGATCCAGAGGATACCCAAAATTCTGCGATGGCGATTCGCGGTTGTGGCCGGAGACTCGTCGGACGGCATTTGCGCTCCTTGGTGGCGATTCTACAGTACTCCGAAGTTGATTGAACGCGCCGCCCGAAATTGGGGGTCTCTCCGACGTGAGCGGTCGTAAGAGCCGGCGGGACGCCAGCGGTACTTAGGTACTTATGCTTCGATGATTTGGTTTCGTACTGCGTAACGCACTAGATCGCTTACTGAATGGATTTCCAGTTTGCGCATGATGTTGGCGCGATGCGTTTCAGCGGTCTTGGTGCTGATGCCCAGAGTGGTGGCCACCTGCTTGCTGCTGCGGCCTTCTGCGAGTAGCTGAACGATTTCGCGTTCGCGTGAAGTGAGCCGCTCGCGCTTTAGGGCTTGCGGACTGGGGGCCATGTCGCGGCGGCGGAATCCGTCCATCACCATTTCGGAAACCTGGGTGGTGAAATAGGAGCGGTGGTTGGCGACGGCCTCGACGGCAATCACCAGATCGCGCTCGGCGTCGGACTTGAGGATGTAGCTCTTGGCCCCGGCATCCACGATGTCGCGGACAAGTTGATCGGAGAAATGAACGGAGAGAATTACGATTTCAGCCTTCGGGTGAGTCTTCTTGATCTGGCGGGCCGCCTCAAGGCCGTTCATGTCCGGCATGCTGATATCCATCACCACCACGTCGGGCTTGAGCTGTTCGGCTTGCGTTACGGCATCGCGGCCGTTGGCGGCCTCCGCGCAGACTTGCCAGCCCTGATGGGCCTCGAGAACCGACCTAAGGCCCCTTCTTACAACATCATGGTCGTCAACTACCAGGATGCGCATCACGTCCTCCCAAATTTAGTCGAGTAGCGAATTCGCCCGTGGGTATTGAATAATGGCGGTCGAGGCTTCCAGCCTATACAGCGATCACTGTATTTTTCCAAAATAACTCTGCCTCACGGAGGGCTGGCTAAAAAGTTGGATGAGTATCGGCTGGTGCTGGTTACACGATAAGTTGCTGAAAAAAGAGGTCGCGTAAAAAGGCGAGCAGTGAGCCAGTGCGCTTACGAACGCACAGGCAACTTCAAATTTCAGACTTGAGATTTTAGATCGATGAAACGGCAAATGCCGATGCAAACGCCAATACGAATGCGAATACAGATCCCTCAGCCCTGAAGGGGATTCGGGATGACAGCGTTGGTGCTTTTTTCCGGGGGCTGTGAAACCCATCGCTAGATGAAGCGCCCTCTACGATCCGCGATAGTTCAAAGTATCAGCCCGCTCGCGGAACACCGCGGCCCAGAAGTCTGCCCGGCGGCGTAAGAGCGCTGCGACTGCGCCTATCGCGGAGGCCAACCCAGGCGCGCGCTCGTGTGCACCCCGTGTTCTCGTTTCCACGCCGGCATTTGCTTCTAAATCTGTATTGTGGCCCGTCCGATTTTTGGCGGTTTCTGCGCTATGCGCTAGCTTCGAAGGTGCTTCGCGGCGACATTGCCGCGGCGGGCGCTGATGGCTGAAAGGGCGCTCTACAGCGATTACTGTATAGGCGGGCTTTTCCCGGCAAATATAATGGCGCGTTATAGATAGAGATTGACGGTTAAATCCACGAGTGGGTGCGAGGGCGACTCGTCCGAATCGAAATTGCCGGTGATTCAGCGCGAGGGACGCCATGCACGTGGTAAGGGCGGCAGCGATGCGCATTCTGGTGGTTGACGATCACGAACTGGTGAGAAAAGGAATTTGCTCGTTGTTGGCGAGCGATCCGCGATTGATGGTCTGCGGCGAAGCTGTGGATGGCCGCGAAGCTGTGCAGAAAACGAAAGAATTGCGCCCGGACGTAGTGATCATGGATATCAGCATGCCCAACATGAACGGCATCGAGGCCACGCGGGAGATCAAGAGCGGGAATTCGGAAGCGGAAATCGTGATCGTGAGCCAACATGCGGCGCCGGAGATGGTACGGCAGGCGTTTAACGCGGGGGCGCGCGGGTATGTGGTGAAATCGAGCATTTCACGGGACCTGCTGGAAGCTATCGGAAAAGTTTCGCATCAGGAGCCGTTCGTCAAAGTGGAGACGCCTGCAGGGCAGAAGGCGAATCTTGATCCGCAAGAAATCGTGAAGCGCAGCAGTGAAATCGAGAAAGCGCTGCACGAAAGCGAGGAGCGTTTCCGCTCGGCCATGAACAACATGGCGGAAGGCTTGTACATCATCGATGCCCAAGGGTTGATGACGTATTTGAATCCTGCGGCCGAGGCGATATTTGGATGGAGTTCGGCGGAACTCCTGGGAAAAAGGCTGCATGACATTACGCATTACGAGCATCCGGACGGCACGCCGTTTCCAGCATCGGAATGTCCGGCCCTGAAAGCGTTCCGGGAAGGCATCGAGCTTCGAGAGCAAGAAGACGTTTTTATCCGCAAAGATGGCAGCTTCTTCCCGGTCGTGTATAGCGCGTCGCCGCTGAATCATGAGGGTAAGGTCGCTGGGATCGTGGTTTGTTTTCGCGATGACTCGAAGCGCCGAATTTTGATGCAGACGCTAGAGGAGCGCATTGCGGAACGCACCCAGCAACTGGAGCGCGCCACGGAGAAACTGAGGGAGCTCTCGGTAAAATTAATGCAAACGCAAGACGAAGAGCGGCGGCGCATCGCGCGCGAATTGCATGATGGCGTGGGGCAATTGCTTGCGGCTATGAGCATGAATATCTCGCTGATCGATGGCGACAGGGCCAAGCTCGGTCCGGAGGCGCTGAAGGCCGTGGAGGCCAACCTCAAGCTCATCGAGGATGCCGGACAGGAAATTCGCACCATGTCGCATCTGCTGCACCCGCCGCTGCTGGATGAGGTAGGTCTGGACTCCGCGTTGCGCTGGTACGTGGACGGATTCGCTGAGCGCAGCAAAATCAGCGTGGACTTGCAATTGGCTCCCGGTTTCAGTAACGGCTTGCCGCGCGATTTTGCGCTGTCGCTTTTCCGCATCGTGCAGGAATGTTTGACAAATATACACCGCCATTCGGGGAGCCCGTCCGCGTTCGTTGCGGTGGAGCGTTCCGCGAATGCGATCACTCTGACCGTGAATGACCAGGGCCGCGGAATCGCGCCCGAATTGCAGTCCCGAATCGCCACGGGAGAAAGCTCCGGAGTGGGATTCCGGGGAATGCGCGAACGAATAAGGCAATTCGGCGGCCGGCTGGAAATTTCGTCGGACGAAAACGGAACGCGAATCCTGGCGGTGCTGCCGTTCGCTTCCGCGCAGCAGGAATCTTTCAGTGAGCGCGACGGTGGCAGGCAAGGCGGCGGGGAAATGGCCGCGGAAATCGTCACGACGGAGCCCGAGCGCGCAGCCGCAACGATCTTGTGCATCGATGACGAGACGGCGGGCTTGTTGCCGCGGCGGTTGTTGTTGGAATCGGCGGGCTATCGCGTTATCGAGGCGCGCTCCGGACTTGAAGGCATTCGTCTCTTTCGATCGGAAAAAGTGGACGCGGTGATTCTGGACTACTGGATGTCCGGGATGAAGGGGACACAGGTGGCGTCGGAGCTGAAGCGGATCAATCCGAACGTTCCCATCATCGTGCTCTCGGGAATGTTGGATTTGCCGGGCGAAGCTTCCGGGCTTGTAGATGAATGGATGATCAAAGGAAGCACGCGAGCAGAGCAGCTCCTGAATTCCATCAATGGCTTGTTAGAACAGCGGCGATTGAATTGAGCCGTGGCGGGCCAGGCGAGGCTCACGCGCGATTCGGGTTTTGCTATTAAGTGGCTTAAGAAGCGGCTGGTTTAATTCGTTCGAGCGGGTGGCAGGCTCAATTTACATTTTGGAAATTACTGGAGAAGCGAGCATGCGGCCTGGCCTCTCGTTGAACTGGTTGCTCAAAATCTCTGTGCTGCTCTTGCAGGTGTGCGCGGCAGGAACAACGGCTCACCCCCAGTCGAATCAAACTTCCTCCGATCAGTTGAAACAGCTCAGCCTGGAACAATTGGGGAATGTGGAAGTCACGACGGTGTCGAAGGCGCCGGAACAAGTGTGGAAGACGGCGGCGGCCATCTTCGTGATCACGCAGGACGATATTCGCCGCTCGGGTGCGACATCGATTCCCGAAGCGTTGCGGCTCGCTCCCGGAGTGGAAGTGGCGCGAATCGATGGCAACAAGTGGTCCATCGGGATTCGCGGATTTGGCAGCCGGCTCTCGCGCTCGGTGCTGGTGCTGATTGATGGCCGGAATGTTTACAGCACGTTGCTCGCGGGGACTTATTGGGAAGTGCAAGACACGGTGATGGAGGATATTGACCGGATCGAAGTGATCCGCGGGCCGGGCGGTACAGTATGGGGCCCGAACGCGGTGGATGGCGTCATCAACATCATCACCAAGAAAAGCTCGGATACGCAGGGAATGTTGGTCAGCACCGGCGGCGGAGATGAGGAGCAGGGATTTCTGAGCCTGCGATACGGTGGAGAAAATTCGAAGGGCCTGTCATATCGCGTTTATGCCAAAGGCTACAACCGCGCGGCCGAAGATCACTCGGACGGAAACAACTACGATCGCTGGGGCGCGGCGCAAGAAGGCTTCCGCATGGACTGGACGAAGAGCCAGCGCGATTCGTTCACGCTGCAAGGCGACCTATACAATGAGCGCGCGGGCGAAACCGTCACGAGCGTGACGTACGCGCCTCCTTACTCGCAAGTCGTCACGGGAGGGGAGGATCTTTCCGGCGGAAATATTTTGGGACGCTGGACGAGGACGTTTAGTGAAGGCTCGGATATTCAGGTGCAGGCGTATTACGACCGGACGAACCGGAGCGAACCAAATTTCAAAGATATTCGCAATACTTTTGATGTCGATTTTCTGCAGCGATTTTTCGTGGGACCGCGCAATCACTTTTCCTGGGGTCTGGGAGTGCGCGCCAGCCATGGCGATGAACCGACCATTGTCAGCGGGCTTTATTTCGATCCCGACACACAAACTGACCAGCTCTATACCGCTTTCATCCAGGACGATATTTCGCTGGTGCCCAAGCGCCTGACTCTCGAGGTCGGCACGAAACTTTTGAAGACGCAGTACACGGGCGTCGAGCCGGAACCAAGCGGCCGGCTGCTATGGACGCCAACCGACACGCAGACGGTGTGGCTGGCAGCGACGCGAGCGGTGCGTACGCCGGCCAGCGTGGAAGAAGACTTTTTCCTGACTGGGTTTATTGGCATCGCGCCAAATGGATTGCCCTACTTTGCGCGTTTCAACGCCAACGGGGGCTTCCAGTCCGAAAAACTGGACGGCTATGAGCTGGGTTACCGCGGGTTGTTGGGGCACAACGTATTCGTAGACGTTGCCGGCTTTTTCAATCAGTACCATGATCTTTTTAGCGAAGAAATTACGGGAGCGCCATACGTCGAGAACGATCCTTCGCCGACGCATCTTCTGCTTCCCGCGCAATTTAGAAACGGGCTATATGGTTCCACGGCCGGCGGCGAGATCGCTCCGGAGTGGAGGCCGACGAGTTTCTGGCGGCTGCGAGGATCGTATTCTTTTTTGCGCATGAGCCTGAAGAAAAGCCCGACCTCTCTGGATGTGGGCACGGCGCCGATTATTGAAGGTACGAGCCCGCAACACCAAGTGCTCGCGCAGACTTCATTCGACCTGCCGAAGCGCGTGAATTTCGATTTTGCGTATCGCTATGTGAGCGCGTTGCCCGGTATCCACATATCCGACTATTCCACCGCCGATGCGCGCATCTCCTGGAACTTCGCGCACCACTGGGAATTGTCGGCGGTGGGCAGAAACCTGTTGCAGCCTTCGCATGTGGAGTTTGCCAGCGATCCCGGCCCGAACGTCGCTATCAAGAGAAGTTTCTACGGAAAGTTAGTTTGGAGAAGCAAGGAAAACTGACACTGTGATGCGCGTTTCCTGCTCCGCTCCCTTTCATATTGCGCGCCGGGCTCGAAGGCTCTGGCGGCAGCGTCGACTGGCGCGGCTCGCGCTGATCGTTGCCGGTTGCGCGGCGCGGTGCGCTGGGTTCGCGTCGCCTGCAATGGCGCAGCAGCCGAAACCGGAGGAATACCAGGTAAAAGCAGTATATCTCTACAACTTCGGGCGCTTCGTCGAGTGGCCGGCGAGCGCGAAGAAGAATGATTCCTTCGCCATCTGCGTGCTGGGCCGCGACCCCTTCGGAGCGGCGCTCGACGCGACCCTTGCCGGTGCAGCTATCGACAACCAGAAGCTCGTGGCGCGGCGAATTTCGAGCGCTCGCGAGGCCACGACTTGCCGGATTCTGTTTGTCAGCTCCTCGGAATCCAGCCACAGCAAAGAGATTCTGGCCGCGCTCGAAAAAGCCGCGGTGTTGACGGTCAGCGATATGCCCGGCTTCGCCAGCAATGGCGGAATGATCCAATTTGTGCTGCAGGGGAACAGGGTCCGCTTCGAGGTAAATCTCACCGCCGCCGAGAATGCCGGACTGGCTTTAAGTTCTCAATTGTTGAAAGTCGCCACGGACATTAAGAAGGAGCCGGGCGGCGCAGACGTGAAGAAATGATCAAGGTACGCGATTCACTTTCGAAGAAGCTCACCGCCATGAATATGCTGGTGAGCGGCGGCGCGCTTCTGTGCGCGTCAATCGCCTTCTTTGGCTACGAGCTGGTGGCTTACCGCACGAATGTCATCTTGAGCCGCGCCACCGAAGCGCAGATTGTGGGGGCAAACTCCGTCACGCCGCTGATTTTCAATGATCCCAAATCCGCGGAGAACACGCTGGCGGCTTTGCGCGCGTCGAAGCACGTCACTTACGCGGGAATCTACACAACGAAAGGCGAGTTTTTCGCAGGTTACTGGCGCGGGAAAACTCGACCGCCATTCGCATTGCCGCCAGTGGCGCTGGAGCAAAACCAATTTTCGTGGTTCGACCACGGAGAATTCGCGCTGGTGCAGACCATTGAGTTTCAAGACAAGCCGGTGGGAATCGTCTATATCCGTTCGGACCTGGATGCCGTACGCGACCGCCTGAGGAGTTATCTGATTATTTTGTTTGGGATTCTGGCGATTTCGCTGGTTGGGGCGCTCGTACTTTCGCGGCTGGCGCAGCGCGCGATTTCGCAGCCGATCCTCCGGCTGGCAGACATGGCCGGAGCCGTCTCGCGGGATAAAAACTTCGCGCTGCGCGCTCCCGCCAACGGAGATCACGATGAAGTGGCCGCTCTAACCACGGCGTTCAACGAAATGCTCACCGAGATTCAAAGGCGCGATTCCGCTTTGCAGGAAAGCGAGCGGCAATTCCGCACGCTGGCTGACTCGATTCCGCAACTCGCTTGGATGGCCGAAGCGAACGGCGACCTCTTCTGGTACAACCACCGCTGGTTCGAATTCACGGGAACCACGCCGGAGCAAATGGCTGGATGGGGCTGGCAATCCGTGCACGATCCCGAAAAGCTTCCCGAAGTGATCGGCAAGTGGCGCAAATCGCTTGCCAGCGGCGAGCCATTCGAGATGATTTTTCCGCTGCGTGGCGCGGATGGGGCGTATCGGCTGTTTCTCACGCTGGCCATGCCCGTTCGCGATGCGCAAGGCCGCATCGTCCGCTGGTTCGGCACCAATACGGACATCACCGAACAGCAGCGGTCCGCAGAGGCGCTGCGCCAAACGGAAAAGCTGGCAGCCACCGGACGCCTGGCGGCTAGCATCGCCCATGAGATCAACAATCCATTGGAAGCGGTTACCAACCTGGTTTATCTAGCCCGCAGGCAGCCGCTCAATGTTCAGAAATACCTCAAGCTGGCGGATGAGGAGCTCGACCGCATCGCGCAAATCACCAAGAATACGCTGGGCTTTTACCGCGATAGCATCTCTCCGACGGAAGTCAATATTTCCCAAATTCTCGAAGAAGTTCAGGGGCTTTATGCCAGAAAACTTTTGTTCAAGAAGATCACTCTGCGAGCGGATTACGGGAACGAGATCAAAATCGTAGGATACCCCGGCGAGATCCGGCAAATTTTCGCCAATCTGATCGCCAATGCAATCGAGGCAATTTCCGAGAACGGATGCCTTACCATCCGCGCATCGAAAAACGGTGGAGACGGATGGGCTGGCCGTGCGGGAGTGCGCGTCACGTTTATGGACAACGGGACGGGAATTGCTCCAGCGCATCGAACGAAAATATTCGAGCCGTTCTATACGACGAAGAAGGATGTAGGCACGGGATTGGGACTTTGGCTGACGCTGGGGCTGGTGACGAAGCACCAAGGTTCACTGCGAGTACGAAGCAGCGTCGAGCCCGGCAAGACTTGGACGGCTTTTTCGGTGTTCTTGCCTGAACACGCCGCGAAGACATAAAATTCCGCCTCCACAAATGGAAGGCGCAGTATGGAGCTCACATGATTACCGTCTGGCAGGCCCCAAGTAGTGCTGGAATTCCGCTGTTCGGGGATCCGAAATGGGTCGACGGAAAGCATGCGCACGATGCCGACAAACGCGAAGGCGAGGACAAAGACCGCAAGGTCAGAATCATCGTGGTGGATGACGAAGCCGTGATCGCCGAGACGGTGGTGGAAATCTTGAATCAGGAAGGTTTTGAGGCCACGGCGGTGACCGATGGCGATTCCGCGGTCGAGTTAGCTAAGACCGTGGTTCCCGATGTTGTGCTCAGCGACGTAATCATGCCTGGCCTGAATGGAATTGAGACGGGAATGAAGATCCGCGAGCTCGTTCCCAAGTGCAAGATCATTTTGTTTTCAGGTCAAGCGGCCACCGTCGATCTGCTCGAGACAGCGCGACAGCAGGGGCATCGCTTCGAGATTTTGGCCAAGCCGATAAGCCCGGAGAAGCTGATAGCGGTAATTCGCGCGAGTTCGGGCTATCTTTCGTGAGTCGCGGCTGGTTCGGCGAGGTGGACGCGCAAATTCGCTTTTGATTTTCCGTTCTCAAAATAAAGGGTAAATGGGACCGCGGTCGACGCGCGGCGAATCTCAGGCCTGCAGGCCAAAGAAGCTTCCGCCACCTAGA
Organism: uncultured Acidobacteriota bacterium; assembly: GCA_963831955.1. GTDB lineage: Bacteria > Acidobacteriota > Terriglobia > Acidiferrales > UBA7541 > Palsa-147. The sequence continues at coordinate 2,274,125 of CAWHSG010000001.1, read as the reverse complement.
ACTTCCTCGATAGCCGAAACCAAGTCGCGGGCCGCCTGCGATTTCAGAACGTAGCCGTGCGCGCCCGCCTCGCGAACTTCCGTGGCCAGCCGTTCCGACTCGTGCATGGTGAAAATCAGGACGCGTGAAGGGATTTGCATATTCTTGATTCGTTTGGCGACTTCCAGACCGCTCGTGCCCGGCATAGTGATATCGAGAATCACGACGTCGGGCTCCAAGGTCTTGACCGCCGTGAGTGCTTCCGAGGCGTTGGAAGCCTCGCCACAAATTTGCCATTCGGATCGCGATCGGCCCAAAAGCATGCGGATTCCTTCGCGGACTATTTCGTGGTCATCGACAATTAAAATCCTCGGATTCATCGCAATCGTTCCGCCAATACCCCGCGGCGTGGGGCCTGGATGCGCCGGCGCATCCGGATGTGAGAACTTCTGGTTCTGTCGCCTCAAATCGACTCGCCTTGAGGTTCGTCGTTGTCTGGAATCGGTACGCTAGCTGTGATCGTGGTTCCCTTAGCAGTGGATGAGATGTCCAGCGATCCTCCGACCTGCCGCAAGCGCTCATTCATGCCGCGGAGGCCCACTCCTAGCGTCCCCATCCAATCCTGGCCGGATTTCTCGAAATTTTGGGTCTTCAGTCCTTGTCCTTGATCGCTTACTTCGAGGACCGCGGCGCCTGCCTGCATTGTCAGCCAAACATCCGCGGTCGCGCTGCCGGAGTGACGGTGAATGTTGGTCAGGCTCTCCTGCAAAACGCGGAAAAGCGCGAGCTCGATATCGCTGGGAAGGCGTTTGAAATTGGGCGAGATGGAGAAGGATGTGGCGATGCCGCTGCGTTTCATAAATCCCTCGAGATACCACGGGATCGCCGATTTTAGTCCCATCTCTTCAAGCATCGGGGGATACAAGAGATAAGAAATCGTGCGAACTTCCTTGACGGCTTCGTCCGTCAACTGCGCACATTGCCTGAGGTCGTCGGCGTCGCTGGCGGGATTTCCGCTGGGCCGATTGACGAGCGAATCGAGCTTCATTTTCAGCACAGCGAGATTTTGGCCGAGACTGTCGTGGAGGTCCCGGCCGATGCGGCGGCGCTCTTCGTCTTGCGTGCGTAGCAAATGAAGGGAAAGCTGGCGGAGCGATTTTTCAGATGATTGCAATTTGCGCTGGGAATCCTCCAGGGCGCGTTCCGCGAGCATACGTTCGGTGGCGTCGCGGGTGACCTTGCCGAAACCGATCAGCTTGCCTTCGGCATCTTTCAACGCGGTGATGATCACGTTGGCCCAGAACTTCGAGCCGTCTTTGCGCAGCCTCCAACCCTCGTCCTCGACGCGGCCGTCGCGAAGGGCAATCTCGAGTTCGCGATGCGGCTTGCCGGCGCTGATGTCCTCCCGGGGATAAAAACAGGAAAAGTGTTTGCCGATGATTTCGGAAGCCTTGTAGCCCTTGATGCGCTGGGCTCCAGCGTTCCAGGTGCGGATGCGGCCGTCGGGCTCAAGCATGAAGATGGCATAGTCATGCACCGCTTGGACGAGGAGTTGAAATTGTTGAGCGGTCTGATGCAGGATCTTTTCTTTTTCGAGAGCCTCGAGTTTTTGCTGCAACTCCGCGACGCGGCGGGCGCTGGCATCGCTGTCATCGAGGGCGGCGAAGGACTCATCCGGCACTACCGACGAGTGATGCGCGCAGATGCGCAAGAAAGGCTCGGCGTGGGCACGGTCGGAAAAGCCCGTCATGGGATAGGCGCAGCGCAGGGCGAACGAGTGCTTCTGGGCCACATCGTTCCATAGCCCTTCGAGTTTGATGGCGGCTTCTTGATTTCCCGCGGCCCAGAGAATGGCAACCATTTCGCCAAAGATGGCGACGCAGGGCGGCTCGTGCTTGACCGCCGATTTTGCCTGTGCGATCAGCGCGCCGATTAGCGTCGAAAACTGCGCGGCGTCGGGTACGCCGTCGCGCATAAATTGAGAAAGAAGGTCCGAGGCTTCAAAGGAAAGATAGCGGCCTTGCTCGATGAGGGCGTGAAGATCGTGCCCTTTCGATTTAAGTTCAGTCACCATGGCGTCGTTGTGCGATTGTGTTGCGATAACGATGGCGGCATCGCCCTTGGAGAGAGCTGTGCCGAGATATTGGGCCAGAGTCGCGATCAGCGACCGATCTTCGCGATAAAACTGCACGACGTGTGCGGAACGGCTGTCGTAGCCATCCGCGCGGCGGCCCGCGGGGGGACCTGCTAGTGATGCCTTAGTTGCGCTCATTGGATCTCCTGGACCAGGACAGAATCCACGTATTCTCCGCTGAGCAATTCTCCCGGTCAACCGCGATGGACGATATCCGGTAGATGCTGTACGCATGGGAATTGCGGCTACGCTATATCTTGTTAGAAACGCGCAGCCGGTCCGTGCACGCAGAGCGGCGCAGTGTTTCGCCGCGGGTTGGTAAGAGCCGACGGTCATAAAATTGTGCATGGCAGCTGCAGAAGACCGACGGCGGCGGCTAGTTGGTTGCGGTGGCCTTCTGCCTCTTCACTTGGAGCTCGTTTACGACCTGCTTTACGTTGGGCACACCAGCGGCGACCCGCTGGGCTTCCGCGCGCCTGCTCTGGGAATTAACGTCGCCGGTCAGCTTCACGACGCCCTGGGTCACGCCATACTTCACGGTCTTCATCCCATGTTGTATGAGCGCGGCGTCGAGGTCTTTTTCGATCCCAGTGTCGAGATCGGAATCAATTTTCTTGGCGTCGCTTTCGCCGCCCGGGGGTGCGACGGTAACCTGATTGGCCACCACTTGCGGCGCAGCGATGGAGCGCGCGATGGACTCGGCTTGGGCCTTTTGATCGTCGGAAGGAACTTGCCCGGTCAGCGTCACGACGCCCAAATCGCGATCCTGGCTCACCTTTACGGCTTGGAGGCCCGCTTGATCGAGCGAATCGCGGACGCTCTTCGAAACATCAGGAGATTTCGAAGACGTGCCCGAGCATCCGGAGAGAGCGGCGGCGAAGAGTAACGCGAGAACGGTGCGGGTGAGATGCGTGATTTTCATTTGTCTCCCTTTCGTTTCGTAGGCGATCGTGCCGCCGCGTAGTGCGCCGTTCGCGGCTTGCGTCCGAGAATTTGAGAAAAGACGCGGGGGGAATATAGACTGGCGATTCGATGAGGGTAATCAGGTGTTGTCCCTAGCGAGGGATAGAATTCGATGTAATTCCTAAGGCATGGCGAAGGCAGAGGCAGCAGCAGATCAACCCGCAGAGGCGCGGCCTTTGCACTCCGGATGGGTGCAGCTGCAATCGATGTCCGGCGTTTCTTCCATCGCTTCACATTGGGCGCTGCAGTACTTTTTGCCGGCGATCATGCACGTGCAATTGGGATGAGCGCACTTCTTCGTGTCGGCCATGAGTTCCTCCGAATGAGTAGATGCGAGGCGGCCCTCGAAGATGACGCAGGGACGCCGGGGAATTTGAAAGGGAGGGAAAGAACCGAGCAAGACGCTTCCCCTCCCCGCTAAATTAGTTGGAGCCGTACTTTGCGGTGCGGACAGCTTCGCGATCTGCCGGAGCGCTGTGGGCCGAGGCTTCGCCAGTCGAAGTTACATCTTCGGCGCCGGTGCCTTCAAGAAGCTGCTTGGCGCGCTTGATTTCGTCCGAGGTGTCGCAATGCACGGACAACAGGATGCCGCCCTTCTTTAGGTGCCCTTCGTAGCGCTTCGCTTCGAATTCGGGGATGCCCATGCCGATCAGCGCGCCGGTGAATCCGCCGACTGCTCCACCAACGCCCAATCCGGCCAGACCGGCCATGATTGGACCCGCGGCAATGAATGGGCCGAGACCCGGAATCGCGAGCAGGCCAACGCCGGCCAGAACTCCGAGTGCGCCGCCGATTACGCCACCGGTGGTGACGCCGGCTGCGGCGCCTTCCGGGGCTTTGGTGGCCTTTTCTGTGCCCATGTCGCGGGGGCCAAGGCTCTCGGGTAGAAGAACGGAAATATCCGCCACCGCGAAGCCGCCGCTGGCCAATGCGCTGGCGGCATTTTCGACAGCTGATCGCGTGGAGTAAATTCCGAAGACCGCTACTTTTTTATTTTCCGCCATCAACGTTTCTCCTTTGAACTGGGAATGTGAATTCAATGTCTATTGCTTCGCAGGCGCGACCTTGAGTTTGTTGGTTACGTTTTCCGCGCCTGCTACTGCTTCGGCTTTGGCTTGCAGGGCGCTCTTCTCGTCTTCGGAGCGAACTGGTCCGCGCAGAGTGACTTTGCCGTCTTGGGTGATGATCTTAATGTTGTGGGCGTAGGTGGAAAGGTTCGCGTCGTCGTGAATGGACTTGCGAATCTTTTGGGTGATGGCGCGGTCCGCAGGGTTCATCTTTTGTTGATCCGCGGTGGGGGGATTTTGATTTTTGTTCATCTTGGTGTTGTCTGGAGCGGGTTGCTGAGAATCTTGATAGCTGGCGATGGGCGCGGCTAGTAGCGACGCGCTAAACAGCAGCGAGGCTAGTGGCAGCATCGGCCGCACGTATCGGGTGAAATTTTTCTTCATTTTCTCTCCTTGCTTTCTTTCGAGCTTGAGGATTTCTCAAGCTTCCGAATGGGTTCGTTTGCGTCGTTTCGCTTGCTTGTTATGAAAATGGAGCCGATGGCGGGAGGGTCTAAAAATGAAGACCCTCCCCACTGGGAATGCCGGCTCACTAGTGCTTGTGCTGGCCTTGCTTTACTTCGCGATCGTCGGTTTCGCTAGTCTTGTTGTCGCGCCCGCGATCGTGACCGCCTTCGTTACGCTGTTGTCCGCGATCGGAACCTTCGTTCTGTCCCGGCCGCTGGCCGCCCTGGCTGCCCTGTTGGTGGCCGCCTTGCTGTTGGTTCTGGCCGCTTTGCTGGCCGGAGGCGGTGCGTGGATTTTCGTGGCTAGTCTGACTGCCCTGGCCACCCTGCTGACCACCTTGATGTTGGCCGCCTTGCTGGCCGCCCTGCTTGCCGGACGCCTGCTCGGTGGGGGTTACGCCGCCGCCCTGGTTATATTGATCGGGCCGGTTGCGCTTGTTGGGGTCCTGCTTGTTGGGATCCTGTTGCTGAGTTTCCGGGGCCTGACCGCGTCCCGGGTTCTTCGAGTCGAATTCGTGTTCTTTCTTGGTTCCTTCGCCTGCCATGGTGTGTCTCCTTTTATTTTTAAGTTTGCTATCCCACAAAAAAATTTTGCATCGCTTGGATCGAGCGCAGATTGCAAGCTAAGCGCGAGCTACCTTGGATTTGACTCGGGCGCCCGAGCGCGATGGAACTGCGTCGTCTTCTTCGGAATCTTCGCTGGCGGCTTCGACGTTAATCTGCTCGGAGAGCTGGGTCAGCTTTTGGTCGGTGTCTTTCTCTTCTTGGAGTGTTTGCCCCAACAGAGCGGCGGCTTCGTCTTCGCCTAGTAGCGTCGCGTAGGTCTTGACACAGCCGTAGCCCGCGATTTCGTAATGCTCGACGCGCTGGGCTGCGGAAATCAGGCCTGCGTCGCGCATTTCGGATTCGTCGTGTTCCTCGATCATCTCCCCGCCTTCAGTGATTAGTCCCTCCATGCCCTTGCACTTCTTGCCTTTGGGACTTTCTCCGAGATTGTTGAAGATTTTCTCTAGACGGCCGACGTGGCCGCGCGTTTGCTCGAGATGTTGCTCGAAGCCTTTGCGCAGATCGCCGGATTCGGACGCCTTGGCCATCTTCGGGATGGCCTTAAGCAACTGATTCTCGGCGCTGTAAAGATCCTTCAATTCCTCTATGTACAATTCCCGCAATGAGTTTTGTTCCATCGTGAGCCTCCTTCAGATTGCAGTGCACTTCTCGCTGCCTTTGCACTACTTCGAGCAGGTTACGCGGCGCGGCGGACCGCGGCCATGCGGCGAAGCCTGTAAATGCGTACGCCGTATCCCTGACTTTCGCGGATCGAGGACTTTCGCTGATTAAGGAGGGTGCACGCTCCAGTGCTGCCCTTAAGGGCACCGCTACGAGAGCTCGAGGAGGCCTACAGAGGCTTCCTCGAAGTTATACAGCGAAGGCCGAATCGACGATATGCGGGCGGCCTTCTACACTTAGTGGGTTAATTGCGGCTGTGATCGGCGTCCCATTTCGCAGCTTCGTGAAAACTACGAGAACCAGTAATTCACAAGAGCACGAAGAAAAGGGCCACGCAAGGAGCAAAAAGAAGGAGGACACACGATCATGAAGACGAGATTGGTGCCAATAATTACCGTTTCTCTGGCAGCCGCGTTTGCCGCAGCCCCAGCCTTTTCCCACGTGCGGCCCGTATCGGCTCTCTATCTAACGATTCCGCAAGACCAGGAAAAACCGCCCGAGAAGCCGCAAGAGGCAAAGCCACCCGAGAACTCGCCGGCGCATGAGCCGGATGCCAGGCCGCCGGCCAAGCCGGAAGACAAGCCGCGGCAGCAGGAGAATCCTCCCGACCGCCCGGCTAACAACGACGAGAGGGCCAAGCCGGAAAACCAGCCGAAGCAAGACAATAAGGCGGCGAAGAATTCAAATAACAACGACCAGAACAAGAAGAGCGTGCACGCGCAAGCTAACGTTCATTATTCGTTCCGGTCTCAGGACAAAACCGCACTGAAGCAGCATTTTGACGCGCAACTTCGCTCGGTCAATCGCTCGAACCGGCCGCACATTCGAGTGGGCGGATTCATTCCTGCGGATAGCGTCAGCTTGATTCAGCCTGTGCCCGTCGAGGTGATCGGGCTTCTGCCGCCGATTCCCGAAGGCTGCGTGGTGGGGTTCTGGGATGGCTTTGTGATCGTTTACTATCCGGACGATTTTTACATTGTGAGCTACGTCGATCTCCTCTAAGGCGCGTTTGGCTCGCGGGCCGGACGCATCCCACCAAAACTCCCCTGATGCTGGCTCCGCTGCTCGAGAGAGTGGCGGGGCCGGCCCTCTGCTCCGGTTGGTTTCGCGCAGAGTGGCATTTTTTGAGGAGCTTACGAGCCGGTTGTGTAAATGCGCCGCATCTAGTAATACTGTTGTGGGGCGCAACGCCCTTCCATCGGGGAATTTGAACTCGCACGAGGCACGGCAGGAGCGAATCGGCGCATGAGCGATAAACCGAGAGACGAAAAGGCCACGACTGAGAAGCCTTCTGTAACGCTTCCCGGAACCGTCGAAAAGATCATTCCGCCGCTGGGGCCGAGCGTGCCAGAGAAAGCGCAGATTGCGGTGGACGGGGCCGAGGAGCTCTATCGCGAGATTCGCGTGGAAAACACACTGCAAGGCGCGGACGGCAATGATGTGCGCCTGAAGGCGGGCGCGCATGTGGAAGTTACCATCGAGGCCGATCCTGCGGCGACGACTCCGAAGAAGCCCGAGTTGAAAAAAACCGACCGGCAGGCGGCAGGCTAAAGCCAGACCACGCCTTCAGTGATTTTCCGCGTAATTTGGGTGCTGTGTTCGGCCGCGCCGGATGCGATGCACACGCAAGGCAAAATTGGCCGGCGCCATTGGAGCGACTGTTACTCGAGCAACGTCACGTTTCCATTGCCGATGTCGTAGTATGCCGCCACTACTTTGACCTTGCCGTCTTTCAGCAAACCCGAAATGACTGGAGAAGATTCGCGCAAGAGGGCCGCTTGGATCTTGGCATTCGCTCTGATCGCCGCTTCGAGATCGTGTCCAGCTTGATCGACGGCCGGTTGAATATGTGGAAAGAGCGAGCTGATTTGTCCAGGCACTTCTTTTCCGTAAATCGCCGCTTTGACTGCGCCGCAACTCCCGTGGCCCATTACTAGAATCACCTTAGTGCCCAGGACCGCGGCGCCATATTCGATACTGCCGATAATTTCCGGGGTAAGAATGTTGCCGGCTACGCGGTTCACGAAAATGTGGCCGATGGTTTGATCGAAAACCAGCTCCACCGGTACGCGTGAATCGGCGCAAGAGAGCACCGACGCAAATGGCTCCTGCTTCTCGACGGTATTCTGCTTGAGAATGGCAAGATCCTGCTCGAACGCCGTCATGCGGCCGGAGGCAAAGCGCTTATTGCCGTCCATCAATTCTTGCAAGGCGGCATCCGGGCTAAGCTTGCTTTGCGCAAGTACCGCGGGCGGCACTGCAAACTCGAGTCCGGCCGTTGCGGCCAAGCCAGCCAGCGCTCCGCCCGCGGTCATCTGCAGGAATCCTCGTCTCGACGAATTCGTTCGGGCCTGGCGCGCATTCGTGTCTGCGCCGGAAGTGCAATACATCGTTGGCGAGATTTCCGATTTGTCTTTCATAACGCCCCCTTCCAAATTAGAAAGAACGGTCAAAAAGTTGGGCCTGTCTAGTGAACTCGGACGGACTTCGAACACACAACCCAACCGTTTCCGCGGGATTATTCCTCAAAAAGGCCAGGTAAGCCACACCGAAGATGCGACGCTGAAGCGCGCCGCTACCAAAACTAGTTGGGCCGGTCATGGTGCTTGAATTGATGGTGCCCGGGGTGGGGGTCGAACCCACACGTCCTGTGAAGGACAGGGGATTTTAAGTCCCCCGCGTATGCCATTCCGCCACCCGGGCGATGGGGCAGCCGAGAATTATAGCGCGATTATTGTTGGGTTATTGAATGGAACGACGGGGCTTGCTGGAGCGATTTTAGTTGGGTGGAGGGCTCTTGCGCATGGCCAGACATTGACGGGGCCGAAATGCGGGAGGGTCTAAAGCACCCTGCCCTACGATTCGGAGGCGGCGGCTAGTTCGGCTATCCAGCGATTTAAGATGGCTTGCTGGGTGGGCTTGGGATCTACGAAGCGGATGCCCAGGCCCATGCCGGGGTGGTTGTAAACCACCTTGGCGTTCGTTTCGAAGATGCCGGTGTCGCGGGAAATCTTGACTACGATGTCGGTGCCGTCGGGGATGGGATTTAGGAAATCGAGATAGCAGCCGCTCACGCTGAGTTCGGAGATGCGTACTTTGAATTCGCTGCCGGAGCCGATGTCGATTACGCGAGCTTCGGCGATCAGCGGATAGCGCGGATCGCGGCGGCGTTCGCGGCCGCTGGCGGCCGGGGCTTGTGTTCCACCAGGCTGGTTAAATGGATCGGTAGGCATAAATTTTCGGATTCGCTTGAAACATCCTAACGATTCTTGGTATCCCAAGCAAGTTCAAGGGAACTGGCCTTACTCAAAAAGTGACTGGCTACCCGAGATTATAAGACACGGTCATGGCGCAAATTAACATTCGCGAAAATCATCATGACGACGGCGTAAAAGTGCGTCCGCGTTTGTGGCTGCGCTTTTCGGGAGACGCGGCGGTGAGGACCTTCCCGATTTGAACGAGCAGGCGCCGCAGCTTGGCGCGGTCTTCGAGATCCATATCCACCACTTCGAATGCGCGCGCCTGGGTATTGGCGTCGCGAACGATGGCTTGCCCCTTGATGGGCTTCTGATTCGCGGGATTCAGGCGCAGCGCGACGATGGTGCCGGGATGCAGGTTGTGTTCGCTGAGGCTGACGCCGCCGCCGAGATTCATTTCCGGGATTTCGATGTCGCAATTTTCCTTGAGGTTCATAGTCTCGCCGGCGAGCGAGTGGTCGAGCTTCATGCGCGGATAGCGGCGCTGGCGGATGCAGCTCGAGCTGACGTCTATGTCGAGCGGTTGAATGGCCAGCTCGGCGACGCTGAGGCCGCTCTTGGGCAGAAAATCTTTGGCCCAATCGGGATCGATTTTTTCGAGGGCTTGGGCGGCGACGATGCGCAGTTCGGTTGGAAACTGCCAGCGCCAGACTTGCTTGCCTTCGACGATGCGGCGCAAAGTTTTTTGCGCCGAAGCGGTGCGCAGGCGGCCCAGGGCTTCGATGGCTTTGAGCTGCAAATAAGCGGTAGTGCCCGGCGGCAGATCGCCTTCGGCAAGGCGCAGGAGGCGCGATTCGGCTTCGTGTTCGCCGGCGATTCCGATTTCATCGAGGGCTAGCGGCTGAACGAGCGGATCGAGCGCATCGAGAGTGCTGAGCATCAGGCGTCCGCGCTCAGGAGCGCCGCTGGCGGCTAGCTGGCGGATTACGCGATCATGGGTGGAGCGCTTCCATTCTTTCATGCGGCCGGGAAGCATGATTTCGAGGGCTGCGAGATCGAGGCGCGCTAGGGCGGCTACGGTATCCACGGCTTCGGTGGCCGGTGCGTTGTGCAGCGTCTCGCGTAGGTGATTTACGGCTTCGGGGCCTAGAGTTTTCAGGCCGCTGAGCAGCAGTTCGGAATCTTCGCGGAAACCGCTGCGGCTGAAACGCTGCGCGAGCACTGCGGCGGCTTCGCCGGGAATGCGGCGCATGAAGGCGGTGAGGCCATTGGGAATGTTGCCGGTCTTGACGGCTTCGTCCACAAATTCAGAGAGGCGATTTTCGACTTCGATGCGCGGGCGGATATTTTTGCCGACTGATTTGCGTTCGCCTTCAATGTAATCCACCATTTCGACGGCGCGCTGCATGGCGGTGTAAGAACGGCGCTGGCCTGCTTCCTGCGCTAGACGCACAAACGCTGCTCCTACGAGGCTCTGCAATTCCGGGATTTTTTCTTCGCTGAGTTGCAGGCCTACCTCGCGAATCACGCCGAGGAACACGCGTTCCTCGCAATCGCCAAAATGGCCGGCGAGTTCGACGATGCCCATGGCAACGGCGCGGCGGGCTTCGGGCTTTTCGTTGCGGATGCCCTTGGAATAATTTTCCAGTATTTCCTGGGCCTTGGCTTTTTCGCCTTTGCTTAGCAGCTCTTCGACTGACTGGCTTACGTTTGCGACGGGAATGCACCAGGCTTCGGGTGAAAGCAGGACTTTTTGGCGGCGATCTTGCGGAACTTCGGACCAGAACTGGCGCGCTAGAACTTCGGAGTGCGTCTCGAAGCTGACGCCGGCGCGGAGGAGTTTTTCTTCGTGCTTGCCGAGAACTTTGCGGAGGCCGTCGATTTCACGGCCCATGCTGTCGAGCATTTGGCGGACGGAATCTACTTGCACGTCGCCGCGCTCGTAACTTTCCATGGCGAAGCGAATGGCCACGTGCTCGGCCAGGCGCAGAAGCGTGGACTGATCGGCGCCTTCCGCGGGAACTTGTTGTGCGATTCCTGCCAGCGCTTGCGTGAGAGTGAAGCGGGCGCGGCGCGGCAATGTCGAAACGCGCGATTGGAACGCGGTCGAAGCTGTATCGGCGTCAATGTCCGAGCCGAGTGAGGCGATTTGCGAGAGCATCTTGAGGATGCCGCGCAGCTCGTCTTCTTGCAGGCCGATTAGACCGGCCTCCACGAGAACCGTTCCGCCGCCGGTGTTTCGGCTACCGCGCCTGGCTGCCACGGAACTTGAACTCAATCCTGTGCCGGAGCCTTGGCCGGGGCCGCGTCCGGGACCTAGGCCGGGTCCCAAACCCGGGCCCAATCCATGATCTCTGCCAGTGCCTGATGCGCTTCCGGAGCCGCTGCCCGAGCCGCTTCCTGAGCCGCCCGAACCCGAGCCGATTACACCGCTCCAGCCCGAGCCATCGTCGGGCGATGCCGGGCCGCTGCCAAAACCACCGCCGCCCAGCCCGCCTGAATCTGTACTAGCGCCACCGGATTCAAGCCACGAGAGGCCGAAGCTGGGCGCGCCCGGAACCACCACACCGTTGCCGTCTCCGCCGCCCGAACCGCCGCCGGCGTGGAAACCTCCGCCTTCACCGTAGCCGCTGCCGTTGCCGACCTCGCCAAATCCGCCGGAACCACCTGAACCCGAGCCGCCGGAACCTGAGCCACCGGAGCCTGAGCCATCACCGTAGCCTGAGCCGCCGCCGGAGCCTGAGCCACCAGGGCCGCTGGGGCCGCGTGAGCCTTCGGCTGCGGTAATCATTTGCAGCAGCTTCTGCGGATCGTTGAAGAGGTCGTTGTACTTGCCCGCTTCCATGCCGAGCGTGTGCGCCGCAAGCGTTGCCGCCAAGGTGCCTTTGGCGACGGCGGAGTCAGCCGGCACGTAGCAGATTTCGTTGATGGTGATGGAGGTATCGCCCTCGAGGGCTACTTTCAGTTGCTCGGCCAACGCGGTGGGCTTGGCGCCTACGCCTGTGGGGAAGGCTTTCACCATGCGGGCTAGCGAGTTCTGCGTGACTCTAGGCGAAAAGTGGATACTGGCTATGCCTGCGGCTGATAGGAGCCGCGCGAAGCTTTTTTCAGCGGCGGCGGATTCGAGAGCTACGCCGTCGAGGAGAAGTTGCTCGCCAGAAACTGAGAGCAGCAGGCCGGCTTCGTCATCGTGGCCCAGAGCGGTTCTCAGCTCGGTCCAGGCAGTGGTGTATTGGGCTTTTGTGCGCGGGTGGCTGAAATCGTACATGCGCGAGAATTTGAGCAGAATGTTGAGGCTGCGCACGAAAGCGCGAGCGGATGTGGATCGTTGGCTCGTAGACATAGAACTATCTCTGAAAACTATTTTGAGACAGAGTCGTTTCGCTGCGAAGTAAAGTTTGGGGGGAACGGGCGAAAACGACAATGGTACGGCCGTACTTAAGTGTTCAATTCGAGCAACTTGCGGGTTTGCGGGATTGGCGCGAAAAAATAGGGCCGAAAGGCGGGAGGGTCTGAAGCACCCTCCCCTACGGGCAATTCGCCTTCAGCCACGGTTCTAGTTGTAGGACGCTTCCTAGGATGGTTTTGGCGCCTTGATTCATTAGGCTTTCGGCGCGGTGTTGGCGGGCTTGGCTTCGGTATGGGAGCACGCCTAGGAACGGGACTTTGGCGGCTTTGCTTGCTACGGCATCGTCTATGTTGTCGCCTAGGTAGATGGCGCTGCTTGGATCGCGGCCGTCTAGGATTATTTGCAGGCCTTCGGGATCGGGCTTGGGGTGCTTTACGTTTTCTACGGTTACGATTTTCTTGAAGTAAGGGCGGAGATTGTTGCGGTCTAGCGTGTAATCCAGTTCGTGGCGGATTCTTCCTGTGAAGATGGCTAGTTCGGAATTTTTTCCGAGGCGCTTTAGGGCGGCTTTGGGCAGCAGCCAGCGCTCGTGCTTTACGTTGCCGGAATTTTCTTTGCCCCAGTAGATTTCCTGGAATTTTTGTTTGATTTCATTGTAGGAATTTTGGAAGCCGAGGGATTGGATCCAGGCGTGGGAGAGTTTCCAGTCGTCGTTGAAGCCGCCGCGATTTTTCCAGGCGTGGATTTCGGAGGCACTTACGCGCTTGCCGGTGAAGTGGTGAAGAGTTTCGATTAGCGTGCGATGAAAGGAGCCGCGGACATCTACGAGGACGCCGTCGACGTCGAAGATGATTATTGGTGGAACGTATTTTTTCATTTAAGTAGCGCCGGCGTCTCTGCCGGCATCTCGCGACTAAAAATGTGAATACGGGCCACAGTCGCGCACGGACTCAACCCGCAGAACTGTGCCGTTGGGTTTGATGTCGCGCCGTCCTGGATTTCGAGATGTTGCGCGAGTTTGCTTCGTAAGATGCCGGCAGGGACGCCGGCGCTACTTTGAATCAGGAGCGCGATTCCTCGGAGTCGTTTTTCGAGCTGTCGGCAGAAGATACATCCTCGCTGGCTTCGGCGGCTTGGCCTTCGGGCGTGTCGGATTCTGGCTCGAGGGAGTCCGAGGTCCAAGCTTCGCCCGGGGCAAACGAAGCGGCTACGCCGCGGATTGCGGGTTCCGGACTGGCGGGCTCTTGTTCGGGCTCGGGCTGGCGTTGCGCTGTTGCGCTGGCGGTGGCTGCGGCTGCCGCGACTGCCGGTTCGCTGGCAGGTTTCGCGAGAGCTTGCCGGCGCATGGCCAGGACTGACGCTAGAAGCTCGATGATTTGCTTTGCGCCGCTGGCGTCGGGATCTTTATCGGGATTGTAGGCGGCGACGTTGATGGCCACCAAGCGCGGCTCGACTAGGAAGACTTCGAGGGCTTCGCGCACTTCGTTTAGCGTAAGGCCGCCGGAGCCGGGATAATTCGTGGCTTGGAGATTTTCGATTACGTCCACGTCGAGATGCAGAATGAATTCATTGCGCGTCGCGTGAACGCGATCGAGCGCCACTCGAGCGGCGGCGGCTGCGCCTTGGCGGCGAATGTCTGACGCGGAGAACACGCGGACTGGCGCGCGGCGCAGGAATTCTTCCTCGGGCGGATCGAGGCGATCCACACCGAACAGCGCGATATCAGGATCGCGCACTAACGGCGGCTCGGGCCAGAAGCGAACCAGTTCCGCGGCGCCTCGGCCGGTTAGATGCGCTACTACCATGCCATCGACGCAGCCTGAAGGAGTGGTCGCCGGGACGTTCAGATCGGCGTCGCGATCCATGTAAATCATGCTGACATTGTGAAAATAGCGGCGGACACCCGCTACCGTTGCGAGGGCTGTGGTGCAATCGCCGGTGAGAATGATAGGAAGCGCGCCGGATTTCACGGCAATTTCCACGCGCGGGCGCAAGGCTTCGAGAGATTTCACTACGCGGCCTAGATTTCTGGCACGCGGGCTTTCTTCATCGGGTTGGGAAAGTTGCACGGGATCGTCGCCGTGATCGATCACGTCGAATCCGGCGGCGCGCAATTGCTCGGTGATTCCGGCAGCACGGAGGGCTTCGGGTGCGCGCTCGTGGCCGGGAGTAAGAGCGGCGGCGCTGGTCGGCGCGCCCAGCAGGGCAATTTTGTCCGGTTGGCGAGTGACCTTTACGGCCACGTGGAGGCTCTCCTGGACTTTTGTGTTCGCGCGACTTCCCGGCGCTCGCAGGCGCCCGATTAGCCGGCTGTTCCCTGCCGTACTGTCAGTTCCGGAGGCAGGGTGAAACGAACATCTTCGCGGATCAGATCGAGATCGCGTTGATTTGTGTAACCGAGACTGGCCAGCCGTTGGCTAACCTGCTCGACCAGAACTTCAGGAGCGGAGGCGCCTGCGGTCAGGCCTACATCGCTGTGCCCTTCCAGCCATTCGGGTTGGACGTCGTTGGCGTCTTCGATCAGGCGCGCGGCAACTCCGGCGCGCTTCGCTACTTCTACAAGGCGATTGGAATTCGAGCTGTTGGCTGAGCCGACTACCAGAATCAGGCCGACTTCGCGGGTGAGCGCTTCGACGGCTTCCTGGCGGTTCTGCGTGGCGTAGCAGATGTCGTCGGAGGCTGGGCCTGCAATGCTTGGGAAGCGCTCGCGCAGACGGGCGACAATTTCTTGCGTGTCATAAAGCGAGAGAGTCGTTTGGGTCAGAAATGCCAAGCGATTCGGATTGGGAACTTCGAGAACGTCCACTTCCTCGATGCTGCCTACTACTAGAGTTTGCTCGGGGGCTTCGCCGGAGGTGCCGACAATTTCCTGGTGATCTTTGTGGCCGATCAGAATGAGAGTGCGGCCTTCGCGGGCGAATTTCAGGGCCTCGAGATGAACTTTGGTGACGAGAGGGCAGGTGGCATCTATGACGCGGAGTTGGCGCTCTTTGGCTTCGTCGCGCACGCGCGGCGGAACGCCATGGGCGCTGAAAACCAGCACCGCGCCTACCGGCACTTCTTCGATGGTTTCTACGAAAATTGCGCCGCGGCGGCGGAGCTGATCCACGACGTAGCGATTGTGAACGATTTCGTGATGGACATAGACCGGCGCGCCATATGCTTCGAGGGCGAGTTCAACGATATCGACGGCGCGAACTACGCCGGCGCAGAAGCCGCGCGGGCGTACCCGTACCAGCGTCTTGGCGCCATTCGTGGTGCCATGGATTTGCGTCAGAGCCAAGCCTAACCCCCTGAATCTAATATCTTAACTGATGATGGCGATTCGTGCCACCGGCTTTTGCCTAGTTGTCGCACGCAGTTGAAGGCTGCCGCCGAAATACTTACGGCACAGAATGCTCGCGTCGGGATTTTACCGCCGGTTCTGTGTTGGATTTTGCATCAGAAAAAGTTAGCTTACTTGTTGGTCCGCCGTTGATTGCGGATGTGGCTTATAGTTTTGGTCGGAAGATGCCGGCAGGGACGCCGGCGCTACTTGGAGCTAAATATGCGATTGGCTGGGCGGGTGGCTATCGTTACTGGCAGTGGGCGGGGGATCGGGCGGGTTATTGCTCGGCGATTTGCTGAGGAGGGGGCTTCGGTTCTTGTTACGGCGCGGACGGAATCGGAGATTTGTGCTGTGGCCGAGGAGATCGCGCGGGATGGCGGCCAGGCCGCGCATATTGCCGCGGACGTTGCTACCGAGCGCGGATGCGAGGCGATTTTTCGCGAGGCGCGGGAGAAATTGGGCGACGTGCAGATCCTGGTGAACAATGCGGGGATTTATGGGCCGGTGAAGGCACTGGAGGAAATTTCACCGGCGGAGTGGGATGAAGTGGTGGCGGCGAATTTGCGGTCGGCATTTTTGATGTCGCGATTGGTGCTGCCGGATATGTATGCGCGCGGATCGGGAGTGATTCTGAATATTTCCAGTATCGCGGCGAAGGCGGCCTTCGGCCTGAATGGGCCTTATGCGGCATCGAAGGCGGGGATGAACGGATTGACGCGCACTCTGGCCGGCGAGGCAGCGCGAAAAGGCGTGCGCGTGAACGGCATCAGCCCGGGCCCGGTGCCGGAGACGATCATGTCGCAGGATCTGGGACGCGCGCTGGCGAATCGATTTCAAATCGATGCCGATACTTTGTACCAGCAGATGGTTCAGGGGATCTTACAAGGACGGCCGCAGGCGGCGGGAGAGATCGCCGCTGCGGCCGTTTTCCTGGCTTCCGAAGAGTCGAGTGCAATTACTGGGCAGATTCTGAACGTGGATGGCGGAATGTCCTTCTACTGATCTCGTCCAGCGCGCTCAGCCCTCGACGGGCCGAATTTGCCAGCGTGCGTGTGCGAGATTCCGCCCAACTGAAGCCACGCTCACCGGCTCGTCCGAGCAGATAGATGACGAAGCCGATGAGAAACAGAACTGCGAACGCCGCTCCGAACAGGAGTTCTGCCGCCAGCAGTTCCCGCACGAAGTACATCTGAAAAATAAATGCGGCCGCGATCGCCCACCAGAGAGCGCGGGTTATCCTTTGCTGCTTGACTGGTTCATTTGTAAACAGTGACGAAATGCGATTCATAGTTCCTTTCCTGCGTGCACTCTTATAGATGCACGCGCGGGACCAAAAGAGCCACGCGTAAGTTGTTGTAAAGAAAGGCGGGATTTGGGGAGCGAGACAGGGGTGCGGCCGGTTTCGGCGAAAATGATTTCCAGAGCGGGATAGGCGCGTGCCACCCCCGCTCGGGCCCTACGTTTTTCTTTGGCTTCGCTTAGCGGCCTTCGAAGGGATAGCGATCTTGCGCTAGCACGGCGTCCGAGACGCGGCGGCGCAACGCGATGATGTCCACCGGCTCGTGCTTGGAGAATCGCTTCAGCACGGCGAGTTGCGTGCGCAGCATGTCACCTTCGAGCGTAGCGACGAGCGCGGTGCGGGCTTCCTTCTCAACGCGATCGCTGGCGCCATAAATGAATGCGCGGGTGGCATCGGCCATCACGGATGTGGCTGCATCGCCGCGGGCGGCTGCGGCTTTCTGTGTGCGGCGCAGCACGGATTCCATTCCGTAAATTTCCATCACTACGTTGGAGAGCGACGCTACGATTTCCTGTTCCTCGGAGAGCTTCTCGCGGAATTTCTGCACCGCGGTGCCGGCTGCGAGCAGGAAAGTCTTCTTTGCTTGCGCCAGGGCGCGCTCTTCTTCCGCGAAGACGCCGGTTGGGCCTTCTTCCATCGATGGTCCGGCGAGGACTTCGTCGGCGAGTTTCATGGCCGATTGAATGATGGGCAGAGTACCGCTCATGGCGCGGCGCATGAGCATCTGAATGATGAGCATGCGATTGATTTCGTTGGTGCCTTCGAAGATGCGATTGATGCGGCTATCGCGATAGGCGCGGGCCACCGGATAATCCTCGTGGTAGCCGTAGCCGCCGAAAATCTGCACCGCTTCGTCCACGCAGAAATCGAGCATTTCGCTGCCGTACACCTTGCTGATGGAGCTTTCGATGGCATATTCCTCGAGCACTTGCATGGCTTGCTGCGATTTATCCTTCCCGGGATCCTGCGCGGCAACGGCTTGCTCCACCATTCCAGCCGAGCGGTAAATCATGGATTCAACGGCGAAAATGCGGATGGCGATTTCGGCCAGCTTGCCACGGATCAAGCCGAACTCGCGGAGTTGCTTGCCGAAGGCGGTGCGTTCTTTCGAATATTTGGAGGAGGCTTCCAGAATTTTCTTTGCCCCGCCGACGCAGTGCGCGCCGAGAGAGAAACGGCCGACATTAAGCGTGTTGAACGCGACGATGTGCCCGCGCCCCGCTTCGTGCAGTAGATTTTCCTTCGGCACCGGGCAATTCTCGAAAAAGATCGGCACCGTCGAGCTGCCCTTGATGCCCATCTTTTTTTCTTCGCCGCCTACGGTGAAGCCGGGATAGCCTTTCTCGACGATGAAGCAGGAGAATTTTTCGCCGTCAATTTTCGCGAAGACGATGAAGACGTCGGCGAAGCCGCCATTAGTGATCCACATTTTCTGGCCGTTCAGGATGTAGTTCTTGCCGTCTGGTGAAAGCACCGCGCGGGTGCGGGCGGCGAGAGCGTCGGAGCCGGCTTGCGGCTCGGAGAGGCAGTAACACGAGAGCAATTCGCCGGTGGCGATCTTCGGCAGATACTTTTTCTTCTGCTCTTCGGTGCCGAAATAAACGATGGGGATGGTGCCGATGCCCGCGTGGCCGCCGTGCGAAACAGCGAAGGACCCGTAGCCCGAGACTTTTTCTGCGAGGACCGTGGCGGAAACTTTATCGAGGCCAGCGCCGCCGTAGGCTTCTGGAATTGCGCCGCCGAGCAGGCCGAGTTCTCCGGCTTTCTTTAGAATGCTGGCCATTAGATTGTCTTTGTGCGCCTCGAGCTCTGGCACGACTGGCATCACTTCCTTGGTGACGAATTCTTCCGCGGTCTGGCCGATGAGGCGTTGATCGTCGGCTAGATCGGCGGGGGTAAAGACGTCGTCGGGCGTGCACGGGGTGATCAGAAAGCTGCCGCCGCGTAGAAGATTTTGAGAGACGGTGGAAGTGGCCATCGTTTTGTACTCCTCTGAAAAGTTGGGGCTCCGCTATCGGTCGCGCTCTTTGCGGATGAGAGATTCTACAGCTAAGCGGGGGCGCGGGCAATTGGCCTGGCGGACAGTGGATGAGGGCGTTTTGGGGATGGCTGGGGGCGCTGTTGGTGGCTGGGTTTCGGAAAATGGCGTTTCCGCGGCATCGAGGTCTGCAGATGATCGGTGTCTAGAGTTATGCGGCGATCTGAAATGTGGCGCGAAAAAGAGCCGGCAGGGACGCCGGCGGTACAGGGCGGAGGACTGCGGCCTTTGCATTCTCTGGGTTCTTAATCTCTTATTGACAACTGTATTTTTCTTGACAACTACATCTGTCACATATAGATTTTGCGCATGTACGCTGAGGCTGTGGACGTGATTCGGGACGATTCGAGGGCGGCGGCCTTGCTGAATCCTCTGCGGCGGCGGATTCTGGAGGCTTTGCGCGAGCCGGATTCGGCGGCGGGGTTGGCGCGGCGTTTGCGGCTGCCGCGGCAGAAGATCAATTATCACGTGCGGGAATTGGCGCGCGGGCATTTTCTCGAGCGGGCGGGGCGGCGGCGCCGGCGGAATATGATCGAGCAGCGCTATGTGGCGCGGGCGCGCGGATACGTGCTTTCGCCGGAACTGCTGGGGGTGTTGCAGGCGGATCGCAGCCGGGTGGAGGATGTGTTCAGCGCGAGTTATCTCTTGGCTTTGAGCGCGCAGGTGCAGGCGGAGTTGGGCTTGGCGCGCAGTGAGGCTGAGGCGCAGGGTAAGCGATTGGCTACGCTTTCGCTGGTGTCGGAGCTGCGTTTTGAAACCGCCGAGCAGCGCGCGGCGTTTGCGCGCGAGTTGCAGCGCGCGGTTGCCGATGTGGTGGCGCGGCATTCTTCGCCGTATCGCGCGGCGAATGGCTCGGCTGGGCGCGGGCGTCCTTTCCGGCTGGTGGCCGGCTGCTATCCCATTCCTCCATCGGCTGAAAAGCGCGACGAAGAATCACGTTCATCCACTGACGAGGCTTAGCCATGCGCAAAGACGAACATCAGAAGCACGAACGCCGCATCATCCGCGACGAAATCAAGACGAGCGCTTCCCCGCAGCAGGCCTGGGAGGCTTGGGCCGATCCGGCGAAAATTTCACAGTGGTTCGTGGACCGTGCGGAAGGGAAAGCGGAGGCGGGCCGCGACATCAAGTGGTTCTTCGACACGTTCAATCTTGAACTGAGCTATAAGGTGCTCGAGGCTGTGCCCGGCGAGCGTTACGCCATCCTGTGGCCCGGACCGATGCCTCCACCGGGAATTCTCGAAGTGATCATCGAGCGCGAGCAAGGCCAGACGCTGATCCGTCTGGTGCAATCCGGTTTTCGCGAAGGGGCGGAATTCGATGAAGAGTATGAAGGAGTGGAGTCCGGCTGGCACAATGCGCTGGCATTGCTGCGCGAGTATCTGGAAAACTATTTTGGACAGCCGCGCACCAGCCTGCTGGTGATCCAGCCGGGACAATTCGAATATGCGACCATCGCGCGATATTTTCGTGAGCCGAAGTTCCTGGCGAAATGGCTGACGCAATCGGGTGAGATCGGGGAGGAAGGCGCGGCGTGCAAACTCGCGCTGCACGACGGCGGGCCGGTAAACGGGCGCGTGATTGCGCGCACCGAGCATGAAGTTGCCGTGAGCTGGCCGGAGGAGCGAGCGACGCTGGAGCTCAAGTCGTTTTCGATGGGGCCGCAGCGCATGCTGGGCGTGCGCGTTTCGGGATGGAGTATGGAGAAGAAGCGCGCGCAGGAAATCGAAAAGCAGATGACCGAGGCGGTTGGGCGTCTCGTATCGGCTTTGTCCAGCCTCAGTGGCAAAATAGGCTGAGTCGCAACCTTAGGCAACGCGTTCGAGAATTCCTGCTGCGCCCATGCCGCCGCCTACGCACATTGTTACTACGCCGTAGCGCTCGTTGCGGCGTTCTAGTTCGCGCAGGATTGAGGCGGTTAGCTTGGCGCCGGTGCAGCCTAGCGGATGGCCTAGAGCTATGGCGCCGCCATTTGGATTTACTCGATTGGGATCGATGCCTGCCATCTTGATTACTGCCAGGGCTTGCGCGGCGAACGCTTCGTTTAATTCGAATACGTCAATATCTTCGAGACGCAGGCCGGCGAGTTTGAGCGCTTTGGGAATGGCGTAGGCCGGGCCGATGCCCATTTCCTCGGGCGGGACGCCGGCTGTGGCGAAGGATAGAAATTTCGCCATTGGCTCGATCTTTAGTTCACGGGCGCGCTCGGCGCTCATCACTACCGCGGCGGCCGCGCCGTCGCTGGTCTGCGAGCTGTTCCCTGCCGTGACTGTGCCGCGGGCGTGGAATGCGGGCTTCAATTTTCCGAGCGCTTCCATCGAAGTGTCGGCGCGCGGGCCTTCGTCGGTGTCGTAAACGAGCTTGGTGGTCTTCGGGCGATTGCCATTATTTGCCGGGATTTCGGTGAAGCTCGCTTCTACCGGAACGATTTCATCCTTGAATTTTCCGGCCGCGATGGCGGCGATGGCATTTTTGTGGCTGCGCAGCGAGAATTCATCGGCCATCTCGCGCGTGATGCCGTACTTCTTCGCCAAATTTTCGGCGGTCAGGCCCATGCCGAGATAAGCATCCGGATAGTGATCCATCAACCAGGGATTCGGCGAGACTTTGTTGCCGCCCATGGGAATCAGGCTCATGGATTCGGTGCCGCCGGCGACGATTACGTGAGCCTGGCCGGACATGATGCGTTCGGCGGCCAGCGCGATAGCCTGAAGTCCCGAGGAGCAGAAGCGATTGATGGTCATCGCGGAAGTTTCAACCGGCAGCCCGGCGCGCAGCGAGGCGATGCGCGCGACATTCATTCCCGACTCAGCTTCCGGGGTGGCGCAGCCGAGTATTACATCTTCGATTTCTTTTACATCGAGGCCTTTGGCGCGCGCGATGGCTTCCTTGATGGTGGCGGCGGCGAGATCGTCGGGGCGGCTGGTGCGGAGGGTGCCCTTGGGGGCCTTGCCAACTGCTGTGCGCACTGCACTTACGATGACGGCTTCACGCATGATTCACCTTCCGAGTGGGTGTTTCTGGTTACATTGGATGCTCTATCGGCCCAAAAAGCAACAACGGAGCGAGGCCAAGTAGCGCCGGCGTCCCTGCCGGCATCTTACGACCGCGGCTCTCGCCACGGGCAATGATCAGGAGCGGATCGAGCGGCTAAATACATCTCTATATCTAATTGATTGCGCCGCGGTCGATACCTGCCCTTATCGAGATGGTGTTCGTAAGATGCCGGCGGGGACGCCGGCGCTACTTTAATGCTCGTAAGAGCCGGCAGAGGCGCCCCTCGCAATTACTGAGGGCAAACCAGCGGTAGCAAATAAACCTCTTAGAATCTCAGCCGCACCGCGAATTGGATTACGCGTGGGCCACCGCCGCCTAAGCCGGGATTGCCTTGGGCCACATCCGGCGTCGCGGAAATCACGCCATCGGGTGCGACGCCCGGAGTTACGACGTTGTCCGGCAGCGCGAAATTCGGATGATTGAAAATGTTGAAGATTTCGGCGCGGAATTGCACTCCGAACGTCTCAGTGATTTTCGTGTCCTTGGTTACCGAAAAATCCGCGTTCCAGAATCCGGGGCCGTAAATCTGATCGCGACCGAGCGTTCCGAATTCGCCCGCCGGTTCGGCGAAAGCATTCGGATTTAGATAACCGGTGGAAGGCGTCCACTTCGGCAGAATCGGATTCACGCCGGGAACGACGTCAGGACGCAAGTGGCCATTGATCCCGAATTCGTCGTCAATGATGGGAATCGGCCGGCCGGATTGGATCGTAACAATGGTATTCAGCGCCCAACCTTCGGCGAGCCGCGCCGGCAAGCTATGCCAAACGGGCACGGAATAATTCAGCGCGCCGGTAAAGCGATGCTTGGTGTCGAAAGTTGATGGGCCCTTCTCGGCGCGCAAATCATCGGAATTCTGCGGAAAAGCAGCGGTGGCGAAATTGAAATCGATGCCGTCGGAAGCATCGTCGAGGGACTTCGAGAAAACGTAGCCGTAGAAGCCCGAGAGGCCGTGGAAATTCCGAAGCCTGCCGTTGAGTTGCAGCGAATGGTAGGTGGAGCTGGCGCCGGTGCTGAATTCGTCGATAGTCTCGTAATTCGGATTGGTGAAATCCTGGTTGATATCGTGAAGCCGCGTCAGGCGCGTGCCCTTGCTTCCCACGTAGCCGATCTGAAATGAGGCGTGATCGCCAGCCTGCTGCTCGATATTCAGATTCCAACTGCTCACGTAAGGCGTGCGCAGATTCGGGTCGACGATGAAGATTTCGTACGGCGGCGGCGCAACGGTGAAAACGGGCCCCGGCGTTTCGCCGGTGAACGCAGTCTGGTTGAACTCCATGGGAAATACCGGTTTCGGTCCGATCGGATTCGTGGCGATGCCCGCTACGTCGGTGAAATTCGCGATCATCAAATCCTGCGGAATGTAATCGTAATAGAGGCCATAGCCGGCACGAACTGTCGTGTGCAGCAACGGACTCCAGGCTAGGCCGATGCGCGGCCCGAAATTATTCAGGTCGCGGCCATAGGCTCCCGAGAGGCCGCCGGAACCGACGTGCTGGAGCAACGCGTTTGGGCCGAGGCCGGGACCAAAATTGTAGAGCAAGCCGTCCTTCTCGCTGATAGGGCCGAAATATTCCCAGCGCAGACCGAGATTCAGAGTCAGATTCGAGCGCAGGCGATAGTCGTCCTGCGCAAAGACTGCTCCGCCATTGTTGTAGGTGGTGCGCTGCGTGTTGCCGGTGTTGGCGGTCGTGAAACATTCATCGCATTCGGCGTTTCCGAGATAATAGTTGGTCAGAACGTCGATGATCGTCTCGTCGAGCGTGGTGTCATTGTTGCTCGGCGCGAAGCCGATCAGGCCGCGCTCGAGATTGTCATTGAAAGCGCTGACCGCGACACGGCGGTACTCGCCGCCGAATTTGAAGGTGTGCACGCCATGAATCCACGTGAAGTTATCCAGCGCCTGAAAACTCTGACTAGTTCGCGCGCGCGGGACGCTGAATGCCGTCGCGCCGAGATTTTCAATCGCGCCATCGAAATCAATTTCCGGCAGGCCGGCGTGATTGGTGCCGAAATTGAGGCCGGGGATCGTCAAGTTCGCTTTCGCATCGGCTGAGGTGAAGGAATTCGAAAAGCGCGTGTAGCCGAAACGCAGCTCGTTGAGCTTTGATGGGCCGAGCGTCGAGAGCAAGCTGGCCGAGACGACATTCACGCGCGTGGGCGAAATCTGCGCGAAGGGCGCGAGACGCGAGCCGTCGCCTTCGCCTCCAAGCGAGCCGAAGGGAAAAGTCTGACTGTCGTTTCCGAATGCGTAACGCGCGGCGAAACTTTCGTTGGTCGAAAATTTGTGATCGAGCTTCACGATCAGGTTGTCGTTGTTGTTGACGTCGTTCACCACGCCTGGCAGCTCGTTGGTGCTGCTTTGCGGGAAGAGAGTCAGGATCGCGTCGAGAGGCGCTGTAACGATCGCGGGATCAATCAGTAGCGCGGCGCTTCTTGCCGAAGCGATTTCGGTCTGGGTGGGCACTTGGAAAACGAAGTCGGAGCCGACGCGCTCGCGCTGGCCTTCGTAGGCGGCGAAGAAAAATGTGCGGTCCTTGATAATCGGGCCGCCAATCGAGCCGCCAAATTGATTGTTGATGAAGAGCGTCTGCGGGTCCGGAGTGACGTTGAAGAAGTTCCGCGCGTCGAAATAGGAACTGCGATTGTATTCGAAAGCCGTACCGTGAAATTGATTCGTGCCGGATTTCGTTAGGATGTTCACTACCGAGCCGCTATTGCGGCCGTACTCCGCCGGAAATTGCGATTGCACGTTGAATTCCTGAATGGCGTCAATCGGCAGCAACGTCGCGGGCGCGCCGCTGATGCCCACCTGATTCAGCGCCGAATTGTTGAACCAGGGATCGTTATTGTCGGTGCCATCCAGCGTGTAATTATTCGAGCGGTCGCGATTGCCATTGATGTTGAATTGTCCGAAACCCTTTTCGGTGCCAGCTACGCCAGAACCTTCGACCGTAACGCCGGGCACAAGCGCCACAAGCTTGCCGAAATCGCGCCCGTTCAGCGGCAACTCTTCCACCATCCGGTTGTCCACAACTTCGCCTAGCACGTCGCGTTCGGTATCCACCATTGGCGCTGTCGCCGGAACTTCGATGAAGTCCACATTGCCAATCTCCAGCGCGATATCCACGGTTGTGTCACGGCCGACTTCCACGATCGCTCGTCGCGGGATCAGTAGAAATCCCGTGGCCTTGGCCTCGACCGAATATTCTCCAGCTTCGAGTTCCGGAATTTGATAACCGCCATCGCCCGCGGTGGCGACTGTGCGGGAATTGCCATTCGCAATATTCTTGGCGGTGACGCTCGCGGCAGCTACAACTGCTCCGGAAGGATCAGTTACGACACCGTGGATCGTGCCGCGATAGGTCTGCGCGGCTGCGCCATTCGCGCAGATCATCAGAACGAATAGCAGCGCCCCGAGATCGAAGATTAAACTCGCAACCTCGGACGTGCGCATTCTCATGCGGACACCTTTACTTTCCTTTTCGCGGAATGATTAGCGAAACCGGCGGAATGATCCCGTAGGTCTTCGAAAAATCCCGTTCATTCAGCGCGATGCCAATGCGCCCGCGCGAGTCAACATAAAGCAGCATCTGCCCAACAGGCACATCCATGAATGTTTTCACATAAGGCATGGTGTAAGGCTTCGCGCCGATTTTCACGGTGACTTTGTCGCCGAGCTCGTAACCCAATTGCTTGAACTCCTCGGCTCGAATGTCGGTAATCAGGCTGCCGAACGGATCGTCGAGGGCGATCACATCGCCTGAAATTCCGTTGTCCGTGACCGCGGCCTGAACGGGCTTTAGTCGCACAAGATCCGGCACGTCGGCGCCGGCCAGCTTCCAATCTTCGCCCGCGGCGAGATGCGCCGCTGCCGGCGAAAAAATATCGCGGCCATGAAATGTGGAAGAAATTCCTTCGCCGATCATCCAGGAGCGATTGGTGATTTCGCGCGCGCCGACAATTCCATCGCGCTCCATCACCGGCGTGATCAAGCCATTATCCGGGAGCACAAAATATTGCCCCTTCTTCGATTTCACGATCACCGCTTTGCGCGAAGTGCCCACGCCCGGATCGACGACCACCAGAAAAACTGTCCCGGACGGGTAGTAAGGCGTAACTCCGGCAAGAAATCGCGCGCCCTCTTCGATCGAAAACGGCGTCACCTGGTGCGTGATATCCATGATTCGCACGTCGGGCACAATTTGAATGATGACCGCCTTGCAGATCGCCACCGCATCATTCGCCGTCCCGAAATCGGTCATGAAAACCAGTACGGGATGAGTTGCGCCAGTCTGCGCCGGCGCTTCCTTGCCGCCTGGGCGCGTTGCGCAGCCCGCCGTTAGCAAGATCCAGGCGCACAGCACCACGGCTGCCGCCGCACGCCAGCGGTATGGTGCCGCAAACGGCCTGCGCAGTGAATGCTCAGCGTTTTTTGTGCAAAGATGCACTTCAGCGTTTTTAGGAATCACGGTTAAGATGCCCTCGCGCGGATTTAAATTCGAATTCTTGCCCAGTAACTTGGGAAAAGTATAGCGAAACGAGCCGATGCGCGGAAGAAGTCTCTGCCGCGTGCGGGCTTTGACTTCCTGACATGACAGCGGGCCACGCGCACCAAAAAGCATGGCCGAAAACCGCGCGGGGCTGAAATGCGGGGCCGCGCCTACAAAACCTCACGGGCGCTTGCGATATTTTTCGTAGAGGTCGGAGTGGCGGTTTTCGAGGCTCGTCAGTCGTCCGTTGATGAAAAGATAGCGCACTTGCGTGCGGATTTCGAGCGGATCTCCATCGGTGACGACGAGGTTGGCGAGCTTGCCGGTTTCGATGGTGCCGAGCTGGTCGTCAACGCCGAGCATTTTCGCGGCGTTGAGCGTGATCGCGCGCAAAGCTTCGTCGTGCGGCAAGCCATAGGCGACGGCATTGCCTGCTTGCTGCGAAAGCCGGCGGGAGAACGAGGTATCGAAGCTGGCGAAGGCGATTTGAATTCCGGCTGAAGCAAGTTCTGAGGGCTGCGTCATCGGCTTATCGTAAGGATAGTCTTCCTCATTCGGCACGCTCATTGTCGGGCCGAGAATCACCGGAATGTTTTTCTGCTTGAGCAAATCCTTTACTCGCCAGGCCTCGGCGCCGCCAGCCAGAATCATTTTCAGATTTTGCTTGCCGCAGAATTCGACGGAATTGCGAATGTCGCGCGCCGATTGCGCCACCACCAGCACTGGCAGCTTGCCTTCCACAACGGGAATGAGCGCCTCGAGCTTGAGATCGCGCTCAAAATTCTGCGGCGAGCCTCTCTCGACGGCCTGCGCGTAGTGGCGCGCGCGCTCGAGAAGATCGCCGAGCGCGTACACTTTCTTGTCATATTCCGCCTTGACTTCGGAATAAGGCCGCTCGTTGAAACTGCCGGACTCGTAATCGTAATTTCTGCTCTCGACCGAAGGCCAGTTAAAAACCATCGCCGCGGACGCGCGCAGCGTCATCTCTTCATTCGTCCAGCCGGCCAGATTCAGCAACGAGGCCTGGCCGGCAATCGTCGGAGCGCCGCCACCGGTATCGAAGCCGCGCACGCCGGGAGTGGCAAGCACTTCGGTGATGCCGCTGACGCGCGTGACGCCGATATGCGCGCTTTCGGGATTCACCGCAGTCATGGCCACGATATCCGGATTGAAGTCGCCCAGCTCCGAAATATCATTCGTCGCGCGCACGGCGCTGATTTCGGTCAATCCTGTTTGTGTGACGGGATCGAAGAAGCCCGGATAGACTTCGAGGCCCTTCGCATCGATCACTTTTGCGTCGGCGGGAACGCTGAGACTTGCGCCGGCGGCTGCGATTTTCCCGTCGCGGATCAAGACTATGCCCTTTTCGATTGGCGCGCCTGCTAGCGTGAATATCTTTGCGCCGGTGATCGCGTAAACGCCTGGCTCGTTATCGGCATTCGCTCGCGAGGATGAATTTGGCGGCGTCGCTATTGCTGCAATGCTGCAAAGCATCGCCAAAAGAATCGCTGCGGTGAGGCGTACGAAATGTCTCGTGGTGGTGGCCGGGCATTTTGCAGCGGAAACGGAGCCGAACTGCGGGAGGGTCTGAAGACCCTCCCCTACTGGATGCAATTCCCCGTTTCTCATCGCGCACCTCCTGCATCGTTGCCCTTGTCTTTGGGAGGTGTGGCTTTTTCTTGCTCTGCCTTCCTCTTGGCATCGTCTGCTTTTCTCTTTTCTTCCGCTTTTTTCTTTTCTTCTTCGCGGGCGTTCTTTTCTTTTTCGAGTAATGCTTTCTTTTCGGCCTCACGCGCGGGGCGGCCCGCGATGTCGCGGTCACGATCGAAATAAACGGTGCCGTCAACCAGCGTTTTCTGCGCTACGGCGTAAACACTCAGCGGATTGTGATTGTAGATGACCAGGTCGGCGTCTTTGCCGACGTCGATCGATCCGACTCGATTATCGATTCCCAACTGGATGGCGGGATTCAGCGTGACGAGCTTCAGCGCGTCGTTTTCCGAAAGGCCGCCATACTTTATTGCTTTCGCCGCTTCTTGATTCAGATGCCGCGCTTCTTCGCTATCGTCCGAATTCACGGAAACCACCACGCCGCGCTCGGTCATCAGCGCCGAGTTGTAAGGAATCGCGTCGTAGGCTTCCATTTTGTAAGCCCACCAATCGGAAAAAGTGGATGCGCCGACGCCATAAGCCGCCAGCTCATCGGCAATCTTGTAGCCTTCCAGCACGTGCTGGAACGTGCGCACTTTGAATCCAAATTCCTTCGAGACGCGCATCAGCATCAGAATCTCGTCGGACCGATACGAATGGCAGTGGATATAGCGCTTGCCTTCGAGCACTTCGACAAGCGGATCAAGTTTCAAATCGCGGCGCGGCGGAATCAGATTGGCTTCGCCTGCCGCCTTCCGCCGGTTATATTCGTCCCATTGCTTCTTGTATTCCTTCGCTTCAGTGAAAGCTTGGCGAATAATCTCTTCGACGCCCATGCGCGTTGCGGGATATCGCTGCGGATAACCCGGCGGCGGACGGTAATTCGACCACTTGGGATTTTCGCCGAGAGCGAATTTAATTCCCGGCAGCGCGCCCTCGAAGGGCAGCTCGCTCGAAGGCTTGCCCCAGCGCAGCTTGATCACAATCGTCTGGCCGCCAATCGGATTCGCGCTGCCGTGAAGGATATTCGCGGCCGTGACGCCGCCGGCGAGATCGTAGTAAATCGCGGGGTCCTCTGAATTAAGGACGTCACCGATATTCACCATCGAGGTGACAGCGAGGCTGCCTTCATTCACGTCGCCGCTAATCGCGATGTGCGAATGGCAATCGATGATGCCAGGGAGAATGTATTCGTCGCTCGCATCGATCACCGTCGCGCCATCCGGGGCCTTGATGTCGGCGCCGACTTCGGCGATTTTGCCGTCGCGAATCAGGATCGAGCCGTGTTCGATGTTTCCATGTGTAATTGTGAAAATTGTCGCGTTCTTGATCAGCGTCACGTTCGGCTTCGCGTCCGCACCGCCAGCTCGCGTGATCCCGGGCGACGCCGCGAGTACGAGCAGTGTTGCCCCCGCGATCGTAGTCGATGTGAGCCATCTCCGATTCATCGTCCCACCTCGGGATCATCGTCCGACACTTCGGGCGAGCCGCCCGTCTTGTCGCCGTCACCCGGTTTGTGGGGCATCTCAATCTCGTGTACTTCGAAATGGCGGCCATCGACAAAAACGTGCTTCACTTTTGTCTTTTCGGCGAATAGGTCGCCGTCGGCAACGACTAGATTCGCAATCTTTCCAGGCTCGATGCTGCCAAGCCGGTCTGCCACGCCGAGGATTTCGGCGGCGTCGAGTGTAAATGCCCGCAGCGCCGCATCGGACGAAAGTCCCGCGGCAGTCGCCTTGCGCACATTTTTCTGAATCTCTTTCGGATCGGCGATACCGCCCGACGAGAATGCGAATTTCACACCGGCCTTCGCCAGCGCCGCGGGAGATCCCGGCGCACGATCGCGGAAACGCAGCTCTCGCAGCGACGGAATATTTTCCGGATCGGGATCTTTCGGCCCTTCCGGCCATTTCAGATTTACGATCACCTGATATTTTTTCGCTGCGATTTGATCCGCCAGTTCATAGCTCTGTTGCCCGCCGTAAAGCGCCGCGTGCAGATTCCATTCCTGCGCCAGTCGCATGGCGCGCGGGATTTCGACCAGATCATTCGCCGGAAAAAGGACGATTTCCTTACGGTGCAGGATCAGGCTCATGATTTCTTCAGTGCGATCAACATCCGGCCGTTCGATTCCGTTTGGATGCGATGCGTAGGTGGGCGCGACTAGGTCGTACCACGCCGTATCGTCGGTCACCTGGCGCAAATACGAAATCACGCCCATCAGCGAATCCGGAAATCCGTATGTTTCGGGATGCAGCCCAATGCGTAGCGCGGCGTGGTACTTCACAATCATTTGGCTCACGCGTTCGCCATTCAGATCGATCAGCGAGCCTTGGCCGGCGATGATGGCGTCTTCGGGAAGAACGAGCGCTGTGGTGAATCCAGCATCGCGCCAGGATTCGATGCGCTTGTCAGCGGCATTGAAATCGTCGGATGCCACGATCCAAGGTGATGTGCCCGGACGATCTTCCGGACCCATGGAAATATGCTCGGGCACAGGCGCGCCGGCGCGGCGGCGGCCTCGGCCGCGTACTTCGGTTACTGGAGCTTCCGGCTTTGTAATTCCGAGATCGTTGCCCGCATCAATCAAGCCGGGATAAACGGTCAGCCCCTTGCCATCAATCACCCAAGCCTCGGGCGGAATCGTCACACTGGCGCCGACGGATTGAATCAGTCCGTTAGCAATCACCACCGTCCCAGATTCCAGCACCGGGCCAGACACCGGAACGATGCGAGCGTTGGTAATCGCGAAGTAGCGCGGTTCGCCGCCCTCAGCGCGCAGCCGCGACGCATGCGATAGCAATAATCCAGCGAGCGAAACTATTGCGATGAATAGCCACGGCGCTTTGCCGCCTGACTTAAACTTCATTCCCCACGCTTTCATTCCAGACCCCTTGACGTGCCGCGAAATGGTTTGCTCGCGGCGAAACTCGCGATGATTCTTGGGACGCGCGATGCTAGAGGCAGGTTCACGAAGTGTCAAGAAGCCTCGTCGAAGAGTCTTGGAAATAGACTGCGTTGAAGGGAGGACGCGAGCAGCCGGGCACGACTGGAGTTCGAGGCTGGGCTCGATTTTGGATGTGGCTCGATCATGGACGAAGATGCTCGGCTAAAGCCGACCGCTACGAAGGCATCGCACGAGTTCGAAATTGCGCTAGTTGCGTAGGGGCTTGCCGGTTTTTAGGGTGTGAGCGATGCGCTCTTGGGTTTTTCGCTCGCCGCAGAGACTTACGAAGGCTTCCCGCTCCAGATCCAGGACGTATTGCTCGGACACAGTTTGTGGCGCGGAGAGCGCCCCGCCGGCCAGCACGTTGGCCAGCTTGCGCCCGACGACGGCGTCATACTCGCTGATATATTCGCCGCGCAGCATCATGTGCAGCGCAAGCTTGGCTCCGGCGATAAATTGTTCGCCAAGCACTCGAATCTGAGCCGGCGCAGGCGGATGGTATTCCGCGCGCACCAATGCCAGCGCGGTTTCCTTCGCGTCGGCCACCAGGCGATCGCGATTCATGGCGATCAAATCAGCGCGGCGCAAAAATCCGTTAGTGCGAGCTTCTTCGGCGCTAGTGGAAACTTTGGCCATGGCAATCGTTTCGAAGACGGGCTTGAGAGCATGCATCAAATCGAGCGACTCGCCGCCCGCGGAATTTTCATTCGCGCGAATCAGCATTTCTTTCGTCCCCCCGCCGCCGGGAATCAAACCGACGCCGGTTTCGACCAAGCCCATATAAGTTTCCGCAGCCGCGTGAATTCGCGCGGCGTGCATCGGAATTTCGCAGCCGCCGCCCAGCGACATTCCCTGCGGCGCCGCCACCACCGGCCGCGGCGAATATTTGATGGCCATGTTGCAGCGCTGGAATTGCCGGACGGCCATGTGCAAATCGTCCCATTCTTCTTCCTGCGCGCTGATCAGCAGCAACATAATGTTCGCGCCAACCGAAAAATTCGCGGCCTGATTGGCGATCACCATGGCTTCGAAATCATTCTCGAGGCGCTTCAACCCGGCATAAATCATCGAAACGATGTCGCCGCCAATCGCATTCATCTTGGAGTGAAACTCGCAGCAAAGAACGCCGTCGCCGAGATCGATCAGGCTCGCTCCAGCATTAGTCTGCACCGTCTTCGAGCGATCCTTCAGCGACTTCAAAATGATGATTCCCGGCGGCTCGGGCGCGGGATGCATCGAAGCAGTCGAAAGATCGAAGTAGCGCAGCTCGCCTTGCGACGATTCGTAGAAAGATTTCTTCCCGGATGAAAGCAGGCGATCGACGAGCAGCGGCACGGGCCTCTTCTCGCGCTCGAGAGCCTTGGCCATCGTCTCGACGCCCACCGCGTCCCAAATTTCAAACGGGCCGAGCTCCCAAGCAAATCCCCAGCGCATCGCGCGATCCACATCCACCACGCGATCAGCAATTTCCGGCACACGTCGCGCCGCATACGAACACATCTCGCTCAAGCTGCCCCACAGAAATTGCGCGCCCTTGTCGCCAGGCTTGCCTTCCAGAATCGGGCCGATCAACGCCTGCAATCGCTCGCGCGTCCCTTCAATCTGCTTGCCGGCTTCGATTGAAGCAAAGCGCGCTTTCTGTTTCGGCCGGTACTCCATCTTCTGCCAGTCGAGCGTCTCAATTTCCTTACCGCCGCCCTTGCGCACCTGACGATAAAATCCCGAGCCTGTTTTTTCGCCGAGCCAGCCGCGCTTGATCATTTCCTCGATAAGCGGCGGAACTTTGTAAGCCTCGCGCGATTCGTCATTCTTCGCATTTTCATAAATGTTGCGAATCACGTTCACCAGAATGTCGAGCCCCACAATATCCGCGGTCCGAAACGTCGCCGATTTCGGCCAGCCAACAGCCGGACCAGTGCAGGCGTCCACTTCCTCGATGGTCATGCCAAGTTCAGTCATCAAGCGGATCACATTCAGCATCGAGTACGTGCCAATGCGATTGGCGATGAAGTTTGGCGTGTCCTTCGCCACCACCACGCCTTTGCCGAGCCGGTGATCGCAAATCTCATCCAGCGAACCAATCACGTCCGGCCGCGCCTTCGGCCCCGGAATCAATTCGACCAGCTTCATGTAACGCGGCGGATTAAAAAAATGCGTCCCGGCAAAATGCGACTCGAAATCCGCCGAGCGCCCCTCGGAAACCAGATGAATCGGCAAACCGGAAGTATTCGTCGAAACAATGGTGCCGGCCTTGCGATGCTGCTCGACGCGCGAAAAAAGACCGCGCTTAATCTCCAAATTTTCGGCGACGGCTTCCACGATCCAATCCACTTCGCCGCACCAACCTAGATTGTCCTCAAAATTTCCAAAGGTAATCAGCTGCGCCGTTTCCGGAGTAAAAAATGCCGCCGGACGCGCCTTCTTGGCAGCCTCGAGGCCCGCGCGAACGATCCGATTGCGCACCGCCGGATGGTCCAGCCTCAATCCTTTGGCCTTTTCCTCAGCGGTCAACTCGCGCGGCGCGATATCCAGCAGGAAACAAGGAATTCCGGCATTGGCGAAATGCGCCGCGATGCGCGCGCCCATGGTGCCCGCGCCTAGAACCGCTACTTTTTCGATTCTTCGTGTCACTTTATGCGCTCCGAAAGGGTTGGACGTTACGAGTCCAGAACTGGAAGTCAATGCCGGCCCCCAAGCATCGCCGCTTTAGGGTACTCTGTCAAATAGGGGCCCTTGGGAGCATGGGAAACACGATGA
The DNA here is from genome assembly GCA_963831955.1 of uncultured Acidobacteriota bacterium. Taxonomy (GTDB): domain Bacteria; phylum Acidobacteriota; class Terriglobia; order Acidiferrales; family UBA7541; genus Palsa-147. Next base: position 2,240,193 of record CAWHSG010000001.1, on the reverse strand, counting down.
AATGGATTGGAGGCGCCGTGCGCGGCTTGCGTTCCTTCGCCTATGGACCCGGCGACGGACGTCCGCGAGTGGGCCTGGCGCTCGGCGGCGGGTTTGCGCGCGGAATTTCGCATATTGGAGTACTGCGCGTGCTCGAACAGGAAGGAATACCGGTCGATTACATCGCGGGTACCAGTGTGGGCGCGTTGATCGCCGCGGGCTATGCCAGCGGCGCCGAGCTGGACGCCATGGAGGAACAAGGCTCGAGCACGCACTTTCGCGATTTCGGACGCTGGACGCTTTCGCGCATGGGCATGGCTTCGAACGAGCGCCTCGAACATTTCCTGCACAAGTTCACCACCGCGCGTTTTTTCGAGGAAATGAAAATCCCACTGAGCATCGTGGCGACGGACCTGATCAAAGGCGAGACTGTTTATTTCACCGATGGCGAAATCGGCCCGGCCCTCCGCGCGTCGTGCGCTTATCCGGGCCTGTTTCTGCCGGTGCAGTATCGCGGGCGAATCTTGGTGGATGGATTCCTCACCGAGGCGGTTCCGACAGAGGCGGTGCGGAGAATGGGCGCGACGGTGGTTATAGCCGTCTATCTCGAGCCCGGTGAGCTAAAAGAAAAGCCGCGCAATACGATTGAGGTAATCGGCCGTTCCTTCTCAATTATTCAGGGCACTTACGAACAGCGCTGGCGTGGCTTGGCGGATGTGGTGATCGAGCCCGATGTGCGCGACGTGCTCTGGGACGGATTTGCGCTAACGCCGCGCCTGGTAGCCTCCGGCGCCGCCGCCACACGCGCCCTCATGCCAAAAATCAAATCCGCGATCGAACGCCGCACCGCCCCCACCCAAATTGGCAAAGCAGAAGAAGAAGCGCGCTGAACTGAGTTTACGCAGGAAGCCCCACGAAGATTTTTTCGAAGAATATCTTTGCTAACCGCTTTGACCCGGCGCGCGTCAATAACGAAGGGGGACGCGAACTTGCACGGCGATGACCGCTGCTACGCCCCAGTCATCAGCCTTATGGGTTCGAATCCCCCTTCACTACGGTTTCTCATACTCCTTTCACAGCCGCTATGCAATAAAAACGGCCAGCGCAGCCGCTTTTTAGCCCCCATGCATCGGCTCGCCCTGGCTTACCGTGTCCCCATCGCCCTTCTTCAACCCGGCAAAAACCGGCGTGGAAAGCAGCGTCATCCCTCCCAGCACGTAAAATGCCCGGTGGATCCCGTCAATAAACTGCGGCGGATCAGAAAGATGCCGATTCGGCAGGAAAAAAGCAGTCACCAGAGACGCGGTCGCGACCCCAAAGCTGATGGACATTTGCTGCATGGTGCTGGCGATTGAGCTGGCGGCGCTCTCTTCTTCGGGCGAAACCTCGGCGTAAACAAGAGTGTTCATGCTCGTATATTGCAGCGACGTGAAGAAGCCATAGCAGAAAACTTCCGCCACGATGAGCCAGACCGGGGTGCCCTTTCCGATGGTGGCAAAAAGCAGGATGAGCAACCCGATGAAAACGGTATTCGAAATCAGCACGGCCCGATAGCCGAAACGCGCCAAAATGCGCGGCATCGTGAGTTTCAGGCTCATCGCCGCGATTGCTTGCGGCATCATCAGCAAGCCCGATTGAATGGGCGTGAAACCCAATCCCACCTGATAGAGGAGCGGAAATAGAAATGGAATCCCGCCAATTCCCAACCGTGTCACGAAACTGCCGCTGACCGCCGCGCGAAAAGTGCGCATCCGAAACAAAATCAAACGCAACATCGGATGGTCGGTGCGCGTGGCGTGAAATCCGTAACCAGCCAGCAGCACAAGGGAAAGCGCCAGCAGTCCGAGAATTTCCCGCACGCTCAGCGTGTGCTCGCCAAATACCTCCAGCACATAGGAAAGCAGCGCCACGCCCGATCCGAAAAGTATCAGCCCGGCCACATCCAGCGGATCGGTTTTCGCCTCGCGGTAATCCGGGAGATGCCGGTAAACCATGTACAAACCCGCAAGCCCAATGGGAATATTCACGAAGAAAATCAACCGCCAGTGAAGGTAGCCAACGATCAAGCCGCCGGCAATCGGCCCCAGCATCGGACCGATCAACCCGGGAATCGCGACGAAACTCATCGCGCGAATTAGCTCGGAGCGCGCGAAAGTGCGCACGATCGTCAATCGCCCGACGGGCACCATCATCGATCCGCCGCAACCCTGCGAGATCCGGCAAGCAACGAGCAAGTGGATGCTGCTGGTAATTCCGCAAAGAAATGACCCCAGCGTGAAGATGGCGATGGCCGAAGCGAACACGCGCCGCGTTCCGAAGCGATCCGCCATCCACCCGCTGATGGGAATAAAGACGGCGAGGCTCAAGGTGTAGCTGGCCAGCACCGATTTCATGCTGAGTGGCGCGACGTGCAGCGCGGCCGCGATCGTCGGCACCGCGGTATTCAAAATCGTGGTGTCCAGCGACTCCATGAAGAACGCCACGGCGATCAACCATGGCAGCAGCCGCTTGCTGGCATCGGCGAGAGAGGGTTGTAAGACGGAAGGATTATCCGGGCCCGAGGGACTCATATTTAAGCGGTTTTGATCTCGCGAATGGTGACTTCCAGGTCGTGCCCGTTTCCCTTCCCGCGTTTATTCAGGAAATCTTGGAGCGCCTGCGCGAGCCGCGCCGGTTCGACGCTCAATCCGGCTTCCATTTCGCCATCCGCTAGCGGGAGCGTATCGTCGAATTCCGCCGAGCCAGTGAAATTGCGCATGGCGAAACTGTCGAGCCAATCCAGCGGACAGGGGCGGGAATTGCCGTCCTCAATAATCTCAACATGAAGTTTCCGCGCGAACATTCGCGGAGAGTATAACATCGCAGGAATTCGCAGCCGTCGCGCGCCGCGACCGGAAATACTTCAGGCGGCTTTTTTCCAGCGAAGAAAGGCAATCACCGCCCAGACCAACTCCACTGCGCCAAACGGCCAAGCACCTTGCAAAAATCCGTAAATCGAGCCCAGGATGCAGGCGCCGGAGAAAGCCAAAATATAAATTCGTCCCCGGCGCTCGAGCGCGTAGCAGACCACCATCGCCGTCACCGCGAGCAATCCGAAGAGAGTGAGTTTACTCACGCAGCTAAATAGCTCTGAACTTCCGAGTAGCGCGATCCTCCGGCCGGCCTAGAATTTCACCAAGATCGAAAGATCGATGAACGATTCATCCCGGCGAAGATCCGGGAACCAAACGCTGCTGATTCCGCCGCCGCAGGCCGCTTCCGCCGCCGCAAGGCCCGTTTGCCCGGAGGTGACGCCGCTAGCGCAAGTAAAGAACTGAGGCGAACCGGTATTTCCATCCGGAGGAGTAATCCCGCCGCGGCCCGTCCAGTAAGGCACGTTCGCGTGGCGATAATCATATTCCCAACGGAAGGTGATGTATTGCTTCGGCATGTAATCGACGGTGATGGAAGAATCCCAGGCTTTAAACGGATCGCCGGGATTCTCCGTAAAGTAGGGCGAATTCGTCGCTGCCGTGATGGCACTTTCTCCGTTGATCGGTGGCAGCAGCACAAGATAGCGTCCAGGATTGTTGATTTGGCCGCCGCCGAGCGTCAATCCGAACAAATCCTTGTGGAACCAAATTCGATTGTAGAGCATGTAACCAACGAAACTCTGCTTGGGGCCGCCCTTCCTGTCGCCATAGCAGCTAACGCCGCCGCCATATTCACAACCCAGATCGCCCGTAAAACTGAACGCCATTTTATCCAGCATGCTTTCCGGCCGGTCGAAATACTTAATCTCGATGCTGTCGTCAGTATGGATGCGCTTGCGGCCTGGTACGAACAGGTCATCCTGACCCAAGCCGTAATTGTTGGAGATGATGTTCATCCACGGAAACGGTGTCCATTTGATCTGACCGCCAATACCCGGCCGGTGATTGGCTGAAGCGTAGGATTGCCAACCGTTGATGAACCACGGTTCAATTTTCAAATGCTTCGTGGGGAAGATCTGAACGCGCACTCCCTCGAAAAACCAGGGCGTGTTCGAGGAAACGTACGATGGCTGGTAAGCCCAATTGTCGAAGTTGTAGTAACTGAACAGGCCGATATAGGACAGGAAGATCCCAGCGTCCACATTGACTCCGTTCAACACATTGAAGTGATATCCGCCATAGGCTTCTGACAAGTAGCGGTACGCGCTCACGAGATCCCATTGACCGTGCCCCGGGCTGGCGTCATTCCGTGGCGTCGTCGCCGAATACATGCCGAACTGCGTCATCAACCGAGCGCGCACGTTGTCATAGTGAAAGTCGCCGCCTACTCCGAGTTGTTCCAGTTGCACTTCTTGTGACCGAAAGAGCTCGCTCGATCCGCCGATCGAGTGATCCGTCGGATGGTTAAAGTCGTTCACGTAAACGACATCTGCCCGGATTTCCGGCGTAAAAAATTTCGAGTCCCAATAAATATCCTTGGTGCGAGGGTTGCCGTTGAGCCAGGTCCAGTCGTAATCCGAAAATGGCTCGACCTTGCCGGGGGGCTTCTCCGAAGCGGCCTGAGTGCTTTCCAAACTCGGCACGCGCTTGAAATCGGGACCCGCGCCCGAAGCGCTCGAAGCGCCCGGATTTGCAGAGGCGTAAGGCGCGCTCGTCGCGGTGGATGGCGCGTTCGTCGCCGTTGACGGGCCCGGTGGAATCTGCGCCGAGGCCGCTGGCGGATTGCCCTGAGCCTTCATGCTTTTAAGCTCCAACTCGAGCTGCTGGATGCGTTGCTTCATGGCCTCGAGTTCCTTGCTAATCTCGCTCGTCGTCGGCTGCGCAGCGCCCCCGTCATCTCCCGTCGCCACCTGGGCAGATTGAGGCCCGCTAGGCAACGATGCCGCGCTCTGCGCCTGTGGACGGGGCGCAGCTTGCAAGCCTCGTGGCGAAAGCAGACAGAGAACCAATCCAAGATAGGTCGAATAGGCTCTCGCAATTTTGCGGCCGGTTCGCTCGTTTAGTTTTTTCATAAAGGCTCGCTTTATCTCCTTGCTGGAAAAACATCGGGGTGCCGATCGAGGCCGGCGTCCCTGAGGGCATTACGCCGTTTGGATGCCCGCGCACGCTTTTTTTAGGGCGTTTATTTGCGGCCCAGATGCCGAGCGGGCTTCCGGAGTCGCGCCGGAGGCGCTGAGCATCGGCTCGCAGAACCTCAGAGGCCGCAAATCTAGAAATCAGAGATCAAGGTCGAGTTCACCTCAACGCCCCGCAGATCTCGGCTACTCTTGTTTTTTCCTGAGAGGTCCGACATGACCCTCGTGAGCGTCATCGGCCAAAGGAGCAACTCCGGACGACGCCGGCGGCGCCATCACGGCATTCGAAATTCGCTGGATCTTGGCCGAAGCTTGCTCTCGCTTCCGCAGACCTGAGGTCGAGTCCGGCGCACTTCTCCTCGCCGTCAATCGGGACCACTGTGCAAACGAATGGCCCGGTTCCCTGACCGCAGTGAACGAATCGAATTCATATCGCCCGTCCATGACACCCTTCAAGTGAGACTCATTCGAACTGTGACGCTTTTCATCACGTCGAAGCTGAACCAGAACGTAGACGTAAAAGGCACACGCGAGAACCGCCGGGATTGCAATCGCGTATCGCATGGAAATCGCTCCTTCGCGCCGGCCAACAGCGCCGCCACGGCCCGCACCCGCGCGGGCGCACAGTCCGTGACTAGCACGATATTCCGCCCGCATTAGAAAGGGATAAGCGAGTTGTAAGGATTTCGTAAGCCAGCGTTTTAGCCGGCAGAGAGCCGGCTTCCGGCAATCCGCCCAGGCAGCGGAGCGAATTCCCGCTCTTCGCTCGCGCCGATTTTTATAGCAATGTTACGAATTTCTTATGCCTTCTAAACGCGCACCCGATTAGCGTTCGCCCTTCTGAAACAGACTATCGTGGGAGTCGATCATGATGAGCCGGAGGAAGGTTGCAGTAGTCATAGCGGTCATCATTGCGCTGGTCTTGACCCCGACGATGGCAGGAACTGTGGTCGCGCAAAAAGCCTCAGTTCCCAAGCCGCAGAATAACTTGGCACTCGGGCAGGAGGAAGTCAGGCAATTGCTGCTCCTCATCGGTACGGACAAGAACGGCAAAATCTCCAAGCAAGAGTGGATGAAGTTCATGGAAGCGGAATTTGACAGGCTGGATGTGGAAAAGAATGGGGAGCTGGACGTCAAGGAACTGGCGCAATCGAAATTGCGTGTGAGTCACTTCGGAGCCGTGGGAAAGTAACAAGAGCTCCGAACGAGGCGGGCGGTCAGTTCATTGCAGGGGCGGCTTGTGTTTCTGCTACCCGGCGCTGCGCTCGAAATTAAGGCACTGGCTGAATCGGCAACCGAAACGGCGCCAGGGAATCGCGAATCACTTTTTCCTCGCCCACCGCCACAATCGTCATCCGCGACGCCGGATAATATTTCAGCGCAGCAGCATCTGCATCGGCGGTAGAAACGCCGGCGATCTTCTTTCCAAAATTTCCAATCTCATCAGGCGTCAAGCCGTCGCCCCACAATCCAGCAAGCTCCCCAGCAAGCGCCTGGCTCGATTGCAACCGAATGGCCTCAATGCCAAGCAAAAATCGTTTCGCCTTACTCAATTCCTCGTCAGTAGGATCGGTCGTCGCCAGGCGATTCATTTCGTAGGTAATTTCATTAAAGCTAGCGCCGGTCACGGCATTGCGCACGTCCGCCTGCGTGCGTACCAATCCCGCAGACTTCAAAGTCTGCACAATCGCAAACGGACTGTAGGTATATCCCTTATCCTCGCGAATATTCAGCGTCAACCGCGAGCTGAATATCCCGCCATAAATCGCGTTGGCAACTTCCGTCGCCTCGTAATCCGCATCGCCGCGAAGCGGCCCGAATGCCGCGAACACCAGCGTGGATTGCACTGAGTTCGGCCGCGCGATGAAATAAATCGAATGAGCCGGCGCAGCCGAAGGCTTCGGCGCGGCCGCAACCGCGGGCGTCGATGGCGCCTTCCATCCGCCGAGCTTTGCTTGAATCGCAGCCGTCATTTTCGCCATCTCAAAATCGCCCACGGCCACAAGCACCGCGTGATCCGGCCGGAATCTCCGCGCAAACTCCGCGCGCAGATCGCCCACCGTCATCAGCGCCAGCGATTCCTGCGTTGGCGACACCACGCTATAGGGATTGCCGGGAAACATCACGCGAGCGAGCGCCCGATTCGCCTGGAAGGAAGGCCGCGCTTCGTTCTGCCGCAGCTCATCGCTGGCATTCTTCTTCGCCACCGCGACTTCGCTCTCGGGAAAAGATGCATTCTCAAGAACATCCGCAAGCACGGCGAGAGCCGCGTCCGTCTTCGATGACAACACATTTGTGGTGACCGAAGTGCGGTCGCGCGTGGCAGAAATGGACAGGTCGCCGCCGGCGGCCTGAATCTCCTCGGCGATCTGCTTCGCGCTGCGGGTCGTGGTTCCCTGCCCGAGAACTTTCGCGAATAATTCCGACAATCCCGGCCGGTCGCTCGGATCAGCCGCGAGCCCGCCGTCCACCGAAATGGAAAATGCCACCTTCGGAAATCCCGGCCGCGAAACGAGCCACACCGTAAACCCGTTCTCAAGCTTCACGATTTTCACGTCCGGAGCCTGCAACGGATTCTGCGGCCCATAGGCGGGCAAATCCTTCGGCAGCGACTCTTCCTTTTGCGCGTAAGCGCTGGCCGCGAGAATCAGCGCACAAATCGCAGCGAGTATGGATTTCACTGCGCACCCCCTGATGGAACCGCGCCGCTTTCATTCAGCGCGGGAACGCGATTGATGGTGGTTCGATTTTTAGGCACCAGATATTTCGCGGCAAAATCACGAATCTGTTCCGGCGTCACTTTAGCCACGCGATCGGGAGTCTCATAAACGCTATCGAAATTTCCTTCGATCAATACGGCATGAGAAAGCGCCGAAGCCCGATTCACGGGTATTTCGAGCTGGTCGTACCAATCCGAGCGCATCTTCGCGGCCACGCGTTCCAGTTGCTCGCGCGACGGCCCCTTGGTAGCCAATGCGGCGATCACCTCGTCGTACGCCGTTACCACTTGATTTTCAGTTACGTTCGGCGGATATAGAATGAAAGACGTCATCAACGTCGGGCCATCGTACTCGAACGCATTTCCCAGTGGCCAATTGTCACCTCCGGTCACTGAAACCGCAACCTGCTTATCCTTCACCAGCGCTTGATAAAGGATCGAAGCTTCGCCATTCAGCAAAAGGTCGCCGGTAACCGCCCCAACAATCGCATCCGGCGATGTCCGCGGCGGCATGCGATAACCGATGGCCAGCGCGGGTATTCTTGCCAGCTTGTCGGTCTCTTCTCCCCGCCGTTCGGCCGCTTGCGGCTCTTCGCTCACATCCGGATGCGGCGGAGTGGGCCGCGGATGAACGCCGGCAAAATACTTTTCGACCATGGCGAAAATTTCATCGGGCTTCGCGTCTCCTACGATCGCCAGCACCGCATTATTCGGCGCATAATATTGCTCGTAGAATTTCTGCACGTCGGCAATGCGCGCTGCATCCAGATCCTTGAAATCCCCATAAAAATTGTGCGAGTTCGGATATTTATCGAAAGCCTTTTCCGGCAAGTCGAGCCATTCGAACGAACCATACGGCTGATTCAAAACATTGACGCGGACTTCTTCCTCGACCACGTTGCGCTGGTTATCCAGATTCTTGACCGAAAAATCGAGAGTCTTCATGCGATCGGCCTCAAGCCAAAGAACCGGCTCGAGCGTCGAAATCGGTCCCGATTCGATATATTCCGTAAAATCATAGCGAGTATCCCCGTTATTGAATCCGCCGCCGCCCTCGATCACGCGATCGAACACGCCTTTCGGGGCCACCGGCGTGCCCTCAAACATCATGTGCTCGAAAAGATGCGCAAATCCTGTGCGCCCTTCAGGCTCTAGTCGAAAGCCGATTCCATAGCTGATGCACAAACCAAAAGTCGGCGCCGAGTGATCCTCCGACACGACCACCCTCAATCCATTCGTAAGCTTCTTCATCGACGTCGGTGGCTTCCAACCCTGCGCTCCCGCGCCGCCCCCGAAAATCAACAGCGCCAGAACGCACGTGCCACGAAGAAACACTTTCATGCAGCAATCCTCCTGATGTTCTTAGACGAAGAAGCGCGGTTTTGGGCAGCCCGACGCTCGGCATCTTATGCGAAATCGTAAAACCGCAATGCCATTTTTCTGTTTCTTACCGCGATGGTGTCTCCAAAAAAAACCAGCGCCAAAATCCTTCAGAGCGTTTCTTGAATTTCCGAATCGATGATCACGTGCGTTTGCGGAAAGCCATTGATGCTGAAACTCTCGCCAGCCTCGCGCGAAAAATGAAAAAACCGGCTGATGTGATAATCCTCATCCAAAGCTCCGAAAAGTTTCTCAGCCTCCGCACGCGGCAATTCAAAAGCAGCCAGCGCCACTGGGCGTCCATACCCGCAGCCAATCCGCAAATATTTTTCCACCATCTCGCGCAGTCCCATCGCCAATCCCCGATCCGCGGTAGTGTAGCAGAATGGCCGAAGCTCTCAGCGTCCAAGCCATTCGCATTCCTGGCTGCATGCGTCCGTTTGTCACCTCCACGCGTCTCGGCTAGAATAACTTCGCGTTCCAAAATTATTTTTCACTCGCTGCGTGCGAGAACTGAGGAGATATCATGGCCATTCAGGTTGGATCACCCGCGCCGGATTTCGCGCTCAAGGATCAAAGTCAAAAAGAGGTCAAGCTATCGGATTACAAGGGCAAAAAAGTCGTCATCGTTTTCTATCCGCTGGACTGGAGCCCAGTCTGCACCAACGAGCACATCTGCCTGGTAAATGACATGAAGCGCTTCGAGCAACTGGACGCGCAAGTGCTGGGGATTTCCGTGGACAGCGCCTGGTCGCACAAAGCCTTCGCCGAAAAAATGGGCATCAAATATCCACTGCTGGCCGATTTTCAACCACGCGGCGCAATCGGCGAAAAATTCGGCGTCTATCTTGCCGACAAAGGAATCACTGGCCGCGCCATCGCCATCGTCGGCACCGACGGAAAAATCGCCTGGTTCAAGCAGTACGATATTCCTACCGTCCCCGACATGAACGAAGTCGCGCAGGCTCTTTCAAGCGTGAATTAGAACTGAAGTGTGATTGGAAGTTCGTCGCTACCGCGGCGCCGAAGGAGGCGCCGCCGGTGGCACCGGCGAATAAAGCTGCGGCTGAGAAAAAGTGCGGATGTAATCAATCACCTGCCAGCGCTGTTCTTCACTCAGTCTTTTTTTAAAGCTGGGCATCGGCCGGTTTCCAACGGTAATTTTCCAGAACAGCTCGCCGTCCGTCATCGCCTGCATCACTTTCGCATCCGTGAAGTCCGCCGGCTTGGTCGCGTAACGCCCCGACTCGCTTCCCTTCCCATCGCCGGTATCACCGTGGCAGCTCGCGCATCGCGCTGCGTAAACCGATTTCCCGGCAGCGATCGAGGAGTCCGTAGTCGGGATAGGATTCGGTCGGGCGACAGCTTCCGGCGGCGCCTTCCAATTCGTACTGGTAATCGCCAGCATAGTCGCAACTATCACGCCTACCGCGACCACCACGATCAAGATCAACCCACTCGCCGCTCCAGGACGCTTCGTCAACTTAGCTTTTCCCGCCGACAAGCGAATAAAGCAGCCATCCGTTCAGCCCGAGCACAACAGCAGTCGTCACCATCGCCAGCAGCGTTGTCAACGGCCGGTTCACGTGCGTCCCCATCAAATCCCGCCGCCGCGTCATCATCAGCAAAGGAATCATCGCGAATGGCAAACAGAAACTCAACACCGCCTGGCTCAGCACCAGCGTCTTTAATGGATCCAACCCCCAAGCGATCACTAGAATCGCCGGAATCATCGTCAAAATTCGCCGCGTGAATATGCTGATGCGCACCTGCAAAAATCCCTGCAAGATTACCTGCCCGGCCATGGTGCCAACGCTCGAGGAAGATATTCCCGAGGCCAGCAGGGCCACTGCAAATGCGATCCCCGCGAACTTGCCGAGCAGCGGACCCAAGGTCTGATGCGCCGCCTCGATCGAATAAACCGCCAAGCCATGCCCGAAAAATACCGCCGCGGCCATAATCAACATCGCGGAATTAATCAGCCACGCTCCATTCATCGCCAGCAGCACATCAAACAATTCCATCTTGCGATGATGATGATCGTGACGGTCATTCTCCTCCCGGCGAGGCAGCACCAAAGCCGAGTGAAGATAAATCACGTGCGGCATCACCGTGGCGCCCAGCATCGAGACCGCAATATAAATTGACGAGCCGCTGGCGTACGGCACGATAACGCCGCGCGCAATCGCTCCCCAGTGCGGCTTGCTGATAAATACTTCCCACGCATACGCCAGCCCGATCACCGCCACAAACGCCATGATCACGCGCTCGAGCCACTGAAATCCAGCCTGCTCGATCATCAGAATCAGCATGACTACGACGCCGGTGATAATCGCGGCGGGAAGCATGGGGATTCCAAAGAGAAGATAGAAACCGAGAGCGGCACCGAGAAATTCCGCAAGGTCGGTAGCCATCGCAGCAATTTCCGCCGCGATCCACAGCATCAGCGTCACCGGACGCGAATAACTCTCGCGGCAATTCTCCGGCAGCGTCTTTCCGGTGGCGATGCCCAATTTCGCCGCCAGATACTGAACGAGAATCGCCATGGCGTTCGACCACAGCAGCACCCACAAAAGCTTGTAGCCAAAGCGCGCCCCGCCCTCGATGTTCGTCGCAAAGTTGCCAGGATCCATGTAAGCGACGGACGCCACGAACGCCGGACCCACAAACCACCAAGCCTCGCGCGGCCGCTTGCTCGCGCGCGCATCATCCAGGCGCAATGCCGCCGCTGCGGGAAGAGCGTCGCCAATCGTTTCAGTTGGGCGGGAAGCTGCCATCGAGTTAACCAAGCTAAACTTCTCAAATAAACTACACTTAACATCTGCGACTGTCAATCCAACTAAAAGCGATATTCCAGTAGGACAGGCACTCCTGCCTGTGCCCGCCGTCAAATACAGCCAACCAAGCCAGAAAACATCTCAAGCCGCCGCATTCAAGCAATCACTCTTCCCTGCACCACAATGTCCGCTCTGCTATATTGAATTTGACGCCAGAATATTCGGGAGGAAGCAATGGCAGAAGAAGCAAAGCCGCAGCAAGTGCAGATCAAAGCCGACGAGAAGGAACTCCTCGGCCAATATTCAAATCTAGTGATGGTCCATCACAACGCCGAAGAATTCACGCTCAATTTCGTTTACGTGTACCCCAGCGTCCCGCAAGGCAAACTAGTCTCCAGTCTGATCCTCAGCCCCGGCCACCTAAAGCGCCTCGTCCGCGCGCTCAACGACAACATAACTGGGTACGAAGCGCAGTTCGGCCCCATCCGCGAAAATCCGGGACCAACTCCGCCAACAACGGTAGGATTCGTTCAATAGAAGCAGTCGAATAACCGGACGCGAAGGGGATGTTTCGTCGTCGCCCGCGCTAAAAAGCTTCGCCAACCACCCAGCGCCCCTCAGGCTGCACAAATTCCAATCCAACCACAAATCCCGCGCCATGCACCGCTTCGCAGTAAGCCACTCGCGCCAGCGACTGAAACGCCCCGGTCAACGTAGCAATCGTCAAGCGGTCATTCAAATTCCACTTGCGGGAAGTCATCACGCGCGCCCCTCGCGAACTCACATTCTGCGTAAAAGTCATCTCGGTCCCAGGAAGTTCCGAGTGCCCCGAAATCTGCACTCCAACTTCCATCGGAATGCGCCGTTCCGCCCGCGGATAACTAAACCCCTTCTTTCCACCGATTCCAAGTGGCATGATTTTGCCTCCCCGCGGGACGAATTAAGTACTGTAATGCCCCGCGACGATTCGCATCTGCCGCACACCTCGATGTTCACGCGATTTCATTTCATACAAATTCTTGTCCGCCGCCGAGAGCAAGCGCTCGATGGTCGTCCCGTCCTGCGGATAAACGGCCACTCCTACGCTCACCGAAATAGGCGGCCGTTCCCCATCATCCGCCACGCGATCGCATATGCGCGCCGCGGCCTGCAGCGCCTCATCCTCGCCGGCCTCCGGCAGCACCAGCGCAAATTCATCTCCGCCATAACGCGCCGCAGTATCCGAAGACCGGCAATTATTATGCAGCACTTGACCCACGCGCTGAATCGCCCGGCTGCCAACCAAATGCCCCAGCCGGTCGTTGATCTTTTTCAATCCATCGAGATCAAGCAGCAACACCGAGAATCGCCGGCCAGTGCGGCCCGAGCGTTGCAGCTCAGCCTCGAGCACTTCGATCAAACGCCGATGATTCGCCAAGCCTGTCAGCGAATCGCTCTTAGCCAGCCGGCTCACTTCATCAAAAAGATGCGCATTATCCAGCAGCGTCCCGCCGAGAACGATCGTGTAACTCGCCACCATCAAGAAATGCGAAAGAATGAAAGGCGCATCCAGTTGCCGCGCCGATTCCGAAGCCGCCAGATGGCAGCCCACATTGAAAATAGCCGCGATATAAAGCGAGCGGTCAAACGCCGATTCCATGCGCCGCAAGCGCCAGCCAAATCCAATCGCCGAAAAAAGAAAGAGCGCCGCAAGCATCAAGTCCCACGGCCGCGGAATAATCGAAGTAGCATGCACGCGCATCGGCGGCACGCTGAAATAAATCACGCTAGTCAAGTAAGCCACGCCGCCCACAAGCAGCGTCGCAGTAGCGATATCGCGTCCAGGATCCCGCGCGATGGGCTGACGGCGCTCTACTCCTAAAGCTGCCAGCAGCAACAAAGCGAGAATCGTCCTACCAGCCATCCAGGCAAGAGAAACATGCTGCGGGCCCGCGTCGGCCCGCGCCACGGCATGGTAAGCAGTCATCGCCGTACCCGCTTCAACCAGCGCCGCCAGCACAAATCCAAACGCCAAAATCAGGCAGACGCGGTCGTGGGTACCCCGGAATCGCACCAGCGCATTCGCTGCAAAAGTGAAGGCCACCAAGCCGCCAGCCATCTGCAGATAGGTGTCAAATAGAGGATCGGTGGTGTAATTGGAGAAACGCAGGGTCCACACGACGCACAAGAACGCCGCGGCACAAATCGTCCAGATGATCACCACCCGGAACTTGTGCAAGCCCCCCCAGATTGTGCCCGGTCGTGCCACAATACCCCTCGAAAGCTGACTCCAAATACAAATCTCAGCACGAATCGTGCCATGGTTATAGTACGACTAGTACTATCTAAAGTCAACTTTCTAATGGGCTTATGTTTTCAGGTCACTATTGACGAGTTGGAGCGGGGCCAGCGAGGGGCCTTATCGTGTAGAAAAGTTACGCGCTTAGCCGACTTTTCCACATCCCTGTGGAAGACATATTTTGGCACTTTCGGCCATAAAATCGAGTACCAAAATGGGCCAAAGCGAGTGCTAGGTGCCCGGATTCTTCGTCTCAGCCTGCCGGACAGCCGCTTCGGCACCCTGAAATCCAATCTTGCTATGGGTCCCGTCGCAAAATGGTTTTGAGACGCTGCCACCGCAGCGGCAAAGTGAAAAAGCCGTCTTCCCAGTCAAATCGTACTTAACCCCATTCGCATCCACAAGCTCAACAGCACCCTCAGGTGCCTCAACTCGAAATGGCCCATTGGCCCGAACCGTAATCTTCACATCCGCCATCGAATTTCCTCTCTTTCAATACTTAGGCACGGTGGGATCTACCTCATCCGACCAAGCCAAAATCCCGCCCTTCAAATTCCACAATTTCTTGAATCCAGCCTTGCGCAAAAATTCCGCCGCCTCAGCCGAACGTTTGCCGCTGCGGCAGTGTGCAACGATCTCCCGCGAACTGTCCAGTTCATTCACGCGCCGCGAAAGATCGCCGAGCGGAATCAAATGCCCGCCGATATTGCAAATCTGATATTCATGAGGCTCGCGCACATCGAGCACATAAATATCATCGCCACGATCCAGCCGCGCCTTTAATTCGCGCGGCGTGATTTCCGGCACCGTGGAAGCCGGCGCCGCAGCCTCTTCGCCGCGAATGCCGCAGAATTCCACATAATCAATCAACTTCGTAACGGTAGGATGCTCGCCGCAAACCGGACACTCAGGATTCTTCCGCAATTTCAATTCGCGGAACTTCATCCCCAGCGCATCAAAAAGCAGCAACCGCCCGATCAATGGCTCGCCCTTCCCCAAAATCAGCTTCAACGTTTCCATGGCCTGGATCGAGCCAATAATTCCAGGCAGCACTCCAAGCACGCCGCCCTCAGCGCAAGAAGGCACCAATCCCGGCGGGGGCGGTTCGGGATAAAGGCAACGATAACAAGGCCCACCCGGCGCTCCGAAAATGCTGGCCTGCCCTTCAAAACGGAAAATCGAGCCGTACACATTCGGCTTGCCCAACAACACGCAAGCATCGTTCACCAAATAGCGCGTAGGAAAATTATCGGTGCCGTCTACCACAATGTCGTAATCGCGCATAATGTCGAGTGCATTTTCGCTAGTCAGCGCAGTCTCAAAGCGATCCAGCCGGATCTCAGGATTTATTCCGGCCATCCGCTCAGTCGCCGCTTCGATCTTCGGCCGGCCCACATCGCTAGTCCCAAACATCACCTGCCGCTGCAAATTCGTAAAATCAATCTTGTCAAAATCCACCACTCCAATTCGCCCCACACCGGCAGCAGCCAGGTAAAGCCCCAGAGGCGCGCCCAAGCCGCCCGTTCCCACCAGCAGCATTTTCGCGCGCTTCAGCTTGAGCTGACCCTCCATCCCCACTTCGGGCATGATCAGATGCCGGCTATAACGCAAAATCTCTTCATTCGAAAGTGTAGTCGCGGCCGACTCAGCCCCAGCCGGCGCCGCAAATCCCGTCTTCGTAGCCATTTCGATTTCTCCCTGGGTTCGTCCCAATTCTTAGGCGCGCGCCCCGCCCGCAATCGACGGCACAATACTAATCGTGTCGCCATCACTAACCAGCGTCTTGTCCTTCTGCAAATAACGAATATCCTCGTCATTCAAATAAACATTCACGAAACTCCGCAACCGACCATCATCGGCATAAAGATGTTTCCGCAATTCCGAAAATTGCGAAGTCAAAGCCGTAAGCGCCTCACCCACAGTCCCAGCCTGCAGCTCAACGCTGTCCTTCTTCTCCGTATAAGCCCGCAGCGGCGTAGGAATCATCACCTTGATGGCCATCTCGTCGTCCCCCTTAATCTCGAATCAAGCCGTAGATTTCGCCCCACTCGCCCTCGCATCTATCACAATTTCTTCCGCATCATAATGCCCGCGATCGTCCGCCAACCGCCAGGAATTCATCTCCCGCGGCACGCCTTCCCGCACGCTAACAATAATGTAGCTGTACCACGGCCAAGCATGTTCGCGATCGAACTCACTAGGCCGCGCCGGCGCATCCGGGTGCGAATGATACCAGCCGATCAAATCCAGTCCAGCCTCGCGCGCCGCCGCGTCCGCATCGCGCACATCCTCAGGCGTAATCGAAAAGCGATTCCGCGGCGAATCATTCCGCTGATTCGTCAAAGGCACGATCTCATTGATTTCGCGCGTCCCATCGCCATCCGTTCCCAAAAGCGCCCCGCAACATTCATGCGGATAAGTCTCCGCCCCATGCGCCCGAATCCGCTCCGAAAGTTCCTCGCGAATCCGCAACACGCTCACGCCGAAGCCTCATCCCAAAATCGCTCGGACAAATATTTATCGCCCGAATCCGGAAACACCGTAACGATCACCGCCCGCTCGCCAACCGGCAAACGCCGCGCCACTTCGAGGCATCCGCAAATCGCCGCGCCAGAACTAATCCCCACCAACAGTCCCTCTTCGCGCGCCAAACGCTTCACCATCGCGTAAGCATCTTCGGTGCGCACGCCCAAATCCGCATCCGCAATGGACGCGTCGTAAATCCCCGGCGCAATCGCCGAGCGCATATGCTTCATGCCCTCAAGCCCATGAAATGCCGAATCTGGCTGCAAAGAAATCGCGCGAATCTCCGGATTAAATTTCTTCAGCCCCCGAGCCGTGCCGACAAAAGTCCCGCTAGTCCCCAATCCCGCCACAAAATGGGTAACCCGCCCGCCCGTCTGCTCCCAAATCTCAGGCGCAGTAGTAAGCACGTGCGCCTCGACATTCGCCGGATTACTATACTGATCCGAATAAAAATATCTCCCCGGCTCAGCAGCAAAAATTTCCCGCACGCGCCGGATGGCCCCATCCGATCCCTCCTCGCCAGCGGTGATCACCAATTCCGCTCCATAAGCCCCCAAAATCTTTTTCCGTTCCGCCGAAGCGCTAGCCGGCAGACACAATTTCACCGGATAACCGCGGACCGCCCCGATCATCGCGTAAGCAATGCCGGTATTCCCGCTCGTAGAATCAAGGATGGTCTTGCCCGGCCGCAATTCCCCACGCCGCTCGCCCTCCAAGATCATGCGCAGCGCCGCGCGGTCCTTCACCGACCCGCCAGGATTAAACCACTCCGCCTTGGCGTGAAACTCCACCAAAGGAAATTCGCGCCCAATCCGCATCAGCCGCAACAGCGGCGTATTCCCAATGCAATCCAGCAAATTTTCCCGGCCGTCAGCCCGAAGCGCGCCAGTCGATTCGCCAACCATCGCATTTTTGATAGCGCCCAAAATCCCTCAAATAAGCGGCATAGCCGCAACAGCCAAGCTATGCGCATTTAGCAGCTCTAATTGATGCATCACTAGAAGATTGGATGCGCCCGGAAGTCCCACGCTTCAAGCTCTGCCCAGAATGTATCAGACCGG
This sequence comes from uncultured Acidobacteriota bacterium, assembly GCA_963831955.1. GTDB lineage: Bacteria > Acidobacteriota > Terriglobia > Acidiferrales > UBA7541 > Palsa-147. The sequence goes on along the minus strand of CAWHSG010000001.1, from coordinate 2,222,426 downwards.
CCAGCCCGAAAAGTCAGCGTCCAATTGACGGGAGCCTCGCATTTCGGCGGCAGCACCCACACTTATGGAGGGAGCGCTCCGAAAACGTCCGGCCTTAGACGGCGCGCTTTGGCGCTGGGAATTCCCGCTCCAACGCGCGAACGAACTGCCTACGTATTCTCGTGCGATCACCAACGGCATCGAACGCGCGTCGAATTCACCGCCGCCGACTTGCCTCTTTACATCCCACCGCTCCAATCCCTATCCTATATTCATGTGGTACGTAGAAAAAATCTTCACCACCGAAGATCTCGAAAAGCTCCCCCGCGCCGGCTTCAGTGTCAGCAACACGCGAGGAGTCGCCCGCGTAGAAAAATACGGCTGCGGCGCCGAACTCCGCCGCTCCGGCGAAGGCATCTATAAAATGACCGAGCTCCCAACCATCATGCTCAACGGCCAATTCACGCTGCTCTGGGACGCCGGCTACCAAAAATTCCTGATCACCCACGACGAACACAAATTCCCAGCCCACAAAGAGCAATTGGTAAATCTGCGCAGATTCAACGAAGAGCTGCGCACCGCTCTGGGCGTCCCGACCTATTACAACGAAGCCCTAGGCTCGACCTGCCACTACAGCGTTTACGATCGCCTAAAAGGCCTACCAGGCGCCGATCCCGACGTAACGCTAGGCATAGTAGAATCCGACGAAGACCAAAAGTAGCGCCGGCATCCCTGCCGGCATCTTACGACGGAAGCGCCAACCAGAACTCCCAATCACGGCCGGACCAAAACTGGCGCCGCAATTCTGCTATACTCCGCCCACTTTCGAGGTAACTCGACTTGGACGAATCCTTCTGGATTCCACTCGCCTTCCTAATCGTCCTAGCCCTAATCTTTCTAGTCGTAATTCTCCCCATCCTCACCTGGCGACGGACCAAGCGCCTAGCCCGCGATTTCGCAAAAACCGCGGACGTTCAATCGCTGATCGCCCGCGTCTATGCCCTGGAGCAAGCCGTAAAAGAACTCCGCGCAAGGCCCACAGCAACTCCAGCCGCGTCCCCGATCCCTGAATCCCCAGTCAGCGAAAAGCGCGAAGAAGCCGCAAAACCGCCGACGCCCGCAGCGCAAGTTCCGTCAACTCCCGCGCAGCAAATTCCGACAAGCGTTCAACCACCGCCGCAGCAACAACCGAAGCCCGCATCTGCCGCGACGACGTCAACCAGCCCGCCGCTTTTCGCCGGAATGCGCGCCTCCGCTCCCAAAGCCGCAAAAACCGCCGACCCAGAGCGCCTCGCCAATCTTGAAGAAAAACTCGGCACTAACTGGCTAAACAAAATAGGCACAGCAGCCTTCGTAATCGGCGTTGCGCTGCTGATAAATTATTCCCTGCACTATTTCGGCCCTGCGGGAAAAATCGCCCTAGGCTATGGCATAGCAATAATCTTCCTGGCCCTGGGCGTATTAGGCGAGCGCAACGAGCGCTACCGCATAGGTGCCCGCGCCGTCCTAGGAGGCGGCTGGGCTCTCGCGTATTTCGTAACTTACGCGTTACACAACATCCCCAGCGTCCGCCTGATCGAAGATCCGTTCCTAGGATTCGCATTACTCTTCGTCGTAGCCGCCGCAATGGTGGCGCACTCGCTGCGATACCATTCCGAAGTAACCACCGGCTTCGCATTCCTGCTCGCCTATCTCAGCGTGGCCGTAAGCATCATCCCCTTCGGCGCGTTAATCGCTAGTGCCCTGCTCAGCGCCGCGTTAGTCGTCATCCTCCGCCAACGCCGCTGGTACGCCATCGAACCCTTCGCCATAATCGCCGCGTACGCAGTTCACTGGGTCTGGCTAACGCAAATCTACGCGCGCCAAGGCGGCCACAAACCCTTCCCTGAATTCCAAGCCAGCGCGGCGATCCTCACCATCTACTGGGTCATTTTCATCGCGTCCTATTTTCTACGTCCCGATTTAGGCCCAACAGAAAAACGCTGGCTAACTGCGTCGTTCCTCCTAAACGCTCTTGGCTACTTGGTAGTTCTGCACCAACAATCCTTCCATCCCGAATGGCGTTTCCGTTTCCTACTATTCGCCGGCGCAGTCTATCTAGTCGTCGCCTATCTGGCGCGCCGCCAGCAACGCCAGCTGGGTTATCTGCTCGCCACCACACTCGGCGCGGGCCTGCTCGTAGCGGCAATCCCCTACAAATATTCCGGCGCCCGCCTGGAAATTCTCTGGCTGGTAGAAATCGAAGCGCTCTTCGCCGTCGGCTGGCGTCTCGCCGATCGTCATCTACGCCGTTTAGGCTGGGCTGCATCCATCGTCCTCGGCGGTTATGTTCTCCTGAACGACATCACTGCCCGCCTCGACAAATGGCATCCGCCGGATCACGCTCTTGGCTGGCTGCTGCTCGTAATCGCCATCGCGTTTTACCTCAACGCGGAGTGGCGCCGGCTAATCCGCGTCCCGATCGACGGCTTCGAAGATGCCGCACTCACCATTTCCCCAATGGTAGCCACGCTTTTCCTTCTAGCGGCGTCCTGGGCCGGGACGCATTGGATGCTGGCCGGATTTTTCTGGACCGTCTCCGCCGCAGCGCTACTGGAAATCGGCAACTTCCGCCGCGATTCCATCATGCGTTACTGCTCCTACGCCGCGGCGGCGGCGGCCGTCGCGCGCCTAACCTTCGTCAACATCCCCGGCACTACAACGTATTACGGCTACAGCGTCCGGTTAATGACGGTAGCCGCCAGCGCCGCGATTTTTTATTTCCTGGCCCCGCGCTCTGCTTCCACGGCGCCACCCGCAGAAAAATCCGCGCAATCCAAGTTCACAGATTTCCGCGAATCGCCAGTCTGGCACGCCTTCCTAAAACTGGGCGGCTTCCCGATGCTCTTCGCAGGCTCAGCGACGTTGCTTCTCTCGCTGTTACTCTGGGAAGAAGTAGCCAATGCCGGCGTGGCCCTCGCCTGGGGCATCCTCGCCATCGTGCTCATCGAAACCGGCGAAGAATTCAAAGGCCTCGGCCTGATCGGTCAAGGCCGCCTACTCCTGATCGCCGCCTTCGCCAGAATTTTCTTCGCCGATCTGAACGCCGCGACGCGCATTGGCCCAGTAACTTCACGGACGCTCACGATCACCGTGCTGGCCGCGATTTTCTACTGGGCCGCCACAAAATCCGGTCCCACGCGCTGGCGCGCGTCATTCCTCTGGTTTGGCACCATCGCCATCGCCGCGCTGGCGCGCTTCGAGCTGCCGATTTCGTGGGTGGCAGTCGCGTGGGCGATTCTTGCCGCAGCGCTCTACGCGCTTGGCCAGCGAATCTCGCAGAGAGCGCTACGCCTGCAGTGCTACACCTTCACAGTCCTAACCGCCGTCCGCTGCGCCTTCGATAACTTCTATCAACGCGGCCCGTGGTATTTCACCAACATCCGCGTAGCCACAGTCAGCGCCGTAGCAATCATCTTCCTGGCGTTAGCGTTCACCAGCCGCCGCATTAAGAAAATAACGCCAGCCGCACCAGCCGAAACAGAACCTGAATCTGCCAATTCGAAATTAGCCCGCATCCGCGGTTGGATCGCATGGCTCGATCGCCACCCGTATCACTTGTTTTTCTTCACCGCCGCGATTTTGATCACGCGGCTGCTCAGCATCGAAATCCATCACGGCTATCTCACGGCGGCCTGGGGCGCCGAAGCCATCGTAGTTTTTCTCATCGCGCTCCGAGTGAACGAGCGTTCGTACCGCTGGTGCGCTCTGATCCTGTTGTCGCTTTGCATTGGCCGGATCGTGCTGATTGATGTTTGGACGCTTGACCAACTTGGCCGCATCGTCTCCTTCATGGGCCTCGGCGCCGCGCTACTAATCGTAAGCTTCCTCTACGCCCGGCATCGCGAGCTACTAAGGAAGGTCCTGTGATGCAGCGCCGCATCGCACTCATCGTCCTCCTCTTGGCTGGCGGCTCGGTTCTGTTTCTTATCCAGCGCCACAAAGTCTCGACGCCCATTACTCCGCGGCCGCTGCTCTATCTCGTAGCCGATGGCGAACGCGAAGCCGAGCGCCTGCCGCTCGGAGCCACGCGCGTGAGCGACCAGGAAGAAATGCGCGTCGGCGCGCAGCATAAGCATCGGCGTCTGCCACACCCAAGGGCAAAATCGCGACGCCGAATTCGCAAAAATTCACGCCTACGTCAGTCAAGTCGGCGAAGCCGTGGCTCGCAACGTCAACCGCCAAGGCATCCACTACACTTTCTGCGTCGACGACAATCCGAGCTTCGTAAATGCCTACGCGCTCCCCGGCGGCTACGTGGTGATTGGCCGCGGCCTGCTCTCCATCCTGGAATCCGAAGACGAGCTCGCCTTCATCCTCGGCCACGAAATCGCCCACGTGGATGATCGCCACGCCATCGAGCGTATCCAATACCAGCTCGCCAGCCGCAAGCTGGGCCTCGAAAGCGTCTATCAACTTGGCGCCCCCATCCAAATGCTGCTACGAATCCGGCTACTCCAAAGAACAAGAGCAAGAAGCGGATCGCGACGGCATCGCGCTCGCTCACGATGCGGGCTATTCGGCAAAAGGCGCGCTCGACGCCATGAGCCGCTTCGAAAAAATCGATCGCGAAATGCATTCCAACGCAGGCTCGCCAGTGGAAGAATTCGCCAGCATCCCCTTCCAATCCCTCGAAGAATATTTCCGCTCGCATCCTCCGGCTGCCGAACGCCGCCAAGCTCTCGAGCAAATCATCGCGTCGCGTCGCTGGAACGCGAACGCCTCAGTGCGCCCCTACGCGCTGCGTCCGATCTTCTTAGCCGAACAAGCCGCCGCGCTCGACAAGCAAGGCAAATTTGCGAAGAGCATCGCGCGCTTCAAAGAAGCGATCGCACTCGATTCCACAAATCAGCGCGCGCTCGACGGCCTGGCGCTGGCCTATTGGCGTTCGGGCGACGCGGTTGCGGCCGAAAGTGCGGCCATCGCCGCGCTTCAGGTCGAGCCCAGCGTGCCTACGCTGCGCATCCTCGCCCGCGCCGGCGCCGTCGCGAATCGCGCTGACGCCATTCAGGCGCTCACCGCCGTCGCGAATCAGAAAGTGCCGGGTAAATCGCTCGACCAATTTGCCCGCGTGCAACTCGACGCCCTCGCCCCGGCCCGAGAGACCGCGGGAATCCCCAGCGCCACCGACTATCAGATTCTCCTCAGCGAAACTGCTTCCGGCCCGCAGTGGCAGGCTACGCTTCGCACCGAAATGGCCTGGTGGATGTATCGCGCGGGAAACCTGAAGGACGCTGTGGCCGAACTTGAAGCCGCGCATCAGGCCTTCCCCACATTTGGGCCGGCAACTATGTGGAAAGCCTGGGTCGATTCTGATTATGCGCATCAGGCCGACGCGGAGAACGACCTGCAACTCTCCATCAACGCCGGCATGGACAACAATTCCGAATTCACCTCAACGCAGTCGGCCGCGCGCGCGGTGATCTCCTGGCGCACCGAGAAGAAGGATCTGGCCAAATCCCAATTCCAAGCGGCAGCCGCCGAGGACGAAGTCTGGATGGTCCACAACTGGGCCGTCAACAACTTCAGTCCAAGCACAGCAGCAATCCTCTTCCAACTGCAAGCAGCCGAGACCGCCCGGCGCGAAGAAGCAAAAAAGAAGCGCGAGCACCAATGATGTAGCTCACCTGTTTAGAGGTGAGATCTCCCGGTTTTAGGATTCGCTTTTCGGCCCCTCCTAATGTGGGGCCCGCGCTTTTTGCCGGGAGTCTTCGCGCAGGCTGTTACGAGACGCAACGATCCCCGCAGAGCCGAGTCTGGTTGACGGACTCCTAAAAAGTGCCTCTACTTCCCGATTAGAAGTGGGAGTCGGCGTTTGTTTTGTTCGAGTTACGCCGGTTTCTAATCGTAGTGATTCCCGATTAGAATTCGGCGAGGCGATCAGTTTTGGCGCGGACGTTGACTTGTGGAAAGGGGTTGTGAAAAGTGGCTCTACTTCCCGATTAGAAATGGAAGCCGGTCTTTGTTTTGTTTGAGTTACGCCCGTTTCTAATCGTAGTGCTTCCCGATTAGAAATTGTTGTGGGGATTTGCCGGTTTTTGGTTGGGATTGCGGTCTTGGTTGGGGGGCCAGGCATTGCTTGGGGCTCCTGAGTCCGCTCATTTCTTGCGTGGCTCTTATAGCATATGAGTAAATGGGTTGTCAAGTGGTATCGGTTGGGGGTAGTGACTCAGTTTCCGGTTAAGCGACCAATCTCCACTCGCTGCGGCGATTCGCCATCAAACAGAGGTTGGAATCCTTACGATGCCATACTTCTCTGCGGGATGCTGAGCGCAGGTTCTCCGTGCCTTAGCTCCTCGTTCTGAGTAGAATACGTGCCTAATAAACTGTATGGGGAGAGTATGGCGGATCAATAGCTCATTGAGGTTTGCATCGCACCTTGATCCTGCGCGACTTACCAATCACTTCGGTGCAGTGTAGATCCTGCTTTGGTGACGCCAACATGCTCGGTCGGCGACAAAATCTGGTTTTCAGGTATTCCCCGGCGGGTAGCGATTGGCGTTATGAGCGATGGCGGCTGTTGCATCCAGGCCAGCCATCTCCAACAGAACGTAAAGCAGATACTGAGCTGGTCCGAGGAGCAAAGCGGATGTCCCTCGTTTCGTTTGGACGCGGTAGCGGATACCTAGACGTTGTAACGTTTAAGAGTCGAACACTGGCCGGAAAGGAATTGCTGAAGGGAGAGAACATCGGCGAAGGCGTCGTATCCCCGGATGAAACAGAAATCGCTTTTGAACTTCGCCGAAAGACTGGACGAAGTTTATCCACGCCCTCAGAAGGAGTTGCCTGAATTTGGATCACGTCTCGCCATTGTTCGCCGGGATGGACGCGACCTCAAGGAGTATCCTGACCTCGGCGATCCATACGATCCATGCTGGTCGTTCGACAAATCGTCGCTGGAGTAACTATGAAGAATCTAAAGCAAGGGAAAGATGCCGCATACAGTTTGCAAATCCTGAATTTGGGTGACGGCACCACAGAAGAAGTTGGGGCGGAGGCTTATGCTACATCTCAGTGCTGGTCGCCAAATGGCAAACAAATCGTCTACCAAGCTGACCGCACGTGCGAATGTACGACATAGAGAGAAGAAATCGTGGCCCCTTGCGGAAGGCACAGACCCTCTGGTCGCCTGATGGAGACTGGGTCGCATTTATAAACGACGGCAAGTACTACATCATCCGGCCATCTGGAAAGGACAGAAAGCCGCTCTTCAATTGCAAAGATGCGCTCACGCCGCTGTGGTGGTCGCCCGATTCCGTTTCGTGGCCTATGTCAGCCGCAATCATTTGTTTGAAGGACCCTGGTGGCCTCGGATTGAGCAGGGACGTTTGCGGGTCAGACGGCTGGAGACAGCGCAGAAGACAGGGTGGCCAATTTATATGGAGGGGCATGTACAAGCTTTCAGTGGGTTAGCGGCAAGAATCTAATGCGTACGCTGAACTCATCTCGCGGGTTCGGTCACTGCCTCATTAACGCGCTTATCGCTAAAGTAGGGCCTGGTACTCTTGCGGCAGTTCATTCTAATTTCTTCCGCAAACTAGCGACCACCGCTCCGACTGCTGCGTAGAGAGCAGTATTGAAGAGCCCAATTATTGCGTAGTGAATAGAGCCATTCCAACCAGCTACCTCACAGTCTATACAAAAAGCAAAAATGAGTTGGGGCGGACAAGCTACGACGGAGGAAGCGTCAGTGCAGAATCGAGCCCAGTCCATGGTTTCGACTATTTTGCAACGCCGCGAACGCATATCAGACGCCTGCGACTGCAAGCCCCAGAAGGGCAAACCCCAAGACGATTTTTCGCGATTTGGGCATCACAAAATGAAGTGTACACGTTGGGCAGGCCTGAGTGAGTCTCAAGTCCTGATTAACGCGCTAACCGGAAACTGATTCACTACCCGGGTGGGCGTCCGAAGGACCCGGCGCCAAAGCGCGAATTTAGCGGCGAAGCTCTTTCGGAGCGCTGAAGCGCTCCTCGCCCGTCCGCGAGAAGCTCGGGCGGACCAGAGCTCCCACGATGTTGTCTTCACGCGTATAGTTCCTGAAGGCGTACTGTTTTCGACAGGCAAGCGCCGTCCGAGAGTTTTGCCCTTATGTTACTTGCGGTCGTCGGATGCCGGCAGGGACGCCCTTCGCCAACACTCATGGTAAACCGGCGCTACTTTTGCAGTTCGCGGCGGAACGCGGCGGCGTCGATCTTGTGGCGGGCGAATTCGCGGGGGCCTACGAAAATGACCGGCACATCCTCGTTGTAACGCTTCAGTAGCGCAGGATCGTCATCGATATCCACCTCGCGAAAATCGCCCATCGAACTCTTTCATGATCGGCATCATCGCCGCCTTGGCGGCGTCGCAAAGATGGCAGCCCTCGCGCGTATAGAGCGTCACGTCACGTGGTCCCGCTACGCGGATGCGCCCATCCTCGGTCCGCGAATAAAAATCCCCGCCCTCGCCGGCGCGCAAAAATCCCACGCCTACCAATTCCGCCACCGCGCTGAGCACTTCCTCCTGCTTTTCCGGCGAATGTGCTTCGGTAAATTCGAACATCGCGTGCAGATCGAGCGATTCGCGTTCCAGTTCGTCGTAAATCCGCAGCACTCTCGCGGCGAGATCTTTGATCATCGTCAAGCTCCCGCAGAACAATCGCATCTCAATCTACTTATTGGATTCAATCGAGCCGCGTTAGGTCTGTTCACCTTGTGTGTGCTGGAGTTTTATTGGGGCCGAAAACCCACGGCTACACCGGGCCGGTGGTGAACCGCGGCCCCTACGGCCGGGTTCACCGCCGGGCCCTACGGGCGGATTGAATAGTATTGCTGGAACGGGCCTATGTGCGGGAAGAAGGCGCGCGAACGCAACAATTCGGAAATCTGCCGGATATGGCCCAAGTCGTGAAACGCCCATTCATTCATTAGCTGACCGATGGTGATGGTCCCTAGTTTGGCGTGCTTTCCAGAACGCGAAACCGCCGTAGCGGGCAAGTAACGCAGAAACGAAAGCGTGCGATCGCGCTCGTGGCAGAAAGTGTGCAAATTCTCAATGGCCTTCTTGCTTGAGTAGCGCCCCTCGGCATAAGCAGCATTCTGATCGTAAGCGTCGAGCGCGGGCGAATCACTTTGCACCATTTTCTCCACCCGCTCGCGAAAGCCGAGAACTTCGACGTCCGCCAAATGCGCCAACACTTCGCTAATCGACCAACGCTCCGCCGCCGGCTTCCACTGCAACTGATCCGCTGAAGCCAGATGCACGATCTTTTCAATAATAATGGGAGTCTGCTCCAACACCGCAAATCCCGGCAAACCAATTTCAGCGCGCGCAGTGGACATGACCAAGCACCTCCGAACAGTAAGTTTCGTTATAACGCAGAAACCGGCAGAAGCGAAAGTCCGCCCAAGTAGCGCAGGCGTCCCTGACGGCATCTAACGACCACAAATTTCGCAACGAAGCGGCCTCACGATCGGATCGCCCCGTGCGGTCAAAGCCGTGTATGTTTCTCGCCGCGCCGTCCACGGGCACAGCCATAATTGGTCATAGCGCTCGTAAGATGCCGGCAGGGACGCCGGCGCTACTGGAGGCGAACCGCCCCATCGAGCGGTAGAATGATTGTGGGATCGGGGAGGAAAGCGTGGCTGACGTTGTTGTGCTTGTTGATGATCTTTTCTTTCAATCGAAAATTGTGGAGACGGCGCGGCATGCTGGCGTGGAGTTGAAACTCTGCGGCACACCGGACGTCTTCATCGCGGAAATCGAGGGCGGCGCGCCCACACTCGCGATCGTGGATCTGAACGCGCGCGCCAATCCGCTAAGCGCAATCGAGCGCCTGCACGCCGCAGGCAACCAGGTACCAGTGATCGGCTATCTCTCTCATGTGCAAACCGAGCTGGCCGAACGCGCCAAAGCCGCTGGCTGCCGCGAAGTGATGCCGCGCTCGAAATTCAGCATGAATCTTGCGTCAATTCTGGCCAGCGCGAAATCAACCAACGCAAAATCACAATGACCAAGCGAATAACCCAAAATTTATTCCATCGCTCCAGCGCTGTCGTCCTAACATTCGCGCTGGCAGCAACCCTGGCAATTCCCACAGCGCTGCAAGCCCAAGACGGCAAAGAAGACGATCCATCGGTCGCCTTGGCCACCGCGCTCACCGCCGCCTGCAAACAAAATGATACGCAATTCGCGATCTACCTCACCGTTGACAACGCCGCCGCGTTCAAGAATTTGCCCGCCGATCAACGCACCACAGTTCTGCATCGCCTGGCACTCGTCGATGGCCCAGGCAAACCTTTGCTCTCGAACGATGCAGATGGGCACACGATTCTGCGTTGCGAATCCGCCGCGGCCAGCGCCGAGCTGCGGTTCGGCCCTGTCCGCGCGCACGAAAATCTGGCCTTCATTCCCATTCGCTCCGGCGCGAGCGGAGGCGGAGACCCGACAGAATTCGGCCTGGTGCGCGAAGGCGGCGGCTGGCGGCTGATCTCAGTAGGCATCCTGCTCTTCGACGTGCGGCAACTCGCCAGCCGCTGGGCCGATCAAGATCTCGAAATCCGCGAAATCAAAGCCGCAAACGTACTCCTGGATCTGGCCGACGCAATGGATCGCTATCACGAAGCCTTCGGCAGTTTTCCCGCCGCGTTAACGCAATTAGGGCCCGCCCCCAAAAACGAAGTTTCGCCCGATCAAGCCAATCTAATCGATGCAGACCTAGCCGCCGGCCTCCGCGCAGGCTACCGCTACCAATACCGCGTCCTATCCGACGCCGACGGAAATCCCAATGGCTACGAACTAGCCGCTACGCCGGAACAATACGGCAAGACCGGCAAGCGCTCGTTCGTCCTGGATGCCGAGAAAAAACTTCACGGCGCCGACAAGCACGGCGAAATAGCCACGACGGATGATCCGTTAATTTTGCCAAAGCCCGAACAGTAAGAACGAAAACGTACCGCTGGCGTCCCGCCGGCCCTTACGAGATTGAAGTAACCACAAGCAAAACTAACGGCCGGACCACACAACCCAACCAACGCGACATATCTAAAATCTCACGCCGCCCAAAATTTCCGCCCTAACTAACATTGTCCCTCGTAAGAGCCGGCGGGACGCCAGCGCTACGGGGAATGCCCCACAAATTCCATTCGCCCCCGGCCGCCTCCGGTATAGAATCATCGGCACCCTATATGCCCGCCGAAACCGGCCTTGCCATAAGCACAACCGAGCAGGCGCTGCGCAACGCGAACCGGCGTTTTTATGCCGCCTTCGAAGCCATGGACCTCGCTGCGCTGGAAGAAGTCTGGGCCCACGAGGACTGGATTCAATGCGTCCACCCCGGTTGGGAGCTGCTGCTCGGCTGGGAAGAGGTGCGCGAAAGTTACGTGCGGATATTTTCGAACACGCGGCGCATCAAAATGGCCCTGGGCGCCGTCTGGATTCGCGCCGAAGGAGACATCGGCTGGGTAGCCTGCACCGAGCAAGTAACCAGCGCTTTCGCCGACGGCTTCGATGATTCCCTGGTGCAAGCCACCAACATATTTATGAAGCGCGAAGGCGAATGGAAGCTCGTCGCGCATCACGGCTCGCCTCTGCCTCCAACGCGCGAAGCCACGGTACAATAGAACTGGTGAGTAACTGCGCAGCGCGGCCGCTTCGGCCCTGAACCCGTGCCTTTCCGCGAAAGCCAAATTCGGCGAGCCACAAAAGAACGCAACGGCGCCTCCAACGCGATCGCAGCGCTACCGCTCGGGCCAATTCTCTTGGTGATCTGGGCCCTCGCTATGCAGCCGGCCTTCGCGCAAAGTCCCACGCCGCAGCAAGGTTCCTCGACGCTGCCAATGCGCGCGCAGGAAGCCACCTCCGGCCCGCGCCCCATCTTCGAGTTTCACAGCGGCTTCTGGCTGAACTTGCATCACTTCCTCTACGAGCAGGCGCGCATCGCCGAACACGTGCAAACTTCGCAAGGCGGCGCAAAATCCGCAGGCACAGATCCGCAAAAAAACGGCGACGCATCTCCAGCGTGGCAAGCGGCGGTAGATTACTACCGCAAAAACGTGGCCCACCGCGATTTGCTTTTCGATCAGAACATGGTGCTGATCAACAACCGCCTGGCCGATCTGGAAACCTGCCCCGATCTCTCGGGCCGCACAGTCAAGTCCTGCACCTCCGGCCTACAGACAAATATGATCGCAGCTCTCGAAGCCGCGGCCCCGATCTACCGGGCGCGCTGGTGGAGCGACCACGATCGCAAGAACCGCGACTGGATCGATGGCGACGCTCCGCTCGTACGCCAGATCGGCTTGCCGCTGGCGGAGGAGCTCTCCTCGGTTTATGAAAAGCCGTGGCAGCGCGAGCCCATTCGCGTGGACGTGGTGATTTACGCCGGGCCCTTCGGCGCATACACCTCTCTGGACCCCACGCACATCACAGTAGCCAGCGGCGATCCTCGGAACGAAGGACTGGCGGGATTCGAGATTCTCTTTCACGAAGCCTCGCACGCGCTGGCCGTTCCGGTGCAAGACGCCATTGCCGAAGATTGCCGCCTGCGCGACATTCCCATCCCGCGCGATCTCTGGCATGCGCTTTTGTTTTACACCACTGGAGAAATGGTCCGTCGCGCCGCAGCTGAGGGGAAACTGCAATTGCCTGGGGCGGAAACCAAAGCGGCGTCCTATACGCCTTATGCCTATAGGAACAATCTCTATTCGCGCGGCTGGGAAGAATACCTGCGATTGCTGGAAGCCTATTGGCAACCATACTTGGATGGACGGACAGATTTCGAGCACGCCATCCGCGCTGTGGTGGCCGGGCTGTAAGAATTGCAGCGATTGGATGTTTTGTCGGGGAGGGTTGGGCGGTGGCCGTCGCGGCGCAAGCGCCGCTGCCAGTGCCCAGCGCTAAAGCGCATCATTTTGCGCGGCGCTTTTTCCGGAGCGCTAAAGCACTCCTCCCCCTGCTAAAGCAGGGGGCTGCCACCAAAACGGCGGACTGCCACCGAGGATTGGACGAAACGAGAGGCCTTAATGAAGCGATTACGATTTTGCATTGCGATCGCATGGAGCGCGATGGCGTTGTCTCCAATGGCCCACGCGCAATTGGCGCCCGCTCAAGACACGCCCGCAAAACCGCCGGCGCAAGAGGCCACTCCCAAAGTGGCGCCCGATACCACCGTAAAGGCCCGCGAGGTAGTAAACGAAATCGTCACCGGCCAATTCGAAAAGGTCGAAGCGCGTTACGACGCCAAGATGAAAGCAGCGCTCCCGCCGGGAAAACTAGCCGACACCTGGAAGCAATTGCTCGGGCAAACCGGCGGCTTCACGAACATCCTCTCGGAAAGCGCGCAAGCCATTCAAAGCTTCCAGGTCGCCACGCTGGTCTGCGCCTTTGAACGCACCACTCTCGACGCGGTAATCAGCTTCGATGCTGACGGCGCGCTCGGCGGGATTCGTTTCCGCCCGCACAGAGACACAACTCCGTGGGCCGCGCCCGCCTATGCCAAGCCGGAGACTTTTCACGAAGATCCGGTGACGGTGAAGTTCAGCCATTGGGAACTGCCGGGAACCGTGACGACGCCGTTAGGCGATGGCCCGTTTCCGCTGGTCGTCCTGGTGCAAGGCTCGGGGCCGCACGATGAGGACGAAAGCATCGGACCGAATAAGCCGTTCAAAGATCTCGCCTGGGGTTTGGCGAGCCGCGGCGTGGCCGTGCTGCGCTATACCAAGCGCACCGCGCGCTACGGAATGAAGTCGGTGGACGAAGGCGCATTTTTCACGGTGGACGATGAAATCGTGAACGACGCGCGCGCTGCGGTCGAGCTCGCGGCGAAACAGCCGAAGATCGATCCCAAGCGCATTTTCCTGCTGGGCCATAGCGAAGGCGGATACATCGCCCCGCGGATCGCGGAGGGTGACGCGCAGATCGCCGGGATCATCGTTCTGGCGGGCTCGGCGCGGCCGCTTGGGAAAGTAATCGACGATCAAATTCACTATCTCGCAACTTTTCCAGGAGTTCCCCCCGACCAGGCGAAGAAACAAATTGACGCAATTGAGCAGATGATCAAGGAAGTTGATAGTCCGGACCTGAAAAAAACGGATAAGGTCAGTTTCTTGGGCGCCGAAATCCCTGCGAGTTACTTCCTTGACTTGCGCGGCTACGATCCCGTCGCCGTCGCGGCGAAACTCAAGATTCGCATCCTCGTTTTGCAAGGCGCCCGCGACTATCAAGTGACCAGCGAGGATTTTGACCTCTGGAAAAAGGGCCTAGCCGGACACGACAATGTAACTTTCAAGCTGTATCCGGACTTGAATCATTTATTTGTGACCGGCGAGGGAAAATCGAAGCCGGTCGAATACGACCGCGCCGGCCACGTCTCCGCAGACACAGTGACCGATATCGCCGATTGGGTAAAGAAGGGCGCGACGACAAAATAGGGGCGGGTGTTTGACTCCCGACCGATTCGGCCTCGGGTGTTCGTCTCTCATCGGCGAGAAAAACGCCAATGCCCAGCGCTAAAGCGCATTAATGTGGGGCGGCTTTTTTCCGTTGCGCTAAAGCGCTCCTTCCCCCTGCTAAAGCAGGGGGCCGCTACCTCGGGGAAGTCTCCTGTGCGTGGCTCCGCTGGTGCCGAGCGATCTTTGTTGGACATGCGCGGATCGGGCCATAGAAACAAGCCAACGCCCGTCCGAACTCCAAAACCCAAATCGACCCCCGACTTCACAAAGATTATTTCGATTTTAATGTTGCCCGAAAGAATTCCGCTTCAGCAACTTACGAACCTCCCGCGTCAGTTTTCCACAGCGCGTTAGACCGCGGCTCCGAACCTATGCTATTCTTCTCTCGGGTCTCGACGTTCTCTCCCGGCTGATCTTCCGCCGGTTCCAATTAAAGCAGTACCAGCAACCGTGTCGAGAACTACCCGGAAGTTACTCCGACTCAACCGGGCAAACTGTTTTTCGCAATCTGCAGGAGCGAATCAGCCATGTCTACTCAGCCAGCGGCGATTCAGACGGCAGAACTACAGCTCGCGCACTCCCCGGACAGCGATGATGCCTTCATGTTTTATGCCCTGGCGACGGGAAAAGTGCGCCTCCCCGGCGTAAAGTTCAATCACGTGCTCTCCGATATCGAATCGCTGAACCGCGCAGCCGAAAAAGAGGTTTACGACATCACTGCCGTGAGCTTCTATGGCTATTCTTTCATCGCGGACAAGTACGTGCTGCTCGATTGCGGGGCAAGTTTCGGCGAAGGCTACGGTCCCATCGTAGTTTCAGCCCATCCGTTCAAGAAAGACGATCTCAAGGGCCGCCGAATTGCGGTTCCTGGCGAGCGCACCACGAGTTACCTGGCGCTAAAGCTCTTTGAGCCGGGCGTCGAGACGGTGACCATCCCCTTCGACAAGATTTTGGATGCAGTGGCCGCCCGCGAAGTGGATGCCGGCCTGCTGATTCACGAAGGCCAGCTAATTTATTCGCAGCTCGGCCTGAGCCGCGTGGTCGATCTCGGACAATGGTGGCAGGAAGAAACCGGCTTGCCTCTGCCGCTAGGCGCGAATGCCATCCGCCGCAGCTTGAACGCCACGCTCGGCCGCCAAGTAGAGCGCGTAATCCGCGAAAGCGTTGCCTACGCCCTCGAACATCGCGAAGCCGCTCTCGATTACGCATTACAATTTGCCCGCGACATGGATCCGGTTATGGCCGACCGTTTCGTAGGCATGTACGTGAATCGCTGGACGCTCGATTACGGCGACGAAGGCCGTCGCGCGGTAAATGAATTGCTTGGGCGCGGCGCTGAAGTCGGGTTGGTTCCTCCCGCATTCCGCGTCGAGTTTCTGTCCGCAGCCGCTTAAATCGGAATGCCGAACGGCACAACTTTTTCTTCGCAGCTTTGCTCGCGAGCGCAGGCAGCTACGCGCGCTCCGGTGATTCCCCTCCCCTAAAATTCCTGGAAGAAACGATTGCCGCCGCCGAAAAAGGCGAGCGCTCCATCGCTGACGTGGTGGACGCACAAGATGACGTGACGCGCCTGGCGGTAGTCCGATCAAATTCGCGCCGGACTCGATGTATTCACCGACGGCCACATTCGCTGGCTCGATCCCGTTTCGCATCTGGCCGGAAAACTCGATGGCGTGCAAGCCGGCGACATGGTGGATTATCTCCGCTCCGGCACCAAAGTCTGGCAACCCGTGCTGGTAAAGCTGCCCGAGCGCCACATTCCACTAGTGGTTGAAGAATATCTCTTCATGCGCAATGCCCTCGGCACGCTAGCCACTCCCACCGGAAAAGCGGGCCGTCTCTACGTTAAAGCCGTACTCACCGGCCCTTACACGCTGGCCAGATTCACAGCCGTCGAAGAAACGATGGAGTCAGCACATCAAATCATCGACGCTCGCGCCAATGCATACGCTAAAGCTATCGGAGAAGAAATCGAAGCTCTGGCGGCCGCAGGAGCGGAACTAATTCAAATCGACGAGCCGGCAATTCTAGATTCCCCGCGCGATTGGAGCCTGCTGCAAGATTTAATCGATGTGCTAGCCGATCATCGCGACGCCGCCCGCAAAGCGGGAAAGCACGTCGAGTTGGTGCTGAGCGTCTTCTATAGAGATTGCACCCCGTTCTTCGACGAGCTAATCGAAATGCCGGTAGATGCCATCGGCCTGGATTTCGCATCAAGTCCAGGCCTGGCAGATCATATAGTCAACTCCGGCTCGCCAAAGCCGCTGGTCCTCGGCCTCGTGAATGGCACAAAAGCCGATCTAGAAAATCCCACGGAGCTAGCCAAGATAGTTGAGCGCATCCTACCCAAGATCGAAGGCCAACGCGCCCATTTGAGTACGTCTTGCGGGCTCGGAGTGCTCTCGCAAAAGCAGGCATTCTCAAAATTGGAGTTGTTGGCGAAAACCCGCGCAGCATTGCACGGCTAGCAAAATGTGCGTGAGCGCGAGTAAGCCAGCCGCTAAAGCAGAGGGCTGCTACCGTCGTTCTGCGGCTCCGCCGCAACCAATGTGATCCCACGAGGACACTGCCAGGCCACCTGTACCATTTAGCAGATGACTTCTTCTGAATTTCCATTGATTATGGATTGCTCGAATCCGGGACACCCAACTTTCGTGTGCGATTCGGCCCCACGGCACTGACACAAACATGGAACGAGTTTTCTCAACATATCGCTACGTAAACCAGCCGCTCTCGACGGTCACTCTAAGCGCCATTCGAGATGCCGGAATCACAAAAATCGAACTCTTCTGCAGCGGCGCCCATTTCGATTATTCCTCCACCGAAGCAATCCGCGATCTATTCAACTGGCTGCAAGAACGCGGTCTCGAACTGCACTCCCTTCATTCCCCCACCCAGCGCGACACCGCTGGCCGCCACGAAAGCGGCACGCCAATTTCGATTTCCGATGGCGAACGAGTCCGCCGTCTAGACGCAGTAGACGAAGTAAAGCGCGCCATAGACGTAGCCGAGCGCATCCCCTTCAAATATCTAGTCCAACATCTGGGCAGCAGCCGCCAAACCGCGGATCCGAGATTCATCGACGCGGCCTTCAATTCCCTCGAGCATCTGGCCATCTTCGCCAAGCAAAGAGGCGTGACCATCGCCCTCGAAAACACGCCCAACGAATTAGGCGCTCCGCAAACGCTCTCGTCAATTTTGTAAAAGAAACGCACCTGAACGATCTGCGTTTCTGCTTCGACACTGGCCACGCCAACATCGAAGGCGGCATCCCTGCGTCTTTCGAAATCATGCGCGAGCGAGTAGTAACCACGCACATCCACGACAACCACGGCGAAGACGACGAACATCTACTACCCTACGAAGGCAAAATCGATTGGGACGCCACGCTGCAGCTTTTCGTAGACGCGCCGCACAACCTGCCGATAGTGCTGGAATTGAAAGAACAAGCCACGCAATCCGACGTCCTGGGGAAAGCCCGCGCAATTTTCGACCGCATAGAAAACGAATTAGAATCCAAGCGACCAAGCCCAACGGAATCGTAATTCTCCGCAAACTATTTCGTACTTGCGCGCACGATCGTTACGCTTTGTCAGGGCATGACTTCAGTCATGCTGAAAGTGCAGCAAAAAACTAAGACTTTAGTCGCGGAGGGACTGTTGCTGAGGCTCTGACTCCCGAAATCCCGATCGTTGAATCCGCCAAACATGGCAACCCAAGCCCGAACCCCGTAAAATATCGGAGACCGAAATAACAACGAGGCCACAGGACGAAATGACCCAAGAAGCCCAATCCGCCGTACCCATCACGACGATAGACAAAGCGGCCAATTCGCAGGACGCACCGTGAAACTACAAGGCTGGCTCTACAACCAGCGCGAAGCAGGCAAGCTACTCTTCCCAATTTTCCGCGACGGCACTGGCGTAATCCAAGGCGTAGTCTCGCTGAAAGAACAACCAGCGGCCTTCGAAGCACTAAAAGGCCTAACGCAAGAATCCAGCGTAGAAGTCACGGGAACGATTCAACCCGAGCCACGAGCCCCTGGCGGATTCGAACTGCACATCACCGGGATTAACGTCGTGCAGCGCGTTCCGGAAAGCGATCCGTATCCCGATCCAGCTAAAAGAACACGGCGTAGATTTCCTGCTAGATAAGCGCCACCTCTGGATTCGCACCCCGCGCCAAGCCGCCATCCTAAGAATCCGCGCAGAAGCCATCCGCTCCGCAAGAAACTACATGGACGCCGAAGGCTACACGCTGACCGACGCGCCGATTTTTACGCCGGCAGCCTGCGAAGGCACGACCACACTTTTTGAAGTGGACTACATCGACGATCAAAAAGCCTACCTGACGCAATCCGGCCAACTCTACGTGGAAGCCACGGCGGCGGCGCTGGGGAAAGTGTATTGCTTCGGCCCCACGTTCCGCGCTGAAAAATCAAAAACACGCCGCCATCTAACCGAATTTTGGATGCTCGAGCCCGAAGCCGCCTACGCGCATCTGGACGACATGATGGCGCTGGGCGAAGGATTAGTCGCGGCCATCGTGCAAGGCGTGGTGAAGAATCGTCGCCGCCGATCTCGAAGCGTTGAAGCGCGACGTGAAGGCTCTTGAGAAAGTTGTGCCGCCATTTCCGCGAATTACCTACGAAGAAGCGATTCAAACTTTGCAAAAAGCCGGCAACCCAGCAAAGTTCGGCGACGATTTCGGCGGCGACGAAGAAACCATTATCTCCAAATCCTTCGAAAAGCCGGTGATGATTCATCGCTATCCGTCAGCCATGAAAGCGTTCTACATGGCGTCCGATCCCGCGCGCCCAGACCTAGCCCTAAATTTCGACATGATCGCCCCGGAAGGCTACGGCGAAATCATTGGCGGCGGCGAGCGCCTCTCAAGTTACGAAACGCTGGTTGAGCGCCTGAAACAAAATAATCTCCCTGCCGAATCGTTCCAGTGGTATCTCGACCTGCGCCGCTACGGCAGCGTCCCGCACGCCGGCTTTGGGCTAGGCCTCGAACGCACGGTAGCCTGGATTTGCGGCACAGAGCACATCCGCGAGGTAATTCCCTTCCCGCGCATGCTCTATCGCGTCTATCCTTAGTGTCCGCGGCAATGCGATCGGAACCCACGCATGGCTGAAAAAATTCGCATAATTGGCGTACCAATGGACCTCGGCGCCAGCCGCCGAGGCGTCGATATGGGTCCGTCCGCTTTGCGTGTCGCGGGCCTGCAAACACGGCTGAAACAACTGGGCCGCCAAGTGGAAGACATAGGCAACATCTCGGTCAAACAACCAGAAGAGCAACATTTCGGCGAGCGCAACGCAAAGTACCTCGATGAAATAGCAGAAACATGCAAAGGCCTGGCCGAAATAGTAAAGAAGACGCTAGACGACGACGAAGTACCTCTGGTTCTCGGCGGGGATCACTCGATCGCAGCAGGCACCATCGCCGGCGTAGCCATGCACTTCAAAAAGAAATCCAAAGGCGTAGGCATGATCTGGCTCGACGCTCACGGCGACATGAACACGCCCGAGAGCTCGCCATCAGGCAATGTCCACGGCATGCCGCTAGCAGCGATCATGGGCCACGGTCCAAAAGAACTGACAGAACTAGCAGGCGCGAAGCCCATGGTCGAACCGCGCAACGCAGTGCTAGTAGGCATCCGCGATCTAGATGCCAAAGAGCGCCGCTTAATCAAAGAAACCGGCGTACACGTTTTCACTATGCGCGATCTCGACGAGCGCGGCATGCGCGAAGTGATGGCCGAAGCCCTGCGTTTCGCGGCCGATGATACCGACGGCGTAGCCGTGAGCCTCGATATGGATTTCCTCGATCCAATCGATGCCCCGGGAGTCGGAACTCCGGTGCGCGGCGGCGTAACCTATCGCGAAGCTCACCTAGCCATGGAGATGATCGCCGACAGCAAATCTGCAGTCAGCTTCGAGCTCGTAGAAATTAATCCCGTGATCGACGAGCACAACAAAACCGCACTACTGGGCGTCGAACTTCTGCTCTCAGGACTAGGTAAAAAAATCCTCTAGGAACAACCCCAAATGACCGGCCAAAAGAAATTGCGCATCGGCATCCTATTCGGCGGCCGCTCCGGCGAACACGAAGTCTCCCTGGTCTCAGCTGCCTCGGTAATCCGTGCGCTCGATCCTGAAAAATACGAAGCCGTCCCCATAGGAATTACAAAAGAAGGCCAATGGCTGGTAGGAACAGGCGCCCAGAAGATGCTGCCCGATGTGCTTAAGCTGGGCCAACGCGTGATGCTTCCAGCCGATCCCACCTCCGGTGCGCTAGTGCACATGGGCCCGACAGACTCGCGTCCGAATTTGCGCGTCGATGTGGTGTTCCCAGTCCTTCACGGAACATTCGGTGAAGATGGAACGGTGCAAGGCCTGCTCGAATTGGCCGGATTGCCGTATGTCGGCGCGGGCGTGCTGGCCTCCGCAGTGGGCATGGACAAGGATGTCCAAAAGCGCCTTTTCGAGCACGCAAAAATTCCGATCGTCCCGTACGTGGCGTTCGCGCGCACCGCGTGGGAGCAAGATCGCAAAGGAACGCTCGCGTCGATTCAGAAGAAGCTGCGCTATCCAATGTTCGTCAAGCCGGCGACGCTGGGCTCGTCGGTAGGAATGACGCGCGTGGCAAAAGCCGCCGAATTGCCGGGGGCCATCGACACAGCCGCAGAATTCGCGCTGAAAATCTCTGGTCGAAAAAGCGGTGAGCGCGCGAGAAATCGAAGTATCCGTCCTCGGCAACGAAAATCCCGAAGCCTCGATCCCTGGCGAAATCGTCCCGCACCGCGAATTCTACGATTACACCGCAAAATACCTGGAAGGCGGCTCACGCATCGAAATCCCCGCCAAGCTAACCAAAGCGCAGATAAAAAAAATCCGCGACTACGCCGTGCGCGCCTATCAATCCATTGATTGCACTGGCATGGCGCGCGCAGATTTTTTTCTCGAAAAAAAATCCGGCCGCATCTTCGTAAACGAACTGAACACGATTCCCGGCTTCACGCCCATCAGCATGTACCCGAAAATGTGGGAAGCCTCCGGGCTGCCCTACACAAAACTGATCGATAAGCTAATCCAGCTGGCCCTCGACCTACACGCGCAAAAAGCCCGCACAAAATACTCGATCGAGCTACCACCAGGCGCAGCCGGCGCGCTCGAAGGCTAGCCCCACTCGCTTCCCCGCATTCGTTGCGGCACAGCCGCGCTCACTTCGCTAGCACCACGAGCGGCTTCCCCTTCTCGACCACATAAGTCGCCAGCTCCGCGCCGTTGCCGCTGCCTACGTTCTTCGCCGAGTGAATCGCGCCAGCCGGGATGAAATAAACGTCCCCAGCCTTGAGCGTCACCGGCGCCTGGCCATCGATCTGATACTCCAGAGAGCCTTCGAGGACATAAATGATCTCCTCGCCCGGATGCGAGTGCCTCGCGGCCGTCACTCCGGGTTCAATCTCCACGCGCGCCTGAACGACCTCGTGCCCGGGCACGCTAAGATCGTGGCTGCTGCAGATCGGTGCGCTTGACCCCCGCCATCTGCTGCCGAGCTGCGCGCAGCGCCAAACCGCTTCCAACGATCATCACCGCTACCGCCATGATTCCAGCCTTTCTCATGTGCCGCCTCCTCTGCGTCGTTCACGCGAATCCGCCCGTCATCAGCTCACCCGAACCCTACCCCGCCTTCGCGTCCGCGCGCTTGCTCATCTTCACCTGGCGTCCTTCCTCAGTGAACTCGACGCTATCCATCAGCTGGTTGATGAGGAAAACGCCACGCCCGCTTTGCTTCAACACGTTATCGCCTTCGCGCGGATCGGGCACGGCCGTCGCGTCGAATCCCGGTCCGGGATCGCGCACCACAATCACCACTTCTCCCTTGGCATCAATCGCGACACAGCATTGCACGTGTTTGCTCGGGTCGTCCTTGCACCCGTGGTGGATCGCGTTGGCCAGCGCCTCCTGCACCGCGAGCTGCACCTCCGTCACCTCCTCCTCGGGCCATTGCTTGCTGGTGAGTAGCTCTTTCACTCCGGCGCTTACCTTGGCGATCGCCGCCGCGTCTGCGGGAATCACGATGTTGAGCTGACAGGTGGAACAAAAAGGGATCAGCGAACTGAGCGTATCGATGCCCTCCAGCGCCACCCTCAATTCGTCGAGATTGCGCCGCAGTTCGAGCTGCGCTTCTACCTGGCGTTGCAACGCCTCGAGAGCGTCTTTCTGAGCCTGCGTGAGCGTGCGCGGCTGGTAATCGGCGACGCACAGCGTTCCGAGCGCATGGCCCTCGGGGGTCATGAGCGGCTTACCGGCGTAGAACCGGAAATGCGGATCGCCCTGCACCAGCGGATTATCGCGGAAGCGCGCATCCTGCAACGCGTCCGGCACCAGGAAAATGCCGGTCTGCTGTATGGCGTGCGCGCAGAAGGAGACGCTTCGCGGGGTCTCCTGCACTTTCACACCGACGCTTGCGACTTGAACCACTGGCGGTCTTCGTCCACCAGACTGATAAGCGCGATGGGTGTGCCACAGATCTGCGAGGCGATCAGCGTAAGGTCATCGAACGCCTGCTCCGGTTTCGTGTCCAGGATGCGGTACTTGTGCAACGCCTTCAGCCGCGCCGCTTCATCGATCATCGCCATATCCTCCTAGCGCCAACTCGTTTCATACCACCGTTGTTCTCACAGCGCCAGAATTTCGGTAGCGCATTAATTGCGAATCCGCCAGTGCTAAATCGCATTATTGTGGGCGTCGCTTTTCCCGGAGCGCTGAAGCGATGCTTCTCCCGTCCGCCAGAAGTATGGCGGACGGAGGGCTCGCACCGAAATACCAGCGACGAAAATCCGCGTGAATTTGCTGTTGCCGTTCGGTGGGAGCATGCTGCTTTAGCAGGGGGGAGCCGGACTTTAGCCCAGCGGAAAAGGCGCGCCAATCGAGGCGGCTTTAGCCGCGGGACTGGCGCAACGGCGAATGCGGCAAGATAGGAGAAAGGTCCCAGCGTGAGCCAATCGCATCTCTGTGGCTTTTAGGTCTGGCCTTGCGAGTTCTTCGCCCGTTCAAATTCTTTTTCGAATCCGGGTAGAATTCCTTCGAGGATACCCGCCGTGTGTGTTGCCGCGATGCCGAGCAACGCTCCGCCCAGAGCATCCAGATTTTTTCGGGTTGCAGTGGCCAGCTTGCTTGGCGCCCGGGCCGCAGTCTTAGAGATCGGGCTATCGTATTCGACAGCATCGCCCGACGGCCGCTGCCGATGAACCTTCGCTGGTCCTCGCAGCGCGCTGTACAGCGCCGAGAGGACGATGCCGACCGCGAATGCAACTGCGAGCATCGTTCCCGGACGTTCCTCCACCTGCGCGCGCCAATCTACAGTTCCGCATTCAGCATTTCGGAGTCCAAGCGGCCTACGCATCAATCTCTATGGAAAGAAGCACCCTGCTGCTGAAAGAATCTCGCCGCCGTTGAGATGCGGAGCCAACATCCCGCCGCTTGCCAAGATGCTGAGAGGGCGACCGAGACCGGACGTCAGAGGGGCTAACGACCTCCCAATCAGTGCCGGACACGCTTCTGACTCCTAGATGCGCAAGGCAGCCGATGGTGCCTCCGAAAAATAACATCCCGGTTATCCGGCTAATGGTGTATGTGGGAACATTCCGGCTTGCGTGCGAATCGCGAGCACGTCATACGGCTTGGAAAACGTCTCGTTCGCGGAGTGATAGCGGGAACCCCCACGAATGCAGAGAATAGTGCCCGAAGCGCTGGTGTTGTGCGCCTTCTGCTGCCCTTATGTCAACTCCTGATTAACGCGCGACCGGGCAAGCGGATTCGTCTCAAAACCACGTGTCCGCTAAGGCCCCGGTGCCCTGCCGTTTCGACGGTGGTATCATGCGGCGCGGGGAGGGAGCTGCGCGGAGACGAAATGGTGGCCCGCGGCATCCAACCCAGCAATCTCACGCGACAAGGAAGGACGTCATGACCAAAGAAGACAATCTAGCGGTACAGCAAAAGTTTGGCAGCGCCGTAAACAGCGGGGAATTGGAACGGCTGCGCGATGTGATCGCCCCGGATGTGGTGGATCACGACCCGGCGCCCGATCAAGGTGCGGGTCCAGAAGGCTACATCCGCATGTTCGCCTCGCTGCGAACGTCGTTCCCGGATTTGGCAATCTCCGCCGACCAGGCGGTAATCGACGAGGACAAGATCGCCATTGCGTACACGATGACCGGCACGCAAAAGGGCGAATTTTTGGGCGTAGCTCCGACGGGACGGAAGATTCACGCGCGCGGTGTTCAAATCGCGCGATTTAAGGACGGCAAAATGGTGGAGCGCTGGGGCAGCTCGGACCAGTTGGGAATCCTCCAGCAAATCGGAGCTCGAACGACGTCGGCCTAGTCGCCATCAGGCCCTCCCGCTACTAGCCGCGCCCTTCGATCCTGGCGGCGCACCTGAGACTGTAAATGTTAGCAGGAAGGGCCGGACGGTTAATTGTGGTTTTTGCGCTTCGGGCGTGCTGCGCGGTTTCTTGGCACAAAAACGCCGGCTGGCAGCCAGCCCTACGCGAATTGCGGCCCGCCGTTTGCCAAATTGATTCGGCTTAGCTGATTTTGCTAACTTCGTCGTCATGTCTGAGTGTTCCACCGAGCAGATACGCGAATTGCTGGACTCCCTTTATCGCGTGGATTCGCGGCGAATCCTGGCGACGCTGATCCGCTTGCTCGGAGATTTTGATCTTGCCGAGGAGGCCATGCACGAAGCCTTTGCGGCTGCGCTGAGCGGGTGGCCGACAAATGGAGTACCCGGCAACCCGCGGCCATGGTTGATTTCGACAGCGCGATTCAAAGCCATTGATACTCTGCGGCGACGGGCAAGATTTGATGCCTCGCAAGACGAGCTGGTGCGCTATCTTGAAGCGCAATCGAGTTCGTCAGGGAGCTCCCATGATGGGGACGGTCTTGCGGACGACTCCCTTGAGGATGACCGGCTGCGCCTGATTTTTACCTGCTGTCATCCATCTCTCGCGCCGGAAGCGCACGTGGCGCTAACCTTGCGCGAAGTGTGCGGGCTCACCACCGAGGAGATAGCAAAGGCCTTCCTTACTACTCCGCGTACGCTGGCGCAGCGCATTGTGCGCGCCAAGGCAAAGATCCGAGAGACGCGGATTCCGTACGAAGTGCCGACGCCGCAGGAATTGCCGGAGCGACTGGGCGCGGTGCTGCAGGTCGTCTATCTGGTCTTTAATGAAGGCTACTCTGCTGCGGCGGGAGCGGAAGTAACGCGGGCCGAGCTAACCGGCGAGGCGATTCGACTGGGCCGGTTGCTGACTGAACTCCAGCCAGAGCCGGAAGTCATTGGGCTGCTTTCCCTGATGTTGCTGCAGGCATCGCGTCACGCCGCGAGAAAATCGCCGACCGGAGAGCTGATTTTGCTGGAGAACCAAGATCGCTCGCTGTGGAATCAAAGAGCAGATCGCGCAGGGAGTGGCATTGCTGGAAAAAGCGCTGAAGTCCCGCCGATTCGGCGCCTACACGCTGCAGGCTGCGATTGCGGCCGTTCATGCGGAGGCGGAGTCGGTCGCGGCGACAGACTGGCGGCAGATTGTGGCGCTCTACGACCGATTGGCAGAAATTCAACCTTCGCCAGTTGTAGAGCTAAATCGTGCCGTGGCCATTGCAATGCGCGATGGTCCAGAGGCCGGACTGAAGCATATTGACGCGGTGTTGGAGCATGGCGAATTGGCAAATTATTATCTGGCGCATTCCGCCCGTGCCGATATGTACCGCAGGCTCGGCAGGAAGGCTGAGGCTCGGTCCTCTTATGAGAAAGCGCTGGCGCTGACTCAACAGGAACCAGAGCGGCAATTCCTGCAAGAGCGGATTCGGCAGTTGAAATAAAAAAGACTGGTCAGAAGCCGATGCGAACAGACAGTCTACTCCCCACCGTGAGCGAGCCGATCAGTGTGGTTAGTTCCCGGTGGCTATGGGTGGCCAGGTGCTCTGCCTTGATTTGCACGATCGCCTTGGGCGTAGGGTTTGTAACTGAGGCTGCGGCTGATCGGAATGTGCTGGTAGCCCTAATCACTTATGGCCGCTGGGGGTCGCTCAGTCTTGCGCTGCTCTATCTTTTGTTCCGTAGGGGGAAGAATTTGCTGGCATTTGCGCTTGGTCTGGGCGCGGCAACGGTTTTCATCGCCATGCTCCCAGTCGCCGCTATGTTGTCGCGGTCGCGCCACCTGGCTTTCTTCATCGAAGTGTTTAGTGGGATTCTGCCACCGTTTGCAAATTTGATGAATGGGCTGCACCCACAGCTTGCAATGGTCGGGGCGTTCCTCCTTATGGTCTTCAGTATCTCTCTGGCGATGCTCGGGTTAAGCAGTATTTTCGCATTCCGGAAAATGGCCCACGAGGCAAAGGGGACCGGGAAACTGCGATGGGCCTTTCGCGGCGGAATGTGTTGCGCACTTGTCGTTTGGCTGATATTCACGCTGCTCGGCGTATCTTTCGGGGGGTTCGGTATGTGAACTTTCCTATCCCCGCAGCCAGCCTCCTGACCCACTTGACCTCTGATCACTACCTTATATTGAAATGACCTGGCACAAAGCATCGTTCTAGAGCGCGGAAGAACCAAAATTTCTTGGTAGAGTTGTCGAATTCCGGCTCGGCCGTTCGTCTACATCCTGAAGGCAAGGAAAAAGCAGCGGCGCTGATACGGTGTCCGCTCAACACTCAAGGAGAAGAAAATGCGATTCATGATGATCATGTATCCGAAAATCTACCAAACCGCAAAAGCCGGCTTTGTACCCAATATGAAAGACATGGAGAAAATGGGCGCGTACAACGACGCACTAGGGAAAGCCGGCGTGCTGCTCGCGCTCGACGGTCTAACCCCGCCCGCGACGATGAGCGCACGCGTCACCTTCAAAGACGGAAAGTCGAAAGTTACCGACGGCCCGTTTACCGAAGCGAAGGAAGTGGTCGGCGGCTTCTGGATTATTCAGGTGAAGACGCTGGAAGAGGCGCTCGAATGGGCCTCGCGCATCCCCGGACAGGATAACGAAATGGTTGAAGTCCGCCGGTTGTATCGATATGACCGACTTCGAGCCCGAGACCCAAAAGTATATCCAAGAGAGGTTCGGCGACGAATGGGCTGAGACGAAACCGCAGTAAAAAAACCTCGAGCACTTTTTCGATTTCGCGACGACTGGGACGATGTCTATGTAGCCGCCACCGGAGAATCGAGAAGCAACCGCCCGGCCCGAGGACTGTTACAGGAAAAGGAGAAACCATGGCGCAGTATTTAGTTGCGATTCACCACCCCGACGATTTCGACCCGTCCTCCGAAACTGAAGCGATGCTCGAGGAGATCCACGCGCTCAACCGCGAGATGATTGCTGCCGGTGCCAGGAAGTTCGTCGCCGGCCTAACCCCGGTCAGCAGCCGCGAAGTCGCTGCGGGCGCAGCCCGACGGCAAGGTTCTCATCACCGATGGGCCGTATCTGGAGACCAAGGAGCACATCGCCGGTTTTTGGGTCCTGGAAGCCGCTGACATGGACGAGGCGCTGGCGTGGGGACGCAAGGCTGTT
The DNA here is from genome assembly GCA_963831955.1 of uncultured Acidobacteriota bacterium. Classification (GTDB taxonomy): domain Bacteria; phylum Acidobacteriota; class Terriglobia; order Acidiferrales; family UBA7541; genus Palsa-147. Next base: position 2,194,390 of record CAWHSG010000001.1, on the reverse strand, counting down.
ATCGCCTGCCGTGCGCCGGTCGAAGTTCGCCCGATTTTTTTTATGCCCGCCCCAACACCGCCGTCGAAGCCGGCCTGACGGGCAAAATCAGACATGGACTCGAAGGGGGCGGCGTAATTAAATGAGAAAGCTAATCTACGCAATCAACATTACCCTGGATGGCTGCTGCGATCACACCAAACAAATGGTTGATGAAGAAGCACTCGAACACCATGCGCTGCTCCTGCGAGATGCGGACCTACTTGTCTTTGGGCGCAAAACCTATCAATTGATGGTTCCTTATTGGCCGGATGTCGCCAAAAATCCGTCTGAGACAAAAGCAGATATCGAATTTGCGAAAACGTTTGTCTCCAAAAACAAAATTGTTTTTTCGCGATCATTAGAGAGCGCTGAAGATAAAAATACGCGAATTGTTCGCAGCAACCTTCGCGACGAAATCCTTAAATTGAAAAAAGAACCAGGCAAAAATATTTTGGCCGGTGGTGTGGACATTCCTTCGCAACTGATAGAGCTTGGTCTTGTTGATGAATATCGTTTTGTCGTGACGCCAATCATTGCAGGAGAAGGCAGAAGGCTGCTGGAAGGTGTTAGCCTGGCGCAGAAATTACAATTAAAACTTGTCGAGTCCAAGATTTTTCCATCAGGATGTGTTGCGCTTCGTTACTTGAAACAGTGACAGAAAAGCCTGCTACCGGCGCGCTGCCGGCTCCCACCGACGTGAAGGGAACGAGGAGAACAACAATGAAATACATCTGTTTGGGCTATCTCGAGCCGGGCAAGTTCGAAAACATGTCCGAGAGCGAGCGCAACACCGTGTTCGACGAGTGTTTCAGCTACAACGACGAACTGCGAAAGAACGGACATTTGCTCGCCGAGGAACCTCTTCAGCCCCCCAACACGGCGGTGACCGTGGTTTGGAAGGACGGAAAGGTTGCCGTCACAGACGGTCCGTACGCGGAAACCAAGGAGCAATTGGGTGGAATTCAGGTGCTCGAGGCGCGCGATCTGAATCACGCGATTCAGCTCATTTCCCAATCTCCAGGAGTGAAGTTGCAGTGCGGAACAATCGAGATACGTCCAGCGGCGGATATCAAAGAATTGATTCGTGAAAGCGAGCGGCGACGGCGAAAGGATACCTCGCGATGATGGCGGCCGTGAGGGAAAGAATGATCGGTATCATGGCCGAGGCTGGCCTAGCGGATTGATTGCCGGCTAAACAGAAGCTATCCTCAACATCAAGCAGGAGGGTAGAAATGAGCAAGGTAAGGGTTCTAGTCGGCACCCGGAAAGGCGCGTTCATCCTGACGTCGGACGGCAAGCGCGAACACTGGGACGTCAGCGGCCCGCATTTTGCCGGATGGGAAATCTACCACCTCAAGGGCTCGCCTGTTGATCCGAATCGCTTGTACGCGTCGCAGTCAAGCGGCTGGTTCGGACAAGTGATCCAGCGCTCAAACGACGGCGGCAAGACTTGGGAAGCTCCCGGAGGGGAAGTGATGCCGACGCCGGGTGCCCCGCCTGCAGGACAGAGCAATAAATTCGTCTATGACACTTCCCATGCCACCGGAAAGCCACTCACTACTCACCAGTGGTACGACGGCACACAGCATCCTTGGGAGTTCAAGCGCGTCTGGCATCTCGAACCGTCGCTCAGCGATCCGGACGAAGTCTATGCCGGCGTAGAAGACGCCGCATTGTTTCGCACCACGGATGGCGCTCATACCTGGCAGGAGGTTGCGGGACTCCGCGGCCACGGGACGGGGCCTCTGTGGCAGCCCGGCGCCGGCGGCTTGTGTTTGCATACGATCATTTTGGATGCGAAGAACTCGAAGCGAATGTTCATCGCCATCTCGGCGGCGGGCGCGTTCCGTACGGACGATGGCGGCGCGACGTGGCGGCCGATCAACCGTGGCCTGCACTCCCCGCACATTCCCGACCCGAATGCCGAGATCGGCCACTGCGTGCACCATATCGCCATGCACCCCGCTCGTCCCGGCGTCTTGTTCATGCAGAAACATTGGGACGTCATGCGCAGTGAAAACGCCGGAGATTCCTGGCAGGAAGTCAGCGGAAACCTTCCCAGCGACTTTGGCTTCGTGATCGATGTTCACGCGCACGAGCCGGAAACGATTTACGTGGTGCCCATCAAGAGCGACGGCGAACACTTCGTGCCGGATGGCAAGTTGCGTGTGTACCGCAGTCGCAATGGCGGAAACGAGTGGGAAGCGCTCACCAAAGGTCTGCCGCAAGCCAACTGCTACGTCAACGTACTCCGCGATGCCATGGCCGTGGACTCACTCGATAAATGCGGCGTTTATTTCGGCACTTCTGGTGGGCAAGTGTATGCATCCGCCGATGCCGGAGACACGTGGTCGCCGATTGTGCATGATCTTCCGACCGTGCTGTCGGTTGAGGTCCAGACGCTGCCATGATTCGCGTCGTTCTCCCGCCGCACCTGCGCGGGCTGGCGCGCATCAGCGGCGAAGTGGAACTCGACCTTCAGGCGCCCGTCACGCAGCGCTCCGTCGTTGACGCGCTCGAGACCCGCTACCCGGTGCTGAGCGGGACGATCCGCGACCACGTCACGCAAACGCGTCGCCCCTTCCTGCGCTTCTTCGCCTGCGGCGAGGACCTTTCCCACGAGCAGCCCGACGCGCCGCTGCCCGACGCGGTCGTGTCGGGAGCGGAACCACTCCTCATCGTCGGCGCCATCGCCGGCGGATGAATTTCGAAGTTCTCACAGCTAAGTTGCGCGCTGAGCCGATGCTCTCGTCTTCGTTACTTAATTGCCCTTCACCAGAGTACCGCTGACAACCGTATCCGCATCCGTCGAGCCCGGAATTTCTTTTTTGGCCCAATAGAGAATCCTTGTTTGGTTGAATGGTTATTGTTTCGGTTTTGCCTGACTCTTACTCTGCGGCCCTCTCTTCACGGGCATCGCGTTCATCCCGCTGGCAGTCTTTTCCTGGAAGGTGCCCAGCCACTGGGTCAAGGGGTCTTCGGCGAGTGAGAACACCAGCCCCGGACCCGCTTCATACATCACCACGGTGAAGTCGACAGTCGGACCGTCGCTCCCGACAGGACCGACGGCAAAGGGAGCCGTTGAGAAGGTGTATCGGCCCGCCGCATCGGGTGCGGCCGCAGTCCCCGTGATAGGAACGGCCGAGTATTCCTCCGGCGTTTGCGATACGAAGGACGCGAATGGATCGCTGATATCTACCGGAATAGGGGGGCCGCCGGTCGTGAAAACCAGGGACGCGAACGAACCCTCCCCGACGAAATCGAACTCCCAGCCCGGATTCGCGATGGGATAGCTGCCGTTTCCGTAGGCCTGCGCCCCGAAGCCGTAGCTGGTGTTGAGGTCAGATCCGTCAGACGCTATGGTCCCTTGCGGAACCACGACTCCCGTGCCCTGCGCGAAGTCATCCAACTCCAGGATAAGCGCGGCACCCCGGTTGGTCGCCGTGGTGTTATTGGGATCGATCAAGTTGAGGGTCGGGTCGGTGGCATAGAGCCCCAGCTTCTGAATGGATCCCAAGCCGGTGATACCGGTCATGCTGCCATAACCGGGCACGGTGCTCGAGAAGGAGTAGTTGCCCGCGACGCCGCCGGGTGCACCCGTGGCCATGACGGCGCCGCCTTCGTCATCATCGCCTTCCCCTGTGAATGTGGCGCTAAACGTTCCAACTGCGGTATTGGCGGCAACGAGTTGCCCCGCTGCGGCAAATTTCTCGTCCTCTGTGTTGTCCAGGATGGCGAAAACGTCCTTCGACAGCACCGTGCTGTCAAAGGAGGTGGCGCTGCCCTGGCCGAAGGCTGAACCGGTCATCGCATCGTCCTCGTCAACATCGATGATGCGTAATACTTCCGGACCAACAATGTAGTAGACGAGCGAGATGGCTTCGTTGCTGTTGCTGGGATCCGTGAATCCGGTGATGCTGCCCCGCCCAAACACGTCCGATCCGACGCCGTTGTCCGTCGCTGTGAGGGTATTCCCCGTGAACAGATTCCCGGAATCATTTTCGTCGTAGGTGCCGTGGATGGTGCCGCCGGTGTTCGAGAACACGCCGCCATATGCAAACGGGAAGCCCGCGATATCTAGGCCAGAGAGGGTGAAGGCAAAATTGCCGCTGACACCACTCGTTGCCGTCTGCAGGTCGAAGGTTCCGCTGGAAGTTGCCGATCCATCAAACTGCGTGATCAGCGCGTGACTTGCGTTTATAAACTGAATGGCGAAGGTCTCTACGCCCGGGGTCGCAGCGGCGCCCGCAGATGAGTTGTTTGTGGCTAGAACCAGTGTCCCGGAGCCGGTGGTTGAATTCACCGTCAACGAACTGCCGGTTGGCGTGATTTCGTAAGGGGTCGCAGGTTCACCCGGCGCCGTGAGGCCTTGCCCGTCGTTATAGTCCTGCTCGCCACCGAGGATGTTGCCGTTTGAGTCAAAAGCCACCGCTCCTACGATGCCGTAGTAAACGGGTCCGTCGGAGGCGCTGTTTTCCAGCCCGTTCACATTCAACACGAACACAACGGGCGCTGTGTTGCCTTCGGCGAAACTGGCCGTTGCTGTGGCTCCGGTAGCCGCGGCCGTTACAGAGTAGGTGCCGGGCGTCGAGTTTGCCGTGCAGGTGATCGAGGCAGTGCCATCGGAGGCGGTGGTAACAGTGCTGGCGGAGGGAGTGCAGCTCTGACCCGACGCCCCCGGAACAGGCGTGAACGTAACCGTTATCCCGCTAGCCGCCGTTCCGTTCGATGTCACGGTGGCTACCAGCTTGCCCGGAAAGGCGTCGCCGACCATTACTTTTTGTCCTGATCCGCTAGTCGCCGTGATCGCGATCGTGGGAGGCGGAGGTGGAGGCGTCGAACTCGATCCGCCGCCGCAACCCGTTAGGATCCCGCCAACCACGCAAACCAAAATCAATGCGAGAACGCTAGTGAGGGCGCGGTTCACGGCGTCACCCCTTTATCGGCGGCCCGTTCACGGGCTTGTGGCGAGACTTCGATCCCGTGCTCATTGCGCATGATGTAGGTTTTGCCGTTTGCTTTTACGCTGCGTACCACGAAGACTTGTTTGTCGCGAATTGTCATCATCACGCCAGTGAGCTCTACCTGCTGCCCGGGCGTGACGGACAGCGCGTCTTTCCCTTCCAAGCCGAATCGGCCCAGGCTGGCGTCTAACCTGCCGGAGGGAGTCTCCACAATGAGATGGGAGCCCCAAATCATCCCCGGGGCGGGCTTGTGCAGCACGCTCGATACAGTGCCGCTGTGCGTGACTTCCTTTCTGGCGTCATACCAGGGACGCGCGTCGTCTGCATTGAGCGGAACAGCCAGGACCGCGAACAGCAGGCCGGTCACCAGCCCTGCGGTCAGTCCGGCCGAACGAATGAAGCGGCTAAGCTTCATGGAAACGCTCCTCTCTCGAGTGGTGAAAGTTCCAGAATCAGTGCTTTGCACAGATACCGTCTTCATTACTTATTCGCGGTTCCTGTCCCCTGTTTGCGCCGTTTTTCATAACCCAATCGTCCCTAAGAGCGTCAAGGCACCGGTGGCCGCATCGATGCTGTAAATCGAGATATCGTTCGAATTGGAATTCGCCACATAGGCGAACATTCCGGACGGATGGATGGCGATCCAGTTAGGAAACGATCCTGCAGCTATCGTTCCCTGAGACGTTAAGGCCCCTGTGGTCGCGTTGATGGAGTACATCGAGACGTCATTTGAAACGGCATTCGTCACATAAGCGAATTTGCCGGCAGGATCTATGGCCACGGAGACAGGTTCTGTTCCCGTGGCGATCGTCCCTATAGATGTTAAGACCCCAGTCGTGGCGTTGATGGCGTACATCGAGAGGTCGTGCGAGACGGAATTCGCCACATAAGCGAAATTGCCCACAGGATCCACGGCCAAGAAGGCAGGGCCTGTTCCAGTGGCGATCGTCCCTGTGGATGTTAAGGCCCCAGTAGTGGCGTTGATGGTGTACGTCGAGACATCGTTCGAGTTGGAATTCACCACATAAGCAAACTTGCCCGCAGGATCTACGGCCACGAAGACAGGGCCTGTTCCCGCGGCGATCATCCCCGCAGGTGTTAAGGCCCCAGTCGTGGCGTTGATCGTGTACGTGAGCACGCTGCCAGCCGATCCAGGGTTCCCCCCGATCACCACATAAACGAACTTGCCCGATGGATCCGCGGCCACCGACTGGGGGAAGCACAATCCCGGACAATTTCCGATTATCGTTCCTGTAGAGGTTAAGGCTCCGGTCGTGGCGTCGATGGTGTACATCGCGAGGGTGCCATCCGCTTCACTATCGTAGTTATAGACATTCCCCGAATTTGTCACGTAGGCGAACTTGCCGGAAGGATCTACGGTCAGAGACCCGGCGTTGACACCGTCGCCGTACTCAATACCGTAGCCGTTGCTTGACACCGGTGCTCCTGTGGACGCCAGGGCCCCGGTAGTCGGGTCAATCGTGTAAATGGACACGTAGCCACCAGCGCCGTTCTCATCCATTACATAGGCGAAGTTCCCGGCAGGGTCCACGATGATTGACTGCGGCTGATCTCCCCCTGGTGTTGTGATGCCGCTGGTGATGTCGAAGTTCACCGAATTGGAGGTGCCACCGCCGGGCGCGGGATTGGTCACCGTCACGGCCAGTGTGCCTGCTGAGGCGACGCTCGAGGCAGCAATGGCAGCGGTCAACTCGGTGGAGCTCACGAACGTGGTGGCGGGCGCTGCCCCTCCGAAGTTGACCGCCGAAGTTGCGACGAAATTGGTGCCAGTGATTGTGAGCGTGAAAGCCGCACCGCCGGCCACAGCGGTGGTCGGTGAAATTGCGGTCACCGTTGGCGCGGGCGGCGGTGGTTGATTGTTGCCGGACTGGCCTCCGCCAGCTCCGCATCCCCACACCCCGATCACGGTGGCGATTGCGAGTGCAATGGGTCTCAAATGAAATCTCACATTCGTTAATGATCTAGATCGGTCGAGTGTGCGCGAGTTTTGCATCTTTGAACCTCACTGCTGCGATCGCGAGCAGCTCGCAGTTGAACTCGACTTTGCAAACGGTGTTACCACCGTCGCATCTGCCGGACACGAACTGCATCCGATCGACGGAATTTGAGCGTGATGGTGATTTTTCGCCAAACCCAACGCCCGGTTAGTTTCCGATCCTCGTACCCTCTGACGTAACAACCGTTTGAGCTTCCGCACTTAACAACAAGAATCTTGCGCCTCCGTCCAGAACGATGATGTTGTTCTGATTTCCGTTGGCGTCGAAGAACGACCCGGTACAATCCGCATTGATCGTGTAGGTTCCGGTGTTCGGCGGGAAATCTGTCCAGTCTTGGATCGCGCCGTTAGTGCTCCTGCTTGAGCGAACGATGCCGCGCGTCCCAGCTCCGTTGATGACGTCGAGGCCGATCTCGGCGATCGGGCCGCCCGCGGCAATGTTCACGCCCGTCCTGCTGAAGGCATAGGTTCCCTTGAGACTTGCGAGGCTACAGACGTGAGGGTCGTCGTGAACCGGCGTGGCATGGACCTTTCGAGTGTGAGACAGCGCTGTCGCCACGATGGCGACTCCGATCAGGGCTACCCAAACCAATCTCTTTTGCATTTAAAGCCTCCTTATTTAACTGCCGGGCGATTTGCGTTGCCGCGAACGGTTCCGCCACCTCCACCAGCATTGGTCCGGCAAACTGCCGCGAACTGGCGTGCGATGCAATGGTGGGAGTATGGTTTGCAGATGATTTTGTTCTGACCGTGCAGCTCTCTGAATTCAGGCGGGTTGCAGCAATCTCAAAGTAGCCGGGCCTATATTCCTTTGGCTGGGTCTTTAGTGGTAAACTCCCGCAACGCTTGAGATTTCCCCATGGCACCCACGGCACGAACCCGCCCAACCCGCTTCGGCGCTTTCGAGGTGGACTTGCGTTCGGGCGAGTTGCGCAAGCACGGCATCCGTCTAAAGCTCCAAGACCAACCCTTCCAAGTCCTCGCGCTCTTGCTCGAGCATCCGGGCGAGGTGGTTACCCGCGAGGAACTGCATCACAAACTCTGGCCTGCGGACACCTTCGTTGACTTTGATACCGGTCTGAACAGCGCCATCAAGAAGCTGCGCGACGCGCTGAGCGATTCAGCCGAGGAACCCCGCTACATCGAGACTCTGCCTCGGCGTGGCTACCGCTTCATCGCCGAGGTCCAAAACGGAGACGCGCCCGCGGCAGCGGTCGAAGAAAACGCCGCACACGTTCCATCGCCGGAGCCGGCCCCACCGCCGCGGAAGTGGCGCCGCTGGGCCGTCTTCGCGGGTGCCACAGCTTTGCTTGTCGTTCTTGCAGCCGTTCTCGGCTGGCGGACTTTAATCGCGCGGCCGGTACTTAACGATACAGACGTGATCCTGCTGGCCAGTTTCGTCAATAAGACAGGCGACCCCGTCTTCGACAATCTCGACAAGGCGCTGGAAATCAAGCTCGCCGAGTCGCCGTTTCTGAGCGTACTTCCGTCGACGGCCGTGCGCCAAACGTTGCGCTCGATGCGCCGTGAACCCGATGAGCGTGTGACGCAGGAAGTGGGCATCGAAATCTGTAAACGGCAGGGTTTGAAAGCCGTGGTAGTTCCGGAGATCGACGCGATCGGCAGCTACTACCTGATCACTCTGGAAGCGATCGATGCGCACAGCGGAAAACAAATCGCGCGGCAGCAGCAGGAAACGGACAACAAAGACAAGGTCGTGGCCGCGCTGGGAAAAGCAGCTTCGCAACTGCGGCGGCAATTGGGCGAAAGCCTAAGTTCTCTGCAAAAGTATGATGCGCCGCTCTCTCAGGCCACCACCGGCTCCCTCGAGGCGTTGCAAGCCTACCAGACGGGAGTGACGCGGAGTCGTGCGGGAAAGATCAGCGAATCCATTCCTTTCTTTGAACGCGCCGTCGAGCTGGACCCCGAGTTTTGTTCCGCATACGTCATGCTCGGGGCCTCCTATCACGGAGTCGGCGATGAGGAGGCTTCGCGGAAGAATTTCGCCCGCGCCTTCGAACTAAAAGATAAACGCCTGACGCAGGAAGAAAATTTTCTGGTCACCGCCACTTACTACTGGAACGTAACCGGCAACCTCGAGAAGGAAAACGCCGTACTCACGTTGTATCAGCAAGTGTATCCGCGCAGTTTCAACGCCACGAATTTATTGGGAATTAATTACGTGCTGCTGGGCAGATATGAAGAAGCGCTGCAGGAGTTCAACTGGACCATTGAACATTCCCCGGAGCCCACGGCTTACGCCTACTCCAATAAGGCGGCAGCGCTGATGTCGCTGGGCCGGATTGACGAGGCCAAGGCCACGCTTACTGAATGGCAGCAGAAAGGCTCACTTTTCGGCTATCAAAAGGACATGCTCTACCGCATCGCCTTCATCCAGAACGATACCGCCACAATGGAGCGCATGAACCGCGAGGCTGCCCCCGATGATGCCGCCTGGACTGAATTGCAAATGGAGTATGTCTATTATCGCGGAGACATGAAAAAGTTCCGCTCCATGAGCGAAAGCGTTGTGAACCTCAACATGCAGGGCGGCGCGGCGCAGGACGCCGCGGACGCACGAGCGATGCGCGCACAGCTCGAAGCGCTTCTCGGAAACTACGGCTTCACTAGCAGCCTCTGCCGCCATTCCGTGACGGAGGAGACCGACAGCGCCATCGAGCTGTGGCGCTGTGGCGAAGCATTCGCAGACGGCGGCGATCTCACCCACGGGGAAGCACTGGCAGCGAAACTCAACCGCATCGCTCCCGAGAATACCGTCGAACAGAAAGTGAATCTGCCGCTGATTCGCTCCGTCATAGCTCGCCAGCGAGGAAATCCTACGGAAGCCGTCGATTTGCTGATCCAGTCCGGACAGTACCACCGCACTCTGGACGTTCCCTATCGTCTCGGGCTGGCCTACTTGGCGGCAAAGGAGCCCGCGAAGGCTGCGGCGCAATTCCAGATGCTCCTCGATGATCGCGGTTCGGGCTGGTGGCAGGTGTACGCGCCGCTCTGCCAACTGGGGCTTGCGCACGCCTACTCTGCGCAAGGAGATCGAGAGAAGAGCCGCAAAGCCTACGATGATTTCTTTGCAACTTGGAAGGATGCAGACCCAGGTATCCCGATACTTCTTCAAGCCAAAACCGAATACAAGAAACTCAGCGCAACCGCATCTTCCGGCGCTGCAGCATCAGGCAAAAAACAATAACCTCCGTTTTCCTAATGTACTTGTCCCTGATCGAATTGCCGGAGTCCGAAGGGCGACTTTGTCCGCCTTTGTTCTTTTTTTTCTTAGGGGCTTTCTTGGTCGCGTTATTTGTTCCTCCCAAGTACAAGCGGGGCCGGGAAAACTTTTGACAAAGCTTTGTCATTATTGGGGACGGATAAGTCTGACGTTGATAAGAAGTCTGCCCGAAAGTAACCATCTGCAGGTAAAGCACACTGGGTCCACCGATGGCTGGCGATTCTTGTGAATCAACCCCGCCTAATCGTCAGTGCCCGATAAACGCTGCCGGGGCCGATCACCTGTGTCACTCGTGGAGGAGGGTTTGCCATCCCGAGGGTACCCGGCCTGCGGGTCCCGGCACAGGCTGATCCAGTGGATGCCATCGTGGGCTAAGCAGCTTAGGACCGGTAAAAAAGTCACGCGTTCGGTAGTCGTAGAACCAGTTCTCGCCGTGCTCGAAGCTATTGATAACGGGATGGCCGGTAGTCGCGTTGTGCTTCGTTGCATGCTGGCTCGGTGAACTATCGCAGCAGCCGATATGACCGCATTCGGCGCACCGGCGAAGGTGCAGCCACCATCCGCCAGTTGCCAGGCACTCGACGCAACCTGTACCGCTTGGCTTCGCGTTCAAATTTATTCCCTCTCGCTCACTCTTCATGATTTCTCCTCGTCCAGAACCATTGTTGCGATAAAACCCTGCTTTTCGTCGCAGAGGTTGGCGATCATACCATCTTGATGGTTCGCCCCAATTGGCTTGTCGCCGGATCCGCTAGGCCCCAATTTGCCCGGCGCTAAAGCGCATCCTTCGCGAATGGCTTTTTCCGGAGCGCTGAAGCGCTCCTCCCCCGAATAAATTCGGGGGCTCCCTCCGTAGCGCCGCAGCCCGCCGCGACGAATGTGGTGCCGCCGGATTCCATGACGAGCCGGTGTCCGGAATTGGACATCGGGGCTGTCGAAAACGAGCATCCGCTACGACTATCCCATGGGAAGTGATTTATTATATAGAGCTTCCTATTGGCACGGGCGGTGCTAAGAAACTCCGAGAGGGGGCAAGAAACATGTCATTTTTCCGCGATCTAAGAGTTGCGTTCCACTCGCTGATGCGCAGCAAAGGGCTGGCGACCATAGTCATCCTCACGCTGGCGCTGGGGATTGGGGCCAACGCGGCCATCTTCACGCTGGTGCGGGGAGTACTGCTCAAGCCGCTCGTCAACCGTGACGAGAATCGCCTCGTGTACATCCGCCAGAGCGCCCCCGGCCTCGGCGACGACAACACTACGTTCTCCGTACCCGAGATCAAGGACATCGAAGCCAACGTCCATTCCCTGAGCGAGTTCGGCGATTTCTCGCAGATGAGCTTTACGATGATCGGCCTCGGCGAGCCGCGCGGAGTTCAAGGTGGCGTGGTGAGCGGCAACTACTTTGAAGTCATGGGTTTGCGCCCTGTTCTCGGCCGCCTGATCGGACCCCAAGACGATGGTCCCAACGCCGCGGGCGTCATCGTGCTCACTTATCGTTTCTGGTCCACCGTTTACAATAAAGATCCCAATGTAATCGGCAAGACTGTTCGCCTCAGCAGCATTGGCGAGCGTTCCGCCACGGTCATCGGCGTCCTGGAGCCCTCTGTGCCGTATCCCGCTGATACAGAAATCATCGCCAACCTGGTCACCAGCCCGCATCATCTTTCCGCCACGATGGTCACCGGCCGCGTCCATCGCATGACCGAACTCTTCGGTAAGCTCGCTCCCGGCACGACTCTCGAGCAGGCTCGCACCGAATTGCGCACGGCCTATGCCAACATGCAGAAGGACCACGCCGAAGCGTACCCAGCGAACGCCAACTTCCACATTGAGACCAGGATGCTCCGCGACGAGATTACTTCTGGCGCGCGCACGGTTCTTCTCGTCCTGCTCGCAGCCTCGGGCCTTGTCTTCATCATCGCGTGCTCGAACGTGGCCAACCTGATTCTCGCGCGCACGGTTCGCCGCGAGGGCGAACTCTCGATCCGCGCCGCGCTCGGCGCAAGTACTGGCGCGCTGCGGCGCATGTTATTAGCCGAAAGCCTTCTGCTTTGCGGCGCCGGCGCAGCCATCGCTTTAATCATCGCGCAGCCGTTAGTCACCATCCTGGCGCGATACGCCTCGCGCTTTTCCGTCCGTGCGCTGGATTTAACGGTCGATTCCAGTCTGCTCTGGGTGGGTGTGGCGCTGGCAGTATTGGCCGCGGTGATTTTGGCATTTGTGCCGCGGCTACCCTCGGCTGGCGCCGCGAATGGCATGAACCTCGCCAGCGGCAGCGTACGCATTACAAGCAGCACCAGCCGCCGTCAACGGGTCTTCGCCGTCACGCAAATCGCCGCATCCTTCGTGCTCTTGGCCGGCGCAAGCGTGTTGATCACTACACTGCTCTCGTTGCAAGCGCAGCAGACTGGCGTCGATACGCGTAAGGTCCTCGTCGTGGACGTTCCAGCGCTGTACGACGGAAAATCGCCTCAGCAAGTCCTCGATTTTTACAAGGAATCGATGCGCCAGATCGATGCCCTACCCGGCGTTACCGAGACGGCTTTCGCCGAGATTGCTCCCTGGCGTGACGCCGACAACTTCGGTATAGGTTTGCAATTCGCTGGCGATGGTCACCCCCATGGCACAGACGATCCTCGGGCGCAGTCGCGCACCATTTCTCCCGGCTTTTTCAGCGCGCTGCGCGCTCCCATTCTTGCCGGCCGCGATTTCAACGCGCTCGATGACGGGAATCACGAGCCGGTTGTGATCGTCAGCCAGACTCTTGCACAGAACATGTTTCCTGGTCAGGATCCGATCGGCCGGCATGTATATTGGACCGATCCGGTGCTCGAGTTTCTGCCCGGCACCGACGCCGAGAAGGCGCGAGTGATGTCGCCGCACCGCATTATCGGCGTGGTCCCGGATGTGGACGACCTGCATATCGTTGCGGCGCCCACCGCCACCATTTACAGCACCTTTGCGGAAGGCGGCTTGTTCGGCGGTCATCTCTTCATCCACACCACCGGAAATCCTTATGCGCTGGTGACGCCGGTAACAAAAATTATTCGGGATATGTCCGCCGACGAACCCGTGGAGCACGCCGCCACTCTCGAAGACATCCGCGCAAAAGTGCTAGCCCCAGACCGCTTGAACTCGCTGGTCTTCGGCGTGTTCGCAGGGGTAGCGTTGCTGATTGCCGTCGTAGGCGTCGCGGCCGTGCTGGCATTTTCCGTAAGCGCGCGCACCCGCGAATTCGGCATCCGCCTGGCGCTCGGCTCGCAGCCGGAGAAAATCCTCAGAGGGGTGGTCACCGAAGGCGTGGTGATGGCTGCCATCGGCGTTCTTGCGGGCGCGGCGTTCGGGCTCGTGGTTGCGCGCGTGGCAGGCAGCTATTTCGGCGACTTGAAAATGCCGGGCACATTGCCGGTAATCGTTTCCGCGATTGTGCTGTTAGGCGCGGCGGTAGTCGCGTCGATGCTCCCGGCCGCCCGTGCCGCCCGCGTCGACGTCATGCAAGCGCTTCGCTCGGAATGATTTTTTCGCGCGTAGGATGAACGAGCAACTGACCCGCTCTTAAACCGACTTATCCTTTATTGCCTTTACGCTTGCTTTCACCAGTTTCTTTACCAAAGTCATTGGTACTGGTTTACCGATCGGGAAGCTAACTATGGCTTTCGTTGTAGCAACACCTGCAAGTTCCTTTCTATGTTTTTGGATTACTGAAGGGGGCACATGTAGGCGTACGTGTGGTTTCTTGAAGCTAAACCAGGCGAACATCCCGTCATAATAATCAACTCCTGAATAGGAATATCCGGGCCATTGGAAATAATCGGTGCGTTCCGTGGCACCAGGCGCTGCTGACCGAATGGCCGCTCTGATCTTCGCCAAATCGCCTTGCGCCTCTTTTGGACATCTCGCTATGTATTTATCCACTGCACCGTTTTTGCGTTTTGTCATAGTTGCGTTCTCGAAGGTAAGCGCAGAATTATTGGGAACTTAAAGCCCTATTAACGCCGCGCCGGCGGCTCTCCTACCTAGGGCTTCTTGTTTTTTTCGTCCCAGAGCATTGGCTCCCACAATTCGACTTTGTTTCCTTCGGGGTCCATTACCCACGCAAATTTCCCGTTCTCGTGGGATTCAGGGCCCTTCAAGAGTTCCACGCCGCCATTTTTTAGTTGCGCGATCATTTCGTCCATGTTGTCGATGCGATAGTTGATCATGAAACTCGATTCGCTAGGGCTGAACCATTTCGTGCCCGGCGCTGCCACAGCCCATGCCGTCGCACCCTTATCCTCGGCTTTGTCCTCGGTCCACTCCAGGGCGCAGCCTCCCCAGTCCTCAAGCTTGATGCCGAGATTCTTCTTGTACCATTCGGCGAGAGCTTTCTCGTCGGTTTTCGCTTTAATGAATACACCGCCAATTCCCGTGATTCTGGCCATTTTTTCCTCTCTCTCTTGAATAAATTTATGTCTGCTAATAGGAGTGCAGCACTTCTCACGCCGTCGCGGCCGTCTGCGCCGATTCCGGCCGCGCCTTTTTTCTCAGCACCGCCGCCGAAATCAAGGTGATCAGCAATCCGACCGGGAACGGCTCAATAAACGTCATCAGCATCCGGTAAACCGGATTTGCGTAACTCACTTTCATTTTCTCAATCTCGGCGATTTTCGCCTGCACCACCTCCGCACTCGCGCCGGACGCCTGCGCCTTGGCAATCATAGCCGCCGAATACTTGTCCATGAAGTCCTGAAAAACCGTGCGCGACAAAATTTCCCAGGTCCCGACGTAGAACAGGCACGAAATCAGAGTGATGCAGATGCCCACGCCAAACCCTTTGGCGAAGCTGATATGGCCATCCCCCACGTTATCGCGATACGAGCGGATGCCGAAATACACCAGTAGGAATGACAGCACAATTGAGGTGTAGCCAAGGATTAAGGCCTTATCGTTCCCAATCCGGTTGTAAAACGGGATAAAGCAAACCATCAGCGCCGACGAAATAACGCCGGAAATCAACCCGAATGTAAGGACTGTCTTTTTCACTGTCGTACCCTCCGATATTCGAAGCCGGTCGAATGGCGCAATCTAGCCGCCTGCCGCGGAATTGTCGTCATCCTTTCGGGTGATTTTGGACCGGAAGGTCCGAAATCATGCTTTGGAGTGAGGTAGCCGCCTTCAAGCGAGCTTGCGGAAAAAGCCTAAACGACGTCATCCCGAGGAGCGAAGCGAGGGATCCCTCTTGCTCTGAATGTCCGCAAAAAGAGGGATTCCTCGTCGCTTCGCTCCTCGGAATGACGGCGCTTTTGACTTTTTCGCAGCCTCGTTCAGGGTAGCAAGCCGAATTCTTTGCCCATTTTCACGGCTTGCGTCCGGCGCTTCGCCCCCAGTTTATCGAAAACGCGGCTGGAGTGGGTCTTCACCGTGTTCTCGCTCACGAAAAGCTTCTCTGCGATTTCGCGGTTGCTCATGCCTTTGGCCATCAGTTCCAGAATCTCCAGCTCGCGCGGCGTAATTTCCAGCTCTTCTTGCTTCCTGGAATTCACAACAAATGGCTGCCCGGCCGGAACAGGCCCGCCTGGAACAGGGATGTGCACTTCCTTCACGACAATCTGTTTGCGCGTCAGCCGCAACCCGAGCCAAATGCCGAACGCCGAAAATGTCGCCGCCGTGAGCCCTCCATAGATCTCAATCGAATGCTCAATAACCAGGTAGCGATACTCGGTCCACTTGAGCAGCGTGATGACAATTCCGCCCGCAATCCCAAACAGAATAATGTGGCGCCACAGGCGCGCCTTTTGGCTCCTAGCCGGTCGCTCGGCGACGGTTGAAGTGCCTGGAGAATTCACGCTCGATTGCATCACGCAAGGCTATACCACAGAACGGTCGGATAGTCCTGAGCCGTCTTGCCTTGATGCGTCTAGACGTGCTGATCGTCTGGCCCGAGCGACTTTGTCCGGTAGTGCGACGAATCAGCAGCTAGAGGATTCGAGGCGGCGTAGATTCTGGGGCAATCGAAGGGACAGCGCGACTTGACGAGTGGTACACTCCGATTCCGCTGCAGCATTTGGCTTCTCGCCGAATTGAGGGCTGAAGATGAACGATCAACAAACGACGCAGCAGTATTCTTCGGCGCGAGATCAGCAGATCCGCGCGGCACTGGATCAGCATTGGGCGGCGTCCGATGCCAACGATTTTGTCACCGAGCACCTCATCTATCTCGAGGACGCGGTGCTGGATTACCCGCAGTCAGGCGAGCGCACCCGCGGCCGCAGTAACATACAGAACCAACGCGCCAGTCAGCCGAGCAACAAGCGGTTTAGTGTGCGGCGCATCATTGGCAGCGGTGATCTTTGGGTCACCGAATTTATCCTGACGTACGACGCCAAGCCGTCCTACACTGTCAGCATCATGGAGTTCAGCGGCGTCAAGGTTGCGAGGGAAACACAGTACTTTGCGGATCCATTCCCGGCTCCCGCATTTCGCGCTAAATGGGTCGAACGGATGCCGACGTAATCTCGAGGCGCCACATGCGGCATGACTAAAGTCGTGCCCTGACAAAACGTTGAAGTCATCACATCCTTCGATGGGGGACGAGAGATGGATTGGAAACGGTTGGTCGAGTTTGCGTTGCTGGGCGGCGCTCATTGGGAACAATATGCCCGCTTGCTGGCACGCGTTGCGATCGGGCTGTTCTTCGCCATCTCCGGCGCTAACAAATTGTTTGTCGCCGGGGGCACGAAACCTGTTTACGACACGCTCGTTCAGGCCAAAATCCCGTTTCCCAAGCAGACGGCTTATTTCGTCGCAGGCGTCGAGTTCGTTGCTGGATCCCTGGTGACCGTGGGGTTTCTCTCGAGCGCGGCCAGCGTGGCTTTGTCGATCGATATGATTGTCGCCATCCTGACCAGCTCGCTTTCCACCCTGCCTAAAGGACTGTCGGCTCTCAGTTGGCTCGACGATGTCCTCTACCTTCCGGAAGTCCTCTACGTGCTCATCTTTGTCTGGCTGATCTGCGCCGGTCCGGGAAGGTTCAGTCTGGATTACTGGCTAGCCGGCAAGTTGCTGCACTGATCAAACAACGGGTGCGTCCGAAAACCCTCTGCAACGACTACGATGCCTCGCGCATTCGTTGTGGCGGAGCCGCAGAAACACGACACTGCTCGCCTTCCAGGGCATGCCAACGTTGTACACGCCCTATCGCTCGTAGTCTTAGGAATGTGCCCGGTTCAATCTGTCAGGCATGTCCCCGGTTTGTACCAGGTGGGAGCCCCCTGTCTTCAGCAGGGGGAAGGAGCGCTTTAGCGCTCCGGAAATAAGCCGCCATGTGAGAACGCGCTTTAGCGCTGGGCAATTCGAATCGACGAGCTAGCAATGTTGTCGCCCCGCCTTTCGTTTCCGCGTCACCGCCGAGAATTTCGCCCCGAAACACTTTCGAACGGCGCCGATTTCGATTTTTTCCCTCGGGTCCGGGCTGATGAATCAGCCCGGCGAAATAATGTAGCGCACGCGGCCCGCCGGCGTTTTTGACTTTCGCCATTCGGCCGTAGGGGAGGGGGTTCACCTCCCTCCCGGTGTGGCAATGGGTTTTGCCTTCTTACAAACAGAGCTAGCCCTTAATAAACGCCCCCTCGGAGGGGGCAGCCGAGACTCGGTGAGTCGCATCGTATGAGCCAGCGGAGGGAATTCGATGCGGCGGAAGCTGATACACAAGTTGTTATCTGCGCTCGCAATTTTTCTGGTGGTCGGCGCATCTCCTATTCATGCGGGCATTCGCCCGAGTTTCAGCTTGGATGGGTGTTCCTGGAACGCCACGCATGTCGTACTTGTGCAATCAACACCCAAGGATGGTGTCTTTTCAGTCGTGGAGTCTTGGAAAGGAGATTTGAGGCCTGGCGACTCGTTGGAAATTCCTGAGCTGAAACCGGACGCGGATGCGGTCCCGATATCGAGATATCCGCAACCGCAGGGATTCGGTTTTGATTCCTCGCAAGCAATTCCCCAACAAATTCCCAGGCAGCCTGTCGGCTCGCGAATGATTTTGTTTCTTAAGAAAATAGAGGACGGTGGTGCGGCTTCTCCCTCGACGGGAAATGCAGCCGAAACGCAGTGG
Organism: uncultured Acidobacteriota bacterium; assembly: GCA_963831955.1. GTDB lineage: Bacteria > Acidobacteriota > Terriglobia > Acidiferrales > UBA7541 > Palsa-147. The sequence continues at coordinate 2,176,053 of CAWHSG010000001.1, read as the reverse complement.
CAGCCCGCCAGTGATTCGGGCGGAATAAAGGTCTCGGCGTTATGGATTGACGGCGGTAAAGCCTATTGCTTCCGCCAGTGGGTGAATCCGGGGCCGAGCGCACTCTACCAATGCCCGCAGTTCCCATCTTCGGACGTGGATCTATTCACCGCGCGCATTCAGCAGGTTTTGCAAGTGAAAAAGAATCTCGCTAATACCGTAGCGTTTAAGTATAACCCGGAAGTAAGAGCGGATCGGCTTGGGTACATTGCGTTGGGGGACGTGTGGGAGGCGCAAAGAGAGGCCCTCGATTTTTTGGGAAAGTCCGGGACCGTTGCGCTGCCCGAAATTTTGCAAGTCATGGATAAGCCCCCTGTCCCCTATGACGCCACCGTGACGATCCAGGCGTTGGTCGAGGCTGCTGGAAAAGACAGCGGAAGGCTACTACATGCGAGATTGCAGCAGGACCTGATCTACTGGAAAGCCATGGCACCGGTGTTGACGACCGGATGGTCGCGCCAGCTGATCGAGCCGGGGGCATCGCTCTTCGTGAAGTTCGTTGAAACGGCATCGCTGATTCACGAGTTGGACCACGAGCGTTACGCCCCCGCGGCACAAACTGCTGCCGAACTGCGCGATTTTTGGGTTTCGCAGCCAGTCTTATACGATCGGAAATGGGGCGAGCGCGATCTTAGCCGTGGCGGAACTGCTCAAGAAGGGATCGAGGCCCAATTGTTCGGGTTGGCCAGAGCTTGCGACGATTACGTCAAACACGTGGCGGCCGAAAGCACTCACCAGTGACGCTCAAGGATTTGAATCGCCGACGATCGGGCCTTGACGGTATCGTGCCGGCTCCTCGCAAATGAGCACACCGGGAACGGAGAAACTGTATGGCCTCTCCGTACCATTGACACACCCTAAATATAATCCGAGAATTACCACGCAGTTACTCGCAATTCCGGCGCGAGGGCGGCCTTCCTGAGCTGCCCCGATGGCATACCCAGATCCCGCCCAGGCGGGAAGGCCGCCGCGCCAAATCGTATAGAGGAGCAGATGAAACCACCCGGCACAAAGTCCGGCAGCGCCAGCATTTCCCGATTAGGCCAGCGGTTCGCCGATCGTCGGCCAAAAATACCGTGCCTCGGCGCATTCGACCGCTCAACCGTCCAAAATTCTAATCGGGAAGGCATACGATTAGAAACCGCCGTAACCCAAACAAAACAAAGAATCCTCATCCGTTCTAATCGGGAAAAAGAAGCATGTTCTTCGAAGTCGAAATTGCGTCGCGCCATCGAGGCTTGGATCGCGTGGAGACGATGGCAACACCCACGGCCACACCGGGAGGGAGACGAACTCCCTCCCCACGCACAGCAACCGCAACGGCCGGAGAAAAATCGAAATCGGCTTACCCCGAAAGTGTTGCGATTAAAACGGAGGCCGGCCATTTGTTTTGTGCGAGTTGCAGCGAATTTTAATCGCACCATGTTGCGATTAAAACTTTACGGAGGTGAAGGTGAGGCGAAAGGAAAAGACGACGGCGGGGCCGAAAACCGGGCGGGGCTTAAGCTCAAGACCCGCCCCTGCAACGGCCACGTCAAAAACGCCGCTATCCCTTGGCCAACGAGCGAATCTGATGCGCCAGTTTCTCCACCTCTTCGGCCTTCTGCACCAGCGTGATCGAAAGAAACGTGGACGAATCCGTATTCTTCACTTGATCGCGCAGCTCCGTCGCCAGCGCATAAAGTTTCGCCACATCATCTTCAATCTTCTGCTCGTTGGCCTTTAGAATTTTCTTGGTGTCGGGAGCCGGAAGATTCGGATCCACGTCCCCCGGACGAGGATTAACCGTTGCCGGAGGCGGTTGCTGCATGGGGTGTTGCTGCGCGGACGCTGGACGGACCATCAGCGCGATCCCTGCGGGCACCACCAGTTCGAGAAATCGGCGGCGATTCGTGGACATTTCGTTGCCCTCCTGCTGAACACTTCGAAAGGAACTCGTAGATGGCCGGGTGGTATAATCCCCCTCCCATTATTCCATGTTTGAGCCCCTATATCATTGGATGCAGATTGCCGGCGCGCGCGGCCCGCGAATCATCATCGCGGTGCTGCTGGCGATTGTGGCCATGCGAGTGCTGCGAGCGCTGACTGCGCGGCTGGTGGTGCCCGCGAAAGCGCAAACGCGAGTGGCGCAAATGCGCGAAGCACAAACGCGCACTCTGGCGGGACTGGTTTACGGTATCGCCAGCACCGTTGTTATCGCGCTCGCGGTTCTTGAAGTCCTTAACGAATTGGGATTCGCGATTACACCCATTGCGGCTGTGGCTACGCTGGCCAGCTTGTCGGTGGGATTCGGCGCGCAGCATTTGGTGAAAGATCTTATCAACGGATTTTTTATCGTGCTCGAAGATCAGTATGTGGTCGGCGACTTGATTCGCGTCAACAACGAAGTCGGAAGAGTCGAGCACATCACGCTGCGGCGCACCGTGATTCGCAACGGTGAAGGCGCGCGCGTTTCGATTCCCAATGGCTTGATCGGGCTAGTGGCCAACCTCAGCCGCGATTGGTCGCAAATGCTGGTGGACGTGACCGTTCCTTCGGCGGAATCGGTGGGACGTGCCCTGGCCATTCTCGAAAAAGTTTGCGGGGATTTTCGCATTGATCCGGATTGGTCGCCGGCGCTGGTGGATGGGCCGCGCGTGCTGGGCATCGAGTCGCTTACGCTCGATGGCACCATCCTGCGCATGATTCTGAAAACCGCGGTGCTGCGCCAGGACGATGTGGCGCGCGAATTGCGCCGCCGTGTGAAGCTGGCGCTCGAGCAGGCGCACATATTGGTGGCCAATACGCAGCGGGTGGAGCTGATTAGCGGAGCCGCTGCCGCGGGCGGTTAACGAATTTTTCTACGGGAAATCCGATTTAGCCCGTAAGCGGCAAACAAGGAGGCAGCACCGATGGGCGCAACGCACGAACAGGGAGAATTGATGCTGAAGATGTATGAGATTCGCCGCGAAGAAAAGCTTCGCGAGGCCCGCAAGTGGTACTTCGCGAACTTCAATCCCGCGACGTTCGACGACGTGGTGAAGTTTTTCATGTCGCCGGGCGAAGAGGGCGGCTATATACGAATGGTCGTAAGCTATTGGGACATGGTGGCCAACTACGCGAGCCGCGGACTGCTCGACGAGGAATTTCTGTTCGAGACGACCGGTGAGCAATGGATCATCTGGGAGCGGCTGAAGCCCGTGATCGCGCAGTGGCGCGAAGCTTTCAAGAATCCACACACCTTCAGCCACCTCGAAGCACACGTCCGGCGCTATGAGGCTTGGCGCGAAAAGCGCGCGCCGGGAAGCAATGAACATATGCGCCAAGTGATGGCGCGCATGCGCGGGGGCGCCGCAGACGCAGCCAAGAAGACCAGCGCGGCGAACTGAAATATCGCACCTCGCGCGGCGGCATTGCGGTATATTGCCAATCCGCGAACGAGGTGCGCCTTTCGGTGGGGGCCCTCGCATTTATGCGGGCGAGGAGCGCTCTAGCGCTGGGCACTTTGAAGCGAGCCCGTCAAGCAGCTCGATACGGAGCTATCGAATCGCGTCTCGAGACGTAGCACCCAGGAGGCCGTCTCCATGCGGAATCTTGCCGCCACAAAATCATCGCTGGCCATAACGCTCTGTCTGCTCCTCACATTCCCGATGCAAGCTCTCCCGCAAGTCCCCGGTCAGCATGCGGGCAAAGTCTCCGCGCTGATCCCAGCGGTAAACCTTGTGAGAGGCGGACAATCGATTACTGCCACGCCGGAGATTCCGGTGTTGTGGGAGGACACCATTGCGACCGGGCATCTGGCGAGGGCGCGCGTGGCGCTCGATGACGGCTCGGTGCTGAATGTGGGCGCGGATTCGAGCTTGCGGGTTACGAAGCACGATGCCGCATCGCAACAGACGGACCTGGAACTCGGTTACGGCCGCGTTCGGGCAAATGCCGTGAAGCAAACGAAGCCGGGCGCAAGCTTTCAAATTCGCACCCCCACCGGCGTCGCCGGGGTCGTCGGCACGGATTTTTTTCTGGCGTTTGAGAATTACATCACGCGCATTGTGGTGTTCGAAGGGAAAGTGCGCTTCTGCAATCGGGCTGGCGTTTGCGTCGAGGTGAGCCAGGGGCAAAGCTCGACGATCCGGGGCGACCAGGACCCTGATGCGCCCGCAATCGCGCCGAATACCGACCTGATGGATGCAGGCCGTTCCACGGCGCTACACGGTGCGGGGGCCGGAGCTGGGGCTGGAAGCTTGGCCGGCCACGGGCTCCTGCTGGGAACGATGCTGGTGATCGGCGTCGCGGTTCCCGTTGTTCTCGTCCGGTCGCTCAGCAAAACGCCCACTTGCGGCTCCGGCACGGTTACAGCCGTCGCCGGAAGAGCTCAGCCGGCGGCATCCGGATGCGGCACGATCACGACTTCCGTCAGCGGGCCCAGATAACTCGGCCTTTCGACGAATTCAAAACAGGGCCGAACTGCGGGACGGCTAAAGCACTGTCCCCCACTGGGCCTGTTTTTCAGTAAGCTAATCCCCTGCATCCTCTGTTGTTTGTGAAGCTAAGTGAGGCGACGCGGCGCTTGACCGTGTGCTAGGCCGGGTACAAACTGGGCCTGAGGCTGGTTCTAGTACCCCATCACGACATGGACCGAAATGCCATTAGCGAGCAGTTCGCCGAGTTAGCGCTGCTTTATCGCACCGCCCCAATTGGGCTGGCACTCGTCGACCGCGAGATGAAGTACGTGCGCGTCAACGACAAGCTGGCGGAGTTCAACGGGCGCCCGGTCGCATCGCACCTGGGGAGAACGTTTTCGGAGATCGTCCCTGAAATGGCTGCGGCGCTGGAGCCGGTGGTGCAGCGCGTGTTTGATACCGGCGCGGCGATTTCTGATCTGGAGATTACTGCGGCAACCGCGGCGATTCCCGGAGAGGCGCGCGACTGGTTGGTTAGTTTTCTGCCGCTGCGGTTGAAACGGGGGGAAATCCGCGGCGTAACGATCGTGATGCTCGATATCACCGGCCGCAAACAAACGGAACGAAATCTCGAGATACAAAAAGCGTACCTGGAACAACTGGTGGAGTCGGCACCGGAAGCGATCGCATTCGTGGATACGCAGAATATCGTGCTGCGGATCAATCGAGAATTCACGCGGATGTTCGGCTATGACACGGCGGAATCCGTGGGGCGAAATCTGGATCATCTGGTGGTGCCGGAAGATAAGAGCGACGAAGGCAAATGGCTGGACGATGAAGCGGAACGCGGCGCGATCACCAGCATCGAAACCGTCCGCCGCAGGAAAGATGGCAGCCGCATCGAGGTGTCGCTGCTGGTTTCGCCGGTGAATGTGGCCGAGAACCAGATCGCGGTCTATTGCATTTATCGCGACATTACGCGGCGGAAGCGTGCGGAAGAAGAACTGCGCGAGAGCGAGGAGAGATACCGGCGGCTTGTGGAACTTTCTCCCGACGCGGTGTGGGTACGGCGCGGCGAGAAAATTATCTTCATCAATTCGGCCGGAATAAAGCTGCTCGGAGGTAAGGCGCCGGAAGACGTGATTGGAAAACCGGCGATCGGCTTCATTCACCCCGAACATCGCGAAATCGCGATGCAGCGCATGGGCGAATTGCAATCGCCTGGACAGACGGTTCCGTTTCTCGAAGAGAAATTCGTGCGGCTCGACGGCAGCACCGTGGACGTGGAAGTGGCGGCGGCGTCATTCAAAATCGGAAAAGAGTCGGCGTCACAAGTGATCGTGCACGACTTGACCGAGCGCAAGCGCGCCGAGCGGGAGTTGCTGGCGGCGGAGACGCGCTTCCGATTGCTCGTCGAGCAACTGCCTGCGATTACTTACATGGCTGGATTCGGGGCGGACGGCAAATGGTCTTACGTCAGCCCGCAAATCGAGGCGATTCTGGGATTCACGCCCGCGGAATGGATGGCGGACCCGAAACTTTGGTTTCAGCGGCTGCACCCTGAAGACGCCGGCAGAGTGATCGGGCTCGAAGAAAAATCTCGGGCGTCGGGCCAGCCTTATTCGGCGGAGTACCGGCTGCAAGCGCGCGACGGAAAGTATCACTGGTTCACGGATATCGCGACGGTGGTTCGCGACGCGAATGGCATTGAGTCTCTGCAGGGCGTGATCACCGACGTGACGCAGACCAAAACGCTCGAGGCGCAATTCCGCCAGGTGCAAAAGATGGAAGCCGTGGGGCAATTGGCTGGCGGCATCGCCCATGATTTCAATAATCTGCTGATGGTGATCCGCGGGCATACGGATTTGCTTTTGAATTCTGGCGGCGGGCAGCCGCGCGAAAATATTGTGCAAATTCAGAAGGCGGCGGATCGCGCTGCCGCGCTGACGCGGCAATTGCTGGCGTTTAGCCGCATGCAAGTGCTGCAGCCCGAGGTGCTGGATTTGAACCGCGTGGTCGCGGACATGGCCAGCATGATCGAGCGGCTGTTTGGCTCGAACATCGAATTTATTTTTAGCACCGATCCGGAACTGGGGCGAGTGCGCGCGGACGCCGGGCAGCTCGAACAGGTGCTGCTAAATCTTGCGGTAAATGCGCGCGATGCCATGCCTGGCGGCGGGTGCCTCAGGATTCGCACGGAGAATGTCACCTTTGCGCCCGGCGATCCGCGACCCTTGCCGGCTATTGGCGATGGCGAATATGCTGCGCTCATTGTAAGAGATACCGGCGAAGGGATGGACGCGGAGACGCAGGCGCGCATTTTCGAACCATTCTTTACCACCAAAGAAAAAGGCCGAGGGACGGGGCTGGGGCTCGCTACTGTTTATGGAATCGTGAAGCAGAGCGGCGGATTTATTTTTGTGGATAGCGCGCCGGGGCAAGGCGCGGCGTTTACGATTTATCTGCCGCGGGTGAATGACGTGGTGAGCGTTGCGAAAACGGAGCAATTGCCTGAGGTGGCGCGTCACGGGGCGGAAACTATATTGGTGGTGGACGACGAGAACGGCATTCGCGGTTTGGCCGCGGAATACCTCGAGGGATGCGGCTACACGGTACTGACTGCTGGCGGCGGCGTCGAAGCGCGCGACATGATCGCGAAGTACGGCGGTCCCGTTCATTTGTTGCTGACGGATACGGTGATGCCGCGCATGACCGGGCACGAACTTGTGCAATCTGTTTTGGCGCTGCGACCTGAGATTAAAGTGATTTATATGTCCGGATATTTGGAATTTAATGCTTCGGCGCAAATTCAGAGTGGGGATGGGGCGCTTTACATTCAGAAGCCTTTCAGCTTGGATGCGCTGGGGAAAATTGTGAGATCGGCGCTCGAATCTGCCACCGTAACTACCAGCCGGCAGTCGTAGGGACTGCTACTATTTTGCGTGCAGGCGCATTTCGGGGACGCGTGAAGGAACGATGAGCCTGGGCTCCGTGACGCTTTGCACTTCGCCTGGGGAAACGCCGGGGGCGACTTCGCGAAGTTGCAGGCCCGTCGGCACAACGTCGATGACCGCGAGGTCGGTAATAATTGTGGTCACGCATTGCAACGCGGTTAGGGGGTATGTGCACGTCCGCACGATCTTCGGCTCGCCGTTCTTGGTGACGTGTTCCATAGTAATGAGCAAACGCCGCGCGCCCACGGCAATATCCATGGCGCCGCCAATTCCGCCGGAAAATTTTGCGCCCGGCACTTTCCAGTTGGCCAGATCGCCGCGCTCGGAAACTTGCAGGCCGCCGAGGACGGCTACGTCGAGATGGCCGCCGCGGGTCATCATGTGCGCGTCCACCTGCGAGAAATAGGAGCCACCGGGAAGAATGGTCACCGGGGCTTTCATGGCGTCCACGAGATCGTAGTCTTCCTCGCCGGGGCGCGCGCGCGGGCCCATCCCCAGGATTCCATTTTCGCTGTGGAAAATTACGCCGGCACGCTCGGGAACGTACGCCGCGATGAGATTCGGGATGCCCCAGCCGAGATTTACGTACGCGCCGCCGGGCAATTCCTGTGCCGCGCGCTCGGCAATTTGTTCGCGCGATAGCTTGCGCTCAAGCGTCATGAGCGCCTCCCACGGCGACGATGCGATGCACGAACACGGACGGCGTCACGATCGTTTCGGGATCGAGTGAGCCGACGGGCACAATCTCATTCACTTCGACGATGGTGATTTTCGCCGCCGTGGCCATCACTGGATTGAAATTTCTCGCGGCCTTGCGATAGACGAGATTGCCGAGCGGATCGGCTTTGAAAGCGCGGATCAGAGCGAAATCGGCGCCGAGAGCGGATTCAAGGATGCAGCGGCGCCCATTAATTGAGCGCTCTTCTTTTCCTTGCGCTACTTCCGTACCCACACCGACGGGAGAAAAAAACGCCGGAATTCCCGCGCCATACGCGCGCATTCGTTCGCAGAGAATTCCTTGCGGCACGAGTTCGTATTCCACTTCGCCGGATTCCACCTGCTGCTGAAAATAAGTGGACTGCGGACCGGGAAATGCGGCAATCACGCGGCGAATCTGCTTGTTCTTGAAAAGCACGCTGAGCTCGCCCTCGCCCGTGCCGCAGTTATTGCTGATGGCGAAGAGATTTCGCGCGCCCTTGCGTCCGACTGCGCGAATCAGCTCGTTCGGAAAACCGGCGCCGCCGAATCCCCCGAACATGAGCGATGCTCCGTCCGAAACATCGGCGACGGCGGCGTCCACGGTGGGATAAATTTTATTCTTCAAGCGCATCACCTGAGTTCGTGCGGATTGAGTATGCCGAAGCGCCGGCAGCGATCGCCGCGGGCAAAAGGCCTGCTTGTCGCAGCCACTTACGAGTCGCTGGAGTCAAATCTGGGCGCGACGCGAGAACTTGCAGATCATCCCAGTCGTCCACGTCGAGCTCCAGGCGCTCGTTTCGAAGAACGGTCAGCTGCGCGCCGCGCTGCTCGGCTTCTTGCGAATGTTTCGGGAAGCTATTCGGGCCGAATCGTGACGGAAACAGAGCCGGCGGCGTACGCAGCAGCGCATTTGTGCCCGTTCCGCTGCGCGATGGAACGATGACTGCTGATGGGGCCGGCCGCGCTGCGGCAAAAATTTGCTCGATATCGGCCGGAGTTACGAGCGGCAAATCGATCGGTAACCGGGCGAGCGACGTGATGCCGCGGTCGGCGCAGATTCGCGACGCTGCATCCACCGAGGCGCTCTCAGATTCCTGCGCGGTTTCGCGCAGGATTTCCCAACCTAACGCATGGGCTCGCTCGATGGCAGGATCGTAATTGGTGATCACGAAAATTCGGTCCACGCAGCGGATTCGGGCGACGCTGGCGCAGAAATCGTCGAACATCGCCTCGGCGAGCGCTGTTCGATCGGATTGCGACAGCTCCGGCGCGAGCCTCTGCTTCGCGTTGCGCAAATCCTTGACGGGAATCAGCAGCGCCTTCATTCGGCCTTTCGCGCTTCAAAAATTGTTACGAATAAACTGGCGGCGCTAGCACTGAATGCTAAATGCTCGCATGCGTCGTTTTCGCCTGCAACAGATTCACGAGGAAATGCCCCAGCCACCACTTATCTTCTTCGGAATCCATCACGGTTCTGGTGATTTCGACTCCGACTCCGGCCGCTTCGATGTCCGCGCGCAAATTGGCGTCACTTTCATCAATCACGATACGCGAAGCAATGTCGCGATACATCTTTGCGACGCCGCGCGCCGAGACTTCGATTCCGAGTTCGGCCATCATTTTAGCGCTCGGGCCCTTGAGCGAGATCCCGCCGACGATGGGACAGACGGCGACAACATCCTCGCGGCGCGCGGCCAGCGCCTCGCGGATGCCCGGAACGGCGAGAATCGGGCCAATGCTGATTAGCGGATTGCTGGGGCAAATTACGATTCCGCGCGCCGCCGCGATCGCGCCCAGCACTCCGGGCGCGGGCTCCGATCGTTCAGCGCCATCGAAGCGAATGGCCTTCACCACCGGCTCGGCGCGATGCTTCACGAGATAGTGTTGAAAAGGCAGAGTGCCCGCCGGCGTATCAATGTGCGTGCGCACCGGTTGATCGCTCATCGGGAGAATATGCGCGCGAACGCCGAGCGCGCGGCGGATCGAATCGGCGCACTCGGAAAGCGTGGCGCCGCGGCGCAACATATCGCTGCGATGAATGTGCGTGGCGAGATCGCGATCGCCGAGATTGAACCAGGTCTCGCGTTCGTAGCGCGCGAGAAATTGCAGGGCCGCGAACGTATCGCCATTGACGCCCCATCCAGTGGCCGGATTTACGAGACCCGCGAGAGTGTAAGTGACGATGTCGAGGTCCGGGCAAATCGTTAGGCCGTGCATCTCGAGATCGTCGCCGGTATTCACGACGATGGTCAGATTTTCGGGGGCCATGGCATGCGCGAGGCCGACGAGGAGTTTCGATGCTCCGACTCCGCCCGCCAGTGCGACGATTTCCATCAGTAGCCGGTCCCGCTATAGTGCGGCTCTTCGAGGACACTGAGCTGCGGTGGGCGATTCGATGTGCTCGCCGCCGCAAAAGACTCGTTGTCATCCCGCTCGTAAACGCGACGCAATTCGTACGTCGTGGTGCGCTCGGCCGGGATTCGCCCGATGCGGCGAATCAGCGCGCGAAATTGCTCCGGCGAAACGTACTCGCCGAAATTGGCTCCCGCCGATTTCGAAATGTGCTCTTCCATGAGCGTGCCGCTGAAATCATTCGCGCCGGATTCGAGGCACGCGAGCGATTCTTCAAATCCCATTTTTACCCACGACACTTGAATATTCGAGATTAGCCGGTTGAAAAGAACGCGCGCCAGGGCGTGGACGGCGAGATTTTCGCGGCGCGTGCTGCCGGGGCGCGCGCCGTCTTTGCGGAAGAGGCGCGTTCTTTCGTGGACGAAGCCGAGCGGCACAAATTCGGTGAATCCGCCGGTCTCTTTTTGAATTTCGCGCAGCAGCAAAATGTGGCGCACCCAATGCTCGGGAGTTTCCACGTGTCCGTACATCATGGTCGAAGTGCTGCGAATGCCGAGCGAGTGCGCGGTGCGCACCACTTCGATCCATTGCGCGACTTTCAATTTGTTTGGGCTCAACGCGCTGCGCACTTCGTCGTCGAGAACTTCCGCGGCGGTGCCGGGAATTGTGCCGAGTCCATTTTCTTTAAGCATGCAAAGATACTCGCGAAGGTTTAGACCGGTGCGCTCGACGCCGTAGCAGATTTCCATGGGAGAAAATGCATGGATGTGCATTTCCGGCAGAGCTGCTTTGATGCCGCGCAGAATATCGCGATAGAAATATCCATCAAAATCCTTCGGCAGGCCGCCTTGTATGCACACTTCTGTGGCGCCGGCATTCCATGCTTCCGTTGCTTTCGCCACAATTTGCTCAATCGTGAGGGAATACGCGTCCGTTGCGTGCGGCCCGCGCGCGAATCCGCAGAAGGCGCAGCCTACCATGCAGACATTTGTGAAGTTAATGTTGCGATTGACGACGTAGGTGATGGCATCGCCGACTTGCCGGCGTCGAAGTTCGTCGGCTGCGGCGACAAGCGCCGTAAGATCATCGCCATCCGTGAGCGCGAGAAGCACTCCGTCGTCGAAGCCCAATTCGCAGCCCTCTAGCGCGCGGTCGAGGGCGGTGCGCACGGCCGGTCGCGCGTCGCGTAGTGCCGCGCTGAGATCTATAGTTGGCCCAACCATCACCGGGTTCACCGCCATTTTTTAAGCTCCCGCGCGCGCGTAGCCATCGGCATCTTTCAATTTATGCAAATACGGGCGCACATTTTCGTGGACGAAGCCTTTGCGCTCGGTGAATTCGGGATAGATCGAAAGCCGCTCGCGGAGAACAAATCCAGAATCGGCAGTCCGTTCGCCGAGCGTATCAATATGCGGCCAAGCTGCTTCGGGATTGATGAAATCGGGAGTGATTGGCGAAATGCCGCCCCAATCGTTGATGCCCGCATCGAGAAGTCGCGTGTAGTGCGGCGCGCTCAGATTCGGGGGAGCTTGCAGATTCATTTCGCCGCCCAGAATGAGCCGGGCGACGGCGACGGTGCGCAACATATCGTCCATATCGGGCTCGGCGCGCAAGGCCATCGGAGTGGACGGCTTGGCGCGGAAATTTTGGACGATCACTTCCTGGATGTGGCCGTAGAGCGCGTGGAAATCGCGAATGGCCAGCAGTGAAGCGATGCGCTCTTCGCGCGTTTCGCCGATGCCGATTAGAATTCCGGTGGTGAAGGCGATCTGCTGTCGGCCGGCGTCCTCGATCGTTCGCAAACGCAGACTCGGCACTTTGTCGGGCGCATTTTCGTGCGCTTCGGCGCGACGCATCAATCTCGGACTTACGTTTTCGAGCATCAGCCCCACGCTCGCATTGGAGGACTTAAGCATGGCGAGATCGGTGGCGTTCATCACGCCCGGATTTGCGTGCGGGAGCAGTCCCGATGTTTCAAGAGCGAGCTGCGAAACGGACGCGAGGTATTCAAGCGTGCGCTCAAAACCGCGCGCGCGCAGAAAATCGCGCGCTTCAGGAAAAATGCGCTCCGGTTGATCTCCTAGGCTGAACAACAACTCCTTGCATCCGGCGGCCCGCGCGCGTTCGGCGACAGCCAAAACTTCCTCGGGCGTCATATAACGCCCGCCCGGCTCGCCGGGATCGCGGCGGAAGGTGCAGTAGCCGCAGTAGTCGCGGCAAAGCGTGGTGAGCGGGATGAAAATTTTGCGGGAATAGCTGATGGTGCGACCCTTCACGCGATTGCGCAGCGAGGATGCTGCTTCGAGGAGCGCGCCGGTTTCAGCGCAGTCCATCAGCAAAAGCGCATCTTCGCGCGCGATTTGCTCGCCCGCCTCTGCGCTTGCGAGAGCCCGCTCGATCGGGCTCGGATCAGAGCCCGTGCGCACGGTTGCGGTCTTTGCCGAAGTTACGATCGTTTCCAAAGCCTTTGGCCCGTTAAACGCGAAATCGCAGCGAACGGCGGCACTCGCCGCCTATCGAAACATATCCTCGCTGGCCGGACGAATCAACTGGCGAGCATCTCCGCGCGCCCGCGCAATCGCAACTCCGCGAATGATCACCGCGGGAATCTGCGCGGCTTTTTTCATCGCCAGGCCTGCTGCGGCGGCCAGTTCATCCGCAACAGCAAGGATCGTCCCTTGCAGCTTGCGTCCGCTCGCGTCGCGAGTGCCGCGCAAATCTTCGAGCACTGCCAAACCTGCCGCGCCAATGGCCACATTCGTAAGTCCGAGCCGCCACGGCCGTCCGAACGTATCGGAAATAATTACCGCGGCCCGCGCTTTGGTCAGCCTCCGCAAGCGCGCGCTCAGACGCTGCGCCGAGCGATCGGGATCGAGCGGCAGGCACGTTACCGTGCCGGCATCGCGCACGTTCGAACGATCGACGCCGGCGTTCGCGCAAATAAAGCCGTGGCGCGTTTCGACGATCAACGCACGCTCGGTCATGCGAATTACGCGGCGCGATTCGCGCAGTACCACTTCGATGAAGCGCGGATCGTCGCCCAGTGTGCGCGCCCAACTGCGCGCCAGCGCGGAAGGCTTGACTCCGCTCAGCCGCACGACGCTGCCCTCGGCCTTCGAGACAACCTTCTGCGCGACGACAAGAATATCGCCGCTTCGCAGCTCACGATTCTCGCGGCGCAGCGCACCCGAAATCAAGCCGGCTAGGTCGTCACCCGGCTTTACCTCCGGCAGCGTACGAAGCCCAAAAAGCTCGATCGCGCTCGAATCGATTCGCGGGCGCGAGGTACGCGCCGCGCTCATCGCACTGAACCGATACCGGTGATGCGAATTCCGGATGCCGGAACTTTGAGGCGACGATTCACGCCAATTAAAAACGCGGTGATGGATTCCACGATGCGCGCGTTCTCGAGTTTTCCGCCATCCACGTAGCGGCATCCAGCGATCGCCTCGACCCACGGGCGCAGCCTGCCGCGCACTTCCGCTTCATCGCCGCAAACAATCACGTCGCAATCCACGGTGCCGGAAAGTTCCTGCACTGCGTGCGCAGAGACATTTTGAAATGCGGCTACCACGTGCACCGTGTCGGGCAAAGTTCGCGCGGCCTGTTCCGACGCGGAGCCGGCCCAGAGACCAAGAGTTCGCGTCGGGGCTCCGCCGATGGCGGCCTCGAGCGGAACAGTGCAAATTACAACCGTCTGTCCGGTACGAAGCTTTTCTTTAATGGAAGCGATGGTCTCAGCCTGCGCCAGGAATGGAACTGCGATCACCACGATCCACGCATTCTGAATCGCATCCACATTGGCCATGCCTTGCACTTGCGAATCTGGGCCCGCGGCTTCACGAATCTTGCTGGCTGCCATGGCAGCCCGTTCCGCCGAACGCGAGCCAATAAAAACTTTGCGCCCGGCTTTGGCCCAGCGGAGGGCGAGCCCGTAGCCCAAATCTCCGGTGCCGCCGATGATTGCGATGGAATCGTCCGACATGATGGCCTAAGCAAATTCTCCCAAACGCGGCGATAAACGCACCGGACAATGCAACCGACGGCGCATCAAAAACAGTGCGCGCCGAAGACGAGTATTCTAAGCAAGTCGCAGCGATTCGCGGTAACGAATTCGGATTGAATCGAAGCGCGGAGACTTAGTGCGCTGGCTGGCTCGAATTTGCGGCAGGCGGCTGCGAGTCGCTGTAGATTTTCGATTCCTGCCATCCTCCGCCGAGGGCCTGGATGAATTGCACGGTGGTGAGCAGCCGTAACTCGCGGAGTTGCGCGGATTCCTGTTCGTTTTGCAGGACGTCGCGCTGCGCGTCGATGACTTCGAGAAAATTCGCGAGTCCTTCTTTATAGCGGGCCGTAGAGATGGTTAGGGTCTTCCGCGAAGAATTTACAGCTTTGTTCTGCGCGGCTTCTTGATCTTCGAGAACGCGAAGCCCCGAGAGTCCATCTTCGACTTCCTTGAAAGCCACGAGCACCTGTTGCCGGTAGTTGGCGACGGACTCGTCATAGGCGGCGCGCGAGCGTGCGTAATTTGCGGAAATGGCGCCTCCGGCATAGAGAGGCTGCGAGGCGCTGGCGGCAACCGACCAGATCGAACTGGAGATATTGAAGAGCTTGAGGAGATCGTCGCTTAGGTAGCCAGCGCCAGCAGTCAAATTCAGCGCGGGGAAATATGCCGCGCGCGCCACGCCGATCTGCGCGTTTGCGGAAGCCATCTGGCGCTCGGCCTCGGCCACGTCCGGGCGCCGCTCGAGAAGATCGGAAGGCAAGCCCGCGGGAATGGCCGGCGGCTCGAGGTCGTAGGCTTTTTCCGGTACCGAAAATTCAGAGGCGGGCTTTCCGACTAGGACCGCCAGTGCGTGCTCGAATTGCGCGCGCTGCACGCCCAGTCCGATATACGTCGCCTGGGTCGTGGAGAGGAGAGTCTCGGCTTCGGAAACATCGAGGCCGCTGGCGACGCCGCCGGAATGGCGCGACTGCGTGAGATCGAGGGCTTTCTTCAACAGCTCGATATTGTGGTTAAGAATTCCGCGATCGACATCCACATAGCGCAACGAGAAATAATTCTGCGCCACGTCGGATTTCAACGTGAGCAGAATATTTTCATAGTCCGCCTGGCTCGCTTGCGCCTGCGCACGCGATGATTCCACCGACCGGCGCACGCGGCCCCACAAATCCACTTCGTAGCTCACATCCAGCGGCAGCGTGATCACATTATTCGTGAAGGGGCGGTTGACGGTATTCGGTGCATCCGATCCGTCAGCCGATCCGCGCGCGCGGCTCACCGACGGCTCAACGTTGACCGAGGGAAAAAGTGCGGCGCGGGTGATGCGCACATTCGCGCGCGCCTGCGTCACGCGAGCCATTGCGGCTTGCAACGTGGGATTTGACGCCAGCGCCTGGATCTCAAGATCGTTTAATTGCGCGTCGCCAAAAGCCTCCCACCAATTCCCTTTGGCAATTTCGTCGTGCGGCGCCGCTTCTTTCCAGCCCTGCGGAGGCGGTTCCTTATATGCGCTGGGCACTTCCACGGACGGCCGCTTGTAATTCGGCCCGACCGAGCAGCCGGAAAGGCACACAGCAATTAACGCGGCGGCGAACGCGATGGTCGAGCGCCGCGGATAGTTGCTCGGAGGAGTTTCGATACGTCGCGAAGTTTTCGGCATGCGCATCGCTAGAGGATCCAGTTAGGATTTCCCCGTGGGCGCGGGAGGAGGAGCAGCAGGAGCGGGCGCAGCAGTTTGCGTCACTGTCACCTCTGCGCCTTCGGCAATCGAATCCGGCGGATTCACCACCACGTTGTCCGCGGCTTTCACTCCGTCGAGCACTTCGAGACTGGTGCCGAGATCCCGGCCGATCGTCACGTTCTGCAAATGAATCTTCCCCTGCGGCGTGACGACCGCGACTTGCGGCCCTTGCGAGCGAAAAAGCAAAGTGTTCGGCGGAATGGCCAGAGGCGGCTCGACCAAAGTCACCTTGAAATGTACCGTCGCATACGCTCCCGGCAGAATTTCGCCCCGCGGATTCGGAATTTGCACTTCGGTGAGCAAGGTGCGTGAAACGGGATCAATCGCGCCAGCCGACCGAATTACTTTGCCCGGGAAGTCGCGGTGCGGAAATTCGGGAATCGTCAGCGTGGCCTGCACTCCGGGTTGAATCGAGCGGCTGTAACTCTGCGGCACCTGCACGTAAATTCGCAGCACGTTGGTTTGCGCCATGCGGAAGAGCTGCACCGAGTTGCCGTTGGCGATCAGCGCTCCCACGTCCACGTTGCGCGCCGTGAGGATTCCATCAAACGGCGCCGTCACTTTCTGAAACGATTGCAGGTCTTTCAACCGTTGCACATTCGCCTTGGCCGCCTGCAAATCCGCTTCGCGCGCATGAAACGCCGAAACATTCTGATCCACTTCCTGCTGCGAGACGCCATCGGACTTGAGCAAATTCTGCCAGCGATCGGCGGTGGTCCTGGCCAAATCGAGATTAGCTTCCGCCTGCATTTGCGCCGCCTGAGCCTGCCGCAATTCCTGATCGATTTCCGGCGTCTCGATCTCGGCGAGCAGCTGGCCGGCCTTCACGCGCCCCCCGATGTCCACATACCATTTCCGCAAATAGCCGTTGGTCCGCGCATAAATCGGCGTATCGAGATATGCCTGCACATTCCCGGGCAGCACGATATCGCCCGCTGAAACGGCGGGAGTCGGATGGACCACCGCGACAGGCATCCGCGTCGAATTTATTGCGGCCGTATTCAGCGACGCGCGCACTCCGAGACGTGACTGGATGCCCCAGAACGCAATGCCCGCAAACACCAAAAGCACCAGCGCGGGCAAAATATACCGCCAAGCGCGGCGAGACTTTCCGCCGGCGGGCTCCCTCTCAGTTGCGAAAGAATTTTGCTCGTGTGCCATTCCGAAATTAATCCTCCGCCAGAGCTTCCTTATAGCCTTTCCTGCGAATGAAGCTGTAAACCACGGGCACAAAGAATAAAGTGCCGATGGTCGCGAACATGAGCCCACCGATCACCGCGCGGCCCAGTGGCGCATTCTGTTCGCCGCCCTCGCCGAGCCCAAGTGACATCGGCAACATGCCGATGATCATCGCCAGCGCGGTCATTACGATAGGGCGCAACCGCACGTGGCCGGCATTCTTCGCGGCCTCCAGCGAGGTCTTGCCTTCTTCCTGCATCTGCGCGCCGGCAAAGGTCACCAGCAAAATGCTATTGGAGGTGGCCACGCCGATGCTCATGATCGCGCCCATCAACGAGGGCACGCTCATCGTCGTGTGCGTCACAAACAACATCCACACGATTCCGGCAAACGTTCCCGTCAGCGCGGTGATGATGATAAATGGGTCCGCCCACGATTGGAAATTCACGACCATCAACAAATACACCAGGACGATCGAGAACAACAATCCGATGCCAAGTCCCGCGAACGACGTGCGCATGGTATCCACTTGCCCGCGCATGACGATCGTAGTGCCGCGCGGCAACTGGCTCTTGAAATCATTAATCACCTGCGTAACCCCGGCAGCCACGCCGCCCAAATCACGGTCCTGGGCTGCCGCATAAATATCGATGACGGGCTGAATGTCGTAGTGATTCACCACCGCCGGCCCGGCTTCGCGCGTGATGCTGGCCACGTTATCGAGAATTTGCGGCTGTCCGGTTCTGCCAATCACCGGAATGGCTTGCACCTCGCGCATCGTATCCACGCGATATTGCGGCGTCAGCGTGGCCACCGAGTAAGGGACTCCTTGCGGGCTGATCCAAAAATTTGGCGAGGTTTGAAAGCTGGTGGTCAGCGCGACCAGCGCGTTGTTGGCCACATCCTGCTGCGTAAATCCGATGGACTGCGCCCTGGTGCGGTCCACGTCCACATGCAGCTTCGGCAAATCGATTGCCTGCTGAATGTGCACGTCCACCGCGCCGCCGACTTCCTGGATGCGCGGCAGCATTTTCCGCGCGAGATCGAAATTCGCAGCGAAATTGGCGCCCACCAGTTGCACGTCAATCGGGGACGGCAATCCGAAATTCAAAATCTGGCTGACGATATCCGCAGGCTGAAAGTAGAACGCCGTTCCCGGAAATTCGGCGGGCAGCGTCTTTCGCAAGTTCCGAACGTAATCCGCGGTGGGATGATGATCTTCCTTGAGCGAGATGAGGATTTCGGCGTCCGAGGTGCCAATCGTGCCCGAGGTGCTGTAGCTCAGGTTGATTCCGCTGTAAGGCAGGCCGATATTGTCCAGAATCCCTTGCAATTCGCGCTCGGGAATCTGCTTGCGAATGGACGCTTCGATCCGGTCGCACAGAGCTGCGGTTTCCTCCACGCGCAGTCCGGTCGGGGCGCGCACGTGCAGGCGCAGTTGCCCGGCATCCACCGTGGGAAAAAGATCCGAGCCAAGAAACGGAATGAGCAGCATCGAGACCGCGCAGAAAGCGAGAAACAGAGCGCTAAAGGCGATGCGGTGATGGAGGCACCAATCGAGCCAGCGGACGTAGTTGTCGCGCAGATGCTCGAAGCCTTCCTCAAATCGCAGATGGATTCTCCGGAACCATCCGGGGTTCGGATCTCCTTCGGGATGTTCGCGGTGCTTGCGGCGCTCGGCGCGGAAAAAGAAGAGCACCAGCGTGGGCACAATAGTTCGCGACAGAATGTAAGACGCGAGCATGGCGAACACTACAGCTTCGGCCAGCGGCCGGAAGAGATATCCGGCAATGCCGCGCAGAAAGAAAATCGGCACGAACACGATGCAAATGCTCAGCGTCGCCACAAATGCGGGCACAGCGATCTGTTGCGCGCCGAGCAAAATCGTCTCGTGCAAGGGCTTGCCCAGTGGCATTAATCGATTGATGTTTTCAATCTCGACGGTGGCATCGTCCACCAGAATGCCGACAGCGAGCGCCAGTCCGCCGAGAGTCATGATATTGATCGTCTCGCCGAGGGCCGAGAGCGTCAGCAGCGAAGTCAGAATCGAGAGCGGGATCGAAACGGCCACCACTAATGTGCTCCGCCAGCTTCCCAGGAAAAGCAGAATCATCAGCGCTGTGAGGCACGCCGCGATCACCGCTTCCCGCAGCACTCCGTTCACCGCCGCCCGCACGAACAGCGATTGATCGATCGTTTTTCGAAGCGTAAGCTCCGGCGGCAACGTGGCCTCTAGCTCCGGCAGCTTTTTGTTAATGCCGTTCACCACCGAAAGAGTGGAGGCATTTCCGTTTTTCAGCACCGTGAGGAGCACGCCGCGGCGGCCATCCTGGCGCACGATGTTGGTCTGGAAGGAGCTGCCATCGTGCACGTAGGCGACATCACGCACGTACACCATTGCGCCATTCACAACTCGGATCGGAAGGTCGTTCAGCTCGGCAATTTGCTTCGGGCTGCTGTTCAACTCGACGTCATATTCGCGGTCGCCAATCTTGGAAGTGCCTTGCGGGAGAACTAAATTCTGCGAGCTGATCGCGCTGACCACTTCCGAGCCCGAAATGCCCTTCTCGAAAAGCGCTTGTGGATCGAGATCCACGTCAATTTGCCGCTGCTTACCGCCATAAGGCCACGGAACCGCGGCGCCCGGAACGGTGACCAACTGTGTACGGATGAAATTCGTGCCGAGATCGAAGAGTTGCTGTTCGGAAAGCGTGGCGCTGCCCAAGCCGAGCTGCAGGATCGGCACGCTCGAGGCGTTGTAGGCGATCACCAACGGAGGCGTAGTTCCCGGCGGCGCTTGGCGCAGAATGGTCTGGCAGATGGCCGTCACTTGAGCCACTGCGCCTTCGATTCTCACGTTCGGCTGGAAAAAAAGCTTGATGATGGCGATGCCGTTCAGCGAAGTGGATTCGATATGCTGAATATCGTTGACGGTGGTGGTCGCGGCACGCTCCGAATTTCCGGTGAGGCGATCGGCCATCTCCTGCGGCGCGAGACCGGCGTAATTCCAGATCACGCTGACCACAGGAATGTTGATATTCGGAAAAATATCGGTGGGCGTCTGCTGGATCGCCACGACGCTGAGAATAATGATCAGCATCGAGGCCACCACAAACGTGTACGGCCGGCTAAGGGCTAGTCGAACTATCCACATAATTTTTTGGAGCCGGGAAACTTGGCGCTGAACGAAAGCTCGCGCCGACACTCCTGGCCTTGTAACTTAGACGCAAGGAGTTCCGCTGAGTTTCATCGATCCGAGAACCTGTGCCAATGCCGTTGCTGTTTACCCTGAGTAGTGCGAAGGGCCGGCATTTGGCAATTCAGATGAGCATATTGACAGTTCTTAGGATGATCGGTGACGTAGCTCGGATGCGGCAAATTGAGCTTTCCTATTGCAGCCGCACGTATTCGTACTCGAACGGAAGGCCATTGATGCCGCGCTCGGGCGGGGCGATCCACGAGGCGATCTTGCCGGCTTCGAAGACACCGTGCATGCGGCTGTACACGAACGCGCGGTCATCGTCAGTGGGCAGCCATTCACTTTGGCGGGCGTTGTACTCTTCGCGGCTGATGATTTTTCCTGTGGTGTCGGTCGGGACGCCGGCCCAGCTGCCTACATTCCTGCGGAAGCGCGGGCTCGGCAGCGTCATTCTGAAACTGTAGCCGAATTTTTCGATGACGCGGTTCCAGCGCACCATTCCTTGCTCGCAATCCTTCAGATAAGCCTCGCGCGCTACCTCGTTCATCGCGTTGCGCAACGGAATTTCCTCGGTGCGCACGCCGCCTGCTCCATCCGGCAATTCGAGCGCGAAGGATTGCCCCGCGGCAACGTGGTCTTCGAACTTGGCTTCGTCGGGCCGGCCCTTTAGGCCATTGGCGAAATAAGACGCGGCATTCGAAGAGCTATCGCCGCCGAAGAGATCGATCGAAGTGCTGAACCAAAAATTCAGATATTTCTGAATTGTAGGCAAATCGATGGCGCCGGCTTTGCGTATGGCGATTGGATCATCGCTATTGAGTTCCTTCATCACTTCGAGGCAGCGCTTGATCACTCGCGAAATTCCGGTGTCGCCGACGAACATGTGATGCGCTTCTTCTGTGAGCATGAAGCGGCAGGTGCGCGAGAGCGGATCGAAGCCGGACTCGGCCAGGCACTTCAATTGGAATTTACCATCGCGATCGGTGAAGTAGGTGAACATGAAAAAGCTGAGCCAGTCGCGGATCGGTTCGTTGAAGGTGCCGAGGATGCGCGGCTTGTCGGCGTCGCCGGAATGGCGCTCGAGCAATTCTTCGGCTTCTTCGCGGCCATCGCGTCCGAAGTAGGCGTGGAGCAGATAGACCATAGCCCATAGATGGCGGCCTTCCTCGACGTTTACTTGAAATAGATTTCGCAGATCGTAGAGAGATGGCGCGGTGTGGCCTAGCAGGCGCTGTTGCTCGACCGAGGCTGGCTCGGTGTCGCCTTGCGTCACGATCAGGCGGCGAAGATTTGCGCGATGCTCGCCGGGAACCTGTTGCCAGGCGGGCTCGCCGAAATTATCGCCGAAGCCGATGCGGCGATCCTGCTCCGGATCGGCGAGAAAAATTCCCCAGCGATATTCGGGCATGCGCACGTAGCCGAATGTGGCCCAGCCTTTGGTGTCCACCGAAATCGCGGTGCGCAGATAGACATCGGAGGCCTGAAAATCCGTGGGGCCGAGATCCTGCCACCAGCGCATGAATTCCGGCTGCCAGTGCTCTAGCGCGCGCTGTAAAATGCGATTTGAGCCGAGTTCGACATTGTTCGGAATGCGATCCTGATAATTCAGCGCCATTAGACTCTCTCCCAATTAAATTTCGGCTTGGTGCCGCTGCCGAATAATTTCAGCGCGCCGTGTTCGCCCGTCGAGTTGGGGCGGATGAAAACCCAGTTTTGCCACGCGGATAGCCTGCCAAAAACTTTCGTCTCGATGGTCTCCGCGCCTGGAAAACGTAGGCTGGCTTCCATTCCCGTTAGCGCGTCGGGTGAGAGGCAGGTGCGCTCTTCGATGGCCATGCGGATTTCGTCGTCCCAATCCAATTCATCTGGAGTGATAGTGATGAGGCCTTCCGCAAATGCCGCGGCGGGGCCGAGCAATTTGCCGGACAGTTTTTCGAGGGCGGCGAGTTTTTCCTTGTCGCCGGCGAAGCGGGTTTCGAGGCGTGTGCGACCCGCGACCGTCGGAAGGACACCGAAATTCATTCCGTCGAGTGAAATCTTCGGGCTATCGGCATCGTCGTCCGGCAGGCTGAGCATGTAGCTTCGGTCCGTTGCCAGGGCCAACTCGAAAAGGAGGCCGGCGAAGCACGAGCCGGGATCGAGGATGGCGTAGAGGCTGCGCGAGGTGACTTCGAGGCGCGAGAACGTGCGGCGCAACATTCCAATGGTTTCGCGCACCAGCCAATTGTTGCGATGCTTGAGCATCATGGCGTCGGAGGCTAGCACCGCATCGGCGGAGCCAGTCGTCTTGATCAGCACCAGGCCGAGATCGAGTTCATTGGTGCGCAGCAGCAAGATAGCATCGTCAAGTTCGCGGGCCATCTGGAGCGGCCACCAGCGATCGCCGAGCGCGTGAATGGCTTCGACGGTTTGCGGCTGATCGCCTTCTGGCGCGCGAACGGTGAGCATGGCCACGCGGGCGGCGCGATCGAAAACTACATCCACCGACGAGTAGTGAATTCCTTTTTCGTCCATGGTGCGCTCCAGCGGATTCAGCTTGATTCCTTTCGCATCCGCGAGCCGCGATGACTTTTCGGCTAGCGCATGCGCACGCGACTTGACCAGCTCGGCGAATTTCGCCGGTAGCGCAATTTCGTCCACCAGGCCCCAGGCCTTGGCGCGATCGGCTTTTGCGCCATCCGGATTGGTGCAGAACATATCGGCCAAATCGCGCCGCACTTTGCGCTTGTCCACGATGCGCGTGAGGCCGCCGGTGCCGGGAAGCACGCCGAGTAGCGGAACTTCCGGCAAGCTAACGGCGCTGGAGCGGTCATCGGTCAACAAAATCTCGTCACACGCTAGCGCGAGTTCGTAGCCGCCGCCTGCTGTGGTGCCATTTAGTGCTGCTATGAATTTCAATCCATCATGGCGGCTGGAATCTTCCATCCCGTCGCGCGTTTCGTTTGTGAATTTGCAGAAATTAACTTTCCAGGCGTGAGACGACGTCCCGAGCATATAAATATTTGCTCCGGCGCAGAAGATTCGCTCCTTTGCGCTGGTGATCACCACGCAGGCTACCTCTGGATGCTCGAAGCGGATGCGCTGTAACGCATCGTGGAGTTCGATGTCCACGCCTAGATCGTAGGAATTCAGTTTCAGCTTGTAGCCCGGCTTGAGTGACTTTTCTTCGTTCACGTCCATCGCCAGCGTGGCGATACGGCCATCGATCGTCAGGCGCCAATGCTTGCGTTCGCCTGCGCCCACATCGAAAGTAATCAGCTCTTTTTCTTTTACGTTAAGCATCTTTGTGCGTCCTCAGTCCGCCGCGCGTTGGTTGCGGCTTAGCTTGCGGTTCTGATCGGCCGTCTTGACTGCGCTCGCTAGTTTCTCGAAATTTTCGGCCAGCGTGAAGCCGCTGGTGTCGAGGGTGACATCGGCTTGCCCGTACAGCTTCTCGCGCCCGGCGAGAATTCGCTGGAGGTCGGTCATGGCTTCGCGATTGTCGGCCATGGGCCGCTTGTCGCCCTGCGCGATCACGCGCTGCATGTGGTCTTCCGGCGTCGCGCGCAGCCAGACTGTGAAGCACGCGGTAAGCAGCCGGTCGAAAGTTCCCGGCTCGGAGACCAGGCTGCCGCCCGTCGCTAGCACAAATTTCGGAAAGCGCTCGATCACTTCGTCGAGGCAGCGGCGCTCGAGACGCCGGAAGCCGCTCTGGCCGTAGAGATCGAAGATCACGCCCAGCGGCAAGCCCGCTTCCTGCTCGATCAAACGATCCAGTTCGATGAATGGCAGGTCGAGTTTTTTGGCGAGCATCGCGCCGAGCGTGGACTTGCCCGCGCCGCGAAGTCCGACGAGCGCGATGCGCGAATTCCGAGCACTTGCATCCACGCCGCCAAATTCCTGCGAGAGCAAATCGCGCGCGCGCGTCAATTCGTCAGGACGCAAGCCGCGGAGAAACTCGGCGGCGCGAACCAGCTCGACTGTCGGCTCGGCTCCGGCGTACACGAGCGATTCTAGCGGCGTGTCGAGAGCTTGCGCGATCTGCCGCAGGAGGAGAATCGAGATGTTGCCTTCGCCGGATTCGAGTTGGGCAAGGTAGCGCTCGGAGACTTGCGAGTCGCGCGCCAGAATTTTGCGCGTCATGCCGCGGCGGGCGCGCAGTTCGCGGACGCGTTTGCCGATTTGAGTTAGATATTTGTCCCCGTCTACTGGCTTGGCGAGGATGGCCGGAGTGGGTTGACGCGTGGTCTTAATTGTCCGGGTCGCGCGGCGAACATGCATTATTCCTCTACCTCGCATCATCATCTGCATTATATTTCCTCAGGGACGATTTTACTAGCTCAATGTTGAGGGTAAACGCGCGTGCTGGTTGGGTTGGCGGGACGAACACCCAAAGCCACGGCGGGCGTCCGCCCAGGCGGACCCGCCCCTACAATGTCCGGCGCTAAAGCGCCTGATGATTGGGGCGGTATCCGCTTTCGTTGACTTGCTTCCATCCCTCAACTTAATATGTGCGCCCAATGGCGGATTCTTCGTCTTTAATCGGCAGCACCATCTCGCACTTCCGCATTATTGAGAAGCTGGGCGGAGGCGGAATGGGCGTGGTCTATAAAGCCGAGGACACCACTCTGCACCGATTTGCAGCCCTGAAGTTTCTCCCCGATGACGTAGCCCGAGACCCGCAAGCATTAGCCCGCTTTCAGCGCGAAGCACAGGCGGCGTCCGCTCTGAACCATCCCAACATTTGCACCATCTACGAAATCGGCAACGAAAACGGCAAAGCCTACATCGTGATGGAGTATCTCGATGGCGTAACGCTGAAGCATCGCATCAGCGGCCGTCCCATGGAAATCGAGACGGTACTCGATTTGGGGATCGAGATCGCCGACGCACTCGATGCCGCGCATGGCGAAGGAATCGTGCACCGCGATATCAAGCCCGCGAATATTTTTGTCACCAAGCGCGGGCACGCCAAGATTCTGGATTTCGGCTTGGCGAAGCAAACGCCGAAACGGGACGCCGCCGCGGCGGACCCCACGCTGGCTACGAACGAGCTAGCGGGAGTGGACGCGGAGCACTTGACCAGTCCGGGATCTACGCTCGGGACCGTCGCGTACATGTCGCCGGAGCAAGTACGGGCGCGGGAACTGGATGCCCGCAGCGATCTTTTTTCCTTCGGAGCGGTGCTCTACGAGATGACCACGGGCGCTCTGCCGTTTCGCGGCGAAAGTTCGGGAGTGATCTTCCGGGAGATCCTGGATGGCGATCCGGTCCCCGCGATCCGATTGAATCCAGACATTTCGCCGAAGCTAGAAGACGTCATCAATAAGGCGTTGGAAAAGGACCGCGAGACGCGCTACCAACACGCCGCCGACATGCGCGCCGACTTGAAGCGGCTGAAACGGGAAACGGAATCGCGCCACGGGGTTTCGGCGAGTTCAGGGACGGTGGCGGCAGCGCAGGACTCAGGCTCTCAGAGCGTCGTGCAGCAAGCGGCGCGGTCATCGGGCTCTGTTGCGGCGGTTAGTTCATCGGCTGCGGCAAAAGCCGTCGAGGCTCCGGTCAGCGGCGGGAAAAAACTTTGGAAGATTGCGGTTCCAGCCGCAGTAGTTGTCATCGCTGCCCTGATCGCCGGCGCCCTGTACTTGCGTTCGCGCCGCGCGGCGCCTTTGACGGAAAAAGATACCATCGTCCTCGCCGATTTCACGAACACGACGGGCGATGCGGTGTTCGACGGGACGCTGCGTCAGGGGCTGTCGGCGCAACTGGAGCAGTCGCCATTTCTGAATCTGCTTTCCGATGAGCGCGTGGCGCAAACGCTGGCGCTGATGGCGCAGCCGAAGGACGCGCGGCTCACGCGCGAGCTGGCCCGCGAAGTCTGCCAGCGCGCCGCGGGTGCTGCCACCATCGAAGGCTCGATTTCCAGTCTGGGCAGCCAGTATGTCGTCGGGCTAAAAGCGGTGAATTGCCGCAGCGGCGACGTGCTGGCGAACGAGCAGGCCACCGCCAGCAACAAAGAACAGGTGCTCAAAGCGCTGGGTGAAGCGGCGGCGAAAGTGCGCGTGAAGCTGGGCGAATCGCTGGCCTCGGTGCAGAAGTATGATGCGCCGGCGGACAACGTGACCACCCCATCGCTCGAGGCGCTGCAAGCCTACAGCCTGGGCTACCAGACGCAGATCGTGAAGCGCGATTACGCTGCCGCCATCCCGTTGCTCCAGCGGGCCGTCAGCCTGGACCCCAACTTTGCCATGGCCTACGCACGGCTGGGGATGAACTACAGCAACCTGGGCGAATCCGCTCGCGCCGCCGAAAATATCCGCAAGGCTTACGAACTGCGCGAACGGGTAAGCGAACTCGAGAAGTTTTACATCGTTTCGCACTATGAGCAGTACGTCACCGGGAACCTGGAAGCAACGCGCAAGACCTATGAGTTGTGGGTGCAGACCTACCCGCGCGACGACACTCCCACCGCTAACTTGGGCGCCATCTACGAGTTCCTGGGCGATTACGATAAAAACCTCGCCGCGAGTCAGGAGGCGCTAAAACTCAGTCCGGACGGATTAAGCTACTCGAACCTCGTTCTCTCCTATCTGCAAGTAAACCGCCTGGATGAAGCCCGGGCGACAGCGCAGGAGGCGCAAGCCCACAATCTGGATAATCCTGCAAATCACCAGAGCCTTTACCTCATTGATTTCCTGCAACATGATGCGGCAGGGATGGAGCGTGAGGCGGCTGGCCTGATGGGAAAGCCCGGATTCGAAGACAGTATGCTCGATACCGAATCCGATACTGCCGCTTATGCCGGGCAGTTTGCCAAAGCACGGGAACTGACGCGGCGGGCGTCCGAATCGGCTCAGCATGCAGACGAAAAAGAAACGGCGGCGGACTACGAGGCCGAAGCTGCCTGGCGCGAGGCGCTGGTGGGCAACATGAGGCAGGCAAGGGAACAAGCGCAGGCGGCGCTGGCTCTCTCGACGGGCAGAGATGTTGAAGCTATATCGGCCATCGCCTTGGGTTTGGCGGGTGATGCTACTCAAGCCGCGCGGCTGGCCACCGACATAGCCAAACGCTTCCCGGAAGATACGATCGTGCAGTCGAATTACTTGCCCACAATCCGTGCAGCCACTGCCCTGCTAGGGGGCGGCGCCAGCAAGGCAATCGAAGTGCTTGCCCCGGCTGCTCCGTATGAGCTCGGTTCTCCCACTCAGTTGAATTTCGCTCTTTACCCCGTTTACCTTCGTGGCGAAGCTTATGTGGGAGCACAGCAAAGCAGCGCAGCCGCGGTCGAGTTTCAGAAGATCCTCGACCACCCTGGTGTTGTCGTGAATGAGCCAATCGGCGCGCTGGCGCACTTAGGCCTTGCCCGCGCCTACGCGCAATCGGGCGACACCGCCAAGGCCCAGGCGGCGTATCAGGATTTTCTGGCGCTATGGAAAGACGCCGACCCCGACCTCCCCATCCTGAAAGAAGCCAAAGCCGAATACGCCAAGCTGCAGTAATTCCGATCCAGCCTAAAAAGAAGACTCGCAGAACCGGTAGTGTCTGACTTTGACGACAACTGGAGTTCCTCGAATCGCGAGAGCCTCCACAACTTATGCCGGGAGCCCGCATTCGTTGCGGCGTTACCGAGCCTCACATAATTGCAGTCCTCGAGGCCATACCGAGGCAGCCCCTGCATTTATGCAGGGGAGGAGCGGCTTTCGCGCCGTCTGCGTCCCGATGGTTTGTATCGGGAAGCGCTCCGAAAAAGCGTGGCCACAGAGAATGCGCTTTAGCGCTGGGCAGTTCGCGACTCGAGTGCTTGAACCTTCCGATCGAACCCAAATTAAGACACTACCGCGGAACCCGTCGCTCTATCACTCGACGATGAGTCGGCTTATACTCCTGCCTCGCCCGAATCGGGCGTGCGGTACAGCCACTCCGCCGGTAAAGGTGGATCAAAATGGATGAAACTAAGAAATTCCTGGATGGTTATCGTACTGTCTTCCCGCGATTCGTTTTTCTGCTAACCGGCGACAAAAAACAAGCTCTCATAAACCTCAATCAAGTCCGATACATCGAGAAAATTTCAGACCAACACGTCCAGCTTCAGTTCGCTCCCGATCACACAATCAATGTTCACGGGCAAAATGCCATCGACCTCGTCGAATATTGCATGACCCACGCGGTGCAGGCAGACGGCCAACCATTGCCTGCAGTAATTCCCGACTCCGCCTCAGAGAAATAGACGCCGTTCGTTGACTTGCCTCAGACCACGTCCTACTATTTGCCGCACATGCCTGATTCACAACGTCTGATTGGGCGGACGATTTCGCATTACCGCATCGTCGAGAAGTTGGGCGGCGGCGGGATGGGTGTGGTTTATAAGGCGGAAGATACACGGCTGCATCGGGCGGTGGGGCTGAAATTCCTTCCGGAGGCGATGGCGCGGGACACGTCGGCGCTGGAACGTTTTCGGCGCGAGGCGGAAGCGGCTTCGGCGCTCAATCATCCGAACATCTGCACGATTTACGATATCGGCGAGGACAACGGCCGCGCTTATATCGTGATGGAATTTTTGGACGGCCAGACGCTGAAGCACCTGATCGGCGGCCGTCCCGTGGACACCGAAACCCTCCTCAATCTGGCGATAGAAATTGCGGATGCGCTGGACGCGGCGCACGGGGAAGGGATCGTTCACCGAGACATTAAGCCCGCGAATATTTTCGTCACCAAACGCGGGCACGCGAAAATTTTGGATTTCGGTCTGGCTAAGTTGACGCCGAAGCTGGGAAGCGTTGCCTCCGATGCCACCGCCGCCACGAATGAGATCGGCGGAGTGAGCGCGGAGAATCTGACGAGTCCGGGCGCGGCGCTTGGCACGGTTTCTTATATGTCGCCGGAGCAGGTGCGCGCGAAGGAGCTGGATGCGCGCAGCGATCTGTTTTCCTTCGGAGCGGTCCTCTACGAGATGGCCACGGGGACGTTGCCGTTCCGCGGGGAAAGCTCGGGCGTGATCTTCCACGAAATTCTGGATGGCGATCCGGTTCCGGCGATACGGTTGAATCCTGACGTTTCGCCCAAGCTGGAAGACATCATCAGCAAGGCGCTCGAGAAAGACCGCGAGACGCGTTACCAACACGCGTCCGACATGCGCGCCGATCTGAAGCGGTTGAAACGCGAAACGGAATCGCGGCACGGCGTGGCGGCAAGTTCGGGAACGGTGCCGGCGGCGCAGGATACGAGTTCCCAGGCCCCCTTTCAGTCCACCGTTCAGACCACGATGCCGTCGTCTGGCTCTGTTCCGGCTGCCGGTTCATCGGCTTCCGTGAAAGCGGCGGAAGTTCCGGTCGCCGCAGGGAAAAAACTCTGGAAGATTCTGGTTCCTGCAGCTGTTGTGTTGGTGGCTGCAATTGTTGCTGGCGTTTTCTTTTTGCGTCCGCGTCCTGCGGCGACGCCGTTGACTGAAAAGGACACCGTAGTGCTGGCTGATTTCGACAACAAGACCGGGGATCCTGTCTTCGATGATGCTTTGAAGCAGGCGCTGGCCGTGCAGCTCGGCCAATCTCCTTTCCTGAATATCCTCTCGGAGCGCAAGGTGGAGGAGACTCTGGGATTAATGGGCCGGCCGACAAACGAGCGCATCACCCGCGATGTCGCGCGGGAGCTTTGCGTGCGGACGGGCAGCAAGGCTATTTTGCTGGGCACGATTTCGAACTTGGGCGGTCAGTACGTGATTGGTGTGGATGCGGTGGGTTGCAGCAGTGGGGACACGTTGGCCGAAGAGCAAGAAGAGGCGGCGACCAAGACCGATGTGCTGAAAGCGCTGAGTAAGGCCGCGGCCAGCCTGAGGAGTAAGCTCGGCGAATCACTTGCGTCCATCCAGAAGTTCGATGTACCGGTGGAGGCCACCACGACATCGCTGGAGGCGCTGAAGGCTTTCAGCATGGGCATCACAACATCGCGCACCAAGGGCGACGCCGCGGCGATTCCGTTCTTCAAACGCGCTCTGGAGCTGGACCCGAACTTTGCCGTCGCTTACGCCACTTTGGGGCTCTCGTATGGCAATCTCGGGCAAGCCAGTCTCTCGGCGGAGAATATCAAGAAGGCTTATGCGCTGCGCGACCGCGTCAGCGAGCACGAAAAATACCGAATTTCGGCGTTGTACTACCAGAACGTCACCGGGGAGTTGGAGCAAGCCAGCCAGGTTTACGAACTATGGGCCAAGAGCTATCCGAAGGATTGGGTGCCGGTGGGCGACTTGGGGTACATCTACAGCCAGCTTGGGCAGTACGATAAAGCTATCGCTGATACTCAAGAGCAGCTGCGAATAGAATCCAATGTCGTAGTCGGTTACGGCAATCTGGCACAAACTTACCTTGCAGTGAACCGCCCGGATGATGCCGCCAAAGCGCTTGAGCAGGCACAAGAGCACAAGCTCGAGGGCGATTTCTTGCACCAAGAGATTTATTACTTGGCATTCTACAAAGGCGACACAGCGGAAATGGAGCGGCAAGTAGCTTGGGCCGCCGGGAAGCCGGGCGACGAAGACCTGCTGCTGTCGTTCCAATCGGACACCGAGGCTTACTACGGACGGCTGGCGAAAGCGCGGGACTTTTCGCGGCGCGCGGTGGATGCGGCGGTTCGCGATCAGTCGAAAGAGAGTGCCGCGCTGTGGCAAGTGAACGGCGCTTTGCGCGAGGCGGAATTCGGAAACGCGGCGGCGGCGAAGCAGGATGTTGCGGCGGCGCTGGCGCTGGCTCCGGGGCGCGATGTGAAATTGTTTGCCGCGCTGACGCTGGCCCGGAGTGGTGATGCGGCTCGCGCGAAGGCTATGGTGGACGAACTCGAGAAGGCCTATCCCTCCGACACTATGTTGCGAGTCTATTGGTTTCCGACGCTCAAGGCTGCTCTGGATCTGGATGCTAACAATCCGGCGCAGGGGGTGATTTCTCTCGAAGCTGCCGCGCCGTACGAACTCGGTCAGCCGCCACAGTTGCAACTGGGAACGATGTATCCTGCGTACCTTCGGGGCGAGGCGCAGCTTATGGCGCACAATGGGGCTGCTGCGGCTATAGAGTTTCAGAAGTTTCTTGACCATCGAGGTATAACGCTGAACTATCCTCTAGGCGCGCTGGCGCATCTCGGGCTTGCGCGTGCTTACGCGTTGCAGGGCGATACCGCCAAAGCGCGGGCTGCTTATCAGGATTTCTTCGGGCTCTGGAAAGACGCTGACCCTGATGTCCCCATCTTGAAAGAGGCGAAGGCGGAGTACGCGAAGTTGCAATAACCTGCGCGATTTTCCCGTGTTGTGCGGCTCGGGAAAGAGGGCCGAAATGCGGAGGGCTAAAGCAGCCTCCACTACTGGGCTCTCGTTGACTTGCTTCGGAGCGCGGCCTACTATTTCCCGCACATGCCTGATTCACAACCCATGATTGGCCGGACGATTTCGCATTACCGCATCATCGAGAAACTTGGCGGCGGCGGGATGGGTGTGGTTTACAAGGCCGAGGATACTCGACTGGATCGGGCTGTGGCTTTGAAATTTCTGCCTGACGATGTGGCGCATGATGCGCAGGCGCTGGAACGATTCAAGCGCGAGGCTAAGGCTACCTCGGCGCTGAACCACCCGAATATTTGCACAATTTACGATATCGGCGAAGAAAGCGGCAAAGCTTATATCGTGATGGAGTATCTCGACGGGCAGACTTTGAAGCATCGGATCGCCGGGCGTCCGATGGAAGTTGAGACGATTCTCGAAGTGGCCATTCAGATTGCTGAAGCGCTCGACGCCGCGCATGGCGAGGGCATCGTTCACCGCGATATTAAGCCTGCCAATATTTTTATCACTAAGCGCGGGCATACCAAGATTCTCGATTTCGGGTTGGCCAAGCTCACCGCAAAATCCGAAGCGGTGGGATCCGATGCCACGCGAGCCACGGAAGAATTGGGCGGCGTGAGCTACGAGCACCTTACGAGCCCGGGTACTGCGATTGGAACTGTGGCTTACATGTCGCCGGAGCAGTTGGCGGCGAAGGATTTGGATGCGCGGACGGATTTATTTTCGTTTGGAGTGGTGCTGTACGAAATGGCTACGGGCACGTTGCCATTTCGCGGCGATAGTTCCGCGCTGATTACCGATGCGATTTTGCATCGCGCGCCTGTGGCGCCGGTGCGGCTGAATCCCGATATTCCGGCAAAGCTGGAAGAAGTGATCAATCGCGCGCTCGAGAAAGACCGTACTCTGCGCTATCAGCACGCTTCCGACATGCGCTCGGAATTGCGTCGCCTGAAGCGCGATACGGAATCGAGCAGCCGGGTAATCCCGACGGAACCGCTGCCAACCGACCAGCGCTCCGGCTCTTCCGCGCGCGTCGCACTGGATCAACCGTCCACGCCGAGCACGCCGGCGGTAATGAGCTCGAGTTCCGGCACAGGATCGAGCCGAGTGCGCATCACCGACACGCAGCCGGCAATGGTGGAGTCCTCCGCGCAAGCAACTGCGAGCGAAGCTCTGGCGAAAATGGCGCTGCCGTGGAAGACGGTGGGGATGGGCGCGGCGGTGATCGCTGTGCTCCTCATAGCGGGCGCGTACTTCTTCCTGCACCGCGCGCCCAAGCTCACTGAAAAGGACTCGATTGTCCTGTCAGAATTTACGAATACCACCGGTGATACAGTTTTCGACGGTGCGCTGCGCCAGGGCCTTGCCGCGCAACTCGCGCAGTCGCCATTTCTGAATATTCTTTCCGATCAGCAGATTCAGCAGACGCTGAAGTACATGAACCAGGCACCCACGGCGCGGCTCACGATTGATCTGGCGCGGCAAGTCTGCCAGCGGACGCAGAGCACCTCGGTGCTCGACGGCTCAATCGCGCAAATCGGCAGCACTTACAATTTGGTGCTGAATGCGGTGAATTGCGCCACCGGAGAAACGCTCGCCACCGCGCAAGCGGAAGCCTCCGACAAGAATCAAGTGCTCGGCTCGCTCGGCAAGGTGGCCGCGGATATCCGCGGGAAACTCGGCGAATCGCTCGCCTCGATCCACAAATTCAATACGCCCATCGAACAGGCCACTACTTCGTCGCTCGAAGCTCTGAAAGCGTACAGCAGCGGCATGCAGGCGCGGCGCGACAAGGGCGACGATGTCTCGGAGCCTTTCTTCAAACAAGCGGTCAATCTCGATCCGAATTTCGCGATGGCCAACGCGGTGCTGGGACAGGTAAGTATCAATATGGGCGAACGCGAAACCGGCATCCAATACACGCAGAAAGCCTACGATCTGCGCGACCGCGCCAGCGATCTGGAGCGCTTCTACATCGAGTCGCACTACTACGAGAATGTGACCGGCGAGCAGCAGAAAGCCATTCAGGTTTACGAGCAATGGGCGCAGACGTATCCGCGCGATTCGATTCCTCCCAACAATCTATCGGTGGCCTATGCAATTCTAGGACAGCCGGAGAAGGCCCTGCCGAAGGCGCTGGAAGCGCATCGTCTCGATCCCGATGATGGCATCTCGTATATGGCCGTTGTTTCCGCCTACTCCGTTCTCGATCGCTTCGATGAAGCCCGCGCCACCGTTAATGAAGCGGTGGCGAGAAAAGCCGACGTTACTGGTCTTCACTCCTTATCCTACGTCCTGGCGTTCGTGCAGAACGATTCCGCGACCATGGCTCGGGAACTCGATTTTCTGGCTAAACATTCCGCGGGCTCTGCAAACGTCGGGCTCGGCCTGCAAGCAACGACGGAAGCCTATAGCGGACGCGTCGAGAAAGCCCGGACGCTCTTTCATCGCGCCGCCGATGGCGAGAAAGCTCTGGGGAGAAAAGAACAGGCAGCCAGCCAACTCCTCGGCCTCGCGAGCGTCCTGGCGCTCACCGGCGATGCGGCTGGCGCTAAAAAGGAAGTGGCCGCCGCACTGGAGCTCAGCCAGTCCCGGGATATCGTCGGCGTGGCCGCTCTGAATCTGGCGCGAGCCGGAGATGCCGCGGGCGCCGAGACCATGGCGAATAGGCTCGCGAAAGAGAATCCGACGGACACTTTTGTGAATGAAGTGGTGCTGCCAAATGTCCGCGCGAACATCGCGCTGGATCGCAACGAGCCCGCCAAGGCGGTGGAAATCCTTCAACCGGCGCTAGTCTATGATTTGGCAGAAACCGCCTACTACCCCTACACGCGCGGCCAGGCTTATCTCGCGCTGCATAAAGGCCCCGAAGCCGCCGCCGAATCTCAAAAGCTCCTCGATCACCGCGGCTACACGCGAGATTTGATCTGCGGCGGGCTGGCGCATCTGCAATCAGGCCGCGCCTACGCGCTGCAGGGCGATAACGCCAAAGCCCGCCTCGCTTATCAGGATTTTCTAGCCATATGGAAAGATGCTGACCCCGATGTCGCCATCCTGAAGGAAGCCAAAGCCGAATACGCCAAGCTGCGCTAGCCGCGCCACGCGCGGCGAATCCCGTAGGGCCCGCGCTTTATGCCGGGCCGGGCTACCAGTACATTCGAGCCCGCTTTGCCGCCCAATACACTATTTCAATACAGAGACCTTGCCGGATGCCGACGTGCGAGCCATCGTGCGCAAATGTGCTTGAAGAGGCCCTCCAAAATGCCGGCGGACAGGCTCCGGCGTAAAGCGCGGGCCCTGCGAATTGCAGACCGATCAATCTCACTAGTGAAAATTTGCGCTGGGCCGAAAGCCAGACTTGAAATTACAGGTTGCCCGGCCCGGCATAAAGCGCGGGCCCTACGGGGCGCGCCGCTGACGCGGCTTGCTGCAGAATCATGCTTCAAATACTTCCTCCGGTTCGGGTAGTTTGTCGCCCTCGCGCGCGAACCAAACGTAGAGCGTCGGCAGAATAAAGATGCTCATTGCCAGGTTGACGATCAGGCCTCCGACAATGACGATCGCGAAGGGCCGCTGCGAATCGGAGCCGATGGCGTGTGAGAGCGCGGCGGGCAGCAAGCCGAACGTGGCCACCAGCATGGTCATCATGATGGGGCGGAGCCGCAGCACGGCGCCCTCGATGGCGGAATCCTCGATCGAGTGCCCGCGGGCGCGGAGCTGGTTGATGTACTCGAGCATGATTACGCCGGTCTGCACGGAGACCCCGAACAGCGCTAGGAAGCCGACTCCGGAGGAAACGCTGAAGTGCGTTCCGGTGAACAGCAGGGCCAATAGGCCGCCAAAGCTGGCCATAGCAACTGTGGCGAGAATGAGCGCGGCCCACTTTGGAGAGCGAAACATGGTGTACAGAATCAGAAAGATCACCAGGATGGTTAGCGGCACGATGACCAGCAGGCGGTCTTCGGCGCGCTTTTCACTCTCGTATTCGCCTTCCCAATCGATGCGGTAGCCTCGCGGCATTTGAACTTGCGCATTTACCTTCCGGATGGCTTCCTCAACAGTGCTGCCAAGATCGCGATTGCGCACGCTGTACTTGATGGCCACATAGCGCTGGTTCCCTTCGCGATAAATCTCCGAGGCGCCATCTTGTTCTTTGATGTTGCAAAGCTGCGCGAGCGAAACGCGTTCGCCGGAGGGAGACAGCAAGCGAATATTCTCGATGGCGTCCTTCGTTGTGCGGTACTGCGGAAGATAACGCAAAACCAGATCGTAGCGCGCTTCACCTTGTAAAACCTGCGTGAGCGCGGTGCCTCCCGCGGCGGTTTGGATGGCGTCTTGAATGTCTGCAACGTTGATTTGATAACGCGCGGCGCGCTCGCGGTCCACCTCGAAGTTGATGTTCGGTTGGCCGAGCGCGCGAAACACGCCGAGATCCTCGATTCCCGGAACCTGGCGCATGACGTTCACGATCTGAACGGCCTTTTGCTCCAGCACTTTCAGGTCATCGCCGTACACTTTCGTTGCAAGTTCGCCTTTCACACCGCTGACGGCCTCTTCCATGTTGTCTTCAATCGGTTGGGAAAAACCCCAGGTGACGCCGGGAATTTTTTCCAGCTCGCGATCCATGGCGGCGATCAGCCGGTCCTTATCCTGATGAAATACAGGCCGCCACTGCTCCTTGGGCTTCAAATCGACGAAGTACTCGGTATTGAAAAATCCGGTTGTGTCTGTTCCGTCATCGGGACGCCCCACTTGGCTCGTGCAGCGAGGAACTTCAGGAAAAGAACACAGCAGTATGCGGGCCTGATTCGATAGCCGGATACCTTCACTCGGGCCGGTGCTGGGCGCAAGAGTGCCGCGTACCCAGAGTGCGCCTTCATCGAGATGCGGCAGGAACTCGGAACCAATCACGCCGCCGAGGGTGAGATAAACGGCAAGCGCCAAGCCGAGGCCTGCGACGCCGACCGTAACGAAGCGATGCTCGATGGCCCATTTCGCAGACCCGCGGTATCTGGATTTCAGGAATTCCATCACCGGGTTGCGCCATTCGCGTACGCCGTGGCGGAAAAAAAAGCTCGATAGGACCGGCGCGACGAGCATGGAAAACAGAAGCGCACCCAATAGCGCAAACGCTACCGTCCAAGCCATGGGCTTGAACAAGCGCCCCTCGACGCGTTCCAGCGTGAAAATGGGCAAATAGGCGGTGATGATGATGGCGATGGCGTAAAACACCGGCCGCTGCACTTCATGCGCGGCCCTGCCGATCACCTGAATTACAGTCCTCGTCCCGTTGCCATTTTCCCGCTGGCTCAGATGGCGGACTATGTTCTCGATCATTACCACCGAGCCATCCACCACCATTCCGAAGTCCAGGGCGCCAAGAGATAACAGGTTTGCGGGAATGTTTTTCAAGTTCAGACACGTTGCGGCAAACAGCAACGAAAAAGGAATCGTGAGGGCGACGATAATCGCGCCGCGGACGTTTCCGAGAAATAGAAAGAGGATTATGGTGACTAAAATCATGCCTTCGGTGAGATTGTGCAGCACCGTGTGCGTAGTGAAGTGCAACAAATCGCTGCGGTCTATGAAGGGGACAACTTTTACGCCGGGCGGCAGGATGTGCTCGTTCAACTCTTTGACCTTGGCGTGAATTCCTGCGAGTGCCTGATCCGCGTTTGCGCCCTTACGCAGGAGCACGATGCCTGAAACCACATCGTCGTTGTCGATGATTCTGCCATCTTCGCGGTGAATGGCTCGGGCGAACTGCCCGAGCCGGACCTTCGGCCCTTGCGCAACGACGGCAATGTCTTTCACACGCAGCGGGGTGCCCGTCTTAGTAACGATAACTGTGTTTTCGATGTCCTGAACGTTCTTGACCAGGCCCACTTGGCGAATGTTGAGTTGCTGAAGGCCGGCTTCGATAAAGCTGCCGCCGGCGTTTGCGTTGTTATTCGTGAGTTGCTGCTCGATCTGAGCGAGGCTGAGCCCGTAGGCGACCAATTTATCGGGATCGACGCGAACCTGATATTCGCGCGTGGGACCTCCGAAGCTGGCAACGTCCACGATATCGGGGACCGCCTTGAAATTTTTCTCGACCACCCAGTCTTCGATGGATTTCAACTCCATCACGTCGTACTGCGGATTCGTGCTGCGCAGCGTGAAGAAATAGATTTGGCCTACGGGACTCCAGTCGGTGCCCATCTGCGGCGATACTCCGGTGGGCAGGGTGACTTGCGTGAGGCGCTCGAGAACTCTCTCACGGTCCCAGGCGTTTGCTTCCTCATCATCGAAAATCAGCTTCAGGTCCGAAAGGCCGAACAAGGAGAAGGAGCGCAGGTGCACGACATGAGGAATGCCGTTCATCACAATTTCGAGCGGAATGGTGACCTGCTGCTCGATTTGTTCCGCGGAGATTCCCGGCCACTGAGTGATGATCTCGACGTAGTTGTCCGCCACGTCCGGATACGCTTCCACCGGAAGCTGATGGAATGAAACCGCTCCCCAGCCGAAAAGCACCAGCGCGGCGGCGAGCACAAGAAAGCGGTTCTCCAAAGAAAAATCGACAAGCTTGCGAATCATTTTCCGCTCCACAGCGTTCTGGAACGCGAGCGCATTCCGAACGACCTGTTCGCACGGCTTGATCTGCGGCGAGCAAGCCGGACCGTAGGTTTAGGGATTGATGCGACGAGCGATTAGAGCTGTGGAGTTTCGAGAGGCGGTGCGCGTCCTGCGTGCAAACCTAGGCATGGAGTGATGAGAATTTCTGCGGACAATTGCGGAATCGAATCCGCGTGCGGGCGGATGTAGGGCAGCGCTCTCGCTTCCGGGCAAAGCCCGTCGCGCGGCTGCGGAGGAACGCCGACGGCGCCGGCGGCGAGTCCGGGGGCGGAAAAACTCCAATCGGAAGTGGACGTGCTGAAAGCTTCGGGGAAATCACTCAATTCGACGCGTGAAAAACGCCCGTGGCCATCGTTCAAAAAAATCGCGACAGGTTCTCTGAAGCCGGCAGTTGTGAGGATCAGGTCGATCGTGCCATCGCCATTTACATCGCGGGCGGTGATCGAGAGGCCACCGGCGGGCGCGACCAGCTGAATAAACTGTCGCCCCGCGGAGGTGAGTTGAAGTTGAATCGAGTAGCTGGCGTTTCCAGAGTTGTACGGGCCGGATTCTATCCTGGCCAAGTCCGGATGAAGATCACCGTCGAAGTCGGCGATTGCAAATGGCAAGCCCGGTCCGGACGGGGCGACCAGAGGCTTTTGAACATTTGGATTTGCAGCGGCGCTCAGGCTGGTGAGGCCCAGGAGCGACAGCAATATCAGAGTGCGCAGAAGAACCTTTTGGCTTGTTGCGAGACTGTGCCGCAGCAGGGAGAGAAGACCGGACTTCGCGTTGAAATTATCCACGGGCCACGCCAGAGTATCTGTCTCACTCCGACAATATCATTCCCCAATGCGTCTGCGAAAGTGGAATTGGGCCTTGTGTCTTGGCCTGGTAATTCTGCCATCCCTTGATGGCCCTACGGAAAGATTCATTTTGAGGCGCTTCGAATCTTGCTACTCGCGAATTGCTCGATGCGGTCGGCGGCTTCTTTGGCTCCGCCGAATTTGCGGATTGATTCGGCGACTCGGCGAGCTGACGCGCGATAGCTGGGCTCGTTC
Source organism: uncultured Acidobacteriota bacterium (assembly GCA_963831955.1). Taxonomy (GTDB): domain Bacteria; phylum Acidobacteriota; class Terriglobia; order Acidiferrales; family UBA7541; genus Palsa-147. The sequence continues at coordinate 2,136,551 of CAWHSG010000001.1, read as the reverse complement.
AAGACGTAGCGCACCTTTGCGCTGAATTCATCCACGCTGATTTGCTTTTCACCTGCCGGGCCATCGACCGGTAACATAATGTCGGCGGCACCTAATGCTGCTACGCGGCGGGCGTTGCTCTCGCGCTCGGTGATCGTCGGGATGATTACTGCCGGCGTTCCGGCCGCTAAGCCCATCATGGAAGAACCGTGGCCGCCATGATGCACGAGCAGATCGCTGCGCTCGGCCATGAGGCGCCCTGGTAGATAGGCGGCGTGATGAAAATTCGCCGGTAACTTGCCGAGTTCCGCGGGAACTTCCTGGTAGCCGGTCGTGAGCACCACTTGCACCGGCGCATCTGCTAAGGCCGCAATGGCTGCGCGAATTACTACGATCGAATCGATGGGAGTGGAGACGCTGGCGTAGCGGGGATTGCCGGAGTAAACCCAAATTACCGGCCGCTCGCGGCCCAGCGCGGCGACCCAGTCTGGCAGGGTGGCGTCGCCGCGCTGCCACAGAATTGGACCGACGTAGGCGACGTTCGCGCTAGCCGGCAGCGGATCGGTTTCCGGCGTACCTACGATCAGTGAGAGGTCTCCGGCGATCAGATCTACCGAGCGAGTTACCGGCGCTAAGCCGTACTCCGCTGCAACTTTGTTGATCACCGGCGCCGCGCTGGGCAATCCCGCCGGCCGCGCGCCTTTCCACCACAGAAAGCCGTCGCTCGACGGATGAAAGTTCCCCTGCAGCACGCTTACCAGCGGCACCTTGAGAATGCGCGCGGCCAGGCAGGCGAATAGTCCGAAGGAATCGACTACAACATCGGGCGCGAAATCTCGCACCACGTCGACATGGGCGGCCGTAGCCGCCCGCGCGGCTTGCTCGTTGCCGAAAGCAGCGGCGAACATTTCTTCTACGTCCCAAGCCTTGCTTACCTGCTCCAGATCCATTGGGAATTCGGGCATGGGACGCGATGGCATCGGGAGATTTTTTAGGCCCGCGTCCTCGATCAGCTTTGCGGGAGCCGGGGCTGGATTGAATACCGCGACTTCGTGGCCGCGATCCGCCAGCGCTCGCGCGATGGGCACGAGGCGCGTGGGCAAACCGAGATCGTTCGCCGGCATCATGGTGAACAAAAACTTGGCCATTGCAGGCCTCCGGGATCTGTGCAATCAGCGTCTAGGGTGCAACGACTGGCAACGAGATGAAACTGGAATTTCCCGGTGTATGCCAAATGCGCTGCGTCGCTTTCTGGTAGTCCGCAGGCTTCGCATCGAAAATATTGGGCACGAACTTCTGGGGGTTGCGGTCGTACAGCGGGAAAAGGGTTGATTGGATCTGGACCATGATGCGATGTCCGGGCAGGAAGACGTGGTTTACCGTCGGGATGGTAAAACGGTAGAGCAACGGCTGGTCTGCTGTGATTGCTTCGGGATGTTCGAAGCTCGTGCGGTACCGCCCGCGGAAAATGTCCAGCGAGATCGCCAGCTCATACCCGCCCATCGTCGGTTGCGAAGGAACGGTCCCAGGATAGACGTCGATCAGCTTAACCACCCAATCGCTGTCAGTCCCGCTAGTCGACGCGTAAAGATTCACCTCCGGCGCGCCACTCACGCGCAGCGGCGCAGTGAGGGGCTCAGTCTCGAACGTGAGCACCTCAGGGCGGCCATCTACAAAGCGTTGATCGTCAACCAGCCAGTGGCGCCATGCGTTGCCGTCGTCTTCAACAACCGGCCTCGTTCGATAAGGCACAGGTTTCGATGGATCGGACACGTACTCATCGTATTTCGCTGCGGCAGCGTCTGGACCGTCAAATGACAAACTGCCATTGGCCCGCAGATAAATTGGCCGCGATCTGCTGGCACAGCCCTGCTCGCAGCTCAACGGCCAGGACTTGAAACGATCCCAATGATTCTCACCTGTGTTGTAAATCAGCACAGGCGGAGTGTCAGCCTTTGGAGCGCCGTCCAGCAGATATTGATTGAAAAATGGGAGCAATACGTCGCGGCGGAATTGCAGCGTCGTGTCTCCGTCCCAAAGCAGTGGTCCGAGCGAGAATCCAGTGGAATTCACCTGGCTGTGCCGCCAAGGCCCCATCACCAAGTAGTTTTTATCGTTATTAGTGTCCTTCGGTTCCACCGCCGCATAACAATGGATGCCGCCCCACATGTCTTCCTGGTCCCACAGACCCTGCTCCCACATCACCGGAACAGTGAGAGGCAATGAAGCCATGATTTTGTCGAGCGCCTGCCCCTGCCAAAAAGCATCGTAAGCCGGATGCTGCTCCATGCGTCGCCAGAAAGGCAGTTGATCCAATCCGCCCGCTCGCGCAAAATCGCCCGCCGAGCCCTTACTCAGAAATCCGGTGTAATCGTCGTAATCCTCGCGAGGTATGGCCTTGCCCTCACCCTGCACAGTAGTTTGATCCGTGATGTAGTCGAGATTATTTTGCCGGAACGCGCCGTAGTGAAACCAGTCATCGCCCATCCAACCATCCACCATCGGGCTTTCGGGCGCGGCCACCTTCAGCGCCGGATGCGGATGAATCAGCGCCATCACCACGGTAAATCCCTCGTAGGACGAGCCGATCATACCGACTTTGCCGTTCGACTCGCGCAAATTTTTTACCAGCCAGTCGATGGTGTCGTACGCGTCGGTGGTGTCGTCGATTCCACTCGCGTTCAGCGGGCCAATCGGAGGAGGCACCATGATATAAGCTCCTTCCGAGCCATATTTTCCGCGGACATCCTGATACACGCGGATGTAGCCGGCCTTCACAAACACCTCATCGCTGAGCTGAAGTTCGTCGAGCATGTGGGGTGATTCTGAGCGGGTGGCGCGATTTTTGGCGTTGTAGGGCGTGCGCGTCAACAAAATCGGCGCGTGCGTGGCGCTCTTGGGAATTACGATCACCGTGTAGAGCTTGACGCCATCGCGCATCGGGATCATCTCGACGCGTTTGGTGTAATCGTAGCTCGATGTCGGCGCGTTGAAGTTCGCGGGAATGTCCGACTCGTTGGGCTTGCCTTGCGCGAACGACGGCAGACTTGCCAGAGCGAGAGCGACCGCAAGCACAGCTGAACGGCAGATTAGAGTCATGGCTCGCATTCTTTTTGAGGGAGATTTTGGAGGCGCGGGTGGGATTCGAACCCACGGATGGAGGTTTTGCAGACCTCTCCCTTAGGCCTCTTGGGTACCGCGCCCCGTGCTGATCAGTATAACGGAAGCGGCGAGCCGCGAACTATTGCAATCCGCGGCGGGCGTTTCCGGATCGCTGCTACTCGCGCGTGCCGGCCAGCCGCCGCTTAGCGAATCTGCAGATCGAATGGCACGCGGGCTTGCGGCGTATTGTATGCGCCCGTCAGGCGTTCGATGGCGGCTTCGATCGACGAAAACTGCGCTGAATCATCCTTCTGCTTCTCGAGCCACATTTGTAGAAACGTGCGCTCTTCGGGAAAGCGGACGATGCGCACGTGCTGATCGGCCGGAATTTTCGCTAACTGCTTGGCCACCTCTACCGCGTGATCTAGATCGCCGAGCTCGTCCACCAGGCCTAGATCTTTGCCTTGCGCGCCGGTCCAGACGCGGCCTTTTCCGATTTTGTCCACGGCCTCGACGGACATGCCGCGGCCTTCGGCTACGCCTTTTGTGAAATTGGCGTAAACATCCTGCAGCGATTTCTGGATTAGTTTTTGTTGCGCCGGCGTGAAATTTTGTTGCGCGGAATAAATTGTGGCGTTGTCGCTGGTGGCGATCGAATCGGTGCTGAGGCCGAGCATTTCGTAGAGGCCGGAGACATTGAATTTCCCGCCGAGGACGCCGATTGAGGCTGTAATCGTATCCGGATCGGCGACGATTTTATTCGCGGACATGGCGATCCAGTAGCCGCCGGATGCCGCGACATCGGACATGGACACAACTACGGGCTTCACTGCTTTCGCGAGAACCACTTCGCGGCGAATCACTTCGCTGGCGACCGCCGAGCCGCCACCGGAATCTACGCGCAGGACGATGGCCTTGATGCCGGAATCTTCGCGCGCGCGGCGCAAATCGCCGGCGACGGTTTCGCTGCCCATGATCGCGCCGCCGCCGGGGGCGTTACCGGACTCGCCGGAAACGATTAGCCCCGTAGCGTAAACTACTGCGATGCGCGTCGAGCCGTCATTCTTAATTTGTCCGCGATAACGTCCCAGCTTCACCGGATTCCAATCCTTCGTTTTTTCCTTGGCGAAATCCTGGACTTGATCCCAGTACGCCAGGCGATCGACCAGCTTGCCGGCGAGCGCGTCATCGGCCGAAAGCGGTCCGGCGTTGACCAGCTTCTCGAATTCGGCTCGATCCATGTTGCGGGCTTTCGAAACTTCGGTGAGATATTGGTTGTAGATGCCGTGCAGCAGCGAATCCACTTCTTCGCGGTGCGCCGGCGTGAATTTTTTCTCGGTGAGCTGATTCGAAGCCGTCTTATATTCCGCGATGTGATAGTAGTCCGGATAAATCTTCAGCTTGTCGAGCATGCCGCGCAGGAACACGGCCTGCGCCATCATTCCGTGAATCGAAACAGGCGCAGTAGGTACCAGCCAGATCTTCTCGCAAGCGCTGGCAATGTAATATTCCAGATTGCCAATACCATCCCCGCCCAGATAGCAAATGCTCGGCTTGCCGCTGGCGCGAAACGTGAGAATGTGGGAATGAATTTCCTCGAGCTTGGCCCAACCGGTTTCGAGCGGGCCGATTTTCACGACCAGCGCGTCGATATGCGGATCGTTCTTCGCCGTATCGAGCGCATCAATAAAATCATGCTGCACGGGAATAAATTCCCCGCTAATCGCCGAGAGAAAATCCATCGGGCGTTGTTCATTGATTTCGCCGCTGACTTCCAGCAGCAGGACGGAATTCGAAGGAACGCGCGCCGGCTGCGACGCTACGATGACGATCACTGCAAGTGCGACAATCACTAGAATAATTACGAGCGCGCGGCGCTTGCCCCATGTCATGACTACGCCCTCCGAAAGCATGAAAGTGGATTGCAAAACAAGATAGCATTCCGTACAGGAAAACTCCAACCGGGTCGAACTGAAGACCTGCAGCGGTCTCTGTCTGTGCCTTACTCGCCAGTTGTAGGGCGCCAGCGCTAAGAGAGAAGCGGACTCTGGCGCGTGCGTTGCACCCTTTGCGGAGGAGTTGAAGGCCTCCAAAAGAACGGGCAGAGACGCCGGCGGTGCGCTACGCGAGTCGTTAAGTCTTGGCTTCGACGGCGGCTTCGCGCAGGAAACGCGCGGCTTCTTCTGGGGGCGTGGGATTGATGTAGAAGCCTGTGCCCCATTCGAAGCCGGCCACCTTGGTCAGTTTGGGCATCATTTCTATGTGCCAGTGATAGTGATCGTTCATTTCTTCGCCGATGGGCGAGGTGTGGACTACGTAGTTGTAGGACGGCTTGGCGAGCACCGAATCCAGGCGCCCCAGGAATTCGCGGAGCAGGCGAGCCAGGCCGCCGTAGAGTGGGCTGGGCATATTTTCGAACGCGGAGCTGTGCTGGCGCGGGAGAATCCAGGTTTCAAATGGAAAGCGCGGGGCGTAGGGAGCCAGGGCGATGAATTGATCGTTCTCGATGATCACGCGCTTTTCGGTTTCGATTTCCTGGCGGATCATGTCGCAGAAAATGCAGCGCTCTTTTTCATCGTAATAGCGCTTAGAATTATCCACTTCTTCGCGCACTCTTTTCGGCACAATCGGCAACGCGATTAACTGCGAATGAGTGTGCTCGAGCGACGCGCCGGCCGGCTCGCCGTGATTTTTGAATAGCAGGACGTAGCGGAAGCGGCGATCGTTTTTCAAATCCACCATGCGATCGCGGTAGGCCCATAGCGTTTCTTCCACGGCTTTATCGGGCATGGTGGCCATGGTGAGACTGTGATCCGGAGTTTCGATGATCACTTCGTGCGCGCCGACGCCATTCATACGATCGAAGAGGCCTTCGCCTTCGCGATCCAGGCCGCCTTCGATGCCCAGCGCGGGAAATTTATTGGGGACTACGCGGACGGTCCAGCCAGGAGTGTCGCGGCCGGACCCATTGCGGCCGTAGGCGAGAATTTCGGGCGGCGTCTTGCCCTCGTTGCCGGGGCAGAACGGGCACATGCCCTTGTTCTTCATCTCCACGCTTTCGCGAACGAAATCGTTCGGGCGCTTTCCGCGCTCGGTGGAGATGATTACCCAACGGCCGGTGATCGGATCTTTGCGCAGCTCAGGCAATTCGCCCTCCCTGTATGGCGAAACGGCTCATCGCATCGCGCGGCTGGACGTGCACGGACACATAATCCGGATGCGGACGAAACTACAATCTTACTACGGGAAGCAAGTTTTTCTGCTCTGGGCGAGCGGAATGTGCCCTGTAGATTCTCAATGCTGCTCGGCGAAGGCGTCTTTGTGCAGGCGCACGACGGGGCGCTTGCCGCGGCGCGATTCGATGGCGAGGATATCGAACCGGTAGATTTCGCGGTGTGTTCGCGTGCTCCTTAAGAAGGCGCGGGCCATTCGCGAAATCACGTGGCGCTTGGCTTTGTTCACGGCATCTTCGGGGAGGCCCGCGTCTTCGTCGTCGCAGGAGCGCGTCTTGACCTCAACGAACGCGAGAATCTCGCCATCGTAGCCGATTAGATCGATTTCGCCCTTCATTCCCGGCACTTTGTAATTTCGGGCCACGAAAATGTAGCCGTGACGCCGCAGATACCAATAAGCGAAAGTTTCGCCGCGAACCCCGGTACGGCGCGCGCGCACTTTCTTGCTTTCGAACGGCGCGGCAGCGGACTCCGCGTCGCTGATTCCCTTGCGCGCCGCGAAATTCACCAGGCCGAACATCAGTCGAGAGACGATCGGCATCTTTATTTCACCACTTCGAACGTAAATTCCATCACCTTGCCGCGAATCACAAAGCTCAGGTAATACTCCCAGAATCGCCGGAACCAGCGCGCATGATTCACAAGAAATTCGAAGCCGAGTAGGCGCCAGAGCCGCAGAAGTTTGATGTGCATGTGACGCTCGCGGAGACGGGCGCGCGTGTACCACAGTTCCTGGCCATGCAGCCCGCCGGTATAGAAATAATGAAACGATTCGGTGCTGAGATGGCGGCGATGCGTGGGGTCGGTGTATGACGCCAGATCGCTGTAGTGCGGCGTGACGATGAAAATCGTTCCACCGGGCCGCGCCACGCGGTGCAGCTCTTCCATCGTGGCAATCACGTCCTCCACATGCTCGATCAAATGCACGGCGCGAATTTCGTCGAAGGAATTATCTTCGAACGGCAGCCGGCCGCGATCCAGATGGCAAAGCACGTCGGCGGCAGTCTGCGGATTCATATCCACACCGATCGCCCCCGGATATTTCGACGGCCCGCAGCCCACATCTAAAACACGCGCCAATCACCCCTCCAAACCTTGAAGCAGAGAACAGCCGTCGCGTCGAGCGGCCGACGATTCGGTCTGGCAGTACGCGGCGTATTCTAGCAGGTTGCAGCGCAGGGACGACGAGCGGTGATTACGGATGCCCGCGCCAAATGAAAAAGGGACGGGCACGAATGCCTGTCCCTCTCGAAATGCCACTTACTTGTCAGTGTTACAGAACGCGTTCGATTTCGGTGATGATTCCGTCGAGCGTCTTCAGCGCGAAATCGGCTTGCACTTCATCGATTAGCAGCGGCGGGCACAGACGCAGCGTCGTGTCGCCGGAGCCGAGCACCAGCAGCCCTTTGAGAAACGCTTCTTCGACGATTCGATTGCGGATATCGGGGGCCTTTTCCTTGGTCTTCTGATCGCGCACGAATTCGATGCCGATCATCAGGCCGCGTCCGCGGACTTCGCCGACGATTTTATGCCGTTCGCGCCAGTCCGCCGTTTGCTTCATGATGTACTCGCCCATGCGCTTGGCGTTGGCGATGTATTTCGACTCGAGCAGATCGAGAGTGGCCAGCGACGCCGCAATGCACACCGGATTACCGCCGAAAGTGGAGGCGTGCGCGCCGCGCGTCCAATCCATTACTTCGGCGCGCGCGATCATCGCGCTCAGCGGCATTCCGGAGGCGATTCCCTTCGCGGTGCAGATGATGTCCGGTTCGACTCCCGCGTAATCTACCGCCCACCATTTGCCGGTGCGGCCCATTCCCGATTGCACTTCATCGGCGACCATTAGGATTCCGTATTGAGTGCAAATCTTACGCAGGCCTTGCAGGAATTCCGGCGGCGCGGGCAAATAGCCGCCTTCGCCCTGAATCGGCTCGATAAAAATTCCCGCCACTTCTTCGGGATCGACGCGCCGGCGGAACAGTTCATTCACCAAATAGCCGAGGCAGTCTTCGGAAGCATGATCCGGGCGCACGCCGTAAGTACCGCGATAGGTATCAGGATACGGAGTGTGAAAAACGCCAGAGAGCAAAGTTCCGAATCCTTTTCGTTGCACCGCGCGGCTCGCCGTGAGCGAGAGCGCGCCCATGGTGCGGCCGTGAAACGCGCCGTGAAACGCGATCAGCTTGTCGCGCTTCGTGTGATATTTCACCAGCTTGATGGCCGCTTCGATGGCTTCTGCGCCCGAATTTCCAAAATAAACGCGCTTGGCCGATTTTCCCGGCGCGATCGCGGCGAGGCGCTGCGCCAACTCGACCAGCGACGGATAATAAAAATCCGTGCCGGACATGTGGATCAGTTCGGCGGCCTGCTTCTGAATCGCGGCGACTACTTGAGGATGGCAATGCCCCGTCGCGACCACGGCAATTCCTGCGGCGAAATCCAGGAACGTGTTTCCGTCCACGTCTTCGATCATGGCGCCGCGTCCGCGCTTGGCCACCAGCGGATAATCGCGCGTGTAAGACGGCGAAATAATTTTATCGTCCGCTTCGACGAGTTTCTTCGCGTTCGGGCCCGGCAGCGCGGTCACCAAATGCGGCAAATTCTTTTCCAAAACTTGTGTTTCCGGCATGATTTCCTCCCAATCGGATTTTCCAAACGCGCAAACGGGCCACCGCGCGCACTTGGGGCTTTGCTGATTCAGGATGGAGAGGAACTAGTCGACGCTGAAAAGACCAGGGCGTTCGCTCGCGGGCAAACTGTGGAACGGTTGCGGGTTGTGGTTGCGTGAGTTCACTTGCGTTTCCAGCGAATCCCGCCGTCGCGGGTATCTTCAAGAATTATACCATTGTCTGCAAGCTGTTGGCGGATCTCATCCGCCCGTTTGAAGTCGCGCCGGCGGCGGGCGTCCTGGCGGGCTTTCACCAGGGCTTCGATGTCCGCATCGCTCATTCCGGCATCCTTTGAGCCGAAGCCGAGCGTGCGAAGTCTTTCGTCGTCGTCATCTTTGAGTACCGCCAGGACGCGATCGAATCTTTGCAGCGCCGCGAGCACTCCCGGCGCATCTTGCTGGCGGAAATCGCCGCGATCGATGGCGGTATTCACATCGCGCACCAGATCGAACACAGCTGCGAGAGCTTGCGCGGTATTCAAATCGTCTTCGAGGCCTTTTTCGAAGTCCACTTCGGCGCCGCGGACGAGCCCGGCCATCGCCGACGTTTCTCCTGCGGGAAATTTTTCGTTCTCGAGCCGCGCGACGAAGTTCCGCAGCCTTTCGATGGAGCTGGACGCTTGCCGCAAACCATCCACGGTGAAATTGAGCTGGCGGCGATAGGGCACCGAAAGCAGCAGGAAGCGAATCGTCGAGGGCTTGTACCCCTTCTTAAAAAGATCGCGCAGCGTATAAAAATTGCCGAGCGATTTTGACATCTTCTCGCCTTCCACCATCAAGTGCTCGGCGTGCAGCCACATTTTCACGAAGGGCTTGCCGGTGGCCGCTTCGCTCTGCGCGATTTCGTTTTCGTGGTGCGGGAACGCGAGATCCACTCCGCCGGTGTGGATGTCCAGAGTCTCGCCGAGATATTTCATGGCCATCGCGGAACATTCGATATGCCAGCCAGGTCGCCCTTTGCCGATGGGCGTCTCCCAGAAATGCTCTCCGGGCTTGGGCGATTTCCAGAGCGCGAAATCGCGCGCGTCGGCTTTTTCGTATTGGTCCACATCAACGCGGGCGCCAGCCTGGATGCCGCTCATGTCGATTTTCGAAAGCTTGCCGTAATCCGGAAATTTCGAAATGCGATAGTAAATCGAGCCTTCGCTGTCGTAGGTGTAAGTCTTGCCCTGCAATTTCTGGATGAGCTCGACCATGTCGCCAATATGATCGGTAGCGCGCACCATCTTTTCCGGCTTCTCGATATTCAGCGCGGTCATGTCCTCGAGGAATGCATTCACGTATTTCTCGGTGTACTCGCGAATGCTCACGCCGGCGGCGGCCGCATTTTGAATGATGCGATCGTCCACGTCCGTCAGATTCATGACGTGATTCAAGCGGTAGCCGCGCGAGATGAGAAATCGCCGCAGGATGTCCTGAAACACGAAGGTGCGAAAATTTCCAATATGCGCGAAATCATAAACGGTGGGCCCGCAAGTGTACATGCGCACTTCGCCGGGATGCAGCGGCTGAAACACCTCCTTGCGATTCGACAACGTGTTGTGCAGCAGAATTTCGCCCATAGCCATCCGCTCGGCGCGGTACGACGGCACCGATATAAGCGATTCATTTTACAGGTGAGCTTCAGCGAGTCAAACGGCAAGCTGGAAGCGGTTTCGACTTTGCGCGGGTCGAATTGTGCCGGTGAACAATTAATGGCTCAAAATGGAGGCTGCGTGCGGCGGTTCGAGCTTGACGCGGCGCGTCACGAGCGTGACGTCCCCATCTTGCGATGCGATTGCATCCGCGGGCCGCGCCGATACGATCGCTAGCCCTTCGGGCGGAAGCGAAAACGATTTGTCGCCGAGGTAGATTTTTACCGGCGAGGCGCCCAAAACCGTAAATTTCATCTCCACGCCCGACGCGTATACCGTCGGGATTTCGCAAAATCTCCACCCGGGCATCGCATGCTGAAGGTATTCGAGCACGCGTCCGCGCGGTTCCCCCAACGGATGCCCGGCCACTTCAATCGCGGTGGTTTCCGCCGAAACTGGAAAAAACACGGACATCTCCGGAGCTCCGCGCGGCGATGTTAGCTTGACGTCATAGCGAATTTTTTCGCCGATCGCCTCCGCGCTTAGAATCGTGAGTTCTGGCGCGGCCAGCTTCAAATCCGGCGCGTCGGCCGCGTATCGACGCTCCGGGCTCCAGGGGAATACGGCGGTGCGCCGTTGACCGAATGCGGCCGCAGCAGCGAGCGGCGCTGGCAAACTTCCAGAATCTGGCGAAGCTACCCATTTCGCAGCGTGAGCGTCGGCGTCGAGCCAATATTGCACGTCCACGCGCTGCGGCGACGCCGCCGAATATGGCGCCATGAAAAGCGCGACTATCGCCGCAACGAGCGCCACGGCGATGGAATCTTCCGCGACTGCGCGTCGCTCACGCGGAGTATCGAGCGCGAGCAGCGGAAGAATGCTGGCCAGAGCTAGCGCGAAGACGGCGCCGACCACCGGTAAGAGAACGGTGCCGAGCGCTTCGTAAAGCGGCCAGAGTAGCGGCACGAACACGACAAACGTGAGCACCGCCGGCAAAATCGCGGCGAATTCTCGATTGCCGGCGGAATCTTCCTTGCCGAGCAGCGCCGGAATCACCGCGACCACCGCGCCGAGTGCTGGAATCAAAAATATGTAGCACGCACCGGTCGCGAATTTCGCGGCAACGATGCCCAAGACGGCACAGAACGCGTAATTCACAATCCAGAATCCCCAGAAGCCCGCGCGCTTCGCGGTGAGCAGCGCGGCCAATGCTACTCCCGCAAAGCCCATCGCGAAAAACGCGATTTGCGCCGGCAATGGATGCGCGAGCCACGGATAGTTCGCCGATTGCGGTGGGAAGCGATGCGTCGCTCCCAACACTTTGAAGAGCAAGTACCCCCAACCGTAAGTAAGCGCCACCGCGGCGAACCAGCCCACAATTCCCAAGGCAATGGCCGAGACTCGCACGCCGAAGCGCCGAATCACGACGATGATCTCGATTAGCAAGAGGACGGCAAGCACGATCGAGATTGCGAATGACCGGCCAGCTCTCCAGCGCACAATCGCGCGGCCGAACACATCGAAATAGACCGCCTCGCCCGCTGGGGGACTCGTGAGAACATCGTCGGCTAGGGCGCGAACTGAGGCGAGGCCATCGTCTCCCTCGCTCTGGATGCTTCCGGGATCGGCATTTTCGAAATTGTCGTGTGGCGTGTGATAGTTCTGCACGCTGCCGATGAATGCAAAATTTAACCCTTGATATCCCGCGGCTTTGTAAACGGTAAAGTCCGTATCGTTCGGCAGCAGCTTATAGATCATGTAAGAAATGGAATTCGTCATGGGCCTCGAAATCGCGCCGTCATAAATTCGCACGGCCCAATCATTCGCATCGCCGGTTTCGAACATCTCGCTGGCGCCGGAGCTTCCGCGATTATCCAGATTGACGGCGGCTTTCACTTCGCGGGCCCACGGATGCGCTTCGACAAAGGCCTTCGCGCCGAGCAGCCCAGCTTCTTCTCCTTCATTGAGCAAAATGATGACGGGATGCCGCAGCGGCGGATGATTTTTCAGCGCGCGCGCAATTTCCAGAACGGCGACGGTTCCCGCGCCGTCATCCGACGCGCCCGGCCCAGCGGGAACAGAATCGTAATGCGCCGAAACCAGCACCGCGCCCGGTACGCCCGCGCCATCAATTCGCGCGACGACATTTCTCACGGCGCCGCAAACTCCCCACTCATCGCACGCGAATCCGGATTGAATTTGCGGCTGATAGCCGAGGTCGGTGAGAATTCGCACGATCTTCTCGCGCACGATTCCGTCGGCCGCGCTCCCGACCGGATGTGGGACTCCATCGCCCACAAGCTGCCGCAAAATTTCACGCGCGCGGCCCGCAGAAAATTCCGCCGCAGGCGCATCCGCTGGCTTCGGCGCCGGCGGACGGTATTGCGTGATCGCAAGGATGAAAACCAACGCGAGAAATGCCAGCGAGATCAACAGCCCGCGGCTCGATCGTTGCGGCAAATGCGGCATGCGCGCCTCCGCCAACGCCGCGATGCTACGTCGCTCGCCAGTGCGAGTCAAACGGCGGCCCCCAGTAGGGGAGCGTGCTTTAGCCCTCCCGCGTTTCGGCCCCGGTGTCAGCCGCCGCACACCAATTAGCAGCCCCGCCCGCGTCATCCGGTGATAGAATCCGCGCACTCGAAACCTCTCGGGCCATCTCTATCATCGAATTCGAGACTGCACGCGTACTGCGATCTTCAATCGGAGGAACAAAAATGACTTTGCTTTGGACATTAATTATTGGCGCGATTGCCGGCTGGCTGGCGGGCACTTTAGTGAAAGGCCGTGGCTTCGGCCTGATCGTGGACATCATCGTAGGAATCGTCGGCGCCTTCATCGGCGGCTGGGTTTTCGGCTTGCTCGGGCTCTCCGCCTGGGGCCTGCTGGGACAATTGTGCATGGCCACCATCGGCGCCGTAATCCTGCTGGTGATCATCAAGGCTATCAAGAGCGCATAAGGGTCCGCCAAAAAGAATCGTCATTCCAAGGGGCGCGGAGGAATTCCGCGCTCCAGTGGCAGAGCCACTCCCGGCTGTGCGGGATTGCTCGCGATCGCAAACGCCCGCCACTTTCCAACACCTACAATCCATAGAGTTGCGCTTTACATCCTCCACCACGGGTGCTATCTTTCTCTTCCGTAACCGCCGATACGCACGCGCCAGGCGGCAGGGCCACGGACCATCGACCCTCCAAGCTTTTTGTCCCGGTACGACTCCATCTCAAAACGTGGCATAGCCGTCTTTTCTCGCATCCCCGCGGGGAGACAAATCTAGTTCGAGGGTAAGCGTGCTCAAACTTCGTAAAGTCGATTTGCTGGGCTTCAAGTCGTTCTGCGAGAAAACCCATATCACCTTTAGTGGCAATGGGATAACGTGCATCGTCGGGCCCAATGGCTGCGGCAAATCAAATATTGTGGACGCCATTTCCTGGGTGCTGGGCGAGCAGAGCCATAAGCTGCTGCGTGCCGAGCGCATGTCGGATTGCATCTTCAATGGCACGGCGAAACGGCCACCGCTGGGCCTCTCCGAAGTCATCATTACTCTCGTTGACCCCGAGCTGTCTGAGGCCGCCGCGAAGATTCTGGACGGCGCGCCGCTTGAGGTCAGCGAAGAAATCACCGTGTCCGCCGATGACGCCGAGGAAATGCCGGCCGCCGCTGAGGGGCAGATCGAAGTCGTAGCGGATGCTGGCGCACCTGATGGTGCGGATGGCGCCGCCGCTGACTCGACGCTTGCCGGCAAATTTCGGAAAAAGCGCGGGCCGCAGAAACCGGTCCATGCCCCGAAGCCCGGCGAAGTGGTCATCGGGCGCCGCTTATATCGTTCCGGCCAAAGCGAATATCTGCTGAATGGTCGCGTCGCGCGCTTGCGCGATATTCAGGAACTCTTCATGGGCCTGGGACTCGGCCCGGATTCTTACGCCATCATCGAGCAAGGCCGCATCGGCCAAATTCTGAATTCGAAGCCGATGGATCGCCGCGCGATTATTGAAGAGGCTGCCGGCGTCACGATGTATAAGACCAAGCGCCGCCTGGCCGAAGCCAAACTCGAAGGCGCGCGCGTGAATTTGTCGCGCGTGAACGATATTCTCGTCGAAGTCGAAAAGCAGCTCGCCTCGCTGAAGCGTCAGGCATCGAAGGCGCGCCGTTATGCGGAATTACGCGAGCAAATGCGCGGCGCGTTGCGCACCGTGCTGGCCAGCAAAGCGCTGCATCTGGACAACGAAGCCGAGCGCCTGGAAAAAGCGCTGCACGAGATGGCCGCTGCGGAAGCAGACGCCACGCGTTCGCTGCGCGAACTCGAAACCGAGCAAGAGCGCCTAAGCGCGCGCAATTACGAACTCGAAGCCGAACTGCGCCGCACGCAAAATATCCTCAGCCAGACGGCGCTCGACCTCGATCGCGCAGAAAATCGCATCATCTTCAATCAGGAGCAAACGCGGCAGCTCGAAATGCGCGCCGCGAAAATCGTCGTCGAAATCGAGCACGTCGAGCGCGAATCGGCTGAGCTGCAGAATCGCATGGCCGCGCATCAGGAATCGGTGGCCGAACTTCGAACGAACACCGCCGTGCTCGAAGCCGCGCTGCGCGAAGCGACAGATTCCGCGGCGCGCGATGCCGGCGAACAACAATCGCTCGAAGCGCGCATCGAAGAGCTCCGGCTCACCGCCGCGCATCTCGGCGAAGAATCCGTGCGCAGCCACGCGGAATCGCTGCAGAGCCAGGAAACCGTCGCGCGCCTAGCTGCCGCTGAATCGCAACGCGCCGCCGCGCTGGCTGCGATGGAAGCCGATTGCGCCGCGCAATCCGAGCGCGCGCTTTCGACCGACGCTCGCTCGCAGACCGCCGCTACTCGCTCGCAGGAACTCGGGCAGGCCGCGCGCGAAGCGCAAACCCGTCTTGCCGATCTGCGCCGCGCGCATCAGGAATTGCAGCACTCTTCGGAAACCACGCGCGAAGCGCTTTCCGCCGCGCGCGCACGCCGGGCTTCCCTTTCGCAAATTCTCGAAGAGCGCGCCTATTCCGCCGATGCCGTCCAGAAACTCTTCGCCACCAATGGCAACGACTCGAAAGGCTTCCGTGCCGTCGGGCTGCTCGCCGATTACGCCGAAGTCGAAGAGAAATTCGAAGGCGCCATCGAGCAATTTCTCCGCGATGAGCTCGAATATGTCGTCGTGGAGACTTTCGATTCTGCCCGCGCCGGCGTTTCGCTCTTGCGTGATGAAATGGGCGGCCGCGCCACTTTCTTCGTGGATTCGCTGAGCAGCTTGAATATCGCGCCGCGCGAAATGCCCGATGCCATGCCGGAAACTCCCGGCGTTCTTGCGCGTCTCGATCGCCTGGTGAAATTCCGCGAGCCGCTCGGCCCGGCCATGAATCAATTTCTCTCGAAGTTGCAGACGGCCTATTTGGTCGAAGAAGCAGCCGTTGCCGAAAATCTCGCGAGCATTCATCCGCAATATCATTTCCTAAGCCTCGATGGCACTTGCTATCACGGACGGACGGTTAGCGGCGGCCGCCCTGACGATGCCGGCCCGCTGGCGCTGAAGCGCGAATTGCGCATGCAGGAAGTAGAAGCCGCGCGCCTGGAGGCCGAAGCCTCGAAGGCCCACGGCGAAATCGAGCACTACGAAACGGAAATCGCGCGCGCCGATGAGTGGCTGGCCGTCACGCTGGCGCAACACGTCGAAGCCGAGAAAGAAGTGGTCGCCGCCACGCACCAGCTCGCGCAGGCTCGCGCCGAGCTGCAGCGCGTAACCGAGCATCGCGACGCAGCGGCTGCGGAACTGGCAGCCTTGCGCGCCGAAATGGAAGGCACGCGCACGCGCGCCATCGAAGCCGAAATGCGCAGCGCTTCGGCGCAACAGGCGCGCGCCGCCGCCGAATCCGAATCCGCCGCCGCTGCCGAGCGCCTGGCGCAAATGCGCCAGAGTATCCAGACGCAGCAGGAAGAGCTCACGCGCAAGCGCGAAGCGCTCGCCGCAATTTCCGAGCGCCTGGCCAGTGCGGAATCGCTGGCGCAGCGGATCGAAGCCGAAGCGGCCCAAGCCCAAACCCGCGCCTCACAATTCCGCGAACAACACATCGCCCTAGAACTGGAGCGCACGCAGCTCAACGAAAATAGCGCCGAGATCGCTCGCCAGGCCGAGAGCCTGCGCGCCGAAAAATTCCGCATCGAAGAATCGCAAGCCGCGCTCGAAAGCGAATGGGAATCCGCGCGTACGCGCGCTGCACAGCTCGATGATGCGTTGCGCGGCCAGCGCCAATCGCTCGACGATCAGCGCGCAAAACATTCTCATTGCGAAGTGGAAAAAGCGCGCAACGATGCCGACCGCGATTATTTGCGCCAGAGCTGCGTAGCCGAGCTAAACGCGCAGCCCGAAGAACTGATCGGCCTCGAGTCCGTGCTGCTCACCGGCGAAGAATTGATCGCAGCCGAAACGAATTACAACGAGATGAAAGCCCGCGTCGAGGCCATGGGCCCAGTCAACATGATGGCCCTCGAGGAATATCAGGAATGCGAGCAGCGCGACGGCTTCCTGCGCCGCGAGCGCGATGACCTCGTCGAATCGATTCAGAACACGCAACAGGCCATCAGCGAACTCGATCAAGTCTCGCGCCAGAAATTCGAAGAAGCCTTCAAGTCCATCAACGCCAGTTTCGCCATCGCATTTCAATCGCTCTTCGGCGGCGGCACCGGCGAAATGCGCTTGACCGAGCCGGACAGCTCCGGCGAATCCGGAATCGATATCGTCGCACAGCCACCGGGCAAGCGCCTGCAAAATATCCTGCTGCTCTCCGGCGGCGAAAAAGCGCTCACCGCGCTAGCTCTGCTGATCGCGGTCTTCCGCTTCCAACCAAGCCCATTCTGCATCCTCGACGAAGTGGACGCCCCGCTAGACGAGGCCAACGTCGGCCGCTTCAACAAAATGCTGCAAGAAATGGGCTCGCAAACTCAATTCATTGTGGTAACCCACAATCGCAAGACGATGGAAATGGGCTCCGTCCTTTACGGCGTGACTATGCAAGAACCGGGCGTGTCGAAATTGGTATCGGTGCGTTGGGAAGAAGCTGCCGCCCAAGCCGAAAATCCCGAAGCCCGTGCCGCCACCAACGCCGCTTAGCACTTTCGCGTATTTGAACTGTGCTCTTCTCGAACTTCGGCGAGCTACGGGAGTTCTCTGCGCGTACAATTAGTCTGCGTATGGGTCACAACGCGTCATTATTGGGCAAACCAGTGAAACCGGACCGCTCTGCGCGCCCGAAGCTCATCAAGGTAACTCGTTCGAAGTTTCGCCAAAAACAACGATCCCTCCTGATGAAAGTCAACGCTCGAACGGCTCTGTTCATCTCCGGCCCACAAGGCGGCAATGAAAAGCTGGTGATCGATCGCGCTTACTTCGATGACCTTCTAGCGAAACTCCGCTGCGTGACCGCTACTCTCGATATCGTAACCGAATACCGTTTGTTCGCTTGCGTTCTCACCGCGGCCAGCACGCTCGACGCCGACGTCCGAAAGGACAAACTCCACTCATTCGAAGCGGCTTTCGGAGAAAAATAGCCGTACATCTCAAAATTCGCACCATCCCCCTGCCGAAGTGCCAGATATCGACAATTTTTCTTCCCCGTTGACTTCTTTTCTTCGTGCGCTAGAATACGGCTCCCCGAAAGGATTGGATCACCTTGGCATCGTCACAAATGGCTCAGGCTATTTCACAAACGTCGTTCGCCGGATTGAAACTCCGAGGGCGCGGAAAAGTACGCGACATCTACGAAGTGGGCAACGATCTGCTCATCGTGGCCACCGATCGCCTCTCGGCCTTCGATGTGGTGCTTCCCACTCCGATTCCGGACAAGGGCAAAGTGCTCACTCAGCTTTCGCTCTTCTGGTTTGAGAAGCTGCACGGCGTTGTCCCGAACCACATCATCACGGCCACCGATTTCACCGGCGAGCTTGCGCCCTTCGCCGCCGAACTGGCCGGCCGCTCCATGTTGGTGAAACGCACCGAGCCCATTCCCATCGAATGTGTCGTGCGCGGCTATCTTAGCGGCTCCGGTTGGAAGGACTATCAGAAGACTGGGCGAGTGTGCGGCATTCCGCTGGCGGCTGGACTGACCGAGTCGGCGCAACTGCCCGAGCCGATTTTCACTCCCTCGACGAAGGCAACCACCGGCCACGACGAAAATATCTCCTTCGAAGAAGCTGCAACAACCATCGGCGCATCCCTGGCGCTGCGGCTTCGCGACGTCTCCATCGAAATTTACAAGCGGGCTGCCGCCTACGCCTCCGCGCGCGGCATCATCATCGCTGACACCAAATTTGAATTTGGCCTCGGGCCGGCCCAGGAACTCATCTGGATCGACGAAGCGCTCACTCCCGATTCCTCGCGTTTCTGGCCTGCCGACGAATACGAGCCCGGTCGCGCGCAGCCCTCTTTCGACAAGCAATACGTGCGCGATTATCTCGAGCGCATCAGTTGGAACAAGCAGCCGCCCGCTCCGGTGCTGCCTGCGGAAGTGGTTGCGAACACGCGCGCGCGCTATCGCGAAGCTTACGAGCGGATCACTGGCCGTCCACTAGACTGATTACCGTGCCTCTCATTACAAAACGATTGTACACAGGGCCACGCAGGGAGTACTCCGAAGCGTCACTGTGGAGTGTGACATCGTGAAGGAACAACTTGAAACACTTGTTGGGCAAATGGTCGAGCGCGGTATTTTGCTCGAAG
Source organism: uncultured Acidobacteriota bacterium (assembly GCA_963831955.1). GTDB lineage: Bacteria > Acidobacteriota > Terriglobia > Acidiferrales > UBA7541 > Palsa-147. The sequence continues at coordinate 2,117,268 of CAWHSG010000001.1, read as the reverse complement.
AAGCCGTGGTTGAGTTTGAGAAGAAATTCATCAAGCGCGCTTTAGAACGCGCCAACGGCAATCAATCCCGCGCCGCAAAATTCCTGGGAATTCACCGCAACACTCTGAGCCGCAAAGTAGGCGAATACAAAATTACGCCAGCCACGCATCGCCGCCGCTTTAAGTAGCGCCGGTTTACCCTGAGCGAAGTCGAAGGGCGTCTCTGCCGGCATCTTACGAGCGCAACAGTAAGCCAGTGCCGCACTCATCGGCGGATCGCGATGCTGAGTACGTCGAGTTGTTTTTGTGCTGTAGTCCGAGCGTGAGTGTTGCCTTTGGCGGGATTTCTAATCGCAAGATGCCGGCGGGGACGCCGGCGCTACTTAAAAAGACAAAAAAAGGCCGCCGGTCTTCCGGCGGCCTTTTTCACTCAACTCAAACGCGCGCTTACTTCTTTAGTTCCCCGAAGGTTTGGCTACCTTATGCGGCTTCCGCGTTTGGCCTTCCTTCTTTTCTGGCGGAATATCTTCCGCATTCACCTTGCCCTTTTCCCAATGCAGCATGAACGGTGAAGGATCGTAGCCGCTTAAAGTTCCCGAGAACCGCACGCCATCATCCTTCTGCAAACGGCTCGCCTCCGGCTGACCGACAATCTTCACGTCCATGTTCGCTGTTGTAGCCTTCTCCATCTCGTCCGAAGTCGCTCCGGTGAAAACGTGCAACTCCACCGTGTCCGTGCCTGGCGTAACATCAATTACCTTGCCCACCACTTCCGGGAAATCCGACCCGCAAACCGCGAGCCAGGTAGTCTTAGCCTTGTCGCCGCCAGCCTCCAGGTCGCTGATAACCGAAAGTATGTTAAGCCCTTGCCGCACCTTATCCAGATCCGTCGAGCTAGCGATGCTGTAAGTAGCCGGCCGGTCCGGCGCCCCGGCGGCAAGCTGCAGCAATTCATTCATCTGCGAATCAATCAAGTTATCGCAACCCGACTGCTGATAGCGCTCCAACTGCTTGCGCAAATAATCCTTGATCTGCGCGTCCCCCGGCGCCTTCAGAGCAATCGCCCGCGCCAAGGCCCAGAATCCTTCCATCGATAGCGGCGGATTCTCCTGCAGATAAGCAACGCCCAAGCGGTACTCCGCCACGCCATCCGTAGGAACATTGGTAAGCGCAGACTTGAACGAAGTCGCCGCCGTCGGATAATCCTTCAACTGCAATTCCGCGAAGCCCATGGTGTTGTAGAATAGCGCCGCCACCGGCTTTTTCTGATCCGCAAACTGCTGGTCCGTCATATTCGCGGGTTTCGGCAGCTGATTGAGCGTGTCCAGCCCAAGTTGCGCCGCCGCTTTGGCCTTGGTCAGTTGGTCAGGATCGCCTTTCGGATTGTAAGCAAACTCAAACACCGCGCAGCGCGTGTAGAGAGCCTGCACCCGCGCCGCTACGTCCGCCTTCGGATCGCTCTCGGCAATGTACTTGTCCGAGTATTCCACCACTTTCGCGTAATTCTTCAGCTCGTTGTACGTGCTCCAGTACATCTGATCGATGTACTTCATCAAAGTGGACTTCGGAAATTTCGACACGAAGTCGTCGAGACACTTCAAGCGCGTCTGCCCATTCGTTTCCGCGCGGCACGCTTGGAAGGCGTTGTATTCCGGGATCGTATAAGCTGGCTGCTGCGCCTGCGCGTCTTGCGCGGCCGCCGGCTTCACTTGCCAGCAGAGGAACAGCATCACCGCCAGTACAATTCCTCTTGCGGCCATACGCTCTCGCTTCATTGTTTACCTGCCTCCTCGAACAAAATTAATATATAGGCAAGCGGTCGGAACCAATGGAATTACGACCCCTGCAGGGACGTTGGATTAGAAAAGCTACGGGATTATAGGAAAAGCATTTCGGGCGTGCAAGGCTAATCCGTTCAGTTTTCCACGGGTTAGCAACCCTCGCGCGCTCCCCGTCACTTTCCCGCCTAGATGCTAAGATGGTGACTGCGCCGCGAATGTCGCCTGAGGGGAGATTGCAAATGGGGAATCCGAACGCCGCAAGCCAGCCGCTCGAAGGAAGCATCGCGCTGATCACCGGCGCGAGCCGCGGCATCGGCCTCGCCATCGCACGCAAGCTCGCGCAACTCGGCGCTCGCTTGAGCCTCTGCGCCCGGGATGCCGCGCGACTCGAAGCGGCAAATGCCGATTTACGGCGCGATGGTTTCGAAACTCTCACGATGGTTGCAGACGTCACCCATGCGCATGAGATTCAAAATCTCGTCGATAGGACACACCGCGAACTAGGCCCCATCGACATTCTCATCAACAACGCTGGTATCGGCCGATTCGGCCCGGCCCTTCAGATGACCGAAGCCGATTGGGATGCCGTGTTAGACACCAATTTGAAGTCCGTGTTCCTGGTAACCCGCGCCGTTGTGCCCGAAATGATCGAACGGAAGCGCGGGCACATCGTAAACATCAGCTCGCTGGCGGGCAAAAATGCCTTTGCCGGCGGCGGCATCTATTGCGCCTCGAAATGGGGCCTAATGGGCCTAACCGCCTGCATGGCCGAAGATCTCCGCGCCCAGAACATCCGAGTAAGCGCAGTCTGCCCAGGCAGCGTAGCCACGGATTTTTCTCCCCACGCCGGCCGCGACACCTCCAAGCTACTGCAACCCGACGACGTGGCCCACGCCGTAGCAACAATAGTGACGCAAGCCCCGCAAAGCTTCATAAGTGAAATCGACCTGCGCCCCACCCAAAAGCCGTAAGTAGCGCCGGCGTCCCTGTTTACCCTGAGTAGTCCGAAGGGCCGGCATCTTACGATCACGATTCCAATTGACGGCACGGAATAAGACCGGACCCGCATCGATAACTCGAAGTGATAAATTCCGATTTCCCGCCGGACGGTACCCACTCCTCTTGACATTCGGCGGGAAGGAATTTACTCTCACCTAGAATGTCTACTAAAGACACCTCCCGCAAGCGCATGCTCGACAGCCTCGACGAAGACATCCGTCTGCACATCGACATCGAAACCCAAGACAACATCGCCAAAGGCATGCCTCCAGAAGAAGCCCATTACGCTGCTGTACGCAAATTCGGCAACGTAACCAAAATCAAAGAAGATACTCGCGAAGTCTGGAGCTTCGTCTGGCTGGAGCAGCTACTGCAAGACGTCCACTACGGCCTGCGTATCCTTCGCAAAAATCCCGGCTTCACCGCGATAGCAGTCCTAACCCTGGCGTTAGGTATCGGCGCAAACACCGCGATTTTCAGCGTCGTCTATGCCGTCCTGCTAAAGCCGCTTCCCTACCCGCAACCAACGCAACTCTTCACACTCTTCGAAACCAATCCGCAAGAAGGCGTCCCCTTCACCGGAATGTCCTACCCAAATCTAACCGCCCTCCGCCAACAAAATTCCGCCTTCACCGAAATCGCCGGCACCCAGCAGCACCAACTCACCCTGATCGGCCAAGGCGAGCCAACGGTAGTCAACGCCTCCGTCGCCACTCCCGAACTATTCTCCGTATTCCAAGTGAAGCCGCTAGCCGGCCGCATCTTCTATTCCGATGACGGCAAACACGGCGCCACCCCAGTAACAATCCTCAGCGAAAATCTATGGCGCACCTTGTTCAACGCCGATCCTCAAATCGTCGGCAGCACTATCGAACTAGACAAGCGATCTTTCACAGTAGTGGGCGTAATGCCCGCAGCCTTCCGCTTTCCAAACGTCAATCAACCCGATCAGCTCTGGGTCCCGCTAGTCCAGGATCCCGTCTTCGGCCGATGGATGGATAGCCCAGGCGGCCACTATCTGCGCATCACAGCAAGGCTAAAGCCCGGCATCTCCAAAGCCCAAGCCCAAACCGAACTAGACACGATAAGCGCCCGCCTAGCCGCAGAATTTCCCGACGAAAATCGCGGCTGGCAGATCCACATGATGCCGCTACACAGCATGATCATCGAAAATGTAAAGCCGGCGCTGCTGGTTCTCTTCGGCGCCGTTGGTCTCGTCCTCCTGATCGCCTGCACCAATCTAGCGAACCTGCTCCTCACCCGCGCCACCTCGCGCGCCCGCGAAATCGCCGTACGCACCGCCCTCGGCGCCGGTCGCAAACGAATCGTCCGCCAATTGCTCACCGAAGCCGCCGTCCTCGGCCTGCTAGGCGGCATCGCCGGAATCGGCCTCGCCTACTGGGGCGTTCAAGCCCTGAGCACATTACTCCCGCCCGATTTCCCGCAACTCAACGCCATCCGCGTAGATCATTTCGTTTTGGCCTTCGCGCTAGTTCTCGCCGTCCTTGCAAGTTGTGCCTTCGGCCTGGCGCCAGCCCTCTTCGCCGCCAATTCCAATCTGCAATCCAACCTTCGCGAAGGCGGCGCCCGCTCCGGCGAACTCGCCACTCGCCGCCGCGCCCGCAGCTATCTAGCCGCAGCAGAAATCGCGTTAGCGATGGTTCTACTGGTAGCCGCAGGCCTATTCCTACGCAGCTTCTCCAAACTAATTTCCGTAAATCCAGGTTTCAATGCCGAGCACACCCTGCAAGCCAACGTCGATCTTCCCATCAGCCAATATTCCACTCCGAAACAATGGGCCGCCTTTTCCTCCACTCTGCTAGCAAACATCCAAGCCCAACCAGGCCTGCAAAATTCCGCCGTAGTCCTTCCCAGGCCCATCACCGACGGCCAGGTAAACATTGGCTTCGGCATAGAAGGCAATCCTCCACTCACCCCCGGCACCTCGCGCACCGCCGACTTCGTCTCCATCAGCCCGGAATATTTCCGCGTCATGGCCATCCCGCTATTAGCCGGCCGCCCCTTCAATCGAGGCGACATCGACACCGCCCCAAGAGTCGCCATCGTCAACCAGCAGCTAGCCCGCACCTATTTCCCCAATCAAAATCCCCTAGGAAAATTTCTAACCTTCGGCCTCCCCCCAGAAGGCGAAATCCAACGCCAAATCGTAGGCATCGTAGGCGACGTCCGCGATGTCTCCCTAGGCCAAAGTCCAGGCCCCATGATGTACGCCCCCTACACCCAAGCCACTTTCTGGGGCGCCAATCTGGTAATCAAAACCACGCTAAGTCCCGAGAGCGTCGCCAACGCCGTCCGCGAGCAAGTCCACAAAATCGACAAAGATCTCCCCATCACGGGAGTCGCCGAAATCCCAGAAGAAATCGAAGCCTCCGCCGCCCAGCCAAAATTCCGCACAGTGTTACTAAGCCTCTTCGCCGCAATTGCCCTGATCCTCTCCGCCATAGGAATTTTCGGCGTAATCTCCTATTCCGTAAGCTGCCGCACCAACGAAATCGGAATCCGCGTAGCCCTCGGCGCCACCCGCGCAAATATCCTGCAAATGATCCTGAAAGAAACGCTAACCTTAGCCGCAGCAGGCCTGATCATAGGCATACCCTGCGCCCTGATCGCAGCCCGGCTGCTAAGCCACATGCTGTTTGGCGTAACTGCCAGAGATCCCGCAACGCTAGCAGCCGTAACCGCGGGCCTAGCCGCAGTAGCCGCGTTAGCAGGCTACATCCCAGCCCGCCGCGCAATGAAGGTTGATCCGATGCAAGCCCTGCGCCACGAATAATCCGCGGTCCGAATGTTGGAGGGAATTTGCTGCGGAGCGATCCGAGAGTTGTCCGACCGCTTTTACTTTTTTGGGACAACGGTCCCAAACTTCTCCGCGGTTAAACCTACCTCAGCTCGCTCAACCGTCCCGCGCGTAAAATCATATTTCCAGCGGCTTTGCTCAAAACAAGCCTTCTGGCCGAGCGCTTCCCGATTCGGTCCAAGCGTCCCCACGTCCACCACGACCTCTCCCGCAGCGTCAAATCCAACCGGGCGAAAATGGAGCGCGCAGTTGTCAGGATTGATTGGCGCGAACACGTCTGCCAACTCGCTCGTCCAGATTCGCTCCCTCCGCACGTCATACACACCGGGAATGGTGTCATCCCAATCGCCGCTAGCTGAAGTCATGGACATCAGCACCTTCTCGCCGTCAGCCGACCAGCCGACGATTCGAAAGTAGTGTTCGCGGTTCCACTCATCGTCGCGAGTCGAAGCCGTGACGCTCCTCCATGTGCCGTCCACCCTGAAGTGCGCGATCCAAGTCACGCGGCACTTGTTTTCATCTTTCGTTTTGCCTGGAATCGTTTCGCCGCGCAACGAAAGCCGTACCCGATCACCTTTCGGAGAGACAACCGTCTCGCTGTGGCCCAGATTCCGATTTAGATCACAACGAACATCGCCGGTTGATGATATGTGGTTGCTCAAGAGGCCCGGGGCGAGAGGAGACTCCGTATCGGCTTGCTGTTTGGAACGTTTGGCATTTGCTGCTGGATTTTGTTTCGAGGAAGGCGCGATGCCCGCGTCAACACAGGTTCCGGAGCACAACGAGGCACAGCCAATCACCAGGTACGCCGCGGCGGTTGCGAATCGCAGGTTTACACCCACCTCCGGCGCCTTTTACTCCGCCCGCAGCGCCGACATCACATCAATGCGCGCTGCCCGTGCCGCCGGCAGCACCGAAGCTATCACCGCCGCGCCGAGCAACACAATGGCCGAAACAATTACCGGCACGAAATCCGGCATGCGCATGCCCACCACGTAACTATTGGCAACGCGAGCGATCACATACCCGAAAATCGCGCCGGCTATGATGCCCGCGGCCGCCATCACCGCGCCTTGCGCAATCACGCTAGTCAGCAAATGCCGCGGCTGCGCACCGAGCGCCAGCCGTATCCCGAACTCGCGCGTCCGCCCGCTCACCGAAAACACCAGCACGCCCGCCACTCCAATCACCGCAATCGCCAACGCCACCGCGGCAAACACGCCGAAAACCAACGCGTTCAATCGATCCGGCGTCAAGACTTCCGCGCGCACGTCCTCGAGCGTAGCCGCATGCTCCACCGGCTGGTCCGCCGAAAGATCGCGGATAATCCGCGTAATCGGCGGCACCAGCGCATACGGATCGCCATGCGCATGAACGAACAATCGCCCGCCGCCAATTTCCTGCTCGAACGGGTGGTAAATCGTCATCGCCGCGCCGGGCACGACGTTCTCGTCGTCGGCATCCGCTGCGACGCCCACAATCCGACGCGGCCCGGTGCTCACGTCAATGAACGCCATCACCGGATCGGTCCACATCAAATGATGCCCCACCGCATCCTGTCCCGGAAACATCCGCTGCGCCACGCTCTGGCTCACAATTACCACTTTCTCCGTATCCTTGCGATCCGAATCATTAAAATCACGCCCCGAAATCATCGGCACACCCACCGCCGCGAAAAATCCCGGCGACACCGTACGAAATTGCGCCCGAGGATCCTCTTCCCCGCCTCCGCGCACATGCCCATCAAAGGAAAATTTGAATCCCGGCCCAAAAATCCCCGCATCGCGCCAAGGCACCGCCGTCCCCACCGCCACACGATCCACTCCCGGCAATTCCGAAATCTCCCGCATCGCCTCTTTATAAAATCCCTGAATCTGCTCCGGCGTATGCCCGTAAGAAACAACCGGCACATTCAAAGCCAGCACGTGCCGCATATCAAATGCCGTCCGCGCCTCTTGCATCGACATCAAAGTCTTCAACAACATCCCGGCCCCAGCCAGCAACATAAACGAAGCCGCAATCTGCACCACCGCAAAAATTCGCAAACGCCGACCAGTGCTGCCAGTAATCCGCACGCCGCCGCTGGCCATGTTCAATCCATTTGCACCTTCTGCCGAAGGCAATCGCGGTACAAACGCCAACAGCACCGAAGCGATCACCGCCAGCCCGGCGCCAACCCAAAGCATGCTCGAATCCACCGTCAAATCCAGGGCGCGTACCGAAAATCGCGAAGCATACCGAGCCAGAATCGCCACCATCGGCCGCGCGATTAATATTCCCAGCACCGCACCGGCGCCACATAGCAGCAAACTATCTGCCAGCAAAGTTCGCCGCAGCGATCCTGTGCTGGCTCCCAAAGCCGCGCGTACCGAAAGCTCGCCTTCGCGCCGCACCGTCCGCGCCAAAATCAAATTCGCCGCATTCGAGCAGGCGATGATAAAAACCAGCCCGGAGGCCGCGAGCAGCACCCAGAGCACAGTCTTCGCGTTCGAAGTAACTTGATCGCGCAAGCGCACTGCGCTCACCCGGAATTCCGATTGCGCCGAATAAGTTTCCGGATGCGACTTCACCATCGCCCCATGCACCGCACTTAGTTCCGCCCGCGCCGATTCGAGCGTCTGCCCGGGCGCCAACCGTCCGAAAAGTTCCGTCATGCGGTGCACCCGCCCCTGCACCATAGTCGCCGACAAGTGATGCGGGCTAGTCACCACGTTCGCGATAATTTCAGTCTCAGCCGGATAAGGCACTGACGGTTCGAGCACCCCAATAATCGTCGCCGGACGCGACCCCAATCCTCCCGAATCCAACCGGATAATTTTCCCGATCACCGAGGGATCACCCTTCATCACCGTCATCCAAAACCGGTAAGTCAGCACCGCCACCCCGGCAGCATTCGGCCCATCATCGTGCTGATCAATCAATCGCCCCAGCACCGGCCGCAATCCCATGACATCAAAATATGTTCCATCCACCACTCCGGCGCGCACCTCGCGCGGCTCGCCGAGCCCAATCATCGTGAACCCAATCTGTGAAAAATCCCCAAATTCCGAAATCGTTTTCGCGCCTGCTTCCATATCCTGAATTTCGGGCACAGAAAATGTAGTGTTGGCAATCCCAAGACCGTGCGCACTCTGCCGGATATAAATGAGCCGGTCTTCATCGCGATTCACTAAAGGCCGCAACAGTACTCCGCGCACCACGCTGAAGATGGCGGCATTCGCGCCAATCCCCAACGCCAGAGTAAGCACCACGGTAATCGCCAAACCCTTGGTGCGCCCCAGCGAGCGCAGCGCCACTTTCAAATCGCGAATGATCAAATCAGAATTGAACATCGTCGTGGCTCCCTCGGCGATTTTTGCCAACCAGGAACGCCCCGGAAGGGCCGTCCCAATCGTCCCTCAAAACGATCAGCAGATTCCATGCTTCGTAGCGGCGGGCTTTAGCCTGGCAACGCATGCCGCATTACTACAATCCCGCCACCAGCCGAACAGCAACAAACCTACGCAAGAATAGACGAGTTTCGCACCCGAAAGAGAGCGCCGGCACTGCCGCGTTTAGTCTCCAGTTCATTTCAAACCCGGCCTCAAAGCCATTGCGTGTGCCTCCGCCCGTTCCTTGACGCGAACTAATTGATCGCTCCAATACCGCTCAAACGTGCTCGTCCATGCGTGCAATGGGCGAATCGCCTCTGCATTCGTGCGATAGAGCTTCCGCCGCCCAGCCCGCCGCACATGCACCAACCCTACATCCCGCAGCACTCGCAGATGCTTCGATACCGACGGTTGCTCCAGCCGCAATCTCAGCACGATTTCCCCGACCGCGCGTTCCTGCGGCGCCAAGTAAGAAAGAATCGCCCGCCGCCGTGGCTCCGCCACCGCATTGAACGCATCCGAGGTCGTACTCGCTCGTGCCATGGCGGCACATTACATTCCCATATAGGAATATGTCAAGCTCTATTTTCCGGGCGCGCAACTGCTTTCGCGCAAACTCCCAACTGCCAGCAATCAGGCAATCACTGTAATCCCGGCGACCGTACCGCTGGCGTCCCGCCGGCTCTTACGAGCGCAAATGCTGGTGAGGACCACAATCGAGGTCGAGGCAAGCCGAAAATAAAAGAGATGGGATGTTTTAGTCCGCCCCTGTTGCCTGCCGGTGGCGCGATCGTGCTTGTAAGAGCCGGCGGGACGCCGGCGGGACGGGGCAAGCCCGCGCGCCTGATGCGCTTCTACGTAAGTATCTCCGCAACAAAAACCCCGAGCCCCCTCCATCGCCGCGTCGCGCCGCCCGAAACATGGATGTACACTCAAAGCGTGCCCGACCTGCCAATCCCGGCGCCCGCGGCTGTCGAATCACCCTCAGTGCTCGACAAGCTCAGGAATTTTTTTCACACTCTGAAGCAGCGCGCCAAACGCGCCGTGTGGCGCTCGCAAGACCGATGGCGCGTGCTGACCGCAGGCCTCGAGATCGACGAGCTCTGGACCCGCTTCAAAACCGAAGCCCAGGAAAGCTCCCGCCTCTACAAACAGGATCTCGATCGAGGATCGAGTCAAGAAGAACAATCCTGGAAGCGGCCTTTCAAAATCTTCGGCGCCCTGGTCTGGAGCGTACTGAAAAAGCTTTCGCCAGCCCGCCGCCTGTTTCTGCTCTTCACTATCCTTCTGGCGTTTTTAGCCGTCATCAATTTTCATTTCCTGATTTTCACTCAGGAAATCGAATTCATCCTCGCTTTCGGTGGCCTGCTCGTTCTTCTCATCCTGGTAATCGGCGACCACATCGCCATGAAACGCGATATCGAAATCGCCCGCGAAATTCAGCGCTGGCTGGTTCCCCGCAAAGCACCCGACGTCCCCGGCGTGGACATCGCCTTTGCTACACGCCCCGCAAAAACCATTGGCGGCGATTATTACGACGCTTTTCTCCGCGCCACCGACGGTCCGCTACTGATTGCGGTTGCCGATGTTTCCGGCAAAAGCGTTCCCGCCGCAATGCTGATGGCCACATTTCAAGCAAGCCTGCGTGCTCTCGCCGGAGTAAGTGGCTCACTCTCCGAGCTAGCCGGCGGCCTGAATCGCCAGGTCTGCGCCAATAGCCAGAATGGCCGTTTCACCACCGCCTTCATCGCCGAACTCGATCCCGCCAGCGGAAATCTCACGTATCTGAGCGCCGGCCACAATCCGCCAATCCTCCGCCGCGAAGACGGCAGCATCGAGCGCCTCAAATCCGAAAATATTCCCCTGGGAATCGAGTTAAAGGAAATCTACAAAACGCGCGTAACCCAACTCGAGCGCGGCGACGTGCTGGCGATCTACACCGATGGCGTAACCGAAGCCAGAAACGAAGACCAGGAACAATTCGGCGAAGCCCGCCTGATGGCGTTGCTGCCAGTAGCCCGCCAAGAAAAATCCGCACTGACGCTAACAAATGTTATGCACGTCCTGGACGAATTCGTAGGCGCCGCCCCGCAACATGACGACATCACCTGCCTGATCCTCCGCCGCAGCTAAATGCGCCGTCGTCTTCGTAGGGGAGGGTGCTTTAGCCCTCCCGCATTTCGCCCCGCTTGTGTGAGATCGCCAAAATTGAGTTATATTGCGCCATGAACCGAGCCATCGAGCATCCGGAGGGATCAACGGTGATCAACAGAACCAGTAAATTCGCAGCCACCCTCGTCGCCGCGTCATCAATTCTTCTCCCACTGACCATTCCAGCCCAAGAAATCCCCAAGAAACTCCACCCGCCAGAGAACGAACAACTCGTCCTGCAAGTCCACGCTAAAGGCGATCAAATCTACACCTGCAAAAACGACGGCACCCAATTCGCCTGGACGCTTAAAGCTCCCGACGCCCAACTCTTCGACAAAGACGATAAGCCCTTCGGCAAACATTTCGCCGGCCCAAGCTGGCAAGCCAACGACGGAAGCAAGGTGGTCGGCAAAGCCGTAGCCAGCGATCCATCACCCGACATCAATTCCGTTCCGTGGCTGGTGGTAACAGTGGTGAGCCACGAAGGCGACGGAGTGCTCTCCCGCGTAACAACCATCCAACGCATCAAGACCAAAGGCGGCAAAGCCCCGGCATCAGGCTGCGACGCAACGCGCGCGAACCAAGAGCTCCGAGTCCCCTACACAGCCGTTTACCGCTTCTACGCCCCAAAGTAATCGCGCCAAGCGGCCGCGCTCGACGTGCCGTTTTTCGAAGAGGCTGCGGTAGAATCGCCGCCATGCAAACCGATCCAACCAAGGAAGGTTATCGGGAAAAAATAGCTCACATCGAGCAGCGCCTCAACGAACTCAGCAATACCTCCAGCCAAATTCTGATCTTCCTTAGCTTCGCGATCGTCGCAGCAGTCACATTTTTCTCACCGGGAATCGACGCCGCGCGAAGAAGCGCCCTAAGCGGCGCCCTGCGCTGGTGGACCGCAGCGATTTTCCCGACCGTTATGGGAATCACTCCTCTAAAGGTAATCGCAAATGACAACCTCCCCTGGTACACGTTCATCCTGTGGCTGAGGTACGTACTGCTGTGGTGCGCGATCGTTTGCATTTTTATCGGAGCATTGCGGTTCTTTAAATCCATCTAGGATGTCGCGCCGCTAAGTCCTTTGCTGTTAGCCATTCTCGACCGCCGAATCCTTTCGCCTTCGTCCACATCTAATCGTTTGACGTTAAACGATCTCGGCATGGGGGCTCTGATCCGCAAATGCCATCGCACTACAAAGGCTCGTCAACCGAACTCCGCGCGCTGAACGCGTACATCAGCCTCACGCGTGCGGCGAACACGCTCGAATCGGTGATGGCCGCGCAGATCGAAGCGCAGGGCCTAAGCATCAGCCAGCTCGGCACTCTCGAGGCTCTGTTCCATCTGGGCCCGCTCTGCCAGCACGAGATCGCCGCCAAGCTGCTGAAGTCCGGCGGCAACATCACCATGGTGATCGGCAATCTGGAAAAGCGCGGCTGGATCAAACGCGAGCGCGTGGCCGACGATCGGCGAATGATCCGCATTCACCTGACGCCGTCAGGCCGCCGCCAACTAGCAAAGATTCTGCCCGCGCATGTGGCGGCGATCACCCGCGCCATGCGCAGTCTGAGCAACAAAGAGCAGGAAGGGCTGCGCAACCTGTGCCGCAAGCTAGGCCGCGCGGTCCAAAACAATTTGTCAGCGCACGGCTTCAGCCGTGCCGGAAACGCCGCAAAAACTCGCGGCTTTAGCCGCTGAGCTGCGTCGTTTCGATGTACCAAAAATGTGCAAAACAAGGAGACTGTCATGATTCAAATTCGACCCAGTGAAGAACGTGGACGCGGCCGACTTGATTGGCTCGACTCCCGTTTCTCGTTTTCATTCGCGGATTACTACGATCCGAAAAATACAAGTTTCCGTTCCCTGCGAGTAATCAACGAAGACAAAATCGCCCCCAGCGGCGGCTTCGGCATGCACCCGCATCGCGACATGGAGATTCTGACCTACATTCTCGATGGCGCGATCGAGCACCGCGACAACATGGGCAACCGCGGCGTAATCCGCCCGGGCGAAATCCAAAAAATGAGCGCAGGCACGGGCATTCTGCACAGCGAATTCAATCCGTCGAAAGAAAAGCCCGTCCATCTTTTGCAGATTTGGATTCTGCCCGAGAAGCAAGGCCTAAAGCCCGCCTACGAAGAACACAAGTTCACGCCCGGCGAGCTAGACGGAAAATTTCAACCGATCGCGGGAAAAGAAGCCCCGGTGAGCATCCGCCAAGACGTGGAGCTGCTGGCCGGAAAATTCACCGCCGGCGAAAAGGACACGCGCAAGCTAGGCAAAGGACGCCACGCGTGGATCCAAATCGCCCGAGGCGCAGGCAAGCTAAATGGCAAATCAGTGAAAGCCGGCGACGGCATAGCGATCTCAGATGAGCCCGAAGTTTCCTTCGAAGCGACGGAACCATCCGAGGTCCTATTCTTCGATCTAGCGTGACTGCAGGGGCCGGGGTTTACTACCGGCCCGGTGTGGCCATGGGTTTTGTTCCGCATCAATTCGTCGTACGCGAAAAACAAAACCCAATTCCAAACCGGGGGCGAGGTAAACCCGCCCCCTACAAAACCGGGCCGCGTTTTCGCGGCGAAATTCGTCCCACTGAATCCGGCTGAATTCCGGCCGCATCTGACGTAGCATAGGGCCCATCTCAACGGAGGGATCGACCATGCAAATTCGCAAGTGCATTATCGGTTTCGCAATTCTTTTTGCCGCCGCACTACCAGCAGCCGCTCAATCCGCCCACGCCGACTTCATCAACGCTTCCGGCCAAAAAATCGGCGAGGCCAAACTCAAACAAACGAAAGACGGCGTAAGCATTTCTGTCAACGTCAGCCAGATTCCGCCCGGCATGCACGGCATCCACATCCACGCCGCCGGCCAATGCACCGCGCCGGATTTCAAGACCGCCGGCGCACATTTTAATCCCGACGGAAAGCAGCACGGTGCGAAGAATCCCAAAGGCATGCACAACGGCGACCTCCCCAACATCACCGCCAACGCCGAAGGCCACGCTAAAGCCACGTTCGTTGATTCGCATGTGACCCTCGGTGACGGCCCGAATTCGCTGTTCCCCCCCGGCGGCACGTCGATCATCATTCACGCGCAGCCCGACGACGAAATGACCGATCCGTCCGGCAATTCCGGCGGCCGTTTCGCCTGCGGCGTAATTCAAAAGTAAGCGGGATCAGCCGATAACCTAAATCGAGGCCAGCGCCAAGCGCGCGAGCGCCATCCGAACGTAGGGCCCGCGCTTCCTGCCCTGAGCGAAGCCGAAGGGTATGCCGGGCCTCTTCGTCCGGCCAGTAAATTCAAGGCAACGAGCAGAACGAAAATGGAAAAACGAGCCGAAACAATTTATCCGATTCACGAGGTTCTCGAACGCCGCTGGAGTCCGCGCGCATTTGCCGATCGACCCATCGAAGCTGAAAAGCTGCGCAGCCTTTTCGAGGCAGCGCGCTGGACGGCATCTTCGATGAACGAACAGCCGTGGCGCTTTATCCTCGCGTGCCGCACGCATGCAGAAGATTTCGAGAAGGCCGCCGCGTGCCTCATGCCGATGAATCGAGCGTGGGCTCAGCACGCGCCCGCGCTCGTTTTCGCCTTCGCGAAAAAAGCGTTCTCGCAGAACGATCAGCCCAATCGCGTGGCCATTTACGATCTCGGCCAAGCGGCTGCGAATCTGGTGATGCAGGCGACATCGCACGGCTTGAGCGTTCACCAAATGGCCGGGATCGATGTGCAAAAAGTGCGCGAGACTTACGGCGTGCCCGCGGAGTTCGAACCGGAAACCGCCATGGCCATCGGCTACCCCGGCGATCCCGAAACGCTGCCGGAAGAACTTCGCCGTCGCGAGATAGCCCCGCGTACGCGCCACCCATTTGAAAAATTTGTGTTCTCGCACAAATGGGGAACGCCGTCGCCGCTGCTCGACGGAAAAGAATAAATCGCTCGCGCGAGTGTTTGCGGAATTTTTGCTTTCAACCCATCCGTGGCAGCACGATTCCCTGCTGCGCCTGATATTTTCCTTTTTTATCCTTGTACGAAGTCTCGCAGATTTCGTCGGACTCGAAGAAAATCACCTGGCAGAGTCCTTCGTTGGCGTAAATTTTCGCCGGCAGCGGTGTGGTGTTGCTGATTTCTAGCGTCACGAATCCTTCCCACTCGGGCTCGAAGGGCGTCACGTTCACGATTATGCCGCAGCGGGCGTAAGTGGATTTTCCCACGCAGATGGTCAGCGTGCTGCGCGGGATGCGGAAATATTCCACCGATCTCCCCAGCGCGAATGAATTCGGCGGCACGATGCACACCGGCCCCTGAAACTCCACAAAAGATTTCGCATCAAAGTGTTTGGGGTCCACGATCGACGAGTTCACGTTGGTGAAGATGCGGAATTCGTCGGCCACGCGCATGTCGTAGCCGTACGACGACACGCCGTAAGAAATCACGCCCTCGCGCACCTGGCGATCGGCGAAAGGCTCGATCATTTTTTGCTCCACGGCCATGCGCCTGATCCACTTGTCGCACTTCACGCTCATGAGCTGCTCCTTCGGGCCCGAATTTTTCGAAAATGGCAGCGCATCTTAGTACGCCGTGGCACGCTTGACAACCAGCAACGCCGCTGTCTAGCATAGATTTCGCCGCAGCCGGAGGCACTTGTGATCAAACTTGACATCGTCAACGCGGTCGTTTCAAAGACCAGCATTACCCGCAACAAAGCCGAGCAAGCCGTCGAAACCGTCTTCGAAGCCATGAAGAACGCTCTCGGCAAAGGCGAGCGCATCGAGCTGCGCCGCTTCGGCGTTTTCAACGTCAAGCCCCGCAAAACCGGCATCGGCCGCAATCCGCGCACCGGCCAACAGGTAAATATCCCGCCCGGCAAAGCAGTCCGCTTCAAGCCGGGCAAAGAACTGCAAGCGCTCGAAGACGGCGCCGGAAAAAAAGCAGCGCCGCCGAGTGCGTAGTTCCGGCGTTTCGTTCCAGGTCATCTCTGATTTTCGATTGGTCATCTCCTCTCTATGAGCAGCACTGGAAACGGCCACAGTCACGTCCCGGCTGAGGTCGTCGAGTTTCAGTACCCGCCGATTGCGCAAGAGGTTCTGCGAAAGCCGCGCCGCCGGCCCATCTGGACGCCGCTAATCCTTTTTCTTCTGACGGTCGTTTCGACACTGGCCGTCGGCGCTGAATTTTCCATTTCGTATTCGCAGAATCGCGAGCCATTCTCGGGCGACGAAAATCCTTTCGTCACCATGGCGCGTCCTTTTCAGCATCCCGAGCTTGCTCGCGCTCGGCGTTCCGTTTTCGTTTACGCTGCTTGGCATCCTCCTCGCTCACGAACTCGGCCACTACTTCACTTGCCGCAAATATGGAATCGATGTCACCTATCCGTATTTCATTCCGGCGCCGACGATTCTCGGCACCTTCGGCGCCTTCATCCGCATTCGCTCGCCGATTCCCACGCGCAAGGCGCTTTTCGACGTGGGATTATCAGGTCCGGTCGTCGGCTTCGTTTTCGCCGTGCCCGCGCTGATTTTCGCCATCGCCAATTCGAAAATCGTTCCCGGCATGGCGCTTTCTGATCCGACCGGTTTGCGCTTCGGCAATCCGCCGCTGGTGCAAATCCTGATGGCCATGCTGCGTCCGCACACGCCGCCCGGCGATATTCTTCTGCATCCGGTAGGCCGCGCCGCATGGGTCGGCCTATTCGTCACCGCGCTGAACTTGCTTCCCGCCTGGCAACTCGATGGCGGCCACATTCTCTATTGCCTCACCAGCCGCCTACATCGCCGCATCTCGCTAGCCGTAGGCGCCATCATCCTCGCCATGGGCCTCCTCGGCATCTGGCGCAATATCTTTTGGGACGGCTGGGTCATGTGGGGCGGCCTGCTGCTAGTCTTCTCCTGGTTTTTCCGCCACCCCCCGCTCATGAATCGCTGGGAGCCGCTCGATCCGAACCGGCGCATGTGGGCCGTCTTCGCGCTGATCATTTTTGTCCTCTGTTTCACCCCCTGGCCGACCACGAATCCATAATCAGCCGTTGCCTTTTCTCCGTAGGGGAGGGCCGGGTTAGCCCTCCCGCGACGCCCGCTGTCGGCGCCCCCACGCGCGCAACCCGAAAATTGCGCCCTACGTACTTTCCATCGTTGCAACCTCCACAAACGCAGACGTAGCCTAACCCTCCATGGAAACCCGTAAACGAATCCGCCTTGCCCCATCAACCTACACCGGCCGCAACTGGTATTTCCTAACCGCCTGCACCCAACATCGAGCCCCATTCTTCAATCAACCGCCACTAGCCGAATCAATGGTCCAGATCCTAATCACCGCAGCCGCGCACCGCAATTTCCTCCTGCACGCCTGGTGCGTAATGCCAGATCACGTACATATTCTCTGCCAAGGCGCAAACCACCGCAGCTCTGTCTGCATGTTCGTAAATCGCTGGAAGGTAAAAAGCTCCGGCACATTTCAACGCGAACTGGGTCGAAACATCTGGCAACGTTCATTCCACGATCACGTATTAAGGCCGAAAGAACAGCTTAGCTCGTTCCTCTGGTACATCTGGATGAACCCAGTCCGAAAAGGCCTCTGCAAGGACCCGCATCGAATATCCGTGGTCAGGATCGCTGACAATCGACTGGAAGCAAGCAGCCAAACCCGCCGAAACGTGGACGCCCCCATGGAAGGGCAACGGTGTCGTAGGGGAGGGCCGGGTTAGCCCTCCCCCGTGCGGCGCCCCAGAGCCGCCACCCACCAAGCCCCCAATGCGTAGCCCCGTAACAGGCAATCCAAAAACCCATCCCCAAATGTAAATCCCGCCAACCCCAAAACGGCGCGGGAGGGCGAACCCGGCCCTCCCCTACAAAACCTAACCGCCATCATCGATCCGCCGCTCAATCCAACCGTCGTAGGGGAGGGCCGGGTTAGCCCTCCCGCCCCTCGACCCGCCTCGGGCATCGCCACCCCAGACATAACCGCCAGGATAGTTGCTCTTCCGGTACAACTGGCCCACGGGACAGGTATCCCCCACAAGCGCAAATCCCCCAAACTTAAATCGAGGACGCCTTCACGTGCCATCCGCGTCCCAAAAGCGTGAGCGTGAGGAGAGATCATGATTCGTCTATGTTTCAGGATCGGCGCGCTGGCCATAGCACTTTTTTGGTCCGCCGGCCTGTCTGCGCAAACCCCGACCCTCAGTTGCCGCCCACTGCAGACCGGCAACACCTACATTGACGCGGACGAGAAGGTAATCGGCAATCAAGCGTGCAAGATCGTCACGGGCGCTATTCCAGCTCAAAAGCAACCGGCACGCCTACGTTCAGCCCATCTCAACTCCCGTGACGCCGGCGCCCGCAAACCCGGCACCTCCCACCGCGACTCTGCCCCGCCGGCAACGGCTCAAGTCGCAGCCGATAGCCTGCCCTCGGAAGCTGGGATGTACCTCTCTGCGGCAGGTGGATTTACCAAGATCCTTGGCCAAATACTCGACTTTAGGCGGAGCGGCAGCTTGCTCGTCTCAGATGTGACACTACACCTGAAATCCAGCAAGGAAAATGTGCAACTTCTGGGGCCGCACGCGCAAACGTCTACCTCTTCGACTCCCGAGTTTTATTTCATTCCCGCTAAGCAAGAAGCCGAGGCTGGCGTCAACGCCGGAGATCTAATCCTCGTCCATCTAGAGGAAAAGAAAGAACGTCGGCAGATCGAAGTTGGTGCCCAGGGAGTGGGGCGAGCGAGTAAAGGGATCGCGCTCACTCATCAAGTTCAACTAAACCGCTCAGAGATCAGGCCCGGGATATACAAAATAGCGCCCGCCGTCGGTCTCAGCCGTGGCGAATATGGCCTCTATCTGTCTCGGGGCGAAAATATGGCGCCCTACATTTACGACTTTTCGATTCAATAGATCAGGAAAAGTCAGTAATCCAAAGTGGGACCGCGGTAGGGATAGAGAAACCATGATAGATACGGCCCATACCTGGAATTTCGCCGTCATTGGCCGCGACTCAAACGATTGTCCCAAATATCTTGGCTTCGCTCGAACCCTTGAAGAAGCAACAAAGCTCCTGAGAAACATGGAAAACCTCGGCTGGCGTCGAGCGGCCGTTTTCGACTCAGCGTTAAGAGAAGTGAAGGATGCCACAGAAGCTGAGAAACCGTGAACCAGCATCAAGCACATGACTATCGGAGACCACTACATATTGCGAGGCTTCTGCAAAGAGCAAAAAGCTTTCGCCTACACCGTAGCTGTGCTGCCCACCACCGGCTCGTATCCGACCGCGGGGCAAATCATTGACGGCAAATGGAGGGTCGAAGAAATCCTGCAAAGTCCGAATCCACACGAGTACTGGATTCGAGTGATGCATCTCCCGGCTACCAGCAGCTAAGCCCACCCGCCCGCGATGGCCCGAAGGCCGCCCCTCGACGAATAAGGTAAGAGCACGAATTGCCAATCTCGTCCAATTCCCTACTCGCTATTCCCTATTTCCCTTCGCTTTTCTGTTGACTTATCCGTTAATCCATGCTAGGTTAGCCCCGCTCGTCCATCGAGCACTGTGACAAAATTTGGCACCACCCAGTGCCGCATTCAGCCCGGAAAAAAAGGACGCAACAGCCAGCCGCGCAGTAACCCACGCATCACCAACTGCTCGACCGCTTCACACCAAACCGCGCCAACCGCGCCCGAGGACAAACATCATGAACACCAATAACACCCCAGTCGAATTCCCAATTTGGCATCGCGGGCAAATCTTCGAAGCCGCCGATCCCAACGACCAGCCTGCCCCCACCGAAATCCCCGAACCCGGCCAGAATGCCTCTCATCCTGACGCTTCCGCGCCGAGCGCTAACAACTGCGACCCTCCGGAACCCGTCTCGGACGCCCGCCAGTCTCCCCCCGCTGATTCAGCCCCGCGCCTCAAGACGCCTCCCGAGCGCCACAGCCGCAAATGCGCCGTCTGCAATCACGAAGACCGCGAAGCCATCGAGGAAGCCTACCTGAATTGGACAAGCCCGGAACACATCGCCAGGCAGTTCGACTTACGCAGTTACGTCTCGGTCTATCGCCACGTCGAAGCCGTCGGCCTCGCGACTTTGCGTCGCCGCCGCAAGCACGCCGCCCTCGATCTAATCATCGAGCGCGCCGGCCACGCCCGCGTCACCGGCGGCGACGTAATCCGCGCCATCATCACCAGCGCAAGAATCGGCGACGACGGCGAGTACAACGAGCCAGTCCGCCGCACTCAAATCAACCACAACACCACATCCGACAAGCCAATTTCTAATCGCAAACCAAAATTATTAGAAACGCCGTAACTCCAACAAAACAAAGGAAAGCACCCCCGTCTAATCGCAAAGAAACACATATTTCGCATCGCGTTTTTGAACGCGCCGCGGGAGGGCTAATTCGGCCCTCCCCTACGGGCACCGATGCAAATTCAACGGCGAAGATTAGTGCGCATCCATGGAATCGGCCGTGCCGTCCGACCACTTGGCTACTGGAACCAGGAATATGGTCATCCGGTCGTCTGGGAGCTCAACTGCAAAAATCGGGGAGGCGTCTAGATTTGCGCCCCAGGTTGCGGCGTCGGTTTGCGGGACGAAAAACATGAGGTGGGGACGCCAGTGGCCGTTGCCATCGCCGAGACTGCCATCCTTTGAGAGCATGTAGGACATCGCGCCTGGCTCGAGTGCGGGCAATTCCTTTTTGTCGAGGGCGGCTTTGACGCTTTCGAACATTTGAGTTTTGGATTGTCCCGCTAGCACGAACTCGGTTTTCTTGATTGTGTGTGGGAGGTAGGTTCGTGCTGCTGCGGCGTTTAGGCAGAGAGGGCCGCGCAACTTGGGATTCCAGAAGTCGGGAGAGTCGATTGGTGAGGCCCAACCTCGTTCCACCAGGCAGACGAAACTGTTTTTGCCCGTGACGGCGATTTCGTAGCCGTGCTTTCCGAGGACCATAATTTCGGCATCGCGTGAGATGGAATCCGGGGCGGCGCTGCGGGCGAGGGCGATCTCGGCGTCGCGAGTCATTAAGTATTGCTCGAGCGGGGCCATGGTTGGGTACGGGGTTTTCGCGTCCTGGGCTTGCACCGGCCGCGCGGTGCTCAGTGCGAGGCCGAGCGCGATGACCGCTAACGCGATTGTCCTGAAAATGTTTCGCTTCATAGTTTTCTCCCGGAACATCGGATTCTCCTTGGGATACGAAGCGGCGCGGCCCGCTTTCTTGGGGATTGCCCCTTGGCGAGATACGTTGATATCAATATAATCTAGCAATGTCAACGGTTGTGCGGCCTCCTTATGAGATCACCCTTCTGGTGCGCGACTCTTGCCTGTGTCTTTATGTCCAGCGAGCGGCGCGGGCGCTGGCGCGGCGCTTTGATGATGTGCTGCGGCCGCTAGGACTGACGAATGGGCAATTCTCGCTGATGATGTCGCTGAACCGGCCGGAAGCGGCTGGGATGGCGGCGGTAGCTTCCCTGCTGGCGATGGATCGGACTACTTTGACGGCGGCGCTTAAACCTTTGCAGCGCCGCGGGCTGGTCAAGGTTGCGGCAGACGCGAAGGATCGCCGCGGCCGTCTTTTGACGCTAACGGCAAAAGGGCGACAGCTTGCTTGGTGCGCGCTGTGCCGGTGTGGAAGCGTACGCATAGCGAAATTGAAGCGCTCCTTCCTGATGGTGGTCCGGAGCGGCTACGGAAGAATTTGCAGGCACTTTCGTAATCCATTTCAGCGGGCCGCGAATCATTTTCTGTTCCGGGGATGATGGCGCGCGCACGGACTTGCCAACGTCAAAAGCGCCGGCAGGGTACGCCAGCGGTACGGGGACTTCGGCGATCACGCTAGGCTTGTCGGATCTACATCTACAATTACGGCGGTCTCGGGATTTTGTGGGCTTCGCAATATTCTACGCAGGCTGCCAGGGCTTGGCTTAGGATCGAGCGCTTGGGCGTTTTCAGCAGGAACTGGAATCTGAATTCCTGGCGAAGGCGCGAGAGCGGGGCTGCGGCTGGGCCTAGGACTTTCATTCCATTTTGCTCGAAGGGCTTCACGACGGCTTCCAGGGCGCGGGACCATTGGATGGCGTGTTCGATTTTTTTGTCGCGAATTAGGATGCTGGCTAACGCAGTGTACGGCGGGTAGTGGAGCATGCGGCGGAAGTGGGCTTCTTTTTCGAAGAAGGCTGCGTAGTCTTGTTTGGCGGCTAGTTCGATGGCGTAGTGTTCCGGATAGTACGTCTCGACCAGGACTTCGCCTGGTAGGCGGCCTCGGCCTGCACGGCCTGCTACCTGCGTGAGAAGTTGGAAAGTTTTTTCTGCGGCGCGGAAATCGGGGCGGCCTAGGGCCAGGTCGGCGGCTACTACGCCTACTAGCGTTACGCGCTCGAAATCGTGGCCTTTGGCTACCATTTGCGTGCCTACCAAGACGTCGATCTCGCCCTTGGCGAATGCCCCGAGGACTTTTTGGAATTGCTGTTTGGTGCGGACCGTATCGCGATCGAGGCGGGCGATTCGGGCCTTCGGAAATTGCTCGCGCAAATATTCTTCGATGCGCTCGGCGCCTTCGCCTACGAAATATAAATACTCCTTGGCGCATTTCGGGCAAGCCTTCGGGACTCGCATGGCGAAGCCGCAATAGTGACATTCGAGGCGTTGGCGGCTTTTGTGATAGGTGAGGCCGATGCTGCAATTTTGGCATTGGAGATACCCGCCGCAGCTTCGGCAGAGCAAGAACCAGGAATAGCCGCGGCGATTGATTAGGACCATGGCTTGCGTGCCATCGGCTAGGCGCTCGGCGATCGCGGCTCGCAGGGATTCGCTTACTGGGGCGGCTTTGTGATGCGCGCGAAAATCTTCTCTTAGATCTACTACCGTTACTTTCGCCATAGGGCGATTTTCTACGCGCGTTTTCAATTCGAGCAGCTTGTATTTTCCGGTGCGGGCGTTTTGGTAGCTTTCTAGCGACGGGGTGGCTGAGCCTAGGACTGCTACTACATTTTCCAAGTGGGCTCGATAGATTGCTGTGTCGCGGCCGTTGTAACGCGGGGTTTCTTCTTGCTTGTAGGCGGTTTCCTGTTCTTCATCTACCAGAATTAGGCCTAGATTTTGCAGCGGGGCGAAGACGGCGCTGCGGGTGCCGACTACTATGCGGGCGTCGCCGCGGCGGACGCGCCACCATTCGCGGGCGCGCTCGGCGTCGGGCAGGGCGCTGTGGAGGACTGCTACGCGGGGGCCGAAGCGGGCGCGGACGTGGCGGCCCATCCAGAGAGTGAGCGCGATTTCTGGGACTAGGACGAGCGCGCTCTTTCCTTTCGCTAGCGCGGCTTCTATGGCGCTTAGATATACTTCGGTCTTGCCGCTGCCGGTTACGCCGTGAAGCAGGGCGGCTTGGAATTTTGCGGCGTCGAGCCAATTTTGGATTTCTGCTAGGGCGGTTTTTTGCTCGGCGTTAAGAATATTATTTGGCGGGACGTAGTCGGATTCCCAGGGATCATCGTCGGGGATTAGTGGCTCTTCCCAGATGATTAGATTGCCGGCTGCTTCTAGATTTTCTACTGCGCGCTTGGTGACTTTTGCGCGCTCTAGAAGGATGGGTAGCTGCATGGGGCCGCCGAATTCGGCCAGGGCTTCGCGGACGCGGGCGGCTTTTTCGTCGAGTGGCGGGGCGGGGCTGGTGCGGGGGGCGTTTTTCCAGGCGACGATTTTTTGGGTGCGTAACTTGCGGCGGAGGAGGACATCGCTCCATTCGAGGCGCTTGGCGCGGACTAGGCGGTCGGTGGCCGCGTCGCCGCCGGAGATGCGGCGAATCTGCGACGAGGTCCAGGGCTTGCTGCCGTCTTTCGCGCCATCGAGTACCGCGAGCTCGGCTACCTCCTTCCCATCCGCTGGGCCTCGGGCTACCAGCTCTTCGAGATATTCGGCGCCGGCTTCGTTTAGTTTGAATTCGCGCTCCTGACGGAGATCTGGTTGCGGCGGAAGTAGCGCGTTGAGCGATTCGCCGATGGGGGCTACGTAGTAGCGGCTGATCCAGTTACCTAGCTCGAGCAAATTCGGCGTGAGTGCTGGGATTGGATCGAGAAGTTCGGAGATTTCTTTGACCTGCTTTAGTTCTCGCGGAATTTCGGCGAAGGCAGCGATTACGCCGATCATTTTTCTGTTGCGGAATGGGACTAGGACGCGGCGGCCGATTAGTTCTTCGGAATCGAACCGGGCGGGGATCGCGTAGGTGAAGAGGGAGCGCATGGGGACGGGCAGCGCGACTTCGCAGAATCTGGGAGGCATGGCGACGAAGTAGTTTAGCAGGGCAGGCGCGGGGCGTTATGCAGAGACGCAGGGGCTGGGGCGGGAAAGAAAATGCATTTCAAATTTGAAATTTCAGATTTGAGATGGAAGAAAAAACAACGGCCACGTATCGAGAGCGGCGTTTGGCCGCTTTTTCAGAACGGCTCTACTAAAACTATTGGCGGCGAAGATTAGGACTATGCCTAGCCATTGGGTTTTTTCTAGGCGCTCTTTTAGGAAGGCGTAAGCCAGGAAAACTGTTACGGCGCCGAATAGGGAGCCTAGGACTGTTACTAGGGAGACGTGGCCTGTGGCTAGGCCTAGATTGCTGGCTAGGTACGCTACTGTGTCGAAGAGGCCGATGGCGATTAGTGTCCACCAGACGTTGCCGCGGGGGATGGCTAGCGATTGCTTTGTTGCCAGGCAAATGATTGGGAGGATGGCTACCGAGAGGGCGCGGGTGGACCAGACGGAGAGGGTGCCGCTTAGGGCGGGCATGATGTGGAAGCCGATTAGCCAGAAGTTCAGGCCGTACATGGCGCCGGCGAAGATGGCGAGGCCTACGCCGCGGGTGAGATGCGCGGCACGATGGCCGGGTTCGATTCCGGCGGGAGACTGGAATGACTGCGAAGGAAGTGGAGGCCAGCGCGACGCCTACGATCGCTAGGGCGATACCGGCGAAATGATGGGCTCTTAATTTTTCTCCTGTGAAAACCGAGAGGACTAGGGTCAGAGCGGGATAGGCGGAACAGACTGGCGAGACTACCGAGAGGACGCCGATTTCGAGCGCGCGGTAGAACGCTAGCGACGCTACCGTACTGATGAGTGCGGAGGCGGCGACCCACATCCAGACGCTCGTTGGATGATCGGAGAGCGCGGCGGGGATTTCTTTTTTCGGCACCATCCAGACGGTGAAGGCTAGGACGCCTATGGCTTGCATATAGAAGAGCGAGCGGGTTACGCCTACGCGGCGGGTGGCGAAACGGGCCAGGAAATCAGCTATGCCCCAGAGTAGTGCGGCGGTGATTCCGTATGCGATGGCCACGTGGATTCGGCTTGCGGGGTTAGCGCTGGCTTGCAGCGGCGCTGGCGCTTTTGGCTTTTAGGCCCAGGACGGCCATGACTTTTTGCAGATCTTTCCAGACTTCGGATTTTGCTGCTGGATTGCGTAGTAGATAGGCTGGGTGATACGTGGCTAGCAGGCGCGTGCCTCGGTATTCGAGCCATTCGCCTCGGAAGGCGCTGATCGAGCGATTCGTGTTTAGCAGCATTTGGGCTGCTGTGGCGCCTAGGCAGACGATTACTTTTGGATGGATGGCGTCGATTTGGCGGATTAGGAAGGGGGAGCAGGCGGCGATTTCGTCTCGCTCGGGCATGCGATTTTCTGGCGGGCGGCATTTTACTACGTTGCAGATGTAAACATCTTTTCGTTGCAGGCCCATGGCTTCGATCATTTGAGTTAGGAGTTTGCCGGCGCGGCCTACGAAGGGGAGACCTTGCACGTCTTCGTCGTGGCCTGGGCCTTCGCCCACGAAAACCAGGTCGGCTTTTTCGCTGCCATCGCCGAAGACTATTTTGTTTCTCGTTTTGTGGAGTTTGCAGCGCGTGCACTCGCCTAGGTCGGCGCGGATTATTTCTAGGGTGTCGCCTTGGATGCGATCGGCGGCTTCGAAGAGCGTGGGGCCTGTGGCGGCTGGAAAAAATGTAGCGGCGGTTTTGTTTGGCGTGGGATTCGGTGCGGCGGTTGGGATTGGTGGACGCGGTTGTGTGGACTTCGGCATGGGTTCCGGGATTTCCGCCGCAGATTCGATTGCTATTGCGGCTTGGGAATTTGATTGTTCTTGGATTGCGCGATCACGGTAGAACGGGGTTAGGCCTAGTTCTTCGGCGTATTGGAGCCAGTTCTCAATCCGAGTTCGGGAATTTGGGTCCATACATACGCCTGAGAACGAATTGCAATCGCGCAATTAAGATGCCAGGCTGAAGCCCGCCGCTACGAAAGCAGGCCAGCAACGCTCGTTCGCGATGCGAAATTTGGATTTGCGCCGGGGAGAGTTTACTTGGTTTGGGGGCGCAATTCGAGGGCTTGGTCTAGGATTTTGTCGGCTAGTTGGAGCTTGGTCATTTTTGGCAACGGGATTTCGCGTTGGTCGCGTAGATAGATGGTGACTACGTTGGTGTCGGTGTCGAAGCCTGCGCCGACTTGGGTTACGTCGTTGGCTACTATCATGTCGGCGTTTTTGGTGGCTAGTTTCTTGCGGGCGCTTTGGGCTACGTTTTCGGTTTCTGCGGCGAAACCTACTAGCACTTGTGAAGATTTTGTGCGGCCTAGCTCGGCTAGGATGTCGGGTGTTGGCTCTAGTTCGAGCACTAGATGCTCGCCTGTGCTGCGTTTGATTTTTTGTTGGCTTTGCGCGACGGGGCGGTAGTCGGATACGGCTGCGGCTTTGATGATGACTGTGGCTTCTTTGGCGCGCTCAACGACGGCTTCGCGCATTTGTTTTGTGGTGCGGACTGGTACCCAGTCCACGCCTTCTGGGGCTAGTAGATCTGTGGGGCCGCTTACCAGGATTACTTTTGCGCCTCTCCTTTGCGCTGCTGTGGCTAGGGCGTAGCCCATTTTGCCGCTGGAGCGATTGGTTAGGTAACGCACTGGATCTAGATCTTCGCAGGTTGGCCCTGCGGTGATTAGGATGGTTTCGTTTTCCAGGTCGTGGCGCAGGCCCAGGATTTTGCAGACTTCGTTAGTTATGGCTTCGATTCCGGCCAGGCGGCCTGCGCCGGTCATGCCGCAGGCTAGGTAGCCTTCATCGGGATCGACCACGCGCACGCCTCGGGATTTTAGCGTGTTGATATTTTGTTGTGTGGCGGCGTTTTCCCACATGTTTACGTTCATTGCTGGGGCTACTACTACCGGGGCTTTTGTTGCCAAGTAGAGAGTGGTTAGGAAATCGTCGGCTATGCCTTGCGTGAATTTGGCTAGGATGTCGGCGGTGGCTGGGGCTACTACTAGTAGATCGATTCTTTGGGCTACGGCTATGTGTTCTATGGCGCTTTCTACGTTTGGGGTCGCGTTGGCTTCTTTGCCGAACATTTCTGTGATTACTTTTTGGCCGGTCAGGGCGGCGAAGGTTAGTGGGGTTATGAATTCTTGGGCGCTGCGGGTCATTATTATTTGTAAGTCTAATTTTTCTCTTTGTAGGCGGCGGACTAGTTCTGCGGCTTTGTAGGCGGCTACTCCGCCGGTTACGCCTAGGGCTATTCTCATGAGGGCACCGGGGGGAGGATGAGCAAGTTGTGGATTGCGGCGGACATCGAAACAAAACCTCAGCGGCTAAAGCCGATTTTCATTGCGTTCGTTTCGGCACGGTTGAAACCGTGCCCTGACAAATCGTCAAATCAAACCCGGTCGTTCGCTTTGCTCACTCGGGCGCGGCGAGCGGCGCCCCTACGCCGGAAAAGGCAACGGCGAAAACCCAAAGCCACGCCGGGCCGGTAGTAAACCACGGCCCCTACGACTGCGGATCCCTCACCCCTCAAGAGGGTTCGCGATGTCAACCGGGACACCCAATTCAATTTTACTTCTTCTTGTCGTCGTCATCGTCGCCGTGGGGCATTTCTGGGGCGTCGAATTCTAGTAGTCCCATTAGTAGTTCTTCTTCGGCTAGGCGCGTGTTCTTCCGGGCCTTTGGGTTATCGATTAGGGGGCGGCCGCCTAGCATCAACTGCCTTGCGCGGCGGGCTACTACTACCACGTAGGCGAACTGGCTTTCCGGGGCTACTGTCGAAACCGGCATGATTGCTTATCCTCCGAAAGATTTCATTATTTCTTTTACTTTATCTTCGTTGCGCTTCATGTCGCAGCGGGCTGCTAACACTATGCTTTGCACTTCTTTTGCAGCGCGATCGCGATCGTCGTTGATTACGATGTAATCGTAGCCCGTATACTGCTCGAGCTCTTGCCTGGCTCGTTCGAGGCGACGGGCGATTTCGTCGTCGGAATCCTGGCCTCGCGAGCGGATTCTTTTTTCGACTTCGGCGCGCGATGGCGGAACTATGAAAATCGCGACCGCTGCCGGCAGATTCTTCTTTACCTGCCTCGCGCCTTGAACGTCGATTTCCAGGACTAGATTTTTACCCGAAGTGCGGGCTTCGTCCAGCCAGCGGCGCGGCGTGCCGTACCAGTTCTTGCCGAAGACTTGCGCGTATTCGAGAAATTCGCCCGCCTGCTTCATGCGCTCGAACTCTTCTTCGGATACGAAATTATACCACTTGCCACGGCTTTCCGTTTGGCGGGGAGGGCGCGTGGTGCAAGAAACGGCTAGCAGCGTGTTGGGGAGCTCGAGGATGCTCTGTACGAGCGTGGATTTGCCGGAGCCTGAGGGACCCGAGACTATGAAGACTAGGGGCTCGGCGTTGGTGGCCATTGCTATTCGAGATTTTGGACCTGTTCCCGCAGCTTTTCGATCTCGGATTTTACTTCGAGAGCGAGGCGCGTGATTTCCAGGCCTTCGGATTCTGTGCCGGGGGTTTTGGAGAGGAGCGTGTTGGCTTCGCGCTGCATTTCTTGCAGTAGGAAATCCAGTTTCTTGCCGGTTTCGCCGCCTGCGGCTAGTAGAGATTCGAATTGTTGGACGTGGCTGCGGAGGCGGGCGATTTCTTCGGCGGTGTCGCTGCGCTCGGCGGCTATGGCGGCTTCTTGCGCTAAACGGGCTGGCTCGATTGGGACTGCTGCCAGCAGTTCTTTCAGGCGGCCTTCGATGCGGCGGGCGTAGGCTGGGCGAGTGCGTTCGGCTAGCGGCTCGATTTTTGTGGCCAGGTCGCGGATGTTGCGCAGGCGGTTGGAGAGTTCTTCGGTGAGGATGCGGCCTTCGGATTTGCGCATTTCGTCCAGCTTGTTTAGCGCTTCGTTTAGGCAGGATTGCAGGATCGTCGCTAGTTGATCGTCTTCGCCGATGGCTAGGCTTTCTGGCGGGGAAACTACGCCTGGAAGTCGAAGAATTCCGGCTAGATCGGGCTCGGCGGTTAGGCCGAATTCTTTTCGCAGGCTTTGCGCGGCGGTTAGATAGGCCGCGGCGATTTCGCGATTTACTGATACTGCGGCTGGGCCGCTGGAATCGTAGTGGAGGATTACGTCTATGTGCCCGCGGCGGAGATGGGCGCGGACTGCTTGGCGGATTCCATTTTCTAGCGATTCGAAGCCTTCGGGGGCTTTTACGTGAATATCGAGGAAGCGGTGATTCACGCTGCGTAGCGTTACTCGGATTACGCGGCCGGATTCTTCGCGGCGGGCTTGCGCGTAGCCGGTCATTGATTTTAGGCCGGCGGATTTGGATTCGCTTGGTTTCATTGGGCTCATACTGGCGGCGGAGTCGGGCATATTCACATTGGTCCTGGGGCGGTCGCGGGCATATCGGCGTCCATGAATTGCATTTCGTAGAGGCGGCGGTACATTGCGCCATTGGCTAGGAGTTCTTCGTGGGTGCCTAGTTCGCGGATAGTGCCGCCGTCGAGGACCGCGATCATATCCGCGCGGCGGATTGTCGAGAGGCGATGGGCGATTACGAAAACTGTTCGGCCGGTCATTAGATTATTTAGAGCGCGCTGCACTAAGTGCTCAGATTCGGAATCTAGCTCGCTGGTGGCTTCGTCGAGAATCAGGATGGGGGCATCCTTCAGCAATGCTCGGGCTATGGCTAGACGCTGACGTTGGCCTCCGGAGAGGCGCTGGCCTCGATCGCCTATGCGGGTTTGGTAGCCTTGCGGTAATTGCGTTATGAAATCGTGTGCCAACGCGGCTTTTGCTGCTGCTACTACGCGGGCTTCTGGTAGATCGGGGCGGCCGTAGCAGAGATTGTTCCAGACGGTGTCGTTGAAGAGGATGGTTTCTTGCGTGACTATGGCCATTTGCTCGCGTAACGAGCGCAGAGTTACTTCGTTTACTTCGAAGCCGTCGATTTGCAGGGAGCCGGAGGTGGCGTCGTGGAAGCGCGGGAGGAGATTTACTAGCGTGGTTTTTCCTGCGCCGCTGGAGCCTACTATGGCCATAACGCGGCCTGCTGGGACTTTTAGATTGATGTCGTGGAGGATGGTGGGGCCGCCGCCATCGTAGGCGAAATTTAGATTTTCGAATTTTACTTCGCGCGAGAATGCTGGCAGGGCTGCGGCACCTGGGCGTTCGGAGATTTCTTCTGGTAGATCGAGGAATTGGAAAACTACTGTGGAGGCGCCGAAGGCTTGCTGGAAGAGTTGATAGATGCCGCCGAGGCGCTTTACCGGCTCATAGACTTTGAATAGCGAATAGACGAAGGCGATGAACATGCCTTGAGTGATGCGATCGTGTTTGATTTGATCGCGGGCGTAGAGAATCAGCAGTGAGAAGACTAGCGCGGCCAGGACGTCCATCATCGGGGACGTGGCTACGTAGGCGCGGACCCAACGCATATTTTCGCGTAGGAGCTGGCGGGCTGCTTCGCGGAAGCGGCTGATTTCGAAGCGCTCCATGCCGAAGGCTTTTACTACTCGATTGCCGGTGATGGTTTCTTGGAGGATGTGGCTTAAATCGGCCAGGCGCGAGCGGCTGGTTTCGCTCGAGCGGCGGATTCTTTTTCCTAGCCTGCCTATCGGGACGACGATTAGCGGGATGAAAATTGCTGAACCTAATGCCAGGCGCCAATCTATGGCTAGTAAGACGATTATGAAGGCGATTAGGGCGAATGTTTGGCGGAAGAAATCGGCTAGGAATTCGGAGAAGGCGCTGCGGATTTGTTCTACGTCGTTGATTACTGCGGACATTAGGCGGCCTGCGGGATTGTGTTGGAAGAAGCCTATGGGTTGCTGGACTAGCTTGCTGTAAACGCGGTTGCGTAGGTCCATTACGCCGGCGTGGCCTACGTATTGGATTGCCGTGCTGCCTAGAAATTCGGCTGCGGCTTTGATGAAAAAGATCGCTAGTAACGATAGGGAGAAGATGGTCCAGACGTGGTGGATGGAGTGGGGGAAGAAGGAATTTAGATCGATGGAATGGCCGTGAAATTGGATTAGTGTGAGCGTTTGGTCGGTGGAGTGGGGATTTAGGACGACGTCTACTACCGGGACGATCATCAGGGCGATTAGGCCTTCGGCTAGGCCGAGGATGGCCATTAGGAATACGCCTGCCAGGAAGCGGACGAGATGGGGCCGAACGTATCCGAGTAGGCGTTGGACTTCTTTTGAGAAGGTCAATGATTCCCCGTTTGATAACGATACCATGCAAATTGGGAATGCTGAGTTTGGATTGCGGAAAAGTCAAGCGATCAGGGATAGTGTTGGCGGGTCAGTTTAAAGGACGGTTTTGGTTCTGCGTCGCGGCTGCCTTTGCTCTCGTTCTTACTAGAGAAACTACCGAAACTAGGAATAGGCTGGCGCCAATTACTTGCAACGTCAGATTGAGGGAGTTGATTGGAAAGCGCTGGTGCTCAACGAGGCCAAATATCAGAGCCCAAATGAAAACACCTGTACCTAGCATGACGAAACCGACATTTCGCGTTTGGAAGTATCCGCGCACTGCGACTACTACAATCGCGAAATACAAAACGAACGCTGAGGCGGCGAGGATCGTGGGGATTATTGGATACATATCGGAACTTTATCACGTTTTCGTGCTTGCGCAGGCCTGAAGGCGCGCCGCTACGAGTGCTTGGTCAGTCGGGGGTTGTTGGCTGTGGCGAGACGGGTGGTCGCCGGAGCCGGCGCGACGCCAGCGGTACGATTACTTTTGGTGGTCCGTCCGTGAGGGTTGCATGTGGTCTCAATTGCGGTCGTCGGATGCCGGCAGGGACGCCGGCGCTACTTTTAGGCCTACTTCGCGGAGTAGGGATTCGTCTTGGCTTGGTTGGGGATTTGGAGTGGTTAGTAGCTTTTCGCCTGTGAAGATTGAGTTGGCGCCTGCTAGGAAACAAAGGGTGGCGGCTTCGCGGCTTAATTGTAGGCGGCCTGCTGCTAGGCGGACTCTGGATTTTGGCATTAGGATTCTTGCTGTGGCGATCATGCGAACCATTATTAGGGGATCTACGTCTGGTTGATTTGCGAGGGGGGTGCCTTCGGCGCGGACTAGCATGTTGATTGGTACGCTTTCTGGATGCGGATTTAGTTGGGCTAGCTGATGTAGCAGGCCTACTCGGTCTTCGTCGGATTCGCCCATGCCTACTATGCCGCCGCTGCAGACTGTGATTCCGGCTTCTCTCACTGCGGCTAGAGTTTTGAGACGCTCTTCGTACGTTCTGGTGTGGATTATTTCGCCGTAGAATTCTGGCGAGGTGTCTAGATTGTGATTGTAGGCGGTTAGGCCTGCGCTTTTTAGCGCGCGGGCTTGATCTTTCGTCAGCATGCCTAGGGTGCAGCAGACTTCCATTTCTAGCTTCGCTACGCCGCTTATCATCTCCAGAACGGATTGGAATTCTTGGCCTTGCGGGGCGTCGCGCCAGGCTGCGCCCATACAGAATCTTGTGGCGCCGTCGGATTTGGCTCGCTCGGCCGCGGCTAGTACATCTGGGATATTCATTAGATTTTCGCGGGGGACGCCTGTGGTGTAGTGGGCGCTTTGCGGGCAATAGCCGCAGTCTTCTGGGCAGCCGCCGGTTTTGATCGAGAGCAGGCGGCAGAGTTGGATTTCTTCGGGATTGTGGAATTGGCGATGCGTGGTTTGGGCGCGGTACAGGAGATCCGTTAGCGGTAGAGCGTAGATGGCGCGAATTTCTTGGCGCGTCCAGTTGTGGCGGATTTGTTGCTGCTGTTGGGCGGCGGAGAATGCGCGAGAACTCATTGAACAGAACCTCAGCGGCTAAAGCCGTGCTGGATTTGCGGCACTTACGGCATGACTGAAGTCATGCCCTGACAAAGCACTGCTGACAAAATACTGCCGTCATCATACAGGCTCGTTAAGCCTTGTCTAGATCGCGGTGAATTACTTTGGCTGTGTAGCCTTGCTTTGCCAGGGCGTGGCGGATTACTTCGGCCATCATAACCGAGCGGTGGCGTCCCCCGGTGCAGCCGAAGGAGATTGTCAGATAATTTTTTCCTTCGGTGATGTAGTGCGGGAGCAGATAGGTTAGCAGGTCTTCGATTTTTTTCAGGAAGACCTTTGTTTGTTTGAAGGAGCGGATGTAACGGGCTACTCGGGGATCTTTGCCGCTGAAGCGGCGTAGCTTGGGGACGAAGTGGGGATTGGGTAGGAACCTTACATCGAAAACCAGATCGGCATCTGTGGGAATGCCGTGACGGTAGCCGAAACTTACTACCGAGACTACTAACGGCTTGCGATCGGGATTTTGGAAACGCTCGGCCACCAGATGTTGGAGTTCGTGGACGTTGAATTTTGTGGTGTCGATGATTACGTCGGCTAGGCGGCGGATTGGCGCCATCTTGCGGCGCTCTTCGCGGATGCCTTCGCGTACTGGGAGATTGCGGCCTACTGGATGGGGGCGGCGGGTTTCGCTGAAGCGGCGCATTAGGGCGGCGTCGCTGGCTTCTACGAAGACTAGCGTTACGTTCGTTTCTCTGGCTAGCTTGCGATAGATTTCCGGGAGCTTTTCCAGTTGCTCGCCTTCGCGGACATCGACGCCTAGGGCTGCTCTTTCGATTTCGCCGCTGCCTTGGACGTAAAGTTCGCTGAAGGTGGGGATGAAGGAGACGGGGAGATTATCTACGCAGTAGTAGCCCAGATCTTCGAGAGTGTTGAGGACGGAACCTTTGCCCGAGCCGGAGAGGCCGGTGATGATGACTAGCTGGCGCGAATCGCGCGTGGTCGCGTGACGCGTCACGTGAGGTGGGTTACTCCTTTACTCTGCGGCGATGCGTGCTTGGGATTCTGAGATCTTCGCGATATTTGGCTACGGTGCGGCGGGTTACCTGGATGCCTTCGTCTTGCAGGCGCTTGGTGATTTGATCGTCGGTTAGCGGATGGGTGGCGTCTTCGTCTTCGATCATCTTTTTTACGCGGCGCTTTAGGGAGAGCAGGGACATATCGGCGCCTTGCGGGCCGTTCACCGACTCGGAGAAAAATTCGCGAAGTTCTTTTACGCCTTGGGGCATGTGCGCGTATTTGTTGGCTACCGCGCGGCTTACTGTGGATGGATGGACGCCTACTTCTTCGGCGACCTCTTTGATCATCATGGGCTTGAGGTGATCGGGGCCGTAATCCAGATAATCTTTTTGGCGACGCAGGATGGATTGGCAGACGCGCAGGATGGTGTGTTTGCGCTGCTCGATATTTTTCATTAGTTGGAGCGCGGCGGTGAAACGTTCCTTTACGTAATTGCGGACGTCGCGGTCGGCTGCGTCGCGGGCTAGCAGGCGGCGATAGATTGGGCTTAGACGGAGTTGCGGGAGATCGTCGTCGTTCATTAGGGCTACCCATTCGCCATCCACTTTGGCGAATTGGACGTCCGGCTCTACCAGCCGCGGCTCGATTTTGTTGTAACGCAGGCCGGGCTTGGGATCGAGGCGCTTGATTACGTCTATGGCGCGCTTTACTAGTTCTGGGGCGCGGTTAACCGCTCTTGCTAATTCTTTTAATTGATTATTTTGGAGGAGCTTTAGATGTTCGGTGATGATTTGCTTGGCTAATTGATTTTGCGGATCGATTACTTTTAGTTGCAGCAGGAGACATTCGGGTAGGTCGCGGGCGCCGACTCCTGGCGGATCGAATTCTTGCACCATCGTCAGGGCTTCTTCTACGTCATCGAGAGTGTAATTGCCCGACTGCATCAATTCTTCCATCGTGGTGGTCAGGTAGCCGTTCTCGTCGAGGTTTCCTACTATGTCGCCGGCGATTTTGCGGACGGTTTCGCTGGAGATGCTTACGCTTAGTTGCCAGGCTAGGTGATCGGTCAGGCTTGAGGGCGAGGAGAGGAATTTGTCGAAGGAGGGGCGCTCGATTTCTTCGTGTTCGCCGGTTTTGGCTGCGCCCGTATCGAGATACTGCGTGTAGAAAGAGCCGAAATCGAATTCGTCGAAGGGATTCGATTCTTCGGCTTTGTTTTCTGGGACTTTTTCGGTTTCGGCTTTCAGGAAGGCTTCGTCGGTGTAGCTTTCGGCGATTACTCCGTCCTCGCCTAGCTCTTCGAGGACTGGGTTGGCCATGATTTCTTGGTTGATCATTTCTCTTAGCTCTAGACGATTTAGAGCTAGGACGCTGACCATTTGGACGAGGCCCGGGGTCAGGATTTGCTTTTGGGCTATGCGGAGGTTTAGTTTTGGTTGGAGCCAGTTCATGCTTGCACTTTCAATGCCATTATACGGCTTTGGTGGGGGTTTTGGCTGCTGAGTTTTGGGGGGGTGTTTGGATGGAACCCGGAGGTACACCGAGGGCCAAACCGGGAGGGCGGTGAACCCCCTTCCCTACAAAACCCAAACACAAAACCCAATGCTAAACCGGGAGGGTAGTAAACCACCTCCCCTACGGTGCGCGCCGCCCACCGCGCTTAATTCAGGCGGAAGCCTTCGCCTAGGTAGACACGGCGGACTTCGGCGTCTCCGCTTAGTTCTGCTGGGGTGCCGGCTCGGAAAATCTTGCCGTTGTTAATGATATAGGCTCGGTCGGTTACTGCTAGCGTTTCTCTCACGTTGTGGTCGGTTACTAGTACGCCGATTCCGGCTTGGGATAGGTCGGCGATTATCTTTTGCAGATCCACTACTGTTAGCGGGTCTATGCCTGAAAATGGCTCGTCTAGTAGGACGAAGGACGGGGATAGGACTAGCGATCTCGCTATCTCTAGACGACGGCGTTCTCCACCTGAGAGTACGTGGGCTGGACTGTTTCTTACGCCTTCTAAACCCATTTGGGCTAACAGCTCCTCTACCCGGTCGCGTCTTTGTTCGGTGGTGATCGGCAGGGTCTCCAGCACCGCCATTAGATTTTCTTCTGCGGTTAGTTTGCGGAAGACTGAAGGCTCTTGGGGTAGGTAGCTGATGCCACTGCGGGCGCGGAGGTACATGGGGAGGTCGGTGATGTCTTCGCCATCTAGGAGGACACGGCCGAGATCGGGGCGCGCTAGACCGACGATTATATAAAAGGTGGTGGTCTTGCCTGCGCCGTTTGGACCGAGGAGTCCTACTACTTCGCCTTGTTGAATCTCTAGGCTTACGTCGTCAACTACTTTCCGCCCTCGGTACGACTTACTTAAGTCGGCGGCCTGGAGTTTCAACATGCCGGTTCATTTCTCAACCCGGTGTTTGGTTAGCGTGCGCGATCCTGCTGCGGAATCGATCAAAATCGTATCACTCGCTCGAAAGAAGGTCAAACTGCGGCCTGTTGTGGTGTCATTGGAGGCGTCGGTGAGAGTGGGTGGTCCGCCGGTGAGTACGAATTTTTCGTCCGCGGCGGTGTAGTCGGCGCGGTCGGAGGTGCCTATGCGGTCTCTGTCGCGAACTTTTACGTTGCCGAGGGCGATGGCGTGGTCGAGTTGGCGGCCGGATTGGTTAGCAACTGGATTGGCCGGAGACTTGCTTGGGGCGGCGGAGGCCGTAGTGCCAGCTGGCTGAGCCGGAGTCAGGAAGATGTCCAGTGTGCGGGATTGCAGGGACTCAGTGGGAGAATCCGCGCGGACGCCATTTTCCAGATGGGCGCGGCCTTCGTTGCTCCAGTAGGTGAGGATTGGAGCGCGGACTTTCCAAAGAACCGGGGCGGCTGGGCCAGTTGCGGTTGCCGGGGCTTGCGGGAAGACGGCTACTACATTTTCGCGGGCTTCGATGCGTTGCTGCTCGCGCCAGAGTTCGATGACTTCGGCGGCGATCACCGAGTCGCCTTGCCACATGCGGGCGTGGCCGGTGTAGATGAGATGGCTTTCTTTGCCGGAGCCGGTGAGAGTGTCGGAGGAAATGTGCGCTGGGCCCGGGCCGATGCTGGGATTGGCGGATTGGTTCGCGGCGCTAGGCGCGGTGGTGGAGAGATAGGTGGTGCGGACGCCGCCGGTGGCATTGATCGCCCCGGTATCCTGCTGGATATCGATCTTGGTGGCGGTGGTGCGCGTTTCTGCGTCGGCGACCATCGGGGCGCCGGTTAGGGTGATGTCGTTTGAGGATTTGAGCATGGTGGCGTGGCGGGCTTCGGCCGTGCGATCGGCTTGGGTGAAGTGAACTTTTTCGTCGAGGTCGATGGTGTCCCAGTCGCCGCCGTTGGCGAAGGAGGCGATCATTTTGCGGGCGGTGGTTTTTTGAGGGCCGCCGGAGGCGAATTGGCGTTCGATCTCGACGCCGGAATCGCCGTAGAGTTTTCTCATGCGATTTCCAGCGTCGAATTCGCCGCGGGCTTTGGCGGTGCGCAGGACGGTGGTGCCATCGGGGTTGGTCAGCTTAATGGTGGCTGGAGCTAACGTGGTGGCGGTTTCGATGCGGCGCTGCGAGGGGCGGGCGCCTGGTGCGAATTTTAGATCCATGGCGGCGGTTTCGATTTGCTGCGAGCCGGCGGGACTTTTGGTGCGGATGTCCACGGGATTGCCGGTGAGATGCATTGTTTGCGGCTGATTATTTTTCGGCTCCATCGTTACTTGTGCTTGCTCGGCGGAGAAATCGTCTGCGGCCGACGGGCTGTTCTTTTCGCCGCGGACGTTGCCTGTGGCTGTGACCGCTTCGATCCATCCCGCGGGATTCAGGCGCGCGTCGAATTCGCCGGCGCTGACGACTTCGGAATCTGCGCCTTCGGTGGAACGGATTTCAGGATTGCCGCGGGCCCAGGCCCGGCGGGTGTGGAGATCCTGGTCGAGCTCGAGATTCATTTCTTGCGCGGAGAGTTCGCGATTGCCTTGGCGGGCGTGTGCTGGACCTTGGAGGTGCGCGGTGTGCGTGTTGCGATCGTAGATGAGCTGGCTGCCGGTTATGTTTGTGGGAAGTCCTGTGGGATTGTTGGCTGGGCGGATTTGAGCTTCGACGTTGTGCTCGAGGCGCAGCACGCTGGGATTTGATTTATAGTTCAGGCCTGTGGCGTGGCCGTCGCCATTTGGGAAATGGAATGTGGCGGGAGCGGCGGTGGAGGCTTCGCCGGAATTGCGATCGAAAGTTACGTCGCTGGTGTCCACGTAGATGGCGCGATCTTTCGGGTTGGGAGGATGATCGGGAGATTCGGCGGATTCGATCTCGATGTGGGCTGGGCCCTGGCAGCGGATTCGGCCTGAGCCTGTTTCGTAGGTGCACTTGTTGGTGCGTAGCGTGTCGTTGCGGCTGGAATCGCGGCCGAAGGCTGTGATGGTCACGTCTTCGAGTTCGCTGGCGTCCTGATCTTTGAATTGCGTGGCGCGGGAAGCTTTTACGGTGTAGATGGTGCGTTCCTGTTCTACTTTTGAGAAGGTGAATTCGGCGGATTCTTGTTGGATGGTGACGGCCACTGGTTTGGGGGCTTCTCGTTGGGCGCGGTTGAATTTTAGAGAGCGGCGTATGAAGACACCGGCTACTGTGGCGGCGATTATTAGGGCGATGGCGGCGGCCCAGCGGGCGTAGCGGGCGGCTTCGGCGTTGCGCATTTTTATTTGGGTCCTGAGATAGTTAGAAGCTGAGTATAGGTGAGGGGTTTTCGCGGGGCAATGCAGCGCGCTGCCTACGCGAGAGGGGGCAATCTTCGATAAACTAATCAGGTCGTATACTTATCCGTCTTAGTTGCTCATCGGGTCGCCGCGGAAGGCCGAACGGCATGCGAACGTACTTCCTACCTGTATTCGTCGCGCTGTGTGGTCTGTGCGTCGCTAGTCCCTCTTCAGCGCAAAATGCTGAGCCGCCCGAAAATCAGTCTGGCGCGCCGAGTGCCGCACAACCCAAAGGCAAAAAAGTCTGGACCAACGATGACTTGCCGTCCGCTCACGGGGCTTCCTCTGGTGGAAGCTACTCCGAGTCGCACCGTCCGCCCGGTTCCGTCTCGCATGGCGCGACCATCACCAGCCCTCCAAACGGCCAGATCGTCCATCCGGGCGAAACCATTCATGTTGATGTCCTGCTTGATTCCGATTCCGCTCCTGTCAAAGGCGCGATTATTTCTCCCCTGGGAAACTCCCGCGAAATCCGGGAGGGACCGCCCTACTCGTTCAGCTTTGCTATTCCCGACAAAGCTTCGGGCGACCGCCTTATCGGTTTCCAGCAGTTGAGTTTCTTGGGCAATGCCGGCAAAGGTAAGGATATTGTGGCCGCGAGTATCGCTGTTGATGTCGAAGAAGCCGATCTGCCGCTCTCCATCTCCGCGTCCGTCGGCGATTACTTCAGTTTTTCCAAAGCTGGCGAGGATAAACAAATTGAAATCTATGCTAAGTTTCCTGATGGACGGGAGTTTAACGTCAGTGCCTCCGCCCATTTGTCATTTTCATCGGAGAATTCGGCAGTGGCTGTCGTTGGAGGCGACGGTATCGTCTCCTCAGCAGGCGCGGGCCTAACCCGAATTATTGCGGCGTACACTCTGGGATCGTTGCGACAAATCTTGTATATCCCGGTTCGTGTCGAGGGGGCGTTCGCCCGGGTGGTCAAGCCCAACACGCTCATTGTTGGAGCGCCGGCCTACGGCCTCAATGCATTTCCACCAACTTTCGAGTTTAGCGACGTTGCAACTGGCACGACCGGCCGGCAGATCCAAATAATGATCACAAATCAGTCCGGCGAGGACATACATATCTTCGCACTCGAGGCACGCGGATTCTGGCCGAGCTCTGAAAACTGCTCGAATACTACTCTTGCGCCGGGCGGTTGGTGCACCATCACCGCGGCGTTTGCTCCTGTGAGCCGCGGCCTTTTTCATGGATCGATTCTTATTCCTAACGATCAGAGCGGGAGCTTTAGTGTGCCGCTTATGGGGAGAGGGATCTGACTCGATCGGGGCGTTTAATTTACGGCTTGCTCCGGCCTCGATTTCGGGCCTTATCAATTTTTCGGTCGTAGGAGCCGGCGGGACGCCCTTCACGAATGTTCAGGGTAAACCAGCGGTACGGGCGGCCAAGTCGCGCCGGCGTCTCTGCCGGCATCTTACGGGCGCGATTGCGGCTACATGCAACGCTTACGGCCGGAGCGACCTTTGCATTTAATTGATCGCTCGGTCCGGCCTTGAGTTCGGGCTTTGCGAAAATCAGGGTCGTAAGATGCCGGCAGGGACGCCGGCGCTACTTGGCGGTCATTATTAGGACGTTGTTGGAATCGCCGAGGTCGCGGGCTGCTGGGGTTACGATTGTTTTTGGGTTGATGAAGATTTTTTGTTGCTTGGTCATGGCCACGCGGATGTCGTTTTCGCTTACGAAGTCGGCGATTTTGATTTCGGGGGTTGGGGATTTGGGGAATGGCGATGGGACCGCTTCTGATTTGAATTGTGGGGCGGTGGATTGTTGAGGTGGCTTTGGCGGAATTGCTGGTGTTGCGGCGGGTTTCGGCGATTCGCCGAAATGTTGGGCTACTGCTTCGGCGGCTACTTCGGCTGGCGTTGGTTGAATTTCGCGGGGTGGGGATTGCGGGTCGATTTTTGCGCCCGAGCCGCGGGCGATTCCTCGCTCCTTGAAGACTCGTTCTACTATTTTCGCTAGGGATTGGCGATCGGGCGCGAATTGCGGCGCGGCTGAATCTGGATTTGCGTCGGGCATTTTTTCTGATTCGCTTTCTGGCTGGGCTGGTGCGGCCGTTGTGGGACTTGCTGCCGGCGTTTCCTCGATTATCGTGCCGCTTCCTGCTAGTTTCTGGGCCGCTGGAATTGTTTTGTGTTCAACGGTGCGGGATTCCCAGGCGATTCTTTTTAGATTCATTAGATGTTGCGGGCCTATGTTGTCGGAGGTGATGTTGCCACCTGCGGAGCCGCAGCCTAGGGTCATGGCGGGAAATAGATTTGTGGAATAGCCAACGGAGCCGTGGACCGCGGAGGTGTTTACGCAGACTCGCGAGGCTGGGACTTTCTGGCCGTACTCGAGGGCGGCAGCTTCGCTTTGCGTGTGGATAGAGGCGGTGTGGCCTGCGCCGCCGTGGCGCAGGATTTTTTGGCAGATTTCGGTGGCGGCTTTGAAATTTTCCGCGGAATAAAATGCGAGGATGGGGGAGAGCTTCTCGGCGGAGAGTGGAAATTCACGGCCTACGCCTTTGAGACGGGCGATCAGCACTCTGGTGTTCGGCGGGACTTTGATTCCGGCCAGCTCGGCTAGGACTGTGGCATGTTTGCCTACTATTTTTGGATCTGGGACGCCGGTGGCCGGGTGGAAAACTAGGGCGCTCAGTTTGCGAATTTCTTCTTCGTTTAGGAAATGGCCGCCTTGCTGGCGGCATTCTTCCTGGACTTGGGCGCGAATGAAATCTTCGGTGACTATGGCTTGCTCTGAGGAGCAGATTGTGCCGTAGTCGAAAGTTTTACCGGCGAAAATATCTGCTACCGCTTTTTTGATATTGGCGGAGTGCTCGATCATGGCGGGCACATTGCCTGGGCCAACGCCGTAGGCCGGCTTGCCT
This sequence comes from uncultured Acidobacteriota bacterium, assembly GCA_963831955.1. Taxonomy (GTDB): domain Bacteria; phylum Acidobacteriota; class Terriglobia; order Acidiferrales; family UBA7541; genus Palsa-147. The sequence goes on along the minus strand of CAWHSG010000001.1, from coordinate 2,075,479 downwards.
GAGCTGTAGGCGGCGCGGACCAGTCCGGTGCCGCCTGTCGCCAGAATTACTCCCGTTCGGCGATGCCTCATTAGTTCTTGTGTGCCTTGCATTGTGGGGTGATTGAGGCAAACGATGATTCCTTCGGGGGCGCCGGCTTTTAGCGCTGCGCGCTCGAGGACTCTGGCGGTTTCGCAGATGCAACGCATGGCGCTGGGGTGCGGGCTGAGGACGATTGCGTTTCGGGATTTCAGGGCGATCAGAGTTTTGTAGATTGCCGTGGACGTAGGATTGGTGCAGGGGATGATCGCGGCTACTACGCCGAAGGGCTCGGCTACCTCTACTATGGCTTTTTCGTGGTCTTCGCGAACTATGCCTACCGTTTTCATTTCGCGGATGGCTTGGTGAACCTCCACCGAGGCGAGGCGATTTTTCGCGGTTTTGTCGATTACGTTGCCGTAGACGGTTTCTTCTACCGCGGTGCGGGCTAGTTGTTCGCCGGCTTCGGTGGCGGCGTTGGCGCAGGCGGCTACGATGGCGTCCACTGCGGATTGGCTGAATTCGGCGAATTGTTGCTGGGCTTGGTGCGCGCGTTCTGCGGCGGCGCGGGCTTCCTGAATGGAAATGAGGTCGGTGTCGCGCAGAGTCAAAAGGCCAAACCTCTTTCGGCTGCTGGGGGATTATTTCTTGGCGCCGCCGCCGCCTGGGAGAATTTGCTCGACGAGTTCGTGCGGGCGCGGGATTACGTGTACGGCGACCAGCTCGCCTACGCGGCGTGCGGCTGCGGCGCCTGCGTCGGTGGCCGCTTTTACGGCGCCTACATCGCCGCGGACCATTACGGTGACGTAGCCTGAGCCGATATATTCCTTGCCGATTAGCACGACGTTGGCTGCTTTGACCATGGCGTCGGCGGCTTCGATGGAGCCGATGAGGCCCTTGGTCTCGATCATTCCCAGCGCATCATTCGCCATTCGTCCTCGCTTGCTGCGTGCTTGCTTTGAATCGGGCTTCGGCCGGGCGCATGTACTTCGCGCTGCTTGGCCGGGGTTGTTGAGTTTGGCTTATGCGGAATCCAGCGCAGCCTAGCACGCTGGGGAAGTCGAATCAAGGAGATGAGGAAAACGCGGGCGGTTGCTCCGTGTTCACTGTGAGGGTACGATGCGCGGGCTGACGATTTGGCGGAATCTCAAATAATTTAGCTGTGATGGCGGAGCAGTCGGGAGAACCATGACGCGAGAACGGCGCGAACGGGAATTGGGGATGGGGCGGCGCATTACGCGGCGGGATTTTTTGGACGGGTTGGCGGTGGGGATTGGGGCGCTGGGTAGCGCGCGCTTAGGCGGATGGGCTGCGACTGCGGGTGGAGTCGCTGATACGGGTCTCCCGCCAGCTGGTCCTTATCCCCCTGCGCTTGGCGGGATGCGCGGTAGCCAGCCGGGGTCGTTTGATGTGGCGCACTCTTTGCGCGACGGAACTTTTTGGGATACTGCCGGGGCTCCTCAGGATACGCGCGAAACTTATGACCTGATTGTTGTGGGAGGCGGGATCAGCGGTTTGGCTGCTGCTTACTTCTTTCGCACGCGGGCTGGCGCTCAATCGCGCATTTTGATTCTCGACAATCATGATGATTTTGGCGGGCATGCGCGGCGCAATGAATTTCGCGTCGGGAAGCGGCTGCTGCTTAGCAATGGCGGGACTCAGTCGATTGAAAGTCCTTCGGAGTACAGCGCTGTGGCGAAGGGATTGCTGCGGGACTTGGGAATTGAGCCGAAAGTTTTCTACAAGGCTTACGACCAGAAACTTTATGCGCATCTGGGGACGGCTTGCTTTTTCGACAAGGAAACTTTCGGCGAAGATCGCTTTGTGCCGGGAATGGGGACGCTGCCCTGGGCGGAGTTTCTGAGCGAGTCTCCGCTTCCGGAAAACGTGCAGCTCGAGATCGTCCGGCTTTATACGGAGAAGAAAGATTATTTACCGGGGCTTTCGCGCGATGAGAAGCTGGCGCGGCTGGGGAAGATCAGCTACGCAGGCTTCCTTACGGAAATATGCGGGGCTGATCCTGCGGTGCTGCCCTTCTTTCAGACTTACACGCATGATTTGTTCGCTGTGGGGATTGAGGCGATCTCGGCGTTGGCTTGCTATCGGAATCCGGATGACTACGAGGCGTATCGCTACGCGGGATTTGATGGCTTGGGTTTGGCCGCGCCGGAGGATGAAAAAGAAGAAGAACCTTATATATTTCACTTTCCTGATGGCAACGCTTCCGTTGCCCGCTTGCTGGTGCGCTCTTTGGTGCCGGGATCGATTCCTGGCGACACGATGGAGGATGTGGTTACGGCGCGGGCTGATTATGCGCGGCTCGATCAGCCTTCATCGCGCGTGCGCATCCGGCTGAACAGTACCGCGGTTCGGGCGCGTGAGCTCGATGGGGCGGGGGCGAAGGGCGTGGAAGTCGCTTACGTGCAGGCGGGAAAGCTGCGCAGCGCGAAGGCTGGCGCGTGCGTGCTGGCCGGCTATAACGGGATGATTCCCTATCTTTGCCCGGAATTGCCGGCGGCGCAGAAAGAGGCTTTGCATTATGGCGTGAAGGAACCTTTTATTTATACGCATGTGGCCATTCGTAATTGGACGGCATTTCAGAAGCTGGGCGTACGGCATATCGTTTCGCCCGGGAGTTATCACTGCTATACGATGCTGGATTTTCCGGTGAGTCTGGGGGCTTACAAATTTCCTAGCGCGCCTGAGGAGCCGATGGTGTTGTTCATGCTGCGCACGCCGTGCTCGCCTGGGTCACCGCGGCGCGAGCAATATCGGATGGGGCGATCGGAGTTGTTGGGCACGCCGTTTTCTACCTTTGAGCGGAACATCCGCGAGCAACTGAACCGCATGCTCTCGACTGGCGGATTCGATTCCGCGCGCGACATTGCCGCGATTACCGTGAATCGCTGGGGGCATGGTTATGCCTACGAATACGATTCGCTTTCGGATGAGCATTGGGCGGAGGAGGAGCGTCCTTGCGTGATCGGGCGAAAGCAATTTGGGCGCATCTCGATTGCGAATTCGGATGCGGGGGCTAGTGCTTACACCAATACGGCGATCGACGAGGCTTATCGCGCGGTTCAGGAACAGCTGAAAGGTTGATAGGGTCTGTGTGGCAGCTCGAGAAACAGGACCTCAGCGGCTAAAGCCATCCTGATTTTGCGGCGCTTGCGGCATGACTGAAGTCATGCCCTGACAAAGCATTCTAAACCATGCTACGCAAGACCCATCGCATCTCGCCCGGCCCGGCGTGAAGACCGGGCCCTACGGGGAAACGGCAACTGCGAATGCTTAAAGTCGTCCGGGTAATGGACGTTGTGGGGAACCGCAATCTGGGCTTGAATTTTGATCTCGCCCGGCCCGGCGTGAAGACCGGGCCCTACGGGGAAACGGCTGCTTAGTGGCCCATGAATTTTTCTAGCTTTTCTACTTCGGCGTCGGCTTGCTTTATGTACGTTTGCGCGCGATCTGGATTTTGGGCATCTAGGGCTTGTTGGGCTTTTTGCATATCTGTGTCCAGGCGGGCTTCTGCGGCTACCATGTCGCCTCTTAGGCCTAGGCCTTGTTGGGACATGGAATTTTTTAGCGTGGCTAGGCTGGCTTTTACTGAGGCGGCGCGGCCATTGAGTTGATCCATTTGATGTTCGGCTTCGGCTAGGGCTGCTGCGCGGGCTTGTTCTACGGCGCGGGCTTGCGCTTCGGCTTGGGCTTTGGCGTCGGCGGCTGCTTGATTGGCGGCTGCTGCGGCGGCTTCTTGTTGTTGCTTGTGTTTGGCGGCGGCTGCGGCTTTGATTGCGGCGGCCGGATCTGCCGGGGATGTGGCGGCCAGATTTTCGCTTGGGGAATTTGGAATTGAATTGGTTGGTGGATTAACTGGCTGAGCTGCTGGCTGGGCTGCGGCTGGAGTCTGGTTCGACATTTGTTGCTGCTGCGGTTGCGACGGTAATGAGGATTGTGCGTTGCTGGCGCGGGCTTTTAGATAGCGCGGGACGGTGAAGCCTGCCGCTACCAGCACTACTAACACGATCACTGCGCCTAGCGTGATGTAAAGGCCGCGATGGCTGCCGGTTTGCGCGGCGACGATTACTGTGGGCGGCATTTGATTTGCTGTTGGTTGCGGCGGCAGCGGCTGCGTCGGCATTCTTGGCGGCGTGGCACTGGTGCCTGGTTGCGCTACCGCTGGAGTTGGCGTCCAGGCTGGTGGCGCTGCTGCCGCCACTGCCGGGATGGCCGCTTGCGAACCCATCCCGAGATTTTCTCGCACGCTGTTGAGTGCGCCGCGGAAGGCGTCGGCGGATTGGAAGCGCTGGGCTGGATCTTTTGCGATGGCCATCAGGATTATGTCGTTTAGGCCTTGCGGCATGTCGGGACGGAGTTCGATGGGGCGCTGCGGCATTTCTTTCATGTGCGCGGCCATTATGGCGAAATCGCTGTCGCGCTTGAACGGTTGCTTGCCGGTTACGATTTCGTAGAGGGCTATGCCCGTGGAATAGATGTCGGAGCGGGCGTCCACTGCGCCGCCCTGGATTTGTTCTGGGGACATGTAATTCAGCGAGCCCAGGGCGGTGCCGGTTACCGTTAGATTTTTGTCGTTGCCGGTGCGGGCTATGCCGAAATCCATGAGCTTGAGCAGGTCTTGCGGGGTGACCATCATGTTGGAGGGCTTTACGTCGCGATGGATGATGTTTCGTTTGTGCGCATAGCTCAGGGCTGCTAGCGCGTCGTCCATGTATTTCAGCGCATCGGCTACTGGGACTGGGCCTCGCTCTATTCGTGCTGCCAGGGTTTCGCCTTCTACGTATTCCATGATCATTACTAATTGATTTTCCGCGGTGAAGGCGGTGCGTAGGGCGGCGATATTGGGATGATCGAGGCTGGCTAGCATTTTGATTTCGCGGAGGAAGCGATCGGCTAGATCCTTTTGGCCTGCCAGGTCGGGGAGCAGGACTTTCATGGCTTCTACGCGATCGGAGATTACGTTGCGGACTTTATATACGCGGCCCATGCCGCCCTTGCCGAGTTCGCCTAGAATTTCGTAATCGCCGATTCGCTTGCCGGTGGATTCGGTGCTCATGTGTGGCTCCTGGGACGTTATGGCTCGATATTTTACTCCTGTTGGAGGGCGTTGCTGCGGGGATTTAATCTTGCGGCGCGGGTAGAGCAAAAACGAAAGCCCAGGGCCAAACCGGGGGCGTAGTAAACCCACCCCGTACGGGGCGCATTCGCGCGGCAGCACGAACGGCCACCCCCAAGGCCAACCCAGCGGCGTGGTGAAGCCGCCGCCCTACGCTATCGGTTGGGTGGTTACCGTGGCGGCTAGGACGGCGTCGCGGGTAGTGTTCTTTACGCTGTACATGGCTTCGTCGGCCAGGTGGAGAAGGTCGGCTTTGGTTTTGGAATCCCCGGGGTACGAGGCTACGCCTACGCTGGCTGTGATTTTTACTTCAAGGCCAGCGGCTTGCAGCCAGATGGTGTCGCGGATGCGTTTGTGCAGGCGGTGGGCTACTCGGATGGCGTTTTCTTTTGAGGTTTGCGGGAGTAGGACTACGAATTCGTCGCCACCGTAGCGGAAGGCCATGTCGATTTGGCGGCAGCTATTTTTGATCATCTCGCCTACTTCGCCCAGCAGGCGCGATCCGACCAAGTGGCCGTGGGTGTCGTTCACGGCTTTGAAATGATCGAGGTCGATGAAGAGTAACGAGAATTCGAAGGCGTAGCGATTGCTCCGATAGATTTCGGTGTCGAGAATGAAATTCAGATGGCGCGCGTTGTAGAGGCAGGTGCAATCATCCTTGATTGTCAGTTCATGTATGCGATGGACGTGGCGGGCGTTTTCAATGGCGATTGCGGCATAGTCTGCCAGCGCTTCCAGCAATGCCAGATCGCGCGGGCTGAAGCCTTCTTCGCCGATGCAATTGATGAGCTCGATTACGCCGAGGCATTGATCGCGGAAGCGGACTGGAACGGCGACGATGGAGCGCGTCTCCATTTTGGTTTTTTCGTCCACTTTGGCGAAGAAGCGCGAATCTTTACTGGTGTCTGGAACGACGATCACTTCGCCGCTTTGCGCTACCCAGCCGGCAATTCCCTGCCCTAATTTGATGCGGACGTCGCGTAGGGCTTCGGCGCCGGCGCCGGTGGCGATTTGGAAATAGAGTTCGTTCTTTTCCTGGTCCATTAATAGAAGCGACCAGGTGTCCGGGCGGAGAAATTCGTTGATTTTCTCCATGATGGTGCGGAGGACTTGATCGAGTTGCAACGAAGAGGTGAGCGCTTTGCCCAGCTCGTGGAAAATCGAGACTTCGGTGGCGTTGGGGAGTTCGACTTCGCCTCCCGGATTGCGCCGGCGCTCGATTCCGGTGAAAGTTTTCGATTCGCTCACGATTGGCACACTACTGCAGACAAAAATACGCCCCGACAGGCGGGCTTTTCCGCCGGACTTTTCCATTATAGAGAAGCTCTTCTAAATCCTGCAACGGCGGCGCAGAGTCTCTTGCCGTAAAGGCCATATTGAACTTGGCCGCGGCGCGACCTGGACTTGCGGACAGCCGAGGGATGTCCCGATTTGCGACTGGCTGCGCATTGACACGTTGTTCGCGCGCGCCTATATTTTCAGCAGAGAATTTTATCGAGCGGATGCCACCTACACCTTTTGGCGAACGCCTGAAGCGCGAGCGTGAGTTAAGAGGCGTTTCCCTTGTTGAAGTTTCCGTTGCTACCCGCATTAACACCAAATATCTTGAGGCGCTGGAAAACGAACAGTGGGATCAACTTCCGCGCGGGATGTTCACGCGCGGATTTATCCGCACGATTGCGCGTTATTTGGGATTGAATGAGGACGGGTTGATCTCGGAATATGCGCTTTCCACGAATGACCACCCTACAGTTACCGTGTGGGTGCATGATCTGGAGAAGCAGCCGCGAAAATGGGTGCCGGCTGCGCTGATCGTTGCGTTGATTGCAATTCTTGCGGCCGGCGGATGGCTTGCGGCCAAGCATTGGGGCGGGATCGCGCATGTGAATGCGAAGCCCGACCGCGAATCTGTTTCTGAACCGGATAGGAGCGCGACTGCGGCGGCGGGAGCTGCGGCACCTGTTGTTGGTTTGCGCGCTGAATCTGACGACGCGGCGGCTACGCCGCTTGCGGTTTCGGATTCTGAGCGGCCTGCGGCGTCGGTGGTGCCTGCGGTTGATGCGCTTGCGCCGGCTGCCGAAAAACTTGAGCTGCGAATTCAAGCGGGCCGGAAGGCGCGCGTCCGCGTGGTCGCGGACGGCCAGCCGGAATTTTCGGGATGGATGGAAGCCGGCGAATCACAGAGTTACTTTGCGCGCGACACCTTCAAAGTCTCCACTAGCGATTCTTCCGCAGTCCTGATGGAATTGAATGGAAAGACTATGGGGCCGCTCGGTACGCCTGGGCGTCCTGGCCATGCCACACTTACTCGGAAAGATCTCCGAGACAGCCCCGGAGGATCGCATTAGCACAGTTGCTGGCGATGATGTTCGCGCGGAAATTCGCGGCAACCGCGCACGCAAAGAGCGAAAGCTCGCCGTGTGCTCGGGGAGTTTGCCGTTAACGGCGGAGGACCGCGCGGAATTGATGGTGATCCTCGCCGAGGATGTCGATGGAGACATCGCAGTGCGAGCGGCGCGTGCGTTGATGGGAGTGACGCCGCAGACTTTTGCCGCGGCGGTGGGCCGTGCGGATGCCGACGAACGCCTCTTCGATTATTGCTCCTCTGAGATGGCCGACCAGCCGGGGATTGCGGATGCGCTGGCGAAGAATTCGAAATGCCCGCGGGATCTGATTGCGCGCGCAGCGCAATACCTTACGTCCGCAGGCGTGCAGGCGATTCTCGATGATTTGAATGGGCTATCGCTTTCTTTGGAACTGGCGGAGGCGTTGGCTAGCTGTCCTCATGCTACGACGGAGCAGCGCGATTTGATTGCGGAATTGAATTCGGGAGTGCCCGAGGAGAAGGCTGTTGAAGAGGCGACTAAGAATCTGGAAATAGATGCCAGCCGGCGGCGGACTTTGATTCAGAAAATTTCCGGGATGAATGTGGTGCAGCGAATTCAGTTGGCGATCAAGGGTCCGCGCGAGGCTCGCACGGCGTTGATTCGCGACTCGAATAAGATTATTCAGCGGGCGGTGTTGCAATCGCCGCGGCTGACTGAGACGGACGTGGAGAATTATGCGGGGCAGACGAATCTCAGCGCGGATGTGTTGCGGCTGATCTCGATGAACCGCAACTTTATGAAGGATTACATCATTGTGAGGAATCTTTCGAATAATCCGAAGACGCCACTGGATATTTCGCTGCGGTTGCTGGTGCGACTGACGCCGACGGACTTGAAGAAGCTTAGCGAGAACAAGAATATCCCGGAAACTTTGCGCAGCTCGGCGAACAAGTTGATTCGAGCGCGCACGACAAAAGCGGCCGAAAGCGAATGAGTATTTTGCCTAGCTAGCTTCGCTTAGAATCCTTCTCTACACGACATCAGTTTGCCGGTTGCGTTTTCAGGATTCCCTGCAGCACTTTCACGTCGCCATCAATCGCGCCGATTTGCAGGCCGAGGATTTTGGCGATCAGCGGATAGATATTGATGTTTTCGAATGGGGCTACGGTGGCGCCGGGGCGAATGTCCGGCCCTTCCGCATAGAAAATGGCGCGCATGGTCTTCATGCGGTAGGGATCGAATCCATGCGTGCCTTTCACGGTGGCTGTGTCAGGCTTTCCTTCGGCTCGGGCTCGGATTAAGTACGGGCCGGTGGCGAGTGCGATCGGATCTCCTGCGCGAGGGTTGCTGTCGAAATGCAAATCTTGGGGAAACTGGCTGCGGCGATAGATTTCGAATTTGTCGCTGGCGCCGCGTAGTTTTTCGTAGGCTTTCTGCGCGTCCGCCTCGCTTTTTGGATAGATGAATCCGCCATCGGTATCGAAATCTGAGAGATTTGCGTGGCGCTCGAGATCGATCCAATCTCCTTGGACATTTTCCATGCCGTGGTCGGCTACCACGAAGAGATCGATCGGAAGATGAAGATCGTCGAGCTTCGTTTCGAGAGTGCCGATGATTCCGTCCAGGTAACGCGCGGCTTCGGCGGTTTGCGGGCTGTCTGGGCCGTAGGCATGTCCGGCGTGATCCGTGTTTGAAAAATATAGAGTGATGAAATGCGGGCGGCGGTCGGGCGGAAGTTGCAGCCAGTCGATTACTTGAGTGATTCGGGCGCTGTCGGGAAAAGCATCGTCGAAATGCAGATAGTAAGTTGGCCGCTGGCCGGCAATTTCCGCTTCTGAGCCTGGCCAGAAGAAACAGGCGCTGCGCATATTTTGTTTTTCGGCTAGCGACCAGAGGGGCACGCCGCCGTACCAACTGCCGTCGGTATTTGTTCTCGGATCGCCGGCGGAGAAGTGCTGCTTCCGGGCCGGATCGTAAAAATTATTGGCTACGATGCCGTGATGCTCGGGATATAGGCCGGTGATGATCGCATAGTGATTTGGAAAGGTGACCGAGGGGTAGGACGGGATCATTCCCTCGGGTGCGCTGGCGCCGCGCGCGGCGATGGCTTGGAGATAAGTGGCGCTGTAGAGCTTTGGATAGTCGTAGCGGTAGCCGTCGAGCGATACGAGGACTACGTAATGTTTTGCTTGTTGCGCTTGGGCGTTTGGACCGTGTTCTACCGTGATTACGGAGGCGGTGGTTTGAGAATTACCGTATGTTTGCGCTGCGAATAGCAGAAGGACCACGACGATGAGTGCGCGGATTGTTTCGGCGGGTTTTGGTCTCATGGAAACCTTTGGGCGATCGGGGATCAATTATTCGCGGGCGTTGCTAGCGACGCTAGAATTTTCTTTTGATATTCCTTGGCCCTTTGCAGGATTTCTTCTTCGTTGAGCGTTAGCATTTTTCGTTCTTCCATGATTACGCGGCCGGCGATTATTACCGTACGCACGTCGCTGGCCTTCAGCGCGAAAACTATTTCGGAATAGACGTTGTACATCGGCGTGGCGTGCGGGGCGTTTACGTCCACGATGATTAGGTCGGCTTTTTTGCCTGGTTCTAGCGAGCCGATTTGTTTTTCGAGATGCAGGGCGCGGGCGCCTTCGATGGTGGCCATTTCTACTACTTGTTGGGCTGGAAGGGCGCGAGGGTCCATGCGCGAGATTTTTTGCAGCTTGGTGGCTAGATCCATTTCTTCGAAGAGATCTTGATTGTTGTTGCTGGCAGCGCCGTCGGTTGCCAGGCCTACTGCTACGCCTGCTTCGCGCATTTCGATTACCGGCATTACGCCTGCGGCCGTTTTCATGTTGCTGGAGGGATTGTGGGCGCAGCCGACTCCGAAGTGGGCTAGCGTGGCTATGTCGGCAGCATTGACCCAGATGCAGTGCGCGCCGAGAACATCGGGGCCCAGGACGCCGATTTTTCCTAAATAGGCTACTGGAGTCAGGCCGTGTTTTGCGCGGCTTTGTTCGAGTTCGAAGGGGGCTTCTGCTATGTGGATTAGGATGGGGGCGTTGTTCTTGCGGGCCAGGGCGGCGGAATCTTGCAGGGTTTTTTCTGAGCAGGTGTAGATCGAATGCGGGGCTACGGCTGCTACGATTAGTGGATCATTTTTCCAGTGATCCAGATATTTCTGCGTGTAGGCGAAGGCTGCTTCGGTAGTTTTGTTGTCTGGCGCTGGGAAATCTATGATCGTTTCGCCTAAGACACCGCGCATGCCGGCTTCTTTGGTTACGCGGGCCACTTCGTCTTCGAAATAATACATGTCGGCATACTCGGTGATGCCGCCTTGTAGCATTTCCAGGATGCCGAGGCGGGTGCCCCAGGCTACGAAATCTGGAGTTACGTTTCTGGCTTCGGCTGGGAAAATATATTTGCGGAGCCAGTCGTCTAGGGAGAGATCGTCGGCTATGCCGCGGAAGAGGCTCATGGCGGCGTGGGCGTGGGTGTTGATCAAGCCTGGCATTATGATTCGGCCTTGGGCTTCGATGGTGCGGGTGGCGTCGTAACGGGCGGTTAGTTCTGCGCGCTTGCCTACGGCAATTATTTCGTCGTTGCGGATGGCTAGTGCGCCGTCTTCGATTACTTGCTTGGAGGAGTTCATTGTTACTACCGTGCCGCCTGAGATGAGTAAGTCGGCGTGTTCTTTTTGAGGGTAGGCATGGAGCGAGGCGGGGCTGGCCAGGACGGCCAAGACAAATAGCACAGCGCTTACAAAATAAATCGATACGCGTCTCGTTTTATTCATCGTAATTCCAAAAACTACGTTCTGCCAACACGGAGATGCTTCTTACATCGCAAAAGAGCCGGCGGGACGCCCTTCGCCGAGACTCAGGGTAAACCGGCGGTACGGGTATTTGCCATCACAGAAATGACCGGTCGAACGGGCGCGGTAGTAACTTTGCTACGGTTTCGCGTTCTACCTTGCCTTTTAGATTGGCTAGGATTACTGGGATGTCGCCGGCGAATTCCCAGATGATTTGGCGGCAGGGGCCGCACGGGGGCGTTAGTTTTTCGGTGTCGCAGACTACGGCGATGGCTTCGAATTCGCGCTCGCCTTCGGAGAGGGCTTTGAAGATTGCTACACGCTCGGCGCAGAGAGTTAGGCCGTAGCTGGCGTTTTCTATGTTGCAGCCGGAATAGATTTTGCCGGATTTTGTGCGTACGGCTGCGCCTACGCGAAAATTGGAATAGGGGGCGTGGGCGTGTTCGCGGGCTGCTCGGGCTATTTCAATTAATTTGTTGTCGCCGCTCATTGTAGATCCTGTTTTGAAATGAACTCACCTCATAAATAGCTTGGCGGCCAGGCAGAGCTCGAATAGCGGCGGCGCATTGAGTGCTGACCGTCGCGGCGAAATCGCCGCTGTTGGTGCCCAGCGCTAAAGCGCCCTGACATGAGGCGGCATATTTTCGGAGCGCTAAAGCGCTCCTCCCGCTGCTAAAGCAGGGGGCTGCCACCGTGTTTCTGCGGCTCCGCCGCAACGAATTCTCGGCTGCCCGCTGAAAAACTTGCTCCGTACATTTATTAGATGAGTTCATCTTACTTGCCTGCTACATCGGCTGCTATACGCGGTAGCACGGCGCGCAATAGGGCTATGAAATGCGTTTTTACTCGCTCGCCCGTTTCCATTACTTCGGCGTGATTGATTACCTGATCCAGAATTCCGGCGGCCATATTTGTTACGCATGAAATGCCCAGGACTCGGATGCCCATGTGACGGGCTGCGATTACTTCTGGGGCTGTGGACATGCCTACCAGATCGGCACCGATGGTGCGCAGGTAGCGGATTTCGGCTGGCGTTTCGTAACTGGGGCCCGTTAACGCGGCGTAAACGCCTTCGAAGATGTCGAAGCCGAGTTGGCGCGACTCTTCTTCGGCGATTTGGCGGTAATCCTTCGAGTAGGCTTGGGTCATATCCGGGAAGCGCGGGCCGAAGCGCTCGTCATTCGGGCCGATCAGCGGATTGGAACCTTGTAGATTGATGTGATCGCTGATCAAGACTAACGCGCCTTGCTGGAAATTGGTGTTGATGCCGCCGGCGGCGTTGGTGAGGATGGCGGCGCGGATGTCGAGGCGGGCCAGAACGCGCATGGGGAAAATTACGTCGCTCAGTGGGTAGCCTTCGTAGAAATGCACGCGGCCTTGCATTGCGGCTACGGGCAAATCGCCTACTTTGCCGATTACGAGCTGGCCGGCGTGGCCTTCGGCCGTTGAGCGCGGGAAGCCGGGAATTTTTTGGTAGGGGATTTTCGTGGAGCTGGTGAGTTGATCGGCGAATGCGCCGAGGCCTGAGCCTAGAACTACGGCTACGCGGGGGCGCAGACGCGTTTTGGCGAGAATGAATTTGGCGGCGCGCGAGGCCCGGGCAAACTCTCCCGTTGCGTTGCTTTTTTTTGCGGGGGCCATCATTTCAACATTATTCCCACGATTGATGCGGACATTAGATTGGCCATCGTACCGGCGAGCATGGCGCGGATGCCGAGGCGGGCTAGATCGGCTTTGCGATTGGGAGCGAGGGCGCCGATGCCGCCGATTTGGATGCCGATGGAGCTGAAATTGGCGAAGCCGCAGAGAGCGAAGGTTGCGATGGTGAAGGATCGCGGATCGAGCATGTCTTTCATCGGGCCGAGGCGTTGGAACGCGATCAGCTCGTTGGTCACGGTGCGCAGACCGAGAAGATTGCCGATAGTGTGGCAGTCTTGCCAGGGAATGCCGATCAGCCAGGCTACGGGCGAGAAGACCCAGCCGAATACTTGTTCGAGGCTCGCCGGAAACCAGCCGATGTGTGCATGAATTCCGCCGAAAATTCCATCGACGAGATACAACAGCGCGATGAATGAGATCAGCATCGCGCCGACATTGATCGCAAGGTTTAATCCGTCGCTGGTGCCGCGTGCAATTGCGCCCAGAGTGTTCGTGTCGCGCTCGATCTCGGCCATCTCGACTCGGCCGCCTGTTTTCGGCACTTCTGTTTCGGGGACTAGCATCTTTGCGAGCAGGATTGTGCCTGGGGCGGTCATTATTACTGCGGCTAGGAGATGCTTGGCTTCGATGCCGAAGGCAATGTAGGCGGCCATGATTCCGCCGGAGACGTGGGCCATGCCGCTGGTCATTACGGTCATGAGTTCGGATTTTGTTAGATCCGGGAGGAATGGGCGGATGGTTAGCGGGGCTTCGGTCTGGCCCATGAAGATGCTGGCGGCGACGTTTAAAGATTCGGCGCCGCTGGCGCCCATCAGACGCGTCATCACCCAGGCGGCGAGCTTGATGATTTGCTGCATGATGCCCCAGTGATAGAGCAGAGCGAAAACGGCGGCGATGAAAATGATTGTAGGGAGAACTTGGAACGCGAAGATGAATCCTTGCGGCGAGCCTTTTTTTCCTAGATCGCCGAAGACGAATGACGAGCCGTAGAAGGCGAAATCGAGGAGCCAGTTTACGCCGGCGCCGGCTTTTTGGAAAAGCAGGCGGCCGTATTCCCAGCGCATGACGATGAAGGCGAAGGTGATTTGTAGCGCGAGGCCCCAGGCAACGGTTTTTTTGTTGATGGCGGCGCGATTGGTGGAGAACAGCCAGGCCAGGGCCATCATCGTCAACATGCCGAGGACGCCTACGAATCGGTGCATCCGTACCTCCGCTTTTACGCGAACTCTTTCGCGCCGATGATTCTACGAACCAGCGGGCGCGTCGCGGGTTTCGTTGGCCCAATTTCAAAACTGGTGGCTAACATCGCGAGCGCCTCGCCTTTGCGCGCTTCGGAATTGAAGTGAATGGTGCAGAGCGAGCTGCCGGATTGCACTTCGTCACCCACTTTTTTCTCGAGCACGATGCCCACCGCCGGATCGACGGAGTCTTCTTTTTTCTCGCGGCCGCCGCCCAGCAACATGCTGGCGATGCCCACCTGCTCGCCGCGAATGGCGGTGATGTAGCCGCTCTTCATCGAAACGGCGTGGGCGGTCCGCTTCGCTTTCGGCAATCGCGATGGATCGTCCACTACTTGGGTATCGCCGCCTTGCAGGCGGATGATCTCGCGGAATTTATCACGGGCTCGGCCGTTTGCGATTAATTCGGCGGCGATTTCGCGGCCTTCGGATACTTTCGCGCATTTGCCGCCTAGCGTGAGCATCCAGGCTGAAAGATCGAGGCACAGCTCGCGCAAATCTTCCGGGCCGCCGCCGGCTAGCACTTCGAGGCACTCTTCTACTTCCAGCGCGTTGCCGATTTTGCGGCCGAGCGGCTGCTCCATGTCGGTGATCAGCGCGATCATCTTTTTTCCCATGCGGCGGCCGGTTTCGACCATTAATTCGGCTAGATAGACGGCGTCTTTTTCCTGTTTCATGAATGCGCCGTTACCGGTTTTTACATCGAGGACCAGCGCGTCAATTCCTTCGGCTAGTTTCTTGCTCATTATGGAGGCGCAGATTAGATAGGGGCTTTCGACCGTCGCGGTTACGTCACGCAAGGAATATAGCTTTTTGTCCGCAGGAGCAATTTCGGGGGTTTGGCCGATCAGAGCGCAGCCGCAGGCTTTTAGGACGCGGCGGAAATCGGAGATGGAGAGATTTACGTTGAAGCCGGGGATGGATTCTAATTTGTCTAGAGTGCCGCCGGTGTGGCCGAGGCCGCGTCCGCTGATCATTGGTACCGGTAGGCCTGCTGCGGCCACGATTGGGGCGATTACTAGCGAGGTTTTGTCGCCTACGCCGCCCGTGGAATGTTTATCCACTTTCACGCCGGGAATATCTGATAGATCGAGAACTTGGCCGGAATGCAGCATGGCTTCGGTTAGCGCGGCGAGTTCGGCTTGGGTCATGCCGCGCCAGACTATCGCCATTAGCCAGGCGGCTAGTTGGTAGTCCGGGATGGAATCGTTTGTGGCGCCGTGAACTAGAAATTCGATTTCTTCGCGGGTTAGTTCCCCGGCGTCGCGTTTTTTGCGGATGATGTCAACGGCTCGCATGCGGTGAGAAGTGAGCGAGGCTAGCAAACGGGTGTAGCGGCGTCAATGTGACGGCGGGTGGGCCGCTCGGTCCGCCCGTGACTTATGCCCTTGGTGGCTTTTTCGGTCGTAAGATGCCGGCAGAGACGCCGGCGCTACTTGGGCATGGGCTTCGGCGAATACAATTGACAGGTGGCTTAATCAGCGCACACTGGAGGTACCCCTTTCTCCTGCTGCCCGCCTCCTGCCACCTGGATGGCCCCGCGGACACACGACCTGCAAACTGGCATCTGAACCGGGCGAACGCGCTTTGACGCACTTCCCTATGTGACGAGGAGACATCTTATGGCATCGCGAATTTGCGGCAGATTATGTGTGGCAACGCTATCGGTCGCTGCGTTGATTCTGGTTGGCTGGCTGCCTGCTTCGCGGGCGCAGAGCGTTCCAATCGTGTCGATCGCTTCGGGACAAAACGCCGACGGACGGCTGGAGCTGTTCGTTGTGGGCGCCGATCACATTCCCTATGACACTTGGCAGAAAAAGCCGAATGGCGAGTGGAGCAGCTCTTGGACGAGCCTCGGCGGCCCCGGAGTGTCCAGCATCGCGGTGGGAAATAACGCGGACGGACGGATCGAATTATTTGCGCTCGATACGAAGAATGGCAGCGCCTGGCATACCTGGCAGAAGGCGCCGAGCGGTTCGTTTGGAAACTGGTCGGAGATGGGCAAGGCGAGCGGGCTTGCTCAAATCGTTGCGGCCAGAAACGCGGATGGCCGTCTGGAACTATTTGCGGTGAAGAGCTCCGATGGCAGCGCGTGGACCAGCTGGCAGTCCGCGCCGAACTCTTCGTTTGGGGATTGGAAACCGCTGGGCGATGCGCGCGGCTTGAGCGAAATCGCCGTCAATAGCAATGCCGATGGCCGGCTGGAGATATTTGCGCTGAACCGGAAAGACGGCAGCGCGTGGCATGCGTGGCAGACTTCTCCGAATTCTGCTTTCGGGAGTTGGGCGAGCATTGGCGAGATGTATGAGCTTTACAAGATTGCCGTCGGCAACAATGGCGACGGGCGTTTGGAAATATTTGCGATCGATTTGAAGGACGGCTCGGCGTGGACTACCTATCAGACGGCGCCGAATTCGTCGTTCGGAAAATGGTCGAGCATGGGCGCGGCGCACGGTTTGAGTCAGCTTGCATTGGGAAGGAATTCCGATGGACGACTGGAGCTTTTCGCACTGGATGCCAAGGACGGCACCGCGTGGCACATCTGGCAGACGGCCGCGAATGCTTCCTTCGGGAATTGGGCCATGATGGGAGATCAGCGCGGCTTGTCGCAGATCGCGATTAACGAGAATACGGACGGGCGGCTGGAATTGAGCGCGCTGGGTGCTGGAGGATTTGCGGTGCATGTGTCGCAGGTTGCGGCAAACGGCAAATGGGATATACCGAGCGTGTGGCCTTCGCTGGGGCAGCCTTTGGCGGCGCAAGCGGCGGGGGATGCGCCTAAGATAACGTCAAGCGTGACGACACCGTAATCGAGTACGCGGGCGCGATTGGGCGATTTTTTGCGGGACGGAAAACCCAACGCCAGGACGGGCGGGAGATAAACCCCCGCCCCTACGCAGCGAGCCAGCACCCTACGAAAACAAACTTACTTCGCCGGGACGTAACTCAGGTCCGGGCGGAATTGGATGATCGAGCTGGTAGTCTTCTCGATCGAGGTATCCAGGCGCCTGACGATGGAATCCGCTTCCGCTTGTCCGAAAGCATCCTTGATCATGTCGCGGTAGGGCTTGACGTCGGGCTTGTCCTCGAAATCGGCCCAATTGGCATGGGCGAAGGCGAGAACGAATTCGCCGTCCACGCCGCCATTTGCCAGCACGTACCATTGATAGTGCGCCGGCCAGTTGGTTTTCTCTCCCGCTTCGTGAATTCGTGCGATGGCGCTGCGGAAATCGGCTTCGTGGCCTGGGCGCACGTTAAACGCGATGATCTCGAGGAACTTCGGATACGAGCTCATGTCTCCCGGGTTGCTGATTTTCGGCAGAAACTCGTAGTAGCGCGTGACCAGCGACTCTACATAGTTGCCGATCTGCTTCTGGTATACATCGAGGTCGGCGGCATCGGGGACTGAGGGATGGTCCATATCGGCCCAGTGCTGGTTGATGCGCTCGACTAGATACGTTCCGGTGCTATCGCCGCTTATGGTTTCCCAAACGAGCAATGGCTGCGAATCGTTCTGTTGTTTGTGCCAGTCCGCTTTGGCTTTCCGGCCGTCTTGGTACTGCTTTACCATGCCGTTTTTCGGTTTCTGGAATTCGATGGCGAAGATGGTTCCGGGCTTCTGCTGAGCGAAGGACGGGAGCGCGATGAAGAACAACACACCAATAGCTGGAAGCAACTTTCCAATTTTCATTTTCCCTCCGGAAATTTAAAACTTTCGTCCCTTGGTGCACGGACAGTATCCCGCGAGGCTGTACGGTGTCAAGCGCGCCCGGTAGAGACCGGTGCACCTATTGCGGCAATCCTAGCTTTCGCGTGATCTCCACAAATCGTGGATCCGAGCGGTAGGGAGCGAATGCGGGATACCGAATATAGAATCCGAGCTGATCGTCTTCCGCTGCGACCGCCTTATTCAGCCATTCGAATGTTTTGGCGCTGTCCCCAGCTACGGCATAGCCCAGCGCGAAGAATGACTCCGGAACGTACCCAGTTTTTTCCTGCTGCAATGTAAACGTTTCCACGACGAGTTGTCCGAATCCTTTAGCGTCCTCGCTCACCTTTTTTTCCGGCGACGGCGCGAAAATCTGCCACTCCTTTTCGGCGTCCGCGAATTTCCCGAGTTCCGCGTAAACTTGCGCCAATTTCTGGTGCGAGGGCGGAAAACCCGGATCGATCGCCACAGCTTTGCGCAACTGTTCCACCGCTTCCGTGGGCTTGCCCGCCGCCATCAGCAATACTCCATGATTTGCGTTGATGATGGGAGAAAAGGGATCGAGCGACAATGCGGTGCGCGATTCCGCCAGCGCCTCATCATATCGCTTCAAGGGAAACAGCACGGTGAACGCCAGAAAATAATGTGCGTGTGCGTTGTTCGGATTGAGTTGCAGAGCGCGGCGGAATTCCCGCTCGGCATCGTCCCACTTCCTAGCACCTGACAGTGACGCGGCCAGCGCTGCGTGCGCTTCCGGCAACGAATCATTCAGCTCGATCGCCTTGCGGGCCGCTACGCTTGCTAGCTGGTGGGCCTCTCGAGGCGCAATCCCCGAAGAATAGCCGGAAATAACGCTGTACGTGTCCGCCAGTCCGGCGTACGCCTGCGCGTACGTGGGATCGGCCACGATCGCCTGCTTGAACAAATCGATGCTTTTCTGCAGGCTCGCCGCGGTTCGAGCGTTGAACTCATAACGGCCTTGCAGGTAGAGCCGGTAAGCCTCGGCGTTGGAGGTGCCGGCGCTTGCAGGCTGCGCGTGCTCTTCCCCGCTCGAAGTTGCATGCACGCGCAATTTTTCTGAGACGTCGCCGATAATTTCGCCCTGGATCTGCGAGATGTCCGCCATCTTGCGTTCGTAGCGGCCGCCCCACAGCTCGGTGCCATCCGCGGCATTTACAAGCTCGGCGTGGACGCTCAATTGATCGCCGTGCTGCGCCATCCGGCCGGTCATTACCGCGTCCACGTGCAGCGTGTCCGCTATTTGCCGGGGATCATCTTGCTTGCCTTTGAAGCGGAAGACTGTGCTACGGGCCATCACTTTCATATTTGGCAGTTGGGAGAGCGCGCTGATTAGGTCTTCGGTGAGCCCATCGCTCAGATATTCATTGTTCGGGTCGGAAGTTTCATTCACGAACGGCAGGACTGCGATCGAGTTCACTCTGGCGACATTCGATCTTCCGCGCAAAAAGTACGCGCCGACAGCAATCGCAGCCAACAAAGCCACCGCTATTACGGCTAGTAGAAGGGTTCGCGAATTGCTCTCAGATTCGGCTACGGGCCTTGCCGTCGAACCGGCCGACGCGGCGGCGCTCTCCACGGTCCCTGACACAGCCGTGCCGCGCGCGGAATCGAGATCGCGTTTTAGTCGTTTGAGATCGGCTTCCAGCTCCTTGGCGCTTTGGCAGCGAATTTCGCGATCCTTCTCGAGCGCCTTATTAATGATGCGCTCGAGATCTGGGGGCAAATCGGGATTTAGCCGCACTGCGGGCACCGGCGCGCGATTTAAGATCGAATCGGTGATTACGCCCGCCGTTTCACCGCGAAATGGCAGCGTGCCGGTGGCCATTTCATAGATCACCACGCCGAAACTGAATAGATCGGTGCGCGCGTCGAGGTCTTTGCCGCGCACCTGTTCCGGCGACATGTATGCGGCGGTTCCCACTGTGGTGCCCGGATTGGTGAGCTGCGCTTCGGCTACGTCCGCCACCGCGCTGGCGCCGCGCGTGGCGCCCATCGTGGCGGAATCCGGCTTCACGGTCTGCTTCGCCAGGCCGAAATCGAGAATTTTCACGTGCCCGCGCTTGGTGATGAAAATATTGGCGGGCTTGATATCGCGATGCACGATTCCCTGCTCGTGTGCGGCCTCGAGCGCGTCGGCAATTTCGATGGATACGCCGATCAGGCTCTCAACTTCCATGGGCCGGCCGCCAATGTGATGCTTCAGGGTGGCGCCGTCCAGAAACTCCATGGCGATGAAAGTGCGCCCTTCGAAATTTCCAATCTCGTAAATGGTGCAAATATTGGGATGATTTAGCGCCGAAGCCGCCCGCGCTTCGCGACGGAATCGTTCGAGCGCCTGCGCGTCTTTGGCCAATTCGTCCGGCAAGAATTTGAGCGCCACAAAGCGGCCTAACTCGGTATCTTCGGCCTTGTAAACCACACCCATCCCGCCGCCGCCAAGTTTTTCGGTGACACGGTACCTCGCAATCATTCGTCCGGAAAGTGAGGAGGGATCAGCCACTGCCGAAATCTTAATCAGCGCCTCCATTCAAGTCAACGCGGCGCGTAAGCCGCGTAAGCGTTGTCCGACCGCAGAGCCCGCGCTTTACGCCGGGCCTCTGCGGCGCAAATCGCGGCACAATCTGCAATCGCGCAACATTCGGCCATCCCGCCCCGTCTAATTCAGTACGATGAATCGGACTTCTATTCAATTGCCAAAGGTAGCCAAAAAGCGCCTCTGCAGGATGATTTTGAGTCTGGCGGCATGGGCCATGGTCGCGTCCGCCGCGGCTGCACAATCTCCGCCTTCGCATGCAAAAATCAAACTGATCGCAGACCAAACTCCCCCTCCGGGAAACGCAAGATTGCAAGCCGGACTCCTTTTCCATCTCGATCCCGGCTGGCATATCTACTGGCAAAACGCCGGCGATTCCGGCGAGCCTCCGAAAATTGCCTGGATTCTTCCAGCAGGATTCCGCGCGGGCCCGATCGAATGGCCCACGCCCAAGCGTCTGGGCAGCGGCACGATCATTGATTATGGCTACGAGGATCAGGTCCTGCTGATATCGCCAATCAGGGCGCCCATGAGTTTCGATTACGAGGCTCGCCAAAATGTGCAGTTCGTGGCCGACGTGAAATACGTCGTCTGCCGCGAAGTGTGCATTCCCGGAAAAGCGCATCTCTCGCTCGCGGTGCCCATCTCCGACGCCGAGCAAGTGCGCGCATGGCACGAGCAATTCGAACAAACCCGCCAGCAACTTCCCAAGCCCGCTCCAGCGGCATGGAAAGTTTCGGCCCGCGTCGAGCAGAACAATCTAGTCCTAACGGTCGCGGGCGCGCCTGCCGCAAAATCGGCCACTTTCTTCCCGCAGGCTGCAAGCGTAATCGAAAATTCCGCGCCGCAGCTTCTGGTAACCGATCGCTCCGGAATTCATCTAACTTTGAAGTTGTCGGATCAAGCCACCGGGCAACCGGCGCAGCTAAAAGGCGTTCTGGTTCTGGATGGAGCGCGCGCGTATCAGATCGCCGCGCCGGTCGTCTCGAAGTAGTGGAGGAAAAGCCAATGAAGCGCTATTTCGCAAGCATCTTCGGTCTCGCATTTCTATTGGGAGCGCTGCTCTCTCCGGCTTGGGCTGTGCGCATCGGAGACAAGGCCCCGGATTTCACGGCCACCGACACGAATGGCCAATCGCACAAACTCTCCGAGTATGCGGGCAAGTTCGTGGTGCTCGAGTGGCACAATCGAGGCTGTCCTTACACGCAGAAGCATTACACCAGCGGGAATATGGAGAAGTTGCAGCGGGAATGGACTGCGAAGGGAGTGATTTGGCTCACGGTGATTTCCTCGGCGCCCGGAAAGCAGGGTTACGTCACCGCTGCGGATGAAAATTCTTATGTGAAGGAGATGAAAGCTGCGCCTACTGCGGTGCTGCTCGATCCTACCGGCGCGGTGGGCCATCTTTATGACGCGAAAACTACGCCGCAGATGATCATCATCAATCCGCAGGGCGTGATGATTTATGACGGGGCGATTGATGACAAGCCAACGACGGACACGGCCGATATCAGCGGGGCGAAGAATTACGTGCAGCAGGCGCTGGAGGAAGCGATGGCTGGGAAGGCGGTTAGCGTGGCTTCTACGCGGCCTTATGGTTGCTCGGTGAAATATCCGGATTAGATCTACTTCAGCTTGGCGTATTCGGCCTTGGCTTGCAGCAGCAGCGGAACGTCGGGGTCGGCGTCTTTCCATAGCGCGAGGAAATCCTGATAGGCTGCGCGGGCTTTCTCTTTGTCGCCGGTGGCCGCGTAGGCTCGCGCCAGGCCGAGCTGTGAGAAAGAAACGATAGGATCCTGGGGCCAATAATATTTAAAATTCAGGGCTCTTTGAAACTCGATGACGGCATCAGCGCCGCGGCCGGCCATTAAGAGGGCGCTCGCGCGAGTGTAAAGCCACTCAGAATAGCCGCGGTCATAAGGCTCGGCAACTTTCATTAACTCCACGGCCTTATCGGCATGTCCTTGATTCATTTCGAGCACAGCCCTGACGCCTGGCCCATACACGGATTGGATGAAGGTGTCCAAGGGACGCTGTTTCGTCGCCGCGTCAACAAGCGGCCGTGCTTTGGCGTCCATTCCGGCGCGGGCGTAAATATCAGCCACGTTCAATTCATGCGACGGCGTTTGCGCCTGTTTGATGGCCGCGTCGGCGCCAGTAATGGCCGCCGCGCGGTTCCCGGCAATCGCTTCAAACGTTGCCGCGTATTCGACGTCGTTGAGCGCTCCTTCTTTTTCTTCGAGTCGCACTTCCTTGTCTTCTGCCTCGGTGAAAAGTTCCATGGCCCGGCGCATTTGTCCGTGGCCAGCGGCCAAGTTCGCAGCGCGCTCGAGAACAGTGATTTCACCTTGAGGATCCGCCTTTAAAAGCGCATCTTCTTTGGCCATCGTTGCCAGGTCGCCTTGCGCTAGAGCCAAAATCCCGTAGCCATCGTGGATGAAAACGCCGCCAAGATTTCGTTGCGACGCGGCGTTTAAGATCGCTTTCGCTTCATCCAGGCGGTTCAACGCCCGGTAGCAATCCGACGCACTCCGATATCCGAGGTAGGAATCTGGAAAAAGGCGCACTACTTCGAGGCTCTCGGCCAGGGCTTTGTCAAACTCACCGATGCTTATGTGCAAGACCGAAGGATTGAGCCAGGTGCGCAAGTCACGCGGGTAGCTCTTCTGGTATCGCTGGTA
Organism: uncultured Acidobacteriota bacterium; assembly: GCA_963831955.1. Taxonomy (GTDB): domain Bacteria; phylum Acidobacteriota; class Terriglobia; order Acidiferrales; family UBA7541; genus Palsa-147. The sequence continues at coordinate 2,052,351 of CAWHSG010000001.1, read as the reverse complement.
AGTCTCCAGGGCTTTGTCGATCTGATTCGTTTGTTGATAGTAGTAGCTGGTGATTGCCAGATCTTCTCGCTCACTGGCGCGGTCCTTCAAGTCAAAGGCCTTCTGGGCATACTCCAGCGATGTCTCTGTCTGGCCCGTGTTGTTGGCCGCCACAGCTACTCCTCGATACGCCATGGCGAAATTCGGATCCAATTGGATCGCTCGCTTTAAGAACGGCAGAGCTGCCAGATTGTTCGCGTTTGCTAGCTCCGCCGAACCATCCGAATAGGCCTTCAATGCTTCGAGCGAAGACGTGGTCGCTTGCTCCAGCGGCTTATCGAATTTCTGAATCGAACTGAGCGATTCGCCCATCTTTCCGCGCAGATTCGAACTAGCCTTTCCCAGCGCGTCGAGAACCTGTTCTTTGCTGCTCGCCTGCGCTTGCTCCTGGCCGAGCGAGTTGCCGTTCGCGGCGTTGACGGCTTCGAGCGTGATGACATATTGGCTGCCGAGGCCCGCTATCGAACCGTGGACCATCGCCGCGATTCCCGCTCGCTGGCAAATTTCGCGTCCGATTTCAGGAGTGATGCGCGTGTCGGGCGGACGGCCCATCAGTTTTAGCGTTCGATCCACTTCCTGCTGCGACGCCAAATTTAGAAATGGAGATTGCGCCAGGCTCACTTGCAGCGCGGTCTTCAGCGTGCCATCGAAAACGGGATCGCCTGTCGTATTGGTGAAATCGGTGAGGAGGATCGAATCTTTTTCGGTGAGTTTCGGCGCGCGATGCCCGAAGAAATACGCTCCGGCCAAGGCTAGCAATGCAAGAATCGCGACGCCCGCGCCAATCATTTTCCATGGCGGCGGGCTCTTCGGCTGAACCGCAGCCGGAGCAAACGTCACGCTTGATTCCGCTGCAGCTGCCTGCGGTGTTACCGAAATGTGCGTGGTGCCTGAACCGGCGGCTGCGACCGGCGCGGCGGCTGACGAAACACGCGACGCCGAGGACGCCTCCTGCGCGGCGGGCACCGTGCCCGATCTCTCCGACGCGGGCGGGGCTTCGGCGGGGATCGCGCGGCTGCTCGATTCTGTGTCGCGCTTCAGGCGGCGGAGTTCCGAGCGCATGTCGGCCGCATCTTGGTAACGCAGAGTGCGGTCTTTCTCGAGCGCGCGAAGGATCACGTCCTCGAGCTTCGCCGGAATATCCGGATTCAATCGCAGAGGCGGCACGGGCGCGCGAGTGAGAATTGAGTTTGTGATTAGCGCGGAACTATCGCCGCGAAACGGCAGCGTGCCTGTGGCCATTTCGTACAAGACGATGCCGAAGGAAAATAAATCGGTGCGGCCATCGAGGTCTTTCGCGCCCAATTGTTCCGGCGACATATAAGCGACCGTGCCGACGGCCGTGCCCGGGCTGGTCAGGTCCAATTCACTGGCACCGAGATTCGCGGCGGTGGCTTGTGTGGCGTCGTCGCGCATGGCATCTTTTTTTGGCGCGACTTTGGCGAGGCCGAAATCGAGAACTTTGGCGTGGCCGCGCTCGGTGACGAAAATATTTGCTGGCTTGATATCGCGATGGACGATGCCTTTTGCGTGCGCCGCATCCAGCGCGTCGGCAATTTCTATGGCTAGATCGAGCAACGTTTCTATTTCTACCGGACGGCCGCCGATGCGATGCTTCAGCGTTTGGCCTTCGAGATACTCCATGACGATGTAGGCTTTGCCGTTTTCGTCGCCGATTTCGTAGATGGTGCAGATATTGGGATGGTTTAGCGCGGATGCGGCCTTGGCCTCGCGCTGGAAGCGGCTCAAAGCCTGCGCGTCTTTCGCGACGTCGTCCGGCAGAAATTTCAGGGCTACGAAGCGATCGAGTTTGATGTCTTCGGCTTTGAAGACTACGCCCATGCCGCCGCCACCAAGTTTCTCGAGCACGCGGTAGTGGGAAATCGTCCGTCCCGAAAATGAGGAGGAATCAGGCATAGGAGCGCCAATATTAGGTCGCGTCCCGAATCAAGTCAACGCGGCCAAGTAGCGCCGGCGTCTCTGCCGGCATCTTACGAGCACAAAAGTAAATTAGGGCCGTAATCGTGGGCGGAGCAGCTTGTCGAGCTGAGGGCACTGAATTGATTTTGAGGTCCGCCCGTGATGGTTGCCGCTGCCGACTAGCCGATCGTAGGAGCCGGCGGGGCGCCAGCGCTACTTAATTCCCGGACGCGCCGTGCTTAGCGGTTCATTTCAGATTTGCGGATTCGGATTTGGCTTGCTGCAGGATGGGGATGTCCTGGTCCGCGTCTTTCCATAACGCGAAGAAATCATTGTAGGCGGCGCGGGCTTTGCCGCTATCGCCTTGCATGGCGTAGGCACGGGCCAGGCCGAGATGTGCGTAGGGGCCGGTGGGGCAATTCCAGACCAGGCCACGATGCGTGAGAATCTTCTGAAATTCCGCCGCGGCGGCGCTTCCGTTTTTCGCGGCGAGGTAGGCTTCGCCGCGAATGTAAATCGGATAGAGGCAGGAACTGTTGAGCGGCGAAAACGTCGGCGCCAATTCCGACGGCGCAGCCGTTTGCAGCAATTCAATGGCCCGCGCCGGATTTTTCTGCGACAGCGCAAGTTGCGCCTCAATCACCGGCAACCAATAGGACTGCATCACCGTATTCATCGGATAGCGCTTCGCGAGCGCCTGAGTGATGGATTGCGAACGCGCTGCGTCACCCGTCATTGCAAATACCAGCGCCGACTCGTTTTGCGCATCCTGGCTGGAGGGAGCGGCAGCCAGCGCAGCAGCGGCGCGTTGGCGCGCTTCGCCCACGTTGCCGAACACGGCTTCGCGAAACGCGGCGTTGCCTTGCCACAGCGCGCTCGATTCTTTGTTATCGGCGCGTTCAGCCGCCTCCGCGGCGCGTTTCGAGAACTCCCGGGCCTTCTGCAAGTGGCCGGAATACGCCGCAGTGTCGGCTTCCAGAGCAAAATATTCATGCTTCAGGTCGGGATGAGAATCGAACCATGATCCTTCTTCGGTCATGCCATGGATGTCGTTGGCGATAAAGTCTAAAACATACGAGTAGATGTGCAGACTATCGTTGTCCAACTTCTGGCCATAAGCTTCCGCGAGAGTTTTTCGGGCATCCTCGTAACGGTCCAAATTCAAATACAAGCCCGCGACGTTTCCCAGGGTGATTACGCTGCCGGACTCAAGGCGCTGCGCCTCGAGCAGCAGGTTCAGCGCTTTTTCGATCTGGCCCTGTTGCACGTAGCAGATCGCGAGGTTCTCGTGAGCGGTGGCATCGCGAGGGTAACTGCCGATCCATTGCTGAAAGACCTCGACGGATTTATCCAGGTCGCCGATCACCAGCTCGTAGTAGAGCGATTCGATGTGCAGTTTCTCGCGCTCGCTGGCGCGGTCTCGCAGCTCGAATGCTTTTGTGATGTAGCCGTTGCCCTTCTCCGGCTGGCCCGAATCCCAATACATCAATCCCAAATCTTCGTAGGCGCGGGCAAATTTCGGATCGAGATCAACGGCGCGCTGATAAAGAGGCAGCGCCGCCGCAGGGCCTTTTTCGTCAAACGTCTTCGAGCCGATACTTAGGGCTTTCAATGCGTCGAGTGAGGCGGTCGTTTCCTGATCGAGAGGAACGTCGAACTGTTTCACCGAGGCGAGAGATTCGCCCAGCTCGGTGCGCAGCTTCGTCGCCGCCTGGCCGAGTGCGTCGAGCACTTTTTCCTTGCCGGGGGCCTGGACCTGCTCCTGCGCGAGAACGTCGCCGGTGGCGCAATTGATAGCTTTCAGGCCGACTACGTATTCGCTGCCGATGGTGGCGATCGAGCCGGCCACGAAGGCTTTGCTGTCGGCCCGCAGGCAAAGCTCGCGGGCGACGTCTGGCGTGAGCCGCGTGTCCGTCGGGCGGGTCATCAGTTGCAGCGTGGAGGAAACGCGTTCGTCCGAGAGGACGTTGAGAAATGGAGATTGCCGCAACGAGACGCTGAGGGCTTGCTTGAGCGCGTCGTCGAACACCGGATCGCCGGTGGAATTCGCGAAGTCGGCGACGATTACGGTGTCACGCTCGGTGAGCGTTGCTGGCTTGCTGCTGCGCCCCTTGAACCACCAGAACGCGCCGGCGGCAATCACGAGAACCACAAGGGCGCCGACGCCGATCCACAACCGCGAGGCGGGCACCGCAACTTTCACGTCGCTCCCGCTGGCGCTCGGGACTTGAGCCGACACCGATCCCGAGCTTCCGGCTGAGGGACTTTGTGGCTGCGCTGGCGGAGCCGCCGCCGGCACCGCGGATGACGAGCTGGCCGCCGAGACCGCCGAAGACAATGATCCGCCCGCGCCGATCGCTGCAGCGGCCGTGCGTGTCGAATCGAATTCCCGGCGGATGCGTTTCAAGTCGGCGCGCATCTCCGAGGCGTGATGGTAGCGCGTCTCGCGATCCTTCTCGAGCGCCTTGGCGATCACGCGCTCGAGTTCGATCGGCGTGTCGGCGTTCAACCGCACCGGCGGCACCGGCGCGCGATTCATGATCGCCTCGAAAATCACGCCGGAAGAGTCGCCGCGAAATGGCGGCGCGCCCGTGACCATTTCGTAGAGCACATCGCCAAACGAGAATAGATCCGTGCGCGCGTCCAATTCCTTCGCCCGCACCTGCTCGGGCGACATGTACGCGACCGTACCGAGCGTGCTGCCCGGGCTCGTCAAATGCTCAGGCGCCACCTCGCCGGCCGTTTCCTGGGTATCCGAGAGCGAGCCCGGCGACGCGGGACTAATCGTTTTCGCCAGGCCGAAATCGAGCACCTTCACGTGCCCGCGGGTGGTGATAAAAATATTCGCGGGCTTGATATCGCGATGCACGATGCCTTTGGCATGCGCGGCATCGAGCGCATCGGCAATCTCGATGGAGAATTCGAGAGTGTCTTCGAGAGGCAGCGGCTTGCCCGAAATGCGGTGCTTGAGCGTGGTGCCCTCGAGATACTGCATGACAATGAAAGGCCGTCCGTGATCTTCGCCGATTTCGTGAATGGTGCAGATATTCGGATGATCGAGTGCCGAAGCCGCCTGGGCCTCGCGCTGAAATCGCTCGAGCGACTGATGGTCGCGCGCCAAATCGTCCGGAAGAAATTTGAGGGCTACGAAGCGATGCAGCGTGGTGTCCTCGGCTTTGTAAACGACACCCATGCCTCCGCCGCCCAATTTTTCAAGAATGCGGTAATGGGAGACAGTGCGCCCGGAAAGTGGGGAAGAATCAGCCATAAGCGCGCCAATATTAGGACGCGCCCCAAATCAAGTCAACGCGCCAAAGTAGCGCCGGTTTACCCTGAGCATTTGTGAAGGGCGTCCCCGCCGGCATCTTACGAGCGCAAAAGTCAACTAAGGCCGTAATCGCGCGCGGAGCAACATGTCGATCCGAGGGCATTGACTAGATTTTGAAATCCGCCCGTGATGGTTGCCTCTGCCGAATAGTTGATCGTAAGATGCCGGCGGGACGCCGGCGCTACTTACTTCCCGGCCGCGCCGGGCTTTGCGGTTCATTTCAGATTTGCGGATTCGGCTTTGGCTTGTTGCAGGATTGGAATGTCCGGGTCGGCGTCTTTCCACAGCGTGAAAAAATCGTTGTAGGCGGCGCGGGCTTTGGTGCTATCGCCTTGCATGGCGTAGGCGCGGGCCAGTCCTAGGTGCGCGAGCGCACCGAGCGGGAAGTTTAGCGTGATGCCCCGGTGGTCGAGAAACTTCTGAAATTCGGTGGCTGCGGCAGCGCCATTGTGGGCCGCTAGCTGGGCCTGGCCTCGAATGTAGACGGGATACATGGTTCCCACTTGTAATTGCGGCGGGGCGCCGAGCTCATAGGGCAGTGCAGCTTCAAGAGAGATCACGGCTTGGGTGGGATTGTTGGCGTTGAGTTCCGTCGCCGCTTTAATGGTTGGCAACCAGTAATCCTTCATCAGTAAATTTGACGGGTAGGTTTTTTCGATTTCTTCTACGATGGCCTTTGCGCCGGCGGTCTCACCAATTCGCGCCATCGCCAATCCGGCGAATAGCTTCACATCCCGGCCTGGAGCCAGCGCCAGCGCTGCCGCAATCTGCTGCTTGGCAACCGCTGTGTTGCCGAATTCCGCTTCGCGCAACGCGGCATTGACCTGCCATAGCGCCGCCGTCTCTTTCGAGTCGTTGCGAACGGCGGAATCCACGGCGCGCCGCGAGAAGTCTTGTGCTTTCGCGAGCCGGCCGTAGTATGCCTCGGTGTCGGATTGGAACGAAAGCAGGGCGTCTTCGTCGCCGGGCTTCCCCGCGGCCCAATTTACCTGCCGCTCCATTTCCGGCAGGTCGCCTTTGTAGAAGGCCAGTAGATACATTGCCCAGTGCAGTGCGTCATCGTCGAGCTTGCGCTGGCGGGCCTGCTCAATCGCTTTTGTGGCGTCGTCGGGGCGGTTGAGTTGAAGATCAGTTTCTGTGAGGTTCACATAACTGCTTACAGAATTCGGCTCCAAACGCATGGCCTCTTGCGTTTCGGCCAGAGACTTATCGAATTGCCCGAGCTCACTATAAATTACTCCCAAGTTGCCTGGAGCCACAGAATCCTGGGGATAGCTCTTGGCCCACATTTCGTAAACTTGGATAGCCTGCTCTTCCTCGCCGGTGACGGAATCGTAGTACAGGCCGGCGATGCGGTATTTCTCATGTTCGCTGACGCGATCGCGCAGCGCGTAAGCCTTTTTAATATTCTCGGCGGCTAGACTGGCTTGTCCGAGGTTGCCGTATTGGACGCCGAGGCCGGCGTAGGCCGCGGCGAAATTGGGGTCGAGTTCGAGTGCGCGTTTGAAGAAGGGAATCGCCGCGGCGGCTCCTTTTGTGCGGCTGGAAGTAATTCCCATGCTGAAGGCTTTGAGGGCCTCGAGCGATGTTGTGGTGGCCTCGACTGGAACATCGAACTTCTGAACGGACGCCAGCGATTCGCCGAGGTGGCTGCGCAGGTTCGCCGCTGCCTTGCTTAGAGCCTTCAGCACATCGGGCTTCGTGGCAGCCTCTTCTTGCTCTGTGGCCAGTGCGTCTCCGGTGGTGCAGCCGACGGCGTTGATGCCGACGACGTATTGACCGCCTAAGTTGGAAATCGAGCCCAACAGAATCGCTTTGCTGCCCGTGCGCACGCAGAGTTCTCTGGCAACGTCGCGGGTGATGCGATCATTTGCCGGACGGCCCATTAGGCGCAACGTCTCCTCGACTTTGCGATCGGAGAGAATGTTGAGGAAGGGAGATTGTCCGAGTTGCACCGCCAGTGCTTGCTTCAACGCGCCGTCGAAGACGGGGTCTCCGGTTGAATTATCGAAATCGGCGAGGACGACGGTGTCCTTCTCGGTCAATGGCGCCGCTGGACGCGGCCGCAAAAAGAAAACTGCGGCGATAACGGCGGCGATCACAACTACCGCAGCGGGAACTATAATCTTCCAAAGTTTTTTTGTTGCGGTGGCTGGAACTTCTGCGACGCTTACGGCTGCAGATGAACCGGCAGCCGGAACAGGGCCCGACGGCCGCGCGGGTTGCTGGACGGAGCTTTGAGAAACCGTATCCTGTGCTGCGGCCACTGGCCCGGAATTGGCTGCTGCGACTCTGCTCGTGTCGGTGTCGCGCTTTAGACGCTGCAGCTCGGCGCGCATCTCGTTCGCGTGCTGGTAGCGCAGGTTGCGGTCTTTCTCCAACGCGCGATTGATTACATCTTCCAATTTCGGGGGAATATCGGGATTCAATCGCAACGGCGGGATCGGCGAGCGAGTCAGAATTGCGTTGGTGACCAGCGCGGAAGTGTCGCCGCGGAACGGTAGCGTGCCCGTAGCCATTTCGTAGAGAAGGACGCCGAAGGAAAATAAATCGGTGCGCGGATCCAAATCCTTGGCACCCAGTTGTTCAGGCGACATGTAGGCGACGGTGCCGACCGTGGTGCCCGGACTGGTGAGATCAATTTCGCCTACGCCTGCGTCCGTTGCCGTCACCTGGGTCGGGTCGTCGTGCGAGGCGTCTTTTTTTGGGGCGACTTTCGCCAGTCCGAAATCCAAAACCTTCGCGTGCCCGCGCTCGGTGACGAAAATATTCGCCGGCTTGATATCGCGATGAACGATGCCTTTTGCGTGCGCCGCGTCCAGCGCGTCTGCGATTTCGATCGAGAGGTCGAGCAGCGTTTCCAAGTCGACAGGACGGCCGCCGATGCGATGTTTCAGCGTCTGGCCTTCCATGTACTCCATCACGATGTAGGCTTTGCCGTTCTCGTCGCCGATTTCGTAGATGGTGCAGATATTGGGATGGTTTAGTGCGGATGCGGCCTTGCCCTCGCGCTGGAAGCGGCTCAGGGCCTGCGCATCTTTGGCTACGTCGTCCGGCAGAAATTTCAGGGCCACGAAACGATCGAGCTTGATGTCCTGGGCTTTGAAGACTACACCCATGCCGCCGCCACCAAGTTTTTCGAGTACGCGATAGTGGGAGATTGTGCGGCCGGAAAATGAGGAGGAATCGGGCATCGCCGGGAATATTATGTCGGGCGTCAGGCCAAGTCAACGCGCCCCAGTAGCGCCGGCGTCCCCGTTTACCCTGACTAGTGCGAAGGGCCGGCATCTTACGTGCGCAAAAGTCAACTAAAGCCGCAATCTTGCGCGGAGCAACTTGTCGAGCCGAGGGCTTTGACTAGATTTTGAAGTCCGTCCGTGGCGTTTGCCCTCGCCGGCTGGCTGATCGTAAGATGCCGGCGGGGACGCCGGCGCTACTTTAGTGGCCCGAAATTGACAATCGCCGTCGCGCGTCATACGCTTTCCACGCCGCAGAACTCCGCACCAAATTCCAGGAGGCCTCATGAAGCTGCACTCGCCGACGCTCGCCGCCAAATCGCTACTGAGCCGCCGCAACTTTCTCACCACCACTTCTTGCTTCGGTGCTGCAGCGGCATTCCTGCGCTATTTGCCGTCACCCGTGCTGGCTGCGAGCATCCTTCAGGACAAGCGCGTGGCAGCCATGCCGATTGTGGACAAGGGCTACGCTTCGATACGCAAAGTTGGCGACGGGATTTACGCCACGATCTCCGATCCTTCTAAGGGCCTCGATACGATTTCGAATGGCGGTTTCATCATCGGCCGCGATTCCGCGCTATTGATCGAAGCATTCCACACTCCACGCGGGGCGATGCTGCAGCTCGACACTTATCACACGATCAGCAAACTGCCGGTGAGCGCGGCGCTGGATACACATCATCATTTCGACCATTCGCTTGGGAATGCCGCCTATGGCGCTCATGACATTCCGATCTGGGCGCACGCCGATGTCGTCGCGCTGATGCAGAAAAATTACGTGGCCATACAGGGCCATGAATTGAACGCCATACTCGCGCCGCTCCAGAAACGAGTGGAGGATGCCGGCGACAGCGTCGACAAAGAGCGTGCGCAACGCGATCTGGCCGGCTTCACCGGAATCGTGCAATCGGCGCTGAACACGGTGGTCGCGCTGCCGGATCGTCCGATCCCCGCTTCCGATTTTCCGAAGACGATCGATCTCGGAGGTACCAAAGTTATTCTCGAAACCTATATGGGTCACACCGTCGCGGATGTGACCGCGCACATTCCGGATCAAAATATTCTGTTCACCGGCGATCTTCTTTTCGACGCACAATTTCCTGTGACCTTCGATGCGAACGTCAGCGGTTGGCGGGCGGCGCTGGCAAAATTCGCCGCCTATGATAAGGACACGTTGTTCGTCCCGGGCCACGGCGAACTCTGCGGGCAGGAAGGGATCGCCGATCAGCGCGCGCTATTTGACGATCTGGCGGATCACGCCGAGAAGATGTACAAGGCGGGAGTGAGCGCTGCGGAGGCTTCAAAGCGCTATACGCCGCCAGAAAAATTCAAGAATTTCCCCATCTTTGCCTGGGGCTTTTGCGTAACGCCCGCCTTCGCGAAACTCTACGAGGGATTCAAAACGGGAGGGTGACGCGCCGGCGGCATCTTTCGATTACGCCGCGGAATGCAACGAATCGAGGGCGAGCTGCGGAATTTCCGCGGGGCAGCGGAAGCGTAGTGGCAGGACGATGGTGCCGATTCCGCGGCTGACATAAATTTGAGTATGGCCCAGGCGCCCCCAGCCGACTTTGAATTGAAGCTGCTTGGCCGAACGTCCCCAGATATTTCCTAGAAACGGAATATTTACCTGCCCGCCGTGAGTGTGGCCCGAAAGCACCAGACCGATTTTCTCCTGCGCGGCCGCCTGGATGATTGCGGGATTGTGCGAGAGCAAAACGGTGGAGGAATTTTTGGGAATGCCGCGAATGGCGCGCGGCAAATCCGGGCGGTAATTCCAATCGTCAACACCCGCGAGATAGAGAGACTGGCCGCGGCGGCGCAGCCGCGTGTGTGAGTTGCGCAAGACTTCGATGCCGGCGCCTTCGAGCGACTCGGTGATTTCGTCGGCTCCCACGCGAAAATCGTGATTTCCGAGCACGGCGAATACTCCGTGCTTGGCCTTCACGTGCGCCAGAATCTCGGCTACCGGATCGATGTAGGCGCGTGAATACGTAACGAAATCGCCGGTGACCGCGACGAGGTCGGGCTCGAGCTCGTTCACGGTCTCGACAACGTAGCGCAGCATGTCACCCGGAAGAAAAACACCGTGATGAATATCGGTAAGCTGAATGATGCGGAAGCCTCGGAAGGCTTCGGGCAGCACCTCGAGGCGAATGCGGTGGTTGGTGATCTCGAATCCGCTGCCCATGCGCTGCAGCGCGCGGTGAGTTTCGTCTTTGCCAAGCGGATATTGCTCGACACCTCCGCTGCGCCAGCGCGTGGTGATGCGGTGAATCGGATCAGCCAGGCGTGGCCGTCGGCGGCGATCGTGGGTGCGGCGCTTCTGCATCGCGTTGCGGATCTCTCATTTGACCGTAACAATCGGAATCGACGGCGTCAATTCAACGGAAGTACCAGAGTTTCCTGTGCAGCATCGCGGCCCATTTTTCGGAACCAGGGCTGGCAGCGTGTGCTGCTTCGGGGTACGCTTTAGGCGAGGCAACTCAATTTCGCCGGCGGCTCTCTAAGTTCGCACGGAGCGGATTTTCGGAACTTTTTGTGTTGGACGCCGAAGAACGATTGGGAGTGTGTGCGGAATTCCTGTTGGCCGTTCCAGTTCCTGCTGAGGCCTGAAATTTCGGGCTGGCTCGCGTACTCGTTCGATTCGAACTCCCTGTTGGCCGGTTGCCCCGCTGAATATGGAGGCTGGGTGTGAAGATGAGTCCGTGGATGCGATTTTGCGTCATTGTTCTGGGCGTTTGGCTGGCCGCGGCGCCCAAAATGGCGTGGGCTCAGGCTGTTTCGTCGGTTCACGGGATCGTTACCGATCCCAGCGGCGCGGTGGTGGCCAAAGCTACCGTGCATTTGATCGATGCGAATTCGGTTGAGCGAGTGGCGACGACGGATGATAAGGGGAGGTATGCGTTCACGAATGTGACGCCCGGAACGTATCAGCTGCGTGTGGTTTTTACCGGGTTCGACACGTTCGAGCAGGCTGGCGTGCAAGTTTCGGGCGGTGCTGCCTCGACGGTGAACGCGCAGTTGCGAATATCATCGCAGCGCCAGGATATTACCGTTCATACCACGGAAAATGCCGAGCATTTGAACGCACAAGCGCGATTGCTGCCGAACGCAGGGACGGGCATCCGCGCGATTCATCGCGATGCCGCGGGGCGCTACTACGTGCTTGCAGCGCCTGGAGCTACGGTGGAAATCTACTCGCCCGCGGGCGTGAAAGTGGGGCAGGTGCCGGCCAAGCCCGCGGCGGATTCCAAAATCGTATTCGGCGAAGACTTCTATTTGGATTCGAGCGGCCGCGTGTACGTGGCGGATCGCGGCGCGAATGAAATCAAGATGTACGCCGCGGATGGGACACTGGCAGGGAAAATTCCGGTTACGGCGCCAGTTTCGGTCGCTGCTTTGGACGGTGGCGAAATTGCCGTCGCAAGCCTCGCATCGCCACGCTTTGTGGACGTTTACGATGCCAGCGGCCGGCGCGTGCGGAGCATCGGAGGAACATCGAATTCTGCCGACATCACCACGCCCAATGCGCTCCTGAGCCGCGGATTTTTCACCGAGGACGGCACCGGACATTTTTATTATTCGCTGATGTATCTGCCCGACCCGACGATCCGGAAATACGACGAGTACGGCTACGCGGCGTATGAAATTGCGATACCGTCGAAAGAGTTCATCACCCAACAACAGGGTACGTCGTTCAAGTTCGGATTGCGGCCCACAGGTCCGGGCGAGCGTTCCGCGGAGTCAACGGATCAAGGAATTGGACCGTACGGCGGCGCCGGCATTGGCCATGAATTCGGTGGCGGGGGAATGATGCATCACGAAGGCGGAGAAGGCGAGGGCGGCTACGGCGGAGGAGAAGGCGAAGGGCGTGGCGGGGCGTACGCGCACCGCGACACCACTGGAGTCAGAGCCAGCGTGAAGATTCAGTTGCATGGGCGCGAGGACGAGATTAGACCGGAGTTCGACGCGATCGGCGTAGATCCCGCGACGCAAGAAGTGTGGGGTGCCGTTGGCAATCTGCTTTTTCATTTTGATAAGGATGGCAATCGTATCGGCGTTTACTCGCTTTATTCCACGGAATTAGCTTCGATTAAGCCCAATGTCATTCTTGTCGAAGGCGACCGGCTGGTGATGGCCGCGGATCCGTTTGGCATCTTCGCGTTTCCTCGGCCGGACTTGCTGAAGCCTGCGCCGCCGGCGTCCGAGCCTTCGATCGTGCCGGCGACTCCGCCAGCGCCAACATCAGCGCCCTAACTTTTACCGCGAACCATTACCTCTCGGCTGTGCTCGCACATGATAATAGAATCGCCGCGTGCGAAATTTGATGCAGCCGATCGGCGGACGATATTTTGCGATTCTCGCGGCGGTGTGCTTCGCGGCAGGATTGAATGTTTATGCGACAGTGGCAACGCTGGGGTTGCTGGCGCGGGCCGGAACGATTGTGCTGCCTGCGCCGCTGCACGCCTTGCAGAGCTGGTGGATTATCGGGGCCAGCGCGATTTTATTTATTGTCGAGTTTTTCGGGGACAAGATTCCGGCGTTTGATTTGATTTGGAATGCGCTGCACACGTTCGTGCGCATTCCGGTGGCGGCGCTGATCGCTTATCTGGCTACGTCGCAGCTTTCACCGGGGGAGCAGGCGCTTTGTGCGTTGGCCGGCGGAGTAATCGCGTTGGCGGCGCATGGCGGGAAAACGGCGGCGCGAGTTGCGGTGACGGCTTCGCCCGAGCCGCTTTCAAATATTGGCCTGAGTCTCGCTGAAGATGCGATCGCAATTTTTCTGGTGTGGTTCGCGACCAAGCACCCCTATGCGGCGGCTTCGATTGTGCTGCTCGGGCTGGTGATAGTGGTGGTCACAATTCGGCTGGTGTGGAGAGCGATGCGATCGCTATTCGCCGGAGCCGAACGCGAAATGCGCGGATAGGTCGCCGGCATACCCCGTTGGCTGCTATACATTCAATATATAGTTCAGTTAAAATTGATAGGCGAAGCCTATGGAAGAAGAGCGCCTCCACTTGAGTATATGGATAGAGGAGACGGCCGCAGCGCGTCAGCAAACGAGCCGAATCGAAACTATTGACCGGGGAACCCTTAATCAGGATCCCCCGGCCCTTTGTGAAACGACGACGGAAGTTCAATCGTCACGGTTACAAGCGGATGGCGGCATCCGCTTCCTGAGCCATAATTTGCAGCGTGTTCAGGAACTGCTTGCTTTGACCGACGAAGAGCCCATCGGCCGTGAAGCTTGCGATGGTAGCCACGGCGCCCGCGAATTTGTCAGTTAGAGGACGAATGATGGCGACATGCGGGAACTTGGGGCTGATGAATTCGCAAGGCACGGGAAAGATCAAACTGGGCTGAACCAAGTTGGCTGGTTTCAGCGATGGATTGTTGAAGAAATCGGGAAACGTCAGGCCAGAGATGGGGTCCGTAAACGGCGCCACAGGGGCTTGCACGCCGTTACCCGAAAAATCGACCCATTCCAGGAAGTGCGCGATCTCGTCTCCGCCGATGCCGAGGGTGATTTCGAGGACTTGCGGATCCGTCACTTTCTGGCTCATGGTTGCATACAGACTCGAGCCGCCTTGCTCAATGTAGCCGAAGTGAAAGCCGGCTACGTTGGCGATGGCCTGAATGTGGTCGTTGCCGGGAAAGTTGGCGTTGGGGGCCCCGTTGAAATCGTTGTCGTTCCGGGGAATGGCCGTAACGCTGTTGAGAGTGAGCGCTTGAGGGAACGTAGCGCCGAGGTCTGGATTGGTAGTGCTGCGGTAGCGCACGAACCAACTGGTATCGACGTTCAGATGCATAAGGTTGGTGAGGCGCTTGATGCCAGATGATCCCGTGGCAATACTACCGTCCAACGTCCGGAACTCGTCGAAGTTAACTGGCTCGCCGCCTCTGGACTCGAGATAGGCGTTGAGGAAATTAGCGTGGCTCACTTCATCCAGCGTGTTGCTGGTGATGTATTGCGGGCCATCACCATCGAGGTTTGACAAGGCGATCTGATAGTCGTTCAGCGGCTGGTTCGGATCTACCTCAATCGGCGGATTATTGCCGATACCACCGAGCTCCGCATACTGTGTCCAAAGGTCGGATTCGATGAGCTCGGCTGCAGCGAGGAAGCGAAGAATGGCTTCGTCACCTGGATTCAAGCGACCGGATGAAGTCTGGGCCCCAAACGTGGATACCCCGCTCGCGGCAAGGCCGGCTCCGACGGTGGCCACGCCAGCGGCCACCATGCCGTCCTTGATAAACGAGCGGCGGTTCGACTTCTTTTTAAACATAGATTCCGAACGTTCCATCGTATATCTCCTATTTTTGGGAGTATTACAGTTTAGTCATCCTGTATCTCCATTATTTGAGGAGCAAACTTCGGGGCGCCCCGTTACCGGAAAATTTCCGAAATTTCTCTTCGATTCGCAGCGTACAATTCGCGATTTCCTGCATCCAATACTTGTTTCCCATCGTACTGATAGGAAGGACCAATGGAACTTCATCAGCTCAGATATTTCTGCGCGATAGCCGACACGGGGAGCTTCAGCCGCGCCGCACAGCAGACGCACGTGTCGCAGCCATCGCTCTCGCAGCAGATCGGAAAACTAGAAGATGAATTGGGAACGCGGCTTTTTGACCGGCTGGGCCGCTCGGTACGGCTAACCGAACTCGGCAAGTCGTTTCTGCCGCGGGCTCGAGCGGTGCTGCGCGATCTGGAATCGGCGCGCAGCGACATCGTCGAGAAAAAGACGTCGATCACCGGCCTGATTTCCGTGGGAGTGATACCGACGATCGCGCCCTATTTTCTACCGGCGATTCTGGCGACGTTCTCGCGGAAATGGCCGCAGGCGCACGTGACCGTGACGGAAGAGATCACGCCCTTGCTGCTGGACAAATTGCGGGCGGGCTCAATCGACATTGCGGTTGTGGCGCTGCCTGTGCCGGTGCGCAGCCACGAGTTTGAATCGTTTCCATTGATGACGGAGAAGCTTTTTGCGGTGTTGCCGAAGCGGCATGAACTCGCGAAACGGCGCGAAGTGTCGCTCGGTGAGCTTCACGGGGAACCGTTTCTCTTGCTGCGCGATGGGCACTGCTTTCGCACGACTACGGTCGAGGCGTGCAATAGGGCGCGGCTGACTCCGCAGATCGTATTTGAGAGCGGACAATTCAGCAGCATATTGAGCATGGTTTGCGCGGGGCTGGGAGTTTCGGTCGTCCCGGCGATGGCAGTGGAGAAGCGGACTGGCTGCTGTTTCATTCCACTTGCGGATGTGCGTGCCGAGCGAACTGTTGGAGCAGTTACCTTGAAGGGTAGATCTTTGACGCGGGCTAGTGCGCAATTTCTTGAGCACCTCGGAGTGAAGCCATCGAAGAATGGGAATTCGGGCGCGCAGGCCGAGTTGAGTGTTACTGCGGGAGCGTAGCTGGACGGGCGGCGATTTCGGCGGCGATGGTCAGCAGCTCTTGATGGATTGTGCCGTTGGACGCGAACAGTTCGCGATCGCCTGGATGAGCGGGGCGGCCTTCGAAATCGGTGACCGTGCCTCCGGCTTCGCGGACGATCAGGATTCCGGCTGCGGTGTCCCAGGATTTCAATCCGAATTCCCAAAACCCATCGAAGCGACCCGCGGCTACGCAGCAGAGGTCTAACGCGGCTGAGCCAGCGCGACGCACGCCGTGCGAACGCAGAGTGAATTCCCAATAATAGTGAATATTTGGATTGGACTGGCGCTTGTGCGTCGGGAAGCCTGTCGATAGCAGACTTTTTGAAAGCGTGGCGATATCGGAAACGTGAATCGGTTTTTGATTGAGCTGCGCGCCTTGATTGCGGACGGCGGTGAAGAGTTCGTTGGAGATGGGATTGAAGACGGCGCCGACCAGCGGCTCGCCGTCATCTAGCAATGCGATGGAAACCGCAAAAACTGGAAAGCCGTGCGCGAAATTCGTGGTGCCGTCGAGCGGATCGACGAACCAGCGGTAGCGGGCGTGCTTTTCGGCGTCGCCGCCGCCTTCTTCGGCGATGATGGCGTGCTTTGGAAAGCGATTCTGCAGACGCTCGACGATTATGGCTTCGGAGCGCTTGTCGGATTCGGTGACGATGTCCACTTCGCCCTTATAGGAAATTTTCTTCGGGCGATCGAATTCGGTGCGCAGGACGGCGCCGGCTTCGCGTGCGGCTTCGACGGCTACTTCCAGATAATGTGCCGCGTCTGAATTCGAATCGGTCATTTCACGTATCCTATGGAGAGATACTCCTTGCGATAGTGTAACGGCGTTCCGCCTTGAACGCGAAGCTCGATGTGGCGATAGACGTTTGGCGGCGGCTGGGGCGCCGGATAGTAGCTCAACAAATATTGGGTGCGAAGCTCGCGATTGATCCTGTCGAATAATCCTTCCAACTGATCGAAAGTGTCGAGATAGAAAAGCGCGCCGCCGGTGCTGTCGGTGATGGTGATTAACGCGTGCTCGCCGGCGGTGTTGCGCCCGCTTTCATTGGGGACTGGGCGGACGACGATGGAATAGATGAGCGCGCCGGAAGCGATGGCGGCGCGGCGGGCTTCTTCGAATTTGGAAGAGCTGGTGGTTTCGCCCGGCGTCGGTGACGAGGACGATTACGCGGCGGCGGTCGCGCGTGAGGCGATCGAGCGCGTGCGAGCCCAGAACTAGCGAATCGTAAAGGACTGTGCCGGCGCCGGCGGTCATGCGGCGTGCAGCAGATTGAAGATAGTTCACGTCGCTGGAAAAAGTGGAGAGCTGCGTGACTTCATCGGAGAACTCGAAAACGGCTAGACGATCGGAGGGCCGGACGACTTGATGGATGAAATGAGCAGCGGTTTCGGTTTCGAATTTCAGCTCTTTGGTGGTGCTGAGGCTGGTGTCGAGCATCAGGGCCAGATCGAGCGGCTGGCTGGTTTCGGCTTCGAAGCGGGTGATTTCTTGCGGCACGCCTTCTTCGAGAATTTGGAACCTCTCTTTGGGGAGATCTAGGAGCGGGTGGCCGTCAGCATCTTGAACGCTGGTTAGCACATTCACGAGATTGGTTTGGACGCGGATGGTGCTGTGATCTTTCTGCGGTGTGGAGTTTGATTGTGCCGCGGCCGGCGCGCGAAATGCTAGCGCTGCGACGGCGAATAGCACGGTACAAAGTACGGCCTTCGCGAGTGATTTCGCGGCTGAGTTCTGTTGTGGATTCATCTAAGAGATAGATTCACCCGGAGCGGAATTGGCTGTCGGGGGAGGAACTTCGCCGTCGGCCCAAATGGCGCCATCGGCGAAGAATTCCTTTTTCCAGATGGGAACGGTGCGCTTGAGAGTGTCGATGGCATAGCGGCAGGCGTCGAAGGCGGCGGCGCGATGCGGCGAGCTGACGGCGATCAGGATCGAGGTCTCGCCGATTTCGACGCGGCCGAGCCGGTGGACGATGGCTATGCGATGGATCGCGAATTTTTCGCGCATCTGCGCGACAATTTCGCGGATTTTGGCCAGCGCCATTTCTTCGTAAGCTTCGTATTCGAGATACAGCGTGGCGCGGCCGCGGAAATTATTGCGCGCGAATCCGTCAAATACGACGAGCGCACCATCTTCCGGCGCACGCAGGCCGCGGGAGATTTCGTCAATGGGAATTGGACTGCGCGTGAGTTCGAACATATCGGCGGATCGAGTTGCGGATTGCTGGCCGCCGCTTACGGGCGGCAAAAACGCAACCTCATCATCGGTAGTAAGCTGCGCGCGGAACGTCGAGTATTCCTGATTGACCGAAGCCGCGACGCTCGCCCGGAATTCGAGCAAGCGAGGAAAGCGGCGCCCGTAACGCTCGTAGAGATCCTCGATGCGTGCCCCATCCGAAAGCTCAGCATAATCCTCGGCGAAGCCGGTAATTTCGCGAAGCTGGCCGAAGAACAGGACGCGCACGCGCACAAGTTCATTGTATCCCGATGCAAGTAAGGATTGCCAAGCGTTGGAAGGAGTCCATGTTTTGCTCTCTGACCAGGCGTTCGGCCGTGCCGACTAATCTGGGACGGCGGAGGAGTATATCTGCGTCGTCACGTCGAAGCTGCCGGAGTCGTATGCAAGTACGATTCCAGTCGACGCGGCACAGTGGGCTAGAATCGCTCTGATGAGTCACGCAGCGACTAACACTTATCCTCTTGCCGCGGGAAACCACGGCGAACTGATACAGGAAGTCTTGCGACGTGATTTGAGTTCTTGAGTCAGTAGCGGCTCAGTGTTTGAGAGCGCGGCGCAGGGCGGGTTCGAGATCGGCGTACTGAAACTGAAAGCGGTGTTGAGCTAGCTTTTCGGGGACGACGCGCTGGCTTGATAGGAGCAGGGCGTCGGCCATTTCTCCCAGGATCAATCGCAGGGTGAAGACGGGGACTGGAAGAATGGCGGGGCGATGCAGGACGTGCGCTAAGACTTGCGTGAATTCCGCGTTTCTTGCGGGATTGGGCGCTACTACATTTATGGGGCCGCGTATTGCGGGATCGGTGATCGCTTGGCGGA
This sequence comes from uncultured Acidobacteriota bacterium, assembly GCA_963831955.1. GTDB lineage: Bacteria > Acidobacteriota > Terriglobia > Acidiferrales > UBA7541 > Palsa-147. Next base: position 2,033,325 of record CAWHSG010000001.1, on the reverse strand, counting down.
TTGCGGTTACTACGTCGTCGAGGGCTACCCAGGACATCCATTGCTTGCCTGAGCCGATTCTGCCGCCTGCGCCGAGTTTGAAGGGCGTTAGCATTGGTGGCAGCGCGCCGCCTTTTTTCGAGAGGATGATTCCGAAGCGGGCGATCACGGTGCGCATGCCGGATTGTTCGGCCTTTATTGCGGCGGTTTCCCAATCGCGGCAGATTTGGGCTAGGAAATCCTGGCCGCTGGGGCTTGCTTCTGTGAGCGATTCTTCGCCGCGGTCGCCGTAATATCCGATTGCGGAGGCTGAGACGAAGACCTTGGGCGGGGACTTCAGCCGGGCTAGTGCTGCGACCAGGTGCTCGGTTAGATCTACGCGGCTTGAGCGCAGTAGCGCTTTGCGTTTGGCGGTCCAGCGTCCGCCGCCGATGGATGCGCCGGCGAGATTTACGATGGCATCTGCGCCTTCGGCTGCGGGCAGATTCATGTCGCCTGTTTCCGGGTTCCAGGGCACATCGCCTGGGCCGGGCGCGACGCTGGCGCTTGCGCGGACGAAGCGATTCACGGTGTCGCCTGCGGCTCGCAATTCTGTGGCTAGGGCTGTGCCGACCAGGCCTGAAGCGCCGGTCATTAATATACGCATGTTGGATTCCTGGGTGGCGGCATGGGGATCGGCTGTGCGTGTGGCATCTTTCAACGCTACGGCTGGCGTTCGGTCCCGTCAAGCAGCGGGTTGCGATGTCTGAGTTTTCCGTCAGTTCAGCGGGGATAACTTCGTCGAAATGGCGAAATTTGTTCGTGACGGCGTCTAAATCCGAAGGGCCCAGCGCTAAAGCGCATCGTATGGGGGCGCGGCGTTTTCGGGAGCGCTCAAGCGCTCCTCCCCCCGAATGAATTCGGGGGCTGCCACCGTAATGCCGCGGCGGCGGAACTGCGCTAGAATGGCGGTCCTTGAATCTTGCTCTTCAACCAGGGCCCGCATGACTTCCCTTCGTCGAAGTTTCCTCTTGCTTCTGATGGCATTTATCGCTGGCGCGATTTTTTTTGGCGCGCCGGCGTCGCTAATCGAGGCGCAGTCTGGGATTCGGGGATTTTCCGCGGCGCATGCGGATGCGGAGCGGCAACTGGAGCAATGGTTTCGCAAAATTCCCGATGCGCAGCATGCCGAAGAGAATCTGAAGCACATTACTTCTGAGCCGCATATGGCTGGGACTGAGGCTAGTCATCGGCTGGCCGAGTGGCTGCGGCTTCAATATGAAAGTTTCGGATTCGACGCGAAAATCGTTTCTTACAGCGTGTGGCTGCCGCAGCCTACTGAAATTAAGCTTGAACTTGTCGCGCCGCAGCGTAAGGCGCTTGCCACGCAGGAAGAGCCTTACGAGTGGGATCAGAGCACGTATGACTCTCGCGCGGCTGTTGGGTTCAACACTTATTCGCCGTCGGGTGATGTTACTGCTCCGGTCGTGTATGCGAATTATGGGACGGCTGACGATTTCCGCCAGCTTGAATCTTTGGGCGCGAGCGTGGCGGGGAAAATTGTGCTGGTGCGTTACGGCAGCTCTTATCGCGGCATCAAAGCCAAGCTCGCCGAAGAGCGCAAAGCTGCGGCGCTGCTGATTTATTCCGATCCTGCCGATGATGGCTACGATGCCGGGGACGTTTATCCTAGCGGGCCGTGGCGGCCGATGAGCGGAATCCAGCGCGGCTCGATTCTTTACACCGAAATTTATCCCGGCGATCCTCTGACTCCTGGCATTGCCTCGACCATCGACGCGCCGCGAATTTCGCCGGCTGACGCGCGCAGCCTGCCGCGCATTCCGGTGATGCCCATCAATGCGCAAGATGCTGCGGCGATTCTCTCGCACCTTTCCGGCGCGAAAGTGCCGCGGGCCTGGCAGGGCGGATTGCCGATTACTTATCATGCCGGGCCGGGCGATTCGGCGGTGCACTTTAAGATTGCGATGGATTACCAGCAGCGGAAGATTTATGACGTGATTGCGCGGCTTCCGGGCGCGGATGATTCTGAATGGGTGGTGCTTGGCAATCATCATGATGCCTGGGTGTTTGGGGCTGTCGATCCTGGGAGTGGAACTGCGGTGATGCTGGAGACGGCGCGGGCGCTGGGCGAGCTTGTGCGCGGAGGATGGAAGCCGCGGCGCTCGATTGTGATGTGCGAGTGGGATGGTGAGGAGCCGGGTTTGATCGGCTCTACCGAATGGGTGGAAGAGAACGTGAAGGAGTTGCAGGCGAAGGCGGTGGCTTACATTAATACTGACGTTGGCGTTGCGGGACCGAATTTTGCGGCTTCTGCTACGCCTTCGCTGCAGGAGATTGTGCGCGAAGTTACGCGCGAGGTTACCGATCCCAAGACGGGCCGGAGCGTTTACGATTCGTGGAAAGAGCACAACGAACATACTGTGGTGGAAGCGAATGGCACGCCGCGCGATCAATCGCTGCGCGCAAATAATGATGTGGCGCTGGGGACGCTTGGGGCGGGGTCGGATTTTTGCCCGTTTTTCGATTTTGCCGGGATTCCTTCGCTGGATCTGGGATTTGGCGGGGATTATGGCGTCTATCATTCGCTCTATGATGATTTTTTCTGGATGAAGCGGTTTGGGGATCCGGACTTCACTTATCACGCGGCGCTGGCGAAGATTCTGGGGACGCTTGTGTTGCGGCTGGATGAGGCGGATGTGCTGCCGTTTGATTATTCCGCTTATGCTGAAACGATTCAGCATCAAGTGGGCGCGCTAACCGCCGGCGCGAAACGCGCGGGAGTGAGCGATTCCGATCTCGCGCCGCTCACCGACGCTGCGGCGCAACTTCGCGAAGCTGCGCAGCATGCTGCTCCTGCGCTTCGCGCGCTGGAGAGTTCGAGCGCCGGCGCGACGCAGCTACGGCAAATCAATCTGGCGATTGCGGGGGTGGAGCAATCGTTTCTTTCGGCGCGCGGGCTGCCCGGACGTGCTTGGTACAAACACACGCTGTGGGCTCCGGGAAGTTACGCCGGCTATACGGCTGTGATGATGCCGGGGCTCGACGAAGCCATCGAGCACAAAGACTCCGCGCTGATCCGCAGCGAGATCGGTGAAGTGGCCGATGCGCTCGGGCGCGCGACTGCTAAACTCAACGACATCAGCCGGCTGGCCCAGCTTGCCGCTGCCGATCGCAATTCGGGCTAACTGCAACGGACTCTCTGGATAGCGCGCCGAGCCGCAATCGAGGCGTGAACTTACATATTGCCCGGCCCGGCATGAAGCGCGGGCCCTACGGGAGCGTCCGCGGCTAACGCCGCGAGTCCGGCTGCGCTCGTTTCGTCGCCGCGCCGCTACTTCGGTTCCAGGATTAGCGGAAGCCCATTACGGGTGTTGCCGATCAGCACGACTTTCGCGTTGGTGCTATTGGCGAGCCGTTCGGTGGCTTCAATTCCCTTCCATTCGAGGAGTTGCTCGCTGATCCCTTGCGCTACGGTTTGCTGGAAATCGTGGATGCCTTGGGCCTCGATGCGTTTGCGATCGGCTTCCTGCTTTTCTTTTTGCAGGACGAAGGCCATGCGCAGGGAATCTTGCTCGGCTTGTTGCTTGGCTTCGATGGAGGTTTTCAGCATCTGCGGGAGTTGCACGTCGCGGAGCAGGATGCTTTGAACTTCCACGCCGCGCCCGCCTAACTGCTTGTCCAATTCATCGTAGATTTTCTGGGCTACTTCTTCGCGGCCGCCGGTGTAGAGGGCGTTGGCGCTGTGCATGGCGGTAACTGCGCGGATGGCGGAGCGCAGCGTGGGCTCGACTACTACCTCGATATAATTCGGGCCGATTTTCTGAAAGACGTCGGCGGCGCGCGAGGGGTTCAGGCGGAAGAGGAGCGAAGTATCGAGCGTCATTACCAGGCCTTCGTCGGAGGGGACGCTGGCGGTTTCCTTCAGTTCCTGGGTGCGCACCGAGAGTGTGTTGTTGACTTTGAACGGATTCACGAAGTGGGTGCCTTCTGGTAATACATCGCCCGTCACGCGGCCGAATAGAGTCAGGACGCCTACGTGGCCGGCGGGAACGTATGCGATTGAGGCGTAGAGAATGATCGCTATTACTACGCCTATTAGCACCATTTTTAGCCGCGAGCCGATTGCGGCGCGCATTTGGGCCTGGTATTTGCGGAATGCTTCGTTTGCGTCGGGATCTTGTTGAAACGCGGTCATGGTGGTCTCCTCGGAATGTTCGTTCGCTGTGAGAATGCAGCAACGCCATTCTACATGCGTTCGCGGATGGCCCATTCATGACGAAGAGCGTGCGCCGTGCAAAGAAAGCTTTCATTCGCGCGTTGGGAGTAGAATCCAAGGATCGGACAATAGAATGAAATACGTCAAAGCGCGCCGCGGGCTTGTCGCCATGGTTTTCTGCTTAGCTGTGCCGTGGTGCGCTTCGGCGCAATCAGCCGTCCGAGTGGTGCATGTTTTTGTCGCGCTCGCGGACAATCAACATCAGGGAATTGTTCCTGTCCCGGCAAAGCTCGGCGATGGCGACGTTCCCGCGAGCAATCTTTATTGGGGCGCCGCATTCGGAGTGAAGTCGTACTTTCGCGCGAGCGGCGATTGGGAGATGCTTTCCTGCGCGGCAGGACCGAAACCGTCAATTCTTGAACGCTGCGTGTTCCGGCATCGCGATGATGCAGTCTACCTGCTCGCCGACGCTTACCGCGGTAGCCAGATTCGAGAGGCCGTCAGCGATTTCCTCGGCGCCGCGTCGGGCCGCAACCCGCAGCAATGGCTGATCGGAAACTACGGTCACGAAGTCGAACTTCCAATCAGCGGTGGGGCCGATCTGGTCGCCTACGTGGGGCACGATGCGTTCATGGATTTCCAGATCGAGCCCATTTCAGGATCGCGGGGCGCAAAGCCCCGGCTCGCCATCATCCTGGCTTGCGCGAGCAAACAATATTTTGCTCCGTATTTGCAGCGCACCGGGGCTGATCCGCTACTTTGGACTACCGGACTGATGGCCCCGGAAGCGTACACACTAAGGGCTGCGCTTGACGGCTGGATGAAACATGAAGGCGGGGGAAAAATCCGCGACCGCGCCGCCGAAGCCTACGATAAATACCAGCATTGCGGACTCCGCGCCGCGCAACGCCTTTTCTCGACCGGGTGGTGACGGCGGCTGCAGAACCGGATATGCCGAGGGTTGAGATTATCGCTACAGATCGAGACGGGCGAGCAGCGCTTCGATGTTCGACCCGTCCACTACCAACTCCGGCTTCTTCGCTACAAGGTCCTCTTCTTCATCGAAAGCCTGAAATAGGCGCATTTTGGCCAGGGCGTATTCTTCGGTGCCGGTGAAGGTGCGGCCCAGGCGGCGGGCGCAATCTTCGCGAGTGTTGCGGCCTACGAAGATTTTCAGCGGGAACATGGTCTTGCGGTCGGCGGAGACGTAGTAGATGTATTCGTTGCCGGGTTCGCCGTTGCGCTCGGCGGGGATAGCATCGTGGAATTGATACTGATAGACGAAGCCGCTTTCGGAGGAGTAGCTTTTGACGCGGCGGACGATTTCGGACTTGGCCATGGGTGGCATTATTCGGCGCGTGGGCGAGCCTGTCAACCACCGCAGCGGCGAAGCTGCTTTGCAAATGAAGTAGAATGAGACAGGCCTTCCCTCTACTTGCGAACGACTGGGGCGTGGATTGGTTCCGCTGGCGGATGAAATTTTCAAGACTGGGCTGGTTACCTCCGTGGATGGCCGCGAGAGTATTCGCGTGGGGGCGGAAACGCCGCGGGAAGTCTGCGAGTTTCTCAAGAAGTTGGTGATCGAGACGCGTGCGAAGATGACGCTGGAGGTGGGGCTGGCGTTCGGGCTCTCCACGCTTTCGATTTGCGAGGGACTGCAGGAAGTGGGCGGCGAAGGACACGTGGTGATCGATCCGAATCAATCCACGCAATGGCAGAACATCGGGCTGGAGAACGTGAAGCGGGCCGGCTTCGGCGATCTGGTCGAGCTGCGCGAAAAGCCTTCGCACGTCGCGTTGCCGGAACTGGCGACCGAGGGATTGCGAGTCGATTTTGCGTATATTGATGGCTGGCATACATTCGATCACGCGCTCGTGGATTTCTTTTACGTGGACGAGATGTTGAATGTGGGCGGAGTGGTGGCGGTAGATGATTGTTTCTTCCACAGCGTGCATGCCGTTTGCCGGTATATCGCGACGAACCGGGCGTATCGGGTGCGCAGCGTGTGCGAATGTGCCGTGCCGCTGCGGGAATCGCTTTTGGCGCGGTTGCTGAAGAAAGTGGCTCCGCGCAGCGCGCTGATCCGACGGGCGGTGAAGTCCAAGTTCTATCAGCCGGATGAAAAATTAGGATTCACGCCGTTCACGCGGTGCATTGCGTTTGAGAAGCTTGCTGAGGATGAGCGCACGTGGGATGCGCACGCGGAATTCTGAATTGTGGGCTACGAAATAGGTAAGTCCATGTACAAAGAAGAAGACGTCGGAAATTCCAAATTTCAGATTTGAAATTTCAGATGGAAGAAACGGCAAATGCCAATCCAGTTCCCTCACTCCTAAAGGCGATTCGGGATGACCGCCGCGAGGCTTGTCTCCGCGTCGCCGACGATGCTCGCTCTTGGCATCCCGAATGAGGATGGGGCGGTGCCAAGGTGGAACGGTCACTTTGGAATTACGCTGCGATTTGTAAGATCTTCGAGTTATTGACTCCTGCCTCGGATTACCCTCGCTCAATTTGAATCTTGCAAGCTGCTGAACTGCCGCTAGTTAGACCGTCGAGCAGAAATTTACGCGCATCAATTACTCCCGAGATCGTTGCGCACCAGAGTGGCACACCGCTTGCGGTATTTGCGATTTGATGATTCGCAGCTATTTCTCGGAACGAAGTAGCGATGGGCGCTGCCGCTGGCGGATTGGCGGAGCGGCTGGCGCTCGAGACGCGATCTGCTATTTATCCCGTATCGCTGCGGTGCTTGCGGTTGTCGCAGCTGCGTGCGGATGCGGCGGAACGGTGAGCAGCGGGAGTGGCGGCGGAGGTGGTGGCGGGACTGGAGGCGGCCAACAGAATGTAGTCGTGAAAGTTACGCCGGCGAGCGCGTCGGCGGTGCTTGGTGCGACTGTGAATTTTCAGGCGAGTGTTACGGGGACGACGAATACGGCGGTGAGCTGGAGCGTGAATGGAGTTGCTGGCGGGAATGCGCAAAGTGGAACGATTTCCGCGACCGGGCAATACACGGCGCCGGCAACGATGCCGTCTGGCGCGAATATTACCGTGACGGCTACGAGCGCGGCTGATGCGACGGCCAGCGATTCGGCGAGCGTCACGATTTCGAGCGATATCGTGGTGGGCATCTCGCCTGCCGCGGCCGGCGTTTCGCTGGGGGCGGGCCAGATTTTTTCGGCCACGGTGACCAGTTCCGGGAAGCCAGTGACGACTGTTACTTGGAGCGTGAATAACGTGAGCGGCGGGGACGCGGCGAATGGAACTATCGTGTCGAGTGGCGCCGATTCAGCCATGTACACGGCGCCGGCGACGTTGCCACCGTCACCGACGGTGAGCGTCACGGCTACGAGCGTGGCCGATCCTTCGAAATCGGCTTCGGCGAGCGTGGGGATCGGATGTACGAGCGCGAATGGGATCGCGCCCGTTTCAGCGAGCGTGACGCTCGGGCAAACCCAGAATTTTGCAGCTTCGCTTTGCGTGGCTCCGGGAACGGCGGTGGTTTGGGACGTGAATGGAGTGGTGGGCGGCAGCGCGGCGCTTGGAACGGTGACGAACACAGGAGCTTCCAGCACAACCTACACTGCGCCGGCGGATCTTCCCTCGCCGAATGTAGTAACGATCAACGCGGTCGCGGGGGGAATATCGGCTGGCGCGACGGTGACCATTGCGAGCACCGTAACGATCAGCGTCACGCCGGGAAGTGGGACGATTGCGGTTCTGCAGCGCGCCAGCTTCACGGCTCTCGTGAGCAATTCCACGGATACGTCTGTGGTCTGGACGGTGAACGGTTTGGTGAACGGGAGCAATTTGCTCGGGCAGATCTGCGTGACGAATTCGAATCCGTGCGTGCCGCCTGCGGGCGCGGGAACGGTGACGGTTGATTACTTGGCGCCTGCGGCGGTGCCGTCGGCGAATCCGGTGGCGTTGACGGCGACCGCTCACGCTGATCCGTCTAGGAGCGCCAACGCGAGTATCAAAATCGTCGGAAGCGGCGGCGCATCATCCAGCGTTACAGTGTCGCCGAGTACGGCATTTCTTCCGCCGTCTGCATCGTCGGCGCCGAGCCAGTTTCAATTTACGTCAACGGTGACGGGCAACAGCAACACGGATGTGATTTGGTCAGTGGCCGGCGGGGTGACGGGAACAGGATGCAGCGGAACGGCTTGCGGTACGATTGATGCGAATGGAGTTTACACCGCGCCCGAGGCCGCGCCGTCTCCGAACGCAATCTCGGTTGTGGCGACGAGCTTAGCGGATTCGTCGCAATCGGGTACCGCAACCGTTGCGATCACCAGCGGACCGGCGATCGAGCAGATTTTGCCGTCGAGCGTGATGGCTGGAGTGGCTGCGGATTTCACACTGGCGGTGAATGGGGCGGGCTTTGTAGCTGGGCGAGGAGCCGGCGCCTCCGCGATTCTGGTGAACGGTAACGCGCTGACCACCATCTGCAACTCGCTGGGGAATTGTACCGCTACGCTTCCGGCATCGGACACCGGCAATCCTGGAGCGCTGACGATTCAAGTTCAGAATCCGGGCAACCCCGTGACGCTATCGAATCCCGTCTTTTTCGTGATCGTGCCGTTTACGCTCACGGAGACGGTGATCTCGCCAACCAGCTCGCAGCCGGAGATTGACGGCAACGATATCGTAGTGTTTGAACCGACTACGGCAGGCTCCGGACCGTTGCAAATCAATGTGGATTTCGCCGGGCCGATCACCGCTGGGCCGACTTGCAATTTCGATTCTTCGCCGATCACTTTGGTTCGGCCGTCGAGCGGGACAGCCGCGGTGAGCATCTGCATTCACGGAAACACGCTCGAGTCCGGTTACTTCTATCAGTTCAGCGGACCGGCTCCGCCGGACATTTCGATTGCGCCGTCGGAGCTGGACGGGCTTTTTCCGAACACCATCGAGCTGGATCTCACCATTTCGAGCGCGACGCTGCCCGGGGTGCGCTCGCTCTTTATTACTACGCCGAATAACGACCAGGCCGTGGCGACGGCGCTTGTGGAGGTGCAGTGATGCAGTCATCGAGATGTAGCAGTGGGCGCGAGTGGCTTTTAGTTCGATGGCGAGCCGGCGCGGCGCGGATTGGTTTGCGGCGGCTCGAATTCATGTGGCGCTTGGCGCTAGTGCTTTCGGTGGTGCTGGCGGCAGTGACGCAGGCATCGCCGACGACGTTCGTGAAAGTATCGCTCGAGCAACTTTCTTCGGCGGCGCGGCTAATTGTTCGCGCGCGTTGCCAGGGGAGCATCGTAAGCGCGGTGAAAGGCGAAATCTGGACCATCACTTCATTTGAAGTTCGCGAGGTGTGGAAAGGAAATGCGCCGGCGGTGGTGCGCGTGCGTTTGCTGGGAGGACGGACGGCGGAGATGACTTCGCACGTAGAGGGTGTGCCGCGGTTTCGGTCGGGCGAGGATGTGGTTTTGTTCCTCGCGCCTTTGCGGCGGGGGAATTATTCGGTGGCTGGTTGGGCGCAGGGTACGTTTCGGATTCAGCGGGGCGGGGCGGATGCATCGCTTGTGGTCACGCAGGATACGGCTTCATTTTCGCCGGCGGCGTTTTCGGGTGGGCCCGGCGGGGACGGAGGCGTGGTGCGCGGTTTGCCGCTGGGGGAATTCCGGCGGCGGGTGGCGGAGTCACTCACGCTGCATCCATAACCGTTCTGGAGTGCGATTCCCCGGAGCCGGCGAGGACGCCGGCCGTACGCGAGCTTGCGAAAGGAAATTAAATGAGAGGAACTTTGGCTTGGAGCATTGGAATTTCAGTTCTGGCTGTGATTAGTGCTTGGCCGGTGGCGCGAAGTTATGTGGTGGAGACTACCGTGCCGCTGGCGCAAGGATGTCCGGCGCCCGACTCTTGGAATCTTTCGAGCGCTTCGCCAACGCAGTTGCAGTGGAGCACGTCGCTGGCTAGCGCGCAGCAAATTCTCACGGTCGCGCCTTTGGGATCGGCGGCGCAACTGACCGAAATTCAATCGGTGATTCAGACGGCGCTGAATGCCTGGACGGGCGTGGACAGTACGTCGGCGAATCCTAATTACGTGCCGGGAGTGGTCGGAACGATTGGGACTACTAGCACGGTGGACGCTTGCACTGCGGACGATGGATCGGGCGCGGATGGCGTGAACACGATTTGCTTCAATCAATCGAGCGAGGATTTCACCATTGGGGTGCTGGCATTTACGCGCACCATTACGGCAAATGCACCGGGAGTTTCGCTAGGGGCGAGCGGTCCATCGGCGTTTGCGGGTCAACTGCTCGATTCCGACACGCTTTTCAACAACACCGGACAAGTGAATTTCGCGACGCCCGGAGTGATTCTGACGCCGCAGGGGGTGGGCTCCTACGATCTGGCGTCGCTGCTGACGCACGAACTCGGACACTACTTCGGGCTCGATCATTCCGCGGTGCGGCGCGCGATCATGTTCCCGTTTGCACCGCCGCCGGGAACCATGATTGGCACGCTGCCTACGGCCGCGAGCGCCCGATAGCCAGCTTGCGGACGACGATCGCACGGGAATGCGCGTGCTCTATCCCAATCCGGCCGAGACGGTCTATCTGGGCTCGATTACCGGGCACGTGATTCCGGCAAATCCGTTTGCGCTGGCAATATTCGCGCCGCCGGCGGCGGGCCAGACCGTGACGGGAATTTTCGGAACGCAGGTGGTGGCGCTTGATGCGGAAACCGGCGCGACTTATGCGGCCGCACTCGGCGGATGGAGCTGCAACAATTCGAATCCGGTGGTGGCGTTCGACGGATCGTACCGCATCGACCGGTTGCCGCTGGGGAGGAATTACATCGTGTATGCCGAACCGCTCGATGGCCTGGCCACCGGGCAGAGCTTCTACGAAACTGCGAATGGTTTGTGCGGCGCGTCGCAACCGAATCCGTGCACGCCGCCCGCGGTGAATTCGAATTTCACGACGCGTATCATGCCGCAATAAATAAAAGCGGCTCCCGGGGTGAGCGGGAGCCGCGGTGATCGGGTAGCGAATGGAGCAGCCGATTATTGCAACGGGCTCACGTCCTGCGTGAAGCCGATGTTGTTGACGTCGCGCAGCATGGGAGTTCGCGGCGGCAGCAGCGCCGGAGTCAGAAACTCCGAGTCGAACTCATAGCCGCGGGTGGGCGGGCCGTAGACCGTGGTGCAGCACTTGAAGACGCCGATGCCCTGCTCGCTATAGTAGAAGCTGACGAGGGAGCCCTTGTAATAGAGGGTGCCGCCCCAGGATTCCAAGTAACGCAGGAAGTTGTGCACACCACCGTCGGTGCCGTAGTCCTGCGCGGTGCCGGATACCTGAACGAACTCGACGCCCTTGCCGGCGGCGATGGCCGCGCGGTACGTGGTGGTGTTGCCAGGACGGCCACCTGGAGTATAGGGATAAGCGAAAGAGTTCACATCATTCCAATTGACGGAAAGGAAGGTGACGGAATCAGCTACAACGGATGCGGGGGCGTTGCCGGTCGTCACGTACGTCCCCGTGCCGCAGCTGGAGGGCATGCAATTGTAATTACCCTGAAGATAGACGGGGTTTTCGGAAGCAATGGTGAGGCCGCAGGGCACGCTGTCGCAGGTGCCGAGCGAGATGGTGCTGCCGTTGACGATCTTCAAGGCATGGCGGAAGAAGAGCGGAGGATTCTCGCGCGCGTCCACACTTTGAAAGTATTCCGCACCGGGCCAGTTGGTGCTCAACCCGGTGCAGGTGGCATCCGCGGTATTGGGAACGAAAACATTCGAGGTTTGGAGTACGGGCTTGCTTGCTGTGCCAACATTGAACGAGCCCGTCGGGAAGACCGTGCCGTCGACGCCGATATAGGTGCCTGAGTCGTTGTTTAGGGGAATCGGCTTGTTGGCATACTTCACGAGCGCACCGGTCTGGGCGTAATCCTCGCCGGTGTCGAGCGTGCCGTTGGGACAGCCGTTGGCGGCATCATTGGCATTGACGTTATCGTTGAAGCCGTAGGCACCTGTCTTATATCCTGCGGTCGGGTCCGTTGTTTCACCCCGACGATCCGAGAAGTAAACAGCGTAGCCGGTGACGTTTTCGGCGCTCTTGCCGCTCGTGCCGATGGAACCCAGGATCCAGCGTGACAGATTATTCACGTCCAACTCGATGTAGTTCATAACGCCAGCGGCCGTGATAGCGCCGTTTGGAAACGGAATCGTAGCACTCGCATTCGGATTCGGGGGAGCCTGGTCGCGGATCACGCCTTCGCGCGTATCGTAGAGCACGTTAGGCCAGTAATCCGAAGCGGTGTAGCCGCTGGAGCCGTATTTAATCGCGGTGCCGCAGCCGCCTTTAGTTGAGCCGCTATAAACGTTGGCGGGATTGTCGCGGAGACGAGCGAGCCGGATTACTGCGTTGGCGCTGGGATCGGTGCAAGTGGAGGCGCCCAGCGGAGTGGGCCCACTGGAGGCCGCCATGCCCGACAGGGTGTTGACTTGATTCGTGAGAATGGTGCTGGTGGCCGTGCTCGAAAGCGGGTTCAGGTTCCGGCCGATGAAGCCCAGGTTGAGGATTTCCTGGGTGACGTCCACGCAAGCGCCTGCCGAGTTGTGCATGTTAATCAAAATCCAGCCCATTATGATCGGGTTATATTGCTTGATCCAGTAGCCGTCGGTGTAGGTATAGGTGGTTGTCGATGTTGCGCCGGAAGTCGGCAACGGAAGCTTGCCCTCGGGTCCGCCTGTATACCACGAAGGGAAACCGGTGCTATATGGGCCGCCACGCGAGTCCACAGCGAGCGTTGAAAGTTCGACAGGCGTGCCGCAGGCGTTGGGAGTGCTCGTGAGCAGAGCGGAAGTGTCATCGAGCAGAATGTTGAGGCTCGAAAGAGTGTAATAGCGTTCTGCTGTGAGCTGGGTGTTTTCGCCGGCCACCGGGCGCGTGATCAGTGCGATGGGGGTGCCGCCGACCGCGGGAGTGGCGATGGAAAGAGAGAGCGGCTGAACCGCTGATGTGCCGCCGAGAATGTTGCCGGCATAATCGCCGGAAGCCGTGCCCGTCGAGAGCGTGTACCAGTTTTTGTTGACAGGAGCGCTGGCGACGGTAGCGATGGAGACGCTGCCAGTCACCGTGCCCTGCGTCAGTTGCAGGCAACTGGCCTCGGGAACCACCGCGACCATGATCGCGCCGGGGTAGGGATTGCTGCTGGGATTCGAAGGCAGCGAGCTGGTCCAACTGGTCGAGCAAGTGTCGGTTTGCGGCGTTTGTGATCCGGTGAGCCACAGCGTGGGATAACCATTGGACAGGTTGTTGACGACGATTTGTCCTGCCGAAGTAACTTTATCGGCGAGCGTCAGGGTGTTGCCCGATGCCAGCCAGAGATTACCGTTGGTATGGACGCGGCCGCCGAAATTGAAAACCGGGCCGGGGAAATAGCTCAAATCCACCTGCGAAAAAATTCCGAACTGGAAAACGGGGATGCCGACGGTCTGCACGGTGCGAACGAGTTTGGCTTCGGAGCCGTTCACGAGATCGGCCTGGACGGTGAGAGTGAACGGCGTCAGCAAACCCTGCAAACCGGCGTAAGCGCCGGAAAGAATCGTATGATTTTCTGCCAGCGGGTTGCCGCCATTATTCGGATCCGGCGTGTAGGAGATGTAGTAGCTCCGAGGCGTGGCATTGTAAGACACGCCGGGAATCACGGGCGCTTTGCTCATCACGGTGGTGATGTCGGAGGTGCTGAGAGCGTTGGTGGCGCCGTATTGCGTACCCAGATCGGCGGTCATTTTCTCCATGCCGGCTTCAGCGGCATAGAAGGCCGCCTGGCGGCTGGCGTTGTTGCCGCCGAGCCGCTGGTTGGTCATCACCATCCACGAGAGGCCGATGATAATGGATGACACCAGCAACAGCACCAGAAGTGACGTGACCAGCGCCATTCCCTTTTCCCGAGTAGTATTCACGAACGTCCTCCTTGCAGGACAACCGCGGAAATTCCGCGGAAATAAAAGCTAGTTGTAGCGATTCACGAAAGAGAGGCTGCGCACGCTGACCTTGGTAACCATGTTGTCGCGGAAGAATTGCCCGGTGACGCTATAGGCGTTATTGGAGCGCGCGCCGGCGAATAGGTTGACTTCGCGAATCTGAGCGGGCGTGTCGAGACCCAGAGGCTGCTTGGCGTTGCCGGGGCCGGCGGCGCCATAGAGCGCGACATTGTTTGGCTGCGTGATGCCGTAACTGATCTGCAGGTCTTCGATACCGTCGGCCACTGGCGTCGCGGTATTGAAGTTTACCTGGCGGACCAATTGCGGAAGATTCGGATTGGTGACGTTGTCGATGTAATAGGTGACCATCTTGACGCGCGCGGCGGTGGTAGGCGGATAAGGCCCGCCGGGGCTGGCAACGCCATTTTGCAATTGCTTGAGGGTTCCAGCCGTGGCCTTGGTCAGCATCGCGTTGAGATTGAAGGCGTCGCCGGACCCGAACGTCACCACCTGTCCTGCGACTGCTGTGACTGTCTGGATGGCATAATTTTGCCCATTGAAAAACATAATCAGGTCGCCCGGCGCGACGGCATTGTTGCCGGTGATGGTGATGCAGTTGGCGTCAAACGTGGTGGTGCTTCCGTCGGTCGCGATGATGCCATTGCAGGCCTGCGGGTTTGCGGCGGTGGCCACCTGATAAACTGGAAACTGGCTCATCTGGTGCCCTTTGACGTCTACGAGGGAGTTATCCACGTACATCACGGTGACGAAATCGGTAGGAGTTCCGTTGACCGTCAGCCCCGGAGTGGTGGTTCCATCAACGCCTGGGACGATGTCGGAGATCGTCGAAGAAACCGCGGGACCCGGAAAGGTATAGGCCTTGCCCGTTGGCGAGGGCCGGTTGATGGTCTTGGCGGTGCCGCCTTGCGGATAGGAAAGACCTGTCGCAGGGAGTCCTTCCGCCGCCTGGATGAAATCGCGCTGCATGTTGACCATCGTGGCGCGAAGATTTTGTTGCATGTCGGCCATGTCCGTGACGCCTTCGTACATGTGCTGCGCGTCAACGAGCATAGCGAGCGCCACCCCGACAACCGTCACCAGGATCGAGACGGAAACCATCAGTTCGAGCAGCGAGAATCCGGCTTGACGCTTCATCGTTTTCCATTGCCTTGGCATCTTGGTCACGGCTCCTCGATTCGCGCTCCCGGATCTGCTTCTAGGAGTATTGCGAGATGTAGCTGGTCAGCGTGTAAGTGCGGGTGAACGACCCCGTCGTGTAGGTCACGGTGACGACGATCATGCGGACGCCATTCTCGCCGGCGATATTCGAGATGACGATGGTGCGCTGCATTTTGTAATAGACGGAAAGCTGGATCTGAATGTCGTCGGCGGTACCGAGAATGCCGTCGGGGCCCGGCTTGATAATGGTGTCCGGCAACGCCGGGTTGTCGTCAGCAGTATCGACGATGCCATCGAGGCCGGGATCCATGAGGTTTTCCGGCCCGTCCAAAAAAATGCCGCCGGCGCTGACATTTTGAATTTGCGCGTACGTCACTGCCTGTGTATCGCGCGCGGTGAAAATGCTTTCGATTGCTTCGGAAGCTTTCTGCTGGGCAATGAAATCGGCCTGCGACGAGTTCATGTAAGCCATGCTGCCGGCAAGCATGGCGGCGAGAGCGATCAGGCCGATGCCCAGCACGCAGAGCGCGACCATGGTCTCGAGAAGTGTGAAGCCTTGCTGTCTTGCGCGCTCGATTGTTGGCCGCATCCGTTGCTCCTCTATGCGCGTTTTCATTAGCGGGTCTCGAACCAGCCCGTGCCGGCGCCGTTGATGTTGTAGGCGCGGATCCGGCCGGTGGTTCCCATAATGGTGACGGCACGCGCCGTCGAACCCGTGCCGTTCTGTCCCAGGAACACGCTACCGTTTACGTAAACTCCAGATAAGTTGACGAATGTGCCGTCCGCCTGGAAATACATGCCGGTGGTTGGTCCGCCATCCACGCCGGCAAAGTTCACGGGTGTGGCATTTCCGAAGGCGTCCGGAGTATCCGGCTGACCGGCTTCGAGCTGAAAAGTGACGGTGCCGGAGAGATAAACGGTGGTAAGCAGCACGTCGGGTTGAACCGCGCCGCCATAAGTGGGAGTCAAGGAATTCTTTACGGTAATGGCGATCGCGTTGTTGGCGCCATGGGCCGAATAGTTGGGAAAGGTGATTTGCACGTAACGGCGATAGGTGATGGCATACTCGCGGGCCTGCCGGAACACATCGACGACTTGAGAGGCCGCGGAGTTAGAGCGAAAGGTCTGCAACGTCGGAGTCAAGTGGACCACGATCATGCCCGCGATGATCATCGCAATGGCCACTACGATCATCATCTCGATGAGCGAGATGCCACGATGTCCGCGCTTGCCGCTCGACCGACGGGAGATTGCTGCTTCGTTTTCTGTCAAGGCATCCTCGGACACCGCCCCCGGGCACAGGGCTAGAATTCGGAAATACGACCTGGTAGCCAAGTAAGTGCATCTGAGCGGCCAATGACGGCTGCTGGTAAGATATTGAAAAAAGGCGCCTTATATGGGATGGCTTGTCGAGAGCATTAATTGGCTAGGATCGGCGGGGTAGAAACGTTACATAAGCAGACGGCTGGGGAAGAGCGCGATTTGGACCTACAGACGGCAAGAATCGGGCGTCAAGGCGTTCCAATAATGTAGGAGCCCGACAGAATTGCGCTTTGGAGTCTCAGCGGCGGCCGCGCAGCTTGACGAGCAGTCGCAGGATTTCGAGATATAGCCAGATGAGCGTGACCATCAGGCCGAAGCCGGCGTACCACTCCATATACTTTGGCACGCCCATGTGCGTCGCGGTTTCGATGAAATCGAAATCGAGAACCAGATTCAATGCCGCGATTACTACAACGAAGGCGCTGAAGGCGATTCCGATGGCTCCGTTGCCGAAGATCGAGAACGTGTGCACGCCGAAGA
This sequence comes from uncultured Acidobacteriota bacterium, assembly GCA_963831955.1. Taxonomy (GTDB): domain Bacteria; phylum Acidobacteriota; class Terriglobia; order Acidiferrales; family UBA7541; genus Palsa-147. Next base: position 2,016,217 of record CAWHSG010000001.1, on the reverse strand, counting down.
AGCCCAGGATAAACGTTCCGAGATACAGGAGTGCAATGGCGCCGGTTGCCGCGATCACCCCGATGCGGAATTTTTGCGTTACGGAAATGATTCGCGAGGCGTACAGAACAAGAAGAACGAAGAGCGTGCCGAAGGTGAGGCTGACGGCCTGGATCGCGACCCCCGGTGCCGAGGCATTGAACATAGCGGAAATTCCGCCGAGCACCAGGCCTTCCAGCAAGGCATATACCGGAGCTGTGAATGGCGACCATTCCTTCTTGAAAATAGTCACCAACGCCATGATGAAGCCGCCGATTCCGCCGGCGATCAGCAGCGGCAATACGGCTTGCGGTCCGTCAGTAACGAATCTTTCCCAGGTCCATGCGGCAGTGGCTACGGTGCAGATGAGCAGGATGCCGGTTTTATTTACCGTGCCCTGCAGGGTCATGGCTTCGCCGGCCGCCACTTGGCCTTGGAAGGCTTTTGCGTTTAGCGCGGGATTTGAGGTTCTAAACAAATTCGGCACGGTGAAACTCCTGAGCGGAGGCCGCTGGTTGGCGCGACCGCCTGACGGTGAATTCGTGAATACGTCTGCGACAATTCAAATTCTAGCAGGTAGGAGCCGCAATTTCACATTTTGGTTGGATTCCTCGCAGGACGGCTGTGCTATACAAGCGTCATTTGAGACACGGAACTCGGCAATTATCCAGGCGGGATTATTGCAGGGGCCTGATGAAGCTGCGCATCGTCCATAAATCAGTTTTCGCGGTGCCAGTTTTGAGCGCGCTGGTGGTGTTGGTGCTGGCGGGATTGGTGCGCGCCGGCTTTTTCGATTTGGCGGAATTGCAGGGTTACGACTTGCTGGTCTTTGCGGGCGGAGCTGCGCCTCCGAATGAAAATATTGCCATCGTGGATTTTGACAATGCAGCGGTGGAGGCGATCGGTAAATATCCGATTCCGCGCAAGACGCTGGCGCGAGTGCTTGGCCGCATCGCGGAAGGGCAGCCTGCGGTGATTGGGCTGGACAAGCTGGTTAGCGACACGAGTGACGAGAAATCCGACGTCGAATTGGCCGTCACACTGGACGAGGCGCGGATCGTGGTATTGCCTGAAGTGTTTGGAACCGACCAGGTCCCCGCGGATCAGCCGCTGAGTTTGTTTCGCGGGAACGACCGGCCGATGGGCTTCGTCAATTTGATTGAGGATGCGGATGGATTTATCCGGCGGATGTTCGTGTTCGTAAAAACGTCGTCGGTCTCGGGGTTGTCGTTCCCCGTGGAAATTGCGAGCCAATTTCTGGGCCAGCCGCTTACGCGGTCGGGGCGCGGGAGTCTATCGGCTGGGGGATTTGACGATTTATCTGGATGGGACAGGCCGCGAGACGGCGCTGCTGGGGGCTTGGAACCGGCAGCCGTCGAAATTGGTGGTGTCTGCGTCGCGATTGCTTTCGAATGAATTCGACGCGAGCGCGTTTCGCGGCAAGATTGTATTGGTGGGCGAGAGCAGTACGGAGGGGAAAGATCTCTACGCTACGCCGGTTTTTCGCTTTCGACGGCCGGACGCGGGCCGGGCTCAGCTTTCTGGCGTGGAAATCCATGCAGTGGCGCTGAATTCTCTTTTGTCCGGGCGGATGATTCGCGTGATGGGTCCGGCGGTGCAGTGGTCGCTTGGTTTTCTTTTTGTCTTGCTGGCGTCTGCGATCGTGATTTTGCTGCGGCTTGAATTCGGAATTCCTGCGACGGTGGTGATGTTTGGCGGCGTTTTTCTGACTGCGGACTTGCTCTTCAGCCGCGGGAATCTTTGGATGCAATTTGTTTCGATCGAGGCGGGAATGGCGCTGGCACTGACGGCGGGATTGGGTTACCGCTTCTGGCGCGAGGGTGTGCTGAAATCGCAGGCGGAGGAAGCGGAACGGATCGAAGCGGAAGAGCGCAAGAAACTCGAAGACGAAATTTCGAGCGCGCGGGAAATTCAGGAGAGCTTGCTGCCGGCTACTTTGCCGAAATACGACGGGCTGGATATTGCTGCGCGCTACCAGGCTTGCCTGGCGATCGGCGGGCGATTACTACGACTTCTTGCAGCTGGGTCCGATTCGAAGTTGCTGTTTCGTGGTTGCCGATGTGCAGGGGCACGGAGTGTCGTCGGCGATGGTGATGTCCAACTTGCAGGGTACGTTGCGCAATTTGATGCATGGGCCGCATGCGGATTCGCCGGCGGCGATTGTGGCGGCGCTGAATGATGCGTTGCTGGAGGCCACGCGCGGCGAGCGGCTGGTCACATTGTTTCTGAGCATCCTCGATGTATCCACGCGGGAAATGGTTTACGTGAATGCGGGGCATGTGCGTCCGCTGCTTTTCCGGCGCGGCGAGAGCGAAGTGACGAGTTTGGTCGCGGGCGGGTTCTTGCTGGGAGTGTTTGCGGGGAGCGAGTACGAGCAGGCTTCGATCATTTTGAAGAGCGGCGACGTGCTGGTGACGATGACCGACGGAATTACTGAGGCCATGGATGCGGCCAACGAGGAATACTCCGTGGAGCGCGTGGTTGACGTCGTGCGCGCGAGCCTGGGGCGCAGCGCTGAGCAAAATTATTGAGGGCGTGTATCGCAGCGTGGCGGAGTTCGAACGCGGCGGACATCATGAGGATGATAAAGTCGTGGTGGTGATGAAAGTCAGTTGAGAATTGCTCTGGTGAGGAAACGGGGAAGACGTCTCGAAATGTGCTTTCGTCAACAAATGCGCGGGTTTGAGCGGCTCAGCGGAGTCCTGACCTTGGCGGCATTGTTCTTGTTGCTCCCATTCGTTTTGGGCGCGCAACAGCCGCCAGCGGCTTCCGCGCCAGCGTCGAAGCCGGCGGCATCTGGCGACTCGGGCGCAGCGGCGAAAAATAATCACACGCGCGTGGTCACTAATCTTGCCGGGTTCGACCTTACCGACACCAAGAGGCTTGCGGGCCAGCCGATGGTGGTGGGCGCGACGCGTGGCGCGAACCCGGTTGTGCCGCTCGCACCGCATCTGGGCAAACTTTACGGCGCGCATCCTACCTTTGCATGGAGCTATGAAGATACGGCTGCGAAATTTTCGTTTGTGATTACGGACGACGCGAACGTGGAGATTTTTCGAGCCGAGGCTAGCGGTACGCGATTTCGTTATCCCGCGAACGCGCCAGCTTTGCAGGATGGGAAGACTTACTTTTGGACGGTGTCGACTCCTACGAGTCTGCTGAGTTCCGCATCATCTTATCCTTCAGGAATTTTGGTGGTGACCGGCGCGGAACGGATGGAAATCGACAAGAAGCTGGCCGAGATTTCCGGGAACAATTACGAGGCCAGAGTGGCGCGGGCGCGGGCATTCACCGACGCGCGGCTGTGGTACGACGCGATCGACGCTTACAGCGCGCTCATCGAACGCTTCCCGGACCGGGCGGAACTCTATGAACGGCGCGGAACGATTTACGCGCAACTTACCTGCACGCAGCCGCTTGCCGAGGAAGACCTGGCGCGCGCCGATAGATTGCGATCCGAAACGAAGTAGGAATTTCCTTCCGCGGCATTCAATGCAGAAAAATATCACGTCGTAAAATTTGGTAGCGCCAACGGGAATCGAACCCGTATTACCGCCTTGAAAGGGCGATGTGCTAACCGTTGCACCATGGCGCCACGGTGGGAGCGGGCGGGATTTGCGGATGCCCGCGACGGCTGGAAATATTATCGAGGATGAACGCGGAATTCACAAGCGCGGAACGGAATTTGCGGAGCCGCGTGGAGGTGACGGCGCAATGAGCAAGCGCACAGCTCGACAGACTCGAACAAAGTCAAAAACGCCGGCTGGCAGCCGGCGCTACGTGGGCGCTCGTCTTACCAGCTTTTATTTTTGCGCAACGCGGTGATGTGAGCTACGTGATGTTTGCCGTGCCAGGCGTAGAGGGCCAGCGTTCTGTCTAGCGTCATTGGGCCCATTTCTGGATGGCGGAATTTGCGGGACCAGTCGCTGGGCTTTAGCGAATTTAGTAGCGCTACCCAACGCGTGTGCAATGCATCGAGCAATGTCAGCGATGTTTCTACCGGGGTTTGGGCGGTGTCGGCTAGTTCGGCCCAGCGGGCTTCTTCGTAGGGCTTTATTGTTGGCTCTTCTTCGGTTAGGGCTAGCTTGAAGCGGATGTAGGCATTCATGTGGCTGTCGGGGACGTGGTGGGCTAGTTGGCGGATGGTCCAGCCGCCTTCGCGATAGGGGGTTTCTAATTGATCTTCGGATAGATTTGCTACTGCGGCACGAAGATTTGCTGGGGTGGCGGCGATTGCTTCTACCAGCGCGGCGCGATCGCTTTGGGTGAGATTTGCCGGCGGGGTGAATTTTCCAATTGGGTATCGCGGATCGTTTTCCATTTGGGTTTCCTTTTGAACGGTAGCTACGCCGCGAAAAAACTGGGCCGAAATGTGGGAGGGTCTAAAGCACCCTCCCCTACCGAAGAATTTAATGCGTTCTGTCTTGGTATTCTTCGTGCCAGGCCATTTGGATTGCTTCTAGCTTGCCTTCGCTGGACCCCTTGGAGTCGCCTTCGAAACCTTTTAGCTCCGTTACCATTTTGTGCAGGTCGGTGAAGCGGACTGTTAGTGGATCGGTTTTGGGATGCGCTTCGGAAAGCTGGATGCCGATTTCTTCGGCGTCGTCCCATCCGAATGTTGGTGGCATGTATTGCTCCCTTTGGAGTTATGGGGCCGGGCTTGGCCGTTCTTAGTGCTCTGCTTCCTTCGCGTAATTCTTATTCCACTCGGGGATTTCTACAACGATATCTTTTGTGCCGTCGGGGATGCATTGGCAGCCGAGACGCGATTTCGGAGTGACGCCGGGGGCTTCGTCGAGTTGATCGAGTTCGGCATCGGTGGCTTCGTTGCAGGATTTCGAGGCCTTCGTGGACGATTACGTGGCAGGTGGAGCAGGCGCAGACGCCGCCGCAGGCGTGATCGAGGCCCATGTGATAGCCCTGGGAGATGTCGAGGATGCTGCCGGGGATGCCGTCGTGGCCGTAGGGAATTTTATCCGGATCGACTTCGACGGTCTTGCCTTCCTTGACGAAAGTTACTTTGAACTTCTTCGTCGCGGGCGTGTATTTAGTTTCTTCGATGTACGGGTTGATGCCGCCCATTGATTTTCACTCCTCTTAGACTTCGTCGAGACGCTTGCCTTGCAGCGCGGTTTGCAGCGCGCCGTTCATTACTAGTTCTGCGAGATGCGTGGTGGCTTCGTTGAGCTTGTCGATGCTGGGCGCGGACTTCTTTGTAGTCGGTGCCCGCCACTGCTGCGCGCAGCTTGGCTACGCTTTCGTCGATGTTGCCGCGCTCTTCGCGCGATAATTGCGAGAGGTCTTCGCGCTGTAGCGTTCGCTCGGTGGCTTTCAGGATTGTGTCGGCTTCGTTGCGGGCTTCGATTAGCTGGCGCTCGCTGAAATCCTGTTCGGCGAACTCGATGGATTCTTCGAGCATGCGTTCGACTTCGGTGTCGTTGAGGCCGTAACTTGGTTGCACTTCGATGGAATGTTCCTGGCCGGTGCGCAGATCGCGTGCGGCTACTTGCAGGATGCCGTTGGCGTCGATGAGGAATTTCACTTCGACGCGGGCTAGGCCTGCTGGGCCTGGCGGAACTTTGAGTTGGAAGCGGGCGAGTGAGCGGCAGTCTTTCGCCAGTTCCCTTTCGCCTTGCAGAACGTGGAGATCGATGGCGGTTTGATTTTCCACGCCGGTGGTGAACATTTCCTGTGCGCTTGCGGGAATCGTCGAGTTGCGCGGAATGATTTTCGCCACTACGCCGCCCATGGTCTCGATGCCGAGTGAAAGTGGCGTGACGTCGAGCAGGAGCATGGTCTTGACGCCGGAATCGAGAATGTCGGCTTGTACTGCGGCGCCGAGAGCTACGACTTCATCGGGATTCAGTTCGCAGTGTGGGGCGCGTCCGAAATAGTCGCCGACGGTTTTGCGAACGAGCGGGATGCGCGTTGAGCCGCCGACGAGGACGACCTCGTCCATGTCTTTCGCGGCGAGCTTGGCATCGGCTAGAGCTTTTCGTGACCGGCTCCATTGTGCGCGCCACGATTGGCTTGATCCAGTTCGTTCGAATTCGCGTAGCGGATAATTTCGCGATCGAGTAACACGAGTCAGCCGGCAAATTCGATACGTGCGATCGATGATCTTTATGCGCTTGAGAGATCGTGCTTGGCGCGGATCAGGGCTTTGCGGAGTTCGCTGCAGTCTCAGGGCTGCGCGCTTCGATCGACCGAGTATTGCTTTTGCATTTCTGTCGCGGGCTCGAGCGCGGGAGCGCGTTGTCGATGTCGTCGCCGCCGAGATGGGTGTCGCCGTTCGTTGAGAGGACTTGATAGATGTCGCCATCGTCGGTCGAAATCAGTTTCAGGATTGAGATGTCGAAGGTGCCGCCGCCGAAATCGTAAACGGCTACTTTGCCGCGCTTCTGCTTGTGTAGCCCGTAGGCCAATGCCGCGGCCGTCGGCTCGTTTACGAGGCGGAGAACTTCTAGCCCGGCGATTCGGCCGGCATCTTTTGTGGCTTGGCGCTGAGCGTCATTGAAATATGCGGGGACGGTGATTACGGCGCGATCTACCGTGTCGTGGAAGAAATCTTCGGCCCAGGATTTCAGTTCGCGGAGGATGAAGGCTGAAATTTCGGGCGGGGTGAAAACTTTGTCGCCGAGCTGCACTCGGATAACGTTGCTGCTGGTTGGATCGATGCGGAACGGGAATATTTTCAGTTCGCTCTGGATATCTTCTACTGACCGGCCCATCAGGCGCTTCACTGAATAAATTGTGCGCTCGGATTGCGTTAGCAACCGGCGACGAGCGGCTTCGCCGGTGACGATTGTTCCATCGGCATCGACGCTTACTACTGATGGGCAGAGTGCGGAGCCGTACGGGCCTACGATACACTTCGGCTCGTTTGTCGCCGCGTCCATGTAGGCGACCAGACTGTACGTCGTCCCAAGATCAATTCCGACGATTTTTCCCATTTCTCTTTTTAGGCGTCTGCCAGTTCTTTGGCTACGCTTGCTGCCAGGTTGCGAATGTACGATCTGCGATTCAGAATTTCGTTCATTCGCGCCATTACTTTGCCGCGATCGGCTTCGGTGGCGTTGGCTTCGATTGCTGCGTCCCATTCGGTGCGAACTTGATCCAACTCCGCATCTACTTCTGCTAGCTTTTCTTGAAAATCCTGTTCGGCTGATTCTAGGCGGCCTCGCAGAGCGGCCAGGTCTTCGCCTGCGGAGCGGGCTTGGCGCAGCTCATCTAGCGATTCGTTTAGCTCGAAGACTTCTTCTAGCAGCTCGGGTGGGGCTTGCTGCTTTGCTGCGCCTTCTTTGCGCATGCCTTTGTGGGCTAGCAGATATTCGACTCTTGTTAGCGGGTCGCGCAGGGCGCGGTAGGCGTCGTTTAGCTCTGAGGAGCGCTCTAGCGACAGATTTCTTTCGAATTCGTCGGCGCGCATGAAATTATCCGGGTGCAGCTTCCAACTTAGTTTGTGGAATTGCTGCTCCAGGGCTTCGGGATCGATTTGCAGCTTTTCTGGCAACGCGAAGAACGCGAAGTAACTCGTGCCTCGCGGCAGCGGTTGAATTTTGCCGCACGCCACGCAGAAGTGGCCGCTGGCAATTGCGCCGCAGCTCCAGCACTTCGTGCCGGGTGCCGCATTCGTGCTTGTTTGCGTCACGCTCATTTCATTCCTATTCGTTTCTTTTGCACTGCGACCCGCGGGGATGGAGATTGGCGCGGCTTATGCCGTGAACGAGCTGCCGCAGCCGCAGCTCCGCGTGGCCTGCGGATTCTGAAACACGAAACCCCGGCGCATCAGGTCTTCGTGATAATCGAGGGTGGTGTTATCGAGGTAGAGAAAGCTTTTTGGATCTACGAAGATGCGGGCGCCGTTTTCTTCGATGACTTTGTCGCGGCTGCGGGCTTCGGTTTCCAGGCGCATGGCGTAGCTTAGGCCGGAGCAGCCGCCCCCTTGCACACCTACCCTTAGGCCGCCGTTTTCGGCGGGTACTCCTTCTTTCGCGAGAAGTTCGCGAATTTTGACTGCCGCTTTTTCGGTTACGTGGATCATTTAGAACCGCACACCTTTCGGAATTTTAGAAATGCACGTTTACGGGCGCAGCAAGCGGGCGCCCCTACGAACGGCAACGGCAAAAACCGAAACCGGGCGCAGCGAGCGGCGCCCCTACGAATTAAACGTCAACATCGACGGCGAAAACCCAGGGCCACACCGGGCCGGTGGTGAACCCCAACCCCTACTAGTGAGCGGCGGACTTGGTCTCGGCTTCGTTTACTGACTCGCCTTGCTTAGTCTTCCAGTCGGAGAGGGCGGCTTTGATCGCGTCTTCGGCTAGGACCGAGCAGTGAATCTTTACCGGCGGCAGCGCCAGCTCGCGGACTATGTCCGTGTTCTTGATGGCCAGGGCTTCTTCAACTGTTTTGCCCTTGACCCATTCGGTGGCTAGCGAGGAGCTGGCGATTGCTGAGCCGCAGCCGAAGGTTTTGAACTTGGCTTCCTCGATTACTCGAGTGGCTGGGTTCACCTTCATTTGCAGCTTCATTACGTCGCCGCACTCTGGCGCGCCGACCAGGCCTGTGCCCACGTTGGGATCTTTCTTGTCGAGAGAGCCCACGTTGCGCGGGTTGTTGTAGTGCTCGATTACTTTATCTGAGTACGCCATGTGTCTTGCTCCTTATGCTGCTCAAAACTTTAGATGAACGGCCCTATGAATTCGTTCCGGCGAATTACTCGCCGGCTGCGGTCCACTTCATTTTGCTGATGTCCACGCCTTCTTTCGCCATTTCGTATAGCGGTGAAAGTTCGCGCAGGCGATTTACCGTCTCTACTACCCGGCCTACCACGTAATCTACTTCTTCTTCAGTGTTGAAGCGGCCTATGCCGAAACGGATCGACGTGTGGGCTAGATCTTCGCCCACGCCCAGGGCTTTTAGGACGTAGCTTGGTTCCAGCGTGGCCGAGGTGCAGGCTGAGCCGCTGGAGACGGCTATGTCGTTGATGCCCATTAGCAGGGATTCGCCTTCTACGAAGGCGAAGCTGATGTTGATGTTGTGCGGTAGGCGATGCTCCATGGAGCCGTTGATGTAGCACTCATCGAGCTTGGACATTATGCCTTCCTTCAGGCGGTCGCGAAGGCGGCTTAGCTTGGCGGATTCCTGGGCCATTTCTTGTTGGCAGAGTTCGCAGGCTTTGCCGAGCCCGATTATGCCGGTGACGTTCAGAGTGCCGGAACGCATGCCGCGTTCGTGGCCGCCGCCGTCGATGATGGCGGAAAGCTGGACACGCGGGTTCTTGCGGCGGACGTAGAGAGCGCCGACGCCCTTCGGGCCATAGATCTTGTGCGCGGAGATGGAGAGAAGATCGATGCCGTCGCGCTGGACGTCTACTGGGATTTTTCCTGCGGCTTGCACGCCGTCCACATGGAAGAAAACGCCCTTTTCCTTGGCGATTTTGCCGATTTCTTCGATGGGTTGGACTACGCCAATTTCATTGTTGGCGTACATGATGGAGATCAGGATGGTTTTCGGCGTGATGGCTTTGCGTAGATCGTCGAGATTGATGCGGCCGTCTTTTTGGACCGGCAGGTAGGTGACTTCGTAGCCGTATTTTTCGAGGCGCTTACAGGTGTCGAGGACGGCTTTGTGCTCGGTGACCTGGGTGATGATGTGATTGCCCTTCTCGCGGTACATTTCAGCCACACCCTTGATCGCGAGGTTATTCGATTCCGTCGCGCCGCTGGTGAAGATGATTTCTTTTGGCGAGGCGTTGATTAGCTTCGCGATTTGGCCGCGGGCAATTTCTACCGCTTCTTCCGCGGCCCAACCGAAAGCGTGGTTGCGGCTGGCGGAGTTGCCGAATTTTTCGGTGAAATAGGGCAGCATCGCGTCCACTACGCGCGGATCGGCTGGAGTGGTTGCGTGATTATCGAGATAAATTGGAAGCTTGATTGCCATTCTTGCTCTCCTCAGTTCCCCCCGAATTTCGATCAAACCCTGAGTTCTACGACTTCGGATGTTGGGGCTTCTTCGGCCATCTGCGAAATCGTTACTTTATTTAGGACGTCCAGGATGCTGTCGTTTACCCGGCGTAACGGGGCACGGACTATGCAAGTGTGCGTTTGATCGCACTCGCCTCGATGCGTTACGCACGAGGTGATGAATAGCGGGCCTTCGATCGCGTGGATCGCGTCTAGTGCGGTGATACGCGATGCTTCGCGGGCTAGCGTGTAGCCGCCGCTGGAGCCGTGTTTCGCTGCTACTAGGCCGCCGCGAGCTAGTTTTTGCAGGACCTTGGCCATTAGCGTTGCGGAGATACCGTAAACTTCGGCTATATCTGCTGCGCTGGCTGAGGCTTCGCCGTGATGCATCGCCAAGTGCTTCAGGGCGATTAGGCCGTAGTCGGCTTTTTTGGAGAGCTTCAGCATATGGCTATATACGACTCTTTCAGTCGCAGTTCGATTCTAGGCTTGTGTTGTGGGATTGTCAAGGTCACAAAAGCGGAGCAAGCCCTTTGTTTGCGGGGGGTTGAATTGCGACCGATTTGGTCTAGATGGTGGTTTTAGGAGGTCGAGTGGATGGAAATCGCAGTTGAATGGGCGAGAAATTTAGATTCTTGGGACAGCGCGTTTGTAGGCGTCATTGTGGGGTTTACGATCACGGGCTGTAACGTCAAAAGAGCCGGCTTGATGTCAGCGGCACGGTAGAGGGTTCGGCACGACCGGAGTAAATGGGGATTGATTCTGTATTCGCCGTACAACGTCAAAGACTGTGCATTGCGGAGCGTAGCAGTCGGTGGGTGGAATTTTCGAGTATTGCCGGGGACAGTCAAAAACGCCGGCTGGCAGCCTGCGCTACGCGGGTACTCGGTTGCTTATTTGCCTGCGGTGGGCTTCCAGCGTCTTAGGAAATCGGTTATGTCGCTGGGGCCGATTTTTACTGCGGATTCGAATTCGCCGTTTTTTTGGCTGGTTAGTAGGTTTCCTTTTGGATCCAGGACCGCCAGGGCTGGGACGCCGTGGGTTAGGACTGTTTGGTATTTGGCGGCTAGGGCTAGATTTTGATCATATTCGCCTATGTTGATGTGGACTACGTGATAGTTGGCTTTTAGTAGCGGGGCGATTGACGGGGATTTAAACGTGGCGTCTAGGACGTGGCAGTCGTAGCACCAATTTCCGCCGAAGACTACGATCACGTTTTTGTGATCTTTTGCTGCTGCGGCCAAGGCAGTGGATAGATCTTTTTGGGCTTCGCTTGCGTCGGGATAGAGATCGGGGTTGGTGACTGCTGGTTCCGTCAGGCGGATTGTTGGTCTTGGGGCCGGGTTGCTTCGTTGGCTGGCTTGGATTTTCCAGTCGCTGCCTTCTTGTTGCCATAATTGCGTTAGGGCCATTATGTAGTCTTTGCTTTCGCCGTTGGATTGGACGGTTAGGAAGACTCGCGTGATTAGGACTATTTCGCCCGGTTTTGGGATTTGGCGTTCGAGGATTTTGGGATCGATCGCGGTTAGGCCTGCGGCTTTTAGGCTGGACCAGAAAATTGGCTCTTCGTTGGGATCGTTGGTGTCGCCTTGGGGTAGGCGGGCCATGCCGCTTGGGGAATAGAGGGACTGGAGAGTTAGCCGATCGCCGGAGAGAACGGCGGATTTCCATTGGTTTAGAGGTTCGAAGGATTTTGTGGATGCGGATGATTTTGGTTTTGCCGCGGGCGTGTGGTTGGCCGGGGTTTGCGCGCGGGTAAGCGTTGTTGCGAGAAATAAAGATAAGAATGCGGCGGGGAGAATGAATGCGATTTTTCGAATCATGGAAGACGATCCTTTCGTTCGCCCCGTGCGGCTTCCATCGTATCGTAAATTTGGCGGAGGCGCTTGGCGTGCGGGGCCAATTTGGCGCGTGCGTGAGGTGATTTGCTGGGCTTGCTTGCGCGGATTTGCGGGGCTTCCGCTTTGGTTCTAGGTTAAGATTGCGAATGAGTCGAATAAATGAAACCTGTGATTGCTATTTGTCCTGGCTCGTTTGATCCGGTTACTAATGGCCATCTCGATTTAATTGAGAGGGCGGCTAAGATTTTTGACACTTTGATTGTGTCGGTGTTGCGGAATCAGGAGAAGGAGCCGCTTTTTGATTTGGAGGAACGCTTGGAGATGTTGCGGGAGGTTTTGCGGCCTTATCGCAATGTGGAAGTGGATAGCTTTGCCGGGCTTTTGATGGAATATGCGCGGAAGAAACAGGCGCGCGTGATTTTGCGGGGGATTCGTGCGGTTTCGGATTATGAGTATGAATTGCAGATGGCTTTGATGAACCGGAAGCTTGAGCCGCAAGTGGAGACAGTGTTTATGTTGCCTGGTGAGGCTTATAGTTATTTGAGTTCGCGGTTGGTACGGGAAGTGGCGCGGCTTGGCGGATCGCTTAAGGGACTTGTGCCTGGGATTGTGGAGAAGAGGTTGCGGAGGAAGATTGGTTGAGATTGTTCGCGCGGCTGAATCGCGCGGGGTAAATAATTTTTAGGAGAGACTAGAAAAGATGTCTATCGCACCGCCAGTGAATGCTTTGCGTCTGTCGGACGCTGTGAATCGGATTAACGTGTCGCCTACTATGGCTGTTCTGATGGCGGCTGAGAAGCTTAAGGCTAGCGGCGTTGACGTCGTGGATTTTGGGCCTGGGGAGCCGGATTTTCCTACGCCTGAGTATATTAAGCGGGCGGCTGTCCGGGCGCTGGAGGAAAATCGGACTAAGTACACGCCGACTGGCGGGATCATGCCTTTGCGCGAGGCGGTTTGCGAATGGCATGCCAAGAATCTCGGGTCCGCGTACACCCCTAAGGAATGCATTGTTACTGCTGGCGGGAAATTGGCGATCTTTAATGTGATTTCTTCCCTGATCAATCCTGGCGATGAGGTTTTGATTCCCGCGCCTTATTGGGTTAGCTATCCGGATATCGTGCAGTTTTCTGCGGGCGTGCCGAAATTCATTTCCACGCTTGCTAGCGATAAATTTTGCTTGCGGGCCACCGATGTGGAGAAAGCCATCACGCCTAAGACTCGCTTGCTGATTGTTAATTCGCCGAATAATCCGACTGGGGCGGTGATTCATCAGGGCGAGTTTGCGCGGATTTTGGAAGTTTGCGCGCGACGGGGGATTTGGCTGCTCTCGGATGAATGTTATTCGCATTTTGTTTATGGAAGTGCGAAGCCTTTTTCGATTGCTAGCCTGCCGGGGGCGAAAGATTGCGTCATAATTGCTGGGTCGCTTTCGAAAACTTTTGCCATGACAGGGTGGCGGATGGGTTATGCGCTGGCGCCGGTGGCGCTGGTGGCGGCGATGATTAAATTGCAGAGCCAGACGGTTTCAAATGTGACTTCGGTGACGCAATATGCCGCGCTGGAGGCGTTGCGCGGGCCTATGGACTCTGTTGGGGTGATGCTGGCGGAGTATGACCGTCGGCGGGCGAAGATTGTTTCCGGATTGCGGGCGATCCCTGGTGTCGAGTGTACCGAGCCGCAGGGAGCGTTTTATGCGTTTCCGAAAGTTCCAGCGCGCGGCGGAAAGGGCGCCGGCGATTCTACTTTGATCGCGCGGGAATTGCTGGAGACTGTGCACGTCGCTGTCGTCCCGGGCGATGCGTTTGGGGCGCCTTCACATTTGCGGCTTTCTTACGCCACTTCTATTGAGCGGATCGAGGAAGGATTGCGCCGCTTGACGCGATTTTTTTCCGGGGCTGCGGCTTAATTCTGGAATGGATGCCGCGCCGGGACGACTTGAGCCGATTTTCACGCCGCGTATTTGGGGCGCTACGTTCCTTGCGCCACTTTATCCTGAAATGACTGGGCTGGCTGAGCCGATTGGCGAGGCTTGGCTTTCTTCGCACGAGAGCCGCTTTGTGAACGGGCCGTTTGCCGGGGAGACTTTGGCGCACGCTTGGGGGCGGATGCCTGCCGAGTGGCGCGGCGAGAGTGCTGCGCGCGAGAAAGATTTCCCTCTGCTGGTGAAATTCATTTTTCCTAACGATCGTCTCTCCGTGCAGGTGCATCCCGAGGATTCCTACGCGGCGAAACATGAAGTTGCAGCCGGCGGGCGCGGCAAGACGGAAATGTGGTATGTGGTTTCGGCTGAGCGCGATGCTGCTGTGTGGATTGGGTTGCGGGATGGCGTTACGCGGGAGTCTTTCCGGCGGGCGATTGACGATGGCAACGCAGATGAAATGATCGAGCGCGTGCCGGTGGCGGCTGGCGATGCGATCTATTGTCCGGCGGGGACCGTACATTATATTGGGCCGGGATTGACGCTTTGCGAGATTCAGGAATATTCGGATCTTACTTACCGGATTTTCGATTTCAACCGGGTGGGGCCGGATGGGAAGCCCAGGACGCTGCATTTGGAAAAGGCCTTTGATGTGATTCGCTTCGATGAGCCGCGTGGGGGGAAGCTGGTGCCGATTCGCGTGAAGGCTGGGGCCGCGGATGAGACTTACATCGTTGCTTGCCCGCATTTTGCCGCGGTGCTGGTCGAATCGCGCTTCCCTTTTGAAATTCAGATGACGCCGGCACATTTTGAACTGCAGATTGTTCTGGAGGGGCGCGGGAAAATTGGATTCGGTTTTGAGGAATACGAGTATTCGCGCGGGCAGGCTTGGTTTTTTCCTGCCGGGAGTGGCGAATACCGGATTAAGCCTGCGGGGCGCTCGAAAATTTTGCGGACTTATGTGCCTGCTAATCCTCGGGACTTTGCGGGGCATTTGGAATCGCAGATTATGCCTCGATCGCTGCTTTCTAAATTGGTGCATCTGTGAGTTCGCCAACGCGGGCTAAGGTGCAGGCGCTGCCTGCTTGCGCGGTTTTGCTGGCTGGTGGGCGCGGGACTCGTTTTTGGCCGCGCAGCCGGACTCGTTTGCCTAAGCAATTGCTAAATATTACCGGCGCGGCGACTATGCTGCGCGAGACCGCTGCGCGACTGGCGCCGCTTTTTCCGCCGGGGAATTTTTGGGCGGTTACTAACATTGAGCAGGCTGCGGCAGTGCGGCGGGAGTTGCCGGGGGTGCCTGCTTCGCATGTGATTGCTGAGCCGGTGGGGCGGAATACTGCGGCGGCGATTGGGTTGGCGGCGTTTCACTTGGCGCACCGGCATGGCGATGCGTTGATGGCGGTGCTGCCGGCAGATAGTTACATTGGTGACGCTGCGAGGTATCGCATCCTTGTTCGCGCGGCGCTGGAGCTGGCTAGCACCCCGGGCAATTTGGTGGTGATGGGGATTCCGCCTACGCGGCCGGAGACTGGGTACGGCTACATCGAGCGCGGTGCGTTGGCCGGGCGGCCGCATGGGGAGAGCGCGTTTGCGGTGAAGCGATTTGCTGAGAAGCCGGATCTTGCTGTGGCGAAGAAATATGTCGCGGCGGGGAGCTACCTTTGGAATGCGGGGATGTTTTTTTGGCGAGTTTCGACGTTTCTTGAGAATTTGCAGCGCTATTTGCCAGAGACGCATGAGGCGCTTCGAAAATTGGCGAAAACTTTTGGGACTCGCCAGTATCCTGGGGCTTTGCGGCGCATTTATCCGCGGCTGGAAAATATTTCTGTGGATTACGCGATCATGGAGCCGGCTACGTTGCAGCGCGACGAGCGGCGGGTTTTTGTGATTCCGGCGAAAGTTGGTTGGAGCGATATTGGGTCCTGGGCGGCGGTGTACGAATTGTTGGCGCCGAATTTGGATGCCAATGTTTCGGCTGGTCCGTTTGTGGCGCTGGATGCTTCGGGGAACTTTTTTTGGAGCCCTACGAAGCTGGTGGCTGCGGTGGGCGTGCGGGATTTGGTTTTGGTAGATACGCCGGATGCGATTTTGATTTGCCCTCGGGAGCGGGCGCAGGATGTGGGGAAGATTGTGAAGTGGATTGAGGAGCAGAAGTTGCGGAAGCTGCTTTAGCGTCGCGATCCCGTCGAACATCGAACAGTCCAATGCGGTCCTTTTTCAAATCTCCGGATCACGTATACTGCCTGTCGTGATCGCACTTAAATTTGGGACGGATGGCTGGCGCGGCGTTATCGCCGATGATGTTACGCACGAAAACGTGCGTACCGTCGCGTTTGCGATTGCCCGTTATGTGGTGCGATGCGAATCGCCGCAGGCTGGCGTTGTGGTTGGCTACGACACTCGATTTGCTTCTGAGCGATTTGCGCGCGTTGCGGCTGAGGCTGTGGCTTTGACTGGCACGCCGGTCTGGTTGGCTGCTGAAGCTTGTCCTACTCCTGCGGTTTCGTTGCTGGTGAAATTGCGCGGGGCTGCTGGGGGGATTCAGATTACGGCTAGTCATAATCCGGCGCGTTGGAGCGGGTTGAAATATAAGGCTAGCTTTGGCGGCTCAGCTTCGCCTGCGATTGTCGGGCAGATTGAAAGTGAACTTTCCGTTGTGGTGCGCGATGGCGTTCCGCCGCTTCCTCCTCGCAAAGATTTAATTCACTCGCTGGATGTGCGCGCCCCCTACCTCGAAACATTGACGAAACTTGTCGATTGGAACCGCATACGCGCCTCTAATTTCCGCTTTCTTTCTGATCCTATGTATGGGGCGGGGCGTGGGTTGCTGCGCGAGTTGATGACACGGAACGGCGTTGCTTGCGATGAGATTCGTGGGAAGCGGGATCCGCTTTTTGGCGGCGTGAATCCGGAGCCGATTGAGCCGCACATTGATGCGCTGCGTGAGGCGGTGGTTGCCGGCAAATATGAAGCCGGTTTGGCTTGCGATGGGGATGCCGACCGCATTGGGGCTGTGGACCGCGATGGGACCTTTATTACGCCTCATCAGATTTTTGCGATTTTGCTTTGGCATCTGGCTGGGACGCGGAAGATTTCTGGCGATGTGGTGAAAACTTTCTCGACCACTAAACTGATTGACAAGATTGCGGCGAAATTTGGGCGGAAGATTTGGGAGACGCCGATCGGCTTTAAGTATGTGGCCGAGCGGATGCTGGAGGGCGATGTTTTGATTGGCGGCGAGGAGAGTGGCGGGATTGGGACCAAGCTTTATCTGCCTGAACGCGACGCTACCGTGAATGCGCTTTTGCTTGCTGAGGTGATGGCTTGGCATGGGAAGCGTCTTGGGGAATTGGTGGCGATGCTGCACAAGGAGTTTGGCGAGTATCACTATGGGCGCGTGGATTTGGAATTGCATTCCGGACAAAAAGAAAAAGCGATCGCTTATTTCTCCAACGCCAAGCTCACAAAAATTCTCGATTGGCGGGTTACAAAGCGCGAGGATCTCGACGGCATCAAAGTCTATCTTGGCGATATTGGTTGGGTAATGGCGCGGGCTTCGGGGACTGAGCATATGTTGCGGGTTTATTGCGAAACATCGAAGGCGGAGACTACCAAGCGCGTGCTCGATGAAGTTACTTCTATTGTGCGCGGCCTTTGATTTTTGGAAATGAGAGTTTTTCGGCTGTTGGGATTTACCGGGGCGGAAGGAGCTTGTCTTGAAGCGACGGTTGTACCAGCTAGATGTGTTCACTACCAAAGCTTATGAAGGCAATCCTCTGGCGGTGATTACTGACGGGGATGAGATTTCTGCTGCGCGGATGCAGGACGTGGCGCGGGAAATGAATCTTTCTGAGACCGTTTTCGTGCAGCGGCCTACGAATAACCGGGCGCTGGCGCGGTTGCGGATTTTTACTACTACGCAGGAATTGCCGCTGGCTGGGCATCCTGTGATTGGGACTTGGTTTTTGTTGGCGCAGCTTGGAGTGGTGCCGGCTTCTGAGGGGAGCGTCCATATTCTGCAGCAGACCGGGGCGGGGATTCTTCCTGTGGAGCTTTCGTTTCATGATGGGCGGCCGGTGCGCGTTACGATGACGCAGAAACCGGCGAAATTTCGGGCGACGAAGATTCCGCGCAAGGCGCTGTCTGCGGCGCTGGGGCTTCGTGCCGGAGACATTTCGGCCGATTTGCCGATTGAGGCTGTTTCTACTGGGATTTTTAATTTGATGGTGCCGATTGCTTCGCGCAAAGCACTCGGAGAAATCGTGATGAATATCATGGAGACGGCGAAAATTTTGCGCGGCGCTACTCAGATGGCGTATTGCTTTACGCTTGGCAGGCGCGGGCAAGTTTTTTCTCGGGGAATGTTGCCTGGGGGCGGGTATGAGGATCCTGCTACTGGATCGGCGGCTGGGTCGTTGGGGGCTTATTTGGTGCGGCATGGGAAATTGTTGGGTGGCGAGCGATTAAGAATTCTTCAGGGTGCGGAGATGAAGCGGCCCAGTCAGATTGAAGTTGCGGTGGATGCCGCGGGGGCCAAGCTTACGCCTCGGGTTAGTGGGTCGGCGGTTTGTGTGATGGAAGGGCATATTGAGGCTTGAGGTTGACCGGGCGCCCGTTACGTACGAAAAATCGAAAGCGAAAACCCAATACGAAAACCCAAGGCCACACCGGGCCGGTAGTGAACCCCGGCCCATACGGCCGATCCCTCACCCCTGAAGGGGATTCGGGAGCACAACGGATTATTCTGCGGATTCGATTTGTTTAGCGGCGGCGTCTAGGACGCCGTTCAGGAAGGCTGGGGCGTCTTCCGAGGAAAACTTTTTGGCTAGTTCGATCGCTTCATCCAGGACTACCTTCACGGGGGCTGTTCCCGCGCGCAGTTCGTAGATTGCTAGGCGCAGGATATTTCTGTCTACCGCGGCTAGGCGGTCGAATTTCCAATTCTTTGCTAGTTTGACGATTTGCTTGTCGTTTTCTTCTGCTTGGGCTACTGCGCCTTCGAATAGTTGGCGGGCAAATTTTCTTGTGGACTCGACTGCTTTTGCTGACTTCCAGAAATGTTTCTCTACCTGGGCTGGCTTTTGTTGGCCTAGATCCCACTCGAACAGCATTTGCAGCGCGAATTCGCGGGACTTTCTTCGCAGCGTCATCTTAACGCCGCCGCGACCGGGGAGATTTTGCCGGAGCGGCAGAGCGCAAATGTGGAGGCGAAGGGGCGCGAAGTTGACGCGACAGGTTTCCCATTTCTACCGCTGCCAGGCCCGCTTCGAAGCCTTTGTTGCCGGATTTTAGGCCGGCGCGATCTATAGCTTGTTCGAGCGTGTCGCAGGTTAAGACGCAGAAGGCTATTGGGACGCCGGTATCTATTTGTGCTAGTTGGATTCCTCGGGCTACTTCGTTGGAGACGTGTTCGTAGTGGGAGGTTTCGCCTCTTATGACGCAGCCTATGCAGATTATGGAATCCGGTTTGTGAGACTGGGCTAGTTTTTTTGCTGCTACTGGGAGTTCAAACGAGCCTGGGACTCGGATTATTTCGATTTGATTTTCTTTTGCGCCGGTGCGAGTTAGGGCGTCTAGGGCGCCTTCGAGTAGGCGCTCGGTGATGAAGCTGTTGAAGCGGCTGATAATTATGCCGAAGCGCAATCCGGCGGCGCTTAGATTTCCTGCGATTGATTTCGGTTTGAGTTTATCGGGCATTGGCGATGGATGCGCTCGTCATCTTGATATTTTAGCGGCCTTGGAATTTTGCTGGGCGTTTTTCTAGAAAGGCGCGGGTGCCTTCGTGCATGTCTTCTGTGGCGCAGCATAGGCCGAATAGCGTGGCTTCCAGGAACAGTCCTTCTTCTTGGGTCATTTCGGTGCCGTGTTGGATTGCTTCCATGGCGTATTTCACGGCTAGCGGGGCGTTGGCTATGATTTTTTGGGCCATTTTTTCTGCTGCGGGAATTAGATCGGCTGGTTCGTAGACGTGATTTACTAGACCTACCCTGTGGGCTTCTTCGGCGAAGATCATTTCACCGGTTAGTAGCAGTTCGTGGGCTACGCCTTTTCCGCACAGGCGGGCTAGGCGGGGGGTGCCGCCGTAGCCTGGGAGGATGCCTAGTTTTACTTCGGGTTGGCCTAGGCGGGCGTTTTTGCTTGCTAGGCGTATGGAGCAGCATAGGGCTAGTTCGCAGCCGCCGCCTAGAGCGAAGCCGTTGATTGCGGCTATTGAGGGCTTGCCTAGGGTTTCTAGTTTGCGGAATACGCTTTGGCCGTATTCGGAATAATCTTTGCCGTCTGTTGCGGTGCGCTTGGCAATTTCGTTGATGTCGGCGCCGGCTACGAAGGATTTTTCGCCTGCGCCGGTGATGATTAGGACCCGGACGTTGTTGTCGTTGCGCGCGGCGTCGAAGGCTTGGCTTAGTTCGTTTACTGTGGCGCGATTTAGGGCGTTTAGGACTTGCGGGCGATTGACGGTGATCTTCGCGATTTGATCTTTTACTTCGTAGAGAATATTTTCGTAGCTCATCGCAAGTCCATCGCTTTCGGTTTTGCCGGATCGGAATAATCGTAGAAGCCGCGGCCTGCTTTGCGGCCGTTCCAGCCCGCCAGGACCATGCGCTTTAGCAACGGGGGTGAGGCGAAGCGCTTTTCTTTGAATTCGTCGAACATGATTTGCGAGATGTAGTACGTCGTGTCCAGCCCTACGAAATCCAGTAACGTTAGCGGGCCCATGGGATGGCCGCAGCCTAGCTTCATGGAATTGTCGATATCTTCTACTGAGGCTACGCCTTCTTCCAACGCGCGCACTGCGTCGAGGAGATACGGGACTAGCAGGCGATTTACTATGAAGCCGCTGCGATCTGTGGTGCGCACTACCGTTTTGCCGAAACGGGTGCCTAGGGCTACTGCTTCTTCGAATACTTTTGGATCTGTGGCTATGGTGCGGATTATTTCTACCAGCTTCATTACTGGGACTGGATTGAAGAAGTGCATGCCTATGAAGCGGTCGGGCCTGGCGGTGGCTGTAGCCATTTCGGTGATCGGAATCGAGGAAGTGTTGCTGGCGAAGATGGTGTGCTTGGGGCAGATTTTGTCGAGGGCGCTGTAGAATTCTTTTTTTGCTGGGAGTTGTTCGATTATGGCTTCGATTACAATGTCGCGGTCTTTGAAATCTTCCAGATTCGTGGTGCCTTTTAGGCGGGCGCGGATTTTGTCTCGATCGGCTGCTTGTAGCGTTCCCTTCTCTACTTGACGGGCTAGATTTTTTTCTATGGATTGCAGGCCTTTGTCCACTAGTTGCTGAGAAACTTCGCGGACTATTACGTCGCAGCCGGATTGGGCGGCCACTTGGGCTATGCCTGAGCCCATTAGGCCGCAGCCTGCTACTCCTACTTTTTCCAGGGGCATACTTTTCTCCCGAAGGGATTATTTGAGTTATGGATGGTACTACGGCAGGTGGGTCGCTGGCACGTTGTGGTCTCGGTAGGGTAGTGGGTCAGTTTGAATCCGCATCGCTCTTTTTTGAACGCCAAATGGCCTTTGCGCGCGGATGGATTTTGAGAATCTCCTCGGGCGTAGTCGTTTTCCCAAGTTTTTTGCGCAGCTTAAAGCTGTTTCTTGCGACGATGAGGGCCGCCACTACCAGCGTTGCGAGGACATGCCGCCAGCAAGCCCACAAGCACTTCAATGCAAATCCCCGAAGCCTGCTTAGATTTTCAAACTGACCCACTACCCTCCGTTGGATCGGGTCGTGCACGGGTGAATGGCGGGCATTTTCTATGGGCTCACTGGGAGCGGGCGCAGCAAGCGGCGCCCCTACGGGGAGAACAGCAAAGGTAACGGCAGAAGCAACGGCGCGGAGAAATTACGGAGAGGCTAGGACTAGGATTTTTTCTTCGGCTTTGGCGCGGACTTCGTCTAGGCCTGCTTCGGCGCGGTTGATCCACTCGGTTACGCGGTCTTCGTTGTCGTCGGCTGGCCTGTAGGCTGCTTCGGCTATTACTGCGCTTAACGAGAGGCCTTCGCCGTTCCAGGGGGCTTGGACTGCGCTGGCTGTGGCGCGCAGCTTTTCTGCTAGTAGCTTGGCGCTGCCCGAATTTGTGTCTGGCAAGATGAACGCTAGCGACCAGGCAGTGTATTTCACGGCTAGATCGGTTTGCCGGACGGCGCCGCGCAGCGAGCGCGCTAGTTGCTCGATGTATTTTTCGAAGGCAGCGTCGCCGTGGGCGCGCATTAGTTCGCCGCCGCCGTCCACGTGCAAAATTACCAGCGACACTGGCGTGTTTTGTGCGCGGGCTCTGGAGGATTCTGCCAGTAGGCAGGCTACGTAGGCGCCGCGGCTTACCAGGCCGGTTTTTTCGTCGGCGAAGGCCATGGTGCGGACTACGGCTTGGGTTTTGGTGTGATTTGCTGAAATCAGAATTTGATCGCCTACGGCTTGCAGGAAAAAGCTGTCGTTGGGACGCCATTGGCGCATGCGTTCGCTGCCTACCAGGACGGCGCCTGACGGAGCGCGGGTTTCTTTGTCCACCAGTCGCACGCCTAGCATGGTTTCTAGTTTTAATTCCCGCAGTGCTGGATAGCCTGGGCCGCTTAGCTCGATTCCTCCCAGAGTATCGGGTGGGGAGCTTCCTAGCATGGAGACGATTGACGCGATTTGAGTGCTTGCTGCCGGGACAATTCCTGGGCCGGTGAATTCGGCGGTTAGCGGATCTTCGTCTTTGCCGCTATCGATTTCTACGATGCAGCGGGAGACGTTTAGATACTTGCCGATTTCCATCGCTGCGGCTGTGACTACTTCGCGGGGCGTGGCCTGGCGATACATCAAGCGGGTGAAATCTGAAATTTGCGAGAGGTCGCGCTGGGTGTCCACGTCGAAGCCCAGGATTCCGCCTACCGGGGCGGCTGGGGACGCGGCTGGGACGCCGGGAGCTACCGTGGCTGATGGAGTGGTTTTTGGGGCGGGCTTTGGCTTGCCTTTCGGCCACCAGTTGGCGCGTTCGAAAAGGTTGTGGAGGCGTTCGTTTTTGTCTTCTTCGCCAGGGAAAATTTCGGCGATTCTTTCGAGGCGCTCGACGGCTTTGGCGTGCAGGGAATATTGCAGAAAGATTTCTACCTGCACGATCAAATCATCCAGGGCTTGCTGGGCTTTGTGCTCTTCCTGTTGCGGGGCGGGGCGATCGCCGCGGGTGCCTCCGGCGTTGAAACCTTCCGGGCGCGTGATTACCGACGCGGCTTTCGCTGCACGGGCCAGAATATTTTTCAGGAAGGCTGGATCGGCTTTGCCTTGCAGCTTGGCGATGCGCTGATGATTGCGATAGTCGTACGGATCGATGTCCACGAGGCGGTCGAGAACATCGCAGGCGGCTTTGATGTTCCCGGCGTCGAAATAGAGATCGAAGAGATGCACTAGCGAGTCGAAGAATTTGGTTTCGCGATTTAGTTCTTCGTAGAGTTGGGCTACCAGCTTGGCCAGCTCCAACGAATTCGGATAGACCGTGGTCATGCGATCCACTTGGGCGGCGAATTCATTTTCGCGGCGGACCGAGCGCATCCATTCTTTCGTTACTTGCAGGGTATCGGCGCCCTTTTCGTCTTCGCCGGTGCGAATGTAGGCTCCGGCTAGCTCGAACATTTTGGTGAAGCCGTCTTGCTTTTGGCGGTAGAAGGCTACGAAGGCGTCGCGGGCGCGATCGAGCTGGCCGGTGCGGAGCAGGCCTTCGCCGAATAGGGCCAGGAAGGTGGTGTCGGATTCGCCCGCGGCGAACGGATCGAGCAACTCGACAGCGCCGCCGGGATTGCCGTGGCGCAGGCGGGCTTCGGCGAAGAATAGCGCTACGGTTCTGTCCTTGGGACCTAGTTCGTGGGCGTGGCGGAAATATTCGAGGGCTAGATCGATTTCACCCAGAGATTGGCAGAGCTGGCCCGCGCGCAGATAACTGTGCGAGGAGAGTTCTTTTTGTCCCAGCTTTTCGGCTAGTTCGGCTACTGCAAGGTGGCGATTGGGATTTTCGGAATCCAGTTGGGAGATTTTTTCGTAGCAGCCGAGGGCCTCGACTTCTTGATTCATTTCGTGATAGCGCTCGGCCGCGGCGTTGTATTGTTCGACGGCTTCGGCGATACGATTTTGCTTTTGGAGCTGGACGGCATAACGGATCAGGCGCTCGGCTGGCTGCGGGACGCCTCGGAGGAAACGGCCATAGATGGCGGCGGCTTTGGCGGTGTCGCTGGAATCGAGCAAGCGATCGAATTGCAGGCCATAATAATGGGCTGCGCGGACTGGTTCATTCAGGCGGACGTAGAGATCGCCGAGGGCCAAGATGGCTTCTTGATTGCCGGGGGCTTCGTCGAAGATGGCTTGATATTCTTCGGCGGCATCACGCAGCTTGTTTTTTTCTAGGCTGCGCCGGGCTCGCTCGAGTTGTTTGGAGAGTTCTGCCATTTTGCTTGCGGGGTTTCCGCTTTTGATTGCGCTGGCGTGTGGCCTCGACCCCCGTCAGGGACACGTGTTTCGAATCTGGCGCGATCGCAATACTTGAATATAACCCCGCGGGTGCTGAGGGCTGAGAACGAAATTGGGTCGGGTTGTGCTGGGGTTCAATGGGTGCGTGGCGGCGGATGCGGTTTTAAGTAGCGCTGGCGTCCCCGTCGGCATCTTGCGACCGCGACGGACGGCGAGGGTGATGATCACGGACGGTGCGCAGGGCAAACATATGGCTTTGGTTTGCTTGTGTGGTCCGAACGCGTTTGCTGCCGGTTAAGGAAATTATCTTCGTGAGATGCCGGCGGGGACGCCAGCGCTACTTAGGCCGGGCGCTTTTGGGCTTCGCTGGGCATGTGGGTGATTTGTTCGCGGATGGTGCCTAGAGTTAGTCCGCTCCTTAGGAAGGCGCCGAAGCCTACAATTGCTACGGGGATCGTTAGGGCCAGGAATGCGAAGTTTGAGAAGCCAGCGGCGCTGGATTTTTCGACTTGGAATATGCTTAGGCCCAGGACGCAGAACAATTGGTAGGAACCTACGTTTGCGGGGGCATTGGGCAGCGAGACGCCTAAATTGATCACCAACAGCACGACTACCACGCTTAGGAATGTTAGCGGCAGGCCGTAGGCTTTCATCAGGCACCAGAGAGCTAATACTTGGCAGAACGGCATTAGCAGCGAGAAGAGAACGGCACCATAGAAGCTGGGGGCGGTGCCCATGGCGTGCAGGCCGTAGAGGGCGCGCATCCAGCGGCTGGGCAGGTGGCGCTTAGACTTGGATTTCTCGTTGAAGAGGTCGGGGTTCTTGGTCAGTTTGATTTCGAGATAAAGAATAATCAAGACCACGATGGCCAGGAGAACTAGGGCGGCCACGCCTAGCGTGTCGGTGACAGTCTTGAAGCGGCGCGGCAATTCGACGAAAAGGGAGGCTACCGCGAGCGAGGCTGTGGCCACTACCAAGTCGATAAGGCGCTCGACGCCTACGGAACCTAGTACCCGGCCGAATTTTATGTCTGCCGAGGCGGCTACTAGATAGCTGCGTAAGAGTTCGCCGGGGCGTAACGGGAACAGGATGTTGGTGAAAAGGCCCGCGAAGACCGCTCTTGCTGAGCGCTCGTATTTTATTCGGGCGAAGGGCGTTAGCAGGAGTTTCCAGCGGATGCTCTGCACTACGTAACTTACTACGTCGAAGAGCATGCCGAGGAAGACCCATTTCCAGCTGAGGTTTGAGTATTCGCGGAGAGCGGTTTTTAGGTGGAAGTCGCGAAAGACGTAGACCAGCGAGATTAGCGCTAGTCCGTAGCCGATGAAGACTAGGTAGCGGGGCTTCGGCTTGGTGATGATTTGTGTTGTTTCGCCCAGTGGTACAACCCCCAAAGCGCGCCTGTACGAGGCGTAAACCCGGACTAGCCTACGATATCCGCCGGGAGCGAGCAATCCCGGAAAGCACTTAAGCGTGCTGAGTTGCACCCCGTAGCGCCGGCAGCCTGCCGGCGTTTTTGACTTTCAGTTTGCGCGAGAAAGGCAGGGCGGTGGTTGGGGCAGTTTGGTTGTCGCGGCGTTTTGGGTTTAGCTGCGGACAGTCAAAAAAACGCCGGCAGGCTGCCTGCGCTACGGGGCGGGGCTCGGTGGATTATTCGATCGGCCGGACATTGCCGCACAAAAGACCGGCAGGGACGCCCTTCGCACACTCAGGGTAAACCAGCAGTATGAGGTTACTGCGCGGCTTTCGGAGTGCGGGAATCTGTGGCAAACTGAATTGCTTCCAGAGCGAGAGATTCAAGAGAAATAGCGCGCTGGCCGTCAGGAATCGATGGACCCCCGTTACATCCGGAATTTTTGCATTATCGCGCATATCGACCATGGGAAATCTACGCTTGCGGACCGTCTGCTGGAGCTCACTGGGGCGCTTTCGCAGCGGGAGATGCAGGCGCAGGTGCTGGACTCGATGGATTTGGAGCGCGAGCGTGGGATCACCATCAAGGCTAAGAGTATTCGGCTGCATTACAACGCTGCCGATGGCCACGAATACCGCCTGAATTTGATTGATACGCCGGGACATGTGGATTTTTCTTATGAAGTTAGCCGGGCGCTTTCGGCTTGCGAAGGTGCGCTGCTGGTGGTGGATGCCAGCCAGGGCGTAGAAGCTCAAACCGTCGCCAATGCATTTCTCGCCTCTCGCCACAATCTCACCATCTTGCCGGTAATTAATAAGATCGATCTGCCTGCGGCGCGTCCGGATTTTGCCAAGGAGCAGATCGAGAACGTGTTGGCGATTCCGGCCGATGACGCGCTTTTGATCAGCGCGAAGAGCGGCTTGGGCGTTGCTGAGGTGCTCGAAGCGATCGTTGCGAAAGTTCCTGCGCCGGTTGGTTCGGCTGACGCGCCGTTGCAGGCGCTGATTTTTGATTCTTGGTTTGACTCGTTTCGCGGGGCGGTGATTTTGGTGCGGGTGATGGAGGGGCGTATCACGCCGCACATGAAGATCCGGTTGCTCTCGAATGATGAAGTCTATGAGGTCGAGAATCTTGGGGTTTTGACGCCTAAGCCCGTTGTGCTTCCTGAATTGTCGGCCGGGGATGTGGGATTCATCATTGCTGGGATTAAACGTGTGGCTGACGCGCGCGTTGGTGACACGATCGTCGAGGCGGATCGGACTGCGCCTCCGCTGCCCGGATTTGAGGCTATCAAGCCTATGGTTTTTGCCGGGCTTTTTCCGGTGAATGCTACTGATTATGAGTTGCTTCGCGATGCGCTTGGTAAGTTGCAGCTGAATGATGCGGCATTCTTTTACGAGCCTGAGAATTCTGTGGCGCTGGGGTTCGGATTTCGCTGCGGGTTTCTTGGGTTGCTGCACATGGAGATTGTGCAGGAGCGGCTCGAACGCGAATTCAATATTGATCTGATTACCACTGCGCCGAGCGTACGCTACCGCATTACTACCACCGTCGGCGAAGTTGTGGAAGTGGACAATCCTACGAAATTTCCGCCGCCGGCTTCGATTGCCAAAATCGAAGAGCCGATTCTTACGGCCATGATTATTACTTCGGATGATTCGGTGGGCGGGGTGCTGGCGCTTTGCGAGGAGAAGCGCGGCATTCAGAAGAATTTTGAATATCTTTCGCCTACGCGAGTGATGCTCAGCTACGAGATGCCTCTGAATGAAATCGTGCTCGATTTTTACGATCGGTTGAAGAGCGTTTCGCGCGGATATGCTTCGCTCGATTACCACTTGTCCGGTTATCGCGAGGCGGATTTGGTGAAGCTGGATATTCTAGTGGGCGGCGAGCCGGTGGATGCGCTTACCTTGATTTGCCATCGCGATCAATCCTTCGAGCGCGGGCGGGAACTGGTTTCGCGGCTGCGGAAATTGATTCCGCGGCAGATGTTTGAGGTGGCGTTGCAGGCGGCGATTGGCAGCCGGGTGATTGCGCGCGAGACGATCAGCGCGATTCGCAAGAACGTGATTGCCAAGTGCTACGGCGGAGACATCAGCCGCAAGCGGAAGCTCCTCGAAAAGCAGAAGGAAGGCAAGAAGCGGATGAAACGGGTTGGGCGCGTGGATATTCCGCAGGAGGCTTTCCTGGCGGTGTTGAAAGTTGCGAGCGAATCGGACGATTAGGCTATGAGCAGTTGGCTTGAAAGATGGCGTGAACGGCAGCGCGACCTCGCGCGCGGTGTTGACGCGGACCTCGTTAACGACAATCACAGGCGATATACGCTGGCGGGTGGACTAATTGGATTGGGATTTTTACTCATCCTGGTGAGTCTCAAGGCTCACCTTTCTGATGCGCTACCGATGATCCTGGCAACATTGGGTGGCGCGCTCGTTATCGCCGGCTGGGTCCTGGGAATCTGGGCGAACCGGATGGATATCCTATTGCGAAAACCGGACGCTGAAGAACCTCCACGGATTTTTAAGAAATGACATTCCATTTCAGAAAAAATGTCACAGGTGTCGTAGCGGCGTGCTTTAGCGCGGCATCTTCTCTTTGGCGTGGTCCCGTGCTGCCCTGAAGGGCACCGCTACGAAGGCTTCTACGTCGTTTCGTTGGGTGGTCCTTTCAGATAGAATCGTTGGATTGCTCGCCACTCTGAGGCAGACATGATTCTTGACACTAACGCCATTCAGGCCATCTTGCCGCATCGCTACCCGTTTCTTATGGTGGATGCCATTGTGGAGATGGAACGGCTTAAGCGCATTGTCGGCATCAAGAATGTGACGATTAACGAGGACTTTTTTGTTGGCCATTTTCCTGGCAAGCCGATTATGCCGGGGGTTTTGATTATCGAATCTATGGCGCAGACGGGCGGGCTTTTGCTGCTGCAGGAAATTCCCAATCGCGATGAGAAGCTGCTTTACTTTGTGGCCATTGATGGGGCGCGGTTTCGGCGGCCGGTCGTGCCGGGCGATCAATTGCGCGTGGAAGTGGTGGTGGAGGCGTTTCGCGGGGATTTTTGCAAATTGAAGGGGCGCGCGAGTGTGGGCGACGAGCTGGCCGCCGAGGCAATCCTGATGTGCAAGACGGTGGACCGGGCGCCGGACGCCGCGAACAGAAAGTAACCCGCCGGGACGCTGCGAGCAAAGAGACTCATGTCGGAAATTCACTCACATGCGATTATTTCGCCGCGGGCGCGGCTCGGGGCTGGCGTGCGGATTGGGGCTTACGCTGTTGTCGGCGATGATGTGGAGCTGGGCGATGGTTGCGTGTTGCAGCATCACGCTGTGGTGCACGGGCCGGGGCGGCTGGGGCGCGGGAATCGCGTTTATTCCTTTGCTGTGATTGGCGGGGACCCGCAGGACCGCACGTTTGCCGGCGAGAGCGTCTCGCTCGAAATTGGCGACGAAAATATTTTTCGCGAATTTTGTACCGTGAATCGCGGGACGGCTAAGGGCGGCGGGGTCACCCGGCTGGGCAGCCACAATTTGATTATGAATTATGCGCACATTGGGCATGACGATCAAATTGGCAGCCATACGGAATTTGTGAATGGAGCTACGCTGGCAGGGCATGTGACTGTGGGTGATTACGCCACGATTGGGGCTTTTTGTCCGGTGCATCAATTTTGCCGCATTGGACCCTACGCTTACATCGCTGCGAATACGGTGATCACGCAGGACGTGCCGCCATTTTCTAAAATTGTGGCGCCGCGCGAGACTCGCTGCTATGGATTGAATTCCGTCGGACTTCAGCGGCACGGATATTCCGCTGAGCGCATTGCTGCGCTGGAAAAGGCTTACCGCTTGCTGCTGCGCTCAAAGCTGAATACTACGCAAGCGGTTGCCGCTATGCGCGAAACCCTAAATGGGTCTGCGGACGTCATACAGTTAATCGACTTCATTGAGTCGGCCGAACGTGGGCTCACGAAATAGACGATGACCACAGCGCAAACCGCCACGGCAACTGGTGTGGAAAACTGGGGCCTGATCGCGGGCAATGGGGATTTTCCGTTTTTGGTGCTGGAAGGGGCGCGCAGCCGCGGGATTGAGATGGCCGTAATCGCGATTCGCGAGGAGGCTTCGCCGGAGCTGGAGCGGCGGACTTCGCGTTTGCATTGGGTTAGCCTGGGCGAGCTTAGCCGCACGATTGAATTGCTGCACCAAGAAGGCGTGAAACGCGCGGTGATGGCCGGGCAGGTGAAGCACAATAAAATTTTCAGCGCGATCCGGCCGGATTGGAAGTTGGCGAAGCTTTTGCTTACCCTGCCCTCGAAAAATACAGACTCGTTGATTGGGGCGGTGGCGCGCGTGTTGGCGGACGAAGGCATCGAGCTGGTGGATTCCACCAAGTTTCTGGGCGCGCTGCTGCCTGCGGCCGGGATTTTGACGCGCCGCGCTCCGGACCAGACGGAATCTGCGGACATCAACTACGGGCGGGAGATCGCGCAGCAGATTGCGGCGCTGGATCTGGGTCAGACGGTGGTGGTGCGCGACCGGGCGTGCGTAGCGATTGAGGCCATGGAAGGGACGGACGAAACGATCGAGCGGGCGGCGCGAATTGTTGCGGGGCAGCGGCTCGTGGTGGTGAAAGTCAGCAAGCCGGCGCAGGATATGCGCTTTGATGTGCCGGTGGTCGGGTTGCGTACGATTGAGGTGATGCATCGCGCGAATGCTACGGCGCTGGCGCTGGATGCTGGAAAAACTTTGCTGTTTGATCGCGATGCGTTGATTGCTGCGGCTGACGAAGCAGGCATCACGATCGAGGCATTCGCGCCGGCGGCTGCGTCTGCAACGGAGAGCGCATAATGACCGCGCCGAATCCCGTCCGCGTGGCCGTTGTGGGCGTCGGCGATTTCGGACGCAATCATGCGCGCGTTTGGCGCGGGCTCGACGGAGCCAATCTCGTAGGAGTTGTGGATTCGAATCTCGAGCGAGCGCGCAAAGTTGCTGCTGAATTTGGATGCGAGGCGATTGCAGATGTAGCCGCTCTAAGGGGCCGCGTGGATGCTGTGAGCTTGGCAGTGCCGACTGTGGAGCATGCGCGCATCGGCTGCCAGATTCTTGAGCTTGGCATGGATGTGCTGGTCGAGAAGCCGATCGCGGCCTCGCTTGAAGAAGCCGATGCGCTGATCGCTGCGGCACGGCGCGGGAATCGCATTTTGCAGGCGGGGCATCTTGAGCGGTTTAATCCTGCCGTTGTGGCTGCGGAAAAAATTGTTACGCGGCCGCTTTTTTTCGAAGTGCACCGGCTGGGAGTTTTTTCGCCGCGAAGCCTTGATATTGATGTGATCTACGATTTGATGATCCACGATCTGGACATTCTTTTGGCGTTGCTGGATTCGCCGGTTATCGATTTGCGGGCGGTGGGCATTCCGGTGATTACGGATAAAGTTGATATTGCACATACCCGGCTGGAATTCGCGTCAGGCGCGGTGGCGAATCTCACTGCCAGCCGCGTTTCTACCGAAAAAGTTCGCAAGATGCGATTTTTTCAGGAGCATGAATATATTTCGCTCGATTTTTCGCGGCAGGATGCCTTGCGCGTGCGTGTGGCTGCCAATAACGGGGTCAGCGGCATCCCGGAGGGCAATCCTTTTGATCCTGGCAATCTTTCCGGCGGGCTTGATTCCGGCGAGCCGCGCGTGAATTTCGAAAAATTGCCCACCGCTCCTGAAGAGCCGCTGCGTGCGGAGCTGCGCGATTTTCTTGATTGCGTTGTGACGCGGCGGGAGCCGCGCGTCGACGGGCGCGCCGCGCGGCGGGCGCTGGAATTGGCCGACCGCGTGATGGCAGGCATCCTGCAGCACGCGCAACGCGTCCAACTCGGTGCTTACGCTCCCCAGGTCATTCGATGATCCCGCGCACCTTGGTTCCAGTTGACGTTCGCCCACTCGACGCCACGGATGGCGCCAAGGCGCCCGCTCGCCGTCTTTCCTCCACGCTGGATTTGCGCACCTTATTGCCGCGCGATATGCCCGTCAAGCAGCTGGAGGACAATCATTCCGCGATTCCCGATTACGTTCCTCTGGACGTAATCGTCGGCCGCAAGCTGATCGATCGCGGCTGGCATCTCGACGCGCGCACCAGTTCTTCCGCGCCGATGCGGCGCATTGAAACTTCCCTCGATGATCGCGCTGTGGTTCCGGCCATTGTCGAGCGTCCCAGCGCCGAACAAGTGCAAAAGCTCGAGACGATGCCGCCGCTCACGGCCGACATGCTCGAAGTGATCGAGCCGGACGTGATGACCACCGGCGACGTCAACTTGCTGATCAGCCCGCACGAAGAACGCGACGCGCGCTGGAATACCGCGTCGCGCTTCGTTTCGCTGGCGGTGCACGTGGGCATCATTCTTCTGGCGCTATCGTCGCCGGAATTTTTCCATCACATTCCAACGGATGCGGAGATTGCATCGGCCAAAGACCAGTTGCGGAATATCGTGTATATCCCGAGCGACGCGCCGAAGAATCTGGCGCCGCCAGGGCCGAAGGTGCATATCGCGCCTAGCGTAATCCACAAACTCACGCCGCCGGAAATTGCTGCGCCCGCGCCGGCGGCTGCTCCGGCAGCGCCGACTCCTGCGCCGGTACAGCCCCGTAACGATTTGCCTGCTTCCATTACGCCGCGCTCACCTACGCCGGCGCCGGTGCAGCCGCAGACCAACGTCTCGCCGCTTGCGCCGATCAAGCCGGCCGATCCTACGCCCGGCAAACTCAATCTCTCGATCCCGAATTCATCGCCCGGGCGAGCGGTGCAGAATTCGATTCAAGACGCGATCAATCGCGGAGGTGGCGGCAGAGTTTACTCCGACGATCAGAGCTACGGGGGCGGGGGTGGAGGCGGAGGCGGCGGGATGGGCCGCGGGCCCGGCGAAAACGGCGGGTTGCAGATGCTGACGGATCCGCAGGGCGTGGATTTTGATCAGTATCTGAAGCGCGTGCTTGATTCTGTGCGGCGCAACTGGTGGGCGATCATTCCGGAATCGGCGCGCATGGGGGATAAAGGCATTGTGGTGATTCAATTCAAGATCGAGCGCGATGGCAATGTTCCCGGTGCGGATCCGCGCTTGATGCGTACTTCGGGCAAAGAGCCGCTGGATCGCGCGGCGATGTCTGCGATTCGCGCGTCGAGTCCGTTTGAGCCGCTGCCGGCGCAGTTCAACGGCCCCGAGATCGAGCTGCGCTTTATCTTTCTCTATAATCTTCCTCTCGACTACTACCAGTGAAACTTCAGCGCACGCAGGTTGTGGGCGCGCTGTTGCTTGCCGCCATTCTGCTTACCATCCTCATCGTGCGTTATTGGAAGTGGTCGCAATGAGTGCGCCGGCGCGTTTGGCGGTGATCCTTGGGCCTACGGCTTCCGGCAAATCCGCGCTGGCGGTTGCGTTGGCGGAGAAGCTCGGCGGCGAGGTGGTGGTTTGCGATTCGACGCAGGTTTACCGGGGCTTTGATATCGGCACTGCAAAGGTGTCGCGCGCCGAGCAAAAAGGAATTCCGCATTGGATGATGGATTTGGTCGAGCCGCACGAAGTGTTTACTGCGGGAGATTATCGCCGGCGCACTGAGGAAGTGCTGCGGGACATTCATGCGCGCGGGCGTACGCCGATCGTTACTGCCGGAACTGGATTGTATCTGCGGGCCTTGCTTGAGGGATTGGCCGACGCGCCGACGCGCTCGGAAGAGCTTCGCGCGCGGCTGCGCGAGCGGTCCGCCGGGCGCGGACCTGAATATCTCCATCGGCTGCTGCGGCGTTTGGATCCGAGTTCCGCGGCGCGCATTGCGGCACGCGATACGCAGAAAATAATCCGGGCCATCGAATTGCGCGTTTTGACCAGGAAATCGGTGGACGAACTGCACGCGACTGGACGCGCACCGCTGGAGGGATTCACTCCAATCAAAATCGGATTGAAGCCGCCGCGGCCGGCGCTCTATGCCCGAATCGAGCAACGCGTGGATGCGATGGTGGCAGCGGGTTGGCAGGAGGAAATTCGCGGGATTTTGAGCGGCGGGACTGCGCGGGATGCCAAGCCATTTACGTTTATCGGCTATCGCGAATTGCTCGCGCATCATCCGCGGCCGCTGTCCAGCTCGGTGATCGCGGAAATCCGCAAAGCTACGAGGCACTTCGCCAAACGGCAGCAGACCTGGTTCGCGCGCGAGGCGAATGTGCACTGGCTGGCGAATTTTGGCGATGATCCTGTCGCGCTCCAGCGTTCCCTGGAAATTCTGGCGCGTGCGCAGGCGGCAGCCACGTAGCGCCGGCAGCCTGCCGGCGTTTTTGTGCGAAGGCACTTTGGCGAAAACCACGGGCAATATTTTCTGCTCGTCACGCGGAGGCAAGTAGGCCACGTTTTCGCACGCGTTACACGGGCGGGCGCAGCAAGCATCGCCCCTACGGGAAAAAGCTCGACCTTGGTGAAGGCAGTCAGCGGCGTCGTGCTATTCTCGTCGTCCATCGATTCGATTCAGGAGCTTGGCTGCATGTCTCCCGATCCCGGCAAAATTGAGAAATTTCGCGAGCAGTTGCGGCGTGAATGGACTTCTGCGGAGACTATTGCTGCTTGGAAGAAATGGCATGCGCGGCTTGCTGATTTCACCGCTGGCGTAACGAGGTCGCTTCTTGAAGTTGGGCAGTTGCGGCCTGGCATGAACGTGCTTGATCTTGCGAGCGGCGTGGGCGATCCAGTTCTCTCCGAGGCTGTGGCTGTCGCTCCCGACGGCCACGTCACTGCTACGGATTTGAATCCGGCGATGCTGGCGTTTATCGAGGAGCAGGCGCGCCAGCGCAAGATTACGAACATCAATTTCCGCGAAGCTGGCGCCGAGGCTTTGCCTTTTCCGGACGCCAGCTTCGACGCACTCACTTGCCGCTTCGGCATCATGTTTTTTCCCGACTTAGATAAATCTTTACACGAATGTCTGCGGGTGCTGAAACCGAAAACGCGCGCGACGTTTGTTGCCTGGGGGCGGCGCGAACAGCCGTTTTTCGCCTGCACTGGCGGCATTTTGATGAAACATATCGAACTGCCGAAGCCCGATCCGGAGGCGCCGAACATCGCCATGTTCGGCGAACCTGGCCGGCTGCGCGGTGCGCTGGAATCGGCGGACTTTGCGGAAGTGCGCGAAGAAGTTCGTATCGTAGAGGGCCGCTGGAATGGCTCCGTTGACGAATATTGGGAGCAGTTCAGCGAAGTGGCCGCGCCTTTCCGCGTGATTCTCGAGAAACTCAGTCCGCAATCTAGAGCGTATGCTATGGGCGAAATTAAATCTGCATTGGCGAAATTCCAGCGAGGCGCTGAGTTGATTCTTCCGCTTGAAATCGTGATCGGGAGTGGCGTTCGACCGTAGCTGCATGCGGTTCGCAACCGGCATGGCGACGCCGGCGCCGCTTGCGTGTGAGAGCGCGTAAAAGACTCCCTCCGCGGCGAAAGCCTTAGCGATCTTGTGGCGCTTACGGCACGACTGCCCTTCGACTTCGCTCAGGACAAGAAGTCGCGCCCTGACAAAGATTGCGGCTTCCCAGGCGCACTTTTCCCTTCCTTGGGCGCCCGTAATCCTATCGTATTACGATGTATTTGCCGGGCAACGCTCCGGCTTTCTATCGCATCACGATATATTGGATCTGCCCACGAATCGGATGACCGAGTGGTTCTTCGCCCTCATTACAGGCGAACTCGAAACGGGGCGGGGTTCTAGTTCAAGCTGCGCCGTCTTTCCACTTCGAGTCCGGTCGCGCGCGGGTCCCATTCGAAAGTCAGGAAGGAGAACTATAGCCATGCGAACGTTTTCGTTCGTGGCGTCCAGCCTCATTCTTTGCATCGTTGCTTTCTTATGCGTCTCTCCGGTATTTGCGCAGGACTCCGATGTTCCGGGGATTCTGAAGATCCACGTACAACCCAAGCAGGCTTACGTTTTCGTTGACGGTACCGCCATTCGCGACGGGAATCAGAGCATCGAGCTTCCCGAGGGCGACCATACTGTCGGCGTTTACAATTACGGATTTTTGCCCAAGATCCAGAAAATCCACATCGGATCGGGCGAAACAACGCGTCTCAGCGTCGCCCTACAGTCCTCAGGAGCTGAAGTTGACGGGCCATTCGCGGAACTCGAATTCAAGGGCGATCCTCGCGCGGCAGTCTTGCTGAACGGCGATACGCCTGCTTATTTTGTCGGTCATGTGGATGAGTTCAACTGGGATTGGATTTGGCACCAGCGATTGCTGGTGAAGCCGGGCACTTATCAAATCAAAATCACGCACAACTCCAGGACCATCTGGGCCGGGCCGGTAACGGCTGCGGCGGGCAAACACATCACGATATATCTCGACCGCGACGGGGCCAAGAAGGTGCAAGATTGGAGTAAAGGGCTGACGATGCCGCCGCAGCCTCGATTCCGCGTCGGCATTGCCAGCGCCACGATTCCCGTAGCGCCGGTTACCGCGCAACTCGCCGCGCAACCCGCGGATCTTTCCTGCGGACAATCCACCACCCTGAAGTGGGACGCTTCCGACGCCGCCAATGCTTCGATTACCGGCCTCGGCACGGTCCCGGACCAGGGCCAGCGCACGGTTACTCCCGACCATGAAATGACCTACGAACTGATCGCCAAAGGTCCGGGCGGCGAAGCAACGAAAACAGTGACCATCGACGTCAAGCCGCAGTCCACTGTCGCGCTGACTTTGAGCCGCACCGAAGTTCGCTTCCACAAAGTCGGCGACACCATCGTCGAGCAAGATCCAGTCACTCTCGATTGGTCCGCTCCCGACGCCACTTCGGTGAAGCTCGAGCCCTTCGGCAGCGAGCCGGACGCGGGCAGCCGCACGATTTCGCCTGCTCCGGCGAACGATCATCCCGGGCCGGTGAACGAAGATGTCACCTACAAGCTGGTAGCCACGAATGCCTGCGGCGGCACCACAACCAAAACCGCTGTGCTGCATCTGGTTGGCTCCATTGATGCCTCTCCCGCAGTCACGTTGGCGAGCGTCTTCTTTCCCACGGCCTATCCCACCCGGCATCATCCAATAGTTGGTTTGGTGACGGCGGAACAGGCTTCGCTGCTCGACCTCGCCACGCAGTTTAAAAAGTACGAGGAGTCCGACACCCAGGCCAGCCTCACGATCGTTGGTCACGCCGATGTGCGCGGCTCCAAGAAATACAATCTGGCGCTCAGCCAACGTCGCGCCGAGCTGGTGAGGAATTATCTGATCGCTCAGGGCATCCCGTCCGAACGAATCCGTGTGAAGGCGGATGGCAAGGTTGTGGAACTCGATGCCAAGACGGTCGAGTCGCTGCAATCCAAAGACGACGAGAAGCCGCCGCGATGGATGGCGGTGCACATCAAGGGCACTACGCTGGCCTACAACCGTCGCGCCGACGTGGTCCTCGAACCCAAGGACATGCAATCTGCCGAGAACTATCCCAATGGCATTACCAACGTCCGCATTCTCTGGCAGATGCCTGAGCCCAAATTGAAGAAAGTGGAAACGGCCGGAAAATCGCCGAATGGCGCCGCATCGCTAAACGCCAGCGCGATCTCCGACTAATTTCCGCGCCAAGGGAGTTTCCCATGTGCGGCCCGAAAATCAGCATCTCAAACAAACGCCGGAAGGCTTTCGCGGCCTCCGCCGGGCCGCACTCCAGTTTTTTTACATCGCTCACGAAGGAGGAGCATCATGCGATTCTCAATAAAAGCACTGGCAATTAGTGGAGGAGTCGTTTGGGGAGCGGCCATTCTTCTTGTGGGGTTGTTGAATCTGGCGCGGCCCGGCTACGGGAATGACTTTCTGCAGATGACCAGCTCCGTCTATCCCTGGTTTCACGATGCTCACACGTTGCGAAGTGTGATCATCGGAACCGTTGATGGATTAGTGGATGGCGCCGTAGCCGGTTTCCTGCTGGCGTGGTTGTACAACATGCTTGCTGCTCAAGACGCTCATATCGGCGCGTCGCAGCAGCACGCCTCCTAAGGCTCTCGTCCCGAGAGCAGCACTCCGGCCGCGGGTTCCGGCTCCCACCGCGGCCGAAGTAGCTGCGTCTTTGCTAATTCAAAATCGATGTATAAAACACAAAACGGCCGGGCCCGCGTTCGGGTCCGGCCGTCGAAACTTGGAGCTATTGATTTTGCTTACCTTCGTCCGCCTCCATGAAAGCCGCCTCCGCCGCGTACCGCGCCGCCACCGTGGAAGCCGCCGGCTGGCCCG
Organism: uncultured Acidobacteriota bacterium; assembly: GCA_963831955.1. Lineage (GTDB taxonomy): Bacteria > Acidobacteriota > Terriglobia > Acidiferrales > UBA7541 > Palsa-147. The sequence goes on along the minus strand of CAWHSG010000001.1, from coordinate 1,978,351 downwards.
CGAGTGACTGCACCGCGGCCTACTTCATGTGCGCCGATTCCCGGGCGTCCGCCAAAGCCTGGACGTCCACCGAAACCGGGGCGCCCACCGAAGCCCGGACGGCCGTAGAAGCCGGGGCGCCCGTAGAAGCCATGGAACCACGGGCCGGCGCCGATGAACACGCCGCCGGAGAACCAGCTCGGGCCGTAGTAGCCATAGGGCGCACATGCGTACGGGTAATAATTGTAGTAGCCGTAAGCGCAGACTGGAGGACCGGCGAGTACTGGGGCGCCGACGCCTACGCCGACTACTACTCGTTGTGCATGAGCCAACGATGCGGTTCCTAGAAAAAGTCCAAAAATCGCGAGAATTCTTAGGTATTTCATGATGTGACTCCTTCTGAGAGCCTTACTGCGAATCTCAGGGTCGTGCTTCGTTCTGCTCACCTTGATGACTCTCGCGCTTGATAAAGGCACAGAGGGGGCCAAACTGGGCTGGGCACGGACGATCTCTCAACCGTCACATTATCAATAAGATACAAGCCGATTCCCTCGCCACGGAGTTGTCGCATCCTGTGGCAAATGGTGGTTTTCGAGCAGAGCCGCTGCTTTTCAACCATAAGAGCTAGGCGGCGATTTGGGTTCTGGCGCGATCTTGCACGAACAGGCCCGGCATGTAGCGCGGACCCTAAGTCAGCTTCGTGCGCCGGGGGCGCACACGACACAGGCAGGAGTGTGCTACTGGAGTTGATTGACACCTGTTGCCAAGCGGGACGATACTTGCGCCGCAGGTTGAGTGGCATGGTGATCGCTCTATGAAAAAGCGCACCGCGAAGAAATCTTTGGCGAAAAAATCTGGCCGGTCACCGTCGAAGATGGCGAGGCCGGCTGCGGCTCCCGCTGGTGTTAGCACGAACGGGAAACTCTCGTTCAATCACGCGATGATTTATGTGAAGGACGTGGATCGCTCGCTGGGCTTCTACGGGGGGCTGCTCGAGTTCAAGCTTATCGAAGATTTTCGGTACGAGGGAAAGGCGGTTTATGCGCGGCTGCGGGCGCCGGGGAATGACGGCACGCTGGCGCTGCATCTTGCCGGGCCCGACGATTCTGTGGCCAGCAACGGCGTGCGGCTTTATTTTGAAGTGGGCGAGCTGGATGATTTCTGCCGCAAGCTGCAGGAAAAGAAATTCTACATTACGAAGATGCCGCAGATGATGCCGTGGGGCTGGCGTCACGCATACTTGAACGATCCCGATGGCCACGAAATCAGCCTGTACTGGGCCGGGGCCAACCGCATGAAAAAGACGGTGATGAACACCGCGAAAAAAGCAGCTAAGGCTTAGGACGACGCTGCCCGCCACGTCTAGGCCGAATTCGATTTGACTTCTTCCCAGGCGCCGAGAACAATCGAGGCATGCGAAAATTTGCCAGTACTTTTTCTGCGAGTTTTCTGGTCGCGATTGTTGCACTTGTTCTAGCCTCTAGCCTGCATGCGCAACAAACTCCTGCTTCCATTACCAGCGATCCTGCTGTGGATGAAGCCAATCCTGCTTCGATGAAAACGATGCAGTTGCCGAGCCACGGGGCGCTGCTGAATGCGATTGTTTACGTCGCGGCTGGCGCGGGGCCGCATCCGGTGGTGATCCTGCTGCATGGATTTCCTGGCAACGAGAAAAATCTGGATTTGGCGCAGGCGATTCGCCGGGCCGGTTGGGACGTGTTGTATTTCGATTATCGCGGGTCGTGGGGCTCGCCGGGGGATTTTTCATTCACGCACTGCATTGAGGATACGCAGGCGGCGATCGCTTACGTGCGCGATCCCATCAATGCGAAACAATTGCGCGCCGATCCCGCTCGCATCGTGCTGATCGGGCATAGCATGGGCGGCTTCCTGGCGAATTTTGCCGGCGCGCAGGATGCCAAGATCGAAGCGGTGGGCATGATCTCAGCGGCGAATCTGGGGGGCATGGAAACTTGGGCCAGCGAGTCGGGACATGATGCTACGGCGGAATATATCGCCGCGTCGCTGAAGGCGGAAGGTATGGCGCCGTTGGCCGGTTGTACGCCCGAGAGTCTGGCGCAGGAAGTCCTCGCCAACTATAAGGCCTGGAATTTCGTGGGCAGCGCGGCGAAGCTGACGTCTCGCCCGGTGCTGGTGGTGACTGCGGACGATGGACTGGCCGCCGGGAACGACGCATTCGTCGCGGCTCTAAAAAAATCTGGCAGCACGAACGTAACGGCCGTTCACATGGCCACCGACCACTCTTACTCGGATCATCGCATAGCGCTGGAGACTACGGTGCTGGCGTGGCTCGCAGGAATGTAGCTCAGGTCTTCAGACCTGAGGTTTTTTGAATTTGGTTTTTGGGGGTTGGTTTTGCCGTCGATATGATCCGCGCTCGGGATGCCCCGCACTTGCTTCAACTTCTACATCTACACCGAAAATCCTCACCTCTGAAGAGTGAGCTACATTATTCCGCTGCTGCCTCCGCGCCTAATCCAGGGCGAAAGCGCCCTTCCCTACTGGGCCGTGGCGTATAATGTCTTCGGATTGGAGAGGCCGCTGACGCTTGCCTCGCACGCTGCGCGCAAACTTACCGGATGAAATCTGCTCAGGCTGTTGATAATCGGGAACGCGTGTTTCTTCTGGGTGTTAGCTTGAAGAAATCTACTCGTTTTCGGAATGGCATCGTCGAGCGCGGATCCTTGCTTGAGCTGGAGGAATTGGCTCGCTCGGCCGGGGCTGTAGTCACCGGCAGCATGATGCAGGTGCGCGAAGCGATTGATCCGGCCACTCTGGTGGGCAAGGGCAAGCTTGACGAGGTGAAGATGGAGGCGCAGATGCATAAGGCGCCTTTGATTATTGTGGACCACAATCTTTCGCCTGTGCAGTTGCGCAATATGGAGAAGATTACCGAATGCCGGGTGATTGACCGCACGCAGTTGATTCTGGATATTTTTGCATTGCATGCGCGGACTCGTGAAGGCCAGCTCCAGGTGGAATTGGCGCAGCTCAATTACATGTTGCCCCGGCTTTCCGGCAAAGGCGTGGAACTTTCGCGATTGGGCGGCGGAATTGGGACGCGCGGGCCTGGCGAGCAGAAATTGGAGACGGATCGACGGCGGATCCGCGATCGCGTGGGAAAAATCCAGCGCGCGATTGATACGGTGCGGCGGCAACGAACCACGCGGCGCCAGGCGCGCGAGGCGATTCCACTCGGGACCATCGCGTTGGTGGGATACACGAACGCGGGGAAATCCACGCTTTTTAATGCACTGACTCGTTCGGCGGTGCTCACTTCCTCGAAAATGTTTGCGACGCTCGATCCTACGATTCGCGGTGTGCGTTTGCCTTCGAAGCGGCGCGTGCTGCTATCCGACACAGTGGGATTTATTCGCGAGTTGCCGCCGGGGTTGATTGCTGCGTTTCGCGCGACGCTTGAGGAAGTGCAGGAGGCGTCGCTGATTTTGCACGTGAGCGATATTTCGGATGCGAATCACAGCGAGCATGACGACGAAGTGCTGAAGATTTTGCGCGAATTGGGAGTGGAGGGGCGGCCGCGCTTGCGAGTGTTCAACAAGGTTGACCGTCTCACTCCCGAGGAACTCGCGGCTTTGACGCAAGCGCCGCCGAACGGGGCGAGCGCCGGCAGCATTGACGGCCCGGTGTTTGTTTCGGCGGTGACCGGGGCGGGGCTCGATGACTTGCTCGCGCGCATTGACGCGGCTTTGCCGGTTGACCGTATTACGCACCTCGATCTGCGCGTGCCGCTTTCGGATGGCCGGACGCTGGCGATGATTTATGCCGCGGGGCGCGTTCTGAAGTCTGAACTCACCGATGAGGTACTTTCGCTCGAAGCGGAAGTGCCGGAATCGCTGGCCCGGCGGCTCACTTCGTATACTATTCAGTAAAATAACCTACATCGAACGCTGTGAAAATCCTGTGGAATCCGGGGGTCATTTGAGGGATCGGAGCTCGAAGCGCTGAGGATCGCCGCGGCCGACCAGGGAGTCGGGCATCCTCTAAAGCGATGATTTTAGGTGACTTACATCTTAGAGCTTACTTCGCTCGGATGGCTCGAAGGGCCCGCTTGCGCCGAAATCCCGTTTCTGAGTTTTGCACAACGGTAGGGCAATTTGTGTCCTAAGCGTCACGATGCGTGGGACTTGCGTTGAAGGGAGTTTGGGAGTAGCGGTGCGATTTGGGTGATTAGCGCAATTCGTTTTTACACACGCATCACGAGTTCGCGTGGCGTGATTGCCGTGGCAATTGTGGCGGTGATCTCGATCGCGACCAGGATGCCGGGCTGAAGAGTCTGTGTGAGAACTCGATTTGACGCGTCTCTTATACTGCACGGGAGAGGAGACGCGATGGCTAAATTTTTGGAGTACCACCCGGACCAGGCGTATTTGTTGCCGCCGAGCGTTCGCGATGTGCTAGGGCCGAAGCATCTGTGCTTTTACATCCGCAAGGTGCTGGCGAAGTTGAACCTGAGCGCATTCCGCGAGGAGTACGGCGTGGAGGGCGGGCCGGCGTACGCGCCGGAGTCGCTGGTGGCGGTGTGGTTGTATGCCTATGCGTTGGGCGTGACCAGTTCGCGGCGGCTGGAGCAGCGCCTTCGCGAGGATTTGGCGTTCCGCTACTTGGCGGCCGGCGCGACACCGGATCACTGGACATTGAATGACTTTCGCCGCCGGCACGCGCGAGGATTGAACGATCTGTTCACGCAAGTGGTGGAAGTGGCGCGGAAATCGAAAATGGGAAAGCTCGGGCATGTGGCCATAGATTCGACGCGCATCGCGGCGAACGCTTCGCGGGATCGCATCGACACGGAGCAGAAGTTGCGGGATCAGCGGGCGCGCACGCGGCGAGCGATCCGCCGCTGGCAGAAGCAATGCGATCGGGACGATCCGAATGAGGGCGCGGGAATGGATGTGGGCGAGGCGGTGATGGAACGGCTGGAAGAGCAGCTGGCCGCGATTCCCGAGCGGCTCGAGCGGCTGCGGAAATCGGGTTTGAAGAAGCTGTCGCGCACCGATGCGGACAGCCGGTTTTTGAAGGAGCGCGGCGGATTCAAGTTGGGCTATACGGCCACGCTGGCGGTGAGCGAAGATCATTTGATTTTGGCGCAGCGCGTGACGCAGGAGACCACCGACAACCAAGCATTGCTGCCGATGGTGGCCGAGGTGCGGCGGCAGTGCCGCCGAAAACCCAGACGGGTGAGTGCCGACAGCGGATTTTTCTCGATCGATACGGTGAAAGCACTGGAGCAGAAAAAAATCGACGCCTACGTTCCAGATTCGAATTTGGCGCGCTGGTTGAATCGCGGAGGACGGCTGCGGACGCGAGCGAGCGATCCGGCGCATCGCCGCATGAGGCGTAAGCTGCGCGATCCCGCGGGACAGAGAATTTACCGCCGCAGGAAAGCGATCGTCGAACCGGTGATCGGAATACTGAAAGCGCAGCGAGGGAGGCGCGCATTCGCGCGACGCGGCCTGCCGCAGGTAGCGGTGGAGTTGGCGCTGGCGGCCACCGCCTACAATCTGACGCGTCTGTGGCACAGCAAGAAGCGCCGCGCGAAGCGCTGATCCACGGAAGGCGCAAGAAACCTGAGAGCTCATGATCGATTACGCAAACTAAATCTGGGGCATCGAGTCTTCACACAGACTCTGAAGCCCGACGCTACGAAGGCGAGCGACTACCGCGCGACGCGTTTCATGTTGGCTAGTACGCTTTTGGGCAGCACCGTTGACTGGGCGGGACTGCAGGACTATAGTGAAATCTCCCCAGCACAGATTGCCCCTAAATTGTGCGAGGGACGTTTTTTGCGGCGCTTGCTATGAATCTGCCGAACAGCCTCACGATACTCCGCATCTTTTTTGTTCCGCTCCTGGTTGTGGTGTTGCTTACGCGCGAGCCTAACTTTGATTTTTGGGGCATGTCGATCCACTTCGAGGTTTGGGGCGTTTTGATTTTGCTTGCTGCTGCGTCCACCGACGCTGCGGACGGATACTTTGCCCGAAAGCGCGGCGAGATTACCACGCTGGGAATTCTGCTCGACCCGATTGCGGACAAGCTACTGATTTCTGCGGCGTTTATTTCGCTCGTGGAAATGGGATTGGTGCCCGGTTGGATGGTGATGATCATCATCGGGCGCGAGTTCATCGTGCAGGGCCTGCGCAATATCGCGATCGCCGAAGGATTAATCATCCCCGCCTCGCCGTTGGGCAAGACAAAGATGGTGCTGCAATTGGTTTGCGGTTGCGCGGTGATTTTGGCGGCGAAGCATCCGGGGTTGATGTCGCTGGGACGAGTTCTCCTTTGGGCCGTGGTGCTTAGCGCCATCGCTTCGGCGGTGCATTACTTCCAGATGTTCTGGAGCCAAGTGAATGACCGCGTGCAACAGCGGCGCAAGGGCCTGCTGATACTGGAGCAGGAAAAAAAGCCGCAAAATGTCCCCACTCGATAGCGACGAACGAAGAGCTCTCCTCAAACTTGCGCGATTCGCAATTGAACAAGCGACTCAAGGCGGCGAACTTAAGGGTATTGGTGTGGATCCATTGCCGGGCTGGCTGGGAAAGCCTGCGGGTGCTTTTGTGACATTGCGTCGGGGCGAGCGGTTGCGCGGTTGCATCGGGCATCTGGAAGCTTCCTCGCCTTCGCTCGCGCTGGCTGTGATGTGGGCCGCGAAGACTGCGGCGCTGGAGGATCCGCGATTTGAGCCCGTGCGGCCGGAGGAAGTCGCTAGGTTGACGATCGAGATCTCGCTGCTCACGCCGTTCGAAGAAATCGCCGCTGAGAAGATTGTTCCGGGGACGCATGGGATCGTGATTCAGCAGGGGAACCGGCGGGGACTGCTTCTGCCGCAGGTGGCGACCGAACACAAATTGACGCGCGAAGAATTCCTAGGGGAGACATGCATAAAGGCCGGACTGCCTCGCGATGCCTGGTGCGACGCCACTACAAAGGTATTTGCATTCACCGCAGAGGTTTTTTCAGAGGAAGATTACCGTGAAAATAGAAGCGGCGCAGACGAGATGTCCGCGCCGCGATAAATTCAGATTGGCTACCGGAACTATTCGAGCTCCACGTAATCGCCGGCGTAAACTTCACGCAGCGAGAAGGTGATGATCACCGACGAGGCGTTTTCCGACGTGCGCACCACGATTCCCTCTCCGAGGACTTCGCGAGGGACGTTGTCCCAGTTGTAACCCTTGGAGACCGCGCCGTAGCCGAAAACGTCGAAAGCCATGCGCCGCGTTTGATACGCAAATTCGTTTTGCGGGCCGGTATAACGGAAGACCCGGAAATAATCTCCCACCTTGACGCCCTGCGCGCTGCCAAGGTTCACGTAAACTACGTCGTCAGAGCCGTAGGTTTGCTGGAAATGCTTGCCGAAGACGACCATGGCCTTGGCCTTGCCGCTGGTGGGCGCGAAGCGGTCGAATTTATCCTCGGGCTTGAGCGGCGGAGCCGGGCGCTGCGCGAACGGCAGCGCGACGTCGCCGCGCTGCAAATATTCGCAGGAATTTTCCACCTGGGCGACGGAAGTATTCGGGTGCACCACCACCACTTTCACGCGGCCCTCATCTTCCCAGAGAGTGCCGATGGCGTGCATGATCGAGAATTCTTGATTGAACCACGGAGTGCGGGTGGGATCGTCAACGGGACGGATGATGCTGAATTCATCGCCTACGTGGACGCCCTGGCCCTCGCCCTTATTGATATAGACGTAGTCGCCTTCTTGAAATGTAAGCTTGATGTCGGAGCCTTCACCGGTGATGAGCACGGTGTCGCGAGGCGGGGCTTGGCGCGTGACCAGGCCGGAGCAATACATGTCAGCCGGAATCGGGGTTCTAACCGGGACCTGGGCCATGAGGGATGAGCTTGCAAAGCCAATGGCCAAGGCCAATAAAATTGCTTTTCCGCGCATGATTCTCGCTCCTTTATTTTGCCGAGCTGAATCGTCAGCCCGGACCCGGCGGACACGTCTGGCGGCCGGCAGCTAGTACTACTGGTGCTGGCGCCTGCTGGATCGAACGTAACAAAAGGCGCGCAGGAGCGTCAAGGATGTCGCGGGGTCGGCTTTACACATTGTATAACGCATGGTAGAAGCCATAGATTCGCTTGGGGATAGGGAGCTGGCTGGGATGGCGGGATTGTTTCGCGGCGGGGGAATCTGCGCGGTGGCGGCTGGGCGGACCGCTGCCGACATGCGCCGCGGGCTGCGGCAGGCCTTGCGCGGGGCGCGGACGGTCGAGTTGCGGGTGGATTGGCTGCGTGGGGACGCCGAAATTGAGCGAATGATTCGGTGGATTGCTGCGAATCGGCGCAAGTTGGGGGCGGGATCCCGGGTGACATTGATTGCTACTTGCCGGCGCGTTCCAGCTGGCGGGAAATTTCGCGGCGGCGTTGCGCGCCAGTTGGAATTATTGCTGGGGGCTGCTGCGGCTGGCTGTGAATGGGTGGATTTGGAGATCGAGAGCGCGGAGAAAATTTCGCGCGAGCAAATTCTCGGGTTGCGGCGCGCGGCTCGCGTGTTGGTTTCGTTTCATGATTTTCGGCGGACGCCGGCTGACTTGCGGCGCGTGAGTGCCAGGCTTGCGCGCGTTGGCGGCGATGGAATCAAGATTGCGGCGCAGTGTCGCGGATTGCGGGATGCGATTCGCGTGCTGGAGACCGCGCGGCCGGGGCGGCGCGTAGTTGCTGTGCCGATGGGTGATGTTGCTGCGGCGGCGCGCGTTTTGTCGCTGCGGGCGGGATCGGCTTTGTCTTACGCGCCTGTGGGCGAGGCTACCGCGCCGGGGCAAATTTCCCTCGAGCAGATGACTTCGCTGTATCGGGCTGATCGCTTGACGCGGCGCACGCGCGTTTATGCGGTGATCGGCGACCCGATCCTGCATTCGCTCTCGCCGCAATTGCAGAATGCTGCATTTCGCGCGCGGGGGATGGACGCAGTTTATGTTCCGGTCCTGGTGCGGGATTTGCGGGATTTTATTTCCGCGATTGGGCCGTTGGGAATTTCGGGATTCAGTGTGACGCTGCCGCATAAGGAAGCAATTTTGCGGTACCTGGATGATTGCGATCCTTTGGCGGCGGAGATTGGGGCGGTGAATACTGTGGTGGTGCGCGGCGGCGGGAAGTTGTACGGATACAATACGGATTACGTAGGAGTGCTGCGGGCGTTGCAACGGCGCTTGCCGCTGGTCGGTAGCAGCGTATTGGTGCTTGGGGCGGGAGGATCTGCGCGAGCTGTAGCGTTTGCGTTGGCGCGGGCCGGCGCGAATATCCGGATTTGCGCGCGGCGAATTGAGCAGGCTCGGGCCTTGGCGCAGGCCGTGGGCGGCGAGGCCATTGAGCGACGGCAGCTGCGATCGGAATTTTTCGACGCGATCGTGAATACCACGCCGGTGGGGATGTTTCCGCGGATGGGCGAATCGCCGCTGGAAACGCGGGAATTGAATTGCCGGTTGGTGTTTGATTTGATTTACCGGCCGGCAGAGACGCGTTTGTTGCAGCTAGCCGCGCGGCGTGGGATTGAAACGATTTCAGGATTGCAGATGTTTGTGGTGCAGGGGATGGCGCAATGGGAGATTTGGACCGGAGAGCGCGCGCCGGTCAGAGAGATGGCGGAGGCCGTGGCGCACCTGGCGTAAATCCACGTACCGCTGGTTTACCCTGAGCATTTGTGAAGGGCGTCCCCGTTTACCCTGAGTACTGCGAAGGGCCGGCTCTTTTGACTTTGCCTTTGCCGTAGGTTCTGACTTTGCTCGAAGACGAAAATGATCCAGCCTGATTTCAAAACTTTTACCCGGTTGGCGCGCGGAGGAAACCTTGTTCCTGTGTATGAGAATTTTACCGCGGACCTTTTGACTCCGGTTGGGGCTTATCTACGCGTTGCGCATCGAGCGAAATATTCGTTTCTGCTGGAGAGCGTGGAGGGTGGGGAAAATATTGCGCGCTATACGTTCGTGGGGGCTGATCCGGCGGAGGTGTTTCGATCGCGCGGAACGGACTGCGTGGTGGAATCGGCTGACGGCGGGCGCGAGGAATTTGATGAGAATCCGATTGAGCTTCTGCGGCGTTTGATGGGGCGTTATAAGCCGGTGCGCGTGGCGGGATTGCCGCCTTTGATCGGCGGGGCGATTGGTTACTTTGCTTACGACATGGTGCGATTGATTGAGCGGATTCCCTCTACCGGCAGCGATGAATTGAAATTGGATGATGCGGTGCTGATGTTTTATCGCGGGCTGGTGGCGTTCGATCATGTGCGCCATCGCGTCTGGATTGTGCAGAATGTGTTTACCGAGGGGCCGGGAAGTTTGCGCGCGAAGTATGACGCGGCGGTGGCGGAGATTGACCGGACGCGGCGAAAATTGCAGGCGCCGTTGCGGACCGAGCGTGTGAAGCGTGGCCCGCGGCGCGGGCGTTTGCTGGTGCGCTCGAATTTTACGCGCGCTCGATATATTTCGGCAGTGAAGCGGGCTAAGGCCTACATCCGGGCTGGCGATATTTTTCAGGTGGTGCCTAGCCAGCGGTTCACGGCCAAGACGGATGCCGATCCGTTTGAGATATATCGCGCGTTGCGGGTGATTAATCCGTCGCCTTATATGTATTTTTTGCGATTGGATGATGTTGCGGTGGTCGGGAGTTCGCCGGAGATGTTGGTGAAGGTGCAGGGACGGGATGCTTTTTACCGGCCGATTGCGGGGACATTGCCTCGCGGGCGGACTGAGGAAGAAGATCACGCGAATGAGGCGCGGCTTTTGGCTGATCCGAAAGAGCGCGCCGAACATATTATGCTGGTGGATTTGGGGCGCAATGATCTGGGGCGCGTTTGCGAATATGGCTCGGTGAAGGTGGATCGGTTGATGTATGTGGAAAGATATTCGCACGTGATGCATTTGGTTTCGAGCTTAAGCGGGAAATTGCGCGAGGGCGTAGACTGCTTCGATGCGCTGATGGCCTGCTTTCCCGCCGGCACGCTTTCAGGCGCTCCGAAAGTCCGCGCCATGGAAATTATTGACGAACTCGAGCCGACACGCCGCGGAATCTATGCCGGCGCGATTTTGTATCTGGATTTCTCAGGCAATCTGGATTCGTGCATTGCATTGAGAACGCTCGTGGCGAAAAACGGCTACGCGCATATCCAAGCGGGCGGCGGAGTAGTTGCAGATTCAGTACCCGAGCGCGAGTATGAGGAGACGGTCAACAAGGCGCGGGCTTTGGTGGCGGCGTTGGAAGAAGTGCATAGGGCGTAGGGGACAGGGAATAGGGGAACGGACGGCTGGGAATTTCCATGATCTTGCTGCTGGATAACTACGATTCGTTTACTTACAACCTGGCTCAGTACCTCGGCCAAATGGGCCAGACTCTCGTAGTACGCCGCAATGACAAGATCTCGCTGGACGAAATCGCAGACCTGCGGCCGGAGAGAATTGTGATTTCGCCTGGGCCTGGAACCCCGCGGCAGGCGGGCATTTCGATTGCTCTGATTGAGCGATTTGCAGGCAAGATGCCGATCCTTGGCGTTTGCCTCGGGCATCAAGCGATTGGCGAGGCGTTTGGCGGACGGGTAATTCGCGCGGCGAAGCTGATGCACGGAAAAACGAGCGCGATCCATCATGATGCGCGGACCGTTTTCCGCGGTTTGCCACAGGATTTCTTAGCTACGCGCTATCATTCGCTCATTGTCGAGAGAAAATCGCTGCCGCGCGAATTGGATATCTCCGCAGAAACCGCGGATGGCGTGATCATGGGCCTACGGCACAGAAAGATGAAGGTAGAGGGCGTGCAGTTTCACCCCGAATCGGTGCTAACCAACAACGGATTCCGCCTACTGCAGAATTTTTTGTCGGTGTAATCAAACATGCGGGTCAACCGGCATCCCTCCGCGTGCTCGCCGTGGCAATACGCCTTTCGGTGGGAGCCCCCGCATTCATGCGGGGGAGGAGCGCTTCAGCGCTCCGAAGAAGCTTCGTGTTTGAGGATGCGCTTTAGCGCTGGGGTTTTGCCTTTGAATTGTCGCGCACAACATCCGAACTAAAACCCAAATCCAAACCGGGTGGGTGGTAAACCCCCTCGCCTACACCGCGTAGAAATCATTGATTCGTTGGATCTCGGATTCGACCTGGTCATTGAGAGACTTGGGTAGCTTCTCGAACGGATGTAACGCGATGGCTCGCTTCTTTCCCGTCACTTTGTGCGACCACGTGCCGATAACTTTTCCATCCAACAAAATCACCGGCGAGATCCAACCTTGGTTGCGGTAGATCAATTTGTAATGGCGATCGTGAACCATGTGGGATTTTTCGGCGTGAGCCAGCAGGAACACGTCGAAGTTCGCGAGCAGCCGGAGATTGGGATTTTTTAGCGAGCTTTTGCGCAGCGCCGCTTCATCTTCGCGCAGAATGTAAGCCTTGCGGTCTTCCAGTTCGACTTCGCTGAACTCGTCTTCGATAGATTTCCAAACCGCTGCAACTTCCTTCATCGAGATGCCTGACCAAAAGGCAAAATCGCGCGCCGTGGCCGGGCCGTACGCACGCAGATAGGCGCGCAGCAAAAATCGCTGCGCGGATTCCGGATCGATCGACTTTTGTTTCGGCAGCCAGTCCTCGGTGCGGACGTAGGTGATTTCGTTTCCTTCATCGGGACCATAGCAGACCAGGCCTTCTACCACCGCGGGCCGAACGATGCCCCAGACTTTGTCCATCCAGGCGCGGACTCTCTTACTAACTTGCGGGCGGACGGCCGCGCGAAGAGCTTTTTGCGCCAGAGGCTTTTCGGCGAGAACTTCGAGAAGGACCCGCGTTAGTTGATCAGCTTCGCGGTCCGGGATTTTGAAACGATCCATCACGTTGCGGACTTGCTTGACGCGCGTTTTCTTGTTGGCGGAGATGTAGGTGGCATATTGCGTTGCGGGAAGTAGATGGAGCGTTTGGCGCATGCAATGCGCTTTCACCAGCGTGCGTTTGTCGATGAGGGCGCTACGAATTTCTTCGCGGGTAAGATTGGGCACGCGGGCATTCAAGCCGAGATGAGCACAGCCCATGATTTGCGCCTGGATCCCGCAGACATCGCTGGTTACGTCGAGCAGATTGGAGCACTGAGTGCCGGCTAGATGATGCCGCGTAAGACGAAACGCGTTGACCTGAGCGGGCGTGATTCGCAGAGCCATTCAGGCGCGATGGAAGGCGACAAGCGCATCGAGTTTTGCGCGGGCGGCGCCGGAATCTATGGAATGGGCGGCTTGGCGCGCGCCATCCAGGAAATCGCTGGCGCGATTGGCGGCCACCAATGCGGCGGCGGAATTTATTACCACGATGTCGCGGCGGGGGCCGTGTTCGCGATCGAGAATGCGATGGATGATTTGGGCGTTGTGCTGAGCGTCGCCGCCACGCAGAGCTTCTATCGGCGCGCGCGGCAACGCGAAATCTTCTGGGGCGATTGTATAGGTGCGGACTAGTTTGTCGCGGAGTTCGGCGACCGTGGTTTCAGTGGAGAGCGAAATTTCGTCGAGGCCATCGTCGCCGTGGACTACGAAGGCTCGTTCTACGCCCAACTCGCCGAGCGCGCGGGCTAGGAGCTCAACGTAACTTTCATCGAACACTCCGGCGAGTTGCGCCGATGCGCCTGCTGGATTTGTCAGCGGGCCGAGAAGATTGAAAACCGTGCGAATTTTCAGTTCGCGGCGAGCGTTCATGGCGTGGCGCGTGGCAGTGTGAACGGCGGGCGCGAAGAGAAAACCCACGCCGACTTCTTCGATGGCGCTCCCGGCGGCTTCTGGCGGCAGATCCATGGGGATGCCGAGCGCTTCGAGAACATCCGCGGCGCCGCAGTGGGAACTGATCGAGCGATTGCCGTGTTTGGCGACGCGTGCGCCTGCGCCTGCCACTACGAACGCCGCGGCTGTCGAGATATTGAAGGTGCTGCGAGTGTCGCCGCCGGTGCCGCAGGTGTCGAGCAACGGCTCGTTGGCCGGGAATTTGCGGCCGTGCGGAAAAATCGGCGCGGCATGACGGCGCATTACCGTAGCGAAGCCGACCAACTCGTCCACGGTCTCGCCTTTCATGCGCAGGGAGGCGAGGAAGCCGGCGATTTGCGCATCGTTCGATTGGCCGGTGAGGATGCGCTCCATGGCCGCTTCGGCTTCTTGGCGCGAGAGATCTTCGCCCGCAATGATTTTTTCGAGCGCGTGGTGCAGAGTGAAATCCGTGGGCGCAGGAGCCGATGGCCCAGAGTGAGGGGCGTTCATTGGACCCTCGCGCTGAGCAGAAGGATCTCGTAGGGGCGCCGCTTGCTGCGCCCGCCCGTGTAACGCGTGCCGCATCGTTCCCAACGCGAGTGAAACCGTCGGATCATGATTGAACCGCGGCTTTCCGGCGCGGCCGGGTTACCAGTTCCCCGCCGCAATTGGGGCAGATGCGATTCATTTCATTGGCGCAGCGCGGGCAGAAGGTGCACTCATAGGAGCAGATGAAAGCTGCGCCGTCGCCGGAAAGAAGCTCTTCGCAGCGCTCACATTCCGTGCGCATCTCGAGGGCCATCGCCTTGCCCGCCTTTTCGCTTCCGAGTAAACTTGCTCGTTTCGACTGAGCGCAAATTTTAACACTAGTGGGAGTTTCATGAAGATACATGAGTATCAGGCCAAGGCGATATTGGCGAAATTTGGAGTGCCGGTGCCGCGCGGGGAATTTATATCAAAGAAAGAGGACGCGGAGGCCGTGGCGCAGCGTCTCAGGACGCCCGTAGTGGTAGTGAAGGCGCAAATTCATGCCGGCGGTCGCGGCAAAGGCGGCGGGGTGAAATTGGCGCGTTCGCCGCAGCAGGCTGCGGAATTGGCAGGACAGATTTTGGGGATGACTTTGATTACGCCGCAGACCGGGCCTGAAGGGCGGTCGGTGCGGCGGCTCTTGATCGAAGAAGGGCTCGACATTAAGCGCGAACTTTATTTGAGCATTCTGGTGGATCGCGCGACGGCGGCGCCAGTGTTTATGGCCAGCGCTTCGGGCGGGATGGAAATTGAGGAAGTGGCGAAGGAACATCCTGAAGCGATTTTGCGCGAGACGATTTCGCCCGCTACCGGATTGCAGGCGTATCAGGTGCGGAAATTGGCTTTTGGGTTGGGATTGCCTGCGGAGATGTTGAAGGTGGCCGTGCCATTTTTTCAGTCTCTTTATCGCGCGTTTGTCGAGACGGACGCTTCGCTGCTGGAAATCAATCCATTGGTGGTGACTGGCGATAGGCGGCTGGTGGCGCTCGATGCCAAAGTGAATTTTGATGATAACGCCATGTTCCGTCATCCGGAATTTGCGGAATTGCGCGACGTGGATGAGGAGACGCCTCTCGAGGTAGAGGCTTCGAAATTCAAATTGAATTACATCCAGCTCGACGGAAACGTGGCGTGCATGGTGAACGGCGCCGGTCTCGCGATGGCTACCATGGATATCATCAAGCTCAGCGGCGGCAGCCCCGCGAATTTTCTGGATGTCGGCGGCGGCGCATCGGAAGAGCAGGTGCGCAATGCATTTAAGATTTTGCTGAGCGATCCGAATGTGCGCGCCGTCTTCGTGAATATTTTCGGCGGGATTTTGCGCTGCGACGTGCTCGCCGGCGGAGTAGTGAAAGCCGCGCGAGAATTGGGAATTCGCGTGCCGGTCGTGGTGCGGCTTGAAGGAACGAATGTGGAGGCCGGGCAAAAAATCCTACGCGAGTCAGGATTGAATTTCACAGTGGCCGCTGGCATGAAGGACGGCGCGCAAAAAGTGGTGCAGTTGGCCGGGGGTGCGCGATGAGCGTGCTGGTAAATGAAAAGACGCGCGTCATCGTGCAGGGCCTGACCGGCCGCGAGGGCTCCTTTCACGCGCAGCAGATGATTGAGTATGGGACGAAGGTGGTCGGCGGCGTCACGCCCGGCAAGGGCGGAACGAAGCATTTGGGCGTTCCGGTGTTCGACACCGTAGCGCAGGCGGTGAAGAAAACCGGCGCGAATGCTTCGGTGATTTTTGTCCCGCCGCCATTCGCCGCCGACGCGATTTTGGAAGCGGTGGACGCACGATTGCCGCTGGTGGTTTGCATCACCGAGGGAATCCCCACGCTCGATATGGTGCGCGTAGCCGCCGCGCTGAAAGATTCCGGCGCCACGCGACTGATCGGCCCAAATTGCCCAGGAATTATTTCGCCGGGCCGCTGCAAAATCGGAATCATGCCCGGGCGCATCCATAAAAAAGGAAATGTAGGATTGGTGAGCCGAAGCGGAACGCTGACTTACGAAGCGGTGCATCAATTGACGCAGCTCGGCATCGGGCAATCCACATGCATCGGAATTGGGGGCGATCCGATTATCGGCACCACGTTTCTGGATTCGATCCGCATGTTCAATGAGGATCCGGGCACGAACGCGATCGTGATGATCGGCGAAATCGGCGGCAACGCCGAGGAATTGGCCGCAGCATATATCAAGAAACACGTTCGCAAGCCGGTCGTCGGATTCATTGCCGGGCAGACCGCGCCGCCGGGCCGAAGAATGGGCCACGCAGGCGCCATCATCAGCGGCGGCCAAGGCACCGCCGCCGATAAATACCGTGCGATGAAAGCCGCCGGGATTCACACGGTACAAAGCCCCGCCGAAATTGGCGAGACCATGGCCCGCGTTCTGAAGAAGGGCGCCGCGAAGAAAACCACGGGCGCGCGCAAAAAGAAGCGATAACCTCAGCGCGACTCGTAGGGGCGCCGATTGCTGCGCCCGGTTTTGGCTGTCGTCACAATTCAAGGAGACGAAACGAATGGCTGTTGAGCGAACTTTGGCGATCATTAAGCCGGATGCCGTGAAGCGCGGCCTTACCGGCGACATTTTGAGCCGGATTCATGCTGCGAAATTTCAGATCGTGGCGATTAAATCGGTGCAGCTTTCGCGCACTGAGGCTGAGGGATTTTATGCCGTGCACCGCGAGCGGCCTTTTTTCGGGGAGCTTGTGGAGTTCATGAGTTCGGGGAAATCCGTGCCGGTGGTGCTGGAGGCTGAGGGCGCGATTGGGAAATGGCGCGAAACGATGGGCGCAACGGATCCTGCAAAGGCCGCACCTGGCACGATTCGCAAAGAGCTTGGCACCAGCATTCAGTTCAATTGCACACATGGATCGGATGCCCCGCAGACGGCCGCCTTCGAAATCGGATATTTTTTCGCGGGGAGCGAATTAAGTTAGGGGATCTTTCCCCACAAAAAACGCGTTGCGAAGCTCCACTTGACGTGGCGACAACCGAGTGTTCTATTACGTGCCATCCAGCCGTGGTTATCCATGGGAGGGATCAATGTCGTACGAAGAGGCGCTCGATTTTGTGTCGCGTGATGACCGTTTCAAGGGTACCGTGTACGCGATGAATACTCTTCTAATCCACAAAGGAATTTATACTCGAGAAGAATTCGAGAAACTATTCGTGGAGTGGGTGACAAAAGAAGTCCGGAAATCAAACAGTGGGTCCAGGACGGCTGCTTCGGCTAATGTCCGTACCGCTTCGCGTTAAGATCCGACCACGTTGGGTGTTCACAGAGCGGTTTTTTTGAGCAATGGTTACCCTGATCGCATCGTGCGCATGTGCAGTTGCATGCTGGTAGCGGAAGCTTCTCCGTTTGTTTCTTCTTAGGTTTTTTTGTGCCCACGTCGGCGCTGTTCCATTATGGTTCTGTCCTGTTGCCAATTGGACCTGGGTCACTCGGTTTGTACCGCAATTCCTTAGCCTGATCTTGGCCCAGCCGGACACAAATTGTCCACAGGATGTGGTCTGTGGAATTCAGTGAACCTGTGCAAAACGGCCAGTCCGTCCACCATATAGCCTACTGGTGCGGTGGCTTAGTGTTCGGCGAGAGTTTCCGTTAAAATCGGGCCTGTGGAGCCGATTCGGGAGATTGGGCGCGTTACTTTGATTTTGGGCGGCGTGCTGGTATGCGTTGGCGGGCTGCTTTTTTTGGCGGGAAGCTGCCGTTTCGGTTGGGGCGCTTGCCGGGGGATATTTTTTATCAGGGTAAGCATGGGTCGTTTTATTTTCCGATTGTTACTTGCATCTTGATCAGCGTGGCTTTGAGTTTGATTTTTTGGGTGATCGGGCATTTCCGCCGGTGAATTTATGAGCCAGTTTCTTTTCGATCTTTCGCCTGAAAATTTGGTGCCTAAGCGGCGCATCTGGAAAGTCAGCGAGCTGACTGCGCGGATTCGCGACTTGCTCGAGGAAGAATTTCCGGAAATTTGGGTGGAGGGCGAAGTTTCGAATTTGCATGCGGCGCAGTCGGGGCATCTTTATTTCACTTTGAAGGATGCCAAATCGCAGCTCAAGTGCGTTTGTTTCCGCGATCAATTGCGCGGATTGAAATTCCGGCCTGAAGATGGATTGCAGGTTACCGTGCGCGGCGGTTTGAGCATTTATGACGCGCGGGGCGAATATCAGCTTTATGTGAGCCAGATCGAGCCGGTCGGTCTCGGCGCACTGCAACTGGCTTTCGAGCAGCTCAAGAAGCGGCTGGAGGCTGAGGGGCTTTTTGATGCGTCGCGGAAAAAACCACTACCGATGTTGCCGCGGCGGATCGGCGTGGTGACTTCGCCTACCGGAGCGGCGGTGCGCGATATCGTGCGCGTGCTGGGGCGGCGATTTCCGAATGCTTGCGTGCAGATTTATCCGGTGAAGGTGCAGGGCGAGGGCGCCGCTAAGGAAATTGTGGCGGGGTTGAAATATTTCAATGTTGCTTTGAGCGTGGATGTGTTGATTCTGGCGCGCGGCGGCGGATCGCTTGAGGATTTGTGGTCGTTCAATGAAGAAATTGTGGCGCGGGCGATTTTCGAGTCGCTGATTCCGATTATCACCGGCGTGGGGCACGAGACGGATTTCACCATTGCGGATTTTGTTGCGGATTTGCGGGCGCCGACGCCTTCGGCAGCAGCAGAGATTGTGGTGAAGACGCGGCAGGAGCTGGATGGGCGGATCGCAGAATTGCATCGTCGCGTGGCGCACCGGACGCGTTATTTGATGAGTGAGTGGCGGCATCGCGTGCGCGATCTCGAAGTGCATCGCGGATTCCGCCAGGTGGAATTGATTTTGCGGCGCCGGCGACAGGAAGTGGATGAGTTTACGAGTTCGCTTGCGGATTCTTTGCAGGTGCGACTAAAAGTGGCGCACCGGCGATTGACGCATTCGAGCGCGCGTGTGGCGTCATTCGATTTACGTGGGCGCGCGGAAGCGTTTCGTCAGCGGCTGGCGCGCCGCTCGGCGGATTTGCGCGGCGCGCTCGAACGCGCTGTAGCGCGGAAGCGGCGGCGATTCGCGATGGCGGAAGTGCGCGTGGCGTCGCTCGATTTGCGGGCACGCGTGGGGCGCTTGCGGCGCAGGTTGGAAAGGACAGCGTATGATTTGCGGGCGCGCATGGACCGTGTGATGGTAGCTAAGCGAAGACGGCTTGAAGCCGTCGAGGTGCAACGACTCGAACGAAGTCCGTTTGCATTGCTCGAGCGAGGGTATGCGATTGCTTACGACGCGAATGGGCGCGTTCTGCGCTCGCCAGATCAAGTTGCGCTGGGTGAGGATATCGCGGTGCGGCTAGCCCGCGGCGAAATCGGCGCGCGAGTGACGAAGAAGCCTTAGTTTTTCGTACCGCTGGCGTCCCGCCGGCTCTTACGACTCGAACGCGCGCCAGGTCCCAAACTCTAACGCAGCGCGACCTGCCAATTCGAATCTGCAGCCAAAGAATGAGTCCGACTTCGTGAAATTTTCCACGTACTATATTCGACGTGGCGCTTCGCGTGGTCGAAAAAATCCGGCGGGGACGCCAGCGGTACGTTTATTTGCGCGGGCGTTCGATCTCGGAAACCGCCTGCTGAAATGGGACTGCTTCATCGCCGGAGACTTTCGCGGCATCGTGAGCACGGATGGATTCGAGCTCTTCTAAGTCCTCTTGAATTCTGCGAAATTCCCTAATCGGAAGCACGACGCCGACTTTCCGGCCCTTGGAATCCTTAATGAATCGTTCGATTTTCGGCGTCATAAGATCCTCGAAATCCCAGCGTAACCTTCGACGCACGCGAGTTATGGCCTCGTCCGGGAGCGAGAGAAGCTTAGCATCGGGCGTGTTAGGATACGCGGCGCGTTTACCGGAAGAGTTGGCGTTTTGGGGGCGATGACTTTTGCGGACCAGGAGAAATGAATTAGACATGGGTGGCCGAAGAAAAATTGGGCCTGGGTCGCGGCGCAAAAATATGGTCGAACCGCGGGAGGGTCTGAAGACCCTCCCCTACTTGGTGCGGCGCGAGCCTGAGATGCTGCGAGTCTTGCGTTCGCTTGTTGAGAGTGAGTCGTTTAGTGCGGATAAATCGGCTGTGGATCGTTGCGGATTGCTGGTGGCTGCGGAGTTTCGGCGGCGCGGCGGGCGCGTGCGGATTTTGCGGAATTTGCGGCGCGGGAATTTGGTGCGCGCTGAGATTGGGGCTGGGCGGGCTCGGGAGAGCGGGCAGCTGCTCGTGCTTGGGCATCTGGATACCGTTTATCCGCTTGGGACTTTGCAGCGGATGCCTTTTCGCGTGGCACGCGGGCGGGCTCGGGGGCCTGGGACATTCGATATGAAGGGCGGGATTGTGTTGGCGCTGTTTGCGGTGGAGGCTTTGCGGGCGTTTGGAATTTCGCCGCGACGGAAGATCGTGTTTCTTTGGACCGGCGATGAGGAGATTGGAAGCGCAGCTTCGCGCGCCCAGATAGAAAAAGAAGCGCGGCGGAGTGCGGCGGTGCTCGTGCTGGAGCCGGCGCTGGGGCTTGACGGGCGGGCTAAGACGCAGCGGAAAGGCATCGGCGAGTTTGAAATTCTCGTGCACGGGCGCGCGGCTCATGCGGGCGTTGATCCGGAGCGCGGGGCGAATGCGGCGCATGAGTTGGCGCTGCAGATTGCTCGCTTGATGAAAATGAATGATGCTCGGCGCGGAATTACCGTGCAGGCGAATGTGATTTCCGGCGGCACGGCTACGAACGTGGTGCCGGAATTTGCGCGCGCGCAGGTGGATGTGCGATTTGCGCGGGCGCGGGATGCGCAAGGGTTGCAGCGGCGTCTGCTGGGATTGAGGCCGATTTTAAAGGGCGCCCGGATTGAGGTGCGCGGCGGGCTGAATCGGCCGCCGCTGGAGAGATCGGCGAGTGTCGCCGCGCTCTTTCATCAAGCGCAGGCGATTGCGCGCGAAATTGGATTTCGCTTGGATGAGGCTGCTACCGGCGGCGGGTCGGATGGGAATTTTACAGCGGCGCTTGGAGTGCCCACCTTGGATGGAATCGGGGTTGTCGGAGATGGGGCGCATAGTTCGCGGGAGCATGCGGTGATTCGGGAATTGCCGAGACGGGCTGCGCTGTTGGCCGAGTTGTTGGCTACTTTGTGATTCCGGGATTGGCGTGAAACTTAAGAGGGCCGAGCTGCGGGAGGGTCTAAAGAACCTCCGCTACTCCTTTCTTCTGAAGTTGTAGATGTCGTAGACGTAGTTCGTTTTTCTCTCCAGGATCACCACGTTTCCGCCCAGGAATACGTAGTGGCAGCCATTAGCTGCCGGCGGGACTCTGCCGAGAAAATCGGACGAGACTTCGTGCACTCGTGGACCCAGTATCTCGGGCAGAACCTCGTTCACTTTAAGATCCGCCTCCAGATCGTGTGGCAGGCGATCTTTTTTTCGCACGCCGAGCGGAAGCTCGTCGTGATGCAGCCTGTACCAATCGCGCATGGAGGTGCGATCGTCGTCGGTGAAATGGCGGCGGTCGGAGGCTTGGGGAGTGGAATGGGCAGATTGTTGTGCGCCGGCAGACAGAGCCACCACTAAAAACATCGCGGCGGTAACGTAGACGAGGATTGGTTTTGCGTTCACTGGCTCTCGGCACGGATAAAACGACAACCTGAGTTTAGCATTGGGTCGCGTGAGTCGATGCGGAGAACCGGCGCGATCTTGCGCGGAGAGGCCTGGCACAAAGCGCGGGCCCTACTGGACGCAGTCTACGGCTTTTTTGCTTCGGCCGGCATTATGTGCGTGGCGTACTTTTTGTCGTCTTTGGTCTGGTAATCGACCGTGGCCATGATTCCCGGCTTGATGTCGCCATCCATCTTTGTATTTTCGTCGAGCACGAAATCGATGGGGTTGGATTTGCCATCAGCTTGGACTTCTACCGTTAGATCGTTTTTCGAGATGGCAACCACTTTGCCGTTTACGGATTGAATCGGAGTTTCGTGTTGGTTGGAGTTGGGTCCTTGGACGATCTCGGCGCGACCGTCTGCTGTCGGGGCCGTGCTGGCTATGGCGACGGCTACGCCTAGCAGCACGAAAGCGATCGCGATGCCTAGAACGATTCTCCTTAGCTTCATGATTTTCTTCCTTTACTACTGTGGATGAGCACGTTCGCTGGCCTATACCGATTGTGATGCGAGATTGGGCGTGAAGGTGTCAGCGCACGTGGTTGCGACGGAGGTGAGAGCAGCTAAGATGCCGGGCTTAAGCCCGCCGCTACGAAAACGCTGCCGCGACGGCGTTACCGGACGTAGTTGCGACGGAGGTAGGCGGACGTTTGGTGGGCTAGCTCGGCATAGTCCATACGCAGAGCGGCTATAAGCGCTGCTTCTGTAGAAGAATCAGTGGCCACGTGATCGAGCAGGCGCGAGATGTCGCTCATCCCGCCGGTGTAAACGATGGCCTCCACGGCTGCAAGCGACCAGGCGTAGGCGAACGCCGCAGAATCGGCGGAGAGCGCCATCCAGGAGCCTTCCATTTGCGCGAATCCCGGCGCGGAATTGTGCTCGTAGGCTTCGACGAGCGCGGCGGCGGAATCCCGGCTACGGCGTCCTTCCATAAATTGCGCCACGCCTTCCTGCAGCCAGGTGGGGCAGCGCCCGTGCGTTTTTTGGGTGATGAAGCTGTGCGTCAGTTCATGCTTCAAGACGTGGCTGAGTTCGCCGGTTACCGACGTCAGTCCTTGCACCGGGACGCGAATGCGGCCATCGTTCAGCGCTCCGGCCCAGCCCGGAGCGCGAGTGATATCGGCGAAGGCTTGATTGGTATAAAGAATCACCCCGATGGATTCGGGCGGCGAGAAATCCAGTTGCGATTGAAGATCGCGGTAATCGTCTTCGAGCGCGCGCAAAATACCGCGCGCCAGATCGGGAGCCGACGCGCCGGAATATTTCACCGAGAAATGAGCCGTCTCGCCTTCGCGGTAACTGGCTTCTTCGTCGCGATCCTGCTTGGCTTTAGCTAGCGCGCTCGCTACTTCCGCGTCGGGCCGCAGCTTCAAAGCGCGATTCCATTCTTCCACGGCTAGATCCAGATTATTCGCGCCCGAGTAGGCCCAGCCCATCAGCTTCGCGACATCCGCGGAATCGGGCTCGAGGCGCCGCGCGCGCGTGAGCGGATCGAGCGCCGCGGTGTATTGACTCTGGCGCAGATCGAGCACCGCGAGATTCAGCAGCAGCGGCACGCTATCGGGCGCGAAAATCAAGGCGCGCTTGTATTGATTGGCGGCGGCATCGAGCTGGCCTTTGGCCACCAGGAATTGCGCGGCGGCGTGATGCGCGGCGGCAACTTTGGCGATGGCTTCCGCATTTCCGCCGCGAGCTTCGCCTTCGAGATTTGCAAGCAACGCAGTATCAATCGATCCGCCACGGACCACGCGATCTGCCAGTTCCGCGAAGCCTTCGCCCACATCGAGGCGCGGCGCGCTTACCGGCGGCGCTTCCGACGGGCCAAAGCCGGAAGGCGAAAGATCATTGCGCACAATGCGATCCACGATCGAACGCGGAAGGCTCAGAGTGCCGGCGGGAGTTTCGTAGCTGACGCGATCCGCGGTTTCCGTCACATTGCTGGCAATAATATGCCGGCCGTTTTTCAGAACGATCGTATCCGCCGCGGCCGAAGACACCGCCAGCAGGCAGACAAACGCAATGGGCGCCACGCGTCGCACAGAAAAATTCTATCAAAGCTGCAGCCCCGCGGCCTCGATGGCTTGCTGCCCCAATGCCCTACTTGTTACAGTCGAACGTATGAGGAGTGCAGCTCGCTGTTTGCTGGTGATGGCGTTGGTGTCGGCGTTTGTTGCCGCAGGATCGCCAGATGGGAGAAGCGCCGCTTGGACGCCGGTAGCTCAGTCCACGACGGAACCACGCGCACTGTACCAGGCGCTGAACGAGTTACGGCCCGACAGCGAGCATGTATTCGCCGTTCGCGATATCGAACTGCGCCGCAGCGCGATTGGAATTTCGCTGATCGAAGGCAAGCTGGCTTTTCTCACGCCAATCGGCGGCAAAGTAACCGGCGCGGTATTCACCGGGCGCGCGCACATCATCGCCACTCCGCGCGATGCTGCCGAACGGCGCTCTCTGGTTACTTTCGTCGGCGTTCCGCTCCTCGACCAGGCCTTCTCGCGCGCTTATTTCCGTTTCACAGACGATACCGCGGACGAACTCCAGCGCCAATTTGCAGCCGCAGGCGTGAAGCCGGCGCCCGATCACGATTTCGTCGAGGAATGGAACTCCACCGTCAGCAATCTGAATTCTTCGCACTCGCTGCGCGTCATGATGGATCTGCTTTCGAGCGATCCGCAGCCGTATTTCTCGGCTGCTCTAGCGGGCTCTCTTTCGGGGCCATTCGACGTGCTGCTGGACCGCCGCCGCGACGAGCCCGTGCTCATCGGTGCGGTGCGGAATGTGCCGGGCGGCGGCGCGCGATACGACGTCTGGGCTTCGTTTGCAACGCCCGATGCTCCGCCCGCGAAAGAAAATGTGCTGCCAGTGGATTACCGCCTCGATACCACCATCGGCGATGATCTCTCGCTCGCCGGCGATGCTCATCTGCATTACAAAGCCGCGCGTGAAGGCGATCGCATAATCGGCGTGGAGTTGTCGCGCTTTCTCACCGTCGAGAGCGTGACCATCGAAGGCGGCTCCCCGCTGGTATTTTTTCACAACGAAGACTTGAGCCGGGCGGAGCTTGGCCTTCGCGGAAACGATCTTGTCTATATCGTGCTGGCGCAGCCGATGAAAATGGCCGAAGAGCTGCGCCTCGAGATCCGATACCACGGCAGCGTGATCGGCGACGCAGGCAACGGAGTTTATTTCGTTGGCGATCGCGGCAGTTGGTATCCGCATGTGGTCGGGCTGGGCCATTTCACGCCGTTCGACATGACTTTCCGCTGGCCGAAAAAGCTGACGTTGGTTGCCACTGGCACTCCGGCCGATTTGAAGGAAGATGGCGCGCGGCGCAGCGGGCACTGGACGAGTTCTTCGCCGATGGCAATAGCCGGATTTAATCTGGGCGAGTATGAGAAACAAGTGGCGGGAACGGGCAATGCGACGGTGGAGATTTACGCCAACAAGCAACTGGAAGACGCGATCCTTTCGCGGCTCAGCGATCGAACGCCCGCGTTCATTCCCAATGTCCATCAGCCGTCCGAAGGATTGCCCGAGCCTCCGCCAGTCGCCGGTTTTTCTGAGGGCACCGTTCCGCCCAGTCCGACAGCAGTGTTGAAGCAGCTCGGCGCGCAGATTCTCGATTCCATCCATTTCTTCGAGGGCATCAACGGTCCGTTTCCTTTCGACCATCTGGATGTTTCGCCGATCCCGGGCAGTTTCGGGCAGGGCTGGCCGGGGCTGATTTATTTGTCCACGCTCGCTTATTTGCCGCGGGAGACGCAGGCGGAAGCTGGGTTGAAGAAAGGCGAGCGCGATGAACTGGCGCTGCTTTTGCCCTTTCACGAGACCGCGCATCAATGGTGGGGGAATGTGGTGGGCACCGCGAGTTATCGCGATACCTGGATTCAAGAAGCCATGGCCAACTATCTTTCGTTGATGTACGCGGACAGCCGCAAGCCCGCGGCGCATGTGTTGACCAGCTGGCTCGCGCATTACCGGGCGCAATTGCTCGAACCCGTGCCGGGTACGGACGAGATTGTGGACGATTCCGGACCGCTAACTCTCGGCTACCGGCTGCGATCGGCCAAGGCGCCGGATGCGTACGATCGCATCATTTACGGCAAGGGCACCTGGGTGATTCACATGCTGCGGCAGATGCTGCGCGATCCCGCGGCGAAAGCGCCGGACGCGCGATTTGAGGCCATGCTGCGCTCGGTGCTAGTCGAGCACCGCTATCAGGCGGTGAGCGCCGATGATTTGCAGCGCGCAGCCGAAAAGCAAATGACTGCGGCGATGGACCTCGAAGGAAATAAGAAGCTCGATTGGTTCTTCGATGAATGGGTGCGGCAGACGGGGATTCCGCGCTACAGCGTGGAATTTCAGGCCCGGCCCCGCGGTCAGGAATTTTCGGTAAGCGGCAAATTGTACCAGGACAATGTCCCGGATTACTTCATCGCCTCGGTGCCCGTGTACGGCGCCGTCTCCGGCGGAAAGCCCGTGCTCCTAGGCACGGTAGTGGCCACAGGCCCACAGACATCATTTCATTTCACCAGTCGCTTCAAGCCGTCCAAGCTGGTCATCGATCCGCAAGCCACGATTCTCTGCAAGACAAACTAACGTAGTAGGAAAAGGCCTTCGCTGTGTGTGTGAGCAGGCAAGTTTTGTCAGGGCACGACTTGAGTCGTGCCGCGAACTTCGCGAAATCCGTCCGGCTTTAGCCGCCGAGGTTACGCATTTCTGGTGGGAGCCCCCGCATTTATGCGGAGGAGGAGGAGCGCTTCAGCGCTCCGAAGAACGCTCGATAGTTAAGAATGCGCTTTAGCGCTGGGCTCCAGCGGTTGCAGTGTCCGCAACGCCCTGCGCACAACATCGCCAACATCACAGCGTCGCTTCTAACTTTTCCGCCATCTCGAGCAACTTCGTAACGCTATTCCAATTTCTACCCGTACCAGGAATCTTCAGCGTTCTTTCGAGCGTCGCGAACGAAAGTTTTGGACGGGCCATGCCATTCGGAAAATAGATGTAGAGTTCGCGGCCATTGGCGCGGATTTCTTCCGGCTCGCACTTGATTTTCAGGACTTGATCGCGGACGGCGTGCCCGGGATCGGCGGCTAAAAATGTGACCAGCAGCCTGCTCGGCTCGATCCCGCGGCGCTTGGCGAAAGGATTTTTTGCGATTGCGGCCCTTAGCTCGGCGGTAGTGCGGAGAATAACGTGCGGGTTGAATCCGTGACTTCTTTCAATTGCATTTTGAATGCGGCTGGCGAGAGCGACGAGATCTTTTTCCTCGGTGCCGAAGACTACGTTCCCGCTTTGCACGTAAGTTTGCGGGTCGCGCAGTTTCAGCGATTGATAAAGCTCGCGCAGCGCGTCCATTTTGATCTTGTTATGCCCGCCGACGTTCACGCCGCGCAGCATGGAAATAATCACCGGCATGTCGTCACCAATATACCGCAACGGTGATGGACTGGGTCGGCTCGAACGCGGGCTCAAAGGAAGCGGCGGAAGGCGCGATTTGGGGGTTGTCTTTTCGTACCAGCAACGCTCGCTGCGCTGGCCTGTCCCGTGCGACCGTGCCACTCTTTCTCAAGGGGTGCACGAACTTGGGAAACTCACCAATTACAGCTGGGAACTCATCCGCAGATTGCCGCGCCAAGCGCATGGTGCCGCGTTATTCCTTCATCGCCACGACGGAGCTTACCGATGCGGAGAACGCCACGCGCCTTTCTGGCCGCGTCACGGAAATCAGCCGCCAGGGCTGCTACGTGGACATAATGAACGCGCTGCCCGTGGGCGACGTGCTCAACTTGCGCATCTCCAACGACCAGGGAACATTCGTAGCGCGCGGTAAAATTATCTACGTGCACGAACGCATCGGCATGGGCGTCGTATTCATGGATCCGCCGGAAGACCAGCTCCATATCCTGGACACCTGGCTGCAAGAATTGCCGCCCGGCGCCGCCATCGCATAGTCAGCCTCGACTCCCCAATTCCCGTCAGGGGGAAGGGACCTGCCTTCGCATTCGTGTTTGCAGTCGCATTTGCCGTTTCTTACATCTGAAATTTAAATTCTGAAATGAACTCATGTCATAAATGCACGGAGCAAGTTTTTCAGACGCCAGGCTCGCATCTGGTGCGGCAGAGCCGCAGAAACACGGTGGCAGCCCCCGAATTTATTCGGGGGAGGAGCGCTTCAGCGCTCCGGAAAAAATCCGACTTATAACAATGCGCTTTAGCGCTGGGCTGTTGATCGTTGTCCGTAGTCAGATCGTGATCATCGGAGCCGGTCCCGCGCGCGGGCCAGCGGTACGAAACCTGCCAGCTTGCCTTAGAATAGCCGTGCTTGCCTTCCCCGGCTGAACTCGACCGTTTACGCGTCGTTCTGGTTTCCTCGCGAAATGCACTCAATATAGGCGCGGCCGCCCGGGCCATGAGCAACTTCGGATTCCGGCATTTGCGCGTGGTCAATCCATATGAGCCTGGATATCGCGAAGCGCGCTCGGCAGTGGGCGCTGCCGATGTGCTCGCGGATGCCGAGCAATTTTCAAGCGTCGCTGAAGCAGTTGCGGATTGCACGCTGGTGGTGGGAACGACGGCGGTGCGCCACCGCGAATTACAGCACTCGCTGCGCCGCCTCGAAGAAGGCGCCCGATTGATCCGCAAGCGCATGGCCTCAAGCCGCGTGGCCCTGCTATTCGGCTCGGAGAAATTTGGCTTGTCGAATGAGGATTTGAGCCACTGCCACTGGCTGATGCGCATTCCCACCCGCGAAGAAAATATTTCCATGAATCTCGGCCAGGCGGTAGCCGTCTGCCTCTATGAATTGATTCGCGATGCAAAAGCCATAAAGCGCTCGGAAAAAATCCCGCCAGCAGCCGCAGCCGAAGTCGAGCGCATCACCGAGATGCTGCTCGAAGCCCTGCGCGCAAGCGGCTACCTCGGACGCCGCCGCGTAGCCGACGCCGACTCGCGAATCCGGCGCCTCGTCCGCCGCCTCAATTTACCAGCCCGCGACGCAGTAATTTGGCTCGGTATCTGGCGGCAAATCCTCTGGAAAATGGCAAACGAGAAAGACGGCTAGCGTTTTTCGTAGGGACCGCGCTCCACGCCGGGCCCGCGAGCGCGAGAGAGCGAACGGTTGCAATTTCTTATCTCTACGTAGTTCCACCTTCCGCTCCATTTACTCCGAAGCCAAATCCCGTTAGCCTACAGCGGGAAACTGCAAATGGACTCGACCACCACACCAACGAAAAACACCCCCCAAGGCAACCCAAACCTAAGAATTTCTAATCGATACACCAAAATGATTAGAATTCGCCGTAACCCACTGAAAACAAACCACGGAGGCAATTTCTAATCGTTACAAAACGGCCCTACGGTCGAAGTTCACCTTTCCGGAAATCTTCAACAAAATTAGGGTAAATCCTCGTCAAATCGCCACCATCGTTTGCAGCCATGCTCGCAAAACCGCTATAATTCACTGGATTTGAAGCGATTGCTGAAACGCAAGAAGCTGCCGAAGGCACGGGCGCGTAAGAAAATGCCGAATCTTGTCGATAAGATAAGAAACAAGCTGCTGGACGAGATCAAAATCCTCGAGCACGAGTTGCATAGCGAGCTCCCGAAGGAAATCATGATCGCGCGGGCCCACGGCGATCTCTCTGAAAACGCGGAATATAAGTATGCCAAGGAGCGCCAATCTTTCGTCTCCGCCCGCCTTGGGCAGTTGCACCAGCGCATGGCCGATATCGCTATGCTCAATCTCGATAGCCTTCCGAAAGACCGTGCCGCTTACGGCTCACGCGTCTGGGTAATGGACTTGAAGAAGTCCGAAGAGGTGCAATATAAGCTCGTAACTACCGAAGAAGCCGATGCATCAAAAGGATTGATATCCACCACCTCGCCGATCGGCCGGGCCTTGATGGGCAAAAAAGTGGGCGATGAAGTGAAAGTGGTCACGCCTGCCGGAGTGAAGGAATTTGAAGTTGTGCGCCTCAATACCATTTATGAAGAAGAATAAAAACGGCGGCCGATGCTGACTCGTCGCATTGCGCGGCCTTTCGAATGGCTCCGTGACGGAGCTGCTGCCGGTATTGCTTCCACTGGTGTCCCCCCGAATGTTCTCACCTGGTTCAGCATGATTTTGAATTTGTGGGCCGCGATTCTGTTTGCTGCGGGGCGATTTGCCGCTGCCGGCGGCGTGATGATTGCCGCGGGATTTTTTAATATTGTGGACGGGCCGGTGGCGCGAAAGCAGAAGCGCGTCACGGTGTTCGGCGGATTCCTCGATGCAATTCTGGGCCGCTATTCGGATCTGATTCTTTTTCTTGGGCTGCTGGTTTACTACGCGCAGGTCAATCGCTTTCTCTATGCCGTGCTGGTGGGCGTGTCGATGGCCGGAGCGGTGATGGTCAGCTATTCGCGGGCGCGCGCGGAATCCTTGATCGGTCGCTGCGAAGTGGGATTTTGGGAGCGGCCCGAGCGCATCGTGCTGATGATCATCGCGGCGCTCTCGAATCGCATGCCGCTGGCGCTCTGGATTCTCGCGATTGGGCCGAACATCACCGTGATTCACCGCATTATTTATACCTGGCAGCGCACCAAGCAGCAGCCCGGCGCGGATGAAGCCGCGCTGGCGCAGGCAAAAGCGCAGCGGGAATCGCCCAAGCCGGCGCGCGATCTGCGCGAGGCACCGGCGCTGCTCAGCCGCACGGCGCATCGCGGAGGCTAATGGCATGGCGCGATTGCTAGGCGTCGTCGGCTTCCTCTTGTTCCTCGCAGGTCTGGATCTGCTCTGGCAATCGCGGCGCGAAGTTGCCTTCTGGGTTGCTTCTTACATGCGCATGTTTCGCTCGCAAATGCGCGCCCCGGGAACGCGCAGTCGGCCTTTCGAGCCCGAGGCCGAACCGCTCAAGCATCGTCGAACTTTACCGATGGTGCTGGGCATGGGCCTCGCATTTGTCGGCCCTTTGCTGATGGCCGTTAGCCTCACGCTTCTTCTTTTTCCGAACGGATGACGGACTCGCTGACTTCCTCTTGAAGCCATCGCTCATCGTTCACGGCGGCGCGTGGAACATCCCTGACAGTGCGCTCGAGGACTGCCGCGCGGGCTGCCGGACTGCGCTCGACGTAGGCTGGACGGTGCTAGCGGGCGGCGGATCAGCGCTCGATGCGGTGGAAGCGGCAATCATCGTGCTGGAAGATGACTCGACATTCGATGCCGGAATCGGCTCGCATTTGAATTTGGACGGACGTGTGGAGCTCGATTCGATCGTGATGGACGGTGCGACGTTGAAGGCTGGCGCCGTAGCCGCAGTGCAGCGAATCCGCAATCCGATTCGCCTGGCGCGCGCCGTAATGGAATCTAGCGAACACATGATGATGGTCGCCGAAGGCGCCGAACAATTCGCGCAAGAGCAAGGGCTCGCGTTATGCGATCCCGAAGAATTGGTGCTCGATCGCGAAAGAATGGCGTGGCGCCGTTGCCGCGAAGATCGCCACGCCGCGGAATTTCACGTCGATCACGCAATGGGCACAGTCGGCGCCGTAGCAATGGATTCCCAAGGCCGCCTAGTCGCCGGCACTTCGACAGGCGGCACCTGCTGCAAACACGCAGGCCGAGTAGGCGATTCGCCGCTAATCGGCTGCGGCTGCTACGCGGACGCAGAAGCCGGCGGCGTCTCGTGCACAGGCCTAGGCGAAGCAATCATGCGCGTAGTGATGGCGAAAACCACGGTCGAATTCCTGCGCGCCGGCCAAACACCCGACGCGGCTGCGAAGGCCGCGACAAGCGTCCTCCACAAGCGCGGACGCGGCACCGGCGGCCTAATTCTGCTAGATAAAAATGGAACGCCGGGATTCGCGTTCAACACGCCACGGATGGCATTCGGATATGTGGCGCAGGATGAGAAGTTTGTCGTGCAACCATAGGTGTAACATTCTTCATGGTCAGGCATCTTATCGAGTGACGTCGTGAGGAGATTTCACGTGATTCGACGAGAGTTCTTATTCAGCGCCGCGGCTTTTGGGGCGATTGGAGCGTTGGCCTGGCGGCATGGAAATTGGTTTGGGCTGGCGGCGGGAGCTGGGCCGGTCAGTTCGCCGCCTACGCCTGTGGCTGGCGACGGCAAACCCACCATGGTCACCATCGTGAAGTTCTCCGATGCGGGGGAACGACTGGAGAAAGTGTCGGTGCCGAAAGTGGTGAAGACTGACGCCGAGTGGCGGCAGATTCTTACGCCCAATCAGTTTGACATTACTCGCCATGCGGACACGGAGATGGCTTTTTCCGGCGAAGGTTATAACCGGCATGATAAAGGGCTCTACCGCTGTGTTTGTTGCGCGAATGCGCTTTATAGCTCCGATACAAAATATGATTCTGGCACCGGCTGGCCCAGTTTCTGGGCGCCGATTGCCAAGGAAAATATCGTCGAGCGATCGGATTCCAGCTTCATGATGGTGCGGACGGAAGTAGCTTGCCGGCTTTGCGATGCGCATTTGGGGCATGTGTTTGATGATGGGCCGAAGCCTACCGGGTTGCGTTATTGCATGAATGCTGCGGCGATGAAATTTATTCCGGCGGCAAAGAGTTCTTAATTCGAGCTTCGTTTCGCGATCTTGCACTGAAGATGCCGCCCTGACCCTTCGCCATTCTCAGGGCAAGATGGCGCCGCTACGAAACCACGACCCGCGCGCGACCCTGCCTAATTGTTTTGCATTACGTTCTTGAATTTTCCGTTGTGGGATAATGCTGCTCGATTCCTCGGAGAAATCTACATGGATCCTTTGTTTCTGCGCGAGGTGCAAGAAAAGTCCGATGGGCCGCGGGCCAAGATGATCGCGCTGATGCGCGGCATGGGCGCGGAAGTGCCGCAGATTCTCTATCTCTTCGCTTACAAATCCAAGGCAACCGAGCATCTTTCACGGTTCACGCAGGAAGTGATGCGCGGGCCTTCGCCGCTTTCGCCGGGGATGCGCGAGTTGATAGCGGCGTTCACTTCGGCGCGCAATCGTTGCCCGTTTTGAACGGGCGCACACTCCGCGGTCGCGGGGGAATTGCTCGGCGATAAAGAGAAGGTGAAGGCGGTGGTCGCGGATTTTCGTTCGGCGCCGATTTCGGATGCTGAAAAGGCGCTCTTTGCCTTCATCGAGAAGGCCAATGCGCGCGCGCATGAAATTCGGCTCACCGATATCGACGAGGCCAAACGCGCGGGTTGGTCGGACGAGGCGCTCTACGACGCGATCACGGTTTGTTCCCTCTTCAATTTTTATAATCGCTGGAATGATGCCAATGGCACTCGCGATATGTCGCCCGCGGATTATGAGGAGCAGGGACGGCGTATGGCCAAGAACGGATACATCATGGACTGAGTCAGAGCGCGGCGGACTAGCCCTCTGCGGCTAAGGCCGGACTGACTTTGAAGCCTGTGCGGCACCGCTGAAACCGTGCCCTGACAACTCATTGCTTGGCACGGAGTCGCTTAGGCGAGGGCGCTGCGGGCGCTTTCCACCGTGTCGAACATCGGGAATAGCTGCTCCACGTTGGTCATCTTCAGCAATGCGCGGCACTTTTCGTTCATCCCGGAGACTGCCAGCTTGCGCCCGGTTTTCTTGAAGTGCAGGAAGATGGAAATGGCCGCGCCCAGGCCGGCGGAATCGATGAAGGGAACTTCGGTGAAATCCAGCACCACCGTCGGTGCGGGCTCCGCGCGTAGCTCCTGCTGAAAATCCGCTGTCGTAGACATCACGAGCGGGCCGACCAAGTACAGAACTTGCGGGCCGGGTGGGTCGTCTCCGTTTCGCCGAATCGAAAGCTTTGGGGTATCCATAACCGCCGATTATCCGCAATCCGGGTCGGAAACGAAATTACAGTCCGGTTACAGATGCGTTAAAGAATTGTGAGAGACTAGGCTTGATGGCTACGGTGAAGGCTTATATTACCGGTTGGTGTCCGGACTGCCGCAGGGCCCTGCGGTTTTTGGATCAGCAGGGCATTTCGCATGAGGACATCGACGTGGATGAATCGGAAGAGGCTGAGGCGCTGGTTTTGCGGGTGAATGATGGCCGGCGGGTCGTGCCTACTTTTGAGGTGGAAGGGCGATTCTTTGCTTGCAGTCCATATAATAAAGAACTGCTCGCGGCGGAATTGAAGGATTTGCAGAAATCGTAAGGGCTCGGTGCTTTGATTTGACGGATTGGGTCCGCTCGTAATTGCGGACCTGGTTTACGGCTGAGGTCGTCGGAGGCGGCGGGACGCCAGCGGTAGGAACCCATCCGTCAGTCGGGACCTAAGCCTCTGGTCATTGCGCCGGCTACCGTTAAATCTTGATTTAGGAATACTAGGTCGGCGTCGGCGCCTGCTGCTATTACTCCTTTTTTCCCGGCTAGGCCCAGCCTGCGGGCGGGATTCAGAGTAGCCATGCGGATGGCGTCGATCAGGCTTACGTTTAGTCGCGCCATGTTGCTTACGGCGCGGTCCAGCGTGAGCGTGCTCCCCGCTAGCCGGCCTTCCGCGTTTCGCGCTACTCCTTCAATTACGCTGACCTCGATTGTTCCCAAGTGATAGTGGGCATCGGGCATTCCTGTGGCTGCTATGCCATCGCTTACCAAAATGACTCGATCCGCTCCTTTACTCGCGAGCAGAATTTCTACCGCCGGGGAATCTACGTGGACGCCATCGGCGATTATTTCGGCGGTTACGTCCGCGTGCGTCAGAACGGCGCCAATTACGCCGGTGTCGCGATGTGTGAAGGGGCGCATGGCGTTGAAGACGTGTACGGCGTGTTTTGCGCCGCGCTCGATTGCGGCTTGAGCTTCTTCGTAGGTTGCATCGGTGTGGCCGATGGCGGCTACAAGATTCTCTTTTACAGCGCGGTCAATCAGCTCGAGCGCGCCGGGCAATTCTGGCGCAAGGGTGAGAATTCGCGCTGTGCCGGACGCGGCTTCGAGGAATCGTTCGAGCAATGGAATCGATGGCGCTTCGAGCGCCGATTCCGGATGCACGCCGCGGCGCGCAGGGCTGATGAACGGCCCTTCGAGGTGAATGCCTAGAATTTCGGCGGTGGAGCGATGCGGCGACGTGCGATTTTCCGGACTGGCGATGTACTCGGCAATGCCCGCAAGGCATCGGCACGTTTCCTCGGGCGACGCCGAGATCGTTGTGGCCAGCAGCGAAGTGGTTCCGTGCCTCGCTGCCCGCTCCGCAACGGTGCTGAGAGCTCCGGGTGTGGCTTCCATCACGTCACGGCCCCCCGCCCCGTGAATGTGTATGTCGATGAAGCCGGGAACGACGATGGTGTCGCGCGCGACAATATCGCGCGCGTCGGCGGGAACGTGGATTTCGTCGCGGTGGCCGATGGCGGTGATGCGGCCGTCTTGAACGAGGATTACGCGATCGTGCAGCTCTTCGTGCGGCGTGAGGATGCGATGCGCGTGAACGACTTGCGAAATCATGACCGCACATCGTACTTGAATTGGCGGGGGGAAAAACAGCGAAGGCTTGCGTCCTGGTGCGGGTTGGTTACAATTTAGATTCCACTTTGGAGGAGGCAGTAATGGCGAATGAGAAGAACTTTTTGACCTGGAAGCGGCAGCAGCGCCGCCGGAAGTCCGCGAAGGCCAAGGTGAAATTGTACGAGCAGGGGAAGATCAAGCACGATGAGCTGCCGGCATTGGCGAAGGAATTCCTCACCCGCAAACTGCGATTCCTGACGAAATCCGCATAAGTAGCGCCGGCGTCTCTGCCGGCATCTTACGAGCACGCGTTCCTTCACGGGCAACACTCACGCTCGGACTACCACGCAAAATCTGTGCGATTAATCTGACTCTGCGCGCCGCCGATGTTTCGCGCACTTGCCATCATCGCCCTCGTAAGATGCCAGCAGAGACGCCGGCACTACTGAAACAAAAAGGGCGGCCGATTTCTCGGCCGCCCTTTTTTTGGTCTTCTTGGGTCGTCAGGTACTTCTATCAGGGTGAACTTTTAGTTGCCGGACGAATTGTTGTTCGTCGCGGTTGCCGGAACCGACTTCGGAACGCTCAAGTAACCGGAGATCTTCGTCGCAGAAACGGAGTTCACGACGAACTCGACCGGCTTCCGTGATCCGCCTTCAAAGAAGTACATCGGCTCGTTGGTGGAGCGATTCTTCTTTTCGTAGCGTTTGTCGTCGGCATAGAGCACCACCGAGTACAGATTCTTCTTCGGGTTGGTGCCCTTGAGTTCGACCATCACGTCGCCAACCTTCTCGCGCGTGCCCTTCTTGTCGATCGTGAACTCGTAATAGTCACGTTCGCCCAAGCGGCGGAGAGTTTCGATGTCGTCGTGGTCGCGGGCGATCAGCGTGCCGAATTCGCCGCGGGTCATTTGCAAATTGTTCTTGGTGGTCTCGAGGTCGGTTTTCACGCCGCCGACATCGCCGGTGACCTTGTTCAGATCATCGACGCTGGCTTTCGTGGCGAGCTGGCCGTTAACCGAATTCTGCATCTCGGAAAGATCCTTGGCGTCCTGATCCTGGATCTTCTTGGCCTGCGCGCGGGCGCGGTTCACATCTTGCTGCGTGAGCTTCAGCTTGTCGGTGACAACGCTGAGTTCGCCCTCGACCTGGGCGTTGGTTTCTTCGGTCTTGGCCAGGCGCTGGCTCAATACATCTTCATTCTGCTTGGCAGTCTGCAACTGTGCGCCGAGAGTCTGGGCCAAATCGTGGGAGTGCGAAGACGCGCTCCAGCCGATTCCGAGTGAAACGATGGAAATGATTCCTAGGATGACAACGGCCAGGCCAACCCAGCGCGGTGCGCTGCTTTCCGGCGTGGTCTCGTGAATATTCACATCGTCAGTCATGTCTTTATCTCCTCTAGTGTTTCCCTTGCGGACTAGAATAGGGCACGCGAAAAGCCAAACTGCGCGGCCGTGTTCCCGGGATGCAACCGATTGATAACAGATGCTTTACTCTACGATTCCAGAGATGGAATACCCTCGCGTCCGCGTTTGGCTGTGCAATCTTTACGTGGCCGTAATAGTTTCTTCGCGGAGGCAGCAGTACCCGGCGCGAACTCCCACACGACACTTTCGGAACTTACTGTAGCAGGTTGGCGATCAAATAGCGCGTGGGGTCAGGGCTGATGATTCAGCCCCGCAATATAGTTATCAGGCGCGCGTGATGGTCATGTTTCTCAACGCGGCAATGCGCTCCGATAGCGGCGGATGCGTGCTGAAAAGGCCTGAAAGCATTTGGCCCGGACTGAACGGGGCGACGATGAAAAGCGATGCTGTGGTTGGCGAGACGTCCATGGGAATGCGTTGATTATAGGCGCCGAGTTTTTGCAGCGCGCGAATTAACCCGTCGGCGTAACCGACCATCTGCGCTCCGGATGCATCTGCCTGGTATTCGCGCGAGCGCGAGATGCCGAGTTGGAGAAGCACCGCGGCAATAGGTGCCACGATGATCATCAGCAACGCAGCGAGTCCGCCGCCGCGGCGATCGTCACCGCGTCCGCCGTAGCCCCCGAATATCATTCGGAAGCGGCCGATCTGCGCCAGGAAAGTGATCGCGCCGGCAAGAGTTGCGGCGATGGATGAGGTAAGGATGTCGTAGTTGCGCACGTGCGAAAGTTCGTGCGCGATCACGCCTTCGAGTTCTTCGTCATCCATTAGTTGCATCAGGCCCTGCGTCACCGCTACGGACGCGTGATGCGGATTGCGCCCGGTGGCGAATGCGTTCGGCGCGGCTTCTGGAATCATATACAGCTTGGGTGCCGGAATATTCGCTTTGGCCGCGAGGCGCTCCATGACGGCGTAGAGTCGCGGCGATTCTTCGCGACTAATCGGCTGCGCGTGCGCCGACGCCAGCGCGATTTTGTCGGAGAAGAAATAGGCAGTGAAGTTCATCACCACGGCGATGACCAACGCGAGGATCAACCCATTCTGCCCGCCAAAGACTTGGCCGAAGAAAAGAAGCACGAGCGTAAGAGCCGTGAGTAAGAACGCAGTTTTGAATGTATTCATATCGTGCCGGCCCTTTTGCCGGGTAAAAAAGCAATCCCACTGGTGCGAGGCGCAAGCAGCCGCTCACCGTATGGCCCGCGCTTTACGCCGGGCCTCTTCACCTTCGTAGCGGCGGGCTTCAGCCTGGCATCTTCGGATCGAGAGCGAACCTCGATCACGATTTCCTCCCTGACTGTAATTACGCAGCGCCGGCCTTCGCTGTTTCACGCTTAAAGGTCATGGCATCACCGCTAGAATCCGCGTCAACTAAGACCGTCTCGCCTGGAAGCACCTTCGAATCGAGAATCTGCATCGCCAGCGGATCCTGAATGAGACGCTGTATGGCCCGCTTCAAAGGCCGCGCGCCATAAACCGGATCGTACCCTTCACGCAGCAACAATTCGCGCGCCGATTTCGAAAGCTTGAGAGTAATCTTGCGCTCGACGAGCAAGCCAATGAGCCGCGCGAGCTGAAAGTCGATGATCTTCTCGATTTCCTTCTTCGAGAGCGGATGAAACAAAATGATATCGTCCACGCGATTCAGGAATTCGGGCCGGAAGATGGCGCGCAGAGCTTCGAGCGCTTCTTCGCGCGCTCGCTTGGGGTCTTTTTCCGCCAATTCGAAAATCGAGGCAGCGCCAACGTTGGAGGTCATGATGATCACCGTGTTGCGGAAATCCACGGTGCGGCCTTTGCCGTCGGTGAGGCGGCCGTCTTCGAGGATTTGCAGCAACACGTTGAAAACATCGGGATGCGCCTTCTCGATTTCATCGAGCAGCACAACGGTGTACGGCCGGCGGCGAACTTGCTCGGTTAATTGGCCGCCTTCTTCGTAGCCGACGTAGCCCGGAGGTGCGCCGATCAGCCGCGCTACCGAATGTTTCTCCATGTATTCCGACATGTCGAGGCGAACCATGGACTGCTCGTCGTCGAATAGGAATTCGGCGAGGGCGCGGGCTAGCTCGGTTTTTCCAACGCCGGTGGGGCCCATAAAAATGAATGAGCCGATGGGACGCTTGGGATCGGAAAGGCCGGAACGGCTGCGGCGCACGGCGTTGGCGACATGCGTGAGAGCGTCATCTTGCCCTACCACGCGCATCCGCAGGCGCTCTTCCATGTGGACGAGCTTGTGAACTTCGCCTTCCAGCAGGCGCCCGGCCGGAATGCCGGTCCACTTGCTGACCACGCGCGCGATTTCCTCTTCGCCGACTTCTTCCTTCAGCATCGGATGATCTTTTTGCAGCGAGGCGAGCTTATCGTGCGCGGCCTGCAGTTTTTTCTCGGCGGCGGAGAGCTTGCCATAACGGATCTCCGCAACTTTCGCTAGATCGCCGCTGCGTTCGAGGCGCTGCTCTTCGGCTTTGAGCTGCTCGATTTCTTCTTTAAGCTTGCGGATGCCTTGAATGGCTTCTTTTTCGCTCTGCCAACGCGCTTTCAAGCCGCTGGATTTTTCTTTGAGCGCGCCAAGTTCCTTTTCAATCTGTCCCAGCCGCTCGCGCGAATGAGCGTCCGATTCCTTGCGCAAGGCTTGCCGTTCAATTTCGAGCTGCATGATGCGACGCTCGAGTTCGTCAATTTCAGTGGGCATGGAATCGATTTCCATGCGCAGGCCGGCGGCGGCTTCGTCCACCAGATCGATGGCCTTGTCGGGCATAAAACGATCCGAGATGTAACGATTCGAGAGCATGGCCGCGGCGACGATGGCGGCATCCTTGATACGCACGCCGTGATGTACCTCGTAGCGCTCTTTGAGGCCGCGCAGAATGGCGATGGTGTCTTCCACGCTTGGCTCGCCAACAAACACCGGCTGGAAGCGACGCTCGAGTGCGGGATCTTTTTCGATGTATTTGCGGTATTCGTTGAGAGTGGTGGCGCCGATGGCCCGCAGCTCGCCGCGGGCCAGCGCGGGCTTCAACATATTCGACGCGTCCATCGAGCCTTCAGCCGCGCCTGCGCCTACCAGCGTGTGCAGCTCGTCGATAAAGAGAATAATCTGGCCCTCGGCATCGATGATTTCTTTCAGGACGGCCTTCAGCCGATCTTCGAATTCCCCGCGATATTTCGCGCCTGCGACAAGCGCCGCCAGATCGAGCGCGACGATGCGCTTGGTCTTGAGCACTTCCGGAGCGTCGCCGGCGACGATTCTTTGCGCGAGGCCTTCGACGATGGCAGTTTTCCCTACGCCCGGCTCGCCGATTAGCACCGGATTATTCTTTGTGCGGCGCGCGAGGATTTGCATCACGCGGCGTATTTCTTCGTCGCGCCCGATCACCGGATCGAGTTTCCCGCGGCGCGCCAACTCGGTGAGATCGCGCGCATATTGCTCCAGTGCACGGTACGTGGACTCTGGATTCGGGCTGGTGACGCGATGACTGCCGCGCACACTGGTGAGCGCTTGCAGTATGGCGTCATGACTCGCGCCGTTTTTCTTCAGGATTTCAGCCGCGGCATCGCGCCCGCCGGACGCGAGCGCGAGAAGCAGGTGCTCGGTCGAGACATACTCGTCCTTGAACTTCGCCGCTTCATCAAAAGCGCGCGAGACCACATCATTCAGTGCCTGGCTCAAGTACTGTTGCGACGCGCCGGAAACTTTCGGCAGGCGTTCGATCTGGCGTTCGACTTCTTTGGCCACAACTTCGGGCGCCACTCCGAGCTTCGCAAGCAGCGGCGTCACTACACCTTCGCCCTGCGCTACGAGCGCCCAGAGCAGGTGCAGGGGCTCGATCTGCTGCTGCCCTGAGCGCGCCCCCATTTCCTGCGCGGCTTGCAGCGCGTCCTGGGCTTTTACGGTTAATTTGTCCATTCGGATCATTGCGGTACCTCGCAGTTCGGCGTTCTGGTTCGGCTAGAGTATAAATTCATTTTGCTGGCACATAGACACACAAAAAGGGCCGGGCTCAACGAGTGGCCGGCCCCTTTTGGTCTAGCGCTTACTTCGTGCCGTTCGTGGCTTCCACGTTCACTTTCACTTGCTTCGGCTTCGATTCCGCGCGCTTGGGCATCTGCACGGTCAGCACGCCGTTTTTGTACTCGGCGCGAATGGCCTCCGTGTTGATGGTATTCGGCAGACTGAAGCTGCGGCTGAAGGAGCCGTAGGAGCGCTCGACGCGCAGGTAGTTGTCTTCGTTGACCTGCTTTTCGAACTTGCGTTCGCCGCGGACGGTGAGCGTGTTGTTCTCGATGCGGATGTCGAGATCCTTCTCATCGATGGCGGGCAGGTCGGCTTTCAGGACCAGCTCGTTTTCGGTTTCATAGATGTCAACGGCCGGAGCCCAGGTGGTGACGGCTGATTCGGAACTGCGGTCGCCGTAGGTGGACTCGAACAAGCGATTGACTTGCTCTTGCAAAGTGTTGCCGGTGCGAAATGGCTGCCAACGGATTGCGGAATTCATGGTGAGTGTCTCCTCCTCAAATTTTCGCTTTGTTAAGCGCATTCAGAGCATATTATATTAGTGCAGCATTGTCAAGTATTTTCTGGAACCTCTACTTGAGGTGATTCAAGCGAAACGCAATCTATAACACTCTTAGAATCAAGCACTTGAGATAATGCGTCTCTGGAAGCGTAAGCAGGATTGGATGATCGCGCGACTGCGTTCGCCGCTCTACCACCACGATATTGCGATGAGCGTCGTTCGCAGCTTCGGCGATGATCTGCAGGAACAGCGCCTCGGAGATATGGTGGGAGCAGGAACACGTCACCAGCGTGCCGCCCGGCCTCAGAATCTTCATGGCGCGAAGATTGATCTCTTTGTAACCGCGGTGGGCTGCGGGAATGCTGTCGCGATTCTTGGCAAATGCCGGCGGATCGAGAATGACCATATCAAAGCGGCGCTCTTCGTCGTCGTATTGCTTCAGCAGATCGAAGGAGTTTCCCTCTTTGAAAGTGACATTGGTGATCTGATTCAATTCCTGATTGCGGCGGGCGGCGGCTACCGCGGCGGGCGAGAGATCGACGGCTTCTACGCTCGCGGCGTTGCGGGCGACGCTTAACGCGAAGCCGCCGTGATAGCAGAAGCAATCGAGGACTTCGCCGCGAGCGAAGTTTGCGGCGGCTGCATGATTTTCGCGCTGATCGAGGAACCCGCCGGTTTTTTGGCCGTGGTGCAAATCGTAGCTGAAGAGCAGGGCGTCTTCGTGCGCGCGAACTTCTTCGGGAACCTCGCCGTGAAGCACCGACACGCGCTGATCGAGCCCTTCGAGCAGACGCACTTTGGGGTCATTGCGTTCGATAATTCCGCGCGGCGAGAAAAGCTCGACCAGCAGATCGACAAGCAGCGGTTGCAGGCGGTCGGTGGACTGGCAAAGATTCTGCATGGCCAAGTAATCGCCGTAGCGATCGACGACCAGCGAAGGAATTTGATCGGCCTCGCCATAGACAAGGCGAAATGCTTCGGAATTGCCGACGGTGCGCTTGCGGAAATCAGCGGCTTGGCGCAGACGCGTGCGAAGAAATGCTCGATCGATTTCGACATCTTCGTGGGTGACCAGGCGGATGGAGATTTGCGACTTCTCGCTATAGAAGGCGCGTCCAAGGAAACGGCCGCGCTCGTCCATCACGCGCACGACCGCGCCGGGCTCGGCATCGGCCATGCGGACATCGCTTCGATAGACCCATGAGTGGCCCGATCGAAGACGCTCAACACCTCGCGGGCCTATGACGACGCGGTTTTCCGCCACTCAGGACTTCCTCATCGGCGAAATTCTGCCTGCTTCGCTACAATGACGGGCGGCTCGGCATCGCCGGGAAGAGAACCCGCCACGCCCGGGCGGATCATCGATGTGAGCAGCGTGCGTCTGATAGCACAGATTGTGGAGGATTTCCAGCGCGTTTGGAGGCCGCTCGGTGGGCCAAGCACGCGAAAGTGACGGGGCATGCGGCTGAGTGAACTCGATTACGAGCTTCCGCCGGAGCGGATCGCCCAGCGTCCGCTTGAGGAACGCGATGCTTCGCGCATGCTGCTGCTCGATCGCCGGACCGGTAGCTGGGAAGATCGCGCGTTTCGCGAATTCCCGACTCTTCTGCGCGGCGATGAGCTGCTGGTGGTCAATAATACGCGCGTGATTCCCGCGCGGCTGCTCGGGCGGCGCGCCGGAGTGCGCTCAGGCCCGCCCGCGCGAACGGGCAAGGCTCGCAGCGAATTCCTGCAATCGCCGATTGAAGTGATGCTGTTGCGCCGCCTGGGCGATGACGCGTGGGAAGCTCTAGTGCGGCCGGGGCGAAAGATCGGCATCGGCGAGAAAATCCTCTTCGGCGAAGCCGGCGAACTCGAAGCCGAAGTCGAATGGCGCGGCGACTTTGGATTAAGGCGCCTGCGCCTGCGCTCGAGCGGGGATTTGATGCAGATGATCGAGCGCCTCGGCCACCTGCCGCTGCCACCATACATCCGGCGCAGCGACGATCCAGCCGACCGTGAGCGCTACCAGACGATCTTCGCCGCTCGCGCGGGCGCGGTAGCTGCGCCCACTGCCGGACTTCACTTCACGCCGTCAATCCTCGAGCAACTCCGCGCGCGTAAAATCGAAATCGCCGAAATCACGCTGGAGGTGGGCCTGGGCACGTTCGAGCCAATTCGCACCGAAGAGCTCGAGGAACATCGCATCCACCGAGAAGCCTACGAAATTCCCGAAGCCACCGCCCAAGCCATC
This sequence comes from uncultured Acidobacteriota bacterium, assembly GCA_963831955.1. Taxonomy (GTDB): domain Bacteria; phylum Acidobacteriota; class Terriglobia; order Acidiferrales; family UBA7541; genus Palsa-147. Next base: position 1,934,843 of record CAWHSG010000001.1, on the reverse strand, counting down.
GCCTGCGCCCGCAGCGAGAAGCGGCCCGTCGTAGCCATAGGCACAACGGCAGTCCGCGCCCTCGAAGACGGCGCAGAAAAGGCCGCGGCAGGAATCGCGCCGACAACTGCGCATGCTGATACCGCACTCGTCCATCCAGGACGCGCCGAAGCGGAGATATTCATCTACCCAGGCAAGCCGTTCCGAATAGTCGATCAGCTCCTCACGAACTTTCATCTGCCGCGCTCAAGCTTGCTAGCGATGGTCGCAGCCTTCGCTGGCCGCGAAAATATCTTGTGCGCCTACGCCCACGCCGTCGCGACGGACTATCGCTTTCACAGCTACGGCGACTGCATGCTGATTCGTTGAACTAAGCGGCGAACAGTATCAAGCTAGCGGCGTCACAATTGCGTGCTAAGCTCGGCTAACCAATCGTGTCGTGTCAGGCTGCGCTAACGAGATTGAGGAGGCTCTGTGTTTTCGCCTTCTTTTGTTCTCAATTTATTGGATGTAGCCGACCAACTACTCCGGTGAGCCCGGGCACGCCAGTCCTCAAGATTGCCGTCATGCGTGACGGTCGCATATTCGCTGACGGCTCACCCGCGACAATGGATTCACTTCGAGCGTCGCTCAAGGGTCTGGCCGAGCTGAAGGGCGCCGTCTGGTATTACCGCGAGGCAGCGCAAGCCAGCGCTCCGCCGGAAGCAGATGCGGTCATACAGTTGGTGATCGAAAATCGTCTGCCCATCAGACTATCGAGTCGTCCCGACTTCTCCGACGCCATCGGCGCTGACGGCAGGCCTATCACCGACGGGTCCAGTAGCAAGTGAAGCCGAGGCTCTTTGTGCCTCAGACCGCCTACAGATTCTGAGAAAATGGGGAGCCGACCGCTCTGCCCTTTCCAGCTACCTCGTTGAGTGCAATTGCGGCGCGTGTCGTCTATAATGCGCAACCCGGAACCCAATGAGACTGAAGTTATGAGATATCTGATTCTTAGCGACATTCACGCGAACGTTACCGGCCTTGAGGCTGCGCTGGCCGCGGTCGAAGGCAAATGGGATCGCGCCGTTTGTCTGGGCGACGTCGTGGGCTACGGCCCGGATCCCAACGAGGTTGTGGACAAGATCCGCGCGATTGACGCGATTACCATTCGCGGCAATCACGATAAGGCTGGCAGCGGGCTGGAAGATGCCGCGGATTTCAATCCCGTGGCGCGTGCCGTGGCGCTTTGGACTCGCGAAAAATTGACGCCTGATAATCTGGATTATCTGCAGAAACTTCCAACTGGGCCGCTGGAGCTTGACGGAATGTCGTTCGTGCATGGCGCGCTACGCGATGAAGACGAGTATGTCTTCACGCAGGCGCAGGCGCTGGAGGGATTACTCGAGGCGCCTTTGCCGGTCACTTTTTTTGGGCATACCCATCTGCAGGGCGGCTTCATCCTCGACGAAACGAATGTGGAAGTCGTGCGTCTGAAAGTGCCGCCAGGCGTCGGGTCGGCAAAGATCGATATCGTGGATGGAAAGACCTACCTGTTAAATCCCGGCTCAGTGGGCCAGCCGCGCGATGGGGACCCGCGCGCCGGCTTCGCGATCGCCGAATTGAGCAACCACTCCGTAGAATTCTGGCGAGTACCATATGAGGTGAGCGCCGTGCAGGAGAGAATGACGCGCGCCGGACTGCCGGAACCCTTGATCGCGCGAATCGCCTTCGGACGCTGAACTCTCCAAAGGACGCCGCGGATGCCCGGTGATTTCCAAAGAGAAGAGAAAAGCGCATTCCCCGTCGCGTTTGGAATTGGGATTGTGGTGGTGCTGTTGCTGGTGGGTGGCGTGATTCTGGCGACGCGCTTTGCGCGATCGAAGGCGCCGGCGGTGCAGCCTTTGCCCTTCGGCCCGGCGGAACAAGCGGCTGCGGCGCGGATTCATTTTGCCGATCTGCAGATGGCGCGGGCTTCGAATTATCTGAATCAGGAAGTCACTTACGTGGCAGGAACGATTTCGAACGACGGCGTGGCGACGATTCGCGAGGTGGAAGTGGCGTTTGAATTCCACGATCCATTCGATCAGGTGATTTTGCGCGAGACGCGGCGGCTACTAGGGCCGGGTGCCAGGCCGCTCGGCGGCGGGCAGCGCGCCGATTTTCAAGTTTCGCTCGATTACGTCCCCGCAGAATGGAATCATCAATATCCAACGATCCGGATAATCGGTGTTGCCCTTGTAGGGGAGGGTGCTTTAGCCCTCCCGCCTTTTGGCCCCGTTCTCTGTCGGTCCGATGCATGCCAATTATTCGGTTAACGCCATAATTCATTTTCCCCTCCGAAAAAGAACGCACCGCCAAGCGTATCTACGTCTCAAAAGAAAGCTGACGGAACCAATGTCCTCGCGCGCAGCAACCCAACTTTCCCCTCCGGCTAAGACCGATTGGCCCGAAATCGAAAAAACGCTCGCCGCGATGGTTTCCGCCGGGTGCGTCGAGGTGCATGAGGACGGCCATTGGCTCGCCGAACTTTCGGATTTGCACTACGAGCTGAAATGCGACGGAAAAAACTCGCTGGTACATTTGTGGTCCGACGAACGAAACCTGGTGCGTCGAATTTTGCGCGTGCTGGAGCTTGCGCCGCAACGGATTGTTTTCGAAGTGCGGCGCTTCGGTCGCAACCGTCCCTCGCGCCTGGAATTTCTCGGCACCGACGGCAAACGCAGCCCCAGCCGCGTGAGCGTGGAAACATTTCGCGCACGCTTCAGCCGCACGCTGGCCGAAAATTTTCCGGATGCGAATGTAGAGTCTTTGACCGGCTCGCCGGATCTGGAACATTCGCTCTCCGGGCTCTATGTGCGCGGGATGATGACGGAAGGACGGCGAGGCTGGGCGATCTTGGCCGCGCCGCCTGAGAGCGCTGCCGCGACGGTGAGCGGGGCGCTGACATTCGGACTGCTGTGGCTCGACTGGTCGCGCGAGCGGGCCACGCGGCGGCCCATCGAGGGCCTGCGAATGTTCCTGCCAGAGGGCTCGGCGCGCGAAACGCGGCAGCGCGTTCGGGCGCTCGCCTCGTTTGCACGCGTCGAGATTTTTGAGCTGACGGAGAATGGCTCGCGCGTGCAGGCGGTGGATCTCGCCGATACGGGGAATCTTGAGAGTTGGCTGACGTCGCGGCGTGAGGTGGAAGGCGCGTTGACCGCTGCGGGCGTGGTGATCGAGAGAGTGCGCGCGGCCAATGACCGCGCCGCCGAGAATATTGCCGCGGCGGTGCGGCCGGGTGCCAAAGAAGTGGCGCTGCGATTTCGCGGACTGGAATTCGCGCGCTTCGCCGAGGGACAGCTTGCGATTGGCGTCGGAGATGCTCGCCGCGAAGGCGGCTCATTGCACGCCGCGCGGATGGAAGCTTTATTGCGAGAGCTCGACCAGCATCGCAATCCGTTGGCGCACGAGAGGAACCATCCGTTCTATCGCGCGGCGCCGGAGCGTTGGATCGAAACGCTGATTCAGCGCGATCCGGCCCAACTCGACGCGCAGCTCGATCCGCGATTTCTTTATTCGCAGGTGCCGGCATTTGCCGCTGCGGATCGCGGCGTGATTGATCTTTTGGGCGTCACGCTGCACAGGCGTCTTGTGGTGATCGAGCTGAAGGCGTCGGAAGATATTCAGCTTCCGATGCAGGCCGTGGATTACTGGCTGCGCGTGCGGCAGCATCTCAAGCGCGGCGATTTTCAGCGTTATGGCTACTTCCCCGGCATGGAGCTCGATCCGCGTGCGCCGCTCGTCTGGCTGGTGGCGCCGGCTCTGCGATTTCACGCCGCCACCGACACCATTCTGAAATATCTAGCGCCCGAAATTCAGTTCACGCGCATTGGCTTAAATGAGGAATGGCGGCGAGGAATTCGCGTCGTATTCCGGCAGTAGCAACTCATCCGGTGAAAAAGTGTGCGTAGAAAAGAAGAAGGGAAGCAGCTTAGGTTGCCCTGTTGCCGCTTCCCGGGGTGTGTCCTAGAAGTGAGTTAATTATTGGACGCTGGCAAGTCGGATTTGGTTGCACAAAATGCAGAGGGCCAAAATCGCAGCGGATAACTAGTATAAATCTAGTAGAAAAGATACTTACGCCACTTCTCGTCTTTGTGGCCGATAAGGCGCATCAATTGCCGTGAAGTGTGCAGCGTAAAGGGCCGCGGACGGCGCGCCAGCTTCAGGCCAGCTTCTTCGGGCGTGCGGTCGCCTTTGCGATTGTTGCACTCGTAGCAGCAGGCCACTAGATTTTCCCACGAAGAATGGCCACCGCGCGAACGCGGCATCACGTGATCGAGCGTCAGCTCCGACGCCGGAAGCGCGCGCGCGCAGAACTGGCAAGTATTTCGGTCGCGCAGCAGGATATTTTTCCGCGATAGCGCGCGGCTCTGCTGCGGGATATGCCGGTAAGTCAGCAAACGAATCACCGACGGCACCGACACAGACCGCGAACTGGAATGAACGACGGATGCGTTGCTTTCCTCGGCCTGCGCCACACCCTTAAGCATGAGCACCAACGCCCGGCGAACTGCCGTCACGTTGATAGGTTCGAAGGTGGCGTTCAATACCAGAACAGGAGCTTGCATCACGGATGGCCGGCTGGCTGGAGACGCCGACTTTGGAGCAGACCCATCCAGCGGACTCGGCGGCAGGTTCAACCGCGGCCGGGGACGCAAACCGTTCTTAAGCCGGTTGTCCATCGGCATGCTCCGTCTGATTCCCGATCTGGTTCTGTCTCGTACCAACTGGAACTACGCATTGCCGGGTGTTTCGGTTTCACTGGGCCTGGGCTATTGCCTTCGGCCGTTCCGGTACCACATTAGATGCACGAAACACTCGAGTGACGCGTGGCGGCGTAAGTTCTGGTACCACCCGCGCCACCGTTACTCCGTGAACGCTTGCCGCTCCGGCATCTCGCAGCGCCCTGGAGCAGGCATCCAGCGTCGCGCCGGTCGTAAATACATCATCTACCAGCAGAATGCGGAGCTTGTCAACTTTTGCACCCGTCCGGGTTTCGTAGGCGCCACGCACCGACTCCCACCGCTCCTTCAAAGTGAGCACCGACTTGGGCGGACGTGGCCGCGTTCTAACGAGCAGATAAGTGGCCATTTTGATGCCGAGGCGCTTGGCAAGGGGGCGGGCGATCAGCTCGGCTTGGTTATAGCCGCGTTCGCGCTGGCGGGAACGGTGCAGCGGGACCGGCACGATGGCATCAAACTCGACGCCGCGGAATTCATCGTGAACGATGGGCACGAGACGGTCCGCGAACCAGGCGCCGAGGCGCTTCAGCGATTCGTATTTCAGCAGCAGGATCGCTCCGCTAAGGGCGTCATTATAGAGGCCATAGCTGCGGGCTTGCTCGAAATGGTACGCGCCGCGCCGGCAGACGTAGCAGAGTTTTTGGATCGCCTCCGCTACCACAGGAGAGGCAAAGGGACGTCCGCAGCCCTCGCATTGCAGCCCGCGGTAGCGCTGCATTTCGGCGATACATAAGTCGCAGATGGGAATCAGTGAGGCGCTGGTGAGCGGCTCGTCACAAATCCAGCAGGGTGCCGGGAAGAAGATCGAGGCGAGCGCGTCGAGCGTGTCTTTGATCAGCAATAGCGCCAGCCCGCCGAAGCGGGAGACGCGAGACAAGCTATCCCAAAATGGACCGCGGGAAAACTACGGAGAATACGTACGTAATTCTACGCAAGGCCGGTTCTTCTACCGCGCTTAGAGGATCCCCTGCTCCTGCTTTTCCTGGCAGGTGATGCAGTAACGCGTCCACGGCACAGCTTCCAGTCGCTTCTGTTGCAGCTCCTGGTGGCAGGAGCCACATTCGCCGAACTCATCATCCTTGATTCTTGCCAGCGCGTCTTCAACAAGAGCAAGTAGTCCGCGGTCATTATGCGTCTGACCGAAGAGAAATTCCTTGGTGTAGGAATTGGCGGCCTTGTCGGCAAGATCCACCGTGGGATCTTCATCAGCCTCGCGGCCTTCTTGTTCGGTGCGCGCGATAGCTTTCAAAAGTTCGTCGCGGCGCGTCTGCAATTTCTTTTTGTAGTAGTCGAGTCGTTTCTTATCCATAGTTGCATTCCAATGCGTGCCGAAATGGCCCAAATAAATCAAGCGATTGTACGGATTCGCTTGGAGCGTGTCAAATACCGCTCAGCCGAGCCTTCATAAGATGCTACTCAGGCTTCGCAGGATGCAGGAAATGGAAGAGGACGAACATCAAAGCGACAACGAGGAAACAGAAGACGCTGCCTTCAGGGCCGACGGTGCCGCCAGTGAGCCAGCGCGGACCTTGAATCACGGAATGAGAAAGCGCGCCTTCCGCGAGATTGCCGCTATTGGGTACGGAGTATAGGAAAGTCTCGCCCCAGTCGAAGCTGCAATGCAAGCCGATCGCGAACCAAAGATTTCCAGTGCGCTTCAAGGTGAGGCAGAAAAACATGGCGATCATCACCACGCTCGCCGCGCCGACCAGTCCTTCGCCCTGATTTCCAAGATGAATCGCGCCGAATGCGCCCGACAAAATTCCTGCAGCGGGCCAGAAGCCAATTCCGGTGGCCAGAGTGAATTGCGTGTAGCCGCGGAAACTGTATTCTTCGAAAATCCCCACGAGCAGAAATCCGAACAGATAGAGCAATCCTTTGTTGATAATTTCGTGGTGGGAAAGCGCAATAGTGCCGAAGGAATAGCCGTGAAATGCGGCGATTAATCCGATCATCGCGGAAATTGCGGCCACGCCCCACAACATTCCTTCCCAGAAACGCAATCCGAACGCCTGGTTTAAAGGCATCCCGTAAGATCCCCACGGCCGCTTTTCGATCAACGACATCAGCACAGCCGCCAGCGTGACCGCGATTGCCATTGGGAACTCGCTGAATATCAGCGCGGTGGTGGTCATGCGTCCCTGATTCGCGTGAGTCAGAGCAGTTCGAAACGCGGGGACCTGCATCAGCACGGCAAACAATCCGAAGATCAGCACCGCGACGATGCAAACATAAATGAGCAGACGCCATCCGGCGCGGATGCCACCTGGTCCAACGAAGATAGTTTTGGGATCGAACGGCGCGCCCTGAACTGGACCGCTGGGCGCTGGAGTGGGTTGCATCTGGCTCGGAGAATCCATCGCATGTATCCTTTCGTGACCGGTGAGGCGCGCCCCGCGCCGCCGAAGTCGGCGCGAATGATAGGCCAGCCACCGACTGAATCCTAGTGCATATTTGCAGGAAATGGGCGTACCGCTGGCTCGTCTGAGCAAAGCGAAGGGCAAACCAGCGGTACGAAAACCGCGGCCGTCCGCTCGATTTTATTCGTATCGCAATGCGGTCATTGGCGACAATCTGGCGGCGCGCCAGGCTGGCAGGATGCACGCAGCGCAAGCCACTGCCGCCATCGCTAGCGCTACGCCGACGAGCACCAGCGGATCGAGTGCGCGCGCATCGAAGAGCATCGTGCGGATCAGCCGGCCGCAGATTGCGCCGCCGACCAGCCCCACAAGAATTCCCATCAGCACCGGACGCAAGCCATCGGAAAGCATCAACTGAATGACCGAGCCGCGCTGCGCGCCAAGCGCAATGCGGATGCCGATTTCATTGGTGCGCTGGGCCACGTCAAAGGCGATAACGCCGTAGATGCCGAGCACCGAGAGCAACAGCGCCAGCGCCGCGAAAATGCCAAGCAGAGTCGCACCCAATCGCCGTCGCGCCACGGATTCCGCCATCACTTGCGTCATAGTGCGCACGCGATAGACCGGCTGATCCGGATCGATCGCCTGAATCTCCCTCGCTACCGAGGAAGCCAGCGCCAAAGGGTCACCAGTCGTGTGTACCAGAATGTTCATCGTCGGAAATGCCACCTGCTCCTCGGGCATATACAGTTCGGTACGCGAGCGGGCTTCCAGCGTGCGATAGCGCACGTGTCCCACCTCGCCGACGATAGTGCGCCACGGGGATTTCGAGCCGTCGCCGCCGGAGCGTATGCGTTTTCCGATGGGATCCTGGCCCGGCCAATAAAGCTCGGCCATCGTCTCGTCAATCACGGCAACCGGAGATGAAGTCGCAGTATCGCCTTCATTGAAATCGCGTCCCCGCAACAGGGGAATTCCAAGCGTCTTGAAAAGTCCGGGAGTCACCGCTCGCTGATCCGCCTCGAAAGCCGTTTTGTCCGGCGGCACGGACTGCGTGTCCACGGTAACCGTGCCCGAACCATTGCCACCGCCCAGCGGAATCGTGTCCAGAAAGCCGGCGGAGTCCACACCTGGAATCCGTCTGATTCTCTCGAGAGCCTGGCGGAAGAACGAGGCGACTTGCGCATCTTTAGGATATTTTTCGGGAGGCAGCGCGGTGGTCATTTTCAGCACGCCTTCGGCGCGGAAACCGGGATTCACTTCAAGAACACGCACGAAACTCTTCAAGAGCAATCCGGCGCTCACCAGAAGAATCAGAGCTACAGCCGTTTCGCTTGCCACCAGCAGACGCCGCAGCCGCCTCGAGGAAGTACCGACCGTCTGCGAACGTCCGCCCTCGCGCAATGCCGTGCAATTTACGTCGCGAATCACCTGCAGCGCCGGAAGAATGCCAAAGAGGACTCCGGTGGCGAGCGCGAGCGCGGTGGTAAAGAGCAGCACCGGCAAATCGATACTCGTGCCAACCACGCGCGGCAGCGCCACGGCATTCGATTGCGCCAGCAATCGCAGCGCGATGGGCGCAAGAATCATTCCGATCGCCCCGCCCAGCAATGAGAGCAACAAACTCTCGGTGATCATCTGCCGCAAAATCCGCCTCCCGCCTGCGCCGAGCGCGATGCGGATGGCGATTTCGCGCTCGCGTGCTGCCGCGCGCACAAGAAGCAATCCCGCGAGATTCGCGCAGGCGATCAAAAGTACCAGCGCCACCGCGGCCATCAGAATCCACAGCGGCTGTTGGAGGTCGCCGGCTATGTCCTGGATCAGTGGCATCGTCGTGACCGTGAAATCGAACTTCGCGTAGGGATACTCGCCGTGTTGTTGAGTCATCTCGCGGCCCACAAGATCGAGATCCGCGCGCGCCTGGCTCAGCGTAAGGCCCGGCTTAAGTCCGGCGATTACTTCGAGGCCATGATTGCCCCGATTCTCCGGTGACAAATCATCGGGCGCGAAGGACAGCGGCGACCACATTTCCGATTGATCCGGATAATCGAATCCCGCCGGCAAGATTCCTACTACCGTGAACGGCTGGCCATTCGCAATGATCTGCCTGCCAACGATCAACGGATTAGCTCCGAAGCGCCTTTCCCACACTCCGTGGCTGAGTAGCAGAACATTGTCGTGCCCCTTCTCCGCTTCTTCCTTGGCGAAGACGCGGCCGCGTTCGGCATTCACTCCGAGAATCGAGAAAAAGCTGGAAGAGACTTGCGCGCCAAGAACGCGATTCGCCGTCCCGTTGGAAGTCACATTGAAATTCACGCTCGTGAAAGCGGCGAGGTCGGAGAGGCTCTTGTTCAGTTCCGTGATGTCGCGGAATTCCGGCGCGGAAACCCAGTTCTGATCGTTCGGCTGACCGATATTGGTGAAGCGCGTCCAGACTTTCACCAGCCGATCCGGTTGCGCGTAAGGCAACGGGCGCAGCAGCACGGAATTTACGATGCTGAACATAGCGGTGTTTGCGCCTATGCCGAGCGCCAGCGCCAGGACGGCGACCAACGTGAAGCCGGGATTTTTGATTAATACGCGGATGCCGAAGCGCACATCTTGCGCCAGCACGTCCAGCCACGCGCCGGCGCGGTCGCTGCGTACATTTTCTTTTACCTGCTCGATTCCGCCGGCTTCGATTCTTGCTTCGCGGCGCGCTTGCTCCGGTTCCGTTCCCTTGGCCATTTTTTCCTCCGCAAGTAATTCCACGTGGGCGCGGATTTCTTCATCGAGGTCGCGGCTTTGCTTCTGATCATTTGTGAAATTGCGGACTGCGCTGCGGGTTCGGTTTAGCCATCGCATGGATTGGTCATCTCGCCTGTTCCGCGATTGAGTGCGGGAGGGTCTGAAGACCCTCCCCTACGCAAACTTTTCTTCAGCTCGCTTCCAGGGCTCTTGTGATTGCCAGCGAGATACGGCCCCAGCGCTCTTCTTCGGTCTCTGACTGTTTGCGGCCGGCTTTCGTCAGTGAGTAATACTTGGCGCGGCGGCGCGTTTCGGATTCGCCCCAATAGGAAGCTAGCCAGCCTTCCTCTTCCATGCGATGCAGGGCTGGAAAGAGCGAGCCGGGCTTTACCTGAAATGTGCCGCGAGTGACCTGCTCGATTCGACGCGAAACGCCCAGGCCGTGCAGCGGCCCCAGCGCTAACGCCTTGAGAATCAGCATGTCCAGCGTGCCTTGCAGAAGTTCGGTCTGTTCCTTGCCCACCCCGCCTCCTTTAAATGCCTGCCTCTATAGACCATCGATAGGAGCCTAGAGATCGCCCTATAGAATGTCAATACGTAGCGTCCGCCGGAAATGTTCCCGTCAATTGTTGGCGCTAAGTTGCTCCGACCCGGAGCGGCTGATAGAATTCTGAATTCGGGCATTCCGCGCGGCTCGAACTGGGGGTTCCAGGGCTGCGCAGATCGCGCCGGTGCGGGCAGGTTTCGTAGCGGCGCCCTTTAGGGCGGCATTCGCGGCAATACCTGGATGTATCCCGTGAGACGCAGAGCGAGTTCGCAGGGAGGGTCAGCTTGGCCAAGTATGATCTGGTGATTATCGGGAGCGGGCCGGGCGGCTACGTAGCCGCGATTCGCGCTGGGCAATATGGACTGAAGACCGCGGTGATCGAGAAAGATTCCTACGTCGGCGGCACCTGCCTGCACATCGGCTGTATCCCCACAAAAGTGTTGTTGCATCACGCGGAAATTTACGACACCTTCCAGCGCGCCGCCGAATTCGGCTTCGAAGTAAAAGACGTGAAGGTAAATTGGCCGGCGATTCTCGCGCGCAAAGAGAAAATCGTAAATAAGCACACCAAGGGCATCGAATTTCTGTTCCGCAAGAGCAAAGTGGAAACGATCACGGGATGGGGCCGCATCGCCGGGCCCGGCCGCGTCTCAGTGGAAAAAGACGGCAAGAAAACCGAGATCGAGACGACCTATACGATGCTTGCGACCGGCTCCGATGCGCGCTCGCTGCCGGGTGTCGAGATCGACGGCAAAACAATTCTTACGAACAAAGAAATCCTGGAGTTGCCGGCGATTCCGAAGTCGCTGGTTGTCGTTGGCGCAGGAGCAGTGGGAGTCGAATTCGCCTCGATCTATCGCAGTTTTGGCACCGAAGTGACCATTCTCGAAATGTTGCCGCGCGCTGTGCCGCTTGAGGACGAGGAAATTTCCGCGGAGCTGATGAAAGCGTTCAAGAAGCGCGGCATCCGCATCGAGACGGAAGCCAAAGTCGAAAGCGTAAAGAAGGACGCCAAGGGCGCCACGGTAGTATTCAAGACCAAGGACGGCAAATCGGAGACGCTCGCGGCAGAAAAAGTATTGATGGCTGTGGGCCGCCGCCCGATGACGGACGACACCGGCGTGGACAAGACCGCAGCAAAACTCGAGCGCGGCTTCGTACACACCAACGCCTACATGGAAACGGCCGAGCCAAAGCTTTTCGCGATCGGCGACATCGTGGCCGGTCTGCCGCAACTGGCTCATGCCGCTTCGATGGAAGGGCTCATCGCCGTCGGACTGATGGCAGGTAAAGAAGTGCAGCCATTTGATCGCATGAAGTGCCCCAACGCCACCTATTGCGAGCCGCAGATCGGCTCGATCGGCATGACTGAAAAACAGGCGCGCGACGCGGGCATCGCAATCAAAATCGGCAAGTTCCCGTTCCTGGGCAACAGCAAAGCCACCATCCTCGGCCATCACGAAGGCTTTATTAAGGTAGTGGCCGAGGAAAAGTACGGCGAAATATTGGGCGTACATGTGATCGGCCCGCTGGCCACGGAAATTATCGCCGAAGCCGTGACGGCCATCAGTCTCGAAGCCACGCTCGACGATCTGGCCGCGATGATTCACGCGCATCCGACAGTTTGGGAAGCCATGGGCGACGCGTTCAACGCCGTTCGCGGACTAAGCATCAACGCCTAGCATTCGTAGCGGTGACCTTTAGGTCAGCATCTGGCTCGTTAGGACTCTCTCAATTCAATCGCGATGAACTCGACCAAAGACTGCTGGCTAATCGATCTAGGGCTGATCGCCTACGCCCCCGCCTGCGAATTGCAACATCGCGCCGTCGAAGCCCGCAAAGCCGGCGCAATTCCCGATGTTCTGTTCCTCTGCGAGCATCCGCACGTAATCACTCTCGGCCGCAACGGCAAGCTCGAAAACCTGCGCGCTACGGATCGCGTCATGCGACAAATGAATGTGGAATTTCATCCCACCGACCGCGGCGGCGACATTACCTATCACGGCCCCGGACAAATCGTCGGCTACCCGATTCTAGATCTCACCGAGCACCGCCGCGATGTTCGCTGGTACGTCCACCAACTCGAAGAAGCCATGATTCGCGCTACGAGCGAATTCGGAATCGAAGCGCATCGCGTCGAGGGATTGCATGGCATCTGGCTCGATACGCCAGCCGGCGCGGAAAAGCTCGCAGCGCTCGGCGTGCATCTGAGCCGATGGGTCACTTCGCACGGCTTCGCTTACAACGTCTCGACCGATCTACGCTACTTCGATCTGATCGTGCCCTGCGGTATCACGGATAAGCGGGCCACTTCTCTCGAGCGTGCTCTCGGCCGCAGCGTGAATCAAATCGAAGCGGCGTCGGCAATCGTTCACCACTTTGGCGAGGTGTTCGAGCGTAAGATGACTCCGGTGTCGCGCGAGAGTTTCGAAGCCGGGTTGAGCCGCATGGCACACCACGACTCGCCGCTCGCGCCTTCGGCCCTTATCGCAACAGGAGTTTCAGATGAGTCCTAGTTCACTAGCGGCCAAAACGAAAACATCCGCCGCGCCCGCGCTGCCGCGCGACACCTACCTCGGTCTCTACTACTACATGCGCCTGAACCGCGCAGTCGAAGATCAGATGGTCAAGCTCTTCCGCCAAAATAAAATCGTCGGCGGCCTTTATTCCAGTCTGGGCCAGGAAGGAATCTCGGTCGGCACCGCCTATGCGCTCGAAAAGCGCGACTGGATGGCGCCGATGATCCGCAATATCGGCGCGCTGCTGGTAAAAGGCGTAAGGCCGCGCGACATTTTTACGCAGCACATGGCGAAATTTACTTCGCCCACGCTCGGCAAAGACGGCACCAGCCATTTCGGCGACCTGAAAAATCTCCATATCGTCTCGCCCATCTCCATGCTAGGCGATCTGATCCCGGTAATGACTGGCGTGGCCATGGCCGGCCGCTATCTCGGACAAAATATAGTCACTATGACCTGGATCGGCGATGGCGGCAGCTCCACCGGCGCGTTTCACGAGGGACTGAATCTCGCCGCAGCGCAACGCGCGTCACTCGTGCTGATCCTCGAAAATAATCAATGGGCGTATTCGACGCCCGTTTCAAAGCAAGTGCCGCTGCGCGATCTCGCGGAACGCGGCCGCGCTTATGGCATCACCAGCGTATCGGTGGATGGCAACGATGTCGTGGCCGTCTATCGCACCGCGAAAGCCGCGGTCGAGCAATGCCGCGCGGGCAATGGCCCGGTGCTGATCGAAGCGAAAACGCATCGCATGCGCGGCCACGCGCAACACGATCCGGCCGAATACGTTCCCAAGGAAATGCGCGAATACTGGGAAGCGCGCGATCCCATCACGCGCTTCGAGAAATTCCTGACCGAAAATAAAATCTGGAATACCGCGGACAAAAAAGAAATTGAAGCACGCATCGAGAAAGTGCTGAGCGAAGACCGCGAATTCGCCGAAAATTCGCCCATGCCGCCGCCGGAACTGGCCGAGCAGGGCGTTTATTGCGACGGCTGCCACACCATCGAAGCCGACTGGCAGCGCCCGAAGTCGGAAGTGACGCCGCCGAAAACGGCCTTCGATACCACGCTGCGAGTGAAAGATTTCGGGGGCATCGACCGGGGCTTCAACGTGCCGACCGAAATAGTGGCCGGCGATCCCGAGCCACCGCCGCAGAAGGCTGCGAAACCGGCGCAAGCTGGCGGCAATGGCGCGAACGCTCCCGCATCTTCGAAGTCGCCGGCATCGAAATCGAAATCCGCAAGAGCTACCGCGCGGAAAGGACGCCGCTAATGGCTCCGGTTACCATGCTCGAAGCCATCCGCCAGGCGATCTTTGAGGAAATGGATCGCGATCCCGCGGTCATTTCCATCGGCGAAGATATCGGCGGTTACGGCGGCGCGTTCAAAGTTACCGAAGGGCTGCTCGCGCGTTTCGGCCCCGAGCGGGTGATCGAGACGCCCATCAGCGAAACGGCCATCATCGGCGCGGCCTGCGGCATGAGCTATCTCGGCCTGCGGCCCATCGCCGAAATGCAATTCATCGATTTCATCGCCTGCTGCTTCAATCAAGTCACCAATTTCGTGGCCAAGGGACATTATCTTTGGGGCGCACCAGCGCCGATGGTGATTCGCGGGCCGAGCGGCGGCGGCGTGCACGGCGGCCCATTCCATTCCGCGAATCCGGAAATGTATTTCGTCCATACGCCGGGGCTGAAAATTATTTATCCCTCGACGCCCTACGACGCCAAGGGTCTGCTCAAGTCCGCGATTCGCGACAACAATCCGGTGCTTTTCTTCGAGCACAAATTCCTCTACCGCCGCATTAAAGAGGAATTGCCCGAGGTCGATTACACCGTGCCCATCGGCAAAGCGGTCACGCGCCGCGAAGGCCGCGATCTGACCGTCTTGACCTACGCCGCGATGGCGCATACCTGCATCGAAGCCGCGGCCGCGCTCGAAAAAGAAGGCGTGGACGCGGAAATAATCGATCTGCGCACGCTTCTGCCGCTCGACAAGGAAGCCATCCTGGCATCGGTGAAGAAAACCAACAAGCTGCTCATCGTGCACGAAGATACCCGCACCGGCGGCATTGCCGGCGAAATCGCCTCGGTGGTCTGCGAAGGCGCTTTCGAAGATCTCGACGGGCCGATCCAGCGCGTCACGTCGCTCGATACGCCGGTGCCCTACGCGCCGTCGCTCGAGGAACATTTTTTGCCGAACGTTGCCAAGGTGGTTGACGCCGCGCGCGAACTGGCACGATATTAGAATTCTGAGGAGACGCATATGTCCATTGATGTCGTGATGCCGCAGATGGGCGAAAGCATTTTCGAAGGCACCATCACCAAGTGGCTCAAGAAGGCCGGGGATAAAGTCGAGCGCGACGAGCCGCTCTTCGAAATTTCCACCGATAAAGTGGACGCGGAAATTCCCGCGCCCTCGGCGGGCGTGCTGAAAGAGATCAAAGTCGCCGAAGGGCAGACCGTGCCGGTGCAGACGGTGGTCGCAGTGATTGATTCGAACGGCGCGGGCGCCGCGACGGCGGCAGCCGCTCCTGCGGCCGCGAAAGCCGAGCCAGCGAAAGCCGCGAAGGCAGAAGAACCGAAACCCGAACCGGTTAAAGCCGCTCCGGCACCCGCACCACAGGCTGCGCGGCCTGCGCCTGCACCGTCACCGGCAGCAAAAGCAACCCCCGCAGGAGATGGGCATAAAGTTCGCAGCTCCCCGCTGGTCCGCCGTCTCGCGAAGGATCACGACATCGACCTGACGCAAGTCCCCGGCACGGGCGCCGGTGGCCGCGTCGCCAAGCGAGATATTCTCGGCGCGATTGAAGGCGGCACGGCACGCGCCGGGACATCTTCTTCCAGCGCAAAGGCGTCAGCGGTTCCTTCACCGGCAGGAACCATTACGAGTGCCGCGCGGCCTTCTTCGCCGCCACCGCCCGCTTCGGGCGCCACGCAAGCGCACGCCGGATTCGAATCCGCGGTCCCGCGCGAGAAAATGTATTTCGGCAATTATGAAGTACAGCCTATGTCGGTGATGCGCCAGCGCATCGCCGAGCACATGGTGCTCTCGAAGCGTGTCTCGCCGCACGTATACTCCATCGATGAAGCTGACGTCACCGGCATCGCCGCGTTGCGCGCCAAGCTCAAATCCAAGTTCGAAGAGACCACCGGTACGAGGCTGACCTTCATGCCCTTCTTCGTGCGCGCCGCGGTCGAGGCTTTGCGCGCTTACCCTACAGTCAATGCCTCCGTGGACGGCACCAACATCGTGCTGCACCGCGACTGCAACATCGGCATCGCCGTGGCTCTCGACTGGGGCTTGATCGTCCCGGTGATCAAGAACGCCGAGGAGAAGAATTTCCTGGGCCTCGCGCGCACCATGAACGACCTGGCCGAGCGCGCCCGCACCAAAAAGCTGAAGCCCGAGGAGGTAGCCGAGAGCACCTTCTCGATCACCAATCCCGGCGTCTTCGGAGGCCTGATGGGCCTGCCGGTAATCAATCAACCGAACGTGGCCATTCTAGGCCTCGGCACCATCGAAAAGCGTCCGGTAGTAATCGACGACGCCATCGCCATCCGCTCAATGGTCTATCTGACGCTAAGCTACGATCACCGCGTGGTAGATGGCGCCATCGCGCATCAATTCATGGGCAAGATCAAGCACACGCTAGAGAACTGGACTGAGAGCATTTTGTAGCGGCGGTCTTCAGACCGGCATCTTACAAGCGAGCGTGAAACTACGCATACAGACGTAACGCGTGGCACAATCGAAAATACGAGCCCTGGCTCGCGAAGTGACGGCCGATGCCAGCGTAAAGGCCGCCGCTACGAAACCGAAGAAAAAAGCCGGCCCTTCGCGATTCTCAGGGTAAGCAGAGACGCCAGCTTGCCCCGAAAATAGCTGCGGGGCGGCACCAAAGCAAACCCCGGAGCCTGCCATCCGCCACGCTGGAAATAAATCTTCGAGCGCCGTTCATTGGGGCACGCCTCCTTGGCGCATTGATTTTTGCCCGCCCACGAAGCCGCTGCCGAAATCCGTGGATGTGGCCATCATCGGCGGCGGCTTCACCGGCCTGGCCGCAGCCGCCTGGCTCCGCGGTCTCGATCCGACATTGTCGGTCGCCGTCTTCGAAGCCGGACGCATCGGCCACGGCGCGAGCGGCCGCACCGGCGGCATGGTGCTCGGTGAAACGGCGGCAGGCGACAAGCCCGGCCTCGGCGACGTCCTGGCCAGCTTCCCGAAGATTCTCCGCGCGCTGAAAGTGGAATGCGACCTCGCGCTCGGAGGCTCGTGGGAAATCGCGCGCAAACACGGCCTGGTGAATTCGCCCGTCAACTGGGAGGATTCGGGAACGCTGCGAGTAGTGAAAGAGGTGCCCGGCGGCTCGCTCGACCCGGGCAAAATGGTCGCAGGCCTGGCGCGCGCCGCGGTGCGCGCGGGCGCGATGATTTTTGAAAATCGCCGCGCCGAAAAAGCCGCCTGCAAAGCTAACGCCGCATCTCACGCCACCATCGAATTCAAGCGCGGCAAAGTACGCGCGGAAAAAATTCTTTTCGCCACCAACGCGCTGTCACTCGATCTCGCGGGATTCGAAGAGGACCAGGGCACGCCGCGCCTAACGCTCGCCGCACGGACTCCGCCAGTGACGGAAAAAACGCTCGGCTCGATCGGCCTCGGGGAGCGCAAGCCGTTCTACACCGTAGATTTTCCGTACCTGTGGGGCCGCGTGCGCCGCGATCGCTCCATCGTTTGGGGCGCGGGCCTGGTAGCCGCTCCCGGCTCGCGCGATCTCGAAAGCCTGGACATCCGCACGCAGGAGCCGCAGCAAGCCTTCGCCACGCTAGAAAACCGCGTCCGCCATCTGCATCCCGCCCTCGAACACACCCGCTTCACCCACGCCTGGGGCGGGCCAATCCTGTTCCGCGAAAATTGGACGCCGGTGTTCACCCGTCATCCCGAAAGCAAAAACGCAATCGTCCTGGGCGCCTACGCCGGCCACGGCGTGGCATTGTCCGTCTACCTCGGCACCTGGGCCGCCGAAGCGCTCCTCGGAAAGCGCGATCTGCCGGAGTGGGGCGCGATTCATAGCGATCCCCCAAAAGGCCGAAAATAGAAAAGGGAAATTGGATACTGGAAAACGACGCTCCGCACATGGCGCGGCCGCGGCGCTGTTGCCTATTCCCTACTCTCTATTCCCTAACCTCTAGTTCACCCGTACGCGCAATTCTTCCGCAAACTTCTCGATGCGATTGAGCGGCACCGTGGCAATCCGCTGTTCCTGGAACAAACGCGCGACAAACTGGTGCCGCGGATTCTCGCGCGCCGGCTCCATCTCGACCACCGCGGTAAATTCCGTCTTCGTCGCCACGCGCGCGCGAATGCACTCGGCGGTGTAGGCCAGCACCTTGGCCTGCGCCGGATCGCGCCACAGCGAAATCGCTTCGATGAATCCGCGCGTGCCGTTCGAGCGGTAAGCATAGTCGATCTTCAGCGGATCGCCGGGCTGGGTGAACTCCTCGACCGGGACGCTCTTCTGCCAGGAGCTTTTCGAGTGCAGCTTGCGGCGCAAAAAAACATCGCGGAGCTTGGCATGGATCCACGCGCGCGTATTCTCGAGCAGTCCCCCGCGCGCCCCGCGCGGCGGTGAGACATGCGCCAGATAGAGCCGTTCCAGTTCCGAATCGAAATCCTCAGCCAGCACGGCCTTCTGCGGACTGAACTGCACTGCATTCGAAAGCGAGTCCTCGAGCCTCCGCAAATAGGCATCCGCCGCGCCAGGGTCGCCGCCGGCTTTTTCATTGCCACCACGAACGCCGCCATTACCATTGTCCGCGAGCCGCGCCTCAAATTCCGGCCCCAGACTGCGCAACAGCGCGATGTCCGCCCCGGGATGCAGCCGCCGCACGCGCGCCATCTCCCCATCCGTTTCGATCAAGCGCGCCTGCCGCCGGGGATTGCCAGGGACTGCCCCGTGCGCTGCTCCACCCGGCGAAGCGTCGAGGATCACGCCGATATTGACCCACTCATCGCGCACCACATTCGGCGTATAGCGGATCACCCGGTACACAAACTCGCGCAGATCGTTTTCCGGTAGTGAGATGTTGCCAGCCATGATTTCCCTCCGTCGAATATCAAACCCAGTTGGGAAAGGGAGTGCGAGAAGACTTCCACGCCGCGCGGATCAGCTCGGGCACCAGCTTGCGCCGGCGCTGGAGCTGCCCGAGCATTTTTTCCAGCGCGTCGAAATCCCGGTCGTACCAGTCGGGCGGAATTCCGCTGGCAGCATCCCCCAATTCGGCCATCCCCAATTTCTCAAGCCGCGCGATCCACGGCTCGAAAGCTTCCATGCCCCGCACGCCTTCATACACCATCCCGCGCGCATAAATCCCGCGCAACGGCGCATCCGGAAAATTCCATTCCGCGGCGTTGAAACAAAATCCGTGGTCGATGAACAGCGCCCGATAGCGCCCGTCGTTCCCCGCAGCGCGCGGCGTGTCGCCGATTTCCAGGTGTGTTGCACTCTGCTGCACCGGTGAGGGGCGCTGATAAAAGACAGCTTGGCGCCCGTTGGTGTTGCACGTCCACTTGTCAAACACCAGCACGCCGGCAAAGGCTTCCAGGTTCCCGACCTCGCGCAATTGCTCGTCAGGAAGGAAATCGTACACCACGGTTGATGCCGGATCGGCAGGAAACCGCGATCCAAACTGCAATCCCGCCGCGCAGGGTTCCCGTCCCCGCCCCAGCTGAATCACCAGATCGCCGGTCCGTTCGATTAACCAGCGGCGCACTTCGACGGTTTCCGCACCGGCCACCGGCAAGCCCATGCGCGCCGCAATTCTACTAGCGAGCAATTCATTCGCCAGGATCCTTCTCCCCTGCGGATTGTTCTGGAACTTCACCACGTAGTAGTTATCATCGGCGCAGCGCATCAGGTGCGCCTGCGCTCCGCCCCGCATGCGACGGATTTCTTCCACTGCCAGCGGCATCGCCCGGTATGCTAACGAGCGTCTCCGGCGGCGGCAAGTGAAAGATTCTCAGTTCGGGAACGTAACGAAATGGAACACTGGGGAAGGACGCTCTGTCCGCAACACTCGGCCGGACGCAGTTCGGTCACCGAATCGGCGGACAAAAACAAAACCGCCGGAGCAGCCCGCCGCCGGAGCAGAGACTCGTCCGTCGCGAACCGCTCCGGCAGCCAAAATCTTGCCAACGGCTAGCGGCGCCTCTTGCCCTTTTTCTTAGCGGCCTTTTTCTTCGCGGGCTTTTTCTTGGCGGCCTTTTTTGCGGGTTTTTTCTTGGCCGCCTTCTTCTTCGCCGGCTTGGCGGCGCTTTTCTTCGTCGCAGCGGGACGAGCAGCGGGCCGGGCCGGAGCTGGTGCGCGGCTCGCGGGCGCTCCCGCCGGTACTTCCTCGACGGTCACCTCTTCGACTTCCTCTTCTTCCACCACGTCATCGTGCGGCCCGCCAAGCTCCGATTCCTCCTCCTCTTCCTCGTAGCGGGGCAGATCCTCGGCATCATCGTCATTCATCTTGGCTCGAAACATTGCGTCCTCCTCGGCGCTTCCGGTGCGGGCCTTGCGGATAATTTCCTCGCGCTTAATTATCGGAGTCTCCGCGCTTTGTCAAGGCGCAAGCTGCTGTAGGAGGGAGATTTTCTGAAAAATCGTTGCGGGCCAGCGCGGCTGCGGCGGACTTCGCAGTGGCGGCCGAAGCATTGTGCAATACTCCTGTAACGCGTTTCTTGTCAGCAGTTTACGGGCCACCCGCGGCCGGAGGGGAATCAGCGGGGCCGCTCGACGTTTAGGACGTCGCCGGCCTCGAGCTCCCGGCCGTTCAGTCCGGGATTCGCATCGCGCAGCGCTTCAACCGTCGTGCCATATTGGTGCGCGATGGAATAGAGCGTTTCGCCGGCCTTTACGTGGTGGTGAATTTCCGCGCCCGCCGGCGCCTCTGGCTGCGACACGCCTTCCACCCGTGCGCTGGCTGCCAGCGCCGGCGCTCCGGACGCGGCCCCACCGGACGATGCCGCGGGCACCGTCTTGCTCTTGGAGTGCGAGGAAGGCGGACCTCCGCCGGCATAAATGCGCAGCCGCGCGCCCTTCGGCGCGGCATTCCCGTGCAATCCGTTCCAGCGCCGGATATCTTCCACGGTCACAGAAAATTGCTCGGCAATTCCGTCCAGCGTATCCCCGCGATGCACGCGGTAGTGCACCAGTTTCAATTCGGTCACCGCCGCGGCCGGGATGGTCAGACGGTCTCCCGCCCTTATTGCCGATGCGGATTCCAGATGATTCACTTCCACCACCGACGAGGGCGTCACCTTGTAAGTCTTGGCGATCGCTGCGAGCGTCTCGCCCTGGGTCACTTCGTGAATCCGCCAGCTCTTCCATTTTTCCGGAGGTATGCTTGCCAGCGCTGCCGAGAATTTTGCCGCCGTGCCCACCGGCAGGCGCAGCGTAAAGTCCGGCTCATCCGGTGTCACCAGGCGCAGCAATTGCGGATTGAGCAGCCGCAAGTCATCGAGATCCGCTCCGGTGGCGTCGGCCACCAAACGCAAATCGATGGGATGCCCCGGCTGCACGAAATCCATCACCGGGGGCTTGTCGGGCTCCACCTGCACGCCGTACAGCAACGGATCCTTGGCCACCAGCGCCAGCGCCAGAATAATCGGCACGTAGTTTTTCGTCTGGTTCGGCAGCACATTGCGCTTCTGCAATTCCCAGAAATCGGCATATCCAGTGCGCTCGATGGCTTTCGACACGTTGCCCGGACCGGAGTTGTACGCAGCCATTACCAGATACCAGTCGCCGAACATGCCGTACAAATCGCGCAAGTGATGCGCCGCCGCACGCGTGGCTTTTTCGGGATCGGAGCGCTCATCGATCCACCAGGTGCGCTCCAGATCGTATTCCTGCCCGCGGAAAGGCATGAATTGCCAAATGCCGCGCGCCCCGGCCCGCGAAACCGCCTGGGGCTGGAACGCCGACTCCGCCTGTGCGAGATAAATCAAATCCTGCGGCATGCCCTCTTCCTTGAGCACCCGGCGAATCATCTCCTTATAGCGCCCCGCCCGCCGCAAGCCAGTCTCTACGATCAACCGCCCGTGCTCGGTCTGGAAGAAGCTCAGATATTGCAGCACCGAATCGTTCACGCACAGCGGCATGTCATGCGGCACTTTCAACAACTCGGCGATCGCTTTTTGCGCCAGGCGAGGATCGCCCGAAGGCAAGGTGGTCAAATCGGCGATTTCGTCAATCGGCGCGGGTTCAGACATTCCCTGGGTGGTATTGTCCGTCTCATCCGCTTCCGTGTTATCCAGATCGTAGGAGCGCATGGTATCCACGATCTGATCGAAAAGCTCCGAAAGCTGGATGTCGCTATCCACGGAGATCCCGCTCTCCTGCACCATACTCACGGCACGATTGAAAAGCTTGCGCGCTTCCTCGGTGTCCCCGGCCGCGTAGGAGCGCTGCCCGGCTGTATAGTTCGCCTGCATCCGCGCGATCAGGATGTCCACCCGCGAGCGCCGGTCAATTAAGTTGTATGCGCTGAAATCCGAATAGGCGGGAAATGGCAGGCTCTCAGCCGAGGTCTGGGTTTGCGCCGGCACCGGCGCAGCCGGACGCACCTTGATCGTATTCTTCGAGGTATCGTCGCAGCCGCCCAGCAGCAGCGCCGCTGCCGCCGCCAATGCTATCGTGTTCTTCATATCCAATCGCATCGGTCGCGCATGCCTTTGGCTTTAGCCCAGTTACAAAATCAAATTCCAGCGCGGACACCAAGCCGCGCCGGAGTATCAAAATTCTATGTTTATAAGGGAAGCGGGGTCAATGGCCCGCTGGAACTAACAGGTGACTGAAAGGGGACAAGGTGGCTGCAGCGGGCTCAAGTAGCGCCGGCGTCCCCGCCGGCATCTTACGACCACCGTTTTCACTACGGGCAACCGTCGCGCGCGGACTACGCAACCCAATTGCGTCGGACTGCTTTACCACACGCGCCGAGGATGATTTCGGCCTTAACGGACTTTCGCGCTCGTAAGATGCCGGCGGGGACGCCGGCGCTATTTAAGCCAGCGCCTGCCTCAAATCCTCAATCAGATCGGCCGGATCCTCCAGGCCTACAGACATCCTCACCGTCCCCGGCTCAACACCAGCAGACTTCAACTCCGCGATAGACATATTGTAATGCGAGGTATAAATCGGCAGGATCACCAACGATTCGACACCGCCCAAACTCGCAGCCATCAAAAAAATCCGCACCCGGTCGCACAAACGCCGCGCCGCCGGCAAACCGCCCTTCATGTCGAACGACATCATCGCCCCAAATCCGCGCATCTGCCGTTGCGCCAAGGCATGATCCGGATGCGACGGCAGCCCGGGATAGTGCACGCGCGCCACTTTCGGATACTTGGCCAGGAATTTCGCGATCGTCAGGGCCGTCTCGCATTGCCGCGCCATGCGCACGCCCAGCGTCTTCATCCCGCGAATCAGCAGGAATGCCGCGCCCGGGTCCATCGAGCCGCCCAGATAAATCACGTTGCTGCGCACCAGGTCCATCCACTTGCGGCTTCCAGCCGCCGCCCCGGCAATAATGTCGGAATGGCCGCCAAGATATTTCGTGGCGCTGTGCACCACCATGTCAAAGCCCAGTTCGATGGGTTTCTGCAGTACGGGCGAGGCGAAGGTATTGTCCACGATCGCGACCAGCCCGCGCTTGCGCGCGAACGCCGCGGCCTTCTCCAAATCCACCAGCCGCAGCGCCGGATTCGTGGGCGTCTCGACGTACAGCACCTTCGTCGCCGGCCCAGCCAGATTCTCGATCCCGGCGAGGTCCGCGCCCACATGCCGCACGCTGATGCCCAGTCGCGGAAATACGTCGCGCATCAAGCGATAACTGCCGCCATAGATTTCACTCGACGCGAGCACCTCATCGCCGGAACGCAGCGCCGCCAGTAGCGCGCTCGAAATCGCCGCCATGCCCGAAGCCGTCACCACCGCCGCTTCGGCGCCTTCGAGCGCCGCAATCTTTTCTTCGGCCACCGTAAGAGTGGGATTCCCGTAACGCGTGTAGATATAGGCCTTGTTCTTCCCTGCCGCCCAGCCCTTCATCTGCGCGGTGTTCGCGAAGGTAAAGTTCGAAGTGCGCGAAATGGTAGTGCCCACGCCGGCATTCACGCCATGGTGATTTTCGCCCGCGCGAATGGCCAGAGTCGAGTCGCCCCACTGTTTGCTCTTTTTCTTCATCGTGCCTCCAGAATCCCCCGCGCAGCCAACCAAAGCAAGAGCCAATTTGGGCTCGCCCAGAGAAGTTTGTGCGGCTGCCTCAGAGCGAAGCCCGGCGGCCACCCATCCCTCTTGACCCAACGCCAACCTATTAGTACAATGTTGACACAATCATGAATGACCTATTGCTCCTCGCCACGCTGCTCGACGGCCCCAAACACGGCTATGCCCTCAAAGCCCGCGCCGGCCTGATCACCGGCCAGCCCAACCTGCACAACAATCTCGTCTATCCCTTGCTGCGCCGTTTCGTTGCCAACGGCTGGGTCACCCAGCGGCGATCCCCGGGCGAACGCGGCCAAACCCGCCAGGTCTATTCGCTGACCCCACGGGGCCGCGCGGCCATCGTCGAGCGCCTCCGGCTCTTCAACGAAAAAGAATCGCAATCCGCGTCCGCATTCCATCTGCGCGTCGGCCTGTTTGAAATTCTCGATCCCGCGGACCGCTCACAAATCCTGTCCGCCCGCGCCGCACATCTAGAATCGCGCCTACGAAAATTCCTTCATCTTCGATCGCAGACAAATCTCCCCCCTTACGGCAGCGAAGTCGTCCGCTACCTTTGTGAACAACTCCGCGCCGAGCTTGCCTGGATCAAGCGCCTCGAGCGCCTCTCCCGCCGCAAGACGCAGCAGCGCGTCCACGGCTCAGGAAGGAAATCGCCATGACTCATTTCGAAATGTTCGGCGGTGCTACGCCGCTGCAAATCATCGGATGCCTTTGGGCCATCTTCGCAATTTATTGGTTCGCCGCCGCCTTCCGCCAGAACCGCGTCCAGAAGCGCGAGCCCGCCGCCGAGCGCTTCGTCCACATCCTTTTAATGATTGGCGGCTTCGCTTTGCTCTTTTCCCCCGATCCGCGCTTCGGCCGCCTCAATCAACGGTTCCTGCCGCTCTCCTCGCTGCTCGATCTAGCCGGAATCCTGCTCACCGCCGCCGGAGTGGCCTTCGCCATCTGGGCTCGCGCGCATCTCGGAAAATATTGGAGCGCCCAGGTCACCATCCGCCAGGAACATCGCCTGATCCGCTCCGGCCCGTACCGCTTCATCCGCCATCCGATCTACACGGGCATGCTGCTGGCGTTGCTAGGGACGGCGCTTGCCGTCGGCGAATACCGCGCGATCCTGGGACTCGCCATCATCCTCCTCGGCTTCATCAAGAAAGCCCGCAAAGAGGAATCGTTCCTGCAAACTCAATTCGGCGAGGATTTTCAGGAGCATAAGCGCCACACCGGATTCTTTTTTCCGCGATTGTCGTAAGTAGCGGCGGCGTCCCTGCCGGCATCTTACGAGCGAAGAAGTCCACCAAGATCGCGATCGTGCGCGGAGCGAGTTGCTTACTACAGGGCGTTTGCTTCGTTTGTCGTCCGCCCCGGAGCGCTGCATGTTATAAGATTTGAGACGTCGGATGCCGGCAGAGACGCCGGCGCTACTTGGAGCGCCATTGGGCTACATCGAAAATAATCTAGTTCCGGGCGAACAAGTCATCTACAAAACCGGCTATCATTGGATCGTAATATTCTGGTCCATCGTGCTGTCACTTCTATTTGGCGCGCTGGGAATCGCAGCACTCTACGAAGCTTTCTCAGACACCCAGAAAGCCGATTACAAACAAGCTTTCGAAATAGGCGGCAGCGCCGCGCTCATACTCGCAGCCATCATTCTGATGCAAGGCATCATCCGCCGCAGCTCGACGGAAGTCGCCGTCTCAAATAAGCGCGTGCTCATCAAGACCGGCATTCTCGCCCGCAAAAGCATCGAAGTGCTGCTCGGCAAAGTGGAAAGCATCGGCGTGCAGGAATCCGGTCTCGGCCGCATCCTCGGCTACGGCTCGGTAATCGTGCGCGGCACCGGCGGCACCTTCGAGACCTTCGACAACATCAGTCATCCCGACGAATTCCGCCGCCAAGTGCAAGGCCAAATCGGCAATTCCGTGTAGGGGAGAACTACTTCAGCGCGGCGGCTTCGGCCTTTGCGGCGCGATAGATGGGAATATCGGGGTCGGCATCCTTCCACAGCGTTAGAAACGCCTGATACTCCTCGCGGGCGCGGGTGCGCGCGCCATCAGCTTGGCCCCCCGTCGAGGATTGCGCTTCGAGCGCTTTGGCTCGCGCCAGGCCCAGATGCGCCAGCGGGCCGACCGGCCCGGCGACCACTACTCCGCGATGATCCAAAATCTTCTGATACTCCGCCGCTGCTTCTCGCCCGCGTCCTTCCGCGCGATACACCTCGCCGCGGAAATACGCCGCCGTCATATTCGCCAGCGTTACGCCCGTATTGGCAATGGCAAGATCGAGCGGTCGCGCGGTCTCCAGAAATTCAATCGCTCGCGCGTAGTCCTTGCTGTTGAACGCCAGTTGCGCATTGACGTCGGGAATCCAGTAGGATTGCACTATCGTGTCGAGGGGAAATCGCTTGTTCAGGTCCTGTTCTATGGAACGGGCACGCGCCGATTCCCCAACCACCGCCAACACGAATGCCGTCAACTCTTCTGCGTCGTGGCTGCCCGGCGCCTGCGCGATGCCGGCCTCGGCTTGTTGCTTGGCCTCGGAGGGATATCCGAAGAGCGCCTCGCGGTAGCCGCTATTCACCTGAATCATGGCAGCCAGTTCCTTGTTATCTGATCGCACGCCTGCGTCCACCGATTGACGCGTCAGCTCGCGCGCCTTCTGCAAGTGGCCCGCGTAAGCCGCTACGTCGCTTTCAACCGCCAGTATTTCGTACTGCAATTCGGGCTTGTGCTCGAACCAGGCGACTTGCTCCGCCATTATCTGCGAGTCATTTTTCAGAAATCCGATTTCGTAGTAAAGCACCCGCAGCGTTTCGTCTTCGAGCTTGCGCGAGAGGGCGCTCTGGGCGTCCGCTTGCGCCTCGTCGTATCGTCCCAGCGACATGTAGGCTTGAATGGTGTTATCGACGGCAATCACGTCCGCGTGATCGAGCTCCTCGCTCTGCCGCGAAACTTCCACGGCTTTTTCGTCCTCGCCGCTCCCGATATAGGCGCTGGCGAGGTCGAGGTATCCCACCGGATCTCGCGGGTAACTCGCAATCCACTGCTGATAGGTGGCCACGGCCTTGGGCAACTCGCCGGTGGCGCCGTTGTAATATAGGCCCGCAATGTGAAGTTTTTCGCGCTCGCTGGAACGTTCGCGCAATTGGAATGCTTTGGTTATGTATTCCGCCGCGCGCGCGGGCTCGCCCAAGTTGCTGTATGCCACGCCGATAGCCAAGTACGCGCTGGCGAAGTTGGGATCGACTTCGATGGCGCGCTGATAATAAGGCAAGCCCGCCGAGGTGCCTTTCTCGAATCCTGTACTGAACCCGAGGCTGTATTGCTTCAGGGCATCGAGCGAAGGAGTGGTCGCTTGCGCCAACGGCACATCGAATTTCTGAACCGAGGCGAGCGATTCCCCCAGTTCGGTGCGCAGCTTGGTGGTTGCTGTGCCCAAAGCATCGAGCACTTTCTCTTTCCCCGCCGCCGTTTCCTGCTCTTGCGCCAGGATTTCGCCCGAATTGCAATTTACGGCTTTGAGCCCGATCACGTACTGGCTGCCCAGCGGTGCGATCGATCCGGCAATATCGGCTTTGCTCCCGGCACGGGCGCAGACTTCGCGGGCCACGTCGGCTGTCATGGGCGTATTGGCGGGGCGGGTCATCAGCTCGAGGGTCGAGCGAACTTTCTCGTCGGAGAGCACGCTTAGGAACGGCGACTGGCGCAACGAAACGGTGAGCGCCTGCTTGAGTGTGTCGTCGAACACGGCATCGCCGGTTGAGTTCGCGAAATCGGCGATGACCACCGTGTCCTTATCCGTTAAAGTCTTGCTGCCGCCGTGTCCTCGAAACCACCAAAGGCCCGCGCCAATCGCGGCAAGAACTACAGCGGCGATTGCGATCTTCGCCGTGTAGCCTAGCATCCCGCTGTGTACGGAGCTGGCGGCATCTGAGCTGGCCGCTGCGATCTTCGTCGCACCGGAGCCGCGCGCTGCGGTCGAGGACTTGCCGCCGATACTCGCTGAAGACTGCATTGCGAGGCGGTTGGTGTCTGTGTCGCGTTTCAGGCGCTGCAAATCGGCGCGCAAGTCGGCTGCATGCTGGTAACGCAGCGTGGGTTCTTTCTCCAGCGACTTGCTGATGATCTCATCCAGCTTGGCCGGCACTTTGGCATTCAGTTCCGCCGGCGGGGCGGGAGCGCGATTCAGAATGCCGTCGAAAATTTCCGCCGATGTATTTCCGCCAAACGCCACTTTCCCGGTGGACATTTCATAGAGCACCACGCCGAAGCTAAAAAGATCGGAGCGCGCGTCAAGCGTGCGGCCGCGCGCCTGCTCGGGAGACATGTAAGCAATCGTGCCGATGGCCGTGCCAGGGCTCGTGAGGTGCTCCTCACTGATCATGGCATCGGCGGTGGCGCTGGCGTCGGTGGTGCCGCGATTGGGATCGACGGTCTTGGCCAGCCCGAAATCTAGAATCTTGGATTGGCCACGCGCGGCAATGAAAATATTCGCGGGCTTGATGTCGCGGTGCACGATGCCTTTCGAGTGCGCCGCATCGAGCGCGTCAGCGATCTGGATGGCAATGTTAAGGGTCTCATCAAGCGAGATCGGCTTGCCGGAAATGCGGTGCTTCAGCGTCTCGCCTTCGAGCAGCTCCATGGCGATCACTGGCTGGCCCAGGTGCTCGGTGATTTCGTAAATCGTGCAGATATTCGGATGATTCAGCGCGGAAGCAGCCCGGGCTTCGCGGCGAAAGCGCTCGAGCGCATTGGAATCGCGAGTAACTTCGGCAGGCAGGAACTTCAGCGCGACGAAGCGGCCGAGATTGGTGTCCTCGGCCTTGTAAACGACGCCCATTCCGCCACCACCGAGCTTTTCGATGATGCGGAAGTGCGCAATGATTTGACCGGACGCGCGATCGGATTCGGCCATCGGCGCGATATGTTAGGTCGCGTCCGCAAGCAAGTCAACGCGGACGCGCGGCTTATGCAGACGCCGTGTCGTGCTCTTCTTCGTGATGCGGTTTGTGCGCGGCGATGATTTTCTCGGCGATTTCACCGGGCACGTAATCGTAGTGCGAGAATTCCATCGAATAGCTGCCGCGGCCCTGGGTCATGGAGATCAGCTCGTTGGCGTAGGTGAGCATCTCGGAGAACGGCACCTGCGCTTTGATGATGACGTTCGAGCCGCGCGCTTCGCTGCCGCTGATTCTGCCCCGCCGCGAGCTAAGATTACCCATCAGATCGCCGGAATAAACATCAGGCGCATAGACTTCGACGTGCATGATGGGTTCAAGCAGCGTGGGCCGCGCCTGCTTCATACATTCTTTGAAGGCAAGCGAGCCGGCGATTTTGAAAGCCATGTCCGAGGAATCCACGTCGTGATATTTCCCGTCGTAAACAATGGCGCGGAAATCGACGACAGGAAATCCGGCGAGGAAGCCGCGCTCGGCGGAATCGCGCACTCCCTTTTCGACCGACGGGATCCAGTTCTTCGGAATCGCCCCTCCGAAAATATCATCCACGAATTCCACTCCGGCGCCGCGCGGCAGCGGTTCCATCTTGATACGGCAAACACCGAACTGGCCATGGCCGCCGGTTTGCTTTTTGTGTTTGCCTTCGGCGTCGGCTTTACCGCGAATGGTTTCGCGGTAGGGAACCTTGGGCGGCTTCAGCGTCAGCTCGACGTGATAGCGCTTGCGCAGTTTGGCGACGACGACCTCGATGTGCTGCTGGCCGGAACCCGAAAGCAAAAACTCCTTCGTCTGCGGATCGCGGCTGAAACGCAGCGCCGGA
The DNA here is from genome assembly GCA_963831955.1 of uncultured Acidobacteriota bacterium. Lineage (GTDB taxonomy): Bacteria > Acidobacteriota > Terriglobia > Acidiferrales > UBA7541 > Palsa-147. The sequence continues at coordinate 1,904,899 of CAWHSG010000001.1, read as the reverse complement.
TCTTCCTCGAGAATCCTGTGAATGGCCGTGCCGATTTTGTCTTCATCGGCTCGCGTTTTTGGCTCGATCGCGAAAGTGATAAGCGGTTCGGGCAGACGCGCAGGGGGATAAAAGATCGCTCCAGTTTTATCACCGAGCGTGTCGGCGGTGAGCGTGTCCTTTAGTTTCGCCACCGCGCCGATATCGCCGGCTTGCAGCTCGGGCACCGCGGTAGCTGCTTTACCCTGCATGATCTGCACATGCTGCAGGCGTTCTTCCGTGCTGCGATTGAAATTCGAGAGATGCGCGTCATTTTTCAGCACGCCGGACATTACTTTGAAATAGGAGATGCGCCCGGCGAAGGGATCGGCGAGCGTCTTGAAGACGAATATGGAGCAGGGCTCATTCGCGGCGATCTTGCGGTCAACGGTGTCGCCCTTGTGATCCGATTGCTTGTGGCCGGTGAAAACTTTGCGCGATGCCGGCGAAGGGAAAATATCGGCGATAAAATTCAGGATGGCGTCGCTGCCGATATTGTGAAGCGCCGAACTGAGCATCACCGGCAGAATGCGCTTGGCGATCACCGCTTCGCGCAGGCCTTTTTTCAAATCCGGGATGGGCAGCGTGCCTTCGTCGAAGAATTCCTGCATCAGCGCATCGTCGCCTTCCGCGACCAGCTCAACCAGCGCCTCATGCGCGGCTTTCGCTTCTTCGGCCATCTCAGCCGGAATCTCGCCAACCTGCGCTTTGCCGTCGCCATCAGGCTTGTAGGTCAGCGCTTGCATGGTGACCAGATCGATCACGCCTTTGAAACTTTTCTCCTGCCCGATCGGCAATTGAATGGGCACCACGCCGCGCCCGAAAACATCCTGCAGCGATTTCATGGCGCGCTCGAAGCTGGCCAGCTCGCGATCCATCCAGTTGATAACGAACGCGCGCGGAATATCGTACTCGGTGGCGAAATCCCAAACTTTTTCCGTTACTACCTGAACGCCGGCCGCAGCGTCCACCAGAATCAGCGCGGCATCGGCGGCGATAAGCGAAGCTTTCGTTTCATTCACGAAAGTGCTGTAGCCGGGAGTATCAAGCAGATTGATTTTGATTTTGTCAGCGGCGCCGGGAGCCTGCCATTCGGCAAAAGCGATCCCGGTTTGAATGGAAATTTTTCTGGCGATCTCCTCTTCGTCCCAATCGGTAACCGTCGAGCCTTCGTTCACTTTCCCAAATCGCGGCGTCATCCCCGCAGTGAACAGCAACGACGATACGAGCTGCGTCTTCCCCGTATCGCCGTGGCCTACAATGCCAACGTTACGGATCGCATCGGTGGTGTAAGTTTTCATGATTGTCCTCGATTGTCGGACGGAGGGAGGGATCGCTCCGCCGAAAAGCATGATGCGGAAGAGACATGCCAGCGTGCCCCACTTGAAGGCCGGATGCTAACACACGCCGCGCAGCAGGTACAACATTGTCAGAGGTTAAACGGTTGGGGGTCAAATGACCGGGAGGTGCGAGCAGGAGACGGCGCGGAACGGGGAAAGGGCGGTTTAATCGAAACATGGTGAGATTAAAATTTGTTGTAAGTCTATGAAAACAAAGGACGGGCTTGGTTTTTAATCGCAACACTTTCGGGGGTGGCTGATTTCCGCATTTTGCTGTTTTTTGTAGTTGGCGGGGCGGGGGATTTTTGCTCTTAGAGGGGAGTGTTGGCGGGGCGGCGGGAATTAGGCCCGGTATTGCGGGCACGATTCGACTTGCGCTTCTGGGCTGAGAAATACGCTGGGATGCATATGCGTTTTTGGGGAAAGCTCCGCTCGCGGCTGGATGGCCGGTCACTTTCAAATCCTTCGAGTGCATTTCTCTTCTTGGCGCGGACTGACGGCCGACTTAGGAGAGCTGGCCCCGCGCTTCGGGCTGCCGGACTGCCGTTCTTTGTGTATCACGGAGACAATAATTGAACAATGGTACCAACGGGTTGCTAACGGAGGCCGGGGCGCGTCAGAGTGGGGAGCGACCTTATGGATTTGCCGGCCTTTTGCTGGGCCAGGCGCAATTCGTAAAGGCTTTGTAGGCTTAGCCAGAATTGCGGACTGGTGCCGAAGAAATGAGCTAGGCGCAGAGCGGTGTCGCCGGTGATCGAACGGGTACCATTTAGGATTTGGGTGACGCGGTTGGTTGGGACGCGGAGCCTTCGGGCTAGTTCGGCTGCGCTCATTTCGAGTGCATCGAGTTCCTCGGCGAGGTGTTCGCCTGGATGGATCGCAGCGGGTGACATTGCGTTTCTCCTGGTGATAATCAACGATCTCGACGTTTGACGGCTCCGCGTCCGATTGTCCCGAAAGCTGACGATCACTTGCTCAGACTATTATGAATTATGCGTTACGTCAAGCGTAACGAACGGCGCGTTTGCAAACAGGGCGGGCGCGGTGATGAATATCGTACGGCGGCGGCGCGGCGGTCTGCGCGGGGCCGAAAGGCGGGAGGGTCTGAAAGGAAAGACCCTCCCCTACTGGTTGGCGGCGATCTCTACATGTGGCGCCGTCTCGACTGCATTGAACGGTAGCGCGAGACGAGTTCTGCCGGTGTCAGATTTGTTGCGTGCGCTGCTGCGCCTGAGGACGGTCGGGCTTGCGCGGTGTGCGACGCTGCGAGGGCTTTGGCATCTACCGGGCTGTAATCGCAGCCTGGGATGCCGGGATGGTTTTCGTCGCAAGGAATGAGCAACGCGGCGTGATCGTTGCCGGCGGGGTCTGTTCCATTGCCGGCGATTTCGCCGCGGTTGTTGATGAATGTCGCTTCCTGGAACGCGATCAAATCAGAACTCGGAACGGCCAGGTCATACAGGTGAACCATGGGGCCGCCGTTTTGCCAGAGGAAGCCGTAGCCATTTCCTTGGGAGTCCTGAGCGCCGCCTACGACCTGCCCTAGATCGTTGATGCCTTCGGCCTCGCCGAAAGTGTCGGTGGCCGGGCTGATGTTGGTCATTACTCCGTTCTTCCACAAGAACGCATAGACAAATTGATCGCCCAGGATGGTCGAATAACCGATCACTTCTCCGGTGTTGTTCATCCATTCGGCGCTCCCGAAGACGCCACCCAACGTGCCCAAATCCTGCATGCCCGTGGCTTTCGACCACAGGAATGGGTGTCCCGTCTGATCGCCGGCCAAATCCGATGAGCCTGCGACTTGGCCTCTATCGTTCATGTAATTTCCAATCGCGTAGACTCCGCCGAGTGTTCCGAGGTCGATCATCTTGCCGTTCTCCCAAACGAACGGGTCGGTGGTGGGGAGACCGGTGGTGGCATTGACGATGTTGTTGGTGAAAGAGATTCCGTTTACCTGGCCGAGGTCGTTCACGTAAAAAGCAACGCTGTCGGTGCCGTCACCCAGTGTGCCGAGATCGCGCATCGCGCCGCGCTCCCACAGAAAGGCGTGCACCTGCGTGGCCGCTTGGACGGCGAAATTAAAGCCACCTGTGTTGTAAGCGTCGGGAATGGAGTTCGCGGCGCCGCCGACTACCTGGCCGAAATCGTTGGCGCTGTAAGGGACACTCTCGTATCCGCCGAGCGTTCCCAAGTCGAATGGTTTCTTGCCGAGCCACAGTGTTGCATGAACCTCCGGCACGCCGAGGAGCGGATCGATTAATCCGTTGGTGGATCCGCCGACGATTAGCCCTGCGTCGGTGATCCATTGCTCGCAACTGCTGGTGCCGCCGGGAAGAGTGCCTAGATCGGTGAAAACGCCGTTTTGCCACAAGAACGCGTGTTGAATGTAGTTCGGCCCGGGGCCGTTCGCGAAATAGAAATTAATGTTCGGATAGTTGGGATCCATTTCGGAAGTTGTGCCGCAAGTCGAGGCCACGCCGCGATTGTTAAGCGGCCCGGTCAGCCCGTAAATGAGGCTGTCGGGACCGCCCGGTGTGCCGAGGTCGATTAGCTTGTAATGATGGAGCTGGCCTCTTTCCAATTGTCCTTGCACTCTGTTCGGAATTGAGAGTGCTGCGATTGCGCAAAGGCAGAAAGCGCAGACCAAGATGCTGGGTTTCATGGTTTCCTCACTTTAGAAACGGAATGATCTTTTCCGTTGAAAATATTGGCCGCCGCGCGCGCAAACCGCAGGCGGCTGACCCAAGGCTGGCGCGAAACTAGCGGGGCCGCGCCGGAATGACAATGACGGTCCGTCTCAAATTCCACTGATAGCAATCTCAAAGGCCATGTAGCTGAATCCGCGGGACTTAACGCCCAGACCGTGCCCCCGAGATTCATCTCGTCTGTACCATGAACGAGTAGTACAATCCCCTCACCCCGCGGGACTTGTTGATGGCTTCGCCAGCCCATTCGCCATCGGTGCTTTGCTTCGGCCAGTTCCAACTGGACGGGGCCAACGGAGAACTGCGCAAGGCCGGTATTTCGCTGAAAATCCATCCGCAACCATTCCGCGTGCTGCAGCTACTCGCCGAACGTCCACGCCAGATTGTTACACGCGAAGAAATCCGAAGTTGCCTGTGGGGCGGTAACACCTTTGTGGACTTCGACGGAGGGATCAACTCCTGCCTGAATCAAATTCGCGTGACGCTGGGAGATGATCCTGAAAAGCCGAGGTACATTGAGACGGTTCCGCGTCGCGGATATCGGTTTGTCGCGGAGGTGAGCTCGCAATTCCCAGCGGAACGGGCGGTGAGTTCGGATGTCCATGGCGCTCGAGCTGCCAGTTGTACCCCCAAGCCACTCGTGAATCCGCCAAAGCGACAAGGAAACCGAAACTGCTCGCGGCGCATCACCGCGGCGGCGCTGCCGCTGGCGGTAACTTTGGGTTTTTACGCATGGACTTCGCGGAGCACGCCGCGCGAGTTGAAGCAAACGCAACTCACCGCCAACTCCAGCGACAATCCTGTAACCGGCGATGCGATCTCACCCGACGGCAAATACCTGGCGTACTCGGACACGCAGGGCGTGCACCTCAAGCTGCTGGCCACCGGCGAAACGCAAACGCTGAGTCAAATTTCATCGGACTGGTACTTCGCCTGGTATCCCGATAGCACCCGATTCCTTGGCAGCGAAATCGCGCATCATGGCTTGTGGGCTTTTTCCGTGATCGGCGGAACGCCGCGGAAGTTTCTGGAGGATGGAATATTAGGAAGCATCGCGCCGGATGGCTCGACAGTGGCGTTCTCTCGAAATACGGGACGCGTGGGTGATCGCGAGCTATGGCTGATCGGTTCGGACGGCACGAACCCGCGAAAGTTTCTTGAGGTTGGCGACGACACCGCCGTCCAGGAGCCCTTGTGGTCTCCCGATGGCCAACGCATCGTTTACTACACCCAGCGCCAGCTTTCAGACAAGCTCGAGGTCAAGGTGGAAACTCGCGACCTGAAGGGCGGGGCGCCCGCGGTGGTCTATTCGGAATTCGCAGCGACACCGGAGAAAACCCGCTTGCGGGATTTTAATTGGCTGACGGAAAAGTCGATTGTTATGTCCATCGCCGAGCCTGATTCGGACCTCGTCAACACCTTTACGGTACGGTGCAATCTATGGCAATTGCCGATCGACTCGCGCACCGGACGCGCGTCCGGCGCGATGAAACGATTGACCAATTTGCCGGTGGGCGCGGACGTGACCTATTTGTATCCCACGGCGGATGGCAAGAAGATTTCCGCGCTCAGGATGCTTGGATCGATTCGGTGTATCTCGCGGACCTCGACACCGGAGGCCGGCATATCTCCGCGCCGACTCGCCTCACCGCTACCGACGGCTGGAATAACGCACCGGCGTGGGATCGCGATAGCCGCGCGATTTTCTTCGAATCGAATCGCGACGGCCCTTTGCACATTTTCAGGCAGCAGATCGCCGGCGATGGCGCCGGGTCCGATAGCAACCGGTTCGGGCGAGGCCAGCGTGCCGGTGGTAAGCCCGGACGGCGCGTTTATCTTGTACGTGACGCCGACGCACTCGATCGTCGGGGGCTCGGCGACGCCGGTGCAGCTCATGCGCGTTCCACGCGAGGGCGGGACGCCGGCGCAGATTTTGTCGGCGCGCTTGGTGGATTCGCCGCGGTGCGCGCGCGCTCCGGCAAATTTGTGCGCGATCGCGGAACCGGCGGAAGATCGCAAGCGCATCATTTTCACCGCCTTTGACCCGCTGCAAGGGCGCGGCCGCGAACTCGCGAGCATCGACGCCGACCCGAATGCTGATTATGGCTGGGATCTTTCGCCGGATGGCACGCGCATCGCGTTTCTCAAAAGAGTGCCGCGATCCGATGGCAAGATCTTTTTGTCCGAAGGTCCGATTCACATTTTGCCTTTGGATGGTGCGCCGCCGCGAGAGATCCAAGTGAAGGGCATGAACGCTTTCCGCGAGTATTTGGATTGGTCGGCGGATGGGAAGGGATTAATCCTCGCACACCCCGCGGATACCGAGAGCTGAGCTGCTCTATGTGGACCTAGAAGGAAACGCGAGCGTATTGTGGCGCCAGAAGGGCGTCGTTCCTACGCGCGGCGTTCCTTCTCCCGACGGACGCCATCTGGCGATCCTTTGCATCGGGAATTACAACAACGTCTGGATGATGGAGAACTTCTAGGGCAGCACGAGAACCTCGAGTGCAAGCGCGGCACTCGCGCAGGTCGCGGCGGCGGGTGGCCGAGCCTTTCCGTCATTTTGCCGCGTACCGACTCCGTGCCTATAGCGGCGGAGCCCCCGTGGAGACGCCGCTCGCGCGTCGACTTCGACTATTGTGTCGCGCCATCAATGGTCCAAATTTCGCCATTGGATTAGGCGACACCTTCAGCGCGCCGGTTGCTGCGGCGCGAGCTTGGACTGCTTGCGGTGGTCGAATTTCACGCAGTGCGGAAGCATCGGCGAGATTGTAGTTGCAGCCTTCGACGCCGGGATGATTTTGGTCGCAGGGGATTAGCAGGAACGCATGCTGGTTGCCATTGGCATCCACTGCGGTGCCGGCGATTTCGCCGGCGTCGTTGATGGCGTTGGTGAGTTGCAGATACAAAGCGGAGCCGGATGGAATTAAAGTGTTGAGGTCGAAGAGCGAGCCATCCTGCCACAAAAAAGCGCGAGCGCTATCACCGAAATCACAGACCGGCGACGAGGCGCCCACTACCTGCCCTGCCGCATTAATCGCAGCCGCATAGCTGCACGGATCGCCGTCGATGACTCCGAGGTCGGTGATGCTATTTACGTTTCTCCAAAGAGCGGCATGGAATGTGGTGTTTCCGGAAAGATTTCCGAAACCTACGGCTACGCCTTCCTCGTTGATCGCAAAAGCTCCCGACGATTCTCCTCCAAGCGAGCCGCCCAATTCGTGAATTGATCCGTGTTCCCACAGAAAGCCAGGAGCGGCTTGGTCGCCGGCGGTGAAGGATTCGCCGACGATTTGTCCGCGGTTGTTCATGGCCGCGGCGAGAGTGCAGGTGCCGCCGAGGCTGCCGAGATCGCGCATGCCTTTGTCTTTTTCCCAAATGAAGGAGTCGGTGGGCACGGGAAAGCAAACGCCGGGTTCTGTTGAGGACGTGTAGGAATATCCTACGACTTGTCCCGCGTCGTTGATTAGAAACGCTTGGGCGTCGGTGCCCCCGAGCGTGCCCAGGTCACGCATGCCTTCGTGCTTATCCCAGATGAATGCGCGGGTCTGGTACAGATAGGGCACGAACCCGCCCCAAAGCCAGAAGGCGCCGGGTCCGATCGAATCCGGAAGTTGCTGCATTGAATTCGGATCGGGAATTGTATTCAATGCCGCTCCGACGACTTGGCCCGAGCAGTTCACGGCGTTGGCTTCACTCTGATATCCACCTTCCGGCAATGTTCCCAAATCGATGATCGCGCCCTGCTGCCAGAGGACGGCGCGGATTTGCGGCAGGCCGGCATACAACGGATCGAGCTGGCCATTTTCAGAGATGCCCGCGACGAGGCCGCCCGAGCTGATCCACATCGGGACGCTGCTGCCGCCGCCGGGAAGCGCGCCGAGGTCAGTGAGATGGCCGCCGCTTCCCGCTTCGAAGGCGTGGACTACGTCGCAGTCCCAGAAACAAATGTTTGGGAAGGGGTCGGGGGCGGCGGTGTCGGCAAAGCCGGCTGCTTTTCCGCCGCTATTCAGAACCGATGAACCCGGGAAAGCGTTGCCACTTCCTGGGACGAAATAACTTTGCGGGCCGCCGAGAGTGCTGCCGAGGTCGACGAGTTTATAGTGATGAGTTTCGTGAGTGGGAGGCGTGCCGCGATTGGCTGCAGCGTCCGCATCACTAGTTGCGCCGATATCGATGGTATAGGTTTGGCTCGCTTGCAATTGCGGGTTCGCGTTGTCCGATACGGTGAGGGTGATGGTGTAGGAGCCGGCCGCCGTTGGCTGGCCGTAAATCGCGGGGCCAAAGAAAACTGTGCCGATCGGACCGGGGAAGCTGAGCGAAATCGCGAGCGAGCAGCAGAAGAGTCCCGGCGGCAGCGACGAACCTGCCGCGGGAACTTCACCCCAGGAGTAACTTCCCGAACCGCCACTGGCGGTGAGCTGGAAGAAGTTAACTGGACAATGTCTGGTTCCCTGGCAACGTATTTGGCCGCTTACAGGGCCGTAGGGCGCGCCGACTGTGCCGGTCGGAGGCTGGCCGGAAGTGATGGTGAGGCCGCTGGTCTCGTTGACGTTGATCGAGGTTGAGATTCCTGTGATAGACGGGGTAGCGGTATCGGTGGCGCTGATGGTCTGGAAGCCGCCGGTGATGAACGTGACTGAGAAAGTGCCGGTGCCGTTTATCAGCGCGGAATTGGCGGGCAGGTTGGCCTGGGGGTCAGAGCTCGAGAAGCGGACCGTGCCCGAATACGTGGTGGCAACGCTATTCGCCGCGTCCAGCGCGGTGACGGTGAAGTTTACGGGTGTGCCGGAATTTGCAGAGGAGGGTGTCGAGACGGAAAAATGTGTCGCGGCCTCGGGAGGACCGCCGCCGCCGGGGTTCGTGCTACCTGCCGCGCCGCCACCGCACGCATTGCAGATGCAGACGCTCAGAATCACGACGGATAACAGCGCAGATATTTTCATACCGATTCCTCCACTCGGGGGACGTCAATCGTCGTCACGGTGCTCATGCTTACGCGATGCTCCGAGCCCGATACATCAGCGAGCAATGCGATGGTTTCGCGAAGCTAGCGGTGGACTTGGGGAATGGCAATGACGGGCGATGTCAGATTTTTCTTGGAGGGATGTCAGCGTCCATCTTCCTGAATCTTCGAGAGTTGCCTCGGGCGGCTGCGGGAATAGATTACGGTCGTCTAAGCAATTAGCTAGTAGTAGAATCCAGCCACCTCCCCGCGGAGCTATTTGATGGCTACGCCAGCCCAATCGCCATGGGTGATTTGCTTCGGCCCATTCGAACTGGATGCCGCGAATCTAGAGCTGCGCAAAGCCGGGGTGTCGCTGAAGATCCATCCGCAGCCTTTTCAGGTGTTGCTGCTGCTCGCGGGGCGCCCCAGACAAATCGTAACGCGCGAGGAGATCCGAAGTTGCCTGTGGGGCGGCAACACGTTTGTGGACTTCGAGCGCGGCATCAACTCTTGCGTCAATCAGATTCGCGCGGTAATCGGCGACGATCCCGAAAAACCACGCTACATCGAAACAGTGCCGCGGCGCGGCTATCGATTCATTGCCGCGGTGAACATGGAGCTGCGCCCCAAGGCATCCTCTAACTACCATTTAGATCCGGGCTTGGCCGCGCGGCAGCCTGAGAATGGAGAATTAAGCGCGGCAGTTGCCAGTGCCGCGGCTTTGCTCGTCGTTGCTTCGGAAGATGCCGAAGCACATTCTTCGAATTCGAAGCGCATGCTCATCGTCGCAGGGTGTCTTGTACTCGCGGTGGTTATTGGCGCGGCTTGGTGGATCGTCAGGCGCCGCACTGCAATGCCGCCCGGCCTTCCCGACCTGAAACAATTTCAACTGACTGCCAATTCCAGCGAGAATGCGGTCACCGGAGGCGCGATTTCGCCCGACGGCAAGTACCTGGCTTACAGCGACTCGACTGGAATTCACATCAAGCTGATACAGACCGGCGATTCGCGCGATGTTCCGCAGCCGGAAATTTTGAAGGGAATGCAGGTGAGCTGGAGCATCGTTCCGAACTGGGCCCTAGAGGGCGCCAGGATCATTGCCACCGCGAGCGTGCCGGGACGGGCTCCCAGTATTTGGAGCGTCCCGGTAATCGGCGGACCACCGCGCAAAATTCGCGACGACGCCACCGCGACGGGCGTGACGCGCGATGGCGCTTGGGTCGCTTTCACCAATCGCACCAGCGCAATCGGAGATGACCGCGAAATTTGGATGATGACCGCCGATGGCGAACAGGCGCGCAAACTTTACGACGGCGGCGAGCACACTTCGTTCGCCGGCCCCGAATGGTCCCCCGACGGACAGCGTTTAGTTTACGTGCGGCACTACGAGGAAGGGGAAACTCTGGAATTCTCCCTCGACAGCCGCGACTTGCGCGGCGGTCCCGCCGCCCGAGTCCTCCCCACCTGGGTATGGGATCTGAACTGGTCGCCAGATGGGCGGCTAATCTATTCCTTGGCCGACCCCGGCCCGTTTGGTGAGAGCTGCAGCTTCTGGGGAGTGCGGCTCGATACACAGACAGGCAATGTCCTCGAGGCGCCGAAGAGATTGATGCACGGAGCGGGCGCCTGCATGGACAGTTTGAGCATGACGGAGGAGGGCAGGAAACTCGCGTTTCGCAAGTGGTCCTGGCAAGGAGATGTCTATGTCGCGGACATGGAAGGTGCCGCGCGCATTACCGCACCGCAACGCCTGACCCTAAATGAAGGGCGGAGCTATCCCGCGGCTTGGACGCCGGACAGCAGAGCGGTGATTTTCGGAGCGTACCGCGATGGCCAGTGGGGCCTATTCAAGCAGGCCGTGGGCGCGGAGAAGGCCGAGTTCATCGCCACGGTGGCGGACTCAAAGCATTTGAGCGACTACGCCTTGAACGACTTCTGGAGCGCGGGCGCGCGTGTGAGTCCCGATGGCGCGTGGCTGCTTTTCTTGAGCGCTCCTCCGGAAATCGCATCATCTGCTTCCGTCTTGACGCCGACACGATTAATGCGCGTGCCGATGACCGGTGGCGTCGCTGAATTGGTGATGACAGTGCGCGGCTATCAAGGTCCGGCCTGTGCGCGCTTACCGGCGACGCTTTGCGCCATTGGCGAGGAGTCTTCGGACCGGCAACAACTCGTTTTCACGGCGTTCGACCCGCTCCAAGGCCGCGGCCGCGAAATCGCCCGATTTGACACCGATCCGGTGGCCCGCTATCCACGCGACTATCTTTGGGATCTTTCTGCCGACGGCGGCTCGATCGCAATTTTGCAGCGCTCGGAACCGGCGATCCATCTTCTGTCATTGCGCGATCACACTTCGCGAGCGATCGCGGTGAAGGGCTGGAATAATTTCCAGAGTGTGAATTGGACGGCGGACGGGAAGGGATTGATCGTCGCGAGCGCCACCGATAATGGTGCAGTTCTGTTGCATGTGGAATTGCGGGGGAACGCCGAAGTTCTGTGGGAACAAAAAGGAAACCTTGAGTCCGCAAATACGGCGTTTGCCGCGCCCTCGGGGCTGCCCTCGCCAGATGGACGGCACCTGGCGATCTATGCCGGGCATCTGAGCGGAAACATGTGGATGATGGAAAATTTTTAGGGAAGCACGAGAATCGGCACGCGCTGCGTTGGCTAGGCGTGGCGGGCGGTGGATTTGCCGGCTACTTCTTGGCGGATTAGGGCGCGCTGCAACGATACTGACGCACGGTGCCAATCTACCTCGGCGCTTCCTGATTTTGCCAGGCGCTCCTGGGCGCGCTTGGCGGCTTCCTCGGCGCGGGCTCGATCGATTTCATCGGAGCGCTCGCTTACTTCGGCCAGGACGATCACTCGCTCGGACAAGACCTCAGCGAAGCCGTCGATTACCGTCAGATAGTGCGTCTGGCCGGATTGGACGTAACTCAGCGCGCCTATGCCTAGCTCGGTGAGTAGCGGAGCATGGCCCGGCAAAATTCCCAGGTAGCCGTCCTTGCCGGGGATTTCTATGGAGTCTACCAGCGCGCTTAGCACCCGGCGGGCTGGAGTTACTACTTCGAGTTGGATTTGGCCCGGCATTTTTTAGGCGCTGGCGGCCATTTTTTCTGCGTTGGCGCGGACTTCGTCAATGGTGCCTTGCATGTAGAAGGCTTGCTCGGGGAGATCGTCGTGTTTGCCTTCCACGATTTCCTTGAAGCCGCGGACGGTGTCTTCGATTTTTACGTACTTGCCTTCGAGGCCGGTGAATTGCTCGGCTACGAACATGGGCTGCGATAGGAAGCGCTCGATTTTTCTGGCGCGGGCTACGGTTTGCTTGTCTTCGTCGGAAAGTTCTTCGATGCCGAGGATGGCGATGATGTCTTGTAGGTCTTTGTAGCGCTGCAGGATGGATTTTACCGAGCGGGCTACGTTGTAATGTTCCTCGCCTACCACGCGCGGATCCAGAATGCGCGAGAAGCTGGCTAGCGGATCGACGGCGGGGAAAATGCCGCGCTCTACGATTTGGCGGCTTAGGTTGGTGGTTGCGTCAAGATGCGCGAAAGTTGCCGCTGGGGCTGGATCGGTGTAATCGTCGGCGGGCACGTAGATGGCTTGCACCGAAGTGACCGAGCCTTTTTTTGTGCTGGTGATGCGCTCCTGGAGTTCGCCGATTTCTGTATTCAAGTTTGGTTGGTAGCCGACGGCGCTGGGCATGCGGCCTAGCAGCGCGCTGACTTCGGAGCCGGCTTGCACGAAGCGGAAAATATTATCGATGAACAGCAGCACGTCGAGGCCTTCTTCATCGCGGAAATATTCGGCGACTGTCAGGCCCGTGAGTCCTACTCTGAGGCGCGCGCCGGGTGGCTCGGTCATTTGGCCGTAGATCAAGGCGCAGCGGGATTTTGCGGTGTCGCCGGGGACGATTACTTTTGATTCTTGCATTTCGAGCCAGAGGTCATTGCCTTCGCGCGTGCGTTCGCCCACGCCCGCGAAAACGGAGACGCCGCCGTGCTTCATCGCCACGTTGTGAATCAGTTCTTGAATGAGCACGGTCTTGCCCACGCCGGCGCCGCCGAAGAGGCCGATCTTGCCGCCCTTTACGTAAGGCTCCATCAGATCGACCACCTTGATGCCGGTCTCGAACATTTCCAGCGAGGTGGATTGATCTTCGAGCGATGGGGCGGGGCGATGAATGGGATAGCGCTGCTTGGCTTTTACTGGGCCGAGGCCATCGACTGGTTCGCCTAGCACATTCAGTACGCGGCCTAGCGTTTCGCGGCCGACTGGGACCGTGATTCCTTCGCCGAGATCTTCGGCTTTCATGCCGCGGACTAGTCCTTCCGTGGGCTTCATCGAAACGGTGCGGACGCGGCCTTCGCCGAGATGCTGCTGCACTTCGCAGATCAGGTCGATTGGGTCGTTCGCGTCGAAGCCTTCGTTGGTGATGCGGATGGCGTTGTAGATTGCGGGTAGGTGGTGTTCGGGGAATTCTACGTCAACTACCGGCCCGATCACTTGCACTACTCGTCCGATGTTGTGTTCGCTTTGTGGCATTCGAGGCTCCTGAAATTTTACTTTGCGCCCGTGGTCATGCACGGCTGTTGCTTACTTCGGATGCCGGCCTTAAGGCCGCCGCTACGAAACCTTGCTTGCGCCGCGTTCAAACGACATATTTCTGTTGCCGAGCATTTCTTAACCTACGGCGCTGGCGGCGCCGCTTACGATTTCGATTAGTTCGCGCGTTATGCCTGCTTGGCGAATCTTGTTCATGTCCAACGTCAGTTCTTCGATTAAATCGGCCGCGTTATTTGTGGCGGAATCCATGGCGGCCATGCGCGCGCCGTGTTCGGCGGCTGAGGACTCCAGCAGGATGCGGAAAATTTCTGTGTCCACATAACGCAGCACCAGAGCTTTGAAAAGTTCCTGTGGCGGTTGCTCGTAGATGTAATCGACGAGGGCCGGCGGATTTTTTTGCGCTTCGGCTTGATCGGTGTGCGGCTGGGCTGCTTCTGGATGATTTGGGTCCGGTTGACCTAGGACCGCGGGATCGATGGGCAGAAGCTTTTCGGCCACCAGGCGCTGCACGAGCACGCTTTTGAATTCGTTGTAGATTACATAAACGGCGTCCACTTCTTGCGTGGAATAAAGTTCGATGATGCGGGCGCCGATTTCCTTGGCGTGTTTGAATTCCACGCTGAGGGAGACATTGAGATATTCGCCGGCGAATTTGTAATCGCGCTTGCGGAGGACGTCGCGGCCTTTGCGGCCGATGGCCATTACTTTGATATCGAGCGAGGAATGTTCGCGCAGGAAACTTAGCGCGTAGCGGATTACGTTGGCGTTGAATGGGCCCGCGAGGCCGCGATCGCCGGTTAGCAGCACGACCAGGATGCGTTGTTCGGGGCGCCGCTCGAGCAACGGATGCGTGGCTGGATCTTCCATGCGCGCTACGGCGCTGCGCAGCACGCGCAGAATTTCGCGGGCGTAGGGACGGGCGGCTACCACGCCTTCTTGCGCTTTGCGCAGGCGGGCGGCGGCGATGAACTTCATGGCGCGGGTGATTTGCTGCGTGTTTTTCACGCTGCGGATGCGCCGTCGGAAGTCGATTAGTGTGGGCATGCGTTTTGTTTTAGTGTGCGGCGGCTGGGCCGGGCCGCGTCGCCTGACGTCTTGGCCGCAGCGGCAGGTGCTGCGGCGGTGGCCGCTTCGGTCGTTGGCGTGAAGCGCTCTTTGAATGCGTCGAGGGCTTCCAGCATTTCGGCGCGCAGAGCGTCGTCTATGGCTTTCTTCTCGGCCAGCTTGCGCAACGTTGGGCCGTAGTTGCTGTCCAGGAACGCGAGCAGCTCTTTTTCGTAGCGGCGGCAATCCGTCACTTCCAGCTTGTCGAGATAGCCGTTGGTGCCGGCGAAAATTACGAAGACTTGCTTTTCTACGGAGAGCGGCTGGAACTGATCTTGTTTCAGCAGCTCGGTGAGACGAGCGCCGCGGAGTAGCTGGGCTTGCGTGGCTTTATCGAGTTGCTCGGTGCCGAATTGCGCGAACGCGGCTAGATCGCGATACTGCGCTAGGTCGAGACGCATGCGGCCGGCTACCTGGCGCATGGCCTTGATTTGGGCGTTGCCGCCGACGCGGCTTACGGAAATGCCGACGTTCATCGCGGGGCGAATGCCGGCGTTGAACAGATCGGCTTCGAGATATATTTGGCCGTCAGTGATGGAAATTACGTTCGTCGGAATGTATGCGGAGACGTCGCCGGCTTGCGTTTCGATTACCGGCAGCGAAGTGAGCGAGCCGCCTCCAAGTTGATCGTTTAGTTTCGCGGCGCGTTCCAGCAGGCGCGAGTGCAGGAAGAACACGTCGCCGGGGAAAGCTTCGCGCCCCGGTGGGCGGCGCAAAAGCAGCGAAATTTCGCGATAGGCTTGCGCGTGCTTCGAAAGATCGTCGTAGAAAGTCACGGCGTGGCGCTTGGAATCGCGGAAATACTCGCCCATGGCGCACGCAGCGAACGGCGCGAGATATTGCATCGTTGCGGGTTCGGCGGCGGATGCGGCGACTACGATGGTGTAGTCCATCGCTCCTGCATCAGTGAGAATTTTTACCACTTGCGCGATGGTGGAACGCTTCTGGCCGATGGCGCAGTAAATGCAAATTAATTCCCCGCCCTTCTGATTGATGATGGTGTCGAGAATAATGGCCGTCTTGCCGGTCTGACGATCACCGATGATCAGCTCGCGCTGGCCGCGGCCGATGGGAATCATCGAATCGATGGCCTTGATGCCCGTCTGCAGCGGCTCGCGGACGGGTTGCCGATCCACGACGCCGGGCGCCAAGCGCTCGACCGGATTGCGCTGCTCGGTCATGATCGGGCCCTTGCCATCGAGCGGTTCGCCGAGCGGATTTACAACGCGGCCGATAAGCGCTTCGCCGACGGGAACGGACATGACGTTGCCGGTGCGCTTGACCGTATCGCCTTCCTTGATCAACGCGTATTCGCCGAGCAGCACGGTGCCGACCTGATCTTCTTCGAGGTTGAGCGCGATGCCGGTGACGCCGTGGGGGAAGGTGAGCATTTCGCCGGCCATGACTTTATCGAGGCCGTGGACGCGCGCGATGCCGTCGCCAACCGAGATGACCGAGCCGACTTCCTCGACGGCCACCGATTGCTGATAATTCTCGATCTGCTCGCGGATTATCTTTGTGATTTCGTCAGCTTTGATGCTTGCCATTCGTGCTCCTGTCGCGATTCAGAGAAAAACTTGTGATCAAATTCTGAAACTTTCTGCTTCGAGCTGCGCGCGCAAGCGATTGAGTTGCTCGCGGATCGAGCCATCGTAAATGGTCGAGCCGATTTGCACTACCGCGCCGCCGAGCAATGCGGCGTCGAGCGCAAATTGCGCCTGGATGCGCTTGCCGGTTTTACGCTCAAGCGCGCTTACGATTTCTTTTCTCTCCGCGGCGGAAAGTTCGCGAGCGGATGTCACCGCGGCTTCGGCGATTCCTTCGCGCGCGTTCAATTCGGCTTCAAACGCGGCGGTGATTTCTGGCAGCACGGCGACGCGGCGATTGTCGGCAAGTATGTAAATGAAATTGCGGATGCCTTCGTTCAGGCCCAAGCGCGCGGCTAGTTTATCGATCACCTCGTGCTTAGCTTCGTGCGAAACCGCCGGCGTGTGCAGGAATTCGCGCAGGTCCGCCGACGATGCGTAGGCTTCGGCGAAAGAGGCCAAGTCCCGGCGAAAAGCGTCGGCGCTTTTGCGCTCGACGGCTACATCGGCCAGCGCCGCGGCGTAGCGATTGGCGATGACGCTCAATTGGCGCCCCCGCCGGCTGCCAGATCGGCGACGAACACGCCGACGATCACGGAATCCGAGCCCGGAGTGATTTGCTCGCGCAGCAGAACCTCAGCGCGTTCGACGGCCAGGCCCGCAGCGAAAGATTTCAGCGCGAGGACGGCATTGCGCTCGGCCGCGGCGATTTCGATATCGGCGGCGCGCTCGACTTTCGCGGCTTCTTCGCGGGTCATTGCTTTGATGCGCTCGCGATCGGCTTCCGCATCGCGGCGAGCTTGCGCCTTGAGCGTCTCGATTTCGGTAGGGAGATTGGCGAGACGCGCCTCGGCGTCGCGCTTTTTCGCTTCGGCTTCTTCGCGGGCGCGCGTGCCTTCGGCGACGGCGGCTTGAATCGCTTCCGCGTGGGCGCGGAAGTATGGGCCGGCTTTCGAGAAAGCCCATACGATCGCCGCGAAAACGATGGCGAAATTGAGCCAGCGGAAAATCCAGCCGGTGGACGAATCTTCGGGGCCGGCGCCTTCTTCCGCCGCGAAAACCGGAGCGGCAAAAATCAGCGCCGAGAAAATCAGCACAAAGGCGGCCGCGATTCGTGGATTGCGGAGGATAGCCGGCTTCAACGGCTGCCTCCCGCGGAAGGAGCGCTGCGTTCGAGAATCATTTTCGAAATTTGTGCGGCAAGAACGGGCGTTTGCTTCTCGATTTCGGCGCGAGCGGTTTCGGATTCAGCGGCGATGCGCGCTTTGGCTTCCTGAACCATTTCGAGAGTGCGCGCGCGGAGAGTGCGAAGGAGCTTGGCGCGCTCATCGAGAACCGCTTGGCGCGCGGTTTCTTGCTCGAGATAAACCTCGGCGCGGGCTTTCTTCAGCGCGTCGTGGTAGCGGTCGAGTTCCTCGCTTGCGGCGGCTTGCGCGGCGGCTGCTTCGGCTTTGGCGCCGTCAATGCGGCGGGCGCGCTCGTCCATGGCACGCTGTAGGGGGACGAAAAAAATGGCGCGCATGAAAAAATAAAAAAGAAAAACGATGACGACGGTAGGCAGAGCTTGAACGACCAGATCACCGAGTTGGTGGAGTAATTCCATTTTCAACAAACTGCTGCGTTGCGTGGCTCCTGGATTTGGCGACTGATGGAGCGCAGGGTGCGCTCAGGGCAAACAAAAAGCTTTTGCAAAGCTCGACATTATTGCATCCACAGTGAGTGGCGTCAACGTGGAGATGAGGGGCTCGATTGCTGAGGGGCGGCGGGAGTTCTCGCTCGACATCGGGCAGGGGCGCGGGATATTATTCAGCGCATGAGACTTTCTGCGCGCAACCGTTTGGTGGGCATCATTACGGAGATCAAGCTGGGCGATATCATGGCGCACGTGACCATCAAGGTCGGCGAGCATCCGATCGAAGCCGTGATCACCCGGCGCAGCGCGGAAGAGATGAGCCTGCATCTCGGCGATACGGTTGCCGCGGTGATCAAGTCCACGGAAGTAATGGTGGAGAAGGCTTAGTCTTCAGCGGTTTTTCTTGCTTCTGGGATTCCGATTTCTTCGCGTGCAGTCACTTTTCACAATTTAGCGCGGCCGTTAAGTAGCGCTGGCGTCCCCGCCGGCATCTTTCGACCGACGTTTCACCACAGGCAACAATCACGGACGGACCTCACA
The DNA here is from genome assembly GCA_963831955.1 of uncultured Acidobacteriota bacterium. Classification (GTDB taxonomy): domain Bacteria; phylum Acidobacteriota; class Terriglobia; order Acidiferrales; family UBA7541; genus Palsa-147. The sequence continues at coordinate 1,886,456 of CAWHSG010000001.1, read as the reverse complement.
CCGCAACCGGCGCGCTTATTGCCACGCGGCGCTCCGGCCATGCGTTTAGCCGTTGTCGAATTTTGTGATCGTAAGATGCCGGCGGGGACGCTAGCGCTACTTTACTTGCTGGGCTGAAATGGAGCTTGATACAATCGGCGTTTCGGCTGGGCGCGTTTTGCGTTGCTTTGTGTTCGCACTCATAAGGAGCTTTCTATGGCTGCGTTTTCCGGGGTCGATTTCCTCGACTTCGATTCCCTCTTGAGCGATGAAGAAAAATTGGCGCGGCAGACGGCGCGGCAATACGTCGAGGACAAGATTATTCCCATCATCGAGGAGTGCAACCGCGAGGGAAAATTTCCGAAGCAGCTTGTGCCTGAGCTCGGGGAGCTGGGATTTTTCGGGGCCAGCCTGAATGGCTACGGCTGCGCGGGAATGTCGAATGTCGAATACGGCTTGGTGACCCAGGAATTAGAACGCGGCGATTCCGGGCTGCGCAGTTTCGTCTCGGTGCAATCTTCGCTGGTAATGTATCCGATTTATGCATTCGGCTCCGACGCGCAAAAAGACAAGTGGCTCCCGCTGATGCAGCAAGGCAAAGCAATCGGCTGCTTCGGATTGACCGAGCCGCAATTCGGATCGAATCCGAGCGGGATGCTCACGCGCGCGGTGAAGAAGGGCGATAGTTACATTTTGAATGGCGAGAAAATGTGGATTACTAGCGGGTCCATTGCGGATGTGGCGCTGATCTGGGCAAAAACCGAGGACGATCGCATCCGCGGATTTCTGGTCGAAAAAGGCACGCCGGGATTCAAGGCCTGGGATGTGCATGGAAAGATGTCGCTGCGCGCATCCGTGACATCGGGCTTGGCGATGACGGATTGCAAAATTCCGGCGGAGAATGTGTTGCCCGGAGTGGATGGATTGAAAGGGCCGCTTTCTTGCTTGAATCAGGCACGCTATGGAATTGGCTGGGGGGCAATTGGGGCGGCGATGTCTTGCTACGACACGGCGGTACGTTATGCGAAAGAGCGGAAGCAGTTTCAGAATAAGCCGATTGCTTCGCACCAGCTGGTGCAGGAAAAATTAGTTTGGATGATCACGGAAATCACCAAGGCGCAATTCTTGGCGCTGCAAGTGGGGCGGTTGAAGGATTTGGGGCGCGTGCATCCCTCGCACATTTCGATGCTGAAGATGAATAATGTGTGGATGGCGCTGGAGACGGCGCGGCGCGCGCGCGAGGTGCTCGGCGCGAATGGCATTGTGGACGACTATCCAATCATGCGGCACATGAACAATCTCGAGTCGGTGTACACCTATGAAGGAACCAACGACATCCATAAATTGATTATCGGCGAGCGCATTACGGGAGTGCCGGCGTTCTACTGAGGACTGGGCCATGCGGCGGCGAGAAGCTGGGCTGAAGATCATTTTCTCACTTCTCGCTGCGTTGGCGTTGGCCGCTTCGCTTTCGCCGCGTTTTGCGCGGGCGCAGGAATCGCAATCGGGAACCTCGCAGCAACCCTCGAAGAAACACTCGAAAGACCAGGAAAAAGCCAAGCCGCCGGGCTCCGACGATTCCTCTGCGCCTGAACCGGCCACGAAAGAACCCGCCAAGCCAAAAGTACGCACGATCACCGCGTTTTTAACGCTGAATCGAGACACCTACCAACAGCAAATCGCCGATACCGTCGATTTTCTGAATAAAGCGAAGGCAGTTTTCGAGGGCGCCGGATTTGAAGTGCAGACGCTTCGGATTGCCACGCAGCCTTTTCCTGAATATACGCGCGACTTGCCGCCGGAGGATGCCTTCACGTTTCTGCGCAAACTGGATCATCTCGCGGGCGAGGATGGCTTCATCATCTCGGTCGGCCCGGCGATGCAGCATGTGGGCGACGATCCGCACCAAGCCGGCCTGCTCGCCAACGCGCTGGCGCCCGCGGAGAATATGAATGGCAGCGTGGCGATTGCCGGCGAAGATGGGATTCACTGGGATGCCGTCGGTGCGGCGGCGGGAGTGATCGCATTTTTGGCGGAACATTCACAGCGCAGCCAGGCGAATTTCAGTTTTGCGGCCGTCTCGCTGGTGCCGCCGGGGACGCCGTTTTTTCCCGCCGGATTCAATTCCGGCAACGATCATCAGTTTGCGATTGGATTGCAGTCGGCGAACGTGATTGCAGAAGCTTTGGCCGGGCAAACCAATCCTGCCGCGGCGGAGATTGCAATTCGCGAGAAGCTGGGCGCGTTTGCGGTGCAGATCGAGCACATTGGCAAGGACGTCGCGCATCAAACCGGCTGGATTTACGAGGGTATCGATCTTTCGCCGGCGCCTTTGAAGCGCGTTTCGATTGGGGCCGCGATTGAGGGTTATACCGGGAGTTGGCTGGGATCGAGCGGGACGCTTTCTGCGGCGGCTTTAATTACGCGCGCGATTCAGTCGATTCCCGTGACGCGCGTGGGCTATTCGGGCTTGATGCTGCCGGTGCTGGAAGATTCCAGGATCGCGCTGCGCTGGAGCGAAGGCTCGCTCAGTCTCGATGGATTGCTGGCATATTCCTCGGTATGCGGCACCGGGCTCGATACGATTCCGCTTCCAGGCCGTGTGACGCCGGAGCAGTTGATCAAAATTCTCGGCGATGTGGCGAGCCTATCGGTGAAATGGAAAAAGCCGCTCTCGGCGCGTCTGCTGCCAATCGTGGGCAAAGATGCGGGTGATCGCACGGATTTCGACAATCCGCGTCTAGTCAATGTGATGTTGCGTCCGCTGCCTTGAGCCGCGCAGATTCCGCGCACAATCCCATTCAAATTTGATTATGATAGCGCCCGCTTTACGTACCGCTGGCGTCCCGCCGGCTCTTACGAGCGCAATTTTCGGCAAAGGCGGCGATCGTGGACGGCGCAGCACGTTCGAATACGGCTTCGATTTGGTTGTGTAGTCCGCGCGTGATTGTTGCCGTTAACGAACTCGCGGTCGTAAGAGCCGGCGGGACGCCAGCGGTACGCGGCCCGCGGTCCTTGCGTGCCAGTGGCTAAATTAATCTTGGGAGTTCACACATGGAACGGGCGCTCAGTCTCGAATTCCTTCGCGTAGTGGAACAGGCGGCGATTGCTTCAGCGCGCACCATGGGCCTCGGCGACGCGCACAAAGCCGACGATGTAGCGGTGCAAGCCATGCGCGGCGAGATGGAAGATGTGCGCATGGATGGCACCATCGTAATCGGCGAAGGCGAGCGCGACGAAGCGCCCATGCTTTTCATCGGCGAGAAAGTGGGCATCGCAGCGCGCGACAAGAACGGCCTTTACCCGCAGGTGGATATCGCCGTGGACCCGCTCGAAGGCACCAATCTTTGCGCCACGGGCGCGCCGAATTCGATCACCGTGCTGGCCGCCAGCGAAAAAGGCGGATTGCTGCACGCGCCCGATTTATACATGGAAAAAATCGTCGTCGGGCCATCGTGCAAGGGCGCAGTAGATATGGACGCGCCAGTCTCCGAAAATCTGCGCGCGATTGCCAAGCGCCTGGACCGCGACATTGAAGATCTGGTGGTGATCGTTCTCGACCGGCCGCGCCACGAGAAATTGATCGCCGACATCCGCGCCACGGGCGCACGCATCCGCCTGATTGGCGATGGCGATCTTTCGGCCGGCATCGCCGCGACGGTAGTCGGCACCGGCGTGCACGCAGTGATGGGGACGGGCGGCGCGCCGGAGGGTGTATTGACTGCGGCGGCGCTGCGTTGCTTGAACGGACAGATTCTGGCGCGCTTAGTGGTGAGCAAGCCGGAGCATCACGAGCGGCTGGCGAAGATGGGAATCAAGGATGCGAAGAGGATCTACGATACCGAGGATCTGGCGCCCGGTAAGCGGATTATTTTTGCCTGCACCGGAGTGACGGAAGGCAGCCTCTTGCGCGGCGTCCGATTTTTCGGAGAAGGCGTGCGCACACATTCTTTGATTTTGACGCTCGAGGAGCGCGAAGTGCGCTTCATCGATTCCGTGCATCTCGATAAGCGGCCCGACGTGAAAGTGAGATTCACGTGATGGCGCGGAACATTGTGACGGGGCGCGACGTATTACCTGGTAGAAGCCTGGGAGAGGTGTGACATGGCAGCAGTTCCACCAGTTCCTCCGCCGCAGCAATTTCAACCGCCACAGTACCCGCAGGCGCCGCCGCGAAAACCGAGCAATGCGATTTGGTGGGTGCTGGGGATTATTGGCGCGTGCATCGTTCTGGTGATGATCGCGGGCTTGGTGGTGGTTTCCGCGCTGGTTCACCGCGTGCGCGTCAACGCGCGGGATAATAAGGTAGAGATCGAAACGCCCGTCGGCAGCCTGAAGATGAACCAGGATAGCGCTCACGCCACCGGTTTGCCGGTGTATCCGGGCGCGATGCCGGAGAAATCGCAGGGCGCCAACTTCGAGGTTTCGGCGAACGGGAAATCGGCGGGGCTGGCGATCGAGAAATATAGTTCGGACGATCCGCGCGAGACGGTGCAGGCCTGGTATGTCAGCAAGCTGGGGCCGGATTTCAAGATGCAGGTGTCGACGCCTGGGGATCACAATAGCGATCAGATCCCGGGGGTGCCGGTGCAGATGGAATCGAGCGATGTGGCTTTTGTGAATGATCGCGGCGACGGGGCGAAGGTGGTGGCATTGGGGCATCACGGCGAGGGGACGGAGATTACTTTGGTGCGGGTGGGTAAGAAAGAAGTTCAGTAATGCGGTGACGACGCGATAGCAGAGCTAGGCAAAGCGAGCGACAGAAGTTTTCCTAGGACGACCACCAAGCTTGCCATTGGATAAACCGGCGGTACTTCGAACGAAGAACGGCCCGGGAGCCTGATATTGGCTCGCCGGGCCGTTTGATTTTCGTTGGCCCTCCGACAGGGCCGCTGCTAGCTACCTATGAATTACCGTCGCAGGATGCCCTGGATGCTGTCGCCGGGGCATCTGCGAAATCCGATCTGTCTGAGGCGCGGCAGGGCGCAGCGGCGCCGCCTGCACGGAGTTCGTGCTGACGTGGTCGCTGATGGCCTGCAACCTCTTCAGAATGGACTGCCACTGCGCCCAATCGAGCTGGCGCAGGAACGGCCTGAGGCCCTGAATGAAGGGATCCTCGAGAACCGTCTCCCCGTTCGATTCCGGAACGAAGAAGCGATTCAGGCCCACGCCGAGAGCTTCGGCAATCTTTTCGAGCGTGCCGAGGCTGGGCGTCATCTGGCCACTCTCAATGCGAGAGAGATACGAGCGCGAAACACGAGAGCGGGCTTGGAGCTGGCTCTGCGTCATGCCGCGGGATTCCCGCAGTTGACGGATCCTTTGCCCGATATTCTCGACCGTTTCGCGATTCGGCCAGTTTTCGAAGAGCTGGCGATCGTCACCCGGCAAATCCTGCGGCGAAGGCGTCGGAATAACAAACGTCACCTTCGGCGGCAGGAGTCGCAGACAACGGCGACAATTGCCCGTACGCGTGCGGTATTGAACTAACCCGCATACCTGACAGCGGATTACCTCACGATCCATCATTTCCGTACTTGTTGCATTGACGTTCTTTTCCGCCACCGATTTCCTCGCAGACTATTCGGCCGCTGCGGAAGGGAGGGACTGCTAGCTGGGGAAGGCAGACAACTGGCGCGGCCGAGACTTTTCCACAGGCTGACACTTTCTGTCAAGTAGTTTCTTCATCGGCCTCCGGAGGGCGGAGGATTAGAGCAAGCCAGCGTAAATTAAGGATGCAAGTTTTCAGCCGTTGCGGCGGAAATTTGCAAGTATTTCGGAGAATTACGGAGCAAACTTGCTGGTTTTGGCTGATGGAGGCGATCTACTTGAGTGTGCAGGTGCAAATCGGCGAGAGGCGGCGCGGAATTTCCACAGCCCTGTTGAAAAGCTGTTCAAGGAAATTTGCGCGCAGTTGAGCACCGTCGTGATCGCGCCGATGCCGCACAAAAACGCCGGCTGGCAGCCCGCGCTACGCGGTTTTACGGCGCCGTCACGACTGGCAATTCAATGAAGCTGCTTTGATCTGGGGTGTGATAGACGCGCTGCGTCGCCTTCTGGAAGTCGCCGGGCTTGGCCCAGAAGATATTGGGGACGAAAGGTTTGCGGATTCCGGTCGTATAGCGGGAACCAGCTCGACTGGATTTGCACCATTATTCTATGGCCTGGCAGGAAAACGTGATTTGCTGTTGGCATTGTGAATTTGTAGAGCAGTGGCTTGTCTGGCGTGATCGCCTTGGCCGCTTCGAAGCTTTCGCGATAGCGGCCCCGGAAGATATCGGCTGAAATCATCAATTGAAAGCCGCCCATTGGCGGGTCCGTGGCTACCTCGTCGGGGTAAACGTCGATTACTTTTACCACCCAGTCGGAATCGCTGCCGCTGGTGGAGGCGACGATGTTGGCGACGGGTTGGCCGCTGATTTTCACCGGGGCGGTTAGCAAGTCGGATTCGTAAGCGAGCACGTCCGGACGGCCGGAAGCTTCGCGCTGATCGTCTACCAGCCAGATGGACCAAGTGTTGCCCGTGCCGTAGCCCATCGGCATCATCGGGCGCGGTCGCGATAGGAGTTGGCTTGGCGGGATCGGAGACGTATTCGTCGAAGGCTGCGTCGCCTGAATTTGGCGCGGCGAAGCTGGTCTTCAGGCCGGCATTCAGATAGAGCGGAGTGGGCTGGATTTTGCAGCCGTTATCGCAGCCGGAGGGCCAGGATTGCAGATGCCGCCAGGTGTTTGTGCCAGTCTCGAACGCGTTTACGGGCGCGATTCCCGATTTGGGAGCGTCGTCCTTCAAATATTGAGCGAGGAATGGCGCGAGAATCTGCTCGCGGAATTGCAGGCCGGTGTCGGCGTCAAAGCGAATGGTGCCGAGCGAGCTGCCATCGCCGATTTCCTGACCGTGATGCCAGGGGCCCATCACCAGGAAAGACTTTATCGTTGTTGGTATCCTTCGGCTTGATGGCCTTGTAAACGGCTATCGCGCCGTAGATGTCTTCCTGGTCCCAGAGGCTATGCTACCAGCATTACGGGCACTTTGAGGGGCTGGTCGGCGAGAATGCGGTCAACGGCCTGATCGCGCCACCACGCGTCGTAGCTCGGATGCTCCAGAACTTTGCGCCAGAAACCGACCTGCTCGGCGCCGTGCAGAGCGACCCATTTCTCCAGCTGATCCCGCGGCCATCCAATCGTCGTAATCGTCGTAGTGGCTGGTCCACCAAAGAGCCTTATTGTCGCGCGTGCCTTCCTGCTCGTAGATGTAGCCAAGATTTTGCTGGCGGAAGGCGCCGTTGTGGAACCAATCGTCGCCCATCCAGCCGTCCACCATCGGATTCATCGGTACGGAAACTTTGAGCGCGGGATGCGGATTGATGAGGGCCATCAGCGGCAGAAATCCGTCGTACGAAATGCCGATGATTCCGACCTTGCCATTCGTCTCGGGAATATTTTTCACCAGCCAGTCGATGGTGTCGTAAGTGTCGGTCGAGTGATCCACGGGCGTGGGATTTTGCGGCCCATGCAGCGGGCGATTCATTACGTAGTCGCCTTCCGAGCCGTATTTGCCGCGGACATCTTGCACCACGCGGATGTAGCCGCCTTCGACGATCACGTCGGCAGCGTTGTCGTAGCCGTTCAGGATTGGTCCGAGGTGCGAGCTTTGCGCGTGGCTGGTGAGCGCGTTGGCGTCGTAAGGCGTGCGCGTGAGCAGGATGGGCGCCCGCTTCGCGCCTTTGGGGACGAGGATCACCGTGTGCAACTTCACGCCGTCGCGCATGGGGATCATCACTTCCGTGCGCGTATAATCGAAGCTGTCCGTCTTCGGCACCAATTTCGCCGGCGTCTCGCTAGGGTAATCAGGATATTTTGGTGCCGGCGCGTCCTGCGCCAAGGTTGGCCGGGCGGAGAGCGATGCGAGAACTACCGCTGCGAACAAAGCGATGGCGCGAAAATCCTTGCGTGAAATCATAGGGGCCCTCGTCGGAATCATCGGGACGCGTCCGTTCCAGCAGAGTCAAGCCGCGCGATTATAGCCGAGGAGCGAGCGCTGGCAATGCTTTTGCTTTTGTACCGCTGGCGTCCCGCCGGCTCTTACGACCGCAACTGCTGGCAAGGCTCGCAATCTCCGACGGAGCGAGATAAAACTTAACGGCAATCAATTAGAATTTCTTAGTCCGACCGCGAGGGATGCCACTGGCGCATTCCTAGTCGTAAGAGCCGGCGGGACGCCAGCGGTACGAGGATGTTGGCGTGCGCTTGCCGGTCTGCTAAATTTTTCGCGTCGGGGAACTGGGAGGATGGATGCCGAATCGCGAGGATGCCTGGAAATTGCTTTGTGACTATACCGCCAGCGAAAGCTTACGGAAGCATGCTTTGGCAGTTGAGGCTTGCGTGCGCGCTTACGCCCGGAAGAATGGGGCGGACGAGGAGCTTTGGGCCATCACCGCGCTGCTGCATGATTTTGATTACGAGCGTTGGCCGAATGCGGAGCATCATCCTACGCAGGAACATCCTTTCGAGGGATCGAAGATTTTGCGCGAGCGCGGTTATCCGGAGGAAATGATTCACGCGATTTTGGGGCACGCGGAATATTCGGGGGTGGCGCGCGTTTCGGCGCTCGATCACACGCTTTTTGCTTGCGATGAATTGGCTGGATTTTTGACCGCTTGCGCGCTGGTGAAGCCTAGCAAGAAAATTGCGGAAGTGGAGACCGCTTCGGTGAAGAAGAAGCTAAAAGATAAGGCGTTTGCGCGCGGAGTGAACCGCCAGGATGTTTATCAGGGGGCGGAAGAATTGGGCGTGCCGCTCGAGGAGCACATTGCTTTTTGCATCGAAGCCATGAAGGGAGCTGCGGATTCGCTTGGGCTTGCCTAGCGCTGCCTGACTTCATTGGCTCCGCGGCTAATCGACCAAAAATTAGGCTTCCTTTCGATTAGAAATCGTTCCGCCGTTTGTTTTCAGTGAGTTACGGCGATTTCTAATCGTCACGATTTCGATTAGAAACGGTGCGATTTCGATTAGAACTGGCTTGCTGGCTTACGATCGTCCGCGCCCGGGCGCGGATGCCGGCAGAGACGCCGGCGCTACTTGACGGCGCAAAGCCGCTACCACTTCTTCGCTGGCTTCCAGATCATCCGTGAGCTGCGGGGCTTTTGCGCCTGCTGCTAGCAGCGCTTCCACGCTGCCTACATAGTCATCCGTGCCGCGATGCCAGCCATATTTCGATCCGTATATCGCCCAGCCCACCGGAGTGCCTTTGAACTCCAAATCTTGCGCGTCAAGCGGCGCGTAGTGGCGGAGCAATTCGCTAACCATTGCGGAGTTGCCGTGGAAGGCAGCCCAATGCAAAGCGGTCTGATGGTTGTCGTCGAGAGCGCGCGCAGGCCAACCCAACTGGAGCATCATGCTGACCGCGCGCGTTTCATTTCGCCGCGCCGCGCCAACGAGACGTCCTCGCACGTTGGGAGACAGTGCGCGAATCAGATTGGGATCCTGCGCGAGCAGTTCTCGAGCCAGGTCTTCATCGCCCAATTCGATGGCCTGCGCCAAGCGCAAATCGAGCGGGCTGCGTTCCATCAGCATCTCGAAAACTTCTTCATGCCCAAACTCGCGCGCGATCATGTGCGGCGTGGTGCCCCATCCGAAGCAGTAAATATAAATCACGCCGGCGCTGCGCGGATCGCGCTTCGGAAAATCTTTTTGCGTCACGCTGAGCCAAATGGATTGCGGATTGCTTTCGAGATGGCGTTGCACGAGTTTCAAGTCGCCGACTGCGGCGGCCATCAGGACGTCGGTCTGTGCCCCGCGCGAGATCAGGTAACGCGCCAGCTCGGGACGGCGCGGCGCGTGCGCGGCCATGTACTGCGCAGGCGTAGATTCATGATCGAGGCAGCGCGCATCAATCTCCACGCCTTGCTCCAACAGGTGGTCGGCGATTTCGATGCTGGCGGCGAAGTGCAGCGGCGTCTGCCCGTCGCCTCCGCGCGCATGCGCCAGCGCAGGATTCGCCTCGATGAGTTCCCGGAGGCGTTCGAATTTGCCGAGACGCGCGGCGGCGTGAACATCTACGTGTGCGCCGCGCTTGATGAGATAGGGCGTGAGTTCGGGAGTGGAGAGATCGAGGACGCCGAAGCTGCCGGCCCACCATTTGGTGCGCGCGTTGATTTTGGCGCCGGCCTCGAGGAGCGCGTCAACCAGTTCGCGATTGTTGCGTTGCACCGCGGCAATGAGCGCGGGAGTGTCGAAGCCATAGTTGGGCAGAGGCTCGTCGAGCTGAGTCTTCAGCGACGGATGACGCGCGAGCACTTTGCGCACCAGCGCGGCGTCGTTGGCTTTGATCGCCGCTTGCAGCGCCGCGATAGGCTGATCGCACAGCGTCAAGACGTGCGCTTTGAGCTTGGCCCAGTTGTCGAATCCGTATTCGCGAGCAACGACGCGCAGAGCGCCGGCCAACCTGGGCGCGGATTTCGCGAAGGATACGTCGGCATCTCTGAAACGGCCGATGGCCGCATCTTCGCCTTGGACATACTCGCGCAAGAGTTGCTTGGCTTGCTTCTTGAGATGTTCGAGATTTGGGCGTGCCGGCAGTTCGCGTGGGGACATGCTCACTCCTTCTTTAGCGCCCGTAGTCCGCTGCGTCGGGCAGAAGAGAGTGATCGCTGCTTCCAGCCAAATCGCAAGGTGGGATATTCCCTTTCCGCGGACGGGCTGCACCCTTGATGTGCGCGAGTAATCTAGCAGGTCGAACCGATGGCGGCAAATTCTTTGATGGCGCGGCCCTTGGTGGTTATGGATCGGTTGCCTACAAAATGCCGAGGTGTCCAGTGACCCAAATGAACCAACCGAGCACCGCCGCGACGAGGAGTGGAAGCCGCGCTCGCCCTTTTCCGAATATTGCTGCTACTAGCGCAAACACGACCAGGGGATCGGAAACTACTTCAAAGCCGTCGCGCCCTTTCCACCAAGAGAGATCGTTTTGGTGATACCTCAACTAATTCACGTAGGTCCAAAAGACAACGATGTTGAGGGAACAGGCGAGAAGCCCCCCAAAAAGAAGGCTGCTTTGCCACCTCGGGTGTTCAAATTTTCCCGGAGAACGTCCCCAATATACCCAGGCAACTCCCAGAGCAATGTGAGGAGTCACGATCAACACCAACACGATGCCATCCATCGTGCCCCCCAAGGTATCACAATGCTCTTCACCGGAATGCGGTTCGAAGCGCGCGGAGAAAAATTCCACAGTGATCCACAGGCTTGCACAGCCGTGCGATTCATTTGGCTGTGCTAAGATCGCTGCTTCTATGAAACCTATTGCGGAAATTTTGGGGCCGGCTTTGCGGCGTGCGGGGCGGCGCGGATCGGCGATGTTCTGGTTGGCGGGAGCTTGGCCTGTGATTGTTGGCGCGAAGCTGGGCGAGCGGACGCGGCCCCAGAGGCTTGCGGACGGCGTGTTGGATGTGTTGGTGAACGGAAAAGAGTGGCGCGTGGAACTCGAAGGCGTGGCTGCGGAATTTGCAGGGCGCGTGAACGCGGCTTGGGGCGGGGCGCTCGTCAAGCAGGTGCGATTTGCGACGGCGCGGCGGGCCGGACAGCGATTGCCGCGCAGCCTCGATAACGAGCACACGCCATTCGTGCGCACAGGGTGCAGCCCATCGCCGCGCGATGCTTCGCGAAAACCGCGCAGCGAAGGCGGGCGGCCGTGAAGCTGAGCCGCGAAGAAGTTTTGCGCGTAGCGGAGCTGGCGCATCTTGAGCTAACTGATGCCGAGGCGGAAACTTATCGCGGCCAGCTCGATTCCATTCTCGAATATATCGAGACTCTGAATCGCGTTGATATCGCGGGCATCGAGCCCATGGCGCAAGTCGCCTACGCCGGCGAGGCGCCTGCAGCGACGCCGCTACGGGAGGACGTCGCGCGCCCTTGCGATGTAGGCGACGCCATCCTGGCGCAAGCGCCCGAAGCGAAGAAACCCTACTTCCGCGTTCCCAAGGTCATCGAGCGATGAGCGCGCCGGCCGGCTGGACGGTCGCGTCGATCCGCGACGCGCTGACCTCGCGCAAGATCTCCGCACGCGAACTCACCGCCGAATATTACTCGCGCATCGAGAAACGCAATCCGGAATTGAATGCCTTTCTCGCGCTTTCGAAGAACCGCGCCAACGAGCAGGCCGCGCGAGTGGATGCGCTGGTGGCCAAGGGCGAAGCGCTGCCGCGGCTGGCGGGCGTGCCGCTGGCGATCAAGGACGTGCTCAGCACCAGCGGCACGCGAACGACCTGCGGCTCAAAGATTCTCGAGACCTACGTGCCGCCTTACGACGCGACCGCGGTCGAGCGCCTCGACCGCGCCGGCGCGATTTTCCTGGGCAAGACCAACTGCGACGAATTTGCCATGGGCAGCTCGAACGAAAACTCTGCCTACGGGCCGGTGCAGAATCCAGCGGCGCCGGGACGCGTCCCCGGCGGCTCGAGCGGAGGCTCCGCAGCAGCCGTGGCAGCCGATCTGGCGGTGGTATCGCTCGGAACTGACACTGGTGGATCAATCCGCCAACCGGGGGCCTGCTGCGGTATCCCGGCGATGATGCCGACGTATGGCCGCGTCTCGCGTTACGGCTTGATTGCCTTTGCCTCGTCGCTCGATCGCATCGGGCCCTTCGGGCGAACGATTCGGGATGTGGCTGAAGTGCTCGGTCTGATCGCCGGAGCTGACTCAAACGACTCGACTTGCGCGGACGTGCCGGTGCCCGATTACGTGGCGGGATTGGATGCGCCGGTCGCGGGCCTGCGTATCGGCGTGCCCGAAGAATACTTTGCCGCCGGGCTGGACTCGGAGGTCCGGCGTAAAGTCGAGGCTGGGATCGCTTTACTCGAAAAGTTGGGATGCAAGCGGGTGCCGATTCGCCTGCCCCATACGGAATTCGCGATCGCGACTTACTACATCGTCGCGACGGCGGAGGCGAGTTCCAATTTGGCACGATATGATGGCGTGCGTTACGGATTGCGCGCCGAGGCCTCGACGCTTTCTGAGATGTACCGCAAGACGCGCCGGCTGGGATTTGGCGCAGAGGTGAAGCGGCGGATCATGCTCGGAACTTATGCGCTTTCAGCGGGCTACTACGATGCCTACTACCTGCGCGCCCAAAAAGTGCGTACTTTGCTGGCGCGCGATTTCGCCGAAGCGTTCGAGCGCGTAGACGCCATCGTCGCGCCGACTTCGCCGACGCCGCCGTTTCGCTTGGGCGAAAAGACCGCCGATCCCCTTCAGATGTATCTCGCTGATATATACACAGTTACGGGTTCTCTCGCGGGCCTGACCGGCATCTCCGTTCCCTGTGGCAAGACCTCGGACCAGCTGCCCGTCGGAATGCAAATTCTCGGGCCACATTTCAGCGAAGGACGCGTGCTGCAACTCGCGTACAATTTCGAGCGCGCCGGCGGATTCGATTCGTAGCCGGCGGCTCTGATTTTTTCGCAAGTCTTTGGCACACCATTTCTCCGATCGAAGTAAATTTCATTGAAATTTTACTTTCGCTGCGTGACTGCACTCGTCCGCGCTTCGATCCCCCGCAGAAGTTTGCGAAGGCGAGTACAAAGTTCGATGTACACAGCTAGAAAATTTCTCACCGAAGGCATGGGAAAAACTTCCGCAATTGTGGAGACAATTACAATCTGTGGATACATTTTTCCGCCTTGCTGGCGGGCCGGGATTCCTGCGATCAATTCCACTTTCTGAAAAGTCACTCGAAAAGCCAATGATTTTGCGTATTCCGGCGTCGCAGACTAGTCCTTTAGTTTAATTACGTAGAACGGAAGCACTATTGCAGGGAAATCGATGCGGCCTCTAGGATGGTTGTGGCATCGAAGTAACTGAGAGGCTCAATATGCTGACGATCAAGTCCAGCCAAAAGCTTTTCACGGAAGACGAGGTCTCGGGGCTAACGGGAATCTGCCTCGATCACCTGCGGAATTTTGCGCGCAGCCGGCATCTGGGATTCATCGCGCGCGCAGCCGAAGCGGCGGGGGCCGAGGCGGATAAGTGGTTGTTTACCAACTCGGATTTGCTGGTGCTGGCAGTGCTCGTCGAACGCTGCGAGCACTAGATCGCGTCCGGCTGGAGCCGGATAAAAACTTTTTGAGTGGCCGCCTTTTGGGCGGCCATTTTTGTTTTTGGGGCGCCGGGTTCAGCGCTACATGGAAGCATCTTGGTAATTTCGAACGGACGGGCCGAAAAGAGCCGGCAGGGACGCCGGCGGTGCTCAAAGCTCGGCTTGTGACGGCCTACTGAGTAACACTATTCTGTGGTTTCGTCGGCCAAACTTGCTTGGGGTGGGAGCATCATAGGCTGGTAGGGTAACGCTGCCATTTTCCGCGACAGAAAAACCGGAGATTTCGGCCGCCGCAACGTCGCGGCGACCCTGGTTTTCTTCCTATTTCCTGCAGCCTTCGTGCTCGTCTTTGGCTTCCAGTCCTTTCAGGATCCATCGAATGCTCACGATCAGGGCGGGCAGACCTCGGAACGCGCGGATGCCTCGCTGCCGCGGGGCAAGAAGCTGGTTCTGAAGGACGGCTCGTTCCACATGGTGCGCGAATACAAGGTGGACGGGACGCGGGTGCGCTATTACAGCGTGGAGCGCTCTCAGTGGGAGGAGATTCCCTCCGACATGGTCGATTGGCCTGCCACCGAACAGGCTGAGGCTGCGCGGAAGCAGACGGACGCCACGCTGGCCGCCAAGATCGGAGCCGAAGAGAAGGCTCGCAACGCAGTGTTCGTGAACGTGGATGCCAGCGTGGAGGTGGCCCCGGGCGTTTTCTTGCCGGATGGCGAGGGCATCTTTGCACTGGACGGCACCAAAGTGTTCCCACTGCCGCAGGCGGAAACCGACATCAAGTTGGACAAAAAGCAGACGTTGAAGCAGATCCTAATTCCAATTCCCGTCATTCCGAGCCGCCAGACCATCTCGATGCTCGGCGAGCGCGCCAAGGTACGCAGCACGAACGGGCAGATGGAATTTTATATGCGGACCAAGGATGGACACATGCCCGATGTGGTTTTGATTCACGCGCGCGTGCATGGCGGCAACCGGCAGATCGAAAATCTCGATCATCTCTTTGGCGGTGAGATGGCCCGGCGCAATACGCTGCCGATCGAGCGCTGGGAATTGGTGAAGGGCGTGACCCGGCTTACGCTTTCGCAGACGCTCGCGCCCGGCGAATATGCGGTTGCCGAGATTGTGCGCGGAAGCGAGGAAGATCTGTACGTTTGGGATTTTGGGATTGATCCGGCCCCTGCCGCGAAGCCGTAAGTAGCGCCGGCGTCTCTGCCGGCATCTTACGAGCGCGAAACCTAAATAGGGCTCTGGTCGTGGGCGGAGCGCGGCGGAAAATACACGGCTTTGGGTGAGCTGGGTAGTCCGTTCGTGAGGATGCTGCGTTGCGGGATATGTGCTCGTAAGATGCCGGCAGAGACGCCGGCGCTACTTGGCTGGTTGGGCTTCCAGGACTTCAGCTAGGAGATTTGCAAGCCCCGCTAGTTGGAATGGCTTTTGGATGGTGCGGGCGCCTCGGCTGGCTATTGAATCTACCACTCGGGCTTCGAGCAAATCGCCGGTCATGAAGACAAAGCGCGGAGGAGCGCCTTTAGATTGCTCGCACAAAATATCGAAAAGCTGCTCGCCGCTTTGCCCGGGTAGATTGTAGTCGCAAAGGATGGCGTCGAATTGGCGGTGCGCCAGCATCGCTAGAGCGTCTTCGGACGTGGTCACGGTTTCGACGGCCATGCCGCGCGCGACCAACCCCTCGCAGACCAATTCGCGGATTCCATCTTCATCATCGACTACCAGAACCGTGTGTCCTTGCAGCGCCGGTGAGAACGACGGAGTGTGGCTGACCGTGGAAGAATCGTTGACGCCCGCGAGCGTGAGCGAATTGGCCACCGGCAGGTCAATGCGGATGGACGCGCCGCTGCCGAAAATGGATTGCGTTTCGATGGTGCCGCCATGCTCGCGAATGATCGCCATGCAAATCGTTAAACCGAGACCGGTGCCGCCTCCGGGCCGCTTGGTGGTGAAGAATGGATCGAACACGCGATTGGTAATGTCCGCGGGGATGCCGGGGCCGTCGTCTTCCACCGTGATGGAGACGTTATTCTCGAAAGTGTCGGCGGTGATGGTGATGGTGCCGTGATCGCTCGAGCCGGCGATGGCTTGCTCGGAATTGATGATCAGGTTCAGGAAAACCTGTAGAAGTAGGTTGGCGTCGCCTTCGATGGCCGGCAGGTTCTCCGCAGGATGAAACTTTACTTCTATCTTCTTCTCCATCAAAGACTTACCGTGCAGCTCCAGCACGCGCTCGACGATATCCTCGATGCGGATACGGGCTCGAACCGGGGCGGTGCGGCGCGAGAATGCCAGCAGGCTTTGCACGATGTCGGCGGCGCGGCGCGCTTGTTTGTGCACCAGGCTGGTTTGCCGGCGCATGGTGTCGTCCACGGAACGTTCGTGCAGCAAATCGGTTACGCCGAGGATTGCGGTCAGCGGATTGTTCAGTTCGTGCGCCACGCCGGCGAGCATTTGCCCCATCGCGGCGAATTTCTCGGTTTGCAGCAATTGCTGCTCGATGTGTTTTTCTTCCGTGACGTCGCGCGCCGATGCGACAACGCCAGTCATGCGCCCGTCGGAATCCGTCATCGGGCTGGCAGTGACGCGGATGGCGCGGTAGCTGCCATCTTCGTGGCGCACGCGATATTCCATGCGCGCTGAGCGGGTGATCCCGGCCAAGAGATTATCGAGTTGCTTGCTCAGGTGGCGCGCGTCTTCCGGATGCGCGCGCTCTCCCATCTGTTGGCCGATGAGATCCGCGGGCAGCACTCCAATCAATTCCTCGCAGCGCGGGCTGACGAACGTGTAGCGTCCTTCGACGTCGAGCACCACGATCAAATCCGGGAAACATTCGACGAGGCTGCGGCCGAATTCCTGCTCTTGATACAAACGCCGCTCGATTTCCACGCGCTCGGTGATGTCCACGAGCGTTCCCTGGAGGCGCACGACATCGCCCGAACTATCGCGGATCACCGAGCAGGAATCGAGGCAGCGAATTACTTTTCCATCGGGGCGCTTGAGCGAGATTTCGTGATTCTTTACAGCGCCGTTGCGATCGAGCTCGTCGAGCATCCACTCGCGCTGGTTGCGGTCTTCGTAGAGCGCTGGCGCGGGAACAGCGAGGAGATCTTCCTTCTTCTCGAATCCCAGCATGCGCACCAGCGCGGGATTGGCTTCGAGGAACATGCCGCCGGGAGTCGTGAAGTAAACGCCTTCCTGTAGCGATTCGAAAAGCTCGGTGAAGCGTACCTCGGATTCGCGGTAAGCCGTAATGTCGCGCGCCACGCCGCTCGCGCCCACCACCTCGCCATCTTTCAGCACCGGCTGCAACACCGTATCGTAAAAGCGGACTTCGCCGCTCTTGCGGAATCGCACGCGGACCGCTCCGCTCCAGGTGCGCTTCTCGAGGAATTCAGACACGTTCACCTGTACGTCGTCAATCGGCGGCTCGGAGATGAACTCCTGCAGCGTTTTGCCGACGATTTCAGGGAAGGGCAGATTCAGCGTTTCCGCAAAGCGCTTGTTGACCGTCTTGATGCTGCCGTCGAGGCCCAGATTGAAAACCAGGTGATCAAGGCTGTCGATCAAGTCGCGATAGCCCCGCTGCGAGCGGGTCATCACGTCCAGCATTTTTTCAATTTGTGCTTCGGTGACCGGGGCGTCCGCCCGCTGCTTCATCCCGCGCAGAAATGCCCGCAGCTCAATTACTTCCTTGCGCTGGTGCCACACGTACACGCCAAAGAGTCCCACCAGAACTACCAGGCCGACCGGAAGAGCTTCAAGTCGCATCGGCAACACGCGAAAAGTCTCCCAAGAAGTGATCGCGAGTCCCAGCGCCATCAGAATCAGAATCACGAGGATGTAGCGCCAGAGCGCGCCTTCGCGCTTCTCCATCTGGTCCCAGTGAGATGTCGCCGGGCTGGGCTTCGAGGATTCTTCAGGAGCTTTAGCGAGCTGAGAATTAGGAGCTTCGGTCATGAACGGAAACCCACTGGTCCCTCAAAAGTGAAGTGTACGGGCGGGTTTGCGTGGTAGCAAACTGAAACAACGGCGCGATATCCAGTTGCATAACCCCGTAGGTACAGTGAAAACCTGTACTTACAGACGCTGTACCTTCGGGCTAGTCGCGGCATTAGCCGCGGACGCTCCCGTAGGGCCCGCGCTTTATGCCGGGCCGGGCAAGAGGCAAATTCATGCCGCGATTGCGGCTCGGCGAGGAGGATCATTAATTAGATTAGTTGGTGTGCGGGAACACGAGCACCGGGGAAATCGTGCACGAACAGGCCCGGCATATAAAGCGCCGGCCCTACGGCAAGAATCCGGCACGGCGAAGAATTACCTACGTACTCTCTGGCGCAGACGTCTGGCATTTGCTTCGGTACGCTGACCTCCATGCCTCCACCCACCCGGAAACGATTGCGGTTGCTCTCAAACCCTTATTACGGCCGCGGGTTGTATTTCCTCACAATTTGCACGCATGGCCGCGCCCGTTACTTTGAACGCCCCAATCTCGTTTCACGGATCGCCGCACGCCTACGCATCGTGGCCCAAGAGCAGAAATTCCGTTTGCACGCCTGGTGCGTGATGCCCGACCATTTGCACATGTTTATCGAAGGCGGGACGGATGACGCCGACGTGCGCGATTTTGTTACCCGATTCAAGCAGGAGACGGGTTTTCCATTCCTCCAGCGATTCGGCCGGCGCTTGTGGCAGAGGAATTTCTATGACCATGTGGTACGGCCGTATGAGCCGATCCATCCGATCTTTTGGTACATCTGGATGAATCCAGTTCGGAAGGGATTATGCGCTGATCCGCGTGAGTACCCATATTCGGGATCGGAAACCGTCGATTGGAAGCAGAAGCAGCCCGCAGCAGAGACATGGACGCCCCCATGGAAGGCAGAGAAGCAGATCGAATCGCATCCATAGCGCCCAGTCACGTCACGCGCGGCGTTTGCCGCGCGGTTTCCGAACGTAGGGCCCGCGCTTTATGCTGGGCCGGGCAACGAGTCGCTCCATGGCGCAGTTTGGGCATGGCTGGGATTTTCATTAATGAGATGGTGTCGTATGCGCGAATACCGATTGTAACGAAATCGACCACCACCCCGTCTCTTTAATGACAATCCGGGGTGGCCGCACGCAAGGCTTGAAAATACGTCTCGCCCGGCCCGGCATAAAGCGCGGGCCCTACGGGAGCTTCCGCGGCAAATGCCGCGCAATAAATAAAAACGGCGGCTGGCCTTTTGGGCTTGCCGCCGTTTTCAATTTGGATTGTGGATCGAAGCTCTACGGTTCGGCTACCGCATCGGTATCCTTGCGCAGGAAATCGAGTGCGGCGGCTTCCTCGGGCGTCAGTTCCGGCTCGAGCTCGACAGGCTCCTCGCGCGGCGTTTCGGTCAAGAGCTGGATATTGCGATAGCGCTCCAGACCTGTGCCCGCGGGAATCAGACGGCCCATGATGACGTTCTCCTTGAGCCCGCGCAGATAATCCACCTTGCCGGAAATCGCGGCTTCGGTGAGCACTCGCGTGGTCTCCTGGAAGCTCGCGGCCGAGATAAACGAATCGGTCGAGAGCGACGCCTTGGTGATGCCGAGCAACAGCGGACGGCCCGTTGCCGGACGCCCGCCATCGTGAATGATGCGATCGTTTTCCTCGCGGAAGCGGAACTTGTCCACCTGCTCCTCGAGTAGGAACGTCGTGTCGCCCACGTCTTCGACTTTCACCCAGCGCATCATCTGCCGGACGATGGTTTCGATGTGCTTGTCGTTGATGTTCACGCCCTGCAACCGGTAAACTTCTTGAATCGAGTTCACCAGATAGGCCTGCGTGTATTTTTCGCCGAGGACCGCGAGCAAATCGTGCGGGTTCAGCGGGCCGTCGATCAATGGCTCGCCGGCTTTCACGTGCTCGCCTTCCTGAACGTTGATGTGCACGCCGCGGGAGATCGAATACTCTTTCACCGTGCGGCCATCTTCGCTCTCGACGTAAATCTTGCGCTGGCCCTTGGCGATTTCGCCGTACTTGACCACGCCATCGATTTCCGAGATGACAGCGGGATCCTTCGGCTTGCGCGTTTCGAATAGCTCGACGACGCGCGGGAGACCTCCGGTGATGTCCTTGGTCTTGGTGGTCTCGCGCGGAATCTTCGCGAGCACGTCGCCCGGCTGCACCTCGTCGCCATCCTGCACCATCAAGTGCGCGCGGGAAGGCATGAGGTACTTCTTGCGGACGCGGCCGGCGGAATCCCGAATCTGAATCGTCGGCTGATGCTTTTCATCCCCCGGCGGCAGCGTCACAACAAGCTGCGACAGGCCGGTGACTTCGTCCACCTGCTCTTCGATGGTCAGGCCGGACTGCAAGTCCTTGAATTGAACGGCGCCGCCGGTTTCCGTAAGAATCGAGAAGGTGTACGGATCCCATTCGGCCATGATCTGACCGACTTGCACGGGCTCACCGTCTTCGACCTTAAGCCGAGCGCCGTAAACCACGTGGTAGCGCTCCTTCTCGCGGCCTTTTTCGTCGACAACGGCGATAAGACCGGAGCGGTTCATGGAAACAAGCTGCTTGTTGCGGCCCTCGACCACCTTCAGATCGATGAAGCGGACAAAACCGTTGTTCTTGGCTTCAACCTTCGACTGTTCGGTGACGCGAGTAGCCGTGCCGCCGATGTGGAACGTGCGCATCGTGAGCTGCGTGCCGGGTTCGCCGATCGACTGCGCGCCGATGACGCCGACCGCTTCGCCGAGTTCGACCATGCGTCCGGTGGCCAGGTTGCGGCCATAGCATCGTGCGCAGGCGCCGCGGCGGGATTCGCAGGTGAGCACGGAGCGAATGTTGACGCGCTCGATGCCCGCCGCTTGAATCGCGTTGGCCAGTTCCTCGGTGATGACCTGGTTGATCTCCACGACCACGTTGCCTTCGTAGTCTTTGATTTTTTCGAGTGAAACGCGGCCCACCACGCGGTCGCGCAACGGTTCGACTTCGACTCCGGCTTCCACGATCGGCTCGACGAAAATTCCATCGGCCGTGCCGCAATCGAATTCGCTGATGATCACGTCCTGCGCCACGTCCACCAGGCGGCGAGTCAGGTAGCCGGAATCGGCGGTCTTGAGCGCCGTATCCGCCAAGCCCTTACGAGCGCCGTGCGTGGAGATGAAGTAGTGCAACACGTTCAAGCCTTCGCGGAAATTCGAAGTGATCGGTGTCTCGATGACTTCGCCCGAAGGCTTGGCCATCAAGCCGCGCATTCCGGAAAGCTGCCGGATTTGCTGTTTCGATCCGCGCGCTCCGGAGTCGGCCATGACGAAAATCGGATTGATGATGCCCGATTTGTCCTGAGCCTCGAGGGTCTTGAACATTTCGTCCGCGACCTTCTCAGTGACGTCCGACCAGATGGCGATGACTTTGTTGTAGCGCTCGCCGTTGGTGATCGCGCCGTCGAGGTATTGCTGCTGCACCTTGACGACTTCGCGCTCGGCGGTATCCACGAGCTTGGCCTTGTCGCCGGGGATGACCATGTCCGTGATGCCGACGGAAATGCCGGCCTTGGTGGCGTAGAGGAAGCCGAGCTCCTTCAAGTGATCCAAGGAGACGACGGTCTTCTCCGTGCCGAAGCGCAAGTAACAGTATTGAACCAGCTGCTGAATTCCCTTCTTCTTCAGCAAGCCGTTGATGAACGGCATGTCCGACGGAAGGTGATCGTTGAAGATCACGCGGCCGACGGTGGTGTGCAGGAATTGCCGGTTGAGCTGAATGGGCTCGGTGTGCGGCACGTCCTGATCGTCATAAGCGGTGGTTAGGTCGATTACTTCGCCCGTGTAACGCAGACGGATCGGCGTGAGCAATTCGACGTCGCCGGCTTCGAGCGCGAGAACCACTTCTTCGCTCGAGCCGAACGCGCGGCCTTCGCCCTTGCCGCCGGGCTTCGACTTCGTCAGGTAATAGATGCCCAGCACCATGTCCTGCGTCGGAACGGCGAGAGGCATGCCGTTGGCCGGCGACAGAATATTGTGAGAGCTGAGCATCAGCACCGAAGCTTCGACTTGCGCTTCGGGCGAAAGTGGAATGTGAACCGCCATCTGGTCGCCGTCGAAGTCCGCGTTAAACGCGGTGCAGACCAGCGGATGAATTCGAATGGCCTTGCCTTCCACCAGCACCGGCTCGAATGCCTGAATGCCCAGGCGGTGCAGCGTCGGGGCGCGGTTGAGCAGCACGGGATGCTCGCGGATCACGTCCTCGAGAATGTCCCAGACTGTCGCTTCCTGCGCTTCGACGAGTTCCTTGGCCTGCTTGATGGTGGTGCAATGGCCCGCGGCTTCCAGGCGGTGATAGATGAACGGCTTGAACAGCTCGAGCGCCATCTTTTTCGGTAGACCGCACTGGTGGAGCTTCAATTCCGGGCCCACGACGATTACCGAACGGCCGGAATAATCCACGCGCTTGCCGAGTAGATTCTGGCGGAAGCGGCCCTGCTTGCCCTTGAGCGTGTCGGAGAGCGACTTGAGTGGGCGATTGTTGGTGCCGCGCAGCACGCGGCCACGACGGCCGTTGTCGAAGAGCGCGTCCACGGCTTCCTGCAACATGCGCTTTTCGTTGCGGACGATCACGTCGGGCGCGTGAAGCTCCATGAGCTTCTTCAAGCGGTTATTGCGGTTGATCACGCGGCGATACAAATCGTTCAGGTCGGAAGTCGCGAAACGTCCGCCGTCCAGAGGCACAAGAGGCCGCAACTCGGGCGGCAGAACCGGGATTACGTCCAAGATCATCCATTCCGGCTTGTTGCCGCTCTTGCGGAACGCTTCGAGCACCTTAAGGCGCTTGGCGTACTTGATGCGCTTCTGCAGGCTCGGGTCAACCTTCATCTTCTCGCGCAACTCTTCGCTGAGCTTCTCGACGTCCACGCGGCGCAGAAGTTCTTTGATGGCTTCGGCGCCCATGCGCGCGTCGAATTTTCCGGCGTATTCTTTCTGCAGTTCGCGGTACTTCTCTTCCTGCAGAATTTCCTTGTCCTTGATGCCGGGAGTTTCGCCGGTATCAATTACAACGAACGCCTCGAAATAAAGAATGTGCTCGAGATCGCGCATGGTGATATCGAGCAGGTAGCCGATGCGGCTCGGCAGACCCTTGAAGAACCACACGTGCGAGCACGGCGACGCGAGCTCGATATGGCCGAGACGCTCGCGGCGAACCTTGCTGAGAGTGACTTCGACGCCGCACTTATCGCAAATCACGCCGCGATGCTTCATGCGCTTGTACTTGCCGCACAAACATTCCCAGTCCGTCACCGGACCGAAAATCTTCGCGCAGAACAAGCCATCGCGCTCGGGCTTGAAAGTGCGGTAGTTGATGGTTTCCGGCTTGGTTACTTCGCCATGCGACCAAGAACGGATTTTTTCCGGACTCGCCAAGCTGATGCGAATGGAATCAAAATCCGCAATCTGGCTGGCGCGGTCATAAGGGCTCGATCGATACAAGGGCTGTCCTCCCGTCCCGGCCTAACCGGGACAAAAACTTGAACGAAAGACGTTGCGCGCCGGCTGCTGGAGCTAGCCGGCGCAGAGAGTTGGTTATTCCGCGACCTTTTCGAGCTGCGGCTTCTGCCTCTTCATCAATTCGACGTCGAGGCAAAGCGACTGCAACTCGCGGACGAGTACGTTGAACGATTCGGGCACGCCCGGCTCGATCCCGGGTTCACCCTTCACGATGGCTTCGTAAATTTTCGCGCGGCCGTAAACGTCGTCCGACTTCGCGGTCAGCAATTCCTGGAGAATGTGCGCGGCGCCGTAAGCTTCGAGCGCCCACACTTCCATTTCTCCAAAGCGCTGGCCGCCGAACTGCGCCTTGCCGCCAAGCGGTTGCTGGGTGATCAGCGAATACGGGCCGATGGAACGCGCGTGAATCTTGTCGTCCACCAGGTGCGAAAGCTTGAGCATGTAGATGTAACCGACGGTGATGATTTGCGCGAATGGTTCGCCGGTCATTCCGTCGCAGAGCGTGACCTTGCCGCTTTCCGGCAGACCCGCGGCCTTGAGCATGAAGTGGATGTCGGTTTCGCGCGCGCCGTCGAATACCGGCGTGGCGACCGGGATGCCGCCGCTGAGGCTTTGCGCCAGATCGATGATTTCGGCGTCGTCGAGATCGACGATGGTCTTCCATACCGAAGTCTGGCCGAAAGCTTCCTTGAACCATTTGCGCATAGCTTCGGCGCGCGTGGAGTCGTCGAGCAGCTTGGTGATCTGCTCGCCGAGGACCTTCGACGCCCAGCCCAGATGCGTTTCGAGAATTTGCCCGACGTTCATACGCGAAGGAACGCCCAGCGGGTTGAGAACGATTTCCACCGGCGTGCCGTCCGGCATGTAAGGCATGTCTTCTTCCGGAACGATACGCGCGATGACGCCCTTGTTCCCGTGGCGGCCGGCCATCTTGTCGCCGACCGAGAGCTTGCGCTTCATGGCGATGTAAACTTTCACCAGCTTGATTACCCCAGGCGGCAGTTCGTCGCCCTTCTTGAGCTTGCCAACGCGCTCGTCGGTGATCTTGCGCAGCACGTCGATCTGCCGCGAAGTCATTTCCTCGATCTCATCGATCTTCTCGATTAGCAGAGGATCCTTGTCCGAAAGCCGCAGGCGCTTCAGGTTGCGAGTGGAAACTTTTTCGAGAATGTCGCGCGTCAATTCGGCGCCCTTGGTGAGCAGGCGCTTGTTGGTGCGCTCGTCGTGCAAGTCCGCGAGCAGCGATTGGCCGCCAAGCAAATCGACCAGGCGCTTCAGGCGCTCATCGGTGAGAATGCGGATTTCATCGGCGAGGTTCTTTTCGAGCTTCGCCACTTGTCCCGCTTCGATGGCCTTGTGACGCTCGTCTTTTTCGGCGCCCTTGCGGCAGAAAATCTTAACGTCAACGATGGTGCCCTCGATGCCCGGCGGGCAATAGAGAGAAGCGTCGCGAACGTCTCCGGCTTTCTCACCGAAAATGGCGCGCAGAAGTTTTTCTTCCGGCGTCAGCGTGGTTTCGCCCTTGGGCGTTACTTTGCCCACCAGGATGTCTCCGGGTCGGACCGTCGCGCCGATGCGAATCACTCCGCTTTCATCGAGATTGCGCAGGAAGCCTTCGTTGATGTTGGGAATGTCGCGTGTGATTTCCTCGGGACCGAGCTTGGTGTCGCGCGCTTCGATTTCGTACTCTTCGATGTGAATCGAAGTGTAGTAATCCTCGCGCACCAGCTTTTCGCTCACGAGAATGGCGTCTTCAAAGTTGTAACCGCGCCACGGTACGAAGGCGACCAGCACGTTGCGGCCGAGAGCCAGCTCGCCGTGATCGGTGCAAGGTCCATCCGCGAGGATGTGTCCTTGCTTTACGCGGTCTCCGGTGCGAACGAGCGGCTTCTGGCTGATGCAAGTGTTCTGGTTCGAACGTTTAAATTTCGTGAGCAAGTAAATGTCGGAACCGACTTCGCGGCTGAGCACGCCGGATTGATCGGACTCGACGCGCACGATGATGCGCTCGGAATCGACTTGATCGACGATGCCGTCGCGCTTGCACACGACCACTGCGCCCGAATCGCGCGCAGTGACGCGTTCCATCCCGGTGCCGACCAGCGGCGCTTCGCCCTTGATCAACGGCACGGCCTGGCGCTGCATGTTGGAACCCATGAGCGCGCGGTTCGCGTCGTCGTTCTCAAGGAACGGGATGAGCGAGGCGGCCACCGATACGAGCTGCTTCGGTGAAACGTCGATGTAATCCACTTCATCGCGCGATTTCAGCACGAAGTTGCCCGCTTGGCGGCAGTTCACCAGGTCGGTGACGATGCGGCCCTTTTCATCGAGCGCAGCATTGGCCTGCGCCACGACGTAGCGGTCTTCTTCCCACGCCGAAAGATAGAAGCAATACGGCTCGACGATCACGCGCCGGCGCTTCAAATCTTCGTTGGTGTCTTCCACTTTTTCGCGCTCGACGATGTCACCGGCCTTGAATTCGCTGTCGCCGGCATTCACCACTTGCACGTATTCGATTACACGCCCGCCCTTCACCTTGCGGTAGGGCGATTCGATAAATCCGAATTCATTGATGCGCGCGTAGCTCGAAAGCGAGCTGATCAGTCCGATGTTCGGGCCTTCCGGCGTTTCAATCGGGCAGATGCGGCCGTAGTGCGTCGGGTGAACGTCGCGAACTTCGAATCCAGCGCGTTCGCGCGACAAGCCGCCGGGACCAAGAGCCGAAAGACGCCGCTTGTGCGTAATCTCGCTGAGCGGATTGGTCTGATCCATGAACTGGCTCAGTTGCGAGCTGCCGAAGAATTCGCGTATCGCCGCCATCACGGGCTTGGCGTTCACCAGATCGTGCGGCATGGCCGTGGACATTTCCTGGTACACGGACATCTTTTCCTTGATGGCGCGCTCCATGCGGACCAGGCCGATGCGGAACTGGTTCTCGAGAAGTTCGCCCACCGCGCGGACGCGGCGATTGCCCAAGTGATCGATGTCGTCCACCGAGCCGATATTGCGGCGCAACTTCAGCAAATACTTGATGGCCGCGACGAAATCGCCCGGATCGAGCGTGCGCTTTTCAAGCGGAGTTTCGAGGCCCAGCTTGATATTGAATTTGAGGCGCCCGACTTTGCTGAAATCGTATTTGCGGGCGTCGAAGAACATGCCGTTGAAGAGCGCCGTGGCGGTCTCGAGCGTCGGAGGATCGCCGGGACGCAGCTTGCGGTAGATTTCGATCAACGCTTCGCGCGGATTCTTGATGGCATCTTTGTCGAGCGTCCGGCTGACGATCACCCCGACTTCATCGCGCTCGGGGAAGCAGACATCCACTTCGCTGATGCCCGATTCGGCCAGCGTGGTCCACATTTCCGGAGTAAGCGGCTTGTTCGAATCGACGAGCACTTCGCCGGTCTGGCGATTCACCAGCTCGGCTACCGTGAAAGCGCCTTCGAGATCGGCCGCGGACGTTTCCACCTGGGTGATCTTAGCCTTCGTAATTTCCTTGTAGGCAGAATCGCTGATGCGCTTGTGCGCGCCGACGATCACGTCGCCGGAACGCGCATGCTTGATTTCATGCGACAGCTTGCGGTCCACCAGGCCTTCGGAAACATTCCAAAGCATCTGGCGATCGCGCAGCGAAATGCGCTCGACCTGATAGAAAGTGCGCAGGATGTCTTCATTCGACTTCATTCCCAGCGCGCGCAGGAAAATCGAGCCGAGGAATTTGCGCTTGCGGTCGATGCGCACGTAGAGAATGTTCTTGGTGTCGTATTCGAACTCGACCCACGATCCGCGGTAAGGAATGATCTTGCCGAGGAAATAGCTGCGATTGTTGGCCGTTTCGTAGAACACGCCCGGCGAACGGTGCAACTGGCTAACGATCACGCGCTCGGTGCCGTTGATCGTGAAGGTGCCGTTCTCGGTCATCAAAGGAATATCGCCGAAGAAAACTTCCTGTTCCTTGATGTCGCGAATATTCTTCGCGCCGGTGTCGGGATCCTTGTCGTAAATGGTCAGACGAATAGTGACCTTGAGCGGCGCGGAATACGTCATGCCGCGCTCCTGGCACTCGCTCACGTCATATTTCAATTGCAAGGTGACCGGATCGCCGCACTTGTTGCAGAAAGTCGGCGTGTTCTTGTTGAACGTGCCGCACTTCGAGCAAATCACGTCGCCGGTGCGATATGGGTTTGTTACAACCGAAGCGCCGCAATTGCGGCACGTCGCGCGCAAGTGATGCAGCCCGCGTAGATGGCCGCACTTGCACTCCCAGTTGCCGATGGCATAGTCCACGAAGTCGAGCTGCGAGAGCCCGCGAAAATCCTGGATCGGAAACACCGAGGTGAACACGGACTGCAAGCCCGTATCTTCACGTTCGCTCGGCAAGCGATCCATCTGCAGGAAGCGCTCGTAGGATTTCTTCTGGACGTCAATCAAATTGGGAATCTGAACGGTGGTTTTGATTTTGGCAAAATCCAGCCGTTCCCGTTCCCGCGTCGGACGGTTTCCATTGCGCATTCTGAATTACCTCTCCCCTTTAGGGGTTGCCGGCACGCGCAGCAGGTCGAGACACCCGTGCTGCGAGTCCGGGAAGGACGAGTTGCGAGGATGTTGGAACGTAAAGGAGCAAGTTCTTTGGCGAATTCCCCGGCGCTCCGAATCTGAGCGCGATCCGGACGCCCTTACTTAATGTCGACCTTGGCTCCGGCCTCTTCGAATTTCTTCTTGATCGTGGCGGCTTCTTCCTTGTTGATGCCCTCTTTCACCGTTTTGGGCGCGCCGTCAACCAAGTCCTTGGCTTCTTTCAAGCCCAGGCTGGTAACTTCGCGGACCGCCTTGATCACGCCGATTTTGTTTGCGCCGACGTCGGTGAGTACGACGGTGAATTCCGTCTTCTCTTCCGCCGCTGCTCCGCCGCCCGCTGCCGCGCCGCCCGCCACTGCTACCGGGGCTGCCGCTGCTGCGGAGACGCCGAAGGCTTCTTCCATCTTTTTGACAAGGTCCGACGCCTCGAGCAGCGTCAAGCCCTTGATTTCATCGAGAATTGCTTCCACTTTGCTAGCCATTGCTGTTGTCCACCCCTCCTAAGATTCCGCAACCGGAGTTGCGACGGCGTCGCCGCCGGCAAACTTGTTGGCCTTCACCGCTTCACTGGTTACTACCGCAAGATTCCGCTGCACCGCTGAGAGCACCATCGCGATTCGCTGCGCCGGCGCGTTCAGCAGGAACATCACCTTGCTGATCAATTCTTCCTTCGAAGGCAGTTGCGCCAGGTTCTGGATTTCATCGATCGAAACCACCCGGCCTTCTACCCATCCTGCCTTGAACTTGAATGCGGGCGTTTCCTTGGCGACTTTGGTCAACACTTTCGCCAGCGCTACGGGATCGGTGCGCGTGTAGGAAATGGAATTCGTGCCCTTGAGATCCTTGAGCAGCCCCGCGGCCGGCGTGCCTTCTCCGGCGCGTTCCGCCAACGTGTTCTTCACCACTTGATATTTGCCGCCCGCAGCTTCCACCGCTCGGCGCAGCTTGGTATCCGCGTCCACGGTGATGCCCTGAAACGTGGTCAGGATTACGGTCGAGACGGTCGCGAGCTCGGCTCGCAACTTGTCTGCGTCCGTTTTCTTCTCGGCTTTCTTCTTCATTCCCGAATCTCCAATTCCAAGCAGCTCATGAATTCCAGGTTATGCAGCAGCGGCTGACAGCGATACTTCGGACTCGGCGTGATCGATCGGAACGCCCGGCCCCATCGTCGAGGTCAGCGTAATTCTCTTGATGTACTTGCCCTTGGCGGCAGCGGGCTTGGCCTTTTGCACCGCCGCCAGCAGCGCGTGCGCGTTTCCAGCCAGCGCCTGCGCGGTAAAGCTGATCTTGCCCACCGGCGAGTGAATGATTCCGGTCTTATCGAGGCGGAACTCCACTTTACCGGCCTTGATTTCCTGTACGGCCTTGGCGACGTCGGTCGTGACCGTGCCCGTCTTCGGGTTAGGCATCATTCCGCGCGGGCCGAGCACTTTGCCGAGTTTTCCGGCGGAGCGCATCATGTCGGGAGTGGCGATCACCGCTTCGTAATCCACCCAGCCTTCGGTGATTTTCTGGACCATATCTTCGCCGCCGACGAAATCCGCGCCGGCTTCCTGCGCCTCGCGAACTTTATCGCCGCTGGCAATCACCACCACGCGCTTCGATTTACCGAGGCCATGCGGCAGCACGACGGTGCCGCGCACCATCTGGTCGGATTGTTTCGGATCAACGCCGAGATTCAGCACCAGCTCGACGGTCTCGTCGAACTTCACGAAGTGCGCCTTGCGCAGCAATTCCGCGGCTTCTTCGAGCTTGTAAGGACGCGCCTCGACTAGCTTCCGCGCCTTGTCGATATTCTTGCCGCCGATTCTGTTGCTCTTCCCCATCGCGATTCTTCCCCCGCCGAGCGAATTAGCCGACGACTTCAATCCCCATATTGCGCGCCGTGCCCATTATGGTGCGCACTGCCGATTCCAACTTGGTCGTGTTCAAGTCCACCAGCTTGGCCTTGGCGATGTCTTCCACCTGCTTCATCGTAACTTTCGCCACTTTATTGCGATTCGGCTCCGGCGAACCCTTGACGATTCCCGCCGCGCGCTTCAAAAGCTCGGAAGCCGGAGGCGTCTTGGTGATAAAGGTGAAGCTGCGATCGCTGTAAATGGTGACCAGCACCGGAATGATCATTCCATCGGGCTCTTTGGCCGTCTTGGAATTGAACTGCTTGCAGAAATCCATGATATTCACGCCGTGCGGGCCTAGCGCAGTCCCGACGGGCGGCGCCGGAGTGGCTTTCGCCGCCGGCAATTGCAATTTCACTGTGGATTGAACCTTCTTCGCCATTCGCAGACCCTCTATCTAATTAGATGCGCTCAGGATGCAGCGCGCTTGCCGCCTGTTTCGTATGCGCTACGCGACCTTTTCCACCTGCGCGAAATCCAGCTCCACCGGCGTCGAGCGGCCAAAAATCGTGACCGAGACTTTCAACGTGCTGCGGTCGGAATTCACTTCTTCCACGATGCCCGTGAAATTCGCAAACGGCCCGTCCACGATGCGCACATTTTCATTGCGATCGAAGCTCAGCTTCGGCTTGGGCTTTTCCGCGGTGCTCGATGCCCGGTTCACGATGTTCTGCACTTCTTCATCGGTCAGTGGCGTCGGCGTGGTTCCCGAGCCCACAAAGCCGGTTACTTTCGGCGTCGAGCGCACCACGTGCCAGGTGTAATCATCCAGATCCATCTCCACGAGCACGTAGCCGGGGTAGCACATCCGCGGCGAAATCACTTTCTTGCCGCCGCGCACCTCCACCACCGACTCCGTCGGAATGATCATTTGCCCGATTTTGTCCTGAAGCCCGAAAGCCGCCACGCGGCCTTCCAGACTTTCCTTCACCTTCTTCTCGAATCCAGAATAGGTGTGGACGATGTACCACTGCTTCGCCATCACTAAGTCCCTCATTTGTGCCGGAAGTAGGCCCACATCCGGCTGAAAATTGTGTCGGTGATCATAAAATAGATCGCAAAGAACGCGACCGTCACCACGACGACCACCGTCGTCGATTGCACCTCTTGCCAGCTCGGCCAGTTCACCAGCTTCATTTCCGAGCGCACTTCATGAATGTATTTCTGGATGCGCTTCGGGTATTCCGCCAGCCTCTCGAGAAGCCCCGCTCCCGGGAGTGCCGACCCTTCGCTGCTCGCGCCTTCTTTATTCAATTTCCTAGCCGCCTCTGCCATGTCCCCGCCTGAGTGCCCATCGCTGCCCCGCGTCGCGTTTCTTGTTACTGCCCCACCGCGCCGCTCAACAATCTGGCAGGGGAGGAGGGATTCGAACCCCCACTCTCGGTTTTGGAGACCGATGGTCTACCGTTGAACCTACTCCCCTTTACCCTGAGGCAAAGCCGAAGGGTTTACCCGCCCAACCTCGCCTCGATCTTTCGGTTCTTCCGGCCCCATTCCCTGGAGCTCACTCGAATGGGCCACTCTAAAACGACTGGGCTTGGGGTTCTCAACGAGCGCCAATTTCTTCCGCCGATTCCAGCCCTTAATTTCTTTCTCGCGACGCCGCGCATTCTCGCTGGTGCCGCAGCGTTCACTCCAAATCAAAACCACAGGTCGCCGCTTCGCAGTGTACTCAGGCCCAACGCCCCAGTTATGTTTCTTAACCCGCTCCTCAACATCGACCGCAATCCCGATATAAAGCGAGTCGTCACTGCACCGCAACATGTAGCAGAACCACTCCTCTGCCACTCGGATCTCCACTTACCGCGAGAGCCGCTTACTTAACTTCCTTGTGCGCCGTATGCTTCCGGCACGTGTTGCAAAACTTCTGCGTTTCCATCCGGTCGGGATGCTTCTTCCGGTTCTTCATTGTGGTGTAGTTCCGGTTTTTACAATCGCCGCATTGTAATGTGATGATTTCTCTCATGGTCGTTTACTCGATGATCTCAGTCACGGCGCCGGCGCCTACCGTGTGCCCGCCTTCGCGAATCGCGAAGCGCAAGCCCTTCTCCAATGCCACCGGCGTGATCAGCGCGACTTCCACTGACACGTTGTCGCCCGGCATCACCATTTCCACTCCGGTCGGCAACTTCACGTCGCCCGTAACGTCCGTGGTGCGGAAATAAAACTGCGGACGGTAGCCCGTAAAGAATGGCGTATGACGCCCGCCTTCTTCCTTCGTCAAAACGTACGCCTCTGCTTTGAACTTCGTGTGCGGCGTGATCGAGCCCGGCTTGGCAACTACCTGCCCGCGCTCCACGTCTTCTTTTTCCGTGCCGCGCAGCAGCAACCCAACGTTGTCGCCCGCAATTCCCTCATCGAGCAGCTTGCGGAACATTTCAACGCCCGTTACCACGCGCTTCACCGTCGGGCGGAATCCTACAATTTCCATTTCCTCGCCCACTTTGACTTTGCCGCGCTCGACTCGGCCGGTCACCACAGTGCCGCGCCCTGAGATCGAGAAAATATCTTCAATCGGCATGGCGAACGGCTTATCCACATCGCGCTGCGGCAGCGGAATGTTCTTGTCCACCGCTTCCATCAACTCGAGAATGGACTTCTCCCACTTCGCATCGCCTTCAAGAGCCTTGAGTGCTGAACCCTTCACCACCGGAATCGTGTCGCCGGGAAATTGATACTTCTTCAGCAAGTCGCGTACTTCCAGTTCCACCAGTTCGAGCAATTCGGGATCTTCCACCACGTCGCACTTGTTCAAGAAAACGACGATGGCAGGCACGCCCACTTGGCGAGCCAGCAAAATATGTTCGCGCGTTTGCGGCATCGGGCCGTCGGTAGCCGCGACAACCAAAATCGCCCCGTCCATCTGCGCCGCGCCAGTAATCATGTTCTTGATGTAGTCGGCATGGCCCGGGCAATCGATGTGCGCGTAATGGCGGTTGCCGGTCTCATACTCGACGTGCGCCACCGCAATGGTAATGCCGCGCTCGCGCTCTTCCGGCGCGTTATCAATCGAATCAAACGCCCGGAACTGCACCTTGGCGTTATTCTTCGACAGCACTTTGGTAATCGCCGCCGTCAAAGTCGTCTTACCGTGGTCGATGTGCCCAATCGTTCCCACGTTCACGTGCGGCTTACTGCGTTCGAATTTCTCCTTCGACATCGCTAGTTATCCTCGTCAGAGAGCCGCGTTTCGTGCGTCATTTCTTTCGCGCTCGTCTGTTATTTTTCGCGCACCGCTATTCCATTCACAGCGGCGTTCCAGCAGGGAATTACCTTCCGTTCAGCATTCTGGAGCGGGGGACGGGATTCGAACCCGCGACCATCTGCTTGGAAGGCAGAGACTCTACCCCTGAGTTACCCCCGCTCATCACCAAGCCTTCGCGCACTCACCGCACTCGCTACCCATCACAATCTGGAGCCTGGGACCAGGATTGAACTGGTGACCTCGTCCTTACCAAGGACGCGCTCTACCAACTGAGCTACCCAGGCTCGTTCCGATTTTTCCGCCGCGCCACTGTCCCGCCGCACTGAGTAGCCACAAGCGGGTAGTGCGCTGCTTTCACCAAGAATGTCTGGCACCTCGGATGTCTGGATCCGCCACTGTCGCGTATCGCGCAACTTGCAGGACTTGCTCGCTCATGCGGACGCTGGTGGACGGGGGAGGATTCGAACCTCCGTAGCCCGCAAGGAGCGGCAGATTTACAGTCTGCTGGTTTTAGCCACTCACCCACCCGTCCCGCGTGATTTGCCGGGACATAGCTGCCGCATTTCGATGGAATAAATCGAAATACAAAAAAGGCTCGTGCCCGGAGACACCAGCCCCAGCTCTTTTATCGCGAGGAATTCGTCCGCAATCCCGCAAAAATTTCCCGGCCTTAGAATTCAGCTGGCGGAGGGAATTGAACCCCCGACCCTCTGATTACAAATCAGATGCTCTACCAGCTGAGCTACGCCAGCATAGCTAAACCGAGCAAAGTTATCACAGCGGCAAAAGAATTGCAAGCAAGTTTGAATTTCCCGCCGCACGCCCGCTGCCAATCCGCATCCCGCATCCGACCCACACCCCAGTATAGCACCTTCCGCCCAAAAATGGCATAGGCAGTAGGGGTAGCCTCTCAAGAGGCTCTACCTTTACTTGCTCTCGACCCGCACCTTATACTCCCGAAATGACTTCCTCCGGCAAGCGAGCGCTCCTCGTCGTAGCTATCCTCTTCCTTATCGGCGTCGGTGTCGCCTTCTATTTCATTCACGGCTTCGGCAAGAATCCCGTACTCGCCCCAGGGGCGCCTCCCGATCTCTTCAGCTTCGTGCCGCCCGATGCCCCGGTGATCATCTATGGCGATGTAGCGGCAATAAAGAGTTCCCCTGCATTCGCCAATGGCTCGGTGCTGTTCAATCCGGGAGTTGCGGAAGATCCCATATATCGCGATTTCGTGAACCAGACCGGCTTCGATTATTCGCGCGATCTCGATCGCTTCGTCATCGCCATCTGGCCAAACACGGAATCTGCGTCCACAGTTCTAGCCGAGCGCCTGCGCCTGATCGCTGTTGCCGACGGCCGCTTCGATCACGAAAAAATTGACAATTACGCGAGGCGCGTAGGAAAAACTTCCAACGACAATGGCCAGGTGATTTACGAAACGCCCTCGGCTCTCCCGGGCAAAGGAATTTCCTTCACGTTTCTTGCACCGAACCGCATCGCCTTCGCGCAAGCCATGAGCCTGGACACGGTGCTTCATCCCGCTACGGGATCGCAGCAAGATGCTGCCATGCGCGAACGTATCGGCCGCGTCTCGGGCGCGCAATTCTTCGCCGTCGCGCACACCGACGATTTGCCGAAAGCCATTGGCGCGCACGAGCTTCAATCCGGGCAGCTAAATCATATTCTGAAGAGCATTCACGACATCACGCTATCCGGCCAGCCGCAGGGCAACAATTTTATCCTCGCCGCGGACGCCGATTGCGATTCGCTCGCCAATGCCCTGCAACTTTCCACGCTCCTCGATACCATGCGCTGGCTAGGACGCGCCGCGTTGGCCGATCCACGAACGCGCCAACAAATGCATCCGAGCGATGCCACCCTGCTGGATTCGTTACTACGCGTAGCCACCGTCTCCCACGAAAACCGCTCCGTCCGCCTGCGCTTCGAACTAACCCCCGCCATACTGCAATCGACCCCAAAAGCCCAGTAGCGATCAGCCAATGTAGCGCTGGTTTACCCTGAGAATTAACGAAGGGCGTCCCCGCCGGCTCTTTTCCGCGGGCATGACGAAGCGCAGAAATCAAGCCAAGCAGTAGCCGAGCCACCGCAATGTTGCTATTCTTGAATTTCTCGGGAAAAGAAAACCGAGGACCTAATCGCCGTTCTGCGTCGGAGAAACTTCCGCCCCCCGCAAATAACGCCACGGGTTCACGGGAGTGTTATAGAAGCGAACTTCGTAATGCACGTGCGGCCCGGTAGCATGCCCGGTAGCCCCTTCAAATCCGATAATATCGCCGCGCTTAACCTGCTGGCCCACGCTGGTATTAAAGTCCAGCATGTGCCCGTACCAGGTCGTAACTCCAAATCCGTGATCGATCACTACCAGCCGCCCATAACCAGCCCGGCGATCCACCACGGTAACCACCCCATCCGCGGTAGCCCGCACTGCATCACCCAGATGCGATGCGATATCCACACCCGCGTGAAACGCACCCTCACCACTAAAAGGATCAAGCCTTTCGCCGAATCGCCCGGTGATCTCGCCCACCACCGGCCAAAGCGAAGGTGCCGCGTTGCTGCTCGCAAATTTCGGCGCAGGCATCAAGCGCAGATTCGGGCTAGCCGCTTCCACCATCGACGCGTTCATTTGCAGGTAATTGAACTCTTCCACCGACTGGCGGAATTGCGTTTCAGGCCCCTCATAGCTGTCAGTGATCGCAAACGGCGTCTGCCGCAGATTCGTGATTCCGTAGGCCATGGCCACTTCACTCGCCAGCGACTGCAGCGAGGTCAACCGCTCATTCGTATCCTTCACTTGACTCTGCAGATCGAGGTACTGCTTCTTCAGACTGGTCTGCTCGCGCCGCAAGGCATTGTAATTGGTCACCTTCCAGAGCATCCTGCTATAGGAACCCGCCGCGAAAATCACCGTAACGCCACCGACGACAGCCAGAACAAGCAGCACTTGGACCAGATACAGAGGAATCCGCAGCCGGCGCACACCGCCGGAATCATTTGCAGCTATGAATAATGTGTACGATCTACTCTTCATTCTTCGCCAAGCTCGAAGGAATCGCCCGATTCGGGGAAAGCGCAGCGACCACCCGGCAGCTCGACGAAGCTTGCGAGGTCTTCCAACGGCGGCGCTGGGCCGAAAACTGCCGAATTGTAGGGACTCGCTCCTCATTCGTCAACCCATTTCTTCCAATTCTTGTAGGCGCACTCTCCTAGCACCTTGACCGCTCTCATAGCTATAATCGGCTACATGTGTTTTGGATTGCCCTCATTTTCAGCTTCCGGGTGTACCGAACGCAACTGTACCGATGACCAGTGAACGCTCATTGCTCAACCGTATCAGGCGAGCCGTCCTATCGGCCGGGTCGAGCGGAGCCGGACGTGTGCGACTAGGAATTGGAGACGATGCGGCGATTTTGAAATCGAGGCGTGGCCGCGAACTGGTGGTCAGCAGCGACTTTCTAATCGAAGGTGTTCACTTCCTTTCGTCTTATCCTCCCAAAGCCATTGGATACAAGGCCCTGGCGCGCTCTGCCAGCGACCTGGCAGCCATGGGCGCCGAGCCTCTCGGGTTTCTGCTGAACTTGGCTCTGCCCCCGGGACGCACGGGAGCGTGGCTAGACGGCTTTCTAAGTGGGGTGGACGAAGCGGCCCGAAAAATCCGTATCCCGCTAATAGGAGGAGACTTAGCCAGCGCCCAGGAGGCCATGGTTTGCGTGGTAGCACTCGGCGATGGCAAACCGGGCCGACTACTCCGCCGTGACGGCGCTCGACCTGGCGACCTGATCTATGTGAGCGGAAAGCTCGGTGCCGCCAAGCTCGGTCTCGAAATAATCCGGCAGCAACAGGACAAGCGTCCGGACGCCCGCTCGCTGGTGGCGACACATTATTACCCGCAACCGCGCCTCAAGCTCGGCGCCTGGTTGGCAGATCAGCGCCTAGCCACGGCCATGATGGACGTCTCTGACGGTCTCTCAATCGACCTAGCCCGCCTATGCGAAGCCGGCCAAGTCGGTGCCGTAGTGAGGGCCGAGCACCTTCCCATTGTGGGAATTCCAGAGCCGTGGCAGCACCGGCTAAATTTGGCCGCAAGTGAGGCCCAAAATTACGCACTCAATGGCGGCGACGACTACGAGCTGCTATTCACAGTCCCCAAACTCAAAGTCCGCAAACTGCGGCATCCCCCGGGCGGAATCGCACTAACCTGCATAGGCGAAATCATCCGAAACCGGAAACTCCTCCTAGTCGATTCCGCAGGCCGCAAGACAATTTTGAAGCGAGGAGGGTGGGATCATTTTGGGGGCGCGGTGAATTCGTAGCGGCGCCCTTTAGGGTGGCACGGGATTAACGCGAACCAAAGATCGACGCTGAAGCGCGCCGCTACGAAAGCAGGGCATTGCGGCGATAGAGGTTGGAGCGCCCACGGCTACTAATTCGGTTTAGGGGTTGTCTTTGAAGCAGGCGCCGCAACCTGCGTAAGCCCCTGCTCAGCAGCATCCGCAGGAGGCGCAGTATCCGGCGTATCAACCTGCACCACCCTCGCCGACGCCAGCTTTTCCAGCGGCACCACATTCGGAAAATCTTCCACAGGCTTGCTGTCCATCGCACCCTTCATAAATTCCAGCCACACCGGCAAAGCAGCCCGCGCTCCAGTTTCTTTCTTGCCCAGCGAAATGCGCTTATCGTCATTCCCGATCCACACGCCCGCGGTAAGCGAAGGCGTAAATCCGATGTACCAAGCATCGGTGAAATCATTCGTCGTGCCGGTCTTCCCCGCGCTCGGCCGCCCAAGTTCCTTGGCGCGCACGCCAGTGCCGAACTGCACCACTTCCTCGAGCATGGCCACCATCGTCCGCGCCACGTCCGGCGGAATCACGTCAGTCACCTGCGGCTTGGCTTCCTCAAGCAGCGCGCCATCGTAAGTAGTCACGCGGCGAATCATGTGCGGCTCGATGTGAATGCCATCATCCGGAAACACGGTGAACGCCGACACATGCTCCATCAAAGTTAAATCCGCAGCGCCCAGCGCCAGCGGCAGATACGGCGGCAGCGGACTGGTAATCCCAAATCGCCGCGCGGTAGCCACCACGTTCTGCACGCCGACCTGATCCAGCAAGCGCACCGCCGGAACATTGCGCGAATCCGCGAGCGCGCGCCGCAAAGTAATTCGCCCTTCGAATTTCTCGTCGTAATTCTTCGGCGAATAATCCTGCCCGCCGCTGCGAAATGTCACCGGCGCGTCCACGATGGTATCGAAAGGCGAGAATCCCTTCTGGATCGCCGTCGCATAGACGTAAACCTTGAACGAGCTACCGGTCTGCCGCAGCGCCTGCGTGGCGCGATCGAATTTCGAATCTTCGAAGCTCGATCCGCCCACCATGGCCTTGATTTCGCCGCTCGGATTATCAATCGCCAGCAGCGCGCCCTGCACGGTCAACGCCTGCTCGAGTTCCACCTTTGCAGTTGTGCCGGTGATGTCGAGAATCTTGAAAAGCGCCAGATCCCCGGCTTTCAAAATATCCGCGGGCGATTTGTGGCCGGTCCAGGAAATCGCCGGAGAGGAAACCATCGCCGCGTTCGGCCCGATTTTCACCGTCGCCGTTGATGTATCCACAGCGCGCACCAGCCCGGTGACGTAGCTGCCTTTATCGATCGTACCGTGCCAGTCGTCCGAATCGTAGCTATCAAGCTTCGCCACGCCTTCCTTCACGATATTGCGCAAATTACCGCGCCATCCGTGGCGCCGATCGTATTCATGCAAGCCATCCAGCACCGCCTGATCCGCAGAGCGCTGCATGCCCACATTCAGAGTGGTGTAAACGCGCAGCCCTTGCTCGTGAACCGCAGCGGTGCCGTAAGTGCGTTCCAGATACTGGCGAATTTCTTCCACGAAGTAGGGCGCAAAACTATTTTTCGGCGTGGTGAGATGCAGCGTCATGGGCGTCTCGGACGCAGCCTCGGCTTCCGCCGAAGTAATCTTCCGCTCGCTGGCCATATTCGAAAGCACCAGGTTGCGCCGCGCCCGTGCCCGCTGCGGATGCAGCACCGGCGAAAATTTCGGCCCGGGAATAATTCCCGCGAGAAGCGCCGCCTCCGGCAAAGTAAGTTTGCCCACCGGCTTGCCGAAATAATATTCCGAAGCCGCCTCGAATCCGTAATTGCCGTGCCCAAGATAAATCTGATTGCAGTACATAGTCAGAATCTGCTGCTTGGTATAGTGCCGCTCGATTTGAACGGCCAGCAGCATTTCCTGAATTTTGCGGCGGAAGGAACGATTCGAGCGATCGAGAAAAAGCCCGCCGGCCAGTTGCATCGTGATAGTGCTAGCCCCCTGAGCGATGCGCCGCTTTGTAACATCGCGCCAAGCAGCTCCCACTACGCGCGTGAAATCCACGCCCCAGTGTTCTTCGAAGTGCTGGTCTTCGGTCGAGAGAATCGCGTCGCGCAAAACTTTCGGAATTTGCGGATAAGTCAGCAAAATGCGCCGTTGCAGCGCGAAAGTGCCGATGGATTCGCCGTTATCGGCGTAAAGTTCGGTCACCGTATCAGGCCGGTAGTCCTCCAGCGCCCGAATTTCCGGCAAATCGCTGGTATAAA
Organism: uncultured Acidobacteriota bacterium; assembly: GCA_963831955.1. Lineage (GTDB taxonomy): Bacteria > Acidobacteriota > Terriglobia > Acidiferrales > UBA7541 > Palsa-147. Next base: position 1,846,618 of record CAWHSG010000001.1, on the reverse strand, counting down.
CGAACAGCAAGCCGACCGCCGCCCCGAATCCGATCGAGCACGACAGCAAAAACATAAACGCCAGCCGCCCAAACAGCGAGTTACCCGAAATGCGCATCGGATTTTGGCCGGGACTTTCCACGAGTTTCCTATTCTATCGCTGCGCAAAGCATCATGCAGAAATTCACGGGCAGCGTTTCGAGCCGTACAATCCTCGTGCGGGAATAGAACAAACAAAGGACAGTAAACCAAAATCCACGGCGGGCCGGTGGTAAACCCCAGGCCCTACGTTGCCGCTCTGACACGGCGATCGCGTTTCCACGGACACGCTAGTGCATGCCGAGATCCGCGTCGGCTTCGATTTCGACCAGCATGTCCGGCGAAACGAGCGCATTGACCTCGATCATCGATGTGGCCGGGCGTATCGAGCTGAAAACTTCGCCGTGCGCCCGCCCGATTTTCTCCCAATCCGCAATATTCGTGACGTAAATGCGCGTGCGCACCACATCACGCATCTTCGCCCCCGCCTGCGCCAGCGCTGATTCGATATTCTTCAGCGTCTGCACCGCCTGCGCATACGGATCGCCCTTGCCGACAATCTCGCCATCCGCGCCAGTAGCCGTCGTGCCGGAGACGTGCACGCAATTCCCAATCCTTACAGCACGCGAATAACCAACAATCGGTTCCCACTTCGTCCCGCTAGAAATATTCTGCCGCGCCATTCCGCGACCTCCTCGGGCCCGGGCTGATGATTCAGCCCGGCATAAAACAAGTTCGGGCTGTCGATCGTCTCTGCGATCGCGAACCAATCGATTCAGCCCGGCAAAGATTTTGACCTGACGCCCCGGTGTTCGCATCAAAACTGATGAGCTTCCCACACGCCTCTAAGAACAGCGCCGTTAACACCATCATTCGGAGCAAGACACTCCGGCTGATCCAGGCAAATCGCATCATTCTGCACCCACACGCTGAAAATATTTGGAAGTCGGTGGCCCCAGCAAGAAATATCCGATAACCAAGAGAAGCGCGGCGTGCACGATCGCATCCGGCAGCGAATTGAGCGCGCTTATGACCACGTGAAAGGCGAGCCAAACTAAAAGCACCCAGCGCGACCATCGCGCCCCGCGAAGCAAGAAGATGCCCGCGACCACCGCGATTATTCCCACAACCATGATCGGGATGGTCCACCGGTCGAGTGGATTTTTCAGAAGGTGATAGGCCGAACTTAGAGTCCCCACGACGATAAACAACCAGCCCAGAAATGCGACCTGAAAAGGACGATTCGCGGTGTTGAGATTCTTCACCGAATCCTTCTTGCACGGAGAGCGCGAACATTCTAGCAAAAACTATTTTCGAAGATAACTTCTGAGAAACTGACTCGCTCGCGAAGTTCGTCGAGTACATGGAGAAGCGATGTCGCCTTCCTCTCCACTCCCGCTAGTTTGGAAATGTAGATCACAAAAACATCGCTCAACGAAACGGCACGGACGACGTTCTTGCGCTCAGCAAAAGCCCAGAGTAGGCTGCCTTTGAGGTCCTTATGTTCACCGCATTGTGCGTGGGATGTGTGGTTCTTTTCGCCGTCGGGACTGCCCTGCGATTCGGCATGTTGGCAGGCGTGCTCGGTAGCGCTGGCTGGTTGCCTGAGAAGTGGCGCGCTTGGATGTATGACGCCAAGTCCCGCGAAGCCCGGCGATAATTTCCCGAGAATTACGGCGCCTCAATCGTCGAATCGCGCGCGCAATTCCGGCGGAGTCACGGGACAAACTTCCGGCCGCCGCCCGAAAATCCGGTAACGCACGCGCGCAATAAAATTGTAAACGCCATCGCGAATCGTCCGTGGAATCACAGCGATGATCGCGCCCATGACGCGCCAGAATCCGCCGAGGCGCCGCAGTATGTAAATGAAAGCCTCGGAACGAACCAACAAGCGGCCGTCAGCAGTTAGCACAACGACGCTATCCGGCAAACCCGCCCGCCGCTCCGCCGGCACCAGCGCAGTGAAAGTCGCGCCCTCCAACGGCGCATAACGAAACAGCCGCCCCTGCGGATCGCGCGCAATCACAAAGCGCACCGCTCCATGGCACAATCCGCAATGGCCATCATAAAAAATCCGCTCGATCTGCGGCGAACCAGCGCCCGCACGTAAGCCCCCACCTCCCGCCAATTTGTCCGCCGCAGCCATGAACTCTCGCCGCTCTATTCTCGCGCGCCGCGCATAGTAAATCCATCGCGACGCCCCCGAAACTGACGCTTTACAGCTATTCGCGAACTCTCTAAGCTAAGTTCTACGCTGCGAAAACGCAGTATGCGCCCATGAAATGCAACAACATCCTTGAAGCCGTCGGCGAGACGCCGCTCATTCGTCTGAATCGCGTAGCCAAAGATTCCCAAGCCGAAGTTTACGTCAAAGCCGATTACCTAAATCCAGGCGGCTCGGTAAAAGATCGCATCGGCATCTCGATGATTGACGACGCCGAGCGGCGCGGCCTGCTCAAACCCGGCGGCACGATCATCGAAGGCACTTCCGGCAACACCGGCATGGGTCTCGCGCTGGTCGCAGTCGTGCGCGGCTACAAAGTCGTCTTCACCATCACCGACAAGCAATCGCGCGAAAAAATCGATCTGCTCAAAGCCTTCGGCGCCGAAGTGATCGTTTGTCCCACGGCCGTCGAGCCAGATGATCCGCGCAGCTACTATTCCGTGGCGAAAAAACTCGCGCGCGAAATCCCCAATTCCTTCTATCCCAATCAATACGAAAATCCGATGAATCCGGAAGCCCATTACCGCACCACCGGCCCGGAAATCTGGAAAGATACCGAGGGAAAAATCACGCATTTCGTCTGCGGCATGGGCACCGGCGGCACTATCAGCGGCGTGGGCCGCTATCTGAAGGAACAAAATCCGAACGTAAAAATTATCGGCGTAGATCCCTACGGCTCGCTCTACTACGAATTCGTAAAAACCGGAAAAATCGGCAAAGCCCTCACCTACGTAGTCGAAGGCATCGGCGAAGACATTTTTCCCGGCACCATGAAATTCGAAGTGCTCGATGACGTAATTCAGGTAAACGACGAAGAATGTTTCATCTGGGCCCGCCGCCTCGCCAAACAGGAAGGAATTTTCACCGGCGGCTCCGGCGGCGGCTGCATCGCAGGCGCGCTAAAAATCGCCCACGATGCGGAGAAAGGCGATGTGATCGTCGCGTTTCTTCCCGACACCGGCACGCGTTACCTCAGCAAAATTTACAATGACGCCTGGATGCGCGAATACGGCTACGTGGACACCGCGCTGCGCCTAACCGCCGCCGACGTGGTGCGCCGCAAGCGCGAGAGCGGCAAAAAACGCGATCTGATCATCGTGCGCCCCGATCAAACCGTCTTCCACGCGCTCAACACCATGCAAAAGCAGGATATTTCGCAAATCCCAGTCTTCGAAGAAGACACTTCCATCGGCACAATCTACGAAGATCAAATTTTGAATTTAGCCCTGCAAGGAAAAGATCTACGCAAGCTGGTAATCCGCGAAGCCATGGGCGAATCGCTCCCGCAATTGCCAAGCAACGCCCCGGTCGAGCGCGTCACGCACATCCTGAGCCACGAAGGCCCAGCCGTCTTCATCGCCATGGACAACGGCAAGCACGAAATCCTGACCAAGTTCGACCTAATGGACACGGTAGCCGGCATGGTCGAACAAAAACGCTGAAATTCTCTTGCCGCAGAAACGCAATTAATCCTCGGGATGCGGGGAACGCGATTCACTCTCGCCAATGAAAATTGAAGACTTCAACGAACGCCTAAAAAACGCTGTCCTCGTAGCTGATGGCGCCATGGGCTCCATGCTCTACGAATACGCCGGCGCGCAACGCTGCCTAGAAGAGCTAAACGTCACGCAACCCGAAGCCGTCTTCCGCATTCACGAAGCCTATCTCGATGCCGGCGCGCAAATTCTCGAAACCAACACCTTCGGCGCCAATCGCAACAAGCTAGCCGCTGTAGGCCTAGCCGATCGGGTAACCGAACTGGTCCATCGCGGCGTAAAAATTGCCCGCGAAGCCCGCGAAGCCGCCCGCCACGAAGTTTTCCTGGCCGGCTCAATAGGCCCGCTAGGCATCCGACAGCAAGTCCAACATTCCCCCGCCGAAGAAATGCAATCTATCTTCCGCGAGCAAGCCGCAGCCCTCGAAGAACGCGGCGTAGACCTCTTCATCCTTGAAACGTTCAGCGATCTCGATGAACTGATCGCCGCCGTCGCCGCAATCCGCTCGTTCTCGCGCCTGCCGATCGTCGCGCAGCTAACTTATTCCGAAGAAGGCAGCACCTTCGGCGGCACACGCCCAGCCGAAGCCTGGGAAAAACTAAAATCGCTCGACGTGCAAGCCATAGGCGCCAATTGCACCATCGGCCCGCAGCTTCTGCTGCCAGTCCTGCGCGATCTAGCCGCCGCCGCTCACATTCCGCTCAGCGCCATGCCCAACGCAGGCTTTCCGCATCGCATGGGCGATCGCATCGTCTATCCAAAATCGTCGCCAGAATATTTCGCCCTCTTCGCCCGCGAAGCCGCCGAACTCGGCGTCCGCCTGCTCGGCGGCTGCTGCGGCACCACGCCGGAACACATCCGCGCCATGGCCGAAGTGGCCAAGTCGTTGCATCCGGCCGCGCACGTAAAAGTAGCCAGCTCCACAGTCACGCCAGTCGAACACGCCCGCCGCACTGCCACGCGCGAGCCAGAAAGCAAACTCTGGAAAAAAATCCAAAGCGGCAAATTCGCAGTCTCGGTAGAAATCGATCCGCCAAAAGGCATCAGCACCGATCGCATCCTCGAGCAAGTAGGCCGCGTGATGGACGGCGGCAAAGTGGACGCCATCGACATCAACAGCGGCACGCTAGCCCGCGTAGGCATGGACGCCCTAATGCTAGCCGGCGCCCTAGAAGCCCACGGCTACGAAACCATCCCGCATCTCACCTCGCGCGATTCCAACATCATCGGCCTGCAAGCCATGCTGCTAGGCGCGTGGGCCATAGGCGGCGTGCGAAATGTCCTAGCCATCACCGGCGATCCGCCATCACTGGGCGATCATCCGGAAACCTCGGGTGTCTATGAGGTAGATTCCATCGGGGTAGTAAAAATCATCTCTCGTCTGAATCAAGGCACCGATTGGGCAGGAAAAAGTCTGGGAGGCGCCACAAATTTCACGATAGGCGTAGCGCTAAATCCGGTAGCCGAAGATCTCGACGCCGAAATCCGCCGCTTCGAGCAAAAGCTAAAAGCCGGCGCGCATTTCGCCATGACCCAACCAGTCTTCGACCCCGAACACTGGCAAGCCTTCCTGAAAAAGTTCGGCGGGAAATGCCCAGTGCCAGTCCTGGTAGGCATCTGGCCGCTAACAAGCTACAAGCAAGCCCTGCGCCTAAACAACGAAGTCCCCGGCATAGTAATCCCAGCGCGGACACTCAAGGAGCTAGAGAGCGCCGGAAACTCCGCCCGCGATCGTGGCTTCGCCCTCGCAAAAAAAATGCTCGACTGGGCCAAAACAGAAGTAGCCGGCGCCTATCTGATTCCGCCATTCAAGCGATATGAAGAAGTCGTAGAGCTTTTGTAGGGGAGGGCCGGGTTAGCCCTCCCGCTTTTCGGCCCTGCAGTTCTCCAAAAACCCGCACGCGATCATTCTGCCAAAGCCACAATCGCCCAATCCTTCAAAGGCCGAGCATTCTCCCCACTCTCCTCAGCCAAAGAAGAATCCACAATCGCCAAAGTATGATGCCCGCGAACAAACTTCACATCCGTAATCCCCAAAACGCTGCGAAGCTTCTCAGCCGGCACAGTCAAAGGCCCAGGCGAAGCCGCCGTCCCAGGCGCAGGCTGCGGAAAAGCCGTGGACATAGCCGTATGAAACGTAACATTCCCCTCCACTTTCTGCACAATCTGATGAATATGCCCGTTCAAAACCGAAACGCTCCCAAATTTCTTCAAATACCCCAGCGCCTGCGCCGAATCGTCGGTCCCCCAACCCCAATCCGGATAAATCGTCCACAAAGGAATGTGCGCAAACACCACAATCGGCGTGCTGCTACCCTTGCCCTTAACATCGTCTTCCAGCCACTCCAGTTGCTCGTGGCCAAGCTGCCCCAGCCCACCAGCCTTCAAATTCTGCACGTTCACCAATCCAATAAAATGTGCCCCGTTGTAATCAAAGCTGTACCAACCGTCGCCCTTAGTTCCCTTCCCATAACGCTCGCGGTACTGCGCCCCATCATCGCCCAGCACATCGTGCTCGCCCGGCACAAAATGCACATCCTTGGTCCGCCCGCCGCGCAAAATCTGATCCACGGTGTCAAATTCCGAAGGCTTAGAAAGATGTGAAATGTCTCCGGTATGCAGCAAAAAAGCCGGCGCCAAAGGGAGCGCATCAATCTTCGCAATCGCCGCCCGAAAAGTCCCAGTGACATCCGGATTAGCCGCCTTGTTAAATCCCATATGGCTATCGCTAATCTGCGCAAAAGAAAACTCGCCGCCGCCCTTGCTGCCAGCAGCCCCGCCCCCGAAGCCGCCCGCGCCGTTCAAGACGCCATCAAACGCCTGCGACTTCAAAACGCCCCCAGCCATAGTCCAAATCACTCCGGTCCCAGCCCAAGCCATACATTCCAAAAATCCGCGCCGGTCAATTCCGTCTTTCGTCAAATTTTCCTTGATGAATTTAGCCATCGCTCGCTCCATTTCCGGTGCGCGGGGCGCGTCTGCGGCCCCTGCGTTCCACTTACTGATACCGCCCGCCCCGCGCATTTATTCCCCACCACAAAACTTTGCAAATATCGGGAATAAAAAACCGGCTTCGAGTGTCTAATAAGCGGGTAGCTCCGGAGACGCCCGCAGCTTGGAAAAAGCGATCGATCTCGACCGGTTCGAGCAGGCCGTCCTGCCGCATCTCGACGCAGCGCACAATCTCGCGCGCTGGCTCGTGCGCGGCGGCTCAGACGCCGAAGACATCGTTCAGGAAGCCAGCCTGCGAGCCTGGCGCGGTTTCGGCAATTTCCGCGGCGGCGACGGCCGCGGCTGGCTGCTAGCCATAGTCCGCAACACCTGCTTCACCTGGCTGCGAAAAAATCGCCGCCAGGAACTCGCCGACGAATTCGACGAGGCCATCCACTCGAGCGAAGTGGACGCCCCCGCCAATCCCGAGCGGCAACTTTTCGAAGGCCTCGATACGCGCCGCGTGCAGCAAGCACTCGAAGAGCTTCCCGCGGAATTTCGCGAAGCCATCGTGCTGCGAGAATTAGAGGGACTCAGCTACAAAGAAATCGGCGACATCGCCGGCGTGCCGATCGGCACGGTGATGTCGCGCCTGGCGCGCGCCCGCAAGCGCCTGCGACAAAATCTAGGCAAGCCGGTAGGAAAGGAGGCGTGAGATGCGTTGCGAAGAATCGCGGCCGCTGATCGATTTCTATCTCGATGGCGAACTGGACGCGTTGCGCGCCGCCGAATTCGAGCTGCACGTCCGCGGCTGCGAGCTCTGCACTCCGCAAATCGAGCGCGCCGCGAAATTGCGCGCATCCATCCGCGAGTCCGCGCCCTATTTCGCCGCCCCCGCCGCGCTAAAGCAACGCATCCGCGAAGCCCTGCGCGCCGAAGCTGGCGTGAAGGAATCGAAGCCCGCCCGCGGCGGCTCCGGCACAGTTGCCGCTTGGTGGCGCTGGACCACCGCCGCCGCATCGCTAGCCGCCATAGCCCTGCTAGCAGTAATCGTCACCCCAATCTTTCATTCGAGAAGCGCCGAAAATCAAATAGCCGGCGAAGTCCTCTCCAGCCACGTCCGCTCGCTAATGGCCAGCCATCTAACCGACGTAACTTCCACCGATCGCCACACGGTAAAACCGTGGTTCGACGGCAAAATAGATTTCGCCCCGAATGTCCAGGATTTCGCCGCCCAAGGCTACCCGCTAATCGGCGGCCGCCTCGACTACATCGATCACCGCACAGTAGCAGCCCTCGTCTATCAACGCCGTCTACATTACATAAACGTCTTCATCTGGCCCGCGCAGTCGTCCACAGACGCAAGCGCCAAGCCAGAAACCCGCGAAGGCTACAACATCCTCCACTGGCAAAAATCAGGAATGGAATATTGGGCCATAACAGACGCCGCCGCCGACGACCTACAAACGCTGGCAAATCTAATAAACCAGTAGGGGAGGGTGCTTTTTACCCTGAGCACAGCGAAAGGTAGCCCTCCCGCCTTTCGGCCCCGCTCTATCAATCAGAATTCGACGCCGCAGATCGTCGGTAGCGAGTCAATTCCGGTAAACCCGTCTATCAAGCATGTGGGTACCCCCGTCCGGTTCGATCAGCCCTCCACCTTCGGCAATTCCAGCGGCGGCCGGCCAAATTTCCCGCGAAGCCGGTTCACCGGCCACAAAATCAACGGCTTCCGTACAAGCCAAATCTCAATCCCGCGCTTCCCAGGAAAATCGGTAAGCGAAACGCCAATCAAAATCATCAGCAACCCAGGCCCAGGCACCAGCGGCAACGACATCACAACGCCCACCGCCGCCAACACTATGCCCAACAAGTTTTTGATCGCCCGGCGCGCCCCTCGCAAGAGCGGATGTTCGCCAGCAACCGGCGCCGCGCTCCGGCAAAAGTAATCGGCCGGCATTCGGACAACGAAAATCCCCACAGCAAGAACGCCCGCCACAAACAGGGGCACCGATAACCCGGACAACCACCACAAATTTCGTTTGAGCAATTCCAACAACACTCACCGCCCCGGCGATTTGCGTCCCAGGAAGATGGTGTGGCGTGGACCACCCTTCTTCAACCGCCCCCGCACGCGTTCTACCTCAACGTCAAACCTGCCATGCCGCAATCGTTGCTCAAATTTCCGGTCCTCGCGCGCCGACCACACCGCCAGCACCCCATCCATCTTCAGCGCCGCATAAGCCACAGCAATTCCGCGGTCATCATAAAGCCCGTCATTGCTAGAGCCAGCGAAAGCCGCCGGGCCATTGTCCACATCCAGCAACACCGCATCGAATTGCCCAGCCCGCGAAGCCAGCGTCACCGCAACATCCTCAATCTCCACCCGCACGCGCCGGTCCCGCAGCGGCTCACCAGCCAACGGCGCCAGCGGCCCGCGATTCCACTCAACCACCTCAGGCACGAGTTCGGCGACGACAACACTGGCGTCTCGCGGGAGAAGATCAAGCGTCGCCCGCAACGTAAAACCCATGCCCAACCCGCCAATCAATACGCGCGGCTCCTCCAACGTGCGAGCCCGCGCGCACGCAAACGTAGCCAGCGCCTCCTCCGACCCATGCATGCGGCTCGACATCAAACTCTTGCCATTGGCAAGAATGATGTACTCATTGCCCCGCCGCACCAGTTTCAAGGTAGTGTCGTCGCGGCAAAATGCCTGCCCAATCAAATCCAAATTATTCACAACAGGATGTTACAACAAGCCTTCGTAGCGGCGCGCTTTAGCGTGGCATCTGCCGTAAGTCCATCTCCCATGCTGGAAAAAACCTGCGTCTTCGTGGCGCGTTTCTCCCGTAGGGGCGCCGGGTCAATCGCTATGCGGTTGCAAAGCAATCGACGCGCCCGCCCGTGTAACGCGAGCGCAAACGTGGCCTATTAGCCTCAAAGTAACGCGATCCAGTATTCTCCGCGTTTCATCGGCCCCGAAGCTGCGCACGATGTCAGCAGAGCCAATTTATTTCTTTCCCGCCCGTGCTTTTCCCTGCGCTGTCATTGCGTGCTTCTTGTCGCGCTTCATAGTCTTCACAAATTCCACGCGCCGGAATCGCGCCCCCGACCAATCCTCATCGATAGCCACCGCCCGGACGCATTCAAATCCGCAAGCGCCAAGCACGCGCCAACCATTGTCCCGGCCAATCTCGCTCGTATACTTCTTAGAAGTTCCCTTCGGATAAGCAAACCAAACCACCGCATCGCCCTTAGCCTTCCGAGCGATGATTTTCCCAAGCGCATCCAGTTCTTTCTCGGTGGTAACAAACGCCAGCGAAAACTCAATGTCGCCAGCATCACCCAAGTCGCGCAGCACAGTAACCCCGCGAAGCGCACGCAACTCCGGCTCAAAGCTCCCCGGCGCGTTCAACACCACGATTTCCTTTTGATCCTTAAGATTCATTTTTTCAAAAGTAGTCGCCATAGGCCTGCCCCTCCAGAATCTCCGCAACTCAAGTCTTCGAACTCAGCACAAAACAATTGCCGTCCGGATCCTTAAACGCCGCCGCAGTTCCCCACTCCTGGCGCGTCGGATCCATCACAAATTGCACTCCCTTACTCTTCAACTCGCGCGCCGTAGCCTCCACATCATCCGCCCAAAAAGTCACATTCATGTTCCCGCCAGGCTTCATCGCTTCCCCAAATCGAAACAAAACCACGCGCGTCTCCGCACCAGGAATGCCCATTTCGATCCAGCGCTGCTCGTCGCTGAAGGGCTGATCGGTGACCAAACGAAACCCAAGCTTTTCGGTATAAAAAGCCAGCGCCCGGTCCTGGTCCGTTACTGGAATGCTGGCGAACTTGATTCCTCGAATCATGGCTCCTCCAATGCCCGCTCGCAGCGATCTCGCGTTGCAGTCCGGGGCATCTCTGGAAAATTCCACGGCCCGCGGCCATTCTGTTGCAACTCGCTTCCCGATTGCAACGTCCTATGCTAGTAATAAGTATAGTAATTATGCTCCATGTAGCCATCGATGACTACGTCCTCGACGTCCTGCTCCCCGACCTCGCCGGGCACGACCGCTCTCCAGCCGCATTTCTCATCTACGTCGTGCTGTGGACCAAACTTTACAGATCCGGGCAGCGCAGCGTAGCGCTCAGCCTTCAGCAACTCGGCGAGCTCGCCGGCCTCTCCAAATCCGCCGTGCAGGGCGCCATCCGCCTGCTCAAGCGCCGCAGCCTCATCCGCATCACCAAATCCAGCGCCACCGCCATCCCGCAATACGAGTTGGTTCGCCACTGGATACGCAGGAGGGCAAGGAACGCGAGGATTGCCTGAGAATCAGAAACCCAAGTGGTGCAGATAACCCACACCCAACGCAGCTATCAAGCAGTAGATTCCGAAGAGATACCAGCGCCCGCCTTCCAACCAGCGGCTCAACCACTTCAGCGCGAGCAACCCGGCAAGAAACGCGAACACTGCCCCGATCAAACTGGGCGCCACCGCCGACGACAAACTCGCCGCTCCATTCGCGTGCCCGGCCTGCACCACGCGCATCAATTCCCGCGCCACCACCACAGGTGTCAGCACCACCGCCAGCGCAAAACTGAACATTTCCGCCCGCGACTTGGCGACCCCCAATAGCATTCCCGCAGAAATGGTAGCCCCCGATCGCGAGAATCCCCGAAGCGGCAAAGACAACCCCTGTACCGCTCCGATAATTCCCGCCGCTCGAGCGTTCAGGTCATGAGTCTCGGCCGAGGTAGCCGCCGCTTTTCTTTTTTCAAGCAGCCCCGTAACCAGAATCAGAATTCCGACAAGCCCAAGCGCCGGCGCAACAAGCTCAAGATGGTTGAACAAATCCTCAATCTGCGCGTGCGGCACCCCGCGAAAATAAGTCTTCTCGATAATCTCGATAATCGCCCCACCAATCAATCCGGTGAGCGCAGTAGCCAGCACAAGGTACCCAGCAATTTTCTTGAAAGCCGCAACGCTCGCAAAATAAACATCGCGCCACTGCCGCCAAAAATAAACGATCACCGCAAACATAGTCCCCGTATGCAGCATTACAAGAAGCAACGTCATAGGCGGCGAAGAAGGATCCAGTCCAAGCAACTTCTCCGCCACGACGACATGCGCCGAACTAGACACAGGCAACAGTTCCGCCAACCCCTGCACCACCGCCAAAATAAGGATGTAAAAAAGAGGCATCCCCCACATTCTAAGCCATCCCCACGTAGCGGCGCGCTTTAGCGTGGCATCCCATGTCAACAAGCCGGGAATGCCACCCGAAACGCCGCCGCCCCAAATTCATCGAGCTTTTTTCTTGAGCGGATTCAATCAAACGATAACTAACTAGGTTTGCGCAGATGATCCAAAAGCGGAAACAAAACCACAGCCACGCCCGCATTCACCGCAGAAGCAATCAATAGCTTCCAACTGAAATAAGACGCAGGCCTCGCCAACAAAACCCGGTCCATCAAAGTAAGCAAAATCTGATGGAAATGGAAAAACAGCAAAACCAATACAAACCGGCTGATCGGATGCTCCGTATCAATCCGCCCGCCAAACGATGACGCCACATAACCGACAAAAGTTTTCGCGATGCCATAAAACCCAATCGGCATCTGGCTAACCGCATCCTGCAAAACTCCAATCCCCATCCCCAGCAGCAGACCAGTAGCCGGATTCCGCCGGCTCAGCGAAAAATAAATCGTAACCAGCAACGGCAATTCCAGCAGCCCGGCCCAACTTCCGAATTTATTTAGAAAGCCCTGCAGCACCAGCGCCAGAAAAGCCACGCCCACCACGGCGCCGCCGTAAAACTTGTGCACCTCGATGTGCTGTTCGATTTGTGCTCGCGAACTCATCTGCTCTAATCGGCCCCGCCACTCACTGCTGCGGCGCGGAATTCTCCGGCGCCGGCGCGTCAGTCGCTTCCACCGGTTTCTTCAAGGCCACTTCCTGCTGCGTCAGCAGCACGATCACGTCTTCCAACCGGTCCAATCGCGCCGAAGCCTTCACGGTAATCACCTGGAACGGATTTCCCTGCTTCACCGACGTCACCGTACCCACCGGCAAATCCTTTGGATAAATCTTGTCTTCCCCGGAAGTCATCACCAGCTCCCCAACGTGCACTTTTTCCTCGTTGGCGATGTATTCCAGCCGCAGCAACGGTTCGCCAGTGCCCTTCACCACTCCATGCGTCCGCGTTTCCGCAAACAGCGCGCCCACGCCGCTGTTCTGGTCGCTGATCAACAGCACCTGCGCCGACCCCGGCAGCACTTCCACGATTTTTCCCACCACCCCATCCGGCGTAATCACCGGCAAATTCCGCCGCAAATGATCGTGCTCCCCACGATTGATAAAAATAGTCCGGCTGGCCAAATCCGCGCTCGCCCCAATCACTTGCGCCACCAGCATCGGCACTTCCGTATGTGATTCCTTAAAATTCAGCAACCCGGCCAGCCGGTCGGCCTCCGCCGCCCGGCTCTCCAGCTCGCGATTCCTGAGCTGCAATTTGTCCACCTGCGCCCGCAAAAATTCGTTTTCCGCATGCGTATGCCGCAGATCGATGTAATTCCGCCATCCGCCACGCACGGTATAAATCGACCAGGTCGCTCCCCGCTGCAATGGCGTCAATATTTCCACGGCCCACACACGCAGCAACCGCACATCATTTTCGCGCTTGATTTGAAAAGCCAACAGCATCACCTGCACCAATACCACAGTCACAAGCAAGGGAAACGGCCGCTGGCGTGAAGGAAATTCAAGCATCAGGCTTCTCTGTCGAAAGTTAAAATATCAAATCTACGAAGCGGCAAAGTAGCGCCGGCGTCCCTGCCGGCATCTTACGACCACAAATTCCGCCAAAGGCAACACTCAAGGGCGGACCAGTCAGCGAGCCAACAAGACCTATCTAAACCCTCAGCCCCGCCCAACTCCTCGAATTTTGCCGGCACTTGCGCTCGCAAGATGCTGGCAGAGACGCCGGCGCTACTTCTAATCAATCGAAACCAATCGCAACAATCGGAAATCGCTAAGCATCTTCCCGGTTCCCAAAACCACCGAAGCCAGAGGATCATCCGCAATCGAAACCGGCAACCCCGTCTCCTCGCGTATCCTCTTATCCAAATTCTTAATCAAAGCCCCGCCGCCGGTAAGCACAATCCCGCGATCGCTGATATCCGCAGAAAGCTCAGGCGGCGTGCGCTCCAAAGCCACGCGAATCGCATTCAAAATCGTGGCAATACACTCCGAAAGCGCCTCGCGAATTTCATTATCATCAATCGTCACCGTACGCGGCACGCCCTCAATCAAATTCCGTCCCTTAACTTCCAGCGTAAGCGGCTTCTCCAAGCGGATAAGCCGATCCAATCTCCATCTTGATAGCCTCAGCCGTCCGCTCGCCCACCAGCAAGTTGTACTTGCGCTTCAAATAATGCATCACCGCTTCGTCCATCTCATTTCCAGCCACGCGCACCGACCGCGAATAAACAATCCCGCTCATAGAAATCACAGCAATGTCAGTAGTCCCGCCGCCAATATCCACCACCATGTTCCCCGACGGCTCCTCGATCGGCAGCCCCGCCCCAATCGCCGCGGCCATCGCCTGCTCCACCAAATAAACCTCACTAGCCCGCGCCCGGTAAGCCGAATCCTGCACCGCCCGCTTTTCCACCGGCGTAATTTCGCTCGGCACCCCAATCACAATCCGCGGATGCACCAACACGCGCCGGTTATGCGCCTTCTGAATAAAATAAGTCAGCATCTTCTCAGTAACTTTAAAATCCGCGATCACCCCATCCTTCATAGGCTTGATCGCCACCACATTCCCCGGCGTGCGCCCCAACATCTCCTTTGCCTCGCGCCCCACCGCCACCACTTCGCCCGTATTTTTATTGATCGCCACAATCGACGGCTCGTTCACCACAATCCCTTTGCCCTTCGCATAGACAAGCGTATTCGCCGTCCCCAAATCAATCGCCAGGTCGGAAGAAAACAACGAAAACACCGACCGCATGCTGTAACCGTTTTTCGTCACAGGAACTAACTCCCCCGCTTCTAAGGAATCACAATCGAAACGCGCTTAATCGCCGTCCCGCCGCGCCGGTTCTGCCCAGTAATCACAATCGTATGGCTACCCTTCGACATCGGCGAAGTAAAATAATGAAAAGTCCCATCCGCCCGCACATCCGCCACTTTCTCGCCGTTGATAATCAAAGTAGCCCCAGCCTCAGTACGCCCCGAAACCTCCACCATGCTCCCATGCAGCTCGGTCGAATCCACCTCCAGCAGCATATCCTGCTCTTTACCCTGCGCCACCAAAGTGAATTTGTAAGGATCGCTCAAATCGCTAGTGGCATCTTTGGCATCAACAGCCCGCACTTTCCAAAAATAATCCCCCGGCTCGAGCCCGGTAATATCCAGCGAAGTATCCGCCGTGCGCTTCTCGTAAAGCACCTTGCTGAACAACGTGGACTTGCTGATCTGCAGCAAATAAGCCTTAGCCGTAGCCACGGCCTTCCACTCAAAATGAATCGGATCTTTCTTCGGGTTCTCCACAATAATCGGCTGCAAATTCAAAGGCGAAATCAAAGCCGGCGGCGCCAAAACTTGTTCTTTCGTAATCGCGCCATCGGTAGGAAATGTCACCCGCTCCCACTGCGCCACTTCCACATGCTCCCCGCCGCGCTTCATCTCCGCCGACCCTTCATTCACCGTCATCTGCTGCTGCTGCGTCTTCGGATCGCTACGCACCTCCGCCCGGCTATTTTCCCGCAGCGAAGCCACCGCATTCTCAAACGAAATATCCGCCTTCGATCCCGGCACATTCCATGTCGGCGTAGCCAAATCCACCTGCCCAGCCTGAATGTGCACGCCCACGCGCGAAGCCCGGTCCGCATCAATCGAATTTTCTTCCACGGTCACCAGCGTATCGCCCTTAACCGTATAAGTAGTTCCGTCAGCAAACTGCAATCGAGCCACGCCTTCCGAGCCCGTCTGAATCAAATCGCCTTTATCCAAAGTCAATTGGTAATCCGCATTGGCCCACTGCACCGAATTCACTTTCTTAACTTGCACCTTGCCATCCAGATTCACAAAGCGAGCCTGCTTCGCGGTAGGCGCACTAGCCGGCGCATCCGGCCGCGAAAGCGTATTCGCAATCTTCCCCAACACGCTCCCCGAAGCCCCAGGAAATATCAGGTAGGTAGCCCCCAAAATGATCGCCACCAAAAGCAGCACCCAAATCACCACAGTTTTGTAGGTAACCGAGTGCCAATACACCTCCACCTTCTGTATTTTGAGGCTTCCCAGACGCAGCTATCTTGGTCTCAATCATAGGAAAATCGCGCTAATTCCGGAATTTAGCATAGGGGTACCACCCACACAACGAACGCAAAACCCAAGATGCGAATCAGCCAACACCAAAGTTGCCGTTGACGCACCTCTTCCCGTAGGGGAGGGCCGAATTTGGCCCTCCCGCCACACGCCGCCGTTGCGTGTGGCGCCGTTGACTTTGGGTGCCTCAGCCCGGGCGGACGCCGCGGTTGCGCGCGGAGTCTTTGACTTTGTCCTCGCTCTCCGCGACCCAGCCCCACGCCGTCATTCCGAGCCGCATTTTGCCGAGGAATCCCTCTTCTCTTCGCGCTAGAATCGCTCGCCCGAGGCCGACTCATGATCCGCGAGCATCTCCCCGGCAACCTTCTCCAACCCGAAGCCAACTTCCGTTGGCGCGGCGGCGATATCTCCCGCCTAGAAGGCTTCTCCGACGCCGTCTTCGCCTTCGCTGTAACTCTCCTGGTAGTCTCCCTCGAAGTCCCCAAAACCTTCACCGAACTACTGGCAGCCATGCGCGGCTTCGCAGCCTTCGCCGTCTGCTTCGCCCTCCTAGCCGACGTCTGGTACCACCACTACCGTTTCTTCCGCCGCTACGGCCTGCAAGATCCCTGGACCGTCTTCCTGAATTGCGTCCTGCTATTCTTCGTACTCTTCTACGTGTACCCGCTAAAATTCCTCTTCTCCACCGTCTTCAACAACAGCGGCAAAATCGCAGCCGAGCAAGCCCGCGTCCTCTTCATGATCTACGGCGCCGGCTACGCCGCAGTCTTCCTGCTCCTGGCGTTACTCTATCTGCACGCCTGGCGAAAACGCCGCGAGCTAGCCCTGAGCCCACTCGAGACCCTGAAAACGCGCCACAGCCTGATAGACCACACCGCCATGGCCGCAGTAGGCCTAATCTCCATAGCCCTAGCAGCCACGTTACCGCTAAAGTGGGTAGGCCTAGCCGGCTATTTCTATTTCATAATCGCAGTCTATTTCACAGCAGCAGGCCTAATCTTCGGCAAACTCGAACGCCCGCTAACGGCGCGCGAAAGCGCCGGCCAATCATGACGCCGCCGCCTTTCGTAGCGCTGGCGTCCCGCCGGCTCCGACGACCGCAAATCACGCCTCAATCCGCACTCACCACCGGACTCAAATCGCCATTCGATCCACGGTGTCGCCCCGCCGTTCGTACCGCTGGCGTCCCTGCCGACTCTTACGACGAATCATCTCGCCATAAACCCCACTCACCACCGGACTCAAACTGCCATTCGATCTATGGTGTCCCCGCCGCCACCGACCAATGCGCATCCCGAAATTCCAACCGCCCCGACCGGTACTGCACCACCCCAGTAAAGTACCCATTCTCCTCCGTCCGCTTCCCACCCGGATCAACGCGCGATTCATGATAACTGCTGCCCACCACCGCCAAATCCCGCGTCAAAGGATCCACCCGCAAATCATCGCCCCAACGCAGCTCGATTTGCGCGATCATTTTCGGAAGCTGCGCAATCCCAGCCGTAGCCGCCGCGCCATCCGCAAATATCAAGTGCCCCTCGTCCGCCATAAAGAATGCAGGCGTATCCGCAAATTCCCGCCGCCAAGCCGTAGGCCCGTCGCGCGTAATGTCCTGCGCCACGCCCTGCATGAACCCGCGCACATCAGCAGTAACCGCCGCAGCCCGCGAAGCAGACATCTCCTCCGTCTCGCCAAACGAACGGTGATGCCTGCACCCACCCAAAACCAAAATCGCGATCAACGGCACAAAAATTCGTCGCCCCATAAAGCCCCCTTCTAAAGCTGGCGAATTGTATACCCGGTTTTGGGCCCAGCAGGCTCCGACGTCGCCGTTCCTAATGCCGGGCCACCTTTGACGTTGCCGTTGACGCTGATGTGGCCGTTGTCGCGGACGTGGCGGTCGCCCTATCAGTTGATGTACCTCTTCCTGTAGGGGAGGGCCGAATCCCGTCCGCCAGCAGTGTGGAGGAAGCCCTCCCCGCGGGCGGCCGAACCCCGGCACCTCCCACCACACGAAAGTTGCGGGACTCGGTCCGATATTTTTACGAGTACGATGGATATTAAGAATGCGATAGTTTACGAGTAGGTGACACAGGTCAAGAATCTCGATTACCAATTCCCACAGACCGATTTCCTTTGGTTACGATATAAGGGCATACTGCCAGATTTCATGGAGGAGGCGGAATGGAAGAGATACGACCCGATCTCTTAGTGCCGGAGTTTCTCGACAGCTTGAAAGAGCGCGCAGAAAAAAACTTCAAAGGGCATCTCCACCAAGCGTTTATCGATTGGTATGTAGAAGCCGAGTTCGGACAACTGAAATGGGAATTCACGGATGGCCCAAACGACGGAGGAATCGACGCTGTCGTTTGGCGAAAGGCTGACGATAAGCCCCCGGTCATCATCCTACAATCTAAGTTTTCCGAGAAGGTTGGAGGGCCAAAGATACAAAAGTCCGCGTATACCGATTTTCGAAGAGTCGTTAATGCATTCTACCGCCAAGACGAGGTATTCGATGAATTTCTCGAGGGCGTCGCTCCGGACGTAAGAAGAGTGTATCTGAAGGCCTTCAGGCTGCTCGATGGGAACTGGTTAGGCGAAAAAAAAGCGTTTCGCCTTATTACGACATCGAAACGCATCGCTGGATACGAATTCGATCTTATCCCAAGCGAGAATTTCGTGTATGAGCCCGACATTCTACGACTATACGGGCAATTTCGAAGGGTGCTGACACCAAAGGCGCGAGAATTGAACTTAGCCGTACACGATAAGCTTTCCTATAGCGATCCTAAGCGGGGCGTGACGTCGTACCTGTTTAACGCACGAGTGTCTGACTTTAAGAGGTATATCGACCACAACGACGTAGGTCGCCTCGTGGCCAGAAACATTCGTTACCACTTGCCAGGCGCTGTTGGAGCCGGAATCAAAAAAACCTACGAGAAAACGCCCCATGACTTCTGGTATTTGCATAATGGCATAACGATCGTTTGCGACGATTTCGCTGAGAGAAATAGGAAGGCGACCCTCACAAACCCAAGCGTGATAAACGGCGCCCAAACGCTCTACGCGATCAATCGTTCACGCATAGAGAATTCTCCTGCACTCGTAGGTACACGTGTGATTGTTCGAGGCATCGATTCTGATCAATCGCCAGAAGATGACGAATGGCTACAAAGAATAATCCGCGGGGTGAATACGCAAAATCGCGTTCACAAGTACGATTTTCGTTCCAATGAGCCCGAACAGGTCCTGCTTCAAATAAAATTAAGGGACTTGGGCATATTCTACGAACGGAAACGCGGCGAATGGAGTGAATATCGGACAGACCCAAGATTTAGAGGCTTCAAGAGGCTTTCACTGCCGCTTCTAGGACAGATTCTGATGGCTGTATCGCAGGAAGATGGCGAGGGCGTGCTCACCACCAAGAAAGGGACCGAAGCGATCTTCGGTGATACAGAATACGAAAAAGTCTTTCCGTCGCGCTCCAAAATTCCCCACCTCCTCGGAAAGATGTACATGGCTTATCGTCTGTTTGAGCTGCTGAACAATCTAGGCTACGCCGACGCCAAAGACTACAGGCGCCGACACCACGCTTTTTGGAATTCACTATGGATCTTAGATCGGGGAACGGTCCCAGCTGGTACAACGAATCTCAGCCATGACGCCTCGCGGTTGCGCCGGGCGTTCGATCAGGTTGCAAGAAAGAGACGAACAAGAAAAATCGTCCGAAATTTAACCAAGGAAGTCTGGCGCGCATGGCGCATAGCGCGGAAGAAGGACCCAGAGCGATACACACCAAACAATTTCTTCAAGTCAAAATATGGAAATCAGCGAGTCCTCGCACTTGCGTATCCGAGAGTGCGCAAAGAGCTAAACTCGCTGGGACGTGACTTGTTGAAGGCGTACTAGTCAGCGGCAGCGTATGCGAAATGTCTGCGCGACCTCTCGGATGCATTCCTGAAGGATACCGAGAAAACCGATTACCTAAACGTAACGACCACGTGATAGCATCCCTTCTAGATCTCTTGGAGGTCGAGCCGCCTCGGGCTTTCCCCAGGGTCGAATTTCGACCCTGGGTCTGGATGCAGAGGGGTCACCCGATGCACGCAGGAGAATCTACTTTTCTGCCCGGGGCGGCGACTCAGCCAACTTGAAAAGTACCGTCATTCTGTCTGCTATCCGCCAAGAATCTACGAAGCTCGTTCGCAGGCATCAGAAGTATTTGTCCGACCTCGCAGCGAACATCCGCCGAAAAGAGCGCCGCTCGGGCCATGACATCACAAAAGTAATGCATATGCCTGGCTATTGGTCCGCGGATCCTGGATTCAACCCCTACCACGTAAGGTCGAGAGCGGCTGGAATTGCTTACGCAATCGAAAAGGCTCTGGACGCTGGCCAATACCGGCCGAGACCGGCTGTAAAGTACAGGGTTCCAAAAGCTGGCGGCGGCCAGCGCGACGTTTCTGTATTTCAGGTCGCAGATAACGCCGTGTCTAACTTGACCTTCGGCCGCTTGATTGAAAAAAACGCAAGGCATCTAAGCGCTCACGCTTATGCCTATCGCCGCGACTTAACAGTCCACGACGCAGTGCTTCACGTGTACTCTGATTTCCAAGCAAAAAGCCGGATATTCGTCGCGGAGTTCGATTTTTCCAAGTTCTTCGACTCAATAGCCCACGACCACATTCGGAGAGTCCTGAGTGATCAACGCTTCTATCTGACTGAGCGCGAGATAAAGGTGATTGACGCATTTCTAAGAGCCCCTTCCCTTGAAACAAGCATATATTCACGTGAATCGTTGCTTGAGAGAGAGAAGGGAATTCCTCAAGGCACGTCGATTTCACTCTTCCTAGCAAATATCGCGGCCTACCCCTTAGACCGAAAACTAGAGAGCCTCGGCGTTGGATTTGCCCGATACGCCGACGACACTTTGATATGGGGCGAGAGTTATGACATTGTTTGCCGGGCAGTGAACGCCCTCGAAGAGACCGCCTTCGAAATGGGGGTGCAGCTAAATTTCGTGAAATCGGAGGGAATCAGCATCCTGTGTCCTGAGGGCCTTCCGGCAGAGTTCAAATCGAAATCGACCGTCTCCTTCGTCGGATACCAGATAGGTTCAAAGATTATCACTATGCGGCCAAGCAATCTGGAGCGTGCGAAGGCGTGGATGTCCTATCTGATCTACTCAAATCTGCTCCAGGAGCCCAAGAGGGGAAACACCCCGCTAGCCCGCGTGGCCAGCGGCGTGGACCGCGACTACCTGGTCATGCTGGCGCAACTTAGACGCTACCTGTACGGCGAACTGAGCGAATCGCAGTTAAGCAAGTACATGGCGCGTCAAACCCCGCTCCTTCGCTATCACGGGCTAATGAGCTTTTATCCGATCGTAAACGACGAGTCGCTCCTCAAGGAGCTTGACGGCTGGTTACTGAACTCGGTGTACCGTGCCCTCCGCGTGAGAGCAAAGCTTTTCAAGAAGGCTGGAATCAAACATCTCCCCATCCCGCACGGCCTGCCTAAGAAGGGTCTTCTGAAGTTACACTACAGGCCTTCCCCCGAACGCTTTGTCGATTTGCGCTTTCCAAGTATCGCAAGGGTCGCCCGACTGATCAGCCGGGCATCACGGACGTACGGCGCGAGCGCTATCGCTAATCCCAAATCGATCGTCTACTACTCGAATTAAATCTTCGTGGTCGCATATCAGCATTAGCAAGCTCCTCCCATACGGTGAGTTTTTCCCAGATTGCCCTCGCTGTCGATCAGCGTTGACTTACATGCTAATCCACGATAGAATACTACGGAGTTTCGAGTGCAGCGACAAAATTTGTCACCGGGAAGCCACAAGCTTCCCAAAAAGGAACCGAGCGCGACCCAAAACGTAACCCCCGCACCACCAACCGCATAAGCTCCGCACTCTAAACCAGGCCCCGCTTGCCCTGAGCAAAGCCGAAGGGCGCCAAAGGACCCCAAAATGAAAACACCGCCCGACCCGCCGCCATCCATAGAACGCCACTCCCGCAAATGCGCCATCTGCACCCACCCCGATCGCCAAGCCATCGACGAAGCCTTCCTCCACCGGTCCCACGGCTCGGGTCTGGGCTGAGATTCAGCCCAGCGAAACATTGTCCAAATCGTCAAAGACTACAACCTCCCCAGCCTCTCCTCCCTCTACCGCCATGCCCACGCCACCGGCCTCCGGGTCCGGGCTGTCAATCGTCTCTGCGATTGCGAAGCAACCGACTCAGCCCGGCAAGAACACGACCAGCCAAACTCTAATCGGGAAAATGAAGCCTCTCCCGCAGAACAAACCCAGACTCCACCGCACCCTAATCGGGAATCTAATCGGGAAAATAAACCACCCTTTTCACAACCAGCCCAAATACTGCTAAACGCCGAGATCCAAAGGATGCTAATCGGGAAATGATCAAGCCAATGAAACTCGCAATAATGGAGGAGGTCGAGCCAAAATGTAGCTTGGGTCTTCAGACCCGAGGCCTTTCGCCGTAAACAAAACCGACGGGCCAAAGGCCTCACCTCTAAAGAGATGAGCTACATCGACGAAGAACTACCGAAAACGGAGAAAAAATCAATTCTGCGCACCCCCAAAAGTGTAGCGATTAAAATGAGCCCCGATCCTGTTTTTTCTTTAAGTTACGGGGAATTTTAATCTCACCATGTAGCGATTAAAAAAGTTGAGGAGCGAATGAAAATCCGAACCAGGAAATGCAGCGGGTCAGACCCGAGGCCTTTTGCCGTAAACAAAACCGACGGGCCAAAGGCCTCACCTCTAAAGAGATGAGCTACATCAACGCAAAACTACCGAAAACGGAGGAAAAATCAATTCTGCGCACCCCCAAATTATGTAGCGATTAAATTTAGACCCGATCCTGTGTTTTCTTCAAGTTACGGCCGAATTTTAATCTCACCATGTAGCGATTAGAAAAGTTGCGAAGCGAATGAAAATCGAAACAAAAGGAGCGACGATAGAAAGTCAACGGCAAATGCGACGGCAAATACAACGGCGGGGCCGCAAACCGGGCGGGGCTTAAAGGCAAGACCCGCCCCTACAACGGCAGAACCAACGGCCAGGCAGGCCGCGCATTTCATTGACTTCGCGTTGAGACGCTGTGCTACCTGTACTGCGGCTCACAAAGGCATAAATCGGCCCTGGAATGGCGCCCCCGACCCATCGGATTGAAGTGACGCTGGAGAGCATGATCGAGAGCGTCGATCTTGCCGAAAGCATTGTCATGCGCATTTGCGAGGCTGCGGGATTTAGCGAGGAAGACTCGCATAAGATTGGCATGTCGGTGCGCGAGGCGGTGATCAATGCGTACCACTACGGTAACCGCGAGGACCGCGCCAAGAAAATTCTCTTCACCGTGGAGCTGAACGCTGAGAAAATGATCGTGCGCGTGCTGGACCAGGGGCCGGGCTTCGAAGTGGAGGAAGTGCCGGATCCCGCTATCGGAGGAGAATTTGCTGCGGACTTCGGGGCGGGGGATTTTTTTGATGCGCGCGTTTATGGATGAATTTGTGGTGAATAATCCGCCGACGGGCGGGGCGGAATTGGTGATGGCCAAGCGGCTGCCGTTGGTTCGGGCGGAATGGAAATTTGAAGGGCGCGAAGGATAAGGAGTCGTAATCGGTGACTTTACATGGGACTTGCCGCGAAAGTGGCGGCGTAGTCGATTGTGGATTTTAGCGGAAAAATTACCTTGGGCGAAGCGAGCGCGATGGTGCGCAATATGATCAAGGAACTTTCCGCCAATGGGCAGAAGAAGATTCTGCTGAATCTGGGCGATGTGGATTATATCGACAGCGCGGGGATTGGGGAGTTGGTGAGCGCGTTTACCACCGTGCGCAATAGCGGCGGCGAATTGAAATTGCTGAATTTGACGAAACGCGTGGTGGATTTGCTGCAGATTACGCGGCTGTACACTGTTTTCGATGTGCAGACGGAGGAATGGACGGCGATACATAGTTTCAAGCCGTAAGACGAAGGCGACCGCAACGGCGACCGCAGATCTTTTTCCGCTCGCGATTACGCACGCGATAATAAAATTCAACAGCCTCTTCGATTTTCATTTTTCTTCCGGGCTTGATTGCGGATGTGGGTTGCGGTTTGCTCGTCGGATGCCGGTAGAGACGCCGGCGCTACTTGGAGTGGACACTCAAACTGGTTTGTGAAAGAATCTGGCCGCTTTTTCGGCTTGTGAGCTTGTGGGTGGGCAGCCCGCCTCGGCGGGCAGGAGAGCTGCCGACTGGCGATGCAAGCCGAGCGAGCGAACATCACCGAAAGAGGAGCAATGCGTTGGCAAGAGAACAAGGAGTGGTGAAGTGGTTCAATGCGTCGAAGGGTTTCGGCTTCATCCAACGCCAGTCGGGTGAAGACGTCTTCGTTCACTTCTCGGCCATTCAAATGGATGGCTACAAGGCGTTGAATGAAGGGCAGCTTGTGGAGTTCGAGGTTCGCCAGGGACCGAAGGGCTTTCAAGCTGAAAACGTGAACAAGGTCTAGCTGTCGCGATTTCGAAAATGGCTCTGTTCGATGTTGCGGACAGAGCCATTTTTGCGCCGTGCGGGGCGCTTGCTGCGAATGATTGTGATACGATGAAAAATTGAATTAGGCGCTTGGGAAGCGGCGAGGAGCGACGATTTGCCCGAACATATCTCCCGGAAAGAACTGAAGACCGACGAATTTCGCGACACGTTGGCGTCGGGCGCGCAGGCGCTGCTTTCGCACCAGCAACTGACGCTGTACTTGGTCGGCGGGATTGCCGTGATTTTGCTGGCGGTTTTTGGCTGGCGATTTTATGCCGAGCGGCAGACGGTGAAGTCTGCGGCGGCGTACGACGATGCGATGAAGATTTTTAAGGCGCGGATTCGTACCGCGGGCGAGCCGGCTGGGGATCCGACGGACATTACTTATTCGGACGAGAAGAATAAGTATGACGACGCGGAGAAGAAATTTGAGGCGGTGGCCAAGACGTATCCGCGGACTCGTCCTGGGCAGATTTCGGCTTATTATGCGGCACTTTGTCTCGAGCATTTGAATCGCGATGCCGAGGCGGCGAAGTGGCTGGATCAGGTGATTGGCAGCGGCGAGGCGGATTTTGCTTCTTTGGCGCGGCTCGAATTGGCGCAGTTGAATGACCGGGCCGGGAAGACTGCTGACGCTGAGAAAATTTATCAGGATTTAGTGGCGCATCCTTCGGTGTTTGTTTCGAAGCCGGTGGCCTTGATGGCTTTTGCGGATCATTACCGGCAGGTGAAGAATTTTGCTGAGGCGGCGAAGCTTTATACCGAGATCAAGACGGAATTTCCGGATAGCAATTTGGCGCAGCAGGCTGGACAGGAGTTGGAATTGATCGCGCCGAAGTCTTAAGTAGCGCCGGCGTCCCTGCCGGCATCTTACGAGCACAATTTCGCCACATTCTGTTCTCGCGTGCGGATTACACAATTCAAAACCAGCGATGTATTCGGCTTTTTTGCGCCGTCCTATTTTTGCGGCTCTGGTTTAGTTTTGCGCTCGTAAGATGCCGACGGGGACGCCGGCGCTACTTTCCTATAGAATGGCGCGCATGGTTACGGCTTCCTTTGCCATGGATGTTCGGCATACTCGGGGACGGCGGTTTCCTGAGGCTGCGCATCCTTATCGCAATGAGTATGCGCGGGACCGCGATCGCGTTGTGCATTCGCGGGCTTTTCGGCGGCTTGAGTCTAAGACGCAGGTTTTTACTACTCGCTTCTCCGATCATTTTCGGAATCGTTTGACTCACACTTTGGAAGTGGCGCAGATTGCGCGGACGGTGGCGCATGCGCTGGGAGTGAACGAGGATTTGGCTGAGGCTTTGGCGCTTGTGCACGACATTGGGCATCCGCCTTTCGGGCATGCTGGCGAGAAGAAACTGGACGAGCGGATGCGCGAGCATGGGGAACGCTTCGATCACAATTTGCATGCTTTGCGGATTGTGGAGAAGTTTGAGCAGCGCTATTTGGATTTTCCCGGGCTCAATTTAACTTACGAGGTGCGCGAGGGAATCATCAAGCACTCGAGGGATTATACGGCGGCGGAATTTCCGGAGCTTGCGGAGTATTTGCTGGAGCGGCGGCCTACGCTTGAGGCGCAATTGATCGATTTTGTGGACGAGATTGCTTACAACACGGCGGATCTGGACGATGGATTTGAGGCGCAACTTGTGGATGTGGCGGAGTTGCGGGAACAGGTGCCATTGGTCGGGGATCGGTATGCGGAGATTGAGCGGGGTCATCCTGGGGGCCGGCCCAAACTGATCTTCAATGAGGCCTTGAAGCAGGTGCTGGATTATCTCGCCACCGACTTGATTGAGAATACGCGACGGCGGGTGGGGGCTGCTGGGGCTGACTCGGTGGAGGATGTCCGGCGGCACCCTATGCGCTTGGCTGGATTTTCTAAGACCGCCGGGGCGCAGAACGCGGAATTGAAGAAATTTCTTTTTACGCGGCTTTATTCTTTGAAGGCGATTGATGAGGATCGCGAGAAATCGGTTTTGGCGCTGGATGAGCTTTTTCAGTTCTACCTCGAGCATCCAGAGAAGATGCCGGAATCGTATGGCGAGCAGGCTAAAGTCGAGCCGCTTTACCGGGTGGTTTGCGATTATATTGCCGGGATGACGGATCAATATCTATTGCGATTACATGGGGAGCTTTTGCGGCCGGCTGGTGCCGGGAAAGCAGCCACGTGAATGAAGCAAAATAAGGATTTATTCTCCGATTGAGACGGTGAGTACCAGGACTATGACGGCGCGACGTATTTTGTCCGTTACTTAATTGGTGTCACGTGCGATGCTGCATGCCGCGCGTTTCTTGACAGCTTTCGCGCGGGCTTTATAATGAAATTTCGCAGCAAGTTTTGCGGATTAAATCATGTTTCTTGATGTTCACGAACTCGCGCTGCACAAGGCCCGGATACGGAAGACTTATGCTCCGGGAACCATCGATCTTCATTCCGCGGATTTCCGGCAGGTAGAACCCCTCGAAGTGCGGGCTACAGCGGAATTGCTTGACGGGCAGATTCGCATCACCGGGAATTTGCATACGAAGCTCGAGTTGGTTTGTGCGCGCTGCCTGGATACTGTTACAGAGGAAATCAGCAGGGACTTTGACCTCTTCTACCGCTCGATGACTACCATCGCGGAAGAGGACGAGGCGCAGTTGAATTTGGATGAGACTGACATCGGGTTTTTTGAAGGCGATGGGATGTTCCTTGCCGATATTCTTGCCGAGCAGGTGAATCTGGCGTTGCCGATGAAAGTGATTTGCCGGAGTGATTGCCGCGGGCTTTGTCCTCATTGTGGAGTGAACCTCAATAACGAAGAATGCCGGTGTGAGAAGCATCCTACTGACACGCGGATGGCTCCATTGGCGCGCCTCAAGCAGGACTGGTCTAAAAAGCAATAGACAGTTAAACTGTTAGCCTCAATTTGAAGCGGGATGATCCCCTTCCAATCTATAGGAGTTTGCGATGCCGAATCCTAAGCGACGCCATTCTAAAGCTCGTAAGAATAAGAGGCGGGCGCACGATTTTCTTGTTTCCCCTTCGCTGTCGGAATGTCCGAATTGCCATGAGCGGAAGCTGCCTCATCAGGCTTGTCTCAAGTGCGGCTACTACAAGGGCCGCGAAGTGATTGACACGACCACCTGAAACGGCCTAACTTCTCCACGCCTTCCGAATCGGTGCCCAGATGACCACCATTGCCCTTGATGCTATGGGGGGAGATAGCGCTCCGCGCGCGGAAGTAGAAGGTGCGATACTTGCGGCGCGGGAACTGGACGTGCGCGTGCTGCTCGTCGGGATCGAAGCGACGGTGCGGCAGGAGCTTGCGCGGCACAAGGTCAAGAGCCTGCCGATCGAAGTGGTGAACGCTACTGAAGTTGTGACCATGAAGGATTCGCCCTCCCAGGCTTTTCGCAGGAAAAAAGATAGTTCGGTGCATGTGGCGGCGAAGCTTGTTCGCAGCGGCCAGGCCGATGGGATGGTTAGTGCTGGGAATACGGGCGCGGTGATGACTATCGCGCGATTTATTTTGGGGACTTTGCCTTCGGTCGATCGTCCCGCGCTGGCTGCGGCTATGCCTACCGCGAAGGGCACGCCGGTGGTGCTGCTCGACGTGGGCGCGAATGTGGATTCTAAGCCGGAGCAGATTGAGCAGTTTGCGGTGATGGGCGAAATTTATTACCGGACGATTTTCGGGACGAAACGGCCGCGAGTGGGATTGCTTTCGATTGGCGAAGAGGAGATGAAGGGCAACGAATTGACGCGGGAGGCTTCAAACCTTATCAAGCAGACTTCTTTGAATTTTATTGGGAATGTTGAGGGGCGGGATGTCTATGCTGGCGTTGTGGACGTGATTGTTTGCGATGGGTTCATCGGGAATATTGCTTTGAAGATTAGTGAGGGGTTGGTGGAGCACGTGGGCGGGATGTTAAAGAAGGCGATTAAGAGCCGGTTGAGTTCGCAGCTTGGGTATGTGCTGGCTAAGAGTGCGTTTGATGATTTCCGGAAGAAGACGGATTATGCGGAGTATGGTGGGGCGCCCTTGCTTGGAGTGAGAGGTACTGCGGTCATTGGGCATGGGCGTTCGAATGGAAATGCGATTAAGAATGCGATTCGGGTGGCCGCGGGGCTTTGCAGATCGAAGGCGAATGAGACGATTGATCGGGAATTGTCGGCTGTGGCAGCAGCGGCGAAGGGTTAGGACAGACACGGTCGGCGCCGCTCGTCCCGGCGTGCTCTCCGCGTAAATTCCAAGCGAAAACGGAAAAATAGTTTATGGCTAATTTGGCATTTTTGTTTCCTGGGCAGGCTTCGCAGTATTGCGGGATGGGACGCGATCTGGCGGAGAAATTTGCGGAGGCGAGGGCTGTTTTTGAGGAGGCAGATGCTGCGCTGGGGACATCCATTTCGAAAATTTGTTTAGAGGGTAGCGACGACGATTTGAAATTGACGGAGAATACGCAGCCGGCGATTTTGACTGTCTCGGTCGCGGCTTTTCGGGTGTTGGAGTCGAAGGGTATCGTGCCGGATTGTGTGGCTGGACATAGCCTTGGTGAATATTCGGCGCTTGTGGCGGCTGGCGGGATTGAATTTGCGGATGCAGTGAAATTGGTGCGTAAGCGCGGGCGTTATATGCAGGAGGCTGTGCCCGCGGGCGAAGGCGCTATGGCCGCGATTTTGGGGATGGCGCCGCTTGAGGTCGCTGAAATTACTAAGAAGGCGGCGCAAGGTGATGTTGTTTCTGCGGCGAATATGAATTCGCCTGAGCAGACTGTGATCTCGGGTTCAGCGGCGGCGGTGCGGCGGGCTGTGGAGATTGCTTCGCAGGAAGGTGCGAAGCGGGCGGTGATTTTGCCGGTGTCGGCGCCGTTTCATTGTGCTTTGATGGCGCCCGCGCAGAAGCGGCTGGAGGAGGATCTGCGCGCGACGAAATTTCACACGCTGCGCTTCCCTCTTTATACGAATGTGGATGCTGATGCCACGACCGATGGCGACGAGGCCCGCGAGGCTTTGATCCGGCAGGTCTGTTTGCCGGTGCGCTGGCTGGATTCTGTGCACGAGATGATTGATAGCGGCGTGCACATGTTTGTGGAAGTTGGGCCCGGGAAAGTTTTGGGTGGGTTGATGCGGCAGATTGACAGGGCGGTGCGCGTGGTGGGCGTCGAGGATTCGGCTAGTTTGCAGGCGGCGCTGGATAAGATTCAGCAGTCGCGGGCCGAGACGGCCGAGGCTTAGCGGATGTTTTCTCTCAAAGAAAAAGTAGCGATTGTTACAGGTGCGTCCCAAGGGATCGGGCGCGCTACTTCGCTTGCGCTGGCTGCGGCTGGGGCGAAAGTTGCTGTGGCGGCGCGGAATGCGGAGAAACTTGCTTCGCTTGTGGGCGAAATTTCGGCGGCTGGCGGCGAGGCGCTTGCCGTGACTATGGATGTGGCTGATGCGGCTTCGGTGAAGGCAGGATTTCAGTCGGTGCTGGCTAAATTGGGGCAGCTCGATATTTTGGTGAACAATGCTGGGATCACGCGCGATGGTTTGGCTTTGCGGATGAAGATTGACGATTGGGATGCGGTGATTCGCACGAATTTGACTGGGGCGCATCTTTGTTCGCAGCAGGCTATGGGGACGATGTTGAAGCAGAGGGCTGGGCGGATTATTAATGTGACTTCGGTGGTGGCGGAGACTGGGAATGCCGGGCAGGCGAATTATGTGGCGGCTAAGGCTGGGTTGATTGGATTGACTCGGGCGTTGGCAATTGAGATTGCTTCGCGGGGGATTACTGTGAATGCTGTGGCACCGGGATTCATTGCTACTGGGATGACTGAGGGGCTGCCGCAGAACGTGAAAGATGGAATGATGGCGCGGATTCCTTTGGGGCGGATGGGGACGGATGCGGATTGTGCGGCGGCCATAGTTTTTTTGGCTAGTGATGAGGCTGGGTATATCACTGGGCATGTGTTGGATGTGAATGGCGGGATGTATATGGGGTAAGTAGCGCCGGCGTCTCTGCCGGCATCTTGCGAGCGGCGGAATTGCTTAGGTCGTTGATCGTGTGCGGACTCGAACTGCCGGACCGAGATGTTTTGTTCGACGTTGCGCCGCCTGGGATTTTTAGATTTGGCTCGAGTGTCGGTCGTAAGATGCCGGCAGGGACGCTGATGGGATAACGGCGTCGGCTCCCTTCGAGCGAGTAAACTTGGTTGTTCTCTAAGACCAAGGCTCGGAGGAAAGGAGCCGAGTGATGCGAATTATAGGATGCGATTTTCATTCCCGCTACCAGCAGATTGCCATGCTGGAGACGGAGACGGGAGAAGTGGTGGAGCGGCGTTTGGAACACGAGAACGGCGAGGCGCGCACATTTTATGCGAGCTTGCCGAAGCCGGTTCGCGTGGGCATCGAAGCCACCGGCTACACGCAGTGGTTCGAGCGGCTGCTGCAGGAACTGCGGCACGAATTGTGGGTCGGCGATGCCGCCGGGATTCGCGCCCGGGCGGTGCGCAAGCAAAAGTACGACCAGCGGGATGCGCGGCATATTCTTCGGTTGATGGAACAGAATAACTTTCCGCGCATCTGGATGCCGTCGTTGAGCGAGCGCGACCTGCGGCAACTGCTCATCCATCGCGTGCGGTTGGTACAGTGGCGCACGCGCATTCAGAATCAGCTGCACGCGGTGGCCATGGGCCAGGGCTTGTGCCGCAAGAAAAAACTGTGGACCGCCCGCGGACGGCAGGAACTGGAGAGCTTGCCACTGGATCGCTGGGCCAGCCGGCGGCGGCGGGAGCTGCTGGAACTCTACGACCGGTTGAATCAACCGATCGAAGAGCTGAACGACGCGGTCTGGCGAGAAGCGCACGGGAACGCGTCTGCGGTGCGTCTGATGACGCATCCGGGCGTGGGACCGCTGACCTCGCTGGCCTTCGTGCTAACCATGGGTCCGGCGAGCCGCTTCGCGCGCGGCAAAAAGGTGGCCAGTTATCTGGGGCTGAATCCCAGCGAGAACTCCTCGGGAGGTCACCGGCGCACGGGAGCCATCAGCAAACAGGGCAGCTCGCTGCTGCGTTGGCTGCTGGTGGAAGCCGGGCAGACAGCCGCGCGACGCGATGCGGATCTCCATCGGATGTATCAGCGGGTGAAGTATCGCCGCGGCAGTCAGATCGCCAAGGTGGCGGTGGCCCGCAAGCTGGCCGTGAGGTTGTACTGGATGCTGCGCAACCAGAGTGATTACGCACCTGGGAAGAGCGCAGCCGTTCCCGTGCCGGGTAGCTCGGGTAGCGCCGTGATGAGTGGTAGCGCATCGGGACGCTGAGTGGGCGCCGGGCCTCCCTTCGCAGAAGGGAGATTGAAATAAAAGTCATGGTGGTCAACACCGAATAGATGGCTAGTGGGAAGGCGATTCCCACCCGTGGACTTAGGGACTGGGCCGTGGTCGAAGAGAACGGTGGCAAGCCAAGCAGAAAACTCCGGGCCGAGAAGAGGCGCACACCGCCCTCGTGGATCAAAAGGCGAAGTGTCTCTTGACAACGCCGACGCGGTTATAGACGGCGCTACTTTGGGTGCATCGTGTCGATTACCTCTGAAGAGGAAATGCGCGGGTTGCGGGCGGCTGGGCGGATTGTTGGGCGGGCGTTGCGCGAATTGACGCAGGTTGTGCGGCCTGGAGTTACTACCGGCGAGATTGATGTCGCGGCAGCTGGGATTTTGCAGCGCGAGGGGGCGCGGTCGGCGCCTGCGCTCGTTTATGGATTCCCTGGGGCGATTTGTATCAGCTTGAATGATGAGATTGTGCATGGGGTGCCTGGAGCGCGGGTGATTCGCGAGGGCGATTTGGTGAAATTGGATCTGACCATCGAGAAAGATGGATTTATGGCGGACGCGGCGATTACTGTGGCCGTGCCGCCGGTTTCGGATGATGCGCGGCGGTTAGTGCGTTGTGCGGAGCGGGCTTTTCGGAAGGCGATTGGGGTGGCTCGGGCTGGGCGGAGGGTGAACGAGATTGGGCGGGCAGTTGAAGACGAGGTGCGGCGGAGTGGATTTTCCGTGGTGCGGGAACTTTGCGGGCATGGGATTGGGCGGACGATTCATGAGCCGCCTACCGTGCCTAATTTTTTTGACGCGGAGATGGATCAGCGATTGACCGAGGGGCTTGTTATTACGATTGAGCCTTTGATCGCTGTTGGTTCGGGCGATGAATTTACGGCGCGAGATGGTTGGACGGTGAAGACGCGCGACCGGAGTTTGGCGGCTCATTTTGAACATACGTTGGTGATTACTCGGGATGCGCCGATATTGTTGACCGCGGCTCAGGTGACATCTCAGGGGCGGAATGGCGGGAGGGTCCAAAGCACCCTCCCCTACTGGGTTGACCCTTTACTTTGCGGCGCATAGAATGGGTGGGCTTTGACGGATTCAGTGGCGCGGATGCTGTTGCCGAGAGCGGAGGAATAAATAGCATGGCTAGTGTTGATGAACGCGTGAAGCAGATTATCGTGGAGCAGCTCGGCGTGGACGAAGGTGAAGTTACGCCTACGGCATCGTTCGTGGACGATTTGGGAGCGGATTCACTGGATACCGTGGAGCTGGTGATGGCCTTTGAAGAGGCCTTCGGCATTGAGATTCCGGATGAGGACGCCGAAAAAATCACCACGGTGAAAGATGCGGTCAGCTACATCGAGAAACACGCCTCGGCGAAAAAGTAGCCACCCCACTCGAGCAGGAGAAATGTCGCGTTGAATCGCCGCGTGGTGGTAACGGGCGTCGGACTCGTCTGCGGATGCGGGATCGGCACCGATGAAGTCTGGAAAAATCTCCTTGCCGGAAAGAGCGGCATTGGACCTATTACTCATTTTGATGCCTCGAAGTTTGACTGCCGCATTGCGGGGGAAGTAAGAAATTTCGACCCGCACCTCTGGATTGAAAAAAAAGAAATTAAGAAGATGGGCCGGTTTATTCAGCTGGCGCTTGCCGCTACCGATTTTGCAGTAAGGATGGCCGAGCTCGAAGTTACGCCGGAGACTGCCGATGCCACTGGAGTTTTTATTTCTTCGGGGATCGGCGGATTCGATGTAATCGAGCGCGAGCATTCGAAATTCTTGCAGGGCGGGCCTGGACGGATTTCGCCATTTTTTATTCCTGCTTCGATTGTGAATCTGGCTTCCGGATTTGTTTCTATTCGTTACGGAGCGAAGGGGCCGAATTCTGCTACGGCTACGGCTTGTTCGGCTTCGGCGCATGCGATTGGCGACGCGATGAAGATTATTCAGCGCTGCGACGCGGAAGTGATGATTGCCGGCGGGGCGGAGGCGGCGATTACTCCCATGGGCGTTGGTGGATTCGCGGCGATGAAGGCGCTTTCCACGCGCAACGACGAGCCGGAGCGGGCTAGCCGGCCGTTTGATGCGGATCGCGATGGATTTGTGGTGGGCGAGGGATCGGGGGTTTTGATTTTGGAATCGCTTGAGTATGCGCAGCGGCGCGGGGCGCGGATTATTGCCGAGCTGGTGGGATATGGAATGTCGGGCGATGCGTTTCATATTACGCAGCCGGCGGAGAATGGCGACGGGGCTTATCGCGTTTCGATGGCTACTTTGAAGGATGCGAAAATTACTGCGGAGCAAGTGGATTACGTTAACGCGCATGGAACTTCTACGCCGATTGGCGACGTGATTGAGACTACCGCTTTGAAGCGCGTGTTTGGCGAGCGGGCTAAGAAAGTGCCGATCAGCTCGACAAAATCCATGACTGGGCATTTGTTGGGCGGGGCGGGCGGCTTGGAGGCAGGGATCTCGGTGTTGGCGATTCGCGACCAGATTTTGCCGCCTACGATTAATTATGAAACGCCGGATCCGGAATGTGATTTGGATTACGTGCCGAATCACGCGCGCAAGGCGGAATTACGATATGCTCTGTCGAATTCGTTTGGATTTGGCGGGACGAATGCGTCGTTGTTGTTCAAGCGCTGGGAAGAGTAGAGCGGCTCGCGGAGAATGAATTGAAGATTGGAGTTTGCGTTAAGCAAGTGCCGGCTAAGGATGCGCCACTGGCGATTTCCGAGGGCGGGGCTTGGATTCGCGAGTCGGATATTGGATTTGAGACCAACGAGCCGGATACCTACGCGCTCGAAGAGGCTTTGCGTTTGAAGGAGAAGCACGGCGGCGAAGTGGTGGCGATTTCGATGGGGCCGGAGAGGGTGAAGCAAACGATTAAGGAGGCGCTGGCGAAGGGAGCGGAGCGCGGGATTCATGTGGTGGATAACGAATTTTACAAATTGGATCCGTTGAGTTCGGCGCGATCGTTGGCTGCCGCGATCGAGAAAGAAAAATTTGATCTGATTTTGACTGGGTTGCAGAGCGAGGATCAGGGATTTGGGCAGACTGGCGTGTTGCTCGCGGAATTGCTGGGATTGCCGCACGCTACAATCATTATGCAGATTGAAGTCACCGATTCGCGGATGAAATTGAAACGCGAACTGGAGGCTGGGTGGTTTCAGTGGGTGGAATTGCCTTTGCCTGCTGTGCTTTCGATTCAGTCGGGGATTAATAAGCCGCGTTATGCCACCTTGAAGGGGATCATGGCGGCTAAGAAAAAAGAAATTGCTGCTGTGCCTCGGGCTTCTTTGGGGGTGCCGGATTCTTTTACGCAGAAGGTGCAGAAGATTTATGTGCCTACGAAATCTAAGAAGACGGAATTTTTGACTGGGTCGGCTAAAGAGGTTGCGGCTAAGTTGGTCGAGAAATTGAGATTTGAGGCGCGGGTTTTGTAACGTCGTCCGCAAAAAAACGCTGATGAAAATCTTACTGATTACCGAACAGCGCGGTGGGGTCTGGAATAAGGCTAGCTTTGAGACTTTGTCTGCCGCGCAGCAGATTGCCGAGCAGACTGGTGGAACTTTGTCCGGGCTGGTGATTGGCAAAGGCGTTGGCTCGCTTGCAGATGAGCTGGCTGCGTTTCAGCTCGAAGAAGTGCTGCTTGTTGAGCACGACTTGCTTGAGACTTATACGCCGGATGGGTATTCCTTAGCTTTGAAGCAGGTTTTGGCTGCTAGCGGGGCGGAGCTGGTTTTGCTGCCGCATACTTATCAGGTGCGTGATTTTGCGCCTAAGCTCGCGGCTTCTGTTGGCAAGGGGATGATCGGGGATTGCATCGCTTACCGCTATGAGGGCGGCAAGTTGGTTTTCGTGCGGCAGATGTTTCAGGGCCGCACGGCAGCGGATGTGGTTTTCGAGGGCACGGCGCCTTGGATCGCTTCGTTTCAGGCTGGGGCTTTTCGCGCGGATCAAGTTAGCAAGCGCGATGGCGGCAAAGCGCCGGTGAAATCCGTGAGCGTGGATTTGAAGCCGGAGCAGATTCGCACCAAGCCGCTGGAACTGTTCCGCGAGGCTAAGCAGGCTGTCGATTTGACGCAGGCGCCTCTTTTGGTTTCGATCGGGCGCGGCATCAAGGCGCCTGAAAATATTCCGATGGCGGAAAAACTTGCTCATGCGCTGGGGGCGGAACTCGCGGCTTCGCGGCCGATTTGCGACGAAGGCTGGCTGCCGATGGAACGGCAGATCGGCAGCTCGGGGCAAACCGTCGCGCCGAAACTTTATCTGGCGCTGGGTATCAGCGGCGCGATTCAGCACGTTGTGGGCATGAAGGGCTCGCGCACCATCGTGGCGATCAACAAGGACGCCAACGCGCCCATCTTCGAAGTCGCCGACTACGGCATCGTCGGCGACCTCTTCGAAATCGTCCCTGCGCTCACCGAAGAACTCGAAAAAACTAAGCAGTCCTGAAGCCTTCGCTGTGATAGAGTCCGCTTCCGTTCGCGGCCGAACTCGACGGGTGCGCGAAAGCTGCCTTCCCGTCCCGCGGCGCGATTCCCGTGCCGGTCAAAGAATCCGTTTTCGGGAATCAGACCCGGGGTCGGCATAGATCCAGTGCCATTGAGACCCGAATCCTGCAGAGCAGAATCACGCGCCCGCACGTTCCAGTTCACTGTCACGGCAAGATTTTGAGGCTTCGAGTGTCACTTCCGCGGCGAGCACTACATCTGATAGGGCGACGTAAAGCCAGCGCAGCCTGAAAATGCTTAGGAGAGAGCACAAATTGTCCAGTCAGAACGCACTGGTTGACCAGAGATGCACCGATTCGGAAGCCTTCGCGGCCAGAATTGGCGAAGCGAGCATCGCTTTGAATCTAGCGCTGGCCCGCGGCCCAGAACGTGCAGTCCGTATTCCAGAGCACCTTCCGCTCGAGAACATCCCTGTGGAAAAAGTGGGCCGGGCTAGTGATTTTTGTGAGTACCAGTACTCTTTGCTAAAATCGCGAGAGCGTATAGGATATGCGCGTCTTTTTGTCCCCGCAGAACTAGGTGCTTCAGGCAAGGACAGTGTAAACATCTGCCCGAATTCTGGCCTGGGGTACAGGTGTTGATTCACAGTCTGAAGCGCCAAACTTCAGCAATATGCTTGGGGCCGCTTTGCGGTCTGCTCGATCATACGAAGCCTGAGTGCAGTGCAGTCGAAACTTTTCCGAATAGCACTTTTAGTCGCACAACTATAACTGGGGGATTCTGGATGCGGGCCCGAGCTGCCAATGTATCGTTTGCCGCTGTTGTCGCAGCGATACTGTTTCTCGTGAGCGGCTGCGCCGGAATGGTTACGTCCAATTCCACGGGTGTGGCGCCGCTGATTACCGCCCAGCCGCAGAATCAATCCGTTGTTGCCGGGGCAACCGCGACCTTTTCGGTGGTAGCAACCGGGGCCGCGCCGTTGACCTTCCAGTGGCAGAAGAATGGCGCGGCGATAGATGGCGCGATTGCCGCCATCTACACGACTCCCGCGACCAGTGCTTCCGACAATAATTCGCTGTTTCAGGTAGTGGTCACAAACTCAGTGGGGAGCGTGACCAGCACGGCGGGAACGCTGACGGTGACTCCGGATCCGGTTGCACCGAGCGTGACCAGCCAGCCGGCCAGCACGACGGTGATGGTGGGACAGACGGCGACGTTCTCGGTGGCAGCTTCCGGCACGCAGCCGATGACCTATCAATGGCAGAAGAATGGCGCGGCGATCAGCGGCGCGGCCACGGCGAGCTACACCACTCCGGCAACTACCAGCGCCGACAACGGATCGACTTTTGTGGCGGTGATAACCAATTCCGGTGGCTCGACTTCGAGCAATGCAGCGACGCTGACGGTGAATCCGGACCCGGTGGCGCCGAGCATTGTCACGCAGCCTTCGAGTCAGTCGGTGTTGGCAGGGCAGACAGCAACCTTTTCGGTGGCAGCTTCTGGAACGCAGCCGCTGACTTACCAGTGGCAGGAGAATGGCACGGCCATCAACGGCGCAGCCTCGGCCAGCTACACCACTCCGGCAACGACGAGCGCGGATAACGGCGCGAGCTTTGTGGTGGTGGTTACGAATTCCGCAGGCTCCATTTCGAGCGCTCCCGCGACGCTTACGGTGAATGCGGATCCGGTGGCGCCCACGATCACCTCGCAGCCGGTGAGCCGCTCGGTGACCGCGGGACAGACGGCCACGTTTACAGTTGTGGCCAGCGGAACGGCGCCTCTAACGTACCAATGGCAGATGAACGGCGCGGCCATCAGTGGCGCGACGGCGGCGAGTTACACCACGCCGGCTACGACCACCGCGAATAGCGGATCGACATTCCTTGTAGTCGTCACGAACTCCACAGGCAGCGCGATCAGCAGCGCCGCGACGCTGACTGTGACCGCAGCCCCGGTTGCGCCGAGCATAACCGCGCAGCCCGTGAGCCAGACCGTGACGGCGGGACAGACAGCCACGTTCGCAGTGGCGGCCGGCGGCACTGCGCCCTTGAGCTATCAGTGGGAGATGAACGGCGCGGCCATCAGTGGCGCGACGGCGGCGAGTTACACCACGCCGGCTACCACGACCGCAAATAGCGGATCGGCCTTCCAAGTGGTGGTCACCAATTCGGCAGGCTCGGTGACCAGCAATGCCGCGATGCTGACGGTCAATGCGGCGGCGGTGGCGCCGACGTTCACCTCGCAGCCCGCGAGCGTTACGGTCACGGCGGGACAGACCGCGACATTCTCCGTGGCGGCAACGGGCACGCAACCGCTCACGTACCAGTGGCAGAAGAATGGCGCGGCGATTAGCGGCGCGACGGCCTCGAGCTACACCACGCCGGCTACCACGACCGCGAATAGCGGATCGACATTCGCGGTGGTCGTCACCAATTCGGCGGGCTCGGTGACCAGTGCGGCTGCGACGCTTACCGTCAATCCCGCGCCGGTGGCGCCATCCATTACCACGCAGCCGGCCAGTGTCACCGTGACGGCAGGACAGACGGCCACGTTTGCGGTAGTGGCCAGCGGCACCGCGCCTTTAAGCTATCAGTGGCAGATGAACGGCGCGGCCATCAGTGGCGCGACGGGAACGAGTTACACTACGCCGGCTACAACGACCTCGAATAGCGGATCGACATTCTCTGTAGTCGTCACGAACTCCACTGGCAGCGCGACCAGCAGCGCCGCAACGCTTACCGTCAATCCGGCGCCGGTGGCGCCATCGATTACTACGCAGCCTGCAAGTGCGACAGTGACGGCCGGACAGACGGCTACGTTCACGGTAGTGGCCAGCGGCACGGCGCCTCTTTCCTACCAATGGCAGCTGAACGGCGCGGCCATCAGCGGCGCGACGGCGGCCAGTTACACCACTCCGGCCACGACGACCGCGAACAGCGGATCGAAGTTTGTCGCAGTCGTCACGAACTCCACGGGCAGCGCGACCAGCAGCGCCGCAACGCTCACGGTCAATCCTGCGCCAGTGGCGCCATCGATTACCACGCAGCCCGCGAGTGTCACGGTGACGGCTGGACAGACGGCGACGTTCACGGTAGTGGCCAGCGGCACGGCGCCTCTTTCCTACCAATGGCAGCTGAACGGCGCGGCCATCAGCGGCGCGACGGGAACGAGCTACACCACCCCGGCTACGACGACCGCGAATAGCGGATCGAAGTTTGTTGTAGTCGTCACGAACTCCACGGGCAGCGCAACCAGCAACGCCGCGACACTCACTGTCAATCCCGCCGTAACTGCGCCGAGCATTACCACCCAGCCCGCAAGCCAGTCCGTGACGGCCGGGCTGACAGCGACATTCACAGTCGCCGCGAGCGGCACAGCGCCTCTGACCTACCAGTGGCAGAAGAACGGAACGGCGGTCAGCAATGGCACAGCCTCCAGCTACACCACGCCGGTTACGACAACCGCGGATAACGGTTCGACATTTGTTGTGGTGGTGACCAACTCGGCGGGAAATGCAACCAGCACGGCCGCAACTTTGACGGTTACTCCCGATACCACCCCGCCAACGGTTTCGATCACCTCCCCAACTTCGGGCGCCACAGTTTCCGGGACGATTACGGTTAACGCCTCGGCTTCCGACAATGTTGCCGTGGCGAACGTGCAGTTCCAGGTGGATGGCGCGAACGTCGGCGCGGCGGATACCAGCTCTCCTTACAATTTCTCACTAGATACCACCACGCTCTCGAACGCCTCGCACAGCCTCACCGCGGTGGCCACCGACACTTCCGGCAACAAGGCCACATCCGCGGCGGTTGCGATCACGGTATCGAATCAGCAGAGCAGCGGCGCCACGCCGGGATATGCCAACAACGGCGCCGGCTGCCCCATCAATCAGGTGAGCACCAATCTGACCGACACAGTATCGAGCTACACTTGCCCGTTGCCGAATCCCACCGGGAACGGCAATTTGCTGGTGCTGGTGCTGCGTTACGAATCGCCGGCACAGTCGCCAAGCTTCAGAGACAACATCGGGGGAAATACTTATAGCCAGGCGATCTCTTGCACCGACAGTTCGAACGGTCATGTGTCCGCGATCTACTATGCGGAAAACGTTTCCGCGGGCGTGAACAAGGTAACCGTCTCGTTCGGCAGCGGCACTCATTACGTGCAGTTGTCACCGTATGAGTTTTATAACGTGGCGACCTCGTCGGCGCTCGATCAAGCGCAGTGCAACGTGGGGAGCGGCACTTCGGTTTCGGCGGGCGCGCTGCCGGCGTTGAGCGCTTCGGGCGATTTGGTGGTGCAGTCCGGAATCGTCGATAGCACCACGGCGATCCAGTCGTGCACGCCGCAATCGCAGAGCGGCATTAGCTGGATCCAGCGGGAAACGATGGTGGCGGACAACTATCCTTCCTGCATGCAATACGGAGTGTATAGCGCGACTACCTCCTTCAGTCCTACTTTCTCGGTCTCGAATAGCGTCAGCTACATTTCGGCCGCGGCCGCCTTCCGGTCGGCCTCGGCGGGAACTCCTCCGCCTACCTCCGGGATTCGCGTGGCCTACGTGCAGCACGACGACACGCAGAACGAAACCGCCACTTCGATCCCGCTGCAGTATCCCATCAGCGGAAATGCGGTCGCGGTGCTGTTTACTTCCGGCTGCTCGGGAACCAGCAATACCGATTGCGCTTACCCCTCCGGTATCTCGGATGGGACGAACAGCTACGCGCAAGCCGGTTCGACGATTATCAGCAATTTCGGAAACGATGGCGGCAACTCCTCGGGCGCGATCTGGTACGCCAAGGGCGTCACCGCGGGAACGTACAAGCCGACCTACTCGATGCACACGCGTTCTTCGGGCGGCAACGGCAATTCTTTCATCATGTACGACATTGTGGGAGCAGCGGCGAATCCGTTGGACACTGGGTTTGGCAGCGGCGGCTTGGCGTCTTCCACCTATGATCAGACCTCGAGTGGTTCCGGCGGCCCGCTTACGGCCTTCACGGCAACACCTTCGGGGCAGAACGAAGTGATACTGGCGACCGTGGGAGCGGCTTATAACACGTTTACTGGAATCTCCTCTCCGTCGGGCGCGCAATTCCTATCCTGCAATTACTCTACGCAAACGAATCCCTCGCACTGCGATCTGAACGGCGGTTGGGGACTCTTCTACAACGGAGGCTCCACGGCCGCCGAGACATGGATCTGGACTCATGATACGAGTCAGGATCCCGGAGTCGCGTCGGGCGTGGCTTTGGGAATTGCTCTGATTCCCGCGAACTAGCCGTTCGCCGAGGTGATTCAACATTCGGCGATTGCGGGAGGCGGACTCTCGTAGGTTTTCACTAGCGGCCGGGAATCCCCATCGAATCAAGTGCGCGGCGGACTGCTGCGTGAATTTCGAAGCGCTCCTCTGCGGTTTTTCGAGCTTGAGCGGCGAGCCGGCTCCGCTCTTCCGGACTCAATCGCAGCGCCCGTCTCAATCCCGCGAGCACTTCCGCGTCAGTAGGCTCTACCAGAATTCCGCTTTCACCGTTTACGACGATTTCTGCGGGGCCCTGGCCATTCGTGGATACGCAGAGGAGGCCAGTGGACATCGCTTCGACTAAAGCGATCCCAAATCCTTCGCGATCACTGGCCAGAACGTAAATGTCCGCGGCCTTTAGAAGTTTGCTGGCGTCTTCCTGAAAGCCCAGCAGCTTGACCTGGCGATAGACGCTGCTGCTCGCCACGGTGCGCTCGACTTCGTCTTTCAGAGGGCCGTAGCAGGTGAGCAGCAGCCAGAGATTGGGATTTTCGGCGGCGAGAGTCGCGAACGCTTTCAGAATCCGGTCCACGCGCTTGATGCCGGCGATTCGCCCGTGGCTCGCGATCACCATGGCATCTTCGGGGATTGACTGCGCGCGGCGAAATTCCGCGCGCTCGGCGGGCGAGGGCCGAAAGCGCGTGGTGTCCACACCGTGATAGAGGACGGAAGTTTGCCCGGCGGGATAGCCGAGGCTGGCTACTACGTTGTCTTTGAGTCCCTGGCTGGGGACGAAGTTGCGCCGCAGCAGGCTACTGCGAATTTTTCGCCGGATGGCTTGCTTCAATCGAAATACGCCGAGGCCGAGTGGGAGATTCGCGTCGGCGATCGTGCCTCCGCCACCGCCGGCGAAAACAGATACATCGTTGGCCGAGAAGCGCGCGGCCAGAACCATCGCCAGGCTCAAATCCCCGGCGCTGCCTTCCAGCAGAATAATTTTGCCCGGCCGCGCGGACGAAAGTACGCGCCGCCAGTTCCAGAACGTTTTCCACGAGGATTCCTTGACGGGAATCGCGAGCTTGATAGTTTCCACCGGCAGATTTAGGAGCGCCAATCTCTGCTTCAGAACGTCAGAACGGTAAGCGAGCGCAGCCGAAACTTTGGAATAATCGATCCCGGAAAGCCAATCGAGAAGCACCACCTCCAATCCGCCGAATTCCTCCGCGTTTACGACGAACAGGACTCGTTCCATGCTCGCTAGGTGGCCTCGGGAGAAGGATATCAGCAGCGGGAAGTATTTCCACTGAACTCGCTGGTGGTGTTCTGGGTGGCGCTGCTTAAACGGACACAGGCAGGAGCGGCCTGTGCTACCGGGCTCGGCTCGCGCGTGGCGTTCTGTTATTGAACTGGGGACGGCGTCTTTTGTGAAAGATGCGGGCGCGAGTGATAGCATGTTTTGGGGAGCGACGAAAATTGAAAGAGTGCCGTGGCAACTAACGGGGCGTTTCGCAAATTCTTTCTGGCGTTACTTTTTCTTCTGCTGCTGGTTGCGGCGGGAATTTTTGCCGTCGGGCCGCTGCGTTGGCGGGCGATTATTTTGTTCGACCGGACCACCGGCCGCCTCAACGGCTTGAATTGGTCCGATGTCTATTGGGCGTTGGGACGCGGAACGGGCGTGGACCTCGAGCGCCTGGCC
Organism: uncultured Acidobacteriota bacterium; assembly: GCA_963831955.1. Classification (GTDB taxonomy): domain Bacteria; phylum Acidobacteriota; class Terriglobia; order Acidiferrales; family UBA7541; genus Palsa-147. Next base: position 1,803,374 of record CAWHSG010000001.1, on the reverse strand, counting down.
GCCACGCGAAATCCCTACGAATCGATCGAAAGCCCGCGGCGATCGCCGGCTGATCTGGAAGCCGGCATGCTCCTATTTCGCCAGCAGTGCAGCCCCTGCCATGGGGAAGCCGGAGTGGGCGGACCCGGCGGTCCTTCGCTGCAAGATCGCGTCTTCCGCAATGGCCGCAGCGACTGGGCGCTTTTCCGCACCATCACTCTCGGGCTTCCAGGCACGGCGATGGCCGGGCGAACTTTGCCGCGCGAGGACACTTGGCGGCTGGTTACCTACCTGAAACAAATTCTGGCAGGCACGGCGGCGGCCGGGACGAGTGCGTCCGCGACGCCGCCCGTTTCGATCGCGCCGGTTACGTCCGCCGAGTTACGCGAGAGCGAAGCGCATCCGGCGGAGTGGCTGACTTATTCAGGCTCGTACGCGGCGCACCGGCATAGCGAATTGACGCAGATCGATCGCGGCAATGTCGCGCAACTGCGCGTCGAGTGGCAGAGGCAGCTCTCAACGCCGGCGGAGAAAGTGGAAACGACGCCGCTGGTGCGCGGCTCGACGATGTTCGTGACGCAGCCGCCCAATCAGGTGCTCGCGCTGGATGCCGCGACCGGCAAAGTTTTGTGGACCTATACTCACGATCTTCCTTCGCAGTTGCAGCTTTGCTGCGGCCCTGTGAATCGCGGAGTGGCGCTGCTGGGCGACCGCGTGTTCGTTGGCACGCTGGACGCGCATCTGATCGCGCTCGATGCCGGCACTGGAAAAGTGGTGTGGGATGCCGCGGTGGCAGACACATCGAAAGGCTACAGCATCACCGCCGCGCCTCTTGCGATCGACAATATGATCTTGACCGGCGTGGCTGGCGGCGAATTCGGCGCCCGCGGATTCATCGACGCGTACGATGCCCAATCCGGCACGCGGCGCTGGCGTACGTACACAGTGCCTGAACCCGGGCAGCCCGGCGCCGAGACCTGGGCGGACGATTCTTTGCGCAGCGGCGGCGGGCCCACTTGGCTCACGGGAGCGTTCGATCCTGAATCGCGAACGATCTATTGGGGCGTGGGCAATCCTTCGCCGAATTTCTACGGGCAAAATCGCAGCGGCGATAATTTGTACACCAACTCGGTCGTGGCCATTGACGTGGATTCCGGAAAGCTGCGCTGGTACTTTCAGTTCACGCCGCACGATTTGCACGATTGGGACTCGGTGCAAATTCCGGTGCTGGTGGATGCGGTTGTGGACGGAGCGAAGCAAAAGCTGCTGGCATGGGCCAACCGCAACGGTTTTTATTATTTGCTGAATCGCACCACTGGCAAATTCCTGCTCGGCAACCCTTACGTGAAGCAAACTTGGACCGACGGGCTCGACTCGAACGGGCGCCCCCATGTGCGCCCCGATTCCGTGCCGAGCCTCCAGGGCGCCGAAGTGTATCCGGGGATCGCCGGCGGGACGAATTGGTGGTCGCCAAGCTACGATCCTGATTTGGGCTTGCTGTTCGTTCCCACGGTGGACAAGGGTGCAATCTTCTACGCATCGGCGCAAGAGCCGCTCGACGAAACCGGCGAAAATCTTGGGGGCATGAGCATGCCGGTGCCGAACGAAGACGCCATCGTAGCCGTGAAGGCCATCGAGGTGACCACCGGACGAATTCGCTGGCAGCACGGAGGTCCGCCGCGCAAAACGATGATGGAAATGAGCGGCGTCACGAGCACCGCGGGGAAATTAGTGTTTGGCGGCGACGGCGAGCGCTTCTTCGCTCTCGATTCGGAAAGCGGCACCGAGCTTTGGGACTTCGCGGCTGGCGCGCAGATCTGGGCTGCTCCGATAACTTATGAATTGGGCGGACGGCAATATGTGGCGGTGGCGGCGGGCCGCAGCATTATCGCGTTCAGTCTGCCGCAATCGAATTTGCGAAAGAGCCCTCGGAATTGATGCCCGAGGATGTGCGGCTGGGCTCGGCCGCGATCAACATCACGATGCAAACATCGCAGTCAAGCAGCGAACGACTGAGCCGAAGCACGATTCGAAAATTGTTCACCTGGATTTCGAATGGATTGAGTTGGCGTGTCCGGGCCGTCCTTAAGAAGACGGCTGGTACCCGCGCCGCGCTTGAAATCGCAGTCCTGCAGACTATCGGATTCAAAGAATCCGAGAAAAAACTAATTGGGGATGCGCAATCCTACTGGAACTCCGCACGGGACCGGTCTCTGGAGGAGAATTCTCATTGGCGCGGAGTTGGGATATTCGATGACTGGCGCTGGCTTTCACTTGGGCGCGAACACCTCGAACTCTACGAGGGATTCGCCCGAGTCATCGATCTGAAACATCCACTCAAGCGCATCGTTGAATGGGGCTGCGGCGGGGGCATGAATGCCGTCCACTTCGGGCATTTGGCCGACGAGTTCTATGGTGTCGACATTTCTTCGTCCAGCCTGGAGGAGTGCGGAAGGCAGATGACGGCGGCTGGGCTCCATAATTTCGCGCCCATTCTCGTGGACGCAGCGAATCCGGAAGCAGCGCTTGGCCAGATCAAAGACCCGTGCGATCTTTTTGTCTCGATGTACGTGTTTGAAATACTGCCGACGCCGGAATACGGAATCCGAATCCTTCGAATCGCGCACGAACTGCTCACGGCGGAGGGAATAGCGATCATTCAAATCAAATACAGCGAAGGCAATGCGAAAACCGGGTCGCGAGCGTGGGCCTACGCCAGGAACCTCGCGTGGAACGCGACTTATAGAATCGAAGAATTCTGGACGGCCGCGCAGCAGTGCGGCTTCGCGCCGAGGATGGTGACCCTACAGCCTGAACAACCCTTAGTGAACGATCGAAACTACGCCTACTTTCTCCTGCAAAAAAAGACGGTACGGCAACCTGAGAGGCGGTAACGAAGCGGCGTCATTTCTGAATGTCAAATGGGACTGTCGAGCCGGCCTATTTCTGAGACCCGCGAGTCTCCTCAACGCGCTTCAGCCAAATCTCCCGCCAAAAAGGAAAGATGCCGCGCGGGCAGAAGAGCCGCCGCTCGCTATATTTAGCAGCGCAGATCGCGCCCTCGAGGATCAGGCACTCTCCCGGCAGTTTCAGCATTTTGCCGGTACGCTCGTCGATGATGCGTTCGACGCGAGCTCGCACACGGCGCGTGCTTCCGCAATAGGGCACCATCTCCGCATCGAAGAATAGGCCCCGGTTGCGGTTGGCCTTGTTGAGCGTGCTCAAAATCTCTTCATACGATTTCACTTGCACCAACTCTCCCGGCTGGAGGTCGAGCGTTTCTTTCGGCGTCTTGTCCAAAGTGCCGCGGCGGTAGGGATAAGGAGTGCCGCCGAACAAGGAATGCACAAAGTCATAGGCCCACCACTGCGCGCGATACGCGGTGATGCGCATCGTTTTCTGGAAGAGCCGCAGGAAAAAAGCTCTGACCAGCGCCATGACTCCCACATTTCCCGAAGTCACGTCGCGGACGTATTGGCTAAGCTCGCCGTCGGGAATCGACTCGGAAGCTTTCAGAATATCGGTGGCCTGGCAGCGGTAGAAAATTTCCGAATTATTGGGCGGATCGGCGCGCAACGTGAATTCATCCAAGCGGGCCCTGTCGATTCGCGGCAATGCGGAAGCCGACGGCTCTCGTGGCGACGGATGCGAATTTGCGCCGCCGGGCTCAACGCGCTTGAGCCATGCTTCCTTCCAGTAGATCAGGCACTGCGCCTGGCAGCCGCCGTGCGCCGCGCCGTTACACCGCAGGCCTTCCAGATGAACGGTGTCGTACAGGCGCCTGGATTCCATCACCGTGATGGTGTTGCAGGTCTTGTCCGCGCGCTTTCCCACCTGGAAACGCTTTCCGCAGAACTCCAGCATTTCGGGCATCAGAGGCATCCCATCCAGCGCACCCTGCTGGTCCAGTGTGGCCAGGATTTCTTCTTCGCTGCGGACTTCTACGTGGTCGCCCGCTCGAAGATGCAGCACGCCAGTGTTCTCGCCGCTCATCGCTTCAAGGCTTCCTTTGCAGACTCGCCCGGCCGCAGCAATTCAAACGCGGTGACCTTCGGATGCGGATTCACCACGCCGCGGACCTCTGTGAGAGTGTTTACGAAGATCGTTTGGGCTGGGTAGAAGACGTGAAGCACCTCTTCGTTGTTGAAACGGAATAGTTCAACCCCCAGATAAAACGTGCCTCCCGCCAGATTCAGGTCCAGCTCAAACGTGCAGGAGAACCGGTCGCCCGGCTTCATTGAGATCGGCTGGCAGCCCAAGTATTCCGTCGAAGTGTGGAAAGCCTCGTACTGCTTTTCGTCATTTAGGAACAGTACGACCGAAAATGGCTCGCACGGACCTTTGCAATCGACGTCCACGTCCACCCAGATTTTCTCGCCGGACTCGTAAGCAACGCTGTCGGTGCTCGAGCGGCGCACTTTCACCCGCGTGATGCCTACTTCTTTCGCGGTGTTTTCGCGGCCCTCTGCTCCCGCATGTTCGAGATAGGTATCCATCACCAACTGGCTGGGGCCCGCGGCTGTAACTTTGCCGTGTTCGAGCAAAATGCTGCGGGGGCAAAGTTCGGCAATGGCGCGGAGATTGTGCGAGACGAAAATCACCGTGGCGCCGCTGCGCAGAATGGTGTTCATTCTCTCGAGGCAGCGATTCTGGAAGACTACGTCGCCAACGCTCAGCACTTCGTCCACGATCAAGATGTCCGGATCGACGTGCGCCGCAACCGAAAAGCCCAGCCGCGCGTACATGCCCGTCGAGTATCTCTTTACCGGGGTGTCTATGAAATCGGCGAGGCCCGAAAACTCAACGATGGCGTCGAATTTGCGATCGATCTCGGCCTTTTTCATTCCCAGGATGGTGCCGTTCAAATAGATATTCTCGCGGCCGGTGAGATCGGGGTGGAAGCCGGCGCCTACCTCGATCAGCGCCGAGAGTTTTCCGGTCACGGTGATGTGCCCGCTGGTGGGTTTCATGATGCCGGTAATGAGTTTGAGAATGGTGCTTTTTCCAGCGCCATTCGAGCCGATGATTCCAAAAGCCTCGCCGCGCGTGAGCTCGAAACTCACATTTTGAAGCGCCCAAAAATCTTTCTTGGCCGTCGAGGGACGCGCGCGCCCGGTGAGCCGCGCCGCCATGGCGGGAATCAAATCGCGCAGCGAATCGTGGATCTCTCCGCGCACGAATTTCTTGGAGACATTGGCGACCTGCAGAACGATGTCGGCGGCCACTAGATGCTCTCCGCGAACGCTGGTTCCCAGCGCTTGAATAGATAGAAACCGGCGACCAGGCTGACGAAAGCGATGGCGGTGCTATACGCGAGCCACGGAAGATCGGGCGCGCGTCCATAGACGATGGTCCTCTCGAAGCCTTCGATGAGCGGCGCCAGCGGATTGAGCATCAGCAAATTCGCCCATTTCTTGAACATTTCCACATCATAAAACACGGGGGTAATGAAAATCGCAAAAGTAATGATCACTTCGACGAGATACTTGACATCGCGAAAAAAAAGGCAGGCGGCCGAAAGGATCAAAGCCCAACCGGTGGCCAGCGCCACCGTGATGAACAACAGAACCGGAACCCAAAGAAGCTGCCAACTGGCGCCCAGCCGGGTGATTACGAAAACGACGAGTACGATTCCGGCAGCGACTCCAAAGTCGAGAAGCTGCGACAGAATGGAAGCCAGCGGAAAAATTTCGCGCGGCATGTAAATCTTGGTGACTAGGTTCGGATTTCCAATCAGGCTGGTCGATGAAAAACGCAAGGCGCCCGCAAAGAACGCCCACACCAGGCCTTTTACCGTGATGCCGGCAATTTCCTGGCCCGATATCGGCTTTCCGGACACCACCGACATGCCGTAGCGCACGATAATTCCGGCGGTGACGATCACGGCGGGCAGCAGTATCGCCCACATGAATCCCATCACCGATTGCTTATAGCGGATGCGGATCTCGCGCCAGGCGATCATGTACAGCAGATCGCGGCGCGCGAACAATTCTTGCAGCGATTCAACCATTGTCGGGGACCCTTTCACGGACTTGTAGATTGCTCCTTCGTTGCAGATGGTGCCGCCGTCGAAGTCTCCTGGGGCTTCGACGGCGAATTCTTAAAAAGCCGGATGATGCGGCCGATCGTTTTCTTCGGGTTGAAAACGATGTCGGCCAATTCATAGAGCACGTATTTTGTGAGGCCGATTCTCCTAAAATCGGCCCCAATGGTGCGCAAGCCTTTGCGTTGAAAATTCCAGAATTCTTTCTTTCTGAATTCGAAGACGCTCGCCGCGAGAAACTCGCCGTAGAAATCCGTTTCGCGCTTCAGGTATTGGCGGTACTCATCGCCGCTGAAAAATTGCGGACCGTATTGCACCGCGAACATATATCTTCGGAGCGGACCGGGGCCGAACCGCAGCGCTTTCGAAGTGATCGAATCCTCGTCCTTCCGCGAAAATGTCAGCACCTGGTGAACGAATCCGAGATCGTATTCCTGCAGAACTCGAAAACATGCCTCCGTATCGTCATGCAGCCAGCCTTCGGGATAGAAAGGCTGCGTTTTTCTGACGATTTCGGCGCGCAGCAGAATCGAAGATGGCGAGCCGGTAAGGTAGAGGCTATCCCGAAGCATGAGTTGGCCGGCTTTGCGGCCGGAAATAACCGTGCTCGAGTACGGCAGGCCGCCGCCGGTGATTTCATCGCCAAAAAGCCGGTACGAGCTGACGATCCCCACCGCCGGGTTGGCCTCCGCGAGCCCCACCATTTGCTCCAGCGATTCCGGAAAAAGCCAATCATCGGCCAGCAGCACCTGGCAATAGCGGCTCTCGGGCGACATGTAGTGCAGGGCCGCGTTGAAATTCTCGCCCTGACTCAGAAATTTCGGTGTATCGAGCAGGCGGATACGGCTGTCTTCGCGCGCGTAGCGCTCAGCGATGCTGCGCGACGAATCCGTGCTCTGGTTATTCACGAGAATGTACTCCCAGTGCGAATACGTTTGCGCCAGCACGCTCTCGATGCACTCGGCGATGTATTGGCCGGTGTTGTAAAAAGGCGTGATGACGCTGACTAACGGCTGCTGCGTCGCGGAATTGAGTTGCTCGCTCGACATTCGATCACTGCGCCGCTAGACCAGCGCCTTCCGGCAGTAAAATCCTTCTGCGTGTTTTCCGCCCGAATTCGATTCGATCCCGCGAATTCGCAGCAGCGCCCGAAAGGTATCTTCGGTGAACCATTGCTTGCCGGCCTGCGAACGAAACGCGGCTAAGATGTGGCGAATTTTCGCTTTGCACAGCGCTTCATCAAGCCCGACGAAGAAATTCGGCGAGCCCAGATCGCCGTCGTACTTGGGAATTTCGTATTCGAGGATCAAGTGATTGCGAAATGCATTCCAGGTCAGCTCGCAAATTAAGCGATGGTCCTGATGCAAATCGTTGCGCGTGTGAGTGAAGATCAGGTCGGGCTCGAAACTTTTCTGGATCGAAGCGACGAACTCCTTGATCGCTTTTCCCTCGTACGGAAAATAGCTGTCGCGGAAATCTTGGATCACCACGCGCGAGCTGCCCGCATTCTTCAAAAACGCGCTCGCGGCTGTGCGGGCTTCGCGCTTTCGCACCGGAGTCGAACTGAACACCACCCAATGAAACTCGAGCTTGGGATTTTCCTGGATCAGACGAAGGATTGTGCCGCCGCATCCGATCTCAATGTCGTCGCAATGCGCACCCAGACACAGGATTCTGCGAATCCCGCCACGGCCACCGCCGAGGAGCAGCTTATGCATGCCGCTTGCCGGCGGAAGTCCGCGCGCCTGCCGGCGCGCCGCGCCCGTTGCTGGCTTCTGCAGGAACATCCGCGCCCTGCGGAGTTTTCCAAACTTCCCACGGCGCGTGGCCGGATGCCAGCATGCCTTCGAGAATCTGGCGGTCTTTGAACGTGTCCATGGCCTGGAAAAAGCCGTCGTATTCGTAAGCCACCAGCCGCTTTTCGTGAATCAGGCGTTGGAACGGCTCGCGGACTAGCTCTTCGCCCTCGCGGATATAGTCGAAAATATTTTTGCGAAAAACGAAATAGCCGGAATTGATGCGCAGATTGGCGCGGGTCATCTCTTCGATTTTTTCGACGTGCCCGTCCTTCGATGACGAAACAATATGAAAGCTCAGATTCGGGCGCGCGCTCAAAAAAGTGGCCACCGCGTTGTTTTTTTCGAAGCGCTCGATCACCGTGGGCAAATGCAAGTCGGTAAGGCCGTCGGTGTAATTCGCCAGGAAAACTTCCTCTTTTCCCACGTACTTTTGCACCGCTTTCAATCGCTGCCCGATGTTCGAATCCACTCCCGTGTCGGCGAAGGTGACATTCCAATCGTGGATGTCGCTATTCGAAAGCAGCACCTTCTTGCCGCCTTCGGAAAAAACAAAATCGTTGGACATGCACTCTTCATAATTCAGAAAAAATCTTTTGATCGCTTCGCCCTGATGCCCCAGACAAAGAATGAAATCCTTGTGGCCGTAGTGCGAATAATATTTCATCACGTGCCACAACATCGGCCGCTGCCCAATCGGCACAAGCGGCTTGGGGATGCTCTCCGAGTAGTCGCGGATGCGCAGGCCCAATCCTCCACAAAAAAGCACAACTTTCACGGCTGGGCCTCCCGCTCCGGACTAGAACTTCTTGGCGCGCCACTTAAAGAAATTGTCACGAGTACACCTTGACGGTGGGAATCGGCACCACGAATTTCCCTCCCCACTCGCGGATATAAGCATTCTGCTGGATGATCTCGTCCTTCAAATTCCATGGCAGGATAAAAAGATAATCAGGCTTCGTTTCCTTGATGCGCTCCGGCTTGAATATGGGAATGTGCGTGCCGGGCAAAAATCTCTCATGTTTGTAAGGATTGCGGTCCACCGTGTAGTCGATAAAATCGGTGCGGATGCCGCAATAATTCAGCAAAGTGTTGCCTTTTCCCGGAGCGCCGTAACCGGCGATGGTTTTCCCCTTGCTCTTGGCTTCGATCAGAAACGCAAGCAGCGCGCGCTTCGTCCCTCTCACTTGCTCGGCAAAATATTTGTAACATTCCATGTGTCTAAATCCAGTCGACTCCTCGCGCGCCCGAAGCTCATTCACGCGCGCGCCTGTCGGCTTCGAGGTGTCCTCGGCGTGGCAGCCATAAATCCGCAGAGATCCCCCGTGCGTTGGGAGTTCTTCCACATCGAAAAGCCGCAAGCCATGCGCCGCGAGAATCTCCTCCGAAGTAATCAGCGAAAAGTAAGAAAAATGCTCGTGGTAAATGGTATCAAACTGATTTTCCTGCATCAGACGCAGCAAGTGCGGAAATTCCAAAGTAATCACTCCCCGCTCACCCAGCAGAATTTTCATGCCGGCCACAAAACTATTGATGTCAGGCACCTGCGCGAGCACGTTGTTGCCGAGCAGCAAATCCGCGCGTTTTCCCTGCGCCGCCAATTCGGAAGCAAGCTCACGGCCGAAAAACTTCACCAAAGTAGGCACTTTGCGTTTCACCGCAGCCTCGGCAACATTCGCCGCCGGCTCGATGCCCAGAACCGGAACTCCGCGCGCGACGAAATACTGCAGCAAGTAGCCATCATTGCTCGCGAGTTCCACCACGTGGCTTCGCGCGTTTAAGCCAAATCGCTCGATCATCTGTTCGGTGTATTTTTTCGCATGGGCGAGCCAGCTGTCAGAAAACGAAGAGAAATAAGCGTATTCGGTAAAAATGGATTCCACGCTCACGTACTCCTGCAACTGCACAAGCAAGCATTTCTCGCAAACATAAACGTGCAGCGGATAAAATACCTCGCCCTGATTCAATTGATCGGCGGCGAGAAAGCTTTCGCACAGCGGCGACATCCCCAAATCCACGAAGGATTGCCGCAGCGGCGTGCCACAAAAACGGCAGACACTTCGCTCCATCGGCGACGCGGCGTCAGCCTTCTCATTCGGCTTTTCCTGTTGGCGTGTGATCATGACCCCTGGCCCGTCAGCGCGGCACGCGCAAAACGCTCCGCGCTTCGCTCAATTGAATTTCCGAAAAACCGGCTTCACCGGCCGCCCCACTAGATATTTCTCGACGCCGTCTTCCAGCGCCTTTTTGTAAACTTGCAACACTTCGCCGGCCCCCTCAATGGTGCGAGCGATATCCGCATCGCTGTGGGAATAGCTGACAACCAGCGATGGCGTCAGGAAACCTTGCTGGATCATTTCCTGAAGAAAAAGCGTGCGGAAAGGCTGCGAGGGCTGCTTCTGCTGGTCGCACGTCGAGTACACCAGGTTCGGGGCCTTCCCTACTACCTGAAAATAATCTTGCACTCCGGCTTCTCGAGCGACGCGGGTGAGTCCTTCGCGCAAACGCTCGCCCTGGCGATATAGGTGCTCGATCACTTTTTCGCGCTTATAGATGTGCATCGTTTCAATTGCTGCCGCCAGCGAATGATTTTCCGCGCCATGAGTGGTGGACAGCAGAAAGACCCGCTCCTTGTCATGCCGTATGCCGCCCAATTTCATGATTTCTTTTTTGCCTGTCAGCGCGGAGAGCGAGAAACCGTTTGCGATGGCCTTGCCAAATGTCGAGAGATCGGGCTCGATGTTGTAATACTTTTGCGCGCCGCCGAGATCCCAGCGAAATCCGGTGATCATTTCATCGAGAATGAAGACTGCTCCCTGCTGACGGCACAACTTCTGCAACTGCAGTAAAAAGTCGAGCTCTGGCTCGACGGCGGTCGCGGCTTCCAATATCACACAGGCGATTTTTCCGGGATGCTGGGCGAAGAGAGATTGCAGGCTTTCGATATTGTTGTAGCGGAACTGAACGGTGAGATCCCGAACGCCTTGGGGAATTCCGGCGGACATCGGGGTGTCGCCGATGAACCAATCATCCACGGAGAAAAATGGCTGGTCCGCACAGCGCGCCACCAGATCGCGGCCGGTGTAGGCGCGCGCCAAGCGAACTGCGCCGCTGGTGGCGTCTGATCCGTGTTTCGCGAACTTGACCATATCGGCGTTCGGAAGCAGGCTGAGCAATTCCTCGGCACATTCCAGCTCGATGGTGGCGGGCCGCGTGTAGTTGTTTCCCAGTAGCATTTGCTTGTGGGCGGCTTCGACGACTGAAGGGTAGGCGTGGCCCAACGTTACGGCTCGCAGGCCCATTCCGTATTCGATGAATTCATTTCCGTCCGCATCCCACACGTGGCAGCCTTCGCCGCGCGCGATAAATCCGGGCGAGATTTCCGGAAATTGATCGTCGCCCTTCGCGTAGGTGTGCGCGCCGCCCGGAATCAGCGCGTGCGCTTTTGCACGCATGGCCGCCGAGCGTTCGAAACTTAGTTTTGCGCGCTGCTTGATTCCTGATCCCACGACCATCCTCTCGCCAACTGGCCGGACTTCTTCGAATTAGCTTCTGACCGCGGGCAGATCCATGTACGAAGTAATGACTTCTTCCGGCACGTGCGCCAGATCCGTTCCGCGCAAATAATCGCCCATGGTGGTCCCGGTACAATCCGAGTCGATATTCGCGGCACCGCGTCGCGCCACCGCATCGTCCAGATTCACCGTCCGGAAATCGATGCTGAATCGCGTGCGCCCCGAATTATTCGGTACCGTGGAATGCATCTGCGCCGCGGAAAAAAGCATCATCCCGGCCACCGGCATGGCGATGCGAATTTGCGGATCAAGTTGCATCGCTTCTTCGGGCTTGGGCTGCACGCGCGTATCCACCTTGATGTGTTTCGCGGCAGATTCGCGGCTGGTCTTGTTCCATTCCTGATAGTTGTAAACCCGCGAACTGTTTCGCACCGGGTGGTCGAAGTAGTGCGGATGAAACGCCATAATATTTTCCGGCACGATTTCGTACACCGGCATCCACCAATTGATCTGGCAGAACGGCGCCGAGTACCACGTGTCGCGATGGGGATGGAACGCGTACGAAATACCCGAAGTCAGATAATCGTCACTCGTCGAGGTGCGCAGCCGTGGAACATCGAAGTAAGTTTTCGCCGGATCGCAGCCTACTTCTTTCAGCAACTTTTGAATTAATTGCTTGCTCGTCGGATGATGAATGAATTTCGGCTTAAGCTCGGCGAGAATCGCGGCAAAGCGCTCCACCGGCAATTCAAATTGCGCCGTTTGCGGATCGAGCGGCGCAAAAGCCTCCACGCACATTTGTCGCGCGAAGTCGCATAACTCCGCAGCGCTTTTTCGCGGCGAGTAAACATGAATTTGTCCGCTGTAAAGCTGCTTTCGCCGCGCGTCGTCGTTGGCCCTTGAATCGAAATACACAGTGTTCATTTCTGATGCCATTTGCTGTTTCCTCCGAGTCTGAATCGCCGGCTCTCGCTCGGGCCAAGTATTCTAGCCGCGCGCCATTGCCGGCGCCTTGGCTGGACGCGTTTGCTCCGCTTCGCGCTCGCGCAGTAAGCCATGCTTCTGCAAGGCATCCGCGGCCTGCTGAATCATGGCGAAGCTCAGGCCGGAGCGCTCGGCGATATCCAGCAAACTTCTGCTGCCGTCGGACTGGTTGAGCACCCAGAGCATCGCCAATTCCTGTTTCTGCGAATCGCCATAGCCACCGGACAACCGGTAAAGTCCGCGTTTGCCGAGTTGCGGCTCACACTTTGGGTTTTGATTGATGTAAGTGCGATTCCCTTCCAGCACTGCAAAGATTGACAAACACTTGCTGAAGGAATCCCCCAGCGAAGCCGCATCCACAAAATTCAAATCATCAGCCGACGTGTGGTACTCGGCGAATTCGCCATCCGGAGTACGCGAAAGGCGTCCCACCGGCAGATTAAAACCCGGCGAACAATATTGCCGTTCGTCATTTCCATACGGCGAGAATTCAGTCACCCGGTATTGCTGGCCCGAATGATTCAACACGTGCGCCGCGGCTCGATCGATGTCCGCGTTGCCTCGTTGGCTTTTTTTGTAGGAAAGTGCGCCGCGATCTCCCACGCAGGAAAGCACCAGTCCGTGCTTGATCCGCTTCACATTCTTTTCGTTGCGACTGAGCCAGGTGATCGAGCCGATCGTCCCCGGGATAAAAAGAAAACGATAGGAATATCTCGGCGACGACGACGCTAGCGATTTGGCCAGAAAAGTCGCCAGCGAGACGCCCGAAAGATTGTCGTTGCAAAGCGACGGATGGCACGCGTGGCAGGAAACCAGAATTTCATCTTCGGTGGTGCCGGGAATTAGAAATTCCCCGTAGCTCAGCGAGCCGTTTTCCAGCGTCGCATCAATGCGCACTTCGTACTCGTCTTCGCGCAGTTGTTCGAGTTGACGATGACTTAGGCAAAACCCCCAAGTGTCCTTGTAGTACGAAGTTTTGTAAGGAATCAAATCGGGATGCTCGGGCGAGCTGAAGAGATGCTCTTTCAAGGCGGCCAGCGGCATTTTGCCGGAAAAAGGAACGCTATAGTTCACCACGTGGAGATTCGACTGCCGGAAATCGATAACACGTTCACCGCGCGAAGTCTTCACGTAAGCGTCGCGGATATTCCACTCGCGAGGCACCGTCCAGTCAAAGACCTGCGTTCCGCTGGGTACTTCGTGAATTGTGAGCGGAATATGCTCTTGGATGCGCTTGAGCGTCTCGCGAAAGCCATTGCCGGTGATGCTGCGGCAAATGGGAAAGAGCTCGGCAATAAATTCGTGGCACCCGCGCCCGATAGCCGCGGAATCCGGCCCGCTCTTCGATTTGGAGATCGCGTTCAAACCGTAAATCTCCTCAGCCCCGGAAATCCGGATAGCTTTGATCGCGCTCGTGAATGAGGCGCTCGGCCGGCGGCCACGCAATCCCGAACGCCGGATCATTCCAGCGCACGCCTCGCGCATGCCCGGGAGCATAAGCATCCGACATCTGGTAGTGCACCTCGGCGTTGTCCTCGAGCGTCTGAAACCCATGCGCGAAGCCCCGGGGAATGTAAAGCATCTTGCGATTCTCCGCCGAGAGTTCGATCGCAAAATGTTTCCGGTAAGTCGGCGACTCCGGCCGCAGATCGATAATCACGTCGTGAATTCGCCCCATAGTGCACCGCACTACTTTCACTTCCTCAAAAGGCGCGGCCTGGTAGTGCATTCCACGCAGAGTGCCTTTGCGCGGATTGAACGAAATACTCGACTGCTCCACGGCCGGCTCCAGCCCATGCTCGGCAAACTCGCGCCGGCAAAACGTGCGCGCGAAAAATCCGCGAAAATCTTCGTGGCGCTCGGGCTCGATCACGAATGCGCCTTTCAGGGCTGTCTCACTGAAAACCAAAATCCTGCCTTCCTGGATCACGGGAAGCGTTTTTGCGTTCTCCGCGTGCGTTAGCGTCTAAATTCCAGCGAAAACGGCTGTAAATTCATGATAGCAGCTTTGGACTCAGCCCAGGCTCCTGGCACGCCCCCGCGTTCCAAGCCCGCGCACACTAGACGTGCGCCGGGGTCTTCCAGCGGAGATTGGCATCGAGCTGCCCGGTCGCCAGCAGCCGGCGGATGTGGTCAATCCGCTTGTAACGCGGCCCTTCAAAATCCTCGAGTTTCAAATCCGCATCCTTGCAGGCCTTGTAGAGTTCCTGCGCGCCCAAGCGTAGATTCCATTTCGGCTGGAAACTCGGCAGGGTGCGCTTGATCTTGCTGAAATCCACGCGATAGCAGCGCGTATCTGGGCCGCCATCCGGCGAATACTCGATGTGGCAGCCCGGCACGGTCTGCCGCACAATTTCCGCCATATCGCGAATCTGATAATTCTCTTCGGTGATACCCACGTTGAACGCCTGATTGTGAATCAGCTCGCGCGGCGCCTCGAGCACCGCCAAAAACGCGCGGCAGATATCCTCGATATGTACCATCGGCCGCCACGGCGATCCGTCGCTCTTGATCAGTACGCGCCCGGTGGTCATCGCCCAGGCCACCAAATTATTCAGCACGATATCGAAGCGCAGATAGGGCGAGACTCCATAAGCCGTCGTATTCCGCAAGTAAGTCGGACTGAAACCCTTGTCCGCCAGCGGAGCCACTTCTTTTTCAACCAGCACTTTCGAGTGCGCGTAAGGCGTAACCGGATTAAAAGTCGCTTCCTCGGTCAAAAATTCCTGTCCCGCCGCTCCATACGTGCTGCACGACGAAGAAAACATAAATCGCGGCACGCCCGCCTGCTTCGCCAGTTGCGCCAGCCGCACCGACGCCTTGTAATTAATGTCATACGTCAATTCCGGATTGATATCGCCCAGCGGATCGTTCGAAAGCGCCGCCAAATGCGCCACCGCGTCGAATCCCATCAAATCGCCGAGTTCCGCGTCCCGTATATCCTTTAATATGGACGGGCATTCGGGGACCGTGCCGCGAAACAGGCTCTTGACGTAGAGATCGGTGTCCATTCCAACCGCATCGTGCCCCGCATCCTGCAGCACCTTGACCAGCAGAACACCGATATATCCATGATGACCGGTTACAAGTACGCGCATTCGATTCTCCGCCCTAGTTTTTGAAAGATGACTGATTGAATGATGTCCACAGCCAAGCCCATTTCGGGACTGTGGAAAACTCCCCGTATAGTTTCCAAGGGACTGCCGTAGACGGACTGACCCTCAAGAAGCCCAGTCAAGCAGGTTCCCTTCCATCGGGTAAATCCGGCCGAGCCGATAAAGCTATAAATTTCAGCAACATAGAGTCGATTCGCAGCAACACTAGAGACGGCCCGAGCTCCTCCGGCTCAAATTCGCCAAAAAATTGACAAACTCCGGAAATTTCTTTCGGCCGCAACTAGGTAGCCGCAGGGCAAAATTCGACCCGATTTCCAGAGTACGTCGCCCTGAGCGCGGCATTTCGGTAGCGAAAGCGAGCGCCTCTTCGAAATCCCGGTCTTTCGAGTATAAAAGAACCGCAGCAGTTGTAACCGAGAATCTGGGAGGGTGATACCTGCTCGTTATCGTTCCCCGACCTTTTCACCCCGCTCGCCGGCAGCGCGACCCTCGCCTCATCGGCATCCGCGCGATCACGCAACTCCAAAGCTGCGCCAGGAATCGCTCTCAAGTGATTCATTCGACTCACCTACGCTCGCGCGTGTAGCGCGCTGGCAGTCCATGGGCTAGACTCCAAACTCGGGTGGCCGCGTCTGCGGCCAAGGTCGGGGGGAAAAAGTCGCGTGGGGGTGTCGACACATACATTGGAAGTCGGCGTCGCAAAACCGCGGCCACGTATCCCGCAAGCCGCGCGCAGCGTCATTACAAATTGGCTCACCTACATCGTCAGCGGCGTAGTCAGCTTTTTTCTTTCGCCTTACATCGTCCGTCATCTCGGAAATTCCGCGTACGGCATTTGGGTTCTGCTCGTTTCGCTCACCGGCTATTTGGGCTTTCTCGACCTCGGAATTCGCGGCGCGGTCACTCGTTACGTCGCCCGCTTCCACGCCGAAGGCAATCACGAGCAAGCCAGCCGCACCGCTTCCTCTGCCTCCGGAATGTTTCTGCTCGGAGGCTTCGCAGCTCTGATCATTTCGGCGGCCTTCGCTCTCTTCGCCGTTCCGCATTTCGATATTCCGCGCGCCTATTTGCTCTCCGCTCAATTCGTCGTACTGATCGCTGGAGCCAACGTCGCGATTTCGCTGCTGAGCGGGGTCTTCGGCGGAATTCTGGTGGGCTTGCAGCGATTCGACATTCACAATTCGGTGGCTGTCGTGAGCATCTCGCTGCGAACAATCGCGATCATCCTGGCGCTGCGAGCCGGCCGCGGTTTGATCACCCTGGCGCTGATTCAGTTCGGCGTAACGCTGGGCGAATTGATCATGGGCTACATCTTCAGCCGCAAGCTCTATCCGCAACTGCGATTCGCCATCGGCCACATTTATCGCGACCACGTCGCGCTAATTTTTTCCTTCGGCATTTTCGCCCTGCTGCTGCAAGCTTCGAACTACCTGATCTATTACACCGACGCGATGGTCATCGGCGCGTTCCTACCCGTCAGCATGATCACTTTCTTCGCCATCGCCGGCAATCTCACCATTTACGCCCGCGATCTCGTCGGCGGTTTCAGCCGCATCATGACCCCCATGGTCAGCAAGCTCGAAGTGGAGTCCGGGACCGAAAAGCTGCGCGGAACTTCGATGAAAGCCGCGCGCTATTGCGCCATCGCCATCCTACCGGTTTTTGTGACCTTCATCATTCGCGGCCATTCCTTCATCGGCTTGTGGATGGGGCCATCCTACGCGGATTTGTCCGGCCACGTGCTTTGGATTTTGAGCGTTCCCTGGTTTTTCGCCGCAGGCGCTGCCGTTTTTGCGTCGGTGATGCTCGGCATCAGCCGTCACAAGCCCGTCGTGCCGGTGGCCATCGCCGAAGGACTGTGCAATCTGGCGCTCAGCATCATCCTCGTCAGAAAGATTGGGATCATCGGCGTTGCGTGGGGAACAGTAATTCCAAATATGGCCACCAGCATATTTTTCTGGCCATGGTATGTGAGGAAAACGCTCGGCGTTCCGATGGGCGAGTACGCGCGTAAGGCATGGTTATTGCCCACCGCGTCACTAATTCCCTTCGCGATCTGCAGCTATCTCGTGGGCCGCTTTGCGCCGGCGCCCAACCTCTTGATTTTCTTCGTGCAAGTCGCCGCGCTGCTTCCGGTTGCCGCGGTCGGCGCCTGGTACATCGGTCTCAACCGTGCGGAGCGCGAAGCCTATGGCCCGCATCTGATGACGCCGCTTTTTCGCGCCGTCCGCCGCACTTAACGCGCATCCTCGCTGCCATTTCTTTTTTCGCGCAGCTTGCGCTCAAGCGCCTCTTCAATCGTTTCAATCCGCTTTTCCAGCCGGTTCTCGTAAGCCACTTGAATTCGCTTTTGCGCCAGCGCCGCATCGTGATCGTTCAACGCCGCCTCGATCCCATCAATCCATTGCTCCTGCGTTTCCGCAATCCGCACCACCCCTCTGAATTCGCGCAAGCTCATCAAGGGCGGCCCGATCACCGGCTTCCCCGACGCCAAATATTCATGCAGCTTCAGCGGATAAATGTAGCGAGCCCAACCATCGGTGCGGTAGCACATCATGCACACGTCGAGCCCCTTAATGTAATTCGGCAGCAGTTCCCGCGCCTTCGATCCCAGCATGTAAACATTGGGCCGCTTGCGCAGCAGCTCGACATCTTCGCGAAATCCGGCACTGCGCACATTCACCGGCCCCACCATCACGAACGACCAATTCGGCCGCGCCTCGCTCATCTCCAGCACCAACCGGAAATCAATCTTGTCATTCAGATTCCCAATGTGCCCGATGCGCGGATGAGGCACCGCCTCAAGGTCCGCCGGCACGGGAGTTTCCGGCGCCCGCGATCGCGAGAACAACTCAAAATCCGCGCCCATCGGCACGTTGATCGCGTTGCCATAGTGATTCTTCTTGTCCATCAGCGCCGGGCCGCTCACGAAAACAATATCCACATGGCTCAAAAGCGCGTCTTCCTGCTGCAACACCTGGTTCCGCGCGTGCTCGCTCAGTCCCGCAAAGCTCGCAAACTCATCATCGGCGTAATAACAACTAACCGCCTCGCCAAACCCGCCGACCACGTCGGCAAAGTGAGGATGCCAGACGAAGAGCACCACATCGCGGAATCCCAGCTTCTTCATAATCCGCCGCACGTGCCGCTCACGCAGGTACACCAAAATCTTCCCGAGCCATGGATACTTGTAAATCTCAAAAAGGTATTTGGGAAAAACGAGGGTGTACAAATTATCTCGCCGGTGCACCACACCGCTCGCCGGCAAACGCTTGCGCTCCTCGGCGTTGAAAACCTGCGAGCGCGAAAATGGCGGCGACACGAACAACACCTTGTGCTCTTTGGCCAATAACGACATCACTTGATGGCGGCTCTGCCACAAGTCGTCCCAATAATTCAGCGAAAATGAGATGTAGTCCATTTCAAAAACAGGTCAAAGAGTGGCGCAACAATACCACTTTAAGACTCTTAAACCTACACAACCGCGTGCCGCGCCGCGAGACTCGGCGCGCTGCCGCAACCGCAATCACCGGCTGCTTCCGGCGCACTGCAACGCGGCGTTTCTAGCGCGCCGCTACCGTGTCCGCGATTTTTTCCAGCTGATCCAGGGGAATTTCCGGCAATCCGTTTCCTGTGGCCGAGGAGGATTCCTGCTCCATCTCTCCGATCAATGCACCCATGGTTTGAAAATTAAAATCGCGCAGCAGCCCGCGCAGTTTCGTTTCCAGCCCGCGCAGGCCGAGATAGTGCCGCATCCGCGCCGTCGCGCTGCCCTTCATGCGCGGCTGTCCCGTATCGATTTCCCAGGGATGCACGTAAACGCACGCCGGCTGCCCTTCCCGCTCGTTCAAAAATCGAATTCCCCAGCGCGTGTACCAGTAAGGAAGCAGCCGCAGATACGCGCCGCCGCCAAAAGGCGACCGCGCGCCGCCAAGCGCCAGCGTCGGCATCGGAAATTCCACAATCGTGCCGCGCGCCGTCGGCACTCGAAACGGCGTTCGCGGCCCGCGCGGCATTCCATAATTCGGATGATCGACGGGAAAAATGCTGGAGTCGTAGCGGAAACCCAGCTCGATCAGAATCTCAAAGGCCCACAGCGAATCTTTGGTGATCGAAAAACTTGGCGCGCGGTAGCCGATGATCTTGCTCCCGATGATTTGTTCCAGGCGGTCCTTCGCCACGTGCGTATCGTCCCGAAATTCCGCCTGCGTCATTTCAAAAATTCGCCGGTGCTTGTCAGAATGGCAAGCTACTTCATGCCCGCGCTCAGCAATTTCGCGAATCAATTCCGGATAATTCTCCGCCACCCAACCCAGCGTGAAAAACGTGGCTCTGCACTCAGCCTCGTCAAGCAAAGCCAACACGCGCTGCGTGCTCTGCACCACGCGGCTCGCATACCCCTCCCAATTCCCGCGATTCACGCTCTCAAACGCGTTGACGTGGTAGTAGTCCTCCAGGTCAAAACTAAGCACATTTTTCATCGAAGCTTTAATTATAGCGTCAGCAAGCACCCCCAATCCGCAAAATGCGCCGCAGCCAACCCAAATGGTATCCTTGCACCGCTCTTTTGTAGGGGAGGGTCTTTAGACCCTCCCGCTTTTCGGCCCGTATTCGTCGCAAACATGCGAATCCTAACCTACAGCTCCATCCTGCCAAATTCCCAACAACCCACCCAAGGCATCTTCACCATCCAACGTCTAGGCGCGCTCGCCCATCGCCCAGGCAATCAAGTAGATTTCGTGGCCCCAATCCCGCACGTCCCAGGCTGGCTGGCAAGAGGCTCCCGCGCGTTCTACTGCCGCATCGCACCAAAAGAAATCATCGAAGGCCTGCAAATCTTCCACCCGCACTACGCGCTAATCCCAAAAATCTCCATGTCCTGGCACGGCCGCCTGATGTACATGGGCAGCCACAAACTAGTCGAAAAACTCCACCGCGAAAATCCCTACGATCTACTCGACGCGCAATACATCTACCCCGACGGCTACGCCGGCGTCCTGCTAGCCAAAAAGCTGGGCATCCCGGTAGTCCTCTCCGCTCTAGGAACCGACGTAAACGTATTCCCAAAATTCAAACGCATCGCTCCAAAAATCAGCTGGGCGCTAAACGAAGCCGACGGCATCCTGGCCGTCTCAAATTCCCTAAAAGTCGCCACCGCAGCAGCAGGCGTCCCGGCAGAAAAAATCCGCGTAATCGGAAACGGCGTGGACACCGCCCGCTTTCATCCGCAAGATCGCGCCGACGCCCGCCGCGCGTTACGCATCGAAGGCCCCGGCCCATTCGTAATCTCGGTAGGCACGTTAGATCCAAACAAAGGCCATCAATTACTGATCGCCGCAATAGCCGAACTAACCGGCCGCTATCCCGCGATGAAAGCCTTCATAGCAGGCGAAGGCCCCTATCAATCCGCGCTAACCGCCCAAATCCGCGAAAAAAAAATCGCCGATCGAGTCCTCCTGATCGGCAAGCGCCCCCACGCAGAACTAAATTCCTGGTTCAACGCAGCAAATGTTTCCTGCCTGCTAAGCGAGCGCGAAGGCTGGCCCAACGTCCTCCTCGAATCACTAGCCTGCGGCACCCCAGTGATTGCCACCCGCGCCGGCGGAATAGCCGAAGTAATCACGTCGCCCGCGCTAGGCACGCTGGTAGAACGCAATGTCCCCGCAATAACAGCCGCGTTGGAATCCGCTCTCAAGCATGAATGGGATCGCCCAGCCCTGGCAGCCTATGCGGCCACTCGCACCTGGGATCGCGTAGCCGAAGAAATCGAAGAGTACTTCCAGTCAATCCTGCGAGCGAGGCCGCCCGCGAAAAAATAACATCACGCGATAAACACCGAGCTTCACCAACTCAGTAATAAACTCCAACGAAGAAGCGCGGGGTTCCACCGCTTTCGTAGCGGCGGGCTTCAGCCTGGCATCCGCTGTACGCCCCGGCTCCCGCGCGCCACCATCCGCATCGTAGCCCGTTTCGCGATTTCCGCCTTTAATTCGCGGCACGGCAACCATTCGAAATTCCACGGTCGGCGGCAACAACACGCGGCAACATAACGCCACCCGCCTAGCATGCACCGCACTCGTAACAACAATCACCGAACGAATCTCAAGGTGCCGCGTCAAATATCCCGCCAACGCCTCAATCTCCCGCAAAGTCCCAAACCGCCGAACCGCAATCCGCTCCACCAGCGGCTCGCCCTCACCAAACAAAACAAAAAAATGCCGCTCAGGCGCAGGAACCAACTGCGCAATCAGAAGCAGATCAAGCCCCACAGGCAGCGCCAATTCCCGAAACCCACGCACCTCAAATCGCGCCACACTAAAAAGCAAGCGCGGCGCCACTCCATCCCGAAACAATTCCAGCGCACAGCGTTTCCGCACCGCCCGCCCAGCCAAAACAAATATCAAATCAGCCTTAGACAATTGCGGCAAATTCCAGTAGGGGAAGGTGCTTTAGACCCTCCCACCTTTCGGCCCCGTTCAACACAAGCAACCGCTTCGCATCAGGCAACGCGTGAACCAATCAATCGCGCTCCATTCTGTTCCAATGTCCGCAAAGTAATCTCCAAACTCAAAATCCTCCCCCACTCCTCATCCAACGCAAAATCCGCCAACTGCGCCCGCCGCAAAAACTCAGCAAGCCCGCCAGCATCAAGCACCCCAGCAACGCGCATGTCGTTAGGATTGAGAAGGCCGCGAATCTCCTCCCTACCCCACAACCGCATCCTCTCCGCAGGCATCCACCCTGGCGTCCCCCAAACCGCCCCCCACAAGAGCTTCGCCGCAACCTTCTTCCCGTAATAATTAACCATCGGCGCAAACCGCCAAAAATTCCCAAGGGTCATAGGCGCCGCAGGAGACCCGCTCTCAAGCGGAAAATTAGCCCAATCCGGCGCATACTCCGCCAAAATCCGCCGCACCAAATTGCTATTCGCTCGATCCCGCGCCCGCACCGAAAGCAAAGTCTCCAACACCGGACGAAACAAAAACATAGTCAGCGCCGGCCAAATACGATTCGTGCTGCTGGCAATGCGCCCCTGCCAGCACTGCATGCGCATCAAAATATAAGTAGCGTCAAGCTGCATCGTATTCGTAGAACCAGCCAAATCCGCAATCGTCCGGCTAATCACACCGGCAAAATGCTCCACCAAATCCACTCTCTCGCCAGCCCGAAACACCGATCCATCGTAAGGCTTGGCCACATACCGTTTCGCCGCCACCATCCGCGCGTCAAGCGGCTGGCGCGCCCCCATATGCGGCATCAGAATTTCCCACCAATTTCCCCGCGCCACTTCGCCAAGGCAGCCGTTCGCGCTCGCATCAAATCGCGCCGCCAGCGTTTCATGCACCCACTCGATCCGCGAATATTCCACTAACTCGTATTCGCCGTCCGTAAGCCGCAGCGCATTGCGCAATTGCCCAGCCCCAATGCCGGTAGGCGCTTCGAGATACAAATGCTCGAAGCCCGCCATTTTCGCGAGGCCTTTCGAAACACGAACGTCGCCGCTATCCGGCGGGCCAGACACGGTAGCCGCCAGTCGCGTCCTCGCCGCATGATAAGCCGCCGCGGAAAGCCGCGAATCGTATCCGCCGGTCAAATCGCAAACAATCCGCGGAAATCTCTTCGAGATGCGGCCCACCGCGCCGCCAAGTTCCTCCCAAACGCGCCGCGTCGCATCCCGCCCCCCAAGCGATTCCGCCTCGACGCCAGCCGGAGACCAGTAACGCTCCACCTTCGGCTGGAGATCCGCGCGAGAAAATCGAGTAATCGCGCCCGGACCAAATTTCCGCACCGCGCGAAAAAGACTGCGATCCTCATAAATAATCCCGGTAGCGATAAATTCCTGGTAAGCAATCGAGTCCAGATGAAAATCTTCCAGCGAAGCAAGCAGCAGCGCCGATCCCGATATCGCCAGCCCGCGATCGCTGCGCCGCCAATAGCAATGACTATTCCCGATGATGTCGGTGATCACGCTCACTTCGCGCGTGCGCCCGTCTCCGATGACAGCCACGTAGCTGCCATCCACCGAAAGCGCCAGATCACGCGCACCCCCGCGAAGATAACGATCCAGCAACCGCCCTTCCTCCCCGCTCGCAAATCCATCCGCGTGAAACCAAACGCCCAGCGTCGCCAGCCAGCTCCCGGTCGCCGCGTCCATCGCGATCGCCGATCCCGTGCCATTGAAGCGCG
This sequence comes from uncultured Acidobacteriota bacterium, assembly GCA_963831955.1. Taxonomy (GTDB): domain Bacteria; phylum Acidobacteriota; class Terriglobia; order Acidiferrales; family UBA7541; genus Palsa-147. The sequence continues at coordinate 1,779,754 of CAWHSG010000001.1, read as the reverse complement.
CGTACGAAGCAGCATCGAACCAGTCCGACCGTCGCTCATCATTCTGCGTCACCCCAAGCAGCGGACGCGCGCGCTCGATCCCGTCGTGGAAGAGCACCGCGGATTGCTCCGGCCGCTCCAGCCCCGGCAACACCACGAAAAAATTCCCCAAGCCCGCTCCATTCGCGTTCCGAAAATCAGATTTCAGCGCGGAACAATTCAACCTAAGTCATGCAATTCGAACTGTCAACGCTCGCCCCGCCCGCACTTTCCGTTCTCGTACTACATCGGCCGTACCATTTAATTTGGCGAAAAAACACGTTAGGCTCCAAACGGAGTTCATATGCGAAGAAGTAAAACCACATTCGAGCCCGCAGTTGATTTGCCGGCACCAGACTTAGTCATGCCGCAAACGCCGCTAAATCAATCCGGCTCCAGCCGCCGAGGCGCGTCGGGCTCCAAAACGCTAAAAAGGGAGGCCCCCAATCTGTAGCGATAAAAAACCACCTCGCTCCTTTGTTTTCAATCACTTACGGCGGTTTTTAATCTCACCATGTAGCGATTAGAATTTCGCGGCCTCGGCGCCGTCACTCATTCCATGGCGCGATCGACGATCGCCGCGATCGCAACCTAACCGGACATCGCAATCCCAAAATGCCGTTCTGCACACAAACCCAATCTTTCCCGCGAGCCAATCGCCGCCGGATTGCTAAAATGAATGCTGCGCGATCCTAAAATTGGTTTCTCCGCGGAGTTCAGATGAGTCGCTCGGTCAGCATCTTCGGCCTCGGCTACGTAGGCGCGGTAACCGCCGCCTGCCTCGCCCACAAAGGCCACAAAATTCTAGGCGTGGACACCAACGCTTCCAAAGTCGAAGCTCTCGAAGCCGGCAAGAGCCCCATCCTCGAGCCCAAGATGGAGGAAATGATCGCGGAATCCAACCGCGCCTGCCGCCTGCACGCCACCAGTGACTCGAAACGCGCCATCGCCGAAACCGAAATTTCGTTTATCTCCGTAGGCACTCCCAGCCAGCGCAACGGCAAACTCGATCTGGGCGGCATCGAACACGTCTGCCGCGAAATCGGCGAAGCGCTCAAGAAAAAGAACGCCTATCACTGGGTGGTTCTGCGCAGCACGATTCTTCCCGGCACCACGGAGAGCGTAGCAATCCCGTTCCTTGAGAAAGCCAGCGGCAAAAAAGTTGGCCCGGATTTCGCCGTCTGCTTCGTCCCCGAATTCTTGCGCGAAGGAACAGCGGTCAGCGATTTCTTCGAGCCACCCTTCACCGTCATCGGCGCAGCCGCGGGATGCGATGCCGGCCCGGTCCGCGAACTCTTCGATTGGACCAAGACGTCCATCTTCCAGACCACGCCGACCACCGCAGAAATGGTGAAATACGTTTGCAACGCCTTCCACGCACTCAAAGTCGGCTTCGTAAATGAAATCGGAACAATCTGCAAAGAACTCAACGTGGACACTCAAGCAGTAACCGAGATTTTTACCTCGGACACGCAGCTCAATGTTTCCACCGCGTACTTGAAACCGGGCTTCGCTTTCGGCGGCTCCTGCCTGCCGAAGGATTTGCGCGCGCTAACCTATCGCGCCAAAGAACTCGATCTAAAGCTCCCGCTGCTAGAATCGTTGCTGCCCAGCAACAACGAACACATCGAGCGCGCCGTAGAATCCGTCCTGCGCACCGGAAAGAAAAAAGTCGGCGTTCTCGGCCTTAGCTTCAAATCCGGCACAGACGATTTGCGCGAAAGCCCGCTGGTGCACTTGGTGAAGCGCCTGCTCGGCGAAGGCTGCAACATCAAAATCTGGGATCAGAACGTAGCGCTGGGCCGCCTGATCGGCTCGAACCGCCACTTCATCACCGACGTGATCCCGCACGTGGGCAGCCTGATGCACGATAGCGCGCGAGAAGTGATCCTATCGTCCGAGATCGTGCTGCTCGGCACAAAAGCCATCGACAAAGACATTCTCGCGGCCACACTGCGCCCCGACCAAATCCTGATTGACCTGGTGCATCTCGATAAAAAGGGCCGCCTCTCGAACCACGAACTCTACGAAGGCATCTGCTGGTAAGGATCCCAGCATGAAAATTCTGTGGGTGAAGTCCGGCGACCTGGTGCCGCTCGACACCGGCGGGAAAATCCGCAGCTTCAATCTGCTCAAAGAGCTGGCCAAGCAGCACAAAGTGGATTTTTTTACCTTCTACCCCGAACGCGAAAACGACGGCCACCCCGCGCTGAACGAATATTTCCGCAAGGTCTATTGCATCCCGCTTTCGATGCCGAAGAAATATGGCATCGGCGAATACATCGGCTACGCGAGCAATCTTCTTTCGCTGCAACCGTACTCCATGACGAAATATTGCCGGCCGCAAGTAGCGCGCCAGTTGCGCGAATTGCTAAGCCGCGAACGCTACGACGTGATCGTCTGCGATTTTTTCCTCACCGGCGCGGTAATCCCCTGGGACCTCTCAACGCCGAAAGTTCTCTTCACCCACAACGTGGAAGCGCAAATCTGGCAGCGCCATTTCGAAGTAACCCGCAATCCAATCTGGAAAGCCGTCTCCTGGCGCGAATTCAAAACCATCGCGCGGCTCGAGGAGCGCTATCTCCAGCAAGCCGATGCGGTGCTTACCGTTTCCGACACCGATCGCGAAATGTTCGCCAAGCTGGTGCCGCGCAATAAAATCACCACGGTGCAAACCGGCGTGGACATCGAGTATTTCCGACCCGCGCCGGGCAAAGAACAATCGAACATGATGGTCTTCACCGGCTCGATGGACTGGATGCCCAACGAAGACGGCATTCAATATTTCGTCGCCGAAATCCTGCCGCTAATCCGCCGCGAAATTCCTGACGCGCAACTTTTAGTTGTGGGCCGAAGTCCCTCGGCGAAAGTCCGCGAACTAGCCGCCCGCGATTCCCGCATCGAAGTAACCGGCACGGTGGACGATATCCGTCCCTACATGGATCGAGCGGCAGTTTACGTGGTGCCGCTGCGCATCGGCGGCGGCACGCGCATCAAGATTTTCGAAGCAATGGCAGAAGGCAAAGCGGTGGTGTCCACCACGATCGGCGCAGAAGGCCTGCCCGTAACGAACGAGCAAAACATCATCATCGCCGATAAGCCGGAAGATTTCGCTGCACGAGTGGCGACGCTGCTGCGCGACGCAGCGAAGCGGTACGCACTGGGCGACGCCGCGCGAAAATTAGTCGAGGAAAATTACAGCTGGAAATCGGTAGCCCGGCAATTCGCCGAAGTTCTGGCGCGAGTAGCGCACCGCCCGCTCGAAGCCCCGTCCGCCATGGCTCCGGACGAGGTCCGCAGTTCCACGCGCTAGCTAAGGCTTCTGCACTTTCGCAGCAGCAGCCGTCTGCGACGCTTCCGCATGCGGCGTTCCCACCGCAACTTTGAGCGAGCCATCATCGGGGTCGCGATAAGCCACGTACAGCACATCGCTGTTCTTGTCGATGGCCGCTGAAACGTAGCGGTTGCTGTCGGGCCCCGAGTGCACCACCAGCTGAATGTGCCACTGCTTGCCGTCAAAGAAAGCGTGCTTCACAGTTCCGCCATCCTGATAAATGATGTGCGGGTTGCCGGCTTTGTCGAGAAGTACCGCGCTGCGGTAGGAGGTCCAGCCGCCGTTGGAGCGGATGGAATCGACGGTCTGTAGATCGAAAGTGCCATCGGGCTTCTCGGTAGCGTAGTGCATCGCCTCGTTGGTGTAATAGCTGATGTGCGCGCGTCCCGCCGCGTCGAGAAAGAGATTGTTGCCCATGCCCAGGTTGTATTCGGGATCGTTGACTTTGCGCGAGGCCACTACGTGGACGTTCCAAGTGTCCTTGTCGCGAATCGCATATTTCAGCGTGCCATCCACGAACGCGTCATAGGTCAGATGCGGAATCCCCTGCGGGTCCACCACCATGGAATGATACTTGCCCGTCTGCTTGTCGAAATCGACGGTGCGCGCGACCCAAACGCCGTTGTCGAGCGAAGCGTACTTCAGGTGCACGTAGAAATCATGGTTTGCGTCTTTCTCCTTGTACCAGGCCAAATGCGCTTTGCCGTCCGGCCCGACGCCAACGGTGCACGAATATCCAATCTCCGAGGCGTCCGGAGCAACTTCCTCGACCGACCACTTTGTGCCGTCGAAAGCGGCGTAGCGCAAGCGGTGAAAAGTGGCGCAGAGATGGGGATTTCCGGCGGAATCGAGAACCAGGCTCACATAATTGACGGCGCCTGGGGCGAGCGTGGTTTTGTCCCAGCGCGTGGTGCCTGCCGGACGGAACCCGTATTTCCATTCGGTGCCTTCGGAGCCGTAGCTGAGGTGGACGTTGCCCTCGGCATCGACGGCGATAGCGGTGGCGTCTGCTGATTTTTTATCGACGTCTTCGGTGGTCCAGGTCCAAGTTTGGGCGCGGGCGGTACCGGCTGCCAACAGCCAGAGGGCTGCGATGAGCGGGAGAGCCCAGCGTAGATCGCGCTTTGGAAATTTAGCGGCGGTGCGATTTGGAACGACCACAGTTTGCTCCTTGAACTGATGAACTCTTTGCTGCGAATTCCTGCGCGGGCGGGCACGCGGGATTCGCATCACGGCGCGAGTGACGGTCGTTTTATGGTGCGAGCGTCAGCTCGACAATTTCCGGTTGCTGCGACAGCGAGCGAGCCGGCGGCTCCTCGGCCATCGCCGAAGCGGCATCGCGGCGATACAAGATGCGGAGAATCGCAGTCATAGCCACGATCTGCCAAAAATAATCGAAGTAAGCCATGGCCAGAAACGCGCCCGAAATCATGTAGGCGACCAGGCTTACCTGAATCATTTCCGTGTAAGGCTCGACCCAGGCGGTCTGCTCAAAACGCCTGCTTTGGCGCCTTAATTTCCAGCAGGTGATATGGCAACTGAATAGCAGCGCAACGAATAGACCTAGTCCTACGTAGCCTTGCTCGCCGAGCATTTGGAAATAGATGCTATGCGGGCCGGCGAATCCCCGATCGGGCGTGAATCGCTCGTACAGATCAGGAGTAAAGGTTTCGAAGCCTCCGCCGGTAAGCGGATAATGCGAAGCGAGCACCCCGGCGAAATGCCACGCGTCGAGGCGTTCCTGCGCGGACGAATCGAGATTACCGTGCGCAATTTGATCCATACGCGCGAACCACATGTGCGGTGCGTACGCGATGACTCCAGCGGCCAAGACCACTACTAACGCCGCGCCTACGAGCTTGTGGCGCGATTTCAGAGTGAGGATGCCTAGAACGATGACCAACCCGAGCAAGCCTCCACGCGAATAGGAAAGCACTACCGAGGCAATGCCGCATACGAAAACGAACCAGAACAGCATGCGCAGTTTTTTATTCTTCTCCGAGCGCGCCAAAAAGAAGAGAAATGGCAGCGTCATATTGACGGCCACGGCCAGGAAGTTATTGTCTTCGATGAAGGAGCCTGGCGGGCCCCAGACGCGCTCTTCACCAGCGGTGCGCAGGCCGAAGATCGCGCCTTTTACGGCGTAGAAACCAATGCTGAGCACGGTGACGTAGCAGAGATAGCGCAGCTTTTTCTGGCTGGTTACCAGGATTACGGTGACTACGGTCATGAGCAAAATTTTGCTGGTGCGCTCTAGCATCGCTTCGCCGGCTACTACGTGATCGGCGAGAAGCACTTCGCGCGCGGCGTACCATGTGGTGACGCAGAACCAGGCCCACAAAGCGAACATCAGCTCCGTCTCTCGCGAGAAAAGATTGCGGTTTCTTTCGCGCGTGAAAAGCAACCCGGCCAGAGTGGGAATTCCGATGCACATGGCCACTGGAAAATCGTAAGCAATGCCCCAGGTGAGGCGATGAGGATTGAAATAGGCGACCCAGGTCCACATCAGCAGGCCGAAATACGGGCGGAAAAAGCAGAATGGAATCGCCACGAAGATTATGCCGAGGACGATGATGTCACGCATCTTGCTTGACCTCGCTCGTCATGGTGGTGCTTCGCGGAGATTCGGCGCGAGCGGCGCGGGTCTCGTTTTGCGCTGCTGACGTGGAGTTGTTGGGCAGATGCGAAAAAGAATCGCTGCCCTGCGGCTCCTCGTCCCGCAGGAAAAGCTGATTCATTTGGAAGGCGTAGAGGCTGAGCGAGCCTTCCTGGCCGATTTGCGGGCGGCGCAGTCCGAACGGATTCGCGCCGGTGCGATTGATTCCCCACGAGGTGGTGACCGCTGAGCGAAAACCGCAGCGGGCGATCACTTGTTCGAGTTCGGGGCTGCAATCCCACGGTTGGCCGAAGGGATAGGCGAAATCTTGCACCGGCGTTTGCAGACGCTCCTCGATGAGTTGCTTCGATTCGCGGAGCTCGCGCTCGGCTTCTTGGGGCTCAAGGCGGGTCAAGGCCGGATGGGTCATTGTGTGCGCGCCGAATTCGATGCCGTTTCGTTGCATTTCTCTTACCTGGTTCCAGTTTAGCATCCGGTCGGCGAGGCCGTCGGCAGGCAACGCGACCTGATTTTCCAATTCGACACAGCGGGCGCGGCGCTCGGCGTCGGAGACGCGGCGCAGTTTGGAGACGATTTCTACGGCGGCGGCAAGACGGGCTTGTTTGGATGGCAGTGCGAAACGGCGCGGGCTGTCGAGTTGGATTTCCAAGAAATCTCTCGGATAGACGAGCAGGGTCAGGAAAATTTTGTCGTACCAGGCTGGATCGCCGGATTCGATTGCGCCTGCGGTGAGATAGACCGTGGCGGGAATTTTGTATTGGGTGAGTATGGGCAGCGCTTCGTTGTAGAGGCCACGATAGCCGTCATCGAAAGTCAGGGCCACGCCTTGCGTTTTCGCGCTGGAATCTCCCATTTCGTTTAGAAGCCGCTCGAGAGGAAGAATCCGGTAGTGTGCGCTGAGAAAGCGCATTTGCTTCTCGAATTCGTGGGCTGGGAGCTCGGAGTAATAGGGAATTCCGCCGGCGCCGATGCGGTGATAGCAAAGGATCACGTATTTGCCGGTTGCTACCCGCAAGAAGTGCGGACGACGCGAATTTTCATCGAGGCGGAACTCGTAGCTGCGCGCCACGCGTTCGAGCAGGCGCAAACCGCCAGTGCGGTGCAAGCTCTTGGCTATGATTTCGCGCGCGCTCATGGCGTTCTTAACGCACTCCTGCCAATTCTCTCGGACTTTCGAGATGCTGGCGGTGCCAAAGTTCGAGAGCTACGAGATACCAGATCACTTCGCCGTAATAGGCGGCGTGGCCGCTGCGATGCAGCTCGCTGAGCTTGTCGATAAATTCGGGGCGGAAATAGCCGCGCTGGCGGGTGCGCGGATCGTGCAGCACGTCTTGCATTAATTTGTTGAGTTTCGGCTCTTGCAGGAACCAGAGGGCCAGCGGGACGCCGAAGCCGTGTTTTGTTTTGTAGAGAATCTTGTGCGGGAGAATCGGCTTCATCGCCTGCTTGAAAATGTAGCGCTTCTCGTTGCCTCTTAGTTTCAGGCTGGAGGGGATGCGGCTCGAAAGCTCGGCGAGCTGATCGTCGAGCAGTGGATAGCGGACATTTACGCCTGCCAGCTCTGCGGTGCCGCTTACTTTGCGAAGATCGTTGTCGGCCAGGATCAGTTTCAGATCGAGATACATCAGGCGATTGAGTTCGCTTGTGGCACGCGTGCGATGGAAATGGGAGTTGATCACATTCAGCCAGGAATTGGACGGCACTTCGTCGAGAAAACCAGCGGTGAAAATTTCCTGGGCTGGAAGGCTTTGAAACAGGCCGTAGGAGAAGATACGGCCGGGGTTGGGAATGTTGGCGCGGCGAATGTAGCGGCGCGGGAGGCTTATCTTGCTTTCGTTCTCGGGCAAGAGATTCGCTAGCGGCTCGATCAGGCCGCGGCGCAGGAATTTTGGAATGCGCCGGTAGACTTGGAAACGCTTGTCGGTGGCGTAACGCTCGTTGCCGGCGAAGAGTTCGTCGCCGCCGTCTCCTGCCAGCAGCGTTTCTACGCCCTGTTCGCGGGCCATTTTGGCGCAGAGATAGGAGCCGATGGCGGACGAATTGGCGAAGGGCTCGTCGTAATAATCCGTGATTTTCGGAATGGCTTCGATGGCGTCGCTAGGGTTGAGGCAGAGCTCGTTGTGTTGCGTGTGAAAAAGCTCGGCGGTGGTGCGCGCGTAGCCGATCTCGTCGTAGCGCGATTCGGAAAAGAAAATTGAAAACGTGCGCGCAGGATTGAATTTTTCAGAGAGGAACGCGGTGACGCTGCTGCTGTCCGTGCCGCCGCTGAGATAAGCGCCTGTAGTTTCGGCTCGCAGGCCTTCGAGGTGGCGATAGACGGCAGCGCGCATGCCTTCGCGGACTTCTTCGGCCCAGTGGGCTTCGCTGCCGGGAACTTCATCGTAATTGAGATCCCAGTAAGATTCGTGGCGAATATCGCCATTGTCAACAATTAGGAGATGGCCTGGACGGAGCTTCTCGATGCCTTCGTAGCTGGTGAGCGGCGCGGGCACCACGCTGAAGAGCAGGAATTGCATCACCGCCGCAGGATTAACTTCGTTGGGGCGCGATTGCGCCGCAATTACTCCGCGGGCGCGCGCGGCGAAGAGAAACCGATCGCGCTCGCGGCTCCAGTACAGGCTTTTGATGCCGAGACGATCGATCGCGAGAATCAGACGCTGAGCTCGTTCATCCCAGATTGCCACCGCAAACGCGCCGTGCAGGCGCGCGACAAATGCTGGGCCCTCTTTGCGATAGAGGCGCGCGATTACGTGCGGGAGAGAGGCGTTAGCGCCCGTGAGTGTGGCTGGATTGGGCTCGCCGATTTGCGCGAAGAGTTCCTTGAGATTAATTAGATCGGCGTCTACGGCGATGCGAAGTCCTTCTTCCGATCCAAGCTGCTGAAAATCCCAGCGGCGGGCTACGCCTAGCGCGGCGGATTTTCCAGCAGTGGTTTCGCGGCCGGACTCTCCCGGCATGGCCAGGGCCGCGAGCATCGTTTCGATGCTGGCCGGCGAGACATCGGCGCCGGGTTGATGAATTCCGCAAATTCCGCTCATTGTGGGCGACTAGGCTGCAAACGCCTGCCTCCATTTGCGAAACATTAGAACGGCCCAGAGTTGCGGCGAGCGGTCGTAATCGCCGCGCTGATGCTGGTCCCAGATTTTTTTGAGCGAATTGGGGTCGAGGATGCCGTCGTCGTGTTTGCTGGAGAAAATGGCGTCGTGCGCGGTTTCGCGCAGCTCGCCTCGGAACCATTCGCCGAGCGGGACGGCGAAGCCTTGTTTCTTGCGCGTGGTGACGCCTTTGGGCAAGACGGACTCGACTGCTTTCTTAAAAATGTATTTTCCATCGCGGCCGCGGAGCTTGAGCGATGATGGAATTTTCGCGGCGAGCTCCATCAGCACGTGATCGAGCAGCGGGGCGCGCACTTCGAGAGAGACGGCCATGCTGGCGCGATCGACTTTGGCGAGGATGTCGTCGGGGAGATAGGTTTTGATGTCCACGTACTGGATGCGCGAGAGGAGATCGTCGGTTCCGGCGCGATCATAGTAATGCTGAAGAACATCGCGCGAATTGTAGCCGTTCAGGGCGCGCTCGAAATCGCCTGTAAACAAGCGCGATTTGAGATCTTCGCGGAAAAGCGAGACTTCGTGGAAATAGCCTTCGAGCGGCGAGCGGGCCAGGCTTTGCAGCGTGGCTTTTGCGCGCAGAAAGCGGGGGGCTCGGGGAATCGCGGGATAGGCGCGGCCTAGCGGGCCGAAAATTCCACGGCGGACTGGAAGCGGGAGATAGCCGCGTCTTTGATTTTCGAGCTGATCGTAATAGTAGCGGCGGTAGCCGGCGAAGCTTTCATCGCCGCCATCGCCGCCGAGCGCGACGGTTACGTAGCGGCGCGCTACGGCTGAAACGTAATAGGTCGGGATGGCGGAAGAATCCGCAAAAGGCTCATCGAAATGCCAGGCCAGCTTATCGAGAACTTCGACGGCGTGTGGGTGAATGAATTCTTCATGATGGTCGGTGTGGAAATATTGGGCGAGCTCGCGGGCGTACGCAGCTTCGTTGAATTCTTCCTCTTCGAAGCCGATCGAACAGGTCGTGACCGCACGCTTCATCAGGTGGCTCATCATGGCCACTACTGACGAGGAATCTACGCCGCCGCTAAGGAACGCGCCGAGCGGGACATCGCTCATCAGGCGCACCCGCGTGGCGGCGCAAAGCTCGTGGCGGATTTGCTCGCACCATTCTTCTTCGGAATGTTGCTCGACCGCGGCGAAGGAAATATCCCAATAGGCAGTTTCGCGGACGCCTTCAGCCGAGGCTACGAGATAGTGGCCGGGACGAAGTTTCTTCGCAGCTTTGTAGATGGTCTTCGGCGCTGGAATGTATCCGAAAGAGAAATAATCGGAGACGGCTTCGTGGTCGGTATCGCGCGAAAAATCGCCCGCTGCCAGGATACACTTAAGTTCTGAGCCGAAGACGATGCGGTTTTTCGTGGCGGCGTAGAAAATCGGCTTTTTGCCTACGCGATCGCGTGCGAGCAGCAACTTTCGCTGGCGCGAGTCCCAGAGCGCGATGGCAAACATTCCGCGCAGGCGGCGGAAACAGTCTTCGCCGTATTCTTCATAGAGATGGACGATCGTTTCGGTATCGGAATGCGTGGCGAATTTATGGCCGCGGCTTTCGAGATCCTTGCGCAGCTCAGGATAGTTGTAAATTTCGCCATTGAGCATCACCCAGAGCTTGCCGTCTTCATTCGAGAGCGGTTGATGGCCGCCCGCCAGATCGATGATGCTCAGGCGGCGGAAACCGAAGCCGAGGCCTCCGTCGATGAAGATACCTTCATCATCCGGGCCGCGATGGACGATGGTTTCGTTCATGCGATGGACGAGTTCCTGGGCGATGGGCTCGCGCCGCTCGTATTCGAAAATGCCGCAGATTCCGCACATGGCTTAGGCTCGCACCTCTTTCAGAACACCTTTCCGCGCCGCGAGATCGCGATAGAGCTTGCGATAGCGGGCGAGCATTCGATCAAGACTGAAATCTTCGAGGACGCGGCGGCGTCCGGCAGCGCCGTAATCGCAGCGCGATTCTTCATTGGCCGCCAGCAACTCGAGGTCCGCGGCCAGTTGGACATCGTCTCCCGGCGCGAAGAGCACTCCCGTGCGGCCTTCTTGCACGAGCTCTATATTTCCGCCAACGCGCGTGGCTGCTACCGGCAGTCCGCACGACATCGCCTCGAGAATCGTGTTGGACATTCCCTCCATCAGCGAGGGAAGGACGAAAATGTCGAGCGCGTTTAAAATTTCCGGCACATTTTCGCTCGCGCCTACAAACGAAACGCGGCCAGCCAGCGCAGACGAAGCATTAACGATCGCATCGAGACGCTCGCGCTCGGGGCCCGTGCCTGCCACCACTACACGTACATCTATTTTGTGGGCTGCGAGGCGCTCGGCGGCGCGAAATAAAGTGGCGTGGTCCTTAATCGGCACGAGGCGGCTGACGATGCCAAGAACCAGGCTGCTCGCTGGAATTTGCAGGCGCTCGCGCGCGGCTCGGCGTAGCTCCGGTTGTGGCGAGTAGCGCTCGGTATCGACTCCATTATGCAGAACTTGGATTCGCTCGGGAGCGAGCCAGGCCTGGCGCGCGTGAAAATTGCGCAGCTCCTCGGTGACGCAGAAGACGGCGTCGGCCATGGCGTAAGCGGCGCGCCGGATAATTCGTTGCCGCATCGGCAGACCCGCGGCCATGTCTGGAATGTAGCCGTGCTCACTGTGAATCGCGACGGGCACGCCTGCAAGACGAGCTGCCGGAATCGCTTCGATCGCCACCCCAATTGCGCGAATGAACGATGTGCGGCCGGAACTCGCGCATGATTCCCGCCAGGCGGAAAAGCAGAAGCTGGAATTTGGTTTCATTGCGCCCGGCGACCACGATCTGATCGTGCATTTTCTGCAGATGCGGCAAGCTCTCGTTGTATCCCCGCGCGGCGCAAACGCGATGCTCGAATTCTCCGCCGCCGAGGCCCGCCATCACTTTCAAGATTACGTATTCGGTGCCGCCCATATCGAGGCGATCGATCACGTGAAGAATGCGTAGCGGCGCGGCGCGGGCGGATGTTCGCGCCTCGCGCGCAGCCGGAGAAATCGCGGCGGAATTTTCAGTTGAGGCCACGGCTTTCATGTCTTGAAGTCCGGTCGAGCTAAAGGAACCCCAGCGCGCTTTACGGAAACCAGCGAACCACGCGCGGACCAATTTGCTTCGTGAGCCAGAGCGGCAAACGGCTCCAGACGCGCGTGGCGCGCTCGAATTTCGGATTCTTGGGCGAAAAATTGGGCGGCGTCTTCCGGCGCACCAGCAAAATTTGATAGTCGAGAGGCTCGATGGCCATGTTCCATTGCGCTTTGAAATCGTAAGAGCCGGTGCCCAGCTTGCTGCGGCCGAAATCGAATTTGCGAAGGCCCGCGTCCACGGCCCATTTCATCAGCTCCCAATAGAGAGCGTTGTTAGCAGCCAGGCGCGGGGCTTCGGCTCCGGCGCCGGCGTAGTACGGCAGAATCGTGTCGCGAAACAGAAAGGAGATCACGCCGGCTACGGCAGTATCGCCCTTGCGGATCACCAGCAAATCCATTTTGTCGCCGAATTCGGCATGAAGATTCTCGAGCCAGCGGCGCGGAAACGCGGGCGTGCCATGCCGCTGCAGATTCGCGGCGAAAAGATCGAAGAATTCGCCGATCTGATCCATGCCATGCTGCGCACGCAGACCGGCTTTTTCGGCCTTGCGAATCATGTAACGCGTGTCGCGCGGCAACTTCTTCATGTTGGCTTCGTGGTTCGCGGAAAGTTCCGTGGTGAAAGTGACGTACAGCGGATTCTGGACGAATCCTTTGAGCGGCTCGCTCTTGCGTTCGCGCAATTCGAGAAAATCAACGTCCGCAGCCCGCGCTGACTCCGCGGCATGTTCGAGAAGCGCGCGGCGCGATTCCTCATCCGCAGCGCAAACTCCGCCATAAACGCCAAACGGAACGGAATTCAAAACGCGCCCAATCACCCAATTGGAAATGAAAAAGAGCGGGAGGACGCCGGAGATTTGCCCATCGCGCTCGGCGAATACATAGCGCGGCTCATACCCAAATGTTTTTTGAACCGCCCGCATCCAGCCAGTGAGATGAAACGGAGATCCGGAAGCCGCCGAAAGAACGAAGCGATCCCATTCCGCGGCCCGCTCGGGTTCAAACACACGAACGCGCACCGGCCCGGTTAATTCTGGTGTTCCTGCATCCATGCGAGGAAGCGTTGCGAGGCTAGGATTCCCCATCTTTGGCTTCCTGCATTCCTCCGGCGCCGTTGCCGTTCGAGCCTGCTGCTGCCACGTCAAAGCGTTCGAAGAGCCACTTTTCATCGGCGCGAAGGTATCCCGCGAGAAGCAGCCGTTCGTCGGCGGAAGGCTCGCGATAGCCACGGATGATTTTGCTGAGAACGGCCTCATTGATGCCGACCGCCCGGGAGAGTTGATTCTGGTGAATGCCCTTTTTAAAAATTTCCAGTTTCAAATTCGGGTACATGCCGGTCCTCCTGCGCTCACGAAACGGGAACCCGGGAAAGCAAACCCGAATTCTCCGCCGGGAGCGCAAAGCCCCCCTTGCACTCTGAATTCGGACAAGCCGCGGATGACCCCGCAAACCGGTCCGTTACAACATTGACTGAATTGAGATACATAAGATGGTTCACTTTTGGTATCCGTTGCCCGAGTAGTAGGCGTGGTAGTAGCTCTTGTGGATGTCGGAATCGGTGGCGTTGAAGATCACGCCGAGATTTTTTTTCGCGTCGATGGTGGCGACGGCTTTGCGCAGCAAACTGCGCTTGGTGCGGTTGGCCCGCACCACCATAAGCACGCCATCGCAACCGTGGGCCATCAAATCGATGTCGGAAAGCCCCAGGATCGGCGGCGCATCGATAAGCACCAGTTTGAATGTCTCTCCGGCCCAGCCCAGGAATTCCTTCCATTGCGTGCTGGCAAACAATTCCGGCGGAGCTCCAACCGCGGTGCCGGCGGCCAGCGCAAAAAGATTCGGATGATCGGTACCCAGAATCGCTTCTTCGTAACGGGCGCGGCCCTCGAGAATGTCCGCGAGGCCCGGGCCGGAAGGTGCGCCGATAAGTTTCGAAAGCCCGCGGGTGCGCAGGTCGCCATCCACCACCAGCGTGCGCATTTCGTGCAGCTGCGTGCAGCAGAGCGCGGTGTTAATGGTAGTAAGCGTTTTGCCCTCTCCCGGCACCGAGCTGCTGAACAGTACCGTGCGGATGCCGCTGGTGGCCTGCAAGCGCAGCAAACGAGTGCGCAGCGTGCGATAGGATTCCTCGGCCATGTGATTGGCTTCGCCGTGATTCATCAGCACGGGGCCGTCGCCGAGTCGCGGCAACAGGAACTTGCGGCAGCGGTCGAGGCGGTGATCGCTCATGTCCGTGCTCACCGAGTTGGCTTCCCGAACGGTGGCCGTGACGGATTCAAGCACTTGATGGACTTCGAGCTTCTTCGCGAGACCTTCGCGAGTGCTCCAGTCCTGTGCCCGCTGTGTTTGGTCAAAAAATTTGCTCATCATTTGCTCCCGTGCTGCTGCTTCCGAGCTACTGCGCGACTTCTTGGATCGCGCTAAGACGGTTTCGCCGTAGTGCTATCCGCTCCGGCCGGACGAATCGCAGAACGTGCCGGCGAAGCAATCGAGGCTTCGGTGAGTTCGAGCACCGCCGCCGCTTCGGTAATGAGATCCGGAGCAATCTGTTTGCGCTGCTGAGAGAATCCCAGCGACAGCGCTCCGTCACAAACCAAATTGATCAAGCGCGGCACGCCTTTGGTGACCGCGTGAATTTCGTCAAGCGCCGGCCCCGTGAAAGGCGAAGCTGCGCGCAATCCGGCGGCGTGCAAGCGTTCGGCGATGTAGGCGCGCGTTTCCGCGGGGCTCAGCGGACGTAACACGCACCGGCTGGCAATGCGCTGGCGAAGCGCGCTCATTTCCGGTCGCGCCAGCAACGGCTGCAGTTCTGGCTGGCCGCAGAGAATTACTTGCAGCAATTTCTCGTGATACGTGTCGGTATTATTCAGCAAACGCACTTCCTCGAGCAGTTCGGGCGTGAGCAGATGCGCTTCGTCAATGATCAGAACGGCGGTACCGCCGCGGTATTGCGTCTCGAGCAGCATTTGGTGCAGCGCCATTAAGCGGCGAGGCTTGCTCGGACCGGTCGAGGTGATATTGAATTCCTCGAGAATGGCTTCCAGCAGCTCGTCGCGCGTCAGCACCGGATTCAAAATGAACGCCGAAGAGATCAGCGACTTGGCGATGGCCGGGCCCGAAAGCAATTGCAGCGCCGCGTGGAGCAGCGTCGTCTTGCCCGTTCCAATTGGTCCAGTGGCGACGATGATGCCCTTGCGAAGCAGAACGCCTTCGACCAGCGAAGTCAGCACCACGCGATGCGGCTCGGCGAGGTGCAGGAACCGGGGATCCGGGGTAAGCCGGAACGGCGGTTCTTTAAGCTGGTAGAAACTTAGATACATTTCAGAGGAACCTCTTGGCGAAGCCCGACAAGAAATAGCCAACGCCCGAGGCAATAACGACAGTGATGGCCAGGGCCGCAGCGTTGCGCAGATGCTGGATGGTTCTTTGCTGGCGCGTGAAAATCCGGGGAACTCCCGCCAGCACGCTCTTCCCAATGATGCTCTCCGCTTCGCGCTCGTTGCGCACCGTTTCGTCGGCCATTTCCATGGCCACGGCCAGACTAAAACCGCCAAGGATCCCGAGAACCACGCCCACAGCCATGAGCAATCCGCGATTCGGCCCCGCCGGCGCATCTGGCACAGGAGCCGTATCGAGAATGACGAAGCGCTCGCCTTCCTGCTTACTATCGAGCTCGGTGGCCATTTCGGAGTTGAGTTTCTTGTCGAGCAGAGCGTTGTAATGGGCGCGCAGGGTATCGTAATCGCGCATTAAGCCGGCGAGCTGTTGCTCGAAAATGGGTTCGCGCTCGAGTTTCGAAGAGTGGAAATCGATCTGTTCCTGAAGCTGCGGTTGGCGCTTCGTCTCGTTGGCGATTTCTTCCTCGAGCTTTTGGAGCTGCGCGTCAATCACCGGATTCTTCACGGACTTGCGCGTCGGAGCGATCGGCGCTGACGTGGGGTTGTCCTTATCCTCTTCCGCTTTCTTGGCCTTCAGGTCGGCCAGCTGAGCTTGCAGCTTGCGTACGTCGGGATAGTCCGGGCCGTAGTGCGCGCGCAGTTCCGAGAGGTTAGCTTCGATCTTCTGAATCTGCGTTTGCAGCGGCGAAGAGCTATCCCCATTGTCGGCGTCCACGTCCACCGCCGGGTTTGAAGTGGAAAGCATGGCCTGCAGCACGCTGATCTGCTGTTGATCGTAGGAGACGCGGTCCTGGCTCTGGCGAAGCTGCGCGCGCAGGGTGCTCAGCGCTTCGAGGTGGAACTGCTTCGATTCCGGCAGATCCATGATGTAGGTGGATTTGATCCGCCCCATCTCCGCTTCCTTCTCTTCAAGCTGTTTCTTGGTGTCTTGCAGCTCGCCATTCAGGAAGTCCGTGGTGCCGGAAAATTCACCTTCGCGAACGCGCAAATTCTCTTCGATGAACTGGTTGGCCAATTCATTGGCAACGCCCGCGACTACTTTAGGATTGCTGCCCTGGAAGGCGATGCGGAACGTGCCGATGGCGCGGCCACTGGCATTCACGACTTCAATGGTGGTGGCCTTCTGCATCTTGCGTACGAGATCCTGGTCGGAGACTTTTCCCCGCAGTTCTGGGTAGAGGTGCTGTGAATCGATGACTTTCAACAAGCGCGAAGGCGACATGACCTGCTGTTGCAGCGTCGAGAGCCGGTCGAGCACACTGGAGGTTATCGGCGATTGCACCACGCTCGATGCGACCTGTTGCGGATCGACCATGATTACTGTTTCCGAGCGGTAGAAATCCGGCAGCCGCATGGCGATCACGGCAGCGATCACTGCCACTGCCGCAGCCGTGAGCACGATCAAAAGCTTCCGGCGCCGCGCTATGTCCAGATAGTCCTTGAGCTCGAATTCGCCGAACATTCCCCGGTCTGTTTGGCCGGATGACCCGTATTCGCTCACTGCTGTCCTCCCACACGATTATGGCAAAAATAATTGTTTCCTATCTCTTAATGCAACTGGGCGTCCAAATTCGTGTTTCCTCGCGATTTCACAAAAATTCTGTAAACTGCTTATTATTAGACTCTTACCAAAGCTACCGAATTCCCCTCGGGCGCCGCCGTCTCACCGCGCCCTGTACACGGAAATAAATTTCTCAAAGCTAACCTCTGCTTCCGCTTGAATACCGAAATGACGGTCTCATTTTGCGACGTTCGATCAAGCGCCTTACGCGCGAGGCCCGTTGCTTTCAAGAGGCTCGAGTCGCTGTCAACCTGCGGCGGCTCTGCACAGCGAGCCCTCGACGGATGCTCCGTTGGAACTAATGGCCGACGCCGAAAACGCCCGAGTTCGGATTCCAGCGCAGACCAAACGAGGCAAAGTTTGTCGTGCCGGCAAATATCTGAATGTTGTTGCTGTCCTGAATCTTGTAGGCGTAGGTCCCAAACACCGTCCAGCGCGGCGCCACGACAAAATCCAACTCCCCCGTCGCGTACTTGCCCGACACGATCTCCGGGCCCGAATCCTGCGCTTCGTAGCCGAAGCCCACGTCAAGCATCAGCCGGGACGAAAACATGTAATGCGCGATGACATCGGCGCGCTGCGTGAGATTGTTGGACACGTAACCCGAGGCAGGTAGGCCGCGCGTGTAAACCGCCGCAATCCGGCCGTGCGGGAAGACCTTGAAAAGGGTAATCGTTCCGCTGGGACTCCAATATTGCTGCCGCGACTGAAATACCGACTCCGTGATACCCACATCCAGGGCCACCCCGGTGGTCATGGTCAGTTGCCGCGACACGCTGCCGCCGAACGTGTAATACGTGGAAGTGGGTAGCAATCCGTTGAATTGCACCAGGCTGGTTGACCCGTAGGCGCCTACGGAGGTGCGCGCGTTGAGCAGGTAACGGAATCTCGCGTCGAAGGTGACGTTGAGCGACGAGAAGGCGTTCCCTTGGTCCGGCGGAATGTCTGGATCCAGGGTATCTGTGAAGCCGCTCGTATGCTGGTAGACCAGACTGGGAGTAAGGGTCAAGAGCGTTCGCGAGCTTGGCGTATACGAGAAGGACGCGGCGGCGACGTTGGTTACATAGGTGTCGTTGGTGTTCAGAAATACGTTCTGCAGCGTTGTCGATGTTACCGCGCTGGCATCTGCAAAGGCGCCGCCGGCGAGACCCTGGTTGCTGGTGATCACGAATTGGTCGGAGAGTCCCAGAGTCCAGCGCGGGGCTAGCAGAAAGTAACTGTTGATGGCGACGTTCTGGTTCAAGTAATCGTAGGCGACTTGGCTATTGGTGACCGCAATGCGCGGGAGATATTGAAAGGTGAAGCGATTA
The DNA here is from genome assembly GCA_963831955.1 of uncultured Acidobacteriota bacterium. Lineage (GTDB taxonomy): Bacteria > Acidobacteriota > Terriglobia > Acidiferrales > UBA7541 > Palsa-147. Next base: position 1,761,304 of record CAWHSG010000001.1, on the reverse strand, counting down.
TTGGACCCGATCTGCTTGTCGAAATTGATGCTGGTCTCGATGAGACTCAAAATGTCCGTTTCATTCGGTCCCTCGGCCGGGTTGGTCGGCCGGATGACATCTACTGCCGCACGGACGTCGCTGCTGCCGAGATACAGCGGCCCCCAGTGGTAACGCCCCACCGGAGACAGAAGGCTCGTCGTACCTATTTGATAAATCTGGGTTTGTGGCGGGGCGACGGAATTCAGGCCCGAAAATGGGACATCTTGTGGCGGCGCGTTGGTGTCCTGCGGATTGTTGTTCGCAGGATTCTGATTGTTCCCGTTTGTTTGATTGCTCTGAGAATCGTCTTGAGACGACCCGCCTTGTTGAGACGACTGCGCCCCGGCCGGCACGCAGGCCAAAGCCAGCGCCGCGAGGAGCACGATCCATTGAATCGCGGGGATGCGATTCCTGAGTCCGATGGAGATCATGGGATTCGGTGTCGTCTTTCGCCTTCTGTCTAGAGAACGGCAGCTACGCAACGGCCGCTACGGAACCACGACCTTGTCGCCGGGCATTAACAGCACGTCGGGGCTTTTGCCGTTGACGGCATCCTTGTAATGGAACGGGATGCGCGTTTCGGCGCCGTTTACCGTGCGCAGGATATAAATCGAATTCGTCTTCGCGAATTGGCTCAAGCCGCCAGCTTCGGCGATCAGTTCCATGGCCGTCTTATTGTCGTTCAAATCGAAGACGCCCGGGCGCGCGGCGTTTCCGATGAGATAAACCTTGCGGCTGTGAATGGCCTGGACGCTGACGGTCACTTGCGGCTCGTTCACGAACGGCTTGAGCTTCTCAGTCAACGAATCCGCGAGCTCTTTCGGGGTCATGCCGACGACGCTGATGTCGTTGAGCAAAGGCAGAGTGATCACGCCATCGGGGCGCACCACTACAGAGAGCGAGAGATCGTGTTCGCGCCAGACTGAAATCTGGATTTGATCGTCCACACCGATGCGATAGGCGGCAGGAACGTTATCGGGCGAGCCCGACACCACCGGCCGCGTCGAATCCGTATTTGCGTCGCCTTTCTTTGGAGCCGGTTTCTTGTCGTCTTTCGCCGGTGCCGTGGATTGGCGGGCGCTCGAATCGGCGCTGCCAGCCAAGGTATTTGCCGAGGCCGGCGCGGGCACGAACGCTCCGAGCATCAACGCGGCGACGGACACACCCAGGAAACTTAGTGAGCTCTTGTAGAACGCGGGGGCGAACAAGGTTCATCTCTCCTTCTGAGCCGGTCAAGGCTCAATACAGATTGGCTGGCCTGCACGGGCAGTACCAATTGTACCGGTGCCTAAAAGGCATGCTAATACAGGGTTAAACAGAACAGCATGTGCCGTCAATAGACCCACAGAACTGCTGTTCCTCAATTGAGAAACGCGCTTCATGTTTGCGGCGGTACGAACGTACTAGCGTTGAATCTCATTGCACATTCCCGCCTGCGCCGGAGGCTTGATTCGGTTTGTGAGCGGTTAGACGGAGCGTTCGGACGTTTGTGTCGGAGTCGCTGACTAGTACGAAGACTCCATACTCCGGGAAATACTGGAAGCGGCCGAACGTGCCATTCGAGCTTCTCGGCGAGCCGGTGTGCGCCGAATCCGGCGGAGCGCCGTCGGTGAATTTTTGCATCGTGCACGAATTCGTGTGGGAGTCGTAGATGTAGATCGTCGGGCCGAAATCCGGCCAACCGATTACGCGATCTAGGACTGCGTCGTATGCCAAGCCCGGCGAGGCGTTGCCAGTGAGGCCTTCGCATCCCTTCGCTTTCGAGCGGTTCTGCGCGCCGTGTCCGCCTTTTTCGGCGACCGAGACGGCCCAGATTTGGCTGTCGCCGAAGGTGAGAAAAAGCGCGGAGCCGGAATCTATGACTGCATTGGAATGTAAGTCGAGCGGAGTCTGATTGCTGAGACGCTTGTACAGATTCTTGCGATAGTCGTAGGACCAGAAGCCAGTCGAGCGATCGTAAACATACACTAGCTTTGTAGTGGGATCGTAGGCCGAGACTGCGCCGTGGTTTTCATCATTCGGCGATCCGCCTTTGGTCGGATCCATGCGTGTCCAATCGAGAGTCTCAAGGCCTAGCGTCCACGTGGCGCTGGTGTCGATGCCGTGCGGGCAATAGAGCACCCCGCCGAACGAAAACAAACGATCCGCATCGGCGAGATATGCAAGTCCTCCGTAGGTATGCCGCGCGTTGGGTTTGCCATCGGACGTCGTTTCCTGGCACGGAGTTACCGGGCTGGGATCGTTCAGCCGCTTCCATTGCAGGTTGGCAAGCTCGAAGGCATACACTTCGTTGCCGGCGTAATCGTTGTGCCCGCCGCCCCATACGACCAAGCGGTTGCGGCGCGTATCGGCGATAGCGCTATTCCATGCCCGCACAACCCCCGAGCATTCCGACGCGAAGGAATAACCAGAGTGGTTGAAGTCATTCGGCGGGCAAACGGATTGCAGCTTAGAGTTCGGGACTTCGTACCAGCCCAGCTGCGCAGGAATTTCAGGCGGCTGCGACATTTGCCTTGAATCGGAAGCGGCGAACAAAAATCCAGCGATTGTGACCCCCATCAGAAACGCCAGCATCGCGACAATCGGGGATCGAGGCAATCTTTGAGGATCGCGGGACATCACACTCTTTCGGAGTTGCTTCGTTACACTGCCCGAGGGTTGGACTTGGCGACGCCACGGGTCTCGAATCGCCGCAGCAATCGAAAAATGCCGACCAGCACAGCGTAAGCGGCTACCCACGCGCTCAGCAACACGGTTTCGGATATCGTGCGCCTGGATCTCATAGCTGGGAAAGAAAATCCGGAATCTTCAGTTCTGTAGAGCTATCTTTTCGCTTGCCGCGCAAGCTGCACGCTACTTGGCCCCCCGGCCGTACAGAATCACTTTTGCCGTCTCGCAAAGGATCGCGAAATCGAGCAACAGCGACAAATGCTTGATGTAGAAAATATCGTATTCGAGCTTGGTTTTGGATTCTTCAATTGAGGAGCCGTATTGATATTTCACCTGTGCCCATCCGGTGATTCCAGGACGCACGGAATGACGCAAGACATAGTAAGTGGTGGCTTCCTCGAGCTGCCGGCAGAAAAAGGGGCGCTCCGGACGCGGGCCGACCAAACTCATCTCACCGCGGAAGACGTTGAAAATCTGCGGCAGTTCGTCGAGGCGCGCTTTGCGAATGAAGCGGCCAACTTTGGTGACGCGATTGTCGTCGCTCGCAGCCCAGGAAGGACCATTGGCTTCGGCGTTCTGGTACATTGAGCGGAACTTTAAGATTTCGAAGGACTTACCAGCCAAGCCGGTGCGCTCTTGGCGGAATAAGATCGGGGAGCGAGTCTCGAGCCAGATCGCGGCAGCTACCAAACCCATGATTGGAAGCGTCAGGACCAGCGCGATAAACGAGACGAGAACATCCACGGAACGCTTTGCAGCTAGCAAAAACGCCGATTTGCGAAAGCCGTCGGACAGCACCAGCCAACTCGGCGAAAGATTCTCAAGCGGAATCCGGCCGGTGATGCGCTCGTGCACCGAGTGTGCATCCTCCACCCGAGTACCGCCAAACTTGAGCTGGAGCAGCTCGCTCATGGGCAATTGCCCGCGGCGTTCTTTCAGGGAAATGATTACCCGGTCGATGCGCTCGGCGGCGACGATCGATTGCACGTCATTGGCCGCGCCGATAATCCCGGGATTTACCAGCGACTTGCCGATGTTTTCGCCCTTCTCATCGAGGAAGCCGACGATCTTCATGTGCAGTTCGGGACGCGCCAAAATGTCGCGGACCACCGATACGCCTTCCTTGCCCGTTCCCAGGATCAGGACGCGCTCGCTTTCGCCGAGTACCATGCCCTTGTTTTCCAGGAACACTCGCCAGACGAACAGCAGCACCAGAATGGCCGGCGCCGCGAAAACCGCGATGCCGCGGCCTAGGCTAAGCTCCGGCGCGAAGTAATAAAGGATCGCCAGCTCGATGCAGGCAGTTCCCAACACCTGTAACAGGCGCAGAAACATTTCAAAGTGCCGGGTGATTACCTCGCGGTTGTAGAGGTCGTTGTAATAAAGGGCGACGCCGCAAGCCGCGATAACCACGAGGAAGCGTCCCACAGTGTGAAACGGGCGAAGGTAATCCAAAATCGCATGCAGGTCGTGGAAGCGCAGCGAGATCGCGAACAGCAGGCCGAAAGTGATCAAGACGGCGTCCGACGCTATGAGGAAAAGCGTTCGAGGGGGAACTTTTTGGCCGCCTATTTTTAACATTCCGGTCCCAGTGAACTTTTCGAACTTCGAGGACTCGCGTGCGTCTCACCGAGTGGCCGAGCGCAGAAGTCAGACCCTGGACATCCCGCTGATTCGACCACTTGGTAGGCGGAGCAGGGGTTGAACCTGCGACCTCCCCCGTGTAAAGGGGGCGCTCTGCCAACTGAGCTATCCGCCTAAAGGTTCGTCCAGAAGGGGTGCACGTTATCGTCCAAATCGAGCATCGAACAACAGAAATTCATTGTACCGCGTCCGGATTGATATGCAGAGACTTACCGCGGCTAGTTTCCAGAAAATTCCAAAAAGTACCCTGTACCTGCCTGCGAGTTAGGAAACCGATTTCACAATCGAGAAATAAATTTTCTTTGCAGGTCAGGCGGTACCGAAACCGGCAAATCAGCTTAACGGATTCATTTTCATAGCCTTGTGAATCTTCGTCGCAGTTGACGGTGTCGGCGCAAGTCTTCGGTGTGTTCATTCTAGAATTGCTATCTACGAACTTTGATCGTACTGCGAGCGCAAGCGGTGCGGTACCGGCGGCTATAATAAATATCGAATTAACGTTGTGGCCGAGATGGCTCTCTGGCACGCGGTTTGCTTCCGCTTGACTCTGAAGTCGCTCGGCGGAGGCGCGTCATCAGGGGGCCAATCACACCTCGGCTGCGCCGGTTGTCTCGGAATTTCGTCTCAGCGCCGGGCTCGCATGTCAACGGGTGCGGACGGATTGCTCCCCGCAGGAATTCGGTGAGCTAATGTCCGTCGTCGTTCGTCCCGCGGATTTGCAGGCGGATCGCGCGCAATTGATTCGCCTGCTGTCGGAGACCCTGAATCCCTCAGCGGATGCGCGGCGGTTCGACTGGCTGTATCTGAAAAATCCTGATGGTGTCGCGCATGCCTGGCTGGCGAAAGACGGCGCGTCAGGACATTACATGGGGGCTAGCGCGATCTTTCCCCGGCGCGTGAAAGTGCGCAAGCAGGAATTTACGGCCTGTATCTTCGGCGATTTTGGAATCGAGCGCGACTATCGCACTCTGGGGCCCGCGGTCGTGCTGCAGCGCGCTACCATTGCCGGGATGCGCGCGGCCGGATTTGCTTTTGGCTACGACTTGCCGAGCAGTTCGATGCTGGGCGTCTATCGCCGTTTGGAAATGAAGCCGGAGCAATTTCTGCTGCGAATGGCGAAACCGCTGCGCGCCAATCGCAAGATTTCGCAGACGGTGAAACCGAAGGTGGTAGCGGGCGCCGCGAGCGCCGCTGCCAATTTCGCGCTGGCTACGCGTGATTCGCTGCGGCGCAGCAAAAGCCACGCCGAAATTTCGGCTCATCCCGGGCGATTTACCGGGGAATTTACGGATCTTGCCAATCGCGCGGACGCGGGCGGCGCGGGGCACGTGCATCGCACCGCTGAATACTTGAACTGGCGATTTCTGGATCATCCGCATCGCCGCTACGAAACATTGGCGGCGCGCGAAGGCAAGGAACTCAAGGGCTATCTGATTTTTATGGAGGAAGGCGGCGACGCGCGCATCGTGGACTGGTTCGGCGAGGACGTGCCGGAGATTCGCAACGCGCTGGTCGCCAGTGCGGTGGACATTCTCCGCACGCGCGGCTCGGAAACGGTGAGTCTGCCGATCACCTCCTCGCATCCCTGGCGCTTTGAGCTCGAGTCGCTGGGATTCCGGGCGCGTGAATCGCAGCCCATCGTAACGGTCGAAAATAAAGTCGGCGCCGTCGGGAAAGCTCCGTGGCTTTTTCTCGAAGGCGACCGCGAGAGTTGAAAACCCAGGAGAAATAGCGTGACCCCAACAGCGGTTTCCGAACAAGTTCGAGCTTTCGTCCTTGAGAAATTTCCGCAGGCCAAGAAAAAGAGCCTGAGCGATTCCGACAAGCTGCTCGAGAGCGGCATCGTGGATTCCCTCGGAATTCTCGACCTGGTCGCCTTTCTCGAAAGCGATTTTAAAGTTCAGATTACCGACGACGAGCTGCTGCCGGAAAATTTTCAGACCGTGGAAGCCATCGCGGCATTTGTGGAGAAAAAACGGAACGGAGGCGCCTAGGTGGCTGTTCGATCATGCAAGATGGCCGGCATGGCCCGGTTTTGACAGCCTGGAAATGCAAATACGCGCAATCAATTACGCGGCGGAACGCGAGCAGATGATCGAAGTGCTCGGACGGAATCTGACCGAGATTCCACACGCCAAAAGATTCGACTGGTTTTATGGTCGCAATCCCGCCGGACTTCCGTTTTCGTGGGTGATCGTCGAGGACTCGACGCAGAAAACGGCGGGGATCGCATCGCTGATCTCGCGCGGAGTTTGGCTGGGCGGTGAAGTGAAAATTTGCGGACAAGTCGGGGATTTTGGAATCGACCGCGCCTATCGCAGCCTCGGGCCGGCGGTGCAATTGCAGCGCGCCACTTTTTCCCCGGTGGATGGGGGCGATCTCGCTTTTTGCTACGACTGCCCGCCGCACGAGGCGGGCATGTCCACATTCCGGCGCCTGGGAATGAATGCCAACACGCGTATGCGCCGCTACGTGCGAATTTTAAAAGCCGATGAGCAAATCGAGCGGCGTCTCGGCGCCGGATTGCATTCCGTTGCCGCCGCGAAAGTTGCCAATGCCGTTTTGCGGCTGACCAGTGGGGGCGGCGCGGTTCTTCACGGAACCAGCATCGATCACTGGCCCGGCCGCTTTGGCGAGGAATTTACGAAGCTGGATAAGCGCGGTGCCACGCGAGCGGAAATTCGCGGGCGAAGGACGGCGGCGGACTTAAACTGGCTGTATCGCGAGAATCCGCTGCAGTCGTATGAGGTTCTGATTGCGCGCAGCGACGCCGATCTGATCGCCTACGTAGTTTATTTTGCGCACGGCAACAAGGCGTTCATTATGGAAGTGGGGGGCGAGCCGCCGGCGGCGGTGATTGGCGCGTTGCTCGCTGACGTCAGCCGCAGAATTTTGGAGCAATCGCCGGGCGCGCAAAGCGTCACGGCTTTGCTTAGCGAGGCGCATCCGTTCATCGAAGGATTTAAGCGCGCAGGCTTCATGGCGCGCGAAGAGGCAGAACGCGTGGTGGCTTACGCTCCGGCGGGCTCGGACGTGAAAAAGTTTCTCGAGGGAAATCCTCGATGGCTTTTTCAGTTTGCCGACGTGACGGCGTAAAAGGCGAAAGGCGCGCTCGGCGATCAAGAATTAATTTCAGGAAAGGCGGAACGTGGAATTATGGATTTCTTGATTCATCACATGCTGCGAAACAGCGCGCAGCGGCTTCCCGACAAGGAAGCAATGGTTCACGGCAAAGAGCGCCTGAGCTATCGCGAGGTGGCGCGCCGCACGGCCGGCCTTGCGCGCGGACTGCGCGAAGCCGGCCTGCGCCGCGGCGATCGCATCGGCATTTATCTCGAAGCCTCAGTGCCGCAAGTCATCTCCATTTTCGCCGTTTCCGAAGCGGGCGGCGCTTACGTTCCTATTAACGCGCAACTCTTCGCCGAGCAAGTCTCGCACATCGCCAGAGATTGCGGCATGAAGGGCCTGATCACCACCGCTTCAAATCTCGCGGCCCTCGAAGGCGCACTGAAAGATCTCCCCGCGCTCGAGTTCGTGGTAATCGTTGACGAAGGCACGGCCCCGGTTGTGAAGCTCCCGGTCCACAATTACGAAGCCCTCTGCCGCCTCGCACCTGATCCGAAATTCCGCGAGGTTTCCATCTCGAAAGATCTCGGCGCGATTCTCTACACCTCGGGCTCGACCGGCAAACCGAAAGGCGTGATGCTCAGCCATGCCAACGTAATGGCGGGCGCCTCGATCGTCTCCACCTATCTCGGCATCACCGAATCCGAGCGCATCCTAGCGGTGCTCCCATTCAGCTTCGACGCAGGCATGAATCAATTGACGACGGCGTTTCAGCAGGGCGGCACGATCGTGTTAATCAATTTCACTTTCGCGCGCGAAATTGTCCAGACGCTGCTGAAGGAGCGCATCACCGGCCTCGCGGGCGTGCCCACGCTTTGGAGCTTGATCTCTCAGCCAAATTCAACTTTGCAAAAACAACCGTTGCCCGATCTGCGCTACATTACCAATACCGGCGGCGTAATGCCGCAACCGGTTCTCGCCGTGCTGCGCCAAGCGCTGCCCACGACAAAGATTTTCCTGATGTACGGACTAACCGAAGCGTTCCGCTCGACGTATCTTCCGCCAGAGGAACTCGATCGCCGCCCGACTTCAATGGGAAAAGCGATCACCGATACCGAAATTCTGGTCATTAACGATCACGGCCAACTCTGCAAGCCCGGGGAAATCGGCGAACTCGTGCATCGTGGCCCCACCGTTTCCATGGGCTACTGGGGACGCCCGGATGACACGAATCGCGTTCTGCGCCCGAATCCGCTATTGCCGCCGGAGCTCGGCGATTGTGAGCGCGTCTGCTATTCCGGCGACCTGGTGAAAATGGATGAAGATGGATTTCTCTACTACGTCGGCCGCCGCGATACCATGTTGAAGTCCTCGGGCTATCGCATCAGCCCGACCGAAGTAGAAGAGGCACTGTTTTCGAGCGGCAAATTGCGGCTTGCGGCCGTCATTGGCATTCCCGATGAAATTCTGGGCCAGACGATTAAAGCATTCGTCGTAGCCCGCGACGGCGAGCCGATCGATACCGCCGCGCTGATCGAGCATTGCGGCACGCGCCTGCCGCGTTACATGCTCCCGAAAACCATCGAAGTACTCGAAGAAATGCCGAAAACTTCCAGCGGCAAAGTGGATTATCCGGCGCTGCGGAAGCGAGAAGGACTTTAGAACTTGGGAGACGTTGCCACACTCACCGCGAAATATTTTCCAGATTCTGTCGCAGAACTGCGCATGGGCGGCCTTTCCGTACGCGCGCTTGCCGAAAAATATGGCACGCCGCTTTTTATTTACGACCGCGGTGTCCTCGATGCGAAATGGAATCAACTGCGCTCCGCGCTTCCCGCGCGATTTTCGATCAGCTATTCGGTGAAGGCCAATCCCAATCGCTCATTTCTCGAATATTTTCTCGAGAAAGGCGCGGGGCTCGAGATCGCATCAGCCGGTGAATTCCATCAAGCACTTGCGGCCGGATGCGCACCGGGAAATATCGTTTTCGCCGGCCCCGGCAAGACAGAAAAGGAACTCGAACTCGTCTTGTCGCACGGCATCGGCGAGATTCACGTCGAATCTCCGCGCGAGGCCGCTCGTGTCATCAGCATCAGCCGCCGCCTCGGCAAACGCGCCCACGTCGCGGTTCGCGTCAATCCCGCCTCCGAAGTTCAGGGCGGCGCGATGCGCATGGGCGGCAAGCCCGCGCCATTCGGCGTAGATGAAGAAGCCATCGACACGGTACTCGATCCGCTGCTCGTTTCCGACGCGGTCGAAATTCGCGGCCTGCACCTCTATATCGGCACGCAAATTCTCGATCAAGCGATTCTGGTCAGCCAGTACGCACACGGTCTCGAAGTCGCCCGCCGCGTCGCAAAGAAAATCGGACATCCGATCGCCACGCTCGATTTTGGCGGCGGCCTCGGCATTCCCTATTTTTCCAACGAGCATGAGCTCGATACCATCGCGCTTCGAGCGGGTCTCGCGGAACTCTTCGCACCGCTAGAAAAAGACGCCAGTTTCGCCGGCACGAAGTTCATGGTCGAGCCAGGGCGCTATCTTGTCGGCGAAGCTGGTGTGTACGTCGCGAGCGTGGTGGATGTAAAGGTCTCGCGCGGAAAGAAATTCCTGATCTGCGATGGCGGCATGCATCATCATCTCGCCGCCTCCGGAAATCTCGGCCAGACCATCAAGCGCAATTATCCCGTCGCGATTCTCAATAAACTAAACCGTCCCGCAGCAGGCGCCGTAGAAGTAGCCGGCCCGCTCTGTACGCCGCTCGATGTCCTCGCGCGAAATGTGGAGCTGCCGGAAGCCGAAGTCGGCGATTTAATCGGCATTTTCCAATCGGGCGCCTACGCGCGCGCCGCCAGCCCACTCGGATTTTTGAGTCACGTGACGCCGCCGGAAGTTTGGGTCGAGCGCGGCGAATCTCGCCTGATCCGCCGCCGCGGAGAATATCAGGATTACCTGGCCGATCAGCCGGACAGCGTCGAAGCCGCAACAAAGAGCCGATCGTGAATCGCGTTTTGATCGTCGCGTATCATTTCCCGCCCATCGCAGGCAGCAGCGGCGTCCTGCGCGCTCTGAAACTTTGCCGCTATCTCCCGGAAAATGGCTGGCAGCCCACGGTGCTCACCGCAAGCCCGCGCGCCTACGAGCGCACCGGCAACGGCCAGCTCGGCGAAATTCCCGCCGATGTTCATGTGATGCGCACGTTCGCCCTCGATACGCAGCGGCATCTCTCAATCGGTGGCCGCTACTTTCGCTCCATGGCATTGCCCGACCGCTGGGCCAGTTGGGTCCTAAGCGCGGTGCCCGCCGGCTTGCGCGCAATTCGCCGCGAACACATCGACGCAATTTATTCCACATTCCCGATTCCCTCAGCCATTCTGATCGGCTGGCTTCTGCATCGCCTCACCGGCAAGCCATGGATCGTGGACCTGCGCGATTCGATGACCGAAGACGACTATCCGCGCGATCCCAGAACGCGCCGCTCGCTGCGCAAGCTCGAAGCCCGCGCCATCCGCGATAGCTCGCGAATTTTATTCACCGCCGCTTCCACCATCGCGATGTATCGCAAGCGCTATCCCGCACTCGCCGCGGATAAATGCGTTCTAGTGCCGAATGGATACGATGAAGAAGATTTTCAGGATCTGCCCGTGATCGAAGCGCGTGCGAATTCCTCCGGGCGCGCTCTGCGATTGATTCACCTCGGTCTGCTCTATCCCGATGAACGCGATCCGCGCCCGTTTTTCCGCGCGCTCGCGCGCCTAAAATCGGAAAACGCGATTTCGCCGGCAACAATTCGAATCGATCTGCGCGCCAGTGGCAACGAAGATCTCTACACCAAGATGCTGACTGAGTTCAGTGTCGCGGATATCGTGCATCTGCTGCCGCCGTTGCCCTATCGCGAAGCGTTACGCGATGCAGCGCAGGCGGATGGCCTGCTCCTATTCCAGGCAGCGAATTGCGATCATCAAATTCCAGCGAAGGCCTTCGAATATCTGCGCCTCCGCCGGCCCATTCTCGCATTGACCAGCTCGACCGGCGATACTGCCGCGCTGCTGAACTCGACCGGTGGCGCAACGATTCTGGATATTGCTAGCGAAGACAAAATCTATCAGGGCCTTCCCGGATTTCTCGAGGCAGTCGAAAACGCGAGGCATCCTCTTGCCGATGAAGCCAGCGTGCAAAAATACAGCCGTAGGAGCCAAGCCCGAACAGTTGCACAATGTTTGTCACAAATTGTGAACGAATCAGCGAGGAGCACGGCGGAAGCAGCCTCAGTGCCCGCGAAATAAGCCATGTGCGGAATATTCGGACTTCTAAATCTCAAGCCGGGCGGCGACCTCCCGCGTTCCCTGATGGAGCGCATGGGCCAAGTCATCAAGCATCGCGGCCCCGACGATGACGGCTTTTATTACGGCCGCGACGTCGCGCTCGGCATGCGTCGCCTCAGCATCATCGATGTCTCCGGCGGACATCAGCCACTCTCCAACGAAGACGGCACGATTTGGATCGTGCTCAACGGCGAAATTTATAATTTTCAAGAATTGCGCGAGCGCCTCGAAAAAGCAGGCCACGTTTTCCGCACCAAATCCGATACCGAAGCCATCGTCCATCTCTACGAGCAAGAGGGCGCGGACTTTGTGAAGAGTTTGCGAGGCATGTTCGGCCTCGCCATCTGGGATACCGTGCGCGAGCGCCTGATCGTCGCGCGCGACCGCCTCGGCGAAAAGCCGATGTATGTCCGCCGCGAGCCGCACAGGCTTTTATTCGCCTCTGAGCTCAAAGCCATTCTCGAAGATGAAAATGTGCCGCGCCGCGTGGATATGAGCGCGCTGAAAGAATATCTCGCGCTCGGTTACGTGCCCGCCCCCGCCACAATTTTCGAAGGAATCGACAAGCTGCTGCCCGGCCACATGCTCATCGTCGAAAAGGGCGTGGTGCGCGACGAGGAATATTGGGACGTGCGCTTCGATCAAACCGACAATTGCTCGCAAGCCGAATGGATCGAGCGCGTGCGCGCAAAATTGATCGAGACGGTCCGCGCGCAAATGATCAGCGATGTTCCACTAGGCGCGTTTTTGAGTGGCGGAGTAGATTCAAGCGCGATTGTCGCCGCAATGGCCGGAGCAAGCGATCGCCCGGTGAAAACCTACTCGATCGGCTTCGAAGGCGAAGATTCGTTTTACAACGAGCTACCCTACGCCCGCATCGTCGCCGATAAATTTCACACCGATCATCACGAGATTATCGTCAAGCCGCAAGTGGCCGAGCTGCTTCCGAAGCTCGTCTGGCATCTCGACGAACCGATCGCCGATTCCGCATTCATCACCACCTATCTCGTTTCGCGCATGGCCCGCGAAAGCGTCACCGTAATTCTCTCCGGCGTAGGCGGCGATGAATTATTCGGTGGATACCGACGCTATCTCGGCGACGAACTCGGCCGTTACTATCGCTGGCTCCCTGGCCCGGTTCGCAACAAGTGGCTGCCCGGCCTTCTTTCGCGCCTGCCGCAAGACCGTCATTCCGCGTGGAAAAATAACATTCGCTATGCCAGCGCCTTCGCGAAAACCGCCGGCCTCGACATCGCCGAGCGCTATTCGAGTTATGTCACCGCGTTCGCACCGGAAGTTCGCGCCCGCCTTTTGCGTCAATCGAATGGCGACGGCAGCGATGCGGCTTCCGACGTGCTCATGCGTTACTTCGAAAAAGCCCGGGGCTGGGACAGCCTTCACCAAATCATCTACGTCGATCTGAAAACTTCGCTGCCCGATGATTTGCTCGCGCTAACGGACCGTATGAGCATGGCTTCATCGCTCGAATGTCGCGCTCCGCTCGTAGATTACGAACTCGTCGAAATGACATCGCGCATGCCGGCTAATTTGAAAGTGCGCGGCCTAACGATGAAGTATTTGCTCAAGAAGGTTCTCGAACCGCTCGTCCCGCACGAAATTCTGCATCGCAAAAAGCGCGGCTTCGGCGCCCCTATGGGCGCCTGGCTACGACGCGATCTTGAAAGCCTTGTCGGCGACACGCTCGGTGAAGCGCAAGTCCGCCGCCGCGGCTTTTTCGACCCCGCCGTGGTAAACGAAATCATTGCCGCGCATCGATCGCAAACTAGCGATCACACCGATCATCTTCTTGCGCTCATCAATCTCGAATTATGGTGCCGGATTTATCTCGACGGGGATGACTGGCGTTCCGCCCCGGAAGTTCCCGAGACTGCGGCGCGAATATCGTGACCATCGCCTTCGCAACCATCGCCTTTGCAACCATGGACGCGCAACTCCGCGAGAGCATCTAGCGTGCGCATTCTATACATCTGCCATCGCTTTCCGTATCCCCCGAATCGCGGCGGAAAAATCCGCCCCTTTCAAATGATCCGGCATCTCTCGCAGAGCCACGAAGTAACCGTGGCCAGCCTCGCGCATTCGCAAGAAGAATTCGACGCGGGCGCGGGTCTGCGCGATCATTGCGCGGAAATTATCGCCGAAATTCTGCCGGATTCCACGCGATGGCCCCAAGCCGTGATGGCGCTCCCATCGAGCACGCCTTCGTCAGTCGAGTACTTCCGCTCGAATCGACTGCGCGAGCGGATTGAATCGGCCTGGCAGCAAAAAAAGTACGACGCGGTCATGGTCCACTGCGCCTTCGTCGCGCAGTACACACTCGGGCTGCAAGGCCCGGCCCTGCGCATCCTCGATTATGGCGATATGGATTCCGCCAAATGGATGGACTACGCCGGGCATCGCCGCTTCCCTCTTTCCGCCGGATACGCCATCGAATCCCGCAAGCTGCGCCGCTACGAACGCGAAATGGCCAAGCGTTTCGATCGCATCACCATCACCACGCAAGGCGAAAAGGAAGAATTCAAAACGCTTGGCGTTCCGAAACCTTGCACTGTGATTCCCAATGGCGTGGATGGAAATTTCTTTCAACCGGCAAAAATGGGCGGCGGCACGAAACCGAATATCGTTTTTCTCGGCCGCATGGACTATTTCCCCAATATTGACGGTGTGCTGTGGTTCGTCCGCGAAGTCTATCCCAGCATCCGCCGCGCCATGCCCTCGGCCGAATTGCAAATCGTCGGCGCCGATCCCTCCAAAGAAATTCTGCGCCTGCGCAGCATCGAAGGCGTCACGGTTACGGGCTTCGTCAAAGATGTGCGCCCGTATCTCACAGAAGCCGCCGTGGCCATCGCTCCGCTGCGCATCGCCCGCGGGACGCAAAATAAAATTCTAGAATGTATGGCCGCGGGAATTCCGGTGGTCTCCACGCCGCAAGCCGCGAAAGGGATCCAAGCCGTCGCCGGAGAACACATCGTAGTGGCCGACGGCGCGCCAGAAACGAGCCGCAGCGTTCTCGAACTACTGAACGATCCAGCTCGCCGCGTAAAAATCGCCACTGCGGCCCGCGCGCAAGTCGAGCACGCCCATTCCTGGCCCGAATCCATGAAAATCCTGGATTCAGTTATTGCCGAAGGATTTTCCGAAGCTGCTTCTGAGGATATTGCCACAGCGGAAGGTCCCACTCTCAGTCGCGCGTAAAATCCCGGCAGCGAAATCCTCTATTTCGGGTCGGGAATTCTCTCGCGGGAAATAATCAATTCGTCGTACCAGGTATAAGCCTTGTCGTGCGGCGCATCTCCATCCTTGTTCGTCTGGTAGGGCAGCAGCCAGATTTTCCCGAATTTCGCTTTGCCGATATCGGTGTTCACCAGATCGTAGCCCGTTTTTTTCTCCGGGCTGAAATCAATCACCGGCACGGACGGCTTCCCTTCATCCGCCACCCAAAGCTGCACGGTGCTATCGCGATGATATTTGTGTGAATTGTCCAGATACCAGGTGCCCACTTTCACGTGCACCTGAAACGTCATCCACTGATTCGCCTTATATCCCACGCACGGAGGAAATTTCGGAGCAAATCCGCGGTACAGCCGGCACTTTCCATTGGACGCGGCGTTCTGCGGCGAAAAAATCCCCGAGCCCTGCGCGTCGTAACCCTCCATGATCGAAAGCTCTTCGTACTTATCATCCTTCACGCCGCAACTGTGATACATGCGCGGCATCCCCAGCTGCCCGCTATTCTCCAGCACCAGATCAATGTTTGTGCACGACCACGCCGTCTGCCCCGGCCGGTCGCCCTCGCCGATGATTGCCTGCTTCCAGCCATTCGATCCCTTGAACGGCTTCAACATTTCCGGCGAAAATCGCTGCCGCCACTGAATGTAAAATTCGTCGTACTTGCTTTTCGGATCGCCATTCACCAGCGAATCAAATTGCGCCGACAAATCATCCGAGAAATCCGTCCAATATTGCCCCGAAGAATTGGCCACCGAAAAAGCCGGAACGGTAAATTTCAGCGACCCGCGCCCGGAAGCCGCAACGGTGGTATCAATCTCCGGAAGCACCGCCCCGGTGGAATCCGGCATGATGTGGCCGGCAATTTCCGAACGCGTGTCGAATCCAATGCATCGAATCACGCCCGGCGCATGGCACCGCGCCTTGAAATCCGCGTCGTTCCCCAATTTCGCCGGGCCTGGCGCGGACTCCACTTGCGGCACTTCCTCGCCAGGCGCCTCCGCAGGCTCCTCCGGCTTTTTGGCCGGTTCCTGTGATTGCGTTTGAGATTGAGACTGCGTCCGCGATTCGGCGTGCAAGTCCGCAGCCGCAAAAACACAGGAGGACGCATGCGCGCGCGCAGCAAATTGATTCAGCAGAATTCCAACGACAGGAACGATCAGGAAACCAACGCCCAGAAGAAGTTTCTTAAACCGCGACATTCCGTTTCACCGCTTCTCTCGTCTTCAACAATTTCCATCCTATCCTAAAATGAAGCGGCGGCGCCACGGGGGGACGTGGGCGCCGCCGCTCCTTAACCGGCTGGGGGGCCGGTAGCTCGTTGTGTCAGAACTTCGGGTCAGCAACTTGCTGGTACGAAATAATCAGCTCGTCGTACCAGGTATTCGCCGCCGCGCAGCTCGGACAATCAAGATTGGTCTGATACGGCAGCAACCAGATCTTCCCGAACTTCTCACGGATCATATTGCCGTTGCCATCCGGTAGCCCGTAAGCCGTCGGATTCACCAGGTCGTAGCCGGTCTGGCAAGACGGAATGTCCTGCTGTACCGCATCGCAAGCAGCCGACGTCGCGCCCGGATGCATATCCATCACCAACTGCGAAGGCTGCCCTTCTTGCGCGACATACAACTGTATCGTGCTGTCGTGCTTAAACGGCGCCGGTGGCCCGCCACTCGAGTTCACGCCGCCCGGATACCAGGTCCCCACCTGAATATGCAGTTGGAACGTCATCCACTGATTCGTCACGTACGGCACGCAAGGCGGAATCGTCGGGATGTCGATCGTGACGGTATAGGTGCAGTTCAGATAGCCGCCCGCCGCGTTCTGCGGTGAGAACAATCCGTTCCCGTTGCTATCGGTTCTGCCCGTGTTCACTTCGAGCGGATCGTACTCATCCAGCTTCACCCCGCAACTGTGATACATGCGCGGAATCTCGAACTGGTTCGAGTTCTCCACCACCGTCTCCAAATCCGAGCACGAGTAAGACAGCGTCGAAGCCGTATCGCCTTCTCCGACGATCGCCTGCTTCCACCCGTTCGAGTTAGCAAACTTCTGCAACATGCCCGCGTCGAAGCGCTGCCGCCACTGGATCCAGATTTCATTCTTGCAAGGACTCCCGCCGCAGGCAGTGGTGAGCGAGAGGGGATCGCCGTTGATCAACGAATCGATCTGCTGCGAGAAATCATCCGAGAAGTCGATATCGAATGACCCCGAAGTATTAGGTGACGTAGCTCCCGCCGGTACCGCGAAATGCAGCGAGCCGCCTCCCGACGCGTAAACCGTGTTATCCACGGTTGGCGTGGTCAGGCCGCCCGTGATCAGCGGCAATCCCGGCGCAGCATTTCCGCTGACGGATGCCGCGGTGTCAAACGACACGCACCGGATCACACCAGCGGCCGAGCAACGTGCCTGGAAATCCGCGTTGGCGCTCGTGTCCCCGCCGGAGCCCGATGCGTTGGAAACCGTGACGGTCACAGCGCCAGCCGTCGCGCTGTTCCCGGAAGTATCCGTCGCTGTCGCCGCAAGAGTATGCGAGCCGTTGCTGGCGGTCGTCGTATCCCATGAAATGCTATAGGGAGACGCCGTAACCGCCGAGCCCAGATTGGCCCCGTCCAGCAGGAATTGTACGTTCGCCACCGCGACGTTATCGCTCGCATTCGCAGAAACCGTCGCGGTCCCGGAAACGCTCGCCCCATTCGCCGGTGCCGTCATGGAAACGCTCGGCGGTGTCGTGTCAGTCGTGTTCGTCGTTCCGAAAGAAAGAACGCTGCTGGTAACGGTATTCCCGCTCCCATCAACGGACTGCGCCTCAAAGAAGTACAAGGTGTTAGCCGATAGGCCGGTCAGTGTCTGCGAATGGCTGGTCGCCATCGCTGTATTCTCCGTTGTAGAGGATCCCAGACTGGACGTCGTCCCGTACATCACCTGCGATGTAGCAGCCGCGCTGGTAGTCCACGAAATCGTCGCGGAATTCGTGGTGATGTTGCTCGCGGTCACATTCGAGATTGCCGTGCCGCTGTTGCTGCCGCTGCCGCCACCGGCGGTCAACCGCAGCGTGTGCGCGTCAATGTTCCACTCGTTCACCAGCGCGTACACCCCGAGGGCTGGGAAGTAGCCGAAGCGCTTGAACGTCCCATTCGTAGTTGAAGGTGTACCAGTCATATCCGAATCCGGCGGCGCGCTGGCGCTGTAAGTCTGAGTGGTGCAGGAATCGGAAACCGGATTGTAGAGATATACCGTTCCACCGAAGTTCGGCCAGCCCACAACTAATTGCAGAACGGGATCCCACTGCAGGCCCGGATTATTTCCTTCGAGACCGCTGCAACCCGCGGCATTGAGTGTGGTGACGGAATAGTCGCTGCCCGGCGCGATGCTGATGGACTCGGCGTGATTGTCTCCGAAGCGCAGGAACAACTTGTGCAGCGGATCAATCACCGTTCCTTCATGCAGCGAAAGGCTCGCGGGAGCCGAACCCAGGTGCGTGTAAGTGTTGGTTGTGGCGTTGTAGCTCCACAGCCCGTAGGTGGACTCGTTCAGAATCGCCGTTTGAGTATTCGGATCGTACTGCAACTGCGCATTGCCAAACTGGTTGTCGGGCGCGACGCCGCCATTGCCCGAGATTGTCGGATTGAGCTGCGTCCAACCGCCGGCGCCACTCGATCCCACTTGTGACATATCGAGCGTCCAAGTATCGCTAATGAACCCACCCGAAGGGCAGTAAGGCACGCCGCCGAAGACCAGCATTTTGTCCACGTTCGGCATATACACGGTGCCGCCATAAGTGTGCCGCGAGCTCGGCGTGCCGTTGCTGAACGCAGGCGTACAAGTAGGAGTCGGATCCGCCGGATTATTCGCGCGGGTCAGCTTCAACGTGTTCAGATTGAAGGCATAGATTTCATTGCCCGAGTAATCGTTGTGCCCGCCGCCCCACACCCACAAAATATTCCGGTTGGTATCGGCGATGCCGCTGTTCCATGCGTCCACCACTCCGTAGCAAGACCCGGTGGTGGAAGGATCAGGCGGGCAATTCGGCGCGATTTGCTGCCCGGCGACGTCGAACCAGCCGAGCGTTGAAGGAATTCCGCTGCCGCCGCTGCCGGATGAAGCGTTGCTGACGGTCACGTTCACCGTCGCGCTCACTGCACTGTTGCCCGCCGCATCTTTCGCAATCGCCGCCAGCGCATGGCTGCCGTTGGCATAGCTCGCGGTGTTCCACGAGAAGTTGTAGGGCGAACTGGTGTCGGCCGAACCTACATTGTTTCCGTCAACTTGGAATTGCACGCTCGCGACGCCCACATTATCCGAAGCCGACGCCGTAACTGTCACCGTGCCGCTGACCGTCGCGTTGTTAACCGGCGAAGTGATCGAGACTGTAGGCGGTGTCGTGTCGGTGCTGTTGTTGACCGTCACTTTCACGCCAGAGCTCGTTGTCTTGTTGCCCGATGAATCCTTCGCCACCGCGGTCAGCGTGTGGCTGCCGTTCGAAACCGAAGCGCTGTTCCACGAGAAGCTGTACGGCGAACTCGTGTCCGCCGCGCCCGCGTTCGCGCCATCAACCTGCAATTGCACGCTAGCCACTCCCGCACTGTCGGAAGCCGTCGCGCTCACAGTCACGACCCCGGTCACCGTCGCATTATTCGCCGGCGATGTAATCGAGACCGTCGGAGGTGTCGTCTCGCTGTTGTTGCTGACCGTCACTCTCACGCCCGCGCTGGTCGCCTTGTTGCCGGACGTATCCTTCGCCACTGCGGTCAACGTATGGCTGCCGTTCGAAACCGAATTGCTGCTCCAAGAAAAGGTGTACGGCGAGCTCGTGTCCGCCGCGCCCACATTCGCGCCGTCAACCTGCAATTGCACGCTCGCCACGGCCACATTGTCCGAAGCCGTCGCACTCACAGTCACAACGCCGCTCACCGTCGAATTATTCGCCGGCGAAGTGATCGAAACCGTTGGCGGCGTCGTATCGCTGTTATTGACCGTCACCTTCACAGCCGCGCTGGTCGCCGAGTTTCCACCCGTATCCGTGGCCACAGCCGTAAGCGTGTGGCTCGCGTTCGAAACCGAAGTCGTGTTCCACGAGAAGTTATAAGGCGCAGTCGTTAGCGCCGCGCCCACATTCGCGCCATCCACCTGCAATTGCACGCTGGCGATTCCAGTGCTGTCGGAAGCCGCCGCGCTCACCGTCACCGTTCCGTTCACCGTCGAGTTGTTCGCCGGCGAGGTGATCGAAACCGTCGGTCCTGCCGGAGGCGGCGAACTCTGCGCGTTGCTCACCGTGATGCTCTCCACGGCGCTCGTCGCGGAATTTCCAGATGTATCCGTGGCCACGGCGGCCACGGTGTGATTTCCATTCGTCGAAGAAGTCGTGTCCCACGGGAGGCTGTAAGGCGCCGCGGTTATAGGCGAGCCAAAATTGTTTCCGTCCAATTGGAATTGAACGTTCGCCACCGCAACATTATCCGTGGCGTCTGCGGCCATCGTGACCGTGCCCGAAACCGTCGCGCCATTGATCGGCGAGATGATCGCCACAGCCGGCGGGGTCGTGTCTCCGGAAGCGCCGGCAGTAAATGTTTGGTCGGGGGTGGTGCTGGTACTTCCGTCCGCCGCTTGCGATTGACACTTATAATGATATTGAACGCCGGGAGTAAGATTGGCGAGCATCACCGAGTGGCTCGTCACCATCGTATTATCGAGCGGCGTGGACTGGCCGTAGGCTGTCGTCGGGCCATAGACGACTTGCGAGCTGCTTGGCAGGTTCGTTGTCCAGGTAATCGCGGCGCTAGTTGACGACACAGTGCTTACGGCAGGGATCGAGTCAGTCAGCTTGGGATTACCACTTGAGCCAGCCAGCCCGATACATCCGGAAATAAAGCTGGCCACGAAGAGTACCGCGAAGAGCCCCAACGCTCTAAACCGACGTTGCAGGCAAACCCCTTTGTTTACTTGCATTTCTTTCCCCCAGTCAAGAATCTGCACGGAAATAAGGTGAATCTTCCCCCCGAACTGTTGGCGCCGACTGATCCCCCGGTACCAGGACTAGGCTAATCATTGGGATTTACGGGGGGTACTGGTCGGGGGGCCTGATTAGGTTCAACGTTCGGTACAGGTACTTCACTGTCCCGAGGGGCACCATACGCAGGCTATGCGGAGAGACCTGGCAAACCTTTGATTCTGCAAGACAAACCGTTAACTTCGGGTGAACGCCAGGTCTATTTTCGATTGGAGCTTCTTCGGCGGGAGCAGTCCCGCATCGGCGGGACGGCCCCGGTGGCAGCCCCCGAATTCATTCGGGGGAGGAGCGCTTTAGCGCTCCGAAAAATCGTACAACTTCAAGGAGCGCTTCAGCGCACGGCACTTCAGAGCGAGCTCGCCACGCCGCTCGGCATAAACCTTCGCCCTCTCGAATCCCATCTCGAAATTACGAAGCCTTGCGAACGAACCACATCACGAGTTCGCCCGCCGAGCGGAACCCCTCTCCAACTTCAAATAACCAAAAAAAGATCGCCAGCTCGATCCAAGGCCCGCCCAGGGCGATGCGATCCAACAATCGGATTCCCCAGCGAGATTCGCCCGCACGCCATGCGACCCACAAAAACGCAATCGCAATCGCCACCGACGCCAGCACATCAGTAGGATAGTGCCCTCCGATGTAAACTCGCGGCAACGAAACCGCCAGCAAAACCCACGCGCACAATATCGCGCTAATTCTCCGGCTAAGCGGCCAAAGCCCAGCAGACATCACGAAATAAACCAGCGTCGAGTGGCTCGGGAATGAATTTCCCTCCCCAGATGTCCACAAGTAGGGCGGATACAACCCCTGAAATTCCGGCGTCTGCGACGGCGGCAACGCCCCAACAAACGGCCGCAGCGCCAAAGTAAAAATCACCGCCGCGACGCATGCCGCAATCGCCTCAAGTATCCGCGCCCGCCGCCATTCCCTCCGCTCGTCGCGCAAACTCCAGAAGTAATAAACCGCAGCGGCAAAAACAAATCCGCTAACCAGCCGGTTCTCCATGAGAAACTGCGCCAAATTCATGCGCGGATCGGTGAGCGGAAACAAACGCACGAGCCCAGCCAATAGCCAGTGATTGAATGAGTAGAACCAAGGCCCCTCGAAGAAGCTGCCGAAAATCGAGGCAGTCAGCGCCACAGGCAGCATTACGCTAGGATCGGAGATGGCCATACGTTTATCGCGTCAATCATCACATTTTACGATACATAAGTCTCGCTTCCACAGAACCCAGCAGTACAGGCACTCCTGCCTGTGTAAGAGCGTTTCATTTGCTCGAAGTTCAGTCACGAACTGCCCTCAGGAAAGCCAACACCGCAAAACAGTGTTAACCTAAATCTCAGAATCAAAGAGATCGCGTTGTCTTCCTTGCAAAATTCGGCGTCTCAAAGCGCCACCGCGCGGTCGTTCTCCCTACCCGCGCAAACCGACCTGGCAATCTGCGCCCGACTACTACTCTCCATAATAACGATAGCCGCCGATTATGCCGTAGCCCCCGCCCTCTATAACGGCTCAACTCTCTGGGCCAGCGCAGCCCTCCTGCTCCTCATATTCCGCCGCGGCCAAGCCACAATCCCAGCCAGCGAAGCCCTGACGATCACAAAGCTATCGCCCACGCGCCTCGCAATCTTTTTCGCACTTCACGCAATCATCATCGCCATCGGCCGCCAGACAAGCGCCGTATTCACCTCTGCCGCAGCAAGCGACGCGATCGCGGCCGCGCCTTTAGCTGCCGCGAAGCTGCTAATTCTTCTTCCAACTATCGCGCTGCTCTCCCTCTCGGATTGGAACGCGTTGCTGCGCAAATATCGCCCCGAATTCCTGGCCGCGCTGGTAGTGCTCCTGACCTTCTTTCCCTATCGCCTCTTCCACACGATCTGGCCAGCCTATTCGCAACTCATCGCCACTCTCGCCTATCAAGCCGCCAAACCCTTCGTCCCCGGCATCGCCTTCCTCAGCCAACCAATCCCAACAATCCTCGGCCCGCAACTAAATCTTCAAATCGTATTCTGGTGCTCAGGATTTTCCGCCCTGGCGTTATTCGACACACTAATTGCGCTGATAGCCCTTCTGGATTGGAACGAACTGAATCACTCGAGGCTGTTCGTCGCCTATATCGCAGGCGCGGCCGCAATTCTAATAGCCAACATAGCTCGCATCAGCCTGCTGGTAATAATAGGAAACGAAATCGCCCCAAAATACGCCATGGGCAAATTCCACGTAAACGCAGGCTGGACCTTCTTCGCCGCAATCTACTTAATAATCCTGACCATCACCTATCGCTGGATGCTGAAGAAGTCTTCGTAGGGCCCGCGCTTTATGCCGAGCCGGGCAACATGTAATTCTAGCCTAGCGCGCGGCATTTGCCGCGGATACTCCCGTAGGGCCCGCGCTTTATGCCGGGCCGGGCAACACGTAATTTCAAGCCTCGCGTGCGGCTCACCCCAGATTGTCGTTAAAGAGATGGTGCGGCGCGCCAATTACTCGCACTAAGCCCAATAAGTCCGATCCAAAGTCCGATACTGAATGGCCTCGCTCAAATGCTTCGATTCGATATTCGCGGTCTCATCCAGATCCGCGATTGTCCGCGCCACCTTCAGTATGCGGTCGTGTGCCCGCGCCGATAGTCCCATCCTCTGAATCGCAGCCTCAAGTATTTTTTCTCCATCCGCCGAAATCTGGCAATGCGTCCGAATCAATTTCGGAGGCATCTGCGAATTGGAATAAACCATCTTCTCCCCGGCATAACGCTTCAACTGGATATTCCGCGCCGCCACCACCCGCTCCCTCACCGCCGAAGAAGCCTCGACGTCCCCTTTGCTGCGCAGTTCCTTATATTTCACCGCGGGCACTTCAATATGAATGTCGATACGGTCCAGCAGCGGCCCCGAAATCTTCGACACGTACCGCTGAATCAAAGTAGCCGAGCAATGGCAATCACGCGTAGGATCCCCAAAAAATCCGCAAGGACAAGGATTCATCGCCGCCGCCAGCATAAATCGCGAAGGAAAACTCACCGAAAGCGCCGCCCGCGAAATCGTAACGTGCCCATCCTCCAGCGGCTGCCGCATCACCTCCAGCACATTGCGCTGAAATTCCGGCAACTCATCCAGAAACAGCACTCCGTTATGCCCCAGCGAAACTTCCCCCGGCCGCGGAATCGCTCCGCCGCCAATCAACCCAGCATCGCTAATCGTATGGTGTGGCGAACGATAAGGCCGCGTCCCCACCAACCCGCGCGAATTATCCAGCACTCCCGCCACACTATGAATCCGCGTAGTCTCGATCGCCTCATCCAAGGACATCGGCGGCAAAATCGTAGGAATCCGCTTGGCGAGCATGGTCTTCCCCGCCCCAGGCGGCCCGATCAATAAAATGTTGTGGCTGCCAGCGCATGCAATCTCCAGCGCCCGCTTTGCAGCCTGTTGCCCGCGCACATCCCGCAAATCCACCGAATACCCATCCGATTCCGCCAGCATCTTTGCCGCATCCACGCGCACTGGCGTAAATGATTCCGGCGCATTCACCAAGTCCGCAGCCTGCACCAGCGAACTCACCGCAAACACATCAATCCCCTGCACCACCGCGGCCTCGCGCGCATTCGCCGTAGGTACCACCACGTTCTTGGCCCCGCGATCCCGCGCCACAATCGCTGCCGAAAGCGCCCCGCGCACCGAACGCACACTCCCGTCCAGCGAAAGCTCGCCAAGAAACACATGCGAATCCAAAATTTTCCCGTGGAAAGATCCCTGCGAGCCCATCAACCCAAGCGCCATAGGCAAATCGAACGCGGATCCCTCTTTGCGGATGTCGGCAGGAGCAAGATTAACGGTAACACTCTGAGGAGACGGAAAATCAAAGCCGCAATTTTTCAGCGCCGACTTAATCCGCTCGCGGCTCTCTTTCACAGCAATATCAGGCAGCCCTACAACAGTAAACTCGCCCTCGCGCCCCGCCCCAATATCCACCTCAACTTCGACAAGATAAGCATCAATCCCAAATACCGCGGCGCTAAGCGACTTAAATAACATTTTGAACGGGCTCTTTCGTGTGACCAGAAAACGCGACCCCGATCCAAGCGTCCCGGCCCACACAGCCACAACAATTAGACACAGACTAAAGCACGCGAAGAGAGGACTTCCGCGCTGATTCCCATGCTATCCTGTCCGCGTCAAAGCACAATCCGTACATTCGCACTTCGTTTAAATCCCATGACCCCGCGCCAACACGCAAACCCAATCACAAAGTGGCTTCGCATCTCCGCCGCGCTAGCAGTTCTCCTCGCCGCATCATCGTTCGCCCCGCCTTGCGCCGTTGCCCAATCCAAGCCCGAATCCAAAGCAGAATCCAAAGCCGACTCCCAAGCCGAAACCGGCGGCTATTCCGACGCCAAAGCCGTCCAACTCAACAACGAAGGCATGCAACTCTACCAAAACGGCAAACTAGACGAAGCCGTAGCCAAATTCCGCCAAGCCCTAGAGCGCCTCCCGAAATTCCCTGAAGCCCTCGACAATCTAGCCCTGGCCCTCGAATCGAAAGGCGGCGACGACGAAGCGATATCCGATCTTCAACAATCCATCACCCTCCGCCCGCGCGATGCCCTCGCCTATTCCAATCTGGGCCTAGCCTATCTCCACAAACGAAAATACGACGAAGCCGCAGCCGCTTACCAAAAAGCGATCGATCTGCGCTCCGATTTTCCTGAAGCTTACAACGGCCTGGGCGCCGCACTGATGGCCAACGGAAAATCCCCCGAAGCCATAGCCGCCTATCGCCGCGCCCTCGAGCTTCGCCCCGAATACGTGGACGCCATGAATAATCTAGGCGTGGCCCTCCAACACGATCATCAACCCGACGCCGCAATCGATCTCTATCAAAAAGCCCTGGCTCTCCATCCCAAAGCCAAAGACATCCAGGCAAATCTAGCCAGCGCCCTGCACGAAGCCGGACGAAACGACGAAGCCCGCGCCGCCTACGAACGAGCCGCACAATCCGATCCCGGCGACGCCGTAGCCTGGCACCAACTCGGCCAGCTTCAATTCGCCCAAGGACACTACGAAAGCGCCATAGCCAGCTTCGAGAAAACCCTGCAGATCAATCCCAATCAGCCCGACATCGATTTCAATCTGGGCAACGCCTACTATCAACTAGGCCGCTACCAGGAAGCAGAAGCAAGCTACGACAAAGAACTGGCACTAAAGCCCGGCGATCCCGACGCGCTCCACGGCCGAGGCAACGCCTACTTCCGCCAGGATAATTTCGACGGCGCCATCGAGGACTATCAAACCGTTCTTGGAGCGAAACCCGATAATCCGGACGTGCTGTTAAGCCTCGGCATGGCCCAATATTCAAATAAAGACCTGGTAGCCGCCTCGGAAACATTCCGCAAATACATCCAACTCCGCCCCGACGATGCCGAAGCGCATTTCAATCTAGGCAACGCCCTCTACAATCACGGCGATTACGCCCAAGCCATAGAAGCCTATCGCGAAACCATTCGCCTGAATCCGGACCTAGCGAGAGCCCACTACAACCTAGCCATGGCCCTCGTAGGCCAAAAAGACCTAAAAGCAGCCAAGCTCGAATTCACAGAAGCCACAAAACTAGATTCCAGCCTAACCCCGCCCAAGGGCCTAGAAAAGTAGCGCCGGTTTATCCTGAGTATCGTCGAAGGGCGTCCCCGCCGGCATCTTACGACCGCGATTTACCCAACGGCTAAAATCTTCGTCGGCGCTCAGCGATACAGAAACAACGCTGTGATTTTGCTTATGGGTCCGCTCGTGAGTGTTGCTCGTGGCTCGAATTGGGGTCGCAGGATGCCGGCGGGGACGCCCGCGCTACTGGCACGCTTTACACCCAGCCCACATCCCCGTATCCTCATCTCTAGAACCTGCACGCAATCGAATTCCCGCAAGTCCCGAACGCGCGGAGGCAGCATGATACTAGTGATAATCGGAGCACTAATCCTGCTCGCGATTTTCGTAGTAGTGGGAATGTACAACGGCTTAGTCCGCCTGAGAGTTCAATGCGACAACGCCTGGTCAGACATAGATGTCCAACTCAAGCGCCGCTACGACCTGATCCCCAATCTAGTAGAAACCGTGAAAGGCTATGCCGGCCACGAGAAAGGCACCCTCGAAGGAGTAGTCCAGGCGCGCAACGCAGCCATGAGCTCGCAAGGCCCGGCCGCCAAAGCCGAAACCGAAGGCATGCTGACCCAAGCCCTGCGTCAAGTCTTCGCCCTCGCCGAGGCCTACCCGCAATTGCGCGCGGTGGAAAGTTTCAACCAGCTCCAGGCCACTCTCAATCAACTGGAAGACACCATCCAGAACGCCCGCCGCTATTACAACGCGGTAGTCCGCGATCTGAACACCAAAATCCAGGAATTCCCGTCCAACATCATCGCCGGAATGTTCAATTTCAAGCCGCGCGAATTCTTCGAGATCGCCGCTCCGGCCGAGCGCGAAGTCCCCAAGGTAAGTTTCGGCGCCGGCGCCGCGCAGCAGTAGATTCTTTGGGCCCTTCAACGATGACCAAAGCCACGCGCCGCTTCCTCGCAGTGCTGCTGGCAGCGCTCGCATTCGCGCTTCCCGCTCGCGCGCGCGAAATGCGCATTCAGAATTTCGAATCGCTGGTCACCGTAAATCCGAATGGCACCATCGACGTCTCAGAAACCATCACCGCCAACTTCACTGGCGAGTGGCACGGCATCTACCGCACCATTCCGGTCGAGTACTCCACCGCCCAAGGCTTGAATTACACGCTGTTCCTCAGCGACATCATCGCCACCGACGACTCCGGCAATCGCCTCAAGCTCGAAATCAGCCGCCAGGGCCCGAACGAGCAGTTCAAGATTTACATTCCGGATGCGGTGAACGCCACGCGCACGGTCGTCCTGCACTATCACGTGCTCGATGGCCTGCGATTTTTTCCCGATCACGACGAGCTCTATTGGAATGTCACAGGAAATTCTTGGGACGTCCCTCTCCAAGCCGCCAGCGCAGAAATCGATTTGCCCGCCGGCGCAACCGGAATTCGCACGCTGGCTTTCACTGGCGCCTATGGATCGAACACTCAAGACGCCGACGTGCAAGTCAACGCGAGCCAAATCACCGTCAAGTCCCGTCATCCGCTGCGATTTCACGAAGGTCTCACCGCGGTAATCGGCTGGGATAAAGGCCTGGTCCGCGAACCAACTGCGCTCGATTTATTTTTCCTGTATCTGCGCAGCAATTGGATTCTCATTCTTCCGATTCTCGCGTTCGCCATCATGTTCTGGCTGTGGTGGACGCGCGGCCGCGATCCCCGCCGCCAACCAATCTCCGTGCAATACGAGCCGCCCGATCAGCTAACCCCCGGCGAAGTAGGCACGCTCGTAGATAACTCCGCCAACATGCGCGACATCACCGCCACCATCGTCGATCTCGCCGTCAAAGGCTATTACGTCATCGAGCAAACCGAGCACGATCAGATGCTCGGTCTCTTCCACAACAAGGAATACATCTTTCATCTCAAAAAGCCGGCCTCCGAATGGCAAACCGCCCGCCCGCACGAACTCGAAATGCTCAACGCCCTTTTCGAAGATGGCGCCCGCGACACAGTAAAAATGTCCGAGCTGCAAAATCACTTCTACGTTCACCTGCCCAAAATTAAGGATTGCATCTTCGACGCGCTGGTCACCGACGGCTATTATCTCCACCGTCCGGACCGCGTCCGCGCCGCCTATATAGCCGGCGGCGTGGTGCTGGGTGTTTTTCTCGTCGTCGTTGGAATCAATGTAAGCGGGAGATCCGGCATCGCCCCGCTTTCGTCCATAATCGCCGGCGTCGCCAGCGGAATTATCGTTTGTGCTTTCGGATGGTTCATGCCCGCCCGCACCACCACCGGCGCCCGCGCTCTCGAAAAAGTTCTGGGCTTCGAAGATTTCCTCGGCCGCGTAGAAAGCGATCGCCTCGACCGCATCGTGAAAACTCCCGAACTCTTCGAGAAATTTCTGCCGTACGCCATGGCCCTGCAGGTCGAAAAGAAATGGGTTCAAGCCTTCTCCAATATCAGCATGCAACCGCCCAGCTGGTATCAAGGCCCGTACGGCGCCGGATTCTATCCCTATCTATTAGTCAACGACCTGAATGTGATGTCGCACTCGGCAGGATCAGCATTCGCCTCGGCACCGAGGAGCAGCTCCGGCTCATCCGGCTTCGGCGGCGGTGGCGGCGGCTTCTCAGGCGGCGGCTTCGGTGGCGGGGGTGGCGGCGGCTTCTAAGTATTTCGTTGCTGACTTTCTATTTCTGCTGTTGGGTGCCCCGTGCGCCGTTTTTGCGCGCGGGCTTCTTCCACAAATCAAATCCGCAATTATGATCACATCGAACGAATCACTTACCCCGCGGCGCCACTGGAAAAAATCGCCCCACCCAGCCAGCTTCGCGCGTATGTTCCTCTTCAAACTGCCGCGTCCAAGCGCTCAGTACGCTCGAACGATTCAAGAATCCAATCATTTTCTTCGGATTCTCGCGCTCCACCACCGGCAACCGCCCCACATCATGCTGAATCATGCGGTACAGCGCGTCGAAGGCGCGTTCGTCGGCATACGCCACCACTAATCGTTTCGACGCAGCCTCCAGCACCTTCACATCCCCGGCTGGGTTTTTCTCCAAGGCCCGCAGCAAATCGCTTTGCGTCAAAAGTCCCTGCAACTCTCCCGTAGCGGTAACGATCGGCAACCCGCGCGTCAAATTCATGCCCATGTAGCCCTTCGCCAGGCTGTCGCCCAATTCGCGCACGGTCATTTCCGGCGGCAACGCCGCCACATCCTTGCGCATGATGTCGCGCACGCGCACCTGCTTCAACAAATCCGCCTCAAATTCCTGATGCACATCGAGCCCGCGCCGCGAAAGTTTCTCCGTCATGATCGAGCTGGGCAAATATTTCAATGCGATCAAATCCGCGATCACGCACACCAACATCAACGGCAACACCGAATTGAAATCATGCGTGATTTCGAAAGCGAAGACGATAAATGTAAAAGTAGCCCGCGAAGCCGCCCCGAATACCGCGCCCATGGCCACCAGCGCGAACGCTCCCGGCGAAAGATGCGCCGAAGGCACCAGCCGGTTCACCACGATTGCAAACACGCCGCCCATCGCCGCGCTCGACATAAACATCGGCGCCAGCAATCCGCCAGACGTTCCGGAACCGAGAGAGATTACCAACGCCAGAGATTTAAACACCGCGATCAATATCAGCAGCTTCAGCGTCAAACTGTTATTCAAAATGTCCGAGATCGTGTCGTACCCCACGCCCAACACGCGCGGTACAAAAAATCCGATAATTCCCAATCCCAGCGCCCCAATCGCCGGATGCCACAACTCGCGCACTGGCAATCGTTCGAACTGATCCTCCACCCAATACAGCAGCTTCGTGAATCCAATCGCCGCCGCCCCGCACGCCAGGCCCAGCACCAGGTAGTACGGCAATCCAGCCGGCACGCGAAAATCCACGCTGCCGATTTGAAACATCGAGTGCTGCCCAAGCAGCAAGTAGCGCACGCTCGTAGCCAGCGTGCTGGCAATCACCAAAGGAATGAATGACCGCGCCCGAAATTCAAAAAGCAGAAGCTCGATCGCCAAAATCACGCCCGCAAGCGGCGTATTAAAAGTCGCCGCCATTCCCGCCGCCGCTCCCGCCGCAAGCAGCGTTTTTCTTTCCATCGCGGTGGTCGCAATAATTTGCCCAATCAAGGAGCCAACAGCCCCGCCCGTCTGAATGATCGGCCCCTCCGCTCCAAACGGCCCGCCGGTTCCGATCGCAATCGCCGCAGAAATCGGTTTCAGAATCGCGACTTTCGCTTCAATCCGGCTCCGCGAAGTAAGCACTGCCTCCATCGCTTCCGGAATTCCATGCCCCTTGATTTTGTCCGAGCCATACTTCGCCATCAGTCCGACGATGAGTCCGCCAACCACTGGGATCACAATCACCCAGTAGCCGAGGTGTGAGTTCTCGGGACTGCGAAAATGAAATGACCACTCGTGGTAGAAGGCGAGGTTTGTAAAAAGCCCGATCAGATCGTAGAGAACAAATGCGATTAATCCCGCCGCGCACCCAATCGCCGCCGCCAAAAGCGAAATCAATCCAATCCGGTAGCCGGAAATCGGCGCAGGACTTCCTGGCCCCGCCAATTCCGGCATCGTATTACTCACAAAATGAATCCCTTCACTTCGCGCGCCGCGATCTCACTCCGTTGTGCGAAACAAATTCCTCCAGCGCCCGCAACAACTTGCGCCCAGCTATCTGCAATTCATTCCTGTGCGGCATTGATATGCGCATCAATTTCGCCTCGCCGCGTTTGGTCAATTCCACCACCACTTTTCGCCGGTCGCTACGGCTACGCTGACGCCGGATCATCCCCCGCTTCTCCAAGCGGTCCATCAATTCCACCGCGCTGTGATGCTGAATCTGCAGCCGCTCCGCCAACACTCCAATCGTAGCGCTCCGCGAATTCCCAAGCCCCTTAATCGCCAGCAAAGCCTGATACTGCTGCGGCTCAAGCCCAGCCTTGCGCGCATTCCTCTCGCTGAAATTCAAATACCGCCGGATGGCATAACGAAAATCCGCCAGCGCCTCGAAGTTCAAAGGTTTGGAGCGGGAACGAGACATATCCAAACGCGATTATATCGTAGCCCGATGTATAAGCGAACAAGGCCGGCATTCGTATCGCTGGCGTCCCGCCGGCTCTTACGGGCGCAAATGTCCACAAGGGCCGAAATCGACCGCGGCGCTAAGAATTAAATTAAGGGACCGTTTGACGTTGTAGTCCAGGCAGATAAAACAAATATCGGACTGCGCGCAAGAAAGAGCCGGCGGGCGCCAGCGGTACAAACTCAACTTAAAACAACCCAGGCAAAAAAGCCGGCACGCGACGCTCATAATCCTCAAACTGCTCCCCAAAAGTAGCCCGCAACAATTTCTCCTCGCTTCGAATCCGTACAAATGTCCCAATCAAGAAAATCACAATCGCACCAAGCAAAGCCGGCCAAACTGTAAGCGACAATCCCCACGCCACCATCATCCCAAACATCGCCAAATAAATCGGATTCCGCACCAAGTGGTATGGCCCCTGCGTAATCAATTCGTGCCCCTCGATCGTCCGCGCCACGTAGGTCCACTGCTTCCCCAAAGTCCGCACCGCAGAAGCCGAAAGCCACACGCACAAACTCGCGATCACCACTTGCAAAGCTGCTACCACCCATTCCATCCACGAAGGCATCGGCACGATCGGCCCCAGCGGCCGTCTCTGCAGTGAAAAAACCGCCGCAAACCCAACCATCTGCAATCCAATTCCCACGCGCGACACCGGATCTTTCTTCGCAACTTTCTCCGGCGCCTTCGGCTGCGATTTCTTGAAAAAGAAAGTCCCCACCCATCCGAACCAAGAAAGGATGAGCGGCACTAACGCCGCCGCGTTCGCATTACTAATCTCAACGCTCATACGGATTCCCTGTAGCGCAGGCTGCCAGCCGGCGTTTTTGTGCGGCGCGATCGGAATGCAGCAGCAATGGCAGCCTGCCCACGTTTCGAAGTCGAGTTTCGCTATTTCTCACAGCGCCTTCCGAAACGCTTTCTGGGTCTTGTAATGAACATATCCCAGCCGCTCATAAAATTTATGAGCCCGGTCGCGAATCACATTGGAGCGCAACCCAATCGTCTTGCAACCATTCTCGCGCGCCCAACTCTCCGCCTGCTCGATCAGCAGCTTGCCCACGCCGCGCGATCGTTGCGCGTCGTCCACCACCAGCGCCGCAACTTCCACGCGCGCATCCGTATCAATCGTCCGCATCACAAATGCGTTCAAAAATCCAGCCAACTTCCCATCGCCCGTCTCCGCCACCCACAAAGCATGCTGCGGCGTAGCGTCGATTCCGGAAAGTCGTCCTCGCACCTCGGCTTCACTCGATGGATAGCCCAATTGCCCGCACAACGGCGTCAGCTGTGTAATATCCGAAGCTCTCGCGCGCCGCACAACGATTTCCGCCGCTCGCGCCGCTCCAGCCACCTTCATCTCCTCCGCAATTTCAAAAAGTCTTCTCGGAATCCAGCAGAATCGTTACCGGCCCGTCATTCACCAGCTCCACCGCCATGTGCGCCTGAAAAACTCCCGTCGCCGCCCGCACGCCCAGCGATTCCACGGCCCGCACGAACGCTTCGTAAAGTTCCTTACCCCGCTCCGCAGACGCGGCCTGAATAAAACTCGGCCGCCGCCCCCCGCGCGCATCGCCGTAAAGCGTAAACTGCGAAATCGCCAGCATCGCCCCACTGGTATCGAGCAGCGAGCGATTCATCTTTCCCTGCTCATCATTAAAGATCCGCAAATTCACAATCTTTTCGGCAAACGGCCCGACAATTTCCGCCGAATCGTTCGCCCCAACAGCCAACAGCACGACCAAGCCCGCCCCAATCTCGCCTGAAACTTTCTCCGCCACCGAAACGCGAGCCCGCGAAACCCGCTGCACCACCGCTCTCATTCACTCACCTCGAAATCACCGTCGTCTAATGCCCCGCCTCGACTGCCGCCGGTTTCCGCGGCAACAAATCCGCCAACTGCGCCACGTTGTAACCCCACACCGCCAAAACCTGCGCCCCCTGAATCAACCCCGGCTCCTTCGCCTGGTCAAACGTATCCGCCTGCGAGTGATGCGTCTGAAAATATTGCTCCGTCTCCTGAATGCCATAAAATCCCGGCACGCCCGCCTGATTGAATGAAACATGATCGCTTCCGCCCTGCGGCTTCTCGCTCGGCTCGAGCATTCCCACCGCCTTCAACGGCTTCACTACCTGATACATGATCTCCGCATCCTGAAAATTTTCCATCATGCCAATCGAAAGCACCTTGCCCGTCCCGATGTCCTGAACCAACGCCGCCGAAAATTTCGGCAATTCACTTTTGTGCGCCTCGACGTAAGCCCGCGATCCATTCAATCCCTGCTCCTCGCCGGAGAAAAGAATGAATCGAATCGTGCGCTTCGGCTTCAATCCCAATTTCTCAAGGGTCCGCGCCGCTTCGAGCACGCACATCGCTCCAGCCCCGTTGTCTGTCGTGCCAGTCCCCAGATCCCAGGAATCCAAATGCGCGCCGAGCACCACAACTTCGTCCGGCTTCTCGCTCCCGCGAATTTCCGCCACCGTGTTATAAACATCCACCGGCCCATCGCCAATCGTGTTCGTGATTTCGATTTCAGCTTCCACCGGCCCGCGCTTCAGCAATCTCCAAATCAGCGAATAATTCTCCGAAGTCACAAACGCCGCAGGCACGGGCGAAATCGAATACGTCCGCCCGCCCAGCCCGGTCATGTTCAGCAAAGCATCCGGCTTGCCCGAATCCGCGAGCCACGCGCTCACGCCCTCTTCTTTGAAAAATGCATTGCGCGCCTGAACAAATTTCATGTACTCCGGCCCAAAGCGAATCGTCGGCGCGCCCGGACGCTTTGGCGCCACCAGCGCCGTCGGATCGCCGTAAAGCACGAGCATGGGATTGATGGCTGGCTCGTCAGGCGCAGGCAGCAGCAAGGGCTCAGTCATGATCACAATCGCATTCTTCAGCTTTCCTTTATATGCCTGTAACTCCTCCAACGATTGCGCCTTCACATAAACGATCGGCCCGCGCAAAACTCCATTCGTCCCCGGCGCCCACGCGTACGACGCCATCGACAAAGGGTGCTCCGCCGGACTAACGATTCGCCCCCGCGCAGGCCCGCGCGTCCACGTGTGTGCGATCTGCCACGATTCCAAATGCGGATCGTCCAATCCGTAAGCCGCAAACCGTTCCTTAGTCCAGTCATTCGCCTTCTTCAAATTCTCCGAGCCCGTCAACCGCTGCCCTATCATGTCCGACAAATATTCGAGGTTCGCCATGATCTCGTTGTGGTCGGCGACCTCCGCAATGATTTTGCCGTCCGCAGCAATCGTCGCATCATCCAGCACATTCGACTTGGCCTGCGGCGCCATCTGCGCCCGCGCCACCACGCCCGCCAGCGCCCCAAACAAAACGCACGCGGCAATGAATGCCTTTCGCCCGATAGTCATCCGAATCTCCCCTCCAAAGCCGACCGATTCTAAGCGCCAACCTAAATTGAGGCAACGCCCAGTAGTGGAGGGTCTTTCTTTTCAGGCCCTCCGCTTTCTCCCGCTGAGCGAAGCCGAAGGGTCGGCCCCGCTCTTATTTCGCGCGAACACTTTTCCGTCGCGCTAACATCTGTGCTAGAAGATTGGCTCGTGCTTAAAAATCGAGGCCCTTCAGTGAAACTAGCCCTAATCGGCACCCACGGCGTAGGCAAAACCACCCTCGCCTTCGAGACCTGCTCGCTGCTGAAAAAAGCCGGCTACAACGTAGACCTCGTAACCGAAATCGCCCGCCAATCTCCGTTCCCGGTCAACGCAGCCACCACCCTCGAAGGCCAACTGTGGATCCTCCACGCTCAAATCGCCGCCGAGCTAGAAGCCACCCAACGCGCCCCACACGTAATCTGCGATCGCGCCGTCCTCGATAACTATTGTTACCTCGTAAATAAATTCGGCCGCCAACCGCAACTGGAACCCTGGCTAGCCTGGTGGATGGAAAGCTACGCAATCTTAATCGGCGTCCCAGCATACGCCGAAGGCATCATCCCCGACGGCTTCCGCTCCGAAGACCGCGCCTTCCAGCAACGCATTGAAACAATCCTCAAAGAACTCCTCTCCACCGATCCGTTCGCGAAAATTCGCCCGCGAGTAAAGTGGCTCGATCCCCAAGAGCGCCAAGTCTGGGGCGAAAGGATCTTCGCCGCCGCAATCCCGTATCTTACCGGCGCACAAGCCGGGCAAAAATCCTCCGCGGGACAAATTTAGTAATTTTATCTCCGGTAATCTCGACGAAGCGGTTTGCCCTCGTAGTACCATAGTCCTATAACGAATAGCTGGTAGTTCCATTTGAGTACACCTCCGTCTCCCCGAATCTGGTCGTGTTCCAACAAGCCGCGAACATTCACTGCTCCTTGTCGAAGGGTTCGTAGCGGGGTCACGATCTTCTGAGGAGGAGCCGTGAATAACTCACGCCCATCGAAGCTATTCTTCGCCGTATTCGTCTTGCTATGCACACTGGCCGCGTCGCACTCAGCCTTTTCGGCGCCTACGCCACTCGCCACCGCTGTGACGATTCAGAGCGCCTCAATCAGCTATACAACAAATGAGATCACGATTCATGGAACGGGCTTCGATCCTTCGAGAGTCTCCCCGACAGTCACATTCAACGGTACCAGGCTGACACTCGTCTCGTTTGCGGCCTCCTTGATCGTGGCGAATCTTCCCACAGGCACCGCAGCGGGAACTTTCCAATTGATCGTCACCAATAGCACCGGTGGCACGGCATCCTTCGATGTCACCTACGGCGCTGCCGGCCCAACCGGCGCGCAAGGTCCAGCAGGAGCGAACGGCGCCACCGGCGCACAAGGGCCTCAAGGACCGGCAGGGCCTCAAGGTTCGATCGGGCCACAAGGTACCCCAGGCGCCACCGGCGCAGCAGGCCCAGCCGGCGCTACGGGAGCGCAAGGTATCGCCGGCCCCGCAGGGCCGACAGGTGCAGCCGGGGCTATCGGAGCAATCGGTGCCACAGGCGCTCAAGGGCCCGCAGGACCCGCAGGCGCACCAGGCCCTCAAGGTGCCACTGGTCCGCAAGGTTCGGCGGGAACGCCAGGAGCAGATGGCGCGCAAGGCCCTCAGGGTGCCACCGGCCCAGCCGGGTCAGTGGGCACGTCAGGTCTGCCTCCCGGCACGTGGAGCTACATCGCATCATTGCCTACAGCTACTGGCGGCCCAGGCGTCGTCTTGAACGGCCAGTTTGTAATGGCGGGCGGCTTCCCCGGCAACGGCGTTCAATCCTACAATCCGGCAACGAATACCTGGACGACCCTTACATCAACTCCGTTCGCCGCGGCATATAACTCGGCCGCGGTGATCAACGGCCAACTCTACGTTTTCGGCGGCTGCGTCAATGGCGATTGCGGCATCGGCGAAACCAATCAGCTGAATATCTACAATCCAACGAATAACTCATGGACGCCCGGTCCGCCCCTGCCAGTCGCAGTCGCATCGGCAGCCAGCGCGGTTGTCAACGGCCTTCTCTACGTAGCCGGCGGCCAGACTTACGGTTATCGCAACATCACGACTCTACAGGTTTACGATCCCGTCGCGAATAGTTGGTCCACCATGGCTCCCACGCCTATGCCGATAACCGGTGGTGGCGGCGCGGCCATCAATGGCAACTTCTATATCCTCGGCGGCATCCAGGGCTCGGGCTCGAACCCGTTAACTCAAGCGCTGATCTACAACCCCAGCAACAACACCTGGACGCAAGGCGCCGCAGCAATGCCCGCACCAACGTGGGAATCGCCGGGGGTGGTCGTCATGAACGGCTTGGCCTACGTCATCGGAGGGTCCAACAATTCGGGCTTTTCGAGCGCCGTCCAAGCCTATAACCCAGCTTCGGACTCCTGGACATCGCTATCTCCGCTCGATACTCCGCGAAATCAGATGTCCGCCGGCGTCGTCGGCGGCGGAGTCTACATAGCCGGAGGTACAGAGGCAGGCTCCTGGGTCTCCACCGCCGAATCCTTCTATCAATTTCCGCAAGGCCCGCAGGGAGTAGCAGGTCCCATCGGACCAGCAGGAACGCCCGGAGCCGCCGGTGCGCCTGGACCGCAAGGCATCCCGGGAGCAGCAGGAGCAACCGGCCCGCAAGGTCCCGCAGGACCAGGCGGACCGCAGGGTCCGCAAGGGCAGCAGGGCGTACAAGGCTCAGTCGGTCCGGCAAGCCTGATGTCTTACAAAGCCGCGATGCAGCACTGGTACCGCCAGGATTTCCCAGCAGGCGCCAACCCTTGGTCGGCGGCTTTCGATGGCGTCAACGTGTGGATCACCAATCCCCAATCGAACAGCGTTACTGAGTTGCGCGCCACCGACGGCTCGACCTTGGCCACCTATTCCGTGGGAACTCGCCCTAACGCAGTTATCTTCGACGGCGCAAATGTCTGGACCGCGAATAACGGCAGCAATAACGTCACCGAAATCCGCGTGAGCGATGGAACAACTTTAGGCACTTACCCGGCGGGTGCATATCCCAGCTGCCTGGCCTTTGACGGCGCCAATATCTGGGTGACCGACAATGGCGCCGCTTCGATCACCAAGCTCCGCGCAAGCGACGGCACAAATCTCGGCACCTTCTCTGTCGGAAGTTCACCGAACGGCGTGCTCTTCGACGGTGCCAACATCTGGGTGCTCAATGCCGGCAGCAGCAATGTGACCGTACTGCAAGCCAGCACCGGCGCCACCGTGGCCACTTATAATATCGGAACGTCTCCGTATGGTATCGCGTTCGACGGCGCGAATATCTGGATCGCCGGCTACGGCACGAATAGCGTGTACGAGCTGAGTGATTCGACCGGCGCGGTTCTGAAGACCGTTCCCGTAGGGAGTTCGCCTTACGGCATGGCCTTCGACGGCGCTCATATTTGGGTGGCGAACTTCAACGATAACACTGTCACTAAAGTGCGGGTGAGTGACGGAACTGTT
Organism: uncultured Acidobacteriota bacterium; assembly: GCA_963831955.1. Lineage (GTDB taxonomy): Bacteria > Acidobacteriota > Terriglobia > Acidiferrales > UBA7541 > Palsa-147. The sequence goes on along the minus strand of CAWHSG010000001.1, from coordinate 1,722,727 downwards.
CTCGGTACCTATCCCACTGGCTCGCAACCTTTAAACGTAATGTTCGATGGCGCAAGCGTCTGGATCACAAACTTTTCCGGCGCCAGCGCGACGCGCTACTAATCAAACAAGAGCACTTCGATTGTGCCCACGATTGTAGGGGAGGGTCTTCAGACCCTCCCGCATTTCGGCCCTGCTACGACTTCGCTTCACGCGGAACTCCCATGCGCAAAAGCGTCCGCTGCGAAAAAGGCACATAAAGCAGCGCCGCAGTGCAAGCAATGGCAAGCCCGAGGCCTAGCTGCTCGACGAGCAGAAACGGAGCCAGCGCCCAGATTTCATCCAACACAAAAACGAAGGGAAAAAGCGTTCGAAATTTTCGCGTCAAGCCGCGATACCGAAAAGCGGTAGCCGTCAAAAGATACAAGCGGATGGGAATGCCCACCGCCGCCGTAAGAATCAAAATTACCAGCACCCACCGCAGTTGCGCCGCACCCTGCTGCAAAATGGTATCGATCTGCCGCAGCCGCGCCAGCGAAATCAAATAAAAAGTCAGATACATAATCTGAATGAGTGAGAAAAGCCAGCGCACGACCGCATCAGACGCAACCGGCAAATCATCATCGTGATCGTCGGCAACTTCGAGCGCACTGGCATCCGCAGATCTTACGCTCGGCGCCGCCGCCTCAGAATTCTCAGCTCCCACATTTTCGACCGGAGCAATAAACCGGTATCCCCGGCGCGGCAGTGTCTGAATAAATCTTGGATTAGCCGCCGAATCCCCCAGCGCCCCGCGAAGCTGGTTCACCGCCGTATTCACGCCGTGCTCGAAATCTACGAACGTGTCCGCGGGCCAAAGCGCCTGCTGAATTTCCTCGCGCGTTACCACCTCGCGCGGATGCTCGAGGAGCATCGTCAGAATCTGCGCTGCCTGATCGCGCAGCCGCGGCTCGGTCTTCCCATCTTTGCGCAGCTCACCCGTCGAACTATCGAACTCAAACACTCCGAAACGAAACAGGCCGTGCTCGTGCTTGGGTCCCGTCAAGTCAATAACTCCGGTAAAGCGCCCACATCTTAAGTGATAAGACTCCACAACCGATTGCAAATATTCGGCTTGGCAAATGAGGTCGCCGTGAGGAAAAAGGAGCTCCGGTGCATTGAAGCAAACGACCACCAATGGCAGTCTGCCGCGCATGAGCGACGAGAAAATGTGCGACACGAAATCGCGACGCAAAAGTAGCGCCGGCGTCCCCGCCGGCATCTTACGGCCCACCAAGTCAGCAACCGCCGCCGCAGCCCGCCGGATCGCATCAGTCTGGAAAATGCACTGTATGGAACAAGTACGTCCGCCCGTGAGTGCCGCCAATAGCAGGTGGACTGGTCGTCAGATGGCGGGGACGCCGGCGCTACTTGGAGCCATCATCGCGCTGGCAATCGCTATCTCAGCCGCCGCAATGTGCGCCGCAGCCGGCTTGCAATCTACCGCCGCAAAAGCCTTCGACGATTACATCCACAAAACGGAATCGCGCATGTCGGACGAATTATTGAACGGCCCGAATTTTCTTTGGATCGACGGCCTCTCGACCGAACAGTGCAGCAAGGCCTACGAAGATTTGCGCGCAGGGCGCGTAGCCGTCGAAAACGCACACGCCACCAAGACGAGCAGCACCCTCCCCGTCCCAGGCGGACTGATCCACGATTGGAAAGGCATCGTATTCGTCCCCAACGTTTCGCTCGATGAAGCGATCGCCCTGCTCGAAGACTACGACCACGACGATGATTATTTCTCGCCCGATGTGATCGCCTCAAAACTCCTCTCGCGCGACGGCGAAAAGTTTCACGTGTACTTGCGGCTGAAACGCAAATACGTGGTGACCGCGGTATTCGACACCGAATACGAAGTTCGCTACGCCAAACTGAACCCAACGCGCGCCGTTTCCCAATCGCGCAGCACGCGCATCGAAGAAATCCAAAACGCCGGCCAACCGAACGAACAAAAACTCGCACCCGGCAGCAATCACGGCTTCTTATGGCGTCTCAATTCCTACTGGCGCCTCGAGCAAGCGAACGGCGGCGTCTTGATCCAATGCGAGGCCATCTCGCTATCCCGCGATGTCCCCGAAGGCCTGGGCTGGGCGGTCAACCCATTCATCGAGCAGATCCCCCGTGAATCGCTTCGATTCACGTTACAAGCCACTCGCGCCGCCTTGCTGAAAAACAGATGCCCGCATCCGCTTCAACCGAAAACAGAACAATGCCATGAGATCCGAAACGGTTTGTCAGCGCACGACTTTTTACCCTGAGCGAAGTCCAAGGGCGGCCGTGCCGCAACGATGGACTCGTAAATTCAGCCTTACACGCCGCGCAAAAAAACCCCGCGGTTGTCATCCCGAATCCCCTTTAGGGGTGAGGGATCCGCATTATCATTTGCATTTGCATTCGTATTCGCATTTGGATTGGTATTTGCCGTTTCTTCAATCTGAAATTTCAAATCTGAAATTTGAAATTGCCTGTGCCTTTACTTGTGCAAGGGCGCTCGCTTTCTGCTCGGCTTTTTCCGCAACCTCTTTAGCCACTGAGGGCATGTGAGTTGAATAGACTATTGATATCTGATCCCACTCGGAGGGTGAACCATGAGCGCAAAAAACTTTACTCTGGTACTTGAGAACACACACCGCATGGATCGGCCGCAAAAAGATCCCGCGCTAGAATTCCAGGCCGCCCCGCGAATCCAGGAAGCCGTCACAGCCACACTCGAAAAGAAAGCCCTGCTATGGCTCGCCGCCCGTATGCCATCGCGAATAAACTCCGATCACCTGACACTGCTCGGTTTCGCCTCCATGTGCCTCGCCTGCGCAAGCTACATCTTGGCTCGCCACGACCGCATAGGCCTTCTCCTCGCCACCCTCTGCCTCGCCCTAAATTGGTTCGGCGACAGCCTCGACGGCACGCTAGCCCGAGTCAGAAATCGCCAACGCCCGCGCTACGGCTTTTACGTGGACCACATCATCGATTCCATCGGCGCTCTTCTTCTAATGGCCGGCCTAGCCGCATCGGGCTATCTCGACGCACGCATAGCCATGGGCATGCTCGTCGCCTTCCTGCTCCTCTCCATCGAAACCTATCTAGCCACATACACAATCGGAACATTCCGAATGTCCTTCTGGAAATTCGGTCCAACGGAGATCCGCATCCTGCTAGCCCTCGGAAATATCACCCTCTGGTTTCGCCCCGAAGCAAAAGTGCCGGTCGTAGGCTATCGTCTCTTCGATTTTGGAGGGATTGTTGCGATTGCAGGAATGAGCGCGATGCTAGCTATCGCAGTAGCACGCAACACTTCGAAACTCTATCGTCAGGAAACATAATTGCGTTGATCTTCGTCTTCGGTTTCGCGACCGCCGATTCTTCTGCGACAATTCCATCCGGCACACAATGGCCCCAGATCGCGCCAAACCCAGCGCTCCGTCGAACTCGAGCTGGCTAACCCGCGGAGTCCTCGGCATCGGCCTCGCCAGCCTCTTCTCCGACTGGGGCCACGAAGCCGCCACCTCTCTCCTCCCCGCATTTCTCGCCAGCCTCGGCGCTCCAGCCGTGGCACTCGGCATCATTGAAGGCGTGGCCGACGGCTTCTCCAGTTTCGCCAAACTCGCCGGCGGCTGGCTCGCGGATCGCCCTCACGCGCGGAAGCCTGTCGGCATCATCGGCTATCTCGCCACAGGAATTTCCACGTTTCTCTACGCCTTCGCCACAAGCTGGCCGGCGATTTTGGTTTTACGCGCGCTCGGCTGGATCGGCCGAGGCAGCCGCGGCCCCTCGCGCGACGCTCTCCTGGCCGACGCCGTAGCTCCAGAAAAAATCGGCAGCGCCTTCGGTTTCGAGCGCGCCATGGACACGGTAGGCGCAGTTCTCGGCCCACTCTGCGCCACGGCATTAGTAGGAATCTGGGGCGTCCGCGGAGTCCTACGCGCCACGGTAATCCCGGGCGTATTCGCCGCGCTAGCCTTCGCCATCCTCGTCCCCACCGGACGAAAATTACAAGGTCGCCGCGCGCCAAGCTTCGTCACCAGCCTCAAGCAACTCCCGCCGCGTTACTGGAAATATCTAACCGGCGTTTTCGCGCACGGCCTCGGGGATTTCGCGCCGACGCTATTAATTTTCCGAGCCTCGCAAGTTTTGACCCCGCAATACGGCCGAACCCGCGCGGCAGCAATCTCTGTAGGCCTCTACACCTTCCACAATTTCATTGACGCGGTAGCCGCGTACCCCGCAGGCGCGATCGGCGACAAGTTAAGCAAGCGCGCGTTGCTAGGCAGCGGCTACGCGCTAGGCGCGGTAGTAGCCGCAGGCTTCATCTTCGCGAAGCCCACAATTCCGATGCAGTTCGTATTATTCGGCCTGGCAGGAATTCATCTGGCCATGCAGCAATCGCTGGAGAAAGCTCTAGCCGCCGATCTGCTCCCGGCAGAAAATCGCGGTTCAGGCTTCGGCGTACTGGCCACGACAAATGGAATCGGCGATCTAGTTTCAAGCATAGTGGTAGGCGCGCTATGGTCCGCAGTTTCGCCGGCGGCAGGATTTATTTATTCGGGACTGCTAGCGCTAGCCGGGGCGTTACTGATCCTAAGGGCGTGATCCAAGACGTGAAATCCTTGTCAGGGCTCGACTTTTTACCCTGAGCGAAGTCGAAGGGCAGTCGTGCCGAAAGTGGGCCAGATTCATCACGGCTTTAGCCGCTGAGGTTTTGTGTTTCACCTTTTCCGTCGCAATTTATTTCGCCCGCGCAAGGCCTTTCTCTGCACCTCTGCCGCAACCACCCGTAACCCGCGCGGGGCCCTCTGGCATTTCGGGCAAATATAACTGCTCCGCCCCGCCACAATCATCCGCCGAATTTTCGTCCCACAACGAAAACACTTCTTCCCCTCGCGGTCGTAAGCCCGGTGCCGAATCTGAAATTCCCCAGGCTCACCGTCCGCCCCCACATAATCCGAAATCGAAGACCCCCCCAAACGAATCGCCTCTTCCAGAATCGCCCGCACAGCCCGCTGCAGCTTCTTAATCTCCTCAGGCTTCAAATTCGCGCCCAATCGCGTCGGATGAATTTTCGCGCGCCACAAACTCTCATCCGTATAAATATTCCCCATCCCGCGAAACACAGTTTGATCCAGCAACAGCGCCTTAATCCGCGCCCGCCGCGAAGTAATCAATCTCCGGAAGTCCGCCTCACTCACTTCCAGCGGATCCGCTCCCAGCGGCCCGAGAATTTTCTCTCCCTCCGCGGGACTGGCCACCAACATTCGCCCGAACCGCCGCGGATCGCAGAATCGCAGCTCGCGCCGGTCATCCAGCACAAAAAACACATGCGTATGCAGCTTCACTTCCGTGTTCGCCGCCACGACAGTAAGTTGCCCAGTCATCCCCAAGTGAATCACCAACAATTCCGCGCGCGCCTCACTCCCACCCGCCGCGCCCGCCTCCAAATCCAGCACCAAAAATTTCCCGTGCCGCCGCACCGCACGAATCAAACTCCCTGGCACGCGCTCCCCAATCGCCACCGGATCGTCGATAAAATCCGTCTTCTTGCTCAAACGCAATTCCACAATCCGCCTCCCAGGCAAATGAAGGCGCAGCCCACGTACTACAGTTTCAACTTCAGGAAGTTCCGGCATAAGTAGCATCGGCGTCCCCGCCGGCATCTGACGAAGAAATTCTAGTCAAGGGCAGCAATCACAGTCGGACGACAGAGACTAACCAATACCGTTAATTGAGGATGGTGCGCCGCCCGAAAATAATTCCCTCTCCGAAATTTGCGGCCGAAAAGGGCCGGCACTGACGCTGGCGGTACTCAAGGCAGCGGAATTCCCGGAGAAGCCACAATCCCAGCCATGCGCAAAATCTCGGTGTACTCCTCATCGGTCAGCGCGGCGATGGTTAATCGCGTATTCTTCATGAATTTAATCTTCCGCAGCAATTTATTCTCGCGCAGTTCCGGCAAACCCACCTGCCGCGGCAACCGCTCCACCGCCCGCAAATCCACCACCAAATGTTTTGCGTCCGGATGATGCGGATCGGGATAAGGATCGCGGCTCACTTCGGCCAAAGCGTACAGAGCGTGGTCGGGCTTCCCGTGATAGCAAAGCGCGCGATCTCCTTTGCGCACCTGCTTGAGCTGCCGCAACGCGTCGGGTTTGTGCCCGGCGTGCCGCCACATCTCTTTTCCCTTCACGAATAATGTGTCCCAGTGATAGACCCGCGGGTCAACAGCCAGGAGCCAACGACGTGGTTTCGAGGCAGTCTGTGTCATCGAGTTTTGTCGCGCGCACTATACACGGAAGCGGCCCAAAGTGGAAATATGTTTGGAGGTGGAAGAGGCGGTGGGTTAACGACGCCTCTGGTGTGACCGTGGGTGTTTGCTTCCCGGAGCTGAAACTAATGCACCTCAACAAATATATCATCCCCTTTAATTTCAAGAGGATAGCACTCGACTCCCACCGCGGGATTCGCCAGCGTCTTCCCGGTGGTAACGTCGTACTGCCAGCCATGCCATGGACAGGTAACGACCTTTCCGGCCAATTCGCCCTCACCCAGCGGCCCCCCGCGATGCAAACAAGTATTATTGATGGCGAATAGCTTCCCCTCAACATTAGCAATCGCCACGGTAGTCCCATTCACCTGAAACTCGCGAATGGTCCCAGCCGGAATATCATCCTTACGAGCAGCCCGCAAAAGCGGCATTAAAATCCCCCAGTAGCGCCGGTTTATCCTGAGCGAAGTCGAAGGGCGTCCCTGTTTACCCTGAGTAGAGCGAAGGGCCGGCATCCGACGAGCGCAATTCGAACCAAAGGCAAAGCTCAAGGCCGGACCGCAAATCAAAAATCTACCGCGGCGCAGGCGTCTGCGCCACCATCACGCCCTTCTGAAAATCCCCCACCATCTCCGGCCGCAAACGCACCTCAGTAGGCCGCTTAGCAAGCGACATCTGATCAATCTTATCCTGCAATTTCAGGAGCGCGTAAAAAAGCCCTTCAGGCCGAGGCGGGCACCCAATTACATAAACATCCACAGGCACAATTCGATCGACGCCCTGCAAAACCGAATAAACGTTAAACGGCCCGCCCACGCTCGAACACGCCCCCATCGAAATGCACCACTTCGGATCGGGCATCTGCTCCCAAACGCGCTTCAAAACCGGCGACATTTTCAGTGTCACTGTCCCCGCCACAATCATCAAATCCGCCTGCCGCGGCGATGGGCGGAAAACCTCGGCCCCAAATCGCGCAATATCAAATCGCGAAGTAGTAGAAGCAATCATCTCAATCGCGCAGCAAGCCAACCCAAAAGTGAGCGGCCAAATCGCGCTTTTCCGCGCCCAATTAAACACATAATCCACGGTAGAGAGCACGTAGCTACGCTCAAACCGATTCTCAAGAACGCCCATCACTCCTCCAAACAAATGGCCCAATCACAATCACAAAAACACCGAAGTATAGTCGCCGCCGTACACGCGAGTCAAACCGCCCCCACTAGCGGTAGTGTGCGAATTTGATCTCGCTCGGAGTGTCGCAGGAAACTCCGCATCCAGCGCGGCGGATCCGCGGCATCACGGTGGCAGCCCCCGAATTTATTCGGGGGAGGAACGCTTTAGCGCTCCGGAAAAAGGCGTGCGCATGAGGGATGCGCTTTAGCGCTGGGCATTTCTTGGGGAGCCCCATCGGCGGCGTTCGACAAAACCAAATGACCCCGCCGCGAGCCTAAGCTATCCTCAATTCTTGACCTCACCACGAAAAATCACCTTGCTCAAATTCTTTCCACTCCTTCTAGTGCTCATCCCCGTCCACCGCGCCTGCGCACAGGAAACCGTCTTCGACGTTCCCAGCGCCGACATCCTCGACAAAGGAAAAGTCTATGGCGAACTCGACGGCACACTGCGACCCGTGGATTTCCTGGCCACCTTCACGCCGCGCGTCGTCGTAGGCATCGGCCATGGAATCGAAGTCGGACTGAATTTCGACGGACTTGCTACTCCCGCCGCAGGCCAGCTGGAAATCTCTCCCACCCTGAAGTGGCAACTCTGGAAGGCGCAGGCGTCCGGATGGTCCTTCTACATCGGAGATGATCTGTTTTTTCCCGTGCGCATGAGAACCTTCAACGCGGGGAATTACGCGTATGCAACTTTCGCCAAGACGTGGACACACGGCACGCGTATCACTTTCGGCGCATACGACTTCACCCGCAACGTGGTGGCCACCGCCAATCGCGCGGGCGGCCAGTTCACTCTCGAGCAGGCGCTCAATAAACGTTTCACGCTCGCCGCCGAGTGGTACACCGGCAATACCTCCGTAGGGTACGTGAATCCGGGCGCGATCATTAAACTCAACTCCAAACTCACGCTCTACACCGCCTATCAGATCGGAAACTCCGGCGTAAGCGCGGGCAATCACCAGTTTCTCTGGGAGTTTGGCTACAATTTCAATTAGTTTCTTGCCTCTCGGGCTGGCGCCACGATGAATTACAGACTCGCTCGCGATTCCGACATCCCGGCAATGGCCCGCATTCGCGCCGCAGACTGGGAAACCGAGCAATACTGGACAGCCCGAATTTCGGGCTACCTGGCAGGAGAACTACATCCGCGAGAAGCATTGTCTCCGCGCGTCATTTATGTCGCCACGGAAGCCGATTCACTCGTAGGATTCATCGCCGGCCACCTCACTCGCCGCTACAAATGCGATGGCGAGCTCGAATGGATCAACGTGATTCCCGAGCAGCGGCGCAGTGGGGTAGCATCAGAACTGCTTCGCCACCTAGCAGCATGGTTCGTCAAGCAGCAAGCATCTCGTGTCTGCATAGACGTGCAGCCCGGCAACATCGCTGCACGCCGGTTCTACGCAAAACACGGTGCCGAAAAGTTGAACGAACACTGGCTGGTTTGGGACGACATTAAAAATGTGCTCGCCACGCGAGAATCGGACTAGAAACCGATCCTCTAGACGCCGGCACCGCTACCGGCGCTTGAACCAAAACACGAGAGTTCCCGGTCCGAGTATTAGTCTCTAACGCACCGAGTTTCGCCGTTATCCGTGCGCTCATGCTCTCCTGCCGGACACGGCGCAACCTCAGGTTCTCGAGCCTGTTCTCTCTCGCGGTCTTTGTCACGGTCTCGATCTCTATCCCGGTCCGATACGCCTTGTTGTCCGGGAGGTCCCTGTGGTCCGGCCGGGCCAGGCGTTGCCGCTGGACTCGCTCCGCACCCAGCAATCAAAAAGCCCAGCAAGAACGCACTCGTAAGTAGCGTTGACTTCATCTCGAATCTCCTTTGTTTTGCCGGTCGGGCAGAACAGCACGGCAGCAGACAATTACACGCACAGGAATCATACTCAGAGCGCCTCGGCGGGCGCTGTTCCAATTCGCACAGTAATGCGACAACTTTGAGGGTGGGAGAGAAAGCGGAAGGCTCGCGATCGGGGCGTTTATTTGATCGCTACGACTTGCATAATCCACCAACCAGACTGCAGCAAGGCACTTGCGCTGAAGCTCCCCGTCGCCGCCACTGCCTCGTCTTCAACAATGTCCGATTCCGGCGTAGTGACCATCCGGGACGTGAAGCCCGGCCCGGGCCCGCTTGTCGTCGTTTGAATAAAATCGCTCGCAAATATCAAATCGTTCGCGTTCGTCGTGGCCGTGCTCAACGCAGCGCTGGCCGTAGCACTCGACCCGGTGGCGCTGCCGGTCGCGTCAATGGGATTCGCCGCCGCAACTCCGGTATATTCCGCGATTCGCAAGCTCGGCGATGTTGCCGAGCCGATGAAGCTCACTCTCACCGTATTGGCGCCCGGCGCGCCGGCCACTATATTCGCCGCATAGTAAATCGATTGCGTCGCGATCCCGCCGATTTCCGTCGGCCCGGCCGCCAGTGTATAGACATTTCCCTTGAAGTCCTCAACGCTCCTTACCGTAGCCGTCGTATCGTTCCATCCGATCACGACTATGTTTAGATCGCCGCCAGTCTGCGCGCCGGTAAATGTCGCGGTAACCGAAGGAACGCTTCCTTGCGGTGTGCTGAACGCGCCCTGCACGAACGTGGGGTTCGACCCCGGCGGAGGAGGAGCTTGCGACGCGCTTCCCGCCACGCGGAATGCCGCCACATTCATCACCCACCAGCCCGAAGGACTCACCGGAGCTGAGGCCACGTACATTCCTGCCTCAGTCACGCTCTCGTCCTCCACGATGTCGGAATTCGGCGAAGTAATCATGCGGCTCGTGAAACCCGTTCCCGCTCCCGGAGTGCCTGTCTCGATGAAATCCCCCGCCACAATCTGATCGTCCGCGTTCGTCGTCGTCACGAAAGCGCTGGCATCGGCGCTCGTACCCGCTGCCCCTCCCGCAGTGTCCAGCGGGTTGGTCTGATCCGCCCCGGCATATTCCAGAATTCGCAAGTCGGGGAAGGAAGCCGGCACGCTGAAAATCACCGTTACCGTATTCACGCCCGCGGCTGCACCGAAAATGTTTTTGGCGTAGTAGATCGACTGCGTGGCGTTCGTTCCCTCCATCGTCGGTCCAGTCGCGAGCGTATAGGTGTTTCCTGCCGTATCGCTGACGCTACTAATCGTCGCGACCGTATCGTTCCATCCGATCACCACCACGTTCAAATCGCCGGAAGTTTGCTGCCCTGTAAATGTGGCCGATACAGGATTCACGGAGTTCCGCGGCACGCTGTAAGTGCCTTGCACGAACGTAATCGCGCCGGCAGGTGGAGGCGGCGGTGGCGCCGCGCTCGTCACCACCAGCGCCGCGCGCGTGGTCGCCGTTAATGTGCCGCTCGTGCCCGTTAGAATCAACGAATAGCTTCCCGCTGCCGTCGCTGCAGTTGTAGTGATGTCAAGCGTCGAACTCGCCCCGGCTCCCACAGGATTCGTCGCGAAGCTTCCCGACGCGCCCGCCGGCAATCCGCTCACGCTCAAATTCACCGAGCCGCTGAATCCATTCACCGCCGCAACGCTCACCGAGTAGCTCGCCCCGCCGCCCGCAGTCACCGAGGCGCTCGACGGCGTGACGTTCAGCGTGAAGCTGGGCGCACCCGTAACGCTCAGCGTCACCGATGCCGTGTGCGTCAACGAGCCGCTCGTGCCGCTGATCGTAAGCGTGGAACTCCCAACCGGCGTGCTGGCCGTCGTAGTGACGGTCAGCGTGGAACTCTTCCCCGCAGCCACCGAGGCTGGATTAAATGCCGCCGTCGCCCCCGCCGGCAATCCGCTCGCCGCCAAACTCACGGTCCCGCTAAAGCCTCCCACCGCCGCCACGCTCACCGTATAACTCGCGCTGCTCCCCTCCGTCACCGACGCGCTCGAAGGCGTCGCCGCAAGTGTGAAGTCCGCAGCGGTAGATCCTCGCAATCGCAGTATGTAGGCGGGAATATTCCAGTCGTTCACCAGAACAAACACATCCAGCCCCGGGAAATACCGGAAGCGCCCGAATGTTCCGTAGCTGGTATTCGGCAAGTCATTCGAATGCGCTGAATTCGGCGGTCCATTCGCAAACGTCAGCTTCTGGCAAGTCATCCGCTCGTTCGCCACGTCTGGCGTCATGATGTAAACGTTGTTCCCCTCATTCGGCCAGCCAACAAAATCATCGGCCACGCTGTCGAAAGTGAATCCCGGATTCGACGCATTGATCGGATTCGCGCCGCCGCTCAGGAATTCCGCGCAATTCGGATCCGCCAGCGTCGCCGTCGTCCAATCCTGCTGCGTGGTTGACGCCGGATTGCTGATATCCGCCACGTAAACGCCGCTGCCCGGCCCGCAACTCGAATCCGAACATCCTCCCACCATCACAAAAAGCTTGCGCGTAGGATCGACCGCCCCGCTCAAATAAATTCCGGTGGTAAATCCCTTCGAGCTGGTAATCCGGTTGTAAGTATTCGTCGAATAATTGTAGGTATAGAGCGCCTCGCTATCCGAAACGAACACCAATCCGCTATTCGGATCGTAAGCCGCCACGTTTCCGTAAGGCCCATTGGCGTCATTATTCGGCTTGATCCCCGTCAACGTCGGATCTTCATGCACCCACGCACTGGAATTCGAAAGATTGGCCAACGGAATCGTCCAGGTGTTGGCGCTTCCCTGCCCCTGCGTGCAAGCCAGCGAACCATCAAAGATCATCATGCGGTTCGGCCCGGGAAGAAATTCCAACCCGCCATAACTCTCGCGCGAATTCGGAGCAAAATTCGGACTGCCCGGCGGAATTCCATCCACGCAGGTGGCGGCGTCCGCATAATTAGTAGGAACGGTAGGATCTTTCACGCGCGTCAACGTAATGGGATTCGCGGTGAGATTGAGCGTATAAATTTCGTTGCCGTAATAATTGCCATGCCCGCCGCCCCAGATAATCAAACGGTTTTGGTTGGTGTCCGCAACAGCCCCGTTCCAGGTGCGAATCACGTTCTGGCAATTGTCCGCAAACGGATAAGGATCGCCTCCAAAGTTATTCGCAGGACAAGCCCCGCTACCTTCCAACGAAGTAGAAGCAGGCAGCGCCGTCCAACCAACAGCAGAAGGAAGCTGCGCAAAAGCAGGAGCGCAAGAAAATCCAAGAAAGAAAGCGAGAGCCAGCACGATTTTGTAGGGGAGGGTCTTATGAAGAAGATCGCGACGAACCGGAATGTTCAAAAGACCCTCCCGCCCATCGCCCCAAAAACACGAAGGCGCCACCACACCATCGCGCACACAATCAGCATTAAATTTTGCCGGCATGAAATTAGAGGGATCCCCTGAAAGTCAGACACTCCGCGCCACCGCTCGGTGACGCGGAAAGTCAAAATAACTCCGGAATATTCGACCGCAGAATTGCAGCAGGTTTATACAGGAATGTTAGATCGAAGTAAACCGCATAGTTGCAGCTTCGGCACGCTCAAAATCATCAAATCAAGCAACTTGCCACCCGCCAGCGCCAGGCTCCCAGTCCTCTAGGCACCGGTACACTCAGTATTACTAGTATCTAAATTTCCTCCGCCGCCGTCGCAATTCACGGCGTAGTTCGAGGGAACTTCGCATTCATCGCGGCGGAGCCGCGGCGTGACGGTGGGAACCTCCGAATTCATTCGGGGGAGGAGCGCTTCAGCGCTCCGGAAAAAGCCGCGCCCACGAACGATCCGCTTTAGCGCTGGGCCGCTCGGCCCCGGTGGGAGCCCCCGAATTCATTCGGGGGAGGAGCGCTTTAGCGCTCCGATAAAAAGCCGTGCCGATGAACGACGCGCTTTAGCGCTGGGCAGTTCTTACGCAGCCCGTCACGCGAAGCTGCTTTGGAATCCTATCTCGAAATGTAGGACGAGCGCTCACTGGCTCCCCGCAGCGGAGGCCGGCTGAGCTGCATAATATCCATCGCGCGCCTGCACAACGAGATCTTTCTTCGCAGTCACCAAATGAATCTTGCGGTAATCCGCGCTATTCGGCGATTTGTCCGGGACGTACCCCAGAATATATTGATCCCGCAATTCCTGCTCAATCTGCTCGTAAATTTGATCCACCGTCTGCTTCTTCGTCACTTCAAATAATCGTCCGCCAGTCTCTTTCGAAATGCGCTCTAAAATTTTCTTGCCATCAGGCCGCTGCTCCTGCTGCTGCGGGTATCTCCGTCCACCGCCGCCACCCATTCCGCCGCGCCCGCCCCAACCGCCTCCTCCGCCATAGCCGCCGTGCGAGCCGAACGGTTCGTCATCCTTGAATAAAATCGAATATACAATCGTGTTCGCGCGCTGCGCCGATTCAATCGCGCTCCCCAGCGATTCCTTGCTCCCGTGATCCACTCCATCGGAAAGGACGATCACCGCCTTGCGCCCCTGCAACTTGCTCATCATGTCGTTCGATGCCAGATAAACCGCATCGTAAAGCAAAGTTCCCCCTCCACCTCCGCCATGATGATGCCCGCCGCCTCCGCCGCCAGGACCGCCGCCCTGGCCTCTTCCACCGCCCCCGCCGGAACTCGCGTCCTGCATCTGCGGCGTGTCCAACTGGTCCAGCGCAGCCTCCAACTTCTTCCGCGAAGATGTGAAGTCCTCGAGCAATTCCACTTCTCGATCGAAATGAATCAAAAACGCCTGGTCCTTCTTCTCCTCGCGTAGCGTGTGATCCACGAATGTTGAACTCGCGCTGCGTTCCTGATCCAGCACGCGCCGCTGGCTAAGGCTCGTATCCACCAGCAAGCCGACCGCCAGCGGCAAATCATTCTGTCGCGCAAAGTAAGTGATGGATTGCGGCCGGCCGTCTTCATCCAGAGTGAAATCGTTTTTGGTCAAGTCCGAAATAATCTGCCCATGCTTGTCGCGCACAATCGCCGACACCGTGACAATATTCGACTGCACAGAAATTTTCGGCTCTTGAGTCTTCGTGTCTTGTTGGCCAAACAGAGGAGCGCCCGGCACAAAAACCAGCATCGCGGATACGCACAACGATGTGGCGCGCGCAAACTGCGGCAGCGACGCAGACTTCAAAGCGCGGCTTTCAACAAAGCGGCTCATGCCCAAACGAACGAACCCCATCAGGCATTCCGTTTGGCGAGCCGGGAAGTTCCAAAATGTGAGGCCGGCGGCCAGTCGAAATTCCCCGCCGCCGGCTCCGCTACGCCCGAATTCAAATTCCGACGCAAATCCGCAATCACGGACTTACTTCGGCATCACCTCGCGCGCCAAAGCGCTCCGCACCAGATCTCGCAGCTCGGAACGCTTCTTGCCCCCTTCGATCATCGCTTCCCGGGATCCGTAGTGCTTGATCACCACTGAAGCGCCCTTGGCGTCGAGTTCGTCGAGCGCCGCCCAATTGGCATACAGGATCGCAACACAAACATCCCAGTCGCCCGGATGGTCCAGCGTCGGGTTCGTCCACACTTTGTAATCCGTAATCCACCCTTCCTTCTTGAACTCGTCGTAGATCGGCTTCAAATTCTCGCGGAAGTCCTTCCAGAACGCATCGCCTTGGCCCGTTTTGATCGAGTAATAGTTCACGCGCCAGACCGGTCCCGGCGTGTAATTCGGACTCTGCGCAAACGCCGCGTTGGCCATCAGCAGCGCCGCGGCAAACAAAAACATCGAAACAACTTTCCTCATCGTGCCTCCTAAAATTTTGAAGCAAAGTTTTCGCTCAGTGGCCTAAATGCAGTGATTCGTCGGGAGGCCGCGAATCTAACATTGGCACGCAGGCCCGTCAATGCGCGCCCGGTAGAGCCGCATAAGCACGGTGCCGGCCCCCGCACTTGTTGCGGCGGAGCCGCAGAAACAGGGTGGGAGCCTCCTGCTTTAGCAGGGGGGAGGAGCGCTTTAGCGCTCCGGAAAAAAGCCCCTTGTATCAATGCGCTTTAGCGCTGGGCACCAACAGCGGCGCTTGCGCCGCGACGGTCACCACTCAATGCCGCCGTCAATTTTCGATCCGCGCATCCCTCCGAAATCAACCGCCCGCTCAAACAATCACCACCACTCGCCGCCCCGATTGTTCTTCGCGCCCCCAAGCCTTCTCGATCCCCGCCAGCGCGACCGGGTCAGTCTCAATCCGCAATTCCCCGCGCGCCGCGCGTTTCAAAACCTGTTCCATCGCCTCCACCAAAATCTCCCGCGAAGGAATCCCCGCAGTCCCCGTTATCGTCAAAGCCGTGCTGCGCAAAACAGCCGCAGGCAACGAAATCGCCGCCCCAGCGCTTTCGCCCACTTGCACCAGGCGCGTCTCCTTCCCGATCGCCGCAAACTCCGGCCGCGTAATCGCCGCAAGCAACGTCTCCGTGGGCCTGCCCCACAGGTAATCGACAATCACGTCAAATCCGCCCTCGCTCGCCTCGCGCGCAAACGCATCCCTCAACGCATCGTCGTCCGAGTCAATCCGTATCGTCGAGTCCGCTCCCAACTCGCGCAAGCGCGCCAGCCGCCGTTCATCGCGCCCCGCGCCAATCACCCGCTTCGCCCCAAGTAATTTCGCCATGCGCACCGCCAGTTGCCCGGTAACGCCGGTCGCCCCCAAAATCAACACCGTCTCGCCGGCCGCTAGTTTCGCCCGCTTCGTCAAAGTCAGCCAAGCCGAAACCCCAGGATTCGGCAGCGCCGCCGCAGTCATATCATCGATCCGCGCAGACACCGGAAAGCAATATTCCCGTCGCGTCACACTCTTCTCCGCCATCGCCCCGAACGGACGCCGCGCCGCCGCGAAAAATACCCGCGACCCATCCTCGAGTTTCCCAACTCCATCCATTCCGCACACCACCGGCAATTCCCGCGGGCTAGCATAGTGCGATCCGCGCGCCAGCTGCCGGTCAATGGGCTTAAGCGCAGCCGCCTGCACACGCACCAACACCTCATCAGCCCCAGCCACAGGCTCAGCAAACTCCTCATATCGCGGCAGCCCGCCAAGCTCATGCAATACCGCAGCCTTCATTTATCTTCCTCCCCGCGCCCGCGCATTATGCCATCCTTCTGCCCAGCAATCGTTCGTGAGAAAAACCGAAACGGGGGGTAGACTCTCCTCCGCGCCCGCACGCATCTGAAACTGGCAACTGGGAGGCACGGAATTGCGAAAGATATCGGCATTGCTTCTCGCCGCCCTGGCCGCCGCGGCTTCCTTCGCTGGCGGTTCCCCGAGACTCGCGCTGAGCTGGAAGAATCCGAACTATACGGGCGGAACTTTTCAAAATATTCTGGTGCTCGCGCTGAATGGCAAGGCGGCGAATCGCGCCGAGTTCGAAGATGAACTCGTCGCTGCGATTACTCGTCCCGGCGAGACCGCCGCGCCCAGCTACGAATTCCTCCCGCGCCCAGACGCGACTCCCATCGCGAAGAGCGATCTCCGCTGGGTAGTTCGGAAACAGAAGTTCGACGCCATCGTCACCGCTCTGGTCACCAAGAATACGAAGAAGACCGATTACGTTCCTCCCGACATCGTCTACACTCCGGTCGCCTACTACGACACTTTTTACGGCTATTACGACGCCCTGGTCCCCGTCGTCTATGCTCCCGGCTATATGCAGACCGAAAAACAAGCCCAGGTAGAAGTCAATGTATATTCGACCGCAAAGCCCGACGGCGAACTCGTCTGGACCGGAACCACAAATGTGTTCGATAGCAGTTCGGTGATGAAGGTGATCAAAGACCTGGTCAAGCTCGTGACCAAGGAACTCGAGAAGCAAAATGTGATCGCGCCGAGTTCGAAATAAACCGTCCCCAGATGAACGGATTTACAGATAAAGATTCGCGATGAAGCCCGCAGCCATCGGTGTTCGCATGCACTCCGGCTGGGGCGCGTTAGTCGCCGTCTCGTTCGACGCCGGCAAAGTGGAAATCATCGAGCGCCGCCGCATCGAGGTAATCGACGCCGCAGCCTCCGGCGCCAAGCAGCCGTATCACTTCGCGAAAGATCTCGGCCTCCTGCGCGCCGAAAAGTTCATCGCCAAGTGTTTCGCGGATTCGCAACGGCGTGCCGCAAGCGCCATCCGCGATCTGCTGGCCGAACTAAGCTCCCGAAAATATCGCGTGAAAGCCGCCGCCGTAGTTCTAGCATCGGGCCGCCCGCTTCCACCGCTGGCAAAAATCCTGGCCGCGCATCCTCTCCTGCACACCGCCGAAGGCCAATTCTTCCGCGAAGTTTTCGCCAAAGCCTGCGACATCTGCGATCTTCCAGTCGAAGGCATCCGGGAACGTGACCTCGACGAACGCCTCCGATTTAATTTCGGCAAAGCAGCAGCAAACGTTCAGCGCCAACTTTCCGCCCAAGGCCGCAAAATCGGCCCACCCTGGACCACCGATCAAAAAACCGCAGCCCTCGCTGCATTAACCCTTCTCGCAAAAGATCGATGATTTTTTCTGCTTTTCCACTGCGCCCGCCTCGACTCTTACTCGCGCTCATGTCTCGCCTCGTCCGCTAATTTTTCCGTCTCACTAGCTGTGCCCTTTCAAATCTCAAATTTCAAATTTCCTATTCTCTTTTCGAAGCAATCACCTCATTCCCCAATATCCCAGCCGCCAAAATACCCTGCTTCTTCCTCTTAGCCGCCGTCCTTCTAATCCCAACGCGCTCAACCGTCTCCATTACTCGCCCCGCCGAATCCACAAACCCGCCATCAATCTCCCAAGCACCCTCGTCCTTCCGGTGCAATTCCCGAATCCATCGCACCGCATCCCCGCGCCGCAATTTCCGCAACAACCGGCACAACGTCAACTGTTCCCGCCCATCCAACACCCGCATCTCCGACTTGATCCGCTTCACATAAACGGGCAGCACCCTTTCCATCACCCTCAAGCCTTCCTCCGTAAGCATCACAAACACAATCTTTCGCCCAACCGAATTCCCAGCTCGCTCCGGCTTCCCCCAAAAGTCCGCCCGTTCCTCCCAAGTCCCGCTCCTAGGCACTCTCTTCAAGATCAACGCCCGCGCCCGCCGCCGCGAAACCGGCGCATCCAACGGCTTCAGCCGCCCGCGCACCCGCCGCACCCAACCCCATCTCTCCAAATACCGAATTTCCTTAACGATGCTCTGCTTGCTACAAAGAAACGTTCGACTCAGCTCCCGCTGATACATCCCCCCACGCCGGTAGATGCTCTCCAAAATCCGAAACGCTTTCATCCGCACCCCCAACCGCGCCAACTGCGCGCTCATCAAAGCCCGCCACCAATCCGCCGTATCCAACAAATCCAAATGCGCCGCATAAGCCCGCCGCGTCTTCCCCCGCTCATTCACATGAGATCGCGCCCGCTGTCCAAACTGTTTATGAAATGAACTCATTTCAAACTCGAACCGCCCCGCCATCCTCAACTCTCTTCACACGCGCATCAATAGTACAAACGGAGCAATCCAACTGCGGAAATACGGAAGAACGCCAACCGAAGCGCCGCGCAAAGTGGGTCAACTAGGTTGACCAACTTATAGCAACAATTCTTGTCACTTTGCCTGCCCACCGCCGCGTGTAATGGTTGAATTAATTCGAACTCGAGGGTTTCCTACCGCGGATCAGCAGCGCCCCAATTTCGCGAAATTTTTTCAACTCGTCAGCATCGCGAAACCATCGTCCACTATACTCCTCAGGTGCAGGCGTAGGATCGGGGATCAACTCGTGGGAGACATCAGAAAATCCAGCATCAAGAAACAATCGCTTCCAATCCTCAGCCGAGAATAAATGGGTGGGCGGCAACTTCTCGGCCCATTGATGGCTGTACGGATTGTCGAAATAAAAATTAATCAGAATCCAGGCTGAGCCGCCTTCGCGTAACACGCGATACAACTCGCGAATTCCCTTGGCGGGGTCCGGCCAGTAATACGACGACTCCACCGAAATCACATGATCGAAAAAATGATCTTCCCAGGGAATTTCCTCGACGCCGCCAACCACGAACACTAAATTTGCGAACTCCGCGCTTTTCTGGCGGGCGTGGCGGACCATTTCGTCGGAAATGTCCATGCCAATGACGCGTCCCTCATTGGCCAGCCCCGCTAGAATTCGTGAGAGCCAACCAGCCCCGCAACCAACATCGAGAATATTATCGGTGGGCGCGATTTGCATGCGCGCGAGCACTGGCTTGGTGATCGGCCAGTGCTCGTGCTCCATGGACTCGCCTTTGCCGGCTTCGGCCCAGCGATTGAATTCTTCTCGTAGCTGATCGTTTGGTGGCTGGGCGGTCATCCTGCCGTGGCTGCCATTTGGGTTTCGTCGGCGGAGGGGCCGTAGAGGGCTGGCACTGGGATATCGTTCAGGCGCAGATAAACCGTTAGCTGGCCGCGATGATGGATTACGTGGTTCAGGATCATGCCGCGATAGACGGCTATGCGAGGCAGCGCGAAGATCGTTTCGCCGTTGTTGAAGAGCGACCAGGTTTTCATGAGTTGCTCGTCGGTGGCTTTGGCCAGGGAGGCGCGGGCTGCGGCGGTGCTCTCGTCGAACATGGCCAGTAGCTCGGCGCGCGTTTTTGCTGTGGGGAATTGGATTTGTTTGCCGCCGGGGGCGATGTCGAAGGAATCGGTGTTGAGCATGGAGGCGAGCCAACCGGTCATTTGCGCCAGGTGATTGCCCAGCCAGCCGATGGTGCCGGATTTCGGATGCGGCTTGTAATCAAATTTGCCGTCCGGAATGCGGGAGAGACATTCGCGGGTTTTGGCCATTTCATTGTCGAATTCCGGGAGTAAGGCTTGGTTCATAGGCATGGTGAGGCTCCTTTGATTGAATTAACCGAGGGTGCGGAAGTTTCGCTTTTTGTTCGCCTAGTGTCAAGGCTTATTTTTGGTGCGAACGTCAGATCATGCGGCCGCACGCGCTGCAGAATCTTGCGCTCGTGAATTGCGGTGTGCCGCAACGGGTGCAATAGTGTACGCCCTGGCCAGCGTAAACGAGCACGTGGCGATCTTCTGGCATGCAGGCCCAGATCAGCGCGACGAACCAGCCGACAATGGTCCAGCCGGCTAGGAAATTTACGAGGAAGATCGCTCCCGCGTGGCGCTTGTTTCTTCCGATCAGGGATGGCAGGAAATAGAGTAGCGCCATTAGAACTAGAAATGTCATCGACGCATCTCCTCTCGCTTTACATTACGCATCGGCGTTTGAATCGGTTCCTTTAATTTTTTCCTGAGAGGCCGAAATGCGGGAGGGCAAATGCACCCTCCTCTACTGGTGTCCTTTATACATCATTTCGCCTGCTGTTATTCGGATTCGCAAACGGTTCTCGGGCGGCGGCAGCGGACAGGTTGTGTATGGGTTATATGCGCAGGGAGGATTGTAAGCTTCGTTGAAATCCAAAATTAATTGGCCATCTTTGGGTTGTGGCGTGTCGAGAAAGCGGGCTGCCGGGTAAGTTTCTTTGCCGCTGGTTAGATCGCGGAAGATGAAATTCAGGCCGCCGGTGGATTGCGGGATTGCTTCAAGGCGATAGGGCTCGCCTGCCAGTGTGAATTCTGCGTAGCCTGGGCTGGGGATTTTTAGCGTGTCGCCGGCTTGATTTTGAATTTCTAGTTCGTGAGGAGAATCGTACGTTACGAATTTTGCTTCGACTCGATAGTGCTCGTCGATTGGGAACCAGGTCAGGCCGGCGAAATTTCTGCGGAGTTTGCTGTTCTTATTTCTTAGGCGGACGGCGTAACGCTCGCCGCTTTTGTGAACTTGCAGCGAGAGATCGCCGATCGCTAAACGGTCATCGGAATCCGGAAGGATCGCCGCGGATTGGACGGTTTGGCCTTTCATTTTGATTTGTACGCCTCGGTTGATCTGCACTTCGATTTTTCCATCGTGCATTTTGAAGGAGCCTAGTTCGGCGGGGACGTTGCCTTCGGTTAGGACGATGTCGTTGAGCGGATCGGAGCCGAATTTATTTTCGCCTTCGTGCAGCCAGAAAAGCCCCGTGACAGTGAGCCAACCATCGTCAGATTTGAGAGAAGTTTCGTAAGCGCGGCGCCACTTTTCTACTTGGGCGCGGTAGTTCGCATCGGCGGCGTAGAGCACGGTTGCGAACAAAAATATTGCCGCGGTTAGCCGGAGAAATTTGGAATAGAGCGAAATGATGGAATTTTCGCGCACGTTTACGCGGGCCTGACTACTCGATCTCATTTACGTTGTGGTCCGCCGTTGATTGCGGCCTTGGCTTACACTTTGCTCGTAAGAGCCGGCGGGGACGCCCTTCGCTCTGTTCTCAGGGTAAACCGGCGCTACTTAAACCTTTTCGACCTTGCTTAGCAGCTCTACGAATTTTTGCTGGCGGTCCTTCTGATCGAGACCCTGATAGATTTCCGCGATCTGCGTGGTGTTCATGGAGCAGAATTTTGGGCCGCACATGCTGCAGAATTTGGCTTCTTTGTAGAAGTCGTCCGGCAAAGATTCGTCGTGCATGGCCTTGGCGGTTTCCGGGTCAAGAGATAGCGCAAATTGCTTATTCCAATCGAATAGAAAGCGGGCATAGCTGAGGGCGTCGTCGCGGTCTCTGGCGCCGGGGCGATGACGGGCTATATCGGCAGCATGGGCGGCGATTTTGTAGGCGATTACGCCCTGGCGGACGTCGTCGGCATTAGGCAGGCCAAGATGCTCTTTTGGCGTCACATAGCACAGCATCGATGCGCCGTGCCAGCCGATCATTGCCGCTCCGATGGCGCTGGTGATGTGGTCGTAGCCTGGGGCGATGTCCGTTACTAGCGGGCCGAGAGTGTAGAACGGGGCTTCATGGCAGAGCTCGTTTTCCTTTTTTACCTGGAGCTCGATTTGGTCCATGGGGATGTGGCCGGGGCCTTCGATCATTACTTGTACGTCGTGCTCCCAGGCTTTTTTGGTTAGTTCGCCGAGGACTTTTAGTTCGGAGAATTGGGCCTCGTCGCTGGCGTCGGCCAGGCAGCCGGGGCGCAGGCCATCGCCGAGCGAGAAGCTGACATCGTGCTTTACGAAAATCTTGCAGATGGCTTCGAAATTTTCGTACAGGAAATTTTCTTTTTTGTGGAAGGCCATCCATTGGGCTAACAGCGCGCCGCCCCGGCTTACGATTCCGGTGATGCGATTGCGGACTAGCGGGAGAGATTCGCGAAGGACGCCCGCGTGGATGGTCATGTAATCGACGCCTTGCTCGGCTTGCTCTTCGATTACTTCCAGCATTAGTTCGATGGTTAGATCTTCTGGGCGACGAACGCGCGAGATCGCTTCGTAGATTGGGACTGTGCCGATGGGGACTGGCGAGGCGTCGATGATCGCTTTGCGGATTGTGGGGATGTCGCCGCCGGTGGAGAGATCCATTACGGTGTCGCTGCCATAGTGGACGGCGCGATGAAGCTTTTCTAGCTCGTCTTCGATTTTTGAGGTGGTGGCGGAATTGCCGACGTTGGCGTTGATTTTGCAGCGGAAAGCTACGCCAATTCCCATCGGCTCGAGATTTACGTGATGGATGTTGGCGGGGATTATGGCGCGGCCTCGGGCGATTTCGCTGCGGACTAGCTCGGGATCGATTTTTTCGCGGCGGGCTACGTATTCCATTTCTTCGGTGACAACGCCGCGGCGGGCGAAATGCATTTGCGAGAAATTGTGGCCGTGGCCGTTCATGGCGGCGCGGCGCTTTTCGACCCAGGTGTCTCGGATGGACATGCTTCCCCCTCGCGCTGGTGCGACGCGCGTGAAGCGACATTATCGCACTGGGATTGTGGGGCGGCAACTCGGGGAGGAAACTCGCAACGAGACCGTTTCCCCCGTGCGCGAGTACGGCGCATGGGGCACCCGAGGCCCACGCCTCCGGACCGGCATGCTGGGCGGCTTGCTGACATTGCGCGAATTTCTTCGGTGGAGTAGTTTGTAGGAAATTGTTGGAGTGATTATGAAAACCTGGACGCGATTGGGGTTTGTTGTTTCGCTCTTGGTGGTGCTGCCTTTGGTTTCTTGTGTACCGCAGTTGTCGCTGCATGCCTGGTATAGCGAGAAGGATCTGGTGCTCGAGCCGGGACTTACTGGGAGTTGGTTGTTCGTTGATGTCGACAACAAGACGGACGATTCGGAGGTCTGGAAATTCGTGCAGAACCTAGACAAGGGATATACGGTTTCGTTTGAGGATGCGGAGCAGCCGGGGGTGAGGGAGTTGTGGGAATTGCGGTTATTCCGTGTGAATGGGCAGCTTTTCGCGGATGTGGTGCAGTTGGCGTCGAAATTTAAGGATACGGATTTGGCGGAGAATTTTATTCCGGCGCACATGGTGGGAACCGTGAAGCTGGAAGCGGACAAGATTTCGATGCGATTTTTGGATGATGAGTGGACGGCCAAGGCGGTGAAGGCTAATCCGGCTTTGATTAAGCATGAGATGCTCGAGGATTCGGCGGTTTTGACCGCGGGGCCGGCGGAATTGCGGGAATTTGCTTTGGCGCACGCTGGGGATGACAAGGCTTTTGCGGCGAAGTTTAATTTTGTGCGGAAGAAGTAGCGAGTCGGGTGGGGCGGAGGCTGGACATGCTTGAGCCGGAATCGGAAATTGAGCGATTTAATCAGAGCGGGCGTTATGCGGCTTTGATGGATGTGGTGCGGAACCGCATGACCAACCGGGCGTTTGCGGACTACCGCGTGCCTCGCGAGCATTTCGAAATGATTCTGGAGGCGGCACGGCATGCCCCTTCGGGAGCCAACGCGCAGCCGTGGCATTACATCGTGGTTACCGACGCGGCGGTGAAGCAGAGCATCGGCCAGTGTTTCGTGGATGAGCAGCAACACCGCGCGCGGCTGCACATGGGTTTTCCTACGCCGAATTACAACGGCGTAAAGACGGCGCCTGGATTGATTGTGGTGCTGGCGGATTTCCGGTTGGTGCGGGCTTTTCCGGTTCTGAACGATGGCTCGGAGCTGGACCGGCTCTATCTGCAAAATGCGGAACGGATTTTGCTGCAGTCGGTGGCGGCTTCGACGATGTCGGCGCATCTGGCGGCTGCGGCGCTGGGGTATGCCGTTTGGTGGATCACCGCGATCGGGCAGGAGGATATTCAGCGGCTGATCAAGCCGCTGCTTGGTGTGCCGGAGGAATTGTCGATCATCGACGTGATGTGCTTTGGGCCGCCGGCGAAACCTTCTTACAAGCGCTGGAAAAAGCCGCTGGCGCAGATCATGAGTTGGGATCGATTTAATCCGGCGTGCGCAGCCACCGTCGAGCAGATTGATGAGTGGATCAAAAACATGCGCCATAAAGTTATGTATCGCGACGAATCAAAGATCGATTGAATTGCGCGGGCCGGTCGTGTGGCCGCCTGTGCGCCGCGAATGCTCCCGTCCTAGGGCTTAACTTATCGGACTGCTTTTAACTCTCGCCTTAAACCGATTGCTTGCCTGCAAAATCTAATGCTTGAGACCTACGAGCTCACCTCTGCCCTTCGGCTGCGGCCTCGGGGTAAAAAGAGGTGAGCTGCATTTGTTTAGGAGATTGCTTATGGGAAGTTCGTTGCCGGGGCGCGTGGCCGCTAATCCTACGCAATACAACATTGAGGCTATTGCGAAATTGGAGCAGGACGCGCTTAGCCGGCGTAGCGCTACGGAGAGGGTTAGCGATGTGATTGCCGGGTTTGTTGGCAATGTGGGATTTCTTTTGCTGCAGTTGAGTTTGATTTTGGCTTGGTGTTCATTGAATTTGCGGGTGATCCCCGGGGTAAAGCCGTTTGATCCGTATCCGTTTGGGGTTTTGGCTATGCTGGTTTCTTCGGAGAGCGTATTTCTTACTATTTTTGTTTTGATCAGCCAGAGCCGGATGGCTCGGCAGTCGGAGCGGCGCTCGCATTTGGATTTGCAGGTGGGCATGCTATCGGAGCAGGAATTGACCACCATGCTGCGGATGTTGCAGAAGCTTTGCCAGCATATGGGCGTGAATGTGGAGGCTTCGAAGCAGGAAGTGCAGTCGTTTAGTAAAGCGACCGACGTGCATAAACTGGCGAGCGAGCTTGAGGAGAAATTGCCGGAGAAGTGAGCCACATTTCGGATCGCAGATTCAAAATTCGCTTCATTTTGAGACGGATTTTCGTGGGAAGTGATTTCGCTTGTGATGGGAACTTGCTGGGCTATTGGTTGATTGCAATTTGAGACGATTCGGCCTCCGCGTGCGGCTAACCTGCTTGGATTCAGCCAGTTACTCCTGTTTTACAATGTGTCACCTTTTTGGGTGTCTGGTTGCATTGTTATGCATACCGAGGCAACTGGCCTCCAGGGAGAAAAAGATGAAGACGAACAAGATGATTTTGGCGGCAATTTTGGGCTTGATGATTCTGCCGGGTGTTGCGTTTGCTGCGAAGCAGCCGCGTCCGCAGAAGGATCAGCACGTTGTGGTGGCTGCGAAGACGCACCCGTTTTTCAAGTTTCTTTTCGGCAAGTAGTCGTTAGCGCGATCTTCGTTGTTGTGCTTCGTGTGCGTTTGGTTCGGTCTGCGCTGGGTTTTTGCGTGTTGAGCGGCTCTTAGGATCACACCGGTTGTTTACATTTGTGCGGATTGGTGTGTCTTGATTGGGCGCCCATGCGAAAGCATCGGCCAAACGGAAGGTCAAAAGCAAAACCAAGTGCTAAAGACCTCACCTCTGAAGAGGTGAGCTACATTAACGACTACATTGCGGCTGCGCGGGTTTCCGTTAGGATCGATTTTAGTTCGTTGGGGCTTTTGATTGGCGGGCGACAGGTGGTTTCTACGCAGACCAGGGCTTGGGCGGAGATTGTTGGGAGATTTCGGATCGTTTCTGCCAACGCTGGGGGCCACTTTGCGTTTTTGATTTTTTCTGGCGTGGCTCTTAGGACTGTTTTCGCGTAGCGGTAGATTTTGTTTGCGGTTTGTTCGAGCGCGCTGGCGATTGGATCGTCTGCTGGGCCCGTAATCACCACTTGCAGGACGTGGCGCTGGTGTAGCAGTGCGGCTAGGGCGTAGCTGGCTGCGAACAGGCCGAATTGCGGGGCTAGTTTTGCGAAGGCCTCTAGCGTCTTCTCGGCCCACTCGTGATAGAGATTGTATCCTGTGAGGCTGTACACGCGGTCGCAGAGGATTGCGGCCATCGAGTTTGTGCCTGGCGTGGGGGAATCCTGGAAGGGCTTTCTCGGTAGATCTAAGCCGCCCATGGCTGCTGCGTCGCGCGAGCGATCGAAGAAGCCGCCGCCTTCGGCGTCGGCGAATTTTTCGATGGTTAGTTTCAGAGAGCGCTCGGCTGCTTCGAAGTAGCGGATATCTAGCGTGCTTTCGTACGCGTCTAGTAGCGCCAGGGCCATGAAGACTTGATCGTCGAGCGAACCTTCTAGTTGTGGGCCGCCCAGTCTGTGTTGGAAGCCTCGCGTTTCATCCCACGCTTCGTTCAGGATTCTGTCGATTGTTTTCAGCGCGAAATCTTTGCAGTCTTGGCGATCGAGGACTCTGGCGGCTTCGAGATAAGCCGAGGCGTACATGGCGTTCCAGCTTATGTAGCTGGTGGTGTCGATCGCGGGGGTTTGGCGCTTGCGGCGTGCTTCGAGCAGCTTTCCTTTTGCGCGCGCGAGTATCAGGCGCGCGTCGGCTTCGGCTATTTTCAGATCGCGGGCTACTTCTTCGATTGGGTGAGCCACCCACAAAACATTTTTAGCTGGGTTGTGATGCATTTCGCCGTGGGCTTCCACGTCGTAGTAGAGCTCGATGGCGCGGGATTCTTCCGGCGTCAGCTCGGCGCGCACTTCATCTTGCGTCCAAGTGAAATAGTCGCCGTCGTCGTCTAGCGTTTGGTCGGCGTCCTGGCTACCGTAGAAGCCGCCTTTTTTTTGATCGGAGAGGACTTCGTTGGTCCAGGCGATTATTCCTTCGGCGGTCTCGCGGAATAACGCGCGGTCCGTAACTTGATAGCCGTGGAGATAATTTTTTAGCAACTCGGAATTATCGTAGGACATTTTTTCGAAATGCGGGACCAGCCAGCGCTCGTCCACCGAATAGCGATGGAAGCCGCCGGCTAATTGATCGTAAACGCCGCCTTGCGCCATTTTTTCCAGCGTTTGTTCTACTACTGTCAGCAGCGCTGGTTCTTTTGTGGATTGATAGCGCTCCAGCAGCAGATCGATTGCCGCGGCGTGGGGAAATTTTGGGGATTGCCCGAAGCCGCCGTTGCGCAGATCGAACATGCGGACGATTGCGCGTACCATGGCGTCCACGGCGCTAGGATCGAAATCGGCGCGGGCGCCGCGGAAAGCTTCGGCTTGCGAGACGGCCTCTTCGATGGCCTTCGCGGTTTTGTCCACTTCTTCGCGGCGGCTGCGGAAGGCTTCGGCTACTCCCAGCAAAATTCGGCGGAAGCCTGGGCGCCCCATGGCGTCTTCGGGCGGAAAATAGGTGCCGCCGAAAAAGGGCTTGCCGTCGGGAGTCAGGAAGGCGGTCAGCGGCCAGCCGCCTTGTCCGGTCATGGCGCTTACGGCGGCTTGGTAGCGCGAATCCACATCGGGGCGTTCGTCGCGATCAACTTTCACTGGGACGTAGTGCTCATTGATGATCGCCGCTAGTGCGGGATTTTCGTAGCTCTCGCGATCGATTACGTGGCACCAGTGGCACCAGACTGCGCCTACATCGAGGAGGATTGGTTTGCCTTCGGCGCGGGCTCTGGCGAAAGCTGCTTCTCCCCATTCTTGCCAGTCGATTGGTTGATGCGCGGCGCTGCGTAGATAGGGGCTTGCGGAGTCTTTCAGGGCGTTGGTTTTCGATTCGCTCAGGGGTTCGCTCACTGAATGGGACTTTTGTATCCGGAATCGCGCGGATCGATGGGCTTGCGGCCGGAGAAGCCTTCGTCCTGGCGATGATAAAAGCGAATGCGATCTTCGCCGAGGCGCCAGCAGAGATAGACGGCTTCACCGTGAATGCGCGAGGGGAAATCGAGCAGGCCTACATCCAGATCTTTTACCACGCAGCCTGTGGAGTGGATGCGCTCGAGCGAGGCCTGTAGATTGGCGGCTACTTTGTCGCGTTCGATGCGCGTATTGGCGGCGCGTTCGTAGGGGATGATTACGCCGCCTTGGCGGACGATGCGCTCGGTCAGCGCCATGATTTCCATTTCCAGATCGGCCATTTTTTTGCGGGTTTCCATGGCTTCGATCAGCAACGGCTCGAGTTCGGCGCGGGTGCGCTCGGCTTCGCCGAGAGTGAATAATCTTTGGCGTTCTTCGTTTTCGTTTTCGCTCATGGTCTCAGCGGTGCAATCCTATTGGAAAGACAGTTTTTTCGTGGCTGGCGATTTCCACAAAGACCTTCCAATCTCAATTCCTAATCCTCTCATAGTACGCCCCGTACATCGCGTGAAAGTCGAAGAAGCGGACTTTGTCGCGCTCGAACGAAACAATGACGGAATTGCTCAAGTCAAATCCGGTGGGCAACTTCCCAAAAGACCAAACCTCACCCTGGTAAAAAACGGCAACTTCGGGCTCGTCTACGCGCTGACCATGCCACCTCTTCTCAGTTTCAGCGGTCGGCTTGACGATAAGTTCATTCCTCTCGTTTGCTTCCGATTTCACGACAACGTAGAGATTCTTACTTATCATCCCAATGCCACCCATCGAAAATTCCCGCCTGGTGGCAAACTGGCTTTTTTTCTCCCCAGCTCCTTGCCCTCTCGCGTCGTGGATGAGCGGCAGGCTGCCACACAAAGCGAACATAAGGATAAACGAAAACATAAAACCGTAGACTTTCATCCGGCGCCCCTTTCAACCGGCCAATGATGACACCTATTGCTACTACCCGCCGATGAAAACCATGGTTCTTGAGGGCGGATGGAAATCGGGCTCGTTGATGCGATGGCCTTTTTCTTTTTCGTAAACGGCGGCGCGGATGTCTTCGGCGATTTGCTGGTCGCTGGCGCCATTGCGGAGCAGGGATTTTAGATCGTGATCTTCCTTGCTGAAAAGGCAGGTGCGCAGTTTGCCGTCGGCGGTGATGCGGATGCGCGAGCAGGCGCCGCAGAATGGTTGCGAGACTGGAGCGACTAGGCCGATTTCACCGGGCCCGTCGGCGAAGCGGTATTTGCGGGCGGTTTCGCTGCGCTCGTGGGCGATCGGTATCAGCGGCCAGCGGGCTTCTATGCGCTGCTTTATTTCGGCTGCGGTTACGACCAGCTCGCGGGACCAATGCCGATCGGCGTCTAGCGGCATATATTCGATGAAGCGCATGATTAGATCGCGGTCGCGGGCGAATTCGGCGAAGGATTCTACTTCATTATCGTTGATGCCGCGGACCAGGACCGCATTCACTTTGATTGGCTTCAGGCGCGAGGATTGGGCGGCGTCTATGCCCGCCATTACTTTGCTGAAGGATTTGGTGCGGGTGATTTCTTCGAATTTTTGCTGATCGAGAGAATCCAGGCTGATATTGATGCGGTCTAGGCCGGCGCTTAGGAGTTTTTCCAGGCGATCGGCGAGGAGATGGCCGTTGGTGGTGATGGACAGATCGGCCACCCCCATATTCTTCAGACCGGCTATGAAATCTTCCACGCCTTCGCGGACTAACGGCTCGCCGCCGGTGACGCGGACTTTGCGGATGCCTTCGGCGATCAGGATGCGGGCCAGGCGCTCGAGTTCTTCCCAAGCCAGGAGTTCGTGGCCGGGCACGTGATTTTCCGGATCGGCGGAGCGGCAATAGACGCAGCGGAAATTGCAGCGGTCGGTGACCGAGATGCGCAGGTCGGTGATGGGGCGGCCGAATTTGTCGGTGAGAGGCATTTTGCGAGTCCAGTTGCCCTGACGCCTAAAATGAAAACGCCCGAAACCTGGTTTGGAATCGGGCGACGGCGACACCGCTATTGCGGCGATGCCGTTGGGTCTCCTTTCCAAACACGGGTGGCCTGAGCGTTTCCGCCTGGACCGTCATCCCGGGGGTTGCGGGATTCGCCTCTTGCGGCTTGGGTTGGCTCTCCGGTAGCGGCAAGAGGTCGGAGCGAATTCATTCTATATCGGGTGGGGTTGGGGAGCAAACCGAGCGCGAGGAAGTGCGGACGTGGTTTTTTCCGACCGTAGGGCCCGCGCTTTATGCCGGGCCGGGCAACTTGTAATATCAAGCCTCGCCTGCGGCCTAACCCAGATCGTCATTAGAGAGGCGGGGTAATGCACGATTTCGTTAGAATTGGAATTCGCGCCAAACACACCATCTCATTAATGAAAATCCCCGCCATTCCCAAACCGCGCCATGAAGTGACACATTGCCCGGCCCGGCATAAAGCGCGGGCCCTACGGGAGAACCTTTTGCATCTTTACGATTGGTAGGGATTCGCCGTTGTTTAGCGGCACTTCTAGATTTTCAACTGCGGTATAGCCTTTTGCTTTGTAGAAGGCGACGCCGCTTAGAGTGGCGCCCATTTCCAAGCGGGTGAAGCCTGCGTCTGTTGCGGCGTCTTCGCAAGCTTTTAGGATTGCGGCGCCGATTCCTTGCCTGGCCCAATTGGGATGCACGAAGAAGGCTCGGATTTTGGCCGCGTCCTGGGCCGGATTTAGGAGGGAGTCTTCGCGCGCTTCGAATTGATCGCCGCCGTAGAGAGTTTTTCGTTTGCTCCAGCCGCCGCAGGCCACGATTTCGGAATTAATTTCTGATACTAGGTAGGTTCCGTCGATGATTAATTGAGTGTCCACGCCATAGACTGAATTTAGGGCAGCTTCGATTTGCGTTGGGGAGTAATCATTCGCTTGCAGGCCGCGGACGGAGGCTTCGATTATTTCGCGCAGGCGGGGGATATCGGATTTGGTGGCTTTGCGCAGGTGAAAATTCACGGGTAGGCTTGCCTCGATGGAACCGCGTCGTTTTCGTTAGGGCGCGGTTGCGTTTAGATGATCATTGTATGATTGGCGGGCCCATCCTAGGTAATGGGGATTTGCGCGATTGGCTTCGTCGAGCGCTTTCAATATTTGTGGGAGTAGATCGCCGTAGTCTGGCGTGCGTAGAGCTATGGCCATTTTTGCTAGATTGCGATCGTTTAGGCCTTCGTAGGCCATGGTCAGGAATTTTTGGCTGGCCTTTGCGGCTTTGTCGGCTTTTTGTTCTGGGGTTTCGCCGTCGTTTGGGTTGCTTAGCTCGTACATCATTAGAGTGACGCGCGGAACTGCGGTCAGTAGCATTTTGCGTTGGGCGGCGTCGCCTTTAAGAAGTTTATTTTGGATGTCGGCGTTTAGGGTTAGGCCCGCTGGATCGGTGATGGCGCGCACTTGGCGGAAAGCTTCGGCCAGACCTGGGAGAAATCTCAGATTGCCTGGACCTTTATTTTCCGGGCGTTGTTGCGGCTCGATGTCGAGGTGGATGCCGTCGAATTTCGCGGCTGGGTGCTTGCGATTGAATTCCAGGATTTCTTGCACGTGGCGTAGGAGTGTGTCGCGATGTTTGCCGGGCTCGTCGGCTTCGGAGCTGGAGAGCAGGGCTTCTGCTCGTATGGTGGCGCGATGGAGGATGGTGATTGTATGAGCGAGTTCGGATTCTTCGGCGGGTTCGCTGCGTTCGGAGATGGAGATGTAAACTTCATTGATGTTTTCGGATTGGCAGAAACTTAGTAGGGATTCGGCGGCGTGGGGGGATTCCAGGACGGCGGGGCTTTTCCATAGCCAGAGGCCGTGGACGGGCGCGTTGGTTGTTTGTGCGATTGCGGCTATGGGAAGGACGACAAATAACGCCGAGCAGAATAGAAAGATGCAGGTGAGACGATTGCGCATGGCTGAATGTATATGATATCGCGGGATGGATTACTATTGCGGCTTCGCGCTTGGGAGGATTGCTGCTTTGAATGGGATTGCCGATTGGGGGAATTTTCTTGTTGCTGAGACTGGGGCGGCGGCTGCGCTGGCTGGGTTGATATTTGTGGCGGTGTCGATCAACTTGACGAAGATTATTGAATATCAGGGCGTGGCCGGGCGGGCTGCTGAGGCGCTTTCTTTGTTGATGGGAGTGGTTTTGATTGGCACTTTTGGGTTGGCGCCTGGGCAATCGTTGCGGGTTTTGGGGATTGAAATTTTCGCCGTTGGATTAGGGCTTTGGATTATGACTTCCGTTTTCCATTTGGGGCAGCTTCGGGGGAGAAGGAAACCTTTGTGGTGGTTGGCTTCGCGGGCTTTCTTGTGCCACATGGCTACGCTTTCGTTTTGTGCTGCGGGGCTTCTGTTGTTTTTGGGGCATACCGCGGGAATGTATTGGTTGGTTTCGGGGTGCGTGTTTTCTTTTTTGGCGGCTACCACTAGTGCTTGGGTGCTTTTGATTGAGATCGTTCGGTAGGGCGTTTTACTGCCCGCTTCATTTCTTCTTTTTGTGCCGCGATTCCTGCTAAGGTTAGAGTCGGCTTGATTTGACTGGTTGAGTCCGTCGTTGATTTGGGATGTAGCTTAAATTCTGCTCGTGGGATGCTGGCCTGAAGGCCACCGCTACGTGAGACTTCTAAATCCATTGCTCATCATGTGTGGTGCGCTGGCTCTTTGCGGGCCGCGGGTTGCTGCGCAAACTTCCAAGCCGGCGGCGCCTGCTCCGGTTGAGGCTTCGAAGATTGTTGATTCTGAGCAGTTTTTGGGGACGTTTGCGATTACTTCGCATAAGTACACCGTGATCGCGCATGAGAAGGGGTTGACGCGGTCCAGCGATCCGAAACTCGCGGCTACGCTTGGGGAGATTGAGATTCGCGGGACGAGTGGGACTGCCATTTACCGGAAGATTTTTCCGGCGGATGTGCTGGATGGGCATTTCGCCAAGACCCTGACGGCTGCGGCCTCGGTGTTTGAAGGGGCTGGCGGGGCGGCGCTGGTGATTCGTTATATTGAGGAGCCCTCTGCGCCGGGCGAGGATGAATCCTGGCAGGTGTTTGCGTTGGTGAATAATAAATTGGCGCTTATTGGGGCCCCGTTGCCGCCGGGAGGCAGTGACGGGTTGGCTGTCGGCGGAGTTTTGACCGGGGTGATGGTGGGCGGCGGGGTGAATGTGATGCCCTTGGCTTCGAAAGCTGAGGCGCTGGAATTTCGGGCTTGGACCGGGAATTTTTTTGTATTTGTGCCGGTGCGGGTGGATTGGGCGGCGGGAGTTTGGGGTGAGGGCGAGACTTGTTTTGCGAACAAGACTGGCACGTTGACTAAGACTGGTTGCAATATGCGGGTTTTGGCGGATGCGCGGCCTCGGGCGGAGGGCTTGGTAGTTTCGCTTTATGCTGAGCCGGTGCAGGATCCTTATCATGCGGAGCAGGTGGCGGTGGTGGCGGGGTCGAGATTTGAATTGTTGGCGGCGCGGGCGATTGTGAATTGGAAGGATAGCGGGGATCGCGTGTATTGCAGCTTTGAGGATATGTGGTTGCGGGTGCGGGTGAAGGATGGGAAGGAAGGTTGGATACATTCGGGGCCGGATTTTGTGGCGCTGGGGTTGCCGGCAGGGCCGCCGCCGCAGTAGTAACGCCGGCGGTGCGCTGGACACGGCGGGGCGCAGGTTGTGATATTGTTTTTGGCCGATGCGCATTTTTGTTTTGGGAGTTGGCGGAACTGGCTCGCTGCTGGCTCGGTTGCTGGTGCGCCAGGGGCATACGGTGTGGTGCGGGGACCGCGATGTGGTGCGGGCGCGTAAATTTTTAGGCAAGAAAAGTGAGATCGAAGTATTTGAAGTTAACGCGCGCAATATTTGGTCGATTGTCCGGGCGGGCCGCGGTTGTCATCTGCTGGTGAATGCTTCTCCTGCGATCTTCAATGAGATTATTCTTCGGGCGGCGCTGCGTTTAAGGGCGCATTATTTGGATTTGAATTCGCGTTTGACTCGCAATCATTTCAAGGCGGAGCAGCTTCGTTATCACAAGCGGTTTGTAGCTAAGAACCGGATCGCGGTGATTAATGCCGGGGTGGCGCCGGGGTTGACGAACCTGTTGGTGAAGCGCGGGTCGGAATTGCTGGATACCACCGAGGCGGCGCACATTCGGCTCTATGAGAGCATCGAGAGCGCTACGCCGGTTTCGACCTGGTCGCCGGAAGTGGCGTTTGATGAAGCAGTGTCGAATCCGATCTATTACCGCGGATCGCGATTTCATAAGGGCAAGAAATTTGGGGATCCGGAGAAATTTCGATTTCCCGCGCCGATCGGCGAGGCTACCGTTTATTTGGCGGCGCAGGATGAAGTGGCTACTTTGCCTTACTTTGTGGCGATGAAAGATTTTGACGCGAAGATTGGCGGGAACGATTTTGACCGGTTGCGGCGTTGGTGGCGACAGGGGAAGCTCTCGAAATCGCGCGGGTTGGTGCTGAAGCGGTTTCCAAAGACGCTTTCGCCTAAGGCGGTTCAGAAGTTATTTAAGAAGAAAATTTTGGAGAATGCGCGATTTGCTGCTGCGGTTTTGGTGCGGGGCGTTAAGGCCGGGCAGCCGATGATGATTCGTTGGGATGCTGGATTTCCCAGCTTGTTTCAGATTTTGCGGCGAGGATTGCAATCTACACCGATTTCTTATGCTACTGCGCATCTGGCGGCGCTTTTTGTGCGGCACATGCCTCGGGATGCGGGGGTTTATCCGCCGGAAACACTGCCTGCGGACGTGCGGCGGGCGATCATTGCGGATGCGCGGGCGCGGGATATTCGGATTTCTTTGAAAATGATTCCGCTGAAACACCACGAAGACGACGAATAGAAATCTGCCGCATCTCATAGTTGAGGAGTTCATTTCCGTGCTCAGGCGAATTTTGAAAATGGCCGTGCTGATCGTGGTGGTGCTCGTGGTTGCGATCATCTTGGCGGCGCAGATCGACCTCAGTGCGTTGCCTGAGCCTGGGGCGCGGGAGACATCATTGGCTGTTTCAGCGAAACGTTGGTTGATTGGGCGGGCGGCGCGTGGTTCGGTGGGTGCTGCACCGGCTGCCGATGCTTCCAGT
This sequence comes from uncultured Acidobacteriota bacterium, assembly GCA_963831955.1. Classification (GTDB taxonomy): domain Bacteria; phylum Acidobacteriota; class Terriglobia; order Acidiferrales; family UBA7541; genus Palsa-147. The sequence continues at coordinate 1,687,480 of CAWHSG010000001.1, read as the reverse complement.
GCTGATAACGGCAGCATGACTTATGGGATGGATTGCGATTCCTGCCACGGGAAAGATGGGCGGCACCCCACGGAAAATGGACAGTGGATGTATCCGCGAGTCCCGGATCTTGGATCGCCGGGGGTGCAGGCGTGGTCGGATGCGGAATTATTTTGGATTATTAAGAATGGGGTCAGATTTTCCGGGATGCCGGGATTTGCGAAGATGCAAACCGATAAAGCGATTTGGGATTTGGTGCATTACGTTCGATCGCTGGGAGCGGCCGCTCCTTCGAGCAAGTAAACCTGCCTGAGTTTTTGACGACAGATCCTGATTCCGACGTTACAACTGCAACGGCGACGCATTCCGCTCGCAAATGCCGGGATTTGCGGCATTTACGGGCAGTCCGATTTTCTACAACTCTCGGAAATTCGAACGCATCTAAAGGGAGTGTAATCGGGAATTGCTGCAGAAAATGCAGCGGAAAAACAAGGAGAGAAAATGAACAAGGGAACGAACACCGTTGGCCGGTTTTTTCTTGCTGGCGTTCTGGCGGTCGTTCTGGGATTGGCCGCCGCGCCGTATGCCAGCGCTATGAGCATGCCTTCTGGGAATGGCACTCCTTCGGTGTCAACCAATGACACGAAGAACTATGAAGGCTGGCTGAAAGAGAAAGTGCGGCACGAATTGGTGATGCTGCCGTATTTGTCGGTGTTTGACAATTTGCAGTATCGCGTGGACGGGACAACTGTGACTTTGGAGGGTCAGGTGCGCAATGCTACGTTGCGGCCTGATGCGGAGAATGTGGTGAAGCGCATCGAGGGCGTGACGAAAGTGGTGAATAATATCGAAGTGCTGCCGCTTTCGAATTTTGACGATTCGATTCGGCGGCAGACTTACCGCGCAGTTTATGGCTTTGCATCGCTGCAGCGGTATTCGATTGCGCCGATCCCTTCGATTCACATTATTGTGAAGAATGGGAACGTTACGCTCGAGGGAGTAGTGGCGAGTGAAGGGGACAAGAACACTGCTTACATTCGGGCGAACGGCGTGGCGAACGTCTTTTCGGTGACTAACAACCTGGTGGTGGATAAGAGCTAAGTTCAGATCGCTGTTGTTGTGATTAGGCGGGGAGGCTTCGGCCTCCCCGCTTTTTTTTGTGCCGCGCAGAAATTATTTTGCGGTTTCGCCGGCTTTGAATTGCGTCCAGGGGCCTGCGTCCATGTCCCTCAGGCTTGGGGCTTGCCACGAATATTCTGGATGGGCTTTTAAGAATGGGGCGGCTTTGAATTCGCCGCCGCAGGGGTGGCCGGCTCTGGCTATTAGCGTCATGTTGGCGGCCATGTTGCTGTCGGCTACTTTGCCTTGGACTGCGCCCATGGGATCGAATGGCTCTAGTTCCCAGGCTTTTGAGCCTGCGGCGTCGGCATCCATGTGGCCGCAGAGAGTTCGGCCGCTAGGGCCGTCTTTTCCGGTGAACGTGTCGTGATGATCGCTGAGCATTTTTTCGGCTAGTTCTACGTCCAACTTCCCTTTCGATTGATCCATTAATTCATTCCAGCGCTTGTGGCGAGCGTTGGGGGAGGCGTCGGCGTCGTTGTTGTCCCAGACGGTGTCTTTCTTTTGGACTTCTGGATCGCTTACGAAATTGGAGCTCACGAAGACGCCATCCTTTGTGCGCCAGACTTTGTGGGCTTTCAGGCCCAGTTCGAATTGAGCGATCTCGCCGGTCTTGCGATCGCCTAGCAGCCAATCATTGGCGTAGCCGCCGTTGTTTCCATCCAGCATGATTTTCATGTAGTCGTCGATGTTATCGGCATATTGCATGGCTTTTCTGGCGCGTACGAATTCTGGTTTGCCGTCGGGATCCCAGCCTTTGAATCCGGAGATGGTGGTTTCGGTGACCATCAAGCCGCCGGAATTTTCGCCGAAATCATCGTCGCTTACGATTACTCCTGGATAGCCATCCATGATCATCCGGAAACCTTGCGCGGGCGCGATATCGAAAATTACTCGCCAGCGCTCGCCTTGCAGGTAACTCGTCCAATTATTGTGGGCCATTACGATTTGGCCGTTTGTCGTCCAGCTGCCTGTGGCTACGAAGGCGCTGCAGTTGCCGGGGCTTTGTAGGTGCGGGGCGCCGGCTACTTTTTCTTTTTCGTTGAACCACGGGACGTAATAGCCGGGGAGTTCCATGAATGCGTTCATCGCTACCAGATCATCGATATCGATTTTTACCCCGTGGGCTTGGGCGCCGGCTACGATTCCATTTAGTTCTTGTTGGTATTCTGCGTCGATGTGCGGCCAGAGCATTTCGTGAGAGGCTTTGCGAAAGAAGGCCCAGTCGCGATGAGTGGTGTGGGTGTCTTCTAACTTTACGGCGGCGAAGGCGTCGGCGATTTCTGGGGCTAATAGGTAGCCGTGTTGGTAGCCGATTTGATCGGGGGTGCCTTGGAGATGGACGTAAGTCCACTTGCCTCGCTCGAAGCGATAGGCGCCTGCCAGGCGCGGGTCGTTTTGGCCGGTGCGGCCGGAGGCTGCTACAGAGGCGGCGATTTGCTGACTGTTGCGCTTTACCAGGTAGAGCGCGATTAGACAGAGACAGAGAGTTACCGCCATTACTGCGGGCAGATTGCTGCGCTTGCGATCCATTCGCGCCTCCGGAAAATCGTGCGTGATTCGCAGCAATATTAGGGAGGGAAATTCTTCAAGTCAATCGGCTCAAGTAGCGCCGGCGTCTCTGCCGGCATCTTACGAGCGCGTACGTCGGCGAAGGCTGAGATTTTGCTCGGAGCATGGCGTTAGGCAATCGGCGATGGTTTAGTTTTCTAGTCCGATCGTGACTGATGCTTGTGGCGGGATCGCGGTCGTCAGATGCCGGCAGGGACGCCGGCGCTACTTTTCTTCTGGGACGCCTAGGACTTGGATTTGGACGCTGCGCTCGCGCGGACCATCCAACTCGGCCAGGATCACCGACTGCCAGTAGCCTAGGGCTACTTCGCCGTTGCGTACCGGTAGAGAAAGCGTGTGGCCCAGGACCATGGCGCGCAGATGGGAGTCGGCGTTTTTGCGATTGCACTCGGAGAGTTTGGGATCGTTGTGGCGCCAGTAGTCTATGCGGCCTACTAGGCGCTCTAGGAACGACTTTATGTCGTCTAGTAACGCTTGCTGGAATTCGTTTATGAAGACGGCTGTTGTCGTGTGTAGGGACTGGACCATTACGAAGCCGGCTTTCAGGCCGTATTTTTTCACTACTTCATTTACGTCGCGGGTTATGTTGATCAGCTCGAGGCGCTCGCGGGTTTTGTAGGAAATTGTCTCGAGATACATCTGTAGAGCGGCGGCGGGACGGGCTTTTGGCTCTTTCGGCGCCGGTTCGGTTGTGGGCTTTGACAACTTGAGCGCGGCTGTTTTCATTCGAATTGTCCTTGAACCCACTCCATAACTTTCTGATTCACGATTAGATGCACGAAGGGTGCTGTGCGAAACACTAATTATAGGTTTTGGGCGACGGCGCGTCCATCGGGGATTTCAGGGGGAGTGTTCTGGCTTGGGCGGTGGTTGGGGCGGGATGGGAGTTGTAGCGAAATATTGCCTGAAGAGGCCCGGCACACCCTTCGGCTCCGCTCAGGGCAAGAAGCACGGGTCCTACGAACAGCTAGCAGCAGCGATTAATTGTGGAATATTTTCTTCGTTGGGCGTCGTTATAGAACTCGGCGCGGGTCATTGTCTTTCGCGGATTTGAATTGGATTCATTTGCGGCGCAATACTTGAGGTAGTTTTCGTAGGCTGCGTCGCCGGTTAATTCACGCAGATAGCGCCAGACTTTTTGCAGGGCGCGAGTGATTGGGGTTCGCCGATAATTTTGTTGCGGCATTAGTCTCCTTCCGCCCAGCGCGTGGCTACGTAGGGAGTTTCGTGCAGAGTGGTCTGCCTGCCTGCGAATAAAATTCCGGACCAGACGGTTATGGCTTCGAATAGCAGGGCGCAGACCATGGCTGCTAGTATGCCGGTTACTGCGGCGTCCAGGCGATTATTGAAAATCAGGCGCTGGGCTGCGGCGGCGCGGTCCGGCGAGATTGCTCCGGTGGCGATTTGCGCGGCAATTACGCGGGCTTGCGAGAGAAAGCCGACGCGCGGATTGGCATCGAAGATTTTTTGGTAGCTGGCGGTCATGGTGACTGCTACTAGCATGGCCATGGGCGCGAGCGTCACCCAGATCCACTTGAGCTTGCCCATTTTCAGCAGGATCGTCGTGCCTACTACCAGGGCCACCGTTGCCAGCAATTGATTGGCGATACCGAAGAGCGGCCAGACGGAATTTATGCCGCCTAGCGGGTCTTGCACTCCTTGCCAGAGGAAAAATCCCCACGCGCCGCAGATCAGGCCGCTCGAAATCAAGATTCCGGGCATCCATCCGCGCTGGCCTAGCGGCTTCCAGATGTGTCCGCCTAGTTCCTGGACCATGAAACGGCCTACGCGGGTGCCTGCGTCGAGGACTGTGAGGATGAACAGGGCTTCGAACATTATTGCGAAGTGATACCAGATGCTGAGCAGGCGATCGCCGCCGATAGTGCCGCTGAAAATTTGCGCCATGCCTACCGCTAGAGATGGAGCACCTCCGGTGCGATCTAGCAGCGTCCGTTCGCCGACTCGCTGGGCGAGCGTGACGATTGCTTGCGGATCTAGCGGGAAGCCCCACGACTGAATTACTGCGGCGGCGGCTTGGGGGGTTTTGCCAACGATTGCTGCTGGCGCGTTGATTGCGAAATAGACGCCGGGGGATAGAACGCAGGCGGCGATCATGGCCATTACGCCTACGAAGGATTCCATCAGCATGGCGCCGTAGCCGATCATGCGGGCATTCGATTCGTGCATGATCATTTTTGGAGTGGTGCCGGAGGAGATTAACGCGTGGAAGCCGCTGATGGCGCCGCAGGCTATGGTGATGAAGCAGAAGGGGAAAATCTTTCCGGCGAAGACTGGGCCGGAGCCGTCGATGAAGCGGGTGAGCGCGGGCATTTGCAGAGTGGGGCGGACGAAGAGGATGCCGCCGGCGAGGGCGGCGATGGCGCCGATTTTAATGAAGGCGCTGAGATAATCGCGCGGAGCGAGCAGCAGCCAGACTGGAAGGGCTGACGCTGCGAAGCCGTAAATGATGATGGCGATTGCTAGTGCTGAGCCTGATAGGGTGAAGGCGTTCGACCACGTTGGCGATGCGTTTACCCATTGGCCTGCGACGACTGCGAGTAGCACCAGGGCGACGCCGATTATGGATGCTTCGAGTACGCGTCCGGGGCGCAGATAGCGCAGATAAATTCCGATGAGCATGGCGATGGGGATTGTCATTGCTAGAGTAAAGGCGCCCCACGGGGAATCTTTCAGGGCTTTCACTACGATTAATGCAACTGCCGCTAGCAGAATCACCATGATCGCCAAAACTGCGAGGAGCGCTAGCATCCCGCCGCGCTTGCCTACTTCTTCGCGTGCCATTTGACCTAGGGATTTTCCGTTGCGGCGCATGGAGAAAAACAGAATGGTGAAATCCTGGACGCAGCCGCCGAGGACGGCGCCGAGGATTAGCCAGAGAGTGCCGGGCATGTAGCCGAATTGCGCGGCTAGTGTGGGTCCCACTAGCGGGCCTGGGCCGGCGATGGCTGCGAAGTGGTGGCCGATTAGCACCCATTTATTTGTGGGGACGAAATCCTTCCCGTCTTCGAGGCGCTCGGCTGGGGTGGCGCGCGTGTCGTCCAGGCCTAGGACTTTTGCGGCTATGAATTTGGAATAGAAGCGGTAGGCGACCATGTAGCTGGCTACTGCGGCTACTACGAACCAGACGGCGTTGAGCGGCTCTTTGCGCTCGAAGGCTATGGCGGCTAGGGCGGTGGCGCCGGCTAGGGAGACGGCGATCCAGAGGATCGCTTTTAGGATTTTGCTCACGATGAACCTGTTGAATGTCGGTCGAGAAAAAACTCGCTTTGATTTAGGTGCGGAGTTAGGTGGGCGCGGGTTGCCTCTCGCGAAGATGCCAGGCTAAAGCCCGCCGCTACGCATACACGGCCAGCGGCAACGGATTTGGTCATGGCTTCCATTTTGGAGAGCTTGTGAATTCGAAAAGTGGGAATACGTCGCGGAATACTTTTGTTGCTTCGGTGGCGAAATCGGGGCGCGTGGCGCTGGCCGGCGTGAATTTGCGGCGGACGATCCAGGCTTTTAGCTTTTTCCATTCTTCGGGTTTTGTGGGCCAACCTTCGTGTTTCGTCCAATTGTTTTTTTCGCTGGAGTACCAATAGCTGTCGTATTTGCGGCCGAGGCGCTTTTTTTGTTTGTCGAGCCAGGGGCCGTGTTGTTTGCCGCGCGGAACTCCGAATTGCGCCATGCCGCTTTCTTTGCCTTCGAAATAATCCTTCATGCCGGCGGTGGCGCCATCGGTCGATGCACCTACGTAGAGGGTGGCGCCGCCGTTTTCGCGGGATTGCGGGCTGCGGAATAGGATGTACATATGGGTCTTGTAGGGCGTTTTGTCGCGGGCGAAGCGGATGTCGCGATTGATGCGCGAGAAATTATCGCCGGAACGGCCGGTAATCAGGAATTCTGAATCGAGCTTTAGCACCGAAGGCGAAAGTTGTTCCATCAAGTCGCGGAGCGGTTGAACGACCTGCGCTCGATATCTCTCGCGGTTCGTTTCCATCCAGGCGGTGTTGTTGTTGCGCCCGAGATCGCGAAAGAATTTGAATGTTTCCGCGATCAGGCCCTTTGCTCTTGCTGCCATCTGAGTCTCCGAATTGGCGCCGGTTCGCGGCCGCCGAAGCGCGATTGTACTCGAATCGTGGCGCGAGTGAATGGTGCTTTCCCGGCTTCGCTCCGCGGCCGTGGCACTTGCGAATCGCGGCCTGTGTGATAGTTTCTTTCGGCGAATCGGCTGGCGGCCTCCCTGGGGCGAGTGAGCGTCGCGCGATTCTATCAGTGCGCCGGGCCCCGGCGCTCGATTCGATTCATCTTGGAGGCGCTGGATGCGGACGAAGTTTGGTTGTGCGCGGGTTTGGTGCGCGGCGATTCTGGCGTTAGGGCTGTGCGCGGGCATTCGCGCGGCGGATAAGCATCCTTTCGGCATCGACGATGATTCGGCGCTGCGGCGGGCGCGGCCTGCGGCGGTTTCGCCCGACGGCAAGACGGTTCTTTACGATGTTTCCTGGGCGGGAGTAAAAGGCCCGCGCGCGCATGAATGGCGCTTGATTGATATTTCCGGCGAGAATTCGCGCAAGCTTGATCTTCCTGAGCATTTCACACCGTCTGGATTTACGAAAGAGGGCGACGCGCTTTTTGGAATTGAAGAAATTGACAAACACGGGCAGCTTTCGATCGTGCCGCTTGTCGCGGGAAAGCTGAAGCAAAACTTGGCGCTGCCTTCCGGCATTCACTCCGCATTTATTTCTCCCGATGGCACGCGCCTCGCCGTGCTCGCCGATCCGCGGCCGAAGGATCCGCTCGCGGATGTGCGTCATGTGGTGGAGAACGATGAGACATCTCTCTATGTGGTTGGCGTGCATGGGGAGAACGGAGCCTGGTGGTGCCCGGCGCTGAATACCATCAGCAATATTGCGTGGTCGCGCGACGGTCAGGAAATTGCGGTGGTGACGGCGCTGCCGAAGATCGGGCATCACGATGTGCATGCTTATATAGATGTGTGCAGCGCGGCGGGAATGCGGCGCGTGGCGGACATCGCGAATGCGACGGCGGGGCTGGCTTGGGCAGCGGGCGGGCGGGAGATAGCGGTTGCCAGCGCGACAACCGACGTGCTTACGCCGGATCATATTTTTACCGTGGCGGCGAGCGGGGGGAAATTAACGGATCGCACGCCCGATCTCGCGGGCTCCGTGGAGACTCTTACTTCGGATGTTCATGGGAACGTTTGGGTGTTGACGCATCGCGGAGTGATCACCGATTGCGATTCGTTTCGCGATGGGAAGCTTGTGCCGATGTATCGTTGGCCTAACGGGGTGATTCTCGGCGAGCCGGTGAATACTGCGTTTTCGAGCTCGCCGGATGTTCCGATATTTAATGTGGGCGATCCTTCGCATGCGCCGAATGTTGCGGTGGTGCGCGACGGCAAGCTGGAGAAAATCACGCAGGAGGGCGACGACACCCTTGCTGCGGTGTCGCTTGGCGAAGTGCGCGTGGTGCATTGGACAGCGAAAGACGGCACGAGGCTCGACGGCATCGTTACGTTTCCGGCTGGGTACGATGCGGCTAAGAAATATCCGTTCCTGAATCTGCCGCATGGCGGGCCTGAGGCAAATGATGCATTGGAATTCGATTTCTTTTCGCGATTGATTGCCGGGCTTGGTTACGTGGTGATGCAGCCCCAATATCGCGGCTCGACGGGTTACGGGTCTGAGTTTGTCGAGGCGATTTACCAGCATTTCGGCGACCGGGCATATGGCGACGTGGATTCAGCAACGGATTTTGCGATTGCGCAGGGTTGGGCCGATCCGAATCGCCTGGCGATGTTCGGCTGGAGCGCGGGCGGATTCATGACGTCGTGGACGGTGACGCAGACGCATCGTTATAAGGCGGCAATTGAGGGAGCTGGAATCACCGATTGGCTGAGTTTTATTCCTACGAGCGATATCGGGCAGGTGGATTATGACGCGCGCTGGCAGGAAAAAGACCCGGCGCCATTTTTGAAATTTTCGGCAGTGATGTTTGCGGATGCTGTGACTACACCCCTTTTGATTTTGCATGGTGAGGCCGATCTACGAGTGCCTACATTTCAGGGGCGGGAGTATTTTGTTTTGCTGGCGGAGCGCGGGAAAACGGTGCGCATGGTGACTTATCCTGGCTCGCCGCATTTTCCAGCGTTGGGCGAGCAGCGGCGGGACGTTTTTAAGGAAGTGGCGGATTGGTTGGGGCGGTATAACCCGTAAGTGCGAATCGAGCGAAGAATTCCCGAATCTTGGAGGACTTTGTTAAATGATTAGCCGATTTTGGCATGCTTGTGCTGGAGTCGTGTTGATCGCCGCTTCACTAGGCGCGCCTCGCGCCTATGCGCAAACGACTGATGCGAAGTCTGCTGCCGCTCCTTTGAAGAAATCTCCCTGGAAGCCTGAGGACGTGATTTTTACCGATTCGGCCAACGGATTTCGAATTTCTCCCGACGGGAAATGGGCGGTTTGGGTGAAGGGCACCGGCGACAAGGACAAGGACACGCGTATTAGCAATCTTTTTCTTTCTAGTCTCACCGAGAAAAAAGAGATTCAACTTACTCGCGGGTCGGATACGGTTTCGCAGCCGCGATGGTCACCTTCGGGCGAGACGATTGCGTTTTTGAGCACGCGGGCGCTTCCTAAACCCAAGCCAGAGTTTGCGCCGCTGCAGCTTTGGCTCATTAATTCGCGCGGGGGCGAGGCCTGGTCAGTTACAGAATTTGAGAAAGGGATCAAGTCGTTTGAATGGATCGACAACGACACGATTCTTTTCAGCGCGGAGGAAGATGCGTCGCTTTACGAGCGGAATACGAAGGAGCGCAAGGACGATACTACGGTGGTTGACGATACGACGCATGAATCGCCGGTGCGCCTTTACAAATTTGCGATTAAGGACAAGAAAGTTTCACGCGTTACCGACAATACCGACTGGATTCAGAATTTTGATGTCTCGCGCGATGGTAAGTGGGCCGTTGCGGTGGCTTCGCGCGAGCTGAGTTATGCATGGGATCAGAAAATCGCTCCGGCGACTTATCTGGTCGATCTTTCCACGGGCAAGCGGACCGAAATTTATCCAGATGGAAAGATTCGCCCGTATCAAGTGCGCTGGGCGCGCGACAATTCGGGATTTTACGCGCTAGCGCCTTATTCCAGCGATCCGCGCTTCTTCACCGCGACGATTACGAAGATTTATTTTTACGATCTGACGGCCGGGACGAATACGGAAGTGAATCTCGATTGGGATCGCTCGATGGGCTTTGATTTTGAAGTTGCCAGCGACGGATTCATTGCGTTTTTGGCGGACGGAGTTTATTCGAAGCCGGCGCGTTATACGCGGCACGGGGCGACATGGTCGCGCGAATGGATTGGCGGCGATCAGGCGCGGAATTGGTTCAGCTTTGCGGTGGGTGATGACGATCATTCCTTCGTCTACCAGTACAGCACGGCTAGCATTCCGGAGCAGTGGTTCCGGGCGCGACTGGACGGAGCAAAAGTCAGCGCAGGCGTGCAATTCACCGAACTGAATCCGCATTTCAAGGAACGGACGATTGCGAAAACTGAGGTGCTGCATTGGAAGGGCGCGAATGACGATGATGTGGAGGGAATTCTTTACTACCCGTTGAATTACGAGCCGGGCAAGAAATATCCGTTGATCACCGCGACGCATGGCGGCCCCTCGGGTGCGGATCACGATGAATGGAGCGAATCCTGGGCTTACTCGAATAATCTGTTGAATCAGCGCGGCGCTTTTATTTTGAAGACGAACTATCACGGCAGCAATAGTTACGGATTGAAATGGGTGGAATCGATTTGCTGCGGGAAATATTACGAGCTTGAAATTCCGGATATCGAGAAGGGCGTGGACGCGCTGATTGCCAAGGGACTCGTGGATCCGGATCGTATCGGGGCGCTGGGTTGGTCGAATGGATCGATTCTTTCGATTCAGTTGATGATTGTTGATCCGGATCGTTATAAGGCGGCGGCTGTGGGCGCGGGGGACGTGGAATGGATCAGCGACTGGGCTAACGTGGATTTCGGCGAAGCGTTTGACGATTATTATTTTGGGAAGTCGCCGCTGCAGGATCCGGAGCTTTATCTTCGCAAGTCGCCGATCTTCAAAATGGATCGAGTGAAGACGCCTACCTTGATTTTCTTTGGAACCGTGGACCGCAATGTGCCCACCGAGGAAGGCTGGACGCATTACCGGACGCTTTATTCCCTGGGCAAAGCGCCGGTGCGATTTTTGCTTTTTCCCGGCGAGCCGCACGGGCCTCGCAAACTTTCGCACCAGCTTCGCAAAGTGAACGAGGAGATGGCGTGGTTCGACAAGTATCTCTTCAACGCGAATCCGCCGGAGAATGAGGCTTTCAAGAAGGATTCGCCGCTGGCTGCCGCGCTGCGCCGCCGATTCATTGCGAAGACCGGGACGCTTTACGGCGTGGCGCTGCCGATCGCGAAGACCACATCGAGCACTCCTGCGCCGCCTACCGTGATTCCCGAGGTGGTGAAGCGCCGCGAGATCGAAATCGGACGATTCGAGGTTACGCGGGCGCAGTACGCTGCTTTTGACACCAACTATAAACTTGATCCGGGGACTGAAAATTATCCGGCCAATGGGATTTCATTCGATCGCGCGAAATCGTACTGTCTGTGGCTTAGCGGCGTTTCGGGACAGACTTATCGTTTGCCGAATGAAACTGAGGTCACCGATCTTTATAAAGACCGGCCGGGTGAGAACACGCTGGATTACTGGGCCGGTTACGCGATCAATCCCGAGGATGCTGAGCAGCTGGAAAGCAAAATCAAGCAGCTCGCCGGAGATGCGCCGCTCTTGAAAGAAGTTGGCAGTTTTTCTGGCCAGGGCGACGAGAACGAGGAATTGGTTTTTGATCTTGGCGGGAATGTGGCCGAGTGGGTGGTTGCTAAGGATGGATCGGGTAAGACGCTTGGCGGGAGCGCGGATCGCCCTTCGGATTCGAAGGCGCGGTATCGGGCTGCTGACGGCGATTACACTGGATTTCGCGTGATTCGAGGGGCGGCGAAATCTAAGTGACCGATTGGGATCGAACCAGATTGGCTCTTGTGCAGTTGGCGGAGCGCCCGTAGTCTGCACGGATGAGCGAATACACTCCTACCGGGCGCACGCTGGTGCGCCGCCTGCCCGATCGCGGGCATTATGATTCCGAAACTGTGCATCGCATTCTTGACGAGGGGTTTTTGTGCCACGTCGGGTTTGTTGTTGATGGGCAGCCTTTTGTTATTCCTACTGGTTATGCGCGCGTTGACGATGCCGTCTATCTGCATGGCTCGGCTGCTAGCCGCATGTTGCGGACTTTGGCTGGCGGGGTTCAGGTTTGCGTTACGGTGACGCTGGTGGACGGGCTCGTTCTGGCGCGCTCGGCTTTTCATCATTCTATGAATTATCGCTCGGTGGTGATTCTTGGGCGAGCGCATGCGGTGGAGGATCGCGAGGAGAAGATCCTCGCGCTATCGGCGTTTACGAATCATGTTGTGCCGGGGCGTTGGGATGCCGTGCGCGCGGTTCGCGATTCGGAGATTAAGGCTACTTCGGTTTTGAAACTTTTGTTGCAGGAGGCTTCGGCGAAGGTTCGCGTTGGGCCACCTAAGGATGAGGCTGAGGATTATGAGTTGCCGATTTGGGCGGGGGTTTTGCCTTTGAAATTGACCGCGGGGACGCCGATTGCTGATCCGAAATTGCCGGAGGGATTGAGCGTGCCGGAGATTTTGAAGAATTATTCACGATCGCGGCCGTGAGTACGGCATCGCCGAAATTAGTGGCAGCCGCAGGTGCGTGGGGTGCAGCCGCACGAGCCGCCTGAGGACGCGGAGGCGCTGGAGCTTGACGCGTCGCTGGCGCCATTGCCGCCGTTATGCGCGGCGAAAACTGAGAATTGGACGGTCTGGCGTTTGCTGCGGCATTTCGGACACTCTACTTTTGAGCCATTGGACAGGACGATGCGCTCGTGGCGCGTCTGGCAATCGTCGCAAACATATTCGTAGATGGGCATGACTGTGAAATCCCCGCTAAGAAAATTTTAAACGCCGGCTGCTTTTGATTCGAAGGCTTCGGCGATTTCGGCTTTGGCTTCCTCTCGGGCTAGCCACTCTTCGGCGAGAATCGCATACAGATAGGAATCGCGCCATTCGCCTTTTTGCAAGACATCTTTGTGGAACGTGGCTTCGCGGCGCATGCCTAATTTTTCCATCACACGATAGGAGGCGGTGTTGCGCGTGTCGCAGGTGGCCCAGACGCGGCGCAGGCCTATGCGGCGGACGGCCGCGTCGATCAGCGCGTGGGCGGCTTCAGTGGTGTATCCCTGATTCCAGTAACGGCGATTTAGCGAATAGCCGATGTCGGCGGTGCGGGTGCGCTCGTCTCTTACGTCGATGCGAATCGTGCCGATCAGGCGCTTCTCGGCTTTCAGTTCGATCGCCAGCGTTACGGAATGTTCGAGGCCGTGCTCCTGCTCTTTCAGCCAGCGGCGCAGGACCTTCTGCGTGATGTCGCGCGTGTTTGGGCCCCAGTCGGTGAAACGGGTGACTTCGGGATCGCAGGCGTATTCGTGGATGTCCGGCTCATCGCTGGCGCGGAATTCGCGAAGGAGCAGGCGGTCCGTCTCGATTGGAAACCAAGCGTCCATGTGTTTATGTTACTTGGATGAATGGTGTGGGACAAGGCGTTCTGTTCAGTTTGGTCTCAGAGTAACTCGAGGAATTCCTCGACGGTCAATTCCGCCTGCCGCAAGATGCTTCTTAAAATGGCCACAGTCACGTCGAAGCGATCATGCCTGGGTACCGTTATTCTCAAATGCAGTTTTGTGCGATGCCGAAGTTGCGCGTGGCTACCTGTCTGATGATGGAGGTAAAAACCACCGCGTTCCAGAGCCCGAAGCACCTGCCGAGGCTTCAAAACGGGCAGACCAGAACTCATTTAGGCGGTTATTGCGATTCGTAGCTTCTCGGTGTGGGCGTGGCGCTCGTCGGGAATTGGCTCGCCGGATTTCAATAGGCCTTCGATGTGACAAACAATTGCGTCTCGTGCCATCTCAAGAGCCTCCTTCTCGTTACGACCGAAGGTAATAAGTCCGGGAAGAAGCGGAACTGAGACTTGGTATACCCCTGGATTTTTGGCACGTCGCACCAACCGGCCACCTCGTCGTACGGGCGGGAGTTGGTCGTGGACTAGCGTTAGAACAACAGTGAATTCGTATGAATGGCTTCGGCGCCTGTGCCCGTTTCCATTCGCGGCTCGAAGTTTCGCCATTGTTGATACTCTAGTCGAAAGTTAAGTCGGAATCAAAAATGAAACAGCCCCGTTTTCTTGGACGGGGCTGTTGTCATGCTCAGATTTTATTCGTGAACTAGTCGCCGGCTACGGCGGCTTCGGGCTTTTCGGCTGCTGGGGCTGACTTTGCGCCATTGCCGTTTCCGTTGCCGTTCGTGTGGCCATTGCCATTGGAATGGCCGTTGCCGTTCGCTGGCTGGATTGACGTTAGGCCTACTTGCACGGCGGGCGTGGCTGCCTTGATCGCTGCTACGCTGCCGATCTGCACTACCGTCTCCGGGGCCTTCTTCAGCACCAGCTCTTCGTAAATTTTGCGGACCTTGGCGGCTTCTTCCATCGCCTGACGGCGGCGGATGCGGTCTTCCTCGGCCGCGGTCTGCGGGATGTCGTGTTCGAGATGGCGGATGCGTGCCGCGTCATCGCCGTCGATCCTCAACGAATGTTCGTAGCTATTGAGGTCAACTTTCTTGCCCTTGGCGTAAATTTCATGCTTGCCATGAGTCTTGTACCACTGCGCGACAGTCGCGTTCTTGTACATGTTCTCGATAATTTTGCGCCAGCCGATGCCGGTGTTGTAAGCGCAGAAGGAAATTTCGCCCTGCTGCGTGGCGTAAGGAATGATGCACATTTCGGTGCGGCGGAAATCGTAATTGAAAAGATCCTGGAACCACATTCCGGCGATGAACAGGAAGTTCCAAGGATCGCTTTGGCGGCGCTTCATGGCGTCTTCGTAAGTGCGTTCCGGACTGGTGCGGCCGTATTTTGTGTCCGCGCCCTTGGTTAGCGCCCAGGTCTTGTCGAATTTCTTGAAGAGATCGTAAAGCGCCAGGCTCGGCGGAGCTTCGAAGGGCTTGTAGTTCTTGAGCAGCGCCATGGCCATCATGAAATTCGAGAAGCCCTTGCCGCGGGCAGCGTCGGTTACGGCGGTGACGTCGCTCACCAGCTGGGGCGTATCGAGGAAACGCGGGACGGGAGCCCATTCCTTCGTTTCCTTGTTGATCATGATCGCGGTGCCCACGCCGCAATTTGGGTGGCAGCCGCAGCTTAGCGAGCCCCATTGCGAATCGGGGCCGTGGGCCAGGTCCGAGAAGCCGGCGAAGACGCTGACGAGCGAAATCGGGAACCAGTCGCGGGTGGGCTCGATTTTGCCTACCTGATTGCTGACGTCTTGCGCGAGATGCGAGAGCGTGTAGCGCTGGCGCATGCGGCGTTCGGGAGTGATTTCCTCGTCGCGGCCAGTGAATGAAACCGGCTGAAACGAGACGAACGCAATTTTCTTGGGATTTTCCATGGCGAACTTGACGATCGGGCCTACCTGATCGTTGTTCACGTTGTTGACGATGGTGGTGACCAGAACGATTTCGATGCCGGCCTCGTGCATATTCTCGATGGCGCGCAGCTTCACATCGAAAAGATTGCCGACCTGGCGATGGCTGTTGGCGTCGTTGCCGATGCCGTCGAATTGCAGGTAGGCATAGCGCAGACCCGCTTCGAAGGCTTTCTTGCTGAAATCCTTGCTCTTGGCGAATTCGATGCCGTTGGTGGCAGCCTGCACGCTGTTGTAACCAACTTTGCGCGCATAGCGGACCGCATCCAGGAAATAAGGATGCATGGTGGGCTCGCCGCCGGAGAATTGCACCGACATCTGCCGGCGCGGCTTGATCATCAAGGCGTTATCGAGTATTTCCTGAATTTCCTCCCAGCTTAGCTCGTGGACGTAGCCTACCTGATTGGCGTCCATGAAGCAGGGGTCGCACATCATGTTGCAGCGGTTGGTAAGGTCAACCGTGAGAACCGAGCCGCGGCCGTAGCGCACCGTGCTGGAACCATGGCGGTGAAGCTTTTCGTCGTTGTGGGCCGGAATATCGCGCCCAGGGAAGTTCTTTTCGATCCAGGAGAGGAACTTGGAATCGATGGCCATCAAGTCTTCGCAGCGGCCATGGATCGGACATTCCTTCACCATCCAGACCTGGCCGTCGCGCTCGATGATCTGAGCCTTTACCTCGCCGACTTTCTCATGGACCAAGTCCATGAAATCCTTGCTGCCGGAGAATATGGCCTCGCGCGCGTCGTGGACGCAGCCGGGGCAGAGCGAATCAGTGGTACGCGGCCAGCCAAGCGTCGGCTTGCTCTTCTCCCAGGATTTTAGCAGCGGCTTATCGGACCATTTCGGCGTGAAAGACGGATTCGGATTGCGCTTATTGAAGAATTGAATGGTATTGAAGGTTGCTGCTGCCGCCTTGCAGAGCACCCAGTCAAACGACTTCGCGATCCTTCTAGTTGCGGGCATAACTCCAGCCCTCCTCAGATACTTCTGGCAAAGCCAAATTGTGCGACTTGGCCCCCCAAGTCTTGAAGCGCCCCAGTGGTGCTACCAATACCTACACAGCGCCCTAAACTCTTACCGCAGCATAGTTTGCCGGTTTCGGAGGGCTGCGTCCAGCCCCAATCGCTCAAAGGGGCGGAATCGGGGTTAAACGGTAACTGGCGGCAGCCTATGGGGATGTGGCGGGGATGCCGAGTTGGCCCTTTTCCCGATTTGGCTTGATACCGGCGGTCCGAGGCACGCCGCAACAAACATGGCCGAAAACCGGGCGGGACCATAAGATGGACCCGCCCCTGCAGGAACCCGGAGGAAATTGAGGCTGGCGGAGCTTATTCCTCGTTCAGAGGGGTGCGCAGAACCCCGATCACGAAATGGGCGAAGTGGGTGGCTTCGTCGTCCAGCTGGATCCAGCGGACCACGCAATGCTTTTTCAGGTAGTCGCCGACTTTGGCCTCGCTGATCTCGAGATGCTCGGCGAGCTTGGCCTTGAAGGTCGGGCCGGTGCTTTCGCGGCGGCCGCGGCCTCCGCGAACGAGCTGGCCGAGCGCGATGCGCAGCGTCTTGCAGGATTCCGCATAGTAGGACGTGACGAGATCTGAGTCCGCGATCAGGAAGACCCCTGGGCCTGCCGGGGCGTCGTCGGATTCTTCCAGGCTGTGGAGCTGGCTGCCGAGCAGGCGGCGGAGCATGGATTCGAAATGGGCGAGCCTCGACGCGATGGCCGGATCGCCGCCTCGCCCGTGCGCCACTCGTTCCGAGGGCAGCAACATCGGCGTTTCCGAGACCACATCGGCTGTCCGAGAGCGGGCCGCAAAGCTTTCGCGCGGGGTTGGGGCGCTTTCTGCTGCCGGTGGATACTCTTCTTGTGGAGCGACGGGCGACCTTGACGGGATGCGCGGCGGTGTTCGCGAAGGCGGAGGCGTTCGGGGTGGGGCCGGCGTGCGCGGAGAGGTTCGCTGCGCGGCGCCGCTAGCTGGCGCGAATCTTTCTGCCGGTAACGCCGGCGCGCCAGGACCGCGACGACGGCCGCGTCCCCCGCGACGCCCGCGACGACGGCGTTTCTTGCCGGCTTCGCCGGCTTCTGCGGGAGATTCCGTTGCGCCTTGGACTGGGGGCGCGTCTCCTGAGGCTTCTGTGTCCTCGTCGGACTCGTTGCCGGTGTCGCCGACTTGTACTTCTTCGTCGCCCGGCTCGCGGATTTCGCCCAGAACGGAAATTTGATCGTCGCCTTCGGCGGCTTCATTGGGCGCGCCGGCGTGCGAACGTGCTGCTTCGCTATCGCCAGGCCGCGCCTCCGGCAATGCTGCTCCGAGACGCGTCAGAGCTTCTTCCACTCGTTTCTTCCAATCTTGGCGGCGGAAGCGTTGATGTGCGGTGGTGTACCACTTGATGGCTTCGTCGTTGTGCGCGGCGCGCTCTTCTACGGCGGCCAATTCGAATGCCACCATTGCATCGCGCGTCTTGGCATAAAGCTCGCTGAGCTTGGTCGCCGCCTCGGGAGTGTCCTTCACCTTGCGAATGCGGGCTTGAATCTGCCGCCAGTTAGCCATGTCGCGGGATTGTATCAGTGTAGCCAGCTAATAAGCCAGCAAACGGCGGGGTTCAGTAGCGCCGGCGTCCCTGCCGGCATCTTACGACCGCGCGTCTCGCTTTGGGCAAGATCACGGGCGGACTACTTGAGCGAATTCGTGGACGTATTTTAATGCACGCGCCGTCGACGTTTACCTCCGTTGCGATCATCGGTGGTCGTAAGAGCCGGCAGGGACGCCAGCGGTACGGGGCTCTCGATTTTGCGCGCCCTGCTCCGATCAATCGTGCATGATGTTTCCGTGAATGCCGCTGAACGAACATCATGGATCCTTGAGCGGGCTCGCGGCGTTGGCTTCGATCTTTGCGGCGTTGCCCCGGCTAAAGCATTCGAAGAATTGCGGCGCCTGCCGGAATGGCTGGCGCGCGGGTATGCCGGCGAAATGAATTACTTGCGCGATGAACGCCGCAGCGATCCCGGGCTGGTCGTCGAGGGCGCACCCAGCATCATCGTCGTCGCGCTCAATTACCACACAGAACATCCCTATTCGACGGAGGTTCCTCCGTCGCACTCGCGTGAGACGCCGCGCGGTTGGATTTCGCGTTACGCGTGGGGCGACGACTATCACGATGTGCTGCGCGAGAAACTCAATGCACTCGTCGCCGCGATGCGCGGGCAATTCCCCGAAACTTTTGAAGCGCGCGCTTATGTGGACACTGGGCCCATCGTCGAGCGCGTGGCCGCGCATCATGCCGGACTCGGCTGGCTCGCAAAAAACACGATGCTCATCAACGAAGAGCTGGGCTCGTGGCTTTTTCTCGGCGTGATTATTACCACGCTCGAGTTGGAACCGTCCGTTGGTGGGGATGAAACGCTGCCGGCGGATTTATGTGGCCAATGCCGGCTTTGCATTGATGCGTGCCCAACGGAAGCGATCACCGAGCCTTACCTCCTTGACGCACGGCGTTGCATCTCGTACCTGACAATCGAACTCCGCGGTGCTGTTCCGGAAGAACTACGCCCAGGGATCGGCCGCATGGTGTTCGGCTGCGATATTTGCCAGGACGTTTGCCCTTGGAACCGGAATGCGCCACGCTCGTCGCTCGCTGCATTGTTGCCGAGGAGTCTCGCTGCGAAACCAAACGGCTCTGCGAACCCGAATACGTTGGACGCTGAGACGGAACGCGAATCACTTTTCTCACCGCCGCTTGAAGCTCTGGCTTCGCTGAGCCAGGAAGAATTCAGTGCAAATTTTCGCGGCAGCCCCATTAAGCGCACGAAATGGCGTGGACTGGTACGCAATGCTTGCGTCGCTCTTGGAAATTCTGGCGTGGCGCCTGATTCGACGCAGCACGCACGAATTGTGGCGTTGCTCCAGGGCCTCGTCGCATCGTCCGACGCCGTTATCGCCGAGCACGCGCAATGGGCGCTCGCGCGGCTCACTCGCTCCAATTGACACCGCCGCCGAGGCCCTATAGCGTAGCGCCGAGGTCTTCGACATGATGGCAACAATCATTGCGCTTTTGATTCACGCCGCACAGCAGCCGCACATTAGCTTTCCATCGGGCGGGACTGCGAACGAAGAAATCGTGCTGCGCTGGCTGCATATCGTCTTCGGAATTATCTGGATTGGCTTGCTCTATTTTTTCAATTTAGTGGGCGTGCCGTTGTTTGGCGCACTCGATCCGGCGGTGCGCACGAAAATCTACGCGCCGTTGATGTCGCGCGCAATGTCTTGGTTCCGCTGGTCGGCGATGGTCACCGTGCTCGTCGGCTTGCGTTACTTCACCATTATTCTGAAACAGGACGCGGTGAATGCGGGCCGGCCTGCTCTGCTCTGGATCTGGTTCGGCGAGTGGTTCGCGATCTGGATGGTGGCTTACGCGATTATTTATGCGCTGCAAATGCCGTGGGGCGGCGCGATCAATCAGCGAGCGCTGCGCGGCGTGCTGATCGCGATGGTAGTGATCGCCGCGTCGTATGCGGCGCTGGTGGTGAATGGCGGTCCGAACTCTTCCAACAGCCATCTCTCGATCAGCATTGGCGGCGGGCTAGGACTCATAATGTTGATGAACGCGTGGGGAGTGGTCTGGCGCGTGCAGAAGCGGCTAATTCAGTGGAATCGCGCCGCCGCCGAAAATGGCACGCCCATGCCGCCGGAAGCCGAGCGGATGCGCCAGTGGTCGCTCTTCGCCGCCAGAGTGGCCTTCTGGCTATCATTTCCAATGTTATTTTTCATGGGCGCCGCTGACCACTATCCCTTTTTGAGCAGTATCACGGATTAGGCGCATTGCCTTCGTAGCGACCGGCTTTAGCCGGGCATCTTAGGCGCAAATTGTGAACTCGCGTTCCATCAAGATCTCCACCGCAAAGTAACCGGCCCCTCCATCGGATGCACCATAGGCGCGCCAGTACGCCGTGATTCCAAATAAGCAGCCTTCAATGCGAAATACCATTTCGCAGGCCGGTCCGCATCATCAATCAACATCAACTTCGGCCGATGCTTCAATCCAATCGATTGCTTGGCCATAGTCTCCGTATCCTGGCGAATAAATCGCGGGCCAAAGACGCGCAATCCCGCGCCGATGAGTGCGCCCCACGGCGCCACATTCCAAGCCGCGCAAAAATCAAGCCGGCAAAGATCGCGGCGCACCGGCGTGACGGTAGCGCGGCTCGAAAACCAGGCGCGGCCGCAGCAAATTTGCTCGAAGCGCATGTTCGGCAGCACAAAATCGATGGTGGTTGTGACAGGGGCGCCATAAAGGGCCTTCAACAATTTATAAGGCGCGCTATTCGACGACGGCGTGTGCGCGCTCATGCGAAATCCATTCGCGATCGGCTCGAATGCCTTCTGCTTATCGTGAATGCTGCGACGGCTGCGCCACCACCAAGCCTGGTGCACGAAAGGCCCGTGCGCCGGATCCATCAAGCCGATAATTCCATGGTCCACGCTTACCGGCATCTCCGCCGAAAGATGCGCGATATGATAATCGGCGCTGAATTTCGGAAGCTCGGGCGCAGACGGCGCGCGAGATGATACGCCAGGCGCTTGCGCACGCGCATCCGCCGGATCGGGAACAAACACCCAGATGTAACCGTCGCGCTCCTCGCACGGAAACGCATCCGCAAAAATGCGATCGCACCTTAATTTCGAATCAGCCGTCAACGACGGAATCACGCCGCACTGGCCGCTGTGCACATCGAATTGCCAACCGTGATAGCTGCACTCGATGTTGCCCGCCGCAAGATGCCCGAAGGACAGCGGCATGCCGCGATGCGGGCAAGCATCGCGCATCGCAAACGGCCTCCCTTCGCGATCGCGTCCGAGCACGAGCGGAATTTCGAGCAACAGCGCCGTCGTCATTTGGTTACGGCGCACCAGCGTCGAACGCGCCGCCGGATACCAGAAGCCTAAAAGCATGTCCGCGGAGTCGCGCGCAGCCGATGCGGGTTGCGTGGCCGTTTCGCTCATATTCGCGGACGTATCGTATTACATTACACCCTGCAAATCACAGTGACGCGCGCCTAGCCGCCAATTTGACACACTCCACCTTTGCATCTATCCTTAATTCAGGCCGTAAGCAATGACCACCACGTTCTATTAGCCGAATCCCTCGCGCCGCGCAGACGGCGTCTGCATCAACCGGTACTTTTCCTATTTTCTATTTTCGCTTTTCTATTTTCAGTCTCTATGAGGCACGGCCGTGTCAAAAGACAAGCTTTACGACAAGCTGATTCAAATCGAATCGAAGTATGAGGAACTGACGCAGCAGCTTTCCTCGCCAGAGGTCCATTCCGACTCGGCGCGTTACCAGAAGCTCGCGAAAACGCATTCGGAACTGTCCGCCGTAGTGAATAAATATCGCGAATGGAAGGACATCGAAAAGAATCTCACCGGCGTCAAGCAGCTGCTGGCGGAAACCGACGACGCGGAGATGAAGCAAATGGGCCACGATGAGCAGCGCGTGCTGGAGGACCGCTTCCAGAACGCCGAGCGCGACCTCAAACTTTTGCTGCTGCCGCGCGACCCCAACGATGAAAAAAACGTCATCGTCGAAATCCGCGCCGGCACCGGCGGCGATGAGGCTTCCCTCTTCGCCGGTGAACTTTTCCGCATGTATTCGCGCTATGCGGAAACGCAAGGCTGGCGCGTCGAAGTGCTCGAGAGCTCGCCATCGTCCATCGGCGGCATGAAGGAAGTGGTTGCCGCGATTCAAGGCAATAAGGTTTTTTCGAAGCTGAAATACGAGAGCGGCGTCCATCGCGTGCAACGCGTTCCGGCTACCGAGCAGCAAGGCCGCATCCACACTTCGGCCGCCACGGTCGCGGTGCTTCCCGAAGCCGACGAAATCGATATCAAGATCGAAGCCAAGGAGCTGCGCATAGATACGTTCTGTTCCTCTGGTCCCGGCGGGCAATCAGTGAACACCACTTATTCCGCCGTGCGCATCACGCACATTCCCTCGGGCCTGGTGGTCTCGCAGCAGGACGAGAAATCGCAGATTAAAAATCGCGCGAAGGCCATGCGCGTTCTGCGCGCCCGTCTTTACGAGCAGGAGCAGGAAAAGCAGCACGCGCTGATCGCCGCCGAGCGCCGCGGGCAGATCAAAACCGGCGATCGCTCCGAAAAAATCCGCACCTACAATTTTCCGCAGAATCGCGTAAGCGATCACCGCATCGGCCTGACACTCCATCAACTCGACCAAGTAATGGAAGGCAAGCTCGCGCCGATCGTCGATGCATTAGTCACGCATTACGAATCCGAACGCCTCAACGAAGAGCTCGGCGACGCCTGAGCCATTCGGGCATTGAGTAAATAAAGTTATGCCGCCGCAGAGATGAATATTCGCAGCGCATTGCGAGAAGCGATGGCGCGGCTCGAATCGGCCGGCGTCCCTTCGCATGCGCTTGCCGCCGAATTGCTCCTGATGCACGCGCTCGATCGCGATCGCACCTCGCTCTATACGCATCCCGAAGATGAAATTCCGGCCGCTACGCTAGAGAAATTTGAAGCGTTCGTCGCCGAGCGTGCCAGTGGCACCCCCACGCAATATTTAACCGGCAAGCAGGAATTCTGGGGCTTGGATTTCGAAGTTACGCCCGCAGTGCTGATTCCCCGCCCCGAGACCGAGCACGTGATCGAAGTGATTCTTGAGCGGCTCGGCCCCACAAGAAAAACTGCGCCGCTGCAAATCGCCGACATTGGCACGGGATCCGGCTGCATTGCCGTCGCGTTGGCTCACGAATTGCCACGAGCTGAAATCTTCGCTACAGATAATTCGCGCGAAGCTCTTGCAGTGGCGAAGCGCAACGCCGCGCGCCACAGCGTCGCCGATCGCATCCAGTTTATTGAAAGCGATTTATTCGAAGCATTCCGCGACGGCAAAACTGTCTCCACGCAGCCCGATGCACGCTTGCGCAATCTAGCCGCGCCAGAAAAAAACGCCGGCTGGCAGCCGGCGCTACGAAGGCAAACGCCGAAGTTCGACGTGATCGTCAGCAATCCTCCCTACATCCCCCTTGGCGAGCGGCCGCAACTGCAGCGCGAAGTTCGCGGGCACGAGCCGGCGATTGCGCTATTTGCCGGGGATGATGGACTTGCGATCTACGCCCCGCTCATCCGCAAGGGTCGCAAATTCCTAAAATCGCGCGGACTTCTGGTTCTCGAGTTGGGCCACAATTCCCTTCCCGGGGTGATGCAAATTCTCGAGCGATCGGGCGCTTGGACAGAAATTAGGGTCACGAACGACTTGGCGGGCATTCAGCGCGTGATCTCAGCACTCGCGGCGGCAACCTAGAAACCTTTCGAACACCGGCGGCGTCCATACCTGTGAACGCAGCTCGACTCATCTCGTATCGGATCGAACCTATGAACGCTCTTGGAAAAATCGCGGCGGCAGTAATTCTCACGTTCGCTTTCGCGCCAAATGGCTCGGCGCAAGTTCGCGTCACCGTTCCCGCGAAAAGCTTTACGGTTGACCAGAAAATTACCGCGACGGTAGAGAACGAAACCGGTCAACCCGTCACCATCTGCGTCGTATCCGGCCAAATGTCGAAATCCGGGCCGACTGCGGTGAGCACTCCTGTTCCGTTCACGATTGAAGGGCGTGAGCTCGGAAAATGGAAAGTCTTAATGGTCAGCCCGGAAGGCGCCGCGGGCGACGCGGTGGTTCTTGCGCCGAAGAAGTCTCTCGAGTTTCCGTTCTGGCCTCCGGCGAAAGGCGAGCTGCGTCTGCAAATGCATTACTGGCAAGGCGCGCATCCGAGTCTCGATTGCACGCATCCGCCGCCCGACTCGCACAACGCTAAGGACACCACATTCGCGATTCATGCAGCGCTTAAGTGACGCCGGAAGTCTTAACCTCGGCGGTCTCGTTCGCCTGCGCCGCACCATCTGTCTGATTTATTGCCTCGTTGATTCGGCCGCCGTCTGTGGGTGTATATTCTTTTCTCCACTGCGTCATGCCGAAACTTGCTCGATTCCGCGCCAAACATTCTTCTGCGACGCCGATTGCTCCGCCGGGCGCTACGCTTGAATTCACTTCCGCTTCGGCCAGCGCGCTTACGCCGATCCTGCACATCGACATGGACGCATTTTTCGTGTCCGTCGAATTGCTCTCGCGGGCTGAGCTGCGCGGCTTGCCGGTTATCGTCGGTGGGCGAAAAGATCAGCGCGGAGTGGTCACTTCGGCAAGCTACGAAGCCCGGCGCTTCGGCGTCCATTCCGCGATGCCGCTGCGCACAGCCGGCAAGCTTTGCCCGCATGGAATTTTCCTGAACAATAGCCACGAACTTTATTCGCAATGGAGCGATCGCATCGCCTGCATTCTCGCGCGCCATGCGCCGCGCGTGGAAATGGCTTCGGTGGATGAAGCCTATCTCGATTTCAGCGGCACCGAACGATTGCACGGGCCGCCGCTCGTTGCCGCCGATAAGCTTTTGCGCGAAATTCGCAAGACCACGGGACTGCCTTGCTCGGCGGGGCTCGCGTCCACGCGTTTGGTGGCGAAAGTCGCATCCGAACAAGCGAAGCCGCAAGGGCTGGTGTGGGTGCCCGCGGGAATCGAAGCTGAATTCCTCGCGCCGCTCGACGTGCGCAAAATTCCCGGCATTGGCCGCGTCACTGAATCCGCGCTGAACGCACTCGGCATTCGCACCGTCGGCCAACTGGCGGCTATTCCGCTTGAAAAACTGGAAGATGGATTCGGCCGCTGGGGCACAGCGCTTTATCGCAAGGCGCTGGGCCAGGATTCCTACGAATTTTTCCTGGACGCCGAGCCGAGATCCATTTCGCACAATGAAACTTTTGGAGTGGATACGAACGATCGCGCGCATCTGGAATCGACGCTCAGCTATCTTGCGCAAAAGGCGGCCAAGCGGCTGCGCGATTCCGGACTTTACGCTGCGCACCGTGAGCGTGACCATTCGTTTCGCGGATTTCCGCACCATCACGCGCAGCAAAACTCTTGCGGAGCCTTCCGATCTGGATGGAGCCATCACGGCGACCGCGAAATCGCTCTTCGCGCACAACTGGGACGGCCGCGCGAAACTGCGGCTAGTAGGCGTCTCGCTGGAATCGTTGAGCGGCGCGATCACGCAACTCGACCTGCTCGACGCCGGCAAAAAGGAAAAGCTGGAGCGACTGGCGCGCGCCGCCGACAAACTGCGCGACCGCTTTGGCTTCAACAAAATCCAACTGGGCGGCTCGCTGAACAGCCCCGATAAACACTAGCATCCCATCACTCCGGCCAGTTTTTCTAATCCGGGCCGCTCCTGCCTTATAATCCCCCCGATGTCTGGCGATCCATCCTCGTCCGAAGCTGCCGAAAAAAAGCCCTTCGGCGCGCGCGTCACTGGTGTGGTTGACGACGTCGGCGATTTCTGGACGCGCGTCACCAGCGGCCTGGCCATCGAGCAGCTCTGGCGGCAGTTTCGCAGCGAGGCCAGCGAAAGCTATGGCCTCTATTCGCGCGAGGTGGATTGGGGGGCGCTGCCGGAAAAGAAAGGCATTAAGCGATTCTTCCACTCGGCCTGGGCGCTATTTCAAGTGATGTTGATGAAGCTCTCGCCGGCGCGGCGAATTCTGATGTTGATCGCGGTGGGATTATTTTTCTTTCCGGTGATCGAGATTTTCCTGCCGCACGCGAAGGCGGAGGACGCAGGAAATTTCTACGAATTTGCCGCCATCGTTCTTTTCATTCTGCTTGCGCTCGAACTCGCGGATCGCGTGATCATGAAACGCGATTTGGAAATCGCGCGCGAAATTCAGCGCTGGCTTGTTCCGAACGCGCCGCCCGCGATTCCCGGCGTGGATATCGCCTTTGCCACGCGTCCCGCAAATACGGTAGCCGGCGATTACTATGACGCGTTCGAACGCCCCGCAGCTCCGGGCAGCAGCGAGCCCGGGCCACTACTGCTGGTTGTTGCCGATGTCGCCGGAAAAAGCGTGCCTGCCGCACTGCTGATGGCCACATTTCAAGCCAGCCTGCACACGCTTGCCGCCGCGCCGGGTCCGCTCGACGAACTCGTGCGCGCGCTCAATCGTTATTCCTGCGCGCACAGCCTCGATGGCCTGCGATTCACTACCGCGTTCTTCGCCGAGCTCGATGCTGCGCACCGCTCGCTCACCTACGTGGGCGCCGGCCACAATCCTCCGGTGCTTCGCCGCGCCGATGGCCGCATTGAGCGCTTGACGGAAGGCGGCCCGCCGCTCGGGATCACCGCGCTCGGCTCGCCCGCCAACTACGATTGCACGAAAATCCCCATCGCTCCCGGCGACGCGCTGGTGATTTTCACCGACGGCGTAGTCGAAGCCCGTGACCAGACGGAATCCGAGTATGGCGAGACTCGCATGATCAACTGCATCCAGTCGTCAGGCCACGCGGACGCCGCTTCAATCCTTCAGCAACTAATGAACGACGTAGACCGCTTCGTAGGCGCCACGCGCCAACACGACGACGTGACGTGCCTGGTCCTGAAGTTGACGCAGTAGGGGAGGGTCTTACCACCGTAATCGCCGTTAACCGAAACGAACGGAGACCCTCCCGCCTTTCGGCCCGCATTTTTCCAGATTGCCCACGTGTTCCGACTGTGCGACATTCCCTCTCTCGAAGGAGATACAAATGCTCGGCTCAGGAAAAATGGTAGGCTTCGTCCCCACAAAAGATTACGAAAAATCCCGCGACTTCTACGTGGACAAGCTAGGCTTCGAATTCGTGAGCCTGGATCAATACGCCCTGGTAGTAAGCATCGGTGGCCACCGGATTCGCATAGCCAAGGTGCCGAATTTCACCCCGCTGCAAGGCACCATACTCGGCTGGGAAGTAGAAAATATCGAGCGGGTAGTGCAATGGCTAGCCGAGCACGGCGTGCCCACAGAAAAATACCCGTTCGTCCAAGATCGCGAACGCGGCATCTGGTCAACTCCCAACGGCGACAAAGTGGCCTGGTTCAAAGACCCCGACGGCAACATCCTCTCCGTGGGCCAACACCCGAAGTAATGCCCCATCCCTGCGCCCAACTAGCACCATGTGGCAAATTCCCGCATAATCGGCGCATGAACGCGCGCGAACTTGCCTACAAAATTTCACGCACGCTGCTCGACGCGGGCCGTCAGGCCTACTTGGTGGGCGGGTGCGTGCGCGATTTGGAATTGGGCCGCGAGCCGGCCGATTACGACATCTCGACCGATGCTCGGCCGGAACGCGTTCAAGAACTCTTCCCAGATTCGCTGGCCATCGGCGCGCAGTTCGGCGTCATTCTTGTGACTGACGATGGCGCCGATGTCGAGGTCGCGACTTTTCGTTCCGATGCCGGCTATTCCGATGGGCGGCATCCCGACGCCGTAGTTTTCACGGCGTCTGCGAAGGAAGATGTGCTACGGCGCGATTTCACCATTAACGGGTTGCTGCTTGATCCGCGCACCAATGAAGTTCTCGACTACGTTGGCGGCCGGGCCGATCTGCGCGCGCGAATTATTCGCGCCATCGGCAATCCCGAGCGCCGCTTCGAAGAAGACAAGCTCCGCCTGGTCCGCGCCGTACGCTTTGCCGCGCGCTTCAATTTTGCCATCGAGCCCGAAACGGCTGCGGCGATTCGGCAGCTTGCTCCCGAAATTCTCGTAGTCTCTGCCGAACGCCTGCGCGAAGAGCTCACTAAAATCCTCACCGAAGGCGCTGCTCGCCGCGGATTCGAATTACTTGACGAGCTGGGCTTGCTCGCGCAGGTCCTGCCTGAAATTGCGCGTATGAAAGGCGTCGAACAGCCTCCGCAATACCATCCGGAAGGTGACGTCTGGATTCATACGCTGATGATGCTCGCGATGCTGCCCGACGGCGTCTCGTCCACGCTGGCCTGGGGCGTCCTGCTGCATGACGTCGGCAAGCCGCCCACTTTTACTCCGTCGCCCGGACCGGAAGGGCGCATACGCTTCGATAACCATGTGGACGTGGGGACGAAAATGGCGGAAGACATTTGCCGCCGTTTTCGTTTCTCGAATGAGGAGACCGAGCAGATTGCGCTGCTGGTTGCGAATCATCTGCGTTTCAAAGATGTGACGCAGATGCGAAAGTCAACGTTAAAGCGCTTTCTCCGCCTACCGCGATTTGAAGAGCACCTCGAGCTGCACCGCCTCGATTGCCTCTCGAGCCATCGCAATCTCGAAAATTACGAATTCGTGCAACGCTTTATCGCCGAAACGCCTCCCGCAGAAGTTCGCCCGCCCCGCCTGATCAGCGGCGACGATCTGATCGCCCTCGGTTTGAAACCCGGCCCGGAATTTAAGGACATGTTGCGCGGTATTGAAGACGCCCAGCTGGAAGGCGGCATCAAAACCAGGGAAGAGGCATTGGAGCGGCTCCGCCAAGCTATCGGAGATAAATCCAGGCCAGCGACCTAGTAGTCACCATGCGTTCGGCTGCTTCTCGCCTCGAATGGGATCAGGCATAGCAATATAACTCTATACATACAAATGATTTAGAGTATTTACAGCCATACTTTAGTGCGATACACTCACGTCGCTTTATAATGACAATGAACCTGCTGACACCTTTTTCCGACTATTGCATCTAATTCCTCGTACGCCGATATGTGATAGTGGTACCCAAGGGGGACTCAGTGACACCCAACCCGAAATCTGGTTCACAAGATTTGCCGATCCTCCCCGTCCGTGACACCGTTCTGTTTCCCGGCGCCGTAATGCCGTTGACGGTGGGACGCGAGAGTTCGCTGGCCCTGCTGGATTCGCTGGAGGGCAACGATAAAATCCTGGGCGTAGTCGCCCAACTCGATCCGCGCACCGAAGATCCATCGGGCACGGATCTGCATACCGTGGGCACGTCCGCGAAAGTTCATAAAATGGTGCGCATGCCGAACGGGAATGTAGTTGCGTTTCTCGAAGGCCTAAACCGCATTCGCATTACCGAAGTTTTGGGCATCAAGCCGTTCTTGCGCGCGCAAGTCGAGCCGCAACCTGATCTCGACACCGAGCGCGATTCCGGCCTGACGGCCCTCGAGCGCAATGCGCAGGAACTATTCCGCGACGTAGTCGCGCGTTCGCCGCAGCTTTCCGACGATCTGCAGAACGCCATCAACACCATCGAATCGCCGAGCCGGCTCACCGATTTCATCGCCGGAACTTTGCCTTCGCTCACCACCATGCTGCGCCAGGAGCTGCTCGAAACCGCCAGCGTGCGCGTGCGTCTTGAAATCCTGGTCCGCGAACTTGCCAAGGAACGCGAAGTTCTCGATCTGCGCAATCGCATTCAGGAGCAAGTGCAGGAGCAGGTGAATCAAGGCCAGAAGGAATTCCTGCTGCGCGAGCAGATGAAGGCCATTCAGAAGGAACTGGGCGATTCCGACGACACGCAAGCGGAAGTGGACGAACTGCGCAAGAAAGTCGAAGAGTCCGGCATGTCCGCCGAAGGCAAGAAGGAATGCGATCGCGAACTGAAGCGTCTCGCGCGCATGACTCCGGCCTCAGCGGAATACATGGTGGCGCGCACCTATCTCGAGTGGATGACTTCGTTGCCGTGGAATAAGACTTCCGGCACCGACGACATCAACATCGCCAACGCGCAGAAGATCCTGGACGAAGATCACTACGATCTCGAAAAGGTGAAAGAGCGCATTCTCGATTATCTGGCGGTGAAAAAGCTGCAGCCCGGCATGAAGGGACCGATTCTTTGCTTCCTCGGGCCTCCAGGCGTGGGCAAAACTTCGCTCGGCAAATCCATCGCGCGAGCCATGGGACGCAAATTCGTGCGCGTCTCGCTCGGCGGGATGCACGATGAAGCCGAAATCCGCGGCCATCGGCGCACCTACATCGGCGCGCTGCCCGGCCAGATCATTCAGCACATTCGCCGGGCCGAAACGATGGATCCGGTGGTGATGCTCGATGAAGTGGACAAGCTCGGCCGTGATTTCCGCGGCGATCCGGCAGCGGCGCTGATGGAAGTGCTCGATCCCGAGCAGAACTCCAACTTCCGCGATCATTATCTCGATGTGCCGTTCGATCTTTCGAAGGTCATCTTCATCGCCACGGCCAACTGGATGGATCCCATCCCCGAGCCGCTGCGCGATCGCATGGAGATCCTCGAGCTGCCCGGCTACACCGAGGACGAGAAAATTCACATCGCCAAGCGTTTTCTGATTCCGCGCCAGACCTCGGAGCACGGCATCAAGCTCGGCGAGCAAATCGAATTCACCGACGAAGCGCTGCACGAAATTATTCACAGCTATACGCGCGAAGCCGGCGTCCGCAACCTGGAGCGCGAGATTGCCAATCTCGTGCGCAAGCAGGCGCGGCGCATGGCTGAAGGCAAGATGGACAAGCACATCGTCACTCCGGAGGTTGTTCACGCAACGCTCGGTGTGCCGAAAGTGCGCCTCGAAAAAGAAATCGAGGAGCGCGTGCAGCAGCCGGGCGTTTCGGTCGGCTTGGTCTGGACACCGGCTGGCGGCGACATCGTCTTTATCGAAGCCTCCGCGATGCGCGGCGGCAAACAATTCACAATGACCGGCCATCTCGGCGAAGTGATGCAGGAATCCATGCGCGCCGCGTTGACTTGGGTCCGCGCCCACGCTGAAGAATTCGGAATCGATCCGGACTTCTTCCGCAAGCAGGACTTGCACGTGCACGTTCCCTCGGGCGCAATCCCGAAGGACGGGCCGTCGGCCGGCGTAGCGATGGTTACTGCGTTGGTCAGCTTGCTCAGCGGGCGGCCGGTGCGTCCGCGAGTGGCGATGACTGGCGAAATTTCGCTCTCCGGCGTGGTGCTGCCGGTCGGCGGAATTAAAGAGAAGGTGCTCGGCGCAAAGCGCGCAGGCATCCGCGAAGTAATTCTGCCCAGCGAGAACGAGCCCAACGTAAAGGAAGATCTACCGCCCGAGCTGATCGAAGGCATGCAGATCCACTTCGTAAGAACTGCGGATCAAGCCCTCGAGCTAGCCCTCGGCAAACTGGAAAAGCCGCTGCGCCCGGTAAGCGGCGGCGGCCGTAGAGGCGAAGATCGCCCGACGACGGTGCCAGTCCACTAATCACAGTAGGGGAGGGTGCTTCAGCCCTCCCGCTTTTCGGCTCCGATCAACTAAAGAAGGCCCGCCATGCCCGGCGGGCCTTTTTTATTATTCTTCATAAGCGAACTTGAAAATTCAAGGCTTACGATTCTCAATGTCCTTCCGGATCAAAGAAATATACTCTCGCGCAGATTCGACAGCGCGTTCAGCGTCGTGGCGAGAAACAAATCCCGTGTCGTCATAGAGCGCCAAGTTCCGCATGCGTCGCAAACGGTCGAACACGCTAATCAAGCCAGCATGTTTTTTCTCGATGCGCGCGCGAACGAATTCGATGATCGCGATGTGATGCCCGGGCTGGCTCCGCGCTCGAAACCCGTGGCTGAACATGAACCCAAGCGAGGCCTTCAACATCGCTTCGTAGGCTTGTTGCAGGCTGGCTTCTTCATCAAAGGAAAGAATCTTTCGAGCTGAGGCTAATTTCTTTTCCGCGCTCAGCAGAAAGCGGTCGATCTGCGCCCAGTCAATTCTTTGCGGTCTGAGTTTTTTCATCGCGCGCAACGAGCGAAACTCGTTTATCGTGCCAAACGTTTTCGAGGAAAACATCCTTCCGAGCGCGTCGCGAGTTGAATTCCTTCCGAGTCAAAACCGTGTAGTTGATTTCACGGCCGAGTTGCCGCTCCAGTTTCTCGACGCTCACGGCCAACGATTCGCCGCGCGGCGAACCGATCACGAGCACGTCAATGTCGCTCGCGGCATCCTGCTGATTGCGCGCAAACGAACCGTACAGCCACGCTTCCTCGATTCCCTGAACGCTGTTCAGTGAGTCCGCCATCAACGGAATCGCGCCGATTGTTTTCGTCACGATGCTCCTGACTTCATGGAACAGAGGATATTTCTTGTTCAAACGAAAGTACCTCTGCCGCCCGCTGACTTCCGACTGGAACAATCCTCCACGCTCAAGCCGTCGCAATTCCTTCGAGAGATTGGATGGATCGATTCGCAAGCGCGCGGCGAGATCCCGCAGGTGCAGGCGTGCCGTGGGGTTTGTGAAATAAAAGGCCAGAAGCCTTTGCCGCGAGTGCGATCGCAGGTCAAGCATAAGGTTCGATCATACCATATATGTGGTATTATCGGACCACACGATCGCGTGCCCATAGGGCTGAATCATGGAGTTTTCCGCAATTCCGCTTGCGCGGCAGGACGCAATCGCGTACCACTAGAAATTCGCCGGATTGACGCTTCAATCTTCTGCAGCGGGGCCGAGGCAGACTTTTGCAGATGCGATTTACGCCGAGACAAATTGCTGTGCGCGGACGCGAGGCGGCGGGGCTGATGGTGGCCACGCTGGACCGCGACGCATATGTCATTCGCTTCCTGAGGGCTTACGCCAACGATCACGATCGCCCGGCGATTATCACCCAGCCGATTTTTCACCGCGACTTGATGGGTACGGTGCGCCGCGAGGCTTTGCTGGCGATGGCGACTCACGTGGACGAATTGGCGCCGCAATTTCTGGGACTGGGAGAGGGCGCCGGTAACCGACTCGTGGCGGGAGCCGCGAAATCAGGAAGGACCGCGCGAACCGGATCGCAGAAAGCTATGAAGGGCGGCGCAGGCGTAAAGCGAGCGGCACCTCCGCGGCGCGGGACGGAAATCGCGCGGCAAAGCGCAGCCGAGGCTGCGGCGCTCAACTTATTCCGCGAAGAATTCTTTTCGGCGCTAGGGCAGGCGCTGCGTTGGACGCCAGCGGAATTCGAGGAGTTTGCGCGCGACTACGATCTTTACGAATCGGCTGGCGGCGGGCGACACGAGCCGGCGCGCGGCGGCAAAGCGGCGGCTTCCGGCCCGTTCGTCGATCGTTGTGGCTTGTTGATCGATCCTTCGATGCTGGAGCAGGCGCGCCGCGCGGCCGGCAAATTCGAGATGCAGTTGCGCGCCGCAACGCTGCAGTCCCTAAAGCGAGTCTTCGCCGCGCGCCGGGAGAACTAAGTAGCGCCGGCGTCCCCGCCGGCATCTTACGACCACATCTCGCGCGAGATCTAACGAAGCAGGGCGGCGCAATACTTCAACAACATCGTTCTTTCCACCACGGGAGTCCGCGCACGGTCGCAGCCCTAGCCGACATTGTTGCTCGCAAGATGCCGGCAGAGACGCCGGCGCTACTTACGGCCGCGCTTCCAGGATTATATTGAATGGCGTCTGCGCGGCGCGGCGGACGCGTGTGAACCCGGCATCCTTTAGCACTTTCGTCAGGCGCGCTTCGCCGGCCTGCGCGCCAAGCGCAAGGCCCACTTCCTGCGAGAGTGACGCAGGCGTGCAGAGCGTCGTGGACGCGGAATAAAAAATGCGTCCGATGGGATTTAGATTGTCCTCGAGCCGGTCGTTCGCAAATGGTTCGACGATCATCCAAGTGCCGTCGCGATCGAGCGACTTCAGCACGTGCTGCGCGGCGCCGACGGGATCGCCCATATCGTGCAGGCAATCAAAGAACGCAACTAAGTCGTAGCCGCTGCCGGAATAAGTTTTCGCCGCAGCCACTTCGAATTTCACGCGATCTGCGACGCCCGCGCGGGTGGCCGCCGCGCGCGCTAGCTCAATCGAGCGATCGTGATAATCAGAGCCAGTGAACGTCGATTTCGGATACGCCTCAGCCATTAATATAGTCGAAGTCCCCAAACCGCAGCCCACATCCGCAACCTTTGCTCCAGCCTTCAATTTCGCTTCGACGCCTTCGAGCGCCGGAATCCATTCACCAACCAAGTGCGCCCGGTAGTTCGGCCGGAAGAATTTCTCGGTGCCGTGAAAAAGTTCATGATCGTGCTCGTGCCAACCGACGCCTTTACCGCTGCGAAAGCCTTCCTCAATTT
Organism: uncultured Acidobacteriota bacterium; assembly: GCA_963831955.1. Lineage (GTDB taxonomy): Bacteria > Acidobacteriota > Terriglobia > Acidiferrales > UBA7541 > Palsa-147. Next base: position 1,653,252 of record CAWHSG010000001.1, on the reverse strand, counting down.
TCGGAACATCCTTCATTACTGACGACACGATGAAGAAAAATCCTGGCAGAAAAACAGGGCTGTCCTCGACAGCGAGCGCAAAAGCTTGTTCCGGTGGAAGAGTGAAAGTCTTAGCCGCGGCGTCGTAGGTCAGAAATCCGCCCGCGGCTTGCGCCGAAAGCCATTCGCGCACGTAGCGTTCGTTCAAGTTAGTTTTCGCCGCCACTTGTGCGGAAGTCATCGGTCCGGCACCAGCCATCGCCTTATACAGGCCCAGCTTGTCGCCGAGCACAATCAGCGCCGCGTTCATCGCGGCGCCCATCTCGCCAATTGCCTGGCCGAGAAAAGCGTTCAATTTCGATTCATCAATCGGGAGTTGTGCGGGAGTAGCCATCGGATCACCTCGAAGTCGAAATTGGGCTGGGCCCAGAGTCAGCAAGCAGAGTCTAAGCACGACTCAAAAAAGTGTCAACGCATCGAGGCGGTACGGCCGTCTCCGCGGGCGTAACGATGACGCCACAGGTCAACCACGCGCGCGATGCGGGCCACGGTGGTATCTGCTACGCTCGGCTCAGAGTGCTTCTTCTCTTCTATATATTGGCGATTCAGCAGCTTCTGCAGGGCATTTACTCGGCCCTGCAAGGAGTCGTATGGCTGCGCTTCGTGCGCCGGCGGCTCGCTACGCACGCGGGATTTTACAGCCCGCGCGTTGCGGTAATTTGCCCGTGCAAAGGCGTCGATCCGGGCCTCGAGTCGAACTTACAAGCGCTCACGCACTTCGATTATCCCAATTACGAAATTATTTTCGTGGTCGCGAAAGCTACAGATACGTCGGTGAAAATTATCGAACGCATAAAATCGCTCAGCCAGCGCAAAATTCATCTGGTGATTGCCGGGCCGCCCTCGGACGCCGGCGAGAAAGTAAGCAATCTGACAAAAGCGGTGGAAGGGCTGAGCGAAGCGTACGACGTTTTCGTGTTCACGGATTCGGACATCGCGCCAAGCCGCGGCTGGCTCACGAAGCTGGTTACGCCTCTGCACAATGATCGCGTCGGTGCAACGACCACCTATCGCTGGCTGATTCCGGTGAAGCGACAGAGCAAGAGCGGCCTCGCCAGCGCCGTCGGATCAGTGTGGAACGCGAGCATCGCGACCATGCTCGGCGAGCACTCCCGCAATTTCTGCTGGGGCGGCGGCACCGCAATCCGCCGGCAGGTATTTCAGGAAATCGGCGGCCTCGCGTATTGGCAAGGCGCGGTGAGCGACGACTTGGCGCTCACGAATGCCCTGCGGAATGACGGCCGTGGCATCGAATTTGTGCCCGAGTGTCTCGCGCCCACGCCATACGCCACCACCTGGGGCGAGCTGCTCGAATTCACGAACCGGCAAATTATTTTGACCCGCGTTTACTCACCGACCATGTGGACCTGGGCGGCGGCGACGAATGCGACGTACGTGCTGACGGCCATCGTGGCGTTTATCGTGGTGCTGAAACAAATGCTGGCCGGGGACGTGTGGAGCGAAACTTTGATGTTGTCGCTGGCGATCCCGCTCTTCGCAGCAATCAAAGGCGCGCTGCGAACGATCGCCATCGGGGATTTGCTGCCGGAGTGGAAACCGCAAATGCGCGAGTGGTCTTGGACCTGGACGGTACTGGCTCCCGTGATACCATTTCTGTTCTTCATAAACTTCGTCGCCTCGCTAGCCACAAATCAAATCCGCTGGCGCGGCATCCGCTACAAACTAATCTCAATCAATCAAACCCAAGTATTGACGCGATAGCCGGCGGTACAAAACCTCGCGCATCAGCCTCGAATAGCGATCGCAGCCATTAGTCGGCCCGTGATTTTTTCCCGGCGATAGCTGAAGAGAAGCTCGGTGCGGCACGACGTACATAGTTCGCTGACCGAGATATTTTTCGCAGCAACGCCGGCGTTTTCAAGAATGCCGCGATTCGCGGCGTGGAGATCGAGTTGCACCGTCGGCGGAGGCGGCTGGTGCCCCGGCGGGATCATCGTGAGCCACGGCAGCGGATTCGGATCTTCGCCGGAAGAAAGCGCGTCGTACGGGCCGTCGAACCACTCCCGCGCATTTTCAAACTGGCTGGCAAATTCTTTCGCGACTTCCGGGCCGACCTCGTAGCAACACCGTCCAATTCCGGGCCCGATGGCGGCGATAATCTTTTCCGGCTGCGTGCCAAATAGCATGCGCATGCGGCCAACTGTCTTTTCGGCGATGCGCTTCAGCGTTCCGCGCCAACCAGCATGAATCGCCGCCACCACGCGATGCTCGGGATCGGCCAGCAGAATCGGAATGCAATCGGCGGCCTGGACGGCGATGAGCAGGCCCTGCGTCGCGGTCACCAGCGCGTCGCCTTGCAAAGGCTGCTCCGGCGCAGCATGCACCACGTGGATAATGTCGGAATGGATTTGGCTAAGTGCGACGAGAGGCATCGCTTCAGCGCCCAGCGCTTTTTGAAAGTGGAGCCGGTTTTGCTCCACGCGCACCCGCTCATCCCATTCGCTGAAACCCAGATTTAGCACCGATTCAGGCGGCTTTGATGGCGCGTACGGATCCGCCAGACGGCTGGCTCCGCCCGTCCGCGTGCTGAATCCATGCGTCAGCCATTTCTGACGCACTAGCGGGAGGGCCTCAAGAACGACGATGCCGCTCAAGCGGCGTTGCGACCACTGCTTGGCGCCATTTACCGGGGCTGGCTTTTGCGTGACGACGGATTTCTTCGCGTTGCGGAGTCTGGGAGTTCCTCGAATGGCGCTGCGCGTCTTCACCTCTCGATTATAGTAATATCCGGCAGGAAAGTAGAATTCGGTTCACTGATTCGGTCGGAGCGCGCGTGATCGTCGGCTTGGGCTTGGACATCGCAGAGATTGACCGCATTCAATCGGCAATCGAACGGCACGGCCAGCCGTTTATCGATCGCCTCTTCACTCCAGCCGAGATCGCCTACTGCGAGCGCCACAAAAATAAATTCGAGCGCTACGCAGGCCGCTTCGCCGTGAAGGAAGCGACGATGAAGGCGCTCGGCACGGGCTGGCGGCACGGCGTGCGCTGGCGCGACATCGAAGTGACCAACCAACCTGGCGGCAAGCCGGTGCTGCGATTGAGCGGAGTTGCCGGAGAATTCGCCGCAAAGCTCGGAGCGAAAAACATTTCCCTCACCATCACCCACAGCGGCAATTTCGCCCTAGCCCAAGTAATCTTCGAAAGCTAAGCCGTAGACTTTGCCTTTGTAGGGGAGGGTGCTTTAGACCCTCCCGTTCTTCGGCCCCTGTAATTCCGGGCGGCGATAAGTTAACCCCGAGCTACAGGCGTAAGGGTGTTACGTACGCGACATGAATCGACATCGCAAAACATGGCCGAACTGTGGGAGGGTCTAAAACACCCTCGCCTACAAACACAAAGGCACCACCCGAATGTTCGATTCCGAAACGTGCGAGTCCCGTATTCGCTCAACTGCAGCTCTGTGCCCTTCTCGTGCCCACCGTAAGCAGCGCTTTCACATGAGGATACGCACCTTGAACCCGTTGGCCCGCATCGTGCGTATTCTATTGTGAGGATGTGAATCGGTCCGGCGGGGTGTCGCGATGAACTCGATTTGGCAGGATCTGCGTTACGGCTTCCGGGTGCTGAGGAATTCCCCTGGATTGACCTTGATGGTAGTGCTGACGCTGGCCCTCGGCATCGGTGCCAACACCGCGATTTTCAGCATCGTTAATCAATTCCTATTCAAGCCGCTGCCAGTGCGAGCGCCCAGCCAGCTCGTGGTGATCGCTTCGTCGCCGAAAGAGACCCCTCTACTTTTCCAGATGTCGTACCCTGCGATGCAGGATCTGCGAAAACAAACCAACGAATTCTCGGACATCTTCGCGTACCAGATTGGCGTGGGCGGGCTCAGCGTGGACGGCCAGGCGGACCAATTCGTTTACAGTTTTGTCAGCAATAATTACTTCTCCGCGCTGGGCATCAAACCGGCTGCCGGCCGCTTGTTCCTCACCAGCGAGGGAGAAACGCCGGGTGAAGCGCCGCTGGTGATTCTCGGTTATTCCTACTGGCAGAGAAGATTCGGCGGCGATGCGGGCATCGTGGGCAAGCAGGTGCTGCTGGACGGCAAACCAGCGACAATTGTCGGGGTTACTCCGAAGGATTTCCTGGGCACAGCTTTCGTATTCGACATGCAAGGCTACGTGCCACTTAGTACGCTAGCGGCTCAGGATGGAAATGAGAAGTTCTGGACCGATCGGACTTCCCACGACTTGCGAGTGATGGCACGTCTAAAACCCGGCGTGAGCATCTCTCGAGCGCAGAGCTCGGTAAGTCTGGTGGCCGCGCGCCTTGCCGAGCAATATCCAGAAACGGACCGGGGATACAGCGTGCGCGTGATTCCCGAGACATATGCAAGGCCGCAGCCTTATCCCACGAATATTGTGCCGGTTGTCGCCGGAGTATTCCTGATACTGGCGGGGCTGGTGATGCTGCTGGCATGCATGAACGTCGCGAATATTCTGCTGTCGCGGGCGATGGCCCGGCAGCGGGAGATGGCGGTGCGAGCCGCGCTCGGAGCTGGCCGCATGCGATTAATTCGCCAGGCGCTCACGGAGACGGTGCTGCTGTCGCTCATCGGCGGAGCAGTCGGCGTGGTCCTCGGGATGTGGATCAGCTCGCTGAACTCCATTCACGTGGTTGCAGGAATTCCGGTCAATCTCGATTTCAATTTTGACGGGCGAGTGTTTGCCTACGCGCTGTTTGCGGCGCTATTTACGGGGATCGTGGCGGGCATATGGCCGGCGTGGCGAGCGAGCCGCGCGGACGTGAGCACTGTGCTGCACGACGGCGGGCGGGGTGGATCGGGAGGAGTGGCGCGGCAGCGAATTCGCAGCGTGCTGGTGACCGCGCAAGTGGCCGGTTCGCTGATGCTGCTCATCGTTACAGGACTTTTCGTGCGCAACCTCCAGAATGTGAAGGGCATGGAGCTGGGATTCGATCCGGAACGGTTGGTCAACGTGACCATGGATCCGCACGAAATCGGTTACGACCAGACGCGCGCGAATGAATTCTATCGCCAACTGGAAGAGCGCGCCCGCGCCCTGCCCGGCGTGGAATCGGTGGCCATGGCCTACAGCGTGCCGATGGGAAGTTACATGGACGGAAGCTCGATTTACGTCGAAGGGCATCCTTTGCCGCCGGGTAGCCAGGCGCCGCAAATGGTATTCAACAGGGTGACTCCGACTTACTTCGAAACCATGAAGACTGCCATTCTTCGTGGGCGCGCATTCACCCGGGCAGATGACGAGAAGGCACAGGCCGTGGCCATTGTGAATGAAACGATGGCGAAAAAGTTATGGCCGAATGAAGATCCGATCGGCAAGCGCTTCAGCACCAAGGGAGACGCCGGACCATTCATCCAGGTGGTAGGAGAAACCGGCAAGGGCAAATATATTTTCATCGGTGAATCGCCGATGCCCGCCTATTACGTTCCCATGGCGCAGGATTACAGCTCGATTCGGGTGCTGGAGGTTCGCAGCTCAGGCGATACGGAATCGATGATTCCCGCGCTGCAACAGGAAATCCACCGGCTGGCCCCCGATCTGCCGATATTTAGCGCCGTAACGATGAAGCAGTCGCTCGGCGGCGCGAACGGATTCTTTATCTTCCGGCGCGGCGCGGAATTGGGCGCCATGATGGGGATTTTGGGAACGATTTTGGCGATGGTAGGAGTTTACGGGGTGGTGTCGTTCGCGGCTTCGCAGCGTACGCGGGAGATCGGCATTCGCATGGCGCTCGGTGCCGGCCGCAAGGAAATTCTCGGCATGATTGTGAAACAGGGGCTGGGGCTAGTTCTCAGCGGCGTAGCATTCGGCCTCGCCGCCGCATGGCTGCTGACGCGCGGAATGGGCAACCTGCTGGTCGGCGTGAGCGCCAGCGATCCCGTGACATTTGTCGGCAGCACGATCCTGCTCGCGGCCGTAGCGTTGCTAGCCTGCTGGATACCGGCCCGTCGCGCGGCTGCGTTGGATCCGCTAGATGCGCTGAGGTACGAATAAAGGCTGCGAATTCACCGATAACGACGGCCGAACCGGGGGAGGGTGGAAAGACCCTCTCCTACAAAATCACCTCGTGCCATTCATTCGCTGCGTGGCGGCCTGGGATTCTTACCTTCAAATAATTTCCCGTTAGGGATTCGGTCCAATCTTCCCCGCTGCGGTTTAGGGTTAAGACGCGGTGCGTTCGTTGGGATTGGCCTGCGCAGAACTTGGCAGCTTTCTTGACGCTCAGGGCGCGAAGATCTCTTGCGCGGGCACGGATCTCAGCCGGGGCTACCTGGTGTGGCAGCGCGGCGGCGGCGGTGCCTGGGCGGGGCGAGAACGAGAAGACATGCAAGTAAGCGAACGGCAGGCGCTCGATGAAGGCGGCGGTGTCCGCGAAATCTCCCTTAGTTTCACCGGGGAAACCTGCGATCACGTCGGCGCCGATGGCGGCATCGGGCAGGAATTCGCGGATTAGGTCGATGCGGCGCTCGTAATGCTCGGCGCGATACCAACGATGCATGGCGCTGAGGATGCGGTTCGATGCGGATTGTAGCGGCATGTGAAGATGCTGAGCGGTGCGCGGCTCGAGAGCGATGAATCTCAGAAGGTCCTCGGTGACGTCCATCGGCTCGATGGAGCTGAGGCGCAATCGCTCGAGCGGCGTCTCGGCGAGGACGCGCCGCAGAACGGATTCAAGCGATACTCGCGCCACGAGATCGAGTCCGTAACTGCCTAAATTTATTCCGCTTAGCACGATTTCGCGAGCCCCGCCGTTGATCAACGAGCGGACTTCTTCGACGACCCGATCGGGCGCCAGACTGCGGCTATTGCCGCGCACAAACGGGATCACGCAGTAGGCGCAGCGGTGATTGCAGCCATCCTGGATTTTAAGCGTTGGGCGTGTGTGCTCACCGTCGTGAGCGGATGCTGGCCCAGTCAGCACGGCGGATTGCGCGAAGATGTCGGAAGTGAGGATCTTGGCGGGACCGCGAGCGAGCGACATCTCACCGGCCGCCAGCGCCTCGATCTGAATTATGCCGGATGTTTCCGCGCTCGCCAGATGCGGCGCATGGAGTTCGCTGCTGAGAACATCGGAGATCTCGGCGAGATGCGAATTCCCAACGATCCATCGCACGCCAGCAAGTTCCGCCAAGTCTTCAGGCGCGCGCTGGGCGTAACAGCCGGAAACCAGAATGCGGGCGTTCGGATTCGAGGCGTGCACGCGGCGAACGGCGTCGCGCGCTTGCGCGTCCGCCGCGGCCGTGACCGTACACGTATTCAGCACCACGATGGCGGCTTCGCTATGCTCGCGGACCCGTGCGAATCCCTTGCCGCGAAGCGCCTGCTCAATCGCCGCAGCGTCGGCTTGCGTGGCGCGACATCCGAAGTTCTCGATGGAGAAGGTCGTCAATACTTGCTCCTGCGCCTATCGTAGCTTCTCAGTAATAAATGTCCAGAATATCAGAACGCGCAATCGAAAAATGAATTTGCGTCTGCGCTAACTTTTCCGCGGCGCAGTTGGGTGGGCGCACGGGGTGTCATGGTACGCACGTAACTCGTCTCAATTTGGGAAAATTGGGAACGGAACTTCCACGGAATCCCATCGCGTTTCCTAATCCCTCTATAGTACCGGCATCAAGATACCGTAAGTGTCTGAAATACAGGCGCTTGCAAACACCTGGTTTTGGTACGGTACTTGCGGTGCTCTAGTACGTGCATGCAATCATAACATCACTCACTGCTCTTCCTGAGACTCACACACTAGTCATAGTTGGCGCCGGATTGATCATAATTTCGCTCTTCCTGCGACGGATTTTATCCACGAGCGCGCCTTCGACTGGCGCGAGCGTAAAGTCCGGCGACACTGCCAATCAAGTCTCCCGGAAATAGCAGCCGGTCGCGGCGAAACCCCGGCGACGAGAACTACGAAACGGGGCTAGGGATTTTGCTTGTGATTCCGAGCAAGGCCCTACTTTGCCCATTTTTCGCCCAATTCCGCGCGAATAGAGTGCGGTTTTGCACGAATTTCGAGGTGTCCGCTTTTGGTGCCATCGTGCTCGGCGAGAAATTTTAGCGCCTCTTCGCTGCTTCTAAAGTTGCCCACCACGATTCTCTTTCCCGGAGTGTGATCAAAGACGTGACTGAGGGAATCCCTAAGCTGCTGCTTTACTGCCTCGCCAGATAGAACCACCTCGCCAGGCATTACGGCGAGGACATTTTGGTCTTCCTGTCCATCTTCGAGCTGCTCCGTGAGGGCTACGGGCTCGCAGTCCACGATTTCGCCGGTGTGCTGAGGGCCGCCCATTAGAACGAAGCAGGCCACGTTGCAAGCGTCTGCCGCCGTTGTCTATGGGACGAATCCGTAGGGAAGCGGCTAGGGGCGCGAGACCTGGGCGTTTCGCTCGAATCGGAGAAATTTTTCGTCGCGGTAGTGCTCGGTTTGCGAGCCGGCTTCGTTTTGGATGAAAGCTTTCACTTGCTGGTGAAGAAGACACCGGATCAAGGAGCGGGGCCGGAAGCCGGGAGGGCCGGAAGACCCTCCCCTACGAGAGCGAGCGCGCTTGCCCTAGGAACCCGGCTGCGGGGCTTCCATCTTCTTTTGTTTGATGGCCTTTACCTTTTCAACCAAGTCGTCGGCAGTCTTAATATCTTCGTCTCTCGTCTTGGGATCGGTTTCCATGTCGGCCTTTTGGCGGTAGAGCAGGTTGAGGTAGGCCATGGCGTCGTCATAGTCAGGGTTTAGTTGGATGGCCTTCTGCAGATTCTGAATTCCTTCGTCCACGATCGCGCCTTGCTTCGCTCGAAACTCGGTGGCCAGGGCTGGAGGCATGGGATCGGTGTCCTTCACGGGTTTCTTGCCCTTATTGTTGTAGTCCGCGCGCATGTCTTTATTGGCGCGATAGGCCAGCGACCAGTCGATTACGCCGATCCAGTAGTAGGACTCGGGATCGTCCGGCTTAATCTGGATGTGCTTGAGGTGGTATTGCTTGGATTCCTCCAATTTCTTGGCATCGAACGGCGTGCCGCCCATGTTGTAGAGAATGGCGCCGATGCCATCGATCGCGGAGAGGTTACTGGGGTCGGTAGCCAGCACCTCTTTGTACTCGCTGATGGCTTGCTCGCCCATGCGCACGTTTTCCTCGGATGGGGCGCCGGGAATGTATTGCGCGGAGTAGGCGGTGGCCAGGTAGAGGCGCGCATTCGTCAGGCTGGGGTCCAGCGCCTTGGACTGCTTGAAGTCTTCGATGGCGGCATCGTACTGCCCGCCCTTATAGGCTTGCACGCCCTTGTTCAGCAGGTCGCGGGCCTTGAGCTTGTCACAGCCTGGCACCACGGCCACGCACGCAAGAAGCACGATGAGCAGGAAGTGATTGCGAGGCTTGCGCTCCATTCCAGTATCTCCTTGGTTGTTCTCGGCCGGAATCTAGATGCCCCCGTTCCGGCGAGCGGCCTGACTGCTTCGGTCAGGCCGGGACGTTGCGTGTGGACCGTCGTAGGACGAAAGGAAACGATAAGCTACTGACCGGCTTCGACTTTGGCGGTAATGAGGCCGACCTTGTCGATGCCGTTGGCGCGCATGATATCAATGGCGCGTGCTACTTCGGCGAAGTCCACATTGTCGTCGCCCTTCACGAAGGCCACCTTCTCCGCGCGCTGCTTAAAAATGTCCTCAAGACGCGGGCCCAGCTGATCCCAGGTGGTTTCATCCTGATTGATCATGACCTTGCCATTCGCGCCAACCACCACAACGATCGTCTTGGCCAGCAGCGCCGGGTCTTGTTTCGCGTCGGGAGGCGACGGCTGCGGGACGAGGGCGTCGAGACCATGCGGTGTCGTCGGCGAGATCACCATGAAAATGATGATGAGCACCAGCAAAATATCAATCAACGGCACGACGTTCATCTCGGAGACGACGCCTTTACTTCCACCAACTGCCATTCCCATATTCGTGCTCCTTAATAAAGGGCCGGAAGCTATTGGCCCGGAGGTGGAGGAGGCGCCTTCCGGGTTGTCTCCAGCTTCTCGGTAAGCAGGCCGAGGTTATCCACGCCCGCCGACCGTACTTCGTCCACGGCTTTCACCACGGTGCCATATTTCGCGCGGGCATCGCTCTTGACGAAAACAGTCTTGTCCAGGCGATTGGAGAGCAGGTCCTTCACTTTGCCCGTGATGTCATCGAGGCTCACCTGGGTGGTGCCCAGGAAGTAGCGGCCGTCGCGAGTGACCGCGATCAATATCGCGTCGTCCCGGTCTGCCGCCTGCATCTCTTCCGGATTCTCCACCTTGGCCATTTCCACCGAAAACCCGTGCTGCAACATGGGCGTGACCACCATGAAGATGATCAACAAAACCAGCATGATGTCCGCCATAGGAATCACGTTCGGCGTGGACATTACTGGCGGAGCTTTGGGCTTGTAACCCATGGCTTACTTCTTTCCGCCCCGGCGCGTGATGAAGTAGTTGATCAACTCCATCGAGGAGTTGTCCATCTCGACGTCGAAGGCTTCCACTTTATTGGTGAAATAATTGAAGGTCCACACCGCGGGCACCGCCACGAGCAAGCCGAGAGCGGTGGTGACCAGGGCTTCGGAAATACCGCCGGCGACGGCTGATAGACCAGTCGCTTTGCTGTTGGCGATGCCCTTGAAAGCGTTAATGATGCCGACCACGGTGCCGAAGAGGCCGACGAAAGGAGCCGTCGAACCGATGGTGGCGAGGCCGGAAAGGCCGCGCTTCATTTCGGCGTGGACGATGGCGACGGAGCGCTCGAGACCGCGTCGAGCCGCTTCGATCACTTCCTCATCGCTCACCTGCGCGGAAGCCGCCTGGAACTCGGAGAGCCCAGTGGCCACGACCTTGGCGATGTGGCTCTTCTTGTTGCGCTCGGCAATCGAGATCGCTTCATCGAGCTTGTTATCCTTGAGCGCGCCCGCGACTTGCTGCACGAACACGCGCGACTGCTTGCGGGCCGCACTGAACATGAGCGCGCGGTCAATCATGATACCGACCGACCAGGCGGACATGACGAAGAGCAGAATCACGACGCTCTTTGCCGGGATGCCCATGTTGTGCCACATGGTGACGAGATCCCAGCCGACGTCGCTGTTGGCGCCTTGCAACATCAAAAAGCTGGCCCATAGACTATTCACGAACATAAGATTTACCCCTCCTCGATTTCGTTCGGAGTCAGATTTCGCCAGCTAGGTTCTGCCGGCTTCCCATGCCCTGCCATGCTCTGCTTGCCCCTGTCACGGACCCCGGCAAGCCGGAGCCGTACCGCCGGTCCTAACCGCTGAGAGTAAAGACCACGGAAATCGTTGTATCCACTTCCACCGGCTCGCCGTTCAGCAGCGTCGGCTGATATTTCCACTGACGAACGGCATCCATTGCCGAGCGCATCAGTAGAGCGGGACCGGAGACGTATTGGAGCTCCTGTACGGAGCCGTCCTTGGCAATGATCGCATGCAGGATCACCGTGCCCTGGACGTGCGCCGTCTTGGCAATCTGCGGATACATCGGCTGAATCTGGCGAACCATCTTGGCCGCCTGTACGTTGCCGCCGATGCGCACGCGCTGTTGCGTCGGTTTCGGTGGAGGAGGCATCCCGCCACCGGTGCCGCCGATAATTCCACCCAGTACGCCGCCCGCGGAGCCGCCGGCGATTCCGCCAGGCACTCCGCCTACGACGCCGACTGCTCCGACGTCTGGCGGCATTTCTTCTTCCTTGATCATTTCAACTTTTTTCGGAATCACCGTGGGCGCCATCATCTTGCCCGCTTGAATCAGGCGCGCTACCGGCTTCACGATGCGCGGCGCGGCCGCAGCAGGTGGAGGCGGTGGCGGCGGCGGCGCGGGCGCCACTAGAAAGGTGGTGAGCAACTGTTTCGGCAGCGCTTCGGTGTAGATAAGCGGAATCAAGACGAAGACGACGACGATGGCGCCCTGGACGATCGCGGATAGAACTACCGACCAGGACTTGTTCGTCTTTTTCCTTACGACGCTTGACTCGACTAAATCGTCAAACATGGCTAGGACCTCCCATGCAACCGCCGTTCGCCTAGGCTGCGGATCCAGCGCGAACGACGGCCTTCTGACCTCTAAACTTGCTCCACACCACGACGATGGGGGCTGCAATGCCGAAACTGGAGTATGTTCCTATCACAACTCCCACCACCATAGCAAAAGAGAAGCTGCGGAGAACTTCGCCGCCCATCAAATACAGGACGAGAACGGTGAGGAAAGTGAGGCCGCTCGTCAGGATGGTGCGCGAAAGTGTTTGATTGATGGAGCGATTCACAATATCTACGAGAGCCTCGCGGCGCATCAGGCGCGTGTTCTCGCGCACGCGATCGAAGATTACGATCGTGTCGTTCATCGAATATCCGACCAGGGTCAACAAAGCCGCAATCACCGTCAGCGAAATTTCGTAATGAAACAGAGAGAACAAGCCGAGCGTGATCAGCACGTCGTGAAACACGGCGATCACCGCGGCCGCGCCGAAAACCCACTCGAATCGGAAGGCAATATATATCAACATGCCCGCCAACGCATAGAGGGTTGCGAAGATCGCCTGGCGCCGCAGTTGCGCGCCGACTTTGGGGCCGACGATCTCGACATTGCGGATGGCGAAATTGCCGAGCGAGAACGAATCTTTCAGATCGGTAATCGTGGCGGGATTCGCGCCGGGAACATTTTTGAGGTCGTCGAGATTGGTGACGATGCCCCCGTGATCTTTATCGCGCGAGTCGGCCAGAGCTTGCGCAAGTTTCGTATAGCGATCGCCGGCCCCGGCGGCGCCGAGATTGAGTGGATCCTTCTGAGTGAGGAAACTTGCCAGAGCGGCCGGCGTTTGCGAATTGAAGTCTGGCTTGGTGTCCTGCTGGCCGTACATTTTTTGCAGCACGCCGATGATGGCTGTCTTGCCCGCGTCGAGCGATTCGGCGTCGCCCTGCCCGTGGCTTTCAAGGCCGATGACTACGTCATGGCTCGAGCTCGCGCTGCCGATCTCGCCACTGATTTGTTGCAGGGTGCTGTTCGATAATCCAGCCGCTGCAAGATTCTTGCGCAGCTGATCGATCGGCGGCGCGCTGGCGAAGCGCACATAGACCAATGTGCCGCCGCGGAAGTCGATTCCGTAGCGCAGGCCGCCCTGGTGGATAATTGAAATCGCACCGATGGCCAGAAGGGTAAGCGACAAGGCGACGAAATACTTCGCCTTCCCCATCCAGTCGATGTTCACGCCACGAAAGAATTCCATTAATCCAATCCAGTCCCGCTCAGTTAGACACCATCGAGCCCCGAAAGGTTCCGGGTGGCAGCGCCCAAGCCCGACCGCGTCCAGCGAATTAAGTGCCCAGACCTCAGCAGCTTGCGAGGCCCGCAGTGCGCTAAATGCTCAGTTCTGCTTGCTGGTTCATGCGCGACAAATGCCAGTCGAAAATCGCTCGCGATACGTAGATCGATGTAAACAGGTTGGCAAGGAGACCGATGACCAAAGTAACCGCGAATCCCTTGACCGGGCCGGTTCCAAAAAGGAACAGAAACGCGGCGGAAACCAGCGTGGTGATGTGCGTGTCAATGATGGTCAGGAAAGCTCGATCGAATCCCACCGAGACGGCCGACGCATTGGCTTTGCCGCTGCGTAATTCTTCACGGATGCGCTCGAAGACTAGTACGTTTGAATCCACACCCATACCTATAGTTAAGACGACACCGGCAATGCCTGGCAGCGTGAGCACCGCGCCGGAGTAGGCCATGAAAGCGATCAGGATTAACAGGTTCAGGCACAGTGCGACAATGGCGTTGAAGCCGCTCTCGCGGTAATAGATGACCAGGAAAATCATCACCACGACCATGCTGCCAATCGACGCGCGCACACCTTCGCGAATCGAATCGGCGCCGAGAGACGGGCCGACGGTCCGCTCTTCCTCATATTTAATGGACGCCGGAAGCGCGCCCGCGCGCAGAACCAGTGACAAATCTTTCGCCGAGTCCTGCGAGAAATTTCCTTCGATCAACCCAGAATCTTCGATGCGGCCTTTGATCACCGGCGCGGATTGCACTTGATGATCGAGAACGATGGCCATGCGCTTGCCGATGTGCGATTCGGTGAAAGGGCCGAATCGTGATGCAGCCGCGGTCGAAATCGAGAAATTCACTTGATACTGGCCGGGATATTCCGTGCTCGGAGTAGGACTCGCATTACGCAAATCCTGCCCGGTGACGATCGGCAGGCGATCGACCAGGTACCAGACTTGAGCGCCCGGCTGGCCGTTCGGCGAATCCGATTTGCCGGGAAGCAATTCCGTGCCAGGAGGAAGCACTCCGCCGTGCGCCGCGAGCGCCGCTGCTTCGGACGGATATGTCTGATCGTCGTCCACGCCGCGAAGTTCAAGTTGGCCGCCGGCTTGAATGACGGCTTTGGCGCGCGTGGGATCACCTTCGCCGGGAAGCTGCACGAGGATTTCGTCATCCGAGCGGCCGGTGAAAGCGATAGTTGGCTCGGTAAGTCCGAGCGCGTTAATGCGGCGCTCGATGGTTTCCAGCGACTGGTCCATGACGCTCTTGCGCAGGTCCGACACCACCGAAGGCCTCATCGTAAGCAAATAGCCAGACGCTTCGCCCGCTGCCGGCGCGAGACTCCACTCTTGAAACTGATTATTGATGAGATCTTTGAAGGCGTTGACCGATGCGGGCGCGACGTCGCGGGCTAGAATGTGCTGATTGTCCACGCGGCGGATTTCACCGACTACGATGTTTTTGTCGCGCACTTGCTTCGAAAGCTGATCGACAGCTTGATCGCAGCGAAAGCCGATGGCCTCATCAATTTGAACTTGCAAGACGAGATGGCTGCCGCCCTTCAAATCCAGACCGAGCTTGATGCGATCCGCGAAGTTACTTTTAACTGCGGCCGCGGAAGTCGGGAAATCAGGCAAGCCGACCAGGCCATAGATGCAGGCGAGAATCACAAGAGCGATGAAAATGAATTTCCACTTGAGCTGGGAATTCATGCGCGGAGCTTAACTCTCCTTTGGCGTTTCCTGTTGCAGTCCGACGATGGCGCTGCGCGAGAGCTTGATCTTCACCTGATCGGCGATGCGAAGCTGAACCGCGTCGTCTTCCAGGCCTACGATCGTGCCGTAAATGCCGCCGTTGGTGATCACCTTGTCGCCGTTCTTGAGCATCTGCAACATCTGCGTGGTTTTCTTCTGGCGGCGCTGCGCGGGAAGAATCAGCAGGAAATAGAAAATCAGCATAATCAGTACGAGCGGCACGAAAGTCATCAGGCCGTTCGCCTGGCCTTGCGCGAAGAGAGCAAGCGCTATCGAGGGTTCTTGCGTCATTTGAATTCCGTTGTCCTAATTTCGCCGCTTCGTTACGCCAATTCGCCGCCACGCATTGCCCAAAAAAGGCCCGGCTGAAGACCGGGCCCTACGAAACCTTTACCGCCTCTATACGCCCATCTCGGAATGCCTGTGCTCGAGGCGTGCCTGGAGGTCAGCGCGGAATCCAGCGAGATTCCCAAACTCGATAGCCTCCCGAATTTTGCGCATGGTGTCAAGGTAAAAGTGGACATTGTGGTGGGAGTTCAAGATCGACGCCAGCAGTTCGTTCGCAAGATAGAGATGCCGCAGGTAAGCCCGCGAATAGCGCCGGCAAACGGCGCACGTGCACGACTCATCGAGCGGCCGCGAATCTTTGGCATATTGCGCATTCTTGATCAGCACGCGCCCCTGCGAAGTGAACAGGCAACCGTGACGCGCACTGCGTGTCGGCAACACGCAATCCATCATGTCCACGCCAAGCCCCACGTAATCCGGAATCTGCTCAGGTTTGCCCACGCCCATCAGATAACGCGGCCGATCCTGCGGCAATTTCGCGGCAACTTCGCCGGCCATTTCGCAAGTAACGCTGTGCGGCTCGCCGACCGCCAGCCCGCCAATCGCGTAACCGGGAAAATCGAGCTGCAAAAGCGCGTCGGCATTTTCGCGCCGCAGATCCGCGTGCGTGCCGCCTTGTACGATGCCAAAGAGCATTTGCCGCGCTGCATCGCCCTGCGATGCGAAATGCTCGCGCGAGCGACGCGCCCAACCAAGCGTGCGCAAGGAAGCTTCGGCAGCCCGCGCGCGATCCGCCGGCGCTTCGATACATTCATCCAGCACCATAATAATGTCCGAGCCCAGCGCCATCTGAATGTCCAGCGCAAGCTCCGGCGAAAGAAAATGCTCCGAGCCATCCAGATGCGAACGAAAGCGCACACCTTCGTCGGTGACTTTGCGCAGATCGGAAAGGCTGAAAACTTGAAAGCCGCCGGAATCCGTGAGGATCGGATGCGGCCACGACATAAATGCATGGAGTCCGCCAAGCTGGCGGATCAGCTCGTGCCCAGGCCGAAGATATAAATGATAGGTGTTGGCGAGAATGATTTCGGCGCCCAGCTCTTCCAGCGCCTCCTGCGTAAGCCCCTTCACCGTCGCCGCCGTGCCAACCGGCATGAAAGCCGGCGTGTGAATCACGCCATGAGGCGTGGTCAAGCGGCCAAGCCGCGCCCCAGTCGGATCAGTCTTCAAAACTTCAAAGCGAAATCCCATCCGGCAAATTGTATCAGGAGCGCGATCCGATCAGGAGAATGCGCCGACCCAACCAACTTTGGCCAGAACGAAAAGCGCCCAGCAGACCGCGACAATCGTGATCCCCTTGCCGATCGATACTTTCTTCGGGCTGGCCGCGGAGAATCCAACGCCCATCAGCGCAATCGTCCAGAAAGTGAAAACGTTGAGCGAAGTGCACAGCGACATCAGCCATTTCGGCGAATCCCCGGAAAGGAACGACCCCACGTCAGAGGCCACCAGATGCTCGAGGTCAATCGTGTCTGGCGATTTGACGAATAATAAAATCAGTCCGATCACTCCGGCAATAATTCCCGGCACCCATGAATACGAAACGATGCTCACTGCTTGCGCGAAAGTGACTCGCGCCCCCGCAATTAGATTGAACACTCCCATCAGCACCGCACCAATGATCAGCGCAGCGATGGGCGCACCGATCACCGCCTGCACATAGGCGATAATTGGCGCAATTTTCACCGCCGTACCCATGCGCTGTTCTTTCTCATCGGCGGAAAGATTCGCGGTCTGTGGGCTCTTGGCAAACTGCTGCTCCATAAATACGCGCCAGCCCACGCGCTGGCCAAACACTGTCACGATCGCCAGCGTCAAGACCACGATGATAGCGAGCGGCAGCATGAAGCCTGGCTTCGCAGCGATATCTTCGAAGGTAGCCTTCGGGCTAAAAAGTACGCCACTAAGGCGGCCAACCGCACTAATGCGGGCAGGCTGAGGTGCGCTGCTGTCAATCGCGCCCGGAGGCGTAGTCATGATCGTGCTCCTTCCGAATCGTCAGGGATTTCGTGCCGCCGTCTAATACGCGCGGCCTCGCGGAATATTTCAGCGCGGAGTGTATCGCAGGCGCAGGCCGAATTGGAAATCGCTATTGTAGCGCTGGCGTCCCTGCCGGCTCTTACGACCGCCGCGCAACCCACATCCCAAAATCTAGGGCGGCGCGACCACTCACCAACCCGATGCTCCGGACTGACGCTGAAGCTGCATTGAAATACAAAGCTAAACCGAAAAGCCTCGCCACTGAAGAGGCAAGCTACATTACCGGTCGATAGTCCTCAAGTTTGCGGCGCTGTACCGTTCGCCGGCTACTGCGCTCGCCGGAACCGCAGCTTCCAGTTCTTTCACTTCGGCCGGAGTCAGGTGTATGTCGGCGGCCGCGGCGTTTTCTTCCAGATATTTTCTGCGCTTTGTTCCCGGAATCGGAATCATGTCTTCGCCCTTCGCCATCACCCACGCGAGTGCGAGTTGGCCGGGCGTGATGCCTTTGCGATCGGCGAAAGCTTTCACGCGCTCGACCAGCACTTTATTTTTTTCGAAATTTTCCCCTTCAAAACGCGGATAGCGATTGAAACGCGTATCCGATTGGTTGAGATCGCTTCTCTTGGTGATCGTGCCGGTGAGAAATCCGCGGCCCAGCGGGCTGTAAGGGACGAAGCCGATGCCCAGCTCGCGGACCGTCGGAATGATTTCAGCTTCCGGGTCGCGCACCCACAGCGAATATTCCGTTTGCAGCGCGGTAATCGGATGCACTTTGTGTGCCCGGCGAATAGTGGCCGGCGATGCTTCCGAAAGACCGAGATATTTCACTTTCCCCGCTTTCACCAGATCAGCCATCGCGCCCACGGTGTCTTCGATCGGCGTGTTGGGGTCCACGCGATGCTGGTAATAAAGATCGATGTGATCGATGCCGAGGCGCTTGAGTGAAGCTTCGCAGGCCGATTTCACGTGCTCCGGCTTGCCGCTGATGCCGAAGAAAGATGGATCGTCCTTCTTTCGCAGGAAGGTAAATTTCGTGGCCAGAAAGACTTCATCGCGGCGTCCGCGAATCGTGTTCCCGACAAGCTCCTCATTATCGCCGATGCCGTAAGCGTCCGCACTATCGAGAAAATTGATGCCCAGCTCGAGCGCGCGGAGAATGGTCGCAGAGGATTCCGCGTCGTTGCGATCGCCGTAAAATTCGCTCATGCCCATGCAGCCGAGGCCCTCGCGGGAGACGATCGCGCCTTGTGATCCGAGTTTCACTTTTTTCATGGTCATAGCCAAGTTAGATGGACGGGAGGGCGCGCCGGATTCATTTTCCCGTTTCATTGCTTGAGGGATGTTTTGCGGATGCGATGACGAGCTTCCTGGCGGGGCCCAATCGAAAGGAGGCGAAAGAACGCAAGAACTCGATCCCCGATACCAGCCGGCTCAATTCGTATTTGCTGGATTCATTTATACGATTCGCCGGAATCCCGCCGATGAATTATTCTATCGAACCGGATGACGGCTGGATGCGGTTCGATCTGCGTCGTGGGGGAGAGGGAATATGACTAGCTTTTTTGTGAATGGGAAGCGCGTCGAGGTGGACGTGGATCCTTCTACGCCGCTGCTGTGGGTGTTGCGCGATTCGCTGGGGATGACTGGGACGAAATTCGGGTGCGGGATGGCGCTTTGCGGGGCTTGTACCGTGCATCTGGAGGGCAAGGCGATTCGATCTTGCGTGGCGCCGGTTTCGCGCGTGGACGGCAAGCGCGTGACGACCATCGAAGGGCTTTCGGAAAATCTTACCCATCCATTGCAGCGGGCTTGGATTGAACTCGATGTGCCGCAGTGCGGCTATTGCCAGTCGGGACAGATTATGAGTGCGGCGGTGCTGCTGGCGGAAAATTTGAAACCTACCGATACAGATATTGACGAAGCCATGGGCGGGAATATTTGCCGCTGCGGAACTTATCCGCGGATTCGCAAGGCGATTCATCGGGCGGCGGAGATCGCCGGTGAGCGGAGGCCGAAATGAGCGCGCCGCTGATCTTGGGGAAAACGAAAACCGGCGGACGCTCGAACGCTGCTGACAGAAGCAAGCCCGCGGAGCGAAAAAATGCGGTGATCGTTGGGCGCAGAGCATTTCTGCAGACCGGAGCGGCGGTTGGCGGCGGATTGCTGGTGAGTTTGTATGTGCCGATGCTCGCAAAAGCCGGGAAGGCGCTCGCTGCTGCTGAGAAAAACGAATATGCGGTAAATGCGTTTGTGCACATCGGGTCGGACGAGATCGTCACGGTGATTTCGGCGCACTCGGAGATGGGCCAGGGAATTTACACTTCGCTGCCGATGCTTCTGAACGAAGAATTGGAAGCGGATTGGGCGCGCGTGCGTGTGGAATCTGCTCCGGTGGATGCGGTTTACAACCATCCTGTGTTTGGAATTCAAATGACTGGCGGGAGCACCACTTCGCCTTCGGAGTGGGTGCGCTACCGGAAGATGGGGGCGCTGGCGCGGACGATGCTGGTGCAGGCTGCGGCGCAGCGCTGGAATGTCGGGGTGAGTGAATGTACTGTCGAAAAGGGCGTGGTGTTTCATGATGCTTCGCACCGTCGGGCGAGTTATGGATCGCTGGCGGAGGCGGCTTCGAAATTGACGCCGCCTGCGGACGTGACGCTGAAGGTGGCGAAAGATTTCACGTTGATTGGAAAGCCCACGCTGCGCTTGGACACTCCTTCCAAAGTGAATGGGACCGCGGAATTTGGGCTCGATGTGCATTTGCCCGGGATGTTGACTGCGGTGGTGGCGCGGCCACCGGTATTCGGTGGAAAAGTAGTGAAGGTGGATGCCAGCGAGGCGCTGAAAATTCCGGGAGTGAAGGCGGTGGAGCAGATTCCTTCGGGAGTGGCAGTGATTGCCGAGGGATTTTGGCCGGCGAAATTGGGGCGCGACAAACTCAAAGTGGATTGGGACTTGGGACCGAACGCGGATCTTACGAGCGAACAGATGTTCCGCGATTTCGCAGAGACCGCCATGAAGCCCGGATTGATCGCGCGGAAAGTGGGCGATCCAGTTGCGGCGCTCGGTGGCGCGGCGAAAACGATTACCGCGGAATACGACGTGCCTTATCTGGCGCACTGCATGATGGAGCCGCTTAATTGCGTGGTGGATTTGCGGGCGGATAGGTGCGAAATCTGGACGGGGACGCAATTTCAGACCGGAGATTGCGCGGCCGCGGCGAAAACCGCGGGATTGCCTTTCAACAAAGTGCAGATTCACACGACGTTGCTTGGCGGAGGATTTGGGCGGCGGGCGAATCCGGCTTCGGATTTCGTGGTGGAGGCAGTGGAAGTTGCAAAAGTGGCCAAGGCGCCGGTGAAAACGGTTTGGACGCGCGAGGATGATTTGAAGGGTGGTTGGTACCGGCCGATGTGGCATGACCGCTTTGTGGCGGGAATCGATGCCAGCGGAAATCCTGTCGCTTGGACGCACACGATCGTGGGGCAATCAATCTTCGAGGGGACCGGATTCGCATCATTTGGAATCAAGGATGGCATTGACGCGGCATCGGTGGAAGGCGCGGCGGACATTCTTTACGGCATCCCGAATCTGCAGGTGGATTTGCATACGGCGAAGATTGGAGTGCCGGTGCAATGGTGGCGCTCGGTGGGGCACTCGCACACGGGATTTGCGGTGGAGGCGTTTTTCGATGAAGTGGCGCATGCGGGCGGGAAAGATCCTTACGAATTGAGGAAGACGCTGCTGTCTGCGCAGCCGCGGGAGTTGGCGGTGCTGGAACTCGCGGCGCAGAAGGCCAATTGGGGCGGAAAATTGCCGGCGGGAGTGGGGCGCGGGATTGCGACACACTTTTCGTTTGATAGCTATGTGGCGCAGGTGGTGGAAGCTTCGGTTGGAAAAGATGGCTCGGTGCGCGTGCATCGCGTGGTCTGCGCGGTGGATTGCGGATTGGTGATCAATCCCGATACGGTGGTGGCGCAGATGGAAGGCGGGATTATTTTTGGGCTGACCGCGGCGTTGAAATCGGAGATTACTTTGAAGGATGGGCGCGTGGAGCAATCGAATTTTTACGATTATCCGATGCTGCGGATTTTTGAGTCGCCGGTGATTGAAGTGCACATCGTGAAGAGTACGGCGAGTCCGACGGGCGTGGGCGAGCCGGGAGTGCCGCCGGTGGCGCCGGCTTTGGCGAATGCGATTTTTGCGGCTTGCGGGAAACGGGTGAGGAGATTGCCGATTCGGGCGAGCGATTTGGTGGGTGATTCGGGGGCAAAGTCATGAGAGCGATGACGAATGATTTTGCGAGCGCTGGGAGGAAGAATCGCGGGCGATTGATTCGCCGTTGGATTGTGGCGAGCGTGTTTGCGGTGGCCGTGGTGATTGCGCTCGCAGCTTCGGTGCGGGTGCGGGCTGGGGTCGCGTCAGCCGCCAAGCCGGACGCCAAGCCCGACGCCGAAGCGTCGCGCGCCGCATTCCTGCAAGTCTATCGAGTGCTGACCTCGCCGCGCTGCCAGAATTGCCATCCCGCGGGGGATGCGCCGTTGCAGGGCGACGATAGCCACGTGCACATTCAGAATGTGAAGCGCGGGCCGGATGGGCATGGGCTCTATGGCATGCGTTGCGATACTTGCCATCAGGCGGCGAATTTGCCTGGGGCGCATATGCCGCCAGGAAATCCGAAATGGTCGCTGCCGCCGGCGAAAATGAAGATGGTATTTGTGGGGCGTCCGGCTGGGGAACTTTGCAGGCAGATAAAGGATCCGAAACAGAATGGCGGACGGTCGCTTGAAGCGTTGATGGATCACATAGCAAATGATGAACTAGTCGGATGGGGATGGTATCCCGGCGATGGACGGACGCTGCCGCCGCTGACTCGCGCCGAGACGGTGGCGCAATTGAAAATCTGGATCGACGGCGGCGCCGCCTGCCCGCAGTAGCGTCGTTCGTCGATTGCGATGAATGGATTGATTTGAATCGGCGGGACTCGGCATTACATGGGCAAAACACAAAGGCCTCACCCCTGAAGTGGTGAGCTACATTTTGGAAACTGCGATTGCACGCGTGACGTGAGAAAAAGTGCGGGCAGAGAACACGAGTGATATCGTAGGAAAAGAAAAAGGCCCGCCAAAATGCTGGCGGGCCTTTTCTGCGTTTGATTGCTCTGTGACGGCCAAGCGCGACTTGTGCTTGGCGTATCGAGTGAGACCTGCCAGAACCCGTGGTGAGTGACCTTTGGCGCTTGCGCGCTGAAGGTTAAACCGGAACGACTCTGGCCCGTGAGAGCCAGATGGACAGCCGACGCCTGCGAGTTAAGCAGGCCGAACTGCCTTTTCTTTTAGAAAGGAGGTGATCCAGCCGCAGGTTCTCCTACGGCTACCTTGTTACGACTTCACCCCAATCATGAGTCATACCTTGGGCGTCTGCCTCCTTGCGGTTGGCTTGACGACTTCTAGTACAACCCACTTTCGTGATGTGACGGGCGGTGTGTACAAGGCCCGGGAACGTATTCACGGCGCCGATCTGATGCGCCATTACTAGCGATTCCAGCTTCATGCAGTCGAGTTGCAGACTGCAATCCGAACTGAGCGCGCTTTTTTGCGATTAGCTCCCCCTCGCGGGTTCGCGACGCTTTGTGGCGCGCATTGTAACACGTGTGTAGCCCTGGACATAAAGGCCATGCTGACTTGACCTCATCCCCACCTTCCTCTCCGTTATCCGGAGCAGTCCTCGTAGAGTTCCCCCTTGCGGGTGGCAACTACGAGTAAGGGTTGCGCTCGTTGCGGGACTTAACCCAACACCTCACGGCACGAGCTGACGACAGCCATGCAGCACCTCTACACAGGTCCCTTGCGGGAAGGCCTGATTTCTCAAGCTGGTCCTGTGCGGTTCAAGCCCAGGTAAGGTTCTTCGCGTTGCGTCGAATTGAACCACATGTTCCACCGCTTGTGCGGGCCCCCGTCAATTCCTTTGAGTTTCAGCCTTGCGACCGTACTCCCCAGGCGCATGACTTAACGCGTTAGCTCCGGCACGAGCCCCGTACAGGGCCCACGCCCAGTCATGATCGTTTAGGGCTAGGACTACCAGGGTATCTAATCCTGTTTGCTCCCCTAGCTTTCGTCTCTCAGCGTCAGTTGCGATCCAGCGAGCCGCTTTCGCCTCGGATGTTCCTGCAGATATCTACGCATTTCACCGCTACACCTGCAATTCCACTCGCCTCTCTCGCACTCGAGCACAGCAGTTTCGGGAGCAGCCTCAGGGTTAAGCCCTGAGATTTCACTTCCGACTTGCCGCACCGCCTACAGACCCTTTACGCCCAGTAATTCCGAGCAACGCTGGCCCCCTACGTTTTACCGCGGCTGCTGGCACGTAGTTAGCCGGGGCTTCTTATACCCGTACTGTCAATCCCTTGCGGGGATTCATCCGGGTCGAAAGGGGTTTACACTCCGAAAAGCTTCATCCCCCACGCGGCGTTGCTGCGTCAGGCTTTCGCCCATTGCGCAAGATTCCCCACTGCTGCCTCCCGTAGGAGTCTGGACCGTGTCTCAGTTCCAGTGTGGCCGGCCATCCTCTCAGACCGGCTACCGATCATAGCCTTGGTGAGCCGTTACCTCACCAACAAGCTAATCGGGCGCGGGCCCCACCTCCAGCGGTCTTGCGACCTTTGATTCCAACAGCAGCAGCCATCGGAATGTTATGCGGTATTAGCCCAACTTTCGCTGGGTTATTCCCCACTTGAGGGTAAGTTGCCCACGTGTTACGCACCCGTTCGCCACGCGCCCGCTTCCTGTATTGCTACAGAAAACTGCGCGTTCGACTTGCATGTGTTAAGCACGCCGCCAGCGTTCGCTCTGAGCCAGGATCAAACTCTCATTTGAAACTGGTGTCTTGCGAATCTCGATATCGCCGGTGGATTGCTCCACTGGCGGAATTTTGACTCGTAAGAACGAACTTATTAAATCGCTCGGTTTTCACTCAATAATTATCCCCGCATGCGCTTACGCGAACGCAGGGCAAACCAAACGGGTTCTGGCATGTCTCACTTCGATTGTCAAAGAGCTGGATACTTCCTGGCCTGCAGGAAGGAGTACAGACGAGCGGACATAGTACCGAAGCGGCGGCCAATAGTCAAGCGAAAAGGGAAACACACGAAAATTCCATCTCCGGGACGGTTCAGGCGATAGTCGTAACGTCGCGCTCCGGAACGGTCAAAATCAGTCTTAGATTTCGAGACGGCTTCCGAAGCGATTACCGCGACCCGCCAAGTGCCTAAGAATGCCCAACGCTAAAGCGCATGATGTTAGGCGAGGCTCTTTCGGAGCGCTGAAGCGCTCCTCCCCCGAATAAATTCGGGGGCTGCCACAGTGGCACCGCGGCTCCGCCGCGATCAATGCGAAGTTCCCTCTACCAAGATTCAAGCGAAATCAAATTAGGGCTTTCGATTTTGATTCGCTCGGCAAAATTTTTAATCGCAACATGGTACGATTAAAATTCCTCGTAAGCTGCACAAAACAAACGATCGGGTCTGTTTTTAATCGCAACACTTTTGGGGTAGCCCGCAGCGCTTTTGCCTCTTCTGGAGGCGTATTTTTTGAGTTCGAGATGTTGCCGAAGCCTCCGTGAGGACGGCAAAGCCTACGTAGCTGGCGTCTGGGCCAGGCACCCTCCAGAATACTGGCGGGCGAGCTTGCGTGATGCTCCTTTATACAAGCAGGCTGAATGATCAGTCTTCCGGCGTATTCGGTTGTTCGGCGCAGACTTACGGCAGCCCCCGGAGAGCCAGCCCCGCGCTTAGGGACTGTGCGAACTACCCGTGTCCTGGATACCTCGAAGGTAATATTTATTCAATGGTACTGGAGGCCTGGATGTTGGACGTTGGAGGTTTGAAGAGTGGCGCGGTTGAATCTGCGGCGGGGGAAGTGCTTCGAGATGGCGCAGAGGATGCCGGGTTGAAGCCCGCCGCTACGAGACCTCCTTCTCGGTGCCGCGTGCTGCGCAATTGGGAACACGGCTACATTATATTTCTGGGCTCAATCGTCGGCCCGTTGCCGTAGGCCGAAAGGCGATAGGGCTAAAGCTTCCTCCCCTACTGGGTTCTCCCGCAATCGCGTTATTCATCTTGAAAGTCATATATGAAAAACGATACACGCTGGGCTATCGGCATCACTGAATCTTCCTAAGTCATTGAGCTGACTGCATTTATATCACTCAATCCTTGTGGGCTCGAACGTGCACTTTGTTCGGCACCGGACAGTGTGTGGGTGCACTTCGGGGTCTCTCAGAAACTCAATGGGATATGAAAATTTCAGGAGGAGTTCGATGAACTTTAGGCGACTAGCCGTCGTCGTGTTTGCGCTGTTGGCCATGTTGTTTGTGGGCCACCAGCCCGCCTTCGCGCAGGGCACTGCTGGAACCGGCAGCATCACCGGGGTCGTGACTGACCCGCAGGGTGCCGCGGTACCGGGCGCGAGAGTAACGATCACGAACAAAGACACAGGTCTCAGTTTCGACCTCAGCACGAATTCTTCGGGCGTGTACAACTCCGGAAACGTCGTGCCTGGAAATTACTTAATCAAAGTACAGTCTGCGAACTTCAAGACGACGCAGGTGTCGGCCACGGTGCAGATCGGCCAAATCGCATCTACCAACATCAAGCTCGAGCTAGGCGCT
Source organism: uncultured Acidobacteriota bacterium (assembly GCA_963831955.1). GTDB lineage: Bacteria > Acidobacteriota > Terriglobia > Acidiferrales > UBA7541 > Palsa-147. Next base: position 1,627,178 of record CAWHSG010000001.1, on the reverse strand, counting down.
TCAACCACCGTGGTGGAAGTGACCGCCGAGACCACGCACGTCAATGAAGAGCAGGCCACCGTACAAGACGTGCTCACGGCGCAGGACATCGATGAGCTGCCGGTAAACGGCCGCAACTTCCTTGACCTGGCGTCCCTCGAGCCCGGCGTGCAGATTCAAGACGGCTCGACCTTCGATCCGACCAAAAACGGCTATTCTTCGCTATCGTTCGGCGGACGATTCGGCCGGACGGCACGAATCGAAGTGGATGGCTTGGACATCAGCGACGAGACGGTAGGCACTACCACCCAGAACATCGCGCAGAGCTCGATTCAAGAGTTTCAAGTGGCGAGTTCGGGGTTGGACCTTTCGACCGAGCTGACTTCTTCCGGAACGGTGAACGTTGTTACCAAGTCCGGTACCAACTCACTTCACGGCGGCGCTTACTACTACGGCCGCAGCGATCAAATTTCGGCCCGCATCGCTCCTGAAGATCTGGCCTTCGGCCGCAAGCAGTTCGGCGGCGACCTGGGTGGCCCGATCATCAAGAACCGGCTGTTCTTCTTCGGCGACGTGGAGAGGACCGACCAGTCGTTGCAGAATCCCGTGCAACTCAACGGCGATTTCTCGGCCCTGTCCGGCAGCTTCGGCGCGCCGTTCGCACAACGCGAGTACATGGGCCGCGTCGATTTGAACATCAAGACGGGCTGGACGTTTTTCGCGAAGTTCAGCTATGACCAGAACTTGAGCGTCCGCGGGTTCAACCCTGGTGTTTATCAGCCGTTCGAGAACGTGGACCACACTCCGGACTACGCGCTCGGCACAGACTTTACGTCGGGGAAATTTACCCACAGCATTCGCTTCGGCTATTTGAAATTCCGCAACGGAATCGTTTCGGCACCGGGGATCTTCAATCCGGCGCCGGGAATCGCCATCAACATCACGCCATCTTCGGCTGACGTGACTTGCCTGGCCGGCGGCGAAGCCTTCTGCTCGGGCACCAACATTTTGGCCCCGCAGAACACCTTCCAGAGCGATAAGCAATCGAAGTACGACGGTAGCTACACGATTGGGAACCACGTCATTCGTTATGGCGCTGGTTACAACCGGATTCTTGGCGGCGGCTTCGCCAAGTTCTTCGCAGTAGATCCGTCGGTGTCTTCGATCTTGAACGCCACAGACGCAGCTTTTGCTGCCGGCAGCCCATTCGGTCCGGGCGGCGCCTCGAACCCGCTAAATTGGCCGGTGAGCACGGTCATTATGGGCAACGGGCAGGGTTTCTTCACCGAAATCCCGCAGTTTGGCCTACCGGCGGGCGGACAGTTCGACTCGCGAGTAAGCTTCTATTTCGGAGATGGCTGGAAAATCCGTCACAACCTCACGGTGACCGCTGGACTCCACTACGCACGCGACACGGGACGCGCCGACAGCGATTTGCCGGTAATTCCTGCGATCGCGCAGTTCAACAACCAGTTCTTCCAGAACCTGCAGGACAAGGTCAATCTTCCGAGCAAGAACTTCGGACCGCAGCTCGGCCTGGCGTGGGATCCGTGGGGTTCGGGCAGGACCGTCATCCGAGCTGGCATTGGTCTCTACTATGAGAACGCGATCTTTAACAACGTTCTCTTCGACCGCCCGGCACGCCTGACAACCGGTTTGTTCTTCGGAACGGCCGCACCCTGCTTCCTGGGGTCGACGATCCCTGTAGGTCTGCCCGCAGGCGGCACTCTGAATCCTGACTTCTGCGGCGCGGCCATCGGCTCCGTCGTCAGTGACATCGCCGCGTTCCAGCAGCAATATCAGGCGGCCGTCATTGCCGCGGGCCCGCAGGCCAACGGCGCTTTCGTGGGCAACACGCTCGCGGAAGGGACGGAATCGACCGGCGACCAACTCATCGGGCCGGACTACCGCTCGCCGCGTTCCGTTCAGATCAATGGTGGAATCCAGCACCAATTTGGACACGGCACGGTTCTGACCGCCGATTACGTTCGCAACGTGGCCACGCGTTACTTGCTTGGTCTGGACACGAACAAGGTCGGAGACGCGCGCTTCCTGAACGTGGCAAACGCTCAGAACGCGATCTCCGAAACCAACTCTCAATTCGGCTGTGGGACGGGCTTCAGTAGTGCCTCGATCGATTGCTCCATCGCCAAGGGCGCGTCGATCGTTAACTACGCCTCCAATGGCTTGGACTCCGGTGTTTCGTTCAACAGCGGATTGCCGTGCCCCGTTTGCGCGTTCCCTGGCGTGAATCCGAACGTCGGGCAAAACCAGATGCTCTTCCCGATCGGCCGCTCAGTTTATAACGGCCTTTTGGTGGAATTGAAGTCGAACTTGAATCATCCGATGCCTGGCGTGAAGCGCTTGAATTTGATCGCTTCCTACACGCTGTCGCGCTTCGACAGCTTGGTTCAAGACCAGGACTTCGTCAACAACGCCATCGACTTCAACAACCCGCTGCACTTCTTCGGACCGAGCGCGCTTGACCGTACGCACCAGGTCAGCGTGGGCGGCGTAATGGATCTGCCGTTTACCACTCGAGTAGCCTTTGCGACTCACTGGGATACGGCTCCTCCACTTACACTATTCCTCCCGAGCACCGGCGAGCCTGGCGATATCTTCTCCACAGACGTCACTGGAGACGGGACGACAGGCGACGTAGTGCCCGGCAGCAATGTCGGCGCATTCGGCCGCAGCATCAAGCATGGCAGCATCAACAACTTCATCTCGAATTACAACTCGACCGCTGCCGGGCAGTTGACGCCGGCGGGTCAGGCGCTGGTCACGGCAGGCCTCTTTACTTCCGGGCAGTTGGGCTCACTCGGCGCGGTCACTCCGACCCTGCCGCTTGCGCCTCCGGGAGAAGTTGGCGTTGCACCGCTGTTCACCTTCGACGTCCACATCAACTGGGAGTTGAAGATGAACAAGCTCTTCCACGGGCTGCCGGAATCGGTTGTAGTCGAGCCGCAGATCGCGCTGTATAACTTGTTTAACTTCCACAATTACGATCCGGCCGGAAACACGCTCACAGGCGTTCTCGGCGGCTTCCCCGGATCGGCCAACGGCACCACAGCGCACGATCAGAATGGGTGCAGCAGTAACCCGGCTTTGTGCACAGGCCGCACAAACCTGATCACTCCCGGATCGTCTTCGGGCGTGAACTGGTATGCGGTACCGCGCCAGGCTGAGTTTGGAGTCAGACTGTCGTTCTAACTGCCGGCTCAAGGTAGAACCTCAATCCCGGGCCGCGGCGAGAGTGATCTCGCCGCGGCTCTTTTCTTTTTGCGAGCTGCTGCGCGATTCGCGATGCGTGACTCCTCTGCTCACCGGCGGGTGTACTATCTCGGTTACGAACCTCTGCTCACTTAAGGGGGTGTGTCGTGCGCTACGCCGTCCTGCTTTCCTTACTGCTATTTCTCACTGCATGTCTGGCATTTGGCCAACATCCGGTTCCGCCCGGCGTTCGTGAAGGCGAGCAGACAATCAATAATCAGCAGACGGATGCTCCGACTCAGCCTCGGCGTCAGGCCCCTGACCCCGCGAAGTTGAAAGCTGAGGCTGCTGAGTTGCGCGATTTGGCCGATGGAGTTCCTGCAGCTGTGGAACAGGTGGCTAAGGGCATGGTGCCCAAGGATCTGGGCGAGAATCTCAAGAAGATTGAAAAATTGGCCAAGCATTTGCGCTCGGAAGTCAATCCTTAGGCTTGTGGGCGGATTTGGTGCGAATGGATTGGGTTTTGGGTTGGTCTCCGAGTAGTTGCGCGGATTGAAGATGCCGGGCTGACCCCCGCCGCTACGAAACCGGGGCCGAGCTGAAAATAGTTTGGCTCCTCGCACGTATAATAAGACGAGAGCAAACTACCTCGATGGCTACCAAGACCACCATGGCCTTCGGCGAAGCCGTGCGCATTGCCACGGCCAGCCTTTGGGCGCACAAATTGCGCAGCGTGCTTACGCTTTTGGGCGTGGTGATTGGCGTTACTTCGGTGATTGCCGTGGTTAGCATCGTGAACGGGATGAACCGCTACGTGGCCGAGAAGGTGTTCAATTTGGGCGCTGACGTCTTTCTTGTCAATCGCGGGCCGGTGATCATCACGAATATTGACCAGTAGGAATCCACGCAGAAGCGGCGGAAATTCAGATTTGAAGATTATGAGGCGTTGCGCGACGCCTGCAAATCGTGCGAAGACGTGGGCTCGACCGTGCCGCACTCGAACGGCGAATTGAAATACGGAATGAACTACATCTCGAATGCCGACGTGCGCGGATGGACTCCGCGCATGACGCGAATCTACGACATCAATTTGATCGAGGGCCGACACATTACCGAGGCTGACATGGCTAGCGCCGCGGGCGTTTGCACTATTGGCTACGACATTGCCGACAAGCTCTTTCCTGGCGTGGATCCGGTTGGGAAGGATATCCGGCTGGACGGGCAAAGCTGTCGGGTGATTGGAGTTGGAGAGAAGCGCGGCTCGGTGCTGGGGCAATCGCGCGACAACTGGGTGATTATTCCGCTTACTCGCTTTCTGGTCATCTACGGCACCGACGATTCCGAGATCATTTGGGTGAAGGCCGGGTCTGCGGCGAATCTGGATCGCACGATTGACGAAGTGCGCCAGATTTTGCGCGGGCGGCGGCACGTGGCTTACGCCTCGCCTGATGATTTCGAGATCTCGACGAATGATTCGTTTCTTTCGCTTTGGGCTGGGATCGCCGGTGCATTTTTCGCGCTGATTGTGGCCATCGCGGGAATTTCGCTGGTGGTGGGCGGAATTGTCATCATGAATATCATGCTGGTCTCTGTGACGGAGCGGACGCGTGAAATTGGGTTGCGCAAATCGATTGGTGCGCGCCGGCACGATATTCTGGTCCAATTCTTGATCGAATCTTCGACGATCGCGGCGGTCGGCGGGATTTGGGGCATCCTGATGGGGATTCTGCTGGCCAAGCTTGTATCGTGGCTTTCGCCGCTGCCGAGCGCCATCGAGATTTGGTCAATCATCGCCGGCTTTGTCATGGCGACTAGTGTGGGCTTGTTCTTTGGGGTTTACCCGGCTACGAAGGCGGCGAAGCTGAGCCCGGTTGAAGCGCTGCGGTCGGAGTGAGCGGCTGGTCGTCGCTGTAGAGAATCGGCAGAATTGGATAACAGCTGATGATCGGTAAGCAAAGACGGGGATACTTGCGCGAGGTGATCGCTCTTGCTTTGGACGCGCTGCGCCGGAATCCTTTGCGTTCGTCGCTGACGGTGCTGGGCATCGTCATCGGCGTGAGCACCGTCATCGCCATCAGCTCGGTGGTCAGCGGACTTAACTCCAACGTGCTTGGTTCGGTGCAGAGCCTGGGCTCGAATATCGTCATTTGCTACCGATTCTCGTGGGCCACGCTCGGGCGGCTTTCGCCTGAGGTGCTGCAGCGTAAGGAGCTCAAGGGTGAATGGGCCGAGGAGCTTGCCCAGCTTCCGCACGTGGAAGCTGCGGCGCCGTCACTGCGCATCTTTCGTCCGGAGCTGGGTGCGGGATCGGCGAACGTGCGGCGCGGCGACGTGTGGGCCAAAAACGTGATCGTGCAGGGAAACACGCCGTCGATTGCGACAATTTTCGATCTCAATCTGGAGCGCGGGCGGTGGTTCAACGATACGGACGAAGAGCATCGCTCGCCCGTCGCCGTCATCGGCCACGATACCGCCGCGACACTTTTTCCCAGCGGCGAAGATCCCGTGGGGCAGCAGATTCTCCTCGAAGGAACTGAGGTCACCGTGGTTGGCGTGGCGGCCCCGCAGAAGCAGGCGCTGGGCGGTGGGAAAAATCCGGAGGACAGTATCGTCTTCTTACCGATTACGACCATGAAGAAGTTACATCCGGAATTTCACGATTACGTGCTGTTCGTCAAAGCCAGCGACGCGAAATATATGCCGGCGGTGGTGGATGAGACCCGCGAGATGTTGCGGCGGCTGCGGCGGTTGCCGTCCGACAAGCCTGACGATTTCGAGATTTTCACGCCGGATGCGTTCATTGATTTGTGGAAGCAGATTTCCACGGGAATTTTCGTGGTGATGTTTGCGGTGGGATCGGTGGGGCTGCTGGTGGGCGGAATCGGGGTGATGAATATCATGCTCGTCTCGGTAACCGAGAGGACGCGTGAAATCGGGGTGCGCAAAGCCATCGGGGCGCGGCAGCAGGATATTCTGTGGCAGTTTCTTCTCGAGGCAACGATTCTCGCGGGGATCGGCGGGGTTATCGGCGTTCTGGTTGGATCCGCTTTTGGGCTGGGCGTGCGGTTGATCGCGCCGTCGCTGCCCACTACGGTCTCCATATTCTGGGTGCTGACAGGCCTGACTGTGTCAGCAGTTATCGGAATCGGCTTCGGGGTTTACCCGGCCTGGAAAGCAGCGCGGATGAATCCAGTTGAGGCGCTGCGGTACGAATAAGGTTTTGTAGGGGAGGGCGCTTCGGACCCTCCCGCCTTTCGGCCCCGCGATTTCTAACCAGCCAATTTCGCTCGATCCACCCCGCCAGCCGCAATCTTCCGCAGTGAATCCACAAAAGGAGCTCGCGCAACTCCACGCTCAGTAATGATTGCGGCGATGAATCTTGCTGGCGTCACATCGAATGCGGGATGCGCGGCATTTACGTCCGGCGCGATGCGCGTGCCGGCCATGTGCGTTACCTCTGCGGCCGAGCGCTCCTCGATCGGAATCGCATCGCCCGAGCGCAGCGAAAGATCGAGCGTTGAGATTGGCGCGGCTACGTAGAAGGGAACTTTATTTTCCTGGGCCAGCACGGCCATCGAATAGGTGCCGATTTTGTTTGCGGTGTCGCCATTTGCGGCGATGCGGTCGGCGCCGACGACCACCGCTCCGACATTTCCGGTTTTCAGGAAATGGCCGACCATGTTGTCGGTGATTAGCGTTAGCGGAATGCCATCCTGATGAAGCTCCCAGGCGGTTAGGCGCGAACCTTGAAGATATGGGCGCGTTTCGGGCACGAGGACTTCGATTTTGCGTCCACCCTCGACGGCCATGCGAATTACGCCGAGGGCTGTGCCTATTCCGCCGGTGGCGAGCGCGCCGGCATTGCATTGCGTCATCACGCAGCCGGATTGCGGCATAAATTCCGCGCCGAAGCGGCCGATGGCTTCGTCGGCGTCGCGGCGCTCCTGATGAATCTGCAGCGCTTCGGCGATGAGCGTTTCGCGCAGGCGCGCCATGCCGCCTGAGCCATCGCGCTCGGCTTCGCGGGCGGCGGCTTCAAACACGCGCTTGCAGCGCTCAATGGCCCAGAAAAGATCTACGGCCGTCGGCCGCGTCTGCGCGAGCGTCTCGCAGATCTTGGGAAACTCGGCGCGCAGTTCCGCCAGATTGCGGGCTCGCGATCCATCGACGCCGATGGCCACTCCCATTGCTGCGGCGATGCCAATGGCCGGGGCGCCGCGAATCACCATGTCTTTGATGGCGCTCGCTACATCGCGATAATCGGTGTAGGTGTGATAGACCACCTCGCCGGGCAGACGGCGCTGGTCGAGCATTACTACGCCTTCGGGCGTCCAGCGGATGGGTTCGGTGACGCGCATTAGTCCTTTTGAGCGATCATCCCGCCGTTGACGGAGTTCGCGGACATCATGAACTTGCCGTCAGCGGCTAAAGCCGTTCTTATTTTTGCCGGTTACGGCACGACTGAAGTCGTGCCCTGACAAGGCTCTTGAAACGTTTTGAACTTTCATTTTACCCGATTCCCTACCGCGGCGCTTTGCTTGGCCGAATTTCGGTGGTGACTTAGTTTCGAGACGGGCTTCCACAGCCATTATTGGAAAGCGCGTCACGGGCTGACCAAGAAGCATCCAGCGCTAAAGCGCATCGTGCAACGCGACGCTTTTTCGGAGCGCTAAAGCGCTCCTCCCCCGAATAAATTCGGGGGCTGCCACCGTGACTCCGCGGCTCCGGCGCGATGAATGCGGAGTTTCCTCTGCGAAACTCCAAGTGAGATCAATTTAGGACACTGCCCGAATTTCCGGGGGGCAACTAGCCAAATGGCTGATGTGCGGCATATCGGGGATTTGCGATTCTCGTTGCGGCGGGAGAATCTCAATAAGTCCCGCGGGAATCTTTAAGGAGACAGGAATGAGCACATCGAATTCATCAAATTTGCCAAATTCGTCGGCGGCATTGGTGGCGCTGTCGATTGATTTGGCCAACGCCGTCGAGCGTGCGGGGCAGGGCGTGGTCGCAATTCATGCGCGGCATCGCGTGCCGTCGAGCGGCATTCACTGGCAAAAAGGAGTGGCCGTCGCCGCCGAGCACACCATCAAGCGCGATGAGGAAATTCAGATTTCGTTACCGGATGGACGCACCGTGCCTGCGACGCTCGCGGGCCGCGACCCTGGCACCGATATTGCCGTGCTGAAATTTGATGCCGGCAATCTTGTGCCGCCGGAGATGAGCGAATCGTCGGCGCTGCGTATCGGGAATCTCGTGCTCGCGGTGAGCCGCACTGAGGGCAATCATCTTGGCGCGAGTTTTGGCGCGATTAGTGCTGTCGGCGGCGCGTGGCGCACTTGGCGCGGCGGGCAACTCGATCAATTTTTACGGCTCGATCTGGCGATCTATATCGGTTTTTCCGGCAGCGCGCTGGTGAACGCGCAGGGACAGGTCGTTGGGCTCAATACCTCAGGCCTCGCGCGTGGCGTGGCCATGGCGATCCCAGCTTCGACCGTGAATCGCGTTGCGAAAGAATTGCTCGAGAAGGGCCACGTCAGCCGCGGATTTCTCGGCATCGGCATGCAGCCGGTGATTTTGCCGGCGGCGGTGCGTGAGCGATTGAAGCTTGCGTCTGAATCAGGGGCGCTGCTCATCAGCGTTGAGCCGGATGGCCCGGCGGCGCATGCTGGACTCATGCTCGGCGACGTCCTGCTGGCGCTCGATGGCCAGCCGATTCGCGATACCGATGATATTCAGGCGCATCTTGGATCGGAGAAAGTTGGGAAGGACGTGACGGCTTCGATTCTGCGCGGTGGGGCGCTGACGCAGGCTGTGATTCGCGTCGGCGAGCGGCCGCGCCGGGGGCGCTAAATGATTCTGCATATGAACGGCGAGTCCGCGGCGCGATTTGATGAGGCGCTTTCGGCGGTCGGCGAGAAATTGCGGCGCTCGACGGTGCAGGTTTTCGACGGGCGGCGCGGCGCCGGCTCGGGCGTAATTTGGCGGGCGGATGGATGGATTGTGACGAATGCGCATGTAGTGCGCGGCGATTCGGCGCGCGTTCGGCTCGCTGACGGCCGGGCGCTCGACGCGGAAGTGATTGGACGCGCTGCGGAACGCGATCTCGCCGCGCTCTACGTGGCTGCGAGCGATCTTCCTGCAGCAGAGATCGGGGCTTCGACGGCGGTGCGCGTGGGCGAGATCGTGCTCGCAGCAGGAAGTCCGTTCGGCGTGCGTGGCGCCGTCAGTGCCGGCGTGCTTCACGGCATCGGCAGCGTGCCGCGCGTCGGGAAGCAACGTTGGCTGCAGGCGGATTTGGAATTGGCACCGGGAAATTCCGGTGGGCCGCTGGCGGATGCGAATGGGCGCGTGATTGGACTCAATTCGATGATCGCGATGGGACTTGGGCTGGCGATTCCGAGCCAGGAAGTCGAGCAATTCTTGCGGCGAGTGATGCGGCGGCGCGAGGCCGCATGATTCGCGTTCTGATCGCCGCGGAATCGGAAATCCTGCGCCGCGGACTTGCGGCCAGCGTTCCTGAGGATGCGGCGATCGAGATTGTGGAGAGCTTCGATTCTTCGTCGGGCCAGCTCGCGGAGAAAATCGAAGAGTTGCAGCCGGATGCGATTATCTTTGAGCGGCGTGGAGTGGAGGACGAGATTTTATCGCTTCTCGCCGGCCGCGAGGATGCTTACGTTCCCGGAATCGTGTTGCTGGTGGAATCTCCCACTGGCGATTTTGTGCGCGAGGCCATCGAAGGCGGCATTCGGGCAGTGCTGCCGCGCGATGCTACTTCGGCGGAGATTTTTGCGGCGGCGGAGGCTGCGGCAGCGGGCTTGGTGGCGCTTGATCCGGCTTCGTTCGCTGCGGCGCTTTCGGTGCGGACGAATGGGGCGCGCGGCATTGATGGGATTGCGGTGCAACCGCTCAGTCCGCGCGAGATTGAAGTGCTGCGGATGATGGCGGAAGGATTGGGCAACAAAGAAATCGCGTCGCGCATGAAGCTTTCCGAGCACACCGTGAAATTTCACATCAGCTCGATTTTCACCAAGCTCGATGTTTCGAGCCGCACCGAGGCTGTAACTTTTGGCGTGCGGCTTGGCTTAGTTCTGCTCTAATCCCTAGGTATTTGTTCGGATTTACGCAAATACCTCCCGCGTAGTACAGAACATCCCGCAATTACAGATGTTGGGCCAATAAACCCTCCGGATGAGCCCATAAAACGCTGGACGGCGCAGGTGTGTCTTCGCGTCGCAGGAGTTTCGCGTCTGGCGCGCTACAGAAACCCTAAAACTTTGCGAGGGTGCCATGGCTGGCGTTGCAGAGGGGAGTGTTAGCGGGAGGGGCACAACAGTCCTTCCGTCGCCGGGGCTGGGCGCACGCTCACCGCTGTCACACTTGTATTGGATCTGGTGGCTCTATCATGCGCTGATAGCGGATGTGGTCGCGATGCAGCGGCCCACGAAATACAAATTCGTTTACGAATTTCTGGGGCACGATCTGGGAACGACGGCGGATATCGGCTGCGGCCCGGGCGTATTCACGCGCTACCTTTGCAGCAGAGCATCATTCGTTGTTACCGCGGATGTGGACCGCGCGTCTTTGGGACGGACATTTGCCCGGCACACGCGCGAGAAGAATCTTGGGCCGCTGGTGACACGTGTGAATCAGCTGCCTTTTTGCGACGCTTCTCTCGACACAGTACTGTTTCTCGAGGTTCTCGAGCATCTCGAGGATGATGCCGGCGCGCTGCGCGAGATCGCGCGCATTCTGCGCCCGGGCGGAAAGCTGGTTCTCTCCGTTCCGGTGCCGCCGGGAGAAATCGACGCCGACGAATTTGGACACAAGCGCGAAGGATATACGCGCGCTGATCTTTTGCAATTGCTCGAATACGGCGGATTCGAAGTGCAGCGCGCCGCCTACGCTCAATTCATGTTTTGCCGCCTTGCCGACCGTGCTGTCCGGTGGTGGCGGAAGACGCTGCGTATTCCCGCTCCGTTTCTCGTCGGCTGGATCAGCTATTTGGATCTTCTGCTGGACCCGGCGCGCCGCCAACAGGGCGAATTTAGTCCGCTGGACATCGTGGTACTAGCACGAAAAGTTTAAGTCCCCGGCAAATACCGTCAGTAGTTATCGTTGTTTACATCCGCAGTGCCCCAGAGTAGAACACTCGCTCTTTCTTCAAATGCGCGGCCGGCAAGCCCCAAGGAGCCCACAAAATGCCGGAAGGTTTGGCTGCTTATTTGCGAAGTAGTGCCGCCTGTTTCACCCTAGCTACTTCGGATCTCGCAGCTCTGGTGACTTCGCCGCCGGCAGTTCCCGGCGCTGCGATCGCTTTTTTCCCGATTGTCTCTCACGCGTTTAGTAAATCCATGTTTACTCAAGGTGAGCCAAATGAACATTCTGATCTATTCGAGTCTATGGGCTCCGTCCGTAGGTGGTGTGCAGAGCGTCACGAACACAATTGCTCGCGGCCTGTCCGCCCAATGGGATGAAGACGGCTCCGATGAAGTCGAGGTGACCGTTGCGACGCCCTCTCAAGGGGTGGGGCCTGGCATCGCGAATGAGCCGGTTCGAATCGCCCGGGATGCGGGATTTTTTCGGCTGGTGAGGCTCATCCGGAAATCGGACATTGTTCATTTGGCAGGTCCAGCACTGTTGCCTCTGTTGCTCGCGTGGTTCTTTCGCAAAAAAGCGGTAATTCTTCATCACGGCTACCAGGCAGTCTGCCCGGATGGATCGCTGGTCCATTTCGTGGATCAACGCGTGTGCTGCAATTCGTTTGCCTCGGGAAATGTAAGCGAGTGCGTGCGTTGCCGCGCGGCGAAAGTGGGCTGGCTGCGCGGGCTGATCAGTGTGGCCCTGGCATATCCGCGGCTTTGGCTGTGTCGGCGCGTTGCCGCCAACATTGCGGTGAGCGAGCACGTGAGCGCGCGGCTTGGTTTGCCGCGAACGACAACGATCTACAACGCTCCCGCAGAAAGATCGAAGTCGCGCTTCGTAAAGTTCGCGCGCCCTGAACCGATTGCCAACTACAACTTGGCAGCCGACCCACCACTGTTCGCGTTCATCGGGCGGCTCACCAGCGAAAAAGGTGTTTCGGTGCTGCTTCATGCGGCTGCAGCGCTGGCCGCGGAGGACCTTGAGTTTCGCGTGCGTATTGTCGGCGATGGGCCGGAACGAGCGAGACTGGCGATTCTCGCGTGGTCGCTAAGGCTGCGCGACCGGGTCGAGTTCACGGGCACGTTGGAAGGCGCGGCCCTCGAAGCTGGAGTCTCGAGTGCAATCGGGATTGTGCTGCCATCACTTGCGGAAGAGACCGCGGGGCTGGTGGCCATGGAGCAGATGATGCAGGGGCGGGTGATCATCGCGTCGGATATCGGAGGGCTGGGCGAGATTGTCGGCGGAACGGGACTGAAATTCCCACCGGGCGACGTGGTGGCGCTCACGGAATGTATGCGGCGAGTCCTCACGGATCCGGAGTTGCGCAGTGCCTTGGGACGCACCGCGCGATCGCGGGCGCTCAGAAACTTCACGCAACAACAAATGGTCGCAAACCACATGAAACTCTACGCCCGGCTTCTAAACCGGGCGCCGGACGCGCCGCCGGACATGCGGCGCCCGGCGTAAAGGAGGCGCGCGGGCGGACGATGCACGCGGCATGATGCTTGCGACGCGAGTCGCCAGTCGGTGATAATCGTAGACTCGATATGCCCTTTCCAACTCGGTCTCTCAAATGGGCGCTCGCCGTCCGGTGAAACTTTGAATCTACGCGCCACAACGATCAATCAGCAGGCGGCCATCGGTCTGGGGCTGATGGCCGTGAGCCTGCTGCTGGCTTACGAAGTCGGCGGATGGATCGCTTCGGAAAACCTGCAGCAAGTCGAGTATGTCTTCGTCGCAGCGGCCGTTTCGGTGGCCAGCGTCACGATCCTGCGAAATTGGCGCGCGGGCTTTTACATGTTCCTGGGTTGGGTGGTCTTTGAAGACGCTGTCCGCAAGTACCTCGGCAACAATATGCTGATTTACTTCGCCAAAGACTTCCTGGTGCTGTTGATGTACCTCTCGCTGTATATTGCGGTCCGCAATAAAAAGGACCGCATTTTTCGGCCGCCCTTCCTGATCGTGTTTAGTTTGTTTTTCTGGTGGGCGGTGATCCAGGTTTTGAACCCGAATTCGCCGAGCTATCTCTACGGGATCCTGGGTTTGAAAATTGATTTTTTCTACGCGCCGCTCATGCTGGTGGGCTACGCGCTGGTTCGCACGGATGAAGATCTGCGCCAGTTTTTGACGATCAGCATGATACTCGCAGGAGTCGTGGCCGGGCTCGGGGTGGTGCAGTCTATCGTGGGGCCGGGATTTTTGAATCCGGCCACGCTGGCACCGGAGATCCGCGAACTCGGCGAATTGACGAAATTCACACCGATTACGCACCAGGCGATTCACCTTCCCTCGTCGGTGTTCGTGAGCGCCGGACGATTCAGCGGATACCTGTTCTCGATGTCGGTTCTGGGGATGGGAACGGCTGGCTACTATCTGTTGCGCGGGGCGAGAGGGCGCTGGATTATTTTTGCGGCACTGGGAACGATCGCCGCGGCGATAGCGCTTTGTGGGTCGCGAGGGGCGCTGATCCTGAGCTGCGGCAGCGCAATATGCATGAGCGCGATGTTTCTGTGGGGCGCACCGTGGAGAACGCGGCAAGTCTATCGAATGTTAAAGGCAATACGCCGAAGCGCCGTCATCATGGCTTTGGCGCTGGCGCTGATCGCGCTGCTATTTCCGAAAGAGATCGGCGTGCGTTGGGCCTACTATGCTGAGACTCTGGATCCCCGCAGCACCGCTTCCGAAGTTGCCAACCGTACTTGGGATTATCCCATTTATAACTTCGAGCTCGCGTTTTCGACGCCGCACTGGTTAATGGGCTATGGCACGGGAACCGCATCGCTCGGCGCTCAGTACGTGGCGAAAATCTTTAAGCAGAAGAAACCGGAAGTTGCCGTGGAATCGGGATGGGGATCAATCGTGGTGGAGATGGGAGTTTTTGGGTTGGCCCTCTGGCTGGTATGGACGTCAGTTCTGGTGCTGGGCTGCTGGCGGCAGGTTTTGAAACTGCGGCAGACGCGCCTGTTCCCGGTTGGATTCGGGGCTTTCTGGTTTATTGCGACGATGCTGATACCGGAGACGTATGCCAGCCTAAACGTTTATCAGGATTTTATTTTGCAGGCCTATCTGTGGATGCTGGTGGGAATTCTCTACCGGCTTCCCGATCTTCTGGTGACTCGGCCGGTGCCCGTACCGGCGGTGGCGGCGAGTCCCGCCGTGTCGCGAGGCTTCGTCGAAGAATTTGTGCCGTAAAGGAGCCATTGCTATTGTGCGGGATTGACGGGATTGTCGCGCGTTCCCTGACTCCAGCGCATATCGCCGCCTGCCACGCGATGACTGCGGCGCTTGTGCATCGTGGACCCGACAGCAATGCAGTGGAAGCCATCGGCAATTGCGTGCTCGGCAATACTCGGCTCGCGATTCTGGATTTGAGCGAGCGCGGCCGCCAGCCGATGCCCAATGCGAATCGCTCGTCCTGGATTGCCTATAACGGCGAATGTTATAACGCTAGGGAGTTGCGCGACTGGCTTGTTTCGCGCGGGCGCACCTTTCGCTCGAGCACCGATACGGAAGTGGTGCTGCAGCTTTACGACGAAATTGGCGAAGCGTGCGTCGAGCGATTGCGCGGGATGTTTGCATTCGCGATCTGGGACGCAGCTAAGAATCGCCTGCTGCTGGCGCGCGACCGGCTTGGCATCAAGCCGGTCTATTACTCGCTGACCCCTGACAGGATTGTCTTCGCTTCGGAAATCAAGTCCCTTCTCGCTTCTGGAATTGTTTTTCCGCGCATTGCCCCGCATGGCGTCCGCGCTTTTTTGCAGCTTGGCCATATTCCTGCGCCGTGGACTGCGATTAACGGCGTGCAGCCGCTGGAGCCCGGCCATTTCGCGGTCTGGCAGGAAGGGAAATTTCAAAAAAGCAGCTATTGGGAGTTGAAGGCGCACGCGAACGGTTCGGGCACGATTCAAAAGGACGAGGCGCCCAGTGCGTTGACCGAACAATTGGTTGATGCCACGCGCCTGCATTTGATTTCGGATGTGCCAGTGGCTTTATTTTTGAGCGGAGGGGTGGACTCGGCAGCCCTGGGCACGTTGGCGCAGCGGGCCGGCGCCGATCGGCTTACGGCGTTGACAATCGGTTTCGAAGATCGCGCGCTGGACGAATCTGATTCGAGCCGCCGTACCGCGGAACTGCTGGGGATCCCGCATCGCGTGCTGATGCTTACGGCCCGGGAGACGCACGAATCGCTCGATCATGCCATGTGGGCTATGGATCAGCCGACAGTGGACGGATTGAATGCATATTGGATTTGCCGGACGGCGGCGCGCGCTGGATTTAAAGTGGCGCTGAGCGGGCAGGGCGGTGATGAATTGTTCGGGGGATATGCATCGCTGCAGTGGTTTGAGCGATTCACGCACGCAGCGGCTTGGCTGCGACCGGTGCCGCGCGGGCTTGCCACCGCGGCGCTGGATCACGACGCGTTTCCCTTTCGTTGGCGGAAGCTTTCCTATCTCGCGGGCGCCGATGATCCGTTCGTGGCGGCTGAGCTCGCCGTGAAGATTCATTTTCTGCAGCGCGATGTGCATGACTTGCTCGATCCTGAACTCGCCGCCGCCGGCGAGGACGGCGAATTCGCGGGGCGCGGGGAAGAGGCGGGCGCGCATCTGCGCGAATGGGCCGCGCGGACTGCAGGGGCGGACTTGCTCGAAAAAGTGGCGTACCTCGATGTTCACGCGCATCTCGAGCCGCGCCTCTTGCGGGACGGCGACGCGATGAGCATGGCGCACAGCCTCGAGCTGCGGCCGGTATTTCTCGATCACAAGCTCGTCGAATTTGTTTTCGCCTTGCCCGGCGCGCTGCGGATGCAGCACAAGAAGCTGCTGCTCGATTCGATGCGCAGCCTCATGCCCGAGGATACCTATCGCGAAATTGCCGGACGGCCCAAGCGCACTTTTTCGTTTCCAGTTGCAGACTGGATGGCGGGCCAGTTGCGGCCGGAGGTAGAGGCGGCATTCAGCGCGGAGCGCGTGCGCTCGGCGGGAATTCTAAATCCTCCGGCGGTGCAAAACGTGTGGAAGCGATTCCTGCAGCATCCCGGGCGAGTAGGATGGTCGCGGGTGTGGTCTCTTTTCGTTCTGCAGCGATGGTGTGAGACGATGAACGTCACGCACTGAGACCGGATGGCGCGCTCGAAACCTATTCTCGCGGTAGTCTCCCCTTTCATCGATAAGCGCCACGGCACGGAACGGCGCGTGGCCGAGTGGACTTCACGGCTCACGCGCGAGTACGACGTTCACGTGTATAGCCAGCGCGTGGAAGATCTCGACCTTACGACTCTAACCTGGCATCGCATCCCGAGAATTCCCGGACCGCACCTCGTGAATTTCATTTGGTGGCTCTGGGCCAATCTTGCGTGGCGATGGTGGGACCGGCGGATTCGAGGAATTTCGCACGATTTAGTATTCACCGCCGGCACGAACTGCCGGGATGCGGATGCGATTTCGATTCACATCGTCTTTGCGGAATTTGAGCGTCAGATCCGGCCGGAGTTGAGCTTCGGGAGGAATTCGGTCGCATCGTGGCCGCGGCTAATTCACCGGCGGCTTTACTACCGCTTGGTAAAAGCGCTGGAACGCCGCCTTTATGTGCGCCCCCGAGCGCAGCTCATTTTGATTGCGCATAAGACCCAAGAGGACCTCGATCGCTTCTATGGACCACATGAAGTGCTGCCGGTGGTGTACATGGGGATCGACCACTCTACATTTAATCCCGAGATGAGAGCGGCGCGGCGGCCCGATGCCCGGAGGGAATTGGGCATCTCAGACGATCGTTTTGTTTTCTTGCTCGTTGGCAATGACTGGCGGAAGAAAGGGCTTTTCACGCTGCTCGATGCCATGCCGCTTCTTGCGGATTTTCCGGTGCTGCTGCTGGTTGCGGGGAGTGATGAAGCGCATTCGTATCAAAAGCAGATTCAGGAATCGAACTTGCAAGATCGCGTGCGATTTCTTCCTTCGCGCGGCGATGTTGCTTTCTACTATGCGGCGGCGGATGCTTACGTCGGCCCTTCCATCGAAGATACTTTCGCGCAGCCGCCGGCGGAGGCGATGTCATGCGGCTTGCCGGTGATTACGACCGTTACGAACGGCACCGCCGAAATTATGACGGATGGCATGGATGGAATTTTGCTCCGCGATCCATTGGACGCGCGGGCGCTTGCTGCGGCGATGCGATCGCTTTGCGGCGATCGGGAGCTTTGCCGGCGGCTCGGAGAGAACGCGGCCCGGACGGCGGAGCAATATACGTGGGATCGCAATGGCGAGCAATTTCGTGAGATTTTCGCCCGGATTTTGAGCGCCAAGGACAAATCGTCTGCTGCGGCGATTCGTCAGGAATCCTGAATTTCAAGCACGTCGCGTCGGGGGGACTGAGCGATACCACTCGACGAATTTCTTTATTCCATCCTCGAAAGTTGTGGCTGGAGCGTAGCCTAGTGAGGCCTTTGACTTGGTCAGATCGGCCCACGTCAGCGGGACGTCGCCTGGCTGCATCGGTTGCGGAGAGCGATTGGCTTTTCGGTTGGTGGCCTTCTCGAGTGCGGTGATCATTTCGTTCAGTGTCACCGGATGCGAGTTGCCCAGATTGAATACTTCAAACCGGGCGCCGTTGACGGCCGGCGGCGTAAATTCCAGCGCGCCGAAAATTCCGGAGACTACGTCGGTAACGTAGGTGTAGTCTCGGCCAGCCGAGCCATCGCCATACACCGGTATCGGTTTGCCGGCTTCGATCAGCGCCGTGAATTTATGGATCGCGAGGTCCGGACGCTGCCGCGGGCCGTACACCGTGAATAGGCGCAAGCAAATCGTCGAGATCGGATAGAGATGCGCATAGGTGCAGCAGAGCATTTCCCCGGCAATTTTGGTGGCGGCGTAGGGCGAGATCGGCTGCAGGTTCATTTCGCGTTCGACGAAAGGAGCTTTGCCGGCCGCGCCGTAAACTGAACTGGACGAACCGAAAATGAAATTCTGGACTCGGAACTCGCGGCAGAGATCGAGAAGATTAAGTGTACCTGAGACGTTGACGCGCTCGTAGAGTTGCGGCTGCTCGATCGAGGGGCGCACGCCGGCTAGAGCGGCGAGATGAACGACAGTGTCCGGGCGAAAGGTGCGAAAAATTTCGCGGACGCGGGGAGCATGGCAGATGTCGGCTTCGTTGAAATCGAAACGGCCAACCCGGCGGACATCTTCGAGATTGGCGCGCTTCCATGCGGGAGAATAGAAATTGTCGAGCGAGTCCACGATGGTGAGCTTGGCTCCGCCGCGGACTAGCGCTTCGGCCAGGTGCGAGCCTATGAACCCGCCGCCGCCGGTCAGCAAAATTTTCCGTGCTGCATCTACCAAGAATTCCTCCGCAATTCTGGGCGAATAGCGAGACTACCAACAATCTTGGTGCGGGGGAAGATTGCTTCGAGCGATTGGTGCGAGATTCTTACCAGGTATGCATAGGAGTTGGCGCGATGATTGTTGGGCTTTTTCCGGACTTGATTCCGGTTGGCGGAGTCCAGCTTGCCGGGCGGCATACCGCCGCCGTGTTGGCGAGCTCGTCGGCTGAACGCGGATGGGAGTCACGGTTTCTTTCCTTGAACGATTCTGCGGGCGAGCATGAATTGAACGTCGCGGGTGTCCCAGTGCGATTTACGGGGTTTGGGCGATCGAAGCGGCGATTTGCGGCGAGTGCTGTGGCGCTTGCTCGCGCCGCGCGGATTGTGGTGGCGGCGCATCCGCATCTGGCCGTGCCTGCGTCGGCGATGCGCACGCGATCGAAGCGGTTTTGCTTGTTGGTGCAAGCTCATGGCATCGAAGTTTGGGAGCCGATGAGCGCGCTGCGCCGCATTTGTTTGCGGCGCGCGGATGTCGTGACGGCGCCGAGCCGTTATACGGCCCGGAAGCTTCGCGAGATCCAGCGCCTCCCGGAAGCGAAGATTCGCATCCGCCCCTGGGGAGCGGATCCCTCTTTTCTCGAGCTGGCTGACCGCGCTTCGGATTTTGCTTTGCCGCGGGAAATTCCGAATTCGCGATACGTGCTGGCCGTGGGGCGGTGGTCATCGGCCGAACGATATAAGGGATTTGACACCTTGATCCGCGTTCTGCCGGGACTCTTGCGCGATACGCCGGACTTGCATCTCGTCTTCGTCGGAGATGGCGACGACCGTCCCAATCTTGGGGCTCTGGCTAAGACCACGCGCGTCGAGCATCGCCTTCATTTTGTTTCGGGACTTTCGCGCCAACAACTCGTCGCCTGTTACGCTCATGCCGATGTCTTCGCGTTACCGAGCAGCGGGGAGGGATTCGGATTCGTCTTTCTTGAGGCCATGGCGATGGGCAAGGCGCCGGTGGGTGGAAATCACGGCGGCATTCCCGATATCATCGAAGAGGGGATCACGGGCTTTCTTGTAACGCATGGCGACGAGAGGCAGCTCGGCGCCAAATTGAGTTTGTTACTAGCGGATCGTGTCTTGCGCGAGGAGATGGGGCGGCGCGGACGGGATCGCGTAATGCAGAAATTCGCGTTTCCGAATTTTGAGGCCGGACTCCGGGAAATCCTATCGAAATCTTGCGGCGTGTGAACGCGAATCGCATAAATCGCTTCTGGAAGCACAGCCCCTCGACGGAACGCAGTGAAGATTCTAAAAGTCTCACAGGCTTACTATCCATTTCTATCCGCGGGCGGGCCGCCGACCAAAATTCGCGCCATTGCGACGCGGTTGGCGCAGCGCGGGCATTCGGTTACGGTGCTGACCGCGGATCTGGGCTTGCGGCAAAACGGTCACGCTGCCGCCAACCTTAAATTGGATCGCTGGGGATGGACGGCCCAGGAAGACGGCGTCGAAGCGATTTATCTCCCCACGTTCGAGCGATATCGGTCGCTCACGGTGAACCCGGATGTGATAGGCTTCAGCAGAGAAATTGTTGGAACCTTTGACCTGGCCCACCTGTACGGCGTGTACGACCTTCTGGGCCCGCCAATCGCACGATCGTGTTCACGCAGGGGCACACCTTACGTGGTTGAGCCGATGGGTATGTACCGCCCTATCGTGCGGAATCTGTATCTGAAAAAGCTGTACCATCGGCTGCTGGGAGACCGTCTTATGCGTGAGGCGCGATACGTGATCGCGACTTCAGAACAGGAACGGCAGGAGCTTGCCGCGGATGGCGTCGATGAAGCACGGATTGTGATCCGGCGCAATGGAATTGAGGCGCCGGCCGCGATGCCCGCGCCTGGAAAATTCCGCGAACGCTTCACAATTCCGAAAGACGCGCTTTTGATTCTATTTCTCGGCCGCTTGGTGGCGAAGAAAAGTCCGGACATTTTGATCGCAGCGTTTGCTCGATGGCGGGCAACTTCCGGAGCGCCGGCGCAGGCGGTGCTCGTTATTGCGGGGCCGCCGGAAGATGCGGCGTATGCGCGGAGTCTGAGAGAGCAATGCGCCGAATTGCGCCTGGCTGATACCGTCCGATTTACCGGGCCGCTTTACGGCGAGGAGAAGTGGCAGGCGTTTGGCGATGCGAATGTCTTCGTGTTGCCTTCGCAGAACGAAAATTTCGGCAATACGGCGGCGGAGGCTGCGGCATGCGGCACGCCGGTCATTGTCACGAACCAATGCGGAATTGCACCTTGGATCGAAGGACGCGCGGGCTTGGTGGTGCCGCACGACGTGGAAGCGATTGAGAAAGCGCTCGCGTTGCTATTTTCGGGGCCGGTGCTGCGCGAGCGATTTCTCGAGGGCTGCGCGACGATGACTCGCGAGCTTTCGTGGGACGAGCCGGTAGCGCAGATGGAATCGCTTTATCGTCATTGCCTGGAGAACACATCGTCGCGATGAAGCCCGGTCCAATCCTCGAAGGGGCGTGGAAAGCCGTCAACGTCCTATTCGCTATTTCCGTGCTGCTGTTCATCGTCACTTCGTGCTGGGAATTCTCCACGCGACGTTATCTCCACGGATTCGCAGATGCGATCGTGCCGGCCACGGCGACGCCAATCGAAAAGGGCGAAGCTATTCTAAATTGGATGGAACACGGCCCGGCGCGGCGCGGCACTCCGCAGCATGGAACCGATAATATTCGCGAGCCGGAAGAATCGCTGAACTATGCCTCGCTGCTTAAGGTGTGCGGCTCGGCGACGAACGCGTTTGTGAATCTGGCGAATGCCGGAGGATTGCCCGCGCGCCGGCTGCTGCTGATGAGCGATCGGAGAGAGGCGAACCACGTGGTAGCCGAAATCTGGACGGGCGATAAGTGGATCGTGGTGGATCCATCGTTCCGGTTCATACCTCGGAGCGCCGATGGACAGCCTTTGACGCGTGAAGAACTGAGCGATCCCGAAGTGTTTCAACAGATCGTGCAGAGCATGCACAATTACGATCCGCACTACAACTACGAGCATACCTCTCACTTGCGTCTCGCGCGCCTGCCGGTAATTGGGCGTGGCTTGCGAACGGTTCTCGATTGGATTGCGCCTGGATGGAGTGATTCAATCTATGTCACATTGTTGGCCGAGCGACGCTCGTTTGCGGCGGCCCTCCTTGCCGGATTCTTCTGCGTGTTTCTCTTTCTCCTGCGCCTGATCCTGCGTCGAATCAGCGAATCGCGATTCGGAACGCACCATGTCAGATTCCGCGAAAGGCTCTGGCGCGCCTGCCGGATCTTTCTTCAGGAGACGAACTGAACTGATGTGCGGAATCTGCGGCGTCATCGGATTTGAAGATCGGGCGAAGGCCGAGCCGATCGTACGGCGGATGATGGTGAAGCTCGTCCATCGCGGTCCGGATGAGGAAGGTCTTCTCGCGGCGCCGCGTGCTGTGCTGGGAATGCGCCGCCTGAGCATTATTGATTTGCCGGGAGGCGGGCAGCCGGTTCGGAATGAGGACGGCACGCGAGCGGTTGTTTATAACGGCGAGATTTTCAATTTTGGCGAATTGCGTGCCTCGCTTGAGCAGCTTGGGCACCGGTTTCGCACGCGATCGGATACGGAAGTTGTGGTGCATGCGTACGAAGCCTGGGGCGCCGATTGCGTGCGGCGCTTTCGCGGAATGTTTGCGTTTGCGGTGGCGGAAATCCCCGACGGGCCGGGTGGCCCTGTGGCGCGTGTGTTTTTGGCGCGCGATCGTTTCGGAATCAAGCCGCTGTATTACGCGATCGCCGGCGGCATATTTGTGTTCGCGTCTGAAGTGCGTGCGCTGCTGGCTTCCGGGATAGTGCCGCGCGAGATTTCCGCGGGGGCTGTGGCGAGCTACATTTTGTTTGGGTCCGTTGGCGAGCCGATGAGTTTGATTGAGGGCGTGATGTCGCTGCCGCCCGGGCACCGGATGAGCGTTGACGCAGCGCGGCCGGAAGTGGTGCATGCGCCGGAGCCGTACTGGGGCACAGAATCGATTCGCGGCGAGGACGAGAGCGACCGGCGTCACGCGACCGGGCAGGTGCCTGCCAGAGTTCGTTCACTGCTCGAAGATTCAGTGCGCAAGCATTTGATCGCCGATGTGCCGATTGGCGTTTTTCTCAGCAGCGGGATCGATTCGACGGCGTTGACTGCATTGGCGAGCCGCGAGCGCGCAGGGCTGCACACTTTCACGTTGATTTTTCCGGAACGCAAATTTAGCGAGGGTGAAATTGCGCGGCGCACGGCTCAAAAATTCGGGACCGAGCACCGGGAAGTCGAATTGAGCGGCGAGGAGATGCTGGCGCGGATGGACGACGCAATCGCGTCCTTCGATTCGCCGAGCATGGACGGGATCAATACTTTTTTCGTTTCGTGGGCAGCGCGGCAGGCGGGATTGAAAGTGGCGCTCTCGGGCCTGGGCAGCGACGAAATTTTTGGCGGTTATTCAACGTTTCGCACTGCGCCTCGGCTCGCGCGATTGGCGAAGATTGCGCTCGCGACGCCTGCAGGCTTGCGACAGGCGCTTGCGCCGGCCATGGATTTTCTTGGTGGCCAGATCAAGCATGGCGATGCGGGGCGGAAGTTGGCGGCTGCTTGGGCTGAGCCTGATTCTTTGCCGGACACTTTTTTCTTTGCGCGTGTGTTGTTTGCGCCGGCGCAGGCTGCGGAACTGCTCGGAGGCAACCCGCAATCATGGAGCGATGCGGAGGCTGGCCGCTGGCTGGACGATTCGGTGCGGCAAGCGGAGAGTTTGAATGGCGCGGCGCGGATTTCGTGGCTTGAGCTGCGGACCTATATGGCGAGCACTTTGTTGCGCGATACCGATGGGATGAGCATGCGGCATTCTCTTGAGGTGCGCGTGCCGTTTCTCGATCATCCGCTGGTGGAAAGCGCGCTTGCGGCGGCAGGCGCAGAGCAGCCAAGAGGCGACTGGCGACCGAAAGCGTTGCTGATTGCAGCGTTAGGGGATTTGCTTCCGGCGGAAGTGGTGGACCAGCGAAAGCGAACGTTTACACTGCCGTGGGAGGAATGGATGCGTGGGGCGTTGCGTCAGCGCGTCTCCGCGGCATTTGCGAAATGGTCGCCACGGCTCGAGGCGCAAGTTCCTGCGAAGGCAGCGCGTGAAGTTTGGGAATCATTTCTTGCCGGACGAACGAGCTGGTCGCGTCCGTGGGCGCTTTATGTGTTGAACGAATGGGTAAAGCGGAATCTGGAAAGCAGCAGCGGTGAGCCGGCGCAGCCGTCCAACGCAACATCCGTAATGCCCGCCGTGACGTAGTAGCCTCAACTCTCTATAATCAATCCGCACGAATCCGATGATTATTCTTGGGATCAATGCGTATCACGCGAACGCTTCGGCGGCGATTGTCGTCGATGGGCAGTTGCTTGCGGCAGCCGAGGAAGAACGCTTCAATCGGGTGAAGTATGCGGCGGGCCTGCCGGTGCAGGCGATTCGATATTGCCTGGCTGAGGCGGGAGCGACGCTCGCGCAAGTCGATCACATCGCCATTCCGCGCAATCCGCGCGCGCGGCTGCTGACCAAGCTGCGTTATGCGCTGCGCATGCCTCGATTTGCGATCGAGCGGGCGCGCGTGATGGCGCGCTTTTCGGGAATCAAAGAGGAGCTGGCAGCGACGTTTGAAATCGATCCCGAGACGATTCGCGGGACTTTTCATCGCATCGAGCATCACGTGGCTCATCTCGCCAGCGCGTATTTTGTTTCGCCGTTCGATCGTTCCGCGGTGCTTTCGATTGATGGACTGGGAGATTTTGCCAGCGCGATGTGGGCGGATGGCGCAGGAGCCCGGCTTTCGCCGCACGGCGCGACTACGTTTCCTCATTCCCTGGGGATGTATTACACCGCGCTCACGCAATATCTGGGATTTTTGAAATTTGGGGATGAATACAAAGTGATGGGCCTCGCCGCTTATGGCGCGCCGCAATATCTGGACGCCTTCCGGAAAATTGTGCGCGCCAAGCCGGGCATGAAGTTACGACTGAATCTGGATTATTTCACGCATCAGCGGCAAGGCCCGGAGATGACTTGGCGCGACGCGGGCGCTACTCCGGTGCTGGGGCGATTGTACTCCGCGCAACTCGAGAAATTGTTAGGTCCGGCGCGGCGGCCCGAGGAGCCTGTGGAGCAGCGGCATCGCGATTTGGCGGCGAGCATGCAAGCGAGGCTCGAGGAAGTATTGCTCGAACATGCGAACGAATTGGCTGTGCGCACAAAGCAAAAATCGTTGTGTCTCGCGGGCGGCGTGGCTTTCAATTGCGTGGCCAATGGGAAGATGCTCGCGCAGACACCATTCGAACGCATTTACGTGCAGCCGGCGGCGGGCGATGCGGGGTTGTCGGTGGGCGCAGCGTTTGCCGTGGAGCATACGATTCTGGGCCGGCCGCGAACATTTGTGATGGAACATGCGGGATGGGGACCCGGATTTTCGCACGCGGCGGTGGCGCGCGCGGTCGAGAAACGCGCGGCCGGACACGATGGCGTCGAGATTCAGGAATTGGATGAAGACGCGGCGCTAGATGCCGCGGCGCGCGAATTGGCCGATGGCAAAATTTTGGGATGGTATCAAGGCCGCGCGGAATGGGGACCGCGGGCCCTCGGCAATCGCAGCATTTTGGCCGATCCGCGGCGCGCGGAGATGAAGGATGTTTTGAATCAGCGCATCAAGCATCGCGAAATGTTCCGTCCCTTTGCGCCATCGATTCTGGAGGAAGCCACGGGCGAATATTTCGAACGCACTCACCCTTCGCCTTTCATGACATTTGCATATAGCGTGCGGCCGGAGAAGCGATCCGTAATTCCAGCGCCCACGCATGTGGACGGCACCGCGCGGCTGCAGACCGTGAGCCGCCGGACGAATCCGCTTTATTGGAAATTAATTCGCGCGTTTGGCGACCGGACCGGCGTGCCCGTGCTGGTGAATACATCCTTCAATGATAACGAGCCAATCGTTTGCCGGCCGGAAGAGGCTCTCGATTGTTTTCTGCGAACGCGCATGGACGTTCTCGTGATGGGGAATTTCGTGCTGCGTCGCACCGCGGCGATGAACGAGGACGAAGCGCCGGTGCAGACGCAAGCGCGCCGCCTGACATGATTGCTCCAGCACTTGATTTGCAACGCTTGCCATTCCGCGCCGAAAATCCGCCGTGCACATTCTGATCCTCAACGAATATTACCCGCCCGACACTTCCGCTACGGCGAAAATGGCAAGCATCGTTGCCGAAGCATTGGCGCAGGAACATCCCGTCACGGTCGTCGCGGGACGGCCTTCCTACGATCCCGACGAAAGATACGGGTATTCGCTGCTGCGCCGGACGGTGCGAGACGGCGTGACCGTCGAGCGCGTGGGCTCGACCGCATTTTCACGCCACAAAATGGCTGGCCGCGTTTCGAACTATCTGAGCTATCTGGCACTGGCCGTGCCCCGCGCGCTCGCAATCCGTGCGGACGTAATTCTTGCGATGACTGATCCGCCCGTGGAAGGGATCGCCGGGGCGTTCGTGGCGCAGCTCAAGCGCCGGCCTTTCGTTTACAACATTCGCGATATGTATCCGGACATGGCGCTGGGCGGCGGGATTGTAGGGGATCGCGGCTGGGTGCGTCTTTGGGAGAAAATGCACCGGCGAGCCCTGCGCCGGGCGCAACGGGTAATTGTGCTCGGCGATGATATGCGCGACCGGATTTTACGGAAAGGGATCGAGCCACAGCGCGTCGTAGTCGTTCGCGACGGAACGATCATTCCGGATGCGTTCGCGGAGCAGAGCCATCCGATCGCGCAAGAAATCCGCTCCGGATTTAAATTTGCCGCGATTCATGCCGGAAACCTCGGCTTCTATGGCGCGTGGGACACTCTGCTGCGAGCGGCAAAGTTGCTCGAGGGCGAAAATATCGGCCTTATCTTCGTCGGCGAAGGCGCCAATCGCGTCAGGCTGCAACTCGCCGCGCAAGGCTCCGCCAATGTCCGGTTTTTACCATTCCGTCCGGCAGCGGAAATTCCGCTGGTGATGGCGGCGGGCGACGTGCACATTATTTGCGTGCGGCGCGGTCTCGAAGGAGTGGTGGTGCCGAGCAAACTCTATTCGGTTCTCGCTGCGGGGCGGCCGGTGCTGGCGGTGGCGGCGGAGGAATCCGACGTCGTGCGCATCGTGCGCGAGTCACGCTGCGGCCTCACCGCCGACCCGGACGATCCAGCGTCGGTGGCAGCGGCGCTGCGCAAGATGCGCGACGATCCCCGCGAGTTGGCCAACATGGGCCAGCGCGCGCGGGAAGCGGCGATGAATTATGCTAGAGTGAACGAGCTGAAACGATTCCTCGAGGTGATTGAAGAAGCGACCGATTGCGCCGTTTCGTAATCAAACTCACGAGGGACACCGCAACCGACGTAAGAGCTCGAACGTCAGACCAACTTGGGAAGCTTCGATGTACAGTGATTTGCTGGCGTTTTTCATCGCGTTTCTGGCTTCGGTCGCACTGACTGCGCCGGTGCGAAGCCTCGCGCTGCGCGTCGGCTTGGTGGACAAGCCCGGGCCGCGCAAAGTTCACGTCAAGCCGATTCCGCTGCTCGGCGGCGTGGCGATTTATTGCGGGTTCGCGCTCGCGGTTCTCGTTACGATGCACGAATCCGCGCGCGGGCAAATCATAGGAATCCTCGCAGGGGCAACGCTCGTCGCGGTGATCGGCTTTCTCGATGACAGCGGTTTGCTCCATCACCAACTGAAATTATTCGTGGCCATGCCTGCCGCCGCGCTTCTTTTGATGGCAGCGGGAATCCGTTCGCACGTGCTCTCGGCATATATACCCGGCGAAACGGGAATTATTCTTGACGGATGCCTGACCATTCTGTGGGTGGTGGGCGTCACCGCGGCGTTCAGCATTTTCGATCACATGGACGGACTCTGCGCCGGAGTCGCGGCGATTGCTGCATTATTTTTCACCATCGCGGCGAATCAAGGCGGCCAGGTAATGGTGCGCACCCTCGGCGCGGCGGCGCTGGGCGCGGCGCTGGGCTTCCTCGGCTGGAATTTCAAGCCCGCCAAAATTTTCATGGGCGACGGCGGCGCGATGTTCCTCGGCTTCCTGATGGCCACTCTCGGATTGAAGCTGCGGCCTGAGACCGGCGATTCGCAAGCGGGCTGGCTGATTCCGGTTCTGATCCTCGGCGTTCCGATCTTCGATACCACGCTGGTGTCGATTTCGCGCGCGCGCCGCGGCCTGATTCCCTTCACTTCCCCTGGGAAAGATCACACCGCGCATCGGCTCTCAAATCTCGGACTGGGGCAGAGAGGCGCCGTGCTGGCGCTCTATGCGCTCGGTGGATTCTTCGGCGGCGTGGCGATTTTGATTCCCATGCTCTCGCCGGCCAAAGCCTTCGGGCTAGCCGCGGTCGTCGGCCTGTGCGGGCTGGTGGCCATCTATTTTCTCGAGAGCGCGCCGTACGAACGGCAGCAAAAGCTCCAAAAACCCACGGCAATTCCGTGATTTCCGCCAGCGCCCGAAGTCGTTGGTGGATTGCGCGGCCTGGGATATACTTCGCTTCCCGACGCACGAGTCGCTTTTCGATTTGTATGCATGCAGTCGAGCGCGCGTGCCAATCCCGAAGTCATCGCGAAGTTTGTTCGCTCGCAAACGGGCATCAGCGGTCGCCTGACGTGAGGAAATTCAAGCGCTAACGCAGACGGTGAACTCATTGTCAGGCCAGAACCTACACTCCGACTCGCCCGCTCACGCCGAACCTCAGAATTCGCCGGTCGCCGTGGTCGGCGGCTCGGCGTCGGGACTCTTCGCAGCTTCCTTGCTGGCGCGGCGCGGCGCGCCGGTGCAGGTTTTCGAACGCGCCGAAACGATGGAACCGGTTTCGCGCACGCTCATCGTGACGCACAAGTTGCGCACCTTGCTCGGACGCGCCGCGGCTGGCAGCGTGGTCAACGAAATTCGCCGGTTCGAATTGTTCACCGACGGGCGCGCAGCGAAAATTCAGCTTAACGAACCTGATTTGATCATCGAGCGCTCCACGTTGATTCGCGGCCTGGCCGACGAGGCTCGCCGCGCGGGAGCCCAAATTACCCTCGGGCGGCGCTTTCACGGACTGCATAGCAATGGCGCGGGCCTGGTGCTGGACCTGGAACGCAGTGCTGACGGCGGACGCGAGGAAGTACGCACGCAGACCGTGATCGGCAGCGATGGCGCCGCGAGCCGCGTAGCTCAATCGGCTGGTTGGCCGCGGCAGGAAACCGTGCCGCTGGTTCAGGCAATTGTCGAGCTGCCCAAAGATATGCCGGCGGAGACCGTCCGCGTTTGGTTTGTGCCCGACGATACCCCTTATTTTTATTGGCTGATTCCCGATTCCGCGAACCGCGGCGTCCTGGGATTGATCGGCGAGTCGGGTCAGGAAACGCGCAAACATCTCGAACGATTTCTCGAGAAGCGCAAGCTCGAGCCGATTAGTTTTCAGGGCGCGCGCATTCCGGTTTATAACCGCTGGGTGCCGGTGAAGCGCCGCGTGGGCGCGGGCGACGTTTACCTTGTGGGCGATGCGGCGGCCCAGGTGAAGGTCACTACGGTCGGCGGAATCGTGACTGGTTTCCGCGGCGCGCTCGGCGTTGCAGAATCGATTCTGAATCAAGGCGAGAGCCGCGAATTGCGGCGATTGCGCCGCGAACTCGATATGCATTTGCTGCTGCGGCGTTCCCTGCATCATTTCCAGCAGAGCGATTACAGCCGCCTGGTGGATTTGTTGAATGATTCGGCGCGCCGCTCGCTCAGTGATTATTCGCGCGACGAAGCGCTGAAAGTTCTCTGGCACATTTGCTTGAGCCAGCCTCGCTTGATTTTGATGGGGCTGCGCGGATTATTGACCGGCGGCCGGACGATTGCGCCACCGCGCTCCTAGCTGCTTGCTACTTCTCTTTTCCCTCCAAAGTTTCTCAACGTATAGTGTGGTGCGGCATGGCCTCTGAAGGATACATTCTCGGGCTTTCTGGGTTGACGCACGATCCGGCAGCGGCACTGTTGGATCCGCGCGGCGAAATCATCGCCATTGAAGAAAGCAAGATGTCGCGATCGCGCGAGGCGGCGGGGATTCCTCGCGAGGCGATTCGCTATTGCTTTGAACGTGCCGGAATTGGTTGGCGCGATGTCTCGAGCGTTGCCGTCGCGAGTGAGCCGCGAAAAGCCTGGCGCCGCTCGACCGGGCTGCGCTTGCGCCAGGCGCCGCGCGCGCCGGTAGCAAGCGGGTATTATCTGAGCAAATCGGTCGGCGAGCTCGGCCGCGAGCTGAATAATTTTCGCATTCTCGGTTCGATCGCCGGCGAGCCTGCGGGCCGCGTCGTTGCTTCTAGCCATCATATGGCGCATGCGGCGAGCGCATTTTACGCTTCTCCCTTCGATCGTGCGTTAGTTCTGGTGATGGACGAGCAGGGCGACGGCCGCTCCGGCCTTGCAGCGATCGGCCAGGGTACGCAGCTCCGCGTGATCGATGAAGTTCCGTTTCCTCATTCGCTCGCGTGGGTCTATTCGCAAGTCACCGAATTGCTGGGCTTCACGCCGCATAAAGATGAGCAGAAAACTCAGTGGCTGAGCCTTTTCGGCGCGCCTGAGTTCGAGGATTTATTCCAGGAAATGACGCGCGGGGATTCTTCGCCGTGGCCCCATCTGAACCGGCGTTATTTCACGCGCGGATTTACCGGGCGCCTCGCGTTTTCGGAATTGTTCTATCAGCGCATTGGCGTTCCGAAATCTGGAGGCAAAATCGCAAACGAGATTCTGCGCGCGAATCTTGCCACGAGTACTCAGTCTGCGTGCGGAAAAATCGTCACTGGCCTCCTCGAATCTCTCCGTAGCCAAAATAAAATCGAACAACTCTGCCTTGCGGGCGGACTCTTTCTGAATCCGCTGCTCGTTTCTGCGGTTGAGCGCGGGACAGGCTTCCAGAATGTATTCGTTCAGCCAGCCGCCGGAAATGAGGGAACGGCGCCCGGAGCAGCTTGGAATGAATGGCATGGGCGGCTGGGACGAAAACGAATCGCGCCGATGAGTCAAGTGTATTGGGGGCCGGTGTATTCGAACGACGAGATCAAGCAAGTGCTGGACAATTGCAAAGCCACCTATCACTGGGCGAATTCCGATGCGGAGAAGATTCAACCGGCGCTGCGTTTGCTGCGGGCAGGAAAAATTGTGGCTTGGTGCCAGGGCGCGGCGGAATTCGGGCCGCGAGCGCTGGGGAACCGCAGCTTGCTGGCGTCGCCTTGGGCGCCGTTTGTGAAAGAAAACTTAAATGATTTCGTGAAACACCGGGAATCGTTCCGGCCTTTCGCGCTGGCTGTGCCCGAGGAAGATGCCGGCCGATTTTTCGAGGCGACTCGAGCGGCGCGGTTTATGGCCTCGATGGGTGTGGTTAAGCTGGAAGCGCGCGCGTTGCTCAAGGATTTCATTTTGCCCGGCAATCTTGTGCGCTTGCATGTCGTCGAGCGTGTGGCGAATCCACTTTTTTGGCAGCTACTAAAGAGTGCCGGCGAGAATGCTCCGGCGCCGATTTTGGTGAACACCTCCTTTAATCTCTTCGGCGAGCCTTTGGTGATCACGCCGCGCGATGCAGTGCGCAGCTATTTCTGTTCCGGCACGGATGCGCTGGTAATCGGCAATTTCATTCTGGCGAAGTCGTAATCCGCGCACGTCTCGTCAATGAGCGGCGTACTTGTCGATCCACTTCAGCTCTTCGCGCACCAGGATTTTCCCATGCCATGGATTTTTCTCCAGGCTGTGACCTTCACCTGGGAAAATTAGCAGGCTCACAGGAATGCCGCGGCTATAGAGCGCGCGTTCGAGCAGATACTGCTCGCCTACATACACGCGGATATCATCCTCGCCTGCGGCTATAAGCGTTGGAGTTGTGACTTTGCCGATTTGCCAGATCGCCGCTTCGGCGTTGTAATTTTTTTCCGCCTCCCAGGGCCACCCGCCCAAGAAGTAAGCGTCGTCCATCGTCGTATCGTCGTTGCCCCAATTCGCAACGTTCTCGACCGCACCTGCGCCGGTGACCGCGGCCTTGAATCGCGTCGTTTGCGTGATCAGCCAGTTCGTGACGTAGCCGCCGTAGCTATAGCCGCCGACGGCGAGATGATTCGGATCTGCGATTCCCTCTTTCACCAGCGCGTCAACGCCCTCAAGAACATCTTTCCCGGGACGCGAGACAATGTGCGGAATGATGCCCAGCGCAAAGGCATCGCCATAACCAGTCGAGCCGCGATAGTTCGGCTCGAAGACTAGCCACCCGTTCGTTGCCGCCAGCGCGCCCCATTTGTACCAATCGGCTTCAAAGTAATCGCCGTCGGCCTCTTCGGGACCTCCATGGACATACATGAACATCGGAAGATTCTTCGTGCCTTCTTTTCCGGGAGGATAAATCAGCAGGCCCTCGAGTTTCGTCCCGTCGTCTGCGGTCCATTGAAAGGGGTGCACCGGCGGCATGGCTCGCTCGGTGAAGATTTTATTCAGCGAAGTAATGGGGCGCGCATTGGAGAGATCGTTGACGCTGTCCGCGATATAAATTTCATTTGGTTCGTGAAATCGCGAATACTCAAACGCGATGCGCGGCGAATGCGCCGCCGTCGAAATTTTGGCGTAGGTTCCCGGCAGGCCGGCCTGTTTCGTGAACTCGGATTCCGGTGATGTTTGCGTATAAATCTGCGTTTCGGTTCCTAACTGGCCGGCCGCCAATAAATCGCCATTAGACAAAACATTGAACTCGGCCATGGCGCCGGTAAAATTCGCTGCCCAGCGAGAGTATTGAGCGCGCTCACCAGCAGATTTGCCGCCGGGCGCCGCACCCGCATCAACCCAATAGACGCGCGGCTGCGCGTCCTGATACGCGCCTTCCACCGATCCGTACAAGAAAATGAAAAAGATGTGCCGGCTATCCCTGGCCCACCGGATGTGATCGAAAATTAAAGCTGCGTGACTGACGAGCTGCGGCTGTGCGAGCGCATGTGCGGCGGATGCGAGGCCGATGGCGAAAATCGAAAAGGTGTCGAGCGTCTCCTCCCGTCCCGAACGCGAATCGGTGCAGTAGGCGAGCCGCGCTCCGTCCGGCGAAACGGTAAGGTCTCTGGCGCTATCGGCGATCTTGGCGATTTCGCGCCTGGTAGATGACAAATCCAGAGCCACATTGCCCCCGCGCCACGCGGACTCGACGGCGCTTACGTCCACGCTGAAGATTTCGTCGCCGCGCTCGGATTCACGGTAACGAACGACGTCCTTCCATTCCTTTTTCTGCGCCGCCTTCTCTTCTTTCGATTGTGGCTGCTTCGTGGCGAAAAATATCGCGCGGGAATCCGCGGACCAGGCAAACGAGTGCACGCTCTCATCGCCTTCGGTCACTTGAAAAGATTCACCACCGGTTACGGATATCACATAAAGCTGCTCGGCCGGTTCGGCCTTTTCAGAGTCCACAGCATCGTCGCTGCCTTCTGGTTTTTTCGACTTTTGCGCGACGCGATCGGAAAGAAACGCGATCCAGCGGCTGTCAGGAGACCATTGCGGCGAATGCTCGTGGCCAGATTGGGTAAGCGGAATCAGGGTGCCGCCGGAACTTGCGTTCGCTCCCGCGACGCGATAAAGCCACAGATCTGTGCGATAGCGGTTCGCGTCCCAGTCGCTGCGCGTCGTCTGGATGACCACCGCCGCGCCGTCGGGCGAAATTCGCGCTGCGTTGTACTCCACAGAATCAAAAAACTCATCGAGCGTCACTGGCGGCTTGTCGGACGCTTCCAACGGCCCGCGAACCGAAACGGCCAGCACACCCACACTTGCAACGATGGCAAGAAGACCCGAAAGTCTGCGCATGATTTCTCCGAAGGAGCGAAGAGATATACTCTGAGCCGGAATGAAGGTCAAGAAAACGAACGCAAATTCCAGCGTTCTCTTGCGGAGCTACGTTGAGTGACGTTCACAGCCTCGAGCGTCGCGCGTCTCGTAAGCGCGGATGCTCGATTGCCCCGTTGTTGCTTCTAATCTTGGTGATTGGCGGCGTCTTCGCATTTCGCGGCATCGGGCGCTGGCTGGTGGTGGAAGATCCGCTCGAACGTTCGGATGCGATTGTCGTGCTTAGCGGAGGCTTGCCTTACCGCGCCGTGGATGCGGCGAAAATCTTCCGCCAGGGAATGGCGCCGCTGGTCTGGTTGACGCGCCCGGCGAATCCGTCGGCCACGCTGAGCAAGATGGGCATTTCATTTGAAGGCGAGGAAGACTACAGCCGCGCAGTGTTGATCCACGAAGGCGTGCCCGACTCCGCAATTCGAATTCTGAGCCCGGTGATTGTGAACACGGAGGACGAGGAGCGCGCCATCATCGCCGAGATGCAGGCGACGCGCGCGACCCGCGTGATTATTGTTACCTCGCCGCCTCATACTCGACGCGTCAGAGCGTTGTGGCGGCGCCTCGCGCCTGCAGGGCTCGCGCTGATCGTTCGGCCTGCGAGCGGGGGCGACTATGACGCGGATCATTGGTGGCGAACGACGCGCGATTCACTTTCCGTAATGCGCGAGACTGCGGGGCTGCTGAACGCATGGGCGGGCCTTCCCATACGCCCAGCTGCTCATTAAAGCTTGACGGGTTTCGTAGCGGCGGGCTTTAGCCTGGTACGGAACGCGGCAATGCCCAAAATTGCGCAACAAAGGATTGAACGCCGAAGATGCCGCGCTGAAGCCCGCCGCTACGAAGGCAACTGCAACCTCGCTCTAGCTGACCTTTGTCATTTGGATGGCTTCCACAATTCTCCAGCGATCCCATTCCGAGCGTCGCGCCAGATCGCGCAGGCAGAGATGCCATTCGATCCCAGTGTCACTATCATCGCTCCCGTAAAACGCCACGAATTGATGTCCATTGGAAGCCGTGCCGTTGCCCGGAACCTTGTCGAATTCCTCCGGGAGCTTCTCCTGAGCGCGCGATTCGGTCTGGCGAAACGGTTCGAGCCGTTCGGGATCGAGAGGCACGGATAGAAGAATTCTTTCGTCCGGCACCAGCGCAATCACGTCCGCGTCGCCCGCAGCGCCGCGATCTTGCAGCGCGCACAGTGCCAGCGCGCCGTCCTGCCAGCGCAACTCGATAGTCGGCACTCGTCCAGTCGCGGCGCCGGCTTTTGCTTCGGCAAGCGGCATCTGCCAGAGAGTCACCGGAGCATCGTCGCTCAAATCTTCCGGGAAAATGTCGAAGCTGCGCGTTTGCCAGGTCGCGGATTTATTTTGCGGCAGCACTTCGGTCACCGTGAGGACTGTGTGGCTGCGCCAGCGTTCGATCTTCACCGACCCGAGAAAATTTCCTTCTTCGCGGATGAAAGCGCGCTGCGCGTCCGTCGTCTCCACCGTATCGCGCCAGAAGCGATCGCTAAGGCCGAGGCCGAAAGTATAAAATTGCTCCAGCGGTGATGGCGCGGATTCATCCAGCTTGCGGCGGAAATTTGGATCGGCAACTTCCTCGAGGGAGTGTAGCCGGTCGGTCAAGCGGCGAATAGACCAAGCCTGATGCGCCAGCAGCCTTTGCCAATGGCGCGCCAGAATTACGAAAACAAATCCGACGATTACGCAAACTCCCAGCGCAACCCACAAAATTTCCATGTCGCTGCCTTCCCTGGCCCCCAGGGCGTCTCCCACGGGAAGTGTGAGATTGGCGGGATTGTACTATTAAACCGCGGCGGCTCAAAAGAGCGGCGCCCAGCCGCCAGGCCCCGAATCGATAAAGAATCGCTTGGGCGATTCAGGCCAGTAGTTCAAAATAGTTCGAGTTCTCACACGATCGGCGCTGAGATTGGAAGGGAGGATGCGCGATTGAAGATTACTGTCGTGGGCTCGGGCTATGTGGGTCTGGTGACCGGCGGATGTCTCGCGGAAATCGGGCACGAAGTAGTGTGCACGGATAGCGATCTCGGCAAGATCGAGATTCTCGAGTCGGGAAAGCTGCCGATTTACGAGCCGGGACTTGAAGACGTGATCGCGCGAAACCGCACGGCGAAGCGCCTGAGCTTCGAACGCGAGCCTGCCAAGGCAGTGGCTGAAGCGGACGTGATTTTCATTTGCGTGGGAACGCCGCCGCTGGCGAATGGCGATGCGGATTTGAGCGCGATTGATAGCGTGGCGCGGCTGGTGGGCACCTGCGCGCACGGTTCGAAATTGGTGATCGAGAAAAGCACCGTACCCGCGCAGACGGGCCAGCAGCTCAAGCGGCAGCTCAGCGTTTACGGACGCAATGGCACGGCGAATTTTCGCGTGGCTTCGAATCCGGAATTTTTGCGCGAAGGAACCGCGGTGTACGACTTTTTGCATCCCGATCGCATCGTCGTGGGCGTCGAAGATGAGCAGACCGAAAAACAGATGCACGAAATTTACCGTCCGGTGCTGGAGCGCAGCTTCAAGTGCCCGATTCATTCGCCCGCCTGCCCGAAAGCAGAGCCCCCAGCCTGGATGGTAACCACCATCAATAGCGCCGAGCTGATCAAGCACGCTTCGAATTCGTTTCTGGCGCTGAAAATTTCTTACGCCAACATGCTCGCGGATTTGGCTGAAAAGTTGGGAGCTGATATTGACGAAGTCGTGCGCGCGGTGGGCAAGGATGCGCGCATCGGCGAAAGCTTTCTGCGCGCTGGGATTGGTTTTGGTGGATTTTGTCTGCCCAAGGACTTGCAGGCGTTTATGAGCTTGGCGAAACGCTGCAGCGTGGATTTTTCGTTGCTCAAGGAAGTCGAGAACATCAATTCGCGGCGCATCGATCATTTTGTCGAGAAGCTGCGTCGTGCGCTTTGGGTGCTTCGCGGCAAACAAATCGGAGTGTTGGGATTGGCCTTTAAGCCGAACACGGATGATATTCGCTTTTCGCCGGCGATTGATTTGGTCGGGCGCTTGATCGGCGAGGGCGCGCGCCTTCGTTGCTACGATCCGGAAGCGATGGAGAAGACGCGTGAGGCGCATCCCGAAATTCCCGTCTGCGATTCGGCTTACGAGGCGGCGCGCGGCGCAGAAGCGCTGGTGATTGCTACGGATTGGAAGGAGTTCCGCGAACTCGATTGGGCGCGCGTGAGGGATTTGATGGCGCGGCCGCTGCTGGTGGATGGCCGCAATTTGCTCAAGCCTGATGAAATGAAGGCGCTCGGGTTTGAATACCATTCGATGGGCCGCGCCGGCGAAGAAGTTCACAAGCTGGTGAACGGCGCGGTGTAGATCCGCGCCGCGTCCGCGATGCAGATTTTCGGCGAGTTAGTTTTTCGCCGCGGCTTGCTGCGCGACTTTTTGTTGGAAATATTCCAACGTCAGCTTTAGTCCTTCCTCTAGATTTACTTTTGGCTCCCATTTCAAAATTCGGCGCGCTTTGGTGATGTCCGGGCAGCGCTGCTTGGGATCATCTTGCGGCAACGGCTTGAAGATCAATTCGGATTTCGTTCCGGTTAGCCGGCGAATTCTTTCCGCAAATTCCTTGATGGTGATTTCCTGCGGGTTGCCGATGTTTGTCGGCTCGTGCTCGCTCGAATCAAGCAGCCGCAGGATTCCATCCACCAAATCTGAAACGTAGCAGAAGCTGCGCGTTTGGCTGCCGTCGCCGTAAACGGTGATCGGTTGATCCGTCAAAGCTTGATAGAGAAAATTCGGCAACGCGCGGCCGTCGTTCAGTCTCATGCGCGGGCCGTAGGTGTTGAAGATGCGCACGATGTGCGTGTCCACGCCGTGGTAACGGTGATAGGCCATCGTCATTGCTTCCGCGAAGCGCTTCGCTTCATCGTAAACGCCGCGCGGGCCGATCGGATTCACGTGGCCCCAGTAGGTTTCCGGCTGCGGGCTCACTTCCGGATCGCCGTAGCACTCCGACGTGGATGCCAGCAGGAAGCGGCTTTTTTTTGCCAGCGCCAGACCGAGCGCGTTGTGCGTCCCGAGCGCGCCCACTTTCAGCGTTGGGATCGGCAACTTTAGATAATCATCCGGGCTGGCCGGCGATGCGAAATGCAGGACCGCGTCCACCGGACCAGGGATATCGATGTAGCGCGTGACATCGTGCTGGCTCAGATGGAAGAGCGGATTCGTCTGCAGGTGCGCGACATTCACCGCGGCGCCGGTCACTAAATTATCTACGCAGAGAACCTCCCAGCCGCGCGCGATCATTTGATCGCACAGATGCGATCCGAGAAATCCTGCGCCGCCGGTGATCACTACTCGCAATCGTTTGTATCCTTTCGCGCCGCGCGCCGTCCGCCAAACGCGTGCGATATTATCTCCGAAATTTCCACGCCATAGAAGCGGCGCTGGCTTACTGCTTCTTATCAGTAGCTGGCGGCGCATACGCCGTCGTGTGGTCGTGAATCGCGCGCCAGCCTTCTGGGAACTTTTTCACTATCACCGTGTAGATTCCCGAGAGCTGGCCCGTCTCCCGCTCCAGCTTGAATTCGCCGGTGGCGTAGGCTGCCTCGGGGCAAAGCATCTTGATCTCGAGATTGTC
Organism: uncultured Acidobacteriota bacterium; assembly: GCA_963831955.1. Taxonomy (GTDB): domain Bacteria; phylum Acidobacteriota; class Terriglobia; order Acidiferrales; family UBA7541; genus Palsa-147. The sequence goes on along the minus strand of CAWHSG010000001.1, from coordinate 1,588,981 downwards.
GAAGCTCAGGTGGCCCATGGCCTTGGCGTCGGGGTAAACGCGGCGGTATCGGGCCATCACGTTGTCCCAGCCGCGGATCATGCCGGTGGCACCGGCGAATTCGGTGTCCGGGGATTTCCAATAGCCGTCCATAAAGGCGGCGGTGTCGCCCCGATTCCAGGCTGCGGTCTGCTTGTCGAAGACTTCGCGGATGGCGGCTTCGTCGGACTGGCTGCCTTGTGCCGAAATCGGCCGGATGGCGAGCCAACTGGCCGCAAGTGCAGCGGCGCAACAGGCGGCCAGTCCCAGGCGTTTCAAATTCATCGCGTTCTCCTTGTTAAGTTACAGATTCTTAATGGTTTAACGAGACAGTACCACTGGCCTATTGTCCAGTGCGGCCGCCAACGGCAGAATGGTTCCTGTAAACATGATCGCCGCACTCATCTTCGTGATCTCAGTAGCAGCCCTCGGGCAGTTCGCCATGTTCTCCTGGCGGGCCGCCTTCCTGACCGTGGCCTCGAGAGAGATGTCCCTCGAGACGCGGGCAGCGATGGGCGCGGCCGCAGCAGCCGTCGATAACGGCGACCTTGCCGGCGCTTCCAAGTGGCTGGAACTCAGCCCGAATCTTTCGGGTGAGGACCGTCGCCTGTGGACCATTAAGCTCTACTACATCGCCCTACGCGCGATCGGCGGCCTGAGCCGGATGATGGTTCCAGCCAGCGAGTGGTCGCAGCGGGAAATGGTCTCCTGCGCGCGCTACGCGGCCATTGTAGTCGAGGAACGCTTGCAGCGGAACCGCTTGGTTGTGGCGGAGATGCGCTCGTTTTAAGTCTCGCCTGTTAGTTGGCCTCCCTTCGATTTCTTTTCACCTCATTTCTTTTCTGATTCTTTCTTAATCGCTACATGGTGAGATTAAAATCTCTCGTAACTTGCAGAAAATAAAAGGTCGGGTTCACTTTTAATCGCTACAAAAATGAGGGGTGCTGCTTTTGCTTTTGTTCGCCTTTGCGTTGAGCTTTGTGGCGCGTGGGTTTCGATTTTGGGTGCTTGAGGGCCTAGAACCTCCGTGTCCGACAAATTTTGCGTGCGCGAACGATTTGTCCCGGGCTTCCGGGAATCTTGCACGCGTGCGGACGGCCGGAAGGTGGCCGTCGCGGGAGGGCGAAGTCGGCCCTCGCTCACAAAAACGGGGCGAATTCGACGATGTAAAAGTGCTGCTACTTCCCGATTAGAACGGGGGGCGGGGCTTTGTTTTGTTGGGGTTGCGGGGGTTTCTAATCGTATGGATTCCCGATTAGATTTTTGTTCGCCTTTGGATTGATTGCGTGGGGGTGCGTGTGTCGCTTGGGGATCGTCAGTGCTTCTTTGGCGACGGCGAATTGTGCTGCCCTCCACCTTTGTGGCGGGCAGGTGCTTGGGGCTCACTGGTCCGCACCTGTTTTTAATTTTTGCGCGAACTTGCAGCGGGCTCGGGAGAGCCAGCCCCGCGCTTAGGGACTGCGCACTTCCCTGTAAACGTTTAGCACAATATTACTGTATTGTCAACAGTTAAGTGCGGACACCGTCGACGCACTTTCGGTGATGTTTGGGTCCCGCCTACGCTGCGGGTCCTGCGATCACCTCCCAAAGATCAAGCGCGGCGACGCCGGACCGCTTGCACTTTGCGATGAGCGATCCGTCGATCGAGAGCACGAGCGGGGCGCCCGGATCGAAGCTTGACCCGAGCTTCAGCAGACTGGTATCGACGGCGCCCAACTCTGCCACTTGATCTCGAGGCATATCGAGCAGTTTTATCAATCTCTCGTCCATCCCCATGCCTTGAAACTCACTGTAGACGACGTTCCAAATATCCGCGCGGCCTTGGGAAATGGATCGAATAATCCAGGAACTGATCTCCGCCACTACTTGAGGAGTTGTGGTCCGATTCTGAAAATCTGAAATAAATTGGGAGAGACGATCGCGGGCAGTGACTGATCGAAGATGGGTCAAATCAGGCGCTAACCTCTCGAATCCGAGCTCATGGACGGCTTGGTACAAAATGAGTTCCCGAAGAGGACCGGTATCAAATATCAGAACTTTGCGTTCGATATTCACGGATCGCCAGCAATGCTAACCTTCGAGCGAAAGTCCGGGGATCGGTGCTGCGGGTATGTCAAATTTTCGGGACAATGACAGCCTTTGATCTTCGAGTCCCTTGTTTCAACGCTGACGAAGTCTCGCGGAATTTTCCTGCGCGCATCATGCAAAGGACCGAATTCGGGAAGATTTCTGAACGGTAGAAGCTGCTTGGCCGCGAAGTTCCAAAAGGGGGCGAATAAATAGTGCGCGGGGAGGCTCTGAGATATTATTGATAACATTCTCGGCCGCAATCTTCGGCAATTCAGCGACGGCTGTTGTTGAATGCATGGCGCCTGTGGACCGAGTCGATGACCTCGCAGTTTCATACGCTATCCAGAAGTTCTCCAACAGCTGCTGAAAACTGATCCCACGACACGAGCCAATCAAACACTTCGCTGCGCGCGCTCGTTCACGAGTTTCAAATCGGAGTCGTGCTCGATCAAACGATTTGAGGAACACACTGTGCTCTGTCTGAAAATCCTGAAAGTTTGGCCACTGGCCGACATCAACATATTCCTGAATCGAATGGATGGATTCGCAGCGGCCGAGATTCGAGCGCCAGGTGAGGTTTTCCGTGTCCAAAATTCTTATTTCGCGGTCGAGGGCGTCGACGATGGGATTGATTACCGCATAGATCCAAGCGGCCACTCGGCGGGATTGAGTTTTCGGTAAAGTGGCGGAACGGCGACTCATGGTGCTCTCTAGCGTACAACATTTTTCGCGTGTCGCGCAGGAGCTTGTCGACGCCAAGCACTGGCAATTGGGTAGCAGCTGCGTAGTGGAAGACTTGCCGCAAGGTTTTTGGCATTGAATCGAACCCCATTCTATTGTCTGGGAAGAGCCCGCAGTGTTTATGCAAACAGCGTGCCGATCTGGAACATGGGTAATTCATTTTGATTCTGTGGCATCCGCGGTTGCTGCTGAGCGTTAATTCCCAAATCAGAAAGAAAATGCGCCGTTTTGGAACAGCAGGCAGTTAACCGATGCTGTACAGGCGATTTACTGGAATTCAGTATTGGGAGTCGATCGAACAGCGAACGCGAGGGCAACAGGCGTTGCAACGGCTACGGAAATTTAAGATTTGAGATGAAGCCATCTCATAAATACTTTGGACTGGGGATCGGAGTGTCCTCAGCGGCTAAAGTCTAGGATTCTAAAAGCGATTTAATGTTGGAGCTGAAGCACTGACCACCCAGAGAACATTTGCGAGATGGGTTGGCGGTGTTGACATCGTGCGCATTTACGAGGGCGGTTGAACGCGGAGAATGCCGGATCGCGATACTCCGAGGCAAATCGCCCACGTTTTCGCAAGCCGGCGCCCCTACGGTAAAAAGCGAAGACCAAAGCAAAAGCAACGGCAAGTGCGGATCCCTCACCCCAAAAGGGGGTTCGAGATGACAGCGACAGAAACGGCGGAGATTAATACGCCCAGCGAAGTAGGACTGAGCCTGAGGTGTAGCCTGCGCCTACTGCCACCAGTAGGACTAGGTCGCCTTTTTTTAGGCGCTTTTCGGAGAGCGCGTCCATTAGGCCTAGCGGGATTGTGCCTGCTGTGGTGTTGCCGTAGCGGTCGATATTTATCATTACCTTGGAATCTTCTATGCCTAGGCGCTCTTGCATGGCACGGATGATTCTTAGGTTGGCTTGGTGCGGGACTACCAGGGCTAGATCTTTGCTGGTGTAGCCATTGCGCTGCAGGAGTTGCGTGGCTAGCTCGCACATTCTTCTTACTGCGTATTTGAAGACTTGCTGGCCTTCTTGGTGGACGTAGTGTAGGCGCTGCTCCACCGTTTCTTGGGTGGCTGGATTCAGGGAGCCGCCGCCTGGCATGTAGAGGCATTGGCCGCCGCTGCCGTCTACGTCGTGGCTGAAATCGAGGATGCCTTCGGCTTCGGATTGGGCTGGCTCTAGCAGGACGGCGCCGGCGCCGTCGCCGAATAGGACGCAGGTGGCGCGATCTTTGAAATCCAGGATGGACGTCATTACGTCGCTGCCGATTACTAGGGCTTTTTTGTGGGCGCCTGAGGCTATGAATTGGGCGCCTACTGTCAGGGCGTAGGCGAAGCCGGATGCAGGCTGCTGATAGATCGAAGCCCCAGGCGTTTTTTGCGCCTAGGCGATCTTGGATTAGGCAGGCTGTGGCGGGGAAGAACATGTCGGGCGTTACCGTCGCTACTACTATCAGGTCGATTTCTTCTGGGTTTATGTTGTTTTCTTTTAGGAGTTTTTTGGCGGCTTCTGTGCCGAGGTGGGAGGCGGCTACGCCTGGGTCGGCGTAGTGGCGCTCGCGGATTCCGGTGCGGCTGCGGATCCATTCGTCGTTGGTATCGACGCGCTTTTCTAGGTCGGCGTTGGTTACTACGCGCGGAGGGACGTAGCCTGCTACTGCGGTGATTTTGGCTGCGATCCTTCGCGGCATTGCTTGCTCCTGTTTATTAATTGGGTTGAAGACGAATGGGGATTGTACGCAATCGTTGCGCGGGGTCGCAAGGTTAACGCGCGGGGTGGGTTAGGGGAGACAGTTGACATCTTCCGCATTTGCGAGGCCGAGGGAACGCGGAGAATGCCGGATCGCGTTACGCCGACGCACGTAGGCCACGTTTTTCGCAGGCGTTACGCGGGCGGGCGCGTCGATTGCTTGGCAATCGCAGAGACGATTGACCCGGCGCCCCTACGGGGAAAAATTCAAATGCCGAAGAGCATGTCAACGGAGCTGCTTCAGAGCGGGGGGAGGATTTCGTACTTGTAGGTGATCTCGGTGGTTTTGCTTAGCATGGCTGCTACGGAGCAGTACTTTTTTTCGCTTAGTTCGATTGTGTCGCGGACGGCTTTTTCGTCCAGGTTGCCTCTTAGGCGATAGATTAGTTCGATTTTTGTGAAGATTGCCGGGGAGTCTGTGCTGCGCTCGCCTTTTGCTTCTATTTCCAGGCTCTCTAGTTTTTGGCGTTTTTTTGCCAGGATTAATACGACATCTGTGGCTGTGCAGCTGGTTAGCGCGGCTAGGACTAGTTCCATGCTGCCTGGGGCTGTTTTTTTGGTGCTGTTGTCTATGGGGATTATGTGGTTGGAGGTGGTGGTTACGACGTAGATTTCGTCTTGGACCCATTTTAGGTTGGCGGTTTGCATTTTTTTTGTGACTCCGTTTTGGTGACTGCGGAAACTTTATCATGAGCGAGGATGTGCGTACTTAAACCAACTTGGCTTTTTTAGATCGGGGCTTTTCCAGGGAGTGTCGAGCGCGCGGAATTCCGCGCACGCAAGAGCCGGCAGGGACGCCGGCGGTACGGTTGGGGGGCGGTCGGCGGCCTATCGGGTTGCGTTTTCTGGTTTGGGTTCTGCGATTTCTAGGTCGGCTATGGGATCTGGGTTGCGTTTTAGGATTTCTACGAAGATTGAGACTATGCTTGGGTCGAATTGCATGCCGGCGCAGCGCTGTAGTTCTGCTATCGCGGCTTCCGGGGTGCGCGGTTTTTTGTAGACTCGCTCGCTTGTGATTGTGTCGTAGGAATCTGCTATGGCTATGATTCTGGCGCCTAGGGGGATTTCTTCGCCGCTTAATTTTTCTGGGTAGCCGCTGCCGTCGAAATATTCGTGGTGGTGCTTTACCATTTTGCGCACGCGGTCCATGGCTTTTAGCGGATCTAGGATTAGCGAGCCTAGTTCGGTGTGGGATTTCATTACTTCCCACTCGTCGGCGTCTAGCGGGCCGGATTTATTCAGGATGGCTTCGGGGATGCCTACTTTGCCTACGTCGTGGAGCAGGCCTGCCAGGCGGACTTCTTCTATTTCTACCGCGCTTAGATTTGCTTCTGCGGCGATTAACGCGGCGTAGGCGGAAACTTTTTGCGAGTGGCCGTTTGTGAATTGATCCTTTGCGTCCACTGCCAAGGCTAGCGACGTTACCGTTTCCACTACCGATGGATGCAATTGATCGGGCTCTGCGCCTTCGTTTTCTTCGGCTAGCGAGCGGGTGAATTGATCTATGCGGCGGCGGATTTCGTCGAAGGCTTCCGGGCCGGTGCTGAATTGGCGCTTTAGAGTTACGCCTAGATAGGCTTCGAGGACATCCTGCTTCCATTTTTTTGTTTCGCCGGCGGCTTGATTTTCTGTGGTGCTTACGGCGTTGCCGCCTTGGTGCTTGGAGAGATACATGGAGCTGTCGGCTACCTGGATTAGTTCTTGGGGAGTGGAGCCGTGGAGCGGATAGGCGGCTATGCCGAAGCTGCCGGTTACGTTTTTATCGCGCAGTAACGGATCGGAGGCTATCCAGCCGCGGAGTTTGCTGGCCAGGGCGCGGGACTGATCGATTGTTGTTTCGGGCATCAGGATTACGAATTCGTCGCCGCCGTATCGGGCTACTACATCCGAGCGGCGGCAATTTTGCTCGAGGATGTGCGCTACTCTTTGCAGGACTACGTCGCCTTCGAGGTGGCCGTAGAAATCGTTTACGAATTTGAAGCGATCGAGGTCCATCAGGACGATGGAGAATGGGCGATTGGCGCGCGTGCTGACCGCTTCCATTCGGCTGACAGGGCTTCCATTAGGAAGCGGTGGGTTTTTACTCCCGTTAGACCGTCCGTGATCGCTTGCTCCTGGGCTTTTTGGAATGTTTGGGCGTTGTGGAAGGCACCTGCGAATAGATCGGCTAGGGTGCGGAGGAGTTGCATTTCGTCATTGTTGAATTCGCACGGTTCGGACGATTCTACGTAGAGGACTGCCAGCATTTGATCGGCGTAATTTACCGGTAGCGCGGCTGCTGAGACTGATGTTGCCAGGACTGGCTTTATGCCGCCGGTATTTACTTCGCGGATTACTTCTGGTTGGCCGGTGCGGGCTACTTGACCGACTAAGCCTTCGCCGAAGGGAATGCGGCGGCCTAGGGCGTCGCGGCGGCGGCCGCCTTCGGCTTGGACTAACAATTCCTTCGTCGAATAATCTACCGTGGCGATGCCGATGTGATCGTAAGTCAGGCCTCGCTCCATTTCCGCGGCGATTTTGAAGAGCATTTCGTCGGGATTTAGCGTGGCGATCGCGTGACTGCTGATTGCGTTTACTAGCGAGAGTTGGCGGGTTTTGCGCTGCTCTTCGCCGAAGAGATGGGCGTTTTCGATTGCTACTGCAGCTTCGCTGGCCAGGACGCGTAGCATTTCCAGATGGCCTTCGTCGAATAAGCGCTCGCGGCTGCTGTGGACCGCCATTACGCCTATGGCGCGATCGTGCAGGATTAACGGGACGCCGCAGAAGCAGCCAGTTTCGCAGAGTAATTCCACGCCCATGCGTTCGAGGGCCTCGGGCAGGCGCTCGCGGATTAGGACTGGCTGGCGATTTTTTATGATGTGCTCGATCAGGTGATTGCCTGCCGGGCGGGTGCGCTTTGGCAGGCGGGCTTTGTCGTCGATTTCTAGTTCGAAGCTTACGTTTTGTTGGCCGGGCTCGTAGAAGGCGATGTAGAAGCTGCTTACATCGAGCAGGCGGCTCATCTCGCTGTAAATTCTTTCGAAGAGGGCGTCGGTTTCGAGAGTGGAGCTTAGCACGCGGCCGATTTCATTCAGGATGTGGAGTTCTTCGCTGCGGCGGGAAGTTTGTTGGACTAGGTAGCTATTTTCTACGGCTAGGCCGATTTGATGGCCGAGCGCGAGCAGGAGGCGCAGCTCGGCGGTGGTGAATTTTCGGCTGTCGGGCGTGCCGAGTAGCAGGACGCCGAAGACTCGTTCTTTGGCTTGCAGGCTGATGCCTACTACTGTGTGGAGACCTTGGGCCAGAAGTTGCTTGCGGATTTCTTTGAATGCTGGCTCGCGTTCGAGGGCTTCCCAGTTGGAATCGCGATCGAGTTCGGCGAGGACCATCAGGCCGCCGAGGCGCGCGACCATTTTTACTACGTAAACGTCGAGGCGATCTTTTTGCATGGCTTTGGAGAAGGTGTCGCCGAGGCCGGTGGTTACTACTGAGGCGGGGCCTTCGGGATCGCCGTAATGGAGGCAGAGGGCGCCTGCGGGGATGCGGGCGACGTTGAGGACGCGATCGAGAGTTTGCGCCAGCATTTTTTGGATTTCGCCGCCGGCGAAACTGGAGGTCGCGAGATTTAGGCTGGAGAGGGCCAGCATGTTGCGCTCGACGCGGCGGCGCTGCTCTTCGTAGACGCCCATGACCATTAGAACGCCGGTGAAGAATTGCGGGACGACTACGAACAAGCCGAAATTTTTGCCTGCGAAGATAGGGAATTAGAGGTTGGATGGCGGTTAGAGCTACGAGCATGCCCCACGCGGCGAAGGCTACGGCCAGCAGAGTGTCAGCGCGCGATTCCTGGTTGCGTCCTACTTTTGCGAATACGCCCGCGACCATCAGCAGCAGCAGGCCGGCGCCTAGTGAAACTGGGACGAGCACCCAGCCGCGCGAGAAGGCCAGCGCCCAGACTATTGCGCCGAATGCTGCTACGGTTAGACTTTGCGCCCAGCCGGCGTGGCCGGAATATAGGCGTGCTGCGCCTAATAGCGCGAGAATTGCTAACGCTAGCGACCAATCGGCTAGGGCTACGCTCCAGGCGGATTGGCTGCCGGCGTAGGTGACTGCGGCTAGCGTGGTCGAGCCCGAAGAAACCATCAACGCGAGATAGTGCACTGCCACCAGCAGCCAGGCTAGCGACCAGAGACGCAGGTAGAGCTGCCGCTTCTCTCGAAAAATCGAGGCGAAGAAGATCGATAGGAGCAGAGCGCTCGCGAATAAAACGATTCCACTCATCTTAACTTGGACACACCTACCGGCTGCCTGAGCCGGTGAAAGACACAACCTCAAGCCGAGCGTAGCAGAAAATAAAGAAGGTGCTGCGGCTTGTGTGGCCCTGCGTTGCGTTGAGGTTAACCACCGCCTGGGACCTGAGGGTGTTGCTGCTTATTGCTTTCTGCTGCCCTGATCACTTTAGGGTTGGGGAGTACGGGGGGCAACAGTACTTTGGTACTTTTGAGGATGCGGGACGGCATTCAGACTGTTCGGAAGTGGTACAGTCGCGATGCAAATTGCGGGTCTGGTAGGATGATTGGGGGATGCGATGAAAACTTTGCGGCGCGAGAGAGAAGCTTTTGCGAGAACGCGAAAAACAGAACCTCAGCGGCTAAAGCCGCACCTCGATCGAGGTGCTTTCGGCATGACTAAAGTCATGCCCTGACAAATCATGTCCTGACAAATCATGATGCAAACTGCGCGGCACAAAAAAGAGTGGTTTGATGATGAGTCGTTCTGGCGCGAGCTTTATCCGTTTATGTTTTCGGAGAGGCGGATTGCTGAGGCGGACGCGCAGATGGCGAAGGTGTTGGCGCTGGCTAAGCCCGCGGGGAAGGCAGTGCTTGATCTTTGCTGCGGTCCTGGGCGATGCAGCATTGCGCTGGCTAAGAATGGATTTCGGGTTACGGGCGTTGACCGGACGACCTATCTTTTGAATAAGGCGCGGGCCAAGGCGCGGGCTGCGCGCGTGAAAATCGAGTGGGTGCGGGAAGATATGCGGGATTTTGTGCGGCCTGGGGCCTTTGATCTGGTGGTTAGCATGTTTACTTCGTTTGGGTATTTTGACGATAAGGGCGAGGACATGAGGGTGCTCGAGAATATGTTTGCTTCATTGCGGCCTGGCGGGGCTTGCTTGATTGAGATTTTGGGTAAGGAGCGGTTGGCGAAAGTTCTGCAGGCCACTACTTCCAGTGATTTGCCGGATGGGACTGTGATGGTGGAACGGCATAAGATATTTGATGATTGGACGCGGGTTGGGAATGAGTGGTTGATCGTGCGTGGTGGGCGGGTGAAGACGTTTAAATTTCATCATACGATTTATTCCGGGCAGGAGTTGCGGGATCGCTTGGAGCGGGCGGGATTTTTTGAGGTGCGGCTTTATGGAAATTTGGATGGGGATGAGTATGGGCCGGATGCTGAGAGGTTGATTGCTGTGGTGCGCAAAGCGACATAAAGCGCGGGCCTATTGGTGAAAGATTTCGCTACATCTCGTAAGCGCGCACACCTACCCCACTCAATAACGAAATTCCGCGCCGTTCGGGGATCGAGCTGTGAATTTCGATCACGCCTGGCCCGGCGTAAAGCGCGGGCCCTACGTTCGGAGGGCGCTGGCGCGCTCGATTTTGCGTTTCGCTTTCGCTAAGATTGAGAATTCTCGATCAGGGAAATAAATTCTACGGAAAAATCATGACCTCCTTGAAACCCCGCGTGCGTTTTGCGCCTTCCCCTACTGGGTATTTGCATGTGGGCGGGGCGCGGACTGCGCTTTTTAATTGGCTATTTGCGCGGCATGAGGGTGGGACTTTGCTTGTGCGCGTTGAGGATACGGATGTGGAGCGGAACCGGCCGGAGCTTGTGGATGGGATTTTGGATAGTTTGAAGTGGCTGGGGATTGAGTGGGATGAGGGGCCTTATTTTCAGTCGCAGCGGTTGGAGATGTATCAGGAGGCGGCGGCGCGCTTGCTGGTGAATGGGGCTGCTTATGAATGTTACTGCAAGGCTGCGACTTATGTCGGGGCTGATGCGGCACCGCCTGCTGATGAACGCGAGGATGATGGCGATTCGGAGATTGCAGTTGGTGAGACTAAGGCGATGCGGCGGGCACCTTGCGAGTGCCGGAATTTAACTTCTGAGCAGCGGGCTGCTAAGAAAGCAGCTGGGGAGGCTTTTGCTATTCGTTGTTTGGTGCCTCGCTCGGGGGTCACCAAATTTGAAGACGCGGTTTTTGGGCATAACGAAATTCAGAATGCGGAGATCGAGGATTTTGTTTTGCTGCGGTCGAATGGGTTGCCTACCTATCAGCTTAGCGTGGTGGTGGACGACATCGACATGCGCATCACTCACGTGATCCGCGGGGCCGATCATCTTTCGAATACGCCGAAGCAAGTTTTGATTTATCTGGGGCTGGGAGCTGCGCCGCCGATTTTTGCGCATGTGCCTTTGATTTTGGGGGCGGATCGGACGCGGCTTTCTAAGCGGCATGGGGCTACTAGCGTTGGGTCTTATGTGGAGGAGGGATTTTTGCCGGAGGCTTTTCGGAATTTCTTGGCTTTGCTGGGATGGTCTTCTGGAGATGATACGGAATATTTGCCTACTGCTGAGTTGGTGCGGCGATTTTCGCTTGGCGGGGTTAGCCGGACTAATGCGGTGTTTGACCGGCCGAAGCTTGAGTGGTTTAACACGCAGTATTTGGCGCAGATGCCTAATGCGGAATTGCTGCCGCATGTGGAGGGGCAGTTGCGGATGGACGGGCTTTGGCGCGACGAGTGGGCTTCGGGCGATGGGCATGGTTGGTTGGCGCGGACTGTAGATTTGTTGCGTCCCCGGACTCGATATTTGAAGGATTTTAGTGGTTGGGGTCGGGCTTTTTTTAGCGATGATTTTGAGTATGAGGAGGAGGCTCGAGGGAAATTTTGGAAGGAGCCTCGGCTGGCGGATATGCTCGGGAAACTAGCGGACGCACTGGCTTCTTTGCCTGAATGGAATCATGACGCTTGCGATCAGGCGCTGCGTGGGCTTGCTTCGGCGGAGGGGGTTAAGGCTGGGCTTTTGATTAATGCTGCGCGGGTGGCCATTGTTGGGCGGGCTGTGGCGCCGCCGCTTTTCGATACGATGGTGGCGCTGGGGCGCGAGCGCGTGGTTGCCCGATTGCGGCGGGCTGTGGGTTTTCTTGCTGGTGGGTTGACTACTGCCGCTAATTGAATGCTGCTTCAAAATCAACTTCACAGATCATTGCTGCGATTCGAGTGGGCATGTTTCATCTCGGATTCACGGCGGACAGTCAAAAACGCCGGCTGGCAGCCTGCGCTACGTTTCGAGTTTGCTTACTCCGCGAGTTTACACACTACTCCACCGATGGATGGAAAAAAGTCAAAAGAGCCGGCCCTTCGCACTACTCAGGGTAAACAGGGACGCCGGCGCTACTTTGCGGTTGTGGTTTCCTGCGCGAGTTTGGGCTCGGTTTTGAAGATTTCTGGGTGCGTGGGTTTTGTCTTGGTGTCTGATGTGGCTATTGAGATTCTTACTGGGACTGCTACCTTAGCTGGGGGTAGGCAGGCAGTGGCGTTGCAGGCTTGGAATTTTACTACTAGCGGCAATGTGATTTCGCCTAGCGGGGCGTCGGATTGGGCCTGAAAACGCAGCCAGATTGTGGCGCTGCCGCTGTAGACCGACAGCTTGTCTTGCGTGAAGGCGAAGTTCTGCATATGTCCTGCGGGATAGCTCGAGCCGGTTTGTTGGAAGCCGGAGGTGTCGGCCAGGGTTACGTTTGTCGGAATTAAATACGTTTGCGATGGAGTGTGGGAATTGATGTGGTAGCCGGAAGCTATGTTTAGCATCAGGGCTACGTCCACGGTTTGCGTGCGCGGGACTTGCTCGAGAGAGACGTAGGCGATGGGCGTTACTACTTTTGCGGCGCTTGCCGGGGCTTGCGGATTGGCGGCGCCATTTTGCGCGGGCATGGTGGCGGGAAAAATCGCGACCGCGCTCGCCAAGGCTGCGCTTAGTATCGTTCGCGTTGCTGATGTTTTTATTTTCACAGGCTCACCGTTGCGCCCAACTGCTGCGTTAAGATCCGGCTCATCACCTGATTTAGAGTTTCGCCGGTTTTGTCCAGCACGAAAGCTTGGGCTTGATCGGACCAGCTTAGTTTGAAGCTGGTGGTTAGCGCGGAGATCCAGATTTGGCGCACTGGGGCGTTGGGGCTGATTACGAAACGAGTTTCGTCCTCATCGTCGAATTCTACTTCTAGTTTGCCGACGCTGCCTTCTACCTGGAAATCATGTTCGTCTTCTAGCTCGAGGAGACGCTTGCGCAGGGATTCGAAGGCGGCGTCGGATTTTCTTTGGAAGTCTTGTTCGTCCATCATGCAGTGAGATTAGGACAGCGGGCGAATCGATTGCAAGCCCGGAGCGAATCGGCGGAGCGAGTTACAGATTGCTCTGAATTGCGGACTCCCAATCGTCGTGGCCTACCAGGCCCATTATGTGTTTGGCGATTTTTCCATCGCGGGTGATTACGTAGCTTGTGGGGAGGCCCAGGATGCCGCCGAATTTGTCGCTTATTTCGTCGCTTCCCAGGACGATTGGATAATTGATCAGCAGCTTTTCGCCGTTTACGTCGAATTTTTCTTTGGCTACGTACGGAGCGACTACCGAGGCGCCTTCTTCATCCATGGCTGCGCCTATTACCGTGAAATTTTTATCGGCGAATTTTTTTTGGAATTCGATTAGCCAGGGGATTTCGATTTGGCAGGGTTCACACCAGGTGGCCCAGAAATTTACAACCACTACTTTGCCTTTCAGGCTGGCTAGCGTTACTTCTTTTCCATCCAGGCCCTTGAAGGTTACGTCGGGTGCGGGCTTGAAGGTCTTTGGATCGGCTTTTTCGTTGGCGGCGGCTTTTTGGCCTATGGTGCCGCATCCGTGAATTCCGATTCCTGCCATCAGAACTACTAGTCCGAGAAACCAAAATATACGATCTTTATTCATTGCTTCGCTCCTATTAGAGCAGGAACCGGTTTAGAAAGCCCAGCTTGCCGGAGAGCCAGGTCAGGCGGTTGAAGAATACCAGGCCGCCGATTACTAATAGTAACGCGCCGCTGAAGACTTCTACTGCGTGCATGTGACTCCGAAACTTTTTGTAAAACTTCATGAAGCTGCCGATGCCAATGGCCGTCACGAGAAACGGAATCGCTAATCCAGCGGAATAAACCGCGAGCAAGAAGATTCCTTGCGAGACTTTCTCACGTGTTGCCGCTACTGCCAGCACGCTACCGAGGATGGGGCCGATACAGGGGGTCCAGCCGAAGGCGAAGGCGAAGCCCATTAGGAAGCCGCTTACTGCACCGGGGCGGCCGCCCAGTTTGCGGAAATGCAGGTCGCGGTTTAGCCAACGCGTGAGGACCGGCCCGACCAGGAAAATTAGCGAGAGGGCGAAGACGTGGGCGGCGCGGAGTTTTGGAGAGGTCCATTCCGGCTTCATCATTAGTACGATGCCAGCGGCGACTAGAATCGCGCCTACGATTAGGCCGACGCGGATTGAGATTTTGGTTAGCACACCTAGTAAGTGCAGGCCGAAGAGCAGAATCATGGCGCCTGCTAGCGGGGCTAGGAGGCTGCGATTTCTTAGCAGGAAGGAGCCTACGGCGCTGGCTGACGCGCCTAGCATTATGAAAACGATTGAGAAGCCTAGGACGAATGCGAATGCGGAGCCTAGCAGGCTGGTGATTTTTCCTTCGCCTTCGCTTAGTTCTTCTACGCCTACGCCTGAGAGCATGGAGACGTAGCCCGGGACTAGCGGGAGGACGCAGGGCGAGAGGAACGACACCAGGCCTGCAAGGAATGCTGCGAAGATGGATACGTCAACCAATTCGTTGGCTCCGTCCTGTACTTGGATGCTTGGGAATTGAAAAAGCAACTGGTCGAGATTTGATTTTCTCATAGAAGCTGGGGCGTTGCCTGTTTTCTGGATTGAAGGCGCGTGCGGAAACTCGATCTTCTCTCAGTGGCTAAAGCTATTCGAATTTGTGGCATTTACGGCATAACTGAAGTCATGCCCTGACAATGCGGCGGTGGCATTTGGTTATTCTACTGGCGGGCGCCGCTTGTGCCAGTCGGTTTCGGATTCGTAGAGGTTGGCTATTTCTAATAGGCGGGATTCGTTCCAGAGGCTTGCTATTAGTTGCAGGCCGATGGGCATGCCTTCGCTTGTGACCCCGCAGGGGATGGAGATTGCTGGGTGGCCTGTGAAATTTGCTGGGCGGGAGACGCGGACCAAGGCTGAACGGACGGTTTCTTCTTCGCCGCGAATTCTTACTACTGTTTCGCCGATGTGAGGGGCGGCGATCGGGGCGGAGGGGGCTACGATCGCGTCCACTTCGGCTAGGGCGGCGTCGAATTCCGCGGCTATTCGGGGGCGGGAATCGAGGGCGTGCAAGTAATCTGCGGCGCGGATGTTGACGCCTTGCTCGAGGCGGGCGCGCACGTCGGTGCCGTATTCGGCGGCGCGGGCGGGATAGAAGCCGGAACTTTGATGGAAGTTCAGGGCTTCGGCTAGGGCAATTTGCGTTCCGGCATCGGCGGAATCTGCGATGTGCGAGAGCGAAATTTGCTTTACTTGCGCGCCGCGCTTTTCGAGCAGCTTCACGGCAACTTCGATTGCCTGCAGCACTTCATCATCTACCCGGTCGAAGAAAAAATTTCGCGGCCAACCTAAGGTGATGCGCATGCGCCGGGATTTTCCGGCGCGCTTGCGTGCGCTGGCTGCGCGAAACGGATGTGCTTTCGACGCGACTGCTGCGAGCAGCAGGCTTACATCGTCAACGCTTCGCGCCAGCGGGCCTACATGATCGAGGCTTACTGAGAGCGGAATCACGCCGCGGGTGCTTACTCGGCCGAACGTCGGCTTGAGGCCTACGATGCCGCAGAGCGCCGAGGGAATGCGGATCGAGCCGCCTGTGTCCGTGCCCACCGAGCCGAATCCCAAACCGGAGGCTAGCGCCACGGCTGAGCCGCCGCTGGAGCCGCCGGAGACTCGCGTGGTGTCCCAGGGATTTCTTGCGGCGCCGTAATGCGGATTTTCATTTGTGATGCCGTAGGCGAATTCGTGCAAATTTGTTTTGCCGACGATTACGGCGCCGGCTTCACGCAGAGCGCTTACAACGTCTGCGTCGCGTTCGGGAATAAAATTGGCGAGAATTTTCGATCCGGCAGTGGTCCGGATTCCTCGCGTTTCTATATTGTCTTTAATGAGGAGTGGAATGCCGTGAAGCGCGCCGCGATTGCCGCCGCGGGAGATTTCGCGCTGGGCTCGTTGCGCGTCGGCGAGCGCTCTCTCGGGCGCTATGGTGATATATGCATTTAGCTCCGGATTGAGGCGATCGATTCTTTCAAGAACTGCATTCAGCAGCTCGACGGACGAGATTTTCCGGCGCCGCAATAGCTGCGCGGCTTCGCGGATGGACAGATAACACAGCTCATTGCCTGGAAGGGGGCGCACGCCAGCAATGTTAGAACACTTTCTCCTGGCGCCGCAGATTCCCGGCAGAACCGAGGTTCGCGATCAACAACACTATGCGGTATTGATTATCGTTGCGGACCGTGCCGACTGAGATGCGCCGGTACTCAAAGCCCAGGCCGCAGCAGGATCCGTTGTAAGTAATCTGCGCCACCTGATTTTGAAACGCGTGTTCGGCCAGATCGTAGCTGAAGCCCACCGCGGTGTTCCATCCGGGGCGGTTCATATCGCCATAGCCGAAAAGCGCGCGGGCTTGATCAGTTCTCACGCGAAAATCCCTGGTGAATCGCTGCGGCGGAAGATTCAGAGTGGAAAAATCGGCGAGCTGGATAAATGTTTGGCGATAGGGCTTGAGCTTCAGCAGCGTGCCGATGGCGGTCATCTGCCCGCGGTTGGGATCAAAATCGACGCGAAATTGCACGTCGTAGTTGGTGCCGGGCATTACGCGAAGATCGCTGATGATGGGCGAGAGATGGCGTGCCTCATCGGCGAATGCGAAGGGCGTGAGCGAATCGAGCGCTTCAAACACATTGCGCTCGCCGGGAATCAGCGCGCCGCCGAAAGTGGGATCGAAGAAATATTTCTCCTTGATGTCCCAACTCACCAGCTCGTCGCCGCCGGAATCGTCCGACCGGCGGAACAGGCGCTGGCGGACGCCGTATTCGATTTCGTTGGTGTCGGTGAGCGTCTCGTCATCGTCGAAATGAATGAAGCGGCCGTAGTCGTTCACTCCGTCCACGTAGCGGTAAACGATTTCCGGCTCGATGGTGTGCTTCCATTTGTAACCGTGCCCTTCCCAAATGCGCTCGAAGGACGGCGGACGGATATCGAGCGTGAATTCATCGGTGGTGCGCACGAAGGCATCGCCGTCGTATTTTCCGAGCGGCGTAAGTTGCGCGCTGTAGGAGGTGGAGCGCAGGGTGAAGTTCGGCGTGATACCGATCCATGGGCCCCAGTGCAGCGGGATCGTGACGCTCGGCGCAATTTCGCTGCGCTCGACAAAGCTGGGAGTTTCGAATCCGGAGGCGGTGTCTATACGGTGCACCGCTCCGCTGAAGGAATCGAATGAGAAATAAACCGGGATGTGCTCAAAAGGCGCTTGATCCACCGAACTGAAGCGCACCTCGGGGGCAGAACGCAGCGAAACGTAAGTCTCGGGCGACGTGCTCAGAAAATTTTTGTAGCTTCCCGCCGCTAGATCGAAGCTGAATCCGGAAAAATTCTTGGTTGCGAAGGTGGAGTTGCGCACTTCGGAGTTCACGGCCTGCGAAAAAGTTTCCGCGAAGGCCAGGCGGAAAGTGAGCGAAGTGAGCTGATTCAGATCGACGACGGTGCGCCAGCCGTCCGGCAGAAACGCGTCGAAGCCGAGATGCGCTTCGTGGCCGCCCTGCTTTTCGAGTCCCCCGGGCTCGGGGAGGCCGCGATCGATCACGCCGTAGTAGGAAATATCGAGCTTGGCGTTTTCCCATGGGCGCATGCGAATATCGCCGCGCTGGCTCCAGCCGCGCTTGCTGAGGAATGTGGCGCCGACCATGGCGTCGGCCCAATCGGTGGGCGCCCAATAATACGAATCGCCGAAGAAAAATCCCTTGGCCGTGGAATTTCCCGCGTCCGGAATCATGAAGCCCGATTGGCGCCCGCGCGAGGCCGGCAGAGTGGCGTAGGGAAGATAAACAATGGGGACGTAAAGCAGGCGGAAATCGGCATTGTAAAGCTGGACATTTTTCTCGAGCCGCACGGTCGCTTCCGGCGCATAAAATTTCCACGTGGGACGGTCGGGCCGGCAGACGGTGATCCAGCCGTGATGCACTTTGTAAGTCGAGTCGTCCAGGCGATCGGCAGCGTCCGCATCGAAATGAAGCGGATTGGAGCTGATGAGTAGTGTGGGGTTGGGCCGCCGCTGAATTCCCAGCGTTGCGCTTACGTGGTGGAACGTGCCGCGGCCGGTATTTAGATTGTAGTGCCCGTCGTCGGCTTCGACGTGTTGATCGAGGCGATCGAGCACGATGTGGCCGCGCGCGGCGACTTCGCCAGTGTCGTCGTTATATTCGACGTGATCGGCGCGCATGTGCACATCTTTGTAGTGCAGATCGACGTGTCCATCGGCATAGGCTATGTTGCCGATCTGGCTTTGTTTTTCGGCTTCGAGAGTGGCCAACGGGCCGGGGCGCTTCTGGTGCGGCGCGTTCGCTGGAGATGACGACGTGGGCGCCGGCGCTGGCACGGTTTTTTGCGGCGGAGTAGCTTGGGACCAGCCGGCCGGCGCGAACGCCAGGGTCAAAACAAGAGCCGCGAAGAATCGTTTGCGAAAAAGGATTTTGGCCCCGCTTACGTCGCGCATGATAGTAGCGAATAGTCCTGCAAAATAAACACGACAAGCAGCAAAAATAGTCAGCGACCATCGCGCGACGCGGCGGCGAATTCGTGGCGGCGCCCTTTATGGCAGCGTCAGAGTACGCCCGACGAAAGATGCCGCGCTAAAGCGCGCCGCTACGAAAATCCAGAGCCTAACACGCGCTCCAAATCCCAGGCAACGCACATGGCGCTCATTTCCCTGAACCTTGCGATTCGGATTTGTGTTAGGCTACTCGCGTTCCATCACCGGGACATCCGCGGCGCAAAAAGTACTGGTGATCAACATATGCTCGAAGTGCGGCGCCATCCTGTTCGAAGACGCCTCTCGCTGTTCCTTTTGTAATGCGCCACTTGTTCAATCCGCGCAGCCGGACGAGTTTGCCTCCGTGGCTGCCAACGCTGCCGCCAACGACGTAGAGCCTGACTGGCGCTTAGAGGTTGCCCGGCGGCTGGAACTCTATCGCGCGAGGCGGCGCCGGTACATGCCCGACGACTCGCAATCGCCGCTTCCCTTTAACGAAGAAACGCGGCCCGAGCCGCGCGAGGAATATTTCGTTGTGGACGTGGATGAGGAGCTCGATCTGCCTCCACGGCCTGCGCGCAAGACGCTTCCGCCGCGGGAGCCCGAGCGAGTGGAAATTTCCGCGATGCAGCCGGAATTCGATTTTGCGGCTTCCGGCGATCCGCGGGCGCATCCGCAGACGGCGCTGGTGCCGGTGGCGGAGCTGCACGAGCGGCGCCAGGCCGGCCTGCTGGATTTTATTTTCCTGGCGCTGGTTTACGCCGGGTTTCTGGGGCTTTTTCGCTCGCTGGGAGGACATTTCTATTTTGCGCGCGTGGATGCGGTGGTTTATGCCTCGGCGTTTGTGCTCTTCTATGCGCTTTACTTCGCGATTTTCACGATTTTCGGCGGGGCCACGCCGGGAATGCAGCTTCGCGGGCTTTACGTGGTGCGGCTCGATGGGCATCTGGCCGAAAACCGGCAATTGCTCTGGCGCGGATTTGCTTATTTGCTTTCGGCCGGGGCGCTGATGCTGGGATTTCTTTGGGCGCTGTGGGATGAGGACCGCTTCACCTGGCATGATCGCATTTCGCATACCTACGTGACGTCCGCAGTGCCGCTGGGCCAGGAGGATTCCTACGAAGTGGCGCCGCCGGCGCGGCAAACCTTGGCGCACAAGTAGCATCGAACCATCATCGCCGGGCCGCGATGGCACGACGATGTTATACTTTGGACGTTAGGCGAAAAGGCCGAGACCTTCATTTTTTGAGGGCACTTATAAGGCATCCGTGAACGCGGTCCAGGGAACCGAATTCGCGTCGTAGCCGGCCGAAGGACACTCAATGAGCCGTTTAATGAAGCAAGTTGCCATCACTTTATCGATCTTGATTCTTGTATTCACCGCCGTCGGCTTCGTGATGGCGAAGGCTTACTCGCCGGACGACAAGACTTATCGCTCGCTCACCGTGTATAGCGAAGTGCTGGAGCACGTGCAGCGCGATTACGTGGAGGACCCGGACATTCATCAGGTTACCAGCGGGGCGCTTCATGGGCTGCTGGATTCGCTGGACCCGGATTCGAGCTACTTGAGCCCGCTGGAATATACCGATTACAAAGAACGGATTCAGAGCAAGGCGGCGGGGACTTCGGGATTGGCGCTTTCGAAGCGCAATGGTTACATCATCGTGATTTCGGTATTGCCGGATAGCCCGGGACAGCAGTCGGGATTGAAATCTGGCGACTATATCGAGTCGATTGCGGGATTTACTACCAGTCAGATGTCGATTGGGCAGGCGCGCGTTTTGCTTACTGGCCAGCCTGGTTCTACTGTGAAGCTGTCCGTGATTCGCCGGGCCAAGGTCGAGCCGGAGCAGGTGGATTTGACGCTGGGGAAAGTTCCTGAGCCGAAAATTCTTGAGGAGCGATTTGAGGGCGATATCGCGTATTTGCGATTGCCTGCGCTGGATGCCGGGGCTGTGGGGCGATTGCGCGAGAAGCTTACGCAGCTTGAGAGCGAAGGGCGCGCACAAGTTGATTCTTGATTTGCGCGATTGCGCGATTGGGGAGCCTGCTGACGGCGTTACTGCGGCGCAGCTTTTTCTGCCTTCCGGCACGATTGCTTCGTTGAAAGGACAGACGGTTTCCGAGCAGACTTTTAGCGCGGATGCTTCGAAGCAGGTTTGGAAGGCGCCAGTGGCCGTGCTGCTGTCGAATGGAACCGCTGGAGCCGCGGAGATTTTAGCGGCTGCGCTTTCCGATAATCATCGCGGCGAAACTATTGGCGATCGTACTTTTGGGACTGCTTCGTGGCAGCGGGTGATTCAGTTGGATGATGGCTCGGCGCTGATTTTGACGATTGCGAATTACTACACCCCGGCTGGAAAATCGATTCCTGCGGAGGGCGTTGCGCCGACCGTGCAGGAAACTGCCGACGATGTGGCTGCGCTTAACGATTTGCAGCAGACGACTTCTCCGCCGCCGGGGCAAGTGGCCTCGCAGGATGATCCGCTTTTGAAGAAGGCGATTCAAATCGTTCAGGGCAACGGCGCCGCGGTAAAGAAGGCGGCTTAGTTTTCGCGTGGCTCGCGAGCGGCTCCCTATTTTGCTGGGCGAGCCGCGAATCTTCGTTCTCCGATATCATTGCATCCTTCTATTTTTGTGTATCGCAATTGCGCTAGCCTTCACCGGCTGCTGGAAAAAACGGCTGTCTGCAAATGAAATTCACGCCGTCACGGAGGAATTCGTGGCCGCGGCGCGAGACGTCACCGGCAAACAAACGAAGATTGACGTTACTCCAGAGACAGAAACGCTTCCCGGCGGCACAACCTACTTTGCCGGCGATCAGATTTACATCTTGCTCGAGGATTCCAGCAAGCAAGCCGCTTTAGAAACGGCGCTCGACGCGGTTGCTCGCCGAAATCATTTGACGCGTGGCTCGCTGTCAAAATCCAGCAACGCGATTCGCTTCGATTATTCGCGCGGCGATCAGCGGACCCATGCGATTCATTTGCTCGCGCCGCCTGCCGCAGCCACGCCGGCGCCGAACGCCGCGGCTCTGCCGAAGGGAGGGCCGCGACTGGCGATCATCATTGACGATCTGGGGCACGATCTTCCTCCGCTGCACGAAATTCTGCAGATTCACTATCCGTTGACGCTTTCGGTGATTCCTAATCTTGCTGATTCCGCCGAAGCGGCCAACGAAGCGCACGCTCATGGCGACGAAGTGCTGCTGCATTTGCCGATGCAGGCGATCGAGGCGGATGCAAAAACCGAGCCGGTGGAATTGCGCGTGGGGATGAATTCGAATCAGGTGGATAAAATTTTGAGCGCCATGCTGGAGACGGTGCCGCACGCTGCTGGGGTGAACAATCATCAGGGCTCGCGGGCTACCGCCGATCCTGCGTTGATGAATGAGCTGATGGCGGCGCTTGGGCGGCGCGGGCTTTTTTTTGTGGATAGCCGCACTACGAAGGAGACTGTGGCGTTTGATACGGCGGAGAAGAAGGGCGTGCGCGCTGCTTTTCGCAATGCGCAATTTCTCGATGACACGCCGACGGCTGCTGCGATCCTGGCGCAACTGAATCGGGCTGAGAGTGACGCGCGGCGCAAGGGTTGGGCGGTGACGATTGGGCATCCGCATGCAGCTACGATTGCGGTGTTGCGCGAGGAACTCCCAAAGATTGAAGGCAAAGGAATAAAGTTGGTATTTGTATCGAAGTGGTGAAGTAACGCGGTCGCGTATCGCTTCGGCGATCCCTGCCGAGCTATTTTGGGGCGCTGGCAACGGATGCATCCGCGGCTGACGCCCGCCGCTACGAAACCTTTGCCTCAATTTAAAATCTCCGCGGCGATTTCGAAACACTTGCTCCGCGATTGCAGGGGCTGAGGTGAAGCCTGGGGATTCGATTCCCATCAATTCGATGACTGCGGGGATATCTGGATCGCGCTGGATGATGAAATCGGCGATTCCGTGACCGGTGGGCGGGACCAACTTGGCGCGAATTCCGGAATAGCCCAACACTAAATCTTCCGCCTCCAATTCCGGCACCATCGCTTTGGCCCCGCGCGCAAAATCCTCGATCGGCTCGCGATCCTTCTCGTAATCGTTTTTGTCTGCGACGTATCGCGCCGTTGGGCCTAGCAGAACTGTGCCCCAGAGCGTCTTTGTCAAATGGACGCCTAGGCTCAATCCATCCGCGTGCGGAAGCGGATAGACGAGGCCGCGAATTAAATCCGCCTTGGCGCGTACTACTTCGCAATATTCGCCGCGCACTGGATAAATCCGATGCTTCGACATCGGCGATCCCAGCATTGCGGCTACTTCGTCGGCGAAAAGTCCCGCGGCATTTACCAGACAGCGAGCTTCGATTTCGCCGGCTGCGCTTGTTACGCGAACTTTTCCGTTGACGGGCTCGAGCTTCTCCACCTTTGCATGCGTGACGATATGCGCGCCCTGATCCGCGGCTACGCGCGCGTACGCTTTCACCAACTCCTCACTGGAAACGATTCCGGTGGAGGGAACCGCCATGGCGTGATCGCCCGCGACGTGCGGTTCGCGGGCGCGAATCCCTGCGCGATCCACGATCGACAAACCTTCGACGCCATTCTTTCGCGCATTTTCCATCAGCGCCGTCAGCTTGGGCGCTTCTGCCGCGGTTGCGGCCACGATCAATTTTCCGGTGTTGCGGTGCGGCACGCCATGCGCGGCGCAAAATTCGTAGGTCAGAATATTTCCGCGGACGCAATGGCGGGCCTTCAGGGATCCCGGCGGATAATAAAGCCCTGCGTGAATCACGCCGCTATTGCGCGTGCTTGCGCCCATGCCGATTTTCGGCAGTGCTTCGAGCACGAACACGTCGTCCCAGCGAGCTGAAAGCGCGCGTGCGATCGCGCAGCCGACTACGCCACCGCCGATGATTACGGCGTTTGCCTGCTCCATAATTCAATTATCGCGGAAAGTTAATGGCGCGAAAGAAATTTCGGCACCGGACGTTCGCCGGGGCTCACACCGGGCGCAGCGAGCAGCGCCCCTACGACGGAAAAGGCAAAAGCGGAGGCGACGCCAGATGCAAAGCCGTCCGCGTTTCGCCGGCCGCGGAGCGCTCACTTCGTTAGTTAATAATCTCCGCCGATTGCATCGAAATATCCGGCGCAGGGGACTAATTGCGCCTTCGTTCCATCGTGCACCGCATAATGATGCGGTTTCCCATCGAGGCCTTTGGCCCACAGCGAGGCGCTGCCATGCTCGCCGTCTTTATTCAGCGCATAAAATGTCAGATGAAATTTCTTTAGCCGCGATTTGTCGATGGCGTAATTGCGCACCACGCGGTCCAACGCCTCGAGACACGCATCCTTGGGCGATTTTCCTTGGCGCATAGCTTCGACAATCGTATGGCCCCCGGATATCTTGATATTTTCTTCGCCCCGCCCGGTCGAGCCGCCTCCGCCGACATCGCCATCTACAAAAAGACCGGCGCCAATCACCGGAGAGTCGCCCACGCGTCCGGGAATTTTCCATGCGAGCCCCGACGTGGTGGTCGTTCCCGAAATTTCGCCCTTGGCGTTCACTGCCAGGCAATTGATCGTCCCCGTCGGCGGAAACGCGACCACTTGCTCGATGTGTGCGGCCCATGCTTGCCGCTCCGGTGAGTCCAACAGCTGCGAAATTTTTTCTTTCCACTCGGGACTATCGAGTCCCGGCCGCCAATTTTCGGACGAGGTGGCCTTCCAGGCGAGCCAGGCTAGGCGCGAACGATCCGTCAGCAAATTCATTTCCTGAAATCCTTCATCGACGGCGAAGCGGCGCGCTCCTTCGCCGACGATGAATACGTGATTCGTTTTGTTCATCACCGCCTTGGCCACCAGCGACGGATTTTTGATTTTCTGCACGGAGGCAACGGCACCGGCGCGCCGCGTAGGACCGTGCATTACGCTGGCATCGAGCTCGACGACTCCTTCCTCATTTGGCAACCCGCCGTAGCCGACAGAATCGTCTTCGGGATCGTCTTCCACTTTCGTGACTACGGCGAGGGCCGCGTCGAGCGTATCGCCGCCGGATTTCAGTAGGGCCATGCCGTCGTCCAGATGCGCCACGCCGTTCGCCGAAGAAATAATGATGGGGCGCGCTTTGGCCGCTACGCCCTGCAGCGCAGCTTCACGCCCGGCGAACCCAACGCGCGAGGCGGCATCGGCAGATCCGAGAGTTGCGCCGAACAGGCGCCGCCCGCTTGCCGCTAAACCGCCAATTGCGCTCGCAAGAAAAAATCGGCGCCGCGTCCAATCGCTCATCATCATCCTCCTTGCGAAAATCTCGATTTGGTCGTAAGTGCTTGTGCTCGCAAAGATGCTGGGCTGAAGAGTCTGTGTGAAGACTCGATGCCCCAGATTTAGTTTGCGTAATCGATCATGAGCTCTCAGGTTTCTTGCGCCTTCCGTGGATCAGCGCTTCGCGCGGCGCTTCTTGCTGTGCCACAGACGCGTCAGATTGTAGGCGGTGGCCGCCAGCGCCCACTCCACCGCTACCTGCGGCAGGCCGCGTCGCGCGAATGCGCGCATCCCTCGCTGCGCTTTCAGTATTCCGATCACCGGTTCGACGATCGCTTTCCTGCGGCGGTAAATTCTCTGTCCCGCGGGATCGCGCAGCTTACGCCTCATGCGGCGATGCGCCGGATCGCTCGCTCGCGTCCGCAGCCGTCCTCCGCGATTCAACCAGCGCGCCAAATTCGAATCTGGAACGTAGGCGTCGATTTTTTTCTGCTCCAGTGCTTTCACCGTATCGATCGAGAAAAATCCGCTGTCGGCACTCACGCGTCTGGGTTTTCGGCGGCACTGCCGCCGCACCTCGGCCACCATCGGCAGCAACGCTTGGTTGTCGGTGGTCTCCTGCGTCACGCGCTGCGCCAAAATCAAATGATCTTCGCTCACCGCCAGCGTGGCCGTGTAGCCCAACTTGAATCCGCCGCGCTCCTTCAAAAATCGGCTGTCCGCATCGGTGCGCGACAGCTTCTTCAAACCCGATTTCCGCAGCCGCTCGAGCCGCTCGGGAATCGCGGCCAGCTGCTCTTCCAGCCGTTCCATCACCGCCTCGCCCACATCCATTCCCGCGCCCTCATTCGGATCGTCCCGATCGCATTGCTTCTGCCAGCGGCGGATCGCTCGCCGCGTGCGCGCCCGCTGATCCCGCAACTTCTGCTCCGTGTCGATGCGATCCCGCGAAGCGTTCGCCGCGATGCGCGTCGAATCAATGGCCACATGCCCGAGCTTCCCCATTTTTGCTTTCCGCGCCACTTCCACCACTTGCGTGAACAGATCGTTCAATCCTCGCGCGTGCCGGCGGCGAAAGTCATTCAATGTCCAGTGATCCGGTGTCGCGCCGGCCGCCAAGTAGCGGAACGCCAAATCCTCGCGAAGGCGCTGCTCCAGACGCCGCGAACTGGTCACGCCCAACGCATAGGCATACAACCACACCGCCACCAGCGACTCCGGCGCGTACGCCGGCCCGCCCTCCACGCCGTACTCCTCGCGGAATGCGCTCAGGTTCAACTTCGCCAGCACCTTGCGGATGTAAAAGCACAGATGCTTTCGGCCCTAGCACATCGCGAACGCTCGGCGGCAACAAATACGCCTGGTCCGGGTGGTACTCCAAAAATTTAGCCATCGCGTCTCCTCTCCCGTGCAGTATAAGAGACGCGTCAAATCGAGTTCTCACACAGACTCTGAAGCCCGCCGCTACGAAACCGGATTACAATTTCGGCGCAGCGGGGGCTGGTGCTGCGCTTACCGGCGCGGGGGCCGTCACGACTGGTCCTGATTCGGGCCTGCGTTGCAGCATCTCGATCACTTTCTGATTCAAGCGGGCTCGCAACTCGTGGCGCTCGTTTGCGCGGGTGATGTAACGCACGGTGATTTCGATGCCGCTACTCGTCGGGCGCACGCTCACTCCGGGCTCAGCTGAAAAACCCTGCAAGGCGATCGATGAAGTTACGTTTTTCCATTCCTCTTCGGCCACGCGCGCGTTCGCGGAAGTCTCAGCGGCCACCATCTTCTGCATCGCCTGGGCAATCGGATTTGGGTCGTCGCTCGATTTGATGAATACTTGCAATTCGTCCCAAAGCCATTGCCCTGACGTGGAAAAATTAAAATAGTGGCCGCGAATGGCGTAGCTATTCACGAACGAAACGCGCCGGCCCGTTGGGCGCCCCTCCGCGAAATTCCCGGTTTCGAGCAACACTGTGTGCAGCAAACCGATCTCCACCACTTCGCCGCTGACTCCCTCGATTTCCACCCAGTCGCCGATCTGAATTCCATTTCTTCCCACCAACGCGAACCAGCCCAAACATCCGAGAATGAAATCCTGCAGCACGACCAGGCATCCCGCGCCGGTTACGGCCAAAACCGTTCCGAGCTGAGTGGGCAGCCCGGCCACCACCAGCAAGATCAGCCCCAGGCCCGACAGCCTGCACCGCGATCTGCGCCACCGCGCTGATGGTTCGCAATCGGCGGCGCTCCGGCGCGAGCTGGCGGAAATAACGCGCGACGTAGGAATTCGCAATCAGCATCGCCACGCCAAGAACCAGAATAACCACGATCGAGAGCAGCATTTCGCGCAGCGCTGTCCGCTCGCGCGCTTGCACCAGCAGAATCCATTTTCCGTAAGTGATGTCGAGGTCCTTGGCGATCTGAAGTCTATGATCGATCTGGCCGATTGATTTCTGATCGTCGGAAAGCTGCCCGAGAGTGGCCATTGCCGCGGCGGCATCCGGCTGGGCGTCGGCTGTCGAGGTGCGGATGCCGGGCTTTTTCGCAGTCTCGCTGGCCACTTGCGCATCGAGAGCGTCGCGGTTTTTTCCGAGCCTGTCTTTCAGATTCCACACTTCCTGCTGCGCCGCTTCGATCTGTTTTCTCCGGGTGTGGAGCTTCCACCATGCGCGCGATTCGGTCAGCAAATTCAGCGAGTCTGGTTCGCCGGTGGAGGAAGAGGCCGAGGCGGAGGCTCGATCGAGCGCGTCCTTGGTGTCCTTGGTCGAAGCATCGTGCTGATCTTTCATGCGCTGCAGCAGCGATTGCAGATCGCCGCCGGCATTGATCAATTCCTGCTTGGCGCTGGCCAGTTCGTCTTGATCGAGTTCGAGTTGCGCCTGCAGCAGATCGAGTTGGTCTTGCAGTTTGTCTTGTTGATCGCCTTTCGCTGCGGCGGTGGCCTTGGTCAGCTTTTCGTTGAGGTCTTCCTCGGTGTCAATTCGCTTTTGCAGGAGTTCGATGCGGGCGTCGAGTTTCTTGATTTGCGGCGTGGGCGGGGCGGGATGCTTGATGGCGTTCTGCAGAGCTGAGCCGAACGCCAGATCCACTTCCTGGTCGGCGATTCGCAGGGCTTGCTGCACTAGCGCGAGTTCTTCGGCCGTGGTGGCTAGCGGGGCCAGCTTTTGCGCGTCTTGCAACGGGCGCTGATCTACGAGCGCATCTGCGGCTTGTTGCGCTTTTGTGGCGGGATCATCTGGCAATGCGGGGGCGCGCCAGTAGCTGGCCCAGAAAAGGCCGGCGGTGGCTGCGATTAGAAGCAGCAGTAAGGCGGCGAGTCCGGCTTTTGTGCCTTTTCCCATTTTTTTAACGCGCGGCGGATTTTAGCATTGTGGGCCGCCGTCGATTCGGGCTTTTGCTTAGTGCGGCGGCCGTAAGATGCCGGCCCTTCGCACTACTCAGGGTAAACAGGGACGCCGGCGCTACTTAGGGCTTGAATCCGACGCTCTTCCATAATTCTGCTGCAATTGTACGCTGTGCCTCCGGTGATCACTGTTTTTACGTTTCGAATGTTGTGAATATTTTCTAGCGGATTGCCATCTACCAAAATTAAATCGGCGCGCTTGACTGGTTCGATGGTTCCGGACTCGGCGTCTTGCTTCATTACTCGCGCCGGCACGATCGTCGCTGACTGGATTGCCTCCATGGGAGTGAATCCTGCTTCGACGTAGAGTTCCATTTCGCGATAGAGGCTATGGCCCGGCACGGACTGATCCGTGCCGGCGACGATTGGAATTCCGGCGCGGTGCAGGGCGCCTACGATGGCGACGTACTTCGCGAATTGCCGGCGAATTGCGTCGCGATATTCCGGGGGAACGCCGCCGCCGGCAAATTGCACGGCCAGCTCGGGCGCAACTTTTGTTACGCCGGGCTCAAGGCTGGCGAGTGTGCGATCCGGACCTACTGTGAAGGATTCGAAAACGACTAGAGTGGGATCGATTACCGTGCCGTGCGATTTCAAAAACTGAATGGCGCGCTGCGATTCCGGCGAGCTGAGATCGATGTTGGCGTTGGCCTCGAGGTGATCGAAGCGCTTGGAGTTCGGCGGGATTGGCTTCCTCATGATGTCTGCCACGTATTGAATGTGATTGATTTGATCCATTCCGGCTTCGACGCCTTGGTAGGCGTTCATGCCATCGGGGATGTGGCCGGTGACTGTCATGCCGAGGCGATGGGCTTCGGCGGTGATGGCTTCGACGTTGGCCAGCTTCACCGAGCTGTAAATTTTCATCTGCTGAAAACCTAGATCGTGATAGCGATCCACCCATTCTTTTGCCTGCGCGGCGTTGTTTACGCGCTCGACGCCGAGAGCGAAGGGCCCATCGCCATCTACGATTCCGGCGGCGAGGATGCGTGGGCCTAGGCCACGGCCGTTGGCGATGGCGTCGCGAACGGCCGTGATGAATTCGAATTCGTTGCCGCAATCGCGGACTGTTGTTGCACCGGCGGCTAGATAAATTGGTCCCCATTCGACTTGCTCGAAATGCGCGTGCATGTCCCAGAGGCCGGGGAGGATGAATTTGCCTGCGGCATCTATTATTTTGGCGTGTTTTGGAACTTTGATTTGGGTTCGCGGGCCGGCAGCGACGATTTTTCCGTTTTCGATTACTACTGTTGCGTTTGGAATTGGGGGCTTTCCGGTGCCGTCGATTAGCGTGCCGTTTACCACCGCGATCGAATCGCTGCGGACGCCGGAAATTCCTTTGGCCATTTCGCTTAGGGCGGCCATCTCATCGGCACCGGCGCGGCCTACGAAAGTGCCTAGCGCAGATTCGTAGCCTTCGCGGATGGCTTCGAAGTGGTCGAATTCGGCGTCCACGCTGATTTCGGCGATGAGTTGCAGCTTGGAATCGAACCAGAGCGTTTCGCGGCCCCAGATCAGGCCTTCGATGGTGAAACGCTGGAGGGTTTCTGTTTTGTCGCCCACTTTGATTTCGTCGCTGCCGCGCTGCTCGATTTTTACTTCGCCGCTTGGAAAGGTTTTTAGTTTTGCCGGTGAGCCGTGGGATTTCCAGTATTGGACCAGGAGCATTTGCATTGTGGCGGGGGCGTAGCCGGCGATGGTGAAGAATTTTTCTGGGCGGGGTTCTTCGCGCCAAGTCTTGTTGTTTTCGCGGACGCGAATGTTTTCGCTGCCGACTTCTACGACTTCATCGATTGCCGCGGTTCGGGCGTTGCGGCCGTTGATGTCGAATTTTACGGGCGTCAAATCGCCGAGTGCTTCGAAGTGAACTTGAAGGGGGACGGCGCTGCCGCGGTCGGTGAATTCGAAGTTGATGGTGAAAGTGCGCGGGCTCGCGCCGGGAGTTTCAGTGTAGCTTTCTTCGCCGATGGGTTGCTCGAATTTGTGGAGACGGAATTTGGCTGAATTTTCGAAGGCTGCGGCTTGCGTCGGGGCTTGTGATTGGGCCGCGGACGAACGTTGGCGGCCAGATTCCGCTGCTAGCGGACGCGTGGGCGGCCCTGCCAGCAAGCCCAAAGTGATGGCCAGCGAAATCCACGCGCAAGATCGCAGCAATGCTTTCACGTCGTCTTCCCTTCGAGCTGAATTCGGTGCCTCTCGCGAATTTTGCCGGTTGTGCAGCGAGTCTGTCAGATTACGACACTTCGCGCTCCGTCGGGCGTGATTTGTGAGAGCTCGACGTGCTGGCCCTCAGCGGCTGAAGCCGCGGGAATTTCTGATAGTTGCGGCATGACTGAAGTCATGCCCTGACAAAGCGCGGAGCAAAACGTGGGGCAACACCCGAGCGTAAACCGGGGTGTGGTCAACCCGCGCCCTTACGGAAGCCTTGATTTCGCTGCGGCGGGGCGTCAGTATGATTCGCCTTGTCGCGCAGATTATTTCCGTGGAGCTACTCTTCTCAATGAAACGCATTCTATTTTCGTTCGTGGTTATCCTTGCCGCATTTTCTTTTTTTAATTTCGCGGGGACGCGCGGTCACACACCCGGCGGGCTGACCCTGCATGCGGCCGCTCAGAATCCTTCGCCTGGGGCCGAGACCGCTTACGCTATGACGATTCAGTTTGGGGTGCGCATTAAGATGCGTGATGGCGTGGAGCTTTCGGCTGATATTTACCGGCCTGATGCGCCTGGGAAATTTCCCACGCTGCTTCGGCGGACACCGTATGTGAAGGCTAGCGGCGGGGTGCGGACTATCGATCGCGTTCGTAAATATGTTTCGCACGGGTACGTTGTGGTGTACGAGGATGTTCGCGGTCGGGGGGATTCGGGGGGCGACTTTGTTCCTTATCGCACCGACGGCATCGATGGGTACGACACGATTGAATGGTGCGCGGCGCAGGCTTGGTCGGATGGGAAAGTGGGGACGTTTGGCGGATCTTATGAGGGAGTGAATCAGTGGCTGGCTGCGGTGCAGCAGCCGCCGCATCTCACTACTATGATCGCGCTTGTGTCGCCTTCGGATCCGTTTGTGGAATCGCCTACCGGGATTCCGATTCCGCAGGATATTAGCTGGTATTTTTTTACAGCCGGGCACGTGCTGCAGAATATTGACGCGGTGGATTGGAATCGCGTTTACGAGCATTTGCCAATTATCGATCTGGATGAAGTGGCCGGACGGCGCGATCAAAATTGGAAAGACTTATTCGATCACACCACGCTTGACGCCTGGTGGGAGCCGTTGCGCTATCAGAATAAATTCGAGCGCGTGCGCGTGCCGGTGCTGCATATTTCGGGCTGGTACGACGATGAGCAGGTGGGCACGCCGCTGAATTACATCGGTATGACTACAAAGGGCGCGACCGCCGACATTCGCAAGAATCAAAAGTTGCTGATGGGCGCTTGGCCGCATGCTGTTGATTCGACCAGCAAACTTGGCGATGTGGATTTTGGGTCGGCGGACTTGATCGATCTCGACGGATACATGCTGCGCTGGTTTGATTATTGGTTGAAGGGCAAGGATACGGGAATTATGGCTGAGGCGCCGGTGCGGATTTTTGTGATGGGGTCGAATGAATGGGTGAATGAGAACGAATGGCCGATGGCGCGGACGCAGTGGACGAATTATTACGCGCATAGCTCGGGGCGGGCGAACACGTTATCCGGCGACGGAGTGCTTTCGACCGTTGAGCCTGCGGCCGAACCGGCGGATTCGTATCGCTACGATCCTAAGAATGCTACGCCATTTATCACGGCGCCTTCGTTTGCGCAGATTGGCGGGCCGGATGATTACCGCTCGGTGGAGGCGCGAGATGATGTGCTGGTTTATTCCAGCGAGCCGATGAAGCGCGATACGGAAGTTTGCGGGCCGATTCGGGCGGAGGTTTGGGCGGCTTCTAGCGCGACGGATACGGATTTCATGGTGAAGTTGATTGATGTTTGGACGGATGGGTACGCGGAGAGGTTGAGCGATGGGATGGTGCGGGCGCGCTATCGCGCGGGGATGGAATCGGCTTCATTGATCGAGCCGGGGAAGATTTACCGGTATTCGGTGGATGTTTGGAATACTTGCGAGATGTTTAAGGTGGGGCATCGCGTTCGCGTGGAGATTGCCTCGAGTGCGGTGCCGAAATTCGATCGCAATCCAAATACTGGCGAGGCGCTGGGCCGGACCACCACGATGCAGATTGCCGATCAGAAAATCTTTCATGACCGCGAGCATCCGACGCATTTGATTTTGCCGATTGTGCCGGAGCGTGGTGGTGGCAAGAAATAATTCCGATTGTTTTCGAACTGGGGGATAGACCGTGCGCCGACTGATGTTGATTGCTGCTGCCGTGCTGTTTTCGACGTTCATCGCTGCTTCACAAGAACAGCAGCAACCGCCGCCTCAGCAGGATGCGGCTCCTCAAGAAACACCGCCGCGGAAACCGGCTGCGCGGCCGAAATCCGGGGCGCGCGTCGTCGGTTCTGGCACGCCTGTGGTGAAGAAGGCGGTCGATCCGTTGCTCGCGCCGAAGCTTGATCCGGAATCGCCGGAGGGGAAGGCGGTGGCGGCGATGTTCGGTGTGCACGAATTTTCGCAGGTGGTGGTTTCGCCGGATGGAAAGCAAGTCGCCTGGGTGGAATCGCTCAGCGAGAAAAATGGGGCGCCATCTGCGAATTCCGCGATCTATGTTGCCGATTTGAAGGATCCGAAAGCTGCGCGTCGCATTAGTGCTGGAACCGCGGACGTGCCTCATGCGGAAAGCGACGTGGCTTGGTCGCCGGATAGCAAGCGCATCGCGTTTCTTTCTGATGCGGCGAAGCCTGGGCAGGCGCAACTTTACGTTGCCAGCTCCGCGGGTGGAGCGGCGCGGCGCATGACTATGCTTAAAGGCTATCTCGCTTCGCCGGGATGGTCGCCGGACGGAAAAACCATCGCGATGCTTTTTACCGAGAATGCTACGCGTGCCGCGGGACCGCTGGTTGCCGAGACCCCGGATGAAGGCGTGGTGGGGCAGGAAATTCACGAGCAACGATTGACGCTGGTGGACGCCGTTAAGGGTGGCGTGCGGCAGATTACGCCGGCGGATATGTACATCTACGAATTTGATTGGTCACCGGACGGAACGCGATTCATCACCACCGCGGCGCACGGGAATGGCGACGATAACTGGTATATCGCGGGACTTTACACCGTGGATTTGGTGACCGGCCAGACGAAATTGCTTTATCAGCCGAAGATGCAGATTGCTGTGCCGCATTGGTCGCCGGGCGGAGAGACGATCGCCTTCATCGGCGGATTGATGAGCGATGAAATTTCTGTGGGCGGCGATGTTTATATTTTGCCGGCGGCCGGCGGCGAGCCGCGCGATATGACGCCGAATATTAATGCTACGCCGAGCTCGATTGCCTGGATCAATGGCGGGCGGCAGATTTTGATTACTGTTTATGTGGACGGGCGCACTGGCGTTGCTCTACTGGATTTGACGGCGCAAACGATCAGCGTGGTTTGGACAGACGTGGAGACGATTTCTGCTGGCTGGTTTGGCGCGGGGATGTCTGTGGCGAATGACGGCGTGACCACTGCGGTGATCCGGCAGTCATTCGTGAAGCCGCCGGAAGTTTGGGCTGGGGAGATTGGCGATTGGAAGCCGATTACCGCGCGGAATGAGGGGCTTGATCCGGCTTGGGGGCCGGCGCAGAGCATTCATTGGACTAGCGATAATTTTAAAGTGCAGGGTTGGTTGCATTATCCGCCGGATGTGGATACTTCGATGAAGCATCCTTTGATTGTGGCGGTGCATGGCGGGCCGGCAGCGATGGTTTCGCCGGTTTGGCCTACGCAGTGGAGTTATGAAGCGGCGCTGGCGGCTGCGGGATTTTTTGTACTGGAGCCGAATCCGCGCGGGAGTTATGGATCGGGAGAAACTTTCACTCAGGCGAATGTGAAGGATTTTGGCTACGGCGATTTTCGCGACATTCTTGCGGGGATCACCGAATCACTTGCCGCGGCGCCGATTGATAACAATCGCGTTGGAATTACCGGGTGGAGTTACGGCGGATTCATGACAATGTGGGCGCTTACGCAGACGGATCGATTTAAGGCGGCGATGGCTGGGGCTGGGCTTTCGAATTATCAGAGTTATTACGGCGAAAATGGGATCGATCAGTGGATGATTCCTTATTTTGGGGCTTCGGTTTATGACGATCCGGCGATTTATGCTAAGAGCTCGCCGATTACTTTTATTAAGAAGGCCAAGACGCCAACTTTGATTGTGGTGGGGGATCGCGATGGGGAATGTCCGCCGCCGCAGTCTTACGAGTTTTGGCATGCGCTTTTGGCCAATCACACGGCGACGCAATTTGTGATTTATCCGAATGAGGGGCATATGTTTTTGAATCCGGATCATAGCCGCGATGTGGTGGCGCGGGCGGTGGCTTGGTTTAAGCATTACTTGTGAGAATTCGTACCGCTGGCGTCCCTGCCGGCTCCGACGACCACGATCGAGCCACAAGCGACAATCACGCGCGGACCACGCAGCTCGATCAATGCTCTGAAATTAACTCCGTGACCCGCTCGAGATTGCGACCTCAATTCTCCACGGCGGCCGTAAGAGCCGGCAGGGACGCCAGCGGTACGAAAACCGGCAGTTACGCGGGAATTTCTGGGACGGCTGCTACGAGGGATTTCGCGTAGGGATCTTGGGGATCTGTTAGGACTTGAGTGGCTGGGCCTAATTCTACGAAGCTTCCGTTGCGCATTACTGCTACTCGGGTGGCTAGTTGGGCTACTACTGGGAGCGAGTGGGAAATTAGGATGTAGGTTAGATTTAGATCGCGCTGGAGATTGGCTAGCAGCTCCAGGATTTGGGCACCAACTGAAACGTCCAGTGCTGAGACTGGCTCGTCGCCGATTACTACTTCTGGGCGGAGGATTAGCGCGCGGGCGATTCCTACCCTTTGCTTTTGGCCGCCGGAGAATTCGTGCGGGTAACGCGTGAGTGCGTCGGCTTCCATTCCTACCGCGGCCAGAGTTTCGATGATGCGGGCGCGGCGTTGAGTGCGATTTAGTTGCGCCTCGTGGATAGCTAGGGGCTCGCCTACGATTGCGGCAACCCTCATGCGGGGATCTAGCGAACCGGCGGGATCTTGGAAAACCATTTGGATGCCGCGACGCAAGGCGCGTAGTTTGCTGCCGCTGGCTGCCAGGAAATTTTCTCCGCGGTAATCGATTTCTCCGCTGTCTGGTTCGATTAGGCGCATTAGCATGCGGGCGAGCGTGGTTTTGCCGCAGCCGGATTCGCCTACTATGCCGAGAGTTTCGCCTTGTTCTAGATCGAAGCTTACGTTGTTTACTGCCGTGGCGCGATGCGTTGGTGCGGCGAACGCGCCGGCGCTTACTGCATAAGATTTGCTCAGATTGCGGACGGCTAGGATCGGCGGCGTCATGGCGATTGCGCGCCTTCTGCTGCGACTAGAACGCATCTTGCGCTGTGCGCGGAATTTACTCGACGCAGATCGGGCACGCGCTCGTCACATTCGGCGCGGCGAAATTCGCAGCGCGGGGCAAAGGCGCAGCCGGGGGGCAACGCGTTGAGAGACGGGACGGTGCCGGGGATTGGCGTTAGCTTGCCGCGTTCGAGGCGTGGGGCCGCGCGTAAGAGACCGGCGGTGTAAGGATGGCGCGGATCGCGGAGGATTTCTTGCACTGGGCCTTCTTCGACTATGCGGCCTGCGTACATGACTGCTACACGTGCGGCTACTTGGGAAACTACGCCTAGATCGTGGGTGATGAAAATCATGGCCAAGCCTAGATCGCGTTGCAGACGAACCAGGAGTTCGAGGATTTGTTTTTGTACGGTGACGTCTAACGCGGTGGTGGGCTCGTCGGCGATCAGGATGCGCGGGCCGGCTGCCAAGGCCATAGCGATCATGGCGCGCTGGCGCAGGCCGCCGGAAAGTTGATGCGGATATTGGCGCGCGCGAAGTTCGGGTTCGGGGACGGCGGCGCGTTCGAGGGCGGCTACGGCGCGGCGATGCGCATCGGCTGGACCTACGCGCGCTTCATGGACGGTGATGGCTTCTTCGATTTGTGCGCCCACGCGCATTACGGGATTTAGCGCGATCATCGGCTCTTGAAAAATCATGGCGATTTCGCGGCCGCGGATTTCGCGGATTTGCGCCGCAGTGGCGATGGTGAGATCGGTGCGGCGCGTGAATCGCTGAGCGGGATTGTCGTTGGCGTTGCTGTTGCCATTACTGCTGCGCGGATCCAGCCAGGCTTCGCCGGTGCGGCGCGCGCCCGGCGGCGTGAGTCCCATTAGCGCGAGTACGAGCATCGTCTTGCCGGAGCCCGATTCGCCGACTATCCCGAGCGTTTCGCCCCGCGCCAGCGTGAGGGTGACATCGTTCACTGGCTTGATCCAGCCGCGCTCGGTCGGCAATTCGACGGTTAGTCCGCGTACATCGAGCAGCGCGTTCACACTCACATCATAGAATGAATCGCGGAAGGCGCAGAGATGTGCGGGGGCAAATAGATACTAGTCTCGAAGGCCGTGGCCGGCTTAGCGCATCGCGATGGGAATCACGAAACGGAGGGCGGTGTGGGTGGCGGAGAAGCTGCAGACTTTGTTGTCGGTTAGCGCGGCGGATTTTCCTGCTTCGATTACTTCGATTTCGCGGATGTGTTGCTTGCCTTTTGGATAGACCGCCCAGATTGCGCCATTTTTCTTTATGAATTTGCGCAGGCGGGAGAATTGCTTTAGATCTTCTTTTGATTCTGCTGCGAGGAAGACTAGATCGAAATCTGCGTTGGCTTTGGTCTCGGCGAAAATTGGGCCGTAGGGCTTGATTTCGTTTAGAAACGCGGCGTCTTGAATTTCCAGGATCAGGATGCGCTGGTTGGGCTTTACGCCTAGTTTGTCAAGTAGCGAGCGATGGGAATAATCTCGCTCTGGCGGCCGCAGTTTTTTCGGTGTAGGCGTCATTGGACCGGATCAGCGCTCGATTGTGGTGGTCTCGCCGAATTTCTTGCCCAGATCTTTTAGATATGTGTCCATTGTCGCGGTGTAGCCGAATATATAGCGGGACATGAAGCGAAAAAATACATTGTGAATCTCGCCGTCTTCTGTGATTTGCACGATGCACCCATTCGGCGGAATGGGAAGAATATCGGTGGTCCAGGTGCCACCGAACGGTAGATTTGGGTCCGCGATCTCTACACGGAGGCGGCGGGGCGGATCGGATTCGACGACGTGATAGGGCAAGCTGTTGCCGTGAGCGTCGAATTCGCGCCACGACGGAGCTGCGTCGGGTGATGGCAGCGGCTCGACGCGCTTGACGTTTGATCGCCACGAGGGAAATTTCTCGTAATCGGTGATCGCTGCCCAAATCGCATTGGGTGACTGGCGATAGCGGGCTACTCGGACGGCGGAGTGCTTTTCAGGTAGGCGCGAGCCGACGGCGTACATCGCTGCGATCAGCAGGATGATTAGCGCGATAATTGTTGCGAGAATTCGCAGAATCCATTTCATTGTAAATTCCTCGCGATGCTTTGGCCGCGTCTAGTAGCACAGGCACTCTTGCCTGTGCTGGATTTCGGCTCGTGGCTGCCTGAATCTCTGGCGATTACTTGGCCACAGGCAGGAGTGCCTGTGCTACTTGTGCCTGTACAATTAAACGCTTCGTATGGCTGCCACTGCACATTCGGGAGTTGACTGGCGCTCGCTGCTCGCGCGGCGCGGGTTCCGCTATTTTTTTGCGGGGATGATGATATCGCTGTTTGGGTCGGGAATGAACTTTGCCAGCGTTACGTGGTTCATCCTCGCGCAAACCGGCTCGCCCGTGGACGTCAGCATCATGTTGATTTTGGCTACGTTGCCGGGATTGCTAGTCCCGCTAGCCGGCGGAGTTGTGATTGACCGCGTGGACCGGCGGTATCTGGCGATTGGATTTGATTTGGCGCGATTTGTTTCCGTGGGGGCTGCGGCGGCGTTGATTGCTTTTGCGCATGCGGGATTGCTGCTGATTTATTGCATGGTGCTATTTAACGGATTTTGCGCGGCGATTTATTGGGCGACGATCAACGCGTTGGTGCAGGAAGTGGCCGGCGCGGACGAATTGATTGGAGCGAATTCCGCGTTGGTGATTGCGGTGCAGTGCGGATGGTTAATGGCTGGAGCTTTGGTGGGATTTCTTTACGATCGCGTGGGCATCGCGGGAATTCTGGCGATTGATTCGGCTACTTACGCGGCTTCGGCTTGGTGTCTCTTCCGGTTGCGCCGCGGATATTTCACGCCGCGGGCGACGTCGCCTGACGCGGCGCGCGCGGGTCTGGATGCACCTTTGGCCGTGGCCGAAGAGACGGCATTGCCGCCGCTTGTGGAGGCCATGCCTGATCCGGGATTTCTCGGCGAATTGAAAGATGGCATCGCTTATTTGCGCGGGCAGCCGGCGGTTATGGCCATGGGATTTACTTATGCCTGCATGATTGCGGGAGTTTTTAGCGCGAACGTGTTGGTGGTGGCGCTGGTGAAAGATGTGTTGCATGCCGGGGCGCGGGGATTTGGGTTGATGGAATTTGGATGGGGATTTGGAGCTTTGATTGGCGGATTGTCGGTGGGCTGGATGATGCGGCGGATGCGCGTGACGCGGCTGTTGCTCGCCACGCTTACTATTTTGGCGATCGGCCACGGGTTTTTTCCGTTTGTGCACATCGTGGTGATTGCAGTGGCGATGCAGGCGCTTTTTGGCGGCTGCCGAGCGCTCACGGGGATTGTGACGCAGTCGTCGATCATGAAGACGGTGCCGAAGCACATGATGGGGCGGACGCAATCGGCGGTGACGGTTTTTTCTACGTCGCTGCAGATGCTGATGAGCTTTTTGTTGGGTTGGCTGGCGGAGCGAGCTGGGCTGATCGTCGCGTTCAGCGTGCTCTCGGGAATTTATTTGCTGGCGGTTGCTACCGCTTGGCGGGCGCGGGGGCTTGTGGCGGCGCTTCCCGCGGCGGAGGCTTCGGGAGATTAACGCGATCGGCGACGTTTCTTTTGCGAATTCCGCTTCGCGTCGCACGGCGCTTGCAGCATAATCCCAGCGCGAGGAGGTGCGCTGCGATGCTTCCCGGATTGAAAGCGGTGCTGAATGTTCATCCACTGTTTGTGCATTTTCCGATTGGGCTTTGGGTTGGAGCGCTAATTTTCGAGATCATCGCGGTGCTGCGAAAGAGCGATGACTGGCATCGTACGGCTGCGCGGCTGCTTTATCTTGGGACACTGGCTGCGGCGATCGCGATTTTGAGCGGGCTGGCGGCGGAAAAATCCGTGCCGCCCGGGCCGGCGATGACGGTGGTTGGCATTCACGAGACGCTGATGATGATTACGTCGAGCGTGGCGCTGGCGCTGTGCCTTTTCGCGCTGGTGCTTCGGAAAAACTTCACGGCTAGTTACCGGAAATTGATGCTGATCGGCATGTGCCTTTTGACGATCCTATTAATTT
Source organism: uncultured Acidobacteriota bacterium (assembly GCA_963831955.1). Lineage (GTDB taxonomy): Bacteria > Acidobacteriota > Terriglobia > Acidiferrales > UBA7541 > Palsa-147. The sequence goes on along the minus strand of CAWHSG010000001.1, from coordinate 1,549,340 downwards.
TGGGAACGGACCGCGGCGTGCAGTTAGTTTATGGTTATGGCTCGGCCGTGGATTGGTCCACAGCGCAGCCGCAGAAATGAAAGGGCGTTTAGGACGCCCCAGGAATTAAGCGATGAGCAAATATCTGATTGTTATGGAAGAGACTGCGAGTGGATTTTCGGCATATTCGCCGGACTTGGACGGCTGCGTCGCTACTGGCGAGTCGCGGGACGAGGTCGAGAAGAATATGCGAGAGGCGATTGCGTTTCACCTCGACGGACTGCGCCGAATTGAAACACCCGCATAGGCTTGGAAGTGCGCGACAGGGAGGCTTGAGCATTCATGCTGGTGAAAATGGAAACCTAACGAGGCGATAACCACTGGTACGCTCGTGGGATCGGCGAAGATATTTTTACGCAGGCGGACAGCGCCGATGAGCTATTTCGGAATATTGCATAGGCTGTTCGCTTGCATTTCGAGGACGGAGACTCACTTTCGGAGATCAATATCCTCATAATTTCAGAACTTCGGTTGAGTGGCATCCCAGTAGATGGCCGAAAACCTGGCGGGACTAAAAGGCTGGCCCGGCCCTACAAAGGCTGAAAATTAGTAATCGTTGGCGGAGCCTTCCAGGAAGGCGCGGAGTTTGCGCGAGCGCGAGGGGTGGCGCAGCTTGCGCAGGGCTTTGGCTTCGATTTGACGGATGCGCTCGCGGGTGACGGCGAAGGACTGGCCCACTTCTTCCAGCGTATGTTCGCTGCCATCATCCAGGCCAAAGCGCATCTTGATTACTTTTTCTTCGCGCGGCGTTAGCGTCTTCAGCACCGAGGACGTTTGTTCTTTCAGGCTTAGGTTGATCACTGCATCCGACGGCGACACTACCGCCTTGTCCTCGATGAAATCGCCTAGATGCGAATCTTCTTCTTCGCCGATGGGCGTCTCGAGTGAAATCGGCTCCTGCGCGATTTTCAGAATCTTGCGCACTTTTGCTACCGGGATATCCATGCGCTTGGCGATTTCTTCCGAAGTAGGCTCGCGGCCGAGCTCCTGAACTAGCTGGCGGCTGGTGCGGACCAGCTTGTTGATGGTCTCGATCATGTGCACCGGGATGCGGATGGTGCGGGCTTGATCGGCGATAGCGCGAGTGATGGCTTGGCGAATCCACCAGGTGGCGTAGGTGGAAAATTTATAGCCGCGGCGCCACTCGAATTTATCCACGGCTTTCATTAGGCCGATATTGCCTTCCTGAATCAGGTCGAGGAATTGCAGACCGCGGTTGGTGTATTTCTTGGCGATGGAAACTACCAGGCGCAGGTTCGCCTCGATCAATTCTTTTTTAGCCTGCTCGGCTTCGATCTCGCCGCGCGTGATCACCTGCAACATGCGCTTGAGTTCGGTGGGGCTGGCCTCGGCGATCACTTCGATTTCGCGGATTTCCTGGCGGCGGGCTTTCAGATCTTTGCGCGCTTCGGCTAGCACGTCGGCTTTCGAAGCTTCCACGCGGCGCTCGAGCTTCACGATTTCGCGCTCGAGCGACTGCACGCGCTCGACCGTCTGGCGCATTTTGTCGATCAGGCGTTTCTTCTCGAAGAGATTGAAATCGAACTCGCGGACGCGCACCGACATTTCGACGCGAGTGCGGCCGAGAGCGAAACGGGCGCGCAGATGTGCGCGTTTATTGGAGCGCGGAGTTTTTTCGAGTTTCTCGGCCTGCTTCACCGACAGCAGATAGAGCTTGCCGATTTTGTCGATCTGCTTAAGCGTCTCGCGGGTCTTGGCTTCGATTTTTTCTTCGGTCAGTTCCTCGTCATCGAATTGAACAATTTCCTTGATCGAGCGAGTGCCACGGCGGAGATCTTCGCCTACGCCCAGAATTTCCTTAAGGATGATGGGCGAACGCGTAATGGTTTTCAGAACGAGAAGCTGGCCGCGCTCGATGCGCTTGGCAATGGCCACTTCGCCTTCGCGAGTGAGCAGCGGAACAGTGCCCATTTCGCGGAGATACATGCGCACGGGGTCATTGGTTTTTTCGAGCGAGCCGGGAGTAAGATCGAGTTCGCTATCCTCGCCTGGAGATTCTTCTTTGGCAACGGGCTCGGCTACATCCGCGGAATCCGCGGCAAGCGCGGCTTTGGCGGTGGCGAGATCTTCATACACATCGATCCCGTAGCGTTCGAAGGTGGAAAGCAGGTCGTCGATTTCTTCCGAGGAGTGAATTTCGGGCGGAAGAAGATCGTTCACCTCATCATAGAGCAGGTAGCCGCGCTCCTTGCCCATGGTGATGAGTTGCCGGACCTGATCGTATTTTTCTTCAAGCGCCAGAGTCACCATGTATCTCCTCGCAGAGATTGCACTCTGCGTAGGGCGCGGAATTTTGCGCCGGCGTTCCGTCGCGCGTTTCTCGGCGGCGAGGGACGACACCCCGGCCGCGTCATTCCGACTGAAGAATCTTGATTGGCGGATGTGATGCTAGTCAACCTTACTGCGAGCCTGAACCCGATTGCCCGAACCTCGCCCATTGCGCTCGCGCCCCGCCCTACGAACATGGGATGCACGACGGATTCAAGCCGTTTCTCCGCAAAACTTTAGGAGAATACCGCCCGGAACGAGTTCGAGTCAATTGGATGTCAATTAGATGTTACTAACGGTAATTTTGTTCCAGGGTGAGGCGCATTTTGTAAGTCACGCAAATTCAGGAAGATTGCTCACACGGAGTGGTCCGATAAAAGGCGGCGAAGCTCCTGCTTGCGCGCGAGCAGGCGGTTCAGATCGGTGCCCGACGGCCGGGCTTCGATATCGCGCTGGACAAGGGCGAGTTCGTCTTCCACACGGCGGCGGCGCATGACGGTGAGGCAGCTTTCGGCTTCTTCCCAGGTGGACGCTCCGCCGGTATCGAAAAGAATGTCGAAGAGGACGCGGCGATCGGGAGTGTCGAGAGCTTCGGCGAGCGCGGCGGGATCCAGCGGTGCGCCGGAGGAAACTGCCGCGAGCAGCGCCTCGAAAATCTTCTCTGACTCAAGGCCCTTGTGAAGCCCCGCTTGGATCATGTGTTGCGCGAGCTGTCCGCGGAAGGCTTCTGCTTCCACGAGCATTTGCATCAGGCGGCGCTCGGCTTGATTTACTGGAGAGGCGACGAGTTCCGCTTTCGGCTTTACTTCGCCTCGGCGTTCGTTGGCGGCGCGACGGAGCGCTTCACGCAGGACCGGTTCTTCGACGCGCAGCTCGCTGGCGATGCGCGAGGCCCATTCGGAGCGCATCAGGCGGTTGGGCACACGCTGGATGTACGGCATCAGGAAATTTAGCGTGGCTAGTTTTCCGGCGGCGGTGGTGCGATCTCTCAGGCGCGCGCGACCGATTAGATAATCGAGATAAGGCGGCGAATCGCGCAGAAGTTTTTCGTAGGCTGCCGGGCCCTTTTCTTTCAGAAATGTATCAGGATCGGCGCCGCCTGGAAGAGCGAGGACGCGAATATCGAATTCCTTTTCGAGCAGCAGCGCAAGGGAGCGTTCCGTTGCGGCTTGCCCTGCGGTGTCCGGATCGTAATTGACGACGATGCTGCGGGTGAAGCGATTGAGCAGCTTTACTTGCGGCTCGGCGAGGCTGGTGCCGCAGCTCGCCACGACGTTTGCGAATCCGGCGCGAGCTACCGCGATGGTGTCCATGTAGCCTTCAACCAGGATCGCAAATTCATTCTTGCGGATGGCTTCTTTGGCGCGATCGAGATGATAGAGCACGTTGCTCTTCGAATAGATCGGCGACTCGGGCGAGTTTAGATATTTGGGCATGTCGTCGCCCAGCGCGCGGCAGCCGAATGCGATCGTTTTTCCGGATTCATTGGCGATGGGAAAGGTGATGCGGCAGCGGAAGCGATCGTAGAGGCGGCCGCTCGACTCGCGAGAGAAAAGACCGGAAGGCTCAAGCAGCTTATCCGGATATTTCTGCTTCAAGTGACGGTAGAGCGCGTCGCCTGCCGATGGCGCGAACCCGATTCCGAATCGTGCGATGGCTTCGCGGTCGAGGCCGCGATCTTCGAGGTAGCCGCCGGCGGCGCGGCCTTCGGCGGTGTCATTCAGCTGGCGAATGAAAAATGCCGAGGCCTCGCGATGCATCTCGACCAGTGCGGAGCGCAGCTGATTCTCCCGCCGCTCTTCCGGCGAACGCTCGCGCGGCGCGGGCATTGCGATTCCGCATTTTTCGGCCACGATGCGAATCGAATCCGGAAACGCGCACTTTTCCATCTCCATCACGAATTTGAAAACATCGCCGCCCACGCCGCACCCAAAGCAGTGGTAAATCTGCTTCACCGGATGAACCGCGAACGATGGAGTTTTCTCGGAGTGGAACGGACACAGGCCGCTGAAATTTTGCCCTGTCTTCTTCAGGCGCACGTACTCGCCAACAACGCGGACAATATCCGCTTGTTGTTTTACGCGATCGGCAAACGATCCGGCTTCGGCCATGGCGTCTCAACTGAGGGACTAAACTGCGGCCACCTATTTTCTATACTCTCGCGGTGAATGTCACGCGGTCAACTCCACTACCGTGATGGCGGCGCCGCCGCGGTCGGCGGCTTCCGAGTGAATTTGAGCGACTAGCGGATGAGTGCGCAGGTATTCGGCGAGGCCGCGGCGTAAGGCGCCTGTCCCGTGGCCATGAATTATGCGGACGCGGGCCTGATTGTTCAGCGCGGCGGTGTCGATGAATTTGTCGACGCGGGCGGTGGCTTCCTCGACGGTGCAGCCAATTACATTTATTTCTTCGACGGACGGTTCGTCGGTGGACTGGGCTTGGACGCTGATTCCGCTGCGGGTGGCTGCTACTGGATGCGTGGATTTTGGCGCGGGGGATTCGACGCCGAGAATATCTTCGAGCGCGATTTTCATGCGCATGGGGCCGGCTTCGACTTCGGCTGAGCGTCCGTCCACGCGGCGGAGAATTACGGCTTGCTTCATTCCTTTGACGCGCAGGCGCGTGCCTTCCTTTAGATCGTCGAGAGTAAGTGGCTTGGGGCCGTCGGGCGAGACGCCGAGGTCGGCTTGCGAGGATGCGAGAGCATCTAGGACGGCGGCGTTGGCATCGTCGCGCGCGGCAGCATCAATCTTTCCAAATTTCCGCCCCGTCGATTTCTCGATTTCGGCGCGCAACTTGCGGTCTTGAATATCGGCGGCGAGCTTTGCTACTTCGGCTTCGAGCTTCTTTACTGTGTCCGCGAAATTCTTTTCGAGATCGGCGATGCGTTTGCGCTGGCGCTCGACCCATTCGGTGCGGAGCTCGCGGCGCTCGGCTTCGAGCGCGTCGAGTTCGGCGCGGGAACGGCGCGCGATTTCATCCGATTCTTCGCGGCTGCGATGGAGGTAAGCGATCAGCTCGCGGGCTTCGCGCGTTTCTGGCGAAAGTCCGGCGCGGGCTCGCTCGATAATGTCTTCGGAAAGGCCGAGGCGGCGTGCGATTTCGATCCCGCTGGAAACGCCGGGGACACCGACGAGCAGCCGATACGTCGGACGGAGCTGCTCTTCGTCGAATTCTACCGCGGCGTTGATCACGCCTGGAGTCGTTGAGGCGTAGGACTTGAGTCGATCGTGATGCGTGGTTGCTAACACGAGCGAGCCGCGCTTGCGGAATTCTTCGAGCAGCGCGACGGCGAGTGCCGCACCTTCTTCGGGCGCTGTGCCCGTTCCCAATTCATCTACGAGCACCAGCGTACGGTCGGTGGCGCGCTCGAGCATGCTCTTCAAGTTCAGGACGTGCGCGGAAAACGTGGAGAGATCGGCGGTGATGGATTGCTCGTCGCCGATATCGGCGAGCACCGCGTCGAGAATCGGCAGCTCGGCGCGATCGGCCGCAACGGGAATTCCGGATTGCCCGGCAAGCGCGGAGAGACCGAGCGTTTTCAGCGCGACGGTTTTTCCGCCGGTATTTGGTCCGCTGATTACCATCACGCGGCCGAGTGAGTCGCTTCCTGTACCTGAGCTGCCGGCGCCATCGGCCGCGCCACCTAGCGCGAGAGTGACCGGAACGACGCTGCGTCCTTGCGGCTTCAGCGAAGCTTCGAGAACGGGATTTCGGGCGTTGCGCAGGCGAATGGCGATCTCTGGAATAAATTCGGGCATAGCGCAATCGAATTCGCGGGCGTAGCGGGCACGGGCGAAAACGGAATCGAATTCGGCGATGCGTTCGGCGGCGAAGGCTAGAGGGCCGCGCTCGAGACGCAATTGATCGGTTAGCTCGGCGAGAATTCGCGCGATTTCGGCGGCTTCATCTTCGGCGAGTTGCACGAGGCGATTGTTTAAGTCGATGGTTTCGAGCGGCTCGACGAAAACCGTTTGGCCGGTGGCGCTTGCGCCATGAATTACGCCGGGAACTGCGCGGCGTTCCGAGGCGCTTACGGGAATTACGAAGCGATCGTTGCGCAGAGTTACGTAATCGTGGCCGGAATCGTCGCCGCGAGCGCGCAAGAATCGCATCGAGAGATTTTTGAATCTTGTCGCGGGTTTGCGCGCTGGAAACGCGAATTCGTTTCAACGTGGCGGAGGCGTTGTCGCTGATTTCGCCGTTCGGAAGCACGGCGCGGCGGATCATCGCTGAGATCGAGCGAAAATCCGCGAGAGCTGCGGCGCGTTCGGCGAGGCGGGGAAATTTGGCGGCGTCGCCTTTGAATGTGGCGCGCACAGCGGCGGCGGTATCCGCGAGTGAGGCGGCTTCGAGAAGTTGCGCCGCGGAAAGGACCGATGCGGGTACTTCGAGTGTGTCGAGCCAGACTTCCGCATCGGCGAGCGAGCCGAACCCGAGTTCCGATCCCGCTCGCAGATAGGAGACGGCTTCGCGGATCCATTCGAATTCTTCGGCGAGAGCGGACGCGTCGAATCGTGGCGCGAGCGCAAGGATTGCGCGACGACCGGGCGCACAGGTGGCGCGGCCGGCGACAATTTCGCGGAGGCGCGGAAATTCGAGGAGTTCTTCGGCGCTTCGGCTCACACGTTCAACATGGCGGAGGATGCAGCGCGTGTCAAGGAGGCGGAGATCGAGACTCCGGCAAAGCTCTTAGTGGGTGGCAGGAAAATACGCGGCGAGAATTTCGGCCGCGGCTGCCGGAGACGACGCGCTTTCGATCAGGCGCTCGCCAGCTTCTCCCCAGGCGGAATGGTGCGCAGTCTCGACTTCGCGGACGCGTTCGATCACCGGGAGCCAGAATTCGCCGAGGACGATCAGTGGCTTCTTTTTCATCACACTCTTATTCAGCATCTCCCACACCACCGCCAATTCGACGAGCGTGCCGGTGCCACCTGTGCAGGCGATGAAGCCGTGGTCGCGGCGAATCAGCTCGAACAAACGGTCCTGCCAGGTTTTTACGCGGATTTCTTCGTCCACCCAGCGATTTGCTTTCGACGAAAAAAATTCCGCGGTGACGGCGAGAGTGCGGCCGCCCGCCTCTTTCGCGCCGCGCGACACGGCCTCCATCACGCCGCCGTAGCCGCCGGTGCAGATGATGAATCCTCGGGCAGCAAGCGCTTCGCCCAAAGCGCGGGCTTCCGCGTAACCGGGATCGTGCTCGCGCGGCCGGGAGCTGCCGAAGACAGTGATAACGCGAGGCGGCGGCCGTTTGCTCACTTGCGTTTCGCGGGAAGCCGCAACTCTTCGACCATAGCGGTGAGAATGGCGTCGAATACCGCGGATTGCTCGTGCGCGGGGGCGGCATTGTTGTTGGTGAACATGGAGAAGACGAGATTTTCGCCGTGCAGCGTTGTGGCGTAACCGGAAATTCCGCGTACGTGTTCGAGCGAGCCGGTCTTGGCTTGCAGATGGCTCGCGGCGGGCGTGCCTTTCAAACGATCTTCGAGCGTTCCGTCTTCGCCGGCGACCGGCAGAGTAGAGCGGAAGCTTTCGCCCCACGGTTGTTGCGATGCATAGGCGAGCATTTGCACCACAGCGCGCGGCGACACCAAATTTTGGCGAGAAAGGCCGGAGCCATCGACGAGTACGGCGTCGCCGTCCGCGATTCCCGCCGCGCGCAGAAATTGTTTTTCGAGTTCGATGCCCGCGTCGGTGGTGCCGACGCCGGCTTTTTCGCGCGCGATAGTCCGCAGCAGCAGCTCGGCGTGAAGATTCTGGCTGATTTTATTGAGCAGACGTATGGATTCAATCAGCGGGAGCGATTTGTGCTCGGCGAGCACTAGCGGCGGATTTCCGGCGGGAGCGGGCGGCGGCACTGGCGCTGGAGTCAGCACGTTTCCGCCGTCGGCCTGGCGCTCCGGCGGCGGGCCGTGCTGCGCGCGGGCGCTTCCTGAAATCACCACGCCGCGGGACTCGAGCAGTTTTTTCAACAACGCCGCGGTGTATTCGGCGGGCTCTTGAAGCGCGAGATCGATTTTCACCGGCGCGCTGCCCTGTGGAATCGAGCCGCGCAGCAGAATCGGTTTCGGGCCGGGCTCGCGCACCACTGAAAATTTCGGCTTCGATGCGCTCGGGCCCGTGGTGATTTCGTGGCCGAACGTTTCGTAGCCCACCGAAGGCTCGTAAATAATTTGCGCGGGATCGTCGAGGCGCTCACCGGGGCGAATTTCGACGGTGATGGTGTTGTCGTCCAAAGCGATGGCGCTAATCGGCGCGCCGAAACTGAAGAAAAGATCGCCGGTGGTCCAGCCTTCGGGATAAGGATCGTAGGCGAAGTAGCTGTCGTCGCCGATGATATCGCCATCGATCCGCTTTACGCCCCGAGCGATCACCGCGTCGGCGAGCTCGGCGATGATTTTATCGGCGGGGCCGTCGCGCTCAGCTTTCTGGACGAAAGGCAGCTTGCGATTCGACAAATCCGGATCGCCGCGCCCGATCAGCGACAAATCGCCGCGCAGCCGGCCATTCGAATCGAGTTGTGCGGCAGTTTCGATCGAAGTGCGAAAGGTGTAATCGGAGCCGAGAGTGGCGAAGGCAAAAGCGCTGGTGAAAATTTTGGCGTTAGATGCTGGAGTGAAAAGGCTGTCGGCGTTCAACTCGTAGAGAGTCTGTCCGGACGCCGCGTCGGTGACGAAAATGCCCCAAATGGCTTTGCGGGCCTCCGGGGCTGCCAGCGCGGCCGAAACGCGCGCTTGAAATCGCGCGAGGTCCGGGCGTTGCTGCTTCGCGGATTTTGCCGCCGCGCCCTTCGTTGCGGCCGGCTTGCGCTGTTGCGCTCCTGCGATTCGCGGCAATGCGACAATTCCGGATACATATACGAGAGCCGCGCAGACTTGCATCAAACGAAAGCGCGTACAGAAACGCTTCGAGCTGTCCTTGTTCTTCATTCTGTAATCGGCGAATTATATTCTACCGCTCGCGAGGCTGGCGCACGCCATTCGATTGCGCCGCGCATCTGAAGGCCATATCATGACTGCGGGGAAATGGAGGAGAACGAATGAGAAAGATTGTAGCCTTGGCAATCACGGTTTCGTTGACTGGGGTCGTGTCGCTCTTCGCGCCGCAGCCCACCCGATCGGCGGATGACAAACGCAAGTATCTCGATCGCATTGAAAATAGCGGCGTGGTGCTGAAGGAAATTCTGGATGTGCCCGACGACATTCCGCAAAGCCTGCTGGACAAGGCGGAGTGCGTGATTATTTATCCGTCGGTGCTGAAGGCCGCATTCGGAATCGGGGCGAGTTATGGACGCGGAGTGATGACTTGCCGCAGTGGCGAGGAGTTTGAAGGGCCTTGGGGCGCACCGTCGATGATGGCATTGGAAGGCGGCAGCATCGGATTTCAGATCGGCGCACAGGCCACCGATTTCGTTCTGCTGGTGATGAATGATCGCGGGGCGAGCTCGATTCTTTCGAGCAAAGTAAAACTTGGCGCGGATGCTTCTGCTGCGGCGGGTCCCAAGGGCCGCGACGCCGAGGCTGACACCGATGCGACCATGCGCGCCGAGGTTCTTTCCTACTCCCGCGCGCGCGGGCTCTTTGCTGGAATTTCTCTGGAAGGCTCGACGGTGCGGCCCGACAACGATGGCAACGAAGTCGTGTACGGAGAAAGAATTCCGGCGCGCGATGTTGTACTGAAGGGCGCCGTCCCGCCTCCGAAGGAATCCAATCAATTGATTTCATTGCTGAACAAACGTTCGCCGCACAACGTCTCCGACCGCAAGTAACGCGAATCGCCACCATGCAATTCCCCGCAGGCGCCGGATAGCAAATACCGGGCGCCTGCCGCATCCAAACTGCGGCTACCACATCCAATAAAATAGTGCGGCGAACTGCTTTTCGCCGCGGGGTGTGCACAGGTCAAGGGAACTCCCCCGCTTGACAGACGGCAATTACTGACTTATAGTCAGAGTTGACCAGGGGTCGAAACAGATGAAAGCTACGCGCTCGAATCCCGCTTCGCTTGTGTATTCTCCTCCCATAAGGCCGCTCTCGCGCAGGGAACGCCATTCCGCCGCCGTGCGCCAGCGGCTTTTTGACGCGGCCATGCATCTGGTGGCGCGGCAGGGCTTTCAAGACACCACCGTCGAAGAAATCACGCAGGCTGCCGATGTAGGGAAAGGGACCTTTTTCAATTATTTCCCGAGCAAAGAAGAGCTGTTCAACGCGTTTGGCGAAATAAGGCTGGGCAAAGTGCGCGCGGCTCTGGAGGCCGCGCAGCAGGGCCGCGAGTCCATCGCCACAATTCTGCGCCGCCTGGAACTGACTCTCGCGGAGGATCCCGGCCGTTCCGGAGAACTGGCGCGCAGCATTCTGCTGACGTTGCTCTCGAGTGAAACGGTGCGCACGCATGGCTGCGGGCGGCTCAAGCAGTCGCAAGCGATGTACACACAAATTTTGACGCTGGGGCAAAAGCGCGGCGAGGTCCGCCGCGACGTCGCGGCCGCCGACCTGGCGAGCTTCTTCAAGGAATCGCATTTCGGCGCGCTTTTCCTGTGGGCGCTCGAACCGACGGGAAGCCTGGCAGCGGTGATTCATCGCTCGTTCGAGCGCTTCTGGGCGTCCGCGGCGGCGCCGCATACGCGCGCAAAGAGAGGGCTTCGTAAATGATGGCGAAACGCTTGCTTCTATTCGGGGTCCTGTTGCCGGCCGTGACAGTTCTGGCAGCGGCGCAGGCTTTCGGGCAGAGCACCACGACCACGAATACTGTGAACGGGCTAACTCCTCCGAGTCCTTACCTGGGAAGCACCGCGCATGGCACTGCCACTCAGGAAGTTTTGAAAATCGGATTTGCGGACGCCATCGAACGCGGACTCAAATACAACCTGGGCTTGTTACTCGCCGAACAGGACATCACCTCGGCGCGCGGCGAACGCTGGAAGCAATTGAGCGACGCGTTGCCGAACCTGACCACGAATACCACCGAGACGGCGTCGAAAATAAATTTAGAGCAATCCGGCTTCAATAAAATTCGTCTTCCGAACTCGCCATTCTCGGGCATCAGTCCGATTGCGGGTCCCTTTGGATTTTTCGACACGCGCGCGTACGTGAGCACGCCGATTCTGGACTGGAGCTCGATCCAGAAAGTGCGCTCGGCGACGGAGAGCTTGCGTGCATCGCGAGCCTCCTACAAAAGCGCGCGCGAACTCGTGGTCCTTACCGTCGGCTACGAATACCTCCTGGCCATCAGCGCCGCGTCGCGAATCGAGACAGCGGACGCGCAACTTAAGACCGCCGAGGCGCTTTACAATCAGGCGTCCGACAGGCTCACGGCCGGAACGTCGCCGCAAATTGATGCGCTGCGCGCCAAAGTAGAATTTCAAACGCGGCGGCAGCAACTAATTTCCGCGCGCAACGAGTTCGAGAAACAACGTCTGGTGGTGGCGCGAACCATCGGGTTGCCGTCAGGCCAGCCGTTCGATTTGACCGAGAAAATTCCCTACGACAAGCCGGAACCTATTTCCGTTGAGGCGGCGTTGCAGCAAGCGTACGCCGCGCGGCCCGATTTTCAGGCCGCGCAGGCGCAACTGCGGGCCGCCGAAATTGCCCGCCGCGCCGCGTTCGCCGAATATTATCCGACGCTTTCGTTCGACGGAAATTATGGCGCGGGCGGCGAGACGCCCTCACATCTGAACGGAACATTCGAGGCCCAGGGATCGCTGAAGATTCCCATATTCCAGGGCGGCAAAGTCCACTCGGACACACTCAACGCCGACGCAGCGCTCGCCAACAGCCGCAACCAGCTCGAAAATTTGCGCGGGCAAATCGATCAGGACGTCCGCGACGCGATTCTCGACCTGCAATCCGCCTCCGAGCAGGTGGAAGTGGCGCGCAGCAACGTGGATCTGGCGGCGCAAACGCTGGACCAGGCGCGCGACCGCTTCCTCGCCGGCGTTACCGACAATATTGAAGTGGTACAGGCGCAAGATGCGGTCGCCTCCGCGAACGAATCCTACATATCGAGTTTGTTCAACTACACCCTGGCGAGACTATCGCTCGCGCGTGCCGAAGGAAACGCGGAAACCGGCGTGCTGAATTATTTGAGAGGAAAAGGCAATGCCACAAAAGACGGAAATTGAAACCGCACCGGAAATTATAGAAGCGACGCCCGAAAATCGCTCCTCGGAACATTCAGCAGCGCCTCCGCCGCGCGATCCAGCTCCTGCGACTCCGCGTCGCAAGGTTTCCGTCTGGGCCATTCTCGCGATTGTGGTAGTTGTCGCGGTTATCGGTACGTTCGTTTGGAATTATCTGGCCACCTGGGAATCGACGGACGATGCCGAGGTGGATGGGCATATTAATCCGATCAGCGCACGGGTGGCAGGTTACGTTACGAAAGTGAATGTGGACGACAATCAGGCCGTTGAAGCCGGCACTGTGCTCGTCGAGATTGATCCAAAGGATTATCAAGTGGCAGTAGATCGGGCGCGCGCCGAGTACGATTCCGCCATCGCCAGCGCGAACGCCGCGCAGAATAATGTACCAATCACCACCGCCAATTCCGCGAGCCAACTGGATTCTGCAGCCGCGAATGTGGAAAGTGCTCGCGCCGGAGTTTTGGCAGCGCAAGGCCAGGCGGCCGCCGCCGTAGCGCAACTCGCGCAGGCGGAAGCCAACGACAATAAGGCGCAGAGCGATGTGGCGCGTTACAAGCAACTCGCCGGCAAGCAGGAAATTTCGCAGCAGCAATACGAGCAGGCCATCGATGCCGCGAAAGCCACAGCCGCGGGCGTAAACGCCGCAAGAGCTTCGGCGAACGCCGCGCAGGATCAGGTTCATCAGGCGCAGAGCCGTTTGCTGGAGGCTCAGGCTTCCCTGCGCGCCGCCGGAACTGCACCGCAACAAATCTTGGTGAGCAAGGCGCAATTCTCGTCTGCGGATGCGTCCGTGGCGCAGAAAAAAGCGGCGCTCGATCAAGCGCTGCTCAATCTGCAGTACTGCACCATCGTCGCGCCGGTGGCCGGCGTGGTGAGCAAGAACGTGGAAGTCGGAATGAACGTCCAGCCCGGCCAGCAACTACTTTCCATTGTGCCCCTCGACGATGTTTGGATCACCGCCAACTTCAAAGAAACGCAGCTCAAGCATATGCGGCCGGGCCAGCCGGCTGAAATTTCGGTGGACGCTTATGGCCGCAAATACAAAGGGCACGTGGACAGCATCGCCGGCGCGAGCGGCGCGCGTTTTAGTTTGCTGCCCCCGGAAAATGCGACTGGCAATTACGTGAAAGTGGTGCAGCGCGTGCCGGTGAAAATCGTGCTGGACCCCGGCCAGAATAAAGATCATTTGCTTCGTCCGGGCATGTCCGTCGAGCCCAAGGTCAAGGTGAAATGAGCGCCGCTGCGGCGACATTTCCAATAGACCACTCGGACTGGCGGCCGGCGGTCAATCCGTGGATCATCGCGCTGACGGTGACGCTGGCGACGTTTATGGAAGTGCTCGATACGAGCATCGCCAACGTCGCGCTGCCGCATATCGCCGGAAGCCTCTCGGCGGGCACCGACGAAAGCACCTGGGTGCTCACTTCCTACCTCGTTTCGAACGCGATCGTGTTGCCGATGAGCGGATGGCTGTCTTCGATTTTTGGCCGCAAGCGTTTTTACATGAGTTGCGTGGCGCTGTTTACCATCAGTTCATTTTTGTGCGGCTTTGCTCCGAATCTTGGCATGTTGATTGTCTTCCGCGTCCTACAAGGTGCGGGAGGCGGCGGACTGCAGCCGAGCGAGCAGGCCATTCTTGCCGATACTTTTGCTCCGGCGAAGCGCGGCATGGCTTTTGCGGTGTACGGAATGGCGGTGGTGTTGGCGCCGGCGATCGGTCCCACCATCGGCGGCTACATCACCGACAACTTTAGTTGGCGCTGGATTTTTTATATCAATGTGCCGGTCGGAATTCTGTCGCTGATGTTGACCTACCGGCTGATCCAGGATCCGCCCTTTCTCAAGCAGCAAAAGAAGCCGGCGGGCGGCATCGATTATTTCGGGCTTGGCCTTTTGGCCGTTGGGCTTGGCTCGCTGCAGATTTTTCTAGATAAGGGCCAGCGCGACGATTGGTTCCAATCGAATTTCATCGTCGTGTTGGCTGTGATCGCCGCTACGGGCCTCATTGCGGTTGTCTTTTGGGAGCTACATCACAAAAACCCGATTATTGATTTGCGTTTGTTCAAGAACCGGTCGTTTGCGGTGGGCAATGGAATGATGTTTATGCTGGGCGTCGCGCTATACGGCACGACGGTGCTGTTGCCGCAATTTGTGCAGAACCTGATGGGCTACACCGCGCAGGAGGCCGGTCTCGCGCTGATGCCCGGCGGATTCACCGTCATGCTATTCATGCCCGTAGTGGGGTTTTTGCTTAGCAAGCGGGCAGACGCGCGTTATTTGGTGGCCCTCGGCCTTTTTGTATTGTCGTTATCGCTTTTCAATATGACGCGCTTTGATTTGCAGATCGATTTTTATACCGCGGCGATGGCGCGCGTATATCAGGCTGCGGCGCTGGCGTTTTTGTTTGTGCCGATCAATACCCTTGTATTCGCGTCGTTGCCTCGCGAAAAAAATAATGCGGCGTCGGGATTGATCAATCTCGCGCGGAATATGGGCGGGAGCGTGGGAATTTCGTTTGTCGAAACCATGCTGGACCGCCGCTCGCAGGTGCATCAGAGCGATCTATCGAAAAATCTCACTGCTGGAAACGCGGCGTTCCAAAGAATGATCCACGGCGCCACGCAGGCGCTGCAGGCGCATGGCTCGGCGCCGGCCTTGGCAAAGGAGCAAGCCTACGGCTTGATCGCTGCGAATATTTCGCGGCAGGCGCTGGTGCTCTCTTATCTGGATGCGTTTCGTATTCTTGCCTTCGTGATTCTGTGCCTTGTGCCGGTCGTCTTCATCATTAAGAAACCGGAGGCCGGCGGCGGGCCTATTCCGGTTCACTAGCATCGTTGCGGTCCCTCTGAAAACGACTATAATCCGGCATATGCGGTGGTCCGGCAGCTCGGGCCGCTGGCGCGCATCTTGCGGGTGGGGATGTCTATGCGAATCATCACTGTGGAACGCGAATATGGCAGCGGCGGCGCGCGCATTGCCGAGAAACTTGCGCGACGGCTCGGCTGGAGGCTGTGGGATACCGAACTGACTCAGGAAATTGCACGGCGCGCGCACATCAATCCCGAAGCTGCGGCGCGGCATGACGAACGCGTCGATCCCCTTCTCTATCGTTTATTTAAAGTGTTCGCGCGCGGCAGCCACGAGCGCGCCCTGCCGATCGGCGAAGGCCAATCGTTCGACACGGACAGCATGGTCAATCTATTGGGAAGTGTCATCGAAGAAGTTGCCGAGAGCGGAAACTCGGTCATCGTCGGGCGCGGCTCTCCGTATATTCTGCGGAATCGTCCAGACGTGTTTCACATTTTCGTTTTCGCCCCTCTCGAGGAAAAAATCCGCCGGGTGCGCACGCTCGGCAAGAGCGAAGCGGAAGCCCGCGAACTGGTCGAGACTATCGACAAAGAGCGCGCTCAATTCATCAAGCGTTATTTCGGCGCCGATTGGCCCTGCCGCCAGCTCTACGACCTGATGATCAATTCCGACCGCGGCGACGAGTACGTGATCGACACAATCCTGAACGGCATCGCACTGGCGGAAAAAAGCGGCGCAACGCTCGCAACGCAAGCCTGAACCTCTCGCGCGATTTTTCCTAACGTCACCGATCCATCCGGCTTGGTACTTCCGTCGAAATCTCGTAGGCTGGCTGGCGTCGAAATCGCCAGTCGGAAGGAATGTTCGTGGCCTGTCCACTTTGTGAATTGCGGAAACCGAAACGCTATTGTCCCGCTAAGGCGGAGATGATTTGCGCGGTTTGCTGCGGGGAGAAGCGCGAAGTTACCATTGATTGCCCATCGGATTGCTCGTATTTGATTGCTTCGCGGCGATGGGAGCGCGAGCATCGCAAGCCGATTACCGTTGCCGATGTTCCCTACCCTGATTTATCCATACCTATGGAATTGATTCATGCGCAGCAGCCGATTGTTTCGGGGCTTGGTTATACCGTGCTGAAAGCGGCGGTGGAAATTCCGTCCGTGGACGATTCCGGGGCCATCGAGGCGCTTACCGCTGTCGCCGAAACTTACCGCACACTGGGTACTGGTCTTTACTATGAGCGGCCCCCGGACGGGCCGGCTGCGCGCGCCGTTTATATTCGATTGAGGCATTTTATTGCGGAATTACGCGAAGCCGAGCAGAAGCAGACGGCGTTCGGCGGCGTCAAGGATTCGGAGATTTTCCAGCTAGTGGTTTTTCTTTTGCGGGTAGCGAAATACGAGACGAACGGGCGTCCTCGCTCGCGCGCGTTTCTCGATTTTCTTCGCGCGCAGTTTCCGCGAGCGGCCGAGGATCAGGCCGAGCCTTCGCGGATTATTGTGCCGTAGCGAAATAGACTTGCGGATGGCGCGGCGAATTTTTCACCTGACGGGGAGCGTCTTTCCGCACGTTTCTTTGCGGCGCCGCAGCTCGACCCTGTGGGCCGGCGGCTACTGAAAGTGTTTGGCCGGAGACGCCGATTTGCATGGCGGCGTAGCCCAACGTGCCCATTAGCAGGATTAGCGAGCTTACCGACTTCAGTTTCATCTTCATTGCGGGGTCTCCTTGGGTCTTTCGCGCTTGCCAATCGTTATAATTTCTCGCCTTTGGCTGCACAAAAACCGGGGCCGAACTGCGGGAGGGTCTGAAGACCCTCCCCTACTGGACTGCCGGCATACCCGGCAGATTGTTGAATTGCGGCTCGGCTTTCTCCAACTGCGGCAGATCTAGACTCATCTGCGGCTTCCCTCCTGGCGGGCGCATCGGCACTACCGGCCTTGATTCGATTCCGTATTTTTTGCGCAGCGCCACGAAACGGGCGGCTATGTCTTCTGCGTATTCTTTTGGGGCGCCGTTGCTGCGCCTGTACCACTCGTGATATTGCCGGGCCAGGCGCGGAAACTTCGCTTGAACGAAGGGCAGGAATTGTTTTTGCGCGGCGGGCATCAAGTACAGGACGCGGCCTGCGAACCATTGCGCATTGGCATCCCGCGCGGCTCCTGCCAAGGCCTCCAGGTCGCCCTGGGCGTCGGTAATCCCCGGGATCACGGGCATGACCAGCACTCCGGCGGCGATCCCGTTGGCTCTCAGCTCCTTTACTGCTTCCATGCGCAGATCGGGGCGAGGGGCGCGCGGCTCTAACAAACTCGCCAGCCTTGTGCGCATCGTGGTGATTGAGAGATTTACGGAGATCGAGGATTTCTCCGCAATTCGCTTCAGCAAATCCAGATCGCGCAGCACCTGATTCGATTTCGTGGTGATGGAAATGCTTAGGCCGGATCGTTCCGCCATCTTTTCCAGAATCGACCGCGTCACGCCAAATTCCCGCTCGGCTGGCTGATAGGGATCGGTAGCGGCGCCAATGGCGATGTGTTCGCCATCCAGGCGCGGATTATCCAGATCGCGAGCAACCAGAGCGGCCGCATCGCGCTTGGCGTAGATTTTCTTCTCGAATTCGCTGCCATCCAGCTCCATGAATTCGTGCGTATAGCGCGCGTAACAGTAATGGCAGCCGAATTCGCATCCTCTATATGGATTCACCGTGTAATTAAAAGGCACGCGCGGCGAATCGCAACGATTAATTATCGAGCGCACCGGCAGAATGAAATACTCGGTTCCCCTTTTGGCATCGGCGCACGGTGAGGAAGCGGCGAGGCGCGCAATGCCGACCAGTTCCGCTGCAGGCTTCGTTCCCCGGTTAGGCGCCGGGGTGGGCGCGGAAGCGCTGCAAGCGTTGTCATCGTTGCCGTGGCGAGCGGCATGGGGGAATAAGGAGAGACTGGTCTGCTTCGTCCGGACAGAGCGAATCCGGGAAAGATCCGCCGCCGGTCGAAGAGTGTTTGTAGTGGCCATCGAAAGCCTCGCCGCACCAGCGCATAGTATTCGCCTTTTGTTCGCCCTGTCAAGAACTATTTCGCTTTTTCTTTGCCTGTACGAATGGACAGGCCCTGAAACATGGGCTGCCCGAAAGAACAATCAAGCCGGTGGAAACCGGGCCGATGAAAAGGACAGGGTTATAGGACTGCACTTTTATACTGGCTGACGATGGCAAAGACCGAAGCGACCAAGACGACAACGGACGTCGGCATCCTGATTTTGGATTCAACGCCGGCCAGCCAGCAGGCCCTGCGCCTCTTGCTGAGCGCCGAGGGCTGGCACGTGCAAGTGGAAACCGACGCCCGGCAAACGCTGCAGCAACTGCTGACCGGAGCGTGGCATCTGGTGATCGCCAACGTGGAACTTGCGCCGCCCAGCGGTCCGCTATTTCCAATTTTGCGAGATCTCGCGCACGCCGAAGGCGTGACGGTCGAGTCCGAAGAAGAGGAGAAGGAGAAAACGCGCACTGCGGTGAAACGCAGTCCCGATGAAGTCACTGCCGTGCGCAAGCGACGACTGCGCGTGCTGTTTCTCGTTCCGCCGGAGAACGCGGCTCACGTAGTGATGGAGCTTGAAGAAGAAGAGCTGCCGTATGCCATCCTTCCCTATCACTTCCACGACTTTTTCG
Source organism: uncultured Acidobacteriota bacterium (assembly GCA_963831955.1). GTDB lineage: Bacteria > Acidobacteriota > Terriglobia > Acidiferrales > UBA7541 > Palsa-147. The sequence goes on along the minus strand of CAWHSG010000001.1, from coordinate 1,530,402 downwards.
AGAAAATCAGCGATCTATTGATTGAAGCGGGGGCCATCGCGCGTTCCACGCGCACTTCGCGTTTCGATACGCCCGGCCGCGCGCGCATGCAGCAGGCGGTGAAAGACCAGCGCGGAAATTCCATGTTCGCTTCGCGCAGCGAATATCAGATGACCGAGGAAGAAATCGCCGAGTACGAGAAGCAAGAGGAAGAAGAGCGGCGCAAGAAAAACAAGAAGGAAAAAGAAGAAGAACGCGAAGTCTGGTAAGATTTTGCGGCGTTGGAGATTTTTGGCGGCGCGGATTTGCAGCGCGGACATAAATAAACACAACACCCAATGCCACACCGGGAGCGAGGTGAACCCGCTCCCCTACAATGACTGTCTGGAATCCTGAAACTTACCTCAAATATGCGGGGATCCGATTTCGTCCCGCGCTCGATTTGATCGAGCACATTCCTCTCGAACATTGCGAACACATTTTCGATTTGGGCTGCGGGACGGGGCATCTTACGCAGGCGTTGCAGGAACGCTGGCCGAAAGCGCGCGTTACCGGCGTGGATTCTTCCGCGGAAATGCTTTCGCACGCGCGGGCGGAATTTCCGAAACTGGATTGGGTGCAGGCGGACGTTACGCGCTGGCGGGCCGATGCGCCGGGGGATCTGATTTTTTCGAATGCTACGTTTCAGTGGGTGCCGGGTCACGAGAGGCTTTTCCCTTCGTTGCTCGAGCAGGTGCGTCCTGGTGGCGTCCTCGCGATTCAAATGCCGCGGCATACTGACGATCCCGGGCATGTGCTGATGCTTGAGACGGCGCGCGATCCGCGCTGGCGTTCGCGGCTCGAGCCGCATACACACCGGCTCGTCGTTCACGCCCCGGAGGAATATTGGCGCTGGCTCTCGCCTAACGCTTCGCGGGTGGATATTTGGGAAACGATTTACCAGCACGAACTCGAGGGCGAGAATCCGATTGTGGAATTTTTCCGGGGGACGCAGTTGCGTCCTTACTTACAGGCGCTGGCCGAAGACGAAGCCAAGCAGTTCGTGAATGCCTATGCGGAGAAAATCGCCCGCGCGTATCCGAAAGAGGCCGATGGCAAGACGCTCTTTCCCTTTCGCCGCATTTTCATAATCGCAGAGCGCTGATAGCAGCGTACCGCTGGCGTCCCTGCCGGCGGTAGAGTACGGGAGCGTTAAACGCGCGACTTCATCACCTGAGCGGTTACTTTGTGCCGGTACTCGAATAGCTTCTCTAGCTTTTTCCTCACCATCCTCGCTCCAAACCATTTTCCCAGGAATCCAAATGGCAATTCATAGTCGATGCGATCTTCCAATCGGCACGCCTCTGGGCCATCGGGTGTGAAGCTGTGCGTGTGGACCCAACTCCTGAATGGCCCGCGCGTTTGCACATCCTGAAACTGGCGCCCTTCGACGTAATTGCGATGCTCGAATTCCCAGCGCAAGCGCAGCGGGCCGATGCGCACGCGAAACGCGCCGCGATCCCCATCGCGAATTCCCGGCGCGGGCTCGATCACCTCGACGGGCTCCCAAGGCGGCGACAAGCGCAAAAGCGCCCCAGGCTCCGCATGCCAGCGAAACACAACATCAGCAGGCGCCGCAATCCGAGTAGCGAAAACGAAAAGTTCGCTCATGGAGATTTTGTTTTTGTAGGGGAGAGTGCTTTAGCCCTCCCGCCTTTCGGCCCCAATCGTGGCGTGATGCGCCATTGACGGACCCCGCGGCACGCCGGCACCCGCACTCGGCGACGATCGAACAATGTCACGTCGAACTATCTCATAAATACCCTGAAACCCTGCGCGAACCCGAAGGCCGGTAGTGGGTCAGGTTCAGGTAATCCGAGTAATCAGAAGTTGACGTCGACACCAATTAGTTCGAAATCATTCCGATCGTCACGAGCCAGGTCTCCTCCAACTGTGGCCATTCCGTGATCGGAAGCCTCGAGCGCCGAAGCCCGAAAGCATGTCCGCCGTGAGCGTAGAGATGCATTTCCGTGGGAACGTGTGCCTTCTGTAGTGCAATGTAGTAAGCAACCGACTGATTTACGCCGTCGATGTTGTCATCCTCGGCTTGCACCAAAAACGTTGGGGGCGTCTCCGCAGTGACCGGAACTTCCGGATTTAATCCATATGTCTTGCCCCCGTCCACAGATGACCGGGATAAACTGCCACAGCAAAGTCCGGGCGACAGCTTTCTTTGTCTGCCGCGTCGATAGGCTCATACAAACGGTGCGCGAAATCCGTACTGATTTCCGCCACCAGATACCCACCCGCAGAGAAACCAAGCACTCCGATCTTGTGTGGATCGATGTGCCAATCTGCGGCATGTAATCGCACGAGCCCGATCGTTCTCTGCGCATCCTCTAGCGGCAGTGTCGATTTGTTTAAACCGTTGTTGGGCCGGCAGTCGCAGTGCCAATCATAGGGCAGGCTCGGTACGCGATATTTCAGCAACACGCACGTAATCCCTCGCGACGTTAGCCAGTCGCAACTCTCAGTGCCCTCCAGGTCGATCGCCAATCCCTCGAACCCGCCGCCAGGAAATACAACCACTGCGACGCCGGTATTTCTTCCCGTTGGCGAGTAAACCGTGATCGTTGGCCGCGACACATTCTTCACAAAGGTCCACGGCTTCCCGGCGACGAGGTGCTCCTTTACGATCACCGTATCCTCGGGGCCGGGGACGAGCTGTGCGTCAGGTACTGCTCCAGGCCATATCGCCACTTGGGTGTGTGGCGGCGATGGTTTCCATGCGGTTGCCTGCGCACCAGCACCACCAGACGAAAACAGAATGCAGAAAATGAGGATAGACGATTTCATCCTGGACCTCGGCTAGGATAACCCGGCACCGTCGGAAACCGTTGTAGGAGATGGCGAAGGTATTTGAAACGTAACTCTCGACTAATACACAAACCCGAAACTGACCCACTACCGCAAGGCCGCATCTCTACGTATTTCCGCCACAAGCGCTATTCTCTCCAGCTCCAAACGCTGCTGCCCTGCCGCGGGAAAATGCGAATGACAGCCACCACCGCCCACAGTAAAAACACCCCCGGCGCACCCAAAAACCCAAAATTTATAATCCATACACCAAAATCATTAGAAATCGCCGTAACCCATTGAAAACAAACCGCGGAGGCCATTTCTAATCATTGCAAAATAGCACAACGGTAGGAGTTGATTCGGATCGCTCTAATAGGCCGCAGGCCGCGCATTGGGTGCGGCAGAGCCGCAGAAACACGGTAGGCTTGGCCTCACTCACTGGTTAGTTTGGCTTTGCCGCCGCTGAAATCTACTAGCGCTGGCGAATGCAGATACGTCTGGGCGGCTTCGCTGTTTTTCAGGTAGGCATCCCAGAAAGCTGTGCTGGCTACCTCGACGGTTTCAAAGAGGACCGCGGGCTCGATGCCCATTTTTGCGGGCATTCCGGTGAAGGTCATGTGCACACCGCCCTGCAGCACGATCGCATATTTGTGGACGCTGTGCACCAGCTCGTACGGCTTAATGCGCATGTCGGGATTCAGTCCGCCGACGCCCATATCGCGCGTGCCGGTCATCAGCATGAGCGGCGCGGTGATATCTTCCCAGGACGATTCGGTGACGCCACGTTGCCTGGGGCCAGCGCCGCTGAGAACCAGCAAAGCTGAGATGCGGCGGTCGGCCAGGCTTTCGGGCTTCGACGCGCCGGGCGGCGTGAACGTCAATCCGCCGAGCAGCTCGGTAGTGAGCGCGCCGAAAGAATGTCCGCCCGCGCCGATGTGCGAGCGATCGAGTTTTCCGGCGGTGCCTGGAACTCGCCGCTCGATTTCATCGAGCGAATCGATCACGAAAGAGACATCGCGAGTGCGGTTGCGCCACGCCGCGGGATCGGAGATATCTTCGCGCAAGGTCGAGAATCCCTGCATCACGCCGTGAATCTCGCCATTGGCTTTGCGCTGCGCGATGGAATCATCGTGCGTCGGCTGGATCACCACGTAGCCGCGCGCCGCCCAGTATGTGGTGAGCGAGGCGTAAGTATCCTTCGAGCCGCCGAAGCCGTGCGAGAAGACGATCACCGGAAATTTTCCATCGGCTTTCGGGTAAGTCACCTTCACGTGCAGGTCTTTGTTTCTTTGCGCGTCGTGCAGGACGATGTCGGCGGCGGTGTCCGTATCGAACGGCCCCGCGACCGCTTTATAGGCCGAGGATTCCGCGCCTTTCGTGGCGCGATTTGCGGCGAAGATGTAGGCGCGACGCAGCACTATCGCGGTCAGAATTACGACCACGATCAGGATTACGATACGGCGCTGAAATGGGAGGGTCATGGACTCGCTGCCTCTATTCAGTTAAACACCGCTGTTCGTAAAATGTCTCATGAAACCGCCGGCTGAAGTATCGATCTGATAATGGGATTTGCCGGCGCGAGTGTGCGAATGCAAGGAGCCGGGTCGAGCGGGGGGCCGAACGGCGGGAGGGCTAAAGCACTCTCTCCTTCGACGGCACCGGCGCAGGGCCGAATGCGAATTAGGAGTTGTGCCGCGCGCCGGCGCTTCCGCCAGCCAGGGCCAGAATCTCAAAATCAAGAGGAGTGGCCACCTCCACGCGGTTTCGCCCCGCCGCTTTTGCGCGATAGAGCGCGGCGTCCGCCGCTTGCAGCATCCCTTCGGTGCCCGGCGAATGCCCATGCTCCCGGACGGCCACGCCAAGACTCATGGTCATGCGCAGTTCACCCGCCGGAGTCTCGAATTTCGCGGCTTCGATGCCCGCGCGAATTCTTTCGGCCACGCCCAACGTGCCATTCACGTCCGATAACGGCGCAAGCACCACAAATTCCTCGCCGCCATAACGGCCGATGGAATCGTAAGGGCGCAAGAGCGCGTTCAACTGCGAAGCCACTCCGCGCAGTACTGCGTCGCCGGCCAGGTGTCCGTAGCTGTCGTTCACCTGCTTGAAGTGGTCGATGTCGCACATGATCACGCCAGTGGATTCCTGCGTACGTTCACTGCGGGAAAGCTCGCGCGTCACCAGGCTCAGGATTTCGCCGCGATTTGCCACGCCGGTAAGCGGATCGTGGGTGGCCTGGAATTGCAGCGCATCGCGCCCGGATATGAGTTGGTCCTGGAGCCTCAAGATGCGTTCGCCGACGAACAGGCGCGCTTGCAGCTCCTCGGCGTCAAACGGCTTGGTCAGATAATCGTCCGCGCCGGCCTTCAAACCCTCGAGCTTGTCTTTCATTTCGTTGCGCGAACTCAAAAGCAGCACGTAAACATAGGGCATTCCAGTACGCGCGCGCACTCTGGCGCAAAGCTCCACTCCGTTCAGGCCCGGCATCATCCAGTCGAGGATGGCCAGACGCGGCGCTCCTTCTTCATTCAGAATCCGCCAGGCATCATCGCCAGTGGATACTTGAGTGACGCTATAACCCCAGCGGACGAGGAACGATTCCAGAACGCGGCGGGATACCAGATCATCCTCGGCAATCAGAATATCGGTCCTGGCGATTTTGAGGGACGGCATTTCGCCGCTCGGAATGATTTCCGGACTCAAATCGCTCACTCCCGAACTCCTCTCGCGGCTGCGGCTACGGCGGGAGCTTCGACGCGAACGCCGGGCCGCGGCTCGCAGCGCGCCAATCGCGCGGTGAAATGAAACGTGCTGCCGCGCCCCGCCGGGCTCTCCGCCCAGATCCGGCCGCCCATCAATCCCACCAACTGGCGGCAAATGGTGAGGCCCAATCCCGAGCCGCCGAATCGCCGCGTGGTGGAACCATCGGCTTGCGTGAAGGCCTCAAAGATCAGCTTCAATTTTGCCGCGGCGATCCCGATGCCGGAATCCTGCACCGCAAAGTGCATCACGAAAGAATCGGCAGCGGCGCTCTCGACGCCGGCGGACACCGCGATTTGCCCTTCGCCCGTGAATTTGATGGCGTTGCCGATCAGATTCGAGAGCACTTGCCTGAGCCGCAGCGAGTCGCCCACAGCGAGGGTCGGCACCTCGTCTTCCACGAAGTAAGAAGTCCGCAGCCCTTTCGCCTGAGCGCGAGAGCGGAAAAGCGACAGGACATCGCTGATGGTCTCGCGGATATCGAATGGCTCGGCGCGCAGATCAAGCTTGCCCGCTTCGATTTTCGAAAAATCAAGAATGTCGTTCAGCAAGGCCATCAGGGACTCGCCGCAATTCTGCACGGTGCTCAGATACTCGTGCTGCTCGGCGCTCAACGGCGTGCCCAGGGCCAGTTCGGTCATGCCCAGGATTCCGTTCATGGGCGTGCGGATTTCGTGGCTCATATTGGCCAGGAATTCGCTCTTCGAACGGTTGGCGTCTTCGGCGGCTTCTTTGGCCCGCAGCAATGCCGCCTCTGCGCGCCTGCGTTCGGTAATGTTTTGCGCGATACCGAATGCGTAGAGCGGAGTGCCTTTGGCATCCGGAATCATGGTCGCAGTCAGGTCAACCCACACAATCTCGCCGCTCTTCTTCACGTAGCGCTTCTCGATGCGATAGCTTTTCTGCTCGCCCCGCACCAACCGCTGCGTCAGGGGGCCCTGCACGGCCAGGTCGTCAGGATGGGTGATGTCGAGAACGCTCATGGAACGCAATTGTTCCTCCGTGTATCCCACCATTTCCGCAAACGCCCGGTTCACATTCATAAACTTCCAGTCATGGCTCACCATCATCATCCCGACGGGACCTTCTTCGAATGCCAGCCGGAATCGCTCTTCGCGCTCCAGCAAGAGAACGTGAATTTTCTGGCTGTCACTCACCACGGCTCCGAGACTGAGCCCGGTGAGCGACAAAATCAGCGTGAGCGCCTGCAGCACCGGCAGACTTTGCGGATCGGACGGAAATTCACTGAGTACCAGCATGACGCCGAAATTCAGGGCCAGCAATGCGGCCGTCGCGCCTCGCAACCCGCGTCGCACCGCGATCCACACAATGGGCAGGAAGAACAAATAAAAAAATTCGTGCCTTTTCGGCAGATTCCAACCGAAGACGATCCACATCACTAGAAAAATGCTGAAAGCCTGCGCGTTGCTCTCGGCGGCATACGCCCATCTTTCGCGCCGCTCCCGCCGCAGCTCCAAAGGAATTTCCTGACGTGGGATGCGATGCGCACCGCGTTCGATGTGCAGCAGCCACGGGGTGACATGCACGAGCAAAAACGGCGTCAGGCAGGTCAAAGCAACCGCGTCGCCCGCCCACCAGTTCAACACCGCCTGCGTATATTGAGAATTGGTAATCGCGCCGTCCTGCAGCACGCCCCACACTCCAGCCGCAGCCACGGCAAACGAACCGCACATGGCCACGGCCACGAAGCGCAAGACGTCGTTCAGGTGCGCGAAGCCTTCCCCTTGCTTCCGGCTGGGCCCCAAAATCCGCGCGACACTCGCATAGCCTACAACGACCACCGGAACGGCGAACCAGAATCCAAACGTGGTGACCGGGTGATGGTAATTGATGACCACGGCCAAGCATCCGGCCAGCAGGTACCAGGGGACGAATGACATGCCGAGATCCATCAACATCGCCAGGGCCAGTCCCGCGGGCGGGTACCACGCGCTGATTCCCGACCAAATCTGGAAGTACACCGCCGAACGGTCCAGCGCCACGTAGGCCGCCACGAAGATCAGCCGCACGGCGAGGCGTTCAGCGCCATTCCGCCCGCGCCAGCCGGCCAGCTCTCGCCGCAATGTATTGCCTCGTTCCACTAGGTGGCGACTTTCCTTGGAAACGCCTCGAACTCGGCGAGCAGCTTTTTAATTTCCGCCTCGAGAAGTGCGAGTGTCTCCGCCGCGCCCGCCAGATTTCTTCCGCGTCCCATGGTTTCCAGTTCACGCGCGCGGTTCGCCGCCGGAGTGGCCGAGAAATTCGCGGCCGCGCCCTTCAATCCGTGAGCGTTTAATTCCAACGTGACCGCGTCGCCGCGCTGGATCGCGCTGCGAATCACGGCGATCATTTTTGGACATTCCGTCTCGAAGATCGCCATCAGTTCACCCAGCAAATCGCGGTCGCCACAGACCCGCGCCAGCGCGCGTTCCAGATCCCACGTTTGCGTCGTTTCGGTCTCCACCGGTATGCGCTCCTCTCGCGCCTTTACTGGCGCGCCTTCAGGTTGCGTGTATTGTCCGATCAGTTCGAACAAACGCGCGGTGCGAATGGGCTTGGTAAGGTAATCGTCCATGCCCGCTGCCAGGCATTTCTCGCGGTCTCCCTTCATGGCGTGCGCGGTCATGGCCAATATCGGCAGGTGCTTTCCGGTGGTCTTTTCGCGAACACGAATTGCCTGGGTCGCTTCGAAGCCGTCCATCTCGGGCATCTGCACGTCCATGAGGACGAGTTGCACGTCCCCGCGGCCAGCCAGCTCCACGGCCTCGCGGCCGTTTTCTGCGACCACCACTTCGTAGCCGCCCTTCTCCAGCAATCGCGTAGCGACTAGCCGGTTCACGGCGTTGTCTTCCGCGAGAAGAATGCGCATTCGCGGCCTCCCTGTTTTCTTGGCGTGCACGTCCGGCAGCGCGTCTTTTTCCGCCTCGAAAGCCGGATCGAAAATCTCCTGGAGCGTATCGAGCAATTGCGATTGCTGGATGGGCTTCGGTATGTACGCGTCAATTCCCGGTGCGCGATTCGGTGAGGCCATGGCCTCTTTCGCGCTGGGACTGAGCATCACGAATTTCGGCGCGTTCGCTCCGAAGCGGCGTTGGATCTCCCGCGCCAAATCGAATCCAGTGGTCCCCGTCAACTGCGCGTCCGCCACCACCAGCGCAAACGCCGAACGCGCCGCAGTCCCGCGCTCCAGTTCCTCGAGCGCGGCGGACGCATCGCTCACCAGCGTTGGCATCGTTTGCCAGGAAGTGAAAATCTCCTCGAGGATGCTGCGCACCGATTCGTTGTCATCCACCACCAGCACGCGACGCCCGCGGAGTTTCTCCGGCTTCAGATGCCGCACCGGAGTTTCCGGCGCTGCGGCCTTGCCGAAGCGCGCGGTGAAATGAAAAGTGCTTCCACTCCCGTGCTCGCTCTCCACCCAGATTCGTCCACCCATCATTTCCACCAGGCGGTGAGTGATGGCCAGGCCCAGTCCGGTGCCGCCGTAGCGCCGGGACATCGAACTGTCCGCCTGAGTGAACGCGCCGAAAATCAGGCTTTGCTTCTCGATGGCAATGCCGATTCCGGTATCGCGCACGGAGAAGTGCAGCAGCGCGCTGGTTTCATCGCCGCCGTCCCTGGCCACTTCCAGCACCACTTCGCCGCGCTCGGTGAACTTGATGGCGTTTCCGATCAAATTCACCAGCACTTGCCGCAGCCGCCCTGGGTCGCCGGTCACCCAGCGGTCCACTTCCGGGCCGATACGGGAGGCGAACTCGAGCCCGCGCTGGTGCGCGCGCAAGGCCAGCGCCTCCATCGTTTCTTCCAGCGAATTCCATAAATTGAAGTCCACATGCTCGAATTCGAGCTTGCCCGCTTCAATCTTGGAGAAGTCCAGAATGTCGTTGATCACCACCAGCAGCGCGTCCGCGGAAGTTTTGACGGTCTTCAAATATTCCTGTTGCTCGCGCGTCAAATCCGTATCGAGAGTCAGTTCCGTCATGCCCAGAATTCCGTTCATTGGGGTGCGAATTTCATGGCTCATGTTGGCCAGAAACTCGCTCTTGGCCTGGCTGGCCGCTTCCGCAGCTTCTTTGGCGCGCTTCAGTTCTTCTTCCGCGGCGCGCTTTTCGGTGACGTCGCGCACCACGGCGCAAATCGCCGGCAGCGCGCCCGCTTCCGCGGGAATGCGCGTCAGTCGCGCCGAGAACCAGCGCAGCCCCGCCGGGACGGATGCCGCGTACTCGAGGATTTCTATTTTTCCCGAGCGCAGCACGCGCGCCGAGGCCTCCTTCACCAACTTCGGATAATCTCCGGTCATCAAGTCGTCCAGCTTCATTCCCTTCAGTTTGTTCTTCGGCCGGAGAAGCAGGTCGCCGCGCTGGTTCCAGACGTTGATGAAATTGCTGTCCGCGTCCATTTCCAGGATGATGTCGTCCACGGACTCGAGCACCGCCTGCAGACGCTCTTTTCCTTTTCGCACCGCTTCTTCCGCCGCCTGCAGTTGCTCGACTTTCCTCAGCAAATCGGCGGTGCGGTCCGCGACGCGTTGTTCGAGCTCCAGACGGTGCTCCTTTAACTCCGCGTCGCGCTTCTGAATGCGCTCGAGCATTTCGTTGAACTGGTCGTAGAGGAATCCGATCTCGTCGTAGGTGGTCTTATGCGCCCGGATGGTGTAATCATTCTCTCTGGTCACCGCGAACGCCGTGCGCGCCAGTTCCAGCACCGGCCCGGAGATGGCCTGCTGCAAGCGCAATCCCAGAAGGTAGGCCCCAAAAATGGAAATCAGCAGTACGCCTACGAGCATCGCTGCATTGCGCAGCAGGTGCGCGCGCACTTCTTCCAAGTCGGATTCGAGATAGACCGAACCCACCGATTCCCCCTGCACCGACACTTTTTCAAATGCCAGCAGGCGGTCCGCAGTGAAGCGGCTGCCCTCCTTTTCCACCGGAGGCGGATCGAAATTCTTTTGCGATCCTGGGCGCGAGTAGATGGCGAATACTTTTCCGTCGTGGGTGTATAGGCAGGCGTGCACGATCTGTTTTTCCTCGGCCAGCGCTCCGAGAATCTCGCGGCCCGCGCCGGCATCGCTGAATGCCAGCGCCGCGGCGCTATTCGAGCCGGTGATGCGCGCCAGCGTTTCGAGGTCGCGCGCCATCTGGTGCCGGAAGTCGTAGCGGTCGTAGAGACCGAGCGCGGCGCCGGCAACCAGCAGCGCCGCTGCGCACGTTGCCACCACGATCGATGTCAATTTCGCTCGAATGGATCGCTGCCGCATCCAATTCATCTCAGCTCTTCTTCCGCAGCGGATCGCCGTGAACCACATGCGCCAGGCTCAGCAATTTCGAACTTACTTTCAGCCCCGCGCGCTCGGTAGCATCCACGTTGATCAGCAAATGCACGTGGCTATCCTCGAGAATGAATTGCACTTCGCCGCCGCGCGTGGCGAAATCTTCGCCCTCTCCCACGGTGAGCACCGGAGTGGTTCGCAACTCCTCCAGAATTTCGGGCAGCCGCGCGCGCTCCGATGCGCTGATAAATAGAATTTCGCAGCCGCTCAGTTCGCGCAGTTTTTTTCCGCGGCGCACCGTCATCGCCCGGTCTCCCAACGTCTTTCCGTCCACCACGCGGTTGAGCGACTCGCCGAAAGGATCTTCGCCGAGCACGCAGACTGCGATCGGCGAACTGGCCGTCTCGAAGGCGCGCGGCGGCCATTCCACGAATCGCGCGAAATTAAAAAGGAACGCGGCCTTTACCTGATATTCCGTCGGCGCTTCCTCTGCTCCGCCGTCGGATGGCCGGGGCGCTCGCCGGCGACCCCGGCCACAGTGCGGCCGCCAGCAATAACCGGCCGAGCGCGGCGCATCCCGCGCGCCGTTCCGGCCCTTCTCCGTCTCCGCAAATGCCGGCAGCCGTCCAATTTCGCCCCGCATTCTTCAGAAGCGCCATTCCATCTGGCCGTAGGCGCTGCGCTTCATCAGTCCGGAGGTTCCGGTCCCTGGCCCGTTGATGAATTCGAGATGGTGATCGTTCGCGAGATTTTGTCCCACCACGCGGATGGTCACGTCCTCCCGCGCGTGCCAGCTCAACTGTGTATCCACGCGCGTGTACGCGGGCGTGCCTTGCGGCGTCAGCCGGTCGTTGAACGTGGCGCTCGCGTTCCACTCGAACTCGTGAGGCAAATCGACGTGCGAATCGACGCGCGCCCAATTCCGCGGCGAGCTGCCTTCTACGCCGGCCACCGATTGCGTGTCCTGACTGGTGGGATAAAGATGCATATGAACCTGCTCGAAGGCGTAGCTGGGGGAGAGCGTCCAGTGCGCCGCGGCTTTCCAGTTCGCGGCCAGCTCGATTCCATGCGTCTCGCCATGCATCAAGTTTCCGTACACCAGCGGAACAATCAGGTGCGGCGGGGCCGGGACGGGCTGAAAGAAAGGTTCCTCGGGCTCGACGGTCTGCAACTGGTCGTAGGAATTATAGTAAGCCGCGAGATCGATCGAGACGCGCTGCCACATGGATGCCCGGTAACCCGCTTCGTAGGCCAGCAGTTCCTCGTTCCGGAAATTCGGATTCCCTTCCACTTGAATCACCGTCGGCGGCCCGCCGGGTGGCACAAACCCCCCGGCATCGTTCAGCGAGTCGGTATCTTTTGCAGAGGGCGTACGAAGCGCTCGCGACACGGCGGCCCACACGGCCTGCCGGCCGCTCAAGTTCCACACCCCGCGCGCGCCGGGCATCACACCGAAACCGTCGTAGTAGTCGTGTTCCAGCTTGGTCCCCAACGTAAGCGAGACCCGGCCGGGAACTACGCTGATTTCATCTTGTGCGAAGCCGCTGAACAATTGCGTGTTCAGACTCGCGGGCACGAGGGAAAATGACAGGTCGCCGTCGCTTTCATTGGAGGAAAAGCGGTACCCGACCCCCCACACGATGTCCTGCCGTTCACCCCAGACGATGTGGTTTTGAAAATCGACATTGAAACTCTTCCGCCTGTCCCGCAGCGAGTCGAGCCGCGCGTATCGATCGAAGGATATCTGCAGCGCTGTGTCTGCACGGCTCGAAAAACGATGGGTCCAGTCCGACTGGAAGTAGCCACCCGAAACATCGTATTCGGCGAACACAATCGACGCCCCAGGCGATGCGATGGAGGTAAACTGCGGGGAGACGTCGCCTTCTCGCAGGGTGTACAGGTCCCCTGCAAAGCTCAACTCATCCTGGGAACTGAGTTCGCTGTCGGCTCGAAATCCTGCGCGCAGTGAGTGCCAGCCGTCCTGCCCGCTTTGCCCGCTGAGGCTGGGAAGGTGGTCCTGATTGAAATACTTGCCAAAGACGCGATAGTCGGTGTGCGCTCCGAGGCCGCCCCCGTATTGCACGGTGCCGAATTCCTGATTGAGGTTGCCGCCGCCCGCGACCACCTCGCCTCCCCGGGTGTCGCCGGCCTTCTTGGTGATGATGTTGATCACCCCATTCACCGCGTTGGTGCCCCAGGTGCTTCCTCCCGGCCCGCGGATCACCTCGATTCGCTCGATGTCTTCGAGCGGCACATCTAGCGCGTCCCAAAATACGCCCGAAATCGTCGGCGAATACACCGGGCGCCCGTCCAACATCACCAGCAGCTTGTTGCTGAATTCGCTGTTGAAGCCGCGCGCGCTGATAGCCCAGATGTTGGAATTGATTTGCGCGACGTCCAGCCCCGGCACCATTCGCAGCAAATCAGGAATGTTCGTCGCGCCCGAGCGGCGAATATCTTCTTGAGTGATCACGAAAATCGCCGCGGCCACCTGCGACAGTTTCTGTTCTTTCTTCGACACCGAAGTCACCTCGGTATTCATCAAATCTTCGAGTGTCTTGTTGGAGAGATCGGGTTGCGAGGGAGGACTCGATTGCTGCGCGGGCGCGCGCGGGGCAAAGCTCAAGGTGGCCGCGAGTGCCAGAGCCGTGCTTGCCATCCGGCGCGCCGCTTTCCAAAATGCGGCGCGGGAATCCGCCGCGATCCCGCTGATCACTTGCGCGGCTCGACGGTCACTGGCTTGTTTGCTTTCGGCTCGCGGATCTTCTCCTCGACGGGGGCCGCGTGCGCGGTGTTCGCGTTGCCACCTCCCTGCGCGCTGCCGGGTTCCGATACCGGCCGGCGCAATCCGCTCCAGATGGCGTCGGGAACGCCGTGAATGCCGTTGGTGCTTTCGCCGCGCCCAGTGCTCTCTCCCGCGGCGCCGATGGCCCCGCGTTGGCTCAATGCCGCCGGAAGCGTCACTCCCGCCGCGATGCGGTCAAACGACAGGCAGAATTCCAGCGCGTCCCAATCAATCGAGAGCACGTCGCCGAGATTTACCTGGTCGGTAGCGAGCAGGCTGGCCAGCGGATAAACCAGATGGCGCTCGATCGAGCGCTTCAAGTGCCGCGCTCCGTACTTTAGGTCCGTTCCTTCTTTCAGCAGGAATCCGCGCGCGGAAGGCGTCACGCTAAACAGGAATCTCCCGCGGGCCGTGTCGAGCACGCGCTGCTGCACCATTCCCAGCTCGATTTCCAAAATCGATTCGAGTTGCTCGGGGCGCAACGGATGGAACACCACCACCTTGTCGATGCGGTTCATGAATTCCGGTGCGAATTTGCGCTTGGCCGCTTCCGATGCCGTGCGTTCCACTTTCCCGTCGAGGTCCGTCTGCATCTCCGCCGGCTTTTGCGGAGCGAAGCCCAATCCACCGGTCATCAAATCGGAGATCTCGGTGCTACCGAGATTCGAGGTCATGAAGATCATCGTCTGTGAGAGATCCACGCGCCGGTTGTCGCCCAGCGTCAGCGTGGCCTTGTCCAGAATTCCCAGGAGTAATTGCCACAACGAGTCCGAGGCTTTCTCGATTTCATCGAACAGCAAGAACGACAGCCTTAGCTTCTCGGTGTGAAATTGGCCCAGCGCTTCCTGAGTGATCAACGGGTGGGTCTCGCGGTGCCCGAGATAGCCGGGCGGCGATCCGATCAATTTTGCAATTTCGTGCGAGTGCTGAAATTCCGCGCAATCGATCTTGATCACCGCGCGCGGATCCCCGAACAGAATCTCCGCCGTGGCTTCCACCACGCGCGTCTTCCCCGCCCCGGTCGGACCCAGGAACAGCAGATTGCCCACCGGACGTCCTGGCGAGTTCAGTCCGGCGCGAAAGACTTGATACAAGTCCACCACCGCCTGCACCGCTTCATTCTGGCCGACAATTTTCCGGCGCAAACCCGACTCGAAGTCCTGGGATTCCGTACTGCGGAGAAATGGATTGAGGAGCTTGTGTGACTGGGTACTCATTGGGTCCCCCTTTTTCGCGGTGCGTAGTGCACATCCGCACGAACCCAGCAGGAGATAAAGCAGAAGGATGGCCAAATTCAATTCGGCACATGCGGCTAAACAATGGCAAATACTGTGCTTGGGCGGCTGCCAATTCGGGAATCAGTGCCGCTTGTTCGCAATCCGGTTCTGGCTCACCGAATTGGTTCGGATTGAAACCCGCCGCTCGCTGCGGCGTCACGCGATTGTAATATTCCCGTAATCTGCGTCACAAAACTCCCAGCGCAGAATAGCGGCTTGGCACCCCTTGCCTGAATGGGCTGGTTTTATTAACGTGGACGGAAAAGAGGTCTGGAGGCTGTGATCAAGAAGCGCATCCTAGTGATCGAAGACGACCGCGACATCGTCGAGCTGGTTCGTTACAACCTCGAGAAAGACGGCTACCAGGTCTTCACCGCCACCGACGGAGCGCTCGGCATGGCCCAGGTGAAGAAAGCGCCGCCCGATCTGCTGGTGCTCGACCTGATGCTACCGAAGCTCTCAGGTCTGGAGATCTGCAAGGAGATTCGCCGCGACGCCGCGCTGAATCGGCTGCCGATCCTGATTCTCACGGCGCGCGGTGAAGAAGCCGATCGCGTGGTGGGCCTCGAACTCGGCGCGGATGATTACGTCACCAAGCCGTTCAGCCCGCGCGAGTTTGTGGCGCGCGTGAAGGCGCTGCTGCGCCGCGTGGAACCCGCCGCTGCCACCGAGAAGTTAATCGATGTCGGTTTGCTGCGCATCGATCCCGCGGCCTATCGCGTGACGCGCAGCGGCAAGCAGGTGCCGCTCAGCACGCTAGAATTCCGCCTGCTTTACTATCTTGCCGCGCGGCCCAATAAAGTTTTCTCGCGCGATCAGCTTCTCGACGCCGTCTGGGGCACCGACCGGTTCGTGACGCCGCGGAGCGTGGACGTCTATGTACGCCGCTTGCGCGAGAAAATTGAAGAGAATCCGCAGTATCCTTCCTATGTGAAAACGATCCGCGGCGCCGGCTACTTGTTCGAAACCCGTGCGAGCTAAGCTTTTCTGGAAACTGAGTTTTACGTACCTCCTCCTGCTGCTGTGCATTCTGGCGGCCATGGATGTGTATGCCACGCGCGCGCCGCGGGGCCACCTGGTCATCGCCGCGCTAGTCATCATTCTTCTCGGCGGCGTGATGACCCTTCTAATTTCTCGCAGCTTTTCAGCGCGCGTAGAGCGCTTGAAGAATTTCGCCGGTCGCGTCGCCGCGAGCGATTTCCACCCGCTGGAACTCGAAGATACCGACGACGAACTCACCGATCTCGGCCGCGCGATGAACGAGACCGCCGCCCGCCTCGCCGGAACAATTCGCACGCTCACCGACGAGCGCAATCGCTCCAGCGCCATTCTCCGCAGCATGGTCGAGGGCGTGGCCGTAATTGACGCTAAAGAGCGCGTCGTTTTCTGCAATCAAGCCTTTGCCGAAATTCTCAGCGTGGACGCCGCCAGCAGCGAAGATCGTCCGCTGCTCGAAGTCGTGCGCCAGGCCGATCTCGTTGCCCTCGCCCGCCGCGCCCTACAAAGCGGCGAGCACGTGCAAGGAGACTTAGTGCTAGGCACCGTCTCGCCGCAAAATTTCGGCGTAACCGCCGCCCCAATTCCCGCGCTCGATGCGGAAGCCTCTCTGCGCGCCCCGGGCATCGAATCCGCCAGCGGAGGCCCCCGCGAGGATGTAAAGCAGGGCGCGGTAATCGTGCTCCACGATATCAGCGAACTCCGCCGCCTCGAGCGCGTGCGCCAGGATTTCGTCGCCAACGTTTCCCACGAATTCAAAACCCCGCTCACCGCCATCCAAGGGTTCGCCGAAACGCTGCTCTCCGGCGCCCTCGAAGACGAAAAAAATAATCGCCGTTTC
Organism: uncultured Acidobacteriota bacterium; assembly: GCA_963831955.1. Classification (GTDB taxonomy): domain Bacteria; phylum Acidobacteriota; class Terriglobia; order Acidiferrales; family UBA7541; genus Palsa-147. The sequence continues at coordinate 1,513,657 of CAWHSG010000001.1, read as the reverse complement.
CTGGAAATCATCCGCGATCACGCCGTGCGCCTCGGCCGTCTAACCGACGATCTCCTCAAGCTGGCCCGCATCGAGGCCGGCAAGCTCGAACTCGAATTCCAGCGCGTAGCCATCGCCGACATCATCGAAAGCTGCGCCACCACCACTCTGCTGCGCGCCAGCCGCCGGGAACTCTCGCTCGATGTAAGTTTCCCGCCGGCATTGCCCCCCGTTCGCGGCGACGCCAGCCTGCTGCGCGAAGTGCTGCAAAATCTGCTCGACAACGCCGTGCAATACACGCAACCGGGCGGCAAAATCACGCTCAGCGCCGTCACGCGCGAATCGGAAGCCATCGTGACGGTAGCCGACACCGGCATCGGCATCCCGCTAGCCGAAAAAGAGCGCATCTTCGAGCGCTTCTACCGCGTGGACGCCGCAAGAAGCCGCGAAGTAGGCGGCACAGGCCTAGGCCTCTCGATCGCCAAACACATAGTAGAAGCCCACGGCGGCCGCATCTGGGTGGACAGCTCGGTTGGCCAAGGCTCCCAATTCCATTTCTCCATCCCGTTAGCCACATAATCCGTAGCGGAGGCTGCCAGCCGGCGTTTTTGTGCCGCCCCGCCCCGCAGAGACTTCACAGGCTATGTTTCACTCGCGGTTACAGTTCGATTTCGGCATTGTAGCCTGTGGCGTTACAGGCTATAATCAACAAATGGTGGTCCGGGATTTCCGGCACAAGGGGCTGGAGAGATTCTTCACCGAAGACGACTCCAAAGGAGTACCCGGGCAAGCCGTAGACAAACTTCGCCGCATGCTCACCTTTCTCGCGAACATGTCCACGGCGAACGAGCTTCACTCCATTCCCATGTGGAAGGCACACCAGATGAAAGGAAATCGCAAGGGTATCTGGAGTTTATTCGTAACCCGGAATTGGCGCCTTACATTCAGGATTGAGAGCGACGAGATCTGCGACATTAATCTGGAGGATTATCACTAGTGGAAAATAAAGGAATGCGTATGCTCAATCCCTCCCACCCCGGAGATTTCATCAAACATGAAATCATCGCGCCGCTCGGACTCTCGGTCACGGCCGCCGCGAAGGCCCTTGGCGTCTCGCGACCTACGCTTTCCTCACTTCTGAATCAGCGCGCCTCTCTCTCCGGCGAAATGGCCGTACGCATCGAAAAAGCATTCGGCGTGAGTGTCGAAACGCTGATGCGCATGCAATCCAATTACGACATAGCCCAAACTCGCAAGCGCCAACACCGAATAAAGGTCACCCGCTTCCGTTCCACGCGAGCCGCACGATCGCGCATCGCACAGGATTGAGGAGACGGCGCAAATTTTGCGGGTGCCGGAAGTTTCTACGCAGGGCTTCCCGGGCGCAGCGTGCGCAGCCACGACTCGATCTTCTTCATGGCGAGGCAATCTTCCTTATTGTAGGTGAGCAGAGTTTCCAGAATGTCGGCGCGCGTCGGGTCTTGCTGGTATTGCTGGAACCAGACGATGGATTGGGCCCCACCGGCATCCGTGGCGGAATACTTCAGCCCTACGAAGGGCGCCACCGATTTCAGGCCGTAGCTCTTAGCCGGCAGCGCGACAGTATCCTTCACGATCGGGTGCAGATCAACCATGCGGCTCTTGAATTCGTCCAGCGCGTCGGGCTCGCGCGCGCCGTATTTGCGTTCGAGCGTGGCTAGCTTATTTCTTTCGTACGGCGAGTAATGGAACACGACGAAGTCCTCCGCGGCGAATTTGGCGCAAAGTTTCTGAAGCTCGTTCCAGATTCTCTCTTCTCCTTCAGCGTCGGCGCTAAAAAGCCCGTGATAATTCAAATCATTGAGCGGCGGATCCATCCACATCCCGCACAAGTAGATCAATTCCTGGGTGGGATCATCTTCGAAATCCAGGTAGATTTTTCTGGCTGGATCGGGAATGGCGGCGGCCGCAAGCACCTGCATCTTTTTCGACATCGCGACAATGGCGGCCCGCTTCATCGAATTCGCGGTCTTTGGACCGATTCCGTGCAGCTTCACGCGCGAGAAATCGAATTGCGCCAGTTGCGGAATCGAGCGTACCCCCGCCGATTTCAGCGTTAGCTTCTTCGCGCGCCCTACATCGGGAAGAAGCGTTACGTCCTTGGCTTCCTCCAGTATTTTGTCGCAATGATTCCACCAGTGGCAGACACCGCAGGCGGCGGAATAGGCCGGTTCGTCCTTTGCGGCGCCCGTCACCAGCAGGCGAATTTCCGGCAGCGCGGTTTCGTAGGCGCGCCGGAATTGTTCCAGGCGGTAAGGGACGCGCTCGCGATCGCGATTCAGAATCGCGCCATCCGGCGGAAATGTGCCTTGAATGGCTTGCAGCAACATTGCGTAGTGATAGAGCTGCATGCCGTACTCTTCGCGCAGTTGGCCTTTTTCGCGGTTGGCGTAGCCGCTGCCGGATTTGATGTCCACAGGCATATAGAAATAGCCGCCGAGCGAGGAAGCCCCCTCCACTTTTTCGAGCAGATCGGGAATGCCACTTTCGGCGTCTTGCAGCAGGACGCCGTGATAGATGCGCGCGACGCCTCTCTTCATCAAGTCCAGGGTCGCTCGCGCACGCGCCTCGAGTGTGGCGCCAGTGGGAGTTTCATACCGTAAATCGCCGGCGGCTTCTTCCTCGTGAGAAAGAGCGCGCTCGAATAGAAGATTTAGAAATGCGGCTTGCGGCAGCTTTTCATTTTCGTTGCCGAAGCGATTCAGATAAACGCGGTGAGGGCACTTGTCGTAATCGAAAAAATCCTGCGCAGTGACGCGCGCGGCGTTGGGCAAGCTCATAGATTCGTCCTCTGGGAATTGTGCTCAAGCCGATCATACGCCGAAATTCTTGATAGCTCTGAAGTTATTCTACGGAGAGTACATATACGTAAGTAAGCGTTCGGCCGTCGTAGGGGCGGGGGTTTATCTCCCGCCCGCTGTGGCCTTCGGTGCTCGGCTCCAACCTGCCTCACCCGTTAGCGCGATGAACTATTTCTCCCTCCCGCCCGTATTGTAAGTAGGCATCGAGAGAGGCTAATCTGTGGCGCAGACCACGCCATACCCGCAAGCAACGGGCGCTTCCCCGGATCAAAGTGGTTGGATCTCAACCACCCTCTGGTGGATCATGCTGCTCTTCTCGGCCCTGATCGCGCTCTACGCCAGCACCTACTTCCTCCGCCTCCCTGGCGACCGCCACTTTGCCCGCTACATCTTCCCCCTGCGCCTGCATATCGCCGGAGGAATCGGCGCGCTACTAGCCGGCCCCTGGCAATTTTCGCAGCGACTACGCGCTCGCGCCCTCAATTTTCATCGTTGGCTCGGCCGCTTTTATTTGCTGGAAGTGCTGCTAGGCTCACTCGCCGGATTCGTCATGGCCACCGTGTCAGAAGAAGGCCTGCCAACGCATCTCGGCTTCGGAATTCTCGCTGCTCTGTGGTTTTTCACCGGCTTTCGAGCGTATCGCCTGATTCGCAAAGGCGAAGTCCAAGCGCATCGCGCCTGGATGACCCGCAATTTCGCGTTGACCCTCGCCGCAGTCACTCTACGCGTCGAGCTGCCCTTCATGCTCGCGGCCTTGCATTGGCCATTCGCGCGTTCCTACATCATCGTCTCGTGGCTCTGCTGGGTCCCGAATTTGCTCATCGCGGAATGGATGGTACGGCGGCGCAAGGGAATGCCCATCGAACTTCGAACGGCGAGCGGGCTCGAGCGAATCAACTCCCGCGCGTAGCTACTTCTTCTCGGGTGCGCGCACATTGATCGTGCCGCGACACTTGCGCGCCCCGCACGTACATTTCACGCGGATGGCCTTGTGGGAAAAGGCATAGTCGTAGGCAAGCTCTTCGCCGGCGGCGATCTCGCGCTTGGAAACTAGGAAAATCCGGCGCCCGGATCTCGCCAGCCTGAGATTGGGCTCGCAGCAATGGTTGATATATTCGGCTCCGCTGCCCCCGATCGCGCCGTCCAGCACCAAGTTCTTGTTGACATACATGAGGTAGTACAGCTCAGGGCTGCGTCCCGCCCAGCGCTTCTCGAACGTCGCGTCACTCTGCCGTGCAGTCAGTTTTCGTCCGAGGTACTCGATTAAAATTTTGCGCCCCGGGATATTCTCCGCGGCATAAACTCCGAGACGGTGGATGGGCGAGCGCGCCACGCGCACTTCATATTTCACGAAGCGATCGATGCGATTCTGCGCGGCGACAGCGAGTACGCGCGTCGGCTGCGCGCGTTCAAGAGGACGAGGCGCGATCTTCCTCGTAATTCGCCCTCTCTGCAACTTCCTCGGGGACGTTTGTGGAAGCATGGGCATACCCCCGTAGCGTTACTAAGCTGGGTTCCAGAGGCCCTGGCAATTTCGCGGATTATAGTCCACGGCAGACGCCGTTCGCAGGATTTTTCAGCTGCGCGCGAACGACGGCCTAGCGGTTCAGGATCGACAAGTACTGCTTCCACGGCCCGACTGCATCGGAGTATTGCTTAGCCATCACTCGATGGATTTGATTCAAGTGCGTGAGATCGTGGACTGCCCACGTTGAGATTAGTTCCCCCAAGGTTACCGCGCCGAGTTCGGGATGCTTGCCGGGGCAGCTCCAATCTTTCGGGGACAGATGCAGTTCATTTAGGCGCTGAAGATTTTGCTGCCGCAACGATGCGAATCGGTCGAGCAGCTCGCCGATCGGCCGGGTCTGATCGTTTTGGAATTGCGCGAAACGGTCGAACGGATCGAAGGCGCGTTCTGCGCCGTGCTCGAGAATGATCTGCAATCTCGGCATCCAGTCGGTGAGCTCGCCGTGGATGAGATGACCGACGACGTCGTAGCAGCTCCAGGTATCCGGGCCTTCATTCGCGCGCAACCATTCCTCCGGGAGATCGCGCAGCAAGAGGTCCACGCACGCGGGAGTCTTGCCCAGGATCAAAGTCGCGTCGGGTAATCGGAGTTCCATCAGCGGACCCCTCCAAGCATCGGTGAATTTAGCGATACAACTACCGTTTGCGGCGATGCTGGAATCGAAGTTCACCGCAGCATCGCGTACATCCCGCGCACCCTGCAAAAGGGGCCGAAAAGCGGGAGGACTAAAGCACCCTCCCCTACTGGGGGGCTGGCGCCGCGGCCTGACAGGCCGATGTGATCACTTGGTTGTAGAACGTTGCGGTGGTGGCGGCGGTGGCGTATTGAGCCGCGCCTTGATTCTTGAATGTGGCTTGCCGCCAGCGATTGTTGTTGGCCCATAGGCCTTGCGCGTCGATTCCCAGAATTTTGCCTGTGGGGTCTTTGATCCAGCGCTCGTCGGTCGAGACGCTTAGCAGCCAGTCGGAGCGCACTTCGGCTTCGGCGGCTTTGGCGTCGAAGTCGATTCGCAGTCCGTTGGTATCGTTGGCATAGTTGATGAAGTAGGTTTGCGGGCCGTGTTTTCCTTCTTTGCGGAATTTGGCGCCGCTGGGCAATTCAAACTGCAAATCGGCGCCGATTCGTCTCTGCTTCAGTTGCTCCGGCGTGCAGCTCTTGATGGTCCAATCGGTGGCATTGGAATCGTGGAGAATCACCAGGAACGAACTGGCGCTGAGATCGAGAAGTTCTGTGCGTGGGCGCAAATCGTCCTTGCGAAATTGCAGAATTTGGCCTGGATAATCGAAGTGGAAATGGCCCTCCGCATTCGTGGTGGTGGAGCGAAGCTGGGGTTGCGGCGTGGGCGTTTTGTTGATCACCTCGACTCCCGCGATCGGCTGGCCCGATTCGGAGACCACCGTGCCATCCACCGCGGCGCTGGCGGGCGGATCGGATTCGACATCAGAGACGCTGGTGATCAGCAGCAGATTGCAGCAATTGAGGTGCCCATAGGCGGAGGTGAGCTTGTTGCCTCCGGAGTTGAGCAGCTTGGCGCCCGCGGCAAAAAAGCCGCCGGTGAGCGTGGCGGTAACCCGATAGAGCGGATTCTTGTCGCTGCGCGCGGTGATCAGCGAGAAGAATTTCAGGAAATTGTCGTCCTTGGTGAGCGCGAAGGAACTGCCGGCGAAAACGATGTTGGCGCCGGGAGTTCGCTCGGTATCGTCCCAGGTGGATTCGGTGGGCGTGGCCACGTCGCCGGCAAACATCAGCCAGATATCCGGCTTGGTGCTGCAATCGGCGGTGTGCAGCGTGAAATCCTGATAGCCGAGGCGGATCGTGCCGCGCACCTTGACGTATTTGTGATCGTAAGCCAGCGGATCTTTCAGCACCGTGCACAGAGGAGTTTCCTCGGTGCCCGATTGCCCACGGGCGGTGCGCGGGAGCGCAAGGACGGCGGAGATCAGTAACAGGATGAGCAGCAGCGTCTTCGACCGCGAAGCGAGCGTGGAGGGAGTCATCGCCGGCGAAATAATAACACTGACGCACCGGTTTTGAATTTGTAGGTGAGGGTGCTTTTTACCCTGAGCGCAGCGAAGGGCAGCCTTCCCGCCGTTCGGCCCCGCCATACCGACACAGCCCGCACAAAGCCAGCCGACCAATTCCAATCCAAATTCAAATAACACGAAGCGTTAATCCGCAGTTCATCCCCCTGTAACCCGTCCAGAATAAGATTTTGACGCGAAGAGTGTAAGTTGACCGACACGGAGGTCGCATGGCGACGGCTGCAAATGGAGTAGATGGCATCTATCAAGCGGCGCTGGTGAACTATCTGGTCTCCATGGCCCGCACGGTGGAAGGCTCGGTAAATCGCGCAATCGCAGCGTTGCTCGAGCGCAATGAAAAACTGGCCGGCGAGGTATTTCTCACCGAGCCGCGCATCAATGAAATGGAAATCATCATTGACGAGCATGCCATCCGCCTGCTGCGCTCCGGGAATTTGCCCGAAGGCGATGTGCGCCTGATCGTAGCCAGCCTGAAATTGAACAATGACCTCGAGCGCATCGGGGACCTGGCCGTGAACATTTGCCAGCGCGTGATTTCGCTCGCCGGCATGGGCGAAGTGCAGACCCCGGCGGAGCTTGTTCCCATGGCCGCGGCGGTGCGCGCCATGGTCAGCAAGAGCCTGGGCGCGCTCATTTTCCGCAATGTCACGCTAGCAAATGAAGTGCTCGAGAGCGATGACATCGTGGACCAATACCGCGATCAGATTTTCGAAAACCTGCTGGCTGGGATGCGCGAAGATGCCACCCAGGTGGCGCCCAACATGCATTTCGTCCTGGCGGCCCGGCATCTCGAGCGCATCGCGGATCACACCACCAACATCGCCGAGGACATCATGTTCTGGGTCCGCGGCCTGGACGTGCGCCACGGCCGCGCCTTACAAATGGAATCAGAAACGGACGTGGAATCCAAAATCGCAATAGTCCCCGAACCCCAGTAGGGGAGGGTGCTTTAGCCCTCCCGGTGTTCGGCCTGGTTTTTGAGCATTGCGTTTCGGAGAGATTGTTGGGGCGTTTACCGGTATTGCCGGATTCGAGGGGGCCGAAAAGCGCGAGGGCTAAAGCACCCTCCCCTACAACGGCAGGATGTAACCTAGAATTCATATAGCACTGACGCGCCGTTCACCCTCCTGCGTTAATTTCGCCGCGCTCCACGTTTTAAGCGCCCTATGGCACCCCGAAACACAGCCCTGAGTCATCACCCCACCCAAAACGCCCCCAAAGGGCTGACGATCCCCCTCGTTGGCCCTTTGTTTTCTTTACAAAGAGGCCGGGCGCAGTCCGGCGTTCACCCGGAATTCTCGCGGCTGTAACCCGGCTGTAACACAGAATCGAAAGAATTCAAGAAAGGAGACTCGCTCAACATGATGAAGAGATTCGCTCTCGCAATGCTGCTGCTTTCCCTGGTAGCGGCGGGCGCGCTGATGGCCGATGCCCCGATCCTGATTAATGCGGCAGGCGCGACCTTTCCGTATCCAATTTATTCCAAGTGGTTTGACGTCTACCGCCAAAAGAATCCAGGTGTTCAAATCAACTACGCCTCGGTGGGCTCGGGCGCAGGAATCGCACAAATGACCAACGGTACCGTCGATTTCGGCGCCTCCGACGGACCGATGAACGACGAGCAGATGAAGAATTTCAAAGACAAGCGTGGAGTAGCCGTGCTGCACTTCCCGACGGTCCTCGGCGCGGCGGTGCCCACATATAACGTCCCGAAGGTAACCGCAGACTTGAACTTTACCCAGAAGGCCCTGGCGGGAATCTACCTCGGCACCATCACCAAGTGGAACGATCCCGAGATCACCGGAGCTAACAAAGGCGTGAATTTGCCGGCGCTGGACATCGTCGTAGTGCACCGCTCGGACGGCAGCGGCACGACGTATATTTGGACCGATTTTCTCTCCAAGATCAGCCCGGAATGGGCGAGCAAAGTCGGTAAGAAAACGTCGGTGAACTGGCCTGTGGGATTGGGTGGCAAGGGCAACGAAGGCGTTTCAGGCCTCGTCAAGCAGACGCCCGGTGCAATTGGCTACGTCGAGTTAATCTACGTCATTCAGAACAACATGACCTATGGGCAGGTCCAGAACGCCGACGGAAAATTCATCAAGGCGGATCTGGCCAGTGTCTCGGCGGCAGCGGCGGGAGCAGCGAAATCGATGCCCGATGATTTTCGCGTCTCGATCACCAATGCGCCGGGCCCGACAGCCTATCCGATCTCGAGCTTCACCTGGCTGCTGATTCCGGCCAAGATCGGCGACGCCACCAAGCGCGATGCGATCAAGGGTTTCTTGAAGTGGATGTTAACCGACGGCCAGAGCTATAACGAAGGGCTGCTGTACGCGAAGCTGCCCAAGCTCGTGGTCGATAAAGAGTTGAAAGCGATTTCGCAAATCCAATAGTGATGGCGACGGCCTCCAGCGCATTCGAACCGGCGGCCCCCATTCACGCGGGGCCGCGTTCCTTCTTACGCCGCCTTACCGAGGGCGATGAGATCGCTCATCTCATCACTCTCGTCTTTGCCTCGAGCATTCTGCTGGTTACCGTACTTCTGGTTTACCAGCTGTGGGTCGATTCTTCGCTGGCGCGGCACCAGTTCGGCTGGCATTTCTTTTTCACCAGCACATGGGATCCCGTCTCCGGAGATTTCGGGGCGCTGCCGTTTATCTATGGAACGCTGGTGACTTCGGCGCTGGCGCTGATCATCGCGGTGCCGCTGGGATTGGGCGCGTCAATTTTCCTGGCGGAGTTGGCGCCACGGCGCATTTCGGATTCACTGGCGTTCTTGATCGACCTGCTGGCTGCAGTGCCCAGCGTGATTTACGGCCTGCTGGGAATTTTCGTGCTCGTGCCGTTGATGCGCACGGTAATCGCGCCATTTCTGCGCGCGACGCTGGGATTCCTGCCGCTATTTCAGGGGCCCTCGTACGGCGTCGGTTTGCTGACCGCAGGACTGGTGCTCTCGATCATGGTCGTGCCGTTCATCATTTCCGTATCGCGCGAGGTGCTGCTTTCCGTCCCCTCAGATCAGCGCGAGGCGGCGTTGAGCCTGGGCGCAACGCGCTGGGAAGCCACCTGGAAAGTGGTGGTGCCCTACGCACGCACTGGAATTTTCGGTTCGGTCTTTTTGGCGCTGGCCCGCGCTCTCGGTGAGACCATGGCCGTGACCATGGTAGTCGGCAATGACCCGCGCATCGCCAGTTCGCTGTTTGCACCGGGCTATTCGATCGCGGCGGTAATCGCCAACGAGTTCAGCGAAGCGGTTGGCAATCTCTACGTGCAGTCGCTGATCGAGCTGGCCTTGGTGCTGTTTCTGATCACGTTTATTTTGAATGGACTGGCGCGGATTTTGATCGTGGCCACTCAACAAAAGGGAATGTCCTAGGGATGAGCATCCGAACCATCTGGCGCAAAGGGCTGAACGTGGTCATGCTCAGCCTCACTGGCGCTTGCGCGCTGATCACCGTGTCAGTGCTCGGCTTGGTCCTCGGTTATCTCGTGTGGAATGGCGGGAAGTCCTTGACCTGGGCCTTCTTCACCCAGCTGCCGACTCCGGTGGGAGTTCCAGGTGGCGGAATGGCCAACGCCATCGTAGGCAGCGCCAAGCTGCTTCTGCTGGCTTCGCTGATTGGAATGCCGGTCGGAGTGCTCGCCGCGATTTACTTGGCCGAGTTTGGCGGGAAGACATTTTCGTTCATCGTGCGCTACACCACCGACTTGCTGAATGGCGTGCCCTCCATCGTGATCGGGATATTTGCCTACGGCTTGGTCGTGGTGCCCATGCATCACTTCTCCACCCTTGCCGGGGGCTTTGCGCTGGGCGTGATGATGATTCCCATCGCGGTGCGCAGCACCGAGGAATTCTTGCGCGCCGTGCCCATCAGTTTGCGCGAAGGCGCCATGGCCCTCGGTGCCAGCAAGTGGAAAACGATTGCCACGGTGATTGTGCCCGCGGCATTTCAGGGAATTATGACCGGGTTGCTTTTGGATTTGGCGCGCGTGGCCGGGGAAACGGCGCCGTTGCTTTTCACCGCCCTGAGCAACCGCTTTTGGAGCCCGGGCTGGAATAACCCGATCGCCTCACTCCCGGTGATGATTTACGACTACGCGCTTTCGGCCTATGATGATTGGCACCGCCAAGCTTGGGCGGCAGGATTGGTTCTGCTGGCGCTGGTGCTAATCGTCAATATCGCGTCGCGCATGTTGATGGCGCGCCGCGCGTCTTTCTCGAGGTAGGGGCAAGTAGGGCTCATGCTTTACGGTAGGCCGCTTCAAGCAGTCAGGTAAAAGGAATAAGAATGGGAGCATCTGGTGCAACCGCCACGGTGAAAGCGATGCAAACTGCGACACCCTCGAAAGCGGAGAACGCGCAGGAAGCCGCACTGCCACTGCGCTTCAAAATCAGCAACCTGAATTTCTATTACGGCACGAAGCAGGCGCTCCACGATATCAGCCTCGACGTCCCGGAGAACCGCGTCACCGCGCTGATCGGTCCATCCGGCTGCGGCAAATCTACCTTCCTGCGCAATTTGAATCGCATGCAGGAAACCATCCGCCACACGCGCCTGGAAGGCGAAATTCTCCTCGACGGCCAAAATATCCTGGGCATGGATGTGGTCAAGCTGCGCCGCCGCGTGGGCATGGTCTTCCAGCGCCCCAATCCATTTCCGAAATCCATTTTCGAAAATGTAGCCTACGGCCTGCGCATCAACGGCTACGAGGGCAGCCTCTCCGAGCTGGTGGAAAAAAGCCTGCGCCGCTCCGCCCTCTGGGACGAAGTGAAAGACAAGCTCAATCATTCCGCCTACGCGCTCTCCGGCGGCCAACAGCAGCGCCTCTGCATCGCCCGCGCGCTAGCAGTAGATCCCGAAGTGCTGCTGCTCGACGAGCCCTGCTCCGCTCTCGATCCGGTGACCACCGCAAAGATCGAAGAACTGATGTACCAGCTCAAAGATAGCTGCACCATGGTGATCGTCACGCACAACATGCAACAGGCTGCGCGCGCCAGCGATTTCACCGCGTTTCTGCTCGACGGCAAGCTCATCGAACGCAGCGTCACTTCGGTGATCTTTACTACGCCCAAGGATCCGCGCACTGAAGCGTACATCACGGGCCGCTTCGGCTGAGACACTGAGGAACTATGGAACGCCACTTCGTTCACGATCTCGAAGAACTCAAGCAGCGCCTGCTATGGATGGGCAGCCTGGCCGAGCGCGCCGTCCATCAAGCCGTGCAAGCGGTGCTCGACGTCGAGGAGAATCTCGCCGTAACGGTCCTCGAAGAAGAAAACGCCATCAACGAAATGCAGCTGGAAATCGACGATCGCGTAACCCGCCTACTGGCCCAGCAGCAACTAGTAGCGGTTGACCTGCGCTTCATCCTAGCAGTCTCGCGGATCAATAATGATCTGGAACGCATCGGCGATCAGGCCGTGAATATCGCCCAGTCCGCCCTGCGCATCCTGCGTCATCCGCAAGTAAAGCCGTATGTAGATTTACCGCGCATGAGCGAAATAGCCGAAGGCATGGTCCGCGATAGCCTGAACGCGTTGGTCCGAGGCGACGTAGATCTAGCCCGAAGCGTGCTAGCCCGCGATGATCAAGTAGACCTGCTACGAGATCAAATGTTCCGCGAGCTACTAACGTACATGATGGAAAATTCCGCAGTAGTCTTCCCAGCCTTCGAGCTAATCCTGGTAGCGAAGAACCTCGAGCGAATCGGCGACCACGCCACCAATATCGCCGAAGACGTGATCTACATAGTAGTAGGCCGCGACGTGAGACATCCAGCCCTAGACCGCCGGTAGGGGAGGCGTCTTCAGACCCTCCCGCCGTTCGGCCCCGACTTCAGTAACCGCCATCACGAGCTAACCACAACCGCCGTGCCCCCAACTTCCGTCAGTGGCTCTTCCCGCCATCAACATTGAGCACATGTCCAGTGACGAATGAAGCTTCGTCCGACGCCAGAAACACAATCGCCGCGGCCAGCTCCTCCGTGAGTCCCAGACGGCCCATCGGAACAGTCGCCACCAGAGCCGCCTTGTTCTCCGGCGTGCGCGTAAAGCGCGTCAACATTCCCGTGTCCGTAGGACCAGGCGCCACCGCGTTTACGCGGATTCCCGATGTGGCCGTCTCGCGCGCCACCGACTTGGTCAGGCCTTCAACGGCGAACTTGCTGGCAACATAGATCGACGCCCCCGCCGCTCCCTCGTGCCCGTAGGTGGACGAAATATTGATGATGCTGCCGCTGCCCTGCCGCAGCATCACGCGCACCTCGTGCTTCATGCTCAGGATCACCCCGAGCACGTTAGTGTCAAACGTCGCGGCATAGCTTTCCGCGGTCTGCTCGGTGATCGGGCCAACCTGCCCTTCGGTCCCGGCATTGTTCACCGCGACATCGAGCCGGCCAAATCGGGCGACGGTCTTGTCCACCACCGCGCGCACGTCGCTGTCCTTGCGAACGTCGGCGTTTATGAACTCGGCCTCAGCACCGAGCGATCGCAGCTCTTTCTCAAGCTCGCGCCCGGCGTCATCGCGACGCCCGGAAACCACCACCTTGGCCCCCTTCTTCGCGAAAGCCACTGCGGCAGCGCGCCCGATTCCCGTCAGCCCGCCGGTAATCAACACAACTTGTGAACTCATTCCTCTACCTCCCGTGATCCAGAGTCATGCAGGCCAGGCATGACTGAAACAACCGCCAGGCCGCCTTGAGTCAAGCTCAGATCACTTCAATAGATGGCGCAGCTAAGTAATGGTTGCGTCTTTCGCAGATACTTTGTAAGTTGCGTCGCGATGCTCTAGAGGCATGGGGTAGATATGGAATTGCGGCATCTTCGCTATTTCATCGCGGTGGCCGAAGCTGGAAGTTTCAGCGTGGCAGCAGGGCGAATGCTGCACACCTCACAACCTTCCTTGAGCCGGCAGATTCGCGATCTTGAGGACGAGGTCGGCGCACAGCTCCTGACGCGGAGCGCTCGCGGCGTCGAACTGACACCGGCGGGCCGAGCCTTTCTCAGTCACGCCCGCTCGGTGCTCGCGCAAGTCGAAGCCGCGGGCGAAGCTGCTCGCCGCGTCGCTCATCCCGCCAAGCCGTGCTTCTCAATGGGCTTTCTGACCGGACACGAATTGACGTGGATGCCCGAAGCCTTGCAGATCTTGCGCCACGAGTTGCCCAATATCGACGTGATGATCTCCAGTCAATACTCGCCCCTGCTTGCGAACGGACTTTCGAAAGGAAAAATCGATGCAGCCTTTCTTCGACGGGAAAGAGGTGCGCCAGACCTGGCCTTCCGCCTTCTAGTCAAAGAGCCTTTGGTGGTGGTCTTGCCGGGTGACCACCGTCTCGCCGCGCTTAAGGCTATCCGCATCCAAGAATTAGTGGGCGAGGCATTCGTGACCGTGTCGCAAACGGCGCCAGTATTGCGCGCGGTAATCGACAATTATCTGAAGCGCTCCGGAATCAAAATTACGCCCGCTCACGAGGCGGACCATGTGACCATGGCAATGTCCTTAATCGCGTCAACGCGCGGAGTGGCGCTGCTGCCCACGTATGCTCTGAACTTTCTTCCGTCGTCGATAACCAGCCGTCCTCTCAAGGGAGACGCGCCAACCGTCGAGCTGGTCCTCGGCTACAAAAAGTCGAACCAGTCTCCGATCCTAAAGCTCTTGCTTTCGAGATTGGACGAGCTAGTCGCGCGTGTCTCGAAGAAGCAACATTAAAGGCGGAGCGCGCGACGCTTGAGCGCGCTACAATTTTGATTGTCGGGCTGGCCGTTCGTTATCATCGCTTAGAGGCGGCACGGCGGAATTCGGGCTCTGCCGTGCGGCGGCTCTTGAGGAGAAAAAATGCAAAAGCGCAAACTTGGAAACGGCAACTTGGAAGTCTCCGCTCTTGGCCTCGGCTGCATGGGCATGAGCTTTGGCTTCGGCCCGCCTGCGGACAAGCAGGAAATGATCGCGCTGATCCGTAAGGCCGTCGAACTGGGCATCACATTCTTCGACACTGCGGAGGTGTATGGCGCCTATACCAACGAGGAGTTGGTGGGCGAGGCGCTCGCTCCCCTGCGCGACCGCGTGGTGATCGCCACGAAGTTTGGCTTCAAAATTGATCCGAGCACCGGCAAGCAGGCTGGGCTCGACAGCCGTCCCGCGCACATCAAGGAAGTCGCCGAGGCTTCGCTCAAGCGTCTCAAGACGGATGTCATCGATCTTCTCTATCAGCATCGCGTCGATCCCAACGTTCCGATCGAAGACGTGGCGGGAGCGGTAAAGGAATTGATTCAGCAAGGCAAAGTGAAGCACTTCGGACTTTCAGAGGCAGGCGTGAAGACCATTCGCCGCGCGCACGCCGTGCAACCCGTCGCCGCGCTGCAAAGCGAATATTCGCTTTGGTTCCGAGAGCCGGAGGCGGAAGTGATCCCCACACTCGAGGAACTGGGCATCGGCTTCGTACCATTCAGTCCGCTCGGCAAAGGATTTCTGACCGGAAAGATCAACGAAGATACGAAATTCGACAAAAGCGATTTCCGCAATATCGTCCCGCGCTTTTCGGCGGAGAATCGCAAAGCAAATCAGGCCATGGTGGATTTGCTGGGCAGATTTGCCGAACAGAAAAAAGCAACGCCCGCACAGATCGCGCTTGCCTGGCTGCTCGCGCAGAAACCATGGATCGTGCCGATCCCGGGGACTACCAAGCTGCATCGACTGGAAGAAAACATCGGAGCCGTGAACCTGCAACTTTCGCCCGCCGAACTCCGCGAACTGGAGACCGCGGCGTCGAAGATCGCGGTGCAGGGCGCCCGCTACCCCGAAGAGTTGCAAAAAATGGTGGGCCGCTGAGCGATTGGCATGACAATCGTGACAAGGAGCGCGGATGCCGGCGCGGAATAATTCTCTGACAGACCGCCTTTCCCAGTCTCGCGAAATCAACATCAGTGTGACCGGCAGAAAGTCGGGACGCACCATCTCGATTCCCGTCTGGTTCGCGTTGGAGGGCGAAAAGCTATACCTCCTGCCGGTGCAAGGCTCAGATACACAGTGGTACAAAAATGTCCTGAAGAATCCAACTATTCAGATCCATGCGGGTAGCGCGAAAGCAGAATTGAAAGCTGTTCCCATCACCGAAGCCGCGCAAGTTTCGCCGGTGATCGAGAAATTCCGCGCCAAGTACGGAGCCGGCGACGTAAAGAAGTACTATTCAAAGCTCGATGTTGCGCTCGTTGCGCAATTGCAAAGCGCTCCCCATTAACCTCGCGCGCAAAACTTGACTGGCGCGAGCGCGCGTTGACACTCTCGTTTGTGGTCTCTAAACTGCGATGTCTGTCCATTTTGGGGGATTTCGCTGAAATTTCGGGCGGCAATTTGGCTGGCTTTGATGGCGTCGGTCGTGGGATTTGCGGGCGGATGCGTGCGCGTCAGCACTAAAACTAACGTGCCAGCGGCGCAGGTGGTGCACTCGCTGGACGCGACCAAGACTGAGCTGATCGAGAAATACAACAAGCAGGCTGCGGCGATACAGTCGCTCAATGCTACCGTCACGTTGACGCCTACGGCCGGGTCGCAATATAGCGGGGTGATCGAGCAGTATCATGAGGTGAATGGATTTATTCTAGCAGCGCGGCCGGCGATGATCCGGGTGATCGGGCAGGCGCCGGTGGTGGCCAAGAATGTTTTCGATATGGTCAGCGACGGCGAGACTTTCCGGATTTACATCCCGTCGAAAAATAAATTTATTACCGGGCCGGCGCGATTTGAGAAGAAGGCGGAAAAGCCCATCGAAAATTTGCGCCCGCAGCATCTGGTGGACGCGCTTTTCTGGCGCGAGATCCCGGCGGGGGCGCCGGTGATTTTCGAGGAAATGGAAGACGCGGCGGGCCGGGCTTACTTATTGACGGTGCTGCGGCGCGGCGAGGGCGAAGGAAATTTTATTGTCGTGAGCAACATTCGCTTCGATCGCAGCGATTTGAATGTTTCGGAGATCGAAAATTTCACCGGCGACGGCATTCTTACCTCGGTGAGCCATTATGCGGATTGGCAGGCGGCCGGCGCGGCGCAATTTCCGCATAGCATTACCGTCTCGCGGCCGCGCGATGATTATAAATTGGGGATTCAAATCAAGAAGCTTACCTTGAACGAAACGATTGCGCCGGAGCGATTCCATCTGGAGCAGCCGGCCGGGAGCGAATTGATGCAAGTGGGCAAAGAGGACCAGGGAGCGCAGCCGTGATCGCGCGAATGATTCTGAACAACGTGCTGCACCGGCCGATTCGCACGCTGATCACGGTGATTGCGGTGGCGGTGGAAGTGATGCTGGTGATCATTGTGGTCGGGCTCACTAGCGGCCTGGTGGCGGAATCGGCCAAGCGCATCGAGGGCGTGGGTGCGGACATCATGGTGCAACCTCCGTCGGCTTCGGTGTTCATGGCTTTCAGCGGGGCTCCCATGCCGATTCGACTGGGCGATAAACTCGCGGAAATGAAATATGTGAAGTCGGTGGCCCCGGTGCTGCTGCAATTCAATTCCACCAACGGCCTCGACATTATCTACGGCATCGACCCGGAGTCTTTCCGCAAAGTTTCCGGCGGATTTGTTTTTCATTCGGGCGGCGATCTGGAATTGCCGAACGATATTCTGGTGGACGATGTGTATGCGCGATCGAAGCACGTCGTGGCGGGCCAGATGCTGCACATTCTCGATCACGATTTTCATGTGGCGGGAATCGTCGAGCACGGCAAGGGCGCGCGGCTTTTTGTGTTCCTGCATACCCTGCAGGATCTAGCCGGCGCGACCGACAAGGCCAGCGTCTTCTTCATCAAATGCGAGCGGCCGGAAGATACCGATACGGTGATGGAAGAACTCCGCGCGCTGCTGCCGCGTTATGAAATTCGCCCGCTGAAAGATTTCATCACGCTGATGACCTCGTCGAATCTGCCGGGGTTGCAGGCGTTCATCAACACCATGATCGGAATCGCCGTAGCCATCGGCTTCCTGGTAATTTTTCTTTCGATGTACACGACGATCATCGAGCGCACCCGCGAAATTGGCGTACTGAAGTCGCTAGGCGCGTCAAAAACTTATATCGTGCAGGTAATTCTGAGCGAGTCCACGTTACTCTGCATCGCCGGAATTTTGGTAGGCATAGCGTTTTCCTACGGCTCGCGCGCCATATTTCTGAAATTGTTCCCCACCCTGACGATTTTGATTAGCGGTGAGTGGATTTTGAAAGCCGCAGTAATCGCGATTATAGGCGGCCTTCTAGGATCGTCGTATCCCGCCTGGCTGGCCAGCCGCAGAGATCCAGTAGAAGCGCTAGCGTACGAGTAGGTATTTGACTTGGCACTTTTACGTAGGGGAGGGCCGGGGTCAGCCCTCCCGCGGGCGCCGGTTTTGCGCCCGCGCCGTCTGCGGGGGAATACGTAGCGAGAATTCTCGAACCACAATCCAGATTTACGCAACGGAACGGCTGGGTTGATTTGACATTTTGGCTGTCTGTGGACGGTTGCATGGCTGGCGTCGCGGGAGGGCTGACCCCGGCCCTCCCCTACGTAAAAGTGCCAGGTCAAATGCCGCTGCAAATTCTGCGTAGTTTCCCTCGTTGCTTACTTTAGAAATTTCCGGCTAGGCTTCTCATCATGGAAACCCGCAAACGGATTCGTTTGGCGGCGCGTGTTTACCGCGGGCGGCCGTGGTATTTCATCACCGTGTGCACGCAGAATCGCACACCATTCTTCCGTCAGCATTTATTGGCGAAGGCTCTTGTTCATTTGCTGGTGGACGCGGCGGCGCACCGGCGGTTTCTGCTGCATGCCTGGTGCATTATGCCGGACCACTTGCATATTCTTTGTGAGGGGGCCAGCGAGCGAAGCGCGGTGTGTGTATTTGTAAATCGGTGGAAGGCGGCTAGCGCCCTGAGATTTCGGCGCGAACTCGGGAGGGATATTTGGCAACGGGCGTTTTACGATCACGTCCTGCGGCCTTGGGAGCCGGTCCATTCGTTTCTTTGGTATATCTGGATGAACCCGGTTCGGAAGGGATTGTGTGCGAGTCCGTACGAGTATCCCTGGTCGGGTTCGCTGACAATTGATTGGAAGAAGACTGCGCCGCGCGTAGAAGAGCGATGGACTCCGCCCTGGAAGCGGGTTGCCAATGCGGGCAGGATTCTCGCTTTGCGCCCCTTGCCATCTGCTGGGAAAGTACGCACTGAGAATTCTTAAGTCACAATCTCCATTTGCGCGACGGCACGACTGGGTTATTTTCACATTTTGCCCGCTTGGGGACGGGTGGATGGCTGGCGGCGCGGGAGGGCTAAAACCGGCCCTCCCCTACGAATGGATGAAACCCGGACATGTCAAAACCGGCAGGCGCGGATATTTGGGAAAATTTGCATCTGTGGCTGATAGGCGGCAAAGGATGAATTGACTGCCGCGATCGCTGCGGATTTTTTGCGCGTTTACGCAATCGGCGCATAGGCCGGCTTGTTGTCGCTCGGCTTCGTTTGCGGCGGGCATCGCAGCTGCTTACGACTCAGTGCCGCGCAGGATTCTCGCGGCGCGGGCTACGCCGGATTCGCCGCCGCCTTCCACATCGCCGTTGGCCCCAGCTTGATCGCCGTCGGCGGGCTTCGAATCGCCTTCACCGGGGGCCAGGAATAGATTGCTCTCCAGGCCATGTTGCTTGGTGTAGAGATCAAAGTAACGGCCGCCCAGCGCGTAGAGCGTCTGATGATTGCCGCGCTCGATGATGCGCCCGGCTTCGATTACCAGAATTTGATCGGCGCGGCGGATGGTCGAGAGACGATGCGCGATGACGAACGTGGTGCGTCCACGCATGAGATACGAGAGGCCTTGCTGAATCATGGCTTCAGATTCGGAATCAAGGCTCGAAGTGGCTTCATCGAGAATCAGGATGCGCGGATCAGCGAGGATCGCGCGCGCGATGGAGATGCGCTGGCGTTGCCCGCCGGAAAGTTTCACGCCGCGCTCGCCGATGATGGTGTCGTACTTCAGCTCGAAGGATTCGGCGAATTCATCCACGCGGGCGATGCGGCAGGCGGCCATGATGTCGGCTTCGCTGGCGTCGGGGCGCGAGAACGAGACGTTGTCGCGAATGGTGCCATCGAAGAGAAAAGTTTCCTGCAGCACGATGCCGAGCTGCGTGCGATAGGTGTCGAGACGCACGTGCGAGAGATCGATACCGTCAACGAGCACGCGCCCTTTCGTCGGTGTGTAGAAAGCCGCAATCAGGCCAATGATGGTCGATTTTCCGGCGCCGGACGGACCAACCAGCGCGGTGACGGTACCTGGAGACGAATCGAAGCTGACCTCCTGCAGAACGAACTTCCCGGGATCGTACGCAAAGCTCACATTCTCAAAAACCACATCGCCGCGGATCGCCTCCATCGAAATCGTGCGATTCGGATCAGTATCTTCGGGATTTTCGCGCAGGATTTCGCTGGTGCGATCGAGCCCGGCCATGCCTTCGGTGAGCTGCGTGCCGATGCTCACGATTTGAAAGACCGGAGCGACCAACAGCGCGAGAAACGCCACGTAAGTAAAAAATGTCCCTTGCGTCATCGTGCCCGCGGTGACGCGCTTCGCGCCCATGTACAGAATCAGCGCGCTCTCGATCCCCAGAAGCAAAGTGGAGGCGAGGTTCATCAGCGAAGTGGCCGTCAGCGTCTGAAGGATGTTGTCGAGTAGCCGCCCCACACCGCCGGCGAATACTTTCTCCTCGCGTCCTTCGGCGCGGTAACCCTTCACCACGCGCACGCCGGCGAGCGATTCGGTGAGCCGCCCGGTAACTTCAGCATTCAACTTGGAGCGCGCGCGGTAGATGGGCCGGATGGTGGCGAAGGCGCGGTTCAATCCCACCGCGAAAGTAATCAGAATGGATATGGCCACGCAGGTCATCAAGGCGCTGATGCGCAGCAGCACCGCGAAGGCGAACAGCCCGGTCATGGCGCTTCCCACGAATTCGACCAGTCCGGTGCCGACCAGATTGCGCAAGCCTTCGACGTCGCTCATGATGCGCGTAACCAGTGCGCCGGTTTTGCTGGCATCGTGGAAAGAGACCGGCAAGCGGCCGATGTGCGCCTGCACTTGCATGCGCAATTCGGCGATCATGCGCTGCGCCGCTTTGGAGAGGAGTTGGGTGAGCGCGTAGGAAGTGGTGCCCTGAACCGCGGCGGCGCCGAGCAGTGCGAGAACCAACGGCAGGAGCAGCCGAATTTCGTGCTTGTTGAAAATATTGTCCACCACGATTTTTGTGGAGGCGGGAAGCACCAGGCCCGCGATGCGGTTGAGTACCATGAGGAGAAGACCGAAGAGTAGCAGCCAGCGCTGCGGCCGCACGTACGGCCACACTTCCGGAAACAGCCGGATCAATGTGCCGGGAGTGGAGACCAGCTTAGCTGCAGTGCTCTTGGCAGCAGTGTCGCCGCCGGGGCCAGCACCGGGATCGGAGGAGCGCCGCGAAGAAGTGCGTTCGGCATGGAATCCAGAGCGAGCCATGGGTCGAACATCTATTGTCTAACATCTCGCATTTAATTGCTTGGCGCGGTGCTGCGGGTAGTTTCTGACGAGCCGCAGGCTACTCCTAGGGTCGAAATTCCTGCTTGCACGCGCGTATCAGAGGTCTAACGATAGCGCTCCCCACTCTGATGTCATGACCCCACACACGCCCCGGTACAACGTCCCGGGAATGATTCATGACGACGCATGACCACTCCGCAGAATCATCGAACGGTTTTCCGATATCTTTCATTTCCGTCGCCTCGATAAATCCCAAGTAGACCAGTACCACTGGAAGGCCCATCGACGCGATCTTCCATGCCCATGCGAATCGGTTCGACAATTGATAATGCGAATTCAGCGAGAGCGCCCAGCCGTCCATCGTTTTTCCGAGTGATGCCGAGGCTTCCTCTATCGCGCCGGCGATTTTGTCGCGATTCGCAATGGATTCGGGGGACGCCTCTGTAGCGAGAGCTTTGCCCTGTTCCTTCAGCTCAGAGAGGTGGGCTTTTGCCTCGACGAGTAGCAGACCTTTTTCTTCGCCGAATCTGCAATTGCTTGCAATGTCCCAATTCGGGGTGTTGGCTCCTTCTGGCACCGCGAGCCACCAGCTCGTGAGCATTTTGCGTTGATCGGAGGCTAAGAATCCCTCGGATTCTCCGAGTTTCGCTTCCCTAATTGGACTCTTATCCCATTCACCGTTGGCTCTGACGACCGGCAATCCTCGGGGCATCCAGAAGTCTTTAGGGCTGACCCGAACATCAGGAAGCCCCGCGAGCTCCGTTAATCTACGGGCGACTGTCGTTGCGTCTCCGTCCATGAGCTTCAGACATCGAGGGAAGCTGCCCCGTCTGCGATTTTCTGGTAACACCTCAAGCCATTTCATATCTGAGCCCCAGGCATGACATCCAGTGCGATCGGCTCCGGAAGCCGACGCACGGTTCCAGAATAACTCTCGTCGTAATTGACTAATGATAGAAATGTCCAGATTGGATGCCGAATAAGCACTTCCAAAGAAACTGCTCCCACCTGGCGAGCCGGTGCAGCTCAATATGGACTACAATGGATGCATGGGTAAGCAGGAAAAAGCGGCGGAGACGCTGGATCTGCTGAAGCGCGCGATTCAGGGGGGGCTTTCGCGGGCGTACTCGACCGTGCAGATTGATTCGCAGGCTTACCTGCAGCACTTGCGGCGGGCGCATGGCTTGCCGATTCTGGGTTACCGCGACATGTTCCGTCTGCCGGTGGCGGCGCTCGATCATGTGGCGGCGCAGACGATTTCGTCGTCGAAGAAAGTGGCGGCGCTGGAGGGCGCGGGCGTCGGCTTGGGCGGGATGCTCACCGTGCTGCCGGACATCAGTCTGCTGGCCATCATTGCCATGCGCATGTTGCAAAAGCTCAGCCTGATTTATGGTTTCGAATACGCAACCGATGAGGATGTCGTGCACCTGTGGATCGCGGCGGGGACGGCGGCGGGGCTCGATTTGGGCCGCGATATTGTGGAGAAGGAAGTCGTCGAGCGCTTTGTGCCGCGCATTATGGAACGCGTGGCCGCACGTATGGGCGCCGAAGTCGCGGAAAAATGGGCCGGCCGCCTCATCCCAGTGCTAAGCGGCGCAATCGGCGGCACGCTAAATTATTATTTCATTCGCTCGTGGGGGCGACGGGCACAAGAGCATTTCCGCGCGCGGCATTTGATGCAGCGTCAGCTGGAGCTCGTGGAGCCTTCGTATCGCGAGCTGAGATCAGGCTCGGGCACTCCGCTTTTGCCGTCCTAAGTAGCGCCGGCGTCCCTGCCGGCATCTTTCGAGCGGAAAAGTCGCCAACTCGAAAACTCCCCGACGGACCACCATCACGCCAACTCACGTACCGCTGGCGTCCCGCCGGCTCTTTTGACGTTAATCCGGCTATCGGCAAGCATCGCGCACAAAGCAAAAACTCAAATTCATCGCTATTAATTTTCGATTCGCGTCGTCCAACTTTAGAGTCCTTGCCGGCTTTATTGCTCGTAAGAGCCGGCGGGGACGCCAGCGCTACAAAAGCGAAACCATTGCCGTTTCGTGACATCGCGCTCCGGCCATGGTCCGGGCCTCGCCTACGTTCGCTTTCGTAAGATGCCGGCAGGGACGCCGGCGCTACTGAGGCCTAGTCATCGGCCTGAATCGCGTCTAGAATCATTTCTTCCCTTCGGCAGACTTATGCTGCCGGGAGCGTGTGTTGGAATCCATACTCAAGACTGAAAACTTGTGGAAGGTCTATCGCCAGGGCAAAGTGGACGTGCCCGCCCTGCGCGGCGTGAGTGTGGATGTGCCTCCAGGCGAATTTCTTTCCATCATGGGCCCTTCAGGCTGCGGCAAATCGACGCTTTTGCACGTGATCGGCGGCCTAGCCAGCCCCACGCGCGGAAAAGTGCTACTTGATGGCAATGATCTTTCCGCGCTGAGCGATGCCGAGCGCACGCGTCTGCGGCGGCACAAAGTTGGCTTCGTCTTTCAACGCTTCAATCTGCTGCCCACGCTGAGCGCCCGCGACAATATCGCCCTCGCGCAGCACATCCACGGCAACGGTTTCGATCCACACCGCTTTGAAGTGGTCACCACCATGCTCGGCCTGGCAGGCCGCCTGACGCACAAGCCCTCCGAACTATCCGGCGGCGAGCAACAACGCGTAGCCATCGCGCGCGCCATCATCAACGAGCCGAAAATCGTCCTGGCCGACGAGCCCACCGGCAATCTCGATTCGAAAAGTTCCGATAACGTGCTGGCCATGCTGCGGCAACTCAATCAGGATTTGGGGCAGACGATCGTGATGATCACCCACAATCCCGATGCCGCCGCCGTCGGCCATCGCGTGATCCACATACGCGACGGCCTCGTGGTGGACAGCGCAGCGGCGGACTAAATGAACAAGCTGTGGGGCGCGATACGCGGCACGCTTTTCTGGTCCTACGACCGGGGAAGCTGGCCGTATGACGTGATGGTGGTGGCCATCCTGATTTTCGTGCTGCTCACCCCGCGCAAATGGTTCAACGACGAGCCGCAAACCACCACCGCAACAGCCGCCGCGCGAATTGAAGCAATGATTCAACTCGTCGCGCAAGATGATGCGGCAGGCACGCGCACCTACCGGCTGAGCGCGAATGTACTGCCGCCCAACAAGCGCGCGCAGAAGCCCACGCCCGAACTCGAAGAAGAAACCCACGAAATACTCGGTCGCACGGTGGAAGATCTGAAAGGCCGCACATTCCAGGTGCGGCAGATTGACCCTGTGCGCGCCGAAGATGGCTCGATTGAGTATTACGACGTGTCCGTTAAGCTATAGATTCGCCGCCAGTTAGCAACTGTTGTCGCTTCGGTGCGGAACCCATCCCGCAATCCTCGCGTCCTATTATGTAGTGCGTTATGATTCGTCGGCTTTTGGGGCGTTGCGGGCAGATTGGGGTACTCGTGCTGAAACGGTTTTTGTTCACGTGCATGTTCGTGTGTTTGGCCGGAGCAGGTGCTGGGGCGTTGCAAGGGCGCGGCGCGATGTCGCTCGAAAGCGCGCTCGATCAACTCGATACTCAGGCGCACGGATTTCATAGCCTGGCGGCCGACGTCGAGCGCACCAAAGTCACCGTGGTGGTCAACGATCGCTCCACCGAAACCGGCTCGATCCTGGTGCATGGCGATCGCATGCGCATGGACATCAAGGCGCCCGATCCGCGCACCATTCTGCGCACCGGCGATTCCTTCTTTATCTACAATCCCAAGCTGAATCGCGTCGAAGAATACAATCTAGGAAAATATAAAGCTTTCGCCGATCAATACCTGCTGCTGGGCTTTGGCACGCCGGGACATGAATTGAAGAAGGGCTACCTGGTGACCATGCGCGGCGAGCCGGTGCTCGATGGCAAAAAAACTTGCGAGCTAGAACTCACGCCGAAATCAGAGGCCATGCGCAATCAGATTTCGAAGATTCAATTGTGGTTTGATGAAAGCTCGTGGCTGCCGGTGCAGCAGCAATTCTTCGAAACCGGCTCAGACGATTACTTCGTAATCCGCTATTCGAACATCGTACGCAATCCGAAGATCGACGAAAACGAATTCAAGCCGCACTGGCCCAAAGGCGCGGAGAAAATAAAGCCGCAGGGTGAGTAGGTTTTTGTAGCGCAGGCGCTCCTGCCTGTGGCCTTCGCCTTTTCCGTCGTGGCATTTGCCTTTTCCGTCGTAGGGGCGCTGGGTCAATCGCTGGGCGATTGCAAAGCAATCGACGCGCCCGAGTGAGCACAAGCGAACGAACGTTTCTGCGCGTGGCGCCTAATCACGCCGATAGCCGCTGCTCGCATGTATTCGGCTTTATCTGGCCGGCTTACGAAGAACCACAGGCAGGAGTGCCTGTGCTACGAGGACGCAACCCGCGCGCGAGCCTTATCCACCGAACGAACTAGAGCGGCAATATCCGCCTGAGTCGTCCGGAAATTGGTGATACAGGCGCGCAGCACTGCTTGATTCGCGCCTATGCGCGTTGTCGAAATCCACGCTTCGCCCGAGCCAACCACTTCCTGCGCGATCCGCTCAAGATGCGCTGCTGCGTCCGGGCGGGCGCTGCGTCCGTCGGTGAAACAGACAATCGGCAGCGGCGTATGATTCGCGATTTTCCAACCCGCGGCGACGAGTTCGCGCCGCAACGCTTCGCCCACAGCCGTCATTTGCCGCAGCGTTTGCGCGTAACCATCCCATCCGGCAACCGCCAGGGATAAAAACACTTTCAATCCAATAAATCGCCGCGACCACTGCAGCGAATGAGCCAGCCCGTCGGACACGCCTTCGGCCCTCGGCGGAACGTAAGCGGCTTCGATCCCGAATGTGCGGCTGAGAATTTCCGCATGCCGCGTCAGATAAATTCCCGCAGCCATCGGCACAGAAAACCACTTATGCGCGTCAAACGCGATCGAATCCGCCCGCTCGATACCATCGAACAACGGGCGCAACTCCGGAACCAGCGCCGCCGCTCCGCCCCAGGCCGCATCCACGTGCAGCCAGAGATTTTCTTCGGCGGCGATCGCGGCGATTTCCGGAAGCGGATCGATCGCGCCGGCATTTGTAGTGCCCGCCGTCGTCACCACGAGAAACGGCGCGTGGCCTTCGAGCCGGTCTGCGCGCAGCGCCGCTTTCAGCCGCGACACATCCATCTGCAGTTCGGCGTTCACGGGAATTTCGCGCACCGCGCCCAGGCCAAGTCCCGTCAAGCGCGCAAATTTGTGAATCGAGTGATGCGCTTCGGCCGAAGCGTAAAGCACCGGCTGCAGCTTGATGGCGCGCATTCCTTGCGTCTGCCACTCGGGAAATTTCGAGGTGATAGCGGTGAGCAGCGCAGTCTGATTGGCTTCGGAGCCGCCCGACGCGAATGTGCCGTCCGTCTCGGGCGGATTGTAACCAAAGCGTTCGCCGAGCGCGCGAATTACCAACTGCTCCACTTCGGCGGCGAAGGGAGCATGCTTCCACGCGGCCAGTTGCGGATTCATGGCCGCAACCAGCGCATCCGCGGCGATGCCCATCGTCGATGGTGCAGGATTGAAAAGCCCGAAGTAACGCGGATGCGAAACTTGCACGTGCGTGCGGCTCATGCCATCGGCGGCGAGGCGCAGCGCATCGGCCGGCGGCATTGGCTTCGAAAAATCGACGCCAGCGAGCAGTTCGCGCACTTGCGCCGGCGTCATTTCATTCGCGACGGGTTTATCGGGGATGGTCGTGATGAAATCTTCGATCAGGCGATCGAGTTGCGACCAAAGCTCGCGGCGATCCTCCGCATCAAGCAGCAAAGGATCGCGAGCTGGCACTGAAATTGATTTCCCCGCGCTCATAGAATTCCAAAACTTTCGACGTGACGTTTTTGGCGAAATCAGCCGCGGTTTCGTACCGCTGGCGTCCCGCCGGCTCTTACGACCTCGACGCCGACAGTGGCAAACGACACGCCCGGACTACAAAATCCAAATACGGCGTCGTATTCAAAATCGCGCGCCGTCGATGATTATGGCCGTTGCCAACTTCGTGCTCGAAAGAGCCGGCGGGACGCCAGCGGTACAAAAACTTTACGCCCGAGCGCGTCGCGCAGCAGGAGTTTTCGCTTCGTGCTCGATTAGGACTTGCTTGCGCGAGAGGCCCCAGCGATAGCCGGCCAGATTGCCATCTTCGCGAACTACGCGGTGACACGGAACCACGATTGAAACTGGATTGGTAGCGCAGGCTCGGGCTACTGCGCGCACCGCGGTCGGCCGGCCAATCGCGCGGGCTACTTGCGTGTACGTGCGCGTGGTGCCGTAAGGAATCTTGCGCAGCTCTTCCCAGACGCGGCGCTGGAACGCAGTCGCCTGCACGTCGGTTGGCAAATCCAAATGCGGGGCGCGGCCGCTCAAATGCTCGACAATTTTCGCGACCCAATCTTCGAGCCCCTGGCGATCGCGTCTGATTTCTGCATTCGGATATTCACGCCGCAATTCCGATTCCAGCTTGGCCTCATTCTCGCCCAAATAAACCGCGCTAATGCCGCGCGCTGTAGCCGCCACCAGCACGCGCCCCAGCGGCGAGGCCGCAATCGTATAGTGAATCTCCATTCCGGCGCCCCCGCGGCGATAAGTGGCGGGTGTCATGCCAAGTTGCTGCGGCGCCCGTTCATAAAGCCGGCTGCTCGATCCAAATCCTGCGTCGTAAAGTGCGGTAGTCACGTCGTCTCCTTTTTTGAGCCGGGACTTCAGGCGCCGCATGCGATGCGCATCCACATACTGACGCGGCGTAACGCCGGCAACGCGTCGAAACGCACGCTCCAGCGCATGCGCGCTCAATCCCGAAAGGGAAGCCAGTGCCGCCAGCTTAAGCGTGGATTCATCGCCGGTGCGATCCGCCAGCGTGGTTTCAATGTGACGGCAAATTCGCGCCACATCCGCCGCGTGAGGATCGGCTGGCTTCGCTTCGTCCGGGCGGCAACGACGGCAAGCACGAAATCCCTGACGCTCGGCCTGTTCCGGGGCACGAAAAAATTTCACCTGTGCCCGCCGCGGTTTTCGTGAAGGGCACGACGGGCGGCAATAAATTCCCGTCGAGCGCACCGCGTAGACGAAAGCTCCATCCGCCACACGATTTCGCGATTGCACCGCAAGCCAGCGGGAATCCAGCTCCGCGATGCGATTTGCGCCGTCGCCAGCGATTTGTGTTTGTGTCGCGTTCATGTGCGATGCGTCCCTATTCGTTGCGATCCTGAGTCCGCTCTCAACGCACTCAACATACTCTTAGACGTTTCCACTCACTATCCGATTCTTGCGCGCAAACTCCGCCAGCGCGAGCGAAAATCCGCGCGCGCAAATTGCCGCCGCCCGCCAATTTGGGGCGACCTAGTTCCAGTACTATCCCCTTTAGATTGTTTACTCTTTGAACCAAGAAATCGCCACGCGTCGTTGACCGCATCGCCTGAATCCGGGATATTGCCTGCACCCGGTTTCACCAACCGGCGACCTTGGGGGTCCACTAGTAATGGCAGCAGCGCGCGACCTATTCGGGCAACTGGGTGTCAACGCTCCTCGAACAGATGCCAACGATCCCGCCGCAGCACCGAAGCGGCTTGAAGTCGTTCGCCCGCATCGCGTCTTTCTGGTTCCGACGCATGCGGTTGGCCTGCCTTTCGAGCGGCGCGATTGCCCCCGCGCGGTCTTGAATCTTCCTTTGCGCCTGATCAAAGTGAATGGGCAGGCCCAGCCCCTCCCCATTACTCTAGTCACAAAAAATATCAGTTCCACAGGCGTATTTTTCCTGGCTCCCTGCGAAATCGGTAATGGCGCTGGAATCGAAATGGAAGTAGGCCTGATCGGCCGTCCGCTGGGCCAGGGCAGCGTGCAAATGCGCACCTCCGCCCACGTAGTCCGCGTGGAAGAATGCGACACCCCAGGCTGGCGCGGCTACGCAGCCACCTTCGACGACATAGATTTCCGCCGCGACGACACGCTCCCCCCGCGCTTCGATCCAGCCTAATTCAAACGTACCGCTGGCGTGCCGCCGGCTCTTACGACCACAAACGCCCGCAAACACCGAAATCAACGACGGCCTCTCAAGTAAAATGCAGGCGCAGTTTTTTGCTAACATCTCACTCTTCGTGCCCCCCAAACGCCACCAAGCCAGCGCCATCCTCCTAGACTGGGACGGCACGCTACTAAATTCCTACGCAGCAGATTCCAGCGCCTATCTGCAAATGTTCCGCGCTCTGGGAATCAATTGGGGCCTAAGCGAACTAGAAAAGCATTACTCACCCAACTGGCACAAAGTCTATCGCGCCGCCCGCGTGCCCAAACACAAATGGAAAGAAGCCGACAATCTCTGGTACCAAGCCTACAAAACCGAATCGCCAAAACTACTAGCCGGCGCCCGCGAAACAATTAAATTGCTAGCAAAAACTTTCACGCTAGGAGTAGTAACCAGCGGCAGCCGCGAGCGAGTCTGCAAACAATTGCGCGATTTCCGCCTGGAGGAATATTTCGCAGTCCAAGTCTGCGCCGAAGACGCTTCTCATCGCAAGCCGCACCCAGCCCCGCTAAAACTGGCGTTGGCGAAACTAAATCTAGAGCCCGAATCCTGCATTTACGTAGGCGACGCCCCGGAAGACATCGAGATGGCGCGACGCGCGAAAGTGCGAGTGTTCGGAGTCTGTGGTCCATTTCCCACAGCAACCAGAGTCCGCGCTGCAAAACCAGACGAAATGCTGAGATCGATAGCAGATCTGCCGAAACGAATCATGCCGTCGCTTTTGTAGGGGAGGGTGCTTTAGCCCTCCCGTTTTTCGGCCCCGTTGTTTGCCCCGCCGCTTCGCCGTCCGTCACGCACAAAACATGGCCGAACTGCGGGAGGGCTAAAGCACCCTCCCCTACAAATACAAAAGCAAATTCACAATTCTTTAATTGGGTTTTGCGGGCGGCGTTGCGGGCGCTGCAGAAACCGCAACTGGATTCGGCTGGAAATTCGTCGAGCGCACCACCAGCTTCAGCGGAATACTCTCGCTCTTCGGCGGCGTAACCACATCTTCCGACGTGATATAGGTAGGGAACCAATACTGCCCGGCAATATTCTCGCGATAGGAATCAAACATGCTGAAAGGCAACTGCATCCCCTCGGCTTCCACCTCGCGAACAAATTTTCCGGAGCTTTTCACAATGGCAAAATCGCGCTGATCCACCCAGATCACGCCATCAAAAAGCTTCTTGATGCGTGACAATTCCTTGGGCTGAACGCGAAAAATAAAAGTGTCCAGCTCATCCATCTTCTCCGTGCCCTGATATTTGAATTTGTAATTTCCGACTTCATCCGAAGTCAGATAAAAAAGCGGCAAGCTGGCAATAGTTTTCACGTCCTCCAGCGTAAAAGAAGTCTGCTTCAAGGTAGAAACCGGCTGCTTCACAATGCGTTCGTAGCGCAACCCGTCGGATCGCACAAAACTGTCGCCGGTAACGACGAATTCCCCGCCCGGATTCGTCTCTTCCTGAACTTTCACCGAAAGCGTGAACGAATACTGCTCGTAAGCCTTCTTCATGCGGTCTTCGTTCGCCGCAAACTTACGTACGATTTCATCGGTAGCCGCAGAATCCAGATGCACTTCCGGCTGCAAGATAGTCTTAGCCACCTCCGGTTTCGGCGCCGGAACCACGGGCCCCTGCGACTGCGCGAACGCAGCACGCCCCGGCAAAAGAACGATGAGGGCTACAGCAACGACGATTGCGACACGTTTCACAACGTACGCCTCAAAATCTTAGATGCGCCCAGCCCCGTTAGCGCTAGCGTCAACTTCCACCGCCGTCGTCGCATTTCTCCCCGCAGGGGCGCCGGGTCAATCGCTATGCGATTGCAAGGCAATCGACGCGCCCGCCCGTGTAACGCTTAAGAAAACGTGGGACATTTGCGCGCGCATGACCCGACTCGACATTCTCCGCCATCCATCTGCCTTCCCCAATGCTACGCCCGCAAAAAATCCCCCTGCCAATCGCGTATCATCAGTTTGATGGCCTTCTGATCGGTCAATTTCTCGTCCAGCACCTTCCGCGCCAGCTCAGGCAATTCCGCATCACTCGCAAATCGCAGTGCCACCAATTGGCCGGGCTGAAACTCCAAAATGCGCGCCCTCAAATCCGCCGGCAATACCTGCTGCATCCGCAACCGCATTTCCAGCCGTATCAATCGAGTCTGCACCGTCAACGCAAACCTGCGCGCCGAGAGCGCCAACAGAATGAGCGCCAAAGCCGTTACCGACGCAATAACCGTATCAGCCGAAAAATCGTGCTTCGCGACAATTACCGACCACACAAAATTAACCAACAGCACCGGCAAAACAAAATAATGAAACATCGGCACTAAACGCACATGATTTTTATAATTCTGCTCCATCAACATTCCTCCTCGCGCAGGCCGGCCCTGCCTTCGTAGCGGCGGGCTTTAGCCTGGCATCTTTCGGTCTCGGATTCCTTTACGATGCAACACTCACGCACGGACAACTCAGTCCAATTAACGCCCCGTATTTTATCCTGCGAGCCGCACAAAATTGTCGCCGTAGAGAACATTTGCGGCCGTAAGATAGCGGGCTAAAGCCCGCCGCTACGAAAACCTGCCAAGCACAATCACTCGGGCGCCAAAACGCGAAAATGCAGCGCCGCGCGCATTTCCTCCCCCGGCTTCAGCGCCGCCGAGCGCAATTCCACCAGCGCCGAATAACGTTTCGGCTCGATCGTGAGCCGCCCGGAATCCCAATCCATCACCAGACCCGGCCGACCCGGCGTGCGCACTTCCAGATGATTCGCATCGGCGGGAATTTCAATCGCCGCACCGCCCAGCGCGAAATCTTCGCAATGCGTCGCGTCCGTATCTGAATCCTTAGCCGGAGCCGAAGCCGCATCTTTCGGCGCCGCGAACGACCAGCAAAATTTCGTAAGCCGGCCGCGCTCATCAAGCGTGGGAACCGACTGCGTGGCAACAAACGACTGCGGCTGATCCACTGGCGTGGGAATCGGAGCTGCGTCCGCGCTGGACGCCGCACTCGCGCTGTCGAGCGCAACGCGATAGCTGACGCTCACCACATCGCCGGCAACTTCGACGCGCTTCTCGATATTCGCGCCATACGGAAAAGCGTCCGCGGCGTGATAACGCAAACTCAAAGCGGTATTCTTATCGTCCCGCACCCACGCCGCCACGTAAACGCGATTGAAAAATCCATACCGCCCGCGCTCCCGCTCCGGCGCAATCCCGGGCGGATTCGGCGTGAACGAAAATCCATCGCGCAGCCCGCCCACGCTGCTCAGCACGTCAAATCCTGTGGTCTTATCCACCAGCGCCAGCGCCCGTCCGCCGCTCGCCGGCGATACGATCAATCGCACGCCGGCATTCTCGAGCACCCATTCCAGCGCGCCGTCACCATCGAAATCGTAGCGGTAGGCGGTGGTGGCATCCGCGTGCAGCGGCAGGTAAAAAATTGCCGAAGACTTTCGGTCGTGTCCTTCGCGCGCCTCGATGCTACCGTGCAGCAGCCCATTCTCATCGAGCGAGCTGCCGCCCGCGCCACGCGCAGGATCATCCGCCGGCGCCGCCTTCAATTTTGCCGAATCCACCGCGATCTGCCCGGCAAGAATGCGCAGGCTCGCCGAGCCTTTGTACGGACCGGTAAGGTTCACATCGATATCGCCGTGAAAATCGCGATCCGTATTACTCGCTTCGAAGACGACGCGCGCTGCACGCGGATCGTCAATCACGATCAACGGCGGCGAAGTTCCCAGACTTGTAATCGGCCCCAGCGGCAATCGCAGCGCATTCACCACGGACATCTCCGACCAGCCGCGCCCGCGATCCGCTTCGCGCTTCACTGCCGGAACGTGCGGCACGTACGGCAATTGCACCTTGAGCTTGCGCAGGTAACCGGGCGCAGTGCCGCGCGAAGTTGCCAGGGATAGTTCGTGGCGCTCCTGCGACCACTTCGTTTCAGGATTAGTTTCTTCCACCTCCACATGCGAGGGCGCTTGCTCGAGACGCAAGCGCATTGCCGCGCGCGCCGGCGTATAGAAAGTAAGCTCGAGCGTTTTTCCCTCGCGCGCCGCGCTCACCAGCTCCGCTCCCGAGATTAAAACTTCGTCGCTGCAATCCGGCGGCGGCTTTTCGTCGAGGCACAGCGAAAATCCCAGCGGCAGAAGCAGCGACTCGCGAGCCGGCACGCTGATATCGAGCGAAACGCGCTCGGGAGTTTGTTGTAGCGCTGACCCCGTTGGAGTGAGCACCGACAACGACGCATCCATCGCATCATCCGCATTCAGATTGGTCACGCTGAGCCAGCCGTGCCCGCCCGTGCGCGCGCCGAGCTTCCCGGTTCCTTCATTGCTGATAAGTTCGGTGATCACCAAACTGCTGGCCTGCGACGGATCACCGAGCACAATGATGGCCGGATGAACTCCCGCCTGTGTAACAATCTTTCGCAGCGCGCGCATGTTCCAGTCCGCTGCTTCCGTCTGGCGATTTTCGAAAAAGCTCTGCTTCAGATTGATCCAGGAAAATAAATCCTTCGACGATTCGATCACGTGCCCGGCCCCGAACTCACGCCGCACCGAAACGACGTCGGCCGGTTCCGCATTTGCCGCCGCGGCGTCCTTCCAAAGTTCGGAGATCACCGCCCCAGCCGGGCGTCGCGGAAAAACGAAAAGCGTTCCGCCCCCGCGCACGTAGTCCACCAGCGCGCGCTGCGCTTTCTCCGATAACCAAAGCGGGGGCAAATCGGCGCCGGCCGAAGATTCGCGCGCGCGATCAAAGACCGGCAAGAGAATCAGCGG
Organism: uncultured Acidobacteriota bacterium; assembly: GCA_963831955.1. GTDB lineage: Bacteria > Acidobacteriota > Terriglobia > Acidiferrales > UBA7541 > Palsa-147. The sequence goes on along the minus strand of CAWHSG010000001.1, from coordinate 1,479,948 downwards.
ATCGCGCAGCAATTGCTCCACCGGCTGATATTCGGGATCGAGCAACTCGCTCGATAAATGATCGAGCTGCGCCAGCCTCTCGATTTTCTGCACGCCTTCGGAGACGCGGCGAACATCGTCAGCCGTAAGCGAGCCTTGCTCGTAAGCACCCAGCGGATAAATCACGCCAAAATCCGCGCGCTTGTGCGACGCCGCAAGCTGCGGCCCCCAGCGCATCAGTATGTCGGCATTCCGCGCGATCGCATCGGCCCGGCGCCGCGAGCGGCCACTCGGATCGAGCGCCGCATTCCAAAGATAATTCTGATTCGCCCACGGCACAGACCAGCCCGCGGGCGTAACACTATCCTGCAACGGAAAATAACTGATGCCATGCAGCCCATGCGCAAGAAAAAGCCGCGAGCTATCCAGTGTATTTTCCGCCGCGCTCTCGATGGGATGATCATCGTCACCGGGCGCGTACCAGCCAGCCTGATATTCGATCAATGCAGGAGGAAAGCCCGGCTGCGTCTTCAATTCCTCCGCGAAAAGTTCGATCGTCGAAGCGTCCTCGGCGGTCAACTCCAGTCCTTTTCCGGCGGCAATATTTCCACTCGGACGCAAATACCACTGCCCCATCACGCCAATGGGATCGGCAAGTCCCGAGCCCGCAGCCGCAACGCGCGCATCAGTAGGATTAATAAACACTGGAACGCCAAGCCCGCCGCCGCGCAACGCCGCGCGCAAAGATTCGAGATAGCTCCAAACGGCCGGCCCCGCGCGATTTGTGCGCCCGCTCGCCACATCATCATCCAGCTGCACAAAAAGCAGCGGCGGATTCGCCACCGGCGGCCCCTGATCCTTCGCCGCCGCGGCCACAGCCGGTGCCGCGCCGGCAGCATAAGGAGCCAGCTCGCGCCCCACAGCCTCCAGCCACTTCCGCGAATACTCCATATGCAATGAATTTGCGAGCCAAGCCGACGCCGCAGCCTCCGCATCGCGCGAATTCAATCCCGCGAGCGGCGGATAGCGGCCCTCCAGCAAATCAATCTCATCCATGCGAAATTCCGCAGGCATGGCCGCTTGAAAATCCGCGCGCCGCAGCAACCACTCCGGATAACCGCCCAAGCGCCACTCATTCAAAATCAAAGGCCCGGGCCGCGCGATCAATTTCAAATTTTTATTGGCGAGCAATTTCAAAAGGCCGCGCAAATCCCGCCGCGAATTCGTGTGCCCGTCAAAATCAAATTCCCCATCGCTCGACTCGTGCCAATTCCAGGGAATGTAGATATCGATCGTATTGATCCCCAACCCTCGATAACGCTCCAGCGAAACCTCCCAAAGATCCCGAGGCACCCGGTAATAAAAAAAAGCCGCCGAATGAATAAAAAAAGGCTCGCCGTTAAAGCGCAATTCCGGATAACCGCCGTGCATGACGACTTCAGCCCCGCGACCGCCGCTCGCCGCCGCTGAATTCTGCGGTGGCGCGGAATTGGAGTCGAAAGCCTGTGGCGCTGGCGGCTTATCTTGCGAATGTGGCGAGTGCAAAACCGAAGCTGCAGATCGAACCATTCCGAAACCAAGAGCCGCGGCAACAAGCACACCGCATGTAAGGACAAATCCAGCTCGGCGAGAGCATGAGGAAGAAGTCATGGCGGCTCGGACGGTCAGGCTAGCGTCAGGCGAATGATTCTGACACGACTGTGCCCGATTGTCAGTGTCAGGCAAAGCCACATCGGAGTTCGCAGCCGCCGGACTAAGTTCATCTAGTGCCGACGCGGAAGAGACACCGTGCCTGAATCAACGTCTCTTTTTGTTCTCAACTTCTCTGTACTCGCCGGGGCTTAGTTCGTAGCAAGGAAGAATCATGTCAGGCCCGAGAATATCTTTGGGAGCGCCATCGAGAAGCCTAAGCACGAGTGACGATGGCAGTCGCTCTCCGGATTCCGAGACATTCTTTTCATAAGACAGGCTCTTCACACTTTCGTCGCAACCAGTGTCTCGAGCCACCCACAACTCGTAAGTCCGCGAGAAGTCAAAGAATCGCTCGGGCAGATGGGGCTCATCGCGGTAAAACTCATACACAACTTTGACTGGAGCGACTCGCCGCGCCAATCCTGCCTCGCTCGAACTGGCAAAAACAAATACATCGTACCGCTCGCCGCCGAGGGAATTCGTGGCGGGCCCAAGCAAATGCTCGACTCTGCCCAAGACATGACCCACGATCGCACGCTTCTTTTCGGCCTTGGAGTAGGCGCGCGCGGTTACGTGGGACAAGAAATTGGTTAACACCAATATGCTAACCACCAGTACCACGGCCCCGCGCCGAATCTTTAGAGGTGTCACGGTATTGCCTCTGAAAAAGCGTCGCCCGTGCTGCCGGGTTATCTTACATCGCAATCGGTAGTCTGTCTTCGCAGCAGCCGAGTACTTGGGCCATCGCGCGCCGAGTCTGGTAAAATCGCGCGCTTGCGGCGGACGCGCCGCGCATGCCGTGAACGACACGCGAAAAGCAAAACTGTTCCTGGTCTCCGGGATGGTGCAAGGCGTGGGCTATCGCTACTTCGCGCAACGTGAGGCCGCCGAATTGGGCATCAGCGGCTATGCCAAAAATCTAAGCGATGGCCGCGTCGAAGTTTACGCCATCGGCAAGCCCGAAGCGCTCGACTCCTTCCGCAAATCACTCGAGCGCGGCCCGAAATTCGCCGAAGTCAGCAGCGTCGAAGCGGAAGATCGGCCCATAGCTCAGCGTTACGCCGACAGCTTCTCAATCGAACACGATTGGTAAAAAGGATCGCCACATGGACAACCTGAAGAAACTAATCCGCGAAATTCCCGACTACCCGAAACCAGGAATTCTCTTCTACGACATCACCACGCTGCTGCAAGATAAAACCGGCTTCCACGAAATGGTCGACAAGCTCTGCACCCACTACGAAGGCCAACATGTAGATAAAGTAGCCGGCATCGAAGCACGCGGCTTCATTTTCGCCCCTGCGTTAGCCTATCGCCTAAACGCCGGCTTCATCCCCATCCGCAAGCCAAAAAAGCTCCCCTGGAAGCGCGCCGAAGTAACCTATCAACTCGAATACGGCACCGACACTCTCGAGATGCATCACGACGCAGTAAAGCCAAACGAGCGCATCCTGCTGTGCGACGATCTACTAGCTACAGGAGGCACGGCCGCCGCAGCGATCCAACTAATCCGCCAACTAGGCGGCCAAATAGCAGGCGCCGCCTTCGCAGTAGAACTAAGTTTCCTAAATGGCCGAGGCAAACTTGCAGCGGTAGATGTTTTCTCGCTGATGCAATATGACAAGTAGCGCCGGCGTCCCCGCCGGCATCTTACGAACTCAAAAGCCCGCCAGGGCCAAAATCACGGACGGCGCGCGCCGCAAATAAGGAGGCAGTTTCGTTTTTGTACCGCAGGCGCGGCTGGGCATCCCTGCATAATCGCGCGTCAATCACTCAAGCTTTCACCGACCCCCGCTGACGCACAACTTCAAATAAAACCACCCCCGCCGCCACCGAAACATTCAAAGACTTCACCGGCCCGACGGTAGGAATCGAAACCACGTAGTCACAACGTTTCCGGGTCAATTCATGCAACCCATGCCCCTCGCCGCCCAAAACAATCCCGATCGAAGTTTTGTAATCCGCCTCGGTATAATTCCTCTCCCCGCGTTCATCAAGCCCAATCAACCAATACCCAGCCTCCTTCATCTGCTCCATAGCCCGCACCAAATTTTTCACTCGCGCCACAGGCAAGTGCTCCAACGCCCCAGCCGAAGCCCGCGAAACGCTATCGGTAAGCCCCGCGGCCCGCCGCTCAGGAATCACCACCCCCGACGCCCCAGCCGCCAGCGAAGTCCGCACGATCGCCCCAAGATTCTGCGGATCCTCCACGCCATCAAGCAGCACAATCAAGGAGCGTTCCGTTTTCGACGCCAGCAAATCCTCAAGCTCCACAGCCGCCCGCGCAGCCGCCAGCGCAATCACTCCCTGATGCTCCCGCGACCCAGCCAACCGGTCAATCTGCAAGCGGTCCTCAAATCGCACCGGCACTCCGCGTTCCCGCGCCCGCCTCACAATCGTCTCCATGCGGTTCCCATGCCGCCCGCTAGCAATCACAATGCGATCCAGAGGCCGCCCAGCCTCCAGCGCCTCCTCCACAGCATGAACACCCAAAAGGTAGCTCATAATTTCACAAAATTTCCCGATGCCGGCGACATGCGCAACTCGCCCCGCAAATCGTACCGCTGGCGTCCCGCCGGCTCTTACGAGCGGGAGTCCAGTCAACGGCAGCGCGCACGGGCGGCCCACTAAACACAACCAACATCGTGTATTTAACTCCGCGCTCCGTCGAAACATCTAGAACGTAGCTTACCCTTGCGCTCGTAATAGCCGGCGGGACGCCAGCGGTACGAACGAAACTTCAATCCAGCGCAGCGCAAAATTCCAACATGCGTTCGCGACTCCCCTTAACCCGCACAGCAAACTTCAGCCCCGCCGCCGAATCCAGCAACAAAATCACGCGATCCAATTCCCCCTCGCCAACCCGCCCGGCCAGCGCCAACCGAAGAGGATGAAACAATTCCCGGCTACGAAAGCGCACCCGCGATTTCAGCGCCTCAATAATCTCCTTAAATCGCTCCGAATCAATCGCCGCCCCATCCAGCACAATCCTAGCCAATTCACGAATCACCTCGCGCCCCCCAGTCCGCATAATCACCGCCTGCGCCTCGCGCGACTCCAGAGTAGCCGCAGCATCATAATGAAAAATCAAACCAAGCGATTCCGCCAGCGCAGCCCCGTCCGCAGCATGAGGCCCCAAAAGCGCAGCCGCGCCAGCAAGCCAATCCCGAAGCCGCGAAGCGCGATCATCCGAATCAGCCTCACCGCCAAGCCTCAGCCACCCGCGCTCGCGCAAAATCTCCTCCACGTCAGCAGCCACAAACGCATTCGCCGCCAGCCCAACTGAAGCAAGCGATTCCGCAATCTCACTCTCAGGATTTTCATCCATGGAAGAAACCGCGCTCAAGACTCGATGGTAGCCACAGCCTGCGCAGCAATCGCCTCGCCGCGCCCAATCGCATCCACGCCTTCGTTAGTCTTGGCCTTAAGATTGATCTGCGAAGCGTCAATCCCCAAAGCCCGCGCCAACACCGCCCGCATCCCAGCAAAATGCGGCGTCAATTTCGGCCGCTCCGTAATCACGACGGCGTCGATATGCGTAATGTGGCAACCTCGAGCATCGAGCAATTTCCGCACATTCCCCAGAAAAACCAAACTCGACGCTCCCTTCCACTTCGCATCCGTATCCGGAAAATGCGTCCCAATGTCACCCAAGCCAGCAGCCCCCAAAAGCGCATCGCAAATCGCATGGCTCAAAACATCGCCATCCGAATGACCAGCCGGCCCCTTCTCAAATTCCAACTCCACCCCGCCGAGAATAAATTTCCGCCCCGCGACCAACCGGTGCAGATCGTAAGCAATTCCGCAGCGTGAAATGCGGGTGGTCATAAGCGATACACCTATCGACGCCTCGTCATAAGCACGCAACCAATCACGATCCAAAATCCAGTGATGAGAGTTATTGGAGCTAGGTTGTAGAGCAATGCCTTCGTAAGGTGCGGGCCAGGTCTCGACAGGATTCGCCAAAACACAGATGTGAGTGGAACGAACCCGCATAGAAATACCAAGCCGCCCAGCACGCGCACCATTTTCCGCGGCTTTGACGATTCAGGATTCATGTCCGCCGTGCCAATTCCTGCTCCAAATAAAATCGCGCCAAATCCATATCCGCCGGCCGCGTAATCTTCAAATTCCGTTCCGACCCCAGCACCACATAAACATCCTGCCCCAATCGCTCCACCAACGAAGCCTCATCCGAAGCCGTAACCCCATCCGCCTCAGCCCGCGCAAACGCCTCGCGCAAAATCCCATACCGGAAAGCCTGTGGCGTCTGCGCCAACACAATCCTCTCGCGCGGAATCGTCCCGGTAATCCGCGCCACATCTTCCGGCAAACTGGCCCGCTTCACTTCCTTCACCGTATCAATCGCCGGAATCCCCAAAATTACCGCCCCCCGTTCGCGCGCCTCAACAATCAAGCGGTCCAACTGCTCCACAGTAACAAACGGCCGCACCGCATCATGCACCATCACAATTTCCGTCTCGGCCGCCACCTGCGCCAAAGCATTGGCCACCGATTGCTGCCGCGTCTCTCCGCCATGCACCACGCGCGCCGGCCGCCCAATCCGCGCCTTGCTAACCCGGTCCTCAAGAAACGAAAGCTCGTCGGCCCGAGTAGCCAAAATAAAATCAGTGATCGCGGAACAAGCCGCAAGCCGACGCAAGGTAAAAATAACAAGCGGCTCGCCGCCCAATTCCAAGAATTGTTTGGGAGTCTCCGCCCCCATGCGCGTCCCGAGTCCAGCAGCAGGCAATATGGCAGTAATCCTCAAGTAGCGCCGGCCTCCGTGCCGGCATCTTACGACGTCGATTGCGCCAAGTCCCGAAAATTTGGGCGGCGCGCCTTCGTAGTGGCGGGCTTTAGCCTGGCATCTTACGATCTCCGAGCCCGCTACGTGCAAAGCCCACGCGCGGACCACCCAGTCCAATCAACGCGCTGTATTTGACTCTGCAATCCGCTCGCTATTGCTGCCTTGGCGAAACTTTACGGACGTAAGATGCTAGGCTAAAGCCCGCCGCTACGAAACCACTCGAGTATTTACAATTGCGGATTTGCGAAAGTTGGAAGGGTAAACCGGCGGTACAAAATCCACTACCGCCCAGGCTCCGGGTAATAAGGCCGAGGCGGCCGTTCCTGCCCCGATTCCGCCGAGCGCGCGTCCGCAGCCCCCACCCCCACAGCCGCAGAAGCCGAGCGCTCATCATACCGCCCGAAAATCATCTTCCCCGCGGTGGTCTGATGCACCGAAGTCACAATAATATCGATGGTCTTGTTGATCATCTTCCGCGCCGCATCCACCACCACCATGGTCCCGTCATCCAAGTAAGCGACGCCCTGGTTATACTCCTTACCCTCGCGCAAAATAAAAACGCGCATCGTCTCGCCCGGCAACACCACCGGCTTCAAAGCATTCGCCAGCTGATTCACATTCAAGATCTCAATCCCCTGCAAGGTGGCCACTTTATTCAAATTGAAATCGTTGGTGATGATCTTCGCGTCATAACGCTTGGCCAACTCAATCAATTTCAAATCCACGTCGGCAATATTTTGGAAATCATCCTCGGCAATCTGCACATCCAAATTCGGAATCTTCTGAATCCGCTGCAAAACTTCCAACCCGCGCCGCCCGCGCTGCCGCTTCAAAGGATCAGCCGAATCCGCCACAAGTTGCAACTCGTGCAAAACAAACTGCGGAATCACCACCGCCCCATCAAGGAACTGCGCCTCAGCAATATCCGCAATGCGCCCGTCAATAATCACGCTGGTATCCAGCAGCTTAAAGGTGTGTCGCATATTCCGCTCGCTGCCGAAAAGCCCCCCCAGCGCCTGCAAATTCAACATGTCGCCCTTATTCGCGCCCACAATCAATCCGATGTAAGCCATCACCAAAAACACGATCAAACTAAAATAAGACCGCTCGCCAGCCGGCATGCTCGTATTCATCAAAACCAGCGAAGTAAGGTAAGCCCCCAGAATCCCCAAAATCGATCCAGTAGCAGCCCCAATCAAACGCCGCAAACTAGCCCGCCGCAATCGCACCTCGAAAAGAATCACGGCTACAGCAAACAGCAACCCGCCAATCGAAGCCAAAAGCCGCGTCAAACCAAACGGCTGAAAGTGATAACCGGCCGCCACGCAAACTATGGTAAAAATCAACCGCACCGCCAGCATGTCCCAAAACGATCCAACATTGGTCTCCGGCGAGCGCGAAAGCACAGTAGCGCGCTGCGGCGGCTGAGGCGTTTCAGGAATTCCAGGCGAAGAAGTCGTTCGAGGCAACGGATTAGAAGTGCGCGCCATACAGGCCCCTTATCAATCGAATGAAAGTATTAATCCCACTAATCAAGATTCGAGACGGAGCACTACCGTTGCCCCACTCGTTTATGAAATTTAGAATCTCCCGGCAAAAGTATGAAATTATAAAAGCCGTTAACGGGAAGTATAGCACTACTTTCAAGGAGAAGGGTCAACCGCGGGGAATCAGGAGAGGTAAAATCGCCGAACGCGCCGGCCCAGCGCGCAAAGCAGATCCGATGTCACGGTACCGATCTCGCGGGCCGCATCCGAAACTTCAATCGAATCGCCGCCATCGCTGCCATAAATCGTCACGATATCGCCGACAGCCGCGTCGGGAACTTCCGTAGCATCCACGGTAGCCAAATCCATAGAAATCGTGCCCACCAGCGGCACGCGTCGCCCGCGCAAAAGCGCCACCCCGCGATTCGTCCGCGCCCGCACCAATCCATCCGCATAACCCGCGGCAATCACCGCAATCCGCGAAGCCCGCTCGGTCACAAAACGCGCCCCATACCCAACGCCCTCGCCCGCCGCCACATCCCGCATCGAGATAATCCGCGCCCGCAGCGAAAGACAAGGACGCAAGTCCATCTGCGCCTTGACCTCCGCCTTTTTCTCCGGCGGATCAAATCCCTGGTGATAGCCATAAAGAATCGCCCCAGGCCGCACCAAATCCCCCCAGGTAGATGGCCGCGCACAAATCGCCCCGCTATTTGCCAAATGCACTAATCCCGGCGAAACGCCCAGCCCTCGCAAGCGTTCCAGCGCCGCCGAAAATTTCCGTTCCTGCCGCGCCGTCTGATCGCTGGTGAAATCCTCAGCCGAAGCAAAATGCGTGTAAGTCCCCTCCAGCTTCAAATGCGGGCAGCGCCCCAATTCCGCAGCAAACGCCTCCACTTCATCGGGCTCAATTCCCAACCGGTTCATCCCGGTGTTAATCTTCAAGTGAAAGGGCGCCCGAAAATTCCGCACCCGCCGAGCCCGCCGCCCAGCAGCCCGTTCAAGCTGCGCAAGCTGTTCCAGCCGCGTAACGGTAGGTGTCAAATCATGCCGCAATAAAATTTCTTCCTCGCCAGCCCAAAATCCGGTCAGCACCAAAATGCGTTTGCGAATCCCAGCCTCGCGCAACTCAATCCCTTCACTCGAGCAAGTAACCCCCAGCCATTCCACCCCAGCCTTAGCCAGCGCCTTAGAAATCGGCACCGACCCCAACCCGTAAGCATTAGCCTTCACCACCGCCAAAATCTTCCGCCGCGCGCCCACGTGCCGTCGAATCACTTTCAGGTTGTGCAAAATGTCGGCCAAAGAAATCTCAGCCCATACCGGCCGTCCATCGAATTTGATCTTACGAGTCATGGCGTCAGCCGAAGCATTCGGCCTGTGAGAGTATCCCGCCACTCCGCCAGATTCGGCAGTCGGCGCCTCAATCGTCGGTGAGTCAGTCAACAGTGTAGGCATGGCAATCCAATACCGAGCACAATCGATGCCAAGTCCGGCCAGCGCAAAAAATCGCGTCGCCGCCCCCGTAATCCACTATTTAGAATAAGTTACCAGGACAACGAGAGGAATCGAAAATCCAGCCCCCAGCACCAAACAAGAACCATCGTGGAACCCCAACCACAACCGTGTAGCACAGGCACTCCTGCCTGTGTCGGCGCACGGCGAAACCGTGATCGCGCCAATTTTCATCCGCCAGCGATCCCACGTACCGCTGGCTTGTCCTGAGAATTATTGAAGGGCGTCCCGCCGGCTCTTACGAGCAACCAGTTTGCTACGACCGAAATCACCGGCGGCGCAACCGGATAATCTCAGCCAACCCGCAACACAGCCACGAGTGGCTTTGCTACAAAACCGCGTCACTCCTGAAAACTATCGCCGCTAAACTCATCCGGCGCAGCAACCTCAAACCGCGTCCAGCGGCTGTTGAAGACGAATTGCAGCACGCCGGTCGGGCCGTTGCGCTGCTTGCCGATAATCAACTTGGTCTTATTGCGATCTTCCTCCGGCGCGTCCTTATTAAAAAAATCCGGGCGATTGATAAAAAGCACCACGTCGGCATCCTGCTCGATGGCGCCCGATTCGCGCAAGTCAGCAAGCTGCGGATCGCGTTTGTCTTTCTCCGGACCGCGCGTAAGCTGGCTAAACACCAACACCGGCACTTTCAATTCCTTCGCCATAGCTTTCAGAGCGCGCGAAATGCTCGAAACTTCCTCATTGCGATTCCCAAACCGCCCGCGCGCCGTCACCAGCTGCAAATAATCCACCACCACCAGCGCCAAATTTTTATCCCGCGCCAACCGCCGCGCCTTAGCCGCCATCTCCAACACGCTAGCCGAAGCCGAATCATCAATCCACAGCGGCGCATCCGCCAATTCGCTCAAAGATTCCGAAACTTTCTTCCAGTCATCATGTTTCACGTAGCCGGTACGGAATTTATGCGCGTCCACATGCGCATGCGAAGCCAGCAAGCGCAGCAGCAGCGATTCCTTCGACATTTCCAGGCTAAACACCGCCACCGTCTCGCGATTCCGCACCGCCACATTCTCCGCAATATTCAAAGCCAGCGCTGTCTTCCCCATCGACGGCCGCGCCGCCAAAATAATCAATTCCGAAGGCTGCAACCCCGCCGTCTCGCGATCCAATTCCGGATAACCGGTAGCCAACCCGGTAATCTGCCGCCCCCCGGTAAAAACTTTCTCGATGCGCGTCCAGTTGTCGCGCACCAAATCCTTTACGCCAATCAACCCAGCCCGAATGCGATCGTCAGCCAGCTCAAAGATGCTCGACTCCGCGTTATCGAGAATCGCGTCAGCCTCATCATCCGCCGCCAGCGCCCGTTCCTGAATCGCCAGCGCCACATGCGCCAAATTCCGCAGCATCGATTTCTCTTTAACGATGCGCGCATAATGCTCCACATTCGAAATCCGCGGCACCCCATCCACAAGCTGCGCGAGATAAGCAGCCCCGCCCGCCGCCTCCAGTTCCCCGCTGCGATGCAAATCTTCGGTGAGCGTGACCAGATCGATCGCGTGCTGCGCTTCGGCGAGAGCAATCATGCGCTCGAAAATCCGCCGGTGCGGATCGAGAAAGAAGTCATCAGTCTTAAGTTTCTCGACCGCCGGATTCAGCGCGTGATTGTCGAGCAAAATCGCGCCAAGAATGCTGCGCTCCGCGTCGAGATTGTGCGGCAGCGGCCGTTCGAGGTTGACGTCAATCGCCATAAGTTTCGCTTTGGTTTCGCCTTAGTGTCGCGCAGTCCGTATTTCTACGCAATGGATTTCCGCCGCGAATTTTTTTCGCGCCCAATTTTCGATTTGCTGGGATTGCAATCGAAGGCAGAGTCTGCGCGACTGCAGCGTGAACGTCAACGTGTCGCGATCTGTGGAATTCAGCGAAGCTGTGCAAATCGCCCCGCACCCCGTAGCGCAGGTTTATCCTGAACCTCGCGAAGGGCTGCCAGCCGGCGTTTTTGACTTTCGCCTTTGCCGCCCCTACGACAGATCCGAATTAAAGCCCCCGCACCCCTCTAAGCGTTACAATGCCGCCATCGGAGGTTTACACAAAGGAGGCCGACCGATGAACTCGCAATATAATTCGCAGTTTCTCCAAAGTCGTAGAGCGATCCTGAAATCCAGCACTCTGGCCTTGCTCCCGCTCGCGATCCACTCGACAAATTCTTCCCGCACCAGCCAGCAACCCATGACCGCAAACGGAGGCACCGACCCTTACCCAATCCCGTGGCTAGACAAATTCGGCAGCCACAATCAAGCCGCGGGAATCGGCAACGAACCGGGCCACATCTACCATTTCAAAGGCCGCGTAGTCCGCACCAACAACTTCACCGGCATGGGAACCGACAATCAAGGCAACCGCATCGCCTTCGGCTCTCCCTCAACAGACTACGCCATAATGCAGGGAGAATATTGGGCCGCCCGCACCGCCCAGCAAGGAACCTTCGTCCACATATGACACACCATGTTCCGGGGACCGGTGGTCCCCGCCAATGAAGTCCACGATTTTCACCCGCCCATCTCCGACTGCGGACTTTTCTGGACCGTTCCCGTACCCGCCGGCGGCCTGACCTTCAGCGCGGACGGCAACTCCTTCACAATCGAAATGCACAACGTCGCACTGATCGATCAACCTCGCTTCCCCGCGCTCGACTCCCTGGGCACCCCCGCAAAAATGAGCTTCAAGCTCACAGGCAAATCCACCGGAGACCCGGTAAAGTACGAGGACGCCTCCAAGCACTTCCGCTTCAACGGCACGCGAGTAGCATGCCAACTCGAAGCCCAAGTCGAGGTGCCGTCCATCGGTTTCTCCTGGAAGTCCGATCCGCTAACCACGTCAAAGTCCGACTTCGGAATAATGGGCGAAGAGGCCAACGGCCGTTACTACGACGGCTAAGCCAATAGATTTTCGGCCCCGCAGTTGACGAATTCTTCGCCGTCGTAGGGGAGGGCCGAATTCGCCCTCCCTTGACGCCCGCGGCGTCCCCACGCGCGAACTCCAGCGCGAACGTTGATCTTCGGCCGCCGCCGTCGTCTTCGAACTTCGGCCCGCAAGCCGTAGCGCAGGCCGCCAGCCGGCGTTTTTGACGTTCGCCTTCGCCGTTGCCTTTGCCGCTGCCGTCGCCTTTTCCGCGTAGGGGCGCTTCGCTTGCTGCGCCCGCGACGCCCGCCGTGGGCGTCCCCGCGCGCGAACCTCAGAGCGGCCGTTGAACCTGGTCCTAAAACCGTACGGACCGGCGTTAATCACCAACGCACGGGTTCGTGGTCTTGCGGGGTGGCAGCCAACGGCTTGTTCACTCGCGCAGCTTGGGAATCGGAAGGCACTCCAACCTCAGTTCTTCTCCGAGGCCTTGGAGGTCCGGGAAGACCGAGAAATGGCTGATGCCATACTCGCTTAGTTCACGTCGCATCGCTTCCAGTGACTCGGAGTTCAAAACGAGCTTTGCGAGGTGGGCGCCGCGCGACTTTGACTTGCGAAGGCTGACAAGGTCTTTAGTCTTTCCGTAAATCACAAAGTGACTGCCTTGAACTGCAACCCTCCTGTCCACGTGCGGCGGATCAATCGCAGCGGGATTCTTTAGTTTGCCCACAAAAGCCCGCTCTTTGCTAAACGCGTCTTCAAGCTCGAAGAGGTATCTTCTCGCCTCTTCCCAGTCGGGTAGGATCGGACCTGAGATGCCTTTCATCCCACTATTGAGCCACCAAGGGTCTAGTATCCATACTGCGGCGTCGCAAACAGAAGAATCAATCCTAGCCGCAACTGCGAAATAGAGGGCAAGCAGAGGGTTATCCGTCCAGTCCAATAGGCGAGTGGGAACCCCGTAATGTTGCATCAGGAAGTACCATTCAAACTCGGACTGTGGCACGCGCCCAGTAATGAGTTGGAGCGCGCGAATCTTGAACTGTTGTCGAATTTCGGCCTCATCGTCGATCGCGTACCTGTACGCCCTCCGATAGAGCTTCGGCCGTAGCCCATCTCCCGCGTCGGGCTGCCCACGAAACCACAGCTGTTTCCGTTGGAGAGCGTTTTCTGCGGATGAGTTCATTTTCCAGAGTCTTCGCACGGTCTTGATTTGGTCCAAAAAAACGGAAACGGTACGAAGCTCGGCCAAGGCTTTGAAGCTCGCAGGATCACTCGGCATTTAGAATTCCTCCATGCACGATCGCATATCTCTCGATAGATGAACTCATGAAGTCACGGGTGAACGCCTACGGGAGGGTAATATTTTTTTGTTTAAGCTCACTCGCTGCAATCCGCGCATTTATTCTCATCGTTTCTGGCTGATTGTGAATGGCCGCGAGCATCTTCCAAATACCATCAAGGTTTTCTCCGAGCATGTAGCGATACAGGATTATACGAAACAGATTCAGATCGGTCTCGGCACGAACCAACAGCATATCCGTCTGGAACAGCGTTCCTACGCCAAAAGAGACCATTCGGACCGAGATCGGGTTCCCGTGCGTCAGGGCGTGGAGGCAATCGAGAAACGGTTCATTACCGATACCAGGCACGGGACTCGTAAGAGACGAGACCCCTCCGCGTCCGAGAGCCTCGTTGATCATCATGTCCATCTTCGCGACGCTTGGGCTTCCGGGTTTCTGAAACGTTAATTTGCTTACGGCGCGAACCTGCTCGTCACGGGCCCAAGCGAGAAACCAAATGCCTCGCCTCGTGTATTCAATGAAACTTCTCATGCTGACCACGAAGTGAAAGTCATTGTTTCCCTGCAGGCTCTTCAATCCTTCATAGAGGTATGTGCTCGCGTTCAAATATTGAACGGCCACGAACCTCCGATACTGCTCTGGCGTCATTTGGACAATGTCCGTTTTCATGTGGGTTGTACGGCGATTCTCTCGAGTCGTGAAGAAGGACTCAATAATCTGCTTCGCCTCCTGGCTTTTCTCTCACAAGTCCCAGCGCCTAAGCGACGCGCTATCTACAACCGTAACGTTGGAAAGTTCTTTCATGAGAATGCGACGGATTTGCTAGCCAACCTCTATCGCCGGCCCTTTTCTATATCCCTCGTCGTCAGAAATCATCTTCTTCGCCAACGAGAAGTCCTGTTTGGATGACACGATCCAGCGGGTGGCATACGTCATCTGTAACGAATTGACTCGCATCACCGTACGCGAATCGTAGTCCGTCGGTGTACCGCTCCTGAAGGGCTGAAGCATTCGATTCACTTGATCACGGTTCTGTCTTAGCTGTGCAAGGACCAGGAAATGATGGTCCGTTAGCCGCCGCACTAATCTCTGCGCTTCGAGTTCGTCATAGCCGCTATTGAGCTGGCGCTCGGCTTCGAACAATGCTGTAACCGCTGCTGGATCCACCATGCAGAGGCAAAGCGTCGGACAGAGCGGCAAATAAATGCAAACTCCAGGCGATGCAAGACCCAGACCTCCAGGTGCTCCACGTATAAAATCATTGTCTAAAACCACTGGGTGGTCACCCAGATGAAACGGATCATCGGTGCGCCCATCTATCAGATACCAGTGTTTATCAAGAAAATATGGAGCATATTTTGTCGGCGCCTCAGCCAGCATGCGAAGCGAAAGGTCTTTAACTTCCGCTTTTGACGGAATCTTGAAATTTGGGATTTTTTCAGGATCGATGCCGCGCTTTCGCAGAGCGTCGGCAATCCCATCGCTGACGTTCTTGATCCTGTCACGAAACGTCGGCGTGCGGACTATCTGAACAGCGCAGAAGGCCGCCAGAATCATGAGCTCGTCTACTGCGATCTCCGCGAGTGCGCGCGACTGGATTAGCCGTTTCAGTATCGGAGCCGTTCGGTCCTCAAGTTCTGCTAGAGACGGCTCGAGGCTACACACGGCGCCTTCGATTTCAATTTCATAGTAGTGAGACTCGGCCAAAATTCTTTTAATGTTGGGGGAGAAAATATTGTCGGTTAGCTTGTCGAAACACCACACCCGTTCTGACCGTTTGCTCGCAGCGGGGTCACTCAGATGTAGCCGCAGGAGCAGTCGCGGAACGAAGTGCTGAACCTTAGCGGCACTCATGTATCCTCAACCGATCACCCTATCGTACGAGCCGCGTACGCAACTTAGGCGCCCGCGCCGCAGCCTCTGCGTGGTAATTGCTTGAGAGGTGGGTGCCACACCCTAGGTTTTTGAGGGCGGGGATTTCGCCCCCGTGTTTGACTTATCCGCGCTTCGGTCTGGTCCTAGCCTCTCTGTACCATTGACACGTCCTAAATATAATCTCACAATTATCTAAGCAGTTACTCGCAATTCCGGCGCGAGGGCGGCTTCCCTGAGCTGCCTGCTTGCCCTGAGCCCGCTGCGGCGGGAAGGGCCCGCGCCAAACCGTTAAGAGGAGCAGATGAAGGTGCCTGGCAAAAACGCCAGCAGCGGCAGCATTTCCCGATTAGGCACGCAGTTCGCCGATCACCGGCCAAGAATCGCGCCCGCCGGCCTTCCCAACTCCCCGAACCCTCGAAATTCTAATCGGGAATGGAAACGATTAGAAACCGCCGTAACACGAAGAAAACAAACACTCGAGACCACTTCTAATCGGGAAAAAGTAGCACTTTTTTCAGCACCTCTTCGACGGCGACGTTGGACGGCGAAACTAAAGAAATGAAAGGCCGCGCTGGGGTTCGCGCGCGGGGACGCCAACCTCAGGCGTCGTGGGCGGGCGATTCGGCTTGCATCTCTGAGACGCATTGACGCAAGCGCCCCTACGAAGGCAAAACGACAGGTCAACTTCGGCCGGAAAAAAACGAAATCGCGACCCCCCACTTTTGTAGCGATTAGAAAAAATTATGTCATTGAGTTCATTCGACTTAAGGAGGTTTTTTAATCTCACCATGTAGCGATTAAAACACGAGCGAAGCGAAGGAAATGCAAAGGCCAACCGGCGGTTGACCAGGTGCTCCAAAGGGTCGGCAGGAGAAAAAAACGAACTCGCGACCTCCAACTTTTGTTTCGGGTAGAAAAAATTAGATCGTTGATTCGATTCAACTTACGGCGAAATCTAATTGAACCCATGTTTCGGGTAGAGCGAGCCGGAAAGGGAAGAAAATGCAAAGGTCACAACAGCGAAAGTCAAAAACGCCGGCTGGCAGCCTGCGCTACGACGGCAACGGAGGGACGCGAATTGACTTCGCTGGGCGTTGGGTATACAAACGGCGGCGCTGGCTTACCACCGTTCACTACCATTCCACACATTTCGAAGGAGAGACAGGATGAAGCGAACGTTGACTTGGGGATTGCTTGGTTCGATTTTGTTTTTGAGCGCGGGGATTTTGCAGGCGCAGATGGGCGGGGCTACCGAGAAGGCTGTGGAGGGGCTTGAGCATCAATGGATGAAAGTCGCAGCAGACGAATGATCCGGCGCCGCTCGATACTTTACTGGCCGACAGCTTTATTGGGACGTCGGAAGAGGGGAAAGTGGAGACCAAGGCGGAGACGATTGCGGACGCCAAGACTACGAAGTATATCGATTTTTCGTATGTGGATTTGAAGGTGACGGCTTATGGGAATGCGGCTATCGCCACCGGCGGGAGCAAGGGCAAGGAGACGGATGCTTCGGGGAAAACTACGGTGATTAATAATCGTTGGACGGATACTTGGGTGAAGATGCCGAGCGGGAAGTGGCAGTGCGTGGCCAGCCACGTT
This sequence comes from uncultured Acidobacteriota bacterium, assembly GCA_963831955.1. Taxonomy (GTDB): domain Bacteria; phylum Acidobacteriota; class Terriglobia; order Acidiferrales; family UBA7541; genus Palsa-147. The sequence goes on along the minus strand of CAWHSG010000001.1, from coordinate 1,462,831 downwards.
TCGAATGTGAAGTAATTCAAAAGCGGCGAGGAATTCGCGCGTCGCGTGTGGCGGTGGGAACGAAAACCCAACGCCACACCGGGCCGGTAGTAAACCCCGGCCCCTACACTTCGCGGGTAACTTGCAGCTTTACGTTGGCTACTATGTCGCGATGGAGCTTGATGGGGACTTGGTATTCGCCGATTACTTTTATGGCGTCCGTTAGTTGGATTTTGCGCTTGTCGATTGTGTAGCCTTGGGCGGCCAGGGCTTCGGAGATGTCGTTGGTGGTTACGGAGCCGAAGAGTTGATCGTTTTCGCCGGCTTTGCGGGTTAGCGCGAGCGAGACGTTGGCTAGGAGTTCGGCTAGCGTTTGGGCGGACGCGCGATCGTCGGCTTCGGCTTTGGCGAAGGTGGCGCGCATGCGCTCGAGGCGCTTTAGATTGCCGGGCGTGGCTTCCATGCCCAGCTTTTTTGGCAGGAGATAGTTGCGGGCATAGCCTGCGGCTACTTCTACTACTTCGCCACGGTTGCCCAGTTTTTCTACGTCTTGCTGCAGAATGATTTGCATGGCGTTGTCCTCAGTTGGAAATTCCTACAGTTCCGCCGCGAACGGCAGTAACGCTATGTTTTGGGCGCGCTTGATGGCTACCGTCAGCCAACGTTGATGACGGGCGCAGGTGCCGGTCATGCGGCGCGGTAGAATTTTTCCGCGCTCCTGGATGAACGGGGCGAGGATGTCGGCTTTTTTGTAGTCGATGTAATCGACGCGGTCTACGCAGAAGCGGCAGACTTTCTTCTTGCGGACGTAGTTGCGCTTGCCGCGCTTGTGCGGGCCGCCGGGACCGCCGGCGCCGCCTCCGCCGCCGAACGAGCGGCCGCCCCCACCTCCACCACCGCCGGGGCCGCCGCGTCCACCGCCTCCGCCGCCGGGACCTCGTCCGCCGCCTCCGCCGCCGGGGCCGCGTCCGCCACCTCACCGCCGTGGCCGCCATGGCCGCCGCCGCTATGGCCTGCTGCGCTGCCGTAGGCGGGAGCTGCTGGGGCGCTTGGGGGCGCGGAAGTTGGAGCTGCCGCCGGGGCTGTCGATGCTGGTGCTGCTGCGGCATCGGGGGCCGCTGGAGTTGCTTGCGGCTTTTCCGGTTCGGGGGTTGCCGGGGGATTTTGTTTTGTTTCGTTTGCATCGGTCATCTTTACTGTCTCCATTCGTTTTCGCTCGTCTCGTTCAAACGAGACTTGGAAAACAAAACCTCAGCGGCTAAAGCCGCGATCATTTTGCGTCTGTGCGGCACGGCTAAAGCCGTGCCCTGACAAAGCTTCTGAACTTACGGCACGACAATCGTCGCGCCCTGGCAATTCAACGCCGCTAACAAATCCATTTCTCGCGGTTGAAACCGTGCGCCTACCAATCAACCAACACAACTAGCTTGCTGCTGGCGCAGGCTCGCTGCCTGCTGGGGCGGCTGGAGCTGGCGTCGGCGGCGCTGACGGAGCGGACGGGGCTGCTGACGACGGCGCTGAAGCTGGTTTGCGCGGGCGTCTTGCGGCGCGGCGTTCGCGATGCTTGGCCAGCTTTTGCTGGCGCTTTAGGTCTTCGTCGATGCGGATGGTCAGATATTTGATTACCGGATCGGAGACTTTCAGGCGGCGCTCGAGTTCCTTGATTAGCTCGCCGTGGCTGGTGCGCAGGGAGATGGCTACGTAATAGCCTTCGCGCAGCTTGTGGACTTTATAGGCCATGCGCTTGCGGCCCCACTTCTCCACTTTTTCTAGCTTGGCCGATTTGTCTTCGGCGGCGTGTTGGAGCGTGGCTATGATTTTATCGATTTCGGCTTCCGGGGTGTCCGGACGGCTGATGAAGATTACTTCGTAGAGTCTGTCTTCCATGGTTCCTCGGTTTCTTTGGTGCTCGTTCAGTCAAACGCTCAATCGGAACTGCGAAAAGCCTCACCTCTAGAGAGGCGAGCTACATTTATGCGTCGATGTCGGCGTCTGGCTCGGGCTCTACTTTGCGATTGAATTTCGTCATCGCTTTGCCTGGGCCTTCGCTTAGGATGATTTCTACTGCTTCTGCTGCTTCGCTTGCCATTTGCTGCGCCATTTCGCGATGCTCTTTGTTCATTGGGCAGAGCACGTAATCTGCTAGATCTGCGATCGGATGTTCTGGCTTTACGCCCATCCTTACGCGGATGAAATCCATGCCCGCTACTTGCACGATCGACTTCAGACCGTTGTGGCCGCCGGCGCTGCCTCGTTCGTTGATGCGAATCATGCCCCAGGGCAACGCTACTTCATCACTCAGCACTATCAAGTCCGCCGGCTTGCTTTCGTAACGCTCGAATATTGCTCGCAGCGCGTTGCCGCTTAGGTTCATCATCGTTTGCGGCTTGGCTAACACTACTTCCTGGCCGGCGATCATTCCACGACCGATGTACGACTTTGCTTCCGGCCTTGTTACTCGAATGTTGTTGCGTGCTGCTAATGCTTCTACGGCTATGAAACCTAGGTTGTGCGGCGTCCATTCGTATTCCGGACCCGGGTTGCCGAGACCTACGATCAGTTTCATTCGCGCACCTTACCCGTGCAGTTCATTTGCGCACGTTGGCGGTGCCGTTCACTCATTCAACCTTCGCGGAAAAAATTCCGCACGAAGACCCCACGCGCAAAACCGGCGAATGGGGCACCCAACACCCACTGCAAAATCAAAAACAAGAAAAAACGAAAACCCAGTGCTACACCGGGCCGGTGGTGAACCCCGGCCCCTACTTTTCTTTGCCCTTCTTCTCGGGCTTTTCGGCTTTTTCGGCCTTGGGTTCGGCGGCGGCGCCTTCTTCGCCTTCTTCGACTTCCTTCTTGCCCTTCTTGATTACTTCGGGCTCGGCTGGGGCCGCTTCTGTTGTGGCGGCGGCTTCTGCCGTCGGCTCGACTTCGGCCTTTAGCGTTACGACGTGGAACAGTACTCGCTGCGGATCGGTTAGCAGCTTTAGCTTGCCGGCTTCGAGCGGCACGTCCGCGGCGCGAATTTGTTTGCCGATCAGCAGCTCGGTTACGTCCACCTTGAATTCTTCGGGGATGTCCGTGGGCAAGCACTCGATTTCGATTTCGCGGGTTACGATTTCGAAGACGCCGCCTTGCATCTTTACGCCTTGCGGCTCGCCTACTGGGTGGACTGGGACTCTCACGCGCATGCGTACGTCCATCGCTACGCGGAAGAGATCCACGTGAATCAGAGCGCCGGTTACCGGATCGACCTGCCAATCCTTGACCATGGCTTGCTCTTCTTTTCCGCCGGCTAGTTGCATGGTGAAGATGGAGTTGTGGCCGGACTCGGAGCGCAAGATCTTCGCTACCTGCTTGGCGTTTACTGCTAGCGAGACGGCGGCGCCTTTGCCGCCATAGAGTACGGCCGGGACCATGCCTGTTAGCCGGATGCGGCGGGCTGGGCCAGTGCCGCGCGTCTTTCGATCGGTGCCTTCCAAGACTAGTTTCTGCATACGTCCTTCCTTGTTTGCCGGGTATTTGCTGGATCAGGGGGCTAGATGAATAGCTCGCTGATCGAAGTTTCTTCGTGAATGTTGCGGATGCCGCGGGCTAGTAGCTCGGCTACGCTTAGCACCGTGATTTTTGAGAGCTTTTTGGCTTCGGGCGTGAGCGGGACCGAATCTGTTACTACTACTTCTTCGATTACGGAATTTGTGAGGCGCTCTACTGCCGGGCCGGAGAGGATTGCGTGGGTGCATCCGGCGATCACTTTTGTGGCGCCATTTTCGATTAAGGCTTCGGCTGTTTTTACCAGGGTGCCGGCGGTGTCTATGATGTCGTCTATGATTAACGCGGGGCGGCCTGCTACGTCGCCGATCAGGTGCATTACTTCGCTTACGTTTACGTCGATGCGGCGCTTATCTACGATGGCTAGCGGGGCGTCCATTTTCTTCGCGAAGTAACGGGCGCGCTCTACTCCGCCTGCGTCGGGCGAAACTACTGTTAGCGGGCCGTATCCTTTGCTCTTGAAATATTCGACCAGGACTGGGGCGGCGAACAAGTGATCTACCGGGACGTTGAAGTAGCCTTGGATTTGCGGGGCGTGTAGATCTAGGGTTAGGGCGCGGCTGGCGCCTGCGGTTTCTAGCAAATCGGCTACTAATTTCGCCGAGATTGCTACGCGCGGCTTGTCTTTGCGGTCTTGCCTTGCGTAGGCGTAATACGGGATTACTGCTGTGATGCGCCAGGCTGAGGCGCGCTTGAAGGCGTCGATCATTAGTAACAGTTGCATCAGATGGAAATCTACTGGTTGCGAGCAGGGTTGCACTACGAATACGTCTGCGCCGCGGACATTCTCCAAAATCTGGAAGCGTGTTTCGCCGTCGCTGAAGCGGCCGTGTTCCGTTTTGCCTAGGGTTACGCCTAGGTAGCTGCAAATCGCCTGGGCTAGAGGCGGGTTGGCGCTGCCGCAGAAGATTTTGAATTTCTCGTCGACCACGAAAATTTTGCCTTTGACGAAATCGTATTTTTTGAGTCTGGCCGCGGGGAACAGAACCTCAGCGGCTAAAGCCGTATCGCTTTACGGCAGTTTCGACATGACTAAAGTCATGCCCTGACAAAACTTACTCTCGATCACGGTTGCTCCGGCCATGGGCGGTGCCCTTGGTTACGGTTGCGGTCGTCGGATGCCGGCAGGGACGCCGGCGCTACTTGGACTTGCGCCAGGCCACAGACTCGGCACGAATTTACATCTTGCATGAAGAGGCCCGGCGTAAAGCGCGGGCCCTACGAGAAGCGCGGCTTCATGATTCGGGCGTAATCTTCCCGATTTATTGTTTCGATTACGAATGCTTGGTCTTCCGGGAAACCAAATGCGGATCGACGCGCCTGCGCTGGGCTCCGGAATAATCCGAACACCGCCGATCCGCTACCGGCCAGCGCGGCCTCTGTTGCTCCTTGTTGTAGCAACTCGCGCTTGATGGCTGCCAGGCGCGGGTGGCGGCGGAAGACTGGTCCCTCGAAATCATTTGCTAGGGGGACTTCCTGCCGGCTCCAACATAGAGCGCAGAAACTAGAGATTCTAGTGGGGGATTTGCGCTTTGTCAATTCGGAAGAAATCCAGCGGAAGGCGTCGCGGGTGCTGACGGCGATGGCGTTTGGCGACACTACCACTACTGAATATTTTGGGCCGTCGGGTAGCGGATAGAGCTCGTCGCCGCGGTTTACGCCGAGGGCGCGTCCGCCGAAGAGGAAGAAGGGGACGTCGGCGCCTAGTTGGGCGGCGATTTCTACTGCTCGGGATAGAGGTAGCTTTTTCCCGGTTAGGCGAAGCATTCCTATTATTGTTGCGGCGGCGTCGCTGGAGCCGCCGCCTAGGCCTCGGGCTATGGGGATTTGTTTTGTTAGATGGGCGTAGATTCCGCCGCGGTAATTTAGTTCTTTGCGCATGGCTTCTATGGCGCGGTGGACTAGATTTTCTGGGCCTATGGGTAGATCTGCTTTTTGCGAGGTTGATTCGAGATTCTTGTATCGGCTGCTGGGGGCCGTCGTTTTTTTTCGGGATGTGGCTTGATCTTGGTCGTCGGATGCCGGCGGGGACGCCGGCGCTACTTTTAATTCCACTCCACCTGTGCGCTTCTTTGACAGTTCAATTACATCGTGGAGGGTTATGGATTGAAAGATGGTGCGTAGTTCGTGATAGCCGTCGGGCCTTTGCCCCAGCACATGCAGGCGCAGATTCACTTTTGCGAACGCCGGAAGGCGCACTGAATTTTTCATGCGGATCGATTATTGCGGTTGCGACGTATTGTCCGGTGCAGGCTTCTGCGCTACGCGCTTCTTGAGGTCTTTCAGCCGCTGGTCGAGCTCGCTTACTTTGTCGGCTTCATAATCGGCCGGCAAGGCTTTTTGCCATTCCGCGAGCGCTTTTTCCCAGAGCGCTTCGGCCCGCTGCATCCGGCCCATCTTCGCATAGACGTCGCCAAGATGTCCGAGAATTGTGGGGTCGTCGCCGGTGCGGTCCACGGCTTTCTGCAGGAATTCTTCGGCTTCGGCGAGTTTGTTCTGCTTGTAATAGGCCCAGCCGAGGCTGTCGAGATAGGCGCCGTTGCCGGGTTCCTGCTCGAGAGCTTTTTGAATTAGCATCGTGGCTTCTTCGAGACGGACGCCGCGGTCGGCCAGCATGTAGCCGTAATAATTCAGCGCGGCGGCATTTTTAGGATCGAGCTCGAGGGCTTTTTTGAATTGCGTTTCGGCTAGATCGTATTTTTTCTGGCGCTCATAGATCGCGCCGAGCATGAAGGCGGCGGTTTCTTTTTCGGCCGGATCGCTGGCCAGCTCCTGAGCTTTCAGCGCGGATTGCTCGGCTTCGGCATAGCGCTTGCCGCGCTCCTGAACTTGCGCTAAATCGAGGTAAACGTCTTCGTCGTCCTCGTTGCCCACGAGCAGGCCGCGGAGAACTTTATCGGCTTCGTCGAGCTGGCCCTTTTCGCCGAGCAGAATCGCGTAGGTCACGACCAGACCGCGATCTTTCGGCGAATCCTTGATGGCTTTCTGCGTTTCGGCGAGAGCGCGATCGATTTCGTGGCTCTCGCGATAAGTATCGATCAGCAGCATCTGCGCGCGCTTGGCGGATTCGGGGCCGAGCTTGCCGAGTTCTTCGTAGGATTTCTCAGCCGAATTGAAATCTTTCTTTTCGCGATAAATGCGGCCCATTTCTTCGTACAGGATGGCCAGGGCGCTGGGATTTCCATTCGAATCGTTGGCGGCGCGGACGCCCGCGATGGCATCGGCCAGCACGTGAGCGGCATCGTCGTAGCGGCCTTGCGCGTCGTAAACCAGGGCTTCGTTGTAAACAATTTCCAGATTGCCCGGGCCGAGTTGCTTGGCTTTGATGATGCTGTCTTCCGCCTCTTCGAAACGGTTCATGTGACGGTAAATCTGCGAGAGGCGCAAATAATTTTCGGCCGATTCTGGCTCGGCGATGGCCAGCTTCTTGAATTCTTCGAGGGCTTCGGGAAATTTCTCCTGGGTCAGAAGCGTTTGCGCGAGTTCCTTTCGGTGTGAGACTTCGTCCGGATCGCCCTCGACGGCTTTGCGGTAGGCCTCTTCGGCTTTGGCGTAATCGTGGGACTGCGAGTAGGCGTCGCCGAGCAAATCGAAAAGCGTGGGAGAGGTAGTCACCGCCGCCGCTTTGGTCAGCAGCTCGATGGCTTCCGGCGTGCGCCCTTCATCCATCAGAAGCTGGCTCATTTGCTCGAGGGCGCCTTCATTTTGCGGATCGCGGCTCAGAATCGCGCGTAGAGTTTCTTCGGCTTTGTCATGCTCGTTTTCAAAGCGATAGAGTCGGGCCAGCCAGAGGGCGGACTGGCCGTCTTTCGGATCTAGACGCAGGATTTCTTTGAATTGCTCGATAGCTTTGTCGATGGTGTCGCGCTGGGCTGAGCCGGCATTTACTTCGCTTAGGTTGCGCACATAGATACGGGCCAGTAGGCGATGCGGGCCGGGATTATCCGGATCGGCTTTGATGGCTTGCTCGGCTTCGGCGATGGCTTCGGGGGTGCGCTGCGATTTGGCGTAGGTTTCTGCCAGGCGCTCTATGATTACGGAGGAGCCTGGATCTAGCGCCAGGGCCTTTTTGTAATATTCGACGGCTTGATTTGCGGCGTCGTTGCGGCCGGTAAGTTCGTATTCGTCTTCGGCGGCATGGCCCATGGCGAAATTGTAGTAGGCGTCGGCGGTGCGGTTTACGTCTTGCGGCGTTTGCGTGCTGGCGGCAGGATTATCGGGCGGTGCGGTGGGACTCTGGGCGTAGGAATTGGTCGCTAGTAGGGCTAGCGCGGCTGCGGCGATGGTTATACGGAGTCTGGTCATCGGTGTACCGGAAACCTTCATTATCGTTTACCCTCGGGCAGGCGTCAAAGCATTCCACGGGAATCGTTCCGTATAACAACTCTGTCGTTATCTCAGTCCTTTAGCCCTCATGTGAAAGATGCGCCGGGAAGATGATTAGGTGCCCGATCGGCGGCGTTTTAATTTAGCGCGGCCCGATAATTTGGGCATTTCACCTGCGACCGCGAAGCGATCGACATGTTGGACGTATGGCGCGGGAAAATCGTACGAAAAATATTATATGCGGGTGACGCGGGCGGAAGTTGCTGAGTTGCGGGGTCTTACGTACCGCTGGCGTCCCGCCGGCTCTTACGAACGCGAAATTGGGTGAGGGCAGGTATCGGGGACGGAGCGCGGCGAAAATAAATCGTGAAGGGTTGGGTTTTTTTAGTCCGCCCGTGAGCATTGCCACTGGCGCGATCGTGCTCGTCGGAGCCGGCGGGACGCCAGCGGTACGTGAGTTGGCGCGATTGCGGTCCGTCGGTGAGTTTGGGGGCTGGCGAATTCTCCGCTCGTGAGATGCCGGCGGGGACGCCAGCGCTACTTAATGCCGGAAGTGGCGCACTCCCGTGAATAGCATGGCCATGCCTAGTTTGTTTGCGGCGGCGATTACTTCGTTGTCGCGGACTGAGCCGCCGGGTTGGATTACTGCTGTGGCGCCTGCTTTGCCGGCTTCTTCTACGCCGTCGGGGAAGGGGAAGAAGGCGTCGGAGGCCACTACTGTGCCTTTTAGCGGGGACTGGGCTTTCATTACTGCGATTTTTACGGAATCTACGCGGCTCATTTGGCCGGCGCCTATGCCGATGGTTTCGCCTTCGCGGGCGAAGACTATGGCGTTGGACTTTACGTGTTTGCAGACTTTCCAGGCGAAGAGTAGGGCTCGCGTTTCTTCGGGCGTGGGCGGGCGATCGGCTACGCTTTTTAGCTCGCTCTCGCTTAGCGCGTGGCGATCGGCATCCTGCACCAGGACCCCGCCGGAGATTCGCTTCAGCTCCAGGTCGCGCGTGTTGTCTTCCTTCGTGATTTCCAGCAGGCGGGCATTTTTCTTGGCTGCTAATTTTTCCAGGGCGGCGGGATCGTAGGCGGGGGCCACGATGCATTCGACGAATAGCTTTGCTACTTCCTCGGCGGTGGCGGCATCGAGCTTGCGATTGAAGGCTAGGACTCCACCGAATGCGGAGACTGGATCGCAGGCCAGGGCTTTTAGATAGGCGTCCACTTGGCGATCTTGCTCGGCTGCGCCGCAGGGGTTGTTGTGTTTGATGATTGCTACGGCTGGGCGGACGAATTCTATTGCGAGCGCCCAGGCTGCATCCAGATCGACCAGATTGTTGTAGGAGAGTTCCTTGCCTTGCAGTTGCTTGGCGCCGGCTAGGCCGCTTGGTTCGTGGCCCGCTGGGACGTAGAGAGCGGCGGATTGATGGGGATTTTCGCCGTAGCGCATGGACTGGCGGCGCTCGAGGGTGAGGCTTAGGCGCTGCGGCAGCGCGGAGGCGTCCTGCATGGTCACGTGTTTGTCCGCTGCGAGGCGCTCTAGTTCTGTGGCGATTTCGCCGTCGTAACGCGCGGTTCGCGCGTAGGCTTTGCGGGCCAGGGCGAGGCGCGTTGACAGACTTACTTCGTTGGTGGATTCGATCTCTTTTGCGATTGCTTCGTAATCCGCGGGGTCGGTGATTACCGCTACGCTTTCGAAATTTTTCGCTGCTGAGCGCACCATCGCCGGGCCGCCTATATCTATGTTCTCGATTAATTCTTCGGGGGTGACGCCTGGCTTGCGGGCGGTGGCTGAGAAGGGATAGAGATTGACCACTACTAGATCGATGGGGACTACGCCTTGTCCGGCGGCCTCGGCGCGATCGCTTTCTTTGCCGCGCTGGAAGAGAATGCCGCCGTGTACCTTTGGATGCAGCGTCTTTACGCGACCGCCCAGCATTTCGGGCCAGCCGGTTAGTTCGGAGACGTCGCGGACGACGAGGCCGTTCTCGCGCAGCAGGCGCGCGGTGCCGCCGGTGGAGACGATTTCGATTTTTGCCGCCGCCAATCGGCGCGCAAATTCCACCAAGCCTGTCTTATCGAAAACGCTTACTAGCGCGCGCTCAATTGGCACGAGAAGCCTCCCCGGGAAACATTTTCCGACGTGGGTGAAGCACGCTAGTCTAAAGCCAATCGGAGAAATCGCAAGAGGAGTGACTGAGGAAAAATGGCCTCAGCGGCTGAAGCCGGGGTGATTTTGCGGGGTTTACGGCACGACTGAAGTCGTGCCCTGACAAAACTTGACTAGACCCTACCGGATAATTCGGGCCTTCAATTTCACTTTGCCATTTTCGACGCCTACTGAATAGCCGATTTCCTTGCCGCCTTTGCGCTGCAGCTCCTCGGTTTTCTTTTGCACGAAGCGCTCGAAATCGGCGAGGCTGGGATTGTTGGTGCCTTCGCCATTTTTAATGCGCGTTTCTACCAGGACGTCGTAGAGTTCGCGGACTTTTCCTACATCCTTGACCGGATCGGTGAGATTCAGGGCGCGGCGTTGGGCGCGCAGTTCGGCGGCGCGGGCTTCGGCGGCGGCTGCGGGCGAGAGCGGAGTTGCGCCATCGATCTCGATTTCCGGCTCGGGGGCCGGTTGCGCGGGGCGGGGATTGCGCAGGGCTTCCCGTTCGCGGACATTGCGCTGTACTTCGTTTTGCACGCGGGAGCGCTCGGCCTCGATGGCGCGGGCTGCCGAGCCATAATGGCGCTGCGTCGTGCCGGTTTCCTTCGCCATCAATTTCTTGCGCCACATTTCCTGATACTTCGCATACGTCGAAGTCAGATTGGTGAGATGGAAGCGCTGCCCGGAATTCATTTCGGCGCTGCGGTCGTTGTAGCGCTTGATCATGGTGTCCACGCGCCACTGCGTGTCGGCCGGGGGGCGCTTGCGGCCTCCGGCGAAATACATTTCATACTCGATTTTTAGCTGACGAATATCCTTTTCGATCTGGGCGAGATCGTCGTCAACGGTATTGTGTGCGGGCAGTGCCATAGTGGTCCGTATGATGAGCGTAAAGTCGCCAGCGCCGGGAATCAATGTCGGCGTAACGGGCGGGTGCCGCAAGGCGCAATCCAGCCCGTAGCGCAGGCTGCCAGCCGGCGTTTTTGTGAGGCCATGCTCCCCACGCCCGATTGCACGGCCGCTCTCCGCTGTGTTCCAATGGCGGCTCGATGCTGGTCAAATCTGACAAGCCGAACCGGGCTGCCATGCGCCAAATCCCCTCGGTGGATGCGCTGCTGGCTCGGCCGGCCATCGAATCTCTGGCCGCAAAATCCGGCCGGGCGTTGGTAACTGCTGTCATTCGCAAAGTATTAGCCGAAGTGCGTGGCGAGCTCACGCAAAAATCGAACGAACGCTCTTCGACTGCCCCCATTGATCCGGCAGCGCTTGAAAACGAAATCATGGCGGCCGTGGAGCGCGCGCTTACGCCTTCACTTCGGGCAGTGATCAACGCTACGGGCGTGATTCTGCACACTAATCTGGCCCGCGCGCCGCTTTCGGACGCGGCGACGCAGCACATTCTTGATACAGCCGGGCATTACACCAATCTCGAATATGACGTCGCGTCCGGCAAACGCGGCAAGCGCGACGTGCACACCGGGCAGTTGCTCGCGGAAATTGCCGGGGCGCCAGCGGCGATCGTGGTCAACAACAACGCTGCGGCGATCTTTCTGGTTTTGAACACGTTTGCGAAAAATGCGGAAGTGATCGTGTCGCGGGGCGAGCTGATCGAAATCGGCGATGGCTTTCGTATTCCCGATATTTTGGCTGAGAGCGGGGCGGTGTTGCGCGAGGTGGGGACTACGAATCGCACGCGCATCGGCGATTACGCGCGGGCCATTAATAAAAATACACGGCTGTTGCTGCGCGTCCATCCTTCGAATTTCCGGATCAGCGGGTTCACCGCGCGCCCGTCCCTAGAAGAACTGGTGGCGCTGGGCAAGAAACACAAAATTGCGGTGTGCGAAGATTTGGGCTCCGGCAATCTTACCGATTTATCAGCCAGCGGCGTGAACGAGCCGTTAGCGCGCGAAAGCTTCAAGGCCGGCGCGGGCATCATCACATTTAGCGGAGACAAATTGCTGGGCGGTCCTCAGGCGGGGGTCATTGCGGGGAAAAAAGATTTGATTGAACGAGTGAGGCGCAATCCACTTTTTCGCGCGCTGCGCGTGGACAAGTTGACGATTGCGGCTCTCGAGGCCACGCTGCTGGCGTATCGACGCGGCGCACTCGACGAAATTCCGGCGCTGCGCATGATTCGCATACCGGCCGCGGAAATCGAGCTGCGTGGACGGGCCTTCGTCGAGCGGTTGCGTTCGTCGCTGCCGAAGGATGCGGCCGCCGAAATCATCAAAGGCAATTCCGTGATCGGCGGCGGCTCTACGCCAGATCAATCGCTGCCAACATTCGTGATAGCCGTTTCATGCGGCCACCAGACTGCGGCCGAAATCGAAGCCCGCCTGCGCGAGCCCCGATCCGGGCCGCCCATAATTGCCCGCGTTGAGCGCAATCGCTTGATCGTCGATCTCCGCACCGTCTTCTCCAACGAAGAATCCGCGCTATGCGCCGCGATTTCGACCGCGCTATCGTAGTGCCAGCCCGCGATTGTGCCGCCTCGTGAATTTGAAGTGCGAGGGCGCGATGATAAGTTAAAAACGCCGGCAGGCGCCAGGCGAGTCGCTCTTGTTTGACTTGGCCGCGCCTCCGTCCTACCATGCCGCTGCGGCGGCATCGCGATGATCGGAAAGACCATCCTGCACTACGTCATCCAGGAAAAATTGGGTGGCGGGGGCATGGGCGTGGTGTACAAGGCCGAGGATCAGAAGCTCGGCCGGCAGGTCGCACTGAAGTTCCTTCCCGAAGATCTCGCGCGCGATCCCCTTTCGCTGGAACGCTTCCGGCGCGAAGCGCGGGCGGCGTCAGCGCTGAACCATCCCAACATCTGCACGATTTACGACATTGAAGAAGATCAGGGCCTGCTGTTCATCGCCATGGAATATCTTGAGGGGCAGACGCTGAAGCAGCGTCTGGAGCACGGCGCCCTAGATACCGACAAGCTGCTCGACACCAGCATACAAATTGCCACCGGCCTCGACGCCGCGCACACCAAAGGCATCACCCATCGCGACATCAAGCCCGCGAACATCTTCCTCACCTCCAGCGGTCAGGCAAAGATTCTCGATTTCGGACTGGCGAAAATCAGCCGCAGCTCGAGCGTGCAAGATGCGGCTACGATTTCGGCGCTAACGACCGACCGCGCCGAAGACGCGCTGCTGACCAGCCCCGGCACGACCCTGGGCACCGTAGCCTACATGTCGCCGGAGCAAGCGCGCGGGGAAGAACTCGACGCGCGCTCCGATCTCTTCTCGCTCGGCGCGGTGATCTACGAAATGGCCGCGGGCCGCCGTCCATTCGAAGGCGCCACGTCCGCGGTTGTATTCGCGGCTATTCTGCATGATGAGCCGCCCGCGCCTTCGACGAAGAGACTCGGATTATCGCCAGAACTCGACCGCATCGTCGCCAAGGCGCTGGAGAAAGATCGCGACCTGCGCTATCAGAGCGCCGGCGAATTGGCCGCCGATCTGAAGCGCATGAGGCGCGAGCTGGATTCCGGGCGCACCTCGCGCGCCGTTTCGCCGGCAGCGCGGGCGCCACGCCGCTGGCTCGCACCCTCGGCAACCGCCGCGGCGGTTGTCATACTCCTCGCGCTGCTCTATGTCTTCGACGTTGCCGGAATCCGCCAAAAGCTCGGTGGCGCAGCGGGCCGCCACGAAATCCGCTCGATTGCCGTGCTTCCGTTCCGCAATGCCAGCGGCGATCCCAACCTGGAGTATTTAAGCGACGGCATCGCCGAAACCCTGACCGGGAATCTCTCGCAGGTTCAGGCCTTGCGCGTGATGGCCTTCGATTCCGTTTACAACTACAAAGGCCGCCACGTCGATCCCCGCCAGATTGGCCGCGAGCTTGGCGTTTCTAGTGTCCTCGAAGGAAGCGTCGCCAAAATCGGTGACACGCTCGAGGTCAATACCAACCTCGTAGATACCAACGACGATTCCGAACTGTGGGGCGCGCATTACGACGAAAAAACCGCCAACATACTTTCGCTCGAGGACAGCATCTCAAAGGAAATCATCCGCGCCATCCGTTTTCGCCTTAACGGCGAACAGCAGGGCAAACTTCTCGCGCACTCCACACAGAACACGGAAGCCTACGACGCTTATCTGAAAGGCCTGTACTTCACCCGTCAGTTCAGTCCCGACGCTCTAACCCAAGGCATGAAGTATCTCCGCCAGGCCGTCGCTGTGGATCCGAATTATGCCTTGGCTTACTCGGCCATCGCCTACAACTACAGCATTGCCGAGGACTGGTACTTCCCGCCGACAGAAGTCATGCCCGAAGCCGAGGGGGCGGCCAAGAAGGCCCTCGAGCTTGACCCGAGCCTCGGCGATGCGGAAGGATGGTTGGCCTACATCGATCACATGTACGACTTCAATCAAACCAAGGCCGTCCAGGAATTTCAGCACGCGCTCGAACTGGATCCCAACGACGCTGAAATTCACGCCATCTACGCCTGGTGCCTGGCAGATTTGAATCGACCCGATGAGGCCATTGCGCAAAATGTGGAGAGCCTGAAGCTCGACCCGGCCTCCGCCGAACTTCATCATCTGCTCGGCCAGACGTACTACTACACGCATCGCTATGACGAAGCCATCAAGCAAGAACGCGCGACCATCGACCAGTTTACCGGCCACGGAATACTCCCAGTGGCCGCCGACACCCTGGGATGGAGCTACGGAGCGAAAGGCCAGTACGATTTGGCGATCCAAGCGATCGAAAAGGCGCGGCAGCTCCAGCCGGCATTTATCGAGGCCGCCGCCTCACTTGGCTGGGCCAGCGCGCTGAAGGGTGATCGCAAAACCGCGCAGCAGATGCTCGCGGAGCTCGACAGCTTCGCCAAAAAGCGCTGGGTGGAGCCGTATTACTACGCCATCGTTTACGCCGGACTAGGAGACAAAGATCGCGCCTTCGCCGAACTTGACAAAGCCTACGCGGCCCGCTCGTGGTACATGGGTGTGATCGCCGTGGACGCCAAGCTCGACAACCTCAGATCGGATCCGCGCTTCGCCAAGCTGAAAGCCGAAGTAGGCTTGACCCCGTAGCGCCTACTGCGGCGCGCTTCACGCGTTTTATCCGCGGTTCACAATCTGTTGATCACTGAGGCTACGCAGCCGGCGCCGAAGCCGTTATCGATATTCACTACGCTTACGTTTGAGGCGCAGCTGTTTAGCATGCCGAGCAGCGCGGCGACGCCGCCGAAGCTGGCGCCGTAGCCTACGCTGGTGGGAACCGCTACGACCGGCACTCCCACCATGCCAGCTACTACGCTGGGTAACGCGCCTTCCATGCCCGCTACGCAGATGATTACGCGGGCTTCGTTGAGTTTGCCGCGATGCTCCATTAGGCGGTGTAGGCCGGCTACGCCTACGTCGTAAATCGCTTCCGCGCGATTGCCCATCATTTGCGCGGTGATCAACGCTTCTTCGGCTACGGGAATATCGCTGGTGCCAGCGGTGACTACCAGGACGAGCCCCTTGCCGTGAATTTCTGTGCCGCGCTGAATGGCGATTGCGCCTGATAGCTCGTGGAATTTCGCGCGGCGTGCCAGACGGCGCACGGCTCGAAACGTCTCCTTGCTGGCGCGGGTGATCAATATATTGTGGGAGGCTCTGGCGCGTAACATTCCGCGCACGATGGCGGTGGTCTGCGACGTGGTTTTGCCGCGCGCGAAGATCACTTCCGGATAGCCTTGGCGAAGGCTGCGGTGATGATCGATCTTTGCGAAGCCTAGATCTTCGTAGGGCAGGCGCCGCAAATGCTCCAGGCCCGCCTCTGGGGAGATTTTCCCCGCGCGGACATCGCGTAGAAATTTCTTAGCGTCGCTTTCGTTCATATCCGCGAATTGTAGCACCGCGCCAATGCCTTTCGGCTGATCCGAGGTCTCCGCGCAATGAAATTTCGGCGAATCCGTGCTACGGTCATTTAGTTCAACAAGTTCGACATGCCAGCCAAAAACACGAGCGGTAAAATCATCACCGTCGGCGTTACCGGCGCTAGCGGGGCGATTTACGCGCAGACGTTGCTGCGTCTGTTGGACGCCGACAAGCGCGTGGGGCGCGTGGCGCTGGTGATTACCGAAACTGGCTTGCGCTTGATCTCGACCGAGCTGGGCATCGTGGCGGCCGATCCGAAAAAGTTGCCGTCGCTGCTGACCGGCACTTCCGCGTCGAAAATCGAATATTTGCCGAATAAAGATGTGGGCGCGACGATTGCTTCGGGCAGCGCTACCGTGGACGCGATGGTGGTGCTACCGTGCTCCGCGGGCGCGCTGGCATCGATCGCTGCGGGGCTAGCCGACGATTTGCTTGCGCGGGCAGCGGATGTTTGCCTGAAAGAGCGGCGGCAGCTTATCCTCTGCCTGCGCGAGACGCCGCTGAATCGCATTCATATCGAGAATATGCTGCGGGCCAATGATGCGGGGGCGTTGATCATGCCGGCGATGCCCGCGTTTTACTTTGGCCCGAAGAGCCTGCAAGACGCGGTGGAGCAATTCGTTTATCGAGTGCTGGCGCAAATTGGGTTGCCACAGGATGCGCAATATCGTTGGACTGGCGGCAAAAAGTAGCGCCGGCGTCTCTGCCGGCATCTTACGAGCGCAAATGCTTGCTGGGGCTTTCATCGTGCGAGGACTGAAACACGATGACAACGGCCGGGATTCGATTTTGACTTCCGAACTTGAGTGTTGCATGTGGCAGGCATTTTCTTCGTCGGAGCCGGCGGGGACGCCAGCGGTACAGTACTTGCGATGTTGTGGAATTTGGAGGCCGGGCTTGAGCGTTGCTTTTGGCGCGATTTGTAATCGTCGGATGCCGGCAGGGACGCCGGCGCTACTCACATGAACCGCACCCGCACTGTGCTGGAGATGATCAAGATCGAGCACTCGGTCTTTGCGTTGCCGTTTGCGCTGGTGGGAGCGTTGTTGGCAGCGCGATCCGCGGGCTCGTGGCCTTCGTGGTCGCAGTTTGCATGGATCATTGTGGCCATGGTGGGGGCGCGTTCGGCGGCGATGACTATGAATCGCATTGCGGATATTGAATATGACCGAGGCAATCCGCGTACGAAAAACCGGGCGCTGGCTACAGGGGAGCTTTCGCTGGGATTTGCCTGGGGATTTACGATTGCGGCAGCGGCGCTGCTGGTTTTTGCGGCTTGGCGATTGAATCGTCTGGCGCTGGAACTCTCGCCTGTGGCGCTGGCGGTGCTGTTCCTTTATTCCTATACGAAGCGATTTACTTCTTGGTCTCATTTCGTGCTGGGGTTCTGTCTTGGAATGTCGCCGGCGGCGGCGTGGATTGCGATTCGCGGATCGCTGGATCTGGCGCATGTTGATTCTGTGCGCGGCGGTGACGCTGTGGGTCGGCGGGTTTGACGTTCTTTACGCTTGCCAGGACGTGGAATTCGACAAATCTGCGGGGCTCTATTCTATTCCGAAAAAATTCGGAATTGCCGGTGCGCTGATTATTGCGCGGGTGATGCATCTCGGAGTCGTCGCGCTGCTTGCGTGGCTGGCCTGGAGCTTTCATCTCGCTTGGCCGGCATGGGCTGGAGTCGTGGTAGTGGCGGCGCTTTTGGCCTATGAACATTCGCTAGTGAAGCCCAATGACCTCTCCAAGATGAATGCTGCGTTTTTCACGGTAAACGGCTATATTAGTTTGTTGTTCCTTCTTTTCTGGGGCGCGGCGACAATACTGGCGCATCCGTAAAAAGGGACGCAATCGAGATGACCTCCGAGCTACAACTCGCTGATCCGCGGCTGAAACCCATCGCCGAAAAGGTGCTGGCCGGCGCGCGTCTGGATGCGGAAGACGGCCTGCGGCTTTACGAATCGCACGATTTGATGGCTGTGGGCTGGCTGGCCAACTGGGTGCGCGAAAAGAAGCACGGCGACATCTGCTATTACAACGTCAATCGCCACATTAATCCTACGAATGTCTGCGTGGCGCATTGCAAGCTTTGCGCTTTTGGCCGCGATGCTGCATGCGCCGGGCGCATATTCATTTAGTCAGGAAGAAATTTGGGCGCGTGCGGCGGAAGGTGTGGCCGAGGGCGCTACGGAATTTCACATTGTCGGCGGCTCTGCATCCGGATTTGCCGTTTGAGTGGTATCTCGATTTGATTCGCGGGCTGAAGCAGCGCTTTCCCGCAGGTCCATCTGAAGGCTTTCACCATGGTGGAAGTGGGCTATTACGCGCGCATTGCGAAGCTTTCGATTCGCGAAACTTTGATCGCCATGAAGGAAGCAGGCGTCGATTCGCTGCCGGGCGGCGGCGCGGAGATATTTGCGGCGCGGGTGCGCAAAGTGATCTGCGATCACAAGGTGAGCGGGCAGATGTGGCTGAACATCGCGCGCACCGCGCACCAAGTTGGGTTGCGCTCGAACGCGACCATGCTCTACGGGCACATTGAAACACCGGAAGAGCGCGTGGATCATTTGCTGCGGCTGCGCGGGTTGCAGGATGAAACGCACGGCTTCGTCACGTTTATTCCGCTGGCGTTTCATCCGGAAAATACGGCGCTGAGCCACATTCCCAAGCCCACCGCTTTCGACGACTTGAAAGCCATCGCCGTGTCGCGTCTGCTGCTCGATAATTTCGATCACATCAAGGCGTATTGGATCATGATGACTCCGCGCGTGGCGCAAGTGGCGCTGCGATTTGGGGCGAATGATATTGATGGCACTGTCGTGGAAGAAAAGATTTATCACGATGCCGGGGCTAGCACGCCGCAGGGCATGACGCACGCCGATCTCGAGCGCCTGATCCGCACCGCGGGCCGCGTGCCCGTCGAGCGCGATACTTGTTATCGCAAAGTGGATCGCTCGAAGCTTCCGCCGATGCGCGCGCCGCGCAAGCCCGAAAGCAATTTCGTTCTGCAGTCCAGCCTCACGGCAAACTTGCCGTAAGCGCAAAACGGACCTAAGTACACTTCTCAGCGTAAAACTACTAGCCTCGACGTACGTATTCCTTCACGTTGCTTTGTACGCCGTTCACGCGTAGCTTCCAGACCGCAACTCCAAGATCGTTCGCCGCGCCCAGCTCATCCGCCCTCCGGCTAGCCTCGCGACGCGCTCACTCGGAGCAATTTCAACTTGGGAGGCTACTACCATGCATTATGGATGGCGTAGACGTTCCGGCATTTCCCACAGACGCTATTGGAAGGCCTATTGGAAGGCATTGATCGTGCCCCTGTTCGCGGTGGCTGTGATACTTCTCGGAGTGCTCTGGGAGGTCAGCTACGGCGATGCGGACAGCGCGAACCGAACCAAAGTCTCCCCCGCGGCGGAAAAGCCCGACGTGGTTTTCGCGGCCGGTCCAATTCCCGGCGATTCTGGCGATGCCGCCAGTGCCGAGCTTGATGCCAGCCGTCATGAAGTGGCGAGTCTGCATCAAGAGTTAGTTAACGAAAATCTGCAGATCGAGCAAGGGAGCGCCGCGTTGATCACCGCAAATCAAAAGGTGCAGGCGCTTGAAGGCCAATTGGCCGCGGCCAGTCAAAAGCAAGCCGAGGCCAAGGCCGATCGCGCCGAGGCCTTGCGAGTAGCCGGAAAAATGTGGGAGGACTGGCGCAGCCTGCGAAACAATTTAGCGGCAGCATGCGCCGCTCTCGAAACGAACAATATCAAAACAGCGACGACGACCTGCAGCGGAGGCGCAGACCAGAAATAAACGAAGGTTTCGTAGCGGCGGGCTTCAGAGTCTGTGTGAGAACTCGATTTGACGCGTCTCTTATACTGCACGGGAGAGGAGACGCGATGGCTAAATTTTTGGAG
This sequence comes from uncultured Acidobacteriota bacterium, assembly GCA_963831955.1. Taxonomy (GTDB): domain Bacteria; phylum Acidobacteriota; class Terriglobia; order Acidiferrales; family UBA7541; genus Palsa-147. The sequence continues at coordinate 1,443,065 of CAWHSG010000001.1, read as the reverse complement.
TACCACCCGGACCAGGCGTATTTGTTGCCGCCGAGCGTTCGCGATGTGCTAGGGCCGAAAGCATCTGTGCTTTTACATCCGCAAGGTGCTGGCGAAGTTGAACCTGAGCGCATTCCGCGAGGAGTACGGCGTGGAGGGCGGGCCGGCGTACGCGCCGGAGTCGCTGGTGGCGGTGTGGTTGTATGCCTATGCGTTGGGCGTGACCAGTTCGCGGCGTCTGGAGCAGCGCCTTCGCGAGGATTTGGCGTTCCGCTACTTGGCGGCCGGCGCGACACCGGATCACTGGACATTGAATGACTTTCGCCGCCGGCACGCGCGAGGATTGAACGATCTGTTCACGCAAGTGGTGGAAGTGGCGCGGAAAGCAAAAATGGGGAAGCTCGGGCATGTGGCCATTGATTCGACGCGCATCGCGGCGAACGCTTCGCGGGATCGCATCGACACGGAGCAGAAGTTGCGGGATCAGCGGGCGCGCACGCGGCGAGCGATCCGCCGCTGGCAGAAGCAATGCGATCGGGACGATCCGAATGAGGGCGCGGGAATGGATGTGGGCGAGGCGGTGATGGAACGGCTGGAAGAGCAGCTGGCCGCGATTCCCGAGCGGCTCGAGCGGCTGCGGAAATCGGGTTTGAAGAAGCTGTCGCGCACCGATGCGGACAGCCGATTTTTGAAGGAGCGCGGCGGATTCAAGTTGGGCTACACGGCCACGCTGGCGGTGAGCGAAGATCATTTGATTTTGGCGCAGCGCGTGACGCAGGAGACCACCGACAACCAAGCGTTGCTGCCGATGGTGGCCGAGGTGCGGCGGCAGTGCCGCCGAAAACCCAGACGGGTGAGTGCCGACAGCGGATTTTTCTCGATCGATACGGTGAAAGCACTGGAGCAGAAAAAAATCGACGCCTACGTTCCAGATTCGAATTTGGCGCGCTGGTTGAATCGCGGAGGACGGCTGCGGACGCGAGCGAGCGATCCGGCGCATCGCCGCATGAGGCGTAAGCTGCGCGATCCCGCGGGACAGAGAATTTACCGCCGCAGGAAAGCGATCGTCGAACCGGTGATCGGAATACTGAAAGCGCAGCGAGGGAGGCGCGCATTCGCGCGACGCGGCCTGCCGCAGGTAGCGGTGGAGTGGGCGCTGGCGGCCACCGCCTACAATCTGACGCGTCTGTGGCACAGCAAGAAGCGCCGCGCGAAGCGCTGATCCACGGAAGGCGCAAGAAACCTGAGAGCTCATGATCGATTACGCAAACTAAATCTGGGGCATCGAGTCTTCACACAGACTCTTCAGCCCGGCATTTGGGTACTGGAGAGACCCGGCAGCAGGACCGGCATTTACGTGCCGACGGCCGCGAGCGGCCAGATCCATACATTTTGAAATCGCGAAAAATGTAGCAGCGGTGGCGCGGGCGGCAACTCGAGGCCGTGTGCCGCGGCCATCGTGTTCAGCGCAATCTCTGCGCGGGCTGGTTGCAACGGCCACGGCGGGTGATGAATTTCGCCGCGATAGATTTTTTCGCCGGCCGCGGCGTAGAGGCAGTAACGCTCGGTAAGGAAATATTCCAGCGAGCCCGGCCGTGCCTGGAAGATTTTTCCGGTAGGCTCATAACTGACCCGGAGATCGGCTGGCGGCGCTTCGCGATGCATGCGATGGCTGCGGTAGCGGATTTCGTCTCCGACGGCTTCGAGCGACATGCGCGCGCGAAAATATGGCAGGTGAAACCACGCGCGCGCCGCCGCTACGGCGATGGCACTTGCCGCATCCAGGCTGAAAAACCAGACGCCGGGCTTGCCGCCTGCGGCTACGTAGGTACGGACATTTAATTCCGGAAACGCCGAAAGGCCCGGAATTCCGGGCGTGCCGCGCAAGCGTACGCCCGTCATTCGAAACGGGACGATGCCGAGCCACGCGCTGCCCTCAATTTCATCGAGTTCGAGCCGCGGCGGGATTAGCGGGCGAAGCGTCGCCGGCGGAATGCGCCAATGCATGAAAATCAGATCGTGCCATTTCTGGCGCATCACCCATGGCGCTGATGGAAGCGGCCAGGGCCGGTGAATGCTTGATGGGAGGGAGGAGAACATCCCAGAGATTTTGCCCTATACATCCGCAATGTTCCTAAGAGACTTGAGAACGGATCTCTGGAGACGGCGGTCTATAGGAATTGGAACTCCGTCTCACCTGTGATCTTGCTGGATGCTCCGCGTAGTATCATGCTCGTAAAGTGAACATCCGGCCGCCGAGCGATCGTGCGCTACTGTGGATCAGTTTGGCCGCGGAGGCTGCTATTGGGCCGGCATTTCTAATGGCCGGTTATGCAATGGGATTGGCATTCGGTGTTGGTGGCTTCCTTTATATCGTTTGTTGTGCGGTGGTCGTGCCCCTGTTCATATTTGGCGCGGGCCGCTTTAAGCTCGTCGCCTGGCAACTAGGCGTTGCTTCTCTTGCTTTGTCGGTCATTGGAGACAATATTTGGAATCATGCCATTCTTCGAGACGAGATTCCTCGAGTCGTTTTTTTGTTCTGGGCCCTAGGGGCCCTGTCATCCTCGCCAGTGCCGGTCTACTTTTTACTAAAACCGTTAACGCCACGCCGCCGCTACATCGCCGGTGCAGTCATTGCGGGGGTGGCGATCGCACTCTCGCTTGGACTTAAGAAAATCGCCGGCTGAAAAGCTCGGGAGCTGCCCTAAGCCTTTAGCGCGGCAGAGACCCTGAATACGAGACGCGTTCCGCCTACCGAGTCAGGACAATTCAGGCTGTGAAGAGGCCGCGGGCTTTCTGCGTACGACCTGCCACAGAAGGACGGCGTAGAACGGGATGTAAGTTAGGGCTAGATAGCGCGGATCGAAATTGAAAATGCCGTAGTCTTGATATTCGATTAGCACTTTGTAGGAGAGAAACTGCAGGATTGTTAGCAGCAACCAGGCAGGATTGAAATTGAAGCACAGGAATGGGATTACCCAGGTGAAATACCACGGGTAGGCGTTTGGGGAAAAAATCAGGATTGAGCCTAGGATCAGAAACGCTGCGCGCGTTGGCTCGATTTTGCGTATCGCCGTCCAAATTCCCAGACCTACCGTCACGCCCACGCCGATGCCGGCCGCGAATTCATGCGAATCGCTGAAAATTTTTAGTAGCGTGTACAAACTCGCGTTGTTGTCCTGCCAATTTCTTTCGAATGTCGCCATGTTAATTGGAATCTGATTCAGGGCGGCGCGATACGGCCACGCGCAAATTAACGCAAATGCTGCGGCGGCCGCGCCTTCGAGCCAGGCGCGCGCGGAGCGCGGCCAGCCATTGCGGCGCAGCCACAATGGAAAAAGTAGAATGGGGAACGATTTCAGCAGCGTGGCGGCGGCGAGCAAGAGCGTCGAAAGCGTTCGCCGCGATTTTATGATCACGAATGCGCCTACTAGCGCGGCCAACGCTAGCGCATCGCTATGCCCGCTTCCGGCGAACTCCACTATCACTAGCGGATTCCAGGCGTAGATCGCGAGCTGATAGGCGCGACCGCCTTCGGCGCGGAGCCAAACTGCCAAGAAAATCATCACAAGGATGTCGCACAATTCCATCGGCAGCTTGAACGCGACGGTGCCAGGCAGATAGCGCGCGGTGTATTTGAAAACCTGTTCGGCAAGCGGCGGATAAATCGTGGGCATGTCGGTGGCAGGCATGCGCGATTCGTAGGGATCGCCGGTGTTCCATAGCGGTGCGAGGGAGGGATCGTCAGGCTGTACCAAATAAGGATTCAGGCCGTGCAGTTGCGCTCTTCCGTCCCAGCGATAGCGGTAAAGATCGTTGGAAAGCGTGGGGACGAGCGGCCAGAGCGTGATGCGGAAAATGACCCCGGCGGCCAGCAGCAGCCAGACGGAATTGCGCGATTCCGGTGTATGCTCTAGGCCGAAGATTACGAGGAGATAAACGACGCCGCCGAGCAGGCCTACGGCGATGGTCTCCACCACGAAAAATTCCAGATTGCGCAGGTGATGGAGCCAGGCGAGCATGGCCTCGAGCGCCACGAAGCCGGCGAGAAGAATTGCGGTCTGCGCATGCGGCGAGCGGCTGAAAAAAGTTCGCAGCGATTGCATCAGGAGACGGCAGAGAATTGAATTGGCAACTTAACTTGCTGGCGGTGGCGTTTAGTCCCGGCTCGACTTTCGCCAACTATTGGCACCGGCTTACCGATCGCACGTTCGTCGGGCAGTATCAAGTGAACTCGTTCGATCTGGCGGTGATGCTGCCGTATTTTGCGGTGCTGGTGGTGCTCGCGGCGTACGGAATTCATCGCTATACCCTGGTTTACAATTTCTATAAATATCGCGATCACCTGCCCGGCCCGCCGCCTGCCGTCACCGAATGGCCAAAGGTTACCATACAGCTTCCCATCTTCAATGAGCGCTATGTGATCGAGCGGTTGGTCGATTGCATCGCGCAATTTGATTACCCGCGCGACCGCTTCGAAATTCAGGTGCTCGACGATTCCACCGATGAAACGCAGGAAGTAGCGCGGAATTGCGTCGAGCGGCATCAGCAACTTGGGTTGCCGATTACCTATTTGCACCGCACGAATCGCGAAGGCTACAAGGCGGGCGCGCTCCAAGAAGGAATGCAGTCCGCTACCGGCGAATTGATCGCGATTTTCGATGCGGATTTTCTGCCGCCCGCGGATTTTCTGCGGCGCACGGTGCCGTATTTTGCCGAGCCGAAACTTGGCATGGTGCAGACGCGCTGGAGTTACATCAACCGCCATTATTCGGCGCTGACCGAAATCGAGGCGATTCTGCTCGACGGGCATTTCGTGATCGAGCACACTTCGCGTTACCGGCGCGGGAATTTTTTCAATTTCAACGGCACCGCGGGAGTCTGGCGGCGCGCGGCGATCGAGGATGCCGGCGGCTGGGAGCACGACACGCTCACGGAAGACACCGATCTTTCTTATCGCGCGCAGCTACGCGGCTGGCAATTTTTGTATTTGCCGGAAATCGAGTGTCCTTCGGAACTGCCCGTCGAGATGAACGGCTTTAAATCGCAACAGGCGCGCTGGGCCAAGGGCTTGATGCAAACGGCGATCAAGATTTTGCCGCGCGTGCTGCGATCGAATGAGCCGTCTTATGTGAAATCTGAGGCGGTTTTTCATCTCACCGCAAATATCAGCTATCCCTTGATGGTTTTTCTTTCGATTATTTTGCTGCCGGCGATGATTGTGCGTTTTTATCAGGGTTGGTTTCAGGTATTGGTGATCGATCTGCCGCTGTTCATAGCTTCTACGTGCTCGATTTCGAGCTTCTATCTGGCGGCGCAACGCGTGTTGTATCCGAAAACGTGGAAGCGCGCGATTCCTTATTTGCCTTTTGTGATGGCCGTTGGAATTGGGCTTTCGATTCGCAATGCGGTCGGGGTGCTCGAGGCGATTTTCGGGATTAAGACGGAATTTGTGCGTACGCCGAAATACAAGATCGAAGCGCAGCGCAAGGGTACTTGGCTGCGGAAGAATTATCGCAAGAGCGCGGGATGGATGCCGTTTGCCGAAGTTTTTCTGGGAATTTATTTCGCGGCGGCGGTGTTCTACGCGATTCAGAATGAAAATTACGCCACGATCCCTTTCCTGCTCCTGTTCGTCTGGGGATACCTCTACACAGGGTTCATGTCGCTCGCGCAGGTTTATTTCGAGAAGCTGCGGTTTGGAGTGGAGGCCGGAGAAGTCCGTCCGGCATCAACGGGCGCGCCCGGATTTTAGAATCTGCGGGCGTTTAAGCGCCCAGCGCTGTAGCGCACATTCAGCGGCCCTCTTGATTTGTGCTATTGGGCGCCTCGGATCGTGCTGCGGCGTCAAAATATTGTGCTGGCGCTGTTCACGTTCCCAAATTCCACCCGCCCATTGCGCCAAGAGGTCTTCCCGTGAGGCTGGCGATAACGAAAATTCCCATAGCGCTCGGTGGCGTGTTTATCGCAAACCTTTTGTTGCTTGGCGCCTCATCAGCCGCGCAGCAGCCGAGAGCGCCAGAATGGGGCGCGGCGGTCAACGGATTACAAATGGCGATGCATCTGGATCGCACGAAAGGAGCTCAATCCAGAACGCCGAGGTTTACTGTCGAGCTGCGCAATGCCGGCGAGAAAGACATCCTTCTGAATTTAGGATCGATGCTTGCCAATGGGAAATCGCAGTACCCCAGTGCGATTGTTTTGACGCTGAGCGATGCGCATGGAAAATCGCGGCGGCTTGAACTGCGCGGGCCTGCCGGTGTCGCCGGCCGAGTGGATGCGTTCGTGTTGCCCATTCCGATCGGGGCGCGATTTTCGATTCCCGTGAACTTGAGGAATTACTGGGCGCCGGTGACTGAAGAATTCGAAATCAAGCTCGAGCGCGGGGCTTATTCGATCGAAGCTCAGCTCACAGGCAAAGGCATTAGCTATGACGACGCCAATCTGGACATGAAGGGATTATCGGCGATGCCCTTCTGGCAGGGCACGGTCACGTCTAACCGGATTCGATTTGAAGTTCCCAGCCGGTAACGGCGCGCAATAATTCCGAAAAATTTCGGATCAATCGGGCACGTCTAATTCTGGTTTCACTCGTCAAATTCCATTAGACTTTGACATTTACGCAGAGCGGTGTGCCCCTCAAGAGAGCGGTCGGTGCCAGGAGGATCGATGAAGGTCACAAAAACTCAGCAGGTGCGCAGGCGCAAGCGATGGGCCGTCGGAATGATCGCCGCAGTCATGGCGCTGCTGAGCGCAGGAATAGCCACCGCCCGGTTCCGGCAGGCAAATGAGGAATATGCCGCGCGGCGCGCGAAGCTCGTTGCGCACGTGGACGGCCCAGTGGTCGTGTTCGGCTATACCGGCCACGAAGACCTCTCCGAATTCGCGCTGTTTTTCCAGGAGAAGAATTTTTATTACCTTAGCGGCGACGACGAACCTGGCGGTGCCGTGCTGCTGATTCCCGATCCACCCGCCGGCAAGAAACTCGATGGCCCGCGCGAAATTCTTTATTTGCCGACGCGCGATTATGCGCAGGAAAAATGGGAAGGGCCGAAAATGGGCCCGGACGATCCCGGCATTCGCGAGAAAACCGGATTCGCCGACGTCGAAGCCTTCGCCAATTTGCGCGGGAAGCTCGAAGAACTGGCCACAATTTATTCCAATTTCTACACGCTGCTGCCCGGCCAGCAGGAGGAAGGCTATCCGCACTTGCAAATTTGGAGCGAATGGTTGAAGCGCGCCGTTCCTTCGGCCAATGTGCGTGACATTACTGGAGCGATCAGCGCCATGCGCCAGGTGAAATCGGCGGGCGAATTGGCGCTGATGCAAAAGGCTATCGATGCATCGATTGACGCGCATCTTGATGCGATGAAGCGCATGAAGCCGGGCCTATTCGAATATCAAGTAGGCGCGCGCATGAAGGAGATTCACGAATTCGAAGGATGCTCGCGCGAAGCGTACGCGCCGATCGTCGGTACCGGCTTTGACTCTACCGTGCTGCATTACAGCGCGCTCGACCGCCAGATCCAAGACGGCGACATCGTGGTGCTTGACGTCGGCGGAGAATATGGAGGCTACGCGGCCGATATTACCCGCACGCTTCCCGCGAATGGAAAATATTCCGCACGGCAGCGGGAAATTTACGAGATCGTTCTGGGCGCGCAAAATGCCGCGATGGCCGCGTTGAAACCCGGCGCGGCAATTCACGGCGGCGCGACCGATTTGAACGCAATCGCGCGGGAGTACATCAACACGCACGGAAAAGATCTGCACGGCGACTCGCTTGGGAAATATTACATCCACGGATTGAGCCACCATCTTGGTCTCGATGTCCACGATCCCGGCAGCGTGACTCGCCCGCTTGAAGCGGGAATGGTGATCACCATCGAGCCGGGAATTTACATTCCCGAAGAAAATCTCGGCGTGCGTATTGAGGATGATGTACTAGTGACAAAAGACGGCTACGATCTGCTGACCAAGCGCCTGCCGCGCGACCCCGTAGAGATCGAAAAAGTAATGGCCGAAGGGCAGAAAAACTGACCCGAAGCAGCTCCGCGCAACCCCCCAAAACGCCGAATTTCTGCCTCGTAACAGGCGGATTGACGGAGATTTAGAATCCTGTTATCTTGAGTTGAGATGGCAGCACGTGGAAAATCCGCTCGAAAGTCGTCCTCACGATCCCGAAGCGCCTCGCGTAGCGGCTCCAAAGCATTGAAAGAAAAGGCTTTGCAGAAGTCCGCGCGGGCTCGTTCGGCGGCGGTACATGCTCCGGATCCGGCCACTTTGCTGCAACTTAAGCTATATGAAGAAGGGCTTAAGTTGGTGCAAGAACAGAAGTTCGCCAAGGCCAAGCAATCCCTCGAAAAAGTGCTTGCTGGGCCTAGTACCGAGCTGGCTGATCGCGCGCGGGTACACCTACGGGGCGTCGAGCAGCGTCTTAGCCGTGTGCCGCCTCCCTCGCCGAAGTCCGCCGAGGACCACTATACCCAGGGCGTGGCGATGATGAATCTAGGCCGCTGGGACGATGCGCGAGAACACTTAGACCGCGCGCTGAAAGTTGCGCCCAAGGCCGACCACATCGTTTATGCCATGGCCGCGCTCGATTGCCTCACCGGCGAAGCGGAATCCGCGATGGAGCGTCTGAAATTTGCGATTCAACTCCGCCCGGAAAATCGCTACCACGCACGCAACGACGAAGATTTTGCATTTCTCCAAGAAGATCCCCGATTTACCGAGCTGCTTTATCCCGAGCGTGAGGGTTCCGCAGGGTAGTTCTTCACCGTGAAAAATCACCGTCAGAATCGCGCGCGGGCCGTGCGAGTAGTTGCCCTCGGCGGAGGCACAGGTCTGTCCACGCTGCTGCGCGGACTGAAAGAATATGTGGCGCGAAGGCGGGCGGAGCGGCGGCGCTTGCCGATTTCGGATCTCGCGGCCATCGTCACCGTCACCGATGATGGCGGGAGCAGCGGACGTCTGCGGCGCGAGCAGCGCGTGCTGCCTCCTGGCGATATTCGCAACTGCATGGTGGCGCTTTCGAAGGATGAAGCGCTGCTCAGCCGACTTTTTCAATACCGCTTCAGCGGCGCGAAAGGGCTTGGCGGGCACAGCTTTGGCAACATTTTTCTTACCGCGCTTACTCACGTCACTGGAGATTTTCCGGAAGCGGTGCGCCTGTCGGGCCAAGTGCTGGCGATTCGCGGCCGCATTTTTCCTTCGACGGCGCAAAACGTTACGCTCGAAGCGGAACTGGAAGACGGCAAAGTGGTGCGCGGCGAAACGAAAATCTCGCGCTCGACGCGCGCGATCCATCGCATCCGGCTGGTTCCTCCGAATGCGCGGCCTTTGCCGGAAGTGCTGCAGGCGTTGCGCGAGGCGAATTTGATTTTGGTGGGGCCGGGCTCGCTATACACCAGCTTGATTCCGAACCTGTTGCTGAAGCAAGTTACGGAAGTGCTGGCGCACTCGAAAGCTACGCGCGTTTACATCGCGAATTTGATGACGCAGCCGGGCGAGACCGATCGCTTTTCGGTGGCCGATCATGTGCAGGCGATTTACGACCATACGCGCCCGGGACTTTTCGATTGGGCGGTGGTGAATCGCACCCCGATTCCGGCGCGGCTGCGCCGGCGCTATGCGCTGAAGGGCGCGGAGCCGGTGCGCGGCGCGCTTCAAGAATTGCACCAGATGGGATTGGGCTGCGTTTATGGGGATTTGCTGCAGGAAGGCAGCATCGTGCGGCACGATCAGAATCGCCTGACGCGGTTGATTCTTGATGAATTTGTGAAGCGCTCGCGCGGCAGGTAAGCAATCCGCAGCGCGAACATTTCCTCGGGGTCACTGAACGGGCACGCGTTCCTTGCGCCGAAATTCGGGCGCTCGTATACTGTCGCGCGCTGTCGAATCGCGAACCGGAGACTCATTCCTTAAGATCCCTTCTTGGAGGCTTTCATGCCCACTCTCGTCAAGAATGAACTTAACGTTTACGAATGCGCGGAAGCGCGCTTCGAAGCGGCGGCGGCCAAGCTGGGGCTGGAGGAAGATCTCTATAATTTTCTGAAGTATCCCAATAAGGAAATCACCATTTACATTCCCGTGACGATGGATAACGGACGCTTGCAGGTGTTCACCGGCTACCGCGTGCAACATTCTTTGGTGCGCGGCCCGGGCAAGGGCGGAATCCGTTATGCGCCGGACGTTTCGCTCGATGAAGTGCGGGCGCTGGCTTCGTGGATGACCTGGAAATGCGCGGTGGTGAATATTCCGTTTGGCGGCGCGAAAGGCGGAATCATTTGCGATCCAAATAAAATGTCGCAGAAAGAACTCGAGCGCATGACGCGGCGTTACACCGCGGAGCTGTCGGATTGGATCGGGCCGGAGCGCGATGTGCCCGCGCCGGATTTGGGAACCAACGAAAAAGTAATGGCCTGGGTGATGGACACGTACTCGATGCACATGCGGCATACGGTTACCGCGGTGGTGACGGGCAAGCCGCTCGACCTGGGCGGATCGCGCGGACGCAAGGAAGCGACCGGGCGCGGCGTTCATTTCGTGTGCGACAAAGCCATCGAGAAATTGCACATGAAGCGCGAGGGTTGCCGCGTGGTGATTCAGGGATTCGGCAACGTCGGCTCCATGGCGGCCATGCTGCTAGCTGAGGCGGGATATAAAATTACCGGCGTCTCCGATATTCATGGCGCGCTTTTTAACGAGCATGGGTTCGACATTCCCGCACTGATCGATTGGGTTCACGTGAAGCGCAAGCCTCTACCCGAATTTCCCGGCGGCGGCGCGCACATGAGCGGGCAGGATTTGCTATTTCAACCATGCGAGATTTTGATTCCCGCGGCAATCGAAAATCAAATCACCAGCGTCAATGCGCATCGCGTACAAACTCGCATCCTCTGCGAAGGCGCGAACGGACCGACCACTCCGCCCGCAGATGAAATGTTGCGCCAAAAAGACGTGTTCGTGCTGCCGGACATTCTCGCGAATGCCGGCGGTGTGACGGTGAGCTATTTCGAATGGGTGCAGGATCGCCAGGGATTCTTCTGGCGCGAAAGCGAAGTAAACGAGAGGCTGAAGGACGTGATGGAGCGCAGCTTCGATGAAATCGTGCGCTACGCCGAATCTCACGGCGTAAACAATCGTATCGCCGCCTACATGGTGGCCATCGACAGGGTAGCCTTCGCGCTAAAACTCCGCGGGCTGTACGCCTAGCCGCCGATTTTGTACCGCCGGCGTCCCTGCCGGCTCTTTTGCCGCATTCAGACGGGGCGATTACTGCCGGCTCGATCCTCAGTTATTTTCCCTGGCTACTAGACTTGATTGTGCTGGTGTATCATGGCGCTCCACTTGCTTGGGGCTGCAATCGGGGATCGATGGAATCTGCGCGTTATGCAATCTGAATCTCTCACTCCCGGCGCTGTAAAGACTGAGGACGAGCACCGCGCCGACGTTTGCTTGGCGGGCCGCTGGATGCGGGAGCGCGGCTACGTGCCTTCCACCGACGGCAATATTTCTGTACGCCTCGATTCGCGTCACATTCTTACTTCGCCCACCAGCATCAGCAAAGGGATGATGACGCCTGACGATCTGGTCATCACCGATCTCGACGGGAAAAAACTCAGCGGGCGGCGAAATCCATCTTCGGAATTGCCGATGCACTTGCTGATTTACCGGCGGCGCCCGGATGTGTCCGCCGTGTGCCATGCGCACCCGCCGGTCGCGACTGGCTATGCGGCGGCGGGCGTAGCGCTTGATCGCGCGCTGCTTAGCGAATGTGTGATTGCGCTTGGGTCGATTCCCGTAGCGCGTTACGGAACACCCGGCACCGCCGAGCTTACCGATGCTATCGAACCGTTGATTCAGCGCTACGATGCGATTCTGCTGGCGAATCACGGCGTGGTCACTTACGGGCAGGATTTACTCACCGCATTTTTCCGCATGGAAACTGCGGAACACTTCGCGCGCGTTTCGCTTGTGACCGTACTGCTTGGCAAACAAGTCTTGCTTTCCAGCGAAGATGTGGAAAAATTGCTCGCGGCGCGGGCGCGTTATGGCATTCAAGGCGCGCCGGCCGGCGCCAGCCGCCCCGTAACCGCAGAGGCAGACGAGGCGGCCGTGACCGATCGCATCACGCTGAGCCGGCGCGAACTCGAAGCGCTGGTGGAAGACGCGGTGCGCAAAGACCGGACCCGGCGATGAATTTTTCGAGGCGTCTCTGCGGAGGATGAAGAATGGGTGAAGCACTCGGAATGATCGAGACACGCGGCCTCATTGCCATGATCGAAGCGTCCGACGCGATGGTGAAGGCGGCGAAAGTCACGCTGGTAGGATGGGAAAAGATCGGCTCGGGCTACGTGACGGCGATGGTGCGCGGCGATGTGGCGGCGGTGAAAGCCGCGACGGATGCCGGTGCGGCAGCAGCGCGGCGCGTGGGCGAGTTGATCGCCGTGCACGTGATTCCGCGGCCGCACCAGTCGCTCGAAGATGCGCTGCCGATCGGCAAGAGCGCAATGGCGGCAGCGAAGTAGCTGCACTAGCTGCGCCGCGAGTGATGTCGCTCGAACGGAACGCACTGCGGCGGCGAAGTTTCTTCGTTTAGCAGTAAAGGCAATTCCTCACACAAGATGATTCTGGCCCGCATAGTCGGCACTGTAGTTTCCACTCGCAAAGATCCTCGCCTGGAAGGAAAAACGCTGCTGATCGTGAAACCGATTTCGCCCGAAGGCCAAGATGAGCCGGGATACTTGATCGCGGTGGACGCGGTAGGCGCGGGATATCGCGAAACGGTGCTGGTGGTGTCGGGCAGCTCAGCCCGCATGGCGGCGGAGTGCAAAGAGCGCCCCGTGGACGCAGCGATCATCGGAATCGTCGACACGGTAAAGCTCGATGAAGCGCACGAAGGCGAGCTGGCCGCTTCGAAAAAATAAATGAGATACGATCGATTCGAACAACCGCCCGCGTGGTGCGCGGCGATCGGGCTGGCCGTAGGCACGTACAAGCTTACAAGTGAGCGTGCATTCCTGAAGCAGCGAAGCCTGCGAGATCAATTGGAACGCGCAGCGGTTTCGGTCTCGAATAATATTGCCGAAGGATTTGAACGTGGCACGACGCAGGAATTACTCACTTTCCTGTACATCGCCAGAGGTTCAGCCGGTGAAGTTCGCTCCATGCTGTGCCTGCTCGAAAGGCTACCAGCATTCGGAGATTTCAAATTTGAAATTTCAAATTTGAAATCTCTTGCTGAAGGTGTGTCTCGCCAATTACGTGGTTGGGCCGACTCCTTACAGAATACCCGGATCAAAGGCACACGTTATCTCACCGACAAAGTACGCAAAATCGAAGAGGCGAAAAAAGGCCGCGACGAATTACTTCGCGAACTGCAACGCGTCCAGGGTAAGCAATGAACGGGCGAAGGCGGAGAGACGTCCCATCCAGCCACAGCGCCGCGAACCGCGAGTGGATTGATTCATGATTCTCGGGCGTGTTATCGGTACTGTCGTTTCTTCAGCCAAAGATCCCTCGCTGAACGGAATTAAATTGCTTGTTGTGCAGCCGATTGGGCGCGATGGACGGGCCACGGGCCGCGCCTTAGTCGCGCTGGATTCTGTTGGCGCGGGAGTGGGCGAAACGGTTTATTGGTGCCGCGGGCGTGAGGCCAGCTTTCCGTTTCTACCGGTCGAAGTTCCGACGGAGGCGACGATTGTGGGAATCGTGGATGAAGTGAACATCGCGGACACGGCGAACGCCGCGAAAGAGCAGGGCTGATGCTGATCGCGCGGGTAATCGGCGACGTGGTGGCGACGCAAAAAGCGGCGTCGCACGTCGGACGCAAAATTCTCGTGGTGCAGCCGCTGAATCTGGATGGCTCGGATCGCGGCGAAGCGGTGCTCGCGCTGGATGCTGTGGACGCTGGTGCAGGCGATCGCGTTCTGCTCTCGACCGAAGGCTATTCGGCCATGACTGCAGTCGGCCGCCCGAATTCTCCGATCGACTCCGCCGTCGTCGGCATCATCGACGCGATCGAATTAAACGACCCGCCGCGCTAACGCGATTCAATTCCTGACAGCGTAGAAAAATACAGCGAGCGGCGTGGGATGCGCCGCTCGCTGTCGTCCCGTGGGTGCTTCGGATTACTCCTGGACGATCGCTGTACGGGACTTTCCGCTGAAACGAATTTCCTTTACCACGCTGCCTTCAATTACCAGCGCGCTGGAATCGAATTTCTGTTTCGCGTCTTGCCACTGGACGGGAACTTCCGCAACAAGTTTGCCGCCGTCGGACAAAACTTGGACTTTCGATTCGTCGGCAATAAACGTATAGCTGCCGGCCTTCAACTGTTTTCCGCCGAGCGTCACCGCGTTAACCACGGAGATCTGGGCTTTAAGAGTTGCCTTTAGATCCTTGGCCCCTGCAGGTACCGCAAGGACTGGAAGGAGCATCGCCACGATTACTGCCACCGCGGCGAACTGCGCAATGCGTCGTTGTGACATCTTATTTCTCCTTTGGTTTAGCCCCAGTCACCCTGTTAGACGATTGGTCCGACGGCAGGAAAGCAACGGATGTTTTCTTGCCGAAAGATTTTTATTAATTCATGCGTAAGCATTTTGCGAATCCGGACACACCCGTTCCGCAAGCGGACAATCGAGAAATCGCCCGGTCTGCAGAATGGCGCGTCACAGAGAAATACGCGAACGAGGTCAGAAATGTTTCGTGAAAGTTGCGTGAAAACGATTGCACCGAGAACGGGCAGTGTTCCAATTTGAGAACATTGGCCGAAAAACAAAGCCTCACCGGCTAAAGCCATCCTGATTTGCCGTCACTTGCGGCACGACCAAAGTCATGCCCTGACAAAGCATCTCCATTCCCGCTTTAACGCGGCGCGTTGACACCTCCGCATCGCTATTCAATAATCGCTGCGAGATGATTGGACAGCTTCGCGGAAAACTAACCGAGCGGCGCCCGAACCAGGTGATGCTGGATGTCGCGGGCGTCGGCTACCTGGTGCAGATTCCGCTCTCGACTTTTTCCGTGCTCGCGCCCCTGAATTCCGACGTGACGCTTCTGATCCACACGCACGTACGCGAAGATCAGTTCACGCTCTACGGATTTCTGACCGCGCGCGAAAAACAGATTTTCGAGATGCTGCTCACCGTCAGCGGAGTGGGCCCGTCGCTCGCGCTCAAAATTCTATCGGGAATGAGAATCGGCGAGCTACTGCCGGCAATTCGCAACAGCGACCTGGCCTTGCTCGAACGGATTCCCGGCATCGGGCGAAAGACCGCGGAACGAATCGTGGTCGAGTTGCGCGACAAAGCTGCCGCGCTCGAACCACCGGAAGCCGGAAAGCTCGCAGCGCGCTCGCCGCTTGAATCGGACGTGGCTTCGGCACTGCTCAATCTGGGCTACGAAGCGCGCTCGGTGGAGCGAACGCTAGAGCAGATCCGCAAAAGTGGCGCGGCTGAAAATGATTTCAACGCTCTACTTCGAGCGGCTCTGCAGCAGCTCGGCGGCGGCAAGATGCAAAGAGGCGCGCACGCGGGAAATTCGGAGTGAGTCGATAGCGGCTGCGAAGAACTTACCGAGCGGGACGCGCATCTCGGCGATTTCGAGGTAAAGTAAACGGCAAATGGAACTGAGCGACACTCGCCATCGGCTGGTATCGGGACGCGCCTTCGAGGAAGACGCGCGCCTGGAAGCCAGCGTGCGCCCGAAGCGCCTCGATGATTACATCGGCCAGACGCGCGTGAAGGAAAATCTCTCGATCGCCGTGGAAGCGGCGCGCAGCCGCAAGGAAGCACTCGATCACGTGCTGCTCTACGGCCCGCCCGGCCTGGGCAAAACCACTCTGGCACAAATTCTCGCCAATGAAATGGGCGTGGCGATCAAAGTGAGCTCCGGCCCGCTGCTGGAAAAAAAAGGCGATCTCACCGCCGTGCTCACCTCGCTCGACAAAGGCGATTTCTTTTTTCTCGACGAAATTCACCGCCTGCAGCCTTCGCTCGAAGAAATCCTCTATCCCGCGATGGAGGATTTTCGAATCGATCTGGTAATTGGCCAGGGCCCTGGCGCGCGCATTCATCCCTATGAGCTGAATCGCTTCACGCTAGTGGGCGCAACGACGCGCGCCGGCCTGCTGATGGCCCCGCTGCGCTCGCGTTTCGGAATCGTCCAACGCCTCGATTTTTACACGCCCGAAGATTTATTCCTGATCGTGAAGCGCTCGGCTAAAATTTTGGGAATTCAAACTGACGATGCCGGTGCGGAAGAAATCGCGCGGCGCAGCCGCGGGACGCCGCGCATAGCAAATCGCCTGTTGCGCCGCGTCCGCGATTTCGCCGAAGTGCGCGCCGCCGGACATATCAATCGCGAAGTGGCCAAGGAAGCGCTGGCGATGCTGGGCATCGATGACCAGGGACTGGATGAAGTGGACCGCAACTTGCTGCTCACCATCATCAATAAATATTCCGGCGGCCCAGTAGGCCTAAATACAATCGCAGCCTCGCTGAGCGAGGAAGAAGATGCTATCGAAGAAATTTATGAGCCCTACCTGATGCAGCTTGGGCTGCTCGATCGCACGCAGCGCGGCCGAGTGGCCACAGCCCTAGCCTACAAATACTTCGGAATAGACGAACCCCGCCGCCAAGCCGCAATGTTTTAGACTTTCGTACCGCTGGCGTCCCTGCCGGCTCTTCCGACCACAAAAGTAGCGAAAGGCCGCAATAGCGGGCGGCGCGCGGCGTTTGATGCATCGCTGTATCGGATTTGTGTAGTCCGCCGATGAGAGTTGCGTGTGGCGAGAATCGCGGTCGTAAGAGCCGGCAGGGACGCCGGCGGTACCAAACATCGCCCGCACCAACTCTTATCCTTTTTGGCGATTCAGAAATTCCTGAATTGCGGCGCGCGTGTCCTTCGATCGTATAAATGAGGCAAAGTGGCTGCCATGCTCCTGCGCGATCAGCCGCGCACCAGGAATTTTGCCGGCGGCAAATTGTGCATGTGCAAACGGAACCACTTCATCTGAATCGCCGTGAATAATGAGCGTCGGCTGGGTAATGCTCTCGAGCGGATACGACGCTAGCGTCGATAAATAGCGCGCGTCATTCATCACGCCTTCGAATCGCGGCTTTACCGGCACCGAAGTGCCCATCAACCGCAGCGCATCGCGGCGATCGGCAGCGCTCACGGAGTCCGAGCGCTCGTAGCGCGTGAAAGCCTGCTGCACGATCGGGGCTGGAAACCGGCGATATAGCAGCGACACGAACCAGTTCGCGGTATTCGAAGTGGCCACACGCGGGAATCGCGCGGCGAACATGGCGCGCCGCGGAAGCGTGAGACGTTGCGTGACCGCGCAAACTAGCACGATCGCCGTGCAGCGTTGCGGATGACGCAACGCAAGCTGCAGCGCGGGCGGGCCGCCGCCGGAAATTCCGATGATGGGAAGGCGATCGATAGCCAGCGAATCGAGCAGCGCGGCAAACGCGTCCGCCTGCTCTTCCGGCGTAGCGCCCACGGCAAGCGCTGTGCGCAAATAGCCTGGGCGCGAAACTGCAATCGGACGGAATTGCGGCGTCAAAAGCAATTCAGCTGCCACCATTCCTTGGTCGAAGCCGCCGAGTGTGCCGTGGGAAATCAGAACGGGCGAGCCAGTGGGCGTGGTCGCATACTCGATTTCACCGCGGCGCGTTTTCACCGTGCGGCTAGCGGCGCGCAGCGCAGAAAGCGTGCGGCCGTTCCATAGGGCAGCGATATGGCGCAACCAGAGCGCGGCCACAGCAGCCGCGCCGCACACCGCGGCAATCCATCCTGCCCAATTCAATCGCGTCACCCCTGAACGCCCTTCGCCAGCCCCAAACTGCTACGGTATCATCGCAGCGCGCCATGCAGCGCGCTGCAACTTCACGCCATGAATAAATTTTATCTCTCGCTCGGTTCAAATCTAGGCGAGCGCGGAAAAAATCTTACGCGCGCGATGGAGAAGCTTGAAAAGCGGGGCGTGAGAGTACTGCGCCGCTCGTCAATCTACGAAACCGAGCCGGTAGAAATCCGGGAGCAGGCGTGGTTCCTGAACTGCGCGATCGAAGTGGAAACGGATATGCCGCCGCGGCAATTCATGAGCGCGCTGCTAGAGATCGAGCTGCTGTTAGGCCGTCGCCGCGAAGCGAAGTACGGACCGCGGACAATCGATCTCGACATTCTTCTCCAAGGCGACACGATCCTGAACACGCCGAAGCTCACGATTCCTCACCCGAAAATGGCCGGGCGCCGCTTCGTGCTAGTCCCGCTAGCGGAAATTGCGCCGCAAGCGATGCACCCGGTTCTGCATCGCTCGATCGCCGAACTCCTCGCACTATGCCCGGATCAAAGCGAAGTCCGCGCCTTGTAGGACAGGTCGTCCTTCGTACCGACTAACTATTTCGCAGCACCTTCATCCAGTGCAGCGTCAGCGTCGTGGGCGCCAGGGCTTCCAGTTCGATTTGCGCGTAGTGTCCTTCAGCGATTTCGCGCCAAGTGTAAACTCCCGGCTCGGAATCTTCGCGAATGTGTCCCTTCAGCCTTTCCAGGAATGCGCGCCCGTCCTCCATCGAAGCCTTTTCCACCGTTCCGGGCCGCGCCAACGCCTCCACGATGTAACTGCGCAAAAGCTTCGGCCAGTAAGCGCGAAAAAGTTCCTTCGAAGCAAACACATCGCTCCAGGCGACTTCGCCGCCGTAGGCCACGACAACGCCGATCACGGATTCATCTTTCAATCCGGCGGTAGCGCTGGCAAATCGGCGCTCGAGCTCATCGGCGAAGGTGTCCACGTCGCGCCCGATCTGCGGCGACTGATAAATCTTGCGATAGGACTGGCTGGGCGCCTCGCGCGAAATCACGCCATTGACGGCACCGGCGGAAATGCGCGGCGCGGGCGCAGCTTGCACCACAACTGTCTGCGTCGAGCTCCCGCCCGCTGCAGCGCTGCCACCAGCGGCGTTTCCAGTGCCCGCAGCAGAATTCCTCCCGGTGGCAACGGTGCCAGAACGGACAGCAGCCCACACTTTCGTCTGATCCGCATCCACCGCGGCCTTTTCCCGGACGCTCGGATGCACCATGGTATTTGCCGCGGCAAATTTCGCCGACCCGCCGGTCCAGCGGCCTTGCTCGACGCAAAACACATCTAGAGGCAACGGCGCGCCGCCGACCGGCACGATGCGATCCTTGCCGACGATGCGATCCTGCTTCCCTCCGGAAACAATTTCTCCTGCCAGCAAAATCACCGGCTTCTTCCCGCGATTGATCAGCACCAGGCGATTCACTTCTGCCCCGCCGCCCCCTTGCGGAGCTGGAAGCACTTCACCCTCGCGCGAGCGGCGCAGATAATCGCTGGCACCATGCTCGGTCACTAGCACATCGCCCGAAGCCAGCCCTTCATCCAGCGTCTCAAATTCGCCAGTATCGGCGTTAGATTTCGAAAGCACCGGAAACACCGTCAAATTCTCGTAACGCACCGGCTCGCCAAGTCTCCAGCCGTCCGGCCCGCCATGTTTTTCGCCGGCGCCAGTGCCATTCCCTCCCGCAATCCCGCCATCGAATCGCGCCGGCGCCACTGGAGCGCTCATCAAGCCCACCGCCGCCAAACCCGCTACCGCCCAATCGAATCTTTTGCCCAGTCTCATAGGAATCCTCCGTGCAGAGTTCGAAGGGAGAAGAAAGCCCTTCCGACACTCTGAACGCAGGCCCCGCAATTTCTTGCAGCGGGCACCAGGCAGTCAGCAGCGAGCGCGCAGTCTGCACTTCGGGTCAGGGGATAACCGGTTCAACGCAAGTCCCTCCCTGTCCAGGCAAAAGCACTCCCGTTCCTTGCATCATTTAGTGTAGATTGATACTTCCCATCTCGCCCGGTGGGCGTGCCCGGGGAGAATTACGGGAGGGTTCTCCGTGAATCCAATCAAGCCAGCAGCGGCAACCGCCCCGGAGGAAGCTCCTTCGGCGGCGCGCAATACCCTCAGCGTCACCGACAACCGCACCGGCAAGAAATTCGAGCTTCCGATCAAGAACGACACCATCCGGGCCATGGACCTTCGCCAGATCAAGGTGAAGGACAGCGATTTCGGGATGATCAGCTACGATCCGGCGTTCACAAACACGGCTTCGTGCACCAGCCGCATCACTTTTATTGATGGCGACAAGGGCATCCTCGAATACCGCGGCTATTCGATTGAAGAACTCGCCGAGCGCAGCACTTATCTCGAAACCGCGTATCTGATCATGTATGGCGAGCTACCCACGCGGCAGCAACTCGAGGACTGGACTTACAACGTCACGCATCACACGTTTATCCACGAGAGCATCAAGAAATTCCTCGATGGCTTCCATTACGACGCGCATCCGATGGGCATGTTGATCTCCACTGTCGCCGCGCTTTCCACTTTCTATCCGGACGCGAAAGACATCTTCAATCCCGATTCGCGAAAGAAACAAACCTACCGCCTGATCGGCAAGATGCCTACGCTCTCGGCCTTCGCTTACCGTCACAGTCTGGGAATGCCCTATGCCTATCCGGACAACGAGCTGAGCTACCCCGCAAATTTTCTGAACATGCTCTTCCGCACCACCGAGCTGAAATACCGCGCTAATCCCACGCTCGAGCGCGCGCTCGATGTGCTGTTCATTCTGCACGCGGATCACGAGCAGAATTGTTCGTCCACGGCCATGCGCGTGGTAGGCAGCTCGCACGTGGATCCGTTTTCCGCCACTGCCGCAGCCACTGCCGCGCTCTATGGCCCGCTGCACGGCGGCGCTAACGAAGCGGTGCTGCGCATGCTGGTCGATATCGGCTCGAAAGACAAAGTCCCGGCGTACATCAAAAGCGTGAAAGCAGGCGAGCGGAAGCTGATGGGCTTCGGGCACCGCGTCTATAAAAATTACGATCCCCGCGCACGCATCGTGAAGCACATCGCTTACGAAGTGTTCGATGTGATGGGCCGCAATCCGATGATCGATATCGCGCTGGAAGTGGAGCGCATCGCTCTCGAAGACGATTACTTCATTTCGCGCAAACTCTATCCCAACGTGGATTTCTACACCGGCCTGATTTATCAATCGATGGGTTTCCCGGTGACGATGTTCCCGGTGCTCTTCGCCATCCCGCGCACCGCCGGCTGGATCGCGCAATGGGAAGAAATGCTCCTCGACGCCGAACAGAAGATTTCGCGCCCGCGCCAGGTCTATCTAGGTGCCGAGACGCGCAGCTACATCCCGATCGAAAAACGAAGCTAGAGCCCGTAAATCCCCTCCCAGCACTCATTCCGCCGCTCTGCGTGCCGATATCAGGACACAGCCTCTCAAATTGGTTGCAAGACGGCGAAAACTCTGGCAAAACAGCCTGACCCCCGGGGCGGAGGCCCTCAACATGCAGATTTCGACGCGGCAGGCCGGTGATGTCACAGTCGTGGATGTCACCGGGGATATCACCCTCTATCATTCGCCGGATCTGCGCAAAACCCTCCTGGATTTAATCAAGACGCAAAAAATATCCTACGTGATCGTGAATCTCACCAACGTGAAATATATCGATAGCGCCGGAGTGGCCTCGCTAATCGAAGGCCTGAAAGCCGCGCGGGATATGAAGAGCCGGTTTTCGCTTTACGGACTGAGCCGCGTAGCGCGCGAAGTGCTGGAATTGACGCGGCTGCTGAAAGTTTTCGAAGTGTACGATAACGAAACGCAGGCGCTCGAGAGCAAGCCGGCGAATCCTTAGATGTTGCGAGTGGCCGCAATTGGGCCTGGGGAATTTCAACAGCGATGGCAATCACAGACGCCGTTGGACGCCTAGCAATCGACAATTTCGCCTACGTCGGGCAGCTCGCGCGGCTCACGTTCCGCGCCGCGGTTGCCGTGGTGACTGGCCCGCGCCAAGGTTCGGGCCTGCGCTATCGCCGGGCCCTGCATCAGGCCATGGCCGTGGGCGTCGAAGCCATTCCCATCATTTCGCTAATCACCTTCTTCGTTGGCGTGATTCTGGCCTTGCAATCCGCGCACGAACTCAAACGCTTCGGCGCCATGGAGTTCGTGCCCAATGCCGTCGCGCTTTCACTCACTCGCGAGCTGGGCCCGCTGATGACCGCCATCATCGTCATCGGCCGGTCAGGCTCAGCCTTCGCCGCGGAAATCGGCACCATGAAAGTGAGCGAGGAAATTGACGCGCTCGAAACCATGGCGCTCGATCCGGTGAGCTTCCTGGTGGCCCCCAAGCTGGTGGCTATGTTGATCATGATGCCCTGCCTCACCATGTGGTCGGACTTCATGGGCATCGCCGGCGGCGCCGTGTTCGGAATTCTTGGCGCGGGCTTTACCATCACTTCTTACTTCCGCGCCACTCTCGATTCCCTGCTCAAAGAAGACATCATCACCGGCCTGATCAAAGCGTTCATGTTTGGCATGGTGATTACCGCGGTCGGCTGCCAGGAAGGATTAATGACCGGCCTGGGCTCCGAGCAAGTGGGCCGTTCGACTACCACGGCGGTGGTGAAATCGATTTTCGTGGTGATCCTGGTTGACTTAGGGTTTACAGCGCTGTTTTATTTCACGTCGCCGACCTAGCTTTCCCGATATCATTTTTAGAATCGAGCCATGACGCCCAGCCAAGAAGCTCCGACGCAAGACCGCGGCTCCGCCATCTCCGTCCGCAATCTGCGCGTGGCATATGGCGAACGTGAAATTCTGCACGGCATCAGCTTCGATGTGCTTCCCGGCGAAACTCTGGTAATTCTCGGCGGCTCGGGTTCCGGCAAAAGCACGCTGCTGCGCACCATGGTTGGCCTCGAGCGGCCCACGAGCGGCGAAATTTGGCTGGGTGGCAAGAACATGGCCACCATCACTCCCAAAGAACTCGACGACCTGCGCAAGACCATTGGCATGTCGTTTCAAGGCTCGGCTCTCTTCGGCTCCATGACCGTCGGCGAGAATGTCTCCCTCCCCCTAAAAGAGCACAGCCCTCTCGATGATTCCACGATCGAGATCATGGTGCGCCTCAAGCTCGATCAGGTCGGCCTCGCCGGCTATGAGAATTACATGCCCGCGCAACTGAGCGGCGGAATGAAAAAACGCGCCGCCGTGGCTCGCGCCATGTCCATGGACCCGCAAATTTTATTTTTCGACGAGCCTTCCGCCGGCCTCGACCCCATCATCGCCGCGGGCATCGACGAATTAATCCTCAAGCTCAAAAAAGCTTTCGGAATGACCTGCGTGGTGGTAACGCACGAGCTGGCCAGCGCGTTTCTGATCGGCGATCGCATGATCCTGCTGGATCGCGGCGTGATCGTCGCCAACGGTACGAAAGATGAGATCCAGGTGAGCCAACAACCGCGTGTCCGCCAGTTCCTCGATCGCATTCCCGAGCCGGAACTCAAGGACGAGCTGAGCTATCTCCAGATGCTCATTGGCGACGACGCTACAGCCAGGAGATAGCCCGGCGCGAAGCCGCTAGACTAGTAAAAGGACGTGCTATACTCCCGCCTTTCGTGGCGGCGGAAATGCCGGGCCAAGCGGATTTCAGAGATCGAATTCGAGGTCGCAGCAGCGGCTCAAGTTCGAGGTAGAGAGCGGGATGGAATCCAAGAAGGAACAGGCACTCGTAGGAATCTTCGTACTTGTGGCGATCGCCATCTTGCTGATTGCCATGTTTTCCATCTCCGGATTTTTTAACAGCAGTGGGAACCTTTACCACGCCTATTTCAAGAATGCCGGCGGCCTGCAAGAAGGCGGACAGGTGCGTTATGCCGGCGGCCCTCCCATCGGCCGCATCTTGAGCGTCGTGCCTGACCCTACCAACGTGGCGCAGATGAAAATTGATTTCCGCGTGAAGCCGGGCGTCCCGGTGAAAACCGACAGCACCGTGAAAATTTCGAGCCTCAGCGCGCTGGGCGAAAATTTCCTGCTGATTCAACCGGGCAGTCAGGGCGCTCCTCTCGCGCAAAACGGCGCGACCATCAAAACCGGCGCCTACACCAGCCTGGACGATATCGAAGCGACTATCGGCGAACTCGGCCCGAAAGCCCAGGAACTTCTGGGGAATCTGAACGAACGCGCCAAGGAAATGAAAGTGACCATCGCCAGCGTGAACGATCTGCTGAATGATCGGAATCGCGAGAATGTCTCCCTGGCCCTGGCCAATGCCAAGGAAATGCTGAAGGAAGATCGCCCGCTGCTGAACTCCACGCTCAAGCACGTCGACGACGCCACCGCGAAAATCAACCCGCTGCTCGATGATTTCAAGGCCACGCTGAAGAAAACCGATGACGCCATTTCCGACGCGGATAAGATGCTCAAAGACGAGCAGCCCGAGATTCACGCATCGCTCCTGAAGCTCCATGAAACCTTGGTTTCCACCGCATCACTAACCGACCAGCTCGACCGCACTCTCAACGTGAACAGCCCCAACCTCGACGAAATCATCGAGAACATGCGCCAGATTTCCGAGAACTTGAAAGAATTTACCGAAACTATCAAGACGCGGCCGTACACTCTGATTCGCAGTTCCGAACCCAAGCCGCGTCAGCCAGGCGAGGCACCGCCGCCATGAAATTGATCGCATCATCGAATATGAGGTCCACGGAATCGCGCCTGCGCGTCTCCGCATCCTCCGCCGCGCTCACCGCGGTGGTGATCGTACTCTGCGTACTGCTGACGAACTGCGGCTCCGCGCGCCCGGTGAAATATTTCACGATCCAGGGCACGCCGCCTCCCGCCGCGGCGCAGTCGCCAACTCCTTATCCCGTCACCATCGTCGTCGGACATATCACCGCGCCGCTGCTTTTCCGCGATGACCGCATGGTTTACAGCAATGGAGCAGTTGAGCTTGGCTCGGATAGCTACAATCGTTGGGCCGAACAACCCACCGACATGATCGAAAACATGCTGGTCCAGTATCTGCGCGCCACCGGCCAGTTCCGTGCGGTGCAACGCATCTCCAGCAGCAGCAAGGGCGACTATATACTTCGCGGCCATCTCTCCGCCTTCAACGAAGTGGATTCCCCGGGCATCACCGCCCGCGTCACCCTCGATCTCGAGTTGCTGCAAACCAAGAGCGGTACAGTAGTTTGGACTTTGCCCACATACTCGCACGATGAGCCCGTAGGCGAAAAGACAGTCACCGCGATCGTACTGGCATTGCAGGCCAACGTGCGCAACGCACTACAAGAAGCCACCAGCTCGCTAACGCAATATTTCGCCACCCATCCGCAGCCGTAAAGTACGGCCGGTTTATCCTGAGCGCAGCCGAAGGGCGTCCCTGTTTACGCTGAGTCGTGCGAAGGGCCGGCTCTTACGACCAACCATCCCACCTCATGCAACACTCACGGGCGGACTGTCGTCGCGACTTAAGTTTTCCTTGCAAGCTCATCCGCTAGTAACCAACAATCGGGTTGACTTCCGCCTCTTCGCCGTGATATTCCCATCTCATTACTGCTTCGGCTGCTCCGCCGAAGCCGGATCCCCGGGAGACAGAGACCCAGTTTCGAAAGGGATCCACCCAGCAACACCCCACCCCGGGAGGTGGCGCCCCACGGCGCTTACCTCCCTTTTTCTTTCGCGGCTGCGGACCAGCAGGTCCGATGCACCATTCCGGCACCCACGCCGCAACAAAACTCGCCTTGCGACCGCGGAAGCGTATAATGCCGCAGATAGGCGATTGGCAATATCCTCATTCGTTCGCGGAAGGAGCTGCGCTTGGGGCTGCAGATTTCCAGCCGGAAGTCGGGAGACGTTGTAGTCCTTGATCTGCAAGGACGCGCCACCATTGGCCGCGCCAACGAAGAGTTGAGCACGCAATTGCGCTCGCTTATCGATGCCGGCGATCGCAAAATTCTGGTCAATCTCTCCGGCGTCTCGCAGATCGATAGCTCCGGCATAAGCACCATCGTGCGCAGCTTCGTCACCATCCGCCGCCACGGCGGCATCCTCAAGCTCGTTCACGCCACCGGCCACGTCTTCGAAGTTCTCGAGCTGACGCGACTAATCCAAACCATCCCCAGCTTCAACGACGAAGCTACGGCACTAGAGAGCTTCAAGTAGCGCCGGCGTCCCCGCCGGCATCTCACGACGTCGATCACCCAAAATCTCCACATGCAGGCCGGCGCACGATCGACCCAATGCCCAGGTTGTGTGTGTGCGCATGCGCGAGCACGCCGCATAACGAGTCGGCAGGGACGTCGGCGGTACGAAGACACACCACGGCGGTCAACCTTCACCGACCGCAGAAGTTATCTAGTGGAAAACGATCTAGGCGTTCTTCTTCAATTCGGCGAGAACCAACTTCGCAACTTCCTTCAAGGTATCGAACACTCCCTGTCCCGTGACGGCCACAGCTTCGAGCACAGGTTCACCTTTCACCTGCAACTGCTTCTTCAAATCTTCCACCGACATGATATTCGGCAAATCGCGCTTGTTGAGCTGCAGCACGTAAGGAATCGTGGCGAAATCCAGATTGTGATCGCGCAAATGCTCGCGCAGGTTATCGAGAGTCTCCAGATTCGCGTCGAGCCGCTCTTCCTGCGAATCGGCCACGAAAACCACCCCATCCGCGCTCTTCAAAATCAATCGCCGGCTAGCCTCGTAAAAAACCTGTCCGGGCACGGTATAGAGATGAAAGCGAGTCTTGAATCCGCGCACCGTCCCCAAATCGAGAGGCAGAAAATCGAAAAACAGCGTCCGGTCAGTCTCCGTCGCCAGCGACACCATCTTGCCCTTCTGATTCGCACCCGTATGCTCGTAGATCCACTGCAAATTGGCAGTCTTCCCCCCAAGGCCGGGGCCATAATAGACCAGCTTGCAATTGATTTCCCGCGCGGGAAAATTGATAAACGGCACGAGTTCCTCAGAAAATCTCTGGCTCGCTACTTATAGCATACGCACGCGCGGCAGGCCAACGCGCACCATCACCAGTGCTTCTGAATCGGCAACTTTTGGGGCAAGGCCGCGACCCCCATCGCAGCCAAGTGCGCAAGAATCTTACTAGAATTCCCAATTTGTCAAAGCACGACTTTAGTCGGCAAAGTAGCGCCGGCGTCCCTGTCGGCATCTTACGACCGGCCACCCCCGCCACACGCAACGCTCACGGACGGACTACGGAAGCCGCCGCCCCTTCCCCCGCACCACCGGCGCCTCTGCCGCAACAGAACCGAAAAGAGCCGGCAGAGACGCCGGCGGTACAAATCCCGCTCAAGGCGCCGCCTGCGTATCCGTCATCGTCGGCCAAGTGCGACGCGGCCGCACCGGCCGGCTATCGCGGTACCACGGCGCCTTAAAACGCATCAAATTCGCAAAGCTGCGGCAAGGATTGGCAAATCCCATCGCGAAGAGCAACAGTGGATTGGTAGTCCTCGAATCGGCATAACGAAGCAAATGCAGATCCACGAAATCCTCGCCCAGCGTCCAAACCCATCCTCCCAGCGGCGTAACCACCAGCCCCACCATACCGGTTCCATTTGTGACATGCCCAGCGTTTTTATCGAAGGCCGAGGTGCGCCCGGTATTCCCGAACGAAGCTTCGCTGATCGGCCCCAATTTCCATTGCGTGCTGTAAACGGTGGACCACAAAAGCGCCCAAAGCCGGCTGTGCCAATATTCCTTGGTGTTCTGCGCCTCGATGGACATGCCCCGCGGATAATTCTGAATGAAAATATCCATGGTGATTGCGCCCATCATGGGATGGCCCACGTAATCATCTGAGATCGGATTGGCGTCGTTCCAGCGGCTGAACTTGAATCCGTCCACGGAATCCATCCAGTCCTGAAACCAGTGGCCGTGAGTGGTTGCTTCCCAAACGTGCGTGTTAGTTCCCAGGTTCCAGCCCGTCTCGATGAACAGGTATTGCGTTTGCTCGCGGAACGCCGGCCACCAACGAAACCGGCAAGCTTTTCGATCGAGCTTCCCAGCCTCGCACATTCCGCTAACTTCCCACGGCGGCACATCCTGAATCCGCGGCGGACGCACCTCGCCCCTGCCGGCGTCCGGCTTGCCCGCGCGTGAGTCATCTGCATCGGGTTGCGTGCCGGCATCGATGTTCGCGTTCAAATCGGCTTCCGACGGGAGCAAATGGTAGTGATCGGCGAAGTGCAGCGTCATTCCAGGAGGATTCAGATCGAGAGGCGCTCGGCTGGCGTTGTCTAAGCTGTTCTGCGCATTCGCCGGGTGGCAAAACGCAGCGCAAAGCGCAAACACACCCAGCCAAGGTCCGAATTTCATCAATCGTGCTCCGCTACCCCCGCCTCCGGCGGCCAGAACTGGCCGTGCTCTTCCGGGACGAAGGAAATTATACGCAAGCCGTACCAGCTATCAAAGAATTCTCAGCCAACAAGGTGCCGATTAGCCAAAACCGCGCAAAGCGCGGCCTCCGAACGTAGGGCCCGCGCTTTATGCCGGGCCGGGCAACACGTAAATTGATGCCCAGTTTTCGGCCAACCACGCATTCCATGAAGGAGATTGATTTACTCCGCCGTTTGACCGCCTCCCGCACCAACCGATATAATCTTTAATTCCGCGCAGCCCGATTTCGGCGCTTGCGGACTCGTCCGGCGGTCAGGCCAAAGCCAGCCCCGCGCGAAAGCCCGCTCCAAGCGGCAGCAACCCTTCAACAGGTTCAGGAGCTACTCATGGTAAAGGCTACACAACTGCGCCCCGGAATGGTCATCCGCCACGAGGGCGAGCTCTACACGATTTTCAGCGTTGATCACCGCACCCCCGGCAACAAGCGCGGCCAGATGCAAACCAAAATGCGCAATCTCCGCAGCGGCTCGATCGTTGATTACCGCTTCCGCGCGGAAGAATTTGTCGAGCGCGCCGTCTTCGATGAAATCGAATACGAATTTCTCTACGGCGACGCCGAAGGCTTCCACTTCATGAACTCGCAAACCTACGAACAGATGACCCTGCAAAAAGAGCTGCTGGGCGACACCACGGACTATCTGATTCCAAATCTTCCGGTAAAGTTGGAATTCTACGAGAACAAGCCGATAGGCGTGCTGCTACCGGACACAGTGGATCTAACAGTGGTAGATACCGAGCCAAGCATCCAAAAAGCCACAGCCAGCGCCGTAATGAAGCAAGCCAAACTAGAAACGGGTTTAGTGGTAAACGTCCCGCCATTCGTAAGCAACGGCGACAAAATCAAGGTGGACACCACCGAAGCCCGTTACATCCAAAGAGTCCAGTAGGGGAGGGTCTTCCAACCCAAATCGCGACGTTCCCAGCCGAAACACAGACCCTCCCGCTTTCTTGCCCTGAGCGAAGCCGAAGGGTCGGCCCCGCTTATCGCCCCCGTTTTTCGTCCAGCCATCCCGCGCGGTAAGATACAATCCCCCGGGAGCCACCGATCCCACAAATGACCGACCCAGCATCCCTCTATCTAGACCTAACAAAAAAAGCCCTAACCTTCCTACTCTACGGCCAAGAACTCTACTCCCCCGCCGAAAGACCCAGAGGCCGAATCAAGCGCCTGGTATTTGATGGCATGGTCAAGCGCGGCATGATCCCCATGCGACCCGTAAAAATCGATCGCGAACTCCGCCGCCAAGGCCTGGATTTCCCTCCCCAAGCCCTGACCATGATCGGCATGAAGCGCCTCGACAACCTGCAATCCTGCGTGGAAGATATTCTGAGCAGAAGCATCCCGGGCGACATCATTGAAGCAGGAACCTGGCGTGGCGGCGCAGCAATTTTCCTGCGCGCCGTCCTTAAAGCCCACGGAATCTCGGATCGCACCGTTTGGGTAGCGGATTCCTTCGAAGGTCTCCCACCCACCAACACCAACAAAAATCCCGCCGACGCCGGAGGCTACAGCTTCGAGAATCCATTTCTAGCCGTGCCTCTCGACACCGTCAAATTGAACTTCAGCCGCTTCGGCCTCCTCGACGATCAAGTTCGCTTCGTAAAAGGCTGGTTCAAGGACACTCTGCCGAAACTAACCGCCCAGAATTGGTCGCTGATCCGAATAGATGGTGACATGTACGAATCCACCATGGACGCCCTAAAGAATCTCTATCCCAATCTCAACGCAGGGGGCTACGTAGTAATCGACGACTACGGCCTACCCAGCTGCCGCGAAGCCGTAAACGATTTCCGCGACGCCAACCAAATCATCGAGCCAATCCAAACAATCGACACCACAGGAATCTACTGGCAACGCACGCGCTGACGGCCTGCCATTGAAATTCCCGCGCCCAACCGTTACTTTCGGACGTGCCCCAATATACCTGCCCAAAATGCGGCAAAGAATACGTCCTCTCGCCCGAACAAACCTTCGAGCCGCTCTGCACCGATTGCCAGAAACGCGCCAGCGTCGAGTCCTATGCTCATCTAGTCGCCTTCGGACCCAAGCCCATAGTCACGCGGCTGCTAATCGGCGCAAACGTCGCCGTCTATCTGCTCATGGTAGCCGCTGGAATTTCCTGGATCGAGCCCACCCAGTGGGACCTGATCCGCTTCGGCGCCGATTTCGGCCCGCTCACTCTCACCGGCCAGTGGTGGCGCCTGCTCACCAACATGTTCGTGCACGTCGGCCTCATCCATCTGGCGCTCAATATGTGGTGCCTGTGGATTCTCGGCGATCTGGCGGAACGATTCATGGGCCGCACAGCTTTCACGTTTCTTTATTTCGCGTCGGGGCTGACCGCGAGCCTGGGCAGCTTGGCGTGGAGCCCCGCTCGCGTAAGCGCCGGCGCATCGGGCGCGATCTTCGGCGCGGTGGGAGGCATGGTCTCCTATCTCTATTTGAAAAAAGCGCCCATCGATTTGCGACTTGCCAAGGAACGCCTGAAGAGCCTCTCGATTTTCATCGGCATCAATCTCATCTGGGGATTGCAATCCGGCATCGATAACGCCGCGCACCTGGGCGGCCTAATCGGCGGCCTGGCGATCGGCGCCGTGATGCCGCCCGCCCTCCTGGATGAGCTAAACGCACGAGCCGCAGGCACCGCAAGTAACGCGGAGAATTCAGCAACGAGGCCGCAGCCCGTCGGCGTAGCAAGCGCAGCGGGATGGCGGCTCGATCTGGTGGCCATCGCGACGGCTCTCGTTCTGCTTGTCGGCGCATACGCTGTAGCTCATTACCGCGTTCCCAAATTACGCGCCGAACGCACGGAACTCATCGCCAGCTTCGCCAATGGCACCGCCGATTTGATTCCGGTCCTCGAGAACCGAGTTCAAAAAAATCCCAAGGATTTTCCCGGCTGGGCGCTGCTCTCCCAAGAACATCTTTTTGCAGACGACGCGAAAGCCGCCATCGAGCCATTCCAAAAAGCGCTAGCGCTAAATCCGCGCAGCGCAAGCACGCACCACAATCTAGCGGTAGCGTACTTGGGCACGGGAAATTATCAATCCGCAAAAGACGAAATCGCCAAAGCCGCCGGCCACGGCGACCCCGGCGCCATTGAATTCATACTAGGCATAGCCGAAGACGGCCTCGGCCATCCCGAAATCGCCATCGCCCACTACCAGAAAGCCGCAGTCGCCCGCCCCGATTTATACCAAGCCGAATTCGCGCAGGCCGAAGCGTACATGGAGTTAGGCCGCATCGAAGAAGCCCGCGCACTTTACAAAAAAATCGCCGCCGAGCGCCCCGACGACACGCGCGCAAAAGCGGCCGTAACCGCCCTAAACTCCGGCCAAGTAAAAACCATCGCCGACTTCAGCCCCCCGCAAATGCTAATCCCCTGCGACCTGCTGATGGACCTGCCGCAAACGTGGCCCTATCTCCCGTGACGCCGTTGTCTTTGTAGGGTAAGGTGCATTCCTGTCCGCCAGCATTTTGGAGGAAGCCCTCCCGCTTTTCGGCCCCGCACTTCAACCCAGTAATCCGCCCCTCCGGAATCCAACTGTTAACTCTCAATGTAAATTGATTGCACCACTCCCTCAAAAACGCGCATCATAACCACGTGCCCGCCACCACCGAGAACCCCAGCCTAACCGCCCGTGAATTAGTAGCGTCCTGGGCAAGCATCCTGGTAGGCCGCATCCCAATGCTCTCCATCGAAATCACCCGCGAGTGCCCGCTAACCTGCCCCGGCTGCTACGCCTACAACGACACCCATCTAACCAACGGCGTAAAACTAACCGACCTGAACGATCGCCGTGGCGACGAACTAGTAAACGGCGTCCTGCAGATGGTCCGCAAGCACAAGCCCAAGCACGTTTCGCTGGTAGGCGGCGAGCCAATGGTCCGCCATCGCGAGCTAAGCAAAATTCTACCAGCCCTAAGCGAGATGCGAATTTTTTCCCTGGTAGTAACCAGCGGCATAATCCCAATTCCCATGGAATGGATGAAGCTCCCTCGCGCACGAGTTGCAATTTCCGTGGACGGCCTGCCCGAGCATCACGACATCCGCCGCAAGCCCGCCACCTACGAGCGCATCCTCGCAAATATCGATGGCCGCGACGTCAACATTCACTGGGTAATCACGCGCCCCATGATGGAACGCGAAGGCTACCTGGAAGAATACGTAAAATTTTGGAGCGAGCGCCCCGAAGTAAATCGCATCTGGGTAAGCGTCTACACCCCGCAAATCGGCGAACAAAGCCCCGAAATGCTGACGCCCGAAAATCGCATCTCGCTTGCAGCCCAACTGCCGCCCCTAGCGAAGCGCTACAAGACACTGCTATTTAACGAAGGCCTGGCCCTAGCATTTCTGAATCCGCCAGCAAATCCCGACGATTGCGTTTTCGCCAAGCTCTCCGCAAATTATTCCGCCGATCTAGAAACGCGCGTCGAACCCTGCGTCTTCGGCGGCACCCCCGACTGCTCGCAGTGCGGCTGCGCCATAAGCACAGGCCTGCACTGGGTCAGAAAAATCAAAATGGCCGGCCCGTTAAAAGTGAATCACTTCATAACCAGCTCGGTAAAAATCGGCCGCGTAATGAATCGCCTAAGATCCCGCCGCGCCCGCACCTCCCGCTGGTCCCCGCCCACCCCGCAAACAGAAAACAAAACGAAACTCGTACAAATTCAACCGTAAGCCGCAGCCGTCGTCGCCTTTCTCCCCGTAGCGGCGCTCGTCCGACAGGGCTAGATTTTTTGCGCTGCAGGACTGACCCGAGGAGCCTGCGCTGTACCTATCTCGTGAGTCTCGCGATAATGGACGCGATCGTTTGTTTTGTGCAGTTTATGGGACGTCTATTCTCACCGTGTTGCGGCTAAACATTGCGGCGACGAGAATCAAAATGGAGGGGACCCTGCGCCGAAGTGCTCGCCGAAACTGGCTACCAAATCTTTGGATTGAGACACGAACACAGGCAAGAGTGCCTGTGCTACTAGACCCTCCGCTCTAACATTTGATCCAAAAAACTCAGGACGGGCCCGGCTGAAAGGCGGTAGGGCCGAAAGGCGGGTGGGCTAAAGCATCACCTTCCCTACAAGGGCCAAACTGCTATGGGCCGACTACGAAACCCATCGTTTTCTGGGACGTGGAATCGGCGGCGGGAGGGCGGAAACATTGTTTTATGCCCTCGACGATTGTTTCGTAGAAGGCGTTGCATTGGGCCGCATCATTCAGGTCGATTTGGATTGGTTTGCCATCGACGCCAATTTTTACCATGGGCTTTTGATCCTGCTCGGCGGCGCAGAGCACGAAGGAGACCCAACGGGGCAGCAGCGCGCCTGAATGTAGCAGCGAAATACGCAGGCCGAGGTGCCAAAAGCCGTCGCCCTCGTCGAGCGCGATTGCGTCCAGCAGCGTATACGGATCGTCTTCGGCTGCTTCTGAGTATTTGCGGTCATCTCCCGTCTCGCCATTCCAGCGCAGGAAGGTCACCTGGTCCGGGGGAATTTCGGCGTAGGTCATTAGACCGTTCACGAGGAAGTTCAGGTAGCCCAGGCAGCGATCGCGATGTTGGTTCCAGTCGGTCTGCGCGGTGGCGGCGGCGCGAGCCATTTCGTCATATTTGGACATCCGTAGAACCTCCGGCGCGGGGTAGCGTGAAGCCGAAGCATACCGTAGAAGGCGGCTGGGCGCATCGTTTGGTGGATCATTCAGAAGGAAACGACGAAAGGCAAGAGGGCCGACCCTTCGGCTTCGCTCAGGGCAAGAAAGCGGGCGGGACTGAAAGGCGCAGGCCCGCCCCTACAAGTGCTTGGCGGTTGTGGATTTTGTTTCGAAGGTGCGGCGGAAGATGGCGTCCACGCTGCGTAGCTGGCGTTTTAGGTCGAAGGTCTTGTCCAACGCTTTCGCATCTAGATATTTTTTTACGTTTGGATCATTTGTGATTTTTTCGCGGAAGCTGGTTTCGGTTTCCCAGGCTTGCATGGCGTGGGATTGGACGGTTTTGTAAGCGTCTTCGCGGGGCATGCCGGCCTCGACCAGGTCCTGCAGCAGTTGGCCGCTGAAGACCAGGCCTTGCGTGGAATCTAGATTCCGCAACATGCGCTGCGGGAAGACTTTCATGTTGGCCACAATGTCGGTCATGCGGGCCAGCATGTAGTCGAGGAGGATGGTGGAATCGGGGAGGATGATGCGCTCGACGGAGCTGTGAGAGATGTCGCGCTCGTGCCACAGCGCGATATTTTCGAGAGCGGCGGTGGCGTCGGCGCGGATTACGCGAGCCAGGCCGCAGATTTGCTCGCAGTTTACGGGATTGCGCTTGTGCGGCATCGCGCTGCTGCCGCGTTGTTCGCTGCCGAAGGGTTCTTCGGCTTCGCGGACTTCGGTGCGTTGCAGGTGGCGGATTTCGGTGGCGATGCGCTCGAGCGACGCGGCTGCGATCGCCAGTGTGGCGACGTACTCGGCGTGACGATCGCGCTCGATAACTTGCGAGGTGATCGGCGCGGTGGCCAAGCCGAGGCGCTGGCAGATTTTTTCTTCGGCTTCGGTGCCGAGATGCGTGGCTGTGCCGACGGCGCCGTTGATTTTGCCGACTTCCATTTGCTTGGCGGCAGCGCGGAAACGGGCTTGGTCGCGTTGATTTTCGGACCACCAGTTGGCGATTTTTAGGCCGAAGGTGATGGGCTCGGCGTGGACGCCGTGGCTGCGGCCGATTTCTGGCGTGTCTTTGAATTCCCACGCCCGCTTTTCGAGGATGGCGCCTAATTTTTCCAGGCCTTGGGCGATTATTTTCGAGGCTTCGCGAATCACCAGAGCTTGCGCGGTATCGACGATGTCGTTCGAAGTGAGGCCGTAGTGCAGCCAACGGGCTGATTCCGGATCGGCGATTGATTCGCCGACGGCCATGGTGAAAGCAATGACGTCGTGTTTGACTTTGGCTTCCAGCTCGTGGATTCGGGCTACATCTACTTTCGCTCGGGCTCGTAGTTTTGCGGCGGCATCTTTGGGGACTGTGCCGGCTTCGGCCAGGATTTCCGTTGCGGCTAGTTCTACTTCGAGCCATTTTTCGAAGCGGGTTTGGTCGCTCCAGACTTTGGCCATTTCCTGGCGGGTGTATCGGGGGATCAACGGACGCTCCTTTTAAATTCGCTGCGACGACGGCGCATGTGGTGCCTGCTGCTCTAAATTCAAAAGCAGGAAAGAGAGATCCCTCACATAAAACTGTTCGGGATGACAACCTAAACACGGAAAATGCAGATCCCTCGCTGCGCTCGGGATGACAACGTAAATGCAATTGAAAACTAGGTGAAGCGGTTGTACGGGGAATGTTCCCTGGTCCATGATAGCCGAAGTTGCTGGAGGAAGGAATGAGAGTGCAGGCCGAAGCCTGCACTCTCGATCGATGCGAAACTGCTAGGCGGTCATTAGCTTGGGGCGTAGCTCGACGCTGCTGCGCTCGCGACGGTCTAGCGGGGTGACCGCGCGATTGCGTGGGGCTATGCCGAACATTGGATCGGCGGCCATGGCGGCGACGGCGCTGCCTGGCTGTTGCGATTCGGTGTTGCCGAACAGGCTGGGGGTCTTGCGCATCAGTTCGATGCGGCTGCGCACTTTGAATTTCACGAAGAGCGAGGAAACGTGAAATTTGACGGTGCGTTCGGAGATGCTGAGACGCGAGGCGATTTCTTTATTGGCCAGATTCTCGAGGACGCCTTCGAGGACTTCCTTTTCGCGGCGGCTGAGGGCCACCGGGCAGGCGATGGCGCGGCCTGCTTCGAGGAGCTGGCGGGCTTTCATGGTGACGCGCTCGAACAAGCTGCCGCCTGCGCGCACCATCACCTGGTAATCGTGCGGAGACTGCCCGCGCACCAGGCAATGCATGGCTAGTAGGCTGGCTGCTTCTTCTAGCGGTAGGGTTCCGTCGGAGCTGGCGCGTACTTGAAAGCGGGCCGCCCCGGTTTCTTTTTCGCAGAACACGTAGATTTGAGATGAACAGAGTCCGGACTGAAGATCCCGACGGGTGGGTTCGAGGGATTTGCGTATCTTTTTCAGAGTAGCCTCCCTGCTGCCTGATTCGAGATGCGGGAAAGTGGATGGAGCAGCCGAAGGCCCCCCAAGACCCCCCAAGGCGTTGCTGGTTTCGAGAGTAATGCTGGGCCGCGCCGGATTTGCCCAGGTCTCGAAGCCCTTCGGTTGGCGCCGGACACCCTTTATGACGCCAAACCGCAGGTGGTACTAGAGCACGTCTAGTACCACAAATATCAAAAAGAGAAATAAAAGAAAATAAAGGGGATAGGGAATGGGGAATAGGGAAAATACTTGATTTTCTATGTAGGGATTACCTGAGACTGGCAAAAACTCCTTAGGGCCGGGCGCGAAGTTACGTAATTGCAATAGTTACGAGATTTTGAGGTGGGGGTACTTGCACGAGCCTAAAGGACTAGCGGCCCTATGGGCTTGCGTTGAGAGGCCAGCATTAACTCGCCGCGGAAGGCGGCTTCTACTGGGCGGCGGTTTAAGCCTTCTTCGGCGCTTATGCGAGCTAGATCTGGGGTGTTGTTCTGTTCGGAGAGGTGGGCTAGGACTAGATAGCGGGCGCGGGCGTCGAAGAGATCGGGGTCTGACAGGAAATCGCTTACTACGGTGTTGGAGAGATGGCCGGTGCGGCTCATTACTCGTTGTTTGATGTACCACGGGTACGGACCAACCTTCAGCATGTCTAGATCGTGATTGGATTCGAGGATCAGGCAATCGGCTTCGCGCAAGTGATGCTTTACTAGCTCAGGCAAATAGCCTAGATCGGTGACTATGGCTACCTTTGTGCCATTGGTGCGGAATGTGTAGCCTACTGGATCGGCTGCGTCGTGCGGGATGGCGAAGGCGCTTACTTCGATATCGCCGATTAGGAAGACGTCGCCGGCGCGGATGTGTTCTACGCGAGAGAGTTTTTTTGCTGCTGGTTCGGGGATAACTTTTTCGATTTCGCGGTGCGTTTGCTTGGTCAGATAAGCGGTGGCGCTCCATTCGTGGCTGATTTGCGGGAGGCCGTTGGTGTGGTCGGTGTGTTCGTGGCTGATCAGGATGCCATCGAGATGGCCGGGCTTTACGCCCAGGCATTCCAGGCGGCGGCCTAGTTCTTTTCGGTTGATTCCAGCGTCGACGAGGAGGCAGGTGCGCTCAGTCTCGAGCAGAGTGCAATTGCCCGAGCTTCCTGACGCTAGAATTGAAACTCGAAAGCCGATGCCGAGCCTCGCCGGGCCGCTCGCGATGATTTTTGCGGCCGTCGAGGATGTTCGCAAAGTCTGATGGCGGCGTCAATTCAATTTGCGCATGTGCTTCGACGGCGCGCGCGGTAGTTCGGTGGGCGCACGATTGGATGCGATCTCTGGTTGCACGTATGATCTCGCGGGATTTTATGCGGGGGTTGGCGAGCTATGGGATTTCAACTGATGGCGCGGGAGATTGAGCGGATCGTGGTGGTGGAGGCGGTGGGGCGGCTTACTTTGACGGACGGACACACCCAACTGCGCGACTTGATTCATGTCTCCACCGGTGACGGCGCCAAGAAATTCGTGCTGAATCTTGCGCGCGTGGAATTTATCGATAGTTACGGGATCGGTGAATTGGCGCGATCGTATTCGGTGGTGCGGCGAGCCGGCGGGGAGATGAAGTTAGCGGGGGTGAATGGCAGGGTTTTGGAGGTCCTTCGGATTTCGCGGATGACTACTGTGTTCGAAATTCACGAGGAGGAGAGCGCTGCCCTAAGGGCGTTCGGGCAGCGCCGTTGATTTTGCACCAGTTTGCGGATGCAAATTCACGGATTTACCGTGGGACCAGACGGGCCGCCGGTCGCCTTCGACAACTACACAGCCCGGAGTAGCTGTGCTGCGAGACGCGAGACCAGATAGCTTTTTCGAAACACCTGACCGGGACCTGAACGGTCGTACTAGTGAGTGGCGCCGAATCTTTGCGGAGAATGGTGACTGCTTCCGGTAAACGTGTCCATTCTCTTGGGAAATTGCTGGGACCGCCTGCCGCAACCAAAATCATCCAGGGAGAAAGAGCGATGAAGGAATCTTGGAAGTGGATTTCGGCGGTGACGGTGAGCGCGTTGATCGCATTATTGATGATCGCGCCGGGTTTGCGCGCGGGAGCGAACGCCAAGGGCAGGTTTACATTGCCGTTTGAGGCGAAGTGGGGAATGGTGGCGCTTTCTACGGGCGACTACAAGTTTTCGGTGGACCATATTGATTTGGACGGAACAATCCTGGTCACGCGAGGAAGCCAGTCAGTGGGGGTTGTACACGCACAGGAATTTGACGAGCATGAGAACCAGAGCAAGAACCCGGAACTCGTTTGCATTCGCCACGATGGAAAGGTGACCGTGCGTGCGTTGCGTTTGCCGGAGGTGGGCACTTTCTATTTTGCGCTGCCGAAGGAATTGAAGGTGCTGGTGGCGCAGCAGCCGCAATTGATCGAGACGGTTTCCGTGGAAGTGAGCGGGGACTAAAGCGGGAGCGAGCGATTTGCGCTTCGGGCCGCAGAAAAGTTCGGGCCGGACGCAGGCAGGCACCTTGCGAAGGTGAGCTGCCTCGACGCCCGGCCTTTTTGTTGCGTTTCGCTGGACATCGCGATTGACGTAGGATGTGTGGCGATTGGGGCGCGTGCAACGTTGCGCGGAGCCCTGCGCTGATTCTGACGGTATCCATTTGAGTTTCGCTCCGCACTTAACCCGGCCCGCCGTCGTTGCTGCTATTTGCTTTCTGTATTTGTGCTCGGCGGCTGAGCCGCGGCAACAGGCTTCCCATCCATCTGCGGGTCAATCCATCCGGGCGACGGCGGTCGCGGTGAATGTTTATGCGATCGTGGAAGGACGCCGCGGGCGGCTAATACACGGTCTGAAGAAGGATGATTTTGAGCTGAGCGAAAACGGGGCTCCGCAGAAAATCGAATATTTCTCGGGGGAGAGCAACGAGGCGCTGAGCTTGGGAGTAGCGATTGACACCAGCGCGAGCCAGGGCCGACTGCTGGGCACGGAGAAAGAGGCCGCGAAAGAATTCCTTCAGTCGGTGCTGCGGGGCGGCGACCAGGTTTTCGTGATGAGTTTCGACTCCGATGTGAAATTGCTGAAGGATTTTACTTTTGCGGAGAGTGAATTGGCGGCGGCGATTGATGCGGCGGAGATCAACGATACCGGTAAGAGCTTGCTGGCGGAAAATAGGGCGGGGAGTGCGGGAGGCACGCATCTTTATGATGCGGTCTTTTTGGCTTCGAATGAATTGATGAAGGCGCGGCAGGGACGCAAGGTGATGGTGCTGATTACGGACGGCGAGGATCAGGGCAGCAAGGCCAGCTTGCAGAAGGCTATTGAGGCGGCGGAGAAGGCGGACGTGATTGTTTACTCGATTGTGGTAAGCGATCCGGAATTTTATTCGTTGATGGGCGGGGCGTATCACGGCGGCGTGAGCGTGCGGACATTGGCGCGGGAGACTGGCGGGCGGACGATTCGGGTGAAGGAGATTGCGCAGATTGGGGCGGCGTTTGAGGAAATTGCAGGGGAGTTGCGGGCGCAGTACCGGTTGAGTTATTCGCCGGCGGGGTTGCGGCTGGATGGATCGTTTCGGCGGATTTCGGTGAAGGTGCGGGGACGCGCGTACACTGTGCGCACTCGGAGTGGATATTATGACCGGGGTGATTTGACGGCGGAAGCCACTCCGACGAAGCATTGAAATCGGAAATGTAGGTTTGCGCGGGAAGATGCCGCCCTTACCCTTCGCAATTCTCAGGGCAAGAGGGCGCCGCTACGAAACCGGTTTTGTGAAGATTACGCAATAGTCGTGGCCTGACCAATCTTCGATTGTCTTCTCTACCTTTAGGCCTGCCTCGGTCAGTTCATCGATCATTATTTTCTCCGGGATGCCGTGGCCGCCGCGATTTTTGGGCACGCCTGGTACGGGGCTGAAACTTTTGTCTGGGGGGAAATCAATTATGGCTAGATGAGCTCCGGGCTTTAGCGAGCGTGAAAGATTTTTGTCGAATTCTGCGGGTTGCGTCAGGTGATGATAGACGCGGCGGAGGAAAATAGCGTCGCAGCAGTTTGTGGGGAGCTTGGTGTCGTCGGCTGTGCCTTCGATTACCATTACGTTCTGGAGTTTGCGTTTTTCAACTTCGGCGCGCAGGGCCTTTAGTTTTTCGGGATCGATTTCTGTGGAGTAAACGCGGCCCGAGGGGCCGACTTTTTCTGCGGCTGCGAAGCTATAGGTGCCATCGCCGGCGCCCACGTCGGCTACGATCGTGCCCGGCTTCCATTGCATTAATTGTGCCAGGCGATCGATTTCTGCGCGCTGGTCAGCGCTTGCTTGGCGAACGGAGTGGATCAGCATCGCGTACAAGCCGAGGGCCGAAATTACGCACAGTGACGCTGCCAGCCAGCTTTTGCGATTCATGGGTGCGGTTCCTCTCTACGTTGGACGCACGAAAGCCCGGCCGCGTCTCGACGTTTGTGCAGCGAGATACCGAATTTGCACAATTATTTTTCGACTTTGCTGGGCCGCAATTTAGTGGCCGAGGGCTCTTGGTACATTCCAGTGGCGCCACAGGCTGATTACCCTTAGTAGGAAGCAGACTACCCCGCCGAAGGTAGCGGCGTAGCTGGAGGGGAGGCGCAGCTTGATGGCGGCGATCATGCAGATTGAGCCCAGCAGAGCGGCAGTGGCGTAAACTTCGGCGCGTAATACGTTGGGAATTTGATTTAGTAGGACGTCGCGGATAGTGCCGCCGCCTACTGCGGTTATTGTGCCTAGTAGGACGGCTACTAGCGGGGTCATTTTGTAGAGCATGGCTTTGCGGGTGCCTGCGATGGCGAAGATTGCGAGACCGGCGGCGTCTAGGACTTGGATGGCTGTGATGGGAATGGCGCGAACTTCGGTGTGCAGGAAGAAGACCAGGGCTGCTGCGCTGAGCGCGATTGTGGGATAGCGCCAATCGCGCAGGGCTGCCGGCGGGACGGCGCCTAGTAATGTGTCGCGGATGATGCCGC
Organism: uncultured Acidobacteriota bacterium; assembly: GCA_963831955.1. Lineage (GTDB taxonomy): Bacteria > Acidobacteriota > Terriglobia > Acidiferrales > UBA7541 > Palsa-147. The sequence continues at coordinate 1,401,755 of CAWHSG010000001.1, read as the reverse complement.
CTCCTAAGGCGGTGCAGAATGCTAGCGTCATGATTCCGATTAGATCTAGGTTGCCGTCCACCGCGGCCATGGCGCCTTCTACGGCGAAGACTAGTGTGCCGGCTATATCGGCGGCGAAGAGTAGGCGGTCTGGGCTGATGGCTATGAATTGGTGATTGCTCTGCGACACTTCGCCTCTCTTGTGGATTGGGATTCTATATGAATTGCTGGAATTTTCGACTGGTTGAAGGCGATGCTGAGGCTTTACCGTTTTCTGTTTCTTGAGAGCGAGCGATGCTGGGGTAGAATGCGGCTGGTTCGCGGATCGGACTGCGCGCGGATTTACGAGGAGAGCGGAGATGGAGCTTGCTTCCGTGGTTTTGATCTTCATTTTTGTGATTGGGTTTTTTGTATTGAGCATCGTGTTGGGTTCGTTCTTCACTGTGGAGACGGCGCAGGTGGCGATCGTGCAGCGGTTGGGGAAATTTGCGCGAGTGGCCGGGCCTGGGTTGAATTGGAAGACGCCTTATCTGGAGACGGTGGTGCGGCGGCTGAGCATGAAGGTGCAGCAGTTTGATGTGCAGGTGGAGACGAAGACGCAGGATAACGTTTTCGTGCAGATACCGGTTTCAATTCAGTACAAGATTATTCCGGAGGGCGTGGAATCGGCGTTTTATAAATTGTCGGATCCGGTGAAGCAGATTGAATCGATGGTTTACAACGTGGTGCTGGGTCATGTGCCTAAGATGAAATTGGACGATACTTTTTTGAATCAGGCGGATATTGCCAGCGATTTGCGGGACAGCCTGGACGCTTCGATGAAGGAATATGGATATTCGATTGTGAAGGTTTTGATTTCCGATATTGTGCCGGATCAGAAAGTGAAAGCCGCGATGAACGACATTAATGCGGCGCAGCGGGAGCGCGAGGCTACTGTTTCGCGTGCGGAGACGAATAAGATGCTGTTGGTGAAGCAGGCGGAGGCCGAGGCGGAATCGAAACGGTTGCAGGGCGAAGGCATTGCGAATCAGCGGAAGGCGATTATTACCGGGTTGAAGGATTCGGTGGAGGATTTTGCTAAGACGGTGCCGGGCTCGACACCGCAGGACGTGATGCAATTGGTTTTGATGACGCAGTATTTCGATACTTTGAAGGATATTGCGGCGAACGATCATACCAATGCGATTTTGATTCCCCACACGCCGAATACTTTGACGGATTTATTCAGCCAGATACGGAATGCGATTATTGCGGGAACGGAGCTTACGGCGCATGCCTCGATCGCGCCGAATGCGGCGCCGGAAGCTCAGAAGTAACAGCTCTTAGTTGAGTTGGAAGTGGCTCCAATGACGATTCGCATCATCGCCGGAATTATTGCGTTGCTGGGCGTCTCGATATGCGGCTTGGTTGCGGCATTTCTGAACTTTGAGATGATCGACAAAGTTAACGAAAAGCTCCCGGCGGACGAAAATTTTAATTGGATCGGCTGGTATCCGGCAAAATATCAGCGGCTCAAACAAGAATATAGACGGCTGTACCCTGAAGGGCGCTTGCCCTCAAAAATTCGAGTCGCGACGGCAATAATGTTCGCTTGTTTGGCCGTTTGTGCTTGGGGATTTCGGTTCTTCCCTAAGTGAGGTTTCCGCAGCGACGCTTGATCATATCGAGCAGACGGAGACGGGCGGCCGAGTGCGCCGCCCGCGGGAGGGCTAACCCCGGCCCTCCCCTACAAAACCAGAACTGAATCCACGTCAACAGCTGAGATCGTTTGCGGTTAGCTTGAAACTTTTAACTGGGCCTAGGACTGCGGCCGCGATTTGGCCTGATTGGAAGAATTCGTTGGCTACTTCGCGGACTTGTTCGCTGGTTACGGCCTCCAAGTTGGCGATCATTTCATCCGGTGTGAAGAAACGGTCGAAATAGAGATGTTGGCGAGCCAGGTGGGACATGCGGGCGCCTGTCGATTCCAGCGAGAGCAGCATTGCGCCTTTCAGGTGATCTTTGGCGCGGCGCAGTTCTTCGTCGGTTACTGGAGCGTCTTTCATGCTGCGGATTTCGGCCATCACGGAGCGGACTAGTTGCGGGGAATTTTTTAGCGTGGTGGCGCTATAGACCGAGAGCATGCCCGCGTCGCGGTAGGAATTCATTTCGCTGAAGATTGAATAGGCCAGGCCTTGGCGCTCGCGGATATTCTGGAAAAGGCGCGAGGACATCCCGCCGCCGAAGAGATTGTTCAGGATTGACGCGGCAAAACGGCGCTGGTCCGCGATCGGGAATGCCGGGACGCCGATGCAGACGTGGACTTGTTCGAGATCGCGCTTGGTTTTCAGGGTGATGCGCGGAGCTGGCTTTGGCACCGGGCCGGCGACGCCATTTTTTGAAGGCTTGCGGGATTCGAAGCGGTCGCTGACCAGTTTAATTAATTGATCGTGGGTGAGATTGCCGGCGGCGGTGATTGCGATGTGATTTGGCGCGTACCATTGGCTGAACCAGTCATTGATTGACGAGCGCTTTAGGGCCCCTATGGTTTCGCGAGTGCCGAGGATGGGTTTGCCCAGGGCGTGGCCGCGCCAGAAATTTTCTGAGAATGTTTCGTGGACTAGATCTTCGGGATTGTCGCGAGCCATTTTAATTTCTTCCAGGATTACCGACTTTTCGCGAGTGATTTCTTCGGGCGGGAAGACTGGGGCCAGGACCATGTCGGAGATGATGTCGAAGGCCGCGGGTAGATGCTCGTCCAGTACGCGGACGTTGAAGCAGACGAGTTCTTTGGAGGTGAAGGCGTCGAGCATGCCGCCTATGCGATCGGCTTCGCGGGCGATGTCTTCGGCGGAGCGGCGTGCGGTGCCTTTGAAGACCATGTGCTCGAGGAAATGGGAGATGCCGTTCAGTTTGCTGGGTTCGCGGCGGGAACCGTGTTCGAGCCAGATCCCCACGCTTACGCTGCGCACGTGCTGCATCGGCTCAGTAATAACGACGAGGCCGTTCGGCAGCGTGGATTTGTGGATGATTGGTTGAATTGGGGATTTGGTCACGCTCTATTGTGGCATGTTCGGGAAAAGAATGTCATATCGTGGCACGGAGCCGGCGATCGAAGGTTTACTTACAGCAGTTTTTCTTCGGGGTTCAGTTTGCCGTATTCGCTTGAGTAATGCAGGGGGACGTCGGAATAGACGCCTTTTTCCTGGGAATAGACTTCGCAGCTTTCGTATGGGTGCGAGTAGATATGGATCGTTGTGGCGCGGGCGCCGAATTCGGGAAGATTCAGGACTTGATGGACCGGTTCTTCGGGGCGGACGACGCCTGGGTGGGTGGCGTCCATGTCGTAAGAATCTGTGGGGATTAGTTTGCAGGTGTGTTGCGAGCCGTTGCGTTGGTCAACGCGGAAATTTTGCACGCGCAGCTTGCCGATGGGCACGGCCATCCAGCAGTTTTGATCGCGGTGATTGTGGATGCGGCTGACTTGGCCGGATTCCCAGCAGATGGCGATGACTTCGAATAGATCGTTTTTGAAGATTAGATTTCTCGTGTAATGGCTGCGCGCGTAGAAGAGATAGGGCTTTAGCGTTTCGGGTAGGACCAGATTTTCCTGGACGAATTGCTCGACGCGGGGGATGGTGAATTCGCGCTCCGGGATTGTTGCTAGTTTTTTCACCCACTCGTCGATGGACATGGATTGCGTCGCGATTTGCGTCATGGCCGGATCTCCCTGTTGATGCGGCTTCTTCGCGCGATTATAGCTCCGCTACATGCTTGTCGTGCGGAAAAGTTCCCACGGCGGGAAGTGCTATCATTCTATAGTTAAGTGGTTCGAGACACATAGCTGGCGAGCAGTGGCCATTATGTCCGCAGCGCAAAACGAAAAAGCGAATCTGTTGGGGAAGTCGCGGGAAGAATTGTGCGCGCTGGCGGTGTCGTTGGGAGAGCATGCGTATCGCGGGGCGCAGGTTTATCACGCGCTCTACGCTGAGAAACAGTTCAATCTTGCGGCGATGAGCAATTTGTCGGCGGTGTTTCGCGCGCGGGTGGCCGAGCAGGCGTCCATTGCGCTGCCCGAGATTGTGCGGCGGTATCCTTCGGCGGATGGGACGATTCGGTATGTGTTGGCGCTGGAAGCTGCGCCTTCGCGCGGTTTGCCTGCACCGCGGGCGACTACCATTGAAACGGTGTTTATGCCGGAGGAGAGCCGCCAGACCATTTGTATTTCGACGCAGGCTGGCTGCGCGGTGGATTGTCATTTTTGTCTTACGGCCACGCTTGGATTGATTCGAAATCTTTCGGCTGGCGAGATTATTGGGCAAGTGTTGGTAGCGCTCGAGGATAATCATGAATCGCTGAAGCCGCAGACGAATGTGGTTTTGATGGGTCAGGGCGAGCCGTTTTTGAATTATGACGCGGCGATGATGGCGCTGCGGATTTTGCTGGATCCTGAGGGGATGGCCATTTCACCCAAGCACGTCACGCTTTCTACCAGCGGGATCATTCCAGGGATCGAGCGGATGGGGAATGAACGCGTGCGGCCTAAGCTGGCGGTTTCTTTGAATGCCTCGAATGATAAACAGCGCGATGCGATCATGCCCATCAATCGCAAGTATCCGATTGCGGATTTGATGGAGGCTTGCCGGCAGTATCCGTTGCGGACCTGGGAGCACATTACGATTGAGTATGTGCTGCTTGGCGGATTCAATGATGCGCCGGAGGATGCCCGGCGGGTGGCGAAATTGCTGGCGAATTTGCGGGTGAAGGTGAATTTGATCCCTTGGAATCCTGGGGATTTGCCTTACAAGGCGCCGGATGCAGGGCGCATTGAGGAGTTTCGGCGGATTTTGACGGACAAGGAATTGTTGGCGTTTGTGCGTTATTCGCGGGGGCAGGACGTGATGGCGGCTTGCGGGCAGTTGGCTTTGTTGGAAGCGAGCGGCGGGCGGCCGCTCGCGCAGATTTCGATTTAGGGTTTACCATGCAACCGTGTGCGCGGCGCATGAAATTTTATTGTTGCGGTTGTAATTCGTGGAAGCCGGCGCCCGGAGAGACATTGGAATTCACTACTGTGCCTTGCCCGTTGATCCAGTAGCCGTTGTTTGGGCCGGTCCAGACTAGACGGGTTTCGTTGCTCAGCGGATCTACCGTCGGCGTAAGACCCGTCAAGGTGTTGCCCCAGGATTCTACCTGTGCGGCTTGGGCTGCTTGATGGCGCTCGAAGGCACTTACTTGATTGCGCATGCCTTGCATCTTGGCTTCGAATTGCTGGACTTGCTGGGCTAGAGCGGCGCGGCGTTGCTGTTGGCGCTGCACTTGATATTGAAGGCCTTGATCGTCCATCTGCTTTTGATATTCCACCCACTTGGGATTCACCTGAAACGTTTCCGAGAGATGCATGATGATGCTGCGGACTTGCGGGACTTGACCTGCGGGCGCGATGTAACTGATTAGCGCTTTCACTTGCCACAGATTGGAGGAAAGAACCGTGCGGGCGTACACGTAGGCGTCGCGCGATTTTCCGCTGGAATCGCAGCGATAGCCGATCGCGCCGCTCGAATTTTGCGGGGATTCGGGGGCGGCGTTGGAATCTTTTTTGCCGGGCGGGGCTTGATCCACTTGTTCGGGCGTTAGTGTTTTGCAAACGGTTTTGAAATGCGTCAGCGCGTAGAGGCCGGCGTAATCCTTGCCGGTGCGATATCTGGCGTAGATGCCTTGGGCTTGCGCGCCTAGATCGGCGGCTTCACCATCTCTTGGATGGGTTGGCGTGGGAAGAAAATAAGTGGGAACCGCGACGTCGCCCGAGCGGATATTGATGCCGCCGTCGGGCGAGACCAGATCGATCATCGGGCGATAGTCGGAATAGCCGAGACGGAATAGGCCGCCGCGGATGGTCCAGCCTTGCGGCACTTCGACCGTGAAGGCTTGCTCGAAGGGATCTTCGAATTTCACCCAAATTATATCGGTGGCCGGCGGCGGAGCCGCGTTCACTAAGGGCGACGAAAGAATCGGGATCGCGATCGCCGCGCACACGATGGCCAGCGCGATTGCTGCTCGGATTACCAACTTGCTTGCGTCCATTTCGTTCTCCTGCTCGTCGACTGCAAAGTGATTTAGGAAGAAGCGGCGCTGGGCGGGGGATTGGCCATGGAATGACGGAAAGCTCGATCTACGCGGAAGAGAATGAGCGCCGCCAGCGCTCCTACTGGAATCGTGAGCCACCATCCGGAATCTAGAATCACGCAACCGGCTTGGCCAAATACAAATTGATACGCTGCTGCAATTTTCGAAGGGGACGTTAGCAGCGCGCGGCCGATCGAGCCAAATGCCAGCACGATTATGGGCGCGAGCATCGCACCAGAGATCATCCACGCGCTCGTGGACCGCAGATGAAATGCGTTCATCAGACGGCGCATGAGAAAACTGCCTACCAGGCTGATGCCGATTCCGAAAATCAGGCCGACGAAGGTGAATAGCCAGAAATTGGTTACGGCGCCGTGTAACGAGAGCGGAACGTCACGGTGTGGATCGAGCGTGAAACGCAGAAAGATCGCGGTGCTCATGAAGAAGCAGCCGCAAACCCATGCGGCGAGGTAATAGGCGAGAGTGCCGTGGCGCGTCATGCGGGTTCAGATGCGGCGCTGCACATTTGGAAAATCGAGCCAGACTTTTACGCCGCAGAAATGCGAGCCTTCGGTGCAGATGGGCGTGGAGATTCCGGCGCGCAGGACGCAGGGCGGACCGATGTAACGCGCGAGTTGCGGAAAAACTTCGCGGACTTGCGCGACTTCGTCCATCGACGCCTCGTAAATCTCTTCCTGCGCGTTGAAGCAGGTGCGCATAGTCCATTTGTGGAGCAGGTGCAGCAGCGAGCCGGTTTCTACCAGCCGGATGGATTTCGCGTTGGGCAAAAGATAGAGTGCGAATTCTTGCGGGACTCCTCGATCGAGCAACTCATTCTTTGCTTGCCACGCTACATCCATCGCTTCTTCATAGACTGCGCGGGCGCGCGAGTTTGCGGCGATTAACGCTGGCGTCAGGAAGTCTGCGGAGCGCGTGTCAGCTAGAGTGAGTAGCGGGCGGGAGCCGGGAACCATGCGATGGCGTTGGTCTTGACTGTCGGCGGTGTGGCTGATTTTTTTGGCGAAAGTGAAATTGGCGTGCTGCAAGGCGCGAAGAATTGGCGCGTGGACGCCGATATTGAGAATTTCGCGGCGGTAGGGATTGCGCGCGGGATTTAGGAGTAAACCGGTGGCTTCGGCGTCGGGGCAGGCGGCTTCGGTTAGGCCGAGAACGGCGCGATAGGATTCAGCCATTACTTGTAGCGCGCGCGGGGAATAATCGACGAGCACCGAAGTGCGGCCGGCTAACTTCGCGTCGAATTCGCGAGCGAAGGCTTCGCCATCGGCTTTCGGTTGCGCGAACTCGATGGGATCTTCCATCGGCTCGTTGTCGAAGCGATCGAAAAATTCGGGATCGAGTTCGCGGACTGCACTAACCATTCCACCTATCACTTCGCGGGCTTCGGTGGGAGTGTCGGAGGCAGCCTGCATGCGGTAGAGGCGATGCAGCACAATCCCCGAAAGTGTGTGCACCATGGTCGTGAACGCAGCGACGGGCAGCACGTAACGCGCCACTTCGATAGCGCGCTTTTCGGATTGGCGGGCTACTTTTTGAACGCGCTTGGGATGGGACATTTCACCGATGTGCCAGATATCGCCGAGAATTTCGCGGGCTTCCGGCTCGAGCAGGCGTGAAAGCTCGCGATAATAATCCCAGGCTCGAGCTATGGCGCGCTCATAGATGGCGCGCTCTTGGGGGCCGAAATTTGGGCTGGCCGGAGGGACGTAGGCTTGCGCGCGATCCAGGCGCACGTAGCGCTGGCTCTGCTGCTCGGAATTATAGAAAGGATGCGCGTGGAGGAACGACCAGACGAATTGGCGGCTGATATTTTCCAGGCCGAATTCGAAATGGGCGTGTTGGAAGACGGTGTGGTGGCCGCCGTAGTAGGTGGCTGAGCCTACGTTCACCCGCTGCTTTTCGGTGATTTCTTCGGGGCCGATCAGCCGCGGCGCGTAACAAGTGCGGGCTGCGGCGATCGCGGAATCGAAGGGATGCGCGAAGGCGTTGCGCAGCGTGACTCGCGGCGCGGCGGTTTCGATTAGCGGCTCGGGCGTTTCGCTGGAAGAGATGGGCACAGGTGACGCCATGGATGCGGACATTCTATACCGTGCGGCGAACGAGAGCAAAAACTCGCGCTAGATCAATTCGTACGAGTGCGCTTCTATTTTCGTTTCTGTTCGAGAGCCGTCGAGCTTCGAGCCGGTTCGGCTTACTTCCAAAAAAGAGCCGGCAGAGACGCCCGCGGTACGGGGCTTGCCGGGCTCGCGGGTTAGAGCACACACGTGCCCTTGTCCGGGGCCGAAAAGCGGGTGGGCTAAAGCACCCTCCCCTACTTTTTTGCGGCGGCTTTATCGGCGGCGGCCTTTTCGTATTTTTTGTTGAAGCGCTCGACGCGGCCGGCGGTGTCCAGCAGCTTTTGCTTGCCGGTGAAGAAGGGGTGGCAGCTGGAGCAGATTTCCACTTTTAGTAGCTGGCCCTTCATTGTCGAACGCGTCTTGAAGGTGCTGCCGCAGGCGCAGTGCACCGTCACTTCGTGATAATCGGGATGAATTCCGGCCTTCATGGGGAGACTCCTATCGGTCCGGGCCGGTCTGCGCGGCTCTTCCGCTGGTGCGGAAGGCTACAGCCGCGTCGCTAGGCCCGCGGACAATCCTCTATAATACGCGAAATTGCGGCCAGCCGCCAATCTGCGACTGAAGCGGCGAGGTCTAGCGGCTCAAACGGTCAGCGTGAAGCCGCCGTCGGGGGTCACCGTGGTGCCTGAGATGTAACTCGCTTCGTCAGAGCACAGGAAGACTATCGTTTGGGCGATCTCTTCCGGACGGCCCGCGCGCTTTAAGTGAACACTCTGGCTCAGAAGCTTGTCGTAGATTTCGTCGCCGAGCGTGGCGCGGCCGCGGCGATGCATGGGCGTATCGATGAAGCCTGGGCAGACCAGATTGACGCGGATTCCCTGCGGCGCAAGCTCTGCCGAAACGCTTGAGGTTAGTCCGATGAGTCCGTGTTTGGAAGTGACGTAGGCTGAGCCGGTGGGGAAGCCGAGAAATGAGTTTACCGAGCCGACGTTGACGATGGCGCCGCCATGCGCGCCGGCGAGCATGGCTCGGGCTTCGTGCTGCAAGCAGAGAAAAGTGCCCTTGAGATTTATGTCGAGAACGCGATCGAATTCCTGTTCGGGAAAATCGGCGACCGGGAAGAACTTGCCTTCGATGCCTGCGTTGTTCACGGCGTAATCGAGCCGGCCGAATTTCTGGATCGCGTGGGCGACCATTTGCTCGACGTCCTTGGCGACGGCGACGTCCGTGACCACGAAGGTCGCTTGCCCTCCGCGCGCGGTAATTTCACTGGCGAGTGCGGCCAACTCTTCTTTGCGTCGGGCAGCGAGAACGACTCGAGTGCCGCGGGCGGCGAAGGCTTCGGCCGTGGAGCGGCCAATGCCGCTGCTTGCGCCGGTAATCAGGACTACTTTGCCATTCATATCGGACATTTAGTTCCTCCCGGAAGGCTGCCAGCGCGCCAGTTTCCCACAGTCTGTGTTGTCAGGCGTCAGAGAGCATCGCCGGATCGCAATCAGTGAATATCGAAATCGCGGACGATCAGGCGTGTATCCACGGTGACGTGCGGTGAGATGGCATGGAAGCCCCAGACGTGAACCCAGGCGTTTCCGGTGCGCAGCGTGAGAAACGATTTCATCACGCCGGGAGGAAAGAAGATCAGGAATACTACGATCGGCGACAGCAGAGAATGCTGAAGCGAGTCGTAGCGCGTCCAGGATTCGAACACGTGGATGGCCGGATAACTGGCTGCTCCAAGCAGGAAGGCCGTGACGGGAGCGGTCAACTTCGCGTACCGCGGCACCAGAATGGAGTAAATAAAAATCATGACCGGCAGATCGGTGCCAAAAAGATGCAGGACAAAAGACAACAGGCCGCCCGCGATTTGCTGGTGGTGGGTGAGCTTCAGGAAATTGCCGTTCAGCGTCAAGTCCAGGAAGCAGCCAATCGCCAGGACCACGGCGATGACGATGACATCGCTCTTGAGGTTGGACGACTTCAAATTGAGTTGCTCATGGGAGTAGCCGCGCATGCGGAACACGATATAGGGAACCAGCCCGAGCAGAATCCCGTTGTAAGCTGCCCAGGTATAGACCTCGGCCGGGGATTGCACGCGCGTGGCACCGACCAATGAGCCATTCAGATGCATGGCAATGCCTTCGCCGAAATAATGGATGCCAACAAAGCGGCCAATCAGGAGGACCAAAGCGCCGTAGAGCAACAGCGCAAGTGTTTCTCGCAACGCGACACTGCGCTCCGGAGCGCGCGCGGCCAGATCCGGCCACGCCCGCCGGCGCGTGATCAGCGCGATCAAACCTGCTTCCGATATCAGAAAAAGCAGCGCGATCGAACTCGAAATCACCATGGCCACGGGTTTGCCAGGATGCGGCCCAAGCGGCAGCGGCATCGTTCCGTGACAGAGAGCCACTGCCGCGACGCTGATCGCGACCCAAAGAACTAGCGCGACTTGCAAACTTCGCTGGCGGAACAAATAGCCGAGCTTTGATGTGAGTGAGCTCACGGTTTTCCCCAGCTTGCTTCTAAGACGAAAAGTGGAGCGTCCCGGTACGGTCAACGTATCACTTTTTGGCGATCAATCTTTACAATATTTGCGGCCGCCATTCGTCTACAGGGATGGATGGAAGAGCCATCGAGCATCGTCTTGTTGAGCGAGCAGGACCGTCAAATCTCCGAGATCGTGGCGGACCAGCGCTCGCGGCTGGGCAATTTCATCCGCCGGCAAGTGCCCGATCCCACCGATGCGGAGGACATCGTGCAGGAGGTGTTCTACGAACTGGTGGAAGCCAACCGGTTGCTGATGCCGATCGAACACGTAACCGGGTGGCTTTTTCGCGTGGCGCGCAATCGCATTACGGACCTCTTTCGAAAAAAGAAGCCTGAGAATTTCAGCGACGCGGCAGTGGTGGACGAAGACGGCGAGTTGGTGCGCGTCGAAGATCTGCTGCCATCGCCGGATGCCGGGCCGGAGGCGCTTTACGTCCGCAACGTCCTGCTGGATGAATTGGAATTTGCGCTGGAGGAATTGCCCGCGGAGCAGCGCGAAGTGTTCGTGGCTCACGAATTGGAGGGACGCAGCTTCAAAGAGTTGTCGGCGCAAAGCGGAGTGAGCGTAAACACGCTGCTCTCGCGCAAGCGCTACGCGGTGATACATCTGCGCGAAAGATTGCAGAACATTCACGACGAGCTGGCCGGGAAATAAGGAGCACAACATGAGAAAGAAATGGATTTGGTTTATTTTTCTGGGGCCGCTGGCAATTGCGCTTTTCATCTTCATTGGCGGCGAACTGGTGATGGATCTGTGGAACTGGCTGCTGCCGCCGCTGTTTGGCTGGCGGCAAATTAATTTCTGGCAGGCTTTTGGACTGCTGGCTCTGTGCCGGATTCTGTTTGGGGGCATTAGTGGACGCGGGCTTCGTGGCCCGAATTTCCGGCGCCGCATGGGGGGACGCTGGGACGCGATGACGCCCGAGGAACGCGAGAGATTCCGGCGGGGAGTGCGCGCTCGTTGGGGCGGAACTCCACCGCCGGGTGCGGGGAGTACCGAAGCGGTTTGACTATATGCGATGGGCGGTTGGCTTTGATTCGTTCGTGATTGGCCGCAATCTGACTGCGCAACTCGGCGGGATTTTGCTGCGTCTCAGTGGACGCAAGGGCGTTCGCAGTTATAAATTACGGCGAATAGATTTTAGAAATTGTTCGGCTGCGAAAGCTTGGCCATTTTCTCAAATTCATTGCGGAGGGGGAGATGAAGAAATTTACTGGACTGCTGTTCGCGCTGTTGATTTTTTCGGCCCCGTCGTTTGCGCAAGGCAAGCCTGCGGCGGCTCACACGAACCCGAGCGGCGGCCATATTCCGGCGCACGGCCCGGCGCCAGTCTCGGCATCGCATGCGGCGCCGACGCACACGACGCTGGCGGATAAGAAGGGACATCCGGATGCGCCTCACGTTCATGCGAATGGCAAGTGGATCGGGCACGATACCGGCCCGAATGATCCGCACTACCATCTTGATCATCCCTGGGAGCACGGTCACTTCCCCGGGGCTTTTGGACGCGACCATGTTTACCGCTTGGTTGGCGGCGGCCCGAGCCGATTCTGGTTTGGCGGGTTTTATTTCAGCGTGGCGCCGTATGACTTTGGCTATTGCAATGACTGGTTGTGGGATTCAGACGACATCGTGATTTACGAGGACCCGGACCACGTGGGCTGGTATTTGGCTTACAACGTGAGACTGGGGACGTACGTTCACGTAGAGTTCTTGGGAACGTAGACGGTGACGACAGCAGACGGAAAAACCTAAACCCAAACCGGGCGTCCGCCTGGGCGGACCCGCCCCTACGCTAGAAACGCGCAGCCCATGCGGACGTGTCCACCTTCGACATTGCTCGCGTAGGTCTTGCGCAGGCTTACGCGCAGCGGCGGAAGAATGGGCACGTGCAGCACGGCCGAAAATTGCGCGGGGACGTCATCGCCGCTGTCCAGAAGTAGCGCGACCCCTCCATAGCTAAGATCGATCACTGTTGCGGTCTTCAGCGAGCCGTCAATTACCGCATAGGATTTCGTGCCGGTGAGCGAAACGCGTTCCCATTTACGCGGGTTCGCGGCGGGCTTCGGCGGAGCGGTGGTGTGAGTGGAGGCTGACGCGGCTGCGCTCGCGGCTGCAGCGGCCGGCGAAACACCGGTCGGCGAGACTGGAGTCGAAGAAGCGGCGGCAGGAGCAAATCCGGCAGCGGCTTGCGTCTCGCGTGGCGCCGTTCGAGCAGCCGCCGGCTGTTCCATCGGGATCACGCGCGAAGATCCAGTCTTGCTGCGCAGCGCGTAAAGCTGCTTATCAGCGGCGTCGATCAAACCTTCCTTCGTATCCGCATCGCGCGGATGAACGGCAATTCCGAAGTCCAGCGTCACGCCAATCTTTATTTGCAGCGGGGCCGCTTCCGCCTCGAAGTTCGCCCGAACGCGGCGGCAGAGAGTTGCAGCCTGTTCGGGATCGGTCTGCGGCAGAAGCAGAGCGAATTCGTCGCCGCCGATGCGGAATGCAAAGTCGGAGGCGCGCAGGGTGTTGCGCAAATTATTGGCCGCGAGCCGCAGCACTTCGTCGCCTTTGGGATGGCCATACTGGTCGTTCACTTCTTTGAGGTGGCGGAGATCGAACATCACCACGGCCAGTTGCTGGTTGTAGCGTTTGGAACGGGTGAGCTCGCGGTCGCAGGTTTCATCGAAGCGGCGGCGATTATAAAGGCCGGTAAGGCCGTCGCTGGCTGCATAGCTTTGAAGTTTTTTGTATTCATCGTACTCGAGCATCACGGGGACGCGCATGAAATGCGTGGTGCCCAGAACATCGACGAGCGCGGTCTTCAGCGCAACGCGGCGGCCTAGCGCTTCGGAGAATTCGCGTTGGCGCGCGAGTGTCTTGGACCAGGCATCGAGGCTTTGCGCCTCGGTCAGATCGATCTGCGTGGAAGTTTTGAAAAAACGCTGGAGAAAAGGACCACGAACGGTCTCATCGAGACCGGCGAGCGTCTCTACGAGCAAATCAAGAAAGCTGTCTTCCGCAGACGGCTGCGGCCGCACCGGATCACCGGGCTGGGACATGAGTCGGATCTGCTCCGAACTTTTAGGACAAGTGCTCGAACAGCACCAAAACGGCACAATCGAAATGCGCGGGGGCGCACAAGCACACTGGTAATAGCAAGAGTGAGTCCATCGCGAGGATGAGTTGGAAAATTGTGCGTGGCGCTAAGTGCTTCAATTCCGGCGAATTCGAGAACGATTTCCCCAGCCCGCGAAAATGAGCAGTTCAACGCGGAACATCGAAGAGTAAATTGCTTCCACTTGCGAACATGCGGAACGAGGAGCCGAAAAAAGACGTACTAGTAGTTTGCGATTTAGTCGAGCGGCTTTAGAAATTGCACTCCGATTAGGTGAACGTCGCCCACTTCGCGCTGCCGCAAAACGCGCGCTTGAATCGGGGCCATCGAAGCGGGCACCAGACCCGAACTGGAAACCGACGGAGCGGGGACTGTGAGAGTGATCAAAGCCGCTTTGGCTAAGGCTCGCGGCGAGGTCAGGTAGGCACCACCGGCGCTGATGTCCAGCGTCTTGGCCAGGTCCACAAATTCCTCTCCATAGGCGTCGGTGCCGCGCATGAACATCGGCACTTGCAGGTGCAGGCGGTAAGCTTGGCGTCGTTCTGCGTTCTCCACGCTTATCTCCGATCGCCGAAGTAGAGACTTTTGTGCCACGGGCGTTAGTACCCCAGTTGTAGTACTTTTCCCTATCGCAATTTGAGTGCAAGAGCGAACCGGAGAATACCTAATCTTTAAAAGCATGTAAATAAACAGTTTACGATCCACAGGGCATGAAATTGGATATTTGGAGGGGGCATAGCAGGGCAAGGGAAGAGAATTCCCTTCCCATACTGTGAAAAGTAGAACTCATTTACCATTGACACCTCCGAACCCCTTTGCGACCATGCGCGCTGGAGCATCCAACCCCTAGCGTCATTAGGAGATGAATGACTGGCAGTCATACATGCATCGCGCGGGTGTCCGTGTGGGACGTGCCTGAAATCGAGGCTTGCTGATGACGGCGCGCTCGCCAGCCGAGCAGCCCGCTCCGGCAGTAACCGTCTTCGGAGTAATGGCCAGTCTGCTGGATTCGATGGACCGGCCGCTATTGGTGTCTGACCGCATTGGCACGATTCTTTTCGCGAATGTGCATGCGCAGGATCGACTTGCCGCCGCCCGGATGCCTTCGACCGACCGCCTGAATCTTTTTCGCGATCTGCTGAGTTCTGAAGCGCGCGATGTGTTCGGGCAACTTGAAAGCGGCGAGCAGGAAGTTAGTTTGCAGGTGTCGCGGCCGGGACTTGAGACGCGCGTGCGCGTGCGCTGGCTGCCGGAGCCGGATTGGCTGGTAACTTTCATCGAGCCTGTGCCGGCTGCGGCGCCGGCCGGTGAAGTGGAAATGCGGCAGACCGTGCAGGACTTGATGCAGGAGCGCGAGATCACCTATCGCAATCTTCTCGCGGCGTATTTGCGTTTGCAGGAAGTGAACCGCCAGAAAACGGTTTTTCTGGCGTCGGCGGCGCATGAATTGAAAACTCCGCTTGCGGTGATGAAAGGCTACTACGATCTTTTGCTTTCCGGCTCGCTCGGGAAGTTGAGCGATAAGCAGCGCGAGATGTTGGGCGAATCGAAGGACAGTTGCGACCGCTTGGTGCGCGTGGTTTCGATGTTCTTGAATTATTCGGCGCTGGAGAGCGGCAAGCTGGTGCTGCAACTGCGCGATAATGATTTGCGAGCTTGCATCAATGACGTGGTGACGCGCTGGCAGGATTCTTTCCATAAGTCCAAAGTGCGGCTCGATACGCACATCGCGAAAACTCTTCCGTCAGTTAGCTTCGATTATCCGAAGCTTCAGCAGTGCATCGCGAATCTAGTAGATAACGCGCTGAAGCACACGCCTCCGGGCGGATGCGTGACAGTGAAAGCCGAGCCACATTTCTGGGAGCGGCGCACTTCGGAAGTGGCGCCGAGAGCAGAGCGGCGACGCGCGCGCGGCAGCGAGGTGAATAGCATTCTGGTTACCGTGGGCGATACGGGCGTGGGGATCGCGGCCGAGTATCATCAGGAAATTTTCGAGGAATTCGTGCGCGTCGATCCATCTTCTTCCGGCATGGGCCTGGGGCTGGCGATCACCAAGCGGCTGATTCAGGCGCATCGCGGTAAAATCTGGGTGGATAGCATACCGGGCGCCGGCAGCAAGTTTTCATTCATTTTGCCGACTAACCTTGAATAGGCAGCGGCAATAGCTTCGCGGCAACAACGAAAGAGCAATTCAGGACCGAGGGCTCATAAAAATGTCGACCAAAGAAAAAATTCTGATCGTGGACGATGAACCAAGCATCCGGAAATATCTGCAGACGCTGCTTGAGGTGGACGGCTTCGAGGTAAACGCCGTCTCGAATGGCAAAGATGCAGTCGAGGCGGTCACCACCGGCGAGAAACCGGACGTGATCATTCTCGACGTGCTGATGCCGGAGATGGATGGACTGGACACGCTGCGCGCGCTGATGCAGCAGGATAAATCGCTGAACGTGATCATGCTCTCCTGCTCGAATGAAGTGGGCACAGTGGTGGAAGCCATCCGGCTGGGCGCGCACGATTACCTTACCAAGCCATTCGAAAAGCCGGAACTCGACGCCGCGTTGCTGAAATGCCGCAAGAGCATGCAGCTCACTTCCGAGAACAAGGCGCTGCGCGAGTATTGCGATCAGTTGACCGAGGATCTTTCGTTCCTGGCATCCAGCCCGCAGATGCTGAAAATCCGGCAGCAAATTTTGCAGATTGCGCCCGTTGACGTGCCCGTTTTTATCAGCGGCGAAAGCGGAGTGGGCAAGGAAGTAGTGGCGCGCATGATCCATCTGCGTTCAACGCGCCGTCACCAGCCCTTCGTGAAAGTAAATTGCGCGGCGCTGCCTGGCGAGTTGCTGGAGTCCGAGCTGTTCGGTTACGAGCAGGGCGCTTTCACAGGCGCGGTGCGCTCGAAGCCCGGCAAATTCGAGCAGGCCAACAAGGGCACCATTTTCCTGGATGAAATCGCGGAGATGAGCCCGCACCTGCAGGCCAAGCTGCTGCACGTGCTGCAGGACAATCAATACTCGCGGCTGGGCGGGCGCAGCGTGATCAATGTAGATGTGCGCGTTCTTGCGGCCACCAATATGATCGTGCAGGAAGCTATGCAGTCCGGCCGCTTCCGCGAAGATCTCTACTATCGTCTCAACGTGCTCTCCATCCACATTCCACCGCTACGCGAGCGCACTTCGGAAATTCCGCTGCTCTTCCAGCACTTCCTACAAAAGTACAGCGAGAAATTTCAAAAGGCCGCGCCGGAGCCCTCCGCGCATTTGCTGGAGGCGGCTCAGCGCTATCAATGGCCCGGCAACTTGCGCGAACTCGAAAATTTCACCAAGCGTTACGTGATTCTCGAAGACGAAGAAGGAAGTTTCCGCGAGTTGCTGGAAATGACTTCGGCGCAGTCGCGTCTCTCGCCGCAGCCGGAAGCCACGCCGACGCGCGAGCAAGGCGGACTCAAAGCGCTGGTGCGCGGCTTAAAAGACGAAGCCGAAGCGGAAGCGATCGCCCAAGCTCTCGAAAAAACGCGCTGGTGCCGCAAGGACGCCGCAAAAATGCTGGGCATCAGCTACAAAGCTCTGCTCTACAAAATGCGGCAATTCAATCTGGACTCGGGGCGCGGATCACGCGCCACGGCTCCGGCCGTACCCGCAGCGCCCGGTTCGCGAAACGAGTAGTACCACTACGAGTCGCGGAACTACACCTGCAACCTGTTGCCTATTCAGAGCACACGACAGAATAAAAATTCTGTTCATTAAACACTTAGATGGCTAAGATGCGTCGCCAGGGAAGCGCCTGAAGGCGCAGCAGTGATACGCGGAGTTGGGGGAATTATTGACCGCGAGTCACGCGAGCAGGCTTCCCCAGTCTTTACACGGGTTTGGGCGACCCGAAAGCAATTCAGCTACCAGCGCGATGTGGTGTGGAAACCGCGGGATGGCGCAGTTGTGTTTCGCGTTCCGCTACACTATTTGGAAGCAGGATTGCTAACCCCTAGTAGCGGGGAATCTTACGCCCATTTGCGCATTGAGGGAGCAACCGGAATGACGGAGCGTCGCACGGCTCGCCGATACGACCTATCTCTGCCCGTACTGGTCCGTCTGCCCATCAACCGCGAACCGGGTTCGCACAGCGGGCAGACTCGAGATATCTCCACGCGCGGCGTGTATTTCATTATGAGCAAGGATATGGCGCCGGGCACGGAATTGGATTTCACGCTCACGCTGCCTGCGGAAATCACGCGCGGCACCGAAGTTTTTGTCCGCGCCCACGGCCGCGTAGTCCGCGTGGACAAGCGCGAAGGCGATGACACCGACAGCATCGGCGTCGCCGCTGTAATCGAGCGCTATGACATTATCCGGGGCAAGACCGCATAAACGCGGCTGCCCCGCGTTTTCCCTTCCGCATTTTTCCCTAGTTTGACGCGCAAGCGTCCTCTCCCGTAGGGCCCGCGCTTTATGCCGGGCCGGGCAACGTGTCAATTCATGCCGTGCTTCGGGCATTACCCAGATTTTCATTAATGAGATCCGATGTTATGCCCGTATATGAGTCCCACCGAAATCGTGCACGAAGACGTCCGGCATGAAGCGCGGGTCCCACGGGTTCGCGACCAACGCCCGCGCTGCTGCATCACATCGTCGGTTGTGATTTCGTCGCATCTTTTTCATTGCAACACGGGCGCCGCTGGTCTTAGGATGGCGCCACTATCGGCTCGAGGAGGGCTCCATGAAAGTTACGGACCTCATCGCCTCTCGCAAGGAAATTTACTTCATCGGTGAAGACGCCACCGTTCACGATGCGGCGCGCTACTTGCGCGATCGCGGGGTGCGCTCGGTGGGCGTTTGCAATAAGGATGGCAAACTCGTCGGCGTGGTTTCGCAGAGCGACGTGTCGGATAAAGTGGCGGCCGAGAATCGGTGCCCCGCGTGGATGCGCGTCACTGAAATCATGACCACGAAGCTGGTCACCGTGCCGCCGGGAGCGCCGCTGGATGCTTGTTTGCAATTGATGGAAAAATTCGGCATCTATCATTTGCTGGTAGTTGACGAGAACGAGCGATTCCACGGCATGATTTCCGTCACGGACTTGCTATCAGTAATCGCGTCCGACGAAAAAGCGCGCGCCGATTTGCTCGAAGACTTGATCTTTCCGAAACGGTAGGGGAGCGGGTTTGCCACGCTCCCGGGCTGGCACTGGGTGTTGTTTTCGCTATTGCTGTGAATTCGCACGCTCGGCTGCGGACCTCAAAACCTACACCCAAAGCTAGAACGGGAGGGACGTGAATCCCCTCCCCTACGGGCTGTCAGAAATAAATTTCTGCGCGCGGAACCGTTTCGTCCCTAGCTGTTCCCGTCGTGTAACCCTATTTCTCTCCGATGTAACCTTTTTCCTACATTTAGCCCGGTCTCGGCAAATTCCAGAACTCATTTTCGCATCCCAGTCCTGGTTCTAGACGCAGACCTAATCACTAGTCCCCGTTGGCTTTAGCCCATGCGGAGTTCCACAGAGCCGCGTCCCGGTCGTTTTCCCGAGCCGGCGGGCGTTTGGCGTGGGGAGTGCACTAGTCAAAGTGCAAATAATAGGCGAACTACGGAAGCCTGCCCTCGGGGTGATTCGGGTCGGGGGCGGCACGCGGCTCAGGAGACTTGGGACCATGGCTGTAAACAACATCGTCGAAGGCTTTGTACCCGACAAGGCACCGGACGGACCTTCTTCACACGTGGTCTTCGGCCTTTCGGAAGTGATGCGCTCGATCCGCTTGAAAGTGGAAAAAGTGGCGGGGACAAATGTGCCCGTGCTGATTCAGGGTGAAAGCGGGACGGGGAAAGAAGTTCTGGCGCGCTTGATACATCATCTTTCGCCGAGCACGCTCGGGCCTTTCGTGAAAGTGAATTGCGCCGCAATTCCCGGCACGCTGCTCGAAAGCGAGCTTTTCGGATTCCGCAAAGGCGCGTTTACCGGCGCTTACAACACGAAGCCTGGCCGCGTCGAAATGGCCAACGGCGGGACGCTTTTCCTGGATGAAATCGGCGAGCTCGATTCTTCGCTGCAGGCCAAGCTCTTGCAGGTGCTGCAGGACGGGCAATTCACCGCCATCGGCGACCAGGAAGAAAAGAAAATTGAAGCGCGCGTGATTTGCGCCACGAATCGCCGCCTCGAAGATGAAATCGAGGCTGGGCGATTTCGCGCCGATCTTTTTTATCGCATCAATGTGATCAGCGTGCATCTGCCGCGCTTGCGCGAGCGCCGCGAAGACATTCCGGGGCTGGTCGAATATTTCCTGGCGCAATTCAATGCGCGATTCCAGCGTAGTGCGCCGCTTCCCTCTCGCGAATTGCTGCAGATGTTTCAGGACTCGGATTGGCCCGGCAATATCCGCGAACTCGAAAATCGCGTGGCGCGTTACGTGATTCTCGGCAGCGAGGAAGCCTTCCGCACCGAAGCCGCCCCGCCGCGTCCGATTTCTCTACCATTCGAAATTCCGGAAAATGGGCAGATTCCGCTTAAACGCATCGCCAAGCAGGCTGTGCGCGAAATGGAACGCGAAGTAATTTTGAAGGTGCTGACGGCGAATCATTGGAATCGCCGCAAAGCTGCGCAGCAACTAGCAATCAGCTATCGCGCGCTGATCTACAAAATCCGCGAAGCCGGCCTGTCGCAGCGCCACAATCGCAAAGAAGCGATTCTGCCGCCGCCCACAGATGCCGTCGCCCCAATCGCGGACTGACAGCGCGTGTCGCGGGCGCGAGAATTCGTAGCGGTGCCCTTAAGGGCAGCATCTTCGATCGCGAAGTATGCTAAAATTTCTTCGTTGGAGGCATTCATTCTGCAATCGTCTAGCGATATCAAGCTCTTGTAGCTCCCACAACGGCCGCCCGTCCGTTCAGCGAAAACTACCCATCGTTTCCACCCCACTCCTCCATCATCCGACCTCGCTATTACACTGTTGGGCGCATAGCGCTGGCCCTGCATCTCTGGCGCATCTAAACTTCAGTAGTAGCAGTGTGACGTTCATCCCATGACAGACAGAGCCCAACGCCGCCAAGCCTTACTCGACGCGCTCGAATCGCGCATCGTGGTCCTCGATGGCGCCATGGGCACAATGGTGCAGCAGAAGGATCTCTCGGCCGCGGATTTCGGCGGGCCTGCGCTCGAAGGCTGCAATGAGGTGCTCGTACGCACGCGGCCAGATGTCATTCTGGATATTCATCGCGCCTATCTCGAGGCCGGCTCGGACATCATTGAGACCGATACTTTCGGGGGCACGCGCATCGTGCTCGCCGAATATCATCTTGAAAATGAAACTGCGGCGCTGAATCGCAAGGCGGCTGAGCTCGCGAGGCAAGCTGCCGATGAGTTTTCTACCGCGGCTCGCCTGCGATTCGTCGCCGGTTCGATCGGGCCGACCACCAAGGCGATTTCCGTAACCGGCGGAATCACTTTCACCGCGCTTAGCGAAAACTTCTACGAGCAGGCGAAAGCTTTAGTCGAAGGCGGGGCGGATATTCTGCTGGTCGAAACTTGCCAGGATACGCGCAACGTGAAAGCGGCGCTGCTGTCCATCGCGCGTGTGAAAAAAGAAATTGGCTTCGATATTCCCGTGATGGTCTCCGGCACGATCGAGCCGATGGGCACCATGCTTGCCGGGCAGACTGCCGACGCGCTGTGGTCTTCGATCGCGCAGCAAAACCTGCTTTCGATCGGACTGAATTGCGCCACCGGGCCGGAATTCATGACCGATCACATCCGCACATTGAGCGAAATTGCGCCGACGCGCATTTCCTGCTATCCGAACGCCGGGTTGCCGCGCGAAGACGGCACTTACGGCGAAACGCCGGAGACACTCACCGCGCAACTCGCACGCTTCGTCGAGCATGGCTGGCTGAATATGATCGGCGGCTGCTGCGGCACCACCCCCGCGCACATTCGCGGGCTCGCCGAAATGGTGAAGGGCCGCAAGCCGCGCACGATTCCCGCGCCCGCGCACCGCTCGTTCTATTCGGGCATCGAGCTGGTCGAAGCCGACGAATCGAATCGGCCGTTGCTCGTCGGTGAGCGGACTAACGTTATCGGCTCGCGGGCGTTCAAGGAGTTGGTCGCCGAAGAAAAATGGGAAGAGGCCACCGAAATCGCGCGCCGCCAGGTTCGCAATGGTGCGCAAGTGATTGACGTTTGCCTGCAAAGCAGCGAGCGCGACGAGGCCAAAGATATTCCACCGTTCTACGAAAACCTGATTCGCAAAATCAAAGCGCCGGTGATGATTGATACCACCGATCCCGCTTCGATCGAGCTTTCGCTCACCTATTGCCAGGGCAAAAGCATCATCAATTCCGTGAATCTCGAGGATGGCGAGGACAAATTCGAGCGAGTCTGTCCGCTGGCGCGGGCTTACGGAGCAGCGCTGGTGGTCGGCTGCATTGATGAGGACAAAGCGCAGGCGCAGGCATTCACGCGCGAGCGCAAACTCGCTGTGGCCGAGCGTTCCTGCCGTCTGCTCTCCGAGAAATACGGCATTCCGGTCGAAGATGTGATCATCGACCCGCTCGTTTTTCCCTGCGCCACGGGCGACGAAAATTACATCGGCGGCGCGGTCGAGACTATCGAAGCCATTCGCCTGATCAAGGAAAAGATTCCCGGCGTTAAAACCATTCTTGGAATCTCGAACGTCTCTTTCGGACTTCCCGCTGCTGCGCGCGAAGTCGTGAATTCCGTTTTTCTCTACTACTGCACCAAGGCGGGCCTGGATCTCGCCATTGTCAATTCGGAAAAGATCGAGCGCTTCGCTTCGATCCCCGAAGAGGAACGCCGCCTGGCAGAAAATCTTCTCTTCAACACGCCGCCAGCGGAAATCCCGCCCGGTCATCCCGCGGCGACGACACTCCAAAATGTACCGGAAGATTGGCGCGAGCAAACCCGCGAGCAAAAGATCGCCGTGAACCAATTTCACATCACGGACGTGGCCGCGCATTTTCGCGGCGCGACGAAGCGCAAAAAGCTCGCTTCCGATGTGCCGCTCGATCAGCGTCTTGCGAATTACATCATTGAAGGCAGCCAGGACGGCTTAGTCGCCGATCTCGAGCGCAAGCGTGGCGAAGGCACGGCGCCGCTCGACATCATCAATGGCCCGCTGATGGCCGGCATGAGCGAAGTCGGCCGCCTTTTCAATAATAATGAGCTGATCGTCGCCGAAGTTTTGCAGTCCGCGGAAGCGATGAAGAAGGCCGTCGATCATCTGCAGCGCTTCATGGAAAAGTCCGAGTCATCGGCGCGCGGGCGCATCATTCTTGCCACGGTGAAAGGCGACGTTCACGACATCGGCAAAAATCTGGTCGAGATCATTCTTTCGAATAATGGCTACGAGGTGGTGAATCTCGGCATCAAAGTGCCGCCGGAGGAATTGATTCGCGCGTGCCATGAACATTCGCCGGATGCCGTCGGGCTTTCGGGCCTGCTGGTGAAAAGCGCGCAGCAAATGGTGACCACTGCGGGCGATTTGCGCGACGCCGGAATCGAATTGCCGCTGCTGGTGGGCGGCGCGGCTCTTTCCGACAAATTCACGCGCTCGAAAATCGCGCCGAGCTATGCCGGACTGACTCTCTACGCCAAAGATGCAATGACCGGCCTGCGCTTGATGAACGAAATCATGGATCCCGCCGGCCGCGAGAAGCTGCTCGAGATCAGCGCAAACGGCGGCGCAGCGCAGCCGGCTGCGGTAACCACCAAACCGAGCGCCCCCGCAAGCGAAGCGCGCAGCTCTCGAGTGCGCACCGACATTCCGATTCCGCCCGCGCCGTATCTCGATCGCAAAGCGCGGGCCCTGCCGCATCTCGCCGAGCTTTGGAGTTACATCAATCCTTACATGCTTTACGGCCGCAATCTCGGCTTCAAGGGAAATTTCACCCAGGCGCTGCACGATCGCAATCCGCTGGCGCTCGAGCTTTATCACAAGACCGAAGAAGTAAAACAGGATCTCGCGAAATGGATGAAGCCGCGCGGCGTTTGGCAGTTTTTTGAAGCCGAGCGCGATGGAAATTCGATCCATCTTTTCGCGCCAGGAGCGAAATCGCCGCTGCACACGTTCCGGTTCGGGCGACAAGCCAAGCCCGACGGACTTTGTTTGAGCGATTACGTTCTTGATCCTGAGGAAAGCGGGCGCGATCACATCTCGTTTTTCGTGGTCTCAGCCGGCGAAGGTGTGCGCGAACGCGTCGAGCAAGAAAAACAGGCGGGCGAGTATTTCAAAGCGCATGCCACTCAAGCGCTCGCAACCGAAACCGCGGAGGCCTGCGCCGAATGGCTGCATCGCCGCCTGCGCGAAGAATGGGGTTTCCCCGATCCGCCCGCGATGACCATGCAGGAGCGCTTCACCTCCAAATATCGCGGCAAGCGTTACAGCTTCGGCTACGGCGCCTGCCCCAACATGGACGACCAGCAAGGTCTCTGGAAATTATTGCGGCCGGAAGAAATCGGCGTGCACTTGACCGACGGAATGATGATGGAGCCGGAAGCCAGCGTGAGCGCGCTCGTCTTTCATCATCCCGATTGCGCCTATTTTTCCGTGAGCGACGAGCCGGAGGCCTCCGGCAACCCTCCGCAGTAGCCAGCGTCACGCCAAATTGGGTCCGTGCGATGCAAGTCCCGGAAGTTGATTATTTCCCGCGCTCGCCGGAGAATCGGCGCATGGCCCATGAATTCAGCACGTCGTACGTGAAAGATTCGCTGGCAATTTTCCGGCAACATAAACGGTTTGCGGATCGCGCCATCGAGCAGGTGAGCGACGAACATCTTTACGCCACACTCGATCCGGAATCGAATTCGATCGCCATCATCATGAAGCACATCGCGGGAAACATGCGCTCGCGCTGGACCGACTTCCTCACGAGCGACGGCGAGAAACCCAATCGAAATCGCGACACGGAATTCGAAACGCCGCCGGCGACGCGTGCTGAGCTGCTGGCGATGTGGGAGGAAGGCTGGCGGCTATTATTCGCCGCACTCGAGCCGCTTGGCGACGCCGACCTGGCGCGCACAGTAATGATTCGCACCGAGCCGCACTCGGTGATGCAAGCTATCAATCGCCAAACGGCGCACTACTCTCAGCACATTGGACAGATTATTTTGCTAGCCAAGCATTTCGCTGGAGCCAACTGGAAAACGCTGACCGTCCCACGCAAAAAGTCCGCTGAATTCGCGGCCGACGTCGCCGCCGGGCGCAAATCGCAACGCTGACCGAGCCGTGTGGTACCAGAATGTTTTGTCAGGGCATGACTTCAGTCACGCCGCAGGCGCCGCAATATCCTTTTGGCTTTAGCCGCTGCGGTTCTGATTTTCAGTTCTCACGAAGACTCTGAAGATTCTTCCTTACTCACTTTTTCTTGGGCGGCAGAAATTTCTTGTCGATCTTGGCGATGATCACGTAATTTGGATCTACCATTTCCGCCAGATGGATCTTCGCTGATTTCGATAGCAGTTCGTAGGAATCCAGCTCCGACAAGCCGTAATCTTCGTGCATCCATTTCACCAATTCGGTGAACGCGATGCGCAAGCAATCATCCAACGGGCGGTAAATTCCGGCGGCCATGATTTCATTTTCATTTTCGAAGCGCGGCCACTTGGTGGCTTTGTGCTTGATCACGTCCACGGTCAGGCGCACGTTGAGCGGAACTTCGATCGCTGAGCCGGACACTTCGCCATCGCCCATCGCCGCATGCCCATCGCCCATGAAAAGCAGCGCGCCGGCAACATTCACTGGAAGATAGAGAATATTCCCCACGCTGACTTCCGACGAATCCATATTGCCGCCAAATTCCGCCGGGACCACCGAGCTGCGCGCCTCACCGAGCGCGGGCGCCACTCCGATACATCCGAGAAATTCGTGCAAGGGAATGTTCACAGTAAAATTGGAATCCTGGGCATGAAAACTGGCGGTATGCGAAGCGTGATCGACGGGATAAAAATATAGGCGCTCGGGAATTGCCGGATTAAGCATCGGCGTATAGTCCGTGGAGTTGAGCGCGCCAAAGCCAGGAGCGAATCCGCCCACGCCTTGATTGCTATTCACATCGAGCGACAGAATTTTGATGGCGATGGTATCGCCGGGCTCCGCGCCATCAATATAGAAAGGCCCGGTCAGCGGATTATCGCCCTTGGTCATGCTGAGCGTGTCGCCGGGCTTTTGAATCACGTCGCCGAAAGCATCGAGAGTATTCGTTTCCAAAATATCGCCAGGCCGCAAATGCTCCACCGGCGGCATCGTGCCATAAACGTATTTCACGTTTTCAGTCGTGCCGCGATACTTCACCACGCGCGCCGATTCAGAGCCCGCGGCAGCCTGCGCGAAAGTTGCAGCAGGCCTCGCCATCACCACCGCAAGAATCAGCGCGAAGATTGTAAGCAGTCGAATTCGCATCCTGAGGACACCTCCGGCCGGACATGATACAGAGCCGATCGGAAGCCCGCCAGTAAGCAGGCAGACAAGGTCCGCGGCAGCGCTTCCCGAGCTTGGCGGCGGCCGAACGCGCGGCTAATTCTTTGAGGCGGGAGCAGCGGCAAGCACGAACTTGAGCAACTGCCCGGCAAGTTCGCCCGCGTCAACCTCACCCATGTTCACCAGCACCACCACGCCATCGCGTTTTTCCGGCGCGATGCGAATCGCTGTGCTGGTTCCCTGCTGGCTGCCGCCATGTCCGGCTTCGAAGATTCCATCGCGCGTGCTCGTGCCCCAGCCGAGAGCGTAGCCGCTCTCTAATCCGTCCGCGGTCTTTTGCGGCGTCCACATGATGTCGCGCGTGGCGCGTTTGATCAGCGCGTCGTTCAGAATCGCAATTTCAAATCGCGCCATATCGTCCGCCGACGAAATCAGTCCGCCGCCAGGAATTTTGTAACTCGAGTCGAGCAAGTCGGCATTCACCACCGCGCCGGATTTGTTCTTCGAGTAGTAGCGCGTGCGATAAGGAATGATCGCAATCAAATTATCAGCCTGCGTCTCAGTCATGCCCGCCGGCAGAAAAACATTCTCCCGAATGTAGTCAACGAATTTCTCCCCGGAGGCGCCTTCGATCGCGCAACCGACCAGGGTATAGCCCTGAGTGGAATAGTGAAACTTCGTCCCAGGCTTGGCGATCAGCGGATCATTGGCGAAAAATTTGATGCCATCCACCAGCGAATCAAAATGTTTCGTATTGCCGATCTCGGGATCGTCCTGCGAATCCGACTTGTAATGGCGAATCCCGCCGAGATGCCCGAGGAGCTCGCGCGTGGTGATCGGCCACTCCTTTTGGGGGAACGCAGGACAATATTTCTGCACCGGCGCATCGAGATCAATCTTGCCGCGCTCCCAGAGTTGCAGCGCGGCAGTCGCCGTCAACGGCTTCGAGACCGAGCCGAGCCGATAAAGAGTGCGCGAGGTAGCCGGAACGGAATTTTCAAGATCGGCCATTCCGAATCCCTCGGACCAAACGAGCTGGCCATTCTCAACGATCGCCGCCGAAACTCCCGGCGCATGGCTCGCGGCCATAAATTTCGAAACGGCGTCTTCGACCTGTGCTTTCTCCGCTGCGGAAATCGCTGCGTCATCCGCAGTCAGCGCGCCCGCCAGAGCCAGCGCCACGATTACAACGGCGCTCAGCACCCGCAGCCGCCATCCAACGAACCGGAATCCTCGCCGCTCGCGTTCCAAAATTAGAGACACGCGATCTCCCGAAAAATCAGGTCCAGTTATACGCCGAAGCGCCCAGGCATTGGAATGAGATGCGGAAATTCGGCGGAGGGCGCGCCAAGAAACCGTCAGGGGTGTTTCGTGAGATCGAGCTGCAGAAAAGCGGTCCCGACGATAGGACTCGCATTGTAAGGCGCGATGGGTCGAAAACCGAGCGACGCGTAAAGATGGCGCGCCGAAATCATGGCCGGCAGCGTATCGAGGCGCACGAATTCATGTCCAGCGCGGCGAGCGTCCTCAAGCGCGGCTTCCACCAGGCGCTTACCCAGCCCCGTCGAGCGCCATGCCGGTCGAACGTAGAGCCGCTTCATCTCGCAAAACTTTTCCGCCAGCGGACGGATCGCCACGCAGCCGGCGGCCTCATCGCCCGCGGTGGCAAGCAGCAAGGTGCCGCCCGGCGGCGCATATTCGCCGGGCAGCGATTCAAGTTCGCGATCGAAATTTTGATACGAAAGGTCCACGCCCAGTGAATCGCCATATTCCCGCATCAAATCGCGCACCGCTAAAATTTCTTCGCGGTTCGCCGCGTGAGTGATTTTCGCCGTATCCAAATTCGCCCTTTCCTAAGACAATCTGCGTCCAGCACCGCGGCAATGGAAGAGCCATTTTGGATGAACCCAAGCCGAGAACTGAAGTCGAACCAGTGCGGCTTCGGCAGCTGAAGTTCCGTCATATCATCTCGAAATGAAGACGCCGTCCAGAATTGCATCTCCGCATGCGCTAGAATAGATGTAAGGAATCACCGGAGAATTCGCGCCGGCTGATACCTGACCGCCCTCGCGCAGGGTATCAATGAAGAAAGTTCTCCTCACTCTCGACGTCAACGGCCGCCCGCACGAATTCGCCTGCGAGCCGAGCAAGTTGCTGCTCGACGCTCTGCGCCAAAATCTAAATCTCACCGGCAGCAAACGCGGCTGCGACGATTCCTCCTGCGGCGCGTGCACCGTCCAAGTCGATGGCGTGCCGATGTATTCGTGTACCCTGCTGGCCGCAAGCTGCGAAGGCCAAAAAATCCTAACCGTTGAAGGCCTCGCCGATCACGGCAGCCTCGCCGCGATCCAAAAAGCCTATGGCGATTGGGGCGGCTCGCAGTGCGGCTATTGCACGCCGGGATTCATGATCACCGTTCACTGGTTGCTCGATCAAAATCCGAATCCCAGCGACGAGGAAATTCGCGGCGCTTTGAGCGGCAACCTTTGCCGCTGCACGGGCTACTCGCAGATGTATCAGGCCATCAAAGCGGCGATTGATGCGGAGAAAAAAGGAGTAGCAGCTGCCAAATGAGCGAATTCTCCGTCATCGGGAAATCCATCGCGCTGATTGATTCCGCTGGGAAAACCACCGGCCAGGGAAAATACACCGACGATCTCAGTGTTCCCGGAATGATGATCGGCAAGATTCTGCATTCGCCATATCCGCATGCGCGCATCATCAAAATCGACACAAGCCGCGCGCTGGCTCTCGACGGCGTTGTGACCGTGGTGACCGGCGTGGACGCACCTAATCAATATGGAATTCTGCCTGTGGGCCACGACGAAACGGCGCTGGCTGTGGATAAAGTCCGCTACATCGGCGACAACGTGGCCTGCGTCGTCGCCGAAACCGAAGCGATCGCCGAAAAAGCCCTCGAGCTAATTGACGTTGAATACGAATCGCTGCCCGCCTGGTTCGATCCCGAAGATTCCATGAAAGCGGAAACGGATCTGATTCACGAGCAACGCCCGCACAATATCGAAAAGGATTATCACCACGTTTTCGGCGATCCGGATAAAGGCTTCGCCGAATGCGACAAGATCGTGGAAGGCCGTTACATCGCCAACGAAGTAACGCACGCCGCGATGGAGCCGCACTCCACTCTCGCCGCCTTCGAAATCGATTCGCAAACCGGCAAGCAAGGCCGCCTCACCGTTTGGTCTTCGACGCAGGTGCCCTACTACCTGCAACACAAGCTGAGCATCGTGCTTGATATGCAGATGTCGCAGATTCGCGTGATCAAACCACTCGTCGGCGGCGGTTTCGGCGGCAAGAGCGAAGTGATTCCGATTGAGATCATCACTGCGGTAGCGGCCCGCAAAGCGCAAGCTCCGGTGAAAATTACCTACACGCGCGAAGAAGTTTTCTGGGCGCACCGCGGACGCCCGCGCACCATCGTTGACCTGAAAACCGGCGTGAAGAACGATGGCCGCATCATGGCCGTCGCCGCCAAGGTGATTCAAGATGGCGGCGCGTACTGCTCCTACGGCATCGTCACCATCCTGTATTCTGGGGCGTTGCTCGGCGCGCTCTACGATATTCCGCACATTCGCTACGACGGCTATCGCGTGCTCACTAACAAGCCGGCGTGCGGCGCCATGCGCGGCCACGGCACGGTGAATGTCCGCTTCGCCTTCGAATCGCAACTCGATGAACTAGCCGCGGCGATCGGCATGGATTCAGCCGAAATTCGCCACCGCAATTTACTCAAAGCGCCCACGGTCACCGTGAATGGCCTGCGCGTGCAAAGCTACGGCCTGCCCGAGTGCATCGAACAAGTTTTCACGCGCTCGAAATGGGGCGAGCGCAAAGGAATGTTGCCGCGCGGCCGCGGATTGGGCATCGCCTGCAGCCATTACGTCAGCGGCGCGGCAAATTCGATCATTCGCTCCGACATGCCGCACTCCACCGTAAATATCAAAATCGATCGCGATGGGGGCGTAGTCGTTTACACCGGCGCATCAGACATCGGCCAAGGTTCCGACACCATGGTCGCGCAAATCGCCGCAGAAGGCCTCGGCTGCCAGCTCGCGCGAGTGAGAGTAATCGCCGCTGACACGGATTTGACTCCGATCGACATCGGCTCGTACTCCAGCCGCGTAACTTTCATGAACGGCAATGCCACCCTGCGCGCGGCGCAAGCCGTCCGCAAGCAAATTCTCGAAGGCGCGGCCAAGCGCATGAATTGCGCCGCAGAAGATGTAGAGATGTGCGGCGATCGCGTCTGGAGAAAAAGCATCCACGGCGACACCGGCCCGAACGGCACATCCAAAATCGCAGCAGCCACCGCCGTCGCGGAACAAAATGCTCCCACTGTAAGCGGCCACGTCGAAGGCCAGATCCTGCGCGGCTCGGTGCAGCAAAAGCGCAAAGAAGAAGCGCCGAAAGATCAAATGTCGTTCGAAGAAGCGGTAGTTTCGGCGATCGATTTCCACGGCGCGCTCACCGGCACGGGTTCTTATGCGCCTCCGCCCGCAGCCCGTGGCGGAAAACACAAAGGCGCGGGCGTCGGGCCCTCCCCCGCGTATTCCTATTCCGCGCAAGTTGCGGATGTCAGCGTCGATGAAGAAACCGGCGAAGTCACCGTGCACAAAATTTGGGCCGCACACGATTGCGGCCGCGCGCTGAATCCAGTTTCCGTCGAGGGCCAGGTGATCGGTTCCGTCTGGATGGGCCTCGGCCAGGCGCTGCAGGAAGAAATGATCTGGAAAGACGGCCTGCTGATGAATCCCGGCATGCTCGAATACCGCTCGCCGTCGTCCACCGAATCGCCTGAGATTGAATGCATCATTGTCGAAAGCATCGATCCGGAAGGACCCTTCGGCGCGAAAGAAGCGAGCGAAGGCTCCCTCGCCGCCGCGATCCCGGCGATTGCGAATGCCATTTACGATGCCGTCGGAATCCGCCTGCGCGAATCGCCGTTCACGCCCGAGCGCGTGCTCTCCGCCTTGCGCGCCAAAAAAGCCGGCGCGAAAAAAATCCAAATGACCGGCGGCGTCGATCCCACCGCGCCGAAAACTTTCCGCGAACACGGCGGCTCGCTAATTTTCCGCGGCAAAGGCCCGAAGCGCCACGCGAGCGACCTGTCGATCGTGCATCACCGCCCCGTCGCCACCGCCGAGCCGAAATCAGGTAACGGCAGCGGCAACGGCGGCAACGGATCCGGCGGCGGAGAAGACGCGTGAGCCTCACCGATTTCCAATATCTCCGGCCGCGCTCCATCGAAGAAGCCGTCGGCTATCTCGCGCGCCACTCCGGCGATCTCGAAATTCTCGCCGGGGGCACCGACCTGATTCCCTCGATGCGCCAGCGCCTCTTCACGCCCAGCTACGTGATGGACATCCGCGGGGTCGCAGAGATGCGCAGCATCCACGAAGACTTCGACTCGACCGTAATCGGCGCGCTAACTTCGCTCACCGGAATCGAGCGCAATCATCAACTTCGCCGCGACTATCCCGTCCTCACCGAAGCCGCAGCAGTCGTGGCCTCGCCGATTCTTCGCAATATGGGCACGCTCGGTGGCAACATTTGCCTCGACACGCGCTGCCTGTGGTACAACCAGTCGCTCACCTGGCGGCAATCTTGCGGCTTCTGCATCAAGAAGGATGGCGATCTCTGCCATGTCGCGCCCGGCGGCACGAAATGCTGGGCCGCATTTTCGGCCGATACACCTCCCGCGCTGCTCTGCCTCGGCGCCTCCATCGAGATTGCCGGACCGAAAGGCGTGCACCGCGTCGCGCTCAAGAATTTCTACACCAACGAGGGCGACGCGAGGATGAAGCTCGAGAAGAACGAGCTGGTTACCCGCGTCTTCCTGCCGCGCTCGGCCGCAGGCCATCGCGGGGCGTATCGCAAATTGCGCGTCCGCGGCGCGATTGACTATCCGCTGGCTGGCGTCGCGGTGACGTTTCGCACTCACAATGGCCACGTTGACGAGGCGCAAGTGGCGATCACCGCGGTAAATCCGGCCCCCTTTCTCGTGCCAGAAGCCCATAAGTTGCTCGATGGCAATCACTTAGATGAAGCCCTAGCCGCTATCGCCGGCGAAGCTGCCGCCAACGTCTCGAAGCCTCTGACGACTTCAGCCCTGACTCCGGAATATCGCCGCGAAATGGTTAAAGTCTTGACCAAACGGGCGCTACTTTCGATCGTCTCTCAATAGCTCTCCCCTCCTCTGCCGCTCTCCTAGACATCCAGTAATACACTGATACTAAACGCTTTATGTTGAATCGGCGCGGGAACGAGGGAGCTGGTATAATTACGTAAGGGCCGGTTCGCATTGGGACACGCTCTGGCGAATAGCAACTATTCAAAGAATGCTTATACGGCTGCCACATCATCCAATTAGACTGGAGGTGCCCACTCTTATGGAATCTGATTTGACCGGTAGTCAAAAGGAAAAGGTGACGGGAATGGCTAGGCAGTTTATTTTGGCTAGCGACTTCGACCAGACGCTCAGCTTCAACGATTCGGGCGTGCTGCTGGCCGAGTTGATCGGGGCGCCTGGATTTGGCGACAAGGTCGCCGGGCTGTCGCGCATGCACCTGGTGCAGCAGGGGGCTGAGCTTTCTTACCTCATTTTGCATGATCCGGATTTCCGGCGGGTCCGCCGGGACGATTTGATCGAGACCGGCAAGCGCGTGCGTCTGAAGCAGGACGTGGCGTCTTTTTGCGCGTACGCTCGATACGCTGAGCGACGCTCACCATTTTTCGTTCTACGTGATTTCGGCAGCGCCGCAGGAGATCATCACTTCCGCGCTGGCGGGGATCGTTCCGCCTGAGCGGATCTTTGGGACTCGGTTTCAGTACAACGAGGCTACTGGCGAAGTGCAGTCCATCATCCGTGCATCGGCTGGATGGGGCAAAATCACCGTGCTGGAGGAGTTGCGGGCCAAGCATGGAATCAGCCACGATCGGATTATTTATGTCGGCGATGGCAGCTCGGATTTGCCGGTGATGATGCATGTGAATCAGAGCGATGGTTTGACCATCGCGGTTTCTGAGAACGAGTACGTGACGCGCGTGGCCCGGCGCACGGTGATCAGCGACAACGCCATGAGCGTCCTGGTGCCGATTCTTGAGGACGTGTTGCATTGGGATTCGCCGCGGATTCGGCGCGTGTTTGCCGATCATGGGTTGACGTTCCGCGAGTGGGGCAAGCGGCGGACGGATACGTTGACGATTCAGGAATTTGGCGAGGCGGTGGAATCGGCGGCTGAGAATCGGCCGTAGAGCATTCGATTCGGATTGAGTGCGTTTTTCGTTTGGACCCCGGGAAAAGCAAAAGGGATTCCTCACCCAAAAAACGGGTTCGGAATGACGGCGTCTTGGGTTGGACTCCGGCTTCGATTTTTGTTCGCTTCCTCATTTTTTTTAATCGCTACATGGTGAGATTAAAAATCGTTGTAAGTTGAACAAAATAAACGGCGGAATTTTTTTTAATCGCTACAAAAGTCGGGGGTCGGAGTTTGCGTTTTGATCGCGTTTTTGTTGGATTTCCGCGTTGTCTTACGGCGGGAGGCGGCAAACCCACGGCAACCTGGGCCGGAGGGAACCCCGGCCCCGCGGCCGTTGGGGGATTTCGTCGTTGAAAACACGCTTCATTTTCCCGATTAGAATGGTAAGTAGTCATAATTTCGCCGGGCTGAATCATCAGAGCCCGGACCCGTTGATTCCCGATTAGAAATTTGACTGGACGTTCTTGTGGGTCGAGCGGCGATTGTGGCGAGGGGTCGTAAAAGCGCTTTATTTTCCCGATTAGAACGGTTGCTGATGTTTGTTTTGTTTGGGTTACGCGGGTTTCTAATCGTATTGATTCCCGATTAGATTCTGGAGGGTTGGGTGTTGACGCTGGAGGCTGGAGGCGGTGAAACCGGACGATCTTGGGGACTGCGCCATGCATCTTTAGCTTGCTCCTGCGCGGGCTTGTTGGGCCGGGTTACGTTTTGGGATCTGGCGGGTTACGAGGTCGTCAGATGCCGGCCCTTCGCACTGCTCAGGGTAAACAGGGACGCCCTTCGAGGCTCCCTTCACCCTGTTCAGGACAAGCAGGGTAAACCGGTGCTACTTTAGCCCCGCGCTTAGGGACTGCGCACTACTTCAACCTGTATATCGTGGGAGTAATAGTATGGCAATGGTACTTCTGGACAAATTAACGAGACGGGTGGCAGAGATCGCCGCCCGCGCTCTTGGAGGGCAAAGCCCGGCCCTCCCCTACAAATGCAAATTCTGGCGACAATTCAACAGCCTGCGGACCCGATTCAGGGATTTATGGAGAAACGGTGTGGCCATCACGGATTCTTCAGCCGGGAATGCGGGGATTTGCTAGGCCCGTCGTAACTTTGCGTTCGGGCTGAGGGGCGTGAGATCGCCTGTCGTGCAGTGTTTTCGCCGCTAACAGTCCGATGCCGAAGACTGCGGCGCCGAAAAGCAGAGTTCCTATCGTTGCTGGAATCATATCCCTTACTCCCGGCCTTTAGCAGCCCTCATCCCGAGGGTGAGAGCCCCAATAAAGAATACACCCGAAATGGGGTGGGGCGCCCGCCGGTGTATTGATATTTCGGAGGAGGCACGCGCGGCCCGCGAGAACTCGAAGAATCGTCGCTCAGCCAGCGAGGTGTGTTAAGGACAAATCTGGAAAGCCAGCGACTTCAGCTCGTCAGCGACGTTATTTAGCCAAGTTACCGGTGGCGAAAGAACTGCGATTTCTCGTAGGAATCGTCCGGGCGACGAGGCTGCGATGCGGCGCCCGACGAGCATTACGGTCGCATTATCAAATTGTTTGCGCGCATACTCGGAACGGTGGGCTACCCTGTTTCGGATTGAGTTGAACGCCTCGAGACGCGCCAGATTAGAATTTAGAACTGTCTCGTGGAGGCCACTGAGTATAAACGTGTTCGAGCGAGCGGCGACAGTTCTGGGATTGGCCCAAGCCAGGTAGTCACGCGGACCGAGGATAGCGATTCGGGCGCCATCGAGCGTCGGAAATTTAGTGACTTTTAGGTTCTGTGACCCGACGCTCGATCGATAGCCACAGAGATATCGCAAGAACGATTCCTCGAGAAAGTCCTCCCACGCCAGGAAGACACGTAAGTACGCGGTCTCATACAGTGCCTCAACCCGGTGCGCGGTCAGTTCTCTTCGAGCGACACTACCGGATGGAGACCCTGCGCGAATGCGCTCTCCCGCCTCGGCGAGTTGAAGCGCCTCGTCCGCGTCGCGGGCAAATCTCAATTCTAATCGCGGCATTCGCCGTGCCATCGGAACCTAAAAGGCTTCCGAATAAATCGTTTGGAAACGAATGCGACGAGGCTCGATGTTGTCAGTCTGTCGGAGACACGCGTTTACGAACTTCGCGTATTTCCTCGGAACACGCTGGTCCTCCTTCGCGTCCGAGATCAGTTGGGACAACTTTGCTACGGCAGCTGATAAGCCGCCGCGGTCGGCCATTGAGAACGAGCGTCTGCGGTTCGGCGGCGTGATCCCAGGCAGCCCGTAAATTTTGTGAAAGACAGCGCAAAAAAGTGAATAAAAAAGTGGTGCGCGAACAAATTCTGAGTCGTTCAAAATATCCCCAATGGCCTCTTCAATCCTGTTAAGAGTCAGACTAAACCGGGACTCGATACCGCGCTGGTTCGGGAATCTCTCGTCGTACCTTTCGTAGAAACTGTCTATGGATTTCTTTTTGTCTTGCAACCCGCTCATTTCAGCGATCATCAACTCGCTGGTGAGCTCGACTTCAAGCATTCTGGCTATAGCGCGTTCGCTGAAGATTCTGTGTCTCCGCCAAAACTCGAGGTAGTCATGAGCTAGCGCGTAAGCCGACTGCTTGAAATAGCCGAAGTATTTTCCATTTCGAAGCTCCTGCTGATTTAGTGGAATGGAGTAAGTATTCAGGCGCGTAAAAATTTCCAGGACCTCTTGGTCAGAGATTGCTCGGAAAACTTCGCAGTTGAAGGAGTACTGCCTGATCTGGTCTTGACACCTCGACGTCAACTCAGAGAATCTCTTGTTCGCCCAGTCGGTACTTAGTGACTTCGAAAGCTTAAGCTCGTTGCGAAGGTACTTCAGAATCGACGCAATACGCTGCTGTCCATCGACGACCTCTCTCACGATCCGCTGTCTGTCGTCGCTTTGACGTGCCCGCAGATAGATCGGGGGCACAGGCATCCCGCGCAGAAGGGTGTCAATCAGTAGGGATCGGGCACCGTCCGTCCACACTCCGCGTCGCTGGAATTTAGGAGTAAGAACGAGAGTATTTGTCTGGTCCCATTCGGCAAAATCAAGGCTGCTGTAGTTGCTCCGCTCAGACTTCGTCATCGATTGCCTCACAATGCGGGCCAAATACTCAAGTACGTATTCGCGTCGGTAGCCATGCTCCTTGCCGAACTGAATATCGTACTGCGGGCGGCCGGTCTCGCACGGGCGAATGATAACATCGCGAACGATAAACGGGCGGTATAGGCTTTCGAGAACTGGTAGGGTGAGCGTAGTCCGGCCTTTTCCTTAGCCTCGCTGTCCGCTACTGTGGCGAGCATAGAGAATCGTCCCGCCGATAGCGCATCCTCGCCGACTCGCGAGTATTTCCCTCTCTGTTTCCCTCCGTCCCGTGCCAGTCTACGCCACTCCGTCATCCCCATTCCTGCGCTCGCTTTTTGCACCACATGGGAAGAAAACACGATATAGTCTCCCGGATAACCCAGAAGGGACGGTAGCGATCTATGACATCTAACAAAGCAGAGCGGCAATGCGGCGCCTTGAGGCGAATTGCAGATCTCCACGATCTCGACATCCGCACCTGGTTCGCCCTCGTAGAAGATGGACTACGAAGCACCCTTCCCGACCACTCTCAATTGCTGGCACTCTTCACGGACATCAGATTAAATCTGGAGAAGCAAATAGGCGTCGCGGAAACCGAGGATCGAGAACGGGAGGTCAAGCAACAAGCGCGTGCGCAGTGCAGGGCTCTTGTCCGTGCCGCGTGCGAACTGCTGGAAGCTGTCCCCTTACCTCAAGAAGATCTAGAAGACGAAATTGAGCGAGTCATCCAGAAGGGGTATTTCAAATCGGTGTATTTCCGGGTAATCGCTGCGCTGTTCGGAGTGGCGCTGGCGATCATCGGGGGCGCTGGAGGCATCGAGGTATTTGGCCAGGTGAGGGAGATGAAAAAACTTGTCGAAGATGCTCGGCGGCAAATGGAAGAAAGCAATCTCGAAGTCGCGAAGGCAAGAGCAGAAAGTAACAATCGGCAGGCGGAGCTTGCGCTTTTGATAATGCAAGGCAATGAGCAGATGGTCAAAATGAGGGCGAGCGCGATCGAACAGATGTCTGCAGAGGAGCTGGGATTTAAATCTAAGGTTGAAGCAGAGACCGCAAGCTGGGCGAGCCAAGTGGAGAAAGCTGGTCAAGATGCAAAGCAGGAGGTCACGCGCGCGGGGGATGAGGATATAAAAGAGATTAATAGGACCGCTGAACAATCAACTAGTGATCTTCATAAGGCCTTGGGAATGAGCAAGACTGTACTGGCCGCTAAGCTTACCTCCACACTCGCGGAAACGGAGGCCGCAAAGCATCCAGCGGTTTCGTGGGTAGTCTGGTCTATGGCGAAGACATGGTTGGTAGTGCCCGCCGCACTTATTATCGCAGTGCTGGGCTGGTTATACAGTTTTGCAAGCAATCGGAGGGAGCTGAACTCATGGATGAAAGTCTTAGCCGTTGCCAATATCGTTGTGTTCTGTGCAACGCTCGGCGTTCTCTGGTGGTTAAAATAGAATGTGCTGGCGAATCTGCCGAAGACGCGTTGTGCAGCTCCACTGATTGAGTTTGCGATCGTAGGCGCATCGCCTTCCCGATCAAAAGGTGAAAGTTTTAGCTCCGCATTTTACGCTCCGCATCTTTATCCCGACACTGTTGGCCCATCTCCTATTTGCGCCGCCTGATTCCACCGCTTGTGCGTATAATGTGCGCGATTTCGCGCGCTTGGCGGTTTCTGCTGCTTGGGAGGATGCGTGAATTTGTCGCTGCAGACTCGGGGGGTGGGGCGGGTCACGATTGTGCGGTGCGGGGGGCGGCTTGTGGCTGGGGCGGAGAGTGTGGCTTTGCGGGAGCATGTGGCGGAGCTTTTGTTGGACCGGCGATCGATTGTGCTGCATATGGGGGACGTGGCGTTTATTGATAGCAGCGGATTGGGGGCGTTGGTGCGGGTGCTTTCGATTACACGGCAGGCGCATGGGGAATTGAAGATTTGTTGCGTGCCGGAGCATTTGCGGCGGATTTTGGAAATGACGCACATGAATAAAGTTTTTGAGATGCATGAGACGGAGGAGTTGGCGGTGGGGGCGTTTTACCGGGGCGGGGCGGCTGGTGCGACGGTGGCGGCTTCGTCGGGGAAGAGCGTGCTTTGCCTGGATCATGATGCGGATGTGTTGGCTTCCTTGCGCGAGGTGCTGCGGGGGGCTGGGTATGAGGTGCAGACTTCTACTAGTTTGAGTGATGCTTTGATGTTGGCGCGGGTTACGCATCCCGAGCTTGTGCTGGTGGGGCCGGAGCGGGTTGCGGGGATGACGGCTTTGGCGGGGGCTTGCGCGGGAGTGCCGGTTTTGGAGTTGGGGAAGGGATTTTCTACGGCGGATGCTGGACAGGCGGTGGAGGCTTTGTTGGAGAGGATTCGAGGGAAGTTGGGGGCGTAGGGCAAAGGCAACGTCAACGGCTTGAGAGATTTCAAATTTCAGATTTGAGATTTGAGAGAAGGGCGACGGCGGCGGAAAAAGACGGAGCCGCGTTCGTATTGTCGCGGGGTGCGGGGGTTGTGGCGGTATTTCGGTTGGCGTTACACGGGCGGGCGGAGCAAGCCCCGCCCCTACGACGGCGAAAAGCAAAGGCGACGGCAAAAAACTACCACGGGGCCACGTCTAGGCCTCCCAGTACCTGTCCTGTTGGCCGGGTGCTTGCTAGCTCAACAATATTAATATTTCGACACACTTCCCGCGCAATCTTGGAGTATAGTTCGGCCCTCATTGTTTCCGCCGATCGGCTGCCCGGCTCAAGCCCCAGCCAGAGCGCGATGGCGGAGGGTGTGCAGAATCACACAGGGAAGTCCTCGAACAAAGGAGAAAACGTGAATCGAACATTCGGTGTGGCGATTCTCGCGGTGATGGCTTTGATCCTAGTTGTGAGTTCCGCGGGGCAAGCGCAGGCGCAGGGATTTCCGCCGCTGACGCGGCACGTGCGCGAAGTGACTTTGAATGGCCAGGCGCGCTTGCTGGGCAAATTACCTGCTTCGCAACCGTTGCGCCTGGTGATTACTTTGCCTTTGCGCAATCAGGCGGAGCTCGATGAATTTTTGAAGAACGTCTCCGACCCTTCGAGCCCTTACTTCCACCATTTTCTGACCGTGGAGGAATTTACTTCTTTGTTTGGCCCGACGAAGGAAGATTATGCGACGGTGATTCGCTTCGCCGAGGCGAATGGGCTCACGGTCGAGGACACTTCGCGAAACCGGTTGAATGTGCAGGTGAGCGGCAAGGTGGGGGACATCGAGAAGGCGCTCAACATCACCCTGGACGTTTATCAGCACCCGACCGAGGACCGGACTTTTTTTGCGCCGGACCGCGAGCCCACGCCGAATCTTTCGGTGCAGCTGTGGCATATCGCTGGATTGGATAACTATTCGATTCCGCATCCTGCTGGATTGCACAAGCGGGTGGGGCCGCAGCCTTTGGCGACCACGGGATCGGGGCCGTCGGCTTCTTTCCTGGGCAGCGATATGCGCGCGGCTTATTACGGCGGAACGGCGCTGACCGGTGCGGGGCAATCGCTTGGGTTGCTGGAATTTGAAGGCACCGATCTGGCGGACTTGACGACCTACTTTACGAACGCGAAGCAGACGAATAATGTGCCGATCACATTGAAGTCCACGGACGGGACGAGCACGAGTTGCAAAGAACCTAGTTGCGACGACACCGAACAAACTTTGGATATGACGCAGGCGATTGGCATGGCGCCGGGGCTGTCGAGCCTGGTGGTGTACGTGGGATCGTCGGGCGAAGCGATTTTTAATGCCATGGCTACCGCCAGCCCGTTGAACGCGCAGTTGAGTTCTTCGTGGACGTACACGCCGGCTGATCCTACCACCGAGAATCCTTTCTTTGAGGAATTCGCGGCGCAGGGACAGAATTTGTTTCAGGCGGCGGGCGATAGCGGCGAGTGGACCACGCGGTCGTCGGTTTGGCCGGCCGATGATGTCTATCTCACGTCGGTGGGCGGCACGGATTTGACTACCGCGAGCGCGGGCGGGGCTTGGAAGTCGGAAACTGCCTGGGTGGATGGCGGCGGCGGAATTTCACCGGATAAGTTTGCCATTCCATCGTGGCAGACCACCGCGGCGGCCGGTTGCTCCGCTTGCTCGAAGACTTATCGCAATGGACCGGATGTTTCCGCGAATGCTAATTTTACATTTTACGTATGCGCGGACCAGACTACTTGCACCGCGAATGAATATGGCGGGACTTCGTTTGCCGCGCCGATGTGGGCCGGTTATCTGGCTTTG
This sequence comes from uncultured Acidobacteriota bacterium, assembly GCA_963831955.1. GTDB lineage: Bacteria > Acidobacteriota > Terriglobia > Acidiferrales > UBA7541 > Palsa-147. The sequence continues at coordinate 1,360,946 of CAWHSG010000001.1, read as the reverse complement.
ATCAATCAGCAGTCGGTGGCGAATGGGCACTCGACGCTCGGATTCATCAATCCTTTGATTTATCCGATCGCCGCGGGGTCTAGCTATGACACCGATTTCCATGACATCACCAGCGGCAGCAACGGAGCTTCGGCCACCACTGGGTATGATTTGGCGACTGGCTTGGGGAGTCCGAACGGCGCGGCGTTGATTACGGCGCTGGCTGGCGGCGGATCGTCGTCGCCGAGCTTTAGTTTGTCGGCTTCGCCGTCTTCGGTGTCGGTGGCGCAGGGCGGGAATGGATCATCGACGATCACGAGCACTGTGTCGGGTGGATTTAGCGGCGCGGTGGCTTTGACTGCTAGCGGGCAGCCGACGGGCGTGACTGTGACTTTCGCGCCGACGTCGATTGCGGCGCCGGGCTCGGGTACCTCGACCATGGGGATCGCGGTGGCTGCCACTACCGTTACCGGAACTTATACCATTACGGTTACGGGAACTTCGGGCAGCACCGTTGCGACTACTGCTGTGTCGTTAACGGTGACCGGGACTTCGCCGAGCTTTACGGTGAGCGCTTCGCCTACTGCGATTACCGTGACGCGCGGTAGCTCGGGAAGTTCGACGATTACCACCACGGTCGCCGGCGGATTTAATTCGGCGATTGCCTTGACCGCTTCGGGAGAGGGCAGCAATCAGACGGTGACGTTTACGCCGAGTAGTATTGCTGCGCCGGGCTCGGGGACTTCGACCATGAAAGTGACGGTGGGTTCGCGCGGCAGTACCGGGAACCACACGATCACGATAACGGCTAAGGGTGGCGGGATTACGCATACGACTACCGTCACGCTAACCGTTGAGCGGTAACTAAATCGAAGTAATCGGTTGCGAGAGGCGCATGCATCGATCTTCGGTGCATGCGCCTTTTTTTTAATTGCGCTTGCGTGGGGTGCGAGGGTTCTGGCGTTCGTTCTTTCGCGTACGCTTTGGAATTCGGAAGTGTATACTGACGCGTCGCTAACGGATCCTGCTGCGGAGATTTCGCGCTTCTTCATGCATAAAGCTGTTTGGGCTACCTTGAAAAAGTTGGGCATGGGCCTTGGGCTCATCCTGTTGTTCTCCTCGATACTTTTGATTTCGGATTGGGGGCATCGGAACGCGGGCTCCGCTATGGCTTTGGGGCACGGTGCGGGTGTGGGCCGGTCTGTTAAGGCGGCGATCGTTTACTTTGCGCGGGATATTGGGACGGACATGTGCGTGCAGGGGTTGATGGATGGATTGAAGGCCAGCGGATTTGAGCAGGGGAAAAATTTGGAAGTGCGGATCGCGGATTCGCAGGGAGAGATGATTAATATTCCTGCGATTCTGCAAAACTACGACAACTCGGATGTGGATTTAATTATGACGATTACCACGCCTTGCCTTTCGGGGGCTTGCAGCAAGGTGAAGCATAAGCCGGTGGTGTTTACTTGCGTCACGGATCCTGTTGCTGCTGGAGCTGGGACTAGCAAGACGGAGCATTTGGCTTTTGTTACCGGGGTGGGGAGTTTTCCTCCGGTGGGGCATACGTTGGACCTGATGCAGAAATTGATTCCGGGATTGCGGGCCGTGGGCACTATGTATAACCCGGCGGAGGCGAATTCGGTTAAGGAGCTTTCGGTGGCGCGGGATATTTTCCGCGAGCGCGACGTGCGGCTGGAGGAAGTGGCCATTGCCGGGTCGAATGAAGTTTTGCAGGCGGTGCAGATTTTGGCGGGGCGGGAGACTCAGGCGATTTGGGTGCCGGGAGATAATACTGCCGAGGAAGGATATGAAGGGGTGGTGAAGGGGGCGCGGGATGCGCGGTTGCCGTTGATCAGCGATGACTGCGATTCTTTGCCACGCGGCGGCTTGGCTTGCGTGGGAGTCAGTTTTCGCTCAGCGGGCTTGGCGTCTGGAAAGCTGGCGGGACAAATTTTATTGGGCGCGAATCCGGCGAAGATTCCCTTGGAGGAAGTGGCTGTGGAACAAGTGTCGATCAGCCGGGGTGAGGCGGAGCGGTTGGGAATTGCGATTCCTTCAGAATACTCATCGAAGTTGAGCCCTTAGAGGTCCGCCATCGAAATCATCACACAGCAACTTGGCGATGCGCTTGAAGTAAAAATTCGGGGGCGCCTCGATAACTATTGGACCGAGCATTTGCGGCGGAATCTGGATGGAGTTATCCGCGACGGGGCGCATGGAATCCGGCTGAATATGGCCGAGATTGCGTTTCTTAGTTCTGCCGGAGTGGGCTTGCTGGTTTTGTTTCACCGGAAATTGAAGGCCATTGGCGGAAGTTTTGCGGTGGTGAGTCCTTCGGACCGCGTGAAAGAGGTTTTGGATCTCTGCAAGCTTTCTCCGATTTTGCTTTCTGCCGGGAAGCCTGTTGTTGCGCCGGCGCAGAAAATTGAGGTGCGGCGATTTTCTACCGCGGCGGCTTCGTTTGAAGTGATGGATCTTGCTGGGACGAAGCCTCTGGTGTGCTCTCGCATCGGGGATCCTGGATTGCTTAAAGGTTGCCGTTTTTCTCCGGCGGATAGCCGCAAGGTGGCATTTCCGTCGGCTACCTTTGGGTTTGGGTTGGGAGCTTTTGGCGACGGCTTCGAAGACTCGCAGACGCGGTTTGGTGAATTTCTGGCGGTGGATGGATCGGCGGCTTATCTGCCTACCGACGGGACCAACGTGCCGGATTTTATGGTTTCCAGCGGCGATTTGGTGCCGGAAATGAATGTGCTTTATGGGTTGCGATGGGAGGGCGGGTTCTCGCACTTGATGCGGTTTGAAACTTCCGGGGCTGAGAGTCCGCTGCCGCTTGCTGAATTGGTGGGGAGCGCTTTGGAAATCGCTGGGGCGCCGGTTATTGGAATGGTGATTGTGGCGGAATCGGCTGGATTGGTAGGGGCTGCGCTGCGGCGGTCGCCTGCTGCGGCTGCGGGAATGGAGAGCGCGCCGTTTCAATATCCCGAGGTGCGCTCGTGGCTTTCGTTTTCTACCGAGCGGCTTTTTTCGCGATCGCTGGCTTTGATTTCTGGGGTGGCGGCTGGGACGGAATGCGCGCCCTTGGCCTCTCTGCTTCGACCGTTGGGGGCTGCGGCTTTTCCGGCGGGTCATTTTCACGCCGCGGCTTTTTCTTATTGTCCTTTGAAGAAGGGGAGCATTGAGTTGAAAGATACTGTGGCTACTTTATTTGAGACGGAGACTTTGCAGGGAGTTTTGCATTTGCTTCGCGATCAGCGGGAGGTGGCTGGGGCGCAGCAGAGTGAGTTTGTGCGGGGGGCTTGTTGGATTGGGCCGGCGGGAGAGATTCGATGAGATCGGCGGAAATTTAATGAACCTGTTGATTGGGACATTTACTATTGGGTTCATTCTTTCTTTGTTAGCGCTGGGAGTCTTCATTAGCTTCCGGATATTTGCGTTTCCGGATATTACTGCTGATGGATCCATTACTTTGGGTGCGGCTGTGGCTGCTACCTTGATGGTGCATGGGACTTCTCCTTTGCTGGCTTCGCTGGCTGGATTTGGGGCTGGGATGATTGCTGGGGCTTGTACTGGGACACTTTATACGCGTTTTAAGATTAATCCCCTGCTCGCGGGAATTTTGGTTATGACTGCGCTTTATTCCATCAATTTGCACATCATGGGTAAGAGCAACGTTCCGCTTTTGAGCGTCACTACATTGGCTACGCAGGCTGAGCGGGTTGGGCTGAAGTTGATGCGCGGGGCCAGTACTTTCGGATTGCTTGGATGGGAAGTTAGCGTGCGCGATGCTTCGGTGCTGGTTGCCGTAACGCTGGTGGTGGTGCTTACCGGACTTTTGCTTTATCTATTTTTTCGGACTGATATCGGCATGGCGATGCGAGCTACCGGGGACAACGTGCAGATGATTCGGGCGTTGGGAGTGAACGACGCGAACATGATTGTGTTTGGCGTGGCGATTTCGAACGGATTTGTGGCGCTTTCGGGCGCTTTGCTGGCGCAGTATCAGGGATTTGCGGATGTTGGGATGGGAATTGGAATGGTGGTTTGGGGATTGGCTAGCGTGATTATTGGCGAAGCGTTGGTGGGGACGAATTCGCTGGGGTTGACGGTTGTTGGGGCGGTGATGGGGTCGGTGCTGTTTCGATTGTTGGTGGCCGTGGCTTTGCGTTGGGGATTGAGTCCGAACGATTTGAAATTGATTACTGCGGTTTTTGTGTTCTGTGCGCTGATTGTGCCGCAATTTTTGCGGAAGAAGCGGTTGCGGAGCGCTCATGCTTGAAGTTCAGTCGATCTACAAGACGTTTCATGCCGGGACGCTGAACGAAGTGCGTTCGCTGCGGGGCGTGAACCTTAATCTCGAGGCTGGTTCCTGGGTGATCATTATTGGAACCAATGGATCCGGAAAATCTACCTTTTTGAATGCTGTGGCTGGGACGTTTTTTGTTGATGAGGGGAGTATCACGCTTGCCGGGCGCGACGTTACTCGCTGGCCTGAGCATGCGCGGGCTTCTTTGATTGGGCGAGTGTTTCAGAATCCGTTTAGCGGGACTTCGCCTAGTTTGACGATTCAGGAGAATCTTAGTCTGGCGGCGCGGCGCGGAGTGGGGCGCGGGCTTGGTTGGGGATTGAAGAGTTCGCTGGTTTCGCGTATGCGAGACGAAGTTTCGCGGCTTGGCATGGGCTTGGAGAACCGCTTGGAGAATGCTATTGGGAGTCTTTCGGGAGGACAGCGGCAGGCGCTCACGCTTTTGATGGCTACCTGGCTGCGGCCGGAACTTTTGCTTTTGGACGAACATACGGCGGCGCTCGATCCCAAGAGCGCTGATTTGGTGATTGCGCTTACCGAGCAAGTGGTGACGCGCGACAAACTCACTACTTTGATGGTGACGCACTCGATGCATCAGGCGGCTAATTTGGGCGACCGGTTGATCATGATGCATCGCGGGCAGATCATTCATGATTTTCAGGGTGCCGAAAAACGGCGGCTGCGGCCGGACGATTTGCTGGCGCGATTTGAGGATGTGCGGCGGGCGGAACAGTTGGATGAGAGTGCCGCGGGAATGTTGGCGGAACAATATGTTTGAATGGCGGGGGATTTAGAGGGTCGGGTAGAATTTGTGAAGCGTTTGAGTCAGATGTAATGGTTTGCGGCGCGGCGGTTATCGGTCGCGGCGGAAACGCCGCTCCAGAGCCCGGCGCTAAAGCGCATCGTGAAATACGACTCGTTTTCGGAGCGCTAAAGCGCTCCTCCCCCTGCTGAAGCAAGGGGCTGCCACCTGAAAACCCACGGCTAGAGCGGGAGTCCGCGTGGGCGCCCTCGCCGCCACATAAATCGACGGGCATTCCCTACAAACGAAAGTACTGGCTAAATGTGACCCGGGGGCTATTGGTACCAGCGCCGGAAATGCCTACTCTTGAAGAGAACGAGGGGATTCCCGTTACGATTATGGCGACAGTTGACAACCAGGCAACGAAGCAATCCGAGCCGAATCAATGGCTTAGCAGCACTCCCTCGGGTGTGCAGGCGCGGCCCGTTTCGAGCGAGGATGGGGCTGCGTTCGCCTCGTTTGCCGTCTCAAACATCCCTTCGCGCTACAAGGTGGTCTCGCACGTCGGCACCGGCGGCATGGGCATCGTGCTCAAAGTGATGGACCTCGATACCGGCGAGATCGTCGCGCTGAAGATGTTGAAGCCGGGGATGGCCTCGGCGCAGGCGATGCAGGAGAATTTGCGCAAGGAAGTTTGCCTGGCGCGCAAAGTTACGCATAAGAATGTTTGCCGGATTTATGAATTTAACCGTTCGGATGGGGCTGCGTGCATCTCCATGGAATTTGTGGAGGGCGAGAGTCTGCTCTCGAAATTGCGGAGCGGCGGTGCGTTGCCGCTCGATGAAACGTTGGAGATTGCGCGGCAGATTTGCGCTGGGTTGCACGAGGCGCACGCGCAAGGGATCGTGCATCGCGATTTGAAGCCGGCCAATATCATGGTGGACCGCGGCGGGACCGTGAAGATCATGGATTTCGGGATCGCGCGGCTTACCGAAGAAGACGGGCAAATGACCGGCACCATCGCGGGGACGCCCTCCTACATGGCGCCCGAACAATTGGAACTTAAGCCGATGGGTCCGCAGACCGATATTTATTCGCTGGGGCTGTTGCTTTATGAAATGGTGATTGGCGCGCCGGCTTTCGAGGGCGATACGCCGATCGCCACGGCGCTGAAGCAAATTCGCGAATTGCCGAAGCGGCCGAGTGAAATCATTCCGGAGTTTCCGCCGCGGCTGGAAGCGATCATCATGAAGTGCCTGCGGAAAGATCCCGCGCGGCGGTATCAGTCGGTGAATGAACTTGCTGCGGCGCTGGAGACGGAATACGCGATCAACGCGCGGGTTTCGTGGGGCACGGTGGCGCAACAGCAGTTGGAGCAACTTGCCAAGCATCGTGCCGTGCAAGCCGGGGTCGAAAATATTCGCAGGGCGGCGCCGGTATTCAGGGAGCTGGGTGCGGAGATCCGGCGAAGTGCCTTACATGCCAATCAGGTGATCATCGAGCGCACCAAGAAAGCGAATGCGTTTCTGCAGGAGCAGGATTGGCGCGCGGCTATGCGGACGCGCGAGGGGCAGGCTGCCGCAGTGCTGTTTGCCTGCGTGGTGACTTTTAGCTTGGCTGCCGGCAGGAAGAGCCAGGCGAATGACTTTGCTACCGCGCAATTTGCTGCGCCGGGTGCTTTGACTTTGCAGCCTGCAAATCCGGGGGACGGATTTTTGGGCGCGCCTGGCGGTATTGCTACAGACCACGTTGACCTGCGACAGGGCGGCGGGGCCGCGGGCGCGGCGCCTTCCGATGAATCGGCCAGTGAAAATTCGAGTTCCGAGATCCGGTCGGTGCCGTCGAAAAATAAAGTGAATGCGCCAGCGAGTCCGCGGAAAATCCGTGGATCATCCGCTGAAAATTCCAAGCCTTCCGTGGTGCCGCTTTCGCGCCCGGCTGCGCCAATCGCGCCGGCGGATACGCAGAAGAGCATCGGGCCGCAACAGGAGTTGGAGGCGCCAGTTCTCCAGGCGGCGCCGGCGAATGCCACGCCGAAGCTGATCGCCGGAGTGGAAGAAAAACCGGCGCAGACGGCTTTGTATCTCGAAGTAGGCTCTTTCAAAGATGCGAGCTGGGCGCAGAACGCGGTAGAGAAATTAGCAGCGCTGGGTTATCACGCGATTTCCGTGCACCAATCGCGATTGTGGATGCAGTCTTTCCATGTGCAGGTGGGTCCGTTTACGGATCTCGGTGAAGTTGACACCGCGCAGAAGAGTCTTGCCTCGCAGGGATTCAAGACACATTTAGTCAAGTAAAACAAACTCCGAACGAAACCGAAAAATCCAAAGCTCGCCCAGGCGGAGCCGCGCCTACGAGCTGGGAACCACGCTTACTTGCAGGACTGTGGCGCCTATGCGGAAGGTGGAGAGGTGCTCGAGGCGGCCGGCGAGGACGCGCGATTCGCCGATGAATGTGCCGTTCGTGGAGCTCAGATCGTGCAATAGAATTGCGCCCTCGCGCACTTCGATTGCGCAATGCAATCGGGAAACTTCGGCGTCATCTATTTCGATGTCCGCTCCGCCTCCCAGGCGGCCGATGGTTTCGAGCGGGCGCAGTAGCTCGGCTTCGAGTCCCGTGGACGGGCCACTGATGACGGAAATGCGGATGATCTGATTCTGCGGAAGTCCCAGGCTGGTTGTTTGTGGTGCGATGCTGTCGTCGAGTCGCGAGCCGCGGGCTCGTTGTCCCGGCGTCGATACACTCAGCACGACAGTGGGCGGGCCTTCCTCTGCGGAAGGATCGCGCAACGATACCTTCTGCGTGCACATCCAGCATTTCACTTCGGTGGGGTGTTGCTCGGCCACTTGCGCGTCGTCAACGAAGAGCCGCGCGCCGCAATTTGGGCAGGAGAGTTGCATATTCGCTCGACTTTAGTTGCTCGCTAGAGCTTTAAGGGCGCCGACTCTGCATCGCTGCACTCGCGCGAAGCAGGGCGCCGGCGCCCGCCGGTTTCGCTTTCCGGCTAGCGAATCTAACGAGACAGCCTAGTGGTGGTCGTTGGGATCCCAATCGTGTTCGGTGTGCCACTTATGGGCGTCTTCGTCCCACCATTTGTGTTCCTTATTCCAGCAGCGCTCGCGCTCGGCGTTGAGTTCGTCGCGCCAGTGCTGGGCTTCCTTGCTGGCGGCGCCATGATGCTCGATGGCATCGTGGAGTTTGTGATCGTAGCTGGCGGTTTTGGCCTGGCAATCGTCGGCGCGGAGAAGCGGGGCGCCGGGGCCGGCTAGAAAGCCAGTCAGTACCGCTGAGACGATGGCCACTTTTCCGAGGAAAAACTTCTTACCATGATTTCGCATTCTCGACTCCTCCTGTAGGTGAGCGACGGCGAATTTTTGCGTCGTGTGGCGAAACCGCGCCGGTTCACTCGTCTTCACAATGATGATGGCGAGTGCGGAAAGGTTTGGCGAAAAGCCGGGAAATTGCGCAAGTGCCAAACCTCGCTGGACGCGGAGTCACGGCCTCCTATTGCATCGCTTACATCGCCCGGCCTACCGCCAGGATGAAGGTGCCGGACGCGATGTTGCGGGCGGAGTCGCTGACGGTGGCGACTTCGATTCCGTAAATTCGCAGCGTGTCGCGAAGGGCTTCGGCGCCCGTGGGCAGGCCGGGCATGTGGCTGACTATGAATGCGAGGCCTGACGATTGCGGGATGGCGAGTTCCACCGGCTCGGGATCATTTACCTTCCACTCGATCGCTTTGAAGATAGTGACGAATTCCTGGGCGTAGGCGAGTGCGTCGGTGGCAGCGGGCGAGTAAAAGACGGCGACTTGCTGGCCGGGGAATGCGAGGAGCACGTGGATCAGGACGGCTTTTTGGTGCGTGGTTAGCTTTCGCGGAGTCGGCGGCATTGCGGTCTCCGGGGCAGACATACCATGGCAGATGCCACAGGGCGGTGCCCGATGTCAATGTTTCTCGATGGCCGGGACCTGCCGTCCCCGTCTAATCGGTTATATCTGCGGGCTGGAACCGGGCCTGCATGGAGTTAGCGGGAACTCGGGAAACAGGAGCGCCGCAGCTACCGCCGAGCCTATTTTGCGGCCGTTGCGGCATGACTGAAGTCATGCGCTGACGAGACAGCGTCTTTCAGGTACGAACTCTTAAGACTCGCAGAGGGGGGTTCGCGCCCGCTGCTTCATTTCTGAGCGCGATGAATAATTTCGATGGAGCGGGGTGAGGTCGACGGCGCGACTCGCGGTGAAACATCTTGACAACGCAGAGGGGCTACATTATAAGCCTCAACAAATAGAACTAACCGGTTAGACGATTCGGGCATTAATTTCGCCGGGCTGAATCATCAGCCCGGACCCGAATTTCGCCGGGTTGAGTCATCAGCCCGGACCCGAACGCGCGGGATGCACAAGACGGGGGTAATGGCGCGATCGAAAACCGGTTGATTCGCGGCGATCGGGCTCGTAGGAGTGAGTGAATATCGGGGAGGGGTGGGCATGCAAATCACAAAGCTCGGCAAGTATTGTGGCCTTTTGATTTTGGCGCTGGCGCTGATTACTGGCGGAAGTTTACTCGCCAGCGTGACGGCCAGCATATCCGGGACGGTGACGGATGCGAGCGGCGCGGTGGTGACAGGCGCGAACGTGACGGCGACGAACGTGGAGACGGGTGTGGTCACTACGCAGACTAGCAATGCGCAGGGATTTTATTCCTTCCAGTCGCTTCCTCTGGGCAAATACACGATTGGCGTGCAGATGGCCGGATTCAAGAGTTACACGCAAACGGGCCTGGTGCTGGACGTGAACTCGGCGCTGGTGGTTGATGTGAAATTGCAGGTGGGGGCCGCGTCGGAGAAGGTGGAGGTGTCGGCGGCAGCGCTGCACGTGGATACGGAAGCTACGCAGATGGGCGAAGTGATAACCGGGAAGGAGATGGTGGACGTCCCGCTGGTTAGCCGCAGCTATACGGATTTGCTGGCGTTGCAGCCTGGGGTGATCTCGACGGCTTCGGGGCTGTCTGGGGCTTATGCGGGCTCGTTCATATCGGCAGGCTTTCCGGCGCCGCTGATTTCCGGGGATTTGAATTCGGGGGCGCAGTCGGTGAATGGAATGCGCGAGGCGGCGAATGGATTTATTTTGAATGGGATATTGGTGCAAGAGACGGGATTTTCGGGATCAGGGTTGATTCCCAACCTGGATTCGATTGCGGAGTTTCGTATTCTGACGAACAACTTTGACGCTGAGTATGGAAATTATGCCGGCGGTCAGATTAACGTGGTCACCAAAACGGGAACGAATCAATACCACGGGAATGTGTTTGAGTTCCTGCGGAATACGGTGCTCGATGCGCGCAATTTCTATTCGACCACGGATCGGTCGGCGTATCACCAGAATCAATTTGGCGGCACTTTCGGCGGGCCTATCAAGCGCGACAAGATCTTTTTCTTTGCGGATTATCAGGGAAATCGTTTGCTGCAGGGCGTGACGCAAGTGATCAACGGTGCGCCGAGCGTGGCCACAGAATCGGGCGACCTTTCTGGGATTGTGAACCAGCTCGCCGGAACCACGGTCAACGGCACGGCTTGGGCATCGCAACTGAGCACACAGTTGGGGCAGGTCGTCACGGCCGGTGAACCTTATTACACGACCGGCTGCACGAGCTTCAGCACCTGCGTTTTTCCGAACGCGCAATTGGCGCCCTCTGCGTTTAATCCCATCTCCACGAAACTGCTGCCGTATATTTTGCCGGCGGCCAGTGGAACCATCGACCCGACTCTGGGAACGGGCGTGTACACTAACAGTTCGGAAGCCATCGATCTGACGGATAACAAGTTCAGCGGGCGCGTGGATGGCAACTCGCCATTCGGGCTGCTGACGGCTTACTACTATTTCGACAAATACGACCGCACCGATCCGTATTGGTCGGGAAACGAACCGCTTTATCCCGGATTCCAGGTAAAGGGGTTTGGGCATACCGATAACGTCAACCTCGGCGACACGAAAACATTCAGTTCCGCCGCGGTGAATGAATTCCGCCTCGGTTATTTCCGGCTCTACACCAGATTCAACCAGCCCTCCGGTGGAACGAACGTGAAACTCGCCGATCTGGGATTTGCGTCTGGCGCCGGTGGCGCACCGGGAATCTTTCCGGTGGCACCGAGCCTCGAGGGAGTTCCGGAAATTGATTTTAACAACTTTGTGATTGGAGTGCCGAGCCGTCCGAACGGGTTGACCGAGAACATCTACCAGGTGGTGGACAACTACAGCAAAATCATCGGCACACACAGCATAAAGTTCGGCGGCCAATACCATTACGACCAACTGGAAGAAGATCTGATCGACAACGTTTCAAATGGCAACTTTTTCTTCGGGACGAATATCAACGGCGGCGTAAGCGAGACGGGCGACGATTTCGTGGACTTCCTGCTGGGAGCGCCGAGCTCGTATGTTCAAGGGCAGTCCTATCCTTCGTATGGCATCAACTATTATTTGGGATTGTTTGCGCAGGATAGCTGGCGGGTGAAACCGCGTCTGACTTTCAACTACGGATTGCGGTATGACGTCAACGCGCCCTGGAAACAAAAGTACAACCAATTTCAAACTTTAATTCCTGGCGAGCAGTCCTTGGTTTTCCCTGGCTCGCCACTCGGATGGCTATTCCCCACCGACCCGCACGTTCCTAGGACGCTGGCTCCCACGCGCTGGAACAATTTCTCTCCGCGATTGGGACTTGCGTATTCGTTCGGCGACCATGACGGCGTACTTGGCAAAATCCTCGGGCCGAGCGGAAGCACCAGCATTCGTGCAGGCTATGGAATTTTCTATACGGGCTTCGAGGGCGCGACGGATTTCAATGAAATCGGCGATGCGCCGTTTGGAAACTATACCGGGCAGTTTGGTTCGACGTTCGCCGCCCCGTTCATTACTCGAGCCACTGGAGTGGTTAACTCTCAACTTTTCCCGGCGCCGACACCCCCAGCGCACCCCACAGCTTCGAATCCCGCCAGTGGGCCGCCTTATGACACTCTGACTGAATTCTATAATGCGTTCGGGACAATCGGGAGTTCGCCAGCTTTCTACTACAAAAACCGGTTGCCGTACGCCGAGGAATATGAGCTTTCCATCGAGCACCAGGTTACGCGCAACGATTTGGTGACTTTGAGTTACGTCGGCACGCAGGGGCACCGGCTGCTTTCGTCTGAATCCGCGAACCCCGGGAGTCCGCAGCTTTGCATGCAACTGATAGCCGAGGGCGCGGTGGTTCTAGGCAGCAACCCGCCGCAGACCTGCGGTCCTGGCGGAGAAAACAATGTCTATCAGCTGCCGAGTGGAGCGCTGCAGGTTGGAACGCGGCTGACGTTTCCTGGAGTGATCCTTCCGGGCGGTACGCCTGCCGTAACAATCGGCAACGACTCATATTTCATCACCGCAGGAGCTTCATCGTATAACTCCGCGCAAATCAACTATCGGCACACCAGCGGGCGATTGCAGACCCTGATCGGCTACACCTATAGCAAGTCACTCGACGATTCCTCCGGCTACGGCGAGCAGTTTAATCCCATCAACCCGCGGCTGAGCCGGGGTCTCTCGGCGTTTGACTCGACGAACAATTTCGTGGCCAGTTATTCCTACCAGATACCGTTTGATTTGCTGGGTGGACCCAAACGGTTGACGAAAGGATGGGCCATTAGCGGAATCACGCGCTTCTCCACCGGCCTTCCGGTTACCTTAGTGGAAGGAGATGATCAGTCGCTGCTGGGGACTGCTTTTGGCGGACCGATTCCTCTGAGCGTGGATACTCCGAACGTAGTCGGGCCGCTGCAGAAAACCAACCCGCGAAAGACCGCCAACGGCACGCAGTTTTTCAGTCCAGCGGCGTTCGGGCCTTCAGCGTTGGGTCAAGAAGGCGATTCGGCGCGGCGGTGGTTTCATGGACCGGGGATCAACAACTGGGACATGGCTTTGCTGAAAGACACCGCGATTACCGAACGGGTGGGGCTGCAATTTCGCGCCGAATTTTTCAATCTCTTCAATCACGCGCAGTTCCTGACGCCGAATGGAATCACCAGTTTCAATATAAGTACGGGTGCGGCGACATCTTCTTCGTTCGGTCAGGTACCGGGCACGCTGCAGCCGCGCATCGGGCAGCTTTCGCTGAAATTGAATTTCTAGCGGGAACTTAGCGGAAGCTTGAGGCGTCGAAGTGAGTGATTGTGGCGGGGACGGCGAACGCGCGCCGTCCCTGTGCGCCGCTGATTCACTAAGAGATTCGTTGGCGCGAGCGTTGTGTAGTTCTGCGATGGGTACACATCTATGCCGGCCCCAGGAGTTCTTGCCGCAACTTTGGTTCGACCCGGAGAGTATGAGATACGCGAATATCCTTTGCCGGAGCCTGGGCCGGGGTGCGTGCTGGTGCGCATGGAGATGTCTGGGATTTGCGGGACGGACAAGCATACCTATCAGGGTTACACGACGCAGTATGGCGGCCGGAAATTGGAATTTCCGATTATTCAGGGACACGAGAACGTCGGCACAGTTGCGGCGATTGGCGGAGATGGGAAGTTTGCGGATTTTGAGGGATCGGCGCTTAAGGTGGGAGATCGCGTCGTGGTGGGCGCCAATGTGGCCTGCGGCAGCTGCTACTACTGCACGCATGATTTTCCTTATTATTGCTGCGAGAAGACTACCGATTACGGGAACAACTTGAATGCGGCTCATCCGCCTTTTCTTTTTGGCGGTTGGTCGCAATATATTTATATTGTGCCGGGAAGTTTTTTGGTGAAGGTGCCGGACGGTCTGCCTTCGGAAGTTGCGGTGTTGACGGAAATTTTCGCGGTTACTGTAGGCTTGGATCGGGCGAAAGCGATGTCGGCTTTTCCTAGTGAGTCGTTTCGATTTGATGATGCGGTAGTGGTGCTTGGCGTGGGGCCGCTCGGGATGTGTTTTTTGATGAAGGCGCGCATGTTGGGGGCGGGGACGATTATTGCGGTGGATAAGTCGGAGTATCGCTTGAATTTTGCAGAGCGGCTGGGAGCGGATTTTGCTGTGAATGCCGGGACTACTTCGAAGGCCGAGCGATTGCAGATGGTGAAGGATTTGACTCATGGGCGCGGGGCGGATGTGGTGATTGAATGTGCTGGCGTGCCGGAGGCGGTGCCTGAAGGACTCGAGTTGCTGCGCATTGGCGGATTGTTGGTGGAGGCTGGGAATTTTTCGGATTTGGGGGAAATTTCGATTAGTCCGCACCGGCAGATTTGCGCCAAGAATGCGCGGATTTTGGGAGTGGGCGGCGAAGAGCCGGCTGCTTATGGGCCGGGGATGCGGCAGATGGCGCGTTACATGAAAAATTATCCGCTGCGGGAATTTGTTTCGCACCGGTTTGGGTTGCGCGACGTGGAAGCGGCCATGCGGAAATCCATGGAAGCAGATTCGATGAAAGTGGTGCTGGAACCCTGGCAATAGCGGCGTTTGCGATTGCGGGGAAATTTGATTTTTGGGGAGAGACTCGAGAATGAGTGCAAACGGCGAGCGATTTTTATTTGCTTCTGCGCCTGATAGCTGGGGAGTGCTGGATTATCCCGGGCCTTCCTGGGAGCAATCTTACGAAACGATGCTGGATGAGATGGTGCAGGCTGGATATCAGGGATCGGAATTGGGGCCTTATGGATTTTTCCCTACCGATCCGAGAATTCTGCAGCCGCAGCTGGAAAAACGGCGATTGAAATTGCTGGCTTCGTTTGTGCCGGTGAAGATGACCGATCCTGCTGCGGAGAAGGCGGTGATTGAACGGATTCGGAAAGTTGGGAATCTTTTGGCTACTTTGAAGGCGCCTTTTTTGGTGATGGCGGACGATCAATCGCCGGAGCGGAATGCTTTTTCTGGGCGTACCTATGACAAGGATTGCCCGACACTGAATGCGGGGCAGTGGAAGCATGTTGGAAATATTGTGGCTGAGGCGGAGAAGGTGGCGAACGAGTTTGGGTTGGATTTGGTTTTTCATCCACATGTGGCTACTTATGTCGAGACGCCCGAGGAATGTGAGAAGTTTTATGACGCTACTTCGCATACCAATGTCGGATTGTGTCTGGATACGGGGCACTGCGTTTATGGGCATGGGGATTCGGTGAAAGAGGCGGAGAAATATAAATCGAAATTGCGGTATGTGCATATTAAGGATTGCGACTCGAAAGTTTTGGACGAGGCGCGGCGGAATAAGTGGACTTTCGAAGAGGCTATCGCGCACAAAGTTTTCACGGTGATCGGCAAGGGCAACATTGATTTTCCGGCATTTTTCCGGGCTTTGGTGAAGAACGGGTATTCGGGGTGGTCGGTGGTGGAGCAGGACGTGACGTTTGGGGCTACGCCGATTCCGCCGGCGCAATCAATTGCGGCGAGTTTGAAATATTTGCGCGGGGTGGTGAAAGATTTGGATCGGGCGGCCGGGGCGGATTAGCCGGCGGTTTTGATTTCTTAAGAGGAGTGCATGCGTAAGCTCGGGATTGGCGTGGTGGGCGTTGGGGAGATGGGCCGGCGGCACGCGGAGAATCTGCGGCGGTTGGTGCCAGAGGCGCGTCTGGTGGGCATCGCGGATTTTTCATTGGAACGGGCGCGGCAGGTGGCCGATGAACTGGAGATTGAGAATTGCTATCCGAGTTTGGAGGCGATGCTCGAGCACAAGGATCTGGATGCGGTTTTGGTTGCTACACCGGACAAATTCCACGCGCAGAATGTGATTTCCGCTGCTGGAGCGGGAAAAGACATTTTGTGCGAGAAGCCGCTGGCTTTGAGTCTGGCTGATGCGCGCGCTGCGCTTGCGGCTGTTGCAAAATCCGGGCGGCGTTTGCAGGTTGGATTTATGCGCCGCTACGATCCCGCTTATGCCGCGGCGATGAAACGGATCGAGGCTGGTGAAATTGGCGTGCCGGTGATTTTCAAATCGGTGGGGCGCGATCAGTTTGGGCCGCCGCTGGCTGCTTATCAGGCGAATTTGAATGGAATGCTATTTTTCGCGAGCACCGTTCATGATTTCGATTTGGCGCGGTGGATGATGCAGGATGAAGTTGTGCGCGTGAGCGCTTTTGCGACGGTGGCGATCCGGCCGGAAGTGGCGCAGTTTGGGGATATCGTGGCCGGGGTGGTGAATTTGCAGTATCAGCGCGGGGCGGTTGGGAACGTGGAGTCTTATGCGCAGGCGGTTTATGGATATGACGTGCGCACCGAAGTTGTCGGATCGCTGGGCAGCATTCTGATCGGAAGCTTGCAGCAACATTCCGCGGTGTTCCTCACGGGAAAGGGTGGCGAACGGGCGCTCAGCGATCATTTCCTGAGCCGCTTCGCCGATGCGTACCTCGCGGAAGTGCGGGATTTTGTTCACAACGTTTTGCATGAGCGGCCCTTGCGCGTTTCCGGGGAAGATGGACTGAAGGCGCTGGCGATTACTGTGGCGGCTGAGGAATCTTATTTGCAGGGGACGGCGATTGACGTGGCCTTGGCAGGGGTGAACGCAGCTTCGTGAGATTTGCATTTATTGGTCGGAAGGAAAATCAAAACCCAGGGTAAACCGGGGGCGTAGTAATCGCGGCCCCCCTACGAGACGATCATGGCTCACGCGATCAGTACTACCTTTAAAAGCCCGCTGCATAAGATGACGGCTACTACTCCTACCTGTTTGTGGAATGACTCGGCTTCGATCGAGGAACTGTCTTATTCGATCGAACATGGGGCCGTGGGGGCTACCTGCAATCCGGTGATTGTGCTTGGGGTTTTGAAGAAAGAGCTGGGAATTTGGAAGGGGCGCATTCAGGAATTGATTGCCGAGCTTCCCGCGGCTACGGAAGACCAGATTGCCTGGCAGTTGGTGCGCGAAGTTTCGATTCGGGCTGCGAAATTGCTTTTGCCGATCTTTGAGGCGCAGGGCGGCAAGAATGGGCGGCTTTCGATTCAGACGGATCCGCGGCTGTTTCGGGATGCGGCGGCGATTGTGGAGCAGGCGGTGGAGTTTAGCCGGTTGGCGCCGAATATGATCGTGAAAATTCCCGTGACGCGTGCGGGGATTACGGCGATTGAAGAGGCTACATATCGCGGGGTGAGTATTAACGCTACCGTTTCATTTTCGTTGCCGCAGTGCATTGCTGTGGCTGAGGCGGTAGAGCGTGGCTTGAAGCGGCGCGAAAAAGAAGGCAAAGAAATCGCCAGCATGGGGCCGGTTTGCACTCTGATGGTGGGACGGCTTGATGATTGGCTGAAAGTGGTGATGGAGAAAGAAAATATCGCAATTGATCCCGGGTATTTGGAATGGGCTGGCGTGGCGGTCTTGAAGAAGGCTTACCGTTTTTTTCAGGAGCGCGGATATCGCATTCGATTGCTTTCGGCGGCGTTTCGAAACCACATGCATTGGAGTGAATTTATTGGCGGGGATATGGTGATTTCGCCGCCGCACTCTTGGCAGGTGCGATTTAACGGCAGCGATATTGAAGTTCGTTCGCGCATTGATGAGCCGGTGCGGGCGGAGATTGTGGACGAACTCTTGCGGAAATTCGCGGATTTCCGGCGGGCTTATGCCGAAGATGGAATCGCGATTGATGAATTCGATTCTTTTGCGCCTACGCGGCGGACGTTGCGGCAATTTATCACTGCTTGCCACGATTTGGATGCGGTGGTGCGCGATGTTTTGATTCCTAATCCAGACGCGGCTTGAAATTCCAAACGAATTTGGCTTAGGAGGATCGCACTTGGGAAAATTGGCGATTACCGGCGGCGAGCCTGTTCGAAAGACGGCGTTCACTGCTTGGCCTGTGTTGATGGAGGAGGAGAGGCGGAACATCGAGGATGTGCTTACCAGCTTGAAATGGGGCGGGCAGCCGTTTCCTGGGAAGTATGCGGATTCGTTCGCTAAGAAATTTGCTGCGTTTCAGGGCGCGAAATATGGGCAGTGCGTCAGCACCGGGACCATCGCTATCGAGGCTTGCCTGAAGGCGATTCAGATTCGGCCTGGCGATGAGGTGATCGTTCCTGCTTACACTTGGGAAGGAACTGTGGGGCCGGTGTTGCTGCTGAATGCTGTGCCGGTTTTTGTGGATGTGGATCCGGAAACTTACTGTCTGGATGCGAAATTGATTGAAGCGGCGATCACTCTCAAGACTAAGGCGATTTTGCCCGTTCATTTGGGGATGCGCTTCGCGGATATGGACGAAATTTTGCGTATCGCCAAGAAACATAATTTGAAAGTGATTGAGGATTGCGCGCATGCGCACGGGGCGATGTGGAAGGGTAAGGGCGCGGGGTCGATGGGGGATTTGGGGGCGTTTAGTTTTCAGTCGAGCAAATTGATTACTTCTGGCGAGGGCGGGGCGGTTATTACCAATACTTTGGAATGTATGGAGTTGGTGCAGAGTTATATCAATGCGGGGCGGGCTAGTCTTACGGATCAGTTTCATCATCGGATCATCGGATACAACCATCGTTTGAGCGAGTTGCAGGCCGCGGTATTGGAACCGCAGCTCGACCGGCTTCCACAGCAGGCGGCGGTGCGCGAGAAGAATGTGAAGCATTTTGAATCGCGAATGCAAAATACGCCGGCGATCCGGCTTTTGAAACCGGATCCGCGGATTACCCGGCTGGCGCCTTACGGTTATTTTTTCAAATATCTGGAGAAGGAAGCTAAAGATATTCCGCGAGCTGCGTTTGTGGCGGCGCTGCAGCTTGAGGGAATTCCTTGCGACGGATTGTTTTATGAGCCGGTTTACAAGAGTTCTTTGTTTCCGCTGAAGCCTGATGATTTTCCGGCTTTGAGTTGGGGGCGCGAGAAACCGCTGGATCTCCGGACTGAGTATTCGTGTCCTGAGTCAGAGCGGGCTGCTTATCATGAGGCGGTGTGGTTCCCTCATTATCTTTTCCTCGGTAGCACGGCGGATGCGGACAGTATTGCTGACGCAATTTTGAAAGTTTTGGCTTCCAGCGAAGAATTGCGCGGGTTGGATCACAAGGCGATCCGGAATCAGAGGCTTGGGCGCGCGGACCGCGAAAGCTAAGTTCATGCGGAGGCGGAAAAAGATCGGATTTGCCGTGGTCGGGCTTGGGGCTATTGCGCGCGGAGCGGTTTTGCCTGCGTTTGCGCGCAGCGAAAAATGCGAAATTCGATTGCCGTTGTCAGCCGGGATCGGAAATGAGGCGGCTACTGTAGCGCGAAAGTTTCGCGCTTCTGCTTATTACACTGCCGACGAATTCTCGAAATGTTTGGCGAATCCTGAAGTTTCTGCCGTTTATGTTGCCACGCCGCCGGGGGCACATGCGTCTTATGCAGTGCAGGCGGCTGCGGCTGGCAAGCACGTTTTGTCCGAGAAGCCGCTGGCGGCTAATGTGGAACAGGCGGCGCAGATGGTGGAGGCCTGCCGGCGCGGCGGCGTGCTTTTGATGACGGCTTACCGAAAATTTTTCGAGCCTAGCTGCGTTTACTTTAAGAAATTAATTCAGAGTGGGGAACTGGGCCGCGTTGACGTGATTCATACTGCATTCAGCGAACTTTTCACACCGGGGGTTTCGTTGGCTTGGCTCGTGGATCCCAAAATGGCGGGCGGCGGGCCGTTGATGGATTTGGGCATTTATTGCGTGAACACTACGCGCTGGTTGGTGAAAGAGGATCCGATTGAAGTCAGCGCGCAGACTTGGACTAGCGATGCGGCGACGTTTCGCGATGTCGAGGAAAGCATTTCGTTTCGCTTGCGCTTTCCCAGCGGATTGATCGTGCAGGGTAGTTCGTCGTACGGGGCGGTGTTGTCTTCATTTGTGTTCGTTCAAGGCACTAAGGGATGGGCCTCTTTGGCGCCAGCGTATGATTTCAGTGAAGAGCGGCGACTTACGGTGAAGATTGGGAAGAAACGGTGGATTGAGCGGAAGTTTCCGGTGCGAGATGAATTTGCGCCGGAATTGGATGCGTTTGCTACGGCAATTCGTGCGACTCGGCCGGTGGAAGGTGACGGCGTGCAGGGATTGCGCGATATGATTATTCTGGATGCGATTTACAACTCGGCGCGAAATGGGCGGAGTGTTGCAATAGACTACAGTGCGGCGGAGCGTGCGGGAAATTGAGCACTGCTTGAACGCGGAGTGCGGACTTTTTCTGTGAGAAAACCGGGGCGCAAAAAATCGGGTAAGACGGCGAGCATTTATGACGTGGCTCGCGAGGCCGGGGTGTCGGTCTTTACCGTCTCTGCGGTGGTGAATCACAAGAGCCACGTTCGCGAGAAATTGCGCAAGCGCGTGGAAGCTGCGATTCGGGCGCTGAATTACCGGCCGAATCTTGTTGCGCGCAGTTTGGCTAATCAACGGACCCATACGATCGGGATGATTGTGCCGGATATCGCCAATCCTTTTTTCCCCATGGTGGTGCGCGGGGCGGAGGATGCGGCGCAGCGGCATGGCTACAACCTGCTGCTTTGCAACAGCGACGACAGTCTGGACAAAGAAGAGACGGCGATTGAATTGCTGCTTGCGAAACGCGTGGACGGAATTTTGCTTACCAAGGCGGGCGGGGATTTTCGTCCTGGACTTCGGCAGATGATCAAACAGGTGGATGTTCCGTTTGTTTTGGTGATGCGCACTTATCCTAAGCTCACCAAAGATGCTGTGATTACCGACGATTACCAAGGGGCATATGACGCGGTGTGCCACCTGGCTCGTTCGGGGCGGCGCCGGATTGGATTGATTGGCGGGCCGCGAAAAGTCAGCAATGCTTTGGCACGCTGGCAGGGGTTTCATGATGCGCTGAAGGCTTCGGGGCTTCCGGCCGATCCGGAATTGGTGATTGAAGGAGATTACCGGATTGAGTCGGGTTACCGGGCGGGGCATGCTTTGCTTTCGCATCAACCGGATGGAATTTATGTGGCGAATCATTTGATGACTGTGGGATTGCTTAAAGCTGCTGAAGAGATGGGCTTGATGTGTCCGGATGATTTTGGATTGATTAGTTTTGATGATTATCCGTGGTTGGGAGTTTTTCGGCCGCGATTGACTACTGTGGAATTGCCTAAGCGCGAGTTGGGGATCGAGGCTGTGGAGCTTTTGATCCGGCGGATTTCCGGGGATGTAAGCAAGGCTGGCGTGTTGAAGTTGCAGCCGGAATTGCGGGTGCGGGAATCTTGTGGGTTTGCGCGGCAGATTGCGCGTGGGAAGGGGCAGGGGGTTGAGGGTGTTGGCGTGGAGGAAAGGTTGAGTCGGGATTTGCAGTGATCGGTGCGGCAATCGCGGCGCTGAAGTGTTCTCTCCCCCGCGGCACACAAAACAAAATGCCCAGCGCTAAAGCGCATCGTTCAACGCCGCGGCTTTTTCCGGAGCGCTGAAGCGCTCCTCCCCCGAATAAATTCGGGGGCTCCCACCCGGGCCGAAAACCCAAAACCACATCGGGCCGGTGGTGAACCCCGGCCCCTACAAAACCCACTGACACCCCGCCCCTACTTGAAATCTATTAATTGCGGACGTGCGTGTGAAGCCTCTGGTTTTGTAGGCGTTGTAGAGGAATCCTACGATTAGCCAGATTAGGCCTGCGTATCTGGTCCAGGTTTGCAGGCTTAGTAGCAAGAGGGCGCAGAATACGAAACCGAAACCTGGGACGAAGGCGTCTATGAAGAAATTTCTGTGGCGGGTTGCATCGTGCGAAAACCAGAAATGGCGTAATGCTGAAATATTTACGCCCATGAATGCTAGCAATGCGCCGAAGGTTACGATTTCGGCGGCATGTTCCCACGGGATCGTGAGTACGCCGATATATGCCAGGGCGCCCACGATCCAGATGTTGTAATTCGGATTGCCTTTTTTTGCGCTTAGATGGCCGAAGATTTTTTTGGGTAAGACGTCGTCGCGGCCCATGCTGTAGAGCAAGCGGGCTGCGCCTACGTGGCCGGCGAGGCCGCAGGCCATGCTGGAAATTAGCAGCATTACTCCGTAGGCGTTGAAGAGAAATTCGCCGCTGGCTACTTTGGCCACGTCCATGAAGGCTGTTTCTGGATTTTGCAGCGTGAGGTAATCCGGCAGGACTCGCTGCGCGAGATAAACCTGCAGACCACTAAAAAGTCCGGTGAAAACGACGACCAGCACGGTCGCCAGCAAGACATTTCGTTTCGGGTTTTCCACTTCTTCCGCGAGGATCGAAACGCCATCGAATCCGATGAACACCAAGCGGCGAGCGAAGTTCCTGCAGCTACGGCGCGGATGCTCCAGGTATCGGGATTGTAAACGGGCGCATCGAGATCAGGCCCGACCAATGATCGTGCAGCACGATGAAGCGGAAGGCTTCGACTAGGAATACCAAAGTGATAGCACCATGAAGCCGAGGAGCATTTCGTCTGTGCGGGCGGTGAACTTGATGCCCTGGATGGTGACGATGGTGATCAGGCCTATGGCGATGGCGGCGAGCGCGGGAAAAGGGCACGCGCGGCATCAGGCGCTGAACGGCGAGGACGGCGTAGAGCGCGTTTTGAATGGGCTGGAATAAATACTCGAGGAACATGGCCCAGCCTACGATGAATCCTAGATTTGGATTCAGGCCGCGGCTGATGTAGGTGTAAACGGAACCGGCGGAGGGATAGACGGAGGCCATGCGGCCGAAACTTACGGCGGTTACTGACATGGCGACCATGGCCAAGAGCAATGTGGTTACCGCGTGACCGTGAGAGAGGACTTGTGCTTCGCCGAACAGCGGGACTGCGGCTATCGGCGACGTTAGGATTATGCCGTAATAGATTAGGTCCCAGAGGCTTAGGACGCGCTTTAGATGAGGTTGTGTTGGGGCGCTTGATGATCCACTTGCTGCGGTTGATTCCACCTTGCCTCTTTCTTTACGCCCCGTTGCACGACATTCATCGAACGTTAATTTGCGATCACGACGAAACAGAACCTCAGCGGCTAAAGCCGATTGCTTTTGCGACATTTACGGCACGACTAAAGTCGTGCCCTGACAAAGCCTGCCATTACAAACTTTCTCGAATGCCCCGAAAAATCCTAGAAAAATAATCGCTCCTTCTTTTTTGCCTGCTCGTAATCCTTGCGGGCGGCCTTTACCTTTTCGCGCTCGGAGACTTCGGCTATGGCTACGTCCCACCAGGATTCGTAGCCTGGGACTCGATCGTCGTAGGAGGTCTCTGCCACTAAGACCGATGTGCGCGGTTCTCTGTGTGCGGCTTCCAGGCGCGGCTTGGAGTTCCTCTGATCGATTTGGCACGGGTGGTCCACGCGCCGAGGCTTGCTGCATTGGCTGCGAAATCTACTGGCAACATTTCGCCGTCATATTTTTCTCCGCGGCGGTAACGGTAATTTGTGCCCATGCCTTCGTTGCCGCAGGCGCGGCTTAGGCCGCCAATGCTGGAGAAACCGTGATTGTCGAGCAGAACGATATTTAGTTTTATGCCTTCCTGGATTGAGGTGACAATTTCCTGCGCCATCATTAAGTAGGATGCCGTCGCCTACCAGCACGTACACGTCGCGTTCGGGGCAGGCCATTTTTGCGCCGAGGCCGGCGGCGATTTCGTAGCCCATGCAGGAATAGCCATATTCCATGTGGTAGCCGCCGGGTTGTTTGGTGCGCCAGAGTTTGTGAAGATCTCCGGGAAGGCTGCCGGCTGCGCAGATCATGATCGCGGAGGAGTTTGCGAAATTGTTGACGGCGCCGATTACTTCGCCCTGGGTGATGACGGGGGCGTGGCGTGGCGCGTAAATGCGATCCACTTCTGTTTCCCAACGGGCGCGGAAGATCGCGAATTTCGTTGCTGTAGTTTGCTTCGACGTCGAAATCCTTGCGACGCGCTTTGCAATTCGGCGATGGTCGTGCGTGCGTCGCCGATTAGCGGCAGGGCGGCGTGTTTGTAGGCGTCGAACTCGGCGACATTTATATTTATGAAGCGGACCGTGGGATTTTGAAATGCGGTTTTTGAGGCGGTGGTGAAATCGCTGTAGCGCGTGCCGATGCCGAGGATTAAATCTGCTGCGCGAGCGACGATGTTGGCGCCGGGAGTGCCGGTGACTCCCAACCGCGCCGAGTTGTTGCGGATGATCGTACGGGTAGCGAGCCTTTGCCTGCTTGCGTTTCGCAGATTGGAATTCCTGTGGCTTCGGCGAATTTCGCTAGCTGCTCTGAGGCTTGCGAGTAGAGGACACCGCCCCCGGCTACGATCAGCGGTTTTTTTGCGGCGCGCAGCCATTCGGCGGCGCGTTTCAGCAGATTTTGGTCGCAGCGATTTCGAGGGATTGCCCAGATCGTCTTCTTGAAAAACTCTTCGGGGAAATCGAATGCTTCGGCCTGCACATCTTGCGGAAAGGCGATGGTGACCGCGCCGGTGTCCGCCGGAGAGGTCAGCACGCGCATGGCTTCGGGCAGCGAGGTGAGCAATTGCTCGGGGCGCTGGATGCGATCCCAGTATCGCGAGACTGGTTTGAAGCAATCGTTTACGGAGATGTCTTGCGTGGCCGCGGATTCGAGCTGCTGCAGCACGGGGGCTACATTGCGGCGGGCAAAAATATCGCCGGGGAGCAAGCAGCACGGGCAAGCGATTTATCGTGGCGGTGGCTGCGCCGGTAAGCCATGTTTGTAGCGCCGGGTCCGATGGAAGATGTGCAGACCATGGCGCGCAAGCGGAAGCTTGCTTTTGCGAAAGCCGTGGCGGCGTGGACCATGGCTTGTTCGTTGCGGGCGAGGAAATAGCGGAATCCCGGATCTTGCTCGAGGGCTTGTCCGAGGCCCGCGACATTGCCATGGCCGAAAATTCCAAAGCAGCCGGCGAAGAATTGGAATTGTTTTTCGTCGCGCTCGGAGAATTGGTTTTTGAGATATGCGATGGTGGCTTGCGCTGCGGTCAGACGCACGGTCATAAGGCGATACCCCTTCGGAATGGTGAGACGCCGTTGACCTGTTTATTACAGGATTCTCCCCGATGCACTAAAAATAAGTTATTCCAGGGAGAGGCGCCGACCGCGAGGATCGTCGGACCGCGGCGACCGTCCGGCGGGGCTGCGGTATCAGCTGGTTGATGAAGGAGCTGCCTCGCTGGCGGCCGGAGGCGATTTAGCGGTGACAGTTCTAAGCGATTATAATGGATGACGCTTCGGAACGATTCGCGGATAGGTGCGCGGCGCTTCGGAATTCCCGCGCTTTGATTTGCCGCTGGGACATCGCGCCGGCCGCGAGGCATACTCATGGGCCATCCTTTTCCGGCGCGACTAATCTTTCACCAGAGGCAGGCGCGGGTCGGTGTCTTTCCACGTCGAGCGAATCCAAACGTGCTCGCGATCTTCGGTGACCGCCAGGGCTCTCGCGGATCCGGCTAGAAAATTCAGGTAGTACACGTCGTAGCCCGGACCCGCGACCACCGGATGATAGCCGTTGTGCACCAGCACGCAATCCCCGTCGCGGGCTTTGAGCGTTTGCTCGCCGGCATATTGCCCGGCGTACAAATGTTGCAGCGCGAATCCTTCAGGTTGGCGGATGCGGTAGTAATAAATCTCATCGAGATCCACTTCGGCGGGCGGATTGTGGACGTCGTGCTTGTGCGGCGGGTAACTCGACCAGTTGCCGCCGGGCGTATAAACTTCAATGACCATCAGCTTATCCGCGGGGAATGCGGGCGTGATCACATCAACAATCTGCCGCGACGCGTTGCCTCCGCCTCGGAGGCTGCTCACTGTGTCGCTCGGGGTGATTAATTTGGGTTCGAGGCGGGCGTCGGAGGGCGCGCGGCACTCCGCGATTTCGCACGGAGTCTGCGCGGCGAATGCCACGGCATGTCCTGCCGGCAAATAGAGTGCAAATGGAAACCCATCGAACACATTTTTGCGCTTTCCGATCTCTTTCGCGCCAGTGCCCCAATCGACCCGGCAGTTTCCGCCCAGGAGTACGAAGGCTGCTTCTTCGTGATCGGTTCGGGTGCGAAAGACGTCGCCGGGCTGGAGGCGGCGGACGAAGAAACTCATCCATTCCCAGTTTGCGCGCTGGCGAGGTAGAGACACGAGTTCGCCACCTTCGTGGGCTGGCAGATTTGCGGAGTGAATTAGAACGTTTCCTGCGCTCAAGGAATTTCCGCCGGATCGCTTGCAAAAGGCTGTTGCGACGAGCGAATTCGTCTAACCGCTTTGAGACTATGGCAAAGGACTCTTGGATTGTCAATCACGGCAACAGGCTTCGGCTCGAGACGAATGAGCGACACAGGCAGGAGTGCCTGTGCTACCAGGCTTTGTTGAGCGCGGCGCTAATTCGACTTTGCGTTGGTTGGCAGGGTTTGCTGGGCCTTGACTAGCAGCGCAGCGAAGCGCGGATCGCCGTGCAGCGATTGCAGATCGGGGTTCTTTTCGATCTCCTGACGGTATTCCGTCTTGAGCTGGTGGTCAATGGCGAATTGCAGGTCTGTAAAGGCCTCGTCGCGCTTGCCTTCCATCGCCAGAACGCACCCGAGATAGTAAGACGTTTCGGCGGTCAGAGGATGATCGTCGCCGAGTGCGCGGCGGCGGCCCGCAAGCGCGTCGCGGTAAACCTTTTCAGCTTCCGGGTAACGCTTCTCGCTCCTCAAGATCGTGCCCAGGCTGTACAAGGTCACCAGCGTATCGGAATGATCCGGGCCGAGAGCGCGGCGTTCGATGTCGAGCGTCTGCTGCACAAGTTTCTCGGCCTCCGGGTATTGCCCCTCAATCTGCAGCAGCTCGGCGAGATTTCCCATGGTCACCAGCGTCGAGCGATGTTCCGGCCCGAGCGTCTTCATCTTTACCGCCAGCGTGTCCCGCAGCAATTTTTCCGCCTCGGGATAACGCTTCTCGTTGGTCAGCACCTGCGCCAGATTGCCCATGGTCATCAGCGTGAGCGGATGCTCCGGCCCCTGCACGCGGATTTTGATTTCCAGCGAATCGCGATAGACTTTTTCAGCCTCGGTCCAGCGTTCCTCTTGCGACAGAATAGCGCCGAGATTGTTGGCGTCTCCGAGGGCCTTCGGACTGTCGGCGCCGAAGCGTTGCCGATCATCTTCGTAGATTTCACGAAAGAATTTCTCGCCTTCCGCATATTTCCCTTCATAGGCTAAGTCGATCGCGAGATGCTGCCGGGCCAGCACCGCCGTATCGTCCTGCGCGCCGTATACGCGCTGGGCGACTGCAAGAGTATCCCGGCTCATTTTCTCCGCTTCCGGGTAGCGGCCTTCTTCGTTGTAAATCAGCGCGAGCTGCGCTTCGGAAAAGAGCGTGTCGCGATCCTTGGGGCCAAATGCTTTGCTCCGCAGCTCCATCGTTTCGCGGCTGAGTTTCTCGGCCTCCGGGTAGTGGCTGTCCTCGTCGAGCACGTAGGCGAGCTGCGACATCGATTCGAGTGTGTCGCGATTCTTCGTGCCCAGCGTCTGGCGGCGAATTTCGGCGGCGCGGCCGTAGAGCGATTCTGCTTTGGAGTAAATGCCGAGGCTGTCGTACACCTTGCCCATCACGTGCATCATCTGCGCTTGCAGCTCGGGATCTTTGGCCAGGCCGGTGTCGATTTCTTTGGAAGCTTTATCGAGAATTTCGCGGGCACGAATGTCGTTGCCGCGAGCTTCGCTGGGATTGGAAACCTTGAACATGTTGGTCATGAACTCGGTGATGCGATCGGCGCGGTCGCGCTCGCGGCGGATTCGGCGCAGTTCAAGAGTTTGCGCGATGGCGCCGGAAACGAGAAGAATCACGGTGCCTGCGGCTATGGCTACGGCGATGCGGTGCCGGCGGATATATTTCCGCGCGCGGTACCCGACGCTTGCAGGACGCGCGACGACCGGCTCGTGGCGCAGATATCTTCCAATATCCGCGGCAAGTTCGGCGGGAGTGGAGTAGCGGCGCGCGCGATCTTTCTCCAGGCACTTGAGAGTGATGGCGTCGAGATCGCCGCGCACTTGGCGAATCAGGGTGGGATGATCGGCGCCGCGATTTTGCGCGGTGACGCTGGATTCATCGCCTTGTGTGCGCAGTTTGGTGCTGGGCCGCTCGACATCTTCTTCGCGCAGGCGGCTGCGGAATTGATCGGGCGGCGACTTGGTGAAATCGAGCGGAACGATGCCGACGAGCAGTTGATAGAGAATTACGCCGAGTGAATAGACGTCGGTGCGCGTGTCCACGTCCACGCCGGCGGAATCGGCTTGCTCGGGACTCATGTACGCGGGAGTTCCGACGATCGTTCCGAGTTGAGTGTAGAGCGTGTCGGCAGTGAGGCGTTGCGCGGTGGCTTTGGCGACGCCGAAGTCAATAATTTGCGGGACGGGCTTGCCGTCCACTTCGCTGACCAAAATATTCGAGGGCTTCAGATCGCGATGCAGAATCGCTTTCTGGTGTGCGTGCTGCACGCCTTCGCAGACGCGGATGAAAAGCTCGAGGCGCTCGTGAGTGGTGAGCTTGTGCGTGTCGCAATAAGTGGTGATGGGAACGCCGGTGACGTACTCCATCACGAAGTACGGGCGGCCTTGCGGAGTGGAGCCGGCGTCGAAAACTTTGGCGATGGCCGGATGATCCATGAGCGCGAGGGCCTGGCGCTCGGATTCAAAACGCGCGACGACTTCGCGCGTGTCCATGCCGGCCTTGATGAGTTTCACGGCGACGCGGCGGCGCACCGGCTGCTTTTGCTCGGCGAGCCACACTTCGCCCATGCCGCCTTCGCCGATCATTTCCAGCAGGCGATACGGGCCGATGACCGCGCCAGTTACGGATTCGCCGAGTTCGATGGTGCGCGTGACGATCTGCGACTCTCCGTGGATCGGAGCCGTTGGTCCATCGCCGCCCAGATCGCGAGGATTGCGCGGTTCGCCGGGTCCGGTTTCATCAGGAGGCACGCGGAATCACCTTCATAGGAGCGGAAAGTGTAGCGCAAAGGGAATGGCGGGCCTAGTCGGGTGCGCGCGAGGCCCGCGGGCCTTGCGCGCCGATCACGATCGGCGCGAGGCCGGCATGTTTGAGCCGGGAATTAACTGAAGGAAGATCTTTGGTTAGCACGTCGTTCCATTTTGCGAGTACGGAGTTGACGTCGGCTTGGGCCGCGTCGAAAGCTTGCATGGCGTCAGCGGTTGGCGCCGCGTCACCATTGTTCACCGCCGAAAAAATTTGCGCGAGCTTGGCGGCGAGCGACGACAAGTCTGGTTGTTCTTTCGGTGGTTTCGTGGGGACGATGCCGTAAGGACCTGGCGGCGGTCCGGCGATGTCTTCCGTCTTTTGGATGAGCGCGTCGAGGGCCGCGAGGAGCGCTGCCTTATTTTGCGCTTCTGAATGCAGCCGCTGCGCTTGCGAGAGAAGTTGTTGTGCGCCGCGCTGCGCTTCGCTGATTTCCGATTGGCGGCGTGAGACTTCGGTAGGCCGCGTCGAATTGCTTTTGCAATTCCCCGGCGGAGACTTTTATGCGCGGGTCCAGCTTTACTGTTAGCGGCTGCGAGTAATTCTCGCCGGCGACCGTTAATTGCACGTTGTAGGCGCCGGGGAGCGCGAGGATTCCGCGCGGCGCGGAGAAGAGTTCATCGTCGTCGAATCGAATGGCGCCTTCGACCGGAGTGTACTGAAGATCCCAAATCCAACGGTGCATGCCGGCAGCCGCTGAGGGAGGCTGCGGAGCCGGTTTCCAGAAGGCAGGAAACTGCAGCGATTCGGGCTTTACCGGCGGGACGTGATCGTCGCTGGAATACCGTCGAACGAGTTGGCCTTTGGCGTCGAGAATTTCGATTACTACGGGTCCCGGCTCGCTCGATTTCAGGAAGTAATCAATCATCGCGCCCGTGGGCGGATTATCGGCGAGGGCTTCGTCGCGCGGCATGGGCGACGCGTAGTCATTGCCCGCGTTCATACGTATCGCGTCGGCGGGGCGGAAGAGATAGGCGCGGGATTGCGCTACTTCTTTGGTCATCTGGCGCAACGGCGAGATGTCGTCGAGCACCCAGAAGCCGCGGCCGTGCGTGGCGACGATCAAATCATCGCCGTGAATGGCGAAATCGCGCATGGAAGCTGGCGGCAGATTCAATTGCAGCGATTGCCAAACGTCGCCATCGTTGAACGAAACGAATACGCCGAGCTCGGTGCCAGCAAAGAGCAGGCCCTGGCGAACGGGATCTTCTTTTACCGTCTGCATATAAACGCCTGCGGGCAAGCCATTGGTGATGCGCTGCCAAGATTTGCCGGCATCGCGAGTGCGGTAAATGTAGGGGTCGTTGTCTTCGAGGCGATGGCGGTCGATTGCGGCGTAGGCCTCATCGGCGTCGAAGTGCGAGGCCTGCATCATCACGATCTTGCTCCACGGCGTTAGGTCCGGCGGCGTCACGTTTTGCCACGTTTTTCCACCGTCGGATGTTTTCTGAATGTAGCCGTCGTCGGTGCCGATCCACAGCAAGTCCCGGTGCGCGGGAATCGGCGAGGGCGCGATGGTATAGATCACGCCGCGGCGTTTCGACCACGGAGCGTCGGCTGCCGTCGCTTCATCGAGGTTGGGCGGCACGCCGGGATCTTCGCGCGTCAAGTCGGGACTGATCTGCGCCCAGGTATTTCCGCCGTCTAAAGTCTTAAATAAAAACTGATCGCTGAAATACAACGCGTGAGGATCGGCTTCGGAAAATACCAGCGGGAGAGTCCACGTTTTGCGGAAGGGGCCTTTGCGGCTGAGCTCGGGCGAAACGTTGCGCGTTTCTCCGGTAACCACATTGCATCGAGTCACATTGTCGCCGAATAGAATTTCGGGATGCAGCGGATCGGGTGCGGTGTAGCCGGCTTCGTCGCCCGCGCATATCCCGGTCCAGTCGTGGAAGGAAATCTCCGAGTGGCTGCTGCGCGTGGGCACGCCGATCGCGCCGCTGTCCTGCTGCGCGCCGGTGGCCCAATAAGGAAAACGATAATCGGCGGCGACGTGGTAGAGCTGCGCGGTGGGCTGGTTGTACCAGGAGCTCCAGGTGGCCGCGCCATCTTCGGTAACGATGGTGCCCTGATCGCTCGCGAGAATCATGCGCTTCGGATCAGCTGGGATAAATCCAGAGCTGGTGATAATCATCGCCGCCGGGCGCGCCGCGGATGGCCGTCCAGCTTTTGCCGCCGTCCGTCGAGCGATACAGCGAAGTGTTTGAGACGTACACCGTTTCCGGATTTTCCGGATCCACGATTACGTTGCAGAAATACCAGCCGCGTCCCCAGGTGCGCCGGTCGTCCGAGGTCTTGTGCCACGATGCGCCGGCGTCGTCCGAGCGATAGAGGCCGCCCTCTTTGGCATCCACGATGGCGTAAACCAAATTCGAATTCGTGGGCGCCACGGCGATGCCGATGCGTCCTACGCGCTCGGTGGGCAGCCCCTGAGTGAGCTGCTGCCAGGCGTCTCCGCCGTCCGTGGATTTGAAAATGCCGCTGCCGGGGCCGTAGGACGGAGGGTAAACGCTCCAGGGGGGACGCCGCGTGTTCCAGAGCGCGGCGTAAATCGTGCGCGAATTTTGCGGATCGAAAGCGAGGTCAATCGCGCCGATGTTTTCGCTTTTGAAAAGAATTTTTTGCCACGTCGCGCCACCGTCGGTGGAGCGATATACGCCACGATCCGGATTTGCGCCGTAGGCGTGGCCCAGCGCCGCGACGAACAGGGTTTCCGGATTTCGCGGGTCCACCAGGATTCGGCCGATCTGCCGCGTGTTGTCGAGGCCAATGTGGGTCCACGTCTTGCCGGCGTCGGTGGATTTGTACATGCCGTTGCCGAAAGAAATCTGCGAACGCATGTCGGATTCACCGGTGCCGACATAAATGATGTTCGGATTCGACGGCGCAACGGCAATCGCGCCGATCGAGGGCACCGGCTGCGAATCGAAAATCGGAGTCCACGTGCGGCCCGAATTTTCCGATTTCCAGACGCCGCCGCCGACGGAACCGAAATAGAAAGTGTCCGGCTGGCCGGGCACGCCGCTGACGGCATTCGAGCGGCCGCCGCGGAATGGCCCAATCATGCGCCAGTGCAGGCCGGAATAAAGGCTTTCGGAAAACTGCTGAGCGAATGAAACGGATTGCACGAGCGGGATAGATACGGTTACTAACGCCAACAAAATAAGGAAACGCAAACACGCTCGCGTTGGACGATGCACGGAATGGTTTTCTCTCTTCAACCGCGCCCATCATATCGAAAGAAGACTAGGGGCGCATATCCGATTCCTGCCGCGGAGAGCCGGTACTGAAATTGACCGCCGCCGCAAACGGAATCGCGAGCCTAAACGCGCGTGCGCCAGGCCCTTCGCTGAGCCGGGATAGGTGCTCACATAATTTCGAGATTAAGGTTCCAAAAGCCACTATCGAACTCCGGATGAATGGCTGCTGAAGAAATGCCCGGCGCTAAAGCGCATTATTTACGGCGACGGCGTTTTCCGGAGCGCTAAAGCGCTCCTCCCCGAATAAATTCGGGGGCTGCCACCGTGACGCCGCGGCTCCGCCGCGGCGAATGCGAAATTCTCTCGACGAAACTCCGAGTGGGATCAAATTGGGACATTACCCCAACGGCCGCGTGATTGACTTGCTTTCAGGCCCGGCCTAACATTTGTCGCCCAATGGCGGCATCGCAGCAATGATCGGCCAGACCATCTCGCATTACCGCATCCTCGAAAAACTCGGTGGCGGCGGCATGGGTGTGGTTTACAAGGCCCAGGACATCAAGCTGGATCGGTTCGTAGCGCTGAAATTTCTGCCCGACGATGTGGCCAAGGATCCGCAGGCGCTGAACCGCTTCCAGCGCGAGGCAAAAGCCTCCTCCGCGCTCAATCATCCCAATATTTGCACCATCTATGAGATTGGCGACGAGGCTGGCAAAGCCTACATCGTCATGGAGTACCTCGACGGCGTGACGCTGAAGCACCGTATCGGCGGGCGTCCGGTGGAAATCGAGACGATCTTCGATATAGCCATTGAAATTGCCGACGCGCTCGATGCCGCACACGCCGAAGGCATCGTCCACCGCGACATCAAGCCAGCGAATATTTTCATCACCAAACGCGGGCACGCGAAAATCCTGGATTTCGGTTTGGCCAAGCAGACCGCCAAGCCCGAAGGCCCCGGCTCCGACGCCACGCTCGCCACCAATGATCCCGCGGCGGTGAGCGCGGAGCTGCTCACCAGTCCGGGAACGGCCGTCGGCACGGTGGCGTACATGTCTCCGGAGCAAGTGCGCGCCAAGGAATTGGACGCGCGCACGGATTTGTTCTCGTTCGGCGCGGTGCTCTACGAGATGGCGACGGGTACGTTGCCCTTCCGTGGAGAAAGCACCGGAGTGATCTTCAACGCGATTCTGGAACGAGCCCCAATTCCGGCCGTGCGCTTGAATCCCGACCTGCCGGTAGATTTGGAGAGAATCATCAACCGGGCGCTGGAAAAAGACCGCAATCTGCGTTACCAGCATGCCTCGGACATGCGAGCGGAACTGCAGCGACTGAAGCGTGACGCAACTTCCGGCGTTCTCAGCGGCTCCCAAACAGTGCCTGCGGCCTCGTCCGCAGCGCAGATCCCAGCCACTGCCCCGCCAGCGTCCAGCGATTCAGGAATAGCGGCGACGCGAGTGGCGTCATCGGAGCCCGCTCATGCATCCGGCAGTTCTGTAGTCGCGGCGGCGAAGCAACACAAATTCGGCCTGACGGCGGGTCTCGTCTTGCTGCTGGTTCTGGTGGCTGCGGCGGGCTACGGCGTGTACTCGATGTTCCGCGGCGGCAAAGCGGCGATCCCGTTCCAGAATTACACGATCACGCAAATCACCGACAACGGCAAATCGCGGTTCGCGGCCATTTCGCCTGACGGGAAATACATCCTGAGCGTTCTGGTTGATGCGGGCAAGCAGAGCCTCTGGCTGCGCCATGTTTCGACGAACAGTGACACGCAGATCATCGCGCCGGCAGAGGCCTTCTATCGCGATTTCGATTTTTCGCCTGATGGAGATCATTTTTATTTCCGCAAGGCACGAACGTCCGTGAGTGACTATTACGATCTCTACCGCGCACCGGCTCTGGGAGGCAACCCGCAAATCGTAGTGCGCGACATTGACTCGGATGCCGCGTTTTCTCCCGACAGCAAGCGCATTGCCTATGTACGCGCTAACGATCCCGAAGTCGGCAAGTTTCAGATTCTGGTGGCCAACGCGGATGGCACGGATGAGAAAATGGTGGCGGGCGGCCCCGCCGCTTCCGCGAGCACTTACCTCGCGTGGTCTCCAGACGGCAAGCGAATCGCACTGAGCGGGAAATTCGGCCAGGCCGGTCCGCTCCGGCTGATGGAGGTTGCGTCTGGCACCATCGGGGATTTTCCGGGTACCAACACTCTCCAATTTGGGAAAGCGGCGTGGCTGCCGGATGGGCGGGGCCTTCTCGTTCAGTCTCAGGGCGGGAGCGCGGGTTCTGAACCAGTATCAAATCAGTTTTGTTTCCTATCCGAGCGGACAGCTTCACGCGATCACCAAGGACACCAACAGCTACGAGACTTTGACGCTCTCGGCGGACGCAAAAATCTTGGCAACGGTTCAGGCGAAGCGCTTGTACTCCTTGTATTCCATTCCGGCCGCGGGGACGGGAGCGAATACTCCCACGCCCGCCATGCCGCAACAACAGAAAGGGTCCTTGAATTTCAGTTGGGCCGGCAATGACGGATTCTATCTTGCGGAAGACAACCACCTCGTGCGCGTTTCTTCGAGCGGCGGTAACGCGACTCCGCTTCTCAACGATGCTTCCGTCCGTTCGGTCTCGGCATGCCCGGACGGGCGGACGCTGGTTCTCGCGTTGATCGGCCAGGGAGGCGGAACCTCAACCAACATCTGGCGAATCAACGCCGATGGCACGAATCTGAAGCAGCTCACGAATGGACAATTCGACGACGGCCCGGAATGTTCTCTTGACTCGAAGTGGGTGATCTACTTTCACGATAATGCTAGTCGCGTCGAGCGCGTGCCCGTCGATGGTGGGACGCCTGAGACTCTGCCCGGAACTTCGATTCCCCACGCCCTAATTACAAGCCGCTACCTTGATCGTTCCCCTGATGGCAAGTCGATTGCCTTCCTCGTCGAGTCTGTCGGAGCAAATCCCGTGCACAAGATCGCCCTGGTTCCGCTCGACGGCGCCCCACAGCCGCCGGTTCGCTTGCTCGATTCTCACCCCGGAATTTCGGATGGCCCGAGATTTACGCCCGACGGAAAAGCCGTCGTGTATCCGGTTACCGAGAACGGTGTCGATAACTTGTGGCTTCAGCCGCTGGACGGTAGGCCCGGGCGTCAAATCACGAATTTCAAGACCGATCGGATCATGTCAACGCAATGGTCGCCCGACGGCAAGAGCATCGGCGTGCTTAGAGGGCGCACGGAAGCCGACGTCGTGCTGCTGCGCGATTCGGGCGTCGCGTCGCAGTAGCTCGTCCGGCATTCCAGCACTTCACACGAAATTTTCTCGCTGACTCAGCGGCTACGTTTTTGGCGGCTGCTCGTTGATGAGGCGCGCGAACTCGGGATCGTCGTGGAGGCAGGCTAGATCTTTATCGCGGGCGGCCCATTGGGGATTTCTGTAGCCGGCTTCGATGGCCCAGCGGAAAGTGGCGAGGGCTTCCTGCTTCATATTCAGGACGCCGTAGGTGCACGCTGCGTTATAGAGCGTCAGTGAATCCCACGGGCGTAGCGCTACGGCTTTTTCGGTTTCCGCCACGGCCTCGGGGCCTTTTCCTGCGCGCGCATAATTCACTGCCAGCAGACCTCGCGCGCGGGTGTCTTCGGGCGCGATTTCCAGGCGATGTTCGAGAACCGCGATTAGTTTGTCCGCGAGTTTCCTGGCCGCTTCGGTTTGGCCGAGGGCTCTTAGCGCGTTGGTGTACGGAGGATAGACGTTGTAGTCGTCGCCCGATGCGGCTACGGCGCGATCGATCAGCTCTGCGGCTTCTTTCCAGCGATCGGATTTGAAGAGCGCTTTGCCGAGAACCGTGTAAGCGTTTTCGCAATCGGGCTTGAGTTCGATGGCCTTGCGGGCCAATTGCGCGGCCTTGTCGTATTCCTGTTGGGCGCAGTGCATGCGGGCGCGGGCGGAGAGCGTTTCTGGCAGATCGGGCTGGAGCTTCCAGGCACGCTCGGCGGCTTCGAGGCCTTTCTTGATCGCGCTGGGATCGCCTCCTTGATATTCGGCGAGCGCGCCGCAGACGTGCGCGATGCCCGCATAGGCCAGCGCGAAATTCGGATCGAGGCGGATGGCGTGTTCGTACATCTGCATCGCAAATTCTAGATTGGCCATGCGCGCATAATTGCGGCCGCGCAGCAAATAATCGTAAGCCTCGGGATTTTCGGTGGGCTTTTTGGCGATGGTTTGCTCTTCCTGCGGCGTGAGAGTGATGCGCAGGGCCTGCGCGATGCTGCGAGCGATTTCTTCCTGCACTTCGAAGACATCTTTTAGTTCGCGATCGTAGCGTTCCGCCCAGACGGGAAAATCGCGGCTGGTATCGACGAGTTGCGCGTTGATGCGCAGACGATTTCCGGCGCGGCGCAAAGTTCCGCCGAGGACGTAGCTGGCATTCAGGCGCGCGCCGATTTCCGGAGCGGTCAAGGCCGTGTCGCGGAACGGAAGAACCGTCGCACGCGGGAAAACGTGCAGGCCTTTGATCTTGAGCAGCTCGGTGACGATATCTTCGGACATGCCGTCGCGGAAATATTCGTCTTCTTTTTGGCCGCTGAGATTTTCGAAATAGAGAACGGCGAGAGACTTCGCGGCGCGCGCGGCGGCAATCGGCGAGGAACTTATCGGCGTGTGGCCGCCGGAATCGGATTCGCGCTTCAGACGCTGCAATTCGGTGCGCATCTCGGAAGCTTTTTGATAGCGCAGGCGCGGATCTTTCTCGAGCGCGCGGCTGATGATGCGGTCCAGCTCCGGCGGCAAAATGGGATTCAGGCGCAGCGCGGCGACGGGATTGCGATTGAGAAGCGCTTCGAAAATCACTGCGGGAGTGTTGCCGCTGAAGGGCGCGCGGCCGGTGGCCATTTCATAAAGCACCACGCCGAATGAAAATAAATCGCTGCGCGAATCGAGGTCCTCGCCGCGTGCTTGCTCCGGCGACATGTAGGCGACGGTGCCCATCGCCGTGCCCGGCCCGGTGAAATTTTCGCCGCCGATGCCTGCAGTGGGCGCGGCGGATCCGCTCAAATTTTCGTTTGAGCCGGGCCGCCAATGGGCCGGCTTCGCTAGCCCGAAGTCGAGAATCTTGGGACGTCCCTGCGTGAGGAAAATATTTGCGGGCTTGATGTCGCGGTGCACGATGCCCTTGGTGTGCGCGGCGTCCAGAGCGCCGGCCACCTGCATGCCGATGTCGAGCAGTTCGTCCACCGGCATGGGCTTGCCGTCGATGCGGCGTCCGAGCGTCTGGCCTTCGAGCAACTCCATTACGATGAACGAACGGCCGTCCTGCTCGTCGATTTCGTGGATGGTGCAGATGTTGGGATGGTTCAGCGCGGAAGCGGCGCGGGCTTCGCGCTGGAAGCGCTCGAGGGCGCGGGCGTCTTTGGCCAATTCGTCCGGTAGGAATTTCAGCGCGACGTTGCGGCCGAGGCGCAAATCCTCGGCCTTATAGACCACACCCATTCCTCCGCCGCCGAGTTTTTCGACGATGCGGTAGTGCGAGATGGTTTGGCCAATCATGCGATGGAGTGGCGCTTCGTGAGGCATGTTAGGCCGCGGGTGCTTGCAAGTCAACGTCAGGAAGAGTGACCTTGGAACTTGAAATCGATTGAGGTGGGCCCGTCGTTTCTTTTGAGTTGTGGCGATGATTTTCTTCGGAGGAGCCGGCGGGGACGCCCTTCGGCAATTCTCGGGGTAAACCAGCGCTACGGAGTCGGATTCTATGCGGATCGCTCGGGCTCCCGATCGCCTTTTATAGTCTGCGGTCGAGTTGCGCTTGTGGCGCGATTGAGGTTTCGGCGCGGAAAAGAGCCGGCAGGGACGCCGGCGGTACTTGGGGGCGTTTAATCGCAACATGGTGAGATTAAAATTCGCTGTAAGTTCTTGTAAACAATGGAGCGGGGTGGTTTTTAATCGCAACAAAACCGAGGGGGCGGTTGTAGGATTTTTGGAGTTTGAGGGGATTTTTCTGAGGGTGGAGAGGGGGATTTGAAAAAACGGTTCTTCTTCCCGATTAGAATGGGGTTCGGTGGTTTGTTTTGTTTGAGTTACGTTGGTTTCTAATCGAAGTGATTCCCGATTAGAATTTTTTGGGTTGGGAAGGCGGGCGGGGTGATCGACATTTCGCCGGGCTGAGTCGATCGCTTTGCAATCGCAGAGACGATTGACAGCCCGGACCCGATTTGAAAAACGTGCTTCTTTTTCCCGATTAGAATGGGGTTCGGTGGTTTGTTTTGTTTGGGTTACGGTGGTTTCTAATCGTCGTGGTTCCCGATTAGAATTTTTTAGGGTCGGGGCTTGTTGGATTTGTGCTCGACGGGTGCGACGGCGGAGGCGGGGCCGAAAGGCGGGAGGGTCTGAAAGGAAAGACCCTCCCCTACTGGGGCCGAAAAACGAGGTCGCTTTTTCCCGATTAGAACTGATCTGGATTGTTTGTTTTGTTTGGGTTACGGCGGTTTCTAATCGTCGTGATTCCCGATTAGAAATTTCTTGGCTCGATGCTTGTTGGATTTGAATTTGCGCTCGACTGATCCGACGGCTAAGGCGGGGCCGAAAGGCGGGAGGGCTGAAGCACCCTCCCCTACTGGGGCCGAAAAGCGGGGCTTCCTCGCTGCTACGGAGCCGAATTTGGAGTGCGTCGCTCATTGGCAAAACCTATTGACGGTAGCATGGGAATGGCTCGTACTTCATCGGTATTAGTACGTAGTACGGGGGCGCAGGTCGCCGAGAATGTCGCGGATGAATCGCGTTAACGCGTGTGTCTCGCCAGCTTCCTAAATTCGACACAGCCAAGAGTGGCTGTGCTACTGGGGACGCGGCGAGATTGCTACTGCGGGCCGGTGTCGTGGAGGAGGATTACGTCGTATTCGCGGCGGGCGGTGAGCAGGCCGATGGACTTGCCGTCGGGCGACCAATAAAACGCGCTAATGCGGTTGGCCTTGAGATTTGTGATTTGGCGGCCGGGAGAGCCGTCGAGGGGCTGCAGCCAGAGGTCTTCGACTCCGCTTTGGCGAATGGGATAGACGAGAGACTTGCCGTCGGGAGTGAAGCGCGGTCCGTAATTGGAAATCGCGGGATTCGGCACAACGAAGCGCACCTGCGGCTGCGGGCCCGCATCGAGGGGTACCAAGACAATCTTCGGGGCTACCTGGTTGCCGGTAATCGTATCGATCACATAGCCCAGAGTTTTTCCGTCCGGTGAAAAACTGAGATCGTGCGAAGCGATGATGGAGTGCGGAATATCCGTCCCAGGAACGGTTTCAGGGGCGCCGCCATCGATAGCGGCGCGTTGCACGCGGTTACCCTGGTTGTCAGTAAAATACGCCCACTTCGAATCCGGTGAACACTCCACGGCGTACTCTTGCCGCCCTTTGGAGAGCTGTTTCAAGTTCGAACCATCCGCGCCAATCTTCCAGGTATTTATGTTCCCGAGCACGTCCCGGCTGTTGAGACTCAAGATAATCGAGCGTCCATCGGGGCAAGCGGCGATGCCTCCGAGCGAAACATCGGTCAGCACGGTGGTCTTGTTGGTGCCGTCGAGTGTTGTCCGCACGAGGCGACTGTCTTCCACTAATGCAAGCTGCTGCCCGCTCAACCACGCAAAGAACATGGAACCTTTCTGCTGCTCAGGAATTGTAGGAGAGGGGGGATTGCCGCCAGTGCCGGCCGCCGGAAGCGTATAAAATGTGAAAAATCCTTTGTTCTGTACGGTAGCGAGGGTTTTGCCGTCGGTTGACAGGGCGACACCGACGTAGTTGGAAGTATCTTTAGTGATGGCGTGAAATTGCCCGCCGGGGTAGGACAGATAGCCGACTTGATCGAATCCTGAGATGGAGTCCTCGTATTGCACGAGGAGTCCGCGGCTATCCGGCATCCACGCCGATTCCAGAAAACCGATTCCGGCCGTCCGCGGCAATTCCTGTATTTTGCCGGATGATAAATCCATCACCAGCATGGGCGTAGGTATAGTTCCCCAATTTACCAATGCCAGATGCGCGCCGTCAGGCGACCAGGCAAGCGACTGCCGTCCGTTCTCGATGGGGCCGGAAGCAATTATCTTCTCTTCGCTGCCGTCCGGATTGGATTCCAGTAATTGAAACTTGCCGATTTCAGGATCGTTGAATCGTTCGTAGGCAATATGTTTGCCGTCCGGAGAGGAAGCGATGTTGGAATCCACATCGCGGGCGATAATTTGCGGACTGCCTCCCAGAGCCGTGGCGCGGTAAACGTCAAAGACATCCTGCGTGGCGCCGCGCGCTTCGCGGAAATAGAAGTAGTTGCCGTCCGATGAAAAACTGAAATTGCGAAAGTTAACGGGCACATCCGCGGGAGCAATGATTTGCGTATCGCTGTTGGTGGCGATGTGCCGCAGCCAGACGCTGGCTTTGCCCGCGTCCAAACGTTCGCTCAGCACATATTTCCCGTCAGGGGAAATTGCCGCGGCGATGGATTTGCCGTTATCGGTGATCTGCGAAATTTTGTAATTCTGGAAGGGTACCTCTGCTTTGCCGCGGAAGATGGAATAGACGCCGTAGCCGGCTGCGGCCAGAACTGCCAAGGCGATCAGCGCGCCGGCCGTCAATCCCACTTTGTGCTGTTTGCGGCGGCTACGGCTACCGAGCTGCCGGAAGAATGGGCCGGCTGCGTTTGCGCTGCTGCGGGCGCGGACGCGACGGTAGCCGACGACACCTGCGAAAACGCTGCCGAAGTCTGCGAGTCGGCGGCGCTTGACTGCGCGACTTGCGACCCGCTGAGCATTCCCGAAGTCGTGTCGCGCTTCACGCGCTGCAAATCGGCGCGCATGTCGGCGGCGTGCTGGTAACGGAGATTGCGGTCCTTTTCGAGCGCTTTGCTGACGACGCGTTCGAGCTCCGCGGGCAAATCGGGATTCAGTCGCACCGGCGCGACGGGTGCGCGATTGAGAATCGCTTCGGTGATTACGCCGGAAGTTTCGCCGCGGAAGGGCATCGCGCCGGTGGCCATTTCGTAGAGGACTACGCCGAAGCTGAATAAATCGGTGCGCGAATCGAGATCTTTGCCGCGCACCTGTTCCGGGGACATGTAGGCGATTGTGCCTACGGCTGTGCCTGGGCTGGTGAGTTGCTCGGGGCTCACGCCGTCGCTGGTGGCTTGCGTGGCGTCGGAGGAGGGCTCGACTCTGGTTTGTTTGGCCAGGCCGAAATCCAGGATTTTTACGTGGCCGCGCTTGGTGATGAAGATATTCGCGGGCTTGATGTCGCGATGGACGATGCCTTCGGCGTGTGCGGCATCGAGGGCGTCGGCGATTTCTATGGCGGCGTTGAGCAGGGTTTCGAGATCGACGGGCTTGCCGCCGATGCGGTGCTTGAGCGTCACGCCATCGAGATACTCCATGGCGATGAAGGGCTGGCCTTCGAATTCGGCGATTTCGAAGACCATGCAGATATTCGGATGGCTGAGCGCGGAAGCGGCTTGGGCTTCGCGCTGGAAACGCGAGAGGGCTTGCGCGTCTTTGGTGAGTTCGCCGGGGAGAAATTTGAGAGCTACGGAACGGCGCAGGGTGGTGTCTTCGGCTTTGTACACTACGCCCATGCCGCCGCCGCCGAGTTTTTCGACGATGCGATAGTGCGAGATGGTGCGGCCGATGAGAGGCTGGGCGTCCGGCATGAGGGGGCGATATTAAAACGCGCTGTGGGGCAAGTCAATTCTGGGCGGGATTGGGTAGCGTCCTAATTTCGAGATGGAATTTCAAAACACCTTCGGGGGCCGCGCGACGGGCTACCTAAGAAATGCCCAGCGCTGAAGCGCATCGTCAGAGACGTCGCTGTTTCGGAGCGCTAAAGCGCTCCTCCCCCGAATAAATTCGGGGGCTGCCTCCGTGACGCCGCGGCTCCGCCGCGATGAATGCGAAGCTCCCTCTATGAAAGTCCAAGCGAGATCAAAATAGGACACTACCCTGGATTGGATGTCACGAGCGGGAATGCCCAGATCGGTGAACCGATAATCAGAACGAAGCTGCGGGAGGCGATGTTGCGTGCGGCGGAGTGATAGACTCTTGAGTTTGTGGGAGGCGCCGTAATGCGCGTTCGATTGATCCTGGCATCATTGGTTCTAATAGTTCTCGCGGGCTTTTCGAGCTGGCCCGCGTTCGCTCAAAATTCCGGCTCTTCGCCTGCTGCTGCAGACTCTCGAGATTCCGGTGGCGTTGACCCCAGTCTTTACTCTGCCATGCGCTGGCGGTTGATCGGTCCACATCGGGCGGGGCGCGTGTCGGCGGTCGCGGGGATACCCGGCGATCCCGCGACTTATTACATGGGCACGCCGGGAGGCGGCGTTTGGAAGACTACCGATGGCGGAGAGGTTTGGAAACCGATCTTTGACACCGAACGCGTAGCTTCGATCGGTGCCGTTGCGGTCGCGCCTTCGAATCCCGCTATCGTTTACGTGGGCACCGGCGAGCAAACTCGCGGCAACGGGATGTACAAATCGAGCGATGCCGGCGCGACCTGGATGCACATCGGGCTGGAGGATGTTCACTACATCAATTCGATCGTCGTTGATCCCGGGAATCCGGACATCATTATCGTAGGGGCGCTCGGCCATCCGATTCTTGGGATTGCGCCGGCCAGCCCTGCGCGCGGCGTTTTCAAATCCACCGACGGGGGCAAGACCTGGACGAAGACGCTTTATAGGGATGACTTCGCGGGCGTTGCGGACATGGTTGCTGATCCTGGCGATCCGCGGGTTCTGTACGCCGCGGTCTGGCATCCGCGGGAGTTTCGCGAGGGCTTCGAGCCACCCACGACACCGGACGCCTGGATTTACAAATCGGTGGACGAAGGTTCGACCTGGAAACAGGTTGCCGGCCAGGGTCTGCCCTCCGCACCGCTGGACCGCACCGGGTTGGCCGTGGCTCCGGGCGATCAGGGGCGGCGCGTTTTTGCGATTACGGGGCAGGGTCTTTTCCGCTCGGACGATGCGGGCGAATCCTGGAGGAAAATCACCACGGATCCGCGCGTCGAGGGCAATTTGTATTTCAGCCGAGTGTTTGTGGACCCGCACAATCGCGACGTGGTTTACGTGATGCAGACCAGCACGTATCGCTCGACGGATGGCGGCGAACATTTTGCTGCTTTCAAAGGAGCTCCCGGCGGCGACGACTATCACGTCTTGTGGATCGATCCGGAGAATTCGCAACGCATGATTCTGGGAGTCGATCAGGGCGCCACGATTAGCGTTGACGGTGGCAAATCGTGGAGTTCCTGGTTCAACCAGGCCACCGGGCAGTTCTACCACGTGATCACCGACAACCAATTTCCTTACGTGGCCTACGCGGCGCAGCAGGATAGCGGGACAGCGGCAGTGCCAAATCGCAGCGACTTCGGCGAGATCACTTACCGCGAATGGTTTTCCATCGGGGGATTTGAATTCTGTTTCATCGCGCCCGATCCAGTGAATCCCAACATCGTGTATTCGGGCGGTTGGTATGGCAGCGTGGTGCGCTTCGACAAAACTACCGGGCAGATTGTACACGTCTTTGTACGAACTGAAAAATACCGGACGGCGCAAATGGCGCCGATTCTTTTTTCACCGCTCGATCCGCACTCGCTCTATTTCGGAACGCAGTACGTGATGAAGACCACTAACGGCGGCGAGAGTTGGCAGACCATTAGTCCTGATCTCGCGCACCGCGACGAGACGACGCCGGCCGGCAACCGTACGAATCCCGGCGGCCATATGCTGGAAGCTGATTCCGAGGACGATATGGCAATTGACGCGGATGACGATGAGAAGGACGAAGCTCTGAGAGAGGCGCAGAGCCCGCGCGGCCGGGCCGCCATTGCCTCGATCGGGCTCTCGCCAATTGCGGCGGGAACGATTTGGGCCGGCACCGCCAACGGCATCATTCAAGTCACACAGGATGGCGGATTAACCTGGCGCAATGTATCGCCGGCGGATTTGAACGCCGAGAGCACTGTCGCAAATATCGAAGCGTCGCACTTCGATGCGAATTCGGCTTACATCACGATTGAGAACCGGCACGACGATACGCCGTACATCTATCGGACGCGCGACGGCGGAAAATCGTGGCAGAAAATCACGAATGGCCTGGAACCGGGCTGGTTCGCTCGCGTGGTGCGCGAAGATCCGGTGCGCAAGGGCTTGCTCTACGCCGGAACCACGAACGCGGTGTACGTTTCGTTTGACGATGGCGAGCGCTGGCAGTCGCTGG
Source organism: uncultured Acidobacteriota bacterium (assembly GCA_963831955.1). GTDB lineage: Bacteria > Acidobacteriota > Terriglobia > Acidiferrales > UBA7541 > Palsa-147. The sequence continues at coordinate 1,316,625 of CAWHSG010000001.1, read as the reverse complement.
AGCTCAATCTTCCCACCTCCGACATGCGCGATCTGGTGGTGCACGACAACGATCTGGTGGTGGCCACTTACGGCCGGGCGCTGTGGGTGCTCGATGATATTTCGCCGCTTCGCCAGGCGGCCGCTTCGATCGCCGCTTCCGATGCCTATCTGCTGCGGCCGGCAACCGCGGTTCGCACGCGCTGGGATAACGATCAGGAAACTCCGCTGTCTCCCGAAATTCCCGCCGCCTCGAATCCGCCCGACGGCGCGATGTTCTATTACTATCTGAAATCCGCGCCTTCGCAGCCCGTGGCGCTTGAAATTCGCGATGCCCACGGCAATCTCGTGAAGCGCTTTTCGAGCCAGACGCCTCCGCCCGATACGGTGATCAAAAACGTCCCGGATTACTGGTTCGGGCCGCTTCCGCAACTTACGGCGAGTGCCGGGCTGAATCGCTTCATTTGGGATATGCACTACGATGCGCCACGGGCGCTGCAATACAGCTACTACGGAAACGCGCTCGACTATCTCGAATACACGCTGTCCGATCACGCCATTCCGGGCGAGACTCCGCGCGAACAAACGCTGGGTCCGCTCGCGGTTCCCGGCGAATTCACCGCTACGCTGGCGATCGGCGATCGAAAGCTCACGCAGCCTTTTACCATCACGCTCGATCCACGGGTGCACGCTTCGCCTGCCGATCTTACGTTGCAGTTCGAGTCCGCGCGGCGAATCGGCGGGGGATTGAAATCCAGCTACGACGCGTACAACGACGCGATGGCTTTTCGCAAAGCGGTCGCCGATCGCTCAAAAACTCTCGACGCCAGCGTGAAGGAACGTCCCGAAACAAAAGAAGCCGCCGACGCAGTGAAAGGACTGGATGCGCAGCTTGAAATGATACTCACCGGGACAACGAAAGTTCCGGGCATTGGCCCCATCAATCGTGATCTCGCGCGCGTGAACTTCATGGTGGAAACCGGCGACGCGGCGCCCTCGGAATCCGCGCTGGCGGCTATCGCTGATTCGTGCTCGGATCTTTCCCAGCAGATTGCTGCCTGGCATGAATTGCAGTCGCAAAAACTGCCCGCGGTGAACGCGCTTCTGGAAAAATACAACCTCGTGCCAATCCCTGCTGCCGCGCCATCTGCTGCCGGTTCGCCGGCTGCCAACGCCTCACCTCAAGGTTCCGGCCACGTGCCCATCGCTGCAGCCGGCGTCGAGAAGAACCAAGAGCCGCCAGCTGATCCACCGAACGACGCGTGTAAACCGTAAGGCGTCTTCGCAGCAATCGACTGCGGCGCTCCGTAGCGATCCGTCATATCACCGCGCGCGCGGCAATTCTCGACGCAGGGCGAATCTCCGCCATCATCCGCGCGAAGCCTGGTAGATCCATTGATTGCGGGCCATCCGAAAGCGCGCGTTCGGGGCAGGGGTGGACCTCGATCATTATTCCATCGGCGCCGGCGGCTAGGGCGGCGCGGCTCATTGCGGGGATTAGGCTGCGGCGGCCGGTGCCGTGCGATGGATCGGCGACCACCGGGAGATGCGTCAGTTCTTTGGCCAGGGCGATTGCGGCGATATCGAATGTGTTGCGCAGCTCGCTCTCGAAAGTTTTGATGCCGCGCTCGCATAGGATCACGTTTGGATTTCCGCCGTCGAGGAGATATTCGGCGGCTAGCAGCCATTCTTTTACTGTGGCTGAGGGGCCGCGCTTTAGAAGGATGGGGCGTTTTGCGCGGGCGAGGCGGCGCAGCAACGGGAAATTCTGCATGTTGCGGGCGCCTACTTGCAGAATATCGGCGGCATCGGAGACCGCGTCCACGTCTTCGGTGCTCATTACTTCGGTGACTATGGGGAGGCCGGTGGCTTCGCGGGCTTCGACTAGCAGGTGGAGGGCTTCTTCGCCGAGGCCCTGGAAATCGTAGGGCGAGGTGCGCGGCTTGTAGGCGCCGCCGCGCAGCATGTCCGCGCCTGCGGCTCGGACGGCGTGGGCGGTCTCGAGAATTTGCTCGCGCGATTCCACCGAGCAGGGGCCGGCGATTATCACCGGACGTCCGCCGCCGATGGCCACGCCGCGGACTACGATTTCGCTGGGCTTGGGGCGAAGCTGGCGGCTTACTAGCTTGAAGGGATGCGCTATGGGCACCAGTGCTTCTACGCCGGGGGCGGCTAGCAATGCTTCGAGTTCCGTGCGTCGGCCGCCGCTGCCTACGCAGCCGATTACCGTGCGCTCGGCGCCGCGGATTACGTGGGCTTGGAAGCCACATTCTTTTACGCGCTCGATTACGTGGTCGATTTGAGCGTCGGTGGCGCCGGCTTGCATATTTACGATCATCGCGAGTTCTCCTTAGCAAAAGGTTGAGCGTGCGTCACGTCAAAAACCGGGCGCAGTCCGCCCAGGCGGACGCCCCTGGGGACGAAAACAAAAAAGCCAGCGCGATCCCCGGTCGGGAGCGGCTGGCTTGGCAGAATCCGTATCGCCTGTGAAACCGTTCAGAGCATCGTAGGCCGACACGCTTCGACCTGCCCGCCTCTCCCGAAGGAGAAGCGGTAAGTAAAGAGGAACTCATGCGGTCGCAGCGACGGCATCAGCGAATTGGAGGCGGCATTCACAGGGTAACCTGCAACACCCAAATCTTAGAGCAGCACGGAGGAATGTCAACTCACTTTTCCGATTCAAATTCGATATGCCTGTTTTCGAGCGAACATTCCGGCCGCAAATCCTCTTCAAATTGGCGGAACAGTTTCAGCGCTTCCTTTTCCTCGTCGGGAAGGACCCTTGCGCTGAAAATCTTGTGCTTTGAAGTATTCTGCGCGGATCGGCGTTTTCCTTCCGGGGTGCGCGGGCCGCCTGGGCCGCGCCCAGACGATCCGTTTTGGCGATTCGATGACTTCGACATTTTTCGCGTCTCCTATTTTGATGTCGTTCGGAAACCGGCGTGCTGTCGAAGAAACCTTCGTGCGATTGAAGCAGCTAAAGCCTTAGTAAAACAAAAAAGACGATGGCCCCGGAACATTCACAGCGGGATCCATCGTCCTAAGCTACAGACTGCAAATCTCGCAACCATTATAAACTCTTGATTAACATTTATCAAGGCTCCATGTTGCTCTGTCTCGCAAACCGAATATGTTATCCTTCGTTCGAGCCTCAGGAGCGACTCTGCATAGGCCGAGTCCGGCAACCGGGCTGAGACCACCGCGGTGCGTTGAGCGATTCATGGCTCGATCTGCAGGATGAAAATCCCGAAAAAAGTTACTCGTAATATCGCCATCTGGCGCTCGGGCCGGCCTCTTACTTCTCCGCCCTTCTGAGGTACACCAACTTGAGGAAGTGGGGTATGCGCGAAGATCACTCATCGACAGGAGAACCGGCTGAGCCGACTTATCAGCTCCCCGAAGATCCGGCCAATGAAAATCTGGACAAGCCATTCAAACCCGAGTGCATCGACCTCACGCCAGCACTGCCCACGAACATCGGTTACGTTGGCGGCGTCCGAATAATAAGGACGAAAGGGTAAGACTGCACTGACGAATGGCGCAACCTGCCATTACGACGTGATTCCACCATTGATCCCGCGTGGAGATAAACCTCTTGTCCGGTAAGGCGTGCCGGTTCAACCGGTCGATGCAACACCATCTAATCAGCTAATCAGCTGATACTTCCTGTGAAGGATCGATCTGTTTGGCTGTACTCGGTCAGAACCTAGCCTGGGCAATGTTCCGGCTGGTCTAACCTAACGAGCGTTTTTGGCTTTTGTTCTCAACGCAGGATGGATTCGAGCTGAGTGTTGCGTGGACCCATTGAGTCCGCCCGACTTATCGTCCACTGATAGCTTGACTGGGTCTCTAAGCGCTCAGTTTTAGGATCCTCGGAACTACTGCAGCCTCGTGTATTCCGCTTTGGCTTCTTTCAGGATGGGAATGTCCGGGTCGGCGTCTTTCCAGAGCGTAAGAAAGACCTCATAGGCAGCGCGGGCTCTGGGAGTATCACCCTGGAGCGCGTAGGCGCGAGCGATTTGCAGATTCGCGAGAGGCGCTATTGGAAAATTGAGAGCAATCCCGGGATGGTCGAGCACCTTCTGGAATTCGGCGGCTGCGGCAGCGCCATTATGCAGAGATAGGTAGGCCTGGCCACGAAGGTAAGGAGGATAGAGAGTTGCGAGCGGAAGCGGCGTGGGTTGTCCGAGCTCATAAGGCTTGACGACTTCCAGCAGCTCCACGGCTTTCGCGGGCCCGCCATTATCGAGCGCGATGGCAGCTTGGACGGCCGGAAGGCGGTAAACGAGCAGCACAGTATTGGACGGGTAGCTCTTCTCCAGTTCGCTCGCGATCTGCTGGGCTTGTTCCGAGTTCCCGGCGCGAGCGAGCGCGAGTGCGGCAAACAGCTGTACATTTCGCCCTGGATTCGTGGCCAAGGCTTCACTGGCCTGTTTCTTTGCATCGGAGTTCTCGCCAAATTCCGCTTCGCGCAGAGCCGCATTCGCTCGCCAAAGTGCGGCCGATTCCTTGGAACCGGCGCGGACGGCTGAATCCACAGCTCTGCGCGACAGAGCTCGAGCACTGCTCAGACGCCCGAAGTAGGCCTCGGTGTCGGATGCGGCCGCCAGTAGTGTGTCTTCCGCGCCGGACTTCCCCGCGGCCCACGTGATCTGCTGCTCCATCTGCGCGGAATCGCGCTGCAAAAAAGCGAGGTAGTAAAGCATCCAGTGCAAGTCGGCGCTATCCATTTTGCTGGTTTGCGCTTGACTCAGAACGGCCGCAGCGGCATCCAGACGGTCCAGAGCCAGGTAAGCGTCAGCGAGATCTTCGCGAACGGCAACCTCCGGCTCGCGCCCTAAAAGCTCCCGAAACGCTGCGACCGCTTTTTCGTACTGCCCCCTATAAAGGAAATTTGCGCCTATGCTGCCACGCGGCCCGGGATCGCGAGGATATTCCGCTATCCATAGGTCGAAAACCTCGTCCATTTTCTCGAGTTGCCCCGTGACACGAAAATAGATCAGCGAAACGTGCAATTTCTCCCGCTCCGTGACGCGGTCGCGTAGCTCGTAGGCCTTAGTGGCATTTTCGAGGGCGAGCGACGGCTCATTGAGATTGCTGTAGCGGGCAGCCAACGATGCATAGGCCATCGCGAAATTGGGGTCCAACTCAATGGCGCGCTTAAGGAGCGGGATGGCGCGTGCATCGCCCTGTTCGCTGGCCACTTCGCCGCTCATGCTGTAGTACTTCAGTGCTTCGAGAGAAGTTGTGGTGGCTTGAACAGGAACGTCGAATTTCTTTACCGACGGGAGCGATTCGCCGAGCTTGGCGCGAAGATTGGAGGCGGCCCGGCTCAAGGCCTTGAGGACATCTTCCTTGCTGATGGCCTCCGCCTGTACTTTGGCGAGGGATTCGCCATCGCTGCAGGAGGTCGCGTTCACGGCCACGAGGTAATGTCTGCCAAGGCTCGATATAGTTCCTGCGAGAACGGCTTTGCTGCCAGTGCGCTGGCAAAGTTCGCGCGCTAGCTCAGGGGTGAGTCGCTCGTTGCGGGGACGGCCCATCATCGCCAAGGTCTCGTTGGATTTGTAATCCGACAACACGTTTAAGAAAGGAGATTGTCCGACTTCCATGGCGAGTCCCTGCTTGAGTGCGTCGTCAAACACGGGGTCGCCCGTGGTGTTGGTAAAGTCCGCGAGCACGATCGTGTCTCTTTCGGTGAGCTTCGGCGCCCGACGGAGGTAGAAGACGAAGGCAGCAGTGAGAACCATCGCGAGAGTGCACCCGGCGATTACGGCTCTGAACGCGTTTTTTCTCTGGCCCGACTGGAGTTGCGGCGGAGCCGGCGGTAGCACCGCGTGAATTTCTTGCCGGGCAGCGGTGCCCTCGGCCGGCTTGGCGGAAACGTTCGATGACAACTCCACGGAGGCGACGATGTGCGGGAAAGAAATGACTTGGTCCCGCGGGTGGCCGCGGCTTACGGAAGCGATGAAGCGATAGCCACGGCGAGGAACGGTTTCGATATATCTGGGTTTCTCGGCATCATCTGCGAGCGTGTCGCGGATTTGCTTGATACAGAAGTTTATACCTCCATCAAAATCCACGTAGGTATTGTCGCCCCAGAGGCAGTTCTGAATCTCTTCGCGGGTGACGATTTCTCCGGGGCGTCCGGCGAGCAGGAGCAGAACGCGGAAGGGCTGCGGATGAATCTTTAGAGGGATGCCGGATTTGCGAAGCTCACCTGTTGCGGCGTTCAATTCGAATTCGCCGAAACGAATCGCGGCGGCCGGTCGCGCAGGCGAGGCCATCAAGACTCCAGCGGGGGACGGTAGTCTGCGATACTAGCATAGAAGTGTGAGCTCACCTAGAGTTAACCGCGTGGTGAATGGGACAACTAACTAAAGGAGAATGAATAAGATAGGCTCTCAGATGATTCTCAGAATTCCTATCATTGCGTTTGCCGATGGGCGCGAGCAGATTCACGTCGCCCGCCCGCGCGGATTGTCTGGCATTTCTCTGCAGGCAGACTTTCGCGAGGCACTACTCGAGGCGGCCAAGGAGAGCATCACCATGAAAATCAGGATTACCGGCTTAATTTACAGCGTGTGCTTGTTCGCCGCGTTGGCCATCTCGCTTCAGATGCCCGCACGAGCGCAATCCACTGGGGACAATCACAGAGGCAAACTTGTTGAATTCGATGCGCCCCTGGCGGGGACAGCTCCTGGCTTAGGAACGCAGCCTTTAGCTAACAGTGACCTCGGAGTTGTCGTGGGCGAGTACGAGGACGCCAACACCGTGTTTCACGGGTTCCTACGCATTCCGGATGGCCACCTGACTTCGTTTGATGCCCCAAAGGCGGGCTCGGTGGCTGGCGCCAATCAAGGCACCGTCGCCTACAGCATCAACGACCTGGGCGTGATTGCGGGAGCGGTCATGGACAGCAATACTTTGGCCCATGGCTTCGTGCGCTTTCCGGGCGGATCCTATAGCACGTTCGAGGCACCCGAAGCGGGCACGGCAGCGAACCAGGGTACTTGGGCTTACAACATCAATCTGGAGGGAGCTACCGCAGGCATTTACGTTGACGGGAGCAATGTCCAGCACGGCTATGTGAGTTCTACGCGCGGTAGGATCACCGGGTTTGATCCAACTGGCTCGATCTACACGATGGTCTGTGAGGAAACATGCCTGAATGCCGAGGGCGTGGCGACTGGATTTTGGGAAGACGCCGGCTTCGCCATTCACGGTTTCATCCGCGAGCCGAATGGGGCGATTGCGACAGTGGATGCGCCCGGAGCGGACGGAGAGACTATATCTGCGAGCATCAACTCAGAGGGCACGACTACAGGGTACTTCATTGACTCCAGCGGCGTTGCGCACGGTTATGTACGGACTCGGGGAGGAGAATTCACCACGATTGATGCTCCGGGTGCTACCGGCATCGGGACCGCGGCATTTTCGATCAATGCACTGGGAACAGTCACTGGCGAATTTTTTGACGCGAACAACGTGATGCATGGGTTCTCGCGTTCGGCTGGCGGGGCTTACTCGACTTTTGACGCTCCGGCCGGAGGGACCATTGCATTTCAAGGAACGCGCCCTTCGACCAACAACCTCGAAGCAGCGGTGACCGGCTGGTACGTTGACGGGAACAACGTGTACCACGGCTTCGTTTGGGCGCCGTAAGACCGTCAATTACCTCAATCGGCGGGCGCCGCTGGGCTGGTATCCCGATCCAATCAACCGCGAGGAAATTCAAGAACGCCTCGGACTGCCTCCGTGGCGTTTTTGTATTCCGCACATTGTGCCCAGAATCAGTTAAGACTGTTGAAAAAGTCCCCGAAATGCCAGTTTCACCCCGACGTGCTAACCGTAAACCGTTGATTCTTCGTTCGCGCGAGAGAGGTTGGAGACCCGGAAAATAGTTTTTCAACAGCCTCAGTTCTTTTTGAGGCGGGTAAGGCAGACTTTTGGGCAAGCCAATTCTCTACGATTCTGCGACGCTAAGGAATGACCATTCTGGGCAAGTGGGGTGTTTCGGCAGGCTCTCGGCTTAGCAAGGATCGGCCCACATTATCCACGACTCGGCGGCCAGCCGCAGGCACGTGTCCGGTAAGGCGGGCAGACGGGAAGTTCTCGCGCCGGATCCATGGGCGGAGATGGTAGAAGGCCGGCTCGAAGCCGCTGGGGCGGCGAAACTCTATTCGATGCGGCAGTAGCAGTAGAGAAATTGCTGCGTGGCGCCGAATGGCGTGCGGTGAAGTTCGTGCGAGCTTGCGAGCAGACGGAAGCGTGCGCCGAACTGATCGTGCAGAGAGTCGGCGTCGTAACGCATCACATCGAGGCCGCTGCACTTCATGGGACCCTCGGGCCCGAAGGTGCCGACGATGACGTGCCCTCCGCGCTTCACGGAGCGTGCGACGTTGCGAATGTAGGCGGCGCGCTGCTCGATGCCAGTCAGGAAATGAAACACAGCGCGGTCGTGCCAGATGTCATACGCGTTCGGCTTCAGTTCGGTGAGCGTTACGTCGGCGACCAGCCACTCGATTTTTCCGGTGAGCACTCCCAGGCGCTTCTTGCAAACGCGCATGGCGGTCGCGGAAATATCGAGCACTGTGATCTTGCGGTATCCGCGCGACAGCAGATCGTCGGCTAAAGTGGATTCGCCTCCGCCAACATCGATGATTGCGGAAGAAGGCCCTGCTCCCGTTCGTTCGATGAAAGCGAGAGAGGTTTCGAGATGCGGCTGGTACCAGCTGAGGGCGTCGGGCGCCTTGGTCTTGTAAACCTTCTCCCAATGTGTTTTTACGTCCATAACGAAGCGGACTTTCTACGCGTCGCGGATTTCGCTGACCGGATTGTACTCCGTTCCGAGGGCTAGAGTTCCCGCAGAAAACGTTTCGACCGGGAAGATCGTGCCATGGCCGTCCGCGCGCTGGAGGCCGCTTTGTGGGGCGCCCCGCGCGACGTCACGCTCATCGCTTGACAGGCTCGGCAAATTCTACTATTATTTCCATTATTCTGGAACTATGAAAACGTCGCAAGCAGTAGATTCCCTAGCAGCCCTGGCGCAGGAAACGCGCCTGAACATCTTCCGGCTGCTCGTGCGCCACGCGCCGCAAGGCCTGCCTGCAGGCGAGATCGCCAAGCGGCTGCATCTCCCGAATCCCACGCTCTCCTTTCACCTCAATATTCTTGCGGCAGCCGATTTAATCCGCCCGCACAAGAACGGCCGCTCGATCCGTTATTCCCCGGCCCTGGATTGCGTGAATGGTCTGGCGCAATTCCTGCTGGAGAACTGCTGCGCCGCCACCGGTTGCTGCGACCCCGCGGCCAAATCTCCCCGCAAAAAAGCCGCGGGCAACAGGTGACCGCATGGTGCAACGCTACAACGCCCTCTTTCTGTGCACCGGAAACTCCGCGCGATCGATCATGGCCGAAGCGATCATGAATCGTAAAGGCGCTCCCGATTTCACCGCCTATAGCGCCGGCAGTCATCCCTCCGGCTCGATCCGTCCCGAAGCACTGCGCCAGCTCGAAATCGCCGGCCTGCCCACACAAAATCTGCGCAGCAAAAGCTGGGACGAATTCGCCGGGCCCGGTGCGCCGCAAGTGAATTTCGTTTTCACCGTCTGCGACAATGCCGCGCGCGAAGCTTGCCCGTTCTGGCCCGGCCAGCCCATCACCGCGCATTGGGGGGTTCCCGATCCCGCCGCAGTTACCGGGACGCGCGAACAAATCGAGCGCGCTTACCGCGATGCTTTCGTGATTCTCGATCGCAGAATCAGCCTGCTGCTCTGCCTGCCGCTGGCCAGCCTGAATAACCTCGCCATCAAAAAAGAGCTCGAGGGGATCGGCGGCCAATGACAATCTCACGCCGCCTAACCGCCGAATTCCTGGGCACCGCGTTTCTCGTTGCAGCCGTGATCGGATCCGGCATCATGGGCGAACGCCTCGCTGCGGGAAACGTGGCGTTAGCATTGCTCGCAAACACTATCGCCACTGGCGCCGCGCTCGTGGCTCTCATCCTAGCCTTCGGCCCCATCTCTGGCGCGCATCTGAATCCCGCCGTCACTCTCTCCATCGCGCTCGAGAATGGAATTTCCTGGCTGGAATCCTTGCAGTACGTCGTGGTCCAAATGCTCGGTGGCATCACCGGCGCAGTGGCCGCGCATTTAATGTTCGGCCTGGCGGCAGTATCTCTCTCGCATCACGCACGCAGCGGCCCCGCTCAATTTCTAAGCGAATTCATCGCCACCTTTGGGCTGGTGTGCGTGGTCTGGGGCTGTTCGCGTTCGCGGCCGGAAGCAGTTCCTTACGCCGTGGGCGCGTACATCACCGCAGCATATTGGTTCACCTCGTCCACCTCATTCGCAAATCCCGCGGTCACAGTCGCTAGGTCGATCAGCGACACGTTTACCGGCATCCGTCCAGGGGACGCGCCGCTGTTCGTGGTCGCGCAACTCCTTGGAGCTGTCAGCGCCACGCTGCTGTTCCGCTGGCTATTGCCAGTGCGAAGCAGGAACGCAGCCACGACTGGGTGCGCCGATTTCAATACCGCCAACCGCGAAACATCAGAACGTCATTCGACCGCGCTAAGAACAAGCGAACCGTAAAGGAGACGCACATGACCACAGAAAACATCAAGGACATCGTGAAGGAAAAATACGGCGAAGCCGCCAAGCGCGCCGCGTCAGGCGCCAACTCATCCTGCTGCGGCGCTTCGCCCGCGTCTGCCGCCAACTGTTGCGATCCGATCACTTCAAATCTGTATGGCGAATCCGAAGCCGCGGCCATCCCGGAAGCAGCGATGCGCGCCTCTCTGGGATGCGGCAATCCCACCGCGCTGGCCCAGTTGCAACCCGGCGAGACGGTCCTCGATCTGGGCTCCGGCGGTGGCATCGACGTCCTGCTCTCGGCCCGTCGCGTTGGCCCCAGCGGAAAGGCCTACGGCCTGGACATGACCAGCGAAATGCTGGCCCTCGCCGAAGCGAACAAACTCAAATCGGGCCTAACCAACGTCGAATTCCTCCGCGGCGAAATCGAAAATATCCCGCTGCCGGATAATTCCGTGGACGTGATCCTCTCGAACTGCGTCATCAATCTTTCTGCCGACAAAGACCGCGTCCTGCGCGAAGCCTTTCGCGTGCTGAGGCCCGGGGGACGCTTCGCCGTCTCCGATGTAGTGGTGCGAGGCGAGGTTCCGCTCGAAATTCGCCGCAGCATTGAACTCTGGGTGGGCTGCGTGGCTGGCGCCCTCGGCGATGACGAGTATCAGGCGAAGTTGCGCGCCGCGGGGTTCGACCAAATAGAAATCGAGCCAACAAGAATTTACAAAGTAGAAGACGCGAAAGAATTCCTGAAATCCGCCGGTTTTGACGCCGAAACTATCGCACCACAGGTGGAAGGGAAATTCGCCAGCGCGTTTATCCGCGCGAAAAAACCCGCCAGCTCCGTCCCGCGCGGTCGGGTGTGAGATTGGGTTTTAGCATGAAGTCATCTGGCTCTGTGGACATCGTGCGCATTTACGAGGCCGAGAGATTGCGGAGAATGCCGGATCGTGTTACGCGGAGGCGAGTAGGCCACAATTTCGCAGGCGTTACACGGGCGGGCGCAGCAAGCCGGTGCCCCTACGGGAAAAACCCGGCTACGGCCTAGGACATCAACAGAGCCAAGTCATCTCATAAATAATTTGAACCGCGGATCGGAGCGTCCTGAATCGGCTGCATGGCTGGCGCCACAGTCGATCGCCGGGCGATTTAGCGCCGCGTCAGGATTTCTGCTTTTTTTTCGTGGCGGAAAACGCGGCCATGTAAATCAGGAGCGTCAGCGACAGCAGCAGCACACCTTCATGCCGCGGCTCGGGATTGAGACCGCCGGAGAAGACCAGCATAAAAAGCGCGCATATGGCGATGGCGAGTCGGCTCATTCTGTCCCCCAATCCAATCTTCGGCTGTTGCTGATTGCGAGGCGTGTTGCGATCGCCGCGCGGGCCGCGCCTGGCAGGTTGCCAGGTCACTTCATATGATGATCGCACCGATTGAAAGGGGACTTGGCGGACAACGAACGAATGGTTCGGATCAGTCAATACTGGAAATGCGGCTGGCAGTAGAGGCGCGATCAGATGCGTTTGAATTGGGCATTTACAAGGGCGATGGAACATGGCGGATGTCGAATCGCGTTACGCGGCAGCAAATAGCCCACTTTTTCGCGCTCGTTACTCGGGCGGGCGCAGCAAGCCGGCGCCCCTACGGGAGAAATTCGAAGAGTGCGGCAGCTAACGCGCGGCGAACGAATTCGTCCAGGCGCAGATCTAGCGTCGTTGGGTTGACGCTGCGAATACTCTGCGCCACAACGTGGGAACTGAGGAAGTGCTCCCGAGCTAACTGCGGACCGCGCGCGTGCTATTCTTCGCTCTGTTTGCGCCGGCGCCAGATGATGATCGCCAGAACGACCACTGCGAGAACGCCCGCCACGACACGGATTAGATTCGCACCTTCAAACATGCTGGGTCTCCTTTGGACATTGCGTGTTGGATCTCAGGGGACGCTGCCGCCGCGCACCAAAGCGCAATTGCAGCTACCTACTACCTAAATTCGTCGCCCAATGCAAGTGTTGTCTTCTAGTGCCGCCTGGCAATTCTTAGAGCAATATGAAAACCAATGGAAAGGGCGATAGCGCCGACGGAGATTCGGTCCGCTGCCTGGGAACAGTGCCCGGGTTTGGTGCATCGCAGGAGGCCGCAGGGCGCTGCGGTAGGCAAAAATGTGTAACACGTTTGCAATCCAACTGTTTGAGGAGCCATTGCGAATGAAAGTTGCTGCGCTTTCGGTAGGCAAAGCAACACGCGCACGGCGCTTCGGCATCGTACAGCGCACACAAGATCCGCAAATCGGTCTCGCAAGAGCGCGAGAACCAACGGAGTGTTACTCCTAGTCCCCCGAAAACGTCACAAATCAGTGACGGTAGTTTCCCGCGCGAGTCAACTAAACGTCTCATTTCGCCCGGAGCACGCGCCAGCGGCCGAGCCGGCTGTACGCAAAATGGAAGAAGTGACAGCCGCATCCGCCTCAGTGTGCATTTCTTTTTCCTGATTACGCCACTAATCTCTCGTTCTACGACTTTGTTATTTCACTTCCGCCGCGAATTTCGGCCCTGACGCGGAAATCTCCATCCGTTTCTACTGGTTGGCTTGGAGATTGCTCTCTCTTGTCCCGCGTACTTGGGTGTTTCTCCGACCGTCGTCTTTTGTGTTTAGTTGCGTGTGTCCGAATTTCGCGATCAGGGAGCGAGAGATTTCATGAAAACCCACGGCCCGACCCGGAGCAGTGAAGCCGCAACCTCGGAAATTTTCATCGAGGGAAATTCCAAGAATGAATTGAAATCGTTTTTGAACCGGCTGGCGACAAGTGTGTCGTCGAAGCGCGTAATTCTCTCCGCGCTCGCCGCGCTCTTTTTTCTCGCGCCAGGACTCGCTCGCGCGCAAGCTCCCGTTACAGACGACACCTACTCGCAGCGCGGTGGCGAATGGAATAACGGCAGCGCGCCGCTCGTCGTGGTGCAGAGCCCCAACGTCAATGGCTATTTGCGTTTCAATCTTTCCGTCTTCCCTCCCAATCTCCAAAGCGGCGACATCGAAAAAGCCACGCTGAAATTATTTGTGAATAGCGTGCAGGGCGCGGGGACCATGTATGTCTGCCGCCTGGAAGCGAATCAGCCGTGGGATGAAAAGAAATTGAGCGGCGCGGAGCCGAGTTGCGATCCCGGCACCGAAGCGATTCCTGTGCTGATGACCAAGGACATGATTTTGAATTACGTGGTGATCGACATCACGCCGATCGCCCAATACTGGTATCAAAATCCCGGCACGAACAACGGCATCGGACTTTTTTCGACGAATCCGAGCACGAGTTCCTCGAGCGATGTGTTTGTTTCTTTCGTTTCGAAGGAAGGGCCGCAGATCGGGCACGACGCGCAATTGGATTTCGTGATTAATCCGTCCGCGATGAGCAATCTCTTCGACGCGACTAGCAAGCCAACCCCAGCGCAGAGTGGCGTGGGACCGACCGGGCCGACTGGACCAACGGGACCAAAGGGCGCAACTGGAGCGACCGGTCCCACAGGGGCAACGGGTGCGACGGGCGCTGGAACAGCCGGAGCGACTGGCCCCAAGGGCGCGACAGGCCCGACGGGACCTTCAGGCGCGACCGGCGCTGGAACAACTGGAGCGACAGGCCCGAAGGGTGCTACCGGAGCGACGGGTCCCGCGGGCGCGACCGGCGCTGGAACTACCGGCGCGACGGGTCCGGCGGGCGCGAAGGGTGCTACGGGCGCAACGGGTCCGGCAGGTGCTGCGGGCGCAACTGGCGCTGGAACTACCGGCGCAACGGGTCCGCAAGGACCGGCGGGAACAACTGGACCGCAAGGACCAGCAGGACCGAGCGGTGCGAATGGGACGAATGGAACGAATGGCGCGCAGGGTCCGCAAGGACCAGCAGGACCGAGTGGGCCTCAGGGCGTAGCGGGATCGCAAGGTCCGGCAGGCCCGACGGGAGCGACCGGCGCGAAAGGGTTGAACTGGCGCGGCGCGTTCGTCCTGGACAACAGCTACAGCATCAATGATGTCGCTTACTACAACGGATCCTCTTACGTCGCCCGCAACACCTTGGCGTCCGCAACGCTCACGCCGGATATGGACGGTTCCGACTGGACGATGCTGGCCGAGGAAGGAAGCACGGGCCCGACTGGTCCGCTCGGCCCAACGGGAGCCGGAACAACAGGCGCGACAGGTCCGCAAGGACCGACGGGCAACGCGGGCGCAACAGGGCCCCAGGGTCCGCAAGGAGACCAGGGTCCTTCAGGAACGCCAGGTACACCGGGAACACCAGGGGCAACGGGTGCGCAAGGTCCAGCCGGACCTGCAGGAGCATCAGGCGCACAGGGTCCTGCCGGGCCAGCAGGTCCGTCGGGTCCGCAGGGAGCCGCGGGTCCGCAAGGATCTGCAGGCCCGCAGGGTACACAAGGTCCTGCCGGGGCGAACGGGACGAACGGAGTGGACGGCGCGACGGGTCCGGCCGGCCCGACGGGTGCAACAGGCGCAGGGCTGAATTGGCAGGGTCCGTGGGGCAGCACAGG
Source organism: uncultured Acidobacteriota bacterium (assembly GCA_963831955.1). Taxonomy (GTDB): domain Bacteria; phylum Acidobacteriota; class Terriglobia; order Acidiferrales; family UBA7541; genus Palsa-147. The sequence goes on along the minus strand of CAWHSG010000001.1, from coordinate 1,301,533 downwards.
GACCTACAACCCCAACGATGCAGTTTCTTACCAGGGCTCGTCCTACGTCGCACCGAACGGCGCGGCGCCGGGAGACACGCCCGGCAGCGATGCCACGTGGCAGATGTTGGCGCAAGAAGGTACGACAGGCTCGAATGGTTCTGCAGGAGCAACAGGCCCTGCAGGGCCGACAGGCGCGACAGGCGCAAGCGGTAACGATGGATCGCAAGGTCCCGCAGGTCCGCAAGGGCCGCAGGGCAGTTTGGGGCCCGCTGGACCGCAGGGTCCCGCCGGGATCAACGGCACCAATGGCAGCAACGGAGCGGATGGGGCGACAGGTCCCGCCGGTCCGACAGGCGCAACGGGCGCCAGCCTGAACTGGCAGGGTGCGTGGGGCAGCACCGGGGCCTACAACCCGAACGATGCAGTTTCTTTCCAGGGCTCGTCCTACTTCGCACCGAACGGCGCAGCGCCGGGAGATACGCCCGGCAGCGACGCCACGTGGCAATTGTTGGCCGCGGCAGGCGTCAATGGCGCGACGGGAAATGCTGGCCCGGCTGGCGCGACAGGCAATGCAGGAGCGACCGGTGCGCAGGGTTCAACTGGTCCGGCAGGTCCGAGCGGCAATGATGGTTCGCAAGGGCCGGCAGGTGCGACTGGTCCACAAGGCAGTCAAGGTCCGGCGGGTCCGAGTGGACCGCAAGGGCCGCAAGGTATTCAAGGTCCTTCCGGTAGCCAAGGTCCCGCTGGCACGCCTGGAGTAAATGGCGCGAACGGCGCGGATGGCGCAGCAGGCCCGACAGGTCCCACTGGGGCACCTGGCGCGACGGGTCTTTTCTGGGCGGGCAACTGGAGCGGCTTGAATTATGCGGATGACGCCGTTGTCGCCTATCAAGGTTCGACGTGGGTTGCCCCATCAGGTGCAGCCGGCGGCCAAGTCCCGGGAATCAGCGCCGCGTGGTTGCTGTTGGCGCAAGAAGGCGCGACGGGTCCGACTGGATCTATTGGTAACAATGGAGCGACGGGCGCTGCTGGTCCGACTGGCGCGAAGGGCGCAACCGGAACGGCTGGCGCGACCGGTTCCACTGGCGCGACGGGCGCGGGCACGACGGGTGCGACTGGCGCAACGGGCTCCACTGGCGCGAAGGGCGCAACTGGCCCGGCTGGTGCGGCGGGCGCGACCGGTGCAACAGGTGCCGCGGGTGCGAATGGCACCAACGGCACGAACGGCACAAACGGTGCGACGGGGCCGACCGGTGCGTCGGGAACTTCCTACACCTACGTCGGCAACTGGGCGGCGAACACTCATTATTTGCCGGATGAAGTTCTCACCTACAACGGCACGACGTACATGGCCGTCAACAATTTCGTGTCGGGCAGCTCGTTTGACGCCGGCAACCTGGCGATCTGGGCGGCAGCCGGCTCGACAGGTCCTACCGGCACCAACGGCACGAACGGCGCGACGGGCGCGACCGGTCCAACCGGAGCGCGTGGCGTAAGCGGATTAGTCGGTGCAACCGGCGCAACGGGTGTGGCGGGTGCGACCGGCGCTAACGGCGCAACCGGTGCGACCGGGACGAATGGAACGAACGGCGCAACGGGCGCGAATGGCGCTACCGGCGCGACCGGTTCGACTGGAGCACGCGGAGTCACAGGTTCGACGGGAGCAGTAGGTGCAACCGGCGCGACCGGCGTGCAAGGTCCGACCGGCGATCAGGGCATTCAAGGTAACACCGGCCCACAGGGTCAGATCGGTCCGACTGGCGCGCAAGGCAACACCGGCAACCAGGGTCCGATTGGTCCGACTGGCAGCCAGGGCATTCAGGGGAACACTGGTTCGCAGGGTCTGATCGGTCCGACCGGCGCACAGGGCCAGCAAGGTATCCAAGGCAATCAAGGGCAGGTTGGTCCTACGGGCGGGATCGGGCCGGAGGGCCCGCAGGGCCCGTCCGGCGCGGTGGGAGCAACTGGCGCAACCGGCCAGGGCTTCACCTTCCAGAACATGTGGTCCAACACACCGGGAACCTACAACCAGTATGACGTAGTGACCGAGAACGGCTCGACCTACGAATGCATGACGTTGGCAGGCTGCACGGATGAGCCGGCCAACGACACGCTGAACCAGTGGGCGCTGTTTGCTCAGGCTGGTGCAGCGGGTGCGCCAGGCACACCAGGCGCACAAGGTCCAGCAGGCGCAAACGGTGCAACGGGTGCGGATGGAGTAGCTGGCCCGCAGGGCCCGTCCGGCGCGGTGGGAGCAACTGGCGCAACCGGCCAGGGCTTCACCTTCCAGAACATGTGGTCCAACACACCGGGAACCTACAACCAGTATGACGTAGTGACCGAGAACGGCTCGACCTACGAATGCATGACGTTGGCAGGCTGCACGGATGAGCCGGCCAACGACACGCTGAACCAGTGGGCGCTGTTTGCTCAGGCTGGTGCAGCGGGTGCGCCAGGCACACCAGGCGCACAAGGTCCAGCAGGCGCAAACGGTGCAACGGGTGCGGATGGAGTAGCTGGCCCGCAGGGCCCGTCCGGCGCGGTGGGAGCAACTGGCGCAACCGGCCAGGGCTTCACCTTCCAGAACATGTGGTCCAACACACCGGGAACCTACAACCAGTATGACGTAGTGACCGAGAACGGCTCGACCTACGAATGCATGACGTTGGCAGGCTGCACGGATGAGCCGGCCAACGACACGCTGAACCAGTGGGCGCTGTTTGCTCAGGCTGGTGCAGCGGGTGCGCCAGGCACACCAGGCGCACAAGGTCCAGCAGGCGCAAACGGTGCAACGGGTGCGGATGGAGTAGCTGGCCCGCAGGGCCCGTCCGGCGCGGTGGGAGCAACTGGCGCAACCGGCCAGGGCTTCACCTTCCAGAACATGTGGTCCAACACACCGGGAACCTACAACCAGTATGACGTAGTGACCGAGAACGGCTCGACCTACGAATGCATGACGTTGGCAGGCTGCACGGATGAGCCGGCCAACGACACGCTGAACCAGTGGGCGCTGTTTGCTCAGGCTGGTGCAGCGGGTGCGCCAGGCACACCAGGCGCACAAGGTCCAGCAGGCGCAAACGGTGCAACGGGTGCGGATGGAGTAGCTGGCCCGCAGGGCCCGTCCGGCGCGGTGGGAGCAACTGGCGCAACCGGCCAGGGCTTCACCTTCCAGAACATGTGGTCCAACACACCGGGAACCTACAACCAGTATGACGTAGTGACCGAGAACGGCTCGACCTACGAATGCATGACGTTGGCAGGCTGCACGGATGAGCCGGCCAACGACACGCTGAACCAGTGGGCGCTGTTTGCTCAGGCTGGTGCAGCGGGTGCGCCAGGCACACCAGGCGCACAAGGTCCAGCAGGCGCAAACGGTGCAACGGGTGCGGATGGAGTAGCTGGCCCGCAGGGCCCGTCCGGCGCGGTGGGAGCAACTGGCGCAACCGGCCAGGGCTTCACCTTCCAGAACATGTGGTCCAACACACCGGGAACCTACAACCAGTATGACGTAGTGACCGAGAACGGCTCGACCTACGAATGCATGACGTTGGCAGGCTGCACGGATGAGCCGGCCAACGACACGCTGAACCAGTGGGCGCTGTTTGCTCAGGCTGGTGCAGCGGGTGCGCCAGGCACACCAGGCGCACAAGGTCCAGCAGGCGCAAACGGTGCAACGGGTGCGGATGGAGTAGCTGGCCCGCAGGGCCCGTCCGGCGCGGTGGGAGCAACTGGCGCAACCGGCCAGGGCTTCACCTTCCAGAACATGTGGTCCAACACACCGGGAACCTACAACCAGTATGACGTAGTGACCGAGAACGGCTCGACCTACGAATGCATGACGTTGGCAGGCTGCACGGATGAGCCGGCCAACGACACGCTGAACCAGTGGGCGCTGTTTGCTCAGGCTGGTGCAGCAGGTGCGCCAGGCACACCAGGCGCACAAGGTCCAGCAGGCGCAAACGGAGCAACCGGTGCGGATGGAGTAGCTGGTCCGCAGGGCCCAGCCGGCACGAATGGCACGAACGGCACGAACGGAGTGACTGGCGCAACTGGGCCGGCCGGCCTGATTGAACTCGGCAACTGGAACATGTCGTTCGCCGGCTACGTGGCGACCGATGTGGTCACCGACGCAGGTGCGAGCTGGGTTTGCTTCGCTCCTACGGCCAACCTCGGCGTCAATTGCACCACGGGCAACGAGCCTTCGAACCAAACGCTTGCTCCAGGTGAATGGCAACTGGTGGCTGCTGCAGGGGTCACGGGTGCGACCGGAGCGGCGGGGACTTACACCGCCGGGGCGGGCATCAGCCTCAGCGGCGGCCAAATCACTAACACGGGCGTGCTCAGCGCACTGGCCGGCACCGGAATCGGCCTCAGCGGCGCAACGGGCAATGTCACGTTCACGAACAACGGCGTAACGAGCGCAATCGCTGGGGCCGGCATCGGCGTCAGCAGCGCGACGGGCGGCGTCACGTTCACCAACAGCGGCGTCACCAGCCTGGCCGGCACGACGAACCAGATTACGGTCAGCAACAGCACCGGCAGCATCACGCTGTCTTTGCCGAGTGCGATTACCGCGCCGAATTTCTCGGTCATCGCAGCAGGCACTAACAACAATGCGCTGGTGATCGGCGGCAGTCTGACGACAACGGGCGGTGGCTCAATCGCCGCCACGAAGTTGCAGGCTACTTCGATCTCGGCTACGGCTCCGACGTTGAACCAGTTCCTGCAGTACAACGGGACGGCTTGGGCGCCGGCCACAGTGACGATCGGCACCGGTACGGTGACGAGCGTTGGACTGACTCTGCCCAGCCTTTTCACGGTCACCGTCTCGCCGATCACCACTTCGGGAAACCTAACCGCTACGCTTGCGAACGAGAACGCGAACACCGTATTCGCCGGGCCGACGACTGGCGGGGCAGCGGCTCCAACGTTCCGTACGCTGGTCGCAGCCGACATTCCTACTTCAGCCACGACACCGGTCTACTCGAACGGCGGCGTAGGAACTACCAGCTTCTCGGCCACGTCAGTCAGCTCGACGTTCACTGGCGGCACCACCAAGTGGGTTTCGCTCTCGACCTCACAGGCGGCCTGCACGGCTGTCGGCAGCACATGCGACAACACGACCGTCGCCACGTCCGGAACCATTAACTCAATCAGCATAGTGCTGTCGGCGGCGCCAACCAACACAGTCACGTTCACTGTCGTCGTGGCCAATGCCGGATCGACACTGAATTGCGCGGTCGGTGCCGGAGCCACCACTTGCAGCAACACCGGTTCAGTAGCCGTAACCGCGGGTCAACTGATCGAGGTCTCGGTTTTGAGGGCCGGCGGCTCGACCGACACTTTCACGGTAACACCGACCGTCGTGGAAGCCGTGCCCACGGCGGGCGGCACGCTCGCAGGTGCGCACGTGACAGTAGGCACGACTGCCGGTGTGAGCAGCACCGGAACGACGGTGACCTTTACGGGATCAGCGGTGTTCGCCAGTAGCTACTTCTGCAGCGCCGTGGACAACACGAACACAACTGCCGTCCGTGTCGTGCAGACGAGCCTGACGCAGATCACGCTCTTTGCTGCGACCTCAGGCGACACAGTTACGTACACGTGTACCGGGAACTAGCTCGTAGAAACGAAGCGGAGCGGCGGGTCTTCGGACCCGCCGCTTCAACGAGTTGAGCGAGGCAGTACTAAAACGAGAGGGGTAGCAGAACAGAGCGGAAGAGCTATCACCTCCACCGCTCGCCAAATGCGACGATGGCGGGATTGAAAGAGTTCGGCGGGCGGATCAGCCAAAAGCAGGTCCGCCTTTCGCCATCAGCAAAAAGCAGCTGTTTTTGTTCGATTAGAAATTGAGTTTGGTCAATTTATTGGGCGGGCTGAATCAACAGCCCGCACCCGGCTTTACAGCGATTTCTAATCGTCACTGTACCGATCAGAAATCGAGAAGGGTGTTGGGGTAGGCAGGGCAACGCGCAGGGCACGGTACGAGGTGCTCCCGTCCCGAGGGCTAACACCGGTGACCGAAGAAAGACAAGAGAAGACCAAGGCGGCAGGGACGCGGGAGGCGCGCGTCCTGATTGTCGTTCCGGCGTATAACGAGGCGAAATCGCTGCCGCAGTTGGTGCAGGCGCTGGAGCGGGAATGCGCGGGCTGCGACGTGGTGGTGATTGACGACGGCTCGAGCGATAACACGCGGGAGACTTTGAAGGACCTGGCGCGCGCGGTGACGCTGCCCTGCAATCTGGGAATCGGCGGGGCGGTGCAGACCGGGTGGCAGATCGCGTTGCGCGAGGATTATGACTTCGCCATGCAAGTGGATGGCGATGGGCAGCACCCGCCGCAGGAAATCCACAAATTGATTGAGGCCATGCGCGAGTCGAAGGCGGACTTGATCGTGGGCTCGCGATTCCGCAGCGAAGGCGGATTTAAATCCACGGCCACTCGGCGGATGGGGATTCGATTTTTCGCTTTGATGCTTTCGGCGATTTGCCGCACGAAGATTACCGACCCTACTTCTGGATTCCGGATTTTGAGCCGGCGGGCGATTCGTCTGCTGGCGCACCGCTATTCCGAAGATTTCCCTGAAGTGGAAGCGCTGGTGGTGGCGCATCGCGCCGGCCTGCGAATTCTGGAAGTGCCGGTGGTGATGGCGGAACGCAGCGCGGGGCGCTCGAGTATCGGAGCGCTGAAATCGCTGGTGTACATGCTGAAAGTGCCGCTGGCGATTTTCATGACGTTGTTGCGCAAGCCGGAGGTCAATTTTTAGTTCATGCATTTGATCTCAAATTTCGCGATGATGCAGATGCCGGCTGGCGATGGGATGCCGGAGCACGGGCAATCGCTGGCGTTTCTGGTGACGCTGGTGATTTTCGGCTTGGTGATGGGCCTGGTGCTGAAGAGGAAGATCACCGAGCGGTTTGCGATTTTGTGGATGGGCATTGCGTTCGCGCTGATGCTGGCGTCGTCGCTGGGCTACAAATATCTTTTCAAGATTGCGCATTTCTTCGGAATTCCCTACGCGCCCTCGGCGCTTTTCCTGATTGCGATTTTCGGATTGACGCTGCTGGTGATTCAACTTTTTACCTGGGTATCGAAATTGAACGAACGCAGCCGGATTCTGGCGCAGCAACTGGCGATGTTGCGCGATGAGCTGGACCGCGAAGTGGCCAGGAACCGCGCCGAGCGTGAAGACGATCCGGCCGTCCGCGATGACGATGAACCGCCGGTGAAGACGCTGGCGAATTGAAGAATTAGCGGCGCAGATTTTTTGTGAAGCCGGTTCGACGAAGAAATGGAAGCAGGAAGGACGAAATAAATTTTTGAGCGGCATGAATCCTAGGACCACATCGCAGCTCCCACGGACGTTGCGCCGGGGGTTTGCCCGGACCACTTTCTCCCATTCACGCGTGAATTCGACGCTCACGACTTCAAGCTCAAAGGAAGGACGCTGATGACTACTACTCACGGCCGCACAGACGCGCGGACGTTGGACGGGAATTCCTCGGTAAAGAGGCTGGCCATGAAATTCATAAGACGAACCACGGTTGCACTCGCGTTAGGCGCTGCGGCATTGATCGCGCCGGTGGTTACGCGCGCACAGGCGCCGGTGACGGACGATACGTACTCGCAGCGCGGCGGCGAATGGAATAACGGCGGCGCGCCGCTCGTCGTGGTGCAGAGCCCCAACGTCAATGGCTATTTGCGTTTCAATCTTTCCGTCTTTCCTCCCAATCTGCAAAGCGGCGACATCGAAAAAGCCACGCTGAAATTATTTGTGAATAGCGTGCAGGGCGCGGGGACCATGTACGTCTGCCGCCTGGAAGCCAATCAGCCGTGGGATGAAAAGAAATTGAATGGCGCGGAGCCGAGTTGCGATCCCGGCACGGAAGCGATTCCTGTGCTGATGACCAAGGACATGATTTTGAATTACGTGGTCATCGATGTGACGCCCATCGCGCAGTATTGGTATCAGAATCCTGGGACGAACAACGGTATCGGACTTTTCTCGACGAATCCGAGCACGAGTTCCTCGAGCGATGTGTTCGTTTCCTTCGTTTCGAAGGAAGGGCCGCAGATCGGGCACGACGCGCAATTGGATTTCGTGATTAATCCAACGGCGCTAGCCGCGAGTCTCTTCCCCGAGGCGACGAAACCGATCGCGCAAGCCACCGGAGGCGCAACGGGACCGACCGGGCCGACTGGTCCTACGGGAGCCAAGGGCGCGACGGGAGCTACAGGCGCAACGGGACCGACAGGCGCGAGCGGGGCAAAAGGCGCTACCGGCGCCACTGGTGCAACAGGCGCGGGAACTACCGGCGCGACAGGTGCAAAAGGAGCGACGGGTGCGACTGGTCCGTCAGGAGCGACGGGTGCGGGAACCACCGGCGCAACTGGAGCTAAAGGTGCGACTGGCGCGACTGGACCGACTGGGCCTAGCGGCGCGAATGGCACTAACGGATCGGCTGGCCCTGCGGGTCCAACTGGAGCTCAAGGACCTGCCGGTGCAAACGGGACGAACGGAACCAACGGCGCAACGGGCGCTACCGGCGCGACTGGTCCGGCGGGAACTTCTGGATTGGTGTGGCAGGGGGGCTGGATTGCGCAGAATTATCCAGCGGGATCGACTGTGTTTTGGCAGGGATCGACTTATGTGGCTACTGGCGGGGCTTCGGGAACGCAGCAGCCTGGAGTGAGCGCGGCTTGGAGTTTGGTGGCGCAAGTTGGCGCGACTGGATCGACCGGCGCTACTGGTGCGGCTGGAGCGGCGAGCGCTACCGGTGCGACTGGTCCGGCGGGAGCGAACGGCTCAACCGGTCCCGCTGGCCCCGCAGGAGCCAATGGCGCCACTGGCCCGATGGGTCCCGCAGGGGCGAATGGTGCCACTGGTCCGATGGGCTCGACTGGCACGTTTGGAGCCGGCGTCAGCAAGGCAGGCGACTATCTGGCCCAGCCTAGCGACAACGGGAAGCTGCTTGTAATGAACGAATCTCCGCTGATGCTCCCCTCCCCGCCACCCAGCGCAAGCTGGTACATCGCCGTCGAGAACCTCAACGCAACTACAAATTTGGACGTTCAGCCTGGGGGCTTGACGATCAACGGTGGATCTAGCGATATCTCGCTGCCGCCCTATCAGGTAATACAAATCTGGACGGATGGGACGAACTACTTCTCCAGTCCGGCGCTATCGGCAGGCAACAACATCACGTTTACCTCCTCGGCGACGGGCATCTCCATCAGTGCTACTGGAACAATCGGCCCTACAGGTCCGACGGGGGCGATGGGTACGAATGGCGCGACGGGTGCGACGGGGCCGGCAGGATCTAACGGCACAAATGGATCGCAAGGACCAGCGGGGCCAACCGGTGTGCAGGGTCCGGCAGGAGCAAACGGAGCGAATGGTGCGACGGGCGCGACCGGTGCGACGGGCGCGACAGGATTGCAGTGGGAAGGGATTTGGAGCGGATTGAATTATCCGCCGGATTCGGTGGTGGCTTGGCTGGGATCTTCGTGGGTCGCGCCCGGTGGGGCGGCGGGTACGGATGTTCCGGGATCTTCGGCGGTGTGGCTCTTGTTGACTCAGGCCGGTGCGACTGGATCTACGGGTGCGAACGGATCTACAGGCGCGGCGGGAGCTACCGGGCCGCAAGGACCGACTGGCACGAATGGATCGAATGGCGCGACTGGATCGGTGGGTCCCGCTGGAGCGACGGGGCCGCAGGGACCGACTGGAAATAATGGCACGAATGGGTCGAATGGCGCGACTGGGCCCGTAGGTCCTGCTGGTGCGACCGGGTCTCAGGGTCCGATTGGGCCGACTGGCTCGAATGGAACGAACGGAACGAATGGCTCGACAGGACCTGCGGGTCCGGCCGGACCGACTGGTCCGCAAGGAACGGCCGGCACGGCAGGCACGCAGGGCGCAACCGGTCCGCAAGGGCCTGGAGGCGCTGCAGGAGCGAATGGCGCGACAGGACCTACTGGCGCTACTGGAGCGGCCGGTGCGACGGGTCTGGTGTGGGAGGGCGTTTGGAGCGCGCTGAATTATCCGCCGAATTCGGTGGTGTTCTGGCTAGGATCTTCTTGGGTCGCGCCCGGAGGAGCAGCGGGCTCCGACATTCCGGGTGGAGATTCGGCTTGGCAGATGTTGGCGCAGGATGGCGCGACGGGGCCGGCTGGTTCGGCGGGCCCGAGTGGAGCTGCGGGTCCGACCGGGGCTACTGGCGCGAAGGGTGCGACGGGAGTTGCTGGTGCGACTGGGCCAGCTGGAGCGACTGGTGGGACTGGCGTTGGAACGGCCGGAGCTACGGGTGCGACTGGCGCGAAGGGTGCGACTGGTGCGACTGGCTCCACTGGTGCGGGAACGACGGGTGCGACTGGTCCGGTCGGCGCGAATGGAGCCAATGGGGCCACCGGAGCTACCGGTCCTACGGGCGCTTCTGGAGTCGGATTCAACTACCAGGGGCCGTGGCAGCCGGTTTTCGCTTACAGCGTGAACGACGTGGTTACCTATCAAGGCCAGACTTACTTGGTGGTGAATAACTTTACTTCTGGGAGTTCGTTCTCTTCTAGCAACATGGCAATCTGGGCTGTCGCGGGGGCTACTGGCGCTACCGGTGCGAATGGCGGCAGCGGCGTTGCGGGTGCGACCGGACCAACCGGTTCGACGGGCGCGCGAGGTGTGACGGGTTCGACGGGAGCGGCTGGGACGACTGGTGCGGCGGGTCCGACGGGAGCTAATGGCGCAACCGGTGCTACCGGCGCGAACGGAGCGAATGGAGCGACGGGCGCGAATGGCGGTACTGGAGCGACGGGTTCTACAGGGGCACGCGGCGTTACTGGTTCGACGGGCGTAACCGGAGCTACTGGCGCGAATGGCGCTACCGGAGCGACTGGCGCGAACGGGACGGATGGCACGAACGGGACGAATGGCACGAACGGCAGCAACGGCGCGACGGGTCCTGCTGGTGCGAACGGAACGAATGGAGCGAATGGTGCGACGGGTGCGACTGGTCCCGCTGGCGCGACGGGAGTGACGGGTCTGAATTGGCAGGGCCCATGGGTGCCGCAGACTTATAACCCGAATGATGCTGTGTCGTATCAGGGCTCGTCTTATGTGGCGCCGAACGGAGCTACGGGTGTTCCTGGGGTGAATCCGGCGTGGCAGTTGTTGGCGCAGGAAGGCGCAACGGGAGCGACCGGAGCGAATGGAGCGACGGGTTCGACGGGAGCGACTGGTGGAGTCGGTGCGACTGGTGCGGCCGGGGCGACGGGCTCGCAGGGCGCGACCGGCGTGCAGGGTGTTACGGGTGCGACCGGCAGTCAGGGCATTCAAGGCAACACGGGAGCACAAGGCGCTACGGGGAGTCAGGGTATTCAGGGAAATACCGGACCGCAGGGTACACAGGGCAACGTGGGCGCTACCGGCGCTCAGGGTTCGCAAGGAGTGCAAGGCAACGACGGCGCAACGGGAGCGAACGGCGCAACCGGTGCAACAGGTCCGACTGGAGCAACAGGTTTGAACTGGCAGGGTCCGTGGGGCAGTACAGGGAACTACAATCTGGACGATGCGGTCAGCTACAACGGCTCGTCCTACATCTCGCTGCAGGGCAGCAATACCGGAAATGAGCCCGACCTACCGACCTCTTCCACCTTCTGGCAGTTGCTGGCACAGGAAGGCGCAACGGGTGCGAATGGTGCAACGGGTGCGACCGGCAATGACGGAGCCGTGGGAGCGACCGGGCCGCAGGGTACACAGGGCAACGTGGGCGCTACCGGCGCTCAGGGTTCGCAAGGAGTGCAAGGCAACGACGGCGCAACGGGAGCGAACGGCGCAACCGGTGCAACAGGTCCGACTGGAGCAACAGGTTTGAACTGGCAGGGTCCGTGGGGCAGTACAGGGAACTACAATCTGGACGATGCGGTCAGCTACAACGGCTCGTCCTACATCTCGCTGCAGGGCAGCAATACCGGAAATGAGCCCGACCTACCGACCTCTTCCACCTTCTGGCAGTTGCTGGCGCAGGAAGGCGCAACGGGTGCGAATGGTGCAACGGGTGCGACCGGCAATGACGGAGCCGTGGGAGCGACCGGGCCGCAGGGTACACAGGGCAACGTGGGCGCTACCGGCGCTCAGGGTTCGCAAGGAGTGCAAGGCAACGACGGCGCAACGGGAGCGAACGGCGCAACCGGTGCAACAGGTCCGACTGGAGCAACAGGTCTGAACTGGCAGGGTCCGTGGGGCAGTACAGGGAACTACAATCTGGACGATGCGGTCAGATACAACGGCTCGTCCTACATCTCGCTGCAGGGCAGCAATACCGGAAATGAGCCCGACCTACCGACCTCTTCCACCTTCTGGCAGTTGCTGGCGCAGGAAGGCGCAACGGGTGCGAATGGTGCAACGGGTGCGACCGGCAATGACGGAGCCGTGGGAGCGACCGGGCCGCAGGGTACACAGGGCAACGTGGGCGCTACCGGCGCTCAGGGTTCGCAAGGAGTGCAAGGCAACGACGGCGCAACGGGAGCGAACGGGGCAACCGGCGCTACGGGAGCAACGGGCCTGAACTGGCAGGGTCCGTGGGGCAGTACAGGGAACTACAACCTGGACGATGCAGTCAGCTACAACGGCTCCTCCTACATCTCGCTGCAGGGCAGCAATACTGAAAACGAGCCCGACCTACCAACCTCTTCTGCCTTCTGGCAATTGCTCGCGCAGGAAGGAGCAACCGGAGCCAACGGAGTAACTGGCGCAACGGGCGCGAATGGTGCAACGGGTGCGACCGGCAATGACGGAGCCGTAGGAGCGACCGGACCGCAGGGTATCCAGGGCAACGTGGGTGCTACCGGCGCTCAGGGTTCGCAAGGACCGCAGGGCAACGCCGGCGCAACAGGTGCCACCGGCGCTACCGGTGCGGGCTTCACTTTCCTCGGTCCGTACTTTGCAGGAACCTCGTACGTGGCGAACAACGTAGTCACCTATCAGAACGCGACGTATGTGGCCATAGTGGCCAACGGTCCACCCACGCCCGAACTTCCGACGCAGGCAACCTACTGGGCGCTCATGGCAGCGGCGGGTTCGACGGGCTCAACGGGCTCCACAGGGGCGACCGGAGCGACTGGCGCAACGGGTGCCACCGGAAACAACGGCGCGACTGGCGCAACGGGTGCCACCGGAAGCAACGGCGCGAATGGTGCTACGGGTGCGAATGGTACGGCCGGAACGAACGGTGCGACCGGCGCGACGGGAGCAACTGGCGCGGCCAATTTCACGACTACAACGGGTTTCACGCAGCCCTCTGGCGGGAGCACTGTTAACGTCACGGTTGGCAGTACGGCTTGGATGGCCACCGGAGAAGTGCTCTCGATCAGTTCGGGCGGTTATTATTCCGTAAGCTCTATCACGAACGGCACAACCGTAGTTCTCACCAATCTTGGGTACACGACGAACGCGGCTTCGGGCGCGGCCATCCCCAACGGCGCGACGGTCACGGGAGCCGGAGTACAGGGCGCGGGAATTACGTTGGGCTTGGTGTCCAACAGCAACGCGACCGGCGTGTTCACAGCAACAACGTTATATGGTTCCGTGGATGGACCATGCTCGCCGAACACTAACCCGGTGAATTGCGCGCAGCAGGTGACGACGCAAGGAACTGTCAACAACCTAACGGCATCAATCTCCGCCAACGTCACCACGGGCAACTCCATAACGTTCACCGTTTACTCAGGAGCGAGTCCGGCAACCTTGGCGACTACAGGGGTAACCTGCACGATCACGGGCGGTACATTCTACAGCGGCACGACGACTGTGACAGGCTGCACGGACCAGACGCATACTTCCGCGACTATCACAGTCGGCTCGTATATCGCCATGCGCATAACGAGCACCGGAACCCAGACCGGCGTGAACGCCGTTTGGGCTATGGGAGGTCCGTCGAGCTTCGTCGCTGGCGTCGCCGGCCCAACTGGCCCGGCCGGCACCAACGGCACGAATGGCACGAATGGCACGAACGGGGCGACGGGAGCCACCGGTGTGACCGGCGCGACGGGTGTGAACTCTTTCACGACTACGAACGGGACGTTCACCCAGCCCGCAGTCGGCTCGACCCAGAACGTCACTGTGCTGAACACGGCATGGGGAGCGACGGGCGATACGGTGTTCATTTCCAGCAGCACCGTCACAGGCGGATATTACTCCGTCTCCTCGATCACTAGCGGTACTGTCTTTGTACTCAAGAACCTTGGGTACCCGGGGAATGCCGCGCAAAACACGACGATTCCGAGCGCTTCGACGGTGACGCCAGGCGGAGTGCAGGGCGCCACGGGCTCGACGGGCGCGACAGGAGCAACGGGGCCGGCAACCCTACAGGTCGGCACAACCACTACCGGTGCCCCAGGGACTCCTGCGACGGTCACAGCCGCGACCGGATCGACAAGCTCGAACCTCATACTTAACTTCTCGATCCCGCAGGGCGTTACTGGTCCGACCGGTGCGACCGGTGGGACCGGCGCGACGGGCGCGACGGGTACAGGCCTGACCGGGGCAACCGGCGCGACGGGCGCGACGGGTCTGGTGGGAGCGAACGGAGTAGGGACGCTTACTGGCGACAGTAACGCCAATACTATTACCTGTGCCACTGGCACGCAGTGCTTCGGCTTGATAATGGGCTCAGCCACCACGTCTGGCACGAATGTGAGCATCCAGGTGCCGATGGCTGGAAACGTGGCGGAGCTGTACGCGCAGACCAATACGGCTCAGGGGGCGGGTGGCATAACTTTCACGGTCTATAAGAACGGACTTGCGACGACGTTGTCGTGCACAGTTTCGAACGCGGTCACTGGGTCTAACACGACAACGGCCTGCTGGAATACCACCGTCTCGGTGGCGTTCGCTGCGACGGATACGATCGAGATGGGAATCCTCAGGAACACCGGAAACACCAATTCCGTAGCGGCATGGACGGTCGCGGGTCCGCTCGGAATTCCGATCGGGCCGACTGGTGCGACTGGAGCTACTGGTGCGACTGGAGGGACCGGACCGGCGGGTGCGACCGGAGCAGGCACGACCGGGGCTACTGGTGCGACCGGCGCGATGGGAACACAGGGCTTGGTCGGACCGACTGGGCCGACTGGTGCGACCGGCGCGAACGGTAACGGGTTCACTTGGTTGGGCGGATGGACGGGCGTTACGGCGTATACGGCGAACCAGGCGGTTTCGTATAACGGGTCGTCTTATGTGGCGCTGCAGCCGAACATGGGCGTCAATCCTGCGACCGACGTTGCGGGCACCGGAACAAACTGGCAGGTGTTGGCGGACGGATTCAATTACACCGGCCCATGGGTGAGCGGGAACAGCTACAACCAAGACGATGAGGTTACGGAGAACGGCTCGACGTATGTGGCGGTGCGAGCGGTTCCTGGCAGCCCGGTTGTGGACCCGTACCTCGATTTCACGAATAACTCGGGACAGAATTGGCAGTTGATTGCGTTGGCTGGAGCGACAGGAGCACAGGGTCCGGCGAATACTACGGTGAGTGTCGGGTCAACGATGACGAGCGCTCCGGGAGGATCGGCGGCGGTCACTGGAGTTACTGGACCGGGAACGCTGACACTGAACTTCACGATCCCGCAAGGCAGCACCGGACCGACTGGGCCGACTGGGGCTACGGGTATTGGGCTAATCGGACCATCCGGTCCGACGGGATCAACCGGTGGAACCGGAGCGACGGGCGCCACGGGCATGGGTATGCCGGTGTACGGTCTGTCGACCGTCAGCTTTGCGGGCTCCTCACCTGAACCATTAGGCCCGACCGGTTGGACTGCGACTCCCATATACGTCTCTATGTCTACCTCCTGCGAAAGCCAGACGACTTACACTTGTAATGTAACTACAGTCCCTGGAACGGGTAATATCACGAGCGTAACGTTTACGCTCTCGAACTCAGTGGCGTCAAATTCCACCTACACCGTCACACTGTTGTCGTCCCCTACCCAAGGCAGCTCGATCGCACCGCCGACGCTAACAGTTGGACCACACTGCACGATCAACAGCGCTACGTTTTGCACCATTCTTGCAAGCTTCGGCGTCTCGGCGGGCAACTTTATGGAGCTGGAGGTGCAGCAGACCACCGTTGGCACGGTCGATACAGGAACCTCTACGAACACGGCCACTGAAACGCTTAACAGCAGCTTGATATCCAACCCGTTCATGTCAGTCGGCACCGTAGCGCTCGGCGGTACCACTTCGGTAGGGGTGACGCTCCCCGTGGCCTATAACAACACGGGAACCTTCACCTGCACGGTGACTGACGCTACAGGCGTCACCAGTGGACTCATGTACTCAGTGACCAACAACACGAACCAAAATATAACCATCAACGCCAGTAGCAGCACCACGCATGCGGTGAACTTCAGTTGTATTGGGTATTAGGCGGGCACGGTCAGCGGCATCGAAGTGATGGCGCGAGCGGAATGAATGAAGTCCAGAGAGCGCTGTGACAGAGCGCTCACTGCGCAGTTCTAAGCGCGCGAATGCTGCCGTAGACGTAAGCAGCGATCACGGTCCCTCGTTCAATCAGAAAGCGGGCAAACCAAGGCGTCTTGGCTCAAGGTGGCCTGTGTTTAGCGGTCTCAGTCACAGATTCGTCGGGGAACCCGCTTAGACCACTATCGATTAGAGCGCGCGAAACAGCTTAAAGGAAGATGAATTGCAGCATTCTTGGCACTAGTTCCCGGGGTGCACGAGGAATTGGACGGCACCCTAAGTGAAGGCAATCGCGAAGAGCGTTCGGTATGTCAGTAACTTTATTGTATTCTGTAAGTTGCGAACGATGCCAGTCTCGAGGGCGATTCCCGGCCGGTCGCGGCGGCTGTTGACGCGGAGGCTACCGACGGCGTCGAGTTGCACTCTTTATTGAAAGCAATGGCGCTTTTTGCGCAAAAGGTTGCCGCATGGCGGACTGCGAGAGCTATGCGAAATGAATCTCTAAGCGCTGACCTGAAGTGAATTGACTCGACCGTGCGATTCGGGTATCTATGCGCTGGATTATCCTCGCAGTTGCCCCAGAGAACGCGGATTTCGCGACTTGGGTCATTCGGAACAGGCCCTTTGAAACTTGAGAATTTGCTGCGGATACATCATGGAGGCCAGAGGATCATGTATAACCCTATTGAAAACTACGGCGCAGCGCCTCCGGGAGAGCACGCTGACGCCCGCAGCATGGAAACGTGGTTCCGCGGACGCAACGAGCGAGGCCAGGCGCTGCTCGAGTTCGCCTATTTGCTGCCGATTCTGCTGATCCTGCTGCTGGGCATGATCGCGTTCGGAATCACGCTCAACAATTATTTGGAGATGACGAACGGCACGACTGCAGGTGCGCAGGCCGTTGCTATCAGCCGCGGCCAGACTGTTGACCCGTGCTTAACGGCTGCCACACCGTTTTTCGGAGCAGCTCCGACCCTCACAAAGGCGAATCTGTCCTTCACGATTACGACGAGTACCGGTCCGGGAGGCTCGGGAACAAGTCAAACTCTTTGGCCAAGCGGCGCCAACCCGTCGTGCCCAGCCTCCAGCACCACTTCCCCGCCGGCGTCTTATCTTGTGCAGGGCGGCACGATCACGGTAAAGGTGACTTATCCGTGCAATCTCAAAGTCTTCGGAGTCAACTTCGCGCCGAGTACTTGCACCTTGACGACGCAAACTGCGGAGAGTATCCAATGAAAAAGCATAGCGAGTCTTTCGTACATCCGGTGCGCGACGGGCAGCGCGGGCAGACATTTGTAATGGTGGCGATCCTCCTCCCCGTCCTGTTAGGTATGGCTGCGCTTGTGGTCGACCTGGGGTACATCTACGTCTCCTATCAGCAACTGGTGGCTTCAACACAGGCGGCGGCATTAGCGGGAGGGGGGGCGATTACCAATGCCTCTGGCCCGACGGCAACAACGTACGTGTTGGACTACAGCGCCCTGGGAACCTATGGAAACAAGCATCCCAATTTGAAGAATATTTCGCTCGGAGTGAGCCTCGCTTGCGTAAGCCCTGCTACGTACCCCAATTTAGGGCTGCCCCCCTGTGCGACTTATCCAAGTTGCCTTTCGGGATGCAATTTGATCGAAGTGCAATCGTCAGCGCAGGTGAATACATTCTTCGCGCGAATTTTTGGCGTTAATTCGGTCAATATGTCCGCAACTGCGGTGGCCGCCGCCAAAGGGGGATTAATTCCGCCGTATCACATCATGATGGTGCTTGATGCGACGGGATCGATGGGCCAGGGTCTGGACACCGGCTGTACGCAGAACGGGACTTCGGTTACGCCAGAGCAGTGCGCAGAATACGGCGTTCAGACTCTGCTAGAGGGCCTCGACCCTTGCTCCGTGAGCCTGACCACCTGCACGGGCAGCAGCCAGCCCGGGACGGTTTTGAACGCCGACGATCAAGTCGGCATCATGATGTTCCCTGGCGTCTGCAGCAGCACGGCTGGCTCAGTCACGAGTGGAAATTGCCCCGCTGTAGCAGCGAACGGTTTGACGAACACACTTGCGAACACAACATACGCACCGGATGAATACGCCTGCAACCAAGCTGTTCAGCCTCCGTACGGAGCGTACAACAACAACCCGGAGTACCTGATACTTGGGTTCCAAAGCAATTATCGCTTTTCCGACAGTTCTGGCTTGAACACCGGCTCGAACATCTTCAAGACGGTCGGTGTAGGGACCAATAATTGCGGGATCGTACCTGCAACGACAAACGGCTACAACACCTTCTATGCGGGCGCCATCCAGGCGGCGCAAGACTACCTTGTGCAGAACAGTGTGCCGGGTGTGCAGAACATCATAATCATCCTCAGCGATGGCGACGCCAATGCGAATTCGACTACGGTCCCTCCCGCCAAGGGTAACAGCATGTATGGAGTCGTGCAGCAGGTGGATGGGCCGTGCGCGAGCGGAGCATCGCCGTGTACAGCCGCAATTTTGGGTGCCAATACCAAGACTTACCCACCTCTGGATGGTTGCGAACAAGCTGTGTTGGCAGCAAATTACGCTAAGACCTACGGATCGGTTAGTTCAAGCGTCGGCAACACCCTGATCTACTCAGTCTCTTACGGCTCCGAGACAACCGGTTGCTCCACGGATCAGACGACGTACAAATATAATAAAGTAGCCGGTGATGGTAATTACCCAACCCCCTGTTCGACAATGCAGGGCATGGCGTCCCTACCACTGTCACAGTATTTCTTCTCAGTCCCCCAGCAAGATTCCAGCCTCCCTGGGACCACCATATGTCCTAACGCGGTACCGATCACGACGTTGAACCAGGTTTTCACGACGATCCAGGGGGATCTGACGGTGTCGAGGTTGGTGCCCAGCGGAGATTTTTGACGCATCGCGTTGATCGCGTTCAGCTGCCCGGTGCGCGAAGCGGCACCCCGGCTTGGCCCGACTAGATGTTGAAACGGACGCGTAGCCCACAGGAGCATCGGGACGCCGCAGCGGCAAATGACGCGGCGACGCGTGCGCCAGAAGCTGATTTTAGGAAGGGGTGCCGTCTTGAATCTCTTTCGGCATCACTTATGGTCGGATTGACTCCGCTTCTGCTGCATGGCCCAAGCAAGGTTGTTCTTTGCCAGTTGGAAATCGGGCTTTAGGCGCACGGCTTCTTCGGCCGCGCGGATGGCGTCGTCCCATTTTGACAGGCTTGAATTGCAGGCGGCCATGTTGTTGTAGGCTTCGGCCATGTCTGGTTGGAGTTTGACGGCCTCTTTAGCATTGACGATACACTCCTTGAAACGTCCGGCCTGGTAATCCTGAAGAGACAAGTTCAGAAAGTCCTGCGCGGTTCGAGAACTCGCCGATGCAGGCGCGCCGCTGGCCTTCCGCTTCTCCTGAAGCACCCAATTCAGATTGTTCTTCGCGAGCTGAGAATTGGGCTGGAGGCGATAGGCCTGTTGCGCATACGGGATGGATTGATCCCACAAGTGCAGCTCGGCATACGACGCGGCGATATCGGTATAGGCCACGGCAGATGCCGGGTTCAGCGCGACCGACTGCTGTGCCGCGGTAATGGCATCCTGATATCTGCCCATGCGGTACAGCTGAAAGGAAAGATCCGAAAACTGGGTGGAGCGGACGAATAGCGCGAGATTCTGGCGTACGGGCCAGGGAATGGGCTTGGTGTCGCTGCGTGCCTGCCGGATCGCCGGATAAACCAGAAAGAGGAGCAAGGCAGCTGCGGTGGCGGCCTGCAGAATTAGAATCGCGCGGCGGAAACTCGGAGATCGTTCCCTCGCGGCAGAGGTTATTATTTGCTCGCAGGCGAATACCAAGATCACCAGCACGGAAAGCCAACACGCAATCTGGAAGTAATCGAGATGTCCCTGGAAGTCGCCGATCCGGAGGCTGTCCGCCATGTACCACGGAATACCCTGCGACCAGTAGTTGTACGCGAGGAATAAGAAGACCCCTGAGGCCGTGAGGTAGATTGCCGTCGGAAGAGCGCCAAGCCCCACCACCCAGGGAACCAGCCAGGCGAGATATTGCACTCCGAATGCGTTCGTGAAGGAGAGAAACAGAAAAAAGACCACGCCGACCTGGAGGTAAAGGCGTGGCCTGTTACTGAGCCGATTCATCCAGAATGATGCGCCAGCAATTGCGGCTAGCAAACAGTATGCTCCGACCTTTCGGAAAAGGTCGCTCAGCCACGCCCATTCCGGCAGGCGTTGAGCGAGATGGACTGCCAGATAGGACAATCCCCAGTGCCCGTAATAGCTGCGGTAGCCAAAGATCTGGCCCAGGATGACGCGGGTATCTTGAAATATGTATGGCGACCAGGCGATTAGAAGAACGCCTCCGACAGCGGCAAAAAAAGTGAGTTGCTTCTTTGGGTTCCGCAGATAGAAGAACATTACGGGGACAGTAATCACGGGGACGACCTTGAAGCACATCGAGAGTCCGAAAATCGCGCCGGCAAGAGCGGTGTCCGTGTCCTTCTCGTTCAGGTAAACGGAGAGCAGGAGGAAGAAAATCATGATGGTATCCGTGTTACCGTGAAAACCCGCCACCAGGAGGAAGGGCGGAGCCACTGCAAACATTAAGAGAGCCAAGCGCATGGATGTTTCGCGAAGACGCGGACCGAGGATCTTCCAAAGAACCCAAACGCTGCCGGCGTCCGCGAGTATGCCGGGAAGCCGGAGCCAAAAAGGAAAAGACAGGCCGGTGACATTCGAAAGCCAGCCCATCAGACGCAGGACATGAATCATCGATGGCGGATGATTGAAATCCCAGGTGGCGCGATAGATGAAGGCACCAAAAAAGCGGGAGGCCGCGACGAATTCTTCATAGCGATAAACGTCGTTCGTGCCGTAGGTCTTCAGCGCGAGAAAAAGTTTGAGGGATAAGGCTGCGGCGGTGGCCGCGATGATGGCAATACTCCAAGTCCTTGAAAGCGTCCGAGGCTCGACAGGAGCCAGGTCGTGAAGCGCGGCGCTTTCTGGTGTTAGGGGTGTGCTTGATGCCGCCTGATTATCTCCATGAATGCCCGATGCCACCTGTTCTCCTTCCGCGGCGAGTGTGGCCGCGCTCTTGGGAGTTCTCCGAGACTCCGAAGGTATCTGCTCTGATTTTTCTGCGTGTCGTACAGCGATAGGTTAATTCTGAAGGGATATTATCAGAATTCTGAATCAGTAGAATAACTAGAGATATCAGATGTTTATACTTACAACAAATCTAGAGTGCAGGGGGGGGGCCAGATGTGCGAGAAATCCGCCGCTCATGTGAGCTTCACCCGAGTGGGAGGGGTTCGCGGTACGCTTTAGTTTTCTTGAGAGAATGCCGAGTGCAGGGCCGCGCGCCAATCCGGTAGCTGGATGCCGAAAGTTTCGGATAGTTTGGAATTGGAAAGAATGGAATAGGCTGGGCGGCGGGCTGGAGTTGGGAATTGGCTCGTTTCTATTGGGGCGATGCTTCGGGCGATTATGGGCTTGCCTGTTGTTGCGGCGCGGGTCCACCGCTTAGGGTTTGGGGCGGCGGAGTACTCTTCGAGAATTGCGCTGGCGAAATCGTGCCAGCTTGCGCTTCCTGCGGCTGTCATGTGGTAGATTCCGGTTAATTTTGGCAAATCGTTGGGGAGGTCTCCGCTCGCCAGGAGGCGCGTCAGGATTTTGCCGGTGGCTGCGGCGATTTCGCGGCTCCAGGTGGGAGCGCCGATCTGGTCGCGGACTACCCTTAGTTCGTCGCGTTCGGTGGCCAGGCGCAGAATCGTTAGCAGGAAATTACGGCCGTGGGTGGCGTACACCCAGGCGGTTCGGAAGATTAGGTGATCGGCTCCGGAATCGCGGATGGCTTGCTCGCCTTGCCACTTTGTTCTTCCGTAGGCGTTGATCGGATTGGCGGGGTCGTTTTCGTTGTAGGGAGTCGATTTTTGGCCGTCGAAAACGTAATCGGTGGAATAGTGGACTAGCACGGCGCCGATTTTTTTTGCTTCTTCGGCTAGGACTGCTGGGGCCGTGGCGTTAACGGCTCTGGCTATGGATTCTTCGGTTTCGGCGCGATCCACGGCGGTGTAGGCGGCGGCGTTTACGATTACTCGCGGGGCTAGGTCGCGGACGGTGCGGCGCAGGTCATCAGGCTGCGTGAGGTCTACCTGCTGGCGGCTTAAGGCGACTAGTTTTCCGAGGCTTGGGAGCAGGGGCAGTAGCTCGGTGCCTACTTGGCCGGTCTTGCCGATCAGCAAGATAGTGGGGGGCATAAAGTCTAGTATTGCGGAAGCAGGGCTTTGGCGACATCGGATAGATTTCGGAATGCGGAGTCGCGCGGGGAAAGGAACGGCTGGGCGGCGCCCCATTTGATATTTAGAGTTGGGTCATTCCAGGCTATGCCGTGCTCGTCTTTGGGATCGTAGTAATCGCTGCATTTATAGAGGAACTGAACGGTTTCTGAAACGGCTAGAAAGCCGTGGGCGAATCCCTTGGGGATGTAGATTTGGTTTTGCTCTTCGGCGGATAGCAGGAGGCTGGTCCATTTTCCGAAATTCGGGGAGCCTTGGCGAATATCTACGGCTACGTCGAGGGCTTGGCCTTCGATTACTCGGCAGAGTTTGGCTTGCGGATGGTTTAGTTGGTAGTGCAGGCCGCGGAGAGTTCCCTGCTTGGAATAGGAGTGATTGTCCTGTACGAAGTGATCGGGGATTCCGATTTCCTCGAATTTTTGGCGGTTATAAGACTCGAGGAAAAATCCGCGGGCGTCGCGGAAAATTTGCGGGCGCAGCTCGCAGACGCCGGGAAGAATTGTGTCGCTTCGCGTTAGCAAGGATGCATCATCCTGACGTTGGCCTTTTCACTCGGCGCGGATGACACGAGGTAAAACGGAATCGCGCTCTTCATAATATTTTTTGTAATAGGCGCGGTAATCGCCGCCGCGAACGTCTGCTACCCAGCCTGCATTCGAGCGGTACCACTCAATGGTCTGGCGCAAGCCCTGGTCGAGAGGGATTTGCGGCTTCCAGTTCAGCTCGGTGGCGATTTTTTTGCAGTCTAGAGCATAGCGGCGATCATGGCCGGGACGGTCGGCTACATAGGACAGCAGAGTCTCGGGCTTGGAAAGCAGGCGGAGCACGTGGCGGACCATGGTTAGATTCTCTTCGACATCGGCACCGCCGAGATTGTAAATCTCGCCGATGCGGCCGCGCTCGAGGACGGCCAGGATTCCGCGGCAGTTGTCTTCCACGTGCAGCCAGTCTCGCTGCTGTCTGCCGTCGCCGTAAATCGGCAGGGGTTTCTCTTCGAGAGCATTTGAAATCATCAACGGTAGAAATTTTTCCGGAAATTGGAACGGGCCATAATTATTGGAGGAACGTGTGATCATGGCCGGAAAGCCGTAAGTGCGGACGAAGGAACCTACGAGCAGATCGGAGGAGGCTTTGGAGGTGGAGTAGGGGCTGCTGGGGCGCAGCGGGGTGTTTTCGTCTGAGAATGTGCCGGGGGCGAGATCGCCATAGACTTCGTCGGTGGAAATTTGAACGAAGCGGGCGATTTTTACTTTTCTGGCCATCTGTAGCATTGCGAAAGTGCCGATAATGTTGGTTTCCATTACCGGGCCGGGCTCGTAGATGCTGCGATCTACGTGGGACTCAGCGGCGAAATGGACTACGGCCTCGCAGCCGCGCATGGCGGATTCGACGGCCTGGGCATCGCAGATATCGCCTTTGATGAAGCTGTAGTTGGGATTACCGGCTACGTCCTGGAGATTTTCTAGATTTCCGGCGTAGGTTAGTTTGTCGTAGTTGATTAGGGTGTAGTTGGGGCGAGTATTGAGGACATGGCGAATGAAATTCGAGCCGATGAAGCCTGCGCCGCCGGTGACGAAGATTTTCATCGGATGGCTTTCGGGCGCCGCGGCTTTTCGGGTGCGGGCTTGGCGGTGATTTTGTTTGCACCGGATTTGGCTACCAGGTCGTTGGCGCGCAGTAGGGAATCGAATGTGCCTGCGTCGGTCCACCAGCCATCGAGGATGGAATAGGTTAGTTTTCCTTCTTCGATGTAGAAATTATTGACGTCGGTGATTTCCAGTTCGCCGCGGCCGGAGGGTTTCAGGCGGCGGATTTTTTCGAAGACCGTGGCGTCGTAGAGATAAATTCCGATTACCGCGAAACTGGACTTGGGCGATTTCGGTTTTTCCTCGATGCCTACAACGTTGCCGCCGCGGAGTTCGGCTACGCCGAAGCGCTGGGCATCGGATACTTTTTTCAGGAGGATTTTCGCGCCGCCTTTTTGGCTGTGGTAGCTTTTCACGGCGTCGTAGATATTTGTTTCGATGATGTTGTCGCCTAGAACTACGCAAATAGGCTCGCCTGCGGCGAAAAATTCTGCCAGGCCGAGAGCTGCGGCGATTCCGCCTTCGCCTTCCTGATAAGTGTAATTCAGATGCTTGAGTCCGAATTCGCGGCCGTTTCCCAGGAGGCGTAAGAATTCGCCGGCATTTTTGCCGCCGGTGACCAGGAGGATTTCATGGATGCCGGCGTTCACCAGCGTTTCGATGGGATAATAAATCATGGGCTTATTGAAGACGGGGAGCAGATGCTTGTTGGTAACACGCGTGAGCGGATCGAGGCGGCTTCCGGTTCCCCCAGCGAGTACGACGCCTTTCATGAGAGGACGCCTGCCTGCTTTTCCTTGTCGGCGCCACCGGGAGACGGGGCAGCGTAATAATCGAGGAGCAATTTGCGGCCGGTGGGACTGAAGATGCGATAGTGCGCGAGTTTTAGTTTTTGCAGACGGCATTGCAGAGTGGTGGCGAGGACGCCGAAGCCGTATCTCACGCTGCGCGAAAAATTGATGGAGGAGGCTTCGTCGAAATATTTTGTGGGGCAGGAGACTTCGCCGATGCGATAGCCGAAATAGATGCACTGCGCGAGCATTTGATTGTCGAAAACGAAATCGTCGGAATTCTCGAGGAGCGGGAGCTGCATCAGCACTTCTTTGCTGAAGGCGCGAAAGCCGGTGTGATATTCGGACAACTTGGCGCCGGTGAAAAAATTCTGGAAGGCTGTAAGGAGGCGGTTGGCGACGTATTTATAAAGGGGCATTCCGCCGCGTAGGGAGCCGCCGCCGATTATGCGGGAGCCGAGCACAACGTCATAAACGTCGTAGGCGATCATGCTAGCCATCGCGGTTACGAGAAGCGGAGTGTATTGATAATCCGGATGCACCATGACCACGATGTCTGCGCCGGCGGCGAGGGCTTCGCGATAGCAGGTTTGCTGGTTGCGGCCGTAGCCGAAATTTTGGCCGTGAAGGAAGACGCGCAGGCCCAATTGCTCGGCCAGGCGGACGGTCTCGTCCGAGCTGAAATCATCGACGAGGATCTTGAAATCCACCGTGTCCGGAAGTTCGCGGACGGTGCGTTCGAGCGTTCTGGCTGCGTTGTAGGCGGGCATTACTACCGCCAAACGCTTCCCGTTAATCATGAGAGTGCCTTTGCCCGCCGGCATGAAGCAGAACTGATTGCGTGCGCTGACTTGAGCTCATCCTGGAGTCGCGATGCGCCGGCGTCAATGCCGGCGGCTAGAAGGTGAATTGGCCTGGAGCGCCTGCTGCCAAGCGGCTCAAAATCTCCTGACTAATTTTGCAAATGCTGCATTTGACGGGATTCGCCTAACTGCTTTAGTACAATTCTGCCAGCTTCAAATGCCCGGTTCAATTCCCTTCTTGAAAGTTTCGTCAATCGATAACTAGCAGGGTCGTGAAGCCCGCCGCGTTTGAAACGTCGCTCGCGATTGGTGGTGATCGGTTCGGCGCGGCCGGCGATCGTGGCGCGATCGTGCACGAAGAGGCCCGGCATAAAGCGCGGGCCCTACGGGTCAGCGTTTCATCACGTGTCGAATATCTGTTACTGACAAGTCGTTCATGCCGCTACCTACTACCACGGAGGTGAAAGTGCGATAGTCGCGCGCGCCAGCGATCACAACGCCGACGATCGCGAGAACGACCAGCAAGCGGAAGTCGGCGCGGGAGATCGCTCCGCGAGCCAAAGCCAGCAAGTACCAGAGTCCAAGCCCGGCGAGGAGCGCAAACGTACCGTGCGAAGGGCTGGCATAACGGAGACACTGCATGCCGGGGAAGACACTGGAGAAGCCGACGAAGGCGATGGTGACGCAGGCAGCGATGCTCGCGCAATCCGGCTGCGTGATGGTACCTCTGGCGGCAATCGGATGCAGCAAGCGCTGCCGAAACTGACTGACGACGGCGCCAACCAGCGCGAGCGTGAGAGCCAGAGGACCGACAATCCAGAGCAGATAGAAAAACTGGTACCACGGGCCGGTACAGCAATATTGCAGATAACTGCGGCCGGTAGATCCGGGGTGCACCGAGTGATAGGCGGCCGAAAGCGCGATCGAAGTGCCCCCGGCGAGCATGGCCCAGATGCCCACGCACGCCGCGATTGAGACGATGCCGGCGAGAGCAAAGAAAATCGCTGCGCGCCACCACTTTAAGCGAAAGATCAAGTGGGCCAGCAGCCAGATAGCGCAAACGCCGTAGGAAATCACCCCGGTCTGCTTCGTCAACAGGTTGAGCGCGCCCGCGGCGAAAAAAAGAGGATAGAGCCCGAGCCGGCGGGGATTGCGAACGATCTCGCAGGTGAGGAAAACAACGACGAGCCCAAAAAAGCCGAAGGGACTGTCCTGCCAGGCTCGCCGCGCCATTCCGAGTTCTGCCACGGAAGTGGCTTGGAATGCCACGGCCGCAAGAGCCACCCAGGGATTGAAGAACCGGAGTCCGATGCAAGCAATTAAGACCAAGGAGAGGCAGCTGAACGCAAGGGAGACCTCGGAGCCGGCTCGCTCGTCCTTGACGTTGCTGATCTTCATGAGAGCCGCGACGAATATCAAGTGCCCGATACGTGTCGGCGAGGGGTAGTTCCACCGCTCGGGGTCGTGCTCGTAGTGCGCGAAGATGGAGGGCATAGCCGAGAAGCCGTTCGCGGCCAGCTCGCGCGAGAATTCCGTGTACACGCGCTCGTCGGGGCTGCGGGATGTCACATCGTTGAAATGGACCAGCCGCAGCGCGCATCCGACCCCAATGACAGCGATGAGCGCGATCCAGACGACTAGCCGTTGACGGGCGCGGAGTTGCTCAATGAGTGGCAAGCCGTTTTTGCTCCAACGCCCAATTTAAATTATTTCTAGCGAGTTGGTAGTCGGGACGGATGCGCAGAGCTTCCTGCGCATTGGCGATGGCGAAATCCCAGAGACGGAGGGCGGAATAGGACGCGGCGATGTTGTTGTAGGCGTCGGCGTAATCGGGTTTCAGTTTCAAGGCGGTTTGCGCGGCGGCGATGGATTCGAGATATTTTCCGTGCTGATAGGCATAGAGCGAGAGATTCAGCCACTGCTCGGCGGTCATTGAGGGAGTCACCAGCGAGTCTGCGCTGGCCGACGTGGCTGTGGCGGTGGCCGCGGGCGGCGGTGTTGCGGGTTTGTCATTCTTCTGCGTAACGTCGGTGCCGCATGCAGCGAGGAGGGCGGCACAGGCTGCGGTCACCATCCAGCGGCGCGGGCCGCGCACTAGAGTCAGTAGTTCGGCTACGATCCACGCGGCTACCAACGCCAGGCCCGCATAGGCGGGCAAGAATTGATCCGGCGCCGCAATGAGCATGACGAGAAACCAGATTAATCCGAATCCCAGCGGGCGAGTGGCGCTGCGCCAGCTTGTGAATGCGGCGATTCCGAGGAAGGCTATCGCTGTCGCGATTTCGAGAGTGCTCGACACTTGATCGGTCAACGAAGGATCTGGATGGACGAAGGCTAGAAACGCGCGCAGGGCTGATCCGATCTCCGGCTGGGACGCGGAGGCGTCGGCGCCCGGGATCACAAATACGAGCAGGCTTAGCAAGGCTGCGGGAATGCAGTGGGCGAGAATTCTGGGAACACTGCTCCAGGAGGGACTTTCATCGAATAGCAGCATGTAAGCCAGGAGCAGCGGAGCGAAACCTAGCGCGACGCGATCGCATAGCGCGGCTGCCGCGACGGGAGCTAGAAAGATCCAATGCAACGGGCCGGTGAATCTGCGTTGATAGAGGACAAAAGCCGAGACGACTCCGAACAGGCCTAGCAGCATTCTGATGCCGGCGGAGTTGCGCAGCAGTTCGAGATTTGAAGGATGCACGCCGAGCAGGACGGCGCAAAGAAACGCGGCGGCGAGCGCGGCTGGGTGCGGCAGCGATTGAAGAATTCCGGCGAAGAAGAGCGCGAGCGCCGCGAGAACTCCGAGGAGCGCCAGCAAACTAAGAGAGTCGAGCGACCCCGGACCTGAATAGGCTAGCCAGACATCGGCGAGCGCGGCCACGAGGAGAATGGCCAGCGCGCGCACTGCGTTCTTACTCAGCAAGCTTTTCATTCCCACGACTCGGGTGCGCACGCTGGATCAGTGAGCATGAAGTTGCTTCTGCGACTGCGAATACGCCAGATTATTTTTTGCCAACTGGAAATCGGGCTTGATTTTCAGCGCTTGTTGGGCAGCTTCGATGGCCGGATCCCATTGACGCATGTCTTCGTACGCGGCGGCAATGTTGTTGTAAGCCTCGGCATAATCCGGCTTCAGACGCAGCGCCTGCTTGGCCGCATTGATCGAATCCTGATAGCGGCGAGCCTGATGATACGCGAGAGAGAGATCCAGGTAATGCTCGGGCGTCGGTTGAGAGGCGGCGAGGCTTTCGGCGGCCGCGAGCGGATCGCCTACCGAAGTGCTGGCCGCAAGATAATGTTGAGCCGCCGGATCGCCGGGGGCCAGCTTCAGCGTGTCGAGCGCCAGATCCCTAAGCGCGGGTCCTTGCCCTTGCTGGAGATAAACTTCCATGAGCACGGTGCGCGGGTCCATCCAGGCAGGATTTTTCTCGATGGCGGTTCTCAGATCGGCGATGGCTTCCGTGGTGCGGTGCTGACCGGAGAGCCAGCGGCCAAAATAAAAGTAAGGCTGCGCGTCGAACGGCGCCAGTGATATCGCGCGGCGGAAATGCGCCTCCGCCTCTTGCGGCTGATTGAGAACGCCGTAGGCGATACCAAGATTGATCTCGAGAGTCGGATAGTTCGGTGTAAATTTCGCCGCGCGCATGAAATAATCGAGCGCCTGCTGCGTCTGGCCTTTGGCCATCAACGTCAGACCGTAATTCATCAAGCCGCGTCCGTTCCCGGGACTCTTGATCGTGACGTCGTAGAAAAGCGTCTCTTCGTTCAGCCAGACTTGATTGCGCTTCCAAGTGCCGGCGGCATAGGAGATGAGTATCAGCGCTG
Organism: uncultured Acidobacteriota bacterium; assembly: GCA_963831955.1. Lineage (GTDB taxonomy): Bacteria > Acidobacteriota > Terriglobia > Acidiferrales > UBA7541 > Palsa-147. The sequence continues at coordinate 1,271,772 of CAWHSG010000001.1, read as the reverse complement.
TCGTAATCTGCACGCCGCGGAGGATCTCGGCTCGCTTCTTCGGCGAATCTTCAATCCATTTAAAAATGGCGAGCGCGGCGGCCCACGTCACGCTCAGAATCAAACCCACGAAAGGAAAAAACATGCGGTGATCGTTTTCAACTTCCGAAAGGACGAACAGCGAAGTTGGCGCGGACGCGAAGAAATACCAGAAAATCCCGAAGGCGATCGGGCGATGCTCGCGGCGCTTGAACGCCCAAAATGCCACGGCAACCAGCGCTAAGCAGAATACGAGGCCCACGAGCGCCACAGGATCAGAAAACCCAGAAACTGGGCCGAGGTCGGTATCCGCGTTCAGCCACAATGGCAAGAACAGAGATCGAAAGTATCGCAGCAAGACGTATGGTTGCGTGGCCCAATACATGGGCTTCGGAATGATCGACGGGAGGTAGGTCTTTGCCGTCATTTTTATATTCAAGATGGCGAACACGACCGAAACTGCCTGAGCGGGAATCGAGCGGACCAGCGCGGGCCACCAGCGCTTCCAGTCCGCGTCTTCTTCGAACAGGAAGATGTACAGCAGCAGGATTCCGCCGAAAACCACGGCGGTGGCCTTCGACATCGCTCCGAGCACCACCGGCAGCAAATAAATCCCGAACTTCCGCAATCCCGGATAGCGAATGTAAATCACCATCCCGGCGACTACCCCCAGCGTGGCGTAAAGGTCCGCACGCTGGATGACGTAATTGACCGTCTCCGCAATCGCCGGATGCAACCCGTACCAGAGCACCGCAAATAGAGCGATATAGCGGTTCGCCGCCCGCGGTTCCGCCCGGTCCATCAGATAGCGATAGAGCAGGTACATCAGCCAGAGCTGGACGAGGAACCAGAAGAAAGTCGAAATGTGAAACCACAGCGGATTGAGCCCATGGCCCAGTTTGTAATCGATGGCCAGCGACAATGAGACGATCGGGCGCCAGGTCTGATTCGCCGGCAGCGAACTGAAAGTGGTGGCATCGGTGAAAAATCGGGGAATGTTGTGCAGGTCGTGTATATAAACGTTATTTACTACCGTATGCGCATCGTCGAAATGGAAGCTGTTGTGGAAATGGTTCGCATAGGCCGCAAAAATCGCCACGACGGCCACGCACACGAATACCAGGAATGTTCTACGGCTCGCCGGGCTCTCCGGCTCGGCCCGCGCCGACGCGAGTTTTTCAGGCGGCGGAGTCTTCGAGCGCGGCCCCCCGTCACCGCGCGGAATTGTTTTGGTGTCACGCATTCAAGAGTTCAAAATGTAAATTCGTAAAGCGATTTTGCCCCAGTTCGAAGCCGCATTCAAAGTACATCGAAGGCTGCGTTCGTACAAAACGACACTGGGCGCCGGGCAGTAGGGGTTCGGCAGGAATCTACCGCTTTTGCAATGGAGGACGCACTTACAACGTTGGCTAATGCTGATTCGCGGAGCTGGCTCCGTGCAGTTTCTTCTGCGAGAGCGACCAATTGAGATTATTCTGCGCACATCCATTCGTAAACGGCGGCGATGGCTTGAGCTTTCGGGCCGCGCGGCAAGCCTTGATGGAATCCTCATGCCGCAGATTTCGAGGCGCCGCACGACGAACTGCCCGCCGCCGAGCAACTTGCTAACGCCAATCCGACTCGTGAGAACTATCCGAGTTTTTCGCCGCAGCTCGCTCAGAGTAGCAAGCGCCCAAATTTTATGCCGCCTGCGGCTCGAGAGAGAAAGATGAAACCGGAAACAACCGTCCGGCCGGCACCGCTCGCCGTCATCGCGCACAATGCCGGGATTATTTGGACGTGACGCGAAAACCTTGGAAATCAACTCTCAAAGACGGATTGTGCCGATTCGCGAATCGCCGCGCTATTTTCCAGGGCCGTTTGGATAGGCCGGCAGATCGGGCGGCCGCGGCGGGAGCTTCTTCGGGTGCTCCTGAATTTCCTTCATTACGGCCTCGATGGCTTTCTCGAGTTGCGGATCGTGTCCCGCCATCACTTTGTCGGGCGTGTTGTCAACGACGATGTCGGGCTGCACGCCGTGGTTTTCGATTAGCCACTGGCTGTCGAGGCCGTAGAGCGAAAACTCGGGCCTCGTGACGTATCCGCCGTCCATCAGCGGAATCTCGCCGCGAATGCCGCGAACGCCGCCCCAGGTGCGCATGCCGATTACCGGCCCGAGCTTATAGTGCTTGAAAAAATAGCTGAAGAAATCGCCGTCGGAGGCCGCGTATTCATTTGTGATGCACGCCATCGGCCCGTAGAACACAACCTGTGGCTCGGTGGTGCTCTCGAAATTTCTGGCCGATTCCATGCCTCCGAGAATGCGGCGCAGGCGCTCGAAAATGAGCTGATCGACGAAGCCGCCGCCGTTGTAGCGAACGTCGAAGATGATTCCTTGTTTGCGGATCTGCGGGAAGAATTGCTTCACGAATTCGTTGAGTCCGTCCGCTTCCATGTCCGGCAGATAGACGTATCCGATGCGGCCGCCGGTGGCTTGCTCGACTTTTTGGCGATTGGTCTCGATCCAGTCGAGCTCGCGGAGACCGAATTCGCTGCCGCGCGGTCTGACGACGACGTGGCGAGCGCCATCCAGGGACGGCTTGGAGTTCACCGTTAGCGTGGTGTTCTCGCCGGCGGTATTGACGAACGGCTCGTAGGGATTCTGTGGTGATTTCAGCGGGCGGCCGTTGACCTCGAGCAGGTAATCGCCCTGCTTTACATCCACGCCGGGCTCAGTGAGCGGCGAACGCCGCTCCGGTTCCCAATTTTCGCCGGGATAAATTTTCTTGAAGCGGTAAAGTCCGCTCGCGGAGTCCACGTCGAAATCCACGCCGAGCAAGCCGACATTCACCGGATGCAAATCGGGATAGTCGCCGCCGCCGACGTACGTGTGCGAATTCGAAAGCTCGCCGACGAGTTCGCCGAGGATGTAGGTCAAGTCATAGCGATCGGCAACGTAAGGCAGAAGCTGCGCGTATTTATCGCGCTCCTTGGCCCAGTCCACGCCGTTCATGGAAGGCTCGAAGAAATAATCGCGCTCCTGGCGGTAAACTTCGTCGAACATCTCCTTCCATTCGGCGCGCGGATCGATTTCAGCCTGCAAATTGTCCAGTGAGAGTGCTCCATCTCCGGCCTTGTGCGCGCCCGTGGTTGGCGGCGTGGCGTCGAGAATGCCGTAAGTGTTGGTGCGCTGGCCGAAGGTGTACACGCCGACATCGATTACACCGCCTTCCGGAGAGGTGTAGAGGACCTTCTTGCCATCGAATGAGAGCGCGAACCCGGTTGCGCCGTTGACGAGTACCGCGTCCTTGCGCTCCTTCAGGTCGAAAATGTGCAGCGCGGGGGTCTCGCCGGATAGCGCGCCTGAGAGGCCGATGATCGGCGTGGTGAGATAGAACACGAAGCCTTTGGAGGCGGCCAGACGCTCGTGATTATTTCCGGAGGGGCGGGGAAGCCGGCGACGCGGTTTTGTATGCCGTCGAGATCGATGCGGAATGGCTCCTTCTTCTCTTCCGGTTTTTTCTCTTCTGTTTTCTTTTCCTCGGGCTTTTTCTCTTTGCTCTCTTTTGCGGCGGGCTTGGCTTCTTCCTTTTCGTCCGGGTTGGACTTCTTGTCGAGCTCGACTTCGTCGCTCTGCGGCGCAAAAGGCGACGGAGTATCGGCGCGCAGCGTTACCGCGTAAACGCGGATCGCCTTGGGATTCGAGAACTCCATGTCGTAAGCGCCGAACACTTCATTGAAGTCGCGCGCTGAAAGGAAATAGAGATATTTGCCGTCGGGATCGAACACCGGATTCGTGCTGCCGGTGAAATCGTTGGTGACCGGGGTGATCTTTTTGTCGGCCAACGAATAGAGATAAATTACAGGACTGGTGTTCTCCTCCGCCTTGGCATAAACGGCCCACTTGCTATCCGGCGACCAATTGTAATCCGTCAGATCGGCGTATTTGCCCTGATCGATCAGCACCGGCTTCTTCTCATCGATGTCCACGTAAAACAGGCGCAAAGATTTATCCGCGTAGAGAAGCTTTTTGCTGTCGGGCGACCAGACCGGTTGCAAGCGGTGCATCGAACCGTCGGAGGTGACGCGGATTTCCTGGCCCATGCCGTCCTGCGGCATCAGGTAGATTTCTTCCTCGCCGGTGCGATCGGAGATGTAGGCGATCCACTTTCCGTCGGGCGACCACGCGACGCTATCCTCGCGGATTCCCGGCGTGCGCGTCAGATTGCGAATCGCGCCTTCTTTTGCAGGCACGGTATAGACGTCGCCGCGGGCGCTGAACGTGGCGCGCTTGCCGTCGGGCGAAATGTCGAACGTGCTGATCAATTTGCTGGTGTTGGCCCAGTGTTTTCTGGCCAGGTCGAGATCTCCGGGCAGGTACACGGTGACCTTCTTCGCTTCCCCGGTTGCGAGATCGAAGAGATAGAGGAACCCGCCGTTCTCGAAGACGATCGAGTCGGGCCCCAGGCTCGGCCAGTTCACATCGAATTCCGTGAAATGCGTGAGCTGGCGGATTTGCTTTGTTTTTGTGCTGTAGGCGAAGAGATTCATGCGGTGATCGGGGCCTTGATCGGAGTCGAAATAAATCGTGTCACCGCGCCACATCGGAAAGGTGTCCACACCCTGATAATCGCTGTCGATTTCCTCGTAGTGGTTGGTCTTGAAGTCGTAGATGGAAATTTTCTGCGCCATCCCGCCGGTGTAGCGCTTCCAGGTGCGGAAGTTGCGGAAGATGCGATTGAAGGCGATTTGATTGCCGTCGGGCGAGAACGAAGTCAGCCCGCCTTTATCTATGGGGAGGCGTGCTGGAAGTCCGCCTTCAATGGGCACGGTAAAAAGGCGGCCAAACCAGGAATTGAACGTTTCGCGGCGCGAGAGAAACAGGATGCTCTTGCCATCGGGCATCCAGTTGATGATTTCGTTTTCAACGCCCATGCGTTCGGGCAAAACAATCGCGGGAGTTTCAAACGTCAATTGCTTCGGGTCGCCGCCTTCGGCCGGGATCACATAAACGTCAGGATTGCCGTCATATTGGCCGGTGAAGGCGATGCGAGAACCGTCGGGCGAGAATTTCGGGAACAGCTCAAGTCCGGGATGAGTGGTGATGCGCCGGGCGACGCCGCCGCTCGTGGGCACAAGCCAGAGGTCGCCCGCGTAACTGAACACAATTTTATCCTTATAAACATCGGGGAAGCGCAGCAAGCGGCCTTCCTGCATTTCCTGCGTGCGAACCGCACCAGCCATCGCCAGCGCCGCAATCACCACGAACACGACTCGCCGAAGCAATCTCATCCGCACTCCTCCAAACTTTTTCGTGGCTCCGCTGCAGTGCTGCGGGCCAGCGCACGGCTCCTGGTGCAGGCGGGAATCCCCGTTTCAGAACTGGGGCCTGCGAATGGTACGCGTCCGCCGCGCGGGACACAACGAATTTGGCACCGAATGTCGTCTCCGGAACCAGACTCAGAGTCTCAAGGCCGAGGGCCTCATACAAGGCTCCAGTTTGCGATCTCGACCGGTTCTGTAATCTCTGGCAGTTTCGTCTGTCCCGGAGAGGACATTATCGGGACTCACCCGCGTGTTCGACGATATCGCCGGATCGAAGCCGAAGGAGTGAACCCCGCCACCGTAGGCCGCTCGACGGTTTATTGTGCTATTTTCGGCGCCGCGATGCGAACGATCGTGGTCGAACTCCACGATCCACACGCGGGTTCCTGCCGATGTTGCATTCTGTTTTGGAGGCCATGATTCTACCTAGTGGAGGTGTACGGTTTTAGCGGAGAGCACGAAAGGAATTTTGGCCCGGTTATTGAGCAAGCCAGGCGAATGCGTCAGTCCCCAACTTCACTTCAAGAGAGATCTCGGGTGGGAGGAAGTCCACGGGAAGGCCGTCCCGCCAGAGCGCAACATTAAGCATCAACGAAGTTTGACCGTCTAGCTTGAGCAGCCTCCGGGCGATGGCCACTTCCACGATTTTGTCAAACGCCACTTCGACGAGTTCGTGCGGGCCCAGGATGCATAGATCTTCCGTGTCCAGAAGGTAGCCGGCGAAATTGCCTTCTTCGATGCCGACCAGCAGACGAAGCTCCTCGCTGCCGCGCAGCGTGATCCGGAATTCAAAGTCTCGTACCCCAGACAACGAGCCTGGAAATGCATCCACACGCAAGTAGAAAAAACGTTCGCTGAAACCGTAGTGCAATTCGTGGAGGACCTGCGACCGGCCGTTCTGAGTGTAACTGCGTCGAGCAGCGGAATAGAGGCCGGCACCCAACCATTCGAAATACGATGTCTCGCGGCCATCCACGTGCACGTCCAGGTAAGCCAAGGGTTGGGCGACTACGGTTTGTTCCGGGCGGCGCGTGACCCGCTTGGTTGATCTCTTGGGAGTGAGTTGAGGCCGAACCACCGCTGGTGGCAGGAAGCGGGCCGAATCGAACTCGGGCTTATTTGTGGACATCGTACGGCAAATGACGCTGCCGCGGTCTGGTCTGTTCGTCTTTATTCCAAATCTCTCCGCCATTGTCAAGGGACAGAGATTAAAAGCGCTGCTCGCGGACGGTCCGTATTTGCACCATCGCAGAGTAGGAAGTCAGTGGAGATTGCTCAGGAGAACGACATCGCTGCTGACTCATAGTCCGTTGGACCCAGGTTCGAATCCGGCCGGCCTACCATTCGCATCTCCGAATCCGCGGCTAGCGCTCACCACTCTTCCGTCTCCGCTGCCACCGTTTACTCATGGGAACGAGCGAGGCAACGATCTCATTGTGGCGGCGTAGACGGCGATACCGTGAGACAGCAAATGACGAAATGAAGGAGCCTTGACGGGAGAACGGAGTGAGCCGCATTTGGGATGCCTTGAAGGCGGCACGACCATTCAGGGCGCGCGCGATTCATGAGAAAAAACTGGAGCATTCGGGACCGCAGCGACGTGACCAGCGCTCCACCCGACGCGTCGAGCTCAACGTGCCTTTATTCGTGTACGGCTCCAAGTTCGATCATCGGCCGTTCCACGAAGAAGCATACACACTGAACTTGAATGAAGGCGGTTGCCTGGTTTCGCTGTTAGCAGAAGTCGTTCACGGCCAGCGGCTGTGGATCACAAACACAGAGAACGAGGCGGAACGTGAGTGCCGTGTAATCCACATCAGCAGGCGCATCCAAGGTCGAGTACACATCGGCGTCGGATTTCTTCAGTCCGGTCCACAATTCTGGGAAAACGTGCTCCTTTGACCTCTTCAGGAATGAGGTAGCGACGCTTCAAGCGGTGAGAACCTACGGTTTATCACTGCGCTTGATTGGCGAAATACTCGGCCACTACCGCGTCCTGGAAAAGATCGGTGCTGGCGGAATGGGTGTCGTCTATCGCGCCCGCGATGAACATCTGGAGCACGATGTGGCCCTGAAAGTCCTGCCCGCGGGCACTCTCTGCGACGAGGCCGCCCGCAGACACACCTGCATGCAGCGGAGGCGCGGCTCGCGAAGTGCCAGGGCCATGTGAGATCCGTTGGTCAGTGCCCGGATCGCATGGCCCCAGCTTAGTTTTCGCTCCTATTGAACGGAGGCAGGCTACCTCGCTCTCTGGATTTCTTTACTACCTCTCTCTTCGGTGGGCGTCCGTGAACACCGCGACACATCCGGGTAGCGATCCGCAGAGCGAATTCGGATTTTCGATGGGCACAAATATTTGGTTATTGAAGGGGTCGGCCGCCACTACATGGGCGTTCGTTCCCGTAGGAAAGTTTTCGATCCATTCATTGGTATCGGCGTCGATGACGCCCAGCACCGGAGACGGAGAGGTTGCGGTTGGGCTCGTGAAATAGTCGCGTGCTCCCAGGTAATAATGATGATCGGTAGGGTTGTACACGGCGAGGTCCACGCCGCCGACTTGAGTGAGATTGGCGACGATTGCTCCCGTCCTTCCGTTGATCACATAAGTGCGCGGCGCGAATAGGACCGGATCAGGTGGAGGGAAGCCCGGATCGCAGGTGACCAGAACATTTTCGCGAGGGCCCTGGGTCATGCCGGAGGGCATGCAGTTGTCGATTCCCGAAAACACCTGCGTCACCGCTCCCGATACCGGATCCATCACGGCGACCGCGCCCGCGGTCAAGTCCGATCCAACCTCGGGAACGCTGACGAGAAACTTCCTGGTGCGGGAGTCATACGTGACACTGCCGATGCCGCCCTGGGAGGTGTCGGGGGTGCCGTTGGTGCCGTCGAATGTCACTTGCTTCACGATCGAAAGTGTCTTGGTACTGATGATCGTGACGAAGGCGGGAAGAGAATCGCCGTTAGAGACCATCACAAGTTGATCGATGGGATCATAGTCCATCTCGTCGGCTCGGAACATGCCGCCTGTGGGGATTTCGGCGATTTCTGGCGGCGAAGAAATACTCACGCTGAGGTCAAAGACTCTTACGAGACTTGGGTAATCGCCGGCAAAGAGCAGATGACCGGCGACCACGTTTCCGTCCGGACCTGAGTGGGGGCTGTCAACCCCAACGCCGGCGAAAATGGGGGCCGTCTCGCCCACCTGCCTGTCAGTGAGTGCGTCAATGATGGCGACGGCTTTCGACGAGCGGCTGGAGATGAATAGCAATTGTAATCTGGTGTCAACGCGAGCCGCGTCGAAAGCGACAAAGGGGTTCGACTGCGAAGTTCCAGGAACACCTATCGCTCCGATGGGGATGATATGCGAGTTGTTTTCGTGATTCGCATCCGAGGCTGCCTGAATCGGATGCGAAGCATCATCGAGATTTGTTTGACCGACGGCTGGATGACACAAAATCCAGCCGGTGGCCACCGTACACACGAATACAACGAGAAGCTTTCTCATGAGTTCTCCTTCAATGCCTGTGTGGTTCGAGATAGCGCGATTGCAGGCGCTTTGCTAGCTTGGGCGCCTGTATATACCCACGCCGATTTAACGCTGCGTTAATGCAGTTGTGCATTCATGTTAATGTTTGTTGCATTCGCCGGATATCTTACTCCTAGTACTCCATTCGTCCGGTTTCCGCGTTAACCAGGCACTGGCCCGATTTGCCGGGGGCAACGGAAGATTTCGCATAAGAACTTCCGTCCGCTTCCTTCTGCGCGATGCTGGTCTAGATTGCAACTACGCGGGCCACCGCAAAACGGCTGAGCTCGCGGCCGTCCTGCAGAGACTAGCCCAAAAGCAAATCGATGGCATCGGGGACGAAGTGCGCAATCGTGTTGACCCACAGATTGCGGCGCCAGATGTAGAGCAAGGTGAGTATGGCGCCAGCGAAACCGGCAATTACCACATGGCCCCAGCTCCAAATCCCCAAGTGTTCCAAGGCAAAGACCGTGCAGGAAATAACTCCCGCAATGCTGAAACTGCCAGTGAGTTCACGAAGCCGCTCGATTGCATATCCGCGAAAAATAATTTCCTCTGCGATTGCCCCGCGAAGGATTAAGGTGAGGCGCCACCAAAAAGGTTTCGCCAGCATGAGACTCATCACCGCCGTAACTTGCGGGTCTTCCTTGAAATGAAGGGCTGGGAGTATCACGAGGTAAATCCCGGCGAGGCCGGCAAAGATCACGATGCCGGCTGCGATCCCGATGAGAATATTCCGAATCCCAGGACTGCTGAAACCGATGGAAGACAGCGGCAGCCGCTCCAGCCATCGCACATAGCATAGAAGTAAAGCTACCAGCGTCCACCAGATGATCTCGTAGGCGGCGAAATCTCCCGGGCCTGCGAATTCGTTTCGAACCTTGGATAACAGCAAACCTGCGCAGCCAAGCGTAACCAGAAGCGCAATTATAGTGAGGACGGGGCGGGGATCTTTCGTAACCGCTTCGTGGGAGAACATCTTCGGCGCCTACAATTTACCGATCCGCTTAGGCCGGAACTTCGATTTGGACTTTTGAATTCGCGCATCCCACGCCTTCAGCTGCCCTGGACGCAAACGAATTCGCCACCGAGCAGCCCCCCAGCCTGAGTGAAACCACTTTTCCGGTGAGCGCGTTAACCAGGCACTAGCCGATTATTCAATTGTAGAAGTGGATCCCGCCCAAGCAGAGACTACGGCTTAGCCCTCGACCGCAACAACCAAGTCCACATGATGATGATGGCCGACGTTGCGACGGTCAACTCGGCCCAAATGAAGGCAACGTAGTCCACGATCGCCCCGACTGGCGGAACGCCTGGCTGAATGTTGCGATGTGCCGGCAATCCGAAAATCAATGTTATGAAGGGCTGGCGTTTGTGACCGTCACTTGATGCTACACTCGGCAAATGGGGCAGCGATTTCATTTTATCGCTCGCTGTTTTGTTGGCATCGCGTTTTTTATATTGCCCAAGCTTTCTTTCGCCGCAGGTGACCGGTATTGGGTCGGTGGCAGCGGCCAGTGGTCAAACACCGCTCACTTGTCAACGACCAGCGGCGGTTTCGGCGGCGCGAGCCTTCCTGACTCCCAGACGAGCTGCTTTTTTGATGCGAACTCGTTTTCCGGCGCCTCGCAAACGGTTGCACTCGACACGGACGGCGTGTGCTGGAATGTTAATTGGACGGGCGCTACCCATAATCCTACTTTCAACCTTGGGACGAGCACGCTCACGGTCGGCGGGGTCCTGACGCAAATCTCCTCGATGTCCTTCGGCGGCTCGACGGGGAGCGTCTACGCCCACGTGCTCACGCTGAATCCCAATGCCGGCTCGCAGTACAATCTCACGGGCATCACGACGGACGATCTCGTCTCGAACGACTCGGCAGGTAACCTCGTGAACGTCACGGGAAATTTGACAGTAAACACGGAACTCGCTGCCGATTACCTCGAACTCACGAACTCGACCTGCGCCGCGCCTTCATGAGCGCTCTGCTATGCCGGGGCGCACAGTACGAACGGCGGCGGCAACAGCGGCTGGACGTTTACCGCGCCGGCGGCGCCCATTGCTTCGACCGTCGCTGTTTTTCCGAACCTATTTCTCGGCGCGTCCACTCCGGACGCCGCAGCGAACTGGATTGTCGTCCAAGGTCACTATGCCTACACCGCAAACTTTTACGACGGAAATATTTCTAACGCCACTACCGGTAGCATCTCGGTGCTCGACGTCTCGAATCCAGCGGCACCGGTAAACGCCGCTACGATCACTTTCCCGTTCCGTAATTTGCCGACCGCGATCAACGTTTCCGGAAGTTATGCCTATGTAACCGATTTCGGATACAGCGGACTTACGGTTCTCGATGTCTCGAGCCCGGCTAACCCGGTGCTCGTTTCGACTTCTCCGCTGGGCAACGGGAATATCGCGGTCAGTGGAGATTTCACGCTCGGCGGTAGGAAGTATGCTTACATTTTGAACGGCACGGCCTTCGAGATATTGGACGTTTCGAATCCCGCGTCGACAACCGTCGATTCGACTATCAAAATTCAAAACGATCTGGGCGGTATTTATACCGCCGGTCATTACGCCTACATTTCGCCGGCGGCCGGCGGTCTCTACGTCGTGGAAATCGCGAACCCGTTCTCGCCCGGCATCGTCGCAAGCACTACTTTCGGCGTGATGAACCAGAATGATGCCGATTCCGTGTTCGTTTCCGGTAAATACGCGTACGTTACGAATTTCGGCGGCAACTACGTATATGTTGTGGATGTATCGAATCCCCATTCTCCAACCGTCGTCGGAAGTGTGCCGGTGTCAGGCGGTCCCGCGGGCATTTTCGTCGCCGGCCATTATGCCTATGTCACCGAATACAATGCTGAGGCGGTTGCCGTAGTGGACGTAGCGAACCCGGCTTCGCCGGAACTTGTTGAGACACACACCACCAGCGGATTCGGGAACAGTGGTGGAAGTCCGAATCATGTATTCGTCGCAGGCCAGTATGCGTACACGGCAAATTACGACGGTCACAGCGTTTCGATACTCAACGTATTTGCGCCTACCTCGCCGTCGCCACGTGCTGATTCCCGCCAAAAATAGCTGCCCCTGATTGCGTGGCTGCTTGCACCGATAGTAGGACGACTGGCTTCGAGCGGAGCTGTCTTGTGTTTCATGCTGAACCAATCTCGCCACGCCGAGCAGACTCGCAGGTGTTCATAACGGTACAGACCCCATCTTCTTGCCGGCATATGCTCCTTAGCGGGGGGGCCGAACGCCTAGCCGTTCATGCGCAATTGCATGGACGCTGTGGCTTTGTCTTCGTGTAGACACTTGGTGCCGAAAGTAGCTCACAACGAAATACCGTTTGATTTGACGAGGTGCAGTCCGGAGACCGCGCCTTCTCACAGACGCCGTTCGCTCCGCGTCCTCTTCATCCATGACGATGCAGAGACGGTCGATCGCTGCCTGCGCGAGTTCAAGAAAGCGCAATTCGCCGTCCGCGCCGATTTCGTTACTACTCCTGAGCAGTGTGCGGAACGGCTTCATTCGAAATCGTACGATCTGGTCGTCGCCGGGTACCCCAGTCTCCATTGGAAAGGAGCACAAGCTTTGCAGTTCCTGCGCCAGACCGTGCAAGACATCCCCATTCTTTTCCTGACCAACGCCGCCGGAAGTGAATTGGTGACGAAACTGGCTCCTCATGGCGCGTTCGACTGGGTGGAACGCGAGCACATCTCTCAATTGCCCATGGCCGTTCGCCGGATCTTGAACGAAAAGAAGCTGCGCGCAGAGCTGGAAGTGGCCGGGAAGGCCCTGCGGCATTCGCAATCGATGTATCGAGCACTGGCGGACAATCCCGCTTACGGAATATGCCGATGCGACGCGCGAGGAAAGCTTCTCGACGTCAACCAGGCGCTCTTGACGATGCTTGGCTACGAGAACAAAGAGGAACTGCTAGTGGCGGACTGGGCGCCTGAAATTATCATCGATCTTTGTCACGGAACACCGTCGCCTGGCTGTTCCCCCGAGCAGGTGAGAATCGAGCCGGTCGAAATCGAGTGGAAGCGGAAAAACGGCACGACTCTGAAAGCACTCCTCAGCGGCCGCGGCGTTTTTGGTGAAGGTCGGCATTTTGACGGGTATGAGCTCATCGCTTTTGACGTCACGAAACAACGTGCATTGGAGGAGCGGTTGCGTCATCAAGCTTTCAGCGATTCGCTGACGGGCTTAGCGAATTACGGGCGTCTTTTCGAGGTGTTGCAGGCGGAGGTCCATCGGACGCAGCGAACGGAGCGAGAATTTTCTCTTGTGTTACTGGATCTCGATGGGTTGAAAAAGATCAACGATCGATTCGGGCACTTGGTGGGAAGCAGGGCACTGTGCCGCCTAGCGCAGATCCTCGTTGACAGTTGCCGGTCAGTGGACACAGCGGCGCGGCAAGGCGGAGACGAGTTTGCGTTGGTCCTGCCGGAGACAGGCCAAGCCGCCGCCAAATTGGTGGCACGTCGAATTTGCGAACTTGTTTCGAAAGATGGCGAGAAACCAACTCTTTCGGTCAGCGTAGGAGTTGCCAGCTATCCGGCCGATGCTGACACTGTCGCGACCTTGCTGCACGCAGCGGACAAGGCCTTATATGCAATGAAAGACAAGCAACCACGCGCTTCTCGGGCTCGGCCAAGTTCAATTCGCGATATATCCGACTTAAAAAGGAAAGGATTCAATGGGTAAGTATAGTTCTGACAGGCGCGACCCGCCGCAAGAATGCCGGACGCACTCAAATTCTAGTGAGCGAGTCCAGTTCTTGCTGACGTCGGAAGAAGAAATCATTCGATCGATTTCAGTTTGTGCGCCTCTGCCAGAACTCCTGGATAGGATCTGTAGCGCTCTCGATCTTCACATTGGCAATGTGATTTCGCTAATTTTTCCAGTGGGCCACGATGCCAGCGAACTTGCCACCCTTACCGCCAACGCATCGCTTTTTGGTTTGCATACTTTCTGTTGCAAGAGCATCGTTGCTGGGAATGATGAAGCGCTTGGATCTTTGCATATGTACTCTTGCCCTCCACGAAGTCCGTGCGCCAGTGAAATTCAATGGATTGAACGTGCACGGTGCCTGGCCGCAATTGCGATAACGTTAGACAATGAGGCAGGTGATCAAGGCTATCGCGACCCGCGTGGCAGCCGCTTCGTGCGAGGAAGTGTGCTCGAATGGCCAGTTTCGACGAACCTGCCCTCAAGGACTCAGTGTCTCGGTTTACCTGGCACTCGATGAAAATGAGTTTCTGCCATGCTGGTCAGGCTTCGGCGACTTTGGCGTCGCGCAGTTCGAGCCGGTTAGTCCGCGTATAAGATCCCAAATGCAGCCGAGCAAAGCCTTCGATGGTAGATTTCGCTATTCCGCGAAAGTCCGCTGCATCAAGCTTCATGTTTTTCGCCTTACCGACAGATGGATACTCGTCGAAGCCGAAGATCGCGGCTGAACCGCCTTGTCGTTGGAAGTTTGTGTTAGACATTAAAATGGAGTACGCTGACGACGTCTCACTAGTAATCTCCCGCAACCCCGTCACCTGCGGTTCCTTGCAAGATCAGAGATAAACTTCGCAAGGAATCACATCATCGGTTTTCGACTGATTGAGTCTCAATTACGCAGGGGGTAACAAAATGACCGAACGCAAAGTACCCACCATTCAACAAATCGAGCAGAGAGCATACGAGATATATCTTGAGCGCGGCGGAGAAGATGGTCGCGCGCTAGAAGACTGGATCGCTGCTGAGAAAGAGTTAACCCAACTTTCGGATGAGCCCGTTTCCGGTACACCGAAAGCTCGCGCAGCTCGAGGTTCAGCTAACTAGCAAACCGTCGCCCATATGCAGCTTGGTGTGCTCTGTCTTGGCTACTTTTACGATGGGGATGTCGGAATCGGCGGCTTTCAACGGCGCGAAGTAGTCCTGATAGGCCGCTCGGAGGCACGTCAGGCTCTCAAAGCCACCAGGCTTATGTCTGCCGATCCATCAGTGCCTTGAAACGCGGAAGCTCCCGAATGGCGTTCAGGTCAGGGTCGTGCTGCGCCCAGCTCTTGTACCATGCGGCATGAGTCATCGCCTTCTCCAGACAATCGATTGCCTCGTCTGTCTGGCCAACAAGCGAATAAACGCAAGCGACGTTGTAGAGAATCCCGCAGTCCTCTGGATCAATGCCAAGCGCGCGCCTCGCCCAATCCAGACCTCTCGCCCTCTCGCCGATTTGGCACAAGTTGGAAGCACCGAGATAGAGTGCCCTGGCGTCATCCGGATGCACTTCGAGGTGCTTTTCGGCCATCCTCACCGCGCGCACATGGGCCGCCTGCGCTTCTGCCACGCGGTGTAGTCCTTCTAGCACCAGCGCTAACATGCTAGGAGTTTGGTAATCCTCGGGCTTCACTTCCGAGGCCATCTGGAACAATTCTCCCGCTTTCGCGAGCTTTCCTTGTTGAAAGCAGGCCCGAGCGTAGAAGTAGTAGGCTTCAAAGAGTTTCGCATCAAGGCGAATCGCCGTCTCGAATTCTGTTTCCGCCTCGTCGTATCGTTTGCTCAAAGAGATTGCAAGTCCGCGCGCGACATGTGCCTCTGCGAGGCCAGGATCGAGCACGAGCGCTTTCCGGCTAGCATCCTCGGCGGCTTCGATATTTGTCTTGGTGGCATCCCAATACATGTACAGATATGAGTAACAGTCCGCTACGCCGGCATACGCCTGCGCGTATCCGGGATCGATCTCGATGGCTCGCGTGAACATCTGCCGGGCGAAGTCATAGCCCCGCCGGCGAAACTGGTAGAAGAATTGCCGCCCGCGCAAATAGTAGTCGTACGCCTTGACGTCCGCGGTGGGCGCCTTAGCAATCGCTTGCCTCTCCGTTTCGGTCAACTTCACTTTTAGAGCCGCGGCGATGCTTTGCGCGATTTCGTCCTGAATGGCGAATACATCTTCGATCTGACGGTCATAGCGTTCTGCCCACACCGAATGCCGCGTACGGGTGTCCACCAGTTGCGCGGTGATACGCAGCCGGTTCCCTGCGCGCCGAATACTGCCTTCGAGCACGTACGCGGCGTTCAATTGTTGGCCTACCTGGGGCGCGCCCGCGCCTTTGTCGCGAAACGGGATGACCTCTGAGCGCGAGAATACCTGAAGACCGTTGATCTTGGAGAGCTCGGTGATGATGTCTTCGGTCATTCCGTCGCGGAAATACTCATCATCCTTCGCCGCGCTCGCATTTTCGAAGTACAACACGGCAACCGATTTTTGCGCCGGGGCCAATGCGGCGGCCGCGGGAGCAGTCCGCCCCGAACCGAGTTCGCGTTTCAGTTGTTGCAAGTCGGCGCACACCTTTCCGGCGTCTTGGTAGCGCGCAGCTGGGTCTTTCTCGAGCAACCGGTCGATGATTTCGGCGAGCACCGAGGGCAACTTAGAGTTCACGGATCTTGCCGGGACGGGCGAATGGTTCAGAATGGCGTCGAAAATCTCGGCTGCGCTACTGCCGGCGAATGCCGGCTGGCCCGTGGCCATTTCGTAGAGCACGGCGCCGTACGAGAAGAGATCTGTTCGCGCGTCCAGTTCTCGCCCGCGGGCCTGCTCCGGCGACATGTAAGCAATCGTGCCGAGCGTCGAGCCAGGGCTGGTAAGATGTTCGTCGGACAGCAACGGCGCGGTATCTTGGGTCATCAAGACAGACTTGGAAGAACCGGGTGGCGTGGTCTTGGCGAGACCGAAATCGAGAATTTTCGCCTGCATGCGCTGTGTGACAAAGAGATTCGCCGGCTTGATGTCGCGGTGGATGATGCCCCTCTCGTGCGCGGCGCCCAGGGCGTCGGCAATCTGAATGGCGAGATCGAGCATTTCCTCCGTGGGCATGCGCCTGCTGGCCAAGCGGTGTTTCAGCGTTTGGCCGGCAAGATATTCCATGGCGATGAACAGCCGCCCGGCGTCCTCGCTTATCTCATAAATGGTGCAAATATTCGGATGGTTCAACGCGGAGGCTGCGCGTGCTTCACGGCGGAATCGTTCCAGCGCCGTAGGATCCTTTGCGACTTCTCCCGGAAGGAATTTCAGCGCGACGGGCCGGTCGAGATTGACGTCTTCGGCTTTGAAGACTACGCCCATCCCTCCGCCGCCCAACTTCTCGATGATGCGGAAGTGGGAAATCGTTCGTCCGGCGAGTGGAGCAGAATCGTTCATTGCCGCGAATTCTATTCCGCGCTTTAACCCAAAGTCAACGCGTTGCCCCGTGGGTGGAGCCCCAATATCTCGAAGGTATTCTCAGTGGCCAACGTGGTCAGGTCAGGCGGTGGCACCTTGAGGGCAGTAGCCGCGGGGCCATCGCCCTTACCGCCGGGTCCGTGTCAGGCGGCGCAATACTCCTTGAACATCTGCGCGCCGGAATCAGGGAGGGAAGGTTGGACCTGGATTTTCTTGATTCGCTGGTCGTGGGCTCCGGCGAAGCTGAGTATGGGAACCAGCGCCGTACAGATTACGAGCAGATTGCGAAAGGCCTGGGTCATTTTCGAGGACCTCCGTGTGGAACCTCGTCACCGCAATGAATAAGAGCTCAACACCTTCATGTAATTGACCCGCTCGAAAACGTCCCGGCGGGACGTAGACAGGTAGCTCATGCTGCCGTGCATTTGGCGGATGGACTCGTACTCGTGCTCCTCCATCCAACGCGTGAGCTGTCCCAGCACAAGTTCTGCATGCTCGATTCCGTGCCGCAGCAGCGCCGAAGTCATCATCGCGACATTTGCGCCGGCCATGATCGCCTTCAGCACGTCCTCGGCAGTGTGCACTCCGCCAGTGAGGGCCAGATTGGCCTTGAGTCGGCCATAGAGAAGCGCCACCCAGTGGAGGCGCAGCAACAATTCCTGCGAACTGCTCAGAGTTAGCTTTGGCACAACCTCCAAGGATTCCAAATCGAATTCCGGCTGGTAAAACCGATTGAACAAGACAAGCGCGCCCGCACCGGCTTCAACCGATCGTTGCGCAACATAGGGGATCGCCGTAAAGAACTGGGAGAGCTTCACTGCGACCGGAATCGTGACGCTCGCCTTCACGTGGCTCACGAGTTCGCAATAATCTTGCTCCACTTGTGAACTGCTGAGCGCTTGGTCGGTGACGAGGCCATAGAGGTTCAGCTCGATGGCGTCCGCGCCGGCCTGCTGCATCAGCCAGGCGTAACGGACCCATCCACCCTGCGCTTGAAGTCGCCAAAGACGCGCGTGACTTTTTCGCGAGATGCGCCGGCAATCTCGGCAATTTCTTCGTGAGTCCCACTGTTACGGCAAACACTGAACAGTTTACTCGGGCCGTCGCGAGGCCGGCGTCGTTATGGCATCAATCGGACAAGTGGACGTCGAGTTTCTAAGATGCGGGCGGTCTCAATGGATCGACGCAACACCAGCTCAAACTGCACGTGCGGAAGCCTTACCAAGCTAAATTCATTGTGGGGCGCAGATGCGAACGGAACGCTGCCCTGTTTATGTTCTGATTGAATACGGCCTCATAGATTGGTTCAGTAGAGGAAGTACTTTCGGATCGACTCATTGGAAGGTGTTGCATCGACCGGTTCAGCTGGTACGACTTATCGGGCGTTGAACAGGGATGTAGGGGGACACTTTATCACTTGCGCCTCGGTCGAACCTTTCGCCACTGGCATTCTTCGGCACGACCGCCCGCCGTGAAGCGACGGATCGCACGGGACGAAACTACTCGACCATGGGCGTGTAGATCCATCTGTTTTCCACGAGTTGGAATACGAGCGCTCGATCCGCGCCGTATTGTAGATGCACCTTCATGCATTTCGGGTCGTAACCGAAGCTTGAAACGTAGACATCATAAAAGCCCGGCTTCACGGTGATGACGAAGTCGGAGGTGCCGTCAAATGGAACGCGCATCAGCTCATCGCGCTGATGTTCGTCGACGCCCTCATTTGCACGCGCATCCCATTCATGATGGATCACTACGAAGGCCTTCGAGATCATGCCGCCCTTAGGGTCCTGCACCCGCACTCTCACTTCCGGGTTTCCGCTACCGGCGGCCACTGCGCACGCAGCGGAAAAACCCAACAATGCCGCCACCCGCACCACGGTTCTCGTAACAGTCATCATCGTCACTGAGACACCATCCTGGGCTTACGGCGCGCAACATTCCGTGCGCAGCGGTAACGCAAGCCTATAGTGGAATTAAAAGTTGTGCGTCCGAACTCAACTTATGGTCAAGGCTTGAAGGCTGCGATGCCAGCCGCCCAGGGGTCGGCTGAACTCAACTTTGCGCTCGAGGAAGTCGAGCCAGACGATGCCTGAACCTGGTATTCGATCATCAACTTGGTGTTTGGTTTTGCCGGTACACTTTCGACGATCTGGAATCCACTCCCGGCTGTAAAAGTCTCCCCGTCGGCGGTCAGAATAGCGCCTAACAATAAGTCTCCATTCGCGGTGGTAGTTATGCTGCCGCTGTTGGGGCTGGCGTTGCTGCCTTGACTCGCAATCGCTTGGTCAATCGATCCCGAGGGAGCCACTCCGGAGAATTCCAGTATCGCAAAGCGGAGCGTATCGGCACTTGAAACCGAGACCGTGACGGTGTTTGCTCCTGCCGCGATGTTCTCGGCGTAGAAAATTGCCAGTGTGTCGCCGTCCCCGGCCTGGTTGATTTGCGTCGCGTTGTGGTAGGTGTTGCCTTTGGAATCCTTGACGGTAATCGTATCGTTGGCCTGCCCCACGCGGATGCCCACACCAATCCAGTTGCCCAGCGTATTATTTGCAGGGAAGGCCAGAGACGCAGAAGATTTGGCCGTGGTCCCTCCATCGACACTCGCATGCTGCACCAGCTTGATACCGCCACCGCTGCCGGCAGTGACTGTCAGCGTGAAGGACTGGGTGGCGGCCGTGCCCACGCCGTTGTTGGCGGTGATCGTAATTGGGTAAGTGCCCGCGGTACCACTCGCGGGTGTCCCGGCTATTGTCGCAGTGCCGTTGCCATTATCTTTGAAGGTCACCGGGCTGGGTAATGATCCCGACTCACTCAGGGCGGGAACTGGCGTTCCAGTCGCGGTCACCGTGAATGTACCCGCTGAGCCCACAGTGAAGGTTGTGGTGTTCGCACTGGTGATCGCCGGTGCTTGATCCACAGTGAGGGTGAAAGATTGAGTGGCGGGAGTGCCCACGCCGTTACTGGCGGTGATCGTAATTGGGTAAGTGCCCGCGGTACCAGTCGCGGGTGTCCCGGCTATTGTCGCAGTGCCGTTGCCGTTGTCTTTGAAAGTCACGGGGCTGGGCAATGACCCGGACTCACTCAGGGCGGGAGCTGGGGAACCAGTCGTAGTTACGGTGAAGGTTCCTGCGGTACCCACCGTAAAAGTGGTGTTATTGGCGCTGGTGATTTTAGGTGCCGTCCCTCCCGAGGCAACCGTCAGGGTGAAATTCTGAGTCGCAGCGGTGCCCACACCGTTGTTGGCGGTAATCGTAATTGGGTAGGTGCCCGCGGTGCCGGTCGCGGGTGTCCCGGCTATTGTGGCGGTGCCGTTGCCGTTGTCTTTGAAGGTCACCGGACTGGGTAACGACCCCGATTCGCTCAGGGCGGAAGTTGGGGAACCAGTCGTGGTAACGGTGAAGCTGTCAGCTGCTCCCACGGAGAAGGATGTGTTGTTCGCACTGGTGATCGCCGGTGCTTGATCCACAGTGAGGGTGAAAGTCTGAGTGGCGGGAGAGCCGACGCCGTTGTTGGCGGTAATCGTGATTGAGTAAGAGCCCGCGCTACCAGTCGCGGGTGTCCCGGCGATTGTCGCAGTGCCGTTGCCGTTATCTTTGAAGGTCACCGGGCTGGGTAGTGATCCCGACTCACTCAGGGCGGGAACTGGTGTTCCAGTCGCGGTCACTGTGAATGTACCTGCTGAGCCCACAGTAAAGGTTGTGTTGTTCGCGCTGGTAATCGCCGGTGCTTGATTCACAGTGAAGGTGAAAGTTTGAGTGGCGGCGGTGCCCACGCCGTTGCTGGCGGTAATCGTAATTGGGTAAGTGCCGACGGTACCACTCGCGGGTGTCCCGGATATGGTTGCGGTGCCGTTGCCGTTGTCTTTGAAAGTCACGGGGCTGGGCAATGACCCGGACTCACTCAGGGCGGGAGTTGGGGAACCAGTCGTAGTTACAGTGAAGCTACCGGCTGCGTTCACAGCAAAGTTGGTGCTATTCGCGCTCGTAATCGTGGGCGCACTTGTGCCACCACTTCCTGCTTTGAATGCGGCGATGGCTGCAGCCCATGGGTCCGCCGAGCTCAACGTTGCGCTCGACGAACTCGAACCAGACAATGCCTGAATCTGGTATTCCACGATCAACTTGGTGTTTGGTGCTGCCGGCACGCTTTCGACGATCTGGAATCCGCTCCCGGCTGTAACAGTCTCTTCGTCGGCCGTCAGAATGGCGCCTAACAATAAGTCTCCATTCGCGGTCTCAGTTATACTGCCGCTGTTCGGGCTGGCGTTGCTGCCTTGATTCGCAGTCGCCTGGTCAATCGATCCCGAGGGAGCCACTCCGGAGAATTCCAGTATCGCAAAGCGGAGCGTATCGGCACTTGAAACGGAGACTGTGACGGTGTTTGCTCCTGCCGCGATGTTCTCGGCGTAGAAAATTGCCAGTGTGTCGCCGTCCCCGGTCTGGTTGATTTGCGCCGCGTTGTGGTAGGTGTTGCCTTTGGAATCCTTGACGGTAATCGTCTCGTTGGCCTGCCCAACGCGGATGCCCACACCAATCCAGTTGCCCAGAGTATTATTCGAGGGGAAAGCCAGAGACGCAGAAGATTCGGCTGCGATCCCGCCATCGACGCTCGCGTGCTGCACTAGCGTGATACCGCCACCGCCGACGGCAGCGACTGTCAGCGTGAAGGACTGAGTGGCGGCGGAGCCCACGCCGTTGCTGGCGGTGATCGTGATTGGGTAAGTGCCCGCGGTACCACTCGCAGGTGTCCCGGCTATTGTGGCGGATCCGTTGCCGTTGTCTGTGAAGGTCACGGCGCTGGGCAATGACCCCGACTCACTCAGGGCCGGAGTTGGGGAACCGGTCGTAGTTACGGTGAAGTTTCCCGCGGTACCCACCGTAAAAGTGGCGTTATTCGCGCTGGTAATCGCCGGCGCTCCCGTTACGGTAATCGTCCGGGTGGGCGGACTGGGGTCTGTCGAGCCAAGGCTGTCGGTTACGGTCAAGGATACGGTGTAGGTCCCCACAGTTGAAAACGTAACTGCCCCCGGGTTGGCAAGAGAACTAGAGGCAGGGCTCCCACCCGGGAATACCCACGAGTAGGAAGCGATACTGTTACTCGAACTCGTTCCAGTTCCCGCAAAACTGACAGATTGACCAGGATTAATTGCAACATTATTGGAAGGGCTGGTTATCGTTCCCGTTGGAGGTTGATCTGTGGGTGTAAGCGATAGCTGTACAAATTGAGCAATGGAAGGGACGCCGGCAGAATTCAAAATAAACAACAGATAATAACCTGGAGGGGCGATGCTTCCGTTTGGGGGCGCCGTGGCATTCAGTACACCGCTTCCAACCGTGAAGTTCAAGCCCACCAAGCGCTGATCCATGTCGAATGCATGGGTTGGTGAACCGGCCCTTACCAATACCGCAGAGGATATGCTGGCTGCGTTCGGGGTTTGAATCTGAAAGCTACTGCCATAGCCCAACACGCCGGGTGTTACGCTCGTAATCGTCGGGCGCGTGGCGAGTCCCCCACCAGACGTAAAGAGGTACGCGGGAGAATATATCTCCATGTGTGGTTCGTAGGTACCGCGTTCGGGATTGCCACCCAGCACCAAAACAGTTGCATCGGGTAACAGCAATGCGCCGGAGTGATAAAGACGAGCATACGCATTCGCACCAGCGGAACTGAATGTGTTCGAGGCCGGGTCATAGAGATCCGCGTTCAAGCTCGCCGTCGTCGAATCCTCATCGTTCACCGAGCCGTTAACGGCCAATACCTTTCCATTCGGGAGCATGACAGCGTCCATTTCGATGCGGGCCTCAGACATGGAGGGGCCGTACACCCAGGCGGGGCTGCTTGCGCCCATATCAATGATTTCGGTCGTAGCGGTAGCTGGGTTCCCACCGCCCATAATGATCACGCGTGGATCGTAGTTGTTCGCTGGAGTTAGTGGAAGTAGAACGGAGGTACCGTAAGTCCTCGTGCCGCTGTAATTCGTATTGGCCACACCAACCGTCCAAGTTTGCGTCGCAGGGTTGAATATTGCCGAACTCGTTTGGGGCCCGGAGTTGAAAACTGTTCCGTTCGGGAGCAAGTGCATACGAGGATAGAGCGGTGGCGTAAAAGGCGCTTCATACGGTTGGCTCCAGCCGGAACTTACTTTATAAATTTCCACCGTCTGATTGGTAGTGCTGCTCTCGTTAAATCCGGAGAAAACCATCACGCTACCGTCACTGAGAACAGTCGCGGTCGGATACCAGCGGCCGTTTGCCATCGATTGAAGGTCCACGAAATTGCCTGTAGCTGGATCGAAGGCCGACGTCAGGGGCTGACCAAGGAAAGGATCGTATTGCAGCGTTCCGCCCATAACGAAGGGACGGCCATCGGGTAGAACGATCATCCCATTGCAGAACATGTCCCATTGCAGCGGTTGAGTCGTCACGGTATCTGTCGCCGGATCCCATACAGCCGCCATATAACTCGTGTCGGACGGAAGGTTTCCAGATCCAGACACGATTAAGACTTTTCCGGTGTGCATCAATGCCACATGCACCGGGTTAATAGGCATTTGTGTCGAGAGCGTATTCCACTGACCCTGGACGTTTGCCTGAGCTTCGGCTGAGGATTGAAAACCAAGTGTCACTAGGAGGATGAGGACGAAGGTGCCGGCCGCACACCGAAGCCTACGAATCAGCAACGAGTAATTCCCAAACGCTGGACGGGGAGTGGGCATACGTCTCCTGTCATGCATAACCAACCTCGAATAAACAGGCAGTCATGATTCCATGGAGCGACATCGTTCTATTTTTGTAGACGATTGTAAATACTTTGCCTGTGGAAAAAGGAGCGCGATTGCGCACCCTCAAGCAATAGTCGGGAAAAGTTATGCAACCTTTGAGAGCATCGTCGGACTTGTCTTCTTTTCCTGGAAAACTCGCTGATAATGCAGCCTATAGTGAGACGCTTCCTCCGCGGTGTCGCCCCGTCGGATTCCTACGCGATTGATTCGAAGCCATATTGTGAGAACCACCGGCTAGCAGATCCCAGACGCGCCAAAATTCGCGCATGTCTTCACCAGTACGAATGGTCACGCGAACATATCTGTCCATTTGAGGGACCGGCGGCCCGAGAGTAATGTTATTTCGCCTGAAGTGTTCAATCACTTGAGAAGAAGGAAGCCCCGTCTTCATGAAAACGAAGTTCGTCAGCGAGTCAACCTGCCGCAGCATGCGCACATTGGTTTGGTTATAAAACTCCTGTCGAGAATCTGTATTTTTCTTAAAGCTAAGTCGAACATAGTCGGGATCATCCAGTGCCGCAGCCGCGGCGAGCACGGCAAGTATGTTGACCCCTCTTTCCAACCGGAGGAACGATAGCTTTAAAGAAACTTCTTCTGAACTCACGGCGTATCCCAAGCGCAGCCCAGCCAGACCATAAATCTTGGAGAATGTCCGCACGACGATCACTCGCTTATCGTCAACCGGGTGATCGATGAACGACGCGTAGTCCGAACTTGGGCCAACATATTCATGATAGGCCTCGTCGATGAGGACCATCACATTCGGAGGTAACCTTTCCAAAAAAGTTTCGAGATCCTTCCTCGGCGTTAAGCTCCCAGTCGGGTTGTTCGGATTGCAAATATAGACCAACGCGGCTGGAGCCGTCGTTTGATGGAGCATCGCATCGAGGTCATGTGCGAAACGCTTGTTCAGTGGAACTGCCGCGACCTCGGCTTTCGTTTGTTTGGCGAAACCTACCATCGGTTCAAATGTCGGTGACGCCAGAACAAACCGTTTACCTTCGGCCAAATAGGCACCTACCGCCATGCGCAAAATCTCGCGCGAGCCCGCACCGATAGTTACTTGGCCCGGCCTGACTTTATGGAATCGCGCGATCTGTTCCACCAGCGGCCCGTACTCGCTGTCCGGATATTCATTAACCATCTCCGGATTCTCTCGTATCACTTTCAGAACTTTCGGTGAAGGGCCATAAGGATTCACGTTCATGTCGAGTCGAATCGTCTTTGCGGAAGGGCTTGAGATCGAACGACTGTCGGGAGCAGCCTGAGCCAGTGCTTCCAGGTCCGAAGCCGCAGCGCCTGCAGCAACTCCCGCGGCTATCCGGCAAAAAAATTTTCTCCGGGAAATATTCATCGGGGCCTCTAGATATCAACCGGCGATATCGAAGTCAAGCAAGACCAGACCGTAATCATGACGATTCACGGTGAAGCCCGGGGTGCCGATAGTGAAGCAGTTCAACCTTCGACTGAACTGACCAGTTGGGTCCTTTGACTCTGGCGGCAGAAAGCCAACGGCTCTCTGAGGCGACTACCAGACAAAACCACAGCCGATGATATTCTAGCGAACCACAAGGGTTGGGAACCCTGTTTTAGTGCAAGAAATGGCGGTACAGAACCATCAAACAAAACAGAGCGAAGCCAAGGAGGATAACGCCGAGCATGGCGTTGATGAGGCGGAAGAAGTTCGGGCCGATGCGGTCGGGGATGAAACGCACGGCTACGATCAGAGCGGTGAACCAAGTCGTCAGGCCTGCGGTGGCCATCAGGACTCCCCACCCGGGAGCGCTGTAACCCAAGACCCTATGGGCGAAGGGAAGCCAGTTGGAAGTGACGCCTACCCAGTAAGCTATGGTCAAGGGGTTCAAGATCGTCAGCGCGGTACAGTCGGCGGCTTCGCTGAGCAGATGTGCCGGGACAGTGCGTTCGTCGCGGCTTTGGCGAGCGCTGGCGTAGGCGCGCAGCGGTTCCTTGACGGCGCGGATCAGGAAGTAGGCTCCCAGCGGAAGCAGGATGAGTACGCCAAGGGCCGTCAGGACTGTTCGTAGTGTCGGGCTGGACAGGTCCGACAGTAGGTAGTGACCCCCGAACAGGACCAGAGAGAAGAGGATCAGATCGCCGCTGGCCGAGCCGATTCCGCAGGCGAGGGTATGGCGCCAACCGCCGATAATGCCGCGGCGGATCGCCAACATGTTGACGGGACCCATCGGTGCGGCCGCCGCCAATCCCATCAAAAATGCAGCCGAAAGCACGTGGATGTAGGAAACGAACACCATATAGCGCCAGGTTGGTAGGATAAGCCGAACCCATGAGGAAACTGAAGATCTTCAATAGTGGCTTTCGCGCACAGAGCCAGAGGAACGTATTCGGAGTATCGCGTGGCCCCGGACAGCCCATACTCTGTGAGCAGATAAGAGTTGTTCCTCTCGACCGGCTAGAGTTGACTGCAGAGCAGTCAACGCAGCGCTTCCATTTCACAGCCACGCTGCCAAGTTCGCATGAGTGAACGCCAACCTTCGTACTCCTTAGACCAGCGCTACGCGCTGCGCTGTAAAATCCATTGGTCCCTGGCCAAAAACCGACGGCGAATCGCGGCACTCTGTGAGTTTGGGAGCGAACATCGTGAACATTGTGTACGTTCCGGCGCCCATCGTTGCAACTACCTGGACCGGTTCTGTAAAGGCTGGCAGTTTCGTCGGTCCCGGCCTAAAGTAGTGACCTGGCCTGAGCTTGGCGCATGTGAAATCGGCTGCAGAAAACGTACTGCAGACTTCCTACAGAAGCGGCCCGAAGTTCGTCAAGCTCCTCGCCAGCCCGTCCGAGTTCCTGCCGTATGGGGACCGAAAATGGAGTAGCCGAATCTGACAGCGCAAGGAAGGACGATTCATGGAGAAATCAGCACAGTCCACCGCAGAAGTCTTCGCGCCGGCGAAGGGCGAGCCGGGGCTGTTTTCGACTGAGTCTGTCCTCAAGCTGCAAAAATTGATTTTTGCCGGCTCTCCTCTGCCCGAAGTTCTAACGAACATTGCCCAGTTAGTTGAATCGCAAGCCGAAGGGATGTCATGCACCATTTGGCTTCCCGACGAAGACGGAAAAGAACTCTACTGCGCTGCTGCGCCTGGCGTTCCTGGATTTATTGCTCAAGTAGGAAGCATGGCTGTTGGTCCAAAAGGCGGATCCTGCGGCACGGCGATTTATCGGAGGGAGGCGGTGTATGTGACCGACATCCTGACCGACCCCATTTGGGACAATTATCGTGACCGCATGTCGCCGTATGGGATTCGTTCCGTTTGGTCGCGCCCATTGTTCAACAGCGAAGGGAAAGCCCTGGGCACGTTTTCCATTAATTATCATGAATCACGGAGCCCTGGCGCCAAGGACTTGCAGTTGATCGAGAATGCCAGCCACATCACCGGAATCGCGATTGAGCGGCACATGAAGGAACAGGCGTTGCGGCGTGAACGCGATCGATTGCAGCTGCTGCTCGAGATCAACAGCGGCGTGACTTCCAGATTGGACCTCCGGCAAGTGGTCGAGGCGCTTTCGACGAATCTGTTCAGGTTCATGCAATGTGACGTGTCCGCGTTGCTGCTATACGATTCCGAGAGCGACGCGTTACGCGTCAATATCTTGCACAATCCCGACGCGCGAGGACCTTTCCGCGAGGGATCGTTGGTGCCGATGAATGGTTCGATCTCAGGCCAGGTAATGCGGAAGGCCAAGAGCATCCGGATCGATAGCTTCGAACAGGCCCTTGAGGATCCTGAAACTTATGGGAATCCTGACGGCCGGCTTCTTTACGAGAGCGTGGTCAAGGAAGGCCTCAAGACGGGGTGTTATCTTCCGCTCGTAGGGCGAGATCGGGTGGTCGGCGTACTAATGCTCTGCCGGCGTTCCGACAATGCTTTTGAGAATGACGATGTTGTCTTGCTCGAGCAGGTGGCCGGTCAGGTAGCGATTGCCGTTGAAAACACATTGGAATACGAAAAGGCGACCAAGGATCGCGATAAAGAAACGAAACAGAGACTTTACCTCGAGGAGGAAATCCGCGCCGAATTTGGGGAAATCGTGGGAGAGAGCCCCGCATTGAAGACTGCGTTGAGCCTGGTCTCTGTAGTGGCCCCGACGGATTCCAGCGTATTGATCCTGGGAGAGACGGGAACCGGCAAAGAACTTGTTGCGCGGGCCATACATAAGCTGGGCAGCCGCAGCGAGAAGGCCTTCGTGAAACTGAATTGCGCGGCGATTCCGCTCGGACTTCTCGAGAGTGAGCTGTTCGGCCACGAAAAAGGCGCATTTACTGGCGCCATCGCCCAAAAAACGGGACGGTTTGAGCTGGCCGACAAAGGCACGCTGTTTCTGGACGAGGTGGGCGATATACCTCTGGAACTTCAGGCCAAACTGCTGCGCGTCTTGCAGGAGCAGGAATTCGAGAGGCTCGGCAGCAACCGGACGCATAAGGTTGACGTCCGGCTGATCGCCGCCACGCATCGGGATTTGCCCGCGATGGTGAAACAAGGGACCTTTCGCGACGACCTTTATTATCGCCTGAAAGTATTTCCGATCCAGGTCCCGGCGCTACGGCAACGCACAGAGGATATTCCGAGATTGGTGCGGCATTTCACCGCACTCTACGCGCAACGCATGAACAAACGAATTGACGCAATCCCGGAAGACACGATGGACGCCTTGGCGCGATACCCATGGCCCGGAAACATCCGCGAATTGCAGAACTTTATCGAACGCGCCGTGATTCTCTCGCCGCAATCGATACTACGCGCGCCAACTTCCGAGCTGGAGCCGCTGCAAACTCACAAAGTGTCCGACGTCCCTATCAATGGTCTCGCCGAGGTCGAGCGGGATCATATCCTTCGCGCGCTGGAAGCGAGCAACTGGGTAATTGGCGGACAGAGTGGCGCGGCCGCGCGCCTGGGGATGAAACGAACGTCGCTGGCCTACAGGATGAAGAAGCTTCGCATTCGCCGGCCTGCCGCAATCCCACACAAGCGCAGCTTCGGCGCCGCAGCTAGCGACGACTAAGTTTCCCAGCCGTCGCAGCACACTGCCCACCAGTGACAGTGGATCCGGCGGAAATCCGTCAGCGGCGAACATCCGTCAGAGATTTGTCGCGCACAGTCGGAGATGCGCTGGCTTCCCTGCCCACAAACTTCAAACGCCAGAATGATTTGCAATGAATTCTCTTTGCTCGCGTGAACTTTGCTTCTTTGGCAATGCATCTGCCCTGAAACATCAGAGTGCGTGCGGGTACTCAAGACGGGGCAAGGAACAACGGAGAAACTGCGATGCTCCCGAAGATCAAATTTGCACTGGCGTTTGTTTTGCTCACGCTCGCTTGCGGTTCGCAGCCCGCGGCGGTGGCGCAGGACAACATGAAGCACGATAACAAAGCCAAGACCGTCGCGACGGGCACCTTCCACTGCAAAGTCCATCAGACTTCAGGCCGCGCCACCGTTTATCAGCAGGCCGATGGAAAACTGGTCCTTCGTCTGACGAATTTCAAGACCTCGAACGGGCCCGATGTGCACGTGGTTTTGGTCGCGGCAAAGGACGCGGCTGACGATGCCAAGTTCGCGAAGAGCGACACCGAGCGAGTGGAGTTGGGAAAACTTAAAGGGAATGAAGGCGACCAGAACTATCAGATCCCGGCGGGTGCAGACCTCGCTAAACTCCAAACGGTTTCGATCGATTGCGAACGCTTTAACGCGAACTTCGGCGCAGCGCCGCTGGCGAAGTTCTGACTCCGAGAAGTTGATCGCACTTGGAATCGGCGGCTTGGGCGCGCGCAGTTCCAGCGCCCGAGAGGAGTGAATTATGAGCGACAGCGTGAGTTCCTGGCTTTCAGGCAAGAAGTGGATCCTGGCAGGCATTGGAATGGCGGTGCTTGTCGCCGCCTGGTGGGCTTTTCGTCCAGAAAAGCTGTGGGTCAATGTGAAGGTCAATGAGCCCCCGCCGGCTGGCACCAGCGCCGATCTTCAACCTCTCTACACAGGGGTACTGGCCAGCAGGGCGCATCCGACGAGCGGGCGCGCTTCGATTTATCAAACCCCTGACGGCAAGCGCAACCTGCGCTTGACGGATTTCACGACGTCGAATGGTCCGGACGTTCATGTAGTGCTGGTTCCAAGCAGTGACGAAAACCTCAAGCAGGAATTTGTTAAAGGCGAGCTGGCCAGCATTGAACTGGGCCCGATGAAAGGGAATCAGGGGGATCAAAACTACGATTTACCTGATTCGGCAGACCTGAGCAGATACGACGCCGTGGTCATTTATTGTGTGCGATTTCACGTCGTATTCGGCTTGGCGAAGCTCGAGAAGTTTTGAGGGTCATGCATACCCGCGCTCGAAATCAGAGCAGTGAGGAGAGGACTTTATGAGCGACGCGACTTCCTGGTCCGCTCGGCATTTGGCGGCAATGGGCTCCGCACGCACAGGGGCAGGCAATGAAGGGCGGCCACTTCTTCCCGGAAGAAAATCCTGACGAAACCGCAGTCCTCGTCAAAGAGTTCCTCTCAGCCTGAGAAAGCAATCGTCGATTTCCTGCAAACGTTGAACCATACACACAAAAATGATATTCTTACACATAGTAGCGGAGAAAATGTGCGAACGAATATCGAAATTGACGACCGTCTGATGCGCCGGGCAATGCGGAGCAGCAGGTCGCGGACCAAGCGAGCTACCGTCGAGGCAGGATTGCGGCTGCTCATCCAGACTCGCGCGCAGGCCTCGATTCGCTGCCTGCGGGGCAGAATCCGCTGGGATGGAAATCTCCACAAATCTCGTCTGGGGCGGTTTCAAAAGTAGCTGCCGATGGTAATCGTGGATACGACGGTCTGGATCGACTACCTGCGCGGCCTGGAAAACAGCGAGACCGACTACTTCGATCGCGAACTCGGCCGGCAACGGTTCGGCCTGACGGACTTGATACTCTGCGAGATTCTCCAAGGGCTGAGAGATGAGCAGGCGTCAAAACGCGTCTTGCGCGAACTTCGCCAGTTCGAAATCTTTGAAACTGGCGGCGAGGAACTGGCTGTCGCCGCGGCAAGAAATTTCAGGGGTCTTCGCCAGCGAGGGCACACCGTCCGCAAAACGATCGACTGTCTGATCGCCACATTCTGCCTGAGACACGGGCACTCACTCTTACACCGAGATCGAGACTTTGATCACTTCGAGAAGCTACTGGGGTTAGCGGTCATCCATCCGCGGGGTGCATAGAGAGATGGCTTGCAAGGACTGAGACGATTCGCCGCGGCGGTGGTTTTGCTGAGCGCACTGGCGCTTTCAGCCGCCCCGCGCGCGCGTCAACGGAATTCATCGAACGCGTCGGACGCTGGCGCCAGTTTCGCCTCGTGGCCTTGGCGACATCAAGACCGCGGCAAGAGCGGCGAAGCGGCGATTCCGAAAACATCCGCTGCTTTTGAAGACGTAACGTCCGCGGCGGGCGTCAAATTCGACTATGTGGCCTCGCACACCTCGAGAAAATACCTGATCGAGACCATGGGATCGGGAGTGGCCCTCTTCGATTATGACAATGACGGGCGCCTGGATATTTTTCTCGTGAACGGTGCGCAACTCTCCGACCCGACGCCGAAAGGTTCGATTCCTCAGAAGTCGAGTCCCCGGGAATGGAACCGGCTTTTTCATCAGCGTCCCGATGGCACATTCGAAGACGTCACGGAGAAAGCCGGGCTGCAAGGCAGCGGGTACGGCATGGGCGTCGCCGTCGGTGATTATGATAATGATGGCTACGAAGATTTATACGTCACCGCGTTTGGCGGCAACAAGCTTTATCACAACAATGGAGACGGAACTTTCACCGACGTGACTGCAAAAGCCGGGGTGGCAGGCAGCGGCTGGTCAACGAGCGCCGCTTGGGTGGATCTTGATAACGACGGGCTTCTTGACCTGGTGGTTCTGCGCTACATGGACTGGGATTTCGACGATATCTGGTGCGGCGAACATAAAGAAGGATACCGCGCTTATTGCCATCCGGATTCGTTTCGCCCTATTTCTCCGCTGGTCTATCACAATGACGGCAACGGGCACTTCACCGAGGTCGCGCAAAAGTTGGGCCTCGCCGAACCGGGCAAGGGGCTTGGCATCGCAATCGCGGATTACGATCGCGATGGACGGATCGATCTTTTCATTGCCAATGATTCCATGAATGAATTTCTGTATCACAACGAGGGCGGCGGAAAGTTCAAAGAGGTCGCGCTGCCCGCGGGTGTTGCGCTGGATGCCGAGGGACATTCCTACGCGGGGATGGGCGTTGATTTCGCGGATTACAACAATGATGGACTCCCGGACCTGATCGTAGCGGATCTGGCGAGCCAGGTTTATGCCCTGTACCGCAACAATGGGGATGGCACATTCAACTATGAATCATTTCCTTCCGGAATTGGGCGCATGACCATGAATCATTCTGGTTGGGGCCTGCGTTTCTTCGATTTCGATAACGATGGATGGAAAGATCTGTTGATCGCGCAGGGACACGATCTGGACACGATCGAGCTTACGTCGCCGAACGTGCGTTACCGCGAGCCCATGCTGCTGGCGCGGAATACGGGACAAGGGTTCGAGGACATCAGCGCGCAATCCGGCGACGTCTTTCACAAGCCCTGGGTCGGGCGAGGGCTTGCGATCGGAGACATCGACAACGACGGGCGCGTTGACGCGGTGGTGACAACGAACGACGGCTCGGCCCATGTTCTGCGCAATGTGGCGGCGAACGGAAATCACTGGCTCACACTGCAACTCGTTGGTCATAAAAGCAATCGCGATGCGATCGGCGCGGAAGTCAGCATTCAGACCGGCACCGGAGCGCAAGCCAAGACGCAATTTGAAACGGTGACGACGGCTAGCAGCTACTTATCCTCAAGCGATAAACGAGTTCACTTTGGGTTGGGTGCGAGCAGCACGGTGAACAAGATTGAAATCCACTGGCCGAGTGGAATTCGCCAGTCGCTAACAAATGTAGCGGCAAATCAAATCCTGCGGGTTGACGAACCGGAAAAGTAGAAAGCGCGGCGCGAGCGCGATCTATTGACTTCCGGTTTTCTCTCGTAGGGGCGCCGCTTGCTGCGCCCGCCCGTGTAACGGCTGAGAAAACGCAGCCTATTTTTCTCGCTTCGTTTGCATTCCGCGTGCGTCCTAATTGGCGGCCTTCTTCGATGCAGCCGCGACTGGCTTTCCGCTCCCTTCGCGCAGCTCGTGAATCGCGTCAGCACTCATAGTTCCGAAATTTTCTTCAAGGCCGCTCGGCCATCGCACGCGAACGTCCTCTGCAGACGTCACGGCTCCCAATCCGAAGTGCACCCGCAGATCATTCTGCGAAATGTAGCTCGATCCGCTGCGAACTTCATCCACCAGCGTCCGCTTACCGGCCTTTACACTGATTCGCGCGCCGATGCCATCGCGATTGGAACGCGTGCCGATCGCGCGGAATGTCACCCAATGATTCGGAGATCGAATCGAATTCACCAGCAGGCTTGGCGGCGCATTCATGTTGCTCACGACCACAGAAATCCGGCCGTCGTTCCACAGATCGCCGACGGCCAGGCCGCGCGAAGCGGACGGAGTGGTAATCCCAGGCCCAGCGGACGCGGAAATCTCGCGAAATTTTCCGTCGCCTTCGTTGTGATAGAGCAAGCGCGGCTCTCGGTAGCTGCTGCCCAATCCAAATTTATCGACTTCCGGATAAACGTGGCCGTTCACGAGAATCAAATCTGGCCAGCCATCATTGTCGAAGTCGAAAAACATGGTACCCCAGCCCAGATAGTCGAGATGCTTCCCGAGTCCGGCGGCGTAGGTTACGTCCGTAAATGTTCCGTTCCCGTCGTTGCGGTACAGCGTCGGAGTGTCGTCCGAAAAATTCGTCTTGAAAATATCGAGCCGGCCGTCTCCGTTGTAATCCGCCACCGTGGCGCCCATGCCGGCCTGTTCGCGGCCGTCTTCATTGAAGGCCACGCCTGCCATCACCGCGACATCCGTGAAAGTGCCATCGCGATTGTTGTGATAGAGGATACTGGGGGTGCTATCGCAGGCGACATAGATGTCCGGCCAGCCGTCATCGTCGTAATCGAGAGTTGCCACGCTGAATGCGTACTTGCCGTTGGTTTGATCGATGTGCGCTTTTTTCGTCACGTTCTGAAAAGTGCCGTCGCCCAGATTTTCATAAAGAATATTTTTCGCCCCCGGCAAGCCCCGCGGGCCGCACATTACCGGCACTCCTTTCCAAACGCAGAAAGTGCCATCACCAGGCGCGGGCGTCTTCGAAAGATCCAGGTCCACATAATTCGCAACCATCAGATCGAGCTTCCCATCGCGGTTGAAATCCACGAAAGCGCAGCCGGTGCCCCAATCGCGTCCCGATCCGGCAACGCCGGCCTTATCGCTGACGTCGGTAAATTTCCCGTGATCGTTGTGGTACAAGTGATTTTTTCCGTAGTAGGTGACGTAAAGATCTTCCCAGCCGTCGTTGTCGTAATCCCCCACACAGACGCCCTGTCCCCAGCCGGAAACGCCAGCCAAGCCCGCTTGCTCGGTGACGTCCGTAAAAGTTCCATCGTGATTGTTGTGATAGAGGTGATTGGTGGGCGCGCCGCTGCCCGTCGTCCCGTCCAGAGTGGTGCCATTCACCAGAAAAATGTCCGGCCATCCATCATTGTCGTAATCGAAGATAGCCACGCCGGTGCCGGTAGTCTCGATGATGTATTTTTTTGTGGCTACGCCGCCGAAAACATTCTGCATCGTGAGTCCGGCCGACTGTGCCACATCGGTGAAGTTCGCAAGGGGAGGCGCTGCGTTTTGCTCCGGCGATTGCGGCGGGAAAGCAGCGAACGACGTTGCGGAGAAGGCCAACACGACAACCGCGAACAACTTATGCGCGCTGCGAAATTTCACAAGTGGCCCAAACGTATGGCTCAAACTTTCGGCCCAATGGCATCGGAGACCAGTGGCAGACTGAAATCGTAAGCCGCTGGGCTGGTGGCGTCAAGAATCGCGACCTGGCTGGCATCGCAACGACGATCATCGCGCAACAGCTTCCTCAGCGGGAATCGCCCAATCTGGCGCAATAAAATCGCCAAGCAGAGTGCGATCGGGCTGCGGTTGTTCCTCGGCCCCAGCGATGCCGGCGTACTTCGAGGCGTTCACCGCATCTCCCGCTCGCCGATAGGCTCGGCTCAACAAACGAGCCGCCTGCACATTCGAGGGATCAAGAAGCAATACTTCCTTGAGCTGTGCAATGGACTCCGTAACACGATTCAGCGCCAATTCTGTTTTCGCAATTCCTAGCTGGGCCTCAACGCTCTTGGGATTCCGCGCGGCGGCTTGCTGATAGGCAAGCAACGCTTCAGCAGATTTTCCAGCGCGGTCCAACGCGAGTCCGCAGAAATAATCGAGCAGGAAATCGCCGCCGACTTTCTGCCGCGCGGCA
The DNA here is from genome assembly GCA_963831955.1 of uncultured Acidobacteriota bacterium. Lineage (GTDB taxonomy): Bacteria > Acidobacteriota > Terriglobia > Acidiferrales > UBA7541 > Palsa-147. Next base: position 1,236,467 of record CAWHSG010000001.1, on the reverse strand, counting down.
AGAAGTTCGCTCGCGGCCTCCTCGGCCCGCCCGTTGCGAAGCAGCACTTGGGCAAGCCCGACGTAACTGAGCGGCAACGGATCGCCCGCGTTCACAAGCTCGCGAAACTGTTGATCTGCTTCTTCGTAGTGCCCCGCGGCAAGATTCGCGGCGCCCACTCGAAGACGCAGCGCATAAGATTTGGGAATGGCCGCGAGTCCCTTCTGCGCGGCGGAGACTGCTTCGCTCGTTCGTCCGAGAGACATTAATTCGAGAGTGAGGTTGAGCCACGACTCCTCGCGGGTGGGAGAAAGTTCGGCGGCCTGGTTCAAAGCCTCAAGTGAGCGAGCGCTATCACCGCGGCGCGCGGCCGCAATGCCGATGATGGACCACGCTTCGCCGACAGCCTCACTTTTCCTCGCATCGGCCGGAACCGAGTCCAGATACTCCCGCGCCGCGGCGCTGGCCGACTCGTAATCACCGGCCAGCAAATAAGCCAAAGCCAGATCGAAGCGCGCCCACTCCGGTGGATTTGGCTTCAGCCCAGCGCAAAATTTCTGCATGAGCGCGACTGCAGCTCGTGCATCTTCCGCCGCAGCGAAAAGCGAAGCCACCTGCGCGGTTTGCCGCGGCGTGAGCGGCAAATCGGCAGTGCGTTCGAGGGCCTTCTGCGCGTCCGCGTGGCGCTCGAGCGGCAGATTTGCTGAAGCTATCTGAATAAAAAAGCCTGCATCATTCGGCCACAAGTCGCGCGAGAGATCGAGCTCGCGCAACGCGCGCAAGTTTTCTCCCTGGTCCAGCAACACGCGGCCCAGATAATAGTGCGCAAAGGAATCGTTGGGAGCGAGCGCTTCGGCCCGTTTGAGATGCGCGATAGCTTCGCTGTTGCGATGCTCGGTCCATTCAAGGAATCCGAGTCCGCGGTAAGCGTCTTCCAACTCCGCATCAAGTCGTATGGCGTTCTCGAATTCCGCCGATGCTTCGCCGCCTCGGCCCAGCGCCGCAAGTGCGATGGCCCGAAAATTGTGAACGCGAGCATCCGCAGGCGCGGATTGCTCGGCAACCGTAAAATGCCGCAGCGCGGCTTCGAAATCTTTAGCCTGCAGCGCGGTCAACCCAGCCTGAAATTCAGAAGCCGGCGCGGCATCCTGCGACGAGTAGAGCGGCTCGGCAGAACCCTCAGCAAAAACGCAAAGCGCCGCAAGAAAAACCGCCGCGGCGGGCACAAAGGACCGGCAGCGAATCCATCCGCTAAGGTTTCTGAGAAGATTTCTCAATTTGCGCCAGCCGCTCAGTCTGTTGTTCGAGCTTTTCGTGCGATTGTTTGTTCATCGCGGAGGAAAGTTCAAATTCTCGCGCAGCCTTTTCCTTCTGTCCTTGCGATTGGTAAACCCGCCCCAATTTGTAATGGATCGAACCATCGTGATCCGAAGCCAGCGCAATCTTATATTCTTCCGCGGCTTTGCTGGCATCGCCAAGCTCGGAGTAGGCGGTGCCCAGATCGCGGTGGACGTCAAGATTGTGCGGCTCAATCGCCAGCGCCTTCTGCAGATAACCGAGCGCCTTATCCGCCTGGTGCTCGAGAAGGTAGCTGTCGCCCAAATCCTGCAGCGCCCCTCCATGCCGAGGATTGATCGCCAGCTCCGCTTCCAGCTCCTCGCGCGCCTCCGGAATTTTCAGATCCTTCCACAGAAGATGTCCCAGACTGTAGTGCAAGCCAGGCAGTGAAGGCTTCTGCGCCAGCGCCGCGCGGTATTCCTCGATCGCTTTCGCGTCATCTCCTCGCGCAGACGCGAGATCGGCCATCACCTGGTGCGAGCGATAGGAGTCCGGGTCGGCCTGAGTGAGCTTGAGATATGCCGCCGCGCCAAGTTTTTCGTGGCAACGCGCCCGCCAGTAGGTCGCGTCCGTCGAGTGCGCCAGAGATTGCGGCAAAGAATTCAACACCTTCAGTGCCAACTCATAATCCCCGATTTGAACCAAACCGTCCGCGGCCTCGAGGCGCAGCTCTGCGGGCAACGCGCGGTCCTTATCCTGAGACAGACATGCAGATGATTTTGTATATCGCTCTTCCAGAAGAGCCTCGCGCAACTCGCTCTCGGAACAGCGGCGCGAATTCGCTTCGCCGCCAGACACCGGATCGGCTTGCGCCGGGGCTGAAGCTGAAACCGCCTCTCCTTGCTGCGCGGCGATGAATTTCAACGCCAGCACCGCCCCGGAATCGCCACGCGCCGATATAGCGCCCACCATTTTTTGCAGACTCGCGCGCGTTTCATCCGGCAACTGTTCCGCCGCCGCCTCGTCAAACCCACTTTCGCGAATGCCAAGAATCTTCTCCGCCAAAGTTTCGTCAACATCGCCAGCCTGCTTCAAATCGCGCAGCGACGAATCCAGGTCGCCCGCAATCAATTCGGCTTCACCTCGCCGCGCGATGGCCCGCACGCTATGCGCATCGGCTAGCAACTCAGCGTCGAACTCCCGGATCGCTTCAGCCGGCTCGCCCGCCCGCAAATAAGTTTCTCCCAGTTCCACATGAAGGCCCGCGGCTGCTGGCGCAGCCTGGATGGCATTCTGAAAATGCAGCACAGCCAGAGGCCATTCGTTGCTCGATGCATAGCTTTCGCCGAGCAATTGCTCGATGCGAAATGAACCCGGCGCCGATTTTTGGAGCGAGGCCACCTCGTCCTTTCCCAGTTGTATGTGCGCGCCGCCAAGTTGATAGAGCAGATCGGCGTCGAGAGGGTGGAGTTTCAGAGCCTGCTCGAGAGTGGAGATCTCGGCCCGCGTTTCGCCTTGAATCTCCTGCGCCGTAGCCAGCCAAAACCAAATTTCCTTGCTTCCAGGCTGCTCGCGAACCGCCGACTCCAACAGAGGAATAGCCTTCCCCGCGTCTCCAGATTTGCAGTAATCCACGCCAAGAAAAAAATTCGCTCCCGCCAGCCGCGGATTCAACCGCAACGCGCGATGAAACTCCTCCATCGCCTCCGTCATGCGATTTTCAAGCTGGTAAACCAGCCCAAGATTCATGTGTAGCTCGGCAAAATCGGGCGCCAGTGCCAGCGCAGCTTTGTAATCGCGCTCCGCCCCGGCAAAATCGCTGCTCCTCTGCTCGGTTTGCGCTTGTTCAACTAGCGAACGTACTCGGGGAGAATCACTCGCCGCCTGCGGGCCTAAGAGAAGACTCCAAACCAGGCTAATCCAGAAAATTGCCAAGCGCTTTCCTCTTCAGCCACGGTATGTTTTGCCGAAATTCGCGGACCAAGTTCGATTGACGCCCCGGCAAGATCAGTGGATTCGCCGGACGGCAACAAGGCTGGTGGAGTTCGAAGCACCCGCAACCGTGCGCGAATGGATGAGCGCCTCAAACCATACATCCTCGGTGGGATCGGCTGTTGGCGAAAGCCCGAGAGCGATCTTGAGTTGGCGGCGGCTGTCTTCATCTGCCAGGAAGCGCCCCGCCGCTTCCGTCCCTTCCTGCTGCAATCCCTGAAGCACAAGAATGCTGCCGTCATGCGTCGGATTGGGAAGCACGGCGATGGTGGCGTAGTCCTCGCCCACGCTTCCGGTCCATCGCAATCCTTCGTAGCGCTCCTGTTCTCCAGGCAACGGATGCATGTTCAAGAAAGCCTTGGCGCTATTGCCCACCACCCCTTCGGACTCTCGAAAATTCATTTTATTTTGAAAAAGTGAAACCCAGGGATTCGACCCCGGGCTGCCGATGAACACCAGATTGTCGTGATCCAGATCGCGCATGGCCATATCGCGCGGAAAGCGAACGGAAACTCGCTTCTGCAGCGGGCCGGCCATCCTCAGCAGAGCGACCACATCCGCTACATCGGCAAACGATGTGAGCATCGAGCCGGAAATATATTGCTGCAGTCTGCCGTCCGCGAGAGTGCCTTTAGCGACTTTCGCATCCGGCAGGAAATCGCGCCGTAAATATTGGTCCAGAGAACCCTGCTGGCTGGTCAGAATGCGAACCATTCCGTAGTTGCTGTCCGCCACCACCACCGTCGTCCCGTGCTTCGCATCGATCACCTGCGAGACAGGCCAAGGCATGCTCGAACCGCTCGCCCCCACCGAATTCGCTCCGCGGTACGCCCACACCAAGGACCCGCACGCGACCACCGCCAGTATCGCGGCCACCGTCCACGGCACTATCGTTTGCCAGCGCGTCGCAGTATGCATGGGCTCATGGGAATGCGCGTCCGCAATCGCGGACTCAGGCTTCGTCGCCGACCTGAAAACAGGCGCGTACGATCCCTTCGGAATCGAAACAATCAGTGGTTCCGCGCGGCCTTCCTCATCGAAATATTCATGAAGCTTCAGCCGCAGTTGCCGCACGTGCACGCGGACGGTACTGTCTTCAAGAGGGCTATAGTCGGCGGGCTTGTGAAATAGTTCGGTCCCTATTTCATGCTCGGTGAGCTCACCGCCGTGCCCATGAATAGTGCGCTCCGATATATAAAGGAGCAGCTCACGAATTCGCGCACTCTTTTGGAACGGAGCGCTCGAGACGATGCGCTGGATAAGCAGGTACCGTTCATCACTCGAAATGGGATCGGGCGCGGCGGGCAGTGTGGGCGCCATAAAGAGGATAGTCGAAAAATACTATTGATTATGCGGATCGTTCGGATGATACTGCGCGCACAATCCGTGCGTCAAGGACAAGCTCCGGATGCGGCGATTTTCGCGTCCGCGTAAGTGCATTGGTCTGAGTGGTTCCCACCTGTGATTCACAAAGCTTTCACAAGCTAGGCCCTTTTATTCGCTTCCTCCTAAGGCATAACGTGCCGACCAGCATAAGGCGCTGAGAGAAACTGTGCGCCGCTTCGCCCGCGTCCCGTACCAAATTGGGAAGTCGACCGAGCGGCGGTTCAGCGCGTGGGGGTTGGGGTTGTGCTGCCTCGGAAGGAGTATCCGTGAAAATTTCTGCGCTTATCCTTATATGTCTCTTGGTGTGCCTCCCAGCGCATGCGCAAAATAGCAACGGCACCCTCCAGGGCACCATCACCGACGCCAGTGGCGCCGCAATTCCCGGCGTCACCGTAACCGCCTCGAACATCGACACCGGCTTCTCCGCTACCGCCTCAACCTCCAGCGCGGGTATCTATCTCTTCTCAAACTTGCCGCCGGGCCGCTACAACTTGACCGCCCAGAACAAAGGCATGAAGAAGTTCGAACAGAACGGCGTCAATATCACCACCGGTACCACCACGGCGCTGGATGTCGTCATGCAAATCGGAGACGTGAATCAGAACGTGGTAGTCACAGGAGATGCCACGCGACTGGAAACCGCAACGTCAGACATCGGCGCCACCGTCGAGCGCCCCTTGATCGAGAATCTCCCCCTGGAAGTAGCGGGTACGGTCCGCAATCCTGTCCAGTTCATCACTCTCATTCCGGGATTTGTGGGAACGGTGGGAAACAATCCCGGCTCGAACAGCACCGACGATTTCAAAGTTAACGGCGGCCAGGAGAACGCCACGGACATTTTGGTGGATGGCGTCTCAATTTCCCTGGTCTCCCCGAACACACAGTGGAACAAGGGTGTTTCCACCGACGGCGTGCAGGAATTCAAAGTGCTGCAGAGCAATTTCTCGCCGGAGTACGGCGAATCGGGAGATGGAATCGTCAGTCTGACGATGAAGTCCGGCACAAACCATCTCCACGGGCAAGCCTACGATTACCTTCGAAATCGCGAGCTCGATGCCAACAGTTGGGTCAATAACACATCGGGCCAGGGCCGTTCGATCAACACGCAGAACGATTTCGGTATCACCGGCGGCGGCCCGATTTACATTCCCCATGTTTATGACGGCCGCAACAAGTCCTTCTTCTTCGCAGATTTCGAAGGATTCCGCTTTCGCACAGGTGGCACTTCCATCCTGAGCCTTCCTCCCGAGTCATTTCGCGGCGGAGACTTCTCCGCGCTGTTGCCCGGAATCCAGCTCTATGACCCGACGACACACCTTGCGATTCCCGGCAATATGTTGAGCAACGATCCGAACTACACGGAAAGCCAGGTCATCACCAAGCTTTTTGCACTGCTCCCGCCGACGAACGGCAACTTGACCAACAATACCGTCGATCCCACCGTTTCCAGCACCACTGCGAATTTGTTCGACATCAAATTCGATCAGCAGGTAACCTCCAGCAACCGCTTCTCCGCCGGCTTCGACTACGACAATACAAACACGGGTGGATTTTCCGCGCTCGGTCCTCTTTTTGGCCAGGCCACCCCGCAAGACACGCGCTACTTCCGCGTCAGCGACGACCAGGTCATCACTCCTTCGCTGGTCAACCACTTCCTCGCCGGATTCAGCCGTCGCTTCCGCGGTGAAATCTCCAACACTCTGGGACAGGGTTACCCCGTAAAACTGGGGTTGACGGGCGTCCAGAACACCACGCTGCCCTGCTTCATCTTCGAGGGCGATCCCTACCAGAACGCGCTCAACAACTGCGGCGACTCGCAATTCGCCGACAATGTCTTCCAATACAGCGATTCGGTGAGCTGGGTAAAAGGCAAACACGAGTTCAAGTTTGGCGGTGAAGTGCGCTTCCTGCAGTTCAACGTCCGCCGCCTCACGCAATCCTCCGGCGAATTCGACTTCAACTCGGTCAATACCAGTTCAACTGGCACTTCATCCGGCACCGGCGGCGAGCCAGTGGCCTCCGCGCTCTTTGGTTTGGTGAACCAATCGGAATACAACTACGGCGGCTTCAGCGGCGTTCGCTATCGCGACTATGCCATGTACGCGCAGGATACCTTCAAGGCCACCTCGCGCCTCACCTTCAATTACGGCTTGCGCTGGGACATTGATATTCCCGCGTCCGAAGCCTTCGACCGCTTCTCGGACGTGGATCCCACTCTGGCGAATCCCAGCGCGCCTGGCGTTGGCGGCGCCTACACTTATTTCGGCAGCGGACCCGGCCGCAACGGCCAAAAGCGCCCCCAGAACACTTCCTTCAAAGATTTCGGACCGCGCGTGGGCTTCGCGTACAGTATCAACAGCAAGACGGTATTGCGCGGAGGTTACGGAATCTTTTACGAACCACTGAAAGAAGGCTCCTATGCCGATCAGGACGGCCTGGGGTTCTTCAATAAAGAGACGGTCACGACTGCCAATCTCGCGCCCTATCAAATCGACAATGGCGTTCCCCATTATCTGCCGCCCTCCGGGCCTTTCACTCCCGACGGACAGAATGGAAACAGCGGAGTGATTTTGGTGCCCCCGAACACCGGCCGTCCGGCGGACATCCAATCGTGGAACTTGGACGTGCAGCGGCAAGTGACCTCCAGCCTGCTCATCAGCGTGGCCTATGTGGGATCAAAGGGCACGCACCTCCCCGCATTGAACATCATTCCCAATCAGGTGAATCCCACGTTTCTGTCGCTCGGGAGCGACCTGACTCAGAACGCCACCTGTCTTACCATGGGACCACTTGGCCCCTGCCCCACAGCGGTCGCTCAGGGCATAACTCTTCCCTATCCGACTTTCAGCGGCACAATAGCGCAGGCCTTGCGCCCATTTCCGCAGTACGGCGATTTCAACCAGGAAGATAATTCCTTCACACCAGACCGCACCGGCAACTCGACTTATAATGCGATGCAGATGCAGATTAACAAGCGCTTCTCTCAAGGCTTGAGTTTCCTGGTTTCCTACACAGTCTCGAAAAATCTGACGGACGCGGACTCCTCCGGCCCCGGCGTTTCCGGCTTCATCGGCACGAACGAGTTCATCGGTCAAAATTCGTATGACCGCAAAGCCGAGAAGGCCGTCAGCCAACTCGACACGCCGCAATCTCTGGTCATGAGCTTCTTCTACGAATTGCCGCTGGGCCCGGGCAAAAAGTATCTCAATGGAGGAGGCGTCTCGGGTGCGGTGCTGGGCGGATGGTATTCATCCGGAATTCTTATGTACGCGTCCGGGCAGCCCACCGAAGTGTATAGCTCGTGCGGTGGCACCGCCGGCGATGTCTTGTTTGCCGGCTGCCACTTTACCGGAGCCGCGCGCGTCAACGTAATTCCCGGAGTGTCGGAGACCAACAAGAGCTCTGGTTTCAATCCCAATACCACTTCGTTCTGGAACGCGAATGCGTTCTCCATACCGGCTCCGTTCACGTTTGGAAACGAACCACGCTCACTCTCCGGCGCCCGATTCTTCGGGACACGCAATGAGGATCTCTCCTTCGGCAAGAAAACGCGGCTCTGGGGCGAATATGCAACCTTTGATTTACGGGCCGAGTTCTTTAACATTTTCAATCGCCACATCTATATTCCGGGGGTCGGCAATCCACAGCTGAATAGCCCATTCATTCCGCTGGGCTCTCCCGGATGCAGTGGCCCCACTCAATTCTTCTCCTGCGGCTTCGGTTCCATCTCCAATTCAACGGGGCCAAGAAACATTCAGTTTGGATTCATCATTACCTATTAAAAGAAGAAGACAGCCAAATCGCCAGCCCGGTAAACTCCCTCCGGGCTGGCGCTCATTTTCTCCAGAGTCCAATAGATGAAACCTCTGCAGCGGCGATTGTTCGTCAAGACTCTTGCAGGCGCCGCTGTGGCCACCTCGAGAATCTTCGCAGCCCCGGCCTTGCCATTGCTGCCAGGTTTGCGGGCGAGAGCTGGCGTTTCCGCGGCCGCCGTTCTAGAACACGGCGAACAACAATTAAGATTCTCGGCGAACGGCGAGCCGTTTCGATTTCAAAACTTCCTGCGTGTAGCCGGCGAATGGAAGCCAGCCACGCTGCCCGGCAACGTTCTGGTGGCGGGCCCTTCATTCGATTTCGTCACAGCGAACGTCTCGCACTCCGGCAAAAGCGTCATCGCCAACGGCTCGGCGAGCGCCGAAGACACCGCGGGCAAGCCCATTCAATACCAGTGGAAGTCCCAGGTCACCGCAATCGATTCGATCGAAGGCGCGCCCTGGTACTGCTTCCGCACGGCGCTTTCCCTGCCGGCCCCGATGCGGCTGCGTCAAGAGTCCCGCGTGGAGCCGCAAGTCATCCTCTGGCTGCACAGCGCATCCACGCTGATGGAAGGCCAGTCCGGCAGTTGGCGCCGCGTCGAATTGAAACAGCCCACGCGAAATTCGCTCGGCGTTTACGGCAATGACTTGCCCGCCGTCTATCTTCTCGATCAGAACGAAGGCGTGGAAACCATGATGTATTTCGATTTGAGCGATGCCGGCTGGATGTCGCTCGAGAATCTTCCGCGCTTTCTCGTTTATCGCTGCTCGGAAGTTTCCTCGATCGAAAAGGATGGAAATCAGCGCCTGGGCGTCGGACTGGCCGCCGATCACGCCACCGGAAACACTCTGCCGGCAGGTGAGATTCGATTTACGTATTACCTGATGCAGCGCCCGCTCGACCGCCTGCTGACCGAGCAACAAGCCACGGTACGCTGGATGAGCGCGCTCCTGCCGCTTTTCACCGAGCGCCTCGACTGGCCCAAGTGTTCCACCACTTGGACAGATTTTGCCAATGGCACAGTCACGGACCTGAAGAACAAAGACGCCTCTCAGATTGAAGTGGATGGCCATGCGGGACTACTCGCCTACGTGAAGGACAGCTCGAAAATCTGGAAACAGCCGCCCGCCAACTTCGAGCTGATGACCCTCGCCGATGTGCTCTGGCCGTCACTTCTATATCTTCGCCTGCATCCCGATCTGCAGTTCTCGGCGGAATGTGATCGTTTGCTCGAGAGCGTTCCGCGCTTCTACGATCCCCGCACCAAAACCATCGCCAACGACATCATTCACCCCGAAGAGAATGGCCGCGTGGACTCCTGGTATCCCTTCGAGAACGGCCTGATCAAATTTCCGGTGATCGGCGCGCTAACCAGCTCGCAGCAGATCTCCACCGACTTCCTCTCCGCGTTCGATTCCGCCCGCGAAGTAGCCCAACAATACGACTACCTGTTTCCCATCTATTACCGCGTCGCCACTCGCCAAGCCGAAGGCGCCGGAACGAATTACTCGGTCGGCGGCCTATACGCCTGGGGCGCAATCCTCGCGCACCGCATCACCGCAAACGAGAAGTACCTGGAAGAGGCCCGCCGCGCGATCAATGCGCTGTGCAACGCCCCCGGGGATCGCCTTTTTCACGAGCCGCAAGAGCTGGGCTATGCCGCTCTAGCCGCGGCCGAACTGGGAATGCAGGATTCCGCCGGCTATCTTCTCTCCCAGCAACTGCGCATGTTTTATTGGTATTCCGATCCCACCCAGCCCTCTCACGACATTCGCGGCATGGTGCAAGCCTGCGCTTCCATTCTTTATCCAGCCTTCAAGGAAAATGTCGAATCCATTCTCCCGTGGACGGGAATTTTCAAGCGCGGCATCGTCTGGGAAGGCCTGCTGCGCTTCATGGATCAACAGCGCCGCAATAATTTTTATTTCTTCCAAAATTGCTCGCCCGCGGCGTCCAACCAGCCCGCTCCGTTCATTCCCTTCGAAAATCTCGGCACTCTCGAACTCGGCGGCCAAACCGGAAACGTCGGAAAAGAAATTTACGGCTCCGGCGAAGTCCTGTGGATGTATTTGATGTTCGAAGCCCTCGGCAAATGCGCGGACCGCGAGTTGATGCTCGTGAATTTAGATTTGCTCGACGCGTTCAAACAGGACAGCTTTCCTCCGCGCGAGCTGAATTTCCTGCTGTATAACCCGACGCCCAACTCAAGGTCCGCGTCCATCTCCATCCCCTCCGCCAATGGCAGCAACGTCCGATTCACAGCGGATGGAAAGGCCGCAGCCGCCACATTGCAGATTCCAGGAAACTCTTTCATTCGCCTGCGAGCAAATTTCTGAGCTTCAGCCGACCGAGCGCGGAGCACAACGAAGCCAATGAGGCCAACGAGACCATGCAGCGGCCACTTATTTTCAGAGACTCAGGCACAGGAGACGGTCTTCACCATGACTGAAACGCAAAAGTTGCTCAGCCGCGCAGCGCTCGCCGCCGTTCTCTCGCTCCTAACCTACGCCGCCTTCGCCAATGCCGGCATCATCGCGTTTGTTCCACCCTTCGGAAGCTGGTCGCGCCTTTCTCCCGGACCCATTCTCACACCGCAAGGCGACGGCTTCGAATCCGCCGGCACATTCAATCCCGCCGTCATCATGAAAGACGGCAAATTCGTGATGCTCTACCGCGCCCAGGACCACAAAGGAATATCCTCGCTCGGCTATGCCTCCAGCGACGACGGCATTCACTTCACCAGGCGCGCACAACCCGTCATGGTCGCCCAGGAACCCTACGAAAAAGGCGGTGGCGTCGAAGATCCGCGTCTCATCCGCTTCGGCGAAACCTATTACCTCACCTACACCGGTTACAACAACACAGTCGCCGCTGGCCGCGAGCAAGGAGACGCCCAACTCTGCCTCGCCACTTCGAAAAATCTCATCGATTGGTCGCGCCAGGGCGTCATCATCCCTTCCTACAAAGGCAATTGGAACGTGAAATGGACCAAGTCCGGCGCCATCGTTCCCGAAAAAATAAATAGTAAGTACTGGATGTATTTCCTGGGCGACGCCAAAGGAAAGGACACGCAGATGGGCCTTGCCTATTCCACCGATCTGCTTCACTGGAACGAAGCGCTCGATCATCCGGTACTTTCAAGCCGCCCCGGCGCATTCGATTCGCAAGTCGTCGAGCCGGGCCCGCCGCCGGTGATTACCCCGCAAGGAATTTTTCTGATTTACAACGGCGCCGACGACAAGCTGGTCTATTCCACCGGCTGGGTTCTTTTCGACAAAAATGATCCCGCAAAAATCCTGGCTCGCGCCGATCAACCGGTGTTTGCCCCCGGCCCGGAATGGGAGAAGGTAGGCCAGGTTCCCAACGTGGTTTTCGTAGAAGGCCTCGTGCGCGAGCCGCAGCGCTGGCTCTTTTATTACGGCGCCGCGGACAAGAACATCGGAGTCGCCTCTGCTCCAACTCTATCCGCCGCTCGGTGACGTGCCGGTCCGATGGCGAACACTCAGTTTGGCAGAGCGCGGCCCCGCCGGCGTCTCAGGAATCTTCGCCACAGCGGCCTCACATTCTGTTCTATTGGCCCATGCCTTCGTCTATCCAGCGTTTGAAGAGCGCCGTGCGCCCGGCCGGCCACGGCCCGTCGCACGGCATGCTGCCCTCGGCAAGCGTCGTGTAAATCTTCTCAGCGTTGGCTTTGACATCTGCAAAGGATGAGAGATCCAGCCCGTATTCCTTCATCGCATCCACGTCTGGCGTGTCGCGAAACAGCGGTCGAATGTCCTTAGCGAAACTCAGTGCCATGCGATTCACCCATGGCTTGCTTTGACGACTGCCGTATTCTAGGACCGTTGGCGGTCAACGAACATTAAGGAACGATGAACGGCGACGGCGCATGGTGACACGCGGCCCCCGATTCCAGATTGCGGTTTTATTCCGGTTTTATTGCGGTTTTATTGCAATGATGCGAGCGCTTCGCAGGCCGTATCGGTCGCCGGCGCGGCGCCGCCCGTCGGATCGATGTGGATCGTAGCGGATTCGTCGCTGCAGAACGTGCGGTTGCCCGTCGCGTTCACGCTGAGAGGGACTGCACTCGTCACATAAGTGGCCGAACCCGGTGCCCCGCAGCCCGTAGCTGCCGCAGTCAGGGACTTCACTTGCGTGTAGCTCAGTGTGTAGCCACTCTTCTGGCCCGTGGTCGTCAGGGTGGTATCGAGCAGGTTGGCTGCGCCGCAGTTTCCCGGCGGTGCGCCACCGAGAATTGCAAACGTCTGCGGGAAGCCATTGTTGAACGTGGAGGCGTAGGTGATCGCTGCGGTATTGATGGTGCGCAGCGTGCCCACTGCCGACGCCTCATTGGCCGCGATGCGGGCTTTCAAGAGGTTGGGAATGGCAATCGCCGCGATGATTAAAATAATCGCCACGACTATCAGCAGCTCGATCAGCGAGAAACCGGTTTCACTCAACGAATGGGACGCACCAGCCGCCCGCGCCTTTGCCCTTCTTTTCCGCGGCTCGCCGTTAAAGGTTTGAATATCGGCGATCGAATATACGTTTTCGCTCTCGCAGAGCTTGCAGCGAGCTATGAACGCGCGCGGAGGATTCGCTCCTTCGGATTCGAATTCATCATGGAGACCCGCCACCTTCGGCGAAACCGCAATGGGTTGTCGGCACGAAATGCAGGGTACTCCACGGTAGCTCTTCGTCAGTTCTGCAATCATTTGATCCTCACGGAGGTGATCTGTACGGGGAAGCCGAAGTATATCACCATGCCGGTCGCAAAGCTTCAACGAGAAGCTGTTGAATTGAATCGCGAGGCGCATTTGGTGGAAGCACCGAAACGTGACCGCGAATGTGCTAGGGCTGGGTGCCGGCCGTGCACGCCGCGCGCAGGAGATCAGCATCGCGGCGAAGTCGCACTGAGGAAGGAACTTGCTGCTGGGAGCCGGCGGCCCAGACGAGTCCGGAAATACGGCGTTCGCGACTGAGGCTCGGCTTCTACCGCTCCTTGCGAATCAGCTTGTTCAGCGCAACCCGATTCGGCGCCAAAAGCTCGGCCACGCGCTCTTGGTCCACGTCCGCAACAATAATCTGCCCCACCTCGGTATTCACCGCTCGGAAAATCCCGTGCGCCTTCATCTTCGCGGCCTGGTATTGATTGTCGTCGCTCGGCGTCACGTAATGCACCGCATCAGCCTTAAATCGATGCACCAGGAAGAGGTGCACAAGCGTCATCAGCCGTTTCCGGCGCAGCGCCTCCGAAAACGTATTCTGGTCGCGCACCGAAAGGATGCTGCGCCCATGACGGTCATGAATCGGCGCAAACACCACGTTTGCCACTTTCTCCTCGCCCTTATCGTAAATTCCCAGCTCCAGCAACTCCGACCCGGCACGGTGCGGCCGCAACTGCACGTGCAAAGCTCCGGGAAGTTCATAATGCTTCGTCCAGATCGCCAGCCACTCCTCCAGCAGCTTCTTCGGCACTTCGGTCTGCACCAGATGTTGATGCTGCGTCGAGCCTTTGCCCATCGCCATCGTCGTCGCCGTGCGTCCCGAAGTAGCCGCCAGTGCGGCGTCCCCGCGCGGTCCGCCGACCAGTGTCTGCGGCGTCCGGTAAGGCGACTCCACCATTCGCAGTTTTCGCTGCAAGCGCGCGAGACAGAGCATGCCGTCCTGCTTCAGCGCGGTAGCAAACTCTTCCGCCGCAAGTCCATCAATCTGATGCCCGCCGTAAGTAATAAAATTAAAAACGAATCCAAGCTTCCCGAGTTCCTCAGGGAAGCGCCGCATCTGCTCGTCGCTCATGCCGGTAGTATCCCAACTGAATGACGGCGAAAGATTGTAGGCCAGCATCTTGTCGGGAAACTCGGCGTGAATCGCTTCGGCGAACTCACGCGCGTCAGCCAAGTCCGCAGTCTTGGTCTCCATCCACAGCAAATCGGCAAACGGCGCCGCGGCCAACGACTTGGCAATCGCATAAGCAATGCCGCCGCGCACCTGGTAGTAGCCTTCCGGCGTTTTAGCCGCCTCGGGATCCCAGTGGACGCCCGCGCCAAGCTCGCGCGCCTTCTCGCGCGCCGCGTAAAGCGAAGCACGCGAAGCAAATCGTCTCCAGTCCTCCGCGCTCATCTCCAACTGCTCGCCCTCGCTTTTGCGGAATTCGAGCACCTTCGCCACAGCCTCCCCAAATGTCAGCAGACTAGCCTCGCTCTCCCACGCTTCCAAAAAACGCGCCGCGATGCGGTCAAACAACGCGTCAACCGAAGATTCTTTTCCCGCGCGCAACGACCTCACCGCTTCCGCGGCCTGCCCCAAAATTCCCTTGCGCTCCAGCCACTCTTGAGCGACGGCGTGTTCTCCCGGCGCAATCGCATACAGAAGATGTCCATTCAGCTCGCTGACTCCCAACTCGTAGAAATGCTGGATCAGCGCCAGGAAGCACGGCTTGTACCCCGGCACGTCGGGGTTCGTCGCGCCCAGCAAAAAAGGCTGATCGCGCTCGTCGCCGCAACCATCAATTAAGTTGGCCGCTTCCGCGTCCGTGCGCGCCACAATAATCCCCGGCACTCCCATCACGTCGAGCTGAAATCGCGCCGCATTCAATCTCTTGTTTTGCTCGTCCTGCGCCACAAGCACTTTGCCGCCCTGATGCCCGCACTTCTTCGTCCCGGGACGCTGATCTTCAATGTGATAGCCTGCCACGCCGACTTCCACGAAGCGGCGGATCAGATTGCGGACATGCGGATCGCCGCCGTGCCCGGTGTCAGCGTCAGCGATAATGAACGGCCGGAAGTCGTAAGCCTGCGTCGCAGCCCGCTGCGCCTCCGTCATTCGCGATCGCAAATATTGCTGATTGCGATCCGCCGTGAGCAGCGCCCGCACCAGCGTCGAAGCCTCGTCGGGCACCTGGCTCAGCGGATAGCTTGCCAGATCGGGTCCCGGATCCTCAGTAATCCCGCCCTTAGCGGATGTCGCCCAGCCGCCCAGGTAAATCCCTTCGATGCCCATGCGCTTCATCGCCACCGCTTGCCCCGGCGAGTACGGACCAAAAGTCGTCATCGCCTTCCGCTCCGTGAAGAGCTGGCGCAGCCGTTCGTAAAATGCCGCCGCCGCTTCGCGCGCCACCGGATAGTCCGTGGTGATTGTGCCCCGCTGCTCCAGCACTTGGCGCGGCGAATAGAGCCGCACGATCCCCGCGAATCTCGGACTCTCGAACCATTCCTGCATCGCAGTGATTTCCTTCTCGAGCGATCTTTCCTTTTCGAGCACTTTCATGCGCTCTCTCCTTGCTTGCGGCTGCCAAAATCCAGGTTCTCGGTAACGCGCGTCCCGTCGCGCTCGAACGCTTCGATGTAAGCCTTGATGCGCGCTTTCGCAATGCTCAAGTCGCTGTTCCCGATATTCAGATTCAAAAGATCGATGTACCACGGCAGCTTGGCGCCATTGGTAACATAGGTAGCGACAATCTCCCGAGCGATGGGCAAGGTAGTAGTTTTCGAATCATCGTGAACATCGCGGTCCCGTGCAATCAGCAGCTTCCCATATTCTTCCTCAAGCAATCGCGCGAAGAGCGCCGCGTCAAAAGTATCGCCAGCCTTTCGTAGCGGTGGCCTTAAGGCCAGCATCTTTTCGTCAGCCGAGCCGGGCGCGCCAACCTCATCCTCAGTAAGCCTCGCCCCCTTATGCAACCACTCCCAAAGTATGCTAAGCCGAATCTCCCCAGTGGCCATGTCCTCCATCAAGTAAAGTTCATTATCATCGCCAAAAAAGTCCGCAGGCTTAAGCGCCGCCGCCTGAAATCCCTGCTCAAACGCATTCCCATACTGCAGCGCAACGCTAAGCAAATCCCGCGCACCCCGAACGGTGCGAGCCGCAGGCTCGAGCAGCACCAGCCCGTCAGCGTCCGCCTGCGTATAAGTAAGCCGCGGAAACTCGCGCCCCAGCTGATTGTCAGCCCCCACCTCCTCCCACACCGGCCGCACAATATGCACCATCTTCCAGTGCGCCACCCACTTGCCGCTAGCTCCCGCCTGCAATTCGCGCGTGCCCCCGGCCTTCGCCCGGCGCATTCCCGCAGCGACACCCGCCTCCGTACCCACCGGAATATTGGGCTCCATTCCGCCTTGCCACAAAGCGAATCGCCCATTTCGGTCAGGAGTATTCACCGCCCGGCGCACGCGATCCTCGTAGTTGCGCATGTAGCCGTAAGTCATGCCGATGGCATCAATATTCGGATTGATGAAAGCCGGATCCCAAGCCATCGCGTCAGAAACGCTGTTGATATAATCCCACCGACCGGTGTTGAAGCCCACAAAGTGCGGGCCCAGCGCCGCGCGGATTTCCATCAACTGAAACGCCGCCTCAATCTGCTCGACGAGCACATAAGCCTTAATCGTGCCAATCGCCAGGCCAAGGTGTTGCTCCAGCGCCGCAAGCACATCGTTCCAAAGCGCCGCCTCCTCCGCCGTCTGAATCTTAGGCAGGTAGAGAACGATCGACGCCCCCGCGTCGCGCAAGCGTTTCTGATTGTTCACCACGTAAAGCACCAGATCCACAATCGAAGCGGAAAATCCGGTGCCGTCAGCCTCGCGCACGTGACGATCATCAAGATGCAGGCCGCGCGCCCGGAAAATTTTAGTGGTAAACCCAAGCTGCTTCCGCCAGTCGGTCACAATCGCTCGCCCGAAAAAAACCAGTCCCCACTTGTTCATCTCGCCCGCAACTTCCTCCGCTACGCGCAAGAATTGCGGGTCTCCGGCGATCGCGAGTTGCAGATTGCGCTGATTCTCCAGCGACATAGTCTCAACTTGCCCCAGCGCATCCTCGCCATCAAACATCCAGCCATCCGCCCCGGAAAGCAGCGCATAAGCCGCATTCCGCAAGCTGCTGGCAGTCCCAGCCCGAGGCTTGGTAACCGGCCCAGTCCCCTGAATCCACTGCCGCTGCAAATCGGCCGGAATCTCGCTCCCCTCAAATTTTCCATCCCGAGCATCCTGCACGCGAATGTCAGTCCGCGGAATCACCCCCAACGGATCAAGAAACGCAATCCGCTCATGCCCGCGCCCCCGCGCCAATCGCCGCGCCACGCGCTTAGCCATCACGTCGCGCCGGTCGCGATTCAGCGGCGCCAAAACCTCCAGCGCGTCAAGCGCCTCCGCCGTAAACACCTGCGGATAAGCCGCAAGCACCCCACCACGATAATCCAGTCGTCGCGTCATCTGCTTTTCCCACTCAAATCGTTACCCAGCCCCGCCCGAGACTTTGTACCAGCTAAGGTGACAGAGTCAACATGGCCTTTTCCCATACCGCTGGCGTCCCGTCGGCTCTTACGACCGCGATTTCGCCCCATGCGACGAACCACTACTCACAGCGAGACCGAACGGCGAGAGGACTGAAAGAGGCTGGGTGAAAACTGGATTGCTTTGTCAGGGCATGACTTCAGTGATGCCGCAAGCGCCACAAAATTAGTCCGGCTTTAGCCACTGAGGTTTTGTTTTCCGAGTTCGCGAACGCAGCGATCAGATGCCGGCGTACCAAGCGTAGCCGGATTCAGGCGCGGCGGATCCCAGGCCTTTGCCGAACCTTTTCATGCTGTCGGTAACTGTGAGGTGAGTAACAAATTTCACGCTCTTATATCCCAGTTGCCGCGGCACGCGCATGCGCAACGGGCCGCCATTGCCCACGGGCAGATCGTCGCCATTCATGCCGTAGGCCAGAAACGTTTGTGGGTGGAGCGCATCGGCCATGTCGATGCTGTCCCACCAGTCAGGTTCGAAGGAGTGGTAAACAATAAATTTGGCTTCGGGGAGGATTCCCACGACATCGAGAACGTAAGACAGCGGCACGCCGATCCACTCGGCGATGTAGGACCAGCCCTCTTCGCAGGCGAGAATTGTGATCTGGCTGCGCGAGGGATAGCTCCTGAGCTGCGCAAGAGAAAACTTGGCGGGCTTGGCGACCATGCCGTCAACGGTGAGCCGCCAGTCAGCGAAGCCCCCGGCTTGCAGGCTCTTAAACGCATCGCTAGGCGGCGCAATTTCGTTGGCGAGCGGAGGCTTCGAAATCATGCTTCGCGGGAACTCGCGCGCTAGCGAGTGCCGGGTAAGCAGCCGCTGCGTCGCGTAGTCGAGCGTCTCGCCAAGGCCCCAGATGCCGCGGTGATCGGGAGGGACGAGACCATACTTATTCGCGAGATGCGCGGCGACGCCGATGCCTGATGCGCCGGCCGCGGTGGCAAGCCCGGCCTGGATCAGTTTGCGGCGCGAGAGTTTGCTCATGGGCGCTCCTTTGGCGCAGTGACGCGTCCGGTGATCATCGCGCGCATGCGGCTGCGGAATCCCGCGACGCAAACCATCACGACGTGCACAACGAGGAAGAGTACGAGAGCGATGGAAACGAAAAAGTGCAGCGTGCGCGCGGATTGTTCACCGCCCAGCAGAGTGACGGTAGTCGGAAATGCAGAAACGAAAGCGAGGGACATGGCCAGGCCCGTCCATATGACCAAGGGGAATAGAACGAAGATCACA
Source organism: uncultured Acidobacteriota bacterium (assembly GCA_963831955.1). GTDB lineage: Bacteria > Acidobacteriota > Terriglobia > Acidiferrales > UBA7541 > Palsa-147. The sequence goes on along the minus strand of CAWHSG010000001.1, from coordinate 1,217,496 downwards.
ATCAAGTAGGTGATCCGCTGAATGGTGTTATACGACCACGCTTCGGACGCACCAGGCCGCTTGAAGCGCAGATGTTTCGCGCAGTCGCTGGACAACGCGCTCCAGGAAAGATCGGCGCCGGCCGGAAACAAGTTTCGGCGGAAATGTCCGCTGAACACGCCGTAGATGAGATACAGCAGGCCGGTGAAAACCACGATCCACGCGGCTTGAAAATGGAGATAGCGGCTCCAGCCGTTTTGGTCCGGCAGCACGTAGCCGTAGCCGGTAGGCACCAAGTTTCTTGAGGACGGGATGTGCAGGATGAACAGAGGCTTGGTCAACACATTGCCGGTTTCGCCCCAATAAAATCGCGGGTGCGATATTACGATTTCAATTCCGCTGACGAGGAGGGCGAGAAAACACAGAAAGGTGATCCAGTGAGTGACGCGCACGAGCGCAGTATGGCGCGAGGGAATCGCGTCGGCTGGAACGGCAGGGGCGGGAGTTCGGACACTCGCTTCCAGCGGCATGGATCCCGATGTCGCCATTATCAGCCTCCCGCAGGGACGACGATTTACTTTCCCGGAATTGCAGCGATTTTAGCATGCTTTCAGGGACTGATTCCGATGAGTCCAGAGTTGCGCCTGGGCCGGAAGCTCAGACAAACCGGTGCGCCCCGAGGCGGCGTGGCGAATTGACTCTCAGACGCTATACTTTCTCTATGCGAGGGCCCGCCGCGCTCACACTGGCGATTTTGCTGACGGGTGCCACTGTCGCGACGCGTGCGCAGGCGCCAGCCACGGAACCCGCCTATGTCGTGCGCGGGCACGAAGTGGAAATCCGCCAGCACGCGCTCAAGGAGCGACTCGATCGCGTCCACGCCGTGGCCGCAGCCCAGTTGCAGCGCGACGCCCCGGATCTGCTTCCCGCGCTCGAACCGCCGCCACCCATTGCCTACGGCTACCAGATCCTTCCGCGCATCGTTCCGGACTCGCCGCCAGGGCCGCCCGTCAAGCCTCACGTTGTAAGTTTCAGTTGGCCGTGGAGCGAGACGCTGATCTCGCGCGAAATGACCGACCTCGAGCGTCTTGAGTGGCAACTTGCGGCAGCTGCCCAAAAACCGGCGGCGGAAAAGCACGCGGCCTACGAAGCGATTGTCGCCGACTACAAGAAAGCCGTGGAGACGCGCCGAAAGATCGACGCGGACATTGATTACAACTGGCTCTGGCAGCGCCAAATTGCGAACGGCCGCCCGCTTTTCGATCGCCTCACCGCGCGGTTGAACGCCGAGGCCAACAAACTGGAGCACCCATCTTCTTCGGGGTCAGAGTCGGCAGCACACGCGATTGAGTTCGGGCCTCCCGCGTTTGTGCGCTTCGAGGCGCCCGCCGGTCGATTGCGCACTCTCGCGGTGCCGCTCTACACGGACATCGTTGACGGCGCAGTGGTCGAATCCTTCCGGCGGGCGATCGAGACGTATTGGCACGTCAACGACGGACAGCAGGAGTACCGCGTGCTCCTGGCCATCACGGCGATTTCGCCCGAGAAACTCTACTGCGGGCAGCCAGGGAAGGAGAAAGCGATGGCGGCCTGCGCGCGGCCGGCGAAGGGCGAGCGCATCAATCTAGAAACGCACGTAGCGCGATTTCCCCCCGACGGCGCCGTTCTAACGACCGGCGCGGAGTCGCTGCAACTGACGGCCGGGCGAGCAATCGTACTCGGTCCGCACGACGTGGCGCCGCGCACACTGGCACACGAGTTCGGACACGTCCTCGGATTTCCGGACGCGTACCTGCGCGGATACAGAGACCTCGGCCCGGATGGCTTCCAGGTTCTGGAGTTTGTGCCCAACTACGAGGACATCATGTCGAGTCCAGGAGCAGGCTCGGTTCTCGCGCGGCACTTCAAAGACCTGATTGCCGCGAAAGAAATTGAGACGCTGATGGAAACGGGGCTAGATGAACTCTACAAGCAAGGCGATCCAAGCGACGCGGCCGCTCAGTTTCGGGAAGTACTGGCAAGGAATCCGGAGCACTACGGAGCGACGCTGCAACTCGCCAAGGCTCTTGACCGTGCCGGGAAGCCGGAAGAGGCGCTGCCAATATGGCGCAAGATGCAGGGTATGGCGGAAGCTATCGGTGATGCGGAGACCATTCAAACGGTTCGTGCGCGCCTCGCAGATGCGCACCAGTGAAAGCGCAAAATTGGATGAGCGGCGCACAGCCGCTGCGGTTTGTAGGGGCGGGGGGTTCACCTCCCGCCCGTTGTGGATTTGGGTGTTCGTCCGATTTTAAAAAAGCGGCGTTTTCGCCGCGAATTCTCTTACTTCGCCGGCACATGAAATTCCGTGCGGATCACCGGCTTGATTCCTTCTTCACCGGTCATCCCCAAACAGAGCAGGTTGCCTTTCTTTTCAAGGTCAATGTGAAAATTGAAAAACGGGCAGCACTTCCCCTCGGCTACGACCCAATCGGCCAGCTCCGCAATCGAAATGCTCGACGGGCTGAACTGGAATTCGTAGCCCCTCGGCGTTTCGACAATTTCATTCCGCACCGCGATGATCTTGGCGGTTAGCTGCTGGTGATGCGCGCGCTCGGCTGGATTTAGGGCGCTTATGTTGCAGTAAAACTTATTTTCTTCGGTGGCCGCCGGCGCCTGCGTGCGTGCCGATGCGCTGGCGGTCACAAGCAAAGCCAACGCAATTCCTGCCTTAGTGAGTTGCTTTATATTCATCATGGGTTCTCCTTCGTTTCATCCGTCTTGAGATTTGCTACGCCGCACTTCAAGATGCTAAAAGTTAAAGCTGGCTTTAAGTCAAGGCATCATTTCGGCGAGGGGATTAGATGAAGATTGGGGAGCTGGCCAAGCGTGTGGGACTGAATCCTTCGGCGATCCGCTATTACGAGAAGGAGGGGCTACTCGCAGTTCCCTACCGCACGGGAGGCCAACGCCGGTATTCCGAAGAAGCCGTTTATCGCGTGCTGCTGATCTGCTTCGCCAGTGACATGGGCTTTACGCTTGGTGAGATCAAAATCTTTCTGAACGGCCTGCGGGGAAATGCCCCAGTAGGACCGCGGTGGAGGAAGCTGGCCCATCGGAAGATTGAAGAGGTGAAACGGACGATCGAACGTTCGCGCCAGTTGAAGACGTTGATCGAGCACTTGCTCGAATGCCAGTGCGCATCCCTGCAAGTGTGCGTCGAGCGGCTGAGTTTAAGCCACAGGCTCAAGCAAATCCGCGATTGACGGATTCTTTGAGTCAGCTGGGTTGAACGAGGTTGACCAGGTGCTGCCCTAAGCTACAAACGTCCAGTCCAATAGAGGAACAAAATAATAAGAATGATCACGCTGATGCCGCCGATAGGGTAAAAGCCCCATTTCTTGCTATGGGGCCAGATCGGAAGAGCCGCCACCAGCGCGATGATCACGAAGATCGGGAGGATCAACATCACCATCATACTTTTGCCTCTCTTTTCTGCCGATGCGTTCCGCTCGGGCCACTGCCGATTTTGGGCATCAAGAAGACTTCGATCCTCTGACTAGATGAATGACCAGAGCGATTACCGCAAATATCAGCAGCAGGTGAATCAGAAAGCCCGCAATGTGAAACATCAGGAAGCCGCCAATCCACAGGACAAACAAGAGCAGCGCTATACCTAGAAACGGACCGAATCTCATGGTACCTCCTCGATTGCTCGATTCTATTTAGCTACGGAATCTGGAAACGGCAAGCGCTTTTCCATGGGGCTCGGCGGATTCTCCGTGCACCGGCGGCGCAGATGAAGTCTTGAGCGAACGCTATTCTTGTGATGTGCCACCTCCCGTTTTTGTCCATCTTTCGAGGACCGCCTTTCGTGATGCGCGGCCTTGACCGTTTCAATATGCGCCGAAGCCTACGGCATCGCTAAGGGAGATCACGGCGCGCCGTACAGGTCTTCCCTGATGGCGATTCCTTCAATCAAAGCGGATACTTTAAGAGAGGTATGGGCCTGTATTGCGTAGCAGTATCTACGACGGAGGCTAGGAGAAGACAATGATTCCCCAACAATTGTTCGGGCGTGTTGACCTGATCGTCGCGGCAGTAGTCGTCGCGGGGCTATTCATTGCATTTCTGATCGAAATTCCCGATATCGCGCGATATCTCAGAATTAAATCCATGTAATCGCGGACGCCCCGAACATCGAAGCGAAGACTAAATGACGGCAATCGTTCAGTGCGAAATGGAAGTCCGGGACGGCGAGTATTTTTGCAAAGTTCACGACGTGCGGCTGATTGAACCGGACGCTAATAGTGCCGCCGCGCGCCTCTTGCCTCACATGCACGTGTTCGTTTGCCCAGTCTCTAAAATGGAATTGGAAACGTTTCCGAATTTCAGCGGGTGATGAGTCAGCGCTCGCAATCAGGAATAGCCGCGGCAGGTCACGAATGGCCTGCAAAGTCCTTGCTCTAGCCCAACTCACTTGAAACGTAGCCTTGCGGATTGCGTCTCTTCCAATCCCACGCCGACGCGATGATCGAGGAGAGGTCCGACATCTTTGGCGTCCAGCCTAGCACGCGACGGGCTTTGGCGGCGTCCGCTACGAGTCTTGCGGGGTCGCCCGGGCGTCTCGCTTCTTTTCGAATTTGAATTTTATTCGCAGTAACTTTCCGCGCCGTTTCGATCACCTCGAGAACAGAGTTGCCATCGCCCGTGCCCAAATTCAAAAATTCCGAGCTTCCGCCGCTGCGCAAATGCCCCAGCGAGCGGATGTGCGCATCGGCGAGATCGGTTACATGAACGTAGTCGCGAATCGCGGTGCCATCCGGGGTGGGATAATCGTCGCCGAAGACAGGAACTTCGGACCTCTCACCAGCGGCGGCGGCGAGGACAATCGGAATCAGATGCGTCTCCGGATCGTGGTGCTCGCCACACCGCTGCGTGGCGCCTGCGGCGTTGAAATAGCGCAGTGAGGTAAATTTCAATCCGTGCGCCGCATCGTAAGAATCGAGCAAACGCTCAATGATGAACTTTGACCAGCCGTAGGGATTCTTCGGCCATTGCCGGCAATCCTCGTCCATCGGGGTGCGCTCCGGTTCGCCATAGGTGGCGGCGGTGGAAGAAAAAACAATTCGGCGCACGCCGGCAGCGAGAAGCGATCCGAGAAATGCGACGCCTTGCTCGACGTTGTTCTCGAAATACTTCTCCGGCTTTTCCACCGATTCGCCCACGTAGGCGAGGGCAGCGAAATGCACGCAGGACTCGATCTGGTGCTCGGCCGCAATCTTGGCAATCAGAGCGCGATCGCCAACGCGGCCGTGATAGAACGGCGTCTCGCGCGTGAGCGCTTCGCGATGGCCGCGTCCCAGATCGTCGAGAACTACAACGGTTTCGCCCGCTTCTTGCAGGCGTTCCACCGTGACGCTTCCAATGTAGCCGGCGCCGCCGGTTACGAGAATCGCCATCAGGATCTCCCCTTTCTAACCGGCAGTGGGCTTGCGAAGCCGTCTGATTCAGGCGGGCTGGTCCTCTTTTTTGTCCAAATATTTTACAAAGAGAACTTCGTTTTGTGCTTCGTTGTAAACGAGCTCATCGACGAGCTGCCTCGTCATCAATAGGCCCAATCCGCCGGGCCGCAGACCCATTTCTTCGCGCTGGCGAAAATGCGCGGCGGGATCCTCGACTGGATTCGAGACGGCAGCGTGCTTCAGATTCTCGAAGCGGAAGCCAGGACCAGGATCGGCGATGCGATACATCACCATGCGATCGGTCCGCACACAGGAAATCCTAACTTTGCGATTCGGATCGAGCTTGCCGCCCCATTCCACCGCGTTCGAAAGCAATTCGTGAAACGCAGTTCCGATGGACCGGCGGGTTTCTTCGGGCAAATCCGTTTTTAGATCGAGGAGAAACCGCTCGACTCGCTCGGCCACTCCCAGGTCGCAAGGCAGAAGCAGTTCGACCCAAGTGGGCCGTGCCGAGATCACTTCGATCTGAAAAGTCTCCGGCCGGGCGGCGATGGCCTGGCGCACGGTATCAATCAGCGCATCCGGATCGACCGGCTTCTTCATGTAACGGTAAGCCTGCTCGCGAATGGCCTTCAGCACGGTTTCGGGCGTTCCGTCGGTGGTCATGATCACCACTTTCGGCGGCGCGGATTCCTGCCGGAGCGCGGACAAAACTTCGATGCCATTCATGTTGGGCATCCAAACATCCAGAAGCACCAGATCGAAGTTCCCCTGCTTCAATTTTTTCAAAGCGCTCTTGCCGTCGGAGGCCACCGCCACGGAATAGCCCGCAGTCTTCATGATTTCGCTGAGGAAAAGCCGGGTGGTGCGATCGTCATCGGCGATCAGTATTTTGTTCGCGGCCACGCGGGCTGCGTTTTTCGCGCACATGCGAAGCTCCTTACTTCCTGCGCTTCTGGTGAACGGGCCGGCGCGGTTTCTTCCGTCCCGGCTTTTTCGCGGAACTTGCGCTCGGCGACAACAGGCCGCGCAATTGCGCTTTCAGTTTGACATATTCCTGAGCGAGCAGATCAAGTGAAGCGTCGATTCCATTGAAATCAGCGCTCCGGCCCATGGCTTCGAGCTCGCGCGCAGCGTCGGCGACGCTTTTTGCGTCGAAAACGCCCACCGATCCCGCGAGCGCGTGAGCCAAACTGGCCAGCTTTTCGGCGTCTCGCCGGGAAACGGCCCGCCGGATCTCGGCCAGCCTCTTCGCCGAATCCACCAGAAAAACTCCCACGAGCCGGCGCACGAATTTCTTATTGCCTCTCAAATAATTTAGCGGCGTCTTGTTTGCTGCACTGGAATCAGCCGGTCCACCGCCAGCCCGCGCCTTCGCTCCCGGGACGAATATTAAATCTTCGATGGTTTCGTAAAGCTGCTGCACCTGAAATGGTTTCGGAAGGCACGCATCCATTCCCGCAGCCAGGCAAATTTCGCGCCCGCCCATCGCAGCGACGCCTGTCACGCCGACAATCGGCAGATGCCCTCCGGTCTCCCTTTCTTTCTCGCGGATCGCTTTAGTGGTTTCGGTGCCGTTCAATTCCGGCATTTCTTGATCCATTAAAACCAAATCAAAAGTTTCGCGCTCCAACGCTTTCAGAACGTCACGGCCGTTCGCGACGGGTACCAGTGAGTGGCCGCGCTTCTCAAGCATAATAGTCATGAGCTCTTGGTTCACTACCGTATCTTCGGCGAGCAGAACACGCAATGGGCGCCAGCTTGTTTCCATCGGCTTGCGCGCCTCATTTTGCTGGGCGCGAATGCCAGACTCAGTCGAAGAACCGGCGGGCGAGACTGCCGGCTCGCTGCGTAGCGACGAAGCGCCCGTTTGCTCCTTCAAGTTTACCGGAGCGACTGACGTTTTCGGCTCTTGTCCCGCGCGCGGGAGTCGAAACCAGAAACGCGCGCCGCCCGCCGCCCGCTGTTCGCATCCAATCGTTCCTCCCCACCCTTCGACGGTGATCCTGCAAAAATAAAGCCCCAGGCCTGCCTTTCCTTCGTGTTCCTTGCCCTTGCCCAGAAGCGAAAACTGCGGTGCCTGTCCATTCGGAAATCCCGGGCCTTCGTCATCCACGAACGCGCGAACAAATGATCCTCATCGATCACGCCGATGACGACCGTCGTACTCGGCGGGCTGACGCGCAAAGAATTTTCCACCAGGTTCGCAAATACCCGGCGGAGTCGCGATTCATCACCAACAACTTTCCAATCCCTGGACCGATCGACGCCTGGATCGAAGTCGATCCGCACGCCTTTATCCTCAAACGCCGCGGCGTAATCTTTCACCACTTCCAAAGCATTCGCCGCAATATCCGGAGGAGCGGAGGGTTTCTGCGACGAGCCCGGCTGGCCTGCGAGTTCTTCGGAAAATGCGTCGAGAATCTCGCGAATCATGTTCTCTTGCAGACGCGACTGCTTCAGCCCAGTTTCGATGAGTTTGTGTATCGCGCCCGGCTGAGCTTCCAGATTCAAGCAGGAAAAGCAGCCGCGCATGGCGCTCAACGGCTGGGAAAGATCGTGAACGATGCAATGAAGCAGAATTTCCTTCTTTTGAATCTCGCGGCCGAGGCGGTCGTGCTTGAGGCGGGATTGCCGCGCAGTCTGCAGCCAACGAGCTTGATCTTGGTAGGATTCCTGAGGATTACGAAGAATCAGAATTGGCATCCCGAGGAGCCAGATGGCGGAAGCTTCGAGCGCGAGTTCTCGGCCGCCGTCGCCCTTTTCGATCCACAGGCCGGAGTTCTTCTGTTCGCTGGACTCCGCTTTCCAAAGTTGCTGCGCTTCGATCAGGAAATTCTCCACAAAAGGAAATCGCTCGCCAAGTTGTAGAGTTCCGTCAGGCTCGGTTTTTGCGCCGCCAATTTCTACGAGCCAGTCGGGGAAATTGCCGATGGGGCGGAAACGCCCATCGCCGAGATGAGTGAACACGCCGAGGCCCTGGCTGCGCAGCAGGGCTTCGATCAGCGCTCCGCTATTTATCGATTTCGTGGCCATCAACGCAGCATTTTCTCGCCAAGGGTGTGAAATGCCGCTTCAACTGCTTCGCCGGTCTTGGCGCTCGAGCGCATCACCGTCCAACCACGCGCGCCGAGCTGCGCCTCCAAATCGGGGCCGGCTTCCCACTCATCTTTCAAGTCCACTTTATTCAGCAGAAAGACAAAGGGAACCTTGGCGAAATCTTTAGCGACGCTTTCCTGGATGGTGAGCGCGTCGTTGATGGTGCTTTTCCGCGTGCCATCGGCGACCAGCAAATAGCCGAACATCCCGGTTAAATATTCCATGCGCATCGATTGAAATTCATCCGCGCCATAAATATCCCAGAGCAACATCGTCAGATCTTTTTGTTTCACGCGAACTGGCTTTTTGTCGATCTTCACTCCGACGGTGGTGTGATAGTCGTCAGAATAAATGCTCTCGACGAACCGGCGAACCAGGCTCGTCTTTCCCACCGCGGTCGTTCCCAACATGCAGATCTTTTTTTGGAGCATGAGCGCTGAAGCGTCACCGATCCTGATTTGGTTTTGCAGGCACAAGGCGAAACGTTACGCTGCGTTCCAGGCGATCGTCTCCCGACGCGTCGCGATTTCGCACCGGCTCCGAAGTGCCCACTCCGCGCGGAAGCAGATTTCGGCGCGCCACACCGGCCTCCACCAACTTGCGCGTGGCGTACTCGGCGCGCTGCTGGCTCAGCGACATGTTCAGACCTTCCGTGCCGGAAGTATCCGTGTGCCCGATCACTTCGACCATGAGAGGTTGGCTCAGCGGCGCCGCGCTTCCCAGTAGCGAATTAATCAGTTCAGCGGCTCCCTTGAATTTGGTCTCTTGGTCCGGCTCCACTTCCGCCACGCCAAGTGGAAAAGTAAAGATGGTGGACTTCAGAGCGGCCGCCAACACCTCGGTTTCGGACGCCTCGGTGCTCACCAATTGCGTGGCATCCACTTTCTTCACTCCCGGAACCAGCGGTCCTCGATCTTTCAGTTTGCGCACCCAATCCGAAGGCGCTTTGCCCGTCGCGGTGAGCACTCCATTCTTCACGGTGCAGGCAACGTCGTGCGGCGGCACAAGCATTTCGACCGCGCGCTTCTCCACAAATTCATCATCGAGCGAATAATACGGCTCGAGCTGAAATACAACGGAATTTGGATCGATCTGTTCTTTGTCGCGCAAGACAGTCGGATCCGCCGCCAAGGGATCCCGCAGACCGCGAACCATGTGGTGACCATGCTCTATTCCGGACGAGGTCACTAGGATGCCGTGCTGCGATTGCAGCGATTCCATGAAGTGGTTCCACTTGCGACTGTTGAGCACCGAGATGACGAGGGACGTCACAGCCAGAGCCAACGCGGCCAACGCCACAATCGCGACGTAAGGCGTTGCGCTTTGTGGCTGTCTTCGGCTCGTAATGCGATTCGAGGCAGCGCTCCAGTAGTGGTTCGGCGGCCGCGAAGGGTGCGGAATCGCCGTCGAAATCCTCGAGGGCGCGGCCGAAATCGCGGTGAATATCTTCGATGGTTTTTTCGAGCGTCGCGCGGTAAGAGGCCGGAGCGTGTCCGCGAATTACCGCGGCGAGGAGGGCTTGCGGGCCGCTCACTACCCACACTTCCAGATCGCCCACCTGAATGCTCTCGAGAGTGTCTTCCTTCGGGGCCTTAAAGGAATCGCGGGCGTAGGATTGAATCGCGGAAAGCATGCCGGAAACCAGACTGGGGTCCTTGGTGGAAACGTGTGAAGCGACGCAATGTGCGAGCAGCAGGCTGGTGGCTTTGTGGATCAGAAAAACTTGCTCCACGCGATATACCAGGCTGTGCAGAAGAACGACTTCGGCGAAAGGCTTGCCGGTGCGGATCGATTCCAGGCGCCAGCGAATTCCCTGCGCAGAAAGGCTGTGCTCCATGGTCTGATTGAAAGACTCGAGCATGGAGCGAATCGATTCCGCGATGGACTTGCGAATGGCGGGGCCCATTACCGGGAACAAAGCGCCGGCGAGAACGCTGGGATCTTTGCGGACCGATTCGCGCAACGCCTCTTCCACCGAGGGCATCAGCGCTTTATTCAGGTCCGCGTTGCCGCCGTGGGCGCGGCGCAGCTCGATGGACTCCGCGATGACGGCGCTCAAATCCTCTGCGCGAGCGACGGGATTGTCGAGGCGGTCGCGCAAGGCATCGATTTCTTTTTGTTCCGGAGCGAGGAGAATGTTGCGCAGATCCTGGAATTTCTGGCGCTTGTCTTCGCGTGTTTCCGCCGAGTCTTCCGATTGATTCTGATGTGTCGGACGCTCGGCCATTTTTTCCTTAGAGAGGCTCCCGCTGCGGATTTGGCAATCTGCACGTCAAAGCGTCTAGGCCCAGTCGAGGCAGGGAGCCTTTTTTCGCATCGGGCTATTTGTCCGGCAGAGTAAATTCGTTGTTCAAGCGGAGAGCGATTTCATTGAACAAATCCGCAAGTGCGGCACGATCGGTTTTTTCGGAACGCAAGGTCTGCACTTCGCGGTCGAGCGCGGCCGAAAATTCCTTTTTGGCCTTATCAATCTCGTTGGAGAGTCCCTTGGACTGCTCCAGAATCCGCGCTCGCAAATCGCCGTGCGCTTCGGCCATTTGCTCTTCCATCTGCGAAAGTTTCTTTTCGAGCGATTTGGCCATGCCGCGCAATTCGGAGGTCAATTCCTTCAGCCCCTCGACGCGCTCGCTCTTTTCATTCTTCAGCCGCGCGCTAACCGAATCCACTTCCTGCTGCGTGAACGCCTCCAGCGCATCCAACCGCTTCTTCACGTCTTCCCGAATTCCGTCCAGCGATTTCGCCACCTGCTCTTCCAGGCGCGTGAAGCGCTTTTCGTACTCGCGCATCTGCGAGCCGAAAAGTATGTCTCGGATTTTGTCAACATTTGCGCCTTCAGGGGCCTCGTTATTCGCTCCAGACGGGTTCTCGTGGGCTGCCATTTTCCGCTCCTTCTTCGATTTGCGCGCTCGTCTCTTGAACTGCGCTTGGTGCCGTTTGAGTTTAGGCATGTCCGTGGACGTTACACTGATTCCGGGCTAGTGGCAACGTCCTGAGGCGGCGGGGTCAGGCGCGAAAACCAGCTCCGGTTCAGCCCGCCGGCATTACGGATTCCAGCAAGCGGAAGAGACCTTCGGCCATCGTAGGGTGAATGAATACCGCGCCCTTCAGCACCGTATAAGGCGCGTCAGCCAGCATCAGCGCGCCGAGAGTCTGGACGACCTCGCCGCCCTCGACTCCGAGAATGGCCGCGCCCAGAATTCGATCGTTCGCCGCATCGACAATGATTTTCATCAGCCCGGCGGTTTCGCCGCGTTCGATCGCGCGAGAGACGCCCGAGATCGGGAAGGCCCCGATCTTCAATTTTTTGCCGGAGGCGCGCGCCTCCTTTTCGGTCAGGCCAACGCGCCCCATCTGCGGGTCAGTGAAAAGCGAGTAGGGCAGATAGCGATTCGCAATGGAAAGATTTTTGCCTTCGATGATGTTGCCATAGACGATCTGGAAGTCGTTGTAGGAAATGTGCGTGAATGCCGGGCCGCCTTTGATGTCGCCGAGCGCCCAAATGCCCGGGACTGAAGTTTCGAGGCGCGGATTCACTTTGATATAGCCATGCGGATCGAGGTCGATGCCGGCTTTTTCGATGTCGAGCGTATCCGTGTTCGGCACGCGGCCAGTGGCCGCGAGCAGATGCGAGCCGGAAATCGTCTCCACGCCTTCTTGCGTTTGAAACGACAGCGAAATGACCTCGTTCCGCTTTTCGACTTTGGTTGACTGCGCATTGAGCCGGAATTCGATGCCCTCCGCTTCCAGGGCCTTTTGCAGCGACGTGGCGATGTCGGCATCTTCGCGCTGCACGAGCTGGCCGCCGCGATGGATCACCGTAACGCGGCTGCCGAATCGCCGGAACATCTGCCCGAACTCGAGGCCGATATAGCCGCCACCGAGCACGAGCAGATGCTCGGGAATTTCCGTGATTTCCATGATCGATTCGTTGGTGAGATATCCGGCGGTGTCGAGACCCGGCAATTTCGGGATTTCGGGGCGCGTGCCGGCATTGACGAAGATTCGCTCGCTTTCGAGGATGTCGCCGCCCACCTGAATTTTGTGCGGCGCGAGAAACTTGGCTTGGCCGCGGAATAAATGGAGATTGCGCCGGGAGTCCACCTGCTTTTCGTTGCCGCTGCGAAACTGATGGACCACCGCATTCTTGCGCGCCACCACGGCGGCGAGATCGACGTTCACGCCGCTCGCGTTCACGCCCCAGCGCGATGCATTGCGCGCATAGTGCGCCACTTGCGCCGAGGCGATCATCGTCTTCGTGGGCGTGCAGCCGGTGTTGACGCACGTACCGCCCAATTCCGCTTTCTCGATCAGCGCAACTTTCCAGCCGTGGTCCACGAGCGCGAACGAAAGCGGATTGCCCGCCTGACCGGAGCCGATCACAATGGCGTCGAATTGCATCGATTCCATTCCGTCATTTTATGCGTTTGAGGAGATGTTTCACACTGTAGCCTATACAACCTATATCTTGGCGATATCAAGCATCGAGGCACAGTGGACTTCTGCTGCACATCTATCGTAGAAGACTTCCATGCGTCTAGCCGGCTGCACTCAATTCTTGTGTTTGTTGCGACCTTTTCCTGCTCGCGAGACGCGATGAGAGATTCCGAGCAGGACGCTACGGCTTCCGAACCCTCCATCTCGAGCGCTCATTCCGTTTCCCAGAGATCGCGCCTGGAAATTCTGGCCGTCGGCGGCCTGGTGGCTCTGATCGTTTATTCGGTGGTTCGCAGCGTGATTGCTGCTGCGGCAAAGCCCCTTTGGTTCGACGAGATCTGCACCTTGATCATCGCGCGCTTGGGAAGTGCGCAGGCCATCTGGCAGGCTCTGAAGAACGCGGCGGACGGGCAGCCGCCTCTGTTTTATCTGATCGAGGCTCATTTCGGCAGTTTGGTTCGCCAGCAAGAGATCGCGTTTCGCCTTCCTTCCATTTTTGCATTCGCGTGCGCGCTGGTCTTCGTGTTTGCGTTCACACGAAAACGAACCACCGCCGCATACGCGCTGCTTTGCTCCGCGCTGCTGCTTCTTACGATCCTATTCGATACGTATACGATTGAAGCCCGGCCGTACAGTCTCGAGGTAGCCTGCTTTGCTCTAGCCCTGCTTTGTTATCAGCATGCGCCGGCGGCGCGCTGGATGGTTCTGATGGGGCTCGCGCTGGGACTGGCGGAGAACCTGCACTACTACGCGGTTTTTGGGTTGGTTCCCTTCGGCGCCGCGGAGATTACGTTCTTCTGGAAGACCCGGCGATTCCGGCTTTCCGTTTGGCTGGCTCTTCTGTGCGGCTGTCTTCCGCTGCTGTGGTTATTCCCTCTGCTTCGCGCCTTGCAGGTCACTTACGGACAGCACCTTTTGGCCCCCGCTTCTCTCGTAAGGACGTTTGCCATCTACGGCTGGATATTCGCATCGCACAGCAATGTGGTGCTGGTCTCGGCCCTCGTCATGGTGGGCGCCGCGGCGTTCCTAGTCGCCGGCGCTGCGGTGATCCAGGCGTTGCTTAAATCGCCGCAATTGCGGATCGCATGGGCGTCGGACCCGAACGCTCACGAGCACATCCTCGCGTTGGGTTTCCTGGCGCTGCCCTTCATAGCTTACGCAGGAGCCAAGCTCGGTCATGGCCTGCTTTTGGATCGATATGTTCTCTCGATGGTGCTCGGTATCCCGCTCGCAGCGTGTTATCTACTCCCGCGGCTCGGACGAAAGAGCCGCACCGCATTCGTGGTTGCGGCAATTCTTCTCCTCGCAGCACGCGAAGCGCGATTCTGGATCTCGCAGGACCACCGCGTCGGGCAGCCTCAATTTTCTTGGATTCGCGTCGAGCAGATGGTCAACGCGGCCGGACATCCGAATCTTCCCGTCGCAGTTTCGTCGGCGGTTCAATATCTCGAACTGAATCATTACGCCCCGGCCGAGTTGGACGACCGCTTAGTCCTTCTCGTGGATCCTCCGAAGGCGATCGAATACGACGGCAGTGACAGCGGTGACCGCCAGATGCTGATACTCCGCTCCTACGCGCCCATTCACGTGGATGAGTTTCGGTCGTTCCGCGCGGCGCATGCAGAGTTCCTGCTTCTATCAAACGGCGACGCAAGGCTTGACTGGTGGCCAACCCGCTTCCGCGCAGAATCCGGCACCGAGCTGAGCGTGGTTGCCACGCAGGGCCAATCGACAATCTTCTTGGTGAAACTAGCCCCGTGAGCGCGGGATTAGCGTCGTTGCGTGGCAAAGTTGAACCACGGCGTAAACACACCGGCAAGTACGGTGCCGTGAAATTCAGTTGCACACATGTTAGTTTGTACGAGGCCTCAATGGCGTTAACGGGCATCTCGACGCGAAATTTCCCTTTGTAGCTCGCGGCGTTCCGTGAATCATCAAGGATTTCGGCAGAATTACGAATACTTATTCCATGTCCACGGGTGAACTCATCACGAATGCGGCGGCGAGCGGACGAATGTCGCGAGGCGGAATCGCCTGCTGCGTGATCGCGTATCTGATCGCCGGATTTTTTGCTGTGCGCAATGTTTCGTCGTGGCACACGCGGATTGTGTATCCGGGCGAGGAGAGTTATGAGGGCGCGGCACTGGGGGAAATTGCAAGGTTCGGCCAGGGTGTGGGGATCTATTTGCCGCCCAGCGCGGACGGATTTTCCGGCGGCACCTACGGACCTTTGTATTACTTGGTGAGTGCGCGTCTTCTCGAGCGGGATAAGCCTTCCTATGTTCCGCTGCGCGTGCTTTCCGCGATTTCGATACTGGGCTGCGCGCTGGGTTGCGCGTTGCTGGCCTTTTGGCTTACGCGCAGTCAAATTGCTGCGTGGCTGAGTCCCTTAGTTTTTCTGTCTTATGGCGTGGTGACCTATCACGGGGTGTCGGCGCTTTCTGACAACGTGGCGCTCTTTCTTTTTTTCTCCGGTTTTTTGATCGCCTACCGCTTCCGGAACAGCGCGGCTCTCCTGCTTTCGGCGCCGGTCATGACGCTGGGCTTCTACTACAAACCGCAATTTATCGCCGGTCCGTTGGCGGTATTCGCGTTCCTGGTGCTCGAGAAACAGTACCGTCGAGCGGCGCAGTTCACCGCGGCGCTTGCCGTTTGCGGCTTTGGACTTTTGGCGGTTTTTCAATTCGTTGCCTTTCCCGGGCAGCAGTTTTGGCGTCATTTCTTTTTGTATCAGGCCACCTTGTTTTCGTTGCACCAATTCAAAGTTGGACTTTTGGTTTTCGCACTCATGTTGGCCGCTCCGCTCTTGCTGGCATTTGATTTTCTTCGGCGCCATCCGGATCGCATGATTCTCTGTTATCTGGCCGCCGCGGTTCTGCTCGGAATCGTGACCATCGGAAAGGAATCGGCGTTTATCCAATATTTCTACGAATCGTTCCTCCTGGTCAGTGCACTGGTGCCGGCGTTGCTGGTAAGCCGGGCGTCGGAGCGAGCGGCGCCCGTGGAAGTGGTTTTGTTGTTGGGCATCGGGCTGGTGGCCGGGCAGTGGTACACGCCGCCGGCGCCGTCGGCTGCCGCGTTTGCGCAGAACGCTGCGGTGCAGTCTTACTTGCGGCAAAATTTTCCGGCCGGTTCGCGGGCGCTAGGTTTTCGCGAAGGCGACTTGCTACTAGCCGGATTGGACACGCCGTTTGCCGATTTATTTCAGATTGAATTATTGTCGAAGAGGGGAGTGGTTCCCGATGATGAAATGCTGGCGCAGATTCGCAGGCGCTGGTTTTCGGTGATCGTGCTGGATTTTGATCCTGGGACGGAACGGGATCCCACCACGCTGAATTACTATCTGAACGAGCCGGCGCGGCGGGCCATCGCCGAAAATTATGAGATCAGCGCGACGTTGCCGGTGCCTTCGCCGGAAAAGCTTTGGGAAAAGGATCAGTTTTATATCTACGTGCCACGCTCGGCGGACGCTGCCAATCGGGATAAGCAAAAGATACAGTAGCGTCCGCTAAGGTCTTACCTCGCCCGCGGCCTCGCCGCCGCAACAATCCGATGTTCGCGCCACCGCCATACGATCTACTCTTGCGGCGGATCGCGGTGGAAAAAGATCGCTAGCACAGAACCAAGAGCTACTGCCACCAGTAGGAAAAATACGATTGAGAGTACCTCGCCGGAATGTCTGCCGCGCACTCCTTGCGCTCCCGAGATTCGCCCCGCGATGAATGCCACGACGAACGATACAAGTGCCAGACCCACATAGCCGGGAGTGTGCAGACGCCCGCGCGACGCCGCGTATGGAACCGCTAGCGCGACCACGATGCAGGCTACCCCTAACACCACTATCAGCGGTGACGCTGAGACGAATGCGAGCCAGCTTAGCGTTGCAGACATAACGTTCGGTCACATCATAGCGAAAATTGCTCGCGGGATGGCGAGTGGCGATGGCTTGATGTGCCGGGGGTACCAGTGCCGGGATGCAGATCTTTTTTGCATTTTTTTCTGAGTTGGACCGAAGTCCAAATTCTGCAGCATGTGGGGCCCGGACGGGGGTTTGGGGGTGACGAGCGAGGCTGAGATTTGAGCCTATCTCATTGCGCAGGAGGGGGTTGGTTGGGAGCACGGCGACATATTTTGTCGCTGCTAAATCGACAACTAAGTTGACCCAGATGGGGTGGCGCGCCGGCCTTGATGTGAGTTCAGGGTTAGATCTTGGGCCGCCGGATGGTGGCCCCGCGAAGCGGGGGGCGCCGCGAAGAAAGCCGGCCTCGGAAAGCGGCCTTGCCTGGTACCTTGGTATTTTGGTACCATATAGGAATTATGACTACCGAGCGGAAACACATTGTTGAGCGGGTGCAGACCGGCGTGCGCATGGAGAAGCGGCTCTTGAAGGTGTTGCGGGCGCTGGCGGATTACCATGATTTGACCCTTGGCGATCTTCTCGAAGGCATCGTGCTGCACGCTTTCGATGGCAAGTGCCCATTCGGCCCGGCCAGCCGGCTGCGCATCCGGGAATTGAAGAAATTTTACGGACTTGATTTGGACTCGCGTGCCAGCCACCGGCTCGTTGAAGCGGACGCTACTGACTTTTCCAGGAAGGGGAGGAACATCGAATGAATCCGCAGCTCAAGAAATTATCCATTCCGATATTGCGGTGGACGCTTGGGCTGGTGGTCTTGTGGCAATCCGTCCATTTCGTGCTTTCGGCCTCGTCGGTAAAGCATCTTTCGGAAAACGGTATGCCGCAATGGATCCGTCCGGCGCTGGGCGGAAGCGAAATCGTAGCCGCGCTGCTATTTCTGATTCCCGCAATGAGCTGGATCGGCGGCTACTCGCTGCTAGTTATTTTTGCGATCGCCATGGTCTTACATCTTCTTCACGGGGACGCTGACGTGGGCGGATTGATTCTGTACTGCGCGGCTGTTTTGGTTTGCCTGTCGCATCTCGAGCGGAAACGAGTGGAGATGCCGGATGAGCGATGATGGTTTCTTGGCCAGCTTTGAGGACGGCACGCTCGCGGGGAAGTCTTTTCATCATGAGGATCATGTGCGCATGGCATTCCTCTATTTATCCCGGTATCCGGCGCTGGAGGCGATGCGGCGTTTTTCAGATTCGCTGGGGCGGTTTGCCGCGGCGAACGGCAAGCCAGAACGTTACAACGAGACGATCACCTGGGCTTTGCTGCTTTTGATCCGCGAGCGAATGGTTCGGGCCGGGGGGCAGCCAAATTGGGCTGAATTCGCTGCTGGAAATGCCGATCTATTGAGCTGGGAAAATAATATCCTCAAAAAATACTACCGCGACGAAACCCTCTCTTCAAACCTCGCGAAAACCTGCTTCCTGTTTCCGGATAAAGCCGCAAGCCAGCCGTGAAATTTTATTTGGTCTGGAATTTGGCCCAGTAATCGGCAGAGGTTTGCACCGGGATTATTTCGAAATCCACGAGGTCATCCCAATTTTTTGTCCATGCGGCCAGAAGCGCGGGATCGTCGGTTTCCATCAGCTGGTAGCACCGGGCGTTCTCGGGATCGATCCAGCTGGATTGGTAAGTTAGGCCCGCGGGGAGCATTCTCCCGCGAGATTTGAATCGCTCTCCGATCGGGGCCGGATCGGCATTGCAGAAAGTTTCGATCACCATGTAGAGCATCGCTGAAGTTTACCGCTGGGTTCGCAGAAGTTCAAAGATGGGGCGGATCGGGATAATCAAGGGGATCGGGGAGCCAGTGGAATCGGAGGTTCAGCTCGAAGCTTGACTGTCGAAACCAGCCGAACGTCAAAAACGCCGGCAGGCTGCCTGCGCAACGGGACGCGACGCGATTTCTAGCGGGTCCAGCTTCTGGGGTCCACCTTGGCGGCTACCACCTGGTTCAGCTGCTCTTGCGTGGAATTGTAGGATTCGATTTCTTCTTCGCTGCGGCCTAGCGTGGTTAGGGCGGCGGCTTTGTTTTGCAGGGCGCGCGCCACTTCGGCTTTCAGAGATAGCTCCGCGGCGGATGTAAATTTTGAGATCACCTGATCGTAAGCCTGGATGGAGTCTTCCGTGCGATTGAGCTTGGTCAGCGCCGCTCCTTTACTCACCAGGGCGCGCGCCACCTGTTCGCGCAGGGAAAGCTCCGGCGAGGCACCGAAGCGCTTAATGACCGCGTCGTAGGATTGCAAGGCTTCTTCGCTGCGATTCAGGCGGACGAGCGCAACGCCTTTGCTGACCAGGGCACGAGCGAGTTGCTCCTGGAGAGCCAGCGTGGCGGCGTCGGCGAGCCGCTTGATGGCAAGATCATAGGATTGGATGGCCTCATCGCGGCGGCTTAGGCGGCCGAGGACCACACCTTTGTTCACCAGCGCGCGCGCAACTTGTTCCTGCAGGGAAACTTCGGAGGCAGCCCCAAAGCGCTTCACGGCCAGGTCGTAGGATTGGATGGCATCTTCGCCGCGGTTCAGATGACTCAGCGCAGTACCCTTGCTGACCAGGGCGCGCGCGATTTGTTCCTGCAACGAGGGCTCGGTGGCATTGCCGAGGCGCGTGGCCGCCTGCTCGTAGGCGGCGATGGCTTCCTCGCGGCGATTCACGCGATCCAGAACGAGCCCCTTTCCGACGATGGCGCGGGCAACTTCCTCGCGCAGTGGAAGTTCGGTGGCGGAGCCGAAACGTTCGACGATGTCGTCGTAAGTTTCGAGTTCCTCATCGACGCGATCGAGCGGGGCGAGCGCCGCGGCTTTGCTCGCGAGAGCTTCAGCGACGGCTTTGCGGGAAGCTAAATCAGAGGCGTTGCCGCGCTGCTCGACTACCAGATTGAAGGCCTGAATTTCACGCGGATCGAAGAAAGCAGCAGGCAGACTAACTCCGGCCGCCGTGAGCCGCTCGAGCGATTTTGGCCGATTGCCAGTGGGAACGAAATCGCCGAGAACCATCTCGTCTTCACCGATACCGGTCTTGTTGAACACGAAAATTTCCTGCAGCACAATCTCGTCGCCATTCATGCCTACGACTTCTGAAATGTTGACGACTTTGCGCGTACCGTCGGTGAGGCGGCTGACTTGCACAACGAGATTGATCGCCGAAGCAATTTGCGCGCGGATCACGGTGATGGGAATTTCGAGCCCGCCCATGGTGACCATCGTTTCAAGACGGCTGATGGCGTCGTAGCCGGCGCGCGCGTGAATGGTGGTGAGCGAGCCGTCGTGGCCGGTGTTCATGGCCTGAAGCATGTCGAGCGCTTCATCCCCGCGAACCTCTCCCACGATGATTCGGTCGGGGCGCATACGCAACGCGTTGATAACCAGGCGGCGCGGAGGAATGGCGCCGGAACCTTCCAGGTTGGCCGGGCGAGTCTCGAGGCGCACCACGTGATCCTGCTGGAAGCGAAGTTCGGTAGCGTCTTCAATGGTGACGATGCGCTCGCGCGGCGAAATATACGAAGAGAGAAGGTTGAGCAAGGTAGTCTTGCCTGAGCCCGGGCCGCCGGAGACGATGATATTCAGACGCGCAAAAACACAGGCGCGCAGGAATTCGAGCATGGGGTGAGTAAGAGTGTGGTTCTGAACAAGATCGTCGGCGGTGAGCAGATCGCGCGCGAAGCGGCGGATGCAAAGGCACGGGCCGTCCAGAGAAAGGGGAGGAATGATGGCGTTGGCGCGGGAACCATCGGCGAGGCGCGCGTCCACGATGGGAGAAGTTTCGTCCACGCGGCGGCCAACGGCGGAAACGATGCGGGTGATGATGGCCATGAGGTGAGCATCATCGCGGAAGGAAACATCGCTGCGTTCGAGGCGGCCGCGGCGCTCGATGTACACCTCGTTGTAATTGTTAATCAGGATGTCGGAAATGGAATTGTCTTTGAGAAGCTGCTCGAGAGGGCCGAGTCCAAAAACTTCGTCGAGGACTTCCTTGGAGAGGCGCTCTCGCTCTTGCAGGGTGATGGGAGTGCGTTCGTAGGTAGCGAGGCTCTCGACGATGTCCGTGACTTCGATGCGCACTGCTTCGCGGCTGAGCTTGGTGATGCGGCCGATGTCGAGCTTCTCTCGCAGCCTTTTGTGAATGGTCTCTTTAACGGCTCGGTAGTCGCGTGAGCTAGTAGGAGTCATGGCCTTGGGCTCCCATTGAAACACGGGAGCAGAAAAAGGAACATCGAGCGGCGCGTCTTTGTTCTCTGCGTGCACTGCGAACATCGCAGGCTGCGCTGGATTCTCTGCGGGGAATCCAAGGGAAATCTCACGAGCGCGCCGGCATCACGAAACGCGCATCAGGCGCTGGCGGCGCGGGCCTGGCGGTTCGACGCGTTGAGCGGCGAGATCTCCAGGAGATCGCCGACCTTCGTGCCGCTGCGATAAATAGTGTGGGCCGGGACCTCAAGGACGCTGGCGGCCCTGAGCGAAACTTTAGAGATGCGGAAAGGCCGCACGAACTCCTCGACGTGCACGACTTCCTTTTCCTTACTGAGAAAAATGAGATCGATGGGGAAAAGCATCCCGATGGTGTGAACGCCGCGAGAAGGAACGATCCACAGTCCGCAGCCGAAGCGCGCCCAGCGTTTCGTCTTGCCCAGAAGCCCGACGAGACGGCGCACATAGCTATCGGCAACGGTAGCCTCGGTGGCGACGAAGGTCTCCCGCGTCTTGTTGTAGACATAGACTATGCCCTTGCCGTTCCTACTGTCCTTCATCATCGCCGCCCTGGCGCCCCTCAGTTCACATCAGTGGCTCAAACCACGTTGTACTCTGCGGATGCGTTTCGGTACTCCTATCTCGCCGGGCTGAGTCGATTGATCGCCCGAGCCCGCTACTAAGATCCACATCGACTGCCTAGCGATACAGCTGGAACGCCGGCGCAACAGGTGAAGCTGCGCGCGAGCGGGGTGCCTCAGCGCACACCGCCTCCCAATTGACGGAACAGGGTAATGAAAGCCGGGCCCAAAATAACTACCATCAACGCCGGGAAAATGAAGAACACCAGCGCCGGAACCATTTTTACGGAAGTTTTCGCGCTCATTTCTTCGGCGCGCTGACGGCGCTTGGTGCGCAAATCCTCGGAATGGATGCGAAGCGACTGAGCGATGCTGGTGCCGAAGCGCTCAGTCTGGACGAGCATGGCCACTAGGGCTTTAATGTCGTCGAGCCCGGTGCGCCGCGCAAGTTCGCGAAGAGCTTCGGTGCGCGACTTGCCGACGCGCATCTCAAGATTTACGAGCTGCAGCTCATCGCTAAGTTCCGGGTGGACGATGCGCAGTTCATTCGCGACGCGCAGAAGAGCCTGATCGATACCAAGCCCGACCTCGACGCAGATCACCAGCAGATCCAAGCCGTCCGGAAGCGACAGCCGCAGGCGGTTCTGTCGCGCGCGAATTCTAAGATTGAGCCACATCTCCGGGAGCATGTAACCGAGTACGCCCGCCGTGAGAATGAAAATGAGGGGATTGGCCTTGTAGAGGCCGGTGAACAAAACTAGCGCGATGAACAGGATGGGCGAAAGAATCTTGAGCGCGCGAATGGCGAGAATGACGTCGGGGGTGCGATAGCCGGCGCGCAGCGACATGAGTTCGGACCGCGATGCCGCCTTGCCCTTCAGAGCCGGGAGCAGCCGTCCGACGGAAGCAAAAATCTTGCTAATAATTCCCGGACCTTCTTCCTCGTCCGTTCTCTCGCTTTCTGGGGCCGCGTTGGCAGCTTCCAGGATGCGGCTCACGCGATCGGCAACAGCCGTTTCACTGGGAGAAAACGCGTAGACCAGGGCGAGCAGAATGAACACGGTCACCAGAAACGTCGCCGCTGTCAGAGTCCAAATCATTTCAACGTCTCCTCTTTCGAAGCGGGCTGCATCATCCAGCCCCATCAATCTTATCTGTGGGCTGAATCATCAGCCCAGTCAAACCTTAATCTGAACGATCTTCCAAATGATCAGAGATCCGACGATCTGCAACAACACCGCTCCGATCAACATGACCGGGCCGATCGGATCGGTCCACAGCGGCTTGATGTAATCAGGATTCAGGAATTCCATCACGAGCAGCATCAGAAACGGCAGAGCGATGAGAACAGCGGCCGTGAGACGCCCCTGAGCTGTGCGTACCTTCACTTCGCGGTAGATGCGGAAGCGCTCGCGAATGAGGCGCGAGAGTTCATCCAGCAATTCGGCGAGATTGCCGCC
Source organism: uncultured Acidobacteriota bacterium (assembly GCA_963831955.1). Lineage (GTDB taxonomy): Bacteria > Acidobacteriota > Terriglobia > Acidiferrales > UBA7541 > Palsa-147. Next base: position 1,194,402 of record CAWHSG010000001.1, on the reverse strand, counting down.
GGTTTCTTTTTGGACCAGCAGAGCAGTAACGAAAAAACGGACGTCAATCAAAGGCACGCGCTCGGCCATATTCAGAAGCGCGTCGCGCAAGGGAAGACCGAAATTCTGCTCCTCGAAAGTGGCGCGAAATTCGCCCGAGACGGGCTCGGAAGATTCCTTGGAAACCATCTCCAGGCCCGTGGTGAAGGCATGGCCGGCGCGAACGGCGCGGCCGATGAGGTCCAGCGCTTCCGGAAAATGCTCTTCGAATTTCGCCAGGCGCCGGGCGCGCATGAAAGCGACGTAGCTCAAAGGAACAGCCAGCGCCACCAAGCCGAAAAACAGCGCCAGATACTGGTGGTTCTGATAGACGAGGCTGAGCATTACATAGGTGCCCAGGCCTGCCACGGCCGTCCACAGCACGAATTTGCCAGCCTTCATCTTTATGCCGGCCTGGTTGATGTAGTTCTGAAGCCAGCCGGACCACGGCAGACTCATGAGCAGCCGATGGATCATCGGGACGTTGCTGTAGAGTTCGTCGCGAACGAGCTTGAGGTCGAGGGAGACTTCGGCGCGGCTCTCCGCCTTGCGCACCGACTCCATACGGCGCCGGACGATATCCTGACGATCGTCGTGTCCGCCCGCGAGCGTCCAGATGATGCCGGCAACGATTCCCACGACCAAGAACGTAAGTAGAGCTAGGAGCAGTGCCACGTCAACCTCCCTTCCGAAGAAAGCCCGCGCGGGCTGGAAACGTGCGCCTCATTTTGCAGCCCGTGCGTAATAAGCGTTGCGATCATTTTTATTGCAGGGCTGAATCATCAGCCCTGGCCCGTATATTCCCAGACCCGCCGCCGTCTTACTTAGGCCGCTGAATTTCGAACATGTTTGGCGGAAGCGGGATGCCGGTGACGGCCAGTCGCTCGGCGAATTTCGGACGAATCCCCACGGGCATGAACTCGCCCATGACTTCGCCGGTTTGCGAAACGCCGCGCTTCCGGAACAGGAAAATGTCCTGCATGGTCACAACATCGCCTTCCATGCCGGTGATTTCAGTCAAGTTGGTGACTTTACGGGTGCCGTCGCTGAGACGGGTAATTTGCACGACGACGTCGATGGCGGAGGCAATCTGACGCCGCACCGCGGTGTCGGGAATATTCAAGGCGGACATGGCCACCATGGTCTCGAGGCGGGACAGCGCGTCGCGCGGTGAGTTCGCGTGAATGGTCGTGAGCGAACCGTCATGACCGGTGTTCATGGCCTGCAGCATGTCGAGGGCTTCTTCGCCGCGCACCTCGCCGACGATGATGCGGTCAGGACGCATGCGCAAACAGTTGATGAGAAGCTGGCGCTGATAGATGGCGCCCTTGCCTTCGATGTTGGGCGGACGAGTTTCCAGGCGCACCACGTGTTCCTGGTGGAGCTGCAATTCGGCCGCGTCTTCGATGGTGACGATGCGCTCGCGATCGGAAAGGTAGGAAGAAAGCACATTGAGCAGCGTGGTCTTTCCGGCGCCAGTACCACCCGAAATCAGAATGTTGAGACGCGCTTTGACGCAGCCCTGCAGCAACTCGAGCATCGGCGCGGTGAAGGCGCGATTGGCGAGGAGATCGTCGGCCGTGAGTGGATCGCGGCTGAAACGCCGGATGGAGAGGCAAGGACCGTCAACGGAGAGCGGAGGAATGATGGCGTTCACGCGCGAGCCGTCAGGCAGCCGGGCGTCCACCATGGGCGAGGACTCGTCCACGCGGCGGCCGATGGCGGAAACGATGCGATCGATGATGCTCATCAAGTGCGCGTCATCGCGGAACTGCACGTTCGTGGCTTCGAGAAGTCCCTTGCGTTCGACGTACACCTTGTTGAACGTATTGACCAGAATATCGGAAACGGTCGGATCGGCCAGAAGCGGCTCGAGCGGACCCAATCCGAAAACTTCATCGAGAACTTCCTGAGAAAGACGCTCACGCTCCTGCAGGTTCATCGGAGTGGATTCACCGACGACCAGTTCCTCGAGAATCATGGAGACTTCCCTGCGAACGTCTTCTCGGCGCACGTCGGTGACGCGATCCAGATTGATCTTCTGGATCAGCCGGCGGTGAATGGCGGCCTTCACCGCGGTTAAGTCGGTTCGCGTTGCCGGAGAAGGCGTAGGAGTCGGTGCCATGGGCCCTTACCTTTTATTCGGGAATGAGAAAAAGTTGCCGATGCCGGCTTTTTTCGCGCTGGAGGGCACGGCATCGATGCCAGAGATCTGCGCGGCGAGTTGCCGATAGCGATTGCTGAGAAGGTTGTTGTGGTTCTCCATCAGAGGAGTTCCCATGTTGACCGAGGCATTGGCCTTGGTGAAATCGTTGGGAAGGCTGGCGAATACGGGCCGCTTGAGGTTCTTCTCGATGGTCTTGAGAACCTCGTCATCTCCCTTGTGCCAACGGTTGATGATGATGCGGATGCGTTCGGGATCGATGCCGAGGCCATTCAAGGCCCACAGGCGGCGCTCCAGCGTCCAAAGAGAGGGAACGTTGGCTTCGGCCACCATCATGATCATGCGGGCGCGCTGGAGAATGGGCGACCACTCGGATGAGAATTGCGACCCGAGATCGGCAAGAATGTGGTCGAATCCGGCGGAGGCCACGTTGATGATGCGCTCAAGCGGCGGAATAGAGATGGATTGCCATTCTTCCGGCTGCAAAGAGCCGCCGAGGATTTCGAGCTTGGTTTTGTGCTGCGTCAAGAGGCCGCTCAGAAAGTGCGTGTCGAGTCGATCCAGGCTCTCGACCGCGTCGCGGACTCCGAAGCGCGGGTGAAGATCGAGAAGAAGATGGACATTCCCGAGAGGGCGCGCAAAGTCTAAGAGCACCGTGCGCTTCTGGGCGTGAGTGGACAATTGAACGCCAAGGTTCACGGCGACTGTGGTTGTGCCGACCCCGCCCTTCGAACCCATTATGGCGATCAGTTTCTCGGTGGAGCGCTTCTCCCCGGGAGTGACGTCCTGGCCGAGGCGCGTGAGCAGATCCACGAGAGCTTCCGAGTTGACGGGCCTGGCGATGAAGTCCTGCACGCCGCTGCGCATGGCGTCCAGAAGCAGTTGCTGATTAGGCGGATAGGTAGCCGAGCAAGCAATCAGATGCGCGCCCGGGCGAAGGCGGCGGAGATGACCCGCCAAAGTGAAATACGGTTCGGGATCGCGGGAAAGATCGAGAAAGATGATGTCGGGAATCGTTTCCCCGACGTCGGGAAGCTTCTCCATGGGCATCGACCAGTGCTTGACGGACCCGCCGATTAGGCCGGTCTGCTCCAGGCTCGCCAAGAGCTGGCTCGATGTGTTCTTGTCGCCGCTTGCGATGGCTACAGTCAGCATTGTTCCAGGTTCCAGTTATACAGAATTAATTTTGGAAACAGCGTCACAGCTATCGCTCCTTATTTTCGTGGCGTGGGAGCTGGCTGATCTCCGCGAGACGGCCCCATAATCGGCGAAATCATGACCGGCCCGGAAGGTGCATTTCCCGGCTCGTAGGGATGGACGATTCGCGGCGTAACGATAACGAGCAACTCTGTCCTGCTCTTATTGATGGACTTACTGCGGAAAAGCTTGCCGATAATCGGGAGGTCGCCGATGCCCGGAACTTTCTCGAGGATTTCCGTAACGCGGTTGTCCACCAGTCCGGCGATCGCGAAACTCTGCCCGTCTTTCAAATTCACTTCCGCTTCCACTCGGCGCGTGGAGAGCGCGGGAATCACGAAGCCCTGGAGAGTAAGAGCATTGGTGAAGTCCAGCGCGCTGACTTCCGGCTTGACCTTCAAATGAATCATTCCGCCTTCCATCAACGTGGGCGTGAAGTTGAGGCGGACACCGAATTCCTTGAATTGAATGGTGACCGTCGGGAAGCTGCCCGAACCGCCCGAGGACTGAATTACGGGAAACGGAAATTCGCCGCCGGCCAGGAAGCTGGCGTCTTTGCCGGAAGCGGTTAAGAGATTTGGCTCTGCCAAAATCTCCAGGATGTTGTTTTCCTGCAGCGCCTTGATGGTCGCGGCCAGGTTGAGATCCGGGCGGAAGAGGAAGATGTTGAGAAGATCGCTGAGATTGAAACCATTACCGGTAGTCGTCGTAGTGGCCGAAGAGCCGGTCGTGGTGGTAGTGGTGGTCGGAGTGTTCGAGCCCAGCGTGCCCTGGAAATTCGGCGGATTGAATTGCTCGGTACCGAGCGCACCTACGTTCTTCGCGCCCGGGAGACTGAGTATGTTGATCCCCAGTTGCGTAAGGGCGGTGCGATCTACTTCCGCAAACTTGACCTCGATAAGAATCTGCCCGGTAGGAGTAGGAGGAACCTCCATCAGACTGATGACCTTAGGCGTGACGTTTTTTACCACTTCGAGGATCTTGTCGGCCACGGCGGTCGAGGAGACGCGGCCCGAGAGCATGACGACGTCCTTGGAGGTCTCAATCTGAACCGGCTCATTCGGAAAGACGTCATGAATCTTCTGGCTCAGGCTGAGCGTGTCAATATCGACGGAGACTTCGAAGTCCTGGCTCTGATCGGCTTCGTCCCAGATGAGCAGAGAAACGGCGCCCGGAGCTTTGCCGTTGACGAGAACCTGATTCGGGCTCACGACGATGGCCTCGGCGATGGCCGGGTCCGCGAGCGATATGCGCTTGATCCTCGTGGGCGAAGTGATGACCAGCGAGCGGCCCACGAGCAGGTGCAGCGCCTGCGGAAGTTCGGACATCGACTGCGACTGAGACCCTGGCGGCACCGCAGTCAGCGAGAGAGCCGCTGGCGTCCCGGTAGCCTGGACCACAGCATTCGCCGGCCGCACAGTTGCCTTCTGAGCCGCTGCGCCGGGCGCGGACATCAGCAACAAACAACAGATCAGAACTAGTGCGCCCGCACGAATCAGATTTTTATTTTCACGATCAGCGTACATTCGAGACTCCCGTCAATTCTCAGGGATTTGGAAAATTCTTGGTTTCCTGCTTCGCGCCGGTGATCACTTCGATCGAATACGGCGGCGGAGCAACTTTTGGAGCCACAGCCACATGCCTGCCCGATGAGGGTGCAGGGGCAGGAGCGGCCGGAGCACCTCCGGAGAACAGCGTTGACTGCAGCACCGGAGCTGGACTTGTGGCCTTGGTATCTACGGTATTGCGCAAGGCCAACTGAATCTTGCCTTCGGTGGCCGCCATGGTGAGCTTCCCGGCGTCCTCGGGGGTCACCAGTAAAGTGATCACCGGAACGTTTTCGGGCTTGCCTTCCCGGTCTTGTTCCATTTTCTGACCGGCAGCGAGGACGCGAATATTTTCAAGGATGGTGCGCGTCACCGAGCCGGCGCCGCCACCGTTACCGACAGAATTGCCAGTGACCAGAACATCCACCATGGTGCCGGGTGTAACGAAGCCGGCCACGCCGACGACATCGTTGACCGAGACGGAAACGGCGCGCATGCCTTCGGGAATGGTGGCGGACAAGCCTGCACCGGACTCAGACGAGGCCAGATTGTCGGCCAGAATGGGCTCGTTCTCCGCGATGTTGTTGATCACCGCGCGATTGGCGACTTCCGTCACGTCGCTAAACATTCCTTCCGGCTTCGAGGACGAAGGCCATTGGATCGTCTTCACCTTCGAGCCATCAATGCGCGTGCCAATCTTGAGAGGCTCGGCGGCCACCACAATGCTGGTCATGTGCATCACCGGCCCGGCGGCATTCACCTCGGCCCGCTTAAAAGCGTGATAGACGTAAGCCGCCAAAATGAAGGCGAGCAAGATCGCGAAAGCCAAGCCGACCATCAAGCGATTCCGGTTCATAAAGTAATTCTCCTTTGCCTCGTTACAATGCCCAGCGAGTCGCGAGGAAACACAAGAGAGTGCCGGTCGCGACGGCGACGCCAAAGGGCAACTTCAGCAGCGTCGGATTATCGAGAGAAATTTCGGGATTAGGACGCAACCCGAATACAAAGAAACCTTGCACGAGCACAACCAAGTTGCGCAGAGTCGTCCTCACTCGATGCGTGAAGATCATCATCGCGATCGCCATCAGCCCCGACAAAAACACGCTGGCGAGCAGGACGAAGACGAACATCGCAGGACCCAGTAGCGCGCCAACCGCTCCCATCAATTTCCAGTCTCCGGCCCCGAGAGCGCGCATCAACACCAGCGGCAACAAAATCACCAAAGCCAGTCCGATTCCTTCGAGAGACATCAATGCGCCGCGCCATCCGGTTAGCACTGAGTGGATGCCGATGCCGAGGAACAGGCATGGCACGGTAAGCCAGTTGGGGATCCGGCGGGTGCGCCAGTCGATCCAGCCGGCGGAAAAAGTAAGAGCCAGCGTGAAAGCCCAGATTGTTTGAGTCGCGGTCATGAGCGTTTTGTAGTGTCCCTAGAAAATTCAGCTATCACGCCAGCTCCCACCAATTACGTGTTCGCGGTCAAGTTCGAGCCGGCGCTTGTGAATACGCTGTTAATCGCGGTTGCCAGTTGGCTCATGCCAGTATCGGCCGCCAAGGCCAACAAAACGACGAGCAAAGCGTATTCGGTCAGATCCTGCCCTTCTTCTTCCGCCCATAGTCTTGAAAGCATCTTCATCTGCATCCTCCGTTTGCAAGTCGGAATCTTCGTGTAGTTCGGCACACACGACGGCCTCTGGCCGCTAAAACCCCAAGTGAATCTCAGCGGCCAGCTAGCCCCCGTTGGAATTCGCACCCTGATGCCAAGACTTTTTAGGTATTGGCGGTAAGGTTGGATCCCGCCGACGTGAAAACGCTGTTGATCGCGGTCGCCAGCGCCTTCATACCGGTGATAGCTGCCAAGGCCAACAGAACCACCAGCAACGCGTACTCGGTGAGGTCCTGGCCTTCTTCCTCGTGCCACAAGCGCATGAGAAGGTTCTTCATTCGTGTTACCTCCTGATAGGTTTAAAGGTCAGCGGCACGGAAGCCCTCTGCCGCCATCCTTCTTGGTAAAGCATCTGGAAAGCCACTCCCCGGGGGCCGGGAGAGTGTAATAAGTACTGCATTTATAGACAGTTAGAATACACTTCCAGTGTGAACTCGAGGTCGCAGTCCAAGCGATTGCCAAAAACGCTACATTTGGGTGACACTCTGGACTCACTGGAGGACCCAATAGTGCGCGTCGGGCTGGATTTCAGCAAACATTTGCACGGCGTAAAGGCCGGTTCGGACGCTCCAGAAATGCGCAGTTCTAGTATTCCCGGCGCGCAACGGGAAGCGGCCGGTTCGCGTTTCAGGCCTGCATGCTTGGAGGCGCTTACTTTACGCATTGGGAGCCTCAATTTGGGCCGCTGGCGAGACTTGCGGTTTCTGGCCCCACATCACCACGTTCCAAGCCAGCCAGCGCAGGCCGGAGATACGGGTCAGGAGGTTGTCGAGAGCCAGCAGGGGTGTCCACCAGCTGAGCGTCTCGCGCGTCTCGCGGAGGATGCGTTTCCAGTAGCGGTCCGAATTGGGATGGACGCGGTCTTTCACGTAATACTTCACGAAGAGCATCTGCGTGGACAGCCAAAACTCGCGATGGCCGAGGTTGGAAAAATATCTCCGCGCTAGTCGCAGATCTTCGATTTTTAGCGGCCGCTCGTCGGGGGTGCGAACACCCGTGGCCATGCGCCGGTAAACGTTGATGACCGGGTTGTAGGCAATGGGATCGTAGGAATAGAAAAAGCCGCCAGGTTTCAAAGCGCGCAACATTTGCTCGAAGAGAGCGGCGCGGTCCTGCACGTGATGAATGGTGTTGGCAAGATAAATCAGGTCGTATTGATCGGCGGGGACATTGAGATTCTCGCCGTCGGCAATCCGGCCTTCGACCTCCACGCCGTATTGCTTCCCGAGAGTGACGACTTTCTCGATCATCATGGGCGAAATATCGACGGCCGTGACCTGCGCGCCGCGAAGGGCGAAATAGATCGAGGACTCACCAAGACCCGAGCCGATATCGAGGAGTTTCTTGCCCCGGAGATCGCCGATGCGCTCGAGGATGAATTGATTCTCGAGGGCGGTCGGCGCTTCAAAGCATTCGCGAACGAGGACATCCTCAAGAGGCGTGGTGTTAGCCCACGCATCGTGGAAGGCGACTTCGCGATTTCGCGCCACAATTTCCGACATCAACAAATCTCCAAAGGGCACGCGGCGCGCATAAACGGCGGCATGTTGCGAATCGCGGGACCGTGCAATAAGCGCTTTGTCATCGAACGCTTAAGCCCTTCGTGCGCTCGGGCTGCGGCGTTGTCGAGGTAGCCTCGAGATCGAGACTGTCGCGCCGAACGAACAGTACGCTGACGTCATCCGCATAAACACGCGTCCACTCCGGTGACGCATCAAGGACACCGATCAGATTCTCGCCCCGCTGCAGCAGCACAGAACGAATGCCATAGTTGCGCAAGACCGAGAGAGCTCCCGGATGCAACTCAACAACGTAGAGATAATCGATGAAAACTCCACCACGCTCGAAGGGATCAGCGCGGCCATCGATGAAAATCTTGTGCTCGGGCCACCGAGAATAAATGAGGTATCCGCCGAAACCATAGCTGTGGAACATGGGATCGGGAACCACGTGTTGCCGCATGTAATTCACGGCGTTCACCGGAAAATCCTGAGCAATCTTCTGATCCAGGTCGTAGCGGGTCGCGGAAAAAGCGCCATAGGCCGAGGAGCACGAGGGCCATCAGCAAGGCGTTCATAAAATAAAGATCTTTTCGCCGATCGTATGCCGGCAGCCAGCGAGCGAAGATCACCGCGACCAAGGGGAGGAAGTACGGTACGAAAATCAAGAGGAAGCGGAGATGCAGGCAGGCCATCAGCGTGCCGAAAAGAAATAGCCCGATTTCCTCGAGCCGCCATTTGATATCAAAGGTGATCTGCGCGACCAGAAAGCCCAGCAGCAAGACCAGGAATAGCTTCCCGCCGAGTTCATTGAAAGGCATGGTCCGCCATTCCTGGACGGCGGCCACGCCCTGAGGAAGTTTGAAGGCGACTTCGAACGGATAGGCGGCCAGGCGTGAGCCGTAAGGTGTGATTAGCAAGGCCGCGAAACACAAAAGAAGAACTGCGGATAAGCTGCGGCGTTCGGCTGGCGTCCAGGCGCGGGCCTCGAGGCGCCCGGCGCGGAAGTTTACAAAGCCGCTCATCCAATAAAGGCCGATCGTGCCCAAACCAATGGGGAAAGAGCCGTGCGCGTTCACCCAGATCAGGAACAGGGGCGGAAGAAACCAAATGGCGCGATGATGCCCCTCGCGGAATCGCTCAAGGGCAATCAGCGTGAGAACGAGAAAGAGATAGCCGAGCATCTGCGGGCGCAAATTAAATGAAAGCAGCGCCAAGGGCAGAAGAACGGCACAAGCCGCGAACCCCGCCTTGGAGTTCTTCGAGCGAATGGTGGCGAGAACATAAAGAGCGATGACGATTGCCGCGCCCTGAATGAGAAAAAGGGCGGCGAGTCCCTGTACGCCGCCGATGCGCGCCGCGAGTGCCAGCAGTACGTCGCCAATCCATTCGCACGCCATCCACGGCTGCCCCGCAACCGTGAAAGAAAACGGATCACCGTCCGGGAAGCGGTGCGTTTGAAGAAGAATTTCGCCGACTTTTACATGCCACCAAACGTCGGGATCCACATTGAACTGGCGGACGGAAATGAAAACACCCGCGACGAGCAGCGCACCCATCATTGCTGGAAACGAAAAAACCCAACGCGCAGCTCCAAGCAGGTTTTCACCACCCCAAATTGACGCGGGCCGCGCGCGGCTGCCGCCCAAGTCCGCTACCGCAGGCATGGTTTCCACGCGTTGCAGAGGAGTCAGTGAATTGGGGCCGCTCGTCATGAACCAGCTATCCTCTCGATACAAACCGTGACTGGTAACGCAAAGTTGTCAAAGCTTCTTCCAACCGGCTCAGGCGGAATCGCGCCCAACAACCACGACGCGTTGAGCACCGAACGGGCACCAGCGCAAAAGCGGCTCAAGCGGGCGGAGCCACGCAAAGTAGCGCGGGAAAAAGACGATATAGTCGTGGCGCATAATGCGAAGCCCGGCCTCGCGCATGCATCGAAACATATCCCCGCGTGACAAGAGAATGGCATCCTGGTCGAAAACGCATTGGGAAACTGCCCAGCGCGTGAGCGGATTGATGGGATTGTGCTCGAAAACTACGAGCCTGCCGTTTTCGGCGAGGCGCGACTTTATTTCCAAGAGCAAATGGAGACGCTCTTCCGGCTTGACGTGATGCAGAACGTTGGAGAGAACGGCCACATCATAGGAGCGCGCCGCTTGCTGCAGGTCCGAAGTAAATACTCCTTGCTGAACCAGACCCGCGTCGATTTGATCCACGCAATCCTGGGAAATGTCGAAGCCGTCGATCTGCACGCCGGGCAAGCTGCGTTTCAGATGCCCGGCGAGCAAACCTATACCACAACCGTAATCGAGCAACTTGCCGCCGCGAGGCGCCAGATTCTTAGCGATGAATGCGGCTTTATAGGCAGCGAAGTAGTCGGACGTGTCGCCCGAAATCCTTACGCTGTGATTCAGATAGTCCTGATAAGTCGAGGCGAATGCGTCGAACTCGACAGCCGGCCGTTTCCGGCCGCGATTCGCTGCCGCGCGCGATTCGGCCCTAGCGCTTGACATCGGCCTTCGCCGTCCCAGTTTGCTGTATGAGCGTCAAAGCAACTTCTGAAGTGCGCTGCTGCTGCTGGAACCCCATGCGCTCGCGCACCACGTAGAGTGGCCGGCGCTTCGATTCGCCATAGATGCGGCCCACGTACTCGCCGATGATGCCCATGCAAATGAGCTGCACTCCGCCGATGAATAGAACCGCGATCACCAAGCTGGCCCAGCCTTTGACCAAGCCCGTCGCGCCGAAGATGCGTTCGAAAACGGCGAGGAGGATGCCGAGAATGGCCACACCCGAAGCAGCAAAGCCGACCCAAGTCGCAAGGCGCAGCGGCAAGATCGAAAACGACACGATGCCGTCAGTGGCGAAACGCAGCATCTTCATCAGCGAGAATTTCGTGGTGCCTGCGACGCGCGCGGCGCGGTGATAGGGCACGGCGGCCTGCGAGAAACCGAGCCAGCTGACCATCCCGCGGACGAAGCGGTCGCGTTCGGGCATGGAAAGCAGAGCGTCCACCACGGTGCGATCCATCAGGCGGAAATCGCCGGTATCGAGGGGAATTTCGGTGTCCGATAGTTTTCCGATGAAGCGATAGAAATATTTGGCGGTGACAAGCTTGAAGGCGGATTCACCATCGCGTTCGGTGCGCACGCCATAGACCACATCGAAGCCATCCATCCATTTATCGAGAAAATCGAGAATCACTTCCGGCGGATCCTGAAGATCGGCGTCAATGATGGCCACGGCGTCGCCCGAAGCGTGCTCGATGCCCGCGGTGATCGCCATTTGATGGCCGAAATTGCGTGAAAAGCGAATCACTCGGACGCGCGGATCGCCGGTTTGCAGCTCGCGAAGAATTTCCGCGGTGGAATCGGTGCTGCCGTCATCCACGTAGATAATTTCGAGCTGCATGGGAATTTTATCGAGCGACGCGAAGAGGCGGCGATTCGTCTCGCGAAGGACTTCCTCCTCGTTATGGCACGGGACGACCACGGACAAGAGCAAACGGCGGCTTTCCGAGCCGGCGAAGCTGAACTGCTTACTTGATCGGTCGATCATTCGAGGTGTCATGCTCAGTCACGTCCAGTCGGCCGGTTGATTTCCGGCGCGGTCACGGGAGTTGTAGCAGGCTCGCGATGCACGAAAATGACGCTGAGATCGTCGCTATAGACTTTCTGCCAGTCCGGTAACGCACTGACCATGGCGATCAGCGAATCGGAGTGTTCGAGAATCAAGCTCTTGATTCCGTAAAAGCGGAGGACAGAGAGCGCAGCCGGCTTAGCTTCTAACAGCTGCATGTGATCGTTCAGCAGGCCTCCCGTTTCGTAAAGCTCGCTGCGGCCGTCGATGAAAATTTTGTGCTGGGGGCCGCGCGCCCAGGCCAGGTATCCGCCGAAGCGGTAGGAGTTAAGCATCGGCTCGGGCACGTTGTGGGAATTCAAATACTCGACGGCGCCAACGGGAAATTCTTCCGCGACGAAATCCTGGAGTTCGGCGCGCGATGGAAAGTAGTGAATCATCGCGGCGAGAATCGCGAGCATCAGCACGGCGTTCACGAGCGGCTGATCTTTGCCGCGTTGGTAGGGCGGGACCCACCGAGCGAGAATGACGCCCAGCAGCGGCGCGAAAAATGGAACGAAGAGCAGCAGGAATCGGACGTGTAGCGTGGCCATCGCCGCGCCGCCCAAGAACAGCGCCAGCGTTTCCAGGCGCCAAACATATCCGAACACGACTTGCGCAACGATGAACGCCAGCAGAACGGCGAGGAACAGTTTTCCTCCCGGCAGGTCGAAGGGCATTGGCTGCCATTCTCGAATGATCGAATGGCTGATGGGAAACCCGGACGCAACCTGAAACGGAAAGGCGCAGAGTTCGGTGCCGTAGGGCGTGATGGGCAGCGCGCAAATGCTCAAGAGCAAAACGAACAAGAGCCGCGTGCCATCCGGCTTGCTCCAACGGATTGACTCCACACCGCCCGCATGAAATTCGAATTGGCCAGCCAGCCAATACCCAGCAAGCACGCCCAGTCCGATGATCCAGGACGCATGCGTGTTGACCCAAATTAGAAACAAGAACGGCAGCAGCCATAACGCGCCGCGCATTCCGCGACGAAAACGCTCCAGCACGATGAGCATGATAACCAAGAACAAGTAGCCGAACATTTGCGGGCGCAGAGAAAACGAAGGAATGGCGAGCAAATAAAGCATCGCCGCCGCGACGAATCCTGCCTTGGAATTGCCGGAGCACAGTGACGCCAGATAATAGAGCGCGAGAACAACCGCGGCGGCGAGAACGATGAAGAGCAAATCGAGTCCGCGCAGGCCTCCCAAGCGCGCGGCCAGCGCCAGAAGGACGTCACCGCCCCATTCAAACGCGAGCCATGGCTGGCCGGCGACCGTGAACGAGTAGGGATCGGTGTGCGGGAATTGATGCGTGGCGAGAATCAGCTCGCCGGTCTTGATGTGCCACCAGCAATCCGGATCCACGATGAATGCCCGAGCGAAAAGATAAACGGCCCCGACAAGAACCGCTCCCAGCATCGCCGGAAAAGAAAACACGCGGCGCAGAAGTTCGCCCGCGCTCGAGGCGAAGCGCTCCGCCGTCACCGCGGGCGGGTAGGTTTCCGCCGTGGAGCGCAGCGTGCCTCCGTCGATGGGCGATGCCTGGTTCACTTTCACCTCGGATTCGCTCGTTCGCTAATTCGCTCTACTAAACGATGATCAACGCGCTCTAACTTTCGTTTCGATTCCTCACGCCGCCTCTTGCCGCAAATGGCGGAATGCCTCAAGCACCGCGAACGGCGTGCGAGTCCTCTCGATGCTTTCACCAAGCTGTCGAATTTTTTGCGCCTCGATGTGGCCGAGCAGCGCAGCGGCGTGCGCGATGTGATTTATTTTTTCGGGCGCCAGGCCCATGATTCGCGCGCAGGTCGAATCGACGGCCACCGGATCGTCGCCGGCTATTAGAACGCCGGCCGGCTTGGCCACGCCTTGGATCGGACCGTTGCCTTCCATGCCGACGATTCCGTCCACGATTGCGAAATCGGGACGGACCGCGGCGTTGATATCGAGAATGGCGCGATCGATTCCCGCCCAGTGCAGAATATTTTTTGGCCAGCCGTAACAGCTTCCGGGAACTACTCCGAACATGTTTTTCAGCGAGAGCGTGACGCCGGCCCAGTGATGCGTTTTGAGTTTCGGCATGGAGACCAGGAAATCGACGCCGCGGACCGTCTTCGGGAAATAAAGTTCGCGCAGGCGCGACGCTTGTGTCTTCAGTGCGACGCGCTCCAGATCATCCACGTTTAGATCCACGAAGAAATTCGAGAGCTTGCCCGCGAATTCGCCCAGGCGGATGGATTCCAGGACGGCTTGCGTGTCGCGATCCATGGCGGGGCCGTCGCCGACCAGCACTTGCGCGGCGCCCAGCCGCAGGAAGGATTCGCGGGCCGCGGCGATTACGGCGGGATGCGTGTTCATCATGCCGAGCGGATCGAGGCCGACGAGATTGGGCTTGAGCAGAATAGTTTTGCCGCGAACCGGCAGATCGAATTCGCCGAGCGTTTCGAATAGCACGGCGCCAAGATCGGCTTCGTACTTCGAGACGCGGCGGATGGCCACGCGCGATTCCGGTCGCGAGAATGGCGGCAACAGCGATGGCGCAGGTCTCGGCATGATTCAGTTCTTTGCCCCGGCGAGCGCGCGCTGCGACCAGAATTTCCGGCCGCTCGCGGCAAGCGCGGCCCAGGCTGCCACCGGCACCGTCCAGGCGATGGCGTCCGGCTCGTACAGGCGCTCGAGTGTCACCTCGAATTCTGGATTGCCGCGTTCAAATGCATTGAGCGCAATTTGCGTCAGCGCGAGCGACGCGGGGCTTTCGATGCTGCTCCAATTCTTCTCGAGCCACGCGAGACTTTGCTGAATCTCGGTTCGCTGCGTGTGTTCTCGCAACGCGAGAAGCGCCCACACGGTGGTGGTGACTTGCGGTTCGCCTGCTACGCCGTAAACCATCGGATTCCCGCAATTCCATCCGCCGCCGGGACACGTGCGATCGAAAAGCATCGCCTCGGCGAGATTCAGCCGGCTGTCGGCTTTCGACAGCATCAGATCTTTCGGCGCCGCGCGCAGAACTAAAAGCGCATACGCGGTGGGTTCAACCCAGCTTGCAGTTCCGGCCGTCCAGCTCCAGCCCCAAAGAGCATCATTCTGCTTCGAAACTTTTTTGCTCGCAGTGAAGCCGCGAAGAAACCGAAACCACGTTCCGGCATCGCCGGGCCTTTCAGCCGCGAGCCAATTCAATCCGCGTGCGAGGGCAGCGCGATTTTCGTTTGCTGAAAGAAAAGCCCAACAAGCGAGAGAGGTGACCCAGGCGCCCTGCACTTGTCCCGGCGCAGCGGGCCAGGAGCCATTGGCGAGCTGAGAATCCGCGAGGTAGCGAAGACCGCGTTCGCGGGTATCCGCGTCACGGCCGGCAATGCGCGCCGCAAAAACTTGCTCGAGGGCCATGAGCGCCCACGCCGTCGGCTCCACGCGGCTTTGCGCCCCGCTCCGGAATCCCCAGCCGCCATCGGGATTCTGCGCTGCCCGCAAATAGGGCACACAAATCTCCTCGGAAAAATTCACCGCGTTTGCTCCGCCGATACTTCGGGACTCCCGCGGAATGTTGAGAGCAGGTGGCATGGCAAAGTGGCCGCCGGATTACATCAATTGCTTGGGCGCGGGAAACTTTTCGCGAACCACAGCGCCGTTCGAGCCATTCGAGCCGTGGGCGCCGTTCCCGTTGTGGCCTTCGTCTTCGCGCTGGGTGATTTCGAGCTGGTTGATGAGCCTATGCAGATAGCCGCGCGCCACGCCAAGAGTGCGCGCGCTCTCCGCCTTGCGCCAGCCACATTCGCGCAACGTGCGAATCAACAGGCGGCGCTTGAACTGGCGAACTTCTTCTTCGTAGGAGGTGCGATTGAAAGTGGGCTCGTCGCAAGTGCTGCGAATGGCGGCGGGCAAGTGCCAGACATCCACACTCTGGCCTTCGGAGAGCACCACGGCGCGCTGCACCGCATTTTCGAGTTCGCGAACATTTCCCGGCCAGGCATATTCCTCGAGCGCGTGAAGCGCCGGCTGCGAGAAGCGCTTCACTTTCTTATTGAACTGCTGCGAGGAAACTTGCAAAAAGTGATGCGCCAGCAGCGGAATATCGTCGCGGCGATCGCGCAGCGGCGGCAAATGCATCTGCACCACGTTCATACGGTAGTACAGGTCCTCGCGGAAATTTCCCCGTTGCACCATCTCGGCCAGATTGCGATTGGTGGCGCAGATCAGGCGAAGATTCACGTTGATGGTGGCATTGCTGCCGAGGCGCTCGAATTTGCGCTCTTGCAGCACGCGCAGCAACTTCGGCTGCAGGCCGAGCGTCAAGTCGCCGATTTCATCCAGGAACAGAGTGCCCTGGTCGGCGGCTTCCAGGCGGCCACGGCGGCTCATCAACGCGCCGGTGAACGCGCCCTTCTCGTGGCCAAAAAGCTCGTCCTCGATCAAAGTTTCCGGAAGGTTGGCGCAAGAGAAGGCGACCAGCGGGCGAGTGTTGCGTCCGCTCATCTGGTGAATCGCGCGCGCGAGCAATTCCTTGCCCGTTCCGGTTTCGCCGGTCACCAGCACGTTCACGTCGCACGGCGCGATTTTTTGCGCCAGCGCGAAGAGTTCCTGCATCGCCGGCGAAGTGCCGAGAAGTTCGTGCAGCCGGCCCGCTCCGCGCGCCTCAGCACGGAAGCGATCCAGCTCTTTCTGCGCGGTATGCAACTTCACAGCCCGGCGCAAAATGAGACGCAGCTCGATCATATTGGGCGGGTTCGTGACGCTGTCGTACGCGCCGTGTTCCATCACGTTGACTAGCAGCGAGCGGTTTTCGCCGTCACAAAGAACCACCATGGGCGGATGCGAAGGAAGCTTGCTGATTTCATCCATCATCCGCGTGCCAATTTCGAACTCGCCGTCCGCGCCCGCGGTGCGCATATCGATCAGCAGTACGTCGCACCAATCGCGAAGTTCGTTCAGCCGGTTGCCTTGAAACTCATCGGATGTGCGCGTCTCGAATCCCTCGCCCAAAGTGCGTCCGACGATCGCCCCCAAATTCGAATCCTGGCTCAAGAAACATACTCGAATCTGCTCACTCACCAAGAACGCTCCCTCGCGCTAACTAGCCGCAAATGGCCCAGGGGCCGATTTACCGGAAACTCTACGGGTCAGGGCTGATGATTCAGCCCTGCCATATAAATGCTGCCGGACCCGGTTCACACAAAACGTACAATGTGGAAATAAATTTCGCTGCCTCTGCAAACGGCTGCCATCCGGTGGACGAGGACGAAATCGGATTGGCTGCCGTATTGAATGGCAAGTAGGGTGCCACACGCCCACTTGGTGACACTGTGTGCGAAAGATGACTAAGCCCGTGACTGTCAGCTAGATGCGTCTCTCAAAATGAGTAGAGGTCCTCGAACAGAGACGATGTCACCTCGCAATGTGAAAAACAGTTCGCAA
This sequence comes from uncultured Acidobacteriota bacterium, assembly GCA_963831955.1. Taxonomy (GTDB): domain Bacteria; phylum Acidobacteriota; class Terriglobia; order Acidiferrales; family UBA7541; genus Palsa-147. Next base: position 1,177,279 of record CAWHSG010000001.1, on the reverse strand, counting down.
TTTCAGCAAACTAATCCCATATTCCGGCCCGTTTGCATTGATTTCTGATCGTCCGTTTGTAGAGACACACGCTATGTGATGGTGCCAGCGGGAATTATTGGTCGTGTGGAACCAATTGGAGGCGCCATAAAATGGCGTTCGCTACTGGGAATTGCGCAGATATCCACAGACGATGTGGTGTGAATAAGCGTTCCTGCGGAAGAAAATGTAAGCCAAGAAAATAATTTCTAAGGTTCACGTCACGGTGGGAGCCCCCGAATTTGTTCGGGGGAGGAGCGCTTTGGCGCTGGGCACTTTCCAAGTCCGCGAGAATTACTCCGAGACGACAGCGGGAATACCAACCAGAATTTCCACAGGGATGGCCTTCCCGTTTCGCATGGCCGGCTTGAATTTCCACTGGCTCAATGCGAGCCGCGCGGCCTCATCCATTTGCGGCAGCACGCCCTGAAAAATTTGCAGATCGGCGATCGTGCCATCTTCTTTCAGCGTGCCCTTCAGAACGATCTTGTGATGCGCCTTTTCTTCCGGCACAGGCAGCCGCTTGAAATCAAACTGCGTCTCGACGGTCGGCGGCAAAAGTCCTTGCTCGAGATGAATCACAGTAGTCGGCTGCTGCGTTGTTCGCTTCGCCGAAGGATCCGTTTTCTGGCAATACTGCATGGCCCAATTGGAATTGGGCATCTGCAAGTAAACCGTATAGATCTTGCCGCAATGCAACACGTTATAAACGTCCAGACCGCCGCCACCAATCGATCCGGCGGAAACGACCAGCGAATTTCTGCGCAATTGCGTGGTAACCACCGCGACGGGATAAACCATTCCCGGCGAGAAATTTCCCGAGCTGAGCGAGCCCGAGCCGCCGCCTTCGCCGTTTCCATTGATGCTGATATAACCGGGCGCTCCCGAATTTCCGCCGCCGCCACCCACGCCGCCGGAGCCAAGACCAGTGCTGCCATCGCCGCCGCTTCCGTGCCCGCCCGAGCCGCCTCCAATCGTGCCATTCGGATCGCCGCCAGGAGAGCCGGGAGTGCCGCCGTTCGGAGAGAGCGTAAATTCGCCGTAACGATTACCCGGCGGCATCACCAGCGAAGAACCGGGCGGCGCCGGATCGGTGCCAAGGACAATCAATCCGTTTGCTTCGCCTGGCGATCCTGAGCCCGAGCCGGATGCACCGCCGGGATCACCATGCGCGGAAGGCCGCGCGGGCGCTGATGGCGCAGCCAAAGGAATCGCCAACTTCGGAGTCGTGTTCGAAGGCGGAAGAAAAGTTGTGAGATCGGGTTGTTTCACCACTGAAGCTACCGTAGGCGCCGGATCTGCGTTGTATTCACGATTCGCCTTCGTGGGTCGCGCGTCGTTGGCTTTGAAGGCAGCTTTCGGCGCATCCGCCGGTTTCCCGATCACGATATTCGGCAGCTTCAAATCCTGCTTGATAATCAAGTCCGGCGGCGAATTCGGTTGGATAATCGTTTGGTGAAAATTGTCGTGATGATCCGGCTTCGAGACCACCGTCAGATCGCCATATTTCGAGGTGCTCCCTAGAGCAGGCGGCACATTAGGCACAAACCCGCTGGCCGGTTTTCCGCCAGGACCCGCGGGCGCAATGTGCATCAACGTCTGCTTCACCACGGGCTTCGGAACCTCGTAATAGATTTTTCCCAGATCGCGAGTCGGGGCGGAATCGGCATAAGCGCTGGGCGGAAAGGCCCGATGCAATACCACCAGAACGATGATCGCGCAGCAGTGCAACACAAAAGAAGCGCTCAGAGGCTTGCGCGCCATCTCAAATCGGCCGATATCATTCGCGCGGAACAAATAAATATTTGTATTTGAAGAGGACGGAGTCGCCCGCGCGAAAATCGCCTTCAGCGATTCCCACCGGCTGGCCGTTACGTGATCGCGCGTTACAAGAAAAGTTGGGGTGTTCACGGGCACCATGGGCCGCCGTACTTGCGCGGCAGCGGCTTCGGGCCGTCCGGCGCTGCCCGAAGGAAACGTAATGACGGCAGGATCCCTGCCTTCCTGCGACAAAATTGGCTCCAGCTACCGAACGGCAGTTCCACTAGTTTCCAGCAAAGTGCGAACTTTCTTCCCTTCGCGCCGTCCGGCAGGGTGAAATTAAACGTCACCCTTCACAATCGTAGAGGAATGGAGCACGCATCGTTCCATTGAGGCCCTCTCCCACAGCCCGTTCAGAATGGGAGAATTCGAACCCAAATACAGGCAAAAAGTCACCAATTGTTGACACATACTGTCCGCGGTCGGCAGATTTTGGTCACCTTTCCGCATACTTTTGCCGCACGAAATTGACGGCCCGGTAACTCTTACGTGTGTAAGCGCCTGTGGCTGCTTGCTGAAGACCCTGCCGGGGAATTGCGAGCGTTTGGAACGGCTCCTGCTATGAATACCCGCAAGATCTGAATCGCGCGTCTCGGGGTTTGTCTGGTTTTGGCTGTTCGTTTTGATCGCACCGGGTCAGGGCGGTTGATTCGGCCCTGCAATATCCGGGTCAGGGCTGATGATTCAGCCCTGCAAAATTAAAGAACTAGCAGTAATGGAGCCCGAACCTGGGCCTGAAATTCCGGAGGGGCTTTGATGCAATGGATGCGCATGAGCGGCCTGATATTCGTGCTCGCAGTTACGCCGCAAATCGTTCGGGCACAGGATGCGGCAGCCCAGGCTGGTTCGGCCAATTCTTCCGCCGGCGTGGCCGCAACGACTGAAAAAGAAATCAAGCCCGCGGGCACCGGAAAAGACTCCGGGGTTAGACTCATATCGCCGACCATGGCCACCGCAGCGAAACCATCTGAAGCACCGCAAGCCTCGACGCATCTGGTAGCGCACGATGGCCCTCCGCCGGAAGAAGTAAATCGTAAAGCGCTGGAAGAAAATGCGGGACCGGATGCAGGGAAACTTTTGCTGCGTTCGACTCCTGCGGGCGCGCAAGTTTTTATCAATGGCGCATATGTTGGCAAAGCGCCGATGCTGCTGATCGTGCCGCCGGGAAAATACAAGGTGGAAATGCGCGGCGGACGAATGGAAACCGGCTCGCAAATCGTCGGCTTGCTGGCCAATCAAACGCAGCAGGTGGCCATGACTCTACGGCAGCTCTATCCGTCATCCGTTTCGATGAAATAACTCAAATCAAGACTGCGAGCGTAAAACCTATGGATCGCAAAAGTGAAGGCATCGAATTTAATCGCGAGGCGTTTGCAACCAATACGCCGAAAGAGCCGAGTAGCGGGCCGCGACTGATCTTGGGACTGCTGCTGGTGGTTTCGGTTGTCGCGCTGGGCCTGATCGCTTACAAAGTGCTGATCCAAAGTGCGGGAAGCAGCGGCGGGACCATCGACGCGCGCGTGGTCGCGCAACTCGATGAGCGTCTTTCCACCATCGAAGATCGCCTCGACCAGATGGAGAAGGAGCGCGGCCGCAAAGCTGCCGCTCCGGCTCCGGCGGCTCCAGCCCCAGCACCCGCAGCGGCGGCGGCTACTCAGCCCGCACCGCACTACCGCATTTCGAATCCGACGCCGCAGCATGCAGCGCCCGCGCCTGCCGCTCCGGACGCCGCAACCGCGGCAAAGTTGGCCGGAATTCAACAAGGCATGGGCTCGTTGCAGAGCGACGCCAACGCCAACAAAGAAGCCTGGCAGGCCACCACAGATCGCCTGGCCGACGTTGCGGGACAAATCGGCACGCAGCACAACGCCATGATCAAGAGCCAGGAAGAATTGAATATGTTGCTAGCGCGCACGTCGCTCTCGGCCATTCCATTCGAGCTGCGCCGCGGATCGAATCGCCAGCCAGTCGGCCCGGTCACACTGACGCTGAAGGCGACAAATCTGAAGAATCACCGCTACACGATTTGCGTCTGGGTTCAGGGTTCCTGCATCGAGCTAAAGGACAAAACGATGTTCGAAGTAGTCCGCTTCGCAACCTCGAAAGATTCCGCCCCGCTAGAAGTGATAGCCACGAAGGTCGGCCGCGACGTAATTGTAGGCTACCTGGAAGTCCCGCGCGAAAAGAGCGGCCAGTAATTTTGTTTTTGTAGGGGAGGGTGCTTTCTTGTCCGCCCGCATTTTGGAGGAAGCCCTCCCGCATTTCGGCCTTCTTTGCCGTTAATTCAATTTTTGAATCGTCGCTGCCCGAACCGCGTGGCGCGCTGACCTTGTGCTACCTAAACTCTCTCCAGAATCACCGCAATGCCTTGTCCCACGCCGATGCACATCGTGCACAGCGCAAACCGCCCGCCCGTCTGCTCCAACTGATAAAGCGCCGTAGTAATCAATCGAGCCCCGCTAGCCCCCAACGGATGTCCAATCGCAATCGCCCCGCCATTAGGATTCACGTACGGCGCGTCATCAGGAATTCCGACGTCGCGCAGAACAGCCAGCGCCTGCGAAGCGAACGCCTCATTCAATTCGATCACGTTCATGTCCGCAAGTTTCAGACCAGCCTTAGCCAAAACCTTGCGCATAGCCGGAGCCGGACCCATGCCCATAATCCGCGGCGCGACCCCAGCAGCGGCCGAAGCCACAACCCGCGCACGAGGCTTAAGCCCATGCCGCGTCGCCGCCGCTTCAGAAGCAACAAGCAGCGCGCAGGCCCCATCATTAATCCCCGAAGAATTCCCCGCAGTAACAGTCCCGTCCGGTTTCACCACGCCTTTCAATTTCGCCAGCGCCTCAAGCGTAGTATCCGGACGCGGATGCTCATCCTGCGCGAAAATCACCGCATCGCCTTTTTTCTGCGGCACACTCACAGGAACAATTTCTTTCGCCAACCGTCCGCTTTTAATCGCAGCCCCGGCACGTTGTTGGCTGCGCAGCGCAAAGGCATCCTGATCCTGCCGCGAGACGCGAAATTCCTCCGCCACGATCTCGCCGGTTTCCGGCATAGAGTCCACGCCGTATCGCGCCTTCATAGCCGGATTCACAAAACGCCAGCCGATGGTAGTGTCTTCCAGCTTCAACCCACGCGCGAACCCAGCATCGCCTTTGCCCATCACAAATGGCGCACGCGTCATGCTCTCAACGCCCCCCGCCAACACAAACGCCAGTTCGCCGCTCTTGATCGCCCGCGCAGCGTTAGCAACAGCTTCCATGCTCGAACCGCAAAGACGATTAACGGTTGCCCCCGGCACTTCTTTCGGCAACCCAGCCAGAAGTAGCGCCATGCGCGCAACGTTGCGATTATCTTCGCCGGACTGATTAGAGCAGCCATAAATCACGTCGTCGAGCAGCGCCCAGTCCACGCCAGGATTCCGCTCGACCAGCGCCCGGATCGGCACCGCCGCAAGATCATCCGTGCGAATAGTGGCCAGCCCCGCGCCATAACGCCCGATCGGTGTCCGAATCGCATCGCAAATATAAGCTTGATCCATTCTCCAATTTTCGCACAAAACCGTTCCCCCGGTTTACCCTGAGTTTTCGCGAAGGGCGTCCTCGTTTACCCTGGGCAGTGCGGAGGGCCGGCTCTTTTCGCCTTTTCCCTCCCCGCATTCCGCGCGGCGGAGCCGCGGCGCCACGGAGGGAGCCCCCGAATTTATTCGGGGGGAGGAGCGCTTTAGCGCTCCGGAAAACGCCGCGCGCATGAAGGATGCGCTTTAGCGCTGGGCATTTTGTTTTGTGTGCGGCCAGAGAGCTTCTGTGATGACTAGGATGTTTTGTCAGGGCATGACTTCAGTCGTGCCGCAAGTGCCACAAACCAGTAAGGCTTTAGCCGCTGAGGGTCTGTTTTTCGAGTCCTCGATTAGTCGCCAAATCGCAAACTTGAGAATCCACCACGTTTACCAGCACTTACCTTGGTTTTGTCCTCGTTGACTCGCTTGTTCTCCCCAACCTAACATGTGCTACGCATGCCAAGCACCGACTCGTTCATCGGCCAGACCATCTCTCATTACCGTATCGTCGAGAAAATCGGCGGTGGAGGCATGGGCGTTGTTTACAAGGCCGAGGACACACGCCTGCACCGCTTCGTCGCATTGAAATTCTTGCCAACGGACATCGACAGGGACGAAAACGCTCGGGCCCGTTTCCGGCTTGAGGCACAGGCAGCTTCCTCCTTGAATCATCCCAACATCTGCACGGTGTACGACATCGGCGAGCAGGACGGCCGTTCTTTCATTGTCATGGAGAACCTCGAAGGCAAGTCGCTCCGGGACGTCATCACAGCACAGGCCATGGCCTTCGACACCCTACTGCCATTGGCAACCCAGGTTGCCGACGCATTAGAAGCCGCGCATTCAAAAGGGATCATCCACCGGGACATCAAGCCCGGCAATATTTTCGTCACCAACAGGGGCGACGCCAAGATCCTGGACTTCGGCCTGGCGAAAATGTCCGGCACACCGGAGGGCGGCACAAATTCGGCAACCCTTGACGTAGCCGAACATCTGACCAGCCCCGGCTCCGCTCTCGGAACGGTAGCTTACATGTCGCCCGAACAGGTCAGCGGCAAAGAGTTGGATTGCCGAACCGATCTGTTTTCCTTCGGAACGATGCTCTATGAAATGTGCACCGGGCTGCTGCCTTTCCATGGAAGCACCAACGGACTGATTTTCCACGCCATCCTGGAGAAAACCCCGCCGCCCGTAACCCAAGTGAATTCCCGTATTCCCGTCAAACTCGATGAAATTATTCAGAAGGCGATAGAGAAGGACAGGAACTTGCGGTATCAGAGCGCGGCCGAATTGCGCGCCGATCTGCAGAGGTTGAAGCGCGATCGAGAAACAGGAAGCGCCCAGATTGCTGCCCGAAATCAGAACAGATTATCCCGCGGAATCTGGATTCTTGGGGCGGCGGCGCTGCTACTCGTGGCGGCGGGATTATTTGTTTATTCCCAACTCGCCCTAAAAGCAAAAAAAGAGTCCCGCAAGTGGGAACAGCTTACCTCTTACACTGACGCTGCGGTTTACCCGGCGCTCTCTCCGGACGGGCGAATGCTCGCCTTCATCCGCGGCGATGATGCTTTTTTTGGCCCCGGGGACATTTACGTAAAGTTGCTGCCGCATGGCGAACCGCTGCAGTTGACTCACAATCGCGAGGTACTAAAGATGACCCCGGTCTTTTCCCCGGACGGTTCGAGCGTGGCCTATGGCACAGTCGATCCTTGGGATACATGGGAGGTAAGTATTCTTGGCGGCGAACCTCGCTTAATGATGAAGAACGCCTCTTCGCTGACTTGGATTGACGGAGGGAAACGGCTGCTGTTCAGCGAACTAAAAACAGGTCTGCATATGGGTGTGGTGACCACGGACGAAGCACGGGGACAAAGCCGGGATGTGTACCTGCCGGCCGGCGAACGAAGCATGGCCCACCACTCCTATCTTTCGCCGGATGGGCGCTGGGTGCTGCTGGTGTTGATGAATGCGCTGGGAAAATTAACGCAATGCCGGGTGGTTCCGTTCAACGGAGGTGGGCAAGAGCGTCCGGTTGGACCCCAGGACGCAGTCTGCAACAGTGGCGCCTGGAGCCCTGACGGAAAGTGGGTGTACATGAGTTCGGATGCGGGCGGTGCCTTCCACATCTGGCGCCAGCGGTTTCCGGATGGCGCGCCTGAGCAAGTCACCTCCGGCACGACAGAAGAAGAGGGGATCGCAATGGCCAGTGACGGCAAATCCTTCGTCACTTCGGTCGGCACCGAGGATGCGACCGTGTGGATTCATGACAAAACGGGAGATCACCAACTGTCTTCCGAAGGCAGCACGTCCCAAACCACTCTTTCTGGTGACGGCACGCAGCTGTATTTTTTGAAACAAAGCGGCGGTTCCGGCGGGGCTGAACTCTGGCGAACGGAGATCGCTGGTGGACAGAGCGAGCAAATGCTGCCGGGATACGAAATTGAAGTCGGGACCGAAGCGAAAGACTATGCACTTTCAGCGGACGGCAAACACGTAGCGTTTGTCCAAAAAAATGAGAAAGGGATCTCGAACTTGTGGATTGCGCCCACGGATCGACGCACATCGCCCCAGCATCTGGAATCCCAGGAGAACGAAGATTCTCCGGCGTTTCTTCCCAATGGCGATCTGGTTTATCGCTCCGGCCGGAACGGCATAAATTATCTCTACACCAAGACGCAAGATGGCACCGGCGAGAAAAGAATTCTCGATCAGCCCATCCTGGATTTTTTTGGGGTTTCCCCCATGGGCAAATGGGCATTGCTCGGCCAAAAGGAGCCGAACGACGAGGAGCATCCCTACCGAATGATGGCTTATCCCCTGGAGGGCGGACCCGGGATTCCACTCTGCCGCGCAATCTGCACCGGGGGATGGGATTCCAGTGGAGCGCACCTGTTTTTGAGTTTCCTGGAAGGAGGAAACAGGACTTATTTCCTGCCTACCGGAGAACGCGGCGAGTTGCCGAAGCTGCCGCCATCAGGCCTGATCAACACCGAAGAACTGGAATCAATGACTGGGAAAAGAAGCACGCCAGATGGGGTGGAGTCTGCAATCTCTCCCGATGTGTATTCCTTCAGCCGCAACACCTACCGGCGAAATTTGTATAGAATCCCCGTCCCTCTAGATTGATGAGTCGCACATTTCCGGGAGCCCTGCTTTGTGGAGGCAGCCCCCGCATTTATGCAGGGGAGGAGCGCTCTGGCGCTCCGGAAAAAAAGCCGCCTTCTATCAATGCGCTTTAGCGCTGGGCACCTGCGGCGGCGCATGCGCAATCGCCATGGGTTCTTGTCGAAAGTCTGGTGTTAGTATGGCCAACGCGGCGTCTAGGGTTTTGCGGTTGGCTCAATCGGCCCGACCTCCAGGTACTACCCTTTCAGTACCATTGACCCTTGATCAATTTCGCGATATTCAGGATTTAGCAGTCGGCAGTTTCTTGGCGCGGCGCTGGCTCACCTGAGCCCGGGTCCGGGCTGATGATTCAGCCCGGCGAGACGAATGTCGGCCGCGCTGAATCAGTGCAAATTGGGGAGTGCGATATGTAGCCCGGCGCAAGCGTCGGCCATCGTCGGCGCGTGGTTGAATCGAACATCACGAAACGCCGCCGTCTGGCGGCGATTTCTAATCGGGAATCGATACGATTAGAAATGGGCGCAAACGATTGAAAACATTGGACGCCTACGCGTTCTAATCGGGAAAAAGCGATGTCTTCGCATTCACGATTGCGGCGCCCGGCGGACCGATTCTAATCGGGAAGCCTTTCGATTAGAAACCGGCGTAACCACAAGAAAACAAGGCACGGGTCCGGGCTGATGATTCAGCCCGGCGAGACAATGAGCCAAGTCTAATCGGGAAAATAAAGCATGTTTTTGACGTTCGTAGGGGCCGCGGTTCACTACCGGCCCGGTCTGGCTTTGGGTTTTGGTTGGGGTTCGATCGTATCGCGCACAACAAACACCAAAACCCACCCACCCCTACGGCCGGACGGCAACGCGCAAAAAACGGGGAGCAAATCAAAATCGCCTCCCCCCAAAAGTGTAGCGATTAAAACGGAGGCCGATCCTTTGTTTTGATTGAGTTACAGGACATTTTAATCTCACCATGTAGCGATTAGAAACTTTCGAGGGTGAAGAGGAGGCGAAACGCAAAGGCAACGGCGGGGCCGAAAACCGGGCGGGACTTAGACCCAAGGCCCGCCCCTACAAGGACAACGTCAGCGGCCAATTCAACGGCAACCCCGGAAGTCAAAATCGCCGGCAGAGACGCCGCCGGTACGAACCCGGCCCGCGGTGATGTAGAATTGGATAGGTTCGAAAATCGATGAGCATTCAGAACACATCCATTCCGCTCACCACCAACGACCACTTGGTCAAGTGGGTCGAGAAAATCGCCGAGCTCACCAAGCCCGATGCGATTCACTGGGTGGACGGATCGCGCGAAGAATACGACATGCTTTGCGCGCAGATGGTGGCTTCCGGCACGTTCACCAAACTGAATCAAAAGCTGTGGCCCGGCTGTTTTTATGCGCGCTCCGATCCGAGCGATGTAGCGCGCGTGGAAGACCGCACTTTTATCTGCTCGCTCTCGAAAGATAATGCCGGGCCCACGAATAATTGGGTCGACCCCTACCAGATGCGCCGGACGCTAAAGGGCCTCTTCGACGGCGCCATGCGCGGGCGCACCATGTACGTGCTGGCGTTCAGCATGGGTCCGGTGGGCGGGCCGATGTCGCGGATCGGGGTGCAGCTCACGGATTCGCCATACGTGGTGGTCAATACGCGCATCATGGCGCGGATTGGCGTGCCGGTTTTCCGCGAGATTGATAAGGACGAAGGCCGCGTGGTGCCGTGCGTCCATTCGGTGGGCGCGCCGCTGGTGCCGGGGCAAAAAGATGTGCCGTGGCCGTGCAATTCCGAAAAATATATCGTGCATTTCCCGGAGACGCGCGAGATTTGGTCTTACGGCTCGGGATACGGCGGAAATGCGCTGCTCGGGAAGAAATGCTTTGCGCTGCGGATTGCTTCGAATATTGCGCGCGACGAAGGATGGATGGCCGAGCATATGTTGATTCTCGGCGTCGAGGATCCCAAGGGCGAGAAGACTTACGTTGCGGCGGCGTTCCCGAGCGCGTGCGGGAAGACGAATTTCGCGATGCTCATTCCGCCGAAAGGATTTGAGGGCTGGAAAATTTGGACCGTCGGGGATGACATCGCCTGGATTCGGCCGGGAAAAGATGGCGTGCTGCACGCGATCAATCCTGAGGCTGGATTTTTCGGCGTCGCGCCGGGTACGTCGGCGGCTACCAATCCAAACGCGATGGAGACGCTTTCGCGGAATACGATTTTCACGAATGTCGCGCTGACTCCGGAAGGCGGCGTTTGGTGGGAAGGCATGACCGAAGAGCCGCCGGCCGAGTTGCTCGACTGGCAGGGCAAGAAATGGACGCCGAAGATCGCGAAAGAAACCGGAGCGAAGGCGGCGCATCCGAATGCGCGCTTCACCGCGCCTGCTTCGCAGTGCCCGACAATCGATCCGGCATGGGAAGATCCGAACGGAGTCCCCATCAGCGCGATTATTTTTGGCGGGCGGCGCGAGAAGACGATTCCGCTGGTGTATCAGGCGTTCAATTGGAGTTCCGGCGTTTATATCGGCGCGACCATGGGCTCGGAGATGACTGCGGCGGCGACCGGCACAGTCGGCAAAGTTCGGCGCGATCCCATGGCCATGCTGCCCTTTTGCGGCTATCACATGGGCGATTATTTCCGGCATTGGCTGAAGATGCCGAGATCGCTTAGCGCCACGCCGCGAATTTTTCACGTGAACTGGTTCCGCAAGGACGACGACGGAAAATTTATCTGGCCCGGCTACCGCGAAAATATGCGCGTGCTGAAATGGATCGTGGATCGCGCGCGCGTGCGCGCGCCCGGCGCCGAGACGCCCATCGGCTGGATGCCGCGCTACGAGGACATCGAATGGAAGGGCTTGAAGTTCTCGAAGGAACAATTCGAGCAGTTACAGGCGTTCGATCGCACTGCCTGGCAGCGCGAAGTGATGGATCACGAGGAACTTTTTATTCGCCTGCACGATCATTTGCCGCCCGAAATGATTTACGAAAGGGAATTGTTGATTTGCCGGTTGTAGAGTAGCGCCGGCGTCCCTGCCGGCATCTGGCGATTACAAATCTCGCCACGTGCGTTGCTCAGGGACGGACCACATAGCCGCGTGTTTTGTTCGACATCGCGATCCGGCCATGATCACGCTGCTATTGAAATCCCCGGTCGTAAGATGCCGGCAGGGACGCCGGCGCTACTTGGTGAAAATCAGCAGCGTGAAGCTGTCTGGCAGGATTGCTGGGCGCGGGTTGGGATTATCCGGCGTTGGCGCGGGCGGAGGGCCGAAGCCTGCGGTTACCAGATAGACCGTGTGGGTTTTTGGATCGAGCGTCATGGTGCGCGCGCCTTTTTGAGTGGCGAGGTTTTCTACTACGGTGTACTTGTCGGGGGAATCCTGATGCGCCACCGTCAGCGTGCCTTCGCCGCAGGACGCGAAGACGAAGCCGGTTCCCGGATCGAAAGCGTTCGCGTCCACGCCATCGCCGATGGGAATTGTGGTGACCACTTTTCCGCTGTCGGAATCGACTACCGCCATCATTCGATTGTTGCATCCGGTGAAGAGACGTTTGTGAGCCACATCGAACGCCAACCCCGAAGGCTCCTGGCAAGGAGCGAGCGGCCAGGTATTCACGACTTTCAGCTCGTGGGAATCGATCTCACTGATTTCGCTTTTATCTTCGATGTTCACGAAGATATGGCCGGCGCCATCGGCCCGCGCGAATTCCGGCTTGCCGTCGAGCGGAATATTGCCGATGACTTGGCCGGCCATTGCATCGATGACGGTGGCGTCGTGACTGCGGCCATTGAAAGCGAAGACGCGTCGCGATGCGGGGTCGTAGAGAATCGCGTCGGGATTCTCGCCTTTGGCATTGATTTCGCGGACTGTTTTCAGCGAATTCAGCTCGAACATGGTGACCGTGTTGGAACCGCCATTGCTCGTGAAGCCGCGATTCAGGTCCGGAGCGAGCGCGATGCCGTGAACTCCAAGCGTGCTCGAAATGTCGCCCACTTTCTTGCCCGCCGCATCAACGACCAAGGTATGCGTTCCCCGCGAGATAAAGACGCGGCGTCGTTGCGAGTCGAAAATTAAATAATCCCAGCCACCTTCGCCGCCGAGATTCAGCTTCTTGGTCAGGCGATATCCCGATGGAGATGGAGCCACTTTTTGAAGAGACGCAGCGTGGGCGCGGAAAGACGCGGCTGCGCTGATACAAACGATCGCCGCAAGAACGCAGCCGAGCACGACGCCATGATTTTTATCCACGAGAGGGCCTTTCTCTCCTTCGCCTTCAGTTGCGTCCGTCAGTCTAGTTGGATGCAGGCAAGCCGATAGGACGGCGGGGCCATCATACTCGCGCGAAGCGGATTTGACATGAGTTCATCTCATAAATCCTGGTCATCACAGAACCTCTTTCGCCGCACACGAAACAAAATGCCCGGCGCTGAAGCGCATCCTTCATGCGCGCGGCTTTTTCCGGAGCGCTAAAGCGCTTCTCCCCCCGAATGAATTCGGGGGCTCCCACCGTGACGCCGCGGTTCCGCCGCGATGAATGCGCAGTTCGCCGTTTGACGCCGGAGCTGAAGCACCGACCCCTAAAGAGTATTTATGAGATGAGTTTATTTCAGACGATGAAATAGTTCTAAAAACTCGTAGAGAGGCGCAGGGCGTAGCTGCGGGAGGGGCCGATGGCGTTGCCGGAGAAGAGGCCGCCAAAATCGATTACGTCGAGGACATTTGTCAGATTTTGCCCGTCCACTTGGAAGCGGACATTCAGGCGCTCCGATTTGAAGACATCGGCGCCGGCTGAAGCATTTACCTGGAATGACGGATAAATGCGGCCGCGGGCGAAATTGATGCGATTCAGAACTTGCTGGCCGTATTCCGCGAGGACCGTGGATGGATCGCCGTCGAACTCAAATGGCAGGCCGGTGTCGTACTGAATTCCGCCGGCAATCCAGAAGCGCGGCTTGATCTGGTAGCGCAAGCGTCCGCGAATGGTATTGCGCTGATCCTGGGAATCGGGGAAGTGGCCGGTGATTTGCGATGCGGCAGCCGTGGCGTCGTCGCCGAGGAAGAGTCCGCCGGTAACAGGAAACCACGCATTACCGACGATCCAGGAATAACTCAGAAAGCCGGAAAAGCCGCGCCATAGGGGCACATCGAGCTTCGCTTCCGCGCCGTAGAGGATGGCTTTGCGGAAGGCGATTGGGAAGCTGATAGTGGTGTTGTCGATCTGATCGTCGTCGGCGTAATTATTTACGAGGCGGCGGAAATAATTTACGTCCAGCCGGATTTTTCCGAAGAAAGTCTTGGTCAAGCCCGCTTCGTAATAATTTCCCACGGAAGGCTGCACCGGCAATCGCAGAAAATTGCCGGGATCGAGAGATTCGACGGCCGTCGAACTCGAGAGCAGAATATTTTCGAATGAGGGCGTCTGGAAAACGCGATCGTAGGAGAAATGCAAAACGAGATTGGCGGCCGGGAAATAGCGCGAGACCGAAAAACGCGGGTCCACTCCGTGGCGGTTGAGCAAAAGCTGGTAGTGATCCCAACGCAGCCCGGCGCTGATGGTCCAATTGCCGAGGCGGATCAGGTCTTGCACGAACGCGGACTGCTCGAGGTCCGGACGATTTCCCGCGAATGCGAAGGTGAGCGGAGTGCCGGGATCGAACTGGCTGGTATCCATGGGAATATTCGGAATGATGTAATTGAAATTCTCGTGCAGGAAAGTGTTGTCCGATTCGACGCCCGCTTTCCATTCATGGCGGCCGTGATGGATGGTGATGGCGCCTTTGAAATATCCCTCGCGGAAGGAATTGTGCTGGAAAACGAGAATGGGAGTGGAATCCGCGTTGGATTGGAAACTATTGGCATTGTCGCGCACCATGCCGCGCAGGCTGGCGACGATCTCCGGCGAAAAAGTGTGTTCGTAGGAAACGATTCCCATGGTCTCAATGTTCTGGGCGTTTTGCAGTTGGCATGGCGGCCCGGTGGTTTGTCCCGGCGCGTAGCACCAGGTTTGCTGCACTTGCTCGTTCGGGAGCTCGTAACGGGAGAGCTCGTGACGAACGATTAGGCTGAGACGGTCTTTCGAAGTTAGATCGCGCTGGTAGTGCGCGGAAAAATCTCCGAGAGTGCCGGTATTCGTGAAATTTTGCGGGACCACCGGATTCAAATAATGATCCGTCATGCTGCCGCTGGCGCTTCCGCCGAAAGTATTTTTGCCCCAAACGTATTGCGCGTCCGCGAAGGCGCCGGCGGAATCGAAGCTGCCTCCGGAAAGCACCACTTGGCCATGGAATCCCGGTTGCGGATCTTGCAGCGTGTTGACCTCGACGACGCCGCCCATTTTCCGGCCGTACTCGGCGGGAATTCCGGCGGTGTAGATGCTCATGGATTGCACATCGTCCGCGGCGATTTCCGGGCCGAAGCTGGGCGAGCGATTGTCGGTGAGCGGAATCCCATCCACGACGAATTGCGTTTGATATTCCGAGCCGCGCGGATGCAGAACGGCATTGCCTTCGTAAAGCCAGCCGGGCTGCGAATTCACCAAATCCTGCAGGGAACGTCCAGGAACCGAGCCGAGTCGATTTTGGATCAAGTCCGCGCCAATCTGGCTTGCGGCGCCGGCTTGATCGGGATCGATCAATGTATTCGGCGCAGTCACGGTGACCAATTCATTTGCCGAGGCGAGTTTGAGATGGATGGCGTGCTCGGTAGGAATCGCGGAGCGGATCTCGACGGATTCGGAGACCACGGCGAATCCGGGCTGCTGAATTTCAAGCTGATAAATTCCAAAAGGCAGGCGTTGCACATGCAGGCTGCCTTGGTCGTTGGTGGACAAAGTATTTCGATATTGATTTGCGTCGCTGGTGATCTGAACGGCGGTCTTCACGCCCAGGCCCGAAGGATCGGTTACGCGGAGATGCAGTTCGCCGCGATTGCTTTGGGCGAAAAGCGGCAGGGCGCAGAAGAAAAGCAGAATCGCCAAGCCTATCCGCAATCGTGAGGATATGTAAACCACGTGAAAAGGATATACCCCCGCGAAGCGGTTGCGAAGGCGGTTTCGTAGCGGCGCCCTTTAGGGTGGCATGGGGATGTGGCGGACCGGTGAGTCCGTCGTAGTGCACGGTGTTGGGTTTCCGCTCAGTTCGTAAGATGCTGGCCTAAAGGCGCACCGCCACGAAGGATCGCTTAGCCGTTCGCCCGCGGCTTGAACGCGAACACTGCGACTACGATCGCGGCCAGGACCAGAACGTAGAGGCCCCAGCTTGTCGAGATCGCGTCGGACAATGTCTGCTGCGCTGCTTTCGCCATCTCCGCCCCGAATTCGCCCATCTCTTTCGCCGACTGGCCGAGCGCGTGGCTGATCTCCCACTTAAATTTGATAAATGCGAGGACGAGAAACGCCAGCGGCGCGGCATTCAAGTACTTCGCATTGGGATGCGGAACGAACGGAGCAACGAACGGGGCGAGGATCGCGAGAAAGCCGATCACGCTGAAGAAACCGTGATCCACCGAAAAGCCCGCCATGGTATGTCCGAAATCGATTCCCAGAAATTCCCAGTAGGTGAACGATTTTGTATCCACGATCATGTTCACGCTGAAAGACGGGAGGAAGAACCACGCGAACCACACCAGCACGGTGGCAATCAGCGGCACTTTGCCCATGCGCGCCGCCAGCGCGCCCACTCCCTGCTTGGCAATTTCCGCCGCCTGCTTTCCGCGCTCTTGCGCCACTCCGCTGAATTGATCGAGTTTCTCTTTGGCGAGCTGCTGGGAATCTAGCGCGGACAGGCCGACGATGCCGCCGCTCGCGTCGGTCGTCACGTCAACGGTCATATTTACTGCCGGCGCGACCGGCGACCGCCAAATGCCGTCGAGATTGAATGGCCTTTGCTGGCCATTGAATGAAAGCAGGCCCGGGCTCGTATCGGGAACTTTGATAATCGTGCCTCTACTTCTCGGTGCACTTTCTCCATTCATGACACACCTCCGGCTAGGCGAAAATGACGAGTCGAAATTTGGCCGAACTCTGCGGAGATTCGCTTCTACTTCTTTTTCAACAGGCCGATCATAGCGCCCGCGGGTGGCGCGAGTGAGCCATCGCTTTGCTTGGTGAACGTCGTCGTTTCACCGTGGCAGGTAATCGCCACCTTGTCGCCGTCTGTTTTGTAAGCGCACGGCTCGGCCTGACCCATGGCGCCGAGCGTGGCTTTGCCGCCGCTTTGCAGCTCGAGATTGATCATGCCGGTCTGATCCGAGTATTTCCCTTCGACGCCGCCGAAGCAGCCTGAAAGCATTTGGCTCATAAACATCAATGAAGATGTGAGAATGATTACCCGAAGCAATGATCGATTCATGCCGCCCCCTCAAATCCGATTTACGTGCCGCTCACGCCGCCCATTTACTGCCCAGGTTGCAAATTTTCCGCCGCCTCAGACCACCCGAATTGCCGCCGCAACGCCGTGATTTGTTGCCCCTGCGCGAGGACGGATGCTAGGATTCGGGCTTGGCCTGCTGCAGAGCCCCGTTCCTCACGCACGCGTGCCCCGGCTCGTGAGCCGTGGCCGTCCAGTCAGCAATGCGCGAAAGTGCGGGCAAAACCGTCATGCCGCCGAGCAATAATCCGGGGCCGGGATTCGACTCCGGCGATTTGGGGGCGACGCCGGAGGAGAGGCGCGCGCTCGATCATCTCTTCAGCGAAACTTATGAGGAACTTCGGCGGCTGGCTTCGAGCGTGCGGCGCGGCGATCCGAGCGCGACGCTGAATCCTACCGCGTTGGTCAACGAGGCTTGGCTGAAGCTGGCGAACTCGCCCGAGATTGCTTCTACCTCGCGGCTGCATTTTAAGCGCATCGCGGCGCGCGCGATGCGGCAGGTGCTGGTGGAAGCGGCGCGGCGACGGAATGCGCGGAAGCGCGGCGGGCCCGAAGGCGTGATGGTCACCTTCGATGAATCGCTCGGCGACGGTGCGCAACTTGGAAACGATCTGGTCGCGCTGGATGCGGCGCTTGAAGAACTCGCGCGCGTGAACCCGCGCCAGGCGACCATGGTCGAGTGCCGCTTTTTCGGCGGACTGGATATTCCGGAAACGGCGGAATTGCTGGAAATCTCTGAGGCGACCGTGCTTCGCGATTGGCGGGCGGTGAAAGCCTGGCTCGCGAACGAGCTGCACAACGCAAAGTAGGGGGCGGGTTTACCACGCCCCGGGGTAGCCGTGGGTTTTGTTTTTGTTCCGCGCTGCGAATGCTCGGCTTATGAGGTGGGGGCGAAAACCCAATGCCAGATCGGGCGGGAGGTAAACTCCCGCCCCTACTTTAGGGCTCTGAAATGGACAGCGCGCACTGGAAACAAATCCAGGATTTATTTCACGCCGCGGCGGATCTTCCGCCGCAAGAGCAACGCGCGTTTCTGAAGGATGCCTGCGGCGATAACGATAATCTGGCCGCCGAGGTTCTCGCTCTACTCGCGGAAGATTCTCACGGCTCCTCGCTTCTCGATCGCGACGTTGCGCAAGTTGCCGGGCAAGTTTTCGACGAATCCTCCGCGCCCTCATTCTCATTCAAAGAGTTCGGGCCATACCGCATCAAGCAGATGTTGGGCGAAGGCGGGATGGGCGTGGTTTATCTCGCCGAACGCTCCGACCTGGGCACTCTGGTAGCGATCAAATTCCTGCGCGACGCCTGGCTATCGCCCTCGCGGCGCGAACGCTTCGCCAGCGAGCAGCGCACTCTTGCCCAACTGAATCATGCATCGATAGCGCGCCTTTACGACGCGGACACGCTCGACGACGGCACTCCATGGTTTGTAATGGAGTATGTCGAAGGCGTGCCGCTGGCGGAATATTGCCGGCGGAATAGCTGCTCAATCGAGCGGCGGCTGGAATTATTTCGCGCCGTCTGCGAAGCCGTGCTCTACGCGCATCAGCAGGCGGTGATTCACCGCGACCTGAAGCCCTCGAATATCCTCGTCAAGTACGACGGTTCAGTGCGCCTGCTCGATTTCGGCATCGCGAAGCAAATCGAAAATCTCGAGACCCCGGTGGAGCAGACGCGCGATGGATTGCGCCTGATGACGCCGGCTTATGCGGCGCCGGAGCAGTTCCGCGGCGAACGCGTGGGAATCCGCACGGATGTTTATTCTCTCGGCGTGATTCTCTATGAATTGCTCGCGGGACGCCTTCCATTCGATTTTTCGAATCGCGGCGCGGCGGAGGCGGAAAAAATTATCGCCGAGCACGAGCCGGAGAAACCTTCGGCGGTGGCGAGCCGTGCGAAAGAATCGCGACTCGCGACGGATGCCCGCGCTCCCTCCGCAAGTAAGACGGCTTGGGCAGACCTCGACGTTCTTTGCCTTACCGCGATGCACAAGGATGCCGGGCGAAGATATCAGTCCGTCGAAGCGCTCATCCGCGATATCGATCACTATTTGAAGGGCGAGCCTCTCGAGGCGCGGCTCGATACGCTGCGGTATCGCGCCGGCAAATTCGTGAGGCGGAATCGCCGGGCGGTGATTGCAGCGGCCGCGGTGATCGCCCTGATTTTGGGTGTGGTGGTTTTTTTTGCGGTGCGGCTGGCGATTGCGCGCAACGCGGCGCTGGCCGAGGCGGCCCGCACGCAACGCATTCAGCAATTTATGTCCAATCTGTTTCAGGGCGGCGATGAAGCTGCGGGCCCGTCCGATGACTTGCGCGTGATCACGCTGCTCGATCGCGGCGTGCAGGAAGCGCGGGCGCTCGATGGAGATCCTCAAGTTCAGGCCGAGCTGCATCAGACTCTCGGTGAGATCTATCAAAAGCTTGGCAAGCTGGATCAAGCAGATTCACTGATGCGCTCAGCTCTAGACGAGCGCAAATCCATTTTCGGCGCGGACAGCCGCGAAGTTGCCGAGAGTTTAGTAGCGCTCGGATTGCTGCGCGCGGATCAGGCCAAGCTCGACGATGCGGAGCGCCTGGTGCGTGACGGCCTGGCGATGAGCAAACGGCATTTGCCCGCCAATCATCCGGACGTAGTGAAGGGCACGGCCGCTCTCGGCAAGGTGCTCGAAGATCGCGGCGAATACAGCCAAGCCATCCAAGTTTTGAATGAAGCGGTGCGCCTGCAATCTTCGGGCGCGGCGGACGCCACGGTCACTCCGGAACTCGCCTCGAGCCTTTCGGAATTGGCGAATACGCATTTCTATGCAGGCCATTACGACACTTCGGAAGCGCTTAATGAACGCGTGCTGGCGATGAACCGGCAACTCTATGGCGAGCGGCATCCGCTGGTTGCGGACACGCTCATCAATCTCGGCGCGATTCAATTGGATTTAGGCCATTACAAAGAGGCGGAAGCATTCGACCGGCAGGCCCTTGAGATCGATCGCGCATTTTATGGCAACGATCATCCCGAGACTGCCTCGGCGCTGACGATTCTCGGCCGCGCGCTGGTTTTCGAAGGACGTTACGATGAGGCTACGGATTTTCTGCAGCAGGCGCTCGCAATTCAGGAACGCGTTTACGGCAAGGTGCATCCGCGCATCGCGACCGTGCTAAACGATTTGGGCAGCGCCGCTCTGCATGAAGGCAAGCTCGATGATGCCGAAGCGGATTTCCAACGCATGGCCGATATTTGCCGCCAGGTGTATGGCGACAAACATTATTTGGTGGCGACGGCGCTCTCGAATTTGGCAAGCGTCTATATGGAACGGAAGCAGTACACGCGTGCCGAAGAAATTTATCGCGATGTGGTGCGGCGCTATACGGAAGCGCTTTCGCCTAGCCATCCGAATACCGGCATCGCTCGAATCAAGCTGGGCCGATCGCTGCTTCGCCAGCAGCGTTATGCAGAAGCGGAAGTGGAAAGCCGCGCAGGTTACGAAATTTTGATCAAGCAGACGAACCCGACGGTTAGCTGGCTGCAAAACGCCCGCCAGGATCTGGCGGAAGAATACACGGCGCTAGACCGTCCGGCCGACACCGCGAAATTCAAAGCCGAATTCGCGCTAAGTGGCAGCGAAGCAAAGTAGCGCCAGAGTCCCTGCCGGCATCTTACGACTGCAAATCCCGCCACTGCCAACAGTCACGCGCGGACCACGAAAGACAATTAAAGCCTTTGGATTAAGACTGTAGTCCGAGCACGATCACGGTTGTTACCGGCGTCGCGCTCGTAAGATGCCGGCAGGGGACGCCGGCGCTACTTGGGTCTCATCCGTGAGCCGCGCGAGCCAGCTCTTGCATCTCTTTTTCGTCGATCTTTAGTGCGGCTGCGGCTACGTTTTCTTCGAGATGTTTGACTTTGGAAGTCCCGGGGATCGGCAGCATGACGGGCGAGCGCGAAAGCAGCCAGGCTAGCGCTACCTGCGATGGCGTGGCTTTCAATTGCTCGGCTACGCGCTGGACGGGACTGCTTTCACCAGAGAGTTTGCCGGCCGCTAGCGGAAACCACGGAATGAAAGCCATTTTTTCTTTTTCGCAATATTTCAGAACGTCTTCAGAGCCGCGGTCCGCGAGGCTGTAGCGATTTTGAATGCTTACGATGGGAACTATTGTTTGCGCGTGTTGAATTTGGGCGATGCTTACTTCCGATAGGCCGATGTGTTTGATTTTCCCTTCGGCCTGCAACGCTTTTAGTGTGCCGAGTTGATCGTCGGCTGGAACTTTCGGATCGATTCGATGCAACTGATAAAGATCGATGCGCTCGAGACGCAACCGGCGCAAGCTGCCTTCGCAGACGGAGCGCAAGTGCTCCGGCTTTCCATTTTCGACCCAGCGGTTGGGGCCGGGCCGCTCGTATCCGCCTTTCGTGGCGATTACCAGATTTGCGGGATAAGGGTGCAGCGCCTCGGCAATAATTTCTTCGCTCACGCCGGGGCCGTAGGAATCCGCCGTATCGATAAAATCGATCCCTGATTCGACGGCGCGGCGCAGCACACCAATACATTCGGCGCGGTCGGCCGGCGGTCCCCAAATTCCATCTCCTGTGATGCGCATGGCGCCGAATCCCAAGCGCGTCACTCGAAGATCATCTCCGATCGCGAATTCTCCGGCCTGTGCGGCGAGCGCGTGGGCTCGATGCGACGCAGATTTGTTTTCGCTCATATCGTTCCTCCTTCTCAGGAAATGCTGAAAACCCGCCGTTCGAAATTGTTTTTTTCGATTGAAATCACGCGATTCACATAGTGAGGACGACGCGGAACTCCGCCTTCCCACTCATCATGCGCGCGTAGGCTTCGGCGGCCTTCGCGAAGGGATACTTTTCGATCATCGGACGCACTCCCGTCAGCACCGCGAAGCGCAGCGTGTCCTGGGAATCGGTGGGAAGGCCGCTGGCCCAACCCTTGATCGCCTTCTTCCCAAAAATCAGCTGGATTGGAGATACCTCGATGGGATCGCCGGACGCGCCCACTACCATCAACGTGCCATTCGCTCCCAAGCCGCCGATCAAGGCCGACATCGATTTTCCGCTCGGCGCGGTCGCAAGAATCGCTGCGGCCCCGCCTAATTTCTGCAGCTCAGCTGCGGGATCCGTCGCGGCGCTATCAACATAAATGTCCGCGCCGAGTTTTTTCGCGAGCGTGCTATTCTCAGGCCCGCGACCGATCGCCGCCACTCGATAGCCGAACTTGTCCGCGAACTGAATTCCCAGGTGCCCCAGCCCTCCGATTCCCTGAACGGCAACGAGATCGCTGGGCAGCGCGCCGCTATGACGCAGTGCATTAAAGGTGGTGACGCCGGCGCACATCAGCGGCGCGGCCTCTGCGACGTCGAGCGATTCCGGCATATCCGCAAGCCCTTCCACCGGCGCCACCATGTATTCCTGATAGCCGCCGTCGTAACTGACGCCGCAAATTTTCGCGTTCGGACAATTCACGAAATCGCCGCGGCGGCAAGCGAGGCAGGTGCCGTCTTGCCCGCCGTGCCAGCCGACGCCCACGCGCTGGCCTTTTTTCCACGTCGTGACGCCCGCGCCGAGCTCGTCAATCAACCCGGCCACTTCGTGTCCCGGAACGCGCGGGTAAACAATGCCGGGTAAAATGCCGTCCTTGGTGACCGAATCGCTGTGGCAGACGCCGCAAGCCAGCACCTTAATCCGCACTTGCCCCGCGCCGGGTTGCGGAATATCACGCTCCACAATTTCAAAATCGCCTCCGGCTTTGGGCACTTGCACCGCTTTCATCTTTGCCATCTTTTAGCGCTCCCTTCGTTTCTTTTTTTCGTCGCTTTTTTTGATACCGTGCGAAGGCTGACGAATTCTACTTCGTTGCTGAAACCGCCTGACCCAGGTGATAGGAAAGGTGATTGGTGCGGCTTAGCAAGATTGCGAAGCGATTGCGCAGCGGTTCCTTGGCGAAATCTTCTGCGGAGACGTCTGCGTGCTTTTGCAGCCAGTCGGCCGGCGAAAGCTTCGCGAAGCCATCGCGCAGTTTTCCGTTCACTTCGTTCCAACTTTTCTTTATTTCTTCCCCCGACGGAATGTTTTGCACAGCTTTATCCGGCTTGGTAAGAAAGATCTCATCGAGCTCGGCATGCAGCCGCGGCCCGAATCCCAGCAGCGGCAGCATGCGGTCGTGGACCGCAGTCAGATGCCCCCACAGATAAATCAAGCGATTCTTGCCCGGAGCGATTTCTTTTTGTAGTTGATCCGGAGTGAGCGCGAAAAACAATTTATCAGCCCGGTCGATATTCGCGTTCCAAACATTCAGCGCGCCAGTCACAAACAATCCTTCATTCGACATTGTGATACTCTCCTCCGTTCGGACGCCTTATACCTGGGAATTGACTGAATCTGTTCATTTGCGATTGCGGGAATCGTCGAATTTCGGCAGACTTCCTCAAGCCCACCCGACGTTAGATTCCGCATCGCGGATGTTGGGTTCAGACTTTTGCCGAAGAACCCGAAGTGCGCCGCAAAGGCACCTTGTAAAAGTGATGTTATAAAACAGAAAGGAAAAAACATGGCAACGCGCCCACCGCTACCACCGTTTACCTCTGAAACAGCCACTCAAAAAGTGCGCCTCGCAGAAGATAGCTGGAATTCGCGCGAGCCGGAGAGAGTTTCCCAAGGCTACGCGCTCGATTCCCGCTGGAGGAACCGCGCCGAATTTGTAAATGGCAGGGCGGAGATTGTCGCATTTCTGACGCGCAAGTGGACGAAGGAGCTGGATTACCGGCTCATCAAGGAGCTATGGGCCTTCAACGAAAATCGCATCGCCGTCCGCTTCGCATACGAATGGCACGACGACTCCGGCAATTGGTACCGCTCCTACGGCAATGAAAATTGGGAATTCAACGGCGACGGCCTGATGCGCGTGAGATTCGCGTGCATCAATGACCTTCCGATTAAAGAATCAGACCGCAAATACAAATGGGAACTCGGGCGCCGTCCTGACGGACACCCGGGCCTAAGCGACCTCGGATTCTGAGGCCACGGTAGGCCGGTCCTCGCCACAATTTCGCCATTATTATGGCCGTCCCCGACGAATTTATTGCCAAACGCGCAGTGAGAGGGGCTTCTAAGCGACACAAAAAGAAGTTGGCTCCCCGGGCTAGATTCGAACTAGCAACCCTTCGGTTAACAGCCGAATGCTCTACCATTGAGCTACCGGGGAACCGCCAGATTGACTTTTAATTTACAACAGCTAGCGCGTCTGTGCCACCTGTCCTTGAGTTTAATTTGAGCGGCTTTAGTTGAATTCTGACGCCGCCTTCAACACGATGTCGTTACTTCCGCACACTTTCGACGGTCACTTAAGCCTGCTCGTCGTGCCCGGATTTTCGGGGGCGTAGATGAAATGGCGAATCCGGGGCTGTCCGATTGAGTTCCCGAATACTTGATCCTCGATCTCGCGATCCGCTACCGTGAAGCGATTGTGCTGCCGCTCGTGTTCGGCCCAGGAATCGACCAGGAAAGTTTCGAGATAGAGGCCGGGAGTTTCGGAATCGTAGTAAACGCCCCAACGTGTCGCGCCATCGCGGCGGCGAACTCTCTGATACTTATAAATTGCCTCCAGGAAATCCCGCGCTTTATCGGGAGCGACTTTGTATTCCATCGTGACGAGCACCGGCCCGGCGTCGGGCTCCGGCTCCGCAAACAAATTTAGCTTCGGCCAGTGATTCCAGGGATCGAGTGTGGCGCTCGGCTTGGGTAATGGAAACGGCACGCGCAAGAGCAGGCACGCGGCGATTCCGATTCCCGACGCGAGGAGCGCCGTTGCCAAGTTGGTGCGTTCGGCGGCCACGCCCCAGAGCACGCTGCCGAGCGTCATGCTGCCCTGGAAGACGAACAAGTACACCGCGAGAACTCGCGCGCGCACCCAATCGGGCGCCAAGCGCTGAATCAGCGTGTTGAAGACGGACATGAGTATCGTCCAGGCCATGCCTCCGAAAAAAGAAAAGATGCAGAGGATCCACAAATGCGCCACGAGCGCAACCGCAGCGAGCACGCCGGCAAACACCGCGGTGGCCACCGCGATCACCACTTCCACGACGTACATTCTGCTCAAGCGCTGCAGCGCGACGGCCCCGAGCACAGCGCCCGTGCCGAAGAAGCCCAGCAGCAAGCCGTATCCGAGCGACGTATCGCTCACATTCTTAGCCACCACCGGCAGCAACGCCCAGAACGCGCTCGAAAAGAAAATGACGAAAGCAGACCTGACCAACAACCTGCGTATTCCGGGCGAGTAGCGAACATATCGAACGGCGGCGGAGGTGGCTCCTGTAAAAGTCTCCACCGGCAATTTGCTCGTGGCCACCGGTCGCTTCCATCGAGCGATCACCACGATCACACCGAGGAACGAGACCGCGTTTACAAGGAAAGCAGCGCTCACTCCCGCGATAGCGATAACTACGCCGCCGAGCGCCGGGCCGACGGCGCGCGCCAGATTGAATTCGATTCCGTTCAGTGCCACCGCCGGAGTCAGTTCCGCTTTAGGCACCAGTTCAGGGAAGATGGCCCGCCAGGCGGGAGATTCCACGGCATCGCCGATCGAGAGCGCAAACGTGAGCAGCAGCAACAGCCACGGATTGATAAGGCGCAGGTAAGTCGCTATGACAAGGATGCAGGCGATCGCCAGCATCCACGCTTCCGTTCCCAGAATCAGCTTGCGGCGATCAACGATGTCGCCGATCGATCCGGCCGGCAGCGCGAGCAGAAAAAACGGCAGCGCCGAAGCCGTCTGGATCAGGGCGATTTGCAGCGGGCTGCTACTGAGCGAGGTCATCAACCAAGCCGCGGCCACCGCCTGCATGAATGCCCCAACATCGGAAACCAAATCAGCGATCAGCAGATTCCGAAATAAAGGGATGCGCAGCGGACTCCACGGACTCGGCGGCGCGACGGGCACACTGGCGCTCTCCGGCATAGCCGCACACTATACCAATTGCGAGAAGCGATTTCGTAGCGGCACCCTTTAGGGTGGCACGGGAGTATGCCGAACGGAAGATGCCACGCTAAAGCGCGCCGCTACGAAATCGGGAATCGTCTCAATTGTGCTGCGATGCCGTTACTGCAGTGGCTGGCCGGAGGAATCGTGATCTACGAGGGAATCGAAAATCGCCAGGACATGCCGGCGATACTCGACGACGCGCTCAAGCACAGCCCGCAACTCAGGCTCGCGCGCCGTCTCTTTATCCCATTTCGCCAGGACCGCAGCCGGAACCCGAATATCCTGCCGCAATTGCTCGGCGGAGTGGCCCCGCAAAAAGAGGCCATAGAAGAAAGCAGCCTCGCGCTGAGGGAATTCAAAGTCGCGAAGCGCCTCGTTCGGCGTGGGCGGCAGCGAGTTGGGTTGAGTCGCCATATCAAGAAAAGTGCAGTTTACGGGTTTTTAAGGCTCCGTCAAGAGTACCTGAAGCAAAAATAATAGAATCGATCGTACTAGGACGGGCGCACTATGTGACGCCTAAAGTGGACTGGAGCACGGCAGAAAAATTGCACTGTGGCTACGGAAGGGCGCACAAAACAACCGCTTCGTCAGGCCTGACCAAGCCCCTTGGCTCAAATATTTGACTCGACGAAGCGACCGCCGATTAGAACCGCGATCGGGTAGCGCGCAGAAACTCGCGCAGTGTCGAAACGTTCGGGCTATAGGAGCCAACCCGGCCCGCATCTACCGGCAAACCAAGGGTTTCCGCCGTCTCTATACTGATCCCCGCATCATCCAATTCCGCCAGGCTGTATCCTTCCACCGGCACAAGGCGATTCAGCATGGAGCGATCCAGGGGGCGCGGCGGCCGCTGCGAGTGCCAGCGCCGCTGCACGATATGAAAGAACTCATCCCAATCTCTTCGATTCCACATGGCCCCTCCTGCTGCCTCTGCTCACAAGGCTTTGATGCACATTTGATGCCAAAAGTTCCGACGAAGGCCGGCTCGCTCAACTCTTTTCCGCGTCAGCGAGTGCTACGGATTCTAACGCTCACGCAAATAAACGGCAGCCGATTCCGCGACAGTGTCACGATGTGGTTAATGACCGACACGATGCAACAACAGTGCCGGCACCGGCGTCCCTCGGCACCCGCGCCGCCTCCGAACGGCCGGAACACCGCACCCTACGGACGCCCGCAGCTTGCTATACTGCATCTACCGAAATTTCTACAGCGTAAATTCTAGGTAAAGATGCCCAACCCGGTAATCGTCGCGCACTATCACGAATTGTGGCTCAAAGGCCGCAATCGCCGGTTTTTCACGCGCAAGCTAGCCACAGCCTTGCGGCAAAGCCTTCAGGGAATCCCAGTCGAGAAAATCGAGCAACCAGGCCATCGTTTCCTAGTTCGATTCGGCGAAGGCGCGTCGCGCGACGAAGCGATCGAGAGAATTCAACGCGTCTTCGGAATTGTCAATTTTGCCGTGGCGCGGACGGTCGAGCGCGATCTAGACGCGCTCTGTCAAGCCGCTTGGGAGGAAGTCGCCCCGCTGCAATTTTCCAGTTTCGCCGCGCGCGCCAAGCGCAGCGACAAATCCTTCCCGCACGGCGTAATGGAAATCGAATCGAAGGTAGGCCGCTATCTTCTCGATAAGCTGCGCGCCGAAGGCCGCCCCGTGCGCGTCTCGCTCGATGACCCGGAGCTAACCTGCCACATCGAAATCACGCCCGGCCCCGCACTGGTTTACGCCCGCAAACTCCCAGGTGCCGGCGGCCTGCCTCCGAAAACCGGCGGCCGCATGATGTGCCTGCTTTCCGGTGGCTACGATTCCGCCGTCGCTGCCTATCACATGATGAAGCGCGGCGCACATCTCAGTTTCGTCCATTTCTACGGCGTCGGCGGAATGCCCGGCGAATCTTCGATTCACGTAGCGCGCGAGCTAGCCCGCCGCCTCACGCTCTACCAATTCACCGCGAAGCTCTATCGCGTGCCCTTCGAATCCATCCAGCGCGAAATCGTAAGTTTCGCCCCGGAGAAATTTCGAATCCTGCTCTATCGCCGCATGATGATGCGCATCGCCGAGCAACTCGCCCGCCGCAGCCACGCCCTAGCATTAGTCACCGGCGATAGCCTGGGCCAGGTCGCCTCGCAGACGCTGCAGAATATGGTAGCAGTAGGCGATGCCGTAAGAATGCCGGTCTTCCGTCCGCTAGCCGGAACCGACAAGCAAGAAATCGTTTCGCTAGCGCGCGAAATCGGCACCTACGATATTTCGTCCGAACCATTCCACGAGTGCTGCCCCGCGTTCATGCCCCGCATGCCCGCGCTCTATTCCAAGCCAAAGCAATTGGAAGCCGCAGAAGCCGGACTAGATGTAGGCGCGTTAGTCCATCAAGGCGTGAAAGCAGCGATCTGCGAGCGTTTCCGCTACGCAGCCGGCCAAGTGGCAGATGTTTCGGCAGAGGAAGCGGGCGTTCAAGCACCGCCGAACGCAGACGCTAAGACGCGCGTTGCGGCTGCGTGCGGCGTTCAACAGGAAATCGAACGGGACTAATTACTCGGCTTCGGCGCTCGCGCGAACTTCCTGCCAGCGCTTGGGCCGCTTCTTGGCGTCGAGGACTTTCTTGCGCAGTCGAATCGATTTAGGCGTAACTTCCACAAACTCATCGTCGGAAATAAATTCAATCGCTTTCTCAAGCGTCAAATCCCGCGGCGGAATCAAGCGAATTGCCTCATCAGCCGAAGAAGATCGCATATTCGTCTGCTTCTTCTCTTTAGTGATGTTCACGTCCATATCCGCTTCGCGCGAATTCTCCCCAAGAATCATTCCCTCGTAAACTTCCGTGCTAGGCCCGATAAAAAGCTCGCCGCGTTCCTGCACATTCCAAATCGCGTAAGCCGTCGAAGTCCCCGGCCGATCGGCAACCAGCGCGCCAGTCATGCGCATGGCCATGTCGCCGGTATATTCCATCCAGCCTTCCAGAATCGAATGAATCAATGCAGTGCCGCGCGTGTCCGTCATCAATTGCCCGCGCAAGCCAATCAACCCGCGCGAAGGAATCTTGAATTCCATGCGCACGCGGCCAGTATGATGATTCACCATCTTCGAAAGTTCACCGCGGCGGCTGCCCAGCGATTCCATCACGATTCCGATGAAACTCTCCGGGCAATCAATCACCAGCAATTCCAGCGGCTCCATTTTCTTGCCGCTCACTGTGCGCACCACGATTTCCGGTTTGCCCACCATCAATTCGTAACCTTCGCGTCGCATCGTCTCAATCAAAATCGCGAGCTGCAATTCGCCGCGGCCCAGCACTCGAAACGAGTCGGTAGTCTCGGCATCTTCGATCCGTATCGAGACGTTCGTCAACAATTCCCGCTGCAAGCGCCCGCGCAAATCGCGCGAAGTAACGTATTGCCCTTCGCGGCCGGCAAATGGCGAAGTATTCACGGTAAAAACCATCGCCAGCGTTGGCTCGTCAATGGTCAAAGGTTCGAGCGGCGCAGGATTATCGCGATCAGTGATGCCTTCGCCGATCTGAATCCCTTCCACTCCCGCAATGGCCACGATATCGCCGGCATAAACGGCGTCAGCTTCATCGCGCTCAAGTCCGCGGAAAGTGTAGAGTTTGGTGATTTTGGTCGCTTCGATCACCCCGCTCAACTTCGTGATCCCAACCTCGGAATCGCGCTTCAAAGTGCCATTAAAAACGCGCGCAATCGCAATGCGTCCAAGATAATCGCTGTAATCAAGATTCGTAACTTGAATCTGCAGCACCGCGTCCGGATCGCCGGTAGGCGCCGGGATCGAAGCCACGATAGTTTCGAAAAGCGGTTGAAGGTTCGCCGAGTCATCGCCGAGCACGCGGTGAGCAACGCCAATTTTCGCGTTGGTGTAAAGCACCGGAAAATCAAGCTGGTCCTCGGTAGCGTCAAGGTCGATAAAGAGATCGTAGATTTCATCCAGCACAGCAACGGTGCGCGCATCGCTGCGATCGATTTTATTGAGCACCACGATCGGCGGCAATTTCGCCTGCAGCGCCTTCTGCAGCACGTAACGCGTCTGCGGCAAAGGCCCCTCGCTGGCATCCACCAGCAAAAGCACGCCATCCACCATGCGCAGCGCCCGTTCAACTTCGCCGCCGAAGTCACTGTGCCCCGGCGTATCCACAATATTGATCTTGCTCTCGTGATAAAAAAGCGCCGTATTCTTCGCGAGAATAGTGATCCCGCGTTCCTTCTCCAGATCGTTCGAGTCCATCACGCGGTCCACCACCGCCTGATTGGCCCGAAAAATCCCGCTCTGCCGCAGCATGGCATCGACAAGCGTCGTCTTACCATGATCCACGTGCGCAATAATGGCGATGTTCCGTATGGATTGCATAAGGTCCGGTCTCGTGCGTCGGCTGGCGGGTAAACAAAAAGGGCTGCCAGTATTTCGCAGCCCTGCTTCATCCCATTCCGAGAATGACAAGCGCAACGAACTCATCCTATTCTACCACATGCTCGCTCCCAGCGCTGAACGGTGTGCTATTCTCGCGCGTCCGAGCGACTTTTGGGCGCCCGGCGGTGATTCCCGCGGCGAAAGTGAGGCGAAATGAACGTACGCGTTGAGCCCAGCATGGTGACCACCCTTTTCGAGATGCCCGGCTACCGCATCGTGCGCAATCTAGGGATGGTGCGCGGCATCGTGGTGCGCTCGCGCAGCATCTTCGGCACTCTTGGCGCGTCACTGCAGACTATCGTCGGCGGAAATATCACCCTGTTCACGGATATGTGCGAGCAAACTCGCGAAGAGTCCCTCGAACTAATGATGCAACACGCGGCAGAGCACGGCGCCAATGCGGTAGTAGGAGTCCGCTACGACGCCAATGAAGTAATGCAAGGCGTAACCGAAGTTCTAGCTTACGGCTCCGCAGTAGTAGTCGAACGCAATGTTTAAGACACAAGTTTTGCCGCGACTAATCCGAAACAATCGGCGCGGCGCCAACGAGGTCCGGCGGGAGAAATGACGCCACCGCAAGTGGCACTATGAGCGATAATCTAGCTGATGGACACACGCTGCCAGAATTGCAGTGCTCCGATGACCTGCAATCCAGAAGGACACTGCTGGTGCAAAGAACTTCCTTTTGCCCCGATGCCCACTGGCGCGACAGGGTGTCTCTGCCCCACCTGCCTTCAGAGCGCCGCCGCGACGCCCAACTCCTCAGTTGAAAAAAAGAGCAGCGATCCCCTCGCCAGTCATAGCCAGGAATATGCACCGAAAGCCAGCCCGCAAATAGTTGGAAAGGATGGTAGGCCCGTGCGGACTTGAACCGCAGACCTCTTCCGTGTCAAGGAAGCGCTCTAGCCAGCTGAGCTACGGGCCTGATGCCGTGACAAAAACATTTTAGCATAGTGCCGCGAAGCACCAGCATTCGTAGCGGCGGGCTTCAGCCCGCCATCTTCGTTCAATACATCGACGCTCCCACTCGAGACGCCGCAGTTCAATAGTTCAATCTCAACGCAGCGGACTTTTGCAAATCGATCCCTGAAATTTAAGGAATCGCGGCTCTCTCAAACGCCCGCGTCTCCCCCTCCCATCGCGCAATCACCAATGTCGCCAAACAATTCCCCAACACATTCACCCCAGTCCGCGCCATATCCATAAGCTGATCGATCCCAAACAAAAGAAACACGCCCTCCTGCGGCAAATGAAACGAACTAGCCGTAGCCAGCACAATCACCAGCGAAGCCCGAGCCACCCCCGCCACACCTTTGCTGCTAATCAACAACGTAAGCAACATCACCGCCTGCTGCCCAAGAGAAAGATGGATGCCCGCAACCTGCGCCACAAATATCAGCGCGAGTGATTGATAAAGGCTCGATCCGTCCAAATTAAAGCTGTAGCCAGCCGGCAGCACAAACGCCACCGTTTCGCGCGGCACTCCCAACTCCTCCATTTTTTCCATCGCCCGCGGAAACGCAGCCTCCGAACTCGCAGTGGCAAACGCAATCGTCACCGGCTCAGCCACAGCGCGCAAAAATCGCGCAATCGGCGCGCGAATCATCAAAGCGATCGGCAAAAGCACCAGCAGCACAAACACGATAAGCGCCACATACATCGTCCCCAGCAATTTCAAAAGCGGCGTCAGCACACCCAGCCCCATATGCCCAACCGTATACGCCATCGCGCCAAAAACCCCGATCGGCGCCGCCAGCATCACGATGTTGGTTAACTTAAACATTGTCTCCGAAAGGCTCTCGGCAAAATTGATCAACGGCCGCCGCTTCGCTTCCGGCACCATCGCCAGCGCCAGCGCAAACAACACGCTGAAGACGACCACTTGCAGCACTTCGCCCTCTGCAACCGACTTCGCGATATTCTCCGGAAAAATATTCACTACCAGTTCGCTAGCCGAGCGCGGCGCGACATTCAAATTCTGGGTAGCACTCGCCGGCAACTGGACGCCAACTCCCGCGCGGCTAATGTTGATCGCCGCAAATCCGATCAGCAGCGCGATGGTGGAGACAATTTCAAAGTAAACGAGCGCCTTCACCCCCATGCGCCCTACTTTTTTCAAATCCGCGTGCCCCGCGATCCCAACCACCAAGGTGCCAAAAAGCAGCGGCGCAATAATCACTTTGATCAGCCGCAAAAAAATCGTGCCCAGGAATTGAACCTGCACCGCCCTCGCCGGCCAGTCATGCCCAAACTCAATTCCGGCCACCATGCCCACAGCGATCCACGCGGTCAGCGAGCGTTTTCGCCCAGCATAAACGCCGAAAAGCAAAATCGCCGCCCACCGCAGCACTTCGCCAAGCACCGGCACAGACGTCATAAGACCCGTCGCTTCCCGACACAAGTTTTT
The DNA here is from genome assembly GCA_963831955.1 of uncultured Acidobacteriota bacterium. Classification (GTDB taxonomy): domain Bacteria; phylum Acidobacteriota; class Terriglobia; order Acidiferrales; family UBA7541; genus Palsa-147. The sequence continues at coordinate 1,144,573 of CAWHSG010000001.1, read as the reverse complement.
TCAGCACGGACTATACAAACTGCTAGCCAGCGTTCCAAGCTCTTCGTATTCGCAAAGTGATGCCGCCGCGCCGACTACAGATTTTTGCAAACTAAAATCGGTTCACTCGGCCGTGGTACGATTCTTCGGCAATTTTCTAGTCGCTCGGAAGCACACAAAAGCGCACTCCATTTTTAATCAGCGGAGAAATTCGTGGCCCAGATTTCATATCTCGAATGTACAAAATGCGGCGCGCATCTCAGTCCCGACGCCCCGCGCACCATCTGCCCCGATGACGGTGGTTCTCTCTACGTCCGCTACAACTTGCAACTCTACATCGGCAAGCTCAAGCCGCAAGATATTGCGGGCCGCACCGGCGGCATGTGGCGCTTCGCGGAACTCCTGCCCGATGCAAAACCAGTTTCGCTAGGCGAAGGCAACACTCCACTGATTCGAAGCCGCAAGAATCCGCATGTCTATATAAAGGACGAAGGCCTGAATCCAACAGGCTCATTCAAAGCTCGCGGCCTGTGCGCGGCCGTAACCATGTGCGCCGCCTACGGAGTCAAAAAAATCGCCATCCCGTCCGCCGGCAATGCGGCAAGCGCGTTAGCCGCGTATGCCGCCGCCGCAGGAATCGAAGCACATATCTTCATGCCAAAAGATGTGCCGATCGCCAATCTCGTCGAGTGCCAGATGTACGGCGCCAAAGTCACGCTCGTCGATGGGCTTATCAGCGATTGCGCAAAAATCGTGAATCAGAGAAAAGCCGGAGAAGGCTGGTTCGATATTTCCTCGCTGAAAGAGCCGTTCCGCGTAGAAGGCAAAAAAACGATGGGCCTCGAAGTCGCCGAGCAGCTCAACTGGAAACTGCCGGATGCAATTTTCTATCCGACAGGCGGAGGCGTGGGCTTGATCGGCATGTGGAAAGGCTTCGACGAACTCCAGAGTCTCGGCTGGATCGGCCCGCAGCGTCCCAAAATGATCGCCGTTCAAGCAGCAGGCTGCGCGCCGATCACGAAAGCGTGGGAAGAACACAAACCAGTATCGGAATTCTGTCAGAACGCGCACACCGTCGCCGCGGGATTGCGCGTCCCCAAACCTTACGCCGATTACATCATTCTCGATATCTTGAAAAAGAGCGGCGGCACAGCCGTCTCGGCCAGCGACGAAGAAATTATCAGCGCCGTGCGCGAATGGGCCGCAACAGAAGGAATTTTCGCCGCCCCCGAAGGTGCCGCGTGCCTGGTGGCGTACCGCAAACTAATCGCATCCGGATTTCTGAAACCGGCGGATACCGTCGTGCTCTTCAATACCGGATCGGGCCTCAAGTACATCGATACTTTTGCCGAGCGCCCTTCGCCGGTGGCCTCATAAGATGCCGCCCTCAAGGGCGCCGCTACGAAACCTTCACTCTTCGTCGCCGTGCGGCTCTTCTTCTACTCGCGGATTTTCTTCGATCACAATTTCCGCCAGCCTGGCGTCCTTCAACCGCTGATTGAGCGCCGGCACGGCTTTTGCCCTGATCGCTTCCCACTGATCGATGATCCCCGAAAAATGGCGCTCGATATCCGCGCGCGCCTTTAACTGCGCGGCCGTCGGCGCCGCATCCGCGCGATCCACTTCGGCATACAGTGCGCTAACGTTCGCATTGATCCCGCTAAGCGTCGTCAACGAGGTCTTCCCCTCTCCCGCGCCCGATTGCCCATCGACGAGAATCGAGATTTTCTTCCCCAGCGCTTCGATGGCCTCATTCAACCCGTCGCTCGCCTTTCCATCGAGCTTTTCGATCTGCTCGCGCGCCGACCGCGCCTGCATCAGCGCAACAGAACTCCGCGTAAAAATATCCGCGAGCCCCGTCTCCATCCGGAACATCTGCGCCAGCCCGGTCGCCGGCGTTTTCACGCGCGGATCCATCTTTACAGTCAGCGGCGCCGAGTAACTCGCACCATTCGCCGTCAACCGCACCGTATATTGTCCCGGCGCCGCGAGCGGGCCGAATGGCGCGCGCGGCGTATTTCCCGGCACAGCCGAAATCGGATATTCGTGCGTCGTCGCAACCGGCGCAGGATACCGCAAATCCCAAATCCACCGGTGCATTCCCGCGTCCACCGCCAGACTTTTGAACGGCCGCACCCAATAAATCGGAATCAATTGCTTCTGCAACTGCTCCTCAGTCAATTCCGGCTTGTCCTCGCTAGAAAAACGACGCACCAACTTCCCGGCGCCATCCAGAATTTCCAAAGTCACCGCGCCCGATGCCGGCTTCGCGAGAAAATAATCCACAATCGCCCCATCCGGCGGATTTTCGCCCAGCGGCTCATCCGGCGGCACTGGCGTATCGGTATAAGTGCTGCGCCGCGCGCGAATCGCCGCCTCCGGCTTGAAAAGATGCGCGTCAGCCTTCGCGGTAGCGTCGCTCAGCTCCCGCAGCAGCGAAATGTCATCCAAAATCCAAAATCCGCGCCCGTGCGTGGCTACAATCAAATCGTTTTCGTGAATCCAAAGATCGCGCATCGAAGTGTGCGGCAAATTCTGCTGCAAGGATTGCCAGCGTTCGCCATCATCGAACGAAACCCACACACTCGTCTCCGTCCCAGCAAACAGCATTCCCTTACGCAGCGGATCCTCGCGCACGGTGTCCACCGGCGCGTCTTCGGGCAATCCGCCGACGATCAATTTCCAGCTCTTCCCACCATCGTGCGTGCGATAGATATAAGGATGCAAATCATCAATGCGCAGCCGGCTCACCGACGCATAAGCAGTCCCCTCATCAAAGCGCGAAGCCGCAATCTGCGTGACTTTGCTCCAGGCTGTCATCTCCGGCGGCGTAATATCCTTCCAATTTTTCCCACCGTCGCGCGTCAGCCAAATCGATCCGTCATCGGTGCCGGCCCAAAGCGTCTGCGTGGTCTTGAATGAAGGCGCCAGCGCATACACGGCCCCGCGCTGCTTGTCCGCCTTCGCATCCTTCTCAGCCGTTTTTCCCAAATTCGCCGGAATGCCCGGATGTGCGCGCGCTAGATCGGGGCTAATCGTCTGCCAGTTCTGTCCCCCGTCGGTAGTCTTGAAAACAAAATTCGCAGTCGTGTAAAGAATGTGCGGGTCCACCGGCGAAAACATTAGCGGCTGCGTTCGGTCGGAACGGATTTTCTCGTCGTGCACCGGAAACGGCGTCACATTCTGCACCTGCCCCGTGCTCCAGTGATACTTCGAAACCTCCGTCCTCCCAGCGCCATAAATAATGTCCGGATCAAGCGGGTCCGTCGCCACGTATCCATATTCAATGGCGCCCACCGGATGCCATTCGCGGTAAGAAATCTCGCCATCGTTTCCGCGCGTAGAAATGCACACCGATCCGCTCTCCTGCTGCCCGCCGCACACGCGGTAAGGAAATCCCTCCGTCGCGCTCACGTGATAAATCTGCGCCGTAGGCTGGTTGTACCAGGAGCTCCAGGTCTCCCCGCCATTCACGGTCACAATCGCGCCCTGATCGGCCACCAGCAAAATAATTTTCGGATTATTCGGATTGATCCAGAGATTCTGATAATCATCCCCGCCGGGCGCCCCGCGAATGCTCGACCACGTTTTTCCGCCATCGGTCGAGCGCACCGTCACGATGCTCGCGCTATAAACCACATCCGGATTCTTCGGGTCCGCCCGCGGGATGGGCAAATCCCCGCCTCCAATTCGCATAGCAGGCCGCGGATCGTCGGTGATTTTCACCCAACTCTCGCCTGCGTCATCCGAGCGATAAAATCCCAGCCCTTTCGCCGACGCATATTCCCCGGCGTCGTTCGTCCCCACCGTCGCATAAATCCGCTTCGAATCGCTAGCCGCGACGGAAACATTAATCTGCACGAGATTTTTCGGCAGCCCATTCGTCAATTGCTTCCAGGTACTGCCGCCATCGGTAGATTTAAAAAGTCCGCCGCCAGTGCCCCAATAAGAATTCCCGTCCTCCCAAGGCCCCTCGCGCGATTCCCACAAACCCGCGTACAGCACATCCGGATTCGAAGGATCCATCTCGATATCCGACCCGCCCGTATTCTCATCCTTATAAAGCACGCGCTCCCAAGTCTTCCCGCCATCCACAGACCGAAAAATCCCGCGCTGCTCGTTCGCCCCAAAAGGATGCCCCAGCACCGCCGCATACAACCGATTCGGATCCGCAGGATCAATCACCAGCGCCGGAATCTGCTCGCCATCGCGCAAACCAAGATGCGTCCATGTTTTCCCCGCATCGGTAGATTTATAAATTCCATTTCCCACCGAAAGATCGGGCCGCTGCAATCCCTCCCCGCTAGCCACATAAATAATGTCCGGATTGGAAGGCGCCACCGCAATCGCCCCGATTGACTGCGTAGGCTGCGAATCAAAAATCGCCACCCAAGTCCGCCCATAATCGTCCGATTTCCAAACTCCGCCATTCACCGCCCCGATATAAAACAAACTCGGCGCCGCAGGAACGCCGGCGACAGCCCGTGTCCGCCCCCCGCGAAACGGCCCAATCGACCGCCAGCGCAATTCCTGATAAGCGTTCGCAGGAAATTGCTGCGCGCCAACCGGCATCACACTCAGTCCACCGATCACAAATGCCATCAAACCGAGCAAACTTCGCCAAGCCGGTATCATTAAAAGGCTCCCCCACTCAAAGAATAGCGCGAGCGACCGTAAATCATACACACGACCAGCATCGAGCGGTACGTAGCGGTGCGTCTTCAGGCCAGCATCCGATCCGCCGATCCATCCTTCTCGATCAAATCAATAAAACCGAAATGTGAACTCAACGCCCATCCGTAACATTCAATTCATTAGGATGCTCAGGTCCTAAAGCAGTAAAATCCATCTCCCGAGCGCCCACTCCTCCACCCAGTTCAAGCGCCGGCAACCTCAGCACCAAAGGAGACCGCAATGGCAAATCCCGTAAAACCAATTCCCGACGGCTATCACTCCATCACCCCGTCCCTAATTTGCGGCAATGCCGCCGCCGCAATCGAGTTCTACAAGAAAGCCTTCGGCGCGCAGGAAATCATGCGCATGCCCGCACCCGACGGCAAAATCAGCCACGCCGAACTAAAAATCGGTGATTCGACATTCATGCTCAGCGACGAATTCCCCGGCAGGGCCGTCCCCCCAAATCCCAAAGCGCTGCCCAGCAACGAGCTGTTTCTCTACGTCACCGACGCCGACGCCACATTCAATCGCGCCATCGCAGCCGGCGCAAAATCCGAAATGCCCCTGCAAGACATGTTCTGGGGAGATCGCTACGGAAAGATCATCGACCCGGCCGGCCATCATTGGGGAATAGCCACGCACGTAGAGGATGTAGCCCCCGAAGACATGAAGCGACGCGCCGCCGAATTCATGGCCAAGGCAGCCGCCAAGTAGCGCCGGCGTCTCTGCCGGCATCCGGCGACCGCAACTGGCGGCAAAAAACCGAATCCACCGGCGGACTCAGCGCACGCCACAACCAGTAGCACAGGCACTCCTGCCTGTGAAAGAACGGGTCCACACCCACTCGAAGTTCAACCACGCTAAGCCGGCCGGAGCGCCATAACCACGCGCTCCCGCCGGCTAAACAGCGCAAAAAATCCCAAAATCTGTTTCAAAGGAAAATATTTGCGGTTGAGCAATTGTGCCCCGTGCGCCGCCACGTCCCCAGACAAAATCTCCGCCCGCGCCTCCACAAATTCCCCAGTAACATTCCCGCGCATATCGCAAGGCGCAATCCGCACCCGAGGATTATTCCGAATCCGTTTAACCTTGCCAGTCTCCCCAATCGTATAAATATAAAGCAGCGCCGCCTCGCCACCGGCCGTCTCCGCGGCAAACCAAACTGGCGTACGCACACCCGCGCCATTCTTTCGAAAAGTCTCCAAACTCAAATATTTCTGCCCCTCAAACGCCCCAAACGGATTCCCCGCGCTACTCATCACTCTCCATCTTTCCTGTCTTTAACAACAAGTTTCGGATCGCCTTTAAGCTCGCCCGTCTTTTTCGAATCATTGCCATGCCCGCCGCGATCCAATCCAAACTCAGGATGCGCCCGCGTCCCGGTAATTTGAATCGGCAAGTCCGTCAGCCCATGCTTCGAAAAGAAAGGATCCACCGCCTTCAGAAAAAAGGATTTCACCCCGGTAGTCATCTGCGAAAGCTTCGCATCCATCACCAAATGCCCGTGAAAGTCGAGCGTCTCCGCGCCTAGATCGTAAGTCCCGGCAAGCTGCACCCGCGCGCCCCGCACATCAAATTCCAAATTCGAAAACGTCGCCCGCCGGTTCTTCAAAATAAATTGCCCGCGCAAATTCGAAATCACATTATCGATCTCTTCATTCTTCGGCTGCCCCTGCCCCTTGCGGCTGAGCGTATCCACCTTGTCCTGAACTGTGTCGCTGGTGAAGTGCCCGCCGGTAACGCCAAATTTTCCGTCCAGCCCCAACCGGTCAATAATTTTGACGTCCTGCATCGGCGGCAAACTAATTTTCGCGGTCAGACTCACCTGCCCGGTCATCACCGGCTTATCGCCCTTCATCACCAACTGCAGCAAATCTTCAATCCGCCCGTCGCGCACTACAGAATCCAGCTCGATATCTTTTCCCGGCTTGCCGCGGATTCCGGCGATATCTCCCTGAGCCTCTACGGTGGTATTCAGAAAATGCGCCACCACCGGTTTCAGAGCCGTATCGCCGTTCGTTCCGTCCACCACCGCAACATAATGCGTAGTCAAGTGCACCGGATTTCCACTCACGTCCAAAGAAAAATTCGGCGTGTCCGTATCGCCCTCCACATTCAAACTATCGAGCACGCCCGAATATTTTCCCTTCGACGACAAAATCCCGCCCAGCCCCTTTAGCGAATCCAGGTCCGCATGCGAAAACTCAAACGTGGCATCCACCGGCGTATCGCCCGGCTCATCCGATTCCCACGGCCCAAACAAGCCCGAAGAATCAATCTCCCCGATCGGCTTCGGATTCGTCAAAGTAGCGTGAAAATGCGCCGGCTCCTCGAACGAAAATGACGTCAGCACCACGCGATGAATGTCCCACTCGTGGGGCACTTTCTTCGGATCGCGCGGCAAGGTCGTCAGCGTCGCATCGTCCGCCGTGATTTCATCAATCACCAAAGGCAGCGTCACCCTAGCCTTGGCAGGCTTCGGCCCCTCCGGCTTATTTAAATCGCGCGGTGGAACGGTAATCTTCATCCCATCCAGATGCACCCGCGCCACATGCTTAGTCTTTGCCAGCAGCGCCGGCAAATCCGCCGAAACCGTCAGCGTCTCGATGGTAAAAAGCGGCGGCACATCCGTCCGCCCGTGCAATCGCAAAGAAATTCCATGCGCCACCAGGTAAACCCGCGGATAAACGTAAACGTTGATCTCGCCAATCTGCACATCGCTATGAAACCGCTCGCTAAGCGCCGTAACCAAGTATTGCTTCAAGCGCCCGCGCTCGGTAAACGTCAAAACAGTAGCCGCCACGCAGAACAACACGATAACGACACCAACCACAATCAAGCTGCGGCGAAGAACTTTTCCAGCCAAGAACGATCTCCTGAGTATCCCGCTCGTTTGACTCCCGCACCGCCGATTCGGACACAATTCTCATCGCGCAGCGCATCACTGCTTGACGATTTCCCCGCCCTTAATCACCACCTTCACATTCTCCAGCAAACTAACATCCGCCAAAGGATCGCCATCCACCGCCACCAGATCCCCAAACTTCCCAGCCTCCAGCGTCCCCACGCGATCCGACCACCCCAGCAAATCCGCCGCATTCACCGTAGAAGTCTGAATCGCCTGCAAGGGTGTCAATCCAAGCTTCACCATGACCGCAAATTCATGCGCATTCAATCCATGTGGATAAACCGCCGCGTCCGTCCCAAACGCCACCTTCACTCCCTCATGAAACGCATGCGCCACATTTTCACGCGCCGCCGGCATCACCACCCGCGCCTTGGCAATAATCCCCTCGCTCAACCCGAGCGTCTTGTAGTTCTCCATAAACCAATCGCTCAAATAAAGCGTAGGCACCAGATAAGTCCCGTGCTCCTTCATCAGACGAATGTCCTCATCATTAATGAAGCTCCCATGCTCGATCGAATCCACGCCAGCCAACACCGCAAGTTTAATCCCCAGGGCCCCGTGAGCATGCGCAGCCACCTTTCGCCCCAATCCATGCGCTGCCGAGACAATCGCCACCATCTCTTCCTCGCTATACTGCGCCAGCGCCGGATTGTCGCCCTCAGAGAGCACCCCGCCGGTAGCCATGAACTTGATCAAGTCCGCCCCATACTTAATGTTCTCGCGCACCTTCGCCGTAACCCCGGCAACACCATCCGCAACTCCGTCATTCGTGGCGTCCCATTGCGGCGCCAGAAAATTCTGATCGGCGTGTCCACCGGTAATACTCAAGGGCGGCCCCGACGCCTGCATCCGCGGCCCGCGCACATCGCCGGCATTGATCGCGTCGCGCAAAGCAATATCCGCGTATCCAGCTCCGCCTACATTCCGCACTGAAGTAAATCCAGCCTCGAGCGTCACCCGCGCATTCCGCGCCCCCATCAAAGCCTGCCGCGGATACGACAGTCGCAACCCCGCCGGCCCGAGCGTCTGCGGCGACATCGTCAAATGCGTATGGCAATCAATCAATCCAGGCAACACGGTCAAGTTCGAAAGGTCCACCATGCGCGCATCTTTCGGCAACCGCGACTCTAGCGCCCCAGCATCGCCAATCTCCTTAATCCGCTCGCCCTCGATCCAAATAATCTGATTCGCCGCGTATTTTCCGGTACGCACATCGAGCAACCGCCCAGCCTTCACCGCAACAACACGCGCAGCTCCCGCAGGAGCCTGAGTCATCGCCACAGGCGCGCCCATCAATGCCGCACTCAAAACCAACACAAGCCCAATCCGTTTCATCGCCTCTCCCTTCAATCTGCTTTTCCTCTCCGACTGAGCATAAACGCCGTCATTCCGAACCCGCAGTATGGGTGAGGAATCCCTCTTCGGTGTTTGCCGATCCTCGCTGAAGCCACAATCTCAATCCGCCGAGATTCTACCTGTCGCAATGCTTTTCTCGTGTGTTATTTTCCGGCCGATCTTCGGCCGCGAGCCCATCACGTGGATTCCGTGGCTTTGTGGCCGACCTCGAAATCAAGCCACCTCCCAAAAGCCCCCGCCATTGACTGTGGCCTCCACTTAGAGCAAGATTCCCGCGAGCCGCTGAAGCGCTCGCCTAACCCAGCAGGTCCGTCCGGCCCCCGACGGTCCACACTCGGTCATGATCCCGTCTCTTCAGCCTCGCATACCGCCCTCAGGGCGAAGGAGAATCAAGTGAAGAAACTGTATGTGGGGAATCTCCCTTTCCAGGCAAACGAAGAAGAGGTCCAAGCACTATTCAGCGAATCCGGAATCAAGGCCGACTCAGTAGCACTGATCCGCGATCGTTTTTCGGGCCAACCTCGCGGATTCGGATTCGTAGAAATCGGGGACGACGGGGAAGCCGATAAAGCAGTAGCCGCACTAAACGGAAAAGATTTCAAAGGCCGCAAGATCGTAGTCAACGAAGCCCGCCCACAACGCGAAGGCGGCGGAGGCGGTGGCGGCGGCCGAGGCCGTAGCGGCGGCGGAGGCGGCGGTGGTGGACGCGGCGGTTACGGTGGTGGTGGCGGCGGCAATCGCAGCGGCGGCGGTGGCGGCGGACGCCGCGACTGGTAATCGAAATTCTCGCAAACGGGCAAGCGCGAAACGAGCCTTGCCCGTTTTCGTAGCGGTGCCCTTCAGGGCAGCATCTTCTGTGACCGCGCAACAAAGATACCGCTGACCATCGACCTCCATTTTTCGCGAACCGTTTCCTATCAAATCGCCAAGACAATTTCGTCTCTAGAATCCTCCTCGCCGCCCAATGCATCTGAAAACCCATCAAAACCAAGGAGCCAACATGCCCCGCGAAATCAAATCTCTTCTAGCCACCCTCGAAGAAGCCTACAAAGGCCCAGCCTGGCATGGCCCCAGCCTGCGCGCCGCTCTAAAAGGGATCGATGCCAAGCAAGCCGCAAAACGCCTAGGCCCCGATCGTCACAACATCTGGGAACTAGCCATCCACGCCGCCTACTGGAAATTCGCAGTACGCCGCCAACTATCAGGCGGCACGCGCGGCATCTACAACGAAGAAGGCCGCAACTGGTTCGTACGCCCCGTAGCAAATCTCACCGAAGCCGAACTCGAGAAATCCTGGAAGCGAGATGCAGCAGCACTAAGGCGCGAGCACAACGCCCTACTCGAAACAGTAAAAAAATTCCCCGAATCGAATCTCGATCGTCACCAACCAAACAGCAAATACACCCCCCGCCAAATGATCGCGGGCGTAGCCTTCCACGACATTTACCACGCCGGCCAAATCCAACTACTAAAACGCCTAAACGAAGATTCGGTTTCGTAGCCACAATCCAAAGCCACGCTAAAGCGCGCCGCTACGAAACCGATTTTCACAGAGCCGCTCCAAGGATCCGGCTCGAAAGTTTACCGTAAGCCGCGAAAGGTTTAGTCTATGCCGTTCGCAGCACCCCAAATCTCGAAACCCAACCCGAGCCGGCGCTCGTTCCCACCCGGCCGGAATTTAACGGGAGGCCGCTATGCAGATCGCACGAAGAATCTCGCAATCCCTCTCCGTCGCATTCTTGCTGACCACCTGCTGTGCCATCTCCGCGCAGAACGAACATCGCATCAAGAATATTGTCTTGGTCCACGGCGCCTGGGCCGACGGCTCGGGCTGGAAAGGCGTTTACGAAATTCTCGCCAAGGACGGCTACAACGTAACCATGGTCCAGGAACCGGAGACGACCTTCAAAGAAGATGTAGCCGCCACGAAGCGAATTCTAGCCCTGCAAGACGGACCAACCATCCTGGTGGCGCACAGCTACGGCGGTGCCGTAATCACAGAAGCCGGCAACGATCCAACAGTAGCCGGCCTGGTGTACATAGCGGCCCACATGCCCGACGCCGGCGAAAATGAATCCGACGACGGCAAGCGCTTCCCCAGCGACCTGGCCAAGTCCACAGGACTCAAGAAAACGCCCGACGGTTTCACGTACCTCGATGTAGCCCAGTTTCACGAGTATTTCGCAGCCGACCTGCCCGCCTATCAAGCCGCATTCATGTCCCGCTCGCAAGTATTCAACTTCGCCGATAATTTCAGAGGAGTGATCACCACCGCGGCGTGGAGAAGCAAGCCAAGCTGGATGCTGGTAGCAGGCTCAGACCGGACGATCAACCCCGAGCTAGAACGCTGGTATGCCACGCGCGCCAAAAGCCAAAAGGTAGAAGTAGCAGGCGCCAGCCATTGCGTTTACGTCTCCCACCCAAAAGAGGTAGCAGCCCTAATCGAAGACGCTGCCACCCACGCCAAATAAAAAAAGCCCCAAATCGCGTGGGCTGCCACCGTGCTTCGGCGGCTCTGCTGCCGCAACGAATGCGCGGGTTGCGGCCCCTCAGAGCGATCCGAACCAACTGCTACCGTTGTGCCGTTTTGCAACGATTAGAAATCACCTCCGTGGTTTGTTTTCAATGGGTTACGGCGATTTCTAATGTTTTTGATGTATCGATTAGAAAATTGGGGTTCTTGAGTGCTTCCGGGGGTGTTTTTGTCGTGCGGGGTGGCGGTCATTCTCATTTTCCCGTGGCAGGGTAGCAGCGTTCGACGTTCGAGGGAATAGGGCTAACGGCGGAACTACCGAGTGATGCCGCTTTCCGGTTCGCGCGGGAATTCGGAATATTTATGAGATCGTTTGATCTCCAATCTGAAATTTCTTAGCCGTTCCCCCGCCCAGCGCTCAAGAAAAATCCAATTCGAGCTCATCTATATAACACCAGCCCCAAGTCCTCCCCAGGCTCAATCGATTTCATAATCGGATGCTTCACAGCATGAAAGTGCTTAGTAGCATGCTTATTCTTAGAAGAATCGCAGCAACCAACCTTCCCGCAAGTCATACACAGCCGCAAATGAACCCAAGTATCGCCAATCTTCAAACATTCCTCGCACCCCTTCGTATGCGGCTTCACGTCCTTCTTAATCTGATCCATATGCGTACATTGCGCCGCCATATCCTCGCCTCCTAAATTTCCGCCAAAACCCGGTGCACCAAATGAATCGCAATCGCTCCTTCCCCCACCGCCGAAGCCACCCGCTTCACATTTCCCGGACCGCACGTCGCCCACCGCAAAAACTCCCGGCAAACTAGTCTCCAGCATAAAAGGCGCCCGCGCCGCATGTTTCCATCGAGCGCCGCGCGACGCCATTCACGCCATCCATATCCCGCCCCGTCAAAATAAATCCCTTCTCATCCATAGCCACGCAACCCTTCAACCACTCCGTCCGCGGCGAAGCCCCCGCCATAACAAAAAGGTGCCGGATATTATGCGACGAAGTCTCCCCGCTCTTCTTGTCCTTCCAAGTCACGCTCTCCAGATGCTTGTCGCCTTCCACCGACATAATCTCCGTCTTGTAGTGCATTTCGATTTTCGGGTTCTCTTCAATCCGCTGAATCAAATAACGCGACATGCTATCCGCCAACCCCCCCGACCGCACCAGCATATAAACCTTCTTGCCGTCTCCGACATATACACCGCCGCCTGCCCCGCCGAATTCCCTCCGCCCACCACGATCACTTCGTCCTTCCCGCAAAGCTGCGCTTCCATAAAAGTAGCCCCGTAATAAATCCCCTGGCACTGCAATTTATCTTCGGTAGCCGCCTCCGGCTTGTTGTACTGCGCTCCAGTAGCAATCACCACGGCCCGCGCCGCAACACGGTTGCCGTTATCCAGCACCACTTCGTAAGGCAACTTCGCGCAATCCAACCGCGCCACGCTATGCGCCACCATCATCTTCGCGCCAAATTTCTCCGCCTGCGCAATCGCCCGCGAAGCCAATTCCTTCCCCGTAAGCCCGGTAGGAAATCCCAAATAATTTTCAATCTTCGAACTCGATGCCGCCTGCCCTCCAGGCGTGGACGCTTCGATCATCAACGCATCCAACCCCTCCGACGCCCCATAAACCGCCGCCGCCAACCCCGAAGGCCCAGCCCCCACAATCACCAAATCGCGAACCAAGTCTCATCGATGGCCGCATTCATCCCCAGACAATCCGCCAAAGCCGCGATTCGTAGGATTCCGCAACATCGTTCGCGCGTTGCAGATCAACACCGGAATCTCCTCGGCGCGCAACATGAAACCGATCCAGAATCAGTTGCTGCGATCCTTGTCCGTGTCCAGGTCAATGTATTGGTAAACGGATGCTGGTTCCGCGTCAAAAACTCGCGCAACCGCAAAGTATGCGCCGAATAACGCGACCCCAAAATACCACGTCGCCAGCCCCCGCCTTCACCAGCTCGCGATCGCCGCAAAATGAAAAGCCCGCATCAAAATCTTGCTAAGCTCCGGATCTCGCGCCACGATCGCCCGCAACCCCATCAGCACCCAACTCCAGAAACTCCCCATCCGACGACAACCCGCCCGCGCACCAAACATCGTTGCCCGGAAATCATGGAGAACTCCCCGGTAAATCCGCCCGGCCCGTGCGTGCATCAACCGCTCGCCCATCAGGTCCGGCTGCACAATCATCAAGTGCCCGCAACAAAACAAAAAACGGCACCCCGTATCCCCAGGCTCAAACAAAATCTCCCCTTTATCACTTGCCGCACTTTGCTGACCGCCCGCACTCGCTCAATATACTCATCACTCAAATTCGGAAACGCCTCCGTTTCGAGCATCCATAATCGAAGGCAAAGGCGCAGTAGCCATAGTTCCCCCAATCCAAAAATTCGTAGCGATACCGCGATTCAGAGCTGCCACGGGCCGAAGCCAATCAAGAGGCGCGAGATTCACTATGTAGCGCTGGCGTCCCTGCCGGCATCTTACGACCGCAAATGTCCGCAAGAGCAAAAGACGTGGGCGGCGCTAAATGTGAATTGAATGCCGGATGTCACGGTGTGTAGTCCGCGCACGACTGTTGCCCATGGCGAGCTTCTCTTCGCAAGATGCCGGCGGGGACGCCGGCGCTACTTTTCCGCCCCGCTATCCCGCAACAAAACCGCATCCGATTCCACATGATTCCGCAAAATCCCAATGGTCTTCCCATCCGGCGAATAATCAAATATCTGTATCGTATCCGCAGGGAAAAAAGTAATCTGCCGCCCCTTCGATCCATCCAGCGGCTGCAGCCAAATATTCTCCGTACCATTTTCGCGAATGTTATAAACCAGCGCTTTTTGATCCGGCGTAAATCCCGGCGCTCCAGAAATCCGCGGATCGGGATTCAATATCCGCACCGGCGGCTTCGCTCCCGCATCCAAATCCACCACCGCGATCACCGGCACCGGAGCTGTCTCCACGGTCTTCACAAACATCACCGAAAGCATCTTTCCGTCGCGCGAAATGTCGAATCCGATGGTGCCAATGAACGCGTCGGCCAGGCTCGTACCCGGAACTGCTTCCGGCTTCCCGCCGTCAACGGACACCCGCATGATCTCGTTTCTGTTGAAGTCCTGGTAGTACGCCCATTTCCCATCGGGCGAGCACAGCGGCGCTATATCGTTCTGCCCATCGGTCAGCTTCTTGGGATCCGATCCGTCGGCATTCACCCGCCAGATATTGATCTTGTTGATTCCCGCATGGCCGGCCCATGAGAACAGAATGTAGCGCCCGCCGCTACACCCGACCGGCCGCACAATCTGCGAAGCGGGATCGCTCAGCAGCGTAGTCTTGTTGTTTCCATCCACCGACATATGCACGATATCGCCGCCCGAATCGAAGTAGAGATCGCCGTTGCTAGCCCATCCGAAGACGAAGGCATTCTTGGTCTGCGCCGCCGCCGGACTCGGCGGCGCTCCGCTAAAACCGGTCACCGGCAAGAGATACATCGTTCGCGTGATTTTCTGTTGAATCGCCGCAAGCGTTTTCCCATCGGATGAAAGCGACAAAGTTTGATAGTTATTCGTATCCTTCGTCACCGGCCGCAGTTTTGCGCTCGGGATACGATATAAATCCGATCTGGTTTCGTGCATCGGGAGTGATTTTCTTCTGATAGGCAGCCAGGAAACCGCGCCCATCAGGCGTCCATATGAATTCGTTCAGAATCACTTGCCCGAATCCGGCAAACGCCTGTGCCTTACCCGAAGCCGGGTCCCTCAGCTCAATCGCGGTAAAAGCGTCGGAGCCATTGAAAAGCGGCATCGCTATCTGCTTGCCGTCCGGCGACCAGGTCATCGCAGGAGCAGCCTGGGCATTAATCATCGCATCCACGGTGACTACCGTTTCGTCGGTGCCATCCGCGTTCGCCGTCACGAATTGCCACTTCCCTGGCTCCGGGCTGTTTCCTCTCGCGTAAGCAATGCGCTTGGCATCCGGAGAAAACGTTATGTCCGTGTCAATGTTGCGCACCACCACTTGCGGCGTGCCGCCAAGCACCGGCGCTCGGTACAAATTGAATCCCGTATGCAGACGATCCTGCGCCTTGCGGAAATAAATGGAATTGCCATCAGGTGAAAATTTCAGGCTCTGGTAAAATTCATCCGCCGGCGGAATCACTTGCGTGTCGCTGTTCGTAGGCACGTTGCGCAGCCATACGCTTTCCTTGCCGTTGTCCTCCAACACGCTCAAAAGATATTTGGCATCCGGTGAAATCGCCGCAGCAATCGTCTTCCCGTTGTCGGTCACCTGCGTCATCGTGAAATTTTCAAAAGCCGTAGCGCCCCTGCCGCTAAAAAGCGCATAAATCCCATAAGCCGCAGCAGCAACAAGCACCAACACAATAATGCTGACAGTAGCCAACCCCAACTTATGCTGCTTAGCCACCGCCACCACAGTAGAACTACCCGACCGATGCAAAGCCTCCGCCTTCGTAGCGGTGGGCTTAATGCCCAGCATCTTCGTGTACGTCAGGCGCACCACCAACCAAATCCGCAACCGCCGATATCCCCGACCCCGAATGTGAATCCCGCATCAACCGCTGCAAATCCGTCCGCAAATCCGAAGCATGCTGGTAACGCATCCTGCGGTCTTTCTCCAGCGCCTTATTAATGATGCGCTCGAGCTCCACAGGCAACCCAGCATTCAACCGCAAAACCGGCACAGGCGGCTTATGCAAAATCGCATCAAAAATCGCCGCCGAAGTAGTCCCCTTGAAAGCCAAAGTGCCGGTAGCCATCTCATAAAGCACCACGCCAAACGAAAACAAGATCCGTCCGCGCGTCCAATTCCTCGCCCATAGCCTGCTCCGGCGACATATACATAACGGTTCCAATCGCCGATCCAGGACTGCTCAAAATCTGGTCATCAGCCGAGGTAGGCATAGCCGTAGCGTCCACATCAGTAAACGTTTGCGCCGGCGCAATAATCTTCGCCAACCCAAAATCCAAAACCTTAGCCGATCCATTCTTCGTGCAAAAAATATTCGCCGGCTTAATATCGCGGTGAACGATCCCCTTCGCATGCGCCGCATCCAGCGCCCCAGCCACCTCCACCCCAATCTGCAAAAGCTCCTCGGTATGCACCGGCCCGCGCGCAATCCGGTGCTTCAAAGTCTGCCCCTCAAGATATTCCATCACGAGGAAGACATGCCCCGCATCCTCGCCAATATCATGAATAGTGCAAATATTCGGATGATTCAAAGCAGAAGCAGCGCGAGCCTCGCGACGAAATCGATCCAAAGTAAGCGGATCCCGCGCCGTCTCATCAGGCAGAAACTTAAGCGCCACGGCCCGCCCAAGCCGCACATCCTCAGCCTTATAAACCACACCCATCCCCCCACCGCCCAACTTCTCAAGGATGCGGTAATGGGAAACCGTCCGCCCAATCATAGAGGTAGATTCCGCCACAGGCCGAGCATCTTACGCCGCCCAAAACACAATCAATCGAAAGTAGCGCCGGCGTCCCGCCGGCTCCGACGAAGAAACACCAACCAAAGGCGAACGCGACTTGACGGACCAAACGCCAACGTCAGGGGCGGTGGTTCAACCGGTCGGCGCCGTAGCCTTCCTCTTCGCAGGGGCGCCGGTCATTCGCTTCGCGTTTGCAAAGCAATCGACGCACCCGCCGATGTAACGCGACTCACCCACTCGCACCATCAACCGTCTCCGCCATCTCCAACCGATCCGCCTTACGCAACGAAGGAAACATCCAAGCCCAAGCCCCAGTAACCACCAACGATCCCACCCCTCCAAAAATCGCCGCCCCCACTGGCCCAAACAATCGCGCCGTAACCCCACTCTCAAATTCCCCAAGCTCCGCAGTAGCCCCAATAAAAAGTCCCGCCACCGCCGAAACCCTCCCGCGAAACCGGTCCGGCGTAACCAACTGCACCAAAGTCAATCGCACAAACACGGAAATCATGTCCGTAGCACCCAAACAAGCCAACGCAATCACCGAAACAATCAAAGATCTCGAAACCGCAAACACCAAAGTAGAAATCCCAAATCCCGCCACCCCAGCAAACATCCAAGCCCCAGCCCGCCGGTGCAAAGGCCACCGGTTCAAAGCAAACGCCGTAGCCATAGCCCCGATCGCCGGACCCGACCGCAAAATCCCAAATCCATGCGCCCCAACTTTCAAAATGTCACTGGCAAACACCGGCAAAAGCGCAGTAACCCCGCCAAGCAAAACCGCAAATAAGATCCAGCGAAATCGCCCCGAGCACAATCTTGTTAGTCCAAACGTAAGCCAACCCCTCGCGAATCTGCTCGATATGCGATCCAGGCTGCAACTCCGGCCGCGTATTAGCCCGAATCAAAAGCAGCGCCGCAAACGCGAAAACATAAAGCCCCAACGATCCGCAATAAGCCACGAAAGGAGAAATCGCGCACAAACACCCCGCCAATCCAAGGCCCCACAACAAACGCAATCTGATCCCCCAACGAACTACGCGAAATCGCCCGCGGCAAAATCTCCCGAGGCACCAGCATCGGCCCCATCGCCCCATTCGCAGGCCAAAGAAACGATCGCGACCCTCCAAACACCGCAGCAATCAAAAAAATCGGCACCAAACTAGGGCGAGGATGCAAAGAAAGCAAAGCCAACCCGCAAACGCACCCGATCTCCACGCCCGTACAAGTCAAAATAATCGAACGCCGGTCGCGCCGATCCGCAGTAGCCCCAGCAATCAAAGCCAAAAGAAAATTAGGCACAAACTGCGCCAACCCCACCATGCCAACAAGAAACGCACTCTGCTCCACGCTACGCGTATGCCGCGCCAAGGTATAAACCTGCCAACCAATGGTGACGCTCTCCGATTGCACAGCCAACGTAGAGAACATCCGCGCCACCCAAAACCAAGCAAACGCCCGGTGCCGGAAGACCGACCGCGGCGCCGCGGAGTCCCCCGCTGCGCCAACCAACTCTGATCGCTCGTCAAGTTTCGACATTCCGCCAGCCATGATAGTAGCCGACCAGCTGAAGGAACAGACCCCGCCTAGCCGGTCCCGATTCGCGGGATCGGCGGTACGGGCTTCGGCTGGGTTGGGCGTGCCGATTGGTTTTGTGTGGTTGTTGCGGAGCCGCGGTCGCAAGAGCCCAGCAAGGATGCCGGCCCAGCGATGCTTACCGGGTTTGCCCGGCCGCCATTTTGGCTAGCTCGTCGTTGGCGCGGACGTAGCCTTCTTCCGCCAGATACTTGCCGCGCTCGCGATATAGATCCGGATCTGCGGGCGCCCACGTTGCCAGGCCGTCTACGTAGCGGTTGTACATGCAAAAGGCTGCGGCGATCAGCACCGTGTCGTGAATCTCTTTGTCCGTGGCGCCCTTCTGGCGCGCGCGCTCGATATCTTCGGGCGTTACGCTTTTGCCGCTCTTTTGGACTTTGCCGGCGATGGCGAGTAACGCTTTTAGCTTTTCGGAAACCGGCGCGGCCTCGAAATCCAGCTTTACCTGCTTCACCAGAGACTCGTTCCCGCCGAGATGATGCGCTGCCGCAGCGCCGTGTACCGTATGGCAAAAGAAGCAGTCGTTCTGCGACGAGACGTAACTGGCGATCATCTCGCGCTCGCCTGGGGCGAGGCTGTTCGGGCCGCGCAGCAACACCTCCGCCAGCTCGTTCAACGGTTTGGCTGTGACGGGACTGAACGCCATCGGTCCGAGAATTCCAGGAATTCCTTCCGGCAATTTAATGTGCGGCATCACAATCCTCCTTTTGAATTTCGAACTATGGCGATGAAAATTTTGGCGCGAACTATTTAGCCGCCGCCGACACCGGCCGTTCCCACCCCGGCGCAATGTACCCGTGCTTGGCGATGCGTTGCCCGATCTCGCGATATACCTCGGCATCGTGCGGCTGCCAGGTGTCCAGGCCATCCACGTAGCGATTGAACATGCAAAAAGCTGCGGCGATCAGAACCGTGTCGTGAATTTCCTTGTCGGTTGCTCCCTGGGCACGGGCTAGTTCGACGTCCTTCGCGGTCACCCGCTTGCCGCCCTTCTGCACTTTGCCGGCAACCACGAGCAGAGCTTTCAACTTGTCAGAGATGGGCGCCGCTCCGAAGTCGCGCTTGATCTGGTCCACGAGTTCATAATTGCCGCCCATATTTTCG
This sequence comes from uncultured Acidobacteriota bacterium, assembly GCA_963831955.1. Lineage (GTDB taxonomy): Bacteria > Acidobacteriota > Terriglobia > Acidiferrales > UBA7541 > Palsa-147. The sequence continues at coordinate 1,125,019 of CAWHSG010000001.1, read as the reverse complement.
GCCGCGGCGGCTCCATGTGAATGTTGGCAGTAGTAACAGTCATTTTCCGACGAGACGTAGGTGGCAATCAGTTCGCGCTCTGCCGGAGTGAGACTATTCGGCCCGCGAAGCAAAACTTCCACCAGCTCGCGCAGTGGCTTGGTAGTCTCCGGACTAAGCAGCATCGGCCCGCGAATCCCCGGAACGCCCTCTGCAAGTCTAATATGCGCCATGAAGCAGGCCCCCTGACTGCAAGCTGAATAAAAGAAAGCGCACTCTGCGTCGAAAACCCAACAACAGCAATACTACAAAAACACTAAAAGGCCGCTCACTCCGCAGAGGCGGGGATTCACCACGCAGGGACGGGGTTCACCTCCCGCCCGGTTTAGCACGAGGTTTGCGGTCCAATCACCGGTACACTATTGACAAATAGTAAATATCCAAATTAAAATAGCCCCGCACGTCCGCAGCACCAGACAAACAATCTGGTCTGTAACCGGCGAATCCGCCAAGCGGACGCAGTGCACAGGAATTGCATTGGCAACCTGGCCCAAACTAGACAGTTCGGCAGGGTGCTTCAGACCCTCCCGCCGTTCGGCCCCCAGCCATCCGGCGAGGCAAAGGTCAGCCAACCAAAAAACAAGGACCCGCCCCACCCCAGTTTTGTTGCGATTAAGAACGATCCCGACCCCTTATTTTCAGCAACTTACACAAGATTTTAATCGCACCATGTTGCGATTAAGGCGAATGCCAATCGAAAGAAAACCCAGGACATACGGACCGCCGGAGCCTCAAAAGGCATGTTCGTTTCCGGGACGGTTTAGTCCCATGAGCGAGCAAATAAGCGCCTCACCACACAGTTGCCACTCTCCTAAACCTATGGTATCAGGAAGCTTACGAACCAACACTGAGCGGCAAGTCACTTGCCCTATTCTCTCGCGAGGACATTTCTTTGGATATTGCTCGGCCAGACGCTAAGAAGAAAAAGAGGTTCCGCCAGATCGCTTACGGCGTCGCGGCGCTGATCGCCATTGTCCTTATCACAGGCGCTCTGCACACGCTAAAGCCCGCAGCCCCAAGCGTGGACAAAGCCACCCTCTGGCCCGGCACCGTCCAGCGCGGCCCCATGCTCCGCGAAGTCCGCGGCCTCGGTACCCTCGTGCCTGAGACTATCCTACTGATCCCCGCACAGACCGACGGCCAAATCGCCCAACGCTATCTTCTCCCTGGCACCCCCGTCAAAAAGGACACCGTCATCTTCGCGATGAGCAATCCCGAGCTGCAACAGGCGGCCATGGATGCCCAGTACCAAGTAAAAGGCGCCGAGGCGGAATTGAATAATTTGAAGGCGCAACTGCAGAATCAACTGATGGATCAGAAAGCGAAGGCGGCCGTGGTGCGCTCCGCTTTCCACCAGGCGCAAATCCAGAAGGAAACCAACGCGGAACTTTTCAAGCTGGGTCTCACTTCGGACGTGATTCTGAGAACTTCGCAAGTGGCCGAAGAAGAACTGGGGAAGCAAAACGACATCGCCGAGAAGCAGGTGGATACGTTCGCGAATTCGATCGATGCGCAGATTGCCGTGCAGCAAGCGAAAGTGGATCAGATGCGGGCGCTCGAAAATTTGAAGAGATCGCAGGTCGAGGAATTGAAAATCCGGCCGGGAATTGACGGAATGCTGCAGGAGCTCGACGTTGAAGTCGGACAAAAAGTAACTGCGGGCACGGTCCTCGCGCGGGTAGCGCAGCCGCAACATTTGAAAGCGCAGCTCAAGATTGCCGAGACGCAGGCGAAAGACATTGTGATTGGGCAGAAATGCACGATTGATACGCACAACGGAATCATTCAGGGACATGTCAGCCGCATTGATCCTGCGGTGCAAAACGGCACGGTCACAGTGGATTGCGCGCTCGAGGGAGCTCTGCCCCCCGGCGCGCGTCCGGATTTGAGCGTCGAAGGCACCGTCGAACTCGAACGGCTCGCAGACGTTCTCTTCGTCGGGCGCCCAGTACACGGTGAAGCAAACAGCACCATCGGGCTCTTCAAGACGACTGGTCCCTGGAACGATGCGAGCGAAGCTACTCGCGTTCAAGTTCAGGTGGGGCGGACCTCGGTGAATTCGGTGGAAGTAGTGAAGGGATTGCAGGTGGGCGACACGGTGATCCTCTCGGACATGTCGCAATGGGACAATTTCGATCGCATTCAGTTGAAATAATTTGAAGAAATCGCCGGGCGCGCCGCAGCGCATCACGGCCATCAACGCAAAATCGCGAGGAGCGCACAAAATGGCGGAAGGCAGCGAAGCCCTAATCAATCTGGACGGCGTAACAAAAGTTTTCTACACCGATGAAGTCGAGACGCATGCGCTGGCAGGAGTGCATCTCGAAATTCGCAGCGGCGAATTTGTTTCCATCGCCGGGCCATCGGGCTGCGGCAAGTCCACGCTGCTCTCGATTCTCGGGCTGCTCGATTCGCCGAGCGACGGCAACTACTGGATCAACAAGCAAGCAGTCGCGAATCTTTCGCTCGCCGATCGCACGCGCATCCGCAATCGCGAAATCGGATTCATCTTCCAGGCCTTCAACTTAATCGGCGATTTGACCGTGTACGAAAATGTTGAGTTGCCGCTAACCTACCGCAGCATGCCGTCGGCCGATCGCAAAAAGCGAGTGCAGGAAGTGCTCGAACGCGTCGGCATGGCGCACCGCATGAAGCATTACCCTTCACAACTTTCGGGCGGTCAACAGCAGCGCGTCGCAGTAGCCCGCGCTCTTGTCGGCCAGCCTTCGATCCTGCTCGCAGACGAGCCGACCGGTAACCTCGACTCGAAGAACAGCGAAGCCGTAATGGAGCTCCTGCGGCAACTGCACCGGGAAGGCGCCACCATTTGCATGGTGACGCACGACCCGCGTTACGCCAGCATCGCCGATCGCGCCATTCATCTCTTCGACGGCCGCATCGTCGAAGACACGGTAGGGACGCGCGTCGAAAGCGTCTAACAGATTTCAAAAAACAGCGCGGGCAACGCGCAACGAGCCGGAGAAAAATCGAACTCGCGGCTTGAGATCGAAAACTAGAGGTGTATCCACGCGCGGTCGCGTGGTTTCCGAGGTTTCGTAGCGGCGGGCTTCAGCCTGGCATCTTATGCCACGGGCAAACTTAAGCCGGATCAGCAACGAGAACTCAGGGAGAGAAAATTGAACACGATGATCCAAGATTTCCGCCACGCCCTGCGAATGATGGCAAAATCCCCAGGCTTCGCAGCCGTAGCGATTCTCACCCTCGCGCTCGGCATTGGCGGTAACGCAACGGTGTTCAGCTGGGTCCGCTCAATCCTCCTCGATCCAATTCCCGCAGTCGCGCACTCCGAGCAAATGGTCGCAGTCGAAAGCATCATGCCCAGCGGCGAATATCACACCAGCTCGTATCCCGATTACAAAGATTTTCGAGCGCAGAATCACGTTTTCTCCGATGTGATCGGCTTCGAGCTTTCCGGCGTGAACATGAGCTTGCGCAATACCGAGCCTGCGGAGCGAGTCTGGGGAATTATTGCCACAGAAAATTACTTCGATGTCCTCGGCGTGCACGCGGCGATCGGCAACACATTTCACGAGCAGGCGAATCAGGCGCTGAATTCCGATCCTTACATCGTGCTGAGTTACGGACTCTGGGCCAGGCGCTTCGGCTCGGATCCGAATGTTGTCGGCAAAATCGTCCATCTGAACGGCCATCCGTTCACGATCATCGGCGTCGCTCCGCGGCCATTCTTCGGAACGATTGTCGGGATCGACGCGCAGTATTTCGTGCCGATGATGATGCAGCCGCAAGTGCTGCCGTTCGAGGACATCGAAGAACGCAATCCGACTTTCGTGCACATAATGGGCCGCCTAAAGCCGGGCGTGAGCATTGCGCAGGCGCAGGCTGATCTGGGCGCGCTCGCGGCGAATTATGCAGCGGAATATCCGAACACGAGCAAAAACGTTGGCGTGTTTGTCGCGCCCGTATGGAAAGCACATTACGGCGTGCAGGATTTTCTGCGCAGCGTGCTGGGGTTCCTGATGGTGATCGCGTCGCTGGTGCTGCTGATTGCGTGCGTGAACGTGGCGAATCTGCTGCTGGCGCGGGCGACGGTGCGCGAACGCGAAATCGCGATTCGCGCAGCGATGGGCGCGAGCCGCAATCGCCTGCTCCGGCAAATGCTGTCGGAAAGCGTGGTGTTAGCTTTTGCCGGCGGAATTGGCGGCATCTTGCTCGCACTGTGGGGCGCGAATCTGCTGTCGTTCTTCACGCCGGCGACTAAACATCTGCCGGTCGGCCTCACGCTCGGCGTAGATAAAACCGTTCTCGCGTTTACGCTGCTTCTTTCGATCGCCACCGGAATTATTTTCGGGCTGGTGCCCGCGTGGCGCGGCTCGCGCACGAATTTAAATGACTCGCTGAAGTCGGCAGCGTTTTCGGCCGGGACACGCGTGGCGACGCATCGTTTGCGCGATGCGTTGGTGATTGCCGAAGTTGTGTTCGCGACGGTACTTCTCGTTTGCGCGGGATTGCTGCTGCGATCCATGCGCAATGCAGAAGCGGCTGGTCCAGGATTCAACACGAATCATGTAGCTCTCGCCGCATTCGATTTGCGAACCAGCGGCTACACCGGCGAGGAAGCTTCGCTTTACTACGGCCGTTTGCTCGAGAAAATCCGCACGCTGCCTGGCGTCGAATCCGCGAGCCTCGAACGATTTGTCCCGCTGTGGTTCACCGGACGCAGCTACTCGCCCGTCGAAGTCGAAGCGTACACGCCGACGCAGGGCGAGGACATGAACATCGATCTCAATATGGTCGGGAGCGATTATCTGCGGACGCTGCAAATCCCGCTGATTTCGGGCCGCGATTTTTCAGAGCAGGATCGTGCGGGCGCGCCAAAAGTTGTGATCGTGAATGAGACCATGGCGAAACGATTCTGGCCGGGGCAGGACGCGACCGGACATCGCGTGCGCATTTGGGACGACTGGCGCACGGTCGTCGGCGTCGCGCGCGACGTCAAATATCACCGCATCAATGAGCCGCCGCAGTCGTTCCTGTACTTTCCGGTGCTGCAAACGCGCGGCACCGACGCAAACATCCTCGTGCGCTCGCAATTGCCCACGGCGACGGTAGTGAACGGCGTGCGCACCGCGGCGATGTCGCTCGATTCGAAAGTGCAGCCGCTGGAGGCCGATGATCTCTCTTCGCTGCTGCACACCTCGATGTTCGCGAATCGCACGGCTGCGTCGCTGGCGTCGGTGCTCGGCGCGCTCGGCCTGCTGCTGGCCGCGCTGGGAATTTACGGCGTGCTTTCTTACAGCGTCAGCCAGCGATTCCGCGAAATCGGAATCCGCGTTGCGCTCGGCGCGCAGAAAAGCCACGTGCTGCGGCTTGTGGTAGGCAAAGGATTACAGCTCGCGATTTTCGGCGCAGTGGCCGGCGCGGCGGCGGCATTGGTGGTAACGCGCGCGATGACCAATTTGCTTTTCGGCGTGAGCGCCAGCGATCCGCTCACATTCGTGGCCGTAGCACTCGGCGTGACGCTTGTCGCGGCCCTTGCAGCATATTTGCCGGCGCGCCGCGCGATGCGCGTCGATCCGATGGTGGCGCTGCGCTACGAGTAGGTTTTGTAGGGGAGGGTTTTCGGACCCTCCCGCAGTTCGGCCCCCGGGGTTGGGCGCGATTGTAATCATGGCGCGGTCTTGCATGGAGGGGGTCGGCATAAAGCGCGGGCCGTACGTTTGGAGTCAAACGCGGAGGTCGCGATGGGCGCCCTGATGCAAGACGTTCGATTCGCCGTGCGCATGTTGCGCAAATCGCCGGGATTTACGACTGTGGCAATTCTCACTCTAGCGCTGGGCATCGGCGCGAACACCGCGATTTTCAGCATTGTGAAGGCGGTGATCCTGCAACCGCTCTCGGGCGTGGCGCACTCGGACAAGATTGTGTCCGTCGGAATCCGGATGGTGACGGGGGATGTGCTGCCGGCTTCTTATCCTATCTATCGGGAGTTGCGCGATAAAAACGACGTGATGGAAGCGCTGGCCGCGGACTGCCCCATCAACTTCGCGGTGAAAATCGGCAACCAGACCAAGCAGACGCAGGGCGAAGTCGTAACTGGAAATTATTTCGATGCGCTGGGGGTGCATGCGGCGCTGGGCCGGACCCTTACTCCTGACGATGACAAAGTTCCGTCGGGAGATCCTCTGGTGGTAATCAGCCAAAATTTATGGAAGACCGAATTTGGATCCGATCCTTCGGCCGTCGGACGCAGCATGACGATCTCCGGGCATTTGTTCACGATTATTGGCGTGTTGCCGGAAGATTTTCATGGCGCGAATGTGGGTGTGGCCGCGCAAATTTTTGTTCCTGCGATGATGCAGCCAGTGGTGTTGCCGGTGGAGGTGGCCGGCGGAAATATTTTGGAGCAGGACGGGGCGAACTGGCTCTTTTTGTTTGGAAGATTGAAGCCGGGAGTGAGTGTCGAGACGGCGCAGGCAGCGATGACGGTAAAGCTGCAGGCGTACTTCAAGTCGAAGGCGGACCAGCACTCCTTGAACGACACCGCGGCTCTTGCGCCGATTTATGAAACTCCGTTTGGCGCGGCGCCGAAGATTTTGCCGGTGGTGGCGATGCTTTCGGCTACCGTGGCATTTGTGTTGCTGATTGCGTGCGCGAACGTGGCGGGGTTGTTGATTGCGCGCTCGACGGCGCGGCGGACGGAAGTGGCGATTCGCGTAGCTCTGGGAGCGGGGCGCGGTCGATTGATCCGGCAATTGCTGAGCGAGAGCGTGCTGATGTCGCTGCTTGGCGGAGCAGTGGGATTGTTGCTGGCAGCGATGGTGACGAATGTTATGGCGCATCCGCCGAAGATGTTCGGAGTGCCCCTGAATATTGATGCGCGGCTCGATACGGAAGTATTCGCGTTCACGCTCGTGGTGGCTACGCTCGCGGGAATTTTGTTTGGGCTGGCGCCGTCGTTGATGGCATCGCGAGTGGATCTGGTGCCGGCGCTGAAGGGCGAAGAAGGTGGGCGCCGCTCGAGGAAATCGCCGCTGCGTGCCGGTCTGGTGGCGGTGCAGGTGGCCATTTCGCTGGTGCTGCTGGTGGGTGCGGGATTGCTGCTGCGCAGCGTGTTCGCGGCGCGGGCCACAAATTTGGGATTCAAGCCGAACGATATTTTGTCGCTGGCCGTAGATACATCGGCGGCGGGCTACGACGCGGCGCACACGAAAACTTTTCTGCGGCAGGTGATCGACAACGTCGGCTCGATTCCGGGCGTGCAATCGGCGGCGGTGGCGCAAGCGGGGCCGGTGGCGCAGCAATACTCGTATTCGACGACGGCCGAAATCGATGGCTATCAGGCGCTTAAAGAAGAATCGATGACCATCGGCTTCGACATGATTTCGCCGGGATTTTTTCAGACGCTGGGCTTGCCGTTGCGCGCCGGACGCGAATTCTCGTGGTCGGATGACGAGAAAGCAGCGCGCGTGGCCATCGTGAACGAGACGCTGGCAAAAAAATACTTTCCGGGCAAAAGCGCGATTGGGCAGCGCATCAAGGGCGAAACGGACAAGTGGGACGAAATTGTCGGCGTGGTTGCGGATACGAAATATCAGTCGATGTCGGAGAAGCCTACGGCTTATTTCTACGTGCCTTTCCAGCAGACGCAAGGATCACGGATTGCTTTGTTTGTTCGCACCGGAACTGTGCCGGAATCGCTGGGAAATACGATTCAGGCGGCGGTGATGAAAATGGATCCGGCGCTGGACGTGAGCAACCTGCAAACGATGCGGCAAACCATCGAAAGCTCGCTGGTGGGCTTCGAGGGCACGGCGCTGATGCTGAGCATCGCCGGATTTATCGGATTGCTGCTGGCCACGATTGGAATTTATGGCGTGGTGGCTTATTCGGTGGCGCAGAGGACGCACGAAGTGGGAATTCGCATGGCGCTGGGAGCGAATCCGCAGAATATTTTGGGATTGATTCTGCGCCAGGGAATGGCGCCGGCGCTGATCGGGATTGTGATCGGATTGGCTGGATCGTTCGCATTGACGCGATTGATTGAAGGGCAGCTTTATGGCGTGAAGCCGACAGATCCACTGACGCTGGCCGCAGTTTCCGCGCTGTTGTGCCTGGTGACCGCAGCGGCCTGCGTGATTCCCGCGAGGCGAGCGATGCGCGTCGACCCGATGGTCGCTCTGCGATACGAATGATCCGATGGTGGCGTTGCCGTACGAGTAGGGGCGGGATTTGAACCATGTTGAATGGGATTTTGCAGGATCTGAAATTTGCGCTGCGGATGCTGCGGAAATCGCCGGGGTTTGCGGCTACGGCGATTCTTACTTTGGCGTTGGGGATTGGCGCGAATTCGGCGATCTTCAGCGTGGTCCAGCGCGTTCTTTTGCGGCCGCTGCCTTATCCTCACGCCGAAAATCTTGTCGAGATTTCGAATAGCTACAAGCCAGCGTGGCCGCAACTCGGACTATCGCCGGGCGATTATCAGGATTGGCGGCAACAAGCGCGCAGCTTTTCGGATATGGGCGCTTACGTCGCCATTTCGGCTGGCTTCAATATGACCGGCGACGGCGCGACGGAGAGAATTCAGGCGGCTTACTCGACTGCGGAATTATTTCCTCTGCTGGGAGTGCGCGCGGCGATTGGGCGCACATTTTCGCCGGAAGAAAATAAGACCGGCAGCGCGCCCGTGGCTTTGCTGAGCCATCGTTTTTGGCTGAGCCACTTTGGCGGCGATGCGGGCGCCGTGGGAAAGACGATCACGCTCGATGGACAGCGCTTCACGCTGGTGGGCGTGCTGCCGGGCGATTTTCAATTGGAAACCTGGCCGGATATTTGGCTGCCGAGCGGGCAGTATCCCGATGATCTCACCGGCCGCGTGCATCATCCGTTCACGGTGCTTGCGCGGTTGAAGCCGGGCGCGAGCGTGGCGCAAGCGCAATCGGAAATCGAATCGCTGAATAACCATGAGCTAGAGGCTTTCCCCGACACGCACAAAAACTGGGGCGTGACGGTGCAGCGATTCGAAGATCCGTCGGCGGCAAAGTTGCGGCGAACACTGCTCGTGTTATTCGGTGCCGTGGGGCTGGTCTTGCTGATCGCTTGCGCGAATATCGTGAATCTGGTGCTCGCGCGCAACGCCAGCCGCGAGCGCGAAATTGCGCTGCGCACGGCGCTGGGCGCGAATCGCTGGCGTATGGTCCGGCAATTGGTCACCGAGAGTCTGCTGCTTTCATTCATCGGCGGCGCGCTCGGCGTGCTATTGGCCAGCGTGGGACTGGAAGCATTGACCGCTTCGCTTCCGGCAGATCTGGCAGTGGTGCGCGATGTCTCGCTCAACGGCCCGGTCCTCGCGTTCGCTCTCGGCATATGCGTGCTGACTGGCGTCGCATGCGGATTGCTTCCGGCGCTGCAGACGCTGCGCGCGGATTTAGGCTCTGTGATCAAACAGGGCACGAAAGGCTCGAGCGGGTTCGGGAGCCGCCGCGCGCATGATTTTCTGGTGATCTCGGAAATCGCCATGGCCCTGCTGCCATTGATCGGCGCGGGATTGCTATTGCGCAGCTTTCATCGCTTGTTGAGCGTCGACGCCGGATTTTCCACCGGACATGTATTGACCATGCAGATTCCGCAGGCGGCCATTCCAGCTTCGCAATTGAGCCAGCTCTCGAACGATCAGCAGACCGAACTGGGGCGCCAACAATCGCTGCAATTCGAGGAGCTCGCGGCGAAGATTCAGGCGCTGCCCGGAGTGAAGCACGCTGGCGGAATCGACGTGCTGCCGCTCGCTTCCAGTTTGCGGCAGGCATCGCGATTCTTGATCGAGGGCCAGCCGGTACCTCCGGCGGGTGCGCGGCCCGTGGCGCAAATTCGCAGCGTAAGCCTGGGATATTTCGCGGCGCTCGATATTCCGTTGCTGCAAGGCCGCAATTTCAATCAAGCGGACTGGACGCTTACGAACGTGGTGATCAACGAGGCGATGGCGCGGCGATTCTGGCCACGCACCGGTGCGAGCACGGGAAGTGACGCGCTCGGCAAGCGCATCAATATATGTTCGCTCGCGCCGCAGCCGTGCTGGTTTTCGATTATCGGTATTGTCGGCAACGTGCATCAATTCGGCCTCGACGCGGAACCAACGCTCGACGTGTATTTCAGCGGCGGCTGGACCCCGTACCTGGTGATTCGCACGGACGCCGATCCTTCAAGACTCGCGATTGCGGCCACCGGCGTGGTGCACAAATTCGACCCGAATTTGCCGGTCACGCAAGTGCTGACCATGGACGAGCTGCTTTCGGATTCCGTTGCGCCGCGGCGCTTCGCGGCAGTGCTGATCGGCGCGTTCGCAGGCTTGGCGCTGCTGCTGGCGGCGGTGGGGATTTATGGCGTGACGAGTTACACCGTGAATCAGCGCACGCAGGAAATCGGGATTCGCATGGCGCTCGGCGCCCAGCCGCGGAATGTTCGCGGATTGATTCTCGGACGGACGATGAGGCTGGCAGTTTGCGGAGTGGCGCTGGGATTGGCCGGGGCGTTCGCACTCACGCGATATCTCGGCAGCTTGCTGTACCAAGTTCGCGCGTTTGATCCGGCAACGTTCGTGGTGGTGAGTGTGCTGCTGGCGGGTGCGGCATTGGCAGCGTGTTACGTCCCGGCGCGGCGGGCGATGCGCGTCGACCCCATGGTCGCTCTGCGATACGAATGATTTGGAGGCATGAATGGGCAATGTGATTCAGGACTTTCGCTACGCGCTGCGCATGCTGCGCAAATCGGCGGGATTCACCGTCGTCGCGATTCTCACTCTCGCGATCGGCATCGGCGCGAGCACCGCCATCTTCTCGCTTCTCGATCAAGTCCTGCTGCGCCGCCTGCCGGTGCAGAAGCCGGAGCAACTCGTGGTGCTGCGTTCACCCGGCGACGTGAGCGGCAGCCGCTGGGGCGATGGCGGGCCGGAAGGCCAGACATTTTCTTATCCGATGTTCAAGGCGCTGCGAGAGAAGAATGAAGCGCTGTCCGGGCTGTTGGCGCGCTACGTCACTCGCGTGAGCGTTTCCTACCAAGGTGATACGGAGCTGGCCGAGTGCGAGCTCGTCTCCGGAAATTATTTCGAAGTGCTGGGCGTGCGGCCGGGGCTTGGGCGCGTTTTCTCGATGAATGATGAGCAGGCGCCGGGCGCGAATCCAGTTGTCGTTTTGAGCTACGGCTACTGGCAGCGGCATTTTGGCGCCAATCCGCAAGTTCTGAAGCAATCCGCGCCGATCAATGGAACACCGATGACGATCGTCGGCGTAGCGCAGCAGGGATTCAAGGGCGTGCAGGCCGGCGAGGCGCCGGACATTTTCATTCCGCTGACGATGGCAGCGCAGGCCATGCCCAACGAGTGGTCGCTCGACAAGTGGGACAACTACTGGCTGCCGCTAATCGGGCGGATGAAGCCAGGCATGTCGAGGCAGCAGGCGCAGGCATCGCTGCAAGTGACCTATCACGCGCTGGTGGAGGAACAAGCAGCGCAGGTCACCAAGTGGGCGTCCGAAGCGCGGCGGCAGCAGTTTATCGATCGCAAGATGCTATTGATGCCCGGCTCGCAGGGGCGGCCGACATTGCAAAACGATGCGCAGGCGCCGCTGCTGGCGCTCGGCGGCATGGTGATTTTGGTGCTGCTGATCGTGTGCACCAACGTGGCGAGCCTGCTCATGGCGCGCGGGGCGTCGCGGAGCCGCGAGTACGCGATCCGGCGGGCGCTCGGGGCGGATCGCATGCGATTGGTGCGCGCGGTGTTGATTGAGAGCTTGCTGCTGGCGCTGGCGGGAGGGCTGGCGGGCCTGCTCGTTGCGGTGTGGGGCATCGACACGCTGACGCGCATTGCCTCGAGCGGGCAAGGGATCGAGGGTCTCTCGGCGAGTCTGGACTTGCGAATTTTGATTTTCAATTTCGCGGTTGCGGTAGGGACGGGAATTCTTTTTGGTATGGCGCCGGCGCTGCGATTTTCCGGAGGTGATTTGAACGCGGTGCTGCGGGATCAAGATCGCAGCTCAACATCGGGATCGGGCCACGTGCGCATCCGCAAGGTATTCGTGGCCGCGCAAATGGCGCTGACGGTGCTTTTGCTCACCGGCGCGGCGCTGATGACCCAGACACTCTGGAATTTGCGGAACGAGGACTTGGGACTGAAGGCCGATCACATGATTCAGTTCATGGTGGCGCCGGAGCTGAACGGCTACACGCCGGCGCGCACCCAGGCATTCACGAATCAATTGACGGAGGCGCTGGCTGCGCTTCCCGGAGTTCGGAGCGTGGGCGCGGTGCAAACCGCGATGCTGATCGGCACGGACAACAACGGAGGCGTCGAGATTGAAGGCAAGGTCCGCAACGGAGACCCTGAAGAGCAGCGCGTGAGCATGAACCGGGTTGGCCCGAAATTTTTCTCGACCTTGGGAGTCCCATTGCTGGCAGGCCGGGAAATTTCGGCGAGCGACACGGCGGACAGCCCGAAAGTTGCGATCGTCAACGAGACGTTCGTGCAGCGATATCTGGCGGACCGGAATCCAGTCGGCGCTCATTTCGGATTTGGAACCGGGAGCGGAGTGAAGACCGACGTGGAAGTGGTGGGCGTGGTCAAGGATGAGAAGTACACGCACGTGCGGGAAGATAAGCGCGCGTTCACGTTCTCGCCGCTCACTCAGGATCCGACGCTGGGCCAGGCCACTTTCTATGTGCGAACTTCGCAGGCGCCGGAATCGCTTTTCGCGGCGATTCGCGACACGGTTCGAAAAATCGATCCTTCGCTGCCGACCGCGCACATGAAGACGGAGGAGGCCGTCGTGGCCGAAGATCTTTCCGGCGAAGCGATCGTGGCGGGGCTATCGCTGACGTTTGGCGGGGTGGCGGCGCTACTTGGCTGCATCGGAATTTATGGCGTGCTGGCGTTTCTGGTAGTGCAGCGGACGCGCGAGATCGGAATACGGATTGCGCTGGGCGCGATGAGAGGTGATATCGGCCGATTGGTGCTGCGCGAAGCGGTAGTGCTGGTGGCGATCGGCGTGGCCATCGGAGTTCCGGCGGCGTACGGCCTGGGACGCTTGATGGATTCGATGCTGTACGGCGTGAGTCCCGGGCAGCCGCTGATGCTGCTGGCCGGCCCGGCGTTGATGGCGCTCGTAGCGCTGGCAGCGGCATACATTCCGGCGCGAAGAGCAACGCGCGTGGATCCCATGGTGGCGCTCAGGTACGAATGACGTGGTGCGCGCTTTTGTAGGGGAGGGTGCTACAGCCCTCCCGCCGTTCGGCCCCGGTTTCAGTAAAGCCGTACCCGGCCTGTAGATACTCAGAGGAGCAAATGGGCGCCATATTCCAAGATCTAAAATACGCATCGCGAATGCTCCGCAAATCGCCGGGATTTACCGCCGTCGTGGTGTTGACACTGGCGCTAGGAATCGGCGCAAACACCGCAATCTTCAGCATGGTGGATTCGTTTCTGCTGCGGCCATTGCCGGTGAAGGATGGCAAGCAACTCGTCGTCCTGGCGATGCAGATGAACAAAGGCCCAGTGCAGAATCAATTCTCGATCCCCGAGTATCGCGACCTGCAAGCGCAAACCGGCGAAGTTTTCGACGGAGTATTCGGCTACGAACTCGGCCTCGATGGAATCAGCGTGAATGGGCATGCAGAAAGAATCCTGACCGAGTACGTGACTGGGAATTTCTTCTCCGTGCTGGGAATCAAGCCCGCGCTGGGAAGATTTATCCTGCCCGGAGAAGGCGAAACGCGCGGCGCCGATCCGGTGGTCGTGCTCGGCTACACATATTGGAGAGATCACTTCGGCGGAAATCCGGATGTCGTGGGGATGAAGGTTTCGTTCGATGGCAGTCCGATGACCATCGTAGGCGTCGCGCCGCAAGGATTCACGGGCGTCTGGGCGCTTGCGAATCCACAGGCCTATCTGCCGGTGGGAATGGGACTGACGCAAAATCCGGGCGACTTCATGAGCAATCGCGGATATCGCAATCTCGGAGTGCTTGCGCGGCTGAAACCCGGCATGACCATCGCCCAAGCGGATTCGTCGCTCGCGGTGATTGCGCAGCGCTTCGCGCAAGACCACGCGGACGTCGAGAAGAATATGAGCATCAATTCCTATTCCGAGCTTCGTTCGCGCCCGGATCCGAATCCGCAAAATCCGCTCGTGCTGATTTCGACGCTGTTTCTCGGACTATCCGCCGTAGTTCTCGTGCTGGCGTGCGTGAACGTGGCAAATATTTTGCTGGTGCGCGCCACCATCCGCGAGCGCGAGATGGCCATTCGTGCAGCACTCGGAGCGGCGCGCAGCCGGCTGATGCGCCAGTTGCTTACCGAAAGTATTTTGCTGGCCGTGCTCGGCGGTGCTGCTGGAATTTTGCTGGGCGCCTGGGGCAGCGCGGTGGCCGGCTCGATTCGCGTGGGTACCGAACTTCCCGTGAATCTGGATTTCAGCCTGGACTGGCGCATCTTCGCGTTTGCGTTCGCTGCGGCGTTGCTCACCGGCTTGATTGTGGGAGCGGTGCCGGCGATTCGAATTGCACGCGCGAATTTGAGCTCCATCCTGCACGAAGGCGGACGAACCGTCGCGGGAGGCCGGCACCGCGTGCGCAGCGTGCTGGTGGCAGCGCAAGTGGCTGGCTCGTTGATGCTGCTGATCATTGCCGGGCTTTTTGCGCGCAGCCTACAGCGGGCGCAGAAATTGGATCTCGGATTCCGGGCGGCGGGCGTGGTCAATTTCTCGATGGATCCCGCAGAAATTGGTTATGACGAAACGCGCGGACTGGCATTCTTCAAGACTTTGCTGGATCGCGTGCAGGAACTTCCCGGGGTGGAATCGGCCAGCCTGACGAGCGCCGTGCCCATGGGCTACTTCAACAACGCAGATACTCTCACAATCGAAGGCTTCGACCAACCGGCCGGCCAGCCTGCTCCGTTTGCCGTTTACGGCCTGATTTCATCCGAGTATTTCCACACGCTGCAAATTCCTCTTGTCCGCGGCCGGATTTTCACGGAGGCAGACAACAGGAGCGCGCCGCGCGTGGCTATCGTGAACGAAACGATGGTGAAGCGCTACTGGCACGATGTGGATCCCATCGGCCGGCAATTTCGGTTGGCCGCCGACGTAACTCATCCCGTCACGGTCGTAGGCATCGCGAAGAACGCGCGATTTAACAGCAGTTCCGGAGAAATCGGCGCCAACTTCTATATGCCGGTAACGCAGCAGTACACCGGAAATTCGCTGACCACACTGCAAGTGCGTTCCGCAGCGCCGCCGAGCCAGATCATTCGTGAAGTGCAGGAAGCGACCGCGGGACTGGCGCCGGATTTGCCGGTATTCGACGTGAAGACGATGACCGAGGCACTCGACACGCTCAACGGACTTTTAATTTATAAAATCGGCGCGGTGATGGCCGCGACGATGGGCGTACTCGGATTGATCCTCGCTCTGGTTGGGGTGTACGGCGTGCTTTCCTATGCGGCCAGCCAGAAAACTCATGAAATCGGAGTTCGCATGGCGCTGGGCGCGCGGCCGATGGACATTTTGAAATTGGTCTTCGGCGAGGGCTTGTTGATCGTAGGAGGCGGCATCGTCGCCGGCCTCGCAGCCGCATTTGCATGCACGCGCCTGGCCGATAGTTTCATCACAGTGAGCGCCACGGATCCGGTGACGTATGTGACGGTGACGCTGTTGCTCGGTAGCGTAGCGCTAGCAGCCTGCTGGATTCCAGCCCGCAGATCGATGCGTGTAGATCCAATGGTAGCGCTGCGTCACGAATAAAGCGGTGGTTCAGTAGGGGAGGGTCTTCAGACCCTCCCGCAGTTCGGTCCCTGGCATTTCGCGAGGCCGCGGAGGCTCCGCGTGTGGAATTCGAATAATCGGGAGGCGCGATGACGCAGGATTTAAAATACGCATTGCGAATGTTGCGAAAATCCCCCGGCTTTACTCTCGTGGCGATTCTCACGCTAGCCCTCGGAATTGG
Organism: uncultured Acidobacteriota bacterium; assembly: GCA_963831955.1. Lineage (GTDB taxonomy): Bacteria > Acidobacteriota > Terriglobia > Acidiferrales > UBA7541 > Palsa-147. Next base: position 1,109,012 of record CAWHSG010000001.1, on the reverse strand, counting down.
CGCCAATACCGCAATCTTCTCCGTCGTAAATGCCGTTCTGCTTCGGCCGCTCGCCTTTGCGCAGCCCGACCGTCTTTTCGACGTCGCACAAGAATCGCAACACGGCTTCGAGACGATTAGTCCAGGGGATTATCTCGACGTCGCAGCCCAAAATCACGTGTTCGAGGAATTCGCCGCGTATCGCGAGCAAGGCATGACGCTCACCGGCTCCGGTACCCCGGAAAAAATAGCAGGCGTGGTGACCACTCCAAACTTAATTTCGTTACTCGGCGTCGCGCCTCTACTCGGCCAAGGCTTTCTGACCGGATCGGATGCGGCAGCGAGCGGTAGACAAGCAGTGCTGAGTTACGCGCTGTGGCAGCGGCGCTTCGGCGGCAGGCAAGATATTTTGGGCGCCACAATCTCGCTGGATCGCGAAGCATTCACCGTCGCCGGAGTGATGCCGCCGGAATTCGAGTTTCCGCCGGAGACGGAATTGTGGGTCACGCCGCGCGCGGGACATCCCGTGCCGGAACATCCGCTGAACCCAGATAAAAATCAGGCGCAAGCGCGCGGAATTCATTATCTCGATCAAGTGGTGCGATTGAGGCCGGGAATTACGATCGAGCAGGCACGCGCGGATCTGGACGTGGTGATGCAGCAGATCGCCAAGGCGCACCCAGATTCGGATCTAAATGGCGCGCACTCGTGGTTTCAGCCGCTGCAAGAATCGCTGGTGGATGACGCGCGACCGGCGCTTATCGCGTTGCTTGGCGCGGTGGGCCTGGTGCTGCTGATTGCGTGCGCCAACGTTGCGAATCTGCTGCTCGCGCGCGGCACCGCGCGCAGCAAGGAATTCGCGGTGCGCACGGCGCTTGGAGCGGGAAGAGCGCGGCTCGTAAGACAATTGATCACCGAGAGCGCACTGTTGGTCAGCGTCGCGGCGAGCGCCGGAATTCTGCTCGCCGTCTGGGGCATCGGCCCCCTCAGAGCTTTTCTCGCTTCGACGGTCGGCTGGCTGCCGGTGGTTCATCCGGATGCGCGCGTTCTCGGATTCACCTCGGCCCTCTGCGTGTTCGCATGTGTGTCGTTCGGACTTTGGCCCGCGCTGCACGCCTCGCGGCTCGATCCGAATAACGAGCTGAAAGAAGGCGGACGGGGATCGCAGGCGGCGCGCCACGGCGGCCAAAGTGTTCTAGTTGTGATGGAAATGGCGCTGGCACTCGTGCTGCTCGTCGGCGCCGGCCTGTTGCTAAAGAGTTTCTCGAAACTCGTCTCCGTGGACGAAGGCTTCCGTACCGATCACATTCTCACCGCGTCAATCACCCTGGCGCCTTCGAATTACCCCACGCCCGAATCGCGCTCCCAATTCACCGGCAATCTGTTGCGAAATTTGCAGGCGTTGCCGGGAGTCCGCGCCGCCAGTGTTATTTCCCGACTTCCACTTAATTTTGGCGCTAGCTCGCGCAGTTTCTCGATCGACGGCCGCAGTTATTCCGCGGAGCAGGGCTCGGAATTTGACGCCGTGGATTATTCGGTGGCGAGTCCCGATTATTTCGCAGCACTCGGAATTCCGCTGCTTGAAGGCCGCACTTTTTCGGATGCAGACACCGCCAGCGCTCCGCCCGCGGTGATCATCAATCGCGCCATGGCCGCGAAATACTGGCCGAATCAAAATCCGCTGGGCCAGCGAATCAAAATTGGCTCCTTCAGCAACGCGGAACAATGGAAGACGATCGTCGGGGTAGTCGGCGATCTGCGCCAACACTCGCTGAGCAAGCCGCCTGAGCCGATGTTCTACGTCCCTTACGCGCAAGATCCGTGGACATTCATGACCATTGCGATACGAACCGCGAGCCCGCCCGCGAGCGCCGCGACTGCGCTAATCAGCGCCATCCGGAATGTGGATCCGGAAGAAGCGGTGGATCGCGTGCGAACGATGGACGAGGTGGTATCGCGATCGGTAGCCTCGAAGCGATCGCTGCTGGCACTCATCGCGGCATTCTCGGGCGTGGCGTTGTTGCTCGCGGGCGTCGGCGTGTTCGGCGTCGTGTCGTTCAGCGTGGCGCAGCGCACGCGCGAAATCGGCATCCGGCTGGCGCTCGGCGCGTCGCCGGCGCAAGTGCTGCGCTCCGTCCTGCTCGATGGGTTGCGCCTCGCGTCGATCGGCATTGCGGTCGGCGCGGTGGGCACGCTCGCCCTCCGACGCGCCCTCTCGCACTTGCTCTATGCCGTGAATCCGTCGGACCCCGCGACTTTCCTCGCCGTCGCCGTGGTGCTGCTTGCCACGGTGTTGGCCGCGTGCTGGATTCCAGCCCGCCGGGCGACGCGCGTAGATCCCATGGAAGCTCTCCGCTACGAGTGACGATTCGGGCGTTCGCGCGGCTCACCCGGGGCAGAAAGCCAGTGCCCGGGGAGGAAATTAGGCCCAAATTGTCAGTGTCCGATCTTGGGACGAGGGTATCCCGCAAGTGGGCAGAAGAGCTCGATTTCTGTCATTCGGTAGCGGATAACATCAACAAGCTAAACGCTTTAGATGAATTCTCGCGTGGTACTCGGAGTGCCGTTCATAACTACGTGCTCGACATCATTCCATCCACTTTTAGCCCAGTCAATTGAGCGGCATGGCCTCCTCAACACAGCCGATAATCGAAGAGGAGCGACGGACAATTCCGAAGATTCTGATAGCGGACGATCAGCCGGACGTGCTCGAAGCGCTGCGGCTTTTGCTGAAGGGGCACGGCTACGAGACCGAGTCGGTGAACTCGCCCGCCACGATCCTGGCAGCGCTTGACGCGCGTGAATTCGATCTGCTGCTGATGGATCTCAACTACGCGCGCGACACGACGTCGGGCCGCGAAGGGCTCGATCTGCTCGAGCGCATTCTGTCGCGCGAAGTCTCTCCGCCCATCGTGGTGATGACCGGCTGGGCCACCGTCGGCCTGGCGGTGCAGGCGATGCAGCGCGGCGTCGGCGATTTCGTCGAGAAACCCTGGGTGAATTCGCGGCTGGTCGAAATTCTCGAAAAGCAAATCGGGCTGGGCCGCGAACGGCGCGAGATGCGCCGCCACGCCCGCGAAGATGAACTCGAACGCATCGAAATCTCCGAAAAAGTGCGCCGCCAGGAACAGGACATGGCCGAGGCGCTCAGCATTCAGATGCGCCTGCTGCCCGCGGAACTTCCTCAAGCTCCGGGATATGCAATCGCCGCCGACTGGCGCCCCGCGCGAACCGTTGGCGGAGATTATTACGACGTGTTGCGCTTCAACGAAAACACCCTGGGCTTCTGCATCGCGGACGTGGCAGGAAAAGGAATGCCCGCCGCGCTGTTGATGTCGAATCTGCAAGCCGCCGTGCGCGGACTCGCTTCGCCATCTGTATCGCCCGACGAATTGTGCAGCGCCATCAACCGGCTGCTCTGCCGCAGCATCGCCGGCGATCGCTTCATCACTTTTTTCTACGCGGTGCTCGATATCCCCAGCGGCCACCTCCGCTACACCAATGCCGGACATCCGGCTCCGCTGGTGATTCGCGGCGATGGCACGCACGAGGCACTGTGCGAAGGCGGCGGCGTTCTGGGCGTCTTCGAGAGCGCGGAATTTTGCAGCGGCGAAATTCAATTAAGCGCCGCAGACCGCGTGGTCCTTTTCACCGACGGCCTGCTCGAAGCCCACGATGGCGACGGCGAGGAATTCGGCGCCAAACGCATCCTCGAAGAGGGGCTCTCTCTCCGTCACAGCGATGCCAGCGGCGTGCTCGACGGGATTTTCGCCCGCGTCCGCGATTTCGGCGGACGAGTGTTTGAAGATGACGCGACGCTGTTAGTTCTCGCCGTGAAGTGAGCTTCATTGCTAGGTCACCCGGCAATGCTGAGCCGCCAGATCCCTCATGGTTCTTTTTAGAAGATCGAATCGGGCGTAGGGAAAGCAGGACCGAAACGTGGCAATTTTCTTCGAGGATTTAACATATGCACTGAGGACGCTGCGGCGGAGCCGCGGCTTCACCATCGTCGCTGTGCTCACACTCGCGCTCGGCATCGGCGCGAACACCGCCATTTTCTCCATCGTCAACGCAGTGCTGCTCCGCCCGCTTCCGTTCCAGCATCCCGAACAGCTCGTCCGTATATTCGACGATCTGAATGGCGCAAACGCCAAAGACACGGGCATGTCCGTTCCGGAATTTTACGATCTGCGCGATCGCTCGGGCATATTCGAAAAAATCAGCGTCCTCTGGCCCGTCAGCGCGGCGCTGGTCGGCGGAGATCGCCCCGATCGTATCGAGCTGCTCGCCACCAGCCCGGAATATTTCCAGCTACTTGGCGCGCAACCCGCGATTGGCCGCGTCTATGGACCGCAAGACGCGCAAGAAGGCTTCAGTGATCCGGTGGTGATCAGCGATGGCCTGTGGAAACGCCAATTCGGAGCCGATCCGAATGTGATCGGCCGCCACATCCGCCTGGACACCGATCCCTACACCATCGTGGGCGTGATGCCGCCGGATTTCCGCCATCCCGCCCAGGTGCTCGAAGGCGAAGTGGAAGTATGGGGCGCTGCGGGCTACACGAATGATCCTTTCCCGCATGCGCCCGTGCGCGCTATTAGTTTTTTGCCGGGGGCCATCGGCAGGCTGAAGCCTGGAATGACGGTGCATGAGGCGCAGTCGCGGCTCGATGCATTCGTCGAGCAACTTCGCGAGACTTATCCGAAAGAATATCCCGCAGCATCGCGCTGGGCGATCCGATTGGAACCGGTGCAAGAGAATCTGACCGGCAACGTGCGGCCGACGCTGATCGTTCTGCTGGCCGCAGTCGGTTTCGTGCTTTTGATCGCGTGCGTGAATATCGCCAGCCTGCTGCTCGCGCGTTCCTCCGGGCGGCTGCGCGAATTGGCCATCCGCCAGGCGCTGGGGGCATCGCGATCGCGCCTCATCCGCCAGCTACTGACTGAAAGTGTGGTGCTATCGTTCCTCGGCGGCGTGGCCGCAATCCTGATGCTGATACTGGCGCGGCAATCGCTGCTCGCGGCAATTCCTGCGGATTTGCCGCGACTCACCGAAGTGCATCTTGATGCGCGCGTGATCGGCGTGGCATTTTTTCTTTCCATTGCCACCGGGCTTCTCTTTGGCCTTGCGCCGGCTCTGCAATCCTCGAGCACCGATCCAAATCGCGACCTGAAAGAAGGCAGCCGCACCGGCGGACGCAGCGCCCGGCGCAATCGCTTCCAAAATGCGCTGGTCTGCGGCGAAATTGCTCTCTCGCTCATCTTGCTCACCGGCGCGGGCCTTCTGGTGCGTAGCTTCTGGAACATGCTGAGCGTCAATCCAGGATTCCAGCCGGACAAATTGAGCGTCGGTCAAATCTGGATTCCCGTGCCGAATAATCCGCAAATGAATCCTTACCTCAAGCCATCACAGAGGGCACAGTTTGCGCGGGATGTGCTTCGCGAACTCCAGCCAATTCCCGGCGTGAAGCAAGCGGCCATCGGCGGAAATATCGGGCTGCCATTCCTCGGCACGCGCGCCACGATTCCATTTGTCATCGCCGGCGAATCGGAAGCCAACGCCTCGAAATTGGCGGCGCCCGTTGACACCGTCACGCCGGCCTATTTCGAGACGCTTGGTATTCCGCTGCTGCGCGGCCGCGTTTTCACCGATGCGGATATTGATACTAGCGAGCGCGTGGCGGTGATCAACGAGACGTTTGCCAAAAGCTTCCTGGGCACGCGCGATCCGCTGAGCACACAACTCATGTTTGGCTCTCCGCCAGCGCCGCTCCGCATCGTCGGCGTAGTCGGAAACGTGCAGGTGGACGGCCTCGACGCGCCCGTCTCTCCCGAGCTTTATTTTCCCAGGTATCAGTTCGGCGGATACGGCATGGTCGTTTATCTGCGCACGAATACCAGCGCAGTGGTCCCCGAAGCCGGCGTGGCCGCCGCGGTGCATCGCGTGAATCCCGATCTTCCCGTCTTCGGCGTACACACCATGAACCAACTTCTCGAAACGTCCATGGCGCACCGCCGTTTCGCGCTCGCGCTGATGGGCATCTTCGCGGCCTTAGCGTTATTTCTAGCCGCGATAGGAATTTTCGGCCTGATGGCTTACGCGGTGAGCCAGCGAACGCAGGAATTGGGTCTGCGCATCGCGCTGGGCGCACAACGCCGCGACATCGCGCTGCTTTCACTCAGGCCGGGAATGACCTTAACTCTAATCGGCCTGGCCATCGGTCTGGCAGGCGCGGCAATACTGACGCGCTGGATGGCGTCGCTACTATTTGGCGTCTCGCCGACAGACGCGCTCACATTCGTAGGCGTGCCACTAATCCTGGGCACAGTAGCCCTAGCCGCGTGTTACATCCCAACGCGCCGGGCGATGAGGGTAAATCCAATCGTAGCGTTACGCTACGAATGAAGACAGCACTCGCAAATGTAGCGCAGCCGTTCCTGCCGCATCGGAGGCAAAGATGGGCGCAGTAATCCAAGATCTCAAATACGCATTACGGATGTTGCGAAAAGCCCCAGGATTCACCGCCATCGCGGTAATTACGCTGGCCCTGGGCATCGGGGCAAACACCGCTATCTTCTCGGTCGTAAATTCGGTCCTGCTAAAGCCGCTGCCATATCCCGAGCCAGATCGCCTGGTATCCGTGAGCGGACTGAACACGCGTCTCGGTGAAAAGGACCGCGCGCTGAGCTTTCCCGACATCGAGGATTTGCAAAAACAAAACACCGTCTTCGAGCACGTCTCCGCGTACACCGGCGGCGCAGCCACCATCACCGGTGCCGGCGAACCGCTGCACGTGCCTGCGGCGGTTGTAAGCGCCGATACTTTTTCAGTTCTGAAAGTAATGCCGATTCTCGGCCGCACGTTTTCTCCTGGCGAAGACCGCACGGGAAATTACGTCGCAATCCTTAGCAGTGAATTGTGGAAAAAACAATTCGGCGGCGATCCTGGCGTAATCGGCCGCGCCGTTGCGCTCGACGGCCGCAGCTACACCATCATCGGTGTGATGCCCGCGGGATTCGCATTTCCCCTGGATTCCGACCCGCCGCAAATCTGGACTACGCTTTCCGCCATGTCCACATCCCTGGATGACGACAAGGCGATGACGGAACAACGCGGCGCGCATTTTCTGGCCAGCATTGCGCGTCTGAAGCCAGGCGTCACGCTGGAACGGGCCAACAGTGAAATCGACGCGCTCGGCGGCCGCCTCGCGAAGGAATATCCCGATTCAAATAGCTATCTGACTTTTCGCGCCCAACCGGCGCTCGATGCTTTGGTCGGCGATTTGCGGCCGCAATTTCGTCTGCTCTTTGGCGCGGTCGGACTAGTGCTGCTGATCGGCTGCGCCAACGTCGCGAATCTGTTGCTTGCGCGCTCAACTTCCCGCCAGCGTGAATTCGCAATTCGCGCGGCGCTGGGAGCGGGGCGAGGCCGAATCGTCCGGCAACTTTTGATCGAGAGTGGAATCCTCGCGCTCGCGGGCGGCGCATTCGGGCTTTTGATCGCCACGTGGGGGTCGTCATTCCTCACGCACCTCGCTGGCGGCATCATTCCCAGAATTGAAGGATCGAGTCTCGATGCGCGCGTGTTGGCGTTCACTTTCGCCGCGTCGATCGCCACCGCCATTCTTTTCGGCATTGCGCCGGCGCTGCAACTCTCCAAGCTCGGCATCAGCGAAACCTTGAAAGAAGGCAGCCGCGGCTCGGGTCATGGCTCGCGTCACAATTTTCTGCGCAACGCCCTCGTCGTTTCCGAGACGACGCTCGCCGTGATTTTGCTCAGCGCCGCGGGACTGCTTATCCGCAGCCTGGTGACGCTCGAGCACGTGAATCCCGGCTTCGATCCGCATGGCGTGATCACCTTCACCACCGAATTGCCCGATCCGCGCTACCCCAAACCGGAAATGGCCGAGGCGTTCTATCGCCAGCTTCTCGAGCGCATTCGAGCGCTGCCCGGAGTGCAATCGGCGAGCGGCGTAATTCCGTTGCCCTTGAGCGACTCAGTGATTCGCACCTCCTATGAAATTGAAGGGCGTCCGGTGCCGAAGTCCGAAGAACCACTGGCCCACGTGCGCATCATCGCAACGGACTATTTTTCCGTGATGCGCATCCCACTGGTGAAAGGCCGCCTTTTTACCGAGGCCGACCGCGCGGATTCTCAGCCTGTCGTCCTCATCAATAAGGCGCTCGCGGACCGGACGTTTCCCGGCGAAAACCCGATCGGCAAACACATCAAGCCCGGTTTGTCGATTTCTGGTCCCTCGAAAATGCGCGAAATAGTGGGGGTTGTTGGCGATGTAAAACACCGGGCCCTCAATCGCCCCGATGATCCCGAGGCCTACATGCCCGAGGAGCAGATGGGAATCGGATTCATGTCGGGAGTGGTGAGAACGGATGCGCCCACGGCGAGCCTGGTGCCGGCGATCCGCGAAATCGTGTCCTCGCTTGACAAAGATATTCCGGTATACGACATCAAAACAATGGACGAGTACGTGGCCAGCTCGGTAGCGCAGCCGCGGTTGAGCTCGACGCTTCTCGGAATATTCGCGGCGCTCGCACTGCTGCTCGCGATGGTGGGAATTTACGGCGTGATGTCCTTCAGCGTCGAACAGCGCACCAATGAAATCGGCATCCGCATGACGTTGGGCGCGCAACGCGCCGACGTGCTGCGCCTCGTGCTGCGCCAAGGCTTGGCAATCGCCGCAATCGGCGTCGTGCTCGGCATTGCAGGCGCTCTAGGGTCCTCAGGCCTGTTGAAGAGCCTGCTCTTCGGCGTGCGGCCCGGCGATCCAACCACGCTAATCGCAGTAGCGATTTTGCTCGTGGCCTGCGTCCTAGCCGCATGCTATATCCCCGCGCGCCGCGCCACGCGAGTAGACCCCATGGTCGCTCTGCGATATGAATAAGAAGCGAGTTCATCCTCGATTGAAGGTGGGTGCGAATTGATTCGAATGGTTGACGTCGAAAAGTCTTACGAATCCGGCGCGGGAAAAAGCTGGGTGCTCCGCCGCATCAATCTCGATATCAAAGACGGTGAGTTCATCACGATTATGGGTCCATCCGGCGCGGGAAAATCCACGCTCATGGGCATCGTCGGCATGCTCGATGGCGCCTGGAAGGGCGAATATTATTTGCTCGAGAACGCCGTCCACAAACTCGACAATCGCCACCGCGTCGAACTGCATAAAAAATATATCGGCTTTGTTTTCCAGCAATACCATCTGCTCGACAATCTCACTGTCGCCGAAAATCTCGATTTGCCGCTTTCGTACCGCGACATCAAAAAATCTGAGCGCGATGCTATGGTCGGGGACATTCTCGATCGCTTCCAAATCGTCGGCAAGAAAGCGCTTTTTCCCAATCAACTTTCCGGCGGCCAACAGCAACTCGTCGCCGTAGCGCGCGCGGTGATCGGCAATCCAAAATTGATTCTCGCCGACGAGCCGACCGGCAGCCTGCACTCCAGCCAGGGAAAAATGATCATGGATCTTCTCAAAGGCCTGAACGAGGCGGGCACCACGATCATTCAAGTAACGCACAACGAAGCCTGGGCGGCCTATGGAAACAGAATCATCCAGCTCGCCGACGGCTGGATCGTGGACGCGCAAGCAACAAAGGTCGGCACAGCATAACCAACGGGGCGAATTCAGATGAGGAGGAGTTATGTCGCGAAATGAATATCTCCGGGAAATCGTGAAGGGCGAACTGGACGCGGCGCACATCCGCGAAATGCTGGAGAACGGATGGAAGCCCCGCGCCGTTGAGTGGGAGCGCGAAGTAACAGCCGCAGGTGAAGGCGCGCCGAGAGTCGAAGACGTGCCCTATGGTCTGCAGATCGCGCCGGATTGCGGACATCTCGAGGAGAATCCGGATGAAATGCGGATCCTTTTTTCGATGATGGAACTGGTCGTTCAAGACCGCTCGCTCTCGCGCATGGCCGAAGAACTGAATCGCCGTGGTTACGCTACGCGCGACGGCAAACCGTGGACCGAGCTGAGCGTTTACAACATTTTCCCGCGCCTGGTGGACGTGACGCCGCGCATTTTTCAGAGCGAGAACTGGAAATCGCGCCGCAGCGAAATTCCGCGCGTCGCGTGGAATTCCTAATCGCTAGGCGGCGCGAAACTGGGGCACGATGAGCAACGAATCAATTCACGTCGCGGAAGAACTCCTCGAGCGTCTGCGCCAATTGCGGGGCCGCAACACACAAGAAATTCGCTCGATGCGCCGCGAATTTACAAAGCGGCTGAAATCGTCGCTCCCAGAACAGGTGATGAGCATCGCGGAAAAACTGCTCGAGTCGCCGGAGGGCGTGCGCCGCTGGGTGGCTTACGAGCTAATTCATCATCACGAGCCGGCATTCGCGCAGATCAACACGCAAACTCTCGAGCAGCTGGGCCGCGGAATCAGCTCGTGGGATCAGACGGACGCGTTCGGAATTTATCTCGCCGGGCCGGTCTGGCTCGCACGCCAAATCGCGGATGGAGTGATTCACAAATGGGCGCGCTCGAGCGATCGCTGGTGGAGACGCGCCGCATTAGTCGCCACCGTTCCGCTGAACAGCAAGTCGCATGGCGGGCGCGGCGACATCCGCCGGACGCTTCAAGTCTGCCGGATTCTCGAGTGCGATCGCGATCCGATGGTGGTGAAGGCGCTGTCGTGGGCGCTGCGAGTGCTCGCGAAGATGGAGCCGCAAGCCGTGCAACGTTACGTTGACGATCGCGGCCCTGTGCTCGCCGCGCTAGTGCAACGCGAAGTCCGAAACAAACTGGCCACCGGTCTGAAGAACCCGCGGCGCAATCGCCGGCCAAAAGTGAAGCCGGTCATCAGTAGTAAGCGTCTGCGCGGTGGGCAGGGAAGATGAGCATGCAATCAAGAACTCGCACACAAGGGGCGACCGCGAGTCAATGGCCTACTATCGCCTCCGCGAAAAGCGAGAGCCATTATCGAAAGGTAAGATTACAATCGGTAGCTCCCAACCATCTCGGGGGATTCACCGTTGGAAACGCTTTGGCACGACATCCGGTTCGGCGCACGCATGCTGGCCAAGAGCCGCGGCTTCACCATCGTCGCGGTGCTCACGCTGGCGCTGGGCATCGGCGCGAACTCAGCGATCTTCAGCGTCGTGTACGCCGTCCTGCTGCGTCCGCTGCCATTTCCCGATCCCGACCGGCTGGTGATCGTGTGGGAAACTTCGGCGGTGCGCGATGTCCAGCACGGCGGCTCCTCGGGCGGCGATTTTCTCGATTGGCGCGAGCGAGCCGGCGTGTTCGACAAGCTCTCCGTTTGGCGGAAGTGGACCTACACGGTGCAGGGTAACGACGGGCCCGAGCAACTTTATGGAGTGAAAACGTCGGTGGATTTTTTCCGCATGCTCGGCGTGAAGCCCATCATCGGGCGCGATTATGTCGCGGACGAAGAAATCCCGGGACACGAACACGTGGTGCTTCTGAGTTATGCATTGTGGCAGCGGCAATTCGGCGGCGATTCATCTTTGCTGGGAAAGCCGATCACCATTGACGAGCAGCCCTACACGGTGATCGGCGTCCTGCCGCCGGGATTTTCGCCGCTAGGAATGAGCCTGGAAAACGATGTGTGGATGCCGGCGGCCTTCGATCGCGGAAAAGCCGATCACACGGACCACACCTTCATCGTTCTCGGCCGGCTGAAGCCGGGAATTTCGGTGCAAAGCGCCGACGCGGCCATGAAAACACTTTTTGAGAACATGAAAAAACAGGGCAGCGGCGCGGATCCCAAGGATAGCGTGCATGTCGTCAGCATGCACGACGATTTGACCATCGGCCTCGCTCCACAATTGCGGATTTTGCTCGGCGCCGTGGGCTGCGTGCTGCTAATCGGCTGCGCGAATGTGGCGAATTTGCTGCTGGCGCGCGCGGCCACGCGCGAAAAAGAAATTGCGCTGCGCACGGCGCTTGGCGCGCGGCGTTTTCGGCTGGTCCGCCAGCTTCTCACTGAAAGCGTGATGCTCGCGTTAGTCGGCGGCGCGCTCGGCTTGCTGGTCGCCTTCGGAGGAATGCACATTATTCGGTCGATTCTGCCGCCACCGGGCGGCGCGGGCGAAGTCCCGCATGCAAACTGGATCGGCCTGAATGGCTCGGTCCTCGCATTCACGCTGCTGATTTCGGTCGCCACCGGAATTATTTTCGGCCTGATCCCCGCGATGCAAGTTTCACACTCGTCGCTTGGCGAAACGCTCAAAGAAACCGGCCGCGGCACAACGAGTGGGCGCGGCGGCCGAACGGTCCGCGCCGGGTTGGTGGTGGCGGAAGTAGCGATTTCGCTGGTGCTGCTCGTAGGCGCAGGCCTGCTCCTTCGGAGCTTCGTGAAATTGATGAACGAAGATCTGGGAATTCGCCCGGAAGGCGTCCAGACTATGCAAGTCTGGCTGCCCGAATCGCGCTATCCCGATATCAAGCGCGTGGTCAATTTTTATCGCGACGTTATTGCGCGCGTTTCGACGATTCCCGGCGTGCAATCGGCGAGCGCGGCAAATTTCGTTCCGCTAAGCGGCTGGCGTGATTTCGTGGATATCGACATCGAAGGGCGCGCTGTGCCACGAGCCGGCGAGGAATACACATCGCAATACGTAGTCTGCGATTCGAATTTCTTTCATACCCTCGGAATGCAACTCAAGGAAGGCCGCGAGCTAGCGCCTTCGGATGGCCCTGATTCTCCCGGCGTTGCGGTCATCAACGACGCGCTCGCGCATCAGTATTGGCCGAATGAAGATCCCATCGGCAAGCAAATCCGCGTGCACTTCGAAGCGTCCAAAGTGCCCTGGCGCCCCGAGCCGCGCGAAGCCTGGCTCACCATCGTCGGAGTCGTAGGCAACATTCGCGAATGGGAATTGGGCGACAGGCGCCCCGGCGAGATTTACGTTCCGTATTTGCAGAATCCTTCGCGCCTAATGCGTCTGATCGCGCGCTCGAATGACCCCGCCGCGATAACCGTCGCAATGCGCAGCGCGGTGCTTTCGGTGGACAAGACGCAGCCAGTCGGTGAAACGCGGACGATCGAAGATTTTCTGGATGCAGCGATGTCGCAGCGCCGTCTCGGCATGGTGCTGCTCGGAGTTTTCGCCGCGCTGGCCACCTTTCTCGCGGCCGTGGGCATCTATGGCGTGATGTCTTACGCCGTTTCGCAGCGCTCGCACGAAATCGGAATTCGCATGGCGCTGGGCGCGCAACCAGGCGATGTGCTGCGTCTCGTCGTGCGCGAAGGCTTGCGCTTGACGCTTCTTGGCGCGCTAATCGGCGGAGTAGCCAGCATCGCCGCCGCGCGATGGGTTGCCAGCGATCTTTATGGCATCAATGCCTGGGATCCTGCCACGCTCGCGGGAGTAGCGGCATTGCTCGTGAGCGTCGCTTTGCTCGCCTGCTATATTCCGGCGCGCCGGGCGACGCGCGTCGATCCCATGCGGGCATTGAGGTACGAATGACCTCCACATCCGAAACCCGGGAAGGCCCCGGACAGAATCGAACTTATCGGGAAAACAAATCGACTATGTTCCACAATCAAAATAATCGCATCCGAGTTCTGGTCGCCGACGATCAAGCGGACGTTCGCGAAGCTCTGCGCCTGCTGCTGAAAACCGAAGGGATCGACACGGAAGCCGCCGCATCACCGGCCGCCGTGCTCGCGGCGCTCGAGACGCGCGAATTCGATGCGCTGCTCATCGATCTTAATTACGCGCGCGACACCACTTCCGGCCAGGAAGGGCTCGACCTGCTCTCCAGCGTGCGCGCGAAAGACAGCACCGTGCCGATCATCGTGATGACGGCGTGGGGCAGCCTCGAGCTGGCCGTAGAAGCCATGCGCCGCGGCGCGAAAGATTTCGTTCAGAAGCCGTGGGAAAACGCGCGGCTGCTGGCCATTCTGAAGACGCAGATCGAACTTTCGCAAGCGCTCAAGCGCAGCCAGCGCCTCGAAGCAGAAAATCGCCTGCTGCGCGCCGAAGGCCGGCCCGCGATGATCGCCGAGTCCGTCGCCATGCGGCCGGTGATGGATCTGATTTCGCGCGTCGGGCCGTCGGACGCCAACGTGCTGATCATGGGCGAGCACGGCACCGGCAAAGATGTTGTAGCGCGCACGCTGCATGCTCTCTCGCCGCGTTCCGGCCGTCCGCTCGTCACTGTAAACGCAGGCGGCTTGCCCGAGGGCGTTTTCGAAACCGAGCTTTTCGGTCACGTGAAGGGCGCGTTCACCGACGCAAAAGTGGATCGCGTGGGACGCTTCGAACTCGCCGACACCAGCACGCTTTTCCTCGATGAAATCGCCAACGTTCCGATGAATCTGCAGGCCAAACTTTTGCGCGCGCTTGAGACGGGAGAATTCGAACGCGTCGGTTCGTCCGCCACGCGCCGCGTGGATGTGCGCATCCTTTCCGCGACAAACGCCGACATTACCGCCGAAGTGCAGGCCGGACGGTTCCGCGAAGATTTGCTCTTCCGTCTCAACACGATCGAGATTCAGCTGCCGCCATTGCGCGAACGAAAAGAAGACATTCCGCTGCTCGCGCTCCATTTCCTGCGGCAGTCCGCGCAGCGCTATCGCAAAAATCTCACCGGATTCGAGCCCGTTGCGCTGCAGCTTCTGCTCGATCATCCGTGGCCCGGCAACGTTCGCGAGCTCGATCACTCGATCGAACGCGCCGTGCTCCTCGCGGAAGGCGATTCCGTCCGCGCCAGCGATCTCGGTCTGCGTCAAGCCCGCGAAACTCCGCTGCGCCTCGACGACATGGGCCTCGAAGAAGTCGAAAAAGTGCTGATCCAAAAAGCGCTCGCGCGTTATGGCGGCAATGTGAGTCACGCGAGCAAGGCCCTCGGCCTGAGCCGCAGCGCGCTCTACCGCCGCCTGCAAAAATACAGCCTTTGAGGCCACTTCCATACGAGCGGCGCATCCTCCTGCTCGCTCTGGCGGCGGGCGGCGTGAGCACGCTCGTCGCGCTGCTGCTGCTGTGGTTCGGCAATTTCTCTCCGAAAGAACAATGGACACTCACAGTCGTGATCGTCGTCGCATGGCTGAGCTTTGCATTTAGCGCCGAACAGCGCGTCGCGTTTCCGATGCGCACGCTTTCGAATTTGCTGGCTGCGTTGCGCGAGGGCGATTTTTCGATACGCGCGCGCGGCGCGAATCGCGATGATGTGCTCGGCGAAGTTCTCCGCGAAGTAAACGCGCTCGGTGAAACGCTGCGCTTGCAGCGCCTCGGAGCCCTCGAAGCCACCACGCTCCTCCGCAAAGTGATGGAGGAAATTGACGTCGCGGTTTTCGCCTTTGACGGCGCCGATCGCCTGCGACTCGTCAATCGCGCCGGCGAGCGCCTGCTCGATCAACCTGCCGTGCGTATGGCCGGCCGCACCGCGAGCGAACTCGGACTCGCCGGCTGCCTCAACGTCGAAGGCCCGCAAATCGCCTCCGTCGTTTTCCCCGGAAAAGCGGGCCGCTGGGAAATTCGCCACGGGATGTTTCGCGAGGGCGGCCTGCCGCATAAATTGCTGGTAATTTCAGACGTGAGCCGCGCCCTGCGCGAAGAAGAGCGGCAAGCCTGGCAGCGGCTGATTCGAGTTCTCGGCCACGAGCTGAATAATTCGCTCGCCCCGATCAAATCCGTAGCCGAAAATCTTCTCACTCTGGTGAATCGTCCGCGCCGCGCCGACGACTGGGAAGACGACATGCAACGCGGCCTCGCTCTGATCGCCGCGCGTTCCGATAGCCTGGCGCGTTTCATGAACGCTTACGCGCGCCTCGCCAAACTGCCGGCCCCGGTGATGCAGCCAATGGAAGTGGGCGCGTGGGTTCGCCGCGTCGTGGGCCTCGAGCCGCGCATGAAAGTTACCGTTATGCCCGGCCCCGACCTGCGCATCCAGGCCGATCCCGATCAGCTCGATCAGTTGCTCATCAATCTCGTTCACAATGCCGTGGAAGCCTCACTCGAAACCGGAGGGGGAGTAAGCGTCGGCTGGGAAGCCTCAGACGGCTACCTCGAATTGCGCGTGGTGGACGAAGGCCCAGGAATTCCAAATCCGGCGAATCTTTTCGTTCCCTTCTTCACCACCAAGCAAGGCGGCTCAGGCATCGGCCTGGTCCTCTGCCGTCAAATCGCGGAAGCTCATCGCGGCAGCTTGACGCTCGACAACGTGAAGGGCGCTCACGGTGTCGAAGCCAAGCTCCGGTTGCCCGCCGGCGATTAGTCTTGATTCCACGCGAGAGCGCGAACTCGCTCTTCGATTTCACGCGTAATTTCCTCGGCGCTGGCACTGCTCTCGAATCTGAGCGGTTCGCCAATCGAAACGCGAACCGTCCCAGGCTTCGCATGGCTCTTGTCGGCCATGCGCACCGCGTACAACCCATCGATGCGCATCGGCACCACCGGCACGCCCAGACGCGACGCGAGCACGCCTACGCCTGGCCGAAACGCGGCGATTTCTCCGTCAGGCGTCAACTCGCCTTCGGGAAATACCAGAATGCTTTCACCGCGGTCGGTCAGCTCGCCGGCGTATGCGAAACTTTCGCGATAACCTGAGCGTCGCGGCAACGGGAACACGTTGAAGAGCGAAACTACAAGCACGTAGCTGATGCGCTCGATCCACGCGCGAAAGAAGCCTGTCTCTTTTGGCGGCCGCCGCATCGCGGCGAGATTTTCGCCATCCATCGAAACGGCTAACCGGTGCCGCAATCGCGGCGGCAGTGCCGCCAGCACGAAGCCCACATCGAGATAAGTCACGTGATTGCACGCCACGAGAATCGGCCCGGCGACGCCGCGCAAATGCGCGCGCCCGCGAATTTTCGGATAGGCCAAAATCATCGTCGCGGGCCAAGTCAGCAAGTAGTAGATGAACACGCGAATCCACGGCACCGGCCAGCGATTCACCCAGCGCGGATAAACAAATTCAGGCGCACGCAGCGCCGGCTCGCTGAGCAATTTCTCGAGATCGCCCAGCGTGGCCGCATCGGAAAAGCGCGTCTCGTTCAAATCCACTTGATAGCGTTCTTCGATCGCGCTCATCAACTCGACGCGGTCCACCGAACTCAAATTTAGATCGGTCGCCAGTCCCGAAGATCCCGAAAGGCTCGCAGCGGGACGATTAGTCATCCGCGCGACCAACGAAGCTAGCGCGCTGGCGGGCGCTGCAGACGGACCGCCGGCTGGCGATACCGCCGTTGCAACGGGCGCGGACAACGCCTCGGTAACCGCGCGGCGAATTTGCGCCAACTTGGGCTTTTGCGTCGGCGTGCGCGGAAAATCCTGATCGGGCCAGACGTAAAATCGCCGAATGTGCTGGTAAGAAGCGAGCGACTCATTTGCATTCCGAACAATCGTGTCGGCGCTGGCAGCCGCGCTCTCCGCCGGCTCGCGCAAAAGCAAGACCGCGCAAGGTTCCTCATTCCCGCTGCCGTTCAAATCAATCCCCAGAACGACGCAATCGCGCACGCGCTGATCCGTGCGCAGCTTTGCCTCGATATCTTCCGGGAAAACGTTCATCCCCTCAGGCGTGACAATCACATTTTTCTGCCGCCCGCGAAAATATAGATTCCCTTCGGCGTCGCGTTCGCCGAGGTCGCCGGTGCGGAACCAACCATCCGCGCCCAGCGCCGATTCCGGCACGCCCGCCTTTCCAATAGCCGGTTGAGACATTCTCTCCGCGCACCAGAGATTTCGCCGTTAGCGTCCAATTTCACTTCGATGCCCGGCATGGCTTTGCCGATCGAGCCGCGGCCAAGATGAAACGGATGATTCAGGCTGACCAGTGAGGTTGTTTCGGTGAGACCGTAGCCTTGAATCACGGCGTAGCCGATGCGGCTCCAGAATTTCTCCGCGTCAGCGGGCAATGCCGCGCCTCCTGAAATGATGGCCCAGAATTTCTGCCCGAATCGCGCATGTATGCGCCGAAAACGCCACCAGCGCCGCAAAAATTTCTCGCCATCGGCACGCTCGAAGTCGCGGCGGAATCGTTCGATCTTGCCTTCGGCTTCGAGGTCGCGCTCGAGTTTGTCGCGCAGCGATTCGATCAGCCGCGGCACCGTGACGAGCACGGAGACTCGCTCGCGTCGAATCGTGGCCGCCACATCGGCGGGCCGCAGCGAATCGAGGAAGATCGAAGTCGCGCCCAAAATCTGCGGAATGAAAATTCCGAGCATCTGGCCGAAGACGTGGCTCAGCGGCAGCAGATTCAGAAATTTCAGCGGATGAAAAAATCGCTCGTATTTGCGGTAGCGGGCTGATTTCCCGCTCGATCGGCTCGAGATTCGAGAGCACGTTTCCGTGCGTGAGCACCACGCCGCGCGGCTCGGCGGTGGTTCCCGATGTGAATACAATCTCGAGCGCATCGCTGCGATTCAGGGCGCTTGAGTCGTAGAGGCCTTTCGCCGAGCGCTCGCTCACGCTCGCTTCAAGATCTTCCAGAACCATTGAAGCGATTCCTTCCGAGCTGCGACATGTCGCGTGAAATTACTGCCAAGCGCGGCGCAGCCTCGGCGATCACGCGGCGCGCGAATTCCGGCGCGGCGATGGCATCCATAGGCACTACGATCGCGCCGCGCAGCAGGCAGCCGATGAAGACGGCGAGCCACTCGCCGGTGTTCGGCCCCCAGAGGAACACTCGCTCGCCGCGGTTGATTCCGCGGGCTTCCAGCTCGCGGGCGAATTGCACGGCGACGCTTGAAAGCTTGCGCCATGGCCAGCGCTCCGTGCGGTAGCCGCTGGCGCCAGGCGACCGCAATTTCGCGGGCGGGTCGCGCGTCTGCACGGAAATAGTGAGCGAGAGATTCGTGGGGCATGCCGTTCGGAGTTTCCCTTATTCCTGGGGGAATTGGAAATGACTTCGGGCGGCAGTGAGCTTGCAACTTCGAGACGGGATTTGATCGGTCTGGCCTCCTGTGGAAGCTGCTTAGTGGCCTGGCTCCGAATTGCCCAGCGCTAAAGCGCTTGGTTGACGGCGACGACGCTTTCCGGAGCGCTAATGCACTCCTCCACCCGAATGAATTCGGGGTTGCTAACCAAAGGCTGCTCAAAATGCTTGGTTTGCGGCGAAAATTTTGGCCTTTTCTAGTACTTGATGTGGGATTTGGGCGATGCCTACCGTTGGGCTGTTTTGCAACGATTAGAAATTGGTTCTGTCGTTTGTTTTCATAGGGTTACGTCGATTTCTAATGTTTTTGGTGCATCGATTAGAATTTTTTTGGGTTTGTGGGGGTCGTGGGGGTGGTTTTGGTTGTGTAGTGGGCGATGGCATTTGCAATTTCCCGGTTTAGGGTAACAGCGGTTGGCGCCAGAGTACATGGAGCGAGAGGGGGAAATACGTAGGGTGCCGGGCGGGTTTGCGTCGCGAGTGAAACCCAAAGCCAAATCGGGAGGGAGGTGAACCCCCGCCCCTACGCAAAAAAACGGCGGTGGGCTTTTGCCCACCGCCGGAAATTACGTTGAAATTGTCTGGCCGCGCTACTGCTGCGGTTGGGGTTGCGATGTTGCTGGCGCGTCTGCGGGTGGTTGCGGCAAATCTACCTGCGACTTTGCCACATCCGGCTTCGGCGGTGTGCCGGATGTTACCGCGCCGGGCTTTTGGTAGAACGTTAGGAACGGCAGGAACGGGGTTACTTCGAAGGGCATTTTTTCGCGGGCGGAAATCAACGCTACCGCCTTGCCCTTGTTCATCTCGACCTTGTCGCTCCAGGGATCGAGTTTCACGCGCGCGCCGAGCTGCAACGCTGGAATCTGATCGAGCTTGCCGGCCTCCAGTTTCGGGGCAGCCTTTTCGAGTTCGTCGGCAAAATTCACGCTGTTGCCCAACCGCGGATTAATCAGCGACTGCAGGGCCTTCTGCTCGTTCTGCAATTGCCGTAAGAACAATCCAGCAGCGCCCAGCTTGTCCTTGTAAGGCGAGTTCTTCAGCAGCTCGATGGCTTTCGCGTTCGCCAAGTCCATATCGTGCTGCGTATCGCGGAACGAGAGGCGCGCCATGATTTCAGTAGTGGAGATGTTGGTGAGATCGTTGAAGCCCCACTGGTCGGTCTGCGGCTTGGTGACGATGATGGCGCCCATCTGCTCGGCCAGCATCGCCGCCAAAGTGGCTTCATCCGGCAGCACGTCGAGCAGGCCGCGGCTAAGAACCAGCGTATGGCCGATCGAGAAAGATTCCAGCGTCGAGGTCAGCAGCACGCGGCAGCGAATTTCCGGCTGGATATCGATGTTGTTGGTGACTTCGATGTTGTTCACCACCGTGGACAAAATCTTGTCCACTTCGCCCGGCGGCGCAATCAAGCCGGAACGCTGCAGGCGCTCGAGAACGTTATCTTCCGCTTCATGCTGCCATTGCCGCTCCGCCTCAACTGGCGAGGGATCCTGGTTCACCGTCGTTTGATCCTGAATCGCGCCCGGCGCTTCGACCGTCAATTCCGAGAATTCCGATTCGCGAGTCATGCCGCGCAGCGCATAGCCCCACAGGCGGCTCTGCGATTTGAAGCGGACTTCCCCGCCCATGGCATCCTTCAGATTCGATTCCTGGCTGAAGATGTAAGCCGGAAGCCACAGACCCGGCTGCATATTCACGCGCCATGAATCGAAGTGAAGATTGAAACCTCCGAAGCTGGCGATGGGGGTATAGACGCCGTTGAAACGCACGATCGTATAATCCTGATCGTTGGCCCAGATGCGGCCCTTGAAGCGGCCCTTGCCGGAATTCTTCAGCGGCGTCACATCGAACACCACGCAGCGCACTTCGCCCAAAAATTCGCGGCGGACATATTCAAAGGCATAGTGCGAGCGATCGAAGCCGTTGGTATCGATGAACACCATCTGCAGAAAGCCTTCAGGAACGTATTCCGAGGAAAAGAGATGAGCGAGCGGACCGGCAACATTCATCTTGCTCTTCACGCCGCTCTTGGGCTTGTCGAGCAGCGAGCGATCCACAACGCCCTTCGAGAAGTCGGCGAGCCCGAGGAAGTAGTGATCCTTCACCGGCACCGCGCCCAAATCGCGATCGGACTTCATGTCTTGAATGTAAGTCTCGATCAGCGGAGTGTACTGCCGGATGAGTGGCAACTTCCTGGTGCTCGCGAGCGGTGATCCGGTCAACGACCTGATCGGTGGCCGAGGCGGCCTGCGATGCGGGCGCCTGAGCCCTTGCAAAACCAGGAATCGCGGCGGCCAGAACCGCCAATAGAAGATACTTCGTCCACGTGCGCATTGAAAATCCCCCCTACGTCAATTCAATCTCGATTGATTGCAGGTCCGGTGTCGTTAGTACGCCAGTTCAAAAGTAATGTGCACGTTCCCGGCAAAATCCACCGGCTGGCCATCCTGGCGAGCCGGCTTGAACTGAATCTGGCGGGCCGCGGCTTCGGCTGCCTCATCCAAACCATACCCCAAACCGCGAATCACGCGTTGCACTTGTACTTGCCCTGATGCCAAAAATACAACCTGTACCACTACGTCACCTTCAATTTTCTTATCTTTGGCTTCTTTAGTATAAACCGGACGCGGCTTGGAAATAATTTCGATGGGCTGCGTGCGCTCCGCTACCGCAGTCTGCTTCGCAGCAGGCGGAGGCGCGGCCACATTCTCCGCACCGAAACTGCCGGTCTGTACTGATCCGGCGTGACCGCCGCCATTCGGGCTGCCTGCGGCAGTTCCATTGCCGAATCCGGCGCTGGCCACAACGCCTCTTGCACCTTTCGCGCCGCCCGTTCCATTTCCATATCCAGGACCCGGCGGCAAATCAAACGCGCCCTTCACTGCGATATTCGGCGAACCGTGGCTGTGCGAATTTGCCGGAACGCCATTGGGATCTCCGAAACCACCAGTCTGCACTTGCTCGCGGGGCTTCTGAATAGTAGGAATTGCGGAACTACCGATGGAGGTCGGCTTCTTTTCTACGAAGATATTCTTGAGTCCAGGAGCGTCCGGGTTCGGAGTGTCTCGCTTCGCCGTAGCCGGCTTTACCACCGGCGACGTAAACACCGGAGTCATGATCTTAGGCTTCGGCGCCACGACTGGTTGCGGCGTCGGAATCACTTTTGCGATTACGGGCTGCTTCACCACTGCAGGCTTGATTTTCGGAGGAGGTTGCGGCTTCCAGGGCACGACTGGAGGAGCTGCGATCGGAGTAATCCAGTGTTGCTGAATCATCTGTAGCTTTTCAGGCATGAGCAACGGGATCCCCACCAGCAGGACAATCGCGACACATTCGAGCATGAATCCCGCACCAAGAAATCTAAGACGGGATTCCCCGTCCGGCAGGGGAGAAAATAGCACCCGAGGGCTCGTAGCCATTTCAGTCTCCGATACTTCCCAGAATGAGATGCGCGTGCACAATATGCCCGACACATCCATTAAGTACTAGCTGGCAGGCTGGGTGAATAGGACCGAAGTACTATTCTAACGCCAGTCGTGTGTAAAGCATAACCTGTTCTGTTTCTGTCCTTAATGCCTGTTTCACCACCCCAAAAAGCATGCCAGCTAATGAAAACTGCGGCTCGCCGGGAGTTTCTTATTGAGACACCGCGGGGGGACACCTGCAAGCGCCTCGCCAAATTAGATGCAGGCACCCCTCGATAGGTCGGCTGGCAGTCCTTGGGCAGTTGCTCAAAAAAACAGGCACGGCCCTTGTGAGGCCGTGCCCGTCGCGTTTGTGCTTTGCCAGCTGGGTGAGGATTAACGACCTTCGATTGCAACGTAGCGAGTCACGCCGCCGTTGTTTACGAGCAAGAGCACCGGCCCCGTGGCCGAATTGATGGCCTGCTCATACTCGCTGACGCTGGTTACCGGCTTGTGGTTCACTTCCTGAATCACGTCGCCGCGAGTCAGGCCGGCTTCAGCTGCGGTGCTGGACTGGTCCACATTGTCCACCACGACGCCGCGCACGCCAGCAGGCAACTGGAGCTGTTGCGCAATGTCCGGAGTGAGCTCTTCCACCTGAACGCCATCAAGCACCGATCCGGTAGATTGCGTCGCCGGAGCCTTTTCATCCTTCTCGTTTAGCTCGCCGAGGGTTACGCTGATCTGCTTTTGCTTGCCGTCGCGAACCACTCCCAATTGCACGGTGGTGTTAGGCGCCGTCTGCGAAATTCGCAGGCGAAGATCGTTGGCGTCTTGCACCGGTTGGCCGTTCAATTCGGTGATCACATCCCCGCGCTTCAAGCCCGCCTTGCCGGCCGGCCCGTCGCTCGTTACGTCGCCAACCAGCGCGCCATTCGAATTCTGCATTCCGAAGGACTGCGCCAGTGCCGGCGTGAGGCTTTCAATGTGAATGCCGAGGTAACCACGCACGACTTTGCCGTGCGCGATGAGTTGATCCATCACCGCGTGTGCCATATTGATCGGAATCGCGAAACCGATGCCCTGGTTTCCGCCGCCGTTGCCGGGAAGAATCGCGGTGTTGATGCCGATCAGATCTCCGTGCAGGTCAATCAGCGCGCCGCCTGAATTTCCATGATTGATGGCCGCATCGGTCTGAATGAAGTCCTCGTAATCCTCGATGGCACTGCCGAGGCCGCGATCCTTGGCACTGACGATTCCCATGGTGGCCGTTTCGCCGATGCCGAACGGATCGCCGATGGCGAAGACCACGTCGCCCACTTGAACTTTGGAAGAATCACCAACCGCGAGCGAAGGCAAACTCGTCGCGTCGATTTTCAGCAGGGCCACATCCGTCTTGGGGTCCGTGCCGATGACCTTGGCCTTAAGTTCGCGGCGGTCGCTCAGCGTCACCTTAATGTCGGTGGCGCCGTCCACCACGTGATTGTTGGTTAGAATATAGCCGTCGGGGGAAACGATGACGCCCGAGCCGAGACTCTGCTCGCGCTGCGTGCGTGGCTTGCCGTCTTGATCGCCGAATTGATTGCCGAACTGATCGCCGAAGAACTTGCGGAACATTGGGTCATTCAGAAACGGCATGCCGCCGCCGGCCGGGGTCTTCACCATCTTCGAGGATGAAATTCCCACCACCGCCGGAAGCGCCGGCTTCACGATCGCTGCGAAACCATTTGAGAATGTGCCCAGGCTCACCGGATTCGGATCGCCGGCCATTTTCAAAGCAATCTTTGAAGCT
The DNA here is from genome assembly GCA_963831955.1 of uncultured Acidobacteriota bacterium. Classification (GTDB taxonomy): domain Bacteria; phylum Acidobacteriota; class Terriglobia; order Acidiferrales; family UBA7541; genus Palsa-147. The sequence continues at coordinate 1,084,972 of CAWHSG010000001.1, read as the reverse complement.
TCCGCTCCCATGACCGCGTGGCCAGACCAATTCATGGCCCACACGCCAAAAATTCCACCGGCCACCAAGGTGGCCGAAAGCACCGTCATGGCCACCCAGCGGCGAATTCCAATCACTTTGCTGCTCATCGCGCGCTCTCCTTTTTTCGTTGAAGCGGGCCCATCGGCCCTCAAAATTTTGAAACCTATTTTAATCCCGAAATTTATCTAGGAGTTTTGACCCGGCTCCGTCGTGACTGCGCCGCGCGGCCACCGGGCTGAATTCCGGTTCCGCACCCCATTAGATGCAGACGCAACAACGCGCGTTGGGTAAGCAGCCCCGCACGCGCAGGCATTTTTTATACTATCCGGCCTAGTACAATTATATTACGCTGCGCAAGAAAGCTGCACCCACGTAGGCCAATTGCAATGGGAGGTTCTCCTTGAGAATCCACGTTCTGCGGATTTTGGCGTTTGTGCTGGTGTGGGCTGCGGCCACTCCGTGCCGGGCACAAGATAAGGTGACCATTCTTTATGATGCATTCGGCGAATCGGCGGAGCTGACCAAAGATTGGGGATTTTCCGCTTTGGCAGAGCACAACGGGAAGCGGATTTTGTTCGATACCGGCAATAACGCCGCAATTTTCGAGCACAACGTGAAGGCGCTTGGCGTAAATCTGACGCAAGTGGATTTTGTGGTGATATCGCACCGGCACGCAGACCACACCACGGGATTGAGATATGTGCTGAGTGTGAATCCGAAGGTTACCGTGTATGTGTCCGCGGATGGAGCGAACTGTTTTGGAGGAGCGCCGATTCCGAGAACGTTTTCCCGGCGGATGACAGTTTGCCGGCGAAGATGCGGTATTTCGAGGGAAAGGCGCCTGCAGATTTGGGCTCCGGAAAGCTGTATGACACGGGAAATTTTGTGTTGGTGAATCAATTGACTGAAGTTTCGCCGGGTATTTTCTTAGTGCGGACGGTTTCGCAGAAACCTGGGACCCTGGAGCTGCCGGAATTGACGCTGGCGATCAAGCGATCGAACGGACTACTGCTAGTGGATGGATGCTCGCACGCGGGGATCGAAGCGATCCTGGAAGCGGCAAGCGCGGTGGATCCGAGGACGGAGATCGCGGTCGGGGAATTACATCTGGTGACGACGCCGGTGGTGGAGATTGATGCGTTGGTGGAAAATTTAAAGACGAAGTGGAAGGTGCAAAGGATTGCCCCGGGACATTGCACAGGAGAGCTTGCATTCGCGCGATTGAGGAAGGCCTACGGGGAGAGCTATTTGTACGCCGGTTTGGGCACCACGGCGGACCTCACGTAAACACTTGCATGTGGTTTTGTCTTTGCGCGGCTCGTCCGCGAAACGTTTTCCCTATCATCTTCGTCTAAGTTTCACGAACGAGAGCACGCTTACGACCGCGCGGCTCGAACCACACATCCAGACCGTTAATCAAGGAGATCTCAGAATGACTCGACGACTCACTGCCGCTCTGTCCGCCGCGCTGCTCATTTTCTTCATCGCCGCGCCTGCGCGCACTGCGCCGAATCAAGATGCGGCGCCACAGCAGCTCGACGCGGACCTGAGCCGCAAGTTGGCGTCCATCGCCGGCGAAGCGATGATGGACGGCAAGCCTTATCAATATCTCGAGGAACTTAGCGACGATATCGGCGGACGCGTCACCGGCTCACCGGCAGCGGCGCAAGCCATCGCGTGGGGCACGGAGAAAATGAAAGCGATCGGGCTCGAAAATGTGCACACCGAGGCGTGGCAGATTTCGCGGGGATGGACGCGCATTTCCGCCAGCGCCGAAATGCTCTCGCCGGCGCATCATCGCATGACCGTTGATGCTCTCGGCTGGGTGGGCTCAACGCCAGAAGGCGGAGTGGAGGCCGACATCGTCCCGGTGAACATCTACGAGCTCGCTGATGAAATGAAAAATAATTCCGGCAACTGGGCGGGCAAGGTAATCCTCATCATCCGCAAAGGCGATGCGCCCACCGATCGCATGAGCATGTTCGGGCAGTTTGGCGCGTTTCTGAAAGCTGCCCAGGCAGCACACGCGGTAGCGGTAATCGGCGGCCAGGGCGGCTCGAAATCCGAAGGCATGAACCTGACGCACACCGGCGCGCTGGGCTTCGATACTTATTTCGACATTCCGGTAGTCAGCATGGCCGCGGAAGATCAGATGCAGATCGAGCGATTCCTGGCGCGCGGCAAGACGGTGCGCATCCGCATTAACGTCCAAAATCGCGTCACGTCCGGCCCGGTGGATTCCGCGAATGTGGTGGGCGAAATTCGCGGCACCGAGCACCCCGAACAAATTATCGTAGTCGGCGGCCATCTGGATTCCTGGGATCTGGCCGAAGGCTCGACGGACAACGGCATGGGCACCACCACAACTCTGGGTGCCGCCGAAGCCATCGTAAAATCCGGAGCCAAGCCGCGCCGCACCATTCGCTTCGTGCTCTTCACCGGCGAAGAACAAGGGCTGCTCGGCTCGCTCGCTTACGTGAAAATGCATCAAGCCGAGATGGCGAATCACGTGGCCGCCGTAATCCTCGACAATGGCCAGGGCCCAGTCGTTGGCCTAAATCTCGGAGGCCGGGCCGACCTGATTCCCGTGGCAAAAGATTTCGTGAAAAATCTGCAAGGCTTCGGTGACCTTGCCGTGGACGATAAAGCCGTCTTCGGCACAGACACCGGCCCATTCACAATCGCGGGACTTCCGGGCATAAATCTCGATCAGGATTCGCCGGAGTACAAATACACGCATCACTCCGGCGTGGACACCTACGACAAAATCAAGCCCGATATTCTAATGCGCGACACCGCGGTGATGGCGCTCGTAGCGTTCTGGATCGCTGATCGTAGCGAGCGTTTGGCGAGCCCGTGGCCGCCGGAAAAAACGGCGCGCATGTTGATTGAGAAAAAGCAGGACGCGATGTTGAAGAGGTTTGGAATTTGGCCGTTCGGAGATATTGGGAGCGAGCCTGAGAAGAAGTGAGGCGAAGGCAACGGCTTAGGAAATTTTAAATCTTAGATGGCTCTGTTGACATCGTACGCATTGACGAGGCAGATGAAGCGCGACGAATGCCGGATTGCGTTACGCCAAGGCAGATAGCCCACGGTTTCCCACGCGTTACACGGGCGGGCGCAGCGAGCCAGCGCCCTTACGAAGGCAAAAATTCCTCACCGCTCCTCAGCTAATTAATTTCGCCAGGCCGAAGGCGACGGCTGCGGCTAGACCACCGACTAGCACGGTCTGCGAACCAGCCTTCCACGGCTTTACGCCGGTGAAGTGCCCTTTAAAGGCTCCGAAAGCGAATAACGCGACTAACGTAACTCCCACCGAAACCCAGAGGGCCTCGTGAACATTGTGAATCAACATATAGGGAGCGAGTGGAACTAAGCCGCCGACGACATAAGACGCTGCGATGGTGCCCGCGCTGCGAGCGGCGCGCGCGGGATCGGGCTCTTCGAGGCCCAGCTCGAATCGCATCATGAAATCCACCCAGCGATCGTTGTTCGAGCGAATTACTTTCACTACCGGCTGAAGCTGCTCGTCGGTCAATCCGTATTCGCGGAACACTTTTACGATCTCGAGTTCTTCCTGGTCTGGAATTTCCTCGATCTCCTGATATTCGCGAGCCTTCTCCGATTCGTAATGCTCCGAATCCGTCTTCGCCGCCAAATAGCCGCCGAGCCCCATGGCGATCGATCCGGCGGCGATTTCAGCGAGTCCCGCGGTGACCACAATGCCGGTGGCGTTTGCGGCAACCGCGCCTGTCAATCCCGCAGCGAGGGCGAAGGGAACCGTAAGCCCGTCCGACATTCCGATCACGATGTCGCGGACGGCCGCAACGGTCATGAAATGTTTCTCGGTGTGGCTAGTCGTCGGCATTCTCTCTCCCCCAGGCGATTCGTCTGGGAATTTCCACAGCGCCCGCGCTATCCGGCATGGCGCGGAGTATAATATGCGGCGGAACTGTAATCTTAGGAGGAAGAAATGAGCCAAGCAACAAGTCAAACTCCGGCAGCCGAACCCAGCTTCGTCCTGCCGCCGCTGCCCTACGCATTCGACGCACTGGAGCCTTACATCGACGCAAAAACGATGGAAATCCATCACGACAAGCATCACGGCGCATACGTCACCAATCTGAACAAAGCCATCGAAGGCAACACCGAGCTGCAGAGGTTCACCGTCGATGAATTGATCGCGCGAATCGATCGCGTGCCGGAAAATATTCGCACCGCGGTCCGCAATAACGGCGGCGGGCACTCGAATCACTCCATGTTCTGGACGATTATGAAGAAGGGCGGAGGCGGCGAACCAAAAGGCGAGCTGGCCAGTGCAATCAAGTCGGTGTTTGGCAGCTTCGCAGATTTCAAAACCAAGTTCAATCAGGCCGCTACGACGCGTTTTGGATCCGGCTGGGCCTGGCTGTTCTTCAAAGACGGCAAGCTGACGCTGGAATCCTTGCCCAATCAGGACAGCCCGATCATGACTGGCGGAAAACCAGTGATGGGCTTGGACGTTTGGGAGCATGCTTACTACTTGAAGTATCAAAATCGCCGCGCGGAATATATCGAAGCCTGGTGGAATGTGGTGAACTGGGATCAAATCGCTGAGAACTTCTCGGAAGGAAAAAAGTAACCGTAAATTCTTTCAGAACAATTGAGACGCAAACGCCCCGGAGAAAATCCGGGGCGTTTTTTTGGCATTTGTACCGTTGGCGTCCCTGCCGGCTCTTACGAGCTCAAATGTCAGCGAGGTCTCGAATTGTGGGCGTCGCGCGACCTCAAAAGATGGCCCTAGTTATGCTTTGTGTTCCGTCCGTGATTGTTGCCCTTACGGAATTTTGTGGCCGTAAGAGCCGGCGGGGACGCCAGCGGTACGGGGATGTTGCCGGCTCCTGCGCAATTAATGCGCCCAGATCTTCGCGGGATCCGTCTCGTACGGATAAACATGCACCATCCAATTAAATACAATCGGCATCCAGCGCCCGCCGGCCGCGTCGCAGGCATCCTGCGTGGCGATTGCGCCGCGCAGCCCGAACTGCGTTAGATCAGCTTGCCCAATGCCAACTCCCTTGGGCGGTAGGCAAAGATTCACATGCTCATGCCAATGAGCGATGCTCAGCGGAATCCGCTCGTTCAATTGATCCTCGGTCAATCGCTTGGGCGCCGTGTACATGGCCCCCTCAAGCTCATATCCACCGTTCACTTTTTTATATAGCAGCGAGGTAGGTTTCGTAGGATCAAACGAAAACTGCGCCGACAGCCCATAACTGTAATTCGTAAAGTGATAACGAGGCTGCGGCACATTCGGGAAGAAAATCTTGAATCCGTCATTCAACGCTACGTGATAGTCCTTATATTTCTCGATCGCGGGCCGCAACTGCTCCACAATTTTCTCCGCGCGCGCTGCATCGCCGGGCGCCTCCGGCCGCGCCGCAGTCATGTGCATGTGCGCGCTCATTTCCATGTGCATGTCAGACATGTCGTCGTTCGCTGCGCGCGCTGCCTGCGGCGATTGATTGGCGTCATGCTGCGTGTCGCCCATGTCCATACCGGGCATATCCGAATCCGATTGCTGCTGCTGTGTCTGCCCGTGGGTGTGATTCTGCTGCGCCTGCAAGCCAGGCAAACAAGCCAGACCCGCCGCAGTGATTCCAAGAAGTATCCATTTAGAAGTATTCATGGCCGATGTCTCCTACTTATCTAAACGCTGCGCCTGAGAAATTGTTTCACCCAGAACTAAAGTTCGCACCACTTCTTGTGCGGGCAGTTCCGAAAACCGAAACTCGAATACGCGGAGCGCAAACCTCTTGAGGAGGCGGGTTTACCGCGACGCTTATTTGCGGTTGGATTTTGGTCTTTGCTCCGAGGCGCGAAGACGCCGTATCTATGCGAGAGCACGCGAGGAGGCCGCAGAAAGAGCCTCCTCGCTCCACGTCCGGAGGATAACGGCTGTTAAGCCGGTGAAGACTAAACCCGCGCGCCGCAAAAAAGTTTCGGTCCCCACAGAAACCGACAAAAACCATCGCTCACATCTTCGCTTGCCCACCGTCTAACGCTACAATTAACCACCATTTTGCGTTCCCGACTCCAAGCGCGTATCGAAGGAGACAATCGTTGAGGAAATTCGCCTTAGCTCTCGCCGCGACACTACTTCTCTGCGCCACTCTGTGCCAGGCGCAATCCGAAAAGCCGCTGCTGCTGCGCCAACCGACCTTGAGCAAAACTCAAATCGCCTTCGTTTACGGCGGCGAAATCTGGACTGTGAATCGCGAAGGCGGCGAAGCCACGCGCCTTACTTCCGGCCCCGGGTCGAAATCCAATCCCAGCTTTTCGCCCGACGGCACGCAGATCGCTTTCTCCGGAAAATACGAAGGCCGCACAAATGTTTACGTGGTCGCTGCGAGCGGCGGCTATCCGAAGCGCGTAACATTTCAATCGGGCCCCGACATCGTCTCCGGCTGGACCAATGACGGCAAAAATATCCTGTTCATATCGCAGCGCGACGCCTACGACCGCTCTATCGCCCGCCTCTACACCATCCCCGTAACAGGCGGCTTCGCCACCGCCCTTCCGTTACCGATGGCCTACGAAGGCTCCTACTCTCCCGACGGCACGCATCTAGCGTATCGCCCGCTGCCGATGCCATTTGGGACGTGGTCGCACTATCGCGGCGGCACTTCGTCGGCTATCTGGATCGCCAATCTCGCCGATTCCAGCATCGAGCGCATTCCCCGCGAAGATTCTCTCGACGCAAATCCCATGTGGTCCGGCGACACGATTTATTTTCGCTCCGATCGCAACGGCCTCTCGTCTCTTTTCGCCTACGACACGAAATCCAAAGCCGTAACCGAAATCGTGCCGGCGAAAGTTCTGCCCATTCGCAGCGCCGCAGCCGGGCCCGGCGGCATCGTTTTCGAACGATTCGGCTCGCTGCACATTTACGATTTCGCGGCGAAGGCCGAACATCGCGTGGATATCCGCATCACCAGCGATCTCGAGCAGACGCGCCCGCATTTCGAAAATCTAGCCAAGCACATTTCCAACGCCGCAATCTCGCCCAGCGGCGCCCGCGCGCTCTTCGAAGCCCACGGCGAAATCCTCACCGCCCCGGCCGAAAAAGGAGACATCCGCAATCTCACCAACTCTCCCGGAGTGGCCGATCGCGATCCGGCCTGGTCGCCCGATGGAAAATCCATCGCCTATTTATCCGATGAAGGCGGCGAATACGCGCTGCGCATCCGCGCGCAAAATGGAATGGGCGATGTGCGCACGATACAAATCAGCGACTCGCCGTCATTCTTTTATTCGCCGGCCTTTTCGCCCGACAGCAAAAAAATCGTCCTCACCGACAAGCGCCTCAATCTCTGGTACGTGGACCTCGACAAAAAAACCGCTGCCGTAAAAATCGACACCGACACCTACGACAATCCCCGGCGCGAACTGAATCCCGCCTGGGCGCCCGACAGCCAGTGGATCGCTTACACCAAAATGCTGCCGAATCACCTGCGTGCCGTCTTCGTCTATTCACTTGATTCCGGCAAATCCACGCAAATCACCGATGGCCTAAGCGACGCCGAATTCGCCGCCTTCGATAAAAGCGGAAAATATCTCTACTTCACCGCCAGCACCAACATCGGACCCACCACCGGCTGGCTCGATCTCTCCAGCGCCGGCCATAACGTGACCCGCAGCGTTTACATAATGGTCCTGCGGAAGGATTTGCCGTCTCCTCTCGCCCCGGAAAGCGACGAAGAAAAAGGCCCCGACGCCAAGGCCGAGGATTCAAAGAAAGACGCCGACGCAAAAAAAGATGACTCGAAGAAGGATTCCGAATCCGAATCCGATAAAAATAAAAGCAAAGACGACAAAGAGAAATCCAAGCCCGAAGAGCCCGTTAAAGTCACCATCGATTTCGACGGTGTCAGCCAGCGCATCCTCGCTCTTCCCGTAGCCGCGAAGAATTATGTGGGCCTCGACGCGGGAAAAACGGGAGAAGTTTTCCTCAGCGAAAACCCGCCAGGCAACGCCGGAGGCGACGGAGAGGGAGGCGGCCCAGGCCCCGGCATCAACATAGAGAAATTTATTCTCAAGACAAAAAAGGTCGAGCCGCTGGTCTCAGGCGTTCAAGCTTTTGTGCTGTCGTTCAACGGCGAGAAATATCTCTATCAGCAGGGCGAAAATTGGTTCATCGCGCCCACGGCAACAGCCGCGAAGCCCGTCGAAGGAAAGTTAAATCTCGAAGGAATGGAAGTTTGGGTGGATCCGCACGCCGAATGGAAGCAAATCTATGAAGAAGTTTGGCGCATCGAACGCGATTTCTTCTACGATCCGCATCTGCACGGCCAAAATCTTGACGCGCTAAAGAAAAAGTATGAGCCCTATCTAGCAGGCATCGCCAGCCGCGAAGATTTGAATTATCTCTTCGTCCAAATGCTTGGCGAACTGAATGTTGGACACATGTTCGTTGGGGGCGGCGACATCCCCGAGTTCAAGCAAATCAAAGTGGGCCTACTCGGTGCCGATTATTCCGTCGAAAACGGCCGCTACCGTTTCGCCCGCGTTTACGACGGCGAAAATTGGAATCCCGATCTGCGCGCCCCGCTCACGCAACCCGGCGTCAACGTCGTAGCCGGCGAATATCTCCTCGCCGTCAATGGCCGCGAACTCCACTCGACCGACGATATCTTCAGCTTCTTCCAGGAAACCGCGGGCAAGCAGCTCCTCCTCAAAGTTGGCCCCAACCCCGACGGCACAAAATCCCGCGAAGTCACGGTAGTTCCCATCGACAATGAAATCCCGCTCCGCAATCGGGACTGGGTGGAAGGCAATCGCCGCAAAGTGGACGAACTCAGCGGCGGCAAACTCGCCTACGTTTATCTGCCCGACACCGCAGGCGGCGGCTTCACTTATTTCAATCGCTACTTTTTCGCTCAGGTGGGCAAGCAAGGCGCAGTGATCGATGAACGCTTCAACGGCGGCGGCTCGGCAGCCGATTATGTGATTGAATATCTGCAACGCAAACTCTGGAATCATTGGCTCACGCGCGAAGGCGCCGATTTCAACACGCCCGTAGGCGGCATCTTCGGACCCGAAGCGATGATCGTGAATGAATTCGCCGGCTCAGGCGGCGATTACCTGCCTTGGCTTTTCCGCCACGTGGGCCTCGGCCAACTCGTGGGCAAGCGCACCTGGGGCGGCCTGGTTGGAATTTACGATTATCCGCAACTTATGGATGGCGGCCTCGTGACCGCCCCGCGCGTGGCCTTCTTTACCGCCGAAGGCACATGGGAAGTAGAAAATCACGGAACGCCGCCCGACATCGAAGTCGAGCTGGATCCGAAAGCCTGGCGCGAAGGCCACGATCTCCAGCTCGAGAAAACGGTAGAAATCCTGATGAAGGACCTGGAGAAAAATCCGCCGCCGGCAATCAAGCACCCGCCATTCCCAGATTATTCGAATATCACCAAGCCGTAAACGCGCGCCGATCTTTTCCTAGGAGAGAATGCTTGCCTGTCCGCCAGCATTTTGGAGGAAGTCCTCTCGCAGTTTGGCCTTCTTCATTCGTCGCGCGCGCTGCAACTCACCCAACATCCAATCCCAGCTTCCCAATCAAATAAGCACCCAAGCCTGCAATCAAGCCGCCAGCAATAATCACGCCCTCCCAAACAAATCCCACAGCCACAGTAAGCGCAGCGGGCGCACCGAACGGAAGCAGCAATCCGACCAGCGCCGCCTCGCGCACGCCAATTCCGCCCTGCGTCAAAGGCACCACCGCCGCAATCTTCGCCATGGGCCAGGCAAACAACCAGGCCTGAAAAGCCAAATGCAATCCAGCCGCGCGAGCCAAAGCGGCAGTCAATATAATGAACGACCCCTGCACCAACAACGCGAGCAAAAGCGCGGCCAGAATAAACACCGGGCGCTCAGCCATAGCCCGCTGCGCTTCCCGCAGTCGCACCAACCGGCGCCGCCACTGGAACGAAAATCGCCGCGCCGGCAAAAACAAGATCACCACCACCGCTACGATCCCCAATCCAGCAGCCACCGCAGCCAAAATAAAAAACAAATGCCGGCTCTCCGCGCTCAAATTCCCAGGAACCAGAAACGCCCCGGCAATCGTAAGCAGCACCAGCGCCAGAAAATCCAGAATCCGATCCAAAAAACTCCCAAATAAAACCGCAGCCTTGCTACGCCCCATCCGCATAGCCAACCCGGCCCGCACGATATCCCCGCCCACAATCGAAGGCAGCACCAACACGCTAAACAACCCGGCAAAATAGCAATGCGCCGCCTGCAATACACTCAATCCAGACCCGGCACGGTTCACCATGAATCGCCACTTTAACGAAGCAACCACATGGCAGGCCAAATATCCCAAAGTAACCAAAATCCACAACCGCAAAGGCACCAGCCGCAGCGCCGCCCCAACCTGCCGCACCGGCAAAAAATAAAACAGCAGCCCCAAAACGAGGATCGTCCCAACAACGCGAAGGATGATGCCCAGAGCCTTGCGTTTTCCAGAGATGTTATTGGGAGTGGTGTTCACGGAAAATGAATTCGCATTATGCGGCCCGGAACGAAGCGGCACAAGCCGTAGTCGTTGTAGTGGAGGGTCTTCCAACCGCAATCGCGGCGAACCGACACTCGCGAAAGACTTTCTCGCTTTTCGCCCCGCCGTTCGTCCCGCGCCGCAAATTAAATTTTTCTAACAATCCAAAAAATCCGGTACGAATTAGATTGCAGATACCAAACTCAAGCCGTAGGCTATCCCCTTCATCGAGCAGGAGCCGCAGTGCGAAAGAAAATCCGCATTGTGCAATACGGCGTCGGCCCCATAGGCGCATCGATAGCCCGCCTGATGCGCCAGAAACAATCCCTCGAAATCGTAGGCGCCATCGACACCGACCCAGAAAAAATCGGCAAAGATCTAGGCGAAATCGCCGGCGCTCAAGACGCTCCGTGGGGCATAAAAATTTCCGGCGACGCGGCAAAAATCCTGGACGGCCACGTGGACGCAGTAGTGCACTCGACCTCGTCCTATCTAGAAAGCGTAATGGATCAACTCACCGCCTGCCTGAAAGCCGGCTGCTGCGTAGTCTCGACCTGCGAAGAGCTAGCCTACCCATACCGCAAGCATCCCGATCTAGCGAAAAAGTTGGACTTCACCGCACAAGAAGAAGGCGTAGCGTTAGTCGGCACGGGAGTGAATCCCGGCTTCGTGATGGACAAGCTGGTCCTGACGCTGGCCGCCGTCTCCCAACGCGTGGATTCCGCCAAAGCCACGCGCATCGTGGATGCCTCGCACCGCCGCTTCCCGCTGCAGAAAAAAATCGGCGCGGGCATGACTCCCGAAGAATTCCGCGCGCAAGTAGCCGCGGGCGTAATCAAGCATCACGGTCTGCCCGAATCCATAGCGATGGTAGCTGACGGCCTGGGCCTGGACGTGGACGAAATCACCGAAACCATCGAGCCGGTAATCGCGGAAGTTTCGCTCAGAACGGAATTTCTCGAAGTAGCAGCAGGCCAGGTAGCAGGCGTGCATCAAATCGCCAGCGGCAAAGCCGCTGGCAAAGAAAAAATAGCAATGGAATTAAAAATGTACGTGGGCGCAAAAAATTCCGCAGACACAATCGAACTGGAAGGCGAACCCCGCCTGACGCTGACAATTCCCGGCGGCACTCACGGCGACATAGCCACAGCCGCCGTAGTGGTCAATGCAATTCCAATCATCCTGGCAGCTCCTGCGGGTCTTCGCACGTCGCGCGACCTGCCACTAACATTCCTACCAGCAAACGCCGAACCGTAAGTAGCGCCGGCGTCCCTGCCGGCATCCGACGAGCAAGATCAAGTCACAAGCAAAATCACCGGCGGACCCAGCCCACGTAGCGGCGCGCCTTCAGAGTCTGTGTGAGAACTCGATTTGACGCGTCTCTTATACTGCACGGGAGAGGAGACGCGATGGCTAAATTTTTGGAGTACCACCCGGACCAGGCGTATTTGTTGCCGCCGAGCGTTCGCGATGTGCTAGGGCCGAAAGCATCTGTGCTTTTACATCCGCAAGGTGCTGGCGAAGTTGAACCTGAGCGCATTCCGCGAGGAGTACGGCGTGGAGGGCGGGCCGGCGTACGCGCCGGAGTCGCTGGTGGCGGTGTGGTTGTATGCCTATGCGTTGGGCGTGACCAGTTCGCGGCGTCTGGAGCAGCGCCTTCGCGAGGATTTGGCGTTCCGCTACTTGGCGGCCGGCGCGACACCGGATCACTGGACATTGAATGACTTTCGCCGCCGGCACGCGCGAGGATTGAACGATCTGTTCACGCAAGTGGTGGAAGTGGCGCGGAAAGCAAAAATGGGGAAGCTCGGGCATGTGGCCATTGATTCGACGCGCATCGCGGCGAACGCTTCGCGGGATCGCATCGACACGGAGCAGAAGTTGCGGGATCAGCGGGCGCGCACGCGGCGAGCGATCCGCCGCTGGCAGAAGCAATGCGATCGGGACGATCCGAATGAGGGCGCGGGAATGGATGTGGGCGAGGCGGTGATGGAACGGCTGGAAGAGCAGCTGGCCGCGATTCCCGAGCGGCTCGAGCGGCTGCGGAAATCGGGTTTGAAGAAGCTGTCGCGCACCGATGCGGACAGCCGATTTTTGAAGGAGCGCGGCGGATTCAAGTTGGGCTACATGGCCACGCTGGCGGTGAGCGAAGATCATTTGATTTTGGCGCAGCGCGTGACGCAGGAGACCACCGACAACCAAGCGTTGCTGCCGATGGTGGCCGAGGTGCGGCGGCAGTGCCGCCGAAAACCCAGACGCGTGAGTGCCGACTGCGGATTTTTCTCGATCGATACGGTGAAAGCACTGGAGCAGAAAAAAATCGACGCCTACGTTCCAGATTCGAATTTGGCGCGCTGGTTGAATCGCGGAGGACGGCTGCGGACGCGAGCGAGCGATCCGGCGCATCGCCGCATGAGGCGTAAGCTGCGCGATCCCGCGGGACAGAGAATTTACCGCCGCAGGAAAGCGATCGTCGAACCGGTGATCGGAATACTGAAAGCGCAGCGAGGGAGGCGCGCATTCGCGCGACGCGGCCTGCCGCAGGTAGCGGTGGAGTTGGCGCTGGCGGCCACCGCCTACAATCTGACGCGTCTGTGGCACAGCAAGAAGCGCCGCGCGAAGCGCTGATCCACGGAAGGCGCAAGAAACCTGAGAGCTCATGATCGATTACGCAAACTAAATCTGGGGCATCGAGTCTTCACACAGACTCTTCAGGCCGGCATCCTTCGACCGAAAAATTCCGCCAAGAGCCGCAATCGCCGACGGCCTCCCCACTAAGCCGAAGCCGCTTTCTTCCAAAATCGCGCCACCGCCGCAAAATCCGGATCATCCTTCGAAGAATCTTTCACCGCACTATACGTCCCATAAGCCGCAGCCCCGGCGGGCATAGCCACGCCATTCTCTTTAGCCAACTCCAGCGCCAAACGCATATCCTTATGCATCAATTTCAAAGGAAAACTCGCCTTAAACTCCCCCTTCAAAATCGCCGGTATCTTCACATCCAGCACTCCACTGCGCGCCATGCTGGCCTGCAAAACTTCTACCAATTTCTCCCCCGCCACGCCCGATCCAGTAACCAGCGCCAACGATTCCGAAAAAGCCTCCACCTGCAAAGCCAAAATCATATTCATCGCCAACTTCACCGTCTGCCCAGCGCCATTCGGCCCCAACAAAAAGAATTTCTTTCCCACCGCCTGCAACACCGGCATTACCCGAGTAAGCGTCGCCTGCTTCCCGCCAATCATAAAAAGCAATTCGCCGGACTCTGCGCCCCAAGTGCCGCCCGTAACCGGCGCATCCAAGAATTCAATTCCGCGTTCCGCACACGCTGCCGCCGCGCGCCGCTCGAGGTCGGGCGAAACGGTACTCGAATCGATCAATACGCTGCCGCGGCGCAAGCCTTCGATCGCGCCATTCGCGCCCCAGAAAACTTCCTCGACAGCCGGCGGATCGCTCACAATCGTAACCAGCACATCGCTCGCCGCGGCGACTTCGCGCGGATTCGCGGCCCACTTCGCGCCTGCGGCGATTAAATCATCGGCGCGGCTTTTCGTGCGATTCCAGACCGTGAGAGGAAAGCCGGCCTTGAGCCAGTTGCGGCCCATGGGTTTGCCCATCAATCCGAGCCCGATCAATCCGACTGCAGTTGTCATTGGGGTCTCCCAAAACGAAAAGAGTTTACCGCAAGCGAATTCTAAAATGCGTTGGACCGTGAGACTGCCGGACTTCGCAATTTGGGCGCGAGCTCAAGAACATGCCCTCAGCGGCTAAGGCCGGGTCGGTTTGCGAGACCAGCGGCACGACTGAAGTCGTGCCCTGACAATACTGAAGACCGAAAACCAAGTCGCGCGGGGCGAAACCCTCGTCCCTACGATTTGCCGCAACGGCGTCGCAGCGTGGGAAAACTAGGAACCGGAAGCAGGCTTCTCCGGATACAAGCGCTCAAATTCCGGCTCGCCATGAAGAGACGACAAATCCGGATCGCGGCGCGCCCACACCGCATCCTTGAATCCTAATTCCCACGCCTTGCGCAACGCATCCAGCGCCTCAGGCTTTTTCTTGAGATTGCTGTAAAGGCAGGCCGCGTTGTAAAGGATCGACGCCTCGTTCGCACGCAAAGTGACTGCCAGGCTGAGTTCGCGCAACGCGTCGTCCACGCGTTTCAATCGCGCATAATCTCCGCCAAGCAGAATGCGCGCCCGCGCGTCCTCCGGCACCTGTTTCAAATGGCTCTCGAGCGCCGCAATCCTTCGCTTGGTCATCGCGATGTTGGCTTCATCTACTTCCATCGCTCCTAGAGAATTCATGATCGGCACGTAAACGTTGTAGTCCTCGCCACTCGATTCGATCGCCGCCTCGGAAACGTCCACAACTTCCTGGTGGCGGCCCGCGGCAAATAAAGCCCGGCAAAGCAGGTAATAAGCGCCCTCGCAGTCGCGTTTGCGCTCGATGGCCTTTTTCACCATGCGGACGGCTTCGTCATACAAACCCGCGGCGTAAAGTACCCATGCCTGACTCACCTGCACTTCAGGCAAATCCCAACGCAAGGCCACGGCGCGGCCGGAAGCTTCGCGCGCGCGTTCCACCCAAACCTGATCGCGGCTGAAATTGCAGAAGAACATCGCGCAGGCATTGGCGCACGCGGCGTAGGCCAGCGCGAAACTCGGATCCATGGCCACAGCGTTCTCGAACATCTGCAGCGCGAACTCCAGGTCCTGCCGGGTTTGCCGCCGTGCATATCTCTTCCCGCGCAGATAAAGATCGTAAGCCTGCAAGTTTTCCGTGGGCTTGACGGCCAGCGCCTCGAGCTCCTGCGGCGAGAGCGTGACGCGCAAAGCCTCCGCAATTTTGCGCGCCATTTCATCCTGCACTTCGAAGACGTCTTTCATCTCGCGGTCGAAGCGCTCGGACCACAGCGGAAAATCCGTGTGCGTGTCCACTAGCTGCGCGTTGATGCGCAGCCGCGCGCCGGACCGCCGCAAAGTGCCGGTAAGCACGTAAGCCGCGCCAAGCTGCTGTCCTATCTGCGCCGGCGTAACCGGCTTATCGCGAAACGCCAGGACGGTAGGCCGCGAAAAAGTGTTCAGTCCCTTAATTTTTGAAAGCTCGGTGATTACGTCTTCCGTGATTCCGTCGCGCAGGTATTCGTCTTCCTTCGCCCCGCTTTGATTTTCGAAATAAAGCACGGCCACTGATTTATTCGCCGGGGCTGCGGCGGCAGGATGCGCGCTCGACGCGTCGGTCTTTTCTACCGACGGATGGCGGCTGGAATCGAGATCGCGCTTGATGCGCTTCAAGTCGGCGCGAAGTTCGGCGGCCGTCTGATAGCGAAGATCGCTATCCTTCTCCAGCGCCTTGCCGAAAACATTTTCGAGCGCCGCGGGCAATCGCGAATTCAATTTCGTGGCGGGCGTGGCTGCGGAGTGCAGTATGCCGTCGAAAATTAAAGCTACAGTCGAGCCCGAGAAGGGAACGGCGCCGGTGGCCATCTCGTAGAGCACCACGCCGAGAGAAAATAAATCCGAGCGGGCGTCCAATTCCTGGCCGCGGGCTTGTTCCGGCGACATGTATGCGACCGTGCCCATCGAGCTGCCCGGGCTGGTTAGAAACGCGGCCCCTTCCACATGAGTCTGCGTGCGCATGGCTTCTTCGCTCATAGAATCGGCCGTGGGCTGGCGGTTTGTCGCAAGCTTCGCCAGGCCGAAATCCAAAATTTTGGCCGGGCCGCGAGTGACGAGAAAAATATTCGCGGGCTTGATGTCGCGATGAACGATGCCCTTGGCGTGCGCGGCTTCCAGGCCATCGGCGATTTGAATTCCGGTGTCGAGGAGCTCGGAAATCGCGACGGGCTTGCCGGAGATGCGATGCTTGAGCGTCTGCCCTTCGAGCAATTCCATGGCGATGAAGGGGCGGCCTTCGAAATCGCCGATATCGTAAATGGTGCAAATATTCGGGTGATTCAGCGAGGATGCGGCGCGGGCTTCGCGGCGGAAGCGCTCGATGGCTTGCGCGTCTTGAGAAATGTCGTCGGGAAGGAATTTCAGGGCTACGTTGCGGCCTAGACGCGTGTCCTTGGCTTTGTAAACTACGCCCATTCCGCCGCCGCCCAATTTTTCCAGGACGGTGTAGTGGGAGATGGCACGGCCAATCAGCGCGCTTGCGGAGGCGTCAGACACGGGAGGTGAAGTTTACTCCAGCGACCGCAGGCAGGCAATTGGGGCTTGGCTCCAAACTCAGGGAGGGTCTGAAAAGTCTGAGTGAGAATTCGAAAAAACAATACCTCAGCGGCTAAAGCCGTGCGCATTTAGCCGAATTTTCGGCACGACTAAAGTCATGCCCTGACAAAACTCCGCGTCCGTCACACGGACTCTGACGACCCTTCCCTGCTTATCCCTTGGGGCCTTTTCCGTAGGCCTTCACTGCGCGCTCGATTCCGGCTGCGCCGTCCGCCAAATCTTTCAGCGTCATGGCCGGGCGCACGGTGACGCGCGCGTTGAAGGCTAGAAACCACGGCTCAGCAATCGCCGTCAATTCCGAAGGCTGCTTCATGTCAAAAAATATGTATCCAGTCCGCTCGCCATTATCTTCAGCGAAGTAAGCAGCTTCAGGTTTCAGATCATCCAAAATCCGCTTGATCGTTGACCCCAAAGTGCCCGAGCGAATCGCCGCATTTCCCGCTTCCACAGGAAACGAAACTTTAAGTAACATGCGCATCTGAAGTACCCTCCGCTGCCATCAAATTAAACTCCCCCAACAAGCTTCTGAAATTCGGGATCGTCGTGGAGGCAAGCAAGATCAGCATCCTTCGCCGCCCAGTTCGGATTCCCATACCCCGCGGCAACCGCCTTCTTAAAACTTTCGAGCGCCTCCGCCTTTCGCCCAAGCACTCCGTAAGTGCAAGCCGCATTGTAAAGCGTGTTCGGATCGCCAGGCCGCAGCGCCACAGCCGTCTGTAAGTGCCGCACCGCCTCATCCGCTTCGCCAGACCACGCCAGGTTGCCGGAGAGCAGAATCCGCGCGCGCACGTCCTCCGGAACTACTTCGAGCTGTTGGCGCAGCACCTTGGTCATGCGATCGCGGAGTTGCTCCGTTTCCTTTTTCCGGCCCAGCTTCTCCATTGCGGCGGCATAGGGAACGAAAGTGTTGTAATCGTCGCCATTCGCTTCGATGGCCCGCTCCACAAGCGCCGCAGCCATCTCGGGACGCCCGGACGCAAAATACGCCCGCCCAAGAATATTCCACGATCCTTCGCAATCTGGCTTGCGCTCGATCGCGCGTTGCGCCAGCAGCGCGGATTCGTCGTATTTCTTCTGCGCGTAAGCTAGACGCGCCCGCGCCACGAGCACCTCGGGCAAATCGGGCGCCAGCGCCGTCGCACGATCGCAGGCGGCCAGCCCGCGTTCAATCCATTTCGAGTTTTGCTCGCGCAACTCGTAGATCAGCCCGCACAAATTCGCGATGCCAGCATGCGCCAGCGCAAAATTCGGATCGAGCTGGATGGCCTGCTCGAACATTTGCAGGCCGTAGTCCATATTTTCGCGATGCGCGTAGCTCCGTCCGCGCAAATAAAAATCGTAAGCCTGCGAATTTTCGGTAGGCTTGCGCGCAATGGTTTTTTCTTCCTGTGGCGTCAGCGTAATCCGTAACGCCTGCGCGATGCTGCGCGCAATCTCCTCCTGAATCGCAAACACGTCCTCCAGTTGCCGGTCGTACCGCTCGGCCCAAACCGAATGACGAGTGGAAGCCTCCACAAGCTGCGCCGTGATCCGCACGCGATTCCCCGCCCGCCGGATCGAGCCCTCGAGAACATAAGAAGCCCCGAGCTGTTGCCCCACCTGTTGCGCCGTAACCGATTTATCGCGGAATGGAATCATCTCCGAGCGCGGGAAAATCTCGAGTTGCGCAATCTTCGAAAGCTCGGTGACGATATCTTCGGTAATCCCATCGCGGAAATATTCGTCTTCCTTCGCGCCGCTCTGATTTTCAAAGTACAGCACCGCCACCGACTTCTGCTTCGCTGCAGCAGCATGCGCCGCAGATCCCGAATCGCCCTTCTCGGCAGCCACTGCCGAAGTAGGCCGCCGGCTCGCTTCAATGTCCCGCTTCAACCGCTTCAAATCAGCCCGAAATTCAGCAGCCGTCTGGCAACGCAGATCGGCATCTTTCTCCAGCGCTTTCGCAAGAATCGCGTCAAAAGCTACCGGCAGCCGCGCATTGCGTTCCTTAGCAGGAGCCGGCGACGAATGTAGAATCCCGTCGAAAACCAGCGCGGAGGTCGTCCCAGAAAACGGCACCGCGCCGGTAGCCATCTCGTAAAGCACTACGCCCAGCGAAAATAAATCTGACCGCGCGTCCAACTCTTCGCCCCGCGCCTGCTCCGGCGACATGTAAGCAACGGTCCCCATCGAACTGCCGGGACTAGTCAGTTGCTCCGGGTTCAGCACATTCGCCTGTGTAGGCATCGAAGTCGCCCGCGCCGATTCAGCTCCAGGCCGCAAAGAAGGCGCCAATTTCGCCAATCCAAAATCCAGAATCTTGGCCTGCCCGCGCTCCACCAAAAAAATATTCGCCGGCTTAATATCGCGATGCACGATCCCCTTCGCATGCGCCGCATCCAACCCATTCGCAATCTGAATCCCAATTTCCAAAAGCTCGGCAATCTCAATCGGCCGTCCGCTAATGCGATGCTTGAGCGTCTGCCCCTCAAGCAGTTCCATGGCAATAAACGGCCGCCCCTCGAAATCCCCAACATCATAAATAGTGCAAATATTCGGATGATTCAACGCAGAAGCAGCCCGAGCCTCCCGCCGGAATCGCTCGATCGCCTGCGCGTCTTGCGAAATGTCATCAGGAAGGAATTTCAGCGCCACGCTACGGCCAAGCCGCGTATCCTTGGCCTTGTAAACTACACCCATCCCCCCGCCGCCAAGCTTCTCGACGACCTCATAATGGGAGATAGCCCGCCCAACAATAGGAGAAGTGTCCGCCACAGCCCGCAAATCTTACGCCTTCGAATCAAACCAGGCAATCGCGCACCATTGGAACCGATCCACCCAATCCAACCGCGCTGAAATCCGAGAAGCCCCCGGCCCAAACTCGCTCCGCGCCCCCACTATGCTAGAATTTACTCGTCCCCAAAGAACCGAGGACCCATTGCCCAAGCTGCGCATCTCCATCGTCGAATATCTGAACACCGCCCCACTGGTCTGGGGCTTTACCAACGGCCCGCTCGCCGGCCGTTACGATCTATCGTTCACCCTGCCATCGCAATGCGCCGAAGCCCTGCGCCGCAAAGAAGCCGACATAGCCATAATCCCGGCCATCGAATATCAACGCATAGATAATCTGGTAGTTCTGCCCGGAATGGCCGTAGCCGCAAAGCAACCCGTCCGCAGCATTCTGGTGCTGGCAAAAAAGCCGATCGAAATGGCCAAGCGCATCGCCCTCGATACCAGCTCCCGAAGCTCAGCGGCCCTGGTCCGCATTCTGGCCGCAGAAAAGTGGGGCATCAATCCTGAATTCGTAGAAGCCGCCCCCGACGCGCCGCAAATGCTGGAAACTGCCGACGCCGCCCTGGTAATCGGCGATCCCGCTTTGCGCATCTCCGTAAAAATGGATCAACTCGCCGGCAAAGCCCCCAGCGGCAAATCCTGCTGCCAAGGCGATCCAAAGGATATGCCCGTCCCAGGCTACGATTCGATTTTCACTTATGATGTAGCCTACGAATGGCAGGAACTGACCGGCAAGCCATGCGTCCTGGCGATTTGGGCCGGTCGCCGCGAAGTCATCACCCCAGAAGTAATCGCCGATTTCCAAGCCTCGAAAGAATTCGGCCTGGCGCACATAGCCGATATAGCCGACGGCGCCGAAGAAGAACTAGATCTACCCGAGAAGGATTTAGAAAAATATCTGACCGACAATATAGATTTCTCGCTAGACGCGGAAAATCTGGAAGGCCTGGAACTCTATTACAAAAAAGCTGCCGCGTTGGGCCTGATTCCGGCGGCGAAGCGCCTCGATCTCGCGGGCGCAGAGGATTTGCGCGAAAGCCGCGCAGGAGCAGCCCGGTAAATCCGGGCACAAACGACCATGGGTTTGTCACAACAAGAAGCGCTCGATCTCTTCAACTCCGACGACATCGTGGGCATCGGCATGGCCGCCAACGAAGTCCGCCGAAAAAAAACCGACCCGCGCGTAGCCACCTATCAAATTGATCGCAACATCAATTACACAAATTTCTGCACCGAATACTGTTCCTTCTGCGCTTTCTATCGCCCCATGGGCTCAAAAGAAGGCTACATCCTCACCTTCGAGCAAATCTGCCACAAGATCGACGAAATGCTGGAGCTAGGCGGCACCGGAGTCCTGCTGCAAGGCGGCCTGAATCCCGATCTAAAGCTCGAGTACTACGAAAATCTGCTCAGCTCGCTGAAGCAAAAATATCCGCGCGTCCATCTGCACTGTTTCTCCGCCCCGGAAATTATCTGCATAGCAGAAATTTCCGCGCTGAGCATTCGCGACACCATCGCTCGCCTGCGCGATGCCGGGCTCGAATCCATTCCCGGAGGCGGCGCCGAAATCCTGGACGACGAAATACGTGCGCGCATCTCACGCCTGAAATGCACGTCGAACGAATGGGAGGAAGTCCATCGCTCCGCTCACTCGCTGGGCCTGCGCACCACTGCCACTATGATGTTCGGCTGCGGTGAAAATTATCAACATCGCGTAAATCATTTCGAGCGAGTCCGCCGCCTGCAGGAAGAAACCGGCGGCTTCACAGCTTTCATCCCCTGGATTTTCGCGCCGGAAAATACGCCGCTAGGAAAGAAAGTCCCAGAAGCCACAGCAGTAGATTATCTGAAAACCCTGGCGATCAGCCGCATGTACCTCGACAACATAGACCACATTCAATCCAGCTGGCTGACTCCCGGAATTAAAATTTGCCAACTAGGCCTGCAATTCGGCGCAGATGATGTAGGCAGCATCCTAATCGAAGAAAATGTGGTGTATGCAGCAGGAGTCCGCAACCGCACCAACGAAACCGAACTACGCAGAATCATTACCGACGCAGGCTACATCCCAGCCCAAAGAGACACCCTCTACCGCACCTATTTCCTGAAGCAGTAAGCCGTTTCTTGCTTTCGTAGGGCGCGCTTCAGACTCGTGGAATCTAATAACAGAACCTCAGCGGCTAAAGCCGGACTGATTTTGCGGCATTTGCGGCACGACTGAAGTCATGCCCTGACAAATCAGTGCAATCATCACGCAGGCGCTTTAGCCGAGCCTCTTCATGCACGATCGCGCCGCAAACGAAAAATCCGGACGAGCCAAATGTCAACGCGGGGGCGTGCGCACGTCCAACAAAACTTCCGCACCCTCCTCCAGTTCCAAAGGCTCGAGCGGCACCAAAACGCCCTTAACGTAATGCGCCCGAACGCGAACCGGTTTCGCGGCCAAATTTTTCGCCGCCGCCCCGCCATCGCTCGAACTCCGCCCCGTCCGATCCAAAGCCTCATTCGCCAACTTGTCCGCCTCGCGATTTTTCTCACGGGGAATATGCTCCACCGCAAAATAATCAAGCGAACGCGACATCGCTACGGCCCGCTCATAAAGCGGCCGCAAATCCGCGCTCTTCACTTTGTAACGCCCCTGCATCTGCCGCACCAACAACTCCGAATCACTCAATACGCGCAAGCCGCGAAATCTTATTCGCCGAAGCGTAATCCAGCGCGGTAATCAGCGCATAATATTCCGCCACATTATTCGTCTCGCGGCCCAAATATTTTCCCATCGCCAAAACTTTCTGCACCGGCAGGCCCCTCGATAATCACAGCATAAGAAGCCGGCCCAGGATTTCCGCGCGAAGCCCCATCCACATGCGCAATGTAAACGCCCGCGGGCGAATAAGGTGCAGGCGCTCCAAAAAGCTGCGCGCTACGAGGTGGAGGCGTACTACGTTCACGTTTCATAACGGAAGTTGGTTTACGTAGGGCCCGGTCATCTGCCGGGCCTCTTCATGCAAGGTCGCGCCACAAACTCCCGTCGCGCATTCTCTCAAATCCCGCTACCCATCGATCGGCTGCTCAGGCGGCGCGGCAGCAACAGGTTCCGCTGGAGGCGCAGGCGGCGCCGGCGGCTCGATGTAATACAAAATCCGCGTGCAAGTTTCGCAATGATAAATCTGCTCGTTCCCAACCCGGCGCATTTCCTGAAACACATGCGGCCGCACGCGCATCCCGCAAGTCCCGCATTTTTCCTCGCGAACTTCAGCCAGCGCCGTTCCGCCATGCTTTC
The DNA here is from genome assembly GCA_963831955.1 of uncultured Acidobacteriota bacterium. GTDB lineage: Bacteria > Acidobacteriota > Terriglobia > Acidiferrales > UBA7541 > Palsa-147. The sequence goes on along the minus strand of CAWHSG010000001.1, from coordinate 1,062,120 downwards.
GCGCAATGCGATGATAATGATCGAGCAAATCCTCCGGCACAGCCGCAATCGCGATAGCCCGTTCCGCTTCCAGCGCGACGCGATCTTTCTCCGCAACGACGCGTTCGGCTTCAATCTTGGCCCGCTCGCCCTTCGCAACTTCCTCCACTTCCTTCAAAACTTTCTCCGAAGCCTTAATGCGCTTATCGTATTCCTCGCCGGCGACCATCTGCTCGAGCAGACGGTCCTCAGCGCTAGCAGCTTCCGCATCCGCATTGGCCGCCTCGTGCTGCAAAGTTTTGAAGGCGTCGTTCGACTTAACCTGGTAAGCCTGATCCCGGTATTTTCGCCCCTTCTCCTTCCACTGCTCCACGTCCAATTCGTATCTCTTGCGGTCCTTCAAAGCCGTTAAATGAGCAGCCTTGGAAGTCTCCAACTCAAAGCGCGCCGCAGCGACGCGAGCATCCACCTCGCCAAGTTTTTTGGGAATAGCCGCAAGACGCCCGCGCACATCCGCAAGCCGAACATCCACAGTCTGCAGCTCAAGAAGATGCTGAAGGACAGGTATCACGAGACAAGAATTCTAACACAAGCGACAGCGCCGAACCCGCGTAGCTCAGGCAGCCTGCCGGCGTTTTTGCTTTCCTCCGCGACACTACCAATCCATTTCATGCGCGAATCTTCGTCAACGCCGCATCTCGACGTTGGTACTGTTCCACTGCGAAACCATCCGATTCAGCTTCCGTTGCTTTCTAATCGATACAGTGACGATTAGAAATCGCCGTAACTCCAACAAAACAAAGGTTAAATTCAATTTCTAAGCGAACAAATTCGCATATGCAAATCACTACTGCGTCTTTTCAGCAGGCCCATTCGTATAACTTATATGATAGCCGCCGCAACATTCGCCGGGGAGGCTCGGGTGGGGCTCGAAGCCGAAGTCAGCCAGCTGCGTCGAGGCGACCTCGACGCGCTCTCCGTCTTGCTGGCCCGCTATCAGAATCGTCTCTATCGTTATCTATTGCGCCTGGTCCGCGATTCCGCCGACGCTGACGATTTATTCCAAGCGACCTGGATTCGCGTGGCTGAGCAAATCAGAAAATACGATCCCAACCGCAATTTCGACGCCTGGCTTTTTACCCTGGCCCGACACCTGGCCATCGATCATCTGCGCCGGCGTCGTCCCGAAAGCCTCGACGAGCCGCCGGCCCACGATCCGCAAGGCGCAACGCCAGCCGATCGTCTTCCGTCGAGCGAGCGCCCAGCCCTCGAAGGAATGATCGACCGCGAAAAAGGCTCGCGGCTAACTGAATGTGTAGTCGAGCTACCCGTGATATACCGTGAAGTGCTAAGCCTGCGTTTCGAAGAAGAAATGAAATTGGAAGATATTGCGGTAGTCCTCGACGCACCACTCTCGACGGTAAAAACGCGCCTGCGCCGAGGGCTCGAATCGCTGCGGCAAAATCTGGAAGCGCGTTATCCCGGGGAACGCTGGCTATGAGCAACTGCGATCAAATCCGCGATCTATTGGCGCTAGCCGCTTCGGGAGCGCTCGACGCAAAGTCCGAAGAGCGCGTCTCCGCTCATGTGCGCACGTGCTCCGTCTGCGCCGCTGAACTCGACAGCTTCCAATTGCTGGCCCGCGGCCTGCGCCGTCTTCCAACGCCGCAACCGTCGCCGATGCTGGTCGAGCGTGCCCGCGCCCGCGCCGAACTCAGCATGGCCGAAGAAACCGAGCAGCGCTCCAATCGCAAAGTGTTGATGCTGCTAATCGGATTCGCCTGGACATTAGTCGTAGTCAGTTGGCCAATCGTGCGCTTACTCAGCGGCGGCATCCAGACGTGGGTCTCTACGCGCCTGCCGCAATCCTGGTACGCCTTCGCCGGATTCACCGGGCTGGGCTGGCTGGCCGCAGGTGCGGCCGCCATCGTCCTCGCCTGGCACAACCGGCGCGAAAGGGAAACAACATGAGCACCTGGAACGAACGCATCGCAATCATCCCGCGCACGGCAAAAATCCTGGCGGTGCTGCTGGCCATCGGCATGTTCGTGCTAATCACTGTGCCTCAGCCCATCTTCCGCCGAAGCCCAGCGAAGCCCTGCTGCCAACCGCAGCGAAAGGTGATCTTGCCGATACTCTGCGGCGCGCTGGTTTTCGTTTACGTGATGCTGGTCGGCTTCGTTTACGGCGACGCCAAACAGCGCGGCATGCGCTACGTGATGTGGACGCTGCTGGCCATCTTAATCCCCGACGCCATCGGCATAATCCTTTATTTCATCCTGCGCGATAAGCTGCCCACAACCTGTCCGCATTGCAGCACCAAGGTGATGGCAAAATTCGCCTTCTGCCCAAACTGCGGCACCTCGGTGAAGCCCACGTGCCCCCACTGCGGCCAACCGGTTGAAGTCGTATGGCAAAACTGCGCCCACTGTGGCACAAAGCTACCAAACCCAACTCCGCGCACAACCTAAATTCGCTCGGCGGTACACTTCCCCCCGGAGGAAAAATGCCCTACATCCAAATCACCTGGGTAGCCGGCCGCAATCCGGATCAAAAGCGCCGCATCGCCGAACAAATTACGGAGACGTTGATCAAGGAAGGCAACGCAAAAAAGGAAAACATTCAGGTTACGTTTGTGGACTTGCCGCCAACAGACTACGCTGAAGCGGGAGTAACGGTAGCCGACCAAAAGCGTCCGAAGTAATCGAGCGGACCGCCCCCGGGCTAAGGCGCAACCTGCACCTCCATCGAAGAATCAACAAAATAGCTCGTGCACGGCTGCTCCGGTGTCGCGGCACAGTGAGCCGTCACCCGAAAACTCGCGGCGGATGAATCCACATCGTAGGTATAACCGTCCCGCCCCGTCTTAGCGACCACCAAGGCCCCGCTAGAAACCAAATCCGCTAGCGGCGCATAAGTCCCATGCTCAGCCTGATAACTCCGCTCCGCCTGCGCAATTGCAATCAAATCATTCTTCACTCCAGCTACATCAATAGTCTGCCGCGGCGTTCCGCCCCCGGTAGGCGAAGTCTTCTTCAAAATCAGCACATACCCCAAAATACAAATCACCGCCACAACTAACAGTCCCACTAAACTCTTCATGCCAACCTCCGATCAAAAGCAACTACCTAAAATCAGTTAATCCCCGTTCCGCCGCCCCTGCAAGCACACACGCCATAGGACTCGCCGATAAGTAATCTCGTGCCAGCAAAGAATCGTTATCAGCGCAAGACTCCACTGAGCTGTCGTAGGGGCCGGGGTTCACCACCGGCCCGGTGTAGCTTTGGGTTTTCGCCGTTGATTTGTCAGTCGTAGCGGCGCTCGGTCAGGGGATATTCGCCGCTAATGACGATCGTGCAGTTCGCGAGCAGCAAGACTCCTACCTTTGCAGGTTCGCGTCATAGGCCGCTCGAGCAATGCGCGCGATCACTCGCTCTCGCGTCTCCTCATCCGCCGTCGAATCCGTCACAAACACCGCAATTGCAATTCGCCGCCCGTCCGGCAATGGAATCAATCCAATATCATTCGTCGCGGCCGCCACTCCACCAACCACGTCAGAACTACCCGACTTGTGCGCAACCCGCGTTCCAGCAGGCATGTCGCCCTCGAGGCGCTTGGTCGGATCTGCGGGCGTCATCCAGCCTATAAGCAATTGCGTATGCTCTGACGTGAGCGGCGAATTGTCGCTAATCCTCCGAAGCAATTGCACAGCGCCTGCGGGCTCGAACCAGTTTCGATATTGGGCCGGCCGGTCATGATGAAGAACGGCTTCGCTATCCCGAAGATGGAAGCCGCGAACTCCCAGCCCGGCGATATACGTGTCCACCACTTTCGCGCCGCCGGCAAGCCGCAACAAAATATCCGCCGCCACATTGTCGCTCAGCGAAACCGTCAATCGCAGAAGTTCGCGCAACGGCATATCAACTCCGGCGCCAGGATATTTATCCTGTAGCGGGCTATAGACGTGCGGCAAGATTCGATCCTCCGGACGGAAGCGCACCGGCTGATCCAGCGAAAACTTGCCTTGCTCGATCTGACGCAGCACCGTCAGCACGAGCGGCAGTTTGAAGACGGACTGCATGGGAGGATGCGCGTGCGAATTGAGGTCGCAACTCAGCGCCGAGCCAGGCAACGAACAGGCCACCGATACCTTGCCGAGCGCGTCAGCAGCAATGGCACGAATCTGTCGATTGAGAGGTTGCTGCGCAAAAGTGGATACAGCAGAGAGAGTAAAAAGTATCGCGAGTCGCATAGCTGAGTATAAGAACTCCGATGATAAAGTCACACCGCAAACGCGATCCGGTCGAGGCCTAATTTCGAGATCGAAAGCCAAAGTCACTCTCGGAAGCCGTGACGGGGTGGCTAAGAAGTGCCCAGCGCTAAAGCGCGTGGTGATATGCGACGCATTATCGGAGCGCTAAAGCGCTCCTCCCCCGAATAAATTCGGGGGCTGCCACCGTGACGGCGCGGCTCCGCCGCGATGAATACGGAGTTCCTTCTACTAAACTGTAAGCGAGATCAACTTAGGACACTACCCGCGATCCGACGCACAACCAATGAGCTCCCCGCGCCAACTACTCGCCCGCCTGAATTTATTCGACGCCACCATGATCGTGATGGGCGGCATAATCGGCTCGGGAATTTTCATCAATCCGTACGTGGTGGCGCGACACGTCCACACGCCGGCGCTGATTCTCGGCGCGTGGGCCATTGGCGGAATCGTGGCTCTGCTGGGCGCGCTGGTCTATGCCGAACTAGCCGCTCGCATGCCCAGCGCTGGCGGCCAATATGCCTATCTGCGCGAGGCCTATCATCCGGCAATCGCGTTTCTGTACGGCTGGGTTCTGCTCCTCGTAATCCAAACCGGCGGAATGGCCGCGGTCGCGGTAACGTTTGCAAAATATCTGCGCACCATGGCACCGATCACAATTTCAGAAAGCTGGATCGCCGCACTCGCGCTCGCCGGACTCGCAATCATCAATTGCCTGGGCGTGCGCGCCGGAAGCACCGTGCAAAGCATTTTGATGCTGATGAAAATCGCCGCGATCGCTGCGCTGGTAGTCGTGGGCGTGGCCTACGCTCCCGCCGATCCATCCGGCACAACTCTGCGCCCCATACTCGATCGCCCGCCATCTTTCAATCTGCTAGCTGCAATGGGCGCCGCACTCATTCCCGTCTTCTTTGCTTACGGCGGCTGGCAAACGACCAACTTTATTGCTGCCGAAGTCCGCGACCCGCGCAGAAATCTGCCGCGCGCGCTGATCTGCGGCGTAATCGGCGTCATATTTCTATATCTCGGCGTAAATTTCGCCTGCGTCCGAGTCCTCGGCCCAGCCGGTCTCGCCGCAAACACCACGCCCGCCACCGAAGTAGTGAGCCGCGCATTTGGCGAGACCGGCACTCGTCTGTTGGCAATCGCCATCACCATTTCCACTCTTGGCTTTCTCAGCCAGTCCGTGCTTACCGCGCCGCGCGTTTATTTCGCGATGGCGCGCGACGGACTATTCTTTCGCTCTGTAGCCTGGCTCGATGCGCGCCATCACGTGCCCGTGGTGGCGATTCTGCTGCAAGCCATCTGCGCAATAATCATCGCGCTCTCAGGAAAATACGAGCAGATCCTGAATTACGTGGTCTCCATGGATTTTCTTTTCTTCGGCCTTACCGCGACCTGCATCTTCATCTTCCGCCGCCGCGACGCCCGCGATCCCGCCCCTGCAAATCCAGAAAACGGCGTCCCGAGCTTCCGAATGCCCGGCCATCCGTTCACCACCGTAATCTTCATCGCTATGTCGTGGCTGGTGGCCGCAAACACCATCGAGAAATATCCTGGCAACACGCTTATCGGAATGGCTATCCTTGCTGCCGGTGTGCCCGTCTATTTTTTCTGGAATTGGCGGAGAAAGAAAATCCAACAGGCGTGAGCCACAGTTGACCCAGCGGCGCGAAATCCGATCTCCCTACATGGAATGGGCGAAGCTGCGCAGCGGCGCGCGCTTCAATCTAGCCGTGAGCGGCATGCCCAGTTTGCCTCTCTCGCGCTTGGGCGTCACCATAGACGATCTCGAAATCACCGGCCCCGGGGGCTATGGCTATCAACCGCTGCAGGAAGCCTTGGCGGCAAAGTGCGGAGTGGATCCAGAAAATGTAGTAGCCGCTACGGGCACATCAATGGCCAATCATCTAGCCCTGGCCGCGCTAATCGAGCCCGGCGATGAAGTAATGATCGAGCAGCCGGCCTACGAACTGCTCGTCACCACTCCGGAATATCTCGGCGCAAAGATTTCGCGCTTCCCCCGTCCCTTCGACGCCGGATTTCAACTCGATCCCCGCGTAATCGAGCGGGCGATCACGCCGCGGACGCGAGTAATCGTAATCACCAATCTTCACAATCCCAGCGGCGTGCGCATTCCGGATTCCGTTCTGCGCCTTGTGGGAGAAATCGCGGCCAGCCATCGCGCAGTGGTTCTAGTGGATGAAGTGTATCTCGAAGCCTGCTACGACCCGAACGCTCGCTCCGCTTTTCACCTCGGCCCAAATTTCGTAATCACCAGCAGCCTGACGAAAGCCTACGGACTCTCTGGCCTGCGCTCCGGCTGGATTCTAGCCGCGCCGCAACTCGCCGAACGCATGTGGAAGCTCAACGATCTTTTCGGGGTAGTCCCGGCCCACGCTGCCGAACTCCTAAGCGTGATCGCGCTCGAGCGTCTCCCGGAAATCGCCGCCGAAGCAAAGGGCCGCCTGGAAAAAAATCGCGCCCGCCTAAAGAGCTTTCTCGAATCGCGCTACGACCTGGTCGCAGTGCCTCCCGAGTCAGGCACGATAATTTTCCCGCAACTAATTAGCGGCCGCGCCGACGTCTTCTGCCAAATCCTGCGGGACAAATACGAGACCTCGGTCGTCCCTGGCCGCTTCTTCGACCAACCAGACCATTTCCGAATGGGCTACGGCATGGAGCCGGCAATCCTGGAAGAAGGCCTGAAAAGAATCGCTGCCACGCTAGACGAATTCGAATAAAAAGCGGGCCCTACGAAACCCGCAACAACCTCATAAACGCACGAGCCGCGTGGGAAATCGCGCGGTCCCGCCGGTACAACAAAAACAGATGCCGGGGCAAATGAAGCTGCTTGATCTTCAATTCCACTAATGTCCCGCGCTGCAATTCCATCCGCACGCACATCCGCGGCACGATGGCCACGCCCATGCCCATCTCCACAAATCTCTTAATGCTTTCAATGGTGGGCAATTCTACGTCCATCAACAAAGGCACATGGTGCCGCGCGAAAAGTTGTACGACGCGAATCCGGTAAGGCGACTCTACAATGTGCGCTACGAACGATTCCTCGCCCAGGTCCTTCACGCTGACGCTTTTTCTTTTCGCGAGGCGGTGGCCGCGCGGCACGACAAACGCCAGCTCATCTTTCAAAAACTCCACAGCGGCGAGGTTCGGGTCGGTAGGCCGGAACGTAACCACGCCAAAATCCAGCCGGTAATTCAAAATTTCGCCGGGCACGTCGCGCGAAAACACCCTGTGAATTCGCACGTGCACATGCGGATATTTCTTGCGGTAAACCGCCAGCGCCGGCAACAACGCATGAATGGAACTCTCATTCACGCCAATTTCCAGTTTCCCCTGCCGCAAACTCTTCAAATCCTCAACGCTCTTGCGAATCTCCTCGCGCAAATTCAACATGCGCTCGGCATATTCCCGAAGCAAATGTCCAGCCTCGGTGAGTTGGCCAGTCCGCGACCCGCGCACAAAAAGCGGCTGCCCCACCCAATCCTCAAGCTTCCGCACAGCGATGCTAATAGCCGGCTGCGTGCGGTAAAGCTTGGTAGCTGCGCGCGAAAAGCTTTTCTCTTCAGCGACGGTTAAGAACACCTGTAAGCCTGCGAGATCCACGTCAGCCTCCCGACACGCCGCGAGCTGCAAAAGAGGGCCGAACTGCGGGAGGGTCTGAAGACCCTCCCCTACTGAGAACTGGCCCTAATCCTTCTATAAACTCCACTAATAGACAAGCAAAAGAATATAAATTTGACCATGGGCCTCAAAAGCGGTCAACTGGATGGCGGAGAAGAATATGGACACCATCCACATCTTCGACACCACTCTAAGAGACGGCGAGCAATCGCCCGGCTTTTCAATGAATCGCGATGAAAAGCTGCGCCTGGCCCGCCAACTGGAACTCCTGGGCGTTGACATCATCGAAGCCGGATTCCCAATCGCCTCGGACGGCGACTTGCAAGGCGTGCGCGCCGTAGCGACCGAGCTGAAATCCTGCCGCGTAGCAGCGCTGGCTCGGGCCTTCCGCCTGGATATCGACGCTGCGCTGCGCGCGCTTGAGCCGGCCGCTCATCCGCGCTTGCATATTTTTCTGGCCACTTCGGACCTGCACCTGAAATACAAGCTGCGCATGACCCGCGAAGCCGCCCTGGCCCAAATCGGCGAAATGGTGCGCTACGGCCGCGCACAAACTGAAGAAGTGGAATTCTCCGCCGAAGACGCCAGCCGCAGCGATCTCGAATATCTAGGCCAAGTCTTCGAAGCCGCCGCAGAAGCCGGCGCGACAATCCTGAACATCCCGGACACCGTGGGCTACAGCACTCCGGAAGAATACGGCGCGATGTTCCGGTCCATTGCCAAGCGAGTCGAGCGTTTTCCAGGCATCGTCCTAAGCGCCCACTGCCACAATGATCTTGGGTCTGGCGGTAGCGAATTCGCTGGCGGCTATAGCCGCGGGGGCTCGCCAAGTCGAGTGCACCATCAACGGTATCGGCGAGCGCGCCGGAAATGCTTCTCTCGAAGAAATCGCGGTGGCTCTGCAAGTGCGGCGCGCCGCATTCGACGTGACTACTAACATCAGCCTAAAAGACATTTACGCCACCAGCCGGCTGCTCAGCGAAATCACAGGCGTCTCCGTGGCTCCCAATAAAGCAGTGGTGGGCGCGAACGCCTTCGCACACGAAGCCGGAATTCATCAGGACGGCATCCTGAAAAATCCGATGACTTACGAAATAATTTCGCCGCAGTCGGTGGGCGTGCCAGCGCGCCGCCTGGTACTCGGTAAACATTCCGGCCGCAACGCTCTCCGCGCCCATCTGCTGGAGCTGGGCTTCATGACCAACGACGACGAGCTTCGCCTGTGCTACAGCGCAGCCATGGCTCTGGCCGACGCGGAAAAGCAGGTAACCGATCGCGACTTGCTGACCATCGTCCACCAAGTTCGCCGCGGAAATATTTCCGACGCAAACGATCAGAAGATAAGCGCAGCGACCACAAACTAAATCGCGGACGCGGTCGGTGTACGGTGTTGACTTTGTAGAGGCGGGCCTTGGTTTTAAGCCCCGCCCGGTTTTCGGCCATCTTTTCGGCCCCAGTTTTAAACGCACTTAGGCCAGGAAAACGAAAATGGGCACCCTTCATAAAACAATCGCAGTGCTACCCGGCGACGGGATCGGACCAGAAGTAACCCGCGCAGCCACAAAAATCCTCAGCGACTGCGCCGCAGCCTTTGGCCACAACTTCGAACTAATCGAATATCCCGTTCGGCGGCAACGCCATTGACACTCACGGCGACCCGTTACCAGCAGACACGCTTGCGGGCTGCAAAGCGGCAGATGCAATTCTGCTCGGCGCGGTAGGCGGCCCCAAGTGGGACAAACAGCCTCTCGGCAAGCGCCCGGAAAGCGGTCTGCTGGCATTGCGGGGCGGCCTCGATCTCTACATCAATCTCCGGCCGATCCGCGTCCGCGAATCTCTGATTGGAATTTCTCCGCTGCGGCCCGAGCGCGCCCGCGGGGTTAATTTCGAAATCGTGCGCGAGCTCGCCGGCGATATTTATTTCGGCGCGCACGAACGCCGCCGCGACAACGGCATCGAAAGCGCCCGCGACGTAGCTCAGTATTCCGAAACCGAAATCGAGCGCGTAGCCCGTTACGCTTTCGAGCGAGCGCAGGCGCGCCGCAAGCGCGTCACCAGCGTGGACAAAGCCAATGTGCTGGCGACGTCGGTCCTTTGGCGCGAAACCGTCACGCGCGTGGCGAAAGATTATCCGAATATCGAACTCGATCACCTGTACGTGGACAACGCCGCGATGCAAATCGTCCTGAATCCCGCGCAATTCGACGTGATCGTCACCGCCAATCTCTTCGGCGATATTTTGAGCGACGAAGCCGCCGCGCTCGCAGGCTCGATCGGTTTGATTCCGTCCATGAGCCGCAGCCGCACCGCAAAAGGCGCGCTCTACGAGCCCATCCACGGCTCAGCCCCAACGCTGGCAGGCAAAGACGTAGCCAGCCCGCTGGGAACAATCCTTTGCGCCGCGATGATGCTTCGCGAATCGTTCGGACCTGACCGCCGAAGCCGACTGGATCGAAGCCGCGGTAGATCACGTCCTCGAGCAAGGCTATCGCACCAACGAAATCGCGGAGCCAGGCAGCCAGGTGGTAGGCTGCACAAAAATGACCGAATGCATCCGCGCCGAAATGGCCGAATCCACGCAACACGCCGAGCGCTACGGCTGGGGCGTCTAAACTTACCGCTGGCGTCCCTGTCCGGCTCCTTTCGGCGCGCGATCGCGCCGACTTTAGAATATCAACTCGGCGGTGATGTAAAACCAAGACCTCGTAAGAATGAAGGGTCGCTTCTCAAGCAGAACCGCAACTGAAGCCAACTAATTTTTCCGCAAAACCAAAGTCCCCGCAATCATGTCATGCAGGGCCTGCTTCTTCGCCGTAATCCCAGCCAAAATATATCCGATCATTAGAGGCACGAGGCCGGTGATCAATCTCGAAAAAAATCGCCCGGTGGCGCGCGCAAAACTGACTCGCCGGCCATCCAAATCCGTAACAATCAATCCCAGCACCTTTTTCCCCACGGTCCCTTGCCAAGCCGAACTCTCGAGCAGCGCGTAGTAAAGCCACAATCCGCCAAGCATGATCACAATCAATAAGCACAAAAACATGAAAAATCCAGCAGTAGCAAATATTGCTGCTGGATCATTTTCCGCGTTCGACCCGTTCGACCCCAACGCCCCCACCGCCGCGCTCAATCCCGTAACCACCGCCAGACCAATAATCACCGGCAGCGCGACAATGCTCACGATCAAAGCATCCAGCAAATAAGCCACCGCACGCAGCCAAAATCCGGCGTAAGGCACCATCGGCACGTAGTTCATTGGCACCGCGCCGATCGGCGGCGCAATCGCTCCGCCCGGCGGATAAGCCGCTACCGGTGCGCCCATCGTGAACCGGAACCAACGGGCGCGTTCACCGCAGCCACCGGCACCGCGCTTCCCTGTGGCGCTCCACAATTCGTGCAGAAGGTAGTGCCTTCCACCAATGAAGTTCCGCAACGCGAGCAAAACATGAGCCTCTCCTCAATGCACCACAACGCGCGCCGCTTCCGGCGATCCACTATTCCTGCCGTATCACCAGGCAGCCGGCAATGATATCGTGCAGCGCCTGCTTCTTCTCCGTGAATCCCGCCATGACGTAACCGATCAAGAGCGTCAATCCAGAAATAATCCGCGCGAAAAATCGCCCCGAAGCGCGCCCAAATGAAATGCGATTACCCTGCAAATCGGTCACGCGCAAACCCAGCGTCTTCTTTCCCAGAGTAGCCTGCCACACCGAACTCTCCATCAACGCGTAGTAAAGCCAGTCGAGCACTAATCCAACGGCGAACAAACGAACCATGCCCCCAACCAACGGCGCCAGATCCTCGGGATTCAGATGCCCTCGCAACATCATCCGCAGGGCCGAGAAACCAAAGATCGGAAACAGCACGAGTCTCGTCACCACGCCCAACAAAATGCGATCGATAATCCAGGCCACAAATCGCAGCCAGAATCCTGCGTAAACCACCAAGGGCCGCGCAGCCGCCGCATAAGCCGGGACAGCCACTCCGCCAACCGTCTGCCCGCAAGCCGGACAGAACGCAGCCCCCTCAGCAACCGTCGCCCCGCATTTCGAACAAAACATCAATCACCTCGCAAACCGAGCCCCACGGCCATCGCTCAATCCTCGATTAGACGCTCTTCGTCACCAAACATCCGGCGATCATGTCGTGCAGCGCCTGCTTCTTCGCCGTAAAACCCGCCATAATGTAACCGATCAACAAAGTAAAATTGGAAACCAGCTTCGCGAAAAATCGCCCGGTCGCCCGCCCAAACGAAATCCGGTTGCCGTTCAGATCCGTAACGCGCAGGCCCAGCACTTTCTTCCCAACCGTCCCCTGCCAGGCCGAGCTCTCCATAATCGCGAAATAAAGCCATAGGCCCAATAGCAGGCACCCTTCGAAAAGAAACAGCGGACCAAGCGTCGAGCCCAGCATTTCACCATTCGGATCCCGCGCGATTGACGACATACTCAGCCCGAAGGCCGCTCCGAGGATCAAATAAATGGGCAACGCCACGATCCAAATCAGCACCGCATCAATCAAATACGCCACGAACCGCAGCCAAAATCCCGCGTAATGCACCGGCCGCTGCGCGACGGCCACACCTCCAGCCGGCTGCCCGCAAGCCGGACAGGAAGCCATCCCCTCAGGAAAATTAGCGCCACACTTAGAGCAAAACATCAGACCTCCTCATTTCCGGTGTAGCTCTATAGGTCGGAAAAAGCGTCGCTGGTGGGGCATCCTACTACAACATCGTTCCAGTAGGGGAGGGTGCTTTCCTGTCCGCCAGTATTTTGGAGAAGCCCTCCCGCTTTTCGGCCCCGGTGTCACGATGCCGTAGCGGAATCCAACCAATTCCGCTCATCAAGCACGTCTTTCTCAATTGACATATCTAGGGACGAAGACGAAAATCAAAGAGGGCCGAAAGGCGGGAGGGTCTAAAGCACCCTCCCCTACAAACCGCGGCACCTATCGTCAATTTTCTGCGCGCGGTATGTGATATGTCTTCGTCATCATGCGATCCAAAGCACGGTCGGTCAGCACTCGCCTCAGAAAAGTCACGATCTTGGCTTCGCGCGTCACTGGGTAACGCGCGCGCGGCGAGGTCGTCGCGGATCGCCCCCAGAATCACGCGCGCGCAATCCGCCGGCGTATACTTCGCGCCCTTTGTTAGTTCTCCCCAGCCGCGCTGGAACCCCGCATAAACCGGCCCATAAGCACTCTTCTGCGCGCCCAGAACATATTTCGAAGAAAGCTCGCCCGCCGCCCGCTCCATATCGCTGGGAATATATCCAGGCTCGATCAAAATCACGTGCACGCGAAAAGGCAGCAATTCGATCCGCAGAGCATCGCTCATAGATTCCACGGCAAATTTCGAGCTGCTATAAGGCCCCAACACGGGCGAAGACATCTTTCCCCGCCACCGAACTCATATTGATGATGCGCCCGCGCCGTCGCTCGCGCATTGATGGCAACACTCGCTGCGTAACGCGCACCACGCCGAAAGAAATTAGTTTCAAATTGACGCCGGAAATCCTCGATGGTGATCTCCTCAATCACCGCAGCGAAACGCGATCCCGGCATTGTTGATAAGAATGTCCACTGGCCCGGCTGCTTCGTGAATTGTCCCGACCGCCCGGTCCACCGAAGCATCGTCGGTAACATCCATCTCCAGCGACTGCAGCGGCAAATTCTTCGCCTTAGCCTCGGCATCCAGTGCCGCACGCTTTGCGACATTCCGTCCGCCGGCGAACACGCGATAACCCTCCGCCGCCAGCAAAAGCGCCGAAGCCTTTCCCAATCCCTCAGTCCCGCCAGTGATCAAAACGCATTCCATAATCTCCCCCAAAATCAAGCCGCTAAACTACCATGCCTTGGTAGCACCGGCACTCCTGCCAGTGTTCGGACGATCTCGATCTCCCCAACATTCGCAAATCGCGCACCGATGTACGCTGACCGAGCGCAATTCGGATGTCGCAAATCAAGAAATCCCCAAAATAAATTTCCCCGTAAAAACAATCCACCGCCGCCTCGTCCCCGTACTTACCACGGGAAACAAAATCCCAGATCAATCAAAAAGGGAGAAAGAGAAAATGAAAAAGTTAATCGCAAATCTGCTTCTAGCTTTCGCTTTACTCGTGCCAGCAGCCGCCTTCGCTCAAAAAGACACAGTTATGGTGGGTGGCCAGGCTATGTATCCGACGAAAGACATCATCGACAACGCCGTAAATTCAGCCGATCACACCACGCTGGTGGCCGCGGTAAAGGCCGCAGGCCTCGTGGACACGCTGAAAGGCCCCGGCCCGTTCACTGTCTTCGCGCCGACGAACGAGGCTTTTGCCAAGCTCCCAGCCGGCACCGTTGACATGCTGCTAAAGCCGGAAAATCACGACACGCTGGTGAAGGTGCTGACCTATCACGTAGTCCCAGGCCGCATCTCCACAGCGGCGCTGAAGAAGCAAATCCGCGCAGGCCACGGCCAAGCCACGCTGAAGACGGTCAGCGGCGGCACGCTGACGTTCATGATGAACGGCGACGACAACATCACCATCAAGGACGAAAAAGGCGACGTCGCCAATCTGACGATCGCCAACGTAAATCAATCCAACGGCGTAATCCAGGTAATCGACACCGTCCTCCTCCCCAACTAAAGAACCATCAGACCAAAAAAGCCGGAGGCGGAATTCCGCCTCCGGCTTTTTCTTCATTTCCAGCGGCACAAAACGAACCCCGTGAAACCTGCGCCCGATTTCAGTCATCACAATTTCGAAAGTTACGGAGGAGGCTCGCAATGATCAAAAAAGTAAAAGGCGGCTACCAAGTTGTCTCCGAAAGCGGCAAGAAAAACCTGGGCGGGCCTTACAAGACTAAGGAAGAGGCGCAGAAGCGGCTGCGGCAGGTGGAATACTTCAAGCACAATAAGTAGGTGCTTGTAGCGACAGTTTGCTTGCGGCGCGAAAGAACGCCGGCTGGCAGCAAGAAAACGGCGCTCCGCTCAGCGGTTTTAGATCTGAGTCCGTCGTTGATTGCGGATGTCGCTAGATGATTCGTCGCCGGATGCCGGCAGGGACGCCGGCGCTACTTTAGGCCATCCACCACGAATTCGGTAGAAAGTTCGCGGACGTAAGTCATTGCGTAGCTCTTGCCATCCGGCGAGACGATGGCACCGAGCGCCGCTTGTTATCGCCGGAACTTCGCCGGGAGTAATCGTCCGCAGCAGCGTTCGTTTGCCGCTGGCCAGTTCCACGCGCCAGATTTCGACTTCGCGATTCGTTCCTTGCCGGCGCACGAAGACTCCCACGCCGTCGGCAGTGAAATCAAACGGATGGTCGCCCTGCTGGAGCTGCGTGACCTTCTGCACTGCTCCGCCATCCATCGAAAACATCTGGTACTCAGAGGCGTCCGCGTTGAAGACCAGTAGCCGCTTTCCATCCGGCGATGCAGCTAACGCCCTCACACCCTCAGGCGTAAGTGGCGATTCATTGCCTTTCAGATCCACCAGGAAGGTGCGCTCGCGGTGGCCGGGTTCGTTGCCGTCAGCGACGATGCGGCCATCGGGAAGCCAGCGGGCGTCCAGGTGAGTGACGTTTGTATGGGTGAGCTGGCGAGGCTCGCCGGCTCCCGTCGGCAGCAACAGAATTTGATCGGGCGACACGGGCAGACGGGCAATGGCCCATTTGCCGTCGGCTGAAAGATCCATAGGGTCGCCATCGCCGAGACGCACGGCGGGTGAGCCATCGAGATTGCGAAGAAATGTTCCGTACATCGGGCCGCTGTGCTGATCGCCAATTAGAATCTGTTTGCTGTCGGAGGAGAAGCGCGCGCCGTAAGCCCAATCCATGGCGGTAAAATCGCGCGGCTGCGGAAATTCGGGCGTGGTTACCATCACGATGATGCGTTCATTCATGCCGCGAACGAGCGCGCGCCCATTTGGCAGCATATCCTGAATGGTCAGGTCTCCGGGCCCGGTGAGAAGAGGCCGCACGCGCCCGCGCAAAGTGGTGGCGTAGAGCGAACGCGCCACTCCGTTTGCCGCGGCCGCGAACCAGATCTCATCGCCCTTGGGTGACCAGGCCACCCCTTGCGCCGAGCCGTAGCTGCCACTGAGTATTTTCTTGTGGCCCTCAAGATCGACGATCGCCACCGAGCCCTGATCGTCGCCGAAAATCGGATGGTCGAGAAAGGCGATCGTTTTGCCGTCGCGCGAGAAGCGCGGATCGCTGAACCACCCGGTAGTTTCTAGCACCACTTTTCCCACTGGATATTCCAGCCGATACGAGTGGGTTTCGGGCATGAATCGAACGATCAAGAAATCTTTACCGCCCGGCGCCCAATCTGCATATTGCACGTTATCGAGCACCGCGCGTGGCGCGCCGCCACCGAGCGGCGCTCTGGCCAGCGTCCCAACCAGGGCATATCCCGGCCCTACGCGATGCTGGTTCTGGAGGATGAGTATCTCGCCACTTTCGGATACAGAAGCAATCGCGTCAGCCTTCACGCCGAGCGGACGCAAGCCCTGGCTATCGAAGCGACCGGTGTAAAGCGACATGTCTATATCAGTGCCCCAGCGCGACGCGCTGACGAAGCTTTGTCCATCGGGCAAGAATCGCGCGGAATCCACGGAGCCTTGCTGAAAGCTGACTTGAAGGAAATTGGGCGGCTCGGTGCGAGCGGTGGCGCGGGCGAGGAACCAGCTCGCGGCTGCGACGACGGTTAGGGCTGCGGTTCCTGCAGCGGCGAAGAGCAAACGGCGCTTCCGTGGCGTGGCGGCTTCGGCTTGGGATGCGTTTGCGGCGGCAGCGGCGGAGGCCAGCGTCGTTGAGGAACGCATGCCGCTGAGTTCGGCGAGTTGAAAAGCGATATCGCCGGCGGAGGCGAAACGCTGCTGCGGATTCTTCTCCATGCAGTGATGGACGATGTGATCGAGGGCTGGGGCAATTTCGTGATTGGTGGCGCTGAGTTCCGGCGGCTCTTCTTTTAGGATGGCGCTCATCACGTCGGCGGCGCTTTGGCCGTGGAAGGCGCGCTTGCCGCCGAGCATTTCGTAGAGGACGGCGCCGAAGCTAAAGATGTCGCTGCGGGCGTCGGCGGCTTGCCCGCGGACCTGCTCGGGCGACATATAACCGACCGTGCCGAGAACTACGCCGGCTTGCGTGGCGGGGTGATCGAGAGTTGCGTCGGCGTCTTTGGTGGCGGCTTCACTGAGTTTGGCCAGGCCGAAATCCAGGATTTTTACGCGGCCGTCGTCAGTGATGAAAATGTTGTCGGGCTTGAGGTCGCGATGAACGATGCCGCGTTCGTGCGCTGCTGCCAGGCCGCGCGCGATTTGAATGGCGTAATCGACGGCTTTGCGCTCGCGCATCGCTCCTGCGGCGAGTAGCTGGCGCAGCGTCGTACCTTCGAGCAGCTCGGAGACGATGTAGGGCGATTCGGCTGCTGCGTCGGGCGTGCCGGATTTCGCGGCGGCGTTAGGGAGTTGCGCCGCGCCAACGTCAAACACCGTGAGAAGATTGGGATGATTGAGCGCCGCGACAGCCCGCGCTTCGAGTTCGAAGCGCCGCAGGCGATCCTGATCCGGCGCTAATGAACTGGGCAAGATCTTGATGGCCACGTCGCGTTGCAGCCGCGTATCGCGCGCACGATAAACTTCGCCCATGCCGCCAGCGCCGAGCAGCGATTGAATTTCGTACGGACCGAGTTTAGTGCCAACCGGGAGTGACATGCGGCGGCGATTATAGTCTAGGCGCAGAGGATTGCTTGAGATAATTGATGCGGCTGGCTTAAGCCGGACCCTACGGACGCTGCGCGCGAACAGCGATATACTTTGGAAGACGAGGTACGCGGCCTATGACGAAATTGCGGCGGTTCGCTCTGTTCGTTGTTGCCGGGCACTGGTTCATTGCGGTCTGGCATCTATTCCTCGCAGCAAATGTCCTTGCGGCGCCAAACAACAAGGTGAGCTGGCTGGCCATCACGTTTATATCGGCCGGGCATCTGGCTGTCTCCATTGTTCTATGGAGGGTCAGGGATAAATTCTCCGGGTTGGTCTCGGTGATTTTCTTTTTGGCTGCATTAGGCGCCGATCTTTACGAACATTTCCTTCATGCATCGGCAAACAATATTTTCATGGTCGCGCCCGGTGGTTGGACTGCCGGGTTCGACGCTAGCGTGTTTGCGCTTCTTGCGCTCGAGATGCTGGGGTGCGGGCTTGGGATTCTGTTGCTTAGCGGGGGGATGAGAAACGACCGTCAGCCGCAGCTCGCGAACCATGGAGCAGGCGCCGCGGCAAAAATTTGAAGCAAAGCCCGAGGTTCGATTGACTTGGGATTCTCCTTCGCTGAGATCAGATAATGGCGCGACCCTCCCCGCGCCGCACAAAAACGCCGGCTGGCAGCCGGCGCTACGGTTATCCTCAGCTCCCTCTGAATTCCACGGGCTGCCCCTCAAAAAAACTTCGTTTCAAACTTGACGATTATGAAGAAACTGTTATACTTCGGGATTGTCAGGGGGGCTTCTGCATGGCTATTGCTCTGCTGGCGGCCCGCAATCTTCCTTATCTTCAATGAGGTGAGGTCGGTTACGAATACTGGGTAGAAAACAGTCGAGCTTCGCGCGATTCCGTCACCCGACGGCTGTAATTCGGGATTGGACGGACTCACCCGGCGCTCGACGCCGGGTTTTTTATTTCCCGTGAGGTCGGCTCCAAACCGATTGCACGCTCCGCCAGGCGCGGAGAAGTTCCGGGCAATATCGACGGCAACTTGGTTCTTTGACAACTGAAGGAAGCTGGCAATTTACACCTTCTGCTCTGCAGGCGGATGTTTCGTCGCGTGGAGTAGAGGGAGTAAACCGCATAATTTGCTCGAGTAGCGTATTGTGGAAAGGCGAGCTTGCCTTGACGCGCAGTACTGAGCTGAAGACGACGAAGCTTTGCAAGAGCGTTCGTCGCCGGCAACTCAGGCTCTTGGTCCCGCGAGGGATTGAGACGTGTTGGGTAAGTTTTATGGTCAAGCTACTAAGGGCGTACGGTGGATGCCTTGGCGCCAACAGACGACGAAGGACGTGACAAGCTGCGATAAGCCTCGGGGAGCCGCAAATAGGCTTTGATCCGGGGATGTCCGAATGGGGAAACCCTATCGAGTGAACCTCGATAACGGCCTGCTGAATACATAGGCGGGTGCGAGTCAACCCAGGGAAGTGAACCATCTCAGTACCTGGTGGAAAATAAATCAAACGAGATTCCGATAGTAGCGGCGAGCGAAATCGGAACAGCCCAAACCTCAGTGCTTGCACTGGGGGGTTGTAGGACCGCGTGAGTAGAGTTACCAATCCGGAGGCTAGGTGAACCTGCTGGAAAGCGGGGCCACAGAATGTGAAAGCCATGTAGCCGAAAGCTTACCGGACTCGAAGCGGTATCCTGAGTACTACGGGACACGTGAAATCCCGTGGGAATCCGGGGAGACCACTCTCCAAGGCTAAATACTCGTTGGCGACCGATAGTGAACTAGTACCGTGAGGGAAAGGTGAAAAGCACCCCTGCGAGGGGAGTGAAATAGAACCTGAAACCGTATGCTTACAAGCAGTCGGAGGGCTATGGTATTGGCTTCGGCCGATACAATGCCTGACGGCGTGCCTCTTGCTTAATGAGCCGGCTAGTTATTCTCACAGGCAAGGTTAAGCGAAAGCGAGCCGTAGCGAAAGCGAGTCCGAATAGGGCGCTCAGTCTGTGGGAATAGACGCGAAGC
>CAWHSG010000001.1:0-1037500 GCA_963831955.1 uncultured Acidobacteriota bacterium | reverse complement strand
CGAGGCGCGCCAATGCACCGATTGTCACGATTCATTGCTCGTCCGCTGTTATTCTTCCTCCTGGCGATCGGCGCTCCTGCCGCGAGCGACGGACAGCCACCTCAGCAGGCCGCCGTGCCAACGCACCAAGTTGGACCAATCGCTTGCCGCGTGATGGAACGTCACGTGGATAAAGAGCGCGGCATCGTTCTCATTCTTTTTCATCAACGGGACAAACCGGATCAGCCGCGGTTGAAGGATTTTCTCTTGCAGCACGATGGCGGCACGATCGAGATTCAGGCCGGTTCGGCGGATTGGCAAAAGGTGACGGTCTGGCGGATACGCAATTGCTTCGGCCGCGGACTATTCGTCGTCCCCGATAACGCCGCTCCGAAAGATAAGGCCATCTTCAAAATTCGCGCAGCGATGTAGCGAACGGGGTTCACCCCGGCACGATCTAGGTTTGGGTTTTGTCGGCCGTTAAAAAACACGACCGCCGGGCACCTAGGCTGTTTGCGCCTTCAATCCCTTCGGCACCAAAGGCATCGCGCGCAAACTCACACCCGTCGCATCAAAAATAGCGTTGCCGATCGCGGGCGCTACTCCTACGATCGGCGTTTCCCCGGCTCCCGCCGAAGGCAGGTCCTTGCGGTCCAGCAGCACCGACTCAATTTTTGGAACATCTCCGAATCGCGGCACGCGATACTGCGCAAAATGCGGATTGGTAATCCGCCCATCCGCAAACGTAATCGCCTCAAAAAGCGCACCGCCCAATCCCATCACCATCGCCCCTTCCACCTGATTGCGTAGATGCTCCGGATTCACAATCGCCCCACACTCAAACGCGCTAACCAATCGCTCCACTTTCATCGAGCCACTATCACGATCGACACTCACTTCAGCGCAAGTAGCTAAATAACCGCCCTTCTCCACGCCGCAAGCAATCCCAAATCCCCGCCCGTCCTCTTTCTTCCGCTGACTCCAACCGAACGCCTTAGCCGCCGCCTCAAGCACCGCCAACAACCGCGCATCCTTCAAATTCCGCCGCCGAAATTCGAGCCCGTCCATGTTCACCGCTCGCGCCAATTCATCCATGTGCGCCTCGCGCGCGAAATGATTCGCGGTAGCCGCCAGGCCGCGATACGAGCCTTGCCGCAGAGGCGAATCCGATCCGTGAAATTCAATGTGCTGATTGGCGATGTCGTAAGGCGTCTCCATCCCCGACGTCCCCGAATTGTAATTATGAAATTCCCAAGCGGTAATGCGGCCATCTTGCGAAACTCCGCTGGAGATTTCGATCAACGCGGCGGGCCGGAAATAAGCCCAGGTGAATTCCTCCTCGCGCGTCCACACCAATTTCACTGGTTTGCCCGCCACCTTTGCCAAACGCGCCGCTTCAATCGCGCACTCCGGCGTATGTTTCCCGCCATAACCGGAGCCCATGTCCGGCACTAGCACGCGCACGCGATCCGAGGGAATATGAAACGTCTCAGCCAACGCATCGCGCACCGCAAAGGGCCGCTGCGTCCCGGTCCAAACCGTCAGCGCGCCATCTTTCCATTCCGCCACAGCAGCTCGCGGCTCAAGCGGCGTGTGCGCGATGTACGCCGCTGTATAGGTCTGCTGTAATTTCACTTCCGCAGCCGCCAATCCCGTTTCCATCGAGCCAAGAATGTGCGGCTTGGGTTCGTCGTAATCCTGTCCCTTGCCGCGATGCGTCTTGAGGTATTCGAAAATTCCATCGCTCGATGGCTGCGGCGAACTTTTCCACTCCACATGAATTTTCTTCGCCGCCTGCGCCGCTAAGTATTCCGAAGGCGCGGCCACGCCGATAAAATCGCCATCGGTGACGCACGTCACGCCGTCCATCGCCCTGGCATCTTTCGCGTCCACAGAAACCAAACTCGCGCCAAACGCCGACGGTCTCACAATTTTCGCGTACATCATTCCCGGCAGCGCCATATCCGAAGCGTAGCGATGCGCCCCGGTAACAAAATCGCGCCCTTCAACTTTCGCGATCGATTTCCCCGCAACGGTCCACTTCGCCGGCGCAATCAAAGGATCTTCTTCCGGAATGGTCTCCGTAAATTGCTGCCCCGCCGCCAATTCCGCGTAGGTTGCCGTGCGCCCCGATCGCGGATCGCGCACGCGCGAATCCTCCGCCAGCAATCCGTCGCGGCCCACGCCCCATTTCTTAGCCGCCAAATCGATCAACACATCCTTAGCCGTAGCCGCCGCCCGCCGAAGCCGCAATCCCATAGTAGGAGTGGAACGACTGCCAAATGTCCCCATGTCAAAAGGAACATGCGCCGTATCGCCCATAGTCATGCGAATCGAAGCAACTGGAACGCGCAATTCTTCAGCCACAGCCTGCGCCAGCGAAGTCCGAATGTTCTGCCCAATCTCCACTTTCCCGGTGAAAACAGTCACGCCGCCATCCTCGCCCACATGCAACCAAGCCCCAATATTCTCCGGCAATTCCTCATCGCCCCGGCGCCGGCGCCCGCCAGACTCCTGCGCCACCACAGCCGCAGCTATCGGCCGCCCCGCAGCAACTAAAATCGCCACGCCTCCTCCAAGCGCCTTAAAAAAATCCCGCCGCTGCAATTCAAAATGATGAACGGCTTCCTCGCGCAACTCATACCGTTCCAATTCCATCTCAGCCGCAACAGTTTCTGCACTCGCCGTCGGAGCGGCGCGCGTCAGCGCGGCATCGTGTGTTAATTCAACTCCCAGCACGCGCCTCATCGCGAATCTCCCGTACCCGCACTCGTTCCCGCCGCCGCTCGCCGAATCGCCGCCAAAATCCGTGGATAAGTCCCGCACCGGCAAATATTCCCCTCCATAAATTCCAGAATCTCAGCATCCGAAGGATGAGGGTTCGTTCTCAAAAACCCCACACCAGAAACAATCATCCCCGAAGTGCAATACCCACACTGCAAAGCATCCTCCATCAAAAAGGCCTCCTGCAAAGGATGCAGCCGCCCATCGCGTTCAATTCCCTCAATGGTAGTGATCGCCTTCCCAGCCACGCTCCAAACCTTGGTAATGCAAGATCGCCGCGGCACCCCATCAATCAAGACAGTACAAGCCCCGCACTGCCCCTCCCCGCAACCGTATTTCGCCCCAGTCAACTCAATCTCATCCCGCAAAACCGAAAGCAGCGAAGCCTCCCCCACCGAAGCAATAGCCCGCCGAGTCCCATTCACCACCAATTCAATCGCCATAGTTCGCATAACCAATCTCCTTCGCCACAAATATAGCACCGCACCTTTCCGTGGCGCAGGCAGCCTGCCGGCGTCTTTGTGCGGCTAAGCCCAGGACGCGACTGCAGGTCACATCTCAGCCAACACACCTGGTGCTATGATGCGAATTTGAAAAACGCCGATGAAAGCTCTGCTCAACAACGAATTTGCGCCCGTCACATTTTCGTGGGGATTCGTAAAAGCCGCGCTTCCGGTGTACTCAGAGGCTTTCGTTTCAAGGTGGAAAAAGCTCGCGATCGACTTCGAGACAACCACAGTCAACGAAGAGCTACGGTGCGCCTTTAGAAGGCTCGAGCCTTTGCAGTCCCCGCAGAATCGCTATCTCATCTTGGAAACGAAATCTCTGTGGACCGCTATCTTTAGCAACGGCCTAAGAACCGGCGATGTAACGAGTGTCGTATCACACCTTTGCAAAACCCTGGAGACTTTTGGCTTGGAGATATCTTGTGTCCCGGATCGCAGCCGACTCGAAAGCGAGCGAGAAGCTCTTCGCGTCTACGGCGCGGTTGCATTCACGCTTAGCGGGCCGAAAGAAACAGACTGGCTGAACCGGGTCCGTCACGTCTCCGCGATGAACGATGGAGGGAAGTGGATGTTCGATGCGGAAGGAGAAGTACAGCCGTACGAACAACCCGAGAAGTACGCTCAAAGAAAAATTGCCGACCGGTTCACGCCTGAAATGCTTGAGTCCTATTGCTCGGCGCTCCAGATAAACCTGTTCGACTCAAATTTCTATGGACCAAAAGGCCTGCTTGTCCATCAACTCACCAAATTCCCCCATGTCTCACCGCAGATGTCGATCAGCGAAGCCAACGCGCGGCTGTATCTTTAAGATTGCCGACATCTTCACCTCTCGCCTCTGCGCCGCTCGTCTGCTAATCTCGGGCGGCGACTTGAATTCAATCCGCAGACACAGGCAAGAGTGCCTGTGCTACAAACGCAGGAAAGCAAATGAAACCGCGCAACATCCTCTTGGTAATGTCCGCCATCGCAACGTCCACCATCGCAATCATCGCCCTAGCTCTAACCGCCAGCTCCGCCACGATCACTCGCGCCTCTAGCCTCGCGCTCGACGCTGAGAGTCGCGAGATGGCCCGCAGCATCTTCAAGCAACTCGTCGAAATCAACACCACCGAATCCGTGGGCAGCACCACCAAAGCTGCGGAAGCCATGGCCGCCTGGTTCCGCGGCGCCGGCTTCGACGACACCGACGTCCAAATTCTCGGCCCCGATTCGCGGCACGGGAATCTGGTAGTCCGCATTCACGGCACCGGCGCACGCCCGCCAATTCTTTTCATCTGCCATCTCGATGTGGTCGAAGCCCGGCGGGAGGATTGGTCCACCGATCCCTTTCAATTCATCGAAAAGGACGGCTACTTCTACGGCCGGGGCACCGCCGACGTAAAAGACGGCGACGCCATTCTAATCACCGATTTCATCCGCCTGAAAAAAGAAGGCTACCGCCCCGATCGCGATCTAATTCTGGCCCTGACCGCCGATGAGGAAGCCGGCTCCGACAACGGCGTAGTCTGGCTGCTAAAAAATCGCCGCGAGCTAATCGACGCCGACTTCGTAATCAATCCCGACGCCGGCAATTTCGAAATGGATAAGGGAAAAAAATCCCTGGTAGGAATCCAAGCCAGTGAAAAGCTCTATCAAGATTTCGAACTCAAAGTAACCAACAAAGGCGGCCACAGCTCGCTCCCCACTCCCGACAACGCCATTTATCAGCTAGCGGATGGCCTGACCCGCCTGCAACAATTTCAATTCCCCTTCGAGCTGAATGATGTAACCCGCGCCTATTTCGCACGCATGGCCGATCTAATGGGCGGCGATACCGGCGCCGACATGAAAGCCATAATCAAAGTCCCCGCCGATTCGGCTGCGATCGATCGCCTGGCGAAAACTCCCTATTACAACGCCCGCATGCACACCACGTGCGTGCCCACGCGCCTGGCCGGCGGCCACGCCAACAATGCGCTCCCAGCAAGCGCCACTGCCAACATAAATTGCCGCATCCTCCCAGGCCACTCGCCCGATGAAATCCGTGAGACGCTAGTAAAAATAGTGAACGATTCGGATATCGCCATCACCCCGGTAATCAGCAACGGCGCAGGCAGCACTGCCAATCCCCCAGCCACGCTGCGCCCCGACGTAATGGGCGCAGTAGAAAAAGTAACCGCAGAAATGTGGCCCGGCGTTCCGGTAGTTCCAGTAATGGATTCCGGCGCCAGCGACAGTTCCATCACCCGCAGCGCAGGCTACGCCTCCTACGGCCTAGCCGGCGTCTTCATCGACATTAACGACGACCGCTCTCACGGCCGCGACGAACGCATCCCAGTAAATTCCTTCTACGAAGGCGTAGATTTCTACTACCGCCTGATCAAAGCCTTCTCATCGAAGTGAGCTTGAGGTACGCCGTCCGATGAGCATAATGCGCAGCGCGCTTCTCGCCGCTTCACAAAATCACTGGCTACGCGAGCAAGCCCCTCACTACAAATTCGTCCGCCGCAACGTCTCCCGATTCATGCCCGGCGAAAATGTAGAGGACGCCTTCGCCGCGGTGCAACAGCTAGCCACACAGAATATTGGCGCGGTCCTAACCGCCCTAGGCGAAAACGTAACCGACCGCAAAGAAGCCGCTGCGGAAACCGATCACTATTGCCAAGTTCTACAAACAATTACCGCCCGCAATCTAAACGCAGAAATCTCAGTAAAACCGACGCACCTGGGCCTCGATCTTGACAACAACTTCTGCTACTCCAATCTAGAAAAACTAATCGCCCAATCCCCGCCAGAAAAAACCGTCTGGATCGACATGGAGCAAAGCCCCTACTTAGATCGCACGCTGGCGATTTATACACGCGCCCGCCGCGCAAAAGCCAACGTAGGCGTCTGCATCCAAGCTTATCTACGTCGCACCGAAAGCGATCTGAGAAGTCTGTTACCGCTGGGAGGGGCAATCCGCTTAGTAAAGGGAGCCTATAACGAGCCCGCCGAAGTAGCCTTCCCGAAAAAAAGCGAGGTAGACGAAAATTATTACAAGCTAGCCCAGACGCTATTAGGCCAGGACGCCCGCTTCGAAGGAATCCGCGCCGCAATCGCCACGCACGACCGCAATCTAATCCAACGCATCACCGCGTTCGCCCACGCCAATCAATTCCCAAAAGAAAAACTGGAATTCCAAATGCTCTACGGTATCCAACGCGCCGAACAACAACGCCTGGCCGCCGAAGGCCATCGCTCAATCGTCCTAATCGCCTATGGCACCCACTGGTTTCCCTGGTACATGCGCCGCCTAGCAGAGCGCCCAGCCAACGTTCTCTTCCTACTCCGCAATCTCTTCGCGAAGTAAAATCCGCCTGTCCGTAGGGGCGGAGGTTCACCTGCCGCCCGGTGTAGCTTTGGGTGTTAGTTCCCGCAACCTACCCGTTCGTCCTCCAAAATCACGCCTTCACAATCTTCGCCATCGCCAATCCACCAATCCCCCACGACACCACCCAGCCGGAAATATCCCCCAGGATATAAGCCAACGGGAAGTTGTACCAATTCCAATAAGGCAGCACGTACACCACTCCGGCAAAAATACTCGCCAACAACACAGTCAAAGCGCGCCCGCCAAACGAAGTCCCGCCAGCCCCAATCGCCAAAATCCACGCGAGAATGAGCGCCGCGACCACATTAAAAAGAAACTGATTCAGCAGCGCCTTCCCAAAATTAAAATCCTCACCACCAGGCGAATAAATCAAAATCCCGTTCGGCCCCTGGCGGTATTTCGAAGCATACGCCGCATTATCCGCGTTCTTCTGCTCCTTCGAGCGGCCCGGCGTCATATTCGGCATAGGAAAAATATAAAATCCCGGCTGCGTGATCGAAGCCCGCATCGCCGTCATCACTGCATCCTCATTCGGCAAACCCTTAATCCCGATTTCACCCAGCCCCAAAACGGTGTGCCACAGCGAGCTCACGATGAACACAACCACAGCGCCGACAAGACCGCCGAGAATTACCCTCTTGGCCATGAATACCTCCGCGAGATTGTTGGGGATGCGATTTCCGGGGGGAACTCTACCGCGTTTTCTCGTCTTTTTCGACTTTTCCGTCGCGCAAGCGAATCACCCGGTGCGCATGCGCGGCGATGTCCGGCTCGTGCGTCACCAAAATAATGGTATTGCCCTGCTCGTGCAGACGCGCAAATAAATTCATAATTTCCTCGCCCGTCTGCGAATCCAAATTTCCAGTCGGCTCATCCGCCAGCAAAATCGAAGGCTGATTCACCAGCGCTCGCGCAATCGCCACGCGCTGCCGTTGCCCGCCGGAAAGCTCGTTCGGACGGTGATGCGCACGATTGATCAGATCCACTTGCTCGAGCGCTTTGGTGGCGCGCACCAGCCGTTCCTCGGCAGGCGTACCGTTATAAATCAAAGGCAGCTCAACGTTGTGCAATGAAGTCGCACGCGGCAACAAATTAAAAGTCTGAAACACAAATCCAATTTCCTTATTCCGGATGTAAGCCAGCTCGTCATCGTCCAACTCGCTCACCAAACGCCCCGCCAAATAATAAAGCCCCTTCGATGGCGTATCGAGACATCCAATCAAATTCATCAAAGTGGATTTTCCAGAACCGGAGGGCCCCATAATGGCCACATACTCGCCCTTATGGATCTCCATGTTGATCCCGTGCAGCGCGTGCACCTGCTCGGTCCCCATTTCATACGTCTTCCACAATTCATCCGTATGAATGACGATCCCCGCCGCAACCAGATCCTCGCGGAACGACGGCGCCGCCGCGCCCGCTTCAACCGCCATGAATCAATCTCTCCCCACTTCGAGCCCGAAACCAACCAGTCCCAAATCCACGCAACTCAACTCGCACTCGAGGCGTCCCGCTTAGGTTCAGCGTTATCCACCTTCACCGCCGCGCCCGGCTTCAAAGTTCGCAGCGCCTTATAACTCCCGGTAACAATCTGATCGCCGTCCTGCAGTCCGCTGGTGATCTCGATATCGGTAACCCCGCTGATCCCTGTCTGCACCGGCATAAATTCCGCCTTTTTCCCGCGCAACACAAACACGCCCTGCACGTCCGTCTTCTCCGCGGATTTATCGCCCGAAGGCGTATCCGACTTTGAAGCCGCCAAAGTAACGCTGCTACCGCCCTTCGATCCCTTCGCCGCTTCCTCCAGCGCCTTCTTCGATCGAATCGCCAAAGCCTGAATCGGTATGGTCAGCACATTCTTCTTCGAATCCGTCTTAATCGTCGCAGTAACCGAAAGTCCCGGCCGCAAATTGTCCGGCGGATGATCCAGCGTCACTACCACCTTGAAATCGCGCGCCTCCTGCGTATTCGCAGTAGTCTGCGTGGTAGCCAATCCCGACGATCGCAAAATCGCTTGATCGCCCACTTCCGTCACGTGCCCGGGAAAAACCTTCCCCGGCATGGCGTCAATCTTCACATCCACATCCTGCCCATTCCGCAAACTCACAATGTCGGTCTCATCCACTTTCACTTCCGAAGTCACCACCGACATATCCGAAATCGTCATCAGATAGCTGCCAGTAGCATTCTGAATTCCAGGCACCACGTTCTCGCCTACACGCACCGCAATATAACTAACAATCCCGTCAATCGGCGCAGTATAGGTCGTCTTCCGCAGCACGTCCTTCTGATGCAAAAGCACCGCTCGGTTCTGCTCCAAATTCGATTTCGCCGCTTCGCTCATGGCCTTCGCCTGCGCCATCTGCGCCTCAGCCGCATCCACCGCCGCCACGGCGCTATCGTAAGTCGCCTTCGACGCGTCGAAATCCTGCTTCGAGATCAATTGGTCCTTATAAAGGTTCTGCCCGCGCTCCCAATCAAATTTCGCCTTCTCCAAGTCGGCCTTGCGCTGCACCAAAGTAGCCTTCGCCATCTTCAATGCCGCATCCGAAGCCTGCGCCGACGCATCTGCCGACAATATCCCGGCCTCCTGCGCCTGCACGTCCGCCGCCGGCTGCACGCTTTCCAGGCGCATCAAAACGTCGCCCTTGCGAACGTGATCGCCTTCCTTCACCACGATCTCGGTAATCTTCCCAATCCCCTCGCCCAGAATATTCGAATAAGTCAGCGGCCGAATCTCCCCCGACGCAGTGACGATACTAGTCAAGTCCTGCCTCTTGGCAGTCCCTGTCTGCACGGTAACCACATCCTTATTAGCCTGGTAAATGCTGGCCCACGTAATCGCGACCAGCACGATCACCACGATCCCGCCGATCACCGTTTTCTTCGTAGTGCTCATAACTCAGGTCCCCGCAGTACCGCCATCATGTATAGACGCTTCTTCGCCGTTTAGACGCTACCCCACCCTACTTAGTACGGCCCCATCCCAAGAAATGTTTCCGGCAGGCCACCACGTCGGGATAAAGACCCCAAAAAGGAAGGGCACTCTCCTACTCATTGTAATCCGTTTCCCCAAATCTGAGAAGCATCGAACGTCCTGCCCTGTACCGCTCGCGTCCCGCCGGCTCTTACGACCGCGATTGCTCTGAGGGCTACGGTAACGTGCGGACCCGTTCGCGCGCGACATGCGTTGACCGCGTCCGGACGGGTGTATAATCGAATTGCTAACGGGCCTTTTAGGCCAATTGGGGGGTCGATAGATTCAACGTTAACTTCAAGTTACAGCAAGGAATCTACGAAATAGACATTCCGTAGGACCTCCTCAAATCAAACTCCAATCTCCGATTTCCCCCAAGCAACCATCCCACAACCCCCGGCCTCTCACCTCATACCGTCAATCCCGGCCACGGATTCGAATTGACCTGTACCGGGGGACAGGATAGAATTTTCCTACACTGAAGAGGTGTCGGCATGCATAGCAGTCTGCGCCTAATTGTCTTCCCTATCGTGATCTTAGGCTTGGCTTTACCCCTGGTACCTCTTCGCGCGCAAGAAGCCCAACCACCTCAGCAAGACGACAAGCAATCCGGCCAAAGCGATCAACAACCGGACGCTCAGCCCACCAAAAAAGTCCAGGAAACCGCAAGAGAGCGCCGCCAGCGCGAAGCCAAACTCCACAAAGAGTTGGACAACGTTTACAAAAAGTGGCTGGACGAAGACGTAACCTACATCATCACTCCCGAAGAGCGCAGCGCCTTCCTGCGCCTGCAAACCAACGAAGAGCGCGAGCAATTCATCGAGCAATTCTGGCTACGCCGCAATCCAGACCCGGATTCGCCCGAAAATACCTTTAAAGAAGAGCACTATCGCCGCATCGCCTATGCCAACGAGCACTACGCCTCGGGCATCCCCGGCTGGAAGACCGACCGCGGCCGCATTTACATCATGTGGGGCCCTCCCGACGAAGTCGATTCGAACCCCTCCGGCGGCTCCTACGAGCGCCCCGCAGATGAAGGCGGCGGTGAAACTTCCACGTACCCATTCGAAGACTGGCGCTACCGCTACCTCGAAGGCATCGGCAATAACGTAGAGATCGAATTCGTTGACCCAACGATGACCGGTGAATACCACCTGACCATGGACCCTAGCGAGAAGGACGCCTTGCTCTACGTCCCCGGCGCCGGTCTAACCCTGGCCGAATCCATGGGCATGTCCGATAAGACCGCCCGCTTCAACAACACCGACGGCACGCATATGGCCCAACCCCTGGGCGGCCAACCGGAAAGCATGTCCGAATTTTCGCGCCTGGATCTCTATGCCAAAATCCAACAAGCCCCACCGGTTAAGTTTAAGGATCTAGAGGCGGTAGTCACGTCGCGCCTGGTTCGCAATCAAATCGCCTTTGATTATCGTTGGGATTATCTGCGCATCACAAGCGACACCATCCTGGTCCCCATCTCCATTCAAATTCCAAATAAGCAATTGAGCTTCCAGGAAAAAGACGGCATACAGTCCGCCACCATGAACCTGTTTGCCCGCATCACCACGCTCAGCGGACGCAACGTTCAAACCTTCGAAGATCCCATCGTTCACGACATTCCCGATTCGCTACTCCAGCAATCGCTCAAAGGCTTCTCCATTTATCAAAAAGCGGTGCCGCTGAGCCCCGGCCTCTACCGGCTCGACATCGTCGTGAAAGACGTCAACAGCGGCAACGTCGGCGTCGTAAACACCAATCTGCGAGTCCCGCGCTACGAAGACGACAAGCTGTCTTCCAGCTCGCTCATCCTCGCCGACCAAATCCAACGCGTCTCCGCAAAAGATATCGGCGTAGGCCAGTTCGTCCTCGGGGACGTGAAAGTCCGTCCCAAAATGGATTCCACCTTCGCCACCAACGACAATCTCGGCATCTTCCTTCAAATCTACAATCTGAAGGTGGACGAAAAAACGCACAAAGCTAACGCCTCCGTCCAATATCGTGTTATGAAGGACAAGACCTCCGTTCTGAAATTCGACGAAGGCAGCGACCAGAACGGCCAGCGCGGCGACGAACTCACTCTCGAAAAAGCGCTTGCGCTTAAATCTCTAGCTCCCGGAAAATACAAGCTGGAAGTTCAGGTGACGGATAACGTAACGAAGGAATCCATCACGCCGACGGCTGATTTTACAGTGAAGGCTCCAACGGCCACTCCGTAATCAGGGGGAGGTGACGCGCCGTGAAATTGCATTTGATTCGAACGCTGGGCCTGCTGATCCTCTCCGGCCTGGCAGCATCCACGCTGAATGCGGCTGCTCCGCGCGACGGCAGAATTGCGGGCGTCGTTGTCGATCCGCAAGGCACCCCGCAAATGGGCGCCACGGTGTACGTCGTCTCCGAGCTGACCCCGAATCAACCGCCCGTTCAGCTGCTGACCAACGCGCGCGGCATCTTCTCCACCGACGGCCTCGATTCCGGCTTTTATTCCATTCGCGCCACTCTCGCAGGCTTCCTACCCGCAGTCGCTGAGCACGTTCACGTCCTCGATGAACGAGTCACCAAGCTTCAAATCGAACTGGGGTCCGTCTTTTCCTCCCTAGGAAAATTCCGCCGCCCCGCCAATCAGGATTCGCCGCCGGATGAATGGTCCTGGGTGCTCCGTACCTCCGCAGCCACCCGCCCGATTCTCCGCTGGGACGAAGGCGATGTCCTCATCACCGGTCAGCCCGGCGTCACAGCGGGAATCGACGCGCAGCAGAGCCACCGCGTCCACAGCCTCTTCGAGCTAGCCAGCGGCAGCATGCATCCGGGCTCGATTTCCAATATCTCGGATTCTCCCGGCACCGTCTTCGCCTACAATCTCGACGCTGGTGGCCACGGCAGCCTCGTTTTCGCGGGACAGTTCAATTACGAAAGCGGCTCGGGCAGCGGCGGCTTGGTCACCCAGTGGATCCCGAACGGGAACACG
Source organism: uncultured Acidobacteriota bacterium (assembly GCA_963831955.1). Classification (GTDB taxonomy): domain Bacteria; phylum Acidobacteriota; class Terriglobia; order Acidiferrales; family UBA7541; genus Palsa-147. The sequence goes on along the minus strand of CAWHSG010000001.1, from coordinate 1,024,934 downwards.
CATACCGGCCCAATCTCAACGCTGGTCCTGCGCGAAGCGCAGCTGAATCCAGGCGGCCCAGCCTTCCGCGGCGCACGTCTCTCGGAAGATAGCAGCATGGAACTCGGTGATCGCATCCACGCCCGTTACGGCGCCGATATGCTCTTGGCGTCCTACGCCGGCACGACCACGAGTCTGCGCCCACACGCTCAAGTAGCCGTGCAGCTTTCGGACACGTGGATTACCAGCTTTACCGTAGCGAGCCACCCCTGGCAGGATTCTAATCCCTCGGGCGGCCTGCTCGAATCCGCCATCGCGGATCTGGATTCGCTGCCGACGGTCCTGCTCCATAACGATCGCCCCGTTTACGAAGATAATCTCCATGAAGAAATCGCCATACTCCACAAACTAAGCTCCAATGCCAGCCTGACCGGCGCGATCTTTCACGATCACGGCAACAACACGGCGGTAATCGGCCACGGCGGTTCTACCAGCTCGGATTTCCTCCAGGATTTTTATTCCGACGCGTTCGCCTATGACGCCGGCGCCTCCAGCTCGTTCGGAGCACGGCTCGTTTACGAGCAGAAAATCTCCGACAATTTAAGCGGCGCGGTGATTTATTCCTACGCCGGCGCGCTAGTCCCGGGAATCGAATCCTCCACAACGGAATCTCTTCGCGACATGCTGGAAACCCGTGATCGGCAGGCCATTGCCGCGAGATTCAAGACTCGCATTCCCCGTACATCAACAGAACTCTCGGTAGGCTACAAGTGGATTGATGGCAGCGTAGTCTCGCGCCAGGACGCCTACGGCGAAGCCGCCTACAACGTGGACCCCTACCTAAGCGTAATCATCCGCCAACCGCTGCCAAAGTTCGTTCCAGGCCACGCGGTAGCCACAGCCGACTTCGGCAACTTGCTAGCAGAAGGCTACGTCCCACTAGAGACCAGGGACGGCCGAGTATTCCTAGTTTCAGCCTATCGCTCGTTTAGAGGCGGCCTAAGCTTCCAGTTCTAAGTAGCGCCGGCGTCCCCGCCGGCATCCGACGAGCAAGATGTAACCAAAGGCAACGATCGCCGTCGGACCGAATCTGTAAATTAGCGGAGAAGTGCATCTTTTGGCCCAAAAAAGGCCAGTACCGGAATTGGAACCGTGTCTCCCAAAAGCCATATCAAGCCCCAGGATTCCCGGCCCCGCGTCCGTAAGCTCCGACTTAACAGCCACATAGAAACCCGCCCAACCACCCTAGTCTGGAAGCCTACGTGCACCAATTCTCTCTGGGTATCTATGCCCGAGGCGCACCTGTGAACGACACTTTAAGAATGCGAGTAGGGGCAGTGGTTCTCGTCATTCTGACGGTCGCCGCCATAATTTTCGCCGCAGTTAATTTCAACCAGCGCCGCACTTTCCCAGTCCCGGACGATGGCGTCACCTGGCTCGACACCCCAGCAGGCGTCCAAGCGTGGTACGTGGCTCCAGGCTCCCCGGCCGAGAAGGCAGGCATCAAGTCCGGCGATTATGTGGAAACCGTCCGCGGCACAAACATCCGCCGCTCCACGCAAGTGACCCAAATGCTCTTCCGCGCCGGAGAATGGACCGAGCTGACCTACGGCATCAAGCGCGGCAATTCCAATTTCGACACCAAGCTGATCACCGCGCACGCCGAAAATCCGTCAAGCCTGGAAAATTACCTGCGCGTAACCGGCCTCATCTACATCTTCATAGGGCTATTCATTTTCGCCCGCCGCTGGAACGCCCCCCGCGCCGTACATTTTTATCTTTTCTGCCTGGCCTCTTTCATCTTTTACAGTTTCCATTACAGCGGCAAGCTCACCCTCTTCGATTGGGAAATCTACTGGGGCAACGTAGTCACCATGCTACTGACCCCCGCGCTGCTAGTTCACTTTGCCTTGGTATTCCCGGAGCGCCGCGGCCGTCTCTGGCCAAAGATGCTCGCAGTTTATGGTCCGCCAGCACTCCTGCTTCTGTTACACATCACTGTAGCTGCGGGGGTAATCGATGTCTTTTCGCCACTGGGCTCGCGCATAGTCCTTGATCGCGTCGAACTAGCCTACGTCGGCCTGTATTTCCTGGCCGCCGCGCTGATCTTTTCTCTGAGCTATCGCCGCTCAGCCACGGCAATCCTCCGCCAACAATTAAAGTGGGTCACCGGCGGCACCGTCGCCGGCATCGTTCCATTCTTCCTCTTCTACATCGCGCCGTATTTCTTCGGCGTAGTCCCGCAGCCGTGGATGAAGCTCTCGGTCTTTTCGCTAGCGTTAATCCCGCTCTGCTTCGGCTACGCCATCATCCGCTATCGCCTGATGGACGTGGACATTATCTTCAAGCGCGGCCTCGCCTACACTTTCGCCACCGCCGCAATCGTTGCCCTCTATTTCGGCACGGTGGCCGTAATCAGCGAATTCTTCCACACCGCCTGGGCTACGGGCCCCGCCGGCGTAGTGGTGGCAATCGTGGTAGCGGCATTCCTGTTCGAGCCGGTCCGCAACTGGACGCAAATCCGGCTAGACAAATTTTTCTATCGCGACCGCCTCGACTATCGCCGCACACTAATCGAATTCGGCGTCACCTTAACCAACGAAGTCCGCCTCGAGCCGTTACTAGGCTCGATCCTCGATCGCATCTCACAAACTTTGCTAGTCGATCGTCTCGCTATCTTCCTTGAAGACCCCTCCCAGCCCGGGGCCTTCGTCCTATCACGAAGCGTGGGCGTCCATCCCGACGGCCCTCTCGACCTAACTTTCCTCGATGCCGAGCGCCCGCAATTCCGCCAGTCGGGCTGCCTCTTCTTCGAGTCTGCGCGCACCGCAATCGCTGAAAGCGATTCTGTCCGCCGCACCTTAGATCAACTCGATCTAAATTATTTTCTAGCCTGTCGCTGTCACGACCGCACCGTAGGGATCCTCGGTCTGGGCAAGACCATGGACGGCGATTACCTCACCAGCGAAGACCTCGAGCTGCTCCTGACCATCGGCAATTACGTCGGCATCGCGATCGAAAATGCCCGTCTCTACAACTCGCTCGAGCAAAAAGCCACCCAAATCGAGCGCCTGAAAGATTTCAACGAAAACATCATCGAATCCCTGAACATCGGCGTCCTAACGGTAGATCTGGAAGACTGCATCGAATCCTGGAATCCCCAACTAGTCCGTCTGCTGGAAATTCCGCGCGCCGATGCAGTAGGCCGCCGCCTGAATGAAGCGTTACCAGCTGACTTGGTAGCAGAACTATCCACGCGCTCGAACGATGACCGAGTGACCGGCATCTACAAATTTCTGCTGCACACTCCAGCAGGCCGCCGCGCGGTAATAAATGTTTCGATTGCGCCGCTGGTGGGCAAGACGGGCGCCCGCATCGGACGTCTAATTCTATTGGACGACATCACTCAGCGCGTGAGCCTCGAAGAGCAAATGCTGCAGACCGAAAAACTAACGTCGCTAGGCCTGCTAGCTGCCGGCGTAGCCCACGAAGTCAACACGCCGCTAGCTGTAATCTCGAACTACATTCAAATGCTAGCCAAGCAATTGCCCTCCGACGATCCAAAACAAAAGACCATCGAAAAAATTGTCAAGCAAACCTTCCGCGCCAGCGAAATCGTCAACAACTTGCTCAATTTCTCCCGCACCGGCGCAGCCCAATTGGTCGAAGTGGACCTGAATATCGTCCTAGAAGACACGTTGACACTAGTCCAACATCCATTCCGCACCGCCCAGGTCAACGTAGTCCGCTCATATCAAGACTCGCTGCCAGCAGTCCTAGGCTCGACGACGCGCCTGCAACAAGTCTTCCTGAATCTCTTCATGAACGCCCGAGACGCCATGCCCTCAGGCGGCATGCTCGAGGTCCGCACCATCTCCCACAACGGCTCGGTAGAAGTAGAAGTCACCGACACCGGCGGCGGCATCCCCACCGAGCATCTAAATCGCATCTTCGACCCATTCTTCACCACCAAGTCCTCCGGCCGAGGAACGGGCTTAGGTCTTTCGGTAAGTTACGGTATTATCAAGGAGCACGCAGGCAAGGTAGAAGTACGCTCGACACCCGGCAAGGGTACTTCCTTCCGGTTGGAATTCCCCGTCGCGCGGAAGGCCGTCCATGCGTAAAGGCTCCATTCTAGTAGTCGACGACGAAGCCGAAATCCGGGAAGGCCTAGAAGCCCTACTCTCGTCCGAAGGCTTCGACGTAACTCCAGCGGACACGGGCGCAGCGGGCCTCGCGCGCCTTGAAGATCAACCTTTCGATCTTTTGCTACTCGATGTCAGCCTCCCCGATCGCAATGGCCTCGATCTCCTGCGCGAAATCCGACGCCGCGATCCGTATCTTTCCATCATCCTGATCACCGCGTTCGGCTCCATCGATATGGCCCGCCAGGCCTTCAAAAGCGGCGCCCAGGATTACATCACCAAGCCCTGGTCGAATGACGAGCTGATCGCCCAAGTTTCGCTGGCCATCGAAGGCCGCCGGCTGCGAGAAGAGAACGTCCAACTCAAGCGCGCCTTCAAACAGCGCTACAATTTCCCCAGCATAATCGGCAAGAGCGAGAAAATGCTCTCAGTGCTGGACCTGGTCACCCAGGTAGCCCCGTCGCGCTCCACCGTCCTAATTAACGGCGAAAGCGGCACCGGCAAAGAACTAATCGCCAAAGCAATTCACTCGGCCTCCACACGCGCCGACAAGCCGTTCATCCCCATCAATACCGGCTCAATCCCGGTAGATCTCCTCGAGTCCCAATTGTTCGGCCACGTAAGAGGCGCCTTCACCAGCGCCGTAGCCTCCAAAAAAGGTCTCTTCGAAGTAGCCGATCAAGGCACCATCTTCTTCGACGAAATCAGCACCATCAGCCCAGAAACCCAAGCCAAGCTCCTGCGCGTAATCCAGGAACGGGAATTCATGCGCCTCGGCGGCACCGACACGATCAAAGTAGACGTCCGCATCCTGGCCGCCTCCAATGAAGACCTGACCGGCCTCGTCCGCGAAGGCCGCTTCCGCGAAGATCTCTTCCATCGCCTGAACGTAATCTCGCTAAAGCTCCCTCCGCTGCGAGATCGCAAAGAAGACATCCCGCTCCTGGTAGAGAAATTCCTAGAGCGCTATCGCACAGAAAACGCCAAGCCCCCGCGCGAGTTCACCAATAGCGCAATGAAGCTAATGATGGATTACGAGTGGCCGGGCAACGTTCGCGAACTGGAAAACGTGGTAGAGCGCGCCGTAGTCCTCTCCAATCTCGAATCCATGGACACAGAGCTGCTCCCCGAAAGCGTCCGCACCAGAGAAATCGTAAAAGGCGTCCGCCTGCAACTAGCAGAATTCCTGCCAGCCATCCCAGGCGACGGCCTAACCAGAAGCGGCAATCCCTCGCACTCTCTATTTCAAATCATGGAAGAGGTAGAACGCAGAGTAATAGTGGACATGCTGGAAAGAACCAACTGGAACCAAACCGAAGCGGCCGAACGTTTCCAAATCCCGCTAAGCACGCTCAACCAAAAAATCAAGCGCCTGGGAATAGAAACAAGGCGCCGCAGCAGCACAACAAGTCCAAGAGGTCCGTTAGAACTCCCGCCGTCGTAGGGGAGGGTGCTTTAGCCCTCGCGCCGTTCGGCCCTCTATTGTGGGCTCTATTTCACTTCCGGCTTCTTCCAACCCCGAGGCATAAGCGCCGTAGAAAGATCATTCCCCGATAAATCCACCCCAGTCAAATCCGTCTCCGTCATAACAGTGGTCCTCAAAAGAGCCCCAGTAAAATCCGCCCCCTGTACATTTACAAGGCGCAAATTAGCATTTGTCAAATTGGCCCCACGCAAATTAGCCCCAGAAAGATCAGCCCGCAACATCTCCACGCCCGTAATCTGCGCCTCCGACAAATCCGCCCCGCTCAAATTCGTCTCCGTCAAATCCGTCTTCCGCAAATCCGCCCCGTGCAATTTAGCGCCGCTCAAATCCGCAAAAGTAAGCTTAGCCCCAAAAAATCGCGCCCCTTCCAGATTCGCCCCGGCAAAATTCGCGTAAGCCAAATTGGCCCCGCCAAAATCAGCCCGCCGCAAATCCGCCCCGGTAAAATCCGCCCGCACCCCGCCATCGGCCCCACGCGTAAACCGGTCATGCAATTCCAAAATCTCAGAAACGCGCTTCCCCCCATGCCGAATCCCCTTAAGCGCCCGCCCCGAACCCCCGCCAAACATCGCCTTCAATCCCATGTACCCTCTCTCTCCGCCACTCAGCAATTCCATGATACTTTGAATCCGCCGTGAATCTCTTAAACCTGCTAAAAAATCGTGCCCGCAGCAATCAAAAACATATAGTGCTGGCAGAAGGCGAAGACCCCAGGGTAGTCGCCGGAGCCGAAGAAATCACAAGTGAATCGATAGCCAAAATCACGTTACTCGGCCAACCAGCAAAAATCGAAGCCACAGCAAAAGAAATCGGCGCCAATCTAAAAGGAATCGCAATCCAGGATCCCAATAATAGCCAGCGTGTAAATCACTACGCGCAAATTCTACTCGAGCGTCGCCGCGCAAAAGGCGTCACGCAAGACGAAACCCAATCCACCGCCCGCACGCCATTGTATTTCGCAAATCTAATGGTGGCCGCAAACGAAGCCGACGGCTGCGTAGCCGGCGCAGCAAACTCCTCAGCCGACACAGTTCGCGCCGCAATTCAATCGATCGACCTGGCCCCAGGCTCGAAGCTAGTCTCCAGCTTTTTCCTGATGCTAATCCCCAATCCAAGCAAAAATTCCCAAGCCCAAGAAACCGCCCTGCTATTCGCCGACTGCGGCATAGTCCCCGATCCCACAGCATCAGAACTAGCAGAAATCGCGATCGCCACGGCCGACAACGCAAAAAAATTCCTGGAAGCCGAACCCAAGGTAGCGTTGCTCGCTTTTTCCACCAAAGGTTCAGCCAATCATCCGCATCTAGAAAAAATCCGCGAAGCCCTAAAAATAGCAAAAGCCCGCCGCCCAGATTTGGCAATAGACGGCGAGCTCCAAGCCGACGCCGCTCTAATCCCAGAAATTGCAGAAAAAAAAGCCCAAGGCTCGCCAACAGCAGGCAACGCCAACGTCCTAATCTTCCCCGATCTAAATTCCGGCAACATAGCCTACAAACTAGTAGAGCGACTAGCGAAAGCGACAGCAATAGGCCCAATCCTGCAAGGCCTAGCAAAACCCTCAAACGATCTATCCAGAGGCTGCACAACACAAGACATAGTAAACGCCGTAGCAATCACATCAATCCAAGCAACGTAGCGCAGGCAGCCTGCCGGCGTTTTTGACGTTTCCGTTTCCGTGGGCGCTCGGTCCTGCCAACTACTATCGTTCTTTCCGCGGTCCCGATTTTGTCTTTGCATTCGGTTTTGTCTGAAATCTCAAATCTGAAATTTGAAATCTCCGAAGCCCCAACTTCCCGTATGATGTACCCACAAGAAAATGTTCCCGGTAAAACGATTGCCCGTGTTGCTCTTCGCTTTCTTCCTCCTCCTTGCCGCGCCCACCCTCGCGCAAAACCCCGACCAACCCACCGAAGAACTAGTAGCCAACCTAGCCGCCGGCCGAGTAATCATAGCCATCTACAAAGACGCGATGGTAATCACCACAATAGAACATAAAGTCGAACCAGGCACCCTAACGCCCCCGATCGTCCCAATCACCAATCAAAGAGCAGGCATCCTGCTAGGCGCCAGCACCTGGTATTCCCCAAGCTCCCGCCAAGTAATAGAAAATCTAGCCCAGGATCTACCCCACGTAAGAGCCCACACCTCGGACGCGAACGTCCCGCACCTAGCCACCCCCAACGATCCAGAAAAAACCGCCAAAGACATCGAGCAAACCGGCCTGGGCTTTCTAGCAGCCCTAAACGAAGCCGCCGGCAACATCCACAGCCACCTAAATCTCGACCCCAACGAGCCCCTAACAGAACTAATCCTCGCAGACTACGCCCCAGGCTACGGCCCAGAGGTTTGGCTGCTGACTTACACAATCCACCAAGAACCCGAGCGAGGCGACTACTGGCAAACCAGGGTGGTCCGCCCGCGTTACACCCAACTCTGGCCCCCAGAAAAAAAGGACCCCCGCACGCTGGTAGAAATCCACTATCCAGCAGACGACAATCAAACCCCGCTAAGAGATCTGCTCCTGGCCAAGGATGCGGAGCTAGAAAAAATCCGCGACTCAAGCCCAGATCAAGCCGCAGGCGCTGACGCAATTCTCCACGCGGAAACCGACAAACAATTGGTAAGCCAAGGCCTGCCGTTCCTAAAGGCTGCGGTAGCAGAAATCGCCAAAGGCAATCGCACTCAAATTGCAATAATCCCCCAAGCCGGCAATTTCCAATGGCTAATCCCCCCGCCGCCCGAAGACAGAGTCCCAGAAAAGCCAAGACCAGAAGGCGCCCCAACGCTACAGCGTCCGCCAGAAGCCCCCACGCTACAAAAGCCTCCCTCGTAGCGCAGGCAGCCTGCCGGCGTTTTTGAATTCCAGACATTCAGGAAGATCGATTTGTCCGTCCAGGCAACTCGCTTCCGATCCGCCGAGACGACGATCCAAAAAGGAAGGACCTACCCGCGCCGTTTACTCAACTCCGCCTGCAATCGCGAATTCTTCTCCGCCACCGAAGCCGCCAATTCCTTCTTATGCGAAATCAACTTCTCCGCAATCCCCGCATCCGACAATCCCAAAATCTGCAAAGCAAATATCGCAGCATTCACCGCACCAGCCTTATCAATCGCCATAGTAGCCACCGGAATCCCCGCAGGCATCTGCACAATAGCCAAAAGCGAATCCATCCCATTCAAAGCAGTAGTAGCCATCGGCACGCCAATCACAGGCAAACTAGTAAGCGAAGCCACTACCCCAGCCAAATGCGCCGCCCCGCCAGCCCCAACAATAATCGCCTTCAACCCCCGAGCCAGCGCGGTCGAAGCATATTCATGAGTCCGCCCAGGCGCCCGGTGCGCAGAAATAACTTCCATCTCAAACGCCACGCCAAATTTCTCCAAGGTTTTGCCAGCCTCGGACATCACCGGCAAATCCGTATCCGACCCCATGATGATCCCAATCAAAGCAGCCCCGTCTTTCATGTCTCTCCATGTAGCTCACCTCTTCGGAGGTGAGGATTTTTGCTCTTGCCGGTGTTTCTATGGATGTTACTACTCGTTCTACGACATCAACCGCGTTTCGACTCGACTACCGCGCTCATAGCCGCCTCAGACACAATTCCAACATCCCGCCGATACCGACAACCAGCAGATGAAACAATACTAATATTGTCGTAACACAATCTCCTTGCGTCACTGACACTTACACCGTCTGCACCGACTCCAAGTACTCTCCCACCACACACGTAGTAATGCTCGCCATCTCTCCGAGTCCCCGAATGAAATACGACTAACCTTTCATGCCCACGAATCCGCTCAAGCCCAAAGATCTCGCCCCCGATTTGCGGCTTCTCCGGATAGCCCCCCGCAGCCAAAACCACATAGCAGCTAGCCCCAGCCTTCCACTTTGCGGCCCGCGATCCCAAGTCTCCATTCCCAACCGCCATCAAGAAATCCGCCAAATCAAAATCCATCCGCAGCACAATCGCCTGCGTCTCCGGATCCCCCAAACGGCAGTTATATTCCAAAACTTTGGGTCCTTGGGCAGTGATCATCAGCCCAAAGTACAAAAATCCCCGGTAATCCAGCCCATCCGCCATCAATCCAGAAATTGTCGGCTGGACGACATCGCGATTTATGCGTTCTTCAAGCTCCGCAGGCAGCAAATTATCATCCGAAAATGCCCCCATACCCCCAGTATTAGGCCCCAAATCGCCATCAAAAGCCCGCTTATAGTCCCGGGCCGGCGCCATCGGAATTACTCGTTTCCCGTCGGTGAGCACAATGTAGGACAGCTCCTGCCCAACCAATCCTTCCTCAAGCAAAATCCGCCGTCCCGCATCGCCAAATTCGCCGCGAACCATAGCCCGCTCGAGAAACTGCTCAGCCTCAGAACGCGAAGAGGTGACCAGCACTCCCTTCCCAGCGCAGAGCCCGTCAGCCTTGATCACCAAAGGCCAGGCCACGCGATCAAGCGCGGTCTTTGCCGCGGCGACGTCTTCAAACACTCCATACATATCCGCGGTAGGGATTGCGTGGCGCGCCAGAAATTCCTTTGCGTAAACTTTCGATCCCTCCAACTGCGCCGCCTCCTTGCCCGGCCCCACCACCGCAAAGCCACGAGAGCGCAGCTCATCAGCGAGCCCAAGTACTAGAGGCAACTCCGGCCCGATCACGGTCAGATCGGGCCGCAGCCGCTCCACGAGATTTACCATCTCAATAAGTGACGATACATTGACGACGACGCACTCCGCATCATTCGAGATCCCGCCATTCCCGGGCGCGCACCAGATCTTCTCGACGCCCGCGCTCCGCCCCAATCTCCAAACGAGCGCATGCTCGCGACCGCCGCCGCCAATCACAAATATTTTCATCGCCAACGCAACATTACCCGCAAAGTGAAAACGCAAGATAAGCGCTACCAGCTAACCTGTCAACTCCCACTCCCAATCAACCGCGCCGAAAGGCGAAGTGTAAAGGATGTCCTGATACACGCCGATCGTAGCAACCATGATGCGCCTACAACACGGTCGCGCTTGAATCACGGCACCGTTCGTGCTCTTATCAAATACCATGCTACGAACCATGCTGCCAGCCACGCTGCCCTGGGATTTCGTCGTAATCCTTATCGTGCTAGCCATCGTAGTTCCCTGGCGCGGCGCAGTCCGCGTGCGCGCGCTGATGCGCCGCGATGCACTCACCAGCGTAGATCGCATCGCGCTTTACGCATCCACGATCGCGTTCCAATGGCTAGCCACGGCCATAATTCTCTGGCGCGCCACTGCACGCGGTTATCGGCTGGCGGATCTCGGTCTTGCGCTTCCGTCGCCGTGGCTAGCCGTAACCGTCGGCGTCGCACTCTCTGCGCTGATCAGCTTCAATCAAGCGGTGAGCATCCGCCGGCTGGCCTCGTTACCGAGCGACAAGCAAGGCTTCATGCGCGCGCTGACGCTCAAACTGATGCCACACAACGCGCCCGAGCGCCTGGCGTTTTTCGCGCTAGTGGCAACCGTCGCTCTCTGCGAAGAAATCATCTATCGCGGCTTCATTCAGCGATTATTCCTGAACGTATCGCACGGCTCGATCACCATCGCGATTCTCGGCGCCGCGGTATTCTTTTCTCTCGCGCATCTATATCAAGGACGCCGCGGCCTAGTCGTCACATTTCTCGCAGGTGCAATTTTTTCTGCGGTCTGCGCCTGGACTGGCTCGTTGGTTCCCACAATGGCAGCACACTTCGTCGCCGATCTTTCGGTCGGTCTGCTAGCCCCACGACTGCTCAAGGCTCGCGCGACACCGGTGCTCGAAGGCGCATCGAACACGATGTCTGCGAGCATCGATTCAAATCCGTGATTTCGTTCGAACAGAATGCCGCATCAAATATGAATGGCTAAGGCCATGTCCGCAAAAAGTCCCGCTCCGGAAAAATCGCTGTCCATCCGCGAAATTCGCGCTGCGCTCGAGTCCTTCGAGCTTACCGCGCCTGATCGCCTCTGCGAAGAGATTCGCAGCTACACGAGCTTGCTGCTTCTCTGGAATCGGCGAATTTCCCTGACTTCGATCACATCTCCGGAAGAAATCGTGCGAACGCACTTTGCCGAAAGCCTTCTCGCAACGAAAACCTCGGGCAAAATCGATGGTCGGCTGGCCGACGTTGGCACCGGCGCTGGATTTCCGGGAATTCCGCTGAGAATGTACATTCCAGTGCTGCGGCTGACGCTCATCGAGCCAAATGCCAAGAAATGTGCGTTCCTGGCCGAGGTGGTTCGCGCGCTCGAACTCAAAGATGTCGAAATCGTCCAGAAGCGCTACGAAGATGTCCGCAGGCCGGAGCCAGCATTCGACATCGTGGCCGCGCGAGCTCTGGGCCAGTTTCTGGAGTTTGCCGAGTGGACGGAATCGGTCCTTGCGCCAAGTGGCCGTGTCATGGTTTGGACTGGGCCGGACGGACGACTTGAGCTTGAGCGTCGGAAATCCTTGAAATGGCTGGAACCATACGCAATTCCTCGAACAAAGCACCGTTTGATAGTGTCCGGAGTCGCGAATCTGCGAGAAAACGTTTCACGTGAAACATCTAAAGTAATACATTAACTGTTTCACGTGAAACATATCCTCGCAAATGTGTCTTCCATGCACAATATCGCTTGCACATTTCCCGAGAATTCTGCTAGATTCGCCTCGCTCGGGGGGGAGATTTGGGGCGAGTCATCGCCATTGCCAATCAGAAGGGCGGCGTCGGTAAGACCACCACCACTGTCAACCTCGGAGCATCCCTAGCCGCCACAGAACGCCGAGCCTTGGTAATCGATTGCGATTCCCAGGGCAACATGACCACCGCCTTAGGCTTCGCAAAAGACCCCGCCCGCCGCACTCTCTATAATCTGCTGACTCTCAACGAATCTATCGACAAAGTTCTGGTAAAGACCCAGGTTGAAGGCCTAGATCTTATCCCCTCAGATAAGAACCTAGTCGGGGCCGCGATAGAGCTAGTCGACTTAGAGAACCGCGAATACCGGCTCAAAGCGATCATTGATCCGATAAAGCAGAATTACGATTACGTCCTGATCGATTGCCCTCCGGCGCTCGATCTACTCACCCTAAACGCTCTGGCCGCTGCCGATTCGGTCTTAGTCCCAATTCAAACTGAGTACCTCGCACTCGAGGGCGTATCGGAGCTACTCGATACCCTCATGCGGCTGCGGCGCACCATTAATCCGTCCCTAGCCATCGAGGGGATCCTTCTCACCATGTATGATGATCGCACTATACTCTCTAAGCAAGTGGCGGCGGATCTTCGCAGCTTCTTTGGAGCGCAGGTCTATGAAACCGTAATTCCGCGCAACGTACGATTGGCCGAAGCGCCCAGCCACGGTAAGCCGGTGATGTTCTACGACATACATAGTAAAGGAGCGGAGAGCTATCTCCAGCTCGCGAAGGAGGTTATAGCGTATGGCACGAAACGCTTTGGGGCGGGGGCTTAGCGCATTAATTCGAGAGCCGGGCCTCGTCAATCCGCCGGCGGAAGATGTTGCCCTAAAACCTCCTGCAGCACCGGCTGCCGCGGCGCCCGCAGTTGCCGTTCCGGCTTCTCCGGCGAGCGCGGGGGCTGCGACCGCCACGGCGCCGGCGCTCGCGCCTGGCAGCGAAATCATCGTCCAAATTGATATCGATCTGATCGATCCCAGTCCGCACCAGCCTCGGACTAGATTTGATCAGGCGGCGATGGACGAGCTCGTAGCTTCGATCCAAGCTAGTGGAATCATTCAGCCGATTTTGGCGCGGCCAAAAGGCGCGCGTTACGAATTGATTGCTGGCGAGCGGCGTTGGCGAGCGGCGCAAGCTGCCTCGATGCAGCGTGTGCCGGTGATTTTGCGCGATGTTGGCGATGAGAAGGCCGTGGAGATGACGCTCATCGAAAATTTGCAGCGGGAGGATTTGAATCCCCTCGAAGAAGCCATGGCGTTCGACCGCTTGTTCCGTGATTTCGGAATGACGCACGATGATATCGCCGCGCGCACCGGCAAAAGCCGCAGCGCGATTTCGAATTCGACGCGATTGCTGCGACTCGAGCCGCAGGTACAAAACATGATTGCGTCGGGCGATATTTCGGCGAGCCACGCGCGCGCACTCGTGACGATCATTAATCCGGTTATGCAGCTTGAAGCTGCGAAGAAGGCCGCGCGCGGGCGCATCTCGGTCCGGCAGATTGAACGCATGACCTCCAAGAGTACCAAGCCTCCGAAGCCTGGGTCCGTGAGCATTCATGATCCTAATGTGAAGCATATGCTGGGGTTGATGGAGCAGAAGTATGGGACGAAAGTTACATTGAAGCCGTTCGTCGGGGGCAAGGGCGGCCATTTGATATTCCACTACTACGAGAACGAATACTTGGGGACGCTCTACGAGCTGCTAATGATCGAGCATTAGTATTGTAGTAGTTGTAGCGCCGAAATGGGCTCGGCACAAAGCACGGGCCGCACGGGGGGAATCGGAAATTGCCGTGGGATTGGCTGGAACGAAAGATTACCGACTCATCGGACGAGTGGACTGGGTTTCTCGAGCGCGGGATCCGCGTGGTCGGCGACATCGAGAGCTCCGGGACGCTGCGGGTGAATTCGAATGTGCAGGGGACGCTGAAGTCACAGACCATGTTGATTCTGGGCGATGAGGCGGACGTGGAGGGCCAACTTGAGGCGCGCGTGGTAATAGTCGGCGGAAAATTTAAGGGGATTGTGCGCGCGCTGGATCGCGTCGAAATCCACGAGAAGGGCGTGGTGAGCGGCGAGGTGCACGCCCGATGTTTGCTGATTGAAGCTGGAGCGATATTTGAAGGCACTTGCCACATGATGCCGGAATCGTCGAATGGGAGAATGGTGGCAATTCCGATACGGGCGGCGGGGAGAGGATAGTTAGTCCGACACTGACTTGTGATTAGAATTTGTTCCAGTGGTTGCGAGCGCGTGGCCGAGTGGAGGTTTTCTTTCGCTAGTGCCGTAGCACCCCGGATGTTCCTCAGCTGATCTACGTTTGTCCGTTGGTTGGTTTTGCTCATTCAGTGGCGAAATTGTAGAAACGTCAGAAACGCCGGCGGGCTGCCTGTGCTACGGGGATTGCCGAGGTTGTGGCACGTTCGTTGACTTGGGTTTGGGTGGGGACTAACATTCGCGCGGAGGTTGGGAATTTTTTCATGATCGGCCAAGGCTTAGGCCACTACCTGATCATTGAGAAGATTGGAGCTGGCGGCATGGGCGAGGTATATCGCGCTCATGACGAGCAGCTTGACCGCGATGTTGCGCTTAAGGTGTTGCCTGCTGGGATGTTGGCTGATGAGGCTGCTCGTAAGACGTTTCGCAAGGAAGCTTTGGCGCTCGCCAAGCTGAATCATCCGAATATTGAAACTGTTTATGAATTTGCCAGCCAGGATGGCGTGGATTTTCTGGCGCTGGAATTGATTCCTGGGGAGGCGCTTAGCGAAAAAATTAAGGCTGGACCGTTGGCTTTGGCGGAACTTACGCGGCTGGCTTTGCAGCTTTGCGAGGGGCTTTCGGCGGCGCATGAGCAGGGGATCATTCATTGCGATTTGAAGCCGCACAACATTTTTGTCACGCCGGATGGATGGTTGAAGATTTTGGATTTTGGATTAGCGCGGCGGACGCACTCGGAGATTGGCTCGGATTCTACGCGCAGCGTCTCGGTGGATACGGGAACCGTGTCAGGGACTGTGCCTTATATGTCGCCGGAGCAGCTTAGCGGCCAGCCAACCGATGCGCGCACTGATATTTACTCCACTGGGGCGGTCCTTTACGAATTGGCCACCGGGCAGCGCGCGTTTCCGCAGACGCAAGGTCCGCAGTTGATGGGCGCGATTTTGCACCAGGAGCCGGCGGCAGCGGCTTCCGTGAATCCGGGGATTTCCGCGGGGCTCGATTCGATTATTCGCAAGGCGATGGAGAAGACGGCTTCGCAGCGTTATCAGACCGCCCGGGAATTGCGGGTGGCGATTGAGGGATTGAGCGCGGCGGCATCGGGATCGGCGGCATTGCCGGGGGCGGCGGTAGCGCGTGCGCCGCTTTCGGCTCGCGGAAAATGGATGATTGCGGCGGCTGTGGTGGCGCTGCTGTGCGTTGGGGCGGCGCTGGGATTCAATATCGGCGGGGTGCGAAATCGCGTGCCGGTTTTGAATCGCGTGCATGTGGATCCGGTTGCGAAACCGGGAATACCGGCGCGGCCGGCTGCGATTCGGCCGGCGGTGGCGGTTCTGGGATTTCGGAATCTCTCTGGGCGGCCGGATGAGGCCTGGCTTTCTACCGCGCTTTCGGAAATGTTGACGACCGAAGTAGGCGCTGGGGAGAAAGTGCGGACAATTCCTGGCGAAACTGTGTCGCAGTTGAAGACGAATCTTTCGCTAGCGGATGCGGATAGCTATGGCGCTGCTACCCTCCAGAAAATTCGGACGGGCATAGGCAGCGATTACGTGTTGTTGGGATCTTATTTGGCGCTGGGGAACGGGCAGGTGCGGCTCGACTTGCGATTGCAGAATACACAGACGGGCGAGTTGATGAGTTCGATGTCGGCGCAGGGCAGCGAGGCGGAGATTGCTGGGCTGGTGTCGCGAATCGGGGCGACGGTGCGGAGGAAGCTGGGCGTGGGCGATGTGGCCTCCAGCGATGCGGGAATGGTGCAGGCTTCGCTGCCGGCAAATCCGGAAGCGGCACGATTGTATGCCGAGGCCATCGATCGCGTGCGCAATTACGACACCTCGGGAGCGAAACCGCTGATCGAGAAAGCGCTGGCCCTGGAGCCGAAATTTGCGCTGTCGCATATGGTGATGTCCCGGGTGTGGTCCAACCTGGGATATGGCGGCAAAGCGAAAGATGAAGCCAAAACGGCTTTCGATCTTTCCGCCAGCTTGTCGCGCAGAGAGCAGCTTTCTATCGAGGGACGCTATCGCGAGACGACGAATGAGTGGGGCAAGGCCATCGAGATTTACAAGGCGCTATGGAATTTCTATCCCGACGAAGTTGGGCCCGGGTTGTCGCTTGTTTCAGTGCAGATTTACGCCGGGCAACTGAAGGACGCGCAGGAGACCGTGGGCGCGCTGCGTAATTTGCATGCTTCGGGATTTGACGACATACGAATTGACATCAATGACGCGCGCATCGCACAGACGGGCGGCGATTTCAAGAAGCTGCTGGAAATTTCGCAGCGAACGGCCGCGAAGGCGCAGGCCCTGGGCGCGCGGACTTTGCAGGCCGACATGCTGTTGATGGAAGCGCGGGCGTACGAGTATCTGGGCGACGCGAAGAAAGGCGAGCAGGCGTCGCAGCAGGCGAAGGATTTGTATGTTGCCCTTGGAGATATCGCCGGCGTGGCGCGGGCGCAGAATTCGCTCGCCAATTTGCTGGCCAACGAGGGCAACAATAAAGATGCGCGGCGGCTCTACGAGCAGGCGCTGGCGACCTCCGCGAAGACCGGAAACAAGCAAGAGGAGGCCGTGGAGCTGCACAACATCGCCATCATTCTGCGCGATACCGGCGATTTGACCGCGGCGAAGAAAATGTATCTGGACGCGCTCGCGATCAATCGCGAAATCGGCAACAAGATCGGGCAGGCCGAGACCTTGAATAGCCTGGCCAACGTTTTGTCGAGCATGGGCGATATTTCCGAAGCGGAAAAGATGTACCGCGACGGCCTGGCGCTGTCGCAGGAAATCGGCGATCAGCCGCTTGTGGCGCTGATTTCGAGCGATCTGGGAACCGTGCTGTACACCCGTGGCGACCCGCGCGGGGCACAGAAATTGTTCGAGAACGCGCGGGCGATTTACCAGCAGATGGGCGATAAGGACGGCGTGTCCATGACCGCGGTAAATATCGGCGCAGTGCTTTCCGACCAGGGGGATTTGAAGACCGCGGAGAAAAATATCGACGAGGCGGTTGCGCTGGCTGCTGAAACCGGAACGAAGGATCTTTCCGGGACTGCGCTGTTGAGTTTGGGGCAGGTGCAGCGCGACGAGGGTGATTTGCCTGCGGCGCGGAAAAGTTTGGAGCAGTCGCTGGCCATACGGAACGCGATCGGAGAAAAGGCCGGCGCGGCGGAAACGGAAGCGATGCTGGCGGTGTTGGCGCTGGACGAGAAGGATGCGGTGCGCGCCAGTGCGCTGGCCGGCAAGGCTGCTGACGAGGCGCATCGGGAGAAGGCTTCGGATTTGGAGGCTGGGGCGCTGGCTGTTTTGGCTGAGGCCAATCTGGGATTGAAAAAGATCGATGCGGCTCGCGAGGCGATTGGACGAGCGAAGGCGATTTCGGCGAAGAGCGAGGAGCGGCACGTCATTAGCAGTGTGGCCATCGCCGCGGCGCGGGTGACCGCGGCTGCGGGGCATCGCGATGAGGCGATTACTTCGCTGGAGGATGTTTTGGATAGCGTTTCGAAGCTTGGGTTGGTGGAATTGAAATTTGAGGCGCGTCTGGCGCTTGGCGAGATTGAGATTGAGGCGGGGAAAGTGGCGGCTGGGCGCGCTCGGCTGAGCGAGTTGCAAAAGGAGGCTGAGGGGAAAGGTTATTTGCTATTTCAACGGAAGGCTCACGAGGCGGCCGGGTAGGATTTTTGCGAGTGACGGCGGGGCCAAAATGCGGGAGGGCTAAAGCACCCTCCCCCTACTTTTTTTCTGCGGGAATTAAGTTATCTTCGGGATTTCTGTCTATTAGTTTGTTGTAGGGATCAATTCCTGCGTACGTGGGTGGCTCGCTTACCTCTATCTCTATTGTTGATGTGTTTTGGGTGAAGTGCTGCTTTTTTAGGTAAAGCGGGTTCAGGTGTTCTTTTGTGCCTGTGAAGATGCCTACGTCTATTTGGTCGTCTGTAGGCATTGGGGTTTCGTTGCCGGAGCCGTCGGATTTTCGTTTTTGGGTGTTCACTACCATCGTTACTTTATATTTTCCGTTGCCGGTTGGGACGTAGCTTGCCGAGACGGCTTTGTCGTCGTAGAGGACGATTGACTCGAACATATCGGTGATTGTGTATTGGAGATCGGGCGGGGTTACGGCGCGCATGGCTGCTACGAAGCCTCTTGTGTCAGGGTACGGGCCTTTGGCGTAGCGATTGGCCATCAGGAAATTTCTTAGGCCAGTGTTTAGCTGGTCTTCGCCTATGTAATCGGCCAGGGCGTACATTACTAGCGAGCCTTTGTTGTACCAGACATACGGCTCGCGCTGGACCAGGACTATCGGCGGCTCGTGGCGAATCTCGCCGGCGCGGCCTCTTAGGTAGCGATCCAGTTCGCGACGCAGCGCTTTCCGCACCATATCCATTCCGTATTTTTTCTCAACCACTTTCAGGGCGGAATATTGGGCCAGGGTTTCGGACATCATGTTCGAGCCTTGCGTTTGGCTGCCTATTAGTTGGTGGCCCCACCATTGATGGGCTAGCTCGTGAG
Source organism: uncultured Acidobacteriota bacterium (assembly GCA_963831955.1). Taxonomy (GTDB): domain Bacteria; phylum Acidobacteriota; class Terriglobia; order Acidiferrales; family UBA7541; genus Palsa-147. The sequence continues at coordinate 1,005,910 of CAWHSG010000001.1, read as the reverse complement.
CGGTTACGTAATAGAGCAGATCGAGATCGTCCGTCTTTTTCAGGCGCTCGATGAAACCGATGCCTTCGGAATAGGGGACGGTGTTCGGGAAAGACTGCGCGAAGCCTCTGTAGCGCGGAAATTCCAGGACGCGGAATTGCTGGAATTGGTAGGGGCTGAAATTTTTATCGTAATAGGCCAGGCCGGCTTTGGAGGAGGCGATCATGCGATCGAGATTGTATTCGTGACCCGGTTGGTAATAGATCTCGAGCTTTACGCCGTTGGATTCGTCGCGCTTTACTTCGTAACGGGCGGAGAGGAAGGAGAAGAAATTACTTATGCGCGTGTCGCCCATGGTGTATTCGAAATAACGGCGGTTGTTTTCGGTCCATTCGCGCTCGAGATAGCCTGGGGCGATGGCGATTTGATCGGGCGAGGTGCTGACTACGGCGTGGAAAGTTACCCACTCAGAATCTGTGGTGAAGAGATTGACGTTGGAATAGTAAGGATCGCCGGGCGGAGCTAGTTCTTCCAGTGGAGGTAGATGCTCTTCGCGGCGGCGGACGGGATCGTCGAGCTCGAGATTGCCGTTATAGCCGATGGCGGGGAAATAGCCGCGATCGAAGAAGGTGCCGTTGTAGGCAAATTCGGGGCGCTCGTGGCCATCGCGAAAGCCACGCGAGGTGTGCGAAACCTTGAAATCCATGCGCATGGTTTCGTTGGGTTCGAGCGGCTTATCTAGCGTATAGATAGCGTAGAAATGTTTTTTGTCAGCCAGCGTTTGGTGGAAAGGCCGATCGAACCGCAGTTCGTCGATGGCTTCGCTGCCATCGGTGATGTGGATGGCTTCGATGGGTTGGCCAGTGTGATTGACGAGCATGAAATGGCCGGTGGCGCTAAAGGAGCGTCGCTCGGGAAAAATATCCACCGCGACGTCTACGTCGGTGATTTTCGGCTGCGGCAGGCGCTCGTATTTTTTGTAGAGCTTTTCGTAATCGGCGGCGCGGTGGCGGGATTCCTGATCGGTGCGGAATTCATTTAGCACGTGCGTGTTGTAATAGAACCAGCCGCCGCAGGCTGTGGTCAGCAACAGAAAAGTTACAGCCGCAGGAATGAGACGGCGGAAGCGCGGACGGGCCAGACGCAAACGCGAGGACCAGGAGAGATCGGTGCCCCGACGGGAGAGAGCGATGGCTATCACACCAAGCAGGCAGCAGAAGAAAAACCAGTACAAGATTGACCAGGTTAGAGCTGCGACGAAATGGCCGTAGCCATTCATATCGGAATAGGTATAGGGGGTGATTTCGCCGATGAGGTAGAGACGATTTTCTATGCCGTAGCGGTAGAGGATGGGAATGAGGATAAAGAAACCGATCACCAACGCATGTCCTACGAATTTATTGCTGACTATCGTGTGGACGAAGAGAGCCAGGAGAATGAACGTGAGAACTTGCGGGAAGGCAATCAGGAACATTTCTTTCAGATAGACCGGGATTTCGTAATGGTGATAGCCGAGGCAGGTTTGCACGATCACGCCGCAGAGGATGACCACCGAAATCAGAACTGCCTGGACCGCGGCCAGGGCTAGGAATTTGCTTAGCCAGTCGGTGGAATCGGCTACCGGCAGCGAATCGTGGATTTGATCGAAGTTGGTGTCGCGCTCGCGCCAGATTACTTCGCCGGCGTAGATGGTGACGATGATGTAGAGGAACAGAAATGCGCCACCTTGTAACGATTGGACCATTAGATAAGTAACTGGCCAGACGTAAACGTCGTTCACTGCGCCGGCGAAATAGGCGTTGATGGAGGCGTTGACGATCATGATTACCACGATGGCCCAGAAGACGATTTCGCGGGAAATGTTGGAGAAGCGGATGCGGGTGAGCGACCAGAGTTGTGCGCGGGTGGTGGCGGAATTGAAAACTTGCGTGGCTTGCGGAATGGCAACGCTGCGGGGGCGCGATTTTTGCTCGGCTTCTTCATCGGCGCGGGCTTCGCGGGCTTTTTTCGTAGTGCTGCGAGCGCCGAGAACTTCGGCAGACATCGGAAAGAAAATATAAGTTACTAGCAAAGCCAGCAGGCCTACGCCTATCCAGACCAGGCGATTGGCTAGGAACACGCCGGACCAGTGCAGGAATTGGGAATTGCGTTCGGCAACTGTCCAGTAACGGGTGATGCCATCCATCAAAACTATGCCAAGTGGATCAGAGATCGAAGGCCAGGTGCGGTCGAGTTTGTTGCTGGTGACTACCGAGACTAAGAGGATCAAGTAGATAGCGAAGAGGATTACGCCTTGTAGATATACGACCACGATGCGGCGCGTGAGAGCAGCCACGCAGAAGAATAGGCTGCCGAGGAAAAATATTTGCACGACGGTGATCGAGAGGAATGGCTGCAGGTACGTCCAGAGGTGGACGGGAGCGATGCGGGCTTTATCGGCCCAGGGCATTACGCCGCCGACCAGGGCTCCGAAAATTAATCCGGAAAAAACCAGGATGGTGATTACCGATGAGGCGGCCCAGCGTCCGCCAAGATAATCGAATTTCGAGATGGGCTTGGTGAAGAGCAGCGGGTACGTATCCAATTGAAAATCGCGCAGAATGGATGGACCGAAGATGGCAGAGATTAGGATGGAGCCGAAGGCTGTGAGTTGGACGAAGCAGATGGTCAGCGCCCAGGGGCCATTGAGGAAGACTTTGCCGTTGGGGACGGGACTGAAGTCGCGTGCGGATTCGGTGAAAAACATCATTACGAATGGAATTAAGAAGAAGACGTAGGTAGAGATGCTTTTGAAGCGCTGCTTTAGTTCGAGTGAGAAAAAATCAAAGAACATTTGCTGGGCTCCGTTTCGCGTGCCGCCGGTGATGTTTGCCCGTGGCGAAATTTTCGTCGTCGGAGCCGGCGGGGACGCCAGCGGTACGACTCCGGTGGGCTGCCTTTGTGTGTGGTCGCATGGTTAGTTGCTCCGCGCAGCTAGTTCCGTAGGTGGCGGGCTAGGGTCAGGAAATAAACGTCTTCCAGGTCGGCGTCCACTTGAGAGAAGCCGCTGCCTGGGGCGGATTCGGAATAGACGCGGACTTCGTGTTGGCCGCCCACCAGATGCGTGGAAACTACCCGCATGGATTTTTCCAGGGCTTCGCGCTCGGAATCGGTGGCTACGATTTTGGTCCAGATGCAGCCTTTGATGGCTTCGAGCGTTTGGGCAGGGGCGCCTTCGATCAGCAGCTCGCCATTGCTGATCATTGCCATGCGCGAGCAGAGTTCGCGGACGTCATCCACAATGTGAGTGGAGAGTATTACTACTACGTTGCGGCCGATGGAGCTTAGTAGATTTAGGAAGCGATTGCGCTCGGCTGGATCGAGGCCGGCAGTGGGTTCATCCACGATTATTAATTTGGGATTTGCCAGCAGGGCTTGGGCTATGCCAAATCTTTGCTTCATGCCCCCGGAAAAGCCGCCCAGGGCTTTTTTGCGGAAGTCCCAAAGATTGGTCTGTTGGAGCAGGCCTTCTACCAATTGCTTTCGCTCGCTGCGTTGCGTTATGCCTTTCATTATGGCCAGGTGATTGAGTAGATCTTGGGCCGACATTTTTGGATAGACGCCGAATTCTTGAGGGAGATAGCCGAGCAGACGGCGGGTGGCGTTCTTGTCGGCGATTAGATCCAGGTTGTCCAAGTGGGCGCTGCCGGAATCTGGCTCTAATAATGTTGCCAGGATTTTCATTAGGGTGGATTTGCCGGCGCCGTTGGGGCCTAGTAAGCCGAACATGCCTGGAGGGATTTCCAGGGAGATGCCTTTTAGGGCGCGGACTCCGCCTGGATAGGTTTTGGTTAGATTTTGGATGGAGAGCATCATTGGCTCCTGGCTTTATACCTGCTTTGCTTGGGGATTTGAGTTTGGATTGTATCGGAAAGGTTGTTTGGCGGGAAGGGTGAGGAGACACCGCTACGACTGATGCGGACGAGCCTGCAGTGCCGGAAACGGGTATAATCCGCGCGGTTGTCAGTTTCGGTTAGGAGGTGGGGCTTGCCTGACTGGCATTATGCACAGAAGAGCGCTGGTGAAGAATTGTGTCAACTTTCATTTTATGCGGTGAAGAAACGCGAGGGCGATCGGGAGATTGAGTTCCGCATCACCGTGCGGGAGTATGTGGAGCGGCCCCCGGGGCAGCACTCGCGTTTTTTTGCCGAGGCGGACCAGCATGTGAACCGCGGGACGGCGCCGATTTTGCCTTGCGGGTGGGGAACATCTGAGTTGGAGGCGCTGGCCGGTTGCACGCAGATGATTCGTCAATTTCCTATCGAGGAATAGCACGCACGCGCGCTGGCGGAGAGCGCCGCTATGAAATATTCGAAGAGCAAGGTGGAGCCGGGAATCCTGGTGTTGACCATGACCGGACGATTCTTGATGGGCAGCGATTGCCAGCAGGTTAGCGGCGAGATTGACTCGGCGATATTGCGCAACGAGACCAAATTTATTTTTGATATGACGGGCGTGGATCATGTGGATAGCGCGGCGGTGGGGCAGATTGTGAAGTGTTATTCGAAATTGAAGAAAGTCGGGGGCACGCTGCGGTTGGCTGGCGTTGGGGGCATGGTGGACCGGGTTTTGAAGATGACGCAGGTGCATAAGGTGATCCCGATTTTTCCCACGGCGGCGGATGCGGCTAAGGATTTTCCGAGTTCAAAAGCGTAGAGGCTGAAAGAAAGACACGACAGAGAGTCTTAGTCCGCGGTTCATTTCGGTTCTAGCTGATAATTGATGGCTGATCCTTCTCCACTTTCCGGACGAACAGTTTCGCACTACCGTGTCCTCGAAAAACTCGGTGGCGGCGGTATGGGCGTGGTGTATGAAGCCGAAGACACGACGCTCGGACGGCACGTCGCGCTGAAATTCCTGCCGGACGAAGTGGCCAGCGATCATCAGGCCCTCGAGCGCTTTCAGCGCGAGGCCCGCTCCGCTTCAGCACTAAATCATCCCAACATCTGCACGATCTATGAGATCGGCCAGCATGATGGCCGTCCCTTCCTCGCCATGGAATTGATGAAGGGCCAGACGCTCAAGCATCGCATCGAGGCAAAGCCGCTAACAGTAGACGAGGCGCTGGAAATCGCCGCGCAGATCGCCGACGCCCTCGATGCCGCGCACGCCGAGAGCATCGTCCACCGCGACATCAAGCCTGCCAATATTTTCCTGACCAAGCGCGAACAGGTGAAGATTCTCGATTTCGGACTGGCCAAGCTCGTACAGTCGCGCGGTGTCCCGGGTGAATCCGCCGCGGCGACCGTGGATGGCGTGGACCCCATGCTCACGAGTCCGGGCACGGCCATCGGCACGCTTGCGTACATGTCGCCCGAACAGGTGCGCGGCGAACCGCTGGACGCCCGCACCGATCTGTTTTCCTTTGGCCTGGTTCTCTACGAAATGGTCGCGGGCCGCCCGGCGTTCTCCGGCAGTTCCACGGGAGTGATCCTCGAAGCCATTCTGAACCGCGAGCCCATTCCTGCCGGGCGAGTGAATCCCCACGTGCCCGCAGAGCTCGAACGCGTGATCAACAAGGCGCTCGAGAAGGATCGCGAGCTTCGCTATCAACATGCTTCCGACGTGCGCGCCGACTTAGTGCGGCTTCAACGCGAGGGGAGCACGCCGCGCTCGGGTATTCCGAGCAAAACGGACGCGCCGTCCGCCCCGCTCGAGAACTCTTTGGCGGTGCTCTACTTTGAAAATTTGAGCGAGGCCAAAGAAGACGAGTACTTCCGCGATGGCATGACCGAAGACATCATCACCGAGCTGCTAAAAATCAAGGGCCTGCGCGTCGTCCCGCGTGCCACGGTCCTCGCTTTCCGCGACAAGCCGGTCACCGCGCCCCAGGTGGGCCAGCAATTGCGCGCCGGCTTTGTGCTCGGAGGCAGCGTGCGCCGCGCGGGCAACCGCCTGCGCATCACCGCGCAACTCGTGGACGCGCGCACCGATTCTCCCGTCTGGGCCGAACGCTACGACCGGGAACTCGCCGATGTCTTCGAAGTTCAGGACGAAATCGCGCGCAAAATCGCCCAGGCGCTGCGCATTACGCTCTCACCGCAGGAACAAAAGGCGATTGCCCAGAAACCCACGGAGAACGCGCAGGCCTACGATTATTTTCTGCGCGGGCGCAATCACGCCCGGCGCGTCACTCGCGCGGACCTCGAATTCGCTATCCAGATGTACGAGCAGGCCATCGCTCTCGACTCCGGATTTGCCCTCGCGCACGCCGGCTTGGCCTACGTGTGCGCCCTCTTCCACCAGTGGCACGACCAGACCAGCCGCTGGATCGAGAGGGCACTCGCAGCCTGCGACCGGGCCCTCGCTCTCGACCCGCAGCTCGCCGAGGCTCTCGCCGCTCAGGCCACAATCTACTTTGCGCAGAGGCATTACCCCGAGGCCATTCTTTGCGCGCAGAAAGCCATCGCACGCAAACCCGACTGCGAGGGAGCCTACTGGATTCTAGGGCAAGCCTTCTTTGTTTCCGACCGCTGGCAAGAAATTGATGAGATGGCCGACCGCGCCATCGAAGTGAGTGGTGACGATTACAACATCTATGTTCCGATCGCCAACGGGCTGGGGCGCCTGGGGCTGGAAGAACGCCTCGGCCCTATCCGTCAGCAACAGATGCGCACCATGGAGCGGCAGCTTGAATCGGTCCCCGAGGATACCCGCGCGCGAATTTTGCTTGCTGCCCTTTACGCATCCCTCAAACGGGAGGCCGACGCCGTTCGCGAACTTCAGATCGCCATGGCCCTGCGCCCGAAAGATTCGAACATCCTTTACAACGCCGCGTGTGTGTACGGACTTCTCGGGAGAAAGGCAGATGCGCTCGCGGTGCTGAAGAAGTCTGTGCAAAGCGGCTACCATTTCGTGATTGACTGGGCTGCGCGCGACTCCGACCTCGCCTGCCTCCACGATGACCCCGAATTTCAGAAGTTACTCGCCGCAGGGCAACAAAAAAGTTAGCGTTCGCCCGATGTCCGCCCTTCGCACTACTCAGGCTGAACCGGCGGGACTTGCGTTGACTTGAATTTTGGGGCGGCCTAAGATTGGCCGCTCATGGCTGATCCATCTCCACTTTCCGGGCGCAGCATCTCCCACTATCGAGTGCTGGAACGCCTTGGCGGGGGTGGGATGGGTGTGGTTTATGAGGCTGAGGACGAGAGTCTGGGGCGCCATGTCGCGCTGAAATTCCTGCCGGACGATGTGGCTAGCGACCATCAGGCGCTCGAGCGGTTTCAACGCGAGGCGCGCGCTGCTTCTGCATTGAATCATCCCAACATTTGCACGATCTACGAAATTGGCCAGCACGATGGACGCCCTTTTCTGGCGATGGAGTTGATGAAGGGGCAGACCCTCAAGCATCGCATCGAAGGAAAGCCGCTGCCTCTAGACGAAGCACTGGAAATTGCCGCGCAGATTGCCGATGGGCTCGATGCGGCGCACTCCGAGCGCATCGTTCACCGCGATATCAAGCCTGCCAATATTTTCCTCACCCGGCGCGAACAGGTGAAGATTCTCGACTTTGGCCTGGCGAAGCTCGTTCAGGGCCGCGTCTCGGCGGAATCGGCCGGCGCGACTATGGACGCCCATGCCATGGAGCCGATGCTGACGAGTCCGGGCACGGCAGTGGGAACGGTGGCGTACATGTCGCCCGAGCAGGTGCGCGGCGAAGAGTTGGATGCGCGCACCGACCTTTTCTCTTTTGGCGTGGTGGTGTACGAGATGGCCACCGGCGTTCTGCCATTTCGCGGCGAGACGTCCGGAGTGATCACAAACGCCATTCTGGAGCGCACGCCGGTTGCGCCCGTGCGATTGAATGCCGAAGTGCCGGCGGAATTCGAGCGCATCATCAACAAGGCCTTGGAGAAGAATCGCAAGCTGCGCTACCAGAGCGCCGCGGAGATGCGCGCCGATTTGCAGCGGCTGAAGCGCGACATCGAGTCCGGACGGCGAACCGCGTCGGAGAAGGGTGCTTTGGGTTCCGGGACGCAGGCGGTTGCAGCCAGGCAAAAATCGGTGGCGGTGCTTTACTTCGAGAATCAGAGTGGGTCGAAAGAGGACGAATACTTTCGCGACGGGATTACCGAAGACATTATTACGGAGCTTTCTAAGATCGAGCAATTGGAAATCTTTCCACGCTCGGAGATTCTGGCGTTTCGAGAGAAGCCGGTAACCGCGCAGCAAGTGGGGCAGCAGCTCGGGGCCGCTTACGTGCTGGAGGGATCGATCCGGCGGGCCGGGAATCGCGTGCGGATTACGGCGCAACTTGTGGAGGCCTCGACGCGACATTCGGTTTGGGCCGAGCGATACGACCGGCAGCTTGAGGATGTGTTCGACATTCAGGAGGAGATTGCGCGGAGCATCGCGCAGGCTCTGCGGATCACCTTGACGCCGCAGGAAGAAAAAACCATCGCGCGCAAGCCTACGGAAAACGCGCAGGCGTATGATCTTTACTTGCGCGGGAAAAGCTACACGCGGCGCGTGAATTTGGATTACGCGCTGCAGATGTTCGAGCAGGCCATTCAGCTCGATCCGAATTTTGCGCTGGCGCATGCGGGGATTGCGCACCTGTGCGGGCTGATTTACGTGCTGCGCGAGCAGAACGCGAAATGGATTGACCGCGGACTGGCGGCCTGCGACCGCGCCAATGCGCTGGCACCCGAGTTGCCGGAAGTCCTGGTGGCGCAGGCGCACATACGCTATGCGCAGAAAAAGTATGACGAAGCGGCGCTGCTGGCGCGGCGGTCCATCGAACGCAAGCCGGACTGCGAAGGCTCGTGGGACATTCTTGGACGCGCGTATTTCGCGTCGGGGCGTTTCGAGGAGGCTGCGGCCTTGATGGATCGGGCGTTCGAGGCCAACGGCGACGATTACAACACTTACATTCCCTATAGCAACGCGCTGGGAAGGTTGGGGCGGAAAAAAGAAAACGAGCAAGTCCGGCAACGGATGATCAAGGTGCTGCGCCAACAACTTGAGCTGGTTCCAGAGGATGTGCGCGCGCGTGTCTTGCTGGCGGGGCAGCTCGCGTTCTTCAAACAAGACGAAGAGGAGAGCGTGCGGCAACTGCAGACGGCCGTCACCCTTCGGCCCGGCGATCCGAGCACTCTCTACAATGCTGCCTGCACTTACGGCGTGTTGGGGAAAAAAGTGGAGGCGCTCGAGACGCTGCAGAAGGCTTTTGCGGCTGGGTACAGCAATCGGGATTGGGCCGGAAAAGATTCGGACCTGGATTGTTTGCATGATGACCTGGAATTTCAGAAGTTGGTGGGTGCCAGGGGTTAGAGCACGGAAGTTAGAGCTTGGGAGGTTTTTGTGGGTGCTGTTGTGAAGCTTACTGCCACGGCTAAGGCTGCTGGGTGTGCGGCCAAGTTGAGTCCTAGTATTTTGGAGCAGGTTTTGAGGCGGTTGCCGCGCGGAACCGATCCAAATGTGCTTGTGGGATTTGAGACTTCGGATGACGCCGGGGTTTATCAGCTTACGCCGGAATTGGCCATGGTGCAGACGGTAGATTTTTTTACCGCGATTGTGGACGAGCCGTTTGCATTCGGCCAGGTGGCAGCGGCCAATGCTTTGAGCGATGTTTATGCCATGGGCGGGCGGCCGGTCACGGCGCTTTCGATTGTTGGATTTCCGCCTGGGGCTGCGCCGGATTTGTTGGAAGAAATTATGCGCGGGGGATTGAGCAAGATTACTGAGGCTGGGGCCTCGGTGTTGGGCGGTCATTCGATTCGGGATGAGGAATTGAAATTTGGTTATGCGGTCACTGGATTGATTGATCCGCGGAAAATTTGGAAGAACGTTGGAGCGCGGCCCGGCGATGTTTTAATTTTGACTAAGGCGATTGGGACTGGAGTAATTGCCACTGGTTTGAAGCTGGGGAAGATTGGCGACGGCCCTATGCGGGCTGCGACGGAATCGATGACTACCTTGAACCGGGCCGGGGCTGAGGCTTTGCACGAATTGATTTCGGCAGCCGGTGGCGCGGATTTACGTGTGCATGCGGTTACTGACGTTACTGGATTTGGGTTGTTGGGACATTCGCGCGAGATGGCGATCGGGAGCGGGGTTTCGTTTCGGTTGGATCATTCGCTGGTGGAATACTTGGATGGCGCAGTGGACGCAGCGCACGCTGGATTTTTGTCTGGCGGGTTGCGAAATAATGAGGAGTTCGTTCGTGGGTGCGTGGGATTTGCGGATTCCGTTGGCGAGGATTACCGGAATTTATTTTTTGATCCGCAGACTTCGGGCGGCCTTTTGCTTGCGCTCGCGCCGGAATTCGTGGATCGGGCTTTGGCGAGTTTTGGGAAACATGGCGTGCGCGGGCGGGTGATTGGTGAAGTTGTGGCGAAGACGTCGCCTTTGATTTACGTTGTATAGCGAAAACCCCGAAAACCTTTGGATCCCATCACACACGGAATTGCTGGGGCTTTAATTGGGAAGGGGTTTTTTTCCGAGCACGAGGGTAAGGTCGCTGTTTTCGCCGCTACGCTTGGGGCGGTTTTTCCGGATGTGGATTTCTTTGCCATTGTTTGGGCCGAGATTTTTTCCGATGACCGCTTGGCTACAATAAAATTGCATCGCGGATTTACGCACTCGTTTTTCGGATTGCCCCTGTTTGCGCTCGTGCTGGCGTGGTTGACGCGCTGGTATTGCCGGCGCCGGAATTGGCGAGCGCCTTCCTTCTGGATGCTTACCTTCATATATGGCGTGGGGATAGCCAGCCATATTCTTTTCGACTCGGCGACTTCCTATGGCACGCGAATTTGGAATCCCTTTTCTTCGGAGCGCGTCGCTTGGGATTTTGTGTTCATCATTGATTTTGTTTTCACCGCGATTGCGCTTTTGCCGCAGGTGGCGGCGTGGGTGTTTAGCGACCGCGAAAAGGGATTGGTGCGCGCCGGCGCGATGTGGCTTTTGTTTAATGTGTCGGCGGCGGGAGTTTGGTGGGTCGCGCGATGGTTTGGATTTCCGTTTCATGCCTGGATTCTCTTGATTATTGCGGCGGTGCTGGCTGGAATTTTCTTTTTGCCGCTGGTTGAGGATCGCGGATTTAGGATCTCGCGCGCGCGGTGGTGCCGCGGAGGCGTTTACGCGCTAGTGGCATATATCGCGCTTTGCGGAGTGGCGCACCATTTCGCTTTGGAACGCGTGCGGCAATATGCGGAGCGGAATCATTTGGATGTGATGTTGTTGGGCGCGATTCCTTCGCCGCCTTCGTTTTTGGAGTGGAGCGGAAAGATTCGTACGCCGGAGGGAATTTATCAGGCGCGAATAGATTTGCGCGATAAGACGCCCGCTTCGTTTCAGTTTCTGGCGGATTCGCCGCCGGATGCTTTTACCGCGGAGGCTTTGAAACTTCCTGACGTGCATGTGTATTTGTGGTTTGCGCGATTTCCGGTGATGCACTCGCGGGCGGTGGGCGATTTGCACCTTGTGGAATTCGGGGATTCGCGATTTTCTGAGCCTGGGCAGCGGATGCCTGCGCCATTTCGATTTCGATTGTTGTTCGATGCCAAAGGGAAATTGATTGAAGAGGATTGGGCTGAGGGGATGGCGGGATTTCGGGCGGCGAAATCGCACATGCCGGCTTCGGAGACCAAACCGTGACGAAAGTTTTGGTGTTTAGCGACATTCATGGAGATTCGCGGGCTCTGGAGAAAATCGTGGCGCAACCAGCGGACATTTATATTGCCGATGGCGACCTTTCGACATTTGGAAAGGGCTTGGATCGCTGCGGAGAGATTTTGGCGCCGCTTCGAGAACGGCTTTGGGTGCTGCCCGGCAATCATGAATCGCACGATGAAATTCGGGAATTTTGTTCGCGATTTGGATTCGTCGATTTTCATCGGGCGGTTCGGCGCATTGGGGAGACGCACTGGGCGGGGCTCGGCTATAGCAACATCACGCCATTCAAAACTCCGGGCGAGTACACGGAGGAGCAGATTGGCGAGGCCTTGACGGCATTCGCTGGATTGCCTTTGCTCTATCTCGTGGCCCATGTGCCGCCTTTGGATACTGCGCTGGATGAGTTTGCTCCGGGGAAGCATGCGGGCAGTTCGGCTTTGCGGAATTGGATTGCGCGGGAGCAGCCGGAGTATTTATTTTGCGGACATATTCATGAGTGTGCCGGGCGCGAGGATTTCATTGGGCGGACGCGGTGTTTCAACGCGGGAAAGGCGGGCATCGCGGTGGAAGTGTGAGTCCGCCGTTTGATTGTGCCTGTTGCGTAGGATTGTAGTTGTAAGATTTCGGTTGGGACGCCGGCGCTACTTATCTCTTCGGCGGTTTGGCTGTGGAATAGATTACCAGGTGGCGGCGCTCGCCTACTCCTTCGCTATTTGTCCTTACTCCCTGAGCGTTCGTCAGCTCTAAATGAATCAGGCGGCGGTCTCTTGCCGGCATTGGATTGAAATGGAACGGTTCGTTGGTTTCGCGGACTCGCTGTGCGGCCACTCTCGCTGATAGTTTCAGTTCTTCCAGCCGCAACGCGCGGAAGCCTGAACAGTCGAGGCGAATTAGATCGAAATATTCCGGCTCCAGATGTAGCCAGCGCAGGGCAATGTGCTCGATGGACAAGAGCAGCTCGGCTTGGCGCTCGATCAATGCGGCTTCATCGGGCCCTTTGAAATCGATTGCGATTTGCGGCTCGCCGGATGGCGTCGCGGCTTCCTTGGATACCATGATTTCGTATTGCACATCCAGTTGCGTTTCGCGCAGGAATAAATCCAAGTAGCGCCGGATTTCCTGGGCGGCAGCTTCGCGAGCTAGTTTTCCTTCGCGGACAAATTCTGATTTCATCGGCTTCTCGAAGTGCTGCGTTTGTGCGCGTCGCGGTTCGCTCATTTTCGATTGTTGTTAGCTGGCTTCGCATTCAAAGGATCGGTCTTCACCAGATAATACTGCTGCGCGATTCCCACCAGGTTGGTTGCGAAATAGTAGAGATTCAGTCCCGCCGAGAGCCGGAAAAATATGAAGCCGAAAAATAGCGGCATGTACTGCATCATTTTTTGCTGCGATGCGTCCGTCGCGGGCATGGGCGTCATTTTCTGCATCACGAACATGGTAATGGTCATGACGATGGGCAGAATGTAGTACGGATCGTGGGCGGAGAGATCGTGAATCCAGCCGAACCAGGGCGCGTGGCGCAATTCGATGGTGCCCGAAAGCATGCGGTAGAAGGCGAATAGGAATGGCATCTGCACCAGCATAGGCAGGCAGCTTCCCAGCGGATTGATGCCTTCGCGATTGTAGATGGCCATTATTTCTTCGTTCATTTTTCTTTTGCGCGGGTCGTTGAAGGAATATTTTTTGTAGCGATCCTGGATTATTTTTACTTCTGGGCCTACGCGCTGCATATTTTTCATGGAGCGCCAATTTTTTACTTTGAGCGGGAAGAGCAGCATGTTGATGACGATCGTGAGAACGACGATGGCCCAGCCCCAGTTGGGAATATATTTGTGCGTCCATTGCAGAATTTCCAGGAGCGGCTTGGCCAGTATGCCGAACCAGCCGAGTTGGACCAGATCATCGAGCGGCGGGCGAACTTGGGCCAGAATGTGAATGTCTTTTGGGCCAACGTACATGCGCATGTTCAGCGCTTGTGGAATGGCAGAGCCCGCGGCCATTTCGGGCTCGGGTTCATTGCCGGGCTTGCCGTTGTCGTCGAAATCGTGCTGCTGCACCCAGTGCCAGAGATTTAGGGTGCCATTGTTGGGCAGGAATGCGGCGGTGAAGAATTGATCTTCTATGCCTGCGAAGGCGTAGTTGCCTGGCTGCTCGAAGCGGATTTCTTGATGATCGGGCGTGCCCAACTTTTTTAGCTGCAGGACATTTAGCTTGCCGTTTTCGTTGTAGAAGACGCCTACGCCTTGCGATTGTTTTTCTACGGCGACGTCGCCGAAGCCACCTCGCCAGCCGATCGCTGCTGGAAGCAGATGGCCGTCAACGCTGGCCGTGGCTTCGAGGCCCACGATGTAGGTTTCATCAAATTTCAGGTGCTTCACAAAATCGAAGTGCCCATCGCTCCAGTGCAGTGTAATTTCGGCGGGCGCTTGCAGCGTGTCGCCGGCTTGCGGCTTGGTTTCGACCTGATAGAGAGCGGTATTGGCTTTCAGCTCGGCGGCGGAATCTTCCAACGAGAAGGAAAGCGGCCAAGCGCCGATTTGTCTTGCGGCAGGGATATTCACCAACTCGAGGGGTTGCGGAGGCTTGTCGTCGTTCAGATATTTTTTCAGCTTCCAGCTTTGGACTACGCCGCCTCGATTGGTGATTTGAACGCGATAGAGGGGGCTTTCGATTACCGTGATCTGTTCTTCGCTGGCTTGGATCGCACCCGCTGGCGGAGCGAGCATCGTCTCGATTGCTGGCGGCGCGCTTGCGATCGCAGCTTGATTTGGCTCTGGCGCGGCTGTACTGGTTTGCACCGGCTTTTGCGCGGTGTTCGGCGGAGGAGCTGCCGGTTTGAAGAATTTTCCCCAGACGAAAAGGATCAGCAGCATCAGCGCGAAGGCAATTAGTACGCGCTGTTGATCGGACAGTTCTTTCATCTCTGCTGCTCCTGTCCGTTTGTCGCTGATTGGAATTCTTCGGGATCGGGGACTGGATCGTGGCCGCCTTTTGTGAACGGGCGGCAGCGTGTTAGGCGCTTTGCTGCGAGTAATGCCCCTCGTTTGGGGCCGTGGATTTTTATGGCTTGCTCGGCGTAGTGCGAGCACGACGGATAGAATTTGCAATTGCCGCCTAGGAATGGAGCTAGTGTTAGGCGATAGGCGTGGATGGCGAAGATTAGCAACCAGGATCCGAACGTTCGCTTTTGTTGCGACGAAGCTGCGTTCTGTTGCGCACGTTGCGACGAAGCTGCCGGTCTGAAGCCCACCGCTACGAAAGCCGAACCCGGCCCGAACGACTTCATTTTGGCATGGACTTCAGGAGCTCCGCTGACAGAGCCGCTAAATCGGCTTCGGCAACCTGCGGGCGCGGATGAATCACGATGTCCCATCCTGGTGCGATCTCCTGGCGATGCAGGCGCAGAATTTCCCGGACGCGCCGGCGAATGCGATTGCGTTTTACTGCCCCGCCTTGAGCGCGTTTCACGCTCAGGCCGAAGCGGCTGATTCCGCTTCCATTGGGGCGGAAGAAGACGACGAAAGACGGGCTCGCGCGGCGGCGCCCCTCGCGATAGACCGCGTCAAATTCGGCCCGCCGCACCAGCCGGCAGGCCCGCGGGAAATCGAGGAGCGCGCGCTCAGACGCGCGTGAGGCTGTGACGTCCTTTTTTGCGGCGTCGTGCAAGAACTGATTTGCCACCCTTTGTTTTCATGCGTGAGCGGAAACCGTGCTTTTTGTGACGGGCGCGCACGTGGGGTTGAAAGGTGCGTTTCGGCAACGCGGGCTCCTCGGGTCCGCTTGGCGGACTTGAACGAAACAGCTAGTTTAGGCGAGCGGGTGAGGCGCGGTCAAGAAATGCGAGACATCGTGACGGGATCGAGCTTCCCGAAGGGAAAAAACGTTACGTCTCGTCATTTGCACTTACACCAAGGGGCACGGTTGTCTTCCAGGTCTACTCCTTGATAGCCGTCGAAGGAAACGCAGAGCTTTACGTCCCTGTAATCCGAAAATCGGAACCAAAAAGACTGGATCCGTTTTCCATCAGACGTGAGCACCACGAGATGGCGCTGGTCTAAACTAAGATTGTCAATCTTTACCGGCTGTTTATGCGGCCAGGGAATCGGCTGCCGTTTGTCAACTCCTAGAGTTAGCGTTGCCGGATTGTATGATCCCCCAGGAGAAATCAGTGTCGGCGGCTCCGAAGAGTTTGGCACAACGCATACAGTCCCGGTCGCCGATTTACTGCTAGGAGCTGACTTATCTTTGTTGGGCGCGGACTGATGAACTAGGGCCGTCGCGAACAAGAATAGGAAAACCGTACGAATGGTCCCCATCAACAAAGACTATAATGCAAAGCTACAGAGAACCTCCACTGGCAATTGTGTGTGCTGCCCGTGATCCGGGGGGATTCACATGACGCTCCGACGAACTTCTGTTGTTTGCGCAGTGTTTGCGAGCCTGCTCATCTCGGCGAAATGCACAGCTCAACAGGCGCCGCAGCCTCGGGTTGTGGATTTGACTGCGGCCGATGGGACTGTGTTGAAGGCTTCGTTTTTTGCTTCGGCGAAGCCCGGCCCCGGTGTGATTCTCTTGCATCAGTGCAACCGCCAGCGGAAAGTTTGGGATGATTTGGCGAGGAGGCTGGCGGCGTCAGGAATTAGCGTGATTACTTTGGATTTTCGAGGCTTTGGCGATAGTGGCGGGACGCCGATTGACAAGCTCACGCCGGCGCAGGCGGGGCGGGATCAGGCGGAGATTTGGCCTGGCGACGTGGATTTGGCGCTGCATTATTTGGAATCGCAGACGGGCGTGAATCACGATTTGATTGGCGCGGTCGGCGCGAGTTGCGGAGTGAATCAGGCTGTGCAATTGGCCCGGCGGCATGCGGAGGTGAAATCTTTGGTGCTGCTTTCCGAGGGGACAGATCGCGAAGGCCGGGCATTCTTGCGGAAATCCCCAGGCCTGCCGCTTTTTCTAGCGGCGGCAGATGATGATCCTGACGATCTGGGCGTGGTAGACGTGATGGAATGGCTGCGCGATCTTTCGCCGGACCCTTCGAATGTATTCGTGCATTACGCCACGGGCGGGCACGGCGTAGTGATGTTTGAGGCGCATAAGGAATTACCGGGGAAAATTGTGGAGTGGTTCGAAACCACGCTGATCAAAACGCCAGGGAGCGCTCCGGTGACGCGCAAAGCTGGGGCCATGAGCGCGGAGTCGCGATTTTTGGAGATGACCGATGAACCCGAAGGCGTGAGCAAGGCTGTGATTTTTTTCAATGAAGATCGGAAACGCAATTCGAAGAGCGCGCCGATTCCGGAAGTGATGATGAACCGCCTCGGATACGAGCATCTTCAGGAAGGCGATACGAAAGGCGCGATTGAGATTCTAAAGCTGAACGTGCAGACCTTTCCGAACTCGCCCAACGCTTACGATAGTTTAGGAGATGCGTATTTGGCGGATGGCCGAAAGGGATTGGCCCGCGAGAATGCCAAGAAGGCTTTGGAATTGCTAGCCACAGACACGGCGGACAATCAGGCGCGCCGCGACGGAATCAAAGCAAGTGCGGAATCGAAATTGAGGTAGGAGCCGTTGGGTTGGTAGCGCAGGCAGCCTGCCGGCGTTTTTGACTTTCTGCGGCTATATCCTGTGCAAAAACATTCCTCCTATCCTTCATGGCGCTCACTTGTGACATTTTCTCTCTCGTTGCATAAAAGGGCCGAACTCCGAGAGGTTCTGTCTCACTTGCCGGTTTGGGGGCGATTACGGCGAGAAGACCCTCCCCTAAAACTATTTTTTGGGATAGTTGGGATCAGCTTCCACTTCCAGGATTTGCTTCGTGTGCCGTTCGCTGTGCGCGCTAATCAGCAGCAGGAATTCGTAGGCGTCCATGGGCACGCCGAGCGGATTCTGATCGGTCACGTGAGCGCGTAGATCGGGCGTAGTTTTCATGAACTCGATCGTCGTAGCGCGGCTCTTTAGGAAATGATCCAGAGATTTGGCGGGCGTCCATTTGCCTGTGGGAACCAGCGGCGGCGGAGCTTGCGCCTTGTGGCTGCGATCGGGAACCATGGCGATTACGCCTGCATCGATCTTGGCGTAGTCGCGATCGGCTGCGCCTGGGGGTGCGGTCATCACTTTATCTTTTACGAGGCCGAAGATGTAATCCTCGGCCAGGGCAATGTGCTCCAGAGTTTCGGCTACGGACCAGCGATCGGGGCCGGCTTTGAATTTCCATTGGGCTTCGGTCAGGCCCTTGGTGGCTTCGACAACTCCATCGCGGGTTTTCTCCAAGTAGGCAACGCCCTTGGCGCGGTCTTCAGGCGAGAGGGATTGTCCGAAGGCTGCGATTTGGAAACAGAGAACTGCGCAGATCAGCAACGCCGCTTTTTTCATCTTGAAGTCTCCTCAGTGTCTAATTACGCGTTCCGGTGAGCTGCTTTCGAATTTGAACATTCGCTTCGCGAGGGATTCGCGGCGCGCTGCGGATTTTAGTCTCGTTGGCGGTGGGCCGCAATATCGTTCGATTTAATCGACGCGTTGGCGGTCGGAAGTGAACTTGCATTTCAGTCCGCGGTCGATTGGGGCTCTCGTGGACTTTTGCGCTCGCAAGATGCTGGGCAGAAGCCTCACCGCTACGAAGGCTTTTGACGCCGAATTCCGGAGTCGAACTGTAAGATAATTACGCGGTGGGGGTGGGGACTTCGTCCCAGGTTTGTTCGCTTGGCAGGCGTGAGGAGACGGCTTGTTCCAGCTCGTGGGCACTTTTCGCATTGTCCGGGTAAGTGCGGACGAACATCTCGAAGTTGAATTTTTCTTCGCCGGCTACTTGACGAATTGCTGGTTGGAGTTTGGCGGTTAGTTTTTTCGCGGTGGCAGTGTCTGTGTCGGAGAGGACTACGCCGAAAAAGCCGTTCGCCAGGAGATACATGGAATCGGAGGGCCGAAGATTGCGGCCGATGGCACGGGCGATTTCTCCAACCAGGGCCGTAGCTTCATTCGAATCCGTGACGCTGGGAGAAACGCCTACTTTGACCGCCAGAACGGACAGTGAGTGCTCCATGGCCGAGGCGCGGCGGTAGTCCATGGCCAGACGATCCTGAAAATGATTCAGATCCGGGATAGTGTGGAGCAAATCGGCATCGGCTTGATGGCGGAGATCAATATTACGCTGGAGCTCGGCGACGAGTTGCTGCTTTACGGAGCGGAAGGTGCGTTGGCGATCGAGCAAATAGGCGGCGACGAGCAGCGATAGAACGCAAAAGCCGAAGAACGCGAAACGCATCGGCCATTTGGCGGCTTCTTCGCCGTGGACGAATACGAGCGGGTACATCAGCAGGGCCACGCCGGCGGCCAGGATAAGGACGACGACGGCAGCCAAGATGGTCAAGTGGCTTTCGCGCCGTTCGAGATGGTCGAGTTCCGATTGATTGAGTGTGGCCATCGCCTAGTCCCCTAGCGGCACCGAACGGCGGGTATTCAGAAGCCCGCTGGAGTAACACGCCATTCCCCCTACTGATTCTCGAACGGATGGGGCGCGGGGGCCAGTACTGTATTGGGGATTGTTGCCTACCTGCTACGGCTGTCGTAGGGTGGGAGGGGTGTGCTTGCAACGCCGCGTGCGTTTGGGCGCATCTACTTTTTCATGAAACCCGTGCTACTTTATAAATATAAATCTCAACGGGTTGGGATGGACTTATACCTATGCCGAAAATTATTCGAACGATTGCTTGCACCGTTTTAGCTTTGGCGTTCGCTGTGGTTCCAGTTGTGCGGGCGCAGAGTCTTCCTTCTAAAAAAGAGGCGAAAAGTTTGCTGCGGAAGGCTGCGGCGGATTCTGATTTGCGTGGATCCGGGGCGGCGCCGTTTCATCTAGTTGCTAATTTCAAATACACGCTGGATGACAACACGACCGACGGAATGTATGAACTTTTCTGGGCTGCGCCGGATAAATATCGCGAATATTTCAAGATGGGGGCGGTGGTCGAGACGGATATTGCTGCGGGACACAAATTATACGTGGAGCGGACTACTAAAGCGATTCCGCTGCCTTATTGGCGGATACAGCAGAGTTTGAAGGCGCCGGTGGCGCAGCTCGTGGGCTCCGATCCCAAAGTGAAAAAAGTTTACGCGGATAAGAGCAGCGGCGATTACCGTAATTGCGTCGAATTCGAATCGAATTATGCGCGGCCGCAGGCTTGCTTTGATTTGAATACGAATGCGATCAATGCGGCGATCGGCGGGATTTATGGCCGGTATGCGGGATCGCAGTTCCGGATTAACGAATTCGTTTCGATCGGCGGGAAGCGTTTTCCGCGGCACATTATTCTGAGCGCGCTGGGCGAGACGATCGATATACACATTACTATCCTGGAATCGCAGGCTAGTTTTGATGAGACTGTTTTTACGCCTGGGCCTAAGGCCGAGGTTCATGACTGGTGTCCTGAGCCTACGCAGAAGGGCGGAGTGAAGTGGCCGCATCCGCCAGGGGTTTGGGGATTGGGAGCGCCGCCGATGGCGCCGCCTGGAAATTTCAGCGCGTATTATTTGCTGATCGCACGGGATGGACAGGTTGCGAATATTATCGGATTGCGAACAGGGCCGGCGGAAGAGGACCGGCGGATGCAGGCGCTGCTTCATGACGCGAAGTTTCCGGTGCGGCGTTGCGGGGATTCGCCGATTGATTACGAAATTGTCTTAACGGGCAGCCGCTTCGGTCCATACGGAGCGTACTAGCGTTTTGTTTTGTAGCGGAGGGTCTTACCGCCTCGATCGCGCCGTAGCGGTGCGAAAGACAGACCCTCCCGTTTTTTTTGTCAGGGCGCGAAGGAAGCCTTGCGCCGACGGATATTTCTCCCCGCACTATCCATCTGCTGAAATCTCTTTTCGCCGCGGTTTCGCCAGTTGCTCCGAATTCCGGCGGTTTTTGGGCATTGTGAAAATGCGTTTTATTCCCGATTAGAACGGACCCCCTCCCATTGTTTTCTTGGAGTTACGGCCGATTCTAATAAAATCATTCCCGATTAGCTTTTTCTTCGCCTTTTTTCGGGCGGTTTCGGAATTGAAATTGGGGCGGCGCATTTTTGTGGGCTCGACAGCGGAGCCGGATCGAGGGTAGCACTAAATAACTAACGTGTCAACAGTATAATGCTATTACCTGGAGGGGATAATTTGGGTGGATTTGTAACAGGGGGACGCTGCCGAACCGGGCTGGTTACTGCTGGGGCGGGGTTAGCTCCTGGCTCGATCCTGCACAGCCAGGAGTGGCTGTGCTACATCAGGAAGTGCCTGGCTGGAATTTAGTCACCGAAAGGAGACAGATTGGTGCCTTGAGGGGAGCGGCCTGATTCCAAGTCCCTTGTTTTCAATGGCGACTTCTAATGTGGTTTGGCTAGCTAGCTGCACTTGAACTCTGCGGGTTGGTCCGGCTGTGAGCTTGGCAATCCGTGCCGGATTTCGAGCTAGGAGATTGACAATGAGGAATTGTTCCCGGTTTCTGATGGTCCTGGCGGCGGTGCTCACGTTTCTCGCACCGGCGGCCCCGGCCTCCAGCGGCAACTGGCTTTCGAAAGCTTTCCATCATCAGTCGAAACCTGCAACGCATCCCGATCGCGATTCGTTCAAGGCGCGCGAGCGGCAGGATAAATTTAACGATCGCAACAGTAAGCAGCGGCAGCGTGTTGCGGACAAGCATGCTTTGCCGAAAGAAAAGAAGACTACGACGGCCCCGAGTAAGCCAGTAGCGCCCCCGCAAGACTCCCAGAACTAATGCGCGTCTTCATTTCGCCCGCGGCCCGGCTCCGATAGGCGAGGCTTTTTCGGAACGTTGAAGTCGTTTTCCCCCGCATACATTTAGAGATCTCCTCCGAATGGTTAGGTTCACGTCGCGAACGTGCGGCTTGGGTCGGGAGTGCCCTGCGCTAAAGCGTTCCTCCCCCGCATAGATGCGGGGGCTGCCTCGGTATTGCTGGCAATCTCGCCACTCAAAGTTAGCCTCTGCAACGATGGCTGGGCTCATACCGGAAGGCGACCGCGTTATTCTCACTAATGTTGAACTTGGGAATGGCTGCTGCTTCGTCGGCTTCGACGTTGCTGGTGTGTCGTGTTAACTTGGTGTTCCGGGGATATTGACCATGTTTGAGACGCTTACTGAAAAATTGCAGAGGGCTTTTAAGAACCTGCGCGGGCAGGGAAAGCTTACTGAGGAGCATTTGGATTCGGCGTTGGGGGAGATTCGCGAGGCGCTGCTGGAGGGCGACGTCAACATTGGAGTTGTGGATGAATTGATTGCGCATATTCGGGCGCGGGCGCTGGGATCTGAGGTGCTGCTTACGCTTTCGCCGGATCAGCAGGTGGTGAAGATTGTGCGCGATGAGCTTTCGGAGCTTTTAGGGCGCGAGGTGAAGATGCAGTTTGCTTCGCGGCCGCCCTCGGTCTGGCTCATCGTGGGGTTGCAGGGGTCGGGCAAAACTACCACCACTGGAAAATTGGGCAAATGGCTCGGCGAGCATGGGCATCGGCCCATTGTGGTTTCTACCGACGTTTACCGGCCGGCGGCGCGGGAACAGTTGGCGCAAGTTGCTAAGGCTACTGGGACGCCGATATGGCCCGGGACCGGAACCGATAAGCCAGTGGAGATTGTGCGCGGGGCGGTGCGCGAGGCGAAGCTCTCGGCTTATGACGTGATTCTCGTGGACACTGCGGGGCGTTTACACATTGATGATGAATTGATGACTGAGCTCTCTACTTTGAAGGCGGAGCTTTCGCCTACCGAAATTCTTTTCGTCGCGGACGCGATGATTGGGCAGGACGCGGTGCGTTCGGCTGGCGAGTTTCACAAGCGGCTGGCTGTTACCGGCGTGATTTTGACCAAGCTGGATGGCGATGCGCGCGGCGGGGCGGCGCTTTCGATTCGCAAAGTTACTGGCGCGCCGGTGAAATTTGCGGGCGTGGGCGAAAAGTATGATGCGCTGGAGGCGTTTCATCCGGACCGCATTGTTTCGCGGATTTTGGGCATGGGCGATGTGCTTACGCTGATTGAGAAGGCTGAGAAATCGATTGATGAGAAGCAAGCTCGCGAGATGCAGCGGAAGTTGCGGGACAACGATTTTACTTTGGCGGATTTCCGGGATCAGTTGCAGCAGGTGCGGAAGATGGGGTCGCTGGAGTCTTTGATGGGGATGCTGCCTAAGATTGGGCCTTTTGCGAATATCCCTAAAGACGTTTCGGTGGATGAGAAGCAGTTGAAGCAGATTGAGGCGATTATTAATTCTATGACTGCGGCGGAGCGGGAGGATGCGGATATTATTGATGGGAAGCGGCGCAAACGCATCGCTCGGGGGAGCGGGACTGCGGTGCAGGATGTGAATCAGGTTTTGAAGCAGTATTCGGATATGCGGCGGATGTTGAAGAGATTTGGGGGGATGAGTAAAGGCAAAATGCGCGGGATTGGGAAGTTTGCTGGGTTAAAGTAGCGCCGGGGCCTGAAATTGGGTTAGGGGGAATTAACTAGGTTCGCTATACTTACTGGATTCGACTTGGAGGGAAATTCGAGTGGTAACTATTCGTTTGGCACGTATGGGTAAGAAGAAGCGGCCGTTTTACCGCGTGGTGGTGATAGAGAAGACGCGTCCGCGAAACGGGCGGTTTGTGGAGATTGTTGGCACTTACGATCCGCTGAAGAAGCCTCATGAGGTGAAGCTCGACGCCGAGCGCATCAAGTATTGGCTTGGAGTTGGCGCGCAACCCAGCGACACAGTCCGCAGCTTTTTGCGTAACCAGAAGATAGCCTAATACGTCCGAGTCCACAGGGTAGGTGTTTCCCGTTCTAGCTCGAGCGCGAGTCATCCCGCTCGCCCTAGCGACCTGTGGAGGGGCGCTATCATGAGAGACCTCGTTGAGGCTATTGCGAAAGCTCTTGTTGACCACTCCGATCAAGTTTCCGTACGGGCGGTGGATGGTGAGCAAGTGACGGTGTTGGAGTTGAAAGTGCACCCGGAAGATTTGGGGAAAGTGATTGGGAGGCAGGGGCGCACCGCTAAATCGATCCGGACGATCCTGGGAGCCGCCGGGATGAAACTCAAGAAACGGTTCACGCTGGAAATACTTGAGTAGTGAGCGCTGAAAATAGCAAGTATGTGACACTTGCTCGTGTTGTGCGGCCGCAGGGGCGTCGCGGCGAAGTTGCGGCTGAAATCCTCACTGATTTTCCTGAACGTCTTACCCGGCTTTCTTCGGTTTATCTTTTCGACGGCAAGAGCGAGCCTCGGCGGATTGGTGTGCGGGCGTGCTGGCTTAGCCAGAGCCATGGCGGGCAGGCGGTTTTTCATTTTGAGGGATTTGATTCGATCAATGATGCGGAGCGGCTGGCAGGATTTGAGGTGCAGTTGCCGATTAGCGAGCGCGTGGTGCTGCCTGCAGGAAGTTATTTTGTTACGGATTTGATTGGCTGCGAAGTGCGCGAGCGGGTTAGCGGGATTCGACTGGGCGTGGTGCGCGATGTGCAGCCTACCGGCGAAGGCGTCGCGGGCACGCCGCTGTTGATCGTGAATTCGGCGCGGGGCGAATTGCTGATTCCGCTGGCTGTTGACATTTGCCCGAAGATTGATTTGGTGGCGCGCAGTATTGAGATTATCCCTCCCGAAGGTCTGCTCGAAATCAACCTCGATTCCTAAGCTGCGGCGGTTGGCGTACACTCAGGCGGAAATCCTAGCCAGGTGCGAGCGTGAGGCGCAGCGCATGACGGAAGCCGGTCCCAAAAAAACCTACACCTCATTCCTGCTGATCAAGATGGCGATTTTTACCATCGCGGTGCCGGGCTCGGTCACTGTGTGGATGCCGCTGTATTGGCTTTTCCCTTGGCTGCGGAGAGCGATTACGCCGAATCATTGGTGGCAAGCGCTTGCGTCAGCGCTCATTTTGATCGGTGCGTGGGGATATTTCTGGTGCGCGCTGGATTTTGTTTTTCGCGGAAAGGGTACGCCTGCTCCCATCGATCCACCGAAAGTGTTAGTGGTGCAGGGACTTTACAAGTACACGCGAAATCCGATGTACGTGAGCGTGTTGACGGTGCTGGCGGGCGAGTGCGTGCTGTTTCATTCGGCGATCTTTCTCGAGTATGTGGTGTTGGTGGCGTTGGGATTTCATGTGTGGGTGATGCTGTATGAGGAGCCTGCGCTGACTCGAAAAATGGGCGACGCTTACGAGCAGTATCGCGATGAGGTGCCGCGATGGGTCCCACGATTTTGGCGAAGGCGGGCGAATCGTGCGCTTTGATATTGTGACTATTTTTCCGGAATTTTTTTCGGGGCCGCTGGATTATGGGATCGTGCGGCGGGCGCGGGAGACGAAGCTGATCGAAGTGGCTTTGAGCGATTTGCGGGAATTCACGCATGACCGGCACCGGACCGTGGATGACCGTCCTTTTGGCGGGGGCGCTGGGATGGTTTTGAAGCCGGAGCCACTTTTCGAGGCGGTGGAATCTTTGGTGGGATCTACGATCACGCCGCCGCGTACGGCGATTGTGTTGCTTTCGGCTTCGGGCGAGCTTTTCCGCCAGGAGACGGCGCGGGAATTTGCGGATCTGGAGCGGCTGGTGCTGCTCTGCGGGCGTTATGAGGGAGTGGACGAACGCGTGGCGGAGCATTTGGCTACGCACGAGATTTCGATTGGGGATTTTGTGCTGTCGGGTGGCGAATTGCCGGCGGCGATGATTTTGGATGCGGTGACGCGATTGATCCCTGGTGCGCTGGGCAACGAAGATTCGGCGGTGAACGAGTCGTTTTCGGCGCCGTTGGATGCAGATCTGGCGGCCAGGGCTGGCGGAGGCGCGGGGGCGGCTGGAACGCGGGACTTGCGGGGGATTCTGGATTGCCCGCATTACACGCGGCCGCAGTCGTTTCGCGGATGGGAAGTTCCGGAAGTGCTTGTTAGCGGCCATCATGAAGAGATTCGGCGATGGCGGCAGGAGCGGGCGCTGGAGAAGACTTTGCGGAACCGGCCGGATTTGATTTCGGGTCGAGCGTGATTCGCGAATTCGTCCACTTGGATTAGCGCGAGAGGCTTCGAGATGAAGGACCGGCATCTTTGGATACTTGTGCCGCCGATTGGCGGGGTGGCGGCGTTGTTTATTTATTTTTGGAATGAGCCGTGGACGCGGATGCGCTGGGTGGGCGCGGGGATGATCGTGTTCGGTCTAGTGTTTTGGACCGTGGCGCACGTGCAGTTGGGGACTTCGTTTTCGGCGAGCGCGCAGGCGCGGCATCTTGTGACGCGCGGGCTTTATTCGCGGATTCGAAATCCGATTTATGTGTTTGGGGCGATTGCCATCGCCGGAGTCTTTGTGTTCTTGCATCGGCTTATATTTTTCCTGACGTTTCTGGCATTGATTCCGATGCAGATTTTCCGCGCGAAGCACGAGGCGCGAGTGCTGGAAAATGCTTTTGGGGATGAGTATCGCGAGTATCGGCGGAACACTTGGTTTTAGTTTCGCAGTGCGAGTTCCTAGAGTTTTACGTTTTTGGGATGGAGCACTATCAGGTCGGGGATCTGCTTAAAGTCATCTTTCTCGTCGAAGGTTAGTATCTGCGAAATGCCGTTGTTCTTCATGATTACGCTGTGGATTACGTCTCCAACTCCTGAGTGATATTTAAAAAATGTCTGCCGTACGTGATAAAAGAACTCAGCAAAGTCGTAACCGTTCTGCGGGCTAACTTCTAACAAATACAATTTGAGATTCTTCAGGCGTCTTTCATTTACCAACTGACTTTCGATTTCCGCTACATCTTTGCGGTCCATCTTCTTCCGTGATATCAGAACGTTTACCATTTCAGTTACGGCCCAGAGGGATGTACACAGCTGAACGTCCTTGAGTTCGGAAAAAACGGCGAGTGCGTTCTCTATCAGCTTCTTTTTGTCGTCTTCGGCTTTGTCGATCGAATAGTGCGCGATTAGGATGTTGCTGTCGAGATAGATTCGTGTCATTTCTTCTTGGATCGGAATCGGACGACGTTTTTCTTCTCGACAGTCCTCAGCGCCTTGAACGAGACGGTTTCGCCCGATTTCGTCTTGAATTTCACTCTTACGGGTTTTGTGACAGTCTTGATTGCGACAAATTGGACGTTTTCTCTCGGCATGAGCCTATGTTATCACCTTGGCTTATCCGCTTAAAGACGGTTGATCTCAGCTGTTACACGAGCCCAGCGGATTGCTTGAAAGAGATGGCGCGGATTGATTTTTGGAGGATGCGATGAGCGATGTGGCTGATTTTCCTTATGAGACTCGATTGAATATTTTGTATAAGCCGCTGGAGATTATTGATGAGAAGAAGCTGGCTGATGCTTGCGAATACAAATGGTACAACCAGACATTGTGCCAGGTGAATTCTTCGGTGGTGCGCGTTGGAGTATTTGAGGGCGAATATCATTGGCACAAGCATGAGGCGGACGATGAGTTTTTCTATGTGGTCGAGGGAAAACTGTTGATTGATCTCGAAGGGCGGACTGTGGAATTAGCGCCGCGGCAAGGATTTGTGGTACCGAAGGGCGTGATGCACCGAACGCGGGCGCCACAGCGGACTGTGGTTTTGATGTTCGAGAATGCCGGGATTATTCCTACTGGGAATTGAGGACGAATGTAGCTTGGGTCTTTAGACCCGAGGCTCTTCGAATTTTGCACCATGCAGATTGGACTCATGGCGGCAACCGAGCGTTGATTTGCCGATTGGACCGAACGGCAAGATCAAAAACTTACGGCGAAAGACCTCACCCCTGCCCTTCGGTGAAACCTCAGGATAAAAAGAGGTGAGCTACATGGCTGCCTCACGTGCAAGTGATACTTAAGTTTTTGCTTGACAATTAATTGCGCCGCGTTGATACTTAAGCATGCACTTAACAAACAGTCTTGGAGGAACGACGATCATGCAAGAGCGAACTGTTACGCACGGGACATTTGTGATTGAGCGCAGTTATGCGGTTGCACCGGAGCGCGTGTTTGCGGCTTTTGCCGATCCGGCTAAGAAGCGGCGCTGGTTTGCGGGGGGCGAGGGCAGCGAGATGGAAGAATTCGAGATGGATTTTCGCGTGGGCGGGAGCGAGCGGACGATGCGGCGAATGGGTCCGGGGACGCCGTTTCCGGGCGTGGCGCTGACGAATCATTCTTATTACGAGGACATTGTGCCGAACCGGCGCGTGGTATTTGCGTATACGATGTCGCTCGGCGATCGACGCATCTCGGCCTCCCTCGCCACAGTCGAGTTCGTGCGCACCGAAAAAGGGACCGATCTGATCTTCACCGATCAAGGCGCTTACTTCGAGGCCGGCGATGGCCCGAAAATGCGCGAGGGAGGATGGAGCAAGCTGCTGGAAGGACTGGCGAAGGAGTTGGCGCGTCCATGAGCGGGCGCGCACGAAGCAGGCACCAGGCCGCGCCCAGCCGCCGAGTGAATATCGACCGCGTGTTTCATGCGCTCGGCGATCCGACGCGCCGGGCGATCGTCGAGACGCTCAGCGAAAGGCCGCAATCCGTCTCGCGGCTCGCGAAGCCGCTGGCCATCACGCTGGCCGCCGTGGTTCAACACTTGCAGATCTTGGAGCAAAGCGGTCTGGTGCGCACCGAAAAAGCCGGCAGGGTGCGGACCTGCCAAATCGAGCCTGCGGGACTTTCGGTAGCAGAAACATGGATCAGCGAGCGCCGCGCAATCTGGGAGCGGCGATTTGACCGGCTAGGCGATCTGTTGGCCGAGCCAAATGAAGAATAAAGCGGCCGTGATTATCCGAAGTCGGCTGCGTGGCTAATTTCGTACAACTTAGGCTTTCGGCTTCCATAGCCCGATCGTGTTGCCTTCCGGGTCTTGCATCCAGGCGAAAGTGCCGGTGGGAATCTCGATGGGAGGCACGAGCGCTTTGCCGCCGAGCGATTCGGCCTTCTTGAGATAGGCCGCGACGTCATCAACGTCAACGTAAAAGATGGTGTAAACCTGCGGCTCATGGCCGAGCGCGGTGATGTGGCCTGGAATCCCGTGGGCTTCTGGCGCAATCATCGCGGCGGGACCTGCCACGGTCATTTTCCAATCGAACAGCTTGGTGTAGAAGTCTTGCGTTTTCTGGGAATCGCGGCAGCCGATTTCGAAGTGAATGACGGGACGTCCCATGGGGTTACTCCTCTGGCGTGACAGGCGCGGTTGATTCCGCAACTGGGCCTTTTTATCAGAGAACGTCGATGGGTTCCAGAGTCTGGTTGGTTGGTAGGACGCGAAGTGCCCAGCGCTAAAGCGCATGGTTATAGATGGCGTTGTTTCGGAGCGCTGAAGCGCTCCTCCCCCGAATAAATTCGGGGGCTCCCACCGTGACGCCGCGGCTCCGTCGCGATGAATGCGACGGCTTATCGGTTCGGCTGGCTCATGCTGACGACGGGCTCAGGTGGCCGGTACCGGGATCGAAATCGCATCAGGGCACTTCGCGGGGCAGGTTCCTGTGGCAAATATTGTGAAAATACCGTAAAATTTGGGTTTGACTCGATAGAGCTGGCCCCACCTGAGCGGGTCTGCCGGGAAATACGATCATGAATCCGATTCTTGCGAAAGCACAACACGCGCAGTTGCGCAAAGACTTGCCGCACTTCCGTCCGGGCGATACGGTGCGGGTGAATGTGCGCTTGAAGGAAGGCGATAAGGAACGCATCCAGCCGTTTGAGGGCGTAGTGATGCAGCGGCGCGGGGAGTTGGCTGGTGCTAGTTTTACGGTGCGGCGGGTTAGTTTTGGGATTGGGGTGGAGAGGATATTTCCTTTGCACTCGCCTATGATTTCGACGATTGATGTGGTGCGGCAGGGACGGGTGCGCCGGGCGAAATTGAATTATTTGCGCGGGCGCAAGGGTAAGGCGGCGCGGATTAAGAGAGTGGAGCGGGTGGTGGAGGTTGCTGAGGTCGCTAAGGCTTAGGCCACCTCAAAAAGAAATTCGGATTTGGAAGGGCCGAGAAGGTTTCGGCCCTTTTTTATTTTCGTCGCTCTGATAGAATCCTCCACCGATGGGGGGACGGCTTTGCTCTTCGCGGTATGAAAGGCTTGCGCGGCAGCGCGGTTGGCTGCGTATCGCTGGATTGGATGAGGCTGGACGCGGGTCACTCTTCGGTCCTGTAGTTGCTGCGGCGGTGATTTTGAATCCGCGGCGGCGCATCGTTGGGTTGGACGACTCCAAAAAACTTCCGGTGGACCGGCGGCTGGAATTGGCGCCGCGGATTCGCGAGCATGCTTTGGCCTGGGCTGTGGCTGAAGTGGATGCGGCGCGGATTGATGCCTGGAATATTTATCAGGCTAGCCGGCAGGCTATGACTGCGGCGTTTGAGGCTTTGGCGATGGTGCCGGATTATTTGTTAATTGATGCGATGAAATTGGATGTGTGTTGCGAGCAGATGTCTTTGATTCATGGGGACGCGCGTTCTGTTTCTATTGCCGCGGCGTCGATTTTGGCTAAAGTCGAACGCGACCGGATCATGATCGAGTGGGATTCGGTTTATCCGCAATATGGATTGGCTAGCAATAAAGGTTATGGGACACCGGATCATTTGGAGGCTTTACGGCTGCATGGGCCGACCAAGTTGCACCGGTTTTCTTTCGCGCCGGTGAGAGAGGCGCGCTGTTGGGCCGCGGGGGCGACGCAGGTTAGCTTGCCTTTGGCCGGAGAAGCGGCGGTTGGTTCCACGGATTCGGATCCGCTCGGGCAGTAAAACCGATCAAGTCAAAAGTTCTGCGCACCATCAACCTCATCGAAATCCTTGAATTCTCAACCTGAGATACGCTTTAGGCCTGTCCTAAACCTGGCCGAAAGACGGGAGGGTCTGTTGTTGGGACCGCCTCGTCGCGATTCGGGTGGTAAGACCCTCCCCTACGGTACTGTTGTCGCTCCCGAACAATGGCTCTTTCCGTTCGTTGACCGTGGTTTTCTTTGCGTGCTACGGTTGAACTTCCGCGCTTTCTGGCGGGCTTTTGCGGCCCTGAACCAATGGCCGCTTGGGCTTGCGTTTCCGCTGCACGATAGGCGCGCGGAAATGGAAGAGCGGCCAACGGACCAATGGCATTCAACAAGAGCAAGGCACTTGAGTCGGCGCTGAAGTCTCTGAACCAGGGACGCGTGCCGGACGCTATCCGCGAATACCAGCAAATCCTGCGGCAGGATTCCAAGGATCAAGTCACCTTGATGACGCTTGGGGATTTGTTTGTGCGTCAGGGCGACATGCATTCGGCTACGCAATATTTCGAACGCTTGGCGCAGGTTTATTTAGGCGACGGATTCAACAGCAAGGCAATTGCGATTTATAAAAAGATTGCGAAATTGGCGCCACAGGAGCTGGATCCGCTGGAGCGCTTGGCTGACCTTTACGTGCAGCAGGGAGTGCTGAGCGAGGCGCGTCCTCTTTATTTGCAAATTGCCGAGGGGCATCTGAAGGGCAATCGTGCGCCGCGGGCGGTGGAAGTTTTGCGGCGGTTGCTGGAAGTTGAGCCGGAAAATCTGCGGGTGCAGATGCGTTTGGCGGAGCTTTACAACGTAATTGGGCAGAAGGGCGAGGCAGCCAAAACTTATTTGAATTACGCGCAGCGCTTGATGGAGCGCGGCGATTTGACGGAAGTGGAAAAATTGTGCGACCGGGC
This sequence comes from uncultured Acidobacteriota bacterium, assembly GCA_963831955.1. Classification (GTDB taxonomy): domain Bacteria; phylum Acidobacteriota; class Terriglobia; order Acidiferrales; family UBA7541; genus Palsa-147. The sequence goes on along the minus strand of CAWHSG010000001.1, from coordinate 974,648 downwards.
GCTGGAAGTGGATCCTTCGAATGCGGCCGCAGTGGCGATGAAGGCGCAGGCGTATGGAATGTCAGGGAATGCGGGCAAGGCGGTGGAATTGCTGAGAGCCCAGCCCGATGCTGAGGCCGGCGGCGAGACTACGTCGCAGATTATCAATCAGCTTTTGCGGGCTGAGAATTATGCGCAGGCTACGGAATTGGCGCGGCGCGTGTTTGAGCGCGGGAATCAGTTCTATCCCTTCCCGTTGCACGTGGCTACGGCGTTGTTGCAGGCGGCGCAGCCTGCGGATGCGCTGGGATTGCTGAAAGAAATTCGCGAGGCGGTGATTGAGGCCGGCGAGCAGGATAAATTGCTCGAGGCTCTGAGCTCGGTGGCGAGCGGGCTGCCTGGCGAGATTGAGCCGCTTGAGGCGCTCGTGGGCTTCTGCCGCGAGACTAACAATCCGTTTCGATTGTCGGATGCGGTCAGCCAGTTGGCGCAGGCTTATTCGGATGCAGGGAAATTCGACCGAGCCGAGGCGCTGTTGCAGGAATTGCTGGAGAAGAAGCCCGATGATGAGAAATTGGCGGCGCGTCTCGAAGCGGCTCGGGCCAAGGTTTCGGGTGGTGCGACTTCGGCTGGGGGGGCTGGATCTGCCGCATCTGTGAGCGCAGCGCCCTCGGTTCTGTCTCCGGTGCAGGCGTTTCCCGAGGCGCCGCGGCGGGATTTCGATGCGCCGGCTGAAGAAGAGAAAGCGGCGCAGCAGGCCAAGGTGCACGTTGAGCCGGCGCTCGATGAAGAAACGCAGAAATATATCGCGCAGGCGCTGACGGACGTGGATTTGTTCTCGAGCTACGGTCTGACGCAGAAGGCCACGCATTTGCTGGAGAGCGTGCTGCAGAAGGCGCCGCGGCATACGCCGGCGCTGGAGCGCTTGCTGGATATCACGCTGGGGGCTGGGGACGAACTGCGGACGGCGCAGCTTGCTGCGGAGCTGGAGCAGATTCATCTGGCGCGCGGCGATCAGAAGAATGCCGAACGATTCGCGGAGTTGCGGCAGAGATATCAGGGAGCGGCGGCTCATTCGGCCGCGACGCAGGCTGCCAAGCCCGCGGTTGCTCCAGTTGTAGCGCCACCGCCGGCGGCGGCTGCACCCGTGCAGCCTGCGCCCGCGCCGGTGGCCGCCGCGCCGGAACCTGAGATCGCTGAATTTGATTTGGGCATCGCGGAGCCGGAAGCTGAGGTCCCTGTGGTGGCTCAGGCTGACGCACCCGCACCGCTGGAAGAAGAAGAAGTCGATCTTTCGGAAGAATGGGAATCGCTTTCGCAGGAAGCGATTGATGCGGCGGCGAAGGCAGTGGCAGGTGCTCCCGCAGCGCCGGCGGCACAAGGGGCGCCGGTTGGTGAGACAGCCGAAGACGAGGCATTCTTTGAGATTGAAGAGCCGGCTGCGAACGAAGTTCCGGGCGTCGTAGCGGCTGAGGCCCACGCGGAAGTTCACGCGGCGCCGCCGCAAGTACATGAAACACCGGCTGTCGCCGAGGCGGTTCCGGTCGAAGCCGCCGAGGAAACTGTTCTGTTCGGGGAAGAAGCGCCGGCGGCGCCTGTGGAAGCTGCACAGGTGGCGGAAGTGGATTCGCAGCCTGAGGTTGCCGCGGCGGAGGAAGCCGTCGTCGCGAGCGAGGCTGCAGTGGAAGAGCCCGTTGCGGAGACGGCGGACGAGTTCGAGTTCGATTTGGTGCCCGCAGGAAGCGATTTGGACGAGCCGGTAGCGGCTGCGCCGAAATCGCCGATGACTTCGGACCAATTCTTGAGCGATCTGAGCGCGGAACTTGGCGCGGATCCGGAACCGGTGCCCGCTTCTGCCGCGCCGCGATCGCCGGCTTCGGCGCCCGGCAATAGTCACGGCGTCAGCGCCCCGCCAATTTATCAAGTTCCGCCGCACGTGCCGGCCGCCGCTCCAATTTCCGCGCTGGGATCGAGCGTGCCAATGGAAGCCGCGGTGCAAGCATCGCAGCAACCCGCGACCGGCGCCATCGCCACCGCAACTCTCGAATCCGGCGCTAATCTCAACGAGCTCGAGGAAGTCTTTCAGGAATTCCGCACCGAACTCGGCGAGATGAACGACGAGGACGAAGATCTCGAAACGCACTACAATCTAGGCATCGCCTACCGCGAAATGGGCCTGCTCGACGAAGCCATCGGCGAATTCCAAAAAGTCGCCAAAGCCATCCAACATGGCAAGCCGTTTCGCTACGCCATGCAATGCGCCACGCTGCTGGGTCTCACCTTTATTGACAAGGGCGAGCCGCAGATTGCCGCGCTGTGGTATTCTCGTGCGCTTGAAACGCCCGGCATCGATCAGGAAACTGTGCTGGCGTTGCGCTACGATCTCGGGCTGGCGCAGGAACAAGCTGGAGAATCGCGCGCGGCGCTCACCAGTTTCCGCCAAGTCTATGCGGTGAACATTGACTACCGCGACGTCGCCGGACGCATCGCCACACTACAAAAGCGCTGATTCCTTCATGAATCGAGTGTTACGAATCATCCTGCTACTCTTGTGGCTGGAGATGGGGCTGCTGCTGGTGTTGCTGCCCTGGTCCGACTACTGGGAGATGAATTACTTCTTGAACCGCTTCCCTTCTCTGATTCGCTTCCTTTTGAATCCGTATGTGCGCGGCGCGATTTCCGGCCTTGGATTGGTGGATGCGATCCTGGCCGCGGAGACGTTCCGGCGGCGGGCCGTGGCCATTGTCGAACGGCACTGAGCGGCGGATTCTCTGCTACATCACCGATCGCGTAGGGCTCGCTGCGGATTCTGGCGGAGCTGCGGGCGCGGAGCTAGAAGTCGCGCGAGTGGCGCGATTGCTCGAGCGAATTCGTTGGGCGGTTGGCGCAGAAGTGGACTGGATTCAGATTCGCGAGAAGGACTTGGGCGCGGCGCAGCTCGCGGAATTGACGCGCGGCGCTGTGGCGGCGGCTCGGGCAAATCAACGGCGCAGCCGCGTGATTGTGAATGACCGGTTGGATGTTGCGGTGGCTGCGGGGGCTGGCGGAGTTCATCTTGGGCGCGAGTCAGTGCCTATTCGCGAAGTTGCAGCTTGGCGCGCGAAAGAAAGAAATGCGCGGGCGGAGTTGGCGGACTTTTTGATTGGAGCGTCTTGCCATAGTTTGGAAGACGCGCGGGCCGCTGCTTCGGAAGGCGCAGATTATTTGATTTTCGGCCCGGTGTTCGAAACGCCGTCAAAATTGAAATTTGGAGCGCCACTAGGCGTTGAGCGATTGCGCGAGGTATGCCGGGAAGTTCAAATTCCAGTTTTGGGGATTGGCGGAATTGATTCGGCGAATGCAGCGAAATGTTTTGAGGCGGGCGCCGCTGGGATTGCCGCGATTCGAATTTTTCAGGACGCGAAAAGCACCGATGAATTACACGCGCGAATTGAGGCGTTAAGGGTTTCGTAGGGGCCGCGCTTCATGCCGCAAGTAGCGCCGTCTATAACCGCGTCGGCGTTGTCAAGAGACACTTCGCCTTTTGATCCACGAGGGCGGTGTGCGCCTCTTCTCGGCCCGGAGTTTTCTGCTTGGCTTGCCACCGTTCTCTTCGACCACGGCCCAGTCCCTAAGTCCACGGGTGGGAATCGCCTTCCCACTAGCCATCTATTCGGTGTTGACCACCATGACTTTTATTTCAATCTCCCTTCTGCGAAGGGAGGCCCGGCGCCCACTCAGCGTCCCGATGCGCTACCACTCATCACGGCGCTACTCGAGCTACCCGGCACGGGAACGGCTGCGCTCTTCCCAGGTGCGTAATCACTCTGGTTGCGCAGCATCCAGTACAACCTCACGGCCAGCTTGCGGGCCACCGCCACCTTGGCGATCTGACTGCCGCGGCGATACTTCACCCGCTGATACATCCGATGGAGATCCGCATCGCGTCGCGCGGCCGTCTGCCCGGCTTCCACCAACAACCAACGCAGCAGCGAGCTGCCTTGTTTGCTGATGGCTCCCGTGCGCCGGTGACCTCCCGAGGAGTTCTCGCTGGGATTCAGCCCCAGATAACTGGCCACCTTTTTGCCGCGCGCGAAGCGGCTCGCCGGACCCATGGTTAGCACGAAGGCCAGCGAGGTCAGCGGTCCCACGCCCGGATGCGTCATCAGACGCACCGCAGACGCGTTCCCGTGCGCTTCTCGCCAGACCGCGTCGTTCAGCTCTTCGATCGGTTGATTCAACCGGTCGTAGAGTTCCAGCAGCTCCCGCCGCCGCCGGCTGGCCCAGCGATCCAGTGGCAAGCTCTCCAGTTCCTGCCGTCCGCGGGCGGTCCACAGTTTTTTCTTGCGGCACAAGCCCTGGCCCATGGCCACCGCGTGCAGCTGATTCTGAATGCGCGTGCGCCACTGCACCAACCGCACGCGATGGATGAGCAGTTGCCGCAGGTCGCGCTCGCTCAACGACGGCATCCAGATGCGCGGAAAGTTATTCTGTTCCATCAACCGAAGAATATGCCGCGCATCCCGCTGGTCGTACTTTTGCTTGCGCACCGCCCGGGCGCGAATCCCGGCGGCATCGCCGACCCACAATTCGTGCCGCAGTTCCTGCAGCAGCCGCTCGAACCACTGCGTGTAGCCGGTGGCTTCGATGCCCACGCGAACCGGCTTCGGCAAGCCGGCATAAAATGTGCGCGCCTCGCCGTTCTCGTGTTCCAAACGCCGCTCCACCACTTCTCCCGTCTCCGTCTCCAGCATGGCAATCTGCTGGTAGCGGGAATGAAAATCGCATCCTATAATTCGCATCGCTCGGCTCCTTTCCTCCGAGCCTTGGTCTTAGAGAACAACCAAGTTTACTCGCTCGAAGGGAGCCGACGCCGTTATCCCATCAGCGTCCCCGCCGGCATCTTGCGAAGAAAATTCACACTAAGGGCGACCGACACCGGCGGACCGCCCACTCCAACAGCCGGATGTATTTAGCTTCACGCGCCGCCGAATATTCCGGTTGTGGCAACTCCTGCGGTCGTAAGATGCCGGCAGGGACGCCGGCGCTACTTTACGGCAGAACTACTCCAGCACGAATTTCACGGTCACAAATGTCTGCACTTCGACCGGCTGATTGTTCAGCAGTGTCGGACGGTAGTGCCACTGCCGCACCGCATCGACAGCGGCGCGCACCAACATCGGATGTCCGCTGATCACTTCCAAATTGATCACGCTGCCATCCTTGGCGATGATCGCGCGCAATTCCACCGTGCCCGACACGTGAACTTGCCGCGCCAGCGTCGGATAAACCGGCTCCACGCGCCGGATCAGCAAAGCCTCCTGCGCTCCCTGGCTCACGAACATCGGCTTCGTCGCCACAGGAGGCTTCGGCTCCGGCGGCCGCGGCGGCACAGGACCGTTTCCGGCACCCCCGAATATGCCCGACCCGTCGGTCGGACCAGTGCCGTTGCCATAGCCGTTCAAATCGCCGTACGACGGTGCGTCATCGCTCGCACCGGACTCGGGCGGATGTAGGTAATTTTTGTAAGTGGGCGAGTAAAGGAATTTATTGGGGTCAAGCATAGTGCCGTGGCGCCGCACGGAACTCGGTGTCTGCGCTTGATGTCCGCCGCCGACATAAGGCGGGATCGGATCGATGGCGTAACGTGCGGACATGGTGCTGGGATTGAGCAGCGGCCAAACCAGCAGGGCAGCGAGTAGGACGGCTTCGACCGCCAGCGAAATTGTGAGGGCCTTGCGGCGGCGCTGCTTGTTCCGCAGAGCAGCGTCCGCGTCGGAATCTACCAGACAATCGGAAAGTAAGTTGGAGCTGCGCATCGGCGTTTTTCTCCTTCTTGCCGCCGCCTTGGGGCGCGGCGGGAGTGGGCCGTTCGCCGCGGGTTGATTGGCTGCGGCGAGGAGATGCCGATCGCGCGATCTCGATAGGGATAGACACCGACGGTTGAAACTGGTGCCCGCGTGGAAACGTCCAAGTTTTCGGCTGCTCAGACGGATGAAGGTGGTTGGCCTAGGTGGTCCGAGCGTGATCGTTGCCCGTGGCTCGGTTGGTGGTCGTAAGAGCCGGCGGGACGCCAGCGCTACGAAAACTACCGCTCGCGGCTTAAATAGTTGAAAATAAGGGTCTTAAAAAAGATCTGCTGGGGCGTGCATCAAGTTGAATCTGTTTGACATCCAATTGATTGACTACAACGTATTTAAAGATGTGACTTGGGGTGACTACCATGGAAAAGGCTACCAAGGAAGCTGTAGGACTTCGATACACCGGACGGGCGGCGCTCGACCGCAATCCGCTGGAAGATCGCGTCGAGTTCGTTTGCCCGGATTGCGGGGCGCCGGGGGATAAGGCGGCGAGGCGTCCGCGGGCTGCTTACCACTTCACGGATGGATTCGTGCAGGATTTGCAGGGCGAATCGGCGATTTGCCGGAAGTGCAAGCACTCGATTCATGTGGCGCCGGTGGTTTTGCTGCATGACCGCGATGAGAAGCGGCGATTTGAAGCGGCGTACGATTTTGAGTTGGGCGTTTCTTCGAATTAATCGCGCGGCGGGATTTTTCGAGTTAATACACACAGCCAACACCTAAGAAGAGGCCCGTTCCGCCAAGCCGGAACGGGCCTCGCGGTTTTTCTGGACGGGAAATTTTCGGATTCGGCGTTGTCGCGGCGTGGAACGAACGGCAAAACCGACGGCAAAACCGGGCGGGAGGTGAACCCCCGCCCCTACACCGCTTTGAGTTAGTCCGTGGCTACCAGATTTTGCCTGTGCCGCCTGGGCCTGGATATTGTAGATCTCGGCGCACTCTTGCGAAGGCTTCTTCTACCGTGTCTGCGAATTCGAGCATGTTGAATTCTTTCTGATTGATCGTTCCCCAGCGCACCATGGCCTTCCAATTCAGCACTTCATTCCAATATTTTCGACCGTAAATCAATATCAAGTGGCGCGAAGAGAGTTTTCCCGTCTGCAGCAGCGTGAGCATTTCCCAGAGTTCGTCCATGGTGCCGAAGCCCCCAGGAAATACGATAAGCGCCTTGGCCAACTGCGCGAACCAAAGTTTGCGCATGAAGAAATAGTGGAAGCAGAAATTCAATTCGGGAGTGATGTAAGGATTGGGACGCTGCTCGTGCGGCAGTTGAATGCTCAATCCGATTGATTCCCCGCCGGCATCGTGCGCGCCGCGATTGGCGGCTTCCATGATGCCGGGGCCACCGCCTGAACAAACTACGAAGCGGCGCGGGTTGGTGCCAAGCGTCATGGACCATTCGGTAATGCGGCGGGAAAGCTCGCGCGCGTCCTCGTAATAATGGGACATTTCAAGTTCGGATTTTGCGTCGCGGAGTTTTGTGCGCCATTCCCTGGTCTTGTGCAGCTTCTTGGGTGCGTCTTGCAGGCGGCGGACCGCGGCGAGAGCGCGATCGCGCGGCGAAATTCTGGCCGAGCCAAACATGACGATAGTGTCCGCGATTTTTTGCTGGCGCAGGCGCGTCAGCGGATCGAGATATTCGGCGAGAATGCGCAGCGGACGCGCCGGAAGACTCCCCATGAACGTGGGATCCTGATAGGCCAGTTTGGACATGGGGAGATGGCGGATCGGAGACATTCGTCCTCCTAGGTTTTGGGAACATGGAGCTTGATTCGCACAAGAAGACAAGGCCGAAAAGCGGGAGGGTCTGAAGCACCCTCCCCTACGAGAGCTTGTTCATTTTAGGAGATGGTTGCCGGGAAAAGCTAGACGGTTCACGCACGGGGGAGCGTGCAACACGCGGAAATGTGGCGGAATCAGATAGACTGACTTCGATGAGAATGTGCGCTCGAATTGCCGGCTGGATTTTGGTCACAGCGATTTTTTTCGCGACGGCTGGTCCCGCGCGTGCGCAGCAGCCTGCCGGGCCGATTCATCCGGCGGCCGGCGCTAATGACAAGAAGCCTGGCATTGACCTGAACCCGCCTCCTTTGCAGGAGAAGCCGCTGATTGTTCGTACCACGGAAGTGATTACTCCGGTTACGGTGCAGGATCGCGACGGAGAATTGATTCTGGATTTGGAGCAAAAGGACTTCCACGTTTTCGATAACGGAGCGGAGCAGACGATTCTTCACTTCGATCTCGGTGGCGATCCCTTAGCGGTGGTGTTTCTGGCGGAGAGCAGCTCGCGGATCGAGTCGCTGCTTCCGGCGGTGCGGCACTCGGCGACCATTTTTACGCAGACGGTGATGGCGCGGTCGGGCGAAGCGGCGGTGGTTACTTACGACGATTCGATTGATGTGCGGCGGGATTTTACCAGCGACGCAGATTTGGTGGAGAGCGCGATCCATGGGTTGCCGATGGGATCTTCTGGAGCGCGGCTCTACGATGCGATTTCGGAGAGCGTGCGGTTGCTGGCCAAGCAGCCGGAACGCGAGCGGCGGATCCTTTTGATTGTGGGCGAGGCGCAGGATACCGGGAGCGAGACGAAATTGGGGCAGGCTTTGCGCGAGGCTACGCTGGCCAACGTTACGATTTATACGATTGGATTGAGCACGCTGGGCGCCGAGTTCCGCAATCCGCCGAAGCCTTATACACCCACGGAAATCGGGCCGCCCGGAACTTTTCCTGTGCCAACGCCGCCGGGAGTGCCGGAGACTCCGCAGACGGAGGCGCAGACTTACGGGAATATTGACATGCTTTCTCTGGCGATTTGGGTCGTGAAGCACGCTTCGAACGCGGTGAAGAATCATGCGTTGGAGGTGGCTACGGAGGCGACGGGCGGAGTGCATTACGCGACGATGAAGGACCGGACGATCGAAAAAGTGATGGATGAAATCGGGGCTGAGCTTCACGCGCAATACACGCTGGGTTATAAGCCGCCCGGGGATGAGCCTTCGGGATTTCATGAAATTAAGGTCACTGTAAGCCGGCCGGGCGTGCGGGTTAGGACGCGACCGGGATATTATTTGCCGCCGGCACCCGCGAAATGAATGTTTTGCTTGTCAGAGTTGGCTGGTGGCCGGAGAATATCTTCGGCTCAGCGGGGAGAATCGCGTGAAGATCGAAATTTACGGGCAAGCTTACAATGTGCACGCTGATGGGAATGAAGAGCAACTGAAGGAACTCGCGGCGTTTGTGGACGCGAAGATGCGAATGGTGGCGGAGGCGACGCACACGGTGGACTCGGTGCGTGTAGCGGTGCTGGCGGCGCTGAATATTGCCGACGAGCTGCACACGGTTCAGGGGCGTCTGGAAGCGATTCAAGGACCGCTGCAGCAGCGCGTCGAGAAGTGTGTGACCATGGTGGAAAAGGCCCTCGAACAGTCTGCTTAGCAGCATGCCGCGATGGCTACCACTGGAAACACAACGCTTTCCGGGTCTCTGCATCTTAGATACACTGAAACACGTGGGCCCGCGCGGTTGGTCCTGCTGTAAAGAGAATGGCATCCGAACGGAAAATTCGGCTGGTGATTGTGTCGCTGGCACTCGTCAGCCTGTTGATTTTTGGCAGCACGTTTGGCAGCGTTTGGCATACTCACAGCAACGGCTCCGAACGAGCCTGCCCGGTTTGCCATTACAGCCATCAGGCTGCCGATAAACCATTGGACGGACACCGCTTGCCGGTGCTTGCGCCCGTGGGACGAAACTTTGAAGCGGTTCTGCCGGCGTTTCAATCTGCTCCAGATATTCACCGCGTTCCTGCACGCGCTCCGCCTTCGGTTTAGCTCTTCCGTTAGAAATCCTGCGCCGATTCGGGCGCGCTGATTTACTTTTCTATTCCACTTCAAGAATGGTGGTTCTATGTGGAAACGACTAACTGGTTTTGTGGCGCTATCGGCGCTTATTTTTGGAGCGAGCGCGGTTGCAGCTCTGGGACAGACCCAGGGGCCGGTGCGGATTACGCTTGATGAAGCCATAAAGCTGGCGCTCGATCATAACCACACTTTGCAGGCGGAGCGCTCGACGATTCAGCAGTCGCAGGCAGAAGAGATCACTGCCAATCTGCGGCCCAATCCGGTGCTTTCATGGGACGCGCAGTTCCTGCCTCTCTTTCAGCCCACCCAGGTGGGTACGACTTACTTCGACCAGAACGCGCAATTCGATATCGGGCTGAGCTACCTCTTCGAGATCGGACGGAAGCGGCAGCACCGCTTGCAGGCGGCGTTGGATGTTACGGCGCAGACGAAATCGCAGGTGGCGGATAACGAGAGGGCGCTGACTTTTCTTGTGGCGTCGGATTTCGTCAGCGTGCAGCTTGCGGAGTCCACCCTGGCGCTGGCCGAGCAGGACGTAAGGAGCTTTCAGAACACTGTGGACATCAGCGAAGCCCAATTGAAAGCGGGCGGAATAAGCGAAGGCGACTACCTCAAGATCAAGCTGCAGCTTCTTCAGTTCCAGACCGACTATTCCCAAGCACAGCTGGCGAAAGTGCAGGCGCTGATTTCGCTGCGGCAACAGCTTGGGTTTGAATCCGTGCCCGCGGACTACGACGTGGCCGGAGAACTCGATTACCAGCCGGTGCAAGCGAAGCGCGACGATCTAGAGGCGATGGCGTTGCGGCAGCGCCCGGATTTGCGCGCGGCGCAACAGGGCGTGACCGCGGCGCAGAGCCAATACGAAGTGCAGAAGTCCATCGCCAAACAAGACCTGACCGCCGGGGCGGATTACTCGCATACCTCGGGCCTCAGCTCGGTTTCTTTGTTCTTCAGCATCCCGCTGCCAATTTTCAACCGCAATCAGGGAGAAATCGCGCGGACACGCTACGCGATCGGCCAATCGCAGGAAACGGAGAAGGCGGCGCAGGAGCAGGTGCTGACCGATGTGGTGAACGCGTACGAGAATCTGCAGACGAACGATCAAATCATCAAGCTCTATCGCACCGGCTATCTCGATGCAGCCAAGGAATCGCGCGATATCAGCGAGTACGCCTATAAACGCGGCGCCGCGAGCCTGCTCGACTTTCTCGATGCCGAACGCAGCTATCGCGCCGTCGAGCTCGCGTACCGGCAGTCTCTCGCGTCTTACCAGACGGCGCTCGAGCAGCTCCGCGAAGCTGTGGGGTCAAGGAACTTGCCATGAAAACGGGAACACGCTCAAGGCGATGCAACGGGGCGATCTTGGTGTCGGCACTGAGCTTGGCGCTGGCCGGGTGCGGATCGGGAGATCAGGCCAGCAAGATGACTTCGTACTCGACCGCGGAAAGTGCGGACGCTAAAGCGGAATTGTTCTCGCTGCCTGCCGACCAGATGTCTCACATTCAGGTGGTGACGGTGGCGCAGGGGCCGCTGGCACGCACGCTGCGGCTGACTGGTGCAGTGGAGTACAACGACTTCAAGACTACGCCGGTGATTACGCAGATAGGCGGGCCGGTGAGCCGGGTGGTGGTGGCGCCGGGCGAGCATGTGCGCGCCGGGCAGCCGATGCTTTACGTGGCCAGCCCGGATTACTCACTGCTGCGCTCGGCTTATATCAAGGCTCGCGATGCCTACCAGCTCGCGGACAGGTTCTACGTCCGCGCGCAGGATCTCTACGCGCACCACGCCATTGCCGAGGCCGACCTCGAGCAAGCGGCATCAACCCGCGAGCAGGCGCGCGCGGACTTCGAGGCCAGCACCGACGCCATCCATATTCTCGGCATTGCGGACGCGGACTCGATCGTTAGCAAGCCCGCCTCGGCGGAAATTCCGCTCTACTCGCCGGTGGCTGGAGAGGTGGTGGACAAAGAGTGCTCCGTGGGGCAATTGCTGGCCGCCGGAGCGACGCAATGCTTCACGCTCTCAGACATGAGTTCGGTCTGGATTCTGGTGAACATCTACCAGAAGGACGTGGCGTACGTACATGTGGGCGATCCCGTGACCATCACCAACGAATCGTATCCGACGGCTGTGAGCGGAAGGATCCAATATATTTCTCCCGCGCTCGATCCCAATACGCGGACGCTGCAAGCGCGGATCGAAGCACCGAATCCGGGCGAGCGTTTGAAGAAGGAAATGTACGTGAGTGCCGAAGTCCGAGCCGGCGTGATTCAAAATGCGCTGTTCGTCCCTGATTCCTCGGTGCTGCGCGACGACCAGAACATGCCGTACGTCTATCTGCAAACAGGGAACAGCCAGTTTGCGCGGCGCGGCGTGACGCTCGGCGAAAGCCAGGCCGGAAAAACACAAATCCTCACCGGGCTGCAGGCAAACGATCACGTGGTCGGCGACGGCAGCTTATTCCTGCAATTCCAGAATTCGCTGCAGCGCTGAGGGGAAACCGTAGTCTAAATGATTCATCGCATCGTTCAATTTGCTCTGCGGCAGCGCTTTCTTGTGCTGATGATGGCTGTGCTCATCGTCATTGCCGGCGCGATTTCGTTTCAGCGCATGCCTGTGGACGCTTACCCGGATCTTTCACCGCCTCTGGTGGAAGTGATCACCCAGTGGCCCGGGCACGCGGCCGAGGAAATCGAGCGGCTGGTGACGCTGCCGATCGAGCTGCAGATGAACGGCGTGCCGCACATGGTGTTCATGCGCTCGATCTCGCTGTATGGATTGTCCGACGTGATCATGACGTTTCAGGACGACACGGACAATTATTTCGCGCGGCAGGTGGTGTTTGAAAGGCTCTCGGACGCTACGTTACCCCCCGGAGTGACGGGCAGTTTGGCGCCGCTTTCGAGCCCGTCGAATTTGGTTTACCGCTACGTGATCGACAGTCCGGACCGCACTCCACAAGAGCTAAAAACCTTCGAAGACTGGGTGATTGAGCGGGCTTACAAGTCCGTGCCGGGCGTGGCTGACGATTCGGGATTTGGCGGCACGGTGATGCAATATCAGGTGCTGCTCGATCCCGCCAAGATTTACAGCTACCACATTCCTTTGCCGCAAGTGCTGAATGCGCTCGCGGCCAACAACGCCAACGCCGGCGGCGGCTTTTATTCGCAGGGCTCGCAATTTTTCTACGTGCGCGGACTCGGGTTGGTGAATAGGACCGAAGACATCGGCCAAATTGTGGTGGGGAACAACAATGGCGTTCCGGTGCGCATCCGGGACATCGGCGAAGTCACCATCGGCCATGCGCCGCGCCTGGGCGAATTCGGATTCCAGAATGATGACGACCGCGTCGAGGGCGTCATCCTCATGCTCACCGGCGAGCAGACCCAAAACGTGCTCAAGCGAGTGGAAGAGAAGACGAAGGAAATTAACCGCGATCTTCTGCCGCCGGACGTGAAAGTTCACCCCTACTATGACCGCAGCGATCTGGTGCAGGTAACCGTCGACACGGTGGAGCACAACCTGCTGCTGGGCATGGCGCTGGTGTTTATCGTGCTGATCTTTTTTCTGGTCAGCGTGCGGGCAGCGGTGATAGTTGCGCTGACGATTCCGCTGAGCCTGTTGTTCTCATTCATATTTCTGCACGGTCGCGGAATCCCGGCAAATCTGCTTTCGATTGGGGCAATCGATTTTGGAATCATCATCGATGGCACGGTGGTGATGATGGAGAACATCTACCGGGAGCTCGCGGCGCGGCACGGGCAAGAGTACAGCCTGCACGAAGTGATCATCGCGGCAGCGCGGGACGTGGACCGGCCGATTTTTTATTCCATCGCCGTGATTTTGGCCGGTTACATTCCCATCTACGCGCTGACTGGTCCTTCCGGCAAGCTGTTCCACCCCATGGCGGAAACGATGTCGTGGGCGCTGCTGGGCTCGTTGCTATTGACGCTCACACTTGTGCCCGTGCTGGCTTCCTACTGGTTCACGCACGGCGTGAAGGAAAATGTAAACCGCGCATATGAATGGCTCAAGGACGAATACGCCGCGGAACTGCGCTGGTGCCTGGACCGCCCGAATCTAACGATGGTGTTTGCCACCATCATTTTCCTCGCTTCGCTGCTGCTGATTCCCTTCATCGGCGGCGAGTTTATGCCCCACCTGGACGAAGGGGCGATGTGGGTGCGCGCTACTATGCCCTACACCATTTCCTTCGAGGAGGCCGCTAAATTCGCGCCGCAGATCCGCAAGATCTTGATGTCCTACCCGATGGTCACTGAAGTTGGTTCGGAGCTGGCGCGCCCCGACGATGGCACCGATCCCACCGGGTTCTTCAATTGCGAATTTTATGTCGGGTTGAAACCTTATAACGACGCGCTGTGGAAGAAGGGATCGATTCACAACAAGGCCGAGCTGACCAAAGACATTCAGAAAAAAGTGGAATCGTATCCCGGCGTGATTTTCAACTTCACGCAGCCGGCCGAAGACGCCGTAGATGAAGCGCTGACGGGCTTGAAGAGCGCGCTGGCGGTGAAAATCTACGGGCCAGATCTGCAAACACTCGAAGACAAAGCCGTCGAGATTAAGCGCGTGCTGCAGCAAGTACCCGGATTCACCGAACTCACCGTGGTCCGCGAGCTGGGCCAGCCGAGCGTGCAAATTGACGTGGACCGCGAAAAAATCGCGCGCTACGGGATCAATGTCTCCGACGTGGAAGGAGTGATTCAGGCGGCGGTGGGCGGGCAAGCGGCCACACAAGTGATCCAGGGCGAGCAGTTGTTCGATTTAGTGGTGCGCATGAAGCCCGAGTATCGCTCGAGCGAGCACGCCATCAGCAATTTGCTGGTGCCGACGCCTTCCGGGCAGCAGATTCCGATTTCCGAGCTGGCTACCATTCATCAGGGCAACGGGGCATCGTTCATCTACCGCGAGAATAATTCGCGCTACATCGGGGTGCAATTCAGTATTGAAGGGCGCGATCTGGCGCGCGCGGTGAACGAGGCGCAGAAAGCCGTGCAGTCATCGGTTAAGTTGCCGCAGGGCTACCGCCTCGATTGGGGCGGCGAATATAGTGAATATGTTGCCTCGCGCGACCAATTTGCGCTGATCGGCCCGCTCGCCGTTCTGCTGATATTTGTCATCCTCTTCGCGCTCTACGGCAATTTTAAGTTTCCGCTCACCGTGCTGATTGGAGTGGTGATGACCGAGCCGGTTGGCGCGCTGCTGGCGCTGAAACTTACGCACACGACGTTTAGCGTCTCGTCAGTGCTCGGCTTGCTGGTGCTCATGGGCGTCTCGGCGGAGACCGCGATCATCGACGTCTCCTACATCAATAAGCTGCGCCTCGAAGGCCAGGGCATCCGCGAGGCTACGCTCGATGGATCGTTGATCCGGCTGCGGCCGATCATGATGACGGCGCTGGTGGCCTGTCTCGGTTTGCTGCCCGCGGCGCTTTCCACTGGCGTAGGCTCGGACTCGCAGAAACCGTTTGCGATCGTGATTGTGGCGGGACTGATCTCGCGGCTATTCCTGGGACGCATCGTGAGCCCAGTGCTCTACCAGATGGTAGCTCGCGAAGGCGATGTTTTGCAGGTATAGGCGATGGCGGCCCGGAGGCGCGTGACGATTAGTGCAAACCTCTTGCAGCTTTTAGCGTCTAATGGGCATCTGTGGGGTATAGTGACAAGCACATGAAGTCTTGGGCCAACCCGGCGCACCGCAGGGCACAAGTAATATTCGTCTGCCTGGCGATATTCGCGCTGCTGTTCATGGCCACCGAGTCAACTCTCGCGCATCATCACGCGGGAAGCTCGGACGCGGCCTGCCCAGTTTGCCACATCGCGCATAATGCGCCGATTAAGTCGGCTACCGTCGTCAAAGCTCCGGTTTTGGTTTTGGTGGCTCATGGGGTGCCCTGCGAAATTCGCACGCCCGATCTTGAGCTGCTGATTTCCGATCATTCCTCTCGCGCGCCTCCCTCTGCCTAACTCCAACTAAGTCAACTGAAGATCGTCCACCGGCCGCGTTACGCGCGCGCCGGCGCTTCCGCTCTTTTGGATTTGCATTTCCAGGAGCGGCGGCGACTCCACGATCCATTACCACATACCGCCCCGGGCAGGGGTACGGAGGAAAAATGCGAGGGATTCTTAGAAGTGTATTGGTATTGGCTTTGGCCGCAGGGGCGGCGCTATCCGCAAGCACGGCCCGCGCGCAAGGAGCAAACGCAGCCTCGATCAGTGGCAATGTGAAGGACGCGACGGGCGCAGTGATCCCGGGCGCATCGGTGGAAATTACGAATCCTGTAAGCGGCTACACGCGATACGCCACGACGGGCTCGGACGGCTCGTTCAAATTTGAAAACGTGCCGTTCAATCCTTACCACCTGGTGGTGACGTCGAAGGGATTCGCGTCTTACACGGAGGATGTGGAGGTGCGTTCGTCGGTGCCGGTAACGCTGCAGATCGCCATGCAGATTGCGGGCACCTCGACGACGGTGACCGTAGAGTCCAACGGTGGCGATTTGATCGAGACGGACTCGACGGCGCATACGGACGTGGATCGTGGGCTGTTCGAGAAGCTGCCGCTCGAGAGCACGTCTTCGTCACTCAGCTCGCTGGTGACGTTGGCTTCTCCGGGGGTCGCTGCAGACTCAAACGGATTGTTTCACGGACTGGGCGATCACGCGTCAAACTCCTTTTCGATTGACGGACAGCCGATCACCGACCAGCAAAGCAAAGTGTTCTCGAATCAGCTTCCCGTAGATTCGGTGCAATCCCTGGAAGTAATCGAGGGAGCGCCGCCGGCCGAGTTTGGGGGCAAGACCAGCCTGGTGATCGTGGCTACCACCCGGTCGGGCTTGGGTGTCAACCCGGCTCATGGCTCAGTGACGTCTTCGTACGGATCGTTTGGGACGGCATACGCAGGATTTGATTTAGGGTACGGCAATGACAAGTGGGGAAACTTCATCTCGGCTAACGGTCTAAATACCGGGCGATTTCTGGACGGTCCGGAATTTGTGGTCATGCACGACAAAGGCAACGAGGAAAACCTATTCGATCGTGTGGACTACAAGTTTTCAACGGCGGACACCCTTAGTTTCAACTTTGGCTACAGCCGCTCCTGGTTTCAAACGCCAAACTCGTTCGACGCTGAAAACGCAACGGGTTGGACTTTTAATGCGATCGACCCCGTCTGCCCAGTAGGGCAGATCGGTAATTGCGGAGGCCTGGGAGCAGACGGCGAACCGGTAGGGGTTCAGGACCAGCGCTCGAAGATCGGGACTTTCAATATCGCTCCTTCGTGGACGCGCCTGATCAATTCACGGACGGTCTTCACGCTGGGGGGATGGGTGCGACGAGATCAATACAACTATTACCCGAGCGCGAATCCTTTCGCTGATTTGTCACCCGACCTGCAGCAGGAAACCGTCGCTCAGAATCGCGCGTTGCTGAATGCCGGAGGCCGCGCGGTAATCTCTTATGTCAAGGGAATGCACAACGTGAAGGCGGGAGTCTCGTTCGAGCATACCTTCCTGGATGAGCATGACCATTTCGGGATTGTGGACCCTGGTGTTAATCCGGTTTGTTTGAATGCAGATGGAACCTTCAATACCAACCCGGCTATCACCGATCCCGGAGCTTGCGGCGGGATTGGCAATCCGGGCGGCTCCGCGAATCCCGGATTTCTACCCCTTTTGGGCTGCTTCGACCTGACGAGAACGGCTTCGCTGCCAACATCGGACGGCTGTCCAGCGGGGCAGACCTCCAGCGGTATTTTCACCTTCAATGGCCACACAGACATTAAAGAGGAGGCTTTGTACGCTCAAGATTCCATCACCTACAAGAACTGGACCTGGAACCTGGGCTTGCGGGCGGACTTCTACAACGGCATCGCGAGCGCCCAGCAACTCGAGCCAAGACTAGGCGTCGCATACAACATCAAGCAGACCAATACCGTGCTGCGCGTTTCCTATGCGCGGACCATGGAGACGCCGTTCAACGAAAACCTGATCCTGGCCAGCACCGGCTGCAATAATCCGGTGATCTTTGATTTACAAGAAGCCGTAGCCGGCGGAGCGTGCGTATCCCCGACGATACCGCCGCTAAGCCCAGGGCATCGCAATGAGTTCCACGCCGGCCTGGAACAGGCGTTTGGAAAATACTTGGTCTTCGACGGCGAGTACATCTGGAAGTACACGCACAAGGCGTTCGACTTCAGCGTGCTCGGCGATACGCCGATCACGTATCCCATCGAGTGGGCCAGTTCGAAAATCCCTGGATACGCTATTCGCTTGAGCGTACCGGAAACGCACGGGTTCACGGCGTACGTGGTGATGTCGAGCGTGGCGGCGCGTTTCTTTGGTCCACAGGTCAGTGGAATTGGGGCCACACCGGGAGTGGCAGGCTCGGTGTTCCGCATCGACCACGACGAGAAGTTTAATCAGACCACTCACATGCAATACCAACCATGGAAACGCGGGCCCTGGCTCGGTTTCAACTGGCGGTTTGACAGCGGGCTGGTGGCAGGTCCGGTGCCGTGCGCTGGAGGCAACTGCGCCAACGGACCGATGGGGAGTGACAGCGTAGTGGACACTTCGATAATCACACCGGACCAGCAGTTCCAGGCCGGGCTGTTCTGCGGAGGGGTCTTTGCGACACCGACTACGCCAATCAGCTCGTCTTTGGGGGTCAATCTGTGTCCCGCTGCGAGCTACGGTGCGAAGTACGTTTCGATTCCGGCGCCGGGGACGGAGAACGACGACCACAACCCGCCCCGCATAGCGTCGCGGAACCTGTTTGATTTAGCGTTGGGAGAGGACAACCTGTTCCGTGGCGACCGATACAAATGGAGCTTGCGTCTTACTGCCGTCAATGTGACCAACAAAGAAGCCCTTTACAATTTCATCTCCACCTTCAGCGGCACGCATTATGTGACGCCCCGGACGTTTAGCGCCGAGGTCGGCTTCCACTTCTAGCCGCGAGTCGGTGCGGCAATTTACCCGGAGGCGGACACCAAAACCGCCTCCGGGTGATACCTCCGCTCATGGCGCGCCATCGCAGCGTCGCCCGAATGATTCCTGCTACAATGTTTCGCGGAGGCGGCCTGCGACGCAGGTGCCGGTGTGACGGCCTATTTGAACCAACACTGGATCCCCGGGAGCCCCCGTCGTCCTGCCGTTGCGCATGTCCTCGCCGGTTCCGCCGGTACGGGAAAGCCTGAAAGCAGGCGCAGGGCACCCACTTATTCGTGGGGTTCAGGGTCTAGCACTGCACGGCGAAGTGGACTTCCTCCGCTGTAATTTCCAGATCTAAAATATTGCTGTGATTATATTCGGCGGGCCTTGGCTTGTTTTTTGGCTAGGCTGGTTCGTGGGCCCAAATTCGGGAGGGTCTGAAGACCCTCCCCTACGACTGCTGGGAGATTTGTGCGAATCCTATTTGTTGGGGACATTGTGGGATCGCCGGGGCGGCAGATTGTGCATGACCGGCTGGCGGATGCGTTGCAGCAGCATCGCGTCGATCTTTGCATCGCTAACGGCGAAAATTCGGCTTCGGGATTTGGGATCACGCCGCGCTTGGCCGAGGAATTGTTCGCTGCCGGCGCCGAAGTGTTGACCGGCGGCAATCATATTTGGGATCGCAAGGAAATTTTCGAATTTTTCCCGCATGAGCCGCGCTTGCTGCGTCCGGCTAATTTTCCGCCGGGCTCGCCCGGTAGCGGGCTTTACATGGGCACGGCGAAGAATGGCGTGCCGTATGCGGTGCTCAATTTGCAGGGGCGCACATTCATGACCCCGATTGATTGTCCGTTCCGCGGCGCCGAGCACGAGTTGGCGCGAATTCCTTCGACGACGAAAGTAATTTTCGTGGACATGCACGCGGAAGCCACCTCCGAGAAGCAAGCGATGGGTTGGTTTCTCGATGGCAAAGTCTCCGTCGTTGTCGGCACGCATACGCATGTTGCTACCGCTGACGAGCGCGTGCTGCCGGGCGGCACGGCTTACATTACCGATGTGGGCATGACTGGGCCGCACGATTCCGTGATCGGCATGGACAAGGCCGGCATCGTGCAGCGCTTTCTCGACGGCATGCCGGCGCGCTTCACGGTGTCCGAGCGCGATGTGCGCATGAACACCGTGCTAATCGACGTGGACGAGACCACGGGCCACGCGCGATCGATCGAACGACTCGTCTTCCGCGCAGATTAGTAGGGGCGGGGGTTTATCTCCCGCCGTTATGGCGGTGGGTGTTCGGCCCTGTCGCAGAGGGCAACGCCCTTAAGCGGCGCGGCATCTTTGACCCTTGCAGCCGCTACAATTTGAATTCCATGAATCGCCGCGCTCCATTGTTAATCGTTTTCTCCCTCGCCGTTCTCGCTGCGTTTTTTGGTGCCTCGAAATTCCGTGCTGCGAGCGCGGTGCGCGCGCAAGAACTGGATTTCGAACTGGACGCGACGGCGCGCGTTCTTCCCGATGTTGGACCTGGCGTGCGCGCGCTTCGCCGTGATAAGGCCGGGCGCTACTACGCGCTTTCCGCTCCCGGCGCGTCGGTCATGTCCTATCACGCGAATGGCCGGCTACTTGGCAAGATTCCTCCCGATCCCACGAAAGAAACCGCCATCGTCAATGGAATCGATTTCGATGTCGACCCCACTGGGCAAATCTACGTGGCGGATAGCGGCGCAAATCTGATCCGCGTTTACAGCAACATCGAAGACGAAGGCCGCGACATCGCTGAATTTCCGGTGAGTGCGCCGGTATCCGTGGCCGCGCTGCCCGACGGCGAGATTGCCGTCACCAGCATCCACGTGCATCGGCTGATCCAGATTTTCGATTTCCACGGAAAATTGCTGCGAGAGTTCGGCTATCTCGAAGATCTCGCCGATCACCGCGACCTGAATCGCTATCTAAACTCGGGGCGGCTGCTCACCGATCCAGCCAATCATCTCTATCTCGCCTTCTTGCATCTGCCCGAGCCGACGGTGCGCCGCTACGATCGCGCCGGCACCTCCACCCTCGAGATCGAGCTCAACACTTTAGAGTTTGCGCCGGAGGCCACAGCCAAGCGCAGGGTGATCCAGGATCAGGATGAGAAAGGCAAGCCCATCGATTTGAAGCCGGTCATTAACGCCGTGGGCGTCGATCCCGTCAACGGCGACATCTGGATCGCCGTCGACGACGAGTTGGTGCACTACGATTCCGCCGGCGACCGGAAAGGCGTGACCTACCGCACATTCACCGCTGATGGCAAGCGCGTCGCGCCGGTCTCGATACTAGTCGAGCCCAATCGGCTGTTGCTGGCTGCCGATCCGATCGGCGTTTATGCCTTTGCGCGGCCTGACAAGTTGGGTAGTAATCCCGAGCCAAAGCCCGCGGAAAAATCGGAAGCCAAGCCCGGCGACAAAACGGCCGCGCCCTCCGAGAAGCCCGCAGGAAGCTCTCAAAAACCATAGTGTCAAGCACCTGTGCAATTCTCCGCCGGAGTTTTCCACTGCCCTTGTGCGCGTTTTCTCAACGAATGTTGAAAAAATCGAGCATTTCGTACCATTTTGACGCTGTGGAAATCCTGTGCATAGCATGTGAAAGCTGTGCATGGGCTTCGCTCAATTTTCTCTTGCCCTTAACCATTCTTTTATGCACAATCCCGCCTCGCATTACGGGCGTCGTACGGAGTCACGCACTCCTCGGGTGATTGCGGTCTTGGGGACCTAACCGCTCCTTTGCACTGAAAGCGATTTGATATCGCTCCCGCAGGGTCCGGGCTGATGAGTCAGCGCCGGTGAAACCCAAAATGCGGGATTTCCACATCATTTCCACGCCTGTGGGAATGGCCGGAAGGGTTGGCATTGGTATGAATCAGTGGGATCGGATCCTGCACCATGTGGAACGCCGGGTAAACCCACATAGTTTTAACACCTGGTTTCGTCCCACGCGGCTCGAGAGTGCCGATGAGGGCCGCATTGTCGTGCGCGTGCCTACCCGGCTATTCCGCAAGCGGCTTACCGAGACTTACGGGCAGATTCTGCAGGGTGTTCTGGTGGAAGTCGGGATGGAGAACGCGCGGATTGAGTACATCTGCGTAGAACAGGACGGGCAGGAAGGGGTTCCTGCCTCTCAGGCTCGCCTGGATTTCGATTCGGTCAGCCATCAGCTCAATCCTCGCTACACTTTTGACACATTTGTGGTGGGCGGATCGAATCAGTTTGCCCATGCCGCCGCTCAGGCCGTTGCCGATCAGCCTTCGAAGTCCTATAACCCACTTTTCCTATACGGCGGAGTGGGGTTGGGCAAGACGCACTTGATGCAGGCCATCGGGCACACCCTCAAGAAGCGCAACCCGTCGCTGCGCCTCACCTACGTGAGCGCCGAGAAATTCACGAACGAGGTGATTGCTTCACTGCGCTTCGATCGCATGAGCACCTTCCGCGATCGCTTCCGCACCATGGACGTGCTCATGGTGGACGACATCCAATTCATCGCCACGCGCGAGCGGACGCAGGAAGAATTCTTCCATACCTTCAACGCGCTCTACGATCAGCAAAAACAGATCGTGATTTCCTCCGATTGCCCGCCGAAGGAGATTTCGGCGATTGAAGAGCGGTTGCGCTCGCGTTTCGAGTGGGGCTTGATCGCGGATATTCAGCCGCCGGATCTTGAGACCAAGATCGCGATTTTGCAGAAGAAGGCCGAGAGTGAGCGGGTTCGCCTGGCTGATGACGTGGCCGAATACATCGCGCGCTCGATTAAGTCGAACGTGCGCGAGCTGGAAGGCGCGCTGATTCGCTTGATTGCGTTTGCGTCGCTCACCGGGGCGGAAGTGAATCTCGGGACGGCGCAGCAGGTGCTTAAGAACATTATCGAGATCCAGGAAAAGAAAGTCACCATCGAGCAGATTCAGAAGCGCGTCGGAGAACATTTCGGGTTGCGCGCTCAGGATTTGAAAGTGCGCTCGAATTCGAAAGTGATCGCCTTCCCGCGCCAGGTAGCAATGTTCCTGGTGAAGCAGCTCACCTCTGCGTCGCTGCCGGAAATCGGCCGGCAATTTGGCGGCAAGCATCACACCACGGTGCTGCACTCGATCCACAAGATCGAGAACCTGCGGCGCGTGGACAAAGATTTGAACAAGACTATCAACAGGCTACTCGACTCGTTCGGATGAGTTTAGCTCGCGGCAGGCTCGTGCGGCGGCGGGCGGCCTGTTCATAGGCTGTGGACGGGCTGTGCAATTCGCGGGACTCCCGGGCTATGAACTTGGACGTGGCGGCGGTTCGGCGTTTATTCCTCGGCGTGAAATTTTCATCCACAGCTTCGCAAGTGGCTCAACCCTCCCCGGCTCAGCAGCCTGGCGCGATATCCGCAATTTCCACAGTTGCGGCGACGACGGCGGGGTCTTATCTTTATCCTAAAGAAGAAAAGCTGTAGAGTAGGCCTACACTATGAGCTCAACCGGAACGCAAGTCACCAAAGACGCAGCGCGAGGACAGACGGATATGGAATTCAGCGTGAAGAAATTCGATCTCCTTGAGGAGCTCGAGCTGACGCAGGGAGTGGTCGAACGCAAGACGACTATCCCCATCCTCTCGAATATTCTTTTCGAGGCGCACGGCAATCGCCTGTCGATCACGGCCACAGATCTAGAACTGAGCATTCGCACCTCGTGCGAAGCGAAAGTGAAGAAGGATGGTTCGGGCACAATTCCCGCGAAAAAATTGCTCGATCTAGTGCGGCTGTTGCCCGACGAAGAAATTAAGTTCAAGCTACTCGATAATCATTGGATTCAGATTAGTTGCGACCGAAAGAATTACAAGATGGTCGGGATGTCGCGCGAAAATTTTCCGGTCCTCCCATCATTCCCACATGTGTTGGTCAAAATTCCCGCGGCCACTTTGAATGACCTTATCGCGAAAACCACGTTTGCAATTTCACTTGAAGAGTCCCGTTACACATTGAATGGCGCTCTATTGGTGCTGAAGCCGGATTCGATCACCATGGTCGCGACCGACGGGCACCGACTGGCGATGGTCGAGACCACCCAGAAATTCGACGGGCTGAGTAGTGAAGTGCGCGTTCTAGTACCGAAGAAAGCGATGTCAGAAATTTCCAGGCTGGTGGGCGGCTCGGCCGACGACGCGCTCGCGGATTTCGCGCAGGACGATAGCCACCTCTTTTTCCAATTCGGCCGTCGGCTGCTCACGTCGCGCAAGCTCACCGGCCAATTCCCGAATTATGAAGCGGTGTTGCCGCGCGATGCGAACAAAACCGTAGTGCTCGAGCGCAACGAACTGAATGACGCGCTGCGCCGCGTTTCGCAACTCGCCGATGCGCGGTCCCGCGCCGTGAAATTCACGCTGGCGAAAGAAGCTATCGAAATTTCCGCATCGAGTCCCGAATACGGTGAAGCGAAAGAAGCCATCGAAAAAGAATATAAAGGCGAGCCGCTCTCGATCGGTTTCAACGCACAATACATTCTCGATTTCCTAGCGGCCGCAGCTGACGGGCCGATCGCTTTTGAATTGAAAGACGAACAATCCGCCGGGCAACTCCGCCCGCTAGCCGACGAAGCCGCGCGCTACCGCTACGTAGTAATGCCCATGCGCATTTGATTTTCGTTCGCCGCACCGATCTTTTTCACGATTAAATTGGCCATTGGGCTTGGCGCTATCCTCGCCGCATCCGTACATTTACGTACGGCTACATCCGCCCTGTAAACCATTGAAAATAAAAGGTCATACAGCGTTCCAGTCGCAAAAATCGCCTTGAGAAATCCGCCCGAATCGGTTAAAATTTCTGCGTTCGTCGTTGGTCTCGGGATTCCTCCAGACCGGCACTTAAGCAGGGTCACGCAGCTCGAAATTTACGCGCCGTCTCGATGCAAATCGGGACAAACGCCAGGGCGCTGAGCCGCCGACCCGCAGCGATTCTCCGCAAGGAGAATCCGTCTTCGCCGCGCTCCTCCGGCTCGCCGGGGTGGGGCGGGATGAAGCGAACGATTACCCTTCGAGCCCCGCTCAAGCAGCGAGGGCCATAGGGGAAGGCAAGTGTCGAGTTCCTTCGCACGCCTTCCTGCACGCGCAACTGAGGAGTTGTTCAATCATGGGTGAAAAGAATAGTGCGACCGCTACAGCTGCGGGGCACAAGTACGACGCCACTTCGATCAAAGTGCTCGGTGGCCTGGAGGCCGTGCGCAAGCGTCCCGCGATGTATATCGGCTCGACGGGCGAGCTTGGATTGCATCATCTCGTCTGGGAAGTGGTCGATAATTCCGTGGACGAAGCGCTGGCTGGATTTTGCGATGAAATCAATGTGACCGTGCACGACGATAATTCCGTCACCGTGGTGGACAACGGCCGCGGCATCCCTGTGGACATGCACGCGACGGAAAAAAAGCCTGCCGCCGAAGTGGTGATGACGGTGTTGCACGCCGGCGGAAAATTCGACAGCGATACTTACAAAGTCTCCGGCGGATTGCACGGCGTCGGCGTTTCCGTGGTGAACGCGCTTTCCGATTGGCTCGATCTCGAAATTTATCGCGATGGCGAAGTCTGGGAGCAGAGCTACGAGAAGGGCATTCCCACCTCGAAACTGAAAGTTACCGGTAAGACGCGCAAGACCGGCACTAAAGTCACGTTTCACGCCGACCCTTCGATTTTCACTGTGACGGCGTATAGCTACGACACGCTTTCGCAGCGCCTGCGCGAGCTGGCCTTCCTGAATAAGGGCCTGAAAATTACGCTCGAGGACGAGCGCGCCGGCAAGAAAACCGAATTCCGCTTCACCGGTGGTATCGCCGAATTCGTGAAGCACCTCAATCGCGGCAAAACCACGCTGCATGACTCGCCGATTTATTTCGAAGGCAAAAAAGACAACGTAGAAATCGAAATCGCAGTGCAATACAACGACAGCTACGCCGAAAACGTCTTCGCCTTCGCCAACACTATTAATACCGTGGACGGCGGCACGCACATTTCCGGCTTCCGCTCGGCACTCACCCGCACGATCAATTATTACGCCAGCTCATTCGGCATGTTGAAGGAGCAGAAGGACGAAATTTCGATTACAGGTGATGACGTCCGCGAAGGACTGGTAGCCGTCGTTTCCGTAAAACTGCCGCAGCCGCAATTCGAAGGGCAAACTAAAGGCAAGCTCAATAGCGACATCAAGGGCACCGTCGAAACGATGGTGAACGAGCACCTCGGCCAATTCTTCGACAAACATTCCTCAATCGCGCGAAAAATTATCGGCAAGTGCATTGATGCAGCGCGCGCCCGCGAAGCGGCACGCAAAGCCCGCGAACTCACCCGCCGCAAATCCGCGCTCGATTCCGGCGGCCTGCCCGGCAAGCTCGCCGATTGCCAGGAACGCGATCCGTCGCGATGCGAACTTTTCATCGTCGAGGGCCCGTCGGCCGGAGGCTCGGCCAAGGAAGGCCGCGACCGCCGCTATCAAGCCATCCTGCCGCTCAAAGGCAAGATCCTGAACGTAGAAAAAGCGCGCTACGACAAAATGCTGGGCCACGAAGAATTGCGGCTGATCATCATGGCCCTCGGCACCGGCATCGGGAAAGACGATTTCGATTCCGCCAAGCTGCGCTATCACAAAGTAATCCTGATGACTGACGCGGACGTGGACGGCAGCCACATTCGCACGCTGCTGCTCACTTTTTTCTTTCGCCACATGCGCGAGTTGATCGAAAAAGGCTACATCTATATCGCGCAACCGCCGCTCTATCGCGTGAAGCGCGGAAAAATGGACCGCTACATCCGCGATGAACGCGAATTTTCGCGCGAGCTAATGAAACGCGCCACCGAAGAGCACGCCGTAAAAGGCAAGGACGGCAAGACGCTCGAAGGCGCCGCCCTCACGCAATTCCTGCTCAACGTTCAGGAGTATGCGCAAGTAGCTGCGAAGCTGCGGCGCCGCTTGCAAGACCCCAAGCTCGTCGAGCTGCTCGCCGAAAGCGACATCGAAAAGAAAACCGACTTCGCCGACAAGAAAAAATTGAACGAGTTGGTGAAGGCGATCGAGAAAGCCAAGCTAAAGCTCGAAACCAAAATCGCATTTGACGAAGAACACAGCCTCTACGAGCTCGTACTAACAAACGGCGGCGAGCGCCGCGTCACCTGGGCCCTCGCGGCCACAGCCGATTACAAGCGCCTGCGTACGCTCAGGCAGGCCATCGACACGCTCGATCGCCCGCCGTTCACAGTCACCCACAACGGCGACAAAGTCAGCAAAGATGATTCCGACGGCGTACTAGCCTACGTGCTCGAAGACGCCAAGCGCGAGTTCGCCATCACGCGATTCAAGGGCCTCGGCGAAATGAATCCCGCGCAACTCTGGGATACCACCATGAACGCCGAGACGCGCACGCTGCTGCAAGTAAAACTCGAAGACGCCGTAGCCGCGGAAGAAATTTTCACGACGCTAATGGGCGAGAACGTGGAAGCGCGCCGCAAATTCATCGAGGAGAACGCCCTCGACGTAGTGAACCTGGATATTTAGAAGCGCTGGCTCGATAGCGACAAGGATGAATTAAATGGCCGCGAAAAAAAAAGCTCAGGCAAAAAAGCCGGCCCAACGACGAACGGTTCCGGACGCAGCACCCGAACCGCCGCGAGACCGGCCGGCCTTCGCCCAAAGCTACGGAATCAAGCCCGACGGCAAAGGACTCATCGCCTGGAACGACGTCTGTGCCAAGTTGACGAAATCCAAGAACTATTGGATCGCAACAGCCCGGCCCGATGGCCGGCCGCACTCGATGCCCGTCTGGGGCGTATGGCTCGATGGCGCATTAATTTTCGGCAC
Organism: uncultured Acidobacteriota bacterium; assembly: GCA_963831955.1. Lineage (GTDB taxonomy): Bacteria > Acidobacteriota > Terriglobia > Acidiferrales > UBA7541 > Palsa-147. The sequence continues at coordinate 947,169 of CAWHSG010000001.1, read as the reverse complement.
CGATCGGAATTCGCGCAAGGCGCGCAACCTTCAGCGTCAACCCGTCGCGATCGTGCATCTCGAAAGCGGCGACGACGCGGTAATTCTCGAATGTGCGGCGCAGGAAATCACAGACGCGGCCGAGATCGCCGCCATCGACGCCGCTTATAAGAAGAAATACAAAATGAAACTTACCGACGCGCCTGGAACACCGTACATCGTGGCCATGAAGCCGCGCGTAGCGTTCGCCTGGCAGGAGCGCGATTTTCCGGTGTCGGCCACGCGCTGGAAATTTTGACGCCGGCGGCGCGGATCGCTTCGCGAACAGAATGATGTTTCAGCTCAATTGGGAAACGCTGCCGGGCTTGCGCGGGCTTTCGTGCTCCGATTTCAAGGCAACGCCGACCAGCTCGCCGGACGTGGAGCGCGGCGTAGCGTTCGAATGTGCAGACGAAGCCGAGTGCGCGGCATTCCTAGCGCGTCTCGAAGCGCATTTCGCGCCGATTCGTTTTTCGAATAACGCCTCCGCGTTCGAGGCAGTAAAAAGTCACGTGTTGGACCAAAAGTAGCGACCGGGCTCGGCCCGCGCGGCCGGAATTTAATTTCGCAACGAGGCATAAATGACTGACGAACCCAATCAATCAATTCTCCTGCCGGTAGATATCGAAGCGGAGATGAAGAAGTCGTACCTCGATTACTCCATGAGCGTAATCATCGGCCGCGCGCTGCCCGATGTGCGCGACGGCTTGAAGCCCGTGCATCGCCGCATTCTCTTCGGCATGTATGAGCTGGGCTTAACTTCGACGAAGCCGTATCGCAAGTGCGCCAAGATCGTCGGCGAAGTGCTCGGCAAGTTTCATCCGCACGGCGATTCGCCTGTGTATGACGCGTTGGTGCGTCTCGCGCAGGGCTTCAACATGCGTTATCCGCTCATCGACGGCCAGGGAAATTTCGGTTCGGTGGACGGCGATCCTCCCGCGGCCATGCGTTACACAGAAGCGCGGCTCTCTAAAATTGCCGAGGAATTGCTCGCTGACATCGAGAAGGAAACCGTCGATTTCGTTCCGAATTTCGACGAGAGCACGCAGGAACCCACCGTCCTGCCCACCAAGATTCCGAATTTGCTGGTCAACGGCTCGAGCGGCATCGCCGTCGGCATGGCCACAAATATACCCCCGCACAATTTGAAGGAGACTGTAGAAGCCGCAATCTTGCTGATCGAAAATCCGGAAACCACTCTGAAACAGGTGATGAAGCTCGTTCCCGGCCCGGATTTTCCGACGGGCGGCTACATCTACGGCCGCGACGGCATCGAGCAGGCCTACAAAAACGGCCGTGGCACCTTCCAGGTGCGCGCGAAAGTGGCCATCGAAGCGCGCGGCAAGGATCGCCAGGACATCGTTGTCACCGAGCTGCCGTATCAAGTGAACAAGGCCCGGCTCATCGAACACATCGCCGAACTCGTCCAATTGAAAAAAATCGAAGGCATCGCCGACATTCGTGACGAAAGCGACCGCGACGGCATGCGCATCGTCATCGAAGTGAAGCGCGACGAAGAGCCGGAAATCATTCTCAATCATCTTTTCAAGCACACCCAGTTGCAGGAATCCTTCGGAATGATTCTGCTGGCAATCGTCGGCGGCCAGCCGCGCGAGCTGGGTCTCGTTCAATTGCTTCATCTATTTATCGAACATCGCGTGGACGTGGTGCGCCGCCGCACGCAATACGATTTGCGGAAGGCCGAAGAGCGCGAGCACATTTTGCTCGGCTATCAGATCGCGCTCGACTACATCGACGATGTGATCAAGGTGATCCGCGGGTCGGCCAGCCGCGCCGCCGCGCGCCAGAATTTATTCGAATTTTTCGAGAACCGTTCTGTGCGCGTCCTCGTCGGAGGAAAAGAAACCACGGTTCGCGGTGTGAAGCTCGATCATAAGAAATATGGAATCGCAGGGGCGGCGCGCGTCGAGCACATCGGCCTCACTTACATCCAAATTGATGCCATCCTCGAATTGCAATTGCACCGCCTCACGCAGCTTTCCGTGGACGACATCCTCAAGGAACTCGCGCAAATCCGCGCCCGCATCGCCGAGCTGCGCGAAATCTTGGCCAGCGAAAAGAAACTGCGCAGCGTGATCGTCGCCGAGCTACGCGAAGTAGTGAAGCTCTATGGCGATGAGCGCCGCACGCAAATCGTGGACCGCGTCGAAGAAATCAAGCTCGAAGACCTGATCAAAGACGAAGAAATGGCCATCACCGTGAGTCACGCCGGCTACATCAAACGCACTTCGGTGGATGTCTATCGCCACCAGTCGCGCGGCGGCAAAGGCCGCATCGGCGCGCGCACACGCGAAGAAGATTTCGTCGAGCATTTCTTCGTGGCCTCGGCGCACAGCTATATTTTACTGTTCACTTCGAAAGGCCGCATTTACTGGCTGAAGGTTTACGAAATTCCCGAAGCCGCAGCCGCCACTCGAGGAAAGGCCATCAGCAATCTAGTACGCTTCCAGGAAAACGAAACGCTGACCGCCGTCGTCTCGGCAAGAAATCTTGAGGAAGCAAATCGCTTCGTGTTCCTAGCCACTCGCAACGGCACGGTGAAAAAAACCGAGCTAGCAGAATTCTCGAATCCGCGTCCCTCGGGAATCATCGCCATCAGCCTCGATGACAAGGATGAGCTGATCGGCGCAAAGCTCACCGACGGCAAGCAAATGGTTTTCCTGGCGAGCCGCGACGGCCAAGCCATCCTCTTCCGCGAAACCGAAGTGCGCGCCATGGGACGCGCCGCCGGCGGCGTGAACGGCATGGACCTAGCGAAGGATGATTACGTAGTGAGTATGGACGCCGTGCAGCCCGACTTCGAAATCATCAAAAAAGAATTCAAGAAGACCACCGACAATCTCGACGAACTGGAGAGCGATCAAATCCGCGAATCGCTAACCTCACTGATGCTCACGGTAGCCGAAAAGGGCTACGGCAAGCGCACCCCGCTAGCCGAATACCGCGTCACGTCGCGCGGCGGCAAAGGCGTGATCAATCTCAAGTCCACCGATCGCAACGGCCCGGTAGTTGCCGCGCTGCAAGTGAAGGAAGATTCCGACGTAATGATCATCACCGGCCAAGGCAAGGTAATCCGCGTCCACTCCGGCGAGATCCGCGAAGCCGGCCGCTCCACGCAAGGCGTCCGCCTGCTGCGCCTCGATGAAGGCGACCGCGTAGCCGCAGCCGCCGCAATCCTAGAAGAAGAAACTCCCGAGGGCGACGCGAAGACTTAAAATTTGGTCAGACTTTCCGGGCGATTTCGAGCGGAGCGCGGTCAAGTAGCGCCGGCGTCCCTGCCGGCATCTTACGAGCGCAAATCACAGCCAAGGCAACGATCACGCACGGTCTCAGTCCGCCGGCATTTTCAAGATGTAGGGTTAATCGAGGTCGTAAGATGCCGGCAGGGACGCCGGCGCCACTTTAGCTTGCCCGAAGTACTGCCCTTAGCGACTTTTCCAGAGCGCCCACGATCCGAGCAGAAAAATCGGTAAGTTGCGCGTCGGTCAACGTAGTCTGGCTACTCTGAAACGTCACGCGCACGAGCAGCGAGAATTTTCCCGCAGGAACATTCTTGCCGCGGAACAGATCCCCGGCTTCCACTTTCTGCAACTCAGGTATCTTCAACCCGCGAATCGTCTCCGCCACCTGCGCGAAACTCGTGCCCTCATTCAGCAGCAACGAAAAATCGCGCTCGACCGCGGGGAAACGCGGCAATGGCTCGAAGCGGCGAGCCACGCGCGCCGCGTCAACAGCCTCCAGCAGCGGATCCAACTTCAACTCCGCATAAAAAATATCCTGCCGCAGCTTGAATGTCTCGGCAGCCTTGCGGCCAATCTTTCCGGCGACGCCCAGCAGCCCAACGCCCCGATTCGATGCGGCGATCAACGCCGCAGCGCTCGGTGCCAGCCACGCCGGCGCACCCGCTTTCCATTCGAAGCTGCCTGCGAGCTCGCCAACGCGATCCAGGTCCCCTTTCAAGTCGGCGAACTCGAACTCGCGCGCGTCGTCGTGAATCGTTTTCTCGCGCGCCAAGCCCGTCGCGCCCAGCGTCAATATGCGCGTCTCCACAGGCTTGCCCGCTTCCAGCGCATAAGTGCGCCCAATTTCAAACAGCCGCAGATTCCGCTGCCCGCGATTCAAATTCCACTCAAGCGTCGCGAGCATATTCACCGCGCCAGAGCTCCGCATAGCCGAAGCTTCTTCCGAAAGCGGATTGGTAATGATCGCGGGCGCAATCTTCGCGTCGCGAAAAAGCGCGTCTTGATCCTTATCCACCAGCGGAATAGTCACAATTTCGTGGTAGCCAAGCCCGACGAGCCGCTCTCGCACGGCGTCCTCAGCCTGCGCGCGCGGCTGGCGCAGAGCGGCGCGCTTCGATGGCGGAATGCGCGGCGGAAATTTATCGTAGCCGTAGATGCGTGCCACTTCTTCGATCAAATCAATCTCTCGCGTAACATCGCGGCGCCACGACGGCTGGCGGCATTCCCAAGATGCCGCAATCGAGCCCGCGCTGCCGCGATTCGCGTCCACGCGTACAGGCGCAAAGCCGAGCGCGCCGAGAATCTCCTCGATATCGCGATCGGGAATGTCCGCACCCATCACGCGCAAAATTTCCTTCCGAGTCAGTTCCAGTTTGCGCGGCGGCTCTTTACCCGGATAAACGTCCACCACCCCGCCAAGCACTTCGCCGCCGGCGAGTTGCAGCGTCAATTCCGCCGCGCGTCGCGAAGCAAGCTCTGGCATCTCGAGATCGGCCCCGCGCTCGAAACGCATCGAAGCTTCGGTGCGCAAATTCAGCGCCTTCGACGCGCGGCGGGTTGAAATCGGGTCCCACCACGCGGCTTCGAGCAACACATTGCGTGTCGCAAAACCAATTTCGGTATCAGCCCCGCCCATAATTCCGGCAATCGAAATCGCCCGTGAAGAATCCGCCACCACACAAGTCCCGGCGGGGAGCGTCCGCTCGACGCCATCCAGCGTGCGCAGTTTTTCGCCGGCCCGCGCCCGCCGCACGATCAGGCGATGCTCCGCGACTTTATCAAGATCGAAAGCATGCAGCGGCTGGCCCAACTCGAGCTGCACGTAATTCGTAATATCCACCACATTGTTGATCGACGCGTGCCCCAGCGCTTCGAGACGCTGCCGCAGCCAGTCTGGCGAGGGCTGCACTTTTACGCCGCGAAACACGCGAGCCGTAAACCGCGAGCAAAGTTCCGGTGTTTCGATGACGACGCTTGTGGCCTGCGACACCGGCGCCGCGGATGCTGTGAATTTCGGCTGCACCGGCTTTAGCGCAAGCCGGTAAAGCGTGGCGGCTTCGCGCGCGATCCCGTAGTGCCCCAGGCAATCCGGCCGATTCGCAGTTAGCTCGGCATCCAGCATCGGCCCGGCCGCGGATTCTTCGATGGCATCCACTGCCGTCCCCGAAGTGGAAAGCCGCGCGCGCAAATCGGCCGGCGTCGCCGCAAGCTCGACGAATTCTTTGAGCCAATTAAAGAGCACTTTCATTTTTAAGCAGCGCTAGGGAAACTGGCGCAGGAAGCGCACATCATTCTGAAACAGCACCTGCAAATCCGTAATCCCGTAACGCATCATCGCCAGCCGGTCCACGCCCATGCCGAAAGCAAATCCCGAAAGCCGCTTCGCATCGTAATTCACAAATCCATACACAGCCGGATTCACCATCCCGGCGCCAAACATTTCGATCCAGCCGGAAAATTTACAAGTGCGGCAGCCTTCGCCGCCGCAAACGTGGCACGAGGCATCCACCTCGGCCGATGGCTCCGTAAATGGAAAATAACTAGGCCGCAAGCGCGTCTTCACTTTCGCGCCCAGAAATTCACGCACGAAATGTTCCACCGTCCCGCGAAAATCGCAGAAGGTAATGTCGTTATCCACCGCGAGGCCCTCGATCTGATGGAACATGTAGCCGTGAGTAGCGTCAGGATTATCGCGGCGATAAACCTTCCCCGGCACCACAATGCGCACCGGAGGCGCCTGCTTCTCCATGGTACGGATTTGCATCGGCGAAGTATGCGTGCGCAGCAGATGCCCGCCGGAACCTTCGATGTAGAAGGTATCCATGTTGTCGCGCGCCGGATGAAATTCCGGAATGTTAAGCGCCTCAAAATTGTAGTAAGGCGTCTCGATCTCCGGCCCTTCCACAACGCTGAAGCCGATGGACATGAAAATCCGCTCAACTTCTTCGTAGGTCTGGCGGATCAGATGATGCGTGCCGACGGGCCGCTCGACGCCAGGCAAAGAGAGATCGATCGGAGGACCGCTAGCCACGTCAGCCCCGGATGATTTCGCGGATTCAATCGCGGCGTCAAGCGAAGCGCGAAGCTCGTTCAAGCCGGCGCCGATCGATTTCTTATATTCAGCCGGCGCAGCCTTCAGCCAATTTTCCGAAATGCGCGAGCAAATCCCATCGCGCCGCCCCAGCCATTTCACGCGAAAAGCTTCAAGAGAATCAGCGCCGCGAATTTGCCCAGCCTCAGCCGCGGCGCCCGAGCGCAATTCGGCAAGTAACGCTGCGATCTCGTCGGGCGAAGACACGCCGAGCTGCTCGAATCGTTGAGCGGTTTTTTCCAGAGCGTTCATGGTGATAAATGAGAGACGGAGCTGTGAATCAAGTAGCGCCGGCGTCCCTGCCGGCATCTTACGACCGCAATGTCAGCTAAGGCCGCAACGTTCACGCGGCCTCCGGCGTCCCTGCAAAGCTCGGTTCAGTTTGCACGGTCCAGCCAATCGCTAAAGGGCCGAAAAGAGTCGGCAGGGACGCCCTTCGAAACTTCTCAGGACAAGCCAGCGGTACGAAACTTTTACGACTTTGCTGGTTTCGCAGCGGCGGCGATGTGAGACTTGGCTGATTCCACCAGCGACGTGAAGCCTGTCGCGTCGTTCACCGCCATGTCCGCCAGGATCTTTCGATCCAGATCGATGCCGCCTACTTTTAGCCCGTGGATCAATTGGCTGTAAGAGAGGCCGTTATTGCGTGCAGCAGCTCCGATGCGCTGAATCCAAAGCGTGCGGTAGTCGCGCTTGCGATTCCGCCGGTCGCGATAGGAAAAGCGCAGCGAGCGGTTCACCGCTTCGCGTGCTGACCGGTAGAGCTTGCTCTTGGTTAGGAAAAAACCCTTGGCGTGGCGTAACAGTTTCTTGCGCTTGGCGCGGCGTTTGGTTCCGCGTTTGACTCGAGACATTTTTAACTCTCCTCGTTTGAATGATTCCGGAAAATTTCAGACGTGGAGAGCCTCGCGCGAAAAGCAGACCACGCCCGCAAAAGCGCGCACCCCGCAAAAACGCACGAGTCAACTCCACGGCGAGTTTTGGTGGCCGCTTCTAATTCGTGCTACTTGAAGCGGCACTGTGCTCCGATCCAATCAGCGGATCAGAACATCCGGCCGGCAGGCCCGCCGTGGCGGGAATGCGCGCTGCCTGGCGCGGAAATTACAACCGAGAAACAAATCTTTATGCGTACGGCAACATGCGCCGGATTTTCGGCGCGTCAGCCGGATCCACTTGCACCGAGCGGCGAAGATGGCGCATGCGCTTGGGCTTTTTTGTGCCCAGCAAGTGGCGCTTGAATGCGTGCGGGCGCATGATCTTGCCGTTCTTCGTCACTCGAAAGCGCTTCGCAGCGCCGCGATGCGTTTTTAGTTTGCGAACTTTTGGTTTTGCTTTTGACAATTCAGCACCTGTTGCCTTATCTCAATTTCACAATACAGCGAAAAACCTCGGGTCTGAAGACCCGAGCTACATCATGCCTGGCCTGCCGTCTTGGCCGCCGTCGCGCCCTTTTTCGGGGCTAGCAACGCCAGCAGGATATTCGCTTCCATGCGCGGCCCGAATTCCACCTGCGCGTGCTCGCCAATATCTTTCAGCAGACGCGTCATCTTCGCGCGCCCCACATCCTGATGAGCCATTTCCCGGCCACGGTGAAAAATCATGGCCTTCACCTTATGGCCCTCGCCTAGAAACCGGATGATTTGATTCTTGCGCACCTGGTAGTCATGCTCGGCCGTCGCAGGCCGGAATTTCACTTCCTTGATGTGCGCGGATTTCTGATGCTTCTTTTGCTCGTGCGCTTTTTTATTTTGCTCGTAGAGGAATTTCCCATAGTCCACGAGCTTGCAGACCGGCGGAACGGCCGTCGGTGAGATTTCCACAACGTCCAGCCCCGCCTCGCGCGCCGCCTTCATGGCATCGAAGAGCGACATCACTCCGAGCTGATTGCCCGCTTCGTCCACCACCCGGACTTCCCGCGCCCGGATTCGCTCATTCACCCGCAAACCGCTGGTACTGCTAGCTCCACGTTCAGCGATAAACCCACCTCCAGAACTCGTCCCGCAATAATACCGTGTCCTCAGTCAACTCCGCGAGGGGCACGGGCCAAAAAGTATAGCACGCCGCAATGCTACGCCGAAATGTGAGTTCTGCGCTGACTAGTTCGTGTTTCCGATTAGCGCTGGGGGTGGGCTTTAGGGGAGAGATCCTCGAACTAATATTGAGGTCAGCGCTGAGAGCCCGACAACATAAGTAGCTGCTCTCGAAGCGTTTCGTATGCGTGCCCAACCAGTCCGACTTGCGGATGATATCGATAGCCGGAATGCCTTGTCTTGGCGGCGTTTAAAGCTCCAATTGCATGGTTCTTTGCTGCGGTATAGTCGCCGATAGCTGCCAAGATCAGTGCTTTCGACGCGTGCCACTCAAACTTGTCCAGCGGAAACATGAGTCCCGACAGATTTGCGTCGAGGATTTGGAGCGCCTCCTCAAAATGTGACTCAAGGTTCCGCGTCGCTACCATCATCGCAAACTTACTCCAGGCGCTGGTCTTGAGGTTTGGAAACTGGCGCTCCCGGGCGAGAGCCTTTTCGAGCGACCGAAGTCCGTCATCAATTCGACCGAGAGCAACATAGGCTTCGGCCTGGTCAACAAATGCCTGGGCGAGGTCGAAGTGCTCACCCATCGCAAAGTATCTATCGAGCAAACCCAAGGCTGCATTCGGATGATCTTGCGCCAGGTAACCAGCTTGTATCCGAAGAGGTTGCAACTTGTCTCGCGCGCGGCCCAACTTTTCGAGGAACTTGGCCTCAATTTCTGAATTCCATTCCTTGTTTCGATACCAAGCGTCGGAAGCCATTTTCGGAGTCCAGTCGTGCGGAGATTCTAACTCATCGAAGGTGCTGGTGGGCGGGTAGCCGGACTATCGGAAGCTGAATCATTACGAAGCAAGCGGCGCCCAAACTCGGTAGGGTCTAAAGACGTTCGGCTACGAGTTCGGCGCGATTTCGCTACGGAGGTTGGTTATGAATTGATCTAGCGGGATCGCGCCTTGATCGCCCTTAGTGCGGTGGCGCACGGACGCGGTGCCGGCCTCGGCTTCTTTGGCGCCTAGGACCAGCATGTAAGGGATTTTTTCCATTTGGGCGTCGCGGATTTTGGCTTGTAGCTTTTCGTTGCGCTCATCGAGATGGACGCGGAAGCCTGCGGCCTTCAGCTTCTCGGTCACCAGCTTCGCGTAATCAGCGATTTTTTCGCTCAGCGGCAACACGGAAACCTGCACGGGCGCGAGCCAGACCGGGAACGCCCCAGCATAATGCTCGATCAACATCCCAAAAAATCGCTCGACGCTGCCCAAAAGCGCCCGATGCACCATCAAAGGCTGATGCCGCCCGCCATCTTCGCCCACAAATTCCAACTCAAATCGCGCCGGCAAATTGAAATCGAATTGCACGGTAGTGAGCTGCCACGGCCGCCCGATAGCATCGATCAATTTAATATCGATCTTCGGCCCATAAAAAGCAGCCTCGCCCTCAATGCGCTTGAAAGGAATCTTCAGACGGTCAAGCGTAGTCTTAAGCGCGTTGGTGGCGCGATGCCAATCTTCCGGCTTGCCGGCATAATTGTCCGGATGCATCGGATCCCAATCCGATAACTCCACCGCATAACTATCAAATCCGAATTTCTTCATCACCGCAAAAGCGAAATCCACGCAATCTTCCACTTCCTTTTCGATCTGCGAAGGCATGCAGAAAATGTGCGCGTCATCCTGAGTGAATCCGCGCACGCGCAGCAAGCCATGCAGCACTCCGGAACGCTCGTAGCGGTAAACCGTGCCAAGTTCCGCCAACCGCACCGGCAAATCGCGATAACTGCGCATCTTCGATTTGTAAATCAAAATGTGCCCCGGGCAATTCATGGGCTTGAGCTGGTAATCTGCTTTCTCGACTTCGATGGGCCCAAACATGCTATCGCGATAAAAATTAGTATGCCCGCTGGTGCTCCAAAGATCCCGCAGCATGATGTGCGGCGTGAAAACCAGATCGTAACCGCGCGCCAGCAATTCATCGCGCAGCCAGTCTTCAATAATCTTGCGAATCAGCCCGCCCTTGGCATGCCAGAAAATCAGCCCGGGCCCAGCCTGGTCCTGAATGCTGAAGAGATCGAGTTCGGCGCCAAGTTTGCGATGATCGCGGCGCTTGGCTTCTTCCAGGCGATGCAAATATTCGTCGAGTTCTTTCTTGGTGAAAAAGCAAGCGGCATAAATCCGCTGGAGCTGCGGATTCCCTTCCTGCCCTTTCCAGTAGGCCCCCGCCACATTCATTAACTTGAATGCCTGAATGCGCTTGGTAGAAGGAATATGCGGCCCGCGGCAGAAATCGATGAATTTTCCGGTGGTGTAAAAAGAAACCATCGGTTCGATGGCTTTTTCTTCCACCAGTTCGCACTTAAAATTTTGCTGCGATTTTTTGTAGAGTTCGATGGCTTCGGGCTTTGGCAGCAATTTGCGCTCGTTCGGCAAATCCTGTGCCGCCAGCTCGCGCATCTTGGCTTCAATCTTGGCGAGATCCTCAGGAGTGAAAGGCTCCGCACGCAAGAATTCGTAGAAGAAGCCATTATCAACGGGCGGCCCGATCCCCAGCTTCACACTGGGGAAAAGCTCAGTGACTGCAGCAGCCAGAAGATGCGCAGCCGAGTGCCGGAAAACGTAGAGCGCCTCCGGATCTTTCTCAGTAAGAATTTGCAATTTCGAATCACTTTCGAGCGGCCGCCGCAGATCCACGAGCTCGCCCTCGCCATCATTCGGGGCGGCTACTCGAGCCACAAACGCAGCGTCGGCAAGTCGAGGCGATATCTGCCGCGCGATCTCCAAAGGCGTAGTGCCCTTAGGCACTTCGCGCGTAGCCCCATCCGGCAGAGTAACGTGAATTGTGTCCATGAGTTTCTTTCGCTGGGCAAAACAGCGACAGAATTAGATTACTGGCGAGCGTGCAAGCGGTCAAGAAGCGCAGCGACTTTGTAGCACAGCCACTTCCGGCCGTGTCGGAATTAGGTAAAACGGCTAGGTGTAGCGAGGAAACCGACAAAAATCCACAGCCAGGAGTGGCTGTGCTACAAAATCACGGGAATTTGCTCACCAGTACCTGATGCACATTAATCGACGGGAATCCTTGCCCGAATGCCTGTACCCGTGCCAGCGCATGATAAAAGGAAAGATTCTTCTCCGTGGCATCAAGGTCCGCCTGCGTTTCCCACAACGATAGAACTTCCACTTCTATCGGATCAGAAGTCTGCGTATGGACCACCAAAATCCCGCGAAATCCCTTTTGCCCCTGGATCTCCGGAATCAACGACTGGACCGCCAACGAGAAATCCACAAGCTTTCCCGGAAGGATGCGGAAATGCGTTACTCGCGCGTACATAGTGGCCTCCTCGTTCCGCGCGGAAAAATTGCAGGCCCGCGAAAAGCCTAACGCAACGCCAACCCGGAGTAAAGAATCGCAGCGCGTTCCCCGGGTGCCCCATGCGCCGGGTTTGCGCGTGGGGCTTTTGAATTTTCACTCTTACTCCGCGATGCAAAACTCGTCACTTCTTCCGCGCCCCCTCAATCATCGCCCACATCTCATCGGGAAGCTTCCGGTACTCATTAAATTCGCCTGCCCCGGCCAGCCACTGCGCCCCGTCAATCGTCACGCAATCGCCGTTGATGTACTGCGCCTGCGGGCTAAGTAAGTAAACCGCAAGGTCCGCCAATTCATCATGCCGCCCAAATCGCTTCATCGGATGATTCTTGATGGCCCTCTCTTCAAATTCCTTGCTCTGCATCAAACGGGACCATGCCCCTTCCGTAGGAAAGGGCCCCGGCGCAATGGCATTGAATCGAATGTTGTAGCGCGCCCATTCGACCGCGAGCGAGCGCGTCATCGCCAACACCCCTGCCTTGGCGCACGACGAAGGAACCACATACCCCGAACCAGCCCCCGTCGAAGCGTAAGTGGTCACAATATTCAGAACATTTCCGGGCTGCTTCGCATCGATCCACTTGCGGCCCAGCGCCAAAGTGCAATGAAACGTGCCGCTGAGCACGATTCCAACCACCGCCGCGAAAGCGTTGGCCGAAAGTTTCTCGGTGCGCGCCACAAAATTGCCCGCGGCATTGTTGACCAGCGTATCGATCCGCCCAATTTCTTTCTCGCCGGCGTCCACTGCCTTCTCCACCGCCGCAAAATCGCGAACATCGCAAGAAGCAAACCCAGCCTTCACGCCTTTAGCCTGAATTTCTTTTGAGGTAGCCTCCAGCGGCTCAGGCCGCCGCGCCACAAGAAAAATATTCGCCCCAAGCTCAGCAAACCGCAGAGCCATCGAGCGCCCCAGCCCGGTTCCCCCGCCAGTAATTAAAATATTCCGCCCCTTCATCAAATCACTTTTGTACATAACAACCTCCAACGCCCGACTTTGTAGGGGAGGGTCTTCTCACCCTAATTGCGCCGAACCGGTGCGTAAGACAGACCCTCCCGCCTTTAGGCCCCGTACTAATCGAAGCCGTGAATCCCGCTAGCGCTTTTTCCCCAAATATTTCTTCGGCAAGGGTGTCTCCGCGGTTTCCTCCTGCCAATAAATCGTCACGACCCACCACCGCTTGCCATCATTAAAAAGCTGAAAGCTGTTTATCCCCCGCGCAAACGGCTTCGCGTCCTCGGCCGCATGACGCGACTCGTAAGTGCTGAAAACCTGCTCGATATTGGCCCAACTCTCCAGCGTGCGCGAGGATTCACGTTCAAAGAACCCCTCCTTCGCGAAATATGGCTCGGCCAATTTCACATAATCCTCCGGCGAGAAAACATGCACCACAAGCTGGCCGTCATGATTTTTATCAACAGCCGCGAGCCGCGCCCCGGGCGCAAAAAGCGAAAGAAACCGGTTCCAATCGCGTTTTTTGCCCGCCGGCCCCGAGATCACATCGTAAGTAGCCGCCATGATGGCGTCACGTGAGGATACATCGGCGGGGTTTGCAACGGGTGCCGTGGCAGGGTGCTCCTCAGCCGGCTTTTTCTCCTGGTCCTGCGCCATCACGAATGGCGCGCCAAAGGCGATGAGCCAAACAAGCAAACAAAGTTTCCGCATCATGAAAATCTCCCAGTGGTCTCTGACCGCGTCGACGCGTCCCAACCCCCAACGGCGCGCGATTGTGCCCTTAGACGAACCAAAAGGGCAAGCGGATTGCTGGCTTTCCAGGGGAGGGCTAAAGCACCCTCAGCTACAACGGTCCGTGCATTTCAGAAATCTACGTGCAGGCGTAATCCCGGCACCGTGACTGGCCCGCGATCTTTGTTGTAGCCGGGATTGTTGATGTGTTGCAGATCAAAGCTGGTGAAAATGCCGCGCCAGGCATGCAACGTGTAATAGCCTTCGAAGATTTTCTCGTGCCCGTACGTCAGGGCGCCATCGCCGAGCAGGAAACCAAGGCCGCCGAGCGCCAGATACCGCGCGTGATCGGCCACGATTCCGTTCATGGTAAAGACCGCGCCAGCGCGATCGTTCTTGCGATGCCAGCTCTCGCCGTGAAAATAGCTCCCAATTTCCAGCGTGCGATCGACTTCGGTGTATGCGAACGATTCGTTACGTCCGTCGGCCCAACCCAGCCGCGCAAACAATCCGAATTCTTTAGTCAGATCCTGTTCCACATTAAGGCCGAAGCCGTATTTCACGCGGCCCTGCTGTCTCGTGGCGATGATGTCCGGCCGCGAGCCTTGCCCGGCAAGGAAATCATTAATGGCCTCGCGGTAATTGCCCATGTCCCCGTGATTCTCAAAGCCCAGCAAGCGAATCACTCCGGATCGTCCGGCAAGAAAATGTTCCCGCCACTCAACTTCATAACTTTCCGAATGTGCCCGGAATAGATCGGCGTCAAGATGCAAACCGTTAGCAACTTTAGGCATCATGGCCTCGGCGAAGCGCGCCGACCACGAGCGTGTATCAAATTCCACAATCGCGGCCTCGGTGTAGCCCCGCGTGTTCGCCGCGTAGTCGTACACGCCGTTGTTGTCCACCGTCCAATTCAGAAATTGCAGATGGCTATCGCCGCCGGCCGAATTCACATCCAGAAAATCCACCAGGCTCATTTTCCCGACGCGAATCTCGATCCGCCGCGCCGGCAGCGAGGTGGCCAGCGCCAGCGGCCCGCGCTCCGCATCGACGCGCTCGCTGCAAAGCGGAATGATTTGCCGCAACACGAGACGCGCCAGATACGGCGTTGGCCCGAGCGCCGGATTCCGCACCACGTCGAGATTGGTGAATCCGGCAAGGCCCAGAGCCTGGCTCAAACCGTGGCCCCCGGCGCTCTCAACATCGGCGAAAATTTCGGTGGTGTGCGTGAGAGCGAAGCCTGTATAGAGCGTGTAAACCTTCGATGTATCGTTCTCGCCGGCCGCGCGAAAGCTATTCGGGCCGCTGTAGGGAGAATGAAACGCCGGATGCCACTGCAAAATAATGTTCGCCTGCCCGGAAATCCACCAGCGGCTTGTATCGGAGTGCGGGAAAAGTGTTACCGGGGAATCGCCGGGAGTGTCAGGTGAGTCAGCTGCAGGTGACTCAACACTCGCTTGAGCGGCGGGCGCATCCTGCGCGCACACCCGCGGCGCGAACGCCCAAAAGGCCAAGACTGCGAGCGTAAGACGGAGGGTGATCTTCAACTGCATCGATCAACGTCCTGGTTTCGAGCGAATTTTCATGATTGCGCATCACGGCGACAGCTTAACCCATCGCGCGGGTGCGGAGTCAACGGAAAACCATCATTACAGGAAATTTACACGATATATGCCGCCCGCATTGGCTACGGCGTATCCACGCCAATCGAGGCATTCTGCTGTGTTTACGACCACGGCTCTGGCTCGTGCGGCGGTCGCCTGACGCCAGCCCTTTGAATTAGTCGGGGTAAACAGGAACGCCGGCGGCACTCGATACCCAGGCATCCGGATTGCCCGAATCCGTCATCTCTAGTAGTCTCTCCTATTCCAGTTGCCACTTCTATGGGCCCCACACGCGATCGAGCGGGTTCGAAGTGACCGGGTCGGAGTGATCAAGCGGTCGGGTCAGGGCTGATGATTCAGCCCTGCGATATCAGGTCAGGGCTGATGATTCAGCCCTGCGATATCAGGTCAGGGCTGATGATTCAGCCCTGCGATATCAGGTCAGGGCTGATGATTCAGCCCTGCGATATCAGGTCAGGGCTGATGATTCAGCCCTGCGATATCAGGTCAGGGCTGATGATTCAGCCCTGCGATATCAGGTCAGGGCTGATGATTCAGCCCTGCGATATCAGGTCAGGGCTGATGATTCAGCCCTGCGATACCAGGTCAGGGCTGATGATTCAGCCCTGCGATATCAGGTCAGGGCTGATGATTCAGCCCTGCAATGTAATAACCATGCGGTGTTACCGTTTGGACCAAGTAACAAGGAGCCGGGCATTTGAAAAGGAAGAGTTCGCTCCAAAATCGGCTGGTGTTTGTGGCGGCGCTGCTGCTGGCTTCCTGCGGCGAGGGCATTGCGAATAATCCCTCGCCAACGGTCGCTTCGACGACTCCGCCCAGCATTCCAGCGGGCTCGCCGGGATTCGTGCTGACCGTGAATGGGCACGGATTCGCGCCCCAGTCCGTGATTTTTTTCAATGGCAGCGGCGTCCAGTCTATCTTTCAGAGCGGCAACGCGCTGACCGCTAATATCTCCTCCTCGTTCGTTTCCACGCCCGGCGATGTGACCATCGAAGTCCAGACTCCCGCGCCCGGCGGCGGCACCTCGAACCAAATAATTTTCACGATCACACAAATCGAGAGCGAAACACCTACCATTACCAGCATGTCTCCAACTACCGCCCTGGCAGGCGGCACTGGCTTTACCCTGAACGTTTTCGGAACCAACTTTGAGGGGCTCTCGCAAATCACCGTGAACGGCGACAACCGCTCAACGCAGATCGTTAGCGGTACGCAATTGCAGACTACCATCTCCGCCGCGGACTTAATCCAGGCGGGCGTGCTGAACATTGGAGTTTTGAATCCGGCTCCGGGCGGAGGCAGCACCGGCACGCTGCCGTTGGCAATCAACGATGCCATTCCCGTGCTCACAAAAATCGCGCCCACCAGCGCAGCGGCGGGGGGCAATAATGCGACACTCACCATCACAGGAACCGGCTTCGTACCGCAATCGCAGGTGCTCTTCAACGGAAGCCCACGGCCCACGACGTTTACTTCCAGCTCCTCAATCACTTCGACTCTTACCCAGGCGGACCTTGGCGCCGCTCAAGTGGCGCAAGTCTCGATCTCGAATCCCGCCCCGGGCGGCGGAGTATCCCAACCATTGCAGTTCGCGGTCAACGGCATCGTGCCACTTACCACCAATTTGCTCTATACCGGCTTGCCCGTCCTGGTCGATTACTCCTTCAATGGGTTTTCGGCCAACAACGGCATCGGCGATCTGAGCCGCTCGGGCCCCAGAATCAGCTCGACGGGGCGCTTCGTGGCGTTCGCTTCGGCCTCGAGCAATCTCATCGAGGACGATACCAACGGCGTTCCGGATGTTTTTGTCCGCGATACTTGCTTTGCCCAAGCTACCTGCTTGCCCTCTACGCAGTTGGCCAGCATTTCCGGCACGGCCGGCAGCGGGACTCAGGTCGGCACGCAGGGAAATTCGGACAGCCTCGAGCCGACCATGGACTCGACCGGGGGATTCGTCGCCTTCTCGTCGCACGCTACGAATCTTGATCCGAACTTCCCGACCCTTACAGGAACCACGCGGCAAATCTTCCTGCATAGCGGCTGCGCGGCGACTTCGACGACCAGCGGCGGGACTTGCGCCACGAGCGCTACAGCCCTCGTCTCGGTGGCTGCCGACGGGGTGAGCGCCGCAAATGCCGACGCCACCCAGCCATCGATCAGTCCGGATGGCCGCTACGTATCCTTCGTTTCGACGGCCACCAATCTCATTTCCGGCGTCAACCCCAACGGTATCGCACAGGTTTATTTGCGCGATACCTGCTTGAATCTCACTTCCACCGTGGTGACTTGCACGCCAAAAACGATTTTGGTTTCATCTCCGGATGGTGTCACGCCCGCGGATGCTCCGAGTTCACAGCCTGCCACGGCGGGAAGCGGCGCGTTCGTGGCTTACACTTCAGCAGCCACGAACTTGGTGAGCGGAGTGACGCCGCCGGCACCGCAGATTTACGACACGGCGACCTGTATCGCGGGCGTCGCGGATTGCGTGCAGATCGTAACGGTCGCCTCCTCGAACGACGGCACGACTCCTGCGAACGGCGCCAGCGGACAAGCCTCGATTACTTCAGACGGGCGCTTCGTGGCGTTCGCGTCCACGGCAACGAATCTGGTGCAGACCGCGTCCGACGGCACCCAGCAGATCTACGTGCGCGACACTTGCGGCTTGGCTGTCTCGGGCTGCACTACTTCCATGACGCTTGTATCGATTGCCAACGACAATGTGACGCCCGGAAACGGATTGAGCGAGCAGCCCAGCATTAGTTCGACCGTCACGAACTCGAGCGATGGACAGTTCATCGCTTTCGCATCGTTGGCTACGAATCTCGTGCCCGGCACCACGAATGGATTTGAGAATGTCTTCGTGCGGAATACGTGCGAGGGAGCGGTGAGCTCGACGACCACCTCCTGCATACCGGGGACGTCGCTGAGAAGCATTTCGCTGGGTGGAACGCTGGCGAACAACGTCTCGCTTCGTCCGGCGGTAAGCGGTGACGGCCACACGGTAGCGTTCATCTCGCCGGCAACGAACATCGTAGCCAATTTCGCCACAGGCCTAGGCGATATCTTCCTAGCCGGCACGTCCTTCTAACAAAGTTAGGAACGCATTCGTAGCGGCGCGCCTTCAGGCCGGCATCTTACGACTACAAATTCATGCTAAATCCGTAATCGAGAACGTAGCTGGGCGTCAAATCGTGGGAAGTGTTCTGCTCTAGGAGTCCAGCCGCGATTCCTGGTGTAGGTTAGATTTTCTTCGTCGGATGCCGGGCTGAAGAGTCTGTGTGAGAACTCGATTTGACGCGTCTCTTATACTGCACGGGAGAGGAGACGCGATGGCTAAATTTTTGGAGTACCACCCGGACCAGGCGTATTTGTTGCCGCCGAGCGTTCGCGATGTGCTAGGGCCGAAGCATCTGTGCTTTTACATCCGCAAGGTGCTGGCGAAGTTGAACCTGAGCGCATTCCGCGAGGAGTACGGCGTGGAGGGCGGGCCGGCGTACGCGCCGGAGTCGCTGGTGGCGGTGTGGTTGTATGCCTATGCGTTGGGCGTGACCAGTTCGCGGCGTCTGGAGCAGCGCCTTCGCGAAGATTTGGCGTTCCGCTATTTGGCGGCCGGCGCGACACCGGATCACTGGACATTGAATGACTTTCGCCGCCGGCACGCGCGAGGATTGAACGATCTGTTCACGCAAGTGGTGGAAGTGGCGCGGAAAGCAAAAATGGGGAAGCTCGGGCATGTGGCCATTGATTCGACGCGCATCGCGGCGAACGCTTCGCGGGATCGCATCGACACGGAGCGGAAGTTGCGGGATCAGCGGGCGCGCACGCGGCGAGCGATCCGCCGCTGGCAGAAGCAATGCGATCGGGACGATCCGAATGAGGGCGCGGGAATGGATGTGGGCGAGGCGGTGATGGAACGGCTGGAAGAGCAGCTGGCCGCGATTCCCGAGCGGCTCGAGCGGCTGCGGAAATCGGGTTTGAAGAAGCTGTCGCGCACCGATGCGGACAGCCGGTTTTTGAAGGAGCGCGGCGGATTCAAGTTGGGCTACACGGCCACGCTGGCGGTGAGCGAAGATCATTTGATTTTGGCGCAGCGCGTGACGCAGGAGACCACCGACAACCAAGCATTGCTGCCGATGGTGGCCGAGGTGCGGCGGCAGTGCCGCCGAAAACCTAGACGCGTGAGCGCGGACAGCGGATTTTTCTCGATCGATACGGTGAAAGCACTGGAGCAGAAAAAAATCGACGCCTACGTTCCAGATTCGAATTTGGCGCGCTGGTTGAATCGCGGAGGACGGCTGCGGACGCGAGCGAGCGATCCGGCGCATCGCCGCATGAGGCGTAAGCTGCGCGATCCGGCGGGACAGAGAATTTACCGCCGCAGGAAAGCGATCGTCGAACCGGTGATCGGAATACTGAAAGCGCAGCGAGGGAGGCGCGCATTCGCGCGACGCGGCCTGCCGCAGGTAGCGGTGGAGTGGGCGCTGGCGGCCACCGCCTACAATCTGACGCGTCTGTGGCACAGCAAGAAGCGCCGCGCGAAGCGCTGATCCACGGAAGGCGCAAGAAACCTGAGAGCTCATGATCGATTACGCAAACTAAATCTGGGGCATCGAGTCTTCACACAGACTCTGAAGGCGCGCCGCTACGAAAGCGGTACGATCCTAGAAATCGTCCAGACATGCCCCCCTGTCAGCTGGGGGTCAGGAGGGGTTTGCCGACAGGGAGGGCTGGGCGGATTGGGTAGCGTGCCCCGGCTCCTTACGGAACCGTCGTCCCCGCAACGCAGCTCCCAACCCGCAAAACGATGGTAGATAACGGAAAGGGAGCGGCCAATGGCTCGGAAGGTCCAAAAAAGTTGTACTGGGGTCTTAGTACCAGGCTGTTTTGGCTGCGAAGGCTGTTTCTTTATTTTGTTATACTTACGGGGACGTGGAGGGTTACATTAGTACCTTTTCCGACCTTAACTTCCGCATTTTTAGCCCAGCCGGACCACTCTCCTTTGTAGTAGGCGCGCAGGTTGTAAAGACCAGGTTTCAAGCGAGGAAAGAAGAAGCGGCCATCGTCATTCGTTAGCGTCGCGTGAGGGTGGGCGCCTTCGGACTCCTCGGCCGTCACGCGGGCGCCCGCCAAGGGCTTGCCATCGCGCTCCACGGTGCCTTCAAGCGTGCCCAGCCGCTCGCCGGAGGATACGGGGCGGACAATAAGCAGCATCGAAGCGATCAGAAGCCCAGCGCAAATCGATCTCATCGGAATTCTCCCAGCTTTCTGCTTCCGATTTTAACCCGGGATTCAATTGGGGCGATTCACATTCATCGTATCGGTTAGCCTGTCCAACCGACGTGGCTACAATTTGTAGACTTTGTGGGCTTGGGCATGGGTTTCTTGGTCCTGGCGGCCGGTATCGGGATTGATTTTCCGGGCCAGGGCTATGTGATAGGTGAGGAGTTGCAGCGGGACTACGTGGGTGAATGCGGCTAGCCAGGTTGGGGACTCGGGCAACACGATGGTGTGCTCGGCGGCGATGTCGCGATTGGCGGACGACGTCGTGACGGCCATGCGGAGCATCCCCAATTCTTTGGCGGCACGGAGAATTGTGCGAGCGCGCTCGTCGGCGGGCTCACCGGTTAGCATGCCGATGATCGCGCCGCGGTAATCGATTTCTGAGAATGGGCCGTGGAGGATTTCCTCGGTCTCGAAGCCTTCGGCCGCGATGTAACTCGTCTCTTTGATTTTTAGCGCAGCTTCGGAGGCGGTGGCCCAGCAGGTGCCCGCGCCGAAGAAGACGATGCGATTGCGTTCGGCGATCAGGCTGGCGGCTTCGCGGACTTGGCTCTCGGTCTTAAGACCTGCACGCATGAGCGCCGGGACTTTGTCGAGCGCGGCTCGCGCGCTCGCGCCATCTTTCAACAGTCCGCGTTTTTCAAGGTAGCCAAGAATGAATTGCGCGATGGCGGCGAGCGCGGTCGTATAGCTTTTCGTGTACGCAAACGCGACTTCCTGCTCGCAGGTTTCGATGCGTACATCCGCTTCCAACATTCCTTCGCCGGGCAGATATCCGGAGACAGCAATCGTGAGCGCGCCCATGGATTTTGCCATTCGCAGGGCTTCCACCGATTGAGTGGTGGTGCCTGTGTGCGTGATGATCACCGCGGCGTCTTCGGCGCTCAGCGCTAGCGGATAGTGCGCGAATTCGAAGGATTGTTCGGCGCGCGCGAGGGCGCGGCCGCCGGAATGATGGCGCATCCAGCGCTCGGCCACATTGGCCGCGTTGAGCGATGTTCCGATGCCGATAAAGACGATACGCTTCCGATTGGCGGCGGCCTGCACGGCGCGCTCGATGGCCGAGCGCGATTTCGAGAAGACTTGTTCGATCAAGTGGGGTTGGGCGACGATCGCATCGTAGAGGAAGTACGGATGAGCCGCGCGCGTTTCAGGCATTTGCTTTTTCTCCGCGGGCAGTGTATCCGAGGAGGTCGCGAATCGCGAATGCCAAAATGATTCGCCCTTAATTGTCCGTGGTTCAATCGCAAAGGAGCCGGACGAATGCCCCGCTATCTCTCACAGCACACCATCGCTTGCCTTACTCGCCAGGGCGCCGAGGAACTTGCCAAGCGGCTGCACACTGCTTCGGCCGTTCGCACCCTGCGAGTGCTGCTGTGCCTGCAGGACGGCAAGCTGCTCGTGGAATTCGAAGCGGCGAGCCGCGAGGAACTGGAGAAATGGCTGGCCGGGGAGAAATTCCATTTCGATTGGATCCTGCGCGTTGAATACGAATCGCGCGAGGGAAAACTGGCCCCGGTTTAGAGCTGGGGTGCCCTTCGGATCGCCGAAACCCATCTTCTAGCGGAGTGCGTTTTCGCTACGGGTAGAAACGACCTCGGTGCTTTGTTTTCAGCGAGTTGCGTCGATTTCTACTCGTTTTGGTGTATCGAGCAGAAATCCCGCAATTCGTGCCTCCATGGCTTATTTTTTTGAGTATTTTCGGGGGCATCATCGACAATTTCCCACCTGAAAGTAGCTTGGCTTGTTGTTCGCAACAATGGAACTGAATGTGGGATTACCGAGATGATGCGATTCGGCTCGCGACGGAGTGCCCAGCGCTAAAACGCATCATCAAGGGCGGCGCTTTTTCGGAGCGCTGAAGCGCTCCTCCCCCGAATAAATTCGGGGGCTCCCACCGTGACGCCGCGGCTCCGCCGCGATGGATGCGGAATCCCTCTACGAAACTGTCATCGAACTCAGATTAGGAGACCACCGAGGGCGCTGAAACCCTGAGGCCGCCCCTACAACCGCCCGAAGATTGGGCTAGAATCGGGAATCTCTAACCCTAGCGGGGCATCCAAATTAGCAGCGTTTTGAGGTATCTTGCGGCGGATCGTGCTAGGCGGTCCTAGAATATATCGCAGGGCTGAATCATCGGCCCTGAACCGTAGCGAAAAGGAGCACCAATCATGTCTGAGTATGCGCATCCCGAAGTATTGGTATCGACGGAATGGGTAGCCAGCCATTCGAAAGATCCGAACATCCGGCTCGTCGAAGTGGACGTGGACACTTCCGCTTATGATCAAGGGCACATTGCCGGCGCCGTGGGCTGGAATTGGCAGACGCAGCTTCAAGATGGCGTTCGACGCGATTTGATTGATAAAGCAGCTCTAGAAGACTTGCTCGGCCGCTCAGGAATTTCGAACGATACGACCGTGATTCTCTACGGCGACAATAACAACTGGTTCGCCGCCTACGCTTTCTGGCAACTCGAATACTACGGCCACAAAAATCTGAAGTTAATGAACGGCGGACGAAAGAAGTGGCTCGAGGAGAAGCGGCCGTTGACGACGGATGCGGCGAATCCGGCGAAGACTACCTACAACGCTTCGGAGCCGAACGAGAAAGTGCGCGCTTACCGCCAGGATGTCGAGGCGATTCTCGGGAAGAAGTCCGCGGGACAATTGGTGGATGTGCGCTCGGCCGACGAATTCAGCGGCAAAGTGATCGCGCCGCCGGGAATGACGGAAACGGCGCAGCGCGGCGGGCATATCCCTGGCGCCGCAAGCATTCCCTGGGCGCAAGCCGCTGCAGAAGACGGCACCTTCAAGCCCGCGGATGCGTTGAAGCAGCTCTATCAAGGCAAAGGAATCTCGGGCAAGGATGAAGTGATCGCCTACTGCCGCATCGGCGAGCGCAGTTCGCATACCTGGTTCGTGTTGAAGTATTTGCTGGGTTACGACCGGGTGAAGAATTACGACGGATCGTGGACGGAGTGGGGCAATCTGGTGCGCGCGCCGATCGAGAAGGAAGCAGCTGCTGCGGGGGCCAAGTAGCGCCAGCGTCCCTGCCGGCGTCTTACGAGCGCGATATACGTTTCATCCAAAAACGAGCGCGGCCCTGGATCGATCCAGGGCCGCGCTTTTTGTTTTTTACCACGTTTCGAGCGAGGAAAAGAAAATCCGGTTGTGGTTAAGCTTGTTACGCCGCCCATGTTTTTTGATTGTGGTCGCGTTGTGGGTCGTCGGATGCCGGCAGGGACGCCGGCGCTACTTTTAGCGGAGCTGGCCGGGTTCTACTCCGGCGTGGCGGGCTTGATCTTCTAGATCGCTGATTTGGGCTTGTAGCTTTTGCTTTTGTGCCACTAGCGCCTGAATATCGGCGCGGGAGTCGGTGATTCTTACGCCGGTTTGCTTTTCGCCTTGTCCCGGCGCCTCTCCGTGGGCTAATGCTTCGTAATTGTCCAACTTCCGATCGATATCCGCGATTTTCGCTTTCAGCGAATTGATCTGATTGCGGTAATAGTCTCCGTTCGGGGATCCCGAATAGCTTTGCGGGTGATACGAATTTTGCCGCGAGCCGCGGTTGGGCTTTCCGTCGTAGGTCGGGCCGGTTAGGTTGCCCATGTCTTCGTTGGTCCAGACTTTTTTGGCGGCGGGGGCTTTTGCTGGGGGCTTTGAATCGGCTGGCGGAGTTGTTGCGCTCGGGGCGGCTGCGGATGCGGGCGCGGGAGTTGGTTGCTGTCCGGTGTTTTGAGCGCGCGATGCTCGTGGGAAGGTGAACAAGAATACCGTCAAGACCGCGATGGAGAGGCGTTGGGGGGTCATAGTTCCTTGATTATCTGACGGTCATTGCGGAGCCTGAATGAGGATTTCTGCGGGCGGTTCCATCTGAGATACAGACAGACCAAATGAAATCCAGACAAACTGAGGCTTGCTCGTGTGCGCTGCCCACTTCTTTCTAGCGGGTATTTGGGTTTGGGGCCGTTTTGGCTTGAACATACGTATTGCCCGGCCCGGCATGAAGCGCGGGCCCTACGGGAGCGTCCGCGGCTAATGCCGCGTGAGCCGCACGCAAGGAACGGCTACGGATCGGCCGGCACGGGCGCGCCGTGTTCCAATTCTTCGCGGGCTGTTGCTAGCGCTTTCGAAGGAGGACCTACGCGGCGGTAGTGGCTGGTTTGTGTTACTTCGTGGGTTTCGAATGTGAATAGAAACTTGCGCACCGAGTAATCGAATTGCACTCGATATGGTGCCCAGATTCCTGGAGCTAGCTCGGAACTATCGAGCGAAAAGCGGCCGCCGCGATAGAGTTTGCCGAGTATTCCAGCGCCGAAGGAAATATCGCGAATGACGTCAGCCTCGCCGTGCACGATCTGGCCGCTGGCGTCATCGATCCAGATTTTCGCGCGCGTCCCAGTCAGGACATTCTCGGCGATCGAGTGCGGAACGAAGTTGGGATTCGGATCGAGTGCCAGCACGTCGCAGAGCCGTCCATTGCGGATTTCCTGCCCCGATGAAGTGACGTAATAAGCCTGCCGCGCGGCCTCCAGCAAATCCTTCCGCTCTTTCATCTTTCTCTGCCACTTGGCATAGGCGGCTTGCTGGCGCGGGTCGTCGGGATTGACGGCAATTTCGAGGATTTGCTCCCAGTCGTGCAGTTGCTTGCGATAGGTATTGGGATCGAGCGGGGAATAGTTGTCTTTGAATAGGAGTTTTAGCGTGCCAGTGCCTGTAGGGACCACGCGATAGAATTTATCTTCGGTGATGCGGCGGTTGGCGCCGGAATAAACGGTGTGCTGCTCGATGCGCTCGAATTCCTCGAGGGCTACATCGTCGGAGTGCTGCGCGGCGATGACGCGCTCCGCCAGCGCGTGTATCTGCGAATCGCTCAGGCCAGCGCCCGCGACTTGCGCCGCCGCTTGCCCGGGGAGCACGAGAACCATGGGGAGTACGTAAACTACTAGTATTGCGAAACGTCTCATCGTGCGACGGTCCCTGTAAATCCTTTGGCCTCACTGCACTCAACGGACATCGGTTTTGCGGCGATCTGAGGTGTTTGCGCGATCTTGCATCAAGATGCCGGGCTTAAGCCCGCCGCTACGAAAACGAAGGCCGAACGGCACAGGCCCGCCCCTACAAAACCCACTGCTATTCTAGCGGGTTGCGGGCGGAAAATATCGCCGGGCAGAAGCGAACATTTCTCTAAGCACAACCGTCTATACTAGATGAATGGCACCGTTCCGCATGGGGATGAAGGCGGGGGAAGCGACGGTGGCGCTGCGCGAGACGCTGGCCATCGCCGTGGACACGCTGCGCGCCCACAAGCTGCGCAGCTTTCTGACGCTGCTTGGGGTGATCCTGGCGGTCGCCACGCTGGTTGCGGTGATGTCGGTGCTGAACGGGTTGAACGTCTATGTGGCGGAGAAAGTGGCCAATCTTGGAGCCAACGCCTACGTGATAGACCGCGTCGGAGTGGTCACCAATTTCGAGGAGTGGAATAAGGCGCGCAAGAGGCCGCCGCTGCAGATGAGCGACCTCGAGGCGCTGCAGGCGGACATGAAGCTGGCCACCAATATTTCCGGATTGATGCAGACATTTGCCGACGTGCGCTACGGGAATGATTTGCGCGAGAACGTGACCATCATGGGCGTTTCGCCGAGCTATGCGGAAATTCGAGATGTGGAAGTCTCAAGCGGGCGCTTGCTGACGGATTCTGATGAGCAACATCGCGCGGATGTGTGCATCATCGGCGCCGATGTGGCCAACCAGTTTTTTGCTTCGAGCGATCCCCTCGGCCGGCTGATTCGCGCAGGGGCTGAGCAATATCAAATCGTCGGGGTGGCCGCGCCGAAGGGCACGGTGCTGGGGCAGTCGCTGGACGACTTCATCATGATGCCGCTCTCGAGCTACCGCAAAGGCTGGCTCGCGCCGGAGGATTCGGTGGCGATTTTCGTCCAGGCGCCAACGCCCGACTTGATGCCATCATCCGAGGATGAGGCCCGCGTGCTGCTGCGCACCAGGCGCCACGTGCCCTATGACGCCGAGGACAATTTTGGAGTGGTTTCGCCGACGCAGCTTACCAGCATCTGGAATCGCATTACCGGGAATGCTTTCGGGATTGCCATCTGGGTCACGTCGGTTTTTCTGGTGGTCGGCGGAATTGTGATTATGAATATTATGCTGGCCAGCGTGACGGAGCGAACGCGCGAGATTGGTTTGCGGAAATCGCTGGGCGCGCGGAAATTACATATTTTGCTGCAATTTCTGGTGGAGTCGGCGCTGCTGGCGGCGCTCGGCGGCTCGATCGGAGTGATCCTGGCGCTGGTGTTGGCGGCGATCGTGCGCTCGGCAACTTCGATTCCGTTTGCGACTCCCATTTTCACCATCGTGATTGCGCTATCGCTTTCGACCATCGTGGGATTGTTTTTCGGCATCTATCCCGCGATGCGCGCCGCACGGTTGGATCCGATAGAGGCCTTGCGGGCTGAGGGCTAGCAGTGGTAGCACAGCCACTCTTGTCTGTGCCGGATGTAGGCAAAAGGCCGGACGCAGCGTCGCACGCCGCCGAGGCCCGGAATTCAAAATGAATCAGGATTATCGCGAAAATTTGGCGCTGGCGTTTGACACGCTGCGAACGCATAAGCTGCGCAGCTTTCTTGCTGTGCTGGGCGTGATGATCGGCGTGGGGTTGATCATTCTTGTGGTGGGGCTTGTGGATGGATTCAAGACGGTGATTCAGGACGAGATTACGCAGGAAGGAATCGATACCGCGTGGGTGCAGCGCTACGGGCAGAATTTCAATAACAATGCTCGGCGTCCGAAGGAAGAACGCGAGCGCAAACCATTGACGCTGGAGGACGGCGAGGCATTGATGCAGTCATGCCCGGCGATCAAGCAGGTGGCGGTTTCGATTTTTCAATGGGAAGTGGCGCACAACGTGCGCTATCAGAATAACGAAGTGCAGGGCATCGAATTCCGGGGAACCTTTCCGGCATTTCTGGAAGTCTATTCGAACGCGACGATGGCTGCGGGGCGCTTTTTCACGGATACCGAGAACCTTCATCGCGAGAACGTAGCCGTGATCGGTGAGAATGTGGCCACGGCTCTTTACGGCACCGTTGCTGATGCGATCGGCAAAAATATTATGGTGGATGGATCCACGTTTCAGGTCATCGGCGTTTTGCAAAAGCCCGTTGGCGGCTTTGGGACCAATGATGAGGATCGCCGCGTAGTGCTGCCTTATTATACGTTCCGAAAAATCTATCCGGCCGCTTTCGAGATTTTTATTCGCTTTCTCTCTTATCCGGGGCAGGTGGATAAGGCCGTGGATCAGGCGCGCGACGTGCTGAGGCGGCGCCGCAACGTCCCTTACGATAAGCCCGACAACTTTTTCATCCAGACCAACCGGGAAACGGCGCAGCAATTTAACGACATCATCAAAAGCACGGTGGTGGCGATCATTGTGCTCAGTTCGATCGGGCTGCTGATTGGCGGCGTAGGCGTGATGAATATCATGCTGGTTTCGGTTACCGAACGGACGCGCGAAATCGGGGTGCGCAAAGCGATTGGCGCTCGCAGCGCGGATATTACCTGGCAATTTTTATTCGAGGCGATGACGCTCACGGGCATCGGGGGAGTGATCGGAATAATTGTGGGCGGCGGGGCGACGTTGTTGATTCCGATGGTGACTTCACTGAAAGCCGTGGTGACGCCGTGGGCCATCATCGCGGGATTCACAGTCTCCGTGAGTATTGGATTGATCTTTGGTGTCTGGCCGGCCATGAAGGCCGCGCGTCTTGATCCGGTGGAGGCTCTGCGGTACGAGTAAAGTAGCGCCGGCGTCCCCGCCGGCATCTTACGACCACAAAAGCCCGCAAAGACCGTAATCAAGCGCGGCGTACACAATCAAATTAGATCCTCTGTTCCAAACGGGTAGGTCCGACCGTGATAACGGCCTTGGCGAACTCGCGCTCGTAAGATGCCGGCGGGGACGCCGGCGCTACTTAACGTTGCGCCGGGAGCAAGCCGTACACGGCTACGCTTGCTTGCGTGGCTACAAATACTTTTCCGTCGGCGATTGCCGGGGTGATGAATTTATTTCCGTCGCCGGGATGATCGGCGCTGCCGGCGGCTTGATTGCTGTCGTAGAGTTCAGTAGTCAAATCATTCGCGGGGTAGGCGCGCAGGACGGCCACGCCCGAATTCTCGATGGCCCAGACGATGCCATCCGATGTGCCGTTCGCGGATACGGACGGCAGTGCCCCAGGATATTCGAAACTCGTCGCAGTGGATGATGTGGGTCCTGACAGCTTCGCATTGCTGATCGCAAACGCTTTCAGATTGCTGGCCTGATCGCAGTAATAGACGGTCTGATTGAAGTAGGCTGGAACCGCCCAAACTCCCTCGGGAACCGCGTGCAGCAATTCCTGATAAATATTGTCGGTAGTGGCGTTGAATTTGCCCATATTCGTGCGGTCTGCCACATAGATGGCGCCATCTTTTCCCGCGGCAATGGCCAGATGCTCGGTGGTTCCGCTGCCGTTACTCAAGTCAGGGAGAACAAGCGGCCCGCCGGAACCCAGATCCTGATCGCTATCGTCTTCGTTCAACGTGCCAGTCATGGTGAAGTAATCGACGACGGAGAGTTTGCTGCCGGTGAGTGATAGCTTCACGAAGGCGTTGCCGAAATCCTGCTGATTGGGAAATCCGTTGCCATCGAGCGTGGTCTCGAAGGCTCCGTTGGCCATCGCGATATAAATGTTGCCTTGCGGATCGGCTGCTGGTCCGCCGCCGCTTTGCCAGATAGCGCCGGAGCCCCATTTGCCGTTGGGGCCGGTGTCTCCTCCGTTGGCGGTGAGATTGAGGACGGTGGTTTGGTGCAGCGAGCTTTCACTATAGGCCATCACCCAGGCTTGATACGGCGGGAAATCGCAGTGCGATGCGAAACTGAGATAGATTTGGCCGTTGAGGAGCAGCAGGGCGGCTCGCTCTTTGTAATTTCCGGGTGCGAAAGTCATGACGCCGTTGTTGTTTCCCAGGCCGGTGCCAGGATATGTGGCGCTGATTTCGGTTGGGCCGTTGAGCAGCTCCGCGCCGGTGGTCACATCGAGCGCGTGCAGCCGCTGATGATAATTGCCCTGGGCATCCTTGGACATGCCGACCAGGAACATTGTTCCGTGTTGGCCGGCTTTGCGATCGATCACGGGAGTGGCGGTGATGCCGATCGTCGGAGTCACCTGGCCGCAGCCGCGATTATCGCTGGCGGTCTCGCCGGCGGGGAGCAGATTTGCGACCGTGTCCTGCCAGAGCGTTGCGCCGCTATCGGAATCGAAGGCGTAGACGCTTTCGTTCTCGGTTTCGACGAAAACTACGTTGTGCGCTGCGCCATTGATCATCAGTCCGGAAAGATAGAGCGGCTCGGCATCCACGTTTCCATCCACGGCAAGATTTCGCAGCAGGCCGAACGTGTGCACGTTCACATTGGCTTGAGTGAGCGTCGTCTCAGTCGGATTCAGTCCGGTTCGCGCCACATCGTTGTGAAATGTGACGATGTCTGTGCCCGCAGCCATCGAAGTGGTCGAAACCGAGAGCGTCACCGTGTTGCTGGTGGCGCTTCCGGCGGAATTGGTCACCGTTACGTCGAAGGTCGAGCCGTCATCTGCGCTCGTGGTGGGAGGCGTCGTATAACTGGCAGTCGTCGCGCCGGCGATGTTCGAGTTATTCTCCTGCCATTGGTAGCTCAAGGGCGCCGTTCCCGATGCCGTCACCGAAAAAGTTGCGGTTGCCGGAGCCGTCACGCTCTGGCTGGTGGGCTGCGAGGTGATCGCCGGCGCCACGGGCGCTGGGGAACTTGCCGAGCCGCCGCCTTTCCCGCCGCCGCAAGAACCCAGTGTCAAAGCTGCGAGGAGCACCAGCGATCGTCGAACTTGGATTCGTCCCAACATGAATTCCATCCTCCGGCAAATGAGCCGCAGCGGGGCCGCTCCGCCCGACGCCCTCAGTTTAATGCCAAGAATGGGATGCAGGCGACCTGTCCGGCGGTACAGATTAGGAACGGCGTCTGCGGCGGAAAGTTAAACCCGCGTTACTTGCGGCCGGACCAGTTTTTCACGCGCTCGGCCATGGGGCTCTCGGGATTTGCGGCGGGCTCGCCATTCGCGTCGAATATATAAGGATAGCCGCCGGGATCTTGCGGAATGCCCAGGATGATGTGGGCGTTGACGAGATCTTGCATGGAAGTAGGAGCGTGACCAGTTCGTTTTTTGTAGGTTTCGGCGAAATTCGTGAGCGCGTCGAGATCATCGAGAGTGCGCAGCGCCTGCAAGTGGGCTAGCGCGTTGGCGCGGATGGTGATGTCTTGCGACGATTCGTAAATTTGGCCCCACATGAAGCGGGAAGTTTCGCGCGAGCCGCCCGAGCCGGCAATGTGCGCGGCCATGGCGCTCATCCAGGGCATCGCCCCGGGGACTTTGCTGCCCTCCCAGAAAGTTTGCGCGGCTTGCTGGTAATCGCGCAGGTACCAGTAATAGACGAAGCCGAGATCGTAGTAGAGGCGCCAATTCGTGGGATTAGCGGCGATGCCTTTGCGCACCAGAGCGATGGCTTGATCCGGACGCCCCGCGCCGGCGGGAACTTTCTCCGAAAGGAAAATTGCGCCGTAGCGGTAGGCCACATCGAGCCGCGGATCGAGATCGGTGGTTACGTCGAGGAGCGGCGCCAGCAGCCCGAAGTCATTTACACCGCGCGCGATTACGCCGCCGTTGTACTGCACCGTGCGTGTCCAATAGATGTCGGCGAGCAGCGAATCGTAGCCCAGGCTAAGCCGCTTCAGCAGCTTGCCGGAACGCAGCAATAATTCTTGCTGTTGCTCGATGGAATCTTTTTTTTCGGTAATGCGACGCTGCAAGGGATAGAGCGAGAGAAGAAGTAGAGGAACTCCCAGCGCTGCAATCCAGATTTGACGGTCGCGCGCGGAGATGTGCATTTCAAACCACTCGCCGGAAGAATTTCATTTCAGGTTCCGGTTCGAGAAAACGGCGGAGGCTGCCAGCAGCAATGCCAAAATGTAAATTGCAGCGTACGCGGTATTTTGCCAAACCAGCGAGAATGGAATTGCGTCGCCGTGCGCGGTAGCGCCGATTACGTTGAAATTGCTGAAATTGGGCAGCGCGTAATAGAGGACCGAAGTGAGCGCTTTTACCGCACCGCTGTTGCTCAACGCCCCCGCATCGCGCAGATCGGATGCAAACGTGCCGGCTAGGAAGATGCCGAGGGTGTAAAGCGTGGAGAGCATGGGCGTGGAGAAGCAGGAGAAGAACAGCGCGAGGGCCGTGACCATCGCGAATTCGAGCAAGATGAAATAGACGGCCAGCAGAATCGGTGCGTCGGCGCGGACGATGGCGTGATTTACATAGAGCAACGCGAGGAACAGGCCGAGGGTCATCAGCGCGGTGTTGATTGCCAGCGTGAGCAGCAAGCCCAGATATTTTCCGGTGAGAAATTCCCAGCGGCGGACGGGCTTGGCCAAAATGCTATAGAGCGTGCGGCGCTCGATTTCCTTGTAAACCAGGCCGACGCCGATGAAAACCGACATCACGAGTCCGAGCAGCGAGATAGCGCTCAGGCCGAGATTGACGATTACCAGGCGCTCGATGCCAATGGAAATTTGCCCGACGAAGACTGCCGCGACGATCATCAACAGCGCGAAAAAAATCAAATTGTAGAGCACGCGGTCGCGCACCGATTCGCGGAACGTATTCACCGCGACGAAAAAGGGAACGCTGCTCATTTATCGGCCACCTCGACGGCATAGGATGGCGCCGCTTCGCGTCCGACGAGCTTGAAGAAATAATCCTCGAGCGTGGGCTTCAATTGCGCGACGGAAACGATCCGCGCGTCGCAGGCTCGCAATTGTGCGATGGAGTCGTAGAGCTGGGCTTCTGGTACATCGAGCCGATAGGCGCCTCCGGATGGTGTGACGTGGCTGGCGAGCGCGGTTGGCACTGTGCGGCCCGCCGGCAACTCGAACAGCACTTCCATGCCTAGCACTTCGATCGAGACGATTTCCTGCGGCGAGCCCACGCCTTGCAGCTTTCCGCCGACGAGCACCGCGACGCGATCGCAGAGCACCTCGGCATCCGGCAGAATGTGCGTGGAGAAAAAAACGGTGCGCCCCTGCCGCTGCAAGTCCAGAATAATCTCGCGGACTTCGCGGCGGCCCACGGGATCGAGCCCTGAGGTCGGCTCATCCAGGAAAATTACATTCGGATCGTGCAGGATGGCTTGCGCGATTCCCACGCGCTGCAACATTCCCTTCGAAAATCGCCGCAACTGCACATCCGCGGCGGCGCTTAGGCCCACGCGCTCGAGAAATCGGGTGACTCGCTCGCGGCGATCAGATGCGGAGAATTTGAAAAAACGCGCGGAATAATCGAGAAGCTCGCGGGCGGTCAAGTAATCGTAAAAATACGGCTGCTCAGGGAGAAATCCGATCTCCCGATGCATTTCGATATCGTCGATGGAACGCCCGCGAATCCGCGCCGTACCGCTGGTCGGGAAGATGAGGCTCATCAGCAGCCTCAGCGTGGTGGTTTTGCCGGCGCCGTTAGGGCCGAGGAAGCCGAAGACTTCGCCCTCGCGCACTTCGAAAGTGAGCGCATCGAGCGCGCGCCGTTGGCGTTTGCGCCAGAAACCGTAGGCGTAGTCTTTGGTGAGGGCTTCGAATTCGATTGCCGGGGTGCTCACCATCACATTTTTTTGGAGGCGCGGGTGAAAGTCAATCGTGGTGGCGGGTTTATGTTCCACGATGCGAAATTGCGTGCGTGGCGAGACGTGTTAGCGGAAGCGAAAACCAAAACGCGAATCGGAAGAAAACCCAAAGCCAAATCGGGCGGGAGGTGAACCCGGGCCCCTACAAAAAACAAATGCAGATCCCTCACCTTGAGAGGCGGGTTCGAGATGACAACGAAATGCTTCTTGACCGCATGGGTATGTCGCGAAGAAATTAAATTCGGTGAGGAATTGAAAAATTTGGAGCAAACTGGTCTACGTACCTTTCGCATACGTACCACGACACATAGACGCTTACGACAACTTCGCCACAACATTTTGTATCCCGGAGGCCAGTTTTTTCTTGACAACTTTTCCACATCCCCTATACTCGGCGGCGACTTTGTTTCCGGAAATTTAATCGCTTACTTCGTGAGCCATTAAATTTCCGGACCAAACGAAGTCAAATCAATCATAGAGCGGCTCGAAGCGCCAGCAAGCCCGCCCTTGACATGATTTTTTGTCATGGTAGGGCTATGCTTTTCCATTCTTTGGACGACGGCGGCGACGCACCCCCAGCGTGCGCCGGATGATCGTCTTGGGGGCACTCGCGGGGTTACAATAGATAAGCCCCGCCTAGCGGTCCTTGAAGCAAATCACCGGCGGCTCGAATGCCTGCGCGGAGGCATCAATGGCAGAAGCACGGATGGCATTAAACGGGAAACTCACATCGGAGCCGCAAATCGGCTCGCAACGCGGCCTGGAATTTCGCCGCCTGTTTACCGACGGCTCGATCTCTCCCTACGACAAAGTGGAATGGGAAAAGCGCACCGCACTCATCGGCAATGACAAAGGTCAGACCATTTTTCGTCAGGAAGGAATTGCTGTACCGAAATCCTGGTCGCAGACTGCTACAAACATAGTCGCCTCGAAATATTTTCACGGCAAACCGAATACGCCGGAGCGCGAAACTTCTGTCAAGCATTTGATTGGGCGCGTGGCGAATACCATTGTGCGCTGGGGCGAAGAGGGCGGCTACTTCGCTTCCAATGAATCGCGCGATGCTTTCCGCGATGAGCTTACGCATCTGCTGCTAGAGCAGAAAATGGCTTTCAATTCGCCGGTGTGGTTCAACGTCGGCGTGCAGCCTAAACCGCAATGCTCGGCTTGCTTCATCAATTCCGTGAAAGACGACATGGAATCGATCATGGGTCTGGCGCGGACGGAAGGCATGCTCTTCAAGTGGGGCTCCGGCACCGGCACGAATTTTTCTACGCTGCGCGGCAGCCGCGAATCGCTTTCGGGCGGCGGCATCGCTTCGGGACCAGTGAGCTTCATGAAAGGTTTCGATGCTTTTGCCGGCGTGATCAAGAGCGGTGGCAAGACGCGTCGCGCTGCAAAAATGGTGATTCTCAACGTGGATCACCCCGATATCGCTGAGTTCATTGAGAGCAAGGTGAAGGAAGAGCGCAAGGCGCATACGCTGATCGAGAGCGGCTACGATCCTTCGATTGACGGCGAAGCGTATTCCTCGATTTTCTTTCAGAACGCGAATCACTCGGTGCGCGTCACCGACGAATTCATGCAAGCCACCGAAGAAGACGGCGATTGGTGGACCAAGAACGTCGCCGACGGCAAACCTGCCGAGAAATTCAGCGCGCGCGAATTGCTGCACCGTATGGCCGAATCCGCGTGGCAATGTGGCGATCCCGGCATGCAGTACGACACCACCGTCAATCGCTGGCACACCTGCAAGGGCACCGATCGCATTTATGCCTCGAATCCTTGCTCCGAATACATGTTCCTCGACGACACGGCTTGCAATCTGGCCTCGCTCAATCTTCTGAAGTTTCTCGGCTCGAACGATCAATTTGACGTCGAGGGCTTCCGCCACGCCGTGGACATCACTATCACCGCGCAGGAAATTCTGGTGGATAACGCCAGCTATCCCACGGAGCGCATCGCCAAGAATTCGCACGACTTCCGTCCGCTGGGCATCGGTTACGCAAATCTTGGGGCGCTGCTGATGACTTTGGCCGTGCCGTACGATTCCGATGCGGGGCGCGATCTCTGCGGGGCGATCACTTCGCTCATGACAGGCGAGTCTTACTATCAATCCTCGAGAATTGCTGAGCGCATGGGGCCGTTTGCCGGTTATGCGGTGAATCGCGAGCCGATGCTGGACGTGATTCGCATGCATCGCGATTCGCTGCGGCCGATTAAGGAAGATAACGTTCAGCCCGACTTGCTGCACGCGGCGCAGGAAGCTTGGGACAACGCGCTCGCTCACGGCGAAAAATTTGGCTACAAGAATTCGCAGGTTTCTGTGCTCGCGCCCACCGGCACCATCGGCTTCATGATGGATTGCGATACCACCGGCATCGAGCCCGATCTCGCGCTGGTGAAGCAGAAGAGGCTGGTCGGCGGCGGCGTGATCAAGATTGTGAACAACACCGTCCCGCGGGCGCTGCTGCACCTTGGCTACACGCCCGAAGAAGTCGGCCAAATCGTGGATTACATTGATCAGAACGGTAAAATCGAGGGCGCGCCGAATCTGAAGCCCGAGCACCTCCCGGTTTTCGATTGCTCGCTGGCTCCAGCAGGCGGCGGACGTTCCATCGCCTGGCGCGGGCATCTGCGCATGATGGCCGCGGCGCAACCGTTCCTTTCGGGCGCGATCAGCAAGACCATCAACATGCCCGAAGAATCCACCGTCGAAGACATCATGCAGGCGTACATCGAATCGTGGAAATATGGGCTGAAGGCCGTGGCTATCTACCGCGATAATTCGAAGCGCTCGCAGCCGCTTTCGGCTTCCGGCGGAAAGAAAGAAGCGGCGGCCAACGCGTTGGCGGCTTCCGCCGCGGATGGACCCGAAACACCTGCTCCCGAACAGCGGGAACTTTTCGTGCGCACTTCGCGGCGCAAACTTCCGGATGAGCGGAAATCGATCACCCACAAGTTCTGGCTGGGAGGCCATGAAGGCTACCTCACTGTCGGCATGTATGACGATGGCACGCCCGGCGAGCTTTTCATCAAAATGGCCAAGGAAGGCGCCACGCTTTCCGGCCTGATGGACGGCATCGCGCTATCGATTTCCATCGGCCTGCAATACGGCGTGCCGCTCAAAGCACTCGTGGATAAGCTGATGAATACGCGCTTCGAGCCGGCCGGCTACACGCACAACAACGACATTCGTTTCGCCAGCTCGGTGCTCGATTACATCGCGCGTTGGCTCGGCGGCAAATTCATCTCGCCGGTTTATTTGAAGCTGAATCCGCCGGCCGATGAGGATACGTTGCTCGGCACGCAAGCCTCGGCAGCAGCGACTATGCCGGCGCCGGCCGTTTTCGGAGGCGCCTCCGCGCCCGCCGATCCAAATGCCATGGCGGCGTCGGCGCGCACGCGCTTCACCACCGACGACGCGCCCTCCTGCTCCGAATGCGGAATGCTCATGGTGCCCAATGGCAGTTGCTACAAGTGCGTAAATTGCGGCAGCACTTCGGGGTGCAGCTAAAAAACAATTGTTGCGGCCTGCGGACCGACAATCGCCCTTCGCGCCCGACGTCATCGAATCGGTGAAATGGAATATCCTTCTCGGCGAGCTGGGCGCGAAGCGCGCCCGCGAAATCACCCACCGGCTTGAAATGTTTATGCGCCAGTTGGGCGGGGCACCAGCGGATTTCTGCGTAGGTATTTCCCGCGAGCCACTGCTGCGCGGCTGGTCGGGCCAGGCCGTGGATTTGAAGGACGGCAACTACGTGTTCTCAAAGGCGGATAGCGCCGAGATGGCGTACCTCGTGGAGAAGCACTTTGCTGAGATTGTTGGCACAGACACTGCGTTGCTGAACGCTGCAGGCGATTCGGTGTATGTTTACGCTTACCGCAAAGTCTGGCACACCGCATCGATCGACCAACTACCACTAACGTCGTAGTGGGGCCGTTGTAGCGCCGACACCTCTGCCTGTGGCCGTTAGTATGGCCTGACGCCGCGCGTAGCGAAGCGTCTAAAATTCAACTCAGCCAAGAGCAGCTGTGCTACAAGGCCGCTGTGACGCCGCGGCGCGAACGAATCGCGATCGGCCGGCCCGCAAATAAAAAGGGGTCCCGCGTACGGGACCCCTATGCTCTATCCCCCAGTATCCGATTCCGGCGCGGCGGAACCGGCCCACCCCGGGAAGAAGAGACAGCCGCTGACTGTGCTGCACGCCCCATGCCAGAGCGGTGAGGCAGATTGGTCCCCGCACGATCCTATGAATCCACTAGGTTTACGTTAAGTTTAGGAGACCGTAACGCGTCAGCCGATATTCGCGCGCTACGATTTCTCACAATTTTAACGTTCCGCCTATGCTCTTTGGAATATTCCGGATCTGTGGTTCTCGCGCGTGCCGCCACGAGAGCCCGGTAATTCGATCAATGCTGAACCGTCGAACGTCTTGGCAAACCCGTCCCTCTACTAATGGTTCAAGGTAAATGTTACCGAGATCGTGGTGTCTACCTCTACCGGTTCACCCATCAATGTAGTAGGAGCATAGCGCCATTGCCGGACCGCGCGGATCGCGGCTTCGTCCAACATACAAGGTCCCTGCTTCACCTGAATCTGCCGAACGGTTCCGTCTTTTCCGATGACGGCGTGAAGGATTACCGTGCCGGCCACATGGTTCGCCCGCGCCACTTCGGGATATTCCGGTTGAACTTGGCGTATCATTTTCGCGCGCTGCACCTCGCCGCCCACTAACACTCGTTGATGTGCAGAATGCTCACTCTTCGATTGCCCGGAAACCTCGGCGGCAGCGGCAGGGCTTTTCGGCGGTTTGCCGAATCCAAGACGCGTGTTCCCAATGTAGCGGAAGCCGCCATCCACGTAGGCGAAGGCCCAGATCGCGCGCTGCATTGCGCCCGCGCCATAACGAATTTCATAGAGAGGCTTGTCGCGTTTTCGCATCGAGAGCAGCACGAGCATGTTGCCGTCGATCTCGCGATCGCATGCCTCTGCGAAACGAATGCCGCTGACCGGCGTTGCGCCGCTGGCGGCGATGTCCTGAAATGCGGCCGTTAACATCGCCGGTAGCGATGGAAGCATCTCCGTGTATTCCGCCGCCGACTCACGCCCCAAGTCCTTTTCGAAGACACCGGAGAACCAGGAATCGGGATTGGGAAGCACCAGCGAGCTGAGATAGGCATTTGTAGTTGCCGCGTCACCCTTCTTCATCGCGTCGAGTAAGTCATGGGTCAGCGAAGTGAGTCCCTCCGCGGTATCCGGATACTGAGGAAGCTGAGGTGCTTGGCCGCTATCCGGGAACGCTCGGGCCGAGGGTATCGCGAGCGCGCTTAGCAATATCGAAAAAAGAACGAGCTTCGGGAAGCGCGTCGCCGACATCATTGCGGAACCACGGGCACTTTGACTTTGACTGGTATTTCGAGCACATGTCCCTCGATCTGATACGGCTGGAATTTCCATTTCTTGACGGCGTCTTCCGCCGCTTTGGCCAACAGAGGATTTCCATCCACGAGTTGTATATTTTTCGCCTTGCCATCGGCACCGACCACGATGCTCAACGTCACATCGCCTTTAATACCCTGCTTCTTGGCCTCCGAAGGATACTTCGCCGGTACGGTGTGAATCGCCACTACCTGCCGCACCGTGGCTAGTACTTCGGCGCGCGTCCGGATGCCCTGCAATTTTTCATGCCAAAAAGGATACGTTCCGCCGACCGACCGGAAAGTTCCATCGCGGTACACAAATGAATTCACCCACGAAGGAGCGCTGTCTCCGCCCGCGGATACGTCAAAGCGAAAGTTCTCGACTTTAATCGCGGCGATGGGGCTCGGCAGCACGGCTTCGTCGCCTCCGGATTTCGGCGGCACCGGCAGTTCGGAAGTTTCGATCTTTACTGTCACGCCGGGCTTGGACGCCCAATTCCCTGAAATCCATTTCATATGCGACTGAAATCCGTTCAGGCTGCTCTTGAAGTCATCCGACAACTGTTTCGCTTTGTCCGTTCCGAATACTTGCGCGAACCAGGCATCGGCGTCGGGCAAGCTGAAAAGTTCGAGGGCGGCTGAGATTTGCTGCGGGTCTTGCGTCCGCCAAGCCGCGAAAAGATTTTCGACTTGAGCTTTCATTCCGTCGGGCGAATGGGGGTACGACTGGGTTGAAGCTACCGCGCCGCTTTGCGGGCTAGTCCCGCGATCGCTCGCGAGCGCCTGTGGCCAGACGCAAGGCGCCGCGAAACCGAACAGCAGGGCAACAATTGCCACGCCATTACGCATAGTGTTGAATCCTCGATAGAGTGCTTATGCGCGATAGGAATTACAGGAGAGTAGCTTCGAAGTCAATTATATTGAGAGAGACCCCGCCCTCGTAGCGGCGGGCTTCAGAGTCTGTGTGAAGACTCGATGCCCCAGATTTAGTTTGCGTAATCGATCATGAGCTCTCAGGTTTCTTGCGCCTTCCGTGGATCAGCGCTTCGCGCGGCGCTTCTTGCTGTGCCACAGACGCGTCAGATTGTAGGCGGTGGCCGCCAGCGCCCACTCCACCGCTACCTGCGGCAGGCCGCGTCGCGCGAATGCGCGCCTCCCTCGCTGCGCTTTCAGTATTCCGATCACCGGTTCGACGATCGCTTTCCTGCGGCGGTAAATTCTCTGTCCCGCCGGATCGCGCAGCTTACGCCTCATGCGGCGATGCGCCGGATCGCTCGCTCGCGTCCGCAGCCGTCCTCCGCGATTCAACCAGCGCGCCAAATTCGAATCTGGAACGTAGGCGTCGATTTTTTTCTGCTCCAGCGCTTTCACCGTGTCGATGGAGAAAAATCCGCTGTCCGCGCTCACGCGTCTAGGTTTTCGGCGGCACTGCCGCCGCACCTCGGCCACCATCGGCAGCAATGCTTGGTTGTCGGTGGTCTCCTGCGTCACGCGCTGCGCCAAAATCAAATGATCTTCGCTCACCGCCAGCGTGGCCGTGTAGCCCAACTTGAATCCGCCGCGCTCCTTCAAAAACCGGCTGTCCGCATCGGTGCGCGACAGCTTCTTCAAACCCGATTTCCGCAGCCGCTCGAGCCGCTCGGGAATCGCGGCCAGCTGCTCTTCCAGCCGTTCCATCACCGCCTCGCCCACATCCATTCCCGCGCCCTCATTCGGATCGTCCCGATCGCATTGCTTCTGCCAGCGGCGGATCGCTCGCCGCGTGCGCGCCCGCTGATCCCGCAACTTCTGCTCCGTGTCGATGCGATCCCGCGAAGCGTTCGCCGCGATGCGCGTCGAATCAATGGCCACATGCCCGAGCTTCCCCATTTTTGCTTTCCGCGCCACTTCCACCACTTGCGTGAACAGATCGTTCAATCCTCGCGCGTGCCGGCGGCGAAAATCATTCAATGTCCAGTGATCCGGTGTCGCGCCGGCCGCCAAATAGCGGAACGCCAAATCCTCGCGAAGGCGCTGCTCCAGACGCCGCGAACTGGTCACGCCCAACGCATAGGCATACAACCACACCGCCACCAGCGACTCCGGCGCGTACGCCGGCCCGCCCTCCACGCCGTACTCCTCGCGGAATGCGCTCAGGTTCAACTTCGCCAGCACCTTGCGGATGTAAAAGCACAGATGCTTTCGGCCCTAGCACATCGCGAACGCTCGGCGGCAACAAATACGCCTGGTCCGGGTGGTACTCCAAAAATTTAGCCATCGCGTCTCCTCTCCCGTGCAGTATAAGAGACGCGTCAAATCGAGTTCTCACACAGACTCTTCAGCCTAGCACAGGCACAATCGTTACTTGGGTCGAATCACGAGCCCTACCGCCGCCGCTAGCTTTTTCCGAATGCCGCCCGCAAAGCGCCGCGCCGCTTCCAGATCGCCCGCGCTGGCCAGAAGAGAATGAACGCCCAAATTAACAGCGTCGGTCCCGCGCTCAGCAGGAATACGGCGAGGGCCAGCAGGCTATCGAACGCGTCGCGATAGCCGCTGACGATGGCGTTCCGCAATCGTAGCGCTACCGATCCATTCGCTCCCGCCGGCGCTTTATATTCTTCGGCCATTTGCAGCTTGATGGACGCGTAACTTACGCGCTTATCAAGATTCGCCAGCTGCGCTTCCATTTGCTCGATTTCGCCGCGCGTTTGCGAGATTTGCTCTTCTACGGCGAGGACGTCGCTTACTTTTCCTGTGCGCGTACGGAGAATATCGAGTAGGCGCTCTTCGCTTTCGCGGGCGTTGTGCAGGCGCGCGGCTAGATCTACGTGTTGGTCGCTCACGTCTTCGCCGCCTTGCGATTCCGTCGAAACGCGGCCGAGCGCGCGCAGATCGCTGAGCGTGGCATCGAGTTCTGCCGACGGAACTTGGAGCGTGGCGTTTAGCGAGGCGGAGGCATCGTTGCTTTGATCGAGCGTCATGTCGCTCGCGAAGGCGTGATGGCGCGCCAGGAGTTTCTCGAGTGAAGCCCGCGCCACATCCAGCTTGCCGATCACCAAATTCATCGAGGCCGTCCGCGCAATCATCGGCCCGGGCGTCGGTGCTGGCGTCCGAGATCCGGCGGGAGCTGCGGAATCTGGAGCGGCATCCTTTTCCAGACTCTCCGAGAGCTGTTCCTGCGCCTGAAGCTTTTGCATCGTCGGCACGTCAGGGCTCATTTCGGTGTTGGCGGCCGATGGCGCAGTAGGAGCTGCGGTGCGCAGACCTGTAAACGTCTGCAATTCCGGTATGTGCCGGCTGGAACTGTGCTGGATATAGACAGCACCGACGAGCAATAACGCGACACTGACGAGGCCCAATTTCCACGCCCACTGGCGAGCAGCCAAGCGAGGCCACGCACCGATCGAGCCTTTACGTTCTCGCGCATTCACGGATGCCGCCGTTCGGGGCTTCGCCATCGATTGCTCAATCGATTTTGCGAGGGACAGCGGAGCAGCTTCTACTTGCCATTGGATGAGTTGGCTCGAAACTGCGCGCAGATCCGCTTCGACCGACGCACATTCGGTGCAAGCGGCGATGTGCGCGGCGACTTCGCTCGCGCGGGAAGCTTCCAGCTCGCCGTCGAGATAAGCCATTACTTCTTCGGGTTCGATTTCGTGTGCAGTGCGATTCATGGTTCCTGCCTTAGTTCCTGGATGGCTGGCGCTTGCTTGCCTGAAACTTCTTTTTCGCGGTGCAGCTTTTGGGGTTTCGGGTCGAGCAGCTCTTTGAGCGACATTCTGGCGCGGAATAGGCGCGAGCGGACGGTGTTGATGGGGATGCGTAATGCGGCGGCGATTTCTTCGTAGCTCAATCCTTCGAATTCTCGAAGCAGGACGACCTCGCGGTGCTCAGCATCAAGCGCCGCAATCGCGCGGCGGACTCTGAGGTCTGCTTCGGTGGCATTTGGCTGGCCGACTCCATCGGCGTCGGTGGCCCGCACCAGCTCGCGCTGCGATCTGCGGTATTCCGCCGCCGTCAATTTCAGCGCGATGGCATAGAGATAAGTCCGAAATGTAGCTCGCGGCTCCCAACGCTCCGCGCCTAGCAGCACCGCCAGAAAACATTCCTGCGTCAATTCTTCAGCCCGGGTAGGATTCGAAAGCCGCCGGCGGAAGAATCCGAAAAGCGGATCGCGATAGCGCAAAAATAATTCCGAGAAGCTCTCCGTCGAGCCCTTCTGAAACGCCAACATCAGTTCTTCGTCGCGTAGCATGATTTCGCAGCTCTTCCCGTAGGGGAGGGTCTTATCATCCAAATCGCGCCTTAACGATCCGTGTGACAGACCCTCCCGCTTTTCGGCCCTGTTTGCAGCCTAAGCGTTAGAACGAATCCACCGCGTAATCTTGCGTCGATCGATTGCTTCGGTAACTCGGCGCTCACTACCTGTAATGCCGATTGCGGTTGAAAAGTTCCCCGGGGGACGGTGAAATTGTTGGCTGTTCCGGGACACACGCGTGCGTGGGCGCCCGCTCCCACGCGCAAAGACGGCGCGTGCGGCACCCGGGCACCTGTACGATATGGCTCAACGATGGCTTTACGGTGAAAATGCTGCTGCGCTGAAGCGCACCGCTACGAAAGAAGGAAAGGCCTACGAGCTCGCGCCGAACTTGATTTCGGAATGTAGGTTACGTGCGGGTCGTAAGAGCCGGCGGGACGCCAGCGGTACGAAAGAGGGGCTACGCGCCGATGGCGGTGCGCAGGGCGCCGGCTAGGGCGTGGGCCCAGCGCTGGACGTCTTCATCGCGCTCGGCTTCTACCATCACCCGCGCCAATTTCTCTGTGCCGGAATAGCGCAGGACTACGCGGCCTGAATCGCCAAGAGTTTTTTGGGCTTCGGCCAGAGTCGAGGCTACGTCTGGTAGCGAATCCAGCGGCGGCTTCGATCTCACCTTCACATTCACAATCGTCTGCGGATAAATCTTCAAATCCGAAACCAGCGAATCCAGCGGCCCTTCGGCGGCAATCAGAGAAGCAATCTTCACCGCCGTAAGCATCCCGTCGCCGGTGGTGGCATCATCCAAAAATAAAATATGCCCCGACTGCTCTCCGCCCAAATTCGCGCCGATCCGTTGCATTTCTTCCAACACGTAGCGATCGCCCACGGCCGCGCGCGCCAGCTTCAACCCCGAACTTTCCAGTGCCCGCTCGAGACCTAGATTAGCCATGGTAGTGCCGACGATCGTCGAGCCCTTCAGCGTCCCGCGGGCTTTCATGTAACGCCCCATGGAAAGAATCACGCCATCGCCATCCACCAATTTTCCGCTAGCGCTGGAAAAAATGGCGCGATCCGCATCGCCATCAAACGCCACGCCCAATGCCGCACGCGTCTCCACGACTTTTTTCTGCATCACTTCGGGATGCAGCGATCCGCACCCTGCATTGATGTTGCGTCCATCAGGTCGATCGTTCATGGCCACCACGTCCGCACCGAGCGAGCGAAACAAGCGCGGCGCCAAAGCGCTGGCTGCTCCATTAGCGCAATCGAGCACGAGCTTCATTCCAGCAAGCTTCACGCCCGCAGGAACCATGGCCCGCAGCGAAGCCAAATAATCTTCCTCAAGCTTCGGATCGCTCTCGATGCGCGCCGAAGCAGTCATCGGCGCGCGCGTCTCGGGCGAAAGAATTTCCTGCTCGATCTCCGCCTCAGTCGCATCGGGGAATTTCATGCCGCTCGAGGAAACCAGCTTCACGCCATTGTCGTGATACGGATTATGCGAAGCCGAAATCACCACGCCCGCGGCAAATCCTTCATTGCGCACCAGCCAGGCAACGCCCGGAGTGGTGAGCACGCCGGTAGAAACCGCCTGAGTTCCAGCCGCCGCAAGTCCTCGCGCGAGACATTCTTCGATATGCGGCCCGGATTCGCGCGTATCGCGCCCGATCAGCACCGGCTTGCGCGCATCGCCGGCCGCCGCCGCGCGCGCCCCATGCAAA
This sequence comes from uncultured Acidobacteriota bacterium, assembly GCA_963831955.1. Taxonomy (GTDB): domain Bacteria; phylum Acidobacteriota; class Terriglobia; order Acidiferrales; family UBA7541; genus Palsa-147. The sequence continues at coordinate 902,681 of CAWHSG010000001.1, read as the reverse complement.
TAATGTCCCAAGGCAGCGCCGACGCGGACAAGCGTGTCGTCGTCGAGCGGAAATTCGCCCGGCACACCTCGGATTCCATCCGTCCCAAAAAGCTGTTTGCCCATGGAGTGCGGTTTCGCGGGAAGCTCGCGATGAATTTCGAGTCTAGCACAGCGTCGCGCACGTCAACGCGGTGCCGCGCGCGCTGTAGTCGAATTCGTAACGCCGCAGCGCCTGAAATCCAGCCCCAGGCGCGGACTATGCTATCGTAGTGCAGCCAACATGGAGACTCAGACACCCATAGTGTCCGTCGCAAACGCGACTTTTCGCCTGCCGAATTCCGCGAGCGCGCGGATTATTGCCGCCGGAATCGTGATCGCGTTCCTGCACTTCGCCTCCAGCGTGGTGGTCACGCTGCTCGTCGCCGTGCTGCTCGCCTATTTCCTCGATCCGCTGGTTACCTGGCTCGAGGATTGGCATATTCCGCGAGCGCTCGGCTCATTTATGGTCGTAATGTTCGTGATCGGCATTTTCGTATTCGTCGGCTGGGTGCTGGTCAGCAAGATCGACACTTTCTCCGCCAATTGGCCGAAGTTTAGCGTGCCGCTGCACAAAGTCACCACCGCGGTAGAAACGCGCCTGGAAGGAATCGAAGCGCACGTTTCCGAAATCGGTCCGGGCGACAACGTCGGCTCCAAGGCTGTGCAGATTACGGAATCGCATCCGTTCCGCAGCGTGGTGGTGTCGAAGCTGAGCGGGTTATACGAAGTGGTGCTCGGCGCCACTTTCATTCCCTTCCTGCTTTTCTTCATGCTCGCGGCCAAGCGCCAGGTGTGGCATGCCACGATGCAGTTGTTTCCCGCCACGCAGCGGACGCAGGTGAAGCAAACTTTGACGGACGTGAGCGCCGTATTGCGCAGTTACGTGGTGGGCACTTCGATGGTGGCCGTCACTTTGGTCCTCGCCAGTTGGCTTTTCTTCTGGGCCATCGGCCTGGACTACTCATTCCTCACCGGATTAGTCGCCGGCCTTCTCAATCTCGTGCCGTATCTAGGCGTAGTGTTGTCGTTTGTCCCGCCGACGCTGGTGGGCTTGGGGAAATTCAATACCATCGGGCCATTTCTGGGGATTTACGCGATGCTCATGTTTTTACATTTGATCACCGCGAATTTGCTGTTTCCGGCGATGGTGGGAAAGCGCGTGCACCTGAACGCGTTGGCGGTTACCGTGGCGCTGCTTTTCTGGGGCTGGATCTGGGGCGCCGCAGGATTGATTTTGGCGATACCGATTACTGCTACGATCAAAGTCCTCTGCGACAACATCGAAAGTTGCCAACCGATTGGCCGCTGGCTTGGCGCCTAAATTTCAGCCTGAAAGAAGCATAAAAGCGGTCATCCCGAGCGAAACGAGGGATCCCTCTTGATTTAAACGCTCGTAAAAAGAGGGATTCCTCGTCGCTTCGCTCCTCGGAATGACAGAGTTTCTAACTTTTCTCGCAACCGCTAAAAATGCAGAACGATTCCCGCCGACACGCGCGGACTATTCTGATGGAAGCCCCCGAATTGCGTATAGATGTCGTCAATCTCGAAAACGCGGAAGGCAAGATTGTGGAACGCGCGTATGTCGATTCCGCCGCCGAATCCCATGGCGAAGGAATTATCCGTGTTGCCTTCGATGTTGATGTGCGCGCCGCCGAAGAGAACGTGGGCAAACGGCGACACTGGCGCCGGCAGCGAAATTTGCGGGCCGAACAAGTAAGTGGTCACGTTGCCGCTCACGCCTTGGGGCGAGCCGTAATCACCGGCGAAATCGCCGACGATCCCCAGCCCGCGATAAAACTTGAAGTCCACCGCCGCATTCCATCCATTCAGATTTACGTCGCTGTTATTAAACTGCGGATTGAAGCGCATGTAGGAATAGCCCCCGAAGACGTCGACGTGAGGCTCGATTTGCGCCTTCGCCGTCAGAGAAGTACAAAGCACCAAGGCCGCCAGCAGAAAAAATTTCCCGATTGTTCCAACCATTTGTCTCGCCATCATTCTCGTCACCGTTCTCATCTAGGAGTCCTCCGTGTGATTTATGAATTCGCGGCGACACCGTTGCACCGCGGCCGGCAGCAAAGAGACCCCCGGCAACCAGCTGCAATTTGCAACAAGGTTTCCCTGAGGACCCACTCCGCTCTGGCACAAATGGGATGTCGAAGAGCCCCGGAAGGTTTGCCAGTAGCGCCGGCGTCTCTGCCGGCATCTTACGAGCGTAAATTTCACACAACGGCAACACTCACGCGCGGACTAAACAACCGAACCAACTTGATCTTTTGCACATCTCGCTCCGTCCACGACTGGGGCCCTAGGCTGCATTCGCGCTCGTAAGATGCCGGCAGGGACGTCGACGCTACTTACCCCGTTTGCGGTAGACAGAACGGCGCAACGGGGCTAGGCTTTGGGCGCAAGCGGAAGCTCAAGACGAAAATTCCTCGCGACGTCCGCATAATCCAACTCCTGTGAGGCGCAATGGCGATAACGACGAGCTATCAAAAAGACATTCGCCCGCTTTTTACCGACCGCGACATCAAAGGCATGAGCCCGGCGTTCAACCTGGCAAGTTACGATGACGTAAAAAAGCACGCCGCCGAAATTTACGATCGCATCCGTGCAATCGGCGGCGCGGTGATGCCGCCGCCTCCGCCAAGAGGCGAAGGTCCGTGGCCGCAGTCTCGCATCGAATTATTCGCCAAGTGGATGGCCGACGGATTCCCGCCGTAGCCCGCCCGCGAGCGCTCGGGGCTGCTTCCTGGCTTAGAATTTGCGCGCTCTTGACCGCCTCCTTTCGATTTTGATTCGCCTCTTATTTCGCCGGGCTGAGTCGATTGCTCCACAATCGCAGAGACGATTGTCAGCACGGACCCGCCAGAATTTTTAATCGCTACATGGTGAGATTAAAATCTCTTGTAACTCACACAAAACAAGCAGTCGGCCTCCGTTTTAATCGCTACACTTTCGGGGGGTGCCGATTTCGCATTTGCCCCCCTTTTCGCGCGTTGATGTTGCCGTTCGGCCGTAGAGGCGGGTCTGCCTCCGTGGACTGACGGGTGGCCGTGGGTGTTTCCGGTGTGCCTCGCGATCCACCCCGAGTCAGACCAACACCCAAAGCTAACCCGGGAGGGTGGTGAACCCCCTCCCCCTACTTTCCCGATTAGACTTGGCCTCCGTTCTTTGTTTTATTGCAGTTACGTTGGTTTCTAATCGGAAGCCTTCCCGATTAGAATCCGTCTTGCGTAATAAACCGCAAAACCCAAGGCTAACCCGGGAGGGAGGTGAACCCCCTCCCCTACTCTCCCGATTAGACTTCGGCCTGCGCAATAAACCCCGAAACCCAAAGCTAAACCGGGAGGGAGGTGAACCCCCTCCCCTACTGTCCCGATTCAGCGCGCGCCGACGTTTGTGATTCGCCCGGCTGAGCGGACTCTCCTCGGGGCTGAATCATCAGCCCGGACCCGGCCCGGGCTCAGGGCAGGCTTACGGCAGACTCAGGAGAGCGAGCCCCGCGCTTAGGGACTGTGCGAACTACCCGTGTCATGGATAGCACGGAAGTAATGTTTAGTCGATGGTACTAAAATGAAGACTAGCGGCTAGAGGCGCCCATCTTACAGGACACTCCGTTTTATGGCTTTTTGGGAAGAAATTCTCGAAGCCGCGAGTGCTGAATCATATCGTCTAAAGTTGCTAACGTGAAGATCTTCCCCTCGGTCCGAAGAAGCATTCGTCGCATGTCTTCTCGACGCACACCAAACCCACGGCCGTCGATGCACGCTAGCAACTGAAATCCCGGCTGTCCGGCTCGAATCCTGTCATCGCGCATCGTAGCTAGCCGGACGATTCTGGTTACTTTGTCACGGGCTGTGCCATCGTCGCCCGTGATTTTGGCCTCAATCACCACAACCGGATTTATTTCGTCGGGTACGATAAAATCTGGTGCTTGATCGAAACCGGGGATGCGCTCGGCTCGCTTGGTCTTTCGAAATGTGATCTGAGACTGCGACAGGCGATCTTCGATTGCACTTTCCATTACATCTCCGATCAGTTCCGAGACAGAGTCCCGATGACTCGCGAAGGGACGACCCAGATATCTCTCATACAGGAGCACTGCATAGGGAACGTGATGCGAAGAAGCGTGGCGAAGAGAGTCAATGCCACCGACTGTGTCGAATTTCGCGAGACGATGCACCATATCCTCTGGGACCTTGTCGGCTGCGCGATTCAAGTGCCGAACGGCGACAGAAATCAAAGCGTTGGCTCGCTCCTTAGCTTTTCCATCCCTGCCCGACTGCAATCTGGCGTAATAGTCTCGCTCAGTCCGAACGCGACTATCCAAGTCCCGTGCGGCGCTCTGTGGCACATTGACGCGGAGATCAGACCGTGCAAGATCGGCCCATTCGGGAGGGGAGAGTCCAAGTATAGTGCGTAGGACCAGACCGGCCAGGGCGTCCGCACGAAGGGCAGCCCAGACTGTCGAATCAGTGAGATTCTCAAAGCTACCAGTCTCGCGTTTGAGGACTTCGTAGGCTGCCTGAAAATCCGCGTACTCTACAAAATTCGGCCCTTTGGGCAACACAAGAAACTGGGATTGCAAATCGGCAAAAACAGCAGAAACCATCTCGTCCAAGTGATCTTGAAGAAATTCGAGGCTGACTTCAAACGGTCGCGGCAAGGCTGCTCTTCTCGTGTTTTCTGGCGCTTTCGCCAGCTTCCAATAGTTTTCGTATTACGGCTTCGCTCCGATACCCCTTCTGAATCTCAAACAGCGCTTCTCGAACAATCGTCATCTTTTGAGTCAACGGGAGTTCGGGTTGCCAGTGCGAGCTTAGATGATTGACGGTTACCCGAGCCAAGTGGCCGGCCTGGAGGCACCGAAGGTCTCCTCTAGTCAGTCGGACGGCCGCGCGTCTCATCATTTCTGCATCGTGCGAAAGAACCGTTTCGATATCCGCCTCTTGTCTGTGTGTGAGTGCCCGCCGACACACAAAGACAGTGTCCAAAACCGAAGAGCCAGTTCCCAGGATATGAATCGACGCGGACATTTCCGCCACGGCAGGGAGTGTCGCGGAACAATCGAGGCGCGCATCAAGTATCGCCACTACCACGGGAATGTAGGCCGCGGGATCGTTGTGGTGATAGGTGAAAACAAATGGGGCACCGGGTTTCAACGCCATGCTGAAATGCTGGAAGACCTTGCTCAGCCCATCTGTGAAATGTGCAAGGTCGCGTCTCAGCGTGTCGTTACCAGTAAGTTCCCAGACACTCCTCGTTGATTCCCCGCGAAATGCTGGCCAATCATCGCTCAAGCCTTTTCGTAGCCACACATAGCAGAAGTCCATCAGTTCCGCATACTGGACGTTGGCGAAGTAGGGAGGATCTGTAAACACGCCGTCAAGGCTATTCTTTTCGAGAGGTAGTTCGCTTGCGGGCGCCGCGGAGAGCATCGCCCGATGCTCGCGTGTCTCCGAAACAGAATTCACGAACTCGGCCCGGATTTGTTCTCCGGGAATAAATATCACAGCCTTGTTGTGCTGCGTCTCAAACGGTTTCTCACAGTATTGCTTCGCCCGCCTGTACTTCTCAACGAAGTGGCGAAAGGCTCCGGCGCCTATTCTTGGAATTCCCAAAAGGCTGTCTTCGCATTGAACCTGACCGACAGGGAATCCGTGGACGCTGAAAATATCCTGGCACTTCAAAGCGTACGTGTCGTATCTGCACAGCATATTCTGATAGCGAATGAAATCCGAGAAAACTGTCAGGAGTGCATGTCGAACATCTCTGTTTGACACCCGCTTGATCGTACGGAGCAGTAGCCCGAGTCCTAGGAGTTGCCGCTCGTTGAACATCTCGCGATAGTATCGATAGCCCCAGCGATGCAATCGATCTGTCTCGTCGCCGTTCGGAATCTGATCGTCGGGAATTGGCAATCCCTTCGTTCTGGCCAAGAGATCGCGCGCTTCTGAAAACAAACGCAAGTCTACGCTGTCGGGCTTCTTGAAGAAACGCCCGGTGTGCTTCGGCCTACATTTCGGACAATGGTATTCAATTGCCCACATCCGATGCTTGGGAGGAGCCGTTTTCGGCACCCCGTTGATGAAACGGACGCGCGCTCGACAATTCGGACACGAAACATATTGGTTTCGGGCAGGGCCCTCAACATGGATCTTGCTTGCGCAGGCACCACAATTGGCGGGGTTTACCAACGTCGGTTGAGCTTCCAGCTCGTTTAGGTTTCCGCAACTCCCGCACCCTACGACATACTTAGGATGGCGAACTGCCTCGGCTAGAAGATAGCCGGGAAATAAATCCAGATCGATACCACAGCTTGTACATATCTCAGTCTTAACCCAAAGGAAATATTTTATTGGCGCAAACGACCTGCAGTGAATGCATCTGGTTTGATAATACCTACCTAGAATTGACTCGACGTACGTCGACACTTTCTCTGCAGTAGCGATGAAAGTCGGAATGTCCAATGGACTGAGAGACTGTCTGACGATCCAGTAAGACATTGGGTTTACATCGGTCGCCACTACGCCAAAGCCTAGACGATTTGCCTCGAACACGGGCGTGCCCCCGCCCATGAATGGATCCGCGATTACGCCATCCAACTTGTGGGAATGCCAGAAACTTTCTTCGGCTCGTTCTTGGCCGTTGAATTCCGCGAGGAGCAGATTGCGGAAGAGAGTTCCGGGCCTACGAGCGAACCATTTGTGGACACCAATGATTGGCCGGTAATTTTGCTGGATTTGTTTTTCGCGCATTGAAAGTCTAGCGGCGAAAACAGGATCGAAGTGTTTTTCGAGGGTCAAGGTGTATGCGTAACCGCGAGTCGACTTCCTAGCACCAACTATGCAGGACCGGAAACTACGTACGTTCGCCTGGTGACAGTGAACGATACACTTTACCACATGGCGGATGGCCGAGCCTTTTCCGAAGCGCTGCGGTTTTGGACGCCCAATCCTATCCGGTTTGTCGAGTATGGGAACGGCGAAGATTTTTGGCCCTGAGTGTGAACTCGGAAATCAGACCCCGGCGGCTGAAGCCTCACTGGTTTTGCGGCGCTTGCGGCATGACTGAAGTCACGCCCTGACGAGGCGTCGCGACTCTCACATTCTTCTAGAGCAGGGGCTCGCCGGTGTTTTCGGCGATGATTTCGCGGACGGCGTCGCGCATTCTTACGATTTCGTGCCAATCGGCTTGCGGGGTACCGGTGCCGCCGGCGTGATCGACGGCATCTTCGTTTGGCTCGACCAGCGGGCCGAATTTCACTTCGATGCGGCCGAATTTGGGGAGCAGGGTTTTGTCGCGCAGGATTTCGCGGGCGCCGCGGACCGACACCGGACAGATTGGGCGTCCGGCTAGGACTGCGGATTTGAAGGCGCCTAGTTGGAAGGGGCGGATGCCTGGGGCGGAGGTGAAAGTGCCTTCGGGAAAAATTAGGACGGATTCGCCGCGGTCTAGGGCTTCGCCTACGCCTTCGGTTTGCTTCACGCGGGCTTGCGAATCGCTGCGATCGAAGGCGAAGTGGCCGGCGCGTTTGAGGAAACGGCCGATTAGCGGCATGGTGCGCACTTCGCTTTTTGCTACGAAGCGGACCGTGGACGGCACCGTGGCTAGAGTGATTAGAACATCTAGATAGCTCGAATGATTGGGCGCGAAAATCCATGGGCCGGAGCCATTTAATTGGCCGAGGACTTCGTTGCCATTCGAGGAGACGCGTACGCCGGCGCAGGCTAGCATGGCGCGGGCGCCGAAGCGCGTTACGCGGGCTGCTGCGCCGCGATTGGGCGCGAGTGATACCGCCAGCCAGAGCGGGCCGATGAAGCTGCCGAAGACGGCTAGCGCGTAGGCGCCGTAAATTGTTTCGGCGGCGGATTTGGCGCCGCTTTTCAGGCCGTTGGCTGCGCGTTGCGGGGCGCTGATCAGCGCGAGGCGGGCCATTTGCAGCCAGACTGGCGTTTGCTTGCCGAGCTTGCCTGCTAGATAGAGGCGCCGCGTTTCCATACGGCGCAATTTTCCGCTGGAAGTTTTGGGGATCGAATGTGGCGGGAGCAATTCGATCAGATCCGGCGGCATGCCGATGGCTTGCGAAACTTGCGCGTTGATTTCTGAGGCTACGCGCTGGCGCTCGCCGGTCTCGCGCAATTCTGCGGCGACTATGAAGCGTTCGGTGCCGCTGCGTTGGTCGGGCGCGCCGAAGGCTACTACGCAGCCGGTGCGGACGCCTTTTACGCGGCCTACTACTTCTTCGATTTCGTGGGGGTAGAGATTGCGGCCGCCTTTGATGATGACGTCTTTGGCGCGGCCGGTGATGTAGAGCTGTTTGTTGGCGCGATAGGCGAGATCGCCAGAGTCGAGCCAGCCGTCCGGCTGCACTAGTGATTTTGTTGCGGCGGGATTGCGGTAGTAGCCCTGCGTGGTGGAAGCGCCGCGAAATAGCAGGCGGCCTTCGACGCGCTCGGCTGCTTCGCGTCCTTCGCGATCGAGAATTTTTATTTCGATTCCCGGAATCGGCGAGCCGGCTGAAACGAAATCGAGCGCGTTGGCGTCGGCTGCGTCTGCGGCCGGCTGCGCGCGGCCTTCGCGCTCGAATTCCTCGCGCGAGATGCGGTCCACTTTGTAGCCCGAGCCGACTGCTGGGGCGGAAACGCAGAGCGAGGCTTCTGCCAGGCCGTAAACCGGCATGAGTGCTTCGCGGCGGAAACCGGCGCGCTCGAAGCGGGTGGCGAATCGTTCCATTGTTTCGGCGCGAACGGGCTCGGCACCGTTCAGCGCGGCGCGCCAGCAGCTTAGATCGAGGCCTTCGATATCCGCGTCGGCAATTTTGCGGGTGCAAAGTTCGTAGGCGAAATTCGGCGCGGGGCTTACTGTGCCGCGATGTTTGTGTATGGCGCGCAGCCAGCGCTCGGGGCGCGTCAGAAACGCCAGCGGCGACATTACCACCAGCGGAATTCCGTAGCACAGCGGGACGAACCAGGCACCGATCAATCCCATGTCGTGATAAAGCGGGAGCCAGCTCACGGCCACATCGGTGGGCAGGAGATTCACGCTTTCGCCGATGGCGCGGATATTGGCCAGCAAATTTGCGTGCGTGAGCACCACGCCTTTAGGATCGCCCGTCGAGCCCGAGGTGTATTGCAGAAACGCAATTTCTTCGCCGCGGGATTTGCCGCGCAGATGGCCGTCGGTGGGGCGCATTTCGGATCTTGGCGGGGCTGACGGTCCGCTGGTGTTGGCCAATTCTGCGGCATCGAGGATGTCGATTAGCGAGGGGACTCGCGGGCCTAGGATGCGCGCGAGGCTTTCCACCTGGCGGAAGGTGATTAGGAATTTGGCTTCGGCGTTGCGGAGGATGCCTTCCTGGCGCGCGGCATATTCCTCGATGCGGTCGGCGCGGAAGGGCGGATACATAGGGACCGGGATTCCGCCGGCCATCCAGATTCCCGCGAAGCAAAAAAAGAAATCGGCGCCGGTGGGAAGCATCAACGCTACGGTTTGTCCGGGGGTTAGGCCGCGGCGCGTCAGGCCTGCGCCGACTGCGGAGGCTCGCTCGAGTAGCTCGCCGCTGGTGATGGTGCGGATGCGGTCGTCTTCTTCGTAGATTTGGATGTGGGCGGTGTCGGGCTCGGCGCGGCCTCGGGCGATCAGGATTTCGGTGAGCGATTCGGCGGCTTCGCGGACGCCTCGCAGCCAGGCTTGATCGCTGGCTTCCGCCGGGGCGGGTGCTGCGCCCATCGCAGCGGCCGGACGTGCGATCGCGCTCGGTCCAGCCGGCGCTTCCACCAGGACCGCTTCGACCAAGTCGGCTACTGTGTCGGCTTCGGATAGGGCGCTGTCTGGCAGGTGGACCGAGAAGGCTTTGTCGAGGCGTACCAGCAGCTCGACTCGCTCGAGGCTGCCCAGGCCCAGGTCGCGTTCGAGATGGGCGGTCAGGCCTGCGCGGGTGCAAGTTTCTATGGCTGAACGGTTTCCGAGTTCGTCGAGAAGTTCGCGGACAATGGCAAGGATTTGGCTTTCGACCACTGGCGAACGATCGAGCTTCATGCCGGGAGTAGACATAAGCTCTCGGTGAGTTCCCCCCGGGGGATGGGCTGCCGGCTACTAAGCGAAGGCTATCACCAGGAGGGGTTGGGTACAACCAGCACGGCCGCCGGACGGTCACGGCAGGAGCGGCTGGGCTGCCGGTCTGTGCTACTTGCTACTGGGTTTTGCGTTTTCTTGCTGTTGGGGCTAGGTGCGGCTTGGTGATTCTTGGGAAATTGCGCATGTCTTGGACGCGGTTCACATTTTGCAGGAGGGTCTTTGCGGTTTGGATGAAATTTAGGATTGTTGGGGAGGTTTCGTCTCTGCGCCAGGTGGTGTGGACTTCGATTATGGCTTGGGGCTCGCGTAACGGCAGGACTGTAAGGCGATCCGCGAAGGACGGGTGGGTCGGATTCTTACCTACTGCCAGGAAGATACCTTTGCCTGAGGCGGTCATCATGGCGCCGGCTTCATCGTAGATAGTGGATTCGGTTAGGACGATTCTGGGGCTGAGGGCGGCGTTGCGGCAGAGGGTTAGGGCCAGGTCGTGGAAATTGGGAGAGATGGAACGCTCGATCAGTAGCAGGGTTTGGTGGCTTAGATCTTTCAGGCGTAGATGACGGCGCTTGGCTAGCGGGTTGTTGCGGGCCAAGACTACCGAGAGGCTTTCGCGGAAAAGTTTTTCGGAGGCTACTTCTAGCGAGGTGGCTGGGCCGTGGGAGAAGCCTACGTCGATTTTTCTCCCTTGCAGGGCTTCGCTTTGATGGCCGGAGAGGATATCGCGGAAATCGAATTCGATGTCCGGGTAGAGGCGCATGTGTTGGTTGATTACCAGGCTTACTACGTCGCCTAGGCCTTTGCCGAAGCCTACTCGGACTGTGCCTAGCTCGCCTTTTTTGGATTGGCGGGCGACTTCGATGGCGGCTGCGGCTTGTTCGAGGACCAGGCGGGCGGCGCCGAGGAAGCGGGCGCCAGCGTCGGTGAGGAAGAGTTTGCCGGAGCGGCGCTCGAAGAGCTGCACGGCTAGTTCGTTTTCGAGTGAGCGGATCTGGCGGCTGAGCGGGGGTTGCGCCATGCCGAGACGCTTGGCGGCTTTGGTGACGCTGAGATTTTCGGCTACGGCTACGAAATAACGCAGGTGATGAAGCTCCATAGCGAGGGAGTATAACCGTCCGCGCGTTCAGAGTCATACCTTTTCAGTATTCATACCTTTTCGGTATGCGAAATACATCGTTTCCGGTCTTGACACCCGTCGCGCCGGGGGTCACAGTGCGCCCGTTTCTGATTCTTGTGCGCAAGGCCGACTTGCGCACAGGACTAGCAGTACTCCACCTATGAGGAGGTTTGAGAATGAACGTGAAGAGGATTTCATTGTGTTTGCTGACGCTGGCTGCGCTGGTGAGTTGGCCGTTTGGGACGGTCTCCGCGCAGGCCAAAAAAACGGCGGCGGTCACCGCGCCTACGATGGCGTGCAGCAGCGTGACGAGTCTGACGCTGCCGAATACGCAGATTCTTAGCGCTACCGAAGTCACTGCGACGACTGGAAATTATTGCAATGTGATTGGAGTGATCGATGAACGCGTGAGCGCACAGGATCCCGACCATTTCACTTACGGAATTGGATTTGAGTTGAACCTGCCGGATGCCTGGGTGGGACGATTTGAGATGGAGGGCGGGGGCGGGACGGATGGGTCAGTCGGGAGTCCGGTGGGAAGCGCGGGGACGGAATTGAGTTTGGGATGGGCGGTGGCCGCGGATGATGGCGGGCACGAGGACGCGCCGGGAAATCCGGCGTTTAGCTGGATTGATGATGACTCGAATGCCGGAGGAACTGCGCATTTTGGCGTCGATGAAGAAGCGCGCACCGATTACGGGTACAACGGGATTCGAAAGACGACCCAGGTATCGAAGGCGATCATCGCGCTGTACTACGGGCAAGGGCCGCAGTTCTCTTATTTGTGGGGCTGCTCGAACGGCGGGCGTGACGCGACGGTGGCGGCGCAGCTTGATCCCGATATGTTTGATGGACTCGTAGCTGGCAATCCTGGGTTTGATTTGCCGCGGGCGGCGGTTACTGAGGCTTGGAACGAGCAGAAGCTGGCGCCGCTAGCGACGAGCTTGGATTCGAACGGACAGCCTTACTTGCCGGATACGTTTCAGGCGCAGGATTTGGAAGTGGCCTCGGCTGCGATTCTGAGCGCCTGCGACGGGCTCGACGGCTTGGTGGACGGCATCATTGATGACTACACAGCTTGCACGAATGCACGCGTTTATCCGGCGCTGGCGGCCTATACGTGTAGCCCGACCGGCGCAAACGGGAATACGCCGCATGGCGGCACTTGCTTGACGGCGGCACAAGTTACCGCGCTGAAGCAGATTTATAGCGGGCCGCGGAATTCGCACGGCGTGCCGCTCTATTCGAGCTGGTTCTGGGATGCCGGGATTTGGGATCCGCCGACGGCGTTTGGGGCGGGATGGCAGGCGTGGAACGTTTCTTTCTTTGGCGCGCCGAACACGAACACGGCGATTAACCTGACTTTGGGCGCCGGGGCGGTGCCGATGATCTTTACCACGCCTCCGGTGGTTACGCCGGTTGCGGGGACTAACGGTCAGGAGGCGTTTATTTTCAGCTACAACTTCGATACCGACGCGCCCAAGATTTACGAAACGGCACCCGGATATTCGCAGAGCTCGATGGAGTTTATGACCGGGACAGAGTTCGGAGCTTCGCCGTTTCTTTTTCCGTTCAAGCAGCATGGCGGGAAGATCATTTTTTATGACTCGGTGAATGACGGGATATTTTCTTCCGTCGATTTGGTCAATTATTACGAGACTCTGGACTTCGTGATGGGCGGGCATGCCGGCGACTTCAGCCGGTTGTACATGATCCCGAACATGGCGCATTGCGGGGGTGGGCCGGCGACGACCAGCTTCAGCGGAAATTTGCTGACGGCGATCACCAGTTGGGTTGAGGGTGGGGTTGCTCCTGGCGCGATTGTTGCGGCGAATACGAATACTGCTTCGCCGTTTCCAGCCGGGGCGCCTTTTGATCCTCGAGTGGCGGTGAATTTTCCTACGGGTGGGACGCGGCCGATTTGTCCGTTTCCGCTGCAGACGCGGTATTCGGGATCGGGGCCTACAAATGATGCGGGTAGTTTTGTTTGCGTGAAGCCTCGGTAACGAAATAGGATCGATCGGCACGTCGAATTCGCGCGCGAGTGTGGCATCCGATTTCGCGGAGGCTGCATTCGCGCGTTTTTTATTCGCAGTGAAGATTCACGGGAAAGCGAAGAGGGATTCCTCGCCGAAAAGCGGCTCGGAATGACGTGATTCGGAAGGGGATGGTGCCCAGGAGAGGACTCGAACCTCCACGGCCTTGCGACCACTACGACCTGAACGTAGCGCGTCTGCCAGTTCCGCCACCTGGGCACTTTGGAAAAATCAGGCTTGTTGATTTTGACGCTGGGGTTGGGGAATGTCAACGCGTGGGGAGTTGGTTCGGCGCGAGCTTGCATTACGAGGCTTGGCTGAGAACTTGGCGCGGAAAGTCAAAGGCGCCGGCAGAAACGCCGGCGGTACTGGGAAGGACTTGACCGTTGCGGTTGGGTTCACTATTGTGTGCGGAAATTATTTGGATTGGGCTCCGGACGCGGAGGTCTTGATGGGTGCATCGTCGGCGCGGGTGGAGCGGCGGAGGTCGCCGCGCGTTTTGATTCGCATACCGATCAAGGTGTTCAGCAGCGATGGGACGGGGCATCCGATTCGGGCGGCGGCTGAAGCCGTTACCGTTAGCCGATTTGGAGCGCTGCTATGGGCGCCGATTGAGCCTGGGCTGGGAACTGTGATTGAAGTGTTCAATGCGTTGAACGAGGAAGTGAAGGAATTCCGCGTGGTGCGCGTGGCGAAATCGACGCGCGATGGCGTGTTTGAGCTGGGAGTGGAGATGTTGCAGCCGCTCGAGGGATTCTGGGGCATCCATTTCCCTAACGAAACATCGCCGCGTCCTGCTTGACATTCTGCCTCCCTCCTGGTGGTACAATTGCCGCACTCGGGCCCGTACGGGACCGCTTACCTCGCCGGTACATGCTGCCGCGGTCCATTGGGCATGGAGGAGACGCATGGATCTCGAATCTCTGCACAGCGGTATTTTGTATCTGCTGGTGATCTGGGGGGTTTTGACCGGGATTCTACTGATTTTGGTAATTTACCGGAGCCAGCTAAGCAACCATGAGGAAGATCAGTTGTTTCTCGATCGGGCGGAAGAGGGAATGGCGGCCGAGCAACGCGTGATTGTTGCGCGTATTGAAGGGCTGGGCCGGCCGATCGCGGTGTTGTGCTGGCTTTCGGGCATACTTCTGGTGGCGCTCGGAGGCGTTTTTGTGTGGCACGCGATCCGCAGCTTCTAGTTCCCCGGAGTCGCCGCGGCTGGGGCTGGCGTTGGCGCGGACATGTCGCAGATTTGCGACGTGTGATTGTGGACGATCAGCCATTTGTCGCCGGTCTTGCCGAAGACTAGAGTGGTTTGGCCGCGAGCGTTAAAGGGGCGGCCGCCTACCGTAGCGATTAATTCCCATTGATAAGAAGCCCAGGCGAAGTCTGTGCGGAAAAAGATAACCGTATTTCTGCGGATCAATTGTGTGCCTTCGAAATTGGCGCGGGCTTTTTGGTAGGCGGTTACGTAGTTTTGGAAGCCGACGACGGGCGGCTCGAAAGCGCCGCTGGTGAAGGTGGCATCGTCGGCGTAGTACTTGTGCATGGCATCGACGTCGCCGACTTGCCAGGCGCCCAGCATTTCGCCGATGTTGTTATCCAGTTGGTCGGCGGTGGGGACCGGCGGCATGGGCATGGGATTGTCGCTGGTGTCTTGCTTGGTCTTTTTTTGTTTTTTGGAATCCTGGCTTGAAGCAGTGAGTGCGAACGAAAATGCCAGGACGAGTAGTAGTGCGAGCTGCGCGAAATTTCCCAAGAACGATTGCTTCTTCATTCATTTCCCCCCAGACGTTGGCGAGAATAGCATGATTCATTGGTTGCGTTTTGTTGGGTGTGGGATGGGTTTCGGATTGCGCATGGGTGGATTTTGTGCCGCTGGCGTCTCTGCCGGCATCTTGCGAACGCGAGTGTCTGTTGGTGCCGCAATTGTGGGCGTGGCGCCAGATCAAGAGACGGCGTTGGTTGCGTTTTGTAGTCCGTCCTTAATTGGTGGCTTTTCGGAATTTTGCGGTCGTGAGATGCCGGCAGGGACGCCCTTCGAGAATTCTCAGGGCAAGCCGGCGCTACTTGTCGCGGGCTACGCGGAAGCCGTAGTCGGCGTATTTGAAGCCTGGGGGGATGCTGGAGCGGGCGGCGCAGCGGGAGACTCGGATGTAATGGCGCCAGGAGCCGCCGCGGGAGGAACGGCGCGAGCCTTCTGCGGGGCCGCGGGGATTTTTTTCCGGGTGCTCAGAATAATAATTGGCGTCGTACCAATCGGCGCACCACTCGTGAACGTTCTCGCACATTTCGTAGAGGCCGTAGGGATTGGGATTGGAGCGCTCGACGGGATCGGGGCCGTGAATCCAGCGCAAATGATAATCGAGTATGGACTCGGGCGGCTCATCGCCCCAGGGATAGGCTTTTCCTTCCACGCCACCGCGGGCTGCACGCTCCCATTCTGCTTCGCTGGGCAGACGATAACGGCGGCCGGTGACGCGCGCGAGCCAGCTGCAATAGGCGGAGGCATCGAACCAGGATGTCGAGACTACCGGTTGATTCGGCTGATTGAATTTCGGATCGTCCCAATGCGTCGGCTTGGGGTAATCGACGGCTTCGAGAAATTGCGCGTAATCGGCATTGGTGACTTGATGCGCGGCTAGCTCGAAGGCGTCAACCCAGACTTTGTGGACGGGCCGCTCGTTGTCCTGGCCGATCTCGCTTCCCATCTGGAAATTGCCTTCAGGGATGAAAACCATGCGCGGGCCGAGGTCGCTGCGCGGAGATTCAGATGGAATCGGAGCTGCGCTCGCCAAGCGAAATCTCTCTTTCTGCGTGCTTTATTTCGACGGTGCTTTCGACTGGCTCAGCAAATTAACGAATAAGCGGTACGCCCCCGGGACTCCTGCCGGCAATTCCCGGAAGAACGATAAACCTGTGTAGATATATACACCTTTTCCGAGGCGCGCGGTGACCAATGCGCCGTTTAGTTCTTGTTCGTTAGGGTCGGTTAGGCCGAGGATGGGTTGATACTGCGAGTCGAATTTGCCCCAGTAATAGAGGCCGCGCTCTTGAATCCAGCCTTGGAAATCTTCCTGCGTGATTTTATTGGGGAAATTTAGCAGCGGGCTTTCTGGCGCTAGGAAATGGACGGGTGAATTGGCGTCGGTGGTGCGCGCGGTGCTGTCTGGCATTGTTGCTGGATAGGGAGCTGGAAGAATTTTGTTCCAGGCAAAATCGCGCTGGTATTGGACTACGAGAGTGCCGCCTTGCTTTACGTAATCGAGCAGGCGGGAATTTGCGCGGGGGAGATCGGGGCGCAGCTCGTAGGCGCGGATGCCTACTACTATCGAGTCGTAATGGCTCAAGTCGCCGAAGGCTAGTTCGATTTCGTTGATGCGCTCGACGCGGATGCCTAGCTGCGCGACCATTTCCGGCAGCGGATCGCTTTCGACCGTAATGTATCCGACGCGCAGATCTTGCGGCACGGTGAGATCGAGAACGTGGACGGTGGCGAGAGTCGGCTCAGTCCAGTTGCGCGTGGGCAGCGAGGGCAACGGCTCGACTGAAACTGCGAATTCGCGCGTGCCGATTGCGGCGAATGGGTGCAATGGATATGTTCCGGGCGCCAGTTTCTGCGGTGGCGTGACTTCGAAGCGCACCAGTTGATCGCCGGGCGCCGGGAATTCCACCGGGCTTACTGGCGCTACATTCCAGCCGTCCGGAGCTTTCACGCCCAGATTCACCGTTGCGCCGGTGGTGGCGTGATAGCGCACGCGCGCGAGCAATTCGATTGGTTGGCCGGCGCGAACTTCTGGAACCATTACTTGTTTGGGTTCGATGGTCAGCGTTACTGCGGGAACGAGTGTTAACGGGAATGTGTCCACGCTTGTGGACGTAGGATGAATTGAGACGACCGGCTCTTCGACGGCGAAGGAATAATCGCCCGCAGTCAATTCGAGGCGCTCGCGCACCAGCGGCGGAGGCCACGGCAGCAGCGCGTCTTCGGGAGACGATGGAACCGCGGCATCGGTTGGAAGCGAAACGGTGTAGGTAGCGTCCTGGCGGCGATCGCCGGCCGCGGAGCTGCTCGCCACGGCCCAGCCCGGAGGCGCGATCACCGCGGTGTTGTTTACCGTTACTCCAGTGTTGGTGCGCAGCGTCCAGCGCGCATCCACTTTGAACGATTCGCCGGCTACTAATTCATTGCGATCGGCGCGCGCGTCAATGTGGAGCGCGGCGGCATCGGCCAAGGCGTGATCGATTTTTTCGGTTTCGCGTTCGAGTTCCCAAGCCAGATCGACGACGCCGGAATCCGGCGATTGCGCGGCGGCTTTTCGCAGTGCGGCGATTTGCGCGCCGGCTGCGGCGAGAGCTTTCGCTGTGGCAGGCCAGTCGAGCAGCAGCGCGGAATCGTGCGCGGCCGCGAGCAGATCATCGGCCTTAGCGAGGCCTGTGCCTGCGGGAGTGCTGGAGATCGCGAGATGCGTCAACGATTTCGCCATATCGGCCGGGCTGAGGGTTTGCGTGTCCGGGTCCGGATTTTCGATTACCAGATAGAGCGAAGCGCGCAGGAACGGCGAGCTGAGAAACATGGTGACGCCCTGCGAGCGATGATAGACGAGGCTTTCGCGTCCGAAATCCGAATAGCTTTTTCCCCAGAGGGCGGAAATTTGCTCGGTGGGGACGCGGAATCCATTCTTCGATTCAGCGCGCCGGAGGTCCACGAGCAGGCCGACGCTCCACGGACGCAGGCCTTCTTGAATTTGATCGGGGAAGGCGGAGGGATCGGCGGCTTGCTTAACGGCTTCGGGAGTGAGGATGCCGCTGGCTTGATGCTGGCCATGGCCGGAGTGAACGCCGCCCCAGCCATTGATGACGACATTGGGGCGGAAAGTGCGAATCACTCGGACCATATCTTCGAGCGGAACCTGGCCCCAGATTTTCATGGCTTGCTCGGCGCTTTTGGAATAGCCGAAATCCGGAGCGCGGGAGAAAAACTGGGTTACGCCATTGTGTTGGCTGGCGGCCAGCAATTCCGAGGTGCGCAACATTCCGAGGCGCTCGCCTTGCTCGGGGCCGATGGCGTTTTGGCCGCCTTGTCCGCGGGTGATGGTGAAGAGGGCTACGTCGGCGTCTAGACCGTGGGAGAGATAGCTTAGTAGGCCGGAGGCTTCGTCGTCGGGGTGAGCGGTGGTGAAGAGGATGCGCGTTGTTACGCGGGCTTTGTCGATGGCTTCTACGGTTTCGGGCAACGACTGCGAGCGCAATGGGGCTGCGGCCACGAGGAAAATTGCGGCTGTGGCTATGCAGAATTTGGCTGATCTATTCACTGTACTTGCCCCAATCTTGCTGGATCGAGTGCGACATTAAAGCAAGAGCCACGTCAGAAGCGAAATCAAATTCAAAAGCAAAGTCAAAGGCTAACCCAAAATACCTCACCTCTGAAGAGGTGAGTTACATAGGAGCCCCTTCGAATGGCCACTGATGTATCAGACGCGCGCGGCCTACGTAAACTGCGGCGCCTAACACCATGGCGCCTAGCGACGCTAGCATGGGCTTTGGGCCTGTAGAGATGAAAATTCCCGCCCAGCCAAGAATTGTGATGCCTACCGGGATGGGATAGAGCCACATGTGGAAGGGAAATTTAGACGCGCTCCATCGCCGGCGCAACATAATTAGGCCTAAGGCTTGGCCGATGAATTGGATGATGCAGCGCATGGCCAGGATGGCGCGAATTGCATCAATCAGGCTGAGGGAGAGGCAGAAGAGGATGGCGGTGGCGCCGAGGGCCAAGAGCGAGACGTACGGAAAGTGTTTCGTTGGATGCAGGCGCGCGAAGATCGAGAAGAAATTGCCATCGAGTGCGGCGGCGTAGGGCACACGCGAATAGCCCGCCATCGCCGCGAATACGGAACCGAAGGCGCTTACCAGAATTAATGATGTCGCGAGCGTGGCCCAGTTTGGGCCGAAGGCTCGCTCGACGAATACGCTTACCACCGCGCGCGTTTTGGCCGCTACCTGCCAGGGCACTACGCTTAGCACGCTTGCCTGCATGGCCAGATAGAGGATGGCGATTCCTAGAATCGAGATGAAAATTGCGCGGGGGATATTTCGTTCCGGCCGTTTCATTTCGCCACCGAGATTGCTGACGTTGTAGTAGCCGAGATACGAGTAGACCGTCTGCACCGTGGCGTGGCCGAGGCCGAGGAAAAATAATCGCGAGAGATTCCACGCGCCCGGCGGATAGTTGAAGAGCAGGCCGGGTTGGTGATAGCGCACGCCGCCGTAAACGATCCAGAGAATCGTCCCGATGACGATGACCCAGAGCACTACGGAAATTTTCCCGATGGCTGCGATTCGGCGGTAGAGCAGCAGCACTACCAGGGCAACGATTATTCCGGCGATGAATTTGCCCGCGAATGGGCCGAGCGGCACGAGAGCGGCGGTGAGCCAGAGTGATTTTCTTACCAGGAAGCTGGAATAATCGGCGAAGCCGAGTGCGCCGGAGGCGATGCTTAGCGGGGCTTGGAAGAGCGTTTGCCAGATGAACAGGAACGACATCAGGCGGCCCCAGCTTTGCGCGCCGTAGGCTTCGCGTAGAAAAACGTAGCTGCCGCCGGCTTGCGGCATGGCGGCGCCGAGTTCGGCCCAGACGCAACCATCGAGCGCCGCGAGCGCCGCGCCCAGGACCCACGCCAGCAGGCATTGCGGGCCGCCCATGGCTTGCACGACGAAGGGGATTACTACGAATGGGCCGATGCCGACCATGAAGGTCATGTTGAGGGCAGTGGCTTCGGTCAGCGTTAGGCCGCGGTCGAGTTGTTCGGGGGCGGGCATTTGGTCAGTTTATTAATTGTGACGAATCGCGGGGCGCGTTCCTTGGCGCCCGCGATTTATGCCGGGCTCTTCTTGCACATTTTTGCTGGAATTCGTATTCGCAAGTACAAACCAATCTCATTAATGAAAATCTGAGCAAGGCCCAAACGGAGCCTTGAATTTACATGTTGCCCGGCCCGGCATAAAGCGCGGGCCCTACGTTCGGAAGGCGCTTCGCGCTGAATTTGGAGAACGGAAAGAGTAGCAAAGATTGCGGGGCTTAGGCGAAATGTGCGGGCTTCTACGTTACGATAGGCGCGCATGGTGGAATATGGCGTGGTCATCACGTTTGCGACGATCACTTTGCTCGTTGCCGAAACCATTCGGCGGCCGCGTGTGGGCTATCCGATTTATGGATGGCTGGGAATTGCTTGCTTGGCTGGAGCGGAATGGCTGATGTTTCGCGGCATCGAGCCGGTGGCTACTTTTTTCACTCCGATTGCCTGGTCGGCTTCCATTTTGATTGTGGACGCGGCGGTATTTTCTGTTACTCGCCGCTCGCGCTTACGGACCGCGCCGCTGGCTATGCTGCGCATGGCTGCGCTGTCGATTCCGCTTTGGCTGATTTTCGAGGCTTACAATTGGCGATTGCGAAATTGGACTTACGAAGGCGTTCCTAATTTTTGGTTTGGCGGAATGATTGGTTATGCCTGGTCATTTGCCACCATCACGCCTGCCATTTTCGAAACGGCCGATCTGATTCAGGCGTTGTTGCCATTTCGCGAGTGGAAGACTATCAAGATTTCGCGCGGGGCTCAGGTTGCATTGATGATTGCGGGCGCGTTGTGTCTTGTGGTGCCGCTTATTTTGCCGCGCGATATCGGGGCTTATCTTTTTGCGCTAGTGTGGGTCGGATTCATTTTCTTGCTCGATCCCATTAATTACCAGGTGGGCTTGCCGTCATTTCTCGGAGATTTTTCGGAGGGATTGCATACGCGGTTCTGGTCATTCCTTGCGGCGGGCTGGGTTTGCGGCTGGCTTTGGGAATTTTGGAATTATTGGGCCGAGGCGAAATGGCATTACATCTTTCCGATTTTTCAGCAGGTGAAAATATTTGAGATGCCTGCGCCTGGATTTTTGGGATTTCCGGCGTTTGCGCTGGAATGTTTCGTGATGTATGTGGCCGCGCTGGGTGCGCTTAATGCCCGGTGGCAGAAATGATCGGCTCTCGGCTGCGCTACTGGCGCGCGCGCTTGAGCGCCAGCGTTTTAGTTCTAGCCATCGCAGCGGTCTTGATTGCCGCCCCTCGTCAATGCTGGGAACCCGGTTCTTCCGCCGCAAGCGCAGCAGGGCCTCGAGAAATTGAACAATGGCGACGCGGACGGAGCCATTGCTGATTTTCGCGCGCTGCAGGCTTCGGCACCCGATCAACCGCTGGGTTATCTTCTCGAGGGCGGGGCGCGCTGGTCGAAAATTTACTGCGCTACGCTCGAGGTGAAGTGGGGAATGGTGGTGACTGGCAAGCGCGGGCCGCAGCCGGGCGATGAGGAGTATCTTGCGCTGGCGCAGAAAGCGATACATTTGGCCACGGCGCAGTTGGCGATAAAAGATTCCGCCGAGATGCACCTCTATATGGGTTTGGCGATGGCGCTGGAGGCGCGCCTCTATGGAATGCGCGGGGAAAATCGGGCAACGGCGCACGCCGGGGTGCGTGCGCGTGAGGAATTTTCGCGGGCGAAGCAGCTTGATCCGGAAATGACGGATGCCGATACGGGGCTGGGGCTTTATAACTATTACGTGGATACGCTCTCGGGCATCGTCAAGGTGCTGCGATTTTTTATGGGCATTCCCGGGGGCAATAAGCAGGAGGGAATCCGGCAATTGGAATCGGCGATGAATGGCGGCGGGATGACGGCGGTGGAGGCGCGATTTTATTTGGCTAAGAATTTGCGGACTTACGATCAGCAGTATGAGCGGGCTGCTACGGTTCTCGAGCCGCTGGTGCAGCAGTATCCGCGGAATTCCATTTTCAGATTGTTTCTTGGCAATTTTGATCTGGAATTAAATCGGCGGGAGAAGGCTGTGGCTGAGCTTCGGGCTGCGGTAGGGGAATCTTGTTGCGAGATTAGTTGCGCTGGCCATGTGCGAGCTGTGGCTGATTCGTTGCTGGCTATAGTCGGGGAGGGTGCAACAACTTCTCATTAATGAAAAGACTGGGGGTGCGCGAAGCGAGCCTTGAATTTACAAGTTGCCCGGCCCGGCATAAAGCGCGGGCCCTACGAGGGCAGCGACCGTTAGGAACGGGCAGCTTCTTCTTGCTCGAAGGCGTGGTAGGACGAGCGGACTAACGGGCCTGATTCTACGTGCTTGAGGCCCATTTGTTCGCCTAGCTGCTTGAATTCTGCGAATTCATCTGGATGGATGTAGCGCTCGATTGGTAGATGTTCGGGCGTTGGCTGGAGATATTGTCCTAGCGTCAGGATGTGCGTGCCTTGTGCGGCTATGGCTTTCATTGCGGCTAGCACTTCGTCGCGGGTCTCGCCTAGACCGAGCATCATTCCTGTTTTTGTGGGCATATCCGGGGCTTGCTTACGGACTCGGCGCAGTAGTTCCAGCGAGCGCTCGTAGTCGGCGCCTTTGCGGACGCGGCGATAGAGGCGCGGAACCGTTTCCATATTGTGATTGAGGACGTCGGGACGGGCGGCGATTACTGTTTCGAGTGCGGACCATTCGCCGCGAAAATCTGGAATGAGGACTTCGATGCGGCATCCGGCTACGCGCCGGCGAATTTCTTCGATGGTGCGGGCGAAAATCGCGGCGCCGCCATCGGGTTGATCGTCGCGATTTACCGACGTGACCACTGCGTAGCGCAATCCCATTTTTTCTACGGCTTCCGCCACTCGTTCGGGCTCGTCTTGTTCGGGAGGTCCTAGCGGCTTGCCTGACGGTACGGCGCAGAAGCCGCAGGCGCGCGTGCAGATGTTGCCGAGAATCATGAAGGTGGCGGTGCGATGTTCCCAGCATTCGCCCATGTTTGGGCAGCGGGCGCTTTCGCAGACGGTGTGCAAGTCGAGCGTGCGCATTATGCGCTTCAAATCCTGGTAATTTGGGCCGCCGAAATATTTCACGCGTAGCCAGGCCGGGCGCGGGTGCGCATTGGGCGGCGGTACTGCTGTGACATTCGAGAGAATTGGGAACGGTGAGGCCATTGGCTCTAGTCTTTAATCATACTACGCGGTGTCTGTGTGCGCGACAACTGGGCCAGCACCATTGAAAGCCGCCTGAGGGGCTGGCGAAGAAGAGCCCAGCGCTAAAGCGCATCGTCGAAGGCGGCGCTTTTCCGGAGCGCTTAAGCGCCCCTCCCCCGAATGAATTCGGGGGCTGCCACCGTGAGGCCGCGGCTCCGCCGCGATGAGAAAGGTGGGAGGGCCGAAAAGCGGGCGGCGCTTAACGGCAAGTCCCGGCCCTTCAACTGCCACAGCGCAGAGCACCTCATCGCGGAGGTACCATACCGTAGAAATACGGGCACAGGGTTACGGGGAAAAGTGTTGTATGTCTGCAACACCGATTTGGGAACGGCGTGCGAATAGCCTATAAAGTATTGAAAACATTAAGGTAGAATGAATTGGGCGAGGCCGCAAAAGTGCTTAGCCAACTCGGCCCTCAATATGCCATTTCAATACACGATAGGCCGACCTGTCGAGGCGGCAGGTGTCGGGCTGCATACTGCGGTCCAGTCCCATTTGAGGCTGGTTCCCGCACCGGCCGGCACCGGCATTGTATTCTGCCGGACAGATCTGGACGGCTTCCGCATTGAAGCGCATGTGGGCAATGTTGCGCGCGTCAGTTACGCCACTAGCTTGATGAAGCAGGGCGTATTGCTTTCCACCACCGAGCATCTGCTTGCCGCGCTCTATTCCTGCGGCGTGGATAACGTCTCAATCGAAATTGACAACCTCGAAGTGCCCATCCTTGATGGCTCTGCCCAACCGTTTATCCAGATGCTGCAGCGCGCCGGCTTGCGCCGATTGCGCCGCCGCCGAACTTACTTGAAGGTGGTCCGGGCGCTGGAGGTTTCTGATGGCGACCGGCGAATTGGGATTTATCCTCACGACGATTTCGCGGTGAGCTGCTTTGTGGATTATGCGCATCCGAAAGTTGGGCGGCAGGAGATCGAGATTTGTGTCAATCGCGACACTTTTGGGCGCGAGCTGGCTACTGCGCGCACTTTTGGATTTATGAGCGATTTTGAGGGCTTGCGGGCGATGGGATTGATTCGTGGCGGGTCGCTGGAAAATGCGATTGTGCTTTCGGCTGACGATATTTTGAATGGGCCGGTGCGCTTTCCTGATGAATTCGTGCGGCATAAGGCGCTGGATTTGATTGGCGATCTGGCGTTGATTGGGCGGCCGCTGAAGGCGCGTGTGGTGGCGCATAAGGCGGGGCACGCGCTGCATACGCAATTGGTGACGCGGTTACTGGCTGATCCTACGCTGTGGATTGAGACCACGGTTGAATCCGAGCGCGACGCTGGCTCGGCAGTTCCGGTGTTACGCGCTGTGGTCCCAGCTCCAGCTACTGACTAATCCGCAGGTTTCTCCCACGGCGTTCCTCAGCGGGCGATTCCACGATAGAATGTGCGGCCTATGGCTAATTTGCTTGAGGGAAAGACTGCGCTGATCCTTGGCGTCGCGAACAAATGGAGCTTGGCCTACGCGATTGCTTCTGCTTACAGCCGCGAGGGCGCGAAGGTTGTGCTCACTTATCAGGGCGAGCGATTGAAACAAACGGTGGAGGAATTGGGGCAGGAGGTTGGCGCGGCGAAAGTGTTTCAGTGCGATGTTACGCAGCCGGCGGAACTTGAGCGGCTTTCGGCTGAGTTGAGCGGCGGATTGGATGCGGTGGTACACGCCATCGCGTTTGCCAATCGCGAAGATCTTAGCCGGCCGTTTGTCGAAACTTCGCGCGATGGCTATTTGTTGGCGCAGGAAGTGAGCAGTTACTCGCTGCTTGCGGTGGCGCGTGCTACTGCGCCGTTGATGCCGCAGGGTGGCTCGTTGCTTACGCTTACTTATCTTGGCTCGCAGCGCGTGGTGCCTAATTATAACGTGATGGGCGTGGCTAAGGCGGCGCTTGAGGCTACTGTGCGTTATCTGGCGAGCGATTTGGGGCCGAAGAATATTCGCGTGAATGCTATTTCGGCGGGGCCGGTGAAGACTGCTTCGGCGCGGGCAATCAAGGATTTTTCGTCCGATTCTGGATGTGGTTGCGCAGCATGCACCGCTGCGGCGCAATACTGATCCCGCCGAAGTAGCGGATACTGCGGTCTTTTTGGCCAGCAATTTGGGCCGCGGTGTTACTGGCAACACGATTTTTGTGGATGCTGGCTTTCACATCATGGGATTGTGATACACGCCTGTGACCCGCCATAGATCCTGCTGCGTATCTTTCCGCACGCCAATTTAGAACAAAGACGCCGGCAGGCTGCCTGCGCTACGAAGGCAAATCTTTATTTCAGCGGCGGGCTTTCGCGGCCGGCGGGGGCGGACATCTAGAAGCGGATCACGTCGCTTTCGTCAATGTGGAAATGGCGCGCTCCTGTCGTACCGTTTGGAGTAATCGGATCGGCGTTTACATCGAAGCCGTCGAAGACGCCATCGCCTCGCGAACTTACTGCCTGATATTGGAACATGTAGCCGTTCTTCGATCCGCTTGTCAGCCTGCCATCGATCAGGCCGGCGCTGTCGGCATCCGCGCCGTGTCCGGCGGGCGGCGGCCCGAGAGCGGAGAGAGCTGGCGGATATCCGTGATAGGCATCCTGGTATTGGATTGTGGCCCTGGCGATATCTCGGAGGCTTGAAACGGCGCTGGTTTCGTTTGCGGCCATTCTGGCTCTCGAGAAGATTCGGAATGGCGATAGCGGCGATGATTAGAATTATGGGGATGAAGCGCGATGCCGGAGTATCCGAGAATCATTCCTGCGAGCGACATTCCGGCGCCCTTCAGGCGGCCGGCGCTTTTGCGGATTTGCGAGCTGGAGATGTGGCCGAAGATTATGGCCAGTACCGCGGCCGGGAAGATGAAGAACAGCAATCCGCAGACCAGGCTGGCGATGGCCAAGCCGCTGGTTTCTTGCGCTGCCGGATCGCTGCATCGCGGATTGCGGCATCGCGGTTGCGACGGGATATAGCGCGGCGGCCGGTAAGCTTGCTCCGCATTGAATGCAGAATGAGGCGCGGTCTTCGTTTGCCGTCGTGCAAGCTGGGCAGACCTTCATGAGCGCCTCCTGATTGGTTTCCGCCGGGGGAAGTAGCGAGATCGTAACAGCGCCGCGGCCGGAAACGGCGCCTGGGGGCGCTGCGATTTGGCGAATCGTGCACCCGCACTCTTGGAACATTCCTGCGTGCGCTGGGTTTGCTAAACGGGGGCGGTGAGGCGAGAATAATCCTGGAATGCCTGCCAAAGATACTGTCGCGCTGGTGCTGGCTGCGGGAAAAGGGACGCGGCTGAAATCCGATATGGCCAAAGTGCTGCATCGGGCCGGCGGACGCTCGCTTGTGGAGCATGTGGTTCGGGCTTGCCAGCCGCTGAAGCCGGCTGAGATTTTGGTGATTGTGGGGCATCAGGCGGAGCAAGTTGCTGCTGCTGTGGAGCCGCTGGGCGCGAAGGCGGTGGTGCAGAATCCGCAGCGCGGGACTGGGCATGCGGTGCAAGTGGCGCGCAAGAGCGATTCGCCGCAGTGCGAAATATTTGCTGGTGGTGCCTGGTGATGCGCCGCTTCTGAAAGCGGCTACGCTGGCCGCGCTTGTCGAGACGCATCGCAAGGAAAATGCTGCTGCTACTTTGCTGACGGCGAATCTTGGCGATCCTACCGGCTATGGCCGAGTGATTCGCAAAGACGGCGACGGTAGCGTTGCGGCGGTGGTGGAGGAGAGCGCGCTTTCGCCCGAACAGCGGGCTATCAATGAAATTAATTCGAGTATTTATTGCTTCACGCTCGACAAACTTTGGCCGTGTCTCGCGGCGCTGCGGCCTAATAATGTGCATCGGGAACTTTATCTTACTGATGCGATTGCATTGTTGAATGCACGGCAGGAACGCGTGATCGCCATGAGCACCGCGGATTCGGACGAAATTCTGGGATGCAATACGCGGGCGCATCTGGCGGATGCGGATCGCGTTTCTCGGCAGCGCAAGGCGGCGGAGTTGATGGACGCGGGTGTGACGATTTATTTGCCGGAGACAGTGGTGATTGACGCGGACGTGGAAGTGGGGCGCGACACGATCATCGAGCCGGGCGTTGAGCTGCTTGGTGCGACTCGCGTCGCTGAGCGCTGCATAATTCGCACTGGGAGCGTGATTACGAATTGCCGCGTGGATGAAGGGGCGCTGATCGAGCCGCATTGCGTGGCGATTGATAGCCGCATTGGGAAGAATTCGCGGCTCGGGCCGTTTGCGCGGCTGCGCCCTGGGGCTGATATGCGCGAGGGATCGCATGTGGGCAATTTTGTGGAGTTGAAGAAGACTGTGCTGGGTGAATTTGCGAAGGCCAATCATCTTGCGTATCTTGGCGACGCGACGATCGGCAGCCGCGCCAACATCGGCGCCGGCACGATTACCTGCAACTACGACGGCGTGCATAAATTCCCGACCAAGATCGGCAAGAATGTCTTCATTGGCAGCGATACGGCGCTGGTTGCACCGGTGCGCGTGGGTGATGGGGCTTATGTGGCTGCTGGCTCGGTGATTACGGAGAATGTTCCCGCTGACGCGTTGGCCATCGCGCGCGGACGCCAAGCCAACAAGCCCGGTTGGGCTAAAGTTCGCCGTGCGGAATTAGCGCGCGAGGCGAAATCTAAGAAGAAGTCGAAGCGCCGCAAGTAGCGCCGGCTTGCCCTGAGAAGTGTTGAACGGCGTCTCTGCCGGCATCTTACGACCGCGTGCGCGCCACATCCGCAAATCTAAGGCGGCGCGACCACCCGCCGATTCGAAAACGCCAGCAATTCCGGGATGTAGTTCACATACGAATCCGCTCGTGAGCTACTTTCTTGCTTTCCTCTTGCTCGCAAGATGCCGGCAGAGACGCCGGCGCTACTTGTGTTAAAATGCGTGCGGGAGATTCCCCGGAATGAAATTTGGCGTGGTTGTGTTTCCCGGCTCGAATTGCGATGACGATGCTTTTTACGCCATCGGCAGCGTCCTTCACCAGCCTGTAGAATTCCTCTGGCATCGCTCTGAAGATTTCTCTGGGTGCGACGCGATTGTTCTTCCCGGCGGATTTGCTTATGGCGATTATTTGCGCACTGGCGCGATTGCGAGCTTCTCGCCGGTGATGAAATCGGTGGAGAAATTTGCGCGCCGGGGCGGGCTGGTCCTGGGCATCTGCAATGGATTTCAGATCCTTTGCGAAGCAGGTCTGCTGCCCGGAGCGCTACTTCGCAATACTGGGCTGCGATTTCTTTGCCAGCAGGTGCACTCGCGCGTGGAAAGCACGAACACGCCTTTTACTTGCGCGGCTGAGCGCGGGCAGATCTTGAAAATGCCCATCGCGCACATGGGCGGAAGTTATTTCTGCGATGAGGCGACGCTGGCCGATCTCGAGCGCCACGATCAAATCATTTTCCGTTACACCTCGCCGGATGGCCGCGACGATGCGGCTGGAAACCCCAATGGATCGCTCGCCAATATCAGCGGCATATGCAATCGCGAGCGCAATGTGCTGGGCTTGATGCCGCATCCGGAGCGGGCCGTGGAGGCGCCGCTTGGATCGGCGGACGGTTTGGTTATTTTCCGTTCCATGGTAGAAAGCCTTGTGCGGCGCGTCGCGGTGCCTGCTTAGTGTCGCTTCAGCATTCATAAACATGGCCGAAAAGCGGGAGGGCTAAAGCACCCTCCCCTACTGGAGAAGTGCCAAGCTTGATCGCTACCGAACCGAAAGTTACTCCTGAAATTGCCGCCGAGCACGGCCTTACAGCCGAGGAATATTCGCGCATTTTGAAAATTCTGGGGCGCGATCCCAGCATTACCGAGCTGGGGATTTTTTCGGTGATGTGGAGCGAGCACTGCTCATATAAATCGAGCAAAGTGCATTTGAAGCGGTTGCCTACGCGTGGCGCGCAAGTTTTGCAGGGGCCCGGCGAGAATGCTGGCGTGGTGGATATTGGCGACGGGCTTTGCGCGGTTTTTAAAATTGAATCGCATAATCATCCTAGTTTTGTGGAGGCGTTTCAGGGGGCGGCTACTGGGGTTGGCGGAATTTTGCGGGATATTTTTACCATGGGGGCTCGGCCGATTGCGGTGTTGGATTCATTGCGATTTGGGCCAATTGCGCCTGGCAAGGACGCGGGGAACACCACTGCCGAGGAGATTGCGCGGAATCGGCGGCTTGTTGACGGGGTGGTGCGTGGAATTGGGTTCTACGGAAATTGTTTTGGCGTGCCTACCGTTGGCGGCGAAGTGGTTTTCGAGCCTTGCTATTCGAATAATCCTTTGGTGAATGCGTTGGCGCTGGGGATTGCCAAGCGCGACGAGCTTTTTTTCGCGCGAGCGCGTGGAGCCGGGAATCCTGTGATTTATGCCGGGGCGAAAACTGGGCGCGATGGAATTCATGGCGCGTCGCTGCTGGCTTCGGCGGAATTCAGCGAAGAATCGCAGCAGAAACGGCCCAACGTGCAGGTCGGCGATCCCTTTATGGAGAAATTGCTGCTGGAAGCCTGTCTCGAGGCGATGCGCACCGGGGCTGTGGTCGCGATTCAGGATATGGGCGCGGCTGGGCTTACGAGTTCGAGTTCGGAAATGGCTTCGCGCGGCGGCATGGGCATTGAAATCGAATTGGCGCGAGTCCCGCAACGAGAAACTGGGATGACGCCCTATGAAATGATGCTCAGCGAATCGCAGGAGCGCATGTTGCTGGTCGCCGAGCGCGGACGCGAACGCGAAGTCTTCCGCGTGTTTGAGAAGTGGGGGCTGGACGCGGTGGAAATCGGGCGCGTCACCGATGACGGCAAGCTGCGAATTCTGCATCACGGAAAAATCACCGCCGAAATTCCCGCGCACGCCATTGCCGAAGAGGGCCCCGTTTACCAGCGGCCTCTCGCAGCGCCGGCCGCAAAGCCAACTGAGGACAAGCGCCTGGTGGAATTCGCGGCGTCCGGCGCCGATCTCACCGGCAATTTGAAAAAATTGCTTGCGTCGCCGACGATTGCTTCCAAGCACTGGATCATCGGCCAATACGATCACCAGGTGCGCACGAATACGCGGGTGATTCCCGGCGCCGGCGATGCTGCCGTGCTGCGTCTGAAGGAATCGCGGCGCGGGCTCGCGCTTTCTACTGACGGCAACGGCCGCTGGTGCTGGCTCAATCCGCGGCTTGGCGCGATGCATGCCGTGGCGGAGGCCGCGCGCAATGTGGCCTGCTCGGGCGCGCGTCCGGTGGCCGCGACGAATTGCCTTAATTTTGGCAATCCAGAAAAGCCGGAAGTGATGTGGCAATTCAGCGAAGCGATTGACGGAATCGCTGAAGCTTGCAAGGTGCTCGGCGTGCCGATCACCGGCGGAAACGTCAGCTTCTACAATGAAACTTTGGGCAAGCCGATTTATCCGACACCGGTGCTTGGCGTTCTCGGAATACTTGAGGACGCGACGACCGCTCTCGGCCTGGCGTTTCGCAATAAGGGCGATGCGATCGTGCTTCTTGATGGCGCCGACGATGCGGCGTCTGCGCGGGCGCTGCAAACGCTGTGCCGCGAATTTTCTTGCTCCGAGTATGCGAAGACGATTCACGGAATTGTGGCGGGGGCGCCGCCGGATATCGATCTGGCGGCGGAAAAGCGGCTGCAGGAATGCCTCGTGGCGCTGGCGGCGGATCGTGCCGCCGAATCCGCGCACGACGTGAGCGATGGTGGCTTGGCTGTGGCGATTGTTGAATCGGCGTTTGGCAGCGAGGATTTTACGGCGCGGATTGCGCTCGATTCTTTCGCGCCGGCCGAGTATGCCCTATTTGGCGAAAGCGGGGCGCGCGCAATCGTATCCGCGAAGCCTACTGCGCTTGCTCGCGTGATGGAAATTACGGCAAAATACAAGGTCGGGGCGCGACGGATTGGGGAAGTCGCGCGGGGCGATCTCCGCATCGAACTAAATGGAGTGGTTTACGCCAGCGCCGCAGTGTCGGCACTTCGCGACATCTGGGCCAACGCGCTGGAAAAGGCACTGCAGACTTCGTAGCGCCGGGCTGAAATCGAATTATCGAGGCCAATGAACTCACGCTTTCATCTCGACGACGATCACTTTCACGACGAGTGCGGCGTTTTCGGCATTTTCGGCCGGGAAGAAGCCGCCAAGCTCGCCTATCTCGGGCTGTACGCATTGCAGCATCGCGGGCAGGAATCCGCCGGCATTGCTTCGAGCGATGGCAATTCGCTCGAGTTTCACAAGTCGATGGGTTTGGTGCAGGAAATTTTCACGCCCGCGGTCCTCGCGCGTCTTCCCGGCACTTCCGCCATTGGCCACACGCGCTATTCCACAGCCGGCGAGACTTCGCTCACGAATGCGCAACCGGTAGTGATCGATTGCAATAAGGGAAAACTCGCCGTCGCACACAACGGCAATCTCACCAACGCGCTTGAGTTGCGCCGCCGCCTCGAACATGGCGGCTCGATTTTCCAGACCACCAGCGATACGGAAGTAATCGTTCATCTGATCGCGCGAAGTAAAGCACGCAATCTGGTCGGCGCGATCGCCGATGCCGCGCAACAAGTGGAAGGCGCCTACTCGCTTGTCATCCTCACGCGCGATGAACTCTATGCAGTCCGCGACCCGCGCGGCTTCCGACCGCTGAATCTCGGCCGTCTTGATGACGGCTGGGTCGTCGCCTCGGAAACTTGCGCGTTCGATTTGATCGATGCCGAGTACATCCGCGAAATCGAGCCCGGTGAAATGCTGCGCATCTCGCGCGGCGGAGTGGAATCGATCAAATTCGCGCCGGAAAAGCCGCATCAGTTTTGTATTTTCGAGCACGTTTATTTTTCGCGCCCGGATAGCGTCATTTTCGGCCGTCCCGTCAATCAAAGCCGCGAGCGTCTCGGCCGGCTGCTGGCGAAAGAGCATCACGTGCCCGCGGACATCGTGGTGCCGGTGCCCGATTCCGGCGTTCCTGCGGCCGTTGGCTATGCCGCCGAATCCGGAATTCCGTTTCGCATGGGCTTGATTCGCAATCACTATATCGGCCGCACATTTATCGAACCGGTGCAGGCCATTCGCGATTTCGGCGTGAAGCTAAAGCTGAATCCCATACGTCGAATGATAGAGGGCCAGCGAGTGATTCTGGTTGACGATTCGATCGTGCGCGGCACCACCAGCCGCAAAATCGTGCGAATGGTGCGCGAAGCCGGCGCCACCGAAGTTCACGTGCGCATCAGTTGCCCGCCCACGATTTCGCCGTGCTTTTATGGCGTGGATACTCCCACTCGCAATGAATTAATCGCTGCAAATAATTCCGTGGACGAAATTCGCAAATATCTCGAAGCCGATACGCTCGGCTATCTTTCGCTCGAAGGCCTGCGCGAAGCTGTGGACGACCGCGATGGGCAATTCTGCACGGCTTGTTACACCGGCGTCTATCCTACCGACTTAGTGCAACTCGAAGTGGAGGCACAACGTGAAAGCTGAAGTGGAAGCTCAAGCGCACGCGGCTGCGCATGATGACGCGCACGAGAAGCGATCGTTCTGGAAAAGCCGGGCGATGCGCGAAGCGATTTCCTGGTTCTGGGTGATTCTCGCATTCCTTTTCATCGAAGGTGGAATCGTGCAGGCGCGAGTGATTCCCAGCGGCTCTATGGAGAAGACTGTTCTGATCGGCGACCATCTTATTGTTAGCCGCGTCGGCTATGATGTGGGCGTTCCGTTCACTCCGTGGCACCAAACTCTTTGGCGCGAACCGAAGCGCCAGCAAATTATCGTCTTCCGCGCGCCGCTGCCCGAGATGGGCTATCCCGATTTCATCAAGCGCACCATCGGGCTTCCCGGTGATCTGCTTGAAGTGAAGCGCGGCATCGTTTATATAAATAACGAAGCGCTGGTTGAGCCTTATCGCATGGATCCGCCCAGCCCCAGCGATAATTTTGGCCCGGTAAAAATTCCCGCCGGCGATTATTTCATGATGGGCGACAATCGCAATAATTCCTACGACAGCCGCTTCTGGGGCTTCGTTCCCCGTTCGAATATCGTCGGCACTCCGCTGCTCATTTATATGTCCATCGATGCGCCCGAGGAAGTTTGGGAGCCCGGCCACATCGAGCAGCGCTTCGCCACCTATCTCAACGCTCTAATCCATCCCCACGAGGTGCGCTGGAAGCGACTGTTCCACACGTTCTAGCGCCGCTGCCGGTTTTGACCAATAGAGGGCCTTGCTTCGATGCGTTACGCCGATGCTGGAGTGAATATCTCGGTCGCTGATGAGGCGAAGCGGCGCATTCGCACCATGGCCGGGCGCACGTTTCGGCGGGGAGTGCTTTCTTCGATTGGCGGATTCGGGGCGCTTTTCGAAATCGATCGCAAGCGATTCCGCGATCCGATTCTGGTGGCCAGCGCTGATGGCGTAGGCACAAAACTCAAGATTGCTTTTGCTACCGGAGTTCATTCCACTGTTGGCGCGGATATTTTGAATCATTGCGTAAACGATATTTTGACGCAGGGCGCTGAGCCGTTATTTTTCCTGGATTATTTGGCGATGGGAAAGCTTGACCCGCGCGTGGTCGAGCAAATTATTGAGGGCATGAGCCGCGCCGCCAAACAAGCGGGCTGCTCTTTGATCGGCGGCGAAACTGCCGAGATGCCGGATTTTTATTCGCCGGGCGAATACGACCTCGCCGGATTCATCGTGGGCGCCGTCGAGCGCAAAAAGCGGCTCGAGCCTCGAATGGTACGCCCCGGCGACACGCTTCTCGCGCTGCCATCGAGCGGCCTGCATACCAATGGCTACTCACTCGCCCGAAAATTAGCATTTCAAGTCGCGCGGCTGAAGGCGGACACCTACGTCGCGGCAATCAGCAATAAAATCGGCGCCGAACTTCTCAAGCCGCATCGCGCCTACTGGCCGCTGCTAAAAAATATCCTCGCGAAGGGCTGGCTTTCCGGCATGGCCCACATCACCGGCGGCGGCATCACCGGCAATCTTCCGCGCGTGCTGCCTCGCAACGTGCGCGCGGTGATCGAACTCGGCTCCTGGCCCGTCCTGCCGATCTTTCGTTATCTGGCCGCGCTGGGAAAAATGGAGACCGCCGAGCTGCTCAGCACTTTCAACATGGGCGCGGGAATGATTCTGGTGGTCCCGCCGAAGCACGTCCGCAAAGTGGAGGCGGAATTACGCCGCCGCCGCGAGAAATTCTACGCTATCGGACACATTGAAACCGCCGCCGGACCGGCCAAAGTAACCTACAACGGCAATCTCTCGATTTGATTTTCGAATTTTGAAACGGAAAAAACAACGGCAAATGCAGATCCCTCACCACTAAAGTCGGTTCGGGATGACAGCGGCGGCATCTCGTCTGCAGCCCGTGAATGCGCAGCGATAAAGCTCCCTACTGCCCGGAATTAAAGATATCGGCCTCGACCTTCCACGCACCGTCCACTTGCTTCTTCCACACCACCACGTACTTCCCGTTATCGGCTGTCGGCGTTCCTTTTTTGTCTTTCACCGTCAATACGTACGTGCCGATTTCGTATGCGATGTCGCCCGCTTGCGCGACGGTGACCGATGTCGGCGAAAACGAGAGGCTCACATAGCCCGGCATGTGCAGCAGTCGGTCCCATGCGTTTCGCACTGCCGCTTTTCCCGAAGCTATCGGCGCGTTTGGAGCGAGCATCGCGCCATCGTCCGCATAATAGGAGACGCTCGCGTCGAGATCTCCCAGCGTAGCCGCGTGGCTCCAGTCCGCGTCCATGCTGCGAATTTGCTTTTCGATCGCCGCCGGATCGACGGGGGGCGGCACTTGGGCCGCAGGCTGCGGAGGCGCCGAGGAACACGCAATCGCCCACGCACAGATGATCAAAACAGTCGCCAGTTGGCCAAGCGTGCTAATTTTTCTCATCGTTTCTCCAGGACTCCCAAGCATTTTGGAGCAAGATGCCAACGCCGCGATTCGAAGTCAAGCCTTTGTAGCGGAGCGTTGCGCCTTAATTTCGAGAGAGGCTTCCGAACGTTATCGAAGGCTACATGACGAAGCGGCTAAGAAGTGCCCAGCGCTAAAGCGCATCGTGATTGGGGACGCCATTTCGGAGCGCTAAAGCGCTCCTCCCCCGAATAAATTCGGGGGCTCCCGCCGTGATGCCGCGGCTCCGCCGCGATGAATGCGGACGTCCTTTCCGTTCCGCGGCCGGCCGACTCATCGGCCGCAAACAATCCCGCTCAATCTATGCTAATTTTCTTCACCTATGCCCAAGCGCATTGGCGTTCTCCTCTCAGGGCGCGGCTCGAATTTCGAGGCGCTGGCGGAGAGTATTCACGCCGGGCGTCTGCCGGATGCCGAAATCGCGCTGGTGGTCGCGAATCGCGAAGGCGCGCCCGGGATCTACAAGGCACATGCGCGCGGAATTCCGACGCGCGTAATTCCGTCGAAAGGACTGGAGCGCGAAGCCTACGACCGCCTTGTCGCCGCCGCGCTACAAGAAGCAAAGGTGGATCTCGTTTGCCTGGCCGGCTACATGCGCCTGCTTTCGCCCTATTTCATTGCCGCGTTTCCGCAACGCATCCTTAATATTCACCCGTCGCTGCTGCCGGCATTTCCCGGGCTTGAGGCGCAGCGCCAGGCGTTCGAGCACGGCGTCAAATTCGCCGGCTGCACCGTCCATTTCGTGGACGAAAATCTCGATGCCGGGCCGATCGTGCTGCAAGCGGCCGTGGCCATTCGCGATGACGACACCGTCGAATCGCTTTCCGAGCGCATCCTCGCCGAAGAGCATCGCATCTACAGCGAAGCGGTGCGCATCATTCTCGAAGGCCGCTTTCGCATCGAGGGCCGCCGCGTCCTGATCACTCCGGAGAA
Organism: uncultured Acidobacteriota bacterium; assembly: GCA_963831955.1. Classification (GTDB taxonomy): domain Bacteria; phylum Acidobacteriota; class Terriglobia; order Acidiferrales; family UBA7541; genus Palsa-147. The sequence goes on along the minus strand of CAWHSG010000001.1, from coordinate 866,590 downwards.
AAAATAGCGATGCCGAATTTCAAGCCCGTCGAAGAACAGTTTGCTCACCTGCGCAAAGGCGTCGCCGAAATCATTCCCGAAGCAGAATTTCGCGCCAAGCTCGAGCAATCGCTGAAAACCGGCAAGCCCTTGCGCGTGAAACTGGGCGTTGATCCCACCGCGCCTGATCTTCATCTCGGCCACACGGTGGTGATGCGCAAGCTGAAGCATTTTCAGGATCTGGGCCACACCGCGATTTTTCTGATCGGCGGATTTACCGCCATGGTCGGCGATCCTACCGGGCAATCCGAAACTCGCCCTCCGCTCACCCGCGAGCAAGTGGACGCCAACGCTAAGACGTATCTCGATCAAGCTTTCCGCATCCTCGATCGCGAAAAAACCGAAGTTGTGAATAATGCCGACTGGCTCAGCAAACTCACCAGCATCGAGATGATTCAGCTCGGCGCAAAATATCGCCTGGCGCGCATGCTCGAACGCGACGATTTCCGCTCGCGGCTCAGCGCCAATCAGCCGATTTCGGTGCACGAGTTGTTCTATCCGCTGCTAGTGGCCTACGATTCAGTCCACGTGAATGCAGACGTAGAGCTAGGCGCCACCGAGCAAAAATTCAATCTGCTGATCGGCCGCGAAATCCAGCGCGAATATGGCAAGCCGCAGCAAGTTACGATGACCATGCCCATCCTCGTCGGGCTCGACGGCGAACGCAAAATGTCGAAGAGCCTGAACAACTACGTGGGAATCACCGAGCCGCCGCAGGAAATGTTCGGCAAACTGATGTCCATCTCCGACGCGCAAATGTGGTTCTACTACGAGTTGCTCACCGACTTCGACGAGCGCACCATCACGCGCCTGAAAGAAGAAGTCCGCAACGGCGACCTGCCGCCCATCGACGCGAAAATGCAGCTAGCCCACGTCATCATTGCCGGCTTCCATGGCGAAGCCGCCGCAAAAAAAGCCGCCGAAGAATTCCAGCGCGTCTTTCGCGATCGGCAAGCCCCCGAAGACGCGCCGGTGATCACGCAATCGCTCTCCGGACCGAAACGTCTCTCCGCCTTACTGGCCGAATGGAAACTTGCTCCTTCGCGCAGCGAAGCCGAGCGCCTGATCAAACAAGGCGGCGTGGAAATCAACAATGCCCGAGTAGAAGACGTCCAGCGCCAAATCGATCTCAGCAAGCCGTCGGAGTTTCTGCTTCGCGCGGGGAAAAAGAAATTCGTTCGCGTCGTTGTGAAATAGGGATCGGAGGTTGAAGCCGTGACGGCTTCCAATGCGCTGCCTACGGAGGCCGGGGTTTATCGCGACGGGAACAATTTAATCGTGATGCGCGGGGCACAGCTGCCGCTTATTTGCATCCGCTGTGGCCAAGCCGCGACCGGCGGCCAGCTCCGCAGGAAACTCTACTGGCACGCACCCTGGCTGTTCATTCTGCTGCTTCCGGGAATTGTCTGGTACGTCATCGCCGCGCTCATCGTCAGAAAAAGAATGGATCTGGCCGTCGGTCTCTGCGACCTGCATAAGTTGCGATATCAGCGGATGCGACAGGCTGCCATCTTGATGATGATTGGCGGCGGCATTTTCGTGATTGTTTCGTTTTTCGTACCGGCGGACTATCTCATCTATCCGATGCTCGCTTGCTTCGCGCTTTTGCTGGCCGGATTTATCACTTGGCTGGTAGCCGGTCTGTTTTTGCGGCCGAAGTTTATCGACGCGTCGCTGGGCGTATTCAGCGGCCCCGGCGAGCAATTCCTGGCGCAAATTCCGCCCAAGCCGCCATCTCTTTTCGTGCCAAACTGATTCGAAATGGGGGTTGCAGATCGCTAGCGGCGCTCGGCGAGGCGGGCTAGGCGGGCGAGCCAGCCGCGGTCGCGGCGGGCTATGGCGTGGCGGGTGAGGAGCGCGTCCGCGATGCGGGCGATGCGGCCCGGCATTTCGTATTCATCGCGCATGTGGACGATTGCGGATTCGTCCAGCGCCGCGATTTCCCACGATTGCTTGCCCCTTACGCCGTACTGATCCTGGAATTGCCATTCGAGCGCGCGGCCGAATTCGTGGCGAGTCACTACCGCCGTGAGACTTACTTCTTGCGCGCCCAGTTTGCCGCTGATTCGCACCTTCTGCCCATCGGCGAAATCCGACGCGCCGCCCAGGATTTCGAATTCGGCTTTCATCTCGTAGCCGTACCAGTAGGGCATCCGCTGCGGCACAAAAAATGCCGACACCAGCGCCGGCGTGGCGGCAATTCGCTGAGAAAATTCTAGGCGGGCCATTCCGCGCGTCGTCCTGGTTTCAGGTAATCTCCACCAGCACCAGCGACATATCATCGGCCGGCGGGCCGTAGCGGTATCGCGCGATGCCTTCGAGCACTTTTTCCTTCATCTCCGGCAGAGGCAGCGTGGAAGTGGCGCGCACGATATCGCTCAAGCCGTCGACGCCCAGCATTTCATTCTGCGCGTTGAAATTTTCGGTGAGGCCGTCGGTGTACATCACCAGCCGGTCGCCCGCTTCGACCGCCACTTCCATGGTCGCCTCGCCATCCACCGCATCGGGCAAAAATCCCAGGACCACGCTGCGCGACTCGAGCAGCCGCGGCGTTCCCCCGGGCTTCACCAACATCGCCGGCGGATGCCCGGCTCCGGCAAATTCGAGCGAGCGTCCGTCGCGGCTCAGTCGAGCGGCCGCCATCGTAAAATAAAAAACCGAGCCGCCCAGATTTTGAATCACGAAGCGATTCAGATGGCGCATCATCGGCGCCAGGCCTTCGCCGCGCTCAATTTGCGACATGGTCTCGGTGTAAATCCGGTTGGCCACCAGCGCCGAGCTGATTCCGTGGCCGGAAACATCGCACACGAGGAGATCCAGTTGATCGTCGCCGGGCGTGACCAGTCCGAAATCGCCGCCAATCGAGCGCACCGGCTGGTAAAAAGTCTCGACCGACGCCGTGCCCCACACCAAACTCTTCGGCGCCAGGCTTTGCTGCACGCGCGAAGCCAGCGTGAGCTCTTCTTCGATTTCGCGCGCGCGCGCTTCGAGCAGCGTGTTGGCGTCGCGCAATTCCGTTTCGGCGCGCTTTTGCTCGGTGATATCCGTAAAAGTTATCACCGAAAATTCCCGTCCGTCGGGATCTTCGAGGCGCTTGGCGCTGATCACTACGGGCAGGCGCGCTCCCGTCGAATGCGGCAAGAAAAATTCGAAGCGGTTGCGGCCAGTGGCTTGTCCCCTTTCGATGTGGCGCTCAAGAGCCGGCTGATCCTCGGCAGCGAAAAAAGTTTTGCCCGAGATCCCAAGCATCTCGTCCCGCGCCCTGCCTATCATTTCGAGGAAGAGCTCGTTGGCGTAAACAATGTTGTGGCAATCGTCGGTAACGATCACGCCTTGATTCAGCGTGTCGAGAACGCCTTCCACTTGTGCCAGCCACTCGGGCCGCTCGTTCTCCACTGCTTCACTCTCCACGGATGGTCTCCTGCCTGCGCATTCGGGCCGCCGCGAACTCAGCTTGCGCATATTTTAGGCCGACGACACTTCCGGTGCAAACTATGCGCTCTTAATAATGGATGCGGCAGGCGTTTCAAATGACTCTGCGGCCCGCGGCCAAATTGGAACCCCGGGGCGCGCGCATGGACGGCCTATTGCGTCAAAAGGACAAGCAGCCTATGGCACAATTTGACGATTGGAAACGAGGTGCAGCATGCCCACGCGCGAAGAAAAATTCAAAACATTCCAGGCGCTCCATGAACGGCCGGGAATTTTTATAATCCCAAATCCGTTCAACGCAGGAACGGCAAAAATTTTGACCGCGCTCGGTTTCGAAGCGCTCGCAACTACCAGCGCCGGCTATGCCTTCAACGCCGGGCGCATCGACTCGAACACCGCGATTACGCGCGAAGGCGTGCTCGCCAACGCCAAGGAAATCGTCGAGGCCACGCACGTACCGGTATCGGCCGATCTGCAGGATGGCTTCGGCCGCTCGCCCGAATCGTGCGCGGAGACCATTCGACTTGCGGCGCAAACCGGTTTGGCCGGCGGCTCAATCGAAGACGCGACGGGCGACGAGAGCGATCCGATCTACGAATTCAAATTAGCCGTCGAGCGTGTGGCCGCGGCCGCAAAGGTGGCGCACGAAACTGACTTTGTGCTCACCGCCAGAGCCGAAAATTACCTTCACGGCCGCCCGGATCTCAGAGACACCATCCGCCGCCTGCAATCCTTCGCCGAAGCCGGCGCCGACGTTCTTTACGCGCCGGGACTTCCGAGCCTCGAAGTCATAAGAGAAGTCTGCGCGTGCGTTTCGAAGCCCGTAAACGTGCTGATGGGACTGAAGGGCGCCACCTACTCAGTCGATCAAATCGCCGCCACCGGAGCCAAACGCATCAGCGTAGGCGGTTCGCTGGCTCGCGCCGCGCTAGGAGCCTTCGTACGCGCCGCCCGCGAAGTAAAAGAAAAGGGCACATTCACATTCGCCGCCGACGCAATTCCGCACGCCGAGGTAACTGCGTATATGTCCGAACGCGACTGATCTGCTCGGTCGACAGCTTTCTGCTCGCCAGCCGGCTTCCAAGCTACAATTGAGCCCGAGGACGTGCTTAAAAGCCGTCTCTCCCGAATGAACTTGACCACCATTTTTCGAAGGCTTGTACCCTTGCGATGGCAGAGAACCACAGAGGGCGAGCCGCTGTCGATCGTTTTGCTCCTTCGTACGCCACACTTTTTTAACGCCGAAGAACTGCGACTTGCAGCCGAAAGAGCGTGGCGCACATCTTTTGCCGGCGGCGAAGGTTCGATGCATTGCGTCGCGCAGTCTGGCAAAGCAACCCTATTAAAGGCTGGCCCCCACCTTCTTAGTTTCTTCTATTATCCCAAGCCCTACGTCGACAAACCAAAGGAACAAATCGATTGGCTACCGGAAGAAGCACAACGCCGCGCCTGGATAGAGCACTCGGCGTGCGTCGGAGTCGATTACCTCAACCGCAAGGTGGATGTTGAGCTTGGATATTGCGTGCTGTCGAAACTTGTCGCCGAAATTCTTGATGGAAATTGCACCGGCATTTACATCCCCCGAGAGAGCAAATTGGTCCCAAACGATGATTCACTTTATTTGGAACTGCAAAAAATAGCTTCGTCCCGGGAGTCTGGCGTCACCGGCAACCCACGTCCTCGTTAGTTGAATCACCGCAAATTGATCGAGTGTGGAATTCTGGCTTGACAGCTGGTTCGTTTTTACGTATATTTCCGTTTAGTTATGCAACCAATAGGTTATGAACAAATCGCATCGGCGCAATTGGACGCTGTTTTTGCGGCGCTGGCGGACTGCACGCGGCGCGCCATTTTGGCGCGGCTGGCTTCGGGCGAGGCTTCGGTGAATGAGCTGGCTGCACCTTTCGCCATGAGCCAGCCGGCGATTTCGAAACATCTCAAAGTGCTCGAGCGCGCCGGATTGATCTCGCGCGGGCGCGATGCGCAACGACGCCCGCGGCGTCTCGAAGCCAGACGGCTCGCTCAAGCCAACCGATGGCTCGAGCGGTATCGACAATTTTGGGAAGGAAATTTCCAGCGCCTGGATTCCTTGCTGGAAGAAATGAAAGTGAAGGAGAAAAAACGTGGACGCAAAAAGCGCTAAGCAGGCGGCGATAGACCCTTCGAGATTAATAGTGACCACGCCCAGCGACCGGGAGATCGCCATGGCCCGCACTTTCAACGCACCGCGCGAGCTGCTCTTCAAAGCCTACACCACTCCCGAGTTGCTTAAGCGCTGGCTCTACGGCCCGGAAGACTGGCGAATGATGGATTGCGAGATCGATCTGAAAGTAGGCGGCGCAATTCGTTGGGTCTGGCGCCATCAGGATGGCGGAAGCATGGGGCTGCGCGGCGCCTATCGCGAAATCGCTGCGCCCGGCAAACTCGTGTTCACAGAACTTTTCGACGACGACTGGACCGGCGGCGAAACGCTGGTGACCATCACCTTCATCGAAAATGCTGGCAAAACCACCGTCACGCAATCCATCCTCTATTCCTCGAAAGCCGCGCGCGACGGCGCGTTCAAATCCGGGATGGAAACTGGCATGGCCATGGGCTACGACCGCCTCGAGGCGCTGCTGCCATCACTCGAAGCACAGTAGGGGAGGGTGCTTTAGCCCTCCCGCAGTTCGGCCCTAGTAGCGAGACCGAAAATTAACAGGAGATCCAAATGCAAAAAATCACGACGTTCCTATGGTTCGACAATCAAGCCAAAGAAGCCGCGAATTTTTATATTTCCATTTTCAAAAACTCGAAAATCTTGGGCATTAGCCACTACGGCGACGAAGCTCCCCGCGCAAAAGGATCCGTTTTAGTAGTGAACTTTCAACTCGACGGACAAAATTTCATGGCGTTGAACGGCGGCCCAAGCTTCAAATTCACCGAGGCCATATCTCTGGTAGTGAATTGCCAGACGCAACAGGAAGTAGATGAAATGTGGGAGAAGCTCTCGGCCGGCGGCGAAAAAAGCCGCTGCGGCTGGCTGAAAGATAAGTATGGCTTGTCGTGGCAAGTGGTCCCGACGGTTCTGAGCCATATTTTGGAAGACAAGGATGCCGAAAAAACGAATCGCGTGATGAAGGAAATCATGAAGATGGACAAGCTCGATATAAAGCGGCTGCAGCAGGCCTACGATCAGAAATAAGAATCTTGCTCGAGAGCACTATCAAGTTTTGCGGCCAAGTAGCGCCGGCGTCTCTGCCGGCATCTTACGATCGCGAACTTCGGTGAAGGCACGGATAGCCGCCGGAGCATAGCGTCAAAAAAGCCGACGGTTTAGTTTCGGTGGTCCGCGCGTGATTTCGGATTGTGGCGGGTTTTTTGCTCGCAGGATGCCGGCAGAGACGCCGGCGCTACTTGGCCGCCCGTTCCTGCGCTAAACTTGAACGCGGCAGATTTCTTCCAACTGCGCACACGATGGCTTCCACGCGAGCGACTCCGGCAATCCCAATTCCAGCCAACGGCGCATTGCCGCCCGGCCCGAAAGGCCTGCCCGTTCTCGGCTCGGCACTCTCACTGCGCCGCGACGTGCTCGGCATGCTCACCCGCGTGGCCCGCGAATATGGCGACATCGCGCACATTCCGCTGCTAATGCAAAGCCGCATTCTGGTCAGCTCACCCGAATGGATCGAGGATCTCATCGTCCGCCAGCCGCAGAAATTCGATAAAGGCCCGGGCCTCAAAGACGCATCGCGCCGCCTGCTCGGCCAGGGATTGCTGACCAGCGAAGGCGAGTTGTGGCGGCGCCAGCGGCGTCTCGCGCAACCGGCATTTCACCGCCAGCGCATCGGCGAATATGCGCAAGTGATGGTGGAGCAAGCGGCGGCGCACACACGCGACTGGCGCGACGGCGAAACGCGCGACATGGCAGAAGAAATGATGGCGCTGACGCTGATCATCGCCGTCAAAACACTTTTTGGAATTGAATTTACCGAGGAAGCAAAGCGCGTGGGCCCGGCCGTCACTCTGCTGATGCGCTATCAGCTCGGCCGTTTGCGCTCGCCGCTAAAAATTCCCATGCACTGGCCCACGCCTGCGAATCTCCGCGCCGAGCGCGCCTACCAGTTTCTCGACTCACTGGTTTATGGAATTATCGAAGAGCGCCGCCGGCGCCGCGATGCCGGGGAGCCTGAAGGCCGCGACGTTCTCTCGCTGCTGATGAATGCCATGGACGAAGACGGCAGCCGCATGACCGCCAAGCAGCTTCGCGATGAAGTGATGACGCTTTTCATCGCCGGACACGAAACTACCGCGGTCACTCTCGGCTGGCTCTGGCATCTGCTCGCGCATCATCCGCAAGTCGAAGCGCGGCTTACCGAAGAATTGTATAACGTGCTGGGCGGACGCGCGCCCACTCCGGAAGATTTGCCGCGCATGCCTTATCTCGATGCGGTAGCCCACGAAGTGTTGCGGCTCTATCCCGCGGCCTACGTGCTGCAGCGCACATCGGTCGAGCCTTTCGATCTTGCCGGCTACCATTTTCCGGTGAATACCACGGTGATCATGTCTCAATGGATCGTGCATCGCGACCCGCGGCTCTTCGACGCCCCTGAAGAATTTCGCCCCGAGCGCTGGCTCGATGGCCTGGAAAGCCGCCTGCATCCCTACGCCTATTTCCCCTTCGGCGGCGGCCCGCGGCGCTGCATCGGTCAAATCTTCGCGTTGATGGAAGCGGCTTTGGTAGCGGCGACGCTAGCGCAAAAATTCCGATTCACCGAGTCCGAAGGAAATTCGGTTGTGCCTGAGCCGCTGGTCACGCTGCGCGCCAAAGGCGGCCTGCCGATGACAATAAAAGTTCGTTCCTAGCGCTGCAGAAAGAAAACCGCGACGACTTTGTTCGCTAGCGCTCGCGGCCTCGCGTCCCGTTTTCCCACAGCTCTTGAAATTCCATCTGCTTCATTTGCTGATCCATGCCGGTTTCTTTCATCAGCGTTTCAATTTCGGCGCGCGATTGACGCTTGCCCAGGCGTTGCGGCAAATCGGCAATTCCAAAGGCGGCGATTGCGGCCAGAGCTACATGCTTTTTCAGTTCGGCGATGTCCACTTTGTCGAAGGTGTCCGACGCGGCGTGATAGTTCAGCATGTAATTTGCCGGGTCCTGATTGGCGACCAGCGTCGGAACGCCCTCGAGCAGAAAATCGAAATTGTCCGTGCCGATTTCGGCGTCGAAGGTGATCTCGTTGGCATTGAGCGATTTCGTTGGCTCGATTGCTTGCTTCACGGCGTCGGCAACATCCTTGCGCCCGCTGAGCGAATAGCCGGTGACGCGTCCGACGCCCGAATCGAAAATTATCGCCGCGTCCATATCATCGAGTTCGCCGCGATGCGCGCGGGCGTAAGCCGCCGAGCCGAGCATGCCCTGTTCTTCTCCAGTGAAAAGCACGAAGCGGATCGAGCGCCGCGGAATGGTTCCCGAGGCGTGAATCACTCGCGCGGCATCGATCACCATCGCCGCATTGCAGCCGTCGTCGAGCGCGCCGGTTCCCAACTCCCAGGAATCCAGATGCGCACCGAGCAGCACGAACTCGTTGGGCTTTTCGCGACCGCGAATTTCCGCCACCACATTTTCCGATTCCACCGGCCCGGTAATTTTATTGGGCATGTCGAGATGCACTTGCACTCTTACGTTGTGGGCCAGAAAGCGGGCAATGCGCTCGGCATCTTCGCGCGCCAAAACAGCCTGCGCCAACTTTTCGAGTTCGCCATTCACCGAATTATTATGGCGATAGAGAAGCAGATTCGGCCGCGTGGACATCCAGAAAATCGCCGCGGCGCCCGAACTCACCGCGCGGTCAATGATCCCGCCGGCGCGAACGTATTCGTCGAATAGGTCGTCCCAGGTGACCAGCAGATTTTGGTGTACCAGGAGGATCGCGCCTTTCGCCGCAGCCCCGGCCTTCGCGAATCCAGCTTCGTCGCCGCTGCCCACGTCCACTACATCGGCGGTGATTCCGCCGTCAGACGTCGCGGGCGACCAGCCGATCGAGACCGCCCGCACCGGAAACGCTACGGGAGAAAGAATCTCGATGTGCGTCTTCCCCTCGGCCCAGCCCACCGGCATGGTGAATTTTTCGGTGTGCACTTCGTCCACGCCCGCGTGCCGAAATGCTTCGACGCCCCAGCCCGCGGCCTTCTCCGCCGCCGCCGAGCCGCTCACGCGCCCGCCGATTTCGTCGGTCAAATGGCGCAGATTCTCCTCCAGCGGCGAGGGCCCCTCCGCGCTGCGAATCATCCCCGGCGCCAAATCCGCGCAAGCCGATTGCACCGAGCAGGCATTCTCGCCAGCCGGCGGCTGCAAGGGAGCCGGTTTCACCGGCGGAAGCTGCGCCCCAGTGGAAATCGCGCACAGAGCAAGAGTACACAGAAAAAACGGCAGCAGACGGATCGGCAATCTTCGCATGGAAAATATCCCTCGCCGCAAATTATAAGCGAGAAGGCCGTCTTGCGCGGAATTCGTAGCGGCGCCCTTTAGGGTGGCATCCGAATGCACGCGATGCCTACCACGTGGCACACAGCCATAGATCAATCAGATTCAGAGACGTACGGTGCGCGTCAATTGCGCTGAGTGGTGTGCGTGCCCGTATGTTTGTACAGCGGATGCCACCCTAAAGGGCGCCGCTACGTTTGACTATCGCGCGGCCGCTAAAACTTTATCGGTGACGCGGGCTACTTGCACCATCTCGTCGACGTCATGAACGCGGACAATGTGCGCGCCTGCCAGTATGCTCGCTGCGACAGTGGCCGCCGTGCCCCAGATACGTTCCTCGGGAGGCTTGCCGTCCAGCGTTTTGCCGAGAAACCCTTTTCGCGATGTGCCGATCAAGACGGGGAAGCCGAGCCGCGCGATTTCGGGCAGCCGCGCGATCAATTCGTAGTTTTGATCGAAGCTTTTGCCAAACCCGATTCCCGGATCGACGATGATTTGTGATTTCGGCACGCCCGCGCGCCGCGCGATGGCGATGGATCGCCTTAGCCCACTGAGCACATCGAGGACGGCGTTGCGCGCGAAAGGCTGCTTCTGCATCGTGCCAGGCTCGCCGCGCATATGCATCAGGATCAGCGGGACGCGATGGCGTCTCGCGACCGCCGCAATTTCCGGATCGGCGCGCAGCCCGGTCACGTCGTTGACCATCTTTGCGCCAGCGGCAATGGCCGCCTCGGCGACCACCGCTTTCCGCGTATCAATCGAAATGGGGATTTTTAGAAGGCCCGGAAGCGCTTCGAGCACCGGCAGAATGCGGCCCAATTCTTCTTCGGCTGAAGTACCCTCAGAGCCCGGACGCGTGGATTCTCCACCGATATCGAGAATGTCCGCGCCGCCAGCTTCCATAGCGAGCGCTGCTTCGATTGCCGATTTCGAATCGATGAATTTGCCGCCATCCGAAAAGCTATCTGGCGTTACATTTAGCACGCCCATGACGAGCGTGCGCTCGCCAAGCTCGAACGTCCGCGAGGGAAGACGCAGCCGGAATTTTTTTCTGCCTGCCACCGATACTTTCCTGAATTTATCTCTGCGTACCGCCGGGCACGTAATAGGCCGCGCGATTTACGATGCGCAACTTTGCGTCTCGCGTCGATTCTACCTGCAACGAGTGCCAGCCCGGTGTTGCGGCTTTCTCGCCCGCTGGATAAAAGCCTAGCGTGTATTGCGTGCGAATATTTCCCGCAATCTTCTCGAAAGCATCGCGGCCGCTGGCGGATTGCCGCAGAAAATAAAGTCCGCCTCCGGCGCGGCGCACCAGTTCCGCGAGGAAAAGAGTGTAAGCCGGAATGCCCAGATTGCGCGCCTGCTCGGTCAGCAGCGTGCCGCCCGAATGCGCGGCAAGCCAATCATCGGTCAGCACGTTCGGACGATGCTGCGTCGAAACGGCATAAACTTCCACCCCCTCGCTCGCCAGCCCGCGCACCACGTCGTCGAACGTGAGATTCCAGCCGAACGCGCCCCGGTCTTTCCCCCCGCCGGTGGACGCCAGCGTCAACCCCAGGCCATTATCCTCGCCGTCAGTGAGCAACAGGATCGCCTTGCGGCCCGTCCGGCCGCGAAAGAGTTTTTGCGCAACGAGATAGACCGTCTCGTAAATGTTTGAGCCGCCTTTGTCGCCGAAGAGCTCCTTCACATTGACACGCGCGATAGCGCTATCGAGTTCGGCACGGTCGCGCGAAAATGGCGCAAGCACGTAAGAGTGCGCCGAGAATTCCACCACCGCCACTTCATCGCGCGGCGCAAGCGCATCGGCGATGCCGCGCGCCGCGTCGTGTACCGCACTCGCATCCGGAAGCACGCTGGGACTTGCGTCAATCACCAGCGCCACGCTTGCGGGATCATTCCCGGCGTCGAAATACGCGATGCGTTGCTCGATGCCATCTTCGAACAAACGAAAATCTTCGCGCGCGAGTCCGGTGACCGAGCTGCCGTCCGCGGCAAACACATTGCAATTCACGGGGACGAGATTAACGCTCACGCGCAGCGCATGAGGCGCGTTCGGCACTCCAGCGGGCGTCGATTCCCCGCCGGGAACGCCGGGTTGCCAGAGGCGCAGTTCTCCCGAATCCTTATCGCGCTCGAAGGAAATATTTGCGTCGAGCTGCTCAGGCTTCGGCGGCTTCGGCTTGTGGCTTGTTTGCGCTGGAAGCGGCGAGGCGCAGAGAAAAATCGCGAGGGCGGCGAGAAAGATGTGATTTAGCAAGCGAGTGCCCCTACGACCGAAAAGTCAAAGGGGAAAAATCCACAACCGAACCGGGCCGGTGGTGAACCCCGGCCCCTACGAAGGCAAAAGCGAAATGCAGATCCCTCACCCCTAAAGGGGATTCGGGATGACAGCGGTTCGGATTTTTTCGGCAAGCTGTAAAGCCACCCGGCTACGGGCGTGCGCGGAACGCTGAGCGCGGAGAGTTCAATCGAGATCAAAGTCGCGCAGCGGCTTTTCGATGGGCTTGTCTTTCGCCTTCTTCAATCCCTCGGCAAATTTGCGCGCCAGGACGTCTTCCTTCGACTTCTCCGCTTCCACCGAAAGCCGGAATTTCTCTTCGACGCGTTCGGCCTGCTCGCGCAGCAATCGCGCCGTATCGTCGAAATCGATCGAAGGTGGCCGCACCGACGCCTCGTGCGAGAGCACCACACCAATCTCGCGATCGACGTTTAGCTTCGCATGGCAGCAGGGACATTCAACTTGGATTGTGCCATCCGCTTTGTTCGCCATAGCAGTATTTTACGCCTAAAGGCAGTGCGCGCGCATATCCCTCCTTCTGCGGAAATACGAGAAGCCTGGGCATCTGTACGGTCCGGTTAAACAGGACTTAACACAGGTCCGTGATATAAACTGTTGGTCCGGTTCAACCTCCGATCTTGCCAACGATGAGCAGCCGAAAGGTCACCCATCCCGTCATTCAAGTTTCCGGCATCCGAAAAACCTACGGTTCAACCGTTGCAGTCGATGAAGTTTCTTTCGAGGTCAACGACGGCGAGATCTTCGGCCTGATTGGCCCGAACGGTGCCGGAAAAACCACCACGATGGAATGCATCGAGGGGTTGCGCACCCGCGATCGCGGCACGATCTCCGTTTTAGGCCTCGATCCTTTCCGCGATGTTTATAAATTGCAGGAGCGCATCGGCGTGCAGTTGCAGCAGGCGCAATTGCAGAAACGGATCAAAGTATGGGAGGCGGTGGATCTTTGGGCGTCCCTTTACCGCAAGAAAACGGTGGATGGCGAACGCCTGCTCGAGCAACTCGGCCTGGCCGACAAGCGCAACGCCTGGTTCATGAACCTCTCCGGAGGCCAGAAACAGCGCCTGTTCATCGCCCTCGCGCTGATCAACGATCCGGAAGTCGTCTTTCTCGATGAGCTGACCACCGGCCTCGACCCGCAGGCCCGTCGGGCGATATGGGATTTGGTGCGCGGCATCCGCGAGCGCGGCAAGACTGTGTTTCTAACCACTCATCTGATGGAGGAAGCCGAGCGCCTTTGCGACCGTGTGGCCATCATCGAGCACGGCCGCATCATCGATATCGACACGCCCGAGCGCCTCGTCAGCCGCCACTGCCCGGAACGATCGGTCGTCCTCGTCACAGACGACCCCAATGCCGAAGAGCGTTTTCGAACCATCCCGCGAGTCGAATCGGTAACCCGCAAAGACTCGCGTTACACGATTCGCGGTCAAGGCGAAGATCTCGTGAGCGAAGTGATTCATTGTTTGTCGGAGAATCGCATCCGAGTCACCGACTTTCGCACCATCGTTCCCAATCTCGAAGATGTCTTTCTGAAATTAACCGGACATTCGATTCGCGATTAGATTTCGCCGACTGGACTTCATAAATGATGCTACGCGGCCTCTGGAAACTGACCTGGATCGAGCTGAAGATCTTCATGCGCGAGCCGCTCGGCGCCATCGGCACGATCTTGTTCCCAGTCTTGATATTCATCGTACTGGGTCGAATCTTCGGCAATGGAAAAGCTGCATCCTCTCCCGCGAACAGCGAGTTTATTCACTCAGGCCTGCCGGTTCTCGCATCGCTTTTCATCACCATAAGCGCCGTGTTGTCGCTGGTCACCATCATTTCGATTTACCGCGAAGGCGGCATCCTCAAGCGGCTGCGCGCCACTCCGCTTCGCCCGCAGACAATCCTGACGGCCCACGTGCTCGTCAAGTTGCTACTCACGGCTGCCACGCTCGCTCTGCTGGTGGTTGCCGGCAAGCGCTATTACCCGGCCGGCGTGCACGCGCCATTATTCAGCTTTACGATCGCGCTGCTGATCAGCACCTGGAGCATCCTCTCGATCGGCTTCGTAATCGCCAGCATCGTTCCCACCGCCCGCTTCGCGCAACCCATCGGCGCGGTAATCCTCTACCCAATGCTAGGCTTCTCAGGCCTGTTCGTGCCCATCGCCGCGTTTCCGCCAGTGCTCCACGCGATCGCACGCGTGCTGCCGCTCACTTACGCGGTGTTCCTGCTTGAGGGCATTTGGAATGGAGACGCGTGGTCCGCGCACCTCGGCGATGTAGCAGCCTTGATTTTGGTCTTCGCAATTTGCACCGCGTTCTCAGCCAAAATTTTCCGCTGGGAGTAGCTTAGGTCGCACTCGGCTCTCGTAGCGGCGCCCTTCAGGGCGGCATCTTACGGCTACCAAAGCCAACAAACTCTGCAAATCGCCGCGGACTCAGAATCTCTGCTATTCCGCCGTACGCCTAAAGTTTGGATGGCTCGATGTACGGAAGTTGCGTGATCGTGCATGAAGAGGCCCGGCGTGAAGCACGGGCCCTACGAAAAACAAAAGGCAGGCGCTTGCGCGCCTGCCTCTTTACCCTGCGGAGATGAAGTTACAAATTTACGCTGTTGCGGGCTTCTCGCCTTTCGCGAGGCCCGGCATCGGCCGCGGCTCGGGACGCAGCGTTAGCGATGGCTCCCGGCTTGGGACTGGCGGAGCCGGCGGCGAAGCTTTTGGCTTCTCCGGCAGCGGCTTGTCTTCGATCAAGAGCCTCAATTCGATCGCATCGAGAACTTCGCGATCAAGCAACGCTTGTGCTACGCGCTCGAGCGCGCCGCGGTTGGTATCGAGAATGTGGCGCGCGCGTTCGTAGCCGCTGGTGACGATCGAGTGCACTTCTTTATCAATCCGAATTGCCGTGTCTTCCGAATAATCGCGATGCTGCGCGATTTCGCGGCCCAGAAAGATCGCTTCTTCCTTTTTGCCAAACGTCAGCGGGCCCAGAGTGCTCATGCCCCACTCGCAAACCATCTGCCGCGCGATGTCGGTAGCGCGCTCGATATCGTTTCCGGCGCCGGTGGTGAGATGCTGCAGGAACATTTCCTCGGCCGCGCGCCCGCCCATCAACACGGCAAGCTGCGACTCGAGAAATTCCTTCGTGTAGGTATGCTTATCATCGATCGGCAACTGCATGGTGACGCCCAGCGCCATGCCGCGGGGAATAATCGTAACTTTGTGCAGCGGATCGGCGCCCGGAGTCATCGCCGCGACGAGCGCGTGGCCGGCCTCGTGGAACGCCGTATTCTTCTTCTCCTCTTCGGAGAGAATCATCGAACGCCGCTCGACGCCCATCAGGACTTTATCCTTCGACATCTCAAAGTCCACCATGGCCACTGTCTTGCGGTTCTGCCGCGCCGCCCACAAGGCGGATTCGTTCACCAGGTTGGCGAGATCGGCGCCCGAGAATCCCGGAGTGCCGCGCGCGATCACCGACAAATCCACATCGTCCGATATCGGCACTTTGCGAGTATGCACGCGGAGGATTTCCTCGCGGCCCTTAACGTCCGGCCGAGGTACAACCACGCGGCGATCGAAGCGGCCCGGCCGCAACAACGCCGGATCCAACACGTCCGGCCGGTTCGTCGCAGCGATCAGGATCACGCCTTCATTGGATTCGAAACCGTCCATCTCCACGAGCAATGCATTCAAAGTCTGCTCGCGCTCATCGTGCCCGCCGCCAAGTCCAGCCCCGCGATGGCGCCCGACCGCGTCAATTTCATCAATGAAAATGATGCAAGGAGCATTCTTCTTGCCTTGCTCAAATAGATCGCGCACCCGGCTCGCGCCCACGCCGACGAACATCTCGACGAAATCTGAACCCGAAATCGAGAAGAAAGGCACATTCGCCTCGCCGGCAATCGCCCGAGCGAGCAAAGTCTTGCCGGTTCCCGGAGGCCCAACCAGCAGCACGCCCTTCGGAATCCTGCCGCCCAATTTCTGGAATTTCTGCGGGTCCTTCAGGAAATCGATGATCTCGTAAAGCTCTTCCTTAGCCTCGTCAATCCCAGCAACATCCTTAAAAGTAGCCTTCTTCTGCTGCGCCGTAAGCAAGCGCGCCCGCGATTTCCCGAAGCTCAGCGCCTTGTTCCCACCCGCCTGCATCTGCTTCATCATAAAAATCCAGAAGCCGACGATCAGTATGAGCGGAGCAAAATTCACCACAAACGCGATCCAGTCGTTGTTCTTCACTTCCTTGATGTTGATGAGGACGCCCTTATCTTGCAGCGCCTTGGTGATGTCGGGGATCGATGAATTAGCAACAGTCACATTGCGGAACTTGGTGGCATTTTCGCGATACACGCCGGAAATTTCCGCGCTGTTCTGCGAGAGCGCGATGGTGACTTCCTTGATGTTGCCCGACTGAATTTGCGCGAGAAAGGTCGTGTAGCTGGGCTCGTCTTCGTGCGCCGTCTGTCCTCCGGAAGATGCCATATGCCAGAGCACGACAGCCAACACGATCATGACCAGCCAGAATAAAATTGTCCGAACAGTAGAATTCACAGGCCTACCTCGTCCTTTCCCCCACTACATGTCCCAAGAAACCCGCAACAACTCTATATGATTAGATGCCGGAACGGCCAGAAAGAGCCCAAGCCAAGCCGCCGCGAATCAAGCGTTTCCGTTACAGCTCCTCGAACCGCACCAGAATGCCGCGGCGCGTCGCCTTGCTAGCTGAAAAATCAGCCGCCGGCGGCCAACCGCGCACCCAAGCGACTCGTCCGGTACTAGTCAGCACCGGCCAATTCTTCCGGTCGCGCAGGCTGATTCGCCCCTCGGCGAACATCTCCTTCAACTTCCGCGCCTGGCGCTTTCCAGGTAATTGGCAAGAGTCCCCCGGACGCCAATTCCTGAGCACGAGCGGAGGGGTGAGACGGTCGGCATCCAGAGCTTCCGTCCCCTGTTTAGTGTCGCGCGGTGTACTAGGCCAGTCAATGGCTTTCAAATAGAAACGTGCCCGCAGTTCTGGAACCTCAATCGACGCCGCCCCCGCTTCGGGAAGAGCGATTTTGTATTCGTATGGCTGCGCAGCGGATCGGGTTGTTCGACCGTCTGCTTTCGTACCCGCCGCTTGGCACGGCACAAACTCCAACTGGTCGAATACGCGAGCCACGATCACCCCATGTGGCAACTCAATTCGCCGCCCGCTCTGCGATTTGCTGGCGAGATGCAGCACTTGCTCGACATGCGCTGCGTCAAATTCCGATTCGCCGCCTGCCGCCCGGCGTAGCAACGCGAGGATCATGCGCCGCGAAAACGCCAGCGAAGTATCGCGCCGGCCGGCGAGCTGTGGCAACGGCGCCAATAGCTCTTCCACGCCAATCGAAATTGCGCCGCCCGATTCTCGATCGAGCGCCGCCAGCCGTTCATCTACTAGCGCGTTCCAGAATTCTTCCTCGCTGCTCTGCAGCTTCGCGAGATTCCCAAGCCGCTCGACAATCGCCGCAGCAAAATCGCGCTCCAGCACCGGCAGCAGTTGGTGCCGCACCCGCGCGCGCAGTCGAGTGGTGTCCTCGTTGCTCGCGTCCTCGCGCCACGCCTGCCCTTTCGCGCGCAAATACGCGCGCAGTTCTTCGCGACGCACCTCCAGCAACGGCCGGATCACTGCGCCGCGCACCGCATGGATACCCACGAGCCCGCGCGATCCCGTACCGCGAATTATTCGCGCCAGCAATGTCTCCGCTTGATCGTCCGCCGTGTGCGCCACCGCGACTTTCGTGCATCGCCCATCGCGAACGAGCTGCTCAAAGAATCCGTAGCGCGTCCGCCGCCCGGCATCCTCCAAATTCCAATGATGGCGCCGCGCCAGCTCCGCCACATCTTCCCGCGCCGCCATCAACGGCACGTCCAACTCACGCGCGAGCCCGGCAACGAAGCCCTCGTCCCCGTCCGCCTCCGCGCCTCTCAATCCATGATTCAGGTGCGCCACAAAAAGCGAAATTCCCAGCTCCGCCCGCAAATCCTCAAAAAGCCGCAGCAGCGCCACAGAATCCGCCCCACCGGACACGGCGACGCCGACGCGGTCCCCGGCGACAATCATCCGGTAATCGCGAACAGCATGGAGAATGTCGAGATGTAGCTTCGTTTTCACCGTGTAACGCCGACGAGCAGGAATCATCCAAATTTTACACCGCAGCCCGAACATGTGCATCATGCGGCAGGCCTTTGTAGCGCTGGCGTCCCGCCGGCTCTTACGAACACAAATTCCAGCGACATCCGTAATCACGAACGGCGCGACTAGCAAACCAGAGAGCAGATTGGTCTGGGAGGTCCGGCCGTAATGAATGCCTGTGGTGGGATTGCGGTCGTAAGAGCCGGCGGGACGTCAGCGGTACAGTTCAAATCTTCGATCAGATATGCCCGGACATATGCTGCGCCAGCAGCTCGCGGCTGTACGTAATGCGGCGATCCAGCGCCACCGCCGCAAAATACGAACAACTCTCGCGCTCCGCCTCCGCCCAACGCGCGATGCGCGGCAGCATCGGCCGAAACATTCCGCGCAGCGCATAAAGCATCGAGTAGTAAACGCCCACAGCGCGAATCTCGCCGCCATCGTCCCCGCTTCCGGGGCAAAGCCTCAACAGCTGCACCAAGCGCACGAATTCCTCTTGGTCCAGCTTGTCGTCGTGAATACCGGCAATCTCGCGCACCTGCGGCGAGAGTTCCGTCTTCCTCCCCGCCGCGATCACCGAGCGGCAGTAGGACACAAAGAACTGCAGCATCAGCGCAATCGAAATAACGCAAATGAGGACCGGAATAATCATCGTGCCCTCGCCAACAGGTGAGAAGTCACCAGGTGCGCGTCCTCTGAGACCTTCATCATTGTGAAAGCCCAGGCCGCCGGCAGCCACACCCCGACAATCGGTGGCACCCAACGAAGCACGGCCGGCTGGAGCGAAGGAAAGAGATTACGCAGGGCGTAGGCGGCAGCGGTGGCGCTGAAATAAACGCCCAGAGCCAGCACCAATTGAATCAATCGCGTGCGCGTCTCGCGCAATTTCAGAATCGCGCCCCACAATAAATACGTAAGCACGACCCCCACAAAATATAGATTCTGTCCCAATTCGACCACGAACCGGCTCATCAAGTGGCCCTGATTGGCGCGAATCACCAGATACGAGAACAGGGCCGTAGCTCCGATGAGCACGATCGCTCCGCGCCGTACGTACCGGCTGGCTTGCAACTCCTCGAACACGCGATCGTAGAACTGGATGATGACGAAAAACAGCAAGATGGTCAGCAGGCTCTCGGAGTAGTAATAGTAATACCAATATTCGACCGAGGACCAGCCGAACTTTTTGATGCAAAGATACTGGCCTACTGTCACCAAAGTTGCGGCTAAAAGATAGACACTAAGGAAGATATACCGCAGAAAGTTTCTGTAAACGAGGAAGCACACCACCGCACCGACTTCTACAAGGAAGCCCACTATCCAAATCGCGTAATCGATCCGGCTCAGCATTCAAATGACTGACGAATGCGAAGCCTGGCTCTGTCCCGCGTTTAGCCGCTTTCGCCTAACCCATTACCAGGGTGACGGCGGCATGGGGCCCGGCGTATTTACCACCCAAGGGGAAGGTGGCATCGGTCCGGGCGTGTTCACGGCGAACCATGGTGAGGGAGGCATCGGTCCCGGCGTGTTAACCGCCTTGAGACTCATTGCCCCTGTGAGAACCACCAGGGCAAACACCGCGACCACTAACGACTTACTCATCGACTCCTCCGAGTTACAGGGAAACTACGCGGAGGAGCTTATGAGACGTGGGTTGCCGTCAAGGGAGAAATCGCACACACGTGTGTCGTAACGGTACACACGTACCCTATCTGGCCGAGCCAGTGCCTCTATTCAGTTGTCAGCGTGCAGGTTAGGAGCGGAAATCGACAAGGTCAACAGTACGTTAGTACTAATAGAACCCGGGCCCTCAGCGCATAAGTTTGCTTGGGATTCTTTGCACAACGCGCCTGGATCGCGTGAGGGCTCAGCGGCAGTGCTGCCTTCACTTGCTCTCTTGCAACGAGTGCGTGGCGAGCGCGCCCGTCGCGCCTGGCCGCGATGAACCGTCCAACACGCGAAGAATCGCTTCCAGCAGCTCCGCCTGGCCCACGGGCTTGGTCAGATAAGCAGCCACTCCCAACGCGCCTGAGCGACCGGCATCGCCGCGGTGGCCCACGGAAATCATCATCACTATCTTCTCCGCCGCCAATCTCCCATGTTTCGTGATCTGCTCCACCAGCGTGAATCCATCCGTCTCCGGCATCCCCGCGTCCGCTAACAGCACTCGGAATGGGCGTCCTGCGTCCGCGGCGCGCTTGATCTGTTCGAGAGCATCCGTGGCATCGCCGACGAGCGTGGAATTCATGCCCCAGCCACTCAGCATTTCTTCCAGAATCAGGCGATTCGTAGCATTGTCGTCTACTACCAGCACCGGCACGCCTTGCGGAATTACCGCCTGCAAAGGCCGCAGCTCGCCGGAATCCGCAGGAACTGCGAAACGCGCCGTAAAGTGAAAAGTGCTGCCACGTCCAGGAGCACTCTCCAGCCACAGCCGCCCGCCAAACAACTCCACCAATCGCCGGCTAATCGTCAGCCCCAGCCCCGATCCGCCGTAACGGCGCGCAGTCGAACCGTCCGCCTGCGTAAACGCGTCGAAAATCGTCGCCTGTTTTTCGAGTGGGATGCCAATACCCGAATCCGCCACGGAAAAGTGCAACAGCACGCTGCCGGCTTCGGCCGATTCCTCCTGCACGTCGAGCGTAACCTCACCGCGCTCCGTGAATTTGATCGCGTTGCCAATCAGATTGACCATGATCTGCCGAAGCCGGCTCGGATCGCCCATCAGCACTCCCGGCACTTCGGGGCGCACGCGGCAATTCAGTTCGATCTTATTCTCATGGGCGCGAATGGCCAGAGCCTTCATGGTCGCTTCAATGCCGCTGCGGATATTGAACTCGTTGGACTCGAAATCGAGCTTGCCCGCTTCGATCTTCGAGAAATCGAGGATGTCGTTAATCACCGTCAGCAACGAATCCGAGGAAGTTTTCACCATGCTCAGATATTCGCGCTGCTCCGAACTCAAATCGGTGTCCAAGGCCAGCTCGGTCATGCCCATGATCCCGTTCAGCGGCGTGCGCAATTCATGGCTCATGTTGGCCAGAAACTCACCCTTCACCCGGCTCGCCGCTTCCGCAGATTCGCGCGCGGCTCGCAGTTCGAGCAGCACGCGCCGCCGCTCGGTAACGTCTTCGGCGATCCCCACAACGCGTATAAACTTTCCTTTCGAATCAAAAACCGGAAAGCTGCGCGCGTGAATCCAACGAATCGAATCGTCCGGCCGCGCCACCCGGTATTCGACGTCCGTGGGCAGCCCCTGCATGCACTCCGCAAACGCCCGGCTCGCAACTTTGCGGTCCTCGGCAACCACCGACTCAATCCATAGCGCGGGCCGATCGTAGAGTTCCTGCCGCGGCCTTCCCCAAATTTCGTCGTAAGCCGGACTGATGTACGCCACCCGAATCGGATCGGGAGTCTGGATAAAAAATACCTCGCGAATGGTCTCCGCTAAGTGGCGGAACTGTTCCTCGCTCGTCCGGAGAGCTTCCTCGGCGCGCTTGCGCTCGGTGATATCCAAGTTCACGCCGATCATGCGTGCGGGCTCGCCGCGCGAATCCACAAACACCTTCTCCACCGCGGAGATATCTCGCACCGCGCCGTCCGGCCGGCGAATGCGGAATTCCTGACCGCCCTCGCTTTTTTCGCGGACCAGCTTCTGCAATCTGGCTTCGACCCCCGGCCAGTCTTCCGGATGAATCGATGCAGCCCATTTTTCATAGCGCACGGGATTAACTGGTTCGAGGCCGTAGATCTCAAACATAGGGGCGTTCCAATCAGCCCTCTTGGCGACCAGATCCCATTCCCACACCCCTAACTTTGCGACTGCGGTCGCGAGCGACAAGCGATCGGCCAGCGAAATTCGCAAATCGTTGGCCACGCCAAGATCTTTGTGACTCGGAAGAGCCAAAGCTTGAGGAACGAGCCTCACCAAAAGGACAGCCGTAATTACGGAGGCCACCGCCGTAATCGCCTTCAGAGCTCCCGCGATCCAATAGTTGGCGTGCCACAGATTCCAAACTTCCATGATATGCGTGCCGCCGCAAGCAACGATGAAGACCCCGAAGCAAACGAAAATCCAATTAAATGGCAATCCGCGCTTCTTCCGCGCGAAATACAGAAGCGTGATCGGTATCGAAAGATAGGCCAGTGCAATCAGCCCGTCGGAAATCACATGCAGCCAAACCAGCCCCGGATTCCAGAGATAGCAGTACCCATGCGGCATGAAGCTGTCTGAGGGCGATAAGTAACTCAGCAAAACCATAGCTCTCACTCCGGACCGCGCACACACGGCCGGCATCAAGGCCAAGGACCGCTGCAACGTCGATCGTTCGAGAGGGAGTAAAACAGCGCTACAAATGCTGAAATATGGAGGGGATTTCATTGTGACCCAACGGGCCACAGATACAAGTGAGTACGAACTTGCGGGTGCCTAATAGGCCATGGACATCCAGCGCGGAAGATGCCAGTCCCGCGATGCCGGGCCGCCACTACACACCGACTTCAGAGCGTGGTATTTTTGAAGTACGCCGGTGTAGCTCAGGGGTAGAGCGAGGGTCTCATAATCCCTAGGTCGTGGGTTCAAGTCCCACCGCCGGCACCAATTTCTCCATTTCGCGATTTTCTTCTCGTCCGGAATTTCTACCGCGCGGTCCAGCCCAGATCCATATCCAGCGCGGCGCCGGTAATTCCAGCAGCGTCGTCGCTGCAAAGATAGAGCGCCAGCGACGCGACCTCCGCAGGTTCGAGCAGCCGGTGAATGGCGGCGGGCTCGGTCATGATCTTGCGTATCACCTCATCCCGGGAAATCTGGTGGCGCAGAGCCTGCTCATCAATCTGCTTATCGACTAGCGGCGTCCGCACGTACGCCGGACAAATCGCATTGGCGGTGATGTTGTGCTCCGCAACTTCTAGCGCGATCACTTTGGTGAGTCCGAGCACGCCGTGCTTCGCGGCGATATAGGCAGCTTTGAAGGGCGAAGCAACTTTGCCATGCAGCGACGCGATATTGATCACGCGGCCCCATTTTTGGCGGATCATGTGCGGCAGCGCGTGCTTGCAGCATAGAAATGTTCCTGTGAGCATCACGCCGATCAGATAGTCCCAGCGCTCTTCCGGGAACAGGATCACCGGAGAGATATGCTGCAATCCTGCGTTGTTGACCAGGATATCGATCCTTCCAAAACGATTCGCCGCCGCTTCGATCAGCCGCCGCACGTCCTTGGACTTGGAAACATCGGCCGCGACGAACTCGCCCTCCACGCCCAACGATTGCAATTCAATTTTCGCCCGTTCGCCCGCGGCGGGATCGAGATCGGCGATCACGAAATTCGCGCCGGCGGCCGCGAGCGATTTGGCAATAGCGTAGCCGATGCCGCTCGCCGCCCCCGTGATCACTGCGACTTTTCCCTTCACGAGTCCCTCCCTATGTCCTGAATACATCGCCTACAGCGGCGCTGTCCAGCGAATCTCCGGTAATCATCCGGAGCAAATCCAAAGCAATTTCTCTTGACAACTCCGCGGGACAGCGATAAATCTCTTCGCAATCAAAGCGAGCGCTCGCTCTCTTTGGTTCGGGGAATACTAAACAACAATCGAACGGCACGGCAAGGGTGAAAATGCCCAAGCTTCTTCACGGCACCTTCGAGAAGAACAAGCGCAAGATCGAGCGCGCCGCGCTACAGCTCTTCACCCGCAAGGGCTTCCATGGCACCACCGTCCGCGAAATCGCCACCAGGGCCGGCGTGTCCATGGGCAAGCTCTACATCTATTACGACACCAAAGAAGACATCTTCATCGATCTCGTCAATCACCTCGGCCACAAGATGGAATCGATCCGCCAGAAACAGCTCGTCCCGCTGATGCGCTCCGTCGATCCCGAATCCCTGAAAAAATTGGCCCTGGCCATCGGCCGCATCGTCCGCGAAAACCTCGATTACTGGCGGCTCATGTACATCGACGTGGTCGAATTCCGCCACAAGCATTTCATCCACAGCTTCCGCGAAATTTCAGGAGGCCTGCGCACTTTTTCGATAGCCATGATGCAGCGGTCCAAAGTTCCGTTTCCCCCAAGCGTCGATCCCGGACTGGCTTACACCACCATCTACCTCCATTTTTTCACTTACTTTCTCGTAGAGGAATTATTTGGAGCGAAGCGGCACCTGGGCGTCAGTGACGAAGAGGCCGTCGATCAATTGGTCCGGCTCTACACCGCCGGATCAACGAAAAAGAATCGCCGCAGTTAATTGATTTTGTAGAGGAGGGAACTATGAAATCACGGAACACCATTCTCGCGATGTTGTTGGGAGTGAGCTTGCTGCTCGCCGGCCGTGCCTACGGGCAAACTCCTACCACCGGCCAAGTTAGCGGCGTGGTGAAGGATCCGAGCGGCGCTGTCGTCAGCAGCGCGAAAGTCACATTGACCAGCGCTGCGGGTGTAGACCGTGACACCTCCACGGGCGCCGAAGGCCGCTACGTTTTTCCGCTGATTCCGCCTGGCGTTTACAAGCTGGAAGTGGACGCCCCAGGATTCAAACCGTTCATCGTGGAGCGCGTCGAAGTGCGCATCACCGAATATATCGAAGTGAACGCCAATCTGGTCGTGCAGGGCGGCTCGCAATCCGTTACTGTCACGGTGGAAGCGCCCATGGTGCAGACCGAAACACCGGCGCGCGGCAACGTGGTCGAGAGTGACACGCTGCGCCAACTGCCGCTGGCCACCCGCAATTTTCAGCAACTGCTAACACTCACCGCCGGAACTTCCAGCTCCATCTCGAATTCCTCCGATCTCGGCCGAGGCGACACGGCCTTCAACGTGAACGGCCAGCGCACGCTCTCGAACGCGGTGGTTATCAACGGGATAGACGCGAGTTCGATCGGCACAGGCTCAACTCCGAATCTCGCGGTGCCTGCGACGGACTCTCTCCAGGAATTCATCGTGCAAACCAGCTTGTACGACGCTTCGCAGGGACGAAATGCCGGAAGCGTGGTTGCCGCGGTTACGAAATCCGGCACCAATGAATTTCACGGCAATCTCTACGAGTTCTTCCGCAACGATGCCCTCGATGCCAACGAGTTCTTCTTGAATGGCGCGGGTGTGCACCGGCCGCCCTACAAGCGCAATCAATTTGGCGGAACGATTGGCGGCCCAGTGCTGAAAGACCGCGTCTGGTTTTTCGTTTCCTATCAGGGCACGCGCGAAGTAAACGGAACTTCGATCGAGAACTCCGTAGGCACGGTTTTTGTTCCCGGAAATCTAACCAACGACCGTTCGGCCGCCGGGCTCGCCGCGCTGGCCTCCTCGTTCGGCCTAACCTCCATCGATCCCACGGCGCAATTTCTGTTGCAGGCCACTCTGCCGAATGGCTCGCTCGTGATTCCGTCCGCGCCTCACCCCACCGGATCGATCGCTCCGGTCTCAGTGCCTGTCGTGGGAATTTCGCGCTTCCGCGAAGATCAATTCAACACCAATCTGGATTTCAAAATTTCCAACGCCAACCGTCTGTCGGCGAAATTTTTCTGGGCCGACAATCCCGAGACGCAGGCGCTGTTCAATTCCTTCGGCCTTGCGAACGCTCTGCCGGTCCCCGGTTTCGGAGCCAAAGTCGGTTTCAATCAGCGCGTGCTGTCCATCAATGACACCCACGTGATCAGCCCCAATTTGCTGAATGATCTACGCCTCGGCTACGCCACCATCACCACTCACTCCGCGCCGCAAGAGCCGTTCAGCTCGGCACAGTTGGGCATTGAATCGCCGCTCAGCAATTTGTTTCCCGGCATGCCAGAAATCTCCGTCGCGAATTACTTCGATCTGGGCGCCTCGCCCTTTTCGGAAAACTCCGCCGGCGAACCCACCTATACCGTGGGCGACACGCTCAGCTGGCAAAAAGGCCGCCACAGCCTGAAGTTCGGCGGGGATTACAAGCACCACGAACTCGCCGAGACTTTCAATCTCTATACCCGCGGCCAGATTTTCTTCCTCGGCTTCTCCGGCAATCCCTTCGTGGATTTTCTCGGTGGCTTCTTCGATCTCACCGGACTGACGATCATGGGCTCGGGCGTGAACAATCGCGACTTCAAGTCCTATGATCTGGGAGGATTCGTAGCCGACGACTGGCGCGTTACCGATCGCCTCACTCTAAGCCTCGGCGTGCGCTACGAGTACTTCAGCCCGTTCACCGAAGCCCAAGGACGCTACGTCGGCTTCGATCCGAATCTTCTTCAGACCACGCCGATCCCCGGCTTCCCCGCAGGCGACAATGTGGCCATCACCGGCGGTTTTGTACAAGCCGGCAACGCAAAAGCTCCTCTCGCGGGAATTCCACTGATCCGAGACTCGCTGGTGCCGCCGGACAAGAACAATTTCGCCCCGCGACTCGGGTTTGCCTGGCAGCCGTTCTCGAGCGGCGGACGATTCGTGGTGCGCGGCGGATACGGCGTTTATTACGACCGGCCGAATTCGCGCATCGCAAATAACCAGATTCTCAATTTCCCCTACTTCACGCTGGCGCAGGCTTTCACCACGCCGATTGCGGATCCTTTCGTGCAAGTTCCGCCGCCCAGCAGTTTTCCACTCCAATTTGGCGGACCATTCCTCCCGCTCGGCGGGCCTCCGGCATTTCTACCGGCAGCGGTCGCCGGCGGCGTACAACCGGTCTCGGCGAATGGCCTCTTTCTGGACATTCACAACTTCCGGACGCCTTACGTTCAGCAATACAGCCTGGGCTTCCAGAATGAATTCGCGCGCAACTGGATGCTCGATGTGAGTTACGTCGGCTCGCAAGGCCGCAAGCTCCTGCGCCTGCGTGATCTGAACCAGGCTCTCGTTCCAGTAGCTACTGCGCCTGGACTGCTCAGCCCCGGTCTGTCTTCGCTCGCGGTGCAGGGCTTCGGCGTGCACGAAATGCAGAGTTCGTCCAACTCCAATTACAATTCGCTGCAAGCCACGCTCACCAAGCGCATCTCGCGCGGCCTGCAATTTCTCACCGCCTACACCTACAGCCACTCGCTCGATGATTATTCCGGCGATCCGACCGGGACAAGCGACGTCACCGTCGTGCCAGGCGATCAGGTAGTGCTCAACAACCGCGCCAGCTCCGATTTCGATCGCCGCCATCGCCTCGTCTTCAGCGGCATTTACGATCTCCCGAAACTCTATCAAGGAGACTCGAAAATCGTCCGCCAGGCCGCCAACGGCTGGGAACTCGCCAGCATCTTCACGATCCAGAGCGGCACTCCGTTCTCCGTGCTCACCAACGCGACCGCATTCGTGCAAGCCCGCGCCGACTTCAACACCGCAACGCCGGGGTGCAATCCCAATTTAAGCGGCAGCGTCGAGAGCCGCCTGAACGGCTACTTCAACACCACCTGCTTCGCCCCTGCGACGGTGGACTTTGGCGATACCGGCAGAAATATCCTGCGCGGACCTGCCCAGCAGGATGTGGACATCTCCATCGTAAAATTCTTCCCGGTCACCGAGCACAGCAAACTCGAATTTCGCACCGAGTTCTTCAACGCGTTCAACAACGTAAGCTTCGCGAATCCGGTAAACCTTCTGGCCAGCGCCAACGTCGGCGCGATCGTCGCCACCACAACAGGTCCGCGAGTAATCCAGTTCGCGCTGAAGTTCGACTTCTAACAAACGTGAAGCAAGCCGGCCCTACGCGCCCGGCTTGCACAATCCGGCGGAGTCTGGCAGAACTGTGCTGGCTGGGACGATTCAGTTTCCGGAATAGCGATGACTCAGCAGAACGAGCAAACGGCGGCCATTCGCGTAACCCGCGAAGCCCGCGGCCGCGTCGCGGGCGACGGAATCGAACTCGCCTTTGGGTATTGGCCGGGACGCGGCGCGCCCGTCGTCGCTCTTCACGGACTGACAGCGTCCTACGTCAATTTCATCGGCATCGCCGAGCGGTTAGCCGGACGATCTCCGCTGCTAGGCCTCGATCTTCGCGGCCGCGGCGATTCGGATAAACCCGCAGGCCCCTACGGCTTCACCCAACACGCTCGCGACGTCGCCGCAGCGATGCGCGCGATGAATCTCGGCCCCAGCGTCATCGTAGGGCACTCGATGGGAGGTTTCGTCGCCGCCGCTCTCGCCGCTCAAGAGTCCGCGCTCGTCTCCGCCCTCGTCCTCATTGACGGTGGGTATTTGCCATCCATCAGCGGCGCCGCCCCGAATGAATCACTCAACGCCGCTCTCGCAGAACGCGTCGCGCAACTCACGCAAACTTTTCCCTCGCGCCAAGCCTATCGCGAATACTGGCGCGCCAAACCGCACTTTCCCCCAGCCGATTGGAATCCCTGGGCAGAAGCCTTTCTGGATTACGAAGTCGCGGGCGAATCGCCCGTGCAGCCCAAAGCGTTCCAAGCCGGCGTGGTTGCGGATCTTGCGGAAGGTTTCCGCCGCGACGAAATGGCCGAGCGCCTGCGCGCGATTCGCGTGCCGGTGATTTTGATTCGCGCCGAAAAGGGCTTCCTCCCAGACCAGCCGCCGCTCTTTCCAGATGCGCTAGCCGCCCAGATTCGCGAACTCGTCCCGCAACTCGAGGATCACAAGATTCCCGGCACCACGCACTACACCATTGTTCTAGGCGAGCGCGGCGCTTCTACTATCGCGGATCTGATTCAGGAGGTAGTGGAGCGGACGAAAGCATAGCCCGCCGCTACAAATCCAGCAGACTCTAAGTTCCCGGTCTTTTCTTATCCACCTTGAGTGTCATCTCAAGGTCCTTGCGCGAGTCAAAGCTTGAGATATTGCGGTTGCCGGAAATCATGTCGCCTTTTTCCGCGTGGATTTCATAATCCACATTCGGATCGAGCCCGCTGAATCGATATTTTCCGGCTTCGTCGGCAATGTAGGTTTTGATGGCTTGCGATTTGAGATTCTTCAGGTAAACCACGGCAGACGGCTGGAAATTATCCTTCCCGTCCATCACAGTGCCGTGAACGGTCTTCAACTGCGCGTTCTTCTTATCCTGCTGCTTATCCTGCGCGAAAGCCGGAATCGCCAGCGTGAGTAAAAGCAGCAGACAGACAACCACGCTTAAGCTGAGAGTATGTGGCTTCACTTGCCCTCCGATGGGCTTCGCCTGTTGAGATGAGCGGAGAAGGGGCAAAGATGCCGGAAGCCCGCCCGCGCGGAGTTACTCGGCCTCGTCTTCGATTAAATCGCCCGGTTCTTCCACAGCCACTTCCGCATCGCCCTCGGCTTCTTCTTCCTCTTCATCCTCATCGTCTTCGGTGAGAGGAATCACGTGCACAGGGTGCACCTGCGTCACCTCGAGCTCCACGTCGCATTCCGGGCAACTCAGTATTTCACCTTCTTCCACTTCGTCTTCGTCCAGATCCATCTCAGCGTCGCATTCGGGACATCTGACCACGGCCACTACCTCCTTACGGCGTCGCTTCGAGAACTACGGGGCGTATTATATACCGCGCCTGTCAAGCTTTGCCGAGTGGAGCGTACACAATTGTCACCGAAGCGTGAATATCCCACATCACCGGTGGTCGGAGTAGGCGGCGTGGTAATCCACGAAGGCCGCGCGCTTTTGATTAAGCGCGGCAGCGAGCCGCTAAAAGATCAGTGGTCAATTCCCGGCGGAACTCTAGAGCTGGGCGAGTCCATCCAGGAAGGCGTGCGCCGCGAGCTGCTCGAAGAAACGGGAATCGAGGTGCGCGTTGGAGAGTTAATCGAAGTCTTCGACCGTATTTTCCGCGATGCAGCCGGCAATATTCAATATCACTTCGTAATCGTGGATTATCTCTGCGAAAAAATCAGCGGAGAAGCCAAACCAGCAAGCGACGTGACCGACACCGCGTGGGTCAGAGAAGAAGACCTCTGGAACTACAAATTGACCGAAGCCGCCACAAGAGTAATAAGAAAAGCCTTCGCCAAGTAGCGCCGGCGTCCCTGCCGGCATCTTACGAGCGCGATCACGCCACAAGCAACACTCACGGCCGGCCCACTCAAGCCCAGTCGCACTCTGTAATTAACATCACGCTCCGCCCAGGAATTCGCTCATTGCTGGCACCGGCGATCGCAAGATGCCGGCAGAGACGCTGGCGCTACTTAATCCCCAGCCACCACCGCCGGCACCCGACCAAACCTCCGCTCCCGCAAACCAAACTCCCCAATCGCCGCCTCAAGATCCGCAGCCTCAAACTCCGGCCACATCTTAGATACGAAAACCAATTCGGCATAAGCACATTCCCAAAGCAAAAAATCGCTCAACCGGTGCTCCCCGCCAGTGCGAATCAAAAGATCCACATCCACGCTAGATCGCCCCGCATGCGTAACTTCCCCCAATCGCCGCCCGAACTCCGCCTGCGAAATCTCCAAACTCGATAGCATCCAGCAAGCCGCCCGCAAAATCGCGTCGCGGCTCGAGTAGTCCACCGCGATCCTTAATTCCAGCCCGCGCCCCTGCGAAGTCACCGCCTCAGCAGCCTCAATCGCTGCCTTCAACGAAGGAGGAATCCGATCGCGCCGCCCAATCACGCGAATGCGCACCCCGCTAGCCGCGCAATTCGCCGCCTCACTCAGCAAATAACTTTCCACCAGCTCAAGCAACGCAATCACCTCATTCGCCGGCCGCTGCCAGTTATCTCCGGAAAACGCAAACAAAGTAAGCGTCCCGACCGCCAGCCCCGGCGCAGCCTTCACCACGCGCCGCACCGCTTCGACGCCAGCCCGATGCCCTTCCGATCGCGGCAATCCGCGCGAGGCTGCCCAACGCCCATTCCCGTCCATCAGAATCGCTACATGCAGCTTGGGAAAATTCTCAATCAGCAAAGTTCTTTCATCTATAAAGTGCATGGGTAAAATTTTTTCCTTCCTAAGCCTCTCGCGTAGCCCGAATTAACGCTTCCATATGATCCAGATATTTTTCCAGCGCCCGCCGCCCGCTGGCCGTCAAACGGTATTCCGTGCGCGGCGTGCGCCCCGCAAAAGATTTCGTGCATGCCACGTAACCGGCGTCCTCCAGCTTCCGCGCGTGCACGCTCAAATTCCCGTCGCTCGCATGCAGCAAATCCTTCAGCTCCGAAAACGTCAGCGATGAATTCGCCGCCAGCGCGCTCACGATCGCCAGCCGCGTCCGCTCGTGAATCAACCGGTCAAGCTGCGTGGCAGAAACTTCGCTCGATGCAGGCGTAGCCCGCAATTTCGCATTGGCCGCCGGTGCCGGCTTCCGCCCTGCAAATTTCTCCAGGCGCTCCGCTCGCGCCGCGTTCGATTTATCCGCCATAATTTCCCGCAATCACCGCGCCAAAAATAATATGCAATCCGCCAAACCCCGCCGCCAGTAAAATATTTCCCCAATTCGCCGGCGAAAATAGCGCCACCGTACCCAGCACCATGAAGCAAAGCCCCATCAATGGCACCACTCGAATCGAAAATGCACCGCCCGTAATCACGCCCGTACCGTAAAGCAGCAGCCACACGCCAGGAATCGCCCAGACAAGCCCGGCACGAAATAAAATGACGGTAAGCAGCGCGGCCACAAACACCGGAGGCGCAAAACTCAGGGCAAATTTTCTACCCGGCCCCGCCAAAATCGGCACATTCGCCCGCCGCGCCTTCGTCAAAGTAGTGAACGATGCGATTCCGAATGCAACAGCCGCCTCCGCAAGCCAGGTAATCAGCCAACTCACCGCGCTAGGCTGCCGTGACGCGACGGCCGCGGCCCCGATCGCGGTAATTCCCATGGCCACGCCGCCCCATCCCGGCACCGCGGTAAACGACGAAGCCCGTTCCATCGTCTCGCGAATGAATCGCAGGTTGTCGCGCGCGCGATCATCCATCGCCACCGGAGCAGGACGTAACGGCCGATTGGAAGGCAGCGGATCCATGCTACTAGGCTAGCAAGCGGATGCCGTTCTGTCAAGTACTTTGTTTCGCAAAGCCACTCCGCCCTCCCGCCCCTCTGCTATTCTCCTTCCGGGCGATTCTTTCGAAAGGATTCACCAATGACTTCCAAATTTCTGTGCAGCATCGCAGCAATTCTTTTCTTCTGCGTCCCAGCTTTCGCCCAGCAATCTGCAGCCCCCGCCGCAAAGCCAGAAGCCAACCCCATCTCGAACCATCTGCGCGACGACGTCGCCGACAACGCCAAGAACATGGTCGCCGCAGCCGACGAAATGCCCGCCGACAAATACAATTTCAGCCCCACCCCGCAGCAAATGACCTTCGCGCACCTGATCGTCCACGCCACGCGGCTCAATTACGGCGCATGTTCCGGCATTACCGGGCAGCCAAAACCCGACGTAAAGGTCGCCGAAACCGACGGAAAAGATAAACTAGTAGCCGCCCTAAAAGTTTCCTTCGATTACTGCACCACCGCCCTAGCCAAGATAGACGATTCCAACCTAGGCGACTCGCTACCATTCTTCGGCGGCCGCACCATCTCCCGCGGCGGCCTGATGATGAATCTCTCCGCCGAATTCGCCGACCACTACTCGATGGCAGCAATGTACCTGCGATTAAACGGCCTGCTACCACCTACAGCGAAAAAGTAATGGACGGAAACGTGCCGCCAAAGTAGCGCCGGCGTCTCTGCCGGCATCTTACGACCGCGACTGTAGCCACGGGCTGAAAACACGGGCGGCGCGATACATTAAATTAATGGCGCTGGTTGATCCGCTCTAGAGGGTTATCTGTGGCGAAATCGTGCTCGTCAGATGCCGGCAGAGACGCCGGCGCTACTTCGGATACCGCCCCAAAATCGAATTCCACCGAATCACCAACAAATCCAAAAACATCTTCACGCTATCACTATAAACATTCACCTTAGTGGCCGGATCATGCGCCCAACGCACCGGCACCTCCACGCAGCGCAACCCATGCCGCTTCGCCAAATATAAAATCTCCGGGTCAAATCCAAATCTCTCAATGCGCTGCTGTTCAAAAATAACTCGCGCCCGGCTCATCACAAACGCCTTAAATCCACACTGCGTATCCTCAAAAGGCAATCCAGTAAAAATCCGCACAAAGCGATTAAAAATAATCCCAGCAATCTCCCGCAATCGCGATTGATGCACGCTAATCAACCGCCGGTCCACAGCCCGCGACCCGATAGCCACGTCGGCATCACCCAAAGCCGCCAGCAATTTATCGAATTCCTCAATCGGCGCAGAGAGATCGGCATCGGTAAAAAGCGCAATTTCGCCGCGCGCCTCCAGCATTCCATGCCGCACACTGTAACCCTTCCCACGATTTTCTCCATTCGAAACCAGCCGCACGTCGCGCAAAGCGGCAGGCCAATGCAAATCAGCCTCGCGCGCAATCTCAGCCGTGGCGTCCGTCGAGCCGTCGTCCACCACCAGCACTTCCGCGTCGAGCCCGCGCTCCAGCAAATAAGCGCGGATTTTTTCAAGCGCGCGCGGCAAACGCGCCGCCTCATTGAAAGCGGGAATTACAATCGAATACTTTGGAGGAGGACGCTGCATGCGAAGGCCGCGCCCGCTCAGACGGGCTGCAGATGCCGCTCCCAAGCCCGCGTAGCAAGAATCTCTTCCATCTGCGCCAGCGCAAAATCCAATTCCTCATCGCGATTGTAAAAATGCGGCGAAAGCCGCACACCGGCGGCAGGGCGGTAATCCACCAGCACGTCGCGGGCGATCAATTCGCTCTTAACTTCCTTAGCGTGCGGACACTCCACCGAAATCGTCCCCCCGCGTTCCTCAGGATCGCGCGGCGAATTCACTTTCCAACCGCGCGCCAGCGCCCCATCCATCAATCGTTGCGTCTGCCGCTTCGATTTCGCCCGAATCTTCTCAATGCCGACCTGCGCCAAAATCTCAAGCCCCGGCTGGCAAGCATAGAGCGCAGGAACGTGCGGCGTGCCATTCAAAAAGCGAAAAGAATCCTCGCGCATGTCCACAGCCCCAACTTCAAATTCAAATGGACGCCGGTGCGCGCTCCATCCAGTCAAAGTCGGCGAAAGTTTCTTCCGCAAATCCGGCCGCACGTACAAATATCCAATCCCCGGCCCGCCGCAAAGCCACTTCAAGCAGCCACCGACGGCGAAATCCACATTTAGCGCCCGCACGTCCACGGGAATCGTCCCAGCCGCCTGGAAGCAATCCAAAATCACCAGCGCCCCAACACGATGAGCCTTCTCGACAATCGCCCGCGCATCCACAATCGTCGCGCTGCGGAAAAGCACCAGCGAAATCGGCACCAGCAAAGTAGTTTCATCGATCGAAGCCAAGACTTGATCGAGCGGCGCGTGAATTCCATCTTCGCTTTTCAAGATTGAAACGCGAGCCCCGCGCCGCCGCTGCTCCAAATAAAAATAGATGATCGAAGGAAATTCCAAATCCACCATCACTACTTTGTTCCGCGGCCCGGAAAAATCGAAGCAAGAGGAAACAATGGCCTCGGTAATGGTCACATTCTGGTGCAAAGAAATTTCGCCCGGCCCGGCCCCAATCAGCTTCCCGACTTTATCCCCAGCGGTGACCGCCATC
Source organism: uncultured Acidobacteriota bacterium (assembly GCA_963831955.1). Taxonomy (GTDB): domain Bacteria; phylum Acidobacteriota; class Terriglobia; order Acidiferrales; family UBA7541; genus Palsa-147. Next base: position 831,738 of record CAWHSG010000001.1, on the reverse strand, counting down.
TCCCACCAACCCTCTTCCCAAGCCCGCACTCCGCGCGTCGCCCAAGCCTCCGCGTAATCGTTCATCCGCGTGTAAACCGCCTGCGGCATCGCCCCCAGCGAATTGCTGATCATGTAGGTAGTGCGCTCGAGGATCGGAAACTCCTCGCGCCATTTCAGCAGCTCATCCATCGCGTTTTCCTCTGGCGTCGGTTTCTTCAGCGTGCGTGGCGTTCGCACCGCGCGCCCACAAAAAATAGCACAGAGTTATCAACACCAGCCAAGGCAATCCCGCATAAATCGTGATTTTCATTCCCGGAATCCACCAAGTCGAAATCAGCGCCCCAACAATCGCCAGCAACCCGGCCATAGAAGTCCAAGCGCTGCGCGGCGCAAATCGCATCGGCAATTCGCGGCCCTCGCGCGCCTGCGCACGCCGAAACGCCAGATGCGTAAGAAAAATAATGAACCAGCCAAAAAGCCCCGCGAAAAATGATGCCCCCAACGTATAAACGAACGCAGTTTCCTGAAACCGCAATTCCACAAGCAGCGCGATAAACATTCCCACGCTCGACACCAGCAGCGCCGCGAGCGGCACTCCCCGCGCATTCACGCGCCCAATAAATCGCGGCGCATATCCGCCGCGCGAAAGCGAAAAAATCATCCGCGAAGTCAGATAAAGATTCGAATTCATGCTCGAAAGCGCCGCCGTCAACACCACAAAATTCATCAGCGCCCCAGCGTGCGGAATTCGCACCGTCTCAAACACGCGCACAAACGGGCTCTCCGTCAATCCCGCCTGCGTCCACGGCATCACGCCCACAAGCACCGCAATCCCGCCGATGTAAAACAGCGCCAGCCGCCCAAACGTCGCTCGCGTAGCCCGCGGCACCGCGACTTGCGGATCGCTAGCCTCGCCCGCCGCCACAGCTACGGTTTCGATTCCGATATAACTAAAAATCGCGATAGCCACACCCAGCACAACGCCCAACCACCCATGCGGCAAAAATCCGCCAAACCCGGTGAAATTCTTCGTCCCCACCGCCGGAAATCCAATTCCGAAAAGCAGCGCCGCCCCCAGCAAAAGAAACACAATAATCGTCACAACCTTTATCAGCGCAAACCAAAATTCAAATGTCCCAAAATTTCCCACGCTGGCCGCATTCACCGCCACTATCAAAACCGAAAAAAACAGCATCCACACCCAAGCCGGCACTCCAGGAAACCAATACCGGCAATAAATCGAAATCGCCACCACTTCGCTGCCAATCGCCACGGAAGTCCCCAGCCAATAAGCGTAGCGAATCGAAAATCCCGCCCACGGATGCAAATAAATTTCCGCGAAAACTCCAAAAGACCCAGCCACCGGATGCACCAAGGTCATTTCCGCCAGCGCCCACATCAAAGCCAGCGCCACCAACGATGCCGCCGCATAACTCAAAATCACGCCAGGCCCAGCCAATTTCACCGAAACCGCGCTGCCAAGAAACAATCCGGTCCCAATCGCCCCACCCAGCGCGATCATCGAAATTTGCCGCGCGCTAAGCTCGCGATGCAACCCCGCCTCGCGCGCGTCAATCGCCTGACCGTTAGTTATTTGCTCCACCATGGGCGCGCCATAGTATCAGCTCTTGCCGCACGCCGCGAGCGCGTCTCAAGTAGCGCCGGCGTCTCTGCCGGCATCTTGCGAGCATTTACTCACCACGGGCAACCGTCGCGAACGGACTGCAAAACAAAAATGCCCCCGTTTATTTATCGCTTTGCTCCGGCCGCGATTGGAATCCCTTTCGACATTTACGTTCGCCGGATGCCGGCAGAGACGCCGGCGCTACTTTGCTATACTCGCGCCTCTTCGCGCTCGAATGGAGCCGCACATGAAGCCCAAGTCGAAAATCACTCAGACGCCTTCTCAAGAAATTCCCGATCGCCGCTCGTTCCTCGCGTATTTCTCGGGCCTCGGCCTCACCTCGACACTTTTCCCCGGCGTCCTATGGGCGAAACTCGAGACGCACAGTTCCGCCCAGCCGCCGCGACCGCCAATCACAAAATCAATGCTGCGCGAAGCTGCAACTGTCGCCGGCCTCTCTTTTAGCGATCAACAACTCGATCGCATGCTCGACGGCGTGAACAAACTTCTCCCCATCTACAACGGTCTGCGACAAGTTCAACTCGATAACAGTGTCGCTCCCCCGCTCTATTTCAATCCCATCCTTCCCGGCATAAAAATCGATCGCACCAAGCGCCCGATGCACATGAGCGCGCCCGCACAAGTCACGCGCCCGGCCAATCTCGAAGACTCCGCCTACTGGCCAGTAACGCAACTCGCAGAATTAATCCGCACCAAGCAAGTAAAGTCCGTCGAACTGACCGAAATGTATCTGGCCCGCATGAAGCGCCTGAACCCGAAACTTCTTTGCGCCATCACCATTACCGAAGATCTGGCCATGCGCCAAGCCCGCCAAGCCGATCAAGAAATCGCCGCCGGACATTACCGCGGCCCGCTGCACGGAATTCCCTGGGGCGCCAAAGATCTCTACGCCGCGAAAGGCTACCCGACCACCTGGGGCGCCGCTCCATTCAAAAATCGGATCATCGACATGGATGCAACGGTAGTGGCCCGCCTAGCCGAAGCAGGCGCCGTCCTGGTTGCCAAACTTTCTACCGGCGAACTGGCCCTCGACGACATCTGGTTCGGCGGCCAAACCAAAAATCCCTGGGATCTCTCGATGGGCTCGCAAGGCTCATCCGCAGGCCCAGCCTCCGCGACGGCAGCTGGCTGCGTAGGTTTCTCGATGGGCACAGAAACGCACGGCTCAATCATCGCGCCCTCCGCAATCTGCGGCGTCACGGGCTTGCGCCCCACATTCGGCCGAGTAAGCCGCCACGGCATCATGGCCCTGAGCTGGAGCTGCGATAAATCCGGCCCCATGTGCCGCAGCGTGGAGGATTGCGCCTTAGTTCTCGACGCCATCAATGGCCCCGACGATCACGATTTAGCCGTGCAGGATATTCCCTTCAATTGGGACGCCAATCTAGATATCAGCAAACTCCGCGTAGGCTATTTGAAAACCGCCATCGAAAACACGCACCAAACCCTGCAAGTAAACGCCAACGACTCCGCCGCGCTGCAAAAAATTCGCAGCATGGGTGTAAATCTAATCGAGGTAGTGTTACCCGCGCACTGCGAGCTAAATTTCAGCACCATAATGTTCGGCGAGTCGAACGCCGCGCTGCGCGATCCCTTCGAAACACATCCCACCGAACTAGTCCGCCAGGATGAAGTGACCGCGCAAAATGTGTATCGTCTGCTGCCCTCAACCGAATACTTAAACGCAAACCGCATCCGCACGCTGCTCATGCAAGAAATGGTGCAGGTGATGGAGGATATCGATGTTTACATCGTCCCGTTCGACTACGGCGACTACACACCAAATCCAGTAGCCTCGCTGAATTCTTCCGTGACGAATTTAACCGGACATCCCTGCGTAGCAGTCCCGCACGGATTCGATGAGAAGGGGCATCCTACGAGCTTAACGTTCATCGGCAAACTGTATGGCGATGCTGAGATGCTGGCGCTTGCGCGAGCTTATCAGGAAGCGACAGGCTGGCACCTGAAGCATCCAAATCTTTAAGTAGCGCCGGCGTCTCTGCCGGCATCTTACGAGCGCGAATGGCGATAAGGATTCCAATGGCGGCCGGAGCACAGCAGTAAATAAACGGCGGCATTTTTGTTTCGCAGTCCGTCGGATATTGTTGCCAATGGCAAAACGAGGGGTCGTAAGATGCCGGCAGAGACGCCGGCGCTACTTAAGGCGGTCGGGATAAGAGGCCATCCAATGAAACTAGAAACCATGCACTTCGAATCCCAAGGCCGCACAGGCTACCTAACTCTAAATCGCCCAGACATCCTAAACGCCATGCACTACCAAGGCGCGCTAGATCTAAATCAAATGGCCGAAATGATCCGCGAAGTCCCCGATCTCCGCATAGTCCTGATCCGCGGCGCAGGCCGGGCCTTCTGCACCGGCATCGATCTAAAGCAACTAACCGCCGGCCAAATCCCCGCCAGCTATTACGAACTATGGGATCGCGCCCTACGAATCCTCGAGCAATCCGAAAAAATCCTAATCTGCGCCATGCACGGCTACGCGCTCGGCGGCGGCCTGCAACTAGCCCTAGCCTGCGACATCCGCATAGCCACAGAAAATTGCATCCTCGGCCTGCCAGCAATCAAAGAAGGAATAATCCCAGGCCTAGGCACCTTCCGGCTGCCGCGTTACATCGGCCTAGGCCGCGCAAAATGGATGGTCCTCTCAGGTGAAAATATTGACGGCCGACGTGCCAAAGAAATCGGACTGGTAGATCACGTAGTCCAGACCAGAAACCTTCGGCGACGAAACCGAAGCCCTAGTAAAAAAATACGCGTCAGTCTGCTCCGAAGGCACCCTACAATCCAAAATCCTTCTAAACATGCCCTTCGACATGCCCCACGGCCAATTCTTCGAAGAATACCTACGCCGCCAAACCATCGCCCTAAACTCGCAGGACCACAAAGAAGCCCTAAAAGCCTACAAAGAAAACCGCGATCCAAAATTTTCCCAGTAGGGGAGGGTCTTTCAAGAGAATCGCGACAAACCGAAAAGTAAAACAGACCCTCCCGCCTTTCGGCCCGGCACCCGACCAAAGCTTGTGCTGCGCCTGCGGTACAACCGCTCCAAATAAATTTCATCCGTGACGCGTTTCCACCCGCTGCGCTACGATGTGCCGCGCGTCGTTCAATCGAGCGATGCGCCACCCGATCCCGAACGATGTTCTATGATCTCTCGCCAGTCTGGATCTCCCTCGCGACCAGCATCGTCGCGACCGCCATCACCCTAGTCCTCGGCGTAGCCGCAGCATCCTGGCGCGAACGACGCAGTGGCACCGCCTACGCGATCTTCGACGGATCGCGATCCTTCCACTCGTCCTGCCCCCCACAGTAGTCGGCTTCCTTCTGCTGCTGCTTTTCGGCCGCCATGGCCCGCTAGGCAAACTACTCCTGCGCGTAGGCATGACCCTAGTTTTCTCCTGGCCCGCCACGGTCATCGCCGCCGCTGTAGTTTCTTTCCCGCTCATGTATCTCACCGCCCGCGCCGCCATCGCCCAAGTGGATGCCCCGCTCCTGCAAGCCGCCCGCACCCTAGGCGCCTCCGAATGGCGAGTCTTCCGCCGCATCGTAGTCCCGCTAGCCGCCCCAGGCCTCCTAGCCGGCACGATCCTCTCCTTCGCCCGCGCCCTCGGCGAATTCGGCGCCACCCTAATGCTCGCCGGAGACATCCCCGGCCGCACCGAAACAATCCCTCTCGCAATTTATTTCGCGGTCGAAGCCGGAGACATGCGCCGCGCCATCCTCTGGTCGGTAATCGACGTAGCCATTTCCCTGGCGCTACTCTTCAGCCTCTACTACTGGGCCCGCCCGCAATCCAATTCCCGCGCCCAATTAGGACGCAACTGAAATGCCCCTCGAAGTCCAAATCGAAAAGCGCCTCCAGGCTTACACGCTCTCCGTCGCCTTCGCCACCGGCGCAAAGCCGCTTGCAGTACTCGGCCCATCAGGCGCCGGCAAAACGATGACCCTCCGCTGCATAGCAGGCCTCGAGCGCCCCGACAGCGGCCGCATCGCGCTAAACGACCGCGTCCTCTTCGACTCCGCAAAAAATATAAATGTCCCCAGTCGCGATCGCCACATAGCCCTGCTCTTCCAAAACTACGCCCTCTTCCCGCACCTAACCGTCGCAGAAAATATCGCCTTCGGCCTGGATCGCCTCGCCCCCTACGAGCGCCTCACGCGCACCCGCGAACAAATCAGCACGTTGCATCTGGACGGCCTGGAAAATCGCCACCCGCGCGAACTCTCCGGCGGCGAACAACAACGCACCGCCCTAGCCCGCGCCCTGGCCACAAATCCCGAAGCGTTACTCCTAGACGAGCCGCTCTCCGCGCTAGACACCCACCTGCGCAACCAAATCGAGCACCAACTCCAAGACACGCTAAGCCAATACCGCGGCGCCGCCCTGCTAGTCACGCACAACATCGAAGAAGCCTATCGCCTAGGCACCGATCTACTAGTCCTCTCAAAAGGCCAAGCCGCCGCCTTCGGCCCCAAAGAAGAAATCTTCCGCCATCCTCCAACGACAGAAGTAGCCCGCCTAACCGGCTGCAAAAATTTCAGCCCAGCCCGCAGCCTCTCAACAAACGAAATCGAAGCCACCCACTGGCGCTGCCAACTGCGCGTAACGGAAAAAATCGCGAAGCCAGTAACCCAAGTAGGCATCCGCGCCCATCAAATCGATTTCCTCGAAAGCCACACCGCCAGCCCAAGCGACGCCACCGAAAACGTCTTCCCCTGCTGGCCCACCAGCACCAGCGAAACCCCATTTCGAATCACACTCTACCTAAAACTACATAGTGCGCCCACGGTAAACGATCAACCGGATCTACAAGCCGAAGTCTTCAAAGAAAAATGGCAGCAATTCAAAAACGCTCCACTCCCGTGGCACGTCCGCCTATCCCCAGATTCCCTAATAGTTTTCCCAGAGTGAACATGGATCAAATAAATACGTCCGGATGGCTTCGGAGGATCGCTTTTGCGATTTTCTTTGTGGGAGTTGGTGTGCTTCTGTCGATTAGCATTCTCGCCGTCTGGATGAAAACCTATCCAGACGCGGCCGACCCCAAGAACATCTACTACGTGCTGTGGAAGCACGGACTAAATAACAACATGGACATCGACTCGGCCTTGAGGATTATGACTCACGACGTCTGGCCCGTTAGGCAAGTACGAGGCCTGAACAAACAACAACTAAAAGGTCGTTTCGGATACTTCCGCACTTTAGACGAGGCAACACCGTATCTTCGCGCCTGTTACTCAACTTCCGGCGGCGCTGGAGAAGCGGGCGTAAGAAAAGAAAACGTGGTGTTCCTCCGCGACAGCCCTTGGATGGTTATCCTGGAAAACGAAAAGGCCGTTGATCTAGTCCTTTGCAAAAGCTTTTAAGAACCGCGGGACGAACTCCTCGTCGTAGGGGCCGGGGTTCACCACCGGCCCGCTATAGCTTTGGGTTTTCGCCGTTGCCGTTGCCGTTCTTTTGCCTTCGCCATTGCTTTTTCCCGTAGGGGCGCCGGCTCAATCGCTGTGCGATCGCACAGCAATCGACGCGCCCGCCCGTGTAACGCCTGCGGAAACGTGGCCTATCGGCCGCGCGCGACCAGACAAAGGTTTTCCGCGATCCATCGTTCGACTTCGTAGAAAAATTCCGCGACTAGGCGCGGACGACTCCACAGCGCGGACAAGATCCTTGCGAGGACAACATAAAAGAGCGGTGCCACAGAAAGGACAAACCGTGTCGGAGGCAGGAGCAACGCCAGCCAGCTTCTGTTTGAGCGATAAGCCCTTGGGCCTCCGCAGAAGATGAACGAGGATGAGTATCGCACCGAGGGGCGTGGCAATGCGCATCAACCATCCATAGATGCGGATATCCGGCGTGATGTGAATTGTCCAGAAAGTTGCAGCCAAAATCAGAAGAACCGCAAAGCCTGCCCACTTGAATCCAACACTCATTCCGCGCGGAACGTGCGGCGAGCGGCGACAAGATGTACAACGCCAGCGCCGCCGGAAGCCCAGCGGAAGCAAATGGAATCCAGAACAGATGGCAAACATCAAAGCTGCGGATTTCCTCGGACCGGCGAGGCCGCGCACAAAAGAGGCAGTAGTCGTTGCGAAATGCAGTGCGCTTGGGGCGAAAGTTGTAGATACCGTAGACGAGCAACACGGCGGTTCCCCACCTACTTGAAATGTTTGGTAAACACCACGCTCAAACTATAAGTCCCATTAATATCCCGCAACCCGACAATCGAAACATCCCGCCGCACCGCATATTGCACCTGAATCACCTGCTCCTGCTGCGAAGCCGCATTCGAGCTATAGGTAATCGTAATCGCCTTCCCCAATTGCTCCTCGATCGTCACGCGCGCCGCAGCATTCTGCTCCGAAGCCGTCCCCGCCAAAAATGGATCCACGCGAAACCGCGAAATCCCGAATAATCGTTCAATCGTCCCGCCAAACTGGCTGGAAATCGCCTCCGAAAGCAGCGCCGTAGCCCCATACCCCTGCGTGGTATTCGCCGAAGAAGACCGCAGCGCGCTCTCCGTCCCCGTACTCCCCAAAGCCAGCAAAGCAATAATGTCGCTATCCGGCAAAGGCGGATCCGACCGGTAAGAAAGCGAAAGATTGCTGGCCGCCCCGGTAAAATCCAGCGTCACCTCATACTGGCTGATCGTAGTAGTAGCCTCCACGTTCAAAATCGGATCCAGCCGGAACGGATTCGAAAAAATAATGTCCCCGCGCGAAAGCGAATACTTATTCCCGCGAAAACTCATCTCGCCATTCAGCAAATGAATATTCCCCAGCAAAATCGGCCGCTCCCAGGTCCCCCGCAAACGCATCGTCCCTTCCAGCTCCACCTGCGCCCCGCTCCATTGCATGCGCGCGTTCGGTGCCGTAGTCCCTTCCAAATCGAATTGCAAATTCCGCAAAAAAGCCGAAGTAGTAGCCGGCCCCTGCACGCTCCCCGACGACGCGGTCAAAAGCGTAGCCATGTCCACGCCCTCGGCAAAAAGCAGCCGCATCACCTGCACGCTCCCCGACAAAATCGCCGCGTCCGTCCCGCCCGGTCAAATGCAGCGTCCCGCCCACCAGCCAACTCATTCCCACCGGATAACGAACCCGCACCTGCGGCGCCACCGCATCCAGCTGATAGCGCAGCGGCCCGTCGCCGTAACTCATCGATCCGCTCAACGTCAAATCCCCGCCGCCCGTTTGCGCGTGCAAATTGTCGAAAAGCGCCTGCGTCCGGTCAAAAACGATATCGCCCTTCAAATGGCTCAACCCGGTGGGAAAATCCGCATAGCTCAACGAAGCGTCGGTGAATCCCACTCGCCCGGTAATCAAGGGATTCGACATCGTGCCTTCCACCACCACGCGCACATCCGCCCCGCCCCGCGCATGCAAATCCGGCAAAAGCCCCGCCAGCAATTGCAAATTCACTTTCCCGGAAACATCTAAATTCACCGGACGCGTGCCGTCAAATCGCGCCGATCCGGCAATATGAAAATCCGAATCCGCCCCTTGTAAATTCGCCTGCGAAATCGATATCTGCTTCCGCCGGAACGTAACTTTCGCCGGCCCTTGATTCTTCAAACTCACAAACTCGTAATCCAGCTCGATCGTAGAAATATTCGCATCCACGGAAAGCGATCCGAGATCGGCCAATCCTCCGGCTACAGCAAAATTCCCGCTAACGATCGTATGACCGGTCAGGCCCTTTCGCTCGCGCGCCCGCTCCCATCAAAGGATCCAGATCGAAATTCAAAGCCGTAGCACTCCCGCTAACCGGATACTCCCCGCCCAACCCGAGATCAAAACTACCCTGCAAATTTCCGCTGCCCATCTGCGACGCAATTTCCAGATGCACTTTCCGCCCGTCCGCCACCGCATGCGCTTCCAGATTCCCTTGCGCCTCTGCCCCAAATTTCAATCCCTCAAATCGCAGCGCCGCTTCACCCTGCATTCCGGAAATCGGTCCCTGCCCGTGCGCGTCAAATCCAAATGTTCCGCCCACCGGAACAAATCGCGTCTGCAGCTCTGGAATATTTTCGAGCGCGATCCCTTCGCCGTTCAATGCGAACTCAATTTCCTTCTCCTTCAGCTTGTACGAAACTTCGCCGGCAATCTGCCCTTTCGCGCTCTGCACCAGTTGCGCCTTCGCAAATTGAATCTGATCCCCGTCCGAGTGCAATTGCCCCGTCAACTTCTCAAACTTCACGCCCCACGCTTCAATCTGTTCGAGCTCCACCCTCCCGTCAAAGGTCGGCTCCGCCCGCGTTCCGCTTCCTGAAAATTGCCCCGAAAGCATTCCCTCCACCGGCAAATGCGTCCCCGCAAACGTCTGGAGCTCACTCAGCGGATTGCGCGTGAACTCCACGTGCGCATCCCACAAACTGTCCGGCGCAAAATCGAAATCCCCATCCAGCTTCAGCCGCAATTCACCGGTCGCCGAAGAATGGCCGCGCTTCAGCGCCACATTCGTAAGCTCCAGATCATCCGGTGAGTAATCCATGTCCGCCGTCATCTCGTCCCAGACGATATCGTCGTATCCCGGATGCTCCACGCGAAGTTGCCCAACAAACGTTGGCCCCACGATCGGCCCCAGCAGCCGCCCGTTCCAATCCACCACTCCCGAAAACACATGCGTCCCCGTTTCTTTGCCGCGAATCGCACCGATAAATTCGTCCCACCTCTTCAAATCCTCCGTATGCAACGACACCTCCAACCCCGAATCGCGCCCGCCCAGCGGCCCATCCATCGTAAGTCGGGTATCGTCGGCGTGGTCAATCTCGCTATGCTTGGTCATCACCGCCAGGGTGTCCTGCGAATAATCGAAATCGATCCTCGCCGTCGCAGGAATTTTTCCGGGCGCGAGCTCTTCAGGCTCGGACCAGTGCATCAGTCCCTTTGTCTCGAAATGATCGAAGCCTCCGCTCCAGGTATTCACCGCATCCGCATCGAGCACCGCATCCCACTCCAATTCCTTCACTGGAAAATCCGGATTCTCCAGCGCCGCAAAAATCTGCGCCAGGCTCATCCCGCGCAGTTTCGAATCCACGCGAAACGCTGTATTTTTGAACTGCATCGTCAGCCGCCCATCCAGCGTTCCGCCCAGCGCCTTGGCGTGAATCTCGCGGCACCAGCAATCCTTCTGCGATATCTGGTAATCGCCCCAAGCCTCGAGCCCATCCACGTGAAACCACACGTACGGCAAATCAATTCCGTGCGCCGCGAAATGTCCTTCGCCCGTCCAATCGCCATTCGTCACATTCGCCGTACCCGTAAATTCCAAATCGCAATCCGGCGTGGTCGGTTTCCGCAAAATCGTGCGCACATCTTCGAGCGAGAGATGCCCGCGATAACGGAATTTCCAATTGTTGCTCGCGAAACTCGCCATTTCCGCGCGGCCATCCACTTCGGAGTGTGGCAGCTTCAATCTCAATTCGTCCAACGAGATCCCATCGCGCGACAATGTAAATTTCGTAGCCATGTCCGCGCGGAATGGCATAAATCTCTTTGCCGCAATCTCCACTTTTTCCCAGCTCATTTTTCCCGCGTAAGTGGCTCGTCCGTCGCTGCTCCCGCGGCGCCTCGTGTCTCCGTTCGCCTCGTAATTCATCACAAACTCAAAATTCTCGCCCTCCGCCGCCAGCGGCGCCTGAGCGTCGTTGTAAAATATCGTTCCATCATTGATCTGCAGTTTGCCGATCTTCAGATCGAAGAGCTCTTCCGCCTCGCCTCTCCGCCGCCGGCGCGCTCGTTTGCGGAGGCGCAGGCACGTTATTCTTCCCGTCCGTCCCGTATCGGATCGCCACTTCCGGCCTGTCCAGAATCAATTCATCGAGAGCATACTTCCGGCTGAAGAATGAATCAATTCGCAGCTTCGCGCGCACTTGTCCGCATGCACCAGTGGCGGCATTCCCGAATCTTCCAGCCCGTGCAACGTAAGATTGTCGAGCTCGATGTGCAATCCCCACAGCTGCAATTGAAATCGCCCCAGCTCCACTCGCGTCCCGGTTGTTTTTTCGATTTGCCCCACCACGTAGCGCCGCAGCCATAGATTCACCATCCCCGAATTCCAAATTAAAATGATCGCTGCGCAAATCACCAACCCGCTGGTCCACGCCAATGCCACAAATGTCTCCAGCGCAGCTTCATGATTTTCCCGGCGCCGCGAAAATTTCCACGCGCAATCGCGGCCGCGCCTCGTCCAGCCACTTCGTCGCACGCTGGTTGATGATCTTTTCGGTCAACAGCTGCCGGATTTCCGCATGCACGTCATCGAGCGGCGGCACTTTTTCCCCGTGCGCTTGCGCCTGCTTGGTAAATTCCCCGTTGTAATACTCCTCGATCTCGCTTTCGCTCACCTGCGCCGCGGGCCGGAATTTGTAGTCCATAAATCGCGCCAGATAAATCTGCAAGGCCAACTGACGCCGTACCGCCGTTTCCGTTAGTCCCGCGTCCACGACCTCCTTCTCAAACGCTTCCGGCGAAGGAAACCGCTTCTCTAAATCATTGAACGCCTGCGTCACGTCCTCTGCCTTCGGCTGCCCGAATCGCGCCGTCTGCGCTTCCGTGTTCACGATCCACTGGTCCGTAAGTTCGCGCAACAATTCCGCGCGCGTCCCCGCCTTGCCATCCACTAACTTCTGAAATCCCGCCAACTCGTTAAGCTGGCTCTCGGTGACGATGTCTCCTTCAATCCGCGCCGCAATTCCATCCACCGTGATGGTCCCGCTCGCAGCTTTCGGCATCGGCGCAGTATCTGCAGCGCCCTGCGCGCGCACGCCCCGTCCCGCGGCGAGCGAGCCAACAATCAAAATCACGATCGCGGTCCAACGCGCCATCAAAACACCGGCCCGATATTGAAAAAGAATTGGAAATGCGGCAATCGCTGGTCTCCGGCTGCATCGTCGTCTGATTCGTAAACGAAAACTGCGCCGGATTGATCTGATATCCAAAATCCACGCGCACCGGTCCAATCGGCGTCGCATAACGCAGCCCTGCTCCCACCGTATGCGACAAATAATTCAAATCCGTCAAGGAAGGCGGCGTATAGCGAAACGTGATGTGGCTCAAATCCGTGTACACGTTTCCCGCGTCATAAAAAAGCGTTCCTCCGATGCGATTCCCCGCCCATGGCAGCCTCAACGGAAACCGCAATTCCTGATTGAACGCCAACAACGCCAGACCGCCCACCGGAAATCCGGTTACCGGATCGCGCGGCCCCGCCTGATTCAATCCGAATCCGCGTATCGATTGCCCGCCGCCAGCAAAAAATCGTTCCGGCAAAGGAATTTCATCCGGCGTCGTATCCGGGAACGTATGTTCCACTCCAAATCGCACCGCCCGCGCAAATACAAACGACCGCCCAAACGGATGAAACGAGGAATTCTGCGCAAACACGCGCATGAAACTCGCGCTCGAGCCAATCGGCTTCCCCGCCACGCTGAAGTCCACCGAGTTATACCAACCCTTCGTAGCGTCCGCCGCATTGTTCCGCTTATCGCGCACCCAGCTCACACCAAATCCCGAAATCAAAGTAGGCTGGCTGAATAGTGGAATTTCATCCGGCGCAATTTTCAAAGAACTCGCAATCACGATCACATGCCGGAAGAAATATCGAAACAGCAGTGAAGTCTGCCGCGAAACTGAATCCACAAGCTGCACCGCGGCTTCATAGCGCTCCGAATTAAACGTATTGATGTCCTGCGACTTATCCGCATAAGTCGTAAGCTGCACGTTGAAATGCGGATTCGCCAGAAAGTGCGGCGCCGTGTAGGTCACCACCGCCCGGTACTGCAGCGTGCTCGCGCGCACCTTGAAAGAAATGGATTGCCCCCGCCCCTCCACATTATTTTTCCCGAATTCCAAAATCACTCGAGGGCTGGCGGTAAACGACACGCCGGTAGGATTCGATCCGTTTCCCGGCAATTCCTGCAGTTCGATTCCCCCGCCATAGCCGAACGTATAGCGCCGGCCCTCTTCCACGGCCACCACCACCGTCTTGTCCGTGTCCGTTCCATCCGGATTCTGCGGCGCAATCTGCACGCGGTTAAATATCGCCAGGTTGTAAAGTTTCCGCTGCGATTCCACCACGTCGCCTTCCCGCAACGGCCCACCCGGCTTCACTTGCACTTCCCGCGCAATCACTCCATACCGCGTGTGCTCGTAACCTGTCAGCAGCACTCGCAGCACATTCACGCGCTGCCCTTCCTTGATCCGGAACACCACGTTCACTTTTTCAGCTTCACCCGCGACTGGTGTAGCCTGTCCTTCCACCTGCGCATCCGGAAATCCGTCGTTGTAATACAGCGCCAATATATTGTTCCGGTCTCCCGACAGGTTGCTCTCCGAATAAGGCTCACCCGGCGACAACCCCAACACCCCCGACAATTCCTTAGTGTCAATCGTGTGGTTCCCATCGATCTTCAAATCCGCCACTTTAGTTTGCGGCCCCTCCACGATTTCGTAATGAATTGAGAGGTCGCCCGTCTTCCCGTTCAAGTTGTCGATCACCGACGACTTCACGCTAGCCTGCAAAAATCCGTTCGCCTGATACAGCCCCAGAATCGAATCCCCGTCATCTTTCACCAGCCGCTGGCTAAATTTTCCCCGCACTGCAAACGATTTGGTCTGCAATTGCAGCCGCCCGGTCAGTACCGGCGTGCTGAAGTATTTGTTGCCCGAGAATGTAACGCTTATGAGCCGGTGCTTGTCGCCGGGCGTCACCGTGTAAGTGATTACCCGCTCGTTTTTCGCAGTATCTTCGGTCGAAGTGTAGTCCGCCTGCGAATCGAAATAGCTTTCGCGCTGCAAATCATCGCGAATATTCCGCAATCCCTCCTGCAGTAAATCCTCGTCCACCGCCCCTTCAGCGTAAATCGGCAGCAGCCGTCCGCAACTTCCCTTTTCGGAAGTGCGCGCCCACGATTTCCACTCGCACCCGCGGCCCTTCCGTCACTTCCAGCGTCAAAGGCAACCGATTCGTCGTCGCGTCGTACTCCCCACGTTTCACGCTGGCATTCGCGCCCAGATATCCCTCCGCCACCAATTTCTTCCGCAACCGGTCGGTCGCTTTGGTCAACCGCGCCGATGTCACTTCCTGCTTCGTCTTCAATTTCGATCGCTTCAAGAGCTCCGCGTCCGTCACGCTTAGCTGTGATTCACCACCGTGATCGTTCCGATTCGCGCCCGTGGTCCCGGCGAAATCCGCCACATTCACGTCCATCTGCTGCGTTTCCTTGATCGGCGCAAGCGAGTAGCCCACATGCGCGGTGTAAAGCCCTTCGTCCCGCAGCGAGTCGCTCAACCTCGTCATTCCCTCGGCCAACACCGCCTCGCGAAACGGTTCTCCCAGCGGCATTCGCAACGCCGCCAAAGCGCTAGCCTCCGTCGGTGGCTCTTTCAATCCCTCAATCCGCAACACGTTGTTAAATAAATTTTTCTCCACCACGAAATCGATCCGCAATCCGTCAGCGACGGGAGTCGCGTCCGTACGAATCTGCGCATACCTCCCGGTCGCATAAAGCAACTTCAAGCTAGTCCGTTCCGCCTCCATATCAAACGGCTTGCCCAACCTCCAGCGGCATCTCCGGCAATTTGTCCGAAAGCACGTAACCGGTAGTCATCCACAATCCGAATCTCCGCCACGCTGCTTCCCCTCCACCGCCGCCTCGCCCACCTGCCCCCGCGCGCAAACCGCCGCGCAAATGCACACCGCCGCCACTAGCGCCGCCCGCGCCGCAAATCCCGCAGCCGCCTGCGCTAATCTCTCGTTTATCTCCGCGAAATATGATTGCGTAACCCCGTGAAGCGCCCAAGCCCAAGCCAGCCCAGCAACGCACGATGGTGAGACGAGCGGCTAGTATAGCCGTGTTGCCCAGCCGATTTGAATTGGCGCTATCATAAAGGGTCCTAGTCCGATCATCGCATCAACAGGCCATTGCATGCGACCGTTGTTTTCGGGTGGGGCACACGCTTTATGCGGGGCAGCGGCTTCAGCCGTGCCGTAAAAGCGCCAATTTTGAGAATCGGCTTTAGCGCTGAGGTCATGTTTCTGGAGGCCGGACTCACCGAAATCACTCATCCAAAAATACATTTACTCCATGGACGCTCGGACAAAAAGATCGCTATTCCCGCCAAATCCTCTTCGCCCCGATAGGCGAATCCGGACAACAACTCCTACTAAATTCCAAAGCAGTCCTGGTCGGCTGCGGCGCCACAGGCACAGCCGTAGCCAATCTACTAATCCGCGCAGGCCTGGGCGCCCTCCGAATCATCGATCGCGATTTCGTAGAGCCCTCCAATCTCCAACGCCAAACCCTATTCGAAGAATCCGACGCCCAAGAAAATCTACCGAAATCCATCGCCGCCGAAAAACGCCTCCGCGCCATAAATTCCGCAGCCAACATCGATCCAGTCGTCGCCGACCTGACCCCCAGAAAATGCCCGCGATCTCCTAGCAAATTTCCCACTAATCCTGGACGGCACCGACAATTTCGAAACCCGCCTGCTAATCAACGACGCCGCCATCGCCCTGAACATCCCATTGGATCTACGCCGCAGCGGTAGCCAGCACCGCCGTAACAATGACGATCATTCCCGGCGAAACCGCATGCCTTGCCTGCCTGCTTGAGGCCGAAGCGAGTTCGCCGCGGCAAGTGGCGCAGAAAACAACGTCGCGCAACAAAACGACGCCACTTGCGACACCGCCGGCATCCTAAGCGCCGCCGTAAACGCCATAACCGCCATCCAATCCACCGAAGCCATCAAACTCCTAATAGGCCAGCGCCAAGCTCTGCACCAACGCCTAATCTCCCTCGACATCTGGACCAACGAAACTCGCGCCATAAAAGTAGCCCGCAACAAAAACTGCCGCGCCTGCGCCCAAAAAAATTTCCGCTACCTGGAAGGCGCAGCCCAACCCCACATCACCCTATGCGGCCGCGATAGCGTGCAAATCCACGAGCGCCATCGCAGCCTAAATCTCCCAGCCTTACATCAAGCCCTGACCAAAACCGCCACCGAAGTCCGCAGCAACGCCCATCTCCTACGTTTCCAAATAAATTCCTACGAAGTAACGGTCTTCCCCGACGGCCGCGCCATAATCAAAGGCACCCGCGACCCATCCATCGCCCGCACCCTATACGCCCGCTACATAGGCTCGTAAGTAGCGCCGGCGTCCCTGCCGGCTCTTTTCCGCCGGCCTACTCCCAACCGCCCCAAGTCCGCAATCGCCGAGGTCCTACAAAACCGCTCTCGTAGCGGTGCCCTTAAGGGCAGCACACGCAAAATCGCCCCAAGTCCGCCACCCGAGCCCAAGCAACCAAGCCCAGCCCAAGAATCCGCCTTTAGTTTTGAAATTAAATTCCGTCAGCAGAAAGCCAACGTCCCAACGAAGCCCACCATCACGCAAATCGTTTCATCGCCGCCTGCCGCATAGCCGCCCGGTCCATATTCTCCCGCGTATTCATCAAAGTAAGCAAAGTACTCAAAACCCGCGCCTTCATCTCATCCGTCATGGGAAATCCACTCATAGCCACTTTCACCAAACGTTCCCCACGATCCGCAATCTGCTTATAAAGTTCCTGCTGCCGCTCGTGCACCGTACGCCCCAGCGCCGTCTCCCGCCGAATCGCCGCACATTCCTCATCAATGTGCAGCGTGTAATGCAGCAAACAAAGCCGCACCTCCACCAACCCCCCAGGCATGGGAGCCTTGCACCCCTTCGATCCGCAACTAACCTGCACACCAAGCATAAAATGTCTGTACCAACCTGTAACATCCTATCGGCACAAAATCCACAATCCTGAATCCCCAACGCCGTCAATGCGTTACGTCCCGCGGGCTTTTCGGCCCCGCCGTTGACGTTCTCTTCGCCGTTGTAGGGGAGGGCCGAATTTAGCCCTCCCGCGACGCCTGCGGTCGGCGTCCCCACGCGCGAACCCCAGCGCGGCCTTTGCTTTTCGGCCCCGCCGTTCGGCCCGGAGTAAGGTCAGCGTCCACGCAATTCGCGGATCTTGCGCAAGATTGCCTTCCTCCCAGAAGGCCACCCAGGAATCCCAATCCAGCGATATCTTGCAAACGCACCAGCATCCACATTTTTCTTTGCTGCCTTCTTCAACTTCTTCATGATAGCCTTCCCTCTGTTCGGCCCCGCAGTTCGACTAACCGTCTGCCCCGCTCGACGAGTATATTCAATCGCCATTCATCAATCGCCGCACGGCGTACCAGCCTCCGCCAGCGGCGCGAAGCTTCGATGCGACTCAGCGTCATCGTCTGCACCTGGAATCGCCGCGAGCTGCTAAAAGCAGCGCTCGACAGCATAGCCGCGTCCGAACTCCCGCCCACCCTCGACTGGGAAATCCTAATCGTGGACAACAATTCCACCGACGGCACGCGACCCCTCTGCGAAGATTTCGTCCGCAGCAATCCCGCCCGCTTCCGCTACTTCCTAGAAATCCGCCCAGGCAAGTCCTTCGCGCTGAACACCGCGGTCGAAAATTCAAAAGGTGAAATCCTGGCCTTCACCGATGACGACGTGACAGTCGCCCCCAATTGGCTGGCCGAAATCCTGCACACCTTCGACACCTGGAATTGCGCTGGCGTCGCAGGCAAGATCATCCCGGTCTGGGCCATGCCCAAGCCGCGCTGGCTCGCCTCCGACGGCCCGTACCGCCCCATGGCCGTAATCGTCAACTACGATCTCGGCGACGCCCCCTGCGAAACCACCGTCCCGCCCTTCGGCGCCAACTTCGCTTTCACCCGCCAGGTCTTCGCGCAACACGGCCTCTATCGCACCGACATCGGCCCCAGCACCGACAGAAAAGTAGGCTGCGAAGACACCGAGTTCGGCCGCCGCGTCCTGGCCGGCGGCGGCAAAATCGTTTACTCCCCAAGCGCCGTCGTGTACCACCCAGTAGAAGAAGCCCGCCTCCACAAGGATTACTTCCGCGACTGGTATTACGACTATGGCCAAGCCATCACTCGCGCCTACGGCGTGCACCCTGAATTCCCCAAGCTGCTAGGCGCCCCCCGCTATCTCTACCGCAAACTAGCCACGAGCGTCCTGCGCTGGCTCCTAAGCGCCAACGCCCAGCGCCGCTTCTACTACAATCTCCAGCTCCACCAACTAGCAGGCGAGCTAAAAGAATCCCGCCGCCTAACCCGAACCCGCGCCCCAATGTAGCGCAGGTCTTCAGACCTGAGGCCGTTGTCAGTGCTCTTCGGCCCCGCAGTAGCCGTAGCCGTTGTAGGGGCGGGCCGTGGTGTTACGTCCCGCCCGGTTTTCGGCCCAGCATTTGAATTGGCCATCGTAGGGGCCGGGGTTCACTACCGGCCCAGTGTGGCACTGGGTTTTCGTCCGTCCTTACGCTCCACGATCGGGTTTTTTCCGGACGCGCAGAACCAAAACCCACAGCCAACCCGGGCGTCGTGAATCCACCCCTAAGATAAAGCGGGAAATGCCGCCTCTTCTGGCGTTTTTGCCAGGCCCCTTTTATCTGCGCCTCTAAACGATTTGGCGAAGGCCCTTCCCGCCCAGGCCGGATCAGGGTGAACAATCGAGCAGCTCGGTAGTGTCCTAATTTGATCTCGCGCTGAGCTTCGTGAAGGGAACTCTGCATTCATCGCGGCGGAGCCGCGGCATCACGGTGGCAGCCCCCGAATTTATTCGGGGGAGGAGCGCTTCAGCGCTCCGAAAAAACGCCGCCCTACGCGATGCGCTTTAGCGCTGGGCACCTTTCGGGCAGCGGGTCACGCGCCTTCCGCGAGTGGCGTTAAAATTCCATTTCGAAATTAGGACACTACTGACAGCTCAGCTGAGTATTATTCTCGTTCGTAATTATTTAGAGGATTTAAGCGTCACGCTTTAAGATCGTGATTCCGCTGGCAAGCGGAGTGGAATAGACGATACTCCGCGTCATTTGAGCAGCAGATTCCGACGAAGTAGCGATTGACGATACAAGTGCATCGGAAGCATGGTTATTTTCTAGTGCTCGAATGAGCCGCTGATTTTCGTGTCTTTTGCTTGGACAGGACTCCGACTATAATCGCACGGATTCGGTTTGGTGTGCGGCATAGCTGCTATTTTTTGGTCGAATGCGGAGGTGAGGTGTGAAGAAAATAGCGTTGCTGGCGGCGTTGGCCGCGATCTGTTTCGGGACTTCTGCACAGCAGCTTACCCCGGATCAAAAGCGCACTCTGGAATTGAAGCCCGGCGTAGTTCTGGTTGTGGTGGAGTACACCGTGACCTGGCGATTGTTGCAGCCGGTACAGATTTCTTATCGCGAAACGGGCACCGGATTCATCTACCGGCCTGATGGCTACATCATTACCAATGGCCATGTGGTGGCCGATGCGCATTTGAAGGATCCCGACGCCCGCGCGGCGTTCGATGCGCGTGCGCGAAAGGAATTTCAAGACGCGCTCGATGATGGAACCATCATCCGCAAAGTGGAAGAGCAATATGGGAAACGCCTGACCGAAAAACAGAAGGAAGTAGTCCGGCAGCAATTGAAGCCCGACATTTCGTTTACCACCCCGACTCTCGACGTTTACCTCGCCAACGGCAAATCCTATACCGCCAAGATTCTGCAGTGGGACAATCCCATCGGCGAAGGGAAGGATGTGTCGATTCTGAAGATTGCCGGGAGCGACCTTCCCACGGTCCCGCTGGGCGATTCGGACAAAGTAAATATTCAGGACCCAGTGATGGTGATTGGCTTTCCCGGCGTGGCATCGAAGTGGGGACGCAACGGCCTGATCAGTCAGGAATCGAACTTCGACGCCAGCGCCACGAACGGACATATTTCCGCCATCAAAAAAAGCAATATCGATACGCCTCTTTTCCAATCGGACGCCGCCATCACCCACGGCAACAGCGGCGGGCCTGTTTTCAACCAGCAAGGGCAAGTGATCGGAATAGCCACCGCCGGCGCGGACACCACGCAGGGATTCAACTGGTTCGTGCCCATCAACACCGCGATGGAATTTGTGCGGGAAGCAGGCGCGACGCCGGAGACCGGACCATTTAATCCGATCTGGGCCAGCGCGCTGAATTTGTACGACCAGGGCAAATGCAAGGCTTCGATACCCGAATTCGATAACGCTCTAGAGATGATGCCCGGTCTGCCCGATGCGTCCCAGTACCGCAACATGGCGGCGAAGTGCTGGGAAGCGAAAAACGGCTTTCAGCAATTTATGGAAACATCAGCCTGGGCGGTGTACGCCGCGGTGGCAGTCGTAGTTCTGGCGCTTATAGTGATTGTGCTGATGCAGCGAAAATCAGGCGCGTCCGTGGCCGTCGCGGTTCCGGCCGGCGCCGCCGCGCAGGTGCGGATCGATGTTGCACCGACGGGCGGCGCGCTGCCGGCCCAGACGCAACTTCAATCTTTTGGAAACATCCAGGCCACGGCTGGAGAACTTTCCGGAAAAACTTTTAAAATTACGAAGGAGGGGCTGCTGATTGGCCGGTCGCCGAAATGCCAGGTAGTCCTGCAAGATGACACCATTTCGAGCGAACATGCCTGGATCGTCCCGACGGGCAACGAAGTAGTGGTGATCGACAAAGGCTCTTCGAACGGAACATATGTGAACTCCGTGGATTCGCCGAAGGTCAGCAAGATCGGCCTGCGCAACGGAGACAGAATCTTTTTGGGCAAGAAGGGCACGGTTGTCTTTACATACTTCACGTCATAGCTAGTCAAGACAGGTAGCCAAGGCCAAGGAGGTTTCAATGGCGAAGTTTTGCGCCAAAGGTCATCAAATGGAAGATTCCTGGGACACGTGCCCCACGTGCCAAACCACCGGCTATCGGGTGGCGTCGAATGCGGGCACGGCGAAAACGCGCCTCGAATCCGAGCCCGCGAAAGATCTACCCAGCGCCGGGCGACGCACCGTGCTAATGACCGACAAGCGCAAGGCCGGCGTAGTGGGCTGGTTCGTGGCCATGAGCGGCGAGCAGAAAGGCGAAGATTTCCGCCTACATGAGGGAAAAAATACCGTAGGCTCCGCCGCGGACTCGCAAATCCTACTTCGCGATTCCACAGTCTCAGGCCAACACGCCAGCGTCCGCTTCGAAGAAGGCAAATTCACAGTGACGGACCTCGATTCCTCGAATGGCACGTACCTAAACGATAAAAAAATTGCTCGCGAAGAATTGAACGACAACGATATGATTCGCTTCGGAGAAGTAACGGTAAAATTCAAGCGCCTTTAGCGTGAAACGGCCATCATGAAGATCCGCCCCGGAATCGAGCTGGCGAACTTAACGGATGTAGGCTGCGAACGGACCAACAACGAGGACAGTTTCTGCTATGCCGAGCCCGAAAGCGACGACGAGCTGCTGAAGCGCGGGCGCCTGGTAGTGATCGCCGACGGAATGGGCGGCCAGGAAGGCGGCCAAATCGCCAGCGGAATCGCGGTGGATACGGTGCGCGAAATTTTTCTAAACGGCCCAGCCGGCGATCCAGCCGCAGCGCTCGAAGCGGCGTATTTGTCGGCGCATCTGGCCATTCAGAATCACGCGCGCGAACACCCGGAGTTGGCAGGCATGGGCACCACGTGTACGTCCGCGATCCTGCGCGATGGCCACATTACTTACGGCCACGTGGGAGATTCGCGCCTCTATTTGCTCCGTGGCGGCGCGATCGGGCGCTTGACGCGCGACCAAAGTTACGTGCAGCACATGGTAGAAATCGGAGTAATCAGCCCAGAAGAAGCCGCGACGCACCCGTCGAGAAACATCCTCACGTCGGCGCTCGGCGCCGCAGCCAACGTAGAAGCCGATTTCGCCGAAGCCCCCATTCGCCTAGAATCGGCCGACGTCTTGCTATTCTGCACCGACGGCCTTCACGGCCAGGTGAGCGACGACGAAATGCTAGCCGCCGCCTCCGAAAATTCCCCGCGCGAAGCCTGCGTCAAGCTAGTCGAGCTAGCCAAGTCGCGCGGAGGCCCCGACAACATCACCATTCAAATCGTGCGCATCGAAGGAACCCCGGAGGCCTCGCAGGAAGACGCGGCCAGCGCCGCCAGCTAAGCAGTAAAGTAGGTAACGCAAATGATCGGAACCGAGATCGGCTGCTACCGCATTCTGGAAAAAGTCGGCGAAGGCGGGATGGGTGTGGTCTACAAAGCCGTAGACACCGGCCTAGACCGCTTCGTAGCAATGAAAGTCCTCAATCCAGAACTCTCCAAGAATCCCGAATTAGTTTCGCGCTTCCGTGCCGAGGCAAAAGCCCAGGCGAATCTGAATCACACCAACCTCGCCACGCTTTACGCCTTTCTAGTTCACAGCGACGGCACCGCCGTCATGGTCATGGAATTCGTCGAAGGCGAAACCTTCGCGCAAATGATCCGCCGCCGCGGCCCCATCCCCGAACAGGAAGCCGTCCCACTTTTCCGCCAAGCCCTGCTGGGCATCGGCTACGCCCACCGCGCCGGCATCCTCCACCGCGACATCAAGCCCAGCAACTTGATGCTCAACAAAAACGGCCTGGTCAAAGTAATGGACTTCGGCATCGCTAAAGTAATGGGCGTGCAGGGCATGACCCGCACCGGCACGCAACTAGGCACCCTCGCCTACATGTCCCCCGAACAAATTCAGAATCGCAACGTGGACATCCGCTCCGACATCTACGAACTAGGCATCACCCTCTACGAAATGCTAACCGGCCATCTGCCGTTCGAGGGCGACAGCGAATTCGAGATCATGCACAGCCACGTGTACAAGGCCCCGCCTCCACCCAGCACCTATTATCCGTATCTAGGCCAAGGCATCGAGCAGGTGATCCTGAAGTCCATCGCGAAAAATTCCGACGCGCGATACCAGACCGTCGAGCAATTCGGCGCCGCGCTAGAGCATCCGGATTTAATGGAACCGAAGCCCGCCGTTTCGCCCGGCGATGAAGCCACCGCGTCAATGAGCGTAATCCAGCAGCACCAGTTGCGTACGCCGCCCGCGCCGCATCAGCCGCCGCCCTCCGCGTCCGTTCCGCCACCGACGCCTCCGTCCGCTTCCGCTCCACCGCCGAGCGCGCGTCCCGCCACTCCCGCCCCGCCGCGCTCCGCGTCAAGCGTCCCCCCACCTCCCTACGCCCCACCATCAGCGCCGGTCACGCCGGCCTACAGCGCACCCCCAGCAGGCGCGACGCGCCTCGAATCACCGACGATCGCTCAATCATGGACGCCACCCGCCGCAACAACGCCGTCGCCGGCCGCAGCCGCGACAGGAACTTCAGTTCCGGCCCCGAGCTCGCCGAAAAAATGGATCATCGGCGGCGTCGCCCTGCTGGTCGTCGTTCTCCTCGGCGTCGCGGCTTACGAGACGCTCTCTCCAGTATCCAGCCGCGGCGGCGGCCATGCCGCGGGCGGCGCATCGGCCACGCCAGCGCCAACCGCCCCGCCCGCGTCGTTGCCTGATAGTTCCGCCGCCGAGCCAACGAACCACGTCCCCGACGAAACTCCCCCAAATTCCGGCGCAGACACTGTCCCCAGCGCCGCGCCGAAACCAGAACCAGCCCCCACCCACCCGAAAGCCCCCACCGCTCCCAGCGCCGCCGATGGACAACAAATGTGGCAAAAGGCCCAAGCCGCCTACACCCAAGGACGCGTCTTCGCCCCGCTCAACGATTGCGCCCTGCACTGGGCCATTCTTTCGCGCCGCGCCGGAAATCCCGGCGGCAGAGCTTTAGAAACACAGATCGATGATATGTACAAAGAGCGAGTCGCCCTAGATATTAAACAGCGCAACTACCCAGCCGCGCTCGCGCTAATCAGCGGCATGCTGAATTTCTATCCTGGAAATGAAGGCCTGCTAGCAGAACAAAAACGAGTCCAAGCCGCCGCAAATTCCGCCAACAAATAGCACGACCTTCGCACCTGCCGTTCTCTTCGTAGGGGCGCTTGGCTTGCTGCGCCCGCGACGCCCACCCTTGGCGTCCCCACGCGCGAACTCTGCGCGGCCTTTGATTTTTCTTTGATCCCGCCGTTGCCGTCGCCTTCCTCTTCGTCGGGGCGCCCGGGTCAATCGCTATGCGATCGCAAAGCAATCAACGCGCCCCCGACGCCTTGTCCTGAGGAACCGAAGGGCCGCCGCTGGCGTCCCCGCGCGCGAACTCTGCGCGGCCTTTGATTTTTCTTTGATCCCGCCGTTGCCGTCGTAGGGGCCGCGGTTCACCACCGGTCCGGTGTGGCTCTGGGTTTGCGTCCCACCGTTACATTGGCCCCCGCCGCGCCTTCTCCTGCAACCCGCGCATCAACGAACGCACCCTCGAAAAATGGCAGCAAGCCCGCGCCAAACCCAATCCCCAATCCACCGCCCTCGCCCCGCTCGTCCGCAAATTCCCCGACACCCTCGATCGCCTCAATCGCGCAGCCCGCCAGCGACTTGGCCGTTTTGCCGTCGTAGCGCAGGCTGCCAGCCGGCGTCTTTGACTTTCGCCGTTGCCGTCGCCGTCCTCTTCGTAGGGGCGCCCGGCTTGCTGCGCCCGCCCGTCGCCATCTCAATGCAAATTATCATTCGTCGAGACCGAGGCACTTTCTTAAAACTAGACAATACTATTCGAAAATAAACTTAACCCGTTACTACCTGATATCGTCCGGCCCCTTCTGTCTCAGCGGCAACGCCAAAGCTGGATAGAATATGCGCCATGCCCTCCGAAGTTAGCCCAAAGAGACGAGAATCCGTCGAAAAGGCACGACAAGATTGGATCAAAAAACTAATCGACCTCAGCCGTCGCAATAACCTTCTCTACTATCGGGCTTTGAAATGGGGGACGCTAAATCTTTCTCTTGAGGACACCGAGCGCTGGGCCGCCCTCTTACAGGGAGAGCCCGTAGCTCTCAGATCGTTCGCCACGGGTCTGACTGAGGAAGATCTCGTTCGCAAAGTGGTCGCAATCTGGCGACGCGCTCAGGCGAACCAAGAGGAAAAGGGACTAGCCACCATGTTCGTGGCACTGGGAATGGCCGGATGGAAGGCCTCCGATGACGGCCGAGATTCCGATGCGCCCGTTCTATTGCTACCAGTCACAATCGAGTTGAAGGGCCACGCTGGGACATCGCTCGTGATCCGACGTACTGGCGTGCCGCAAGCGAATCTCGCCCTGTTGCACGTGCTGCAGAGTGAGTTCGGAGTTTCGATATCAAATCAAACTGCGCTGGCCCCACTTGAGGGTCATGAGGAAGGAGAAGTGTTCGATCCTTCCGCTGTTTACGACCTGTTCCAAAAAGGATGCTCGTCGGTTCCGGGATTTCGAATTCGCGAAGCGGCAGTACTCGGGAACTTTGCATTTCAGAAAATGGCAATGGTAAGAGACCTCCAAGAAAGTACGGAACTCCTTGTGGGCAATGACCTGATAGCCGCTTTGGCAGGGGACTCCGAGGCAAAGCAATCCATCGACTCCAAGACACAGAACCCCGAACCGAAGGAATTCGACAAGATTCTCCCCCAATCAGAATTCCTAATCTTGGACGCAGATTCGAGCCAGCAATCCGCCATAGCAGCTGTTACCGCCGGCCAAAGTGCGGTCATTCACGGACCACCTGGGACCGGAAAGAGCCAAACAATTGCAAATTTGGTGGCGACTCTCGCGGCAGCAGGTAGCCGCGTCCTATTTGTCGCTGAAAAACGAGCCGCACTTCAGGTTGTGCTCAAGAGATTGCAGCAAGTCGGTCTGGATAAGATAGCAGTAGATCTTCACGGCGCTGATGTGTCTTCGAAGCGAGTCACGGAGCAACTCTCCGCCGCCCTGACCGCCGTCCGACAGGCAGTTCCCGTAGACTGCGAGCGCATGCATCAGCAATACGTCGAGCGACGCCAACGGTTAAATCGCCATGTCGAAAAATTGCATCGCAAGCGCGCGCCGGGCGAGAAATCAGTTTATGAATTGCAGGGAACCCTACTGCGACTTCAGTGCGAGCCGGACATATCGACACGGTGGCGCAGCCAAGAGCTCACAAAGATTGAGAATTCGGACCCCGCAAGAGTAAGGGATTTGCTTCGGGATGCCGGGGGACTGGCCTCTCTCTTCCTACGGACCGATCCCTCGCCATGGAACGGCATAAGTCTTGCGGATGGTGGCGCAGCACAACAGGCGGTAGATCTCGTCGCTCGCCTGAACTCGCAGACGTGGCCAGAATTTGCCTCATCCCTAACGAGCTTCGCGAACTTGGCGCGATTCAGCGTACCGAATACCGTCAACGAAGCGCAGCGAATGTACTCGTTGCTGAGCGCCGTAGCTAAAACTCTCGGGCTGTACGATCCCGAGTTTTTCAGGCGCGACATTCAAGGAATGATTCGCGGACTTGCTCCGGGGAAAGGCGGCGGATTCAGAGCAATTTGGGCTTGGTGTACGAGAGGCGAGTACCGTCGAGCCCGAAAGGAAGCCGTTGAACACCGCGTTGAGCGGAAGGTGCGCGCTCCTGAACTTTTTGCGGAAATAATCGCCGCCGAAGATCAAAGGACTAAGTGGACCGCGATGAGTAAGGGGTCCTCGCTCCCTCAGTTGCTGGACAACCACACGAACGGTCAACGGAAACTAGAACTGGCAGCAGCGGACCTCCAAAAGTTATTCGAACTTCTCGACCAACGGAACTATGACTCGCGATCCCTCCAGGAGATCGCGCCGCTGATCGACCGTCTGGCGAAGGACCGGCTTACGCCAATGAAGCTGCCTAGGCTTCACGACTTAGAGCAAGGACTCAACAAAGCCGGAACGCAAAAGCTCATCGAAGAAATCCGTAAGAAACACTTGGCCGCCGAGAAGTGGGTTCCAGCCTTCGATCATTCGTGGTACTCGTCTTGTCTAGAGGCCGCTCAAGCTGAGGACCCAGACATTGCGGGATTTAATGGTCGGACGCACGACATATTTGTTCAAGAATTTAAAGACCTTGATCGAGAGAGAATTCAGGTCGCCGCGTCTCGCGTGCGACGCGCTTACGCGGAACGCGCGATTTCCGCCATGAACCAATATCGAGCAGAAGAATACCTGATCCGATCGGAAGCAGAATAAAAGCGTCGGCACCGCCCCATTCGCTCGCTCTTCGCAGAGGCGCCGCACGTGCTCACTTCGCTGTGCCCATGCTGGATGGCCAGTCCCCTGTCCGTTAGCCAGCTTCTCAATGCTACCCAAGCTTTTGATTTTGTCGTTTTTGACGAGGCCAGCCAGGTTTTACCCGAAGACGCGATTCCTGCCATTCTACGTGGGAGCCACCTAGTTGTCGCTGGCGATCGTTGGCAACTTCCTCCAACAACCTTCTTTGCCTCTTCCGACGATGACAACTTTTCCGACGAAGAATCGAATGCAGCGACAGAAGGGTTTGAAAGCCTTCTCGATGTGACGTGCACATTCATGCCGTCTTGGCATCTTAATTGGCACTATCGCAGTCGCGACGAAGCATTAATCAGCTTTTCGAATCACCACATCTACCAAGATCGCTTGGTAACCTTTCCAGGACCGGGACAATCAACAGTGATTCAGCACGTTCTTACTGAACAGTCTTTCGGCGTCGATGGTCAGGAGGAGAGCTGTTCCGAAGAGGTAAACAAGGTCGTTGAACTAATACTCGAGCACGCAGAGAAGCGGCCGCGCGAGTCCCTGGGTGTCATCGCTATGGGAATTCGACACGCTGATCGCGTCCAGCGGGCGATCGACCAGGCGCTAACGCAACGTCCGGACCTTACTCAATTCTTCGATACAAATTCAGACGAACGATTCTTCGTGAAGAATCTTGAGCGAGTTCAAGGCGATGAACGAGACGCGATTATCCTAACAATCGGCTACGGCAAGGATCGGGGAGGCAATCTTCCCTTCAGATTCGGCCCTCTGCTGTCTCTCGGAGGTCAAAGACGGCTTAACGTCGCCGTGACGCGCGCTAGAAACCGTTTGACGTTAGTCTCTTCGTTCAGCCATCTCGATATGGACCCATCGAAAGTCAAATCCGGAACTGGCGTCGAGTTGCTTCGCAATTATCTGGAGTATGCGTCAAGCGGCGGCAAGAGACTCGGAGATGTTACTTCGACGACCTTTCCGATGAACTCGTTCGAAGCAGAAGTTTTCGACGTTCTGACGTCGAAGGGAATCCCACTTATTTCCCAATGCGGATCCTCCAACTACAGAATCGACCTGGTGGCACAGCATCCAGAACGTCCGGGTAGACACGTTCTGGCAATCGAATGTGACGGTGCGTCTTATCATTCCAGTCCAACCGCACGCGATCGAGACCGATTGCGCCAACAGCAGCTTGAGAATCTCGGATGGAAATTTCACCGGATATGGTCCACCGACTGGTTTATGCACAAAGAAGAAGAGGTAAACCGGACATTGGCTGCGTACCGAAACGCCGTGAGGGCCGCCGACGACTCCGATCAGCGCGATGGGTCGTTCGTAGTTCCTACGCCTCCCGAAAACCCGGTCCGGCCATCAACCAGTTCCAGTAACTCAGCCAGTCGAGGGCCACGTCCAAATTTTGGTCGACGGGAAGCCATCACGGACTATTCGGAACCCGAACTAATGGCCATGGTGAACTGGATAGAATCGGATGGCCGTCTAAGGACCGACGACCAGATTATCGACGAGCTCTTGCCCGAACTCGGGTTCCATCGACGAGGAGCCCGAATCGAAGGCACGTTGCTCTGGGTATTACAAAAGCGCCGCGCCGGACTGCCACGCACCAGTTAGTCCCCACCGAACTAATCCAGATTTCGTACTACGTAATCCTACGGATGACGGACTCGACACTTCCATGCTAGCGTCAACGGGATTTGCTCATGAACGACGCAGCCCAAATTCGGCACTGTAACGGCGCACTCCGCGCTAACCACTCGCTCTTCCAGCCGTCTCCCGACGCTCCCCGCCCGAACCCGAGAATTTCTAATCCGGAATCACGTTCTAATCGGGAAAAAGCGCGCGCGGGGACGCCAACTTCGGGCATCGCCGGAGGGCGAGTCCGGCTTGTCGTGAGCTCTGGCGAAGGGCCCTCCCCTACAACGGCACAATCGCCAAGTCAACCTCGGGGCGGAAAAAACGCATTCGCGTACCCTCGACTTTTGTTTCGGGTAGAAAAATTTCCGTCGTTTGTTTTGTTTGGGTTACCGGGAAATCTACCTGAACCCATGTTTCGGGTAGAACGGGTTGCAAAGCGAAGAAAAATCAAAGGCCGTCCCGGGACTCCCGTGCGGAGAGGGCAAAGAAAACGTCAACGGCAGAGCGGACGGCATACCGCAAAGCCTTTAGGACAAAGTAGTTGCCAGCGGAAGAAATTGCTCGGCCAAGGGAGGGCCGTGGTAGCACGATGCGGGCTCGAAAGCGCCCGCAAATGGCTGATTATGCAGCGTTTGCAGACGCTTAGAACCCATGGCACGCGCCTTGCATCACTTACTGTGTAGGTGGCACTCAGAGAGTTCGCTTGCGGTTGGGAGCTGAGGGCGCGGGCGACGGGAGGCTGGACATGGACGAGCGACGTGGGATGCATCTAGTGGCAGAGCGGAAAGAAGAGACGGACGAAATGGACGCCGCGGATGACCGCGAGCTCGATCGGCGCGACGAACGCGGCGAGTTCGACCGCGAGGCCGGGAACAAGGATGGCCGCCCGACCGAGACCTGGCGATTGCTGGCGGAGCAGCTCGAGCCGCGCATCGACAGCATGTCGCATGCGGTGGAGGCTTTGAAGGTTGCGCCTTACCAGGTGCTGCGCGGCGACAAGATGCAGCTCTGCGATCCGGTGAATGAGTTGCGCATCAAGGTCGAGGCGGTGCGCTGGATGCTGCGCATCGGCAAGCATCTGAACGGCGCGGCCCGCGCGACGGTGATGGGCACAGTCAGCAAATCGGTGGAGGATTTGGAGATGGTTGTTGAGTCGCAGGCACGCGCGCTGGCGCAGCGCGCAGCAGCCTGAGGACGAAGTTCGACGAGGGGAAGAAGAAGATGACAGCGCGAGGCCGCAACCTCGCAAAAAAAGCCGGGGAAACTTAGCGTTTCCCCGGCTTTTACACTGCGTTGAGGAGAGAGACTCAGAAGTGCCCAGCGCTAAAGCGCATGGGGCTAGGCGGCGCTGTTTCGGAGCGCTGAAGCGCTCCTCCCCGAATAAATTCGGGGGCTGCTACCGTGACGCCGCGGCTCTGCCGCGATGAATGCCGGCTATTCCGCGCGGGCGGCGCCGCTGAAACGATGACGCAGCCGGCCCAGCGTGCGATTCACCGGATGGCTGCGATGCAGAAAAGTAAGCACCGGGGCGCGTCGCATGCCGATACGTTCCAACGCGCGGCGAATGCGGAAATCGCGGCCCGCCGATTGCAGGCCCTTCTCGAGCGTCTCGATGGCTTCGGAAGTGCGGCCCGCCTGGTGATACACCTCCGCCAAATTCAAATACAGTTGGGCGTGGTTGCACTTCACGCCGATCGCTTCGCGGCACAAGGTTTCGGCGTCGCCAAAACGCCGCTCGGCGACGGCTGCGAGCAGGCCGGTGTAAGAAAGATAGAACGGATTTTTTGGCGCCACGCCCAGCGCGCGCCGCGCATGCATTAACGCGTCGGTGGCCGCGCCGTCGCGCAACCGCCGCAGACATTCCTTGAATTCCACCATCCCGGCATCGGCCGGCGTTGTGGTACCGATCCAGTGTGACATGGTGCTCCTTCAACCTGGGACTTTCGGGCTGATGCATGAAGCCTACCGCTAGGTCCATACCGGAAACTACCGGGCAGGGGGCCAGTTTTGGAACATGGCGCGGACCTGTCCAAAGTGGCAGGTATTCCGCGAGCGAGAAGTACCGCGAAACTGGCCTGGAGTTTGCTGTACTCGCGCGCCGTTTTGAGCCGCATGTGCCGTTGTTGACTGCTTCGGCAAAGCGGGACGTCCGTACTATGGTGAGCGGCCATCGCGCTTTGCAGAATAAATGCAGGAGAACCTTGGGTTTATGCGCCGGAGCTTGCGTCTCGCAATACTCGTGTTGTGCCTGGGCGCTACGGCGCTCGGAGCCCGCGCTCAGGAGCAGCCGCCTGCCCCTCCCGCGCCCGCTGCGCAACAGCCGCCGGGTTCCGCTGCGTCCGCCGCCCCTTCGATCATTCCCGCGACGAAGCCGCAAGCCCCGTGGCGTCGCGCTCGCCGGGTGATCACCAACGACGACATCGATGGCATCGGCTCGATTTACAGAGGCGGGCTGGCGCCCGATCTCACTTATATCAATGATTGCGACCGTGCGTGCTTCGAAACGGTGCGCGTGGCCGCGCGGATTTATCCCAACGGAGTGCAGTGGAAAAAGGATCTGCTGGATGCCATCGAGCGCGTCAAGGGCGACGGGCCTTGGCAAGGCCTGCTGGGCGATTTTGCTGCCGTGCGCGGAAAATTCTGCCTGCTGGAGCAGCAGCGCAATGAAGAATTGGCGCGCGATTCCGATCCGCGCAACGTGACGCCGGTGGAAATTTCCATCGAAGAAAAATACGACCGGCTATTCAAGGGAGCGCAAGCCGATTTGCTGTCGCTCTACGATCGCGCGCAAGTGCTTCGGCAGGCGCACGCCTCGAGCGGGCTCGAAATCGCATTCATGAATTTCCAGACGAATCGCATTGTCACTGCAAGCTGCTACGTCGCACCTCAATATCACCCGAATTGGGAAGGTAATGATGATCCTTGATCAACCGCTCGCAGGCGCAAGCAAAATGAATTGGTGGCGTTCGATTTTTGCGGTGGCCGGATTTTTTCTTTCCGGCGCGTTTGGTGGTGGCGTCGCCGCGCAGTCGGTGGTGCCGATTGTTCCACCGGCTCCTGCGG
Organism: uncultured Acidobacteriota bacterium; assembly: GCA_963831955.1. Classification (GTDB taxonomy): domain Bacteria; phylum Acidobacteriota; class Terriglobia; order Acidiferrales; family UBA7541; genus Palsa-147. The sequence goes on along the minus strand of CAWHSG010000001.1, from coordinate 799,345 downwards.
CGATGCCGGTGAGTCCGGCGCCGGCCGCGGTGCCGCCCGCGACTCCAGCGAAACAGCCCGCCGCGCGGGAAAACCCGAACACCGCGAAAACCGCGAAGAAGCACAAAGTATTTACCGACGACGATGTCTTCGCCCTGCGCGCCAAAGGCGGCCTCGCCAATGATGACGATGCGGGGGCGGCCATGATTTACGGCGCCATTGGAGCTTGCGACGCGGACTGCGAGCAGGAAATCAAAGAGAAGCTGGAAATCACTCCGGAGCAGGAAGGCGAATGGAAGCTGCAGCTCACTGCCGCTCGCCGCGAGATTGGCGAAGACCGCGTCTGGCGCGACATTTACGCTCACGGCCAGCAAATCATGCACAACGTTTGCAACCTGCGCGCGCAAATCCAAAACGTCGCGGTTCCCAGCGGCAATGATTACCAATCGCGGCTCGAGCGCGCCAAGCAGCAGAAGATGTTCGAGGACGAAGCGACGGCTATGGGACAGCAAATGTCCAATTCCATCGCGACCATGAATCAGCATATCGTGCAATTTTCGGCGCGCGAGCCGGTGCGGGCTACCATGATGGCGGCGATTGGCGAGAGGGTTTTTAATGATTGTCCGTAGCGGGGAGAAATGAATGGAGCGGATTTTTCGGCGGGGAATAACAGTCGCGGAGGCATACGGAGAAGGATTTAGCAGGACGAGTCCGCCGTCGATCGCTGCACTAGGTTTAAGTTGTAGTCGTAAGATGCCGGCCCGAAGACGCGCCGCTACGATATGACATTGCAGAGAAAACTCTTGATTGCCGGCGTTGTCGCGCTGCTGATTGGGGTGCTGGTTTGGGGGTTGCATCCGCGCGCTAAGCAGGGACCCTCGGCGGCGACGGCGGCGGGCGGGCCTGCTGAAATTTGGGAATATTTCAGCGATCACAGCGCGATTGGGGAGATTGCGCTGGGCGCGGATGGGACCATTTATGCAGGTTCGCAAGGGGGCGTGCTTGCGCTGAATCCCGATGGATCATTGCGCTGGAAATCGCCGGCAAATTCTTCGCGCATTCCGGTGATTGGGCGCGATGGAAGTATTTTTGCCGCGAGTTCGTGGGGAATTATTTTCGGATTTTCCGCCGAAGGAGCGATGGACTGGAAACCCGGCTACGGCCTGTGTGGATTTTCGGTCCCCCCGGCGATTGGCGAAGGCGGAGTGCTCTACTACGTCAACACGGTCGGCGATATCTACGCGTTTGCGCCGCGCGGGGCAGCGCCGATCTGGTCGCTCAGCACCGTTCGGCAGGGGATGATGAATGCGAGCTACGTTCTCCCCGGCAACGATCGCGCCGACGGCTCGATGCGCGCCGCGGCGGTGGTGCAAAATAATGGAATGATCGTAGTGCCGCGGTCGCATTGGCTGCACGAATTCAGTGCGGAAGGGCATCAGGCCTGGATTCTGGAAATGACGTCCGGGCATCTGGGCCCAGCCGCGCTCGGGAAAGATGGCACGATTTATCTCGGCGATGACGAGCACAAAGTTTTCGCCGTGGACGGCTCGGGCGAGAAGATATGGGCGTTCGATGCGGACCAAAGTATTGCAGGCTCGCCGGTGGTGGATACGGATGGAAATATTTATTTCAATTCTTCACGCGTGATTTACGCGTTGAAGCCTGATGGCTCGCTGAAGTGGCAGACGCAAACGATTCACAGTTTCCATACCGGGCCGGCGCTCGCTGCCGATGGCACGCTTTATATCGGCACGGCGGACGGGATGAACGCGTTCAATAGCGATGGGACCGAGAAGTGGTGGTTTCGGATGAAAATGGTTGACAGCGCGCCGACCATTGGCGCTGACGGTACGATTTACGCTGAGTGCGGATTCTTCTGGGTCTGCGCCGTGAAGGATAGCGGCTCGCCGCTGATGCAAAGCCCTTGGCCAAAGTGGCAGCACGATCCTGCGAATACCGGCAACGTCTCCACGATTTTCTAGCTTTTGGTTTTGCACCGCCGGCGTCCCGCCGGCTCTTGCGAGCTCAACTCCCGCCAATGGCGTCACGCATGGGCGAACTGAATCGTCAAACCGATGCCGTCTATTTATTTTCTGAGTCCGCACACGATTGCGGTCCTGGTTGACTAATGTATTCGTAAGAGCCGGCGGGACGCCAGCGGTACGCGGAGCTGGAGCATGCGGCGTTTTGACCTGCGGGTTAGCGCTGGATAGAATCGAGCCGGATTCTTGCTGGGGCAATCTTTCTGGAGTGATTCTAGGAGGGTGGGGATGCGCGAGATTGTTGCTACGGAGCATGGACCTAAGGCGATCGGGCCTTATTCGCAGGCGGTGAAGGCGAACGGATTCGTGTTTACCGCGGGGCAAGTGGCGCTGGATCCGGCTACTGGGTCGATGGTGGGAACGGAAATTAAGGCGCAGACTGAACGGGTGATGGAAAATTTGAAGGGAATTGTGGAAGCGGCGGGATCTTCGCTGCACAAAGTGGTTAAGACGACCGTGTTTTTGAAAGACATGAACGATTTCGCGGCGATGAACGAAATTTACGCACGCTATTTTGCGGCTGCGCCGCCGGCGCGCTCGACCGTCGAGGTATCGCGGCTGCCGAGAGATGCGCGCGTTGAGATTGAAGTCGTCGCGCTGCTTTAATCGCCGGACTTTTGCGCGTGGCCGGCGGCGATACCAATTTCTGCGGGACACGCGACGGCCGATTTCCGCCTACGCGCTGGTCGGGGGTGCTGGCGGCGCGCAGCGATGAACCTCCGGACGCGTGAATTTCGGACGTGGCGCGATTTTGCACGAAGAGGCCGCCAAATTCCCGGCGGACAAGCTCCGGCATAAAGCGCGGGAGTGGGGGCGGTGGTTTTTCCGGAGCGCTGAAGCGCTCCTTCCCCCACATGAATGTGGGGGCCGCAAAACCGTGACGCCGCGGCTCCGCCACGACGAACGCGGCGTTTCCCCTGCGAAACTTCCCGCGAGATCAAATTAGGACATTCCCGCGCTTTGACGCGCCTTGACCCTCGCGCGCCGTGACAGCTATCATGTTTGCTCTGCTGTCGCTTCCCTCCGGCGGGCCTGTAGCTCAGGTGGCTAGAGCGCGCCCCTGATAAGGGCGAGGTCGGTTGTTCAAGTCAACCCAGGCCCACCAGCCTTCGCTCGCGTGTGACTCGCAAGATTTACATCCGAAGGAATGCGCGCGAGCTACGGCTCAGCAGACCAGCTTACGAGCGAACGCTGTCGCGCCGGAGAAGCGCTGGAAGATCTTGCCGGTTTGCCGCTCGAGCGCTATCCGCACGATTTCCTGAATCCTGGTGTTTGGGAACTCCGTGCGACACTTGATCTCCGGAGCGCAAATGCGGCGCGGCAAGGATACCGGGACCTTTGCGGTACGCGCGATTGCGGTGTGCCATATCGTGTTTGGGCTGGCGGCCATGATTTTCGAGGGATACGATATGCATTTTCTGATTCTCATTGTGCTAGGAGTTTTCGCCGCGGCTTCGTGTCTTGGTGCGCGGCCGGCACGCTCGGCTTCTTGAAGAGACTAACTCACTGGCAGATGGCTTACGCGCCACCGGAACGGGCGGAACTCCGCTAGGCGCGCAAAATCGCGGGCGTTTGCAGTAATCGCCGTAATCCCGCGCCGTCCTGCACTGATAGCGATGAGCGCGTCATTCGTGAGACGTCCTCTTCCAATTTGCTCGTAATCGTATTTTGCGGCGAGACTGGCGAGGACCTTTCCGGTATCTATCCAGTCATCGAGGTTGGGGACCACGATGCGCTCGGTTTTACGGTAATCCTTCTCTAGGTGTTCAACCACGTGCCGGTTTCGCGGGCTAGCGCCCGCGTAAAGTTCCTCGAGCACCACCGAGCTCAGCCAGACGTCGTCCCCGGCGATTTGCTTAGAGGTCAAATCGACGTCATTCTTGAGACGAAACACAGCAACGTAAACGGACGAATCGAAGAGAACTGCTGGCATCTAGTCGTCTAATTTCCCGTACACGTCCTTAATTTCAATTCCGCTGCGCAGGAAGCGATCGTTGGCTTCCAGCGCCAGGCGATTGCGTTCGTATTCGGAGAGTACGAGATCCAAGGCGCGCTCGATGGCCTCGGTTTCTGTTTTTGCACGAAGTACTCGTTGCGCGCGCTTGATTTTACGTGCATCGAGGCGGAAGTGTTTGTGCGTGCGTCCGCGTGCGGTAGGCATAGGAATTTCCTCCCACACAGTGTAGCGTACGCGTGTTCACAAATCTATGATTTGTGTACATCCGAGTTCCAGGCGCGCCAATCACATTCGGAGGGTCAAATTAGGGGATTATTTTGGCGATTTTCTTTAGGTCGGCGATGAAGCGCTGCATTTCATCGTGGCGGGTGGCTTCGTCGGGCATGCGCAGGATTGCGGAGGGGTGGATGGTGGCTGTGACGTAGGGGGCCAGATCGGATTTCACGAATTCGCCGCGATGTTGGGTTACGCGGAAATCTTTGCCTAGCAGGGTTTGGGCTGCTGTGGCGCCGAGGCAGACGATTACTTTTGGTTGTAGGCGGGCGATTTCGGCTTGCAGCCAGGGCCGGCAGGCGTTGATTTCTGCCGCGGTGGGTTTTTTGTGGATGCGGCGCTTGCCTCGCGGCTCCCAGCTGAAATGCTTTACCGCGTTCGTCACGTATACTTTGCTCCGGTCGATCCCGGCTTCAACGAGAGCTTCATCCAGCAGAAGGCCGGCGGGCCCGACGAATGGTCTGCCCGCGCGATCTTCTTGATCTCCCGGTATTTCGCCTACGAGCATGACTTTTGAATCCGGATCGCCTTCGCCGAAGACGGTTTGGGTGGCGCGCTGCCATAAATCGCAAGCTTTGCAATCCTGGGAAATTTTGGCGAGGCCTTGCAGTGTGGGAGTGGAGGGAATTTTCTTCTGCGCTGGATCTTCCTGATCACCTACGCGCTTCACCATGCAAATGTGATGTGCTCAGACTATCGAAGGGAACTTGGAAAGTCGCAGATAATAGACGCAAACGCGACTTACTGAGAGTTGTCGGTCGAAGCGGGCTTTGCTGCGCGAGCTTTCTGGCTCAGTTCCCAGAAGTCGTTTTGGTCGATGAATTCTACACCGATTTGGCGGCGGCCATCGCCATCGTAGCGCGAATAGACTACGCGGGCACGGGCGCGATCGCCGGGGCCTTTGCGGCAAAGAACCACGGTGCCGCCCGGCTCGACGAGGTGGCGGCAGACCAGACCGGCACCATGTTCGCTCACCGTCGAAGTCCACGTCTCTTCTTCCCAGCTGCGGCCGGGATCTTCGCGGCGCAGCCAGATGGGCAGCGCTGCTTGAACGCGCGGACTGCGGCGCAAACTTTGGCTGAGGTGCGAGGCTCGCAGCACAAGATCGAGAAGCCGCGTGCGCGTGCGTTTGTCGCAGGTGTGGTCGTCCTGCGCGAGCCTTTGCGCTTGCGACGTGCATTCGGCGATGAATTCCTTCCAGGATTGCAGTTCATCACCATCGATGGGCTGTAGCTTCAAGCGCGTGGCACGGTCGTCGAGTTCCCTCACCGCGCTGTTCAGAAAATGCTCGACGCAAACGGGGCGGGCGCCGAACCTCGCCGACGCCGCGACTTCGCAGCCTTCGACGCCGCAATGCGCCGTCTGTGCCGTTTGCGACGGCGTCTCACTCTCGCGTGCTAAGGTTTGCTCTTCCATGGCCGCTGGGTCCCCAAGTCCTTCGCTACGAAGCTTTACCCAATCCTCGCGCTAATTCTGAAATCGCGTTGCCCACGCTCTCGAGCCGCTTGCGGCTATCCTGCACCAGCTTATCCGCAAATTGCTGCGAAGTTTCCGCGGCGCGAACGCGCAAGTCGTCGAGAGCCGAGTCGTAAACCGGGACCAGCGCCTGTTGAAGCTTAGCGCGCGCTTCGGCCTCGTGTTTCTGTGAGGCCTCGCCGAGATTTTCGAGCGCGGTATTCACGGCTTCGATTCCGGCCTGCTCGAGTTCCTGGCGGGCTGCATCAATGCGCTGCTGCACGATGGTTTCGAACTCGATTTCGAAGCGCCGGCGCGATTCTTCCATGTGCGTCTTAGAAATCTCCAGCGATTGCTCGACGATTTTTCTGGCCTCGTCCTTGCCCTTATTCAATTCGCTGGCGGTTTTTTGCGCCTGATCGAGGAAAGGCACCAATTGTTCCTTTAGACGCGCGACGATGCGGTCCATGCCTTCGCGCAAAGTGGATTCGGTGGCGCTGTGCAGGCGCTCGATGGCGCTTGACGACGTGCTCTCCACAACCTGATCCAGCTCGCGGCGACGCGCTTCAATTCGTTCCGTCGCCTTCTGCACATCGGCTTCAATACGCTTCATCCACTGAGCATGCAGCGCGCGGGCGCTTTCCACGCTCAAGTGCTTCATCTGCTCGACGGATTGCTTGATCCACATTTCACTTTCGATGGCGGCAGCCGCGGCGATGGCGCGGCGCGCTTCGTCTTGCAGCATGGTGCGCGCTTCGGCCAGCGTGGGCGCGGCTTTTTCCTGAATCGCGGCGGCGGCTGCTTCCGAGAGGGTGCGTTCCATTTGTTGCTGGAAATCCGCCATCAACTGGCTGATGGGCCGGGAAGAAGTCGGAAACGACATCGCCGCGTGCGATTCCTGGTGAGCATCGCGCTGGCCGTCTCGCTGGCCTTCGCGCTGAACTGTTCCGCGCGTTCGCTGTTCGTCGGCTACGGTGGCAGCCGTTGCATCCGGCCGCGGCACCGCAAACGGCTTCGACTTCGCCGACTCGAGCTCCGCCGCTTTTTTCGCGTCGAACGGAAACCAATCTCCCGGGGCTTTCTTGATGCCCCAGACGTTTCCGGGCACGTCGAATTCAATCGCAGTCTGAAAAAGCGCGCCAGGATAGGGCGGCCGCTTTGACCATTTCACCCGGCCGCGCGTGGTCGTGGCTGCTGCGCCGGGCTTGGCGCCATTCAGTTCCAGAATGACGACGGAATTGTCCACCACTTCATATTTCGATTCGTATTTGCAGCCGTGGCAACTGATGCTCGACGTCGAAACCGGCTCGCAATAAGGCCCGCGCTCAACATCCACGCCTTTAACGGTGATCGGCACGGTTTCTTCCAGCCGGGTGCTGCGCCGTACAGGACGTCCTGGAGTGCTTGCTGCTGAACTTTGGCCCACGGTCCCCTCGGGTATTTGTTGGTCCCCACAGCTTACCGCCAGCGGAATTGACGGCGCGCCGGTGAATTCCGGTGCGTTTGTCAAAAAGTTACTACGGTCCGGATCGCAACGCTCTGCGCTTCGTCCACCAAGCAAGCTGTTCATTCTCTGGATAACAGCGCTCGAAGTTCTGGTTGACGAGTTTCACTTCGGCACGCACCATGCCTAAGTCTCCGTAGACATGTAGCTTCCAGCGGCCGCGCGGCGGCTACGGGGTATTCCTGATTCAGCCGGTCTTGCCGTATCGAGACGGATCAGCTTGGGGGTAATCGAAGATGCGGAACGTTTGCCTTGTCGTGCTTGGGATAACAAGCATAGCCGTGTTTGCAGCGCTGCGATTCGCCGCCGCTGCAAAAGCCTGGAGCGGGCCATGGCAGTCGCGCAACCTGATTACGGAGCGCATTGATGATGCCTGGCGCGTAACGCTGCGCGGGAACACACGCCCCGAAGCCATCATCCAGAACGATCGCGGCCCGGTCTGGGAAGGATTCAGACTCGAGCACATGCTCTTGCAACTCAAGCGCCCGCCTGAAGCCGAGCAATCACTCGATGAATATATCGAAGGGCTGACGGACAAGAGTTCCCCTAATTATCACAAGTGGCTGAACGCCGTTCAAGTTGGGAATCAGTACGGCCTCAGCGATTCAGACATTGATTTCATCACCGCGTGGCTCGAATCCCACAACATCACGGTCAACTACGTTTATCCCAACCACATGGTCATGGACATCTCGGGAACCGCGCTGGACTTGCGCGAGGCATTGCGTGTGGAGATTCATTTTCTCGAGGTCAATGGCGAAATGCATTACGCCAATATAAATGACCCGCAAATTCCCGCAGCGCTGGCGCCGGCAATCACCGGAATCGTCTCGATGCACAATTTCCGGCCGCGCATGATGGTCAAGCCACGGACGGATTTCACCTTCGCGTCGTCGAATTGCGGAACCACTTGTTACGCCATGACGCCGGGGGATGAGGCGGTAATTTACAACTTGAATCCTCTATTTAGTCAGGGTCTCTCAGGCCAGGGGCAGACGATCGTTTTGATTGAAGACTCAGACATCCTGAATAATCCTACGGACTGGAACACTTTTCGCTCCACATTCGGCTTGAATGTCTATTCGGGCTCGCTGACGCTGACTCATCCCGCCCCGCCCAGTGGCAGCTTTCAGAACTGCACCGATCCTGGGGTGCTCGGCACTCCCACATTTACAGACTTTGAAGTAGCAGTGGACACGGATTATGCCACTGCTGCGGCTCCCAGCGCCGCGATCCAAGTGGCGGCTTGCAAGGATACCGCGACCTTTGGCGGACTGATCGCCATACAGAATTTGGTCAACAGCGCTTCTCCGCCTTCCATCATTAGCTTGAGCTATGGCGAATGCGAGCCTGCGAATGGCGCAACATCCAACGCCGCATTCAACACCGCCTATCAGACCGCCGCGGCCGCAGGCACTTCGGTGTTCGTGGCGGCGGGCGATGAAGGGGCGGCTAGTTGCGATCCCAACGCCACGGTCGCCACACATGGAATTTCCGTGAGCGGATTTGCCTCCACCCCCTACAACGTTGCAATGGGTGGCACGGATTTTATTGACACGGACCTGGGCGAGAACAGCACGTACTGGAGCTCCACAAATACCGCAACGTTCGAATCCGCGCTCGGCTACATTCCGGAAATTCCCTGGAACGACTCTTGCGCCGGCGTTCTGCTCGCATCATTAGAGGGCCAAAATCCTCCTTATGGCACAAGCGGATTTTGCAACAACGGAGGTAGAACAAATTTCCGTACCACTGGCGCCGCAAGCGGCGGTCCAAGCGGCTGCGCTACTGGGGCGGTTTCGACAAGCGAGGTCGTCAGTGGCACGTGCGCCGGCTGGGCCAAGCCTTCCTGGCAATCTGGGCTGGTGGGGAATCCCAATGATGGCGTGCGGGATATTCCGGATGTATCGCTGTTCTCCTCCAACGGGCTTTGGTCGCACTACCTGATCGTTTGCTATACGGACACGGCGGGCGGCGGCGCGGCATGTGGCACCAATCCGGGGACTTGGGCTGGCGGCGGAGGCACTTCGTTTGCCGCGCCGATGATGGCGGGTATCCAGTCTCTCGTGAATCAACGGGTTGGCAAACTATCCGGGAATCCGAATTCGGTTTATTACGCCATCGCCGCGGCCGAATACGGTGCCAGCGGCAGCAGCCAGTGCAACTCGAGCAATCAGCCGTTACCTCGCCGCGGGATTAGCTCTTCCTGCGTTTTCTATGACGTAACGCAGGGCGATATTGACGTGAATTGTACGACGCTCGCCGGCACTCTCCACAATTGCTTCCGGCCTTCGGGAACGGACGGCGTGCTTACCACCGGCGCGATCACTACGCTGTCGCTCACGGCGGGCGGATCGGGTTATACCAGCGCGCCCACTTGCACCATTTCGGCGCCGGCCAACTCGACCACCGCATACAACGGCGGCACGGCCGCATCGCAAGCCACGTGCACGGCAAGCATAAATGGAACGACCCACGTCGTGAGCGGCTTGACGCTCAATAACGCGGGCAATGGTTACCTCACCAATACCGTTTGCACGCTTAGTGGCGGAGCCGGAAGCGGCGCCACGTGCGTCGCATCGGCCGTCGGAACTTCAACCTACCAGGCGGGCTTTCCAGCCACCACGGGCTGGGATTTTGCGACCGGCATCGGCACGGTCAACGCGTACAACCTGGTGTTTGCTTCGAATTGGTGATTCCGGCGGAACGCGGAGAGCGGCGTCAGGCGGAGGCGAATAGGCCACGTTTTCGCAGGCGTTGTTGCACGAGAGGGTGCAGTCCGCCTAGGCGGACGCCCCTACGGGAATTAATCTGATCCGGCTTGGGGGACAGGCGATGACGAATGATGGAAATTTATTCACGCGCGCATTTCCGCGCCTCGCAATTTTATTGCTGGCACTTTGGTGCACGCAGCTTTCCTCGGGCCAGCAGCCTCCCACCGTACGAATGGGCGCGCCGGATGACTGGACGCATCATCACCTGATTTTTTCGAATCCCGGAACGGCTGAAGATGCCATGACGCGCGGTGATTATTTTCATTGGGTGAAGGTGGTGAGCGATCCTCGATTTATTTTGCAGCAGGCCAAGCGCAGCGCCGCCGCTCGATCCGGAGCTAATTTTAATTGGGCGTCGCTTCCGGCGCCGGCTCCAAAGTTTGCGACCGCGGAGCCCGCAACGCTCACTGGCTTTCCGTTCGCGCCGTCGGGAAATCTGCGACGCGGACTCTCGAAAGCTCCTGCGAGCGCGACAGGCGGCGCCGCCGGCTTCGGCGGGGGATTGCCTGGCTCGCCGGTGTGGTCGCGCAAGGGCGGCCACGCCATTCATAGCGACTGGAGCTTGAACATGGGCTCCAATGCAACATCCGGATTGGGGATGTTCCCCGCGAAATATTCTTTCGACGTGACCTCGGCGAATTGCGCCAGCGCGGCTGCGCCGGATTTTGTGGTTTTCAACACCAGCGTCACACCCTCAGGATCGCAGCCCAGCATCATCGCTTACGACAATCTTTATTCCGGCTGCACTCCTTCGGCTCCTGCGACCTATTGGGCATACAACACCGGCGGGACGATCGCGACTTCGGTGGTGCTGTCGTACGATGGCACGCAGTTGGCTTTCGCGCAATCGAGCAGCACGGGTGCTGCGAGCCTGGTGCTGTTGAAGTGGAAAGCGAATAACGGGTCCGCCACGGCGCCTGTTACTCCGATGGCGCAGTCACCGGCGTCAAATTACCGCGGGTGCGCCGCGCCTTGCTCGCTGACCATCGCTTTCAGCGGCGGGGCTAATGATTCTGCGTCGTCTGTTTTCGTCGATTATGCTTCGGACTCGCTCTATGTGGGCGACGACAGCGGCAAACTTCACAAATTCACCGGCGTATTTGCCGGAGCGATGCCCGCGGAAGTGACCAACGGTGGCTGGCCCGTGACTCTCAGCAGTTCGGCACTTGCGGAGCCGGTTTACGACTCAACTTCCGGCAAGGTTTTCGTCGGCGATTATCTGACCAATAGCCGGTCGAATTGCGCTTCGGCGACGACGCCTTGCGGCTTCCTTTATTCCGTGAATGCCACCAGCGCCGCAGTCGTGAAGTCGGCGCGGCTCGATTTCACTTTTGGCATCAACGATGCGCCTTTGGTGGATTCGAATGCGCAGATGATTTACACCTTCGTGGGCTCCGATAGTCATTCGTCTTCGAGCACGAATCCTTGCGGGGCGCCGCACTTTTCTTCTTGCGCCGGCGTTTTCCAGATGCCCACTAGCTACTCGGCGGGCGGGAGCGGGACGGAAGTGACGGTGGGCGCGGGCTTCGAATTTCTGATGTCCGGCATGGCCGACAATATCTACTTCAATTCCGCGAACGCCGCGAGTCCGACCGGGCACCTCTACGTGGTGGGCAACACCGGCTCGGGAAATAACACGCTCTATCAAGTTTCAATCACGAACAACGTGATGAGCACCACCGCCACCGCGGGCCCCGTGCTCAGCTCGAATTTCACCAACCACGTTTTTGCCGCCGGACTTCAGATCACAGAAAACTTCACGGGGACAAACGACTACATTTTCGTCAGCGTGCTCGCGTACGGAGGGCCTTCCGGCTGCGGCACTGCCAGTCTGGCCAATGGCTGTGTGATGGGCTTCGACGTGACCAGCGGCACAATCAGCGGCAGCACTGCCACCACCGGGGCAACGGCCGAGGCGGGCGGCACGAGCGGCATCATTATTGATAACACGGCGTCGAGCCCCAGCGGGGCCTCGAACATTTATTACACGCCGCTTTCCAATCAATTGTGTTCCACGTCGAACACCACGGGCGGCTGCGCCATCCAAATTTCTCAAGCGACGCCTTGATCTGGGTGTTCCTTGTTTCGTGGCGGTGCCCTTTAGAGTCTGTGTGAGAACTCGATTTGACGCGTCTCTTATACTGCACGGGAGAGGAGACGCGATGGCTAAATTTTTGGAGTACCACCCGGACCAGGCGTATTTGTTGCCGCCGAGCGTTCGCGATGTGCTAGGGCCGAAGCATCTGTGCTTTTACATCCGCAAGGTGCTGGCGAAGTTGAACCTGAGCGCATTCCGCGAGGAGTACGGCGTGGAGGGCGGGCCGGCGTACGCGCCGGAGTCGCTGGTGGCGGTGTGGTTGTATGCCTATGCGTTGGGCGTGACCAGTTCGCGGCGTCTGGAGCAGCGCCTTCGCGAGGATTTGGCGTTCCGCTATTTGGCGGCCGGCGCGACACCGGATCACTGGACATTGAATGACTTTCGCCGCCGGCACGCGCGAGGATTGAACGATCTGTTCACGCAAGTGGTGGAAGTGGCGCGGAAAGCAAAAATGGGGAAGCTCGGGCATGTGGCCATTGATTCGACGCGCATCGCGGCGAACGCTTCGCGGGATCGCATCGACACGGAGCAGAAGTTGCGGGATCAGCGGGCGCGCACGCGGCGAGCGATCCGCCGCTGGCAGAAGCAATGCGATCGGGACGATCCGAATGAGGGCGCGGGAATGGATGTGGGCGAGGCGGTGATGGAACGGCTGGAAGAGCAGCTGGCCGCGATTCCCGAGCGGCTCGAGCGGCTGCGGAAATCGGGTTTGAAGAAGCTGTCGCGCACCGATGCGGACAGCCGATTTTTGAAGGAGCGCGGCGGATTCAAGTTGGGCTACACGGCCACGCTGGCGGTGAGCGAAGATCATTTGATTTTGGCGCAGCGCGTGACGCAGGAGACCACCGACAACCAAGCATTGCTGCCGATGGTGGCCGAGGTGCGGCGGCAGTGCCGCCGAAAACCTAGACGCGTGAGTGCCGACAGCGGATTTTTCTCGATCGATACGGTGAAAGCACTGGAGCAGAAAAAAATCGACGCCTACGTTCCAGATTCGAATTTGGCGCGCTGGTTGAATCGCGGAGGACGGCTGCGGACGCGAGCGAGCGATCCGGCGCATCGCCGCATGAGGCGTAAGCTGCGCGATCCGGCGGGACAGAGAATTTACCGCCGCAGGAAAGCGATCGTCGAACCGGTGATCGGAATACTGAAAGCGCAGCGAGGGAGGCGCGCATTCGCGCGACGCGGCCTGCCGCAGGTAGCGGTGGAGTGGGCGCTGGCGGCCACCGCCTACAATCTGACGCGTCTGTGGCACAGCAAGAAGCGCCGCGCGAAGCGCTGATCCACGGAAGGCGCAAGAAACCTGAGAGCTCATGATCGATTACGCAAACTAAATCTGGGGCATCGAGTCTTCACACAGACTCTTAAGGGCAGCACTGGATCGAGCGCTGGCATAAATTTCGATCGTTACGGCTGCTGCGCTGAAGCGCACCGCTACGAAAGCGGCTAACGCCGGGGCTTTTCCTGCCGATGTTGCGGGCATGCGCGATACTTTGTCCGAACTGGCTCGGCCTGAAGTTTGGCGATTCGTGCTGGAACAGCTTCCGGGCGGAGTTTACGTTGTGGATGGCGATCTCAGGATCGTCTTCTGGAATGCCGGGGCGGAACGCATCACCGGGCGCCTGCGCCAGGACGTGATCGGCCACCTGACGCGCGATGACTTGATCACCCGCGCCGCATCCACCCCCGTTTCCGATCTGCTTCACGGCTCGCCCGCTTTGGCGGCGCTTCGCGATGGTTGCTGCAGCGAGAGCGAGGCCTTTCTTCATCATCAAGCTGGTTATCGCATTCCCGTCAAGCTGCGAACTTTCGCGGTGCGCGACGCCGGCGGCCTGGTGATTGGCGCCGCGGAATCTTTCGAAGAAAATATTGCCCACTCGAAATGGAACCGGCGGCAAAGCAAGCTGATGGCATACGGCTGCCTGGATAGCGCCACTGGCGTTCTCACCCGCGAATTTGCGGAATCCCGTCTGCGCGAAAGCCTTACCACTTTCTATGCGCACCCGTTGCCCTTTGCCATTTTTTGCATTCTCGCGGATGAGATGGGGCAGGTTCGCGGCAAATTCGGTCCGCGCGCCGCTCACGACCTGCTGCGTCTGATCGGCCAGACGCTGGGGCAGAGCCTGCGGCCAAATGATTCTGTCGGTTATTGGGAGGAAGATGAATTTTTCGTGCTGGCGGCGGAATGTAGCCGCGCGGAAGTGGAGAAGGTAGGCGAGCGGCTGCAGAAAATTATCTCTTACGCGCGGATTAAATGGTGGGGCGAGGCTATTCGCGCCAGCGTGTCGCTCGGCGGGACAACCGTGTGTACCGGCGATACGCTCGAACTGCTTTTGCAGCGCGCGCATCAGGCCATGAGCGCCAGCGTCAATGGCGGCGGAAATCGCCTGACGATTCTCGAAGTATAGGGAGCCACACTAGGGGTCGCGGCTAAAGCCTCCCATCTCGGAGCACGGGTAGTTCCGCTGGACTGAAGTCCCGCTCCCCCTGCTGAAACAGAGGGCTCTCTCCGAACTGCTCCCCTGAGGCAGACGGCAGCAGCGTGAGAGCTTCTCAGTCTGTGGGGCCTTGGCACTTGGGAGGGAGCCCCTGCATTCATGCGGGGGAGGAGCACCTCAGCGCTCCGGAAAATGCAGCGCCGTGGAACGGTGCGCCTTAGCGCTGGGCCGTGCTATCTCCCTACGTATATTCCGTTTGCGTTACTCGCGCAGCGCTGCGTAGTTCCCCCAGAAGTAATAGAGCATTCGGGTAACTCAAAAGTACTGGTCTTAATCCCCACCTCTGGACAGTAGTTTCCCGATTTTCGCAGGCATACCGTGGCGCATCAGTGCGCGGCACCTTGGGAGACACTTATGACACACGGGATCCGATTGAGCTTTCGAACGCGCTTGGCCATGCTGGTTTTGATTCTCGCAGTTAGCTCCGCCGCTGCAGGAGCTCTCGGACAACAATCCAATTCTGATGTTCTCGACCCCGGGCCGAGAGCAGACGCCATCGACGCGGGAGGATTTCTTCTGGGTCTGACCCCGGCGCAGCAAGCTCAGGCAAACGACGGCGCGATGCGGTTCATGGAGCCCGAAACGTTTACAGGCGGTCTCGGTCCGCTATATAACTCCGGCGCGGTACACGCGTGCGGCGCTTGCCATGCTCAGCCGAACGTTGGCGGGTCGTCGCCGTCACCATCGGCGTATCCGTATATCGGGCCCAATCCGCAGGCCACGGAAGACTACAACGCGTACAACGCCACGAACATTATTCCGCCGTTCATCAGCGCTGACGGGCCGGTGCGCGAGATGCGCCTGATGTATTTCCATAACCCGAACGGCAGCCTGAATCTGAACGCTCCGGATGGCGGCGTGCACGACCTATTCACCGTCACGGGACGGACCGACAATACGACTTGCACCCTCGCGCAGCCGAATTTCGCACAGGAGCTGGCGCTGGAAAATGCCATCTTCCGTATCCCCACCCCCGTGTTTGGAGCGGGGCTAATCGAGAATATTGACGACGCGACGATCCTCGCCAACCAAGCGGCCAGTCAGGCTGCGGCGGCTCAATTTGGCATTCCAATCTCAGGCCAGGTGAACCGCAACGGAAATGACGGGACCATCACACGATTCGGGTGGAAGGCGCAGAATAAGTCGTTGCTCATTTTCGCGGGCGAGGCTTACAACGTCGAAGTGGGCGTCACGAATGAACTTTTCCCGACGGAGCGGCCGACGCCCGGAACGATTCTGCCGACCGGCTGCAAGATCAATCAGACGCCGGAAGACCGCTCGAACCCGGAACTGGCCGGAACAGCGGTGAATAGCGACATAACCGCGTTTGCGGCATTCATGCGCATGCTCGCCCCACCGACGCCCGCGGCCCCGACGCCGCAAACCCTGCGGGGACAGCAGATTTTCTCGAATATCGGCTGCGCACTCTGCCACACCCCGACGATGACCACCGCGCAATCCAGCGAAGCGGCCGCACTATCCGGCGTTCCCGCGAACCTTTATAGCGATCTGCTGGTACACAGCATGGGAGTGGGACTAGCAGACGGCGTCTCGCAGGGTGGCGCGAACGGCCAGCAATTCCGCAGCGCTCCGCTGTGGGGACTAGGGCAGCGGGTTTTCTTCCTGCACGATGGGCGCACGTCCGACCTCGCTCAAGCGATACGCGAACACAAGAGTCACGGCAGCGAGGCCAATCAGGTGATCGACAACTTTGAAAACCTGTCTCGCCGCGACAAGAAAAACCTCATTTTGTTCCTGCGATCGCTCTGATCGAGCGGTGAATTCTGGCGGAGTGCGCGCTTTCAGGCCGGCATTTTGCGAATCGGGAATGCCGGCCTGACGTCGCTACGAAACCTGCGGCGCGCGGCGTGATTTGGAAAAAATTCGGACGCAAGGCAGTCGTCGGCTGCTTGCACCGTTTTTTCTGACCTAGTACTCCCCCCGTGAGGGCAGCACCGAGTCCCTGACCCTAATCGACACCACGGTACAGTAGTATCCACTTTCCCATAGGCATAGCGTACGCAACCAGTAGAAGGTCGCGTCATACAGATTTGGGAACGACGCGCTTACCCAGGGCCCGCCTCTCCCTTCCGCTTGTACGCGGCTTCTCTAAGCTCTCCGAACCCAGGCTCGGCTAGGAAGGTGTGAAATATGAAGCGAATGATTGCAAGTTCGGTGTTGTTTGTATTATCGATCGCCCTCGGTGTGTTCGCCCAGTCCACAGTCACCGACCCCGGTCCCCGCGGTGCGCCCATCAGTTCGGGCGGCTTTCTCGCGATCTCGAACGCAGCGGTGCTGGCAGGAGCGCAGGACGGCCAAGCCCGCTTTTCCGAAACGGAGACATTTCCCGGCGGACTCGGGCCCTTATACAACTCCGGCCCGACTGGAGCCTGCAGCGAATGTCACTCGCAGCCATCCGTAGGCGGAAGCGCGCCCTCGGCGACCGCGTATCCTTTCATCGGCCCGAACCCGCAAGCCACGCTTGATTACAATGCAGGCGGCGCCACGAATGTCATTCCGTCGTTCATCAATGCCAATGGGCCGGTACGTGAGGCTCGCTTTGTCACCAATCCCGACGGTACTCCAGACGGCGGCGTCCACGATCTCTTCAGTGTGACGGGCCGCGGGGACGCAACCTCATGCACCGTGGCGCAGCCGAACTTCGCGCAGCAAGTCGCCGCGGGCAACGTCATCTTCCGTATCCCGTTGCCCACTTATGGTGATGGACTTATCGAGAACATTGACGACGGGACCATACTCGCGAATCAGGCGGCCAACGCTTCGGCCAAGGCCAGTATGGGAATCGGCGGCCATCCCAACCGAAGCAATAGCGGCGGAGGCGGCTCCGGCTCGGGTATCAGCGGCGTGCCAAACAGGAGCGGCAATGACGGTACCATTACCCGCTTCGGCTGGAAGGCCCAGAACAAATCACTGCTGATGTTTGCCGGTGAGGCCTACAACGTCGAAGTGGGTGTGACAAACGAGCTCTTCCCGAATCAGCGGCCCGAACCAGGACATTCGCTTCCCCCAGGATGCCTGACGAACGCGACTCCTGAGGACACATCCAATCCCGGCCTTACGGGCCCAGCGGTGAATAGCGACATTACCGCCTTCGCCACGTTCATGCGCTCGCTCGCCCCACCGACGCCCGCGCCACCAACTCAATCCACCACTCGCGGCCAGGCGCTGTTCTCGCAGGTCGGCTGCGCGTTGTGCCACACTCCCTCGATGACCACGGCGACCTCCAGCTTCGACCCGTCACTTTCGAATGTGCAGGCCAATCTATTCTCCGACCTGCTCGTTCACAACATGGGCACTGGTCTGGCTGACGGGGTCTCACAGGGAAGCGCCAACGGGCAGGAATTCCGCACCACCCCACTTTGGGGTCTCGGCCAGCGAGTCTATTTCCTGCACGATGGGCGGGCCTCTAACCTGCTACAGGCGATTGAGGCACACGCAAGCCAGGGCTCGGAGTCGAATGGTTCGATTCGTCAGTTCAATCAACTCAGTCCCTCGCAGCAGCAAGACCTGGTGAACTTCCTGCGCTCGCTCTAGCCACCCGCGCAAGGATGTTCGTCAGATGAGGTGCAGTAGATTCAGAAGAGACTTCGGTCCGGCCGTCGTGAGAGTGATGTCTCTCCGGCTCACGATCTCACGGCGGCCCAGCGAAGTAGCGAGAAGTTCGGCCGCAGTTCGGCAACAACGATCAAAGTAGTAGAAGTGCCAAGCCGTCGTGAGAATTGAGCCCGGAACCCAAAAGCTTAATCCCACGGCGGCTCGGCGAAACACCAAATAGCTTCTCTCCTCAGGGCTCCAAGGGCCCGGTTCGAGGGCGCACGGCGCAACGCCTTCTACCCTCAATCGGGCCGTGGAGCAACCTCCATCCGCAGTCTCCGACACCCTCCTCGCCCGACCGTGCACTGCGTTTTTTTTGTTGCGTGCCGTAAATTCGCTTGTATTATGCTCCGCCTATACCTGCAACGCCTCTAATAGGAAGCACGTCACACCTATTGGGGGAGTCCCCACTTGGAGGTTTTCATGCAACGTCTCAGCAGGCTAATCAAAATCACTCTCGGGCCCGCATTGCTGCTTTTCGCAGCGGTTTCGCTTCATGCACAAGCGCAGAATCCATCGGCGACGGTGCCGATTCGCGCGGTCGTCTCGGTGGTCGGAAAGAACTACTCGGAGCCCCCGAAGGTCACGAAAGAAGATGTTCAGGTTTACGACGGCAAAGACAAATTGACCGTCTCCGAGTGGGTGCCCGCGCAAGGCGATCGCGGCGCGCTCGATTTCGCGGTGGTGATTGACGAGGAGACCAGCACCGATCTCGGTCTGCAGCTCGGCGACATCAAAGACTTCATCAAGGAAACGCCGGCGGGCACGCGCGTAGGGGTGTTTTATGCGGCGAATGGCACGGTGAAGATCGCGCAGGATTTCACCGCCGATCACGAAGCCGCGGCGAAGTCCCTGCGTCTGCCGCTGGGAAATGGCGGAGCGTACTCCAGCGATTATCTCTCGGTGATCGATTTGATGAAGCGCTGGCCGGCCAGCGGCGCGCGCCGCGAGATGCTGCTCGTAGCGGATGGAATTGACCGCTTCCGCGGCGACTTTCCATCCAGCCCGGATCTCGACGCGGGCATCGCTCGCGCGCAACGCTCCAATATCATCATCCACACCATCTTTGCTCGCGGCGTGGGCTTTCTCGGACGCAACTTCTTCCGCGCCAGCCTGGGCCAGAGCAATCTCTCGAAGATCGCTGAGGAAACCGGCGGCGAATCTTTCTTCCAGGGCATGGAAACGCCCATCGCCTACGCCCCGTTCCTGAAACAGCTCAACTTCGTGCTCAACCATCAATACCTGGTGACCGCGCTGACGAAGGCCCCGAAAAAGGCCGGCCTGCGGCGCATCCGCATCCGCACTGAAATTGCCGGCGTGGAAATTTCGGCGCCGGAGAGCTGGTGGGTGCCGGCAGCAGGCGGCGCGGAGTAATCCATACTGCGTCGTTCTACGGGTGAAGGATCGACGGAAAAGGCATCCTGCATCGCCGGGATGCCTTTTTTATTGGGCCCCGAACTATCTTGCGTAACTGTGCGAAATGGAACTGCGCGGCTTCTGCGCGCGGCTCATCATGGGTGCATGCTGCGCAAGAAAGCCGAGAAGCGCCGTAGCGATGCCACCCGCGAAAGCGTCAAGAAAGAGATGGCCAAGCCGCGCATCACCAGATCCGCGCGAATCGCGGAACTGAAACGAGATGCCGCGAGGATTCCCGAAGACCCCAGCGCCACCATGTCCGGAATCGTTGACAAAATCATCCCATCGCCGCGGCCCAGCCAGCCGGAACAGGCCAATATCGTTGTGGACGTGCCCGACAAGCGCTTTCGCGATCTGCGCATCGAAAACACCTTAATCGACGAACACGGCGATGATGTGAGCCTCAAGAAGGGCGCGCATGTGGAAGTCACGCTGACCTCCAAAAACGGAGTACACGCAAAACATCACCAGTAACGAAACGTGCGCCCCAATCCGCGAGCCCCAGTCTTCATCGCTTAACCGCCCTGTAATCCAGCCTTCATGTAGCTGCGAAACACTGGACCTTCCCGGACCGGGCAACATGCGAGCAGTAAAGTTGCGCCGACGTCCCCGCCGGCATCTTACGAGCGCAAATGTAAGCCAGGACCGTGATCGTGCGCGGTGCGAAATTCCAATTTCACTTTATAGTTGAGTATGTAGTCGGTTCCTGTGTGCGGCTGTGGCGGGAATCATCTTCGTCGGAGCCGGCGGGACGCCGGCGGTACTAAGGAATCGCACATTGAAAAAGTTTACTTTCATCGCGCTTGCGTATCTGTGTTTCGCTCCCTTTCGCGCTGCGCTGCGCGCGCAGGAGGCGCCCGCGAATGTGTGCCCGCGCGCTGCCGAAGGCAGCGCGGTTCCGGAACCGGCCGACTTGCGCAGCCAGAACGGCGTGCTCAAAGTCGATCTGTCAGTCCGCAATTCCAAAGATGCCAGCGGCACTCGCTTTTGCTATGTCTCCGCCGACGGCAGCATCTCCCCCACTCTGCGCCTCCGCCCCGGCGATCTGCTCATCCTCAATTTGAAAAATGAGCTGGCGGATCCGAGCCAGACCGCAGCTGCAACTTCAAAGACATCCGCGAATCATGCCCACATGCATCCAGCCGCCGATAAAAACACGGACCCGTGCACCAGCGGCGCGATGTCCATCACTTCCACCAATCTCCATTTTCACGGCCTAACCGTTCCGGCGGTCTGCCATGAAGACGACGTCTTGAAAACCTCGATTGCTGCCGGCGACGCGCCGTTCGAGTATCGCTTTCGTATCCCGGAAAATGAGCCGCCTGGCCTCTACTGGTATCACCCGCACATTCACGGCTTCAGCAAAGCGCAAGTCATCGGCGGAGCTTCGGGCGCGCTAATCGTCGAAGGGATCGAGCGCGCAAATAAGGAAGTGGCGGGACTGCCCGAGCGCGTGCTGGTGATTCGCGATCAGGATTTGGTCAATCCGAACGCCCCGCCATCGAAATCGGAGCCGGTAGTCCCCAAGATGTTGATCGACCGCGATGGCGACGCCGCCAACACCGGCACCGGTTTCGGCCAACCAGCGAAAGATCTCTCGATCAATTTCGTGCCCGTTCCGTTTCCCGATTATCCGCCGGCCGCCATCAAAATGAAGCCGGAGGAACGCCAGTTCTGGCGCGTCCTCAATGCTTCAGCCATCACCTATCTCAATTTGGCAGTCTTATTCAAGCGCGCGCCGCAACAGCTCGGCATCGTGGCTCTCGATGGCGTGCCGCTGAATCAGAATGGCGTAGCTGACAACGCGATCGAGTGGCGCGATCACATCGGAGTTCCGCCGGGCGGCCGCGTCGAATTTATCGTCAAGGGTCCGCCGCTCGGCGTGCCCGGTCTTCTCGTCACGCGCACGGTAAACACCGGCAGCGGCGGCGAGAACGATCCGAATCGCGCCATCGCCACGATCACTGCCGCGGCCGACGCGCCCGAGCCGCGTTCCACTCTTGCCGCTTCGCCTGAGCCTCTTCGGCCGCCCACTCTGCCCTGGCTCGGCAGCGTCACTCCCGTGCGCACCCGCAAGCTATATTTTTCCGAAAAGCTCGAAGATCCCAACAATCCCAATAGCGCTACAACTTTTTACATCACGGTCGAGGGCCAAACTCCCGCGCCCTTCGATCCCGCCTCCGATGTCCCCAACATCGTCGTGAAGCAAGGCGACGTCGAGGACTGGATCATCGAAAATCGCTCCACCGAGCTGCACGCCTTCCACATTCATCAAATCCACTTCATGCTGGTGGACTGGTCCGGCGTCCCCGTAAATGAGCCTTTCCTGCGCGACACGGTAAACGTCCCGTTCTACACCAAGCAAATGCTGCAATATCCAAGCGTCCGGCTGCGCATGGATTTCCGCGATCCGAATGCCGTCGGCACGTTCGTCTACCATTGCCACCTCCTTGAGCACGAGGACGGCGGCATGATGGGCCTGATCCGCGTGGAACCGGCGGCGGAGACGGCTCGGCCGTCGCAAACTTCCGGGCCCGGCGCCGCTCAGACAGCAGGGAAAAAATCCACGCGGTAACATCCCCGTCACAATTCACAGACATTTCCGCTGCCGACCAGCCGCATATTGTTCACTTTGTTTCGCAATCGGTGGCTGCAAATCCGATTGTTACAACTTCACGTTAATGAACGCACCGAACGCTCCGGTTTCTTTCTCCGTTCACACAAAACCAATTCACCTGCAATACGCAAAGACTACTAATGCTGCGCTTCGAAGTAACCCCACCTAGAAGGAGGAAGTTGAATGTCTTTTAAGCACCTTGCATCAGACACGCTACGTTGCCTGCGCATCGGAATGGCGTCTCTCGCGCTTTTCCAGTTCGCGGTTGGCGCTTCTTTGGCCAGTGCAGGCCAGGACGAAGCCAAGAACGAGCATCCGGCGCAGAATCACAGTAACGACGGAAACACCCGCACGCCGATCAAGCACGTCATCGTGATCATCGGTGAAAACCGCAGCTTCGACCACGTCTTTGCCACCTACGTGCCCAAGCACGGACAGGGCGTCTGGAACCTGCTTTCGGAAGGGATCGTAAATGCGGACGGCACGCCCGGCCCCAATTTCGGAAGGGTTTCCCAGTTTGCCGCCACCGATCAAACTCCCGATGCATTTCTGTTGAGCCCTCCCAACAAGACCACGTACCCTCAGCTTCCCGCTCCGCTCGTGGGTGGGGCTTTTGACTCCTACATCCCCGGCGACAGCATCAGCCTGGCCGAGCAGTCCGAAAATGGCTTGCCCTCGGATTATTATCAATATCTAGTTTCTGGCGGTACCGGCTTGCCGTCGAAAACCCCGGACACCCGCATTACCAATGTCAATTCACTGCCGCCGGGTCCGTTTCAGCTCACCAACAGTAACGCGTTCGACTACAACGCCTATGCTGCTAGCCCCGTTCACCGCTTCTACCAGATGTGGCAGCAGTTGGATTGCAGCGTCGCGCATGCCTCCAGGGAAAATCCCTCGGGTTGCACCGCCCGACTGTTTCCCTGGGTGGAAGTGACCGTTGGCGCGGGCACGAACGGCCTGCAACAGCCGTCAACCTTCAGCACCGAATATGCCGTTGGCGCGGTGACCACCGGTGAAGGCTCGACCGCCATGGGTTTCTACAACGTCCAGCAAGGTGACGCTCCCTACTTCAAGAGCCTCGCCGACAATTTCGCCATGAGCGACAACTTCCACCAGTCCGTCCAAGGCGGCACCGGTGCCAACCACATAATGTTCGGGCACGGCGACGCTATCTGGTTCAGCGATGGCAACGGTAATGCCATCCCTCCACCGCACAACGTTGAAGTAGTGCCGGGAACCCCGAATGCCGGCGTCGTGGATGAAGTCGAAAATCCGAACCCCGCCGCCAACACCAACAACTGGTACTCGGAGGATGGTTATGGCGGTGGTTCGTATGGGTCAGCCTCTTACGGTGGTGGATCCTATACGAACTGCGCGGACGAAAGTCAGCCAGGAGTCGCTCCTGTCGTGCACTATCTCCGCTCTCTCCGCCCGCCCATCAACCCGCGCTGCGAGCAGGGACACTACTACTTGCTCAACAATTACAATCCGGGCTACTTCGGCAACGGCGCCAACGCCTTCATCGACACCAACCCGGCCAACACCGTTTTCACGATTCCACCGTCGTCCGTCCCGAGCATTGGCGACGACCTGAGCGCCAACAACATTTCGTGGAAGTATTACGGCGACCAGTGGAATAACTATGTGCCGGACCCGTACCAGCTCAATTATGGTACGCCTGGCCCGCAGGCCGACGAGTACTGCAACATTTGCAACCCGTTTCAGTACGACACGTCCGTGATGGCCAATCCGAATGTGCCCATTTCCACGCACATGAAGGATACGCTTGACCTTTACAACGACATCGCCAACGGCACGCTGCCGGCGGTCTCCGTTGTGAAGCCCAGCGGCTACGTGGACGGCCATCCCTCGTCCTCGAAGCTCGATCTCTTCGAAGGTTTCACGAAGAAGATCGTTGATGCGGTGCAGGCCAACCCGGCGCTGTGGAAGGATACGGCCATCTTCATTACCGAAGACGAAGGCGGCGGCTATTACGACTCCGGCTACGTCCAGCCGCTGGACTTCTTCGGCGATGGCACTCGTATCATCTTCTTGGTCGTGTCTCCGTACGCCACGGGCGGACACATCTCGCACGGCTACTCAGACCACGTTTCCATCCTCAAATTCATCGAGCGGAACTGGGGAATCGGCCCCGTCACTCACCGCAGCCGGGACAATTTCCCGAATCCGGTTACAACACGGGAAAACCCATACGTACCGCTGAACAGTCCGGCAATTAGTGACCTGTTCGATCTCTTCAACTTCGGACAGGAAGGGCATCACTAGACGTCGGCAGCAAACTCAAACGGAAGAAAGGCGCCCGCGCGAAGCAAAAAACTTCGCGCGGGTGCTTCCATTTCCAATTTGCAAAAAACGCACGAGACCACTCGTGGCGCAGGCTGCCAGCCGGCGTTTTTGTGCCAAATAACCGCCGTCGCAACACGGGAGGGAGTTCGCTGATCAACTAGTGAGCAGGAGTAGTGCTGACGGAAACTGTAGGCGGAGTAATATCCACGGCCGGATAATGTTGCATGATATCGGAGTCGCTGACCTTCTTCCTCCGCAGCGCCACAATTCCGGCCACCTGACTATCCGGAATTCCGCGATGCACCAATTCGAAAAGCGCCGCCTGGCTCATGCCCGTATCCTTCAATCGCGCTAACGAAACACCCGACAGCGCCGTCTTGCCCGCAGCATGCCGCCGCGCCACTTCCATCACCACGGCATCCGAAAGCCCGGTCAATCTCATAGCCTGAAGCTCGCCATACCCAACGCCCAGCTGTTTCATGTTGGCCAGCTCAAGAATTTCCCGCTCGGTCATGCCCGCTTGCACCAGGCCGTCGGCGGGATCGGCAAAATTTGCCGGCTGGCCCTGGCTGCGCGAAATCTGCAGCAACTCGATGACCGTCTTATCGCTCAAGCCGCCCATCTTTGCTTTGGCTAATTCGGCGATTTCGGCGTCGCTGGGATTCATGGCTTTCACCGCTTCGATCGACGAGAAGTCCATCCCCGCCTTATCGAGCGGCTTGGTGTCCACGTAGCGGACTTTCTGGCAACCGCCGGCGGCGAGCAGCGTAAAAATCGCGGCACCCGCGAGCCCCACGCGCGCAATTCGAGCACGCCCCGCAATCGCAGACACGCCTTGCGATTTCACGCGGCATGCTTGCATCGCTGGGAATTTTAGCGTCAGCACAATGTTAGATGTTGTAGAGGCGTTCGATTCCGAATATGCCGGGAATCTTTTTAATGTTGGTCAGAATGCGCTCGAGCTGCTTGCGATCGTGAATGTCCAACGCCACTTCCACGCGCGCGTGCAAATCCTCGCCGCCGCTTTCAAACGTGCGGATATTCGCGCCCGCATCGCTGATCACTGTGGTGATATCGGCCAGCATTCCCGGCCGGTCCTCCGTACGAATACGCAGCCGCACCGAAAACATCGCATCGGTCGAGCTGCCCCACTCCACAGGAATCCGCCGCTCCGCCTCATAAAGCAGCTTCTGCACGTTCGGGCAAGCCGTGCTATGCACGGCGATGCCGCGCCCGCGCGTGATGTAGCCGACGATGTCGTCACCCGGAATCGGATTGCAGCATTTCGAGCGGAACACCATCAAATCATCGTGCCCGCGCACCACGATGGCGTTGTCGTTCATCCCGAGCATGCGCTTGAATGTCGAGACGAGCTTCGGCTGCTGCTTCTGTTCTGCCGGCTGGTCAGCGGGCGCTTGACCGGTGGCCTTCGTCAAAACCTGCCGCGCCGACCATTTTCCGTAACCTAATTCCGCATAAAGATCCTCGACGCGCCCGCAGCCATACTCCGCCGCCACTTTCGTTAGCGCCTCATCCGTAATCTGCTTCAGGCTGATGCCCGCCTGCCGCGCCTCGCGCTCGAAAAGCCGCCGCCCCACTTCGGTAGCTTCCTCGCGCTCGTGCAGATTGATCCAGTGCTTGATCTTGCTGCGCGCCCGCGAAGTCTCCACAAACGCCAGCCAATCGCGGCTCGGCGAGTGCCCCTTCTGCGTCATGATCTCCACCACGTCGCCATTCGCTATGTGGTGCCGCAGCGGAACAATCTGCCCATTCACTTTCGCCCCGATGCACTGATGGCCCACTTCCGTATGCACTGCGTAAGCAAAATCCACGGCCGTAGCGCCGCGCGGCAGCACGATCACGCGGCCTTTTGGCGTAAACGTGTAAACTTCTTCCGGATACAGATCCACCTTGAGCGTGGAAAGAAAATCGCTGGGCTCCTCCATCTCCTGCACCCACTCGATCAATTGCCGCATCCAGGTGGTTCGCTGATCCTCCGCCGTCGAGCCGTCGCGCCCGTCCTTATATTTCCAATGCGCCGCCACGCCCTGATCCGCAATGCGGTGCATCTCCTGCGTGCGAATCTGCACTTCAAAAGGCTGCCCCGCGTGAATCACCGTGGTATGCAGCGACTGATACAAGTTCGGCCGTGGCATGGCGATGTAATCCTTGAATCGCCCCGGCACCGGCCGCCAAATCTGGTGAATCACTCCCAGCGCGGCATAGCAATTCCGCACGTTATCGGTGATCACACGCACCGCCAGCAAGTCGTAAACCTGATCCAGCGGCCTCTGTTGCTTCTCAATCTTGATATGCAGCGAGTAGAGCCGCTTCATGCGGCCCTGCACCTCGGCGGGAATGCCGTTGGCCACCAACTGCTCACGAATCGAGCTCTGCACTTCGGTCAAAAATTTGTCGTGAACTTTCTGCTTCGAGGCGACTTTTTTCTGCAGCTCGATATACGAAGCCGGCTCGAGATAGCTGAACGCCAAATCCTCCAGCTCGCCGCGAATCAAGCCCATACCCAGCCGGTTCGCTACCGGCGCGTAAATTTCCAGCGTTTCCTGCGCGATGCGTTGCTGCCGCTCGGTGGAAAGATATTGCAGCGTGCGCATATTGTGCAGCCGGTCCGCCAGCTTGATCATGATCACGCGCACATCATTGACCATGGCCAGCAGCATCTTGCGCACGTTCTCAGCCTGCCGCGCCTCAGGCGCAAGCAGATCGAGCCGGCTGATTTTCGTAGTGCCTTCTACCAGCCGCGCCACTTCGGTTCCAAACTGCTCGGCAATGCGCTCCAGCGGCACTTTGGTATCTTCCACCACGTCGTGCAACAGCGCCGCGCACAAGGTGGTCGAATCAAACTTCATGTCCGCAAGGATGTGCGCCACTTCCAGAGGATGGGAGAGGTAAGGATCGCCGGACGCCCGCGATTGATCGAAATGCCGCTCAGCTGCAAAATCGTAGGCGCGGCGCAGGAGTTCGGTGTCGTCGCCGGCGCGGTTCCGGCGCATCTTGTCCATCAGCTCGACGAAGCGCAAATCCAGCGCGCGTCTAGCCGCCGCGGAAACGATCGGTTTCCCTGAGGCACTCATAGCAATAACAACCTACACCTATTGTAGCGCGCTGAAACCAATGTGCAGAACGGCACCACCAAGAAGGCAACAGCCCCAAGTAGCGCCGGCGTCCCTGCCGGCATCCGACGAGCGGGAAACGCGGCAAGAAGCAGGATCGTCGGCGGACCAACCGTCAACCAGAAGCGGTCGTGAATTAATCCGGCCACGATCGCAGCCCAAGGCGAAACGCGCGGTCGTAAGATGTCGGCAGAGACGCCGGCGCTACTTAAAAATAGAACTTCAGGCCGAATTGGATCAGGCGGGGGCCGCGGTCGGAGATCACCTGACCAAACGTCGAACTGCCCCCGGCATTATCCACGCGGAAAAATTGCGTGTGATTGAACGCATTGAAAAACTCCGCGCGAAACTCGAGGTCGCGCGCCTCGCCGAGCGAGGTCTTTTTAGTGATGGAAAGATCCCAGTTGTTAATCCCCGGCCCGCGCAAAGAATTCCGTCCCAGATTGCCATAGCTAAACAACGGGATGCCGCCCGCATCCGCCGGTAAAATGCAATCCTGATCGGTAGTCGGGCAAACCGTGCAGCTCATCCCCGAAGGATTGATCCAGTAAGGCCCCGCCTGGGTGTTCTGCCCGTTGCAATCGGCGCTGAAAGCATTCGTCGGCGTCCGTGGATTCGCGTACGGCACCGGCCCTGATACCTCCGTGCGCGTCAAATCCGGGTCCTGATTCTGTTCGCTCGCATTGCTGTTCGAGTAGAAAGTAAGCGGATTGCCTTTCTGAAACGAAGCAATACCATTGAACTGCCAGCCTTTGGCGACCTTCATCAGGAATCCATCGCTATGAACGAGCTGGTTGAAAGGTACCTCCCACAACCAACTCAACACCAGCCGCTGCGGCGTATCGAAATCCGCCACCGCTCGGTCCAAATCGTGATCAAAAGGATCGGTGAACTCACCCGAGCGCGAACGGAACCCCGAAGTCACGTCGATCGTTTTCGCCACGGTATAAGCCGCCCGCAATTGCAGCCCGTGGCTCAAGCGCTTGTCCACGGTAAGTTGGAATTGGTCGCTGTCGGAAATTCCATTGCTGAAATTAGTAAGCAGCTGAGTGGCCCCGGTAGGCGAGCCACTCGGATCCGTTGGATCGTTCGGATTCAAAGTTCCGCCCGTGCAGGCCGCCAGCGGGCGCGCGCAATCCGGATTGATTTGCCCGTACACCGCGAGCTGATGTTGCTCCACGGTCAATTCCGGAAAATTCGTCTCCCCCGAGCTGATCAATTTCCGCCCCAGGCTGCCCACGTACACCGCCTCGACCATGGTGTCCTTCGTAGCCTGCCACTGGAATCCGTAATTGAAATTCTCCGAATACGGCGTTCGGAAATGCGGGAACGTGGTGTACGCAAAGCTGATCGCCGGCACTAAAAATGTCCCGGTAAATTTGAAGGGGAACGGCTGCGTCAGCCCTAGCGGCGTGAATGGATCGGCCACGATATCCCCTGTGGCGCCCGTCCAATCATTCGGAAAATTGTTGGCCACAAATCCGAACGGCGGCTGTCCTCCGAATTGCAAGTTCAGCGCGCCATCCTCGATGTCATAGAAAATTCCAAACCCGCCGCGCATCACCAGCTTGGCGTTGCCAAACATGTCCCACGCGAATCCAAAACGCGGCGCGAAATTGTTGTAATCCGGATACACCAACGCATTATTCGGCGTGCCCGGATCACCGGGATACAGAATTCCCGGGGGCGCCCCAGGGAATTTGGTCGATTGCTGTCCCGGGAAGAATCCCAAGATATTGTTGTGAATGTCGCTCTGCGGCAGGTAGAACTCGTAGCGCAATCCATAATTCAGCGTCAGCCGCGGCAATATCTTCCAGGTGTCTTGCAAATATCCCGCGAACCCTCCCGTCCGAATTCCATAAAGCGCCTGCGAAAATTGGAAATAATTGTCCCAAAAACCGCCCACAAAATCGGCATATTCGTTTCCGGTGAAATCGCCAAACGTGAAATCAAAGCTGCCGTTATTGTAGAAATCATAGTGGTAGTTTTGGCGGATCCGCGTTATGTCCCCGCCGAATTTGATCTCGTGCCGGCCGCGCGTCCACGTGAAATTATCCTCCCATTCAAACGTCGCCCGTTTCAATTTCGTGGGCCCCTGTGACGAAGGCCCCAGCGTAAACGAGGGCGTGAAAATAATCGGCGGCGCAACGCCCGCAGGATCATCCGGAACCACATTCGTAAATCCCAGAGCCGTCGGCGAAGTCGTATCCGAGGGCACCGCTTGCAGCGATGCGTAGCGGTTCGCGGCAAAGCGGAACTCGTTCAGCTTCCCGCCGGAAAAAGTATGCGTCCACGTGAACGACCCGATCTGCGTGCGGTTCTTGTCCGACCCGCCCGATCCCACCGGCACGTTCCCGCCGCTGCCGTCAGGTTGCGCCCCGATGTTCGACGAAATCGAGCCGCCCTCCTCCGGGAAAAAATCCCGCGAATCATCAATCACGTAAACAAACGATAGCGTGTCGTGCGTCGTCAGGTTGTGATCCACGTGCACGACTCCCTGGTCGTCATCGATCGACGCCACCGGCGACGCTTCGAAATTGTTCGTGCCAGCAATATTCGGCAGCGGCAAATATTTGTTGATGTACGTCTGCATGATCGGATTGACCAGCCCCGCCGTGGCCAAATTATTGAAGGGAAGGTTGCCTCCGGTAATCGGATTAATCAGCTGCGTCCCGTTCGGATCGGTGCAATTTCCCCCGGCGTCGTACGACCCGCAGAGCTCCCCGAAATTCCCGGTGCGCTCATTCTGATCCAGCACCGCCACCGGCGTAGGCACCTGCCCCTCGCGCCGCCGCGCGCCTTGATACGCCAAAAAGAAAAAAGTCTTGTCTTTCTTGATCGGCCCGCCGGTAGTGGCCCCAAACACATTGCGCTTGAACGACGACCGCTGCGCCGCAAAATAATCCCGCGCGTTCAATTTGTCGTTGCGGATAAATTCGAACAGGTCGCCGTGCAGCTGGTTCGTCCCCGACTTGGTAATCTGATTCACGATCCCGCCCGAAGTCCGCCCATATTCCGCGTCGTAGTTGTTGGTGATGATCTTGAATTCTTCCACCGCGTCCGGGTTCGGGCTCACCACGATATTGTTCCCCAGGAAGTCGGTGTTATTGGCGCCGTCCAGTAGAAACGTCAGCGACTCCGATCGCTGCCCGCTCACCGAGAAAGGATTCCCCGTAGTATCGTCGGGATCGGGCGCAAACACTCCCGCCTGCAATAATCCCAACTGCAAAGTATCGCGATCCAGCAAAGGCAAATCGCGGATCGCCCGTTCATCTTCCACTTTGCCGAGCACCGCGCTGGCGGTATCCACCTGCGCCACCGTCGCCGTCACTTCCACTGTCACTGAAGATTCGCCCAGCTTCATGGCCACGTCGACGCGCCCGTTCTGGTTCAACTCCAGGACAATCCCGGCCTGAATAGTAGTTTGAAAATTGGCGTGCGTGACGGTCAGCGAGTAAGGTCCAACAGGCACAGAAGTGAACAGATAACCGCCATCATTCCCGCTCGTTCCCGTGCGGGAAACATTCGTGTTCGTATTGGTGAGCTTGATTTTCGCGCCCACGATCACCCCGCCGCTTTGGTCGGTGATCGTGCCGCGCAGCGAAGCCGTATCCTGCGCTCGCACCGCCGCGCCTGCAGCAAGTAACACGATGAGAAGAAGGACACCCCTACCCACACTCAGCGCCTGCCTCATGCCACTCCTCCATAGGCGGCTCGTGACAGATGAGAGAAAGGTAGGCTGGGACGCCCCCGCCGAACACCCCTGTTCGAGCACCGCTACGAAACGACCCCGAAATTCGACGCCGCCTGAAGACTCTGCGAATGTGTATAGATTCGCGGCCAGCAGTTGTCAAGCATGAGCTGAGCCACCAAGAAAAAACCAAATGACCCAAGGTTTTGTCGCTCTGGCTGTGAGTGTTCATCCCCGTAGGGCCCGCGCTTCTTGCCCTGAGCCCGCTCGGCGCGCCGAAGGGTATGCCGGAGCTTGCCCGCCGGTAGTTTGGCGGGCCTCTTCGCGCACAATGGCAATTCGTTCGGGAACATTCGAGGGGGTCCGCCAACCAAAAAAAGGGCGGCCGGTGGGGGTGCCGGCCGCCGTGGGCATGGGGTGATGGAGGTGCAGATCGAAACTTGGCGTCTATGGGGGGCGCCCAGCCTCGAACACTATGAATGATGCCAGTAGCCACCGCCGGAGGCGATAGCCCGTTGGGTTCATTTTTACCTAGTACCAAGGGTCTAAGGCGCACCGCGCAACGGCGTGGGCCGTAGATCGGGGTGTCCGGCGCCGTTAAGGTGTCCGGCGCCTTTGCCTTCGTGGGGGCGGGCCCTGGTGTTCCTGCGCCCGCCCAAGTAACTCAAGACCGCTGGAGCCGAAGCGTAATCGAGCGTTTCTCAGCTTTTCCTGAAGATCTCATAATAATAAGCGAAATCGGCTTGGCCTCGGCCTCCGCAGTAAGCCCCACCCACAAAGCGGCCTCGATACAAAATCAAAGCCTCGCACACCCGCGGACTCCGCTCGTGATTCACGTGATCGACACCGTCCTGCTGCCAAAGTAGGTCGCAGCGCTGTATTCCCGGGCCCTGTTCAACTCCTGAACAGGGCCCATACTTCTCCGCGGATCAATCCTTCAGCACCGTTGACTTGCCCATAAGCACGTCCTAACATCACCCGCAAAGGGCATCCCGGCAATGATCGGCCAAACCATCTCCCACTATCGCGTAATCGAAAAGCTAGGCGACGGCGGCATGGGCGTAGTCTACAAAGCCGAAGACACCACTCTCCGCCGTTACGTAGCTCTGAAATTCCTACCCCACGATGTAGTCCAAGATCCCCAAATGCTCTCCCGTTTCCAGCGAGAAGCCCAAGCCGCTTCCATCCTCAACCATCCCAACATCTGCATGGTCTTCGAAATCAGCGAACACGAAGGCCGCCCGTTCATAGCCATGGAATACCTGGATGGCATGACCGTAAAACACCGCATAGCCGGCAAGCCCTTGGAAATAGAAACTCTACTAAACCTAGCCATAGAAATCGCCGATGCCCTGGACGCCGCACACGTTGAAGGCATAGTCCATCGCGACATCAAGCCCGCCAACATTTTCGTAACCAAGCGCGGTCACGCCAAAATCCTGGACTTCGGCCTGGCCAAGCAAACGCGCCTCACCTCCGCAACCTCCGACGCCACTCTCTCAACCGGCGCCGCCCCCCGCCTAAGCCACGAGCAACTTACCAGCCCCGGCACCCCGCTCGGCACCATGGGCTATATGTCGCCAGAGCAAGTCCGCGGCAAAGAACTAGACGCCCGCTCCGATCTATTCAGCTTCGGCGTGGTCATCTACGAAATGGCCACCGGCACAGTCCCGTTCCGCGGCGAAACTTCCGGCCTGATCACCGACGCCATCCTCCATCGCGTTCCAGTAGCCCCAGTGCGCCTGAATCCAGATCTACCAGCAGATCTGGAACGCATCATCACCCGCGCTCTCGAGAAGGATCGCAATCTGCGTTTCCAACACGCCGCCGACATGCGCGCAGAACTCCAGCGCGTCAAGCGCGACCTGAGCGCCGTCCCTCTCACCCCCTCCGACGCCGCAGATTCCCGAGCTCCCGCAACACAACCGTCAGAAATCCCCGTGGCACAATTCAGGGATCCGGAAACGAGAACCCCGTCGCCGCAGCCACTCACACCATCGCCGCGCGCCCCCAGCGGCTCGGATTCCGATCTCCGCAAAAAACAACAAGAAGCCCTTCGCCCTATCGAAAAGTATCTAGCCACTTTTCTCGGCCCCATGTCCGGCATCATCGTTCAAAGAGCCGCCGCCACAGCGAAAGATCACGACGAGCTGTTCGCCACACTGGTCGCAAAGCTCCCAACGCAAAAAGATCGTCAAGTCTTCCTCGCAAGAAGGGACGAACTCCTGAACCTCGGCACAAAAAATGAGCCGGAAAAAGAAATGTCAATCGGGCAGGGGGCCACGCAGTCTTCCACAACTCCGCGCCCGGCACAATTTTCGAAGGACTCGCTCCGTCAAGCCACAGAGCTGCTGGCGCGATACCTAGGCCCAGTCTCACGCGTGCTAACCGAACGCGCCGCGCAGCGAGCCGACAGCCCTCACGCGCTCTATCTGCTTCTAGCCGAACACCTGAAAGACCGCACCGAGCGCTCCCGCTTTTTACGCGACGCGGGATTTCCCGAGTCGTAGCACGCAGCACTCAGGTCGCGGAAAAAGCGCAAACGCTGTCATCCCGAACCCGCCTTTCAGGGGTGAGGGATCTCTCTCGGTTTTTGGTTTTGTTTTCGGTTTTGTTTTTGCTTTTTCCGGGTGCCCCATGCGCCGTATTTGCGCATGAGGTTCTTGAGTTTGCTTTCGCTGTTGCCGTTTCCTCAATCTGAAATTTCAAATTTCCGATGCCTTTGCCGTTCGGTTCCTCTCTACCTCGACTCAGCACTCAACATCTTCATCGCCTCAATCAAACTCCTCGCCATCCGATTAAACGATTTCGATAGCTCCGCAATTTCATCCTTCCCCGTCACAGGAAACTCGCTAATATCCGAATTCCCCAAGCTCACGCTGCTAGCCATGCTAGAAAGCCGGTTCACCGGCCGCGTCACCATGAAAATCAGCAGCCCATTAATCGCAATCAACAAAATTCCAAAAACCGCCGCCAACGAGATCATAAATGTGTTGAATGTTGCTCTCGCTCGCTGCTCCGGCAACTTCATCGGCACCGACACAATCTGCGCCGTCACGATATCCCCGATTTTCCATCCAAATCCATTCGCCGTTCCGTATTTGTCCACCATCGTTCGCGGCGCGTCCTCCGCCGTATCATGGCAGGTTAGGCATGCCATGCTCGATACCCTCATAGGACGCGCGATAAATAGCGATGGACCATCTGGCGTGCTGCGCTCCCCCACTATCTCTTTCTTGTCTTCGGATTTTCTAAACTCCTCCACCAGGTCGGCTTCCCAGTCGGTCGCCCGATTGACCGGATTTGTCGGGTTCAGCGTCGCCTCTTTATAGGAATATTCGGGATACGTCTTCCGCAACTGGCTGAAATACGAATTCGCTGAATACGCGGGCACGCTCTGCGGCAAAAAATTATATTTCATCTGCGTATCCAGCAACGGCTTGATCTGCGTCGCCGTATAGGTGCGCACCGCGATCGCCGCCTCCATCATGATCCGCGCGTTCTCCATGATTTCCGCTCGTGAATTCTGCTGCAGCAACCGCTTGCACACGTAACCGGTCACCGCAAAACTCACCGCAAACACGATGCACAGCACCAAATTAAATTTCACTAGAAGTTTCATGTTCACACCCTCGGATGTGGAGATTCGGAATTACCAGTGGCAGGTGGAGTATTCACAGGCGATTGCATTTCAGTATGCGGCGCATCTGGATTCGTCTTGTCCGGCGGATGCAAGACCGGCTCCCATTCCGGATACTCGGCCTCGTGCGCTTCCAGTTGCTTCCGGAACTCGGGATCTTTCAGTCGCGCCTCAAATCGCGCCACAAAACCTCGTCTCCAAGCCCGCGGCATGATCAGCCAAGCCTGAATTTCGGCATACGACACCGCGTGCTGCGCTTTCGGTTCCGCCGGCTTCCCGGCAAAGTGAACCAGCCGCGAAGGCAGCGTATCCTTAAACGCCTGCGGCATCTCCTTCACAAAAGCCGCGCTAAGCCGCGATTCGCTGGACAAGCCCTTGCCCGCCCGCCGCGAGAAATATTGTCCGGCTTTCCCTGCAGTCGGCTTCCCCAAGTTTCCTTCCGCGCTAACATCAGCAAGCGTAGCCGCCCCCGATTCAACGTAAACATCACACTCACCACCGCTGCTGTGAAAAACCAGGTTGCCATTTCCAGTGGACGCTGCCAGCAGCGGGCTCGCGTAACGATAGGCCCCCGCGTCCGCGTTCGACTGCCCCTTCAACCAGCCACTCAACAACACCAACTCGGTTCCCGCAGCGTCGCCCCCAGATTTTTTCCCCTCTCTATGCCGCAGAATATACACGCGGCTGGCAGGCCCCAACCCCACGATTCCGCCACCGCCAAATTCCAATTGCGCAAATCCCCCATCGGAAGTCTCGATCATGTCGCCCTGTCTCAGGCGCACGCCCTCAATGATTTGGAAAACCTCCGCCCCGCGAATCATCCGCAGCGGACCCTCGATCAGGGTGACCGTGCCCACGTCTTGGGCAGCAGCCGGAACCGGCAGCAGCCAGCAGACCATGAGCGCCATACACAGAAGTTTCATGTGGACCCCGAATCCGGGGAATTACGGGAACACTGCAAAATCACCAAGGACAATGCGCGTATCTTATAGCCGCGCAAAAAGAAGTCAAGGCGATGACCACCCGCAGCGTCGCAATCTGATCTCGCTTGGAATTTCGTAGGGAGAACTCCGCATTCGTCGTGGCGCAGCCGCGGCATCGCGATGCAGCCCCCGAATTTATTCGGGGGGAGCGCTTCAGCGCTCCGGAAAACAAGCCGCCAAACATCAAAGCGCTTCAGCGCTGGGCACCAAGAGCGGCGCTCCCGCCGCGACCGTCACCACTCAATGCCCCGTCAATTTTCGATCCCTCCAAAGTCCCGCACAAAATCCAACAAGCCCAGCGTCGCAAAAGCATCCAAAGTAAGCCCCGCCCGCGCGACGAAACTCAAATCGAACTCAAAAACCCTCAACACGCACCCCTCATTTTTGTTGCGATTAAAACCAACCGCCATCGTTTATTTTCTGCAACTTACGAACAATTTTAATCTCACCATGTTGCGATTACACCGAACAAAAATCAAAAGGAGAAACCAAAATATTCGCAGCATTTCAACCCGTCGCGGACCGAAGCGAACGCTCGAATCGCCCCGCCACACCCGACCCGCACCCTTCCCAGCGCCCGCCGCCCCGCTTTTTTCGCGTAGCCTTTTCGCCTCCCAACGGGTACCCTCGCCGGGATTTCGAATCCTGGAGATGCGCCGCATGCGCCTGCGATTACTGAACAAATTGCTGCTGGCGGCTCTGGCCTTGTGCGCTTGGCAGCCCACTGCCAACGCCCAGACCGCCCCGTGCCTCGATGCCGACCTGATCGTCCACGGAGGCCACATCGTCACCATGGCCGAAGGCAGACCGATCGTTTCAGCCATGGCCATCCGCGACGGCAAGATTCAAGCCCTAGGCATCGACGCTGAAATCACCGCCTGCGCCAGCCCGCGCACAAAGATCATCGATCTTCAAGGCCACACCGTTCTACCCGGCCTGATTGATGTACATACACACACAATGGAGTGGGCCGAAGGCATCCTGCGCGATCAACTCGACGCGACGTATCCCAAAGTCCATTCGATAGCCGATCTCGTAGCCCTGGTCCGCGAGCGCGCCGCCAAAACCCCCAAAGGACAATGGATCACCGGCGCCGGCTGGGACGATGCCAAATTCTCCGAGCATCGCTACATCACTCGCCACGATCTCGATGCCGTAGCGCCGGACAATCCCGTTTATCTGGAGCACGTAAGCGGACATCTCAGCGCCGTAAACAGCGCCGCACTAAAACTCGCAGCCATCACCCGCGACACGCCCGATCCAAATGGCGGAGTAATCGAAAAAGATTCAGCCGGCGAACCCACCGGCATCCTGAAAGACACGGCGATGGATCTCGCGGTCAAATTGTTGCCGCCGGATCCGCCGGATATTCACATGCGCGCCGCGAAGCTAATCTCCGAGCGCGCATTGGCTCTCGGCCTGACCACCATCCACGATATTTACATCTCGTCCGATGAAATTCGCGGCTATCAAGACGCCTACGCCCGCGGCTGGCTCAAACTCCGCGTGCAAATGTCGCCGCGCATCGGCAACATCGAAGACGCCGAGCAACTGGCAAAGATGGGCATCCACACCGGCTACGGCAACGACACCCTGAAATTCGGAGCCGCGAAAATGTTCGCCGATGGCGGCATGGGCGCCCGCACCATCGCCATCTACCCGCCGCCGGTCGAAGGAGAACCCCATAATTTCGGCGTTTTGCGCTGGAAGCCCGAAGACATGCAAAAAGCGCACTTGATCGCCGCGCGCGCCGGATGGCAACTCGAAACGCACGCCATCGGCGATCGCGCCATTGACGAGGTCTTAGATTCCTACGCCGCGGTGATGAAGGAGCTAAATCTCACGGACGCCCGCTTTAGAATCGTCCACGCTGGCATCTCGACGCCAGCAATCCAGAAACGCCTCGCAGATTTGCACGTCCTCGTGGACGGCAATCCGCCATTCGTCTATTGGATCGGCAGTTGGTTCAAAAAATACGGACCGGAAAGAGTGCGCTGGTCATATCCAGCAAAATCCTACATCGCCAATGGAGTGATCGAAGCCGCCGGCTCAGATGTTCCAGTAACTCCGTTAAGCCCGTGGTGGGGAATTTGGGCCGCCGTCGCCCGCAAAGAACTAGCGACCGGCGAAGTTTTAGCCTCGGAGGAGCGACTGACCATCACGCAAGCGCTGCGCCTCTACACCTACAACGGCGCCTACGCCGGCTTCGAAGAAAAAACGAAAGGCACGCTCGAGCCCGGCAAGCTCGCCGATTTTATCATGGTAGATCGCGACGTCTTGTCGGTCCCAACCGATCAACTCAAAGATGTACAGGTCCTCGATACCTACGTCGGCGGCGCGCTAGTTTCTCACGCAGCAACCGGCGTCCCAACTTCCACTGAGCCGTAACCGAAATGAAAGCGCGACAAATACTATCCATTGACCGCGTCCTCGAAACGATGTATATACATGCGTATGACGCCACCGAAACCATCGCAAACAGCGAACGCACACATCCCTCAATTCGCCTGCGCGTGCGCGAACGCCCGGCGCGCCTCCCGCGTAATCACGCAATTCTACGATTCGGTCTTTCAGGCCGGCGGCCAGTCCATCGCCCAATTTGGCCTGCTGCACGCCCTCTCGTTATCGAGGATCGCCACGCAAGCGCAGTTGGGCACGATTCTCTCCATCGATCCCACCACGCTGAGCCGCACGCTGCGGCCTCTTCTCCGCAGCAAATTGATCGAGCGAATTCCGGGAACCGACCGCCGCGAGCAGTATCTGCAACTCACCGCGCTCGGCCGAAAGCAACTGAATAAGACGCTGCCCCACTGGCAGCGCGCGCAAGCCCGTCTGCGCAAGAGCCTCGGCGAAAAAGATTGGAATCAGTTGCATCGGCTTTTGACCAGAGCCGTGGAGGCCACTCAGCAAGCGTGATGCCGCCATGCTCCAGGCAATCCATTCCGGATGCCTCCGCGTTTCATCTGTTCGTCGAGCCGCGCTCGGCGCGCTCTTTTTGGCCGCAGCAATCGCCCTGCTCCAAATCCAACCAGCAGCCGCGCAGGAAATTCCACTCCAGAATTGCGGCGGCCTGCTCACGATTCCAGTCAGCACTGGAGATCGCACATTGACGTTCCTCGTGGATACCGCCGCCAACGCAACTTTTCTCAACGTGAAATCTTTTCCGAACGGCGTCGCAAAGGAGGCCGCGATTGCCAACTGGAAGGGCACCGATTCTGTCCTCGGCCATGAAGTGTCGCTCGACGAACTGGTCATCGGTAATCAGCATGTGAAAAATCTAAAGCTCTCGGCCATCGATCTCTCGTCGATGCAACAGGCCTGCGGCAAGCGCATCGACGGCGTGCTCGGCGCGAACCTGCTCGAGAAACTGGGCATGACCATCGATCTAAAGAATCGCATCGCCCGTTTTTCAGTGTCGGCTCCGGCCCCGCCGTCGGTGAGCAACGAACAAACGCAGTTCGATGAACTCGACCGGCAGCTCGCAGCCTGCAGTCAGGCCTTCAACCGTTCCGATGACCAGGCCTTCGCGGCCTGTCTCGATCCCGAAATCGTGCTGTACTCTTTCGCCGGCACCTACCACGGCCGCAACGAGGTGATGAAGTATTTCGCAAATTCCTATTTTCGCCGCGATCCCGCGGCCGGTCTCACTCTCACTCCGCGCGCCCACCATCTCGCCGGCAATATGATCTGGCTCGAATACGAGCTACGCATCGCGCTCCCGCAACAAGTAGTCCACGCCCGCGGCACCGCTTTATTTCGCAACGTAGGCGGCGCATGGCTACTCCTGCACATGAATCACTCGGTGGTCTACGACGAGTAACGTAGGGGGCGGGTCCGCCTGGGCGGACGCCCCCGGGCTGGCATTGGGTTTTGCGATTTTTTGTGTCGCGAAATCTACGGTTTGGTTTTATCGAGGAACGCATCCGGCGGGTCAAGCGAGCACTGCTTCCAGAAAGCCACCTCATTCGCGGGCGCCAGGCTTTTCAATTGTTCCAGGCTCGCCCGCGTAGCAGCGATCTGCCCGCCATCGATCGAATCGAACACCACGACCACTCCCGCAATCTCGGGATTGGCAGTCCCGAGCGCGGAGTAAGCATTCAGCAGTACGGTTTTCGCATACTCGCGCTTGGCATGCGGACTGGTAAGTTCATTGTCGGTCGAATTCGGCGCCACCCAGAACAGTTTGACGGTCTTTCCCTTCAGCGGCCCCCAGTCGCCGGCAAACGCGCTGGTTTCTTCGCGAGTCACATGGAATAAATCATCGGCGTCGGCCGGTTCATCGGCAGCCTTGGCGCCACCCGCAGGAACAAAGCCCGCAGGCAGATCGACCAGCGCGCGCCGGATCCATCCGCGAGACTCTCCGGAAATCTGCACGTGCACCCAAGCCCCGGTTAAATCCAGAATCTGAAACTCATCATCGCCCGCCGCGGTAAACAAAATCTCGGCGTCGCGCTGCGGCTTGTTCACCACCGGCGCTCCGCCTAGTTTCACCACCGCTAGATCGGTTGGGTGCGTCTGGTTTTGCTTGATTTCCTCCAGGTTCTGCAAATACCCGTTCAGATCCTTAACTTGCTTTTCGCTCTGCTCGACTCGTTTGCGAATGGCATCGAGACTTTCGCTGGGAGCAACCGTTGGCGCGGGAGGATCGTCAGCAGAAGCTGCCTCCGGCTGAGCGGCGCGGGCTGCACCAGACGTCGAGCTGGCGCTCGCCACCGGAGCGGGCTGCTTCGATGTCACGGGCCTGCTCGAATGAGAAGCCGGCGAACCCGGTCCAGCCGCTTTCGAATTGCGCGTCGCGGCCACCGCCGATCCACCGCCAAGCCGCGTCTCGAGACGATCCAGATAATCGCCTTCAATGCGCCCATTCGAAGCAAGCTCGCGGTAACCAGCGTTCGCGCCACTCGGATCCGCGTACCACGCCGTGATCTTCGCAGTCACGCGAACCAGCGTCGTCCTCGCGCCAGCCGCCGTCACTTGCACATCGCACTGAAAAAAGCCCCGCTCGTAATGACTCAGCGATTCATCCGCCGCGTCCACGAATCCATCGAGCAAAGGCAAGCGGCCCGACGCCGAGGCGTGCAATTCCTTCACCGCCGCCGCCACGTCGTCTTTCGGCTTCTTAAACGTGCGCTCGACGGCAGCGCTCTGCGCCGCCCGAACGGAAACCGTCGCGCAAGCGATGCCGCCGAGAAACAAGGCGAGAACCATCGCGATGCGGCCGATCGACAAATCGCAAAGACCGCGGCTCATGGCAGTGGCTCCACACTATCCTGAGAAATCCACCCGCGCTTTCTCTCGGCCGTTTCGATTCCGTACCAGTGATCGGTAATAATCAGGACGACGACATCGGTGTTGGCATTCAAGGATTCAATCGTCGCCGATTTCTGAAACGGCGCCGATTTCAATTCCCCGCCTGTCTCCTTCACGCGCACTTCCAAATCGTGCTGCAGCTCGCGAATGCGCTGCTGCAAGGTGCGAATTTCCGCTTGTGCCGAATCGAAACGCGCAATCGCTGCTTCGCGGGTATCCGGCAATGTCGCCTTCACGCGTTCCTGCGCCTCCCGCAAGCGCGTCGCCTCTGCGATTTTTCGCTCTTCCAATTGAATGGCCTGGAGCTGATCCTGAATTTCCTTGAACTCGCTCGTTTCTACAGTCCCGTCCGAAGCATGAGGTTTGCGCCGGCCGTCTTCCACGAATATGGCGTCGATCAGTAGCCGCGTATTGTTCTCGTTGATTCCCTGCACCACATAGCGAATGGTGATGGTCCCAATGTCATTGCTGTCCTTGAAATGCCGGGGCGCCAAAGTCTTCGATCGCACTTTGTAAAACACTTGCCCGGGCCCCGTCCATTTTCCGAAGTAATCGGACGCCACCGCAGTCTCGGCGCCGCTCAGGATCGGATCCTTTTCATACTCGAGAGTGCCATGAATGGTGTCGTCTCCGGCCACCTCGCGAACCGCCTTCAGTACATCTGCCTGAGAGGCGGGCAACTCAATGACGAACCCGTCGTAGCCGGATTTTTTCTCATCGCGCGATGCCGAAACCCCTGAAATCGCGGTCAGAAACCAGCCCGCGAGCATGATTCCGCACCCGAATTTGGCCCACCCATTTTTCATCTCGCCTCTACGGATTAACCCGCCCCAACGCCCGGCCAAAAGCGCCGTGAGCAGCACTATACATCTGGAAACGGCCTGATTACTCGCTTCTTTAGCTCGCAAGTCCCCAAGCTAGCGTCGGCTCAGGTCCTCAACTTGGGTCGCTGATGGAAGTTTCCATGCTTCGTCTCTATCCACGGGGTCTGAAGGTAAGTCACTGGCCGCTATGGAGTTCGCTCTTGATGTTCGGGTGCCTCGTGGTGCCCATCCTTCTCGGAGATACCCCTGTAGCCTACACCTTTCCGAACCATAAAGTCGCCGCAATTCCTATCGAGCAGGATTGGCAGACGATTGGTGCGTGGGTAGTGTCCCAATTTGATCTCGCGTGGAGTTTTGTTGGGGGAACTCCGCATTCATCGCGGCGGAGCCGCGGCGTCACGGAGGCAGCCCCCGAGTTTATCCGGGGGAGGAGCGCATCAGCGCTCCAATAAGGCGTCGCCTATCGCCAGGCGCTTTGGCGCTGGGCACTTCCTAGGTAGCTCGTCACGCGGCCTCCGAGAGTGGCTTGCGAATCCTATTTCGAAATTAAGACACTACCGGTACGTGGGAAAGTTGGCTCGAAACTGTGTTCGTTCACGGCGCTGCTTAAAAAAATAACGGGCGCGGAGCTGGGCGCCGCGCCCGTCAGGGCTGTCCGTACTGACCTTAAATCCGACTTACTTATGACCGATGTAAAAAACGACTCCCCCTGAAAATTGAAGATTGTCCTGCCGCAAGCCCAAGAATCGGGTCATCAAATAATCCGCTTGCCCGCGAATTCCCACGTGCTCGTTAATCCGGAAAACCACGCCGCCGCCCGGCGCGATCGCCAGCTTGAACGCCGAATTCGAAATTCCCAGATAGCCTGCGTTCGCGTGAACCGCGCCGAATTGCGCGTGCACGTAGGGTGTGAGCTTGTCGAACTTGCGGAACGAAATCACCGGCCCGTAAGTAAAGGTCTGCGCCGAAACGTTCGTGCCACTGACGGATCCACCCCAGGCGTTGAATTCAAACCGCCCGCCCAGCCAGCTATTCAAGTTTTCATCCGCCGAACCGTACCCGCCGTTCAGGTGAAAGCTCCCGCCCGGACCGCTCAAGTTCGCATCCAGGTACGAATAGCCGCCCGAAATCTCCCACTGCGGAGTGTCCTGCGCCTTCGCAGTTAGACTAAAAAATAGAATTGCCGGAATCAGCCAAAGGACGCGCTTCATCTAGATCTCTCCTTTACAACCACCAGGAATATCATTCACGTGCGCGCCGCGTAACCGTTGACACCCGGCGGGGAATCCGTGATTCCCAGGACTTCTTCAAGTGCGCCCGCGAAGCGGGTGACTTCTACATCCAGCATACAGAAACGATCCGTCTCTTACTTGACCTGCAAAGTTACTGGTGTCGAATGTGTGATGGTACCGTCCGCCGAGGTGGCCACGATGTTGATCGTGTAGGTGCCTGCAGGCGTTCCCGCAGGGGCTCCCGTCGCACCGCCGCCGTTGCAGGCCACCGAGAAGAGAATCAAGCCCGCCGCGAACACCAGCGTTGCTGCCGCGCGCCGTCCGCGCCGCGTTCCCGCTGTGATCGCGTCGAACAGCAGCAGAATCAGCAGGCAGGCGGCCCACAACAGATTGATAGTGCGGATCGCCAGCGACGGTGGCGTGATGCGAATCTGGCCGATCGGAGGCGCCATTGTGCGCTCCCCCGTCGAAATGCCCACCGTTACCGTCGTTCCAGTCGCCGTTGGAGTTACCGGGTTCGCTGAGAAGCTGCAGCTGGCTTCCTTCGGAAGCCCGGTGCAGCTCATATTCAACGGCTGATTGAATCCAGCGATTGAAGTCAGCACCACGGAATAGGAAGCCGTGCCTCCTGCGGTGATTACCGCGCTCGGCGTGACTGCGCCGATGGTGAAGTCGGATGTTTGCACGAAGCCGCTGCCCGTCAGCAGCACGATTTGCGGGCTGCCCGGAGCGTTATCGGTAATCGTCAACGCGCCCACGCTCGAATTCGTGGAAGTGGGCTTGAAGGTCACGTTGATGGTGCAGTTGGTTGTAGGCTGCAGCGGCGAGGCCACGCAGTTGTCGGTCTCCGCGAAATCGCCACTCGCCGTAATGCTCGAGAAGGTGATCGTCGAAGTCCCGTCGTTCGTCGCAGTAATGCTCTGCGGTGCCGAAGTCGTGCCCACCGCCACGCTGCCGAAATTCAGATTCGAAGCCGACAAGGTTAATGTTGAAGCCGTGCCCGTCAGACTGATGACTTGCGGGCTATTCGGCGCCGAGTCGGTAATCGTGATGGTTG
The DNA here is from genome assembly GCA_963831955.1 of uncultured Acidobacteriota bacterium. Classification (GTDB taxonomy): domain Bacteria; phylum Acidobacteriota; class Terriglobia; order Acidiferrales; family UBA7541; genus Palsa-147. The sequence continues at coordinate 754,936 of CAWHSG010000001.1, read as the reverse complement.
CGTTGCTGACTCCCGGCGTAGTCGGCGTGAACGTTACGATGATGGTGCACTTGGCCCCCGGATTCAGCGAAGAGGGCGCTGCACAAGTCGATGCGCTGGTGATCGCGAACGCGTCGGGGTTCGCTCCGCTAAGCGTGATCGTCGAAATCGTCAGCGGATTATCACCGTTCGTCAGAGTGAGCGTCAGCGGCGCGCTGGTGGTATTCAAACTTTGCGCCGAGAACGTCAGTGCCGACGGATTCAGTTGGATGCCGTTGAGGATGCTCACCTTGGAAATGAAAGCGTCGCAATTTCCGCCCGGACCGGCCTGCACAGGATTCGAAACCGGGAAGTTCGTCGAGCACGTTTGCCCGGCAACATACGCCGAGCCCGACGTATCTACTGCGATGCCATTTCCATTGTCCGTCTGCGTCCCGCCGAGATAGCTCGAGTACAGCAATGCCGATCCCGTCGGATTCATCTTGGTAACGAACGCGTCGTCGTTTCCGCCGCCGTATGTCGCTTGGAACGCGGCCGCGGCGATCGGGAAGTCCTGTGATACCGTCGAGCCCGTGACATAAACATTTCCGAGCGTATCGAGTGCGATACCCGAAGCCGAGTCAGCCAATGAACCACCGAGATAGGTGAACAATAGCTCGGAGCCCGCTCCACTGACGTTCGGATTGATTTCTGCCACGAACGCATCACCCTCGCAATTTCCCTGCGCGTCCAAGGTGCAATTTGGCTGAAACGCGCCTGCAGTTCCGAGACCCGTTGATGCCGAACCTCCGGCAATGAACGCATCGCCAAAACCGTCAATCGTGATGGCGTTGCCTTGATCAAGCTGCGCACCGCCGATGAAGGTCGAGTAAGTGAGAGTGCCGCCCAACGTGTCTATTTCGCTGAAGAACGCGTCGCCGTTTCCACCATTTGCAGGTTGGAACGCACTGCCGGTCGTTGGAAATGCATTCGAGAACGTGAGGCCAGTGACGTACGCGTGATTATTTTTGTCGACCGCGATTCCATTTCCGGAGTCTTCGCTCTCGCCGCCGAGATAAGTTGAGTACAGAAATGCTGTGCCGGTAGCAGCTACCTTAACAACGTACGCGTCGGTGCTGCCGCCGCCGTGTTGCTTTTGAAAAGCGTTACTTGAAATTGGAAATGGAGGCGCCGGATTCACGACCACCGTGCCGTTTCCACTCGCCGCTCCGCCAGCCGTGTCGATAACGAATGATCCTGGCGTGGAGCTGAGCACGATAAAGACACCGTCGTAGGGACTGGGTGGATTGGGATCCGCCGTCGTGCCGCCCACGCCGCTGATCACCACTTGAGAATTGATCGCCAGCGCGAGTGCACTGGTGATGAAGATCGTCGATGTTCCATCTCCGTTCGAGATGGCTCCTCCAGGGGAAGGCGCAACGGTCAGCGACAACGGCGTGCCGATGCCGTTTGAGGCGAAGCCGTTCGGATCGACCTGCCCGGTCACATAAGCGTTCTCATTCCCGTCAACCGCGACGGCGTTTCCGGTGACGTTTTCGTATTCGCCGATGAATCCAGAATAGGTGATCCCAGATCCCGCAGCATTGATCTTCGTTAGGAAGCCGTTCGATACGATCAGTCCGTTCGAATTGAACGATTTGCCGCATTCTCCGTCGCCGCCGCACAGCGTATTAAATGACCCCGGCGTCACCGGGAAATCTTTCGACAATGTCGTCCCGGCCACATACGCTTCGCCCGCGGCATCCACCGCGATTCCGTTCGCTACGTCCGAGTTCGTGCCCCCGAGATACGTAGAATACAGCAGGGTCGAACCATCCGCGCTGATCTTGGTTACGAACGCGTCCTGCGGAAAGTCCAGGCCGCCCCCATCATTCGGCTGCAACGCGTGCGCCACGGGAAAGTTCGTCGAGAACGTTCCGCCGGCAACGAACGCGGTATTGTCCGGTGCCACCGCAATCGCGTTAGCGCCGTCAATTTCGCTTCCACCCAAATAGGTCGAGTACGACAGAATCGGATCGATCACCAACGGCCGCGTGGCATCGTAATCGCCGAGCGCAAAATAAACGCGATACTTCCGGTCGCCCAGATGAAACCGCGCCGTCACCGGTTCCTTCTCATCGCCCTTCATCTGATACGCAAACGGCTTCTCGAATTTCACTTCGCCGCCCGCCAGGCTCAAAATCAAATTTCCGGCCGCGTCCACCTTCAGTTTGCGCGCGCCGTCAAACGTAATCTGAATCGCCTTCGGGTCCGCCCCCGGCGCCACGTTGAAGTCGTATTCCAGTTTCCGCTGCGACCCGTAGTAAAGCAGGTCGATCCCTGGATAAACATTCTTCTCTGCCACTCTGCCGTAGGTGGGGACATTCGAGCGCCAGTTCTCTTGCGCTCCGATGAAGTAATTGCTTTTCCCCGGCAATTCATCCTGCGCGGAAAAATCCGGCGCCGGATTCGATCCCTCGAGCTTCATGCGCAGCACGCCTGTCGAGTAGGCCGGCGCAGATTTCGTTCCGGGCGTTGCGCTCTTCGTCGATCGGCCTTTCATTAACAGCACGGCTTCATCCGAAGTCAGGAAGAGCGAGTAAGAATCCCCGCGCGCCAAAAATTTGGTGTCGCCTTTCGCCTGGCCCAGGTTCGGCTCAAACGAAAGCGGCAATTTCGCGTATTGCTGCACCACCGCAGCCGACTGGCCGGGCGTCGGCCGCTTCGCAGCCGCGGGAGAAGTCGTCCGCTTCGCGGTCGCATTTGTCGCTTGCTTGATGCCCGGCTCTGGCGCCACCGCCGCGGTAGCTGCAGACTTCGTCGTCGCCAGTTTCGCGTCCGCCTTGCTCGACATCCGGGTCTTCCACCCGAAAGTGAAGACCGCAATGAGGCATAGGATCATTCCGATGCCTACCAAGTATTTCCGCATGCAAGACTCCCCTAAAACCGGATTCGATTGACGGACAGATTGCGTGGGGAAAGCAGCAAGGCCATGACCAAAGCACAGGACTACCTAAGGAGTTCAACAGCAAGGGGTTAGCAGCGATAGCCGTCCCGCCACTCGTCCACATAGGGTGACACCCAGCACCCCCCAACATCACATTTAGAGGACGTTTCCACCGCCCCGCAGAAAGCCCCAAAAAGAGGCAAAAAACACCCCAATTCGAGAAAGAAAAAGAATTCGTAGCGGCGCGCTTCAGCGCGGCATCTTTACGGCGTCAATTTCACCCGCCCCGACCCCGTCATTACGTTTCTTGCGTTCACGACCAAGCGATTTCCACCAACGTTCCACCGCTCCCTCAAAATTCCGCCGCACCCCATATCGCCCCAACTTAAATCGAGCCTCGCGCAAAGTCCGCGCGTGCGATCCACTCTCCGCCAAGCGTTCATTCCACTGCCCCTCGTCACTCTTCCAAATGCCAAAAAATCCCTGCGGATGCGCATAACCATGATTCTGATGCACTGCCAAAATCCGCGGCGAAGCATCCACTACCGCTGCCCCCAGATCCCCAGCCCTCCAAACCAACCAGTTGTCCCACCACAGCCGCCCAATCAACATCGGCGGCACTTCGCGATAAAATCCGCGCGGAAAAACAAAATAATCGATCCAACTGACGGAACGCCGCTTCCCCCGCCGCGTAACGTCGTCGCGCAATCGCCCCTCCCAATCACCAGCCGAAAAGTCCAGCAGCGCGGTGATATCGATATCCCAACGCCGCCCAGCCATCAAAAATTCCGGGCGCCAAGCTGCGACGATCTCGACCCCCCGCAAAAACTCATGAAACAAAATAATGTCCGAGTTCACATAAGCAACGATCGGAAACGAAGCCGCCGCCTGCGCCTGTGCAAACAAATCATCCAGAAACGGTGTCCCCCGCTCATTCCGCCGGATGGCCGAAACATGCCGCAACCCAAGTTCGCGAGCGAAATCCGCAGTCCCAACCTCATTCCCAAAAAGTATGATCTCCGGCCTAGGCGAAAGCCGCACCCAGCTAGAAATAGCATTCCGCTGAATAACGCCGATATGCCCCTCAAACGCCTTAGGCATGGCAAAAATGGTAATCAAGCGATCGATCCTCGTATGGGAGGGTGCTTTAGCCCTCCCGCCTTTCGGCCCCGCAGTTCGGCCCTTCGTAAATCGCGTTCACTCGCTTCAACCCAGCGCCTGACAGTCGCGATTGAAGGAAGAGGGCATCTGCATTCCCGTCGACGCAAGTCCTGCTTTCCTCTGAAATTTCAAATTCGAAGTTTGAAATCTCCGGCCTTGTCTTGCGCCCCGATGCCCAAACTCAAATAACGAATCCCTTCCACGTTCTCAATGTGCTTCAAGCCGCGCCAACAATCCACCACCACGCGTGCGGCTGCACCACTCCCCCAAATCGCCGCCGGCATTTCCAGGAATTCCTTCCACGGAGTAGCCACCACCACAACCTCGGAACGCGCAATACATTCCTCCGCCGTAGCCGCAAATAAAACCGCTTCCCCCAATTCCCGTCGCGCATTCGCCATCCCCGCCGGGTCAAACGCACAAACCCGAAATCCCCGCGAAGCCAATTCCCGCGCCAACAAAAATCCCACAGCCTCCTCAACAACATCCGTCTGCGGCTTATAGGTCAATCCAAGAATCCCCGCCGCCCCGCCGGGCTTGGCGTGACGTCCAACAAGCTCCGCCAACCAAATCACCTGCGCCCGATTAAAATTATCAGTAGCCTGCGCCAATTCCGCCGGCGCCCCCATCCCCCGCGCCAAAGCCGCCAGCGCCCGGTTATCCCGCGGAAAACAAGGCCCGCCGTAACTCACCGCGCCCTTCAGATATTTAGCCCCAATCCGCGAATCCAATCCCAGCGCCGCGGTAACCACATCCACATTAGCCCCCGGCGATCCCTCGCAAATCCGCGCCAGCATGTTCGCAAAACTAATTTTCGAGGTAACGTAGGTGTTCACCGAAATCTTGGTAATCTCCGCGTTCACAAAATTCATCCGCGCCACGGCAGGCTTCGATTCGCAAACGCGCTTGTAAAGATTTTCCAGAATGTCGCCCGAGCGAACATCTGATTCCCCGATCAAGACGAAATCCGGATTCAAGAAATCCCGAATCACGCTGCCCAGCGCAATAAATTCCGGCGAATAACAAAGCCCAAAATCCACCCCGCAAGTCTTCGCGCTTGCGGCCTCCAATGCAGCCCGCACCGCACCGCCAGTCGAACCCGGCATCACCGTGCTGGTAAGCACCACGACATGAAATTCCTTTTTCGAGCGCAACCCGCGCCCCACCGCCTCGCAAACTGGCAACACATACCGCAAAGAAAATCCGCCATCCCCATCACTAGGTGTCCCGACAACGATAAAAGCAATCGAGGACTCCGCCACAGCCCGCGCAGCATCCGAAGTCCCCCGCAAAAAATCCCCATACTCGCCAATCAGAGCATCCAGCCCAGGCTCAAAAACAGGCGCCCGCCCATGCTCGAGCGCTTCAACTTTAGAAGCATCCGAATCCACTCCAATAACGCGCAGCCCCTTAGAAGCCAAACAAGCAGCAAGCGGCGCCCCAAGCTTGCCAAGCCCGATTACAGAAACGGTCTCGATAAGTCCTCCAAATTCGCACGCCCAGGTTTCGTAGCGGCGCCCTTCAGGGCGGCATCTTACGACCTCCACGAGCGCTACATCTAAAACCCAGCCGCGGCGCAACCAACGAAATCAAATCGCGCAGTACTCTCGTTCTTTCTTTGTCTCAAAATCTCAAATCTGAAATTTGAAATTTCTTGCGCCCAAACTCAACCAACCCGCAAAATCCCGCCACGCACCCATACTTTGTATAATGCCCCCGCCAAACCATCAATCGAAGCGAGGCCCAAAAATGAAGCCGGCCGTAATCGCGACAATCCTATTTCTCTCGGCGATTCCAGCGCATGCCCAAACCCCCGATCCGCAACTCCTCGCCGAAATCCAAAAAATCAAGGCCATCGACAATCACTCCCACCCGCCGCGCCTGGTCCGCGCAGGCGAAACCGACGACGAATTCGACGCCCTACCCTGCGATCCGCTCGAGCCGTCCGACCCGCCCACCACCAGCCGCCCAGAAAATCCCCAATATCTGGCCGCTTGGAAAGCCCTCTATGGTTACAAATACGATGACAAGACCCAAGCCCACATCAACGAACTCCTGGCCACGAAAAAAAGAATCCGCGAAGAGCAAGGCGATAATTATTCCGCCTGGGTCCTCGATCAACTAGGCATCGAAACCGAACTAGCCAATCGAGTAGCTCTGGGCCGCGGGCTGACCGCCCCGCATTTCCGCTGGGTCCCCTTCGACGACGCCTTTCTCTTCCCGCTCGCAAACACCGCACTCGCCCAAGCCTCCCCCGATCGCAAATTTTTCTTCAGCCGCGAAGACATGCTGCTCGCTCGATACAAAAAGGAGTTGGGCGTAAGCACGACGCCGTCCTCACTCGACGACTACCTAAAATCCGTAGTGATGCCGGAACTAGAAAAACAAAAGCAGCAGGGCGCAGTAGCCATAAAATTCGAAGCCGCCTATTTGCGCTCGCTGCAATTCGAACCCGCCGCCCGCGCAGAAGTTGCCGGTATCTACGCCAAATATGCGACTGGAGGCACGGCGCCAGCAGCCGACTACACGCGCCTCCAGGATTTCCTGTTCCGCTACATCGCAGCCAAAGCCGGCCGCCTGAATCTACCAGTACATATCCACACCGGCGCGGGCTGCGGAAATTATTTTTACTTGTACGGCTCCGAACCCATCCGCCTCGAATCCGTCTTCAACGATCCCGCATTGCGCAAAACCAAATTCGTAATGCTCCACGGCGGCAGCGGCCCCTTCACCCGCGAAATCGGCTACCTGCTAATGAAGCCGAATGTGTACGCCGATTTCTCCGAGCAAACCTGGATGACCTCCACGCGCGCCCTAAGCCAGGTAATCCGCGACTGGCTGGAATGGTACCCAGAAAAGGTGCTATTCGGTACAGACTTGTACCCCGGCAAAGACGAATATGACTGGGAAGAAATCGGCTACCAAGCCACGCAAAGCGCCAGAGAAGCGTTAGCGATAGCCCTAACCGGCATGATCCAGGATGGCGAAATAACTCGCCCCCGCGCCATCGAGTTAGCCCACATGGCGCTACACGACAACGCCGCCAAGCTCTACAAGTAGCGCCGGCGGCCCCGCCGGCATCTTACGAGCAAGAGTTCGGCAAGGGCATCAAACCCGCTCGGACCACAAAACCAATCCGCAATTGAGACGAGCGCTTTCCTCTCGACAAAAATTAATTTCTAGGCAGCAACCTGCACTCTTTTGCGTTCAACATCCCGAACACCCGGTTGACACTCCGAACAACCGGCGTACACTATATTGGTAAGCTGTTCAGCATATTGAACAGGAAGCAACCATTCGAGCCGCCCAGGAGCAAAACATGGAAGGTTCCTCACAGCGCTTCTTTCACCGCACCGAAGAAGATTGCCCGGTAGCTGTCCGCAACGGTGATCGCCTCGATCGCCTCGCCCGCGGCCTCGGCAATTTAAGCGTAGGCGGCATGTTCGCAGCAGTAACCGAACTTCCCATCGGCTCCCACGTGAGCGTAGAAGTAGGCGGCAAGCATCCCTTCCACGCCGAAGGCGTAGTCCGCTACGTAGCCCCAGCCCGCGGCATAGGAATCGAGTTCACCAAACTAGAGCCAGTAGATCACACGTTAATCGAAGACCACATAGCCGACCTAACCGTGAGGGGCCTGCCAGCCGCATAAGTTTCGAGGCGTTGTACGTACCGCTGGCGTCCCTGTTTACCCTGAATAGGGCGAAGCGTCGGCTCTTTTTCGCGTCACATCGACAAACGCCGGACCGGCCGAACGATTGCCACATCGCTAATTCCCGTTCCGCTCCCTCGCGCCTATAATCCCCAGGCATGGAAATCCTGATCGACTGGCTGAACTGGCTGCTAGGTCCGGAGACTAGCCCAACTCCGGCTCAACAACCCAGCTCCGGAATTCTCTCCACTCCGCTAGAACCCCCGCCCAGCTCCACGCATCTGTGGCCGCGTTGGCTTTTCTTGCGCGCCCTGGGCCTAATCTACTTCTCCGCCTTCTATTCTCTAATCTTCCAAATCAAAGGCCTAATCGGCCCGAACGGCATCCTCCCTGCAAGCGAGTTGCTCCAAGCCGTCCCGAATTATTTCCCAGGCCTCTCCCGCTTTTGGTACGCCCCAACTCTTCTGTGGATCAGCGATAGCAATCGCGCCCTGGAAATCATCTGCTGGCTAGGCCTAATCGCCGCGATCCTGGTGATCTTCAATATCTGCCCGCGCCTAGCCCTGCTGATTTGCTTCATCGCGTTTCTATCGTTCGTCAGCGCCGCCCGCGATTTCTCCGGATACCAATCCGACGGCATGCTCCTCGAAGCCGGCTTTATCAGCCTGTTCTTCGCGCCGCCGGGATTTCGTCCAGGCTTGAGCCCCAGCCATGCCGCCTCGCGAGCCAGCCTGTTCCTCCTGCGCTGGGAATGGTTCCGCATCTATTTCGAATCCGGTGTTGCAAAGATCGCCAGCGGCGACAAATCCTGGCGCTCCCTGACCGCCATGGACGACTATTACCAAAACGGTCCGCTACCAACCTGGATCGGGTGGTACGCCCATCAACTACCGCACTGGTTCCACGCATCAACGGTAGTGCTAACCCTAGCCATCGAGCTGGCAATCGTCTTCGCGCTATTCCTGCCGCGCCGCTTCAAAATCATCTGCTTCTGCATCGTCACGCCATTCGAAGCCGGCATAATCCTCACCGCCAACTACACATTCCTAAATTACCTGGTTCTCTCTCTGGGAATACTGCTGGTTGACGATAAATTCCTCGAAGGAATCCTGCCATCCAGCTTCCGCGATTTCGTTGCTCGGCGCGATGCGGTGCCCTGGCCCATTCCAGCACCGGAATCGCTGCGGTCAGTAATTTCGACGGTGAAGAAATCGATTGCAGGTCTTGCGCTGGGCGCAGTTTTCTACGTGACGACCGCCATACTGATCGGCATGATTCTTCCAGGTATTCCACTCCCAGAAGGCCCCATGCGCTGGCTCGATCCTTTCCGCATAGCCAATCGCTACGGCCTATTCGCCAGCATGACCCACGAGCGGTACGAAATCGAATTCCAAGGCACCCGCGACGGCAAAACCTGGATCCCCTACCCCTTTCGCTACAAACCTCAAGACCTGAAAACCGCCCCAGGCATCTACGCCCCCTATCAACCCCGCTTCGACTGGAATCTCTGGTTCGCCTCGCTTGGCTCCTGGCACCATTCGCCCTTCGTGGTAGCCACGCAAGTCGAGCTGTTAAAAGGCAGCCCTGAAGTCCTAAACCTATTCGCGAGCGACCCGTTCAAGGGCGACCCTCCAAAAGCAGTCCGCTCAGTGCTGTGGCAATACTGGTTCACCGACATCAAAACCAAGCGCCAAGAAGGCACCTGGTGGCGCCGCGAGCTGCTGGGCCGCTACTCTCCAACTCTAATCCGCACCCCACAAGGCGAAATAGCTGCCGACGACAGCGGCGATCTCCAGTAGGGAAGGGTCTTTCTCGTACCGCTGGCGTCTCGCCGGCTCTGACGAACGACAGTGCAACCTAAGACCGAAATTTCGGGCGGACTCAAATCTCCGGAGAAATCAAGCAACTTGAACTGTTTCATAGATTTAGAGAATTTACGCGGCTGCCCTTGTATTTTCACCAAAATGTGCTATGCTTAGAAATCGGTCAGAAATTGGTAGTAAGAAGCGCAAGAAAGTCCGGCTCTCAACCGCCCTCTTTTCAGGGAATTAGAAGTACTCCCACCGCCTCTAGAAACAACGCAAGCTGACCCTACTGACGATTTCTAATCGCTACAAGAACGATTAGAAACTGATCTAACTAATTGAAAATAAAGGAAGAACACCATCTTTAATCGATACAAAAAGGCCGCCCAGACGGGCGCGCCCAACACCCAAAATCTAGCTGTACCTGTAATTAGAGGCCCTGCAGAAAAAAAAGGGGAGAAGCCTCCCGACGAGACTCCTCCCCCACCTTTGTCCCTGGGGTACGCCGTTAACGGCCCAGCCAGGAGAAGCGGGCCGACGACGCACACAGTGTTTAGCGGTACAACCCAGGCCCGGGCGAGAAGTTGCGCCAAAATGGAACTTTTTTCGAAGAATTCCGCCCCCGCCGACAATCCTTTCCCGCAAGCCCCGGCACCAGTAGAATGGCCGCCTAGCGGAATGAAGCCCGAGAAGCAGTATCACGAGACCGAAATCACCGAGCCGCAGCTCCTGGCGCATCTGGCCAAGCTCGAGAAGCCGCAAAGCATTCGCGAAATGGCCCACGATCTGGGCCTGCGTCACCGCGGCCGGCGCGCCGTGCCCAAAATTCTGAACAAGCTGAAGCGCCGCGGCGTAGTGGAGGAAATTTACGGCGGACGCTTTCGCCTGACCGAAGGGCACCTCCCGCGCGCGCAGCAAAAAGCCGGCGCCGGAACGCACGAGAAGCCAAAATCTGCGAATCAGGATCAGCAGCGCAAGCCGCAACGCGATCCTAATCTAGTTTCCGGGCGATTCATTGCCCATCGTGATGGCTACGGCTTCGTGGTCCCGTCCGAGAAACTACCGAAAATGGATGGCGATCTTTTCATCCGCCGCGATGCAGTTGGCGACGCCATGCACGGCGACACCGTTCTCGCGCGCATCGAGCGCCGCCGCAATGATGGCCGCGCCGATGGACGCATCGTTCAAATCGTCGAGCGCGAACATCCTACGGTCGTCGGCCTATTCCGCTACGGTCCGCAAGGCAACACGGTACATCCCTACGACACGCGAATCCTGCACGAAATAATAATTCCGCCGGGCGAAGAACTTTTGCCCGAGCTGAAAGAAAAAGTGGGCGAAATGCCCGCAGCCGAAGGCGCGAGTCCGCGCGTTGCGAGCCGCCGCGTGAAATTCCCCGAACTCGATGGCGCCGTCGTAAACGTCGAGCTGACGCGATTTCCGAAAGGCGGCCTGGCTCCGACAGGCCGCGTAATCGAAATTCTCGGACGCCCCGGCGACATCGGCGTGGACACCGAAATCGTAATCCGCAAGCATCACCTGCCGTATGAATTCGCCGCGGACGTTTTAGCCGAAGCCCACGCCATGCCGCAGCAAGTAAGCGAAGAGGATCGCCGCGGCCGTCGCGATTTTCGCGATCTCCCAATCGTCACCATCGACGGCGAGACGGCGCGCGACTTCGACGATGCCGTGCACGTCACCGCGCTACCCAACGGCAATTTCGAATTGCAGGTACACATCGCCGACGTCGCGCATTACGTAAAGCGCGGCTCGCCGATCGATCTGGAAGCGCGCCTGCGCGGCACTTCGGTCTATTTTCCGATGCGCGCTGTTCCGATGCTGTCCGAAGAACTCTCGAACGGCATCTGCTCGCTCAATCCGCAAGTCGAGCGCCTGGTAATGAGCGTAATCATGCAAATTAACGCCGAGGGCCAAGTCACCGGCGCGGATTTCACCGCCGGAGTCATTCGCTCCGCCGAGCGCATGACCTACACCAACGTAAACAAAGTTCTCGAAGGCGATCCGGAAGCGAGCTTGCGTTACGAAGCGCAAGCTGCTCATTTCCGACGCATGCGCGATCTCGCGTTGCTGATGAACAAGCGCCGCTACTCGCGCGGCTCCATCGATTTCGATCTACCCGAGCGCGTGATCGAATTCGACGCGGAGGGCCGCATGACCGGCATTCTCCGCAGCGAGCGCAACATCGCCAACCGCATCATCGAAGAATTCATGCTCGCGGCAAATGAAAGCGTGGCGCGCTATCTCGATCGCCGCGGAATCGTCAGCCTGCATCGCGTCCACGAAAAACCCGATCCGAAAAAGGTTCTCGAGTTCGAAGAAATGGCCAAAGGCTTCGGCTACACCCTGGGCGTAACCGATCTCTTCGAGCGCAAAGTAACGGTGCGTCACGGCAAATCGCAACCGTCCGCACGCCGCGATCGCCCCGGCCATGGCCGCGCCCGTCAAATGGAAGTAACCATGCCCGCTGCGGAAGAAATCGATATCCGTCCCGAGCACTATCAAAGCCTAACCGAAAAAATCGCCGGCAAGCCGGAAGAGCGCATTGTCTCGTATCTAATGTTGCGTTCGTTGCGGCAAGCCCGTTACGCCGCCGAGCCTTTCGGCCACTTCGCGCTAGCCACCGAGGAATACACGCACTTCACGTCGCCGATTCGCCGCTATCCCGATTTAATCGTCCATCGCGCGCTGAAATGGGCGCTGGAAAATCCCGAAGCAAAAGGCCCGCGCATCGTGCCAATCACAAAAGCCCGTGGCGCCGATAAAAACGATACAACTGAGCCTCCCGGCATCGGCCCCTATCGCCGCCAAGACCTCGATAAAATCGCCATCGAATCCTCCGAAGCCGAGCGCCGCTCCGACGCCGCCGAACGCGAGCTAATGGATTGGAAGACCGCCCAATTCATGGAGAGCCGTCTGGGCGAAGAATTCGAAGCGCTGATTATCTCGGTGCAAAAATTCGGCTTCTTCGTCGAGCTAATCGATGTATTCGTAGAAGGCCTGGTAGGCATCGATCAAATGGAAGAATTCACGGCGGGGCGCTGCCTGTACCGCGAGCGCGATCACGCGATTGTCTGCGAACTTCAACATCACGGACGCAGCCGCAGCCGCGCTCCCGCGACAGTATTTCGCCTCGGCGATCGAGTCCGAGTCCGCGCCGAGCGCATCGATCCGTTCCGCCAGCGCGTCGAGTTCGCACTGCTTTCGCGCGAGGAGCCAACAGCGCCTGCTCGATCGGCCACGCCATCGCGTGTGGGCGGGGCGAGCAGTCCGGCGAATTGAATCTGACTAGATTGCTTGACGTAATAGCTCGATGAGTTATCGTTCGTTGGCGCGTTCGTAGAAATTTGATAGGGACACGGGCAGGAGTGAGTGCCTGTGCTACTGGCGGCGGGAGGTGAAATTTGGCGATTCGCAAATGCCCGGTGTGTTTGACGAAGCTGAGCGCGATAAAAGTAGTCACGCGCTCCTACGATCTAGTGTGCCCCACCGACGGCCGCGCTCTGGAAGTATCGCGCATCAGCCGGAATATTTCGATTTTCGCGGGGCTAGTGGCCGGCTACGGCGTCTGGTACTTCAGCTCGCAATCCGCCGCGAATCATCAAGCGCTCGGGTGGGTTTTTCCAATCCTCTATTCCATAATCGCGTTTGGCGTGGCCGCTCCGGTCGTGCTGATGCTAACCGCCGATCTCTCCCTGAAAACCGAACTCCCGCCGCCGGAAATTCACAGCCAAGAGCCCGCATCGCACAGCGGCCACGGAAAGCACTAAGTAGCGCCGGCGTCTCTGCCGGCATCTGACGAGCAACGAATTCGCCACATCCGCAATCACGGACGGACTAAACTTGCCGCCCGCTCAATAAAGCCAGCTACCCAGCGTTCTCATGAACAGATCAGTCCGTCCACGATCGCGATTCGCAGCCACAGTATTGCTCGCCAGATGCCGGCAGAGACGCCGGCGCTACTTAGGCCCCGCGGCCAGTTACTTCCGTACTATTGACCCGTACTTTCGGCCCAGCGAAAATTCCCGGCCATGAGCCACTATGCCCCCCTAGTTGGCAAAAAAGTAGAAGCCCATTACCGCGCCAGTGACCTCAACCTTTTAGCCGTCGGAACGCTGGTAGCCGACACCGGCACCTCGATTTTCATCGAGGATCGCTTCACGCAAAATGGCCGCGAAAAAAAGATGCGCCTCGAAATTCCCTATCCGCACCTACACCGAATTTTCGAGCGCCCGGATGCGTCTGAAGCAGTTCCCGTAGGCGCGGGACCAGTTCGCCGTGATTGGGAACCGCCTGGCTCAAAAAATTCCTGACGGGCAGTCCACAAGAATCTGTTTGCGATCTCGAAAAACTCGCCCTCAATGGGTAAAGCCGAACTGATTGCTGCACTTACGGCATGACTAAAGTCCTGCCCTGACAAACCGCAAACCAACTCCGTACCGCTAACATTCGCCAATTTGCATTTCTCGTTCCAACCGATGATATCGTAGGCCCGTAAAGACGAGCGCCGGACGCAACGTCGCTACTGCATTTGTGCGATCGCTCGCGCAATTCAAATCAACCCGAGCCGCGATGAACCTACTCGATTTCGTAGTTGGCAAACCGCTCAAGACCACCGATGAACGCGCCGAGCAAATCGGTCCAGCGCGCGGCATCCCCATCTTTGGGCTCGACGCGCTGAGCTCAGCCGCCTACGGCCCTGAAGCCGCTCTAAGCCTCCTAATTCCGCTGGGCCTCGTGGGCGTTCACTATCTGATTCCGATCAGCGCCGCGATCATCACTCTCCTGGTGATCGTCTATTTCTCCTATCGCCAAACCATCGCCGCTTATCCCAACGGCGGCGGCTCCTACACCGTGGCGCGGTTCAATCTCGGCGCCTCCGCAAGCCTGCTGGCCGCAGCCGCGTTACTCGCCGACTACATCCTCACCGCCGCGGTGGGAATTTCCGCAGGAGTCGGCGCGTTAGTCTCCGCAGTTCCGTCGTTGTTGCCGCACACACTCCCTCTCTGCCTCGGCATACTCATCATCGTCACCATCATCAATCTCCGCGGAGTCCGCGAAGCCGGCCTGACCTTCGCCCTCCCGACATATCTTTTCGTCGGGACGCTGCTGATCACCATCGTCGCCGGAATTTTCCGCGTGATCGTCAGCGGCGGCCATCCCACGCCGGTAACTCCGCCACCACTCGCGCCGCAAATGACCGCAACCGTCAGCTACTGGCTGCTGCTCAAAGCCTTCGCCAGCGGCTGCACGGCACTGACCGGAGTCGAAGCGGTCAGCAACGGCGTCAAAGCCTTCCGCAGGCCCGCGGTAAAAAACGCGCAGCGCACGCTCACCGTGATTATCGCCATTCTCGCCGTCCTGCTCGCGGGCATCTGTTATCTGGTGAAAGTTTATGGAATCGTCGCGACCGATCCGGGCCAGCCGGGCTATCAGAGCCTGCTCTCGATGCTCATTGCCGCAGTCTTCGGCAAAGGCTATTTCTACTACGTAACCATCGCCTCCATCCTTGTGGTTCTCTCGCTCTCCGCCAACACCGCCTTCGCCGATTTCCCGCGTCTGTGCCGCGCCATCGCCCTAAATAATTATCTGCCCCACGTATTCGGCTACCGCGGGCGACGCCTCGTATATACCTACGGAATAGTCGTTCTCGCAGTGCTGTGCGCGGGCATTCTCGTAATTTTCGGCGGCGTCACCGATCGCCTGATTCCGCTCTATGCCGTCGGCGCGTTCCTCGCTTTCACGCTCTCGCAATCCGGAATGGTTGTGCACTGGTGGAAGCATCGCCGGGCGCATTGGGAGAAAAGCGCCTTCATCAATGGGCTTGGCGCGTTCGTCACCGCGATCACGGTAATCGTTGTGTTGGTCGCAAAATTTGTCCAAGGCGCGTGGATCACCCTGCTCTTCATTCCTTTCGCGATTTACTTGTTCATCGTCGTGCGCCGCCACTACCACGGCGTCAGGATGCTCACGTTCTGCAAGGAGCCGGTGGACGCGGAAGGCCTCGACAAGCATCCGATCGCGATAATCGCCATCGATCGCTGGAGCAAAATCAGCCGCCAGGGCATCGAATTCGCCGCCCGTCTCTCTCCGGAAGTAATCGCCGTGCACGTCGAGCCCAACGAGCAATCCGTGCTGCTCACTGCTAACTGGGAGCGTTACGTCGAGCAACCCTTCCGCGACGCCGGCAAAAAGCCGCCCAAGCTGCAATTCCTCCCGTCACCGTACCGCTTCATCATCATCCCAACCGTGCAATACATTCTCGAACTTTCGAAGAAGCATCCGTCGCGCGATATCATCGTGGTTATCCCTGAGTTGGTGGAAGACAAGTGGTACGAATACTTCTTCCACAATCAGCGCGGCCGCTTGCTCGAATGGGTCCTGCTAGCCCGAGGCAACGAGCACATCTTCGTAGTAAGCGCCCCGTGGCGAGTCAACGATTGCAGCTGACCGCATAGATGACCGCAAACCGGCGGACTCCGATCACAACCACGAAGACTTTGACATAAATTCCGCAACTCCCTAACATACGGCGCTTGGAAGCCTCGAAGCCATGATGGACCACGCCGTCTCGCACTACCGCATCGTCGAAAAATTGGGCGGTGGTGGCATGGGCGTGGTCTATAAGGCCGAAGACACGCAACTCGGCCGCTTCGTGGCCCTGAAGTTTCTTCCCGAAGATCTGGCGCGCGACGCCCAAGCCCTCGAGCGCTTCCGCCGCGAAGCTCGCGCAGCCTCAGCCCTGAACCATCCGAATATCTGCACCATCTACGAAATCGGCAAACACGACACTCAATCTTTCATAGCGATGGAGTTTCTCGAAGGCTCCACGCTAAAGCATCGCATCTCTCGGCGCCCTCTCGATATGGGTCTGCTTCTGAGTCTCGCGGTCGAAATTGCCGAGGCGCTGGATGCTGCGCACTCGAAAGGCATCGTCCATCGCGACATCAAGCCAGCAAATATTTTTGTAACCGAGCGCGGCCACGCCAAAATTCTGGATTTCGGTCTGGCGAAAGTTGTCGCGGGCGGCAAAGACGCAGGAGAAGCCGACGCCACCGCCGGACCTACAGCAGGAGTAAGTCCCGAGCAATTAACTTCGCCAGGCTCCGCGCTGGGCACCGTGGCTTACATGAGCCCGGAGCAAGCTCTCGGCGAAGATCTCGACGCGCGCACCGATCTTTTTTCGTTCGGCGTGGTGCTCTATGAAATGTCCACCGGCCATATGGCCTTCGAGGGCGCCACATCGGCGGCAATCTTCAACGCCATTCTCAATAAAATCCCCACCGCGCCCGTTCGCCTGAATCCCGATCTTCCGCCCGAGCTCGAGCGCATCGTCAACAAGGCGCTCGAAAAGGAACGCGATCTCCGCTACCAAAGCGCCGCGGACATGCGCGCCGACCTCAAGCGCCTGCATCGCGACCGCCTCGCGTCCTCGAAACATTTCGGCGCAATCACAGAATCCGGAAGGGTAGCCGCCGCCGCGGAAGCCGCAGCGCTGCCTCCCATCGCAGAAAGCGCCAAACCCGGTGCGTCCACAATTCTGCCGAAAAAGCGCCTCCCTGTTATCGCCGGCGCAGCCGTGCTCGCCATTCTCGCCGCTGCGTTCGTAGGATTCTTTTTCGGCGAACGAGCCAGCACTCGGCCCGTTCCCACTTTCCGTGAACTCACCTTCCGGCGCGGCGCGCTGCTGGCCGCCCGCTTCGCTCCCGATCCCCGCTCGGCGATTTACAGCGCCACCTGGGAAGGCAATCCCGAAGCGGTCTTCATCAGTTCTCCCAGCACCACCGAATCGCGCGATCTAGGTCTGGCGCAGACCGAAGTGCTGGCCGTTTCCTCCGCCGGACAAATGGCGGTGATGCGCAACTTCAGCCTGAGCACCAACGCCTTCACGCACATCGGCACGCTCGCCGAGCTTTCCATCGGCGCCGACGCTCCGCGCGACTTGCTCGACAAAGTTGAAAGCGCCGATTGGAATCCCGACGGCTCGCAGCTCGCCGTGGTCCACGTAACCGGCGGCAAAAGCCGCCTCGAATTTCCGATCGGCAAGCCGCTCTATGAAACCGCCGGCTGGATCAGCCATCTGCGCTTTTCTCCCAAAGGCGATCGCCTCGCGTTCATAGATCATCCTCTTCTTGGCGACGACGGGGGAACTATCAGCGTCGTCGATCTCGCCGGTAAGAAATCCGATCTCACCGAGCGCTGGGCCAGCGTTTTCGGCCTGGCCTGGTCGCCCACTGGCGATGAAATCTGGTTCACCGCCACCGCCACAGGCTTCAGCCGATCGTTGCGCGCCGTAACTTTGTCGGGCAAGGAACGCGAGCTCCTAAGCGCACCCGGCACGCTCACTCTTCACGATGTGGGCGCCAGCGGGCGCGCCCTGATTTCGCGCGACGCCTTGCGCGCCGGCGCAATCGGTCTTGCCCCAGGTGAAACTAAAGAGCGCGATCTTAGTTGGCAGGATTGGACCGTCCCCTCGGCCATCTCCGGTGATGGCAAACAAATTCTATTCACCGAAGCGGGCGAAGCCGGCGGTGGCGAATACGCCGTTTTCATCCGCGATACAAATGGCGGTCCCGCCGTCCGTCTCGGCCAAGGCTCTTCACGCGAGCTTTCCGATGACGGCAAGTGGGCCCTGGTCTTGCGCCAGAATATGTCGCCGCCAGATTTTGTTTTGCTACCCACGGGCGTAGGACAGCCGCGCACCATTTCCACCGGAAACATCAATCCCAACCGCGGCCAACTCCTGTCCGATTCCAAGCAGCTACTGTTCGACGGTCACGAGGCCGGCCACGCTTCGCGCGTTTACGTGATGAATCTGGACGGCGGGCAGCCCAAAGCGATCACTCCCGAAGGCTTCAACCTGCCGCGAGGGCGAGCCGTCTCGCCGGACGGCAAACGCCTCTTGGTAGTAAGCGCTGATGGCGTTGCCATAGTCCCCATCGAAGGAGGCGAACCGCAACTGCTGCACGGTTCACAACCCGGCGATCTCCCTATGCGCTGGACAAAGGATGGACAGGCCGTCTTCGTAGGAATTCGCGGCGACATCTCCTGTACCGTTTCGCGTCTCGATATTCAAACCGGCGTCCGCTCGCCGACGAAAACGTATGGCCCCACCGACACAGCAGGCATAGTCGGAACCGCCTGCCCCAGCTTCGCCGACGACGAAGTCCATTACGTCCAAGGCTACACCCGCAGCCTCTCCGATTTATTTCTAGTCGAGCACCTGAAGTAGGGGGCGGGTTTACGACACCCTTGGAGTGGCATTGACGGCTGGTTATTGCTCCGTCCCACGAACTCGTAACCTCAGCGACGCGACCGAAAACCAAAACGCAAATCGGGGATGCGCCTAGATGGACCCGCCGCTACGCCGCGCGAAATCCCAAAATGGCCCGCGCGGACGGGAATCCCTTCCATTTCGGTAGCCCAGCAAGATCCCTCAATTGCTATTCGTCTTTTTCCTTGTGTCAAAAAGGAATCGCGATAAATCGCAGCGCGCCACGAATTGTCGTTCCAAAAGCCGCCGCCGCAGATTTCAAGTCGCATTGATTGTTGCGGATGCGCAAAGCCTCTCTGGCCGGCCGCAGCGAGCGTCGCGCCGTTACACGAGAAACCAAAGCGCGTAATTCGGCTCGAATTCATTAGATATTTCTAATTTCCATTCCTCGCATTCCGGCTACGCGATTGCTCAGATGTGTCCGCGTTCGGCCCATCGCTGTCACGGCCTGTGTACACGGCCCGCAATACGCAAGCGCCCCGGATTCTCCGCTTGGCGCTGCGAGAAACAACGAGAGGAACGTTAATGATCAAGCTACCTTTCAGCAAGGCACTTGCGGTGATTTTCTTGGCGATTCTGGCGCTCGCTTTCACGGCTTCCGCTCAGACTCCCGCGCCCCTCATTACTTCGGTTTCCCCAGTCTCGGCGCTGCCGGGCGGAGCGCAGTTTACCTTGACCGTGAACGGCGTAAATTTTGTTTCAGGCAGAAGCACCGTTAAGTGGAACAGCACCACGCTGACCACTACTTACGTCAGCTCCCACCAGTTGACGGCCACGGTCACCGCCGGTCTGATCGCAGCCGTAAACACCGGATGGATCACCGTATCGAACGCACTTCTGAATGGCAATGCTGAGCCCGCCATTGAGCCCGACGCCGTGGACACGACTCCCATCGTCTCCAATGTCGTCTATTTCCCTGTCGCTCCCACCACCTCCACGATTTACGTGAACACCCAGAACGCTACCACTGGTACCGGGCCACTGGGAATTGCAGCGGGCGATTTCAATAAGGACGGAAAGCTCGATCTCGCCGTGTCGAATACTACTGCCGGTACAGTCTCGATTCTTTTGGGGAATGGTGATGGTACGTTTCAGACCCAGACAACGTTCAATGCCGGCACCTCACCTTACGGCATTGCGGTAACCGATTTGGATGGCGACGGAAATCTCGATCTCGTGATCGGAAGTCTTTCCACCACCATCACTCTTGCGCGAGGAAGCGGCACTGGAACATTCACCACCACCTCGCTGACGGGACTATCGAGCCCTGCGTATCCCGCGATAGCGGATATCAATGCAGGCGGCAAAGTCGATATGGCGGTGGCCAACATCGGCACGAGCACAATCAAGGTTTTTTCCTCAAACGGGTCCGGAGGGTTTCAGGCCCCCACCACGTTGACGCCTCCGGGAACAATAACTTCGTTAATCCTCGCGGACTTCAGTGGCGACGGAAAGCTCGATATCGCCGCAGCAGATTCGACTACGGGCAATGTTGACGTGTTTTTGGGCAATGGAAATCTCGGCTTTGGCACCGTCACTTCGTTTGCCGCGGTCGCCAGTCCTAGGACCATGGCTGCCGGCGATTTCAATAAGGACGGAAAACTCGATCTCGTGGTAGCAAGTAACGGCGGTGGTGGAATCGCCCTTTTGACGGGAACAGGCACGGGAACTTTCAACGCTGCAAGCAGCATCGTGGCCACGGGCGACTTCAATGCCATCACCGCCGGCGATTTCAATAACGACGGAAATCTGGACATCATCACGCTCTCAAGTGATGGGACCTTGCAGGCCTGGTTTGGAAACGGCGATGGCACCTTTCAAGCGCCCCTGACCATCAGTACCGGCGACGCAGGCAATCAGATCGCCTTGGGCAACTTCGCAACCCCTGGCGGATTGGATGCAGCCGTCCCGACCATCAACGCTGCCGCTATTTCCGTGCCAACGCTGTCTCTCAATCCGTCGAGCTTCAATTTTCAAAATGTAAACATTGGCCAGACCGGCGTTAAGGCTTTCACCCTAACGAATCCGAGAGGCACTACGGCCACCATCTCGTCTGTTGGGTTTACGGGAACGAATCCGGGCGACTATAGCCAGACCAACACGTGCAATGGATCGCTGCTCTCGGGTCATTCGTGCATTATCACGGTAACGTTTACGCCCACGGTAATGGGCGCAAGCGCCGCGCTTCTCTCCGTCGCCGATAATGCTCCGGCAAGTCCGCAGACCGCGGCCTTGAGTGGCACCGGTATCGCTCCGGTCGTCGACCTTTCGGCTGAATCCGTCGCTTTCGGCAATCAAGCCACAGGCACCTCCAGCGCTTCAGCGCCGGTGGTCCTCACCAACACCGGAACTGCACCGCTGACGGGGCTGGTCATAAGCATCGTGGGCACAAATCCAGGAGATTTCAGCCAGACAAATAATTGCACCGCTACCATGGCCGTGAATGCAACCTGCACGGTGAGCGTGACTTTCACGCCCACGGCGCTGGGCGCTCGAGACGCTACATTGCAGTTCACCGACAACGCCCAGAATAGCCCGCAATCCGTGGACATCAATGGGACCGGCGTGATGCCCCCATTCGAATTGCTGTATATCACCGCGCCGCCCTCGACCCTCATGGCGGGAGGAAACATCGGGATGATCAGCGTTGGCGTGTACACCATGGACGCAACACTGGTAACCAACTCGACTGCCAACATTCACGTCACCATCACCGGGCCGAACGGCTTCAACTCTTCGCAGACTCAGACCGCCGTCGCTGGCGTGGCAATGTTCGATTTCAGCGCCGTACCGTTGAATATCGCGGGAATCTACACCACCACGGCTACCACCGGCGATGTAGTCGTCTCCAAACGCGGTCGTGCGATCCCGGCGGACGGAGGAGGCTTGGTTCCAGCCGTAGCCACCACCACGGTCACCCCGCAGATCAGCTCCACGCAGATGAACGTAACGGGGTTCCCGTCGCCAACATTTTCAAACGTCCCGCACCCATTTACCGTGAGCGTTACCGATGCTTTCGGTAATCCCATCACCACCTACGCGGGCACGGTGACCTTGAGCAGCACCGATCCATTGGCTGTCCTCGTCCCGTCGCCTTACACCTTCGTCGGCCCCGACATGGGCGTGCACGTATTTACCGGAACGCTGGTAACTCTGGGCACGCAGAGCATCTCCGCAACCGACGGCGAGTTAGCCGGTACTCAGAGCGGCATCCAAGTGAATCCGCGGCCGCAATTCGTGGTGAATACCCTGATCGACGATGGCGGCACGGGAACTTGCCCCGGCAGTGGAACTTGCTCGCTGCGCAGCGCAGTCAATCAGTCGAACACGCTTGGCGCGGGCGATATCACCGTGGATACTTCGTCTTTGGGAGGCAATCCGCCGTTCACTACAACTCTTACCAACGGATTGTTGGAGCTGAATTCGAATATCAATATCACCGGTCCAGGTGAATCCCAGTTCTTCGTCAGTGGGAACGACAGCGTTACTGTGTTCCAAGTGGACTCGGGAGCGATCGCCACTATCAGCGCTCTAACCGTGACGCTCGGCAGCGTCACGGGCAATGGCGGCGCAATCACCAACGGGGGCACGCTCACGCTTTCCAACGTGGCAGTCACCAATAGCTTTGCCACGCTGAACGGCGGAGGAATCTACAGCACCGGCACCCTCACCGTGAATTCTTCCGTAATTTCGGGAAACTCCGCGGCAGTGAACGGCGGCGGCGTTGCGAGCACGGGAACCGTGGTCTTCTACGACAGCACCATCTCTGGAAACACGGCCACAGCAGACGGCGGCGGGATTGACACCTCCGGCGCTTTCTCCGTGCCACAAAGCACCTTCTTCGGCAACACGGCGGCGGACGGCTCGGCTATCGAAAACGAAGTCTCCGGCGTGATGGAGTTGTTGCAGTGCACGGTAACCGGAAACACCGCCACTATTACCGGCGGCGGCACCATCACGAACCTGAATACCAATGAGGGCGCGGTGACGATGCTGAACAGCATCGACGCCGGCAATGCGTCTTCGGGAGGAGATTGCGTCAGCTGCGGCGGCCAGTCGAGCTTCAACGTGTTCAACATGACCGCCGGAACGCTGAATCTCGGACCGCTGACCAATAATGGCGGACCGACGCAAACCGTACTGCCACAGGAGGGAAGCCCGGTGATTGCAGCCGGCAGCGTGGCGCTCGACCAAAATACCGGCTTGCCGCAATCGCTGGCCAACGACCAGCGCGGCGCCGCTTTCGCGCGCGTCGTGAACAACCTGGTGGACCTCGGCTCCGTGCAAGCGAACGCCGGGCCCGCCGCTTTCCTCACTCTGAACGTCGCGGATTCCTCAGTCGCAGGACAGCCGCTCGTCGTCACTGTGTCTGCCTTCACCGCAGCCGAAAACCCGGCCGCTTCATTCACGGACACGGTGCACTTCACCAGCAGCGATCCGCAGGCGCAATTACCGCCCGACTATACTTTCGTGGGCGCGGACGCCGGCACGCACGTCTTCAGTGTCACCCTCGAGACCAGCGGCGCGCAAACAATCACCGTCACCGACGTCCAGCAGTCAACGCTGACGGCCACGCAGACCGTTAACGTCTCTGCGGGGCCGGCTTCGTCCATCATCGCTTTGGCCGGCTCGGGGCAAATAGCAATCCCGGGAACCACGTTCGCCATTGCCCTCGAAGCAGAAGTCACTGACTCCTTCGGAAACCCAATCCCATCCATTCCGATAACTTTCACCGCGCCAACCACCGGCGCCAGCGGAACTTTTGCGGGCGGTGTAAGCACGGTGACCATCACTACACTCACGACCGGCATCGCCACAGCGCCGGCTTTCACAGCCAACAGCACCGCGGGCCAATACACAGTGACGGCCGCAATGGTGACGCCACAAGCCACCATCAAAACTGCCGTCATCCGCGCGGGAGCTCCACCTCTGACTCCGGCCTCATTCATTCTGACCAATGGCGTGCCGCCAAGCTACACAGTAACCGCCAATCCCGCCACGCTCACAATCGTGCAGGGACAGTCGGGAACCACCGTGCTTACCTTTACTCCAGTTGGTGGATTCACGGGCACAGTAAGCTTGAGCTGCAGCGGATTGCCGGCCAATTCGAATTGCGTCTTCGTTCCAGCCCAAGCCGTGATGACCGGCAACAATCAAGCGGTTACCGTAACGCTGACCGTGAACACCACGGGCACCAACGGCCAGCTATCGCAGCTCTGGCCGGGAGGATTGCGTATGCCGGGCACGGGCGGCTCACATGGCAAACTCGCTGGGCTTCTCGGCATATTGCTGGCAGCCGCGATCCTCGGATGGAGCGCCACTCAAGCCAAGCGTCCGCGATACGCCCTAGCCGTCCTCGCACTGTCAGTCGTAGCAATGGCCGGCGCCGGTTTGACAGCCTGCGGCGGCAGCAGCGGCGGCGGATCGCAACCCTCGACAACGGCAACGGTGCCCGGAACCTACTCGGTTGACGTAACCGCCTCAGTCGGCACGGGCGGCACACAAAAAGCGGTAGTAATGATCACGATCGTAAAAGAATAAGGTAAAGCGGCCCAGCGCTCGCGCAGATCCGCGCGGGCGCCTACGGGCAACGGCCTGCCGCCAAGCGCGCGGCGGCAGGCCAGTAGGGGAGGGTGCTTTAGCCCTCCCTCCGTTCGGCCCCCCGCATTTTGCCGCCCGGTTCGGCCCAAAAACTAAGGCGTCCTATGTACCGAAATTTCCGCCGTCGTCCGTTGACTTGCTGCTCGCCTCTTCATGCAAGATCACGCCACAATCTCCACTCGCACACTTCAATCTCACTTATACGATCTCGGCGGCAACAAAAACTGCACCCCAAAATAACCAACAAAATAAGCCTGATTCGCCCGCGAACCCTCCAGACTTCGTCCAGCCATCAACAACAAAATCACCGGCCGGTGCAATTTGTACCGCGCCCCAACATCGATCGTAGGCTGGCTTTCCGAAGCACGAAAAGTCCCCAATCCATAAAGCTCCAAATCCAATTCAAGCTTCGAAGTAAATTCGTGCCCAACAACCAATCCGCTAATCCACCCATCCGGCCCCTTGCGGACAAACTGATACCCAATCTCATAATCCAAATCCACAGGCCCAAATTTCCTGGAGAATTCAACGGGCAAAAGAAACGAATCGTGCGGCCCTGTGATGCCGCGCCTCACGGCATCGTCAGGATTATTCAAAAAGAGCTGCGGGAAAACCGAAACTGAGAGACCGCCTTCCCCTGCATCGTAAAAACGCCACTTCACCCCAGGATTCGATTGCCCCAATCCAAATTTGACGGAGGACCCGGGTTTCTGCACCCGCAACCAGGCATTCTCATAAGTGAGCTGCACGCGATCCCCGATGCCAAAGTTAATGTCTACATCAGGAGTGTGCGAAACCGACTGGCCGCTAAAATAAAATGGCATATACCCAAGATTGATTTCCCAATTCAAATTTCCAGGAGTCCCAGGATCATTCGTGTAATAAGGAGGCCCGCCCTGCGCAAACGCAGAAGTGGCGACTAAGAAGACGCCGAGAACTACGAACCCACGCAGCATTACTTAACGGCGTGGACCGAGCCCGGAGGGATCATTACGAACATGCAACCCGCGACCTCGGGCTCGCAATCCAGGATCCCCCGGCGGAGAATTTGAACCGGATGATCATCGGGGAAAAGCACATCCACCTTTGCAGCCGCCAAGGTGTTACCCGCGTCGCGCAATTCTTCCGAGCCGCTGATGAATTTCGCGCCGGTAATTTTCGGCCCCGGGCCGATCAACAGGAAAAATTCCGCGCTCGCGTGTTTTTTGGGCTTGCCGGCAAACTTTTCCAATTTCAACATGCGAAGATTTTGCAGAGTGAGTGCGTCAACTTGCTCGCCGGGCTGCGGTTTTCCTCCCGCGCGTAGCGTCTCCAAGCGGCCTTCCGTTTCAGCCGGCGCGTGACCCGCGGCGATTGCGCGAGAGTAGGCCACTGCCGCCTGATGCTTCTTGCCCTGCTTTTGATAGACCTGGCCAAGATGATCGGCGATCACCGGGTCCTGCGTCAGGTTCCAACCTGCACTCAAGTATTTTTCGGCTTCGTCGAATTGCCCCAGACGGAAGTGCACCCATCCTAGGGTATCCCAAGCCGCGGCCAACACCGGCACGGTTTGCACGTCCTTGAGCGACAGGCCGTCCAACGAGATGGCGGCCGTATCGCTTTCAATCGCTGCGACTGCTTTCTGCGCGTAGCGCAGGGCGTCGTTCAACTGAAGATTGTTCTCCGCCAAAGTGTAGGCTACATCATTGAGCAAAGCGGGCGTGGCCGCTGCGGCTTGGAGCGCGGCAATTCCTTTTTCTTTATTTCCGGTATTGAGATAAGCGCTTCCCAGTTCAAGCAGCAGTTGCCCATCGTCCGGTTTCTGTTTGAGCGCAGATTCCAAGCCAGTAACCGCTTCGGCGTAACGCTTCTGACCGATCAAGATTTGCGCAATGGCCCTGGAAGCATCGGGGTCCGCAGGATCTACTTTTTCCAAATCCTTCCAGACTTGAAGAGCGTCGTCGTCGCGGCGCAAACCAGTGAAAGTCGCGGCGAGGTATTTGTAACCGGCCGTTCGGGTGGGATCGAGTGCGATGCCCTTCTTCATATCTTCGATGGCCTGATCTACATCGCCCATGGCCAGGCGCGCGCCACCTAGCGCCAGCCAACCTTGGGAATACTTCGGGTCTTTGTCCACCGCCTGCTGGAAGGCATTCGCCGCGCCCGGGAAATTTCGCGCCTGCCATTCTTGGTATCCCTGGGTAACGAGCGCGCGTACATCGGGATCCGCGGATTCCTCGACGACGCCGTCGTCGCCGCTACGCAACGGAATCATGCTGCCATAGTCGTCCGCAACGGCTTTCACGAATTTCGTATAGGCGTCGATTTGCGGGACGGTAATCTCGTTCGTTTTTGTGACCAGGCTCCTTTCGAACTTCAGGGTGCCGTTCGAAACGCTGCTGGACGACTGGTAATCGGCAAAACTATCGTGCAGCTCGATTCTTGCCGGAATATGCGGATCGGAATTCGCCGGCAATTTCATCGTGCCCCGAAATACGAATTCCGTTGGGACCCCCATCTTTATCGGACTCGATTTCTTGTCTTTGTCTTCCGGAGCGGCGGGCAGAAATATGTAGGGAAAGGGAGGAGGAACTCGACGATTGTCCCAATCCCCGTAAGTTTTCCGGGTGTAGGAGTAGCTGACGTGGAACGGCGCATCCGTCGCTTCCGGAGCCGAAACGGTTACATCGGCGACAGTTCCGCCAAATCCGAGCCGGGACGAGATCTCCTGCATCACGGCGTTCCACTGAGACTGGCCGGCGCGGCGAAAGGCCTGCCGGTAGAAGAGCTCCGCATCGCCTCTCACCGAAAATTGCATCTTAGCTTCAAGTGTTCCGGAATCGTCGAGCGTGCCGTCTGCCTGGAAATCAAATTTCGATTTGAACGGAAGATCTTTCGCCGTCCGAACCAATCTGGCGGGGCCGCTGTCGGGAATCACGAGAGCCTCTTTGTCCCTCAGCCCATTGACGAGATATCCGAACGGGGCCACTTCCGGCGTCGTGTCGAGGAACAGAAAACCATCGCCCTGCGGAATCGCAGTGATGATGTGATCGAATTGTCCCGGCGATGGCACGTTGGGATCAATTTTCGTGCTCGAGTTTATGAGTGCCGGGTAAGCTTTGATGTTTTCCGCTGCCAACAGCGCGGCAAACAACGTGTGCTTGTCCTTGCAATCGCCATAGTCATTGCTCAATACATCCGCAGCGGCGTGCGGCTGATACCGCCCGATGCCCAAGGAAATTCCGATATAGCGGAATTTGGTGGAAACATAGTCATAGATGAGTTGAGTTTTTTCGGCATCGGTCTTGGCGTTGCGCGTAAGCTCGTCAGCCTTGGCGCGGACTTGCGGAGTGGCCACCGCTCGTGGCGCAACCAGGCTTTTTATCCATTGGCCGACCGCGTCCCAATCTTGAAAAGTAGTGACCTGTACGGAATGATGCGCCGGCTCGCCGGCTTCGGCGGTTTTCGACTCCTTTTTGGCGGCGCTGCTTTCGAGATTCGCGGTCGTCCACGAGTATATCTTGTACGATCCTTCCTCGGTCGTGGCCGGCTGAATTTTGGAGCTTGCGACTTTCACGTTCCGGCCGCGCGGAACACTGATCTGCAATTTCTCCTGCAGGCAAATACCTTCCTCAAAGAAATCATGAGCGAACCAGAACTGTCCTGGATCGAGCGGAGTCTTTACCGATTCGCGGGATTGATATTCGAGGACATCGCCGATTTCCAGGCCTTTCACCGCAATGTGTTTTTCCTTAATGTCGCTGTAGAAAGGCGCCTCGCGGGTGATATCGCTGGGCATATCCAGAATATTTTCGGGAGGCGTCTCCACCACGCGGCCGTCAGCCTTCGTTACTCGCACGTAGGCAATGTCCATGGTCGAGGTCGCGGATGGGTAGGCGATATTCAGTACCCCGAATCCTTGAAGGCCCGCTTGGGACTGGATCCGGGCCCGGACCGTTTCCTCAAGCGAATAGGTTCCGTCGTTTTCGAAACCAACTTTCGTGAAGATCCGTTCCACCACGAACGCTTCTTTCGAGTAATCAGGCACCTTCGTGCCTTGCTGTGAGGACTTCGAGCGCGCGTCGGAGCTGCCGGACGCAACTAAGAGGAGCAAGCCACACAAAATGGCCATTCGCTTCTGAATGTTGTGCAGAGAGCCTCCACGCTAACTGAGGTTCTATCTAACTGTACTTGATATTCTAACTAGAAAATTCTCCACTTCCCACAAAATCCGCCGCAGGCAGAGTTGCCGATGCAAACTTAGGAGTTAGTCCGCTGGAGAGGTACACTCAGTGCCGTACTTCATTCGAGAAGGGGAGGCCATCTATGGCTGAACAGGAAAGTATCGAGTATGCGAACAAGCAGTTCGCTGCGCTGGACGCGCACGATGTCGAAGGATACCTAAGCCGCATCGACGATTCCTACGTGGGACATTCAGAATCCGCCCCGGGCCCGATCCGCGGACGCGAAGGCGTGCGTCAGAATCTGCAGATGCTGCTGACGGCGTTCCCCGATCTGCACGTAGAAGTCGAGCAAATCATCGCCAGTGGCGATACCGTCGTGGTCCGCACCCTCGCCACGGGCACCCACAAAGGCAGCTTCGCCGGAATCGCGCCCACAAATAAGCGCATCGAGGTGCACGGCTGCAATGTACTCGAAGTGCGCAACGGAAAGGCCATCAAGGGCCGGCTCTAATCGGATAACGCCAGCCTGTTCCAGCAGCTAGGCCTTCTGTCTCTCCCCAAGGCAACCGCCGCGAGCTGACGGTAGCACAGGCACTCCTGCCTGTATCTCCCGCCCATCCGCGGGAAAAATCGCAGGCGGGAGTGCAAGTGGTGTTCCCGGCCCAAATTTGTACGAAGGAATTTCGCTGTCGCGTTCTTTCCGCGTTAACTTTCCCCGCCGCCGTGTAATTCGCGTACGATGGCGTTTACGAAGGATTTCGCATCGCCGAAGAGCATCAGCGTTTTGTCCAGGTAATACAGCGGATTGTCGATGCCCGCAAAGCCGGGGCTCATGCTGCGCTTGATCACCATTACCGTGCGCGCTTTGTCCACGTCCAGAATCGGCATGCCGTAAATCGGGCTTGAGTGGTCGCTGCGCGCCGCCGGATTGGTTACGTCGTTTGCGCCGATCACCAACGCCACGTCCGTTTGCGGAAACTCGCCATTGATTTCGTCCATGTCCAAAAGCTTGTCGTAAGGAATGTCGGCTTCGGCGAGCAGCACGTTCATGTGCCCGGGCATGCGTCCCGCCACCGGATGAATTCCAAATTTCACGTCCACGCCGCGCTTCGTGAGCGCATCATAAAGCTCGCGCACTTTGTGCTGCGCCTGAGCAACGGCCATGCCGTACCCCGGCACAATCACGACTTTATTCGCAGCGGCCAAAATCGCAGCGGCTTCTTCCGCCGTAGCGCTGCGCACACTGCGCGTCTCCGCTCCGCCGGCTACCGCCGCCTGCTCCTGCCCAAACGCGCCAAAAAGCACATTCGAAAATGACCGGTTCATGGCCTTCGACATATTTACGGAGAGGATGAAGCCCGAAGCCCCGTCTAGCGCCCCCGCCACGATCAGCAATTTGCTGTTCAGCACAAATCCCATCGCCGCCGCCGAAAGCCCCGCATAGGAATTCAGCAGCGAAATCACGGTAGGCATGTCTGCCCCGCCGATAGGAATAATCATCAACACCCCGAACACCAGCGGAATTCCCACGATAAATGGAAAAAGATGAGTGCGGTCCGGATGAATCACCAGGAACACGGCGAGACCTACCGCGATCGCCAGCACGCCCAAATTGACGATGTTCTGCCCCTTATAAGTAATCGGCCGTTGCGGCAATATTTCCTGCAGCTTCCCTGTAGCCATCAAGCTCCCGGTAAAAGTAAGCGAGCCAAGAATCACTTCGAGCCCGAGCACCGCCATCACAAACGGCGGAATATCCGGCGTGCGTAAGTAAAATTCCGAAGTGCCGACCAGAGTGACGCAAAGCGCTCCGAATGCGTGACTGAGCGCCGTCCGCTGCGGCACCGCCGTCATGTGCACGCGCCCCAGCGGCACGCCGATAATCGTGCCGAGCACAAGCGCAATGGCGATCCATTTGTAACCCACAATCCCGCGGTCCAACAGCGTCCCGCCCACCGCCAACAACATTCCCAACTCGCCGGCCCACACCCCGTGCCGCGCCGTCGTGGGCGAACTCATCCACTTCAGCGAAAGAATGAAAAGCGCCGTAGCGATCAGGTAGATGATTTCGAGGATTTGGTCGCCGCCGATCATCAAGCTCACGGTTTCTGCGGGCGGCTGGACTTGAACATTTTCAACATGCGGTCGGTAATCATGAATCCGCCAACAACGTTGCTGGTGGCCGCAACAATCGCGATCGTCCCCAAAATGGTGGAAAGCCGGCTCTTGTGCGCGCCGACGAGCAAGATCGCGCCAACAACGGCGATCGCATCCAGCGCATTAGTCAGAGACATAAGCGGAGTATGCAAGAGCGGCGAAACCCGCCGGATCACTTCAAACCCAATGAATCCAGCGAGCATGAATACGTAAAGGCTGGTAATCAAATCCATCTTCATCGTTATTGGCTCTCCTTCGCGACGGCCGCAGCCAGCGCCGGCAGCTTGAAAAATTCCCGCACGCGCGCGTTCACCACTTCGCCGCCGCGGGTCACCAATGTGCTGCGAACAATTTCGTCATTCAAATCCAGCCGCAATTTCCCATCCTGAATCAAATGCAAAATAAACGCTGCAATATTCCGCGCATACAGCTGGCTAGCGTGATAAGGCACGGTACTAGCCAAATTAAATCGCCCAATAATCGTCACTCCGTGCGCAACAATCTCCTTGCCCGATACAGTCAATTCGCAATTCCCGCCGCGCTCCGCCGCCAGATCCACAATCACCGATCCGGGCGCCATGTGCTCCACCATATCCCGCGTAATCAAAACCGGCGACTTCTGCCCGGGAATCACCGCCGCGGTAATCACCACGTCGCTCTCCGCCACCACGCGCCCCAGCAATTCGCGTTGCCGGCGGTAAAAATCCTCATCCTGCGCGCGCGCGTAACCCTGCGCATCTTCCGCCGCATCCTTCGTCTCAATCGGCAATTCCACAAATCGCCCGCCCAAACTTTGCACTTGCTCCTTAGCAGCGGGCCGCATGTCGTAAGCCGAAGTGACGGCCCCGAGCCGCCGCGCGGTAGCGATCGCCTGCAGCCCGGCCACGCCCGCCCCGATCACCAGCACGCGCCCCGGCGTTATAGTTCCCGCAGCGGTAGTCAGCATCGGAAAAATTCGCGGCAAAGTATCCGCGGCAATCAACACAGCCTTGTAGCCGCAAATCGTGCCCATCGAAGAAAGCGCATCCATACTCTGCGCCCGCGTGGATCGCGGCATCAATTCCACAGAAAACGCTGTAACTCCGGTAGCAGCAATTTCTTCGATCGTTTTCAAAGTCCCGAGCGGCCGCAAAAATCCGATCAAAATCTGATCGCGGTGAAAAAGCGGAAGGTCAGAAGCCCCCGTCGCATCATTGGACCCATAGCAAAGAACCTGAATAATAATGTCCGCCACGCGAAACACTTCCGCCCGTTCCGGAACGATCGAGGCGCCCTTGGCAACATAATCGGCGTCAGGATAACCAGCCCCAACGCCGGCTCCGGCTTCAATCACAACCTGGAATCCAGCCTTGGCCAAAGACGGCACAACGCCGGGCACCATTGCCACCCGCCGTTCCCCAGGAAAACTCTCGCGAGGCACTCCAATAATCACAACGTCTCCTCCGCAACCCGTCCATCAATCCTATCGGCAAAACAACCGCCCGACATCTTACGCGAATCGTGCGAGCTCTTGTAGGGGAGGGTCTTATCATCACGAATCGCGCCAAACCGGGCCGTACAACAGACCCTCCCGCAGTTCAGCCCCCACCCGCGCCCAGCTAAGTCGCCGTACGTCGCTAGAAATCAAATAAGAGGTCAAGTGGCCCCAGCCGCCCCAAAAATAATCCCTGATAGAGCAAAGGTCTTTGGGAGTAGAATCACCGCGGTTTCCCCCGATGCCGTTGTTCCGCATCACCCCGCGCAAGTGATGCGGGAATTTCCGGCACTTCGTAGCGGCGCTCTTTAGGGCGGCATCCCGTGTTGAAAAGCACAAGTGGAGGCATCCAATGGCAACAGCAAATCCAAGCCAGGGATTGCAAGGCGCTGGCCTAGTCAAGAAAGCCAGCGGCTGGCTGATTGGCATTTCGGTGGTGTTCATCCTTCTGGGAATCGCGGCAATCATCGAACCCGAAGTCGCGGGCCTGGCCGTCACCATCCTGGTCGGCTGGCTATTCGTCTTCGGCGGCATAGTGCATATTGTTGCAGCGTTCGGCGCACACGGAGCGGAACGCACAATTTGGCAAGTCGTGATCGCGTTTGTGTATCTCCTGGGCGGAATCTATTTATTGGCGCACCCGTTGATGGGCCTGGGAACGCTGACGCTGCTGTTGGCGGGAGTTATTCTGATGTTCGCGGTGATCGAACTGATCGTCTATTTCCGCGCGCGCGGCGAAGGCGGCTCAAGCTGGCTGCTGATAAACGCGATCATCACCCTGCTGCTCGGCGCGCTGATCTGGTTCCACTGGCCGTCCAGTTCCGTCTGGGCCATCGGCACGCTAGTAGGTGTGAACCTGATAATGACCGGATTCTCGCGGCTGATGCTGGGCCTGGCAGCGCGGAAAGTGCTGAATCGCTCGACGCCATAGCGAAAGCCAACAAGAACGGCCGGTCGTAGGCTCAAGCAGTACGCTCCCTCACTTCGGCTCTTAGTTGACGTCTTAACCGCCACTGTACGACCCGAGCCACAACGGTTGCGGCTCCCAGGAAGATCCAAAGGACACAAGAAACAATTCCCAAGCGCCACGGGAGGATGAACTCCGCTCGGATGCTAGGATCTATAATAAATCCAGCGAAAAGCAGGCCAACGGAGCCAGTTAAGAGAAGCGCTACAATCGTTTCGGCAATCGTAATCTTCGG
Organism: uncultured Acidobacteriota bacterium; assembly: GCA_963831955.1. Lineage (GTDB taxonomy): Bacteria > Acidobacteriota > Terriglobia > Acidiferrales > UBA7541 > Palsa-147. The sequence goes on along the minus strand of CAWHSG010000001.1, from coordinate 721,527 downwards.
AAACAGGTTGCGCGATCGAGACGCCAGCAATGCGTCAATGCCGCGCCCAGCGATCCACCAAAAGATTATTCCGACGATGGGCCAACTGATCGAGCGCCAATACTCCGGATACATGCCACTCGGGACCGAACCCGGCAGCGCCAGCCCAACAAACGCGCTGGGTAAATTCACGATCGCCGGTGCCGCCAGACTGAGTTCAGCTAGCTCTCGCGCTCTCCGGTCTCGCGGCGTCGCCAGATCGAGAGGACCTGAAATAATCGGGACTAGTATCAGCTCCTTTTCGGGCTGACGAGAATGCAGTGCAGAGTGCAGCTGAAATATATATACGTGCCTCCACGGCCACAATAGCACTCCACAGAGCACCAGTTGTGCGACCGGAAGGGCCCACCGGAATCCGAAGTGCACCATTCGCTTCATGGTTATTGCGGGCAGTCTAAACCGGAGTTAATCGGTTGGCAAACAAGGCTACGTGCTCTTGATACTAGGGGAAGGCTTTCGGTCGCAGTCTCAGAACGTCGGGACGCTACCACCAAACGGGCTGTCGGAGAGTGATTCGATTTGGAGACTTCGGAATGAGGGAGTGAGTCGCGAAGCTAGACGACGCGCGAGACCAGATACCTGCTATTCGATGCGAGAAAATGTCGCAGTGGAAGATTCACCTTGGCCGAGCGAAACGAGCAGGCGGCGCAGCTTGGCGCGATCCTCGAGGCCCATGCCGACCCATTCGAAGCCGGCCTGATGCGAGCGCACGAAGCGCACGACGGCCTGCGCGTTGATTGAGCGCATGCCTGCGGGGATGCGGAACGTTGCTGATGTGCCCACAGCTAGCTGCATTTCGCCGCTGACCATGCCGCCATCGAGGCTCAGCACATTAATCGAGAGCGATTGCTTCCCCTGCGCCGAGCTGACCACCGCAGGCACGGAGTGCGTCAGGCGAACGCGGCGATAGCGCCGGTGGCGCACGAAATCGCGCTCAGGGCGCGGATCGAGCGGCGCGAGAGCGAGCACCGCCGCGTCCAGCCCCGATTTCGGGATGAACGCGCGCAGCCAATCCGCATCAATTTTCGCGAGCGCTTGCGCCACTGCGGTGCGAATTTCGTCGGGATAGCTCCAGCCGAATGTTTTGCGATCTTCCAGAAAATGGCGCAGCCGCTCGGCGGTGCCCGGAGCGCGAATCCGCCCAAGCGCTTCGATGGCTTTCACGCGCAGAAATTCCGAGCTGCCCGGCAACGATTCGCCTTCCACAATCTTGAGCAGAATTTCGGATGTATCGGGATCGCCGCACATCCCGATCTCGTCGACGGCGAAAGGCATCACCAGCGAATCGAATAGATCGAGCGAGTGCACCAGAATGCGGCCGCGTTCCGGTGCGCCGGCGATGGCAAGCTGGCGGACCACTGCGTCCTGAAACGAGCGCTGCCCTTCGCTCAATCGCGACGGCAGAAATTCAGCGAGCGCCCCAGGATCAAGACGGCTGAGCAATCCAATCACGCAAGAGGCCTTCGACAACGGCTCCGCTCGCAGCGCGGCACGCAGCAATTGCGTGCAAGGCTCACCGATGGCTTTCGCCAGATCGACAACGCGCTCGCGCTCGGCCCGACGCGTAGTGCGCGAGAGCCGCACCGCCAGCTGTTCCGAAGACGCTTGCGGCACGCGCCGCAATACATCCGTCAAACTTTCAGCCACGCGGTCCGAGTTCACCGCGTCATCAATAAATTCCGAAACGCGATTTTCAATTCCCAGGCGCGGCCGCAAACCCTGCACCCAGCTCGGTCGCACCGCCTCCAGCAAATTCAGCGAATCAAGCGCCTGAATCATGGCGCGGTAATAACGCCGCGAAGCCGCTTCCTGGCTCAGCCGCACAAACGCCGCGCTCAGCAGCGATTGCAATTCCTGCTCGCGCTCTTCCTGCATCTGCTTGCCGATTTCAGCAAGGGCCGTCTGCAAACGCTGGCTGGCCGCCCGGCTGTAAAGTTCCGCAAGCTGCCCAAGTCCAATCGCAGCTTTGCGCCGCGCCTCGGCATCTTTATTTCGCACGCACGCGGCATAGTGCAGCAAAATATCGCCGGCGGCATCGGATTCGCCGCGGCCCAGCAGCTCTTCGACGAAACTTTGCACGTTACGCGGCGGAATGCACCAAGCCTCGGTAGAAAGCAGCACCTGCTTCTTGCCCGACTCAGGAACCTGCGCCCAGAATTGCCGGTCAAGCAAATCGGCGTGGGATTCGACAGCAATCCCCGCCTTGGCCATCTTGTCTTCGCGCGCCCGCAGCATCTTGCGCAGCGTGTCCACTTCATGGCCCATCTTGTCGAGCAATTGGCGCACGGCATTCACGCGCACTTCGCCGCGCTGGTAGCGATCGAGCGCAAAACGAATCGCCAAATCTTCGGCCAGTCGAACGAGCGTGGCGCCATCCAGCTTGGCCTTAGGCGCCGTCGCCATCACTCCAGCCAGCGCCTGCCGCAAAGTCACCTGCGCGTTCTGCGGCAGATGCGCGAGCTTCTGCTGCCACGCGGCCGCGTCAAGATTTTGCGTCTTCCCCGAGCTCTGCGTAGCCTCGCCGAACTGCGCCAGCAAACGCAGCAAACTATGCATTTCCGTTTCACTAATCGGCACTGCTTCCTGCGAAACATTGCCCGCTCCGGCGCCACCGCTCGCTCCGCTCGTGGCAAGCCCGCCGAAAAATCCAAACGAGCCCCCGCCGGACGAAGTCCCGTTTGCCGCACCGGCGCTAGTGCCGCCGGCCACGCCGCTTCCGGGGGAATTTCCGGTGCCCGCGAACGAACCAGTACCCGCGCCGGATCCAGATCCCGAACCGCCGCCCGAACCGCCGCCCGAGCCACCATCCGGATGCGCAGCACCTTCAGCCGCGGCAATTAATTGAATCATTTTCTCCGGGCTGCGGAACCACTCCTGAATCGACTCCGCATCCCCGCCAAGCGTCCGCACCGTCAATTGCGCGGCCACGCGCGCGTCCGAATAAGCAGAGTCCTCAGCCACAAAGCGAATCTCATTCACGCGAATCGCGCCGCTCGAATCCTTGCCCGAAAACTCACTAAGCTTTTCCGCCAAGCCCTTCGATTTCGAGCCTGACTCCATAAACGCACGAATGAATTGTGCGAATTCATGCCGCTCCAACCCGCGCCCAAAGCAAATGCTGGCGATCCCGGAAGCGCTCAATAAATTGGCGAAACTGCGCTCCGCCGGAGTGGTTTCAAGCGGGACGCCATCAAGTAGAAGCTGCGATCCGGTAGCCCCAAGCAGCAAACCAGCCGGACCCGCCACCGAAATAGCGTCCGCAAGCTCCTCAAAAGCCGAGTCAAATTGGGAAGCCGAGCGCACATGCTCGAGCCCATAAAGGCGGGCGAACTTCAACAAAACATTGAGGCTACGGACAAAAGCCCGAGCATTCGGTATAGTCGGTGCGCTTGGCATCGAGGACACTGGCGGCACACAGTTCATCCGCCGATGGTACCTAGTGTACTAGGACTATCGGCGAGCGAAATGGTACGACCGTACTATCGTTGCGAACCGCTCTGTTTGCCGGTCGAGGATTACTTCAGCTTGGCGTATTCCGATTTTGCAGCTACTAACACTGGAATTGTAGGATCGGCGTCCTTCCAAATGGCAAAGAAGTCCTGGTAGGCCGTCCGCGCCTTGGCCGCGTCCCCCTGCGCCGCATAGGCGCGCGCCACCCCCAGCCGCGCCAGTGCTGCCAGCGGCGAATTCGCCACGATCCCGCGATGATCGATCAGCTTCTGAAATTCCGCTGCCGCCTGCGCGCCCTGCCGCTCCTGCAAATAGAGCAGCCCGCGCACGTAGGCCGGCGCAATACCCGTAAACGGCTGAACGCCACCCAACTCATAAGCCGCCGCCGGCTGCAGCGTTTCAATCCCCTTCGCCGCATCGTTGCGCCCCAGCTCAATCGCCCCGTGAATCGCCGGCAGCCAGTAATTCTGCACGATGGTATTCAAGGGGTAATCCTTGGCCAGCTTATCGGCGATCGTCGCAGCCCGCGCCACATCGCCCGTACGCGCCAAAGTCAACGCCGCCAGAATCTGCACGTCGCGCCCGCCCGAAAGCGCCAGCGCTTTCGTCACGCCGTCGCGCGCCGCCGCGGCGTTCCCAAATTCAGCCTCGCGATACGCGGCGTATCCAAGGTATGTTGCCGCCGTCTCCTTGGCGTCATTGTGCAGCGCCGAATCCTCCGCCCGCCGCGAAAAATCACGCGCCTTCTCCAGCCGCCCGTGGTAAGCCTCCGTATCCCCTTGCGCCAAAAGCGCACCATCCTCCACGCCGGGTTTGCCTATGGCCCAATCCAGATTCTTCTGCATCTCCCCCGCATCGTTCTCCAGAAACGCCAGCACGTACATGTAGTAGTGCAGCGACTGATCTTCCAGCTTGCGGCTCAACGCCTGGCGCATAACGCTATGCGCTTCGTCGAAGCGGTTGGTGGCGATATAAACGGCCGCGAGATTGCCGTATTCAATCACCACGTCGGGATCAAGCGCCATCGCTTCGTGCTCTTCTTGGATGCTGTCTGCGTAACGGCCCAGGCTCGAATGAAGATAATCGAGAATCACGAGCGGGATCGCCGAGCGCGGATATTCCTGGTGCCATAGTTCCGCGGTCTGGATCGCTTTCTCGAATTCGCCGGTCACGTTCACATAGTAATGGGCGGTGATATAGAGCTTCTCCGGTTCGCTGGTGCGATCGCGTAGCTCGAACGCCTTTTGCGCGAACTGCGCGGAGAGCTCGGATTGTCCCGCGTCGCCGTAAAGCGTCGCGAGCTCCGCGTACGCGCTGGCAAAATTCGGATCGAGCGCCACCGCCTGCTTGAACAACGGCATCGCCGCGGCATCGCCGCTCTGCTGCCGCGTTTTCAGCCCCAGGCTGAAGGCCTTCAGCGCCTCTAGCGACGAAGTGGTCGCGTCGGCCATCGGCGCGCTAAATTTTTCGATGGAGCTCAGGGATTCGCCTAGCTTCCCGCGCATCGACGATCCCACCGAGCCCAGCGTATCCAGCACGTGGTCCTTATTATCCGCGTCGCCGCTGGCGCTGGCCGCGATGTCACCGCTCGCGCAATTCACCGCGTTCAGCACAATGTTGTAGCGGCTTCCCACCTGCGCGATCGAGCCCGCCAGCACTGCCTTGCTAGCCGAGCGTTGGCAAATCTCTCGCGCGACGCTTTCAGAAACGCGCGTGTTCGCCGGCTGCCCCATCATTTGCAAAGTCGAGCGCATCTTCGAATCCGAGAGCACATTCAAAAACGGCGATTCTGCCAGTCGTGCCGCCAGCGCTTGCCGCAAGCTGTCATCGAACACCGCATCGCCGGTGGTATTCGTGAAGTCGGCGAGCACAATGGTGTCCTTTTCGGTGAGCTTCGGTGCGCGATGAAAATAGAAGTACCCGCCGATCGCCAGCGCGAGCACAACAACGGCAGCGCCCGCGATCACTATGTGATTCGGCCTCCCACGCGCCGCCGGCTTCTCGGCCTGTACTTCCGCCGCCCGCTCGGCCCCTGCCTCTGCTGCCGCGGCGCTTCCGCTGGCCGCGCTCATTCTTGCCGCCGACGATCCCCGCGCCGCCGATTCCGCCGCCGTGCTCCCCGTCGCGGCACTCATTCTCGCCGACGATTCCCTCCTCGCCTCCTCGCCCGCCGCCACCGCGGGAATCTCCCCCGACGTCTGCGCCGCCACGCGCCCCGAACTCGTATCCCTCCTCAACCGCTGCAAATCCGCCCGCAATTCCGCCGCGCTCTGGCAGCGCATCTTCGGATCTTTCTCCAGCGCCTTGTTGATCGTGTCTTCGAGCTTCAGCGGCAAATCCGGATTCAGCCGTCCGATCGGCGCCGGCACGCGATTCAGAATCGCCTCGTAAATCACCGCGGAAGTATCGCCGCGAAACGGCAATTGCCCCGTAGCCATCTCGTACAGCACCACTCCGAACGAAAATAGATCGCTGCGCGCATCCAGCTCTTTCCCGCGCGCCTGCTCCGGCGACATGTACGCCACCGTGCCAATGGTAGTTCCCGGCGAAGTCAGATGCTCGGCAGAGATGCCTGCGGCCGCTTCGGCCATGGTCACCGCCGAATCCATCGACAAGCGCTTTTCCGCGGTCGCCAGCTTGGCCAGTCCGAAATCGAGAATCTTGGCGTGCCCGCGCTTTGTCACGAAAATATTCGCGGGCTTGATATCGCGGTGGATGATGCCTTCCGCATGTGCCGCATCCAGCGCGTCGGCAATTTCCACGCCCAGATCGAGCAACGTATCGAGATCGAGCGGCCTCCCGCCCAGCTTGTGCTTCAGCGTTTGGCCGTCCAGACATTCCATCACGATGTAAGTGCGGCCGTTCTCTTCGCTGATGTCGTGAATGGTGCAGATATTCGGATGATTCAACGCGGAAGCCGCCTGCGCCTCGCGGCGAAAGCGCTCCAGCGCCTGCGGATCGTTAGCAGCAGTATCAGGAAGAAATTTCAGCGCCACAACGCGGTGCAGCTTGGTGTCCTCAGCCTTGTAAACCACACCCATCCCGCCGCCGCCCAGCCTTTCAAGCACGCGGTAGCGCCCAATAGTTTCGCCAACTTTTGGCTGAGAATCCGTCACAGGTGAGGCATCTTAGTTCGCGCCCGAAGCGGAGTCAACGAACCGTCCGGCAGCCGGCGAATCCAAAGCATCGTCAAGGCACGGCCAGGGTTGGGGTTTTCCTGTAGGGGCGCCGCTTGCTGCTCCCTCCCGAGTAACGCCTGCCAAAACGTAGCCTGTCTGCTTCCGCTCTCGCGCCGAAAATCCTCAGGCCGGCAATCGCACTTCCACGCCGGCGGCATCAAGAACGCCGCGAACCAGCCGGATGATTTCACTGGCCCAGAGTTTGTTGCTGAGGACGACCAGCGACCCATTCTCGAAATCGCAAATCGCGCAGAAACGGTAATTCGTGTAAGCGTGATGGTAAGCGTCAGCGCCCTGGCGCGAAAGCTCCTTCTCGAGCGCGGGATCGCCATCGACGGCCGGTGCACCGGCTCGGGCGCCGAATGTTTCGGCTTCGAAGCGAGTCAGCAGCTCTTCAAGCAGCGCCGGCTCGGGCGCAGGAATCACCACGCAGCGCGTGCCAGCTTCGCGGAATTTTATGCCGTGGGTGGTGCAGAAATCGCGGACGCGATCCAGATGGCTATAGAAATCGAACGCCCAAGGTTCTTTTCCGGCCAGCGCGGGAAGCACGCGGCTCCAGGTCTTCACCGCCTCCTCGCCGCGCACCGGCTCGCGATCCACGCTTGCGTCAACCAGTTCGAGACTGATGGCCTTGACGTCGGGCCCAAGGTCCAGCGGTTCCACATCCAATAAATTCATCCCAAGCTCATCATTTGTAGGATGGTTTCGTAGCGGCGGGCTTCAGCCCGGCATCTTCGCGAAGTAACGTCAGAGAACATTGCGCCATCACGTATGTAGTGTCACCGCCGGATGCCACGCTAAAGCGCGCCGCTACGTAACCGCCTCGCGATCAAACTCACGCGCCGGCGGCTTGGCCTGTGGCGCCGCCGAACCGCTTCTCATAATCCGGCGATTGCTTGCGAACTTCCAGCCAATCGAAAAACGCATCCGGCGTTTCCAGCCATATCGCAAACCACTGCGCGATTTCCTCTTTTTCGGCGCGCTTGGCGCCATCCACTTTATGATTCCGCGAAATCATTTCGGCGCGGCGGCGCCCGAGGCGTCCCACTTCGCGGGCTCGCTCGGCGGCCGCATGCTCGCCCTCCGTCTGAAATTTTCGCAGCAGCTCATCGAGGCGAATGATGCACATCTCGGCTTCCTCAAGCGTCGAAAAATGCAGCAGATCGTGGAATTCCTCTTCGTAGCGCCCCTCTTCATCCTCGTGCGTGGACCACAGCACGCGCAAACCCGCGTCTTCGAGCACCGAAACGATGTACTCAGGCGAAGTGCTAGCCTCCGGCCCCGCATGAACGATCAATTGCCGACGAATCTGCTCGATTTCCGCGGGCGTGTAGCGGTCTTTCGCCAGCGCATGCGCCGCTTCAAGAATCAATTCCTTCTTCGTGGATTCTTTCAACGGATGCGATTCTTTCGGATCTTTGCGGGTCACGAGGGACTCCGAGGCCGGTTCGGGCCGCTTGGGTTTCCGGGCGATGCGTCGGCGCCCGAATTTTCATTCTCAAGCCGCTTTCGGTATCGCGTCACGTTGCGATTATGCTCCGCCAGCGTCTTGCTGAAGAAATGGCCGCCTTGATCGTTCGCCACGAAATACATGTAGTCCGTCTTTGCCGGTGAAATCGCCGCGCGCAACGACGCCTCCCCGGGATTCGCAATCGGTCCCGGCGGAAGTCCCGCGTGCAGGTAGGTATTGTACGGCGAATTTATCTCCAGGTCTGCGTGATGCACAACCGGCGTGGGGCGTCCGGCGAGCGCCAGCGCGTATTGCACCGTCGGGTCGCATTGCAGCGGATAATTTTTGCTCAAGCGATTGTAGAAAACGCCCGCCACCAGCGGCCTTTCGGGCGCCAGCGGCGTTTCCCGTTCGACCAGCGACGCCATGGTCACGATTTGCTGCGTGGTCGCCGCCGGATTCGCGGGATCGGGATTCAGCGTCGCCCAAACCGTGCGGAAGTGCCGCACCATCTTGTCCGCGATCTCCTGCGACGTGGCGTGGCGCGTGAATTCATAAGTGGATGGAAACAAAAATCCCTCGAGACTTTTCGCCCCCGGCGCCAAATCTTGAATCTGCGATGGATCGCGCGCCGCCTTTAGAAAATCCTCGCGCGTGCCCAGGCCTTCGCGCTCCAGTTGATCGGCGATTTCAAACATCGTCCATCCCTCGGGGATCTGTACCGTATGGACGTAAATGTGGCCGCCGGCAATCTTCCAGAAAACCTGCCGCTCGTTCATCGGCCCTTCGAAAAGATATTCGCCGGCCTGCAGCGGGTGCCGGTGATACCAGTGGCCCAGAAGTTCGAAGGCCGCCATATTTCCAATCACGCCATTCTTTCGCAGAATTTCGGCAACGCCCCAGCTCGAAGTTCCGCGCGGAATGTCCACGAAAATGGATGGGCCCTGATAGTGCTTATACAGGCGGCTGACTTGATGATCGAGCCATGCCGAAAATCCGCCAATCGCGGCGATAAAGAGAAGCAGGAGCAGGCCCAGTCGGCGCATGCAGGATTATTTCTCCCCGCCGCGCGTTGAAGTAGGTTTTTTCGGATGCTCGCGCCCGAGGTAATCGCGCAGAAGAATCGCAGCGGCGAGATCGTCGGTTTCGGGAGCGGTGCGGCGCTCGTCGCGTTTCGTCGCGCGCGCGGTTTCGGCCATTTCCTGATGCGCGGCCCAGCTAGTCAGCCGCTCATCCACGAGTTCCACTTCGATGCCAAGTTCCTTCCGCAGCCGCGCCGCAAAACGCGCCGCTTCCTCAGCCATTTCCCCCGCAGTCCCATCCAGATTAAGCGGATACCCGACCACAATTTGCCGCGCTCCATATTCCCGCGCGATTTCACGCAGGCTGCGAAACACGCCGCGGCGATTCGTGCGCTCGAGAATCCCAGCCGGCCGCCCGGTAATGCGCAGCTCGTCGGATATAGCGAGGCCAATGCGCCGCCTCCCGTAATCAAGCCCCAACACTCGCCCCGGCAGCGCCGCAAACCGCGGCCCCGCGCCCCGAGCAGCACTAGCCCCTTTCGCGGTTCTACTGTGCACCGCAGTAGTCATCGCCCCAATTATACGCGACTAAGCAAAAGGGCAAACTTTCCCGCGCGATATTATTGCGCGTAAGACAATCCGGTTAATTATGCACGTGCGCGTTGCGGCTGTTTGGCTCTCGTACCACCCGGTCTCTGGCCCGAGCTCGCCCGCCAGCAATTTGGCGGGCTTCTTCATGCACGATCGCACCACTCACCGCTCATTTCACAAACTCGCCTGACGCGCCTTTCGCCCAGGGATCGTAATGCAGCGCGAACTGAATGCGATCGCCGATCCACGGATGATCCCAATACCAGAGAATTTCTAACCGCGTCGGCGCGGGATCCTCGAGATCAATCTCGCCGAGAATCTGAAACGACTGCGCCGCCACCTGCCCGGAATCCGGCGTGAGTCCGTGTGTCACCTCGAGCCCATATTGATCGGCTTGATGCTCTACGTAACGCGAGTAAACATTCGACACCGGCGTGACGATAAAACTCAGAAACAAAAACAGGATGGCATAAATCGGAAGCGCCGCCAAATCGCCCGAGCCGCGAATTTTTCCCACGGCGGGATGCCGCTCGATCCATCGCCGCGAAATCCAGGCGATGATGATCAGGGCCGCCAGAAGCCCCAGTGCGGTGGCGATCATCCCTTTGTAAACATGATTTAGAACGTAATGCCCCATCTCGTGAGCAAACACGAACAAAATTTCCGGCCGTGTCATTTTCGCGATCGTCGTATCCCACACCACCACGCGCTTCGATGCACCGATCCCGGTCACGTATGCGTTCACCAGATTCACTTTCGCGCTGGCCTTCATCAAAAACATTCGCTGCGGGGGAATTTCCAGCCCGCCACGACTCACCACTCGCTCAAGATCGCTCACCAGCTGCGGATCGTGCGCGGAAAGCGGCTCGAATGTGTTAAAGAGCGGATCGATCACCAACGGCGCAAGAAAAATGATCAGCACGAGAAACGGGAGCATGCCCAGCCAAAATTGAATCCACCAATGGCGTGGGCTGCGCCGGACCGTCGAAAAAAGCGCGGTGACCAAAATTGCTCCCACGAATACCGTGATCATGAACTGCTTGGCGCTATCGCCGAGCCAGGAACCCCATCCCTGAACGACGAGATCGTTTTTCACGTACAGCCAGTGAAACCACGCGCGAATCGGCAATCTCGAGAGCGTATAGACCGTGAAGAACGCCGTACAGTAAATGGCCGCCTGATAAAACGGATTCCACGTGCGAGCCTCCGCCCAATCGCGGAATTTCGCCGACCAGCCCCAGCGCAGCATCAAATACAGAACTAAGATCGAGTAAAGCGGAATCAGAATTCCCGCGACGTAGCCGATGCGCGCCAGACCGCGCGCTTGCGCATATTTATCGGGCGGAAGCGTATAAGCGGTCACGTGCACGGGCGGCTGTGCCGTCGTGCCCGACGCCTGAAAGAACGAAGTGAGTGTGGTGGCGTGAGCGGATTTTCCCGCAAGGCCGAATGCCGCCGCGCCGAATAGGCAGACGAGCGCAAACAGTGCCAACTTGCGCAAGACAGACTCCTGGGAAAGATGATTTGTGGGTGATCGCCCGATTCCGTGGCGTGAACTATGCCTTCCCGCAAAAGCGATTTCAAGGCAACGCTTCATCGTCTTGAATCTTGCGGCAATACTTCCTGCGACGCCAGTGCTAGGATCGCAATGGAATCGAATTCATCGGAGGATCCATGAGTCTGGCTGATGCACCGGTGGCGAAAGAAGGATTCTATGTCACGCACTTTTTGACCGTGAAGGATCAGGCTCGCTCGCGCGACTTCTACGTCCGGGTTCTGGGCGCGAAAGTGGTTATGCCGCAAGATCCCGCGTGTCTGAAACTGGCGAATTCGTGGCTAATATTAAATGTCGGCGGCGGGCCTACGCCGGACAAGCCCGAAGTGATTCTCGAGACGCCGCCCAATCCGAACCGCCTGAGTTCTTTCTTGAATTTGCGGGTGGCGGACATATGGGCTTGTTACAAAGATTGGAAGTCCAAGGGCGCGAAATTTTTGACCGAGCCGCTCGATAATCACGGTCACGAGTGGCGATGCTACATACGCGATCCCGATGGATACATCATCGAAGTCGGCCAGTTCACGCCCGCGGCGATCAAGGCATTCGCCGAATTCAAGGGCTGAGCCGCACGCAGCCGTACGGGGTGCTTCTTTGGGCGCGATGGCCGTCGCGGGTTGTCGGCGCGGCTCGCTGAGGCATACCATTGGTTGAGCGGGAGGGCCATCTTTATGCGGAAGACTGTGGGTCATTGCGGAGCCATTTTAGTGGGCGTTTTGGCGGTGGCGGGATTTGCTGCGGCGCGGCCGCAAGCTTCCGATAAGCAGCAAAGTGAATCGCCGACGGAAGCTGCGCGCAAGGCGCGCGAACAGAAAAAAGCGGATACAAAAGCCGCGCACGTTTGGGACAACGACAATATCGCCATGCCTGCAGGCGGCATCGAAGTGGTGGGCCCGGACCCGAATGCGCCCGCTCCCGATGGAAACGCAGCCGCTTCGGCCGCCGATCTAACCGCAGCCCCGGCCGCTTCCGGGCTTTCTCCGGAAGAAGCAGCGCATGTGATACAAGCCATCAAAGAAGCGCAGGAAAAAATCGAGGAGCTGAAGAAAGACATCAATCTGAACCAGCGCGCATACGATCTGGACGCGCAGATGTTTTATGGCAAGCCGGATTTCGTAGAGGATAAGGACGGACAAAAAGCGATCAACCGCGAAAAAGCAACCCTCGACGATAAAAAAAAGCAGCTCCGCGCGACGCAGCAAATGCTAGCTGAACTGCAGGCAAAAATCGGCGTCTCGCCAGCGAAGGTGCCGGAGACAAAGCCAGCACCACCGCCGAAGCCAGTTCCGCCCGGCGCCATCCCAATTCCTGGCCCGCCGTCCTAGGAGCCGAGAGCGCTGGGGCGCTCCTCCGAACGTGGGGCCCGCGCGTTATGCCGGGCCGATTCGTGCGACGCGTCTGCAGATCCCCACTCATCGGCGGAGCGGTGCTTGACGAAGAAGGACTTCGGCCCCTCTATGAGGTCCGCTCGTGAGTGTCGCCCGAGCGCAAAGCGCGCTCGTAAGATGTCGGCAGAGACGCCAGCGCTACTTTGCACGACGCATCCCGAAACGAACTTTTCCCATTTCGGAACTGTACCACTACTAATAGTAGTAATTTCCCTTGACACACAAGGGCCTCGCGCTCACAATCCCGGCATCCTTTCCGGAATTCGCGCGTTGCGACGGGGGCATTGGGGGTCGCGGCGGCGCTTGGGCCGGAAACAAATCTGGGAGGCCGATGCAATATCTGCCGGGTTCGACGGTGCAGTGTTTGAGTCCCGGATGTCCCGCGCGCGGGCACTGGCTGCGAGTCGAGGGCACCCAGCAGGAAATTTGCACCAACTGCGGGGCGCCGCTGCATTGCGTTCCGCCGCCGTTGCCGCCAAGATTCCGGATGAGGCCGCGTCCGTTAAGCGCGTACAGGCCCAGCTTCCGGCCGAGATAACGGCGCCGAGATGTAGCACAGCCCCTCCTGGCTGTGTCGGATTTTGGTAAATGGCTAGACGCGGCGTGGAAGCATACAAGAAGCCACAGCCAGGAGTGGCTGTGCTACGGAGGGGTGAGGAATTGCTCGTTTTTCCGCAACCTCTTTAGCCAACCAGGTTAGTTTTGAAAGCACGCACAATCGTCGTCCCCGCGACGATCTTTCCGTAATCGTTCAGCTATTTCTGCCCGTCAACTCCGCCCAACTAAAAAAACCAAAATCGCTTCCTCTTTTTCCGCGCTCCCGGAGCATGCCCGCGATCTTCGGGCAATTCCAGCACGAACGGCAGCGACGCTCCATCAAAAACCGCGCGCGGATTGTCGACGAAAAGTCCTTCGGCCACTTCCTTCCCATTTTTCGACGCCACTTTCGCGTAAGCTTCCTTCAGTTGCAGCGGGCGCGAAGTAACGTTGTGCGCATCGCTGGCGAAGAAATGCACCGCGCCATCTTTCAGCCAGCTCTCCGCCATAGTCATCGCCTGGGCCCCGAATTTCCCGAGAATCGATTGCGCGGTGATCTGCACGTAGCAGCCAGTGCGAATCCAGCGATAGAGCCGCTCGGTGTTATTCCGAATCAGCGGATTTCGTTCGGGATGAGTGATGATCGGCGTGGCGCCGTAAAGCTGCAGATGATGCAGCGTTTGGTCCATCGCCGGCGGAATTGAGTAATCGTTGAATTCGACCAGCAAGTAGCGCTTCTGATTCAGCGTGTATTTCGCGGGATATTGCCGCAAATCTTCGATATTTTCGAAGCTCAGATGAAAATCGCAGCCGGTGGCCAGCTCGATCTGGCCTTCAAATCTCGCCTGCAATTCGTCGCGCCGGCGGCGGATTAAATCCGGCTGAAATGCATACGAGGAATCTGCGTGCGGCGTGGCGATGATGTGGGTGACGCCATCGGCAATGGCCATCTCACACATCGCGATAGACATTTCTAGCGATTCGGGTCCGTCATCAAGCCCAGGAAGAAGGTGACAATGAATATCAACCATGGAATGACGAGAATATCTCACGCGAAACGCGATGACAACGCGCAGAGCAAGTAGCGCCGTCTATAACCGCGTCGGCGTTGTCAAGAGACACTTCGCCTTTTGATCCACGAGGGCGGTGTGCGCCTCTTCTCGGCCCGGAGTTTTCTGCTTGGCTTGCCACCGTTCTCTTCGACCACGGCCCAGTCCCTAAGTCCACGGGTGGGAATCGCATTCCCACTAGCCATCTATTCGGTGTTGACCACCATGACTTTTATTTCAATCTCCCTTCTGCGAAGGGAGGCCCGGCGCCCACTCAGCGTCCCGATGCGCTACCACTCATCACGGCGCTACCCGAGCTACCCGGCATAGGAACCGCTGCGCTCTTCCCAGGTGCGTAATCACTCTGGTTGCGCAGCATCCAGTACAACCTCACGGCCAGCTTGCGGGCCACCGCCACCTTGGCGATCTGACTGCCGCGGCGATACTTCACCCGCTGATACATCCGATGGAGATCCGCATCGCGTCGCGCGGCCGTCTGCCCGGCTTCCACCAGCAGCCAACGCAGCAGCGAGCTGCCCTGTTTGCTGATGGCTCCCGTGCGCCGGTGACCTCCCGAGGAGTTCTCGCTGGGATTCAGCCCCAGATAACTGGCCACCTTTTTGCCGCGCGCGAAGCGGCTCGCCGGACCCATGGTTAGCACGAAGGCCAGCGAGGTCAGCGGTCCCACGCCCGGATGCGTCATCAGACGCACCGCAGACGCGTTCCCGTGCGCTTCTCGCCAGACCGCGTCGTTCAGCTCTTCGATCGGTTGATTCAACCGGTCGTAGAGTTCCAGCAGCTCCCGCCGCCGCCGGCTGGCCCAGCGATCCAGTGGCAAGCTCTCCAGTTCCTGCCGTCCGCGGGCGGTCCACAGTTTTTTCTTGCGGCACAAGCCCTGGCCCATGGCCACCGCGTGCAGCTGATTCTGAATGCGCGTGCGCCACTGTACCAACCGCACGCGATGGATGAGCAGTTGCCGCAGGTCGCGCTCGCTCAACGACGGCATCCAGATGCGCGGAAAGTTATTCTGTTCCATCAACCGAAGAATATGCCGCGCATCCCGCTGGTCGTACTTTTGCTTGCGCACCGCCCGGGCGCGAATCCCGGCGGCATCGCCGACCCACAATTCGTGCCGCAGTTCCTGCAGCAGCCGCTCGAACCACTGCGTGTAGCCGGTGGCTTCGATGCCCACGCGAACCGGCTTCGGCAAGCCGGCATAAAATGTGCGCGCCTCGCCGTTCTCGTGTTCCAAACGCCGCTCCACCACTTCTCCCGTCTCCGTCTCCAGCATGGCAATCTGCTGGTAGCGGGAATGAAAATCGCATCCTATAATTCGCATCACTCGGCTCCTTTCCTCCGAGCCTTGGTCTTAGAGAACAACCAAGTTTACTCGCTCGAAGGGAGCCGACGCCGTTATCCCATCAGCGTCCTCGCCGGCATCTTACGAGAGCAAAAGCCGGCTGTGGCTGCGATCACCGGCGGGGCTTTGTGTCAGAAAAGGTCGTGCTTGCCGGCAGGTGCAGGCCGCCCGTGATGGCTGATGTGGCGCGATTATTGCTCGTAAGATGCCGGCAGGGACGCCGGCGCTACTTTGCTGCCCAGCGAACTAGCGGCGTGAAAAATTCGAACGCGCCGAGCATGAACAAAATTACTGCGAAGACGCGCCGCATCTTCGCCGCCGGCAACCGCACCGCGATCTTGCTGCCGATAATTCCGCCGATAACTATGCCCGGAATGATCAGCAAGCCGGTGCGAATATCCACGGCGCCCGCGCGATAGTAAGCCAGGAACGCGAGCAACCCGGTGGGAGGGACCATTGCGATTAAGCTTGTTCCCTGTGCGCGGTGCTGTCCATAAAAATGCAGCAGCACGAGCAGCGGCACCATCAGCACTCCGCCGCCGATCCCGAAAAGCCCGCTGGCCACGCCGACGACGCATGCTGTCAAAAAAATTCCAAACAGCCGCGCGCGCGATTCAGGCATTCCCCGAACCTCCTGCCGCCGGCGCGGTGGCTTGCGGTTTGCTTTTTCGCCAGAGCAGAACTGCGGAGAGCATCAGGAATAGCCCAAAGAGGGCACGCAGAATGTTGGATGGCAAATCAATCGCGATCAAACCGCCGAAATATCCGCCGAGTAGAATTCCCAGCGCGCACATCACTCCCGCGGGAAGATTCACTTCTCCTTTTTTCCAGTACACGATTACCGCGCCCAGGCCGATCGGCGGCAGCAAAATAAAAAGCGAAGTGCCCTGCGCCAGATGCTGATCCATTCCAAAAATATGCACCAGCGCCGGCACCGCGATGATGCCGCCGCCGATGCCCAGCAATCCGACCAGGATCCCGACGACCAGTCCCAGGACTAGGACCAGAAAAGTATGCACAACGCAACCTTTTCGCTTCGAACGCTGCTACGTTTCGAGCCGTTGATAACAGTCTTCGGCGATGAATAAATCTTCAACGCCGAGGCCGGTAAAATCCGCGACTATAATTCCGTTGGCATCATACTGGGGATGAAACTCGCAGAATTTTCCGATCTCGACGGCACGGCCGCGCGCCGAGGGGGCATGCTGCAATTCGCCGAGCTTCTCGCATTGGGCAAGCGAATCCACCAGCAAAAGCGCGGCGCGATTCAAGATCTGAGGATGCAACTCCTGCTTGCCCGGCGAGTCCGAACCGACGGCGGAAATCAGAGTGCCGGGAGCAATATCTTCGAAAGCCAGCACCGGCTCGCGCGCTCCGGTAACTGTGATGATCAGCTTGGAGTGGCGCGCCACATCCGCCGGCGAAATGGCTACGCGAACTTCTACGCCGGGGAAAAATGCGGAGATCTGGCCGCAGCAACTGGCAACATTTCCGGGCGTCCGGCCCCAAATCCAGATTTCGTGCAGGGGCAAAACTTCGGCGTGAGCGCGGGCCTGCCAACGCGCCTGCTGGCCGCTGCCGAGAATTCCGATGGTTGTGTCGTTGCGCAGCAGTTCCCGCGCGACCATTGCTGAAACTGCGGCGGTGCGCGCGTGGGTTAGGTCCGCGCCGTCGCAGAGGATCGCCACCGGATCGCCGGTTCGCGCCGAACATAGCAAAATCAATCCATTAAATGTGGGCAGGCCAGTGCCCGCATTTCGCGGATAGCCGCCCGCAATTTTGACCGCAAAGAATTCGCCGCCCGCGCGATAGCTGGCTTTGAGGTGCACTTCGGCGTCGCGATCGCGGGGATAAAGATGCATGGGCATGGGCGTCTCGCACTCGCCGCGGGATTGCGCCACGAGCGCGTCGCGCATTAGCGGGATTGCATCTTGGAGCGAAAGTACTTTCAGGATTTCTTCTCGTTGCGCGATTTTCATATGCATAGGATTTTACGCACCGTGGCGCTGCTCACGTTGCGGCCGGAAATTACCACCACGGCCGGCGCACTGAGTGGCGCAATTTTTCCCGCGAGGCACGCCGCAAGAGTCGCGGCGGCCGTCGGCTCGATTAGATACTGATGTTCCTCGACCATCCAGCGCACCGCATCGGAAATTTCTGCGTCGTTCACGATCGGCGCGTCGTCCACGCGGGTGCGCAAAACTTCAAAGGTGTGCGTGCCGATGCCGCCTTCGATTCCTGCGGCAAGCGTTTCGCCCGAAGGCATGCGCGTCACGGCACTGCCGCGCTCAAGCGAAAGCCGCAGTGCTGGCGTTACTTCATGCTGGCAGCCGATCACGCGCGCGCCCGAGAGTTTTTCTTTCACGTACAGCGCGAGGCCCGCGCTTAATCCTCCGCCGCCCACCGGCACAATGAAATTTTTTACATCCGGCAAATCCTCAACGATTTCAGCGGCAAGCGTGCCGCCATTTCCCGCCATCACTGCGGCATCATCAAACGCGGAGACAAACGTCCGGCCATTCTTCCGCGAATCCTCGAGCGCCAATTCTTCGGTCTCATCGTATCCGGGAAACGGCGAGACGATTACGTTCGCCCCGAACGAAATCATGCCGCGATACTTCGCTTGATCCACTCCCTTGGGCACAAAAATGGTGGCACGCAGTCCCAACTCCCGCGCGGCATACGCGATGGCCTTGCCATGATTCCCGGCCGAGCAAGTGACGATCCCACCGCGCCGCTCGGGTTCGGTTGCGCGCGAAAGGCGGAAGAATGCTCCGCGAATTTTGAACGAGCCGGTAATCTGCAGCGATTCGAGCTTCAGCCACGTCGGCACTCCGAGCTTCGCCGAAAGTCCTGGAGACACTTCCACCGGCGTGCGGCGAATGCGTGGGCGCAAAAACTCGCGGGCTTCGTCAATCAGCTCAAGACTCAGTAGTGGGATCGCGGAAGGCATTCGGAGAAATGGCCGCCAATCGACCGGGCACATATTCACCCAGAACCGCACCGCGGACAACCTACAAAATGTCACCCGCGAAACATTAAGGGCATTTCAAGCACAGTTGCGCGCTTACATTTCACGTAAAACGCTTTCTCCCCGCGACAGTGGTTATCCCTACGTACTATCCAAAATTGACACCTGCTATTCCAAGCCCATAGTCTCAACGGGCTTTCCTCTCGACCGATGGAAACCTGTCAATATATAGGTTGGATTGCGCTCGCCCTCACGCCAGGTCTTGGCCCGCGTCTGGCCGGCAAACTACTCCGCGAGTTCGGCACTCCGGAAGCCATTTTCGAAGCTTCGCTAACCAGCCTGGAAGCCCAGCACATCCCTGCCGCTGTGGCTCAGGCCATACATTCCCGCCGGCCTTTGAGCGATGCCGCGAAGGAAATTGCGCAGGCCGAACAGTACGGCTGCAAGATGCTTACCTGGGACGAACCGGCGTATCCGGCGCGCCTGCGCGAGATCTTCGATCCGCCTCCCCTCCTGTATGTCCGCGGAAACATTGAGCTTCTGAATCGCCATTCAATTTCTATCGTGGGGGCGCGTCGTCCGACCCCTTATGGGAATCAAATGGCTGAGCGGCTGGGCCGGGACCTGGCCGCCCGAGGCCTGGTAATCGTCAGCGGACTGGCCCGGGGAATTGATGCTTGCGCGCATCACGGGGCGCTCTCGACGCCCGCGGGAACCACGATTGCGGTGCTCGGCTGCGGAATAGACGTCGTCTATCCCAAAGAAAACAAGAAGCTTTTCGACGAGATCGAAAAGCGCGGGGCGCTCATTAGCGAGTTTTCCATGGGCACGTTTCCGGGCTCGCAGAATTTCCCGATTCGGAACCGGGTTATCGCCGGGATGTCGCTCGGGGTTGTGTGCGTCGAGGGAGCGCAGTACTCTGGATCCTTAATAACGTCGCGCCTGGGCATGGAATTCGGCCGCGAGGTGTTTGGAGTGCCAGGCAACGTTACCCAGCCAATGAGCTTCGGACCTAATCAGCTCATCAAACAGGGTGCGAAATTGGTGGTCGGCTGGGAGGACGTAGTCGAAGAGCTGCCGACGCCGATCCGCGCCGAGCTGCTGCCGGTGGATTCGCCGAGTTCCAAGGAGCGCGAACTGCTCGTTGAGGAATCGCTGGGGCCGAGCGAGCGCATCCTTTACGATCTGCTTGCGGTTGACGAAGCGCGGCCGATAGATGATTTGGTCGAAGTATCGGGGCTGAGTTCCTCGGAAGTTCTGGCCACGCTTTTCGATCTGGAACTAAAGGGAATAGTACGGCAGTTGCCGGGTAAGCAATTCCTGAAAGTCCTGTTGTAATCAAACTCATACTTTCAGGGTTAGGATGGTGGGCGGACCGTTCTGCCCTGTTCCGGCATCCAGGAGAGTTCGAGGGGGCAGTTCGAGGGGAGTCTGAGAGTCAGGAGAATATGGGACGTTCATTAGTCATAGTCGAATCGCCAGCTAAGGCGAAGACGATTAACAAGTATCTGGGACGCGATTACGTGGTTAAAGCGTCCATCGGGCATGTCATGGACCTGCCCAAGAAGACGATCGGTATCCGTCTGCCCGGTGATGATGTGAATGGGCACAAAAAGCGCAAAAAGGCCAAGGGCAAGAAGAAGGCTGCGGCCGATGCCGCGCCTAAGACGCTGATCAGCCTGGATGATGCCAAGATTTTCGAGCCTACCCTGCAAATCATTTCTGGCAAGGGCAAAGTTATCAATGATCTCCGCAAAGCGGCTAGTACTGCTGATGCGGTTTACCTGGCTGGCGACCCGGACCGCGAAGGAGAGGCTATCTCCGCGCATCTGGCTCTGGTGCTGTCGAAGCCCTCGCGCTATACCGAGGCTGAATCTTCAGATAAGCCGACGGCAAAGGAAGTGGCGGCGGAGAAATTGGCGGCTGAAGCGGAAGAGGCTGCTTCCAAGAACGGCAAGAAGCCTAAGTCCAAGCTCAAGGCCAAAGAACCGGAAGAAGAAATCACCATCCCGCCTACGGATCCGAAGAAAATCTTTCGCGTTACTTTCAACGAAATTACGCCGAAGGCGATCCGGGCCGCTTTTGAGAAGCCGCGGCAGGTGGATACAAATCTTGTGGATGCGCAGCAGGCGCGGCGCGTGCTCGATCGCATTGTAGGCTACAAAATTTCGCCACTGCTTTGGAATAAAGTGCGCCGCGGGCTATCGGCCGGACGTGTGCAGACGGTCGCGCTGCGTTTGATCGTGGAGCGCGAGCAGGAAATCCGCGCGTTTGTGCCGGTGGAGTATTGGTCGATTCACGCCATGCTGGATGCCGGCGCGCCGCCGCTTTTTGAAGCGAAGCTCAGTCGTTATAAGGGCGAAGAAATCGCGGTAGGAAATAAAGAAGACGCGGACAAGATCGTCGCCGCGGTGACGAAGGCCAAATGGGAAGTGGCTAACGTCACGCAGAAAGAAAAGCGCCGCAACGCGCCTCCGCCTTTCACTACTTCGAAATTGCAACAGGCTGCTTACAATCGCCTGCGTTATACGGCGAAGCGCACCATGGCGCTGGCGCAGCGGCTTTATGAAGGCGTCGAACTGGGCAGCGAAGGTTCCGTCGCGCTGATCACTTATATGCGTACGGATTCTGTGCACGTCTCAAACGATGCGCTGGCGCAAGTTCGCGAATTGATTCCCTCGCGCTTCGGCTCTGATTATTTACCGGAGAAGCCTAACTTCTACAAATCGAAAAAGGATGCGCAGGAAGCGCACGAAGCTGTGCGGCCTACTGACGTTTCACGCACGCCGGAAGACGTTCGCAAGTATCTCGACGACGACGTTTTCAAGCTTTATCAACTGATTTGGCAGCGCTTCGTGGCTTCGCAAATGCTCCCGGCAATTTTCGATCAGACCACGATTGATATTACTGCCGGCGATTACACTTTCCGCGCTACCGGTTCGGTGCAGAAATTTGACGGCTACCTTCGCGTCTATCAAATTCCGGCGGCGAATGCCGACCGAGACGATGATGAAAAGGAAGATGAGGGCGAGGGCAAGGCGCTTCCGCGCGTCACCGAGGGCCAAGTTTTGCGCCTCGATCAGATTCGCCCGGATCAACATTTTACCGAGCCGCCGCCTCGCTATACGGAAGCTACGCTGGTGAAAGAACTCGAAGAAAAGGGCATCGGGCGCCCGTCCACGTACGCGTCGATTATTTCCACGATCGTCGAGCGCGAATACGTGAACAAAACGCAAGGGCGCTTCACGCCTACGATGTTGGGCGAGCGCGTCAGCGTTTTGCTGGTGAAGAGTTTCGAAGACGTCTTCGACGTCACTTTCACGGCGCGCCTCGAAGAGGAGCTCGACGAAATCGAAGAAGGCAAGCTGCCGTGGCGCGATGCAGTGAAAGAGTTCTGGGTGAAATTCATTGTCGATCTCGATCGCGCCGACGACGAGATGCTTTCTTACAAGGCCGGCATTCCTACCGGAAAGAAATGCGAAAAGTGTGGCGAAGGTGAATTGCTCGAGCGCATCAGCCGCCACGGATTTTTCCTGGGTTGCTCACGCTATCCCGATTGCGATTTTATTCAGGATCTTTCGCCTGAAGTCACCAACGGCGATGTGCCCGGCGAGACGAAAACCGAATACTGCGACAATTGCGGCAAGGAAATGGCGCTGAAGCGCGGCCGCTTTGGAATGTTCTTGGCGTGCACCGGCTATCCGGATTGTAAAACGACGCGCCGAATTATCGAAGGCACGAGGACCGCGCACGCACCGGACGAACAGCTCGAAGAAAAGTGCACGCTGTGCAGCAAGAACCTAGTGAAAAAGCACGGGCGCTTCGGCCAATTCATCGGCTGTTCGGGCTATCCGAAATGCAAGTACACGCGCCCGATCACGCTCGGCATCAAATGCCCGAAGTGCAATGAAGGCGAATTCGTGCGCCGCGGCACGGCGCGCGGCCGGGGGCGCGGCCGGATTTTTTACGGCTGCAGCCGTTATCCGGATTGCGATTTCACTTCGCCGCACGAGCCGATCAACGAGCCGTGTCCGAAGTGTGGCGCATCATTCATCGTCGAGAAACGCACCAAGCAGGGAAATTACCGCGCCTGCATCAAGGAAGGCTGCGATTGGGAAGCTGAAATTCAGGAAACGCCCGCGATAGTTGCGACGCCCGAGCCCGTGGGGGCCGGCGCGCCGTCGCTCGCAAAATGATTGAGGCCATCAAGAAATATCTCTACCACATGCGCTACGTGCGCAATTCCTCGCCAGAAACTTTGCGAAAATATGCCGGTGATCTGAGGCAGTTCGTGCGATTCCTCACGTCGCCGGGTGAACGCGTCCTTCCCATCGAAGAAATCGATCACCGCGTGATTCGCGAATTTGTGGCGGATATGCACGACCGGCGCCTGGAGCGCTCGACGATCGCGCGCAAACTTGCGGCGCTGCGTTCGTTCTTCAAATTTTGCGTGGGGCAGAAGCTCATCAAACGCAATATGGCGCGGCTGGTCTCGTCGCCCAAGCTCCCGAAACGCATTCCTGATATTCCAACCGCCGAGGAAATGGCGCGCTTGCTCGATAATGTCGAGCCGGCCGGGGCGCGGCGGATTGCCAAGTTGCGCCGCGATCCGAGTTCGCTGCGCAGCCAGGGCGAGCTGCTTATTCTGAAGCGCGATCGCGCCATTCTGGAACTGCTTTATGCCGCGGGAATTCGTGTGAGCGAATTGACGGGCCTCAGCCTCGGCGATATCGACGAGCGCACCCAGATCATTCGGGTGCTCGGCAAAGGCCGCAAGGAACGCATCGTTCCGTTCGGCGATAAAGCGCTGCAAGCGCTGCAATCTTACTGGCCGGTGCGCGATCAAATTCGCGCCGAGTGGCCGGAAGGTGGCGATCCCGAGGCTGTTTTCCTCGGCGTGCGCGGCACGCGCCTCGAATCGCGCACCATCAGCACCATCGTCAAAAAATATGCGCGCATGGCGCAAATGAAATGGAATCTGCATCCGCATTCGTTCCGCCACGCGTTCGCTACGCATTTGCTGGCTGACGGCGCTGATCTTCGCGCGATCCAAGAATTACTCGGCCACGCCTCACTCTCCACAACACAGCGCTACACGCAAGCCACGATCGATCAATTAATGACCATCTACGATAAAGCGCACCCGCATTCGTAGGTTCGTACCGCTGGCGTCCATGCCGGCTCCGACGGGCTCAACTCTCACCATAAGGAGCCGTCACGTGCGAGATGGCGCATGACAAGTCGGCTTGACATGCTCTGGCATGCCGCGTATATTGGTATTGGAAAGTTGGCTTTACATGGCACCTACGATTCTAAATCGGATTAAGGAGCTGCGCGTTGCGCGGGGGTGGACGCAGGAGGAGCTTGCGCACGCGGTGGGGGTTTCGCGGCAAAGTATTAATTCGATTGAGCGGGACCGTTATGTGCCTAGCCTTTTGTTGGCGCTGCTGTTTGCGCGCGTTTTTGGTTGTTCTACCGATCAGATTTTCACGTTGGAGGGGAAAAAATGAAGATTCCAGTTGTTGGCGCGCTGCTCGATGAACGGTTGTTGACCCACGGGTTTAAATCCACCAGTGTGGCCGGAATTATCACCGGCGCGGTGGCCATTCTGCTTTTCGGTTACCGCTTTTACGTGAATCATGTTTGGAGTTGGGATCTACTTTCGGTGGCCCTTACTTTTGTGGCCGTCAAGATGGCGTTGATGGCTTGGTATTTGATTACCGACTAAATCTAAAGGCAGACGCACCATGATTGTCTCGAATAACTGGATGAACCCAAAAAACTTTGGCGCAATGGTGGGAGAAGGTTGGGCGGACGGGTTGCGCGGCACCCTTCGCAGCCGCCGCCAAATCTTCATCGCCAATCATCTAAACGTTGCTCCGCCTCGATCCGCCGCGTGATTCGCTCCTCCGGGAAGAGTGTCCCATTCCGCACAGATTCTTAAGCCGCTCTTTGGTTGAATAGAAGTGGTCTCTCAGAGTCCACGAAGTTTCGCTCAATAAGTTCAAGACAATTTGGAGCGGTTAAGGATTGCTATGAGTGGAAAAGACTTTCGAATCGTACGGTCAGGCGACCGGACGGACGCGGGCGGAAAACCGGTACGGAACAAAGTGCTGCTGACACTGCCCGATGATGAATATGAACTGATGCGCGCCGACTTGATGCATATCGACCTGCCGAGTCATCTGAGCATTCATGAGCCGACACAAAATATCGAGTTCGTTTATTTTCCGAACCGGGGAATGGTTTCTCAGGTTGTGGTGACCAAGGACGGCCGAACCGTGGAAGTCGGCGTGGTAGGTAACGAGGGCTACGTTGGGGCAGGATTGGCAGCCGGCTTGAGCAGGAGCTCCGTGCGCGAAATTATGCAGGTCGCCGGCGACGCCTCGCGAATGACGGGTATTGCGCTGCAGCGGATTCTGCGGTCGGCGCCGCAGTTGCAGACGATGCTGAACAGGCATTCGGGCCTGCAGGGAATGCAGGTTGCGCAGACGGCGGCGTGCAACCGGCTGCACGATATACAGCAGCGTCTTTCGAGGTGGCTGCTGATGACGCAGGATCGTGTGAATTCAGGATTGCTTCCAATCACCCACGATTTCATCGCGACGATGATGGGCACCGACCGATCTACAGTGAGCCTGGCAGCGGCCGTACTGCAAAAAAAGGGAATCCTGGAGTACGTACGAGGCGCGGTGAAGATCGTGAACCGCAGGAAACTCGAAAAATCCGCCTGTGAGTGCTACGGCGTTATTCGGCAGTTCGAGGATGAGCTCGGATTGAGATAGCAATTCCGCCAGTGTGGGATTCCCCACAGACACCAACCCGTTTACATAGCTAATCTCCGGGGCCATGGCAGAGACGCGGCGCGAGCTCGTCTGGTTGGAAAGCGAGAATTTTCAGGGCTGGGCTTGCAGCGCATGTGCATGGGCGTTCAACCCTTTAGGGCCGCCCTTTGGGCAATCTCTGGGCGAGATGATGATTCGCTACGAACGGCAGCGCGACAAGGAGTTTGCGTCGCATCTGTGTGCCGAGCATCCGAGAGCCGGCAAACGCGCAGACCGATAGCAAGCGTGAGGCTCAGAGAAAGTTTGAAAAGGTAAGGGATCGGAGGGCGCGTCGACCTTAATGAGCGGTTAGCGCGGCCCTTTGGTAGGGTTTTATTCTGCGGTGATCAGTATGCTCGTTGTAGCTACGCACTGCCAGTTGGCGGATACGAAAATCTCTCTCATGGTTCTACCTCCGAAATTTCTTGAACTCTTCTTAGCGCAGAATAGAATCTCGTTTGGAAGTAATGCCTTCATTTTAGAATAGGACTGGAAAGCCACTCTCGCGGGCGCAGCTCCAGGTTGGCTACGAACTGCCCAGCGCTAAAGCGCATCGTTATCGCGACGCTCTATCGGAGCGCTAAAGCGCTCCTCCCGAATAAATTCGGGGGCTCCCTCCGTAGATCCGCGGCTCCGCCGCGACGAATGCGGGCGGGGTCCTGGCATAAATTGCGGGGGTTTCTACCTGCCAAGGAATCCACGCTGGTAACGAGTTCAGGCATCGCCTTGCTGGAACGCTCGTTGACGTTCCTTGCGATATCCCCTTATAATAAAAGGCTCGGAATTGCTTTGGGAGGCTGTATGTACGCGGTGATTCGTAGTGGCGGCAAACAATATCGGGTCGCGCCGGGCGAGACCATCGAGATCGAGAAGCTCGACGGGAAGGTCGGCGACAAGGTCACCTTTGGCGATGTGATCGCGGTGCGCTCGGACGAGAAGAATTTTCATACTGGCGACAAGGCTTCGGGCGCCAAGATTACCGGGAAGATCGTCGGGCACGGACGGGCGGCCAAGCGGCTCGTTTGCAAATATAAGACCGGCGGGCAATATAAAATTACGCGCGGCCACCGGCAGTATTACACTGCGGTGCAGGTCGGCGACATTTCGCTCTCTTAGGGGTACAGCATGGCGCATAAAAAGGGCGGCGGCTCATCTACAAACGGCCGCGATTCCCACGGACAGAGATTGGGCATCAAGCGCTTCGGCGGCCAACTAGTCACCGGCGGCAGCATTTTGATTCGCCAGCGCGGCACTCGTTATAAGCCCGGACGCAATGTCGGCCTGGCTAAGGACGACAGCCTTTTCGCGATGATTACCGGCGTGGTGCTTTTCGAAGACAAGGGCCGCACCGGGCGCTTTATCAGCGTGTTGCCGGTGGAAGAAGCGGATGTTGGCGGAATGCCGATGACCGCCGGCGAAAAACCAGCAGCAGCGGCGAATTAATCCCGCAGGCAATCTCATTGTTCATTCTAGAGCGCATGCTTTCCGGATTTTTTTCCGGCGGAGTTGCGTATTCCACAGACGGCGTGCTTTGGATTTTGGCGCGACGCTATCGTATGCTCTCCGCGTTGATTCCTCTCACTGGCCAGCGAGCAAACTGTGTTTGTTGATGAAGCTAAAATTTTGGTAAAGGCCGGCGACGGCGGAAACGGCTGTATGGCTTTCCGGCGGGAGAAGTACGTGCCGCGGGGCGGGCCTTCGGGTGGCGATGGCGGAAATGGCGGGGACGTTTATCTGGAAGCGAATCCGCACGACAACACCTTGCTCCGCTATCGCTTCAATCGCGAATTTAAGGCGGACCGCGGGCGGCATGGCGAAGGCTCGAATTGCCATGGGAAATCGGGTGTGGATACGATTTTGAGTGTGCCGGTGGGCACGGTTGTGTTTGATGAGGATTCCGGCGAGCAGCTTTTTGATTTCACCGAGCCGGGGCAGCGCTTTCGCGCGGCTCGCGGCGGACATGGCGGGCGCGGCAATCAGCATTTCGCGAAGCCGTGGCATCAGGCGCCGCGCGAGCATGAAGATGGGCAGCCCGGTGAAGAGCGGCACTTACGGCTTGAATTGAAATTGCTGGCGGATGTGGGCTTGGTGGGATTTCCGAACGCTGGAAAGTCCACGTTGATCTCGGTGATTTCTGCGGCGCGCCCGAAAATTGCCGCTTATCCTTTCACTACGCTTGAGCCGCATCTGGGCGTCGTCTCTGCTGATCCCGATGTGCCGCAAGGCTCTGGCCGCACTTTTGTTGTGGCGGATGTGCCTGGCTTGATCGAAGGGGCGCATGAAGGTGTTGGACTGGGTGTGCGCTTTTTGAAGCACATCGAGCGCACGCGGCTGGTGGCGCATCTTGTGGATACGAGCGACGCCAGCGAAAACGATCCGGTCAACGAATTTGAAATTATCGAGCGCGAACTGCGTGCGTTCAGCGAAGAAGTCGCCGAGAAGCCGGTGATTGTTGTCGCTACAAAGCTTGACGCTACGACTGACCGGACGAAACTTGAGAAACTCGAAGCTTATGCGAAAAAGCGCGGGCTTCCGTTCTTCGCCATCTCGTCGGCGACGGGCGAAGGAGTTCAAAAGTTAGTCCGCGGCATGGCGGATGCTTTGGATCGTCTGCCGCGTCCGTTGCCGCCGGCTGTGCCTGAGGTTCCCGAAGCTCATGCAATCGTCGAATCCGGCGGAACACCTGACGTCAGTGCAATGAAAGACAACCCCGCAACGAAAGACATCTCCGATGAATCTAATCCGCATTCGTCGCGGGAGGGCAATTGACGTCGGGGCATTCGCACTCGCAAGCTCACGCGTCGGCTCATGTGACCGCACATTCCCCTGGACATCCGCATCGCGGGCACGCGCATCGCCGCTCGATCGGGCTTTTTGGCGGCACATTCGATCCGATTCACACTGGGCACATTGCGATTGCCAATGCCGCGCAGCGGCGATTTCACCTGGACGCGATTCACTTCATTCCGTCCTCGCGGCCGCCGCATAAATCGCAGCGTTCGCTCGCACCGTTTACGCACCGCTATGCGATGGTGGCGCTGGCTTGCACTGATCATCCCGGCTACATTCCTTCGCTCGCGGAAGCGCCCGCCGATGGCGCTGCGTCACACGTTTTTTACAGCATCGACACGGTGAAAAAATTCCGGCGCGAGCATCCCGATGATCATTTGTTTTTTATTCTGGGCGCGGATCAATTTCTCGAAATTCCCACATGGCGCTCTTACGAAGCGTTGCTGGATTGCTGCGATTTTATCATCGCGCACCGTCCCGGCTTCCGGCTCGACGCGCTGCGCCTGGTGATCCCGCCGGAAAAACTGAATCGCATCACCTCGCCCGACCCCGAAACAATTGCGTTGAGAAAAACCAAAGTACATTTGCTTTCGACCGTAACCAGCCACGTTTCCTCCACCGAAGTCCGCCAGCGGCTTGAGAAACACCAGAGCATTCACGGGCTTGTGCCCGCGCGCGTGGAGGCATACATTCAGGGACAGGCCTTGTACCGGTGACACTGGAAACTCTTCGTCCCGAACTTCGCTGGGCGCTCGAGGCGGCCCAGGATAAAAAGGCGCAGCACGTGACCGTGCTCGATCTCCGCGAGCTGAGCGCGTTTTCGCAGTGGTTTCTACTTTGCTCGGGGACCAGCACGCCGCAACTCGAAGCCATCAGCGACGCGATTGAAGAGCGGTTGCGCGAGCATGGCGTGCGGCCGCTGCATCGCGAAGGCCGGCCCGGCGCCGAGTGGGTGTTGCTCGATTACGGTTCGTTCATCGTGCATATTTTCAGCGAACGCGCGCGGCTTTATTACGATCTCGAGCGTCTCTGGCGCCCGGCTCCGCGGCTCGATATTCCTGGGCCGGATGAAGGCGTGGACCGCCCTTCTCGCGCCGACCGAAATTTTGAATCGCCGGATTCCTCCAACTCCGAAACCACGCAGCCATGAACGAAGTGAGTCAAGATTCGTCGGCACCGACTGCGGCAAGCGAAACTCGCAGCGAAGGTGCGCCGGAATCGGCGCCTTCCACTGCGGCCGCGCGCTTGCCATGGATCGGCGCGAGCGCTGTTTCGCAGCAAACTCTCGAGCTGGGGAGTAAAGTCGCGGGCTCAGCCAGCACGGTGCTGATCACCGGCGAGAGCGGCGCGGGCAAAGATCAACTGGCGCGCTGGATTCACGAGCAAGGCCCGCGTCGCGACTCGCCGTTCATGAAGATCGATTGCGCCAGCTTGCCGCCCGAGTTGGTGGAATCGGAGCTTTTCGGCCATGAGAAGGGCGCGTTTACGGGCGCTATCGCGACGAAGCGAGGCCGTCTGGAAATCGCGCTCGGCGGCACGATCGTTATGGATGAAGTCGCGGCGCTGGCTCCCGGCATTCAAGCCAAGCTGTTGCGCGTGTTGGAAGAGCGCACGTTTGAGCGGCTGGGCGGATCCGAAACGATGCGCTTGAACGCGCGGCTGATTGCGCTCACGAACGCCGATCTGCAGCGCGCGGTGGCCGCCGGGGGTTTTCGCGAGGATCTTTTCTTCCGTCTGAATGTGCTCACCATTGAGATTCCGCCGCTGCGCGCGCGGCGCGATGATATTCGCCTGCTCGCTGCGAATTTTCTCGAGCGATTGAGCGCACTTCACGCGCGCGCGAATTTGTCTTTGAGCGATTCCGCGATGTTGCTTCTTGAGAGTCACGATTGGCCCGGAAACGTGCGCGAGCTGCGCAACGCCATCGAGCACGCCACCATTTTCGCGCCGGGCGAAGAGCTGCGCCCCGACGATTTTCCGGCGATCCTGCAAGCGGCGCGCGGTGGCCGCAGCATGCTTTCGGGTTTGCGCTCGCTCGAAGAACTCGAGCGCGACGCCATCCGGGCCACACTCGAAGCCACGCGCTATAAAATCGGCCGCGCCGCGGAAGTCCTTGGCATCAGCCGCAAGACGCTCCTGGAAAAACGCAAGAAGTATGGTCTGTTCGAGAAGTAGCCGCTGGCTTGCGATGCGCCGCCCATGAAAATCCATTTGGTGATGCTGGGCAAGACGCGCATTCCCGAAATCCGCACGCTGCTTGAGGATTACATTCGGCGCATCGAGCATTTCGCCGAAGTCCAAGTCACCGAACTCCGCGACGCCGCGGCCTGGCGCAAGCAAAAGCTGGATTCGCACGCCGCAATCGTCGCTCTCGATGCCGCGGGGAAACAATTGACCTCGCAGCAATTCGCAAAATGGCTGGGAACTCAGCGCGATTCGGGCCTGCGCGAGCTGGTGATACTCTGCGGCGACGCCGATGGCTTCCCGGCGGAACTGCGCAGCGCGGCGAAAACAAAAATTTCGCTTTCGACGCTGACCATGCCCCACGAACTTGCTCGAGTGCTCGTGGCCGAGCAAATTTATAGAGCCTTCGCAATTCTTGCAGGCCATCCGTACCCCAAGTAACCGTCGCGCGCGGCCGACAACACTTGACCGGATGTTCGGTCTTGCTGAGGCGCGTCCCACTAATGAACAGTGCGGCGCGATCGCGGCAAGTCCGTTCGGCTAAGTTACGACTGAGCAATCATTTAGCCAGTGCCCGCGATGGGCTGAGACATGCTCTAATAGCCGCAGCATCTCTCGGAGGTGCGCCGATGACCTCGCTCTGGCAAGACGTGCGGTACAGCCTGCGGATGATCGCGAAGGCGCCTGGGTTTGCGGTGATCGCTATCCTGACGCTTGCCCTGGGCATCGGCGCGAATACCACGATTTTCAGTTGGATCAATTCAGCATTGCTGAATCCAGTTCCCGGAATTGCCAGCCCGAAAGAAGTTGTGGCGCTCACGGAAGGCAAGCCCGGCGACAACCCCCTCGGTTTTTCATATCCCGATGTCCAAGCCATGAGCGACGGGCAGCAGAGTTTTACGGGCATCACTGCGTGCGTATTCACTCCCATGAGTTTGACGGGCAAAGGTAAACCAGAGCGCATTTGGGGCATGGTAGCGTCTGCGAATTATTTTGATGTTCTGGGAGTGCGGCCCATTCTCGGGCGCGGATTTTTGCCCGAGGAGGACGAGAAACCGGGAGGCGCTCCGGTAGCGGTGATCAGCTACCGGCTGTGGCAAACGCATTTCGCTGCGAAGCCGGACATCGTGGGCCAGGTAATCGAGATTAACGAGCAGCCTTTCACGATTGTCGGCGTAACGCCGCCGCTTTTTCAAGGCAGCCAGACGGGATTGCGGATGGAGATCTGGGTCCCGATCATGATGCAGGCGCAAGTGATGCCCGGCGGCGACATGCTCCACGACCATCACAATTTCTGGTTGTTTGCGTTTGGAAGGTTGAAGTCCGGCGTCGCGCTGCCACAGGCGCAGGAAGAAATGACGCTGCGCCTGAAGCGGGAAGCGAAAAATTATCCCGAGGAGCACAAAGGGCACGACAGCGTGACGGCGTACCCGCTCTGGCGGAATCCATTTGGCTTGAATTATTTTCTGGCCACGCTTCTGCCGATGCTGATGGCTATCGCGGGCCTGGTGCTCCTGTTGGCCTGCGCGAATGTGGCGAATCTGATGCTGGTGCGCTCGGTGGGGCGGCGGCGCGAAATTGCCATTCGCATGTCGCTGGGTGCGGGCCGATGGCGGCTGGTGCAACAATTGCTGGTGGAAAGCCTGATGCTGTCGTTGGCCGGAGGAGCTGTCGCGTTGCTGATTACGATTTGGACTGCGGGAACTTTCATGAAATTCCTGCCCGCCACGGATTTCCCGCTCTCCTTGAGCATCCAAGCTGATCGCGCGGTGCTGCTGGCGACGCTGGTGATTTCGGTGCTCACCGCCGTGATCTTCGGAATTTTGCCTGCGCTGCGGGCCTCAGGCGTCGCGCCGGCGGCGGTCTTGAAAGAGGACACCGGCAGCGCGTCGGGCGGGTTGCGCAAGGCGCGCCTCGCGAGCGGCTTGGTCGTGGCGCAAATTTCGCTTTCGCTGGTGCTGCTGATCTGCGCGGGATTGTTCATCCGCAGCTTTCTGAGCGCGCAGCACATCGATTTGGGATTCAACCAACAGAATGTAGTGATCGCTTCCTACGATCTTTTCACCGCGGGATATTCGAAAGAGAACGGCGCGGAATTCCATCGCCAGCTCCTGGCGAAACTCGAAGCGTTGCCGGGCATACAGTCGGTGGCGCTCTCGAGTCGCGAGCCCGGATTTACCCCAGGCTCGACCAGCGTGAAGCCGGAAGGA
Source organism: uncultured Acidobacteriota bacterium (assembly GCA_963831955.1). GTDB lineage: Bacteria > Acidobacteriota > Terriglobia > Acidiferrales > UBA7541 > Palsa-147. The sequence continues at coordinate 688,928 of CAWHSG010000001.1, read as the reverse complement.
TACGATTCGAAAACAAATGAATCGATGGAAACGCCGATGGCCATCGTAACGCCGAATTATTTCCGGACCATGCAGATTCCGCTCGTGAAGGGGCGCGACTTCACGCTGCAGGATACAAAGAATTCGCAGCGCGCGGTGATCGTCAACGAAGGATTCGTGAATCGCTACTGGCCGAATCAGGAGGCGGTCGGAGAGCAACTCAACTCGGACTTGACGCACGAATGGTTCACGGTCGTGGGCGTGGCTCACGATTGCAAAATGACGGGCCTGACGGGAAACCCGGAGCCATTCGTGTTTCTGCCGCTGAGCCAGGTTTACCAGTCCACGATGATTGTGAATGCGCGGGTGAGCGGAGATCCACTGGCTTACGGCAGGACGGTGGAGAAGACCATCCATGAGCTGAATGCCGACTTGGTGGTGTTCGATGTGACCTCGCTGGAATTGAGCGAGCAAATCACCAGTTTCCCGCAGCGCGTGGCGGGAACCTTTGTGGGCGCGTTCGGTCTGCTCGCGCTGGTGCTCGCCGCAGTGGGAATTTATGGCGTGACGGCTTACACCACCCGGCAGCGCACTCATGAAATCGGCATCCGCATGGCACTGGGGGCCAAGAAAGAGGACATTCTGCGGCTAGTAATCGGGCATGGGCTGCGATTGACGGTTATTGGGGTAACGCTGGGTCTCACAGCCTCATTCGCGCTGACGCGTTACCTGACCAGCATGCTCTTGGGCGTGACCAGCACGGATGCGCTGACGTTTTCGAGCGTGGCGATTGTTCTCTGCGGGGTGGCGCTGCTTGCCAGCTTCATCCCCGCGCGGCGCGCCATGCGCGTGGATCCGATTGTGGCGTTACGCTACGAGTAATTCAGCTGGCGTCTTCCGGCAACAGCTCTGCGGCGGGCTTTTTTGTTCTCGTCGTGGTGATTACAACCACGCTGATCAGCACGCACAGACTTCCGACGATTGTTCGCAGGCCGAGCTCCTCGCCGCCGAGGAAATATCCCAGTAGCACGGCCACTAGACGGATTCACGTACGCGTAGGTTCCGACTTTTGTCGGCGATTCATGGTGGAGCAGCCAGGTGTAGGCCGTGAACGCGATGATCGAACCGAATACAGTTAAATAGAGCAGCGCGAGCCAGGCGCCGTGCGAAACCGCCGACGGATGAAAATTGTGGAATTCACCGAGCGCAGCTGCGGTTATCGACAAAAAAATTCCGCCCGCGAGCATTTGCGCTCCCGAGCTCATCACTTTGGACTCGGGCATCGGCAGAGATGCGCGTGAACGCTGCGGCCACCGACCAGCTCACCGCCGCGATGATTAACGCCAGGGCGCCCAGGCGATCGATTGGCGCGCCGCCCAGATTCAGCGAGCGGCTCACTAGGACGGCGACTCCAGCGAGACCGATTAAGAGGGCCACGGCCAGGCGGACGGTGAGCTTTTGCGTTTTTAGAAAAATAATTTCGGAGAGCGCCATAAACGCTGGGATGATTGCCAGCATCACCGCGGCAATGCCTGAGGGTACGCGCTGCTCGGCCCAGAACAACAATCCGTAATCGAGATCGAAAATCAAGGCGGCGATTAAACATATCGATGCCCATTGGCGTGCGGTCGGTGAGCGCTCGCCGCGCGCGATGTTCCAGCCGTAGAGAACAATTCCCGCGACCAGGAATCGCATCGCCGCCAGCAGAAATGGCGGAACTTCGTGAACGCCGATGCGGATGGCTAGATATGTAGAGCCCCACACGAAATAAATAATCGCGAAGGCCAACAGAATTTTCCATGTCGGGCGGTGAGCGCTGGCGTCCATGGCGGCGTCAGAGATCTAGGACTAACACGCGCGCATTTAACGGGCAAGGCAGCGGCTGATCAATGTGCAGTCCGGCATTGGGCCAATTCGGCCGTATGCTTGACCTTTCGAAACGCACGGGTCACACTTCAGAATTGCTGGCTGAAGGCTGTCCGCAATGCAGGAGCGCGCTTCTCGATGCCCGAAGGGAAAGGTCTGCTGATCGTTTACACCGGACCCGGCAAGGGCAAGACGACTTGTGCGCTGGGCACGGCGTTTCGCGCTGTCGGGCAGGGCTTGCGCGTGTTGATGGTGCAATTTATCAAGGGCTCGTGGCATTACGGCGAGCTGGATGCTGCGAAAATGCTGGGCGACGATAAATTTGAAATTCGGCCGATGGGCCGCGGCTTTGTGAAAGTGGGCGGCGCGGAAACCGATCCTGAAGATGTGCGGCTGTGTGAGCAGGCTTGGGAATTTGGGCGAGAGCAGATTTACAGCGAGAAGTACGATTTAGTTGTGCTCGATGAGATCAATTACGTGATTACGTATAAAATGTTGGATGCGGAGAAAGTCGTCGAGGCGCTGGCCGGGAGGCCCGAACGCGTACACGTGATTTGCACCGGACGGAACGCGCATCCGAAGCTTGTCGAGCTGGCCGATCTGGTCACGGAGATGCGCGAGATCAAGCATCCGTATACGAAAGGAATCCTCGCGCAGCGGGGAATCGACTACTAGCATGGCCTGGTTCAAGCGCGATAAAAAGCGGATTGATAATTCGACGCCGATTGACGAGCGGCGTGTGCGCACCGAAGGCCTGTGGATCAAGTGCGATTCCTGCCGCGCGATCATCTGGAAGAAAGATCTGCAGGCGAATTGGCAGGTTTGCACGAAATGCGATCACCATTTCCGGCTGAGTTCGAAGCGGCGGCTTGATCTGCTGCTGGATGACGGTCTGTGGACCGAGCACGATGCTGAATTGATTTCGAGCGACCCGCTCGTTTTCTCGGACACCAAGCCTTACGCCAAGCGATTGAAAGACGCGCGCGATAAGCTGGGGATGAATGATGCGATCGTGACCGCGGAAGGAACTCTGAGCGGCCGGCCGGTGATTTGCTGCTCGATGGAGTTTGGATTTATCGGGGGATCGATGGGCGCGGTGGTGGGCGAAAAAGTGGCGCGGGCGATTGAACGCTCGATCGAATCGAAGTTGCCGCTGATTATTGTTTCTTGCTCGGGCGGCGCGCGCATGATGGAAGGCACCGTCAGCCTGATGCAGCTTGCGAAAGTTGCCGCGGCGCTGGCGCATCTGGATGACGCGCGCATTCCGTTCATTTCCATCCTCACCGATCCGACTACCGGCGGCGTGACGGCGAGCTATGCGATGCTGGGCGATTTGAATATTGCCGAGCCCGGCGCGTTAATTGGATTCGCCGGCCCGCGCGTGATCGAGCAGACCATTCGCCAGAAATTGCCTGAAGGATTTCCAACGCGCGGAATTTTTGCTGGAGCATGGATTTCTCGACGCCGTGGTGCCGCGCAAAGAGCTGAAGCCCTACATCGCCCGCGCTCTCGATTTTTTCCTGAATTAGCATGTCGTATTCCGAAGCGCTCCGGTACCTCTATGCGCTCGGCCGCGAACTTGCCTCGCCGCGTCAGGCCCGCGTCCAGAAATTCGACCTTCAGAATATTTCCACGCTCGCGGAGCTTATGCAGCATCCCGAGCGCCGCTCCCCATGCGTGCAAATCGCCGGCACGAATGGCAAAGGCTCGACGGCCGCGATGCTTGAATCCATCTTGCGCGCCGCTGGTCTGCGTACCGGGCTTTATACTTCGCCGCATCTCGAACGCATTAACGAGCGCATTCGCATCGACGGCGAGCCGATCGCCGACGACAATTTCGCCGCGTCATTTGATCGCGTTCGCCAAATCATCGAATCCGCGATGGCTTCGGGGGCGCTTGCCGCGCATCCGACATTTTTCGAATGTCTCACCGCGATCGCTTTCGATGCCTTCGCGCAAGCCGGCGTGGAATTCGCGGTGTACGAAGTAGGGATGGGCGGCCGACTTGACGCGACGAGCGTCGTAATCCCCGAAATCGCGGTGATCACCCAAATCGATTTCGATCACGAAGCCTATCTGGGCCATTCGCTAGAAGAAATCGCGCACGAGAAAGCCGGCATCATCAAGCCGAATGCCACGGTTCTCAGTGCGGCTGAGCGCACCGAAGCGCGCGCAACGATTGCGCGACGTTGTGAAGAGCAGCACGCTCGACTTTTCGAACTCGATGGCCTCTGGAAAATTTTCGATCGTGCGCGCGAACGACGGTTTCTATCGCGCTCGCGCCGAATGGTTCCGCGATAATTCCGTGGTGAATTTGAATTTGCCTCTTCCCGGCAAATTCCAAATCCGCAACGCGCTCACGGCAGCAGCGGCGGCGGGCCTTCTCGCCGAGCGCGGCTTCTCAATAAATTGGCGGGCGGTCGAGCAAGGCATCGCGAATGTAAGTTGGCCCGGACGCCTTGAAAAAATCTCCGATCATCCCGCAATTTTCCTCGATGGCGCGCATAATCCTGCCGCTGCGCGCGAGCTGCGCAATTTTTGGGATGAAAATCTCGCCGATCGACGCATCATTCTTATTTACGGCGCGATGCGTGATAAAGCCGTGGACGAAATCGCCGGCCTGCTCTTTCCGCGCGCTACCCACGTAATTCTTACGCAACCGAATCAATCGCGCGCAATTTCGGTCGAAGTTCTCTCCCAAATCGCCTGCCATCACGCAGCGAATTGTGAATCCGCAGCCAACGCGACCGAAGCCATCCGTCGCGCACGGTCAATCGCCAAGCCGGAAGACGCCATCTTCATTACCGGCTCCCTTTTTCTAGTCGGCGAAGCGCGCGCTATCCTTCGTAGCGCAGATTTATTTTGAGATTCAAGGGGCAGGCTGCCCTTCGCAATCGCTCAGAGTAAACCAGCGCTACGAATTGGCGCCTCCAGCCTCAAGTTGCCGCGCGCTGCCCTCGATGATAGGATGGCAATTCGATGTCCCCCGCCCAACCAGATCGTCTGCCTCAATCCTTCGGCCAAAGCGGTTTCGGCGCCACGCATTGGCGTCCCCTATCGCACTTTGAATGAACAACTTACGAACAAGCGCGGGAGCTATGACAAGTACCTCGAAGCGATCCGTTTGGCTGGCGGCGAAGCCGTCGAAATCCCGCTGAATCTGCCGAAAAACGAGCTCGCGCAGCTCATCGAATCGCTGGACGCCTACGTACTTTCCGGCGGCCCTGCGGACGTCGATCCGCAGCTCTACCGCGCCGCGCGCAACGAAAAATCGGCGCCCGCTGATGCCGCCCGCGAGCAAACTGATTTCGCGATTCTTGGCCACGCGTTCGCCGAACACAAACCCGTGCTCGGCATTTGTTACGGCGTGCAATGCATGAACGTATTTCTTGGCGGCTCGCTCATTCAGGACATCGCCAGCGAATACAAAACTACGATCCAGCATCAATGGCGCGATCGCGCTGCCGGCACTCCGGAGCCATTCCACGCCGCGCGCATCGAGCCGAACTCGCGCTTGGCGGAACTCAGCGGGGGCATCGCCGAAACGGAAGTCAACAGTTCTCATCATCAGGCGCTGCTCGAACCTCCGAAAGGCTTGCGCGTCACCGCGCACGCGCCCGACGGAATCGTCGAAGCCGTGGAATGGACCGGCTCGGCTGATTGGGTTACCGGCGTGCAATGGCACCCCGAGCGCATGCCCGATCATGCGCTATCGAGCGCGCTGTTCCGCGAGCTGGCCGCCGTGGCAAAAGCAGCGCAAGTCCGCGGTTAAAGAACCCCACGCGCAAGTACGGCGCGCAGGGCACCCGTAAGAAACACACGGAGTGCGAACGAGATCGAAATTTGATTTAACCCTTGGGGGATAGATGATTTCTCTTGCCGGCAAAGCGGCTCTGATTACAGGCGGTTCCCGCGGCATTGGCGCCGCGGCGGTGAAGATGTTCGCGCAGGCGGGCGCTGATGTAGTTTTCAATTATAACAAGAGCCGCGCAGCCGCGGCGCAAGTGGAACTCGAGGCGCGCAAACACGGCACGCGTGTGGAATCGCTGAAAGCCGACCTCAGCCGCAGCGCTGACAATAAAAAGCTCGTCGAATTCACCAAGGAGCGGCTCGGCCGCATCGATATTCTCGTCGCCAACGCCGGCATCTGGAACGAGAAAGACACGTCCGATCGAAAATGTCAGCGAGCGCGAGTGGCACGAAATGGTGAAAGTGAATTTGGACAGCATCTACTACATCATTCACTTTGCCGTCCCGCACATGAAGGCGCAAAAGTCCGGGCGCATCATCGCCATCAGCTCGACGGCCGGCCAGCGCGGCGAAGCATTCCACACCCACTATGGCGCCACGAAAGGCGCGGTCATCAGCCTGGTCAAAGGCCTCTCCACCGAGCTTGCCCCGCATCATATATTTGTGAATTGCGTCGCGCCTGGCTGGGTGGACACGGATATGTCCGCGTCCGTCTTGCGCACCAAGGAAGGCTTCAAATCCGCGACGCGCGCCATCCCGCTCGGCCGTCCTGGGACTGCCGAAGAAATCGCCGGTCCGATCCTCTTCATGGCTTCGGAGCTGTCGAATTTCATCAATGGCGAAGTTCTGAACGTCAACGGAGGTTCAGTCCTGTGCGGTTAAAATTTCATCCAGCCCTGGGAGTACTCGCTCTCGCAGGCCTCAGCCTGATCGGCAATTCGCCCGCCGCGCGCGCGCAAGAGCAAACTGAAGTTCTGATGCCGGAGCAAAGCGCGGCAAAGGCCAAGGAATTGATTCAGAAAGCGGTGCAGGCTCTCGGGGGCCCAGAATATTTGGCCGTGCGCGACGCTACCTGCGAAGGGCGAGAAGGTTCTTTCGGCCACAGCGGCGAATTGATGGGTTACGAAAAATTTATCGACTATGAAAAGCTCCCCGACAAAGATCGCAGCGAGAATCTACCGAAACGCAACATCATCGAAGTCAAGAATGGCGACAAAGGTTGGGTGCTGGATCGCGGCGGCGTCAGCGATGCGGACCAGGTTTCTGTGGCCACTTTTCAGGAAGAAATAAAAACCGATATTGATAATGTGCTGCGCGATCGCTGGAAAGAGCCGGGAACGGTTCTGCGGTATCTCGGCCCCGATGTGGTGGACTTGAAGGAATCCGACTGGATCGAGTTCGTGGACAACGACAATCGCTCGATTCGCATTGCTTTCGCGAAGTCCACGCACCTGCCGTTGCGCAAAGTAGTGGTCACTCGCGATCCCAGCACGCGCATGCGCAGCGAGACCACCGAATATTATTCCAACTACCATCCGATTGGGGGCGTCACGCAGCCCTTTCAAGTGACCCGCGAGCGCAACGGGCAGAAAATCTATCAGGTCTTCATCGAGGAATGTAAATTCAACACCAACCCCGCAGATTCTTTCTTCACCAAGGAATCGCTCGACGAGCGCTGGGCTCAAGTAGGCAAGAAGACGATTAAGAAGCAGGAAAAGCAGAAAGAGAAGCAAGAGCAATCGGATCGCGACGAGCAAAAGAACGACGACAAAGAGAAGAGCGGCAGTAGCAGCAGTTCCAGCAGCAGCTCAAATTGATCGAGCAAGTTGGTTTTCTTCCCGTAGGGCCCGGTCTTCCGCCGGGCCTCTTCATGCACGATCGTGCCACAAGCAAAATCGAGCATAAGTCCGCGGATTCCATTGGCACCCGCTGCGTCTCTGGCGTCCGTGCCGGGCTGAAGCCCGCCGCTACGAGTGCAACTTCCGTCTGCCCTTTTAACGATATCGCTGTTTCGATTGTGTCCTTACGGAGACGATTGACGGGTAAGTAAGAACGGAGTATCCTCCCGGCTCAGAACGCGGTAGAAATTGGACCGTTTCCTGAAATTCCTTCAACAAGGAGTACACGATGCGCATTCACTCCTTCCTCTGCATCGCCGCCGTCGCCCTTTTCGCCAGCCCGCTCTTCGCGCAAAATCACCGCATCGATTTTGACGACTTCGCCGGGCCGAGCCGCTTCGACGCGGCGCAGCCCGTCGTCCGCGCGCTTTCGGGCGCCATTTCCGGCGGCGAAGTTTTGCGCGGCGCCACACTGGGCGGCAATGTGCACGAGTCCGTTTATGCCACCTCGCACGAGTGTGCCGGATGCCGCCCCGAAATCTCGATTCATTTCAACGGGCGCGTCGCCAACGTGCAGATCTCCTATCTGAGCCAGCAGAGCATTGAAGTCCGCTACGTAACTGAAGACGATCAGGGCAGCTTGCACGAAGTCTCGCTGCCCGACCAATTCGGCGCCGGATCAGGCACTGTCTCGCTGCCGTTCAGCAATATCCGCCAGGTCACTCTTTTGAATGACGCCTCCGATTTCGAGATGGCCATCGAGGCGGTCACCTTTGCTCCTGCCGCGACTCCGGCGCTGATTGATCCCGTGGTCGCAAATCTGCTGAACGGCTCGGCGGTGACCACGAACACTTCCTCGATTGCCGCTGCAACCACCGGCCTGGTTGCCGGCGCGGCCGCCGACGGAACCACTCAAGTGATTCTGCGAATTCCCGCTTCCACCGTCAGCCAGAGTATTGCGGTTGCGGTGATCAACGATCAAGGTGCGCAGAGCACATCCGTAGCAAATGATGGCGGGCTGACTGCGCTGGGTGGCAGCACTTTAACAAGTACGCTCACCGTGCCCGCCGTTTCCACTACGCCGGGTCCGGAAGCCTTCGTTATTTATCGCGCGCCGGTGAATTTCTCGCGTGGAACCGCCGATAATTCGCTGACCACGCGAACGGTGACCCTGCAGGTGACGCCGGCGGGGGGCACAGTGACGAAGACTGCCGTCACTGTCGCAAGGCCGCCGGTTGTTCTGGTGCACGGCCTTTGGGGCAACGCTTCGAGCTTCAACAATTTCACGCCGCTCATTACCGATACAAATTTCAATGTGAGCCGCGCTGTTTACGCCAACACCATCACCGGCGTCACCAGTACCACGCCGTCGTTCTCGAGCAGCGTGGATTCCTCGATCGAAGCCAATTCCCTCGGCTTCGCCTATAACGCTCCCGGCGTGCTCACGCAGATCAACAATTTCATCGCTGCGTATCGCACCAGCGCCAACGTGGCAGCAGTGAAAGCGGACATCGTGGCGCACAGCATGGGCGGCGACATCTCGCGCACCGCGAATCTGCTTTCGAGTTTCCTCAGCCCGGGTACGTTCGGCGCCGGGCCCATCAACAAGCTAATCACCATCGCCACTCCGCACCTGGGCACGCCCGTCGCAGCCGATCTGCTGGCAAGCAACAACACTTGCGCCAGAAATGTTCTCGCATCCGATGGCGATATCGCGCTACAGTCCATCACTTTCTCGGGCACGACCACGGACGGAGCGGTGTACGACCTCGAAGGCAGCGGCACCGGCAGCAGCTTAAGCGCTGCCCTTGCGGCGCTGAAGCCGACTCAGCCTTTCCACACGGCGTACATCGCCGGCACCACCACCTCGGCCAATCTGAAAGGACTGAGCTGCATTTTCTGCGATGCCGAAGCGCTGCGCCTGCTCTGCTCCGGCAATCCTCTGGCCAGCGACCTCACCGCCTCGAAATGGAATTCGATCTACGGTCAGGCCAACGACACCATCGTCCCGCTCGATAGCGCGCTGAACAATCTCACCGGCCTGCAATATTCCGGCGTGATTCACACTGCGGCGCTCGAGACTCTCGACTTCGACGGGCCGTCCGTGCTCGATCCCGCGTCCACTATTTCCACCGAGGTCATCAATTTATTGAACGAAGCCCCGACGGGCACAGATTTTCATTAGAGAGATGCAGTCTGCCGATAAAGCCGCGAGGTGAATGAACGGCGGCGAGCGCACGGAGGACGAATACAATGCGGACAAATCAAATCGCGCGGTGGTTGAGCAGCACACTAATTTCGTTGGCGGCGATTGCCTTCATCGCCGCACCCGGCAGCGCGCAGCAAGATCTCCTGCGCATCAATTCGCCCAGCCCCGGCACCATGGTGCGCCCAGGCGACACCGTCACGATCAGTGTCTCCGCCGATTATTCCGTCGAGAAATTCGCGTTGATCGGACAGCATCCGCTCGGCGTCGGCATGGTGCTCTCCGGCGCCGCACCAGGAATCATTGGCCGCGGTCTCGGTGAAGGCCGGCCGATGCAATTTACGCTAAAGATTCCCACCGAAATTCAGCCGGGAATTTACCGCGTCACCGCCATCGGGAGAACTTCCGGGGGCGACGTGGAGTCCGAAGCCCTGACGCTCGATGTGGAAAAGCCCGAGCCAACCAGAATTTGGGCTGAGCCCGCGCTGCTGCACTTCACCCACATCGGCGATCAAATCCCCGTGCGCGTGCTAGGCGCATTCGCCGATGGCTCCAGCGACGAGCTAACGAAATCTACCAGGACAAGTTTTGAGTCCGCGAATCCGCGCGTCGCCACAGTAAACCCCAGTGGAATCGTTACGGCCGTGAGCCCCGGAAAAACAACGATCACGGTCCGTAACCCATCGCTACAATATTCAATCCCAGTCCGCGTAGAGTAGCGGCACGCCGCGGTTGCCGGTTCTTCCGTAGCGCAGGCAGCCTGCCGGCGTCTTTGTGCCACCCCACCTTGCTCTGACAGATTGCACGACGTATGCCAATCCAGTGCCTCGCAGTCGTCAAACCTTCACGTTGCAACCATTTTGGCCGCTCACCCGTCGCGCACAAGCATGTCTAATACAGTAGACTGGCACGCGAATGCGCGCGGAGGTGCCCCATCTCCACAATTCTGCAAGACGTTAAATTTGCCCTCCGCATGTTGCGCAAAAATCCCGCCTTCACTCTCGTCGCCGTCCTGACGCTCGCGCTCGGTATCGGCGCCAATTCCGCCATCTTCAGCGTGGTCCACGCCGTTCTTCTCAAGCCGCTGCCCTTCAGAAATCCCGCGCAACTTCTATACATTTCTTCCGCCTCGCGCCAAACCGGCGCCAGCGGAATCCCCGTGTCTTTCACGAAATTCTCGCAAATCCAGGAGCAAAGCCGTTCCCTCGAAGCGAGCGCCGCGTTCTACTCTGCAACCTTGAACCTGGTCACCGAACGCGAGCCCGAAGCGATCGCTGGCAACCGCGTCTCACAAAGTTTCTTCCATGTCCTTGGCGTTTCTCCCCATCTCGGCCGCGATTTTCTTCCCGCGGAAGAAGCCCCAGGTGCCGCCGACGTAGCCATCATTTCCGACGGCTTCTGGCACAGCCACTTCGGCGCCGATCCGCGCGCGCTCGGACGCGCCATGAACATCGATGGACGCTCCGTCACCCTTGTCGGCATTCTTCCGTCCAGATTTCATTTCCCGTTGCAGTATCCCGAGCCGGACATCTGGATGCCGGGGGTATCCGATCCGGCGTTCCTGCGGCCGGAGATGGTTCGAAGCGGCGCAGGTTACTTGAACCTGATAGCGCGGTTGCGCCCCGGTGAGTCGCTGGCCTCGGCGAGGGCCGAGCTCGACACCATCGATGCCCGCTACCGCCAATCCAAGGGTTTCGTGGACTCGGAAAAATTCGGCATTTCAGCCATCCCACTTGCGGAAAGCGTGGTGGGCCCGCTGCGTCCGGCATTTGCCGTGTTGCTCGCGGCGGTCGGATTCATCCTGCTAATCGCTTGCGCCAATGTGGCTAACTTGCTGCTCGCGCGCGCCACGTCGCGCCAGCGGGAAATGGCTCTCCGCAAAGCGCTCGGCGCCTCCGCTGGACGGCTTGTTCGCCAGCTCCTCAGCGAGAGCCTGTTGCTGTCTCTCGTAGGCGGCGCGATCGGCGTGGCGCTGGCTGCGGCGATGCTTCCCGCGATGCGCGCGTTTAGCCCAGGCTCCGTGCCGAGATTGGCCGATACGCGACTCAACGTTGCGGTGCTGCTTTTCTCCGTCGCGCTCAGTGTACTCACCGGAATCTTTTTCGGGCTGATACCCGGACTGCAATCTTCGTCGGGCAATCTTCACGAAATGCTGAAGGAAGGAACGCGCGGCTCAAGCGATGGCAGCCGTCGCGGGAAATTGCGAGGCTTGCTGGTTGTCGCGGAAATGGCCGTCGCGCTGATCCTGATGAGTGGCGCCGGGCTCCTCATGCAGAGTTTTTCGAAGTTAATGAGCGTAAATCCGGGCTTCTCGCCCGCGAATGTGATGACGTTTGCCGTAACTCTCCCGACGAATCACTACGCTCAGCCGGATACGCAAATACGGTTCTATCGCCAGCTTCTCGAGCGCGTAAAAACCGTTCCGGGCGTTGACTCCGCCGCCTTCACAAGCTATCTGCCACTTTCGGGCGGCGGTCGCTTTGTTTATTTTTGCACTGAGGGTGCCGTCTGTCAGGGCATCGGCAAAGATCCGCTCACGGCGATGCGCCAAGTCAGCCCCGGCTATTTCGACACCATGCGCACGCCGCTCCTGCAAGGCCGCGTCTTCACCGATCGCGACACCGATTCTTCTCCGCCAGTAGCCGTAGTCAATCAAACCATCGCCGAGCGCTACTGGCCCAACCAAAATCCCCTTGGCAAACACATCGCCAATTCCCGCGACATGATTCAGCGCGAAGTAGTGGGCGTAGTGGCCGACGTGAAATTCACCGCGCTCGACGTCGCCAGCGTCGAAGAAATGTACCTGCCGCTCGATCAGAGTCCTGCTGCGAGCGCCACGCTCATCGTTCACTCGCCGGCGAATCCCGAATCGTTGGCAGCCGCCGTCCGCGCCAAATTAGCGGAGCAAGATTCCACTCTGCCCATCTCCAATATCGCCAGCATGGACACCATCGTCGCCCAATCTGTAGCCCAGCCGCGAGTCCTCTCAGAATTCGTAGCCGTCTTCGCGGCCTTCGCGCTGCTCCTGGCAGCCATTGGAGTCTACGGCGTAATGGCCTACACCGTGGCGGCAAGGACGCGAGAAATCGGCATCCGCATGTCGCTGGGCGCAAATCCCACCGACATCCTAAAGCTGGTAGTGCGTCGAGGGATCAGCATGACTCTGATCGGAATAGGAATAGGCCTGGCCGCATCGCTAGCACTCACGCGCCTGATTACCGCGTTGCTCTTCAACACCAGCGCCTCAAATCCGCTAGCCTTCACCGCCGCCGCAATCATCCTAACCGCCACAGCCGCCGCCGCGTGCTACATCCCAGCCCGCCGCGCCACAAAAGTGGATCCCATGGTGGTGCTCCGCTACGAATAAACAGCCGAAAAGCACAGCTGTACCCGCGTACTATTCCCTAAGTCTCGCGGGTTGGTATACTTTGGCGCGTCGAGGCCCTCGCCCTCACAATTCATCCTGCAAAAGCCAGGAAATCGCGTCCTCGAGGGGGAGTTCCATGCGAAAAGTTCTGTTCGTGCTGCCCATTTCACTGTTTGTATTTTTCTCCGCCTCACGCCCCGCTTTCTCGCAGATCTCGAACGCCAGCGCCAACATCCTGGTGGACGACGATAAAGTGCAGTGTCCCACTGCGCAGTTCACCACCATTCAGTCCGCCGTGAATGCCGCGATCTCCGGCGACGTGATTCGCGTTTGCGCGGGGACCTATCCCGAGCAAGTTACCATCACCACGCCGCTCACGCTCCGCGCGGATAACGGCGTCGTAGTGATTCCCAGCGGCATGACGCAAAACTCGACCGGCGCATCGGGCGGCGATTCGATTGCCGCCATTTTCGTAGTGCAAGGCGTTCAGGGTGTGGATATCGATGGCTTCATAGTTGACGGCTCGAACAACGGCCTCACCAGGTGCTCTCCGCAATTGATCGGCATCGAGTATGAGAACTCGTCCGGCCATGTTCGTCACAACGCCGTGCGCCACATGAACCTTGGTTCGGCTCTCCCTGGCTGCCAGAGCGGCGACGGCATTGACGTCGAGACCGGCAGCGGTTTGGCTTCGGACGTAACGATCAGTGACAACAGCGTCTGGGATTATCAGAAGAACGGCATCACCGGGAACGAGCAGGGCACGCAGCTTTCCGTTGACGGAAACGTGGTGAGCGGTATCGGCCCGACGCCAAACATTGCGCAGAACGGAATCCAGATCGGTTTCGGCGCCGCAGGCAAGATTACGAATAACACCGTCAGCGATAACATATATTCTGTTTGTTCGTCGTCTGCGTCATGCCCGACGAACGCGACTGGGATTCTGGTCTTTCAGTCCGATGGCGTTGCCGTTAGGAACAATTCGCTAGCCACGAATCAGGTCGGCGTTTTCATCGGCGGGAATAACTCCGTCGTCGCGTCGAACACGGTATCGAACTCGGTCGCGCTCATCGGCGTCGCGTTGGTGGGCAACGATAATTCTTCGGTGCGTAACACTCTTACTCATGCCGATCAAGCCGCCATCTATATCGAGGGCAACGGAAATCGAGCCACCGGCAACGACATCACCGATGCATCCATCGGTGTGCTGAAGATCTCCGGCTCAACCGGAAGCACTATCGCCAACAATGTTTTCCACGCAACGTTAATCACCATACAGGATCCGGCACCGACGCGGCCGATAGGCGTCTCGCCAGTCCGCTAGAACCGTCAAAGCCGCCTACGAAGCTCGTGGCACCTCTTTCACCAACTCCTCGGCCTTTCATTTTATACTGGTCATGTTATAATGACCATGAACACTAGGAGATGACCTTGAGAGAGATTCGCGCCAGCGTCTTCAAAGCCCGTTGCCTGGCAATCATGGACAACGTCCAATCTACCGGCGAACCCGTGATCGTCACCAAGAGAGGGACTCCAGTGGTGAAAGTTGTGCCCATTCAGGCGGGCGAAGACGATCTCTTCGGTTTCATGGCAGGGAAATTTAAAGTGGTGGGAGACATCGAGTCACCGCTCGTTCCGCTCAAAAACTGGAAGGTCACCAGAAAGTGATTCTCCTCGATACGCATGTTTTAATCTGGCTGGCCAACGACCCGGAAAAGCTTTCGCCGAACGCCACAGAAGCTATCCGTCGCGCTCCATTCGAAGGTGGCATAGCCATCTCAGCCATCACGCTGTGGGAACTAGCCTGGCTGGCCGCTCATCACCGGGTGCAAATCAATGGAACAGTCGAGGCGTTCGTAGGAGAAATAACCTCGCGAACCTCCATCCGTCCGATCACGCCGGAGGTCGCCGTCCTGGCGAATCAGCTGCCCTTGAGTTATTCGAAAGATCCATGCGATTGCCTAATCGGCGCAACCGCCCTAGCTGAAGGCGTCCCGTTAGTAACAAAGGAACGGAGCATTCGAAACTCGCGAGCGATTACAACGATTTGGTAAAGCTTGGCCGCTAGGCGCGTTAGGCGCCGGATTTCAATCCCAAACATTCCCGCCGTAATCATACGGATTGCGGTCGGGCGTGAACGCCAATACTCTGCCGCGACCATGAATGAACATCGCCGTATTCGAGTTTCCGTCCGCCGGAGGCGCTGGCTGCCCCGGGTTAGCGCGCTCTACGTCGGTTTTACGCTTTGCGCCATTGCCATGTATGCGGGTTCAGCGTTGACGAGCGACCCGTACGGCGAGCAATTGCCAGCCATGGCGCGGGTGATCGTGATCGCGATGCTGAGCTCGGCCTCGATCATCAGCATTTGGCTGCAAAACCGCCGCTAGCAATTCCGTCGGAGTTGTTTGGAGAGCTCCAGCCGTTTATCCGCGCTCGCCTGATTCGCCTCACCACAGCCACGCACCATTTTTGCCCCGCCGAGGCTGCGCGGTATAATCTTCGGATGCACATGAGCCAACGAAACTCACTGAGGCGCGGCACTCAGCCCGAACCGCTTCGCCGCGTCCGAATGAGTGTCTCTCCGGCGCCGGCCGCGCATCCAACGAACGTGCGCCTTCACGGAACCACCATTCTTTGCGTTCGCCGCGACAACAAAGTTGTGGTTGCCGGCGATGGACAGGTCACCATGGGCGAAGGCGTGGTGAAGCACAATGCGAAAAAGACGCGGCGGCTCTTCAATGACAAAATTATCGCCGGATTTGCCGGCAGCACTGGCGACGCGCTGTCGCTTTTCACGCGCTTCGAGAACAAGCTGCAGGAATTTCACGGCAATCTGGCCCGCGCGGCCGTCGAGCTCGCGAAGGAATGGCGGACGGATCGCTCGCTGCGCCATCTCGAGGCGCTGCTTATCGTCGCCGACGCGAAAGCCACGTTCCTGCTCTCGGGCAATGGCGACGTGATCGAGCCTGATGACGGTCTCTGCGCCATCGGCTCCGGCGGCCCTTACGCTCTTGCTGCGGCGCGCGCTTTGCTGAAACATTCGAAACTCGGAGCCAAGGAGATCGCGCAGGAAGCTATGCGCATCGCCAGCGACATTTGCATTTTCACCAACGCCAACTTTTCCGTTGAAGAGTTATAAAGGGCGGAGATCTATGAGGGGCGAAGAACTGTGACGGGCAAACCGGAGAAAGACATGGTGATTTACCTATCGGGGGAAGCACAAGCGCCGGCGCCGGAGCCTCTGCCGTCGTTCGATGAGCTGACGCCGCGCGAAATCGTCGCCGAGCTCGATAAATATATCGTCGGCCAAAACGCCGCCAAGCGAGCCGTAGCTGTGGCGTTGCGCAATCGCGTGCGCCGCCAGAAATTGCAGCCCGAAATGGCGGAAGATGTCCTGCCGAAGAATATTCTAATGATCGGTCCGACAGGCGTGGGCAAAACCGAAATCGCGCGCCGCCTGGCGCGTCTGGCTGGCTGCCCATTCGTGAAAGTGGAAGCTTCGAAATATACCGAAGTCGGCTACGTGGGCCGCGACGTGGAATCGATGGTCCGCGATCTCGTCGAAACCGGAATAGACATGGTCCGCGAAGAAAAGCTCGACGAAGTAGCCGAGCGCGCCGAGCAATCCGCCGAAGAGCGCCTGCTCGATTTACTGCTGCCTCCTGCGCCTCCATCAGGCGAAGTGCCGGGCTCACCCGCCGATACTTCGCACCGCGAGCAAACTCAGCGCACGCGCGACAAACTCCGCGCCCAACTCCGCGAAGGCAAGCTCGATCAACGCATGGTGGAAGTGGAAGTCCGCGAGCGCGCCATGCCCTCCTTCGAAATCGTCACCAATCAGGGTATCGAAGAGATGGACATAAACGTCAAGGACATGCTCTCCGGCTTTTTCGGCCAGCAAAAAAAGAAGCGCAAGATGACGGTAGCCGAAGCCTTCGATTACCTGATCCAGGAAGAAGAAAATCGCCTCGTGGATATGGACCACGTCACCCGCATCGCCGTCGAGCGCGTCGAGCAAATGGGCATCCTCTTCATCGACGAAATCGACAAGATCGCCGGCCGCGAATCGGGCCACGGTCCGGACGTGTCGCGCGAAGGCGTGCAGCGCGACATCCTGCCGATCGTGGAGGGTACCACGGTAAACACGCGCTACGGCATGGTTCGTACCGATCACATTTTATTTATAGCCGCGGGCGCGTTTCACACCACCAAGCCCTCCGATCTGATTCCCGAGCTGCAAGGGCGGTTTCCGATCCGCGTCGAGCTCAGTTCGCTCAGCGAAGCCGATTTCGTGCGAATCCTCACCGAGCCGAAGAACGCGCTGATCAAGCAATCCATCGCGCTGCTCGAAACGGAAGGGATGAAACTCACCTTCAGCGAGGATGGCGTCGCCGCGATCGCCCGCTTCGCCGCCTTGGTCAACGAGCAAACCGAGAATATCGGCGCGCGACGCCTGCACACCATCCTCGAAAAAGTTCTTGAGGAAATTTCCTTCGATGCTCCCGAGCTGAAAAAGAAAAACATCAAGATCGACGCGGGGTTCGTGCAGAAGCAGCTGGTGGACATCGTCAAGAACCAGGATTTGAGCCGCTACATCCTTTAGAGCCGAAAATAGAAAATGGAAAATAGAAAAGGGGAAGCCGCCGCCATTCTTCCCCTGGGCGGAAATCCAGCCGCGCGTCCCATTTTCCATTTTCTCTTTTCGATTTTCCTGGCCGCCTCTGCCGCAACCGGATGCGCCGCGCCGAGCGAGCCGACTGCCCGCCACGCGCCAACCCCAACTGCCGTCACCGACCTCTCTGCCCTGCAGCAAGGCCACCGCGTTATCCTTTCGTTCACGCTCCCGAAGAAAACCACGGACTCGAAGCCGCTCCCGGCCGATTTATCAATTGAGATCTACCGTCAAGTCGTTCCCGCAGGCGCGAAGCTCGCGGCAGTGCCGGCATTTTCGCAGCGCGATCTGGCGGTAACGATTCCGTCCGCCACGGTCGGCCACTACGCAGATTCAGGCCACGTCGAATTTCCATTCGAGCTGAAGGCTGCCAGCGTCGCCCAGCCCCCCGGCGAGCAAACCGTTTTTATGATTCGTACGCGAGTGAACGAGAAAAAAGTCTCGGCGGATTCAAATTCCGCCTCGCTGCATCTCTACGAGCCATTCCCGCCGGCAAATATTTCAGCCAAAATTACGCACGACGCTATCATTCTCTCCGGCTGGGGCGTCGCGTTACCGGCAGCGCCTCCCGCCGGTAGCGCCGAGTCCGCACAAGTTCCATCCGATGCGCACTATCGCATCTTCCGCGCCGAGGTGCCCGCGAACGCCGCCGCATCGCAAGCCCAAGCCGGCAACGAAAATCAACCAGCGCCGCATCTAGAACAAATAGCAGAGCTGCCGCTGACCGTGACGACTTACGAAGACACAAACTTCGCCTTCGATCGAACTTACATTTATTCCGTGCGCACCGTGGCAAAATTCGGATCCACCTGGGTTGGGTCCGACGACTCCAATCTCCTCACCGTAACGCCGAAAGACATCTTCCCGCCCTCCGCGCCACAGGGCATCGTGATCGTTTACGTTCCCGCGGCCACCGGCGTCCCCGCGCATCTTGAAATCTCCTGGTCGATCAGCCCGGAGACTGACCTAGCAGGCTACGATATCTACCGAAAGGAACAGGGTAACGGCACTGCCCTTAAATTGAACCCCCGGCCGTTGCTCACGCCTTCATATCGTGATATGAGTATTCAGCCGGGGACCTCGTATTCCTACACCGTTAAGGCAGTGGATCGAGCTGGCAACGAAAGTCCAGCCAGCGAACCGGCATCTATAGACGTCCCGGCGGCAGGCGAGCCAGGCGGGAATTCACAGCCATGAGCGTCACACACCATCAACCCGGCAGCCTTGGAAGCGCGATTCACCACCCCGCGTTTTTCTACGGCGTGATCACCGGCATTTTGCTTTCCTTCGTGATGTTCGGGTGGCTATTCGCAGCCAACCGCACGCCAAGTCTCGATCACGTGGCATTTTTCCGGAATTGGATTGCTCTCGGAGCGTTCGGCTTCATTATGTCGATTCCGGTGCTGCGATTTGTGCGCTCGCCCGGCCGGATATTCACATCCGGATTGACGGGTTGGGTTCTCCTATGCGTGGCTTACGCTTCCGCAAACATGTATTTTGAAAATCTGGAAAATCGTTTGGCCAAGACGCCCTTCAAACTCCTGGTGATGGGCGCGATCGTTTACGGCGTAGCAGCGGTGATCGCTTGGATTATGACCACGATTGTTGCGATGCTGCGGCACAGCTATCCGGTGGCAGTGCCGGTGCCCGCGCCGCGTGCGGCTGAGGTGCCCACTCGCCCGCAATGAAGCTTTGCCGCTTTCAGCCTCTCGAGTTCTCCTCCGCAAATCTCAGCCGCAGCGAAAAAAAGTCGCACCCTGAAGCCCGCGCCGGCGTGATCGAGGGCGGCGAAGTCCGCGAAATCAAGAGCCTTTTTGGCGCGTCCGAGTTCACGGGCAGCAATTGGCCGCTCGCGGAGATTCGTCTTGTCGTTCCAGCCGCGCCCTCCAAAATTGTATGCGTCGGACGGAACTATGCCGAGCACGCTGCTGAGCTCGGCAACGAAGTGCCGAAGGAGCCGCTGATTTTTCTGAAGCCGCCGAGCTCCGTTATCGGGCCGGACGAACCCATTCTGATTCCATCTATCTCGCAGCGCGTGGATTACGAAGGCGAATTCGCCATCGTCATCGGCGAAACATGCTTTATGCCCGCCGCCGGGGACGATTTGCGCCGCTACGTTCTCGGCTACACTTGCCTGAACGACGTCACCGCCCGTGATCTCCAAGTCCGCGACGTTCAATTCACGCGCGGCAAGAGCTTCGACACGTTCTGCCCCATCGGCCCGTTCATCGAGACCAGCTGGAACGCCGCTTCCGCCACTGTCGAAACGCATGTTAACGGACAACGCAAGCAGTTCGGACACACCAGCCAGATGCTCTTTTCCACCGATGCTATAATTCGTTGGATAGCGCAAGTGATGACGCTGGTTCCCGGCGACGTGATCGCTACGGGAACTCCTCCGGGGGTCGGGGCGCTCGCGGCCGGCGATACGGTCGAGGTGAGTGTCAGCGGGATTGGGACGCTGCGAAATCCCGTAGTCGCGCGAGAAGAGTGAACGCGAGCCGGCGGCAATGCTGCGCGAGGGTCGCGCGGCGGCGCAATTCGGAAACACAAATCGGAATCCAAGCCCTTCCAGAGACGGACGTGAGAGTGAAAGTCATTCGACAATTGGTCGATAACTACGCAACCGAACGCCAACCAATTTTGCGCGGGAGCCGTCGGTGAAGCTGCTGCTCGCGGATTGGCGGCATTACCTTCCTTATGCGGGAGCCGCGCTTGCAGCCCTCGTCGCGGCCTATTTTCTTTTTCGGAAGCGCGACACGGATCCGTTCGAAGTCGAGCGCCAGCGCCGGCTCTATCTCAATAAAATCGGCCGCATCGTGGAAGGACAGATTTTGGAAATCGTGGACAAAACCACCGACGCAAAGCCGGAGACGCCGAAGCGGTCCGCGAAACGCAAGCCTGCTGGAAATGGAACCGGGGACGCACCCGACACGCGCCTTCTCTATTACACGTATTCGATTTCGGGCGTAACCTACGAAACCGCACAAGATATCACCGGAATGGAAGAGCGCGCCTGCCTGGGCCATGCGGTGGTAGGACAAGCTGCCAGCGTGAAGTACGATCCGTCAAATCCAAGCAACTCCATCTTAATCGCCGACGATTGGAACGGTCTGCACTAGATCGCCGGGTCTCGGGTTTTGGGTGCCCTCCACCTAGGCGGACCGCACTTCCGCGCGGGGTTCGCGCGCGCAAACTCTCCGGGCCGCGCCCTGGTAGTGCCAATCACTAATTTCCGATCACAAATAATTGCCCATTGTTCTGAGTATAAATCGTCCCGTCGGGCCCCACCGAAATCGGCGTGTACGCCGCGCCAATCGCACTATTCAAAAATATCTTGCCGGTGGCAGTCGTAAACACTCCGGAGTTCCCTTGCGGCAACTCGTACGCGTTGCCATCCTCGCTGTTCACGTAAACATTCCCGTCCATATCAATCGCCGGCATATTGATGCACCACTCATAACCATTTGGATGCTCTGAATCGATCGTGGTGCTCTGGAACGACCACTCGACATTGAAATCCGCGTCCAACTGCGTGATGTAATAAGGCCCCGGCGGCGTAGGAGTACAAACCGGGCTGCTCGAATTGCAGTAAGCACTCGAAGGGTAATGATTGTCTTTGATCACCACCGAGAACGTGTTCCCTTGCGAGTAAATTCCCGGAGTCGAATCCCAGCCGAATCCGAACGCGCCCACATAATTTCCCTGTGAATCGAAACGAAACAGATGCCCGCGTGAAAAATTGTAATTATCCAGCGCGCCGAAAACGATCGATCCATCCGGCAGCACCGTCGGCGACGACGACGCCAGATCGGGGATCATGCCCGAGCCGGGAGCGTTCGTTGTCGGATCGACGCCCACCGTCGTCCCATTCAGGCAGGAATTCGGCTCGTTCGTCACGCCAGGCGCCGCGATGGGCAGCAGCACGCCGCAGCCATCGTTCAGCCGGTCCTGCAGCGAAGCCTGCCAAGCCGGCGACAAATCCGGATTCACCGCGATCATGTAAGCCACCGACGAATCAAAGTGCGCCCGGCTCGCCGTGTAAATCGTTCCATCCGTTCCAATCGCGGGCGCAATATTCACCCCCGGCCGCTGCGAGCCGCACGGCCCCGGAAATGCCGGAGCAACCGCGGCCGGACCCGGCGGCCAGGGAAATGGCGGATTGCTCGGATCGTCAAAGAAAGTCCCAGGACAATTCATCGAATTTCCCGCCGGCGCGCCGGGCACCAGCGAAGCGTACGTCGCGGTGATCGACGAATCATCCGGCGCAATTTTGACCAGCCACGAATTGGCCACGTCATTGACGTTCCAGGGATTGCCATTCGTATTCAGCTCGATCACGTTGTAATAAATGTTGCCGCTGGAATCCACGCTTAGCGGGCTGGAGACAAAAGTGTTCGCAGCCGTCAAGTTCCCGTTTCCACTGAACGGATTGATATGCGAGGCGGTCATGCCGGTCGTCTTATTCACCCTCCACACCGTGCCCGCCGCTCCGGGGACATAAAGGAAATTCGTCACGTCCACCGGATGAAAAACCGGCTCCCAACCTTCCAATCCCGGACGTCCGGCATTGATATCGGATGCATTGGGCTCGGGTTTCCAATCGCTCGCAAAAATCCAGACCTGAACGAATTGCCCATTTATCCAGGCAAACCGCGCTTCGTTCCAAATCATGGTGTTCCACGCATTCGGGCCGCAGGCCGTCCCGTTAACCCAATCGCCCACAGGATTGCAGGAATCGTAGCTGCCCGATTTCATCACCATATATACGTCGCTGCCATCAGTGATAGGCGCCTGCTCGTGAACGGTCAAAGCCGCTTCGCCAAAGATGTAGGTGTTCTCCGCTTTTTCTTGGTCCACGAATGGATCGTAAACGACATTGGCGAGGATGCTGGTGAGATTTTGGCCGGCGACCGGAACCATGCCCGTATGCTGCGGATTCGCGCCCCACTCCTGCCAGAAAGGCGATGTCGAAGCAGTCGGCGCGCTCACCGTGAACGTTATGGTGACCGTCGCAGGCGATCCTTGCGCGCCCGACGCGGTCACCGAAACGTGGCCCGTGTAAGTGCTGGCCGAGAGGGTTCCGATCGTCGCCGTAACCTGTAATGTTTGCGGTGCGATGCCACTTGTCGGTGTAACCGATAGCCACGGCGAATCGCTCGTGGTGATAAAGCTGAGCGCTCCCGTGCCCGTGTTCGTCACATCGACGGAGGCCGGCGCCGGATTGACGGTGCTGCCTTCAATTCCGGCAAACGTGAGAGTGGATTTCGAAAGCGCCAGAATAGGTGTTTCGCCGCCCAGGTTTCCCGCAACACTGCTCCCTCCGCAACCGGCTACAAGCAGGCACACAGCCCCTGCACACAAAAGCACCAGCGCATGGTTCACCTTCAACATTGAGAAACTCCTTCGGAGGGGACCCTCCACGCGCGACGCGAGCATGGAGGCACAGAAAGTATACCCGTTTAAATAATTGGCATCGAGTTTGAAATCGAACCCGGGCAAGCCCGGCAAACGACTGTAGGCCCCGCGCTTTATGCCGGGCCCGCGTCCGCCAACGGCGCGCTGGACGCTTGCTGCCAACCGCGCCATGTGGCACGCTACGCCTTCGTGTTTACGCGCGAACGATCGACCTTATGACCAATCCAACAAAGCGCCACGACCATCTCGAAGAATTGCGCCGCCGCAACGCCGAAGCCGAAGCGGGCGGCGGCTCCGAACGCCGCGAGCGCCAGCACAAAGAAGGCAAACTAAGCGCCCGCGAGCGAATCGAGTTGCTGCTCGATGAAGGCAGCTTCGAAGAGCTCGACAAATTCGTAACTCATCACTGCGACGATTTCGGCATGGAAAAGCAAAAGCCGTCGGGCGACGGATTCATCACCGGCTTCGGCCGCATCGATGGCCGACTGGTGTACGCCTTCGCTCAGGATTTCACCGTCTTCGGTGGCTCGCTCTCGGAAGCCAACGCGCAAAAAATCACCAAAATCATGGATCAGGCGATGCGCGTGGGCGCCCCGGTGATCGGCCTGAATGATTCCGGCGGCGCGCGCATTCAAGAGGGCGTGATGTCGCTTGCGGGCTATGCGGAGATTTTCCTGCGGAACACGCTGGCTAGCGGAGTGATTCCGCAAATCAGCGCCATCATGGGTCCCTGCGCGGGCGGCGCGGTCTATTCTCCCGCCATCACCGATTTTATTTTCATGACCCGCGAAACTTCGTACATGTTCGTCACCGGCCCGGACGTGATCAAGACGGTGACGCACGAAGAGGTCACCAAGCAAGAGCTGGGCGGTGCGATGACCCACAATGAAAGAAGCGGCGTCGCGCACTTCGTCTCGCGTGATGACGCCGAGTGCCTAGCCATGATCCGCGAGCTAATCGGCTTCCTGCCCTCAAATAATTTAGACGATCCGCCGCGCCGCGTTCCGTCCGATCCTCCCGATCGCCGCGATCCAGCCCTGAATTCCCTGGTGCCGGAAGATCCGATGAAACCCTACGACATCAAGGACGTCATACACGCGGTCGTAGACGATGCCGATTTCTTCGAAGTCCACGAACATTTTGCAAAAAATATCGTTGTGGGTTTCGCGCGTCTCGATGGGCGGTCGGTCGGCATAGTCGCGAATCAACCGGCATTCCTCGCAGGCGTCCTGGATATCAGTGCGTCTGTAAAAGGCGCCCGTTTCGTCCGCTTCTGCGACGCCTTCAATATTCCGCTGATCACTTTCGAAGACGTCCCCGGCTTTCTCCCCGGCACGCAACAGGAATTCGGCGGCATCATCAAGCACGGCGCCAAGCTGCTCTTCGCTTTCGCCGAAGCCACCGTACCGAAAATCACGGTAATCACCCGCAAAGCCTACGGCGGCGCCTATTGCGTGATGGCCTCCAAGCACATTCGCACCGACATCAATTACGCCTGGCCGACGGCCGAGATCGCGGTAATGGGCCCTGAAGGCGCGGTAAATATCGTGTACAAGCGCGAAATCGAGAAAGCCCCGGAAGCCGAACGCGAAGCCCTGCGCCGAGAAAAAATCGAAGAATTCCGCGAGCGCCTCGCCAATCCTTACATAGCAGCCCAGCGCGGCTATATCGACGGCGTAATCGAGCCCGCCGACACGCGCATGACCCTGATCACCGCCCTGCGCTCGCTAGAAAACAAGCGCGATGTGAATCCTCGCAAGAAACATGGAAATATCCCGCTGTAGAATCCGTTATTAAACGCTTGCTGGCTTTTCGTCTTTGCTTGCGGTAGCATCCTTCAAGTTTTTCTAGCCGACTATTCTTGGGGGAGCAATCGTGGCGTCTAAGCGCAACTTGAATTTTGTCTTGGTGGAGCTCGACCGGCTCGTCGAGAAATATCATCTGCTGAAGCATCCGTTCTACCAGGCCTGGTCGGATGGCACTCTTTCGCGCGAAGCCCTGGCGCTCTACGCCGAGCAGTATTACCAACACGTGCGCGCTTTCCCGGAAAATCTTGAAAAACTAGCCAGCCGGACCGATGGCCCGCTGCAAACAATCGTGAATGATAATCTCGCCGAAGAGCTCGACCCTGCAGGCCCGCATCCGAAATTGTGGCGCCAATTTGCCGGCGCGGTGGGCGCGCGCGAGTCGGAACTGAATTCAGGACGAGCGCTACCCGGAGTCGCCGCGTTACTCGATGCCTTCGACGAGCTTTCCGAAAATGGCTCGAAAGCCCAAGCAGTAGCGGCATTTTACGTGTACGAATCGCAAGTCCCCGAAATCGCCACGCAAAAAATCGCCGGCCTGAAAAAGCATTACAACATCACCGACGAGCCGGCCCTGCGTTACTTCGCGGTTCACGAAGAAGCCGATGTCCGCCACCGCGCCGCCTGGCGTGAATGGCTATCCGCACAACCAGAATCCGAAGGCGCCCCAATCCTGGCAGCCGGCGAACGCGCCCTAAAGGCTCTCTGGTGCGCGCTCGATGCGGTCTATCCGAAATCTCCAACCTGTGCCGCCTCAAAGAACTAACGTACGCCGCCGGCGTAAGCCCTACGTTCGGATGCGCTCGCGCGTCAACTGCGCACCGCCCTCCGCGTGTTAAGATTCCATCTCTTTGCCCATGTACAAAAAAATCCTGATCGCAAATCGTGGAGAAATTGCCGTGCGCATCGTGCGCGCATGCCGTGAGCTCGGCATCGCCAGTGTCGCAATCTATAGCGACGCGGATCGCGCCTCCCTCCACGTCCGTATGGCGGACGAAGCCTACCGCGTGGGCCCGGCGCCGTCGCGCGAAAGCTACCTCGTGATTGAAAACGTAATCGCCGCGGCAAAACGCTCCGGCTGTGACGCCATTCATCCCGGCTACGGCTTTCTCGCCGAGAATGCCGCGTTCGCCCGCGCCTGCGCCGAAGCAGGCATCATTTTCATCGGCCCGTCGCCGGATGCCATGGAAAAATTGGGATCAAAGACTGCCGCCCGCCATCTCGCGCGCGGAGCCGGAGTCCCAACGGTCCCCGGAACGCTCGAAGCCGTAGAAAATCCCGAAATAGCCGAACGCATCGCGCGAGAAACCGGCTACCCCATCGCGCTGAAAGCCATCGCCGGCGGTGGCGGCAAAGGAATGCGGCGCGTCGAGCGCGAATCCGATCTGCCCGCGGCCTGGCGCGATGCCTCTTCCGAAGCGCTCAACGCATTCGGCGACGCCCGCCTCTACATCGAGAAGTTTCTGCCCCGCCCGCGCCACATCGAAATCCAGGTGCTCGCCGATTCCCATGGAGCAATCGTCTATCTCGGCGAACGCGAATGTTCCGTCCAGCGCCGCTATCAAAAAGTGATCGAGGAAGCTCCGTCGCCAGTGATGACGCACGAGCTGCGCCAGATGATGGGCCACGCAGCCGTGAAGCTGGCCCGCGCCGGCGGATACACCAACGCCGGCACTTTAGAATTCCTGGTTGACGAAGCCCGCAATTTTTATTTTCTGGAAATGAATACGCGCCTGCAGGTCGAGCATCCGGTCACCGAACTCGTAACTTCTCTCGATCTCGTCAAGCTGCAAATCCGCATCGCCGCCGGCGAGCCGCTGCCATTCGTGCAAAACGAAATTGAACTACACGGGCACGCCATCGAGTGCCGCATTTACGCCGAAGATCCCGAGAATCAATTTTTCCCGTCGCCAGGAAAAATTCTGGATTGCGAAGCGCCGTCAGGCCCGGGTATTCGCTGGGATTGCGGCGTATATTCCGGCTGGAGTGTACCCAGCGAATACGATCCGCTGCTCGCGAAGCTGATCGCCTGGGGCGCCGACCGCCGCGAAGCGCTAGCCCGGCTTGAGCGCGCGCTCGGCGAAACTAGTTTTCTGGGAATTCGCACCAACATCGAATTCCTTCGCCGCGTAGTCGCCGAAAATGATTTCATCCGCGGCGACATTCACACCAAATGGCTAGACGAGTATCTAAGCCGCGAGAAGAAAGATCCCACAGACTCCTCCGGCAGTTCGGTAGAAGAGGATGCTGCGCTGCTCGCCGCAGCTCTATGGCATTCGTCGCATAACGGAGCGGCGAAGCCGCCTTCGAGCGCGATGACTGCTGCGGCTGAATCGCGATGGAAGTCGGAAGCCCGCCACGATCAACTCGACCGCACGCCGAGGCGTCCATGAATCGCACGCGTAAGATTCTCAGTGAAAGGAGGCCCGCAGAGTGAAGCTCGAAGTCGAAATCGCAAGCCCGCCGAGCTCCGGCAGAAATAAGCCGAGACAGATCGAAATAGCGCGCGCCGGCGAACGATACGAATGTCGCATCGATGGGCGGCTCGTTGATGCAGATATCTCCGAACTTTCCGATGGGATTTACTCGATACTGATCGGCGGCCGCTCTCTCGAAGTTCGCATCGAAGCGCTCGGCCAAACTCTGCGAATCACAAGCGGTGCACGGGAATTCACAGCCAGCGTCACCGACCCGCGCCGCTACCGCAAAGGCGCAGGCTCAATCCTCGCCGAAGGCCGCCAGCAAGTAACCGCTCCGATGCCCGGAAAAGTAATCCGCGTCCTAGTAAAAGCAGGCGAAGCAGTAACAGCAGGCCAGGGAATCGTGGTCGTAGAAGCCATGAAAATGCAAAACGAAGTAAAATCCCCAAAAGCAGGCACCATCGAGAAGTTATTGGCAGCGGAAGGTCAAGCGGTCAACGCAGGCGACGCGCTAGCGGTAGTGGTCTAAGTAGCGCCGGCGTCCCTGCCGGCATCTTACGATCGCATTTTCCACCAACACCAAAAATCGAGCGCGGACCCACATCGAACCCACATAGAAGTGCAAATTCCCAAGAAGAAAATCAATTGAGCAAATGTTCTCGCAGATTGACAACGAGGACGTTACTTCGCAGTTTCCCCAGCAGGCAACTTCCCAGCCGATTCCAAAACCTGCCGCGCCAGATAATTCACGACGTGCGACTCATCCCGCGCCGCCGAAAGATAAGCCACGCGCAAAAGCTGTTCCTTGCGATTTCGCAAAGTCTCGCGAATCGAATTCTGCACCTGCGGATCGGAAAGCTCCCGCTGCCCCGCCGATTCCTTGGCAATTAATTTCAAAATCACGTAGCCGCCCGCCCGCACCGGAATCGGCCGGCTGATTTCCCCGGGCCGCAGCGAAAGCACCGTCTTCTTCAAGGCCGGATCGGACTGATTGAAAGACGACTCGCCATGAAATCCAAGATCGCCGCCCGTCGAGCTGGCCGTATCTTCCGAATAATCCATAGCCAACTGAAAGAAATCCGCCCCGGCATTCAATTTCTGCTCGAGCATCTGAATCTTGCGCGCCGCGTCGGCGTCGTTCGTAGCTTTATCGTTTTTGCGATTATGCACCGAAGGATCCGGATGCGACGACACCACAATCTGCGCGATATGGTATTGCGGCTCGGCCACGTTGAATTGCGCCCGGTTCTTCTCGTAAAAATCCTTCACGTCCTGATCGGTAATCGAAATCTTCGCCACAATTTCCCGGTTCACCAATTTTTGAATCGTAAGCTGCCGCCGCAAATCCGATTTCAAATCGTCAACGGTCAGCCCCGCATCCTTCAGCTTCTTCTGAAATTCATCCTCGGTGTAAGGGCTCTTCTCTTCGGTAAATTTATCTTCCACCTCTGCGTCGCTGGCCACCAATCCCTGCTTGGTGGCGCGCTCCAGCAGAATTTCATTATTGATGAGTTCGTCGAGGATGCTGAGTTTCAGCGAGAGGGATTCTTCCTGCGAAGGCGCAGCCGCTTCAGGATTCACGCGGTTGCGATAATATTTTTCCACTTCCTGCCGCGTGATGTCCTTGCCATTCACCGTGGCCCACACGTCCGCCCCCGGCGCCACTTCGGGCCGCTTGCAGGAAACCGCCAGCGTGCCAGCAAGGAGCATCGCCAGCAACGTCACAAGTCGATTCAAAAGGATTCCTCCGCAGGTGCCGGAATCAGGCGGCCTTCTTGACGCGGCCGGCGCGGATGCAAGCAGTGCAGACGCGCACGCGCTTGTGCACGCCATCGACCACAGCTTTCACTCGTCGAAGATTGGGGTTCCAGCGCCGCCGCGTCACGTTATTCGCGTGGCTGATGTTGTTGCCGAAACTCGGCTTCTTGCCGCAGATATCGCATTCCATTGCCATAGCTAGCTCCACTGTGAAATATGCAGAATAATTGAGTTTCAATGCTACCAGAGAACGCCCCGCGCCCAAAGCGGATTGCGCTGCCGGCGGTTGCTTGGACGTGGTTTCCGATACGACGACTCGCCCGTGAATGCTAGGTTCGCACGCCGTTGTTTCAACCTACAATTGTGCTATGAGCAGCGACGATGGTATCCAGCCCTAAAAGAAATCGCGTAGTAAGAGCCATTCTCTTTTCCCTAATAATTGCGTGCCTGCTGGGATTCGCGGGAGATCTTCTCGGCATGTACACCTGCCATCTGTTTCGGCCAGCGGACAATCCAGACGACTCAGACGTTTATCTTTGCGGACAGTTAGTGGGCACGGTTATGGCGATTTGCGCAGGGGCGTTTTCGCTATTGAAGTTGACCGGAGTGACGTTCCAACAACTGCTCGAGCGCCGATGGGTGCTGTTGATGGCTGCTACAGCGATTGGTTTCGTGTCGTTGTTCTTATTTTATGTTACCGTCCGGAACGCCTACCTGGAATATCTCGTATATCCGAGGGAGAAAGCTGGCGATGGATATAGTTATCCTCAGCTGAGGTACGCCATTTTCGATAGCGTCCTATTATTGTGGTGCTTGGACGGCTTCGTCGCCTGCGGCCTTTCGCTCTGGAGCTCGCTTTCTAAGCGCAGTATCGCAGGGTGGACTTATCGGACGATCGTAATCTACCTCGTCTTGTTCGGCGTATTGCTTGCTGGCGGAATTTTCATGATGATCGCAAGAAGTCGCGGCCTATAATTCCGCAGCACTCGGATTCAGCAATTCTCAAGAATCACATTTCCATTTTGTGCGCCGGCGCAAGATCCCAAACCCGCCAAAATTCCGCCATCTCCGCCGGCTTGCCCAGCGTGACGCGAATGTGATTATCCAGCGGCGGAAACGGCCGGCCGATCAGCACGCCATTTTTTTTGAAATGCTCGATCACTTGCGGCGCCGGCCGTTGCGCGTTCATCATCACGAAATTCGCATTCGAATCGATCATCGCCAGCTTGCGCGCTTTGGCTTGATTGAAAAAGTCCTGGCGATTTTCAGCATTGCTTTTCACGCACGCCCGAACAAACTCCTGATCCTCCAGCGCGCTCACCGCCGCAACGGCCGCCGCCAAATTCACGCTGGCCGGAACGCAACGCGACGCAAGCTTCCGCGCCACATCCGGCGAAGCCACCGCATACCCCACGCGAATTCCCGCCAGTCCATAAACTTTCGAAAACGTGCGCGCCACAATCAAGCGGTCATCATCCACCGGCTTATCGATGAACGACGCATAACTCGCCGTCCGCGGCACGAAATGATGATAAGCCTCGTCGATCAAAACCATCGCCGTCCGCGGCAGCTTCTGAAGAAAATCTTCAATCTCCGCCCGCGGCGTAAGGCTCGCCGTCGGATTATTCGGATTGCAAATATAAACCAGCCCGGTAGAAGCGTCCGCTTTC
Source organism: uncultured Acidobacteriota bacterium (assembly GCA_963831955.1). Classification (GTDB taxonomy): domain Bacteria; phylum Acidobacteriota; class Terriglobia; order Acidiferrales; family UBA7541; genus Palsa-147. The sequence continues at coordinate 658,179 of CAWHSG010000001.1, read as the reverse complement.
GACAGCATGCCGCTGAGATCGTGCGCAAAACTTCTATCGAGCGGGACGGTGATCACTTCGGATCCTTCAATCTGCGCCACATGCCCAGGCAATTCAAAAGTAGGGGACGCAGTGATAATTTTCTTCCCCGGCCCTGCGAACGTCGCGACCGCCGTTGTTAAAATCTCGCTCGAGCCACACCCGAAAACAATTCGCTCGGCCCTGATGCCGTGCAGCGCCGCCACGCGCTCCAGCAATTCGTCCTCCTGGCGCAACGGGTAGCGATTCGCCGCGTGCACCGTCTCGCGCATCGCCGCAATCACTTTTTCAGAAGGCCCGTAAGCATTCTCATTGCGGCTCAAAATCACGGGCCCAGTCGAACCGCTCGCCGCAGGGAAAGGCCGCACCGCTCCAAATCCAATTTCCGCCAACGAAGGCAGCGCAGCGGTGGCGGCAGCTCCTATTCCAAGTTGACGAAACAAATCTCGACGGGTAATCAGCATAGCATCCTCCCGAAATCAGAAAGGCTCAGTTGATAGCAAGGAACCCCTCGCCACGCAACAAATAGTGTAAATTGACGGTTGCTCGAAAACGCGCAAGGAAACTCCACCGAATGAAAGCCGCCGTCCTGCACGAATTCAAAAAGCAGCTGGCGATCGAAGAAGTTGCGCGCCCGCAGATCGCCGCCGATGAAGTGCTGATCGCAGTGGAAGCCTGCGGCGTCTGCCATTCCGATCTGCACGTAGCCGAAGGCGATTGGAAGCAGTTCGCCGGAATCGTAAAAAAACCACTGATCCTCGGCCATGAAGTGGCCGGTCGCGTCGCCGAAGCGGGCGCCGGCGTGCACGATCTAAAAATCGGCGACCGCGTAGGAGTTCCGTGGCTTTACTGGTCCTGCGGCGAATGTGAATTTTGCAAAGAAGGAAACGAAAATCTCTGCGTGAAGCAAGGCATCACCGGCGTCACGGTAGATGGCGGCTTCGCCGAGTTCCTAAAAGTGCGTGCCCCTCACGCCACGCGAATCCCCGCCGGCCTCTCCGCGCTGGAAGCTGCTCCGCTTTTTTGCGCCGGCGTAACCGTGCATCGCGCGCTAAAAAAGGCCAAGATCTCGCGAGGCCAGCGCGTCGCTATCTTTGGCGTAGGAGGCCTCGGCCACTTGGCGATTCAATTGGCCCAAGTACTCGGCGCCGAAATCACGGCCGTCGATATTTCAGAAAGCAAACTCGAAACCGCCCGCACTCTTGGCGCAGCAAAAACTCTGAACGCAGCAACAACCGATATCGCCAAAGAATTCCGTCGCAGCGGCGGCGTCCACGTAGCAATGGTCACCTCGGGCGCAAAAGCCGCCTACGATTCAGCTTTTGCAGCTCTGCGTCCCACCGGAATGTTGCTAGTAGTAGGCCTGCCCGCCGAAGACATCTGCTTCCCGCCGATAATGATGGCCGCTCGCGAAGTCCGCATCCAAGCCTCCGCGGTAGGCACGCGCGGGGATCTCCGCGAAGTCCTCGCATTAGCCGCCGAAGGAAAAATCCGCTGTGAAGTAGCAGCCCGCCCACTCGCGCAAATCAACGAAATCCTCGATCAGATGCGCCGCGGCGAAATCTCCGGCCGCATAGCAGTCACCCCGCATTAATTACTATGCGACTGAAGAAACGGTCACCGCGCCTAAAGCCATGTAACTGGCTTTGCGAGAGCACTGGCTGAAAAAGCAACTGGTCGCCCCCGCGAAAAATCCATTAAACTAAGAGTGCTGTCCGTGGGCGTGTAGCTCAGCTGGGAGAGCACCTGCTTTGCAAGAAAGCAGGCAAAATCACACAAGTGCCGCATCTGGTGTCGCTTACGCGGAAACACGCAGTGCAACCAACCTCTTAAATTGGACTGAAGCTGGACCGAAAATCGTCCTCACCTCTGTGGCCTGCGCAATCGCGCGTGCTTCGGCGGGATGTCGGCGCGACGCTACGGAGAACTACCGGCACTCGGGCTGCGTCAACAAATTATCGGTCCAAACGCGTTCTGCATATGTTTGGACGAATTTGACGCCGTTTGCGTGTTCCCGCGCACCTACCCTAGCCTGGTTCCCCCTTGAGTCGCGCAGGGAGTTGCGGCTTGTGAATCTGGGCTTCATCTCTCCCGTTGAATAGTATTTTTCATATTGTTTCCGTTGCTCAAGCTGTGATCGGCCAAATTCAGCTCGATTCTTCTCTTCCATTATCTGATCTCGAGCGCGTGCGCCACGCACGTGAGAGTTATCGGGCCGTTTTGCCACCGTCGACAATATAAGAAGCTCCCGTAATGAAGGAGGCCTTGTCGGAGGAAACAAAAACGATAACCTGAGCAATCTCTTCGGGTTTCCCTACGCGTTTAAGCGGTACCGTCGCAGGTATTCCGGCCCTTTTTTCGGCAGTTCCGGTGAATCGATCCAGCATTGCCGTTTCGATTGGTCCGGGGGCAATGACATTCACTCGCACGCCAGTACCCGCTACTTCCAACGCTGCAGACCTCGTAAGTCCCTCCACTGCATGCTTGCTGGCGGAATAAACGGAAGCACCAGGCGCTCCGGTACGCCCGTATGTGGAAGATATATTCACGATGCTGCCGCTTTTTTGTGGCAGCATCACGCGAAGTTCGTGCTTCATGCTCAACAATGTGCCGAGCACATTGGTATCAAATGTTGCCGCGTAGCTCTCAGCAGTTTGCTCCGTTATAGGGCCTGGCACGCCTTCCGTACCGGCAGCGTTCACAGCGACATCCAAATGGCCAAATAGTTCCACGGTCTTATCGATCAAATTATGTACGTCTTCTTCGCGGCGCACATCTGCGCGGATGAACTCCGCTTCCGCGCCTGCCTCGCGGATTTCGCTGACGAGTTTTTGGCCTTCTTCATCGCGCCGACCGGAAACAACAACCTGAGCACCCTCCTTGGCAAACGCGAGTGCCGTCGCCCGCCCGATGCCTGTCAGTCCTCCTGTAACCACAACAACTTGGGTATTCATCTAATTTCTCCCTTCAAGCGACGCTCCTGCACCTGACCTCGTTCTGCTCAACGTCTCACGTGGGCGGATTCAGGCGTTCATGCCGCCGTCCACGGTAAGATTCGCGCCGGTAATGTACGAGGACTCGGGACCCGCGACAAACGCCACCATCGCGGCGATTTCATCCACACGGCCGTAACGATCGAGCGCTGTGGCGGCCTTCTGCGGCACTGCCCAATCACCCGAGGCGGGATTTAATTCCGTGTCGATCGGACCCGGCTGGACGTTGTTGACTGTGATGCCCCGGCTCCCGATCTCTCTGGCCAGCGCCTGCGTGAACATCTTGACGGCTCCCTTCGTGCCCGCGTATGGCACAAGCCCGGGCGCCGCGACGCGCTCACCCACGGCCGAACCGATTGTGATGATGCGACCGCCGCTCTTCATGTGCTTCAGCGCCGCCTGAGTCGCGACATACACGCCACGGACGTTGATGTCTAGCACGCGATCCATCTCTTCCAGCGTCGCATCCTCGAAAGGTTTCGGAATAGCCGTGCCGGCGTTGTTCACCAGCACATCCAGTCGACCGAAAGTTGCAAACGTCTTTTCGACCGCAGCTTTAACTGCGTTGGCATCCGCGGCGTCCGCCTGAATTGCTATCGCTTTTCCTCCAGCGTGTTCGATCTCCTTGACGACCGACGCGGCTGCGTCGGAACCTTTCGTGTAGGTGATGGCCACGTCCGCTCCATCCGCGGCCAGGCGTTTGGCGATTGCGGCACCGATTCCGCGCGAGCCGCCCGTAATGAGTGCAATCTTTCCTTCCAGATTCTTTGACATTGTGGCTTCTCCTTTGAGTAGACGTATGCTCATCAGGCATGAGCAGGAATCTTTGTCCTCGATCAACAAATCCCAATCACCCCATTGGATTGGACAAATAGAGAGTGGTCGCAGCCCGAAGCATACTTTGTTAAGCTGGGAGGAATGCTTTACAAGCATGGGAGCGGAGAATGGAATTACGACATCTACGTTACTTCATCGCGGTTGCCGAAGCCGGAAGTCTGACGGTTGCGGCGGCGCGAAAACTGCACACTTCACAACCTTCCTTGAGCCGACAGATCCGAGACCTTGAGCACGAGGTAGGCGCACAACTTCTATCGCGCCTCCCTCGCGGTATCGAACTGACACCCGCAGGTCGAGCCTTTCTCGAACACGCCCGCTCGGTACTATCGCAGGTTGAAACGGCAACCGAAGCTGCTCGCCGTGTCGCTCATCCCGCCAAGCCATGCTTCTCGATGGGCTTTCTGACCGGACACGAATTGACGTGGATGCCCGAAGCTTTGCGGATCTTGCGCGACGAACTGCCCAACATCGACGTGATGATATCGAGTCAATACTCGCCGCAACTCGCCGATGCCATTGTGAAGGGAACGGTCGGTGCAGGTTTTCTTCGACGCGAGCAGGGCGTGCCAGAATTGGCGTTCCATCCTCTCGTCAAAGAGCCCTTGGTAGTGGTCTTGCCTAATGACCACCGTCTGGCAAAGCGCAAAGCCATCAGTCCTGGCGATCTAGTAGGCGAGACGTTCGTGGGCGTCTCGGCCACGGCTCCTGTACTCCGTGCGGTCATCGACGATTACTTGAAGCGGTCCGGAATCAATATCACGCCTGATCATGAGACGGAGCACGTCGTCATGGGAGTGTCCTTAATAGCATCGACGGGCGGCGTAGGGCTGTTACCTGCTTACGCTAAGAACTTCCTCACTCGATCTGTAACAAGCCGTCCCCTTAAGGGAGACACGCCGACCGTCGAGCTGGTGCTCGGTTACAAGAAGTCGAACGAGTCTCCTATCCTCAAGCTGTTGCTTTCGAAACTGGACGAGTTGGTCGCTCGTGTCTCGAAGAAGGCACATTAAAGTCTTCGTACGTAGAGCGGTTGGGTCAGGCGCGCCGCAACTCGCCTTCCGAAGTTTTGTTCGAATAACGGACTATCCGGAAGTAATCGTCTCCCGGTGTGCATCATCAAACTGTCTCACTTTAGAGGCTTACTCCATGGGGTCCGTGGTGCATTCCTCATGAAGATCACATCGATTACAACAGTTCTAATTCTGACCTTTGCCGGGATTGCCGGCTTGCCCTGGCCCGGGACTGAGGGGTTCGTCCTGAGCCGCTCCACACAGTCGATGGTCAAGGATTTCGAGCAGTCCCATTCGATCCCTCCGAAGATGCAGACGAAACTAGAAATCAGTCGATAAGCTGAGCTCTTTCCATCTTCTGGCTTCTTCCAACCGCGCAAGGTCATTCTTTTCTGCGCCATTGTACGCGTCGCTGCCGAGTAAAAGTCGCAACGGTGGGTTTTGCTCCCGAGTCAGACGAACGATTGCTTGAGCAGCCTTTTTCGGATCGCCCGGTTGCTTTCCATTGTAGTCGCGCTGAAACCTGGCGGTCGCGCCAACTGTCGAATCGTATTCGGGACGCCCTTCGCTCAGCTTTGTAGAACTTCCCGCAAAGTCGGTGCGAAAGCCACCTGGTTCAACAATGGTGACCTTAACGCCCAGCGGAGATGCTTCGCGCGACAACACTTCGGAGAAACCTTCAACGCCCCATTTTGCGGCCGAGTAGGGTCCGCGACCCGGAGGTCCGATCCTTCCTCCCATCGATGAAAATTGAACAAAATGACCGCCCTTCCTTTCGCGGAAATACGGAAGGGCTGCCTTTGTCACAACGATCGTCCCGAAGAGGTTCGTTTCGATTTGGGCGCGAAAATCCGACATGGGTGTGTCTTCGACAGATGAGAGATTCCCGTATCCCGCGTTGTTGACAACAACGTCCAGCGAGCCAAACGTATCCATAGCAGTCTTCACAGCAGCAGCCGCGGCGGACTCGTCGGTCACATCCAAGACAAATAGCTTCACCTGATTACCGTAGCGGTCCGACAGATCGTTAAGTGATTCGGTGTTTCGGGCTGTCGCCACGACCTTATTACCGGCTGCAAGGCTGGCCTCGACAATGGCGCGACCCAGACCGCGAGAACTGCCCGTAACCAGCCACACTTGCGACATTCTTCCTCCTGTTTCCAACTGGTTTCGACAGGGGTTGGACCCTGGTGAGTCCCAGCTACTTCAAGCCGTATCGTTCGCCTGAATTCTTTGAAAAAGAGCGCCTACGAGAATCCCAGAGAACGTCAGGGGCGGCAATGATGACGTTCTTCGAAGACGAATGCGGGCATCCAGCAGAGCAATGCGCCTTCAAAGGACGGTGTGATGCACATCTTTGTCTCAGCGAGGGGTTCACTCTGTAGGATTTCTGATGGAACCCGTGGAGTGAACCCCTACAGCGAGACAGATTGATTATGCAGACTTTCTTGCTTAACCGAGATACCGTTTGTCACACGACAGCCAATCGCAGGGAAGTTACTTTGCAGTGGGGCTTGCAGCAAGTTGATCACTCCATTCCTGGAGAACCTTGTGCACCATCGAAATTGCGATCGATCCTTCTCCAACTGCCGACGCAACACGCTTCACATTGCCCGACCGTACATCCCCCACGGCAAACACTCCCGGACGACTGCCTTCGAGCAGATGCGGTCTACGCGTCAACGTCCATTGTGCGGTCGTCAAATCCACAGGAACTAGGTCTATGCCCGTCTTGACGAATCCTCTTTCATCGAGCGCCAAACAGCCTGTAAGCCAGCCCGTGTTCGGGTTCGCTCCCATCATCAGGAAAACGTGCCGGATGTCGCGGGTCTTCAGGTCGCCAGTCTTATTGTTGCGGCACTGCACGTGATCCAACCGGTGGACTCCCTCCAGCGCAACGATCTCAGTGTCCGTTTGCAGCGTGATTGTTTTACTTTCTTCAATCCGGCGAATCAGATAGCGCGACATCGTGTCCGCCAGACGCCCCGATCGGATCACCACGTGGACCTCTTTTGCTGTCTGTGACAGAAATACGGCCGCTTGACCGGCGGCATTGCCACCTCCAACAATGATCACCTCTTCGTCCCCGCACAATTGCGCCTCAAGGAATGTTGCCCCGTAGTACACGCCATTGCCTTCGAATCGTTGCAAGTTTTCGAGCGGGAGCTTGCGGTACTCGGCTCCGGTGGCGATGATCACCGTCCGGGCCGGTACAGTTGCGCCCCCTTCAATTTCGATAATATATGGATAGCGCCCGCAATCTAGGCGCGCCGCCACGCGAGCGATCACTACCCTCGCGCCAAATTTTTGCGCTTGCGTGTACGCCCGCCCGGCCAAATCCTGCCCCGAGATGCCGGTCGGGAATCCCAGGTAGTTTTCGATTTTCGAACTGGAACCAGCCTGTCCTCCTGGAGCGTAGGCTTCGATGACCAGGACATCGAGCCCCTCCGAAGCGGCATAAACCGCGGCCGCAAGTCCCGATGGTCCTGCGCCGACTACGACAATGTCGCGGACCTTGGTCAAATCGATTCCTTCGTTCCATCCAAGGCAGTCGGCTACCTGCTGATTTGTCGGATTGCGAAGTTCGTTCTTTCCCCGGCAGATGACAATCGGCACATCACTGGCGGTCACTTGAAAGTGTTCGAGCATTTCCCGGACGCCGGAGCCGGATTCATCCTCAAGATCAACGTAAGAGTGCGGATATGCATTACGAGTTAGGAATTCCTTGATTCGCAGCGTACCTGACGAATTATTCGTACCCAGGAGCACAGCATCTCCCCATCCGTGGGCGATGAATTCCACCCGGCGCAGGATGAATGCGCGCATCAGGATCTCGCTCAGTTCGCTATCGGTTTCGATCAATTCCTGCAAAATCGAGTGATCGACCTCGATGACCTCGCCAGCATCCCGCATCCGGGCGCGCACCAAGCTCGGCCGGCCCGATAAAATGCCCACTTCGCCGGAGAATTGTCCGGCTTGGTGAACGACGACGGCCTCTTCACCGTTGCTCGTGGGCCTCGTGATTTCCAATGCCCCGGAAAGAACCAGAAAGAAAGGAAGATTATTGTCGCCCGGCTCGACCAGCACCTCTCCGCCATGGGCCTCGCGTTTCTTTCCGCGAGCCGAGATGCGAGCGATATGAGCCTCATTGAGGGTGGGGAAAATGTGCTCAAGTCTCTCGAACTGGGTTAGCTTGGATTCTAAGTTTGTGTCCGACATGGAGGTGCTTCCTCTCTAAACCTATACCTGGGGGGTTGAACTTGCATATTCGTTATGAATTCCGAAGCCAGATCCGAGAGGTTTCCATCGCGTTTCAACCCCGCTGCAATCATACGAGCGATTGCAGGCCTCTATTAGCTTCACGTTGTTATCAGAGGAAGATTCCGGAGCTAGCCCAATCCCTTCTGTCCCGCCGGTGATGACGGCGGTCTTGCCCTCAAGCTTTTTGAACATTGTCATTCTCCATTGGTGCTGAGCTCTGAACACGCGAGTTCCGATGCTTCATCGTCCATCACTTGCGTCCGAGAACTGCTTGGCCGAGGTGATACGAAAGATGGTTCGTGCGGCTGAGCAGGATAGCGAAGCGATTGCGCGAAGTATCTTTTGCGAAATCTTCTGCCGACACGGCAGAGTGCCGCTGCAGCCAGTCAGACCACGAGATTCTTTCAAAACCCCTCCACAGTTCACGGTTTACGCTGCTCCATGCTTGGCGCACCTGTTCATGCGAAGGAATGCCGGCTCGCGACTTGTCTGTATTCGAGACGAAGGCGACATCAAACTCGGGATGGAGTCGTTCACTCAGCCCCAACAGCGGGAGCATCGCGTCGTGTATGGCTGTGAGATGTCCCCACAAGTAAAGCAGCCTGTTCCTGCCAGGTGCTATTTCCCGTAGAACATCCTCGGACGAAAGGCCACCAAAAAGCTTGTCCGCCCGATCGATTTGGGCCTTCCATGCTTTCAGCCCGAGAGCTACGTAAGAGCCTTCGTTTCCCATGGTTCAGTCTCGCGTGAAATCACTTTTATTTGTGGTTTGGAAAATTCTCTCCGAACATGGGCGCACCACTCTTCGATTGCTCTTCTGTGGCCTCGCCCTGAATCACATCCCAATGTTCGACGAGTAATCCGTTCTCGTTGCGCAAGATGTCGGCCGCCGTGATGTTTACCAGCACCCGTCCATCCGAGACTGCCGGTTTTGGAATGTCCATCAGCTTCAAATCCTTGTAACCGCTGAATCCTTCTGCTCTCATTGCACGCTTAATATTTGCTCCACACTTGAAAGATGTGTCGTTGTTCGCTCTGGTTAACTCACGGTTTTGACGCCGCGCGCCGAAAGCCACAGGGCGCCCGGATTGACCCGATCCGGATAAAGCTCCAGTATCTTATCGAAGAGCTCTCTCGCGGTCGTCGTCGTCCCGGCTACGCGGTCGAAATCATGAATGTACTGTCGGGTCTCTTCAATGATCTTGGGGCTGTCGTCGTTCCCGGGTCGCTTATGTCCGGCGATCACGGCGCGAGGCCTAAGCGCCTCGATCGTGTCGAGGGCGGCAATCCATTCGCGGCGGGTTTGCGGATTGGATTCGGCGAGGTAGAGGTGAACGCCGTTGTAGGCGGCGTCACCCGCTACGACCAAGCCAATGGACGGAACATGCAGGCAGGTCGTGTTGTCAGTGTCGGTGTGTCCGAGCGAAACAGCAACTAGTTCGTGGCCCTCGAGCTCTATCACGTCTTTGGTCAGTTCTTCGGCAATCACAAGATGATCGGAAATCTGACTGGGGAAAAACCGATTCCAGAACGACCCGAGGGACTGTGGCGAGGCCTGCTGGCGCATGACTTTCACAACATCGGGCGTTGCAACGGCTCTGGAATTGGGGAAACGATCCAGCAGCGTTCCAATGCCAAAAAAATGGTCTCCATGGCCGTGGGTAATATAGATCGTTGTCAGATTTTTTCCGCTCCTCTTGACCCAACCCGCTAGGGCGTCCGCTTGGTCGACCGTGATGAAAGTGTCGACAAGGACGGCATCCCGCTTTCCATAGATAAGGGTGGACGATATCGGTGACCACATTCCCTGTTTGGCGCCCGGCGGCAAGTCGGTGGCGGCCGTGGGTATGCCGGGCGCCACGAACACCTCCCACCTCAGCGCAGAGTCCTGAGTTCCAGCTTCAGCCATTTCTTTGGTCATGTTGAATCTCCTCAATTGGTTTCTTCTCGTTGACTTAGAGCCTGTTATGAGGGTCTTCGAAACTTTGCAGCGGACGTGGAGGCATTGAAGCTAAGGTCAACGGACGTTAGCGGTCCACCGCTTTGCTGATGGTCATACTGATATTCGTACATGACGTGCGAGCCATTCCATTTCCGGAGGGCGCGCCACCTCACGGTGCACGATCTACCGGATACACCCGCCAATTCGAGTGTCCACGCGGAATGCGTCTCGTCTGCAGCATCTCCAGGAATCGCTGTCTGTCGAATAGATATCAAGAGACCGCCTATTTCGGCCATTACGTGAAGTGGAACCAGGAACGTGGCGATAAGTGAGCGGACTCTCGCCTTTCCACGAATCGGTTCTTCCCCGTTTTCGCTGCTTACCACGATGTCATCAGCATAGAATTCGTCGAAGATCTCAAGACATTCCTCGTAGCTCTCGCTAATTTCTGCCTGGACGATGGCCTGGTTCAAGGCACGTTCCAGGCGTTGTAAACTTGTGTATCGGTCGGCATCGAGGCGGTTGGTTGAGGCAAGGCCACAGTTATCGATCATAGAGACTCCTCCTCTGCGACCACCGCACATTCTCGACTCCCAATAGAACCTTCGAACCTGCAACGGCGGGGTCCATTTAACGAAAAACACTTCTCAAACTTGCGCTCTGCCGCCGTCAACGAACAGTTCAATACCCGAGACAAAACTTGAGTCGTCGGATGCCAGATACAGCACGGCCTTGGCAACTTCAACGGGTTCGCCCATGCGTCCCATCGGAATAGTGGACAACATCCGCGCAATCACGTCCGCGGATAGCCCGTTCACCAACGGCGTATTGATCGGACCTGGGCTAACAACATTTGACCGGATATGACGATCTTTGAGATCCGTAGTCCAGGTGCGCACGAAAGAACGGATCGCCGCCTTGCTGGCTGCGTAAACGCCAAAGGCAGCAGTGCCTTTTACGCTCGCGACGGAACCCGTGAGAATGATGGAGCCGCCGTCATTCAAGAGGGGTAATCCTTTTTGAACTGTGAAGAAAGCGCCCTTTACATTGATATTGAACAGCTTGTCAAACTCTTCTTCGGAGACTTCCCCGAAGGGAACGAATCCACCGACGCCGGCATTGGCGAAGATAATATCGACTCGTCCCTTCGCTGTGCCGACTGTCTCGTAGAGAAGATCAAGATCGACCATTTTGGCTACGTCTCCCTGAACACCGGTCGCATTGGAACCGATTGCCTTCACGGCCTCGTCGAGTTCCTTCTGGCGGCGCCCCATGATGAAGACATAGGCACCTTCTTTGACGAACAGTTTTGCAGTTGCCAACCCAATCCCTTCTGTCCCGCCGGTGATGACGGCGGTCTTGCCTACGAGTTTTTTGGTCATTGTCTTTCTCCGTTATCACCGAGCTTGAACTCTTGCTTGAGTTCGAGCACCGCCTGCCTAATGCGTGTCTAGCCACTTCCGAATATTCGCGACGGTATCCTCATAGAACGTCTTGTAAAGACCCTGCGATACGTAGCCGATATGCGGCGTTGCCAGTACGTTGTCCAACGTCCGGAACGGGTGAGACGGAGGCAGCGGCTCAATGTCGAATACGTCGATCGCCGCGCCGGCGATTTGCTTGTTCTTCAACACCGTGATCAAAGCTTGCTCTTCGACGATCGGCCCGCGCGACGCATTGATCAATAGGGCCGTTGGCTTCATTCTCTCCAGCTCCCCGGCCCCTACCAGGCCGCGCGTACGACTGCTCAACACCAAATGGATGGTCAGGATGTCGGCCCGCTCGAACAGCTGATCCTTGGAAACCAGGATTGCGCCCCCGGCTTTGGCGGCCTCGGGCGTCATGTTCTGGCTCCAGGCAATCAGATTCATTCCAAATGCGCTCCCGACCCGCGCGACCTGTGATCCAATCCGCCCAAGTCCCAGAACTCCCAAGGTCTTTCCACGGAGATCCGCGCCCACTGTTTGCTGCCAGCCGCCGGACCGGACGGAGTTGCACTCCGTCACGATATGTCGCGCAGATGCCAAGATCAGCGCCCAGGTAAATTCGATAGTCGGGTCCGAGGTATACCCGGTGTAAACCACTGCGATTCCGTGATCGCCCGCGGCGGCGACATCGATCGACCCGTTTACAATTCCCGTCGCGGCTATGAGCTTGAGATTGGGAAGGCGCTCAATGACGTTGCGGGGCAGCGGGGTCCGCTCGCGCATGACACAAACGACATCAAAAGGCAGCAACCGCTCAATCACGGCGTCCGGATCGGCGAGGTGGTTCTGAAATACGGCGATGTCCGCTCGATCGCGGAGCGCCGACCAATCGGCGCTCTCAAGCGCCGCATTTTGGTAATCGTCCAAAATAGCGATCTTGTACTTCTTCATTGGCATCCATTCGCGTGATTTGATTCGAGCCTTCGCGGTCAGCGATCATTCCTCTAAAACAAGCCCGCACTATCCTGTACGTTAGCCCGGGCTACTTCGAAAGTATTCAGAGCTTCTCTAAACAACTTGATCTTTCCGTTCTCGGCAACCAGCCGCGAAAAGAAGAGTTGATGAACAGTTCGTCCCGTTTTGCTTGACACCGCAGTGGCCTCGAATTCTGCAAAGACTTGGTCGGGAGTATCGATCAGCACCTTGGTATTCTCGAATTGGAAACCGGGATAGATGTCGAGCACGGATTGGAAAAAGCCGGCGATCGCGTCTCGGCCCTTGTACTCTGTAGGAAGTCCGAATGTCGCAAGATACGGCAGCTCAAAGGCGCCATCTTCGGCAAACATCTCCGCCGCCTTCATCGGTTCTCTGAACGAGAAGGCGGTGTATGCAAGCATCAGTTCCTTGGCATTTTTCATAGATATTCTCCTGTTCCTGACCACTAGTTAGTCCGAACTGTTTACAGGGTTCCCGGAACTCTCACCTGCAAAGAGGCGCAACCGGTACCCCACTGACGGCTGAGCCTATCCGCGCTTGGTTTGCAGGGTGATCCGCACGGATTTGTGAAGCTGATACACCGCGAAAAATTGGAGGACAGCAATAAAGAGCGGCCCAACGCATTTCCCAGGATCACGCTCAAACAGACCGATTCCGGCATCCAGCAATTGCATGGCGCCGGCGAGCGAACCCAGAAGCAGCAACGCCGGCGTCGCCTGCTTATAGATCGCCCCCAATGCGAACAAGGCCAGAGGAATTGTGCGCGCCGCCGCGTACATCGCCAATATCAAGGACGCCTGCGTAGGAACGGATTCGACAGGGACCAGGTATTGCGGACGGATGATCCCCACGATGGAAAAGCCGCTCGCGACCAGGACATTGATTGCCGTGACCACCGACGCCAGCCAAAACGTCCGTGTTGTTGTCATTTATTCCTCGCTCTGGGGGTTGAGCCTAAGCGCTGTGAGCCTTCGCGTGATACGCGGGCACAAAAACATCCTGCACAAATGTTTCAAACGAAGTCGGCGTGCTGTTCTTCGGGGAACGCGGCTCCTGCGCGACAAGGAGTCCGCCATTGATGGCCTCGAACATCTCGATGTACACGGCGGCTTTCTTCGGCGACCATCCCAATTGCACTAACCCCTGTCGAACCTCGTCATACGAAAACTGCTCATAGCGCAGGTCCGGTTTGCCGATACCGCGAGCAATCACGGTCGTAATTTCCGTCATCGACAGATCGCGCTCTCCAAGTAGTTCGCGCGCTTCCTTGCCGGAAAAATCCAGATCCAGGAGGCGCTGTGCGGCGTAGTCGCCCACGTCTCGTGTCGCGATCATGGGCAGTTTGAGGTCCGGCCGCAGCGCATGCCCGAAGAGGCCCATCCCACGAATCATGTCGATTGCCGCCAGATTGTTCTCCATGAAATACGCAGCTCTCAAGTGAAGAACGTTCAAATCTTTGATCGCGTTCAGTTTTTCCTCGGACGAATGCAATCCGGTGACCGGCCCCGTGCCCTGCGGGACTTGCGCGCCGTAGCTGCTCAGGTGCACGGCGTGGCGCAGGCCAGATTCCTTCACGCCTTTCGCAATCGCATCGCTCTGTTGCTCTTGTTCTTCGCGGGAGTGCAGAGGCGGCAGTATCGCGTATGCCGCGCGCGCGCCGCTGAAGGCTTTGGTGAGCGCAGCCGCATCGGTCATGTCCGCTGGGAAAGCCTCCGCGCCTTTGCGCACAAAGCGTTGTAGCCGCCCCACGTCGCGTCCCACCACGCGCACTTTCTCGCCCTTCGACAGCAGGAAATCGGCAATGATCGAGGCGGTGTTCCCGCTCGCCCCTAAAATCACATACACTTCATTCGAAACTGCGGCTGAAGTCATGGTTACTACCTCCTTGGGCTGGTGAAAAGGGTGTTGAACGCCTTTAGGGCGATTGCGTTGCCTTCGGCTGTCACTTCGGGAATGTGTCGCCAAACATAGGAAGGCCGCTCACGGATTCGGCTTTGGTCGCCTCGTCCTGCAAAACGTCCCAATGCTCTTTGAGAAGACCGTCTTCGAACCGGATAACGTCGGCGGCGATCCAGGCGGCGAGCCTTCCCATCCCGGTGAAGCGGCCATGCGCTACGACGTAATCGCCTTCGGCGATGATGAGCTGGTTCTCATAGTGCAACGTCTCCGGCGCTGAGCGGACGAGATTGAAAAGACCTTCGCGACCTGGTGCTATGTGTGCGCTGTGCTGGATGTAGTTCGGTGACCAGAAACGTTCCGCCGCAACGTAGTCACGCTTGTTAAACAGCGTCTCGAATGCTTCGAGCACGAATGTCTTATTTCGTTCTGGGGTCGAGTTGCTCATTGCTCTCCTGTGCTTATAACGGGTTGCTCTGCGCTTTCTCAAGTGTAGAGTATGACCATACTCCAGAAGTTGCAAGGTATTTCAGAAGAACCTTTGTAGAACGTTCAGTAGGTCTTCACTTGCCCGCAACCGCATTGATATCTATCGTTGACGCTATGGGTTTTTTGCAGCAAGGTTAGGCGGTTTGCATCCAATCAAGGAAGAGTACGCTGATACTCTACGAGGCCTTTATGCCTGGAGCGATCCATATGGACTCGGGAAGGGATGGTGATGGCGGATGGGTTATTCGAAGAGTGACAAGGCGGAGACGCACGCTCGGATCGTAAGTGTTGCTGCCAAGAGGTTTCGCGAGCTCGGTCTCGAAGGCATCGGCGTTGCCGATGTGATGAAGGAAGCGGGTGTTACTGCTGGCGGGTTTTACAAACATTTCGATTCACGCGACGAACTGGTGGTAGAGGCGCTGGTCACCGCATTCCAAGACCTCGACCGTTGGGAGGAGAATACTGACACGCTAACGAAAGTTTTAAAGGCCTATTTGACCGAAGAGCACCGGGACGCTCCGGGAACAGGCTGCGCTCTGGGCGCCTTGCTGGGTGACATGTCTCGGGCGAGTCGATCGGCGAAGGCCATATATACCGCACGACTTAAGCGCACCCTGGCATATTCGACGGACCTTGTTCCTCCAAATGGGGACTCTGATCGGCGCGCCCGTGCGATTCTCACGATCAGTGCAATGCTGGGAGCGATCAACCTCTCTCGCGCCGTGTCGGACCCGAACCTTTCACGAGAGATTCTCAAACGGACTCGCGATGAGCTGATCAGTTTGAACAAAGAGGACGGCGCGGAGAAAAGGCAGGAAACCCGTTGAGGGCTTGCCTGTCCGCTCGCGGGGATTAAGGACCCTCTGGCGACGATGACTCCGCAAAACCCTTCGGCGCTCTTTTGAAGGCGCGGGTTGCTCTATCGTAGATGTGAATGTGCGGTCGTGGCCATCGAGGACTGAAAGTCAAGTATGCTCACGCTGCAGCTTCTCGTAATAGATCCTCGATTTTCCTATCCAGATCCCTCGCGACCTCTAGCGCGTCGCGATTCTCATAAGGGGCTAAGAAGCTCGCCATCCTGTCGTAGGACAAATGCACGCCATCCGCGCGCTCATCTACAAGAACCGTAACCGGCGCGTAGGAACCGGCATCCGGAACGTGCTTGGCCATTTCCTTCATGATCAGGGGATTGCCAATAACGAAGCGAATTATCTTCGGAGCTTCACAACCCGTTTCTTTCCGTACGACCGCGCCATGATCCAACTGCATAAACAGCATCAGTCCTGCTTTGCCCAAGCTCTTCTCAACTACACTTTTCAGTTTGACAAAAGAACGCGCCTCGTGTGCCAATCTCCCAAATTCAGCCATATCCGGATGACCGATGGCGGCGTTCACACCGGCTATTACTTCCTCGAACGGCTTGGAAGTCGTCAGACTGAACCGCTCTATCTCGATTTTTTTAATCATCTCGAATCTCATTACACACAGTCGGCCTGATCAAGCCGCATGAAAGTCACCGCAGCTGTTGGTGTAGAAATTCGCTTGTCCGGCCGTTGGCGAGCGCTGCCGCGGCGGCGTTGTAGTGTGCCCCATTATGCCGGGAGAAGGCGTGACTCTGGCCTGGATAGCTGTAGACCGTCGCGTTTGGTTTCTTGCTCAGTGCAGCTTTAATTTCAGCCTGCGCTGCCTTGGAAATGAATTCGTCCTCCTCGGCGAGATGCATTAGAATCGGCGCATTAAGCCCTCCTACCTCTCCCAGATATTTGTCAGTATCGCCGCCGTGATACGCGACAGCGCCATCGACACCTTGGTGGCGCACGGCAGTCAGGAAGACCATCAGTGCGCCGAGACAATAGCCCAGAAGGGCAACTTTGCCATTGCACTCCTGGAGGTTGCGAACCGCGTTGACGGTGTCCTCTACGTCCTTTGCGCCCGAATCTCTGTCATAAGCTCCGTATAGACGAAGGCCGTGATCCCAGTCGGCCTTGGAGGTGACATTCAGATCGACGCCCGGCTCCTGCCGCCAGAACAGGTCTGGCGCGACCGCAAGGAAGCCTTGTTCGGCAAGTTCGTCGCAGTGCTTACGGATGTCGGCGTTCACCCCAAACAGTTCCTGCAGAACGACAACGGCGGGAGCTGGCGAGTTCTTCGGCCTTGCGATGTAGGCGGCGAACGCGCCGTCATGTCCTTCTATGGTGATGCGGTCGTTCACTGTGCTCTCCTTGGATGATGAAATTCATCCGGACTAAGCCCGCCTCGCTTGATAGTGGACCTCTACCGACTCTGACACCAACGGCAACTGGTGGATAAAACAGAAGGATGCTCCAGTTGCGTTTCCGAGTTTCGAGCTGTCTTTGTGCTATTCCAGAGTTGCTCCTCACAACCCGGGGGATGTATCAGCTCCCATTCGCGAAGGACGCATTTTCGAACGCCCGACGCAGATAGCTAAATTGGTCTCGCATCGCCGCCGTCCATAGTATTGCAAAGTCAACGGGTGTTCTCCAGGGTCAGAAGTCGCAGTATTACTGGCTTGAGACTTCCGTCTGAAGGGTTAACTCCTGATTGACATAATCGGCAAAATGAAATCTCCCGTACTCCCCAGAAGTCGCTTGTAAGAAGCTATCTCCGCGCTCGGCATCGATTCTGGACGAATTAGTCGCAACCCCGAAACGATTGACGTGCCAGTCCCATCGAGACATCCAGGCCGAGTCTTTACACGCGACCTTCTTGCGTATCCCTGCAATACAAATTCGGATGGTTGCAGGGTTTGCCGAAGTTAGTCGGATTCGCCTTCGGGTTAGTCCCAATCGTTGTCGTCGTCATCTTCGTACTCCTCCTCATCCTCTTCCTCCTCATCCTCGTCATCCAAATCAAACTGAATGACCTCGATGTAGTTCAGGCTCTTTGCATCGAGAAGCGCCAGCAGGTTCTCGACCTTATTCTCAGGCATGTCGATGACGACCGCCCAAGTCACCCATTCCTGGGAATATTTGCAGCATTGTCCGACAAGCCGATCCTTTTCCGTTTCCCTTGGGTTAACCTTTAATTCCAACACGAGACGATCATCGATCAGAACATCCGGTATGCCGAAGGCAGTTTTTGTGCGCTTTATAACACTGATTCTGCGTCCATCATCACCGCGTTCCGAGCGCAGCTCTTCGCGGAGGAATTGAGCTAAGTCATCCGTGTATTCGTCTTCTCGCTCGAAATCTGGAGGCTCCCAATCATCAAGCAGCTCCCACACCAAGCCACAAATCCATTCAGCCCTGTCAGGGTCATTCTTCTCCGCTTGGCTTTTCCGTTTTTCGTCGTGATGACTCTGAATGACCGCCGCGCCCGCGATTCCGCCCAGCGCTAAAGCGACGGCGACGTTCCTTACATCCTTCGGATCAAAAGGCATCGTTTCGCTCAGGATTATTGCAGCCTGAAGTAGGTTCGTATGGCTACGATCAAGTCGGCCGGCTTTATTTTTGTGTTGCCGAATGTCGTCTTGAGGGAATTTAGAATTGCAGTCCATTCTTCGTTCTCAACCGGAAACGCTGCTAGGAACGACTTCAGGTCTTCCTGAATTGGTGCGGGCAAGATCGGACCTGGTTCGCCAGGAAGTGTGCCTGCGATCCGAAAGACGTCTCCCCGATGCTTGGCGATATCGTCCTTATCTACTTTTTCGCCCTTCAAGGCGCGCGCGGATAGATCGAGCCAGGCTTTGGCTTTCAACGGAATCAGTGCTGCGGGATTTGCGAACGGTAGATTCTGCTCCTCGTTATGCTGTGCCAGAATCAGTTGATAATAGCCATCATCGAGCAGAATCGCCGAAAGACTCGTCGAGCCCTCATCAAACTTCACGGGTACGACCTGCTGTCCTTCATCGAGCCGAATGCCTTGTGGCCTTCTGCTGAATATTTCGAGCATCACGGGATAGCTTGCGTCCTCAGGCTTCGTGAATCGGTAGAGCTCTCGGTCTCCGCTCGCCTTTTCGCGGACCTGATACTTTCCTGCTTCCACGAATTCCCAGAACCGCTTTACAAATGCTCGATCCACCGCTTCGATCACGAGGACGACATCCATATCTTTGGTGGCTCGAAATTGGAGTCCGCGTGTTGACAGCCATTCATGGCACGCGACGCCTCCAATCAGTACGAAGGCATTTCGGTGCTCTGCGAAGTGTGCTCGGAAGCGATCTAGTCCTCTGATCATTCGGGTATCCCGTCTATCAGAGGTCGGATTTCTTTTTGAATTCGTTCATCACCGGACTGGCGAAGGCTTAGGTAAAGCGAGCATCGATCGGCGATCTCACCATCGGCGAGGACCCAGGGATCGTATTTCCAGGCTTCCATACGTGCTTCGGCCTCTTCCGCACCTCCGCATCCGAAGATTTCTCCTTTATCCATGCCCGCCGTCAAGTCCCGGTCGCGCATCGCGTAGGTGGGAACGTGATCGTCAGCCAGCATGGAAACTCTGCTTAAGGCCGTTGTCCCTGCCACAACCGCGCGCGCGCGCGGTTGTCCCCACCGTATCCATATCTTGCGCCGCACAGGTGTTGTCAGTAACGGTTCGGCTAGCCGCCAGAGATTTCTGCCGCGCTCCTTGAAATGGAGGCTGACCGTCCGCCACGTTCGAATCGCTTCGCAGAGTCCGGCTGTCTGCAACTCATCTTGTGCCTTGCTCATGGCCATGGCCGAGTAGCCGAGACGATTTGCAATTTGCCCGAGAGGGGTCTCGTCCAGCGATCCCCGCAAAATTTGATAGATGACCACAACTTGTGAAACTGCCGATAGGGTCGAGCGCATTCGATCATTCGCCTTCGGGAATTGTTCTCGAAGGTCGATCATCAGCATCGGCAAAAACATCTGTGTTCCCGGAACAATGAACGGAATTTGTTGCTTAACGAGCCGGTTGCGCACGTAGGATGGTAGCTTCGTCAGGACCAAAACGATGTCCTCATTCAGGGTCTGCTTTAGCTGCATCACCTCGTGCCCATATTCGGTGGGAGACAGGTCCGCAGTCGGCGAACTTTCCTTCGCCAGGATGCATCGGCGACCGAAGAGGTCGGCACGGAAGAATTCGTAGCGCTGACGTAGGTAGAGCGGGATCTTCGAAACGAGCTGATCCGACATGGCCTCGAGCCACGGCGCCTCGCCGATGACTTCGGCCAGGTAGTCAACAACCC
Source organism: uncultured Acidobacteriota bacterium (assembly GCA_963831955.1). Lineage (GTDB taxonomy): Bacteria > Acidobacteriota > Terriglobia > Acidiferrales > UBA7541 > Palsa-147. Next base: position 638,140 of record CAWHSG010000001.1, on the reverse strand, counting down.
GGTTCTCGGTCAGCTTCCCCATCGCTAAACAAGAATAGCACATTACACTTAGATTGTATAGTGAGCACTTTTAGTGTAGTGTGCTCTAAACAATAGCCTTCCTTGACCTCATCTCGCATAATCATTCTGCTTTGTAACGGATCGTAAGCCGAGGCAGCGAGTAGCGACAAGAGGCAAAGTCGGCGAAAGGCGATATTTCGGAATGTCAGCGCACGGCGACATGGCCCTCAAACCACATTGCAAAACATAGGATCAAGAGAACTACCGGCACTCAGGCTGCGCCAACAAATTATCGGTCCAAACGCGATCTGAATATGTTTGGACGAATTTGACGCCGTTTGCGTGTTCCCGCACACCTACCCGAGCCTGGTTCCCCCTTGAATCGCGCACGTACGCCACACCATTCTGATTCTTGATCCAGTCATAGACTACTAGCCGCGTACTCGTTCCTGTTTCGCGTGTTTGCTCGTTGATCCAGCCCAACTCTGAGATCGCATGATGTGGGTCCGCATGATAGCCGCCGCTTTTCTTAATGCACGTGATTCGAATCGACATGGCCGGTTTCCTCCTTTGACTGAGCTCGTCACGATGCCGTGCTCTTTTTTCTTCTCCGTTTGCTGAGAGCGCGCACCTTCGCCGCGCCTACATCTACACCCGTAATTGGGAGGCCCACTCGATCTCCCTTGCCAACGATGGGAGGGAAAAAGCATTTCTCGTGGCAGATCGCTCCCCGATCCGAATCGAGGGTGCCATCCACAAAGTGATATGTCTGCATCCCGACATCGGCGATACCGACTGGGTTGAGAGCCACGTGCAAAGCGTGCAGGACGAGCGATGAAGCCAGATGCGTGCTGAACGGGAAGACGTTCTCATTCCTTCGCAGGGTGTGATCGACCGGCAAATTTTCGATATACGTCGGATCGTCGAGCTGGCCCTGTCTTTCGACATTGACCAAGTCCGGATCGTACTGTTCGAGACACGCCAGGCAACACTTACCCGGATACACGACGTGGCTCCTCCAACTGGCATTCCGCAAACGGTCGCCCTTCTTACGGATAAAGATGCCACCGTCGACGACCGGAATCAGATAGGCATATGCAATGTAGTTGAGCACGTAGCGTGGCCAAGGACGATCGACACAGCTGAAGAGGATGTCGCAGTCGAGAGCTTGACGGAAACCGTCTTCTTCGGTAACGGCGAGCGGATATTTTTCGAAGACAGGCTTTGCGGCGGTGGCACTCTTCTTAAGGGCGCGCGCGATCATATCGACCTTGAGCCGTTTCGCCGAGGCGTCTTTGACGCCCGCATGAAGCAACCGATCGAGGTTGTGAATTTCTACCCGGTCGTAGTCCATGAGCTTGATGCGTTCGACGCCCATGCGCGCTAGACACTCGGCTACCACCGATCCGACGCTTCCCACGCCCACGATTCCGTACTTTAACCGTGCGAGTTTTTGCTGCGCCGCCTCACCCCAAGCAGAGATCGTTCGCCGGAGCTCTTCGCGGAACGCCGGTGGTGGAAGCAATTCGTCATGGAAGGTAGTTTCCAACCCGTGCTCGCCAACAACGCGAACACTTTCACACCAACGGCGCTCGTACATTTTCGGAGCCGTCTTCACCCATAAGCGCCCGCTCCAGGCACCGTCAGTGCCCAGCGTCATTCCCATGAGCGGCAAACCAGTTGCGGCTTTGACCGCGGCTGCCTGACGGAGCTCGGTTTCGCGGTCGTCGCGACTCATGTCTTGCCAGCCAGGCCAAGGATGACTATGCAGGAAGGCCACGCCCGCCCCGTTCGCCATCGCAAGAGTCGTGGCCCGCGAAAGGTATTCGCTCGTCGTGCTCGCATTCCCGTGGACATGGCGCTCGTTTTTGAGCGGCAGAATAGGCTCGGAAACAAGAGCCGTCAGACGGTTCGCGCCCTGCCCAGGACTCCAAAGTGCATAACAAACATCCTCCTGTCCATCGCTACGGAGAAGATGCTTCTTCAGGATCTCGTGCGTCGCGGACGTCAGGGCTACGCTGTAGTTCATAGGATCTCGAGAACTCGTTGTAGATGCCGCAGGTATGCCTTCACATCCTTGGTCGTGCGGTTCCATCCGTCGGCCCCGTCAACGAACGGCCGGCTCAAGTATTCCCACTGGGACCCGAAAGGGCTATCAGCTGCACGATTGTTAGGACCACCGTTCGGGTTGATCGGGATCAGCCGCGGTGAGATGTGCGGACCCGTTGGGCAAGTCGCATGGAAATCGGGCGGAACCTCGAGCCCCATCTTGATGACCTGGCCTTTGAACCGCCCAGCGGCGACGGTGTAGGCGAAGGCCAGATGGTTGTTGCCCAAATCCTCGGGAGCATAGCCGTGTTCCTTCAATCCCGCAGCGAACGCCTCTTTGCCAAAGACGGACATGTCAGGAAACCGGCATAGGACCGGTCGGCTTGGTGAGGAAGCGCAACCCGTCCTTCATCTCGATCTCTACGTTCGGCTCATTCCTGTAGGACTTGATTTCGTGACCCAGTAGCTGCTCCAGGTAGTTGGTCTTCGAATCAAAGCCTGCATCGCCTAGGATCTGCGTCGGGGTGAGAACCTTCGCGATGGTCGACTCCGGCTCACCGTCCAACTCATAGTGAATGAAGTGCTCGTGCTCTTTCTCAGACATGTTTGAAGCCTCCGGTGCTCCTGTGGACTTGAGTCCCTGATTAGGATCGACCGCAACTGAAAGGCAATCCCAGATTTAGTGTGCACCCACCAAGCGTCTCTGTCAACCATGCATACAAAGAACGTCAGTGTGACAAACCTTATCCTAGGCCAATCTGCTAGGTCATGTACCCAAACGTGTTTGCCTGATTGACATCCGTCCGAGATTCGACAATACTGAGGACCGTGAAAGCGAAGGCCGCCAACCAACTCTTCTATCGTCAATTCGGCCAACTGCTCGCAGAAACCCGTCGCAAGAAGGGCATCTCCCAGGAACTCCTGGCGGATGAATTGGGTCTCTCCCGTACCTCCATCACTAACATCGAAAAGGGACGCCAACCGGTTCAGCTCCACAGCCTATATTGCATCGCCCGTTTGCTTGGGGTCGAACTCAAGGATCTGCTCCCTTCGCCGCAGATTTTCGACATGCCACGACCGTCCGAACGTCTATCCGTGAGTCGCTCCGAGTGGCTCGAAACTATGAATGTCACACTCCCGAAAGGATTACTGAATGCGCCGAAACGACATCGAACGAGAAGCCCGAAAACTACTTGAGGCGAACGGCGTCACCCGAGCTCCGGTTCCCGTCGAGCAACTTGCAGACGCTCTTCACATTGACGTCCGCTTCTCCGCAGGTTCTGAGGATGTATCCGGGGCCCTGATTCGCAACGCCGAGTCGGTCGTCATCGCCGTGAATTCCTCACAGCATGAAAATAGACAACGCTTCACCATCGCTCACGAACTCGGCCATTATCTGCTCCATAAGGGCACGAAACTCCACTTCGACGAAGACTTTCGAATCGACTACAGAGACGCTACATCTTCCGACGCCACAAAACGTGAGGAAGTTGAGGCCAACGGCTTTGCTGCAGCCCTGCTGATGCCTGAGCGAATCCTGATGCGGGATTGGCGACGGCTTGAGCCTAATGACAAAGAGATCCCCGAGACCATACGCGCGCTTGCGAAACGATATCGCGTCAGCCACAAGGCCATGGAGTTGCGGCTTGTGAATCTGGGCTTCATCTCTCCCGTGGAATAGTAAGCTTCCTACTCTTTCTGCTGCTGACGTTGTTGATCGGCCAAGTCGATAGGATCGCTTTGCGCGTCCAATCATTTGCGCAGCGCCGAACACTCGGGCCTTCGTCGCACCGACCCCGCAAAACCTAAATCCTGAATGCCAAACCAAATAGTCTTTTCTTTGCCTGCCCTTCCTGCGGAAAGACTGCGCCTAGCCGCCCGCTTGTTCTGTCAAGGGTCTCCGCTTCGCTCCGATAAACGCAAACCCGGCGCCCTTGACAGCGCGGGCGGCTAGTCGCCAACCGCCGCTAGAAGGGCATTTGCTTTTTATGCACCGCTCGCCGCGGTGCCTCGAAGGCAAAAATCAAAACCAAAAGGAGTCGTTCCAATGCAACAAATCAGCAAATCACCGCTTTTCCCTCTCGGTCAAGTCGTCGCGACACCCGGCGCGTTGGCCGCCCTCGAAAAGGCAGGACAGCAGCCGCAGGATTTCCTTGCACGCCACGTTCATGGCGATTGGGGAGACCTGTGCGACGAAGATCGCAACGAAAACCGACTCAGTCTGGAACAAGGGTTCCGGCTCTTGAGCAGCTACCGCACATGCGCAGGAGACACGAAAGTCTGGGTCATCACCGAATCAGACCGTTCCGTCACCACGATTCTCTTGCCCGAAGAGTATTGATGCGCCCTAAAACGAAAAACAAGGAGAAGAACACTATGACAACAGCAGCAGCAATACACGCAACGGAAGTAATTCCCAACGCTGTGTCTCTAGTAAAGGACATTCCACTCTCACGGATTCGGGAATCAAAAACGAATCCAAGACGCCAATTTGACGAAATAAGACTCGCCGAATTGGCGGACAACATCCGGCTACACGGGGTACTTCAACCGATTTTGGTGCGTCCGTTGCCGGGTGGCGAGGCGGAGTCCTATGAACTCGTCGCCGGGGCACGGCGGTACCGTGCTTCGCAGCTTGCGAAGTGCGAATCGATTCCCGCTACAATCCGCGAGCTCACCGACCCGCAATGCCTCGAATTGCAACTCATCGAAAACCTCCAACGCGCCGACGTACACGAGCTGGACGAAGCTCGTGGCTACGCCGCCCTTATGCAAATGCAACCGGACACCTACACTGTCGAAACTCTAGCGGAGAAAATCGGGCGGTCGGAGAAATACGTTTACGCTCGCTTGCGGCTCACTCATTTGGTCGAAGACGTGCGACGCGCTTTCTACGACGGGAAGCTTTCGGTCGCGCATGCCTTCGAAATGGCGCGGCTTGAACCGGACGACCAGAAACGCGCTTTGCAGGAGTGTTTCCCGAATCACCGTACGACGACGGCTATCCTGAAAGATGGAAAAGCCGAAGCTGTAACCGTGCGACAACTCCGCGAGTGGATTGAGCGCGAAATCCACCTCGACCTTGTCAATGCTCCCTTCGACCCGCAGGATGAGAATTTGCTCCCGACCGCGGGGAGTTGCGCGAACTGCCCGAAACGTACGGGAAACAACCCTCTTTTGTTCCCGGAAGTGCGCCGGAAATCCATCTGTACCGACCGGGTGTGTTACCACAGGAAAGTGGAAGCTCTCGTGCAGATTCGCGTGAAGCCTCTCCAAATAGCGGGAGAGAAACCGCTGCGAATCTCACACGCTCCCGCATGGCAAGCCAAAGACCGCAACCCCGACGTCTTATATGAAGGACAGTACCGGATTGCTCAGAAAAAAGCGGAGTGCCCGCACGCTAAACCCGCCGTTGTGATCGACGGTCCGGACGCGGGCAAACTGCTTCACGTATGCCGTGACGAACAATGTCCGGTCCATGCACGAGGCACACGCTACGAAGCGTCGCCACAGGAGCGAGCGGCGCGTGCCAAGGAAGCTCTAGCCGAGCGCATCGAGAGGCAAACACGCATTCGTATTGTGAATGCTATTCGCAAGAAATGTTCGGGCACGCTGCCGCGTCTCGATTTCGAAATGGCTGCGCTCGACTACTTCGAGCGGCTAGGCCACGACAATCACCGCCGCCTTTGCCGTGTGTACGGATGGGAGGAGAAAAAGACCAGGGCCTCGTGGGGCGGCAGCACAGTCGACTACAAGGCTATCGTGGGAAAAGCGATGCCTAAAATGAGTACGCCGGAAATTCACCACTTCCTCCTTGTGTGCGCGCTCTTGTCCGACCTGTACTGTCCCGGATATAACCCCGGCCAGGCGCTCGCGAAGGACTCCAAGCTCGCGCGCACGGCGCTGCGCTACAAAATCAACATTCCACAAGTCGCAGCCCAGGTGCGGAGCGAACTTTCAAGGAAGGATAAGCTCGGAAAGAATGCGCCGAAGCCAGCTGTTTCGCCGCTGCGCAAATAAGAACGAGGGACCAACCACGGAAGCTGGCCGTGTGGCTAGCACGGCCCGCTTTTTCAACTCAACTGTCGTATGCGGGTCTTTTTCACGACTGGTGATTTCTTCTGCCGCGCCGCGAACTTCTCCGCCCTTTCACGGTCGATGTACACGCGCCCAAAGGACTCGTTGTCGGAGTACGTTACGGTCACGAGCCAGTGATGGTGTTTGCGGCGGCGATCCGTTTTGTAGTTTGAATCCTTGCGTTTGGCCATGACAGCTCTCCCCGTGGAGAGCTCATCCTAGTACGTTTTCCCAAGGCCCATGCGAGTTTTGTCACGGATCATCCGTGTGATTCAGCGATGCGCATGGCGACATCGGTGACGCGCCCGACGGCGCGCAGGCTGTCGATTGGTCAGGCATGTAGCTCCGTCAGGCGCATCGCGACGCCGGTAACTCGGCCCACAATCTCCGCATCCCTCGGATAAACGAACCGCCTGATCTCACACTTGGAATTGGGATGCGGAACGGCCAAAAGGTGGCCCTCACGAATCTCGCACCAACTGCAAATATACTCACCCCTCAACTCCACGAAATAAATTGGCCGGTCATGTTCGTTCTCCCATTTCGCGGTGGAGATTTTGACCTGACTTCCGTCGATCTGCACAATCGAACCAGGACGCAAGATCGGGAACATCGTGTAATCGGACATGCCGATGAGACCATACACACCTTTGCGGAGGTCGAGCTGTTGAAGTAAGCGAATCGGAACCTCACCCCAAATTTCTACAAGTCGCGACAAGAGGTTCGTCTTGTCAAGCTTGATCTCTCCGCGTGAGCGCAAGGGAACTACCATCGTGCCGCCGTCCTGGTGTTCGGACGGTTCGACAAGTTGGGTTTTCGGTGGCGCAAACATCGCCTGATCGCGTCCGATGTCGCTCACGCGCAGACCAAAAAACGAGAGGATGTTCGGCCAGCTGTCGTGATAAATCACCGAAAGTGAGTAGATTTTGTAAATGCTAGGAGTGTAAGAACCATTCTCGACGTTGTTCAGCCAACCGCGCGAAATGAAATAATCATTGCTTTGCTTCTCTACGGCAAGGCGACGGCTTAGGGTCTCCACCCGACGCAGTGTTAGGCCCAGCCGCTCCCGCAGCCGCTTCAGTCGAAGGCCTGCTTCTTGCGTTGGTCCACTCGCATCCATCTATAGCCTGAGACATACCTCAATGTGTTAGTACATACTTGAGGACGCGACCAGAGCTTATAACAACCGCCTCTCTTCTCCTGGCAATTATTTGGCCCCGTCTCGTATACCGGACACATTGATTGTCTGTAATGACAGCCACTCGAAGTCTTCCTCGCTCGAAAATCAGATTTCATATTGCACTGAGAGAATCATGACCGCACCGCTTCGCCAATCCGCAACGAGGCTCGTAGAGAAGATTCACTCACTGCTAGCAGCGCGCGGCTTGTCTTTGGCCGACATCTGCAGGGAATCGCGGACTTATTCAGCGGACATGCGCTTGGGGCACGTTCCACATAATCTGTACGACGCCATACGAAAACGAGAGTTCAGTCCAAGTATCTTTCAGATCGCATCTCTTAGCACGCTCTCGGGCTACAGGTTCATCGATTGGCTGAAGCTCTTTGGCTTCTCGCTCGATGACGTCCCCCGATTCCAAGCCTGCTTGCCCGCCCTGCGGACTGCGGAACTAGACGCGCAAATCTATGATCTTGACTCCGAGGTTCCATGGTTCCGAGAAGTCAGCCGACCCTCGTTCTCCTCCGCTCTGTTACCTCTCAGCCAGTGGTTAGTCCCCTCGGAGCCTCGCCGCGCAGAATCGCTCGCACACGCCATGCCTCGGGCGATTCGTTTCATCAAGATCGGCTCGCAAGACGCATTCGCGTTTCCAAATCTGCTGCCAGGAAGTATTGTGCGAGTGAAGCCGCTCGCCAACGCGCAACCAGAGATCCCGGTCGAAAATGAGTCCAGCAGCAAACTATTTCTTGTCGAACATGGGCGCGGATTCGCTTGTTCGCAGATCTACCGGAGTGGCCGCGATCAGATCGTCCTGTGCCCACGACAACTGCCTTATGCCCCGGTTGAACTCGAACAAACAACCCAGGCAGCCGTGCTCGGTGTCGCCGACTTAGAGATTCGCCATATCGTGAGTATCAAGAAGCCGCTCGTCCGTGGAAAACTTGGTGGCTACTGGCCCCCGGTCGAGCTCCCGGGGCGCTTGCCCGCTCGCGATGTGGGCGCACTCATTCGCAGGGCGAGGAAAAGTTCCGGATTCTCTTTTCGAGAAACGTCTAAGCGAACACGCATAATCGCGCAAACTCTTCGCGATTCTCGATATTTTTGTGCTGCCGGCTCCCTGTCCGACTATGAAACGCGAACGTCACCGCCGCGGCATATTCAGAAAATGATCTCCATATGCGCTACCTATTTTGTGAGCGCGGCGGACTTTCTGCAGGCAGCGGGTGTGGAACTCGATCGGCCAGATCAACTTCCCATCCCGGCCGAGTTCCTGGAAAACACCAAAGCCGGTAAACGGACCGAAACTGCCTCTCATTCTCTCGAATTTGTGAACGAGATAGAACGTCAATTTCCAGAGATTCCCTATTTTCTTCACGGAGCAATGCCGGGATTCTTCGGCATACCACACCTGTCGATTCGGGATGTCTTTTGGGCCGGAGGCATTCGGAGATTTATACATCCGTACATGAGCGGCGCCCTTTTCTTAATTGTTGATCGAAGAAGGAAGACGATTCGTTCGTCCGTATCTTGTGCAATGTGGGCACAGCCGCTCTACGTTTTTCTACGGCGCGACGGCAGTTACTTGTGTGGTTCCTGTAGCAGGATGAATGGAGTGCTGATGATTCGCCCTTGTGTAGCCGGTCTGCCGCAACTGCTTCGTCTCCGCAACCGAGTCGATGCAGAGGTCGTTGGCCAGATTGTGGGGATTGTTCGCCGGTTGAAGTAACGCTCAAGGATACTCATATTTACCAAGAGAAAGTCACAAGAGCGAACAGTCAGTGTCGCTCGATCGAGAGCCAGCGTGACTTTTTCGCAATGATGGCCGTCGTTTTGGCGACGGACAGAACAATTGCGAACATATCCGTAGCGCGGTGGCAACCGCAGCGCATCCGTGGCACCTTTCAGACAGTTGGGGGCTGACGGCTGCGGCAAATTTACGATGCGACTCTCTCACAACATCAGGGCAGTTACGAATTCCGGCGGCGGGGCTCTCCTCGATCTTCGTGCCGGAAAAATGTTCAGACTCAACACGACAGGGGCGTCCATCATTGAACTGTTAACCAAGGGATACGCCGAAGATCGTATCGCCACCGAAATCAGTGAGCGGTGCGGCGTTGATGGCACTCTGGTTTGCTCCGACGTCCATGCATTCCTGATATCGCTCAAGGAGCATGGTTTGGTTATGGACGGCGGTCGAAGCTGAGTGGGGGCGAGGCTATGCAGAACAACCAAGCAGAAATCGACCATTCGCTCTCGGTATTCTTCTTGATGTGGCTGGCATTACGGGCCTATCTCGAATTGCTGCGTGTTGACATACGCCTCGCGCGCGGGGGCTTTCCACTTGTTTACGATAAGGTTCGAACCTCGCCGGTTCGCTGCAATTGGCATCAAGCAAGATTCGCCGAAGATATATGCCACGCCGTCGATTTGGCCTGTGTCTTTTATTTCAAGGATGTGCGTTGCCTTCAGCGCTCCGCCGCTGCAACCACCCTCCTGCGCGACTCAAGTTTTCCCGCTGAAATGGTTATTGGAGTCGAGCCATTTCCGTTCCGCGCCCACGCTTGGGTCGAACTAGCGGGCCACATCGTAAACGACAAGCCCTACACGTCCAAAATGTACACGGTAATGGATCGCTGCTGAACGAGCTCATCCAGGGGAAGAGTCGTGAGTGTTCAATTTGGCAGATGGAATTTCGACCATCGACCCATTGATCCGGTGTACGTTGCAACGGTCGGGACCCTCCTGACACCGTACGCACCTGAATCGATCACCGTGTCTGTTAGGCAAGGTTTTTTCATGCTCTCCGGAGCATTTCACACCACTGAAGAATCTCGTTACGAGCGCCAGCCGGTTATTTCGCGTTCGGGTATCTGTCTCACGTGGGACGGCCGACTCGACAATCGCACGGAACTAATGAAGAGGACAAATCGACCAACCAGTCTCGGTACGTCGGACCTGGATATTGTTCTCTCTTTATACGAAAGCGAAGGTACCAAAATATTTGGCTCGTTGATCGGCGACTGGTCGATAAGCGCCTTGCATGATCGCGAGCGAGCCTTGGTCCTCGCCGTGGACTTCCTGAGTGCGCGGCCTCTTTATTATTTGCACTGTGACCGATATATCGCATGGTCGACTGTTCTTGAGCCTCTCGTCACTCTCGCGGACCGAACCTTCACCCTGTGCGAGGAATATGTCGCGGGTTGGCTTTACGGCTTTCCTCCCGCCTCTCTCACCCCTTATCGCGAGATTCGTGCTGTTCCTCCAGGCTCGTTTGTCGAAGTCACCCCCACTGCGATCAGCGTTAGAAAATACTGGAACTTCAATCCGAGCGAGCGTCGATTTTCAAATGCCGCGGAATACGAAGAGAGTTTCCGCTATCTCTTCACACAAGCTGTGCGGCGGCGATTGCGGTCAAGTACTCCGGTGATCGCAGAGCTGAGCGGCGGGATGGATTCGTCGTCGATTGTTTGTATTGCCGACCACGTTCTTGAGGAGACTCCAACCCTAGCGCCACGTCTCGATACCCTTTCTTACTTGGACGATACCGAGCCGGATTGGGATGAACGTCCTTTCGTAACCGAGGTCGAGCGAAGGCGCGGAAGAACCGGCTTCCACATTGACGTGAGCACTCAGATTTGCTTCGTGCCCGTTCGAGATGCGGACTCATTCTCAAGCACTCCTGCTATAGGTCTTATGCCCTCTGTGCCACAGCAACAAGTCTCAGAGCGTCTGTTTACGGAAAACATCCGAGTTGTACTGTCGGGTCTCGGAGGCGACGAATGCACGGGTGGTGTCCCGGATGGAACCCCGGAATTAGCGGACTTGCTGGTCCAGGGGAAATTAGCCGCATTCTTTCGGCGGGGCGTAGCCTGGTCTTTAGCCGGTCGCCGTCGATTGATGCATGTGGCCGGCCAAGTGATCGCTGGCTTTTTACCTCAAATGCTCTTCGGACCTAACCCACTACTTTTAAAAGCTCCCTGGCTGAACCAAGAATTTGCGGGCCGGAACCGCGGGAACCCGGCCTGTAGCCCGCTGCGACTCAAACTGAACGGACAGTTGCCGAGCTTCCAGGAAAATGTCTATGCGCTCGGGGACCTCCAACGGCAGATTGCTTGCACGCCGCTCGCGAGCGCGCCTGCCCGGGAGCGCCGATTTCCGTTTCTAGACCGAGACCTGCTTGAATTTCTTTACAACATTCCCCGGGAACAACTTGTTCAGCCCGGGCGTCGTCGGTTTCTTATGCGTCGCGCACTTCGCGGAATCGTCCCGGAGCCTCTGTTAGAGCGCAAGCGAAAGGCGTATGTGGTGCGCACTCCGCTCCAATCTCTTCAGGCGCAATCGAAGGAACTGACAGAGTGGACGAAAGAAATGATCTGTTGCGAGATCGGCGCGATTGACCTCGCCCAGTTTCAGCGAGCGCTTGCTCGGGCATTCCAGGGCGACGACTCGCACCTATGGCGCTTCAGCCGTACGCTCGAGCTTGAGTCGTGGCTGCGAGACACCCGCGTGCAGTCGGTACTTTCTTCGAGTGCTCTGCACATTGCCGCTCGACGCACCCCTATCTCGCGTGAAATTGAGCGCCGAACCGTAAACGAGAGTCCCCAGCTGGGAAAATCAAACAAGAAAGGAGGTGAAAAACATGAAATACGAGAAGCCGGAAATTGTCTGCGTGGATGACGCTGCAAAGAGCATCCAGCAGATGCAAAAAGATGTGATTGCACAAGATCACTCGAATGGCACTCTCCGTCCGCCAGCGTTTCAGGCGGATGAGTAACTGAACCGCCGGGGCGATCGCTGGCCACGACCGTCCTGGCCTATTTTTTCAATTCGCTGCTCTCAGTCGATTCTTTCTGCTGTATGCGCATCCCTTTCCACCGCTCGTACTGTTCCCGCTTTTGCGGATCGGGGTCCATTTCGCCTTTCAACCAAAAACAAAACCAGTCCACATTCCCTTGTTGGGAGGTCAACCGCTCCCAGGGTTTAACGAGCAGATGGCTGCCGTCTGGGATGTAAATCATATCGACAGGGCGATCGAGGAGAATCAGTTTGGCGTACCATTCCCAGTTTCCTAGCACCGAAGAGATGTCCCCGTACCCTTCTAGGCGGACCGGCGAATGCAAATGGTCCACGGTAAAGGACGGTGACCGTTCGCGCCAAAGCTCAAACACCGTTCCGAAGGGATCCCCGCCGTTCACGGTGTTGTAGTCCCGTTTCGCGTAGGGATTCACCAGATATTGCATGTACCCGCCGTCAAATCCGTCCGCTGCCGTGGCTGCCGCGAAGTGATAGGACGAATGTGTCAGCGTATATTCGACGCTATAGACGGTTCGACTGAATCCAATAATGCCCACTCGATCCCGGTCGATGAGACCCAGTGCATCTAGGTAGTCGATAGCTCCCTCATAGCCTGACATCTGCCGCGGAGCTTCCTCCGGTGTGCCTTGAGCCTTTCCATCTACGCCCTTTTCAGTCGAGGATCCCGTCTGCAGGACAAGAATGTCTTTCGCTGCCAGAGGTTGTGCTGCGAAGGCGCTGTTCCATGGGCCATTGATCCAGAACTCCTCTTGCGAAAAACCGTGAGTTTGGATCACCAGTGGGTATCGCGTTCCAGGTCGAAAATCAGGAGGATAGTAGAGACCGCCTTCCACTTCATGCCCATCTTTAGCTTTCCAGGTAACGCGTTCGACCTTTCCAAATTCTATATGCTCAAATTGCGGATTCAAATCCAGAACAAGTTGTTTTTGCGGATGCGCTGCATCGCTCGCGTAAATTTTCGGCGGCGTGTTGATATCTTGTTCAAGCGTCACTTTCGGTCGCTCCGGGGACCTCGGTTCACTCTGGAGAGACGCCTCTTCTGTCCAGGTTGTTCCGACCTTGCGGAACACGGCATTTCCTCTCTCCCGGTGTCGGTTCGGTGCCCTTAGAAACAATTCGTTTGTCTCCGCACTCCATCGGTCCGCGATCAGCTGCTTATCTGAAATCTCCACAAACTTGCCGCTCGCGAGGTCGATTTCAACCACGAATGAGTGTGTTCTCCGCGCAGATAATTCCTTAGGGTCGGCATTATCGAGAGGAAGAAATGCCCCGGAGACCACGACCGATTCTCCATCGGGCGACCAGATGGATGCTCCGAGGGTCAAGTCGACGGGACCGTCTATAACCGGTCGAACTTGCCCGGTCGCAGTATCGACGATCATGTATTGACTCAACCAAGAGAACGGCCCTTTGTTGCGGGAGGCGCGAGCCTCGGCACTAATGAATGGATCCTCGTACTCGCGCCATCCGGGCGGCACGGCGCGGATAAATACGTTGAATATCGCGAATTTCCCGCTAGGGCTCAGAGAGATTGGCTTTAGCGAATCGTAATAGTCTCCGAAAGAAATCTGGACGGCCGGCGCGCCCTGTTTTTTTACATACCCCTGCAATCCCTTCAATAGAGCCGGCTGCTTACAATCCTCCAAGCTGCGCGGGACGTCGTCGAGTGCCTCATTTGTAATCGCATAGCCGCGAGCGCATCTTGCGTAGGCTGCCTCCGGGCTTAGGCGGCCGGGCTCTGCGACATAGACCAATTCCCGAAGTGCCGGATTGAAGTCGAAATCAACAATTGGAGAAGAATGTTCGGTCAGCTGTTCGATCTCTCTTGCCGGAAGGTGCAGCAGGTACACCTGAGAGCTATCATGTGATTCTCCCAGGAAAATCAGCGTTTCGTTATCGAGCCACTTCACGTTGCGGATGGCGTCGCGGTTAGATTGCGATCGCATCGAAAGAAGGACCGCTGGTTTCGGTGATCGAAACAGCTCGGAGGTTTCAAACCGAAGGAGCGAGAATTCACGTTCGTTAGTCTCGACAATACCGCGCTCGGTGACAATCAAGAATTCTTTTTCATTTGGGGAAAAGAGCGCAATTCGGGTGCTGGAGCTGTCTGCAGCCGTGTATTGAACCTCAGGAACGGTGGTCATGCGAATCGTGTCGGCGACGGTTACCCGACTTTTTTCCTCGAGTTGTGCAGCGCCGGATGTCGGCACAGCCCAGGCGATCGCGAACATCGCCAATAGTCCAGTTCGCAATAGACCGTATCTCGGCACAGACCTATCCTTCAGGCCCCAGAAATGGAGCAAGCCAGCCAATTTGCTATAGCGCTAGAAACTGAGTCTTAGTGAGATTTGAAGCGACCGCGGTCCGCCTTCCTGAAAGAGCGGATTGAGGCCGCCCAGCCCTTGGTTGAGCATCGACTGCGACTCGAGAAAACGAGGGTCAGAACCGATTAAAGCCAAGGGGTTGGTGAAATTGGGATGGTTGAAAAGATTGAACGCGTCCGTTCGAAATTGGAGATGAAGGCGCTCGGTCAACAGAAACTGCCGGGCCAAGGAAACATCCACTTGTGTCAGGCCGAATCCAAGAATGTCGTTTCGTCCTTCCGTTCCCTGCACACCAGCGGGAGGAACCGCAAACGCGCTCGGGTTGAGCGCTTTTCCGCCCGGCAGGTTCGATCCGAAAATCCATACTGGCTCGCCCGGAATTCTGTCGGCCCTTGGTGCCGAGCCGTCGACCGGAGTCGCGATACTGCCGTTGAATGGAAAACCGCTACGAGCTACAACCACCACATCCGTTGACCAATGTCTTAAGAGAGGCGCAAATCCTTTCGCTCTCGAAGGAGCCGGAATCGCAATAGAAATCGCGCCCGAAAAACTGTGACGCACATCGAAGTCGGAAGAGGCCCGGTCGTTCTGTGCAGAAATCACCGTGTGCGACACGAAGTCTACGGTGTCATTCGAAGCGTTGTCGATCGAATGAGAGTACGTGTAGTTGAACAAAGCCTGAACACCGTGTGACATTGGTTGGCGATATTGCAGCTGCAATGCGTTGTAGTTCGACGCCGCGCTGTTGTTAGTCAAAAAGAATGTCCCCAGGAAATCCGGATTTGGAGTTCCCAAGCCCTCCGTACGCAGCAAATCCCCTCCGACTTGCCCGACATAGGTGAGCGTCACGGCGCGCGTATCGCTGAACGATTTCTCGATGGCCATATTCCATTGGTATGAGCGCGGCAACTTCAGATCAGGAGAAATAGCATTGACGATTCCGGGGAACGGAGGCAGTTCGGAAATGACAGGCAGAAACGGTGTGGGGTCTCCAATAGGAATGGGAGTACCCGACAGGATGTTTTGAATATTGTTGGGAAAGCTTGAAGTTAGGTTGGCGGCTGCTCCCACGCCCAAATCGTAGAAAACGCCTCCTCCCGCGCGAACGACGAGATCTCTCTTCTCAGTCGGCACCCAAGCTATACCGAGGCGTGGCGCAAAGTTAGTGTAGGTGGAATGCCAAATCGGTGTGCCCTCTGGCGCCAGTGCGATGGCTGCCGGATTGTTCACATTTTCCCACGCGGCCAGCGTTGTGTTCCCTCTCGGTGACGGAGCGGGATTAAACTCCCATCGTAGTCCGTATGTAAACGTGAGGCGCGAACCTACCTTCCACGTGTCCTGCCCGTAAAGCGATAGCGACCGAGTGAGTATTTTGCTCGGCGCTGTAGTAATCGGAAGAAATAAGTCAGCGCTTGATGTCGAAAGCAGGGACGGGATACTGAATGACAGGTATTCGAGCAGATGTTGATAAGGAATAGCGTCGAGATAGTTGGCCCTATAATCCACGCCAAACTTCAATTGGTGCGCTCCCTCCGACATCGCAAGATCGTCCACAATCTCCCATTGCTGGTTGCGATTCTTGGCGAGGGGGCCTGTGATCAGAAAATCCGTGTCAACGGTGCCAAATATTACTTGGTTCGCAGTGTTGGACAGGTTCCCAAGAAGAATGGTTGGGTCGTACGGAACAGCTCCGTTTGCAGACGTAAGCTGATACAGACTGCCAGCGCTTTGGGAGGAATAGTTTATTCGCACCATGTCGGTCATCCGAGGGTTGAAAACGACATTGAGGCCCACAGTGGCGGTTCTCGTGTCAACTTCCGTTGTCTGCGGATCATTCGTACTCTGAGCTAAACTGATGAAGTTCGACGGAGCCTCGTTGAACCGCCCAAAGATCGACCACCGGTCATTGAAGTGATGATCGATGCGAATGCTGCCGGCATTGAGCGTTGCACTGTTGGAAGCGGTTCCAGTGAAAACGGCGGTATTTCCGTCGGCGGATATTGCTCCATTCGGTGTCGGAAAAGCGTTGAGTAGTGAAGCAATGGCGGGAGAGCCAGCAGCTCGCGCGGATTCGGACGGAACGGTACCAATGAAGGTCTCGGGCAGCCGAAGTCGCGCGCCCTCATACGATACAAAAATAAACGTGGTGTCCTTGTGAATGGGGCCGCCGAGCGATCCGCCAAAGTCGTTGTGGCGCTCCGGTGCGCGAGGCTGATCTGCGTTCTTCGCGAACCAATCGTTCGCGTCAAGCACGTCATTGCGAAAGTACTCAAACACGCCTCCATGCCAATCGTTGGTTCCCGAGCGCGTCGTCAGGAGGACATGGCCTCCCGGCGTGTGACCAAATTCAGGCGCAA
This sequence comes from uncultured Acidobacteriota bacterium, assembly GCA_963831955.1. Lineage (GTDB taxonomy): Bacteria > Acidobacteriota > Terriglobia > Acidiferrales > UBA7541 > Palsa-147. Next base: position 621,341 of record CAWHSG010000001.1, on the reverse strand, counting down.
ACGAAGAAGTCTCAACGCGAAACTCCTGAAGGTCATCGACTGAGACAAGACTGCTCGTTCCTCCAATCGCGCTGAACGCCTGAGCACTTCCTGTTCCCGATGCTCCAACTACCGTCGAGGATCCAACACCGAAGTTGGCCGAAACACCGTCCACCGTGAAATCGTTTCCGCTCGTTCGTTGCCCACTGATGCTGAACTGCCCCGGAGAGATCGAGTTGGAAGGAGCAATCACGACGCCGGGCGTTAGTTGCAACAGCGTATTAAAACTCCTGCCATTCAGCGGAAGGCTGTCGACGAACTGCCGGTCGATCACTGTGCCTACGGCGGCAGACTCCGTGTTTACGAGTGGAGCGCCGCCTTGAACCGTGACCACTTCCGAAACCGCTCCCAGCGGCAGCGTGAAATTGAGAGCCAGCGCATCTTGAACGTTCACGGTAATGTCGGGCTTGATGACGGTCTTAAAGCCTTGCTTCGAAACTTGCAGGCGATAGGAGCCGGGAGGCAAACTCGAAATTAAGTAGATACCCTCCCCGTTCGTCTTTCCTGGATATTGGACACGCGTCGCATCGTTGACGACCAGCACTTCCGCTCCGCCAATCGCTGCTCCTGTTGGATCGATGACAATTCCGCTGATCGTTCCGTAAGGAGATTGCGCGGCCGAGGAATGGACGAACAGGATGAGGAGAAACACGCTGTAAACAAAACCGCGCAATCGCAAACGGCCCTCCTGGACGTGAGGGATTTTTCCTCACTACAAGGTCTATGCGAATGCGCGGTGTTTTTGTGCCAAGCCTTTTTTGTCCTCAAATCAGGACGACTTTCAAGGAAGGGGGAACTGGGACGTTAAGGGTGATTTGGGGTGAGGCGCAGATAGGCAAAAAGCAGTTGCTTGCCGCTCGGATGATGGCTCCCGCCGCTGGGCTCGATAGTCACAAACACGGCATCAATGTCCGACAGTGTTTTTGGATCCTCGGCTTTAAGCACCCAGCGTTTCTTGCTGGCGTTATCCTCATAGAAGATTCCAAGATTCAAAGCCTGCTCTTTGTCGGGTCCGCGCCTGCCCCAGGCCTGAAACGAGCTCGCATCACGCGCACCCGGTTGCGCGTCGAGATCGTAGGCATAGAAAATCAGCGACTTCCCTTTTGTGTAGAAAACACGGCCGTAAGTCTTGTCCGTCTCACCGGTTCCACCAACGTCATGAACCTCGGCGATGTACAGGTCACGCGCGCCCATCAGCTCGCGAATGTCGCGGTCGTGGTCGAGCAATTCTTGCTGTTTAGCTACCTGTGCCTGCTGCTGGTCGAGCGCTTGCTCTCGATCGCGCGCGAGTTGAGTCAGTTCGCTCACCTTGGCTTCTAGCGTCGCCGCGCGCTTCGCTGCATCCTCCCGCTGCTGCCTGAGTGTTTCGGTTCTCGCTTGAAGGTCTTGTAGATTGGTTTGCGTGGCGATCAATTCTGCGTTGAGACGGGAACTTTCAGTTGAGCCGCTTTCGCTGGATTGCTGTCCACTCTTGGTGCTTGCGACGGCGGCGCTGTTTAGCGCCCTCAATCGGCTCAGTTCATCTCCCTGCGCGACCATGTCGCGCTTTAACTCCGCCACAGCTTTGTCGTCGACCGCGAGCTTCGCCAAAAGCTCGGCTCTCTCATGGCCGAAATCGCTGATCTGCTCCTCAAGTGATCCGGCGGACAACTGTGCTGGCACAGTCTTTTCTTGAGTGGTGCTCGTGCCGCGTTTCAACCCGCTTCGATATGCGACGATCCCCAATGCGATCGCCAGCAGGACACACGCCGCAAACGGCATCCACAGTTCGGCCCATGGAATCTCGGACGGCCGATAGGCAAGCCGACGACCAGTCGGCTCGGTCTCTAATTTGCCCGGTGCGTTGTCGGCCAGTGGATTAGAGTTCTGGTCCGCCTTCAGTCGCTTGAAAAAAGCTGCTTCTGCTTTCTCTACGGACCATGGGGTATCGGATCGCTCCGTATGCGAGGTTAGATCACCGGCTAGGGCCGGAACGGCCCTCTGAACTGTCATCTCGAATTCGTGTTTCGCCTGGCGGCAGGACGCACAAACGGCAAGGTGCTCTTCCAGCGTTCTTGCTTCTTCGCCGCTCAGTTCACCCGCGGTCGATGCGGCACACAATTCTAGGTATTTCTCGTGCGAATCCATTTGTTACGACACCTCGACGTTCTCAACTTCCATTTGCTGGCAGCACATGCGTTATGGCCAATTCAGATCATTCTCATCCGCGTGCTTTCGAAGTCTCTCCAAACCACGGTAGTAGTGATGGCGAATATTAACGTAGGATTGGCCCAACTTGTCGGCGATCTCTGTAAACGTACAACCCTCATAGAAATGTAGCCGTAACGTCTCTCGCTGGCACTCGGTAAGGCTATCCCAAACACTACTCCATCCGTTCCTGCCGAAAAACCCTTCCACGGTATCGTCGTAGTGTGTGCCTTTGATACTGCTTGGACTATTTTCAAAGGTCTTGTCCGTGATTGGGGACGCATAAAACCCGTGCGTCTTCAGGTGCCTCCTACGTATCAACGCCTGTGTATAGGTCACCTGGAAAATCCAAGAACGCGCGGAACCCCTAGACGGATCGAAGATTTTGCTCCTCCGCTGGATGTACAGAAAGACCTCTTGAACGAGGTCATCTGCCTCGGCGGTATGGCGAAGAATCCTTTGACCAACATTCCGGACCGGACGAGCGAAGCGTCGGAACAGTAAAGCGAGAGCATCAAGATCGCCTATCTGAACGAGCGCCATCAGAGTTTCATCTGGACTTTCGACTAATTGTGCTGGATCAGTCGACAGGGCTTCTGCATCGCCCAGTCCCCCCCGACTGATTGAAAAAGCTGGAAAGCGAGATGTAGTAAACGAACTCATTGTGTTGCGCAAAAGCTAAGCAAAGACGTTGCCTGGTTCATATCAGGCATCCGACACCAGACTATCCAGCTAACCCGTAATCTCATTCGGTGGTGTTAGATGGACCAGTACGCAAGACTCGGCACCGAATTGGAGACCGCTAAGTGCCGAGCCTGCGCGACAAATTTGGCCAACGCCTCAGAGCAATCAGATTGGCTCGAAAGTTGAGCCAGGAGCAATTCGCTGAGCTTCTTGGAATATCCGTGGACTTCCTGAGTTTAATCGAGCGAGGAATCAATGCACCCTCGTTCGAGAACCTTGACGCGTTTTCTACGCAACTCAAGATGCCGCTTTCTGTCCTCTTCGATTTCGACAGCACTTCAGATCCTTCGTTTCGCGAATAATTCGCTACCGATTTAGACAGTCTCAACCAACTCGGACTCGATTCGTCTCCAAATGCGTGACGCATCAGCGATCAGGTTGCCAGCCTCTGGAACCGGCCTCCAAAGTAACCCGTAACCTGGTTCGGTGGTACTCGGAATGAGATTACGACAGACTTTTCGGCGGTGCAACGTAAGAATTGGGAAATCTAAAAAAACAATTCGGCCTTCGGATCCGGCAGATTCGTGACGAATCAGATAGAACGCAAGAGGAGTTCGCCGAGATTGTTGGTATCTCAGTTGATTTTCTCAGTTTGATCGAGCGCGGAAGAAATGCACCTTCGTTCAGGAGACTTGAAAGAATGGCGCGCGGACTTTCAAAACCCGTCGCGTATCTCTTTACTTTCGATCCCAATTACAAACCACGAAAGCGGAAGCCACGTTGATATTAGGAAGTGCCCATATCCTCTAGCTTGTCCTTAATTCCGGACAGCTCCGAAGTTTCAACCTAGCGAACTGCCTATCTGATGATAAATTTTTGCGACCTTGCGAAATACTTTGGATTGGTCACGTTCAATGAATACTTCACTCCCTTCACAATCCCCATTGAAGTTCTGCCAATCCTTCCCCTTATGGCTTCGCTGGTCTTCCATTTGCACACTTTTGGTTTCGTTTGGCTTTCTTTCTCTGTCCTTTTTTGCATACGGTCGCCACTCCATATTGTCCGCGAGTTTGATACCTACACTTCTCGTTACACTGAGCTTCGCGGCATTCTTGAACATCTATTCTCTGTGGCACTTTCGCAATGAGCATCGAGAGGTAGATCAAGCGTTTCGGGATACCGATTGTGAATTGTCGTCCATTTTTCGGAACGTTCTTGATGGAATCCTGATCGCGGACGATGCCGGCGATTGCTTGGATGCAAATCCAGCAGCGGCGGCAATCCTGCGATGCTCCCGCAATGACCTGATCGGCCAAAGTGTCGGTCGTTTCCTCCTCGACATGGATTCCTTTACGCAAGGATGGCATTCCTTCCTCCAAAACAAACACCAACGAGGTCGGGCACGCCTAGTTGCAGGCGATGGAACAACTCTGTATGTGGACTTCACGGCTGCGGCCAATTATTTGCCGGGCCGGCATCTATTGATCCTTTGTGATGTGACGGAACGAACACACGCCGAGTTTTCTCTACGTAAGAGCGAAGAGCGCTTCCAACAAATGGCTAGCAACATCCAGGAAATATTCTGGATGATGGATACCACCACACAGGAAATCACCTACGTGAACCAAGCGTACGCCACGCTGACCGGCCGCAGTCTCGAATCACTTCGCGACGATCCATCCTCGTACCGGGAACTGATTCATCCAGAAGACCGGATCCGCATTCTCTCCAAGCTTCAGGATCTTGCAAATTCCGGACTTTTTGACGAGGAGTTTCGCTTCATTCGCGCTGACGGTGAAGTTCGCTGGGCGTGGGCGAAAGGCTTCCCAGTACGAGCGAATGAAGTCACTCGCTGGCTCGTGGGGACAGCTCAAGACATCACGTCGCGCAAACGCGCTGAGATGCAGATTGCCGAGCATCTTGACGCCGCGGAGGCTGCCCGTGCCGAAGCTGAGGCACTTCGCAAATCAACTTTGGCTCTGAGCCAAAATCTTGCAATGGATTCTGTTCTCGACACATTGCTGCAATGCATGTCAGAAATGGTTCCCTTTGATGTCGCCACGGTGCTGTTCGTGGAAGATGCATCGAACCTCATGGTTGCCCGCGAAGTACCCCGATTGGTGCCAAAAAGGATTGGCCTAAACTTCAAGGCATCCGAGAATGTATTCCTCGAGAGGGTCTTATTCGAGCAACGGGCCATACTGGTGGCGAACGTAAACCGGGAGACAGAATGGCGGGGCGTCCAACCTCTCGATCGAATCGAGTCGTGGCTAGGTGTTCCGCTCGTCGCTGCCGGGACCGTACTCGGCATTCTCTCTCTTGGCGCACAGGCCCAAAACGTTTTTGCGCCCGAGCACCTTCGACTAGCTAAGTCGCTAGCTGTCGCGGCAGCCGTCGCCATTAAGAACGCAAGGGCTCATGAACGCGCCGAAATCTATGCCGCTGAACTGGAAATTAACCTACGCGAACTTCGCGAGACACAAAAGGCGCTCGAACACGCCGAACACAAATTCCCTCGATCAACAGCCATCTGAGCGTTTCGATGCTATCTCCGGGTGTGGATTTGATACCCACCGTCCCTACCAACCTTCGCCCTGAAAGGAAAGAAGTTCTGTGGCTCGTTGACGCCGTGTACCTCGCGTCTAGCTTACGCGCGCACAGTCGCGCCGAATCATGCTCAAACCGAGAGTACTCCCGTGACAGCGTAGCGTGGATTGGTTTTATAACAACTTACAAGAACCCGGGGACTGCCAAAGTACCGCTAACTCGCACAAGACATCGAGATTTGTGGGTTGGGTTCCGGGTTCAGATTTTTACATTCAACGCCCTTCTTAAACTAAATCCTTCGGCTTCCCATTCCCTGACCCTTACTCTCAGTTCCTCGGGCGACGCTGTCTTTGCCTTGTCTTCCAGAAACGCCATACCCTGTTGGTACATTTGTTCGGCGGCGAGACCTTCCACGAAGCTCGCGATCTCGCCAAACAACTCCAAGCGCCTTCCGTCAAGACCGTGCACTTCTAGCCCAAGCTGAGCTTCCCCGAACACGGAGCGATCCTGTCCCACTAGCTGCGCGTAGATGCTGCGATACTCCAACCCCTTGTGATACGTGAAAGTCATGGTTCCAAACTGCAAGAGTTCGTGTCCATAGAAATCACGCACAGTCGAATCAAACTTTCCCAAGGCCTCCATAAAGGGACGTTTCAACCTTCCTCTCCAGCGCTCTGCGTATGCAAACGGCCAGTTTCGAGTCTTACCGGCTACGCTGACAAACCATGCAGGGTCGTATGGCTCACAAGGGTCTGAGCCGTATTCATCTACAAAGGCGTCCACGCAAAACAATTGCCAAATGAAAAAAGCAACGGCTGTGTCTTCAAACAGCGTCGCGTTGAGATGGTTTTGTGTGACCCGAACCATCGGAATTCCAAACTGGTTGCACAGCGCGGCTTTTTTACTATCGTTTTTCGGATCGTGTCCATCTCCGTCAAACTCAATCGCAAGAAATGCCTTGTTATTCTTTGAAATGAGAACGTCAAAATGAGCCGACAGTGCGTATCGATATAGCTCGTTTGCAATGCCAGAGTTCTCGATACGCACCACATCGGCGATGCGAACCTTCGCAAAGGGCGTTGTTCCGGTCGCCTGACAGACGGCCCGCGCCACGTCAAGGACCGCCCCTTCACCGCAGTTTAGCAACGGCTTCAGCCGATCGTTACTGGCACTCACCCCCCCAACATAACTGCAGAAAATCGGCGCGTCAAAGTCGTTCTCGGAAACTGGGAACGTATTCCGCCGTTAACCGGCCATGGAATTCTTCGGACGAGCGATATAGGGCAGGGGACAGAGCCCATTTCGAGTGCTCAACCAACGACGCCGAGCCTTTTCGGCAGTGACAGCGAAAATGGAAAGAAGGTATAACAGGAAGGACTTCCGGTACATTCCAGTTAAGAGACATACAATAAATGCCCCTGAACGAAGCCGATACTTGCCGCACGTATGTGCTCCCGAAACTGTACAGCGCAGGCTGGGAAGACCCTCAGATCAGCGAGCAGAAGAGCTTTACTGACGGCAGGATCATAATTGCTGGCACCAGACCGATTCGACGCCCGCAAAAACGTGCTGACTATCTCCTCCGTTATCGGAGGGACTTTCCCATCGCCGTCGTCGAGGCAAAAGCCGTCTACCGCACGCCTGGAGATGGCCTTCAGCAGGCGAAAGAGTATGCGCTTATACTCGGGCTTAAATTTGCTTACGCCACGAACGGTCACAGCATCATCGAGCACGATTTCCTAACTGGTCTTGACAGCGAACTGCAGGGATTTCCCAAACCCACCGAATTGTGGGCAAGGCTACGTGCGGCGGAGGGCATTTCCGACGATGTCGGCGAACGACTGCTAACCCCGTATTACCACCTGTCGGGTAAATCACCGCGCTACTACCAGGAAATCGCCATTAATACGGCAGTGCAGGCAATCCTGCAGGGCAAGAAGCGGGTGTTACTGACTTTGGCGACGGGCACCGGAAAGACGGTTGTTGCCTTCCAGATTTGCTGGAAACTGACCAATTCACTGTGGAACCGCACCGGCGAACACCGCCGCCCCCGCATCCTTTATCTGGCCGACCGCAACATCCTGATCGACGATCCGAAAGACAAGACCTTCGCACCGTTCGGCGAGGCCAGACACAAGATAGAAGGGGATGCAATAAAAAGCCGTGAGATGTACTTCGCAATTTATCAAGCAATTGCCAAGGACGAACGCCGTCCTGGCCTCTATCGCGAGTATGCGCGGGATTTCTTCGACCTCATCATTGTCGATGAGTGTCATAGAGGCAGTGCTCGCGACGAAGGAAATTGGCGGGAAATTCTGGAGTATTTCGAGCCCGCCTTTCAGCTGGGCATGACCGCGACCCCTCTGCGGGAAGACAACCGAGACACATATCGTTACTTCCACAATCCACTCTACATTTACAGCCTTCGCCAAGGTATCGACGACGGATTCCTGGCCCCGTACCGTGTGCACCGCATCGTTTCAACGGTCGATGCGGCCGGATGGCGTCCTACGCCCGGCGAAGTGGACCGCTACGGACGAGAAATTCCGGACAGCCTATACGGCACTGCTGATTTTGACAGGCTCATCGCGCTTAAAGCCCGCACCGAAGCGATTGCGCGCAACTTTACCGACTTTCTCAAGAAAACAGATCGCTTTGCAAAAACCATTGTCTTCTGCGTAGATCAGGAACATGCGGAAGAAATGCGCCGCGCCTTGAACAACTGCAACGTGGATCTGGTGAAACAATATCCCGACTATGTGGCGCGCGTCGTCTCTGACGAGGGTGACATTGGCCGTTCTCACCTGGGCCGCTTCATGGAACTGGAAACAACCACGCCTGCAATTCTGACAACCTCGCAGATGCTTACGACCGGCGTCGATGTGCCGACCTGCAAGAATGTTGTCATCGTCAGGACCGTCAATTCCATGACCGAATTTAAGCAGATCATCGGCCGCGGTACGCGCGTGCGCGACGACTATGGCAAGCTGTTCTTCAACATCCTGGACTACACCGGAAGCGCCACCCGACTTTTCGCGGATCCCGACTTTGATGGAGATCCCGCCTTGGTGACAGAAGAAGAAATGGACGCGAGCGGCGCTACGATAGGGGAGCCAACAGTGATTGAGGAACAGGCTCCCGGAGAATTGGACGATTCTGCGCCAGTTCCCGCACTGACATTTGATGACGACCCTACACCTCCTCGGAAATATTACGTGGATGCAGGAATGGTGGAGATTGCCGCCCATCTCGTCTACGAACTTGATGCGGATGGCAGAAGGCTGCAGGTCAAGAAATTCACCGAGTACACCGGCGAAAGCCTGCGAAGCATGTATCCGTCGGCCGCGGAACTCCGCGCTAAGTGGAGCAATTCCGAAGAGCGCGCGGCAATCATTGCAGCGCTTGAAGCCAAGGGCATTTCGTTCGAGGAACTCGCGGAAGTGTCAAAGCAGCCCGATGCTGATCCATTCGACTTGCTGTGCCACGTCGCCTACAGTGCCCCGATCAGAAGCAGACGTGAGCGGGCAGCTGCGGCGCGCGCAAACGGCAAGGGATTCTTCGACAAATTCGCGAACGGAGCGCGCGAAGTACTTGAGGAGTTGTTGCAGAAATATGTGGAATTTGGAACAGCGCAGTTTCAGATTCCGGATATTCTGAAAGTGCCGCCGATCTCACAACACGGCAATGTCATTGAGATTGCCGGTCTTTTCGGCGGTCCCGATAAGTTGCGCCAGGCGGTCGGGGAATTACAGCAACTGCTTTACGCGGCATAAGGACATTCATGGCAAAGGCAGCAGCGCGAAAAACTGAAACCACAAAATCCACGGTGCAGCAGCTCGGCAACATCGTCAAAGCTTGCCGTGACATCATGCGAAAGGACAAGGGGCTCAACGGAGACCTGGACCGATTGCCCATGCTCACCTGGATCATGTTTCTGAAATTCCTAGACGACATGGAGCAGGTTAGAGAAGCGGAGGCCAAAATTGCTGGAAAGCGTTACCGCCCTAGTCTTGATATCCCTTACCGGTGGCGAGATTGGGCCGCAAAGGCGGAAGGCATCACTGGCCCCGAATTGATCGCGTTCATCAATCAAGACGAAGCGATGCGCCCCGACGGTAAGCGCGGAGCAGGGCTATTTGCCTATTTGCGTTCCCTCGAAAGCGCCAATGGTGACCGGCGCGACGTAATTTCGCGCGTCTTCCAGGGGACCGTCAACCGTATGGTGAATGGATACCTCCTGAGAGATGTAATCAACAAAGTAAACGACATTCACTTCAATTCTAAAGACGAGATTCACACGCTCGGACACATGTACGAGACGATGCTCCGTGAGATGCGGGACGCGGCGGGTGATTCCGGGGAATTTTACACGCCACGGGCCGTTGTGAAGTTCATTGTCACCGTAATAGATCCAAAGCTCGGTGAGACCATTCTCGATCCCGCTGCTGGTACCGGAGGATTTCTGGTGGAAAGTTTTGAACACCTCCGCAACCAGGCGAAACGTGCGCAGGACTATGAGCGTCTACAGCACGGAACGCTTGCCGGCATCGAGGCAAAGTCTCTTCCATATCTCCTTTGCGAGATGAACCTTCTCTTGCATGGGATGGAATACCCTGAGATCGACTCAGGCAATGCGTTGCAGGTGCCATTGCGCGAAATTGGCGACCGGGATCGCGTCGATGTGATCATGACGAACCCGCCGTTCGGAGGCGAAGAGGAGCGAGGTATCCTCTCCAACTTCCCGGAAGACAAGCAGACAGCCGAAACCGCGCTCCTTTTCCTGCAACTGATAATGAGAAAATTGCGCCGTCCAGTCGGAGGAGGTCATGCTGGCCGATGCGGCATGGTTGTTCCTCAGGGAGTGCTGTTCGGCGATGGAATCTGTGCCCGGATCAAGGAAGAGCTGCTCAAAGATTTTAATCTGCATACAATCGTGCGGCTTCCGAATGGCGTCTTCGCACCGTACACTCTGATCCCAACGAACCTTCTTTTCTTTGATCGCTCCGGCCCTACCAATGAGGTTTGGTATTACGAGCAGCCTCTTCCCGAGGGCAGAAAAAATTACACAAAGACTGCCCCCATGCGTTCCGAAGAATTCAGCGATTGCATTGAGTGGTGGAATAAGCGGGAGGAAAACGAGCGCGCATGGAGAGTGCCGGTCACCGAACTGCTAGCTCGCGGATGCAACCTCGATTACAAGAACCCTCGCGGAAAGGCCGACCTTGCCCATTTGCCGCCGGAACGACTCGTTGAGAGTATCAAACAGAAGGAGCTGCAAATCGCTCAGATAATCACGAATATCACAGCGCTTCTGGGCGCGGACCGTACATGACTAGCGGTTGGCGAAACGTCAGTTTAGGCGAACTGATTCGTCTTGAGCGCCGCCCCGTGACCGTCGATCCAGGTAAGTCCTATCAGGAGATTGGCATATTTTGTTTTGGTCGGGGTGTATTTCACAAGGCTCCTCGTACAGGTTTGGAGGTTGGCTCGAAGGATCTGTTTTTGATGAAGGAAGGGGATTTCATTCTCCAGGTTACGTTTGCCTGGGAAGGCGCAGTAGCCGTTCTGTCGGCCGCCGAGGACGGAATGTACGCCTCGACCCGCTACCCGACCTTCAGGGTCGATGAAACTCGCTGCTATCGGCAGTTTCTTTTGAGTTATTTCAAGACGCGTGAGGGGATTCGGCAACTGGAGAAAATTTGCCCAGGTTCAGCAGGTCGTAACCGAGTACTGAGTATCAAGAGAATTCCCGAAGTGATGGTCCCTCTACCTTCACTTGACGAACAGGCGAAAGTGGTTGCCAAGATCGATAGACTTTCGGCGCAGGTGCAGGAAGCGAGGCAGCTACGCAAGCAGGCGATTGAGGAGGCCGAAGTTCTGCGGAGACGTAGCGCATTCGAATTCATCAGTCACGCCACACAGCGGCATTCCGTGCGCCCGCTCGGCGAGCTCGTGACACTTAAAGGGGGCGGCACACCATCTAAATCTGATCCCTCTTACTGGGAAGGCAGCGTTCCTTGGGTATCGCCCAAGGATATGAAAGTTAGAGAACTGTACGACGCGGTGGATCATATCTCGGTGAGAGCCACAGAAGAAACAGCCGCCAAAATACTTGAACCGGGAGCTGTTTTGGTGGTGGTTCGAGGGATGATTCTGGCCCATACGTTTCCGTCCGCCATATTACGGCGTCGCGCGGCCATCAATCAGGACATGAAAGCCCTCATTCCCGTTCCCGCCTTAACGCCGGAATTTCTCTGCTCGTTCCTGTGGGCTTTTAACAGTCGTATTTTGGACCTGGTAGAAAAATCGACCCACGATACTCGTAGGTTAGAGACTGGGAAGCTTTTGGGGATCGCGATTCCTCTCCCTTCCGTTGCCGACCAACACCGAATTGTCAGCGAATTCAACGTTCTGCTAAGTGAAACAGATGCGCTCAGGCGACTCCAAGTTGAATCCTCAATGGAACTGGAGGCCCTGTTGCCATCTGTGCTCTCCAAAGCCTACGGCCAGCTGCCTCACGCGACATAGGAGAATTGTGAAGGAGCATCAGGGCCGTCGCGAAAGTTAGAAGTTTTGAAACTCCACCAGCAATGACAGAAATTCAGCGCTCTGGCCGTCGCTGAACATACTCGCAAAACCGAAAGCTAACGCGGCGGCCTTTGCAACAGCTCCTTACCGGGGGTTTTCGGACGGATTCTGCGATGACCCCTTGCACGCGTGCGCGGGACCACTTCCTTGTCACGAGAGTTGAGCCAGCGTCGGAATTTCTACATAATCTAAAGGTTTTAAACTCGCTCCTGCCATTTCTCACATTTTGAGATATGCGGTAATTGCTTTGCTTGCAACTGCCCTTAACCACCCGTAGCATGATGCCTAAGATTGTCGCCTGGCGTTGACTCCCGGCGTAGGAAAGCAGAACAAGTACATGGATTCAGCAAACCCACGTGGGTCGCTTTGGAATCGATGGGACCCCCACATCCATGCTCCGGGCACAATTCTGAGCGACCAATATGAAGGTTCAGACCGTTGGGAGGAGTTCCTCTCCCGCATTGAAAAATCCGCTCCGCTAATCAGAGCGCTCGGCATCACCGATTATTACAGCATCGCCGTTTACGAACAGGTTCTGGAAAAGCAGCGTGACGGCCGCCTGGGCGATGTCGGCTTGATCTTTCCGAACGTGGAAATGCGTTTCGGAATCGAGACCGCAAAAGGTTCGGCGATCAACGTCCATCTCCTTTTTTCACCGGAGGACCCAGACCACGTCGCACTCATTAAACGGTTCCTGTCGGAACTTCATTTTCCGTTCGAGGACGAGACATATCGCTGTGATCCTGGCGATTTAGTTCGGCTTGGCAAAGCCTACGACAAGTCAATTAAGGACGATAGAAAGGCGCTTGAGGCCGGATCGACCCAGTTCAAGGTCAATTTCGACGAACTACGGAAAGCTTGGAAGGACAGTACCTGGGTGCAGCACAACACCTTGGTAGCTGTAGCGGGAGGAGGTACGGATGGCACCGCCGGGCTGAAAGAAGATAGCTCTTTCACTGCGCTGCGCCGGGAAATCGAGAGATTCGCAAATATTATTTTCTCTTCTCACAGCCAGCAGAGGGATTTCTGGTTAGGGAAGGGCGCTGACTCCGTACAACAGCTCACGGAAAAATGGAGTGGCTGCAAACCGTGTCTGCACGGATCGGACGCGCACAGACATGAAAAAGTGGGCAATCCTGACCTCGACCGCTTTTGCTGGATCAAAGGAGATTTGACTTTTGAATCGTTGCGACAGGCCTGCATCGAGCCAGAAGGGAGGGCGTGGGTCGGTTCTGAGCCCCAAAGAGGTGCTCTTCCTTCGCAAACCATCGAGCGGGTAGAGGTTTCCAACGCACCTTGGATGATGACCACACCCGTGCCGCTAAATCCTGGCTTGATTGCCATCATCGGCGCTCGCGGTTCCGGTAAAACGGCACTTGCCGACCTCATCGCTGCCGGGGGCTACGCCTTGTCTTCTCACCTCAACAGCTCGTCCTTCATCCGTCGTGCTGCTGATTACTTGGCCGACTCCGAGTCCACCCTGACCTGGGAATCGGGCGACACGAGTTCTATCCCTCTGCGGGATGTTGCGATGGACGAGCTAATTGACTCGCCGCGTGTGCAATACCTCTCGCAGCAGTTTGTTGAGCAACTTTGTTCGGCGGAGGGGATTGAGGATGAACTGCTGACGGAAATAGAACGTGTCATCTTCCAGTCGCACTCCATCGAGGACCGAATGGGAGCGTCCTCGTTTCGCGAGCTTCTTGACATTCGCTCGGCACGTGCTCGAAGTGCCCGTGAGCGTCAGGAATTGGCTCTCCGGGACGCATCGGAGTCACTCACTGCAGAAAGAACGAGGAAAGCGAGTCTCGCCGGCCTTACGAAACAACGAGAAGATAAATTCAAACTCATTGAGAAGGACAAGACTGACAGGAAGGCACTCACCGGGAAGGGTACAAAAGAGCGGGTGGAGCGCTTAGAAGCAATTTCCTTGGCTGTCGATAAATTACGGCAGCGGGTAGAGGAAGCAAAAGCAAAGAGCAGAGCGCTGCTACTTCTTCAAGACGCGGTGACGGACGTGCGCAAGAACGGGGCACCTGCCCATCTCAGAGATTTGCGGAAGAACTATGCCGACGCAGCATTGATGGAAGCGCAATGGAAAAACTTCCAACTTGTATTTACCGGCGACGTGGACGCAATTCTTGCGGCGGAGATCAAAGTCACTGCCGACCGTGTAAAACTGCTTTCCGGACCTGCAAAGGGCGAAATCGCGCCTGATCTTAAACTACCGCCGTCCGATGTGCCCTACATCCGGCAGGCTGCTGATCTGTCCAGCCAGACGCTGAGCCTGCTCGATAAGGAACTCAACCGGCTTCGCCGACTGGTTGGCATCGATGCGGAAAACGCTAAGAAACTTACCAAACTATCCGAAAAAATCACGAAGGATGAATCTTCCCTCGCCAAGCTCGACAAGGAGATAGCGCTGGCGCAGCAGGCGGATGCGCGCATCAAGGAATTTATCGAGGCTCGCAAGAGTGCATACGCGGGAGTCTTCGACGCAATTATTGAGGAGGAACGAGAGTTATCGGAGTTATATGCCCCGCTGAAAGCGAATCTCAGCGCCCAAGGCGGAGAACTGAGTAAGCTTTCCTTTTCTGTACGCCGCTCGGTGAATGTCGAAGCCTGGGCGACGGTTGGGGAGAAACTGCTTGATCTACGGAAACTCGGGCCATTCAAGGGAAAGGGCACTCTTGAGAATAATGCGAAAGCGGAACTGGCTCCCGTTTGGGGACGCGGCACCTCAGCTGAAGTTACAGAAGCTATGGCACTGTTTAGGGACAAGCATGAGAAATCTCTCATCGAACACGCACCGGTCGAACGAACGAACCGTGAGGCTTATATGCAGTGGGCCCGCAGCATCTCAGATTGGTTATACAGCACCTCGCATGTCACGGTTTCTTATAGTCTCCGTTACGACGGCGTCGAGATAGAGCAGCTTTCTCCGGGAACACGTGGAATTGTCCTTTTACTTCTGTACGTTGCAGTTGATACCGAGGACGATCGCCCCTTGATAATCGACCAGCCCGAGGAAAATCTCGACCCCAAATCCATATATGAAGACCTCGTGGAACGCTTCAAGGCAGCGCGCTTGCGCCGGCAGATCATTATCATCACGCACAACGCCAATCTGGTCGTGAACACCGATGCGGACCAGGTGATTGTTGCCAAGTGCGGACCGCATCGGCCCGGCTATCTTCCCGAGCTCTCCTACCAGTGCGGCGGTCTTGAGAATCCGGCCATCCGAAAAGAAGTTTGCGAGATTCTGGAAGGCGGAGAAACAGCGTTCAA
Organism: uncultured Acidobacteriota bacterium; assembly: GCA_963831955.1. GTDB lineage: Bacteria > Acidobacteriota > Terriglobia > Acidiferrales > UBA7541 > Palsa-147. Next base: position 606,008 of record CAWHSG010000001.1, on the reverse strand, counting down.
GGAACGGGCCAAGCGCCTGCGCGTGCGGATCTAGCGAAACTATGGCAACCATCAAATCTTACGTTGAACCCTCCAGACTCTACCGATATCGGTCCCTCAAGGAATTTGATCGCGAGATGGAAGCGATTGAACGCGGATACCTATTCTGTGCAGCCTATCGGACCCTCAATGATCCGATGGAAGGGCTTTTCACGTCCAGCAAGCTCCTAAGGGAGAGCGAGGACTACCGCATCATCCGAGACTCGATTCGAGACAACAAGTCACAGCTGGGGATGTGCTCGTTCAGTGAGGTGCACGACCACGAGCTCATGTGGGCGCATTATGCGGACCAGTTCCGAGGGATCTGTATCTCTTACAATTTTTCGAAATTGCGAGATGGCATGGCCGACGACATAACTTTTGCGCGGATGTTCTACAACGAGACCGTACCAACGATTCGTCTCTCGGACCAAGGGCCGGACGAACTCGCGAAAATGGTCCTGTCTTATAAGAACTACAGATGGCTTTACGAACGCGAATGGCGGATGTTTGCTTCGCTAGGCAAAGCGTCCTATAGACCTACCAACTGCGTCACGCGCGTGTATTTGGGCTCTCGAATCGAGGACGACGACCGAATTCAGATCAAGAATAAGCTAAAACGGCTAAAGATTAAAACGAGTGACATGAACATCAACAAATACTCCATTAGTTTCGAGTCGAAAACCCGCACTTGAATCCTCAGTTGTTCCTTGGTTCCGCGAGCCCTTTTGTCAACCTGCTGAAATTCTCCGCTATTACGCTCCTGACCGCAGATGGGCTCATCCGCCAAAGCTTGGCTAAACCTTCTTCAACTAAGTGAATATCAGCCGGAACTACTGTTTTTGTCCCGACCTTGACAAATGGGCCATCGGACTCCGTTAAGGTTCTTTCCTGCGGAATTTGCCCGATTACTGTTCGGCCTTTCTCACTCCACAACATGGACGGATTGATCGAAAAAAAATGGCCTCTTTCAATTGCCGTACTCAGGCTCTTGAGACTTCCGCTGTACCAGTGAAAGACAACGGGATGCGAATATTCTTCCGCAAGCATTTCCAGCACTGCGGCCTCCGCCCGCCTGGAGTGGATCGTGACGAACTTTGGCTTCATTTCCAAGGATCGCAAAACAAATCTGAACGATGCCAACTGCCTGTCCCGCGAAGCAAGGCCGTCCCGGGAGAAATCAAGCCCTACCTCTCCGATGAAGGAGGTTTTCGTTACAAGCTCTTTAAATCGTCTCAATTCATCTTCGCTATGCATGCTTGCCGTAAGCGGATGCAGTCCGAGAGCGATTCTGACCTTCTTGAATCGCTGCGCGTGCGGATATGCGGCGTCAAAGGCGGAAGGCAGATTGGTTACGAAGACGGTGAATACGCCAGCTTTTTCGGCATCGGTAACTATTTGCGTCGGATCTGGATACAGGTCTACGTGACAGTGTGCGTCAAGCATGGCGGTCGTCGCTAATGCCAGCCGCTCTCCGCAGAGATACTGAACCTGTGTCTGCAATCCAGGTCTGCAATTCTTTGAGGCCTCTGTGAACCAAGTCAACGTACCCGCCAAGCGGCTCTACGCGGGCTACACTCATAATCGCCTTTCGGATGCTCGCCTCAGTGTTGAAATGCCGAAGGCCGCTGGTAACCGCCCTCAGATCATCCGCGCTGTCTCTGTCAGAATTAACGGTAAGCTCATCTTTACATACGTCGATGCCATATTGCTTTCCCGAGTCCAGCTTTGAGGCGTGTAGCGACGCCCGGCGGAATAGGCATGGCACGCAATAGCCACAATTTGTAGCGCTTTTCCTTTTCCAGTCTTGGCGGCGGCTTCCGTGGGAACAGGAAACGGTTCGCGAAGCCAAACCATTTAGGAGGCTGAGATCACCGCACTGACTTACGCATTCACCCTTTGTCTTTAATTCCAACGGGTTGATGAGGGCGTTTCTTAGCTCCAGGTCCTTGAGGACAGATCGAAAAGTGTTTAAATAAAACGGGTGCATCGTTCTGGTGCTGCACGACCCACTGCGGGACGGCGTCATAGGAAGATTAAGAGCGATCATCCCATTTTCCGGTGCGAGCAGCGGAACGGCAGCGCCTATTTCCGAAGCTGCGTATATGCCCAGCCCCAGAAACACTATGGAGCGGGAACGTAAAGTGGACTCCGCGTTTTTCTTGGGTCTTTGCGCAACACGCACCTGCACCAGTTTTGTACGTCCTGGAAAGCGCAAACGCATTTGGTCGTAGATGGCCCTTTGTTGGCTACGCGGCCCAGAGGCATCGTAATGCCCGATCATCAGCAGATGATTCGCGGGATTCGCTTCAAGATAATCTATCGTTCCGATAAGCGAGTCCAATCCGCCAGAAAACAGCGACACGGCTTCGAATGTGTCCGGCTCTCCGGGCGGCAACGTTTTCTTGCGGCCAGTTTTTGGTGCGACGAATAATTCGCACGGCGATTGACGAAACGAGGTTCGCCAGACATCCCCTGACAAAAACGAGAGCGCCGTATTGAGGCGATCAGCGACCTTTTCCCAGCGCTTAGGATCTGAAACCGCAAAACTTACACGCAAATCCCGCGTCCACCAATCCGAAGCCGATGTGCGCTTAACGGCTTTATCGACTACATAACAAGCACCTGCAACCACTAGAAGGTCAAGGGCTGTCGAGTTGGGTGAACCGAGGGATCGATAGAGATTCCGAAATGGCAGATCGACCTCTACACGCTTTAATTGCGATCCTTCCACAGTGATGAGAGCGAGCCCATCATCGCGCCGCTTACTGCCGTCAAAGTTCACCGAGATGGTCATCCTGTCACCCCGAAGACTTCCAGTGTTTCCGTGAGGACGGTTTCGGTAACCTGCTTGCCTTCGTCTTTTTTCCAGTCGGCCGCCGTAACGTTGCGTCCGGCGAACTTGGCCCGTACAGATGATCGAATGTACTCCTCTATTTCCTCCAGGCTGCTCGTTGCTTTCGTTTCACCAACCTTCTTGACCCATTCTTCGTAGAAGTTCCGGCAAAACATCTTGAATATATAGTACCCAAAAAAACTCGCGAGAATGCCGTAGATTCCCAGTTCGTCGATGGAAGCGTTCAATTGTTTTTCCACATCTTCAAAGGTCTCAGCTTCGCTGAGAATTTCATCTCTGATCTCGGCAAGCGACTCTCTCGCAAGGGCGTTATCTAGCGTACTTGCCGGACCGGCGAACTCATCCAGGAGGGTATCCGTCAAATCTGATGCTGATTTTCCGACTGAGCCTTCCAGTCCTCTTTCACGGAGCGTCTTTTCAAGACCAACATCCGCCACACTCGACAGGAATCCGCCAAGGTTCCTGGCCGCTCCGACTGCGGCCGACGTTCCGGCTCCCGTCCCACCCGCGCCACCGGCGCCTCCTCTCCCAGTTTTCGCCGATCCAGTGCCCCTAGTCCCTCCGCTTAGGGGGACGGTACCGCCATGTCCTCGCAGCAAACCTGCAAGACCGCCTGTCGCGCGAATGAAATCGGTAATTAGGCTGGCTGGCGTAATTTCGGCGCTTCCGCTGCCCTGAACGAAATCTGTCGCATCATTTTTCAGGGGCGTCCAGCTGCCCCCTGTTGGCATCTTGTAACCGCGTGAAGTTCCCATCGCTATTTCTTCTTTTGCATCGATTCCAAAGCTCTGCTTGCTGCTTTGCCCGCCTTCGTCGTGCTCTGAGCGGCTATTTCCTTCAGGGCCACCGTCGCAGAATCTCGCAGCTGCGGCTCGTTCTGGGCTAGCTCCGAAATGTTTTGGGGGACAGAAGCCAAAAGTGACACTGTAGGTATGCTCCGGGCAGCGTCTATCAGCTTCGCACCGGCTCCGCCAACCTTTTGGACAGCAAGCTTGTACAAAGCGCCGACGGGCGCGAGGCGGTCGGGATGGTGTTCCGCTTCCTGTTTCAACAAGTCCAAAAGCATAGGCAGCTCCAATGCAGAAAGGCCGGGCGCCAGCTTCAAACCCTGGCTCTTTTCCCCTTCGTTATCGGAGAGCAGTTTTCGCAGGGCTAACTGAACGTTTGGCGGAACCATCGTGACGCCTGCGAGAGTTGAACCCGTCCTGTCACGCGCCAGCCAGTAGTAATCACGGAGATCAGCCCCTGACAGAGGCGGCCTCATGCGCAACCAGGAAAGCATCGAAGGCGTTCGCCATTTTACGAGCCCATCTTCCGGTAGTGCAGTTTCGGAAGCATCCTCCTCTTTCAGCGCCTCCGTCTCAAGCGCCTTGAGTTTTGACGGCACACCCTTCTCCGCTGCCTGCCACTGATTAAGTTCGTGGAACAGCGGAAGGTTTGAGTATTCCAGCACCATCAGCTTCGCGAGGATTTCTTCCTTAATTGAGATCTTAGCGACGGTGGCAAGTTGTTTTCGGAGCGACATCGCATTCAGCATTCGCTTTACTTGCCGGGGATTTCCCTTCAAACCCTCGGTTATCACCGAGGCAACCGCCTTGCTCCAGTCCAATTGCTCCTTCAGATTCACTGGGAGCTCAGCGCCGCCGGTCAGCGCTTTATGTATCGACTCAGCCGTGAACGGGGCATAGATATTCTGCGCCCGTGTACTCCTCCACGCGGCCAAGACGGCGGGGATCTGCGCGGGGTCCAGCAATTTCTCGCAGGCTAGCAGATTGACGTAGGTTTCGATCTCACTCGGAGACAGGCGTGGCAGCTGGTAAGGTACCTGGATCAGTTTTTCAAGATAGTCTTGAACGAGTCCTTCCTCTTCCTGGCGTATCTCCGAAGCGTTCCCCGAATGTTCGAGCTGGCGCTTAACGTATCGCGTTGATATAGCGTGACGAACAATTCTGGGGTCGGCGCCGATCACGAAAGCCGTTCGTGGTACAGAAACGAAAAGTTTGATCGCTTCGAGCGTCTCGATAAGTCTTTCCGGCAGACAGCGGTCAAGATCGTCGATAAGGACAACCAACACGGAAATACCCGTCTTCGCCAGCATCTTCTCAAACTCTTCCCGAAATTTCCGTACCCCCATGAGATCGGGTTTCTCCGGGCTGGCCTCGATGAGTGATGACCAGTTGATTTCCGATGAAGCGGCGTCATCATCACCGTCCGTCTTGCCTAATGCACTGCTTACGGCCGCGCTAGCCAAGGCCGCTGCTGCCACGGGGGCAGCTGCAAGACCGCCCGTCGCGGCTGCAGCAACTATAGGAATCCCAACGTGTTTGACGGCCAGTTTTCCCATTTCCATCCATTTCAGGCGTTTGAGCAACTTCACAACCCAATCTTTCGATTTCGCGCCGAATCTTTTGTGTTCACCGAGCTGGATGAGAATAGAGCTCAAAAGAGCAGACTTCGCGTCCTCATAACCCTCGAAGGTCCACCCGTTGAAGTACAGACAAACGACGTTGGGATATGTTTCCTCGCTTGAAAGCTCCTTTTGCAGCATCTTCATGATGCTGGATTTTCCGCCGCCCCAATCGCCAAAGACCCCGACGGTGACGGGAAGTACGCTCGGATCGGTGATAACTGAACGAATGAGATCGGCGTGAACGTCAAAACCAAGAAGGTCTATTTCCGTTTCGTTGTCTTGCCAAACGTGGATCGATCGTTGTAGCGGGCTCATTCGACGCTCCCCGATGTTCAAGTGCATGAAAGGTTACGTCATTCTTCAAGAGCCTTCAATACGTCACATGAAATGTCGGACTGTCGTCAGGCCGCGTTTTCCAGTTCCGGTGACGACGAAGTGGGCCAAGATCCCGACGCCGCGCTCAAGGCATTTCACAAAGCTCCGATTGGAACGCCTTCTCTGCAGCCTCGCCAAGCACGTACCGGCCTCTTTGAAGTTGCGATGCCATATTCCTTAACTTAATTCTCCGATCCCGATTTCCCGGCGGTCGCCACACGTGCCACGTGCCTCGAGCCATGTTCCTTTTCCGCCGTTGCTTTTCCTTGGGCACGGCTTCGGGATAATTCCTGCGCCCGGCAGCTTCGCGCCTTCTGCTTTCCCGGTTCCTCCCTGTGAGTCTTTAGGTCCCTCCCAGAATGCAGCCGCTCGCCTTGGGAGCAGTATCCACTTCGCCCTTGGGTGCCCCAAGGAAATGGGGCAAAAAAGGAGAAACAAAATGTATCTGAATCACGTTCAACTCATTGGCTTCCTCGGAAAGGATCCGGAGAAACGGCAAGTCCGCAGCAATGGTGCGAACTTTACCGTCCTGTCCGTCGCCACCCAGCAGTCATGGAAAGACGCGAACGAAGAGTGGCAGTCCAAAACCGAGTGGCACCGCATCGTGGCTTTCAACCGCCTCGGCGAGTCCATCGCTGAGTCCCTCCACAAGGGCGATCACGTCCTCGTGGACGGTCTGCTCGTCAGCTCAAAGTACGAGAGGGAGAACGGGAAGTCCAAGAAGGCCAAGGCCACAAAAGTGGCGATCTTCTGGAGCGTTCGTGCAAACTCCGTCCGACGACTCAGTCGAGCCGAAGCTGAAGTTCCGACGACCGCCCCCAGCACTGAAGCGGGTGCTGAGTCGGGTGACGCGCCGTACTGAAGTCGGCATACGAGAGAGCCCTCCGGCTCAGGCCGGAGGGCTTTTTTGTTTGTCTTGCATTCCTGCCATAGAAAACGAATTTAACCACTGGCACGTTGAATTGCGCACGATACGCCTCCACCGCTGACCCTCAGCAGTCAGCGGCTTTCGAACACCGGTTCCTCCCCGCAACCGATGGCTGTCCCGATGCTGCTCGGACGTTGTCGAGAGCGCGTACCTGCTCTCGTACACGCAGCCAGTTTGTCACTGGCTGTGAGGGGAGTAAGGCCATGCCCCCGGAAGTTATGTGCTCTTGCGCACTCTGCAATATCGAAGTGCGCCTCCTTTCTGATTTGTCTTACGCCGAAGCTGGCGCAATCGGTAAACTTTTTTCCACGTCCCCGAGTTTGGGTCAGTATTCAGCCGCTTCGAACCTGCTCTCGCATCTGAAAACGTCGCCGGCGGATGCGGCGTCCGATGAGTTGCTGCGCGAGTTGTTCGCGATCCGTACGCTCAATCCCAAATCCATCGAGAGCCTTCTCGTTCTCGCATTTGTCCCGATGCTACATGGGGCGATTCGCCGCGTTGCCAGACAACAACCTGGGCTATCTCACGAAGACATCACGCAACAGGCTCTCAGCTTTCTCCTGCAATTTCTGCGTTCCAACGAACTCCAGAAACGACAGTCGCACTTTGCTTTTGCCATTTCACGCGCTGTGAAGCGCCACCTTTTCGAGTGGGCGAGCCGCGAGAATGGCAAGACAGGGCTGCTGAATCACTTCGATGGCGAGACTTTTACTATGTTGGCAAGCGAAGAATCCTTCGAACGGCACGCATTGTTACGCCACTTCCTGCACCGCTGCGTGACGAAGGGCCTGCTAACCGACGCCGAATTGAATCTCCTGATTGATTTCAAATTGTACGGAACCAACGGAGAGGAACTCGCGGACTTCAACGGAACCTCGTCGAATGCCGTCCGCCAAAGGCTCAAGCGCTTGCTCGCCAAACTCCGACGTCTGGCGCAATGATTTGTGATGGTTGAGTTTCCAGTTGCCGTGGAATCCAACTTTGGGATCGGGAAGGTGTCGAATTTGTCCTGCTCTGCGGACAATGAACAGCCCTTTGAGTCCCTCAAAGGTATTTTCTTTCTTCTGTGACACATTTTTCTTTTCCAACACTGAATAGGTAGATAGAGGGAAGTTCACGCGACGAACTCCTTTGCTGCTGCGTGGCCTCAAGACGCAACGGGCGAGATTCATCCGGGGTAAGCCTAGCGTGTCTTCGGACCAGTGCGTTCCGGCTGCGACCCGCAGTGCGTATCGGACGCGTGGACTTTCCTCGCATCGCAACCTGCGATGCAAAACCTTAGCCGAGGTGTGCCCATGAAAGGATGTTGGAAAATCTTCGCTCGCCAGCTTCGCACGACTCGCGCGGTACTCGTCTCTCTTGCGGTGCTGTTTCTTGCCGCGCCCGCATTCGCCCAGGGGAATTCCCCCTGGGAAAATGCCGTCAACGTTTTGATGACGGCCTTCACCAGCACCATCGCTCGCGGACTCTCGCTCGTGGCCATCGTCGTGGCCGGGCTCACTTTCGCGTTTGGTGAAGGCGGCTCGAAGCGCGTGCTGGCCGGCGTTCTCTTCGGTGTTGGCATGGCTATCGCGGCGGTGAATTTCCTGGCTTGGATGTTTCCCGGGAGCTGAATCGCCCATATTCAAAGGAGAAAGCACTTGGCGGAAACAAGACGGATCAACAGAGTGCATCGGACGCTATCCCGGCCGCTAACCATTCTCGGGGCCGAGCGAAAACTCTTTTTCTTCGCCATGTGCCTCGGCGCGGCCACCTTCAACCTGCTCAACAGCTTGCTAGGAGGGTTGCTGATGTTCTTGTTGCTCTATTTCATGGCGCGCTGGGCCACCCAAACCGATCCGCAGATTCTGCGATTTCTGCTGACCGCCGCAAGACTTCGCGCGCAATACGACCCGATGAAGTTTTCACCGATTCGAATTCAAAGAGATGGTCATGCTCAGGCTTAGCCGAATCTTTAGGAACTACAATGAGACCGGCTCTCTCAACGAGCAGATCAATCTCTACGGCTTCATCGATCCGCGAGTGTTTCTCACGAAGACCGGGGAAGTGGGCGTCATCCTAGAAGTGCGCGGTGTGGACTATGAATGCCTCGATGACGCATCGATTGACGGCTTCACCAAACGCCTGGAGTCGGCGCTGAAGCTCTTCGACGAAAACTTCCGCCTTTACCAATACCTGTTCAAGCGGAACAACGAAACGATCCCGTACAAGCTCTACGACGATCCGATCGTTGATACCGCGATCAAGAATCGTATCGCGCACCTGGCAAGCAAGGCCGATACGCTCTTCTCCCTATCGGTCTATTACGTCGTACTGCACCAGGGATTTCAGACCTCAGCGACGCTAGGAAATGCGCTCGCCGAGCTTCCCAAGAATCCGAAAAAAGCTCTTGCCGATCTGCAGGCGCATTTTTCGAGTCAGAAGCAGGTTGTTGTTCTGGGGCAGCACGTCAGCAAAGCCCAAGCGGCGCTGCTTCAAAAGGCCCGCAGCTTCATCCTCCAAGTCAGTGACTTTCTCCCTGTCCGGATGCTGGGCAAACAGGAGGCCTTTCGCGTTCTCAAGCGAACGCTCAACTTTCAGCCCCATAAAGTCGATTCCGCGAGACTCAAGCACGACACCTTTCTCGATTACTACCTTCCCGAATCGCCCATCGAATGCCATCGCGGGCATCTCCGCGTGGATGATTACTACGTCAAGGTTCTGACGCTCAAAGAACCCTCTGCCCAGAGCTTTCCGCTCATCTTCCAACGACTGCTCGAAGTGGAAGCGAACTATTACGTCGTCACCGAGTGGAAAAAGGAAGATTCCGGCAAGATGCGCCGCGTGATACAGACCAAGCGCCGCCATTTCCACAACACCAAGCGCTCCTTCGCGAGCCAAGTCAGTCTCAACGACGCTCCTACACAAGACGTACTCCTCGACGATTCCAAGGAATCCCAGGTCAGGGAGCTCGGTGAAGGCATCAAGGAAATCGAGCTGCACGGGAATTACTTTGGCCAATTCTCTTTGACCGTCGTGATTTATGACACGGATATGGCCAAGGTGGACCGTGCGTGCGCCGACTTCTACAAAGTCTTCAGCGTCCATGACGCTCAGCTCTATGAGGAAAAATACAACCTTCTGAACGCCTTTCTTGCGGCGGTACCCGGCAACCACGTCTTCAACTTGCGTTCCCTGTATCTCCTCAACACCAACTACGCGGATTTCTCGTTTCTCTTCACCCTTCACTGTGGCGAGCCTCGCAACGCCCATCTGCGCGAGGAATATCTCGCGGTCCTGGAGACGAATCACCACACGCCCTACTACCTGAATCTCCATTACCGCGATGTGGCCCACACCATGATTCTTGGGCGAACCGGCGCAGGTAAGAGTTTCTTGCTGAATTTCCTCATCACCAATCTTCAGAAATACAATCCGCACACCTTCATCTTCGATTTGGGCGGGAGCTTCGAAAGCCTCACGCAGCTCTTTGGCGGCTCGTATGTTCGCGTTGGCTTGGAATCCGAAGATTTCAAGATCAATCCCTTTTCGTTGCCACCAACCAAGGAAAATCTCGATTTCCTCGCCCTCTTCCTAAAGGTGCTGATCCAGGGGCAGAGGGCGGGTGAACTCGACCCGGCCGCTGAGCGTGATCTCTTTCACCAAGTCGAAAACCTCTACGCGGTGGACCCCGCGCTGCGCACGCTCGGCGTTCTCGCAAATACGCTTGGGCATGACATTGCGAGCCGCCTTTCGAAGTGGACTTGCGGAGGCCAGTTCGGATTCCTCTTCGACAACGCCGAGGACACGATTTCGTTCTCTCGCTTTCAGTGCTTTGACTTCCAACGTATGAGCCAGTACCCGGAACTCTTGGAACCGCTGCTTTTCTACATCCTCCATCGCGCCAACGCCGTCATCGCGGATCGACAGATTAGCTCCATTTTTAAAGCCTTCTTCATCGACGAGGCATGGGTCTTTTTGAAGAACCCAAGTATTCAACGGTACGTAGTTGAGGCTCTCAAGACCTGGCGGAAACACAACGCCGCCATGGTCCTTTCGACCCAATCTCTCGATGAACTCAAACGCTCGGATATTCTCGACGTAATCATCGAAAGCTGCGCCACCAGAATCTTCCTCGCGAATCCCGCTATGGACCGCGACATATACCAGCGGCAGTTCCACCTGAACCACAACGAAGTCGAGCTGATCTCGGGCCTTATCCCCAAGCAGCAATTCCTGATTAAAACGCCGGAACTCGCCAAGGTCGCCAATCTCAATGTCGATCCTAAGAGCTATTGGCTCTACACAAACGATCCTTACGACAACAAGAAACGGAAAGAAGCATTCGAGACCTACGGTTTTGAACGGGGGCTCGAAATTCTCGCCGAAGGAAAGCCGTGATCCTCATAAGGTATCTCCATGCGTGGTTGAGTGATAGTAATCCGTTTTCGGCCTTCGTGCCTCTGGCCGTTAAAGCGTTCGTCCTCGCAATCGTCTTTGCCGTCGCTTGGCTCGTCTGGGTCTTGGTTGATCGTCGACAAAGTTCACAGCATCAAAAATCTTCCTCAAAAGGAGCAACTCCATGAAGCAGGTGTTTCCGAGTCAGTGGCAAAGCTTTTGTCTTCGCTTGTTCACCATCATGCTATTGGGCGCGGTTGCCTTTCCGCCTTCGCCCGCGCACGCCGGGACGGATGCCGCGGCGCGTGTCGTGAAGTATTCAAAGGAAGACATCGTTCCCGTTCGCGCCAAACTCCGATTCTCAACGCTCATCGTCCTGCCTGAGGACGAGGAGATTCTCGATTTCACCACCGGCGACAAGGAATTCTGGATCATCAATGGAGCCCACAACCTCTGCTACGTCCATCCGGCACAGGCTGGCATTCGCAGCAATCTAAATCTCATCACCGCAAGCGGTCACGTCTATTCGTTCTTGCTGACTGAAATCAGCAACCAGCCGAATATCGAACCCGATCTGAAAATATTCGTAGAGCCGAAGGAAGGCTCAGGCATCTCCACGAACACCGGGCTGCGCGGATATGTGAGCGCTGGCGAAGCGGAAGCCTACAAGAAAGAAGTCGAAACACTTCGCACCCAGGCTGCGGATCAAGTGCATGCGGCACAAGTCCAGTCCGCCGAGCAGGTGAACCGATTCCGCTCCAGTTACGCGACCAAACTTCAATTCGATTACTTAATCGACGCGAAAGCGGCGCGCGACCCCTTTCTCGTGTCCGCGATCTACCACGACGACACCTTTACCTACATCAAGTGTGGGGCGCGCGAAAAGCCCGCTCTTTATGAAATCAAGGACGGCCAGCCCAACTTGATTCCGTTCCAGCTCGAGAACGGCGTGTACATCGCACCCAAAATCATTGACTCGGGCTACCTCGCCGTCGGCAAAAAGAAAATGCCGTTCGCGCGCCGCATTGCGGCGAACTGAGGGACGAGCGATGAGCCAACCTGCCGAGATACAGGAAAAAGCTCCCAAGCCGCAAGGCCTTCTGCCGAAGAACGTCCAGTCCTGGCTCCTCATCGGCCTGGCGTTCCTGATGGTCGCCATCATGTGGCTCACGGGAGGCAAGAAGCCGCCGACGCCAGTCAAAGCTGCCTCGGCTGCCGCGCCAGTAGAGGCACCTCTCGAAGTTAACGAAACCAAAATTGCCGAAATGCAGAACCGCATTCAGGATTTGCAGCGAGAACAACTGGTGGCGCAGGGCGCTCTTGCCCACGAGACCCACTTGCTCGGTGCCACCCCACAAGATTCGCAACAATTTCAGCAGCAGAATCTGTCAGGGAATCCGTCCGACCAGCGACCGGAAGACCCAATTCAAGCGGAACGGCAGCGACGCGCCTACGTGTCATTGTTTTCCTCGAACGTGGCGCTGACCTATCGCAAAGCTTCCCCTGTTGCGCCCGTACCTGAATCCGAGGTAACTCCGGCGGTACAAAACTTTGCTCCTGTGGGACCTGATTCCCCGCAGGTCGCGCAACTCCTGAAAGAGATGCAACCAAATCCCATTTCACCAACGCCGGGCACTCCACCGCCCGCGCAGGCGCGCAATGATTCCCCGGAATCAATCCACGATCGAAAGGAGGAAGGCCGAAATCCTGCCGCCGTGCCGGCTGGCTCCGCCAATGCGGCGGCAGGGAAACCCTATCTGCTCTTTGAGGGAACCATTCTCGAAACCGTTCTCATCAACCGCCTCGATGGACAATTTGCCGGTCCCGTTGAGTGCCTAGTCTCAACCGACGTCTATTCGAGCGACCGCCAGCACCTGCTCATTCCGGCCGGTTCGAAGTTGCTCGGTGAAACCAAGAAGGTGGACACCTTCGGCCAGACCCGCCTGGCCGTCGTGTTCCATCGCGTGCTCATGCCGGACGGATATTCCGTCAGCCTCGATCAATTCAAGGGGCTCAATCAAATCGGCGACACCGGGTTACGGGATCAGGTCAACAACCACTACCTCCGCATCTTCGGAGTGTCACTCGCCATTGGCGCACTCGGGGCCATTGGGGAGGCCGGTACGTCGGGCGCTCTCAACGCTTCGAACGCCGATCTCATGCGTCAGGGATTTGCACAAAGCACCGCGCAGTCTTCGGCGCAGATTCTCGAAAAGTTTTTGAACATCATGCCCACGGTGACCATCCGGGAAGGTCACCGGGTCAAAGTCTATCTCTCGGGCGATCTCGCATTGCCCGATTACAACAACCACAAAATGCCTTCCGATCTGTGAAGGCCAAAGGAGAGCAGTCCAATGAAAAGAAAAATTCTGATTTGCTTGCTCGTGTTGGGACTAGGAGTTGGTACTGCAACCGCGCAGTTCGGGAATGGCGTCGTTTTTGACCCCACCAACTACCATAACGCATTGCTTCGCTACTACCAGCTCCAGCAGCACCTGATGGAACTCCAGAAGAGCTACGCGAAAATTACCGGGCAACTCAACCTCGCTCTGCAGATGGCGCAGTTCGTCAAGAATATGCCCGCGCGATACAAAGCACTGTTTTCGCAGTGGCGAAACGTGACGTCGCTCAACACCTTCGGGAATACCGTCTCGTGGATCAACGGCATTAACACCGGCGTGCTTCCCAACATCAACACCGGCTACCTGAAGGCGACAACTCCTCTCTACCAGTACAGTCCATATGAACTATCGGGAATGGACTCCTTAGAACTGGGACGCGTGCAGTCTCAATATGCGTCCATCCAGCTCGCCGATGGCGCAAACATGAACGCGATGGCCACCATCGGTGCAATCCGCGGGACCGCCGACAACGTACAGACGCAAATCGGAAACCTCGAACAAGATTCTTTTTCGGGCGATTCCAGTCTCAATAGCGAAGTGTCTGTGCTGAACAAGATCAACGCAGCGGGCGTTCTGACTCTCCGCACGGTCCAGGACTCGAACAAACTCTTGGCATCGCTTCTCGAGCAACAGACCATCCTCGCCAAACAACAGCGCGATGTTGCAGCGAATGCCATCAATACCGACATCGGCCGCCAAGCCGCCGTCGCCGACAACATGGCACAAGTCACCGGCACGATCACGAATTCACTTCAAAACTTCCGCATGCCGTAAGCGTGTGGAGACGGACGCCCAGGCGTCGAGGGAGCTGACGGCAGTGCAAACCGATTTCCTCCAGTACATCTTTCAGGCGATCAACAATTTGCTCACCCAGAACCTCGGCTTCTTCGACACCATGGGCCAGAATCTTTTCCGCTCGTTCGCCACGATCCTCGTGGCTTGGTTTGGAATCAAGTCTGCGCTTGCCTCGGCCAGCGGCAGACCTTCGTTCCAGTTCGATCATTTTGCGAGCCTGCTTCTGACCATCAGCTTTGGATTTGCGATGATCAATTACTACAGCACTCCGATTCCCGGCGTCGGAAGCAGCTTTCACAACCTGGTCACCAACGAAGCGCAGTATCTCTCGACGCAGATCGATCAGGCCCAGCTCCAAACCGTGGTCTCGCAGGTTACCGACTTCGAATCGCGCATGGACTCTCCCAGTTGGGGAGATATTCTCGGGACCGCCATCTATGTTGTTGTGACGATCCTGCTTGCCGCGGCTCAGGCGATCGCGATTGTGGTTATCGCCTACGGTTTTATTGCCACTGCCGTTTGCGTGCTCGTGGGGCCCGTATTCATTCCGTTCTTTATCGTCCCGAAGATGGAGTGGCTCTTCTGGGGCTGGTTTCGGTGCTTCATTCAGTATGCGTTCTACCAAGTCATCGCCGCAGCGGTGGTCTATATCATCGGAAATCTCATGCTGGGCGCCTTGCGCCTTCCGCCCGCGGGAACGCTTTCGACCGTGCAATTGATTGCCTGGTTTCCTGTCCTCTTTATTACGTTTCTCGCGTCGATCTACGTCCTGCTGAAAATCCCTTCCCTGACGAACCATATCTTCAGTGGCACTGCTGGAGGATCTTCCGCTGGGCTACTCGACGCGCCCGCTGCCGTTCTCAACAGGGTGATGTGATGGATCGCGATGCAAGCTTCCACGACGCCAAACGGCTCTACCTTGAACAGTGCGGGGATCCCATGGTGACCAATACCTATCTCAAGATTGCCCTCGCGCTGCTTTCGGTCGTTTGTGTGGCGCTCGCGCTCATCGACCTCCGCACCATCCGCACCTTCCAGAACTTTCGCCCGCTCGTGATCCGCATCGACGATCTGGGCCGCGCGGAAGCTATCAACTACCACAACTTGGAATACAAACCGCAGGATGCCGAGGCCAAGTATTTTCTGTCCCAGTTTTGCGCCCTCTACTACCGCCGTAATCGCTACACGATTCAGGACGATTTCTCGAAGTCCTTGTACTTCCTCGACGGCAAGCTTGCGGACGGCATTCTCGACGCCTACCGCAAAGATGACGTTATCAAGAAGTTCATCACCAATACGGCAGCGCCCGAGATCGATGTGGACGTGAAGAAAGTCGCGCTCGAACAGATGCAAACTCCGCCCTTCCGCGCGCGCGTGGATTTCTACATGGTCTATTACTCACCTGCTGACCATAGCGAACTAAAACGCGATCTTTACACCGCGAACTTTGTCTTCCTTTTCAAATCCCAGGTACCCAACGAATTGATTCCGATCAATCCCCTCGGAATGACCATCACCTACTTCCGCGAAGATCAGGCATTCAAATGAGAATCCCCGTCCTCACGCACACCGAAGAGGTCGCGGGTGGACGCAGGGCAACGTCGGCCCAACCTCGACGCGCCACCGCCGCTCTGCTGCCCAGGCTTTCGGCCTCACAAACGCCACGTCCCAACTCACGGGTTTTCGCCACGACAACAAACGGCGCGTCTCACGAGGGCCTCCTTTTTGCCCCACTTTCCACCCGCGTCCAGGAACGCAAATCGTTTATTGGAAAACCTTCACTGGAACCGAGGAATCCACGATGATCGCCAACGCACTTCTGTTCACGATCGTCATCTTGTTGGGCTACGGATTCTGGCTTCTCGACCAGTTGAAGTTCATGGCTCCTTACAAAGCGGTTCTGTACCACGCATACGGAACTACGATTCTGCTTTTCCTCGCGGTCCTTTTTCTGAATCTGTTTGGCGCTGCCCTCACCATCGGCCGCCGCTTCTTCCTCAAGAATACGGGGCGCAAACTCTCGCACCTCGACAAGCAGTTCAACGTAAGCCATGCGGACCTGCCCGCTCCCGTCAACGAGGAGGATTTCAACTAGTGTCGCGCGATGCCTTTTCCCACGATCCGCAAGACGCCGGCGACCTGCGCGACACCTCCACGCGCCGCTCCGTCCGGCAGCACAGGCCCGTTCCATCCAATACAGAAGGCGCCAGGAATCAGGTGCCCGAAGCCCCTGGCCGCGGCGATAGCCCCGAGACTCGCGACCAGCACTCCAGCCCCGAGGAACGCAGTGATTCTCCGCGCGCCTATTACGTCCGCGACCGCGCCTATCTTCTGCGTAATTCCGAAATGCACTCTCTGAAGGAAATCGGCAAATTCCGCGTGATTGCCGCAACGGATCTGGCGAAGTATGCCTACGGAGGGAGTCGCGAACGGATGGACAAGGACATTCGCCGCCTTACCCGGCAGTCGCTCGTCACCGACAAGACCATTGAAATCTCGCAGAAAAAAACCATCCGAGTTGTAACGCTCACCAAGGCTGGGCACCGCCTTCTCAAGAAGGCGAATCAACTGCCCGACGATCAGCCCACCTACCACGGCTTGGTGAAGCCTCGCGAAGTCAAACACGACGCCGATCTCTACAGGCTCTATCAGAAAGAAGCTGCCCGCATCGGGCGCGCCGGAGGACGGCCTGTCCGCGTGCTCCTCGACTTTGAACTCAAGCGCAATCTGAATCGCGATCTGGCCCTGTTAGGCCCGGGAAAAGACGATCCAGACCGCAAGAGAGAAGTAGCCGAGAAACACCACCTAAAGATTGTGAATGGAAAGATTCCTGTCCCCGATCTGCGGGTCGAGTATGAGACTCCCGAACTCGAATTGCGCCGTGTGGACCTGGAACTCGCGACGCGCGATTACAGACCGCGAGCTATGGCCGAAAAAGCCTCCGCAGGTTTCTCGCTCTATGGGCGTTCGGAAGAGGCATCGCGTTTGCGCCGCGTTCTCGACGAACGCGAAATCACCGCACGAATTCTCACGCTATGAACATCGCTCCTGCGCATCTCGAAGCTCTTGAAGCCCTCGGCTACACCGAGGTGGAAGCTCGCTTTCTTTACATTGTGGCCACGCATTCAGGCTACTTCACGGCTCGCCAGTTTCTCGCGTTCACCGATGCACACTGGGGCAAGCGCACAACGACATTTTGGAACAAACTCAAATCCAATCGACACGCTCGCACGGAGTGTTTTCCGCAGAGCGGTGTTGTGTGCCACGTTTTCTCGCGTCGGCTGTATCGCCGGATTGACAAGGAGAACGTTCGCAATCGACGTCCCCATGAGATCGACTTCATCAAACGCCGCATCGTCATGCTCGATTTTGTTCTCCTCAACCAGGGCTATCAGTATCTTGAAACCGAGCAGGATAAGGTTCGCTTCTTCTGCGGAACCCTCGAGACCGAGAAGCATTATCTGCCAGCCCGGCTCTACGTTGGCAGCAAGACCGCCCGTACTTCGGTCCGGTATTTCGTAGATAAGTTCCCGATGTTTCTAGCTTCTCCCTCTGTGGTGACGTTCACCTATATCCATGACGGTGCGGCCGTGTTCACGGACTTCGTCCGACATTTGGAACACTACCTGTCGCTCTTTCGGCAGCTCTCCGAGTTTCGGCTGATCTATGTTTCCCGTACCGATTCGCACTTCAGCAAGGCGGCGGAGATCTTTCATTCGCTCGTAACAATTCCACTCGAATCCGACATTGCCGGCGATCTGCTTCACTACTTCCGCGTGCGCAAGGCGTGGGACGAAAAACAATACGCAGCGGTCAGCGATGCCGACCTTATCTTCCGTAACCACGCGCGTGCTCGGTTCACCGGCGACAGATTCGAGGGGTTATACCGCGGGTGGAAAAACGGACGTGTCACCGAAAGTGCGATTTGCCAGGAGCTTGGAACAAATGACCGAAAACGAACCGTCCATTTCGAGACGTATGCGGTGCGTCCGATCTTGGCTCCTGGAGAACATTCCAAGAAAACTCAGTGAAGAAGGTAAGAATGACGTTCTGCACTTTTCAAATTGGCAACTTCTTCACCTACAAGGGACCGGAAGTCCTTGGGAAGGGGAGAAATACAAACTCGGAGGAAGTAAGAGTCACCTTGGAAAAAATGTCAAATCGGGCGGGAGCGACCCCACTTTTTCGGCTTTCAGCCGCCCAAAAAGTTCGTGGGGTCGCTCCCGCCCTGCGGCACGCTGAATCGTGCCGGGTGTTTTTTCCACGGTGATCGGGAGTTCGGAACAAACACGCATCACGAGAGGAGGAACACCATGCCGATCATCAAGAAAGCGCCAGAAATGACAACCCGGGAAATCCGATTGGAGGAACCGGTCAATGAGCTCCTGGAAGACTACGCACGATTCATTGAGAGCAATGCCGACCACGTCATTAATGCCGTCCTGAAGAAAGTGCTCTGGAGGGACCACGATTACCGCAAGTGGCGCGAAACACATCGCGCGGCACAGACCGTGGCTGACAAGGCTCAACCCACCGAAGCGCGAGGAAAGGCCTGATGCACCGAGCACTCGAATCGCGCGCATTCATCGCGGCCATTCTCGCTATGACCGGGGGAGCGTTCCTTGTTCACACCCACCCCTTTCCCGATCAGCAGATCTTCCTTCGTGTTATCGCCGAGCGCGCTCCGCAAGCTTTCTTGAGTTTCAAATACGTCTACTACGCGCTCCTGTTTACCACCCCCTATCTCATGTGCTCAACCGTGCTTTCCGCTGTCTACATCTTTACGCTCAGGGCGCGCCGCGCCATCTCGCCGGAACGACTTCCGGAGTATCCCAATCCGAGCATGAGAACCGAGCTGTTTCTCGTCGTAGGAGAAGTGCATAACCCGCGCAAGCCGGTGCCCGCGAAGGCGCCCACTTGGCTCACCATTCCCGAGCGTGGTCTGTTTACGGGAATCGCCATCTTGGGCGCAATTGGAAGCGGCAAGACTTCTTGCTGCATGCTTCCTTTTGCGGAACAGATCCTCTCGTACAAGGCAGCCGAAAAAGAAAAGAGGATCGGCGGTCTTGTTTTGGAGGTGAAAGGGGACTTTTGCCGCAAGGTAAGAAACATCCTGGACCGTCACCAGAGAGCCGAGGATTACATCGAGATCAGCCTCGATTCCGAGTACTGTTACAACCCTCTCCACAATGACCTCGACGCATACGCCCTCGCCTACAATATCGCCTCGCTCCTGAATAATCTCTTCGGCCGCGGCAAGGAACCTTTCTGGCAGCAGGCTTACACCAACCTCGTGAAGTTCATCATCCTTCTCCACAAGGTCGCCTACGACTACGTCACGTTCTTCGATGTCTACCAGTGCGCAATCTCCCCACCCCTCCTCGAAGAACGGATCGCCGAAGCCGAGGACATCATTCTCGGACGCCACTATGTTGCCGTTGTCCCAGAAGTCTACGGCGAACGCACCGCCGACCTCGCGGGGCTAGGTTTTGTCCATGATGAGAAGGAAGACCGCTTTCTTGCGCCCGCTGCCTCTGAACTGCGAGAGATATTAAGGATACGAGGAATTCCATTCGAGGCTCGCACGGTCCTCGACCCATCCCAGGCCGATCCCGACAAATTAGCACAGCTCGAGGCCGTGAAGAGATGGTTCAACGACGACTGGAGGCGCATTGAGACGAAGCTAAGAACCTCCATCGTCGAGGGCGTTTCGGTCTTTCTTTCACTCTTCGATGACAACCCGAAAGTGAAGAGAGTCTTTTGCCCCAAGAAAGAGTGTTACGACTCCCAGAAAAATACCAACAACCGCTTCGGCAAGCCCCTGCCTTCGTTCGGCTGGCTGATCGAGCACGGAGCTGTTTGCGCTCTCAATTTCCCAATCGGCATGAACGCCGGACTTGCCAAGGCGCTGGGCGTCATGATGAAGCTCGATTTTGAGCGTGCCGTGCTCAATCGCGTTCCGAAAATCGAGGCGCATCCCGAACAGTATTTCAGGCAGGTTCTCTTCCTTTGCGACGAGTACCAGCACTTCGCAACCGTTGGCGAAAGCGATCCGACCGGCGATGAGAAATTCTTCAGCCTGTCGCGCCAGCCAAAGTGCATCCCGATCATCGCCACACAGAGCATCAGCTCGCTGCGATCCGCGCTGCCCGGCGAAAGCTGGCGCACGCTCCTCCAAACCTTCCGCACCAAGATTTTCCTGTCGCTGTCCGATGATTTCTCGGCGAAGACGGCGAGCGATCTCTGTGGACGCGAGGACCAGCTCAAAATCAGCTACAGTTTGTCCGAAAGCGGGCACGACACCAAGATCAGTTGGATCAGCGGCAAGGCGCTCTCCCACAAGGCCAACATTGTCGCGTCGAAGAGCTACAGCACCCAGAGCGACTACCGCTTCGACATGAAAACTTTCATGGAGTTACGCAACGCGCAGTCGGTAATCCTCGCCTACGACGGAATCAACCCGGCGCCTCCGATGTTTTGCTATTTGAAGCCCCATTACAACGATCCCAACGATTCGTACTTTGTCCAGCTCGCACAAGGAAAACTCTAATGAACGGATTTGAAATGATCCTGCCGTTTCTGAAGCCCATCGAGCACCTCATTCTCGACGATTCGATCAGCGAGGTCATGGTGAACGGTCCGGACCGCGTATTTATCGAGAAGGCGGGTTTCCTTCAACACGTGCCGGGCGTTTCCATCGGCGAGCGATCCCTTATGGTCGCCGTCAAGAATATCGCCCGGCGTCTTGGTGACGACATTTCCGAATCGAAGCCCATTCTCGACTCGCGCCTGCCCGATGGTAGTCGGGTCGCGGCAATCATCCCGCCGTGCAGTTTGGGCGGCGTGACGCTCACCATCCGCAAGTTCAACACCCGTCACTTCGAGATGGAAGATCTGATTCGGGCAGGCACTCTCGACCGCCCCCTCGCAAACCACCTCGAAGATTACGTGCTCGCGCGCAAAAACATCCTTATTTGCGGCGGAACTGGCACTGGAAAGTCGACTCTACTTTCGATCCTCGGAAAATTCATTCCGCAAGACGAACGGGTGCTCGTGATCGAAGATACGGCCGAGATTCACTTGCCGCAGCAAAATCTCGTTCGCTTCGAAGCTCGCCGCGAACAGAATGGCCTTCCTGCAGTAGCGATTCGCGATCTCCTGAAAGCAGCCCTCCGACATCGCCCGGACCGTATCGTTTTGGGGGAGGTTCGCGGAAGCGAGGCGTTCGATCTCCTGCAACTCCTAAACACGGGACATTCGGGAACGCTATCCACCATCCATGCAAGTTCCGCGCAACAGGGCCTCGCGCGCTTCACCAGTTGTGTTTTGCAGAGCGGCGTGGAGATGCCTTTCAAAGCCATCAAGACAAACATCGCCGATTCCCTCAACGTCGTCATCCATGTCGAGCGCCGGCCAGGGTGCCGATACATTTCCGAAGTTCTCTTTGTCAATGGATACGACCCGGATACAGACCTGTTCGACTACGGCGCGGTGTTCCTAGCCAAGCGGGATCACCCATGAGTATCGACACAGCATTCACGCCGCGATCTCTCACCGCTTCGGAGTATGTCCGGGAGCTGTTTGAACCCACCGAGAATGCCGCGATTCTTGTAAGGAACCGTGGAACCGGCAAGACCGTTCAGAGGATCACAAAGGCCGAAACGATCACAAGCCCCGAGTTTCAAGCGTGGCTCGCTGTCCGCAGTGCTGCTGGTTCCGACGTCTATGTGGGGATGAATCCGATTAAAGACGGTGCGTACAACCGAACCAAAGAAAACATAAAAGATATCCGCCACGTCTATCTCGACCTCGACAAGAAAGGGGACGAAGCTCTCGAATCGATTCGAACTTCAAGCGAAGTCCCGCCGCCAAACTTCGTTCTCGACACCTCGCCCGGCAAGCATCAGGTCGTTTGGAAAGTGACCGGGTTCAGTCAGAATGAAGCGGTATCCTTGCTACACAGCCTCGCGAATCGATTCGACGGCGATCTGGCCGCAACGGACTCGACGCGTGTGCTGCGCTTGCCGGGATTCGCCAACCACAAACTTCCCGAGGAATTTATCGTCCGAGCGCGACAAGAGAGCGACGCAGTCTACACGCTCCGCGACTTCACGATTGACGAAGACTCCCCCGAAACGCCACGCCATCTTGCTGACGCTCAAGAGCGAAGACGGACGGCGCCGAGCAACCACAAAAGCCAATCCGAACACGATTGGGCTTATGCAAAGCGCGCCCTAGCCCGTGGCGACGATCCCGAAGTCGTTATCCAGCGTATCGCCGACTGTCGGGTAGCTGACAAAGACGACCCGAATTACTACGCACGGAGAACCGTCACAAAAGCCCAAGCAGAACTCAAGAGTTCGACAGCTCCCCAGATACCTGAATCTCCGGCGGGCGAGGGGAGCAGTCAGGATCGCGTTCATTGAACGGAAAATATCCCTAAGCCAAACGATTTCAGTCTCGGAAGGTTATGAGCATCAAGGTGCAACAGGAATCACAGTTGCCGCCAGGATACGGCGTTGATACAGTCATCAACGCGACACCAGAAAAGCGGACAGGGAGAAAATCCATGTCACGTCGATCTGGTCAGAATGGTTGCATCCAGAAGGACGGCAACTGGTACGTCGTTCGGTTTTGGAAGGATGTCGCGGGTCAACAAAAGAGGCAGCGAGTACGAGAAAGAATCTGCCCCGTCTCTGGTCCCGGCAAACTCTCTGCATCCGAACGGAAACACAAGGCCAAGCAACTGGTCGAGGCCAGCGGAGCCGATACCGCGGAGCACTTCGAGAAAGTCGTTCGTTCGAACCACGGCATCACGTTTCGCGAACAGGCCGAGATTTGGTTGGAGCAGATGAAGGATCGTAAGCGCAAGCCGGTTGCTCCGGCTACGCTTGAGAACTGGGAGCGCTGTTTGAGGAACTGGCTCAATCCGAACATCGGTGACATCCCTCTCGATTCCATCGGCAATCTTGCGTTGAGGAATCTCGGCGCGACGATGGTGAAGGGCGGGCTAGGCCCGTCGGCAATAAGGTCGTACACAAACACGGTCAAGATGGTTGTAGCTTCGGCGGTCGATAAAGAAGGGGACGCACTCTTTCCCCGAAAGTGGAATCACGCTTTCATCGATCTGCCCCAGGATAAGCACCCAAAACAACCAACCTTCACTGGTGATGTAATGACTCGCGTTGTCGCCGCGCCAAAGAAAAAGCTCTACCGCATGTTCTACGTGCTCTGTGCATCTGCCGGATTGCGATTTGGTGAAGCCCTGGGGATCGACATCAAGAACATTTCCCCGGACTTTGCCATGATCAAAATCTGTCAGAAAGCCTGGAGAGGGCAGATTCACAATTTCTTGAAGACCGAGAATGGCCTTCGAGAAGTTGATCTCCACCCCACGGTTGCGGTGATGCTCAAGGATTTCATCGGCAAGAGAACGAGTGGATTGCTTTTCTGCTCGAAAACGCGCAGGCAACTCTGGCAGACGAACATCCTACGGCGCTCGCTGCATCCGATCTTGGCCGACCTCAATCATCCGAAGTGTGGCGCTCACGCGTTCCGGCGTTTTCGTCTAACCCATATCCGTAAACAGGGTGTTCCGAGGGACCTCGAGCACTTTTGGATGGGGCACGGGGACGAAGAGATCGGGGACATCTACTCAAAGCTGAAGGAGGACCTTGCATTTCGCCAAGAGGTCACACAGCGAATTGGCTTGGGCTTCAAACTTCCCTCGAACCACCCGAAAAAAAGCGTCAAATCGAGCGAGGTTTGGAACCGAAATTGTAGTTTTGGACTGAATGGACCGAAAATCGGAGTTGGTCCAATTCAAGAAGTGGCTGTAAACTATTGAGAGTATATTGGTTGCACCGCGTGGGCGTGTAGCTCAGCTGGGAGAGCACCTGCTTTGCAAGCAGGGGGTCGCCGGTTCGATCCCGGCCACGTCCACCACATTCTCAAGCACTTGCGGCGTTGCAGTTTTGTCCGTAGTCGGTTTTGTGCCGTACTTTGTGTCGTAACCATCCAATTCGCTCCCAGCAGCAGGCTTTCGGCTCAGCGATTCAAGTGCCTTGCGCATAGCCTCGCGCCGAACGTGCGAGTAATGCCGCAGCATTCTTGTAGTGACATGTCCCGCAATCGCCATGATGGTTTGCTCACTGGCAGTCTCCGATTCGGCAAGCTCGGTAATTGCGTGGTGCCGTAAATCGTGGAAGCGCAGTCGAGAGAGGGGACTCTCTAGGGTGCGAATGTCGGCCCTGCACTTTTCGTTTCGACATGACCGAGCAGGCTGCTGTGTGACTCCGCAACCCGGACAAATGACGGAACGCGTCAGAGCGCGCCAAGCTGTGCGCCAGCCAGACATCGGCTGTCTGGGATTGGGCGCAGTGTTGCCCTCGGCGTGGGGGAAAACGTACCAGTCTGCTGCGATGGAATCTCCGAACAGTGTCTTTGCCCGGTCGCGCAGTCTGATGACGGCAGTCCAGGCTTCATCGTTTAGTGGAATGACGCGCTCACCGGCTTCTGTTTTGCTGCGACGGACAGTGACGGCTCGCTCGATGAAATCGAGGTCGCGCCAACGCAACCCGCGAATCTCGCAGGAGCGCATCGTCGTATTCAGCGCGAGCACGGAGGCGAGGTATGCGGTCTGCCATTCGGGACGACTGGCGGCAGTTTTCAGCAGCCGGACTTTTTCTTCGTGTGCGAGTGCGCGGCCCGCGTCCCGGCGCTCGGGAAGAAGCTTGATATCGTCGGCGACCAGATACCATCGCTTCGCCTTTTTCAGGATACGGCGAAGAATCCCCAGCTCCATGTTGATTGTGCGATTGGCTATGCCTACACCTTTGCGCTCGGGAATGTAGGCCAGGACTGCGTCGGCGTTGATCTTCATCAAGGTCGCAGCCCCGAAATAGCCGCGCAAGGGCTTGAGTCGTTGTCTCTCAGTTGCGAGAGTGCGCGGGGCGAGATGCGCTTGCCGGTCCGCGAGGTATCGGTCCGCCGCCTCGCCAAACGCCAGCCGCGCAAACTGTTGGCTAGTTGGTGCCAGCTTCCCTTCACTAGCCCGTGAGATCAATACTTTCTCGTTGCGCTCTGCCTCGCGCCAGTCGGTGGTGTCGAGCGACTGCCGGAAGCGTTGGCCGTTCACGCTGAAATCGGTCCACCATGTCGCAGCTCTACGATAAATTGCCACGCCTCACCCCTCCCGCGATTTCCCGCGTTTGGACTTTTTTCCCCTAGAGACGTTTTGACGGTGCGCCCGCCATTTCGGGCCGTGTTCCTTCCACCATCTGAGCTTCCATTGTTTTCGCGCCCAAGCCGCGCATCTGTCGGTGCAGTAGCTTTGTTTGAGATGTCTCGCGACAAAAAAACGGCTATCGCACTCAGGTCGTGCGCATATCCTAAGACGCTCTCTAGGGATGGCGAGTAGGTCGAAAATGAGAAAGCGCCAAAGAGTGGCCGCCTGGTAAGAGAGACCAACTTTCGGGTACGTCCAAGCGTCGTCCGGGCTAACGGTCAGCCGTAACGTTCCATCTGGATCGAACTGCACGAGCGGGTTGAATCCGCTGCTTGCAAATCTGCCCCATCCGCCCGCGCTGGCACCATCTTGAACGATTGCCCAAAGCAACCGGAAACCTTTCTGATTGGCAAGCCACGTATCTATCTGAAAACGGAAAGAGATTCCCGCTACTGGCTTTTCTTCCAGCGGACCGTATCGTTTTGTGAATCGCACAATATCTTCACTGCCGCCCGGCCAATTCGCGAATTCTTCAACCAGTCGCGCTCGTTTCGCTCGCGTAAGAGTCGACAAGGAGCTCGCGAAACGTCCGGCAATCTCCTGTCCTTCCAGTCGGACGCGCTCACAGCTTGCTAGAACGCAAAACGTAACGCGTTGGATCGAGTTTGCAGGACTGTTGAATTTCATATCTATCTAGCACACACTACTACTGTTCGGGCACGACCGGCAAGCCAATTCTCACCAGAGGATTTATGGGCAGAAAAAAGAACCTAGCACCGAAGGAAGCAGCTCGGCGTTTGAAAACCCGCCTCGATTCTGTGTACTCGTTGATATGGGCGGGTAAACTCGAAGCGCACAAAATCGACGGAAAATGGCGGATTCCCGTACATGCCGTTGAGCAAAGGGCGAGGCGTCGGAGCGTCGAGCATGGAACCGTTGGCAGTTGACGTTCGAGAGGCATCGCGGCTCACGTCGCTGAGTGTACGCACAATTAGACGCTACATCGCGAATGGCCAGTTAAGAGCAACGCGCCTCGGCCGTAGAATCATTTTGCCCCTCGATGCCCTTCGCGAACTGATAGGTGACGGGGTTTCAACCGCAAGCGAGAGACCCGTCACTGCGAATCGAGCGAAGGCCTGCAATGAGTCGAACCCCGAAACAGGACTTTGAAGTGCGCATACCCGCCCACTTTCTGAAAGACCCTAACATCTCCGCCGATGCTAAGGCTTTGCGTGCCGTGATCGGCGCTTACGCCGACGGCAGAACTGGGGTGAGCTTCGTTAACCCAAAGACGCTCGAAAAATTGCTGGGCTGGGGCCGGAGGCGGCGCGAACAAGCACAAGCAGAACTAGCGGAGGCCGGATGGCTGCGATTGAATTGGAAGCGTGGCTTGCGCGGTCGGTGGTTTAAGCGGATTTACGAACTGTGCGACCCGAGCACCGTTGCGCGTTTTGAGCGCTGCGGCGAAACGGCGCAACTTATCAGTTACCACAGTCAAAGTCAGGTCAGGTCATCAACGACCACAAGCCGGACTGAAACTCAACTTCAGGAGAACGTCCTCTAGGTGACCTGACATGACCCTGACTCGCCTTCTAGAGATCAATTCGAGGCTTTTGAAGCCCGACGAATTCGTTTCACTGCAAGTGGCCGAGCGAATCTGGAAGAGTCATGGCTGTCCGACCGGCGTCCGTGAGTTGACGGACATCTTGGAAAAAGTGCTATCAGAGTGCGGGCAAGATGGGATTCGCTACGCCCCAATCTTCCTCCAGCGCAAGAAGGCGCTTCATCGCGGAACCTGGGCACCTCGCATCGAATACGTAGCTGCGGCTAGTGGCCCGACCAAAATAGCGAATGCCGATGGAGACGCGTGTTCAAAGTGCGGAGGCTCGGGCTACATTCCGGTGCGGGGCGGAACAGCTGGGACATTTTGTCCCTGTGGCGGATGGAAGAAGTGGTCTCACGCCAATTGAGCGGAATGCGTTCCGGACCAGTGAAAGTGCCTTGCGTTCAGACAGTAGGGCACCGCAGCACCAGGCAGTGTCCTAAAAGTGTGTCGGACATTGTCCTTTGCCCCTATGGAAACAGGAATTCTGAAAATCGGTTCGTCGCCGCAAGGGCGTGATTAAATTACTTCGCAAATGAGCACCCAACCAGTAAAATCCCGGCTTCATCAATTTGACGGACTGGACGAAGGAATCGTTGGCGTGGTTGAGATTCTCGTCCGGAACGGCGTTGAGACCTTTGAGTCATGTGAAGGCGGAGAAGGCCATGCGTTTTACGAGCCGACAGTTCGCTTCCACGGGAACCATGCGGAGGGCTTCCGCGTATTGGCGATTGCCCTCCAGCATGGGTTAAAGGTTTGTGAACTTCGACGCTATTACAGCGTTGAAGATAGCGAGCCGGTTGGACCGCATTGGGAAATGACGTTCTTGACGGGACTTACTTCCCCTCGCGGTCCAGCCGGGCGCAGTCCTTGCAAAGCGGCTTTCCGCCAGTCCCGGTGAGACGGTTATGGGGCGGGATTTCGCTTCCCGGACCGCATCGCGTGTTGTCATGGTGATGCGGTTCCTTGACTGAATTCCATGCGTTTGTTCTCGGCACGTTTCCTCCTTTCCATTTAACTGCATTTAGATTTGACGCCAAAACTGAGCCGCATTCTGGGCTGCCATTCCAAACAGGTCAGCCGGACCTAGGGCCACCCAGCAAGGAGCGGCGATTCAATGGCTTACATATTGTTTCGCGTCCTGATGCCCAATTGTACTGCATAACGCAACACAATCAATAGAAAAGTTTGACTTTGTATGTCTACTTGCAGTACAGTTGGTTTATGAAGCCGAAGACCGAAGTCATTCAGATACGGATCACGGATTTAGAGAAAGAAGGCTTTGAACTGGCGGCGGCGC
Source organism: uncultured Acidobacteriota bacterium (assembly GCA_963831955.1). GTDB lineage: Bacteria > Acidobacteriota > Terriglobia > Acidiferrales > UBA7541 > Palsa-147. Next base: position 577,716 of record CAWHSG010000001.1, on the reverse strand, counting down.
TCGCTGGGGTTTCTCTGTCCTCCTGGGTTCGGGAACGCCTAAGGCTTACCGCGATTCGTGAGCTGGAAAGTGCGGGCCGGAGAGTGCCGTTCGTTCCGCAAATTCCCCTGCGAGACTCCAATGAGCGACACTAAACCGCAGATTCAGTTTCAGCAGGTCGGCATTGGAAGCATCTTGAAGCAGTTTCGCTTGGCGGTTCCGTCAAACCAGCGGGAGTATTCATGGACAGAGCGGGAAGTCACGACGCTCTTGCAGGATTTCGCTAAGGCCATCTCGGACGAGGCATCTGAATACTTTCTGGGAACCGTAGTGACTATTCCGCGTTCCGAGGAATTGCTTGAAGTCGTTGACGGACAACAGAGACTTGCCACAGTCGCTATTTTGCTTGCAGAAATTAGAAATTACCTTCTGGAAAGCGAACCTCTTATCGCAGAGGATATCTACAACGGATTCTTAACGAACATTGACCGCAGTCTGCGGCAACGAGTCACAAAGCTTCAGCTCAATCTAGACGACAACGAATTTTTCCGCTCTATCGTCACACTCAAGCCTGGGGAACCGGCAGTAGACGCCACGCGTTTCTCGCACCGCTTAATGCGAGATGCTTTTGGATACTCGCGAAATCAAGTCGAAGCAATCGTCTCAGGATTTGCCAAGAAAGATCACGGAGATGCCCTTAACAGATGGATTCATTTCATCGAGCACGCCGCGCAAGTGATCTTAGTTAAAGTCCCATCGGATGCCAATGCATACAAGATGTTTGAGACATTGAATGACCGCGGGCTTCGCACATCCCAGGCCGACCTTGTGAAGAATTATCTTTTCGGTCAGGCGGGACAGCGCTTGACGGAAGTTCAGCAAAAGTGGACCAGAATGCGCGCTGCTTTGGAAACCTTGGAAGAGGAAGATATCACGGTAACGTTCTTACGCCATGCATTGACGGCGATTCGAGGATTCCTGAGAGAGGAGCAGGTATACGATGCCGTTCAGGGCGCAGCTAAAGGTCCTCAAACATCCGTGGAGCTGCTGGCAAAATTAGAAGCATTGGCTAATACATATGTCGCGATATTCAATCCCGAACATGAAAAATGGAATGGATATCCTGATTCGATGAGAAGAGCGATTCAAACCTTGAACCTATTGTCCATTCGCCCGATGCGGCCCCTCATGTTGGCCACCGCATATCAATTTGCCCCCAAAGAAGCCAGCGACGCCTTCCGCATGTTTATCTCTTGGGGCGTTCGTCTCCTAATTTCCAGTAGCACGCGCACAGGCTCCGTCGAGGAGGCAATCGCAGGGGCGGCCAATCTTGTTTTTGCGAAGAACATTGCGACTGCGAGCGCACTCAAGAAAAGACTGGCCAACGTCGTCCCGAGCGACGAGCAATTCCGCAAAATTTTCGAGGTTGCTACTGTCTCTAAAGCAACTCTAGCTCGGTACTATCTTCGATCTTTGGAGATGGCAGCAAAGAATGAGGCAACTCCGTGGTTCATTCCAAACGATGACAAACAGGCCATAAATTTGGAACACATCTTACCCGAGAAAACGTATGACAATTGGCCGGAATTTGACGACGAAAAAGCGAGGGTGTACGTGAAGAGAATTGGCAACCTGGCGTTGCTCTTAGCAAAGACGAATTCAGACTTGAAGAGTGCCGCCTTCAAAACCAAACAAAAAGCATACCAAGATAGCCCGTATGAACTGACTCGGCAGCTCTCAACTGTCTCCAAGTGGGATGAGTCACAAATCGCTGTTCGACAGAAGGTTCTCGCCGATTTGGCTCTGCGAGCTTGGCCTTTATAGCGGCCCCCACACTTTCAGGACACTACCTGCATGGATTCAGGAGGCCGAGTCTGACGCGCACCTGACTCCTTGTCACGGACGGCGTTTCCCGTGCGTTATAGAATTCGGGAGATGGCGACCCAGAGCAATGGCGGGACCGGTGGGAGCGTGCACGGCGGGATTGAGAAACTGAAGCCGTGGCCCAACGGTGTGTAAGCAAACCCCTCGGGCAGACCTCGAAAGCAGAGTCCAGCCAACTCCTACTTACCTGGAGCGGCTACCGTCTCGGGGTGCGAGCGAGACAGACGATTTCAAACGCTTTCTTATATGCGTATCGCTAGAGCTCGCTCTTAAACTCTTTAGATAGGCAAATACCAGTGCCTTGGTTTTGGCGACAACCCGAGGCGCTCATGTTCCTCAGCTTCCGCCTGGCGCCTCATCCTTCCACTTCGTAGGGAAGCGCTAAACCGCGCTGCCTTGTGCGCGGGATGTCGTTCACCAGTCCTGCCTTCCATAACGTACCGACGCTGTACCGCGTGCCCGCCCTTCTTAGCGAGCATCGAGCGCCCCCAACCCGAGCTTGGAGGATGTAGAGCGAGCCATCGGGCGCGGCCTATTAGGATCGCCCTACGCCAGCCTGGCAGGTCTCCCTTCCATCGCTGATAAAACTTCGTGAGCCAGCCGCGAGCGCGCCATTGCAACTCTAGCGGCAGGTCGTCAAACAGGTTTTTTCGCCAGCGCTTCACGTGCGGGAAATTAGCAATCACCATGTCCGCAGACTAGCACATCGACATCGTTGAGGATTTGAGATAGTACAGCCGGTCGTGCGCGCGGTTTTGTGCTCCCGGCTGCAAGTTCCTAGCGAGTCGGCATCAGATGGCCAGAAAACAGCGGCTAGACTCGGGTTCAGCGTAATCGCGCGGCGATGGCTAAGTGCGTATTGGCTCGGAACAACGGATAGTCGAAGTTTTTCGTTTTTCCACAAGATTCTCTCGATCCAGTCAATTTCCCCTTGCGTTTTGGTAAAACTGGGGTATTTTTAGTACCTAAGGGAGGTACTTAAAACATATGGATTTGCCACCATACGTCCCCACGCCCGAAGAGGGACTGGAGCAACAGGCCCAGGTGACCCCGCACTTGCAACCCGCTCTGGATAACGCCCTCTTTGAAACTACGACATATTTCGAATCGAAGAATCTACAATGCGATGTCAGCACATTCTTGACCCTTCTGCGTGCGCACATCAAAGACTACCTGGTGAAGCAAAAAATCCCTGGCGTAAAGTTCAAGGATTGGTCTCTTTCGGGAATTGAGTGGCAAATTGGCGATGTGATTTGTCGATCTTGGAAAGGGGTGGGGCACGAATTGCCGCCTCCGGGCCTTTCGGCGGGTAGAATTAAATTTCTGAATCAGCAGTATCCGCTGCCGCTGGAATTCAGCGAGGCGACAAAGCTGCGAAACTTCGTCGTGCTCTACGACATTGGGCCGTCGAATAAAATTACGCTCTGGCTGGTCTGCCCCAAGAGATACGACGCTGACGATAGAATCGCCGAAGCGTGGTGGTGGATACAGATTCCCGAGCCAGCCGCTGGAATGAGCGGAACCATCGGGCCAACTGCCGTTGGAACGCCGGCGCGGGACCTCGACAACATTCAGCCGAAAGTGCCCCAGTCGGATAAAAAGGTCGGCTAGTGTTCAGCGGAAAGCGAATTCGGCAAGCTAGAGAGTTGCGTCGCCTTACGCAAGATGAGCTTGCGCGTCGCATGGGAAAGACGCAGGCGGCAATCGGACATATCGAAAGAGGCTTCAAAGAGCCATCGGTCGAATTGGTGGGTGCTGTTGCCCAACACACCCACTTCCCTATTTCTTTTTTTGCCTCAGACCCTATCGCCGAATTCCCCGTGGAAGTGCTGCTTTTCAGAGCTAGAAAAGCAATGACGCAACGCGATGCTCACGCAGCGGCGCGATACGCGGAGATCATTTTCGAGATAGAGAAGAATCTATCGCAGTATGTCACGACGCTGCCGATGAAATTAGAGAGAAGCGATAAATCGCCAGCCGAAGCAGCACGAGAAGCACGGCGATGGCTTGGGCTCTCCCCAGAGGAGCCCATCAGGCATCTAGTTAATGAGATAGAACGCGCGGGTGTCTTTGTCTTGGGAATTCCGCTGGAGGAGCAGACTGACATCGACGCATTTTCGGCGTGGGTTCAGGACACTCCTGTGATTGGTCTTTGCGCTGGCAAGAAGTCGGGCGACAGAAGAAGATTTAGCGCCGGACACGAATTGGGCCATCTTGTGCTGCACGCCCGCCGAACGATTAGGACGGACGAACATTCGGAGGCGGATGAGTTTGCGGCAGAATTGTTGATGCCAGAAAAAGCGATGAGGCGCGAGATCACTTCACCAGTTACATTAACAAGTTTGGCGGCTCTCAAACCGAAATGGGGAGTGGCAATCGCTGCTCTTGTGTACCGTGCGCATGAACTAGGGATCATTGCTGATCGGCAATATCGCTATTTGTTCGAACAAATCTCGATTCGTGGCTGGAGAACCAGCGAGCCTGAAAACCTTGATATTCCTATAGAGAAGCCCCGAAGACTCAAAAGGATCGTGGAGCTACTCCCATTCGGAAACAGCATTCCGCGACTCGCCGCAGAATTGCGATTGTCTGCGGATTCCATAAAAGAGATTCTTGACTTGTATGATGATCTGGCCGAAATAAACACGACTGACGGCAAACCGGTATCAAGCAAGGTAATCCAATTAAGGCGAGCGCAGCGGTGAAAACCGCGAATCGCTGAGCGGTGATTGAGGTTCGCGCCCATCGAGGCACCGCAAAACAACTCAACTTAATATTCCTAACCACGGTTACATCAAATGTCGACGGACCCTACGGACGACTGTCGCTAATTCACAGCGCAAGAGCAAGAGAGCGAGAAACTCGGGGCTCGGCATTCTGCAATGGGGACCCGTGAGAGTGCCCACCGCGTCATGCAAACTGAATTTTCGAAGCGCACGCAAAATGCGCCGAAAATCCCCGTAAAATCGCCCGAAACTGTTCGTAGCTCAAAACTATTTTTCGCGAGCGTCCACTTTTCTCTTGACGCGTTTCCGTAATTGTGGCATATATAGTGTTATAAACAGAACGGCTCCGCCGGATGCTGAAACATCCGACAGAGCCTAACTCCCAAAGTGAGGTGAATCACGATGGAAGCTAACGCGAATCTATCAATCGTCCATCCGCAAGGCAAGGAATCGCAGTCTAGGCAAGAAGCACTCACGCGCGCGGTCTCCGGCCAATCGCTCACTAACTTTCCCGCAATCTTCCAAGGATTCGCGGCGAAGGGTATTCCTGAGTCTGAGATCAAGCCACGAGAAAACGTGTTCACGTTCGACGCATGGAAAGCACTCGGACGTGTCGTGCGTCGCGGCGAGCATGGCGTCAAGGTGGTGACGTTCATTGAATCCCGTAGCAAAGAGACGGACGTGGACACTGGCGAGCGCAAGGTTTTCCGCCGTCCGTGGACTACGACCGTATTCCACGTATCGCAGACGGAAGCACTCAAGGGGGGTGGCCAATGACCACCCCCACGTTCGCGTTTCCCGTTCGCCTGAGTGAGAAATATCGGCCGCGCAAGGTGGCAGAATTCGTCGGACTCCCCAAGGCCAAGCGAGTGCTAGCCAAGTTTGCGGCGCGTCCCTATGCGTGCTCGTTCTTATTCTTCGGGCCGCCTGGTGTCGGCAAGACTTCGATGGCGATGGCCATGGCGGAGGAAATGGGTGCCGAATTCCATCATCTCGGCTCGCAGAAGTGCAACCTGGAGAACCTTGAGGAGATCTGCCGCATCTGCCAATACGTTCCGCTCACTGGCGGATTCCACTTTGTGCTGATCGATGAGGTAGATTCCGCGTCCCGCGCGGCACAACTCGCGTTGCTATCGAAGCTAGACTCGACGGACGCGCCGAAGGGAACCGTGTTTGTGTTTACGTGCAATTCGACGGACGGACTAGAGCCACGATTCCTCAGCCGTTGCCTACCGATTGACTTCTCAAGCTACGGAATGGCGGGAGAGATCGCGGAGTATCTCGACAAGGTGTGGCACGCGGAAGGTGGAAACGGTAACGGGCCGGACTTCGCCCGTCTCTCGAAAGAGTGCCGCAACAACGTGCGCGATTGCCTCGGACGCGTGGAAGTGGAGCTAATGGCCCTATAGGCCGAAGGGATAGCAACGATGCAAAAGACGTATACGACTGTAGTCGCGGCTCGACGAATAGGCGTTTCGTTCCGGACGCTCAATAGATGGCTCGCGCTCGGAACGATTCGCCCGTCGAAAGGAGTCCCGTATGGCGGCGATCGCACGCTATGGCTCTGGACGGACAGGGACATCGCGAAAGGCCGCAAGGTCAAGGCCGCGCAGAAACCGGGACCGAAGAAGCGTGCCAAATGAGAGCCGCAATCTACGCGCGAGTCTCGACGACCAACCACGGCCAGGACGTGACGCTACAGACGCGGGAGCTACAGCAATTCGCGGCAGCGCGCGGATGGGAAATCGTGGGCGAATACGTTGACGCGGGAGTCAGCGGCACGAAGGATTCCAGGCCGGAACTAAACCGCTTGATCGCCGACGCCCACAAGCGCCGATTCGATGTCGTGTGCGTATGGCGGTTCGACAGGTTCGCCCGCTCCGTCTCTCACCTGCTACGTGCGCTTGAGGAGTTTAAGGCGCTCGGGATCGACTTCGTTTCGTTTTCAGAACAGATGGATACGTCCACGCCCGCCGGCAAGATGGTGTTCACCGTCCTAGGCGCCGTGGCCGAGCTAGAACGGAGCCTAATCGTCGAGCGCGTCCGAGCTGGACTGCGGAACGCCCGCGCCAAAGGGAAAACACTCGGACGGCCGCGCGTCGCCGTCGATGCTTCGAGGATTGCCGTGCTGCGCGCCTCCGGCCAACCGTGGCGCGCGATTGCCAAGACGCTGGGTGTTTCGGTCGGCACCGTCCACGCGGCCATTCAAACGCGTTCAAAAATCCCCTCTGCGAGCGCGTCCGTAAACGATTGATTCGACTCGCCAGAATGTAGCGCCGCGGAGCGTTCGACAATCAAATGATTCTTGCAGCATCGAAGTCGCCTCGCGGCAAATCCACCCCAGAGCCCCTTGGGACCGGCCGACGCGCGTTGACTTGGGTTGGGGCGGGGATTAACATGCGCGTCAATACCCGATAGTTCTCCACTCTCCGGGCGAACGATTTGCCACTTCCGCATCATCGAGAAGTTGGGCGGCGGAGGTATGGGTGTGGTCTACAAGGCCGAGTTTGGTGTCCTCGGCCTAACGGGGTAACCCCATCGTCCATCGAGCATTCGCGGAGGAATGGGAATGAGCGAAAGCGCGTTCAGCGTATTTCACCCGTCCTCATCGCGCCACGAAACCTTAGCACCCTTCGAGCGGTTCTTTTTCCGTGGCAGCACTTGAAGATTGTCCTCATCGCTGCCGCCACCCCGAGAGTGTGGATGTACATGATCTAGTTCGTGGAGTCGCCGATTAAATGACTTTCCGGTTTCACGCTCAAATTTTGCTATTACTTGGCGCTTCACACGTGCCTTTACATAGCGTGATCTTGGCGGCTGGATTCGGCGAACGAGTACGCCTACAACTAATGCGCTGATGTAGGCACCTCGCGGGGATAGCCCGCCCTTCCAAAGCAACAGAAACGTCAGCGCCGCAGACGCACACGCAATCAGCACCCCTCTTACCATGTGCGCGATAGCTTCCCGACGCCGCCAGAAAAAAGCGAACGCGATTGCGCCACCGATAAAATAGATCAACGCACTCATTTGATTGGACATCCCCGTAACCCCTGCTTCGATCCTAGCGGGTTGAGCGCCGACGGACGGCATGATTCCCTAACAGGTATCAGCAGATTCGACACTGAAATGCCGCGCCAGCGCCAGCCGTGGGAATCCGGTTTGCTACGCTGGCCGTGTGGCGCTGGAGGAAGACATGGCAAAGAAAATCGTGGAGCAGCGTAGCAACGAGGTATACGCGCCGATAGAAGCGCCGGAAAAGATTCACTGCGGCGATATCGTGGAGCCAACCGGTACAGGTCGGCGAGCCAAGATTGCGTCTGGCCCTAAGCCGCCACTTTCTGAATCACGCAAAAAAGGAAGCGCCTGGGGTGTGGAATTTTTGGATGGCAACAGACCAGCAGCGGGGAATTTCCAGACCGCTGATCTTCTTTTGATTAAATGCCCGCATTCTGAGTCTGGACCTGGCTTCGATCCTGATCGAGGCATAATATGAACGCGCCGGTCGTCAGCGCTGGCAGTGGAAAACAATGCGAGTCGCCGAATACTATCAGTTAATTGCCTTCGACGTTGCAACGGGCAGGGCGGTGGTTGATTCCACCTGGGCCGATATCCCGCGCCCAGTGCTCGGTCAGATGATCCTGGACGCTTGGGAGGTTGTGAGGGTTCGGAGCGAAGAATGCACGCGTGAAATACACAAGATCGATGTTCGCAAATTGTCAGAAGTAGAACAGTTGGTAGCAATTCTGAGTAACTGTGAACGAGATAGCGGATACGAACTCTTGGACGGAACCGTTGTCCTCACCGGCCCCGGCGGACCTATCAGCAGAATACCCATGTTGCATTTGAATCCGAGGGACGTTTTACAGGCAGCGAAGGACGGGAAACTGAGAAAGCGTCAGTGGCGCATGTCCGATCACGCAGGTAAGGAATGGCCATTTGTGACTTACACCTTGACGGAATAAGCGCCGGGGCTATTGTCGCTCTTCCACCAAGTGTGCCTGGATTGCCCCCTCCTGTTTGCTACAGCCATCCGCGACTGCTTTACTTTGGGTCTGGAATCTTTTCACAGACGCCAGCCCAAGGGCCGTAGTGGCTGGTGTTATTAGCTGCCGTATCGCCACTTCCGACAGTAATCGTAACCGTGGTAGATTCGACGTACCGCATGGAAGCCGGTTCGATGGAGAGCTGAAGGATTTTGGATGTCCTGCTGTATGCATTCGGGTCTGCGGGAGGAATCGGGTAAAACCACGAACTTCCACCCCAATGATACTGAAGGGTATTGGTTTTGACGCCTTTATCGTAGACGTTCTCCTCCAAAATTCGCCCTCCCCGCTGAAAAAATTGTTGGGCGTCTGGCGACCATGACTTCAACGAAATGCTATCGGGCATAAAATCAACATAAGGCGCTTGTTGCTGGATCGCCAGTTGAGTTCTGTACTGTTTTAATACTTCATCGGAACCGGGCATCTTCTCCATGATATCCCCGGCTTTGCTGTAATTTTCATCGTAGGCGTGTGCGGTGAAAGTGAAAAACGTACCTGAATAAGCGTCATCGCTGAAGCAGACATAATCTACGTCTCGGATACGCCCATACTCTGTCTTACTTCCGTCCGGGGCAGTGCCGATTACTTGATGAGCGAAACCGCCAGCATCGTAAAGCTGTTGGTAATGGTCGCGGTCGCTGGGATTTGTTTTTGCCGCAGTGGCGGGCACTAACGGAGGTATTTCCCCACTATCCGTTCGCGCTTTCGGCACCAACCCGGCAGATATATCAACTGCCTCGGGTTCGTTGGGCAGCGCCCGTATTGCGGTGGATTTCGTCCAAAGCAAGCGTTTCGCATCATTGATGGGGATTGCAAAATTCAGATTTTCTCCACCCTCAAGATACAGGGACGTGATTCCAACTACCTCTCCCGCCATGTTGAACAATGGCCCGCCGCTGCTGCCAGGTGAAATCGGTGTCGTGACCTGCAAGAATTTGCCGCCTAGTTCTTTGGCTGTTCGGATTCCACTGACTATGCCGTTTGAAACGGTGGATTCGAGAGAAAGCGGGTTGCCAATGGCAACGACTGCTTCTCCCACTTGAACTTGGTCTGAATTCCCAAGAGCAAGCGTATGGAAGTTTTTGCCGTGCGCCTTGATGACAGCAACGTCGCGGGCTCTGTCCGATGCGAGCACTCCATCGACAACGTAGAAAGCGCCATCAGGAAGCTTGACGATAGCGGAGCTACCGTTTTCGATGACGTGATAGTTGGTCACGATGCGGCCATCCTTACTGGTAAGGAAGCCAGTGCCTTGGGCAATCGTGTGACCGTCCTTGTCCGACATGATAATGGATACTATGGCCCCATTCGCAGCTTCGGCTATAGCTGGAATGTCCTTCCGGGGCCGTGCTGACTGTGCAGCAACGCTGCCAACAACGAGCGTACCTAGGATCAATGGGAACACGATTGCTGCGGCTGTTTTCATCGACTCTTCGTGCCTCTTGTTCTTGTTAATGCGACAGGTTCCAACATCGCTCATTCCACACTGATGTCAAACCGAACAAGCGGCAATGGTACTTCGCCAATCAGGCAATAGGTGGGTGGTCTCGGTAGGGGTACCTTTCTGACTGGTTGTTTTCGGTAACGCCCAGGCGCACGAATTCAACAACTTGCAAAATCTTCGGAGCGATCCCTTGCGGACCAAAGTGATTCCAGTATTCCACGGCGCATCGAGCGATCCAAATTGATGGCCAAATACGCGCTCTCCGTCCACGTGTGCCTGCGCGTTGATATTGCTAGTTCGGCGAGCTTTGCATGGCAGGCATCATGGGTGCTTCGATCATTCCCTTGGAGGTGTAATCGACGGGCACCACACGATAACGATAGATCATGCCGTGATCGCCCACCGCGTAGATGCGATCACGCCGGGGCATGCGTACGTATTTGCACGAATTGACGGGCGAGTCGCGAGGCGTAAAGTTGACTCATTACCCGAAGGCGTCCTCCACCCGAGACTACGCCCTGCGGACAAGGCCGGGGGATCGCTGCTCACGCTGAGTCGCGATCCCCGGTTGCATCGACGGATTCGCTCGTCCGTCGACGGAAACTGATTAGCAAGTTCGGCACAGACTCTACCCCGATCAATGATCTTCATCGAAAACTGGTCCAAGATACGGACTGTCTAACTATGCCGAAGCAGGCTCCACTAAGACTCATCAAACGATGCCGCCTCTATCTTCGGCGAGGTGACTGGACGTTAATCCCTCATGTCACCCGCGGAATTTACGCTCTCTACCAAGTAGGGTCCGGACACGGCAAGAGAAAGGTTTTCAAGGTCGTCTATATCGGTGTAGGCGGGGTGTCAATTAACGCCAAGAGTGGTGTCGGAGGCAGAATCAGGCACCACGATAAAACATACGATAAAGAAGAGTGGACCCACTATTCCTTCTTCGAGGTCCATGACAACATATCGCGGGAAGAAATCCTAGAGCTTGAGGGGCTTTTTCTCCGAATCTTCCGCCATGATCGGCGCGTGGAGCTTGCTAACGTGCAGCTTGGCTCCAAAACATTCAAGAATCTATCCAAGAATTCATCGCCAGCATGGACTAAGAGTCGCGACTAGGGGCGGGGCCGCATCTTGGCAGTCTCGTCGTCCCAGACTTTGGCATTCGCGGCGTTGACATCTCCTGATATTCCGGCATAGCGTCTACACCGCGATGCCCTCCTCACCCAGCAAACACGACCCAAGATGGACTTTCGCCCATCTCATGCTGCTAAGCAAATTTTCAAACGCACGCACAGCCGACGCACTTCCGCCAGGCCATTGGTCAGACCAATGGAGGAGTGCGCTGGGTGAGACTCATGAAGATGCGATTCGTCGATTCATCGACGCCGGATTGCTGGTGCCCTGTTCCCTATCCCAACGACTCGCCTGGAAAGTTCCATACACTGAACTGAAACGAATCCTCAGAGATCGTAAATTGAAAGTCTCCGGCCGCAAAGCCGAGATGGCCGCGCGACTGTGCGAATCCGATCCAGGAGAAATGGGAAAAATCGTCGCCGGATTACGCCTCCTGCAATGCTCGGAATCTGGTAGGACGCTTGCCAGTGCGGTCATTGCTCGCAAATCTGAAATGCAGAACGCAGCCCTGGAAGCCTTACGCGAAAAGAATCTGGAATTGGCAGTCCGTACCGTTAACGAGTTTCAAGACGCACTAGGTTTCCCCGAAGACCCTCTCATGCCGAGCAAGCCTGCGCTCGCCGATGTGCGCAGAATTTTCACCGTGAACCCAAAAATCCTTAAGGGCGTAAGCGACGACGCCATGGAGAGTGTCCGCATCGCAGCGGGAATGGCCTTTCTGGGCCTCGGGACAAAGTGGCTTCCCGAGAATCTCGTCACCGGAGCGCGAATAGACGGGGACATCGCAGTTGACATGGTGGTCTCGCGTGTTCAGACCGAACGAAACGTGGAGTCGTGGCAGGCAAGTGGGCTCGTTTCAAGCGTAGAAGTAGTCTGCTCAACGGATGGCCCGTGCGAGGCATGCTCTGAGTTGAGCGAACATCCCTGGTCCATCGACACCGTGCCGGAAATTCCCTACGAACACTGCACGTCCGAGTGGGGATGTCACTGTGGACTGATTTTGTCGGAGATTCGTCCCCGCAGATGACGTTTTTGTTATAGTCGACACGATTCGGAGTGGCGATGTGCCAGTTTTTGGCCTGCCACCCAATCCGACCGCGCCATATCCCTTCGCGCAGTTCTTCCACATCCATTGGCCCGCCAGCGGCGAAGCGGTAAACTCCGAGGTGTCGGCAAATTGAGCCTAGGCGCAGATGGAGGTTCTCCCGAACCCAAGTAAAAACACTGTCTCGCTTGCGATCGGTAGATTGTTTGACTTGCTATTTCAGGTATGCATTGATGACAGCTGGGACGGACTCAAGGAAAAGGCCGTCGTCGCCGGAGGGTTCATTGGTTTCTCGAAACAATGGACCGACCTAAAGACCAAGTGGATGCGGCGTCTGAAACAAGGTGGCTTGAAATATTTCCGTTCAACCGAGTATTACAGTCTCACGGGCGAGTTCGCTAGATATCGAGACCCGATCAAGTATCCGAAGCCGAAGGGTAGCGATGCGGCGCGTTCTTTGCGAGAAGACTTGTTCCGGGCCGTCGAGAACAGCCAAATAATGGGGGTCGGTGTCGTGATTCCTCTAGACGTTTATCGTGACGTTCGCGCGAGTGAGCCGGGCGCTGCAGAGCGATTCAGTGAAGACCCTTTTGAAGCCGCTCTGCAATCTCTTTTGGAGGAGTGCGTGAAATTTTCAAGGGCGAAACTCGAATCTACGAAGCTCGCCTTTGTGTGCGACGACAGCAACGAATCAGCACGAATCGAGCGGTCCTATTCAATCTTCCGGCAGAATAATCCCGACTTCGCCCAAATCACTGGATCACTCGTACACCGTGACGACAAAAAATTTGTGCCTTTGCAGTGTGCCGATATGTCAGCACATACCTGCCGGGAGTTTTACATGAACTATTTGTCTGATCACACAGCGAAGCCCAGGTTTAACGCGGTACGGTATCGGATTCAGGCGTGGACTCGGCAAAACATGCTCGACGAGATGAAGCTCAATCGCCTAAGGCACATCGGCTTGTAAAAATGGAGTGGGTTGGCGAACCGCTGTGCCCGATTTTGTGCCCACCACCTCGCCGTATTCACGTCGCCGTCGTTGGCGGAAGTGGAGCCGGTGGGCGTCATGATTCTTCGCGCTGAGTTAAGGCGGAATTCCGGCAGCACCCCCAAGACCCAAATCGATGAAGGAAGGCTCGGCCGCCAGCCAAATCTGCGGCGCTGAAGTCGCGGGAGATCGGAGGAGAATCTGCGAGAACGAACGCGCAGCTAGGGTTTCGGAAACGTCCTGTCCGGGAAATGCGTGCTGCGAATTCCGGGCGTGGTTCGGATTTGTGCCCCGGACTTGAGGGGGATCGTTGGATCAAGGATAGCTACCGGCGTGAGGTCGCCCCGACCGTGAGCCCAAAGGTACAGCTCCACGCCGAGACCAGACGGGGAGATTACAATGCCCGGCGCGTCGGCTCCCCTGTACAGAGTCCGGAGGGACTCCTCATTGCCATACATAAAGGTCTCCGCAATCAGGGCTTCGTGCGAAAGTCCAAACATCACGTGGCTTAGTATCGCGGGAACGTTTTCACCTCGGACGAACTCCATCGCGGCAAAATACGCCGTGAGTGGGATGAACGTCGCTAGACGAGTCCGCCCTTCTGTAATTCCTATATTTTCGGTCGAGCCTTCGTATAGAGTACGGATCATGCTGTAGAAGAAAAAATGCGAACGGATTTGGTAGGCACTAAGACGACCGATTAGCGCCGTCAGGGATGCGCCTCGATCATCTCGTCCGATTTCACCTCGTGACGATGCGAGAACGCCTCCAAAGTACTCCGCAGCTAACTCGTCGTCGCAGAAGGGACCTTCTTCAAGTACCCCCTTGAGCACTTTCGGAGGAACGGATCCTGGCGTCTCAAGTTTCTCACCAAGTTTTTTCTCGGCGTTCTGGAATATCCTTGCGACGTTGTTAACGCCGCGCTCAGTCCACGCTTGCAGCCCGGCACCGAGATAATCGGCTGTTGGCCCGAGAATCTTCTCGACAACCTTGGCGGAGCCAAGTGCCGTGCCAAGTACTGTCAGGCCTGTTCCTGGGTCCACGATTGCAACTCCTCTGAGACTCTCGGATAACTATACTCGAATAGTGCGATTTGCCGGATGGTCCGTTGGAATGGGACAAATCGCCAACTGGACCGCCCACTGCGTTTAGACTCGGATGCGGGCTTCAGGACATCGGCGCAAGTATCGCGCGGCGTTTCGAGCGTTCGAGTGGGAGATCGTAGATGATTTTCTCTTCCCGAAAATTTGTGTCGTACTTTGTGACGTAACCCCACTTGGCCAGCCGAGGTAAGTCCTGTCTTCGCGTGTCCGCTGCTGTCCACATTAACGTGGCGCAATCGCTCGCAACCTCAACACTGTTGGCTACTTGGGTCCTCTTTTGTCACAGGCTGTCATCGTCGCCTTTTGAATTTGCAAGCAGGGGGTCGCCGGTTCGATCCCGGCCACGTCCACCAACAACTTCCCCATTTTGCGGCAGCTTCCGGTGTAAGCATCCATGGAATTCTGAGCCAGTTCGCGTAGCGCCTTCTTTTTCACGGTTCATTCTTTGGCGATTCGGGCCGTTTTCTAGCGATTCCAACTCAAATGTGTGCACTAGTGAACAGAAATCGGCAGCGGCTCCGCATAAGATGTTGCCCTGTGGGTGAGGCGAGAGAGCGTAGGCAAAAACCAACTCAAGAGCTTCCGGCCGAACAAAAGGAAGTCGCGCTCTTGCCGGAATCCGCTCGGCTGGACAACGAGACACTTCTCGGCGATCCCCGGCCAACCCGCTATCCATTTTCACAAATCGCAGTTCCCGCTGCGATCGAACTCCCCTCGAATCAGATTGAGATCGATCTCAGCCATAACTCCCAAATGCTCGGCCTCGATTCGATTGCCATCGAAGAAGAATTCATCCCCGTCGCGCCGCTCCATCCGCGGCCGCTGCTTCCCAGCCGGGTCGCCATCATCGGAAACTATCTTCCCCGGCGCTGCGGCATCGCCACTTTCACCACCGATCTGTGCGACGCCATCCACGCTGAATACGATTCCACCGAATTGCTCGCCCTGCCGGTCAACGACACGCCCGAAGGCTACAACTATCCCGCGCGCATCCGCTTCGAACTCGCGCAAGATGAGCTGGCGTCCTATCGCCAGGCCGCCGATTTTCTAAATTTCAGCAACATCGATTTGGTCTGCCTGCAGCACGAGTACGGAATTTTCGGCGGCCCAGCCGGCGCCCATATTCTCGAACTTCTGCGCCGCCTGCACATGCCCGTAGTCACCACGCTCCACACGGTGCTTCGCGAGCCCGATACCGACCAGCGCATGGTGATGGAAGAAATTGCAGCTCTTTCAGATCGCCTCATTGTTATGAGCCGCCAATCCGCCGAAATTTTGCAGGAAGTTTTCCACGTTCCCCTATCCAAGATCGATCTAATTCCGCATGGCATTCCCGATCTGCCGTTTATCGATCCCAATTTTTACAAGGATAGTTTCGGGACCGAAGGCAAGGATGTCCTGCTCACCTTCGGCCTGCTCTCGCCGAACAAAGGCGTCGAAAATGTAATCCAGGCGCTGCCGGCAATCCTAAAACATCACCCGAATGTCGTTTACATGATTTCAGGAGTAACGCATCCTCATCTCCTGCGCCGCGAGGGCGAGAAATACCGGCGCTATTTGCATAACCTCTCGAAAGAGCTGGGAGTGGAGAGCCAGGTAATCTTTCTGAATCGCTTCGTAAGCCCAGAAGAGCTGGTCGAGCTGATCGGCGCCGCCGACATTTACATCACGCCCTACAAATCTAAAGGACAAGTCGTCTCTGGCACGCTCACCTACGCCCTAAGCGCCGGCAAAGCCATCATCTCCACACCGTATTTGCACGCCACGGAACTGCTCGCCGATGAGCGCGGCGTCCTCGTCCCCTTCGATGATCCAGCCGCGATTGCCGCAAGAACCATAGAGCTGCTCGACAACAGCACCGCCCGACACGCCATGCGCAAACGCGCCTATCTCTACACTCGCGACATGGTCTGGCATCGCGTTGCGCAACAATATATGGGCAGCTTCGAGCGCGTCTATAACGAGCGCCTGCGAAAGCCCCGCGCCACTTTTTCCGCCCGCAACACCGAGAAAGCCCTCGATCTACTTCCACCCATAAATCTCGATCACCTCAGCCGCATGACCGATCAAACCGGAATCATCGAACACGCCATCTTCGTAATTCCGAACTATCCCGAAGGTTACGCCACCGACGACAACGCCCGCGCACTAATCGTCGCCGTTCTGCTCGAAGAATTCGCCATCAGCGCGACAGAAGGAAACGGCCGATCTCGGTCTCGCGTTATCTCGCTTTTTTGTGGCTGGCGTACGATCCTGTCACCAAAAGATTCCGAAATTGCCTTAGCTACGATCGCCAGTGGCAGGAACCCGAAGGCTCGGAAGACAGCCACGGTCGTGCGCTCTGGGGTCTAGGCACCGTTCTCGGCAGATCCGAACAATTCAGGCCTTAGAGGAGCCGCCGGACGCCTGTTTGAATTGGCCTTTCCCTCGGCCGTCGAATTCAAAAGTCCCCGCGCCTGTGCTTTCGCGTTGCTCGGCCTGCTCGAATATCTCGAAGCGATTCCTGGAGACCGCGCCGCTCACAATGCCGCAGACGCGCTCGCCAATCGCCTGCTCGAGGCCTACCGCGCCACGCGCACAGAAAAATGGAAATGGTTTGAAGACGAGCTGGCCTACTCAAACGCCCGCCTGCCGCAAGCGCTCATCCGCGCGGGCACTCGCAGCGGAAATAACCCCATGCTCGCAGCCGGACTCGAAGCGCTCGATTGGCTGGCAGCGGTCCATCGTTGCGGAGCAAAGGGCCATTTCGTGCCAGTCGGATCGCACGGCTTCTATTCGAAGAGCACCGAAAAAGCTCGCTTCGATCAGCAACCCGTCGAAGCGTGCGGCGCTGTTTCCGCCTGCCTGCAAGCCTATCGCGTCACGGGAGAGGACCGCTGGCGCAAAGAAGCCTGGTGCGCATTCAATTGGTTCCTCGGCGACAATGATCTACAGATCGCGCTTTACGATCCCGCCACCGGCGGATGCCGCGACGGCCTGCATCCCGATCGCGCCAATCAAAATCAGGGAGCCGAATCCACGCTCTCATTCCTGATGGCGCTTCTAGAAATGCGTAAATTCGAAGAATCAGCCACGACGACGGACGGCAACTCCTGACCAGTCCTCCAGCGCCTCATCGCCCCGCTGTGGCGAATGAAAGTCCGTCGAATCTTGTAGTTAGACAGATCGAGAGAAATGATGATCCCATACGACACTCTATTCACCAGGCATCCCGCGAATCCAATCCTCACCGCAAAGGATTGGCCCTACTCCATGAACAGCGTCTTCAACCCAGGTGCCACTCGGCTCTCCGACGAGACTACTCTTCTCCTCTGCCGCATTGAAGACCGCCGCGGCCTCTCGCACTTCTGCGCCGCGCGATCCGCAAATGGCGTGGACGACTGGGAGATCGATCCCGAACCAACTCTCCTGCCTGATCCCGAGAACCATCCCGAAGAAATCTGGGGGATCGAAGATCCGCGCATCAGCTACGTTCCTGAGCTCAAGCAATACGCCATCGCCTACACCTCGTATTCGCGTGGAGGCCCCGGCGTTTCTCTAGCCCTGACGAAAGACTTCCACAGCTTCGAGCGCCTCGGCGTGATCATGTCCCCAGACGATAAAGACGCCGCCCTCCTGCCAAGAAGAATCAAGGGTTGCTGGGCGTTAATCCACCGACCGATGACTCCGCTCGGCGCTCACATCTGGATTTCCTTCTCCGACGATCTCCGCCACTGGGGCGATCACAAGCTGATGCTGGAAGCCCGCCGCGGCGCGTGGTGGGATGCCAACAGAATCGGCATGTCCCCGCCCCCAATCGAAACCCCGCAAGGCTGGCTGATGATTTACCACGGCGTGCGCAGAACACCCTCAAGCTCGATTTATCGCCTGGGCCTCGCGTTATTCGATCTCGAGCAACCGGAAAATTGCCTCAATCGCGGAGATTCCTGGATGTTCGCTCCAGAAGCAGAATACGAAAGGCGCGGCGACGTTCAAGACGTGGTATTCCCCTGTGGCTATACCATCGCAAAAGACAACGACACCATCAATTTATATTACGGCGCCGCCGATTCCAGCATAGCCCTAGCCCACGGCAGCATCCGCGGCCTCTTGGCATGGCTTGAAGTAAACGGCCATTCCGAATCAACGCACGACCGCCGCCAACGCCAAACCGCGGGCGCCGCCATAGTCTAGCGCACGTACATGCGCCGGTGCGCACGGGAACGGGTTTACGACGCCCCGGGTTGGGCTTGGGTTTTGGTTTTGTTGCGCGGCCCGCGAAAAATCTAGTCGTGCAGTACGACACTCAAAAGCGAAGTATTAATCTGTAGCCCGCCGTTATATTTGATGAATCCCAATTTCCGGAATTTATTCATAAAAAAATTCACCCGCGAGCGGGTAGTCCCCACCATCTCCGCCAGCATCTCCTGCGGTATCTTCGGCAACACCCGTTGCGGCTTGTCTTCCTTGCCATAACGCGCCAGCAGCAAAAGCGTCCGCGCCAATCGTTTCTCGCTGGAATTAAAAAGCTGGTCCACCAAATCCTCTTCAATACGAATATTCCGTGAAAGCATATAAGTAATGAAGCGGTCCGAAAACGCGTGCTCGTCGTGCAGCACCCGGATCATCTCCTTCTTTTCAATCGCCAGCACCGTGGTCGGCAAAATCGCATTCGCCGTCCCAATCCGCAGCGGCTGCCCGGCCAGACATCCCTCGCCAAAAAAATCCCCCGGCCCGAGAATTGCCACCACCGCCTCTTTTCCGGTCTCATTCACCACCGAAAGACGCACGCTGCCTTTTTGGATGTACAGCACGTTCTTTGCAGCATCGCCCTGAGAAAAAATCGTTTCCTTCTTCTTGAATTCAAAAACCTTCCGCGCCACGCCGGTGGAGTCAAGAAACTCCTGCGCGTTGAACGTTCTCTTGGAAATACCCTTCAGACGAGTTGAAGCTCCGTTGGCCACTGGGACAGCCCCTCTCTCCGGCCATTCTAGCACGCCCCAGCGGCTCTCATTTAAAGATACCGATGTGTGCACAACTGAACAGACGCCCGTCCTCGCCTCCACTAAGATGCTGTCCTGTGGGCGAGGCACGAGGACTCAGGCGAACAACAGTCCCCGCGTTTCCCCCTGGACGACATCGAAGATCGCAGCTTCCTTCCCGTTCCAGCCTGCGCCAGCACTTGCTGGCCTAACACAGAGATCTTTAGAAACGCTTGGGGCCGCTCGGAGGGCCGGAGTGTCTTCCTGCGAAGAAAAAGAGGTCAACAGAAAATGCCGTTACTTCAAATTTTAATCGTGCTCGTGGTGGTGGGAGTTCTGCTCTGGCTGGTGAATAACTTCATCCCCATGCAGAGCACTATAAAGTCCATTTTGAATGGGATCGTGGTGATCGCCACCGTCCTGTGGCTTCTCAACATTTTCGGAGTTTTGCATTCGCTTTCCCGCATCCACGTCGGCACGTAAATGATCCTGGCCGAGCGACGGTGCAAACACCGGCGCGTGATGCACCGAAGAGAAACACCGAAAGTACCAAGCCCGCTCGACACAGCCGTCAAGGGGCGCCAGAAAGTATCGCAACGGAGGCAACACTCATGAAACCAGTTGGAATGATCAGCGCCGCAGCCCTGCTCCTTCTTTTAGGAGCCGTGGTTCCAGCGCACGCAATTCAAGATCAACACGAACAAGAAGCCAAACCGGAGAAACAAGCCGAGGCCAAGCCGGCAAGACAAGAACCGCAAGCCAAGCCCGAAAAGCAGCAAGAGCCCAAGGCCGAAAAGCAGGCGCCTGAAGCCAAGCCGGAAAAACAGCAACAAGCCAAGGCCGAAAAGCCAGCCCCGCAACCCAAGGCTGCAAGACAAGAACCAGCAAAGGCCGCGAAACCGGCCCCGCGAGCCAAGCCTGAAAAACAAGAACAAGCCAAGGCGCGAACCGAACAACAAGCCAAGCCTGGCAACGGGCAACGCCCTGAGCGCACCGCCGCGCAAGAGCAGCGACAACGCTCCGAGCCGGCACTTCGCCTGAGCGCCCGAGGCACCGGACGCATTCCTGATGCCCGCTTCCGCGCGAATTTTGGTGAAAGCCACACCTTCGTAATCAACCAGCCCACCATCGTCGGCGGTTTCTCGCGCTTCCAATACGGCGGCTTCTGGTTCGGCTTCGTGCAACCGTGGCCGTATGGCTGGTATTACACCGACAACGTATACGTCGATTTCATCGACGGCGAATACGTCCTGATCAACCCGTACTATCCCGGCGTACGGGTAGGCATCAGCGTAGTTCTCTAATCGTAGGGGTGGGGGTTAACCTTCCGCCCGCAGTGGCTTTGGGTGTTCGGTCGTAGGGGCCGGGGTTCACTACCGGCCCGAAGTGGGTTTGGGTTTTCCATCCCGCCCCGCCCGTAAGAAGAATCACGGAGGCAAAATGCTAGGAACAATCCTAATCGTAATTTTGATTCTCGCGCTTCTAGGCGCATTACCAAGATGGAACCACAGCCGCGACTGGGGCTATGCCCCAACAGGCGGCGTAGGCCTGATCCTGGTCATCGTAGTGATTCTCCTAGTACTCGGAAGAATCTAAAGCCCGAAGACGAAGCCCTCGCGCCGCGGCGGCAGCCGCAGCATCGAGGTGGGAGCCACCGCATTTATGCGGGGGGAGGAGCGCTTCAGCGCTCCGGAAAAAAGAGCGCTCTTAGTAGATGTGCTTTAGCGCTGGGCATTTCGGAACCAGCAGCCACATCCCAATTCGCCGGAACTAGAAGGTAGTCCAAACAATATGGATCCATCTCCAAAAAAACGAGGTTCCAGCCGAGGTGAAAAGTGGATGATTCCAAGCGCCAAGCCGTAAAATTCCTAGAAAAAGAAATAAAAACCTACATCGCGCTAGCCCTATTCCTCTCCAAAGAAGGCCTCAAAGAGCGCGTGCAAATCGAAGAAAAAGATGTTGTCATCGGCCCCGCCTATTATAGGGACCGAATGAAAGAAGCTCGCAAGATCGTCAACGAACTCAGAAAACCAAATTGAAGCGCGAACCCGCGCGAGCGTCGAGCGCGATACCCTACTTCGTTCTCGCCACCGCGAACGTGAAATAAACTGTCCCAATGTGTCCTTAAGTGAACAGACTTTTCCCGCGGCGCAAACTACCATCGTAACTTCAGCTACCACCAGACTCAGTGCACTCCTTGGAGGAACTCCGCATGAAGTTCGTAAACACAGTTTTAGTTGTACTCGCCCTCTCGCTACTCGGCGCCGCATTAGCCCCTGGCGCTCGAGCCGATGAATGGAACAAAAAAACCATTCTAACGTTCAGCCAACCGGTAGAAATCCCCGGTCAAATTCTCCCCGCCGGCACATACACTTTCAAATTGCTCGATTCGCCGGCCGATCGCCACATCGTACAAATCTTTAATGCCGATGGCACCCACATCATCGCCACAGTCCTAGCCATCAACGATTACCGCCTGAAGCCAACGGGCCGCACAGTAGTCAGTTTCGCGGAACGCTCCGGCGACAACCCAGAAGCCCTCAAGGCCTGGTTTTATCCCGGCGATAATTTCGGCCAGGAATTCGTTTATCCGAAGCAGCGTGCCGTGCAGCTAGCGGCAGCGGCGAATGAACCAGTTCCCGCACTAGCCGTTGATTCGACGGATTTCACCACGGTTCCGATTGTCGCGGTAACCCCGCAACAAGAGGAAATGCCGGTAACGCAAGCAATCCAGACCGCTCCGCCGGCCGCCGCAGTAGCTCCGACGCCGGCCCCGGATCCAGCACCGATGGCAGAAACCGAGCAATTGCCGAAGACCGGCAGCTCGCTTCCGCTAATCGCGCTACTAGGCGCCGCCTCACTCGGCATCGCCTTCGTCCTGAGACGCGCCATCAGTTAAGCTTCAATAACGCAACGAAACTCCGGAGCGCCGCGGGCTGAGAAAAATTTCTCACTCCGCGGCGCAAGGATTTTTTACCGTGAATCTAGCCAACCCATCTCAGCGCCGCTGCCTTCTCCGCAATTTCACTCTCGCCGTAAGTCTGATGCTCGCTATCACTCCCGCGGCTCACGCACAATCCCAGCAATCGCCCGCTGCAGCCCGGCCAGCAAGCCCACCCACAATTTCCGTGAAGACCGAACTGGTAGTTCTGCCCGTAAGCGTCACCGACCCGCAAGGAAATGTAGTCCTCGGCCTAACCCAACAAAATTTCCGCGTGTACGAAGACGGCCGCCAGCAAACGATTTCCCTGTTCCAACAGGGCGACACTCCCGTAACAGTAGGCCTGATCGTTGACCACAGCCGCAGCATGGGCCCCAAGCTCGACGAAGTGGCCGCCGCGGTAGCCGCCTTCGCGCGCTCCAGTAATCCTCAGGATGAAATGTTCGTCGTAGATTTCAATGATGACGTGTCAGTCGAGCTAATGGATGGCAAGCCCTTCACTCACGATCCAAAGGAACTCGAAAAAGCCATCGGCGCAGTCCGGGCACGCGGACGCACCGCCCTCTACGACGCCATAGCCGAAGGCCTGATCCACGTGCAACTTGGCCATTCCGAAAGAAAAGCCCTGATTATCGTCAGCGACGGCGGAGACAACGCCAGCACCCAGAAACTCTCGCAACTCCTCTCTCAAGCCCGCCAATCTCAAGTAGTCATCTATTCCATCGGCTTGATCACGGAATACGGAGACGCGAACCCGAACGTCCTTCGCCATCTCGCCAAGGCCACGGGCGGCATCGCCTATTTCCCGGACGCCAAAAACAGCGTCACCAGCATCTCCACACAAATCGCCCGCGATCTCCGCGAACAATACACTCTCGGCTTCGTCCCGGAAAAAGCCGACAAGCCCAACGCCTTTCACAAAATCGAAGTAAAAGCCGAAGCCCCGGGCCGCGCCAAAATCAAAGTGCGCACCCGCTCCGGCTATTCCGCCGCCGAAGAAAAGTCCCCATCCGCCCAGTCAGCCAGCGGTGTGAAATGATCGCCCGATATCGCATCGTGTGCAGACCTCAAACACCGCGGTCGCTGCTTCTTCACGCAGCCTATTATTTTTTCCTGGCCGTAGGCGTTTTGGGGCTCGGCTACACCACCTACGTGGTAGTGGACGCGCAAGCCTTCGAAGCCATCGAAGAATTCAAACTTCCCAAGATGCAGCCAGCCCCAGGCCCGCGCTTCGTAGCCGAAGGCGACGTCATCGGCGAGATGACCATCCCCCGGCTCGGTCTAAAAACCATGGTCGCTCAAGGCGACTCCAACAAAATCCTGCGCCGCTCCGTAGGCCATCTCCCCGAATCGCCATTGCCCGGCGAGACCGGCAATGTAGCCCTGGCAGGCCATCGCGACGGTTTCTTCCGCCCGCTAAAAGACATCCGACCGGGCGACATAATCAACGTGCAAACGCCGGGCGTCGAGTACAACTACCAAGTAGAATCCACCGAAATCGTCCTACCCACAGACGTCCAAGTTCTGCAATCCACCAACGAAAGCACCCTAACGCTAATAACCTGCTACCCGTTCTACTACGTAGGCCCAGCCCCAAAGCGCTTCATAGTCCGAGCCCGCCAAATCGGACGCCTCCAAACACAATCCTCCTCCAACGAATAGCCATGCCTTCGTAGCGGTGCGCCTTCAGGCCAGCATCCTACGACCTCAACGTAAGACACAACCGTACTCACCGGCGGACTCCCCCGCTCTGCCACATCCCATGCCACCCTAAACGGCGCCGCCACGAAACCCGTCGCCAATCCCCGATTTTCGCATGTGTGCACTACTGAACAGAACTCCCACCCAATCCCATCTATGATTCTCCTGTAAGGACGAGCAGGAAAGCTGTCAAGCAACAGACTCATCCCTTCCGCCCGACCGCCTCGGCCTCACCCTGCTCTAAGGAAAAGGAAAAGAAATAGGGGGCAATATGCTTTGGACGATTTGCGTAATCTTGCTGGTGCTCTGGCTCTTGGGAATGGTCACCTCCTACACGATGGGTGGCTTCATCCACATTCTGTTAGTCCTGGCCGTAATCACAGTAATCATCAGGCTCTTCCAAGGTCGAAGCGCCGCCTGATCGCGGAATCTAAAATGAAACCAATCTCAATAGCCGGAATTGTGCTGATAGTTTTAGGCGCGCTGGCCCTCGCCTATCAAGGCATCACTTACACCCATCGCGAAAAAGTCATCGACATAGGTCCGATCCATGCCACGGCAGACAGGGAAAAGACCATTCCTCTCCCACCAATACTCGGCGGCATAGCGCTGCTTGGTGGAGTCGGCCTGCTCGTGGCCGGCGCGAAGCGAACGGCTTAACGGAAGTTTTCGGCCACGGACAGTTGCATATTTTTCATTTCGCACTCCCCTTGGCTCAAGGCGCGATCTGAAGCGCCTCACATAGGTTCCGGAGTCACCAACTTCCGCAGCCGCAATTCTGATCATGGAGGTCAGCGATGATACGCAAATCAATCCTGGTTCTATGTATGGGTCTGCTAGCAGCCGCAACGGCTTCGGCAGATAACAAGGAACAAAAGCGCCTCGAAAATTCCGGCGCCGTAATGCAGGAAATTATGAACATCCCGGACAACATTCCCCAAGACGTAATGGAGAAGGCGGAATGCGTAATCGTGTTCCCGTCCGTCCTCAAAGCAGCATTCGTCGTCGGCGCTAGCTACGGCCGCGGCGCAATGGTCTGCCGCACCGGCAAAGATTTCCGCGGCCCGTGGGGCGCTCCAGCAATGATGGCGCTCGAAGGCGGCAGCGTCGGTTTCCAAATCGGCGGACAAGCCACCGATCTAGTCCTACTGGTAATGAACGATCGCGGCGCGAGCTCGATCCTAAGTTCCAGAGTCAAGCTGGGCGGCGACGCATCAGTAGCAGCAGGCCCGGTAGGACGTGACGCCACAGCAGACACCGACGCCTACATGCGCGCAGAAATCCTTAGCTATTCGCGCACTCGCGGCCTTTTCGCAGGCGTTTCGCTAGAAGGTTCCACCCTCCGCCCCGACGACGATGCTTCCGCCGACGTCTACGGCCACAAAGTAACTGCACGTGAAATCATCATGGACGGTGCAGTAAGAATTCCGCGCAGCGGCCGCCACCTGGTGAACGTACTGCAACGCAATTCACCAAGAAACGATTCCAAACAATCAGCAACCAGCAACTAACCAAAACGCGCGAATCGCGCCGACGCCCGTAGGGCCCGCGCTTTATGCCGGGCCTCTTCGGGCAATTCGTAAACTAAGGGCAACCATGCGGCGATCCTCAGATGTGAAACACAAGCCGAACCCAGCCGCAAAACAAGCCACCAGTAACCACCCGCAACTTTCTAAAAAACCTGCATACGATTTCACCCATAAAGAGAGTATGCTAGGGACTGGCCGCATTTCACTGCACAACGACCTGCGCCGTGGGCTTAGCCCCAGAAAAGCAATAGCAACCTGACAGATTAAAAAACACGGATGGAATCACGGATGCACTCACGATTGGATCCTATGACTACTCTGCAGCTCGACGCACTAACCAAGAAACAAGCAGTTGAACACGACGGCATAAATTGGGTCACCGCCTCTTTCATGGTCCTTTTTCATATAGGCGCACTGGCCGCGATCTTCTTCTTCACCTGGAAAGCATTCTTCGTAGCAATTTTTCTATGGTGGGTCTCCACCAGTCTAGGCATAGGCATGGGCTACCATCGCCTGTTAACCCATCGCGGCTACAAAACCCCCAAGTGGGTCGAATACGTTCTAACGGTATTCGCGACGATCTCGCTGGAAGGCGGCCCCATTTTCTGGGTAGCCACGCATCGCATCCATCACCGCTATTCCGATCACGAAGGCGACCCGCATTCCCCTGTCGACGGCAAGTGGTGGGCTCACATGGGCTGGATTCTGTTCGGCAAGTCCATGCATCACGACACAACTACGCTGGCCCAATACGTCCCCGACCTGGCCAAAGACAAATTCCACGTCTGGATCACCAAATACAATTACGTCCCAATCATCGCCCTAGCCATAATCCTCTACGTCATCGGCGGCCTACCATTCGTGTTCTGGGGCATCTTCGTACGCACGGTAGTCGGCCTGCACGCAACATGGCTAGTAAACTCAGCGACGCATTCCTGGGGCTCACGCCGCTTCCAAACCCGCGATCACTCCACAAATAGCTGGTGGGTAGCCCTGGTTACGTGGGGCGAAGGTTGGCACAACAACCACCACGCCCACCCAGTCTCAGCCCGCCACGGCCTCAAGTGGTACGAAATAGATTTCAATTGGTACGGAATTTGGATCATGAAGAAGTTGCGCCTGGCCCGCCAAGTCCATTGCGCCAAGCTCCTGACGCCACAACGCGAAGACGAAATCCTGCCAACAGAAGCCCAACCCAATCTAATCCCGCCAAAAGCAGCAGAAAACTTCGGGTAGCCTCCGGGGTGAGTAGGGGCGGGGGTTTACTTCCCGCCCGTTTTGACTTTCGATTTTCGATTGGGTTGTCGGCTTGGTGTGTCAGGGCACGACTTCAGTCGTGCCGCAACCGCTCCACCAGAGGCAAGGCTTTAGCCACTGAGGCTGCGCTGGCTGGAATTTGGGATGATTAAGACAGCTTCGGGCAAGCTAAACGCACTAATAAGCTCGTCGCTGCAGACACCCTAAGCCGGCGAATAAATCCAATCAAAAGGCACAATCTGGCGCAGCTTCAACCGCGAAGCCCGGCCCTTCCACCCGCAATGAGGCGCCTGACAAGTAATCTCATCATGCGAAAACAAGGCCTTAGCCTCAACCTCGGAAAGTGTTGATTTTGAAGACTTTCGCTGCAAATTGATACTATGAGGACCGCGTGGACATTCAAAGACAACTCTATAAGCTTTGCTCATACCCTACTATACGCTTTTTCCCCCCATTTATGGTGAGATTAATGATTAGAAGAGCGACCAATCAGTTCACACCCTAAAACCGCCGTTCGCGCCGCGAAACACTATCTCCCACGCTTGGATTTCCACTTCGCAGGCCCCCCAACGGCCTTTCCAACCGCCCCGCGCCCCGAACCATCCCGAAAACTAAGTGGATCCCGAAGATTCTGCAATTCGCGGTAATAATAAAGCGCCGTAGGCCTTCCCCCTCCAAATCTCAGCCTCCCGAGAAACTCAATCTCCGCAGCAGTAACATCCCCGCTCATAGAGGGCGTCCCCAAAAATTCCCTAAGCGCCAACTCCTCCCCGGAAGAAGCCCCAGACTCCCGCTCCACAAACTCCAGTTTCTTCACATACTCCGAAGCCAGCCGCCGGTTCAAAACAATCTCCATCCCAAAATTATTCAGATCAATATCCCAGGAATCAATCAAAGGATCCAGAAACGCAATGCGATTCTCCGCCGACACGCTAAACACGTCGCTGTCCAGAAACTCCAGCACGATGACCCGCATTTCCTGATAACTCCGCCGGTTCACTTCCGCCACGCGCTTCAACCAATCTTCACTTTCCAATTCTTCCTTAGCCACCCGCTTCACCACGTCGAGCAATTTCTGCGTTACCAACCGCTCCAATTCCCCAAAAGGCTGCCGCTCAAAGATCGCCCGTATTTCCGCCACACGCCCGCGATCGCACTTCCGCAAAACCAATTCGCGCAGCTCTTTAAAAAGCGGCTCCGGCGAAATCGCCAATCTCTTCTTCAATTCCTCAGTGCGCTCGTGCGCCGCCAATTCCGAAAGCTTCAGCGCTGGCAACCGCAGAAATTTCCCCAGCTTTAAGTAAATGTCCGTGCGCTCCGGCGCAGGAGGCAATTTCTTCCGCGTAAGCAATTGCGAAATATAAGAGTCCGTAACCCCAGCAGCCGCAGCCAAATCCTTCTGCTCCAGCTTCAATTCCTCCAACCTCCGCTTAATAACAGAACGAACGTCCACCGAAACCTCCGTGCCGTCGAAGGGACCGTTGTAGGGAAGGGTGCTTCAGACCCTCCCGCACTTCGGGCCCGCCTTTTAGCCCGTAAATTCAAGGCACAATCGCGGAAAGCAAGAATGCCCCGTAATGGTGTCCCGAATTAACAATCGGCAATAATCTCCGAAACCATTTGACATTTCAAGTGAATTAACTCAAGATAGTTAACGGACTAAGGGATTCTCCAGCCAACCTTAACAACCAGAAGTTACCTGAACCGTTTCGAGAACACCAGAAACTCAAGGAGACCCAAATGTTTGCTCGCAGAATTTATATGCACCTCAAGCCTAATTCGGCCACTGAATTCACGCAAAAGCTCGAACGCGAAGTCATCCCCGTCCTTCGTAAGCAGAAGGGCTTCCTGGACGAAATCACCTTCATCGCTCCCTCCGGCATCGAAGCCTTCGCCATCAGCCTCTGGGACAGATCCGAAAGCGCGGAAGCCTACAATCGCACCAACTACGCCGAAGTCACCAAGACTCTAGCGTCAGTGATCGACGGCCCGGCCCAGGTGGAAACCTTCAACGTCGCAAACTCCACCTTCCACAAGCTCGCAGCTCCCGTAACCGTCTAAGCATCTTCGACTCTGAACGGGGCGGAAAGCTTCCGCCCCGCCAGAACAAAACGGGATTCCCGTGGCCACAAAAATCATAACTGGATTTCCACTACGGCGCTGCTCGTGGTCGGTCAGCCCCATCGTCTCCGGCGTTCTCTCTCACCGGATGCTGCGCTGGCTAGATTCCGTCTGCCTCAAGCGTGTCGCATGCAAATCGTGAATATCATGCAGCAACAAAAGACACACGAGCCTGGTAAGCCCACCATGATCTCCCACATGAAAAATGAAATAACCGCGGGAACTGTCCTGATCAAGAACGGCGCGCTGCTGCCCAAAGATCTGCAATTCGAAACCGAAGCAGGCGTGCCCGGCTGGCGCTTCGTAAAATATTTCGACGTCCGCGGCATGGACCGCAAAATCCAAAAAACCGGCTGGACCTTCTTCTGCCTCGCCGGCGAAATCAAAGCCACCGCCTTCGGCATCGATCCACAAAGAATGGTCCGTACCGCGATCGAGCGCATCCTCGCCAAATCGCAAGCGACCGAGTTCAATTCCCTGGAAATCACTAACATGTCGTCAGCCGGCTCCGAGCGTTTCCCGGTAATCCGCTACATGACCGTCTCAGCCCAGTCCCGCCAAATCCAGCAAAACATGTTCCTGGCCAGCCCGGTAACCACTCCCAAGTCCGAAGCCAGAAAATTCAATCCCCCACCAAAGCCGCGCAAATTCTCGCTAAGCAAGAAGCCTCTAGCGATCTAACAATCCCGCAAAGCGGGACATCCGAACGTAGGGCCCGCGCTTCATGCCGGGCCGGGCAACATGTAATTTCAAGCCCCTCCTGCGGCTCGCCCGTATTTTCACCAACGAGCTGTATCGTCCTCCGCCGCACTCACCACAACAAAGATGCAGTATGATGTTTCCCTAAAATCAAAACGAATTAGAAATCGTGATCAGCAACGCGGAGGAAAAATGAACCTGCCAAACTACGTCTCCGGCCAATGGAAAGAAGGCTCCGGCCCAGGCGAAGCCCTCGTCGACCCAGTAACCGGCGAAGAACTAGCCCGCATCTCCTCCAAAGATATCGATGTGGCCGCCGCTTTAAATCACGCCCGCACAGAAGGCGTCCCGTCGCTGCAATCGCTAACCTACGCCCAAAGAGCCGAGCTCCTCGGCAAACTAGGCGAACTCCTAACTGCCAATCGCGACGAATATTTCCGCATCTCGCTATTAAATTCTGGCGCCAACTCCACCGACGCCAGCTTCGACGTGGACGGCGCCCTCTACACCATGAAATTTTTCGCAAAAATCGGCAAGCCGCTAGGCGAAGGCAAAATCCTAAAAGAAGGCGCAGTCCTGCCACTCTCAAAAACCAATGTCTTCTCAGCCCAGCATTTCCTAGAGCCAGCCAAAGGCGCCGCCATCTTCATCAACGCCTTCAATTTCCCAGCCTGGGGCCTATGCGAAAAAGCCGCCCCAGCTCTGCTGGCAGGCGTTCCGTTAGTAGTAAAGCCAGCCTCGCCCACCGCGTGGCTAACTCACAAAATGGTAGAAGACGTAGTGAATTCCAGAATTCTGCCTGAAGGCGCCATCTCCATCCTGGCCGGCTCAGCCCGCGACCTGCTCGATCACGTCCGCGAAGGCGACACCGTCTCTTTCACCGGCTCAGCCGACACCGCCGCAAGAATCCGCTCCAATCCAAATATTCTCCAACGCTCAGTCCGCGTAAACATAGAAGCCGACAGCATCAATTCAGCCATCCTGGGCCCAGACGTAACGCCGGGCACGGATCTATTCGATCTATTCGTAAAAGAAGTAGTCCGTGAAATGACGCTCAAGGCCGGCCAAAAATGCACAGCCATACGCCGAGTGCTAGTTCCCCGCGCCCAAATGAAAGCGTTAGGCGAAGCAATCGCCGCCCGTCTTGCAGGCACAAAAGTAGGCAACCCCAGAAACGCCGAAGTAAAAATGGGCCCGGTAGTAAATAAAGCACAACAAAGATTCTGCCTCGAAGGTCTAAGAAAATTAAAAGAAGAATGCACAGTAATCTTCGGCGGCGACGAAAAATTCCAACCGCTCGATGCCGATCGCGAAAAATCCGCCTTCGTCCAGCCAACCTTGTTAGCGTGTAATGATGGCGTAGAAGCAAAATATGTCCACGACGTAGAAGTCTTCGGCCCAGCAGCAACGTTAGTAGCCTATGACAACGAAGAAAATTTAATAGCAATAGCCCGAAGAGGTCTAGGTTCCCTGGTAGCCTCAATCTTCTCGAATGATGCCGCGTTCCTACAAAACGTAATCCTAGGCATCGGCGACATGCACGGCCGCCTGGTAGTAGTCGATTCAAGCGTAGGCGGCCAACACACCGGCCACGGCAACGTAGTCCCTAGCTGCTTACACGGAGGGCCAGGAAGGGCCGGCGGCGGCGAAGAACTAGCAGGCTTACGCGCCCTGCTGCTCTACCATCGCCGCTTCGTAGTACAAGGGCCGCCAACCCTAATTACAGAACTAGCGTCAATCGCAGCCGACGCGAGTCTTCTGTATGCCTGAACGGCCTGGCGATATCGAAAACAATTCGCCGCCGCAAATAACCCCCAACTGGGATCGCATCGCCGCCAGCAAAGAATTCCAAAATCTTTTAGCCAAAAAGCGCCAATTCATCTTCCCAACCTTCATCTTCTTCTTTGTCTATTTCTTCAGCCTCCCCATCCTGATCGGCTACGCACCAAAATTAATGTCCACCCCAATCCTCGGTGCCTTCACCGCAGCCTACGCGTTCGCCCTATCCCAATTCCTGGTTGGCTGGCTAATCGCCGCCCTCTACCTACGCGCCTCAAAAAAATTCGACCGCCTCGCAAAAGAAATCCTCGCCCAAAGCATCACCCAGCAAGGAGGGAAGTAATTGCAAACTTCCCTCATAGTTTTCCTAATCTTCGTAATAACCACCCTAGCCATCACGTACTGGGCAGCCAAACGTTCCCACGGCCCCACCGCCTATTTCGCAGCAGGCCGCCAAATCACCGCCTGGCAAAACGGTTTCGCAGTAGCAGGCGATTTCATGAGCGCCGCATCATTCCTCGGCGTAATCGGCCTAATCGCGTTACAAGGTTTCGACGGCTTCTTCTATTCAGTAGGCGGCTTCGTAGCCTTCGTAACAATCCTCCTCCTAGTAGCCGAACCGCTACGCAATGCAGGCCGCTACACCATGGGCGATCTACTAGCCTATCGCCTAAAACCAAGGCCAGTCCGCGCCATGGCTACGATAAGCACTCTAGCCACAATTATTTTTTATCTGCTGGCGCAAATGGTGGGCGCCGGCGCCCTAGTAACCCTGCTATTCGCAAACTCAGGCATCAGCTACAAAATGGGAGTGATCGGCGTAGGCACGCTGATGATCCTCTACGTAGTCTTCGGCGGGATGTTAGCTACAACCTGGGTCCAAATCATAAAAACCATCATGCTGTTAACCTGCGCGATAGCCATCACCATACTGGTTCTCGCAAATTTTCATTTTCACCTACTCGAGCTTTTCGCCGCAGCCACCCACATGGGCCATCAACAAGCCGGCCAAACCCGCGTAAGCAATTTCCTGCAACCAGGCATGCGCTATCACGGCTCACGCGGCGCACTAGATTTAATCTCTCTAAGCTGCGCCCTAATTTTCGGCACAGCAGGTCTCCCGCACATCCTGGTAAAGTTCTACACCGTCCCGGATGCAGCCACCGCAAGAAAATCCGTCGTCTGGACCATGGCCCTGATCGGCAGCTTCTATATAATGACCAGCGTAATTGGCGTAGGCGCCACAGTCCTGGTAGGCCCCGATTATATAGTCACCCACGGCGGCACCAACATGACCGCCCTGTTACTAGCCCGCGCTCTGGCAGGCGACACTTTCCTGGCAATCGTTTCAGGCGTAGCCTTCGCCACAATCCTGGCGGTAGTAGCAGGTCTAACCATCGGCGCCTCGACATCCTTCGCACACGATTTCTGGGCCAACGCCATCCACCAAGGCGCCGAAAGAAAACCTGGCGAAACAGTCCTGGTGGCCCGCTGCGCAGCAATAGCCGTAGGCGTCATAGCCATAGTCTTAGCCATAGCCATGGGTCCAAATTCCAACGCAGTAATCCTGGCGACAATGGGCATGGCCGTAGCAGCCTCAGCAAATTTCCCAGTAATCGCTCTCTCAATTTATTGGCGCAGATTCAACACGGCAGGCGCACTAGCAGGAATGTCCGTAGGGCTGTTAGCGTCAGTAGGCCTAATCCTGGCAGGCCCTACATTCACAGGAATCGATCCACGAGGCGTAGCAGGCGCCACCCATCATCTATTCCAGGCCAACCCCTGGTTCCCGCTAGAAAATCCAGGAATAGTAAGCGTCCCACTAGGTTTCCTAGCGGCAATAGCAGGAACAATGCTGACCAGCGAGCCAAGCGCGCAAGCAAAATTCAACGAACTAAATGTGCGCGCCCAGACTGGGCTGGGAGCCAAGTAGCGCCGGCGTCCCTGCCGGCATCTTACGAGCGAAAAACACGCCACATCCGCAAATCCAAATCGGCCCCAAACTCAAGCCACAACCAGCCGTTCGTAGCGCTGGCGTCCCGCCGGCTATTACGAAGAAAAAAGAAGCCAACGCGCAAACTCACGTTCGGACCGCCGCAAAAAACCAAAGGCAACGATTGTTCCGCTCAGTCCGCCCATGAGGATTGCCGTAAACTAAAATTCTGCTCGCAAGATGCCGGCAGAGACGCCGGCGCTACTTATACCGCGGCGGATTCACACTCTGATCCATCCCCATGCACTTCTCCCCACCCTTAGCCACATCCACACAAATCAACCGAGGCCCAACTGAAGCAAACGCCCGCTTCAAAGCCGCCTCCAAATCCTCAGCCCGCTCCACCAACTCCGCCGCCATCCCATAACCCTCAGCGATCTTCACAATATCAATCCCCGGAATATCCATCCCATGCACATTCCGCCCCACAGCAGTAAAATCACAAAACGATTTCAGCGCCGTATAATCAAAATTCCGCAGAACAATCACAATCAAATTCAATCGAAGCTGCGCAGCAGTCCAAAGCGCCTGCACCGAATACTGAATCGATCCATCGCCAATGGGACACACCACGCGCCGTGAAGGACAAGCCGTCGCCAATCCAACCGCCGCCGGCAATCCAAACCCAAGCACTCCATTAGGCACGGAATAAAATGACCGCGGCTCGTCCAACTCCAAAAACCGGTCCAAATCCCCCTTCGAAGAAGGACATTCCTCCGCAATAATCACATCGCGCGGCATCACCCGGTTCAAAACCGAAAACAAATAAGCCGGCGTCATGGGATGCCTAGCCGCGGGCGCAGGCCGTTCCAATGGCACAGCCGGAACATCGCGTCTCCGCCCACGCACCCGCTCCAAAATATATTTAGCCGCCCCCGCAACATTTCCAACAATGCTAGTCCCCGCCAGCGCCCCAGCCGCATGTTCCGGCGAATTCGTAATCTGAAAAAGCCGAGTCCCGCGCTTGATCGCCTCCCCCGGCACAAAAGCGTAATAGAGAAAAATCGGCCCACCCAACACGACAACCGCATCATAAGCAGCCAACTGATCCGCCAAAGGCTGCTGCGCCGGCA
This sequence comes from uncultured Acidobacteriota bacterium, assembly GCA_963831955.1. GTDB lineage: Bacteria > Acidobacteriota > Terriglobia > Acidiferrales > UBA7541 > Palsa-147. Next base: position 543,310 of record CAWHSG010000001.1, on the reverse strand, counting down.
AAAGTCCGCCGCGAAAAAGCCGGTGCCTCCGCGGAAAAGTCCACCGCGGAGGAATCGGCTGCTGATAAACATCCGCATCCAAATGCTCCGCCAATCGAATCACATCATCCCAATCGCCGTCCTCTTCAATCTGCGCCCCAACCACGAGCGCGGGATTCCGGCAAGCATCAAGCGCACGCACCACGTCATCCAGCGCCGCCGAATCCGCAGAAACGCTATGCGTAACGCGCCGCACCGCCACCGGCGCACACTCATGCGTCCAATCATCCATGGGAATCGAAATAAAAACCGGCCCCATCGGTGGCTGCATTGCCAAATAATATCCACGCGCAATGGCCGCAGGCACATCCTCAGCCCGCTCCGGCTCGCAAGCCCACTTCACATAAGGCCGCACGACTTCGACAGCCTTGCTAACCAAAAATGGCTCAGCCAAAATATGCCGCCGATCCTGCTGCCCAGTCGTAACCACCAGCGGAACATGCCCGCCCATCGCATCCACCAAAGACGAAAGCCCGTTCCCCGCGGAAGCAATCGAATGTAAATTCACAAACGCCGCATTCCGCGTCCCCAGCGCATACCCCAATCCCATCCCCGCCGCCGAGCGCTCATGCAAAGCCAGCACATACCGAAAATCCTCCGGCATATCCCGCAAAAATGGCAGCTCCGTAGATCCAGGATTCCCAAAAATCACCTTCATCCCGGCATCGCGCAAAACCTGGTAAGCAGCTTCCCGCACCGTGGTCAACGCCCCGCTCCCTCAATTCGAAATTCGCGATCCCTCCACCTTCACCCGGAAAAGCGCGTAAGGCTTCTTCCGCAAATCCTGCTCCTCATGAAAAATTCCCTGCCGCTCAATCTGATTCACCGTGAAATAAAGATATCCATTCGAAGCCAGCGACAAAGTATCCGGCCAAAGCACGCGCGGATCATGGACCAAGGTCTCAATGTCGCCGCCATGGTTCCGCCGCGTAATCGAATCATGCTCGTAATCGCTCAAATAAACGCGCCCCTCCGCATCCGCTTCCAATCCGTCCCCAGCCCCGCCCTTCTCTCCAAGATCGCGCACCGTAGCAGCCACTTCCGCATCCGAATCCGACCGGTCCACCAAAGCATCCACGCTAACGCTATAAAGGTGCCGGCTCGTCAGCGGGCAATAATAAAGAGTCTTCCCGTCCGGACTAATTGCAATCCCATCCGATCCCACAGCAAACTTCGTAGGCCACTTTCCCGGCAACCGCGTCTGTAAAACTTCGCCCTCCACAATCGGCACAATCGAGAGATCGGCTTTGGTAGAAGGATGGTCATTCAATCGCCGCCAACTCTCGCCCGAACCCAAATCCACCACAATAATTCCATTCGGCCCGGAAGAAGATGAATCGGTAATAAATGCCATCCCCTGCGATCCGCGATGCAAATCAAATCGCACATCATTCAAGTAAGTGGTAGAAAGCGCCACGGTCGCAGGAAAAATAATCTTGCGCACAATCTGATTCGTCTTCAAATCCACGCCGATCAATTTCGGTCCACCAGGCTTGGTAGTCCCGAACTGAATGCTGCCTGTATCCAAAATCCACAATCGCTCCCCGCGAGGATCGACGACCACGCTCTGCACCGACACCAACTTCTCCGAAAGATCATCGCCCTCCGCATAGCGATTGATCTTCGCGTCAGGATAGGCAACGGTCTTCCCATCCCGCAGCTCAGCCACGGTGTACTCGACGTCATCGCCCCACCGCGGAAAATTCAAAAAAATCCGGCCATCGTTGGCCACCGTAACGCCGGTAGGCATAGCCCCATCAAAAGTAGCCACCACCTCAATCACCCCAATCACGCGCTCGCGCGCCAAATCCTGCCCAAAGGAAATTCCAACAATCTCAAGCCCGGATAAAAATATCGAACCAAATTTGAAAATTCGCATACTCACCCCTTTGTGCTTTTCTTCTTAGCTCCGGCCACCTTGAACACGCGTCTCACGGTATCCAGAAACGAAAGCGTCACCGCCGAGTCCTCGCCCTTCCTCCAAGCCGCGCAAACGTCAATCTTCGCCTCCGGCTCATTCAAAGGAATCGAAGCCAACTCCAACCCGGAAACAAATCGATTCACCGTAGCCCCAGCCCCCACAAAAATCCCCTTGCCCGAAGCGATCATGATCGCTCCAGCCTCTTCATGAGCCTCCACGTGCGTCAAAGTTAGGTGCGGCGTCAACCCCTGCCGGCTATAAAGCCCCAAAACTTTGTCATAAAGCCCGGTCGAAAAATTCCGGTCAAAAATAATCAAAGGCTCGTCCGCGACGTCTTTCAATTTCAAAACGCGCCGCTTAGCCAACCGGTGCGATTTCGGCAACACCGCAACAAACTCCTCCTCAAACAGCCGGCAACTATCCAAATGCAAAGAATCAATCGGCGGGCGCAAAAACCCCACGTCAATCTCGCCGTTATTCAGCGCCTCATTCTGCAAAGTAGAAAAAACATCCTTACATTCCACTTCCACATCCGGCCACTCCACCCGATGCGCAAAAACAACTTTGCTCACAGTCCCGCCCAATCCAGAAGCCACCCCCACGCGCACCGTCCCCGATTCCCCCTTCTGTGCATGACGCGCCGCCTGCGCCGCATGCCCTGCCTGCACGATCAATTTCCGCGCCTCCTCCAAAAAAGCCTGCCCAGCCTTAGTCAATTCCACGCGCCTCTTCGAACGCAGAAATAGCGTCACCCCCAAATCCTCTTCCAATTGGCGTATCTGGCGGCTCAAAGGAGGCTGTGCAATATGCAGTTGTTCAGCAGCACGGCGAAAGTTGCGGTACTCCGCAACAGCAAGAAAATATCGGACGTGACGTAATTCCACGGGAGGCTCCAAGTAGCGCCGGCGTCCCTGCCGGCATCTTACGAAGAAAAAGAAACCCAAAGCCCGAACTAATCGGCGGCGCTAACCCATCCCACTACAACCCGCGCCCTACGTACCGCTGGCGTCTCGCCGGCTCTTACGAAGAAAAAGAAAGCCAAAGCCCCAACTCATCACCGGCGCTAACCCGCGCGCTACGACCCCCGCTTCAATCCTTCCCGCAATTTAAATCTCTGCAATTTCCCAGTAGAAGTTTTCGGCAATTCCGCCACAAACTCCACCCATCGAGGCCGCTTATAACCACCAACGCGCGACCCCACCCATTCCTGCAATTCCGCCACCAGCCCATCCCCATCCGAAAATCCCGCCTTCAAAACCACAAAAGCCGCCACCTTAGTCAATCCACTCTCATCGTCCCGCGCCACAACAGCAGCTTCCAAAACCGCCGGATGAGCAATTAAAGCACTCTCAACTTCCGCAGGACTAAGCCACCGCCCATTCACCTTAAAAGTATCGTCCGACCTACCCGCATACCAAAAATAACCATCCGCATCCTGATGATATTTATCCCCGGTCCGAAACCAACCATCCTCAAACGCCGCCCGCGTCCGCTCCTCCTGCTTCCAATACCCTGCACAAATCGAATCGCCCTTGACCATCAAATTCCCAATCTCCCCGCGCTCAACCAGATTCCCGTTATCATCTACAATCTTCGCCTCATATCCAGGAATGATTTTCCCGCTAGACCCCGGCCGCACATCCCCTGGAGCATTCGCGATCACCATCTGCAAAGTCTCGGTAGATCCCAGCGAGTCCAGAATCTCCACGCCAAATCGTTCCTTAAATCGCTCAAACAAAGGCGCCGGCAAAGATTCCCCCGCCGAAACCGCCTGCCGCACGCTAGAAAAATCGAACTCCCGCCCATTCTCCGCCCGATTCTCAGGATGATGCGCCAAAAGCGCCGCATAATTCGAAGGCACAGAAAAAAATAAAGTAGGCCGGTAGCGCTCCACGTCCGCATAAATCCCAGCAGGCGAAGGCCGCGTAGGCGAAAGAATCGTAGTAGCCCCAGCAGCCAGAGGAAAATACCCCGCGTTCCCCAATCCATAAGCAAAGTAAAGCCGCGCCACGCTATAGCACCGATCGCTCTCATTCATCCCCAAAATATTCCGCGCATAAAGCTCCGCGCAAACCACCATGTCCCGATGCAAATGAATGCAAGCCTTAGGCGACCCCGTGCTGCCAGAAGAATAAAGCCAAAACGCGGGATCATCGCGGCGAGTAGCCGCCGCCTCGAGCCCCGCAGAAGCCGAATCCAATCCATCATTTAAAGAAACACAATTCGAAAGCGCTCCGCCCGCAACCACAATCTCCTTCAAATCCGGCAACCCCTCTCGCGGGTCCAGCTCCAACTGCGCCAGCAGTTCGCTCTCCACCACCACCACGCGCGCCGCAGAATCCTTCAACACATAGATACACTCTTTAGCCTTCTGAAAAGGATTCACCGGTACAGCCACAGCCCCAATTTTGATAGCCCCAAAGTAGCAATAAAGAAATTCCGGCGTGTCCATCAAGAGCAAAGCCACGCGCTCCCCGCGCTGCACACCGAGCTCGCGGAAAAAATTCCCCGCCCGGTTGGTCCGCTCCAGCAATTCCCGGTAACTCACCCGCGACTCCCCGCACTCGATCGCAATCTTCTCCCCGCGGCCTTCGCGAATATTGCGGTCCACCAGGTAATCAGCGACGTTGAACTCTTGAGGCAACTGCATCATAGAAATTCTTTTCTTCTCGGGCCTACGGAGCATAGAATCTTGCAGTTTTGGGGCAAGTGCCGCGGGAGTATAACATGGGCGATTATCGCGCGACGGAGTGGGGGTCTCAGCGCAGGAGCCAAGCGCTCAACCCTCGCCATTCCTCTCTGCTTCTCGCACCTTCCGCGCAACTCGCAGACTCGCGCGGCGCACAAACAATCTCGCGCCAACAGCACGACTTATCAAATTGTGCCCTCTCTCGCACCATTTCGGTGCATGCTCCATCCCGAAACAATCTGATACCTTCCAGGTATGAAATCCAGACCCAACATGTATTGGACACTTTTCCGCTTACAAACCATTCTCCGCTCACGGTGGGGTCGTCTTCATCGGGGCGCAGTCTGAAAATTCACAATCCCACTTGTGAACTGTGTCCACGTCCGTTCGCGGCGCGGCCATCATTTATCGAATGTCTTGAAAGGAGTGTGCTATGAAGGCACGCATCACTCTCTTGGCTATTCTGGTTCTGGCGATTTCGCTCGCCGGCATTTATCCCGCCTCCGCGCAAGTCAGCGTCGCTCTGCTCAACGGCACGGTGCACGATGAGAGCGGCGGCGTGGTGGCAAAGGCCGCGGTGTCCCTGCGCGAAATGGACACCAATCGCGTTTACACCACCACTACGAATGACTCTGGCTTCTACGTCCTGCCCAATCTCGCTCCTGGCCGCTACGAGCTGAAGGTTTCCTTCCCCGGCTTCTCGAACTACACCCAAACCGGCTTCTCACTAACTGTCGGCCAGAGCGCCACCGTCGACGTCGTCCTGAAAGTCGCCACCAAGGGCGAGCAAGTCGTAGTCACCGGCGAAGCTCCGGTCATCGAGCCCTCCCGCACCGAAGTCAGCCAGGTGATCGACACTAAACAAATTGACTCTCTCCCCATCAGCGGACGCCTCTTCACCGATTTCGCCCTGCTCACCCCGGGCGTGGCCACCGGCCGCACCAGCTTGCAATCCACCATCACCGAATTCGAAGTCACCCGCGTTTCTTTCGCCGGCATGCGCGACCTCAGCAATGAAGTCACCGTGGACGGCGCCGACAACATCAACACCGCCACCGGTTCGCAGCGCTCCACTCCTCCTCAAGAAGCCGTCGCCGAATTCCGCGTGGTCAACAACAGCTTCGGCGCTGAGTACGGCCGCGCCCTCGGCGGCATCGTCAACATCGTCACCAAGTCCGGCGGCAACGATTTCCATGGTTCGCTCTACGACTACTTGCAGAACAACGCCACCGACGCCCGTTCGCTCCTGCAAGTGGCTCCTCAAGCCGACACTCTGCGTCAAAATCAATTCGGCGCCACCATCGGCGGCCCCATCCAGAAGGACAAAACCTTCTTCTTCACAAACTATGAAGGCCAGCGCCGCGGCGAATCACCCACGTATCCAACCACGCTGCTCGAACCCGTCACTCTGCTCGACGGCACCCAGACCACCAACCTGGCGTTGATCGATCAGGCCAAGGAAGCGTTGGGAATCGCGCCCGAAGATATCAATATTCTCAAAACCAAAGACAACGACTACGGCATCATCAAAGTCGATCACCAATTCAATTCCAACAATCGCCTGTCCGTCCGCTATTCCATTGAGGACGCCCGGGATTTGAATCAATTGGTAGGCAGCACTCTCGACGGCGGTGGCATCGGCGCGCCCAGCAGCGGCCACGACGTTTTCCTGCGCGATCAGGCCCTGGTCGGCACCCTAAGCACAAATATCTCCCCGAACTTGGTTAACAGCTTTCTAGTTCAATGGGCCCGCCGTCATTACAATTTCCCCGGCGTCACCGGCCAGCCCAACCTCGACATCCCAAACACTCTTCTCTTTGGGCACAACTTCGGCGTTCTCGATGCCATCTACGAAAGCCGCGAGCAATTTTCCGACAACGTGGCCTGGGTCAAGGGAAATCACGTCGCCAAGTTCGGCGTGGACGTCAACGAGATCCAGAATTTCGTGATCTGGCCGGGTTTCACTCCCATGCGCATCGTGCTCCCGGGCATCAATTGCCTGGTGGACTTTGCCAACTTTGTGAATCCCACCGCCGGAATTTTTTCGGCCCCTGCCGATGGCCCTTGCCCCACCGCGACCGGTCCGAATTTCTTTCCCACCGGCCCCACTGCTCCGTTCGGCCCGAATAATAATGACCAGCCGCTCAACGGCGTCCCCATCGTTTTCTACGGCTCGCCCGTTGGAACTGCCCCGATACCCGCCACTGGTCTAACGCCGCCGCCCATTCCCACAAATTGGCAGAACGCCTATCTGCCTTCCGAAACCGTCAATTTCTCGGAAACTCTAAATCACGGCTACTACGGTTTCTTCGCCCAGGATCAATGGCGCATCACTTCGAAGCTAACCGTGAACTACGGTCTGCGCTACGATTTCGAATCTGGCCTGGGCAAGCAAATCAATATTGACTATAAGGGTTTCCAGCCGCGCATCGGCTTCGCGTTCTCTCCCGATACCAAGACCGTAATTCGCGCCGGCTTCGGCCTCTTCGACGACCGCTACAACTTGTCCTTCCTGTTCATCACCCAGCCGCAACGCCCGGTCGTCATCCCCGGCGAAACTCTGCCGGGAATCCGAACTGGCGCGGATACAGCTACCTGGGTTCTGAATCAATTCACGCCCGGCCCTCTGGGCTTCCCGGCCACTCCGGCCGCAACTCTGGTCACCACCGGACAGGTTCCCACGCAGTTCATTACCGGCCCGTGCCCGCCGCAGTGCACCGCCGGCGCCGGAATGGTGGATCACGCCAGTAAAATTCCGTACTCCGAACAGGCCAACATCGAGATTGATCGCGCGCTCGGTCATGGATTCGCCATCAGCGCCGGGTACCTGTTCGTCGCCGCGCATAAGTTGGTTCGCGCGGAAGACTTGAACATTTGCCCGCCGGACGGCACCTCCGGCCTGACCGTTCCAGCCGTCACTCCCGGCGTTCCGTCCTGCACTCCCGGCCCCAGTTCTGCGATTCCCGCGGGCTGGCCGGCCGGCAAGGCTTATTTCTATAACGGCAATCCCGGCGGCTCGGTCGCATACAACAACGCCGGCCTTTTGTACTTCACCGATAACTCCGGCAATTCCGTCTATCACGGCTTGACCGTGCAGGCCAGCGAGCGCATGAAGAATTTCAGCCTGAACGCAAACTACACCTTCTCGCACACGCTCGACGACGGCACTTTCACCACCTTCGTCAGCACCCCGCAGGATTTGTATGATCGCTCCGCCGAGCGCGCCAACTCCAATCAGGACGTCCGCCATCGCTTCATCACCAACTTCACCGCGGACGGCCCCAAGGACACCTTCCTGCGCAAGTTCGAATTCAGCAGCATCATCACCCTGCAGTCCGGCCGGCCGTTCACCGAGTTCGTCGGCTTCGACGCCAACGGCGACACCAACCCGGTTACCGATCGCGTCGGCCTCGAACCCAGAAACTCCTACTACGGCGACCACCTCTACTCGTGGGATCTGCGTCTCTCGCGCTACTTCGAAATCAAGGAGAAGCTGCGCCTCGATCTGATGGTGGATGCCTTCAACGTCCTCAATCGTCCCAACGTGGATGAAGTCACCTCCGTTTATGGCGCCGCCGTCTTCTGCGGCACTGGGCCGATCCCTAGGAACTACAAGGACGCCGGCACCGCTAACACGCAAGCCCAAGCCATCGCCTTCGACACTGGCACCGGAGGACCAACGTGCCCGCTCAGCCTCGGTCTAACTCCAGCTCCGCCAGTGCCAAACGCACTATTCGGCACTCCCAGAACCATGCTGAATCCGCGCCAGTTCCAGTTCGCAGCAAAGTTCTCGTTCTAAAGCTCGCAAACGAAAAATGGGCAGGCGCAAAAAAGCGCCTGCCCGTTTTTGTATTTTCCGTAGGGGCGCCGGTCAATCGCTGTGCGATTGCAAAGCAATCGACGCGCCCGCCCGAGTAACGCGAGCCTCAATGTCCGCCATAATCCACTCGTAAACCCATCCCACGGTTTTGATCTACCATCCGCTCCGTAAATACCCGTGCAAACAAAATCTCTTCTACCCGATAATACAAACCCGACAAAAATGCCCACGGCGAAAAAATCCCTCCGCCCCCTGAACCGCAAACAGTTGCCCATCGACTCTGAATCTTTGGCGCGCTACCTGATCGGCAAAACTTTGGTTCGCGAAACTCCCGAAGGGCGAATGACTGCGCGCATCGTAGAAACCGAAGCCTACCTACTGGGCGATGCCGCCTGCCACGGTAATCGCGGCGAAACTCAGCGCAACCATTCGCTCTTCCTGGAGCGAGGCCACGCCTACGTCTATTTTATTTACGGAATGCATTACGCCTTGAACGTCTCAGGAGGTAAGAAAGGTCAAGGGACGGGAGTGCTGATCCGCGCCGCGGAGCCCATCGAAGGCATCACTCAGATGCAAAAAAATCGCGGCACGAATAATCTTCACGAACTGACTAAAGGCCCGGGGCGCTTGGCCCAAGCGCTAAGAATCGACAAGCGGGAAGATGGAATTGATCTCTGCAAGAAAGGGCCGCTGTACCTGGCCAAGGCGCAATCGCCTGCAGGCGAGATAAAAGCCACGAAGCGAATCGGCATTACCAAAGATGCCGATCGCTTGCTGCGTTTCCACGAAAAAGGAAACAAACACACCAGTGGCCCCAAACATCTAAATCAGTAGCACAATCCCCGTACCGCCGGTTTACCCTGAGAGTTGCTGAAGGGCGTCCCTGCCGGCTCTTTTCCGACGCGTTGGCAATCGCGACCAAAAATCTTCCCCAATCGTAGGGCCACGCATTTGACTCTTTCCCCGGAAGGCCTGCGCTTTATGCCGGGCCTCTTCCTGCAAGATCGCGCCAAATTTCAGCTCAAACAATCTCTTCTCCGCAATTCCGAGGATTTCCTGGCTAACCATGCAACGTACCGTTACTACCAATCAGCAATCAATTCTCTCAAGCTGGTGTCTAAGAAAGTAAGTGGCCACCGCGTGTCCGCAGGAGGCACAATGAAAACCAAATTCGCAGTCGCCCTGCTATTCACAATCACCGCCGCAAGACTCCTAGCCCAAACCATTCCCGGCCGCCAGCTCTCAGAGATCATCGCTGCCAACGAACTGTTCGGTCTAAAGCTTGTCGGTGAGCTCCACGCCGCAGCGCCGGATAAGAACGTCGTCATCTCTCCGCTACCGATCTCGTTCGCCTTCGCCCCACTCACTGAGGCAACAGTCGATAGCGAAACACTCGGGCAGATCAACAGCGCGTTCGAATGGCGCAACACTGCAATGAACTTCGGCTCCGCCCGCCTGCTCTCGGCCGCGTTCGAACAGCCTGCTCCGGCGCGTCCGAGGCCCCACCCCCAGGTAAGCAAGCTAACCTGGCAACTAATGAACCAGGAATCGTCCGAGAAACTTTGGATCTCGACGCTATTTACTTATCGCGGACCGGACGCTCTCTCTCCGCGTTTCGTAGCTACGGGCGCAAAGTATTTCGGCCTTAAATTCAAATCACTTCCGTGGAACTCCACGCAACGTTCACCTTCGTTACCAGACGACCCCTCCGCGGCAGCACCAAAATTCCCCAAAACGAGAAACGACTTCTGGATTACGAGCACAACCCACTTGCGCACCGCCTGGGCCGACAACACATTTGCCCTAGGTAAACAAGTGAATGACTCTTTCTTTCCAGAACCTGGACAGCCCGAATCTGTCCCGATGCTGATTAGCGAACTCAACGCGTACAGCCACCAGAAAACTAAGTCGTTCGAGTCAGTTATATTCGTCGCTCGAAGCGCCTACATTCAGGTGGTGCTCCCGAGCGAAGAAGTCAGCGTCCAGGACTTGGAATCCGAACTGGTACGCGATCCCAGTTTGCTAGACTCGCTGCCCAATCGCGAACTCGGTTACATCGAGATCCCCAAGTTTAATTTTGAATTCAAAGCAGACGTGCGTGGCGCACTTGAAAAAATGGGCGTCATTGAAGTATTCAAAACAAACCTCGCGCTGGCAGAACTCGTTAGCGGAAATCAGGGAGCGCGATTGACCGGCGTAGCACAAAAGACAAACATCGAGTTCAACGAGCTAGGAATTCGCGCCGACGCGGAAACCGTAACGAACGGAGTTTACGGCGGCATCATGGGCGGACAACCCAATCCATTTCACATGCTCGTGAATCGCCCATTTCTGTTTTTCATCCGCGACAATCTAACAAACTCGCTTCTCTTCGCTGGCGCCGTCATGAATCCAGCCAAGCACTAATCGCCAATTCCAAATCGCGCAAACCAGGCCACAGTGCCGCTTTTCGCCTTTATCTCAAGTTTCGAATCTGAAATTTGAAATCTCTTGTTCTCAAGCTATGGTCGAATTTATTCCGTGCAGAAAAGAGAACCTACCGGCGTGCCCACGCGGAAAAAACAGAAGTCCAAACTCAAACCCAAAAACTAAATCACCCCAGGAATCTCAATCCCCGGCGTGCGCACGTAATTCGCCGCGAGTCCCGCCTTCCCCTCGCGCGCATACGACCCGCCGCCCACCACCGCCCCTACCAATTCCACATTCGCATCCACAGGCACGGCTCCCACCGCCTGATTCCGCCCCGAATGTTTGGCCTCGTAAAGCGCCTTGTCCGCCAGCCCCAGCACTTCCTCATAAGAAACCGCGTCCGGCGATTCCGTATCCCACGGAAACGCGGCCCATCCAATCGAGCAAGTCCGGTGCAGCGAAATTCCCGCGCCCTTAATCAGAAACGGCTCGTGCGCCACATTCGCCAGCACGCGCGCCGCCAGCGCCACCGCCTCCGTCCTCTCCGTAAATCGCGACACCACCAAAAATTCCTCGCCGCCCCAACGCACCAGCACATCCGAGTGCCGGATCGCCGAACTGATCCGCCGCGTCATTTCGATCAATACCTGATCGCCCGCGCCATGCCCAAATCGATCGTTGATCTCTTTGAAATGGTCCGCATCAACCAAATAAAAAATCAAATCGCGATTCCGCCGCGCCTTCGAAGCATCCCCCGGCGTATAACTCCGCACCGTCTGCCCCACGTCCGCCGGAATGGTCACCTGAAAATACCGCCGGTTGCGCACGCTGGTCAGCGGATCGGTAAGCGTCATCTCCTCGAGCACCCGATTCGCCTCAGCCAATTCCGCGCTGCGCTCCTCCACCGCCTTCTCCAAACGCATGCGCTCGCGCTCCAACTGTTTCGTACGGTTGCGCACCACCGCGATCAACGCGATCAATCCAAGAAACAGCGCCCCGGCCCGCGTGTACCATTCCTCCCACCACGCCGGCTCAACAATAAAGAAAAAATGCGCCGGCATGCTATCCGCCCCGCGCGCAGACCGGCAGGCCACATCGAAGCGATAATGCCCCGGCGGCAGCGCCGGATAACGCACATCCCGCGAAACCGTCTCGTTCACATCCGTCTCGAGCCCCTGGAGCTGGTAGCCGCAGCGCACATTTTCCGGATCGCGGTAACTCAGCGCCGCAAATTCCACGCTGAAAGTATTGTCGTCATGCGAAGCCTTGGGATTCGTTTCGCTCAAGCGGTTCTTCGCTCCCAAATGCGCCGCGGTAATCACCACCGTCGGCGGCACATCGCGATTATCCTCGGCCACAAACGGATTGAACCGCGCCAATCCTCCGCTGGTGCCAAAAAGCAGCGTGCCATCCTCTTCTTCGAAAAATCCCCCCGCGCTCAAATCATTCCAAATCAGCCCATCCGAACGCGTAAATCGCTGCGCCCCGCCGTTATGCACAAACTCCGTCAAGCCATGCTCGCCGCCGGCCCAGATATTCCCCTCGTGGTCCGCGCCAATCATATAAATCTCAAGTCCCGGCAAACCCTGCGCAATGCCAAAATGCGTAACCTGCGCCTTGCCATTCACAATCTGCAAGCGGCTGACTCCCAAAGCATCGCGGTAATGAAACCAAACCTCGCTCGCGCTCACCGGCGCCACTTCCGCCACGTCATCTTCCATCAATCCATCATTCCGCGTGAAATGGCTCCATTCCCGCCCATCAAATCGCGAAATCCCGCCATGCCCCGATCCCCAAAGCACGTCCCCCGGCCCCATCGTGATCCGGCTCACCGCCCCAGTCACATCCAAAGGCGTCTGCACATCCTCAAAACGAAATCGCCCCCCGCCATTCGCCGCCAGCGCTTTCAAATATTTATAATTCCCAATCCAAATCCGTCCGTCCGGCCCGCGTCCAATCCCGGTAGGATTCGGCTCCGGCGTAGCAATTTTCTCCGGCTGCAATTTCACCGGATCAAAGCGCGTCAACCCGCCAGGGAAACACAGCGCCCAAATCGCCCCATCGGCAGCCACCGCCACTTCGCGCACCGTCGATCCATTCAATCCATCCTTAGCCCGCCAAATCCGCCACGCATGCCGCGAGGCGTCCCACATCGCCAATCCGTTATTCGTCCCCACCCACAGCCGCTTCTGCAAATCCCGCCGCGTGCTCCACACCACGTCGTCCGGCAATCCCTCCGCCTGCGTCCAACTCGCCCAAGTCTTCCGCCCGATCCAACGCTGAATCCCGGCTCCGCCAAGCCCGATCCAGTAAGCCCCCTCGCGATCTTCCGTAATCGCAAAAGTAGCATTCGTAAACATCCCCCGGCTCTGATCGATCAATTCCCAATCGCCGCCCTCGTGCCGGAACAATCCCATCACGCTGGGAATCATCAAATTTCCCGCGCGGTCCAGAGCCGCACGCCCAAAATCATTCGCCGGCGGCAAGTCCGGCGCATCGGCCACAAAGTGCGTGTCGGCCGGATCGAGGCGGTAAAGATGCAGCGCCGTGCGCACCCAAAGCACGCGCTGACCGTCGCGCAAAATAGTCACAATCTTTTCCCGCGGCAATCCACTCTGCGCCGGAAAAAATTGCGGATGCCCGTCCGCGTCGAGCCAACCCACGCGGTGATCCGACGCAAACCAAACGTGCCCCTCCGGCCCCACCGTCACCGCTTCCACTTCCGCCGCAGGCAATCCGTCCGCTTTATCCCAAACTTTCGCAATCTTTCCCTTCACCGGATCCAGCCGCAGCAAACCATTCAGTGTAGCCAGATAAGGAACGCCCTCGCGATCCACCGACAGCAATTGCGCTCCATTCAAATCCGAATATGCCTCCGGCAACTTGAACGCATGCAGCGCGTTCCCCTCATAAAATGCCAGCCCGGCCCGCGTAACAATCCAGACCCGCCCGCCCGGCGCCTGCTCGATCTGCTCCACATCGGTACTCGGCAAACCCTGATCCGATCCAAATCGAACTACGCGCGCCCCGTCATAACGCAGCAATCCGTCGCGCGTGCCAATCCATATGAACCCAAGCTGATCCTGCAAAATAGAGGAAGGTGTTACAGACCCAAGCCCAAGCTGCTCGCCCACGCGCTGGAATACGTAATGAGGCCGGTCAGGAAGCGAAAGCTCCGAGGTGACTTCGCTTTGATTCTGCGCCCCGCCAAGCAGCGGGAACGCCACCAACAACATGAGAGACAGTGCGGGAGAGGGAATCCGCATGAACGCTCCAGATAGGTTGTGTGCCTAAATAGTTTAGCGCGACGGTTACAAAGTTTCTCTCCGATGTACCAAAATGATAACGGATTTGCGATTGAACACGTGGCGTCCGGCGCGGCCGCTGAGGATTTTGATTTTTGCCCGGCGCGGGAATTATCGAGCGTCGAAATTCAACGCGGCGCTCAACGCGATTTTTCTGCAAACGCCCCAACAGGAAGCGGATGACCGTCGGTGTGCGCGATCGTAATTCCCGTCAATTCCGCGAAGGTCGGAGCAATATCCGCGGGCGTAACCGCAACCGCAATTTTCCCAGCTCGAATCCCCGCCCCCATCAAAATAATCGGCACCCGCTGATCGTAAGGATAAGGCGACCCGTGCGTAGTCCCCTCGCCCCAACCCCCCAATTTATTCCGCCGGTCAAAAAACCAATTCGGCTTGGTAATCACAAAAAGATCGCCGCCACGCCCAGGATATTCGCTAAGCAAAGCAGCTCGAGCCAAGGGATTTTTCGCCGCAAGCTCGCCAAGCTGATCGACGCGAAACACATCCGCCACGCCGCGAACCCCGCGAATAGCCGCAAACACCGCCTCCATCGCCTTAGGATCAGCACTAATCTTGTCCCAAATCCCCGCCGCAAAATAAATATCGCCATCCGCAAAAGCCGCAACGGGTTTCTCCCCGCCGCCAAAAGGTGCCAGCGCCTTAGTAATGCCAGCCGTCAATTCCCCGACATCCGCCCGCCCAGCATCCACGCCATCTTTCACCGCAATCTCAGGAACTCGCGCCACCCCATGATCCCCAGTAATCGCCAAAACGTAATTCCCTTTGCCAACGCGGTGATCCAGCACATCGAAAAGTTCACCCAGCGTTGCGTCCAAATAGACCAATGTCTTATGAACATCAGGACTATCGGGCCCCTTGGCATGCCCAACAAGATCGAGCGCGGAGAAACTGATCGCCAAAAAGTCAGTCCCCTCGCCATGCCCCAGCTTTAGTTTATCGATCTCGACTTCAGCTAACTTTTCCAGATATGCGTCCGAAAATCCGCTAGCCTCCCATTCGTCGATGGATTTCACCGTCCAAACCGGCACTATCTTCGCCTGCATTTCGTCGCTCACTTTGGCCGACTTTGCCTCGCTTGAAACATCAGTTGTAGTTCCGTGTCCTTCGTGTCTGACAGCCAGAGGCTTTCCGAACTCCGACTCTATCGGATGCGACTTAACATACGCTTCCAATTCCGGCCGCGGCGAGTCCGCAAAAGCAGTAGCTGTCACCAATTGCGTCCCACTCAGCCACGTAACGGAATCCGCTCTGTGTCCCGCCATCGAAATGGCAGCCCGTGCCTTCAATGAAAGCGTAACGATGCGCGATCCAGCCGACTGCGCCCGAAGCTGCTCCGCGAACGAAGGCGCCTTCATCTGCCAATCACTCTCGCCAGATTTCGCGCCAGCAGCACCTGCCGACGCTCCATAAACAATCAGTGAACTCTTCGGGTCCCCGGTGCATGTAACAGTCTTCCCCGCCGCGCGATCCCACCAGCTGTTATTGATCATCCCGTGCGTGGAAGGAAAATCCCCGGTCGAAACGGTAGAGTGTCCAGCGCAGGTCACAGTCTTCGCATAAGGATAAGCCGCGTTAGTGAACCACTCGCCGTCCTTCATCAAGCGCCGAAATCCATCATGAAAATTCCCCGAAAATTTCTCGAGGTAATCGGCCCGCATCTGGTCCACAACAATCAACACGACGAGCTTAGGATGTTGCGGTGGCGCAGCGGCATCTGCGGCTCGAGGGGCAACGCGAAATAGTTGGCTCCCCGCTACGAGCAGTAGAAGCGCAATCGCCGGCTTTAGGTGCCGTGAAGCCAAGAGTGAGTCTCCTCGACGCATGGAATTCTAGCATGCTGCCACACTCGCGCCGATTCCCGAACGCGCAGCCCCGTAGCGCAGGCTGCCAGCCGGCGTTTTTGACTGGCCCCGGCCATACCGCGAAGCCTGCTATCAACTCGCAATTTCGAGGTGCCCAGCCGTGATCGGCTCCCCGCCAACCGCAACACAACCAATGCTCCTGATCGCAGCTTGCACTCGCCGAACTTACCGTCATCGCGTCAATCCTTCTCCGGCCACACAAAAACGCCGGCTGGCAGCCTGCGCTACGGGGGAATGCGCCATTGCGCGCTCAGTTCCGCGGAGGGGCGCAATTCATGTTAGGATGACCCACCAATGCGCGTCGTCGAGAAAAGGCAGCTCCTCAGCGCCGAAGAAATCGATCGCACCCTGCAACGTTTAGCCCATGAAATCGTAGAAAAAAGCGGCGGCACAAAAGATGTAGCCTTAATCGGCGTGCGCCGCCGCGGCGTCCCGCTGGCCCAACGCCTGGCAAAATATATCAATGGCTTCGCGCACGTAGAAATTCCGGTGGGCACGCTCGATATCACACTCTATCGCGATGATCTCTCGACGGTGGCCGCGCATCCGGTGGTGCAATCCACCGAAATTCCCTTCGTAGTAGATAATCAAGATCTAGTCCTCATCGACGACGTCCTCTACACCGGCCGCACCGCCCGCGCCGCCATGAACGGCCTCTTCGATCTAGGCCGCCCCAAGCGCGTCCGCATGTGCGTGCTGATCGATCGCGGCCATCGCGAGCTTCCCATCGAAGCCACTTTCATCGGCCGCAAAATCACCACCGCCGACACCGAAATCGTAGAAGTCCGCCTGCAAGAAATTGACAAGGAGGAGCGCGTGATGCTCGTGGACCGCGTTGACTAGCGCCGTCCCGATTCCACAAAAGCCCGTGCCTCAACACCTGCGCCATCTGCTCGGCATCGAGCCCCTCACCGCCGAGCAAATTATCCTAATCCTCGATCAGGCGAAGCCATTTCAAGAATTCCAGCGCCACCCGCTAAAAAAGTTAGCCACGCTAAGAGGCAAAACGGTAGCGCTAGCCTTTTTCGAACCATCCACGCGCACGCGAATCAGTTTCGCCACCTCAGCCGCCCGCCTGGGCGCTGACGTAATGAATCTGCAAGCCGAATCCTCCAGCCTGAAAAAAGGCGAGTCGCTGATCGACACGGTGTGGACGCTCGAAGCGATGAAGCCCGACGGAATCGTGATCCGCCACGCAGCCTCAGGCGCCGCAGATTTCATAGCCCGCCGCGTGGATATCCCGGTACTAAATGCGGGCGACGGCACGCACGAACATCCCACGCAAGCTCTGCTCGACGCGTTAACCATCCGCGATCGCAAAGGCCGACTCGAAGCACTCAACGTAACAATCCTCGGCGACATCCTCCACAGCCGAGTAGCTCGTTCAAATATTCATCTACTAAGCAAATTCGGCGCGCGAATCACTCTCTGCGGTCCGGCCATGTGGGTCCCGCGCGAGCTGGAATGTCTAGCCCCAAATATCCATCGCGAGCCGCGCATAGAAAAAGCGCTAGCAGACGCAGATGTAGTGATCGTCCTACGCGTGCAATCCGAGCGCATCCACGAGCCACCAATCTCTCTCGATGATTACATTCTGCGCTATCAACTAACTCCAGAGCGCCTGCGCCTAGCCAAGCCCGACGCCATAGTCCTGCATCCCGGCCCAATGATCCGCGGCCTGGAAATCGATCCAGCCGTTGCTGACGGCCCGCAATCCTGCATCCTCGAGCAAGTAACCAACGGCCTCGCCGTACGCATGGCCCTACTCTTCCAACTCGTAAGCGGTGCCGCCCCCGACGCCCCGCATCCAGCAAAGGAAAATCTCGTATGATTCTAATCCGCGGCGGACGCATCCTAGATCCCGCAAGCGGCACCGACGCCGCGCAAGATATTTTGCTAGATGGCCCGCGCATCGCACGCACTGAGCCCGCACTAAGCGCACCCGACGCAGAAATTCTCGACGCCACCGGCCTGGTAGTCGCGCCCGGCTTCATAGATCTACACTGCCATCTTCGCGAACCCGGCCAGGAAATCTCCGAAACCATCGAAACCGGCACCCGCGCCGCAGCCCGAGGCGGCTTCACCGCCGTCTGCTGCATGCCCAACACGCAACCAGTAAACGACAACGCCTCAGTAACGCGTTCAATCGTAGAAAGAGCCGCCGCAGCAGCAAGCGTGCGAGTCTGGCCGATCGGCGCAGTCTCTCTAGGCAGCAAAGGCGAGGCCCTGGCAGAAATCGCCGCAATGCAAGACGCCGGAATAGTAGCCGTAAGCGACGACGGCAAGCCGGTAGCTACCGCCAAGCTAATGCGCCAAACCATGGACTACTGCCGCTCGCTAGGCCTGCCGGTAATCGATCACTGCGAAGATCCGTCGTTAGCGGCAGGCGGCGTAATGCGCGAAGGCCCGCGCTCGATACGCCTCGGCCTAAAAGGAATCCCCGCCGAATCCGAATCCATCTGCGTATGCCGCGACGTAGAAATCGCCGCGCTAACCGGCGCGCATCTGCATATCGCGCATCTGTCATCGCGTGTATCTCTAGCCCACGTCCGCGCCGCAAAAAAGCAAGGCCTAGCCGTAACGTGCGAAGTAACCCCGCATCACTTCACCCTAATCGACGAAGACGTGATCTACGACACGCGCTACAAAATGAATCCCCCCCTAGCCTCCCGAGAAGATCGCGAAGCGCTATTAGCTGGCCTAGCCGACGGCGCCATAGACGCAATCGGCACCGACCACGCCCCCCATCACCCAGCCAGCAAAGATGTAGAATTCGATCGAGCCCCATTCGGCATAACCGGCTTCGAAACAGCACTGGCGTTAGCCCTATCGGAATTAGTACACACAAATAGAATTCCGCTAATGCGCCTGGTAGAACTCTTCACCACAGGACCAGCGAAAGTGTTAGGCATCGAGCGAAAAATCGCCGCAAGCCAACCAGCCGACCTAACAATCTTCTCGACAGATCAGCAGTGGACATTCCGCGCCGCCGAATCCGCCAGCAAATCGCGCAACTCCCCATTCGACGGCAGAGAATTCCGAGGCGCTCCAATGGCAACAATCGTAGGCGGAAAAATCGTGTGGCGCCGAGAGAGCGCAGCGAGCGCGTAAAGTAGCGCCGGCGTCCCTGCCGGCATCCGACGGCCTCATATTTCATTCGTGCAAAAATCGACCACGGCCTACACACCTATCCCACGTACGTACCGCTGGTTTATCCTGAGCGCGGCCGAAGGACGTCCCGCCGACTCTTTTGCGAGGAGCTACCCAAATCAAGCGAGCGTCGTCGGCCACCGTTCGTAGCGCAGGCTGCCAGCCGGCGTCTTTGACTTCCGTTCAGTACCTCCCGCCACCGTTTCTCCTGAGCGACAAGATGCCAGCACGCCCTGTCTTCGCACGTCAAATGCACCCGTAATAAACAAATCTACTTCTCTCGACTTCCCTTTCGCCGTAACATCCTCACCAGTAAAAAATGAAAATGATAAATTGGAAGCATCATTCCCGCGCCTGCCGAAAATTCTCGACCGTCGCAGTCCTGTTTCTCTCCGTGGCCACAATCCTCCCAGCCCAATCCAACCCAAGGCGCCCCGCCGAAAAATCCACCCCAGAATCCCGCACCGCCCGCGACATGGAAGCAGCCCGCCAAAATCCCTTAACCCTACGCACCTGGCTCTACAAAATGCCCAAAGGCGCCGACCTGCACATCCACCTAACGGGAGCCATCTACGCCGAATCCTTCATCCGCGCAGCAGCAGAAGACAATCTCTGCGTAGACACGACAAAGCTGTCATTCGCCGCAGCAAACGCAACAACCGACTCCGTAACCAAGCCACGCTGCGGCGAAGGCAAAGTCCCAGCCACCCACGCCCTAGAAGATCAACCTCTCTACGACGCCCTAGTAGATTCGTTCTCCATGCGCAGCTTCGTCCCCACCACCGGCGATAGCGCACACGATCATTTCTTCGACGCCTTCAGCAAATTCGGCGGCACCTCCCAACGCCACAAAGGCGAGTGGCTAGACGAAGTAGCCTCTCGCGCAGCAAATCAAAACGAGCAATACCTGGAAATCATGGAAACGCCGGAATTCCGCCACACCATAGAGCTATCGCGCACAATTCCCTGGAACGAAGACTTCGCGAAAATGCGAGACGCTCTCCTGAATCAAGCCTTGCGAGAAGACGTAACCGTCGCCCGCACATTTTTCGATCAAGCCGAAGCCATCCGCAAAGAACGCGAGCATTGCGGCCAACCAGGAGCCACACCAGCCTGCAAAGTAGAAATCCGCTACCTCTATCAAGTCCTACGCGGCTTTCCGAAAGAACAAGTCTTCGCCCAAGCGTTGCTAGGTTTCGAAGTAGCCTCCGCCGACTCCCGCGTAGTAGGAATTAATTTCGTAATGCCCGAAGACGGCTACGTCTCAATGGACGATTACGCTCTACAAATGAAAATGGTCGCGTATCTTCACGCGACCTATCCCAAAATTCACATCACCCTACACGCCGGAGAACTAGCCCCAGGCCTGGTCCCCTACGAAGGCCTCTGCTGCCATATCCGCCAAGCAGTAGAAGTAGCCCAAGCCGAAAGAATCGGCCATGGCACAGACGTAATGTACGAAACCAATCCTCACGAGCTACTGAAAGAAATGGCCGCAAAACACATAATGGTAGAAATCAATCTGACCAGCAACGACGTAATCTTGGGAGTAAGCGGCAAAAATCATCCATTCCCAATCTATCGCCAATTCAAAGTCCCAGTAGCGCTCTCAACAGATGACGAAGGAGTTTCAAGAATAGATCTAACGCACGAATATGTCCGCGCAGTAGAAACCTACAACCTAACCTACGCAGATTTGAAGCAGATGGTACGCACAGGGATCGAACACAGCTTCCTACCAGGCGAAAGCCTCTATCGCGTCCAAGATAATTTCAAGCAAACAAATGCAGCCTGCGCCGGTGATACGCTCGGCGGTGAAAAGCCAACGTCGCGTTGCGCTGATTTCCTAAAATCCAGCGAGAAGGCTGCGCGGCAGTGGGAACTCGAGCGCCGCTTCGAGGAATTCGAAAAGTAGCGCCGGCGTCCCTGCCGGCATCCTACGACCGCAAAGTCCGCCAGAATTAAAAATCCACGCCGGCGCAACCCACACCACTACAACCAAAGGTTTGCGCCATCCGAATTTTAGAAACGTAGCGGAAATGCAGTTCAAAAGAAGCCGGCAGAGACGCCGGCGGTACATTAATGCGCGGCAGGCTCCGCCGCGGGATGTAATCCGTGTTGCGGAACTTCGTGAACCCCCCGAGTAGGCGGCTCCTGATAAAACCGGAAAAAATGATTCAAAGGCCCATGTCCCTTACCTACCGAATAACTCTTCTCAATCGCCTTAGTCACATAAGCCTTAGCCAAAATCGCAGCCTCGCGCAATTGCAACCCCAGCGCCAACTGCGCGGCAATAGCCGATGAAAAAGTACACCCCGACCCATGTGTGTTCTCACTCTTCACAGCATCTCCAGCCAACTGAGTGACCTCTCCACCCTCCCAAACCACATCCACAGGCCGCTCCAAATGCCCGCCAGTAACGATCACCGCCTTAGCCCCCTGCTCGCCAAGCTTCAGCGCAGCAGTCTTCATATCAGCCACATCTTTAATCGTAATCCCGGTAAGAAACTCAGCCTCAGGAATATTCGGCGTAATCACCGTAGCCCGGCGAATAAATTCATCGCGCAGAAATTTCAACCCACCCTCGTCAATCAGTTCAGGCGAACCAGCAGTAGGCTTCGTAACAGGATCGAGCACAATATGCGCGAATTTATTCTTATCAATAAAATCCGCCACAGCCACCGCATTGGCCTTAGTACCCAACATCCCAATCTTCACCGCGGCGATGTGGCAATCTTCAGCCAGCGCATCCAACTGCGCCCGCAATGTCGGCGCAGGCGTAGGATGAACCGAGCGCACGCCCTGAGTAGATTGCACGGTCAGCGCAGTAATCGCCGCAATCCCGTAGCAGTTATGCGCAGCAAAAGTTTTCAAGTCCGCCGAAACGCCAGCCCCGCAAGAAGGATCAAACCCCGCAATAGTCAAAAGGATCGGCGGAGTATGCGTCCCATGATTAGCTTGGTTGCTCAATTCAAAAAATTCCTCGCCCAGTAGCTCTCAGGCACAAATGCCGACTCCGCCAAACAACACTGGCGAGCCGGCAATGAGAAATGTACGCGCCTAATGAAGCACAGCGCAAGCCCAATCTTTCCCAGGCTGCACGATATTTGAAAAGTAGCGCCGGCATCCCTGCCGGCATCTCACGACCGCGTAGTAAGCCACAAATAAAAATTCACCTCGGCGCAACCCACACCACTACAACCAAGTGGTTGCGCCGTCCGTAATTTTAGGATGTGAGGGAAATATCGCTCGTAAGATGCCGGCAGGGATGCCGGCGCTACTTAAAGCGCGTCTGCAACGAAGAATTTAGATTACGTGGATTGAATTTCGCACTACGGATAAAGCCCGCGCACCACCGTGGCATCCGCCACGCGCCCCACCGCCAAAATATAAGCCCCCGTACGCATATGCGCATGATGCTTCCGCGCCATTTCATGCACCTGCGCAAACGACCTTTTAATCACCGTCTCCAGCCGAGCATTCACCTCAGCCTCACTCCAAAAGAACCCTTCACGATTCTGCGCCCACTCAAAATAACTAACGGTAACGCCGCCAGCATTGGCCAAAATATCCGGCACCAACAAAATCCCCTTGCGCGCCAAAACCTCATCCGCATGAGGCGTAGTAGGCCCATTAGCAGCCTCAGCCACAATCCTCGCCTTAATCAATTCCGCGTTGTTCAAAGTAATCACGTTCTCGAGCGCCGCAGGAATCAAAATGTCGCACTTCATAGTCAGCAAATCATCATTCGAAAGCCGCGAAGTCCCAGGCATCCCCACCACAGTCCCCGAACGTTCCTTGTAACGCATAGCCTTCAAAGGATCGATCCCCCGCGAATTAAAAACCCCTCCGCGCGAATCGCTAATCGCCACCACCCGCGCCTTCTTCTCCGCAAAAAGTTTCGCCGCAGTCGCCCCAGCATTCCCAAATCCCTGAATCGCCACCGTCGCGCCACGCAAATTAATCTTCTTAACCTTGCAAGCCTCTTCCACAGCAAACAAACATCCCCGCGCCGTAGCCTCCCCACGCCCCTCCGATCCACCAAGCGAAACCGGCTTCCCAGTAACCACTCCAGGCATAGACTTGCCCACAGTGATCGAATACGTATCCATAATCCAAGCCATGGTCTGCGAATCGGTATAAACATCCGGCGCCGGAATATCCTGCTCCGGCCCAATAATCGGCAAAATCTCAGCAGTAAATCGCCGAGTCATCCGCTCGAGCTCGCCCTTACTCATCCGCTTCGGGTCGCAAATCACGCCACCCTTCGCGCCCCCATAAGGCACATTCACCGTAGCCGTCTTCCAACACATCCACATCGCCAACGCCTTCACTTCATCCAAAGTCACATTCGGGTGATAACGCAATCCGCCCTTAGCCGGCCCCCGCGCAATATTGTGCTGCACGCGAAATCCGGTAAAAACTTTCACCTGCCCGTTATCCATCTTCGTAGGAATCGAGACTTCCATAATCCGCTTCGGCGTGCGCAAAATTTGCCGCAAGCCCGGATCGAGCTTCAAATGCTCCGCCGCAATATCAAACTGTATCTGCGCAATGCGGTAAGGATTCAAATCCTCGCGCGGCGCAATCCGCGGGATCGCTTGCGGCGCCGGTTTCAAGACAGTTGCCATCTCATTCCTCTTCGCCCGCGCCTAACAACGCGCCAAGCGAGCCACGTTCCGAAGAATTGTCCGTGGGATAATCGTAAACACTGATGACAAAGGAGTTTAGTCAAGCCCCAAAACCCATGTCAACGGAAACCACCGCTATCCGTATGATTTGTGCGCTAAATCCTCATTACAGAAGCGCCAACATGCCTCTAGTCAACAGATAAGGCACCTATTTACAACGAGATAGAGAAAGCCATCCCAGCCCGCCCAAACCCGCCGGCCGCCCGTATAATCACCTACCCCCTCGCAAACCAGCCCTGCGTGATATCGCAATTGACCCTACCGCCCGAAAAAGCTACTCTTCCTCCGCAACTTATAGCCGCAAATTTCCGCCACATGTATCAGATTGGCACGCCAGCAAATACCAGCCGCAATCCACTGGCACCTCCGCCGGCGTATCTATTAAGTGCAGCATCCGAGGCCGCGTGAACGCAGCAGCCGCCACAGACCAACGCATCTCCGATTGGTCGCTGATCGAGCGTGTAGTAGCCCGCGACGAGACCGCTCTCGCCGCGCTCTACGACCGCTATTCCGGCCTGCTCTGCGGAATCCTGAATCGCATCCTCCGCGATGCGCAAGCCGCGGAAGAAATTCTGCAGGATGTCTTCTTCCAGGTCTGGCGCAACGCCGCGCAATTTGATCCAGCCCGCGGCTCCATCGCCGGATGGCTGGTAGTCGCAGCCCGCAATCGGGCCATCTCGCGCCTGCGCCGCCGCAACCCAGGCGAAACGGAAGAGCTGATCGAAAACACAGTAGCAATGCCGACGAATATAGAAACCGAAGCCGCACAAAAAGAAATGATGGGCAAAGTACGCAGCGCCCTGGCAGATTTGTCGCAGGACCAGCAGCAATGCGTCGAGCTAGCCTATTTCGAAGGCCTGACGCACAGCGAAATCGCCGCCCGCACCGGCGATCCGCTAGGCACAGTAAAAACGCGGCTACGTTCAGCAGTAGAATCGCTAAGGAAGGCTTTTCCGGCTCCGAGCTAATCATTTAGCCCGGCAAAGACAATGACCAACGGCCATCCATACGAAGACGCGGACTACGACCTCTACGCGCTAGGCGCGCTAAGAGGTGAAGAAAACGCCGCCATCGAATCGCACGCCGCGAGTTGCCAGGAGTGCGCCCAGAAACTAGCCCAAGCCCGAGGCCGCATAGCATTACTAGCTCTAGCGGTCGATCCAGTCGAACCATCCCCCGGCGTAAAAGAATCCCTGATGCGCCAACTAAACGCCTCCGCCGAAGGCCACGAAACCTGGCAGCGCCCCGAAGAACCCCGCCGCCCCGGCTTCTTCAGCGGCGGCTGGCTCACCGCCATCTGGGCACCCACCGCGCTCGCACTCGCCTGCATCACCGTTTTCCTGTGGGTACAAAATCGCGATATTGACCATCAACTCGCAGCTCAACAAGCCGAGCTCTCTCGTCTGCAAGCCCAAGTCGAGGAAACAAAATCCATCGGCGACTTCTACGCCGCCAAGGACACCGTCCGCATCCCTCTCAATCCCTCCCGCGAAGCCCGCGGCGCCACTGCCAGCGTCCTCTACAACGCACGCCTCGGCAAAATCCTCTACAACGACACGCTGAGCGCCCCACCGCCAGACAAGAGCTACCAACTCTGGCTAGTCCCAACGGACGGCGACCCAATCAGCGCAGGCGTAATGACCACCGGCACCAACACGCACGTACTAGCCACGGTCCCAGCAAACACCCAAGCCAAAGCCTTCGCCGTAACGTTAGAGCCCACAGGCGGCAGCCCCCAACCCACAGGCCCAAAAATCCTAGTAGGCCCAGTCTCATAAAACGCCAGGCCCCTCCCGCATCGCCGCCCCGCGGCGCCTCCGAACGTAGGGCCCGCGCTTGATGCCGGGCCGGGCAAGAGGCGAATTCATGCCGCGATTTGCGCCTACTTCAGCCCGCAACTAGCGAGTAGGTTCAGGTGTCCACCACCCGCCCGGCCCAGCCACGGGTTTTCTTCCAACCTCCAACTCCCAGCGTATTTCCATTAGTGGAATCCCTCCGACAGTGCGAAAATCCCTACGGTGGGGTGGAACCCCTGTCAATCAGGAGGATTCAATGCGAAAGGTAATCCCGGTATTAGCAATGCTTGCACTCGTTCTCTCAATGGCCAGCTTCGTTTCAGCCGACGACAAAACCCAGACCTGGGCCGGCTGGATCAGCGATGACCACTGTGGCGCCAAGGGCGCCATGCCCGAACACAAAGCCTGCGCAGAAAAGTGCGTGAAGGACAAAGGCGCAGCCTACGTCTTCGTTGACACCAAGACCAAATCAGTCCACAAGATTCATAATCAGGACGCCGTAAAGTCCGCGGACATCGGCAGCGAAGTAAAACTAACCGGCCACGTAATGGAAGACGGCGCGATCCACGTGGACAGCATCACACCCGTAAAAATGTAAATAGTGGTTGTAACGCAGCAAGCGAGGGCCGGGCGAGCCTCCACATCGCCCGGCCTTCAAGTAGCGCCGGCGTCCCTGCCGGCATCCGACGGCCGAAAATCCAACCGCAACGAAGAATCCCCGACGGAAGATCAAACCCAATTCGCGTTCTGTATTATTTGCCTTACGTATCTTCTCAAATCTGAAATTTCAAACTTTAGATCTCTTAGCCTTTAGCCAGCCGGAATCCGATCCACCCCCATAAACGGTCGCAAAACCTCCGGTATCAAAACGGACCCATCCGCCTGCTGATAATTCTCCACCACCGCAATCCACGTCCGACCCACAGGCAATCCCGACCCATTCAAAGTATGAGCAAACTCACTCTTCCCACTCTTAGGCTTAAACCGTATCCCAGCCCGCCGGCTCTGAAACGCCTCACAATTAGAACAAGAAGAAATCTCCATAAACTCCCGCGAAGAGGGCACCCAAACCTCAATGTCATAAGTCTTGGAAGCAGCAAATCCCATATCCCCGGTACAAAGCAACATCACCCGGTAATGCAATCCAAGCCGCTGCAACAAATCCTCAGCATCCCGCACAAGCAATTCAAGCTCGTCGTAGCTGGATTCCGGCCGGGAAAACTTAAACATCTCAATCTTCTGAAACTGATGCTGCCGCTTAATCCCCCGAGTATCTTTCCCAGCAGCCCCAGCCTCCGATCGAAAACAAGATGTCCCAGCACAAAGTTTTTCCGGCAAAAGCTCCGCATCAAAAGTCTCATCCCGATGAATGTTGGTAAGCTGCGTCTCCGCAGTAGTAGTGAGCCAAAGATCGTGCCCCTCGACATGAAACATATCGGAAGCGAACTTAGGCAATTTCCCGTCAGCCACAAGCGAAGCCGAATTAATCAAATAAGGAGGCAAAATCTCCGTATAACCATGCTCCCAGGTATGCACATCAAGAAAAAAGTTAGCCAAAGCCCTCTCGAGCCGCGCCCCCAACCCACGATAAAGCGCAAACCGCGCACCAGACATCTTCACCGCCGCCTCAAAATCCAAAATCCCGCAAGCCTCCCCAATCTCCCAATGCGGCCGCGGAGCAAACGCAAACTCCGGCGGAGCGCCCCACCGCCGCACCTCCACATTCCCCTCAGCCCCATGCCCCACAGGCACAGAAGCATGAGGAATGTTAGGCACAGTCAACATAAACTCGCGCAACGATTCATCCAGCTCGGTAACTTGCAAATCCGCCCGCTTAACCTCCTCAGAAACCTCCTTCATCCGCGAAAGCAGCGAAGCAGCATCTCCTCCACTTTTCTTAAGCCCAGCAATCTCCAAGCTAGCGGTATTCCGCTCAGCCTTAAGCCGCTCCACAGAAGTAATCAAGGAGCGTCGCTCCGAATCAATCTCCCGAAATCGCCTAAGGTCCAACGAAACCCCGCGGTTCCGCGCCATCAACTCAATCTCATCCAGATGCCCCCGAAAAAATCCCAAATCAATCATAGGCGCACCAGAATACCACCACTATCCAAAATCGCGTCGCGCCCGTAGCGCCGGCTGCCAGCCGGCGTTTTTGACTGTCCCCGGCGATCGCACCAATCCCCCATCAACCCAAATCGCCCAACAACCGGAGTTCTTGATTGTCCGAGGCGATCCCACGACGCCGCCCATCCACCCCAATCGACCGCCATCCCGAGCCGCTTCAAAATCCATAACGCCCGCGCAGATTTCGCCTACGAAAAAATACGGATTGCCCCAAACTCACCCCAATCACTAATCTCCCCCAAAATGGAAAGCACCATCCGCAAGCGCCGCACCCTACCCCACCTCGAATCCCCAAACGCAATCTATTTCGTAACCTATCGCCTAGCAGACTCCCTACCGCCAAAAGCAATCCCCGTGGCCTACCTGGAAATCCCAAGCGATCCAAATAAAGAACTCCGCCTCTCCCAAAAAATGGAAAAGCTCGTGGACAACAGCGCAGGCGAATGTCATCTGGCCAAACCAAAAATCGCCGAAATAATCGCAGAATCCCTGAAACACTTCGCAGAAGTCCGCTACCACCTACAAGCCTGGTGCATAATGCCCAACCACGTCCACGTGGTGGTGCAACCCCGAGAAGAATGGAACCTAGAAAAAATAATCCACACCTGGAAATCCTACACAGCAAACCAAGCCAATCGCGCGTTGAATCGAACCGGCGAATTCTGGCAGCGTGAATACTACGATCACGTAGTCCGCGACAACGAAGACCTAGAAAGAATAATGCTTTACGTACTGGAGAACCCGAAAAAAGCCAACCTAAAAAATTGGCCCTGGGTATGGATTCGCGAAACATCCCCGTAGCGCAGGCTGCCAGCCGGCGTTTTTGACTGTCCCCGGCAATACCTCAAACCCCGCCATCGACTCGCTTTTCCGATGTACCCAGCCGTTGCCCGTTCGTCGCCCACCGCTGCACAAGCAAAACCTCTCGATCGAAACGTGCCACTCTCCGACGTCATTGCCATCGCGGAAATCCTCTCTCGCCACGCAAAAACGCCGGCTGGCAGCCGGCGCTACGATTGCCTACGCGCCTCCTCGCAACCGATATTTTCCCCGCCCAAGAAACTCCAACAACCCTTTATCCCGAAGCACCTGCAACTGCTGCCGAATCTTGTCGCGCACGTGTCGATTCGCGGGATGAAGTTCCGCCAATTCACTTTCCCGCGCATAAATATCTTCAAGCAAAAATTCCTCCCGCCCCAACCCGCGCACCGCAGTCAAAACATCCAGCGTCCACCCGCGTTCCTCCGGCCGCAATTCCGCCAACGGCCGCAATCGCTCAAATCGCCGCCGCACCGCCGACGCCCGCTCCACAATCCCATCCCGAACAATAGAGAGCCGCGCATCCGCCGGAATGTGCGTAAGCACAATATTGCAGCCAACCCAACCAGCCCGCCGCGCCGTACTACTCAACGGCTTCCGTTTCTCGATCGCAGATTTTGGAATAGCAAACCGCGGAATAAAAACCAAATCCAAAACACTCCACAACTCCCGCGAATAGTGAAGCAACACAAAGTGAGGCGCGCGGTCAGCAGCAATGGCGGCAATCATCGCGGAATATGCCGAGTCCAGCACGCGTTCCCCGAAAGGCTTCGACTGGCTCTTCAACTGAAATGAATCGTCACAACCAGGACAGAGATAATCGAGAGCTTTACTACCAACGGGAGACGCGGCCAGCCGAGGCGAATCACAGTTGACGCAAAACAGGTTGGCAGCAGCCCAAGACTCAGTCGCCACCCGCGCCATTTGCGAACGGCTGTGATATTTTTCGAGGCCCTCGACTGGAAGCGCGAGCTGCACGCGCGAATTAGATCACGATTACTGCGCAAGATAAATCTCCGTCTCCGTTTTGATGACAAACAGAATTTCGCTCGCAGTTGCCGCACTAGAATGAAACTGCTGCCAAGCCTCAGCCATATCCTCAGCCGCAACAGTGAACACGACATCGCGACGGATCGCCCCTACAAAATAGAAAGTGCATTTTCTACTGACTAATTTACTTGGGCCCGATCCGCTCATCGTCGCGCCATTGGCGCGATCTGATCGATCCGTAGATCGACACCACAGATCAAGCGTGATCTGAATAATAGTGACGCGCAAAATCGCCTGTACCAGATCGGCACATATGCGCTTCACCGCCAACATGGCCCATTCTTCGTCCGAATCGATGCCCAACACTCTCCGCGATGTTCGAAATGCCAAAACCGCCGACGTCCCGCTGCCCAAAAACGGATCAAGCACAAGATCGCCCTCATCCGACGACGCCAAAATAATCCGCTCTATCAACGCCACCGGCTTCTGCGCCGGATGCTTCCCAAACCTCTTCTCCCAAGCCTCCGGCGGCGGAATCTGCCAAACGCTCTTCATCTGCTTCCCGCCATTCGTCTGCCGCATCAACGCGTAATTGAATTTGTGCCGGCTCTTCTTATTTTTCGCCGCCCAAATAATCGTCTCGGTAGCATGCGTGAAATAGCGGCAAGAAAGATTCGGCGGCGGATTTGGCTTCACCCAACTAATGTCATTCAGCAACTTAAATTCAAGCTGCTGCATGGCAAACCCGACGGAATGAATCACATGGCTGGTCCCGCTAACCCAAATCGTCCCATTCGGCTTCAAAACCCGCTGGCAAGCCGCCAACCAAGCCCGGTTGAATTCATGATTGGCGTCCGCCCCCCGCGAGCGGTCCCACTCACCCTTGTTCACGCTAACCATCTTCCCCGCATGGCAGGTAATCCCATTATTCGAAAGAAAGTAAGGCGGGTCCGCAAAAATCAAATCCACGCAATCCGCAGGCATAGCCGCAAGAATGTCCAGGCAACCGCCCTGATAAATCCGGATGTGATGCTTGTCATCGCGAAAAACAGGCGCAGGCAGCGCCCGAGGAACAATCTCAGCACCGTCAATCCGATTCAAATTTTCAGCAGTTTTAGACAAGAAGCGCAGCTCACGCAATCCTGAAGATCGATCGGATCGTTGATCACCCCACAACCGAAGTCAAGCCGCCAAGTAGCGCCGGCGTCCCTGCCGGCATCCGACGACCGCAAAACAAAGTTCGATCCCAAATCCCCGACGGAAGAACCTCGAAGCCAACTTACGTACCGCCGGCGTCCCCGCCGGCTTTTACGACGACGAGTTTCGACTAAGCCCGCAATCGTGGCCGGCCCAACCTACATCGTCACAGCGCTCAGCCGATTTTTACGCGCAAGGTACTATTGACCTTCAATAAATTGCGCGTTACGTTGTAAACGCAGTCCGCAACCACGGCGCGAGGCCAGCTCTCCTAAGCCAGCCGCACCCCGCGCCGATAAAATCAAACGTACGGAGGTTCACGAAATTGCCTGGCCCACCCGCCAGCCGCGTAAGCTATGCCCTCAGAGGTATCGCCGCTGTCCGCCATCGTGCGAACACCGATGCCTTGTCAGGGCGTGACTTTAGTCGTGCCGCAACTCTGGCCCATCTCTTTCGGCTTCAGCCGCTGAGGTCATGTTTTCCGGGCTCTCTCGACAGCTCCCGAACCCCTGAAAATCCTCGGGAAATGCGAAAAAGCGCCGCCGCGCACCCTCCATTTATGTTTCGATTAAACCGAACCCCGATCCTTTGTTTTCAATCACTTGCACCCACTTTTAATCGCACCATGTTTCGATTAAAAATAACTACAGACGAACAAAAATCGAAACCCAAACTGCCAATCCCGCCACGAAAAAAGGTGTTAGCAGATATGCCGAGCGCCCCCGAATCGCCGTGGCCGCCCCGCAAAGAAGGGTTTAAGCTGATAAGTGAATCCCGGAGCCAAAAATGTCGCAGCCACTAGCCGCCACAAAAGACAAAACCGGCCAACTCTTCGGAGCCATCGCCACCCTCGACCCGCCCAAGCCGGAAGAATTCCAATTCGTCCGCTATCACATCGAAGGCCCAGTAGCTCGCCTCACGCTCGATCGCCCCGAACACAATCTCCTGAACGAGCGCATGCTCAGCGAAATCGCCGCAGGCATAAATTCGATCGGCGAAAAACGTGAAATCAAACTAATCGTCATCGACTCCGCAGCAAAATCCTTCTGCGGCGGCATCGAACTGGGCGAATACACCCAGCGCCGAGTCTTCCAACTACTAGACGCCTTCCACAACGCCTTCTCGGCAATGATGGACACCTCGAAACCTCTGCTGGTGGTAATCAACGGCCCAGCATTCGGCGGCGGCTCAGAGCTAGCCGCATTAGCCGATCTGGTAGTAGCCACCCCGAAAGCAAGATTCGCCCAACCAGAAATCAAACTAGGCGTCTTCCCTCCGCTCTCCGCGGTGATTCTGCCGTACGTCCTCGGCCCGAAAGTAGCACTCGAGCTGGTGCTAACCGGCGAAGCAATGACCGCCGAGCGAGCCTACGACCTGGGCCTGATAAATCGCCTCGTCCCCGAAGCCCAACTGGAAAAAACGGTGGAAGATCTAATCGCCAAAGTGACCGCCCAATCCGGCCCAGTCCTCACCATGGCAAAAAAAGCAATTCTAGGCAGCGTAGGCGTCCCGCTACGCGAAGGCGTCCGCAACTCCATGAAAATTTTCCTGAACGAGCTATCCGACCTCGAAGATTCACAAGAAGGTCTGCGCGCCCTGGTAGAAAAGCGCGCCCCGAAATGGAAGAATCGTTAAATCCCGTACCGAAAAATATTTTCCAGCGCCGCGCCACGATACTTTTCGCGACAACCTTCGCCGCATTTTCTTTCACTACCTGGCTGCTGACGCGAACACAAATCGGCGGCAACGAATCGCACGACGCCAGCACGCCCGAAGGCGTAATCCGCATGCAACTAGACGCGCTAGCCCAAGGCGAACTGCAAATCGCCTACGCCCAATTCTCGCCGCAATACCGCGAAGAAGTTCCATTCGCAACATTTCAGCAGATCGCCACAACGCACAGCCAAATGTTTCGCGCTAACAAAATCGCAATCGAAGAAATCACAAAGAACTCGCAGCGCGAAGAGTTACGAGTGCACATCACCTCCGCCGACGGCCAACATTACGTAGCCCGTTACGCCGCAATCCTGATCGAAGGCCGCTGGTGGATCGACGCCATGCGCTGGCGCCCCGACGAATCGCCGCCAGAGCGCATTTTTTCGTAGGGGGGCGGGTTCACTACGCCCCCGGTTTGGCCTTGGGTTTTTGGTATTTGTTTTTGGTTTTGTTCCGTGCCGCGCGACGCATTTGACAGCCACATGCCGCGCCGCATAGACTGCGAATGAAAATTAAGCTGGCCGGGGGAACGGGAAGGCCGTGAAATTCGGCCACGGTCCCGCCACTGTGATCGGCCGGCGCTGCGGATGCAATTGGGTCCGGGCTGTCTATCGTCTCTGCGATTGCAGAGCAATCGATTCAGCCCGGCAAAATTGCAGTCCACTGGCACGCGACGCGCGAATCAAGCGACGCAACCCGGGAAGGATCGTTCCGATAGAAGCAGCGGAACGAGCAGCGCCAGAATTTCCGCCGCGAGCGTGCAGCAATCAACAAACGCCGTGCGGAAAGCCGAGAGTCAGGAAACCTACCCCGGCGGCAGACGCCACGGCCCTTCGCGAGAAAGGGCGCGGCCAGCAAGCCCCATTTGTCTCGTGGGGCTTTTTTATTTAAGGCAAATTTTTGCGACACACGATGCAGGCAAGAAAAATAATCGGACGCGCGCTGGCCATCACGGCGCTAGCAAGCGCGTCACTCTGCACCGCCCCGCGCACCACCGCAAATGATTCCACCCGCGTAGTCGTAGACGAAACCGGCCGCCGCGTAACGCTCCCCGCGGAAGTTCATCGCATAGTTTCGCTAGCGCCAAGTCTAACGGAAACAATTTACGCCATCGGTGCCGGAGCTCGCCTCGCCGGCGACACCGATTTCTGCGACGTGCCAGAAGAAGCCAAATCCAAACCGCACGTCGGCGCCCCGGTGAATCCCAGCCTCGAAGCCATCATCGCGCTGAAGCCCGACGTGGTACTCGCAACCGCGTCGATCAATTGGCCGGCCACCGCCGACGCGCTTCTCAAAATGGGCGTGCCGGTGTACACCACCGACCCCCACAGCGTCGACGACATGCTCGTGGGCATCACGCACATCGGCGCGGTAATCGGCGCCGAAGCCGAAGCCAATTCTCTCGCCGCCGCATTGCGCACACGCCTCGACGCCCTCGCTCAAAAGCTAGCGGGGCGCACGCCGCGCCGGGTTCTGTTCATCGTGTGGGATGATCCGCTAATCTCAATCGGCCCGCACACATTCATCGCAGACGCGCTACGCCTTTCAGGCGGTGTTTCCGTTCTCGACGTCGAGCAAAGCTGGCCGCACGTAAGCCTAGAACACGTAGTGAAGCTTCAACCGGAATTTCTGGTTTTCTCCGGCGACCATGGCGATGGCGAAGCGTCAAAGCTCGCAGAATTGCGCGAGCGCAAAGTCTGGAGCGATCTCGAAGCCGTAAAGTCCGGCCGAGTAGCATTCGTCAGCGGCGAAGTGGATCGGCCCGCGCCGAAACTAATCGACGCTATCGAAGACCTAGCGAAGCAATTGCAGCCGGACGCATTCGCAAAAGCAAACGACCAGGGAGCCGCACGCTAATGCATTCACTGACGCCGCGGCGAATCCTCGGAATCTGCGCGCTCCTCGGAGTGGTGCTGTTGGTTGCCGTGGTTATTTCGCTGCGGCTCGGCGCGTATCCGATGTCGTTTCGCGCGATTCTCGAGTCGCTCTATCAAAACGCTGCGGGACGCGGCGATCAAGTTCCGAGCGACTATCGCCTGGTAATTTTCGGCCTTCGCCTCCCGCGAATCGCATTCGGAATCATCGTGGGCGCCGCGCTCGCAGTTTCGGGCGCAGGATTCCAGGCGCTGCTGCGAAATCCGCTCGCGGATCCGTATGTGCTCGGCGTTTCCAGCGGCGCCGCGGTCGGTGCAATCGTGAGCCTGATTTTCGCGCCGCATGTCCCGCTGGCCATGCAAGGAGCCGCCTTCGCCGGCGCCGGCATTACGATCCTCGCCGTTTATTTTCTCGGGCGGCGCGGCGGCCAACTGGATAGCTCCACGCTGCTGCTCGCCGGAATTATTTCCGCGTCGTTTCTTTCCGCCATCATCATGTTCTTGATGACCACGCTTAGCGGCCGCGACCTGCGCGGCATGGCCTTCTGGCTCATGGGCGATCTCGCCACGCCGCCGCAGATGCCCCTCGGATTGCTATCTTTCGTAACGCTCGCCGCCATCGGCGCGATTTACACCACCGCCTCGGACTTAAATTTGATTCTCACCGGCGAGCAGGAAGCCCGGCATCTCGGCGTCAACGTCGCGCGCGTGAAACTCGTCGTCTATATTTCCGCTTCACTGCTCACTGGCCTCGCAGTATCGGTGAGCGGCGCGATCGGTTATGTCGGGCTGCTCGTACCGCACGTCATGCGCATGTTGTTCGGCTCCGACTATCGCATTCTGATTCCTGCCTCGGCTCTCGGCGGCGCCATCGCAATCGTCGCCGCCGACACGCTCGCGCGAACCGTCGCATCGCCGACGGAATTGCCAGTAGGCGCAATGACCGCAATCGTCGGCGCGCCAGTTTTCATCTACTTGCTGCGGCGGAGAATCGGATGAGCGCGCGCGGCGCATGGCTCGACAGCACAGGACGCGGTGGTAACGCCCTGCCGGAATCGACCGATGTGCGCCTTCACGTCGAGCAAGCCAGCTATGCCTACCAAGTCACAGAGCGCGGCGCACCGAAATTTGCGCTCGGGCCGGTGAGCTTCAAGGCCAGCCGCCACGAAATCATTTCGATTCTCGGGCCAAACGCCAGCGGCAAATCCACGCTGTTGAAACTTCTCGCCGGCATGCTAAAGCCGATTTCGGGCTTCGTGCGCGTTGACGGCTTCGATGCCAGCGAGCTCGACCCGCGCGCCCGCGCGCAAAAAGTAGCCCTGGTGCAGCAGGAAAGCGCACTGCTGTTTCCTCTGCGTGTCTGGGAATTCGTCCTGCAAGGCCGCTACCCTCACGGAAAACGCCTGCGATTCGAATCCGGGGAAGATTTGCTGATGGCCGGCAACGCGCTCGCGCAAGTAGGCGCCACCGAACTGCGCGAGCGCTGGATGGACAAGCTTTCGGGCGGCGAAAAGCAGCGCGTGATTTTGGCGCGCGCTCTGGCGCAGCAGCCGTCGCTGCTGCTTCTCGATGAGCCCACGCAACATCTCGATATCGGCGGAAAGCTGGAATTGCTCCGGCGTTTGCGGCACCTGGCGGATGAAAGCCGCTACACCGTAGTCGTCGTAACGCACGAATTAAATCTGGCCTCCGAATTTTCGGATCGCATCGTGCTACTGCATCGCGGCAAAGCGCTCGCATGCGGCCCGCCGCAGGAAGTTTACAAGCGCGAACTTTTGGAGCCGGTCTTCGACGCGCCGCTCGATGTGGAAATCGCGCCCAGCGGCCGGCCGCGCGTTATGTTACGAGATGCGAACAGCGGCCAATGGGCGCCGCGAAATTAAAATTGATTTTCTAGTTTGTTAGCAATGATGTCTCCGCGGCGTAACGAGCCGGATCACATTTCCGGCCCGCAGCGCTGCCCCACTCAACTCGAGACTCCGTGCACGGGAAGACGGTGAAAAGCCGTCGCCGCCGCGCGACTGTAAGGCGGGAATTTTCGGGCGTGCGCCACTGTTCAGATCGTTGACTCTCGATCCGCGAGAGTGGACGCCGGGATGGGAAGGCCGCGCCTCAGATACCGCCAAGCCAGGAGACCGACGGAGCCTCAATCCTGAAAGCGGCCGCGGCAAAATTTTGCCTGCGCGCCGCAACGGGACAACCTTCAACTCCCGCGCGAGAGGGAGAGGGGGAAAGCATGAAAATTCGATTGCTATGGATTTTGGCGTTTGCATTTGTGTCTCTGCTCGTTCTCGGTGTACCGCTTCACGCTCAATCCACCGAAACTGCCAGCGCAAAATTAACCGGACTGCTGACCGATCCGAGCGGCGCTGTCGTTAGCGGCGCGCTCGTACGCGCGACGCTCTCGAATGGAACTGCGATTTCCGCAACAAGCGGAACAGATGGGCGATTCACGCTGATGCTGAGTCCCGGTCGATATCGCGTGGAAATCTTGGCGAGTTCATTCACGCGCGTTGAGCAGGAATTCTCGCTGGTGGCGGGCGATGCGCGCGAGTGGGACGCGCACCTCACACTCGAGCGCCTCTCGGCAAACGTAGTAGTCACCGCGACGGCTGCGCCAACTCCCGCAACCGCATCAACTTTTCCAGTGGACACGCTCACCCGCGAGGACATTGAAGAGCGTCAAGCGATTTGGCTCACTCCGCTAATCAGCAGCGAGCCGGGAGCCGCATTTTCGCAGCTTGGTCCGGAAGGAGGCGTTACCACTTTCTTTCTCGATGGCGGCGATTCCGACTTCACGAAATTCCTGATCGATGGCGTGCCATTGAATCAGCCCGGCGGCGCAGTCGAGCTCGAGAATTTCGATCTCGAAGGCGTGGACAAGATCGAAATCGTGCACGGCGCATCGAGCGCGCTCTTCGGTTCCGACGCGGTAAGCGGCGTGGTGCAAATTCTCTCGCATCGCGGCACCACCACCACTCCGCAACTGGTGCTCGAAGGCGACGGCGGCACATTCGAAACTGGCCGCGGCAGCGCGCAACTGAGCGGAGTCGTTGGAAATTTCGATTATTCCGCCACGGCCGGGTACTTCGCCACTTCCGGGCAGGGCCCGAACGATTACATGCGCGACGATCCGATAGCCGGGAACTTCGGATACAAATTCTCGGACACAAATTTGCTGCGGCTCACCGTGCGCGATTCCACTTTTGACGGCGGCGTGCCGGGACAAGAACTTTTATTGCCGCCAAGCCTCACCGATCACGACGATCTGCACACCTTCACCACCGGACTCACCTGGGATTTCCAACCGAGCGAGCACTGGCACAGCCGTCTGATCGGTTGGGACACGCGCCTTCAACAAGCGTTCATCAATTCCTTCGGAAATTCCTACAACCTCTTCAATCGCGCAGGATTCGATGAGCAGGCGAGCTACGTGGTCCCTCACGGCGGCATCACTGCCGGCTACACCTATGAAGTGGAGAACGGCTCGGAAGGCGGGCCGCACGCACGCAGAAATAATCAAGCCGGCTACCTCGAAGCGCGCTATCAATTTCGTCAACGCCTCACCGTAACCGCCGGCGTGCGCGCCGAAGCGAACACCAGTTTTGGAACGCGCGTTGTGCCGCGTGCCGGCATTGCGTACGCGTTGCGCTTCGGCCACGATTTCTGGGGCGCGACGCGCCTGCGCGCCTCCTACGGCGAGGGAATCAAGGAGCCGGATTTCTTCGATTCTTTTTCGCAGGATCCCTGCGATCCAGGAAATCCAAATCTGTCGCCCGAGCGCAGCAAAACATTCGACGCCGGCGCGGATCAAATGCTCGCGTCGAATCGCGTGCGCTTTTCCGTCGATTACTTTCACAACGATTACTACGACATCGTGAGCTTTGCGTCTTTTCCGCCCACGACGGCGTGCCCTTTCGGCACCGGCACATTTTTCAATACCGACAAGGCGCGTGCTTACGGAGCGCGGACTTCATTCGAGGCAAAGCCCGTGCGCTGGCTGCGCATCACCGGAAATTACACCTACGACGACACGCGCGTGCTCGTCTCGCCGAATTTCTTCGATCCCACGTTGGCGCCGGGAAATCGTCTGGCGAAGCGGCCACTACATTCCGCCACGCTGGTGGCCAATGCACACTTCCACCGTATGAATTGGAACGCCGCCGGCTATTACGTTGGCCGGCGAACCGACAGCGATTTTCTCGGACTGGGAATCACCAGCAATCCGAGTTACGTGCGCTGGGATCTCGGCACGAGTTACGACTTCACCCGCAAACTGTCAGCTCTAGCGCGAGTAGAGAATTTATTCGACCGGCGCTACCAGGATGCGATCGGCTATCCTGCGCTGGGGCTGAATTACCGCTTGGGTATGCGATTCGTCTGGGGCGGAGACTAGTCGGCGAACGGCGGGCCGAACATCGGGAGGGTCTAAAGACCCTCCCCTACAAAACCCAATTCGCGAGCGGCGGCTGTTATAATTCTTCGCTTGTCATGGCAAAGACCACCGAAGAAATGGGCCGCATCGCGCCGGAGGTAATGACGCGATACGAGGCTGTGATCGGCCTCGAGGTGCACGCGCAGCTTTTGACGCAGACGAAAGCATTTTGCGCATGCTCGCGCCGATTTGGCGATGCGCCAAACTCGAATACTTGTCCTGTGTGCCTCGGATTGCCGGGAGCGCTGCCGGTTCTGAATCGCAAAGCGCTTGAATTGGCGATGCGGGCGTCGCTGGCACTGCACTGCAGCGTACAGGAACGCTCGCGTTTCGCGCGTAAGAACTACTTTTACCCTGATCTCCCCAAGGGCTATCAAATTTCGCAATACGAATTGCCGCTCGCGACGGAAGGCTGGCTCGAGATCGAACACGCCGGCGCCACCAAGCGAATCGGCATCACCCGCGTGCATATGGAAGAAGACGCGGCGAAAAATATCCATGAAGGACTGCCAGAATCCGATCGCTACAGCTACATCGATTTCAATCGCGGCGGAGTGCCGCTGATCGAAATCGTCTCCGAGCCGGATTTGCGCGCCCCCGCGGAGGCGCACGCCTACCTGACGGCTCTGAAACAGATTCTGCTTTACACCGAAGTCAGTGATTGCAACATGGAAGAAGGCTCGCTGCGCTGCGACGCGAACGTAAGCGTGCGTCCGCGCGGCGCGGGGAAATTCGGCACGAAGGTCGAAGTGAAAAATCTGAATTCGTTCCGCTTTCTGCAACGCGCGCTGGAGCACGAAATCGAGCGGCAAATTGCCGCCATCGAAGCGGGCGGAACAATTGTCCAGGAAACGCGGCTATACAACGTCGCGGCCGGCCGCACCGAGCCGATGCGCTCGAAAGAATTCGCGCACGATTACCGCTATTTCCCGGACCCGGATTTGCTGCCGGTCGTGGTCGATGTCACGCTGCGAAAGCAAGTGCAAGATTCGATGCCCGAATTGCCGGAAGCGAAGCGCGCCCGATTCGTGCGCGATTTCGGAATAACGCCATACGACGCCGATGTGCTGGCCGCAACGCGTGCGCTCGCGAACTATTTCGAAGCCGCGGTAAAAGCCGGCGCTCCCGGCAAGACCGCGGCCAATTGGATTTCCACCGAACTATTGGCGCGATTGAATGACAGCGGAAAAGAAGTTTCGCAATCGCCTGTAACGCCGGACGAGCTCGCCGATTTGATCGGAAAAATCGAATCAGGAGAAATCACCGGGGCAACGGGGAAGAAAGTTTTCGCGCGCATGTTCGAAACAGGGAAGACTCCTGCAGAAGTGATCGCCGCGGAAGGCTACGCGCAGATCACCGACACCGGGGAGATTGAACGCATCGCGCGCGCAATCGTCGCAAATAATTCCAACAACGTGGCGAAATATCGCAGCGGCAATGAAGGCGTGTTCAAGTTTTTCGTAGGCCAGGTAATGCGCGAGACCCGCGGCCAGGCCAATCCGCAAGCGGTGAACGACATTCTCAAGCGCATCTTGAGCGAGAATTAAGGAAAATGTGGCCACACTCAAAGTAGGAGACAAAGCCCCGGCTTTTCATCTGCACGCCGATGATGGCAGCGAGGTGTCACTGAAGGACTTTCACGGCCGCAATGTGGTGTTTTACTTTTTTCCGAAAGCGCTGACTCCCGGTTGAACGAATGAAGCGACCGAGTTTCGGGACGCAATGAAGAAATTCGACAAGCTCGACGCCACTGTGATCGGCTGCAGTGCGGATACCGTCGAGTTGCAGGCCAAATTCAAAGCGCGCCACAAATTAAATTTTCCGCTGCTGTCCGACCCCGATTTCAAAGCCATCGAAGCGTATGGCGCGCGGCGCATGAAGCAGTTTCTCGGAAGATCATTTCTGGGCATCGTGCGCATGACTTTCTGGATCGGAAAGGACGGCCTCATCAAACGCATTTGGGATAACGTCTCGATCCAGGGCCACGCCGCCGCCGTTTTGAAAGCGATCGAAGAGGGCTGAGCGCGCATGCAGGGAATCGTATCGCTGCTCGATAGCGAAGCGCGCGAGAGGATCGAGCAGTTATGGGAAGAATTGCGGCGCGATTTTGGCGTTCGCGGAATTCACTCCAAGCGATTTCCTCATTTTTCCTACCACGTCGCTGACGAGTATGACTTGACAAAGTTGCGCCCGGTGCTGCAGCAAGTCGCCGGCGCGACGCGGCAATTCCCGGCTCACGCCAGTGGAATTGGAATTTTCACGCGCAAAGAGCCGGTAATTTACTTGCCTGTCGTTCGTTCGAAAGAATTGCAAAGCATCCATAGCGAGGTCGCTCGCCTGGCGGAACCGTTGGCCACCGGGATCAATGAGTATTACGCGCCAGACATTTGGATCCCACACATTACCGTCGCTGAAGGCGACGTGGATATCTTGGTTTTGCCGGAAATTGTGCGGCGCTTGGGCGAAAGGAATCTACGATGGGAGTTGCCGGTGACGAATTTGGCGGTGATTCACGCAACGGAAAGCGTGCAGGAGATTTGTTTTCGGTACGAGTTCACGGCGTGAATGTATGCGCCTGTTAAATTGAAAAAAGAGGGCCGAACTGCGGGAGGGCTAAAGCACCCTCCCCTACAAAACCGTTACAAAATCACCGAGACCGTTTCTGCGGTGGCTTCGATTTGGGCGTTGTCGATTAGCCGCGTTTTGTCTATGAATGCTGCTAGCAATGCCAGGCACGTTTTCCGCAC
Source organism: uncultured Acidobacteriota bacterium (assembly GCA_963831955.1). Classification (GTDB taxonomy): domain Bacteria; phylum Acidobacteriota; class Terriglobia; order Acidiferrales; family UBA7541; genus Palsa-147. The sequence goes on along the minus strand of CAWHSG010000001.1, from coordinate 501,705 downwards.
GCGCAGCACTGGTTCCAGCGTTTCGGAATCGACGATTTCAGCGTAATCCAGCGTGGCGGCCGGCACCGAGCTGAAAACGCGCCGCATGGCTTCGATCAATCGCGCGGATTCGAGTTGGCCCGTATCGATTTCTTTTTTCGCGGCGCTCAGTGCGCGATAAAGGACTGTCGCTGCCTTCCGATCGTCGCCTTGCAGATACGTATTGCGCGACGACATCGCCAGACCATCCGGCTCGCGCACGATCGGGCACGCCACAATTTGCGCGTCGAGATTCATATCGGCCGTCATCTGGCGGATGATGCGAAGTTGCTGCGCGTCTTTGCGGCCGAAATACGCGCGCTGCGGCTGAACGATCTCGAAAAGTTTGAGAACCACAGTGGTCACTCCGCGAAAATGGCCGGGCCGCGAGCGGCCCTCCAGCCGGTCGCTGAGCCCTTCGACGGAAACCAGCGTGCGAAAACCGCCGGGGTACATCTCGCTCGCCTCGGGCGCGAAAAGATAATTCACGCCCAGCTTTTCGAGCGCAGCAGCATCCTGTTCGAACCGCCGCGGATATTTCTGCAAATCTTCGCCCGCGCCAAATTGATTGGGATTCACAAAAATTGAAGCAACCACCGGCGAACATTCCTGTTTCGCCGCGCGCACCAGCGACAAATGCCCTTCGTGCAACGCCCCCATCGTAGGGACAAACCCGAGCACGTGCTCCTTGGCGCGAGCATCGCGTGCGACTTGCTTCATCCATTCGATTGTTCGAATAATTTCCATGAGAGCGTCGAGCGAAGTTAGTGCGCGGGCCACGACGCATGGCGCGATCGCGCGGCCGCACTCATGCCGAGGCACCAGCTGCTCGATCGCGATAGAAGACGATCATGTCTGTGCCCTGGCCCTTGGCCCCGAGTTGCCTCAGCATCGTGGCAATCTGCCCGCGATGGTACGTGCCATGATTTGCCAGATGCTGCAACATCTGCCAGCCGGGCTGCGCCTGCGCCGCACCACTCATGGTCTTGAATTCGTACACGCGCGCGAGATCAGCATCGGTGAGCGAGGCGATGAAATCCGTCAGGTCCCGCTCAACGTCGTCCCGGCGCGCGCGCAGGGCCGCAAGATCCGCATAATTCGCGGCCGGCGGCAACGCCACGTGCGAGCGCCCGTGAAAGCGCTCAAGCCACAGCCATTCGACGTCGCAAATGTGCGCGAGCGTATCTCGAACCGATTTGAAGCTGGAACCGAGATCGCGCGTGAATTGTTCGTTGCTCAGCGCGGCGCACGATTCCAGCGCCCGATGGTTGGCCCAGGAATTGTATTCAAAGAGATTGCGAATATCTTCGGCAGTCATGAAAGCCTCCATTCAATGCGCGAGCGCAGGTCGGCGCAATCTAAAACGGTAGCAATCGAGGAAACGTCACCGAAGAATGCGAAAGCCCGCGCCCAGAATATCAAGATGCTATCAGACTAGTTGCCGTGCGAGAAAGCGGCTGCGAGCCTCGGCCGAGAGATGATACGACTCGTCATCCGACGGAAATCGGCCGCTGTGCACGTCGTCGCAGAATTCGCCCACCGCGCGCCCGATGATTTCCGCAAGATTCGCATAACGCCGCGCAAATTTCGGCGTATGTCCATCCGTAAGCCCCAGCATATCGTGCAGCACTAGCACCTGGCCGTCGCAGTCCGGCCCTGCGCCGATGCCAATGGTCGGAATTTTTAGCTCGCCGGTGATCCGCGCCGCAACTTCGCGCGGCAGCGACTCGAGCACCACCGAGAAAGCCCCGGCGGATTCCACAGCGCGCGCGTCGCGCAACACTTGCTGCGCAGCTTCTTCGCTGCGGCCCTGCACTTTAAAACCGCCGAGCGCGTTCACGGATTGCGGCGTCAAGCCCACATGGCCCATCACCGGAATTTCCGCGTCGGCCAGCCGCGCGATCAGTTCAATCCGCCGCTCGCCGCCTTCCACTTTCACGGCTTCCGCACCGCCTTCCTGGACGAAGCGCAGCGCGGTGCGAATGGAATCCTCGATCGAAACGTGATAGCTGCCGTAGGGCATGTCGGCAACCACCAGCGCGCGTTTCGTGCCGCGGCGCACCGCCTTTACGTGATGCAACATTTCGTCCACGGTCACGGGCAAAGTGCTGTCGTAACCGAGCACGACCATGCCGACCGAATCGCCGGCAAGAAGAATATCCACGCCGGCATCATCGAGAAGACGCGCCGTTGGATAATCATATGCAGTGAGACACGTGATTTTATTCGTCGAAGCAGCCGGATCGGAAGAAGTGCGAAGGGATTTGCGGGAAACGATGTCGGGCACGGTAATCTTCCCGTTGCCCGCACCACGTAGTGCAGCACTCATGCGAACCTCCGGTGCCGCTCCGTAGACTCAGGATGCAGCCCAGTGAAGCTAGTTTAGCAAAATGCTCGCCCCAACGCCACAGATTACGATTGCGTGGTGGCCACGGGAGTCGGAACGTGCGGCTCGACGCCCTTCCAACCCACCGGGCGTCCGCGCACGGCTTCACGCAGCGCGCGAAACAGCACCACGTACATCATCTGCCGATAGTAAAACCGCTGAATCAGCAGCGGCGCAAGCAGCGTCCAGTCTTCGTGCTTCTCCAGCGCAAACGCGATCACGCACGTTAACAAATCCACGAACATGAAAATCGCAAAAAATACCAGCGAGCGCTCCACATCCTGCGCGGTCCAAAGCTGCGGCAAGCGAGTGAAATGAAGTTGCGACAAGCCCCACAATACGAGCGAAATCAGAAAGAGCGAATCAAGCACCGGCGATACCAGCGGCAACAGAATCTGAAACAAAAATATATTCGGCAACGCGATCAAGCCAAGCGAGCCGTATTTTTTCCGTCCCAGCGTGTCGCGATGCTTCCAAACTGCTTGAATGGTGCCGAAAGTCCACCGAAAACGCTGGCGAATCAGCGCCTCAACCGTTTCCGGCACTTCAGTGTGGCCAATGGCGTCTTCATCATAAAGAATTTTCCAGCCGCTGCGGCGAATCGTGATCGTTAGGTCGGTATCTTCTGCGACGGTATCCTTCGAAAATCCCTCGCAACTGCGCACCAAGTCCGCGCGCCAGGCTCCCACCGCGCCCGGCACCACCGGAATACAATTCAGCAAATCGAAAGCCCGCTTCTCGAGATTTTGGCTGGTGATGTATTCAAGCGCCTGCCAGCGCGTCAACCAGCGATTGCGATTCATCACTTTCACGTTGCCGGCTACAGCCCCCACGCGCGCATCGGCGAAATTGCGCACCAACTTCGTGATCGCCACGGGATCCACAATCGTATCCGCGTCAATCGTCACCATAATCTCGCCCGAGGCAGCAGCCAACCCATGATTCAGCGCCGCAGGCTTGCCGCGATTCGGCTGCGAAATCAGCTTCACTCGCGGATCGCCCCCAAATTCCTCGCGAACCAATTCACGCGTGCGATCGATCGAGCCATCATCAATCACCAAAATCTCAAGCTTCGGATAAGTGGAAGCCAGCGCCGCCCGCACCGTGGCAGTAATCACCGCCTCTTCGTTATAAGCCGGAATCAGCACGCTCACCGTCGGCTGATATTCCGGATGATCCCACGGCGCGGGCCGAGCCTTCTCAACCAGCGCCAGCAATCCGATAATCAACGCCCGGCCGCTCACCAGCAAAATCCCGGCCATGAATACAAAAGTAATCGCCAGACGGAACCAATGCGCCAACTCGAAAATGAACCAATCGCTGCGCGCCCAGAGCCATTCCCTGTAGCTGAGCGGCTGCATCACTTCACTGCGCGTCTCGCCCAGCAAACTAGAAACGGAAACAAATTGAAATCCCTGCGCCCTCATGCGATCGATCACCAATGGCAGCGCCGCGACCGTCTGGCTCCGGTCGCCGCCGCCGTCGTGCATCAAGATGATGTTCCCGCCGTTGGTCTTCAACTGCTGCGTGGCCTGGTCCACTACGCGCTGGACAATCGTAGCCGCCGGCGGAGGGGCCTGACCGTTGCCCTCGCCCCAATCGTGAGGATCAATCTCCGCGCCGATGATGATGTAGCCCATCGATTGCGGAATCGGCAGATAGGAAATTTCGCCCGCGGTCTCCGGCTGGTGATCGATTCCGTAAGGAGGCCGGAACAATATGGTCTTCACGCCAAGAATGGATTCGAAAAGCCGTTCGGTGAGATTCAACTCGATCTGAATTTGCGTTTTCGATATTTCCTCGATGTCGGGATGCGTGTAACTGTGATTGCCGATTTCGTGGCCTTCGTCAAATTCGCGGCGAATCAGCTCGGGCGCGTTGTCGGCATTTGTTCCAATCGCAAAAAAAGTGGCCGGGACTTTTTCCTGCTTCAAGATATCCAGAATGCGTGGCGTCCATTCCGTATCGGGTCCATCATCAAAAGTAAGAGCGACTTTATACGGCGCCGCGCCCATCTGCTGAATCCTCCACGACATCGGATAGCTCTCAAAGCTTTCGTCATCGAACATGTCCGATTCCGCGTCGAAATCAAAACTGCGCTTGCCGCTCACCGGCGTGGCCGAAATTTTCCAAATGTCGCCGCGGCCTTCGAGAATCAGATCGTATCCAGGCGGGATTTCGGTCAACTTGTTGCGGTCGGCCTCCGTCGGATGCGTCGCGTCCCATATGAACCACATCGAAGGATCTTCCGAGCCAAGCCGCCAGACAACCGTGCCCTGCACCCCCAAAGCTTCCGCGCTCCGCAATTCGTTGTAGGCGGTGATGGCATCGAGCATCCACACGTTGTGCACGACGTCATTTTCATCCTGATATGAATAGTGCGGATTGAGTGAAGTAGGATCGAAAGTCACGTCGGCGTCGGACTCGACAGCTTGCACGACCGCTTCCTGAAAGGTCATGGAAGTCCCTGCCGGGTGCGGCACTTCTTTAGTTTTTTCCGGCCAGTCGTAGGCATAGTTCGCGATACCCATGACTATCTTTTCGGCGGGCACGAGTTCGAGAATCTTGTTGAGGTTCGTCAAGTACCATTCCTGAGCTGCAATCGGGCCGGACGGCGACGTCAGCCAGTGCTGATCGTAATTCATCAAGATCACTGCGTCCGCGGATTGCCCGATGCCTTTATAGTCATAAGCCCAATCCGCCGCAGGCAGCGCCACCATCAATTTCAAATTTTGCGTATGCAGCGATGCCGCGAGTTCCGCGACGAATTTCCGGAAATTGTCCTGGCTCGCATCGGGAACTTCCTCGAAATCGAGCGCCACGCCGGTGAAATGCTGGGTGAGATCGTACTGAACGAGCCCGTTGATCAGCTTGTGCCGGGCGCCCGCATCCGCAAGTAGCGCCGCCATTTCATTGATATGCCAAACGACGCCATCCGAATTCTGCAGCAGCGGCATGATCGGCAGCTCGACGCCGGTCGTGCGCATCCAGTTCAAGATTTTCGGATCGAGGTCCACATCGAGGCGCCCGTCGGGCGTAATCGATTTCAATCCTTCGGGAATCAGCAGGTCGAGTTCTTTGTAGTGCGCCTGCAACGAAGCAAATCCGCGGGGATCGCCATTCTCGTAAAATGCAGCACGCAGCGGGTCATAATGGTCAGGTTGTTTGCCCAGGCCGGCGACGCGTTTCTTGCGGCCTTGCCGCACCGGCGCGACTTTGGGCTTGGATTGGCGAATGGCGTGGCGAATCGGATGCCGGTCGGGAAGGAGCGATGCGCCTAAATCCGGATTGCGGAAAATATCAACGATGAAAACCACCAGCACAAACGCAAACAGCGCGCCCGCGATCTCCATGGCGCGGCGCGTGCGTCGCCAGCGGCGGCGCTCCTCATCATAGAAAATTGGCTTGCCATTACCCATGCGGACAATCCAAGCTAGCCGTCCCGAAAAAACGTGTCAATAACGACATCCACTAAGATGCGTGCAAGTGTTGCGCTGGCCGTAGGCGCTGGGCTGGCACTGCGGCTTTATCTCATTCACCGGTTCCCGATGAACGCCGCGGGAGATTCCGAAATTTATCTCGAACTGGCGCGCAACTGGCTGGATCGCGGCGTTTACGGCATGTCCGTCAACGGCCAACTCACTCCCGTTGATTTGCGTTCTCCCGGCTATCCGGCGTTCCTGGCAGCAGTTTACGCTACGCTCGGGCGTGCGCGCTACGCCGTGTTGCTAGCGCAGGTGTTCGTGGATTTGGGAACGTGCGCGCTAATCGCAATGCTGGCGGCCCGCGTCGCGCCGGCCACGATGCGACGCCGCGCGGCAATCGCCGGCCTGTGGCTCGCCGCCCTTTGTCCCTTCATCGCGAATTACAGCACAGTTTTTTTGAGCGAAGTCCTCGCCACTTTTTTGACCGCCCTCGCGCTAGCTGTCCTGGCCAGTGGATTCAATGAATATGATCACGCGGGAGGCCTCCGCGATCGATTTCCGGATGATTACGCGCTGCGTCAGCCGCGAGTCATCACTTGGCTGCGAAGTCCGTGGTTTCTCGGCGGCCTGGTCGCGGGATTCGCAACGCTCGTGCGCCCCGAAGCGCCGTTACTGCTAGCCGCCGCAGGGCTGGTGCTGCTGGTCCGTTGGCGCCGCCGCAAGGATTGGCTGAAATTAATTCGCGCCGCGGTGCTGATGTTCGTCGGAATGATTCTGCCGCTAGTCCCCTGGGCCGCGCGAAATTGGCGCACTCTCGGCGAAGTGCAATTCCTAGCCCCGCGCTATTCGCAATTGCCCGGCGAGCTCGTCCCCAAAGGCTTCTATTCCTGGACGAACACCTGGATGTGGCGCTTCCGCGATGTGTACATGGTTCCGTGGAAACTCGAAGACGAAGAAATTCACGTCGAGGACATGCCCAATTACGCTTTCGATTCCGATGAAGAGCGCCAGCGCATCGCCGACGCACTCGATCAATACAACGATTCGCTAACAATCTCGCCCGAGGAAGACGCCGCTTTCGGCGAAATCGCCCGCGAACGCACAGCCCGCCATCCGCTGCGAACCTATCTCACAGTTCCGTTAAAGCGCGCTTTCACACTCTGGTTCACGCCGCGCATCGAACTGCTGCCATTCTCAGGCCAACTCTGGCCCATCCGCGCCGCGTGGGCCGAAGATCCGATCGATTTCACGGTAACGGTAACGTTCGGCGCTCTAGCAATATTGCTGGCAGGCGCAGCGATCTGGGGCGCTTGGTTAGCCCACGGCTCACCAGTAACGCCGCTGCTCGTAACATTCTGCATAGTGCGGACGCTATTTCTAGTGCACGTAGACACGCCCGAGCCGCGCTACGTAATAGAATGTTTCCCAGCAATCCTCGCGCTCGCCGCACAAATTTTTGTGCGCCGTTCACCTGGAACACAGGTCGATGCTACGGCGTCTGTTTAATTGAGGGTTTGCCCAGACTGCCATGCCACAAGGGATCAGCTTCCGCCACGCGCTCGCAACGGCCCAATTGATTTTCTTTTTGGCAGTAATGATTCCCTATCAATATCAGCGATACGAATGGCGCCATCCCGCAGCCGCAAGCAAGAACGACGTGGGTTGGGATTTGACCCAATTCGGACCACCCGAATGGGTCCAAGCTTGTGAGATTGTAAATGCTCCGGCGGTGATGGTATCTGCAGGCATCGGCGCGCTACTCCCGGAGCAGGCGTCGTGGATTGTCATCGCCCTAATGGGCGCCGGTATTTTTCTCCAGTGGTATCTAGTGGGACTCTGGCGCGACATCAACGCTGGCGTTGCCTCGCGAAAAACCAGAACTCCAAATAGCCGCAGCGCTAATTTTTTCCTGTGGTTTGGACTTATTATCGCGGCAACTTCCGGTGTTATCGCAATCGCAGCGCAGGTCTTCTATTTCAAGTCTAGCAACTCATTCCTGATCTCTGTCGCGATTTGGTGCGGCTTCTTCGCAGCTTTCTTGCTTGCGCGAATACAGGGGCAGGATATTTCCGGTAGCGGGGGTTTGCGCCTTAAGTAGCGCCAGCGCTACTTGTCCTCCACCGGCTCCGGATGAATCGTCACCCGGAAAATCTGCGGAAACTTCTCCTTCACGCGATCCTCCAGCGCCGCCGTCACATCATGCACTTCCGTGACCGGCAAAGCACCCGGCATGGCGCAGTGGCAGGAAACCAAAATCTTGTGATCCACGCTGCGCACATGCACCTCATGGCAGTCCGCCATCTCGTTATATTCCGATTGCAGCGTCCCAAGAAATTGCTGCACCGCGCGGCCCAGATCGCGCATTTCCTCCGCCCCGGCAATCTCCGCGCCCAGCGGCTCAATATGAATATTAATCATCGCCTTCGGATCGGTAGCCCGGCGAATATCATCCTCAAGCTCAGTGGCGCGAAGATGCGCCTCCTTCAGGCTGGCTTTCTCATCCACCTCAAGGTGCAGCTCGATAAAAAGATGCCCATCAAACATGTGCGCCGAAAGCTCATGCACCGGCAATCCATGCTTCTGCGCCACCGCCCGAATGGTATCGAAAATGTTTTCGCCCATAGGCGCCCGCGGCTCGAGGTGCACGACCACGTCCGAGGGCACAATTTCGCTAATGCGTTTCTCAACCGCATCGCTGGTAGCGTGAGCCTGCTCCAAACTCGCCGTACGCGGCACGCTGATCGTCACGTCCACAAAATGCCGCTGGCCAGCCCGCCGCACGCGCACCCGATCCGTGCTCAACACTCCATCCACGCCCGCCACCGCCTCCTGAATGCGCTCGCGCAATCCCGACGGCGCCACGTCCAGCAGCGCGTCCACGGTCTGTTTGCCTAATCGTCCACCAATCCAGATGATCACTCCCGCAACCGCAAGCGCCGCGATTGCGTCCGTATAAGCGAGCCACGGAATGCCATATTTTTGCCCAAGCCACGCCGCCGTAATGCCGATAAGCACCACGAATGTGCTCCACACGTCGGTGGAAAAATGCAGCGCGTCCGCTTCCAGCGCCTCACTCGGATATTTCCGCGCCACTCGAGACAGCGCCCGCGAGCGCGCCACATCGATTCCCATTGCCAGCGCCAGAATCACGATCGCCGTGATGCTCGGACGAATGTGACTTTCATGCCGGAACAATCGCTGCAGCGCCTCCCAAATAATGTAAAGCGCCGTCAAAAGCAGCAACCCAATCTCGACGAAAGCCGAAAAGCTCTCCACCTTGCCATGCCCGTAGAGATGATCGGCGTCCGCAGGCTTATCCGCTACTCGAACCGAAAGATAAGTGATCACCGCAGCAATCAAGTCGAGCATCGAATGCATCAATTCAGAGAGGATGCCCAGGCTGCCGGTAGCGATCGCCAAAAACGCCTTGAGAGACACCAACACCACGGCCGAGCCGACCGATCCCATCGCGGCCAGCTTTTTTTCTCGAACGGCTTGTGCTTCGGCAGTCATCCCAGGGCTTACCGGATTATACGCTGGCGCGAGTTTGGCCGGGCGAACTCACTGCCTTACACTGAAGTGATCGAATCATGAGCGCGAATCGCACCATCCAACGTCCACTTCGCGGCGCGCCCACCCGCGAAAATCGCAAGCGCGTCATTTGGGCGCTCGTTCTGGCCGCCGTGATTCTCCTCCTCGCCTACTCGCTGTGGGTCGAGCCCTTCCGCATCGAAGTGGTGCACACCGCGGTGCAAGGAAATGTTGCAACGCCTCTACGAATCGCCCAACTCAGCGATCTGCACACGCATGGTGTCGGCATTCGCGAACGCCGCATGCTCGACATTCTCGACGACGAAAAGCCCGACGTAATCGTAATCACCGGCGATTCCCTCGCCGGCTACGGCGGAACCTATAACAATGTCCAGGATGTATTGCAGCAAATGCACGCCCCGCTCGGCGTCTGGGTGGTGCGCGGAAATTACGAGAATTGGAAGCAGATTCAGCACGAACATTCTTTTTACGCCAGCGCGGGCGCGCATCTGCTGCTGAATTCCGGCACTCTGCTTCGAAATGATGTTTGGCTAGGCGGCGTGGACGATCCTTACACAGGAAAAGCCAGCCTCGAAGGCGCTCTCACAGGCGCCCCGCCAGGAATTTACACGATTCTATTGTTCCACTCACCCGCCTATTTCGAGCGTGTAGCAGGAAAAGTAGATCTAGCCCTCGCGGGCCACACTCACGGCGGACAAGTCCGCCCGCCATTCCTCCCCCCGCTATTTTTGCCGAAAGGATGCTGGCCCTACGTAGCCGGATGGTACGACGCAAAAGGCACAAACTCGAAGTTGTACGTGAATCGCGGGATGGGCACTTCAGTGCTTCCGATCCGCTTCAACAGCCGTCCGGAAGTAACGATAATTACGATCGAGCCAGCGGCAAAACCGCCCGCTAATTCAGCGGCGGCTCCGTAACCAGCGGCAATCGCCGCGGCTCGCCATGGAATCCGCGAACTTCACCTTCTTCAAGCAGAAGTGACGGCGCCACAATCGAGGTAGGAATCCCAGCCTGCGCCGAGCCAAAAGCCCCGAGCGCAGTCCCGGCAAATCCCTCCGCCGGATTTTCCATGTAATCAAAAACCGTCCCGTCGTTCCCCACTCCCGAAAGATTGCGAATCGAGCGCAGATTCAATCCATTCAACAATCCACCGCGCACCATTTCTTCATGCCCGTCAGAAACAAACACGCGATAAAGCACCAATGGCAATCGCTCGCCGCTAGAAATCCCCGCCGCCAAACCGCCAACGGTCTCATTGAAGTCTTCCTGCCGCACTGAAGAAATCGCCGGATTATCCATTCGCCGCACTTCGATGCACCAGTCGTGGCCGTCATCTTTGCAAAGCGAAAGGAACTTCTTCTTCAAATCCGCGGGACTCTCCGCGGCATTCGATTCAAAAATCAAATTGCTAGGCAACGGATGCGTATCCGAAAGCAGCGCCGAGCGCGCGTGTCCATTCGAAGCATAAAATTCCGGACCAGGCCGCCGCGACATCAGCAAATCCCTCAAAATCCCATTATCCACAATCGAAACGCGCTGCGCCCGCACTCCCTCATCATCCACATCGTAGCCGCCAATGACCGGCTTCCCCTGATAAGCCCCGATCGAGGGATCATCCACCAGCGAAACTCCATTCGGCAGCACCCGAGTGCCCACTCGCCCGGTCCATTCGCTGCGCCCGCCAAGCCCCTGCATCATTTCATCAAAGCGAGGCAGCATCGAAAGCGGCCCGCGCGCCCCAGATAAAGACGGCGTCAAAATCTGCGCCAGCAAAGAACCAGCGGCGGGCGCATCGAAAAGCATCGGCCCGGTGTAGTCAGGCACCAGCGGGCTGGAACGCAGCGCGACCAGTTCATTTCCAGCAGCAGCCAGCGATTTGCTGGCCTCCTCCGCCGAAGGCAAATCCGCCGGACGTGCCACATACTTCGCGTAATAATTCTGCACTTCCATTCCGTCGTCGGCGAGCGCGTCCATTCCGCCTTCAATCGCCGCAAAGCTGCGCGACACGCGAATCTGCGTCCCCTCGCTCGTCAGCAAATAATATGTCGTGTAAATCAGGTAATAGGTGACGCGCGAATCCTTCAATTCCGGATTCCCGCGCACCGCCCTCGACGCCACGCGCGCCTCATCTTCCCAATTCCGCGAAGTCCAATCCGGCTCGAGGCGCGGCTCGACCTGCACCGCCGGCGAAGTCTTCGAAAAATCGTCAATCTCCGGCGGCTTGGTCAAGCTGCGCAAGAATGCGCGCTTCACGGACATCTGCGTCAGCGCTTCCTTGTAAGCCTGATCGGTCGAGAGCCAAAGATCCTGGCGCAGCGAGTTGTAATCGCGATCGATGCCCACTTGCCCGGCCGAGCCAAGGAACCCGCGAAAGGCCTCATCGCTCACAAAATTCGAGCTGTCGAGGTGATAGTCGCCCACGCGAATGGTAGCCAGCATGAAGCGGCTGCGCGTTTTCGTGGAAGAAAGTAGCGCGCCAAACGAAGTCGTGATCGTTCGCGCGTCAATATCCAGCAATTGATATTGAATGTAGAAAGGTTTCTCGGCGCCGGGAATGCCCAGGCGCGTCTGCGAACGCTCCATTTCATCGTGTAGCGCGCGCAGGGTCTGATCGTTGTCCGCCTGTTGCGGCTCCGTGGGAACGGCCGTAGGCTTGGCATGATGCAGCCCGGGCTTGGCAGCGCCCGGCATTCGCACCGCGGCGGCAGCCATCGAAGGAAGGGCGAGACAAGCCGTAGCGACACCGGCAGCAAAAAACAGCACACTCGAAGCTCTGATTCGGCGGCAAATCATTCTCAGTCATTTCCTTTCGCTTCGGGGTCGTGCGCCGGCGGCGGCAAAATGGGCGGCCGATCGGTAGAAGATTCTTTCTTCTGCACTTCCAACTCAGAAATCAAAATCGCAGGAGCCGCAGCCGCCACTGGAACCGATCCAGACTCAGCGCCGCAATAACCATTGAAAATTTCCTGCGTGTCGCCGGTAGCCACGATTTTCGTGAGCGAAGCCAGCGGCGTCCCCACAATATCCACGCCGCGCACCAATTCATCCGGCTTTCCATCCGGGAAAACTTTGTAAACCACCAGCGGCAAAACCTGAAAAGCCTGCGGCTGCCCGCGTCCGGTAAATGTAAATCCGCCGGCAATATCATCAATCAACAGGCCGTAAGGTTTGTTCTGCGATTTGATTAGCGCGATCAATTGCTTGCGAAGTTCCGCATTCGTCACCGTCTTCGTGCTGCTCACAATCGTATTGCCCATGCGCGCAATCGGCTGAAATCCAAGTTGGCGCCGCCCGTGGCCATTCGAATGTGGCACATCCACCAAAGGCGAGCGCCCCATCAGAAAAGTTTTCAACACCCCGTTGTCCACCAGGTGCACGTCCTGCGCCGGCACTCCTTCATCGTCATACGGATAGTAGCCAAGCAGCATTTGCCCGTTCAGCCGTTGCTCCGTAGGATCATCCTTCACCGAAATAAACGACGGCAAAATCTGCTCGCCGATCTTCTTCGTGAAAGTCTGCCCCTCGGAAATATCCTTCTGCCGGAATCCCTCCAGCCGGTGGCCAAGCACTTCGTGAAAAAAAACGGCGGTAGCCCGCCCAGTCAGCAAAGCAGGCCCGGCATAAGGATCAACAAGCGGCGCCCGATCCAGCGCCTCAAGCTCCCCAATCAAAACTTTGATTTTCTCAAATACCACCTTATCGTCCGGCGCCTCTTTCGGATCGATCCAATCGAAATTAGCAAATCGGTTGATATCCATCCCATCCGGAGCCTTGCTCTGCACAAAAAGCTCCAGCCGGTAATGCAGTTGCCCAAAAGCCAGCTCCGTCCCCTCGCTATTCAATTGATATTGATTCGCGGCCTGCGCGGTAAAAGTAGCAATCGAGTTCAACACGTCCGGCGAAGTGCTGAACGCCGCCGTATATTTCCGCAGCTTTTCTTCCCACGGCTTGCGATCCACTTTGATTTCCGCCCGAGGGCCAATAAACGTGTGCGGCGTCTCATGCGAAAAATCCGGCGCATTGCCTTCATCGGTCTGCACCTGCACTTGCTGACTCGTTTGAATCTTGATCAAAGCCTGCGCCGAAGCCCGATACTGCCGGTCCGTCTCGCTCCAAATCTCGCGCCGCAGAACGGCTAAATCATCATCGATAGCGGCGGTGGTCCCAGGGCTCGTCCAATTCGGCGCCCGATCGCCAATCTTGTGCGTGCTATCGAGCTGATAGGACCCCACGCGCGATTGCACCTCGAGCCAGCGCCCATGCGCGTCATCGCTGGTAAGCAGCGCCCCATTCGATCCCGATACGGTCACAATCTCGCGATCCGAAACCGTATAGCTCAAAAAATAATTCGAAGGCTCGGCCTTGCTCAAAGTAGTAACGGAGCGATCCAGCTCCGCCTTCATAGCCGCCAGCACCGGAGGCACAGGCGCCGGCGAAGTAGGCGTAATCCCGCCGAGGCAGAAAACTCCCGCAACCATAGCCGCAATAAATGCCAAAAATCTATAACGATTCATTGATCCAGTCATCTGAGTAGTTTTCATCGTCTCAAGCCGAAACTCCAAGTGTAAGCCACGCCGCGCACTTTCCCAAATTCATCCGCGGCGCGGGTTCCCGAGCGATATCAATTTGGCAAATTTTGAAATCCGGACTAATTCGAACCTGGCGCCTTCTCCTCCACCGGCCGCGCAAATATCCCCGGATCCGGATTGGTATTAATCCTCACGTCCGAAACGCTGGTCTCCGTAAATTTCTTCCCGTCATGATCCACTTGGTTGTGATACGGATACTCCAAACCCTCCACCGCGCGGAAATCACTCCAATGCTGATCCGTCTCCACATCCCCCTGCGGCGTAATCGCGCGGAAATGCGCGCCCACCAGCAAATGCGTGGCGGCGTCAAAGTTTAGCCGGATCGGCCCGCTCGGCCCGCTCCATTGCACCACGTTCGTTTTCTTTCCGTCATAATCTTCATCGTCCAAATACTGCGCGGTGATTTTTCCGTTCAGCGCCTGTTGATACAATCCCCAACCGCCCGTCAATGCAATCCCGCGCGAAAATTCGGGAATAAAATCTTCCGGCAAATCCAGCAAACCCTGCGGCGCCAAAATCCATCCGGCCTTTCCGTCGAATCCCTGGACAATCGTACCCACCGGCAATTCCGCCTCATTGCGCAGATGATCCGGAAACACGATCGTCAATTTCAATTTCAAATCCATTTGGCCCTGCGGCGTAGTGGCCTGCCCCGCCACGTGGACCTCTACGCTCTTCACCGACTTCAGCGCATCTCCGCCAGTGGCCTTCGCCCCAGCAAGAACGATCGCCTTTCCTCTCGCGAGCGTGGCCGGAGTCGCAGCCGGAGCAGGCGGCGGTGCCGGCTTGCTCGGCGCAGTGTCCTGCGGCGCAGCCCCAGGCTGCGAAGGCGGCAAAGGCTTCGGCGTAAGCGAAGGCGCGGGAGTGTTCGGCTGAATTTGCGCGGCGAGCGGCGCAGCGAAAATAAGCAACGAAGCCGCGATGAACCACGCGGCAAATCCAAGCGCACGTACCCGCGCCACGCTAAGCTCTTCCATTCTCTACCTCCACTGTTGAGCCGCAGCGTACTTGGATGGCAACCAGCCCAGCAGAGTTTCATCATACCGTGAACCCGGCCGAATCCCGTACCGCCCACGAACGGACTACACAACCGGTTTCGTAGCGGCGCCCTTTAGCGTGGCATCCGACGGCCGCGATTCCACCACATGCAACCCTTTCGGGCGGGCCACACAACCCAACCAACACGTTATCTGAATTGCAATCCGCCCAAAATCTCGACCACAGCCAACATCCTCCTCGTAAGATGCCGGGTTAATACCCGCCGCTACGAACCCCGGACCAGTTGACGCCGCGCCGCGTTCCGAATAGCATCCGCCTAAAGGGGAGTGCCCAAGATGCTGCGCCATTCCTACGCCGAACTCGAATCCGTCCGACTCCACTACGCCGCTGAAGGGCCCGAAGACGGCGACCTGATCCTCTTCGCCCACGGCTTCCCGGAATTCTGGTACGCCTGGAAAAAACAACTAGCCGAATTCGGCCGCTCGCGTCTAGCTGTGGCGCCGGATCTGCGTGGCTACAATCTCTCGTCGAAGCCTGCGAGCGTCGAGGATTACGAACTCCGAACTCTCGTAGAAGATCTCCGAGGCCTGGCAGCGCATTTCGGCTGCGGCGGCGACAAAAAATTCACGCTGGTAGCCCACGATTGGGGCGGCGTAGTTGCCTGCGCCTTTGCTCTCGTCTATCCCGAGTGGCTCGATCGGCTCGTGCTCATTAACGCGCCGCATCTAGCTGTCTTCCGCCGCGAACTCGCGCAAAATCCAGCGCAGCGAAAAGCCAGCGAGTACATCCAGTTTTTCCGCACGCCGGCGGCCGAATCCATGCTCTCCGCCAACAATTACGCCGCGCTCTCCGCAATTGTGCTGGCTCCCGGCCTCGAGCGCGGCTATTTCAATGACGCCGATCGCCGCGCCTATCTCGAAGCCTGGTCGCAACCCGGTGCTCTAACCGGCGGCCTAAATTATTACCGAGCGCTCCCGCGCATAACCGGCAACGACGGCAACGATGATTTACCCACGCTGCTGCCGGGCGCAAAATCCTGGATCGTTCAAGTACCCACCATGTTCCTCTGGGGCATGAAGGACGTCGCATTGCTCCCGGGCAATCTAGACGGCCTCGAAGAATACGTTCCCAACAATCGCATCGAGCGAATCCCAGAAGGCACTCACTGGGTAATCCACGAAATGCCCGACCTAATCAATCGCCACATCCACGATTTCCTAGGCGGCAAAACTATCTGGCGCACAGAAGCCGCCACCGCCCGCCGCTAGCGAAAGCGCCAAGGTTTCGTAGCGGTGCGGCTTCAGCCCAGCATCCTACGACTAGAAGGGTCGGCGACGGCAACCCACACGCGCGGACTCCAATCGCGCCAACATGCGTACCTCTGGCGTCCCCGCCGTCTCTTACGAGCGACGTCTTCGCTACATCTCAAAATCTTGGACGGCGCAAACCGGTGGCCGAAGTGCTCTGGATCGCGCCGAGCTGGATTTTTTACCTCCGGCTTACCACGCGGTCGAAAGAGCCGGCAAAGACGCCCGCAGCACAAAAACAAAAAGCCGCTACGAACCGCGCAAGCAGTCCGTAGCGGCTAGCAAATCAAAAGATCAACCCTCTTCACTCCAACGAAACTAAGGAGTGATATCCCAAGTATTGACGCTGCCTTGCGAGCAACCAAACTCCCGCGGTCCCCAATACTTCCAAGATCCATCCGTAAAGTTAGCCCGCCCATAAAGATTCGAGCCGGCCACCGGCGGATAAGCCCAGCCGCTGCCCCAGGGTCCCACCGTCCCGGTATAGACGCCGTTCACATAAATGTCCACGTACCAACCAGTGTCATTATTCACTTCCACAGCGCATCCGCGGCCGCGTCCCGCAGGCTTGGTAGCCTCGCTCTTCGGGTCGTTGGCCGTCGGCTTTTCCGTCTTGATGTTCGTATCAGCCCCGCCGCCGCGGCTCGTCTGGGCTTGCGTCTTCACCACATTTTTCCCGGATTTCTGCATCGCCATCTTGTCGTCCTGCGCCATCGACTTGCTGACGCCGAACGACGCGACGAGCATCAACGCGCAAAGCAATTGCATGTAAAGCGTAAGGCGGTTCTTCTTCATCGTTCCCTCCGGAACAAAAGTGCAATTTGGTGGCACATTAACAAAAATAACTTCCGAGAGTCAAAGGCTGAATCGCCTTCGTGGCGGGAGAGTTCACTCTGTGCCCGGCTCCACAGTTTGCGGACACGATCTTTCTGGCCGTCATCACCCAAACGCGACTAGCCGTTCCGTCGTCACCGCGAATGGCCTCATCGCTGTCATCCCGAACCCGCTTTTTGGGTGAGGGATCCCTCTTTCTTTGCTTCGGGCCCAAGAGAATGTCCCTCGTCAAGCGACTGCATTTGTGTCCTTCCGCAAACTTATGAGCCGCCCGCCATCAAGGCTCTGGCTGGCTATGAATCGCCATCTTCGTAATCGACCAAGTAGACGGCGTGACCGGCCGCGGCGAGCGCGTCCCCACGCTCGATAACAATTGATCCAGCGGGCTCTCCGCCCCGCGCTGTTCCCCGCGCACGCCTTCCCATCCAAGACTGGCCAGATTGATCGAATCATGCGGCCCAGTCGTCAGCATAAAATAAGTGTCCGTGCCAAATGGTTTTCCCACGGTAAATAATTCCACCGGACCAAGCTTGATTTCCGCCGGAATTCCATCGCGCGATTCCAGCGGCGTGGGATGCACATTCGCCACGTCGCCCGTATCCAAACTCGGGAAGATAGGAACTCCGTTGCCATCGCTATCGATCACAAAAATGTAAACGCGCCGCGGCCCCGTAAGGCGCTTCAAGTCATTCGGATCAGCTCGCAGCTCGAGGCCATAGGAACGTCCGTCGCCGATCGTGGTCGTAACCGGCTCAGGCGCATCCGCATGTTTCGATTCGTAAATCACCAGGTGATACGGAAATCCGCCATCATCAGCCGGCGAAGGCAGCGAGAGCCATCCATTGATGCGCGAAAGATTCCCAGCCAGCTCCGTCAATTCCGTAACCGCCGTCACAAAAGTCTTCGAGCCCGATTGCGCAGGAACCCAGCGAGTCTCCGGCGGCAAGGAACTGGCCGGCGGCGCCACCGCGCCAACTCCCGCGCTGCCCGCAAGTTTTGCCACCGCAGCCGCGCCGTCCCTCGAAGCCCCCGGCAGCAGCCACGCGTACTCGATTCCCTTCGGCGTCGCGCGCCCCACCAACAAATAATTCGCCTCGCGAATCGAACTCACCGCCCGCACCGGCGAAGGCCCCCCAGTCAAAGCCGCCACTCCCGCGCTCGCCTCCTTGGGCAAAGGCATATTCACGAATATCTTCGCCTTGCCACTAGGCAGCGCTTTCGCCACCGCCATCAAATCGGGTGTCTTCCCCAACGCCTTCGTAGCCTGCGTATTCTGGTCGGTAAGCACCCAAGCCGTCCCGCTCCACGAAATAATGTGCGTAGGCGTAACTTCATACGGATCGTCAACCACAGTAATCCCCGCCACCCCGCGCAATTGATTCACCCCGTCCGCGACGCGCTTCAATTCCTCTACCGATAAATCCGCCGGTGGCACCCACAGCGCCAACAATCCCTTCCCCGAAGGCGCCCAACGATCCACCACAAAAAGCATCCCTGGCGCAAATTTCGCAGTATCGCCGGCCAAAGTTTCAGCGGTAGATTTTCCCGGCGTCTGCCTCACAATCTTCAAACGCACCGCCGGACTGCCCGCCGCAGGCTTCTGCGCGGGCACCAACTCGGTCCCAATTCCAAATCCCAGACTAAATCCGCCGAGCAGTTGCACCGTTCCATCTTCATCCGCGGTAATCACCTGCAAAGTAATTTTCCCCGAAAGATTCCCGCTGCTGGTTCCAAAAAGTGGCCCGCGAATCCGATCGACAGGCCCCGAAATCACCGGCACCTGGCTAGCCCCCGCCGAACGCATAGTCGCAAAAGTCTGCAGGAAAATATCATTCGCCGATTCATCGATCGGCGCGCTGCTCATCACTTTCATCAAAGCCGCGGTAAACGCCCCATGCTCGTTGCCGTTTTCATCGCGGCCCTCCGCCGCGCTCTCGATATCCTGCGCCGCGGCAATAATCAGCGCCCCGCGCTTCTCCGGAAACGGCCCGGAATAATCATCCCGGGAATCCCGCGGATCAGGCGGCAAAGCGCGCACGCGATCGAAGCGCGAATACCCGCGCGCAATCGAGCCGCTATGGCAGCTATCGAAAACCGCCGTAAGCACCGCCCCCTTCTCAATCACCTTCATAAACGCCCGCGCATACTCCTTATCGCGTATATCCATCGTGCCCTTATAAGAATCCGCCGGCACGGTAGTCTCATCCTGCTTATCTTCCTCCGCGGTCAGAGAATTGTGCATCTGCGAGCCATGCCCCGCGTAATAGAAGAAGCTCACATCCCCAGGCGCCGCCGCATCGGCCAGGTATTTCTGAATCGCATCCAGAATATTCGCGTGCGTAGCCTCCGCATCCGTCAACACGTGAATATTCTTCTCCTCAAATCCATAACGCGTAATCAAAAGCTGCCGAATACTCTCCACATCATTCAAAGATCCTTCCAAATTCGTCCAACTCCCGCGCCCGCCAACTCCAGCCTTCTCGGTCAGCACAATCTTCTTAGCCGTAGTCCCCTCAGGCACGTAATTATTGATCCCAACCAGCACCGCCCGCCGCGTCTGCGCAAATCCCGCAGTAGGAGCGAGCATCACGAAAACGACAATCGAAATCGCAGCTGAAAATAGCCGCCAAAACATCGTCCCAAAAGAGCTGCCATCCGCGTTCATAATTCCCTTTCCTGTGTACCGCCAGAAAATGACCCGTCGTCCGCGAAGTCTAGCTCCGTTCCACACCGCCAATCAATCAAGCAGTGAACCCAGTGCTTGCATCCTGGAAACCGTCCCAACCGTTGAACGCCGTCACCCCAGAATCTTGCATCCGCTCCTTCGTACCGCTGGCGTCCCGCCCCCTCTTACAACCTCGATCTCGCCACAACCCCAATTCGCGATGGGACTACCGTTCCCTCATCGATACGCAGACTCGACCTCTGCTCCACGCAACCGACGAAAATTGCTCCCTTGCATCTAAACTCTTTCTTTTCCAAGAGAACCACGTTTCCGCGATTGTGCAAATCCTTGTCCCCATTCCACCATTTCGCCCATAAGTCTTTTTAATACAATCTATTAATATGGCCCACCATGTGCCCCTGCCATTCGTCGAATAGCGCGCCCAGTGGTGTGGAGACGCGGCAACTTTGCCCAAATACCGCGCCTGAGTCATTCCACTCTGGCACGCAGTTATTTATCGCCGGAAACGTGCATATTCATAGATTTCCAAATGCACTCGGAGTAGTCTTTCGGCACTGATTTTTTTGGCGACGTGCGGATTGGGGCTGTTCTTAAAGGGTTCTCCATCATTCTCGCGACCCCAGGTTTCTCAAATTGGCTTGATCAAAACCGCCCGCCGCGAAGCTCGCTAATACGAACCAACGCGATGTCGATATCTATCTGTCTCGGAACCGCGCGAGCCGCTCTGTGACAACAAATGTGGTGGAGGCAAGGATGAATCGAGCCAGTGGCGTAAAAAATTCGCAGCAAATTGCCCGCGATCCCATCGCCCGGTCCAACTCCCAACCACTCGACCGCCGCTCCTCTGTTGCCAGAACTGCCTCTGTGCTAATCGTCGTTACGCTTCTCGCCCTCATCGCGCTATCGCTCCCCGCCACCGCCCAGGCCCAAATTCCGGCGCAGACGGTTTTCGCTGGCCAGTTTCCCAATGCCGTCGCGGTCAACCCGGTAACCAACAAGATTTACATCGCGAATTCCGGCAGCAACAACGTCACTGTCGTGGATGGCGCAACAAACACCTTCACCACGGTCAACGACACTCACGCCACCACTCCGGTCGCAATCGCCGTCAATTCCCTCACCGACTTGGTGTACGTGGCCAACAGCGGCAGCAACAACGTCAGCGTCTTCAGCGGCGCCATTGGCAGCACCCCAGCCGCCTATGTGACCACCATCACTAATGGCAACGGGCTTGGCCCCTCAGCCATCGCTGTCGATGCGAACCTCAATCAGGTTTACGTCGCCAACAGCACCAGCGGCAACATCTCGATCATCAACGGCGCTACAAATTCCATCACGGCCACGCGCGCCTCGGGCGCTTCTCCCTCAGCCGTCGCCGTCAACTCCGCTACCGGATTCTTTTACGTCGCCAACTCCGGCGACAACACTGTCGCGATTTTCAACGGCAACACCAACGTCATCGCGGGCTCGGCCAGCATGGGCAGCGGCGCCAATCCTTTTGCCATCGCGGTAAACGAAGCCACCGACCAGATCTACGTCTCCAACGGCGGCACCAACAACGTCATCCAGATTGACGGCGGCACGCAAGCGATTACCGGCTCTCCGATATCCAATGGGAACGCGGTCAACCTGCAAGGCATCGCCGTAAATCCCGTCACCAACCAGATCTTCGTCGCAGCCAACGGCGGCAATACGCTGGTCATCAACGGCCCCGGCAATTCCACCGCATTAGTCAACGATCCGAACGCTTCCGCCGGAATTGGCGTCACCGTGGATTCCATCACCAATACCGTTTACGTCGCGAATTTCAACGGCACAGTGACGGAATTCAACGGCGGCAATCCCGCGACGGTTTATAACTTCGCCACCGGCGGCAGTACCCAGGCCATCGCCGTGAATCCGGCGACTCACCGCGCTTATGCCGCGTGCAACCTGAGCAACGGCGCATTCACCGTGATCGACGGCGCGGCTCTCATCCCCACCACCATCACTCCCACCGATTCCGCTCCCGTGGCCATCGGAGTGAATCCGGTCACCAACCTCATCTACGTCGCCAACTCTGGTGACAACGATGTCACCGTGATCAACGGCGCCACCAACACCACCCAGGGCTCCACCATCGGCGTCGGCAACAACCCGACCGCCATCGCCGTCGATCCCATCCGCAACCAAATTTATGTCTTGAATAGCGGCGACGATTTCGTCACCGATATTGACGGCGCATCCGGCAACACCGCGCAAATCACCGACGGCGACGCCTCTGGTCTGAACTCCATCACCTTCAACCCTGTCACCAACACGGGATTCTTTACCGGCGCCACCTCGCAAACCTTGACTAACTTCACCACCATATTTGGAGTCAGCACATCGACCGGTGATCAGTCGCTTACCGGCTTCGCAGCGCATCCGGGCCCCATGGCCATTAATCCTTCCAACGGCCAGCTGTTCATCCTCGACAACTTCGATAATTCCTTTACTGTGCTCGATGCCGTTACTAGCAATAGCTCCACCAACGGCGGATCCCTCAACGGCTTCACCGCGATTGCCATCAATCCCGTAACCAACTTCGCCTACCTCGCCGGCCCCCTGGGCGTTCAGGTTGTCAATGGCAGCGACTTGAGCTCCAACGTCGTTTCGGATAACAACGCCTCCGGTCCCATAGCCATTGCCGTCAATCCCGTCACGAACCTCGTTTACGTCGCCAACAGCACAAGCAACAACGTCAGCGTATTTCAAGGCGCCACAGCCACCTCGCAGGCAAGTTACCTCGCCACGGTTACCGACACCTCCGCGAATAATCCCCAGGCCATCGCGGTGAATCCGACAACCGACAAGATCTATGTGGTGAACAAGGGCAGCAACACCATCACGGTGATCGACGGTGTGTCGAACGCCGAACTTTCCATTCCGGTTGGCAATAGTCCCGTCGCAGTTGCAGCCAATTCCATCTCCAATCAAGACTACATCGTCAATCAGAGCGACGCTTCGGTCACCGCCATCACCGAGTATCAACCGCAGGCCAACAATCTCCAGACGACCATCTCCACGTTCACAGGCAACGCCACCAGCACCACCACTCCCACTTTCACTTTCAGCGCAATGAATACCCTCTCCGAAAAAACTCCGCCTCCCAGCCCAACCTTCGCCCCCATCTCCAATATCTACTACCAAGTGGACTCCTGGCTGGGCGCCTGGACGCCGACGAAAACCCAATCCGGCTTCTCCGCCACTCTCGCGCCGCTCTCTCCCGGCGTGCATACCATTTTTGCCTTCGCCACCGACGGCGAAGACAGCACTTCCACCATCAGCGGCAACCAAAGCGGCCCCACCGTCGGCCAAATCGCTTCCTACCAATTCCTCGTGGCCCCGGAAATTGGTCAGTTCTTCACCCTCTTCGGCCCTTCGCAAGATTTCGGCAATCAGCCCGAGGGCGTTTCGAGCACAGCTAAGGCCGTCACTCTGGAAAATGAGGGCGGCTTCCCAATGAATTTCACCTTCGCGCTCGGCGGAACCAACGCATCCGACTTCACGCTGACCACCGGATCAGGAACACTCTGCAACCAGCTCGGTGGACTGTTGCCGGCCAATTCTCAGTGCAATTTCTGGTTCACTTTCGATCCTTCCACGTTGGGCGCGGAGTCGGCCACGCTGACAGCGACCGACACCACCACCGGCACTCCTGTAGCCCTTCCAGCGTTTAGTCTCACCGGCACCGGCGTGCCGCAACTCAGCGTAACCATCGCCGGCACCGGCTCCGTCAGCGACGGCGCCAACTTCAGCTGCGGCAGCGGCACCTGCACCACTACCTACCCCGCCAATACCTCGGTCACCCTCACGGCCACTCCAGGTGCCGGGGTCTCCTTCACCGGCTGGAGCGGCGATTGTTCCGGCAACGGCACTTGCGCGCTCACCATGAGCGCCAGCCACACCGTCACTGCGAACTTCAGCAATGGCGGCCCAGTGCTCTCCATCGGCGAAGCCGGAACCGGCGCAGGCACGGTCAGTTCGAGTCCTTCCGGCATTTCCTGCCAGCCCACGTGCAGTGCCACTTTTTCGACCGGTCAGCAAGTCACCCTCGTCGCCTCTCCCACCAACGGTTCCGTTTTCTCCGGCTGGAGCGGCGCTTGCACCGGCTCGGGCTCCTGCGTAGTCACCATGAATTCCCCGCAGACGGTGATTGCCAATTTCACTCAAACGGCAGCCACATCCTGCCCCGCCAGCGGCACCACCAATTGGGCCGGCGGCGCCGGCAACTGGAACGATCCCACGAAATGGGTCGGCGGCAGCGTTCCCGCCAGCAACGCGAACATCTGCATCTCCAACGGAGCCGGCGCCTCTACCGTCACGCTCAACGTCAACCCGACGATCGGCGCTCTGTACATCGACAGTGGCAGCGTCCTCATCGTCGCCAATAACACCGCGCTGACCGTCGCTGGAAACATCTCCAACGCCGGTCAAATCCAGCTCGTCAGCGCGGCCAACGAAGCGAATTTGATAATCAGCGGCGCGGTCACGCTGAGCGGCGGCGGCGCACTGATGATGAATTTGACTGGCACCCAAGGTTCGGGCAGTGAGCCGTATATCTATCAGACCGATAGCGGATCGTTGACCAACGTCAACAACACCATTACCGGCGCCGGTATCATCGGCTACAACGGCCTGGTCTTCACCAACCAGGCTGCCGGTGTGGTCGACGCGAACGATGCGAACGGCAACAACCTGACCTTCACGAATGCCGCAACCAACCAGGGGTTGATCGAAGCCACTGGCAAGGGAAATTTAATCCTCACCTCTACGCTCACTAATCAGGGCGCCAATCTCGAGGCCATCGGCAGCACCGCGCTGGTCTCCCTCACGAGCAACTCGAATATCCAGGGCGGCACGCTGACCTCCAGCGGCGGCGGCACGCTCGCAGACACCAGCGGCAATAACAATGTCACTCTCGACGGTTCCACGCACGGCGCTTTGACGATCGTTGGAACCTACACGGTACAGAACAACGCGCAGACCACCGTAGTGGGCACCATCAACAACACCGGCACCATCGCACTGAACAGCGCAGCCAACGAAGCGAATCTGCAAATGAGCGGCGCAGTAACACTGACCGGCGGCGGCGTGGTGCTGATGAATTTGACCGGCACGCAAGGGACCGGCAGCGAGCCGTACATCTTCCAGACCGGCAGCGGTGTGTTGACCAACGTCAACAACACCATCGAAGGCGCCGGCATCATCGGTTACAACGGCCTCGGCTTCACCAATGAAGCCGGCGGCGTGGTACTCGCCAACGACGCGCGCGGGAACTCCCTGACCCTCAACACGCCTGAGACGAATCTCGGTTTGATCGAAGCCACCGGCAACGGCATTTTGGTTATCGACACCACCATCGTCAATCAGGGCGCGAATATCGAAGCCGTCGGCAGTTCCGCCGCCGTCGACCTCTTGAACAATGCGATCCTACAGGGCGGCACGCTCACCAATAGCGGCGCGACCTTCGCGGATATCAGCGGCAACAGCAGTGTCACTCTCGACGGTTCCACGCACGGCGCTTTGACGATCGTTGGAACCTACACGGTACAGAACAACGCGCAGACCACCGTAGTGGGCACCATCAACAACACCGGCACCATCGCACTGAACAGCGCAGCCAACGAAGCGAATCTGCAAATGAGCGGCGCAGTAACACTGACCGGCGGCGGCGTGGTGCTGATGAATTTGACCGGCACGCAAGGGACCGGCAGCGAGCCGTACATCTTCCAGACCGGCAGCGGTGTGTTGACCAACGTCAACAACACCATCGAAGGCGCCGGCATCATCGGTTACAACGGCCTCGGCTTCACCAATGAAGCCGGCGGCGTGGTACTCGCCAACGACGCGCGCGGGAACTCCCTGACCCTCAACACGCCTGAGACGAATCTCGGTTTGATCGAAGCCACCGGCAACGGCATTTTGGTTATCGACACCACCATCGTCAATCAGGGCGCGAATATCGAAGCCGTCGGCAGTTCCGCCGCCGTCGACCTCTTGAACAATGCGATCCTACAGGGCGGCACGCTCACCAATAGCGGCGCGACCTTCGCGGATATCAGCGGCAACAGCAGTGTCACTCTCGACGGTTCCACGCACGGCGCTTTGACGATCGTTGGAACCTACACGGTACAGAACAACGCGCAGACCACCGTAGTGGGCACCATCAACAACACCGGCACCATCGCTATGAACAGCGCGGCCAACGAAGCAGATCTCCTCGTGAGCGGTCCGGTCACGTTACAGGGCGACGGCACCGTGCTCATGAATCTAACCGGCACGCAAGGGACGAGCAGCGAGCCGTACATCTTCCAGACCGGCAGCGGTGTGTTGACCAACGTCAACAACACCATCGAAGGCGCCGGCGTCATCGGCTACAACAGCCTGGGCTTCATCAACCAAGCCGCTGGGCTGGTCATCGCCAACGACACGCACGGCAACACCCTGAGCCTTGACGACCCCGATACGAACCTCGGATTGATCGAAGCCACCGGCAACGGCATTTTGGTGATCAGCTCCACCATGATGAATCAGGGCGCGACGTTCCAAGCGGTCGGGCCCTCCGCAGCCATCTCGCTGGTCAACGGCGCCGACCTCCAAGGCGGCAAGTTCGCATCCTCCGGCGGCGCCTCTGTCGCCGTTGCCTCCGGCAACAGCAACGTGATCTTAGACGGTTCCACCCTGGGAGCCTTGACCATCGCCGGTACCTTCACGGTCCAGAACAACGCGCAGGCCACCTTGCTTGGCACCATCAACAACACCGGCACCATCGCCTTGAACAGCGCGGCCAACGAAGCCAATCTCGTCGTGAACGGCCCGGTGACGCTGCAGGGCGGCGGATCCGTGCTCATGAATCTAACCGGCACGCAAGGAACCGGCAGCGAGCCATACATCTTCCAGACCAACAGCGGTTCGTTGACCAACGTCAACAACACCATCTCCGGAGCCGGCGTCATCGGCTACAACGGCACAGTATTGACGAATCAGCCCGCCGGCGTGATCAATGCGAATTCTGCCGTCGGCAATTCGCTGACCATCAACACCGGCAATACCTTCTCGAACGCCGGCCTGCTCGAATCCACGGGCGCGGGCGTACTGCTGCTCAGCACTACCGTTGATAATTCCGGCGTCATCTTTGCTGACAACGCCACTCCAAGCGCCATCACTCAAAGTGGCGGCTACACGCAGGAGTCCTCGGGCGCGTTAAACGTGGTCCTCTTCTCCAACGGCAGCAACACTTCTTACAGCACCAACAACGGCGCCTCGCTCAAGGGCGCACTCAATTTGATCTACGGGCCCACTTACCACCCGGCTCCCGGCGATTCCTTCGTCGTCCTGCGATCCGACGTCGTCTCCAGTCCGTTCACGACGATCAATTCTCCGTCCGTGCCCGCCGGCTTTGCCTGGACGCCGACTTACTCGAATGGTCAGGCCACAATTACTCTGGCTACTTCAACAGGCAGCAATCAGACTCTCACCGTCAGCAATCTCGGCACCGGCAGTGGCACTGTCACCGACGATCTCGGCCAAATTGATTGCATCAACACCGCCGGCATAATCACCGGCACTTGCACCGGCTCCTATTCCATGGGCTCGGTCGTCAATCTCACCGCCACCCCCGGCGATTCCACCACTTTCGGCGGATGGGGCGGCGCCTGCTCCGGCAACACCACTTGCTCCGTCACCATGAACTCCGCGCAAGCCGTCTCCGCGTCGTTCGCTCCCACTCCAACCTCCATCACTTTGAATTTCACTACTTCGCCCACGCCGCAAACGCAGACCGCCGTCTTCGATTGCCCGTCGAACACCAATCCCTGCACCGATCCGAACGCGCACGCCCTGGATCTCACAGTACAGTCCGTGATCGCCCCATTCAGCGTCACCGTCACCGCCACCGAAATTCCCCCGTCGCAAGCCGACGGCAATTGCGAAACCGGCAACAACGTCACCAACGACTTCGACTGCCGGTTCGTAAGCTTCTTCCCCGGCCCAACCGTCTCCAACGGCCAGCTCGAGCCCCTCTGCGATCCCTACGCCAACGGCAATTGCGTCCACTACAATATTTTCTCCGGCTCTCTCGGTCAGGAACCGCCCACAACGTCCTACACCGGCCCGGTAAATTGGCAGATCACCTGGAACAACGACACCTTCGTTCCGCCGCAGCTCACGTATCAAACCACCCCGCGTCTCTTCGACGATCCGGACTACGGCGTCTCAGAAACCACGCCCTACGGCACCAGCTGCACTTCGCCCATGCTCGTAGGCATTACCAATCCGCAACCCACAAATCCAAATATCTTCTGCCAGTTTGAATTCGACATCACCACGTTCTTCAATGCCAGCGAGCCGGTGGATTCCGGAATCGGCGGCACCACGCGCCAGTTCAACGACGTAGTAGTAGCCTTCCCGCTAACCGTTGCTTCGCCAAACTTGAGCCTCTCGAAGACTGCTGACTCCTCCTCCGTAAGCGTCGGCTCAACGGTCGGCTTCACCGTCTCCGTGTCGAACAGCACCGTAGGCGGCACCGGCAGCGCAAGCACCGTCGCTCTCAACGATCCTCTACCCGGCGGCGCGGGAGTGAATTGGTCCATCAGCCCCGCTTACACCGGTCCGGGAACTTGCGGCATTTCCGGCGGCGTAGGGGCGCAAATCCTGACCTGCTCGTTCGGAAGTCTAGCTCCGGCAATCGGCGCAAGCGTGCACATCACCAGCCCCACCACCACCAACGGCGCTCTGTCGAACACTGCCACCGTCACTGCGACCAATAACCCCACACTTACCAGCTCCGCCACCATCAACGTCGGCACGTCCGAATTCTTCCCCAGCTTTTCCAACTTGACGCTCTCTCAATCCATCCAAGCCGGCACAGCCTCCATCACTCTCTCCGGCACCATCAGCGCCGGCGAAAACGCCCCTCCCAGCAGCGAATTCGTCACCATCACCATCAACGGCATGAATGTCAGCGCCGGCATCGGAACAGGCGGCAATTTCGCCACGCAGTTCCAGACTTCGGCGATTCCCGCGTCCGCAACTCCCTACACCATCACCTACAGCTACGCTGGCGACACCAATTTCGCCAGCGCCACAGACTCCAGCACCACCCTCACCGTCACCGGCTCGTCTTCTTCCACGCTAAGCATCTCGCTACTCGGTAGCGGCACCGGCGGAGTCTCCGATGACGACGACATCGAATGTTCCGAAGCCAACGGCGTAACCACCGGCGATTGTTCCGGCTCGTTCGGCACCGGTTCAATGATCAACTTGACCGCCACCGCGACGGCGCCTTCCACATTCGTCGGATGGGGCGGCGCCTGCGCCAGCCAGGGGACAATTGCGTCGTGCATGGTCACCGTGAGCGGCGTCACCAACGTCACCGCAAACTTCGCGGCCGGTCCGCAGTCCGCCACGGTAACTTTCAATCCCGGTGCCAACGTCACGCAATCCGCCGCGTTCAATTGCCCCACCGGCAACGATCCCTGCACTGATCCCAACGCGCACTCGCTGCAGTTGATGGTGCCGACAGTTCTCTCGCCCTTCCAGGTCACCATCACCGCCACCGAAGTGCCGCCCAATCAGGCCAACGGCGATTGTTCGCCGGGCAATACAGTTCTCAACGACTTCGATTGCCGCTTCTCAACTTTCTTCACCTTCGGCACCGCGCCGGATGGCGGCATGGACGTGCCCCTCTGCGATCCTTACGCCAACGGCAACTGCGTCTTCTACAGCGTCTATTACTGTGTGCCGCAGACCACCGGGCCGTGCGTGCCCACTCGCGGCATGGAGCCGCCGCCCGCGGATTACACCGGCGGCGTGAACTGGCTCATCGCCTGGAACGACGATACGTTCGTTCCCCCGTCGCTCTATACCGTTCCGCCGCGGCTCTATGACGATCCCGATTACGCGCCAACTCCCACGTCGGCCGTGGGCACGAATTGCAATATCCCCATGACTATCAACGGGGTGAATCAGCCCTTCTCGTGCCAGTTCGAGTTCGACATCACCACGCAGTTTTTCCCAGGCCAGACCGTGGATTCGGGAATCGGCGGCACCACGCGTCAATTCAATGACGTAGTCGTAGCCTTCCCGCCAGCCAACGTCCCGCAATTGCAAGCCTACAGCGCCCCGGACAATCCGACGGTCGCTCCGGGCAGCCCCATCGGCTTCACTGTCACGGTCACCAACAACGGATCGGCTGCGGCCAGCAACGTAACCGTTAACGATCCTCTGCCTTCCGGCACCGGCGTGAATTGGTCCATCAGCCCGGCAGTCACCGGCTGCTCGATCACCGGCTCTGTGCCAAATCAGCTCCTGGGCTGCACGTTCACCAGCGTCACGGTGGGCCAGACGATCACCATTCACGTCACCAGCGCCACTGCGGCCTCCGGAACCTACACGAACGTCGCCACCATCACTATCAGCGGCCAACAATTGCTCACGATCGCCACCGTCACCGTGAACTCGCCGGCTACTACCGCATTCACCAATCTAACGCCGTCGCAATCCATCACCTTCGGCGCGCCGTCCATCGCGCTCGCAGGCACCATCTCGGCCGGCACTCAATTCCCGCCGACCACCGAAGCTATTTCCATCACAATTAACGGCGTGACGATCACCACGCCGATCCTCGCCAACGGGAATTTCCAAGCCACCTTCCCGACCGCGACGATTCCAGGCTCGTCAACGCCCTACCCCATCACCTACAGCTTCGCCGGCGACATAAACTTCGCCAGCGCCACCGACAGCAGCACCACGCTCACAGTCAATAAAACAAATCAAAACATCTCGCTCACCGGCGCACCGGCTTCCGAAGTCTTCGGCGGCACCTTCCCGATCACGGCCACTGCAACTTCCGGCCTCACCGTCACCGTCACGCCCACCGGCGGCTGCACGATCTCCGGCAACAACGTCACCATGACGAGCGGCACCACCAGTTGCGTGCTCACCGCCACTCAGGCCGGCAACAACAGCTTTAACGCCGCCACGCCAGTCGTCGTCACCGTGCTCGCCGCCAAGGCCAACTCCTCCACCTCCATCACCTCTTCGCCGAATCCGTCCACCGTCGGCCAGACCGTCACCGTCAATTTCAAAGTCACCGGCACCGGCGGCACTCCCACGGGCTCCGTCACCGTGACCGCCACGCTCAGCTCCACGACCGTCACTTGCACCGGCACTCTCACGTCCGGTGCAG
The DNA here is from genome assembly GCA_963831955.1 of uncultured Acidobacteriota bacterium. Taxonomy (GTDB): domain Bacteria; phylum Acidobacteriota; class Terriglobia; order Acidiferrales; family UBA7541; genus Palsa-147. Next base: position 470,697 of record CAWHSG010000001.1, on the reverse strand, counting down.
GGTCGTGCTCGGTAAATCTGAGCACCGCCGGAACGTGGACCATCACCGCCGCCTATTCAGGCGACACCAATTTCGCGACGAGCACTTCCGGGAACCTCTCGCAAGTTGTAAACAGCGCCACTTCCACGCTCAAGTTCTCTCCAGCCTCCCTGAACTTCGGCACGCTCTACGCCGGTCAGACCCAACTTGAGCTTCTCTTCCTCACCAACACTGGCAACCAGATGATCACCTTTAGCAACTTCAGCATCGCCTCCATCTCCGGCGACGATTCCAACGGCTTCTTCGGCGTCAGCTTCTGCCCGCGCACGCTCAACGCCGGCAACACCTGCACCATCATCATGGGCTTCACCGCCGACTCCAACGTGACCAAGCCGCACGCCGCCACGCTGGTAGTCACCGACAATGCCCCGCTGAGCCCGCAAACAGTGCCGCTAACCGCGACGGTGATCAACCCGATCGCGCGTCTAAGCACCAACAACCTGAGCTTCGGAAATCAGAGCGTGCACACCACCAGCTCTCCGAAATCCGTAACGCTCTCCAACGTGGGCACCACGCCGCTCATCATCAACAACATTTCCATCAGCGGCAATTTCGCCTTCGCGGCGGGTACCAGTTGCGCCAACGGCCAGTCTCTCGCACCGAACGGCGGCAATTGCACGATGATGGTAACGTTCACGCCCACGTCGAAAGGTTCGCAATCCGGCGCCATTCGCATCAACAGCAACTCCCCGAACAGCCCGCAGCAAATTTCGCTCTCGGGCACCGGCAAATAATCGCCGCACCGGGCGTACAATGGCCCGGTGCAAACGGACACATCAAAAGTTCGCCAGGGCGAAGAGCTAAACGTATCCGCCCTGGCGGATTATTTGCGCGATAAACTCGAAGGCGTACGAAGCGGCATCACGATAGAGCAATTCCCAGGTGGCCATTCCAACCTGACATATTTGATAAAGCCCAGTAGCACAGCCACTCCTGGCTGTGTAAACGCGTCCACGCGCGGATTTGTCTTACGCCGCAGCCCGTTAGGTCCAGTGGCCCCAAAAGCCCACGACATGGCCCGCGAATTCCACGTCCTGCGATCTATCCACCCGCATTTCCCAGAAGCCCCAGCGGTTTATCATCTCTGCGAAGACCCGAAAATTATCGGCGCCACCTTTTTCATAATGGAGCGCCGCCAAGGCACCATCCTGCGCAACAAAATTCCTTCAGAACTGGAAGCCATTCCCGATTACCCGCGCAAAGTCAGCGAAGCCTTCATTGACTGCATGATTCGTCTGCACGCCATCGATGTGAAAGCGACTGGATTAATCGCGCTTGGCAAGCCGGAAGGCTTCGTCGAACGTCAACTGCGAGGCTGGACCGATCGCTGGAATCGCGCCAAAACCGAAGACTCGCCACAAATGGATCGCGTGGTCGAGTGGCTGGCAAAAAATCTTCCACCGTCGCCAGCCGCAACCCTCGTTCACAACGACTACAAACTAGACAACGTAATGCTACGCGCCCCCAACTTCGATCAAATCGAAGCAGTCCTAGATTGGGAAATGACCACGGTAGGCGACCCGCTCTCCGACCTGGGCTTGACGCTCTGCTACTGGGCCTGGGCCACCGCCCCCGAATTCCGCGCCATGGGCCTGCAAGCTCCCTCTTCCATGCCCGGCTGGTATTCCCACGATCAATTCGTCGCCCGCTACGCCGAAAAAACCGGCCGCGATCTAAAGCATCTCGGCTACCACGAAGTCCTAGGCGTCTTCAAATTAGCCGTAATCCTCCAGCAAATTTATTATCGTTTCCATGTGGGCCAAACTCAGGACCAGCGCTTCCGCGATTTCGACGCAAGAGTCCGAGTCCTAGCCCAACTAGCTGAATCCATAATGGAGAAGCAGCAGTGAGCCGCCTCTACCTGATCCGCCACGGCCAAGCCGGCACGCGAGACAATTACGACGCCCTCTCCGACCTAGGCCGCCAACAATCCCACCTCCTCGGCCAATATTTCGTCAACCAAGGCCTAAACTTCACTTCAGCCATCTCCGGCCCCAACGCCCGCCAACAACAAACCGCCGAAGAAGTCAGCAACGCCTACAAGCAAGCGGGCCTGAATTTCCCGGGACTCACAATCGACGAAGGCTGGAAAGAATTCGACCTCGATCACATCTACCAGGAACTAGCCCCCCGCCTCAGCGGCGACGATCCGCAATTCCAAAAAGATTTCGAAGCCATGCGCGCGGAAGTCCGCGCCAACCGCGGTGACCCAGAGGCCGAAATCCACCGCCGCTGGACACCTTCCGACGGCAAAGTAGTTCAAGCCTGGATTCACCAGCGTTACCCGTACTCCGGTGAAAGCTGGCAAGATTTCCGCGAACGAATAGCCGCGCGCCGCGCCCAAGTCCAAGCCGGCCGCGAGCCAGCAAACATCGCCATCTTCACCAGCGCCACGCCCACCGCCATCTGGGCCGGCCTAGCCCTGAATCTAGACGAAGCCCACATTTTCAGTCTGGCCGGCGTCCTGCAAAATTCCGCCTTCTCAGTTCTACGCCAAAGAAACGGAGACCTCCGCCTCTTCTCCTACAACGAAGTCCCCCACCTCCCGTCCCTGAAAATGCGGAGCCACCGGTGATGAAAAACCCCCTACCGCTGGCGTCCCCGCCGGCTCTTTTCGACCGCAACTGTAACCAACATCTAGGCACCACCGCCGGCCCACGCGGTAAATTGGATCCGTTGTTTTCCGCCGCCTCACTCCAGATCAAATTTAACGCGTCCAAACTCCAACCAATCCCGCTATCAAAACGAAAACCAAAAAAGAGGCACCCATGACCTTCGACCAATCCAATAAATCCAAAATGCTATCCGAACGCCTAACCGCCTTCATGCAAGAACATGTCTACCCGAACGAAAGCCGTTATCATGAAGAAATCGCCAAAAACCGCTGGCAACCCACGCGCATCATCGAAGAGCTAAAACCCAAAGCCCGAAGCGTCGGCCTCTGGAATTTATTCCTACCCAACGACGAACAGGGGGCAGGCCTCACCAATCTCGAATATGCCCCCCTCTGCGAAATCATGGGCCGCAGTGAAATGGCCCCGGAAGTCTTCAACTGCTCCGCCCCTGACACCGGCAACATGGAAGTGCTGGCCCGTTACGGCAGCCACGAGCAAAAAACAAAGTGGCTAACGCCGTTACTCAACGGCGAAATCCGCTCCTGCTTCGCTATGACCGAACCCGACGTAGCCAGTTCCGATGCCACGAACATCCAATCCAGCATCACGCGCGATGGCAACGAATTCGTAATCAACGGCCACAAATGGTGGAGCTCCGGCGCAGGCGACCCGCGCTGCAAAATCGCCGTCTTCATGGGCAAGACCGATCCGAAAGCCGAGCAGCACAAACAACAATCCATGATCCTGGTTCCCATGGACGCGCCCGGAGTAAAAATCCAACGCATGCTAACCGTCTTTGGCTACGATCACGCCCCCCACGGCCACGCCGAAGTCCTCTATGAAAATGTAAGAGTGCCCGCAAGCAATATTCTCTTAGGCGAAGGCCGAGGTTTCGAAATAGCCCAAGGCCGCCTGGGCCCAGGAAGAATCCATCACTGTATGCGCTGTATAGGAGTAGCCGAGCGCGCGCTCGAAACCATGTGCAAACGCGTAAAATCCCGAGTAGCCTTCGGCAAGCCGATCGCCGAGCAAGGCACCATCCGCGCGGACATCGCCAACTCGAGGATGGAAATCGAGCAAGCCCGCCTGCTCACTCTGAAAGCCGCCCACATGATGGACACCGCAGGCAACAAAGCCGCCCGCGCCGAAATAGCCATGATCAAAGTAATCGCCCCGAACGTTGCGTTGCGAGTCCTGGATCGTGCCATTCAAGCCCACGGCGCCGCGGGCGTCTGCCAAGATACTTTTCTGGCCGCCGCCTGGGCTGGCGTCCGCACCCTACGCCTAGCCGACGGCCCAGACGAAGTCCACATCGAGTCCATCGCAAAATCGGAGTTGAAAAAGTAGCGCCGGCGTCCCCGCCGGCATCTTACGAAGACAATCAACCCTACGACTCAAAACAATCGGCGGACCCGCATTCAGCTTTTTCCGAGTCTTTCAAATCTCAAATCCGAAATTTGAAATCTCCTCCCCGTTGTCTTTTCTTCGACCTCTACATCCCAAACCCCGACTGTAATTTCCGCATCCCCCGCAGCCAGCGCTCGTAATCGTTCGCTTTGTTTCGGAAATATTCTCCCACCTCCGCGTGCGGCAAAATCAAGAACTTCTCCTCCTCCAATCCGCTAATCACCAACTCAGCCACGAGCTCAGGCTCCACAGCACCCGGCCGCAAAAAATGGGAAGGCCCCGTATCCGAATCCAAAAGCATCCCAGTCCGCACCCCCTGCGGACAAACCGCCGAAACCCGGATCCCCCGGTGCCAATAAGTAATCGCCAACCACTCAGCAAATCCCAAAGCAGCATGTTTGGTCACGGAGTAAGGCGCCGACCCAATCAAAGTAAGCAACCCAGCCGCTGAAACCGTCTGCAACAAATAACCACTCCCGCGCTCCAACATCCCCGGCAAAACCGCCCGCGCCGCAAAAACATGCGCCATCACATTGATCTCCCAAATCCTCTGCCAGTCCGCGTCCCCGGTCTCCGGCCCGCCCTCCACCATGATCCCCGCATTCGAACAAAAAAGATCGATCCCCCCAAATTTGGCGCTCACCTCGCGCACCAGTCGCCCCACATCGCCATCGCGAGCCACATTCACCTCAAACGCGGCCCCGCCAATTTCGTTGGCCACCACCGCAGCCGCAGCCCCATTCAAATCCGCCACAACCAGCGCGCGCGCCCCTTCGGCAGCAAACCTCCGGCACATCGCCCGCCCAATCCCGCTAGCCCCGCCCGTAACCACCGCAACTTTCCCTGCCAATTTCATTTTTAATCTCCGCCGGCAAACAAAATTCCAGCCGATACGATATCCTTCCCCCCGGAGAATGTCATGCCGCCAAAAATCCTCGACAAGCCACAAGATCTAAGAAACCTGATCGGCAAAGAGCTAGCCCCCACCGACTGGTTCACCGTAACCCAAGACCGCATAAACAAATTCGCCGAAGCCACCGAAGACCGCCAATGGATTCATCTGGACGAAGCCCGCGCCAAAAAACAATCCCCCTTCGGCGCGACGATAACCCACGGCTTCCTTACTCTCTCGCTAACCAGCCACTTCATGAAAGAAGCCATCGAAGTCCGTTCAGGCGTACGCCTGGCAGTGAATTACGGCCTGAATAAAGTCCGCTTCCCAGCCCCGGTAAAAGCGAACGCGAAAATCCGCGCAAAAGTAAAAGTTCAATCCGTGAGAGAATTGCCGGACTGCATGGAAGCAATCTTCGCGGTAACAATCGAAGCAGAAAACGCCCAAAAGCCAAGCTGCGCCGCCGAATGTATAGTCCGCTACTATTTCTAATAAACCCAGATTTCGTAGCGGCGTGCTTCAGCATGGCATCTTACGACCCCCGCCGTCGCTAATGCCCCCAAATGTCCGGCGGACCCAGGCGTCCATCAAAATGCGCGCGCCGGATGTCACGCCAGACGCCCAACAAACTCAATCAATCGCATCCATCGCCCACCCAAAAAATGCCAAGCTGAAGCCCGCCGCTACAAAAGCGGCCGTCGGCGAGGACCGCGCCTCACCACTACGACGTGCGTGGTTCGGCACACCCACAATTGACCCCACGCCATATGTGCGCGATACTGGTTGTGTAACCGCCCCAGTTATTTCCCCCTTTCCACTGGGAGCATTCACAGATTGCTGTTGATTCGCGTGGATGACTCCAAATGCTTGAAAATCTAAACGCGCTCCCTCGTTCTTACGACGACCGCCTCGTCGCCCTCTCCATTGTTATCGCCATCCTCGCCGCCCACACCGCGCTCGACTTGGCCGGACGCACCGCCGCAGCTACCGGCCGCGCGCGCGCCGCCTGGCTCTGCGGCGGCGCCATCGCCATGGGCATCGGAATTTGGTCCATGCACTACGTAGGAATGTTGGCCCTGAATCTCCCCGTCGCGGTTCTCTACGATGTGCCCACGGTTTTCGCGTCGCTACTCGCAGCCATCTGCGCTTCAGCCATCGCCCTGCTCGCCGTCAGCGGCAAACAATTCAGCGCTCGCGCCATTGCCGCCTCCGGCCTGGTCATGGGCGCGGGCATTGCCGCCATGCACTACATCGGAATGGCAGCAATGCGCCTTCCCGCAATTTGTCACTACGATATTGCCATCGTCGCTGCCTCGGTCGCCGTGGCCGTCGCTGTCTCTGCCGTCGCACTGATGCTCTCTTTTCATTTCCGCACGGCGGAGAGTTTATTCAATCCCGGAAAACTGGTCAGCGCCGTCGTGATGGGTTTCGCCGTGGCCGCTATGCATTACACCGGCATGTCCGCCGTTACGTTCACCGCTTCGGCGCTGAGCCAGGACGTCTCGCACGCCATCAACATTTCCACTCTCGGGATCGCCTGCATCACTTTCGTCAGCTTGCTGCTCTTCAGCATCGTGGCGGTCACCTCCGTCCTCGATCGCCGCATTTGCGCCGACGCCACGCGCCTGGCCTCCAGCGAGGAGCGCTACCGCCTGCTCTTCGAGCGTTCGCTCGCCGGCGTCTATCGCTTTAGCCGCGCCGGCAACGTCTTGGATTGCAACGAGGCCTTCGCCGATGCCCTCGGTTATGCCTCTCGCAAGGACGTGATGGCCGCTGCGCCCGAGGCTCTCTATTTCGATATGGCCGACCGCGAGCGCTTCATCTCCGAACTTTCCGAACGCAAGCAAATGAAAAATTTCGAAGCCTGCCTGCGCCGGGCCGACGGCAAACCTCTTTGGGTGCTGACCACCGTCGGCATTCTTTACGACGTGGGGCTCGGCCAGGACGTCATCGAAGGCACTTTTCTCGACATTACCGGCCGCCGCAAAATCGAATCCGAGCTGCGCAAAACCAAAGAGCTGGCCGAAGCCGCCAATCAGGCCAAGAGTTCCTTCCTCGCGTCCATGAGCCACGAAATTCGCACCCCCATGAACGGCATCATCGGCATGACCGAACTGGTCCTCGACACCGAGCTCAACGCCGAGCAGCGCGAATATCTCTCTCTTGCCAAGCTCTCCGCCGATTCGCTCCTTTTGCTACTCAACGACATTCTCGACTTCTCTAAAATCGAGGCCGGCAAGCTCGAAATCGAAAAAATCGATTTCAATCTGCGCGATTGCCTCGAAAACGCCATCAAGTCCGTGGCCTTGCGCGCCCACGAAAAAGGTCTCGAGCTGGCCCTCGATGTGCCCCCCGGCGTTCCAGAAAAACTCATCGGCGATCCCGGCCGCCTGCGCCAGCTGATCGTGAATTTGGCCGGTAATGCCATCAAATTCACGGAGCGCGGCGAAGTGGTTGTTCACGTCGCCATTCGCGAATCCACCCGCAACTTAGCGCGCTTGCTCTTTACCGTCGCAGACACCGGCATCGGAATCACGGGCGAAAAACTCGGCCAGATTTTCGAGCCCTTCGCGCAAGCCGACGGCTCCATGACCCGCAAATACGGCGGCACCGGCCTCGGTCTCAGCATTTCCACCCGCCTGGTGGAATTGATGGGCGGCACGATCTGGGCGGAAAGCCTGCCGAACATCGGCAGCAAGTTCTTTTTCACTGCCAGTTTCGGCCGGCAAAAATCGCGCATCAACTCAGGCACGGTACAAATCCCGGCAGCCGGCGACAGCCCGAGCGGTCTGCGCGCGCTCATCGTGGACGACAACCTCACTAACCGGCGCATCCTGGTGCAGCAGTTGGCGCAGTGGAAAATGATCACCACCGACGTGGAGAGCGGCGCCAAAGCCCTCGACGCCATCACCGCGTCGATGGCCAGCGGCACGCAATTCCAACTGGTGCTGCTGGACGCGCAAATGCCCGGCATGGACGGCTTCGAATTAACCAGACGCATCAATCTGATTCCCGGCGCTGCCACTCCCACCGTGCTGATGCTCACCTCCGCAGGGCGCCGCGGCGATGGCGAGCGCTGCCGGCAACTTGGCATCGCCGCCTATCTCACCAAGCCCTGCAAACAGATCGATCTGCACGATGCGATTCTCATCGCGTTGGCAGCCGGGAAGGAGCAGGGTGCAACGCCGCCGCTGGTGACGCGCCACTCCTTGCGCGAAGGCCGCCACGCGTTGCGCATCCTGGTGGTGGACGACAACGCCGTAAATCGCCTGCTCGCCGTTCGGCTGCTCGAACGCCGCGGCCACATTGTCAATGTCGCCTCCAACGGACGGCACGCCCTGACTTCCCTGCACGAATCGCAGCACGACCTGGTTCTGATGGACATCCAAATGCCCGAGATGGACGGCTACGAAGCTACTGCAGCAATCCGCGAACTCGAAAAGTCCACCGGCGCGCATATTTCCATCGTAGCCATGACCGCCAACGCGCAACCCTCCGACCGCGATCGCTGCCTGCGCGGCGGCATGGACCATTACGTCGCGAAGCCGCTCGACGCCACCGAGCTCTATCGTGTGATCGATAGTTTCTCGCCACGCCCCGTTCCGATTCCTCATCCGCCGGCCAGCGAGCCGGCCGTTCTTGCTCCCACCTTAATTGGAGGCCTACTGAAATGACGGTTAGCGATACGCGCATACCCGCGCCCACTTCTTCAAGCAACGCTGCCAAGCGACGCACGCAACGCGTGCAGATCGCCATGCCCATCCGCGTGACTGGCGGAGTGGGAGAGAACGCCTTTGACGAGCTCGCCGAAACTGCCACGGTGAGCGCGCACGGATGCTTGCTTCGACTGAAAAGCACCCTGGCGCGCTTGGACGAGCTGCTCCTTGTGAATCCCGCCACGCAGCAGCAGGTTATTGGTACCGTCATGTTCGTCGGAGAAAGCAAGAACTCGCCGAGGGAGGTGGGCATCGAATTTACGGTTCCGTCGCCGCTGTTCTGGGGCATCACTTTTCCTCCAACCGATTGGGACCCGTCGGAGCGCAAGCTGCCTTCCAACGCCACATATCAACCGAAGCGACGCAAGTAAGGGCGTAGCGGCGCGCTCTTGCCCTGAGGATCGCGAAGGGTCAGCGCGGCATCTTCGTCCGTGATCGCGCCGCAAACCCAACTCTCCCCCATTCCTTGACTCTGCTCGATCTATGCCGTAAAGTCCGCCACGTCCCGGGTACTCCACAGCTACGAAAGGCAAAACCATGAAAATGCAACGCGCACTCGGTCTCGCTCTCTGTTTGTGTCTGCTCCTGCTGGGCGCCAGCGTTTACGCCCAAATGTCACGCCCCGTTCACCACGGCAGCGCGTATGTGCTCTCCTTCATCCGCGTGATTCCCGGGATGAATTCGGCCTATGACAAATATCTGGCCAGCGACTGGAAAAAAGAACAGGAGGCCCTGAAAGCCGCCGGCATTATTCTTTCGTACAAAGTGGTCACCACGGAGGCTCACTCGCCGGCGGATTGGAACTTGATGCTGATGGTCGAGTACAAGGATTTGGCTTCGCTGGAAGCCAACGCCGACAAAGCCGACGCGCTGCTGCAAAAGGATTTCGGCGGCGACGAAAAAGTAATGCAAGGCTACAAAGATCGCTCGCAAATCCGCGAAGTGATGGGCACGCGGCTGGCGCGCGAAGTAATCCTGGAACCAAAGTAGGCGAGGGGATTCACCGCGCGTCCGGTGGGGCGTTGGGTTTTGATTCAGACGTTTGGGTTTTTCCGCGAACCAGCAAAACCCGCCACCACAGGGGCGTGGCAACCCGCCCGCCTAGTTTTCCACAGGGACTGGCTGTCTCATCTTGACTCGCGTGATAGACTCTCGTTCCAGTGAGCGCACCGCAACCGGTTACAGCGCCTGCCGGCCCCGCGGATGTTGACCTCAGTGTCAGCGTCGGTACACTTCTCTTTCAAAATCCCATCATTGCTGCCAGCGGGACATTCGGCTATGGCGTCGAGTTTGCCGAGCTCGTCGATCTAAATCGGCTCGGCGGATTAGTGGTCAAGGGGCTCTCGGCTCAGCCTATGGGGGGGGCGCCTGCGCCTCGGATCTGGGATACCGCCTCCGGGATGGTCAATGCCATTGGACTCCAGAATATCGGGGTGCGGGCCTTCGTCGCCGAGAAGCTGCCTTTGTTGCGCTCTTACCACACTCATGTCATTGCAAACGTCTTCGGCTGCTCGCTCGAGGAGTATCTTGAGGTCATCCGGGTGCTCAACGAGGCCGACGGGGTCGCCGCCTATGAGCTGAACGTCTCCTGTCCCAATGTGGAGAAGGGCGGAGCTGAGTTCGGGAGCGATCCGATCCTGCTTAGCAGCGTGGTCGGAGCCGCCAAGAGGGCCTCGACGCGACCGCTCTGGGTGAAGCTGGCACCTACTGTTGGATTTATTGGACTTATGGCTAAGGCCGCCGAAGAGGCTGGGGCCGACGCCCTAACCATCGCGAATACCTACCCTGCATTGTGTCTAGATCCACACACTCGGAAGTCCCGCCTGGGTAGTACCACTGGCGGATTGTCCGGTCCGGCTATAAAACCTATAACTGTGAGGCTAGTACATGAGTCATCGAGAGCGGTGAAGCTACCGATTGTCGGCCTCGGAGGTATCGAAAGCCCGTGTGACATAGTCGAATATATGGCCGCCGGGGCTTCGGCAGTGCAAGTCGGAACGGCCCACTTTGTGGATCCCAGGGCCGGCGAGAGGCTGGTTGAGGGACTCGAAAAGTGGTGCCGGGACGATAACACACTTAGAATCAGCGAATTGAAAGGCAGTCTTAAGAGGTCTTAGAGATGGAAATTAGAACCCAAGAGTGCTATAATTCGCTGATTCAAAAAAGGTTAGGTGAAAATATGAGTCACAAAAACATCGCAACCGTGGGGGCCGTACTTTTAGGTATCCTACTCTTTTTCGTGGCCCCTGCTTTGAACGCTCCTTCATCGGTGGCGGCAGCTGACGCCAAGCTTCAGGCCGACGCGGTGCTGTTCCCTTCAAGCTCCAACCTAGCGCACCCCAACCCAGCCCTGGCACCGAAGCCTGGGAAAACCTGGGAATGCGTCTCAAGCTGGTACGGCGAGGACTTCGATGGCCGGCCTACCGCTAATGGGGAGACCTACGACATGTACGGCGTAACCGCCGCCCACCCCACCCTCCCCTTGGGATCGATTGTCCGGGTTATCAACCCGAAGAATAACCGCAGCCAGATTGTCCGCATTAATGACCGTGGTCCTTATGTGGAAGGACGCGGGCTGGATGTTTCCTACGAAGTAGCGCGGCGGCTTGGATTTGACCAGCGCGGAGTGGCGAAAGTGCGGCTGGAACTCCTGGAGGTGCCTTCACGCTCCGACCCGACTCCCGGCGAATAATCGTCGCCCTTGACCTCGACAGCGCCAAGGAGGCTTGCGCATTGGCGCGAAGGCTTCGCGGCCATGTCGGGATGGTCAAGGTAGGGAATCAGCTTTTCACTGCCGAAGGCCCATCCGTGGTGCGCTCTCTGGCCCGGATGGGCTTTGGCATTTTTTTGGATCTGAAATTCCACGATATTCCGAATACGGTGGGGCATGGCGTGGCTTCGGCTTGCCGGTTGCCGGGGGTGCGTTTGATTACGCTCCATACGCTGGGGGCCTCGGAGATGATTTTGGCGGCTCGGCGGGCGGCGAATTCGGTGAAGCATCCGCCGAAGCTGCTCGGAGTCACGCTGCTTACCAGCCATGATGAGGCGTCGATTCGCCAGGTGGGAATTATCGGGCCGCTTTCTTCGCGCGCGGTGAAGTTGGCGAAATTGGCTAAGGCTGGGAGATTGGATGGGGTGGTTTCTTCGGCGCGCGAAGTTTGCGACATTCGCCGGGCTATCGGGCCGAAGATGCTGATCGTAGTTCCCGGAATTCGCCCCGTCGATTCCAGCAGCGACGATCAGGCGCGTGTTGCTACGCCGCGCGAGGCCATTCGTGCTGGGGCTGATTATCTGGTGATTGGGCGGCCCATTACTGCCGCGAAAGACCCACGTGCGGCTGTCGACCAAATCGCCGCTGAGATTGCTGCTGCGCGGGCTTGATTCTTCCTGCATAGGGAACTTCACAAATTTTCAGTGGCAGCGGGTGAGAGAAGTTGGCTCGATTTCGCTGACGCCGCGCAAAAACGCCGGCTGGCAGCCTGCGCTACGGATGGCACGCTACGATGTGGGCTTGATTTCCGCAAGTTCTCACAAAAGAGTCGGCCCTTCGCACTACTCAGGGTAAACGGAGACGCCAGCGGTACGAGCCTGCGCGCCGGCGAATCATGCGCTACAATTAAGGGTCTTGATTACTCTCAATAACATCTCTATGCGCTTCGGGGCGCGCATCCTTTTCGACGACGTGACTTGCACGTTTTTTGATGGGCGGAGGTACGCCATTACTGGGCCAAATGGGGCTGGGAAATCCACTTTGATGAAAATTATCACTGGGGAACTCGAGCCTTCGAAAGGTTCGGTTAGCCGGCCCAAGAAGCTGGGCGTGTTGCGGCAGGACCAGTTTGCGTTTGACAAGTTTCGGGTGATTGATACGGTGATTATGGGCAACGCTACTTTGTGGAATGCGTTGCAGGAGCGCGATGCGCTCTACGAGAAGCCGCATGAGAAATTGACGGATCACGACGGCATGCGTTTGGCTGAGCTTGAGGCGATTGTGGGTGATGAGAATGGTTATACGGCAGAGGCTGACGCCGGCGTGCTGCTGGACGGATTGGACGTGGCGGATTCTTTGCACGAGCGCTCGATGGGGGATTTGCAGGGCGGGCAGAAAGTGCGCGTGCTTTTGGCGCAGGCGCTTTTTGGCAATCCGCCGGCTTTGCTTTTGGATGAGCCTACGAACAATCTGGACCTCGATTCGGTGCACTGGTTGCAGGAGTATCTCTGCGACTACGAAGGCGTGCCCATTATCATTTCGCACGACCGGCATTTTGTGAACAGCGTTTGCACGCATACCGCCGACATCGATTACGAAACGGTGATCATGTACAACGGCGGGTATGACGATATGGTGGTGGCGAAGACGTCGATCCGCTCGCGGATTGAGTCTGAGAATGCGCAGCGGGAGAAGAAAATCGCGCAATTGAATGAATTTATTGCGCGATTTTCGGCGGGCACCCGCTCAGCGCAGGCTACGTCGCGGCAGAAGGAAGTGGAGCGGTTGCAATCGGCGGAATTGGCGAAATCGAATATCGCGCGGCCGTTTATCCGCTTTCAGATGGATCAACATTCGGGCCGGCACCCGCTCGAAGTGAAGAGCGTCGTGAAGTCGTACGACGGCGTGAAGGTGATTCACCGGTTTTCGGCGAGCGTGGGGCGCGGGGAAAAAATCGCGCTGATCGGACGCAACGGATCGGGCAAGACTACCTTGCTGAAATCGCTGATCCGCAATGCTCCCGGGTACATCGATCGGGCGGATACGGAATTTCCGATAGATGCGGGGACGGTTTTGTGGGGGCACAACGTCGCTGCCGGTTATTTTGCGCAGGATTATTCGGAGACCATTCGCAAGGGCGTGACGGCGATTGAGTGGCTGCACGAATTTGATCCCGCGGCTACGCAGGAGCGCTTGCGCGGGTTGATGGGGCAGATGCTGTTCAGCGGCGACGATGCTTTGAAACCTACGAAGGCGCTTTCTGGCGGCGAGTCGGCGCGGTTGATTTTTTGCCGGTTGATGTTGCTCAAGCCGAACGTGCTGGTGCTCGATGAGCCTACCAATCACCTGGATCTTGAATCGATTAACGCGCTGAATATCGCGCTACAGAAATATGACGGGACGGTGCTGCTGGTGACTCATGACCAGGACGTGATCGAAGAAGTAGCCACGCGCATCTGGCACTTCAAGGATGGGCACATCGAAGATTTCAAGGGGCCTTACGAAGAATATCTGGCGTACGCGAAGGAAAAAGCTTCGTAGGCAAGCTGAATTTGTGCGACGTCTTTTTGGCGGCTGGTAGTGAGCCGTAAATTGCGGCGCAACAGCGGAAATGCGAAAATACAGCGCGTTTCGTCGTTGGAATACGTGAGGTTGAAATGCGCCTCGCCCTTATTCTTGCAGTCGTTTACTCGTTGATTCTTTTTCCACTCCAAAATGACCTCTGGCAACAAGTCCGAGGCGACAGCCCGCCGCAGCTCAAGGCCTATGTTCCCCCTCAAACGCAACTCGTGGCAGTAAAGAAAGCCCTTAAGGCACGTGTGCGCATGGACCGCTGGGGCTGCGCGGAAGGCGATGACACGGATTGGACCGAGAACCTCGAGTTTGTAGAACTGCCAGTATCTGAGAAGGAGAAAATAGTGCTCGTTCAAGCCGGGCCTGGATGCGCCCGTGGCGGCCAAGGGGCGAATGGGGCGATGTGGCTAATCCGCTTTCAAGGCGATAAATTTTCCTTTCTCGCTACTCCACAGCAGCAATTCAATGGATGGCTTTATTCGATTCAGCCGACAGCCAGTCATGGATTTCGGGATTTGGTTCTTGGCTGGCATATGAGTGCTGCGGAAACCGATTTGAGCTATTTCCGTTTTAACGGCACGTCTTATCAGCGGATAGGTACAGCGACTCAAGTTATGGATGACGATGGCGCTCAGAAAATCATTCCCAAACCCGCCGCCTGAGTTTTATTGGAATCGAACGCAAACTGGCTAACGTCTGAGAAGCCGGAATACCGGAAACCGAGTCATCGCCGACGGCTGCTATTGACAACGGCGCGAATCGGGTTCATTTTCGCTGGGCACTTTCCGGAGGTTCCTCTCCATTGATGCGGTTCTCTCGACGCTTGCTGCTTGTACTCTGCTCGTTCGCTTTGCTGGGTTCTCCGATTTACCGGGCACAGAACGCTGCGGAGGATTACCTTGCTTATGTGGTTTGCGAATCGGCGGATAAAGTGGAGCGCGTGCGTTTTCATCCTGGCGATGCGCCTTCGCTGAAACTGGATCATGAAATTCATATTGGGTTGATGCCTGCGGATATTAATGGGCCGCATGGGATCGCCATTTCGCCGGACCGCGAGTTTCTTTATGTTTCGGTGGCGCATGGGCGGCCTTATGGCTCGGTTTGGAAATTGAATACCGGCACCGATGAAGTGGAACGTTTTGCGCCGCTGGGGCTTTTTCCTGCGACTGTGGATATTTCGAAGAGCGGGCGGTTTATTTATGTCGCTAATGCTAATTTTCACGGCGATATGGTGCCCTCTTCGATTTCGGTGGTGACTACCGATGCGATGGTGGAGGTGAAGCGCATCACTACCTGCACGATGCCGCATGGGTCGCGCTTGAACCCGCAAGGCACCAAACACTATTCCGTTTGCATGATGGACGATATGCTGGCGGAAATTGACACGAATACGCTGCGACTTTCGCGCTACTTTATGGTTTCGGCCGGGAAAGAGATGGGCATGTCACCGCCGCTCGCCGCGCACGACTCCAAGCATCCGATGAATGCGACTTGCACGCCGACTTGGGCGCAGCCTTCGAATGACGGCGGCGTGATTTATGTGGCTTGCAATAAATCGAGCGAGATTGTGGCCGTGGATGTGGAAAAGTGGTCGTTGATTAAACGCTTTCCGGCGGGCACGGGCGTCTATAACCTTGCGATGACCAAAGACGGCCGGCTAATCGGCACGAACAAGCGCGGGCAATCCGTTTCGTTTTTCGATCCGCAATCGGGCAAGGAACTTGCGCGCACGCCGACGAAGCGCAAAGTCGTTCACGGAGCCGTGGTGACGCCCGACAATCGCTACGTTTTTATTACCGAAGAGGGGATCGGCGCTGAACCCGGCACGGTGGAAGTGATGGATCTCACGTCGTACAAAAGCCTGGCATCGCTCGATGTGGGCGAGCAGGCCGCGGGAGTGGATTTCTGGAAGATGGCGCCGAGCCAGCCTTAGAAGTGCGCGCGGCTCAGGACGCCCGATTCGACAGGAGAATAGGAGAATGAATTTTCGCCAAGGAAGGACTCGGAAATTTGGCGTCGCAACGCTCGGCTTACTATTCGCCGCGCTGCTATCTGCGGCGGTATCCCGGGCCCAGGATCAGGAAAAAAAGCCCGAGGAGCAGAAAGGGCCCAAGGCCGCCAGCGTAGAGGTCACGCCAAAGACTGGAAACGCGCAACTCGGCGATCAACTTCAATTCAAAGCGGTGGCCAAGGACGCTGCTGGCAACGTGCTGGATATGAAGCCTACCGTATGGTTCGCGGCGCCATTTGACGCGGCGATTGCGGACGTGAATGGCGTCGTCCATTTCACCAGCCCCGGGGAAATTACCGTTGGCGCGGTTTTTGGGGAGCAAGTTGGGTTTGCGAAGGTGATGGTTGCCAGCGATCCGGTCGCACGACTTGAAATTATGGCGCCGACAGGTGCGCTGGCGGTGGGTGGAGCGATCGCGCTTCCGATCACCGCTTATACCGCCGACGGAATTCCGCAGCCCAATGCGCAGTATTCCTGGAAATCGCTGACGCCCAACATCGCCAAGGTGGATGAAGCAGGATTGGTGACGGCGGTCGCGCCGGGTAGCGCGAAGATTCAGGCTTCCTGCGACAAAGTCACCGCGGATGCCGAGGTTCGCGTGGTGGCCGATTCCGTGCGGCGGCTTTCGGTGGAACCTGGAACGGCGAGCGCGAAGACGGGCGACGTGGTGCATTTCGAAGCCGCAGCGCGCGATGCTGGCGGAAAGCCGGTGAAGGATCTTGCGGCGCGTTGGTCGGTGAGCGGTCCGGCCGGAACTGCGTACTGGGATGGCGGGTTTGTTGCTGCGCGGCCTGGGCTTTATGTGATTACTGCGCAAGTTGGTTCGCACGCGGCTTCGGCTTCGATCAATGTGGCGCCGCGCAATGCGGAACGCGCTATCGAATATGTGGCGCACGTGCAGCCCAAAGACGACGACGGCAAGCCGTTGCAAGCCGCCGAAGAATGGGTGATCAACAATCACGTTTATCTTTCGACGATTGCCGACCGTGTGTTTCTCTACGACGTTTCCGATCCCTCGAAGCCCAAGCAGCTCGACATGCTCAAAGTGGACGCGCGGCTGGTGAATGACGTCAGCACCACGCCCGACGAAAAGGCCGGCGTGATTTCGCGCGAAGGCGCTTCGAATCGCAAGAATGGAATCGCGATTCTCGATCTCTCGACGCCGGGGAAAATTCAAATCGCCTCGGAATACACCGAGACGGTGACTGGCGGCGTGCATAGCGCGTTCATTGATAAGCACTACGCGTACATCACCGACGATGCTACCGGCTCGTTGCGCGTGATTGACTTCGCCGATCTGAAACATCCGAAGGAAGTGGCGCGATTCGAAGTGCCGAATGCGCGGGCCACCATGGTGATGGGGCCTGAAGGTCCGCAATCGAGCGGGCGTTATCTGCACGATTTGTGGATCAAGGATGGCATCGCGTACCTTGCTTATTGGCGCGATGGCTTGGTGATTCTTGATGTGGGCAACGGAATGAAAGGCGGTAGCCCGGAGCATCCGCAGGTGATCAGCCAATATAAATTCAATCATTACGCGCTGTATGGCGATAATTGGCTCTCGGGGACGCACAGCGTGTTTCGTTGGAAGAATTATCTTTTTGTGGGCGATGAAGTGCTGCCGGGATTTTTCAATATCGTCAGCAAAGATCGCGTGCCGACGCGCGCGGTTACGCACGTGATGGATGTTTCGGATATCGAGCATCCCAAGGAAGTCGCGTTCTACGAGGTGCCGGAAGGCGGCACGCACAATTTCTGGTGCGATGACGACAAGCTTTTTCTCGGCGATTACGGCGGCGGTGGGCGCGTGGTCGATATTTCCGGCGAATTGCGCGGAGATCTCTACCGGCAGGGGCGCGAGATTGCGCGCTTTTGGACCGGCGATCCGAATGGCTATCGCGTGAATATGCCGCTGACTTGGGGTGCGCAGCCTTCGAACGGCTACATCTATATCAACGACATTAATTCGGGGCTGTGGATCGCGAAGCTGGGCAAGCCAATCTACAAGGGCTCGACAACAGCCACGCCGCTGCAAGAAAAAGCGCAGTAGGTTTTGCGTTCGTAGCGGTGCCCTTTAGGGCAGCATCTTATTAGGCGTTGGCGCGATCGCGTTCATGAATCGCCGTGGTGGTACGCATACGTAAGGCGAAGATGCCGCCCTAAAGGGCGCCGCTACGAAACCATCCATGAAACACGTCATCGTAGGAACCGCTGGGCATATCGATCACGGAAAATCTGCGCTCGTAGCCGCGCTCACCGGCACGCATCCGGACCGGCTTGAGGAAGAAAAGCGGCGCGGGATCACCGTTGATATTGGATTCGCGTTTCTGAATCTGGGCGAGATTCGCATTGGATTTGTGGATGTGCCGGGGCACGAGCGGTTTGTGCGCAATATGCTGGCGGGCGCGGGCGGAATCGATCTTGTGCTGCTCGTGGTGGCCGCGGATGAAAGCGTGAAGCCGCAGACGCGCGAGCATTTCGATATTTGCCGGCTGCTGGGAATACGCAGCGGGGTGATCGCGCTTACGAAATCCGATCTTGCCGAGCCGGATGTTCGCGGGCTGGCCAAATTGGAAGTGGAAGATTTGGTGCGCGGGTCGTTTCTCGAGGGCGCGCCAATTATTGAAGTGAGTGCGAAGACCGGGGCGGGGCTTGATGCGCTGAAGGTTGCGCTTGAGCGTGCCGCGCAAGCCGCGCCGGGCAAAGATTCGACTCGCCATTTTCGCTTGCCCATCGATCGCGCATTCGTGATGAAAGGCTTCGGGACTGTGGTTACCGGCACGCTCGTTTCGGGTTCGGTGCGCAGTGAGGACGAAGTTGAGATTTTTCCGCAGCAGCGGCGCGTGCGCGTGCGCGGTTTGCATTCGGGCGGCGCGGCTGTGGCGCAGGCCGTCGCGGGCCAGCGGACGGCCGTAAATCTCGCCGGAATCGAGCTGGAAGAATTGCATCGCGGCATGGCGCTGGCTGCGCCCGGCAAATTTCTTCCGACCAAGCGCCTCGATGCGCGGCTTGAATTGCTGCCTTCGGCGCCGCCGCTGAAAAATCGCTCGCGCGTTCATTTCCATCACGGCACCATCGAGACAATCGCCGAAGTTGCGCTGCTCGAAGGCGAAAAGCTTGCGCCCGGCCAGAGCGCGTTCGCACAGTTGCGGCTGCGCGCGCCGGTTCTCGCATTGCCCGGTGATCGCTTCATCATTCGCCGCTTTTCGCCGGTGGCTACGATTGGCGGCGGGGCGGTGCTCGATCCTCTGGCGACGCTTCATCGCCGGAAGGACGCGAACGTGTTGCCGCTCCTCGCGACGCTAGAGCGCGGCGACAAAGATGCCATCGTCGCGATGCTGGCTGCCGCCGAACCTCGCGGACTTTCGCTCGCGCGGCTCATTGCACGTACTGGCTGGCTCGAAGCCGAAGCTCGCGAGGCCATCGAGCGTCTGACGGCCAAGGGCACGCTTGCGATTCTCGAAGAGGATCCGCTCACGGTGATGCCAGCAGCGGCGGTTGACGCGCTCGTGCCGCGAATCCGCCTGGAACTCGAGAAATTTCATCGCGTCAACCCGCTCGTTGTAGGCATCCCGAAAGAGGATCTTCGCGGACTCACCGGCGCGAAACCTGAAATATTCCGGGCTGCGCTCGCGAAACTGACGGCTGCGCGGACGATAACTTTCGCCGGCGATCTGGTGCAGAGCGCCGGGCGCGAAATCGCGCTGCTGCCCGAAGAAGCGCGCGCGAAGGAATTAATCGCCGCGGAATTCGATCGGGCCGGGCTGGCCGTCCCCCGTTTTGAAGAAGTGCTCGGCAAGCTGCCAGTGGAAAAACAGCGCGCGCAGAAAATTTTGCAGATTTTGCTGCGCGAAAAAACGCTGGTGAAAATCGCCGCCGACCTGGTGTTCCACCACAGCGCCGTCGCGCGGCTGCGCGAAATGGTCGCTAACTATAAGAAAACTAAGGGCGCTCAGCTTCCCATCGGGGCTTTTAAGGATCTCACCGGCGTCACCCGCAAATACGCCATCCCACTGCTGGAGTTCCTGGACCGGGAGCGCGTCACGCGGCGCGTCGGGGACGACCGTGTTATACTCTAGTTAGCGAACGTCACTCCGGAAGCTTGGGGGTATGGAGCTGTCTTTCGGGGCGTCGCGAGGAGTAGGCATGGAATTCAGTCTGCCGCACATACTAATTCTGCTGTTGATTGTGGTGATCCTATTTGGCGGAAGAAAAATCCCTGAAGTGATGAAGGGACTTGGCCAAGGCATCCGCGAGTTCAAAGAAGGCATGCGGGGCGATCAGCCGCCGACGAATACGCCGCCTTCGAACACCACGACTACCGCTACGAATGCTCCGCCGCCACCGGCGCCCGAACAGAAGGCCTGAAGTTCATTTTCACTGCGGCCGACTGGAGAGGTTTTTGTAGCACAGCCACTCCTGGCTGTGGTTTTTTGTAAGGTTCCACTCCGCGTCCAGCCATTTACCTAAATCCCACACAGCCAAGAGTGGCTGTGCTACAAATTTCCCGGGCGTTCATTCCAGAGTGTGTAGGTATCCTTCACAGCGCTCGGCGACAGCGCGTCTGCTTCTACGCCCATCGCCAGCAGCTCTTCGTAGAGCCTTGCTACTGGCAAGCCCATCACATTGAAATAGGAGCCGCTTATGCGCCGAACGAATCTGCCGCCGAGACCCTGGATGGCGTAGCCGCCGGCTTTGCCGGAGGGCTCGCCGGTGGCGACATAGTCGTCGATTTCGCGCTGCGTCATCGGGGCAAAATCGACGAGCGTGACTTCCTCGAGAATTCGCGCGGCGCCATCGGGTAACCGCAGCAGAGCCATGCCGGTGTGAACCTCGTGCGAGCGGCCGGCGAGGCGATGCAGCATGGCGCGGGCTTCCGCTTCGCCGGAGGGCTTGCCGAGAATTTCGCCTTCGAGGACGACCACCGTATCGGCGCCGACGACGATGGTCGTTTTCGTCACTTCGATACCGGCGATTTTTTTTGCGGCCGTTCGTGCTTTCGCATTGGCCAGGCGCCGCACGTAATCTGCAGGGGCTTCGCCGCCTTTGCGCGTTTCGTCCACGTCAGCCGGAATCGTTTCGAAAACGAAACCGGCCGAGCGCATGATTTCCGCTCGCCGCGGGGAAGCTGATGCCAGGATCAATTTCATTTGAGCTTTCGAACTGCGCGCAGTTTCTGCGTTCGCGGTATCTCGATTGCGAGGGGGTACCCGCGCGCCATCTAGATTACGACTGTTTCCTGATATTCCCCAAATGCGCGGCGCAGTGAATCGGAGATTTCGCCAACGGTGGCATGGGCCTCGACGGCGGTGAGGATTGCGGGCATCAGATTCGCGGTTTCGCGTGCGCGGCGCTCGACTTCGGCGAGAGCGGCATTTGTTTTGGCATTGTCGCGGCGGGCGCGCACGGCTTTCAGGCGGGCTACCTGCTCCTGCTCGATGGCCGGGTCGATTTGAAGCGTAGGCAGCGACTTTTCTTCCTTGGCGGTGAAGCGATTCACCCCGACCACGACCTGCTCGCCGCTCTCGACCGCCTTTTGATAGTCGTAAGCCGCCTTTTGAATCTCCTGCTGCACGAAACCCGTCTCGATCGCGCGGAACAGGCCGCCGAGGGCGTCGATTTTTGCGATGTAGGCGCGCGCGCCTTCTTCGATTTCGTTGGTGAGCGATTCGATCGCGTAGGATCCTGCAAATGGATCGGCGGTATTGGTGACGCCGCTTTCGTGCGCGATGATTTGCTGCGTGCGCAATGCCAGCACGGCCGCTTCTTCGGTGGGCAGCGCGAGGGCTTCATCGAGGCCGTTGGCGTGTAGCGATTGGCAGCCACCCAGGACCGCGCTCAGCGCTTGGATTGCTACTCGCACGATATTATTTTCCGGTTGTTGGGCGGTGAGTGATGAGCCGGCCGTTTGCGCGTGGAATCGCAGCATCATCGAGCGCGGATCCTTCGCGCCGAATCTTTCTTTCATCAGGAGCGCCCAGAGACGCCGTGCAGCGCGGAATTTCGCTACTTGGGCGAGGAATTCGTTGTGCGCGTTGAAGAAGAACGATAGCTGCGGCGCGAAATCATCTACGGCCAAGCCGGCCGCTAGCGCTGCTTCCACATATGCGATGCCGTCTGCTAGCGTGAATGCTACTTCCTGCACGTCCGTCGAGCCGGCCTCGCGAATGTGGTAGCCCGAAATTGAAATCGGATTCCAATTGGGAATTTCTTTGCGGCTCCAGGCAAAAATATCGGTGACGATGCGCATCGCCGGGCGCACAGGATAAATGTATGTTCCGCGCGCGATGTATTCCTTCAAAATGTCGTTCTGCACCGTGCCCGAAAGGCGGCGCAGATTTGCGCCTTGCTGCTTCGCTACTGCTACGTAGAGAGCCAACAGTATCGCCCCGGTCGAGTTGATGGTCATCGAAGTGGAAACGCGATCGAGCGGAATGCCGTTGAAGAGCGTCTGCATATCATCGAGCGAATCGATGGCCACGCCGACTTTTCCGACTTCGCCGAGGGCGAGGGGATGATCGGAGTCCATGCCCATTTGTGTGGGCAGATCGAAGGCTACTGAAAGGCCATTCTGTCCGCGTTCCAGCAGATAGCGATAGCGCGCATTCGATTCTGCGGCGGTGCCGAAGCCGGCGTATTGCCGCATGGTCCAAAGGCGGCCGCGGTACATGGTGGGATAAACGCCGCGCGTGAAGGGATACTCGCCGGGGAAACCGAGATCCCGTTCGAAATTCCAATCGGCCAGATCTTCGCTGGTCGAGAGCACCGGCATGGGCAGACCGGTGGTGGTCGCAGCTTTCTTCTCTTTTAATTTTTGCTCTTCGGTGAGTGACGGCTTTTTGGAATCGTTGGCCATCAGCGAACGCGCCGCGAGTTGCGGAAGGAAGTGACGGCGAAAATTGCCATCATCAACGAGTAGAAAACGGTCAGGCCCAGCAGCCACGGGATTCGCGCGTGGGTCCATTGCCGCCAGGCCGCTAGGACGCCGGAGACGGCAAAGAGTGCGAATAATGCGCCGGTCATTTCATGGAAAAGTTGCCGGGCCACGCGCCACCAGGCGCGCAATACCACGCCCGCCGCTTTCCAGGCCGCTGCAATCCAGTCCAATCCCATGAGGACATCTTATCGCGAATTGGGGGGTTCGTACCGCTGGCGTCCCTGCCGGCTCTTACTACCACAATTCTCGCCACGGGCAATAATCACCGGCGGGCCACACAATTCGAACAAGGCGATCAATTAAACTATGTAATCCGCCGGAATTCGCAGCCCTCGCCGACGACGATGGTCGTAAGAGCCGGCGGGGACGCCAGCGCTACAAAACCCGCGGCGCTCCTACGCTCTTTTGCCATGTGATTTGGGCAATTCCAGTCCGGGTACTACCAACAGTGCTGGCCCTGGGCTGTGCGGCCGGGCAGGTACTTTCTTCACGAAACTGTATTATTCCGCACTTGTGCGCGGGCTGGCGTCGCCATAGAATCGGGTTAGAAGTCACTCGCAGTTGGAGGTGACCACCTTGCAGCTTGATGACCGGCTAAAGAATCTGCTTCGCGAATTGGGCCACGCCATTAACGATACCGTCTCGGAATCCGACCGGATCACCGAGGCAATTTCGGGTGTGCGCTCGGCGGGTTACGACATCATCCTGAAGCTCGACGCCACCATCGGTCTCGCCCGGCGCGATTCCGAAGGCGCACGCATGACCGTTCAGGACCGCCAATTTCTCGAATCGTTGCGCATCCGCGTGGATGATGAAATTCTGCGCGAAGATGACGATGATGACGAGACGCGTTTTGAAATCACGGCGCAGGACATTAAATTTCTGCGGTCGTTGAAAATTTCGCTGGACGAATAGCGGCATGCGCGCTCCCCGCATCGCGCTGTTGCAATTCGCCGCCTCCGGATTTGTGTTTCTCGCCGGGGTGGCTGCCCCGCCTGCCGCGCACGCGCAAATGGACCCGATGGGCACCGTCGCGTCGAAGCCGCTGAAGACCAAGCCCGTCTGGCTGAGAGCGCAAGTGATCCATGTGAATCAAGATTCGATGGTGGTGCGCGAGTTCGATCATCCCATGATCGTGCATACTTTCACTTTCAGCACGAAAATGGCGGAGGTCATGGAGAAAGTGCGCGCTGAAGGCGGCTTCCAGCGCGGCGACGAAGTGAGAATTCAGCATGAGCCGGGCAAGGACGAGGCGTTGATGATCCGCGGCCGCCCTTCGAAATCGAACTGAGCACTAAAGCCGCAGGCCGTTTCTCCTCAGCTAGTCGTTTGCGGCTCGCATGGATGCCTCGAAGAATTCACTTCCATGATTGATCCGCGTTCCCCCGCCGTTGCCGGCCGTTTTTATCCTTCCGATCCGGAGGAGCTTCGCCGCGAGATTGATAAATTTACCGCAGGCACTGGGGAGAAGGTCAAAGCGCGCGCGTGTTTGGTGCCCCACGCCGGCTATATGTACTCGGGCGGCGTGGCTGGCAAGGTTTATCGTGCTCTGGAAATTCCGCGGCGCATTCTGATGCTGGGCCCGCGGCATTTTCCTCATGGCGAGTCACTGGCCATACTTTCGGATCGTTCCTGGCGCACGCCGTTGGGTGACGCGCAGATCGATTCTGCGCTGGCCGCCGAACTGAAGCAGGCTTTTCCGCTGCTGCGCGAAGATGCGGTGGCGCACGAAACCGAGCATGCGCTTGAAGTGCAGCTTCCTTTTCTGCAGCGGCTCGCCGGCGATTTTAGATTCGTGCCCATCGTTCTTGGCACCGAACGGTTCGATATCTTCGATCGATTGGGCAACGCGATCGCAAAAGTTCACGCCGCGCAAAAAGAGTCGTTCCTGATCCTTACAAGTTCCGACATGAATCATTACGAAAGCGACGCCATCACGCGCGTCAAAGACCGCTTCGCGTTAGATAAGATCGCGGCCCTCGACCCAAAAGGGCTGCACGAAGTAATCCGCGCAAAGGAAATTTCCATGTGCGGTTATGGCCCGGCCGTGGTGATGATGACAGCGATGCGCGCGTTAGGCGCCACGCAAGCCGAAATCGTGGCATACGCGACATCCGCCGAAGTCAGCGGCGATTACGATTGGACAGTGGGTTACGCCGGCGCGATCGTGATGTAAACCGGGAATTCGTCCGCGCCGCATCGCGAAAAACCCCGCGACGACGCATTACCGCGGGTTCCGTATGCGGCCGGC
Source organism: uncultured Acidobacteriota bacterium (assembly GCA_963831955.1). Taxonomy (GTDB): domain Bacteria; phylum Acidobacteriota; class Terriglobia; order Acidiferrales; family UBA7541; genus Palsa-147. The sequence continues at coordinate 445,545 of CAWHSG010000001.1, read as the reverse complement.
TAACGTGCGGGCTTTTTGGCGGGCTATATCGAGATACTTCTCATCGGCGGCTAATTGATCCAGCAAGGCGAGCAGGCGCTCGGGCTCGGGAATCAATTTATTGTTGTAATCCGTTTCGAGGCGCAGGACCGCATCGTTCACTCCGAGACGATCGTAACGCATGGCGCGCTCGAGATTATTCAGATCGGTTTGCTCGCGGCCCAGGCCTTCGAATAGATCGAGCAATTGCGTGGCGCTGGCATCGAGCGTGTAATTGAAGGTTGTCTCGTGGACCTCGCTGCCTTTTTCGTAGCGGAACGTTTTCTCGCCGAGATTGGCGATTTTGCGATGAATATCCAGGCTTGGCCCGTCGAAGTGATGAAGTTGCGCGGCGAGCTGGAAAATCTTATCCACCAGCGGCCGGCTCACGGCAAATGGCTGCGGGCTGGCTTGTTCATCGAGCTGGCGAATGTCGTAGGTGGCCTGGCCGTTTTCGCTCACCTTGATCTCAACGAATTCCGGGAAGCTCTGCTTGAAAACTTTGCGGAAAGTGACGGTAGGAACATCACCCGCGCCGGAAATCGATGCGCTCGCCGCCAGCGCCACAAACAAAAGCGCTGCAGCCAGCACAAACGGGATCGAGATTCGGGAAATTCGAGTTTGCAAATCCGAGGAAATCATCTCACCGATACAATACGCGCCACGCGCGATTGGCTGCGCATTCCCACGCTCGGCGCGATTCCCGCCGCAATGCCGCCGCGACGCCCCGTTGCCACTGCGACGCGCGCCTCGGCCACCGCTGCGTGTGCGTGGCACAACGCTACCGCCAATGCATCGGCCGCATCCTCGGGCTCCGGCGTCTCGCGCATCCCCAGTTGCATGCCTACCATTTGCTGCATCTGCTGTTTCGATGCCGCGCCGTAGCCCGCGATTCGCGATTTCACTTCGCGTGGCGAATAGCTGCGCGACGGCACGCCCGCCAGCGCCGCGGCCAGCAACACCACGCCGCGCACTTCGGCCAGCTTGAGCGCCGTGTTCATATTCAACGCGGTGAAAACCGATTCCACCGCCACGGCATCCGGCGAAAATTCCTGCACCAGCGCCGCGATCAGCCGGTGAATTTCGCACAAGCGCGCCGAATAGCTTACGCGCGCCGGCATTTTCAGCGCGCCGTAACGCAACATCCGCGCGACGCCGCGCTCCAGCTCGATCACGCCGTAGCCGGTGGCGCCCGCGACGGCAGGGTCCACGCCCAGCACGCAAATTTTTCGGATTGCGCCGTTGGTGTCCGTAGGAATCACGACGGGCACAAGTTTACGTGCGAAAATTGCGCCAGGGCCAGCGATTTTTGAGGAAGTTGCCACGATTGCGGCAAGGGGAACGTAGCGGCGGGCTTCAGCCCGGCATCTTCGGCGATCAAACTCGATCGAAGCTAACTCGCCACTGCCGCCTGAATCTCGGATTCATCCACATCGAAGTTCGCGTAAACGTGCTGCACGTCGTCGAGTTCTTCAAGCGCTTCGATCAGCCGGATCATCTGCTGCGCCTGCTGCCCAGCCAGCTTTACGTAATTCTGCGGCACCCAGGAAACTTCCGCGGAAGTAGGCGTGATGCCCGCGGTGGTCAAAGCGTCGCGAACTTTGTCCAGGGCCTCAGGCGGCGTTGTCACTTCCCAAGCCGAGCCATCGTCGCGCAAATCTTCCGCGCCGGCATCGAGCACGATTCCCAACATTTTATCTTCGTCGGCAGCTTCTTTGGCGACCATGATGTCGCCCTTGCGCGCGAACATCCAGCCCACGGCGCCGGATTCCGCCATGTTTCCGCCATTCTTGGCCATCAAATGCCGCAGCTCGCCGACGGTGCGATTGCGATTATTCGTCACCACCGCGACCAACATTCCCACGCCGCCGGGACCGTAACCTTCGAACATAGCTTCTTCAAGAAGCTCGCCCTCGAGCTGACCAGTGCCGCGAAGCACCGCCCGCTCGATATTGTCATTGGGCATGTTCTCAGCCTTCGCGGAGAGAATCGCCGTGCGCAGACGCGGGTTCGAATCAGGATCGGCGCCACCGACGCGTGCCGCAATAGTCAATTCACGAATCACTTTGGTGAAGGCTTTGCCGCGCTTCGCATCCGTGGCGGCCTTCTTGTGCTTGATAGTGGCCCACTTAGAATGTCCAGACATAGTTTATCCAGTAGAGGAAATATGGCAGGAGCAACGCAAGATGCTCTTGCCAAAGTAGTCTAGCACACCCAGAGAAGCACTTGTAGGGGAGGGTCTTATAAGGTGATTGCGCCTGACCGGTCTGTACAACAGACCCTCCGGTATCGCCGAGGAAAGTCAAAAAACGGCGGTAGGCTGCCCGCGCTACGCGATCCGAACCTTCATCCGTTCAGGGGCGGATGAAACGCCGCAATCTATTCGTAGCGCAGGACGACGATCGGATCAGTGCGCAACGCCCGGCGAGCGGGAATATAGCAGGCCAGGATTCCAACCACGGCTAAGAATATCGCCACGGCAGCGAATGTGACTCCGTCTGTCGGGCGCACACCGAATAGAAGGCTTGATAGCGCTGGAATCAGCAGAACAGAGAGCGCGGCGCCGAGCGCGAGGCCGCCGGCGATCCACGCCATGCCTTCGCCGATGACTAGCTTCAAAATATCGGCGCGCTGCGCTCCCATGGCCATGCGAATTCCGATTTCGCTGCGGCGTTGGCCTACAGAATAGGCGGTGACGCCATAAATTCCGATTGCGGCAAGCGCCAACGCCAATCCCGCCAGCGCGCCGGCGAGCAACGTCGTGAATCGCGTGGCCGCTCGTGCGTCGCGCAGGTAATCATCCATCACGCGCACTTTCGCCATGGGCACATCCTTATCCATCTTCTCCAATTCCACACGGATCGCGCCTGCCAGCGACGTCGGTTCCGCCGCCGTGCGCACCGCAAAAGCAACCTGCTCCCGCACATTCTGCGAATACGCCACGTAGATCTGCGGCCGTCCCTCATCAGTGAGGCGCGCGTAGCGAACATGCTTCACCACGCCAATCACCTCCGCCGCGCCCGGCGCGAAATCTCCGTCCTTGATCGTCTCCACGTAAAGTTTCTTCCCCAGAGCGCTTTCGCCTGGCCAAGTGCGTTGTGCCAACACGTCATCCACCACGACAACTCGGATCCGCGAAGCATCGTCCGCATCCGTCAAATCGCGCCCTGCGACCATCGGAATTCCCATGGCTGCAAAAAAGCCGGGGGTGGTCGCAAAATGATCCGCCATCACGCTCTGCTGCGCCTGCGGCGGCGCGCCTTCAGGCCAGTAGTAGCTGTACCAGTTCGGATAATCGTCGAACGGCAAATGGCTCGCGCCTCCCACGGCCTCAACTCCGGGTAGCGCCGCGATTCTCTTCCGCAATTGCTCGAAAAATTGCGCGTGCGTGGCATCGCTCGGATAGCGCGTCCATCCCGGCGCAATCTGCAGCGTCAGAACGTGCCCGCCGCTGAATCCCGGATTCACGCCGATCAGCCGCAAGAATGTGCGTATCAACAACGCCGAGCCCACCAGCAGCACGAATCCCAGCGCCACTTCGCTCGCCACCAGAAACGATCGCAGCCATCCTTTGCGAAAGCCAGCGCCGCTGCCGCCAGACTTGAGCGTCTCGATCAAATTGATGCGCGCTGCTTCTGCCGCCGGGGCCAGCCCGAAGAGAATTCCCGCCGCCAGCGAAATCGCGAACGCATACGCCAGCACCGTAAAATTCAGCCCCGCCGATTCCACCACCACCAGCGACGTCGGCCGCAGCGCCAGCAATCCTCGCGTCCACCACCATCCGAAAGCGATGCCCACCGCGCCGCCGATAAACGAAAGCAGCAAACTTTCGGTCAACAATTGCCGGAACAATCGCCCGCGCGTCGCTCCCAGCACCGATCGCAGCGCCACTTCCCGCCGCCGCGATCCCGCCCGCGACATCAGTAAATTCGCCACGTTCGCACACGCGATCAGCAGCACGAGCCCCACTCCGCCGAATAGCGCCATGAGCGCCGGCGTGATCTCGCGGGTCGTTTCCTTTTGCAGCGGCTCGGCCTCGAATTCCTCGCCCTGCTTCGAATCCACCACGTATTCCTTGCGCAATTGCGCCGCGATTGCATGCATTTCCTCGCGCGCCGCACCGATGGTCGCCTCCGGACGCAGCCGCGCCAGCACGTGCAGAAAATTCAGGTCCCGGGGATCGTGCGCTACGTCGCGGCGAAACGGCGTCCAAACCTGCACGTCCGCCGGCACACTCGCATCGCGCGGAAACATTAATCGGAAATTTTCCGGCATCACGCCGACCACCGTTGCGCCTTCTCCATCCAGTTTTACCGTTTGCCCCACGATTTCCGGATTCGCACCAAATCGCCGCCTCCACAGCCCGTCGCTCAAAATCACCGTCGGCGCTGCGCCGTGCACTGCATCCTGCCCCACGAACATCCGCCCGAGCGCTGGAAGCACGCCTACAATTGTCAGAAAATTTTCGGTTACGGATCCCAGCTTGATCTGCTCCGGCTCGCCGACGCCTGTCAGCGCGGCCCTGCCCACCCAAATTCCGCCCACGTCTTGCAGCAAACGCGAGCGTGTGCGCACGTCCGCCATGTCTGGCCCCGAAAATGGCACGCGCGCCTGGCCCGCACTCGTGAAGTCCGTCCAAAGCAGCAGCAATCGATTTGCCGATGGATAAGGCAGCGGACGCAGAATGACCGCGTCGAGCACGCTGAAAATCGCAGTATTCGCGCCGATGCCGAGCGCCAGTGTCAGAATCGCCACCGCCGTGAATCCCGGATTCTTCCGCAGCATGCGCAGCCCGTATCCGATGTCCTGCCCTAAATCCTGAATCCAATTCACGCGGCGCTCGTCGCGGCATTCCTCCGTCAATCGTGCCACGCTGCCAAATTCCAGCAGGGCCGCCCGCCGCGCCTCCACCGGCGTCATCCCTGCGGCAATATTCGCGTCCATCTGCCGGCGAACATGAAACTGCAATTCTTCGTTCAGCTCGGAGTCCACGTCCTTTCTCCGGAAAAGCGATCGAACGCGCAGCTTCAACTTATCGATCCAGCGCATCGCCGGCCTCCTCACTCACGTGGTCTTCAATACCAGTCCGATCGCCGCCGACAGCCGCTCCCAGTTCGCCTCTTCGCGCTGTAGATATTTGCGCCCCGCGCGGGTCAGCGAATAAAATTTTGCGCGGCGGTTATTTTCCGATTCGCCCCACTCCGCGCGAATCCATCCTTGCTGCTCGAGTCGGTGCAGCGCCGGATAGAGCGCGCCTTGATTCACTTGCAGCACGTTCTTCGACACCTGCCGAATCCGCTGCGCGATGGCCCAGCCATGTCCCGGCTCGAACGCCACCGTTTTCAAAATCAAAAGATCCACAGTCCCTTGCACCAAATCCGTAGGCTTGCCCAAAAAAAAATCCTCCTCCTAGACGCCGGTCCCCTAAATCGTTGACAAGTGTCTTATACCCCCTGTCAACCGTCAAGAGGAGCGGCTCGCCGAGGCTTCGTAGCGGCGGGCTTCAGAGTCTGTGTGAGAACTCGATTTGACGCGTCTCTTATACTGCACGGGAGAGGAGACGCGATGGCTAAATTTTTGGAGTACCACCCGGACCAGGCGTATTTGTTGCCGCCGAGCGTTCGCGATGTGCTAGGGCCGAAGCATCTGTGCTTTTACATCCGCAAGGTGCTGGCGAAGTTGAACCTGAGCGCATTCCGCGAGGAGTACGGCGTGGAGGGCGGGCCGGCGTACGCGCCGGAGTCGCTGGTGGCGGTGTGGTTGTATGCCTATGCGTTGGGCGTGACCAGTTCGCGGCGTCTGGAGCAGCGCCTTCGCGAGGATTTGGCGTTCCGCTACTTGGCGGCCGGCGCGACACCGGATCACTGGACATTGAATGACTTTCGCCGCCGGCACGCGCGAGGATTGAACGATCTGTTCACGCAAGTGGTGGAAGTGGCGCGGAAAGCAAAAATGGGGAAGCTCGGGCATGTGGCCATTGATTCGACGCGCATCGCGGCGAACGCTTCGCGGGATCGCATCGACACGGAGCAGAAGTTGCGGGATCAGCGGGCGCGCACGCGGCGAGCGATCCGCCGCTGGCAGAAGCAATGCGATCGGGACGATCCGAATGAGGGCGCGGGAATGGATGTGGGCGAGGCGGTGATGGAACGGCTGGAAGAGCAGCTGGCCGCGATTCCCGAACGGCTCGAGCGGCTGCGGAAATCGGGTTTGAAGAAGCTGTCGCGCACCGATGCGGACAGCCGATTTTTGAAGGAGCGCGGCGGATTCAAGTTGGGCTACACGGCCACGCTGGCGGTGAGCGAAGATCATTTGATTTTGGCGCAGCGCGTGACGCAGGAGACCACCGACAACCAAGCGTTGCTGCCGATGGTGGCCGAGGTGCGGCGGCAGTGCCGCCGAAAACCCAGACGGGTGAGTGCCGACAGCGGATTTTTCTCGATCGATACGGTGAAAGCACTGGAGCAGAAAAAAATCGACGCCTACGTTCCAGATTCGAATTTGGCGCGCTGGTTGAATCGCGGAGGACGGCTGCGGACGCGAGCGAGCGATCCGGCGCATCGCCGCATGAGGCGTAAGCTGCGCGATCCCGCGGGACAGAGAATTTACCGCCGCAGGAAAGCGATCGTCGAACCGGTGATCGGAATACTGAAAGCGCAGCGAGGGAGGCGCGCATTCGCGCGACGCGGCCTGCCGCAGGTAGCGGTGGAGTGGGCGCTGGCGGCCACCGCCTACAATCTGACGCGTCTGTGGCACAGCAAGAAGCGCCGCGCGAAGCGCTGATCCACGGAAGGCGCAAGAAACCTGAGAGCTCATGATCGATTACGCAAACTAAATCTGGGGCATCGAGTCTTCACACAGACTCTTCAGGCCGGGCATCTTCATGCTCAGATGCTGCCCTAAAGGGCACCGCTACGAATTCGTTCCGTGCCGGACGGGACTTGCACTTGAGGCGTGCACCATTTACGATTTTCGCCGATGAAGCGACGCGACTTTCTAACTCAAGCTTCGCTCGCGCTTGCCGCCGGCGCGATTCCGAATACAATCGCAGGGGCCATCAATCCCGCTTCCAAAGGCATCGCACCAATGTCACAACCAATCGCTGCAAAGCCGTCTCCATCGCAAGATCTGGATTTCGCGTCGGCACTGCAAGCCGCGGAAGCCATCCGCAAAAAACAAATATCCTCGCTCGAACTCACCGAGCGCATGTTCGCGCGCATCGATCGCTATAATCCGCAGCTCAACGCCTACGTTTTCCAACTTCGCGAAGACGCTATCACTCAGGCCAAAAAAGCCGACGAAGCGCAAGCCAGTGGCAAATCACTGGGCGTCTTTCATGGCGTTCCGGTCAACGTGAAGGAGAGTTTCGGAGTCGCCGGACATCCGGCCACTTGGGGCATTCGCGCATTCAAGGATTCGAAAGCGTCCGCGGACTGCGATGCGGTAGCGCGCCTGCGCGGCGCCGGCGCGATTCTTCTCGGCGCGACGAATGTGCCGGTGGGCCTGGCCGACTGGCAGTCTTACAATCCGATTTATGGCACCACAAATAATCCCTGGGATTTGAAGCGCACTCCGGGAGGATCTTCCGGCGGCACGGCGGCTTCTCTCGCGGCGGGCCTCGGCTATCTGAGCGTCGGCGGCGATATTGGCGGCTCGATTCGCGTGCCCTCGCATTTCTGCGGCATCTTCGGCCACAAGTCCACGCTCAATCTAGTCAGCTCGATCGGCCAACTTCCCGGCGGCGTGCGCGACAATCCCGGGCTCGATTCGCTTCTCGCGACGCCGGGCCCGTTCGCTCGCAGCGCCGGCGATCTTCTCGCCGCGCTTAAAATACTTGGCGGCCCCGCCGGCTACGACGCCAAAGCCTGGAAGTGGGAATTGCCCGCGCCGCGTGCCACGAGCCTGAAGAATTTTCGCGTGGGATACGTGATCGACGATCCCATCGCGCCGCCCACGCCGGAAATGAAAACGCTGCTCGAGAAAACAATCGCAAGCCTGGATCGCGCCGGCGTTCAACTCAAGCCCGGTTGGCCCGCCGATCTAAATATCCAAGCGCTGCTCGCGAATTACAAATTCCTTCTGTTCGCGTTTCTCTTCAGCGTTTCGACGCTTGAGCAACAGGAATCGCAAAGAAAAGCCAACGAGGCGTTGCCGAACGCCGAGCCGCTCCCCGGCATGGCGCCTTTCGCCGCCTGGCAACGCCAAAATTTCCAGTGTCTCGGTTTCCGCGCGCTCTGGCAAAATTATTTCAACGATGTGGATGTTTTCCTATCGCCCGTCGGGTTCACGCCGGCATTTCCGCACGATCACAGCGAGCCGCAAGATCAACGCACCATCGCCACCTCAGCCGGTCCGCGCCACTATATGGACCTGCTGAACTGGATCGCGCCCGCAACGCTCACGGGCTGTCCGGCCACCGCCGCGCCGATCGGCCTGACTCCCGATGGCCTGCCCGTCGGAATCCAAATCATGGGCCCTTACTGGGAGGATGCCACGCCGATTCATTTTGCCGAACTCCTGGCGCAAGAAATCGGCGGATTCAAACCGCCGCCAGGCTACGAAGCCTAGCCAAATGCGATCGATCCGCGCCCTGTCATCCCGAATCCCCGTCGGGGATGAGGGATCTGCATTTTCCGTTCTTTGTTTTGTCAGGGCATGACTTCAGTCATGCCGCAAATGCCGCTCAACCAATTCGGCTTTAGCCGCTGAGGTTTTGTTTTTCTAGTTTTCACGCAGACTCATTGGCCACTGAAGAAACTCTGGCTGTGCCTGGGATCAAACGAGCTTAGGTCGGCCCCAATGGAAGAAAATACTGCGTCCCCTTCACCGGCAAACGCACCCGCCGCAACAATTCCTGAAGATCCTGATTGCGTTCCACAAAATCGATTTCCGAGGTATCCACCACCAACAGATTCGAAACCGAGTAACGGAAGAAAAAATGCTCGTAGGCCTGCGAAACGGCTTCCAGATATTCAGGTGAAATATCGCTCTCGGCGGGCACGCCGCGCTTTGAAACGCGCTTGAGCAGTACTTCGGGCTTTGCTTGCAGATAGATCACCAGATCGGGCGCGGGAACCGAAGGCGCAAAAATCTCGTAATAGCGTTCGTAAAGTTTGAGCTCTTCGTTATTGAGATTGATGTACGCGAAAATTTTATCCTTCTCAAAAAGGAAATCGCTGACCACCGGCGCTGGATTTTCCTCCAGGGTCAGTTCATTCAAGCGCCTGAATCGCTCGATCAGGAAATACATCTGCGAGCTGAAGGCCGAGCCGGGCTTCTCCGCGTAAAAATCGGCGAGGAATGGATTATCTTCACAATCGAAGACGCGCCGCGCATGCAGGCTCTCCGCGAGGGCTTTCGCCAGCGTCGATTTCCCGACGCGGATGGGCCCCTCGATCACAATATGCCGCGGTGTTTTGAAGGCTGGGGTAGTCACGGAGCGCGATTATATCAAAGGGCGGTGTGAGGAATTGCAACGACGCCAATGCGAAGCCGCGCGACGCGGCGGAAAATCATTCTAGTGCGGGCGGAACAGGGTTACGATGTGCCGTTTCGGTGCCTGGATCGAAATGAATTGTGGAGGAATTCTTTCATGAGCCCTGCCCAAGCATTGCTTTTCGCTTTTCTGATTGGCGGCGTCGCCGGTTTGCGCACTTTTACCGCGCCGGCCTCCGTGGCATGGGGCGCTCACCGCAATTGGCTGAGTCTTCACAAAACGTTCTTCGCCTTCATGGGCTCCACAGCCGCCGTCGTCATTTTCGTTCTTCTCGCGCTGTTCGAATTGGTAATGGACAAACTCCCGTCAACGCCCAGCCGCCTAAAACCTCGAGGGCTGGTCCTCCGCATCGTTTCTGGCGCACTTTGCGGCGCCTGCGTCTCCGTAGCTGGAGCTCAATCGGTGCTGCTCGGCGCCGTCGTAGGAGTGGCTGGCGCCCTCGCCGGCGCGTTCGCAGGAAATAAAATTCGCGCGAACCTGGTGAAGGCTCTGAAGGTTCCAGATTTAGTAATCGCTCTTTTGGAAGACGCGGCAGCAATCGCCGGCGGCCTTTTGATTGTGTCACGATTCTAGAAAGGGGCGAACGGCGATTTGGTACCGCTGGCGTCCCCGCCGGCTCTTACGGCCACTGTGGTGACAAATGGCGTGACGACGGGCATCGCGAGTATTCAGTGAGTTGATGCAAGCGTGGCCGCATAAAACTACGATCCAAACGACGGGGTCGAGAACCGGGAGAATCTGTCGTACATTTCGGTGCGCGGCAATTTGGGCTTGAAGGCCCTCCCCTACCAGGATTTTGCTATTGCCGCGATTATTTTTGATAGCGCCTCGGCGTCTCTCGTGTCGATTACTTCGGCCGGGGAATGTGAATAGCGCAGCGGCCAACCGAGCGCGATATCCACCGAGCCGTAGCGCGTGAAGGCTGAGCCGTCGTTGCCGCCGCCTGTGGCGCCGAATTGCACAGGAATTTTGTTGGCAGCGGCTAGTTGGATCACTTTTTCTACGAGCGCGGTGGGAACGATATTGGAATTATCCACGGCGCGAATTACGAAGCCCTTGCCGATGGGTGCGTCGGCGAAGCGCTTCGATTCGAGCGGCGAATCCGAGCTAACGAAAGTATCCACGGCGAAAACGTAATCGGGAACGCGGCCTTCCGCGGCGAGGCGTTTCGCCACACCGGCGGCGCCATTCAGCCCGAGCTCTTCGCGCGTGGACCACACGAAAGTCACATCGCGATTTTCAAGCGGATGCCCGAGCGCCCAGACGGCGGAAACCAGCGCGGCATCGCCCACTCGATCGTCGAAGGCGCGTCCATTGGCGCGCGTGCCGAGCAGCGGGCGATATTCCTTCGGGATGGTGACCCAGTCGCCGATTTTCACGCCAATCTTTGCGGCTTCCTCAGCGCTGCGAGCGCCAACGTCCACGCGCACCGCGGCGTCGCGGTCCTTCGGCCACTGGAAGCCAGCTTGATCCCAGGCACCCGGCAATTCAACGACGGCCGCATGGCTCGCGCCACTATCGGAATGCACGATCGCGGGATGCCCGGCATAGAAGCTGACGTCCCCGCCGCCTTTCCACGCCGCATCAAGATGCCCATCTTTGCCGATGCCGGTAATTTCAAATCCGATTTCATCCATGTGCGCGACGACCAAGATGCGCGGCCCTTTCGCGGATTGCGCACCGAGATGCAGAATCAAATTCCCATCTTCGTCTGTCTCAGTTTTCGCCCACGGCGGAAGCTCGCGCTGAATTTCTTGGCGAACGGCCCCTTCGTGGCCGCTCACGCCGTAGGTTTCGACCAGCTCTTTGAGAAGCACCTCGATTTTCTGGGCGCCGGTGGCCGGCTTCGCCGCGTTATCGGCGGGTATTCTGTCGGCGGCGCTTTTCCACGAGGATCTTGCGTCCTCGTACTCGGCCAGTAGCTCCGCGAGCAGCGAAAGATCGTGCTGGTCGATCATTTCCGCCGGTGTCGAGGGCCACGCCGTGGCGATGCCGATGTGCGCCCAGCGGCCAGGCAATGCAGACGCCGGCAAATAACTTTGGGGAAGCAGCGGCGCGGAGTAGTCCGCGGCGACGGGAATGTGATGCAGTTCAGCGATCTGCTTGATCTCGGCGGGAAAATCCACGACCGTTTCGCCGACTTGCGTTAGACCGATCAACACGCCGCTGCCCATCTCCTGTCGCGGCGCACGGCGGACGGTTTGCATTCCAGGAACAACGCCACCTGCCGTTAGCCGGCCGACATAAAGCATCTCGTCGAACTTCGCGCGCTCGAGAACGCGCTGCAGGCCGCGCGCTCCGGTCCATTGCTGGACAACGAAAGCGACCGTCAGCGTGCCTTTCACCTTCGCCGGATCGATTTCGCGCAAGGAGTCGACGAGCGCGGCGGCTCCAGCGCGATCGCCGATCGCCGCCGCGGCCCAGTGATGGTCCATCTCTCGTGCTTCACGGGTTATGGCGACCGGACTGAGATTATCCACACCCGCGCGGCGCGCTTCTTCGGCGGAAGCGGCGCCGATATCAACATACATATTTTCGATGTCGCTCATTTTCGGCGTATCCGTGCGGCCCGGCTGCAAGTGCACCGATAGCCCGGCGACGACGCCGTCGATCCATTTACCTTGCGCGGTTCGCACGCGCACAGGTTGCGCGGCGTAGAGTTCTTCGAAAATCGGGATCACGCCGTTCTGCGGAAGGCGTTGCAGCCGCAGATAGCCATCTTCGGTGACATCGCTGACGACGAATCCAGGCTCGTCGAGCGCCGCAACGATAAGGCGATTCGGTGCGCCGCTGCCAATCGTGATGGTCACGTCGCCGATGTTGTCGGTCTGCGGCGAAAATGCTGAGAGTTCCCTGGCAATTCTCGCACCGAGTTCCTGTTCGTATCCGGAAATTGCCGGCGTTTCGGAAAACTCGTGCAGGTCGCTCTGCATGTCGCCCGCAATGCGAGACTCCGCAGCGGATTGCGCTCGCACGCACAACGCGCAAGTCAGCGCCAAAAGTCCTGCCACAGCCACGGTAATTGCGAGCGGCTTTCGCTTCATGCGGCTACTCCTTCAGCGATGAGTTCAGGACGCGCGGCCACTGGCCGTCGCATCGGCGGACACCCGGCAGATTTCGGCAACCAGCACTTCGCGGCGATCCACGGCGGCTCGCGCGGCCTTGTTGAGAATTACCCAATAAACCAGAAACGAAATCGCAGCGAGAGGAAAAAACGCGACACCTGCGAGCCACAGCCGGCCGAAACGGTAGGCCTCAAAAATAACCAGGAACGAAATTCCCACAACCAGCGCCTGCACGAGCATGCCGACGAATGCCGTCGCGGAGGTGGCGCGTTGGCGGCCAAACGCAGCGAGATCGTAGCGCTTCGGCGAATACACCGACATGAGATTTCCGGCGGAGAGATTCAGCGGCAACGCGAAAAGCAGAGCGGCCAAAGTGACGAAGACGATATCGAGTCGTGGTGGACTATAAAGAAAACTGGTGGCCACGAAAACGAGCGCCGTATTGATGACGAGCACCGCGGTGTGCGAAATATTCTTCGCAAACAGCACGTCGCGCAATGACACCGGCGCGATCAGAAAAAATTGCAGCCCGCTGCCATCGGAGCCGAAAGAATTGTAAACGATGTTGGTGAGCATCAAAAGCGCGTAAGCCGAGCCGACCGGAAATGCCCAATCCGGCAAATTCTTCAGGACGCCGTGGCCCCCGCCGGACATGGCCGGATTCAGCCGGAACAGCACCAGGATCACGATCGGCATCACGAACATGAACAGCACCGGGCCGCTGCGCAAAAGATAACGCGTCTCCTTCTCGAAGATTGCCGCGATAGGTCCCGAAAAGCCGCGCAGATCCCAGCCCTCGTGCAATTTTTCGCCGGCGCGCACCGCAACGGGAGCCGCTGCTTCGCTGAGATTTTCGCCTAAGAATTGCGCGCGTAGACGACGGTTCACCAGTGCGGCTAGCAGCAGCGTATAAGCCGCGAGACCCGCGCAAAGGTACAGCCCTTCCAGCATCTTTCCCTGATGAAATTGCTGCAGTGAAAAGCTCGCCAGACCTGGCGGAAGATATCGCGCCACATCCGCGATGGAAGTGAGCGAGCGAAATGCGCCGGCCTGATGTTTTTGCAAGCGCATCGCCACCGGAGTGATGAATTGGACTCCCACAACCAGGAACAGGAAGACGAGGCCCAAGATTTCGCGCGCTTTGCGTTGCGCCAGCCATCGCTCGAGCCATAAATAAACAGCCCGCGAGAGAAACAAATTGATCAGCGCGAAACCGAGCAACGCGAGTGCCGCCCCGGGCAGAAGTGCAGGCGATGCCACGCCGATTCCCAAAAGGATTGCCGCGAGCCAAAGAAGGCTCACCAGGCAGACTGGATCGACGACGCCGTAAAAAAAGGCGAGCCACCAGAATGTGGAGAACGTCATCGGAAAACGCAGCAGCGTCGCAAATTCAAACGGCACCGAGGCCAGCGCGCCTAAAACCGGATAAAGCTGCCAGAACGCGAAAATGATCCACAGCGCGATGGCCAGATAGTCGGGATGGTCCTGCGCAATCGAAATATAAGCCAGAGGAGCGAGAAAAACGGCGCCGCCCAGCGCCAACATCGTTACGGAAAATCCCACAAAGATGCGCGAGACCAGCTCGAGGCGTCCGCGAATGGTGCGCAGAGAATTGACCAGTAGCCGCCAGCGCAATTCGGCCACCGCGGAAAAAAGATCAATGCTTCTTGGGCCGCGCGAGCGATCGGCGAGCTCAGAGGGAAGCGGGTTTACGCCAGCCATGTGAGTTCCTGGCCGGTAAGCCGCGCACCGCCGACAATCTCGAGGAAAATTTGTTCGAGCGTCAGCTTTTCGCGCGGTCTCGCGGCGGCTGCGGCGTCGCCGTCGGCGCTGCCGGCGCCTGCCACGCGCGCTTCCACGCCGCTGCGCAATTCATCGATCGAGCCCTGCGCCACAAGGCGGCCTTGATGAATGATGGCGATGTGGCTGCACAGACGCTCGACGATTTCGAGCACGTGCGACGTGAGAAAAATCGTCGCCCCATGCGCGATCATGCGCTGCAGCATCGCTTTCAGCGTGCCCGAGGCGATCGCGTCCACGCCTTCGAACGGTTCATCGAGAAATAATATCTTCGGGCCGTGAATCACTGCCGCAGCCATCGCCAGCTTTTTCTGCATGCCGTGCGAATAATCGGTGACCAACGCCTTCGGCCGGTCGCTGAGCTGCATGAAATCGAGCAGCTCGGCGGCGCGCTGTGCGGCCGTTTTGCGATCGAGCCCGTACATCCGCCCGACAAAATTCAAATATTCGGCCCCGGTGAGACGGCCGAAAAGCGCCAGTCCTTCGGGAACCACGCCGATTTGCCGTTTCACCGTTACTGGATCGGCCACCAGGTCGGTACCGAGAATCGTAATGCGGCCTTCGCTTGGAGCGAGCAGGCCGGTGAGCATTTTGATGGTGGTGGATTTTCCGGCGCCGTTGGGGCCGAGAAATCCAAAAAATTGCCCGGGCGCCACGCTCAAATTGACGTGGTCCACGGCAAGAAGCTGGCCGAATCGGCGCGTGAGATTTTCTGTGGCGATTGCCGGCGCGGGCATGAGCGCTTAAATGTAGCACAAGAGGAAACGATCAGCGTCGTTGGCCGGCGGACGAAGTGGCCGCGGCGAGTTGCGGAAGCAGCGCCAGCACCGCCGGCAATTCGATCCGAAATGTGGCCCCGCCATCCACGCGATTGAATCCGGTAATCGAGCCGCCATGCTCCTGAATGATGCCGTAGCAAATACTCAGGCCCAGGCCCGAGCCTTTGCCCACCGGCTTCGTCGTGTAGAACGGATCGAAAACGCGCTCGGGTTCCGCGAGTCCCGGGCCGGTATCAGAAAATTCGATCAGCACGTTGGCGCGTTCGCGTTCGGTGCGCACGGTAAGCACGCCTCCGCCGGTTGACTCCATCGCGTCCACCGCATTGCTGATCATCTGGAAGAAAACTTGCAGCAATTGATTCGGGTCGCCGCGGACGGCCGGCAAAATTCCGCGATTCTGCACTTCGATGCGAATATTTTTGCTGCGCAGATCGAGCGTGCGGAGCTGGATCGCGCCATTCAGCGTCGCCGTCAAATCGAGCAGTTGTTTTTCCGCCGGCACCTGCCGCGCGAAGCTGAGTAGATTGGTCACCAGCTCTCGCGTGCGCCGCGCCTGCTCGCGAATCTTCTCCGCCAGGCTGCGCGCGCGCGGCCCCGCTGATTCCTCATCCACCAGCAAGTCCGAGTAGCCCAGAATCGCGGTCAGCGGATTATTGATTTCGTGTGCCGCCCCCGCGGCAAGCTGCCCGAGCGATGCGAGCTTTTCCGATTGCACGAATTGGCTCTGCAGCCGCTTCAAATTATCGAGCGAATTTTGGAGCGATTTCACCAGCCGTTGGCGTTCCTGATTGATGAGCTGCTGGCGGAAAAATACCAGTCCCATGCCCACCATTAACGCTACGAGCGTGAGCATCAATCGAAACTCGCGCACCGCCGAGGGCGCCCGGCTCAGAAATATGCTCCAGCCCGCGAGAAACGGAATGAAAAGCACTCCGGCAATCGCCAGCCATTGCGGCCAATGGCGCCCAAATTCTTCCCAATGCGCATTTTGATCCGGCGCCAGTTTCATGCGCCGCGCCATTGTCCCCAGCATGCCGAGCCACAGAAACGTGATCACGTACGCAAGATCGTAAATGCTGCCCGAAGAATACGATCCCGCCAGCGAAGCCCAGGCGATCACCAGAAATCCGGCCGCGTGGACAACGGCAATCCCGAGTAAGTGCCCGTAGATTTTTCGCCAGGCGCTGCGCGTCTGAAACAGCAGGAAGATCAGGCCGCAGATATAAACAATATTTTCGCCAATGTAAGCCTGCCATCCGCGAATCAGGTAAAGCTGCGGATTGGGCGCCACGTAAATCCACGGCAGCGTCGAGAACGCGTACACGTAAATCCAGGTGGTCGCCAGCAGCGAGAGATCGATGATGCCGTAGCGCAACGTCTCGCGCAGGCCGCGCGCGTGCGGTTGCAGCGCCAGCGCCGCCATGAACGGCACCGGATGCAGAAAATACGCGATGTTTCCCAGGTACGTGTAGCCCGAAGGATGCCCGAGAACGAGCTCGGTGTAAGTCCAGATCAACGAACCCACCAGCCAAAGGCCGCAACCCGCCGCCATCAAAATCCAGAATGAATTCGTGCGGCGGTAAGGCGTCCCCGCGTTTGCCAGCAGCGCCGCGTTGGCCAGCAACGGCAGCAGGCACAGGAAAATATCGCCGAAAGTGGCTTGCGAATGTCCGCGCGGCAAAATCAGCGCGACCACCGCAAATGCAACGCCGATCGCGAGCCACGGCGCGACCACCGACACGGACAGCGTTCGAGAGGAATGGGCCCCAGATTCCATTTCCTTCGAGCTTAGCGCACAGTCGGGCCGCCGGTTCCGCCCAACCCAGTTTGCTCATGCGAAAAGATTACGGGGCGAATGAATTCCGGTCATGCGGACCCGTCCGCTTTTCGGCCCCGAAGTTGAAGTGGGCGTTTCCTTCGCCGTTGTCGTTGGTTCAATCCTCCCTTCATTTCGATTTTCATTCGCTTCGCAACTTTTCTAATCGCAACATGGTGCGATTAGAATCTTCCGCAAGTCATACAAAACAAACGATCGGCCTCCGTTTTAATCGCAACAATATTGGGGGGTGGCGATTTCGATTTTCCCCGTTTCTTCGCGTTGCCGTTGCCGTTCGGCCGTAGGGGAGCGCCCTCCCAGGCGTACTCCGGGTGTGGCATTGGGTTTTCGGATCGTCCGGCGTAATA
This sequence comes from uncultured Acidobacteriota bacterium, assembly GCA_963831955.1. Taxonomy (GTDB): domain Bacteria; phylum Acidobacteriota; class Terriglobia; order Acidiferrales; family UBA7541; genus Palsa-147. The sequence goes on along the minus strand of CAWHSG010000001.1, from coordinate 428,203 downwards.
AGCCCAAAACCCAGGGCCAACCGGGGGCGTCGTGAACCCGCCCCCTTACACAGTGCTTTTTTCCCGATTAGAACGGATCTTTTTATATTGCCGGGCTGAATCATCAGCCCGGAGCCGTTATTTCGCCTGGCTGAGTCGATTTCCCGGCAATCGCAGAGACGGACAGCCCAGACCCGGGTTGAAAAAGTGCGTTAAATTCCCGATTAGAACGTTGGCCGCTCGTTTGTTTTCTGTGGGTTACGTGGATTTCCAATCGTCGTGATTCCCGATTAGAATTTTTCAGATTTATGCGGCGGGCGGGTGGGGGCTGAGGGAAAGATGGGCGGAAGCGTAAGTGGTTAGCGCTAGGTGCGCCGCTACAGCGTCGAATTTGGGCTGCGCCGTTCATGAGCGAAACCTATCGACGCTAGCATGGGGATGGCGATTCCGTCATCCGTATTAATACGTAGTAGGGTGGGCGCGTTTGGTGGGGCTTTTCGGAATTGTTCTTCGATTTCTACATTTGGCTGAATTTGCGGATTTGAAGCAGCCGTGGTTCGTGAGGGAGTGGCGGAATCTTGCGAGGTGGATTACTTCCGCTCCTGTTGCTTCGAGACCGCGCCGCGTTTTGGTAATGCATTTCCCGCGGTTAGATCGACGAGCTGCCGGCGGACTTGGTCGAGAATTTCGCGCGACAGAATGGGGTCAGAGACGGCCCGAGAGAGATTGATCGCCCCCAGTAGACTGCTGAGGATGAGCAATGCGCGGCCGCGTTTCTCGGCATTCTCTCCGGGTGGCAGCAGGCCAGCGGTAACCGCCAAGTTGTGCTTGATGCGGGCGGTGTAAACCGTCTTTGCCGGGTTGCTCGCGCGGCTCATGTCTCCCAGCAATGCTCCGATGGCACAACCTGCTCCAGGGTCATCACGGTGCGCTTCGGTGAGGTAGTTCTCGAGCAGCTGAGGCAGCGTTTCGGCGTGCTTCTCCCAGGCGTCGAGATCTTTGAAGGCCGTGCCTAGCGCCTCGACCACCAGCTCGTCGCGGGATTTGAAGTGCTTGTAGAAAGCTCCCACGGTTACGCCGGCCTGTTTCATCACATCGGCGACCCCGATACCGTCGAGGCCGAGTTCGCGGAACCTCCTGGCCGCGACTTTCAGGATCTTGGCGTGGGTGTGAGTTTTTGTTTTCCTCGGCATATCGCTTAGTGTACGGCGCAAAAGGCTACACGGGTATCCCCGGCCCACATCCGGTCTTCCGACTCTCGCATGCAATAGGAGTATGAGCATACTCCTATATCTTCGCCGCGGCGCCACTATGTCGCGGGCGTGCCCTTTGTTAAAAGGCTAGATGTCACACGAGGAAAAGCAGCAGCTCTTGCAATCATTAGAGTATGAGCGTAATCTAACGCGCTGGATGTGAATGGTTATTTTACAAATGAGGGCGAAACAATGAGCAGCACCACGCCAGAACAGAACAAAGCAATCGTGCTGGAGGCCTTCGAGACTCTTTTCAACAAGCGCGATTACAAGGCTGCGGAGCGACTTTGGTCGCCAAACTACATTCAGCACAGCGCCCACATTCCACCGGGCCGCGATGGGCTGCTTTGGCTAGTCAAGAGCTCGCCGCCAACACTTAAGTACGAGCCCGGAGCCGTGGTTGCCGACGGAGACTTCGTAATTCTCCACGGCCGATTCTCGGGGATTGGTCTTCCCGTGAACTGGATCGTCGCGGACGTGGTGCGGTTGAAGGACGGAATTCTGGTGGAACACTGGGATGTGATTCAAGACGAAGCAACGAAGGAACAGTCCAAGAGCGGCAACCCGATGTTCGGAGACGCGTTCGCGAAGTAAAGGGACAAGCTCCCTGGGAGAATGAAAATGGGAAGCACGTATAAGGCAGTAGAAGTGTCGGCGCCGAACGTTTTCCGTGTTGTCGAGCGGACGATTACCGAGCCCGCGGCTGGTCAGGTGCGCATCCGCGTCGAGGCGTGCGGAGTTTGCCATTCCGATGCCGGCACTGTGGAAGGTTTGTTTCCCATCGAATGGCCGCGCGTTCCCGGGCATGAAGCGGTAGGGCGGATCGATGCTCTTGGCTCCGGTGTGCAGGGCTGGGCGGTTGGCCAACGCGTAGGAGTGGGGTTTCTTGGCGGCGCTTGCGGATATTGCGAGTTTTGTCGAAGTGGCGATCTCGTGAATTGCCGGAACCAGGAATATACCGGCATTCATCACGACGGCGGATATGCCGAAGTGATGCTCGCAAAAGCGAGCGGACTCATGTCCATTCCTGACAGCATTTCGTCGGCTGATGCGGCACCACTTCTGTGTGCGGGTCTCACGACATTCAACGCGCTGCGAAACGCACCGGCAAAAGCTGGTGAACTTGTCGCCGTTCTCGGCATCGGCGGCCTCGGCCATCTGGGCGTGCAGTATGCGAGGCGCATGGGATTCGAGGTCGCCGCGATTGGGCGCGGCAGCGAATCGGCGGAGTTGGCGAAGAAGCTCGGGGCTCACCACTACATTGACAGCGCAGCGAACGATCCCGCCGCAGCGCTTCAGGCGCTCGGCGGCGCCAAAGTCATTCTGATAACGGCTTCCGGGGGCACCACTGTCGCCACTACCTTCAAGGGCTTGCGTCCCGGGGGTGCCACCGTCGATGTCGGCGTCGGACCGGAGCCGATCGAGATCACCGGCATGGATCTCATATTCGGAGAGCGCAAGGTGGCTGGCTCGCTGACGGGAAACCCGGCAACTGGTGACGCAACGCTTCGTTTCAGCGCGCTGAGCGGCGTGTCTGCGATGATCGAGACCGTTCCTCTCGATCAGGCAGCTGCTGCCTACGCCAAGATGATGGCCGGTAAGGCGCGCTTTCGCATGGTGCTGGTCACAAAGAACAGCAATAACCAGACTAGCCAGCCGAAGTGAAGCATTCCGTTTTCGCAGGAAGTTGCTCGCGTGAAACGAATGAACCTGTGGAAATAACCGAAGCGCGGAAAACGCGAAGGAGATGACCATGTCGTCCGCACCAAAGACAGCGATATTTCAGGCAGCGATGGCCCAACCTGCGAGCGAAGAGATTCGGTCCGAAGATTTGTTCAACAAACAGAAGACATACTTTGCTTCTGACGCGACGAAGACTTACGAGTGGAGAATCGACCAACTCGATCGCCTTATTCGTATGCTCAAGGACAACTACAAACGTTTTAGCGACGCCTCATGCAATGACTTTAAGACTGCCGTCCAAGAGAACGTCTTTGAGGTGTCGGCGTCCATTGCAAGCGCCGAATCCGTGAAATCACAGCTCAGGGAATGGATGAAGCCAGTCGAAGCCCCGCTGCCAAAGTTCCTCGCCGCATCGGGGCACAAGGGAGTGGTGTACCGGGAGCCCTACGGCGTTACGCTAATCATTTGTCCGTTCAATGGGCCGCTCCTGCTTTCGTTGCGTCCGGCGGTGGGTGCACTTTCGGCGGGCAACCCTTGCATGTTGAAACTCTCCGAAGCGCTGCCGGCGACGGACGAATTGCTTCTCGAATTGATCCCAAAGTATTTCGAGCCGGAAGCTTTTAGTGCTGTCGTTGGTGGAAAGGACGTGGTTAATAAACTCCTGTCCCTTCCCTTTGATTTCATATTTCTCACCGGAAGCGTGGGTGTGGGAAAAGTAGTGATGCGAGCGGCTGCCGAAAATCTCACTCCCGTGCTGCTTGAGTTGGGAGGACAGAACCCGGCGATCGTCGATGAGACAGCGAACATTCCGGACGCCGCCAAGAAAATTGTCTGGGGCGCAATGGCCTGGGGAGGGCAGTGGTGCACTTCACCGGGCTACGCTGTCGTTCATGAGTCCATCGCGGAGCAATTCGTGGCCGAATGTAAAAAGGCTGTCGTCGCGCTTTACGGCGCGGACCCCAAGAGCAACTCGGACTACTCGCGCGTCGTCAGCCCCGCCGCGGTCCAAAGGCTTGCGTCGCTGATCGATCCCCAAAAGGTCGTTTACGGCGGAAAGTCCGACGCTCCGGCCCGCTATCTCGACCCGACCATCCTCTACCCCATTTCCTGGTCCGACAAAATTATGGAAGACGAAGTCTTCGGGCCGCTTCTGCCCATCCTCACTTACTCCGACCTTGGAAAGCTGCTCACAAAGATCAAGTCGCTCCCCAAACCGCTGGCCGGCTACGTGTTCAGCCGAAATCAGCAGGCGATCGATCGCGTGTTGCAGTCGCTTTCGTTCGGCGGGGGCGCCGTGAACCAGACCAATGTTTTTCTGTTCATTGAATCCATGCCGTACGGAGGAGTGGGAACCTCGGGCATCGGGAACTATTACGGGAAGTACGGCTACGATTCCCTCACGCACGCCAAATCTGTCCTGATATCTCCGCCCGACGTAGCCATCGAGCACTTGTTTCCGCCTTACACCAAAGAAAAGGTGGAAGCGCTCAACCAATGGTCGGACTACTAGAAGACGAGCTCGCGCACCAATCCCTGAGCGTCGGCCTCTACGAAGGTCGTCTACGAAGATCGATTAGAATCACTCGATGAACCTGTTGCGCGCCCTCTTTACCCGGAACCTTTTGATGTCAGGAGTAGCAATTGTCCGCTACATTCCTCGGGCCTTCCGGGTGAAGCAGGTGGATGGCAATCTCTTCTTCACTGAGGAGAACCGGCAGGAGTTTCGCCGTCGTGTAGAGAGTGTGACCCCTCACTCTCCGCGTCAGTGGGGAACCATGGAGGTTGACCAAATGCTTCACCATCTCAACCTGGCGTGCGGAGGATCGCTGGGCTTCTACGATCTCCCGGACGAGAGTTACCTGACTTCGCGGACGTTCTTTAAGTGGATTCTCGTCGATTGGTTTCCGCAGCAACCGGTCGGCCTGCGTCTTCCAGCAGGCTTCAAAATCCCACATTCGCAGAGATTTGAGTTCGCGCACGAAAAGGCACAACTGCTGACAATTTTAGAGGCTGACTGGACCTCGAAAACTGCCGACGCCTGGAAGCCGCATCCTATGTTCGGCAAGATGACGCTAAAGGAGTGGGGCAAGCTCTTGCAGATTCACGTGGATTATCACCTGAGACAGTTTGCAGTTTGACGGGGAGTCCGACGTGCGGAAAGCGAAGAGGGATTCCTCACCAGAGTGCGGTTCGGAATGACGGCGGGAGGAGAAGTGCGGGGACTTCGCGAGCGTCCGTTGCGCTAGAAGAGGAAATATCGTTGGGCTAGTGGGAGATCTTTTGCTGGTTCGCAGGTAATTAACGCGCCATCCACCCTTACTTCGTAGGTTTCTGGGTCTACCTCGATTTTGGGGGTGGCGTTGTTGTGGATTAGATCTTTTTTGGTGATGTTGCGGCAGTTTTTTACTGCGCGGGTGATTTTTTTTAGGGCTAGTTTTTGGGGTAGGCGGGCGGATAGGGCGGCTGCGGATAGGAACGTTATGCTGGTGGCTGCTACGGCGCCGCCGAAGCTGCCGAACATGGGGCGGTAGAGGATTGGTTGGGGAGTGGGGATGGATGCGTTGGGGTCGCCCATGGCGCTCCAGGCTATGAAGCCTCCTTTGATTATTTGTTCGGGCTTTACGCCGAAGAATTGGGGCTTCCATAGAACCAGGTCGGCTAGTTTGCCTGGGGCTATGCTGCCGATTTCTTCGGACATGCCGTGGGTGATTGCTGGATTGATCGTGTATTTCGCTACGTAGCGCTTGACGCGGTGGTTATCGTTGCGTTCGGAATCTTCTGGCAACGGGCCGCGCTGCTGCTTCATTTTGTGGGCGGTTTGCCAGGTGCGGAGAATGACCTCGCCTGCGCGGCCCATGGCTTGGGAATCGCTGCTGATCATGCTGATTACGCCTAGGTCGTGGAGGATGTCTTCGGCGGCTATGGTTTCTGGGCGGATGCGGCTTTCGGCGAAGGCTACGTCTTCGGGGACTTGGGGATTTAGGTGATGGCAGACCATTAGCATGTCTAGATGTTCGGCGATTGTGTTGATGGTGTAGGGGCGCGTAGGATTTGTGGATGACGGGAGAACATTTTGGAATTGGGCAATCGCGATGATGTCTGGGGCGTGGCCGCCGCCGGCGCCTTCGGTGTGATAGGTGTGGATGGTGCGGCCTGCTATTGCGGCTACCGTGGTTTCGAGGAAGCCGGCTTCGTTGATGGTGTCGGTGTGGATGGCTACTTGGATGTCGTGACGGTCGGCGGCTTTTAGGGCGGCGTCGATGGTGGCTGGAGTGGTGCCCCAGTCTTCGTGGAGTTTTAGGCCGCAGGCGCCGGCTTCGATTTGCTCGTTTAGCGGAGCTTCGGCGGCGGAGTTTCCTTTGGCCAGGAAGCCGAAATTTACGGGCCAGGCTTCGGCGGCTTGTAGCATGCGGGCTAGATTCCAGGCGCCCGGAGTGCAGGTGGTCGCGGCTGTGCCTGTGGCTGGGCCGGTGCCGCCGCCGATCATGGTGGTGATGCCGCTGGAGATGGATTCCTGGATTTGTTGCGGGGAGATGAAGTGGATGTGGCTGTCGATGCCGCCTGCGGTGACGATTTGATTTTCTGCGGCGATTACTTCGGTGGAGGCGCCGACGATTAGCTCCGGATCTACGCCTGCCATCGATGTCTGGATTGCCGGCTTTGCCTATCCTTTACGATGCGGCCGTTTTTTATGCCGATGTCGGCTTTTACTATGCCCCAGTGATCCAGGATTACCGCATTGGTGATTACTAGATCTAGGGCGCTGCTGATTCTGATTCGCGGGTGGCGGTGCTGTTTTGGCCCATGCCGTCGCGGATTACTTTGCCGCCGCCGAAAGTGATTTCGTCGCCGTAATGGGTGAAATCTTTTTCGATTTCGATTAACTAGATTGGTGTCGGCCAGGCGGAGGCGATCGCCTTTGGTGGGGCCGTAGAGGTCGGCGTAGGTGCGGCGGGGGATTATTAGGGACATTACTTGGATTGCTCCTTGGTGAATTGGAAGTTTTCTTTGCGGGCTCGCGTTATGGCGGTTGATTTAGTTTCGGGGTTGGTTAGATCGCCGGTGGGATCGTCGGCCGAGCAATTATTGAAACCGTGGATTGATTTTTTGCCTGCGTAATCGGTTAGCTCTACTTCTTTTTCTTCGCCGGGCTCGAAGCGGACGGCTGTGCCTGCTGGGATATTCAGGCGTAGGCCGTAGGCAGCTTCGCGATTGAAAGCGAGGGCGCGATTGGTTTCGAAGAAATGATAGTGGCTGCCGACCTGGATGGGGCGGTCGCCGGTGTTGCGGACCAGGAGGCGCTGGGTTTTGCGGTTTTCATTGGCGATTATGGGGCCTTGCGATTCGTCGAGGAAAATTTCGCCTGGGATCATTTTGGTTTCCTTTTAGCGGATGGGATCGTGGACGGTTACTAGCTTGGTGCCGTCGGGGAAAGTGGCTTCTACCTGGACTTCGTGGATCATTTCTGGGACGCCATCCATTACTTCGCTGCGATTCAGGATTTTTGCGCCGCTGGTCATGATTTCGGCGACGGTTTTGCCGTCGCGGGCGGATTCCATGATTTCTGCGGAGAGGATGGAGATGGCTTCTACGTAGTTTAGTTTTAGGCCGCGGGCTTGACGTTTTCTGGCTAGGTCGGCGGCTACTACGATCATTAGTTTTTCCTGTTCGCGGGGGGTTAGGTGCATTCGCGGGCTCCTTAATTTACTTTGCGCGGAGGGATGGCTTCTGCGTTGTAGAGAGATTGCTTTGCGGTGCGCCAGAGTTGGTGGAGGCCTTGGAGTACGTCGCGGCCTCGCATGGATAGGCAGCGGCAGACTAGGCCGTGGGCTGGTAGCGTGCTGATGCCCCAGCGCGCTTCGTTGGGCGTGGGGAATTCGCTGGCGGTTTCGCGCAATTTATTTTCCAGGGCTTGCCATTCGGCTGGGTCTCGGCCCGCTTTGCAGATATAGAACGTGGCCCAGTAGCGATAGGGGCCTAGTCTTGCTGGTGAGTCTAGCGGATATTTTTTTGGATTGAGTTGGATTCGCTCGCGGGCGATTTTTTGGCCTTCGGCGTCAATGTCTGTTTTCATTTCGACGGAGTCGTAGGCGAAGAGTTCGCCGTGGGCTTCTCTGCCCGGGGCCAGGATTTCCCACCAGAATAGTCCGGCGTTTTTTGCCAGATGGATTGTGGTTTGTTGGGCTGAAACGGGCGCCTGCGTACGGGATGATTGGGTCTGGCAAATATTCCAGGAAGGCGTTTTCGGCTAACGTGATTTCGGTTAGTTGCTTTGCTGCGGTTGCTGTTTCGCGGGCTCGGTAGATGCGCGTGGCGCCGGTGGTGGTGATTTGGACTTTTGCGTTTTCGGATACTTGGACTGACATTTTTAGACGATCGTCGCCTAGCAGGCCGCCGGAGACGTTGTGCAATGGAACTCAGGGCTGCGCCATCTGCTATTTGGAACGCGCGGACTACTTTTAGCGGAGGATTCGAGGAGATTTCTTGGAGGATTGTGCTTTGCTTGGCTTGATCGTATGCAAATTCTAGATTTAGCTTGGCGTTTACGCGCGGGGTCGTTGCGGAATTTATTGCTGCGGCGGTTTCGTTTAGTAGAGCCATCAATAGGATTTTCGCCAACTTATGAATAGACGCGTTGTTAGAGCTGGGTGTTCCATGGCGCCCCAATCTAGCATGGGCGTGAAACTTGAGAGATTGTCCGGCGATAATTTTGCGCTGCGGTTGGCGGCTTCTAGCATGGCTGGTTTAAGGTTCCAGAGAATTTGCGTGGCTTGGGTTTGGCCTAGCGGGGATAGGCGTTGGAAGGCTGATACGGAGTTGGCTCGTCCATTGATGCAAGTAGGCTAGGACGATTTCGTCTCTCGTCGAATTTTAGAGCGCCGCCTGCTAGGCCGAATGCTGGGCTGTGTTCGATTGTGTGCGCTGGGAAATTTTCTGCGGCTTCGAGGGCTTGACGCAGGATTTTATTTTCGGCTGACGGCTGCGACTGCGCGTAGGAAATTGCGTCCTAGGGATGCGCTGCCGGAGCGGGATTCGCGCGCGGGCTTTAGGGCTGCTAGAGTTTCGTTGATTTCGCGCCAGTGTGCGATCGGAAATTCTGCTTGCGATTCGCTGGCTAGTTTTGCGGCTTCGCGGCAGAAGATTGCTTCTGTTACTCCGGCTTCTTCTAGATAGCCTTGTAGGAAAATTTCTAGAGTTTTCGGGCTTAGTTGGTTTGCTGCGACGAGCGTTTCCAGGCCGAAGGAATGGGATAGGGCGCCTATGGGGAAGGCGCTGTCTGCTAAATGCAGAAGCTGTAGATAGGCTAGGTCGAGTGGATTCGCATTCGGCGATTCTTTTTGCATGATTAGTGATGATGATCGTGGGTGTGGGCTTGGCCTGGTTCGTGCGAGTGGGGGATTCCTTTGTAGGGGGCGTGGGCGTCTAGGACTGATGGGTGTGTGTCTCGTGGTTGATTGATTTCGATGTTCGACCCATTCCACTATTTCATCCAGGCCTACCTTGTCTCTCAGATTTGTGAAGAGAAATGGCCGGTCGGTTCGCATGCGGCGGGTGTCTCGCTCCATTACTTCTAGAGACGCGCCTACGTGGGGGGCTAGATCGATTTTGTTGATTACCAGGAGATCGGAACGGGTGATTCCTGGGCCGCCTTTGCGGGGGATTTTGTCGCCTTCGGCTACGTCGATTACGTAGATCCAGACATCTACCAGTTCGGGGCTGAAGGCTGCTGATAAATTGTCGCCGCCGCTTTCTACGAAGATTAGTTCTAGACCCGGCAGGCTTTTTTCCAGGTCGGCTATGGCTTGCAGGTTCATGGAGGCGTCTTCGCGGATTGCTGAGTGGGGGCAGGCGCCGGTTTCTACGCCGCGGATGTTGGCGGCTGGTAGTGTGCCTTGGCGGATTAGGAATTCGGCGTCTTCTTTGGTGTAGATGTCGTTGGTTACTACGGCTACCGCGTGTTTTGGGTAGAGGACTTGGGTTAGGCGATCTACTAGCGCGGTTTTGCCTGAGCCTACTGGGCCGGCTATGCCTATTCGGAAGGGTCGGTTGGGATTGGTCATTGGTTCACCTTTTTTGATTCGGGCTTTGACGGTGACGTTATCTCATAGATTTTTTGATTTTGTTGCGCGAATGTGCGGCGTTTTGTTTTTTGGGGCCGAACACCCAATGCCAATACGGGCGGGTGGTGAACCCCCGCCTCTACGAAGAGAGCGGCAACGGCGATGGGAGGTTCGTTCGCTTGTGCTCACACCGGGCGCGGCGAGCGGCGCCCCTACGAAGAGAAAGGCAACGGCTACGGCACGTTCGTTCGCTTTGCTCACCTCGGGCGCAGCGAGCCGGCGCCCCTACGAAGAAACAGCTTCGGCTACGGTTCGGCCGCGATAAATGCGGGTCAGGCTACTGGCTCTTGGGCTGGTTCTATCCAATTTTGTCTTAGTTGGCGGCCTAGGCGTTTTGTTGCTGGGGGTTTTTCCCAGCGGGCTTGGATTGGGGCCCAGGTCTCTTCTAGGGGGCACGGTAGGTGGATGGGCTCTAGTCTTATCAGTGGCAGCGGGCTTGTTGATTCTATTAGTTGCTTGGCTCGGGGGCTGTTGGTGTGGGCGGCGTGTTGTTTTAGTGCGGCTCTTAGACGGATTTCTTCTGCTGGCTCTAGCGCGCCTTGGTTTGCTGCTCTTACGAATTCTTCGCTGTAGATTCCTTCTGTGGCGAATTCTTTTTGGATGTAGGTTAGGCCGCCGGTCATGCCTGAGGCTAGGTTGATGCCTGCTGGGCCTAGAATTATTACTACGCCTGCGGTCATGTATTCGCAGCCGTGTTGGCCAACGCCTTCTACTACGGCTAGGGCGCCGCTGTTTCTTACGGCGAAACGTTCGCCGGCGCGGCCTGCTATGTAGAGTTCGCCGGAGGTGGCGCCGTAGAGCGTGGTGTTGCCTGCCAGGAGATCGCCTCTTTGCGAGGATTCTGGGCCTGCTTCTATTGCGATTGACGCCGCCGCTTAGGCTTTTGCCTACGTAGTCGTTGGCTTCGCCGTGTAGATGGAAGCTTAGGGGCTTGATCAGGAAGGCGCCGAAGCTTTGGCCAGCTGCGCCGTAGAATTCGAATTGAGTTGGCTCACCGGTTGCGCTTGCTAAATTTTTGTGGCGCAGGATGTGGCCGCTTAGATTCGCGCCTATGCTGCGATCGGAATTCTCTATTGGGAAGGAGAGTGGGTAGCTGGAATGCAATTCGTAGCCCTGGACCAGGGCTGTTTCTAGCGAGCCTTTTGAGTTTATTAGATTGGCTGGCGGTTGCGCTGATTCAGCTTTCGTTTCTGGCGATGGCTCTAGGAGTTGTTCGACGGCGCTGATTGAACGATGTGGTGCGCGGGCGCAGGCGACTAACTGCGCCTTGTGCTTCGGCTAGCGATCTTATTCCTAGCTCGGCCATGCGCTCGCGGACTTCCTCGGCTACACCGCGGAAAAAGCTCATCACCATTTCTGGATTGCCGGCAAAACGGGCGCGGAGATTTTCATTTTGCGTGGCTATGCCTACCGGGCAGGTGTTGAGATGACATTGGCGGGCCATTACGCAGCCGATGGCTAACAACGATGATGTGCCGAAGCCGAATTCGTCGGCGCCTAGTAGCGCGGCGATTACTACGTCGCGGGCGAATTTGAAGCCGCCGTCAACGCGCAAGCGGACACGATCGCGGAAGCCCATTTGCAGAAGAGTAGTGTGAACTTTTCTTAGGCCTGCTTCCCACGGTAGGCCGGTGTTTTTTATTGAAGTCAGTGGCGACGCGCCTGTGCCGCCGTCGAAGCCGGAAATGGTGATTACTTGCGCGCCTGCTTTTGCTACTCCTGCGGCGATGATTCCGATACCTGAATTGGAGACTAGCTTTACGCCGATTCTGGCGCGGGGATTTACGGCGCGCAGATCGTGGATTAGTTGCTCTAAGATCTTCGATGCTGTAGATATCGTGATGCGGGGGCGGGGAGATTAGCGACATGCCTGGTACGGCGTGGCGCAGGCGGGCGATTAGCGGGGTTACTTTTTTGGCGGGGAGTTGGCCGCCTTCGCCGGGTTTCGAGCCTTGGGCCATTTTGATTTCTAGTTCGTCGGCGCGGACTAGATATTCGGCGGTTACGCCGAATCTGGCGGAGGCTACTTGTTTGACGCGATTGGCGGCTTCTGGCTCGGATTCGTACACATCGGGATCTTCGCCGCCTTCGCCGGTGTTGCTTCTTGCGCCGAGGCGATTCATGGCTATGGCTAGAGTGCGATGGGCTTCTGGGCTTAGCGCGCCGAGGGACATGGCTTGGGTGCTGAAGCGGCGAAGGATTTCGGATTCGTTTTCTACTTCTTCTAGCGGGATGGCTTCGGTGGCGGTGAAATCGAGCAGGTCGCGTACGGCCACCGGCTCGCGCGATTCGGCTAGCGCTTCATAGGCCTGATAATTTTCTGGCGTGGGATCTTTTATGTAGCGGTGCATGCTTTTTACTAGGGCCGGGGAGCTGGAGTGGCGTTCGCCGGCGTGGCGGAAACGGTAGAGGCCGTCGTCGTGTAGATCTTGCGCGCTTGGGATCGGTGAGTACGCGGCTTCGTGGCGGTCCAGGGCATCTTGCAATAAATCTTGCAGCGATTTGCCGCTTAGTACTGCGCCTGCATCTTCGAAGAAACTTTCGCGGACTTCTTCATTCGAGGCCTACTAGTTCGAAGAGCTGGCTGTTTCTGTAGCTGGCTATGGTGCAGATGCCCATGCGGGCTAGGACTTTGCGCAGGCCGGTTTCTACGGCTTCGCGATAGCGGGCGCGTCCGCCGGCTTTCAGATTGCCGGAAAATTCTAGGGCTAGATATGGTAGGACGGCGCTGGCTCCTGCTGCGATTAGCATTGCTAGGTGATGCGTTTCGATTACTTGGCCGGTTTCGATTATTAGCGGGATTTCGTAGGCGCCTGCGCGGACTTGGGCCTTCCAAGTTGCGGCTACTGCGAGCAGGGCTGGTAACGCCGCTCTGCTCGCGCTTACTTTGCGATCGCTTAGCAGGATTATTTCTGGTGGATTCGCGCGGCACTTTGCTGCTTCTTCGCGGATTTCTTCTAACGCGCTTTTGGCTTGCTCTACTCCTCCTGCTGCTTCGTAGGTGATGTCTATTCGCTTTACTGAACCTTGATGCTGAGACTCGAGTGCGGCTAGCTGGCTTTCGTCTAGTAGCGGGGAGGCGATTGTTGTGGATTTGCCCAGATGGACTTCGAGAGACATTACGTGGCCTTCGCGCAGGGGATCGATGGGCGGATTTGTTACTTGCGCGAAGCGCTGCTTGCAGAAATCCCAGATGGGGCGGCGCATGGCGGAGAGGAAAGCGGGAGGGGCGTCGTCGCCCATGCTCCAGACGGATTCTTTGGCTTCGAGGGCTAGAGATTCGAAGAGTAGGCGGAATTGATCTTCAGTCCAGCCTAGCGCGGCGGCGGCTTTACGTGGTTCGGGAGTTGCTTTCGATGGGGCGGTGACGCGTTTTAGGCGGGCGCTGCTGATTTTGTTTGCGGCGCCATTTGAATTTGCGAGCAGCTTGGCGATTTCTTGTTCGGTCAGGACTTTTTTTGCGACGGTGTCCACCACCAGCATTTCGCCGGGGCCTAGACGCTGGCGGGTTTGCACCGAGAGGAATGCTTGCGCTACTGGGGCTAGGTCTACCAGGCCTGTTTCGGAGCCTAGGATTACCAGGCCGTCTGCTGTGATGGTGTAACGCAGCGGGCGCAGGCCGTTGCGATCTAGTTTTGCGCCTACGTAGCGGCCGTCGGTGAAGACTAGAGCGGCTGGGCCGTCCCAGGGTTCTTGATTGATGGATTCGTTGCGTAGGAATTGGCGCAGGGCTGCGGGGAGATTGCGATTTGTTTCCCAGGCTGGCGGAACCATTCGCAGCATGGCTGCTGGGATTTTGTAGCCTTGATGTAACGACATTTCCAGGGCGTTATCGAAGCTGGCGGAATCGCTTACTCGATCTTCTAGCGTTTGAAACCATTCGGCGGCGGCTAATTTTTTGCGCGTGGATTCTTCCCGGGCTTTTGTCCAGCGGCGATTGGCGCTGATGGTGTTGATTTCGCCGTTGTGAGCGGCGTGGCGGAAGGGTTGCGCCATGGTCCAGCTTGGTTGCGTGTTTGTCGAATATCTTTGATGAAAGATCGCGAAGTTGGCGGTGAATTCTGGATCGCTTAGGTCTGGGTAGAATTCGCGGAATTGGCGCGGGGTTAGGAGACCTTTGTAAACGATTGTGCGCGTTGAGAGCGAGCAGAAGTAGGTGCCTGGCTGGCCTTGGGATTCTACTTGTTTGCGGAAGAAATATAGCGCGCGGTCTAGGTCGGTGCTGGGTTGCGTGGCGCTGAAGAAACATTGGCGGACGGCTGGTTGAGTGGAAAGGGCGCGGGCGCCGAGATTGTCTGTTTCGATTGGTACTTCGCGCCAGCCCAAACACTGCAGGCCGTTTTGCTGCGCTAGTGCTTCGATGGATTTGCGGGCTTCGGCTTCTTTTTCTGGCGGTAGGAAAACCATGCCCAGGCCGAAATTTTCGGGCAAAGCGATGTTCAATTGCTTTGCGCGATTGCGGAAAAAATCTTTTGGGATGGGCAGGAGCAGGCCGGCACCGTCGCCGCTCATGCCGTCGGAATCTACGCCGCCTCTGTGGGATAGGCGCTCTAACGCGGTTAGTGCTAGCTGGATAATTTGGCGCGAGGACTCGCCGGTGACGCGGGCGATGAAACCTACGCCGCAAGCATCATGATCGAGCGCTGGGTTGAGGGCGGCTTTCCGCATGTTACTTAACTAACCTAGCGGCTCGCGATAAGTACAATCGAAGGTTTGGATACGTAGCATCACTTTTTAGGGGTCGAGGCGGGCGTCCAGCATGCTGGACGATTCGTAATTGCGTTGTATTGAAGAAAACGGGAGCTTATGATGCGCCGCCTGGATTGGAGGACGAGATGCTGATTGGAATTTTGCGCAGTTTGAATTGGCGGGTGGCGATTTTTGCGGGGTTGATTGCGATTGGCGGGCTTGCTTGTGGGATCGGCTTGGGGTGGCGCGCAGACATTTGAGATTTCGTTTCCGGCTGCGGCGCATGCGGGGCCGATTACTGGGCGGGTGTTTGTGGCCATTACGCGGCATGCGGATTCGGAGCCGCGGATGCAGGTGGCTGGTTGGCAGCGGTGTACGCCGCTATTTGGCGTGGATGTGGAGCAGCTCAAGCCTGGGGATTCGGCGCGGATTGATGGCAGGACGCTTGGTTATCCTCTGCGGAGTTTGCGGGAATTGCCTGCTGGGGATTATTACGTGCAGGCGATTGTGAATGTTTATACGGAATTTCACCGGAAGGGCGCGCCGGTGATTTGGGCGCATAACGATCAGTGGGAGGGGCAGCGATTTAATCGCTCGCCGGGAAATTTAATTAGCGAGGTGCAGTTGGTGCATCTTGATCCGGCGGCTGGTTATGCCATCAAGCTTAGTGCGGGGAAGGTGATTCCTGCTGTGGAGGTGCCTGCGGATACGGAGTGGGTGAAGCACATCAAGATTCAGAGCAAATTGCTTTCTGATTTTTGGGGACAGCCGATTTATTTGGGGGCGGTGGTTTTGCTGCCCAAGGGTTACGACAGCCATCCTGATGTGAAATATCCGGCAGTTTATGTGCAGGGGCATTTTAGTTTGAATCCGCCGTTTGCTTTTTCTACTGAGAATATTGCTGAGAGTGAGGCACAGCGGATTGCCCGAGAATCGCGCGGGACCGAATCGGCTTACGATTTCTACCGGTCTTGGAGCTCTGAGAATTTTCCTCGGATTGTCGCGGTCAGCTTTCAGCATCCTACGCCTTTCTTTGATGATTCTTACGCGGTGAATTCGGTGAATGACGGGCCTTATGGCGACGCGCTTATGACGGAATTGATTCCTTATATTGAGGCGCATTTTCGGACGATTCGCGCGCCTTATGGGCGTTTGCTTACTGGCGGATCTACCGGTGGCTGGGAGGCTATGGCCTTGCAGGTTTTTCATGCTGATTTTTTTGGCGGGGCTTGGGTTCTGTTTCCTGATCCGTTGGATTGGCATCGGTATGGGCTTGACGGATATTTATGACGATGAGAATGCGTTTTTAGTGCAGAAGGAACACCGCGAGTTCGATTCGAATTATGGGGATCATGAATGGCAGGTGCCGGAGCGGTCGTTTGAGCGCTCGCCGGATGGGCAATCGGAAAATACGGTGCGGCAGGTTAGCCAGCTCGAGGATGTGCTCGGTAGCAAGGGGCGATCGGCGCAGCAGTTGGAGGTGTTTGAGGCGGTGTTTAGTCCGATGGGGGCGGATGGTTATCCCCAGCCGCTTTGGGATAAGCAGACTGGCGTGATCGATCATGAGGTGGCGAATTATTGGCGGGCGCATGACTACGATTTGCGGGATTACATGGAGCGAAATTGGGCTTCGCTGGGGCCGAAGCTCGCGGGGAAATTATATTTTGCTGTGGGGGATATGGATCATGGTTATTTGAATTTGTCGGTTTATTTGATGGAGGATTTTTTGAAGGCTTCGAAGAATCCGCATGTGGAGGGGACTTTTGTTTATGGGCGTCCGATGAAGGGGCATGGATGGCATGCGATGACGCAGGCGGAGCAGATTAAGGTGATGGCGGATTTTGTTTCGGCGCATGCACCTGCGGGCGCGAATACGGCTGATTGGAAGTATTAAGCATCGGGAGGATCCCTGTGTGCTTTTATTCGGTTGGGATTGGCGATCGAGTTCGAGTGCGGCTTGCGCCACGCGGGATTTTTTTCAGCGCGATGGTCTTGAGCTTTTTCTTTTTTGCTTCGAACGCGGGCGCGCAAGTTGACGGGCCTCGATTTGAGATTTCGTTTCCGGCTGCGGCGCATGCGGAGGCGATTACCGGGCGGGCTTTTGTGATGATTACGCGGGATGCGTCGCGCGAGCCGCGGCTACAAGTTGGAAATTGGGCCGATAGCGCGCCATTCTTTGGCGTGGATGTGGATTCGCTCAAGGCTGGCGAGGCGGCGGTTATTGATGCGGGGACGCTTGGGTATCCTTTGCGTAGTTTGAAGGATTTGCCTGCTGGGGATTATTACGTGCAAGGGTTAATGCAGATTTATACCGACTTTCATCGGGCTGATGGGCACGTGCTTTGGATGCATATGGATCAGTGGGAGGGGCAGCATTTCACTCGGTCGCCGGGTAACTTGATTAGCGACGTGCAGAGGATTCATTTGGATCCTGCTGCTGGTTATTCGGTGAATTTGAGTTTGGCGAAAGTGATTCCGCCGATTGCGGTTCCGGCGGATACGGCTTGGGTTAAGCGCGTGAAGATTCAGAGCAAATTGATGAGCGCGTTTTGGGGGCGGCCGATTTATTTTGGGGCTACGGTTTTGCTGCCTAAGGGTTATGACGAGCATCCGGGCGTTTCTTATCCGGTGGTTTATTTGCAGGGGCATTTTAGTTTGGCGGCGCCTTTTGGATTTCAGACGGAGCCTTCCGTGGAAAGTGATTTTCAGCGGGTCGCTCGGGAAAATCGCGGGACTGAGACCGGGTATGAGTTTTATCAGGCTTGGAATTCGGAGAATTTTCCACGGGTGATTGTGGTTACTTTCCAGCATCCGACTCCTTACTTTGATGATTCATACGCGATCAATTCGGCTAATGACGGGCCTGCCGGGGATGCGGTTATGACGGAATTGATTCCTTACGTGGAGGAGCATTTCCGGATTATTCGCGAGCCGTGGGCTCGTTTGCTTACTGGGGGATCTACCGGCGGTTGGGAATCGCTTTCTTTGATGGTGCATCATCCGGATTTTTTTGGCGGGACCTGGACTTTTTTTCCTGACCAGATTGATTTCCGGCGGTATGGGCTTTTGAATATTTATGAGGATGAGAATGCGTTTTTTGTGACCAAGGAGCATACCGAGCAGAATTTGGTTTATGCCAATCATGAGTGGTTTCAAGCCGGAGCGGCCTTTTGAGAGGGCGCCGGATGGGCAGCCGGAGCGATCGTTTCGGGATGTTAGCCAGTTGGAGTTGGTTTTGGCTTCGCATGGGCGGTCGGGGCAGCAGGTGGGGATTTTTGACGCTACTTTTGGGCCGGTGGGGGAAGACGGTTATCCTCGGCCGCTTTGGGATAAGACTACTGGGAAGATTGATCGCGAGGTGGCTATTTATTATCGCGAGCATGGATATGATTTGAGCAATTACGTGGCTACTCATTGGGCGGAGATTGGGAAACAGTTGAATGGGAAGCTGTATTTGGGCGTTGGGGAAATGGATCATGGGTCGTTTAATTTGGCGGTGGGTTTGTTGCAGGATTTTTTGAGGACTTCGGAGAATCCTCATTATGAGGGGACGTTTGTTTTTGGGCGGCCTTTGAAGGGGCATGGGTGGCATCCGATGACGCAGGCGGAATTGATTCGGATGATGGGAAAATACTTGGCAGAACATTCGCCAAGCGGGGAATTGGCGGCGTCGCAGTATTAGACATTTTGCGTGTGGGGCGATTTGGATTGTGGGGAGATCGAGAACGAAGAGGCCCTGCTAAGGGACCGGGCCGTACGGGGCTTCGCTGCTTGGCGGCGTCACTTCACGAAGGTTAGGCCGTGCGGGACGAAGTGGGGGAAGACGTAGGCGTAGAGCATTACGATTATGCCTACTATGCTGCCTAAGGCTATTGAGTGCCAGAAGACGAAGCGGAAGATTTGACCTTCGTTGCCTACCTGCTCGGTGGCTGCTGTGGCTATGGTGATGGATTGCGCGTCCACCATTTTGCCCATTACGCCGCCGGCGCTGTTGGCTGCGCACATCAGGATGGGATCGATTCCTAATTGTTGCGAAGTGATTTTTTGCAGGCTGCCGAATAGAGCGTTGGAGCTGGTGTCGCTGCCGGTTAGGGCTACTCCTAGCCAGCCTAGGAATGTGCCGAAGAATGGGTAGAACCAGCCGGTGCGGGTGAAGGCTAGACCTAATACTGCATCGAGGCCCGAATATCTTGTTACGAATCCCAGACCTAACATGAAAGAGATCGCGATCATTGCCAGACGCATGCGTACTAACGTGCGCCAGAAAATTTTCATTAGGGCTATGGGGCTTAGGCCTAGTAACAGGCCTGAGACTAGTGCTGCCAGGAAGCAGCCGCTGCCTGTGGCCGAGAGCCAATTGAAATCGTAACGGGCGGCTTCTGGTGTTGGTTTCGCTACTACCGGGGTGTTGCGCGAAATTTTATTGTGTAGATAGGGCCAGTCCCAGCCTGGGGCGCCGGGGCGGGGTTTGCCGTCGGCTTGCACTACTTTGAAGGCTGGGGTGGTGGCTTGGTTGATGGCCAGTTTTATTTTTGGCAGGCCCCAGAGCAGGACGAAGACGGAGAGGATGGCGAAGGGCATCCAGGCTTTTAGCACGGCGCTGGCTGGGTATCGTTTTGCGGCTACGTAGCCGTCATATTCCTTGGCCGGCCATTGGCCGCCCATGTCGTCGGCTACTTCGCCGGAGGTGAGCTTTGCTGCTGCGGCAGGGGCTTCCTTTTCGTAATCGAAGCGCCAGACTCTTCTCGGCTTCCAGAAACGCAGAAAGATTATGGTGACGATTATGGAGACTACCGCGCTGGCGATGTCCACTAGATTGCTGTCCACGTGATTGGCCCAGAAAAATTGGGTTAGCGCGAAACTGAGGCCTACGACAATTATTGCGGGGAGTACTTCGAAAGTTTCCTGCCAATTGACCATGGTGCGGACTAGCCAGAGCGGGACGATTACTGCGGTGAACGGAAGGATGCGGCCGACCATGGCGCTTAGATCGGATTCGGGCAGGCCTGAGACTGCGGCTAGGGCGTGGACTGGGGTGCCGATGGCGCCCCAGGCTACCGGCGCGGTGTTGGCAATTAGATTTAGGGCGGCGGCATGGAACGGGCGGAAGCCGAGGCCGATCATAAATGCGCCGGCGATTGCTACCGGGGCGCCGAAGCCTGCGGCCCCTTCGATGAATGCGCCGAAGCAGAAGGCTACGAGTAAGACTTGCAGGCGGCGGTCGGGAGTGATGCCGGCGATGGATTCTTTCATGATTTCGAATTGGCCGGTTTCCACCGAGATGTCGTAGAGATAGACGGCAGCCAGGACGATCCAGGCGATTTTCAGGACGCCGTAGGCCACGCCGTAGCCGAAAGCCGAGGCGGCTAGGAGCAGCGGCATGTGGAAAATGAAAATGCCGACCAGGATTGCGGTGGCGGCGCCTGCTACGGCGCACCAGTGCGGCTTGACGCGCAGGCCTGCTAGAAGGGTGAAGAGCACGATGATTGGCAACGCGGCTACCAGTGTCGAAAGCCACCAGTGGCCTAGCGGGTCGTAAACCTGCGTCCAATTCATGATGGCTCCTTCAGTCGGCGAAGCCTGCGATTGTGGGGGCTCTGGGCGATTCGTATATATTTCGGTATCGCGAAAGTCAAGTTAACAAACGATTGCATTTTTGTGGAACGGGAGGCGGCTGTGGCGCGGTTAGCGGCGCGATGCGCGCAAAAGGACGCCGCAAGCGGCGCGCCTTCGAATCGTGGCGGCAGTTGCTAAAATTTGCGGGAGTGCTCTTTGGCCCAGCGTTCGACGACTACTTTTTTGTCGGTGTAGAACTCTACGGAATCGCGGCCTTGGCCGTGCAGATCGCCGAAGAAGCTATCTTTCCAGCCCGTGAACGGAAAGTAGGCCATAGGGGCGGCCACGCCGATATTGATGCCGATATTTCCGGCTTGGGCTTCGTAGCGGAAACGGCGGGCGGCGGCGCCGCTGGAGGTGAAAAGCGAGGCTTGGTTTCCGAAGGGGCTGCGATCGAGGATGGCCAGGGCTTCGTCCATATCTCGGGCGTGAATCAGGCTGAGCACGGGGCCAAAAATTTCGGCGTTGGCTAGCTCGCTGGATGCCGGGAGGCCTTCCAGGATTGTGGGGCGGATGAAATTGCCGGATTCGCGATTGGCGATTTTGGCGTTGCGGCCATCGACAAGGACTTTCGCGCCTTCTTTCGCGCCGCGGGCGATTAGATCTTCGATTCTGGTTTTGCTTTGCGGCGTGATTACCGGGCCCATCTGTACGTTTTGATCGAGGCCGTCTCCTACCCTTAATTTTGAGGCGTTGTCGGCGATTGCGTCGCGGAAGGTTTTCTGGGCTTCGCCGATGGCTACGGCTACTGAGACGGCCAGGCATCTTTGGCCGGCGCATCCGAAGGCGCTGTCGCTGATGATTTGCGTGGCGGATTCCATGTCTGCGTCGGGGAGGACGAGGACTGGATTTTTTGCGCCGCCTTGGCATTGGGCGCGCTTGCCGTTGGCTGCGGCTCGTGCATAGACGTACTTTGCGATCGGAGTTGAGCCTACGAAGCTGATGGCGCGAATTTTGGGATGATCGAGAAGGGCATCGACTACCGATTTGCCGCCGTTGACTAGATTCAGGACGCCTTTTGGGAATCCGGCGCGCTGGAGGAGTTCGAAGGCGTAGCGCATGGTGAGCGGGACGCGCTCGGAGGGCTTGAGGATCAAAGTGTTGCCGGTGGCTACGGCGTAGGGCAGAAACCAGAACGGAATCATGCCGGGAAAATTGAATGGGGTGATGGCTGCTACTACGCCGAGCGGCTGGCGGATCATGGTTTCGTCGATGCCGCGGGCGACGTCCTCGAGGTTGTAGCCTTGCATGAGGATGGGAATTCCGCAGGCTACTTCGACGTTTTCTATGGCGCGGCGCATTTCGCCTTTGGATTCGGCGAGCGTTTTGCCATTTTCTTTGGTGATGATGCGGCAGATTTCGTCGAGATGGTCTTCGAGGAGTTGCTTTAGTTTGAATAGCGGCTGGATTCGTTCTTCGGGAGGAGTGCGGCGCCAATCGGGAAACGCGGCTGCTGCGGCTTCTACGGCCGAGGCAACATCCCGCGCGGTCGAAAGGGGAAGCTCGGCGAGGGATTCCTGCGTGGCGGGATTGATTACGCGCTGCGATTCGGTGGCGGAGCTCTTGGTCCACTCGCCGCCGATGTAATTTGAAATTGTTTCTGTGGCCGGCATACCGACTCCCGTTTATGAAACCGGTCGAAAGTTCTCTTTTAGCTTCGCACGAAAAACCGAAACGGCGACAGGATTAAAATATCACTTTTGGGACGAATTGACGCTCGCGGGCGGTGGACAAGCAACTATGCGATTGGTAGAGTGCGCGAGCGGCCCTAATTGAGCGTTTTTTCATAATTACGGCGCGTTTCTGAGAGTGACTTCCCCGGTGGAGTTTTTATGACCGTGCCAACGATTGGAAAGTTGTCTCCTTCGCAGGTGAAGGAATATACGACGCAATTCACTTATGGGACTTGGCGGCGGCAGAAGGGATGGTCGCCGCTGCAAGTGGTGGATGCGGAGGGTTGCTATTTCACGGATGTGAGCGGGAAGAAATATTTGGATTTTTCGGCGCAGTTGATGTGCGTGAATCTTGGGCATCAGAATCGCGCGGTGATTGAGGCGATTCAGCAGCAGGCTGGAAAGCTGGCGTTTATCGGGCCGGGTTACGCTACGGAAATACGGGCGGAATTGGCGCAATTGCTTACGGAAGTTCTGCCGAAAGGGCTGACGAAATATTTTTTCACTACATCGGGGACGGAGGCGAACGAGGCTGCGTTCAAGATCGCGCGGATGTGTACCGGGAAGACGAAAATCATTTCGCGGTATCGCTCGTATCACGGCTCGACGATGGGCTCGATTGCTGCCACCGGCGACCCGCGGCGCTGGGCCATGGAGCCGGCGGGGAAGATTCCGGGAGTGATTTTTGCGCCGGAGGTGAATTGCTACAAATGCCCGATCGGGCACACGTATCCCGGCTGCGGAATCGCTTGCGCGGAATATGTGGAGCACATGATCGCGAACGAGAGCGATGTGGCAGCCGTGATCGTCGAGCCGGTGGTGGGGACGAATGGCGTGTTGGTGCCGCCGAAGGAATACATGCCGCGATTGCGGCAGATTTGCGACGCGCATGGCGTGCTGTTGATTGCGGATGAAGTGATGACCGGGTGGTGCCGAACGGGGAAATGGTTTGCGATGGACCACTGGAACGTGGTGCCCGACATTTTGACAACGGCGAAGGGAATTACCAATGCGGCGATTCCCCTGGGGCTTTGCGCTACGAATGAAAAGATCGCCGCGTACTTCGAAGATCATTTCTTTTCGCATGGGCATACTTACGAAGCGCATCCGCTGACGCTGGCTCCCGGAATCGCCGCGATTCAGGAGATGAAGCGCCTGAAGCTGGCTGAGCGCGCAACGGAAATGGGCGCGTATCTCGGAGAGAAATTGAAGGAGATCAAGCCGCGGCATCGCGCGATCGGCGAGGTGCGAGGATTGGGGCTTTTTTGGGGCGTCGAGCTGGTGAAGAATCAGGATAAGAAGAATCCGTTCAATACGGGTGAAGACAAGATCGCCGGCAAGGCGCTGATGGTGGATCGCGTGGCCGCGAAAATGATGGGAGCGGGCGTTTTTATACAGGCATGGATGAGTCATTTTGTGATCGCGCCGCCGTTGATTATTTCGAAGGAAGAGATCGATCGCGGAGTGGCTGCGCTGGATGAGGCGCTGGGTCTGGCGGATGCCGAAGCGGACGCGTAGATCTTGATTCTGGATTTTTCGGAGGTGGTGCGATGTGGCCGGTTTCGCGCCGCACGTTTCTGCACGGGCTGGGCGCTCTTGCGGCGCTGCCGCTGTTTCGGGCTGAGGAGCCCGATCTGGTCCTCTATAACGGCGAGATCTGGACCGTTGATGAGAGTCAGCCGCGGGCGCAGGCGGTGGCGATTATAGGCGGGAAATTCGCGGCTGTTGGCTCGAACGATGAAGTGTTGCATCTCGCGTCGGCGCGCACCCGGAAAATCGATCTGGGAATGAAGTGCGTGCTCCCCGGATTTAATGACGCGCACTCGCATCCTTGCGATTCGGGCGTCGAGCATCTCCGCAAAGTGGCCTGCGATAGCGACTCGATCGAGAAAATACAGGCGGCCTTGCGCGAACGGGCACAGAAAACGCCGCCAGGGCAATGGGTGCTTGGATTTTTGTACGATGACGGAAAAACTCCGCGGCCGCTGAACGTTCATGATCTGGATGCGGCGGTGCCGGATCATCCGGTGATCGTGCAGCATCGCGGCGGGCACGTGGCGTTCGTGAATTCCCCGGCGCTGAAAATGGCGAAGGTGGACGATCGCACTCCCGATCCCACGGGTGGGCGCTTCGAGCATGATTCCTCGGGACATTTGACGGGCTACGTAGCCGATGCGGCGGCGCAAATGATTCTTGCGTTGGTGCCGCAGACGAATACGCGCAAGGACTACCGAGAGGGCTCGGTTTTTATTTCCAAGCTATTTGCCAGCAAGGGCGTGACTTCGGCGTGCGATGCGGACGCCGATCCGGAATTCGTTCAGGGCTATCAGGACGCGCGGGATGCCGGGGAACTGCGCATGCGCGTCTATTGCATCGTTTCGGCTCGTTCGCTCGATCGGTTTATGGCTGCGGGAATTCACACCGGCTTCGGCGATGATTGGGTGCGCATCGGAGGAGTGAAACAATATGCCGATGGCTCGATTTCGGAGCGAACCGCGTGGCTCTCGCAGCCGTATTTCGGGATTCCGGGCAACTACACTGGATTGCAGTTGAACACTCGCGAGACGCTTTACGCAGTGGGGAGCAAAGCGCACGCGGCGGGATGGCAATTGGCGACGCACGCCAACGGGGATTTGGCGATTGACCGGATTCTTGGCGTTTACGAGCAAATTCAGAGAGAAAATCCGAGGAAAGATCCGCGATTTCGCATCGAGCACTGCACGCTGCTGAATGATTCTTTGATCCAGCGCATGCGCGCGCTGAACGTGATTCCGGCGCCGTTTTCCTGCTACGTCTATTTCCACGGCGACGTGATGCATTTTTATGGTGAGGAACGCACGAAGCATATGTTTCCGATGCGGAGTTTTCTCGACGCCGGGCTGCGTCCTACGGATTCTTCCGATTACACGGCGAGCCCTTCGGATCCGATGATGTGGTTACAGTCACAAATTACGCGCACGGACTTCCACGGGAATTCGTGGGGACTGAATCAGCGGATTGGGATTGAAGAGGCCATTCGCTGCGGAACGGTGAATGGGGCTTATGCCTCGTTTGAGGAAGATCGCAAGGGCGCGATCCGGCCGGGGCAGCTTGCCGATCTTGTGGTGCTGCAGCAGAATCCGTTTAAGACGGAGCCATCGGAGCTGGTGAAAGTGCGAGTCGAGCGGACCATGGTTGGTGGCGCGTGGACGTATGAGTCGTGACGCGGGCTTGCTGAGAATTTAGTCCGCGATTTGTAGCACGGTCTGGATATTCCGTTTCCGATCGGGAGTTGCGGCGGTACTATTTCGCCTGCCTGCGGAATTCTTAACAGGAAAGTTGCGAGGTGAGGGATGCGTTCTCTATTTCTTTTCGGATTTTTGCTGATTGCTACGGTTGCTGTGGCTCAAACGCAGAGGGCTGCGGACGTCGCGGAGTTTGTTAGCGTTGATGCGCCGGTTGTTGTTCTGAATCATGTGCGCGTTATCGATGGAACGGGGATGGCGGCGAAGGAAGATCAGGCGGTGGTGATCTCCAATGGAAAGATACAGTCGATTGGGGTGGCCGGGGCTGCGCAAATTCCTGCGGGAGCGCAGATTTTGGATCGCTCGGGTTACTCGGTGATTCCTGGAATTGTTGGGATGCACGATCATCTTTACTATACCGATTCAATTACGCTGCAAGTTGCGGGCGGACGGATTGCGGAGCCGGGATTATTTGTTGCGCCGATTCCTTATACGGCGCCGCGTCTTTATTTGGCGGCTGGCGTGACTACCATGCGCACGACTGGGAGCTTGGAGCCTTACACGGATTTGAAGATTAAGAGCCGCATTGATGCGGGGTTGATGCCGGGGCCTAGCATTGATGCTACGGCGCCTTATCTCGAGGGCGCGCCTACGATATTTGCGCAGATGCATGAATTGACTGGGCCAGACGACGCGAAACGCTCGGTGGATTATTGGGCGGCAGAGGGCATGACTTCATATAAGGCTTACATGAATATTACGCGCGAGGAGCTTGGCGTGGCGATTCAGGAGGCGCACTCGCTGAAAATGAAATTGACTGGACATCTTTGCTCGGTGACTTGGCCGGAGGCGGTGGCTTTGGGAATTGACGATTTCGAGCATGGGCCGGTGTTTAGCGATACGGAATTTGTGGCGGATAAGAAGCCCGATGTCTGTCCGTCGGGCGGCGCGGGGAGTTGGGCGAATCAGGAGATTGGCGGGGCGGCGGTGACTGGCTTGATTCGCAATCTGGTGGCGCATCATGTGGCGGTAACTTCTACTTTGCCGGTGTTTGAGGCTAGCGCGCCGGGGCGGCCGAAATTGCAGGCGCGAACTTTGGAGGCGATGTCGGCGGAATCGGCGCAGAGCTATTTGACGGCGCGTGCGCGGGTGGCTTTGGATTCGCCGATGACTTCGCTGTTGCGCAAGGAAATGGATTTTGAATTGGCGTTTGCGAAGGCTGGGGGACTGTTGCTGGGCGGGCCTGATCCTACCGGGAATGGCGGAGTGTTGCCGGGATTTGGCGATCAGCGAGAGATTGAATTGCTGGTGGAGGCGGGATTTTCTCCGCTGGAGGCGATACACATCGGGACGGCGAATGGAGCGGCTTATCTTGGGCAGAGCGATCGGATTGCGACGCTAGCTGCCGGCAAGCAGGCGGATTTGGTTTTGATTAAGGGCGATCCTTCGGAAAATATTAATGAGATCGAGAATGTTGAGACGGTGTTCAAGGCTGGAATTGGATACGATTCGAAGAAATTGATTGAGAGCGTGCGGGGACAGGTGGGGATCCGGTAGGAGTACGCGATCGTTTTTGTCCGAGGGCTGCGCATGCTTCGAAAAATCTGCGATCGCATGGCGCTTTACTGTCTGATTCTTGCGGCGGCGCCTGCTGGATATGCGCAAGGTTGGCGGCACGTCGGGGATGTGGATGGAGTCGAGAAGCTTGCGGATGGCGTGGAGTTGAGTGCGGGGCGGGCGCACGTTCGAGTTACGGCGTTTCGCGATGGGATTTTTCGCGTGCGGGTCGCGCCTGAGGGCGGTTTTCCGAAAGATTTCTCGTGGGCGATTCTCGAAACGGCCGAGCCGCCGCCGGTGAAAATTGAGGAAACGGCGACTGAAGTGCGTGTGGTGACTGACCGCGCGGTGGTGCAGATTCAGAAATCGCCGTTGCTGATTCGTTTTCTCGATGCGGATGGGAAGACCTTGCTGGCAGATGAAGATTCGTTGCCGATGGCTCGGGACGGGGCGCGAATTCGGGCTTGGAAGCGCATGCCGGAGGGTGAGAATTATTTTGGGCTTGGCGATAAGGCCGGGCCGATGGACCTGCGCAATCGCGCGTTCACGAAGTGGAATACGGACGCCGCCGAGTGGCAGGAATTCACCGATCCGCTCTATAAAACGATTCCTTTTTTTATGGGGTTTCACGACGGAACCGCCTGGGGAATTTTCTTCGACAATCCTTACCGCAGCAGCTTCGATTTCGGCAAGGAATCCGGGGATTACTTTTCATTTGGGGCTGAAGGCGGCGAACTGAATTACTACTTTTACGTTGGTCCGGATCCGAAGACGGTGCTTTCGGAATATACGGGGATGATCGGGCGGATGCCTTTGCCGCCGCTGTGGTCGCTGGGTTTTCAACAGAGCCGCTGGAGCTATTTTCCGGAGGCGCGCGTGAGGGAAATTGCGCAGACTTTCCGGCAGAAGCAAATTCCTGCGGATGTGATTTATCTGGACATCGACTATCAGCGCGGCAACCGGCCCTTCACGATCGATCGCGGGCGCTTTCCCACCTTCGAGCAGATGATTGGAGATCTGCGCGCGGAGGGATTTCACACTGTTGCGATCACGGACTTGCACATTAAGAAAGAGCCGGGTTATGCGGCGTATGATTCCGGGGAAAAAATCGACGCGTTTGTGAAAAATCCTGACGGCTCGGATTTTGTTGGGCCGGTGTGGCCGGGGCCGAGTGTTTTTCCGGATTTCACGCTGACGCGGGTGCGCGATTGGTGGGGCGGGCTGTATCGCGATTTTGTGGGCATGGGGATTGCGGGGTTTTGGAATGATATGAACGAGCCGTCGGTGTTTGAGCGGGCGGATAAGACCATGCCGCTCGAGGTGGTGCATCGCCTTGACGATGGTGCGAAGCTCGAACACGGCGCGATCCACAATATTTTCGGAATGGAAAATGCGCGCGCGACTTACGAAGGCTTGCGCAAGTTGCGGCCTGATGAGCGGCCGTTCGTTCTCACTCGCGCTGCTTACGCGGGGGCGCAGCGCTATGCCGCTTCCTGGACTGGGGACAATAGCAGCACCTGGAATCATCTGGGCATGAGTGTGCCGATGCTGCTGAGTCTGGGGATTTCTGGTTATCCCTTCGTGGGAGCGGATGTCGGCGGGTTCGTTGGCTCGCCGCCGGCGGATTTATTGACGCGGTGGATTGAAGTTGGCGCGTTCTATCCGATTGATCGCGATCATACGGCGAAAGATACAGCGGATCAGGAGCCGTGGGCACATGGGCCGGAGCAGGAAGCGATTCGGCGGCGCTATATCGAGTTGCGCTACCGGTTGCTGCCTTACTTTTATACGGGCGTGGAGGAGATGTCGCGGACAGGCGTGCCGTTGATGCGGCCTGTGTTTTTGGAATATCCGCAGGCGCGGGGTTTTTATGGCGAGAATCGCGAGTTTCTTTTTGGGCGCGATTTGCTGGTGGCGCCGGTGCTGACCGAAATGGTGGACGCGATCGAAGATCACTTTCCTCCGGGCGAGTGGTACGACTTTTGGACGGGCGGGAAGCGCGATGACGCGCACCGGCCGAAGCGGCGTGTGGAATTAGATCAGCTTCCGCTTTACGTTCGGGCCGGGGCGATTATTCCGGAGCAGCCGTTGGTGCAGAATACCGGGGAAAAACCGAATGGGCCGCTGGTGTTGCGCGTTTACCCTGGCAGCGATTGCAGCGGGTCGGTTTATCTTGATGATGGACACACGTACGCGTACCAGAAAGACGGGTTCGTACGCGTTCGCTATACGTGCGACGCGGCCGGCGATTCCATTCGCGTGACGAGCGGGGCGCGAGAGGGAAGTTTCGAGCCGTGGTGGAACAAAATTGAAATTGAAATTTTTGGGGCTACTGCGCCGCCGAAGGAAGTGCGCGTCGGGGATCGCGCTATTACGGATTGGCATTATTACGCGGAGCATCACTGCGTGACTTTTGAAATTGCGGACTCTGCCAGCGGATGGAACAGTTCGATCCGGTACTAGATGGGCCAGGACACGAGGGCGGCTGGCGCTTCTTCCTCCGCGTAAATGCGGGGGCTCCCACCACGGAACTGAAATCGATATCGAATTAAGACATCACCTGGAATTGAGCGGGTGCATCAAACGATTGCGCTGTACATTAGATTGGACAGTCGGCGGCGGCCGTTGCTGCTCGAATGGCGGCGCTGTCTCAGTTTCCGTTTGGGAGCTTGCGAGGAATGGCGGAGCAGCCTGCTAACGACGGCAAGCAGCGCGTGGCGATCGAACGCGTGGTGCCGCAGATCGATTGCGGGAGATTTGCGATCAAGCGAGTGGTGGGCGATACCGTGGTGGTGGAAGCGGATGTGTTCGCGGATGGGCACGATCAAGTCGCGTGCCAGATTCTTTACTGGCAGGATAAAAAGAAAGTGCAAGCCTTGCCGATGAAGGCGCTGGGGAACGATCGCTGGCGGGCTGAGTTTGTGGTCGAAAATTTGGGCCGGTATCAGTACACGGTGGAAGGATGGATCGATCGATTTCAGACCTGGCATCTGGAATTGGCGAAACGAATTGCCGCGAGGCAGGAAGTTAGCGTCGAATTGGTGATCGGCGCGGGATTGATTGAAGAGGCGGCTGCGGGGGCGGCGCGCGAGGATGCTGCTTATTTGCGCGATTGGGCGAGGAGGCTGCGCGCGGCCAAGGATGAACCGGATGGCGCCACCATTCCGTTTGAAGAAAAATCTCTGGAGATTATTCAGCGCTATCCCGTGCATCACTCGGGCGCGCGCTATGAAAAAGAATTGAGCGTTACGGTGGACCGCGAGAAGGCGCGCTTTTCTACCTGGTACGAAATATTTCCTCGATCATGCGCGGCTGAGGCGGGGCGACATGGAACGTTTTGGGATTGCGAGCGATGGTTGCCGTATATCGCCGGGATGGGTTTTGATGTGGTCTATCTGCCGCCGGTGCATCCGATCGGGCGGTCATTTCGAAAAGGGAAGAATAATTCCGTCGAGCCGCTGCCGGGCGATGTGGGGAGTCCTTGGGCGATTGGATCGGTTGAGGGCGGGCATACCTCGGTGCATCCTGAGCTTGGCACGTTGGAAGATTTCAAGCATTTCGTTTCTGCGGCTGGAAAGAATGGACTTGAGGTGGCGCTGGATATCGCGTTTCAGTGTTCGCCCGATCATCCGTGGGTGCGGCAGCAGCCGGATTGGTTCCGGAAGCGTCCGGACGGGACGATTCAGTATGCGGAGAATCCGCCGAAGAAATATCAGGATATATATCCGCTCGATTTTGAGAGTGCGGATTCGCGGGCGATGTGGGAGGTATTGAAGGGCGTTTTTGAATTCTGGATTGCTCAGGGCGTCAGGATTTTCCGCGTTGACAATCCGCACACCAAGCCATTTTCGTTCTGGGAATGGGTGATTGGCGCGATCAAGGATCGACATCCCGATGTGATTTTGCTCGCGGAGGCGTTTACGCGGCCGCACGTGATGAACCGGCTGGCGAAGCTGGGATTTTCGCAGTCCTATACTTATTTCACTTGGCGGAATACTAAGGAGGAGCTTACCGAATATTTTACGGAGCTCGCGGAAACCGAGGCGCGCGAGTATTTTCGTCCGAATCTTTGGCCGAATACGCCGGACATTTTGCCGGAATATTTGCAGCTCGGCGGACGGCCGGCATTTATGGTGCGGCTGATTCTGGCGGCTACGCTTGGCTCGAGCTATGGAATCTATGGGCCCGCGTATGAGCTTTGCGAAAACGCTCCGATCGAACCGGGTAGCGAAGAGTATTTGAGTTCCGAGAAATATGAGTTGAAGCACCGCGATATTGAGAACGCCGAGAGTTTGAGAAGCTTGATCACGCGCATTAACCAGATTCGCAAAGACAACGCAGCGCTGCAGAGCAATCGCAATCTTCGATTCCATGAGACGGACAATGCGTCGCTTATTTGCTATAGCAAAGACCAGCGATGATCTCTCCGGCGTCATCATCGTCGTCGTTAATCTTGACTACTCGCAGACGCAGGCTGGGTATGTGAGCCTGGATCTCGAGTCGCTGGGCCTCGACGCCGATCATCCCTTCCGGGTTTATGATTTGCTGGCTGAGGCCGAGTACACGTGGCAGGGCGTGCGGAATTATGTCGAGCTCACTCCGGGAGTTCGTCCCGCGCACGTTCTGCGCGTGCGGAAATAGATTTGAACGAAAAGAGAATTTGAGCAGCTCGCGATACGGGGAATAGCGAAGTGGCGAAAAAGCCCGGCAGTGCAGCCGATCCGCTCTGGTTCAAGGATGCAATTATTTATGAGCTGCACGTGCGCGCGTTTAAGGATAGCAATGGCGATGGGATCGGCGATTTTCCCGGCTTGATTCAGAAGATGGATTATTTGCAGGACCTGGGCGTCACTTGCCTGTGGCTTTGCCGTTTTTTAAGTCGCCGCTGAAAGACGATGGCTACGATATCGCGGATTACCTGGACGTCCATCCGATGTACGGCACGATCGACGATTTTCGCGAGTTTCTCGGCGCGGCTCACGATCGGGGCTTGCAGGTGATGATCGAGCTGGTGGTGAACCACACTTCGGATCAGCATCCGTGGTTTCAGAGAGCGCGCAACGCGCCGCGCGGATCGCCGGAACGCGACTTTTACGTTTGGAGCGATACTGAAGACAAATACAAGGGCGTTCGAATTATTTTCTCGGACACCGAACGGTCGAATTGGACCTGGGATCCGGTGGCCAAACAATTTTTCTGGCACCGGTTTTTCTCGCATCAGCCGGATTTGAATTACGACAATCCGAAAGTGATCGAGGAAGTTGTCAAAGTGATGCGCTTTTGGCTCGATATGGGAGTCGATGCGCTGCGGATTGACGCGATTCCTTATCTGGTGGAGCGCGACGGAACCAGCTGCGAAAATCTTCCGGAAACTCATGCCGCGATAAAGATTCTTCGCCGCGAGATTGACGCCAATTATTCAGGGCGTGTGCTGCTGGCCGAAGCGAATCAGTGGCCTACGGATGTGCGTCCTTATTTTGGCGACGGCGATGAATGCCACATGGCGTTTCATTTTCCGCTGATGCCGCGGATTTATATGGCGCTGCGGCAGGAAGACCGGCTGCCGATCACCGACATCATCGCGCAGACGCCGAGCATTCCGGATACCTGCCAGTGGGGATTATTCCTGCGCAATCACGATGAGCTCACGCTCGAGATGGTGACCAACGACGAGCGCGATTACATGTATATCGCGTATAGCGCCGATCCGCGAATGCGCGTCAATCTTGGAATTCGCCGGCGTCTCGCTCCGCTGGTGGACAACAATCGCCGGCGCATCGAGCTGCTCAACAGTTTGCTGCTTTCATTTCCCGGGACGCCGCTTCTTTACTATGGCGATGAAATTGGGATGGGCGACAACATCTATCTTGGGCGATCGCAATGGGGTGCGCACTCCGATGCAATGGAATGCCGATCGCAACGCGGGATTTTCCGCCGCGACGCCGGCTCGCTTGTATAGCCCGGTGATTATGGATCCTGTTTGGGGATACGAAGCGATTAATGTGGAAGCGCAGCAGGGCGATCCGTCGTCGCTATTGAACTGGATGCGCAACATGATCGCGCTGCGGAAACTCTTCAGCGTTTTCGGGCGCGGGGCGATCGAGTTTTTCGATCCAGCGAATCGCAAGGTGCTGGCTTATTTGCGTACGTATCGCGACGAGCAGGTTCTTTGTGTCGCCAATCTCTCCCGTTTCGCGCAGCCTGTCGATCTCGACCTGTCGAAATTGGAAGGCATGATGCCGGTGGAGATGCTTGGCTATGTGGAGTTTCCGGTTATCGAGAAGCAGCCTTACCGCCTTACGCTGGCCCCTTACAGTTTTTTGTGGCTGGAGCTTCAACCGCGAGCGGTTTCCACGAAATCCGCGGCACTGGACATGGCCGAGCAGGCGCCGCTGAATGTGATTGCGGGTTGGGAAGCGATTTGCGAAGGGATGGGCCGGGAGCGTCTCGAAACCGTGGACCTGCCCGAATATCTGCCCAAGCAACGCTGGTTCGCCGCAAAATCCCAGCGCATCAAGAGCACGCGAATTACGAATTGGATCGTGCTCGATGCGCCGCAATCGGCTTTGATCGTGCTCGAAGTCCAATTCGATGCAGGAGAGCCTGCGCTGTACCTTGTTCCTCTTGCGATGGCTTTCGAAGATGAAGCGAACAAATTGCGGCATGCCGCGCCTAATGCGATCGTCGCGTCGATCGTCTCGGGGAAAGTGTCCGGCGTGTTGTACGACGGAGCCTTCAGCGAGGATGTTTGCCTCGAGCTTCTTTCCTTGATCCAAAATGCACGCGAAGTTCGCGCCCGCCATGGCATCGTTCGAGGTGTGCGCGGCAAGGCGTTTCAGGAAATCCTGGGAACGGCCGGAACGCCGTTGCCGGTGCGCCGCGTTTCCGCCGAGCAAAGCAATACTTCTTTCTTCTTCGGCGACCGCTTTATCCTGAAGCTGTTCCGCCACGTGGAGCCCGGCGTGAATCCCGACGCGGAGATGGGGCGGTATCTCACGGAAAAAACAAAATTCGAGCGCACGCCGCGCTTCGCCGGGTCCATCGAGCTCAAGTCATCGCCGGATTCCGAGCCCATCACAATTGCCATGTTGCAAGGATTGGTGCCGAACGAAGGCGATGGTTGGAAATG
The DNA here is from genome assembly GCA_963831955.1 of uncultured Acidobacteriota bacterium. Classification (GTDB taxonomy): domain Bacteria; phylum Acidobacteriota; class Terriglobia; order Acidiferrales; family UBA7541; genus Palsa-147. The sequence goes on along the minus strand of CAWHSG010000001.1, from coordinate 394,279 downwards.
GACGATCGAGGAGCTCGATCGTTATTTTGAAACTTGCGCGCCACTGAAATTTCCCGAGAGCGCGTTCGCGGAGCTGGGGAATCCTTTCGATCTTTCCGAACAGCCCGTCTCTCAAATGGCGAAAGACAATGTGGGCATTTATCTCGATGCCGCGGCCACGCTCGGGCGGCGCACTGCGGAGATGCACCTGGCGTTGGCTTCGCGCACGGACGATCCCGATTTCGCGCCCGAGCCTTTGACGCCTGAAAATTTCCAAAATGTGCTGTTGGAATTTCACCAGCATGCTTCGCGAGTTCTAGACGTGCTGAAGGAGCGGGTTTCGTACTTGCCGGACGAAGTTGTGGAAATTGCGGCGTCGGTGTTGAGCCGGCGCCGGCGCATTCTCGACCATTTTGTGTCGATGAAATCGAATAATTTTCAAACGCAGCGAATTCGAATTCACGGCGACTACCATTTGGGCCAAGTGCTGCGCGTGAAAACTGATTTCGAGATTCTGGATTTCGAGGGCGAACCCGCAAGATCGCTGGAATACCGGCGCGCCAAGCAATCGCCGCTGAAAGATGTGGCGGGTATGTTGCGGTCGTTCAGCTACGCGGCTTACTCGAGTCTGATCAATTACACCGCGCGGCATGCGCAAGACGTGTCGCGCCTGGAGCCTTGGGCGCAGCTTTGGGAGCGTTCGGCAGCCGCCGCATTCCTGCGCGCCTATCGCGAGACGGCGCGAGGGGCCGCTTTTCTGCCGGCCGGCAGTTCCGATTTCCAAGAACTATTGGAGATCTTTCTCTTGGACAAAGCGCTTTACGAAGTCTTATATGAATTAAACGCGCGCCCGGAATGGGTGCGCATCCCGCTGATGGGAATTATGTCGCTGCCCCTATAAATAAAAGTGCGGCTCGAGGGCTGAACGGTGGAAGTGGAACCCATCCCGCAGCAAGCAGAGGAAAAGATCGAGCAAATCGAAAGCGCCGACCTGGTGATCGGCGTTGTTGCGGATCTCGATCTGAAGAGCCTGCTCGCCGTTTGCGACTCGCTACATGCTCTTTCCGATTCGCCGCGGATCGCCCTCTTGCGAGACGAACATTTCGTTGATCCAGCCGGCGCGCACGCAGATGCTGCACATTCCTCCCCTGCGGAAAACACCGCATCCGCTTATATCGTTCCGTGGCCTTTGTCGCAGCCGGACGCAGCGGGCACGCCGATGCTCAGCATTCCGGCGGCGTATCAATCGGTTTTTGCGGCGTGCGAAAAGTTGGGAGCGCGCGCGTGTTGCTTGATCGCGTCGAAGCTCGAAAGCGCATCGACGGAATGGATTGGGCAACTTGCGGTGCCGTTGATCGAAGAAGACGCAGATCTGGTGGTTCCCTATTACGCGAGGCACGAGTTCGAAGGATTGCTGAATAGCAGCATCATCGCACCGCTGACGCGCTGCCTTTACGGCAAAAGAATCCACAATCCGCTGGGGCCGGACTTCGGGATTTCGCGGCGCCTGTTCGAGAAAATGAATGGATCGGAGCGCAGCGCGAACCGCACGCATCCGTTGGCTTCTCTGACGCCCACCGCTCTCTGCGAAAATTTGCAGGTATGCGAAGTGTACGTTGGCGCGCGCATGTACCGACCGACGGACTGGAGCAATATAAGTTCAATCGTCGCGCAAGTTTTAAGCCCCATCTTTTCGGAGATGGAACGCAACGCGGCGTGCTGGCAACGAATGCGCGCTTCCAGTTCCGTGCCGGCGATCGGCGATCCGATTTTTGTTTCGCAGGATGCAGGAACGGTGGATATCAGCCGCATGGTCGAGTCGTTTCATCTGGGCAATAGCGACTTGCAGGAAATTTGGGGATTGGTGCTGCCGCCTTCGTCGCTGGTCGAACTCAGAAAACTGGCGCGCTTGCCGCTCGAGCAGTTTCACATGCCGGACGATTTGTGGGTACGCATCGTTTACGATTTTGCGCTGGCGCACCGGCTGCGAACCATCAGTCGCGATCACTTGCTGAAATCCATGACGCCGCTGTATCTCGGGTGGGTTGCGTCCTATGCGCGCGATTTGGAAAGCTGGCGGCGGATTGGCATTGGAGCAAAGACTTGAGCGTTTATCGGCGGCTTACGAATCCGAAAAGGCTTATCTGGTTTCCCGATGGCGTTGGCCGGACCGGTTCAATCCTTAGGCTTGGCGTGATGAGTAACGGAGGTTTTTATGTGGCAACAAATTAAGCAGGCGTTGGCACAATCGACCGCGCGATTCCTCACCCGCTTCGCGGATTTGCTGCCGGGGACCGCGGCGCTGATTTTGGCGGTGCTGATCTCGATTGTGGTGGGATTTATTCTTGCGGCCATCGTGCGCCGGCTGCTTTCGAGCATGAAGTTCGATCAACGCTGGAGCCGCTGGGGATTTCCATCGTTCTCGGATTGGTCGCCGTCGAGCAGTCCGACGCTGATGGTATCGCGAGCGATTGCGCTGCTGGTGATTGTCGCCGGATTTCTGATTGGACTGGCCGCGTTCGATGCCGAATGGACGTCGCTGCTTGCCCGAAGCGTGTTTGCTTATATTCCCAATCTGGTTGGCGCGGCGCTGGTGCTGCTATTTGGAACGATCGTGGCTCGCTTTATCGCGCGCGGAGTTCTGATTGGCGCCGTTAATTTGAATCTGCATTATGCGCGCCTTCTCAGCATCGGAGTGAAATGGCTGGTCATCGTGCTTTCCGTGGCGATGGCTTTGGAGCACTTGAGAATTGCGCCCGGCATCGTCGAATTGGCGTTCGGAATACTTTTCGGTGGAATCGTATTGGCGCTCGCGCTCGCCGTTGGCCTGGGGTCGAAAGATTTGGTTACAAAATCGCTCGAGCGCGATGCTCACAAGGTTTCCAGCGAAAACATTGAAGAGCCGTTCCGGCACGTGTAGACCAACGAGCGCGATGGGCTCGCCGCGGCTCTGGCTCTCGAAATTTAATACAGGGTTGTACTAGCCGGTACCAGAATTCCATACAGTCTTTATGGGATAGCCTCGGTTTCAGGAGCCGCGATACCATTTGTGTGTTTACAATTTCGCCCCGTTTGCGTCAGTTTTTACGCGTGAGTCTAAAACCAACCACCGCCGGTCGATTCTTTTCCGCCATTGTCTTCGTGTGCTTGTTGGCAGCGGTTTCCGCCGCTGATTATCAACCCGATCGCAACTTGATACTTGGCCACCTGAACGCGGCGATCAGTTGGTATCGCGACGTAACCGGGAATCTCAAGCCTGGAGAACTGCCTAGCGACGCAATTTTTCAGCAGAATGTTCGCAGCCTGGCGGCACAGGCGGTGCAGCTTGCATTCGAATCGGCTCGCGCGGAAGCGGCCCTGCTGAGCGAATCGAGCGCGCCCTCCGGCCCCGATGCCGCGCCCGCGCAGAATTATAATCAGATCCAAGAGCGCATCTCGCAGCGCATCACGGACAACCAGGCCAAACTCGAGACGCTCAAAAAGCAGATTTCGTCGCAATCCGGCACGAAGAGGAAAAATTCAGCGGCGCAGCGGGATGAGCTTTCGGGCCAGATCGAACTCGATAAAGCGATGCTGGACGCGATCCAGAAGATTTCCAGTTTCGTCGAGTTGAACACGGTAAGTAAAGAAGGTCTCGAGGGAAGCATCAACGAGCTCGCGAATTCGATTCCCGAAGTTGTAGCGCAACCCGGCAGCGCTGCGGCCAAGACGCAAAAGCCGGCACAAACAGTATCGCCAACGACCACAAAATCCGCCGGATTGATCGGGCAACTATTTACACTTTACGACCAGGTGCAGAGCCTGCGGGCTATCGACCGGCTGCGCGCGGGAAATATGCGCGCGATTCAGAGTGCGAATAGCCTGCGCGATCCCATTCGCACGGCGATTCGCGCGATCATTGCCCAAGGCCAACAGGAATTGCCGGCGCCGGGCAGTGCGCCCGCTGGCGCGAATAATAATCCGCAACCGCAGGATTTTGCGAAACTCACGAAGCAATTCAATCAACTGTCGGCGGCTCTGGTGCCTTTGAGCCAGGAACTGCTCGTTTTGCAGGAGTGCCAATCGAATCTGGAGCAGTGGCACAGCTCGATTTCCAGCGAGTCGAAGCACGACTTGATCGCGCTGCTGTTTCGAGTTTTTGCAATCGCGCTTGCGCTAGGAATCGTGTGGGGCTTGTCGGAAATTTGGCGCGGGCTCACATTTCGCTACGTGAATGACGCTCGCAGGCGCCGGCAGTTTCTAGTGCTGCGGCGTTTCGTGATGGGTTTCTTTTTCGCCATGGTGGTTGTGATGGGATTCGTCAGCGAGTTTGGATCGCTCGCCACGTATGCCGGATTAGTCACTGCTGGCATCGCGGTCGGATTGCAGAGTCTTTTGTTGTCCGTGGCCGCGTATTTCTTCGTCGTCGGGCGCTACGGAATTCGAATTGGCGACCGGATCAGCGTGGCGGGCGTTACCGGCAACGTTGTGGATGTTGGACTCGTGCGCCTTTACATTATGGAGCTGGCCGGAACCGGGATCGATCTTTATCCTACGGGGCGCATCGCGGTTTTTTCCAATTCCGTGCTTTTTCAGCCGAGTACTCCGCTGTATAAGCAGGTGCCAGGAACCGAATATGCGTCGCACGAAGTGTTGATCGGCATCGCCGCAACCGGCAATCGCGAACGCCTACTCGAAAAAGCCCTGGCCGCGGTGAATTCCGTTTACAACGAATATCGAGACGTATTGGAACGCCAACAAGGGACGATCGGCGATCGGATGGAAATTGTCCTCAAAGCGCCGGCGCCCGAGGCCAGATTTCAATTCAATGATGATGGCCTAGCGCTGATCATCCGTTATCCGGTCTTGCTCGCGCGGGCCGCGGAGATCGACGATCGCGTTGCACAAGCCTTGGTCGGAGTGATCACCTCCGAAGATGGCACGGCTTCGGCGGACGTTGTGGGAAAACCGAAAATTCGAGCGGCGGTGAAGGGCTAAGAGCCGTTCCCAACTTCATTAGCCGGTCTTTCTCAGTTTCTTGGGCTTGGACGAGCTTCCGGATTTCTTCTCGTTGGCCAGGCTTTTTTTGAGCGCCGACATCAGATCGATGACCGGCGCGAGGTGTTGGGGTTTTTCCGCTTTCGGCGCGGATCTCCCTTTGCGCTTGCTTTCAATTAGTTCTTCGACTCGCTTTGAATATTCGTCGTGAAATTCCGCCGGGACGAAACGGTTTTAAGAGGGATTTTGCGAATTGCTCCGCGAGGTCGATCTCCTGTTTTTTCAAATTCTTTGTGGTCGATTTACCGTAGCCTTGGGCCTCATGGATTTCGTTTGGATAATAGATGGTGTGCAGGATTAATCCGTTCTGATAAGCGCGGATGATTACCGTGCGTTCGCGCTGATGCATGGTGACTTTAGCGATTGCCGCGAGGCCCATGTCGTCCATCGCTTTGAGAAGCAGTGCGTAGGCGCGTGCTCCCGCCTCTTCCGGCACCGAGAAATAGGAAGTCTCGAAATAAACGGGATCGACTTCCGCCAGCTTCACGAATTGAAGAATCTCCATGGCTGTCGAAGAATGCGGCTGCAACTCCTTCAGCTCGGCGGGCTCGACGAGAACGTACTTGTCTTTCTCGACTTCGTACCCAAGCGCGAGCTCGTCGCGCGAGACTACCTCTTCGTCGTAAGGGCAGTAGAGCTGCTGACGCACTCGATGGCCGCATTTTCGATGGATCTCGTGAAAAGCGATATGGGAATAACGAGCCGCAGGATACAGACGGATCGGCACGGAGATCAGACCGAAAGAAATGTAGCCCTTCCAAGAGCTGCTTGGCATAGTGCCCCTCCCTCATGCTTTATTCTTCGAAAAAGTATGGCCGCGACTTGCGGCTGCATCCTAGCGGCCGGTCGCGGCGGTGATTTCACACAGCCGCCGAAGAGCGTGGCCGTCGAAAGCGTCATCGGTAATGCGCCACGCCCAGTTGCCTCGCGAGCGGCCCGGTACATTCATGCGGGCGCTGCTACCGAGACCGAAGATATCTTGCAGCGGAATCAGAGCGAAGCGCGCGACTGACGTAAGCACCGCGGTGATGAAATGCCAGTGTATTTCTTTTTCACGGGAATAACTGAGTTGGAGATAGGCGCGCGCGCACGCACGCTCGGCTTGCGCGCCTGCTCCGCTTTTTAGCAGGCTCTTCCACCAGCCACAGACCGTGTCGTTATCATGCGTGCCGGTAAACGCTGCAGAGTTCGTGCGGTAATTGTGCGGGCAGTGCGGCGAATCTTTTTCTCCGAACGCGAATTGCAGCACGGTCATTCCCGGAAGAGAGAATTCGTCGCGCACAGCTTCCACTTCTTCCGTGATGACGCCCAGGTTTTCCGCGATGAATGGCAAACTGCCGAGCGCGCGCCGGACGGTGGCAAACATGCGCTCGCCGGGCGCCTTCACCCATCGGCCATTTTGGGCAGTTCGCGCAGTCGCCGGAACTTGCCAGAAGCCGATGAAGCCGCGGAAATGGTCGAGCCGCGCCATGTCGAAGAGTTCGAGCGCGGCGCGAAAGCGGTCGATCCACAGGCTGAAGCCGCTGTCCTCGATTGCGGGCCAGCGATAGACGGGGTTGCCCCAGAGTTGGCCAGTGGGGCTGAAATAGTCTGGTGGGACGCCGCCAACGTTGCGTGGTTCGCCGTGGAAATCGAGATCGAAAAATTCCGGATGGGCCCAAACGTCGGCGCTATCGCGCTCGACATAGAAAGGAATGTCGCCGAGGACGGCGATTTGATTTTTGGCGCAGGCTTTTTTCAGCAGCGTCCACTGGCGGAAGAATTCAAATTGTATGAATTTCTGAAAACGGATTTCGGAATCGGACGGCTTTGTGTCAGGGTCAAAATGCGTCCATCGCCGATCGTGGTTGGCGGACTTTAAAGCCATGAAACGCGCGAAGGGATCGAGCCAGCCCGAGCTGCGGCGCTCGAAGGCGCGAGATTCGCGCGTGGGAGAGAATCCGGCGAAAGCGCGGCGCAGCAGGCGATGCTTTTCGCGCGTCACGCGTTCGAAGTCCACGCGCGAATCCGGAAATCGCGGCAAACTGCGAAGATCCTTGGTGGAAAGATAGCCATTTTCCGCCAGCAATTCCGGGCTGATCAGCAGAGGATTGCCGGCGAAAGATGAAAGGCTTTGATAGGGCGAACCGCTTATGCGCGTCGGCCCGAGCGGAAGGACTTGCCAAATCTTCTGCCCGCCGGCGACGAGTTGCTCGACGAAACGGTGAGCGGATGGCCCGAAATCTCCGATTCCAAAGCGCCCCGGAAGCGAGGTGGGGTGCAGAAGAATGCCGCTCGATCGTTGCACGTTCATGAGCCGAGCCTCATCATGCTCCGCCACGCGCTTTCGGTTCGTCGTGAAGTTCGGCGTCTTTTTGTTTGATGTAGGAACGCAGAATTTCGGCGACGCTCCATGCCTGCGCCACACAGCCGCGCTGGTTGTACGGCGGCTCCGCGTCGAAGATTTCGCCGATGGAACCGATGGCGCCATCCTGAAGATGGCTATCGAACGCCGAGAGAAATCCGGCTACTGGTTGCGAATCGCGCGGATGCACTTTGAGCCACGCATCGATGAACGGGCCGAGTAGCCAGGGCCAAACGGTGCCTTGATGATACGCCGCGTCGCGGGAGCGCAGATCGCCGTCGTAGCGCGGCTTGTAATCTTTTTCGCCGGGCGCGAGCGTACGCAGGCCAAGCGGGGTCAAGAGATTCGCTTTGACCGCTTCCAGGATGCTTGGCCACTTTTCCCGGTCGAGGATGGGATTGTCGAGCGAAATTGCAAAAATCTGATTGGGCCGCAGCGAGTGGTCGTCGCCGTTTTCGCCATCGACCACGTCGTACAAATAATTTCCTTCGGCATACCAGAAGCGTTTGTGGAATGAGTCGCGGGCTTGCTTCGCGTGTTGAGCGAGAGTATCGGCTGCGCCGGCTCGATCGCTTTCGCGAAGCCATTTTTGCATCAGGCATAGCGCGTTATACCAGAGCGCGTTTATCTCGACGGCTTTGCCGCGGCGCGGCGTGACTACCCAGTCGCCAACCTTCGCGTCCATCCACGTCAGTTGATATCCGGGAGCGCCTTCTTTCAGCAATCCGTCGGCGGGGTCCACGGCGATTCCAAATTCCGTGCCCTTCAAATGGCTTTGAATGATTTGCTCGAGCGTGGGAAGAATTTGCGGCAGCAGCGTTTCATCGTTGGTGGCGCAAAGGTAGCGCTCGATGGCGTGAAAAAACCAGAGCGTGGCATCGGCGGTGTGATAGACGCCGGTATTTTCACCTTCCGGAAACATATTGGGAATCAGGCCATTGCGCACGTATTGCGAAAAAGCGTGGAGAATGTAGCCGGCTTCGACGTGGCGGCCGGTCAGCAGCGTCAATCCCTCGAGGCTGATCATGGTGTCGCGGCCCCAATCCGTGAACCATGGATATCCGGCGATCACCGTACGAACTTCATCGCCGGCGGCCCAGGCGCGCAGGCGATCGTCGAGGCGTCCGACAGGGTCGATGATGAATTGATCCGCGGCGAGAACTAATTCCGCGGCGATGCCTGTGCGAGCTTGCGGATGCGCGCGAGAGAGCAGCGCTTTTCGGCGGCGTTGTTCGGCGTTTTGCGCGTAGGCGGGATCGACGGCGCGGATTCTGTCCCACGGTTCCGTGGAGGCCACGAGAGTCACGGAATTCTCCGCCGTCAGCGAAACGGAAAAGAAACCCGGGCTCCACAGATCGCCGCGCGCTGCGTAGCCGCGGCTTTCTTCAATGCGATAGATCACTTCCTGGAATCGGGTGCGATCCATGGTCAAAGAAATATTCTGTCCGAACAATAGCAGGCGCAATGAGGGGCTCTGGCTTCCTGCGGAAATTTCGAATGCGTCTTCTACGACCGTAAGCGAATACGTGCCCGATAGCGGCGTGCTGACTGGTGCTTCGTGCGGACGAAAATTCACGGAAGGCCGCAGCATGAGCCGGAGTTTGCCGGCGCCGCTGGTGCGGTATTGAATGTGAACGGTGTTCTGGCGATGGACCATCACAACTTTCTTTTCGAGTTCAACGCCTTTGATCGAGTGGTTCCAGACCGGCACGCCGTTCTCGAGCCGAAATTCTTTCAGGTACGCGGCGCCGTGCGCGCGGAGCGGAGCACCGACGCGCTCTTCGCCTCCGAGCTGCACCGAAGTGCCATCTTCCAATTGGATGGTCTCGACCAGCTCGTTGAGCATCATCATGCGGCCCTGGTGAACGGCTAGAGCGGCGACCAGGTAGCCGTGAAAGCCGCGCGTGATCACGCCGGCCAGCGTCCCCGATGCGTATCCACCGAGACCATTCGTGACCAACCATTCCTGCTCCAGCAATTCCTCGGGAGCCGCTTCGGTGGACCCTTTCCAACGGAATCGGCGAATGATCGGATTCATGACGGCCGCACTTTTTGCGAAAGAGGCATGGGTTCGAGCACCACGGCGGCGTGAGCCGGGATCGTCCAGTTCAGATCGGAATCGAGCGGCGCGGTGCCTTCGCCACCGTAGCGCGGATCTTCGCTTGACCAAAGAATTTCCCACTGCGAATTTTCCGGCGGCGCGAGAAGCGGCTCGGGAGCGGGATTCAGATGCAAATATCTTCCTAGATTGACGAGCACGAGGCGGTCGCCGGCCGGTTCATCGCCGAAAAACCGCAGCACAAAAGCTTCATGCGCAAGCACCGCGCCGTCGAATCGCCGGTCCTGGCGCGCGAAGACGGTTTGCTCGCGCCGCAGCCGCAGCAGGTCAGTGTGAAGTTGGACGGTTTCCCCGTGACGCTCGCGTTCCGCATGATCCAGCTTGCAGCGGTCGAATGTCTTTCGATCGCACGGATCGGCATAAGCCAGTTGCCCGGTGGCCAGGCTGCGCCATTGCGATAGAAATTCCACGCGACCTTTGCGCACCGCATCCGCCAGCTCCTTATTTTGGTCCGCAAAGAAAAGAAATGGCGCAGACGCGGCGAATTCCTGGCCTTGAAAAAGCATCGGCGTCCCCGGTATTAAAAGAAGTAGAGCGGTGAGGGCGCGCAATCGGCCCGGTGTGGTTAGCGCGTGCAAGCGCAGGCCCCGGCCCGAATTCGCAATTTGATCGTGATCTTGCAGAAAATTCACCATTGCCGAAGGCTTCAGATGAAGCGCCGGCGTTCCGCGGCGTTGCTTTTGCCAGGCGTACCATTGGCCCTGATAGAGAAAACCATATTTCGCCGCCGAGATGAGTTCCTGCGGAGCGCCCAAGTAGTCGGTGTAATACGCCTCGCTGTGGCCTGTGGCAGCAACGGTTGCCGAGTGATGAAAATCGTCGTTCCAGATTGCGTCGAGGCCATAACCGGCGCGATCGGCCGGCTGCACAAGTTTTGTGAGCTGGCTCTCGTTCTCGGCAACGAGGATGATTTGCCGGTCGCCCGCGGCCTTTCGGCAATTGCGCGCCACCTGCGCGAGAATGTGATCCTCCGATTCATCATAAATATTCTGCGTGGCGTCGAGGCGCAGGCCATCGAAATGATACTCGGTGATCCAATAGGCGGCATTCGCGGCGAAGAATTCGCGCACCGGCGCGGAGCCCTCGCCGTAAAAATGAATGGCGCTGCCCCAATCTGTAGAATATTTTTCTGAAAAGTAGCAATCGGAAAACTCGGGGAGGAAATTGCCAACGGGACCGAGATGGTTGTAAACGACATCGAGAATTACGGCGACGCCCACGCTGTGCGCGCGATCGATAAACGCGCGCAAATCATCCGGCGCGCCATAAAGCCGCGTGGGCGCAAAGAGATCGACTCCGTCGTAGCCCCAGCCAAATTCTCCGGGAAAATCGGCGAGCGGCATCAATTCAATGACGGTAATTCCGAGATCTGCGAGCGCCTTCAACTGCTCCATAGCGGCCCGGTACGTGCCCTCTTGTGTGAACGTCCCAACGTGCATTTCATAAATGACTTGCCCTTCGATGCGAATGCCCCGCCAGCTGCCATCACTCCATCGAAATTTTCCGGGATCGACTACCTGCGAAAATTTCAGCGGCCCCTCAGGCTGAAAACGAGATGCCGGATCGGCGAAGGGGCCCTTGCCATCCACCAGGTAGGCATATCGAGCGCCATCGCCAATGCCCGCCGCGAAACCGCCGAAATAGCCATCGTCGCTCTTCACCAAATCAAGCGCGGAATCGCGGCCTGAGATCACGACGCTGACGGCCGATCGCTCCGGCGCCCACACGCGAAAGTGCGTCCCTGCGGAGTCTGGTTCCGCGCCGCACGGGTACCACCGGGGAAAGGTCGAAACGGTCATTGAGGCCGCTTAATCGTCTGGTCCGTCGTCAGATATCGGACTACGTTTGTTCCACAAGCGCCGGCTCGACGGGCGCCGAAGCGCTTTCTTCACCGCGATCCGAACGTTGCAGCACAAACACCAGAAAACTACGAGATGTCGCGGTGACGGATTCTCCCGGTTGAAAAAATCTGTCGTCCGCGCCGGGCTCACTGCTCTGAGGCTGATTTGTATCGAGCAGCACTTGCCATCTCTTCGCGTTGGCCGAAGAAGGCAGCACGAACGGCGTGTCGCCCGGTCCAGCATTCAACACTAGCAAAATCGTCGCGTCCCAGTTGGCAATCTCCGGGGCCGTCGGCCGCGAACGCCCGTCAATCATCATGCCAAAGCAGCGATTCTCTGTGTTGTTCCAATCCTCTTGCGTCATCTCGCGGCCATTCGGGACAACCCAAGTGACATCGCGAACGCCAACAGCTTCATTGAGCTCGCCGGTCAGAAATCTCGTTTTTCGCAGCACCGGATACTTCTCGCGGAGCGCTGTCAGCCGCCGCACAAAATCGATCAGCGCTTCGTTGCGCTCCGCCAGGCTCCAGTCCACCCAGCTAGTTTCGTTGTCCTGGCTGTAGGCATTGTTGTTGCCGTGCTGGGTGCGGGCGAATTCATCTCCGGCCAGCAGCATCGGAGTTCCTTGCGACAATAAAAGTGTCGCGAGCATGTTGCGCATCTGGCGCAGCCGTAGTTCCTGAATGCGCGGATCATCCGTGGGACCTTCCGCACCGTAGTTAAATGAGTAGTTGTCGGAAGTGCCGTCCTTATTGTCTTCGCCGTTCGCGTCGTTGTGCTTGTCGTTGTAAGAAACCAGATCGGCGAGCGTGAAGCCGTCGTGCGCGGTTATGAAATTGATGGACGCCCACGGTTTCCGCCCGCGCTTATCAAAAATGTCTCCCGAAGCGCACAACCGCGGAGCCAGCGCCGACGGAAGCGCGCCGCCTTTCCAGAAATCGCGCACCGTATCGCGAAATTTATCATTCCATTCCGCCCAACCCGGCGGAAATTCGCCCACTTGATATCCACTCGGCCCGAGATCCCACGGCTCAGCGATCAGCTTGACGCTTCCGAGCACCGGATCCTGGCTGCAGGCTTTCAGGAAACCGCTCTGCGTGTCGAAGCCATTCGGTTCGCGCGCCAAAATTGTGCCCAGATCGAATCGAAACCCGTCCACCTGCGTTTCTTCCACCCAATAGCGCAGGCTGTCGGTGACCATCTGAATCACGCGAGGATGCGACAGGTTCAGCGTGTTTCCCGTGCCGGTATCATTGATATAGTGGCGCCGCGACTCGGGGACCAGGCGGTAGTAGCTGGCGTTGTCGATTCCTTTGAATGATAGCGTCGGGCCGAGCTCGCTGCCTTCCGCGGTATGGTTGTAAACCACGTCCAAAATCACTTCGACACCCGCGTCGTGATAACGCGCAGTCATTTCCTTGAACTCATGCAATGCCCGATTCGGTTCGGCCGCGTAACGCGGATCAGGAGCGAAAAAGCCCAGCGTGTTGTATCCCCAATAATTCGTGAGATTCTTTTCGAGCAAGTGCCGGTCGTTCACAAAAGCGTACACCGGCATAAGCTCGATCGAAGTGACGCCCAGCGATTTGATATGCGCAATCACTTCACGGCACGCCAATCCCGAAAATGTGCCGCGGCGTTTTCGAGGCACGCTGCGAAGGGAGTGCGTATAGCCGCGCACGTGCAGTTCGTATAGCACCGTGCGATCCCAGGGAACCGGGTGACGCCGCGTATCCACGCGCCAGCGGAAGCTGGTATCGACTACCAGGCATTTGGGAAGGAAGGGCGCGCTATCGCGCTCGTCGAAGGATAGATCGCCATTTTTCGCTCCGATGGTGTAGCCGAAGCAGGCGTCATCCCATTTCAATTGGCCGAGGTAAGAACGCGCGTAGGGATCGAGCAAAAGTTTATTGGGATTGAAGCGATGGCCTTCCTCTGGAGCGTAAGGCCCATACACGCGATAGCCGTAGACCGTGCCGGGGCCCACTCCGGGAAGATAGCCATGCCAAATTTCATCCGTGAATTCCGGAAGCTCGACGCGCTTGAGCTCGTGTTCGCCCGCCGGATCAAAAAGGCAAAGTTCCACACGCGTGGCATTCGCCGAAAAAATGGCGAAGTTGGTGCCCGCGCCGTCCCATGTCGCGCCGCGCGGTTGCGGGCTGCCCGCCTGAGCCACAATTCCCGTTAGCTCGTTGGTTGTCACCGGTTCCATCACAATATTCGTCTGCGCTATTTCCATAGGGTCTTTCCGGGACGCGAAGTTTGCCACGGCAGGCAGAACACCCGAATACCGGAAAGACCTTAGAAGCATTACTCCCGAGCGATTATTTGTTGCCGCCCGGAATGATGTTTTTCAGAGATACTAGGCCGCTAGAATCGGCATCGAGAACGGCGATTAGATTACCACTGCCGTTTATCTTAATGCCCGAGAGGATCAATTGTGGGAGCTCGCCCGTACTTTCGCAACTTGCCCGCGCCCAAGTATCCGATGCGATCGGAGCTGCCGGCGTTACTTTTGGTCATCATCTCCGTGCTCGCGACTTCGGCATGGGCGCAATCTTCTGACAATTTGTCTGGGAGCGTGAGCTCGCCGGGGCGCGAGCCGGCAGCGGGCGTCATCGGTTCTTGCGGGCGTGCGCCCAGCGGCTCCGGCCACGGCGATGCCGACTTCGTGATGGTCTATAAATCCGATCAAAGTATGGTTTGCGTGGAACGCAGCTTCTGGGAAATTCCGGCAAACGCATCGGCGATTTCCGATTTCTTTCCTTACTTCGATGCCGTAATCGTCCAGGACAAAGCGCTGTTTCCCGTGGCGGCTCCCAACACTCAGTTTGTATTCGAAATTACCATTCCGAACGGACGCGCCAGCACCGGCTGCGGATTTCCGGATCTTGCGGCCGGTGCAACTTTCTGTAATCGGGTAACCGGCGGCGCTTTTACCGGAGAACGAAAGGATCGCCTCTCGCGCAAGCGCGTCTCCGGTTTCTGGGGGTACCTCCTGCCATTGCATGAGTCCATCAACGTTTTCACCGGGCTTCTTTCATCCGGCTGGCCCACGGACTGGTGGGCGGATCACCGCAGCCCTTTTCCGAACGCCATGGACGCCGAATTCATGCAAGCTATTGCAGACGGCGATGCGCCACTCATCCCCGCGGCCAAACGTGGGCTGCGCGACGCGGCGAAATCGCAGTTAGAACGCTTCACCGACCCGGCAAATCCCACCGGCGAATACGATTCGGAGGTGGCCATGTTCGTGGACTTCTTCCACCGGTACGGCGGCTTCAAGGCTTATGCCGACACATTTAATTTTGCGATTCATCAGGATGGATTGAAATGGACCTCTGTTTCGAAGGACCGCGATTTTAACGGCGACAACAACTACAGCAAAAATTTGAGCGAGTACATCATCGCCTACTTGCACCTGGGATTCGGCGCTACCACCAATCTCACCGCGATTTTTCGCGATGCCGGTGTTGGCACGAAAGACACGAAGATTCCCGCGTACGAAATCGATCCCGATCATGTGAAAGCCATTGCTGACGCGCACTGCTCTATCCGCGCGGCTGCGGCGGCTGGATTGAATGTGAAACACGAACTCTCGGAACTTCAAAAAGGCAGCTTCGAACGGGCAATGGCTAGAGGTGGCACGAGTGCCTCATGCCCGGGCGAGTGCACTTTCAAAGCTGCGAAGTGCGCGGCGAAATTTTAGACTTCTGCACGGTAGTTGAACGCCGGTCTGCGCGGCAGCCGCCGCGGTTATTCCGCAGCCTTGGCCGCAAGCGCTTCGACCACGGCGATGTTTGGCAGCAAATCCGGGGGAAAGCCGTGCCGCTGCTGTAAATAAGCCGGAGAATTGTAAGACACCCAAACTTTTCCCTGCGCGTCTTCGGAGATTAGAATTTTGAGAGGCAAGTCGATCGCCACGCTCGGCGCGGCCACCATCAACGGCGTGCCGCCCTTGGGATTTCCGAAAATAAGCAGCTTGGTGGGGCGCATTTTCAATCCCACTTTTTCCGCTTCGCCGCTATGGTCCACCAGCGCGAAGAGCGTTACTCCCTTTGCCTGCAAGATCGCCTTGAGTTTTTCCACGGTCTGATCCGCCGAGTGATTACTGGGAATCGAGATGATGCCATTGTCTGCCGCCACCGCCATGGACGCCTCCTTATTGCTTCCGGGATTTTCGCCGGCATTGGGATGCGCCGGTTTTCGTATGGAGAGGGAATAAATGGGAATTGCGAGTCCAGCCGATGCCAACAGCGCAGCGATCACTGCGGCCGGAACTGCGAGACGGGAATATTTTAGCCTCCGATCGTGTTTCACGATCAAGCCTCGCGATCAAGAGCGCTGCCGGGATATTCGAGCGAGTCGCTCACGATCACTTCGACAGCGCGGAGCCGCTTCACAGTTAATTCGTCAATTTCTAGTGATTTTAATTTGACGTTCTCGGCGGAAAGACGTCGGATAGCCAGCCGCCCGATGGCTAGCGCGCCGACGGCTAGCGCGCCGATCGCGAATGCGCCGACTGCGACTGCGCCGATCGCCGTGGCGGTTATGGCCACACCGCGGATGGCCAGCTTTTGCGAATTGTGCCCGTCTTTCATTTCATTCGCCTCCTTGCGATTTCGAGGTGCGCGATTTCACGCGACATCGGCCCGCGCGCTGGAATTTAATGGCTGCTCGCAGTAGCGCTTTGGCGCAGAACGACCTGTGACGAATTTTTCAGCTCGGTAACGATCAGGAATCTGCGCGACGGCGCACTCGCGGGCGCATCCGCGGCGAGCGTCTTCAGCGGACCAATTGCTTGCGCGATTCCGGCTCCATCGGGATTGGTCTTCAATATCGCGAGAGGTTCGAGTTTCCCGAAAGGCGCTTGAGCGGATTCGGCGAGATACACCTGGTATCGCGTTTTCGGCGTCAGACCTTTCGCCGCAATCTGAACCAGATCCAAAAGGCCGAGAGAATTCACCGCGACTGTTGCTTGCGCGTCGGGCAGCGCGGTGCCTGCGGCCTCGAGCACGAGGCGCGCGGTATTTCCCGCCTCGCCGAGCGGAACCAGATTTTCGGTGCCCGCGCCGCTTGGAACCGCGTTCGGAACATATACGAGCGCTTGGCTGGTCTGGCCGATCGGGATGCTGGCGATCACTTGATTGCTGAGTGTGTCGATGGCCACGGCTTGCACGCTATTTTCCAGCGCCACGTAAACTCGCGAGCCGTCGCCGGACGGCCACAGGCCGTGCGGAAGTTCTCCTACCGGAATGGTCGCCACGAGTTCAGGCGTGGCGCCGCGGCGAAACACTTTCACTGCGCCCAATCCGCCGATGGTCACGTAGGCAAATTTTCCGTTTCGATTGTTCACGAAATTAACGTGATTGGTGATTGGCCCGGTTTCGAGCAGAGCCGTCTGCGCGAATGGGGGCTTGGCGCTAAAGACCTGCACCTTGCCGGCATCTTTCAGGGTGATCCAGACTTCGTCGTTCTCGGGACTTACGGCGATGTTGGGGCAGAACGGACTTGCTTGCGGGACGCGCTTGATAATCTGATGCGATGCCACATCGACCACGTCGAGTTCCGGCGTGAAGCTCGAGCAGACGAAACCATACTTGCCATCGGTACCGAACATGGCCATGCCCGGGCCGTTGGCAAGTATGATGCGCCGGACTTCCTTCATCAGCACGGGGTCGATCACCGAGACATAGTCTTCGCCGCGCACCGTAACCCAAAGTTCGCTTCCGCTCGGCGAATAAAATGCTTCGTGGGGCGAGCGGCCGACGTAAACGATGCCGTTCACTTTGTTCGTCGCGGTATCGATCAGCGTGACCGAATTCGAGGCGATGGAAACTACCGCGAGCGTTTTTCCATCGGGCGAATAGCCGAGGCCGTGCACCAGCAGTTGGCCGCGATACAGCGGGCTCAGTGCGCCGGGCACCGGATCGCCGAGCCGGATTACGCCGAGCAACTTGTTGGTGGAAGGATCGATCACCGAAACTGTGTTGGAGGTTTGATTAGCGGCGTACACGCGATCGCGGGACGTGACGGGGATGTCCGGGCGTCCCCAGGGGGCTTGCTGCGCGAACGCGCAAGCTGGGCTGATGCAGCAAAGAAGTGCCAGGCAGTGAATTCGCTTCATAATTATCTTTCCTCAGCGCCGCTGCGCGCGGCGGCAGGTTTTTCCTGCGGCGGACTGGGCCCGCGCTGCTTTAGCCAAAGTTGCATCAACTGAATTTCAGATTGTTGATCGGTGATGATTTCTTGCGCCAGCCTGCGCATCTGCGGGTCTTTGCCGTAGAGCAGTTGCGTCTTGGCCATTTCGATGGCTGCCTGATGATGCGGAAGCATCAGCCGCACAAAGTTTACGTCGCTGTTGCCGGACGGTTCAACTGCGGCCATCGCGGTGTGCATCTTGTCCATTGTTGCGCTCATCGCGGACCAGGAGGGATCGGCAGCTTGAGTTTCAGTCGGGCGCGCGGGGGCTCCGTGGTGCGGTTGCTGCGGCGCCATCAGGCAGAAAACGGCGGTAATAGTTGCCCATCGCCACATCATTGTGATTCTTCCTCCGCGCCGCGCCAGTTTCGATTCGCGGCGTGCCCTAAAACGCGCAGGGGGATCATGCCAGAGCCTCGTGGGCGGGCGCTACCGCCGCTTGCATTCCGGACAGAAAGATGTCTTGACAACAGTCGTGATAACGAGTATTATTAGTTCCAGTAGCTCAGGCACTCCTGCCTGTAGCTGCGGAAACGTCCTATGCCAACACCATCCACGAAGCGAGCAGTCCAACGCGGCAAGCACCGGGACCAAGCCTGTCCGGAGGAAGCCGCTGCGCTCGACCTGCTGCGCACCTCGGACCTGCTCTCCCGCGGCCCGCTCCAGGTGCTCAAAACCGAAGATCTCTCCGGGACGCAGTACAACGTGCTGCGCATCCTGCGCGGCGCACCTGAGGGCCTGCCCTGCGGCGAAATCGCCAGCCGTATGATTACGCGCGACCCGGACGTCACGCGCCTCCTCGATCGCCTTGAAAAACGCGGGCTGATCTCGCGCTGCCGGGAAACGAAAGACCGCCGCACGGTGATGACGCGAATCGCGCCAGCGGGTTTAAAATTGCTCGCCGGCCTTGACGATCCCATTCGCGAAGCCCATCGCAAGCAGTTGGGCCACCTGGGATCGAAACGGTTGCGGACTCTGGCGGAGTTGCTGCGCATGGCGCGCAGCAGGGTTTCCTGATTTTGTCGGGCCATATATTTGTTGCAACGATTATCGGTACAACGCATCCAATTCCGTCGTACGTAGCAAAAATCGAAAGGAGACTAACATGAGCGCACAAGCAACACCGCAGACCGCAACATCAACCTGGAACGTTGACCCCGTTCACTCAGCGGCCGAATTCAAAGTGAAACACATGATGATTTCGAACGTAAAGGGCCACTTCACCGGCCTCAAAGGCACCCTCACTCTGGACGGAACCGACGTGACGAAATCCCGTGTAGAAGGCACGATCGACGTGGCTACTGTTACCACTCGCGAACCGCAGCGCGATACCCACCTCCGGAGCGCCGACTTCTTCGATGTGGAAAAATTCCCGACGATGTCTTTCAAATCCACGCTGATCACCCGCGAGGGCGAAGATGAACTTGCCGTAACCGGCGACCTCACCATTCACGGCGTCACGCGCGAGGTCGAGTTTACTGTCGAAGGGCCGACGCCGCCGGGAAAAGATCCCTGGGGAAATACGCGCTTGGGCGCCTCGGCGACCACCAAGATCAGCCGCAAAGATTTCGGTTTGACCTATAACGCCACGCTCGAGACCGGCGGTATTCTGATCGGCGACGAAGTGACCATCACCGTCGAGGTTGAGTTCGTAAAGGCTTAAATTATTTGCATCGCGAAGCGCGCGTGTGTGGCGCAGGCTCGGGCCGCGCGCTTTCTGGCGATGGAAGGGGAATTCCATGTCACTACGGCCAGTTAAGAAAATTTTGCAAACGCAGCCGACGCTGGAAGGCGCGGGCGTAAAATTGCAACGCGCTTTCGGATTCGGCAAGACCAAGGATTTCGATCCGTTTCTGCTGCTCGACGATTTCCGCAATGAAAATCCGGAAGATTATCTTGCCGGATTTCCGTGGCATCCGCATCGCGGCATCGAAACCATCACTTATGTGCTCGCCGGTTCCGTCGAACACGGCGATAGTCTCGGCAACAAAGGAAAAATGACTGCGGGCGACGTGCAGTGGATGACCGCCGGCAGCGGAATTCTGCATCAGGAAATGCCCAAGGGCGATCCGAACGGCCGCATGCACGGATTTCAACTGTGGGCCAATCTGCCGGCAGCTTTGAAGATGACCGATCCGCGCTATCAGGATATTCCTGCGCGCGAAATTCCCGAAGTTACCGATGATGACGGCACTCGCGTGCGCGTGATTTGCGGCGATTTCTGGGGCAAGAAGGGACCGGTCGAAGGCGTGGCCGCGGATCCGAGTTATCTGGATGTCTCGGTGGCGCCGGGCCAGCGCAAGCGGCTCAAAATTGAAACGACTCGCAACGCGTTTGCCTACGTTTTCGCGGGCTCAGGCACATTCCGCGATTCTTCGGAGCCGCGCGCGGTGCTCACCGAGTCGGGAGTGGATCCCAACGCCGCGCCGGTGTACGACGTCAACAATCATTCGCTGGTGCTCTTCGATCGCGGCGACGAAATCAGCGTGCTGGCCGGCGATGAAGGAATTCGCTTTCTACTCGTGTCGGGAAAGCCGATTGAAGAACCGGTGGCGTGGTACGGCCCGATCGTGATGAACACGCAGGAGCAGATTCGTCAGGCCATGGCCGATCTGCAAACCGGCGAGTTCATCAAACATCGTTGATTCGCGGTAGAAACCAACTCATCGGGAGAATTTCATGAAGCGAGTTTTGAATTCGGCGCTGGCCGCAACTGTGTTCAGTGCCTTGTTTTTCGCGTTCGCATCGCCGTCAAAAGTTTACGCGCAGGCTAAAGCCGAAACGATCGCCTCGCGCTCGGCAGCGATCGATGGCGCGAAGATTCACTACTTGACCGCGGGACAAGGTCCGACGGTGATTCTCTTGCACGGATTTGCCGAGACTTCGCGGATGTGGCGGCCGATCATGCCGGTGCTGGGCGAGCGCTTCACGGTGATTGCGCCGGACCTGCCGGGCATCGGGGAATCGGACGTTCCCGCCGACGGCCTCGACATGAAAAGCGCCGCGATCCGCATTCACGATCTCGCGAAGTCGCTCGGCGTGCAGAAAGCGGAAGTCGTGGGACACGATATCGGACTGATGGTGGCCTATGCCTACGCCGCGCAATTTCCGGCCGAAGTGACGAAGTTGGTGCTGATGGATGCTTTCCTTCCGGGTGTTGAGGGCTGGCAGGCTATATATAACGATCCGCATATTTGGCATTTCCGCTTCAACGGCCCCACGCCCGAAGCTTTGGTGAAAGGGCGCGAGCGCACCTACTTCGAATATTTCTGGAATGATCTCGCGGCCGACAAAAATCATTCGCTTCCGGAAGCGGATCGCGAGGCGTACACGGCTGCCTATGCGCGGCCCGGGCGCATGGGCGCTTCATGGGCTTATTTTGTTTCTTTTCTGCAGGCGGCCAAGGATTTCGAGGTGCTCTCGCAAACTAAGTTGACCATGCCGGTGTTGACGATTGGCGGCGATAAGTCGTTGGGAGTGCCGCTGGGGCAGCAGGCGAAGTTGGTCGCTACTGACGCGACAGTGATAGTGTTGAAGGATGCCGGGCATTGGGTGCTGGAGGAAAAGCCCAAGGAGACCACTGACGCGCTGGTAAAATTTCTTGAAAATTAGGTTGGCCGGATGATTGGAGTCGGGCGCAAGATGCCGGGCTGAAGCCCGCCGCTACGAAACACAGGTACAAATCCAGGTTTAGTTCCCCGGCCCGCATTAGAATTAGTCCGCCACCTTCATGATTCCCCCATCCGACGATGCTGTTATCCGCTCCGCGAGCGTTGACGTTCCTTGCTCGGAGCGAGCCGCGCGCTGGATTCTCGCGGCCACCATTCTCGGCTCGAGCATGGCCTTTATTGACAGTACCGTCGTCAATGTGGCCTTACCTGCGCTTCAGGTGAATTTGCATGCGACCGTGGTCGGCGTGCAGTGGGTGGTTGAGTCCTACGGATTATTTCTTGGCGCTTTGATTCTGGTGGGCGGCTCGCTCGGCGACTTATTTGGCCGCCGGTTGTTATTCCTCGTCGGCGTGGGAGTTTTCGCGCTCGCCTCGATGGCTTGCGGATTCTCTGCAAATATTCAGCAACTGGTGATCGCACGCTGCGTGCAGGGAATCGGAGCCGCGTTTCTGGTTCCCGGCAGCCTTTCGATCATCAGCGCGAATTTCGACGAGAAGACGCGCGGCCAGGCGATTGGCACGTGGTCCGGATTCACCGCGATCACTACGGCAGCGGGCCCGGTGATTGGCGGATGGCTGATCGAGCATGCCTCGTGGCGCTGGGCATTCTTCGTTAACATCCCTTTCGCGGCGATGGTCATCATTATTTCGCTGCGGCACATTCCCGAAAGCCGCAACCCTGCCGGCACGCGCGTGGATTGGCTGGGCGCCGCGATCGCAACGCTCGGACTAGGCGGCGTAGTCTATGCGCTGATCGAGTCCACCAGCCTCGGTTGGGCCCATCCTCCGGTTTTCGGAACATTAATTGGTGGAATTGCCTGCTTGATAGGATTCGCGTTCGTCGAAGTTCGCGCAAAATCCCCCATGGTTCCGTTGGCCTTATTTCGCTCGCACAGTTTCAGCGGCGCGAACCTGCTCACCCTGTTTCTTTATTCCGCGGCCGGCATCTTCTTTTTCCTGTTTCCCTTGAACCTGATCCAAGTTCAAGAATACTCGACCACCGCGACCGGCGCCGCCGCTCTGCCCTTCATTCTGCTGATGTTTTTTCTTTCGCGCTGGTCCGGCGGATTGGTGGCCCGTTACGGAGCGAAAGTTCCGCTAATGATCGGCCCTCTGATTGCAGCGATCGGCTTCGGCCTGTTTGCCGTGCCCGGCGTGGGAGTCAGTTATTGGAGGGGATTTCTCCTCGCGTTCGTAGTGCTCGGTTTCGGATTTGCCGTCAGCGTCGCGCCTCTCACCACGGTGGTGATGGATTCCGTTTCGCAGGACCACGCCGGAACTGCCTCGGGCATAAACAACGCAGTCGCGCGCGTTGCCGGTGTGCTGGCCATCGCGATCTTTGGAATTGTGATGGTGAAATTATTCAGTTCCAGCTTGAATCGAAGTCTCGCGGGCAGTCATCTCGCGCCCGGCGTTCTCCAGTACATTCAATCGAATGAGATTAAACTCGCCGGCTTGGAGCCGCCCACGGGAATGGACGCCGCTACAACCGGGCTCATCCGTGCGGCCGTTGCGCATGCGTTTGTGTTTGGATTTCGAATGGTGATGCTGATCTGCGCCGGCCTATCGGTCGCAAGTTCCGCGGCTGCGTCGCTAATGATTCCTGGCAAGCCACGCTGAGCCGCACTTGTTTTTCATGCTGGGAAATCCAATGCGTGACTTGCCGATCATGCGTTGGCAAAAGCTCGATTGAGAGCGATGGTGTACGATTCAGCAAATCGTTTTGAGACCGCGGCGTCGGGGACGAGTAGATCGAATCCGTGATACGCCCCGGGAATTACATGCAGCTCGGTGGGAACTCCGGCAGCGATCAGGCGGCGGGCATACTCCACATCTTCATCCACAAACAGATCGATAGCGCCGACGCCAATGAACGTGGGAGGAAGTCCGGCCAGATTTTCGACGCGCGCCGGAACGGAGCCTGCTGGAACCGTAGCCGATCCGGCTGGAACGCCGAGGAGAGAGGTCCAGCCAAAGCGGTTCGAGCCGGCATTCCAAACGAACTGGCCAAGAAACGGCGGAACTTGGCGAGTGCTGCCGGTCTGATCGTCGAGCATCGGATAAATCAGCAACTGAAAAAGGATGGGAATTTCGCGGCGATCGCGCGCGGCAATCGCAAGCTGCGCGGAATGGCCACCTCCCGCGCTTTCGCCGCCTATGGCGATGCGCTTGCGATCCACTCCAAGTTCGTCTGCATTTTTGTAGAGCCAGCGTAGCGCGGTGTAATTATCTTCGAGCGATCCCGGAAAATGCGTTTCCGGCGCGAGGCGGTAATCGACGGAGACCACCAGGCAGCCGCAATTTTGCGCCACGGCTTGCAGGAACGGATTGAATTGTCCGGCGATTCCGGAGACGTATCCGCCGCCATGAATGTGCATAAATGCAGGACGGCCTTTCGTGCCCGGCGCCGCATCGACGATTACTAATCGCAAGTCCGGGGCGCCCGATGGGCCGGGGATGTGCCGTTCGAATGGCTGCGGCGCGGGCGGAGGGAGCGGAGGCACCGGCGGCCACTTGCGTCCGGCGGCGAGACTGTCGCTGGTGAAGGTGTTCGTGGGGAATTTCTTGATGGCAGCAAGCAATTCTGGATCGACCATGGCATAAGCGTCCGCGTCTGCCGCAGGAGCCGGCGATTGCCGCGCGACGGCTGAGCGCAGCAGTTCAGGCGCGATGCCGAGTCCAATTCCCGCAGTCAAACCGCTGCGGACAAAGTCACGTCTGGTGAGCTCGCTCATCGTTGCCTCCACTTGGTTTTGTCCGGGCCGCTGAGGGCTATCCGATATCGACGACTTTACCTGGATTCATGCGATTGTCAGGATCCAAGGCTCGTTTAATGGTTCGCATAATTTCGACAGCGTCGCCGTGCTCGTCGCGCAAGTATTTCATTTTTCCGTAGCCGATGCCGTGCTCGCCCGTCGAAGTGCCGGACATGCGCAGAGCCCGCTCGACGATTCGCTCTGAAAAACGGGCGGCCTCGTCCAGCTCGGCTTTATTCTTAGCATCGATTACGCAGAGTACATGAAAATTTCCATCTCCGACATGGCCTACAATCGTTGCGGGAAACGAGAAATTGGCGAGATCGTTTTTCGTTTCGGTAATGCACTCGGCGAGCCGCGAAATCGGCACGCAGACGTCCGTGGACATCACTTCGGCGCCTGGCCGCAGCGCGCGCGAGGCGAAGTAGGCATTATGCCGCGCGCTCCACAGTTGCTCCATGTCTTCCAGATTCGTCTTCCATTTGAAGCCCTGGCCTCCGTGCTCGGCGGCCAGTGTTTGCAAAAGCTCGGCTTGTTCCTGCACGTCGCGATCGTTCATGCCGTGAAATTCGAAAAATAATGTGGGCAGCACGGCGAGGTCAATTATCGAATAGCGATTGATCGCCTCGATCTGTTTATCGTCCAGAAATTCCACGCGTGCGAGGCCTGCGCCCAGTTGAATGCCTTCAATTACCGTTTCGACGGCGCCTCGCACCGTTTCGAAAGAGCAGACTGCTACGGATACCGCCTCCGGCAAGGGATGCAGGCGGAGAGTCACTTCGGTGAGCACACCCAGCGTTCCCTCGGAGCCGACGAAAAGATGAGTGAGATCGTAGCCGGCGGAGGATTTGCGGGCGCGAGTGCCGGTGTGAATTACGCGGCCATCCGCGAGCACCACCGTAAGTCCGAGAACATTTTCGCTCATCGTGCCGTAGCGCACCGCCGTGGTTCCGGAAGCGCGAGTGCTGGCCATGCCGCCGATGGTGGCGTCAGCGCCAGGATCGACAAAAAAAGTGAGCCCGGTATTGTTCAGCGCCTTGACGAGTTGCATGCGAGTGACGCCGGCCTCGACGGTGGCATCGCAATCTTCCACGCTTACGCGCAAAACTTTGTTCATTTCGCGAAGATCGATGGCGATGCCGCCGCGCAGCGCGTTGACGTGTCCTTCCACCGATGTGCCGGCGCCAAACGGAATCACGGGAATCAGGTGGCGCGCGCTGATTTTGAGGATTTCGCTCACCTCAGCGGTGTTTCGCGGGAAGCAGACGATATCCGGCGGCGCGGGCAAATGGTAGGACTCGCCATGGCTGTGATGCTCGCGCTGCACATCGGACGTGGTGACGCGCGAGCCGAGCAGCGGCTGCAGATCCGCGAGAGCGGCTTCTAGTGTTTTCACATTCACTGATGAGGTCGAACCGAGCGCCATGGGTATCCCGACGGCTTCAGATCATAATGAATCGCGCGAGGGTTTGCTCAAACACCTACACGATAATTCCGGGTCTTGCCGCGAAGGCAGTGCGCGCCCGCGCTTCATCAAAATCCCGATTTCACCTCATCCTAGAACGTGAACTTTGCACTGAGCTGCAGTTGGCGAGATGTTGTCGAAGTGCTGGTGATCAAGCCAGCGGCCGGATTCGGCACTCCGTTGCCGCTAGTGTCCACTCCGGTAAAGAGCGCGGAGCTCGGAAAGCCAAAATTTGTGTGGTTGGCGAGGTTGAAGATGTCCAGCCGCAGTTGCAAATTGGTGCGCTCGGTGATCCGCGTGTTTTTGGATACGCCGAGGTCAACGTCGCGAACGCCGGACGCGCGCAAGGTATTTCTTCCCAGATCTCCGAAAATCCCGGCAGGCTGCAGCACGAATACCGAAGGATTAAATCCGAACACGGCGCCGGGAGTTTTTCGAACGCCGGTTGGATTGGCGTCTGTGCCGATGACGTCAGGCCTTTCCGCGTTCTCCGCAGCCCCGCCCTGGCCAACATTGGCTTGATCGATTCCATCGACAACGCTGTACGGAGTACCCGAGTGCACGGAAGAGATGGCCGTCACTTGCCAGCCTTCTTTGAATCGATTTCCAGAAAATGGCAACTGAAAGACGAGGTTGCTGGTCCAATTGTGAGTCAGGTCAAAATCGCACGGCCCGTAGTCAACGTTGCGATGCGCATTGGCAAGATTGCCTGCCTGCAGCCCGGCGGTTTGCCCGTTCGGCCCGATGGAATCGTTTCCCGTGTAATACGAACCGTAGTCCAAGCACCTGGAGTAGGTGTACGCGGTACGGAACTGAACGTATTTGCCGATGCCTTTATCCAACGCGATCTGGAAGGAATTGTAATTGGAAGTTCCGACTGGGAAGCGATCGACCACACTGCTCAGCGCTGGATTGACCGTCGGGCATGTAGCGGCGCTGGCGTAATCGCGCACGATGGTGCCATCGGCGAGAGTGGAAGTGGGCAAACAGGGATTGGTTTCCTGCCCGATGAAAAGATGATTCGCTTTCGAGCCCACGTATCCGACTGTGAGCACCGTGCTCTTAAACAACTGCTGCTGCACGTTCAGATTGTATTCCATGATGTAGTCGTTCATTTTGGACTTGTAGGCAGTGAGCTGCGGGCCGCTCGGCAGGCCGGTATTTATTCCTCCGCCGCCGAACGGATTTGGAATCGTGGGGAATATGATTTCCGTGATGTCATAGATCGGCGGGTTGAACAGGTACGAGATGATCGTCTGCATTTCGAGCGGCAGATCCGCGAACGCTCCGAAGCCTCCGCGAAGCGCAGTCTTCTGATTGCCGAAAACGTCCCATGCAAATCCGACGCGCGGCTGGAAATTCCATTTGGTGATGTTATGCGCGAACGCGTTGGGCACCTTTGTAAAGGATGTGTCGGTGAACGGATCGATCAAATTATAAAGATTGCCGTTAGCTTCGGTGGGATTCGTTTCGAAATCGTAGCGCAGGCCGAGATTCAGCGTGACGCGGCGAGTGATTTGAAATTTGTCCTGAATGTAGGGCGACAAATTGGTGTGGCGCATGAAGCGGCTGGAGTTGTTGGCGTTCAGGGGCACGCCCTCGAATAGCAACGGTATATTCATCAAGAAATTCTGGAAAGGGAACGGAGCCAGTCCCGGGATCGGAGCGTAGGCCGCTACGCCGCCGTTGATGATCGGAATGGTCGCGTCCACGTAGTGCCTGACGACTTCGAGACCGATGTCCACCGAGTGCCGGCCCCGGGTGTAGCTCAATTGATCGCGAAACGTGAACCGGTTGACTAGCTCTTGCGAATCGTCATTGCCCCCGATCGGGCTTAGGCCCGTCACTCCGAGTTCTCCATTAATTCCGGAGCCCGGAACGATGAGCAGATCCGGATTAAACAGCGTGAACACGCTGATGTTCGAGCGGACGTAGGCGAAGTGAAAAACGTTGAGAACGGTGGGTGAAATCAGCTTCTTTTCTTCCACGCTCAAGTATTGATTGCGTTGTTTATCCGCGTCGGTTAGGACGGGCTGCGGGTGCGCGGTGAGAGTCGCGTTGTCGATTACGTAGCTGGCAAACAGTGAATCGGAATTAGAGAAAGTATGGTCCACGCGCACCACGCCGTAATTTTCGACGACCGGCGAATTCACGCTGGAAGTATTGAGGGCGCTGCCGTTTCCCAGCACGGTGCCATTGGGAACCGGGAAAGTATTCAGGTACGTCTGGATGCTCGGATTGATTCCTACGTTTGCCAGATTTGTGGTTGGGTCGCAAGGCACAAGAATCGTTTGAGAGCACGGTAGAAACCCGTTACGGAAATTTTGATCGGGAACCACCGTGGTAATCGGCAGCGTCAAATCTTGCCGCAGACCTTCATAATTGACGAAGAAAAAGGTCTTATTCTTGATGATGGGCCCGCCAAGCGTGCCGCCAAACTGATTGCGGCTGAATGGCAGCGGGCCCGGGGTGGGATCGAAATAATTTCTGGCGTCGAGCGCGCTGTTTCGCGCGAACTCGTAAACCGATCCGTGAATCGCATTCGTTCCTGAACGAATCGCGGCGTTGAGCGCAGCGCCATTTCCGCCGTAATCGGCGGTGTACGTGTTGGTCAGCACTTGAAATTCGGCGATGCCATCCACTCCCAGCGTCGTGCCCACCAGGTTTGCGCCGGTTCCGTTGCCCCAGACGCCGGCGGTGTCCGTGCCGTCAATCAGAAAGAGTTCGCCTTGCGGCCGGCCACCTGCCACCGAAAATCTTTGCGGCGATCCAAAACCGAATGGAACCAAAGTCGAGGCGCCTTCCGAATTTTCTTGCGGAACCGGCTGGACTCCGGGGGCAAGCAAAGTCAATTGCACGTAGTTGCGGCCGTTCAGCGGAAGTTCGCGAATTTGTCGTTGGCCGACGAGCCATCCAAAAGAACTCGTGGCCGTATCAACAGTTGTCTCGACCGCCGAAACTTCGACCGTTTGCGAAACGTCGCCAACCGTCAAAACAAAATCTTCCACATCATCTTTTCCAACCGTCAGCACGATGGGGCCGCGCGCCGTTGGGCGGAATCCGTCGCGCTGCACTTCCACTCGGTAGTTGCCGATCGGCAGGCTCGAGACGGAGTACACGCCGTCCTTGTCGCTATCGGCTGTGGTCGAGACTCCGGTATCGATATTTGTGGCCACGATTTTCGCGCCGGCCACGCGCGCGCCCTGGCTATCGGAAATCACGCCCGAAATCGTGGCCGTGGAAGTCTGCGCTCGCAGCACCGTGCCTGCCGCCGCGATGGCCGCTCCGATCAAAACCATGCTGAGGATCAACGTGCTGACGAGATGTTTTTTCATGCGCACCATCCAAAAACTTCTGGTAGTCGGCGAAATGTTGGGGCACAAAGTCACATCTTCCCTTGCGGGTGTCAACGCGGCGCTCAATTAGTTGAGCGCTTCCATCTGAAAAGCCGAAATCTGGCAGATATTCTGATTGACGTGCTCAACATATTGAGCAATAAATTGACAGCCTTAAGCTGCGGCCTGAGTATAGGCGCGCTCTGCAGCCAGCTAAATCCTTGCGCCGTGATGGGAGTGGGGAATATCGTGGGTTCGGAAAATTCCACAAATTCGCTGGAGCGTGCTCTGGCCATCCTGGAATTCGTTGCGCACAAGTCCGGCGGCCTGACCAACGCCGAGATTAGCGCGCATTTCAAAATTCCAACGAGCACTTCGTCTTACATTCTGTGCCGGCTCGAGCGGGAAGGATATTTGCGGCGAGGCCAGGAAAATGGCCGCTATGAAATGGGGCTCAAGATTGTCGCGCTCAGTCACGGCGCTCTACGCGATATGGGGCTGCGGCGCATTGCCGAGCCGATTCTCCACCGCCTCTCCGCGCAAACTCGGGTTTCGTCGCTGATCGGAGTGCTCGAGCGCGGCAGCGTGATGATCGTGGACAAAGTCGAGAAGCCGGATCTCGCGCGCATTGATATTGATATCGGGGTGCGATATCCGGCGCACTCGACTGCTTTGGGCAAAGTTCTGTTGGCGCATCTGCCGAAAGATCAGTTGATGGGCATTTTCGATCATCCCCGGCTCGCGAAGGTTTCGCCGAAGACGATTGACTCGAAGGACCGGCTCATCGCGGAATTGCAGAATGTTCGAAAGCGCGGCTATGCGGCGAGCGATGGTGAGCTCTATCTTGGAATCCGCGCGCTGGCGGCCCCAATTTTCGACGAGAGCGAACATGCCGCGGCGGCCGTTAGCATCACGGGCGTCACCGTCTATGTAGAGGATGAAAACAACATCAACACTGTTAAAGTTGCGGCGCGCGAAATTTCACGCCGCTTTGCTGCCGCGCAGCAGGGCAAGACGTCGGAATGGTAGCAGTTGTGCGCCGTGAAAATTGCAATCTGGGTTGAAAGGAAAATTATGATTCAGCGGCTACTCCGCAGAGTTTCGTTGTTCATCTTGGTGCTGGTGGCTTGGGCGCTTCCAGCTTTCGCGCAGGGAGGAGCGTGCGAAAAATTGAGCGCGCTGCAGCTGCCGAATACCGTGATCACTTCCGCGGTCGTCGTTCCAGCTGGAAATTTTAAATTGCCGCCCGGACTCGTGCCATCAATCGATCTGCCGGCATTTTGCCGCGTGCAGGCGGAACTCAAGCCCACCACGGATTCCCTGATCAAGATCGAAGTCTGGATGCCGGCCGATACCTGGAACGGAAAATTCGAGCAGATGGGAAACGGCGGACTGGCCGGCTCGATCAATCTCTATTCTCTGGCCAGCGAAATGAAAAAGGGATTTGCGACCGCGGCCACGGATGACGGTCATGAAGGCAGCGGCACGGACGGCTCGTGGGCCATCGGACATCCGGAAAAGGTGAAGGACTTCGGCTATCGCGCAGTGCATGTGACAAACGTGGCGGCTAAGAAAATTATCGCCGCGTTCTATGAGAAGTCTTTCCATTATTCCTATTTCAACGGCTGCTCTGAAGGCGGCCGCGAGGCGTTGATGGAAGCGCAGCGCTTTCCCGACGACTTCGATGGAATTTTGGCGGGCTCGGCGGCGCACTATTGGACGCAGTTGATGGCCGCTTTTGCATGGAACGCCCAGGCCATGAACGATCCCGCAGCTTTTTTGCCCGAATCAAAAAGACCCGCGGTGCAGAAAGCCGCGGTGGCCGCTTGCGGCATGCAGGACGGAGTCTCGGACAATTTCATCAAGGATCCGCAGCGTTGCCACTTCGATCCGTCCGTTCTTTTGTGCAAGGGCGCGGATTCGGACGCTTGCCTGACTCAGCCGCAAGTGGATGCGCTCAAGAAAATTTATGCCGGCCCGAGGAATCCCTCGAGCGGCAAGAAAATTTCCGCGGGCTATGAACCGGGCGCGGAAGCAGAGCCAGGTTTTCCCGGAATCACTTTTGCGAGTTACGTTTTTGGCGCCGGCCCGGGAATGAGTTTGGATTCGATGTTTTCATCGTCATTTTACGGAGCTTTCGTTTTCGAAGATCCGAAATGGAAATTCTCGCAGCTGAATTTCGATCAAGACATCGCGACGACGGAAGCGAAAGTCGGATCCATTTTGAATGCCTCTAACCCGGACCTGAGAGCCTTCCGGAAGCACGGAGGGAAATTGATTCAATATCATGGCTGGAATGATGGATCGCCGCCGCCGCTTCACTCGGTCGAGTATTACCAGAGCGTTTCGGCCAAAATGGGCGGCTTGGCGAGAACCCAGGAATTTTACCGGCTGTTTATGGTGCCGGGAATGATGCATTGCGGAGCCGGGCCGGGGCCGAACGCGTTTGGAAATATGCTCGATCTCGCTCCTGCTGCGGATGCGGAGCACAACATTTTCGTGTCATTGGAAAATTGGGTGGAAAAAGGCGCGGCGCCGGATCGGATCATCGCCACCAAATACAACGAAGACAGCGCCGCGAAGGGCGTGGCAATGACACGGCCGATCTGCCCATTTCCGAAACAGGCGAAGTGGAATGGAAAAGGCAAGACATCGGATGCCGCGAATTGGACTTGTGCCGCGCCGCCGCTGGCGGTAAAGCGAAAGCCTGCGCCGCCGGCGAAACCATAATTGCGATTCGCTCGTTTTCGTATTTTTGTTTGGGTTTCTCAGGAGATGAGCTGTGTACGTTGAGAAGTTTCTTTTGAGGGACCAGGTCGCCGTGATTACCGGAGCAGGACGCGGGATCGGCTTTGAGATTGCCCGCGCTCTGGGAGAGGCCGGGGCGGCGCTTGTGCTTTTGGAGATTCACGAGACGAATGGACGCGAGGCCGTTCAAAAATTGGAGAAAGAGGGCTATCGGGCGGAGTTTCTCCAGCTCGACGTGACCGATTCGGCGGCGGTGAATCGTGTGGCAGCAGCGATCTTTAAGAAATACAAAAAGGTGGACGTGCTGGTGAACAACGCGGGATACGCCGACAACATCGACGCAACCGAATATGGCGACGACGAATATTACAAGCTGATGCGCATTAATCTCGATGGCGTGTTCTTCTGCTGCCGCGCATTTGGAAAGCACATGGTCGCCGCCAAGCGAGGAAGCATCGTCAATATCGGCTCGATGTCCGGCATCATCGTGAATAAGCCGCAGCCGCAGGCTCCTTACAACGCGAGCAAAGCTGCGGTTCATCTGCTGACGAAATCGCTGGCGTGCGAATGGGCGAAATCCGGTGTGCGCGTGAATGCGGTTGCGCCGGGATACATCGCCACGGCGATGACTTTGGCCGGCCGCTCGAAAAAAGAATGGAGCACGTCTTGGGATGAGATGACGCCGCTCGGGCGTTGCGGCGAGCCCGGCGAAGTGGCGCCTGCAGTGCTATTTCTCGCGAGCGACGCGGCGAGTTACATCACCGGATCGATTTTGAGCGTGGATGGCGGTTACACCGCCTGGTGATTCAGACATATTTCCTTCGATAGATCGCAACGAATGGCCAAAGTCGAGCTTAGCGGCATCACCAAACAATTTGGCGATACGTTTGCGGTGCGCGACGTCAACATCGTCGTGAACGATGGCGAGTTCGTCGTGCTCGTCGGACCATCGGGATGCGGCAAGACCACCGTGCTGCGCATGATCGCGGGACTCGAAGAAATCACCGCGGGCGAAATTAAGATCGACGGCCTCCGCGCAAACGATCTGGCCCCCGCCGCTCGCGGCATCGCCATGGTTTTCCAGTCCTACGCGTTGTACCCGCATATGACCGTCTCGCAGAATATGGGATTCGGACTGAAACTCGCCGGCGCCTCCAAAGCAGAAATCGATTCCGCGGTGCACCAGGCCGCGAAAGTTCTTCACATCGATCATCTGTTGCAGCGTTCTCCCGCGGAATTATCCGGCGGCCAGCGTCAGCGAGTGGCCATCGGTCGCGCGATCACGCGCAAGCCCAAAGTGTTTCTTTTTGACGAGCCTCTCTCGAATGTGGACGCCGAGCTGCGCGTCCGCATGCGCGTGGAATTTGCGCGCCTGCATCAGGAACTCGCCGCCACAATGATCTACGTCACGCACGATCAGGTCGAAGCGATGACACTGGCCGACCGCATCGTGGTTTTTTCGGCCGGCCGAGTCGAGCAGGTGGGTGAGCCTTTGGAGCTTTATCATCATCCGGCGAATCGATTTGTTGCCGGATTTATCGGCTCACCGCGAATGAATTTTCTCGAAGGCCGCATCGTCGAAAAATCGCGCGAACGAGCAATCGTTCACTTGGCTTGCGGAGCCAAAATCACGGCAGCAGTGGACGCGGAAAATATCGAAGCGGGCGCCGCGGTCACTCTCGGTGTTCGCCCCGAATCTCTTGAAATCGGCGCCAGCGGAGAAAATGTGCTGCAAGCGGTACTGCAGCAAACGGAGCACACTGGCGATGCTACTTTGTTTTATGCGCAGCTTGACGGCGTGAAGGAGAGCTTGGTGGGACGAATTCCCGGCTCGTTCATGGGCGCGCGCGGCGCGGCTGTGTCGATCGGGATTCGAGAAAACGCCTGCCATGTTTTTGCGGAAAATGGAATTGCACTGGAGCGGCCCGCTGAAATTCGATCGTAAGGGTGCCCGACTCTTCCGAATTTGACTTACTTCACCGCGCCGAACGTCAGACCTCGCACCAACTGTCGTTGTGCGAGCCATCCAAAAGCCAGGATCGGTCCGATGGCGAGCGTGGATGCCGCCGAAAGCTTGGCGAGAAATAATCCCTGCGGACTCGAATATGTCGCGATGAAAACGGTAAGCGGAGCGGCTTTTGCAGCTGTCAGATTCAGGCTCCAAAACGCCTCGTTCCAGCACAAAATAATTGAAAGTAGTGCGGTAGAAGCCAGCCCAGGCAATGACATTTGCAGCAGCAGATACCGAATCTCTTGCCAGCGCGACATTCCATCCATCCGCCCGGCCTCCAGAATTTCGCGCGGGATTTCGCGGAAGTAGGAATAAATCAGCCATACGGTGATGGGCAAATTCATCAGCGCGTAAATACAAGTGAGCGCCACGATCGAATCGAGAAGACCGAGATAGGCGAGCAGCAAATAAATCGGAATCAGCGCGCTGACCGGCGGCATCATTTTGGTCGACATCATCCAGGCCAGCAAAACCGGCGCTCGTCGCGTGCGATGAAACGCCAGCGCGTAGGCCGCGGGAATCGAGAGCGCCATGGCCAGCAGCGTGCCGCCAAAGGAAACGAAAATCGAATTCACCGCGTAGTGCAGGTAATCCGATTGCGCGAAAACAGTGATGTAATTTCGCAGCGTCGGCTGAAAGAGCCAGACGATCTTGCTCGCGGAAGCCTGCGTCTCGGTTTTCACGCTGGTGAGAATCATCCACAGAATGGGAAAAAACATCGCGAGTGCGATGCTCCAGCCTAGAACGAAGGGAACGATTTGTTTGCGCTTGCTCATCGCATCGGCTCAGGCAGCGCGCAGATTGCGCGAAACGGAACGCATCAGAAATACAGCGACGACGTTCGCAAAAATCACGGCGACAATTCCGCCGGCGGACGCGAGGCCGACATCAAACTGCAGAAGGCCGAGAGAATAGACCAAATAGGTCAGGTTGGTCGTCGCGGTTCCGGGGCCGCCGCCGGTAGTGGCGAATATTTCTGCGAACACGCTCAAGAGAAATATCGCTTCGATCATGATCACCGCGCCGATCGGGCGCTTCAGGTGCGGGAGGATCTGATACCAGAAAGTCTGCCAGGGGCCGGCTCCGTCGAGCGAGGCGGCTTCCAATTGCTCACGATTGAGCGATTGCATGGCAGTCAGAATAATCAGGAACGCGAAGGGCAGCCATTGCCAGGAAAGCAGAATGATGATCGATGTCAGCGGCGCACGCCCGAACCAATCGATGGGCTTGATTCCCACAGCGCGCGCGAGGGTGGCGAGAAATCCGTAGATCGGATGCATCATCAAATCTTTCCACAGCAACGCATTCACTGTCGGCATCACAAAAAATGGCGCGATGATCAGCAGTCGCGCGATGCGTTTGCCGGGAAACTCGTAGTCATAGAGCCAGGCGAACAGCGTTCCGAGAATAATCGTGCCGGCTAACACGCCGGCGAGAATCAATAGCGTATTCACGACGGCGTGCAGGAAGCCGGGATCGCGCAGCAGATACCAATAATTTTCGAGGCCGTTGAAGCGCGTTTGGCCCGAGCGCATGAGGGAATAGCGGCGGACGGAGAAGTACAAAGTGATCGCCAGCGGTACGATCATCCACACGAGCAGGAGATTCACCGATGGCCAGAGCATGAGGCGATCTGCGATGGATGATTTTTTATTTTTCACGAATATTTTCATTACGAGCGTGACGGGCGATTTTGTTGGCAGATTATACCGGGCGGCGATGGGAATCAATCGAGTTGCGCGCTCGTGTTAGCATCGCGAGCTATGGGCCGGCTATCTCTTGTGATGAGCATCCTCGTTTTCAGTATTGCGGTCGGCTGCGTCCACGGCCCCGGAAAATCTGCGGAATTGACCATCGCTACCGTGAATAACGCGGATATGTTCACCATGAAGTCGCTCTCATCAAATTTCGAGGCGCAGCATCCGGGTGTGAAGTTGAATTGGGTGATGCTCGACGAAAATGTTTTGCGGCAGCGCGTCACTACGGACGTCGCCATGGGCGGCGAACAATTTGATGTCGTAACCATTGGCAGCTATGAGGCCCAGATTTGGGCCAAGAAAGGCTGGCTCGAGCCGGTAGAAAACCTGCCTGCGAATTATGACGTCGACGATTTATTGAAGCCCGTTCGCGAAGGACTTTCTTACAACGGCAAACTTTACGCGCTGCCGTTCTATGGCGAGAGTTCGCTGACTTATTATCGCAAGGACCTTTTCGCCAAAATGGGCCTGACGATGCCGGATCATCCCACCTGGCCCGATATCGATCGATTCGCAGCCGCGCTTACCGACAAACCCGCTGGAAAATATGGAATTTGCCTGCGAGGCAAAGCAGGCTGGGGCGCGAACATGGCGTTGGTATCGACGATGGTCAACGCTTACGGCGGGCGATGGTTTGACGAAAATTGGCAAGCCACCATCGACACACCGCAGTGGAAAAACGCAGTGGGCGAGTACGTGAAGTTATTGACGCAATACGGCCCGCCGGGCGCGAATTCGAATAATTTCAACGAGAACCTGGCGCTATTTGCTGGCGGGAGTTGCGGGATGTGGATCGATGCGACGGTAGCCGCAGGAATTCTTTTTAATCCGCAGGAATCCACGATTTCGCATGAAGTAGGCGTGGCTCCAGCGCCGATCGACGTGACCGCCAAAGGATCTCACTGGCTTTGGGTTTGGTCGCTGGGAGTTCCTTACACATCGAAAAACAAACCGCTCGCGATGCAATTCATTGAGTGGGCTACCTCAAAAGAATATATCAGCGCGGCGGGAGAAACTCGCGGATGGGCCTCGGCAACGCCGGGGACGCGTTACTCGACATACGCGAATCCGCTTTACCGGCAGGCCGCGCCGTTTGGCGGGATCGTACTTAATGCGATCGAGACGACCGATCCCGACTCGCCATCGATGCAGGCGGTTCCCTACACCGGGATTCAATTCGTGGCTATTCCTGAATTCCAGGCGATCGGCACGCAGATTGGGCAGATCATTTCGGATGTTCTCGCCGGGAATGAGAGTGTGGACTCAGCACTCGTTACCGCGCAAGCTCTTGCCAATCGAGCCGCGCGGCAAGGTGGATACCAGCACTAGCGGTTCCGCTACAAAAGTTTTTGCGGTTGATTACTTCGGAGGGTTACACGATG
Organism: uncultured Acidobacteriota bacterium; assembly: GCA_963831955.1. Lineage (GTDB taxonomy): Bacteria > Acidobacteriota > Terriglobia > Acidiferrales > UBA7541 > Palsa-147. Next base: position 357,634 of record CAWHSG010000001.1, on the reverse strand, counting down.
AGCTTTTATGAACTCGAATAATCCCGGCAAGTCCCGCCCTGCGTTGCGAATTGTCGTGCGGCTGCTGATTGTTCTCGTCATTCTAATTATTGCTTTCGCGTTTGTTGTGTGGCGCGCACCGCTTTGGGTAGCCGGCGAAGTCACGCAGTTCCAACTATCGCGCGCAGGAATTCACAGCCGCTGGATGATCGTCGATGGCTATCAAACGCATTACATCGAAGGCGGGAATGGGCAGCCCGTCGTGCTGATCCACGGACTCGGCTCCGAAGCGCAACAGGATTGGCGCAATCTCGCTCCCCGCCTGGTCCGTGCGGGCTATCACGTTTACGCGTTGGATCTTCTCGGTTACGGGCGCTCGGCGAAGCCCGCGGACCGCAGCTACTCGATCCCCGAAGAGGCGAAATTCGTCGACGCCTTTCTCGATGCCAACCATCTGTCCGCAGTCGTGTTAGGCGGCGTATCCATGGGCGGCTGGGTTGCTTCAACCGTTGCGCTGGTTCAGCCGCAGCGCGTGACGCGCCTGCTGCTAATTGACAGCGCGGGAATGTCCTTCAAGCTCAGTTTCGATCCCGCGCTTTTTACGCCGCAGACCAGCGAGCAGATCGATCAGTTGATGGCTCTGGTCACTCCCAATCCTCCCTCGATGCCTGAATTCGTGAAGGCGGACTTCTTTCGGAAAGTGAAGCGCGATGGCTGGGTGGTGCAGCGCGCCCTGGCGTCTATGTTTGGCGGAGCCGATTTCTTGGACCATAGATTTTCTGAATTGAAAATGCCGTTGCTCATTGTGTGGGGCAAGCAGGACGCCATGACTCCGCTTGCGCTCGCGGAATCCATGCATCGCGCGGCGCCGCAATCAGTGCTGGCGGTATATGACGGCTGCGGCCACGTCGCGGTGCTCACTTGCGCGGATCGAATTGCGCCAACGGTGCTTGATTTCCTCTCGGGTTCCGGACCGCAGGCGGGACGAACCATCGAAGTGCCCGCGCACACGCCTTAACAGCTTGCGGCATTAAGCGATTGCGAAGCCGCCGGATGCCAAAACATCTGCGCCGGTGATCAGCCGGGCCTCGTCCAACGCGAGAAGCACGACTGCATCTGCGGCTTCTTCCGGGGTGCCGATGCGATTGTTGAGCGGAGTTTCCTCTCCGAATTTTTTCATGCGCTCAGCCGAATGGCTGGCGTTGTGCGCCGTGTCCAACGGCCCGGGCGTGACCATATTTACGCGAATGCCGTAGCGTCCCAGTTCGATGGCGAGAGATTCAGTGAGGCCATAAAGCGCTCTTTTTGCCGTCACGTAAAAGGAATGCTTGAGCCGCGGCGCGCGCGCCATTGTCGAGCCTACGTTGATGATGGTCCCTCCGCCGCGCTGTTTCAGATGCGGGAGCGCGGCCTGAATTATGTTGAACGGGCCTTTCACCAGTTGGTCAAGTTCTCTCTGAAATTCGTCCCACGTAGAGTCTTCAAAGAGTTTTGCTTCGTAGGCTTGGTGCGCATTATTGATTACTAGATCGATTCCGCCGAATCGTTCCGCGGCGCGCGCTACGAACGCGTTTACTTGCGCTGCGTCGCGAACATCGGCTTTCATTCCGAAGGCTTGTCCGCCGCTGCCCAGAATGGATTGCTCCAGTTCGCGGGCTAGCTCCTCATTCTTCAAATAAGTAAAGCCCACCGCCGCGCCTTCTGCGGCAAGCTTCCGCACAATGGCGTTCCCAATCCCGCGCGTGCCGCCAGTGACGATCGCTACTTTTCCCTTTAGTCGCATCATTCGATTCTGCGCGATCCGCTCAACGAATCCGCTGATTTTTTCGAAGCGCAGTGGTCGCCTCGCGGTCCACGCTGCCAGCTTCGTCGATCACGACACCGTAAACGTCGGCCGCCTTGCCGATTGAGAGATAGCCGTCGCGCACGTCGCGCGCAACAAGTTCGACGTCGCGCTCGAGGGGATTACCATAGCCGGGTCCGCCCATTTCGCACAACTGGATCACGTCGTCCACATGGACGTGAAAAAAACTATTGAGCGGAATGATTTCTTTCGTGCCGGACGCCCGTTCGATCGTAAGCCGGCTCGGTTCGGGATTGTGCCCTCCGAAAATGCCCGCGGGAACTGCGTGCGCTCGACTGCCCGAGCCGAAAACAACTGCTTTCACGCTAGGCGCGAAGTATTTCACGCGATACACGTGTCCATTCCCGCCGCGGAAACGCCCGGCGCCCGCCGAATCAATGGCCTGCTCGAATCGCACTATCCGCACCGGATGCGTGAGCTCATGAATTTCCGGATCGGGGCAGCGCCCCATGCCCATCTCCTGCGCCGGGCCGCCTTGTTCCCAGCCATCGAAGCCGAGCGTGCCGCCGGAGGGATTGCAGCGAAAGAAAAAGTCGGCGATCACATCGAGACGCTTCTTTGCCGGATGAATATAGCTGATGATCGGAAAAATTAATTTCGCGCTAGGGGCGGCCACCTTTTCGGGGACTACCGGCGCCAGAGCGAGTTGCACCGCCTCTTGCACCGCTTCCGCCGTGCTGCATGTGGCCAGCACCGTCGAGTGCGGAAATTCCGCGTTCACGCACGTGCCCGGCGGATTGATAAATGAAAATGGGCGCAGGGAACCATCATTGCTCTGCCCATGTTCCAGGGTCGCGAAAACCGTCAGCATGGCCATCGAGCGAGTGAACGCGTCCGTGCTGTTCATGTAGCGCGCGCTTTGCGCGTCGCTGCGGCTAAAATCAAAAGTAATTTCGCCGTCGCCCACGGAAACTTCCACTCGGACGGTAAGCGCGCGATCGCTGGCGACATCATCATCGAGTGATTTCTCGCCCAAATACTTGCCCGCGGGAATCGCGCGAATCTTCGCGCGCATGGCTCGCTCAGACGCCGAGAGAAACGCGGCGATGTGCCGGTCCACGCAATCGATTCCGTAGCGGCCGATCAGCTCGCGAAGCCCGCGCTCTCCAATATTTACCCCGCCCACCTGGCAGAGAATATCTCCGCGCACAATTTCCGGCAGCTTCACCTGGCGCAAAAGAAGATCGAGCACTTCCTCCTGCAACTCGCCGCGAACAAAAAGCTTGGTCGGTGGCACAATGACGCCCTCGTCCCACACCGTTTCGCCCTGTGGATCGTAGCCCGCCACTCCAGCCCCGCCGATATCCGCCATATGGCCCTTGCAGACCGCCCAAAATCGAATGTCCCCGCCATCGAATACCGGCTTCAAAATATTCATGTCCGGCAGATGGCTGTTGCCGGAATAAGGATCGTTGACCATCACCACGTCGCCTTCGTGAAGATTATTTTTATATTTCGCGCTCACCGGCGGCACGATGTAAGGCAGCGCGCAAGCGAAACCCGGAAAGTAACGGCTCTGCGCCAGCAACCGGCCCTCCGAGTCGAGCAAGCCGGTGACGAAATCGCGCGCCTCCGCGAAGATCCCGGATCGCGAAGTCATCATCAAAGTCTGCGCCATTTCCTCGGCGATGCCATCGAGACGATTCGGAATGATCGAGACCAGTATTGGGTCCACGTCAGAGCTGGAGCGCTTGGCGCGGCGTTTCACGGAACGCTCCTCTCGGCATTTCCAGCGCTATCGTCCATTTGTCTCACCGGCGATTCAACCACCGGCCCCGGCCGCATCAAGCGCGCGATGATCCGGTGCAGCTGTGTCCCTTTTTTCCACATCATGTAGCTGCCCATCGTATCCACTTTCAAATTCCATCGCGGATCGACTTTGATCGTCGTGGTGGGAGCTTCGATGATGGCGGGTCCCGAAATTTCGTTTAGAGCCGTCAGCCACCCGCTTTCGTATATCATCGTTTTCATCAGACGGCCGCCGAACCAGACGAGTCGAGTTCCTTTAATCGCCGCTTTCGAGTTCCGATCCCCGCGGGTAATTTCGCGAAAAGGTGGATCGCCGGTCACGCCGATGGCGCTCATGCGAATGGACTGAATCTCGATCGCCGAATCGGGCAGCGTATATCCGTAAACGCGCTCGTGATGTTTGAGAAAGATTTGCGCAATCGCGCCGAGCTGTTTCGCGCCGATCGGACCATCGGCCAGGAACGATATCGGAGTTTCCAGCACATTGAATTGCCCTTCAAATTGCATATCGCAACTGAATTCGAAGCGGCGATGCTTGGCCGGAACACTTTCGTCCGCAAGAATTTTCGAGCCGCGCTCGAGAAGCCCGCTGCGGAGTTCGTTCAGAGCGGCCGCGGCGCGCTCCGGTTCGTCGAGTCTGACAGATGCAAAACGCACGAGATCATGTCGCAGGTCGGTTGCAAGCATTCCGGTCGAACAAAGAACGGAAGATGTTCGCGGAACGAAAATAAGTTCCATGCCCAGCTCATCTGCAATCCCACAAGCGTGAAGCGGCCCCGCTCCGCCCGCTGCGACAAGCGTGGCATCGCGCGGATCGAATCCTCTAGCCACCGAAACTTGCCTCACTCCGTTGGCCATCTGCGCGTTGATCACTGCGATGATCCCGCGCGCCGCTTCCACCGCCTCGAGTTGCATCGGCTCCGCGACATCTCTCACGATCGCGGCAGCCGCAAGCTCCACGTTCAGCCGTTTCTCCCCGCCCAAAAAATAATCTGGATTGATATAGCCGAGCAAAAGGTTGGCATCCGTCACCGTCGGCCGCATGCCGCCAGCTCCATACGCTGCCGGCCCGGGAACCGCGCCAGCGCTCTCTGGGCCAACTTTCAAAATGCCGCCGGGATCGACGGATGCAATACTCCCGCCGCCGGCGCCGATTGCGTGGATATCCACGGACGGCAGAGCAAGCGCGTACTCAGCGATTTCCGAGCGGTTCGCGATGCTCACTCGCCCGTCGCGCACCAGACAAACGTCCGAACTCGTTCCGCCCATATCGATGGTGATCAGGTTCTCCAGCCTGATCCGGCGGGCAAAATAACTGGCGGCCACCGGGCCGCTTGCCGGCCCGGAAAGCAAAGTGTTCGCCGCAAATTCCTTCACGACTTCGAGCGACATCACGCCGCCATTCGACTGCATGGTCAGAAAGCGGCCGGCAAATCCGGAATGTTGCAGTTGCTGCTGCAGGTCGGTGATATATGCGCGGAGCAGCGGACCCACGCACGCGTTGAAGACGGTAGTAGAGCCGCGCTCATAAAATCGCACTTGTGCAAGCACTTCGCTCGAAATCGTGACAAATACTCTAGGCAGCTCTTCATTAAGAATCTCGCGCGTGCGCCGCTCGTGCGTGGCATTCAGAAACGAGAACATGTAATTGACCGCAATCGCTTCAACACCCTGCTCGCGAAAATAGAGCGCGGCGGATCGCACGCCGTCTTCGTCAAGCGGCGTAACAATTTTGCCATCGCGATCCACGCGCTCTTCCACCGTGCGTACCAAATGTTGCGGCACAATCGGCTCCGGCGGCGCTTCTTTAGCGGTAAAAGCATTGCGCTTGATTCCGCGCCGCGAGTTCAAAATGTCGCGAAATCCCGCCGTGGTCAGGTATCCGGTCTTTGCAAATTGTCGAGTGATGATCGCATTCGTAGTGATCGTCGTTCCGTGGACGATTAACTTCACGCGCGAGAGGTATCGCCGCAGCGGCAAGCGATGGAGCCAAGCAAGTTTCTTCAGTCCCGCGAGAACGCCGTCGGCCGGGCGTAGCGGCGTGCTGGAAGTTTTTACGATCTCGACCGAGCCGGAATCATCGATCTCGAGGAAATCAGTGAACGTGCCACCGACATCAATCCCAAGGATATAGCTCATTATGAAGTTTGGCCGGCAGAAGGTTCCCTGAGCTGCAGCACTGCCGCGGCGGCCCTACTATAAAGCCTGTGGAAACGGACTGTAAACTCAGCCGGTGTCCTGATTTCGCCGCGCGCTGCGGCACTACGGCTTCGCTTGTGAGGTTGGAATTAAGACGATTTTGCCAACCTTGCCTGAGGCTACCTGCGCGTAGGCCTGCGCCGCCTCGGACAATGGGTAGCGCTCGGCGATCGCCGGCGGTTTGATCGCTCCCGATTCGAACATGGGCGCTATCTCATTCAAGATACCGGCACACCGGGCGACACCGAACTTCTGAGTATCCAATCCGAAAAGAGCGAATTGATTTTTGTAGAAGGACAAAATATTCAGCGTAGATTCTTGCCCGCCGGCCGCGGAGTAAACCACTTGCCGTCCTCCCACAGCCAGGGCCTGAAGAAGAGTCGCGAAGATCGCGCCGCCCACGCCATTCAAGGCCAGGTTGGCGCCCTTGCCATTCGTCGCGTCGCGAACCACCGTATCCAAATTTCCCAGATCCGATTGGGCGATTGCCTGCACCGCGCCGGGTTCGGAAATCCGGCGCTCCGTCGCATCCTTAATCAGCGCTACGATCCGAGCGCCCTTCGCATGCGCGATCTGAATCGCGGCTTGGCCGACGGAACCAGCCGCGCCGGAGACGATCACCCACTCGCCTTCCTTCAGTTGCCCAAGGCTGATCAGTGCAGAAAACGCGGTCACAAACGGAACGCCAACTGCCGCCGCTTCTTCCGCAGACAGATTCTTTGGGCGCTGCGCGACTGCTTCGCGAGGAATCGCGAGATACTCGGCGTTCGTGCCATCGCGGGTAACTCCCAGATCGCCGCCGGTGCCCCAGACTTCGCTTCCGATAAGTTCGGTGGGGCCTTCTACTATTTTTCCGGCGAAATCACGGCCAACAATGCGCGGCAGCACGAAATCGGCAAATTTGCCTTGGACGCTCGCCAGATCGCTGGGATTGATTCCGGCCGCCGCAACTTTCACCAGCACTTCGCCCGGTTCGATCGACGGCACGGGAACGTCGCTTACTCTCAGATCCTCAACGGCGCCGTGCTGCTTGATGCGGATTGCCTTCATGAAGCTGGCTGCCCCGATAAGGCGTTAGGAAAGAGCGAGAAAATACCCTCGATGCGTTTGAAAGAACGGTCGCCGCATTTGCCGCGGCGAAGAAGCTCCCTGCAAACGCATCGAGGACTCACGACGCTGAACAGACCCGCATCGGGTCACACTGTGAGCCGGATACTCTCGCAGCTCAGGCCGAAACCGAAGCCGCGCCTTTAAAAAATGCCAGCAAGTCGGCGTTGATCACGTCCGCATTGGTAGCGGGCATGCCATGTGGAAATCCCGGATAGACTTTCAGCGTGGCGTTCTTGAGTATCTTCGCCGAAAGCGGACCCGCCGCGACGATCGGCACGATTTGATCGTCGTCGCCGTGCTGCACCAGCACCGGGATGTCGATCTTCTTCAAGTCCTCGGTGAAGTCAGTCTCCGAAAAGGCCTTGATGCAATCGTAGTGTGCCTTGATGCCGCCCAACATGCCCTGCAGCCACCAGTGCTCGCGAATCCCCTCGGAAATTTTCGCGCCCGGCCGATTGTAGCCGTAAAAGGGAAGCGTGATGTCCTTGTAAAACTGCGCGCGATTGGCCAACATCGCCGCGCGCAATCCGTCGAAAACCGCAATGGGCGTACCGGTAGGATTCTTATCCGTTTTCAGCATGAGCGGTGGGACAGCGCTGATCAGCGCAGCCTTGGCCACCCGCTTCGTGCCATGACGCCCAAGATAGCGAGCCACTTCGCCGCCGCCGGTGGAATGTCCCACCATGATCGCATCTTTCAGATCCAGCGCATCGAATAACTGCGCCAGATCGTCGGCGTAAGTGTTCATCTCATTGCCGTTCCAAGTCTGGTCGGAGCGCCCATGACCGCGCCGGTCGTGCGCGATGACGCGATACCCGCGTTCGCCGAAGTACATCATCTGCCCGTCCCAGTCGTCCGCACTCAGCGGCCAGCCGTGGCTGAAGACGATTGGCTGTCCCTTGCCCCAGTCCTTGTAAAAAATTGTAGTCCCGTCTTTGGTCGTAATCGTCGGCATGGAATTCTCTCCTTTTCGATTCGTTTAGCTTTGATTTCAATCCGTTTTGCGTCGAAGCTCGTTCTCGTTCGTTCAACAACCCGAGGCACGTTGCACGCGAAGAGGGGAAGTCACGCGAATTGCGCCGCCATCTTATCATTCCAACGTGCAAGCGAGCCACTAGTGGGTCCGCTCCGCGCTTCCTCCGGAGGAGTCGGATTTCTCCCCGTAGGGGCGTGGCTTGCTGCGCCCGCCCGTGTAACGCCCGTGAAAACGTGCGCCATTTGCCTCCGCGTAAGAAGACTCGACATTCTCCGCGTTCCATCAATCTCGCCACCTGGCACGATGTCAACAGAGCCGCATGACTTCATGTCAATTCAACGACGCAGCGTAATCAGCGCAGCCGATTGAGATAAAGCGCCATTCCCACCGCCGCATCCATCCCAATACGCTCAAGCGCGCGCACTTCAACCAGGCTGCGAATTCCACCCGCCGCGATGATCGGGAGCGACGTCACACTTCGCAGTCCGCGAAACCAATCCAGATTCGTGCCGCGCAAAGTGCCTTCATTGTCCACAAATGTGCAAAGAAACCCCGCGCAATACGATTCCAGCTGCGGAATCACGTCTTCAGGACGCAAGCGAAGCGCCTGCCGCCAGCCGCTGACCACAATTTTTCCCTTCTTGCAGTCCAGAGCGATGACGATCCGCTTGCGCCCCACGCGCCGTGCGAACGCGGAAAAAAACCTCTCGCGAATGCGGCCATTCTTAAAAACCGCGCTGCCAACAATCACCTGATCCGCCCCGCCGCGAAGAAGATTCATCGCGCGAGCCGCCGTACGGATACCTCCGCCGACGCGAACGCGAAAACCAAATCGCCGTTTCGCTTCCCGGCAGAGCTGCAGCACAAGCCGATCGTTGCGCCCGGTGCGAAGCGCTGCGTCCAGATCAATGATGTGCAATTGAGAATATTTGCGGAAGCGCTCGAGCAGCCCGAAAACATCATCGACGGCCAGCGCCCGCCGCCGCCCTCGAACTAGCTGCACGGCCCGGCCATCCTGCAGATCGATGCAGGGAATAATCATCGCGTAAGCCGTACCGGCGATGCCTTCGCGCGCAAGAAATTCCTTCAGCGCGCCAATCGGCTGGATGCGCTCGTGAAATATCGATGCAGCAAGTGCAGCGTCAGCGCCGCCATCGGTGAATACTTCCACAAAGTGCGCCGGAGTTTTCGCCCCGCCCGAAGCGATCACCGGAACAGAAACGCTTCGCGCGATTGCCGACGTGAGAGCGAGATCGAAGCCGCATTGCGTTCCGTCGCGATCGACGGATGTAATCAGAATTTCCCCTGCGCCAAGCGCAACTCCTTCGCGCGCCCAGCCGATCGCATCGCGCCGCGCCGATTCCCGCCCGCCGCGCACGCGCACGTCCCACGATTCGCCTTCGCGCTTCGCATCAATCGCCAGCACCACCGCCTGCGAGCCGAATTCACCAGCAAGCTCAGCAAGAAGTTCCGGGCGTTCCACAGCGGCGGTGTTAACCGTAACTTTGTCCGCCCCCGCGCGCACCACCGCCCGCGCATCTTCCAGCGTACGAATCCCGCCGCCCGCCGTGAGCGGAATTGCCAGCTCCGCTGCCACACGCCGAATCGTCTCAAGAAATGTCGGGCGCCGGTCGCGCGACGCGGCGATATCAAGCACCACAAGTTCGTCCGCGCCCTCAGCGTCATAGCGCGCCGCAAGTTCGACGGGATCACCCGCGTCGCGCAAGCCGGCAAAATTGACGCCTTTGACGACGCGCGCGCCATCGGTATCGAGGCAGGGAATGATCCGCTGCGCGAGCGTCATCGCGCCATTTCCAGAAAATTCGCAAAGACACTCGCGCCGCTTGAGCCGGACTTTTCCGGATGGAACTGAACGGCTGAAATGTTGTCGCGCTCAATAACGGCCGCGAATTCCGCCCCATGAGTGCAAGTCGCAGCGGCGCCAGCTCCGGGTTCAAGCGCAGCGTAAGAATGTGCGAAATAAAACCAGGCGGCATCATCGAGTCCACGCAAAAGGCGAGATTCGCGCACGCGACGAAGCTGATTCCAGCCCATATGCGGAAGCTTCACGGTGCTTGGCAGCGCGCGTACTGAGCCGCCGAATAAATTCAGTCCAGAAAGCTCCGGCGCTTCCTCGCTCGACGCAAAAAGCACCTGCAAGCCGAGACAGATGCCGAGAAACGGAACTCCGCGGCGCACGGCCTCGCATAAAGGCGCGCGCAAACCGAGAGTATCGAGCGCGCGAATTAGCGCAGCCACGTGGCCCACGCCAGGCAACACCATCGCCGAAGCGCGAGAAATGGATTCGGGCTTCGTGGCACGCTCCGTGGCCACTCCGAGACGCTCGAAAGCGCGCTCAACGGAACGGCAAATTTCCCGCGCCGTAATCGAGAATAGTCACTTTCACAGCAGACCCTTGGTGCTAGGCAACACCCGACGCAGCCGTAGATCTCGCGAAACCGCAAAACGCAGCGCCCGCGCGAACGCCTTGAAAATTGCCTCGACCTGGTGATGCGAAGAGCGTCCATACAGCGCGCGCAAATGCACATTAGCCCGCGCCGATTGCGCGAATCCCTGAAAGAAATCCTCAATCAACTCCGTTTGAAAATCGCCCACCCGGCGCGCCGCAATTTTCGCGCGGCAGACGCAATAAGGTCGGCCGCTAAGATCAATCGCCGCGGCCGCGAGCGTTTCGTCCATGGGCATCAGAAAATATCCGGCCCGCAAAATGCCGCGCTTCGATCCCAGCGCCTTCAGCAACGCTTCGCCAAGCACGATGCCTACGTCTTCCACGGTATGATGCTGATCGACATCGAGATCGCCGCGCGCCTCCAGATCGAGATCGAACGCCCCATGGCGCGCAACGAGTTCAAGCATGTGGTCGAAAAATCGAATTCCTGTATGGACGCGTGATTTTCCACGGCCGTCGAGATCGAAGCCGCAGGCGAATATCTGTCTCGGAAGTTTTCCGATGGATGCGCGCTTGACGCTTTTTTGGTGGCATCGGGCAATCACCAGTCTTTTTCAATCGCGCGAATAAGCCGGCGCATTTCCGCGCGCGTGCCGACCGAGACGCGTGCAAATCCCCGCCGCCCAAATTCCATTCCACGATCGCGCAGCAAAATTCCGCGCCGCTCCAGCTTGCGCACAAGCTGCGGCCCGCACTCGCCGAAATCGACGAGAAGAAAATTGGCAGCGCTGGGATATGCCGTGATGCCCAGGCGGCTGAGCGCGCGCAGCGAATTCCTCGCGCGCCCGTGTCACCTCAGCGACGTAGCTGCGGATCGCGCGCCGGTCGCGAATCGCAGCATCGGCGGCCACGAGCGCGGCAGCATTGACCGAAAATGGCGACGCGGCACGCTTGAGGAACGAAATTATATTTCGGTTGGCAAAAATGCAGCCGAGACGCAGCGCAGCAAGACCAGCCGCTTTCGAAAATGTCCGCAGCACCACCAATTTCGGATAGCGCCGAATCCAACGAATGATCGTCAACCCAGAAAACTCCGCATAGGCCTCATCCACAACGACAACAGTGCGCGGCGCGGCTCGAAGCATCCGGCCCAGCGCCGCGGCCGGAACCAGTGTGCCGGTCGGATTGTTCGGATTCGCAAGAAAGAAAATCTTCGGAGACGCCTTGCCAGGTCGCAGCGCGGCGAGCGCACTATTCAACGGGAAACGCATAGCCGCGTCGTAGCGCAACGTGACGATTTTCGCGTTGGCGAGCTCCGCATAAAAGCGATACATCGAAAACGTCGGCTCGCAGAGCAAAACGCGGCTGCCCGGATCAACAAACGTATCGCACAAAAGATGCAGCGCGTCGTCCACGCCGTTGCTGAGCACCATTTCCTCGGCGCGCACCCCGAAAAAGCGCGCAAGGCGGCGCGTCGTACCCGCGTATTCGGGATACATCGAGAGCCGCCCGGGCGTGAGCCGCGCGAGCGCGCGAAGCACAGCCCGCGAGCAGCCCGCAGTGTTCTCATTGAAGTCCAGCCGAAGTTTCCCGGCGCGTCCCTCGGAAGGAGGGGCGTAACGTGGTTGCCGCAAGATCGCATCTCGCACCGGCAGCTTCGATTTCAACGCCGTACCTCCACCGCGTTCTCATGCGCCGCAAGCCCTTCCGCACGGGCCAGCGATCGCGCGGCGTCCGCAAGCCGCGCAAACCCCGCCGCGCCGATGGATTGTACATTGATGCATTTCACAAAATCCGCCGCGCTCAATCCGCCGCGCGTGCGCGCCCAACCCGCCGTCGGCAGCACATGATTGCTCCCGCTCGAGTAATCGCCAAGCGGCTGCGCGCTCCAAGGCCCGAGAAAAATCGTCCCCGCTGCATTGATCCGCCGCAAAATGTCGCGCTCCCCTCCAAAAACGCTAAGATGCTCAGGAGCAAAGCGATTTACGAATTCGATGGCCGAGTCGAGCGAGCGCGCAATCAAAATCGCAGAAGCCCGCACGATTGAGCGATGAGCCGGATTCGCCGCCGGCAATCCAGCAAGCTGCGCCGCGATTTCCCGCTGCACGCCGCGCGCAAGCGACGATGAAGTAGTCACAAGAAAACTCCCCGCGTCCGGCGCATGCTCGGCCTGCGCAAGCAAATCCGCCGTGATCCATCGAGCATTTCCGCGTTCCGCAAGAATCACCGCTTCCGTCGGCCCCGCATGCAGATCGATCGCGCAATCCGCGCCAACCAACTGCTTCGCCGCGGCCACGTAACGATTCCCCGGCCCAAAAATTTTCTCCACGCGAGGAATGTTGCGCGTCCCGTAAGCCAGCGCGGCAATCGCCTGCGCCCCGCCGACGCGCGCAATCGCATCCACGCCAAGAAAATCCGCTGCAGCAAGCAATTCCGCGCTCGGCTTCGGACAAACGACCACGATGCGCCGGACTCCAGCGACCTGCGCCGGAACGACAGTCATCAACAAAGTCGAAACCAGCGAAAATCGCCCGCCGGGAATGTAGCACCCGATGGATTCGATCGGCCGCACGATCTGGCTAATCCGCACGCCGCGCTCCACATCAAGCGTCCAAGCCACCGGCATCTGCTTTTCAGCCACGCGCCGGATATTCCGCGCCGCCTGGCGAATGGCGCGCAGAAACCCAGCATTCACAAGCCGAGCAGCAGCGCGAAATTCGCGCCGCCGTATCCACATCGCCCCGCCGCGAATATCAGCGCGGTCGAGCCGCTTCGTCCATTCAATCATCGCCCGATCTCCGCGCCGCCGCACATCCGCAATAATCCGCGCCAGCCACACGCTCCGCCTCGCGATCCCGCTCGCTGCGAGCCAGCAGCAGCTTCTCCACCACCCCGCGACTAAGCTGAAGGATCCGCATCACAGCACAATTTTATTCAATGGATATTCCACAATCCCCTGCGCGTTAGCCGCCTTCAACTTAGGTAAAATCTGCCGCACCACCGCCTCTTCCACAATCGTATTCACCGCCACCCACCCCGGATCGCTCAAAGTAGAAATCGTAGGATTCTGCAGCGCCGGCAACACCTTCAGCACCCCCGTCAAATCATCCCGCCGCACATTCAGCATCAACCCAACTTTGCTAGAAGCAAGAATCGCCCCCTGCATCATCAAAACAATATTCTCAGCCTTCTCTTTCTTCCAGACATCAGCAGCAGCCGCGCGATTCATAATAAAAACAGTCGCCGATTCCAGCACGGTATCCACAATCCGCAAGCGGTGCGCCCGCAGCGAAGCCCCCGTCTCAGTCACCTCCACAATCGCGTCAGCCAGCTGCGGCACTTTCACTTCCGTAGCCCCCCAGGAAAAATCCACGCGCGCCCGAACATCATGCCGCGCCAAATATCCCTCCGTAATTTTCACAATCTCAGTAGCGATCACTTTGCCCGCCAAATCGCCCACCGCCCGAATCGCAGAATCCTCGGGCACCGCCAGCACCCAACGCACCCGCGCCATCCGCTGCTTGGCATAAATAAATTCCGCCAGCTCGATCACCTCCGCCCCAGTTTCCACCACCCAGTCGTGCCCGGTAATCCCCGCGTCCAGCGCCCCAGTCTCCACGTAACGCGCCATCTCCTGCGCCCGCACCATCAAACATTCAATTTCCGCATCATCAATCGCCGGCACGTAGCTCCGCGAGCTAAGCGAAATTCGCCAACCGGCCCGCCCCAAAAGATCCAAGGTAGCGTCCTGCAAACTCCCCTTAGGAATCCCCAGCTTCAATCGCCTCATGAGATTTTCTCCCGCGAATAAACCACCGCCGGATCAAAAGCCCGCGGCTCCACAATCGAAACGCTCCCGTCGCTCTCCCACCGCCGGAAAAAGCAAGACCGGTAACCCTCATGGCAAACCCCCGGCCCCAAAGGCTCCACGCGCAAAAGCACTCCATCCGCATCGCAATCCACCAGCAATTCCACCACCCGAAGCACATGCCCGCTCTGCTCGCCCTTTCGCCACAATCGTTTCCTCGAGCGGCTATAAAACACCGCCTCATTCGTCCGCCGCGTTTCCGCCAACGCCTCTTCGTTCATAAATCCCAGCATCAGCACATCCCCACTACGCGCATCCTGCACAATCGCAGGCACCAACCCCCCGCTCTTCTCAAAATCAAGTTTCATAAAGTCTCCAAAAACAAAAAAGCCCGCCAGGCTCAGCGGCCGGCGGGCTAAAGAGTGCGTTGTGTCAGCGATTAGCTATGCACACCTCAGCGCGCCCGGATCGGCTCCGTGATGATGATGGCGGCGATGGACAAGCTGAGTCATAGCGCAAATGCAGAATAATCGCAGCAATTGCGAGTGTCAAGATCGAATGCGTGGCCCGCCCTTTTCGCAGGCTTCGCTTTTTCCCCGTAGGGCCCGCGCTTCATGCCGGGCCGGGCGAAGTGTAACTTCCAGGCGCGATTTCGGCCTGGCGCGAATTTTCATTAATGAGATGGTGTGCCTTGCCGGGTGCCCCACGCGCCGCAACTGCGCGCGGACTTCTCGGCTTCCGCGGCTGTCGAATTTTTCCCCGTAGGGCCCGCGCTTCATGCCGGGCCGGGCAACGTGTAACTTCATGTCGCGATTTCGGCCTGGCGCGAATTTTCATTGATGAGACGGTGTGCCTTGCCCGTGCCCCACGCGTCGTAATTGCGCGTCGGGTTCTTAACTTCTGCGGCTGTCGGATTTTTCCCCGTAGGGGCGCTCACTTGCTCCGCCCGGCAGTTGACGCCGCGCACCCAGTTCAAGAGCCAAGGCCACGGCTGTACTGTTTTGGCAACACCGCCGGTATGATCAACCGCTCAAAACGCAGTTGATGATTCGAGCGGAAATTCGGTGAAGTGGGGAGGGCGCGCCACCCGTTAATACGGTCGCACAGACATTACGGAAGAGGTATATTATCTGTGCGATGATACTGAGCGCCCAAAGTGGCGCGACTCCTCAATCCAAGAAACGTCGCTACTTCACTGCGGACGCCACGTAGAGAACAGACAGTACCCGATCTTGGGTATAGATGAAGCGTTTTTCGTCCGGAGTGAAACGGGGCTCGAAAATCCCGTTGAGGCCGGCGGGGTCGGTTGGCGAAATGGTAACGAACGGACGCCGAGCGCCTGTTGACACGTCCACCTTGAGGACCTCCAACCGGGCCGATGAGGCGTCGGGAGTGACGTACAGGAAGTTAGCGTTTGGCGAGCCGCCAAAGACACTGTCATTGTTGGTGATGCCGGCGGGCGCTCTGGGTTCACCTCCGTCAACAGGGTAAAGCAGGTGAGCGCCAACCGCATCGAAGCCGGCGACGTAGTCCGAATGGTTAAGGCACAAGGAGGTTTCTCCAGTGCCTTCCGGCGTGATGGCACGCGGGGCTCCGCCTGTGAGGTCTTGTACCCACCATCGCCGGAGACGGCCGGAATCGCTGGCCTGAACGATCAGGCGCCGTCCATCGCTGGCCCAGTTGGCACGAAGATAGTGGAAGTGTGGCGCGGTTACCGTCTTCGTTTCACCTACACTCGTAGGCAGCAGCAAGACCTTGGTGTCATCGCTGGGAAGGATCGAAGTCACCCAGCGATTGTCGGGAGAAATGTCTCCGCTGGCACCATTGCCTAACAGAACCGCGGGTGAGCCGTCAAGCTTTGCAAGGTATACTCCATAGTCCGAGCCGTTATAGTCGCTCCAGTCGCCCAGCAGTGCATACTTACCGTCACGCGAGAGAGCTGATCCCAGCATGATCTCCAGCCAGCTTAAGGCGTGCGTCTCGCCGCCTAGCTCTCCGAGCATGACTTCGAAACGCCGCTGTCGTTGCATCATCAAGACGCGGCCATCTCGTGCGATGTCACTCAGCACGAGTTCACCAGGCGTGTTCAGGACGAGACGTTGTTTGCCTGAGCGATTCACCGCAAACAACGGCCGCCCCCGTTCTCGTGCTTGTATGGCCGTGAACCACACCTCGCTGCCGTCGGGGGACCAAGCTAACCCTTGTTCGCCTGCCCACTCGGGAGTGAGCACGCGTTTGTTGCCACTCAAATCCGTGAGCCCTACGGTTCCGCGGTCATCGCCAGAGTTAGGGTGTTCCATGAACGCGATGGCGTCCCCCTGAGGAGAGAAGCGAACATCGGATAGCGAACCAATGGTCTCGTAGAGCACCTTGCCGATTGGGAATTCGAGGCGCCATTTGCCGCTTACATAGTGCGAGACTGCGAGCTGTTTTCCATCGGGAGACCAATCGGCGCTGGCCACATCGTCAAGCAATTCCCGCGGTGCGCCTCCATCGAGAGAGGCTCGCGCTAAACGATCTTTTGGATCGTTGAGTGAGATGACAAGCTCACCGTATCGCGATACCGACAGAATGTCGCCTCCGGGAAGTTGCAACTCGCGTAGATCGTTGCCGTCCAGGCGCGAACTGTAAAGTTTCGCTCCCGGGCGATCCCACGCGGCGCTGTAGATGACAGTCTGTCCATCTGGAGAGAAGCGCGCCCCGGAGATATCTCCCCGCCGATAGGTCAATTGGCGGTATTCCGGCTGTAGCGGGTGAGCCAGAAATCCACGAATGGCCAGGGCAAGGGATGCGAGGGCGAGTACGCTAAGAATCGCTGTCAAATAACGCCAGTTGTTTCGCGCGATGGGGATTGCTTGCAGGCCGTCTTGTCGCGACGTGATCGAAGTCAGGTTTTCGAGTGCGAAACATAGATCCTTGGCGGATTGGAATCGCTTGCTCGAATTTTTTTCTATGCATCGGCGCATGATCCGCTCTAGCGCGGGACTAATGTGGGGTTCTTCCGGGCGGATAATTTCAGGCGGGTCGTCTTTTAGAATCGCTGACATCGTCTCAACCGTGGATCCGCGCTTAAAGGCCCGTTGGCCGCTGAGCATTTCGTAGAGAACGGCGCCGAGCGCAAAAATGTCCGATCGATGATCTGCGGGTTCGCCGCGCACTTGTTCCGGCGCCATGTAACCGACGGTGCCCAGGACCACTCCTGCGGAGGTCTGTAGTGTGCTTCCTAGCGTGGCGCCGTCGTCTGTCGACTGGGAGAGACCGCGCTGCTGTTTGGCCAGACCGAAATCCAGTATCTTCAGCGTCCCGGCTGTCGTGACGAAGACGTTTTCGGGCTTAAGGTCGCGGTGTACGATTCCTTTTTCGTGTGCGCCGCCTAAGCCGAGCGCAATTTGCGCGGCGTAATCGGTGGCACGCTTCGGCGACAGCGCGCCGATGCTCAGCGCTTGACGTAATGTCTCGCCTTCGAGGAGTTCCGAAACAATGTAACGGGACTGGCCGTGGACGCCGATGTCATACACGGCGAGGATGTTTGGATGGTTTAGTGCACCGGTCAAACGCGCCTCTTGTTCGAAACGACGAAGATGCTCTGGGTCGCCGACAAGTGAATCGGGGATGATTTTGATGGCGACATTCCGAGCGAGGCGCGGGTCCCGGGCGCGGTAGACCTCGCCCATGGCTCCGGCGCCGATGAAGGACTCAATCTGGTAGGGCCCGAGACTGGTGCCAGACGTAAGGGTCATGGTTTGGCCGAATTATAACCCCGTCGGTGGCCGAACGTGCAGACGGGGACTCCGACGGAGGTAAGTACGTTTGAGTTTTGGTTCGGTTGGGCTAGTCGCGCGGCCTTTTCCGAGGATTAGCCGTAGGTCCCCGATGCCTCCGGTTTTTGGAAGGGTCGGGGATCCGGCCATCCGTGCGGCCAAGTACGATGGATGCTTCGAACGGAAAACACGCAAACGGAAAAAAGGCTGCGCCACCCCCGGATGATCGCGAGGAGATACAAACTAAGGTACTATTGACTATTGATAACTATCCCAATAACCTTTACCCTGGCTTTTCAGCAGTCACCAAGGAGCAGCATCGGTGCCAGGCCCCGCCGAACCAAAGAACCCCAACCCCCCGCCAAGATCCCAACTCCTCATCGCCCCAACAGTTTCTAATCGAAAAAAAGGCCACCCTCACCGCGGCGATCCATCCGCCGCCCCAGCCTCACCAACCCAAAAAGGCGAACAAAAAGCTAATCGGGAACGACTACGATTAGAAACCATCGCAACTCTCACAAAACAAAAGCCCCAGCCCAGTTCTGGCAATAATATACTTGACAAATCAAGTGGGATAATCTATTCTTCGCTCAGGTGAACAACGATGAGCGACCCGAAAACTCTCCAGCAAGCGATTCAGTTCTTCAGCAACGCGGATAACTGCCGCGACTTTGTAGCGCGGCTGCGCTGGCCGGATGGCGTGCGCTGCCCGACTTGCAACCGCGCCGACGTGCGTTTCCTAGCCGCTCAGGGAAAATGGCAATGCAAGAGCGTCCATCATCATCGGCAGTTCAGCGTCAAGGTGGGGACTATTTTCGAGGACTCACCAATCCCGCTCGACAAGTGGCTGACCGCCGTGTGGATGATTACCAACTGCAAGAACGGCGTAAGTTCCTACGAGGTGCACCGCGCGATTGGCGTCACTCAGAAATCCGCGTGGTTTATGATGCACCGCATCCGACTCGCCATGCAGAACGATTCCTTCGTGCAGATCGGCGGCAAGGGCAAGCAAGTCGAGGTGGACGAAGCGTTCATCGGCGGCAAGGCTCGCAACATGCACAAGGACGTTCACGCGCGGCGACAGGTCACTATGGGCGACAAGGGCAAGACTCCTGTGATGGGATAATCGGGAGAAAGCACCGGTTTTTTACCCCCACTTTTGCTCCCCAAACACCGCCTCACCAACCCAAACAGGCGAACAAAAAGCTAATCGGGAACGACTACGATTAGAAATCAACGTAACTCAAACAAAACAAAGGACCGAACCCAGTTCTAATCGGGAACTAGAAGCACTTTTTCAGCCCGGCGAAATGACGATCAACCCGCCACCCTCAAGCCGCCGAAACGCGATCTCCCGGACCAAAAAACCCCCGACGAACTCGAAAAACGCAAAGACGCTCCCCTCATTTTTGTTGCGATTAATGACCACCCCGATCTTTTGTTTTGTTGGAGTTACAGAGAATTTTAATCTCACCATGTTGCGATTAAAACGACTAGCGAAGCGAACGAAGAACGAACCAGAAGGTGGCTAGACTGGCGCGAGAAAGCTCCCATTCGCGGCGACGAGAGCGTTAGGAATTCGCACGGGTGAGCCGCGCGCGCAGCGCGGATTGCTGGGCTAAATCTATGGCGGTCCAGGCCATTGCTAGCGAGCCATCGAGGACGGCTTGATCTGCGGTCTCGGTGATGCAGTGGGCCGTGAATTCCGGCTGGTGATTGGCGGCCGGGAGGGAATTGATTCCGATCATGGGATGAATCGAGGGGATTACTTGCGAGACGTTGCCCATGTCGGTGGACGCTGCTAGCCGCGCCATCATTGGGCTTAGTGGCGCGAACACGCGGCCCACCGCTTCCGCGTTGCGCTGATAGATTTGGCTGATTTCGTGGTCGTAGCGCACATCGGCGTAGGGCTTGTCGCCGCCGCGAATTTCTAGTTTTGAGCCGGTGGCTATGGCGCCTGCTTCGAAGCAGCGATAGACCTTGGTGCGGACGTCCTTCAGCTCTTCGATATTTTCGGCGCGGACTATATAACGGGCTGAGGTGTGGGCTGGAATCACATTGGGGGCTTCGCCGCCGTGGGTGGTGAAGCCGTGGACGCGATCGGTGGGGCTGAGATGCTGGCGCAGCAGGCCGATGGACGTTTGCGCTACGGTGAGCGCATCGGCAGCATTAATACCGAGTTCCGGAAACGCCGAGGCGTGGGCCTCTTTGCCGGTGTAATGCACGTCGAACATGGACGCGGCGATCAGATGCGCTTCGATCATCTCGACCGGCGCGGGATGCACCATCATGGCGGCGTGAATTCCGGCAAACGCGCCGCGCTCGAGCATCAGAACTTTGCCGCTGGCGTTGCCGACTTCTTCGGCGGGCGTGCCGATTACGTGGACTGTGAGGCCCACTTCATCGGCGGCTTTGGCTGCGGCGATTCCGGCACCGATGGCCATGGCGGCGATCATGTTGTGGCCGCAGGCGTGGCCGATTCCGGGGAGGGAATCGTATTCGGCGCAGATGGCGACGTGCAGCGCGCCGTGGCCGGCGCGCGCGGTGAACGCTGTGGGCAGATCGCAGACGGCTCGCTGGACTTCGAAGCCGGCGGCGTCGAGGGCTTCGGCTAGCCAGCGGCTGGCGTTTTCTTCTTCGAAGCCTAGTTCCGGGCGCGCGTGGATTCGATGGCTCAGATCGAGAACTGATTTTTCTACTTCGCGAAATCGTTCTTTGGCTCCGGCTTTTGCGTCCACGGCCGTTGACCTCCGGCTGATCTTGATTCTACAGCCGCGACGCGCTCTTTGCGCGCTTGTCAAATTTGGGACTGCATGGATTCGAGTTCGGTGCGGCAAACGTCGCTGAACTTTTCTAATGGCCCGCCGCCCTTGGTCGCCATGGATACGATTTCCGGCCCGGTGAGGTTTGGCTTTGAGTACGTGCCGACGATGTCCGCTATAACTCTTTCGGCGGCGGCCAGCACGTCTCGCGAGGAACTGAGACGGATGCGGCTTAACAGGGCATACACGCCAATAAGATTCTTGGGATCGCTGGTGTCGTGCTCCTGCGCATCAACCAGAACGCGGGCGGCTTCGGTGATGAAATCGGAATAGAGTTGCTCGCGATGGAAGATCTGTTTGCCGAGGACGTCGCGGCGGTCTTGATGGCGCTGGACGATCCAGGTGCCGAAGATCGAACTCAACGCGCCGACGAGCGAGCCGAGGATGGCGGCGAGAGCTGTGGTGGTTGCTGGAGACATGTTCACCGTCCTGGCCGAGGGCCGTTGCCACGGATTGTGATGTGCGAGAGAGCAGCGGAGATTTTCCGCGTATTTGGCGTTCTGCTCAACATGAAAAATTTTGGGCCGGTTGGCGAGGCTAGATGATCTCCGGCTTCGGAGGCTCGAGTGGCCGGCGTGCGATGGCGGGAAGTGCGGTCCAGGTTTCGGCTGGCGATTGTGATTTTTGGGGCGAGAGAATTTGGAGCGTGACGATTACTAGCGGGACTAGATAGATCAATGTTACGGAGACCCACATTACGGCGGCGGCATATTGCTGGTCTTCGAGCGGGGCGAGATGGAATAGACGCGGCGCGGAGAGATAAGAGCGGTACACGACGCGATCGCTGAACGCGAGGAAGGCTGAGAGCACGTCGCAAGGCAGCGTGGCGGCGAATAAGTAGAGTGGGGTGGACCAGCGCGGCCATCTGGCGATGCTGGGCCACGGTTGCACTACCGGCCACCAGAAGAGCAGGCCGGCGAGGAGGAAAGTTGCGTGCTCGAATTCGTGCAGCGATTCATGGCGTAATGCGGACTCGAAGATTGCCGGGACGTGCCAGGCGATTAGCGCGAACGCGGCTGCCAGCCAGCAGATTGCTGGGTTGGTGATCGAGCCGCCTAGCGATTTTGCGAAGCTCCAGCGAAGAAATGGGCCTACGACATCGCGAGCGATTTTTTGCGGCAGGCCGTGAAGTAGCGGCAGGGCTGGCGCGCCTAGCAGGATCAGCGGAGGAGCGATGGCCATGAGGAGGAGATGCTGCAGCATGTGAACGGAGAGCGAGGCTTCGTCAAATGCGGATAGTGGAGAGCCGACCGCGATCCATATGGAAATAATTCCGGCGACGAATGAGGCTAGACGCCAGAGCGGAATCAGATTTGGAAATGCGGCGCGGACGTGGAACCAGCCGCGCGCGTAAATCAGGATGGTGAGGCACAGCGCTACGTTTACTCCGATGGGAGCGGACCAGTCTTGCAAAATGGATTGGGCTGCTGACGTCATATGCGTGCTACGGATGACCGGATGGTGGGGCTGCTGCGTCTGGTGCGAGGGCGATGGCGCGTGAGGCATCGCGGGCTGGAGATTGGCCTGCGGGATGCAGCGTTTCGAGGAACGCTACTAGAGCGGTGGTCTCGGGCGGGCTTAGATTTTTGCCGTACGCGGGCATGTTGCCGCCGCCTTGGATTACTTGGCGAATTAATTGATCCTGGGTCAAGCGGACCGCCACGGCGTCGAGTGCCGGGCCGCGCTTTCCGCCTTGCATGCCTAGCGAGTGGCAGTTGTGGCATTGCTTGGCTTGGAAAACTAGCGCGCCTTGGCGTTCGAGCGCTGAACGCTTGGCGATGAACTCCTGCGGAATCGGAATTCCGCTCCAGGCGTCCATTACCGGACTCCACGGCGCGTGTTCGGCGAGGTGCGTGAGCGTCGCTAGCGAGACCGCCGACAGAAGGATGATGAGAACTGCCATCGGGCGGCGGCGCCAGCTTTTTTCGCCTTCGCCGAAAACGAACGGCAAAAGTATCAGCGCGAGAATCACGACGACTGGGCCGATCAGCAGCGCGGGCGTTTCCATCGAAGGCGGCAGGAACGAGAGCACGGCGTAGAGCCATAGAAAAAAGTAATCCGGCTTTGGGGCGGTCTGGATGATGGTGGGATCGGGCGGGCCTGACGGGCCGAAGGGACCGAAATAGACGGCGCAAAATGCGATGGATGCCAGGATGAACGCCGCGAACAACATATCCTTCCAGATCGCGTCGGGAACAAACGGAATGCCGTCTCTCTTGGTGAGCTCGTGATATTCCTTAATATATGTCGCTTTGCGGACTACGCGGCCGGGCATGGGCCATTCGTTGATTCCGAGCTTCAGAACCATTAGCAGGTGCAATGAGACGAACGCGATGAGCAGGCCGGGGATTACGAATACGTGGAGCGCGAAGAATCTTGAAAGAGTGACGCCTGCGATGATGGGGCCACCGAGCAGCAGGTCGACGATGGCGGGGCCGGCGATGGGGACGCGGCTGGCGATTGATGCACCGATTCCCAGGCCCCAATAGGCGTCTTGATCGAAGCGCAGGACTTGGCCGGTGAAGGCCATGCCTAGCGTTACGAGCAAGAGAAACACGCCGATGATCCAGGTTAGTTCGCGCGGGAATTTGTAGGCGCCGAAAAGAAAGACTTGGACCATGTGGATGAGGACGATGGCTACCATGAAATCGGAGCCCCAGCCATGGAGGCCGCGAATGAACCAGCCTAGCGCGACGTTGTGATTGAGAGTTTGCAGGCTGTTCCAGGCTTCGCCGGCCGACGGGACGTAGATGAAGGCAAGCATTATGCCGGTGACGATTTGAAGCATGAAAATTACGAAAGCGGCGCTGCCGAAAACGTAGAACCAGCTGGCGCTTTCTCGCGGAACGGGATGCTGGGCGATCTCGCGGATCGTCGTGCCGAGTTGAAGGCGGGCGTCGAACCACTCGCCGATGGCGGCGATCAGACGCATGGGCGAATCTCGCGGACGATATTTGAGGCGTGACCTGGCGTGGGCATTTCGCCGGCTTTGATCAGCAGCCTTCCGCTTTCAATTTTGTAGGAGTATTCGAATAGGCCGCGTTCCGGCGGGCCTGATGCGCGGGAGCCGTCCTGGTAATAAGCGCCGCCGTGGCATGGGCACATGAAGAGATTCGATTGCGGGAACCAGCGGACGGGGCAGCCTAGATGTGCGCAATTGATGGCGAAGACTTGGAAACTTTTCCCGTCCACGTTGCGAACCCAGCAGGCGATATCTGCGGTGGCGCCATCCCACGGATTTACTACGGGATTTTTGTAGGTGGCGAAGCGCGTTTCGCCGGAGGGAAATTGTTCGAGGCTGCCCAGAGGAACCCACGCCTCATCGGCGCCCTTGCGCTCGCGGACAGCCGGGGAGAGCAGATAGCGCACGATCGGCACGGCCAGAATCGCGCCCACGACTACGTTGACGAAAATGCCTAGCTTCATGAAAAGATCGCGCCGGCTTACGCCGCCCGGTAACGTCATCGAGTTTCTCCCGTGGATTGCGCGGTTGCTGAATACGGTTGGCCCGGAAATTTCACGCGCTGCGAGGCGAGCCAGGCTACTACGTCGGAAACATCTTGTGCCGACATTGGTTTTCCCGGGATGTTGCCGCGCCAGTCCGGAGCGCCCAGCTCGGGCCGTCCGACAATTACAATCGTGCGCAGTTCTTGATCGCTGAGTAAGGCGAGGAATGATCCATCTACGATTGAATTTGCTTTTTCTCCGCCTCGGCCACCGGCGCCATGGCAGGACGAGCAGTATATTGCGTACGCGGCTGAACCGCGCGAGGCGTCGCCTGGTTCGGATGCGGCGTAGGGAGGCGGGTTCGCGCCGCTCAGCGCGTCGGGCTTCGACCAACGCTCGCGGATTCCGCTGACGAGAATTTCAATCTGTTTCGCGGTGAGTGCGCCGCCGGCGCTTTGTGCAAAGGCGGGCATCGACGTTCCGCGAATTCCATTTGTGGCCACGCGACGCAGGGTCGCGTCGTCGGCGATCGCCAGATAAACGGGATCGCCGAGAGCGATTGCCGCTCCGCCTTTGCCGTCTGAGCCGTGGCACCCCGAGCAGTTCTGTGCGTAGAGTGCGCTGAAATCTGTTACGTCATTCGGAACGATTGGCGTATCGCCTGGCTGCGGCCGTCCAGGCGCGCCGGCACAGGCGCACAGCGCAAGCGCGGAGAGCGCGGCGGCTCCGAGGATGAGCGCGCGGAAACTCATCGCGATCCAGCCTCGCGTGGCTTTTCTCCCGAGATTCCCGGTGCTTCGATTCCGGCGCGCATTATGAAAGGAACGAACTGGCCGACGGGCACGCGGGCTTGACGCACTACTACCAGGCCCGCGACGATGCCGAAGGCGAATTGGGACGCGATGAACCAGCGCCAGTCTATGCGCTCGTTGAGCAGCGGATTGATTAGACCGAGGATGCTGTGAAGCAATCCTGTCCAGAGTATTGGCGCGATCAGGCCGCCGAGAAGAATTGGGCGGCGCGGCAGCATCGGCAGCATGGCGCCGTAGAGCAGCCCTACCACTAGTGACGTGAACAGATGAATGAAGAGCGCGATGAAAAATCCGCTCGCGTGAAATGCGTTGAGAATTGCCGGCGAAGCTGGCGCCGATGCAGGGTAGGTCGTCGCGGCCAGCAGGTTGATCGGATACCAGATACTTCCTTGCTTCAGCAAGCCGTAGAGACATGCGAGCACGGCCATGGCTACACCGCCCGCCAGGCCGCCTTTGATTCCTGCGGAGATGGGATATGTTTCGAGCGGAAGCAAGGCACGGGGCAACTCTGGCGCTACTTGTAGCCTTTCGACTTCGCGGCGCTGCGTGGAGACCACGGTCACTTTCGCTACCACTCGCACGGCCTCTTCCTGTTCGTGCGGGAGGACATCGCGGAACCAGCCGACGGACGCGGTGACGGCCAAAATCGCGCCGAGAATGCTGAGCGACGCGCTGGTGATCAGCCCGGCCAGAAGCAAAGTGATGCCGAGCGCGAGAACGACCGGCCACGGGGTCGGCGCCGGCAGATTTATTGCGCGCGGCGCGGCCTTCGGCGATTGTACTGATGAACTTGGCGAAACCATTTGATTCTGTTTTCCTCAGCGACCCACTAAATACACGACGGTGAACACGATGACCCAGACCACATCAACGAAATGCCAGTAGAGCGAGAAAATATCGAGCCGCTCGCTGTGTTCCGGCTTCACTTTACCCGCGAGAGTGAAAATCATGGTGAGGGCGATGACGAGCAGGCCAACCGTGACGTGAAATGCGTGCAGGCCTACGAGCGAGTAGTACGTGGTGCCGAAAAGATTCGTGCTGATGGTGAGGCCCTTTTCGAAAATCATGCGCTGCCATTCGCGGCCCGTGCCGATCAGAAAAATCGCGCCTAATGCCAGCGTTAGGAACCACCACAATCGGAACGCGCCGAGCTGCGCATTGCGCAATGCGCGCACCGCCAGATGAATCGTCAGGCTGCTCGAGAGCAGGCAGATGGTGATGAAGATAGGAGTCTCGAGGACGTCTTTCGGCGTCGGCCCGGAGAGACTTTTCCCGATATAAAAAATGTAGGCGACCACGAAAATCGTGAAGACCGCGGACTCCGCAGCGATCAGCGAAAACATGCCCACGCGCCCGCGCGAGGGAAGGCTCCACACTGGCTCAATGGAAGGCCGCGAATATGCTGCTTCGCTCAATCGAAATTCTCCCGTTTACTCATACTTCCAATCCGGATCTTCCGGATGTTTGATGTCCCAGAGCGGACGGCGGCTCTGCACCGCGGGGATCGTTTCATAGTTGTAGTCGGGCGGTGGTGAAGTTGTGGACCATTCAAGAGTCCAGGCGTCCCAGGGATCGCCCCCGGCGATTTTGCCTTTCAACAGCGACCAGAGCATGTTGAACACAAATACGAGCACGCCGGCGCCCTGAAAGAAAACGCCGATGGTGACGATCAGGTTCCAGATGTCCCATCCGCGACCAGGCTCGTAGGTGTAGATACGGCGCGGCATTCCCAGCATTCCAGGGATGTGCATAAAGTCGAATGTGAGATGGAAGCCGATGAAGAACAGCCAGAAATGCCATTTCGCCAGCGCCTCGTTGTACATTCGCCCGCTCATTTTTGGGAACCAGTAGTAGAAGGCTCCGAATACGGTGAACAGGATTCCGCCGACGATGACGTAATGGAAATGCGCCACGACGAAGTAGGAATTGCCGAGCTGCCAGTCGAACGGAGATGAGCCGAGCATGATTCCCGTTAGGCCCGCGATCAGGAACTGGAACAGAAAAGCGACGGCGAAAAGCATGGGAGCGCGGAATTCGATTTTTCCGCCCCACATGGTACCCAGCCAATTGAAGATTTTGATTCCTGTGGGAACGGCGATAATCATCGTGGTGACGGTGAAAAACGTGTTGCCGCTGGCGCTCATACCCACAGTGAACATGTGATGAGCCCAGACGCTGAAACTTATGAATCCGATGCAGAGGGTCGCCGCGACCATCACCGGATATCCGAAAATCGGCTTGCGCGAAAATACCGGAATGATTTCTGAGGCGAAGGCGAACGACGGAACGATCAGTATGTAAACTTCCGGGTGGCCGAAAATCCAGAAGAAGTGCATCCAGAGGACCGCGGAACCGCCTGCCTGCGTGTCGAAGAAATGGCCGCCGAGATAGCGATCGATGCAAAGCATGATCTGGGCGGCGGTGAGAGGCGAAACGGCGAGGATTACCATGCCGCCCATAATTAAATTCAACCACGCCAGCAGCGGCATTTTTCCGAGAGTCATTCCGGGGCAGCGCATGGAGATGATCGTGGTAATGAAATTGACCCCGGTTCCGATGCTGCCGATCCCGGAGACGAGCAGGGCGAGCGTCCAGAAATCGGTGCTGTGGCCGGGTGAGAATGCGCGGGCGGTGAGAGGCGCGTAGGCGAACCAGCCCACGTCGGGAGCGTTCCCGGCGCCGAAGAGCCCGTTGCCGCCGATGAAGCTGAAATAAAGGAGCAGGCCGCCAAAAGCGTTCATCCAGAAGCTGAAGGCATTGAGACGGGGGAAGGCCATATCGCGTGCGCCAATCATCAGCGGGATTAAATAGGTGCCGAAGCCGAAGAGGATGGGCATGGCTACGAAAAAAATCATGGTGGTGCCGTGCATAGTGAACATGCGATTGAAAACCTGGGGCGAGACGAAATGTTGGTGCGGGGCGATGAGCTGGATGCGCATGATCGTCGCTTCGATCCCGCCGATCACCAGGAAGAAAAGCGCGTAAAGGACGTAGAGAATTCCTAGCTTCTTGTGATCTACCGTGACGATCCATTCGTGCAGGCGATCGCCTAGCGGGCGTGCATCGGGGGCGGCGTCGCTGAGCGCGATGGTTTCTGAGGCCATGGCTACGCTTGTGCGCTCATCGTAGAGTCTCGAGATATTTCGTAAGCGCGTCGATATCGTGTTCGCTCATTTGCATTGCGGGCATTAACGAGCCCGGCTTGATCGCGTCGGGTTTCTGAATCCA
Source organism: uncultured Acidobacteriota bacterium (assembly GCA_963831955.1). GTDB lineage: Bacteria > Acidobacteriota > Terriglobia > Acidiferrales > UBA7541 > Palsa-147. The sequence goes on along the minus strand of CAWHSG010000001.1, from coordinate 329,469 downwards.
GAGGCGCAGGTTTTCGTGCGTGTTCGGCGCGGCGCCCGAGGCGATGGTGTCGCGGCTCATAAGGTGAGTTAGATCGGGTCCGAAATGTCCGTCCGCTATGGTTCCTGAGATTGCATGGCAGTTTACGCATGCGGTGGTTTCGAAGATTTGGCGGCCTTCGTCTGCGGCAGGATTCGCCAGCGCCGGCATTTTTTCTGCGCGGATCCAGGCATCAAACTGCTGCGACGAATCGACGTACACGCGCAGGAGCATTTTGGCGTGTTGCGTGCCGCAATATTGGGCGCATTGGCCGACGTAGAGTCCGGTCTCGTGGGGATCGATCCACATGTGATTGGGATGATTCGGAATCAAGTCGGTCTTGCCCGCCAGTTGCGGGACCCAGAAGCTGTGATCGGTATCCGCGGAAAGCAGAGTGAGAAAGGTGGGCGTGGGCTGCGAGGGATCACTTACTGGAACGTGCAGCTCATTCGCGGTGACGACACCTAACGCGGGGTAGCGGAATTCCCACCAGAATTGATGGCCGATGGCGATGACTTCAATTGTGCCGGGAGGCTTGGGAGCGTCCTGGATGGAATGGATGACGCGCGCGGTGGCGAGGAACAGCACCAGTACGATGAGAATAGGGATGACCGTCCAGGCAAGTTCCACCTGAAGGCTGCCGTAAACTTGCGGGGGCTCGCGGTTATCATCGCCTTTGCGCTTGCGGAACTTCGCCGCCGAGTAGGCTAGCAGGCCGAAAACAACGGCGAAGATGGCTCCCGAAATGGCCAGAACCAATCGAGACAAAGTAAAAATCGAATCAGCGGGGGTCGAGGCTGGTTTGAAGATGTTCGGAATCGGCGCGGGAGCAGCGGTGCAGAGTTGCGCGGCGAGCAAGATGCAGGCGAGCAGCAGAGCTATACCTGCGGCTTTTCGCGCGAGGCCCCAAGCTTGCCCACTGCGTTGCATTTGCTTCGACCCTACGTCGCGCGGCTCGCGATGGATGGCTGCGCTTCCTTCTCGCCTTTGGAGCGCGCGGGCAGCATTCTAACAGCAGGGTCAAGCGAGCCACGAACGAATATTTACTTGCGACATTAAGGTTCGATGAACGGGACAGCTCTCGGCGATTTCGAGCAGCTTCGATCGTTGCTCGGGAGTGAGCGGTCCGGTGAATTCGAGTTCGCGATCGATGCGATCGAGAAATACTTCCTTCGTTTCGCAATCGGCGCAGTCCTTGGCGTGGATTTTCGAATGTTGCAGACGCACGGCGATTTCTTCCAGCGGCCAACTTTTGCGGCGGGCGTACATTCCTACGGTCATGGAGGTGCAGGCTCCTAAAGCCGCTAACAGCAAGTCGTACGGCGTCGGGCCAGTGTCTGTGCCGCCGGAGGCGAGTGGCTCGTCTGCGCGCAGATGATGTTCGCCGGCAACTATTTCCTGGGCCAGATGTGCGGGGTTGCCGCGAACGGTTACGCGCGGATCCTTCATCGGTGCATGTTGCGGCTCGTTCATGGGGGCCTCCGTAGTGGTGGCGGCTCGGATTGTAGTTCAATTGTTCGAGGGGTGAGCACTATCACGATTATCGAGCATGGAGCGTCTTAATTTCGAGATCGAAATCCTCCGTCACTCTCGGAAGTCGCGAGACGAGCAGCCTTAGAAGTGCCGAGCGCTAAAGCGCGTCGTTAAACACGATTGAGTGCGCCGGCGTGAAGCGTAATGCTTGCCTGTGCTAGAATTAATTCGAAAGGGAGAAAATGTACGAAGCACGCATAATTTCACGGTACGGATGGATTATCTTCGGAATACTTTTATTAATTGCGCCGGGCCTGGGGCTCGCGCAGTCGCGCGTCGCTGCGGCGGGGCAATCACTTGCTGCGCCGGGCCAGGAACATTCTCTTCTGCTTTACAACACGCATACTGGCGAGCGGATTGATATTGTTTACCGCCGGGGCGAGCAGTATTTGCCTGAGGCGCTCGCGAAACTCGATTATTTTCTGCGCGATCACCAGACCAACGACGTTCGCCACTTCGACCCGCGCCTCTACGATATCCTTGCGGATCTCACTTCGGCGGTCGGGCATCCCGGAGCGGAAATTGACATCGTTTGCGGCTACCGCACTCCGTCAACGAATGAATCTCTTCGCGCTCATACTGCCGGGGTCGCCAAAAACAGCCTGCATATTCAGGCAGAAGCGATCGACCTGCGCATGCCTGGCGTGAACACGCTCACTCTTCGTCGAGCGGCGCTCGCCCTGCATCGCGGCGGCGTGGGTTACTATCCGCACTCTGATTTCATCCATGTGGATACCGGCCGCGTGCGGCAGTGGTGCTTCGACTGTCCTGCCAGCCTGATCACCGGCGATTAATCAAGGATACGGATAGCCCTGCGCCAGGACGTCTTCGAGCGCGGCGTCGTGCCCGTAGATGTCGTCGTAGAAGTGAACGCGGCCGTCTTCCGTGACGATTACCGTGGCGTAGACGATCAATACCGGAATGGGATGCACGAGGTTCACTTGATTATTTGGGGTGCCGTTCATGGCCGCGCGCACGCGATCGATATTCCATCCTCCGGGATTATCGCGCAGCACCCAGACGGCTAGATCGGCCGGCCTTTCGAGGCGAATGCAGCCATGGCTGAAATCGCGTCGGGTCTTGGAGAAGAATTCCTGCTCGGGAGTATCGTGCATATAGATGTTGTAGTCATTCGGAAAGATAAATTTCACCAGGCCGAGTGAATTTTTTGGTCCCGGATTTTGGCGGATGAAAAGCTTGCCGGCGCGGAGCTGCTCGAGTACGTCGCTGGTGACTGTTCCCGAGCTGATCACATCCTGCCGGTTGTTCACCACCTCGAATCCCTTCTTGGTCAGATAGTCGGGATCTTTGGCGATACGTGAAAAGAATTCCGCTTTGCCGATGGAATAAGGGACGTTCCAATAGGGCCGGAATACGACGTATTGCATCATGTTGCTGAAGACTGGCGTGGCGTGATTGTAGGCTTTGCCGACGACTACGTTCATGGTCACAGTAATCTTGAAATTTTCATCGTAGGCGCGCAGGCGGAATTCGGGGACGTTTACTACGATGGGCGCGGTGTGGAGAATAACCGGCAGCCAGCGCCAGCGTTCGAGAGTGAGCTGGATCTGTTCGACGCGCCTGCTTAGTGGCACGTTCAGGTCGGCCAATGTTTGCGCGCTGATTTTTCCATCGGGGTCGCGTCCAAACCGGCGCTGAAAACTCTTAACCGCGTCCACCAGCGGGGCCTGATAAATCGTTGCATCGGCCGGAACATTTGCGTCCGCCGGAAGATCGCCCGTCAGCCGCAGCAAGCGGATCAGCCGCGGGACGCCAGGATAGAAATCTCCCGGGGCGATGGTCTTTTTCACCGCGGGGAACTCTTCCCCGTCATCTTCCTTCGCGAGTTTCATGTAGTTTTGCAGCGCCCGCATCGTTCGTTGATACCCCGGATACGGAGGCTCGATTTGCGCCAGAGAGGCCGCGACATCCGGGGCATCCACGACGTCTTCTTTCAGGAATCCGGGTAAATCGTATTTCTTCGCGTCGGTGTCGAAGCCGAAAGCGAAGTGCTTGGGATTTACTTTGCCGATGTGAAGGTCGGAGATATAGCGCATGACGCAGACGGTGAGCGCGGCATCGAATCGCACCGCGTCTTCCTCGGACGGTTGCGCCGCGGCGGGTTTCAGTTTCGCCAGCCTGGCGGCCCAGCGCGGACCGTCGTAATCTTCCGCCGAGAGCCCCTTCTGATCCGCTTGCAAGAGCAGAGCAATCACTTGTTGCGCCTGCGCGGTCGGCTGCATTCCCCTCACCCACACCAACGAATATCCGTAGGAGTCGTAAAATTTCTGCACGTGCTTGACGTAATCGGTGAAATTGGGCCAGCGGAGGTCCGGCAGGTTTCCTGACTGTGCGATGGTGCGCAACGAGGCTTGGCCCTCGGCGCTCAGCTGCTGCGGAGGCGCTGCCGGCTTCGCGTTCGTTTCCGATTGAGAGAGCGCGCGCGCTGCGGGGCCGACGCCTGGGGTGCAGAATAGCGCGGCCATTACCGCCGGCAGCAGCACCAACAGGAATTTCGCGATCCGCGGTCGTTTCACTGGATTGCCTCCCGCTTGGCGGCAACTTTCGACGGCGCGCTGAGAGATGGAGAAAAGTGCCGGCAGCTAAAGCGTTTAGCGGAAACCGTCTGCCGCACATTACCACAGGTGGCGCGAGTGGGGGCCGTTGGATGCCTCCCTTAAGGGCGCCGCTACGAAACCTGTGCAAAACTCCTTGCGTTGATCTGCTACCGGGACTACCTTACCTTCTTCTTTCTGCGTGTCCGGAACACTGACGATTACTCCGTGTCCTCGATTCACCGCCTCACAACGTCGTCGCCTCCGGATCGAGAATGACCGAAGCAAGAAAACGCGCGTAGGAATTTGCTCATGCACCGCACGGATAAATGCGAATCCCCCGCGGTTCCCGGTCATCCAAACTTCCACGTCGCGCTTAGTGCAGTCACTTGTTTAAATGTGCTACAAATGCAGTTCCTTCGGCATCGAAAGGCATCCTGCCGGCGCTGGTCCCTGAGCGCGGAGGCCAGCGAGGATCGAAGGAGTGGCGCGGGGAGATCTGGTGGGTCGCTATTAGAGTAAGGGCACGTTGCCGGGGGAAAAGATGAATACGCTGTCGAAATACAAATTCTGGATCGGCGGGGTGATTTGCCTGATCGTCGTTGGTGTGTTTGTGGAAGTGCTGCGTCCGAAGCACGTAGCGGGGGGACCGCCGGGAACGCCAGACGTTGAAGTCGCGCAAGTGGAGCAAAAGGATGTGCCGATATATGGCGAATGGATCGGGACGCTTGACGGCTATACGAATGCGGATGTTCGCGCGCAAGTGGCGGGCTACCTGGTAAAACAGGGCTACCAGGAAGGCTCATTCGTCAAAGCCGGACAGCTTCTTTTTCAGATCGACCCGCGTCCCTTCCAGGCGGCGCTGGATCAAGCGAAGGGGCAGCTGGCCCAGGCAACAGCGCAGCTCGCGAATGCGCAAGCGGTGCAAAAGCGGACCGAACTTGACGTGAACCGCTACACCCCTTTGGCGAGGGAGCAGGCGGCGAGCCAACAGGACCTGGACAATGCCGTCCAGAACGACTTGGCGGCACGAGCTACGGTGGCCACGGCTGACGCGCAAATTAAGACCGCTGCAGCGGCGGTCGAAACGGCGCAAATCAATTTGGATTTCACGCGGCTCGTTGCACCTATCGATGGCATCGCCGGGCAGGCTCAACTCCAGGTCGGCGCGCTGGTGAATCCTAGCAGCGGGCCAGTCACCTCGGTTTCCACCGTCGATCCCATCAAAGTTTATTTCACAGTCAGCGAGCCTCAGTACCTGGCTTGGAGGAAACGTTTTCCGACCGATGCTTCGCGGCAAGAGGCCGACAAGAATCTGCGCCTCGAATTGATTTTGGCCGACGGTTCCACGTATCCGCATGACGGGACATTCTTCTTTGCCGACCGCCAGGTAAATATCAGCACCGGAGCGATTCGGATCGCCGGACTATTTCCGAATCCCGGAAATATCCTGCGGCCCGGCGGGTACGGCAAAGTCCGGGCAGTGATCCGAATGCAGAAGGACGCGTTATTGGTTCCGCAGCGCGCGGTCTCCGAACTGCAAGGCGGCTATCAGGTGGCGGTGGTGGATAGCGCGGACAAAGTGAGCATTCGCTCCATCAATGTCGGCGATCGGGTGGGCACGCAGTGGGTCGTTCAGGACGGATTGAAGGCCGGCGAGCGCGTGGTGGCCGAGGGAATTCAAAAAGTCCGTCCGGGAATGCAGGTAAACCCCAAGCCATTTGCACTAGCAACTCCAGGAAGGTAATTCCATGTCAAAGTTCTTTATCAATCGCCCGATTGTGGCCATGGTGATTTCCATTGTCATGGTGATTGTTGGCGGCATCACCATCCTGAGTCTGCCCGTCGCGCAGTTCCCCAACATCGCACCGCCCGAAATCCAAGTGGTCGCGACGTACGTCGGGGCGGACGCGCAGACTCTCGAACAGGCGGTTGCCACGCCCATCGAGCAGCAGATGAACGGCGTGGACAACATGAACTACATGTATTCGCTGAATGCCACTGGCAACTCGACCACCAGCTTGATCGTGGACTTCGACGCAAAAACCGATCCGAACACCGATTACATCCTGGCGCAGAGCCGCGAGACGCTGGCTGCTTCTCAGCTTCCCATTGACGTTACCAATTACGGAGTGCTGGTTCGAAAATCGGTAACCGCGCCGCTGATGTTGATCGCGGTGTACTCGCCGCATGGAACCTACGATGCCAAGTTTTTAGCGAACTATGCGTATATCAATCTTGCGGATCCCGTTTTGCGTTCGCCGGGTATCGGCAACGTTCAGGTATTCGGTGCCGGGCAGTACGCGATGCGATTGTGGGTGAAACCCGACACCCTGGCAAAACTGGGCATCACCGTTCCGGAAATCGTCAGCGCCATTCAAGCGCAGAACACCGTGAACCCGGCGGGGAAAGCGGGAGGCGAACCGGCGCCCAAGGGCACGGAATTTACATATTCGGTGCTGGCGCAAGGCCGGCTTACCTCGCCGGAAGAATTCGGGCAGATCGTGGTGCGCGAAACGCCGGACGGCGGGGTGGTGCGGGTGCGCGATGTGGCGCGCATCGAACTGGGATCTCAGGACTACACCGTCGCGGGACGTTTTAATGGAAAACCCAGCGCCGTCATTGCCACTTACCAACTGCCGGGATCGAATGCGGTGGATGCGGCGGCCGGCGTCAAGAAGCTCATGGCGCAAATGAAGGAGCGCTTCCCGGAAGATCTGGATTTCGCCGTGGCTTTGGATACCACGCGGGCGGTCACGGAAGGAATCAAGGAAATCGTCGAAACGCTGGTGATCGCGCTCGTTCTCGTGATCCTGGTGGTGTATCTCTTTTTGCAGGGCTGGCGAGCTACTCTGATCCCGCTGCTGGCGGTGCCGGTCTCGCTCATCGGCACGTTCATACTTTTCCCCGTGTTCGGTTTCTCGATCAACACGCTATCACTGTTCGGTTTGGTGCTGGCCATCGGTCTGGTGGTGGACGACGCCATCGTGGTGGTTGAGGGCGTCGAGCGGCACATCGAGGAAGGAATGACGCCGAAGGACGCGGCGATGAAAGCAATGGACGAGCTTTCGGGCCCCGTTGTCGGCATCGCGCTGGTTCTCTCCGCTGTGTTCGTCCCGACCGCTTTCATTCCAGGAATTACCGGCAAGCTCTATCAGCAATTCGCGGTGACCATCGCGATTTCTGTGCTGCTTTCTGCATTCAATGCGCTCACGCTCAGCCCGGCGCTTGCGGCCTTGCTGTTGAAGCCGAAAGAACCGAGCCGCGGACTGCTGCAAAGATTTTTTGATTGGTTTAACCGTGTGTTCGAGCGAGCCACGGAGGGCTATGTACGTTGGAGCGCAGTATTACTGAAAAAGACCGTGGTGGTGGTGCTGGTGCTTGCGGGTTTTTGCGTGGCGGCCGGCTTTTTTGCCAGCCGCATTCCCTCGAGCTTTCTCCCGGATGAAGATCAAGGTTATGCCTACGTGAACATGCAACTGCCGAATGGAGCTTCGATGGAACGCACCACGGCGGTTACTAACGATGTCGAAAAAATTCTGATCAATACGCCGGGGGTCGAGCACGTCACGACCTTCGTCGGCTTCAGTTTGCTCAGTTTTGTGCGCACCAGTTACAACTCGACCTTTTTCGTGACCTTCAAGCCGTGGGACGAACGCACGACCCGCGCCCAGCAGTTTCAGACACTGAAGGCGCATCTGAACCAGCAGTTGAGCAAGATTCCCGCGGCGGTGACCTTTGCTTTTTCACCGCCCGCCATTCCAGGTGTCGGCACCGCGGGCGGATTTACGTTCATCCTCGAGGACCGTTCGGGCGCCGATCTTCAGTTTCTCTCCAAGAATTTGAACACTTTTCTTGAGGCGGTGCGGAAACGGCCGGAAATCGCCAGCGTCAGTACCACCTTTTTGCCAAATGTTCCTCAAGAGTTTGTGCAGGTGGATCGCGACAAAGTGCTGAAGCAGGGTGTGGCCCTTAACGACGTGTACCGGACCGTTCAAGCTTTCATGGGTGGCCTGTTCATCAATTATTTCAATCGCTTTGGGCGGCAATGGCAGGTCTATATCGAAGCGGAAGCCGAGGACCGCGCCAAGGCGGAAAATGTCGGGCAGTTTTATGTGCGCAACAATAGCGGAGGCAATGTTCCGCTGTCCACGCTCACTACGATAACGCCGCGCCTTGGGCCGGAATTTACTCTGCGTTTCAACGAATATCGCTCGGCGCAGATCAACGGGAGCGCCGCGCCGGGCTACAGCGCGGATCAGGCCACCGCGGCACTCGAGGACGTTTTTAAGCAGACGATGCCGCGCGAGATGGGTTTCGATTATTCGGGCATTTCGTTTCAGGAGCAGAAAGCGCGCCAAGGAGTGCCTCCTTCTGTGATTTTCGGACTTTCGCTGTTGTTCGTGTTTTTGATTCTGGCGGCGTTGTATGAAAGCTGGACGCTGCCGTTCAGCGTGCTGCTCAGCACTCCTGTGGCGGTCTTCGGGGCGTTTGGCATCCTTCTGTTGCGACGCTGGCTGCTCAGCGTGTTCCTGCCGCCTTACTTGGATCAGATCGAGACCGATATCTACTCGCAGATCGGACTGGTGATGTTGATCGGGTTGGCTGCGAAGAACGCCATTTTGATCGTGGAGTTCGCCAAGGATCAATACGACGGGGGAAAACCGCTGGCGGACTCGGCGCTCGAAGGAGCCCGGCTTCGTTTGCGGCCGATTTTGATGACTTCGTTTGCGTTCATTCTCGGTTGCGTGCCGCTATGGATCGCCACCGGGGCGGGATCGGTGGCCCGGCAAATCATGGGCACGACGGTGATCGGCGGAATGATGGCCGCCAGCTTCGTGGGAATTTTCTTTGTGCCTGGGATTTTCTACATGGTGGAGAAGTGGTCCGGTGCCGGTAAGGAGCATGCTCCTGGAGCTTTGCCGGCTACGCCCGCTCCGGCGGAGGGGGACTGAGATGAACCGGCGCGAGAACGGCGCGGTGCGTGAACTTTGGAGTGATCTATGAAGAAACTTACGTCCTGTATCGCCGCAATTTTGGCGTCGGGCTTCGTTGCTGGATGCGCGGTCGGCCCGAACTATCATCGGCCCGACGTGCAAACTCCGGCGACGTACCGCGATCTGAGCGAAAACCCGCAGGTTCAGGCTCAGGCTGCATCGTATGCGGATCTTCCCTGGTGGCAGGTTTTTCAGGACCCGCAGTTGCAGGAACTGATTCGCACCGCGCTAAAGCAAAACTACGATCTGCAAATCGCCACCGAACGCATCAACGCGGCGCGCGCGCAACTGGCCATCACGCGCTCAAATCTTCTCCCGCAAGTGGGAGCCGGCGGCACTTTCTACGGCGGCAAGCAGCAGTTCTTTCCGGCGACGGTAAATATACTGTTCCTCGCAGCGGACGCATCGTTCCAGCTCGACTTGTTCGGAAGATTGAGAAGAGAGACGGAAGCGGCGCGCGCACAATTGCTAGCGACGGAAGACGCGCGGCAGACGGTGATATTGACGTTGGTGAGCGATGTGGCCAGCGATTATTTCGCGCTGCTGCAAGATGACCTGGAACTTAAGATCACACTCGAGACGGTCAGGACGCAGCAAGATTCGGTGAAGCTTACCAATCTTCGTCTCGATCATGGTGTGGCCACCAAACTCGATGTGCTGCAGGCCCAGCAGGTTCTCGATACCGCGAATGCGCAGATTCCGGACTTGGAGCGGCAGATCGCGCAGGAAGAAGATGCCATCAGCATTCTGCTGGGCAACTATCCGCAGGGAGTGCCGCGTGGTAAGACGCTGGCCGAGCAGCCGCTTCCTCCCGAAGTGCCGCCGGGACTGCCGTCATCAATACTTGAGCGTCGCCCCGACATTCGCGAGGCGGAGCAAACTTTGAGAGCCGCGAACGCTGAAATCGGCGCGGCCAAGGCGCAGTTCTTCCCGCAGATTTCTCTTACTGGTTCGGGCGGCGGGGCGTTTGGACGCAGCAGCAGCTTCTCCAGCCTGATGAGCTCGCAATCGGCAATCTGGTCTTACGGCGGACAGGTGACCCAGCCCATTTATACCGGCGGAGCTCTGCGCGGGAATTTGCACCTGGCGCGATCGCAGTATCAGCAGGCGCTTATCGCTTACCGCCAATCGATTCAGAGCGCCTTCGGCGATGTATCCGATGCGCTGATCGGCTATCAGAAATTCCACCAGGTTCGTATTCGCCAAGAGGATACCGTCAAGGATTTGCAGGAATCGGTGCGCCTCTCTGACATGCGCTACAAAGGCGGCACGACGACGTATCTCGAAGTGCTGGACGGCCAGCGCTCGCTCTTTGCCGCCGAACTGACACTTGCTGGCGCGCGCGGCACCGAGTACCAGAGTCTCGTGCAACTTTATCGGGCGCTCGGCGGAGGCTGGCAGCAATAATTAGCGGGCGTCCGAGTTCCTTGGACTTGAGCACGGCTTCGATCCGGACAGCGGCGCGCCTTTCGTTTAGCGCTACTGCTGAATCGTCGTCTCCGACTTCGTTGGTTTCTCTGCGACTTGCTTCGGGGTGGGCAATTGCGAGCGATCCCAGCCGCCGCCCAAGGCTTCTATCAACGCCACCGCGGAAGTCGTCTCTTGAACTTTTATGCCATTTAGAGTTTGTTGGTCTGCGAGCAGAGTGGTTTGCGCAGTTAACACGTTGATGTAGGGATCGATGCCGTCCTGGTAGCGGCCTATTTCGAGCTTCACGAATTCTTGAGCGAGATCCACGGCCTGCTGCTCCTGCTGTACCTGCTTGGACAAAATGCGCACTTCGGCCAGGGCGTCTTCTACTTGTTGAAATCCAGCGAGCACGGTCTGGCGGTAACTGGCTAGATCGGCATTGTAGATGGCCACGTTTTGTTGGACAGTCGCGCGGCGCAGCCCGCCATCGAAGATGGTTTCGGAGACGGACGGCCCAACGGACCAGAAGCGGCTGGGCCACGAAAGCCATTTCGTGAAGGATGAACTCTCGAATCCGCCTTCCGCGTTCAAGGTTAGCGCTGGATAGTAGGCTGCATATGCGATGCCGATCGCGGCATTGGCTTCCGCCATCGTGCGTTCGGCGGCGGCGATATCGGGGCGGCGCTCGAGGAGTTGCGATGGCACTCCGACCGGTATTGGCGGCGGAGCGATGGTCATGGGCTTCACGGGAATGGAGAATACAGTTGCTTGTTTGCCTACCAGCACGGCGATGGCGTGCTCGAACTGGGCTCGCGCAATTCCGATATTTGTAGCGTCGGCTTGGGCGCTCCGCAGCGTTGTTTCTGCCTCGACGACTGAGATCTTGTTATCCACGCCGGTTTGATACCGCCCGAGGGTAAGTTCGTAGGTTTTCTGGTCTGCTTCCACCGTGTCGTTCAAGATTTTTTGTAGTTGGTCCTGGCCGCGGATCTCGAAGAACATTTCCGCGAGGCTGGTTTGCTCGGTGAGGCGCTCGTTCTCGAGATCTGCGGCGCTGACTTGAGCGGCGTATTGGGCTTGGCGAACCGTGTTGCGCACTTTGCCCCAAAGATCGGGCATCCACGTCGCTTCGAGTGGCAGCGTATATAGAGTGTTTTGAAGATTGGTGGAGGTTGTGGTGCCCGAGCCTGTGCCGGTACCTGTTCCGCTGCTTCCCGTGTTGTTCGACGATCCTTTCAAATTTGCCGAGGTTCGCGACTCGGTGATTGCCGGGCCAATCGAAAGCGTCGGATAGTATTGCGAGCGGGCTTCGCGCACGATGGCGCGGGCTTCCATGAAATTCTCGAAGAATTGTTTTATGTTCTGATTGTTGATGTCGAGTTGTTCTTCGAGGGCGTTCAGTTCGGGATCATTGAAAATTTCCCACCACTTGCCGCGCAGCATGGCATCGGAAGGCTGCGCGACGGTCCAGTCTCCCGTTTCCTTCGATTCACTCGGTGCCTCTTTGTAGGCCGGCGCGGATACGTTGGTGGCAGGGGCGTGATATTTGGGACCTACCACGCAGCCGGATAGCAATAATGAGAGCAGCGCAGCGGGCAGCCAATTCGCCCTAGCCGCGAATCTTCGGTTGATGATGGGCTCAGAATATTTGCCGATCAAAACATTCATCTCATTTCACCGTACTAGCCGGCCTGTGCCGCCGGGGACCGAACCGCGCGGCGTTTCCTTTTCTGCATGCGCAACCGCAAGCGATCAAATTCCAAATAGACAACTGGTGTGGTGTAGAGCGTGAGCAACTGGCTCAAGATCAGGCCTCCCACGATGGTGATGCCCAGCGGCCGGCGGAGCTCGTAGCCTGTGCCGGTGCCCAGCGCCAACGGCAGAGCGCCCAATAACGCGGCCATGGTGGTCATCAGGATGGGACGGAAGCGCAGCATGCAGGCTTCAAAAATCGAGTCGTAAGTGCTCTTTCCCTGTTCGCGCTCGGCTTGCAGCGCGAAATCGATCATCATGATGGCGTTCTTTTTTACGATGCCGATCAACAGCACGATGCCGATGATGGAGATGACGTTCAGATCCGCTTTAAAGAGCATCAATGCCAGTATCGCGCCCACGCTCGCCGACGGCAGAGTGGAGATGATGGTCAGCGGATGCACGAGGCTTTCATACAAAATGCCGAGAACGATATAGACGGCGAGCAGCGCAGTTAGGATCAGCACGGGCTCAGTGCCGAGCGATTGCTGGTAGGCGAGCAGCGTGCCGGCAAAAAAGCCCTGGATGGTGGAAGGAGTGCCGAGCCGCTTTTGCATTTTGTCGATGGCCAGGGTGGCATCGCTCAGAGACTTGTTCGAGGCGAGGTTGAAAGATACGGTGACGGAGGGGAATAGGCCGGTGTGGTTGATGGCCAACGGCGTAGTGTTGGCCTGACCGTTGGCCATCGTGAGCAACGGAATGTTTCTGCCGCCGGAGCTCTGAAAGTAGATGTCTTTCAGACCTTCCGGGCTTTGCCAATATTGCGGCGCGACCTCGAGCACCACGTAATACTGATTTAATTGCGTGTAAATGATGGAGACTTCGGATTGGCCGAAGGCGCTGTATAGTTCGGAGTCGAGCGATTGCACGCTCTGGCCGAGCTTTGCCGCGCTGACGCGATCGTAGTTCAGCAATTCGTTGAGGCCGCCGTTTTGTTGGTCGGAGCTCACGTCCTGAAAGCCTGGCAGGCGCTTCATCTGATCGAGGAGGATTGGTCCCCACTTGGTAAGCTCCTCGACGTTATCGGATTGCAGCGTGTACTGGTACATCGCGTTGCTGGAGCGTCCACCGAAGCGCAGATCTTGCACGGCCTGAAGAAACGCAGAAGCCACCGGCAAACGGTTCAGTTGCGGGCGCAGGCGATCGATGATCTGAGTGGCACTGACTTTTCGCTCCGCCAACGGCTTCAGCGCAATGAAGAACGAGCCGGTGTTTGTGGCTCCGCCGCCACCGGTGAAGCCAATCACGTTCGCGACTGCGGGATCATTCTTCACCACGGCGACGATCTGCCGGACCGAGTCGTCCATGGCCGGGAACGAGGAATCCTCGGGTCCGCGCACCGAACCGGCGAGCGCTCCGGTGTCCTGCGTCGGGAAGAATCCCTTGGGAATTCTGATGATCAGCACCACGTTGAGCACGATGGTCACGAAGAGCACGATGAGCGTGAGAAGCGGATTGTCGAGCACCCAGTGCAGCGTACGGCGATACAACGACAACATTCCGTCGAAGAACTTTTCACTGGTCATGTAGATGCGGCCATGCTTTTTCTTACGCTCGTCCCTGAGCAAATAGGCGCACATCATGGGCGTGGTGGTGAGCGAGATCATCATGGATACGACGATGGCTGTGGAGAGGGTGACCGCGAATTCGCGGAAGAGACGGCCGACGATGCCGCCCATCAACAGCAGAGGGATGAAAACAGCAATCAGCGAAATGCTGATGGAGAGGACGGTGAAACCGATTTCCGCGGCGCCCTTAAGCGCGGCGGCAAAAGGCTTCACGCCGTTTTCGAGGTGCCGCGCGATATTTTCCATTACCACGATGGCATCATCCACCACGAAGCCGGTGGAAATCGTGAGCGCCATCAGCGAGAGATTGTCGATGCTATATCCGAAGAGATACATCACCGCGCACGTGCCGATCAGCGAGACGGGCACGGCGATGGCGGGAATGAGCGTGGCGCGGCCGTTGCGCAGAAAGAGAAACACCACCAGGATCACCAGGCCGATGGAAATTAGCAGCGTCGTCTCCACGTCGTTGACCGAGGCGCGAATGGTGGTGGTGCGATCGAGAACGATGGTGGTTTCGATGCCCAGAGGAATCGAAGCCTGGATAAAGGGAAGTTGCGCGCGCACGCGATCAACAGTGTTAATGATGTTGGCGCCTGGCTGGCGAAAGATAATTACCGTTACCGAGCGCTTGCCGTTGAGATAGCCGGCGGCGCGGATGTTCTGCACGGAGTCGGTGACGTCCGCGACATCGGAGAGATGCACCGCCGTGCCATTGTGAAACCCCACGACCAGAGGCTTGTAGTCGTTTGCGCTTGAGATCTGGTCATTGGCAAGAATGTCCGCGGTGACCACGCCGTCAGAGAGCTGGCCTTTGGCCAGGTCGGAATTCTGCAGGCTCAAGACTGACTTCAAATTCGACAGGGTGAGTCCATAGCTGGCTAATTGCGTAGGGTTGGCGTCCACGCGGACGGACGGCAACGCGCCTCCCCCAACGGAGACTTGGCCGACGCCCTGAATCTGCGACAACTTTTGCTCCATGACTGTAGAGGCTTCGTCGTAGAGTTTGGCCGGTCCATATTTGTCCGATGTAAGGCCCAGGATAATGATGGGCGCGTCGGAAGGATTGACCTTGCGGTAGGTCGGATTCGACGGGAGGTTGGCGGGAAGATAGGTGCGCGCAGCATTGATGGCGGCTTCCACGTCGCGCGCGGCGCCATCGATATCGCGGCTGAGATCGAATTGAATGGTGATCGAGGTGCTGCCGAGGCTGCTCGAGGAAGTCATCTCCGTTACGCCGGCAATATGCCCGAACTGGCGCTCCAGAGGTGTGGCGACGGAGGAGGCCATAATTTCGGCGCTAGCTCCCGGCAAACCGGAACTGACAGAAATGGTCGGAAAGTCCACCGCAGGCAGCGGAGATACAGGTAACTCCTGGAAGGCAATCGCGCCCGCAAGAGCAATCCCGACGGTGAGCAGAGTTGTGGCCACTGGCCGGCGAATAAATGGTGCAGAGATGTTCATGTCTGCACCGCCGGTTCTCGCCCGTTTCGGGATTTCGCGCGGCTGGATTTGGGCGCGAAGCGGTGCGCCAGATTATCGAAAAAGATGTAGATGACGGGCGTGGTGTAGAGCGTGAGCGCCTGGCTTAAGAGCAATCCGCCAACCATGGCGATGCCCAGCGGCCTACGCAACTCAGAGCCGAAACCGGTTCCGAGGGCGAGCGGCAGCCCTGCGAGAAGCGCAGCCATCGTGGTCATCATGATGGGGCGAAAGCGGAGCAGGCAGGCTTCGTAAATTGCATCCGTAGCGCTCTTTCCGCGATGGCGCTCGGCGTCGAGAGCGAAGTCCACCATCATGATTCCATTTTTTTTCACGATGCCAATCAAGAGTACGATCCCAATGATCGCCACCACGCTCAAATCTTCGTGAAAGAGAAGCAAGGCGAGGAAGGCACCGACGCCGGCGGACGGTAGCGTGGAAAGAATAGTGATCGGGTGGATGAAGCTCTCATACAAGACGCCGAGCACGATGTACACGGTCACCAGCGCGGCGAGAATCAGCAACGGCTCATTGGAGAGCGAGTTGGTGAACGAAGCGGCGGTACCTTGAAAGCCCGCCTGAAGGCTCGGCGGCATCTTCAGGTCTTTCTCTACTTTGTTGATGGCGGTGATGGCGTCGCCGAGCGAGGCATTCGACGCGAGATTGAATGACGCAGTGATGGCCGGGAATTGGCCCTGGTGGGTAATCACCAGCGGTTCGGTAGTGCTCTCGAAGTGCGAGAAGGCGCTGAGCGGCACGGCATTGCTCATCGCCGAGCTGGTTGCGCCCGCGGAGTTCACTCCTACGCTCGACGTCGAATTCGGGCTCGGAGACAGCGCATTTGTGGGAGGAGCGAGAGTATTGGCCGAGGGAGTGTAGAGCGCGGAGGCTGTCAGCGCATTCGACCCAGCCGAGGATGATCCGGAGGACGCGAAAGACGAAGAGGCTCCGGCACCGCTCGCTCCGGAAGAGGCATTGGCCTGGATGTAAATATGGTTCAGCTTGTGCGGATCGGTCTGGAACTGCGGCTCGCTCTCGAGCACCACGTGATACTGATTGACCTGCGTGTACATGGTGCTGATTTGGCGCTGGCCAAAGGCGTCGTAGAAAGTGTTATCAATGGTCGTCGGCGCGATGCCTAGCCGCGAGGCGGTGACGCGATCAATCGCCAGAAATACCGCCAGCCCTCCCATTTGCTGGTCGGTGGCCACATCTTCGAGGTCCGGCAACTTTTTTAAGCGATCGACGAACCGGTTGGCCCACAGATTCAATTCGTCCGCGTTGGAGTCCTCCAGGGTGTACTGGTATTGCGTGCGGCTGACGCGGTCATCCACCGTGATGTTCTGCACCGGCTCCATAAACAGTTCGATACCCTGAACTTTGTCCAATCTCCGCTTGAGTCTGCGAATGAGATTTGCCGCGCTGATGTTGCGCTGGCCGATGGGCTTCAGATTGATCGACATCCGGCCGCTGTTGGTGGTTGTGTTTGTGCCGTCTGCGCCGATAAACGATGAAACGCTTTCGACAGCGGGATCCTCCAGAACGGCCTTGGTAAGCTCCAGCTGTTTTTCGGCCATGGCTTTTGAGCTGATCGAGGGCGGAGCTTGCGAGATGCCCTGGATTACGCCGGTGTCTTGAATGGGGAAGAAACCCTTCGGAATGATGATGTAGAGATAAATCGTAAGCAGCAGCGTGCCTACCGCGACGAGCAGCGTAATCGTCTGATAGCGCAGCACGAACTTCAGCGTGCGCCCATAGAATGCGATCGCGTCCTCGAAGACTCGCTCCGAAGCTTTGTAGAAGCGGCCCTGCTGATTTTTCGGAGTGTGCCGCAGGATGCGCGCGCTCATCATGGGCGTGAGCGTCAAGGAAACCACCGCGGAGACGACGATGGTCACCGCCAGAGTTACCGCAAATTCGCGGAAGAGCCGTCCGACCACGTCGCCCATAAATAAAAGTGGAATGAGCACGGCAATCAGCGACACGGTGAGAGAGAGAATGGTGAATCCAATTTGCTCGGCACCCTTTAGAGCCGCTTTCATCGGTGGATAGCCCATTTCGATGTATCGCGCGATGTTCTCGATCATCACGATGGCATCGTCCACCACGAACCCGGTCGAAATCGTCAGCGCCATTAGCGATAAGTTATCCAGGCTGTAACCGAGCGCGTACATGGCCGCAAAGGTGCCCACCAGTGAAAGCGGCACGGCCACGCTGGGAATGATCGTGGCGTACAGGCTGCGCAAAAAGAGAAAGATAACCAGCACGACCAGGCCGATCGTCAACATCAATTCGAACTCGACGTCGGATACCGATGCTTCGATGGCGGTGGTCAGGTCGGTGAGCGTCGTGACCTGAATGCCGGTGGGCAGGTTGGCTTCCAACTGCGGTATCAGCTTCTTGATGCTTTTTACTACGTTGACGGTGTTGGCTCCGGGCTGGCGCTGCACATTTAAAATAACCGCGGGCGTCTGGTTCATCCACGCGGCCTGATTATTGTTCTCCACGCCGTTCACGATGTTGGCCACGTCCGCCAGCATTACCGGGGCGCCGTTCCGATAGGCGACCACCACGCTTCGATAATCCAAATTACTCACCAGCTGATCGTTCGCATCGATCTGGTAATCCTGGCGAGGGCCGTCGAAGTTTCCTTTGGCGGCGTTTACGCTGGCGTTGGTCAACGCCGAGCGCAGAGACTCGAGGTCGATGCCGTAAGAGGAGAGCGCGGTGGGATTTGCCTGGATGCGGACGGCCGGCTTTTGTCCGCCGCTGATACTTACAAGGCCGACTCCGCTGAGCTGCGAAATTTTCGGAGCCAGGCGCGTGTCCACAAGATCTTCAACTTGAGAAAGCGGCATGGTGTTCGAGGTGATGGCCAGAGTGAGCACCGGGGCATCGGCTGGATTCGTCTTGCTGTAGGTGGGTGGAGCGGGAAGGATGGATGGCAATAAGCTCTGGGACGCGTTTATGGCGGACTGCACTTCTTCCTCGGCTACGTCAATGGCGAGCGTCAGATTGAACTGCAACACGATTACGGACGTGCCGCCGGAACTGGTGGAAGTCATCTGGCTCAGGCCTTGCAGCTCGCCGAATTGACGCTCGAGAGGAGCGGTCACCGTGGTGGCCATCACGGTGGGGCTCGCGCCGGGATAAAAGGTGAGTACCTGAATGGTGGGATAGTCAACTTCAGGCAGCGCGGAGACCGGCAGCTGCGTGAAGCCTACGAGGCCGACCAGGAGAATTGCGGCCATCAGCAGCGAGGTCGCCACCGGCCGCAAAATAAACGGACGAGACGGGCTCACGGCGCGTTGCCCCCGCTCGATTTGCTGCCTTTCGATTTGCCGCTTTTCGATTTGCTGTCGTTGCCGCCGGCATTGGTGTTGTTCCCGCTCGGATTGGCTGCGGGCGGATTGTTCGAAATGACCACTTTGGTGTTGTCCTGCAATTTATCGAAGCTGCTGTTGGCGACGATATCTCCGGGATTGATGCCATCCACCTGTGTGATGCCGGCTTCCGTGACGCCGGGCTTAACAGCGCGGTTGTGGGCGACATTGTCTTGAATCACGTACACGAAAGACGCCTGGCCGTTTTGTTGGACGGCGGATGCTGGAATCAGCGTTACTCCCTGCAGCGTATCCACCAGCAGCCGCGTGTTCACAAACTGGTTGGGGAAGAGCAAATTATTTTTATTGTCGAACTGCGCGCGCGCTTTCACCGTGCCGGTGGTCGTATCGATCTGGTTGTCGAGCGTCAATAACTTACCGCTGTCAATTTTCGTTTGCGCGGTGCGATCGAAAGCATCCACGGCCAGATTCGCTTTCTTGCGGATACCGGCTTGGACTTGGCCGAGGCTGTCTTCCGGTATGGTGAAAACTACGGTGATGGGCCTTAATTGCGTGATCACTGCCAGAGTCACCGATCCCGAGGACTGCACCACGTTGCCCGGATCGACGAGCCGCAATCCCACGCGCCCGGCGATGGGAGCGGTGATATGGCAGAAGTCGAGCTGCACCTGATCGAACTCCACGTTTCCCTGATCATTCTTTACGGTGCCCTTATCCTGCAGGACGAGCTTTTCCTGATCATCGAGAAGTTGCTTGGGGATGCCGTTGCGCGCCCAGGAATCGCGGTAGCGTTCGAGGTCCATCTGCGCCTGGGCGAGTAGATTTTCGTCGCGTTCCAGCGCGCCTTGCGCCGCTAAAAGCGTCGCACGGAAGGGGCGCGGGTCGATGTCGATCAATGGATCGCCCTTGGCTACCAGTTGGCCTTCGCGATAGTGCACCTCAAGGACCTGGCCATTCACCTGGCTGGTTATTGAAGCGGTATAGACTGGAGTGACCGTGCCAATGGCATTGAGATAGACGTTGATGTCACCCTTCTGAGCTGTCGCACTCGTGATGGTGATCCCCGGGGTGCCCTGGCGCGCCTTGGCCGCTGCTTTTTTGGCTTCTTCGTGGGCGCGCCAGAAGTGAACAATCACAAGAACAACGACGACCAGCAGCAGGATCCAGAGAAAGGTGCGCAAAGTCCTGTGCCGAGGATGTGCCGGATCGGAACCCGGTGGACCTTCAGAAGGCCGATCTGGGAGTCGATCGTCAGGGCGAAGGGATGAATTTTCGTTTTGATCCGCCGTCAATCGGAGTCTCCTTTTTCAAATCAGAACCCGTAACATCGCCCTGCTCGCGAGCGGTCCCCCCATCCTTATTAATGATTCGTTCAGTACCCGGGCGGTGTCACGGAGTGGCTTGCGGCGCCTGTACTTTGGGGGAATATGCCGAGGGACGTGCTGAACCATGTTCTGCGCGCCTCTATCTAAGTTTCGACTTTCCGTTTGACTTATAGGAGAGCGATTGGCCTTG
Source organism: uncultured Acidobacteriota bacterium (assembly GCA_963831955.1). GTDB lineage: Bacteria > Acidobacteriota > Terriglobia > Acidiferrales > UBA7541 > Palsa-147. The sequence continues at coordinate 309,295 of CAWHSG010000001.1, read as the reverse complement.
TGCACGCCAAGGTCCTTTTTATAAACGATTTCGCCAGCATTCACAACGAAAGGTCGCGCGGCCGCGGCAACCCAAATACGGCTCGCGTTAGCGCGTTCTGGCCGAAGGAGCGAAGGCCAGGCTCCACGCCGTTTCTTCGAGCTCGTTCGCAAATTCGGAAGGTCTCAGTGCCGGCGATCCCAGGCACTCTTTTCCCGCATCGATGGCGGGCAGCCAGAAGCAGCTATTTTCAACGGGAACGCAGAGGAACGCGGTGACTGGCAGGCCGGACAAAATCTCCAGGAGTTCAGGGCCGCTTGCATCGGGTAGATGTGCATCGCTGAGAACCAAATCGACTCGCACCGACCTCAGCAACTTGCGGGCATTGCGCAAATCGCCCGCGAAGTGGCATCGGAATCCCCAGCGGTGCAGGCGGTCGGTTAAGGAGTGGGCAGCTTGAAATCCCTGTCCGACCAACAGCACCTCTCTCCCGAGGAGTGTCATTTGCCCTCTCCCAGATAGTGAGACTGGATCGGTGGCCGCGCGGTTGCGAAAAATGGTGATGAGCGAACTGAATTGCCAAATCCGCGGCACGCGATGTTTCAAGGCGAGCTTCGCGGAGTTATAGCCGGAATAACGCGGGAGATCGCTAGGGCATTCTGACGAAGCCGTCAGCTTAATTATCGCATTTCGCGCATAAATGGCGCGTCAGGTCTTCTTCGACTTCGCGGGAGGAGCCAGCGCGACGGCGGCCTCCCCGGTGAGATAGAGGAAAGTGAAAGTCTCCTGCAGGTACAGCCGGACGGTTGTATCCGTGTGGCTGAGATAGCCGATCGAGAGATCCTGGCCAATGTGCAGATCGAAATCGCCGCCGCGTGTGGTGAGCACGAAAGCGCCGGCGATGGCGGGAGCCCAGATGATTTCGTCATTGACGAGGCGCTTGACGTGCTCGAGCACCGGGTACCCGTGGTCGCTGGTTTCGGCGAGAGCGGTGTAAGCGTCGGCGCCGAGCAGCACGGAATAGGGGCCGTTGACGCCGACGAGGCGCAACTGGCTCAGGCCTTGCGCGATGGCTTCGGGATATTCGCGCACATCGGCCGGAAGCGTCTTGATGGGATTAGTGGTGCCCTTGCGTACGCCGCCGATGCCGGCGGCGGCGTAGCCGTCGAAAATGGCGCCGTCTTCGGCAAAAGCGATTTGGCGCGCGGCATCTTTTGCCGGCTGCCAGTCCGAGTCGTTTGCGCCGCGAGCCACGTCGTCGATTGCCTGGCGAGTGAGCTCGAAGGGAGCGCGCAGCTCGACGAGCGCGTTCACCACGCGCTGGCGCGCGAGGATGCCGTCTTTCGGTGCGGTGATTTGCCGCAGATGTCCGGTGCCGACGGCGGAGAGAATTGTGCCCGCGGGAGCGTGCACGTCAACCACGCGGCGGCCGGCCAGATAGCGCTTGAAGGTGCGCGAGGTTTCTTCTTCAATCTGCGCCCAGGCCAGATCGGAAATGGGGGCTAGCTCGCGATGCAGGTTATTCATTGGGGTTCTCCTTTGAGGGAACCGATGCCGAGCGAGCCATCGTTCGCCGGCTGGCTGGATGGAGCGGGATCGGCCGCTGCAGGCGCTGCGGAGGAATCCGCGTCGGCGGCCTCTTCGTCGGCCACGTCGTCAAGAAACGATGCGGATGGGACGAAGAACAAATTCCCAGTGACGGCGCGGCTGAAATCGAGCAAGCGATCGTAATTGCCGGGCGGCCGGCCGACGAACATATTCTCGAGCATCAGCTCGGTAATGCTGGGCCTACGGCTGTAGCCGATAAAATAAGTTCCGAACTCGCCTTCCGTGGGCCGGCCGAAAGGCATGTTATCGCGCAGGATTTTCTGCTCCTGCCCCTCTTCAACGATCGTGGTGAGCGAGCTGTGCGATGAACTGGGCTTGACGGATTCGTCGAGTTCAATGTCCGAGAGCTTCTTCCGTCCGATGATGCGCTCCTGGGCTTCGGTGGAGAGCGCGTCCCATCCCGCCATATCGTGCAGATATTTTTGCACGATCACGTAGCTGCCGCCGGCGAATGTGGCGTCTTCCTCGCCGATGAGCACCGCGTCGATCGCTTCCTGTCCTCTCGGATTCTCCGTGCCATCGACGAAGCCGATCAGATCGCGGTCGTCGAAGTAGCGAAAGCCGTGCACTTCGTCCGTCGGAGTCACGGCATCTCCGATGCGCGCCATAATTTGCGTGGCCAGCTCAAAGCAAAGATCCATGCGCTTCGAGCGAATATGAAAGAGCAAGTCGCCGGGTGTGGAAACCGCGTGGCGTCCTCCGGAACGAATCTCGCGGAAAGGATGCAGCAAGGCGGGCCGCGGCGCGCCAAAAAGTCGATCCCAGGCTTCCGAACCGACGCCCATGATGCACGAAAGCGCAGCTTCAAGGTCGCGAGTCTCGACCGCTCGAAGAATGGCGCTAAGATCCGCGCAGAATGAACGCACCGTGGAGCGAACGTCGGAGCCCGGTTTCAGAGTGACCACCAGGAATATCGCCGCACGAGTGAGCGGCGCCGCCACCGGCTGCGCCAGCGCCCGCAAGCCTTCGGTAGCATTGCCGGCGCTCTTGGGATCGGGCTCCATGGGATGTTGTCCTCGCGGACTCACGTAGTTTTGCCGTTCGAAAAGCACCGTTTGCCTAACGTGCGAAGGTTGAGCGCGGAAGCTTATCATCGTCTGGCGCCGAACGTCCATGCCACCTCAACGCGCTGCCTCAGCGCAAGTAGTATCCTAATTTGATCGCGTTTGCCGATACGTCGGGAGAAATCCGCATCAATCGCGGCGGAGCCGCGGCATCACGGTGGGAGCCCCCGAATTAATTCGGGGGAGGAGCGCTTTAGCGCTCCGAAACACCAGCGTCTCTGACGATGCGCTTTAGCGCCGGACGTTCGCCAATCGCCCACGCGCAACGCGATCCAGTCAGGCTCTAGCGTGCCTCCCTACGTAGTTCCGCCCGCAGCACCATGTACTCCCGCATAATCCCAGGCTACCCTACAGCGGGAAACTGCAAATGAACGCCACCGCCAAGCAGGCAAAAAACATCCCCGAAACCACCTCAGCTCCAGGAATTTCTAATCGATACGGTAATTATCCCTTGACATCAAGTAGGCGATTTGCTACAGTTCTCATCGTTGTGGATTGATTGGAGATGCTTCGATGAGCAACAACGGCAAGGTCAAACAGCATATTCCCAAAGAATTGCGCTACAGCGTGCGGAATTTCCATGCTGAGTTTCCGAACGATGATGCGTGCTTGGAATCGCTCAAGGAGTCGCGCTGGCCTAACGGCATGGCGATGTGCGCGAAGTGTGGTGTCGAGCGCAAACATCATCGCGTGGGCAATCGTCCTGCGTATGCGTGCGACTATTGCGGCAGCATGATTTCGCCAATGGCCGGAACTATTTTCGAGCACTCAAGCACTCCGCTCAAGCTCTGGTTCTACGCCATGTATCTCATGGGTTCAACCCGTTGCGGCATCTCCGCTAAACAGATTCAACGCGAAACTGGCGTAACTTACAAGACCGCATGGCGAATGTTTAGACAGATTAGAAGCGTATTGTCTGACGGCGATCTGCAATTGGAGGGTTCGACGGTCGAGATGGATGAAACCTATTACGGCGGAGTGCGCAAGTGGCAGCATGGCCGACCGGGACGCGGCGACAAGAAAAAGAGTCCGATTGTGGCTATCGTCCAGCGTCAAGGCAAGGTTGTTGCTCGCGCCGTCCCTGATACCAGCGGAAAGCGTTTGCGCCGCATGATTAACAAGCACGTCGTGCCGGGAAGCACTATTTACACCGATGAGTACTTCGCCTATCGCAAAATCCCTGAGATGCGCGACAAACACGGCAAACCAGCGCATTACAAGCACCACACCGTCAAGCACAGCGCACGCGAATACGTCCGCTCGGGCCACATTCACACCAATTCGGTTGAGGGATTCTGGAGCTTAATCAAGCGCGGAATCGGCGGAGTCTATCACTCCGTTTCGCAGAAGTACTTGCAGACCTATCTCGACGAATACTCGTTCCGCTACAACCGCAGACACGACGGGAATCTACAGTTCAAGGCTATTTTGCGCCGTGCTTCTCAGCCTTTGTCGTAGCGGCTTTGTGGAGTAGCGCGTGATAGGCGTCGCGCGTGATAGGCCGCATCTTCTTTTTCGTTTCCGGTCTAGGCGTGAGCTTCGTTGGTTGCGTCATAATCCCTGATTCTACCACGGCATATTGACACGCATGTTCTAGTACGAAGAAGGGTTTTGCCACATGAGCGACATGCTAGTTCCTGATTGGATTAAGGAAAAAGAAGCCGAGGATAAACAGGCAAAGGCCGAGCGCGAGGCCGAAGAACAAAGACAGCGCGCCGCCGCTCTTATTATCGAGAGGGATGGCCCAGAATTCTGGGAGCAACTTGTTAGAGAATTTTCCTTCAATACAGCCGCTCTGCACAGAATTAACTTAGAAGGTTCGGTTAACTTACTCCCATGCTTCACTCCACCAGAACGCAGTTGCAGAGTATCGGTATTGTCTCCAAAATCGTTTGCGAGGCAGGCCAGCACGGATTTGTCCTACATCGCGGGACAGCGAGAGATTCGCGGTTCAATCATCAATGGCGGGGTGTTCACCTATCAGCTCTGCGTCATCGAAGGCGAGCAAGTCCGTGCCTTCAGAAGCGGACAAACCACAGCGTTGACCGCGAAAGACATGGCCGAACAAATCGTTAGGCGAATGGTCACAATGGTCGGCCAGACTTAGCGCGATTCACATGATTTTAGCTATTGTACTTTGTGCTCTCTTAATCGTCGTCGTAGTCGAACTTGCCGTTCTAAATTGGCGAGTTCGGCAAATCATGGGTCAACTCAAAATAATCTACGTGGAAACGACGCTTGGCGGCCACCAATCGCAACGCTTGCACTCTCCAATGTGGGCCGATGCCTACGACAAAGAACACCCACCTAACGACAAGTAGCACCCGCACTCTCCCACGGCCACCACGGTTCTTGGCCGCCGTGCGGCCTGCCTCTCGCATCATAGTCTGCGACCAAAGCCTCTAGCTTTTCACGTCCGAAATAATGCGCTTCGATGTCTATGCCATACTCAGCTAGTACGCGCAAGGGATACCGAATCTTTCGGCCTGACTCACCTACTAGATTTTCGAGATGCTTGTAGCTCTCATACGCAAAAAAATCCGCGATCTGTAGCGGGAGAAACCTTTGCTTAGTGCCGAATCCAAATGCTCCCATTCTGTCTTTCGGGTCTCTGAATTCCTTAATCAGAGTGTAGTTGGCTCTGGTAACTCCCTCATGCTTGCTCTCCTGCTCGAATACAAAAGCAATCTGGTCTCGCTCTGGCATCGGGGGATTAAGATGCTCGACGTACTGCATTGATTGCCCTACGCACATCTGAAAACAGAAATTGTAGGCATCTCCGAACGCCGCAGATTGCCTTGCCCACTCCGGCACAGCCTGCTCGTAGTCCTGTGCCACCACAAGCCCAGAGACCGCGTACTTTGCCCACTTGCGAACTTGCCCGATAACATCACGGATTAGCGGCTTCTTCTTTTCCTCGCCCCAACCTTCAAAATTGCCGTGACTGCTCTCAAGGTCGGCCATGCGAAGATACGAGATGCCGTGCTTGGTGAGTAGCTCCCTCCATTCCCGGTCATACTGCTCCCACTGACCTTCCCGCGCGACGAATCCACCCATAGCCACTACGCGCGAACCTTCATGAGTCCCAGAATCATCGAAGTACGCTCTCAACACAGCGGTAGTTCTCCATTCTGAATTCGATGGATGCAACCACCGGATAATCTGAATTGTCTCCGATACCTCAACCAACTATCTCCAATCGCAACCACGGGCTAACTCCCCGAACTTCAAATCAGTAGGATTGTAGCCACCTACTTACTTGAGGTCAAGGGATAGTTGCCATCGATACACCAGAAACATTAGAAATCGCCGTAACCCCATGAAAACAAACAACGGAGTTAATTTCTAATCGTTACAAAACCCCCCAACGGTAGGTTTCTATGAGAGCAGTTCGGCGCCCCCAAGGGGAGTGTCACAATCAGATCTAGCGTGGAGTTTCGTGGGGATAGATCTCGCCTGGAGTTTCGGATGGAAAACTCCGCGTTCATCGCGGCGAAGCCGCGGCATCACGGGGGCAGCCCCCGAATTCATTCGGGGGGAGGAGCGCTTTAGCGCTCCGGAAACAGCGCCGCTTTACGGGTCCGGGCTGATGATTCAGCCCGGCGAAATCACGATGCGCTTTAGCGCTGGGCACTTCTGCGCCCGAGCGCTCGCCATGTTATCGCACAAAACCGCGTATTCTAGGGCTTGTTGCGATAGAGTCTCCTTCGCAAGCGAGGCGGTTCGGAAAGAGGATCGCTTTGCTGCGGAGAAGATATTGTGAAGAAAATTTTCCGAGTGTTTTTCGTCTCCGTATTTGCCTGCGCGGCGCTGGCCGTCGCCGCCGCAGCTCCAGCCGGCGAAACTCGCAACGTTGTGCTGATAGTCACTGATGGCCTGCGCTGGCAAGAAGTATTCACGGGCACGGACCGCAGCCTGATGAACTCGGAGCACGGCGGCATCTGGGCCGACCCGGTCGCTTTAGCGAAAAAATTCTGGCGCGACGACACGAAGGAGCGTCGCTCCGCCCTGCTGCCTTTTTTGTGGGGCACCGTCGTCCGCGACGGCCAGATTTTCGGGAACCAAGAGAAGGGAAGTATCGCGCGCGTCACTAATGGTATGGCGTTTTCCTATCCTGGCTACAACGAAATGCTGACAGGATTTCCCGATCCACGCATCAACAGCAACGAATTTGGGCCGAATCCGAATCGCACCGTTTTCGAATGGCTGAACGCTTTCCCCGAATTTAGCGGGCGAGTTGCGGCGTATGCTACCTGGAGCACTTTCGCGGACATCTTCAACGAAAAGCGCAGCCATCTGATACTTCAGTGCGGTTGGAATTTGCCGCCGCATCCGGAGCACGCCTCGCCGCGCGATGCTTTGCTGGACACGCTGTACCAAACGACCACGCGCTTGGATGACGAAGACGTCTACGATTCATTTTTGCAAGTACCGCTGCTCGATTTCGTCGCGTCTGGCCGGCCGCGCGTTCTATTCGTCGGCTATGGAGAGACCGACAATTGGGCGCATGCAGGGCGCTATGATCTTGTCTTGGAAAGCGCGCACCAGTTCGATCGCTTTGTCGAGCAACTCTGGAACACCATGCAGGCGATGCCGCAGTATCGCGGCCAGACGACATTCATCATTACCACGGATCACGGGCGCGGCAGCGGGCTCGTGGAATGGAAAGAACATGGAGTGGAGGAGAAAGGATCGGAAAATATATGGATCGCAATCATGGGGCCTGATACGGCGGCGCTGGGGGAGCGCGAGAATGTCGCGCCAGTCACGCAGGCTCAGATTGCTGCGACTTTGGCGGAGTTTGTCGGCCAAGATTATCGTGCTGCGGTCACTAACGCCGCTCCAGCAATCGCTGGAGTTCGCGAGCTTCACTAGATTTGCCGGCTGAGGTCTGACTTTTCATGCTTATGACATTGCCACGGCACTCCCCCGATCGAGCAGCGATCATCCCGGGAATCACCGGGAAGCCTAAATCGTTGTACGCCCGCGCGGGCAAGCGAGTGCTCGATTGCGCCGGCTCAGTAGCCGGGCTAATTCTGCTCTCGCCCGTGATGCTTATCGCCGCCATCGCGGTGAAGCTGACGAGTTCAGGCCCGGCATTTTTCCGGCAAGTCAGAGTCGGACAGTTCGGCAAGCCGTTTCGCATAATCAAGTTTCGATCCATGGCGCAAAACGCGGAGCGCAGCGGACTTGCCATTACTGCTTCAGGAGATTCCAGAATCACTTGCGTAGGACGCTGGATGCGCAAAACGAAAATCGACGAGTTTCCTCAACTATTTAATGTGCTGATCGGCGACATGAGCCTGGTGGGCCCGCGGCCCGAAGTGCCTAATTACGCCGCCGGGTACACGGACGCGCAACGCCGCGTTTTATTCGCGAAGCCGGGAATCACCGGCCCGGCTGCGAACGCGTATGTTCACGAAGAAGAGATTCTGGCGGGTCAGGCCGAAGCTGGAGAATTTTACCTCGCGGAAATTTTGCCGAAAAAACTCGAGCTTGACTTGCGCTATTGTGACGACATTCGGCTCGGAAGCGACATCAAAATAATCCTCGCGACGTTTGCGAAACTTTTCGAAAGATCCATCAGGCCGGAAATTCTGAAGGAGCGCACGCTATGAGCAGTCCTCAAATGAAAAAGCAATCCGCTTCACCGCGAAAACCTCGCCCGGAAGACGTTCTGGGCCGTGAACGGGTGGAGCTGACGGACTTCGCGGAAATTGCGGGCGAGGCCTACGCGGGAAAGCGCGTGCTCGTGACCGGCGGCGGAGGATCGATCGGAAGCGAGTTGGTCCGGCAATTGGTGCGCTTGAGCGCTGCGAAAGTAGCGTTCCTGGATAAAGACGAAAATGTGATTTACGAATTGGAGCAGGAACTCTCGTTGATGAAATGTGGGAGCCTGATCGAGCCGATCGTTGCCGATGTTCGCGACTCCAACCGGCTGCGCGCGATTTTGCGCGAGTTTCGTCCGCAGGTGGTGTTCCATGCGGCGGCGCACAAACATGTTCCATTGATGGAAATGCACCCGTGCGAGGCGGTGCTCAATAATGTCGGCGGAACGCAGAATGTTCTCGACGCGTGCGTCGATTTGGGCGTCTCGCGATTCGTTTTCATTTCTTCCGACAAGGCCGTCAATCCAGCCAGCGTGATGGGCGCGACCAAGCGGCTGGGAGAAATGCTAGTGCAATCGGCGGCGAGGGAAAATGAAATTTCGGCGGCGTGCGTGCGGTTTGGAAATGTGTTGGGAACCCGCGGCAGCGTCGCCCCGCTTTTTAGCCGGCAAATTGCCAGCGGCGGGCCAGTCACAGTCACGCATCCAGAAATGGTCCGTTATTTCATGACCGTGGAGGAAGCGGTGCAACTAATTCTATGCGCCGGTACTCTGGCGCAACGCGGCGAGATCTTCGTTCTGGACATGGGCAGCCCGCGAAAGATTCTCGATCTCGCGCGGGAAATGATCTGGCTATCCGGATTTGAGCCGGAGAAGGAAATCGAAACGCGAATTGCGGGGGTGCGGCCCGGCGAGAAATTGTTCGAGGAGCTTGCCGCGAGCAACGAGACTCTGCTGCCAACGGAGTTCGAGAAAATATTGCAGATCGCGCCACAAACGAGCGGCGAGAAATCGCTGGCGCGCGACGTCTCCAAACTGCTGCGAATTGCACGGAACAATAAGCCGCGGCAGGTTTTCGAATTTCTCTCCGGAATGGGCATCGGATTTCGATCGCCGGCCTCGTTGCCGCAAAGCGCGACGTCCCGGACCGCACTCTCTCGGCCGGCGGAACTTCAGAAAGATGCGCCGTATTTCTGGCGAATGTTGAATTGTTGATAGAGGAAGGATTCGGCCTGAGTTCTTTCCGGTGTGGAGACAGGCGGCGTCGAATTCAGATAAAGGATGTAGTTTTCGGCCGCTGCTTCGAGATTGCCCTCGCGTTCCTGCGATTGTGCCCGCGCTAGAATTTGCTCTGGCAGGCGCTGAACGCTGGCGCGCGCTGCCTTGATTAGAGAGTCCCGGGTGGCATTCTCCACATCGATCAAAAATTCATTTTCGTCGGGCTCATTGCCCTGCTCTTTTACGTTTTCGGTGTCTTCCGGTTTGACGTTTTCCAATATCGTGACGATCTGAGCGTTGGAGCCTTTGATCGGCTGGCTGGTCTCGATGATTTGCCCGCCGGAATCAACGATGCGATAGCGCAGTTCGACGGTGGCCGAGAGTTTCAGCGTTTTCTGGGTATAGGAATACGGCTTGTCGATATCTTTGATTGTGGACTTGGGTATGGAATCCAGCTTTTCAAGATCTGCATTCACCTTCTGTTCCGCGGCCTTCACTTTCTCTTCCGCTTCTGAAATTTCCTTCTTCTTGCCGCGCGCAGTGGCTCCCTGCACCACAGAACGGGCGCTATCAAGTTCGAGTTTTGCGGCTTCGTACTCGCGGTTGGCGGCGTTCCATTGATCGTTGGGGACTTGCTCTTCGCCGGCGCGGTATTTCGAATCCTTGGGGTCGGAATGCGTCGAACTGTTCTTGCGGTGGTCCACCACATCTCCGACAAGGCTGAAATTCGGCTCGACGACGGGATTGTCGCCAGGCCGGACAATTTTCACCGGCAGCCCGGAGTTTTCAAGGCCGGTGGCGATGGCATCGGCGAGCTGTTCGGCAAAACCAATGCTGTCGCGGCGGGAAGTCTGGTCGCGAAACTCCACGCGGATCGAAAGACGCGAGCGCATCTGGTAAGTCGCGGAGCTTTTCGTCTGCTCGTCGCGTAGAGCCTCGAGGTTGCCCGCCTTATAAGGCATCGCTTTTTCCAGGTACGACCAGCCGAGGCAAACGCCGGACCCCATGGGTTTGGAAATATAGCGGACAGCCTGCTCCAAATAATATTCGCTCAGCTTGTCGGCGAGATCGTCCCGCCGTTCTTTGAGTGCGGGTTGGCCGTCGATCGCAAAGGCGCGATCCAGATAGCCGTAAGCCTTTTCGATTTCCTTTTCGTCCGGCACGCCGCGCAGTGGATCGTGAGCTTTCTGGATTAGTTCTGCCGCTTGGGACGCGCTGGTCACGTACATGGGCCCCAGAGCAATGCGGTCGGCATCGGCCAGAGATCGCTGGTCGGGCGGCAGATTGTCGAGGACTTCATACGCTGAAATAAAATCGTTCTGGCTCGCAAAATCCTTGCTTTGACGCAAAGCGGTCTCGGCGGCGATTTTGTTATTGGCCTTCACTAATTCCTTTTTCGCGTTTGCCAGGGCCGCGGCTGATTCGGACGATGGCTTGATCTTTTCGGCGAGATCGAATTCCCGCGAGGCCTCTTCCCAATTATTGGAATCTGCGAAGGACTTGCCCTTGCTGAAGTGCGCGGCAAAAGCAGAATTGACGACCTCGGCAATTCGGGGATCTTCGGAGAGGAAGGAAAGATAGGGCGAGACAGCCTTCATGGCGTCATCAACGTGATGTGACGAAGTCAGATTCTGCGCAGAATGGATCGCCGATTCGTAGGCATTCGTTTCCTTTGTCGCGTCGGTCTCGAATTTCACCACGGACGGATTTTGCGGATCGATTTCCCGGAGTTGCTGAAGCAGCTGGTTGGCGGTTCGCAGATGTTCATAGCCGGCGGCCTTGCCTGAAATTGCCTGCTGATATCCGAGAAGTTCGGCGCTGCCCTTCTTGACAATCGCCTCGGTGGCGGCTGCGACTTCTTCGTTCACTGATTTGGTTTCTGCATCCGCGGGTAAAATGGAATTCGCTTTGAACGCCAATTGTGTCGCGGTTTTCAGTTCCGCGTACGCGGGCGAGGCCTGCGATTCGGAACTCTTGTAGAGCTGCAGATGGGCACGGCTCTGATTCACCAGAAAATGCGTGAACGATAGCTTGGCTTCGGCGGTGTGGGGAGCCGAGGGATACTTGGCCAGGTAGCGATCCCAGAGCGCGATTTGAGACGCGCGCGAAGCCAAGAGAAATTCGGCATACTCTGCATCGGGGGCAGAAACGAAGACAATGAGCATGCCGGGTTGGAACGCGGGTAGAGACGCTGCTGTGCCAATCGCCCGGCCATCGAGCGAAGATTTGCTGGCCAATTGCCCCGGCGTAAAACTCGAGTTTTTTTCAAATTTCAAATTGTCGGGAACGACGCAGGCCGAGGAACTGTCCTTGGTATAGCGCAGGCTGCCATTATCGAGAACTTCGAGGGTCGCAGGCGCAGAGATACGGATCTTGGGAAGTTTGCCGTAGATGGATTTGTCGATACTCTGCTCGTTGCCGCAGTCTTTCATTTCGATCTTGGCGTTAAATTGCACATCGGACGCCTGCAAATAAGTCCAGACGGAAGCGTTCTGATACACGACGATCGCATTGAGCGGCAGTTCTTTGGCTGGCAGACCGAACGGCGATGCGTACAGAAAAGCGCACAGCGTGATCAGAATTAGAGTCCGGAGATAAATATTCCGCCAGAAGGAACGGTCCGAATAATTAGTCTTCATGTTTAGAGAGTCTCTCCTGCCCTACATGGCTTTCGCTTTGCGTGTACGTTCCAGGCCGCTACGTGCCTGCTCGTTGTTGGGCTGGCAGGCGAGTACGGCGAGATATTCGCGTTCCGCACTATCGTAATTTCCCTGTGCGCTGTTTCTGTCCGCGCGGCTCAGTCGAACCGGCAAGTCGCTTGCCGAGAGCTCACAGCCGGCACCCGCTTGCGCTGGGGCTTCAGGATTTCCCGGCGAGGTCTTTTTTGCGTTCTCTTTGGCATCGAGTCGCGTTGCTCGCGTCACTTTTGGCTTTTCGTTCTTTTCCTGGAGCGCTGCTTCTTCCGCTTGCGCTTCCTTCGCCACTTCGTCTTTTTCCTCGAGCGCCGGTGCTTCCATGTCGCCGTCGAGATCCGCCAATTGTGTCAGCAGGATTTCGGCTTGGTCGTAGCTCTTAGCCGCTCTCGCCTGTTCGATGTTTTGTTTGAGCTCTCTCTCCTTTTGGAGGAGCGTCGCGAGCCTCGTGTATTCCGAGCCGGCTTGTGCAGAAAGCGCTCCGTGGCCTGTTGCGAGCGCTTGATACTCGGTCAGGGCTATTGGCCATTTCTTTTCGTTCTCATCTTGTGTGGCCTGGTGGAAGGCGCTGCTTTCCTTTTTTGCCGTCTCGCTCGAGATTCTCCAAGCAATCGAGAGGGCAAGCCCGGCAACTACGACGGCCCCCGCCAGAAAGCCGATCAGCTTCGCCTTGCTCCGAAGCACTCCGGTAGCGAGTGGCAGATTTGTTGAAGCGGCATCGGGTCGCGCCGCGCCGCCGGAAAGATTGTGTGATTTTTGCTTTCCCTCAACTCCCGTCATCGGCAATTCGATTCGGTATTCAGCGGGTGCTGGATCAGCTTTAGGGCCAAGGTCGTTCTCAACCGGCTGCACCGTGAATCGCCAATCCGACGCCACTTGCGACGCTCTCTCGCTTGGAACGAAAGAGGACTGTTTCATTTCTGTTTCGATCGCCTCATATACCGCCGTATTCCCGCCAGGAATTGTCTGCACAGCCTCCCGATCGGAGCTTTTCGAGTTCTTGATCTCGTTCATCAGGGCGACTACCCGAGCGTCATTCTTCTTGAACACGCGCGTGTCGATTGCGCCCTGTGCCAGCAGCAGCGCCTCGTGCTTCTTTCCGTTTGCCAGCAGGCTTCTTGTTTCCGAAAATGTCTTCTCTTCGGCCGCTGCCGCATCGGCGTGCTTTTTCGAGCGAAGTTTCTTTCGAATGGTGCGTATTCCAGCGTCAATCGTTCCGTCGTGTTCCGGAGCCTCGGCTTTTCCGGTTTCCTCCACGATAAATGACTTCAAATTCTCGACTACGGCGTCATCCGGAAACTCTTGCAGCAGTTGCTGCATTTTCTGCCGCGCCGCTTCGAAGTCTCCCTGCCCCACTAGCGCGCGAAGCTCCTCAATACCGCGTTGCCGTTCCTCCTGTCTCTTTGCTTCCGCGAGATCGCTGCGGACGATCTCCTGCAATCGCAGCAACTCGGCATCTTCGGGATATTCCTGCAATCCCTGGCTCAGCAAGGCGAGGCACTCGTCCTCCCGCAGCGCGGCCATCAGCGCCTGGGCACTGCTGACGAGTTCGTTGATTCGTTTTCGTTTCAGCCGGTGCTGCTTTTCCTGCTCGATCTCGCGGCGCAATTCCTGGGATTTTGCATTGCCGATGCTGATCTGTTCAACTTCCTTCAGAAACATTTCGGCCTGCGTCAGTTCGCCTTCTGTGATTCGCAGCTTGATTAGGCGCAGCTTCTCCTGCAGCAGCTCTTTTTTCTTGGCCTCCTCTTCGATTTCTTCCAGGAACTTGCGGGCTGGTTCAAAGGTAGAATCGAGTGAAAGCGCAGAGGCTATTTCGTCTCTGGCGTTCTGGAATTCATCCCGGTGCGCGAAATCGCGGGCCCGTTTGAGGTGAGTGTGCAATCGCGGCAGCAATTCTCTTCGGCGCAGCTCTTTGTCTATCTTTTGCAGAAGTTCTCGAAGCTGCGAGTTTGCCGGGTCGTATTTGCGGGCCTCGGTTAAGACCGATTTTGCGCTTTCCATTTCGCCGATTTCGCAGAGGTCGTTGGCGCGGTGAATCAGGCTGGCGGCGGTTTCGGATCGCAGGCGCTTGGCGATTGGTTCCAGATCGATCAACAAATCTTCCACCGTCGCGTAGCGGAGTGAAGCGTCTTTCTCGATCATGCGCTGCACTACGGTGTCCAGGTCGTCGGGACAATCTGGTGCGAGCTGCTTCAGCGGCCTGGCTTTGGCATGAATTATGTTTCGTCTCAACTCGTCAAAATCTTTGCCTTGAAACGGCCGCTCCAACGCCAGAAGCTCGTAAAGCGTCACTCCCAAGGCCCAGATGTCCGTCCGCTCGTTCGCCCGCTCCGTTCCGGTCAAAAGCTCCGGCGCCATATACGCCGGAGACCCGATCAACATATTCGTCTGCGACATGGAGAAGTCGTGCTTCTCGCTGAGATCCACCAATCGCGCGATGCCGAAATCAACGACCTTGACGACTTCGTCGTTTCCATCGTTGTGCAGCATGATGTTTGCGGGCTTGATGTCGCGGTGAAAGAGGCCGCGGCGATGCGCGTAACTTAACGCGTGGCACGCCGGGACGATGTAGCCCAACCTCAGCGCCAGCGGACTGCCGTCGCGCTTTTCGATAATGCGATCGAGGCTTCCACCGTTCATGTACTCCATGACGATGAAGTGCATCCCGTCCGCTTGGTCGGCGTCATAGATTTGAACGATGTTTTGATGCTTAAGCTTGGCGAGCGCCCGGCCTTCTCTCTTGAATCGCTCCAGCAACTCGGCGTTTTCGAGGCGGGTGTCCTGAATGGTCTTCAGCGATACGAAATCATGAAAGCCAGGGTGCCAAGCCTTGTACACACACCCCATGGCTCCTTGTCCGAGCTTTGCTTCGATCTTGTATTTGCCGAGCGTCTCCATAAGCCGTGCAAGAAGAAACGAGCCCTGTCAAAAAACGAACCAACTCAAAGCTCACCTGGGAAACGTTCAGCGTTCCACTCAGGTACACAAAGTGTGATATTTGCGAACGGGTACGGCAATGGAGCAGAGGAGGCAAACTTTGGGGAACTAAAGTCCTACTTTTTACTAGTACTCACTGCATATCTGGCTGCCGGCGGAGTTAGGGGAGGATAAGCGAGCATGGCCGTGCTCACTCCCGGAAAACACACTCCGCCCAAAGTCCGGGCGGAGATGCAGGAATTTCCAGGCAGGCGGGATGCCTAGAAACTGATCTTCAGGATCTGTCCGTTATTTCCGACGAACCATCCCGCGTGGGGATTCGCGAACGCGACGGCCCAGTAGCCGCTCACTTCGGGCATCGGGAACCAGGTGCGTCCTTCATCGGGAGTAAAGGCCGCTTCGCCGGAAGTATAGTTCGGCTCGGTCTCGGTGGTGATCACCACGGCGCGTTCGAGTTCGGGGTCATTTTCGTTCTCGTGGCCATAGCGGCCGCCGTTGACATAAGCCAAGCAGAAAATCGCTCCTTGCACGGGCGGCGCATTTGTAAGCGTCCAGGTTTGTCCGCCATCGTTCGAAGTTGCCGTCTGCGCGCTGGTGTTTGAAGACAAGTCGCCGCCGCCGAGGATCCCGTTGCGGTGGTCGCGGAAGGCCACCGAGATTCCGCCGGCGCTGGGCGAGCTGACGAGCGGAGTGTCATACGCATTCCAGGTGTCGCCGCCATCCCGTGTGGCCAAGATGCGCGACACTGTCGATCCTCCGGTGGTGATCCAGGCATTTTTTTCGCCCTCGGTGGCGATGCACGTTCCGCTCGCTGCGAAGGAAGCTTCGCCATCGAGCGCGGGCGGCATATTCGCGGCGATGGATTCCCAGTTCGTTCCATCGGTGGTGCGGATATCGGGAAACACGCCGTTCACCGAATCGCTGTGCGCGATGCCGCGGTTCGGACCCCAGAAGGCCATGCAATCGTAGAAAGCATTCGCATTCTCATTGGTGAATTCAATGGTCCAGGTCGCGCCGCCGTCAACGGTCTTATAGATTTTGAAATCCGTGGTGTTGTTTCCGATGGACATCAGATAGGCGACTTTATCGTTGACGCCTTGCACATCGCGGAATTGATCGTTTTCCGCGCCGGGCACTACTCCGGATGTCCAGGTATCGCCGCCGTTGGTAGTGACCACGAACGTGCCGCCGGTTCCCGCGGCCCAGACCACCCGCGAGTCCACGGGACTGACAGCGATCAGCAGCTGAGTCGTGCCGCTCTGTTGCGGAGTGAGTTTCGGCCCGTGATTTTGGCCATGTTCCTGCGCAAAACTGAAGGTAGCAGACACGGCAATCAGAAAAACGACCAGCGGAAGCTTTGACATCGGAGTCCCCCCGGACAGAAGTTCGTGGCGCGCTGGAGTATAGGAACCGCGCAGAACGGTGTCAAGCTGAGCGCGGCACGCGTCCTCACCCTTTGCGTTTGCGCTTGCGCGTGGCAACGGCTTTGGCCGCAGCCTGTTTGCGGTTGCGTTGCAAATGAACGCCGAGGTCGTGCCAGGAAGTCTCCGAGAGATCGACGCCGTAGTGTTTTGCAGCCTTCTCGATATTCGCAAACGCCAAAGCGCGATCGGCGTCGGAGACGCCGGTCACTTGATCGAATCGCGCGACGGCATTGCGCACGTGCTGCGCATCGGTCAGCGGCTCCTTACGCTGGTTCGGAAACGCATAAACGCTGTCCGGCAAATCGCTCTGCTTGGTAAGCAGCCCATGTTTCTCGTGATGTTCCCAAGTTGTTTTCATCTAAGCCTCCTCGCCGGAACGATTCCAGCCTTGCACAATTCTTTCCACCCCGGCTCCTGCGAGTGTAATTCATTTCGCTCTCGAGTGGATCTCCGCGATGTATCCGCCCGGGAATTGTATCAGCGCCGCACTCCGCTGATCGTCGGTATAAGGCGCGACCAGGATCGCAGTTCCGGCCGCCTTAGCCTTGGCGAGAATATCCGCAAGGTCTGCGACCTCGTATCCGGTTGTTTCCCGTCCATAGGGATACGGAAGATGTCCGTCCGTCACCAGCACCGTCAGCTGGCCAAAGTTCGATTCCATCCGGATTCGCCGGTAGCTATCCGCCGGCCGCCCGATTTCGACGCCGGGTGCGTGCGCTTCATCAGAGACGATTTTGCCGTGAGAGAAAGCCAGGAAGCTGCGCGTAAACTCGCCCACTCGATCGGCGGACACATACACGCGGTTTTCCGGAATAGTCTGCAGCGGCGGTGAGGACGGCGCGGTCGTGTGCCAATATAGCTGCGTATTCACGCCGCCGGGAAATTGGATCACAGCGTCGCGCCCGATCGGATCCTTGAACGGAGCGACCACCACGTCGGCGCCGGCAGCCCGAGCCGCGCCGATCGCGGCATCCATGTCGGTCACCAAGTATCCGGTCCTTTCCGCGCCGAACGGATACGGGACCGGCGTCTCGAATCCGAAAACCGAAAAGTTCCCCACGGGCGTCCTGACGGCCTGCCACACGCAACTGCTCGGAGTCGGCAAAATGCTGACAACCGCAGGCTTCGAAGCGGTGCCTCCGAAAGTGGCCAGCAAACTGGCGACGAAACGATTCAAATCGTCCGGCGCGACGTACACGTGAGTCGTATCGTATTGCGGCCCCACGCCCACATTCGGCGTCTCCTCAGCCGCGAGCGCGACTACCCGCGCTCCGCCTGGCAGTAGCGAGCGATCGGCGATTCCGATCGACAGAAAGACAGCTACAGCAGCCAACGAAAGAAACTTGGCAATACGCATCGGAATCTCCATTCTTTGAGGGCGGGTTGGCATCGGTGGATAGCATAAGTTCAACTTTTCACTCGGTCGGCCAGCTATTCTGAACGGTGAGCAGAGATTTGAACAGGGATTCCCGGGCCAGCGACGGGAAGGGACGTGCTCAAATTACAAAACTTTGCAGCTGGCTCAATCCATTCTCCAACCTCCTGCGTACTCAATGCGACGAGGAAGCGGTTGGGGGAGCCCTCGCAGCCATGCATTCAATCAACGCGATCATAGCCGTCGACGCGGGTTCCTTGGCCGTTCGATCGAATTAATTCGCTAACTGACAAGGAGACGCTAAATGACTGCGCCAAAAGAAGGGGAACGTGTGTCTGCATTGCCCGAGCAAACGGAGGGCTCAACCCGCCGTTCGTTCATACAAAAAGCCTCGCTAGCCGGAGTCGGCGTCATCGGCCTCGGCGGACTTCTCACCGTGGCGGCCGCAGAAGCAAAAGCCGGCGTTCACACGCTTTCCGGCAAATCAGTTCCCGGCCTGGACGATCGAGGATTTGGATTCGGGTTTCCCGAAGGTAAAAAAGGCGACACCGCAATTCTGATCGCCGCAGAAATCGCAGAAGCGCTGGCGGTCACTACTTACAACAACATCATTAATACTTCGCCCTTCTTCGCGAACATTCCCAACGATGATCAGGGCTACCTGATCGCCGCGCGCCAGGAAGAGATGTCGCACTACCTGCTAGAGCAATCCGTAACCAACCAGCCCTCGCCGTTTACCACCTTTTATTATCCACCCAACATGTTCTCCGACGCGCAGACCACGCTGAACGTTTTAGTGACCCTTGAGGACGCGTTCATCGCAGCTTATCTCGTCGGCGTGCGCAACTTCAGCACTCCCGATCTGCGGGTCAGCGCAGCCCGCATTATGGGAATCGAGAGCGACCATCGCACACTCGCGCGCGTCATAGGTCCGGACGTAGCGCCGCAGGACGGTGGTCCGATCAACACGATCACTGGGATTCAAGGTGTTGCGGAAAGCGCGGCCCCACCGAACAACAACGGCTACGAGCGCACTCTATGCTGGAACAGAATCTCGCAAGCGGTAGCCGCCCTCACGCCTTTCGTGGACGTGACCGCAGCAACGAGCGCCGGCTTCGACACAACCAGGCCGTTCAACTTCGAACCTTTCACCCCGACGCTGCCATCGCAACTAGGCGCCTTCATTTCGTTCGCAGGATGCTAAACGCAAATGGAAAGGGCCGGCTCGATTGCGCCGGCCCTTTTTCCGTTTCATCGCAGGCAGAGGACCTAGGGTTCAATGATGTTAATGGACGCTGGGCCGTGGTTCGCGAGAGTGGTCAATGCACATTTAAGCTCGCAGGCCCGGCGAGCCGTCATTTTTCCGTGTCGGTGTGCCAACCAGGATTGGTCCACTTCCCATTTCGCAAAACGAAAATCTCGGTGACGCGCCCGGAAGTCACCTCTCGCTTGCCGCCTTCTTCAGTTTCATACAAATATTGACTGTAGAAAATGGCCACATCGCCGAAGCGCTGAATCTCGGTGCGCGGAAATTCCAGACGGATGAGCTTTCCGCCGTTGGCCTGAAACCGAGCCGCGGATTGCAGGATGTCTGCCTGATGTCTCCATATTTCCTGGCCGGAACCGATGACAATGGTATCCGGCGGGACCATCGCTTCGAGAGTCTTTGCATCGTTGACGAACCAAGCCCGCCAAACCGCTTCGCGCGCCTTAAGCAGGTCCGCTCGGTCGTCCGCACGCACCGCCAAACCCGAAACGAACAACATCGCCAGTGCCCCAGCTATTGCCGTGCTAATTCGCATTGCGCGTTTCATATTGCCTCCTGATAAGTTGTTCACGAATTTGCTCCAGATTTGCGATTCCCATACAAAGCCAGCAACACCGCTCCTGCCGAAGCGGAAAAGACCGAATAATCCATCGGCGACTTAATGCCGAAAGAAATGGCCATGGCGATGCCGAACAGCGCCAGCAATATGGCGCTGCCAATCGCCACCCAGCGCGGCCATATCCCAAGAATCAGCGCGATGCCAAGAAATAATTCGGCCGCGGTGGCAGCCCAAGCGAGAAAGGGAATCGTAGCCGCAGGCATGAAGGAATTTACTTTTGCGGTGTACTGCATGAAGCCGTCGAAGTTCCCGTAGCCGATGTTTCTGCCGCGATAGAGGCCGAAACGATCGGCGATGCCGGAAAGGAATGCAGCACCGAGTGTGAAGCGCGCGTAAAGAATTCCCATGCGCTCCAAAGTCCAGGCGCGTCTCCATGGCGCTGCATGATCCGTCACGGCCTCTGATGCAGTGGACCGCGCGTTGTTCATGATTATTTGTCCTCCATCAATTTATTTTCCGGCGCAGCAACGCTGAGCGGTCCGCGCTGGTCGCAAACAAAATAGGCGAGGAGTCTGGCTCGTTCTTTGTCGCTCGCGTTAGCCGATACCACATGAACGCCGTTGGGAGCTTCGTAGAAGCTCTCGCCAGCTTTGTAGATAGCTTCGGGTTCTCCCTTCACCTGCGTCCGAAGCGTGCCTTCAAGCACGTAGCCGATAACGGGGCAAGGGTGACTGTGCGGTGCGGAGGATTCGCCCGGCCCATAGTTGACCTCCACGACCGTGACGCTGAGCTTGTCGCCAATCAGCCGCGGCAAGTCATGGGAGAAAGCGACTCGAGACCGTTCGATTTTCTCCTGGGATGGTTCCGACGCGGCCCGCGCTATAACCAGGCCGCCGCCGGCCACCGCGGCCGAAAAGAGAATCAACAATATCGCCCGGCTGGCCCACATTCGGATTCGTAACGCTTTCATCGTTGGCTTCTCTCTGAAGGCAAGTTAGATTAGAGTGGACCAATCGTAAAGGTCCACTTACGGAAATTGAGGTGTACCACTTTCGGGATGAAACGGGCGACTCCCTTCGATTTGGCGCTCCCGCCGCGTGGCCCGGAAACTTCCGCTTACCACTGGCTGTATGCCTCCTTGCGCGCCGAGATTCTGGAGGGCCGTCTGCGGTCCGGCGCGCGGCTTCCTGCCACGCGTGATTTCGCCCGGCAATACCGATTGTCGCGAGGCACGATCGTAAGCGCCTTTGAGCTCTTGAAATCGGAGGGCTACCTGCGTGGTACGGCCGGATCGGGCACTTATGTAAGCAGCATCTTGCCTGACGCATTGCTGCAGGCTACGCGAGCGCCTGGCCCGCGACCATCACCGCTGCGAAAAAAGAAGCCCAGCGTCTCGGATTACGCCAGGCGAGCGAAATTGTTCACAGGCTTTGAAATTCGGCCCAGCCGCGCTTTTCGCGCCAATGTCCCCGCGCTGAATCTATTCCCCACGGCCTTATGGACGCAGATCGCGGTTCGCCGATGGCGGCGCGCGTCGATGCATCTTCTGCTGGGCTGCGACCCGCTCGGATACGCCCCGCTGCGCGAGGCCATCGCCAACTACCTCAGCACGTCGCGCGGAGTGAAATGCACCGCGGAGCAGATTGCAATAGTTTCCGGAGTGCAGGAAGCCCTCGATCTCACTGCAAGAATCCTTCTGAATCCGGGAGATCGCGTCTGCATGGAAAACCCGGGATACGCCGGCGCACGAATGGTTTTCGAAGCAGTTGGAGCAAGAGTGTCTGCCGTTCGTCTGGACGGCGAAGGAATGAAAGTGCGCGGCGATATCCTGCGTGGTTCGCGGCTGATCTACGTCACCCCGGGCCACCAGTTTCCCGTCGGAACCACGATGACTCTGTCGCGGAGACTGGAGTTATTGGAGTCGGCCCGGAAGTTCGGCACGCTGATCTTTGAAGATGACTATGACAGCGAATACCGCTATTCCGGGCGGCCCATTCCAGCGTTGCAAGGATTCGATCGTAACGGCTTGGTGATCTTTGCCGGGAGTTTCAGCAAAGTGCTGTTCCCATCGCTTCGGCTGGGATACCTGGTGATTCCGCCGGACCTGACTGAATTTTTCGCGGCAGCGATTTCTCTCACAACGCGGCACGCGCCACTGCTCGAACAAGCCGTGCTGTGTGACTTCATCACCGAGGGGCACTTCGGCCGCCACCTGCGCCGGATGAGGGAAGTGTACGCAGAGCGATTGACGGTTCTGTTGGAATCCGCTCGAGAAAAATTAACCGGCTTGCTGGAAATTTCCGAAATCGAAGCCGGCCTGCAGACTGTCGGCTGGCTGCGCGAAGGGATCGACGCCGAATCAGCCACCAGGGCGGCCGCAACTCGCGGCGTGGAAGTATTTCCGCTAAGCCGGTACAGCCAGGGCAGAGTTGCGCGAGAAGGCCTGCAATTGGGTTTTGCTGCCGTGGACGCGCGTGAAATCCGCCGCGGCGTCCAGGAACTCGCGGCCGCGCTGAAAGGAGAGCTAAACGCCTCTTGATGCCGAAGCGGCGAGGATGAAAGCCACTTCCATCGCGCTTCCTTCGAGTCGCCTGGCCATGCTCGCACATCCAAAGAAAGTGGCGGACTTGATCGATCAAACCGCGCCAAAATCCGGACCCGAGTGAGGAATTACACATCAAATGACGACCAAACAAATCACCGTACAGCGGTTCAGCGTGACTTCATCCAAGCCCCTTCAGGCAGTCGTATCCCGGCTGGAAGCACTCGTCGGCCATCCCGATATGAGCGCCATCTGGAGGGATGTCGCCGCCGCGAAAACATATCCCGAAGTGGAGAGCATCATTAACAAAGTGATCGGGCCCTCCGGCCTTATGGAGTTTACGCGTTTTGACCACGGTCAATTCCTGAGGAAGGCAAATGGAGCGGGAGCGCCAGAAGTCTTAAGGTTAGTCGTCGGCAACCCGCTGATCATGAAGCAAATGGTTGAGCATGTACCCGATGCGGGTTCGTATGCGCCGGTGACGATTCTGATCGACGAGCGGCCGGACGGCGTGCATCTCTCCTACGACACCATGTCCAGTTTCTTAAGCTCGTACGGAAGCCCCGAGGCGATGAAAGTCGCACAAGATTTGGACGCTAAAGTTGAGGCGCTTCTAAACGCTGCGGCCAACTAGCGGCCACGCTGGAAAAGTCGAGTAGCACAGCCACTCTTGGCTGTGTCAGGTTTCGGTAAATGGCGACATGCAATGTGGAAGCAGCAAAAAGCCGCAGCCAAGAGTGGCTGTGCTACAAAACGGCAGCAAAAAACGGCTGAGGAAAACCAAGGATCGCGAGCCGCGGATACCAAAGAGCGATATTTTCAGAATCGCTCCATTGGGCGTATTCTTCCATCAGCCTCCTACTCTGCCGATCGGAGGGGGCTACGATGACGAAAAAAACACGGAGTCTGGCTCCGATGTCCTGAGGGGGATGGGCGATGAGAGACAGCGACGACCCAAAGGGAAATGACCCTCAGCCAAACGTAATCTCGAGACGCGACCTGATAAAGGGCGTGATTGTCGCGGGCGCGGCAGTTTCCTCCTCAGCGTACCTGTTCCGCGCGTCCACTCTATTGGGACAAACTTCCGGCGCGGCAGGTGAGCGGCTCCTCACTCTTAACGTCAACGGCCAGCAGCGCCGCGCCGACGTAATGAAGCAAGAAACGCTGGCATGGACCCTGCGCCACAAACTTGGGCTAACCGGCACGAAGATTGGCTGCGACCGCGCCGAATGTGGCTCGTGCACCGTGCTCATTGATGGCGTTCCTCACTACGCGTGTTCCGTGCTCACACACGCGGTGCGCGATCGCAAAGTTCTGACCATCGAGGGCCTGGCAAACGCCGATGGAACGCTGCACCCGGTGCAGCAAGGCGTGATTGACGAGCAGGGCTTCCAGTGCGCCTTCTGCATGCCCGGGTTCATCATGTCGGCGGTGGCCTTCCTGCAGACCAATCCCAATCCCACGCGCAGCGAAATGGCTTACGGCCTTTCGGGAAACCTGTGCCGTTGCCAGGACTACGACAAGATTCTGACCGCCATGATGCGCGGCGCGGAAAACTTGAGGAGGTCGAGCCGTGGCTGACAAGGACTCGAAATCGGCAGGGGCAACTTCCGCGACAACTGCCCGCGTGTACGGCGCCGGGCATAAATTAATCGGCAAGGATTATCCGACCGCCGACCTATATGCCAAGGTCACCGGCCAGGCAAAATACGCCGAGGATTATCACGCCGACGGAATGTTGTTCTGCAAGCTGCTCATCAGCCCTTTGCCGCACGCCCGCGTGAAGCACCTCGACTGCCGCACAGCCCTGGCCATGCCCGGTGTGAAAGCCATTCTCACCGCCGGCGAACTTCCGCCTCCGGCTGACACGCTCACCGACAATGGCACGGTGATTCACGCCAATCCGAAGAGCGAGAAGGCGCTCACCATGGAACCGCTTTATCAAGGCGAACCGATTCTCGCCGTGGCCGCGGTTGACGAATTGACCGCGGCGGATGCGATTGAAAAAATTCGCATCGATTTTGAGCCGCTTCCTTTCGTCATCGATCCGCTCGACACCTTGCGGCCAGGCGGCCCCAACCCGAGACTCGACGGGAACATTTGGGTGCAATCTCCAGCACCGGCTGCCGCTGCTGGATCGCCTCCGCCGTCGCCGCCGCCCCCCACAATCGGAGTGCTCAAGTGGACCGCCGCGGACTTCGCGGCTGCGAACGAGGGGCAACTCCCCACCGGGAAAACGCCCGGAGAATGGACGTACGGCGACGTCGAAGCAGGCTTCCGCAACGCGGCACTGGTGCTCGATGAAACGTTCGTCACTCCAGACACCAGCCACCAGACGCTCGAAACGCGCAGCGCGATGGCTTACTGGCAGAACGGGAAAGTGCATGTTTACACAGGCACGCAGAGCACCGCGCAAACCGTGCCGGCCATCGCGCGCTGGCTGAACATTGACGCAAGCAAAGTGGTGTTCGTCAGCGAGTACACGGGCGGCGGCTTTGGCAGCAAGATCACCGGCGGCGTGTCGCTGGTGATTCCGGCGCTTTTGTCGAAGAAGGCCAATGCGCCGGTAATGATGCGCATCACGCGCGAGGAGGAAACGTTTATCGGCCGCGCGCGGCCGAGCATTCTGGGGCGGATGAAAGTGGGCTTCTCGAAGGAAGGCCGCATCATCGCCCTCGACATGTTCGTAATTTCCAACAACGGCCCCTATGATGCGAACGGCGATGTGCCGTCATCGGGCCGCATCGTGTCGCTGCTGTATCAACCGCAAGCAATGCGCTGGCGCGGCGCCACGATCCTCACGAACACGCCGCCGCGCAGCGCGCAGAGCTCACCCGGCGGCTTGCAGGGAATCATCATCATGGAGCCGATCATTGCCAAAGCTGCGCGCAAGCTCGGCTTGGACCAGGTGGCCATCCGCCGGATTAATTGTCCGGAGGGCAAAGCGCCATTTGGGCCAGAGGTGCAGGGCAAAAGGGCATATGCAACGAGCGCGTTTCTGAAAGACGCGCTTGACCGCGGGGCGGAACAATTCAAATGGAGCGAACGAGTGGCGCGGACGCCGAAGCGTATCGGCAGCAAGGTGCGTGGCGTGGGTGTTTCGCTGAGTTGTTACGTCGGTGGCACCACCGGCTTCGATGGGATTCTGATCATCAAACCGGATGGCCGCGTGGCCTTCCAATCGGGAATCGGCAACTTGGGAACGGAAGCGGTGATTGACGTTCATCGCGTGGGCGCCGAAATTCTGGGCGTGCCGTGGGAAAAGTGCGACGTCGTTTGGGGCGACTCCTCGAAGTTCCTCCCGTTCACCTGCGTCTCCGGCGGAAGCCAAACCACGCACGCAATGACGCGCGCCGCTTACGCCACCGCGATGGACGCACGCAAAAAACTGCAAGAGATTGCCGCGAAGAAATTCGGCGGCAAGCCGGAGAATTACGAAGTTGCGAACGAGCGCGTATTTCGCAAGGGTAGTGGCGCGGGCATGACGCTTGCGCAAGCCGCGCAGTACGCCATTCAACTGGGCGGGATCTACGATGGCCACGACGCGCCGCCTGACGTCAACAAGCTCACCAAGGCATCGGTGGCGGCGCTGGCGGGACAGGGTCTGGTCGCCGCCGCGAAAGATAATTACCCGCGCGATGGCCAGACATTTTCCTACGTCGCAAGTTTCGCCGAAGTCGAAGTGGACGTCGAAACCGGCAAATATTTCATAGTGGATTTCCTCGCTTACGCCGACGTTGGCTCGGTGCTTCATCCCCGCGCGCTGGGCGGTCAGGTATTAGGCCGGTCGGTTCTGGGCATTGGGCATGCGATCGGGCAGAAGTGGGTGTACGACCCGCACTACGGCGCAATGCTCTCGCGGCGTTTCTACCACACCAAGCCGCCCACAATTCTAGATGTTCCCGTGGACATGCAATGGGGCGCCCTCGATATCCCCGATCCCGAAACGCCGGTCGGCGCCCGTGGCGTGGGTGAGCCGCCGGTGGGGGGAGGCTGCGCGTCGATCCTGAACGCGCTTTCGGACGCGCTAGGCGATGAAATATTCCGCCGCGCGCCCGTCAATGCCGACACCATTCTCACGTCCTTCGAAGCGGGACATCCCATGCAACTTCCCTTGACGGCGCATATTTAGTGCGCACGCGAAAGGAGTATCCATGGCTGTAATCCGGGACGTCATGCCGGCTTTTGAGCTCCTTCAGCCCACTTCGATCGCGGACGCCCAACAACTCCTCGCGCAGCAGGGCGAGGACGGCTGGGTGCTGGCCGGAGGCTTGGACAGTTTCGACTGGCTCAAGGATCGCATCAAGAAACCAAAGGTAGTCGTCGATATAAGCGGTGTTGCCGAACTCAAAGGAGTCCGCGCCACCGCCGACGGCATCGAAATCGGGGCAATGACCACGCTAACCGATGTAGTTCAGCATCCGGTCATAAAAGAAAAGTACAAGCTGCTGGCCGACGCCGCGGAACTGGTAGCCTCGCCGCAAATCCGCAATCAAGGCACCATCGGCGGCAACGTCTCGCAGGACGCTCGCTGCTGGTATTACCGCGCCGGATGGCCCTGCTATCGCGCCGGTGGAAACATCTGCTACGCCGACACGCCCGAAGGCCGCAATCGCGAGCACGCCATTCTGCTGGCCGACCGCTGCGTAGCGGTGAATCCTTCCGACTCTGCGCCGGCGCTCATCGCCCTCGACGCCAAATTCGTAATCCGCACGTCCAAGGGCGAGCGCGTGGTGGACGCCGAAGACTACTTCATCGGCCCCGAGATCGATATCACCCGCCTGCACATCCTGAAGCCCGGCGATCTCCTGACCTCCATTCGCATCCCCTCCGCGTGGGCCGGCGCGCAATTTTATTTCGAGAAAGTGCGCGACCGGAATGTCTGGGACTTTCCGCTTCTGAACGTGGCTTCGGCTATGTTCGTATCCAACGGCGCGATTGAGCGCATCCGCATTGCCGTGAATGGAGCGGCCGCTCGTCCTCTGCGACTGAAAGCCGTCGAAGATGCCGTCCGCGGCAAACCACCAAACGCAGCAACCGGCGAAATGGCAGGCAAACTAGCCGTCCACGGCGCCATCCCGCTGCAATTCAACGCCTACAAAATCCCATTGATGAGGAACTTGGTGAAACGCGCCATCGGCGGCGTCGAGGAGGCAAAATGGACCCCCTACAATGGGCAATAGATCCGTGGGGGAAAGTTGTCCCCATCCACATCGCGTGGTTCTTGATTTGGGTGGCGGCGATCGCAGGCTTGCTCTTCGTAATCGTTCATGCGATTTACGTGCGCTATTTCGCCAAGCCCAGACAATTCGGCCCGTATGAAGCGCCCTTAATCCCCTCCCAGATCCCCGAACACGTCCTGCGGCACTCGCTCACCGCCCGCGCATTCCACTGGATCATGGCCGTCGCGATGTTCACACTGCTCTTCACCGCCTTCCTACCAAAAATCGGTTTCCAGTTTGACTGGGTTACCTACCATTGGATCGCGGGCACTGTGCTCACCATCTCCATAATCTTTCACATCATTCATGCCTCGTTCTTTCTGGATTTCTGGTCGATCTGGCCCGACAAAATCGACCTCCGCGACGCCTGGCGAAGAACGCAGCGATTCATGGGCAAGCCAGCCCCGCCGCCGGAGCGATTTGCAAAGTATCCGCTGGAGAACAAGCTCTACCACGGCGCCATAATCGCCGCCGGTCTCACCGCGATCATAACAGGCGTGTTCATGATGTCGCGCGTGCGCACCATTTTCTTCCCGCGCAATCCCTATCTCTTCACTGACATGACCTGGGGGATGATGTATGTGCTGCACGGCCTCGCGGGCGTGGGACTAATCGCGCTGATCATGGTACATGTCTATTTCGGCATTCGCCCCGAGAAGCGCCCGATCACAAAATCAATGATCTTCGGCTGGATGAGCCGCGACTTTTATATCGAGGAGCACGATCCGCAGCGCTGGGTCGTCGAAGGCCCCACCGCCGCAGCGGCAAAATCCGCGGCAACTCCAGGCCAGGATTAGAAAATGCTCAACGATGTCGTCGAACGCTGCAACACCATCGAAGAGAGCTACGAATTCATGTTGGCCTACGCCGCGCAGGGCCTACCCACGGACGGCAACAACCCATCAGGCAGCCAGATTCGCGAATTTCTGAATCGCGCAGTGAACGCCATCTCCGGCCTCAAGCAGAGCTGTGCCGAAACGGTAAGCGAGGAGCGCCTCGAACCGAAGGAACGTTACGAAGCATTTCTAGCAGTAGTGGACCGCGACGCCCGCGACTCGCTGGCAGCCATCGAACTAGTCCTAGTCCAACCAACAATCAGCTCCCAATTAATCGACAACCTAAATGCCTCAATCCACCTCCGCGCATTACTAACCGACCTCTTCCTACTAAGCGATATCCTAAATCAACAACAGCGAATCTCGACCCAGTCCCGCGCAGCCGGTTGAAACAATGTAGCTCAGGTCTTCAGACCTGAGGCCGTTCGCCGTTGCCGCTCGGCCGTAGGGGCGCTCGCTTGCTGAGCCCGGCCGTTGCCGTTGGTCCCCGGTTTTCGCATTCGCTTCACCTCCGAAAATTTCCAACCGAAACATGGGTTCAATTAAAATTTCTGTAAGTTGCTGATCGTGATCACCGCTCGAGCCCTTCGTGCACACTCACATGGTGGTGGGAAATCCCGACGGGACAACGAGCGGCGGTCATGTTCTTGAAGCGTATGTGTCGCCGACGCTGGAAGTGATGCTAACGGTCGATCCCCTAACGACTCAAAACCAGTTTGAGCCGGTAACGGATCTGACGTTGATCGATCCAGCTTTGAAGTAGCATCCTGCATCGAGGAGCTGATCATGAATAGCCACGAACGTGCAGTTGGCGACGAGTGCGACTACCAGAAATGGCGCCAAGCCCTGGGCGAGCACGGTGCATTGGTCAGTCGCAGGCAATTCTTGGAAACTACCGCGGGAGCCCCGATCTTCTCCGGCTTTCCTAGCGCATTCAACAAAGCCTTCGAATAGCGCGCGGCTTGCCAACTCGCCCCGCGGCGTCGGCATTTTCTTAGCGTGCAGTGTTCCGCATCCTTTCGTAAGATTCAGCGACGACAGGGCATTTGGTCGAACGAGAGGTGCCGAAAAGATGTCTTTTCGTTTGCAACTAGAGTATTTGTTTGCACCGAAGTCGGTGGCCGTTATCGGGGCCACGAACCGCGCGGGAAGCGTTGGGAAGACGGTCTTAGCCAATCTTCGAAATGAACAGTTCCAGGGCGAAATTTATGGCGTAAATCTTCACAGGACTGACATTCTCGGCCTTCCTTGCTATGCAAGTATCGCAGCGATCCCTGAAAAAGTAGATTTGGCCGTGGTAGTGACACCAGCTTCCACTGTGCCGGCGGTTATCCGCGAATGTGTTGATGCGGGTGTGCGTGGCGCGATTGTTATCTCAGCGGGCTTCCGAGAACGCGGGCCAGAAGGAGCGAAGCTGGAGCAGCAGATTCAAGAAGAACTGCGCCGGGGAATGATGCGCCTGGTAGGTCCAAACTGCCTCGGGGTCATGAATCCGCGAATAGGGCTCAACGCGACGTTCGCAAACGACATCGCTCGGTCTGGAAATGTAGCGTTGCTCAGTCAAAGTGGCGCCCTGCTTACGGCGATTCTGGATTGGAGTTTGCAGGAGGAAGTCGGATTCAGCGCGATTGTATCGACCGGTTCGATGCTGGATATCAGCTGGGGTGATTTGATCTCCTTTTTTGGGGACGATGCGCAAACGCAGAGCATTCTGATCTACATGGAATCCAT
The DNA here is from genome assembly GCA_963831955.1 of uncultured Acidobacteriota bacterium. GTDB lineage: Bacteria > Acidobacteriota > Terriglobia > Acidiferrales > UBA7541 > Palsa-147. The sequence goes on along the minus strand of CAWHSG010000001.1, from coordinate 279,229 downwards.
AGGCGACGCTCGCGGCTTCCTCTCTGCGGCACGCGAAGTTGTGCTCAGCAAACCGATCATTGTGATCAAGGCCGGGCGGTCGGAAGCCGCGTCGCATGCGGCCAGTTCGCATACGGGGGCGCTGACCGGCAGCGATGAAGTGTTTGACGCGGCATTGCGGCGCTGCGGCGTTCTGCGGGTTCAAAATATTTCAGACTTGTTTTATATGGCAGAAGTGCTTGGCAAGCAGCCTCGACCGGCGGGGCCGCGGCTCACTATTCTGACCAACGCAGGCGGCCCGGGAGTGTTGGCCACGGACGCGCTGATCGCTACCGGCGGTGAGCTTGCTTCTCTGCCGAAGGAATCCATCGATGCACTGAATGTTTTTCTGCCTCCGCACTGGAGCCATAACAATCCGATCGACATACTCGGTGACGCTGATCCGGAACGCTACGCCCGCGCGATGAAAGTTGCCATTGAAGATCCCAATAGCGATGGCCTGCTGGTAATTCTGGCGCCGCAAGGGATGACCGATCCGGCGCAAGTGGCGGATCGTCTAAAGGTTTACGCCAAGAGCAGCGGAAAGCCGCTTCTGGCAAGCTGGATGGGCGGAAAAAGTGTCGCTGAGGGCGAGAGGATTCTCAATAATTCCGGAATCCCAACTTTCGCATATCCGGATACGGCTGCGCGCGCCTTTACTTATATGTGGCGCTACACATACAACCTTCGCGGCCTCTACGAAACTCCCTTCGCGGCGGACCAACCGGAGCCCGGAGAGCCAACGCGCCAAAGTGTGGAAGATATATTGCGACGCGTCGGCGATTCAGGACGCACGCTTCTGACGGAATTCGAATCGAAAAAAATTCTCGCGCTCTACGGCATACCAACCGTTCAAACGAGCCTGGCGCGAAGCGCAGAAGAGGCCGTCGACTTGGCCACGGCTCTCGGATTTCCGGTGGTGCTGAAACTTCACTCGGAGACTATCACGCACAAAAGCGATGTGGGCGGCGTGATTTTGAATCTTGAGAATGGCGAGGCGGTCCGGCAAGCATTTCAAGACATTCAATCCTCTGTCGCGGCAAAAGCCGGCTCGGCTGCTTTTCTCGGAGTGACGGTCCAGCCGATGGTTCGGGAGATTGGCTACGAACTAATTCTGGGGAGTTCGATAGACGCACAGTTTGGACCGGTGATGCTGTTCGGAACGGGAGGCCAGCTGGTGGAGGTGTATCGCGATCGCGCCCTGGCACTGCCGCCGCTGAATTCAACGCTGGCGCGGCGCATGATGGAACAAACGCGTATCTTCCAGGCACTCAAAGGGATTCGGGGGCGCGCCCCAGTGGACCTGAATCTCCTCGAGCAGACGCTGGTGCGTTTCAGCGAGATGGTGGTCGAACAGCGGCGGATCAAAGAGGTGGATATCAATCCGCTTCTGGCGTCACGCAGCGCCGTGCTGGCTCTCGATGCGCGAATCGTTCTTCACGGACGCGACGTCGTGGATGAGGACCTTCCTCATTCCGCCATCCGCCGCTATCCCGCACAGTACGTATCGCGATGGCAGACAAAGAAGGGAATCGAAGTTCTATTCCGGCCGATTCGGCCGGAAGATGAACCTATGATGCGGAAGTTTCACGAAACACTTTCGGATCAAAGCGTCTATTTGCGGTATTTCCACATGGAAAAGCTGGACACCCGCGTGGCGCACGAACGGCTAATCCGCAAATGTTTTATAGACTATGACCAGGAGATGGCGTTGGTGGCGGAGCACATCGTGCCGGAAACGCGCCAACATGAGATTCTCGCAGTGGGACGGCTATGTAAATCGCGCACCGGCAAGGACGCGGAAGTGGCGGTCCTGGTGAGCGATGAATACCAGGGGCAAGGACTGGGCAGCGAGCTATTGCGGCGGCTGATCGAGGTGGCTCGCGGCGAAAAGTTAAAGGAGATGGTAGCCAACATCCTTCTTGAAAATCTTCGAATGCGCGCGCTGGCAAAGAACTTCGGCTTCCAAATCCGCAAAAGCGAAGATCCCGAATTGGTAGTTGCGGTTCTGACGCTCTAATCGCGGTGCGGCGGCATCTCCTGCGCGCTGCACCACGTTAGACGAAGCTTGACGTTTCAAGCGTGCACGGCGAGAACGGGGCAGCATCCCAACTGCATTACGCGATACGTTGTCGAACCAAATACCGAAGAATCCAAGGCGCCACCGCCGCGCACTCCCATAGCCACCAGGTCGCTTCCCTCTTCCAGGGCCAGTTGAATGATTTGCCGGTAGGGTTTTCCGATGCGCACCGCGGTTTTGACCTTGAGGGTCTTGCGCAACTCCGGTGGAATCAGTTCATCGAGTCGTTTCAGCGCTCCCGCAACGGCCTCTTTCGCCTTAGAGGGACTTGGAGTCTCGTCCAACACGTGCAACAGAGTGAGCTCCGCGGCGTATTCTTGCGTCATGGAGATCGCATAATTCAAAGCGCGCTTCGAATCTTCGGAGAAGTCCGAGCAAAAAAGAATTCGGCCAAAAGTATGAACGTGACCTGGCTCTTTACTCGCGGATGCCGGGTCCTCCTGCGAATGACATACTGCCAGAACCGGGCACGGCGCTCTGCGCATTACCCGGTCCGTTACAGATCCCAGCATCAGGCGATCGTAACCTCGCCGGCCGTGCGATCCCATGACGATCATGTCCGCCTTCTGTGTTTCCGCAAAAGAAAGAATCGAATCTGGGGCCATGCCCTGGTAAATCACGGGCTCCGGCTGAATTCGATCGCCGGTGTGCTTCTTCACGAATTCCAGCAGTTGCTCTTGGCCGCGCTCTCGAAGCATCCCGCAGAAATCGTCATGGATTTTCAAGGAAGTAGCAAAGCTCACAGAGGGATAGCGCCATATCTCCACGACATGCTGCACGACCAACTTGGCTTGATAGTGTTCGGCCAGCGATAGCGCGTAGTGGTATGCCCTTACCGAAAACTCCGAGAAATCAATGGGACAGAGGATCAGTTTAATTTTCAGCATTTTGCCGGTTTGATTCTGGTCCTCTCCCTTTAAAACCTCAGTGACTTGCGTCACAGTTTGTCGTGACTGCCGTCATTCCTTTTGTCTGGCCGCCACCTTATATTTTGCGTAGAAGTTGGCACGGTAAATTGGGAGACCGATCATGTACGCCTCGGAAGCCGCAACCCAACTAAGATTGAAGAATGTTCTCTATGCCACGGACCTTTCCTTTGCGGCGGAAAGGGCGCTTCCCTATGCTCTCGAAATCGCGCGGCGATACAAGGCCAAAATCTACGCGCTGCATGTGATTCGGCCAGACGTTTACCGGCAAGTTCCGCCGGAAATCTCCCCACAGTTGGCACTTGATGCCGAAGTGTTCCGCCAGGAAAGCAAGAAGGATTTGGAAGAGCAACTTCGCGGTGTTCCGTACGAGATCATCTTCGAGCCGGGAAACTTCTGGCGCACCTTTTCTGACCTCATCCACGAGAAACATATTGATCTGGTGGTTTTCAGTACACACGGACGCAGCGGTCTTCAGAATCTCCTAGTGGGCTCTGTTGCGGAAGAAATGCTTCGGAGAGTGCCTTGCCCTGTCCTGGCAGTCGGGCCCGCAGTCACCGTCAAGCCCAGGCAGAATGCCGGGCTAAATCGCATTGTATTTGCCACGGACTTCAGCACGGAGTCGCTGGCTGCCGTCCCTTACGCAATTTCGCTTGCGCAGGAGCATCGCGCCGAACTCATCCTGCTTCACTCGCTTGAAGATGGCGGCGATGTGCCGGCCATGTTGCGGGCCCTCCATCAATTGGTTCCGTTTGGCGCCGATCTCCGGTGCGCGCCCAATTGCGTGGTGGTACGCGGTGCGCCGGCAGCCAAGATCCTGGACGTCGCCGAAGGCCACGGGGCGGATTTGATCATTTTGGGTGTACGCCAAAAAAAGGAGTTTATGCAGCAGCATCTCGCAGGCTCGGGCGTATATCGGATCGTGACGAAAGCTACGTGTCCGGTGATGATCGTGCGGAGCTGACGCGCCGCCGCAAAAGCCGCAGCGGCCGCGCTGCTGCGGCCGGCCGGCATCAAATTGCAAAACCAAATCTGTTGGCGAGGCATCGAGAAAACTGGTGCCATCCCGCGCGGGAGCTTACGACCGGCTGGATTAGAATCTTGCTTTTAGGTTCCTGCCGCACCGCCCGCGCCTCTAGCGTAACTTTGCTTCTGAGCCCCCGCTGAGTTCACCGTTGTTCTCCTGTTAATCCGCATGAGGTATTATCCGCGTATACTTGTAGTCGGGGCGGTTCTACCAAAACGCAACGGACGGTTAGCTTCAAAACTACCTCTATCGATTGAACTCCCACAACGTGACTGACCCTGCACGTCAAAGCGAACGACCTTCTTCGGGCTTAGCCGAAAAACTGCTTGAATTCGCGCCCGACGCAATTGTGGTAACCAACGCAGGAAGCCTAATCACCGAGGTAAATCCGCAAGCGGAAAGACTTTTCGGATACTCGCGCGCAGAATTGCTAGGGCTTCCGGTGGAGAGCCTCATTCCGGAGCGTTTTCGCGATGCCCATCCGACCCACAGGAACAAATACAGTGACCAGCCGAGCATACGATCCATGGGGATAGGGTTGGAGCTCTACGGCAGGCGCAAGGACGGCTCGGAATTCCCAGTGGATATCATGCTCAGCCCGCTGCAGGTGGAAGGCGAGAAACTCTTCCTGGCGGTGATTCGCGACATCACCGAACGGAAACAGATAGAGGCGGCATTGCAAAGAAGCGAAGAAAGATTTCGGCTGCTCGTCGAGGGCGTGAAGGACTATGCCATTTTTATGTTGAGTCCCAGCGGGCAGGTGCTGAACTGGAATTCCGGAGCGGAACGCATCAAAGGCTACCGTGCCGAAGAGATTGTCGGCCAGCACTTTTCGCGGTTCTACACCCCAGAAGATATCGAACACGGCAAGCCCGCCGAAGAATTGAAAGTCGCGGCCTCCCACGGCCAGCTCGAGGACGAGGGCTGGCGGCTCCGGAAAGACGGATCACGGTTCTGGGCCAACGTGATCATCACCGCCATCCGCGACAAGAACGGTGAGCTACTCGGATTCTCGAAAGTCACACGCGATTTTACCGAGCGCAAAAAGACCGAGCAGGCGCTCCTGCTAAGCGAACAGCGATTTCGCACTCTGTTCGAAGCCTCGCCCGACGCCATTATTACCACTGACGACAAAGGACAGATCACCGAAGCAAATCCGCAAACTGAAAAATTCTTCGGATACAGCCGGGCAGAACTCGCTGGCCAGCCCGTGGAAATCCTGGTTCCGGAACGATTCCGAAATGCGCATCCCGCACACCGTGAAGACTATCGGGCCGCGCCGCGCACGCGTCCCATGGGAATCGGATTGAAGCTTCAGGGCAGGCGCAAGGATGGATCGGAATTCCCCGTGGACATCATGCTCAGCACGGTCGAAACGGCGGCAGGCAAACTGGTGCTGAGTGTCATCCGCGATCTCTCCGAAACGTTGCGCGCCCAGGAAGAATTGGAACGAACCGAAAGGGAAAAACGGTATCTCGAAGAGGAGCTCTACACCGAGCACAGGTTTGAAGACATCATCGGCGAAAGCACGGTGCTGAGAAAAGTGCTGAAGCAGGTCGAAACCGTGGCGGGGACGGACGTAACTGTTTTGATTTTGGGCGAGACGGGCACGGGAAAAGACCTTATCGCGCGGGCGATCCACAATCTGAGTTCGCGGCGTGGACGAACTTTGGTGAAGTTGAATTGCGCGGCGATCCCCACCGGCCTGCTGGAGAGCGAACTCTTCGGGCACGAAAAGGGCGCCTTCACAGGCGCCATCTCTCAGAAAATTGGCCGGCTGGAACTGGCTCATCAAGGCACTCTGTTTCTAGATGAAATCGGAGACCTGCCTCCGGAGCTTCAACCCAAGATCTTGCGGGCGCTGCAAGAAAAGGAGTTCGAGAGGCTCGGCGGCACGCGCACGATTCCAGTTGATGTCCGGTTGGTCGCGGCGACAAATCGAAACCTGGAACAGATGGTCGCCGATCGCGAATTTCGAAGCGATCTTTACTATCGCCTCCGCGTTTTTCCGATCACCATGCCTGCTTTGCGCGAGCGCCGGGAGGATATAGCTCTGCTGGTTCGCTATTTTGTGGCCAAACACGCCCGCCGCCTGGATCGGCAGATCGAGTCGATCCCGCCGGAGGCGATGAAGGCGCTGACCAAGTGGGACTGGCCGGGCAACATCAGAGAGCTCGAGAATTTCATCGAACGCGCAGTGATCCTCTCGAGAGGGTCTGCATTGCAGCTCCCCCCGGGCGAACTTCAGGCCTCGCCCAACGCTGCGTCCAAGGATGATTCCACCCTGAAAACCACAGAGCGAGAGCATATCCTAAGTGTTCTCCGCGAGACCAAAGGCGTCATCGCAGGGCGTGACGGTGCTGCCGCGCGCCTGGGGCTCAAAAGGACGACGCTGAATTCTAAATTGAAAAAGTTGGGAATCGAGCGCAGCGACTACATGTAGTCAGGTCTGACGATATTTCGTCAGTGTTCGTCGTCACTCGGCACCGTGTTCTTCATCACCATTGCCTTTTATTCTGCTAAGTAACGTAAAATGTGTATGTTAGATTTCCATGAAATAAGTGCCGTTTCGGCTCATTGCGTGCCCTTAGTAAGGGCGTGGCGCAGGACGAGCCGAGCCCTTGTTGAGAATTACAGTTCATGAACAGTCCGGCGCCACAACCCTAAAGCTTGAGGGAAAAATCACTGGGCCCTGGGTGCCCGAATTGGATCGAGCCTGGCAATCGCTGATCGGCTCGTTGGGCACGAAAAGGCTGGTGGTGGACTTAAGAGGAGTGACGCATTTGGACGCTGGTGGGAGTCGAATTCTTGCCGATATTTACCGAAGAAGTGGCGCGCATTTCGTCGCCGACAACCCCATGACCAAGTACTTTGCAGAGCGGGCCAGCTCAAAAATCTGAAGGACGCTAAGGAGAATCGATAACATGCGAGGACCCTACGGTTTCGAAATGAGCGAAAATTGCGAGAGCTGCAAGCTCCGGAAAAACGGTTTCTTCTGCCAACTGACGCCCAAAGCCGTGAAGCATTTTGATTCTATTAAATCCTCTTCCGCGTATCCCGAGAAGGCCATTCTGTTTATGGAGAATCAGGATCCGCGCGGGATATTCGTGCTCTGTGAAGGGGAAGTAAAGCTGACGATCAGCTCGAGTGAAGGAAAGACGCTTATCCTCCGGATTGCCAAGGCAGGCGAAATTCTGGGCCTGATGTCTGTGCTTTCGGGGAAAGCGTACGAGGTCACCGCGGAAACTCTCCGTCCATCTCACATCGCCTTCGTCCGCCGCGAGGATTTCCTGCGCTTTGTCGCGCAGTTCCCGGAAGTGTCGCAGGGCATTGTCAAACAGCTAAGCTCGAACTACCACTTGGCCTGCGAACAATTGCGGACCGTCGCTCTTTCCGCGTCCGCCCCGGAAAAGTTAGCGAAGCTGTTACTGGAATGGTCCGCGGGCGCCGAGGAGACCAACGCCGGCACGCGAATCACGCTGCCTCTGACCCATGAGGAAATCGCGGAATTCATCGGCAGCACGCGGGAGACTGTCACTCGCACCCTAAGCGAGTTCAAGAGCCGGAATCTGGTCACACTCAAGGGTTCGACACTGTTGATTTCGAATCGGACAGCGCTGGCAAATGCTTTCGTTGCCTAGCAAGTGATTTGTATTCGTCTCGCAGTTCTGTCAGAGCGCAGCTTTAGTCGTGCCGTAACCGCCGCAAAATAAGCGCTACTTTGACAGTTAAGGGTACCTTTTCCGAAATCTCACGCAGGCTCTACCGGCCTTCTTCGCGCACCGTCAACACCGGGCAAGTCGCATGCGCCACGACTTTGTGCGCGGTGGCGCGCTCGAGATGTGTCGCTGCTCCAATGCGGCCGGTGGCTTCGCGAAGACCCAGAACGATTAAATCGGCGCGGCGTTCGCGAGCCACAGTGAGGATGCGCTCGGCCGGTTCGCCGTACTCCACCGCAACTTCGGGCGGCAGCGAAAGATTCGCATCCTGCGGAACCGTTTCGTAGAGTTGCTGAATCGCCTCAGCCACTGAAAGTTGAAATCGCGTTTCCTCGCTGTCATCTCGGGAATCGGGCTTACGCATCACATGCAAAAGAAGAACACGAGCGCAATTTTCCTGCGCGAGTGACACGGCGTAAGGAGCGGCAGCCGCGGAGGCGGCACCGAAGTCGCTCGCCAGAAGCACGCGATGGAATCGCCCGCCACTGTGAACGCTGGTGCGAACTTCCGGCCCGATCGTTAGCACCGGAACCGGCGAACGCCGGAAAATCTCTTCCGCGACCGAACCAAGGAGAAGTTTTGTGGCGCCCGTGCGGCCGTGCGTTCCCAGAACCACGAGGTCAATGTCATGCTCTTTAATCGCCTGCTCAACCGCAATCCAAATATCGATGCCGCGCTCGATGATGGTTTCCTTTTCGACGCCACCGAAGCAGGCCTGAACCCGGTTCATGGACGATTTTGCATTTTCCTCTTCGGCTTCGATCATCGTAACGGCCAGGTCGGGCGTTGTAAAAGCGTAAGCAGCGGGCAGAATTATGTTCAACGCGTAAACTTTGGCTCCGTAATTCCTAGCAATCGCAACCGCAAATGGCAGAGCCGCTTCCGAAGGCTCGGAGAAGTCGGTTAGGAACAAGATGTTTTTTAGCGAGATTTTTGTGCTCGATGCGAGAACGGTCATAAGTCACCTCGCGCACAGTGTGCCGAAAGTCTGGTGGTGTCGCCGTGACGTGCGTACCACTCCGTTGTGATGGAGGTCACAGCACCCGGCCGATCGCCGTGTCTGTGCCGAATCATCGAGTGCGACATTCATCACGTCGCTGGGTGACCTGCGTCACAGCCTCACAACCACGCACGGGAGCAAACTGGCGCCATATTGGAGGTGACAAATGAAAAATCTCGATGTCGCAGTCCGAATTCAGCTTAAGAATATCCTCTTCACCACGGACTTTTCTCCGGCCTCGCGCGCCGCGGAGCCCTATGCTCTGGAATTGGCGAAGCACTACGGCGCCAAGCTCCACGCGTTGCATGTGAGACCGCCGGTGATTAACCCCATGACGCAACCCATGACGTGGAGAGGCCTGGAAGAAGCCGCGCGAGCGGAAGCAGAGCAACAGAAGCAGGAACTTCTCAAAGCATTTGCGGGAATCGAGACTGAGATCTTGTTGAAAGAGGGAGATCTGTGGTCCAACCTTGAGGCCGCCGCCGAGAAGTCTAAGATCGATTTAATCGTTACAGGAACGCGCGGCCGGTCCGGCATCGCAAAATTGCTGTTGGGCTCCACGGCAGAGGAGATTTATCGCAAAGCGCGCTGCCCCGTTCTCACCGTTGGACCGCAGTCGAAGGTCGGGCCGGTCGGAACCGGCGAATTTTCCAGCATCCTATTCGCCACGGACTTCAGCCCCGAATCGGTCGCGGCGGCTCCTTACGCGATCTCGCTGGCGCAGGAATACGAGGCTCAACTGACGTTGTTGCATGTGGTCGCCGATGCCAAGGCGAATGAGTTTGTCCAGCCATCGGACTTGACGGCATCGTCCGAGCATCTCCTGCGCAACCTGGTGCCGGCGGATGCTGAGCTTTGGTGCGTTCCCAAATTTGTAGTTGAGCGTGGTGAGGCAGTCGAAAAGATTCTGGACGTGGCTGCCCGCTCGAGGGTGGACTTGATTGTTCTCGGCATGCGCCAGCCGAGCGCCTTCCCCGCAGCGGCAACACATCTGCCCATCGCGACCGCGCATAAAGTTGTGGCGCATGCAGCATGCCCGGTCTTGACCGTTCGCGGGTAGCATCTGCCGAAGGAGAGTGGCGGAGCAGCCAGTCACGAGGGAACTGCGCTCGGGGCCAGAACGGGGAAAACTACAGGGAAAACTCGGTACGGTGGGCTGCTCCCTAAGCCGAGTTTAGCCGAAACCAATTCATCCGCCTGGGATTGCGAGAAAAGCGCACGATCGAGTTTCTAGCCCGAACAGGGAACAGCAGGACCTGAACAGGGATTCCGGCGAGCCAACCGGAGCGCGTGCTGGCCACGCATTCAGTTCAATATGTACAGCGCTCGCTTGTTATCGTACTGCGTACTTGGGTGTCGCGTTGACACCTGGCAGTACCTGCCGACTCTTATATCCTTATTTAATATTCGCATCCCTCACAAGCTTGGTCCGCCGTTCTTCGTATTCCTCGCTTGTGATTTCTCCCCTAGCATACCTTCTTTGGAGAAGCTCCAGTGGCGATTGCATTCGCCGGTAGCTGGCCCGCGTGACCGGCATCATGAAGGAAAAGAATACGACCCAGAGGAGGATCCAGAAAAACCACCAATACCCATGCATTCCCCAAAAGTAGTTCATACTCGAAATCTCCTTTTTTGCTTTCAATGACGGCGCACAATACCCGCCAATATCTATGCGGCCAGTGACCAAGCTGTGATCGAAACCCGCACAGCACCGACTCGCCGTCGCGGCCGCATTTGCACAGCAGAACGAAGAACATCGCGATAGAGGCCAGCCATTACCGATCCCTTTTGCCGATGAGCCTCTCGAAAAATTGTGAGAATCGCGCCTTGTTGGCAACAGAACGGCTCTCGTATGGGGCTCGAACATCAATACGAGCGGGGCTCTCGCCGCTATCCTCGAGGCCGTTTGTGTTTGTTTTGGCTATCTCGGGTTCTTCCCGGATCTCAGTGTCAGTGGCTCTGCCTTCCCCGGCGACTGGCTGCACTTTTTGGCGGCTTTTGTGCCACTGATCTTCGAGCCGCCGCTGATGCACTTTCGATTCCTCTTCAAAGAGAATCCCAAAGAACTGAAGGTCACTGATCGCGTTACGCAGCTTCTGATAATCAGAAGTTTTCATCACTTCCTCCACGTTCTCGAAATCCACGTCTTCAGGTGCTACTTCTTTTTGAGCGGCGGCGCCATGAATTTTGCGCTAACTTGCGCTTCAGATGAACTTGTGCCGACAGGTCCTATAGCAGCGTTCCAGTCTGCAGTATGCTGGCTCGCTAATATAAAAACTGTTCCGTTTCGGACAGAGAGCCTGATTGCAAGCGTCTAAGATGCCGTTTTAGATCGCTTGCTCTCGAGGTTTCGCTTCGAGCTATGGGTACTGAGGGTATGCATACAGTTGAATCAGCCTTTGGTTAGCCCAAGATTTCTGCTGTGGAGGCCGCGTCCGTGAAATCATTTAAGATATATCGAACGACCTTGATGCTGCTGGTGTTCCTTGCCGCTCCCGCTGGAGTAATCGCCCAGAGCGATTGCTCGCTAATTGTTAAGCATGGCATCTTCAACGCTTCCCCCACTGGCTCCCTCGAGGTAAGCACGCGGACGTTTGTGAATTGGCTGTCTGAAAGCACGTTCGACAGTTATGCAAAGGCACTTGATACCGGGCGCAAGCTTGGATTTGCACTCGACGACATTCCGTTGCAGATTGGTGGACATGCGCGGGCCTCCGATTGGCGAAACTACCAAGCATCCTTGCAGACACTGGATTTGTCGGATAAGCGGAACCTAGTCAAACTCTCGCGAGTTGTTAACAGTGCCGACCAGGGTATGGTCAAAGCGTGGCAGACGTGCGCGCTAAACAGCAAGGGCGTGGCGCACGCGGCAATCGAGCTGAGTTACGAGCCTTTGAGATTCACGGTAAGACTTGTCTACGATGCTGTGGGGGCACCGTCTGCGGGCAAAATCGTTGATTTCACGATCACCCCCAATACCGCGACTTGCTCGCCAAAGGTAACGAGCCACACGACTCTAGAGGCGTCTGGTTTAATCTTAAACTGTACGCGGCAGCTCACCTCCGACGCTATTCAAATCTCCGGCAACACAGACAAAGGGGCGCTCTTGGCGGAGCTTCCCAACCTTACGGCTCCTTCTTCCGTCGCGACGAAAATAATCGAGCCTCCACTTGATCCGCTGTTAGGGGTTTGCACTGACGATACCAAGTACAAGCGCAACATCGATGATAAGACGCAGTCGGGGAATCAACCAATTTACGTGTGCCCTTGATGGCATTTTGTTGCATCCATAGCCGCGGAGCGGGGTGAAAGTCCTACATAACTGTCCTGAAAGAAACACTTGTGAATGGCGATCCAGTGTTACAGTCCCAGTGTAATTGGCAACTTAGCAACGGACTCATCCGGAGAGTTACCCGCGCGGCGAAGATTAAAGCGGTCACTGTTGGGCGGGAGCACCTGGCGAGCTAAAGGAGCAAACGATGGCTGACGAACGGGATCACACATGGATGTGCAGGTATTGCCACAGGGAATTCAACACCATGCTCGAATTGGACGAGCACGTGGCGACGGAGCACAAGGAAGAACAGCACAAGCCGGCGGGGTCGGGCCTGAAACGAGGCATCGAACCGGCCGATGAGAACGAAACCACCGAATTAGCACCCGGCACTAAAGCCGCAGGTCGATAACGGGCGCGGAGTCGCGCGTACAACCGAACGCAAGAGGGATTCCGTGAGGCTACCTGGTCGCCTGTGGACACAGATGTATCTTGCTTGCACATTTTGGAGCTGAGGATCGAGCTTGCCAGAGAAGGAAAACGTCGGCCGATTTCATTTCGCCGTCGTCCAATACGGTGCATAGCCGTAATGTTTATGTAGGCGAAGTTCATACTCGCGGCTAACGGGCTGGTCGGGGTTCCACTCGGGGCCGTTGCGAATGGTCTCGCGAGGCATCTTTGCGAATATTTCTCGATCGCCCCAGCTCACTCGATTGATCCACTGAGGTCTCAGCAATACCTTCTTGCCCGGCCACCAATTCTTCGTGTCCACGATTAAGTACCGAATCTCCCAAGTCTCATCGTCGAACAAGAAGTCTTCCAAGTGTCCGATTTCACCATCCGTCGCTTCGATATGATAGCCGGTTACTTCACGTACGCCCCGTAGATGCGCGTCTTTGGAGGCATCCTTCCGGCAGGTCCTTGATTTGGTGTGCGGCGCCTGCGCGAGAGAATTTGGGTCCGGCCACGATCCCCAGACGCCTACGCCGTCCCAGTAGTGAGGCAAGCCAAAATGTTTGTGGTGTTCGGTCTCGTGCCGGCGGGAAACAGGTTTATGGAGATCAATGCTGGGGCTGTTCTTGACTTGTTCCCAAGTCAGCTTCGCATGGATGTGCAGCGGACTCCAGGCCGGATGCGACAGCGCTACGGGAGAAATTAGGACCTTGCGCCCCGACAATATGGGCCCGGTTCCAACCACGATGTAGCGAATGGTCCACTGTTCGTCATCAAAATAAAAATCGTAAACTGTTCCGATATCTGCATCGAGTGCCGCGATCGTATATTGACTGAGATCTTTTGTCCTTCGTAGCCGCATCGCCTTATTCTTCTTAGCTCGCCCAATCTTTTAACCCGCAACGTCGTAGCGAACCGATAATGCAGTCAATCCGTCTCTCGCCATTCGCTATTGTTCGAGTCGATTCTACTCTTGGAATCGCCATCGGAGAAACCGTGTTTCGGTACTGCGATCAGATTTCGGCGCAAGAGCTGTCGAACTCAATGGACCCTTGACGAATTCGAATGAGCTGATGCTCCCATCCGATTTGCGCGTGAGTGCCGTGCCGGATTTGTCGGTCAATCCGCAAAATGATGATACAAAGTTATCGTGCAGAGTGGAGACAAGCCTCGACTCCTTTTGGACTCGGTCGTCCTTGGGATTGTCGGTGGTCTGAGCGCGCAGCTATTCATGTGGATGTTGCGGCTGAGCGCGAAGTTTTTCCTCGTTTGGCTCGCCGGTTACCGCCCTCCCGGACTCCCGGAAGAGGGCGGAGTCCTTCGAGAAGTCATCGGTCCACACGGATTGTGGTTAGTGCCGGTCGCTACAACTCTTGGAGGATTAATATCCGGCGCCCTGGTTTATGGGCTGGCGCCCGAGACGGAGGGGCATGGCACGGACACCGTCGTAAAAGCGCTGCACTGGACTGGTGGAGTGCTTCGTGCGCGTGTCGCGCCCGTGAAGATGATTGCCTCCGCGATCACCATTGGCTCCGGGGGATCAGCGGGCCGTGAAGGTCCCACCGCGCTCATTGCTGCGGGTTTTGGCTCGATCTACGCCGACTTGCTCCATCGGCCCGAGCGTGAAAGGCGTCTACTGGTTTTAATGGGGATGGCCGCCGGGCTCTCCGCAATTTTCCGTTCACCGATCGGGACCGCAATATTCGCCGTCGAAGTTCTTTATGGCGGGATGGACTTCGAATCTGAGGCTCTTATTTACTGTATGCTTGCCGCGATTGTGGCCTACGCCGTGAACGGACGCTTTGTCGGTTGGCAGTCGTTGTTTCGCGTCCCAACTCATCTCTATGAGGAGGGTTTAGCAGATTACGGTTGGTACATCGGTTTAGGGGCGGCGAGCGGCCTCGTTGCAACAATCTTGCCTGAGATATTTTACCGTTGCAGGGATGCGTTTGCGGCGTTACGCATTCCTGCATGGACCAAGCCGGCGGTTGGTGGGCTAGGCCTGGGCCTCCTCGCAGTGCGATTGCCTCAGGTTCTCGGCGGCGGCTACGGTTGGATTCAGGAGGCGATCGACGGCCGACTGGCACTGCGCTTACTTCTCGTGCTTATTGTCGCCAAAATGTTGGCGTTGTCCCTCACCGTTTCCTCCGGTGGCTCCGGCGGCGTGTTTGCGCCCAGCCTGTTCGTCGGTGCCATGCTGGGCGGAGCCTTCGCTGGAATCTTCCACCACGCGCCGGCAGGAATGGTTATTGTTGGGATGGCGGCGGTTTTCGCTGGTGCGGCACGAGTTCCAATTGCGACGTTACTAATGGTTGCGGAGATGACCGGCGGCTACCAGTTTCTTGTTCCCGCAGGACTAGCGGTCATGTTGAGCTTCCTGATTCAAATCAAACTCTCATCGTTCTTCAAGTACGGAAGTTTGTACGAGGCTCAGGTAGCCGGGCGAGCGGATTCTCCAGCGCATCGTGCTGAACAAGTCCAGATTGCACTGCGGCTACTGGAACGAGGTAAGATCTCGTTGCCGCCGCAAGTTACACATCTGCATCTCGCCGCTCTATTGCGCTCGGGGCTGGCATTGGATCTTTCGGATGGCTCGCAGTTAATGATAGGTGCGCTGCGGCCCGGGAGCTCCTGGGTGGGAAAATCGATTGGATCCCGAACTCTGAGTGGACACATGGCCGAATCGAAGCTCATCGCGGTATTGCGCGGCAAGTCGGTCATGTTTGCTCGGCCCGAATTGGTCTTGCAACCAGGTGATCGACTCCTACTCATCGCTCCGCCGCAAGCGCAGGCGGAGCTGGCGCAGCATCTCGCTCCGCCTTCCGCACTGAATCCGCTGACAGCTACGACGCGTACTGCCTAAGCCAGGAATGCGATTTTAGATTTTCTTCGGCGCGCGCTTTCAGTTAGTTGGACTATTTGCAGGTCAGCAGCGCCAATCACCTGCACCCTGCCGCGTTTCGTGCGTGCGACATCAGTTGGTTCGCGGGGAGCAAGCCGTTCCTCTCATCCCGCGATCTCAACCCTGTAGTCGCGGCCTTCCCAAGAGTTGGTGTTCGACCAAAAGAAAGTGAATCGAATTGGTGCTTGCTGCGACGGGGTGATCGGAATATCGGCGAACTCGATTCCGAAAACGGTTGCCGCTGACGCAGTGTCATTTACGGTATGCCACTCGTCGCTGGTCCAATGAAGGCGGAAGGGTGCAGGAAGCTGGACGCGCAGCGTGTAGCCTCTTTTGACCGCGCGCACCCGTCGATTCGGCTTCCAAACCTCGAATAGTTTTCGAGCTTGGCGATTTCCGAGGTAGCGGTTCGCAACTTCGGGAATTCTATCGAAAACTTGGCCATCGGATACGGACTTCAGCAGTTTGATGTACTCGGCATGCGCCCACATTAGAGGCATGGCCGAACCTGTAGGCCGGCCGAGGAACATGTAAACGTCCGGCCGATCCCGTTCATCCCATACTTGCTCCGGGAGCAGACCCGTCGGCGAGGCAAAGCTTTCGATTGCGCGAATGAACGGCTTTACATCTCGTCCCGCAGCGAGTTCGAAGTGCGCGCGTTCTCCCGTCAGAAGAGGCCACGCCCGGCCCTTGCCCCATCCAACGAAAGCACCTCCGTCCTCTCGCTGCCCGTAACCATCGTGATTGTATCGGTGCCAGACCGGTCCCACCGGAGTGTCCACCTTCAGAACCGCGTCGACGACTTTCAACGAATCCACAATTACCGGATCGTCCGGCTTTCTTATTCCATAGCGAACCAGTTCCAGAAATCCGGCATCGACAATCTCTTTTGCCGGAAATGAATTGGGAGTGCCTGGCGCAAGGTTTGCGATTTTCAAGATACCTGAGTTCGGATCTTCTGCGGGAGCTGGGTTCGTCACATCGTCCGGCAGGATCCTTATGTAGTGGCGTTGAATACCGGGGACCAGCGTCCCTTCCGTTGTTACTGTCCACGCTTCGACATGCGATTCCAGAAAATCAGCGTATTGCTCAAGAAACTCCGCTGCGGCTTTGTCCGCTCGCTGTCTGCAAAAATAAGCCGCGCCAATGAGCGCCGCGATATTGGAGGCCAGCGTGGACGGAGAGTAACCGCTGGCTTCTTCCCAGCGTTCCTGTTGCGTCACCGGCCCGTGCCGAAGCAGGTAGCCTGCGGCTTTCAAGACCATCGGGTACGGGTCAATATCCTGAAGAACATTCAGTTGTTCGAGACGCAAGGCCAGCAATATGGGGAAGGCGACCTCGTCCAATTGGATGCCGCGCCAGTACGGATTCCCATTCACCCAGAAGTTCTGCGAGAAACCACCATCGTCTTGCTGAGAAACGGCAAGATAGATGAGCGCTCGAAGGGGTGTGGCGCTCTCACCGCAGGCGAGCAGCGCGGAAGCGCTGTTGACCATGTCGCGCGTCCACACTAAGTGATATCCGCCTTGATCTTTGTCACCTTTAACTTCGCCCCAAGGGATTGAGAGAGACGCGATCAAGGCGCCAGGATAGGACTTGTCCTCGTGTGCCAGAATCAAACTGCAACTGCTGCGATAGAGGTTGCCTTTGTCACTTGAATATTTCTG
Source organism: uncultured Acidobacteriota bacterium (assembly GCA_963831955.1). GTDB lineage: Bacteria > Acidobacteriota > Terriglobia > Acidiferrales > UBA7541 > Palsa-147. The sequence continues at coordinate 262,163 of CAWHSG010000001.1, read as the reverse complement.
CAAGGGTACTTGGTGTGCTGAAGTGCGGTCCCATTGCTCGGTGTACCGTTTGTGATGCTGTTCGAAAGGGATGCCTAATGCTTGAAAAAGTGTGGTAATTGCGTGGTGCTGGGTATCACCGAATGCGAGCCCAAGGGTGAACTCGCGGCGGTTACTCAAATCCAGTTCCCCGGTTAATGCGATGTTGCCGTCCGTCGCGTGGTCGAACTGCCAGTCCATTTGAAAGTTGCCGGCCAAATCGGTCCAACCGTCACTGCGTCCGACATAACCGCAGGAAACACGTGAAAAAGGAACCGTGGCGGCCAGCGCCAGCCATGTTTCATCCTTCTGTGCCATCAGAATCTTGCGGCCATTTAATTCGGAGATATATCCGTTGTTCCCCCATCCTCCGACTTCCAAGTGAGGAGCACACAGCGCGTAGAGATGCAGCTTTGAAACGAACGCTTCGTCTCCCGTCAGCTTTGTACGCTGAAGAACGCAGGCGAGATGGGGATCGGTGATAATTTCTTTAACGATCGCGTAGCGGCCATCCGGATCGGAGTTCGTGCAGCGATATCCCAGCGCGTGGTCAGACAATCGCTCTAATTTGGATTTGAGGTGACGCTTCTCTTCATGGAAAAAACTGGTTCCATCGGTAACCAAGTATTGCAGGTCGCGGAGTTGCGGCCGATCCACGGTGGGATAATAGACTTCGGTGATAGCGCCATTCCAAAGCGTAAACCAGATTTGGCTCGAAGCCGCGTACGCAGTGCCCACCCCGTCTTTATTTCCATGAGTCCATCGCGGTTGAATCCCGGGGTGTCCAAACGCTCCATTCTCGTTGTCCGATATCGTCATTCTGCGTCTCCCGTCCCGGCTGCGTCCGTCCCGACCTGTCTAGATCCCCGCCGGTATACCGTGCCCGCCGCAAAATCGTTCCGACTGATACTCCCTGTGCGCGCAGCCTCGCATAGCAGTGAAATAATTTTTTATTTGCAGCGGTCAGCAACGACCCGTCGCAGCGCAAAACGAAAGGTCATTAGCAAAGTGGGGTGACGGCTTGCCGCCTCGCCCATAGCTTGGCGAATTCGTGTCGAGCACGCAGCGCAGTCAGTAAGACTCTGCCGCCATTCTTCAGTAGAGATGACTCTTCGCTTTATTCCACAACCCAGATCGTAAATCCCTTGCCTTGGCGGACGAACTCTTCCGCAGGATCTCCGTTAATGAGATCACCTAGCCAGGAGAGCGATGTTCTTCCGATAACCACCGTGTCGCACTTGCGCGCGCGTGCGAGCTTCAATGTTTCTCGGGTCGCCCGGCTCCCGTCCACCAGATAGCAGTAATGCGCTTCGATGGCCCCGCGTGCCAAGCCGCCTTGGCGAAGAACTGCGTTGGCGCGCTCCAAGGCGCGCTGTTCCGTCATCTCGCCCGCGGAAATCCAGCGGGACCTATAGGCTCGGACGCGTCCCTTCTCCGCGCCCCTGAACTCGACCAACTGAGGAGGAGGCGAATGGAGACTATGCGCCAAGCAGACTCGTACATTCGTCCGCCCCGTGGCCATCCGAGCCACATATTGCAATGCCTTTCTGGTTGCGGGCGATTCATCTACAACAACAAGCAGTCTGTTATTTTTCATCGGTGGTGGAGGCAATGTAAGTTTGGAACTAGACAGCAACTGTGTTATTGGCGCCGTTGTTACTTTTAATTTCGCTTTCCTTATCTTTGATCGCGCGTTCCTGCCCTAGTCCCATGGTCAACGCCGTCATGCCGGCAAGACCGCCCAATTGCATCGTTTCCACCGCGGTGCTGGGAACGATGACGATCGTGGAGTTCTCTTTTAATCCTTCATAAAGCATATTCATAGCCCTCAGATGCAATGCGACAGGATCGTTCGCATACGTCTTGGCTGCTTCGCCAAATTTCTCCGCCACTTGACGTTCTGAATCTCCCAGAATCACGCGGGCCTGGCGCTCCCGCTCGGCCTGAGCTTGCATCGACATCGCATCTTCCAAAGCCGACGGAATCAACACGTCCTTGACTTCTACTGAGATGACGTTGATTCCCCAAGGTTCCGTGCGCTCGTCAATGATCTTCTGCAGGACGCTGCTAATCTTGTCCCTACCTTCGAGCATGTCCGAAAGCATGGTCTTGCCGATGACGTCGCGCAGAGCCGTTTGGGAGGCCCAACTTATCGCGCTTTGATAATCCGCCACATCCAGGGCCGCCTTCTTGGGGTCGATAATCTTCCAGAACAAAACTGCATCTACATCGACGGGTACCGTGTCTTTCGTTAGGGTTTTCTCCGCCTTGAAAGAACTCGTGAGCACGCGGATGTCGATCCAGTAGGGAATCGTGTCGATGAGCGGAATAATAAAAAACAGTCCTGGTCCCTCCAGGGAGCGGAATTTGCCCAGCCCCAAGACAACCGCTTTGCTCCATTGATCCGCAACCTGAATTGCGGAAGAGATGACGGAGGCAAGAACCAGGGCACCGCCCAGAATCCATAAGGCCTCGAAGTCAGCTGAGACTCGATGCATCGCGTATGCCAATGCAACGCCGATGCCCAGAATGACGACGAATATCAATACCGGAAACGAGCTGTTTTTCTTCATTTCAACCGCCTCTCATTGAACTCTTCGACTTGCCATTTATCCGGGATTGCCGGCGCCCGGCGTTGGGAACCGGTTAGTTGACCGTTCGAGTGATCGCTAGACGCCGTGCCATATCTTCAAGCGCGCTCGCGAACTCCGAAGGCCGGAGAGCCGGCAATCCCAGGCATTCTTTCCCACCGTCGATGGCGGGCAGCCAAAAGCAGCTGTTTTCGACCGGCAGGCAGAGAAACGCGGTAACCGGCAGCCCAGCTAGAGCCATCAGAAGGCCAAAGCCCGTTCCATCGGACAGATGGGTACTGCTGAGCACTAGATCAACCGGGCGTGAGCTCAACAGGTCGAAGGCCGCCCGCATATCGACAGCGAGGCGGCATCGCAATCCCCAACGATGCAGCCGGTCCGCCAAGGCCCTCGCATTATGAAAACTCTGTCCGACCAGGAGGACATCTCTCCCGGAGAGTGTCATTTGCCGCCTCGAGATGTTGACGCTTCGTTCGTGGCCACTCGGATGCAAACCATGAAACAGTGTTCGACTCAGTTCACTGCGGAGTCTCGGCTATGGGCTGACGGAGCCGTGCTGATTGCGCCAGCCGCCCCTAAAGAAGCGGTGACGCACCATGCTTTGGGCCAGCAGAAAAAATATGAGTCCCAATACGACGACAAACAGGAAGCCTCCAATTCCGAACCGGGGCGGCTTTCGTCCTGCCGGGCGCGTCGTATCCGAATCAGTAGTCAGTGGAGCTGCCTCTCTGCCGGCCAGCAGATCCGATCAACTTCCGCTGGCGCATTCACGACCCGGGAACAACACGCCGTGAGACAGGAGCGATGTACCGCCACGCGATCCGCGGTTCAGGATCCAGCCTTAGCTACGTGGACATATTCGCCAAGTTCGTGCACGAGTGGCCGCGCCGATTCAGGAACCGGCACTTTGCCACTTAAGATTTCGTGGCGGTTCGCATCGTCGCCGTACATGGCTTTGTCCCCGCTTTTGTCGGCTTGCACCACGGCGCCGTCCAAACTCACTCCCGCGAAAACACCTTTGGAGCGCGAATAAGACAGAATCTCCGCACTCAGCTTGAGGTCGGTGCCGGCGGACGCGTTCCGGCCCACCGGTCCGGCTGCTACCGAGGCGTCGGCTCCAAGCTTGAATTTGTCGCTGAGCAAGCTTTGCAATGCGCGATCGTTCATGAAGAGCAGCACGAGGTCGGTGGAAGAGCCCCCGATCTGATAACCGACGCTGCCGCCGTCAACAGCCAGAAACAGGGGGGCGCTCCAGCCATGCCCGGTGCGGCAGGTTGCGAGTCCCCTGCCGTAGTTGCCGCCGAATATGAACGCGAACTTCACGTCTCCTGGAATGATGGCGATACATTTCGCCGATTCCAGCAGATCCTGAGGAATGCCCTGATCCGGGGTGTTCATGATCTCCTTGAACACTTGCGTCGCTTTGTGAGTCCGAGTGATATCGTCCTCGCGGTCCGAGGCGACCGCAGTTAGAGTTACAACTAGAGCTACCGTTGCGACGATCAGAAAACGTTTGAACATTTGCCTATCCTCCTAAAATTTGAATTCACTAAACTACAGTTTCGATTTGCTAATTTTTTGCGCCCGGTTTCGTTCAGCTAGGCATAAATCACGAGCGCAGTTTTATGCGCCGGCCGTGGAGGAACTGGATTCGAGGTCGTTAGCTTCTGGCTCATTCACGAACGACTGTAAATATTTCTAACTACGACAGTTTTCGTTTGCAGCCGGTGTGTTCGCACAGGCAGCCGATGTCTTTTCCATAGCCTCGCACTGGGAGCTGCAGTACTTGCCTAAAGTTGTCACGCACGAACAAATGAGATGTGCGCACTTCTCAGCATTCGAAGCCGCGATTTTCTTTTCTCCAGCCTCGAATCAAAAGCGAGCTTTCCAGAACGCGATGTTAGTCACCGCGAACAAGCGTTTCTGTTCAAAAAGGAACACTTTTAGTTTTCTTCATAGAGGGTATACGCGACTAACTCCAACGTGAGTTTTGTCTTATGAAGGCAACTTTGGTTCTGCGAGGGAAAATTGCGCGGCTGGATTCTCGGTGCATTCTGTCCAATTCGGAACAGTTTCCTTGCTAGCACGCTGCCATAGTTCGAGTTGGTACTTAGCTTGTTGGCTGCAGAAATGATGGCAAGTGCCGGAGGAGATTATGAAATGTCCCCACAAAATTCAGTTGTCGCAGTGTATTCCACGCATACCGAGGCGGACCAAGCGGTGAAGGAGCTCCAGCGCGGCGGAGTGGACATGCGCAAGTTGTCGATCGTCGGGAAGGGATATCACACGGATGAGCATGCGGTGGGCTATTACAACACTGGCGACCGCATGAAGTATTGGGGCAAAGTCGGCGCGTTCTGGGGAGGATTCTGGGGACTGTTATTTGGCTCCGCATTTTTCCTAATTCCCGGTCTCGGCCCAATCTTAGCGGCGGGACCGGTAGTTGCGTGGATCGTGGCAGGCTTGGAAGGCGCGGTGGAAGTAGGAGCCTTGGGTGCGCTGGGAGCTGGACTTTACAGCATCGGAATTCCCAAGGACAGCATTGTGAAATACGAAGCCGCGCTCAAGTCAGATCAGTTCCTGCTGATCGCCCACGGAACGGCTGCGGAAGTAGCGAAGGCGAAGGACATCATCGAAACTACTCATCCGACTAACTTTTCCCATCACGCGAACGACGCAGTGGTCGCGACAGCCGCTTAGCTTCCCAAGAATTGCGTGGGCACGGGCGACATCGCGACGATTTTGCGGCGCGATGGCTTGCTCCCTCCGAGAGGAGAAGAACGCAGGGCTTCGGGCGTCGTACGAGGCTCATCCCACGGGAATCTCGCGTGACCCCCAGGCGTTTCTTGAGCAGACCGCGAAAGGTCGTACCGGGTGCGGAGGACGATTCACCCGATCAAGGACAATTCACTCTCGATCGTCCTGTTCGCGCTTTTCGCTGTCTGCATTTTTGCACAGAGCTTCGCGGGCTGGCGGTTACAGAACGAGACCTTGGCGGCGTACGGGCGCGCATTGGTGGGCTATCGTCATTTTTTATCCAGCGGCGCATTCCTCGAAGGTCTCGCTTCGAACTGGCAGGCTGCTGTGCTGCAACTTGGCTCGCTGGTCGTGTTCAGCAGTTTTCTCTACCAGCGCGGCGCGCCGCATTCCCGTGACCCGCGCACGGCGAAACACCGGAAAAGGCGGCGCAAGGATGGACTTCTAATCTGGTTTTACAGCTATTCGCTGTCCGTGGCGTTTCTGATTCTGTTTGTGCTCGCGCTTTCGTTGCACGTAGTCTTCGGCGCGCACGCCTACAACGCGGAGCGCTCGCTCGCGAGTCAGCCGCCCATTTCGATTGCGGCATTCGTGCTTTCGGCCAAATTCTGGTCGACGACCCTGCAAACCTGGCAGGCGGAGTATCTGGTGATAGCGATCTACGTTGTGCTCACCATCTTCTTGAGAGAGCAAGACTCGCCGGAATCAAAGCCGGTCGAATCGCGAAACGAAACAACTGGCGAGGCCAACAGGTGAGCGACGCGGCTCAGAAGACAACCTGGCTTTCGGGCCAGCGAGAAGGAGAGGTGAACCATGAGGAGTCACACACTCGCACCTGAACAGCTTCAGAAGGAACCACGCGCGGCGGACGAAAACGGGGTCAACACAAAAGCCGCCACGCTCACTCCGGAGCTGCTTCACAGGATCGATGCCTACTGGCGCGCCGCGAACTATCTGTCGGTCGGCCAGATTTATCTGTACAACAATCCGCTCTTGAAGGCGCCGCTGAAACTCTCGGACGTCAAACCGCTGGTGGTTGGGCACTGGGGCACGGTGCCGGGCCAGAACTTCATCTATGTGCATCTGAACCGGGTCATAAAAAAGTATGACCTGGATATGTTCTATGTCGCTGGTCCCGGTCACGGTGGCGCTGCGCTGGTGGGCAACGTCTATCTCGAAGGCACCTGGAGCGAGGTTTATCCGAACGTCTCCCAGGATGAAGCCGGAATGAAGGAACTGTTCAAGCAGTTCTCGTTTCCCGGCGGGATTTCGAGCCACGTTGCGCCGACGACGCCGGGATCGATTCACGAAGGTGGCGAGCTGGGATACTCGCTGAGCCATGCCTTTGGGGCCGCTTTCGATAACCCCGATCTGATCGTCGCCTGCATCATCGGCGATGGTGAAGCGGAAACGGCGTCCCTGGCGACTTCGTGGCAGTCCAACAAGTTTCTCGATCCGATTACCGACGGAGCGGTGTTGCCAATCCTGCACCTCAATGGCTACAAGATTAGCAATCCAACCGTCCTGGCCCGCGTCGAGCACGAGGAATTGGAGCAATTTCTACGAGGCTGCGGCTGGACCCCTTACTTTGTTGAAGGTGATGAGCCGGAAAAGATGCATGAACTCATGGCCACGACCCTGGAAAAGGCCATCGAGGACATTCGCCGATTCCAAAGCAACGCGCGCAGCAAGAACGACACCACTCGGCCGCGATGGCCCATGATCGTCCTCAAGTCACCCAAAGGCTGGACGGGACCGGAAGTCGTCGATGGTTTGCAAATCGAGGGCACCTTCAGGTCGCACCAGGTGCCGCTCCTGGTGGACCCGGAGCATCCCGATCACGTCAAGCTGCTTGAAAGCTGGATGAAAAGTTACAAGGCCGAGGAACTGTTCGATGAAAATGGACGGCTCATCCCCGAACTTGCGGAGCTTGCGCCGAAGGGCGACCGGCGGATGGGCGCCAACCCCCACGCCAACGGCGGAATCCTGCTGCGCGATCTACGCATGCCGGACTTCCACGTCCACGCGTTGAACGTACCTTCGCCCGGTGCTGTGAACGGCCAGGATTCGCTCGTTCTGGGTAGGTTCCTCTGTGATGTGGCCAAACTGAATCAGGACCAGCGTAATTTCCGTGTCTTTGGTCCCGATGAAACGCTCTCGAATCTCCTTGGCGCGATCTTTGAAGTCACCAACCGTCAGTGGGACGCACGGGAAGTAAAGAACGACGAGTTTCTCGCGCCCGCGGGCCGCGTGCTGGACTCAATGCTTAGCGAAAATCAGTGCGAGGGGTGGCTGGAAGGATATCTTCTGACTGGGCGCCACGGGCTGTTCAACAGCTATGAAGCATTCATCCGCATCATCGACTCGATGTTCAGCCAGCACGCCAAGTGGCTGAAAGTATGCCTCGAACTGCCCTGGCGCCGGAAGATTTCGTCGCTGAACTATCTTCTCGCCTCCCACGTGTGGCAACAGGATCACAACGGCTTCACGCACCAGGATCCCGGTTTTCTCGATCACGTCATCAACAAGAAGGCCGACATCGTGCGCGTTTACCTTCCGGCCGACGCCAACTGCCTGTTATCTGTTTTCGATCACTGCTTGCGCAGCCGGAACTACGTCAATGTGGTGGTGGCAGGCAAGCACGCTCTCCCGCAGTGGCTGACTATGGACGCGGCGGTCGTGCATTGCACGGAAGGAATTGGCATCTGGCAATGGGCGAGCAACGACCAAGGCGCCGAGCCCGACGTGGTGATGGCCTGCTGCGGAGACACGCCGACTCTGGAGATTTTGGCGGCCGTTTCCATCCTTCGCAAACATCTACCCGATCTGAAAATCCGCGTCATAAACGTCGTTGACCTTATGAAACTACAGTCTGCAAGTGAGCATCCGCATGGGCTGAGCGAAACGGATTACGACTCCCTCTTCACGAAAGACAAGCACATCATCTTTGGTTTCCATGGATACCCGGCGCTCGTCCACCGGCTGACCTACCGCCGCACGAATCGCAACCTACACGTCCGAGGCTACAAGGAAGAGGGCACCATCACAACGGCCTTTGACATGAGGGTGCAGAACGATCTGGACCGCTTCCACCTGGTGCAGGACGTGATCGATCGCCTGCCGCATATGGGTTCGAAGGGCGCCTATCTGAAGCAGCAGATGCAGGACAAGCTCATCGAGCACAAACATTACATTGATAAACACGGCCAGGATTTGCCGGAGGTTCGCAACTGGAAATGGAAGGTGCCGAACGGTAATAACGCCGCCTCCAGTTCAGTCGCCAGCGCATCGGGGAGGCAGGGAGACCAATGAGTGAGACCAAGCACATTCACCACTCGCACCCGGATCCGGAGCGCGGCCGCGTGGATCTGGAGCATCGTCCTTACTGGAAGCGCGCGCATCACGATTGGCGCTTCTGGGCCGGTCTATTTCTAATGTTTTTGGCCATCACTATCTATGTCATGAGCGATGACTTGGCATTTCTGCCCAGCAGCCAACCGCGGCAGGCGGCGTCAGACGCCGTCCGAAAATGAGCGGCCGTTTGGATCTTTACGAATTAAGGAACGAATTCAAATGACCACGCGAACCGAAAAATGCGACACGGGCGCCGAGAGCCGGCAACAAGCGCCTGATCGCAATCTGAAAAAGACAACGAAAGGTGCCGTAGGTCAAATACCTCTTTATCCCCTGCGATTCGAACCGATTTATCAGTATCGGATTTGGGGCGGCCGGCGTTTGGCCGACCTGCTCACCGCACCCTTGCCGGGCGACGGCCCCATCGGCGAAGCCTGGATACTCAGTGACCGCGAAGACCACGCGAGCCTCGTTGCCAACGGACCGCTCAAGGGACAGACCATTGCTCAATTGATGGAGGAGTTTCGGGAGCAATTGTTGGGAAAGCTGGCCAAGCGTTTTCACCGATTCCCGCTGCTCCTGAAGTTCCTCGATGCACGCGAAATGCTCTCGGTGCAGGTGCATCCCACAGATGCGCAAACCAGTCTGCTGCCGGCAGGCGAGACCGGCAAGACCGAAGCGTGGGTCGTGCTCGAGGCGGGCGCAAAAAGCCGCATTTATGCCGGCCTGAAGCCCAACACCACTGCAGATAATCTGCGCAGCGCACTCGCCAGCGGGTCGGTGGCGGACCACCTTCTATGCTTCACTCCCAAACCCGGCGACGGCGTCTTCCTGCCGGCTGGGACGGTTCACTCTCTGGGCGGAAACATTGTGGTTTTCGAGATTCAGGAGAACAGCGATGTGACATTTCGCCTGTACGACTGGGGTCACGTTGATGCCAAAACAGGCCAACCGCGGGCACTCCAAATCGACAAGGCGCTTGCTTGCATCAATTTTGCGGACAGCGCGGCCGGTCTGGTCGCGCCCGTGGTGCACGCAACCCAGCCGGTAGCGCGCGAGAGACTCTTTGATTGCGAACACTTCTTGTTGTGGCGCTGGCGTGGACAATCGCCGTTTATGGTAGGCGACGTCGGCGTGCCTCGCGTGCTGGTGTGTATCGAGGGCGCGGGTCAGCTCGAGCACGACGGAGCTACTGATGCCATCGGAAAAGGCGACGTATTGCTATTGCCGGCTGCGGTTGGAGTGTGTGCATTTCGACCGTGCAGCGCAGTCACCTTATTGGAGATTGGCATACCGGAATAGCTTCGACGGGTGACAGCCGGATGGCCGGTAACGCTGAAACCTTTGATTGCGATCGCTAGAGTTCGGAGGTGGAAGGATCGTGAAAAAGCTAATTGTTTTTGATCTGGACGGCACACTTGCCGAAAGTAAATCAGCTCTTGATTCCAAGATGGCGGGACTCCTGCATGACCTTCTCGGTGTCGTCAAAGTAGCCGTGATTTCCGGCGGCGATTGGCCACAGTTCGAAAAACAGCTGTTGTCGAATCTCCCCGATGACAAACGTCTGGCGAATCTATCTCTCCTCCCTACATGTGGGACAAAGTTTTTCAAGTACACGGGAGCGTGGAAAAAGATTTATTCGGAAGATTTCACCGTGGGCGAAAAAAAGAAAATCATCAGCTCTTTAAAGCAGGCAGTTAAGACAGCGGGCTTCAAAGTCAAGAAGGTTTGGGGAGAGGTCATCGAAGACCGGGGAAGCCAAATCACATTTTCGGCATTAGGCCAAAAGGCTCCGTTAGAAGAAAAAAAGAAGTGGGACTCCGATTACGCCAAGCGCAAGAAGATCAAAGCCATTCTCGATCCTTTGATTCCGGGGTTTTCCGTGCGCCTGGGAGGCGCGACGTCGGTTGATGTAACCAAGCCCGGGATCGACAAAGCATACGGAATCAGAAAACTGCGAGACCTCCTGGGCATTTCATTGAAAGAAATGATTTTCATTGGCGATGCCTTATTCGTTGGCGGGAACGACTATCCGGCTGAAGCCGCAGGCGTCGATTCCATCCCAGTTCGAGGTCCCAGCGAGACTAAGCCGGTTACCGAAGCGATCATCGCTTGTTTGAATGGCGCCCAATGAGTGCGACCCATCTAGGAAGTTTGATAAGTGGATTTAAGTTGCAGCGCCTGGGAATGGTGATGGAGCCCGAGCCAGGTAATCCTCAAGAGGCCGAGGGCGTCCTGAATCCGGCTGCCGCTCGCGGCCCAGACGGCGAGCTCTACCTCTTTCCTCGGATCGTCGCGCACGAGAATTACTCGCGCATTGGCATCGCGCGAGTACGATTCGATGACGCCGGAGATCCGGCAGGGGTTGAGCGGCTGGGCATCGCGCTCGAACCGGAAGCCGAGTATGAGCGGCGGCCCGATGGCAGCGGTGGTTGCGAGGATCCGCGGATCTCTTTCGTGGAGCCTCTCCAGCGCTACATCATGACGTACACCGCATTTTCGCCTCACGGACCGCGGATCGCATTGGCGGCATCGGAGGACCTCTTCCACTGGAAGCGTCTGGGGCTCGCCACTTTTGGTCCGTACCACAGCATCGATTTCGGCGACGTGGATGACAAGGATGCCAGCCTTTTTCCCGTCGCTATTCCTAGTCCATCCTCCAAGCCCGAACTGGCCATCCTCCACCGGCCTCTTCTTCCCGGCACGCGTCCGGAGGAAATCGCCCGCCATCCCAGTTCTCGTCAAGTGGATCTCGATCGGGAAAGCATCTGGATTTCTTACTGCCCGATGAAATTGGAAGGACGCGAACCAAATCGCTTCGGCAAGTTTGCCTCGCATCATCGGTTGGCGACTCCTGTGTCGCCCTGGGAGCGGCTCAAAATCGGCGGCGGCACTCCGCCGGTGCTAACCCGGCACGGCTGGCTGATCATTTACCACGGCGTGAGCGAAACGGTGAATCCGAGCAAGGGCACACATCCATTGCGCTACTCGGCCGGTGTGATGGTGCTTTCGAAAGAACATCCGCAGGTGATCCGCTATCGTTCGGCGGAGCCAGTGTTGACGCCAACGTCGCCGCAAGAACGCCGCGGGACAGTCGCCAACGTCGTATTTCCGACTGGCATCGACCGTCGCGACGATCTTGGCTCACCGGATCGCTTCGACGTCTATTACGGCATGGCCGACAACCGGATCGGCGTGGCACGCCTTGACTTGCCGGATGTCTTGCCGGCGGGAGGCATCGCCGATTCGCTGAAAGCAAAGGTGTAGCGGGTCCGACTTTAGAAACTTAGAACCGTAGATGAGACTTCTTCGACAGCGCCGGTCCGCCGGTATTTCAAGATGCCGCCGGACTGAGGCTAGGTGGAATTCACAAGAACAGAAAGGATATCCAGTATGAAAGCCATTGCCGAACCGCCCAAGGCTCCCGACTCGAAGCCGCAGGCGAAGCCCAAGGCTTCCGATCCGAAGACGGCGTCCAAGCCCAATGCGGCCGACCCGAAAGACGAGCTGAAAACCCTGCCCCTGCCGGAAGTGGAGAAAAAATTGAGTTCGTCGCCGGACGGCCTCAGTGATGCCGAGGCGAAGAAACGGCTGACGCAATACGGCCCCAACAAAATTGAAGAAAAGAAAACCAATGCGTTCCTGAAGTTCCTCAGCTACTTCTGGGGCCCTATCCCGTGGATGATTGAAGCCGCCGTCATTCTGTCCGGAGTTGTCCGGCACTGGCTGGATTTCTTCATCATTCTCTTTCTGCTTTTCTCCAACGCGGTGGTCGCATTTTGGGAGGAACATCAGGCGGGCAACGAAATTGCCGCGTTGCGAGCCAAACTGGCGACTAAGTCCACGGTGAAACGCGATGGGAAGTGGGTCAATCCGAATGTATCCGAACTGGTGCCTGGCGACGTCATCCGTCTGCGACTAGGGGACATCGTGCCGGCGGATGCGCGCTTGTTGGCGGGCGATCCGGTGCAAGTGGATCAGTCCGCGTTAACCGGCGAATCCTTGCCCGTCACCACCAAATCGGGCGGTGCGGTGTTTTCGGGGTCCATTATCAAGCGGGGCGAAGCCAACGCGATGGTGTATGCCACGGGCGCGAACACCTTCTTCGGCAAAACCGCGCAACTGGTGCAGCAGGCAACTACCGTCAGCCATTTTCAGCGTGCGGTGCTGAAGATTGGCGATTACCTGATTATTCTCGCAGTAGCGCTAGTGGGCGTGATTGTTACCGTGGCGCTATTCCGCCATGACCCGATCCTCAGCACCTTGGAATTCGCCCTGGTGCTTCTGGTGGCGGCGATCCCTGTGGCAATGCCCACTGTTCTATCCGTGACCATGGCAGTCGGCGCGCGTCTGCTGGCAAAAAAGCAGGCGATTGTGACCAAACTGTCGGCGATTGAGGAACTGGCTGGCGTGGATGTGCTGTGCTCGGACAAAACCGGCACCCTGACTCGAAACAAGCTGACGCTGGGCGATCCCTTCTGCATCAGCGGGACCCCCGCCGACCACATCATTCTCTGGGCAGCACTGGCTTCGCGCGCCGAGGATAAGGACACCATTGACCTGGCCGTGATCGGCGGCGTGAAGGACGATAAGGCTTTGAAGAGTTATCAGGTACTCCATTTCGTGCCGTTCGACTCGGTGCACAAGCGCACCGAAGCAACCGTAAAAGGCGCGGATGGAAAACAGTTCTTCGTGGCCAAAGGCGCGCCGCAGGTAATTCTGAAAATGTCGGCCAACGCCGGCGAGGTAAAGCCCGCCGTCGAAAAAGCCGTCAATGAATTCGCAGGGCGCGGCTTCCGGTCTTTGGGCGTGGCTCGAGCGGATCAGGAAAATAATTGGCAGTTCGTAGGCGTGTTGCCCATGTTCGATCCGCCCCGCGAGCAGGCTAAAGCAACCATCGCGAGCGCCGAGCACATGGGTGTGAAAGTCAAAATGGTCACCGGCGACCAGCTGGCCATTGCCGAGGAAACTGCCCGACAACTGGGGATGGGCACGAACATTCTGGATGCCACCGTATTGCGCGATTCGAAGAATCTAAAGTCGCCGCAGTTGGCGGAGTCCATCGAAAAAGCGGACGGCTTCGCCCAAGTATTCCCGGAAGACAAGTACAACATTGTCGATATCCTGCAGAAGCACGGCCACATGGTCGGAATGACCGGCGATGGAGTGAACGACGCACCCGCGCTGAAGAAAGCAGACTGCGGCATCGCGGTTTCCGGCGCGCAAGATGCGGCCCGCGCGGCTGCGTCCATCGTGCTGCTGGCGCCCGGCCTATCCGTAATCATCGACGCGATCAAAGAGAGCCGCTGCATTTTCCAGCGGATGAACAGTTACGCCATTTACCGCATCGCCGAAACGCTACGCGTGCTGTTCTTCATGACGCTGGCGATCCTGGTTTTCAACTTCTACCCCGTAACAGCGGTGATGATCGTGATGATCGCCGTGCTAAATGACGGAGCCATACTATCCATCGCCTATGACAATGTTCATTACTCGGATAAACCCGAGGCCTGGAACATGCGCCTGGTGCTGGGAATCTCGACCGTGCTGGGCGTCATCGGGGTCGCAGCCGCGTTCGGTCTTTTCTATCTGGGCGAACGCGTATTTCACTTCGATCACGGGCACGTCCAAACGCTGATGTATCTGAAGCTTTCCATCGCCGGACATCTGACGATTTTCTTGACGCGCACGCGCGGCCCGTTCTGGTCCATACGCCCCGCGCGGATTCTCTGGATGGCGGTACTCGGCACTCAAATTGTGGCGACTCTGATCGCGGTCTATGGGCTGTTTATGACACCCCTCGGCTGGGGCTGGGCAGGGTTCGTTTGGGGCTATGCGATCATTTGCGCCCTTGCGACCGACCGCGTGAAGTTGCTCGCCTATAAGATTCTTGATCCCGTCAAAGCTGAGTCCAAGCCGCAAGCCAAATCCCTGGCGAACCCCGACGCCAAGACCGAGTCGAAATCGGAAGCTAAAGACGAGCCAAAAGCCAAAGCCAAGGTCGAACCGAAGACGGAAGCCAAAGCTGAAACAAAGCCCGAAGCCAAAGCCGAGCCGCCAGCCGATTTGACGCCGCAGATCGCCAAGCGAGCCTATGAACTTTACGAGCAGCGAGCCCGCAAGGACGGTGCAGCAGTTCAGGACTGGGAGAAGGCGGAGCGGGAGATTCAGAAAGACAAACCAAAGGCCGAGCCGAAACCTGAAGCTAAAGCTGAGCCAAAGCCTGAAGCTAAAGCTAAAGCGGAGCCGGCGCCTGAGGCCAAAGCTGAGCCCAAGACCGAAATCAAGGCGGAGTCAAAGTCAGACGCTAAAGCGGAGCCGAAGCCTGAAGCCAAAGCCGAAACGAAGCCTGAACTCAAAACTGAGCCCAAAACTGAAATAAAAGCCGAGCCTGAACCGCAAGCCAAAGCTGAGCCGAAGCCCAAGGCCAAGGCCGAGCCACCGTCCGATTTGAATCTACACATCGTCAAGCGAGTCCATGAACTCTACGAGGAGCTGGGGCGCGAAGACGTGCGAGAAGTCGAGGAATGGGAGAAAGCGAAGCGGGAAGCCGTGAAAAATGAACCCCATAAATAACGAGACGCGCAGCACGCGGCGGATATGGCAGAAGGGACGAAGATGAAAATCAATGCAAAGGATTTCCGCGTTGGGCCAAAGGAAAAAATCAAACTGAAGGAGTGGCCGACACTCGTAAAGCCCTTTTACAAGTCGAAGAAGCACTATCAGAAACTCCTGGAAAAACACGTCGAGGAACTGAGCTCGCTGCAACGCCTTCACTACGCGTCCGACCACTATGCATTGCTGCTGATTTTTCAGGCGTTGGACGCTGCCGGCAAAGATGGTTCCATCCGTCACGTCATGTCCGGAGTCAATCCGGAAGGCTGCGAGGTCTTCGGCTTCAAACAGCCGAGTGCCGAAGAGCTGAAACATGATTTCCTCTGGCGCACGACCTGCCGCCTTCCCGAACGCGGGCGGATCGGCATCTTTAATCGTTCTTACTATGAGGAGGTGCTCGTCGTTCGCGTGCATCCCGAGATTCTCCGCAACGAGGGGCTTCCGGAAGTGTTGCGCGACGATAAAAATATTTGGAAGGAGCGCTATCGTTCCATCGTGGACCTGGAGGCGCATCTTCACCGTAACGGAACGCGAATCGTCAAGTTCTTCCTCCACCTGTCGAAGAACGAGCAACGAAAGCGATTCCTCGAGCGCATCGACGAGCCCGACAAAAACTGGAAATTCAGCCTCGCTGACGTTCACGAGAGGAAATACTGGAAGCAATATACGAAGGCTTTCGAGGCTTGCCTGCACGCAACAAGCACCCGCGTCGCGCCCTGGTACGTGATTCCCGCAGATGATAAGGAGAATGCCCGGTTGATCGTTTCAAGGATCGTGATTAATGCGCTCAATGACCTTAATATGGCATATCCGAAGACCACCGCGAAACGCCGGCGCGAGTTGAAATCCATTGGCAAAGTGCTGGCGAAGTGACTTCCGGAGGCCAAACGGACATCGAAAAGGAATGAACATGACAGCGACCTCCGCAGCTCTCACTCAACGCGTGGCATGGAAGGCTCTCGAAACCCATTTCACCAAGGTCCGGGAGTTGCATCTTCGGAAGCTGTTCGCGGAAGACCCCAAACGCGGTGAGCGTCTGACCGTCGAAGCTGTCGGCATCTACTTCGATTACTCAAAGAACCGAATCACCGACGAAACGGTGAAGCTCCTCCTGCAACTCGCCGAGGAATCCGGACTGCGGTCTCGTCTCGACGCCATGTTTCGCGGCGACAAAATCAACGTCACCGAGAAGCGCGCCGTGCTGCACGTCGCCCTGCGCGCCCCCAAAGGGCAATCCATCATCGAGGATGGCGAAGACGTGGTGCCCCAGGTGCTCGCCGTGCTCGACAAGATGGCTGACTTTTGCAATCGCGTGCGCAGCGGGAAGTGGAAAGGCCACACCGGGAAACCGATCCGCAACGTCATCAATGTCGGCATCGGTGGGTCTGATCTCGGACCGGTAATGGCGTACGAGGCACTGCGGCATTACAGCCAGCGCGAGCTCACGTTTCGCTTCGTCTCCAACGTTGACGGTACCGATTTCGCCGAGGCCACACGCGACCTAGATGCAGAGGAGACGCTGTTCATCATCTCATCCAAGACTTTTACCACCCTCGAGACGATGACCAACGCGCACACGGCCCGCGACTGGGCCCTCAAGTTTTTGAAGGATCCTGCCGCTGTCGCCAAACATTTCGTCGCCGTCTCGACAAATGCCGCGGAAGTCGCGAAGTTCGGCATAGACACCGCGAACATGTTCGAGTTTTGGGATTGGGTCGGGGGCCGATACTCGATGGACTCAGCGATCGGCCTCTCGACGATGATCGCCATCGGTCCAGAAAATTTCCGCGCCATGCTCGGCGGATTTCATGAAATGGACGAGCATTTCCGCACGGCCCCTTTCGAACGCAACTTGCCGGTGCTGCTGGGCCTCCTGGGCTTCTGGTACAACAACTTCTTCGGCGCGCAGACCGTAGCGGTACTGCCATATGAGCAGTATTTAAAGCGCTTCCCGGCTTACCTCCAGCAATTGACGATGGAGAGCAACGGCAAGCACGTCACGCTTGATGGAGCGGAGGTCAACTACCAGACCGGGCCAATTTATTGGGGGGAGCCGGGCACCAACGGCCAGCATTCCTTCTACCAACTAATACATCAGGGGACCAAGCTCATTCCCTGCGACTTCATTGCCTTCGCCCAGCCGCTGAACCCTCTCGGCAGGCACCACGACATCCTCTTGGCCAACGTTTTCGCCCAGGCGGAAGCGCTCGCATTTGGCAAAACATCTCAGGAAGTAGAAGCGGAAGGCTCGCCCGCCTGGCTGGTTCCACACCGCACGTTTGAGGGCAACCGCCCGTCCAACACCATCCTCCTGGAACGCCTGACCCCGGCAACCCTCGGGAAACTCGTCGCACTATACGAACACAGCGTCTTCACTCAGGGTGCGATCTGGCAGATTGATTCATTCGACCAGTGGGGAGTCGAATTGGGGAAGGTACTTGCCCAGCGCATCATCCCCGAACTCGAGAGTCACGGCGAATCCCAGCTTCAGCACGATAGCTCGACAAACACCTTGATCCGGCGCTATCGCAAGCTCAAGGAGCCGACATCGTGACCATCGATTTCGACCGGCTTCCGTACATACTGCACTTCGAACAGCGCGGGTCTCTCGAAATGAAGAAATAATGTTGGAGATGATCAGCGGCGAAGTAATTGCAGCACTGCCAAAGGCGGCACGAAGCGTGCAACTCTGGCTCTATCACCTCGGCGGCGTGGGTCTGATTCCCCTGGGGCTACTGGACAATTCGGTCATTCCACTTCCGGGCACCATGGATTTGGCCACGATTGTTTTGTCCGCGCGCGTGGAGCATCTGTGGATTTACTACGGCTTGATGGCGACGGCGGGTTCGGTAATTGGGGGCTTTGTCACCTACCGGATTGCCCGCAACGGCGGGAAAGAAGCGCTCGACCGCAGGTTCTCGCGCCAGAAAGTGGACAAAGTGTGCGAGATTTTCGGGCGGTGGGGATTCGGCTCCATTGCCATCCCTGCTTTGCTGGCGCCGCCTGTGCCCATAGTTCCGTTTCATTTCGCAGCCGGCGCTATGCAATATCCATTAGGAAAATATCTGCTGGCGCTCACGCTCGGCCGAATCTCCAGATACATGGTCCTCGCTTACCTGGCGGAGCGTTACGGACGGCAAATCATCGCTTTTTTCGCGAAGTACGGGCACCCCGTCTTATTGTCAATCGTCGTAGCGTTGTTCGCCGCTGCTGCTGTAGTTTTCTACTTCTGGGGGGACATAAGAACAAAAATTGGGTTTGAATAAGGATGGAGGAGTTCGCTCCGTATGAGATCTGTGTTCGGGTTCGTGTGGAAGTGCATCGGCGTATCCCTCTTGGGAGCGGCGTCAATCGGAGGTCTAGCCCTATATACGCATGCGACCGCCGGCAAGCCAACGGCGGCTACGGCTCCTCTCAATTCGTCCGCCGGAGAGCAATACAGCACGGCTGAACTTTTTTCCAGATTGATCGCGCGCCACCATTGGCAAGAAACTCATCTCGACCGGCTCTCGGTGATCCGCACATATAAGGTAGAAAACGGGAAAGAAAAGGTGATCGCCGAAGAGGTTGTAGTCGTGGATTACAAAGCGCCAAAAACGGAGACCTTCACAAGCACCTCTGGAAATGGTTCGGGATTCGTACGCCACCACGTATTTCAGCGGCTCATGAAGAATGAAAAAAACAGGCTGCAAATCAACAAAGACCCTGACAGCCTGATCAATCCGGACAACTACACCCTTGAAGCAATTGGGATCGATAAAATCGGAAGCTCTGACTGCTCAGTAGTTCATCTCGTTCCGAAGCGCAGGGAAAGGGATCTCTTCGAAGGAAAGATGTGGATCGATAACCAGGACTTTGCGGTCGTAAAAATCACCGGTCATCTTGCCAAGAGTCCGTCGTTTTGGGTCAAGCGGGTAGATTTTGTGCGGGACTATCAGAAGATCGACGGCTTCTGGCTTCTCTCGAGAGAAGAAGCAGTTTCAGCCGTCAGGATGTTTGGCAAGGAAACCTTGTCAGTGGATTACGATAAGTATGTCGTCAATGGAACGGAGAGTAGTTCAATTTCCACTCGCGAACGTGGCGTGAGGGCGCTCGTCGAAAGAGACCAAAACGGAACAGTTTGTTGCTCGCGCTAGTGCGATGCTTTCCTCGAGTGCGCGTAACAATGTGCCCCAGATCCGTGCGATGGGCGGTTTCTCCCCACCCGTGGCCATCGAAGCGGCGCTTCCTGGGAATGGAGAAGTACAATCGCTGGAACACTAGAACTAATCGAAAGGACTGACATGGAACTGGGAATGATCGGACTGGGCAGGATGGGAACAAATATGGTGCGGCGTCTTATGCTGGCCGGCCACCATTGCACCGTTTACGACACCAAGACTGACGCCGTGCAGGCACTCGCCAAAGATGGGGCGGCCGGGGCGACCACGCTCAAAGACTTTGCCGGTAAGTTAAAAAAACCGCGTGCCGTCTGGCTAATGGTGCCGGCGGCCGCGGTCGATCCGACGTTGCAGTCGCTCGTTCCGCTCCTCGAATCGGGCGACATCGTCATTGACGGTGGCAATTCCTACTACCACGATGACATTCGCCGCGCTTCCGAACTGAACCCGAAAGGCATCCACTACGTGGACGTCGGGACCAGCGGCGGCGTCTGGGGATCAAAGCGAGGATACTGCCTCATGATCGGCGGCGATGACGCCGTCGTCCGGGGTCTCGAACCCATTTTTGCCGCCTTGGCCCCGGGGATCGAGGAAGCTGCGCGCACGCCAGGTCGCGAGAAGGTGGGAGGCACGGCCGAGCACGGTTACCTACACTGCGGTCCGACCGGCGCAGGCCATTTTGTGAAGATGGTTCACAACGGTATTGAGTACGGCATGATGGCTTCTTACGCGGAGGGCTTGAATATTCTGCGCCACGCCAACATCGGAAATCAGAAGAGCGCCGTCGATGCGGAAACCACGCCGTTGCGCGACCCCGAGCACTATGCCTACGACTTGAATCTGGCCGACATCGCCGAGGTGTGGCGTCGGGGCAGCGTCATCGCCTCTTGGCTGTTGGATTTGGCGGCTACCTCGCTCCTCGATAGCCCCGATCTGGCCAAGTTTGCCGGTCGAGTGTCGGACTCGGGCGAGGGACGTTGGACGATCAAGGCGGCCATCGACGAATCCGTTCCCGCCTCCGTCCTCAGTACCGCGCTGTATGAACGCTTCAGTTCGCGCGGCGAGGCCGACTTTGCCGATAAAGTATTGTCCGCGCTTCGTTACCAGTTCGGCGGCCACGAGGAGAAATCCGCCGCCAAAAAGAGAACCGCCTGATGACCGCCTCCCGTTCGGACGCCCTGGTGCTTTTCGGTGTCACCGGCGATCTTGCCAACAAGATGATCTTTCCCGCGCTCTACGCGATGGTGAAACGAGGCGTTCTCAATGTCCCCGTTATCGGCGTCGCATTTCCGAAGTGGAGTCTGCAGCGTCTGCACAACCGCGTGACGGAAAGCATAAAGCGATCGGGCCGGATCGATGATAAACGCGCCCTTCACCGCCTTCTGTCCCAATTCAAGTATGTAAGTGGAGATTACAAAGACCCAGCCACGTTTACCGCACTAAAAAAGGCTCTGGGCAGTGCTCGGCGCCCCGCGCACTACCTGGCCATCCCGCCCTCACTCTTCGAGACCGTGATCAAAGGGCTGGGTGCCGCGAACCTGGCGAAGCATGCGCGCGTCATCGTCGAAAAGCCCTTCGGGCGCGACCTGGCCTCCGCGCGGGAGCTCAACCGTGTCGCTCGGTCGGTATTCCCGGAAGACTCGATCTTCCGCATCGACCACTTCCTTGGGAAGGAGGCGATCATGAACATTCTCTATTTCCGTTTCGCCAATTCCTTCCTGGAGCCGATCTGGAATCGCAATTTCGTGGCCAGCGTACAGATAACTCTATCCGAGAGTTTCGGTGTAAAGGGTCGCGGCGCGTTTTACGAAACCGCCGGCTGTCTCCGCGACGTGATCGAGAACCACCTCTTCCAGATCGTCGCGCTCCTTGCCATGGAACCTCCGGCCGATCGTGACTTTGGATCCGTGCACACCGAGAAAGCCAAAGTCTTTGAGGCCATGCGCCCTCTGATATCCAAGGACGTCGTGCGCGGCCAGTACGCTGGCTACCGGAACGAGCCAGACGTCGCGAAGAAATCCGACGTCGAGACTTTCTGCGCCCTGCGGCTTTTCATCGACTCGTGGCGCTGGGATGGAGTGCCGTGGTACCTGCGCTCCGGCAAATACCTCCCCGAAAACGCAACCGAGGTCCTGGTAGTATTGAAGCCGCCCCCTCAGCGGCTCTTCGCCGATTCAGCGCCAGCAATTGGCCGCACAAACTATCTGCGCTTCCGGATCGCCCCCGGCTCGGCCGTCGCCATCGCCGCTCGCATTAAGCTCCCAGGCGAGGAGTTCGTTGGAGACCAACGAGAGCTCTACCTCCACGAGGAACAGCCGGGAGAGGAAGAGCCGTACGATCGGCTTCTGGGTGACGCCATGGCAGGTGACGGAGCGCTATTCACTCGTGAGGACGCGGTTGAGGCCGCCTGGGCCGTGGTCGATCCAGTCCTTACGAAGCACCACCGGGCCATCCCGTACAAGCGCCACAGCTGGGGGCCGAAAGAGGCTAACGCGCTCATCGCTCCCGACGGAGCTTGGCACAACCCAGATCTCAAGAAGGCATCCGGAAAGTAACTCTGCCGCTGGTGTATCTCTGCCTGCGCGGATCGCCGTCGGCCAGATCAGCCATATCAATGATTCGCAGTTTCGTTCAGGAGGGAAATGATGCGAGCAACTCAAAAATTACACGACATCGGACAAAGTCTCTGGCTCGATAATATCACCCGCGGTCTGTTGAGCAGCGGCACACTCCGCAGTTACATCAAGGAGTTCTCAGTCACGGGACTCACCTCGAATCCAACAATCTTCGACCACGCAATCAAGAACAGCCACGACTACGACAACGCGATCCGCCAGAAAATGCAGGAAGGCAAGTCGGGCGAGGCGCTGTTCTTCGAGTTGGCGCTGGAAGACCTCCAGCAGGCTGCCGACCTGTTTCGGCCAATCCACGAGCAGACGAACGGCGTGGACGGCTGGGTCTCCTTAGAGGTCTCACCCCTGCTGGCACACGACACGTCCCGCACTCTCGCAGCGGCCAGCACTCTCCACGCTCGCGCAGTACGCCCCAATCTCTTCATCAAAATTCCGGGTACTAAGGAGGGCCTTCCCGCGATAGAGGAAGCGATCTACATGGGAGTGCCGGTCAACGTGACGCTCCTGTTCTCCAGTTCGCAATACGTCGCGGCCGCCGAGGCGTACCTGCGCGGCATCGAGCGGCGCATCGTCGCCGGGCTAAATCCAGATGTTGGCTCCGTCGCGTCGCTGTTTGTGAGCCGATGGGACGTTGCTGTGGAGAAGCAAACTCCGGAAATCCTGCACAATCAACTCGGCATTGCCATAGCAGGGAAAACTTATGAGCAGTACCGCATTTTGCTCGATTCGCCGCGCTGGCAGCGCATCCTCAACGCCGGCGCTCGTTCCCAGCGCCTGCTCTGGGCCAGCACAGGAACCAAGGACCCCAAGGCCTCCGACATCCTTTATATACGCGCGCTCGCCGCGCCCCTCACAGTAAACACGATGCCCGAGCCCACGTTGAAAGCTCTCGCCGATCATGGAGATATCGGCGAGATCATGACCGCGGATGCCCGCCACTGCAACGAAGTGCTGGCCAAGTTCGCCAAAGCCGGCATTGATATCGACGCCTTGGGCATCCAACTTCTTGACGAAGGAGCAAAATCATTCGTCGAGTCGTGGAACGATCTGATGGAGAGCATCGCGTCCAAAAGCAAAGCGCTCAAGGCCGCCTGAGTTCGAAGGCGTAAGCATGGATGGAAGAATAAAACCGCCGATGCCCATGACCTGCTGGCGGCTGCAATTCTTCTCATGTAGTTGTCTTCATCGCCGGATCTTTTGCGAAGGACAACGCGCTTCCGGCGACTCGCTTCAGACCGGGGCAAAATCTGTGCTTCGCCAACGCACTCAGAGGCTCTGCTGGCCGTTTAACTGGACAACTGCCGCACAATCGAGCGAGGCCGTTACTTGGCGTGTGCTATCTCTGGCTCTCCGACCAGCTCTTCAAAAAGCGTCCGGTAATGAATCATAGCTTGGCGCAAGTCTTCGGTGCTGGCCTGCCCGTTCGTTTGACGAAGCGCGCTTTGGTGCGCCGCGCGATAATTCTCGAGTACGAGTGGATGATCCACGGAGATATCAGCCGCGCGCTGTTCGAAGTCGGCTACCGGGTAGCCACGCGTTGACATCACGTCTCCCACCAGTCGGTCGGCGTCCGTTATTGCACTTCCTGGACCGTCAACGAATCGCGCCTGGATTCTGTCCCAGGACTCAACAAATCGCGCGCGATCGCCGGGAGCGAGCGGCCGGATGTGCAAGCGCTCCACGCGGTGTGCGCGCTCGTCGAGCACCGCTTCCGCTTTCTGCCTGCTTCCGCCTTCTTTCACAGCGCGGGTATATTCAGCGCCTCCAAATTGATTGCGCAGTCTGAGCGTCCGTCGTTTGCGAATAGAAAGCCAAATGGCTGTGCCTAAAGCGACCACTAGAGCTATCCCGATAACGATGACCAATATTTGTGTTGTGCTTAACTCTGCTAGATTCATCAACCGCCTCCAGTCTTTCGTTGATTCTTCGACTCAAATCTAAGAGCCGTCGTGGCTCGACTTCGCGAATAATGCCGGCTCACGGCTTTTCGATGACTTTTTGCACATAGCCGATTTTCTGTTGGATTTTCCCGCCGGTCTCTTCGCCGATGCCTTGTCTTTCCAGGCTCGGATCATTTGTCACTCGGCGTGTTAGGAACTGGCGATCCGCGATTACATTCCGACTGTTGACCACAAGAGCGTTCTAGTTCCTACGAC
Organism: uncultured Acidobacteriota bacterium; assembly: GCA_963831955.1. GTDB lineage: Bacteria > Acidobacteriota > Terriglobia > Acidiferrales > UBA7541 > Palsa-147. The sequence continues at coordinate 237,879 of CAWHSG010000001.1, read as the reverse complement.
CCCAGCGCGAATATCCCCAGCCCCCACCCCCGAGCAAAACCACAACGAGTAGCACAATCAATAGAGTGCTCATTTTGGATCCTCCACATGAGGAAGTGTGCTGAATCGCCTCACCTCCTCCGCAGGCCGAATCATAAAAGAGACCAGGATGGATATCTGTTCACATCGGAACACATTCGTATTTTGGGGGCTCTTGCGGGGTCGAATGGTTCTCGTTCAGGTATGGACAACTTCAGAATCACGGAACTCCGTGACAACTTGTTGTGCCCAGCGGTCAACTGCAACAGCAGGGGACGGAACTTCGTCCAAATCTGAAAATTCACATTGACATAGCTTGATGGCTCAAAGTGTGCGCTATGAGACAGTATTGGCTCTCATTCCAAGCCAAAATATCTCCGTTTTTCGAGTCATCTGTCGGTGCACGTTGAGCGGGTACCACGATGTGGTTCACGTCGCATCCGAAGTAAATCAAATGAAAATGCGGAGGCCGGTCCAATGAAACTCCGTGTGATCGGAATCAAGCGGTTTCTGCAGGTTTCGAGCGGCTTGATTATTCTCGGCCTGCTCGTGGAAATTGTGAGTCTCCTGTGGTTTCATCCCCTTTCGTTTGTGCTCTTTATCTTCGTTGGCGCCACCTTTATAGGCCTGGGTATTGTGGCCTATCTCATTTCGCTGGTCTTCGCAGTTTCGCCGCCCGCCGAGAACCGTGGGTGAGCTGCGAGGGGGAACAATCAATATCGATTTTCGCAGGCTCCCGTTCCGAGTGCCAGATTTCGCGAAGAGCTTGAGGGGCTCGCGGGTCTAAGGACGGCTTGTCTTACGTCCGGGAGTTAGGCCGGAAAAAGTAAGGACTTTGGGAGACCGCCCGCCGGTGTTTCGTTCGTGTTTCCGGCGATCACGTGGCATGGAGGCATTGTGTTTGGGCAGATTGGCGTTCTCATCGCATTGGTCGTGTTGGCCATTGTGCTGGCTGTGGTGTTTCTCGTGCGTCCCGCAATCACGGTGGGAGCCACGGGGAAGATCCTCGCGTTCATAGGCCTATGCATTCTTCCGACACTATGCATCGTCACCGGCATGTCGTTTCACATGCAGCGTTCGAAACAAACGGCATACTGCATTTCCTGCCACAGCATGGAAACTCACGGACAAAGCTTGTACGTACTGGATACGAGTTACATCCCTGCGCAACATTTTCAGAACCATCTCGTGCCGCCGCACCAAGCCTGCTATACGTGCCACACCGACTACACCATGTACGGCCCCGTGAAGGACAAGCTCAAAGGCCTACGTTACCTTTATATGGAGTACATAAGTACGCCGCCCAAGACAATCCATTTAGACGGCAAGTACAGCAACTCGCAATGCCTGCACTGCCATGCGGGCATGCGCACCTTTGACGAAAATCCGACCCACACTGCGATTATGGGTTCGCTCAACGCGAATCAGGTATCTTGTCTTTCTTGCCACAACATGATTCACAACGCGTCCGAAGTGAGTCACCTGAAAATGTGGGTTCCGGGCAAAGCAGCAGCCCCGCCCACACCCGGATCGTCTTCACCTTCGACAAGTAAAGCGGAACCAACTGCATCAGCCGCAGCATCGAAAGAGCCTGCTGGAAGTTCGGCGGGCAGCGCGACCACCGCCCGGGGAAAGACCATTTATGATTCCCAAGGCTGCAGCGGGTGCCACGGAGATGCAGGCGCCGGTGGCTCTGGGCCCGCGCTGACTCATTCCTCCAAGCAATATCCGCCCGCTAAATTGACAGCCGTCCTAAAAGCGCCCACTGCCAAGATGAAAGCTGCCGGCATGGTCCCGCTGACCGTGAATGATGCTGATATGAAAGCCCTGGTTTCCTATGTGAGCAGTCTCGGAGGAACACCGGCCGCCTCTACAGCGACACCGCCGGCTGCAGGTTCGCCCTCGCCTGCTCCGGCGGCGAAAGCGGAACCGGCTGCAGCGGCCGCACCAGCGAAAGCGGCGGCTGGCAGTCCGACAAGCAGCGCAACCATTGCTCAGGGGAAGGATATTTACGATTCTCAACACTGCAGTGGATGCCATGGAGATGCAGGCGCCGGTGGCTCAGGGCCCGCGCTGACTAATTCTTCCAAGCAATATCCGCCCGCTAAATTGATAGCCGTCCTGAAGGCGCCCACTGCGAAGATGAAAGCTGCCGGCATGGTTCCGCTGACCGTGAATGATGCCGATATGAAAGCCCTGGTTTCCTACGTCAGCAGTCTCGGGGGGACCTCGGCCACCTCTGCAGCGACGCAGCCGGCTGCAACGGCCGCATCATCGAAACCACCCGCGGGAGACTCGGCGGGCGAAGCAACCGCCTCCCCGGGGAAGCGCATTTTTGATTCTCATGGATGTAATGGCTGTCACGGCGAGGGCGGCGTTGGCGGCACTGGACCGGCTCTGGATCACATTCCCAATCAGTTTTCGCCGGCTCAAATGGCAGCAGTCCGGAAAGGCATCACAGCAATTCTGAGAGCGCCCACTGCCAAGATGAAAGCTGCCGGCATGGTGCCGCTGACTGTAAATGATGCTGATATGGAAGCTCTGGCGTCCTACGTGAGCAGCATCGGCCGAACCTCGGCGGCCCCTTCCGCGGCATCCACCCCATCGAAAGCAACAAGCGGAACTTCGGCGGACAACGCGACCGCAGCCCGCGGGAAGAGCATTTATGATTCCCAAGGCTGCAGCGGGTGCCACGGAGATGCAGGCGCCGGTGGCTCTGGGCCCGCGCTGACCCATTCTTCCAAGCAATATCCGCCCGCTAAATTGACAGCTGTCCTAAAGGCGCCCACCGCCAAAATGAAAGCTGCCGGCATGGTCCCGCTGACTGTGAATGATGCCGATATGAAAGCCCTGGTTTCCTATGTGAGCAGTCTCGGAGGGAAATAGGCCGCCTCTACAGCGACACCGCCGGTCTAAAGTTCATCTTCGCCCGCTCCGGCGGCGAAAGCGGAACCGGCTGCGACGGCCGCACCACCGTCGGCTTCCCCGAGGCACTGAAATCATCATGGGATAACCTCTCATTTTACATTGCAGAATCTTTGAGAATTCGCATGCCCAAGAGTCGGCCCGACGCGCCCTCAAAAGAGTTGTTTGTGGGCGCTCGGAGACGACTTCCGACTAGATCCGCTTTCCTCTTCGGATTTTGCGCGGACAAGGAAAACAATGGAGCGTGCATCCGACTGCCCGGGTGCACGCGCGAAAGCATTGCGCAGATGATCGGAATTACCCGCGAAACGGCGAGTCGCCTTTTTTCTGGCCTCAGCAAAAGACGAATACTGGATTGGAAGGGCTCGAGTATCGTCGTGCAAGACTGGAACGCCCTGCGACGATTGGCGGTGCCGTTAGAAAACAGATCAAAACAGAGGCACGCCGGCATAAACAGAGCATAGACCCCGCGATGTGACGGAGGTCACAGTTAAAAACAGCCAATTGTTGTACGAGGATGTAGTGCATTGAGGCTTTCGACGTGAGTTGAGCAACTAGCTACTGCTGCGTTGCCTAGGATCTGGCGGCATTCTATCTTGTCGCGCACATTGCTGTTCACTTCTCCGATGCGGGCGCAACGCGACGCGGCGAGTATCTAAAAAGCAAAGTACGTCGTGTGTCAAGCGGCCGACGGCGCTGGGAATACGCTGGTGGGCAAGAAGTTGGGAGCACGCGATTTTGCCTCGCCCGAAGTACACAAGGAGACAGACGAACAGCTTGTCGAATTGATGGCAAAAGGCAGAAACAAGATGCCCGCAGATCAGAAGAGCTCGACGGGAGCGGCAATCAAGGGCTTTGTGGTTTACATTCGAAAGCTCGCGAAGAAGAAATAGCGCAACATCGCAACAATGTTGGATCTCCGCCGCCTCGGTTGATGGGGGCGGCAGCCGGGGGGAATCGTGACTGGGATTCTCATCGTTCAAATTGTTGTCAGCATAATCCTCGCAGGCATCTTTTTTATCCGGCCCTCCGCGACAACGGGCGCAGGGTGGAAAATCTTGGCCTTCATCGGACTCTGCGTGCTTCCGGCGCTGTGCATCGTCGGTGGAATGAACCTCCACATGCAGCGCTCCGAACAGACGCAATTTTGCATTTCGTGCCACGCCATGGAAAATTATGGGAAAAGTCTCTACGTGGACGATGCGACATATATTCCAGCACAGCACTTCCAAAATCATCGCGTGCCGCCCGCCATGGCCTGCTATGCCTGCCATACCGACTACACGATCTACGGCCCTATGAAGGACAAACTAAAGGGCCTGACTCGCATTTACATGCAATATGTGAGCACGCCACCGAAGCCGATTACGATTCCGGGCGGGTTCAAAAACGCGCAATGCCTCCACTGCCACGAGGGCGCGAGGAGTTTCGAGGAGAACCCTGTCCATGTGTCGATGATGAGTTCACTGACGTCCAATCAATTGTCGTGCATTTCGAGCGGCTGCCACGACACGGTTCACAACGCCGCCCAGGTAGATCATTTGAAAATGTGGAGGCCTGTCCAATGAAACTCAGCGCACTTGGAATGCAGAGGCTGTTGCGCATCGCGAGCGGTCTGATCGTTTTGGGGCTAGGGGCCGAAATCGTCAGCCTCTTATGGTTCCATCCCCTCTCTTTCGTCCTGTTCGCCTTTGTCGCTGCTTCACTTATCGCCCTGGGGATCTTGGTCTTCCTGGCTTCCCTCGTATTTGTTGCCAGCCCACCCGTTGACGATAACGGCCGAATCCACGCATCTCGCTGAATCGGACCGGGTGACGCGACTCGACGCTCGCACGATGAGTAGGAGGACTCAATGATCGAGAGACTCAAAGATCTCCCCAGTGGAATTGATGGCGCCAAGGCCATTGGAACGATCACGAAGGAAGATTACGAGCGAGTGTTCGTGCCGCTTCTCGAGGAAGCGCGTCGTGAGGGGCGTCGAGTTCGATTCCTATATCAGTTTGGGCCTGAATTCGAGGGTTTCACCCCGTCCGCAGCGTGGGCGGACGCAAATATCGGCCTTCATTCGATGCGGCTTTTCGACGGCTGCGCTGTCGTCACGGATGTGGCCTGGATTCGAGAATCGACGCGGCTGGCCGGCTTCTTCATGCCTTGTCCCGTGCGGATGTTCGGTAATAAGGAGTTTGACGAAGCCGTCGCCTGGCTGCGCTCGCTTCCAGAAGGCGCCGCCGTTTCTCACCGTCTTCTGCCTGAATCCGGCGTAATTGTGGTCGAGGTCAAGCAAGCCCTGCGCGCGCAAGATTTCGATGCGCTCGCCTTCACCGCCGATGCGTGGATCGAGGCGCACGGAGACCTTCAAGGACTGGTGATTCACGCCCGTGAATTTCCGGGATGGGAAAATCTAGGCAGTTTTCTTCGCCACGTGCGATTCGTGCGCGACCATCATCGCAAGGTCAGGAGGATCGCGCTTGCAGCGGATACCAGGCTGGCCAGCCTGGCGCCCAGCATTGCGGAACTTTTCATTCAGGCTGAAGTGAAGAGCTTCGGATACGACGAACTCAGCGCCGCAATTGCGTGGGCAGGAGGCCGAGCCACGAAGAGTGTAGGTTCGTCTCGGTCTACGTCGAACTAGGTAAAACGTCCAACATCGAATTTCCGGAAGTCATTTCCAGCGGATCGGGTGAGAGTGCAACCAAAATGGATCAACCTCATCGATGGCGGAAGTTCTGCTCGACCGTATGGATCAAATCTGGGGAACACGTGCCTTTGTTGGCTTGCTGAAAAGCCCCGAACTGCGAAAAGTTCGTGGCATTTTTCATTTTTGGTCTGCCGAAAGCGGCCCCGTTCGCGCCGGATTCCTTCGCGAAAATGGGCGTCCGCGTTATATCGAGTCTCTATTCGGTGACATCAGTCCGGTTAGTTGAACGACACAGAGGAGGTTCCTATGGGTGCTCCATTGATTGGAATGTCTTTTGCTTCTTTTTTAGTCTTACTGATCCTCAGTGGAATTGCTGGCGCGATCATTCACTGGGGTTTCCGTTATCGCTTGTTCGAGGGGATCGATGGGTGCTTGGGACAGTGGATGATTGCGTGGGTGGGCGCGTGGCTCGGGCCGGCGGTGCTAGGCCATTGGTTTGAGTCCGTGATGGTTGCCAATATCTACATCGTTCCAGCGTTCCTGGGTGCGCTTGCCGGGGCGTTCGGTGGCACGGTAAACGCCAAAGTGCTGGCAGGAATCACGTCGCATAGGGGATCGTAGTCCGAAGAGGGACCCGCCTCGCGCTAGCTGTCGGAGTTCACGGCAATGGCAACTGGCGAAGGTGGCGCCGTCGGGCGCTCAAGCCACGTCCAAAAACGGCAGGCAGAGTCTTTATAGCCTGAATCCAGAGGTCTAAGCGCGACGATTCTGGTTTTCCGGGGCTGGTTAGGTCAGTCTCCGCTGAGCTTTCGGCAAGGGAATGTGGAATGATTCGCGACCGGAACACTGAATTGCAGCCGACAGGGCCGATGCCGACAACACTTTGGCCGAACAAGCATCTAAGAGCTTGGTATCGCCTCGTGAGTTGGTTGTTCGCGCGCAACGCGATGCATGAAGCGGTTGCAACGCGAGTTCGCTTTGACGCCAGCCCGGAATCTGTCTGGAATCACGTCATGTTATATGAGGAAGTTCCCGGACGGCCTCCGTTTCTTCTTCGCGCGTTGCTGCCCCACCCAGTCCGATCCGAAGGCGCCAAGACGCTCGTTGGAGCAACGGTGCGATGCGTATACGAGGGAGGGGAAATAGTGAAACGCATCACGAGAGTCGCGCCGCCTCATTTCCTGGAATTCGAGGTGATTGAGCAGCGATTGGGCATCGAGGATTGCGTCCTCACGCTTGGCGGATCCTACGAATTTTGTCCCAGCGGTGATGCGACCGACGTGGTCCTGACCACGAACTACCAGGCATACCTGCGTCCCCGCCATCTAGGGCGCGCTTTGGAAGCGCTCCTGGTTCGCCAGCTCCACCGGCACATTCTCCGCGGCGTCTGCGCCGAACTTCGATCCGGAAATCTTGCGGTGCGCTCGTTTGTCGCTGAATCCCTTCGATCACGGTACCACCTCTAGGGAGGTCTTTCGTGCACAGCATCGCGATCGCGTTCCCGCCGTTAGTCATCGTGCGCGCGAGCGTCGCGGCGGTCTGGCTGTACGAGGGACTGTGGTGCAAGATTCTGGGCCGCGTGAAATCGCAAGTCGATGTAGTTGCCGCGGTGCCCCGGCTGGGCCCTCGGATCGGAACGACTTTCCTCAAGGTGCTCGGGACCGTGGAAGTCGCACTCGCCGCGTGGGTGATCGCCGGAATCACACCGGGGTTATGTGCGATCACGCAGACCGCCTTGCTCGTCGTGCTCAATGCGAACGGATTGCTATGGGCCCGGCGCATCATCCACGAGCCTGCCGGTATGGTTATCAAGAACATCGCTTTCCTGGTGCTGGTCTGGGTGTGCGGTGCCCTTCCTGGACGCCAACTGTGAAGACGGAAACAGCGTGGCTGGCCGGACGCCTCGATTCGTTGAGCGGCCCGCACCGCCTGCTCTTTGGGCGTATGTACGAAGACGCGGAGATTGAGCGAGCGGCGTTCCAAGGCAAAGGCCGCGTTTTTTGCATTGCCTCTGCCGGATGCACAGCAGCGCGGCTCTGCGATGACCATGACGTGGTGGCTTGTGACATTAACCCCGTGCAACTCGCGTACGCGGAGCGCCGCGTCCTAGGTGGTCCCGCAGAAGTCGGCGATGCCGAGCGAACCATGGCTTTTGCACGGACTTTTATGCCGCTGGTGGGCTGGCGCGTCGGCGTCATTCGTGCATTTCTCGCTCTCTCCAACGTTACAGAACAAGTCGCGTTCTGGCGAACATGTCTCGACACGCGGCGATTTCGCACGAGCTTTGACCTGCTCATGTCGCCTGCCATTTTGCACGCCGTGTACGCACCTAGATTTATTTCATTCTTGCCGTCGAAATTCGGCGCGGTTCTTCGAAGGCGGATGGAGAGGGGCTTCGCCAGGCACCCCAACGTCTCGAACCCCTATCTTCGGGCGCTCCTTCTGGGTGAAACTGACGAGGCGCCCCATCCCAAAATGGCCCGCCTTCAGTTCGTATTGGCGGACGCCGCCTCCTACTTGGAGTCATGTACCGCCAGCTCCTTCGACGCATTCTCGCTCTCGAATATCTTGGACGGTGCCGAACCGTCATACCGCAGCCGGCTTTCGCGGGCCGTGCACCACGCGGCGGCCGACGACGGTGTTGTCGTGCTGCGAAGCTTTGGAGAGCCAGAGCCTGAACTTGCCACGAACTATGCCGCATCGGAGCGCGCAATGCTTTGGGGAACCGTGGACGTGTGCAGCGCGCACTCGTTCTGACCGAATGGCCCATTTGAATTCCCGTATTACTTGAAAAGGCTGGGCATTTCAGATCGGTGAAAATCGCAGCCCGTTGCGTTCCGTTGTGCTTCGCCAAAATGTCGTCGCTTCCGCGCTCGATTATCTCGTCGCGTTCAACTGCGAGCAGCGCATTGCGGCGAGCCTCTCCCGGCTGTGGCTCGCCTACGGCTGCGAATGACCTACCCGTCCCAGATATCATTTCTCAGAACTTGTTTAGCGCGTCTAAGGCGGCTACCTTGTAAGCTTTCGGTACGAGTAGGATAGTTGGAGACTCTGTCCCGGAAGTTTTCCACAAGCCGCTCACAGGAGATCACGGGCTGACATGCAGACGTTATCAGCGGATTGAAGGAGCCGGGGACAAGCCCTGAAAATGAAAAAAGACGACGATGCAAGAACGCGCTCCGAACTTTCTTTCCGTTTGATTGCGAGCGACGTCCACTTCTGGGTTCCCCTACTCGTGTTATTAGCAGGGTTATTCGTTTTACACACGCTCCGCTAAGTGAATGGAAGGGAAACTCTTGGACCCTGCCGCTGCGATTCGAAGCCCCATTCTGCCGGGTCGTCTGAAGATGTTGCAGGCATTAGGAGTATTTTGTGGATTTGCGGCTGGCGCTTGGCTTGGTGGAGCGGAGGCCCCGATAAAATTAGCGCAGGGCACGATCTCGCCCGTTACGATTTCGCTGATTATGGTGGCCGGGGTATTTCTCGCGCGTTGGAGCATTCCTGCGCTGATTCGGGGTACTTCATTCATTCGCAAGGATGTTGCGAAGGCACGCCATTTGACCGTTTGGGCGGTGCTCGCTGGATGTATGTGGGCGGTTGCGAATACGCTTACGATCTACGCCATCCGCGATGTTGGCCTGAGTATTGCGTTTCCTTTGTGGAACACGAATAGTTTGCTCGCTATCTTTTGGGGCTTTCTCCTTTTTAACGAATTGCGCCAGGCAGGATGGCGCCGCTGGCTGGGGGTGATTGGCGGAGCGCTGACTATGTTCGGAGGAGCTGCATTGTTGGCCGTGGCGTCCTCGGCGCAGGCTCATGCAGATGGACGCGCTGCGCAGGGTATCGCGGCGGCTTTGTCTGCGGGTGTGTTGTGGGGAACCATGTATATTCCTTACCGCAAAGCCTATCTCACTGGGATGAACCCGCTTTCTTTCCTGACATTCTTCACCTTCGGTGAACTTGGAACCATGGCGATTTTAGCCGTGAGTTATCGGGGAACCGGAGTTTTGTGGCGTGAACTCGTGAGCGCGCGGGACATTCTGTTCTGGCTCATGCTGGGCGGATTTATCTGGGTGATCGGAGACTTATTCCAGCAGTACGCCGCGAAGTACGTGGGTATTAGTCGCGGTGTTCCGTTGTCCAATACCAATCAGCTCTGGGGCCTGTTGTGGGGCATCCTGGTTTTTCACGAGCTTCATAGCGGAAGCCAAAAGCTGTACTCCGAAGTGATCGGGGGCTCGGTTTTGATGGCCCTGGGCGCGCTTGCCATCGCATTGTCCTCGGCCACCAAGCAGGAACATGCGCAATGGCAAGATGCGGCAGAACGAGAAGGCAAGCTCTACGGCGTGGATGAGTCATATGTGCGCGCGAGCATGGAGGGGCGGGAGTTCAAAGTGGGAGAGAATGGGCGAAGTTTATTAGATTGGGTGTTGATTGCGGCGGTCATCGCCATATTCTCGACACTGGCTGTCTTCGCACGGGTGCCGCACGTGGACGTAAGTTGGGGATGGGCCGCGGCCATAACTCTGGCGATGCTGGTCCTGCTGGGCGGCTGCGTCATCGCGCTATGGCGCACGACCCGGTTCAATTAGGGCGGGACATTTTTCGATCGTCGCGACAAAGCAGCTCTCGAGTTGCCGGGAGGCGAAGGTGGCGTAACGGCCTGCGAATCGCCGACGCGGCGAAATAGGGCCGGATCGTCTAGCGCCGGTAAATCGCGAAAACATTGACACCGAAACGATTCGGCAGCTTTGCCAACGGCTTTTTCCGCTCCAACAACTTTGCTATGATTCGAAGCATGACGCCATCCGCCTCCGCTCAACGCGTCTGCGGCTTGGTGATCTTTGGCGAGTTTTTTCGTGATTTGGTGTTTTACGATCTGCCGCGCGCCCCGAAGATGGGCGAAGAGGTCAAGACTTCGAGCATCGCGCGGTTTCCCGGCGGCGGCCTCGCAACGACTGCGCTGGTGGCCGCGAGTTTAGGGACCCCCACTAAAATCATTACCAGAGTAGGAAGAGATGCGCTGACGAGCCCGGAGTGGCAGTTGTTGCTGCGCGGCGGCATCTCCACCGAAGGCTGTGAGTTCGATCCGCGGTTACCGACGGCAATCACCGTCTCCGCATCTTTCGGCGGCGATCGCATGATGATCACTCACGACACCGTGAACGTAAACCTGGAAAACTTGCTTCGGCGCGGCGCCGTGCAGAGACAGTTGCGGACAGCGCGACACATTCATCTGGCCTGTGCGCTGCGGCCTCCTCAGATTTGGATGGCGGCGATTCGCAAATTGCGCATGCGAGGCTTGACGGTTTCCGCGGATATGGGGTGGAACCCGGATGTGCTGGAATCGCGCCGATTGCCATCGTTGTTGAAGGAATTGGAATTTGTTTTCCCGAACGAGCCGGAAGCACGGGCCATGACCGGAGAAAAAACTGTCGAAGCCGCGGCGATGAAATTGGCGCGCTGGGTTCGCATTCCCGTGATCAAGCTGGGCCAGGATGGTTCCCTGGCCGTGCGCGATGGACAAATCCTGCGGATGAAATCCATTCGCGTGCGTGCTGTGGATGCGACCGGAGCTGGAGATGCGTTTAACGGCGGCTTTCTTCACGGCACGCTAGCCGGGTGGCCGCTCGAGGATTGTTTGCGAGCCGGCAACATTTGCGGCGCGCTGGCCACTACCGGCGCCGGAGGATCCTGCGCAGTACCCACGCAGAAAGTCCTCAAAAAGTGGATGAAAAAGCTTCGCTGAAATGAAGTCAGTGGCGCGGAGGCGAATTCCGATCGGCATCGGAGTCGCTTAACGGGAAATCGTCACGGAGGACATAACGGCGTTATGAAGATCACACTCATCGGAGCCGCGGGAGTCAGGACTCCGCTGTTGGTCCACGGTCTGGCAGGCCTCGGCGCCGCTGCTCATCTGGACGAGTTGGCGCTGTGGGATACCGACCCTGACCGCCTGACCGCGATGAAAAGAGTCGCGGAAGCAATGGCCAAGCGGCGCGGACTCGGCGCGCGCCTAAAAGCATATTCTGATCCTGAGGCCGCCCTGCAAGGAGCGAACTACGTTATCAGCAGCATTCGCGTGGGCGGCATCGCTGCGCGAGTGAAAGACGAAACGATCGCGCTGGCGCATGGGCTCGTCGGCCAGGAAACCGTGGGCGCCGGAGGTTTCGCCTGCGCCATGCGCAATCTTGCCACCATGCTGGATTACGCGAGGATGATCGATCGCGTAGCGCCCACAGGCGACGCTCATCAATTTCACGAATCCCGTGGGAATTATTTCGCAAGGTCTTCTGAATCATTCGGGAGTGAACGTAATCGGCGTTTGCGACACGCCGCTCGAAACTTTCGAATCGATCGCCCACGCGCTCGATCGCAATCCATTCGATCTGCACTTCGACTATCTCGGCCTGAATCACTTGGGCTGGGTCCGCTCAATCCGCGACAAGCACAACACCGAGCTGCTCCCCAAGTATTAGCCTCTCCCGAAATCATTCGAGAAATGCTACCGCCACGGGCTTTTCCCGCCAGAATTCATTCAGAAATTGGGCCTGCTGCCCACGGAATACCTGTACTTCTATTATTTCCCGCAAGTTGCCATTAAAAATACGAAACAGAGCGGCCAGTCGCGCGGCCAGGCAATCGCAGCCTTGAACGCGCAGCTATTTCCCGAAGCTGACGCAAGCCGCCGATTCGCAGTTCATCGAAATTTATGAAGACTATCTGCGGGAGCGAAACGCCTCTTACTTCAGCATCGAAGCCACGGCAGGCGAACGGCGCAGGGAAAATCAGGAGCTCTATTCGGAATTTTCCGGTTACGAGCGGATTGCGCTATTGGTTCTACAGGCGCTGCATGCGGAGACTCCATCGCTGATTCCGCTTACGGTTCGCAACGACGCGGCCCTCGAGGATCTCGAGGTTGATGACGCGGTCGAGCTGCCCTGCCAAGTCTCTTCGCGCGGCGTTCGTGTGTTACCCGCGGGCCGCGCCCCGGAAGCGGTTCGTTCTTTGCTGCTGCAGGTAAAGGAGTATGAACGCCTGACGGTGCGCGCGTCAGTGGAGCACTCGCGCGCAATGGCCCTCGCCGCGCTCGAAAAAAATCCACTGGTGGGGCAATCCGAAGTAGCCAGGCAGGTGCTCGCGGAGTACGTTCAGGCCTTCGGACAGCAGATGAAGCTTCAAGCAGCTTAAGTAAATTCTTTCAGCAGCGCATTATTTTACGAGCGTTCCCAAGTGCACGCGCTCGCCTTTGCGGGCGCTCGAGTAGCAGGCTTCGATCAATTCGACGACGTTGTATCCGTCGTCGGCAGTCACCGGCGCGGGCGATTTGCCCTCCAGCGCGTCAACGAAGAGACGGTCTTCTTCGATGTAACCCCACTTTTCGTGCATCGGCGCGAGCGAGAAATCGTAGGAGTTCGTGCGCGTTTCCAATCCATTCGTGAATGAGATTCTCTCCATTTCGAAAGTCTCATACGTCGAGTGCATGCCGTAAACTTCGAAGCGTTCGAAAGGGAAGTGCCAACTGGCGTGCGCAAAGGTTTTCATCGTCGCTTGCAAGCCGGATTGAAAACCGATGAGGATGGAAAAATCGTCCAATTCGCCGTGCTCGTGAGCCCGCGCGGCCACTTCCACCCAGTCCACCTTTCCGAAGAAAAAGGTCATCAGATCGAACATGTGCACCGGGGTTTCGTACAAAAAGCCTCCGGTCAGGCTCGCGTTCCACACCCAGGGCGGGTTCACCAGCTCTCCGCGGTTCATTTTGGCGTGTACCGAAAGAGGGCGCAGCTCGTTGCTGTCGATCGCGTCTTTCAGCGTTTTGTACACCGGAGCAAAGCGGCGATTGTGGCCCACCTGATAGACGAGCCCGGAGCGAACCGCGCGATCGCGCAGCTTTCCGGCTGACTCGAGATTTAGCGCAAAGGGCTTTTCGCAAAAAATGTGCTTCCCGGCCTCCAGAACTTGGATGGCAAGATCCGCATGGGTGGTATTCGGCGTACAAACGTAAACGGCGTCACATTCCCTGAAAAGCTCGTCGAGAGACCGGGCCGTCCGTCCGCCAAATCGTGCGGCCATCGCCTGCGCGCGCACCGTATCTACATCAAAAAACTGGTGTAGCGTGACGCGCGAGTCCTTGGCGAGAATCGCCGCGTGTATGTTTCCGATTCCTCCGGCTCCGACAATTCCGATCTTATGTGCCATTCCCGGCCTCGTCTCTCCTGCTCCCCAATTGCTAAGTCACACTTCCAATCGCGAACTACGAATTTCCTTCCGATCCAACGGCGTGAACCAAAGGCACGCGCGGATCGCGTTCCAGGCCCGTGTTCCGCAGATGCGCGTAACGCGAATCGTCGCTGGCAGCCATGGAACGCGCGCTGCCCGCCAGCACGTTGAGGTAGTACACATCGTAACCATGCGCCGCCACCACCGGATGGTAGCCATCTTTGATCAGCACTAAATCGCCGTCGCTGAGCGTCAAAGTGTCGTCGCGCGTTCCCGCCGCGTCATACAAACGTTGGAATGCATAACCCTCCGGTTTGCTGATCCGGTAGTAGTAAATCTCGTCGAGATCCACTTCGAACGGAGGATTGTGAACATCATGCTTATGCGGGGGATAACTCGACCAGTTTCCGCTCGGGGTATAGACCTCGCAAATCAAAAGCTTGTCAGCCGGAAATTCCGGGCGAATGATATCCACGATTTGCCGCGTGCAGTTCCCCCCGCCGCGAATTTCCTCGCGGCAATCCGCTGGAGTGATGATGCGGGGAGCGAACTGGGAGGTCGAGGGTGTGCGGCAGTCAGCGAATTCGCAGTCGGTGACGGCAGAAATCTCAAATCGCGTGCGGCCCGGCAAATAAACCGCGTAGGGATAGCCGCCGAATACGTTTCTTCGCGCGCCGATTTCCCGTCTGCCGTCGCCCCAGTCAATCGTAGCGCGCCCGCCCAAAATTACCAGGGCGGCTTCTTCATCCCGTGTGTCGCTCTGCCAAGATTGTCCGGCAAGCAGCCGGCGCGCTGAGAAGTCGATGGTATTCCAGTTCGCGCGCTCGCGTGTGAGTGTTACCAGCGTTCCTGATTTGCCGGGTGCGATCGGAGCCGGGTGGATCAATACCTCCTGCGCATAGGGAATCTCGGCCATCTCTACCTCCCGGGAAAAGCCATCCCGTCCTGCTAAATCCGCTCCCCGCAGCCGCCCGCACGCGGCCAAAAAGTTCGACACGTGAACGCCGAGTAACCTTCCTAGAGGGCGTTCGCTTCGCGATTGAAATCCACGCCCAAATGAGGACGCGGGAGCAGCCCTCGCCGCTCCCGCGCAAGAACTAGAAGTACAACTTCAGCGCAAACTGTATTTCACGAGGATCGCCTGGTCCGCCCGAATCGGTTCCGAGGATCGGATTCAGCGTGTTCGAGACCTTGCCAAAACCCGGATTTGGAGGCGCACCCGGTGAGCCAATATCGCCGTTCGGGTTTCCGAAGTTGGGATGGTTGAAAGCGTTGAAGAATTCAGTTCTGAACTGCAGTTTGAACCGCTCGTTGAACTTGAACTCTTTGAATATGCTCAAGTCCCAGTCCTGAATTCCAGGGCCGTAAAATTGATACGGAGCACATGTCCCGAAAGTGCCGACAGCGGGAGCCGCGAAGGCCGCCGGATTGAGGTAGAAACCCGAGGTCGTGTACAAATGGTGGTTCGTCGTCGCACCGGCATGTGGATCCGCGCCCGGTATGCAGTCCGCATAAATCGGATTGTTGCCGTCCACCACATTGCCTGTGTCCGCGGTGATGTTAAACGGCGTCCCGGTCTGCAAGGTTACGATTCCGTTGAATTGCCAGTCGCCCAGCCAACGGGCCGCGAAATTATCGCCGTTCATGAAGCGCTTCCCTCGACCGAAGGGCAATTCCCAAAGGAAGTTCCCCACGAAGCGGCTGCGAATGTCGAAAACGGAATTGCCCATTTCCGCCGCATAATCGTAGGAGTTCTGCGGTAGCTGTCCGGCGGTCAAGTTGTCGCGGTAATTCGCAAGTCCGTGAGCGAGAGTGTAACCTAGCGAATAGGTTAACCCGTACGACATCCTCTGCTTCAACTGGAACTCGACACCGTTGTAGTCCGAATTTCCGTCGTTCGTAGCGGTTTCCAGATACGCATGTTGGCTGGGGTTCGAGCAGCCACCAGGCGTAAATGTGTCCACGGTGAGCATGTTGGTAAGATTTGCGTAGGGATACTGCAAAATGGGGCAGCCGGTATCGAAGCCGGTGATCATCGGCTGGTTGTAGTCACGAACGCGTTCCTCTTTACGGCCCCAATTGCCAACGTAGGTCGTTGAGAATAGCGTGCTTTTGTTCACTTCATATTCCAAACCAAAGCTGGTCTGTTCAACGTAAGGGGTGCGCTGATTCGGATCCTGAGCGCGTATCTGGATGGAGGTCAAGTTAACTGCAGCCGAGCCGACGGCGGACGCAGGAAACCCATTCTTCAACTGGAAGACGGGGTTGCTGGAGCCTCCGACCAACTCCGTATCAATAAACTGCGGCGGATTGAGCTGAATCAACGACTCCGAACCGATGCGGTCTCCGTGCTGATAAAAGACTCCATAACCGCCACGCGCCACCAGTCGCGGCAGCAACTGATACGCGAAACCCACCCGCGGTGCGAAATTGTTCAGATCCGGATGAATCAGCGCTCGATTGAACCAACCACCGGCGTTGCTCGCCGCGGTGATAATTTCCCCACCATTGGCGGGCGAGAAGTTTGAAGTCTCGTTCTGCCTGTCAATCAGTGGAGCAAACAGCTCGTAGCGCAGTCCGTAAGTCAGCGTGAGCTTCTTCGTCGCTTTCCAGGTGTCCATGGCGTAGAAGGAGTGTCCCGGCTGGAAGTAATGGACCACATGGGGCGTCGTGTAAATCACGAGGTTCACGTCTCCCAGCAGCAAATCGGCAAGTCCGAAGCTGAATCCGGTGACGGCTCCAGTCTCCGCCAATAGTCCCTGTGGAGCTTCGATGTCGAAGAAATTATCGGTGTGCCGGAGATATTGATAGCCAAACTTGAAACTATGGCTGCCTTTTAGCCAGTTCAGGTTGTCAATGAAGTTCCAGGCTTGCGAAATCTGAAATTGCGGCCGCCAGGCTCCGGTGCCCCACGTTCGCAGGCCGCCAACAAAGAAGAAAAACGGTGGCAGGCCGGCGTCATTCGGTCCCGGTGGGATTCCGGTCAAGCCGATGGCCGATTCGGCCTCGGAAGTTCCGACAGTTAGGCCATTGGGATCGCTATGCGCGTAGTCGCGGTTAAAGCCGAAGCGCGCATCATTGATCAAAGTGTTCGAGAGCGTATGCGTCCAGCCCAGAGCCACCAGTTGTTGGTGCCAGCGGTACTGCGTAGCGAAGTTGCCGTTGCCGATCAAAGGATTGGAAGTCCACAAAGGGTCTTGGCGGTCCACATGGCGATAGCTATAGGCCCCGAAGATCTGATCCTTAGTGCTCAAGTTGTAATCGACGCGTCCGTCCAGCGACCAAATGTCCTGGGGTACCGAGGCCGAAAACGCATAGTTCGAATTGCCCGTCCAGCTACCCGGCTGCCCTTCAACCGCCACCGCCGATGGGATGTTTGGCAATGCGGTAGCAGCGACCAACCCTACTAGCTTCTGGGCGACAGGATCTTCGCAACCCGGTTGAAGGATATTTCCGACATAGCAGCCGGACTGGCCGGGGACCGTCGGATTGCTCAGAGTGGTAGTCAATTCCGTGAAATTGCCTTGGTCCATCAGCGGCGTCGGGGCCGTGCTTGCAATTGTAGTGGCTTGCCGGCTCGTGAATCGTTCGAGATCGCCAAAGAAAAAGAGCTTGTCCTTCTTGATTGGGCCCCCGAACGTCCCCCCGAATTGATTCTGAGAGAAGCCGCCGCGTGGCTGTCCCGTGACATTATTAAGCCACTGGTTGGCATCCAGCACTTTATTGCGGAAGAATTCGAAGAGGTCTCCGTGGTACCCATTGGTGCCGGACTTGATGGTCGCGTTGACCACCGCTCCCGCGGAATTGCCGAACTCGGCGGAATAGGTGCGCGTCTGAATCTTGAATTCCTCCAAAGCGTCAGGCGGGGGCTGCACTACTTGGACGGAAAGTTCTTGCAGGTTTTCTGAGAACGAATTGTTATCAATCCCGTTCAGCAGGAAATTGTTCTGCGTTTCCCAGTTGCCATTGACGCTGAAGCGATCCGGTGCGGGGTTGGCCGCGCCGTAATACTTATTCACGCCGGGCTCCAACAGCGCCAGGTCGGCGTAACGCCGTCCGTTTAGAGGCAGCTCGTTGATTTGCTGCTCATTCACCACGCCTCCCACATCGGCTGAGTCAGTTTGCAGGATTGGCGCGCCACTCGAGACCGTGATTTCTTGTTTTATCGAGCCTACTTTCAACTCAAAATTCACGGCCAGGTGGTCCTGCACGTGAACTTCGATGTCATCGCGCAAAGAAGTCTCAAAGCCAGTGGCGCTGGCCCTCACGGCATATTTGCCGGGGATCAATGTCAGCACCTGATACTCCCCGGCGCTGTCAACGGGCGTGGACACGACGACCCCTGTCGCCTTGTTGGTGATTGTCACCACCGCCCCTGGCACAACCGATCCGGAGGCGTCCACAACCCTCCCGGAGATGGCCCCGCGATCAATTTGTCCGAAGGCGGGAAAAGCACAGACCGCAAGCAACGCCACGAGCGCCACTGTCCAGCCCAGCAATCTCCGAGAGTTCACTCGATTCATTGCAGCCTCCACTTTTCAGATTCGAGGAGCGCTCCCCCAACTTTTGACGCAGTCACGATCAAAAGTGCCGAGCGATCCGTCACTCACTTAGAATCAAAAAAAAGGGACCTTCACACATCGTCGCATTGCCAGGACTCGCACGATCGCCACGCCGGTTATTTCAATACCCTGAAACAGCCGGCCTCGAAATCGGATCACCGCAACCTGGGCGCATTTCCCCGCGCGCAGATCGAATCAAGCCGGAATGCAGAGGGTGGAACAAGCACAGGGAATACCATCATCGCGGCCACAACCCCCAAGACCTACCCCCTAGCATGCCGAAACGATTCGGCTACCAATACGCGCACAATTAACATCCGTAAAATTCGTTGTCAAGCCTATTCTTGAAAAACCCTGCTTCTTTGGACATTATGTGCATATTTGTTCGTTCCATGGACCGCGTTTCCCGGCTCATCTCGCGTGCCAAAACGTTTTGGCATGCTTGTTGACAAGGCTTTCTGCAGGCGTACAATGCCGCGTCGAACCAATGCCCGGAGGCTGGACGCAGCCCTATTCTCGCCGCAGCCAAAGGAGAGAGAAATGGCATCAAGATCCAGCAGGATCATAACTGCAATTTCCGTCGTGCTGCTTTGCGCGCTGCCGTTCTTGGTCCGATCCACTCCCGTGCGAGGCCAATCTCCTAGGGCCGTCGATTCTCGCCCGATGGTGCCGGCACACGCACTCGATATCGATCAAGGCGCAGCCGCGCTCTGGCAGAGCCTGCTCAAACTCCACACGCGCTCGAGCGTGCTGATGGTCACCGCCCACCCGGACGACGAAGATGGAGGAATGTTGACCTACGAATCGCGCGGGCAAGGCGCACGAGTGACGTTGCTGACCCTCAACCGCGGCGAAGGTGGCGCCAACGTGATGTCCTCGGATTATTTTGACGCTCTAGGCCTCGTGCGCACCGAAGAACTCCTGGCTGCCGATCGTTACTACGGAGTGCAACAATTCTGGACGCGCATGTGCGACTACGGTTTCTCCAAAACAAAAGAAGAAGCCCTCGAAAAATGGGGCCACGATCAAACTCTCTCCGACGTCGTACGCGTCGTGCGCACGACCCGCCCGCTGGTCATCACTTCCGTCTTTGTCGGAGGCCGCACCGACGGTCACGGCAATCACCAGGTCGCCGGCCAGATGGCGCAGGAAGCCTTCAAGGCCGCCGGCGATCCGGCCATGTTCCCCGAGCAGATCAAACAAGGTCTGCGGCCCTGGAAGCCCTTGAAGGACTATGCTCTCGTGCCTTTCTCCCCGGTAACGGACAAGGGCATCTATAACTACGCCGACGGGAAATTTTATCCCGCCGAATTTAGCAACTACACCGACGGCACGGTCATCAAAGGCGCGCTCTCCGCGTCCGTGGAAATTCCAGAAGGCGAATACAACCCGCTCATCGGATTGACCTACACGCAGATCGCGCGCGTAGGCCTCGGTCATCAGAAATCGCAAAGCGGCGGCACTGGCTTGCCACCGGCCGAAGCCGAGATGACTCCGTATCACCGCTTCGCCTCCGTCGTCTCCGTTCCGGATAAAGAGTCGTCTTTCTTCGACGGCATCGACATCTCACTGACAGGAATCGCCAGCTTGGCCCAAGGCGGCGATGCTGCTTTCTTAAAGGACGGGCTATCTCAGATCAACTCGCTCGTAGAAAAATCCATGAGCGACTTTTCGGCTCCGCATCCGGAAGCGATCGCTCCCACACTCGCGGAAGGCCTCAAGAAAACCGACGAGCTGATTGAAAAAGTCGCCGGTAGCAACCTGACCGCCGATTCGAAAGCCGACGTGACTCACGAATTGAAAGTGAAGAAAGCGCAATTCGAAAATGCGCTCGCCGAATCTCTGGGCATTTCGGTCCTTGCGACGCTGGCTCCCGAACAAGAACCGTCCGGCCCATTTGCCCGCTTTTTTAGAAATCAACCGACGTTTCAAGTGGCCATCCCCGACCAAAAATTCTGGGTCAAAATTCACGCCACGAGTCCCACCAATCTTCCCGTCGAACTCAAGTCGGCGGCGTTAGAAACTCCCGCGAACGAACAGTGGACCGTCGATCCCGCAACCCAAACCGGCAGCACGCTCAAAGGCAATCAGTCCGCGGATCTGCGCTTCACAGTTCACGCCGCGCCCAACGCCGGCTTCACGCGGCCCTATTTCACGCGTCCGAACATCGAGCAGGCCTACTACGACATCCTGGTACCAAAGGATCTCGGCCTACCGCTATCGCCCTATCCGCTTTCCGCCCGAGTGCAATTCGCATTCGACGGCGTGCCATTCGAATTGGCGCAAGTGGTTCAATCGGTGGAAAGAGTAACCGGGCCCGGAACGGTGCTCGAGCCGGTGATCGTGGGCCCGGCGATTTCGGTTTCCATCTCTCCGCAAGCAGGAATTGTTCCCCTCGATTCCAAGTCCTTCGAAGTGGCGGTCAACATTCACAGCAATGTTAAAGGTCCCGCAAAAGGAACGGTAAAACTCGATTTGCCGGAAGGCTGGAGGGCACCACAGCAAGAGTTTTCAACGTCCAAGGACGGCGATGATCAAGCGCTCAAATTCCAAGTCACGCTGGAAGGCCTGATGGAGAAGGCGTACGCAATTACCGCTGTGGCCACCTACGACGGTCACGAATACAAAGAGGGCTACCACACCATCGGCTATCCCGGATTGCGTCCCTACAATCTTTATCGCGCGTCCACCTATCGCACCACAGGAACCGACGTAAAAGTCGCGCCGGATCTGAATATCGGCTATATCGTCGGCGCCGGCGATGAGATTCCTCAGTCCCTCGTGAATCTAGGGATCAACGTTCATTTCCTCAGCTCCGAAGATCTCGCCTCCGGCAACCTCTCGAAATTCGACGCGATCATTCTGGGAGTCCGCACTTACGCCGTGCGCGAAGACCTGAAAAGCTACAACGACCGGCTGCTCGAGTACGTGAAGAACGGCGGCGTGGTCATCGTGCAATACAATACGCAGGAATACGACCACAACTACGGCCCCTATCCCTACAAAATGGGCCAAACGGCGGAAGAAGTCACCGACGAAAATTCCCACGTCGAAATTCTCGACCCCGCAAATCCCGTTTTCGCCTGGCCCAATAAAATCACCACAAAAGATTTCGATAATTGGGTGGAAGAGCGCGGCTCAAAGTTTCTTGATAGCTGGGATTCACACTACGAGGCGCTGCTGGAAACTCACGACCCAGGACAAGCCCCTCAAAAGGGCGGCCTCGTTTACGCAAAATACGGAAAGGGCGTTTACATCTATAACGCCTACGCCTTCTACCGCCAGATGCCCGAAGGCGTCCCCGGCGCGTACCGCATTTTCGCCAACATGGTCAGCCTAGCCAAAAATCCCGGCGTAACGAAATGACCTAAATTCCTAAACGTCGCGAGATGGCTTTACACAGCACGCAAAACGGCTCGATTATTGTCATCCCGAACTCCCTTTAGGGGTGAGGGATTTGCATTTGCACTTGCATCTTCTGTCGCTGTTGCCGTATCCCCAATCTCAAATTTCAAATCTGAAATTTTCGTTGCCGTTGAATTCGTAGCGGAATAAAAACAGCCGCCTCACTTCTGCTCCGCGGCCCCATTCTGAATCGTATAAATAAATGTTTTCATCGTCGCATCGCGTCGCGCATTCTCATCCGCCACTTTCAATGAAGCAGCCTCGTAACGTTCCATCTCCTTCTTACTCTTCTCCGCGGCTCCCAAGTGTTGATAGATCTGCGCCAAACGAAAATGCGCCTCGGCCGAATCCGGACTCAACCGCGCGCAAGTCTCCGATTCGCTTAGCGCCTCTTGCCACCGCTCCAACCACCGATAAGCTTTGCCCAACTGGCAATGCGGCAAAGCATCCCCTGGGAGCAGCCGCGCCGCCGCATGCAAGCGCCTCAGAATTTCCTCCGCATGCGAATTATCAGCAGCACCGTAATCTCTGCGAAACAACACGCCGCCGCAGTAATACTGCATCAGTCCATTTTTGGGCTCGCGATCTGCCTGCTGGCATAGCCTCGCAATCGCCGCCGCGTCAGGCGCGGTCGGCCGGTCCATCTGAATGTCGCCCAAATATTTCCAGGCAGTTTGCGATTCCGGCGCCAGCTCGGCCGCGCGCAGCAGATACTTCGTCGCCGCTTCGTCGGTTCCCCCAAAATATTCCACCATTCCCAGCGTCAGTTCGATCCGCCAGGATTTCGGCTGCGACTCCTCCGCCTGTTTGAGAAGCAGCCTGGCCGCGTCGAAGTTGTCGTGGCGGATCAATTCCACCGCCATTGATAGACGATATTTCTCCTCATTCGGCGCAAGAACCACGGCGGCCTGATAACTCTTCACCGCGGCCAGACTGTCCCCACGCGCCTCCTCGATATCGCCGGCCAGGTCTTCGAGATCGGCGTCATCCCCAAGCTCCTTGCACTTCTCCACGCTCGCCAAAGCATCATCAAGGCGCCCCGCCCGAAACTGCGCGAGAGCCAGGTTGAATTGCAAGTCCGCACGGTCCGGATCAAGCGCCGCCGCTGCTTTGAGATCTTCAATCGCCTCGGAATATTCACCGTGAGAGATCAGCAACTCCGCCACACGCTGTCGAAAAGCCAGCTCTTCGGATGCCTCGACCTGCGTCGCACGCAGCGCCTCCAGCGTCGGTTGGAAATCGCCATGCATTTCCAATTCCGCCTCCAGGCAAATGAGCCCGATTTGCGGCTGATGCGTGCGCGAAAATAGCGGCTCCGCCAGGTGCGCCGCGCGTTTCCAATTCTTCGCCTGTAACTCTGCGGCGGCTGTCGCCAGAATGAGCGCATCGTCCGCCGGACTCAGCGCCAGTGCCGCCTCCATTTCCGAGGCAGCGCCCGAGGGATTTCCCAATCCGAGAGCCACGGAGGCTTTCAACCGGCGGAATCCAATAGATTCTTCACGCCCGCTCGGCGCCGACAGTCCTGCCAATGCGCTCTGCGCCTCCTTGTATTTGTGCAGATGCGCAAGAACGACGGCCCACTCGATTCGAATTTGCGGCGCGCGGCTGACTTTCGCCGCATGCGCCAGCAATGGCTCTGCCTTTTCTATTTGCCCTCCGCGCGCATAAATCTCCCCAAGCGCCGCGAGAGCAATGGAATTGTCCGGCGCACTCTGTAACACGGTTTGCAACTCTTCCGCGGCGTGATCGTCTTGCCCCATGCTGGCATACGCTTGGGCGAGCATTGTCCGGGCGGGGATGTCCGCGGGATGAGTTTTAAGATGTTCGGAGAGTATGCTGATCGCATCTGCCGGATTTCCGCGCGCCAGTGAAGATTGAGCTTCAGCGAGAGCGCCGCTGGATTCGGACGGATGCGTTTGCGGTGACGATGAGTTCCGCCACGCTCCAAAAACGAGCGTGCACGAAAAGAGTAACGAGCTGATCGCACCCAGGAGAAATCGCCGCGAACTCTCGCACGCCGTCACAATCATTTCCTCAACCGCGAATTCGCTCGCAGGTTAGCGTACGCTCCTCCGCCTTGTCCACGCACGATTTCCTTCCGCAGCCCGATTTTGAAATTGAGCGCGGTCCTTCGCGCACCGGCTGGCCCCGCATTCGGCGTGGCGAAGCCGCGGTTTCACGGTGGGAGCCCCCGAATTTATTCGGGGGAGGAGCGCTTTAGCGCTCCGGAAAGCGTCGTCGCCGTAAATCATGCGCTTTCGCGCTGGGCAGTTCGCGACGAACCACGCCCGCCGCTTTTATTCAAGGAGATGTCCGTTTTCCTCGCGGCCCCGTCAAGGAAGCCCGAAATCTTCAAATCTGCCAATGTCACGGCATGCCGAAACGTTTCAATGTTTTCCCAGTTCTTCCGTTGCCGCCACCCGCTCGCGCTGCTATAGTCCACGCCCGACGATTGTCCAGGGCATCCGACTTGGCCGAAAACTCTGCACCACATCTTCCCCCCGAGATCTCGGTAGCCTCCGAAAAACTCGTTCGCGGCATGGGTCTCTTGCAATCCACCGCCGTAAACATGCTCGAGATGATCGGTATCGGCCCCTTCATCACCATCGGAGTGATCCTTTCCGCGATGGGCGGCCCGCAGGCGATTCTCGGCTGGCTTCTCGGCGCATTATTTTCCGTCTGTGATGGCATGGTTTACGCCGAACTGGGCGCTGCAATGCCCGGCGCCGGCGGCGCATTCATTTATTTCCGCGAAGCTTTTAACCCGCGCACCTGGGGGCATCTGATCTCTTTCCTTTTTCTGTGGGAAATAATTTTTGTCGCTCCCCTGGGAATTTCGGCCGCGTCCGTCGGCTTCGCAGAATATTGCCATTATTTTTTTCCGGCATTGGGCCACGCCGGCGTCGGCGCCGTGGCTGCCTCCGTCTGCGTGCTCATCACCTTCCTGCTGTATCGTCCCGTGAAATCCGTAGGCCGCTACTCGGTGATCATGTTGGGCGTGGTATTGGTGGCGATGCTCTGGGTGATCGTGTCCGGCCTGATTCACATCAACACCAAGATGGCCTTCGATTTTCCACCGGGGGCATTTCATCTCTCCAAATCTTTTTTTTATGGCCTGGCGGGCGCCACGTTGATCGCGATGTATAACTACGGCGGTTACAACAACATAACTTACCTGGGTGCCGAGGTTAAGAATCCATCGAAAAATATTCCTCGAGCAATCGTCTTCTCGGTTTTGATCGTCGCGGTCCTCTATCTCCTGATGAGCGTAGTCATCATCGGCACGATCCCGTGGCGAGACGCCGCCGTCTCTAACGCTGTGGTCTCTGAGTTTATCGGTAAGCTCTACGGATCGCACGCCGCCTCCCTGATGACCTGCCTCATTTTGGTGGCAACGCTCGGCGGCATTTTCACCATGAGCCTGGGCCTATCGCGTATCCTCTACGCCGCAGGCGCCGACGGCAGCTTTTTCAAAGTGTTCGGCCGCGTCCACCCAACGGGCCGCTTCCCCACCGTTTCCCTCGTGGCCATCAATGCCATGGCCATTCCGCTCTGCTGGCTCTCGCTCGAGCGCCTGCTCTCCGCCCTGATGATCATCCAGATTATTTTTCAGTTCATCCCGCAGATATTCGCCGTCTTCGCCATCCGCAAATATCGCAGCGCGATTGAGCGTCCGTTTCACATGTGGCTCTACCCGCTACCGGCAATCATCGCCCTCATCGGCTGGATTTATGTAGCCACCGCCCCGGAACAACGCCAAAACATCGGTACCGCTCTAATTCTCTTAGTGCTGGGATTGGGTGCATACTTCCTGCGCGCCAGAGCGGTAAAAGTCTGGCCATTCACTCAATCCGGCAGCCAATAAGCTCCGGGTTTATGTAGCACAGACACTCCTGGCTGTGTCTCCCGGCAAATTCGAGCGCACCGTCAGCCATTCACCCAAATCCCGCCTGTCAGATTTAAGAAGCGTCGCACAACACAGGCCTGGCAACGAGGCGGTATGGGAAGCGCATTCCCCAATTCGTAACAAATCCTCCCCAATTGTCACCTCAGCGTAACAGCATTTTCTTATTGACATAAGAGTTAACAAGTGCTAGCCTTTCTCCGGCTCCGCCGTTGAGCCCAGCGACAATGAAACTCACAAGTCCAATTCCCAACTTTGTGCCCGATTCCACAAAAAAGGCGAAGAAAAGGCTAATCGGGAATGAATACGATTAGAAACGCTCGTATCTCCATCAAAACAAATAAGGGGGAACCGTTCTAATCGGGAAAAAGATGCATTCTTCACACCCCCCAAAAAGCCATTTTTCCGGCAAACCGGCGAAACTTCGGCGAAATCAGTGGACCCACTCCCGGCCGTGGATTTCCGCAGCGAGCTCTTCGCTAAGCAATTTACATCAAGCGGACACAGCCAGGAGTGGCTGTGCTACATGAACCTGGAGGAACTATAACTTCTTGGGAGGGCAACAGGAGTCTCTGACGATCAATTGCGTCCCGAGCATCGCCGGCGTGGGGGTATTGACGCGGCCTTCAATATGGTCGATCAATATCCTGGCAGCAATCATTCCGATTTCTCGCGCGGGCTGGCGCACTACCGTAAGCCTCGGCCGCAGAAGCGTGGCCCAATAAAAATCGTCGAACCCGAGCAGGCTGATCTCCTCAGGGCACATGAGGCCGATTTCTTGAATAGCCGCCAACGCGCCCAACGCCATCATGTTATTGGTGCAGAAAATTGCCGTCGGCCTCTGCCGCCGCGTCAAAAGCTGCATCGCGTGAAAATGGCCGCTCTCCATGTCATTGTGCCCGCTGCGAATCATCGAGCGGTCCGGACGGAGTTTCGCCCCGCGCATCGCGGACATGAATCCCTGGACTCTGTCCTGCGAAGTGCCGCTAGAAGCATCACCCGCAATGATTCCGATATCGCGGTGTCCCAGACTCAGCAGGTAGCACGTGGCGCTTTCCGCCGCCCGCGCGTTATCCACTTCCACTCGTCCGATATAGGCGTCCTGCTGGTGCGGATGACGGTCAGCATAAACCACGGGAAGATTTCCCAGGACGGCCTTGGCCTTTCCCCCGCCGGCATTAATGGCAGGCACGCGCACCACGCCATCCACGCGCCGGCGGTGAAACGACTCCAGATAATTGCGCTCTTCCTCCCAACTCTCCCGCGAATCGCCGATCAAGACCGTGTAACTCGCGGACGCCGCATAATCTTTCACGCCGCGCACCAGCTCGATATAGAAGTTGTTCGAGAGATCCGGGACCACGATGGCAATCGAGCGCGTTTTCTGCAAGCGCAGGGCGCGCGCCAGGTCGTTCGGGAAATAACGCAGGTTCTTGACTGCGTCTTCGATGCGCTGGCGCATGTCCGCGCTGACGTAGTCGGAATTATTCAGCGCCGCGGAAACCGTAGAGACGGATGCGCCGGCGGCCTTCGCCACTTCGCGAATCGTTACGTGGCGTTTTGCGGGCTTGGCCTTCAGCCCGTTTCTCCCCGCGCCGTTCTTTGAATAGGCAATCACGGTAGTTCGCAAAACAGGAGCTTACTAGAAACGCCAAAATGACACCACTGGCAGCCCCCTCGCCGGATTGAACGCCTCGCATAAATCTGCTAACGTGCGCGCTTCGGGAGAAAGTTGCGTGCCAGCCGGCCGAGTTTTCAATGGAGCAGTTTTGCTGGCACTGCTGCTGATCTTCAGCGCGTCACCGTTTAATCTTCATCACTCCCCGAACCGCGCATCTATACGGCCTGCGGCTTCGACTCGCGATCGAGATACGGCTCCGCTTACTGAGAATCAAGCCAATCGCGAGAACTATGTTGGAGACGCCGCTTGCCGCTCCTGCCATGCGGCCATCGATCGAACATATCTCCGCACCGGCCACCACCTGACCTCGCAACTTCCCAGCGAGAGTTCGATCACCGGAAAGTTTACGCCACCATCGAATATTCTGCGTACCGCCGATCCAAATCTGCACTTCGCAATGACTACCCGCGACGGCAGTTTCTTTCAATCGGCGGTATTCGGTCACCCTCCCGACGAGCTCACCCACACCGAACGAATGGACGTAGTAGTCGGTTCCGGTGAAAGAGGTCAATCCTATTTATATTGGAAAGGCGATCGGCTGTTTCAGCTTCCGGTTTCGTACTGGACTCCGCTGGGGGAATGGGTAAACAGCCCCGGCTACATAGACGGCACCGCCGATTTCACTCGGCCGATTGATCCGCGATGCCTCGAGTGCCATGCCGGGTACATTGCGTCGATCCCATCCGGCCCTCCCGAGAATCGCTACCAAAAGACGGGCTTCGTTCTGGGGATTACCTGCGAGAGATGCCACGGTCCGGGCCGGCGACATGTCGTAGTGGAACAGGCTCGCGCCGCGCGTCCGCAGGATTCGCCGGGCGAGTCAGCGGACGTCAAAATGACCGCCGGAGATTCGGAGATTGTGAATCCAAAAAGTCTGTCGCGTGATCGCCAGGTGGATGTTTGCGCGCAGTGCCACGGAGGCTTGGGCGACGCACGCGCCCCCGCTTTCTCGTTCATTCCCGGCCGCTCGCTCGCCGATTACCTCCAGCTCTTGATTCCGGCCGCCGATGCCAAGTTAGACGTGCACGGAAACCAGGTCGCGCTACTGGAACGAAGCCGCTGTTATCAAAGCTCCGCTAAAATGAGCTGCACCACCTGCCACGACGTTCACGCTCCCGAGCGCAACGCCGCCGCGTACTCAGACCGCTGCCTCAGCTGCCATAAACCAGAAAGTTGCGGGCTGTATCCGAAACTTGGCAGCGATATCGCGAAGAATTGTGTGGATTGCCATATGCAAGTGCAGGACTCGGACGTGATTGTGTCAATCGTGAGCGGCAAACAGGTGAAGATGCGAATTCGCAATCACTGGATCAAGGTATATCCGGCACCGTTCAACACTCTTCACGCATCGCAACACTTGCACTAGGTTCGACGCTGCCCGCCGAGTCTGAAAAATTCCGGCATCTTCTATTGCTTCGTGGGGAAAAGTTGTGTGCGATTGATTCCATGCGTCCGCGTCGAATCCACGCCGCTGGCTTCGCGCACCACGTAGTATTGATTCGCCGGCAAGTCTTTCAAAGTCTCGACCAACCCATTCGGCCAGCGAATCACAATTCTTTCCGCCCTCTCAGATTTTCCCAAACCAAAATGCACTCGCAGGTCGCTCTGCGATATAAACCCGCCGCCACTGCGAACTTCCTGCTCGCGCCGGTCGTTCCCCTGCTCAAGTACCACGCTGGTCCCAAGCGCCGCCCGATTCGACATCGTCCCCACCAATTGCAGACTGATAAAATTCCCAACGGACTTGCTGTTGCGATAAAGCGAAGGCGTATCGTTCATATTATTCACCAGCGCTTCTAAGCGCCCATCGTTGAACAAATCGCCCAGCGCCAATCCGCGGCCGGAATGCAACTCGCTCAGCACCGCCCCCGATTGCGCCGTGATATTCGCAAATTTTCCATTGCGTAAATTCGCGTAAAGCACTTTCGGCTGGCGATAACTCGTACCCAGATCCTTGCCCTCCACTTCCGGATACACATGCCCATTCACGATCAGAATTCCCGGCCAACCCGAATTATCGAAATCAAAAAACTGCACGCCCCCACCCAAGCCAATTCCGAACCGTTCCCAACCCAGCGCTAAACGTCACATCATCGAAGACATTCTTCCCGCGATTTAAATAAAGCGTCGGTGTGTCATCGCTGAAATTAGTTTTGATAATGCTTTGCCGGCCCGAGTGCATGTAATCATCCCCAGACAAACCCATCCCAGCCTGCTCGGTGCCGTCTTCGTTAAAAGCCACGCCGGCCGGATGGCCGATATCCGTAAACGTGCCGTCGTGATTATTGTGATAAAGAATATTCGGAGTGGAATCGCAGGCAACGTAAATATCCGGCCAGCCGTCCTGATCGAAATCGCCGGTAAGTGAAGTCAATCCGTAACACCCGGCAGTCTTCGTAATTCCGGATTCCCTCGACACGTCGGTGAAAGTCCCATCGCCATTGTTGTGATAGAGAACATTCACCGCGAGTTTCAGCCCGCGCGGCCCGCACATCACGCTGACACCCTTCCACTGGCACCACACGCCCTGTCCAGGCCGCGGCACCGAATCGTAAGAAAAATCCACATAACGAGCGATGAACAAATCCGCTTTGCCATCGCGATCGTAATCAATAAAGCTGCAACCGCTGCTCCATTGATCCTTGGGAGTCTTCAGCCCGGCCTTCTCGGTGACGTCGGTAAACGTGCCGTCGCCGTTGTTGTGAAACAGCACGTTCTGCCCCCAAAAAGTCTCCAGCAGATCAAGATTGCCGTCGTTGTCATAATCGCCCACGCAAGCGCCCTGCCCCCAACCCGCGCGCGCGACCCCTGCTTTCGCGCTCACATCGCTGAACGTTCCGTCATGATTGTTATGATAAAGATGTCCGGTGGGTGCGCTTCCCGGCGCAAACCCGTCGACCGTCGAGCCATTCGGAAGAAAAATGTCAGGCCAGCCGTCGTTGTCGTAATCGAAAACCGCCGCGCCATTCCCGGTAGTCTCGATGATGAATTCTTTGTGTTGTTCGCCGCCATAGACGTCGAGTGCCGTCAGCCCCGCTTGGCGCGCGATGTCTTCAAATTGAACGGTTCCGGATTTGGCTGCCGAGGAAACCTGTGACTGCGGACGCTGTGCCCGTGCGCTGCCAATTGCGGCGATTGCTACGCCTGCAAAACAAGCACTGAGAAATCGAAGGGCGAAAGAGCGTCTAATACTTTCAGCGCTGCGCGCGAAGCGCTTCCTACGCCTTCCAAGCCACCAGCGTCGGACGCGATTCTCCCAGGCCATCGATCCCCAACTCTACAACATCTCCAGCCTTCAAATGGCTAGGAGGCTGCATCCCGAGCGCCACGCCCGCAGGCGTCCCCACGCTTGTCAGCTACTTGCACCTTGACGTTGCAGCGCAAACCCCCTAAGAAATGGAGCTTCGGAGTTCGAGTTCTACGCAATCGAGCCTGGTGAGTGCCGCCTGAACTCCTTGAAACCCAGCAGCTTGTGCTACTCGGGCGCGTGCCAAGGCGCGACCCGCGACAGCCGAAGCTTCACGAAGAACTCCTTTTATCTGCGCTTCCAGGCGTTTGCGGCTCTCGCGCACGCGTTCGTCCACATCGCTTTGCACTCTCGAAGTGTTAACTTCGAGCAGTTGATCGAGGAATTTCTGAGCATCGCGAACGATCCGGCCGTACAGACCCATACCGCCAAGCAAGAGATCCGAAAGGAACAGCAACGGGGAGGCTGGCGCAGCTACCCGCTCGATAATATGAAAATGGAATTGTGATCTGGCACTCAGGCCTTGCACAGAACCAAGGTCTTCCGGCAGTTCATGCGAACCCGGCAGATCTGTGTCGCCGATGCGATGCAGGAATTCATTAGCCAGTCCGACGAAATGTTTGGCGGTCTTGCGGAATTCCTCCTCCGCAACCTCCGCCTCGACTTTCAGCCACGGCGTGAGTTGTGCGCGAGCGATTACCTGCGCCAAGTGATTTATGTTTCGACGATGGGCCGGTCCATTGTGGCTGCGAGGTAGCGAGGACAATTGCTCAGCGAATTGAGCGTGAGCGAGGACTCGCACCTGCTCGAGAAAGACAGTCCTTCGTTCCATCAAACGGTCCGAAAGACGTTGCTGTTCGGCGCTCAATAGAACACCGAAATCCCGCATGGCAACTTCTGACTCTTCAAGCGCTCTCCGGAGCATTGCGATGCGCCGCTCTGATTCCTCTACGGGGCGCTTCAGCGCATTCCGCTCCTCCTTGATCACCGCCAGCAATTGATTGGCCGCGCGCCGAACGCCCCTGTGGGACGCGTTGCAGACGAGGGAGCGACCCGAGCGCCGCACGAGATCCTCAAGCGCGTGAACCAACTTTTCCCAATCCCGTTCGGGTCCGCTCTGCCGCAAGCTATCCAGCGCGCTGATCTCAAAAATCGCGGGTAACGTCCGCTTCAGCCGAATTTCCAGAACGCGGCGGGTAAACTCCAGAGCAGCGGAGCGCGCAGCCGCATCCGCGCGGTCCGCCTTGTTCAGAACGAACACAAGATCAGAAACTTCACGAGAGATCGTTTCCACCAGTTGGAGTTCATCTCCAGATAACGGAGGATCGGTGCCGACGACGACGATGGCAGCGTCAATATGAGGAATAAATTCGTGTGTCGCCAGAGTGTTTCCGGCAAACACCGATCCGAGACCTGGAGTGTCCACCAGGCACATACCCGTCTCCAGAAGTGGACTCGGAACAAAGATTTCCACGGCCGCCACCGCTTTCGCATTCTCGGGGTTCTTTTCCTCGGACACGTATTCGTCGATTGCGTTAACTGGAATATCTTTCCAGGCCGCAGTCTGGCAGCGAACACGCGCCGCGAGACGCGCTCCGTGCCGAATGATCGTGGGCACGGAAGTCACAGGGACCACGGCGGTGGGGAGAACCGAATTGCCGATTAATGCATTGAGGAGGGTTGATTTGCCGCGCTTAAACTGCCCGACACACGCCACATAGAATCGTCCTTCGGAGGCTCTCTCGGCAATGCTGCGGGCGGCGGAGGCAATGTGCTCCGCTCCGAATTCTGCAGCCAACTCTGCCAACCGGTAGAGTGCAGCTTCGTCCGGGAGGTCTTGCGAGGCGCCTTGACAATTTTCGAAGGCCTGTTTCATTGGAAGAAGACTGATTTCCGGGCTTCGGCTAGCGAATTTGCCTGCAACAAGTAATCCACATGCACGAGCTTGATTTTGATCCGATCCTCGTACTGATACCCGGGAGCCGCTGCCAATTTGCACATCTTCACAATCGAGCCGGGCAAATGCCGGCTCAAGCGGAGGATGCCTGCACGAAAGTCTTCCAGGTCGAGCGCATCCA
The DNA here is from genome assembly GCA_963831955.1 of uncultured Acidobacteriota bacterium. Taxonomy (GTDB): domain Bacteria; phylum Acidobacteriota; class Terriglobia; order Acidiferrales; family UBA7541; genus Palsa-147. The sequence goes on along the minus strand of CAWHSG010000001.1, from coordinate 205,201 downwards.
AGCCGAACTCTCGAATGCAGATTTCCAACAACTCCCGAGCAGATCGTCCACCTAATGGGCCGAGGGGAACGCGTAGGCCGTCGTGCCAATAGAGGCTCCACGCATATCCGAGTTCACTTTGCGAGCAGGCCCTCGCGGCTAGATATACTGGTGTCTTGCACCTGTACATCATATCTTTCATGAGCCGGGCCATGTTGTGGGTTGGGGGAGGAAAATGATCCAGGAAAAGCCGGTAATCGCCTTGCGTCGATGCGGAGAATAGAATCCCCCGCAGACGCAGGTTCGTTTGTTTGTGAAGCCACCGGATTAACGAGTTTTCCCGCGCACCATCAGCGTGCACTTTCTTTCGCACAACGGAATCGCCCAGCTCGTAAAGCCGGCCAACGAAGTGCGAGACCAATTGCCTCCCACTCGCAGCTCCCGTCCAATAAATGGAGTTCCGCCGTTCCGCGGCGGGAAGTTCAGAAATGCACGTATTGATCAGAGCTGTTTTTCCGGAGTCCATGGGGCCCCAAATCAATCGGCTTTCGCGCCTTTCAATCGCACCACGAAGCTCTTGCAATTCCTTTTTTCGACCAATCAAAGTTTCGCGTTGGGCACATTCCATCATTTCTGTCGATTGTCGCGGACCCTTGAGCAACGCATTAGGCGCGTGCGCCGTCTTGATGCACGTACTTGATGACTTCGACTTCTGACATGGCAATGAGCCCCTCGTCCACCATCTCGTCGAGATAGGGAATTAACTTTTGCACCTTGTCCTCAGTATCGATCACGCTGACCAAGATGGGCGCGTCGGAAGAGAACGACAAAAGGTGCGATCGGTGAATCAATGTGCTCGCGCCGTAACCCTCGATGCCGCGAAACACCGTAGCGCCGGCAATATCCAGCTCCCGGCATTTCTCGACGATGGCGCGGTAGAGTGGTTTGTCCTTCCATTTGTCGTCCTCGCCGAAGTAGATGCGCAGCATTTTGGCTTTACCATCGAGCTTCATTGTCGCGCCTCCTTCCTTCTCTCTTCTTTCTTATAGCTGTGGGTGTACTTGATTACGTCCACGTCTGAAAGAACCACGAGCCCCTGTTGCACCATGCCGTCGAGAGTGGGGAAAAACGAGCGGAGCTTTTCTTCGCTGTCCACCGCCGACAGCATCATGGGCCGGTCATGAGAGAGATTGAGCGTTGTTTCTTTGTGAATCCGCCGGTTCGCTCCGTAGCCGAGAATCCCCTGGTAAACCGTGACACCCGCGATGTCATTCGCGCGCATGCTTTCGATCAAAGCCTTGTGTAAAGGCTTGTCACGCCACTTGTCGTTCTCACCGATGAAAATGCGCATCAGCTTGGCCTTACTTTCGCTCCGAAGCGAGGGAATTGACACCTGTGCAAGTTTCTTTTTGGAAACTTCGGACGGCTTGACGACAGTCGTGTCCTGAACTTCGATCAGTCCGGTGCCCGCCATTTCGTGGAGCTTCGGCAGCAGTTCTTCGACTTTTTCGGGCGATTCGATGAATTCGATCTTGATGGGAAGATTCTCTGTCAGTCGCTCGATTCGCATGGTGTGCATGTGGTGGTCAGCGCCAAACCCGGCAATCCCACGCACGACGTTCGCTCCGGATATACCGCGATAGAACAGAAAGTCGAGGATTGCGGCGTACAACGAGTGTCCGTGGTATTGATGATCTTCCCCAACGTATATGCTGACTTTCTTCGCAGGTCCCGCTGTGAGCATTAGTCCTCCTAATCCAAGATTCCTCTTCAAGCGACCAGAAATTCCGCGGTGCGTCCGAGGACGCCTCCACCGGCTTGATTGCCTTGCCTCGCGTGTTGCAGAAACTCTTCCAGCCCCTTCTCCAGCTCGGAGGCAGTTTTAAGGGAGCTCTCCTCGACAGAATTCTGGATATCCACCGGCAAACACCGCTTTATTTCGGTTAGATGCCGAATGCAAAATCTCGCGTGCTGCGTGATCCAAGGGCCGTGGGTGCCGCGTATGAGTTCCTGCGCCAATTCGTTAAGTCTCGATAGCTCCTCGTCATGAATGCTTTTACATGCAATACACGACGACGGCAAATTTACGCTGCGGTCCCTCGACTTAAGGAGATAGAGCAGTAACGTAGCGGCCACTTCGGCTGGCGCCGATCTCGCGACAGACCAGGCGTGGACGTTACACAGCCCTCCCCCTGTTCGAGCCTGCAGGCGTTCCAGAAAAAACTCTTGGAAATGTCTTACCGCCGCACAGACCGGGCAGGTTCCTTGGATCATGATTTTCGAGAACGGCAACTTTTTATCTGCGATTCCAGTTTTCATGAAATGGTCCTTCCGGTTATCACACCCAGCCACACTGCGATGAAGCCGATCGCTACGCTCAGAACCACATTTAGGCCGGCAATCAGCAACTCGCCATCCTGGATGCTTCGGAATGTTTCGTACTCATACGTCGAGAAGGTCGTGTAAGCCCCGATAAATCCTATTGGGATCAGATACCTCCAGCTCGGACTCCAGTGCGTCCGCTCCGAAAGAAGGGTAAGAATGAATCCAAGCAGGAACGATCCCGTGCAATTGATGACAAATGTTCCGTAAGGGAATCGTGTTCCCATGCGGTTGCTGATATATCCGCCTAGCCAAAAACGCGCGATTGCGCCAACGAATCCTCCTACCCCGACCATCAAATATTTCTCCATATCGCCTACAGCGCGTCTCCTTTCCGAGAGTGCCTCGCAACTTCGTGATGATCCTGCCGCAGTTCGTTCGGTCGAGCCCGCCTCGACGCCGCCTCGCTGGGGTCATTCGTCTGAGGTGCATTCAGCACTCTCAAGTTATCCTCTATCGCGTTGACCTCATCGGCCGAAAGCTCTTTTCCACCCAGTGATCGCCCAGCTTGTGCGCGATAACGTTCTGCATAGGTCTCGAATCGCTGGACAAATTGCTGGGTCACCAGCCGAGCCCACTCGTTCAAGACGCTCGTATAGATGCCCAGGGACTTGCTGGTTGCTTCTCCCAATTGCTCAAAAAGCTGGCTGGCCAATCTGTTTTCGGCGAACCGCTCGCCAAAGATCAAGCTCATCGTCGGCCGGGCTACAGCAGCGCTAATCGAACCGGGATCGAATACTGGCGTGCCGCGAACAAGCAACTGAAATTCATTCTCGCCGGGCGCATCCGGAATACCGAGCTCCGCCGCGCTCGTTGTGAGGTCATCGCGAAGCTGGACCGCCAGCGTTTGCATCGACTCCAGCAACTTTTGGACTCGCCGTTGCGCAAACTGAAGCAAGGAATCGCTAAGAATCTGGCCGGTCGAACTCGATGCACTCTGGTTTCCAGGCCAGGAGTTCATAAGGCGAGCTGACATTTCATAAAACGCTTCCTGCAAATCCTGCGTCATGCGTTCGATTTCTTTTTCGCACGCAGACCGCGTTTCCTCGATCAAACCTGCGGCCCGGCGCAAGCGAGCCTCGGTTGCGCGATATAGATCCAGCGTTTCGGCCGTTGAGTTTTTACTTCGCTGCAGCTGCACTTCCAGCGCCGAAATCACCGATTCCCGCAGCGTCCCGATCTTTCTTCGCAGCGAAGCGCTCCGGAGATCCTGCGAGCGGCTATACAAAGGAAGGATTTGCTCAACGAACCAGCGATTGAGCAAATCTTTGTGCGAGGGTAGAACACTCACGGGAATGACCTGTGTTTCGAGTTGACACTCCGCAGCAAGTTGCTGACGCGCGTACTCGATGAGTTTCTCACGGTCCTGCGGATTCACCAGATCCGCTTTGCTGAGGAGCACGCTGGCAGAAACAGCCGCCTGCCGGAGCGTCATAAGAGTTTGCAGATCCTCGCCGCTCAACGTCGAGCCTGCGTCGATCAGCACTATGCCGAGATCGCATTTGGGCAGGTAGGCCAGGGTTTCCGCCGCTCCAGATGTGGCCAGCGACCCCAGGCCGGGAGTATCGACAAAAGTAACCCCATCACGAAGGCGTCGCGCCGGCAAGGTAACCGTGATCCGGCTCACGCGCTTCGCGTTCCCAGGATTTTGTTGTTCGGTGGCGAACTCGGCGAGCCTCCCAACCTCCATTGTCTTTGCCGGGGCTTCCGCGAAGGAGACTCGCGTCAAGGGTTGCGCTCCGTAGATGATTCGCGTCGGCACGGCGGTGATCGGCGTGACCCCAACGGGAAGCACATCGGTCTCGAGAATCGCGTTCAGTAGAGATGACTTTCCGCAACTCACTCGCCCGAATACTGCAATCTCGAATGAACGGTCTTCTGCGCGATCAAGAATGGATTCGATGCTTGAGCGAAATTCCACCATTCCGCGATGGGCCACTATCTCTTCGATCCTGGTGAGAAGCTCGAGATCATTGCTCTTGTCCTCGATGCGTTCCAGCCGCAATTTGAAATCCTGTCCGACGCCCTCCACAAGGTAGCGATCCACTCGCGACACTAAAGCGCGCAGCTCGCCTACAATTCCATTCAATTCCGCTGTGGCCCTCTCCGGCAAATCACCGTACCCGCGCATGTATTGCGGTCTCAACTCTTCCACCGCGATGTCGATTGCCCCAAGTACGACATGAATCGCGCGCGACGCCGGAATGGAAGGATCTTCCCGGTAAATACCCTGCCCGTCCAAAACGCGTACCAATTGCGACCGAACGCGCGAAATATAGTCTTCCATCGTCCGGCGCTGCTCTGGAGTGAAATTACCCGAATAACGCGAGAACGCTGCTCCGGCCGCAGCGCTGTTCAGGATTCCCTCGACCTCTCCCAAGAGCTTGTCAATATATTGGCAGGTGACACGAAGCCGCCGCTCTTGGAATTCGTTCAAGGCGCCCGCGTTCGGTTTCGATTGCGAATCCATTTCCATTCAACCCTTTCAGCAAACAACCATTACGGGGCAGTGAGCGTACCGCAGCACTTTTCAGCCGTTGATCCAACTAACATCCTCTCGAATCGCGATTTGCCGCGACGGCCAAGTACGATCAGATCGACGTGGTCGACTTCCGCGCGATGGACGATCTGCTCGATTGGATGGCCCACGGCAATATCAGCCGTCAATTCGACGCCAATTTCCCGCGCACGCTCGACGATTCTCTTGAACTGCTGCTCAAAATGCTCCCGCGCATCATCGAGCATGGCATCCACTTCCACCATGGTCGCAGGCTCCGGCGGACGCGCGACCGCAAAAAGCAGCACCTTCGCATCGAGCGATTGCGCCAGGGCAAGACCAGATTCCGTCGCTTTGTCCGATGGAGCGGATCCATCGTGGGCAATCAACATCTTTTTGAACTGGGAGGCTCTCGGGCCCACCATAATAGTTCCTCCTTAGTCCGTCGTAGCGACCGTGACTTCGTTCGCCGACGGCTCCTGGCTGGCTTTCTTTAGCAAGTGCCGCGGCAGGAACCATGCATTTGCGAACATCGTAGGAATAACGGCGCTGCCGATGACCGTCGCCACGATGTGCGAATATTGATTCTGGTCAATAACTCCGTGGCTTAAGCCGAACAATGCCGAGATCGTTCCGAAGGTCAGACCAGTTGAGATCATTAGCGTGTAGTACAAGCCTTCCTCGCGTTGGTACTTGAACGATTTCACCGTCGGATAGAGGCCTACCATTTTTGAAATCATCTTGCTGCCAAACAAAACCAGAAATACGAAGGGCGCGGCCATTGGCGCAGGAACAGACACGAATGACCCGGCCCGGATGAAATAAAATGGTGTGAGTAGCCCGAACGTCAGGCTCCGAAGCCTGCGAATCAAGGCGTGATCTTTACCGACCGTGCCCGCCAGCACCATTCTGATGATGTACGCAGGGAGGACAGTCTCGCTTCCAGACCACAGCGCGAGACCGCCCATGCCGAAGAGCAAGAACAAAAGATACTTCGCTTCCGATTCAGACACTCGGCCGCCGTACAGCTTGAAAAAACGAGGCGTCAGAAAAGGCAGGATGAAGAACACCACGACGCTCACCACAACGAAAACCACCGTCCGCTTCGTGAACGGCGAGAAAATTAATCCCAGTGCAACGACGGTTCCCAGGTCATTCACGAAACACGCCGCCAGGATCGCTTTTCCCAAGTCGGTCTTGTTGAGACCGAGCTCCAGCATCACGGCATAAACTACGGCAACCGATGTGGTGGAGAGCGCCACGCCCGCGAGCCAACTCGACATGGGCGACCAATGAAGGATGTAGTGTGCGACAGCCGTGCAGCCCAGAAACTGGGCCACAGTTCCCACGACGATTTCTGACAGCGCCGTCGAAATTTTGAACCAAATCGCCAGTAGTGTCGCGATCAGCGCTAATCCGACCCACAAAGAAGCTAGTGCCCAGACATTTTGCATGTCAGTTCCCGCTTCTATCTCAGTTGTGGGATCGTTGCCGGGGACATGACTCCGCGACAAGATCCTTGTCAGGAGTCATCATCTGTCCCGGCATTAATGGACAGCGGTTAGAGGGCGAACCCCTTCGCCACTGAAGCCAATAATACTTCGGTCTAAAGAGAAGTCAACAACCGGAACGTCTGAAGTTAGATCCGCTGTCCAAATCATGCTGCTCAACACCTATCCATCGTTGTAGCTCGCATCGAGCGCGCCGTAGTGAGACGACGACCGAGAACATGTCTTTTGGCCAGAACGATAGCGGATCGAAGTGGATTGTATTTTCAGATGGTTGCGCAAGGCAGAATCTGAAGGTTTTTGGGCAGGCGACTCTTCTTTGAGCGGCGGATCAAAGGACTGCTTCCAACGCCTCGGAAATTAGTCGATTCCTCTGCGTATCACGCAGCCGCTTTCTCAATTAGTTGATCCTCACCGCCGCATGGGCAGTTGAGGATTGATCGTTCTGGTTTCCTAAAAACGTCGCCGTAACCATCGCGCTACCGTCGATTTGATTTACGTCTTCGATTGTGCAGCTTGCTGTGCCCGAGTTGTTGGTGGTTCCGGTGCACACCTGCGGAGGAGTGGGCTTGGTGGAAGTGAGCACAAAGACGTCGCCGGCGAGCGTGAAGGTGATTAACTGCCCGGAAATTGGAGTTCCGTTAGAGGCTTGGCGCAACACGGCTGAAAGTGTCGCATTCTGTCCGTTTGTAAAAGTGGTGGGGCCGGAATAGATGAGAGTGGTGGCCGGAGTCGAGACCGGTAGAATCGTGACGCTCACGGTGAGCGTCGCGGGCAGATAGACGTGACCGTAGGGTTCGGTAATGCCCGAGTACGCGATCGTGAGTGTACCTGGTCCGAGCGGCTGCGTGACGTCTCGAATCGAGCAGGTAGTCCGAAATAAACCGACGCAACCGAAAAGTGGATCTATCGTGTTCATACTCGACCCGGGGTGCTCGACGTTGTGCTTGAGATGCACCCAGATCGACTTGATGCGATCAGCCGATGGAAAAGATTCGTAAAGAAACATTTGGGAGAAGAGGATGAAGATGAGTGGGAGAGGTTGTATCTACCGTCAGACGAGGACGATGCTAACGAACCTCTGCTGGCCACTCCCAAAATACTTTTATTGGTAGATTCACCAAACCCTCCGACTCAGCGTGAGGTCGTCTTCTCCTTAAGGCAAGACCGATCAACATTCCCAGTCGGTTCCGGTTTTGAGGAGGAAGAAGAGAACAACGGAATGAGGCCTTCAACCAGAGTGGGGTGAGTCAGAATGGTGTCACGCAGAGCGGCATACGGCAGTCCGGCGCCCATGGCGATCTGCACAGAGGTCATGATTTCGGCCGCGCCCACACCAAAGGCGATGAAACCAAGAATCCGGTCACTCTTAAGGTCAACCAGCGCCTTCAGAAATCCTCGTGTTTCCGAAAGCGTGGTGGCACGCATCACCGCTCCCATCGGAATCTTGAACAGGCGATAACCGGTGCCTTGGGCCCTTGCTTCCTTTTCACTCAACCCAATGCGCGCAAACTCCGGATCGGTAAACAGGCAAAAAGGAACTGGTCTTCCCGTGGTCACGCGTTTGCCACCGGTGATGCTGTCATAGACCACGCGAAAGTCGTCGAGGCTAATGTGGGTAAACTGAGGACTACCCGCCACCTCGCCGATCGCCCAGACGCCGGGAGCGGTGGTCTCCAGCCGCTCGTTTACCTTGATGTATCCGCTATCGGTGAGTTCGACGCCAGCTAACTCTAATCCGATTCCTTGCGTGTTGGGCTCGCGGCCGGTTGCGATCAGCAGATGGCTGCCCTCCAGCGGTTTTTCGGCCTCGTTTCCAGCCTCGATGACGATTCTGACCGACTCGCCAGATCTGCCGGATACCCGTTTGATCCGTGCTTTGAAAACCACGCCGACGCCCTCATCCTCGAAAAGGTCTCGTAGCGCTTCCACCACATCGTCGTCTTCTCGATTCATTAGCCGATCGTTGCGGTCGATCACGGTCACCTTGCTGCCGAAACGCCGGAATGCCTGGGCCATCTCCAATCCGATGTAGCCACCCCCGATGATGAGAAGATGTTCAGGCAGTTCATCCAGTTCGAGTGCTTCGACATGCGTAAGGGGTTTTGCGTCCGCCAGACCAGGGACTGATCCGAAGGAAGTGTGTGTGCCCGTATTGATGATCACGTTGGTTCCGCGGAGTCGCCGCTTTGTCCCATTCGGAAGTGTGACCTCCAACATTTTCGGGCCGATGAAGCGACCTGTGCCCAGGATAAATTCCGCACCGGTATTCTTATAGTTTTCGAGATACACGTTGTTCCAAGCGGAGACCATGCGCCGCTTACGCTCTCGCACTGCGCGCATATCAACGGCGAACTCTCGTTTAGGGATTCCGAACTCGTCGCTTCTGCGGAGATACGAAGCAACTTTCGCGCTGTGGATCACGTTCTTGCTTGGCAAGCAGGCAATGTTCGGGCACGACCCGCCGACGTATTTACGCTCGACGACGGCGACCCGTTGGCCATGACCGGCAAAAGTCCATGCCGCGACGGTTCCTCCCGTTCCACCGCCCAGAATTACCAGGTCATATTCCTCGGAGCTCTGGTTTTGCGTCGTGCTCATAATCGTTATCCTTTCTCAAAGAAACGGAGAGAGCGGTACTTCTCCTGGTTCCACACCTCAAAGTTCAGTCTCACGGATCATGAAGAAATATGCAGCGTTTATTGTTGGCATGGTCGAGTTTCGCGCAGTACGGAGGCGCGCCATGGCGAGCCCAAAGAAAAACCGCCCCAGCGGCCACCATGCCCACTGTCGGTCCGATGAAATAAATCCAGAGATTGTTCCAGTAGCCTCCGTAAGCTGCGGGGCCAAAGGTTCGCGCGGGGTTCATGCTCATTCCAGAGAGAGGTGTTTCAAAGGTGATGTTCACGGCGTAGAGCGAGCCCACAAAATACGGCGTATACCGTGCCAGCCCTTTGTGGTTCGTCACAAGCAATACGGTGATCATCAAGATAAAAGAGATGGCTAGCTCGGCTGCAAACGCGACGGCGGCGCCATACACGCCTGGGGCGGTCACCGCATAACGAACCGCGCCATCCCCGGGAGCGCCCCTCAGCAAAAATGTAGCAAGCGCAACGCCGCCCGTTGCGCCGGAGAACTGTGCGATTCCGTAAAGCAGCGCATCCCACGGGGCGATTTTTCCTAGCCGGTAGAACGCGAACGTCATGGCGGGATTGACATGCCCGCCGGATTGCTTACCCCAGGGACTCATGATGAGCGCGATGACTGTAGCGCCTATGGCCAATCCCATCAGCGCATTGCGAACGATACCGCTGGTGAAAAAATGCCTAACCGGAGAAGCGGGGTGCTGCAGCAGTGTGGCAAACGAGCAAGTACAAAACATATATAGACTCATTTCGCCGGCTTCCATCAGGTACTCAGGCCAGTGCAGTCGCAAGCTGGCCGCGACGCCTAAGGTGTCGCTTACGCATGCCGCCTCCGGCGTGCTGAGTGGGCCGGTGTTGTTTACCTTTTCCTTCACTGAATTACCCCTCTGTAATCAGTAGCCTATGTCGGCAAGAACTGTATGACGAGATTTCCTGGGCCGCCCAAAGCCATTTCAACTAACAAATCGGCCGCGGTGTACATCGGGCTACGGTTCACGCTGAATTGGTCGCTGCACCGCGGCCAAGATTCTGGTTGTCGAAGGTCGGGCGAGCGGAATCGAAACCTCGCTCTCCCGTGTTTAGCTTGCTTTCTTGACCGAATCGCCGTCTAGTTCGGCAAGAATTTGTTCGTAATCTTTGATAGCTTTACGCCAGTTCTCTGTGCCCATCTCTGCGGACGAGCTTCGGACTGCTCTGGCGCTTGTGGCTGTCGTAAGAATTACTGCGATGATTTTGCTTTCGTTCATAGTTCCTCGATTCTTCGCAAAACACTTGCCTCATGCAGACAGGAACTGCTTGACGAGTAGTGCGGTGTCGTCAGGGTTCTCTTCCGGGAAGAAATGGCCGCCCTTCATCGCCTGCCCGTGCGCGTGCGGAGCCCATTGCCGCCAAATCCCGAGCGGACCATCGTCTTTCGCATAGAACGTGTCGAGCGGGCCACCTTCAGCCCACAGATGCAGCATGGGGCATTCGATTCGTCTGGAGGCTTCTTTGTCCGCGCGATCGTGTTCGACATCGATGGTCGCCGCGGCGCGATATTCCTCGCAGATTCCATGAACGCGGGCGGGATCACGATAGGTGGAAACGTATTCCTCAAGAATCTCGCCGCTGAAGGAACCGTGTCCGAAGGGATTGTCGAATACGGCTGTGGGCGCACCGAGCAGATAGCTCTCCGGGAGCGATGCTTTTTGCGACAGCAAAATCCAGGGCCAGTAGGTCTGTGCGAAGCGTGCATCTGAGCGACTCCAAGCTTCGAGAATGGGAATCACGTCGAATACGGCGAGACGCTCGACGTTCTTGGGGTGGTCCAAAGCCAACCGGTAGGAGACGCGTCCCCCGCGATCGTGGCCGATCAGGGTGAACGTGGGGAAGCCGAGTTTGTCCATCACGCCAACCAACTCCGCTGCCATTGCCCGCTTTGAATAGGGGTAGTGGTCGTCCGCTGAAGCGGGGATCCCGCTGCGGCCGTAGGCGCGCAGGTCTGCGCAGATCACGGTGTGATTTTCGGCAAGCGTTGGCGCGAGGAATCGCCACATCAAGCTTGTGCGCGGGAAGCCGTGCACCATCAAAACGGCGGGTCCGTTTCCGTAGCGGCGCACGAAGATTGTATTTCCTGAAACCTCGACTTGCGAAGTCTCAAAGGGAGATTGACTGGCCGAACTTGTGCCGCCCTGCGCGTTGCTTTGCGCATTTGCAAATTCGATGAGCGGGCCCTCGAGCGCTACACCTAGCGATGCGGCGGTGAGAGCGCCAAGAAAGTTACGACGTTCCATTACTTTCTCCTCGCTTCCCGCGGCGAACGAGTTACTGCGAAAGAGTCTTTCGCGCAGCTTCCAGAATTATCCCGGTCACCACCGCCGGATCTGAATACATGGGCGTGTGGTCCACAGGATGCGGCCGAATCGTTGCGCCCATCCGATCGGCCATGAAATGCTGAGTCTTCGGATTGATCATGCGGTCTTCTTCGGCGACCAAGTACCACGACGGTTTTGATTTCCAGAGCGGCGCCGGCGCGGGCTCTTGAATGCACTGAACCGAAATCGGCCGTTGCACAGAGGCCGCAATCCTTGCCTGATCGGGCGACGCCTTCTGTGCGAGCGCGCGGTGAAACGCGTCTTCGGGCATCCACACAAAACCGTGGGAGTCGGGAACCATCTTGGGTGCTTCCGGGCTCGGTGTGTCGCGATAGAAAACTTTCGCAACCGTCTCGCCCTCGTCGGGCGCCAGCGCCGCGACGTAAACTAACGACTTGACCCGCTCTTCCTTCACTGCGGCGATCACCGCGCCCGAATACGCATGCCCCACCAGGACCACTGGACCGCTAGTCCGTTCCAGCGCCCAACTCAAAGCGGTGGCGTCGTTGGTTAAGGACGTGAGCGGGATGGGCGCACAGATCACATTAAGACCGTGCCGCTCTAGAGGGAGAATAATGTTGCTCCAGCAATAGCCGTCGGCCCACGCCGCATGGACCAAGATTACTGTGGAGTTCTGGGGGAATTCGCCCGTCTTGGCAGCTTGCGCGGTGTTCTGCGCTCGCGCGAATTCAGCGAAGGAGCCATCGAGCGCAACACCCAGAGATGCAGCCGTAAGCGCCCCGAGAAAGCTGCGACGTTCCATCTCTTCCTCCTCGTTCCAATCACTTTCATTCCTGTAGTTTGTCTTCGCCGCTTCAGCGCGAGTTGTCGAGGAACTCTTTCATCGCTTCCGCAATTTCGATGACGACCCGCTCAGAATTTATGGAACAGCGCGCTGAACTGCGATTCTTTCTGTCCGCTCGGCTGGAAAAAAACGGGTCGGCCCGTCACGCGCAACAATCAATGGTAGCGAGGCCCCCCGTCTCCAAAGAAAGCGGACGTTACGAGCGGTTGGCCAAGTACACGCTTCGACCGGTCGCCTGGTGAGCCGTCCAGATGCACTTTTAGCAGGACCGCCTCGGCGACCTGCCGGCCGATGATATTTCCCGCGATCTGGTCTTCGCGGAAGTGCACCCCGGCCCAAACTCTCGCATTGTTGGCTTCGGGAACTAGATAGCCGTATTCAGACTCGTCTTCCGGAAAAAAACGTCTCAATACTGCTTCTGCGGCAGCGACATAGGTTCCATGCCCAGACGGGTACGAAGGGTGCTTGGGCGTCAGGATAACCGTCGGGAGGCTTGGCTCAAGCAATGCGGGCCGCGGACGAAGATACCGAAACTTTTCATGCCAGGTGGTCAGCAGCGCGTCGTACATCGCGGCGTACAAAATCGCTTCGGCGCGCGCCGTCGTCGGCGCATCCCAACCATACCGCTCCATCAGTTCGTCCATGATTTCGGCGGCCCATCTTCCAGGCTGTTCGTTTGCCCATTTGAAAACGATGTAATCCGTGTAGCAGCTCCGGTTGTTCAGCGCCGCGGCGATTTCTTCCATGTCTTGCATCGTGCGCGCCGAACTGTTTGCCGCGGGCGGGGCAGCGTGGAACAGATCAGTGCTCTCAAGAATGAGCGGCTTCCACGACCCAGCCGTGGGATCAACCGGCAGAATCTGATTCCATGGCGGCAGATCCCCGTAAGTGACGCCTTGCCTCGCCTGCGGAGCAGTCCATTTTATGGAGTCGTCATAGTCAGTGTGGACGAGCTCAAAACGAGCTCCCGCGCGCACCGTTTCGGGGGCCTCCGGCTGCTCCCAAGGCCGCTCTTTGGCAAAAACTAATTGGCTCGGTCGCCCGTCTCTCTCAAACACAGAGAGCACCTGCTCTGCGACCAGGAATCCAAGATTCCGTCCCGCCTCGCAATCGCTTTTCAAATAGAGGCCCGAACTGGCCAAGGCGACCATGGATTCATCGGCTAAAGCTTTGATCTGTCCCTCGGCCTCAGGCCTCGCGAAGAGCAGAATGCGTTCCGCGGCTCCCGTCTCTGCGGCCAAGTCTGACGGGTACGCGAACGGACTCAGGGAAGGCACCAGCGGTTGAATGCCGGAGTCCATTTCCATAGGGTGCGGTCTGCGGTAGAAGGCCTGGCGGTTTCGCGCCGCCACCTCTGCATCGGCGATCGCGATGTGCAGTGCGGCATAGAGCCGCAGCGTCGATGGCGCTCCCGCGATGTTGTGCAAGCTGAGATCGTTGAGCAGCGCTCGCCACTGCTTGCCCTGGTTCGCGCTCACCCACTTCCTCACGAGTGCCTTCTGATGGGGCGTGGCGGAAAGCAGATTTCGCCGAAGCTCTTGCAGCTCCGAGCGAATTTCTGCCGAGTCAAGCGGCTCGGGAGCCGGCACCTCGATTATCGACGGAGACGCGATGAGGATGGGCTCCCAACGCGCTGGATCGATTCCTGGGGTCGCCGTACCTGGGTGATTCTGCGCGAGCGCAGCCCTGCTCGAATCGTGATCGGATTTTGCCTGTGCGGCCGCTTGCTTGGCGCCGGATGTAATCAGAGTGGCCAGCGCCAAACAAGCGAACATTTCTTGATATCTTGAATGCATGGTTTCACTTTCTCCGCATTCAATCGCGCGCCCCGTGGTTCACAGATAACGCCACACAATCGGGCAGTTCACGATCAGACCAGTTGAACCAAACGATCCGCCGTTTGGTCCGGTAACGAAGCCCTTCTCGACAAAATCGAGAACTTCGAATTCAAGAATTAGCCTGGATCGATAGCCCTTCTCGATGGCGTCCTTCGTCCACACTCCAAGGTTCAGATCCCACAGAGGGCTGTAGTCCGTCGCCACAGTCGGGATTCCGCCCAACACATTCAGGGGAGAGAGTCCATCGCTGATGGCGCTATCCAGACCCTGACGCTGGGGGTTTTCCTTTCCTGTGGGTCCGTTGGCGAAAAGGAAGATTCGTTCGACGGCGCTGAACGCGCTGTCGTCGTGTCCCACGGTGATGTCTTTGAGAGCAGGAGCCAGCGTTGCCCCTTCGAGAGTCGCAGCAACTGGATCGTTTGCGTCCATGCTGAGGTAAAGCACTGGCCGCGCAAAGCTGAAGCCTTCCGTCAATTGCAGAGTCACGGTCTCGGTGGTGGGACAAATTTTTACGACTTTGTCGTGAACGCGCGAGAAATCCGGGTTGCCGTTGCAGAAATTGATCTGGCTGGCTTCGACGTTGAAGGCAACGATCGGGGCGTTGTAGATTGCACCGCCCGCGTTGTCAATTTTCACCAACGGCGAATAATCCTGGTCTCCGACTGAGCCAGGCTCCGCTACTTTCGGAGGAAAATAGTTCGGCGCGTCTCCTGGAACAACACGGCGCTTCGGCGAGAAGTCGACCGTGCCGCTCTCGAACGTCAGCGTCGTATCCTTCTCAAGCGTCGCGTGGCGTGCGGCGCGGCCAACCCCGGCGTAGTTGAGTTTCGCCGAAAAGTTCAAACCGAGTGCCGCCGCATTCGCTTCGTCGGTGGTATCGGTCAAGATGTACCAAACCTTGCGGCCGTCCCGCATCTTGCCTTCGTAGAGCGGTAAGGTTACCGTTTCCGCTTTTAGATCGACCTCGCCGGCCTTGAGAAGCTTGTATGGGCCGATCAACTCCTTCTGAACGTCCGCTGGCATAGGGCCGAAATACGTGATCGGAACCTTGGCGCCAACAGAAGCCGGCGGCGGGGCAACTTGCGCCTGGGCACCTGGAACGAAAACGGCCGACACTGCTATCAATAGAAAGCCGCCGAACAATCGCTGGACGATACTGCCGAGAATCGCCTTCGTCATCTCGTTAATCCTCCCTTTTTGATTTTTTCCCTCTTTCAAGTTTCTTCTTCTGCATGGCCCAATCATGCGTTCACTATCCTGCTGATCTCGCATCGGAAGCTTACTCACGAGATTCGGCTCATCGCTGACCTGCGCTTTCTGTGCCGCGCCGCTTGGAGCCGTTCGCGGCGAGGAAGTCTTTCATTGCGGAGGCAATTTCGACGACGTGAGTCTCTATCGCGAAATGGCCGGTATCGAGGAACTGAACCTTCGCGCCAGGTATGTCTTTGCGGAACGCCTCCGCTCCCGCAGGGGTGAAAAAGGGATCGTTTTTGCCCCAGATCGCCAGCAAAGGCGGCTTCGCTTTTCGGAAATATTCCTGGAATTTCGGATAAAGCTCTACGTTGGACGCATAATCCAGAAACAAATCGAGCTGAATCTCTTTGTTCCCGGGCCGTTCGAGCAGAGCTGTATCCAATGTGTACGACTCAGGCGGAACATTTTCCGGATTCGCTACGCCTTCGGTGTACTGCCAGCGCGTTCCTCCCGCGGTCAAAATCGTCTGGCGGAGAATGTCTCTATTTTCCGCCGTGGGGAAAGCCCAGTACTTTCGGATCGAGCCCCAAGCATCACCAAGGCCTTCTTCGTACGCGTTGCCATTCTGCGAAATAATGGCCGTGACCCGATCCGGGTGAGCCATCGCCAAACGAAAGCCGGTTGGCGCGCCGTAATCGAAAACGTAGATTGCGTAGCGGTCGAGCCTGAGTGCCTGCGTGAAAGCGTCGATGGTGAACGCCAATCGATCGAACGAATACGGATATTTTCGTTCCGGCGGCACCTCGGTGAACCCGAAACCCGGAAGGTCCGGCGCGATCACGCGGTAGTCGGTGGCCAGGCGTGGAATGAGTTCGCGGAACATGAACGATGAGGTGGGGAATCCGTGCAGCAAGAGAACCACGGGCGCGTTGGCTTCGCCGGCCGCGCGATAAAACACCTGCACGCCGTCGGCTTCGACCCTGCGGATGGATGTAGCAGGTACGCTGAATCGCGCATCATCCTGGCTCGTCGTCGCGCGTTTCATGCCTGTTCGAGACGTCGCATCACTCATAAATCCTCTCCTCACTCCTCTGGTTTCTAGCGCGAGGTACGGCTCTCAAAACTTCTCGAGCTTCGCCAAGCCGAATACGACATGAAATCGCACACAATAAATGACCACTGCGTCGTATCTGCTCAGGTCCGCCGAATCAGGGAGATTGTAGTTTTGATCCCCCTGATTCGCTTTCATCGGGCCCAGTTCAACACTGCTCAGCTCGCGCGCCACAAGGTCCTTACCTTGAGCAACTCCTTCAGAAACGGGGTGCAGTTGCTTAGAACAACCGAGTTGCTCCACTTGTGCAGGATATCGACTGCGTGTGCATCAATGAACCGCACTGCGGACATTTCCAGGACTACGCGTTTATCTTCGGCAAACAGCGCCGTGACCATTCGCTCCAATTCGTCCGTCCATGGCTGGGTTACCTCGCCCTCCAAGCGAAGGATCACCTCGTCATTCGCCCAATCACTCGAGATTCTGAGCAAGATTCGTTTCCTTTCCGGCTCAGATGGCAATCGAGCGGCCAAATTGCGACGAAAAATGCGATGGCTAAATGAATGAGAACAGTACGGAGACAACGTGCAGACCCGTCGCACTTTGCGGGGGAGCCACGGCATTTCGCGGGCGCCTCGGCCCCAGGCGGGGATTCCACGCAATGTCGTGGGAGCAGGGCCTGTGTCTAGCCGTCCCCCGATAAGCCCGGCTCGCTGGCCCCAAGAATCCAATTGGCAAAAACAAATCCCGAATATAAAGCCCGACTTACTCTTTTCAGTCGGACAAAAAAATCCTGGACCAGCGGACTTGGGATTGCTTGCAGAATTGACGATGAATGCCACCAACCGAGACTTCTCCGGCGGACATGGCGCATGCAAAGCCCGTTGCAAGCCTTAGAGAGAGTGGCGCGATACTGTTGCTTTTGCCCGTGCTCGACTCCTTTTGGTCGGTGCTACTCACCCAGGTCCTTCGACGTAGAGCTGATCGGGCGTACCGGCGATGGAGGTCCGAAGTTCGTGAACCGTTGGGAGGATACGTTGCGGGCACCAGATAGGCTGTACGGCTAAACCAAAAAGGAGGTTATCTCACGAAATATGAAAACGAAAATCACGCCTGCAGATACGGCCCAGAGAGAACATGAGGCGGCCGAGTCGGAAACCATGCAACCCGAGCTTCCCAATGTCCCAGGCCTGGACGAAATTCGGCAGCGAGCATATGAATTGCATTTGGAAGGTGGTTCTGTACACGGACGAGATTTGGACGATTGGCTCCAGGCGGAACGAGAGCTGAAGGGGAGGTAGCACATAACGGCTAAGAGGTCTTGCTCTCGGCCACGTTTTTGATGACCGATCAATCGCGAACCCGGCAATACCTACTTGTTGTTCCTTCGCTTGCTGTCCGAACTACGCATGAGAATGCAACGGCGGAATCGCCTTGCTCACCGGCTCGTTCGCGACGCCGGCGGACAGGGCCCCGAATCCTCAAGTGAAGAGCAGAATAAAGCGTGTACCGGAGAGAGTCGCTTACGATACGTCGCGGAGTTTAGCAGAGGTGCACGCTTCATCGCTCTCATGTACAGCAATTCTTCAGGAAAACAAATGAAGTACAGCCTTCCAAGCAATGTAAAGCGTCGAGCGTGTATCGGCGCTGCTGCGGGCTTGCTTAGCAGCGTCGTCCTCGTTAGTTCTTTCCGGAATTTACCCTTAGCTCTAGCTCTCGCTGTTGGAGCAGGTGCCCTTTACCTTCTTGTTTACCGACCTGCGCCAGGAGCTTACCTAGAAAACCTAATGACCGGAGCGACCTTCGGAGTGCCCCTTTGGGTATGCTTGAGCGTTGTTGCCCTGCCCGTAATGGCTGGTTCCGGACCGCAGTGGACAGCCGACGCCATGCGCATTCTATTTCCTCAGTTGGTGAGCTGGGTCTTATTTGGAAGCGCACTGGGACTGTTGGCGCAGGCGGGAAGCGACGCAGCCTTACGGTGGCTGGAGCCGTTACCGGTGACCGAAGACGTTCTGCAAAAGAATCCCCATAGGATTTTGATTGTGGGCGGAGGCTTTGCTGGCATGACTGCCGCCGAAAACCTGGAACAAGTGTTTGGAGGGGACCCGACAGTTTCGTTCACGCTAGTAAGCGAAGGAAATGCGATGTTATTCACGCCGATGCTGGCCGAGGTGGCTGGCGGCAGCTTGGAACCGTCGCACATAAGTGCCCCTTTGCGGACGAGTCTGCGCCGGACCGCGGTGGTGCGTGGCCGGGTCGTGAAACTGGATTTGGAGCGACGCTGCGTGCTACTGGAAGCCGACGACCTGAAGTCAGACCTGCCGAAGCAGGCGACAAACGAAATCTTTTACGACGAGTTGGTGTTGGCACTCGGTGCGGTCAGTAATTACTTGGGACTGGAGGGCGTACGAAACACCGCCTTCGACTTCAAGACTTTGCTTGATGCCATTCGAATTCGTAACCATGTAATCGACCTCTTTGAACGAGCCGAACGCGAAGCTGACCGCACGCGCCGTCGGCAGATGCTGACTTTTGTCATCGCGGGCGGCGGTTTTGCTGGCGTCGAGATCGCGGGCGCCTTGAACGATTTCGCCCGCGGAATACTTGTCGACTATCCTCGGATCGAATTAGACGATCTTGAGATAGTGTTGGTTCATTCTCGGAATCGCATTCTCCCGGAACTGAGCGAGACTCTTGGCCGCTATGCACTCGACCGGCTGCGGGACCGTGGCGTGACGTTTGAGCTTGAGACGCGAGTCGTGGACGCTCAACCTGGAAAGGTAATGCTCACGAGCAAGGAGATTGCGACCGAAACGCTGATTTGGACGGCCGGCACGGCTCCGCATCCTCTATTGAAAGAACTCCCCTTTAGGTTGGAACGCAAAGGCGCGGTGCTCGTGGATCCTACTCTCCAAGTCAAAGGTCAAACCGATATTTGGGCCTTGGGTGACTGTGCATCCGTCATAAACGCTGAAACAGGCCAGACGTGTCCGCCGACAGCGCAGTTTGCCTTGCGCGAAGCCAGGACGCTCGCTCGGAATCTGCACGCCAAGCAGAAAGGTCGATCACTTACTGCGTTCCACTTCAATTCACTTGGCGCCCTTTGTGTACTCGGTCACCAGACGGCGTGTGCCGAGATCGTCGTCCCGTGTGTGAATAAGGTTCTGCGATTTTCCGGGCCGTTCGCATGGATGCTCTGGCGAGGCATCTACCTATCTAAACTTCCAGGCCTCGAGCGTAAGGTCCGTGTCTTGGTCGATTGGAGCGTCGAGCTTTTTTTCCCGAGAGATATTGTGCAGACGATCGATCTGAAATAACGGAAAGTAGCTCCTTGTGAAATTCTCTCATGACGTCGCGGTCACAGGCTTAGTCGGACTAGTCGTCGGTAGTTGCGGCGGTGTTCTGCTTTGGTGGCTAGGCCTCACTTCGAGTCATGCGGGCCCCTTGTTGGGAGGCCTCTGCGGAACGCTCTTTGGACTGCTGCTTCGACACCGGGCGACAGGGCCGGGAACAGGGCTGACATGGGGAGTGGGCCTCTCATTCCTGTTCTGGCTAGCATTACCTGCTGGGATTGTCCCGGTCCTGATGGGGAGTATGCCTTCTATGGGGATGCTCGACGCTGCGCGATCTCGCTTCCCGCAGCTGATCGCTTGCGTCCTTTGTTTTGGTGTCCCTCTAGGCTTGAGTTTGGGCCTATGGAGCGCGGTGCGCCTCGAACCCAATAAGTCTTCTATGTATCTCGGCCGGAGGATCTTCGGAGGAGGCCTCGCAGGGGCCTTGGCTAGTTGGATACTCGAAAAGTGGATGGGTCAAGTTGGCTTTCTCCCCCAAGTCAGTCGGATGGTCGGGGCGCGAGCTAACCTTCTTGGTTGGCTGATGTATATAGCGGGCGCTTCTGTAATAGGCGCGATCTTCGGGCTTCTATTCCAAAAGGAAGTGCGAAGCTACGGTTCGGGCTTGGGCTGGGGCGCTGGGTACGGGATCCTGTGGTGGTTTTTGGGTCCCCTAACACTGCTGCGTGGGCGCTCAGGCCAGCCTCTGGACTGGTCAACCGCCTACGCAACCTCCCAATTCGGTGTGCTAGTGGGTCACGTTCTCTTCGGTTCGCTGCTGGGACTCTTGTACGCCGTCATCGACCGTATCTGTGTATGGTTTCTAACGCAAACCGACCCTATCCGCCGCGAACGGGAAGGGCCTGGCGCTAACACCCTCCGCGCTCTGGCATGGGGAGCGGTAGCCAGTCTTGCCGGAGGACTCGCGTTCAGCGTGGTAATGGTGCAGGTAGGCTTCTTGCCGACAGTTGCCAGTCTTGTCGGCGGGACATCACCATGGCTGGGTTTTGCCGTTCATGTGGCGATCAGCACCTTAATCGGGATGACGTACGGAGTCCTGTTCCGCAACGAGGCGTCCAATTTTGGCACCGGCATCGCTTGGGGTCTCGTGTATGGGTTGGTTTGGTGGTTTCTTGGACCACTCACCTTGCTCCCGGTGCTCCTTGGAGGGCCGGTGACGTGGACCACGAAGGCGGCCCACCTTTTCTTGCCTTCTCTAGTCGGTCACCTGATGTATGGTGCAGTGACTGCCGTTGCTTTTCTGCTCTTAGAACGATACCACGGGAGATGGCTCCGGATGGATCCGCGACTGACCGCGCGAGAACTCAGCCGGCGGAGGCCTTTCGGGACCGCCGCGCCCGCGCTTTGGCTTTTCGTGCTGGGTGTAGGCGTGCTATTGCCGATCGTGCTCGGATGAGCGCGATTGCGTAGTTGGGACAACATCTTCGATCTGTCTACAGGCCCGCATACCAGTCATAGCCGAGCTTGGTCCAGTAGTCGTCGGGCTTCTGGTCAGTGTAGGCGATGAGCCCGATGCGTTTAATTTGCTTATACCCGTACTTGGTCGGAGTATGCAGCCGCAATGGAGCGCCGTGGAACTGTGTGAGCGGCCTGCCGCTCATCTCGGTCACGAGCAGGGTTTGGGGATGCATGCAAACCTTCAGGTCGTAACCCACATAGTAATCGCCGTTCGGAGTTTCCATGTACACGTAACGCGGAAGCGTACCGTCTTCTCTTCGCGCCGGCGGATAAGCGTCAATCAAATCCGCGAAACGAATACCGCTCCAATGCACGATCTGGCTCCAACCCTCGATGCACTTGAATTGAGTGACGAGATCGTATTTCGGCAGCTTCAAGATGTCACCCATCCTCAGGAGCAGCCCTGGCGTTCCCGAGTCTAGCGTGGAAGCGCTCGCGCCCGCCTCTTCCTGACCACGGGGCATTTTGACGACGCGCTCCTCGCGGATTTTTTCCTTGGCCACCATATCGGCCGGGGCCATTTTTTCCGCGGTATCGGCGCTGGGGGCAACCTTTGTGTCGTGTCCCCTGTCCCCGACTGTTTGACCGGCTTCGTATTTATATTCCCAGGAGGTAACGTCACTTGAGTATTGCGGAAAGCTCCGAGCGTTCGCCACACCCACCAACTGCAGTCGCCAACTTTCCGGAACGAGCGCTTCCTTTAAGCCGTAGACGCCATTGACGCGGAGGTCTTCGGCTCGATTCAGCGAGTAGGTCGGTGCCAAAGCCCGGTCGTCGAAAACTGCCCGCGACAGCTTCGCATTTGCTTGAAATGCCCGCCGAAACGGCGCCGGCTGCCGTCCTTCAATATTGCTCGAACCGATCCATTGATACACCCCGAAACCTGCGGCCGCACCCACCGCCGCGACTATGAAGCTGCGCCGAGTGCGTTTGCGGCTCTCTTTCAGGACTGTCGCGTCGGCGGCCTCCTGCTCTTCAGCGCTGGGCGGCGACGCAATTTCGATTTCCGGCGATGGCGCGATGTCTTGGGACTCCTTGCGTGTTTTTTCGGCCTCGGCCGATTGGGCCCCGCTGTCTGATTCTTCGCCTGTATCGCGGGTCTCAGAATCGTTCATACCCAACTCCTTCTTTCTGCTTCCACAGAAGGTTCCTCCACTGGCTTCACTTCCAATCCGCTAACCATGCTGCGAAAATTATTCCAGCCGGCCAGCACAACTTGGGTGACGTGCACGGCGAAGAATCCGCAGAAACTCAGGGCCAGCCAAAAGTGTTCCCATCGCGCCGTCTCATAGCCGCCCAATACTGTAGTCAGCCAATGTAGCTGGGTGGGTTTATAGATCGCCAGTCCGGTGAGCAAACTTCCCGCGCCCATCACGATCACGCTCGTGTACGCGATTTTCTGCGCGCCGTTATACTTTTTCTGCGGTGGCAACTTCTTGCTGAGGTGAAGGTCGACCAGTGTCACCTGGATGGCTTCTCTGAAGCTGTTCCGGTCGGGAAGCACAAAGTGCCACTCACCGGAAAGGACCATGAAGAGTACGTACAAAAAACCATTGATGGCGAAAATCCACATAAAAAAGAAGTGATATCCCAAACCTTGCGTTACGTGGTACGGAGCGTTCACCGCCCTCCAGAACCACTCCGGGAAAAGGCGGACTAATGTGACCGGGCCCAATCCGACCCGGTATATCGCGTGCGGATGCTGATATGCGTTGTCCGAGTCGTTCCAATAAATCAGCATTCCGCTCCAAATCATTGTGAAAAGCACTGGAAAATTGATCCAGTGCATCCAGCGGATAGCGAGAGGGTGTTTCCGCTCCAGACGAATTCTCGGCGGGACCGCCTTACGGCGTGTGGCCGCTGGCGCGACATCGATTGGTGCTAGCGGCTCACTCGAATGCCACCGCACATCTCCTGGATTGATCGCCGCATCCGCCGCCAGCGGCTCCTTCTGAACCGGTGTAATCTCCGTCGGAGCGGGCGAAATATCGCTTGCCGCGACTGGCTCGTTCTGGGACGGTGGATTGCCCGGAATCTTTGCCTCATCCATATGTTCACCTCCTACTCACGTGTTCAGTTCTCACGGATACTCCAAAATCCTGCGCGCTAGCGGCTACGCCTGCCTTGTAGACGCTGCACCGCGATTGCCCGGGCGCATCGAACGACAGCAACTTCCCTAACTGCGCGCGATCTTCCCGCAAAGCTACGGATACAGGATCGCCATCACAAGCGACTACATAGTCGGCATTCCCGGGCGGATCTATCAACGCCCCCTCCCAGTCGGGATGAGCCCATTCAGAAATAACGTAACGAAGCGGAATTCCCGCTCGCTGGAGGGCCCCAACATGGTCGGACTCGTACATCCATAGAGTGGCCGGACGCGGGAGTGCCGACAGATATATCCCGAGAGCCCGCTCGAGCGGAACCCGGCCTCGGGAATTCATCTGCGCTTCCTGCAGGGTAATGGGTGTCTCGCGACAAGCTGACAGGTAGCCCGCAGCCACGGCTGCAACCAACACGTACGGGGTCAAAGCCTTGACACTCGCTCCCTTGGCCCGCTCCAAGGTGACCCCGGCGACAAGCGAGATAAAGACGGCGAACACAGGCAACAGTTCGAGTCCGTATCGGACGTTGTAATAGGAGTGCGGATACCAGATCGGCATGAAAATCGGAACACTGCCGTACGCGATCGAAAGCGCGTAAAACGGTAGCGGCAACCAGAGCAACAGGAAGATTCCATATCTGCGAAACTGCCAGGCAGCTACGAGCGTTCCAGCCAAAGCTACGATGAACAGCAGCTGCCCCCAGAAGGCTGGTGCCACATTGAGTTTCGCGGACTTTAGAAAGTACAGAGCCGCGGTAAAGAGGTGGTTCTGGCCAGGGTAGGGCGGCGCGCCGTGGGGAGTAGTCCGCACCGCGATGGCTTTGGCTGAATACGGCCCGTCAAGAAAATCAAGCGCGCCGCCAGACACGCGGTTGTTATAGATCAGCCAGAAAACAGGGACGAGCGCATTCAGCAGCAGAAATTCGATCAGAGCCTTCGCCATGGCGCGTCGTCGGCGAATATCTCCCGTTCGGTGCCACCACACTATTACCGCCAACACCACGATTGCGCCGATTGCGGCGCCGACGAACCATCCGTCATAGCGGGTGAATGCTCCCCCAGCGACGGTGATTCCGCAAGCTTCGAGCGCGACACTGGGGCTTGCTCGCGCCGCCCTAATCGGTACGTCGAGATTCGGAAAGCAATTGCGGAGAAAATCATCCAAATAGACGAGCGTCCATATGAACAATGCTAGGAAAATTGGCTCGTTCATAGCCGTGCTCTGCATGTAGAGGAGATTCGGATTCAAGGCGTAAATCCCCGCCGCGACGTAGGCGACAATTTTCGGCGCGCGGCCCTTCACGAGACGAAAGATGCCGAGCGCTCCGAGTACATACGCGAGCATGCTGGGAATGGCCCCAGCGATCCCGCTGCGCCACAGCGAGTCATTCCATACGAACGGCAGCATCGCCATGTGTTGCAGCGGCAGCCACACCGTACCCAACTGGCCAAACGACTCCCAAGGATGACGGTTGTCGACCAACCGGCGCGCGATATTAATGTGCGCCACTGCGTCGCCGTAAAGCAGCAATTCCTGTTTCAGGGAATAGAACAAAGCTGCGGCCAGGGACAACGGAACGAGCATGAACGTGAGCCGAGTCCCGTGACGTTGAAGGAGTCTATTCTCACCGTTCACGTGGATCCCCTCTCGTACGATTCCGGTCCCTCAATTCGAGTGATGGCTCGCCAGGGCCATTCTCAACATCACTTTCGTGAGCCTGGACGCGGCCCTGATTGCCCCTTCAAAGGACCCGGCAACCTTCGATTCGCCGCCCCGACGGCGGCGGTAGGCCACTGGCAACTCCACCATGCGAAGCTTCATCGCCGCAGCCTTCACTTGCATTTCCAGATTCCAGCCGTATGTCATCTCGGTCATCCGCATTCGCGCCAGAGCCTCACGGGAGAGCACCCGCAGAGGGCCCATGTCTGTGTATCGCACGCCGTAACGGAGACGAATAAGGGTGCCGAAGAGCCGTCCTGCGAACACCTGCGAGGCGAGCAAGCTCCCCTGCTCGCGCTGGCCACGGGTTCGGGACCCGATCGCGAGGTCGTAATTGCCTCCCATTACGTGTGCAGCGAGCACCGGAATTTCCGCGGGAACGTCGCTCCCATCTCCATCCAGAAAGACCAATACGTCGGACTGCGGATCCGCCTGTTCGGCCCCGGTCGCGCACGCACGTCCATATCCGCGGCGGGGTTCACTCACCACGCGCGCTCCAGCAGCTGCCGCCGCGGCGCGCGTCTCGTCGGTGCTGCCGTTGTCCACAACGATGCACTCCCGCATAAGCCCGCCGACCTCGCGCTGCAACTCGCGAACGACGGAGGCGATGGTCGCTTCCTCGTTCAATGCGGCGATAATGATGCTGATTCGATTGTCCACGTGGCTAGAGACTCCAACGCAGGCCGCAGTTGGCGCATGTCTGCGGAGGATCCGAACTCAGCAACTTCCGGCGGAATTCCTGATAGTCCGCGCTGTTCCATATTTCGCGAAGCGTGTGTTGCGTCGCATCTCCCAGAGTGAAGCTGCCGTATCCGCGCATCGAAAAGGGAGCGACACAACATGGGATCGACCGGCCTGTGGCAGTAAAATACATGAGGCTCCAGGGCCGACGGCACAATGACCAAGGCGAGCCGGATCGCCTCTGCTTAATGCTGGTTTCCGGCTCGGTTGCGCCAGATGCGCTGAACGCGATGTGAAGTGACTGCGCGAGAGCCGCGGCGCGCGCGATGATTCGTTCCTCGTCACGGGAAGTATTTTCGAACAGCGCGCTGGCCGCGCGGGCCATGCCGTTCGAGTTGTCGGTGAAAAAGACAAGGCGTTGCAGATAGACCTCCCTTATACCCACTGAATCGGCGATTCGCACAAAAGCCTCCAACTGGCCAAGCGTTTCACGCAATCCTGTGAGCCACAGCGACACGCGGGGCAGGTCCCGAGCCTGCTCCACTTGCATCTGACGAAACTGGCGAACATTGGAAACGATGCGGTCGAACATGTCCTTGCCGCGAACCATCTGGAAGACCGCGGGCTCGGCCGCATCGAGCGAGACACGCAATTCGTCGAGACCCGCATCCATGAGTGCCTGCCCATTTTTGTTGGTAAGAAGTGTCCCGTTGGTGTTGAACAACACGTAGACACCGCGGTGCTTCAAGTAGGCAACCATCTCCGGCAAACGCTTGACGAGCATTGGTTCGCCAACGCCATGCAACACAACTCGTTTCACGTTCGGAACCTGGTCCACAATCTTGGTAAATAGATCCCAAGACATATCCGCCTCTGGCTCGAGCTGCTCAAAAGTTCGCGGGCAGGTGGTGCACAGGAGATTGCAACGGTTGGTTACTTCCAGGTACATGCAGACGGGCTCTTGTTCGACAATGATCGATAGCTGATCCTCGGACTTCTCGAAGTATCTATCTCCGCCCATGGGTGCGCCCGCGACTCCGGTCCTCATGATTGCTCCTGCGCAGAGGTTTCGCGCGAGACATCGTCCGGCGGCATGGGGAGCATCGCCCGGATAATTTCCTTTGTTTTTCGTACGAACAATCTTGGTAAATAGTTCGAAAGCAACTCATTGACCAGCAGTAGGGCAAAACCTCCATACAACAAGCAATTCAACCGGTACATCGGCTCTCCTGGCATCCCCAACTTCGTCGTCAGCAGGTACGTAGGAGCGAGTGCGAGGAAGAACGCCGGGGGCCAGGGCCGCAACGTGAGAAAAGGAAGAAGCCACAGGAAATACCACGGATAATGTGGCGAGAAGCTAAGCGTGAGCGCTGTGGCCAACACTAATCCCGAGCCGACGCATGTTGCGGGTACCGCGCCGCGCCGGAAGGCCCACCAGGCAAGGGCGGCAAAAACAACGGCGCATAGCACGAGGTGAGCAACGGTCGGTATTGTTACGTGCAAATTGCGTTCGATGAACGCCAACGGGAAATATCGCGTCCCGCTCTCCATGCCCTCTTCCCGAGCGAAGGTTGGGAGAAAGCCGAACGCCGAGACCCCTCTTTTCAGATAGATCGCGTAGCCGGCGGCGATAACCCCGGCCATCACCCACGTTGCGCGTGACCGCCAGCCGCGC
The DNA here is from genome assembly GCA_963831955.1 of uncultured Acidobacteriota bacterium. Lineage (GTDB taxonomy): Bacteria > Acidobacteriota > Terriglobia > Acidiferrales > UBA7541 > Palsa-147. The sequence goes on along the minus strand of CAWHSG010000001.1, from coordinate 177,957 downwards.
ACAAATGCGGGCAGAAGCACGATGGGATACAGCTTGACCAGAGCCGCTGCGCCCAGCCATCCTCCGGCTAAGTTGTCTCGGTTCCTCAGTCGCGCAAGCAGCCCAAAGGAAATGAAGGTAAGCGCGGCGGCGTCCGCGTGCCCGCTGCTCCCTATCTCCCACAAACACACCGGGCTCCACGCATACAGCAGAACGCGCTCCGGCCGCATACGCAGCAGCTTCAGGCACCGGATGAGGGCGTAACAGGTGGCAGCTTCGAAGCCCAGCATCGCACACTTCATTGCGGTCACTGTCGGACGAATCCGCGTGACCGCCCAAAAGATCAGCTGTGATCCAGGTGGGTAGATCGTGTGGGCGTAGTCCCGCCGGTTAATATTCGGATAAATGTTGGCATCGCGGAGAAAAGCCAGATGGGAATCCGCCGGAATATATCGGAAGGGATTGATACCCGCCCCCTGTACCAAGCCGTCCCACACGTACCGGTAGATATCTGTCGAGAGAAAGGGTGGTGCAATTACGGTGATCAGTCGGGCGGCAAGGGCTATCAGCAAGACGATTTTTAGAGTCCAATGGTTGGTGGGGCAGAGTTCCAGGAGCACAATTGCGGCAAGATAAACGACGATCTGCACTAAAACGGTCTCGCTGAAGCCGTGCACATAGTGGAAGTACTCGCCGACACCCGTGCGTGTAAACTCCAGCAGGATGGCGCCCAACAGCAATACCGCCGCATTGGTCAACAGCGGAGTTCCGTTCCGCCACCATTCAGTTCGGAGAATTGGCGACCTCGGCCTCGTTGAGATTTTCTCGTATTGCATCGCTTGCCGCATCGTTTATGGATAAGCCAATCTGCTGCAGGTATGCGCGGGTAAAGGGCGCTGGGTAGGCGTCCGGCTTAAGCGACACTCCGAGACCGGGCGAGAAAAACTCCCGTCGGAGTCGCTCAAGCGAAGGCTCCTCGTCTACGTCGAACCAGGTTGGTAGGGAAACTACCGGCAAACCGAGTTCCCTTGCTCGTTCGCGCGTTTGCTGGGCGACCTCCTCCGTGCTCCACGAAATATTTTCAAACAGAAACTTATGTCGCTGATTGACACCGAGAAGATAGTAGCCACCATCATCTGACGGGCCGAGTACGACTCGGTCGCCCGACGCCGCAAGTTCTTCGGCTGCCCGCACAAACGCACTCGTCGGAACGGTCGGACTGTCCGAGTCGATAAGACACACCGAGGAGAAACCACAGGCGAAGAGATCTTCTGAAGTTCGCAGCAGCCGATCGCCGAATTCGTTCCCGCGCTGAGGTAATAGCAATGCTCCCGGCGGAAGAATCCCTTGAAACGCTGCTTCCTCCCCGGCTGGCGTGTAGGAAATAACCCATCGCGCGCCGGTGGCGGCCGAAGCGTCCGCAAGGCTGCCAACCGTATCTCTCAGGAAGCACGCATTTAGCCCAGCGGCCTGCTCAGCAGTAAGCGGCGGAGAGAGCCGGGTTTTCACCTGGCCGGCAATCGGGGCTTTGGCCATGACCGCGAGGGCGCACCTGTTGCGGAAATCGACGGACGGTTGCCGTCGATCCAACAGAATAAATGGTTGGCTCACGCAGGCTTCTCGCAAAGAGCGTACTGATAGCGATTGTCCTTCCACACGCGAACTTTGCCCCACGGTTCGCCGCCGATAAAGCTTTGGAACCGGTCTTCGCTCAACACCTCGCACCGGACTGGAATACAGCTTCGTGCTCGTGCGCTTCGGGCAGGCATTGCTAGCCGCATGAGCCAAAGTGGCAGAGCCGCGCGTAGCGCGGACGTAGGTTCCGCCACAAAGCAGACGCCACCAGGCCGCAGGGTTTGAAAAATTGCGTTGAGGGCTTGCTCACGATCCGCCAGAATGAGAAAGAGCCGCGAGGCGACGACAGCGTCGACTGTGCCGGGAAATTGCTCCAAACTCTTCGCGTCGGCTCGCAGGAAGCTGCAATTTTGGAGGCCCGCGTGGAGCGCTCGGGCCCGCGCGCGGGAGAGCAGGCGTTCTGAAATATCGATGCCGGTAACTCGAAGATTTGGAAACCGAGCGGCGAGACGTCGGGCGTAAAAGCCCGGCCCGCAACCGATTTCGATCAGATGTCGCGGCTGACCGTCCTCGAGCAAAAGCCGAAAAGCATCCGCGATCGCTTCCGTGTGGTCGGTGAAGAGTCGTTCACGACAAAGTGCGTAAATCCACCAGCCCCGTTCGAAAAGGGGCTCAATCGGCAACTGCACCGCGCTCGTCTCGTGCATAAACCCCAATTCAACTCGCGTGACGTGGCAAAACCACGGTGCTAGCGCTCTTGACCATCACGCGATGAGCCAAACCCTCGTTCAATGGATGGCAATCGAGAGGCCAGATTGCGATGAAAAATGCCGTTCCTAAATGGATGAAAACACGGAGAAAGAGCGCGCGGACCGGTCGCACCTTGCCGAAGAAGCCACGATATTTCGCGGGTGCCTCGGTCCTAAGGGGAAATTCCACGTAATGTCGTGGGAACACGCCGGGTAGATCGCCGCGCAGCGTCTGCTGGGACTACTCAGCCCGTGCGAAACAGATCAGCGAGGACAACTTGCGGGCATAAGAACCGACGTATCCTCTTCGGTCCAAGAAACAGGAGGCGCGCGTGGATATACAGCGGGGCACGACTTCCTCCGAACAAGCAGCTTTTGGAGGATTGCAGGTCCGCTCTGCCTCGCAGCTAGGAGGAATTGCCGCTCTTTCGGTCAATTCCCAGTTTGGCGATTCTACTGCGGAGAGTACTTGGACGAAGTCCGAGGCGCTTGGCCGCGCCTTTCGGCCCTTCGATAACGCCACCGCAACGACTGAGCGTACTCAGGACGTGTTCTCGTTCGATCTCTTCTAGAGTTGAGCCCGGAGTTAGCGCGGACGCCAGCGAGCCATCTGACGGATCGCAATCCTTGCGGGTTTCACTCTCAGTCGAAAACTCGGTTCTGTCCACAACTGCACGTCCACTGGTCGCTCTCGGAAAAAACCCGGGCTCTAGGTCCAGCACCGGCCCCTTCGATAATATGACCGCGCGCTCGATCAAGTTCTGCAGCTCGCGAACATTCCCAGGCCACGCATATTCCATCAGCAAATCCATCGTCTCTTGCTGAACCAAGTCGATCTTCTTGCCAAACTTGCTCGAGAACCGCTCCAGAAAGAACATAACGAGTTGCGGAATGTCGGAACGCCGCTCACGCAGGGGAGGCAGTTCAATCGGAAACACGTTCAAACGATAAAAAAGGTCCGAACGTAGGCGGCCCGAGATTATCGCCTCATCAAGATTTCGATTCGTTGCGGCGATAATTCGGACGTCCACACGAGTTGTCTTGTTGCTTCCCACGGGTTCAAACTCGCGCTCTTGCAGCACGCGCAGAAGTTTCAACTGAGTTTCAAGCGGCAGCTCGCTTACCTCGTCCAGGAAAAGCGTACCACCGTCGGCCAGCTCAAATCGTCCGATGCGCCGGTCCAAGGCCCCCGTGAAAGCTCCCTTTACATGCCCGAACAATTCGCTTTCGACCAGCCCTGCGGAGATGGCGGTACAGTTGAGCTTCACGAGTGCCCGGCTCTTTCGAGGGCTCGCCTGGTGGATCGCACGCGCAACCAGTTCTTTGCCGGTTCCGGTCTCTCCGTAAATGAGAACCGTAGAGTCGAGTGGGGCGACTTGTTCGACCTTAGCGAGAACTTCGCGAAGAGCGCAGTGGCCGCCAACAATCTCTTCAAAGTTGTGCTCTAAGCGAATTTCCTCCTTGAGGTAAGCGTTTTCGGCACGAAGGCGATTCTTCAGTTGTTGCAACTCGGCAAGCGTCTCGTGCAGTTTGCGGTCTGTTCTCTGGCGCTCCAACTCCCCCCCGGCGCGAGCGGCGAATATCTTCAGGATCGCGACGGCCTGTGGATTTTCCCGCATAAACTTGTCATCGATCACCGCGAGGTGACCAACGACTTTTCCGGAAGAGTCAAACGCCGGTGCCCCGAGGTAGCTTTCCGCCCCCATCTCCACGAGGTCTTGATCAAGAGGAAAAAGCGACTGAAGGCCCTTAGGATAATGGCAAATCTTTCCCTCCAGGACTCGATGGCACGGCGTGGGGCCGGTTTCATATTCAAACCGCGGCCCGAATTTGTCGCCGCTCCAGAACGCTAGCGAACGAACCCTCGTTTGCTCCCCTTCCACGCATTCCGTCACAAAGGCGTATCGGACTTCGAGAGCTATGGCCAGATGGCGGACCAGCGAGGAAAAGAAATCGGCCCCCAGAGATTCAACTGTGTGCTCCGCGATGGTCGGCAGAGCCTGTTCGAAGTGTTTCGCCTCGGGAAAATCGCGGGGCGCGGATGGAGTATGTTCGTCCTGGACGCGGACCGAACCTTTCGCGACAGTTCCAATCGGAGTCGCGATCTCGCTCTTCAGTTGTTCCTTGGCCACCGGCTGCACTGGGCGCCTCCCGGCTGTAGAACCCTCATCAATAAATGAATATGCTCTAATTCGTACCCGTTAAGCATAAATTACTCTTTTTTGTGAGCCGCGGCATTCATTGGATGTTCCCTAACAAATGATACCGAAGCCCCCGAGTTACCAGCTGCTGGCCAAGCACACGCTTTGACCGGTCACCTGGTGAGCCGTCCAGCTCTTTGCATGAGCGCCTCGGCGGCCTGCCGGCCGATGACATTTCCCGAAATCTGGTCTTCCCGGAAGTGCACTCCGGCCCACAGCCTCGCATTGTTAACTTCCGAAACGAGGTAATCGTATTCGGACTCGTCCTCCCGGAAAAAAACGTCTCAGTACAGCGTCCGCAACAGCGACATAGGTTCCATCTCCGGAAGACCGTGCCGCACGAGCGGGACTACAATGTTGCTCGACATTAGCCGTCGGCCCGCGCTGTGTGCACCAGAACGATTGTTGAGTTCTCGGGAAAGTCGCTCGTCTTGGCAGCTCGTTCTGGCGATTTTGCTCCACCTTGTGAAGCGTTCTGCCCGTCGCGCCGCTTGCGCGAATGAGCCCTCGATCAGAACACTAAGAAACGCCGCTGTGTGCGCTCCCAAGAAACTACGACGTTCCATTTCTTCCTCCTCGTTCGAATCCCCCCTTGCCGGAAAATGAGCTGACGACAAGCACCCTTCTCATTGACCTCTCGCCAAAACGACTGTCGAGCTAGGAGGGAAGAACGTCATCGTTGAGCTGCGCTCTCGGCGGCGGGCCTGTTTGGGCCGTTCGCGGCGAGGAAGTCTTTCATTGCGGAAGCAATTTCGACGACGTGCGTCTCCGTCGCAAAGTGTCCGGTATCGAGGAACTGAACCTTCGCGCTAGGTATGTCCTTCCGGAACGCCTCCGCCCCTGCGGGGATGAAAAAGGGATCGTTCTTGCCCCAGATCGCGAGCAAAGGCGGTTTCGATTTACGGAAATACTCCTGGAATTTCGGATAAAGCTTTACGTTGGAGGCATAATCCAAAAACAGATCGAGCTGAATCTCTTTGTTTCCTGGACGTTCAAGCAGAGTTGTATCGAGTGTATACGACTCAGGTGGAATACTCTCGGGGTTCGCTACGCCGTGGGCGTACTGCCAGCGCGTTCCTCCCGCGGTCAAAATCGTTTGGCGGAGTATGTCCCTATTGTCTGCCGAGGGTGTAGCCCAGTACTTCCGAATCGGATCCCAAGCCTCACCGAGACCTTCTTCGTATGCGTTCCCATTCTGTGAAACGATCGCCGTGATCCGGTCGGGGTGGGCCATCGCCACGCGGAAGCCTGTCGGAGCGCCATAGTCGAACACATAGATCGCGTACCGGTCGATTTTGAGGGCGTGCGTGAAAGCGGCTATCGTGAGAGCCAATCGATCGAAGGAGTAAGGATATTTTCGCTCAGGCGGCACCTCCGTGAATCCGAAACCCGGAAGGTCTGGCGCGATCACCCGGTAGTCATTGGCCAGCCGTGGAATGAGTTCGCGGAACATGAACGATGAAGCGGGGAATCCGTGCAGCAAGAGAACCACGGGCGCGTTCGCTTCACCTGCCACACGATAAAACACCTGCACTCCATCGGCTTCTACTCTATGGACGGATGTACGAGGCGCGCTGAATCGGGCATCGTCCTGGCCAGGCGCTACGCGTTTTGTAGCTGCTCGTGACGTCGCATCACTCATAACGTTTTCTCGTCACTTCTTTAGCGATTAGCGCACGTGGCACGCCATAGAGGCAAAGCTCACTCGAAGAAAGGACAATCAAATGCAAATCATTCTGGCGACTGAAGTTTGTGACGAGGAAAGCACCGGAAATCTCGAACCGTACCCGACAAATCCCTGACGGTTCTCCGTCACTGACGGGCTTCCGTCGGATCCGCCGTCACGGCTAGCCTGTTCGCTTCGACGGCTCGGACGCTCAGTCGTGGCACGCTGCTGCGCCGACGCTACGTTGCTGTGGGACCGCGGCAGGTCGCGTGATACGAAGCTTCTTCATCCTGTAGACCAACGACGTTCGCTTCATTCCCAAGCGCGCCGCTGCGCCACGTTGTCCGCCAATTACCCAGTTGCTCGCTTCCAGCGCGCGAAGGATATGATCCCGCTCGACCTCGGCGAGACCATTCATAGGGACGTCGGACACTTTGTGAGTTTGCAGCGGCTCCAGCTCGGAAGTTGGCGCGCGTAGTATCGATTGCGGCGAGAGAATCACGGCGCGTTCGATAAAGTTCTGCAATTCGCGGATGTTTCCGGGCCATGGGTATCGCGCCAAGGCGTCCATCGTGTCTTCCGGGATTGCGTCAATTCGTTTGTTCATGCGTTGCGCGTAGAGTGCGGTGAAATGCCGCACCAATCTCGGAATATCCTCTGTGCGTTGCCGTAGCGCCGGGACCTGGATCGGAAATACTTTCAGGCGATAATAAAGGTCGTCGCGAAAGGTCCCTTGTTTCACCATCGCGGGCAAATCCCGATGCGTGGCGGCGATCAGCCGGACGTCAACCTTATGCGTCCGGTTGCTGCCGAGCCTCTCGAATTCCTGCTCCTGCAAGACGCGCAGCAGTTTGGCCTGAAGTTCCAGAGGTATATCGCCCACCTCGTCCAGAAACAGCGTGCCTTTGTCGGCCAGCTCAAACCGTCCCGTTTTTTGGGCGATGGCGCCAGTAAATGCGCCTTTTTCGTGGCCGAACAGCTCACTCTCGAGAAGTCCGAGCGGAATCGCCGCGCAATTCAGTTTCACGAAGGCCTTCTCGCTGCGGCTGCCCAGCTTATGTATGGCCCGCGCAACAAGTTCTTTGCCGGTTCCCGTCTCTCCCAGGATCAATACGCTGGAATCCGTCGGGGCCACTACAGAGACCAGGCTCAACGCAGTCTTCAATGCGGGGCTCTCTCCCACGATTTCCCCAAATTCGGCGCGGATTTCCTCCTCGAGGTAAAGTCTCTGTTTCGTTTCTTTATCGCGATCCTTGGTCGCCTTTTCGTATTCCAATGTGTTTTCAACGGCAATCGCTACCTGACCGGCCACCTGCTCGAGCAAGACAACATCGTCATTCTCAAAAGCATTGTCGGAACGCCGGCAGAGCATTAGTACGCCGACCACCCGATCTCGCCCTACGAGCGGAAGATAACACCCCGTCTTGAGGCCTTCCTTGACCACGCTCTCGTAAAGAAGCCGGCCGTCAGGATTCCCATAAGTTTCAGGATCCTCAAGGGCCTGTTCGAAGCTATCGATCCGGATGCTCTTGGCCTTCCGCATTACCTGGCCTGAGATCGAACCATTCATCGGCACCAACGATCCCTCGCGGAAAGGTCCTCGCGCGTCGGGATTGTGCAAGATATTGACGCGTAACGCGTCGCTCTCGGAATCGTATAGCAGCAACGCGGACACGTCACATTGCATGAACCTGAACAGATTCGTCGAAAGCGCCTCGACCACTTGCCGGAGGTCCAATCTGGAAGTCACGCCGCTGTTGATCTCGAGCAGCAGCTGCAATCGATCGCGTTCACGCCGCAACGCCTGCTCCTTCATGTGCCGCTCGATCGCGATCCCGGTAATGTGGCTGGCATTCTCGATCAACTGTAGGTCCTTGGCGCCAGGGCTGCGTGGTTCACGATAGAGGATGGCGAAAGTACCGAGGACTTTGCCCTCATTAGTGAACAAGGGTCGGGACCAAACCGAGCGAATTCCATAGGGCAACATAACGTGACGATAGTCATCCCAACTGGACTCTGTGAGGATGTCGGTCACATACACCGGCTCCCTGCGATAAACAGCGGTGCCGCAGGACGCCCCTTTCGGACAAACCTCCGTTCGTCCTACGTGATCGCAAAATCCGGGAAGACTTGGTGCCGCTACGCAATGGAGATAGCTCACCCCTTCATCTGGAAGCCAGATCGTACAGAACAAACCTGCGCCTTGAGATTCGACTAGGCCAGCAATGATCGTCAGCACTTGAGGTAGCGGTGCCCCGGCGAAAATCAACCTTAGAATGTTAAGTACAGACTCACTGGAAAAGAGGCCCAACTCGTCCTGCGTCCTTTCGACACTCGATCGGGCTTGTGAGGGAGATTGGATTGCTCTATCCATGAGACCTCCTTTCTTCGCGCCATGAGATCCGGCTTCACGACTGTTGGTACTAATGCTACGGGAACATGAATGATGTCAGCGAGAAGGTAGACGGTCTTCAGCCATCTCTTAAGAAGGTCTAAAGGCACGTCCACTGTTAAAGCCGATTTCACAGCCCCAACTTTTGGCCGGTTCACACACTACTTTATGCCGGAATGGCCGAAACTGCCACACCACAGGTCGGGTCCCCGCGCTCTCCGTTCACCAGGGCTCGAATCACATTTCCCTTGCGAACCAATGTCGTCCCGAAACGCGACTTATTGATGGGTACGCCGGCCGGCGCGCGGCCCGATGAACAGGGTGGTAAGAAAACCACCATTCCTTACGATCCTTGGGGGGCAATAGAACCGCCTGTGTTACCAAGCCCGAGCGTGCGCAGTATTTCTGGAGGCACGAATTGAACAGCTCGAAGAGCCAAAGTTCCGTGGCAGGATCCTCCAGCCACGCAGTGGCTGGCGAGATCCTCACTTCCTCGGAATCGCTACAGACGGTCCTCAGCGCACATTCATGGCCGGGAAGATAAGAACGCGTCCAAACACAATTTTCTTTGACAAGGGCCGCTTGACGTAAAAAAGTGGCCTGACCAATCTGCGTCGTACGCAGCTCTCGTGATTGTCCGAAGTAACGTCGTGGCTACAAAAGGTTTCTATAAGTTTTCAGGGAGTTCGGCTTTCCTGCGAATCCAAGCGGCGCTCGCGTCCACTAAATCGAGGAACGAGCGAAGGACTACCGTTTGGTTCCCCTTCTTCCACGACGCGACAAGCTCCACGCGGACGTCATCCGGCTGTACAGGATAGAACCGAACACCGTCCGATCTGAGGTTTCTTACACACGCGGGGACAATCGCAACTCCTTGTTCCGCTTCGACCAACGAAAGCACTGTCTGCATCAGGTTTGGCTCACACTCAACTCGAGGAGAGAAGCCCGCCTTCTTGCAGATGCCCGTAATCGTATCGAATAGGAATGGCGAACCAGCTCGATGAAACAAAACAAAGCTTTCCTTCGCCAAATCAACAATACGCACGCGCTTTGTTTCAATTCGTCTCGAACGCGGCAACACTGCCATCATCGGATCACGATATAAGCATCGGGACGAAAAGGTCTTGCTTTGTTCGGCGCTGAGGGGCCGGGTAAAGCCGATATCGAGCTCGGCCTTCTCGAAAGCGACTTCCTGCTGAAGTGGGGTGAGCTCCTGAAGCGTGAGCTTCACACCCGGGAATTGCGCCCTGTACTTGCGGACGAGTTCCGGGAGAAAGGCATACGTCGCTGAGCCGAGAAAGCCGAGCGAGAGTCGCCCAATCTGCCCCTTCGCCGCGCGCTTCGCGGTGTTGATTGCCGTCTCCGCCTGCGCGAGGGTGCGAAGCGCCTCCGCGTAGAACGCCTCTCCCTCGGGAGTGAGTTGCGCCACACGTTTTGCGCGCGAGAACAGCTTTAACCCAAGTTCCTCCTCGAGGTCTGCAACCGACTGACTGATGGCCGGCTGCGCAATGTGGAGCCGCCGCGAAGCCTCGCGGAAACCCTTCCATTGCACTACCGCGGTGAAGTAGCGAAGGTGCCGCAGTTCCATGATGATCGCCTTTTCCTATCAATCTGATAGAAATATACTACGAATCTTATCGCAACTTCTATCGCTCTATTGGTGTGTATCGCGAGTTGTACAGCCGGACGGAGGCAGACATGAACGCCACAATCGAAACAAGCCTTATAGAGGGAGAACTCGGGCGTTCTAGGAGGCTGGCCGGCAAAGTGGGACTAATCACCGGTGGTTCCACTGGAATGGGCCTGGCCACGGCAAAGCGATTCGCGCAAGAAGGTATGGATCATGTGTTCGTCACGAGCCGACGCAGGGATGTTCTTGAAACAGCGTTGGCTGGAATCGGCGACAAAGCAACACCTGTGTTTCGGGCGACGTCGCTAACCTGGCCGACCTAGATCGACCGTACGAAGAAGTTAAAAAATACGGTCGGAAGCTCGACGTTATCTTCGCAAACGCAGGTGTCGCGCGCCTGGCGCCATTTGGAAGCGTGGACGAGAAGTTCTTCGACCTTCACTTCAATTCAAATGTGAAGGGACTGTTTTTCTCTGGGCAGAAGGCACTTCCGTTTATGAACGATGGAGGATCAATAATTTTGAACGCATCAATCGCGACAACCAAGGGATTTCCGGGAATGAGTGTGTACAGCGCGACCAAAGCCGCAGTTCGGTCATTTGCGCGCACCTGGACGAACGAGCTTCGCGAGCGACGCATTCGGGTGAACGCCATCAGTCCTGGGCATATCGACGCTCCAATCCTGGAAAGCTGGCAGCACGGCGAAGCGCTCCTCGCGATGAAGGAGGGCTTCGTGAAGGCTGTTCCCCTGGGCAGGATGGGAGACCCCGATGAGATCGCAAAGGTTGTTGCATTCCTGGCTTCCGATGAGGCGAGCTATGTCTCTGGCGTTGAGCTTTTCGTCGATGGCGGCGTTGCTCAGATTTCAGCCCGGATATCGACTGCTGTGGTGGAGCTGAACTCAACTGGCTGACACAATCACCCAAATGGTCCGAGATAAATGCTACCAAAGTGGAGGACTCGAAAACGATGAGGAAAGCTATGAACACGTCAGCGCCATCAAGTAGCGCTCAGGCCGGATTCACAAAGACGATTGACACCGAGTACGCGTTCCGCAATGCACTGAGATCGCGAATGGATTGGAAGTTGCTGCCGCCGCAGTCCAGGGCTGTTCAAGAGCCGGTCATCATCGTCACATCAAATTCGTCGAACAAGCGAGCCTGCTGAAATTCCGCCGAGGGGATGACGAACTCCTCGAGGCGGAGGTTTAGTCTAGGCAAATAAATCGGAAAGGAAATTGCTATGACCACACTTCGATCTGACTACTTCGGTGCTTACCGCAGCCTGAAGCTGACGCGAGATGAGAACGGTGTGCTGATCGCGGAATTTCACAGCAAGGGCGGGCCGTTCACGTTCACGGCACAAGACCATACTGAGTTCGTCGATGCCTTTTATCGGATCGCCCAAGATCGCGCCAACAAAATCGTCATCCTGACGGGCGCAGCCGGGGAGTTCATTCCTGGTATCGATTTTTCGTCCTTCGGCAACGTCGCTGATCCCGGCGTGTGGAGCCAAGCTCACGACGAGGGCGTTCAGATACTCGAAAATATTGCCAACATACGGGTTCCGGTGATCGCGGCTATTGAGGGCCGCGCCCACGTGCACTCAGAATATGCGCTGCTCGCTAATGTGATTGTGGCGGCGGAGGGGGCGACCTTCCACGATGTGCCGCACTTTGCTGGGGGCATTGTTCCTGGCGACGGAATCTTCACTACATGGAGCTATCGCGCAGGTGCAGGGCGGGCAGAGGCGTTTCTGCTCAACCCACAGCCCATAACCGCGCGTACCGCATACGAATGGGGGGTCGTCGCTGAGGTGGTGCAGAACGGCAGGGCGCCCAGCCGTGCGCGGGAGCTAGCCGATCTGTATTTGAAAGCTCCGGAAGTGACGCGCCGCAACACACGCGTGCACTTCATTCATCCATTAAAGGAGCGCATCGTGCGGGAGGTCGGGTATGGGCTATCACTCGAAGGAGCATCTGCGGCCGATCTTGTGAAATCAATCCAGGCCAAGAGTGAGGCTGTCGCACAGAAGAAGCAATCCCCTTGAACACTGACTGCTCGATCCTCTGTTTTTCGCGATGGAGATCAGTCAGCAGCTTTTGAAAGTTGGGGTCAGAGGTAACACTCTGCAATCTTTCCCGGGAGGCAGTTTGCAGCACCACCCAGGGATTGTGGGTCTGCTCCCAAAGTTCGGGGTCGATGCGTTCCCAGAGCCGATCGGCCGAATGATTGAAAGACCATCTCAGATCCAAAGCCAGATCAGTGAGTGCATCCTTAACGGCTGCATCCGAGGGACGATTGCCGAAAGCGGGAGTGCTCATAAATGGCTCCTTCAGCTCAGCTGCCAGCCGCTGCCCGGGCGCTGCGCGCCAGCGTGTCCGAGACGATTGTTTGGGCTTCTTCTTCGATCTTTCGCAGATGATTCTGTCCGAGAAAACTTTCGGCGTAAATTTTGTAGATCTCTTCGGTGCCAGAGGGACGCGCCGCAAACCATCCGTTGTCTGCGATCACCTTAATTCCGCCAATCGGGTTGCCGCCTCCGGGAGCCTTGGTCAGAATTTGCTGGACCTTTTCGCCAGCAAGATCGTTGGCGTGGATCTCGGCGGGCGACAATTTCTCGAGGGCCGCCTTCTGTTCCGGAGTGGCGGGAGCTTCAATGCGATCGTAAAGCGGATTTCCCAGATCGCGAGTGAGTTCAGCGTAGATTTCGGCTGGATCTTTTCCGAGACGCGCTGTGATCTCTGCCGAAAGCAGACAAGGAATGATGCCGTCCTTGTCGGTGGTCCACACGGTGCCGTCACGCCGGAGAAACGAGGAGCCCGCACTTTCTTCTCCGGCAAATCCCAGTTGGCCGGACAGCAGGCCTTCGACGAAGAACCTGAAGCCTACGGGCACCTCATACAGCCGGCGTGACAAACGAGCGCTGACGCGATCGATCATGCTGCTGCTCACCACAGTTTTCCCAACGGCGACATCTTGACCCCAACTCTTCCGATTGGCAGACAAGTACTGAATGCACACCGCGAGGTAGTGGTTCGGGGGCAAAAAGCCGCTCTCCTTGGTCACGATGCCGTGGCGGTCGTGGTCGGTGTCGGCGGCAAAGGCGATATCGAATTTGTCTTTCAGCCCGATGAGTCTCTGCATCGCGTAAGGCGACGAGGGATCCATGCGAATCTTGCCGTCCCAATCCACGGTCATGAATCGAAACATTGGATCAACTGATTGGTTCACTACCGTTAGATTGAGACCATAACGCTCGGCGATCACAGGCCAATAATCGATGCCTGCGCCTCCCAGCGGGTCGACGCCCAGCGTAATCTTGGAATCGCGGATCGCCGCGATATCGATGACGCTCTCGAGATCGCCGACGTAGGAGTGCAGGTAGTTGTATTTCTTTGTGGTGGAGGCTCGCAGTGCTTGCGTGAATTGCATTCGCTTCACGCCGTTGAGCGCTCCTCGAAGATATTCGTTGGCCTTCGATTCGATCCAGGAGGTGACGCGCGAATCGGCTGGTCCCGCGTGCGGAGGATCGTACTTGAAGCCACCGTCGTCTGGGGGGTTGTGAGACGGGGTGATGACGATACCGTCGGCGAGACCCTTCTGCCTTCCGCGGTTGTAACGCAGAATCGCGTGGGAGACGACCGGAGTCGGCGAGTACGCAGTCCCTTCCGATATCATCACCTCGATCTTGTTGGCCGCGAGCACTTCCAGCGCGCTTGCAAACGCAGGCTCGGACAACGCGTGAGTGTCCATCCCAAGGAAGAGCGGACCGTCGATATTTTGAAATTTGCGGTAACCGCATATCGCCTGGGTGATTGCAAGGATATGCCACTCGTTGAACGCGCAGTCGAAAGAAGATCCGCGATGACCGGACGTTCCGAAGACGACTTGCTGCCGTGGGTCGCTGGGGTCTGGGCGCAACTCGTAGTAGGCCGTGACCAGCTTCGGAACGTTCACCAAGGTCGAGGGGTCAGCCGGCTTTCCGGCAGCGGGATTAATTTTCACCGGTCACCTCGGGCAAGAGCAAGATCCAAACTAAAGGATTTGAAGAGCTGGTAGTAGAGTGGATGGGTGCGTCGCTCGCGAACCTCAACGACGGCTTTGGGGCAATTCGCAAGCCTGGCGATCTCCCCGATCAGCAACTAATCCGAGAGCTTCCATCCCAGCTGTGCAGCAAGCAGTTGAGAAATTTCGCCCCTGCCGCTTCCGTACTCACGTTCAACGGTGACGATTTTGAGAGTAAACCTTTTGACTCCCAATCGTAACAGGGATTCAAGATCCCATAAACAAAGCTGCGCCCCACGAATGGCGAGTCAACTCTATCTTTCGCGCTAACGCAGCAGGTCTTCGAACTGCGTGCGCAATTCTGTTTTCGCGTCGCGGTACTTCACAATGACCGGGGTATACAGCGATAGGCCCCAGTCTTTTCCGTGGCCACAAGAGACAGGCCGGCAGCCGGCCACCACGACCGACATTTCCGGAATGACTAACGGCTGATCCCCGCTGGCGGCATAAACCTCTCCTCGCACGGTGTCATACACAGATGTGGAGCGGTTTAAAATCGTGCCCGTGCCAAGGACTGCACCGCGCTTCACGATTGTGCCTTCAAAAATTCCACAGTTTCCGCCCACCAGAACATCGTCCTCGATAATGACAGGCATCGCTCCAACAGGTTCGAGAACCCCGCCAATCTGCGCGGCTGCGGAAATATGGCATCTCTTTCCTAACTGCGCGCAACTGCCCACGATTTCCCGTTCCTCAAGTGCTCGGCTACCCCGCCGGTGAGCGAAATTCTGGTACCGATCGTGATCGCTGGCGCGTCCGCCTCTCGATCGAACTCAAGGAGATGCAGAGTCTCTCCATCGCCGCCAAGGACGTAAAGGTGGACGCCATGAAGGCGACAACTGCTCGACAGAACGTTGCGCAAGCTATGCAGGACAGCCTTTACGGCAGGTTGCTCGACCATCGCGCTGGAGACATGGAGCAGGGCTCTATATCGGCTATTGGTCGGCACTAATCCTTCGTTGTCTTTCGGCATGCGCATCAGACTAGCACCACAAGAACTGATCTTCCATATTGAGACACTCTCACGTAGTCGGTGTCTGGAAGACCTTCCTTAGTCAGTTCGTTATGACCTTGTGCTGTGGTGCCCCAATTGCCCAAGCCACAGGGCGTCCTCACGCGGCTGCCCAAAAGGTTAGTGCCCACGTTTTCACCAGCTCATGGTAGTGCGCACACTAAAAGCATCTGCCGCGCGCTGGATCCTCGTCATCTCATTCTTGGCAACGCCTCGCCTTCGGCGAGTTGCACGATATCTGCTTTCAAGGGTGTGCTTCGCCAAAATGTCATCCGCGACGAGAATAGCGGGAGCCCATGTCGCAAACATCTGAGTGAGAACCGAGAATTGCCTCAGGGGTGCTTCTGCCTACGCGAAGATTCTCTCTGGCAGCAAACCGGGCCTGAGTCCTGTACACATATATAAAGGGTAGAGTTCGGGGTGCGGTTTTAGAACGATACGATTGGTGTCAGGCAGCTCTATCATAACGATGATGCAACCAGCCGAGTCGCCCTTGGGACAGGACACAACCAGAGGCTCTGGAACGAGGCCTGCAATACGGCGTTTACTTCCCGAGTCCAAGATGCGTGCGTTCATTCATTATAGTAGTCGCCGTAGTCAGCGAGCAGACGCTTCAGACGACGTTCGTCAACTGCGGCGATGTCATCTAAGAGTTCGCGGCGGCAACCGCCTACCCGACGCTGGGCAATTCGCCGGTCATAGTTGATGATGAAAAGGCAGTAAAACAGGCCGAAAGTGATCGTCGGGAGTGGTATTGGTCGATCCTACTCGGATGACCCGGGCGAGACCCGGCCCGATTGCCTCCGGTTGCAGCCCCGTCTGGGCCAAGCGAGTCTCTTATCCTCCGCCGCATAGTAGTATCGCCCTCTCCAAGCCTGCCCAAAAACCCACCTTGCCCAGAGTCCTCATTCCTAAGCGGCGCAGAATGGTTGAATATTCGCTTGCCCGAAAGTCTCGGCGACCCGCCTCAAAAAGAACTGAGAATGTTGAAAAAGTGATGACAACAGAAGTGATTATTGCCGCGGTGAGCGTCTAGGCGCCTCCGCGTCGCTTTCTGTTTCGCTTTGCACTCCTTCTTCTTGGCACCTTTCCTTTCTCAGGCTGAGTTTGGTGCAGACGCAGCCTGCTGCTGCGCCAGAAATCGCACCAGCCGTTTCAAATTCTGGGCGGTCGCCGCCATCAGGAACTGCTCGGCAACGTTCCACAGGCGTCGTAGTCGCACCCGGCTCAGCCGCACTCGCTGTTTCAGTTCAGCAAACAAGGCTTCGATTTTGTAGCGAGCCCGCCGAGAACTCTCGTAGGCTGGCGTTCCGGCAAGAGCGCGGACGATCTGCCTCGCAGGCTCTTGCCAGTGCACGAAGAGCTTGCGATACGCGGCCGGAGTACAGAGCTTTTTCTGTGCGCAGCCTCGGCACTGCGCTGCGGTCGAGCGGTAGGCGTAGCCTTGAGCCTCGCGGCGCTGACTGTAACAGCGCAGTGGCTTTCCTTCGGGACAATAATAAGCGTCCTCGGCGGGCTCGTAACGGAACTGCTCTCGGGTGAAGCATCCACCCGTTTGGTGGTGATGATCAATGACCGGGATGTGGGGTTGGATGTTTCGCTGCAGCAACCAGGCCAGGAACTCTCCACTGCCATAGGCTTTGTCGGCTCCTAGACTTTCCGGACGAAGCCCCAACTTGTCTACCTGCTCAACCATCCGCTTGGCGGCCAGCATCTCTTGCCGAAAGCGCGCCGGCGTGGCCTCCACCGCTAGAATGACGCGACTGGCCGTATCGATTAGATAGTTGTCGAAGTACGCCAGCACCGCCGGGCCGCCCTTCACGGCCCAAGCGGCGTCCGGATCGGTGGTGGATACTGGCCCGGTCGGAGAAGGCTCGTCTGATTCCACCACCGGGTTCTGCTGTTCCAGCTCGGTCAAGTACTCCCGCACGGTGCGGGAGAGTTGCGCCACCTCCACCAACTTCTCGCGCGACACGCGACTCTGCGCACTCGCGTCGGCCGCCACCAGGGTTCCATCCACGGCCAGGTGTTGACCCTCGACCAAGCCCCCGGCCATGCAGCGCCGGACAATCTCCTCAAAGACTTCCTGAAAGACACCCGACTGCCGAAAGCGTCCGTGCCGGTTCTTGGAAAATGCCGAATGATCGGGAATCTCTTGCTCAAAGCCCAGCCGGGTGAACCAGCGATAGGCCAAGTGCATGCGTACCTCTTCGATCAGTCGCCGCTCGCTCGTGATCCCGTGGAGATAGCCGACCAACAGCAGGCGCAATAACACTTCCGGATCAATCGAAGGGCGCCCCGTCGGGCTATAGAAGTTCTTCAGCCGTTCGCGCACGAAGCCGAAATCTACGTAGCGATCGATCAATCGCAACAGGTGATCTTGGGGAATCTGGTCCTCCAGGCGGAAGTAGTAGAACAGCGGCTCCGTCCGTAATCTTTGACCCATCATCGGTGGAGTTCCTCCTGAATGTCCAGCTAGCACACAAGTGCATGGTCGCTCCAGAAAAATCGGCTCCGAAACCGACTTTTTCAACACTCTCACATGTTTCTGGGCTGTCGAAATGCCGACGCGCGGGCACGTGTCGGGCCGCGCACCCGAAATTCCTGCGCGTACTCTATTCCTTAGAAATGCTGGCGCTGGACTTTTACGCCGGATTGAAAACGGTGGCGTCAGCCTGGCGTAAACCGAGCGGCGAATTATCAGTGTCGGGTCAGACAGCGTCGTAACTGGCAATTTGAAAGACAGACCTCCCGCGATCACATATGTCTGTCCAGCTATTAAAGGACAGGGCGGTGAACCGGACTGAGGACCTTTAGTTTTGGCACGGCAAAAACGCGGGCAGTCTGAACGGCCTCATTCGAGAATCTGTCAAGAAGGTTTCAACGTATTCGAGAAGCTCTTTCCTATCGAACGGTGTGGCAAGAGCCTCGCACTCGCAACCCTGGATTTGAAGTTCGTGATAGGTATCGTCAAACGCGCCGTTCGTCGCACACGGATTGATAAACAGAATCTTGCAGCCGGTTTGCTTGGAAATTTTCTGCGCGACATCAAGCCCCGATATCAAGGGCATAACCAGATCTATGATTAGAAGACGTGGAGTGAACGCTTTGGCGTTTTGGATTGCAGCAGCCGAGGACAGCTCCGTTCGAACTTCGTATCCGACGCCCTGCAATATCTCAGAAACCACTTCAGCTATTCGGATTTCGTAATGTACAACAAGAATTTTTGCGGACATTTGTCGATTGGCTTTCCTCGCCCGAAGCCTAACTTCGTTGTCGAGTCGTGTCAACCGGCACGCCGGCACTGTAGCTGCAAAGTGAGAATGTTCGGTTTGTGCAAAGTAGAAATGTCCGCTTTTCTAGGGGCCGGGAGAGTCTGTGTGAGAACTCGATTTGACGCGTCTCTTATACTGCACGGGAGAGGAGACGCGATGGCTAAATTTTTGGAGTACCACCCGGACCAGGCGTATTTGTTGCCGCCGAGCGTTCGCGATGTGCTAGGGCCGAAAGCATCTGTGCTTTTACATCCGCAAGATGCTGGCGAAGTTGAACCTGAGCGCATTCCGCGAGGAGTACGGCGTGGAGGGCGGGCCGGCGTACGCGCCGGAGTCGCTGGTGGCGGTGTGGTTGTATGCCTATGCGTTGGGCGTGACCAGTTCGCGGCGTCTGGAGCAGCGCCTTCGCGAGGATTTGGCGTTCCGCTATTTGGCGGCCGGCGCGACACCGGATCACTGGACATTGAATGACTTTCGCCGCCGGCATGCGCGAGGACTGAACGATCTGTTCACGCAAGTGCTGGAAGTGGCGCGGAAATCGAAAATGGGAAAGCTCGGGCATGTGGCCATAGATTCGACGCGCATCGCGGCGAACGCTTCGCGGGATCGCATCGACACGGAGCAGAAGTTGCGGGATCAGCGGGCGCGCACGCGGCGAGCGATCCGCCGCTGGCAGAAGCAATGCGATCGGGACGATCCGAATGAGGGCGCGGGAATGGATGTGGGCGAGGCGGTGATGGAACGGCTGGAAGAGCAGCTGGCCGCGATTCCCGAACGGCTCGAGCGGCTGCGGAAATCGGGTTTGAAGAAGCTGTCGCGCACCGATGCGGACAGCCGATTTTTGAAGGAGCGCGGCGGATTCAAGTTGGGCTATACGGCCACGCTGGCGGTGAGCGAAGATCATTTGATTTTGGCGCAGCGCGTGACGCAGGAGACCACCGACAACCAAGCGTTGCTGCCGATGGTGGCCGAGGTGCGGCGGCAGTGCCGCCGAAAACCCAGACGGGTGAGTGCCGACAGCGGATTTTTCTCGATCGATACGGTGAAAGCACTGGAGCAGAAAAAAATCGACGCCTACGTTCCAGATTCGAATTTGGCGCGCTGGTTGAATCGCGGAGGACGGCTGCGGACGCGAGCGAGCGATCCGGCGCATCGCCGCATGAGGCGTAAGCTGCGCGATCCCGCGGGACAGAGAATTTACCGCCGCAGGAAAGCGATCGTCGAACCGGTGATCGGAATACTGAAAGCGCAGCGAGGGATGCGCGCATTCGCGCGACGCGGCCTGCCGCAGGTAGCGGTGGAGTGGGCGCTGGCGGCCACCGCCTACAATCTGACGCGTCTGTGGCACAGCAAGAAGCGCCGCGCGAAGCGCTGATCCACGGAAGGCGCAAGAAACCTGAGAGCTCATGATCGATTACGCAAACTAAATCTGGGGCATCGAGTCTTCACACAGACTCGGGAGGCCCCATGGAAGAGGAGCGGATCGCGTTGAGCGCGAAAGAACGGGAGCGGTTGAAGGTGTTGCACGAAGTCCGGTAGGGACATGTGCGGCAGATCG
This sequence comes from uncultured Acidobacteriota bacterium, assembly GCA_963831955.1. Classification (GTDB taxonomy): domain Bacteria; phylum Acidobacteriota; class Terriglobia; order Acidiferrales; family UBA7541; genus Palsa-147. The sequence goes on along the minus strand of CAWHSG010000001.1, from coordinate 157,853 downwards.
ATGCGGCACGCCGTTTGCGGCTGAGCGATCGTCAGGTGCGACGATTGCTGGAGCGACTGCGGGAGGCGGGGGATCGCGGGTTGGTGCATGGGCTGCGCGGGCATCCCTCGAATCGCAAGATTCCTGAGGAGATCGAGCAGCGCAGCTTCCGGCGTTTGCGGCTGCCGGCGTACTTGGGGTTTGGCTCCACGCTGGCCGCCGAGCATCTGGGGCGGCACGGGCTGCGGGTGAGCCGCGAGACGCTGCGCAAGTGGATGAATGCCGCCGGACTCAGGAATTTGGAGACTAGGACTGACACGTGATGGCCCGCTCTAGAGGACGATTTGAGAACTTTTCCGTGGGGAGAGGTCGCATCAGGGTTGCACCTCTAGGCGTTTCGCTAGAGGCCGGCAGAACGGCGTAAAACTCGAATCGTTGCAGAAGTCGCAATGATCGGCACCCTCCTCGTCAAACGCCGGTCCACCCGCCGGTCAATTTGCCAAACGAATCACATGTGTAGTTGTGTTCCAACGCTCCCGCAGAAGTACTGAGTGACGTAACTATGCCCAATCCGTCCTGCGAGTAGCACCTCGTCATGCTGGAACGAAGCTCGGACAACGGCTCGTCGATGTTTTGTGACATCGCGTAAAGATATCATTCGCGACTCGCCATCACTGGCGCCCTGCGCGCTGTGGCGAGCCCACCAGGCCACCAGTTCCAATCGCCTGCAATACGAAGGAGCGCGGGACCTATTACAATACGAACGAGCGTCGCGTCAATCAACACGGCGACCGCCAACGTAAATCCGATCATCTTGACCACCAGGAAATCTCCGAAGGTGAACGCCGCAAATACCACGATCATGATCGCGGCGGCGCTGGTAATCAGGCCTGCGGTTCTGGCCATACCCTCTGGGATCGCATCCATTTCACTTAGCCCGCTCCTTCTGGCTTCCAGAACGCGTGCGACCAGAAATACCTCGTAATCCATGCTCAATCCGAAGACGATGGCAAAGGCGACGATCGGAACAAGGGGAAATACGCTGCCGGTTCCCCCAGCAACTCCCAGGAAGCGGCTTCCATGTCCGTCCTGGATAACGAAAACCAATGCTCCGAAGGAGGCCGCGACCGAGAACAGGTTGAGTGCGATGGCCTTCACGGCGGCGAAGATCGAGCGGAACCCGCAGAGCAGAGCAAGGAGCGTCCCCCCCACTACCAGCGCCATTACCGGCGGAAAGTGGCTTCTGATAATCGTTTCGTAATCGGCGTTGAGTGCCGGGATGCCCCCAACGAGCAGGGTTGCGCCAGGCACTCCGGTAAGAGCCGGCGCGCCGGTCTTGCGGAGCTCGCGCACCCAGTTGACCTGTTCGCGCAGGGAGACCGAACTCGCTGGTAACACCTCAAGCAGCGCCGCTCGCCCGTCACTACTCAGGAACGTTCGACGCGTCTCCCGGGAGATGTTTGTGAGGTTAGCCCGGTTGCTCTCCGTAATCGTAGTGATAGAAATCACGCGGTCGCAGCGAGGGTCGCTGGCGAGGCGCTTGGTGAGACGATCCACCGCATCCCACCCCGCGTCGGTTTGCGCGATGGAATCCGTTGGAAGTTCGACAAGGACGCGCAACGATTCAACAACGCCGCCCCGATCCATCCGTTCAAGGGTGTGAAGCGCTTGTACCGACTCCGCCGCCTGCGGAAGCCAATCCCCTCGGGGCAGACTGGTATCCAATCGTCTGACTTGCCAGGCGAGCAGAAGTAAAGGAGTGCCGGCCAGAAACAGGGCAAGCCAGGGGTGCGCGACAATCATCTTTCCCCATTGCCGCCAGCGATTTCCCGTACGTGCGGCCCGCTGCGCATCCAACTTTGGTGTAAAGGGCATTCGGCCAAGGTCAATCCGCGGTCCCAGCAACACCAGCGCTGCCGGAACGAGGGTATTTGTAAGCAGCACACTCATTCCCGTCACCAGGAATCCGGCGACACCGATGGAACGGATTTCGCTGATCGGAACCGTCAAGAGGGCTAGAAATCCGATGGCTACCGTTGAGGCCGAAATCAAGAGCGTGCGACCTGCCTGACGTGCCGCGATGACCGAGGCCGTGGGTCCATCGTGCCCGGCGGAAATCGCTTCCCGGAAGCGGCTGATCATGAGCAGCGCGTAGTCGATTCCCAGGCCCAGGCCAAGCATGGTGGCCAAATTCTGAACCAGAATGGACAAGTGCCAGCGCTGGGCCAGGAATCCCGTAATCGCCAGAGTGGTCGCGATGGCAAGCTCGCCAATCGCCAGTGGAATCAGGGCCGCGACTAGGCTTCCGAAAGCCACCAGCAGAAGCGCGAAGGTCGCGGGGATCACCAGGCTTTCACCGCGATGCACGTCGGCGGCGCTCGCTTTTCGAATATCGAAATTCAGTGGAATCTCGCCTGTGAGTTCGAGGTTCACCGCCGGATAACGGCCCCGCAGTTGATTTTCGAGCGAACTTGCCAACTGGTGAAGCTGCGGAACAAGCGACTCGACTGGACCGCCGGTCGAAGTGAGTCCCACGAGAACAAAGGTTCCGCCTCCCCGGCCCAGAAAAATCGGATCGCGCAACTCAAGATAGGACACCACTCCTGAAACGCCGGGTTGGTCTCTTAGTCCTGCGACGATGGTTTCTAAAGCTCGCCCGCCTTCCTCCGAATCCGCAGGGGGAAGTCCCTCGATCACCAGGACAACGCGGTCCACAAACGGCGACCGAAAACGGCTGGCCAGCTCGTCCCGGACAGTTTCTGCCTGGCTCCCTTCGACACGGGTGGCGGTCTCCAGGCGGCGCTCCGCGTGAAAAGAGAATGGAAGAAGTGCGAGGACCGCTGCGAGGACGATCCCTGAAACCCAAAAGCGGCGAAGATGCATAGCTGTCATCATGTCATATCACACCAGATCGTCGTCACCAAAACTCTCGGGTGGCACCTAAGCACCACAGGTTCGCAAGAGGTGCGCCGTCCGGAACCGGTTCGTATGTTTGCTCTCAGTTTCGCGAGTTTACACTTGCGCACGACTCACGTACGGGGCTATCTGAATCTGCTAAACTCTGCGCGATCGATTTAGGAGGATCAATTCGTATCTTACTTTTGCTCGGACTGCTTGCCGCTATGCAACCTGGTGTAGCAGACCCTCGCCTTGGCTCCTGGACGCTGGTCTCTGCGCAGTCTAGTCTGGATCCTCCGAACCGGCTCTCCATAACACCTCTGCATGACGGAGTGCATGTAGTCATGTCAGGCGAAACCCATCTCGATTTCACTGCGAATTGGAACGGACACGAATCGCCCGCACCAGGCAATCTGGCGTTCGATCAAATTGCGCTGAGGAGGATCGATAAGAGGCAGGCGGAGGTCAAGGAAAAGAAAAATGGAACTGTTGCAGCGACGATTCTCGAAAAACTCTCGAAGGATGGGAACGAGCTAACGACGACGACTGCGAGCCGTGGCCACGCGGATCAGACCACCGTGTGGACGCGAAGCGCAGGTACGAAGGTCGGCAATGACCTCTTCGCAGGCGAATGGACGCAGGATCTCAGCAAGACCCGTTTGCGGCAAGGTTTCGTGCTCAAAATCGAGACGGACGGAAGCGATGGGATCCGTTTTCTGGGCGACTTCAGCTATACCGCCCGTTTTGACGGAAAGCAATACGATCTAAAGAACTCGCGCAACGATACCGTCACGCTTGAACTCGTCGATCCTCACACAGTGGACGCGATCTACCGGCGGGGCGATCAAGTCACTCAGAAGGATAGGTGGGTGGTTTCCGCGGACGGGCAGCAGATGTCAGTGTCCACCACAGGCACGCTGGAAACGGGCCAGCGGGTAACGGAGAAGCTCTCGTTTAAGAAGCAGTAGCGGATATTGCATCTGTCCAGTCCACAGGCCCATCGCTCGGTGACACCGCGTTGACCTCACGAGCCGCGACCGAAATGATTCCCTTGCGATACATGAATTTCAGAATGCCGTTGACCGTATCTTCCAGAGACGGATCTGCTTTGCCCCACGCGGAGGCATCGCGGGCCTTTTGATAACAAGTGCTGTCGTAGCGTTTGAACTCCATCGCCGAGATGTTGTCGACAGAGCCCACCAAAAAATCCAGCAGCGGAAAGAGAAGATCTTCCTTCCGGCATCTCCGGATCAGCTCGGGAACGAAGTCTGGAAGCCTGAATGTTTCGAACTGGCGGCCAGTCGCTTTGGTAATAAGCCCGGTAATGTCCATCATGTTCGAATAGTCGTCCCGCGTGACATGGTAAGTCTTATTCGCTGTACCGCGAGTCGTAGAGATCGCAACGATGTTGTTCGCCACAATGTCCGCCGGAACAAAGCTGACCTGGTTGAGAGTATCAACGCCAATGCCGTGATTCACCATGAACGCAACCAAGCGAACGGCGATATCGAAGTTGTTACCTCCGCCCGTCACTGACGGACTCACCAGAGCAGGCCGGAAAATCCGCGCGGAAAGTCCCCGGCTGCGCGCGTCGACAACCACCTGTTCGGCTACCCATTTCGATTGGCTGTATCCAAAATCGAGCAGCTCCATATCCTCGTTCAGGTCGGTCTCATTCAGGACTGATTTCACCGCCCAGCCAAACACGAAGGTAGTCGAGACATAATTGAATTCTTTGGGCCTTCCCTCGAACGCCAATCTTACGACCTCATTGGTTCCCAGCACGTTCGCGTCACGCATCAGGTCGTAGTTGAACAGGTAGTTCACGGTTGCACCGTTGTGGAAGACCGTGTCGATTTCACTCGCCAGGAAATCCCACTCGCCCTGCGTCAGGCCCAGCTTCGGCTGCCCTAGGTCTCCGCAGACGGGGATCACCCGAGCTTCGAACATCTCCATCAGACCCGCCCCGGAGGGTCCGATTGACTCCATCGCGTACCTCAGTCTTTGCTTACCTTGCTTTTCGTCGGAAGACCTGACGAGAACATAGATCTTCACCTGTGTCTGTTCCAGCAAGCTTTTCATGAGGAATGGCCCGATGAAGCCGGTCCCGCCGGTGAGCAGCACCTGATTCAGCACCGGTGTCTCTGGCAAAGGCAAAGGCACCGGAGGCTCGAAGATGAGCTTCTTGTCGTTGCTCATCATCTGCTTCTCAGCGGCGCACTGCTCTTCACGGAAAGCCGCAAGGGAATGACGCAGATGAACCAGTGCCTCTTCGGGAGAGCGCTTCAACCGTTCGGCTAGTCCAAACAGCTCGGCTATGCCGACACGCTGAATGACACCAATATCTACCTGCCTCGCCAGCATCTCGGCGCCTTTATCTTTCAGGAGTTCCTTGAGTTCATGCATGAACACAACAAGATCCAGGGAATCCAGTCCGGCTTCGACTAGGTTGTACGATTCCAGACCTGTCAGGCCGTACCTGGCTTTCAATTCGGCGAAAGCGGAATGCATGTCGGAATCGGACGGGGAGTTCCCAGGGTCCTTCTCCCGCGAAAAATCGGAAAGAACGGTGAACTGACCTTGCAGCCACATCTGCTTGGTCTCATGGCGCATAATCTTCCCCGAACTCGTTCTCGGGATCGCTCGTGGCGCGATGAGCGAAATCACCGCCACTTCCACGTTCAGATAATTCCGCACCGCGGCGGCTATCTTTCGTGCGTCGGGAAGCGCCCTTGGATTTTTGACTTCGGCGACGATTGCCAGCGCGGGCTCGCTGTCTTCTTGAATCTGGAACGCCGCGACGCAGTTGTGCCGGATCAGAGCGGATGATTTCTCGACAACGTTCTCAATGTCGTGGGGGTAATAGTTTTGCCCGCGGAGAATAATCATGTCCTTGATGCGGCCGCAGACGTAAAGTTCGCCGTCGTGGAAGAATCCTATGTCGCCGGTCCGGAGGTAGCCGTCGTCATAGGGAGTATTGTCCACCAGCCGCGCACCAAACTGCTTCAGGGTCAATTCGGGATTATTCCAGTAACCTTGGCACTTACCGCTTCCGGCGACCCAAATTTCGCCGGTGCGCTCTGGTTTAAGAGCGAAATGCCCTTCCGGATCCACGATCTTAACGTCGAGACCTGGGAGCGGCGTTCCACAACTGACAATCTGCGTGGCCCCGCCGATCTCAGAGACTTCCGTAGTCATGCGGGCCCTGCCCAGAGCGAGGGCGCGCTTGTTGACGGAAACGATGTTGCGACCGCCCAGCGAGACCGCCAGAGTATTCTCGGCCAGCCCATAGGCGACGTAGAAACTCTCGGACTTAAGTCCATAGGACTGAAACGCTTCTAGAAACCGGGTGTAGGTATCCGGTTTTACGGGTTCCGCGGCGCACATCAAAACGCGAAGCGAGCTGAGATCGCAGGCCTCCAGGCTCTCCTTGGAAAGCCTCCCGGCGCGCAGGCAATAGTCGTAGGCGAAGTTGGGGGCAGCCGTGGCGGTGGCGCGGTAGGTGGTCATCGCACAGAACCACAGGATCGGCCGCTGAATGAAGTCCATGGGAGCGAACCCGTACGTTGTGCCACCTTTCAGTGCTGGATATAGGTAGCACCCGATCAGTCCCATATCGTGATACTGGGGAAGCCAGGAAACGACCACCGGCGCAGGATGGTCGATCACCAGCGGATAGGTATTCAGAATGTTATCGTGCGTCACGATGACGCCCTTGGGCTCCATCGTCGAACCCGAGGTGTACTGCAGAAACAAGATCCTCGAAGGATCGGCAGCCGGCCGGTCCGAAATCGTGTCCACGAAGTCGTCCGTGGCGATCCACGGAAGACCGGAAATGTAATCTACGTCAACTCCGCACGCCGACACTCCGCTTCTGAACAGGTTCGTCTTGAGCGATGCGTGGTAGTCTCTGCTCGTCAAGATCCCAGCCGCCTGGCAATCCTTGGCGATGTGCACCATCTTGTATAGGGCGCTCTGGAAGCCACGCGAACTGGGGGGATAGACCGGCACGGGGATCAATCCGGCGCGCACGCATCCAAAGAACGCGCAGATCATTTCGAGCCCCGGCGGGTAGGCCAGCAGGAGCCGGTCGCCCGCGGCGAAACGGCCTTCTTTCCACAAATGCCCGGCGATCGCCTGGGCTCGCTCGAGAAACGACGCGTAGGTGTAGCTTTCGATCAGCTCGCCGTTTACATCAAGGTAAGAATAAAGGAGTTTGTCTGGGTGCTCATCTGCCAGCCTATCCAGGTTGCGTAAAATTGACTCCATCATCAATCAGCGATCCTCTCCCGTTGAACAGAACGCAAGTCAGTATGAAACATCCCTCGCCAGCAAGCGAGGTGAACCGCGATTGAGTTTGAAAGTACCGATCTGAAATGTAGGCCGACTGTGAGAATGTGGGCGTAATTATTTCGCGGCACAAGCGTCGCTCGACGCTCTGGGGGAACGGATGGTTTGCCTTTTGCCGCAGAGCGACGCGAAGGGAACGTGCGGAACTCCGCCGGCCTTCTATGCTCCCTTGCAAGAAGCCCCGTTCGTTATGGTTCATTGCTGGTCACATGTTAGCAAAGCATTTTGGACAATGCCATGCGTCATCGCTTCCAGTGTGCATGCGCTGCACCCAGGCATCGTCCGTTCCGAATGTTCTTGATTGTCTTTGCAGGCTCGCATTAAAATCATGCGGCGAGGTTGTCGGCGGCGCAGCACCAATTTCGCTGAGGGTCAGGACCACGGATGCGACGTGTGGAACGCGTCGGGCCCAATTAGCGTAATCGCGGAGGCGCCGGTGACGTTCAAAACCGAAGCAGTGATCACTCAAGAGCCGGAGGCGGCGGATCTTGTACCATCGGAAACCTTAGCGACGTCGATCAGCGAACCTGTCGGTGCATCTTCCTTTCCGAAAGTCTTACGTCGCCGCCTGGATAGGTTTTTCGTCGACCACAACATTACTCCCAAAGCGGACCGGGCGATGTGGCTCAAGATCGCTGTCGGTCTGGCAATCCTCTTGGGCGCCTGGATTGCTCTGTATGCGCTGAGGCCCGGCTCATGGAAGTTTGTTGCCCTCTACCTTTTAGGCGGCCTCGCGCAGACATTCCTTTTGCTGAACATCGCCCATGACAGCAATCACAACGCCATCTCGTACCGGCCGCGCGTCAACAAAACTCTGAACTATGTCTTCGATTTGTGCGGAATCAGCTCGTACATGTGGCGTATTCTCCATCATCGGGGCCATCACTCTTGCATCAATCTCCAGGGCGAAGATGATGCGCTTTCGGGACGCGGTATCTTTCGCTTTACCCCCTATGAATCCCGCGCGCCATGGCACCGGTTCCAGCACATCTATGCTCTGTTCTTTTATGCAATGTTCTCTCTCGACTATGTGTTCTTCAGGGACTTCGAGAGCTTTTTCTTCCCGTCCCACGATTATCTGAAACGCGCCAATCATGCTTTGCGCGAATATGCCATTCTCGTTGCCGGCAAGTGCTTCTACCTCACTTACATGCTTCTCTTGCCAGTGATGGTGCTGGGAAAATCACCTCTGCTGGTCGCCGGGGCGTTCCTCCTCGTCCATTTGTTCGTCGGTTTAGCCGTAACGCTCGTATTCCAGACGACGCACACCGTCGACACCACCTACTTTCCCTCGGACCGCGCAGAGTTTGACAATGGCGTGTATCACATTTTCGCAACAACGGCCGATTATGCGACGGAAAACCCGCTCGTCGGTTGGCTCGCGGGCGGGCTCAACCATCACATCGTCCACCATCTCTGCCCTTTCGTGTGCCATACCCACTATGCTCCGCTGACCAGGATTGTGAAGGAGACCGCCGAAGAGTTTGGGGTTCCCTATCGGCAGCACCCCACCATGACCCGGGCAATCCGGCATCATCTGATACTCTTGAAGCAACTGGGAAACGAAAACTGATCCTGAGCATTTTGTCTTTTACATATGGCCCCGCCACCACTTCCTACAAGTGACATGAAATCACCTGCGGTTCGAGGCAAGTATCAGGACGGCTGGCAATGACCTCATCCACGCCTGTCCCCATTGTTTCCCGACTTCGCTGCTTTGCGGATTCTCGCGCAATGTTCCGCAATCCCGTGCAGGTTTTGTCCAGGTACAACGATATCTTCGGCGACACATTTCGGCTCTATTTGGGTGGTCTCAAGGAGGCGATCGTTACGATCGATCCCGCTGTCATTCAGCACGTGTTAAAGACCAATGCGGAGAACTACCAAAAATCCGAGATTCAAGTAAAACGGATGGGCCACTTCCTGGGGAAAGGTCTTCTCACGACCCACGGAGAAGCCTGGCGCACCCAGCGGCGTCTCATCCAGAAGGGCTTCGATCGAACGCAACTCGACGCGCTGACCTCCATCATGCAGGACTCCCTCGCCGACTCGCTGCGGGATTTCGACAGACAGATCCGTCGCGGCCCCGTCGATATCTACCCCCACCTGATGAAAATTACCTTCGCGATGGTCTCCCGATCGCTATTTGGAGCACGCTTGAAGGACGAAGACATCGATCTGGTCAGCCATACCATCGGAACCGTCCAGGAATTCATTGTCCGGCAAACCCTTCAGCCCTATCTGAATCCCTGGTTCGCAGTCTCGGGGGAACTACGCAGACACGAAGACATGCGAACCCGCGCGGACGCCATTCTGCTCGAATATATCAGGAAGCGCCGCAACGAAGCGCCCGGCCACGATCTGCTGCAGACTTTGATGGATGCGCGTTACAGCGATGGCCAAGGCATGAGCGATGGGTCCATCCTGAGTGAGAGCATGCAACTTCTGGTCGCCGGCCATGAAACATCTTCGAATGCGCTATCGTGGCTTTTTTATCTTTTGAGCTCGCGTCCGGATTGTCTCGAACGGGTAAGGCAGGAATTTGATTCCGTGCTCGGCGATCCGCCTCTGAGCCACGGCGACGTTCCCAAATTCGAATTCGCGACTCAGGTCATTATGGAGGCGCTCCGCCTCTACCCGCCGTTTTGGATGATTGATCGCATGGCTGTCGCGGACGATCGCGTAGGCGACCTCGCCATACCCCGCGGATCGATGGTCATTGTGTACGTGTACGGTGCGCACCACGCTCCGCGCTACTGGCAGAATCCGGAGAATTTCGATACGGAGCGTTTCTCCAAAGCGAACGAAAAGCTGCGCACGCCCTTCACCTTCCTTCCCTTCGGGGCTGGACCGCGAGGCTGTGTCGGTGGAAATTACGCGATGCTGCAGATCCTCATGATTTTGAGCGATCTGCTCAGAAAATACGATTTTCAGCTGGCTCCGGGCCAAATGATCGAAGCTCGTCCGATGGTCATTCTGCGGCCGAAGCACGGAATCCGCATGACGTTCACTAATACCATCGTGCCGGCCCCGTACATCGCATGAGACGCGATCCGATCGAAAACGAACTTGAGTTGTAAAGCGTGAAACATTGAGACATCCTCGCGATGTTGGGTCTCAGCATCTCGTCTGACAAGAATGACGAACGCTTTCTCGAAGAAGCTGAAAAACTCGAAAGCGGCCTTGGCTTTGCACTTCGCTTGGTATAACTTCTGCCGTGTTCATTCAACATCGCGTGAAACACCCGCAACGGCCGCTTGCACTGCCAACCAAATCTGGACGCCCAATATGTTGCTTCTTCTAAATCGGACTTCTTGCTAAGGAGACAAAACGTGCGTTCTTCGCAAGTAGACGCTATCTCTCGATTGAATAAATGGGAAAGTGAGTCTGCTAGGGTGCTAGTCTCAGCTACCGGCCTTGTGACATTGTGGTTCCAAGGTAAAGTTGCCGGCGCTTCATCTGCCGAAGTGCATTTCGAAATACCGGGCATTGATTGCAAGAACTTCGTTCTATCACTCTCTCTTCGAGATGCGAGCTTTGAATACCGAGATAGCCGTGGGGCGACCGACTTCGCGCCACTCCGGGACGAGTCGTACTTCGAATCCCTTTTAGAAATTCGCCTTTCAGATGGGGAGTTGATCATGGTCGCAAGGCTACACTGACCTGACGGGCTTGATTTAGTCCAGCGGGAGTGAGAGAGAATCACTCTAAAGGAAAGCTGGACATGCCAATCAGGAGATACAAACCGGAGCAGATCGTGACGTTGCTGCGGCAGGTCGAAGTGGGAATCGCGAATGGAAAGACCACCCCGCAAGCCTGCAATGAAGTTGAAATCACCGTACAGACCCGATCGCTACGTAGATTTCGGCTTCGTGCGCGAACGGCTGAAGAACTTCTATAGCCCGACGGGGCGCCCTTCGATTGATCCGGAAGTGTTATTGCGCCTGCTGTTGGTCGGCTATCTCCACGGGATCACGAGCGAGCGGCGACTGATCGAAGAGGTACGCATGCACTTGGCCTATCGCTGGTTCACCCGGCTGGGCTTTGAGCAAGAGATTCCCGATCATTCGGCATTTTCCAAGAACCGGCACGGACGCTTTCGGCAGTCGGGTGTCTTTCAGGAAGTCTTTGAGGAGATTGTCCGGCGCTGCATGGCCGGGGGCTTGGTCGAGGGTCAACACCTGGCCGTGGATGGAACCCTGGTGGCGGCCGACGCGAGTGCGCAGAGTCGCGTGTCGCGCGAGAAGTTGGTGGAGGTGGCGCAACTCTCCCGCACCGTGCGGGAGTACTTGACCGAGCTGGAACAGCAGAACCCGGTGGTGGAATCAGACGAGCCTTCTCCGACCGGGCCAGTATCCACCACCGATCCGGACGCCGCTTGGGCCGTGAAGGGCGGCCCGGCGGTGCTGGCGTACTTCGACAACTATCTAATCGATACGGCCAGTCGCGTCATTCTAGCGGTGGAGGCCACGCCGGCGCGCTTTCGGCAAGAGATGCTGGCCGCCAAGCGGATGGTTGAGCAGGTAGACAAGTTGGGGCTTCGTCCGGAAAGTCTAGGAGCCGACAAAGCCTATGGCAGTGGAGAGTTCCTGGCCTGGTTGCTGCAGCGAAACATCCAACCCCACATCCCGGTCATTGATCATCACCACCAAACGGGTGGATGCTTCACCCGAGAGCAGTTCCGTTACGAGCCCGCCGAGGACGCTTATTATTGTCCCGAAGGAAAGCCACTGCGCTGTTACAGTCAGCGCCGCGAGGCTCAAGGCTACGCCTACCGCTCGACCGCAGCGCAGTGCCGAGGCTGCGCACAGAAAAAGCTCTGTACTCCGGCCGCGTATCGCAAGCTCTTCGTGCACTGGCAAGAGCCTGCGAGGCAGATCGTCCGCGCTCTTGCCGGAACGCCAGCCTACGAGAGTTCTCGGCGGGCTCGCTACAAAATCGAAGCCTTGTTTGCTGAACTGAAACAGCGAGTGCGGCTGAGCCGGGTGCGACTACGACGCCTGTGGAACGTTGCCGAGCAGTTCCTGATGGCGGCGACCGCCCAGAATTTGAAACGGCTGGTGCGATTTCTGGCGCAGCAGCAGGCTGCGTCTGCACCAAACTCAGCCTGAGAAAGGAAAGGTGCCAAGAAGAAGGAGTGCAAAGCGAAACAGAAAGCGACGCGGAGGCGCCTAGACGCTCACCGCGGCAATAATCACTTCTGTTGTCATCACTTTTTCAACATTCTCAGATGTTTAACGGCGAACATAAACGGACGTTGCTGACTAGCTGTCCGAAGAGCATCAATGTCAACGGCCTTAGCCTTTGTTGAACGACAACTCGGCCAACTAAGTAAGTCTCTTGACGATTCGGCGGTCGAAGCTTGAGAGCGACTTTGCAAGTGTCTGCGCTTTCTAGTTCGCGACCCACCTCAGCACCTGCTTCCTCTTGGACAGTCGAAGTAGGCGAACTGTGAGGACTGCCCTCATATCCACGAAGCGCCTGCGGCCCACAGAATCGTATCTGGTGTTCAGGCGATCCCTGTAGCGAATCGGCACATCGACACATTCACGTGTACGCTCAACCAGTCGAATGACTTCGGCCAAATGATTTCGCATGAGTCTCGCGGCGGATCTTCTTGCGGCTGCGAATTCACGATCCCCATAACTCGAATAGACAACGGCCACCGAGCGCAGCAAAGGAGCCGAAATGATAGGATTGTCATCATCCAAGCATCGCTTCAAGAGCGGCAGAGATCGACGGTCCGCAAACCGCAGCACGAGTAGTGGCGCGAGAGCTCTACATTCTACCGCGCCCGGCATCGCGGACTTGCCTGCAAGAAGTCGCGCCGCCAAAGCTCGAATTTTGATTGACTGTAACTTAGTTGGCTCCAGGCGCAGGAGGCTCTCAATTAGTCGAACATTCACATCCGGGTAGACTTGTTCGTCATGTTGCATCAGCGAGTTTGACCACTTCAAATACTCTGAAGCTGTTCCTGAACATCGGACGTATGCGCAAACCCTTTCGGCCAAATCGGGATTCGAAAGCACGTCCTGAAGTGCACGCTGACGAAGAAATCGAAGTCGGCAGAATCCTGCGAGTCTATACAATCGCTTTAGAATCTTGTCGAATTCTCCGACACCGTCATGGCGTCGAGCTCGAGTCCATATCTTTCGTACCTCCGTTGCGAGGCGGCTTCCCAGACGACGCGTCGTCGCCGATTTTGCGGCTTGGTCCGCATTGTCGAGCATCGCGTTTAGGTCGAGGTGAAAATGACGGCGGGCTTCTCGAAGAGTAAGAATCTTAGATTTTCGCGTGTTCGCGGACAGATGAAGCTTGGCTAGAGACATTCCCACTTGCGACAGTATTCCGAGTCCACGCGCCTTGGATTGCGCCCCAAAAATCTGATCATCCATCCATCGGACGTAGTTGTCTTCACCGACGACCCTTACCATAGCGTCGTCATGTGTAAATAGGGTCATGTGTGCCAGAGCTCGCGAGAAATCGAATTCGTCGACCGGCAGGCTGATTCCGTGAGAACTTGAATAGTCTTGAGCTATCGAGAGTCCCTCGAGCAAGAAGAACAACAGTCCGACCATACGTGGAGCGACTGAAAGTCCTCGAAGCGCTTCCTCGACATGGGAATGCAAAACACTGTCGAAAAAATTAGTGACGTCGGTGACGACGACATACGGATGTACACGCCGAAGCAGTAATAGTTTTCGATACTGGCCATATCTCAACCAATTGTAAAACATCCTTTTGCTTGTCATTCGATAGCTCGTGGTCCAGTTCATGTGCATCGCAGCGTGTCGCTGGGCGGTGCCTTGCGCTTGCTGGAGGCGTTCCCTCTTGAAATAGACATGTGGGTGTTCCCTGCGAAGTGACTTGAAGTAGATCGTGTCGACGATGGCTCGATACAAGACGAGATCAGGAATCGCTGGTTGAGTCATTGTCCGGCTGAATCCGTTGGACTTGCCGATTGTGAAACGAAACGGCGCAGCCGGCTCGTACTTACCGACGGATATTTGGTCTAGCAGCTTTTGTATCCACTTGTCGGGGTCGATGTCATAGTCGACGAAGTCCATCACGTCGCGAATCGATGCATTTCGAAGCTCTTTGCGAACGATCTTCCATGTGTTCCATAGTTTCGTCTTGTTGATGCCTCTGATCGCGGGCATGCTAGTAACTTTAAGCGATCTTTGTGTTCTGATGTGTGGATGTATTTGTTTAGTAGTCTACAAGAAGTTACCTTCATTTCGTCCAAGACCGATCACCATCGATGTTTTCATCGTGAGCAGGGGCGGTGGGGATCGATCCCGACACCCGAAGAGCCTCACGAATCGACCTCAATTGATCGCCCACAAAGCGGCTGCCGGGTAGTTAAGTTTCGCAGGATGAGACACTTTTCGATAGAGGGTTTGCTCCACACGAATCATATGTTTTTGGGCCAGTCCGATTGAGTCGAGATGCAGCAACGGGCGGTTGCTAGCGTTTATCGGAGAATTCGTTCTTCCTGTTTCCGCCAATCAAGTGACATACCCGCGAGGGTTTCATCTAGTGTGAGATTACGCCGATGCTGGCCTGTCAACAGTGCTTCGATGATCTTGGGAGAAAGGATTGCACAGTTCAATATCCGCCTGACGTAGCGTCGAGGAAGATTGCATTTCTGCGCGAGTTCGCGGACCGTAGAAATCTTGCCAGTTACAATCTGTTCGTACCAACAGTGGGCCCGCGCTACCGCCTTAACGAGAGACGTCGCAGGTTGGCGGTCGGCTGTCAAGTCAGAATCGGGTGTACTTAGCTGAATTTGACTGCCTCGGCGATAAACCTGAAAAGAAACAACGAGCGTCAAAACACTTCCCGCATTTGTGGGCGGCGCATCGCCGGGACGGGTGTCCTCCCCCATTACCGTCGCGATCAAATTCGCGCGGTTCACTTCGATCGAAGCAGTCGTGCGTCCGAGCACTACTCGCGCGAGCACACTCCGGACGAACTTGTCTTGCTCATCGGACTCAAGTTTGGGCCACCTGCGAGCAATTTCCAGTCCACGAACCTCGGCGCCCTCCCGACGAGCCCCCGCCGTGATTCCCGTAGTCCATTTCTCAGAGTCGCTGAGGAGTGTCCGAATCTTCGACCTAACTATTTGTTCTAGCTCCTGAGCCGGGACTCGGGTGAGCGACGGTTTGCGGCTCGAGTCATTGATCACAGTTTGGGAGGTGTAGTACCGATAGCGCTTGCCGTTCTTGACGGCATGTGTCGCCGTAAAGCGGACTCCGTTTGCATCAAAGAGCTTCCCACCGAGCAGGCTCGGTGACGAATTGGATTTGCCAGATCGGTGGGATTGATTGTTGGATCGTAGACGTGCGACGACTTGGTCCCACACGGATCTCTGAATTATCGCGTGGTGCTGACCCGTATAGTGCTGGTCTCGGTGTGAGATTTCCCCGATGTAGATTCGGTTGTTCAGAAGATGGTATAGGGCTCCCCTGGAGAATGACGCACCACCCGATCGGCGCCCCTCAGCCCTAATTCGGAGTTTGCTGTGAGACCCTTTGCGATCCAGATACTGCTTCAGTTTTTTCACACATCCGAGTCGTAGGTACTGGCGAAATATTTCCCGCACGGTGATTGCTTCAGCCTGATTCACGACCAACTTTCGTTCGATGCAGTCATAGCCCAGAGGAACATACCCGCCCATCCACATGCCCTTTTTCTTTGAGGCCGCAAATTTGTCGCGAATTCTCTCGCCCGTGATTTCACGTTCGAATTGGGCGAACGACAGCAAGACGTTCAACGTGAGCCGGCCCATTGAAGACGTGGTGTTGAACTGTTGCGTCACGGATACAAAGCTCGCGCCGCGCGCGTCGAAGATATCGATAATCTTTGCGAAGTCGGTGAGGGATCTTGTCAGGCGGTCGACCTTATAAACGACTATCGTCTTAACCTTCCCGGCCTGAACATCGTCTAACAGCCGTTTCAACGCGGGGCGTTCCATCGTACCGCCGGAGAACCCACCATCGTCGTAACGGTCAGAGACGGCGGTCCAACCTTCGTGCCGTTGGCTGAGGATAAAGGCGCGACAGGCTTCGCGCTGAGCTTCTAAAGAATTAAACGACTGTTCGAGACCTTCCTCGGAGGATTTGCGTGTATAGATCGCGCAGGGAACGTCAGGCCGAGTCATGTTGTTTTCGTGATTTCATCGTATTGATACCGAAGAAGGCGGGCCCGGACCATTGCGTCCCGGTCAGACGGCGGGCGATTTGAGAGAGGCTTCGATAACTTGCTCCACGATACTTGTAACCGGACTCAGTCGCGAAGACCTCGTGCGTCTCTCCTCGCCATTGACGAAGTATGCGAGTTCCGGCCTTCAGTCGTGACCGGCCGAGATGAGCTTTCGGGTTACTCTCAAGTCTTTGCGCTATGCGCCGTAGCTCTGCACGAACCAACGGCTTGAGGCCGCCGTACGCGTTTTCTTGAATCCTGTACGCCAAGAATGGGATAAGGATCTCTCGACGAATCCCAGCCGGAGCTGCCTTCCGATGAACTTCGTGCCAGAGGTCGAGGAGTTGCGAGCGGGTCATTGATCGCAGCCCGGAAATCAGGCGAGGAACGTGATTATCCAATTTGATTTACCCTCGGCATCCACACATTGCCGCTTGCCGGGGGCGTTAAGTCAAGTTAACCTTTTGGGGAAAGGGGGCAGGACGATTGGAAACAAAGCGGGCTGGACGACCTCGAAAGAATCCAAACGCTCTTGCGGCATGGCGTTTTGCGCGCTCAGCGATGGCGATGGCTAAGTATCATGAATGCCGAAAACGAGGCTTGAAGCATAGTGACGCGATTGAGGCGGCTGTCAACTACATCTGGAAGCGGTGCCCAGAGATACCGATGTCGGATTCAGAGTTAAGGCGCTCGCTGGCGATATTTTGTCCGAGAGACGGTCATCAAGTTCTCGTCTTCACGAAATCCACGCTCGGTGAAGCCGATTTGGAAAAGCACCGCTGGATCCGGGAAAAAATAGCCCATCTTGAAGGAAAGAAAGGCCTTCGGTTTTCCCTCCCCAAGGCCGAGGATTGGCCGCAGAGCCGCGAGGTACTCACCATAAGCATCGCCGAGCGCCCGGCATACCCTCGCCACAACCACAAAGACCCAGGAAAATAGACGCCCTTCAGGTCCCTGCTTCTTTATTTGGACCCAAAAAATTCTTTTACACACAAACAAAATCATGCAGGCTGACCTCCGTAACTAATTACGGAGGTCAGCGTCGTGCCTAAACAAACTCTTTCGGTCGAACAAATACCGATCACAGCTCTTCAGCTTAATCCCCAGAATCCGAGGCTGCACAGCAAGAAGCAGATCCGCCAGATTGCAAACAGCATTCGGACTTTTGGTTTCAACATCCCCATTTTGGTAGACGCACAAACACGGGTGATCGCCGGTCATGGACGCGTACGGGCCTGCGAACTTCTCGGGCTTTCCGAAGTTCCCGCGATCCGAGTTGAGCATTTGTCGGAGCAGCAGGCGAGAGCTTTTACGATAGCTGACAATCGGCTCACGGAAATTGGAGAGTGGGACGACCGAATACTCGGCGAGGAACTGAAAATTCTCGCGGAAGCTGAAATTGACTTTAGTTTAGAAATCACTGGGTTCGAGACAAGCGAGATCGATCTCATTATCGAAAATGTCGCACCGGCAAGTCCCAGCAAGGTCGACCCGGCTGACGTGGTCCCTGACTCCGAAGCAAAACACCAGGTCACGCGAGATGGCGATTGCTGGATTCTTGACCGCCACCGCGTTTACTGCGGCGACGCTCGAAACGGGTCAGCCTATTCGGTGCTGATGCAAGGTCGACGCGCGAGGATGGTATTTGCAGATCCGCCCTACAACGATCCAATCGATGGCTACGTCACTGGATTCGGAAAGATTCACCATCCCGAATTCGCGGTTGCTTCGGGAGAGCTGAGTTCATCCGAATTCACCGAGTTTCTGGGGAGCATCTTCAAACAGTTAAAGCGTAATTGTGCGGACGGAGCGTTGCAGTTTGTTTGCATGGACTGGAGGCACACGAAGGAATTGCTTTCGGCAGCTGGCACAGTTTGCGCGCAGTTAAAGAATATTTGCGTTTGGATAAAGGAAAACGCAGGACAAGGCTCGCTGTATCGGAGCCAGCACGAACTCGTCTTCGTGTTCAAGATTGGAAAAGCGCCTCACCGCAACAACATCCAGCTTGGGCAATTTGGGCGTTATCGCACTAACGTTTGGAATTACCAGCGCGTGAACTCCCTGTCTCGAACGACGGACGAGGGAGGCTTGTCCCATCTCCACCCGACAATCAAACCGGTTGAACTGGTTGCTGACTCAATTCTGGACTGCACGGCACGCGGAGACGTCGTGCTCGATCCATTCCTGGGCAGTGGAACATCGGTGATTGCCGCCGAGCGCATTGGCCGCGTCTGCTTCGGCATCGAGCTCGAACCTCGCTATGTGGACACGATCGTGCGTCGGTGGCAAGCATTCACGGGTCAGAGCGCCGTACAAGAATCGACAGGCCGAGCGTTCAATGACCTCCAGGAGAACAACGGTGAGCGAAGAGAATAATCCGAAGAAACCTGACGCGGCGGTAGTGGGTTACGGTAATCCGCCCAAACATTCCCGATTTGCAAAGGGTGTTTCCGGAAATCCAAAAGGCAGACCGAAAGGAGCTTTGAACCTTGCAACCGTTCTCTGGCGAACTCTGCAGGAACGAGTGGTCGTCAACGAGAACGGAGTCCGCAGGACAGTTCCAAAGCTCGAAGCGGCGCTAAAACAGCTCGTCAATCAGGCTGCTTCCGGCGACCTAGCCGCGATCCGGCAACTTACGGCACTCGCTGCATTCACCCAGCCCGAGGCTAGCGGATCGCGAAATGAATCCGTTCTAGCTGACACCGACCTTAAGGTCATAAGCGGTGTGGTTAAGAGGATCCAACAATTTGCCAAGCCAGGAGACGACTCTAATGATGATGAAGAAAAATGAATACAACGCACTGTTGCGGTCAGATTTCACGGCGTTTGTTGAACATAGCTTCTACGAACTCAATCACCAAACCGAGTACCTCTTCAACTGGCACATTGCTGTAATTGCTGACGCCCTCGAGGAGTGCCGGACAGGAAAACTGAAGCGCCTCATTATTAACGTTCCCCCACGCTCGCTCAAATCGCATATGGCGTCGGTAGCGTTTCCTGCCTTTCTGTTGGGACAGAATCCCTCCGCCGAGATCGTCTGCGCGAGTTACGCCCAGGATCTGGCGGACAAGTTAGCAGGAGATTGTCGCTCGGTGATAATGTCCGAGTGGTATAAGGAACTGTTTCCTGCGACGCGCCTATCGAGTCGACGGCCGGCGTTGAATGATTACTCGACGACTCTGAAAGGTCGCCGACTCTCGACGTCGGTGGGCGGTGTTTTGATGGGCCGCGGCGCCGATTTTATCGTCATTGATGATCCGTTGAAACCGGATGAAGCAGTTTCGGAATCTCAGCGCAACAACGTCAACAATTGGTTCGACCACACGTTGATTAGTCGCCTGAATAACAAAAGAGACGGCTGCATCATCCTGATCATGCAACGCCTCCACGAA
The DNA here is from genome assembly GCA_963831955.1 of uncultured Acidobacteriota bacterium. Taxonomy (GTDB): domain Bacteria; phylum Acidobacteriota; class Terriglobia; order Acidiferrales; family UBA7541; genus Palsa-147. The sequence goes on along the minus strand of CAWHSG010000001.1, from coordinate 138,030 downwards.
GACGACTTCGTCGGTCACGTGCTGCGTCAAGGTGGCTGGAGGCTCCTGAAGTTTCCCGCAATCGCGGAACAGGATGAGAGCTACGCAGTACGTACTCCGTACGGCGATATGCGATTCGCGCGTCGCGAGGGTGAGGCCCTCCACCCAGAACGCGAGCCCCTGGAGGTGCTGGCTGTGATTCGTGAAATTCAAGGCGAGTATAATTTTGCGGGACAGTATCAGCAAACTCCCTCGCCGTTGGGCGGAGGGATGATCAAAGCTCAATGGTTTAAGACCTATACTCCTGAGGAACTGCCGAAGGAGTTTGAGCTCGTCGTCCAGAGCTGGGACACCGCGAACAAGAGCACCGAACTGAGCGACTACTCTGTTTGCACGACGTGGGGAAAGTTCAAGGAACGTCTGTATCTCCTGGACGTATTTCGCCAGCGTCTCGATTATCCAGATCTTCGGCGAGCGGTGAAGCAACGGAGTGCAATGTACAGCGCGAAGAACATTCTGGTCGAAGATAAAGCTTCGGGCACGCAACTCATTCAAGATTTGCAAGCCGACGGAGTCCACGGTGTCACCCGGTATGAGCCCAAAATGGAAAAAATAATGCGGATGCACTCGGTCACCTCTACGATCGAAAACGGCTTCGTTTCCATCCCTGCCCAGGCCGAGTGGCTGCCGCAATACCTGCACGAACTGGCGGTATTTCCAAAAGGGAAATACGACGATCAGGTTGATTCGACATCGCAGGCCTTGGATTGGATCAAGGAAGGCGCAGGCTGCTATGGGGTGCTTGAATGGTATAAACAAGAAGCCGAGAGGCTCGGTTACCGCAATCCGCTCACTAGTCGAGCATTTCTGAAGTTCCCGGATAGAGGATCGTTTGGGCAAGACCGCTACGATGCTATCGCACGTCGTCAATTGGGGATACGATTGCCCGGCGGCCGAATGCCAGGTCGGTCAGGCTGAGAGCAATGTGCGGCGACACCAGACCTCATCTCGGCCACAGGAAATTCAGTCGACAGAAAACTCCATCCTGAGGTGGCTAGGAGGAATTTAAATGCCGTCCGCACATATCTTCCCACTCAGCAGGTTGGTCTATTCCTCTCCGGTAAGCTGGGAACGACAATTGGAATCAATTGAAGAAGGAAAGCCATTTGCTTTTAGCTACTATCTTCCGATGCGTGAGGCAGTTGTGGCGTACTGCGCGGCGCGTGGACAAGGGCGCGAGCAAATCGTTCAAAATATGATCGCGCGTGCACGCGCGGCGGGTGGCGTTCGTGGTCCGAAGGTTGCAAGAGCCAACTTAGAAGCGTTCAACACTTTTGAAGCGGTTTTCTTGCCTCAGGTAGCGCGATATCGGCGTAACTTTCTAAGGGGAAAGCATCATAGCAGCGAATTCGAGCGTTTGACGATCGAAGGGGCGCCACACTTCGAAGTCACCGACCGTCGCGGAAAGAAGCGCAACGTCTTCCTACACGCAGCTAGCTGGTCGAGCAAGGAGTTGCTAGCTTACCTGGAGCTGCTGGGAATCATCGTCGAGGAGCATTACGGCGGCGACAGTTCGAGCATTTGGGTGCTCGACCTGAAACACGGAAGAGAAATAAAGTGGCGCTCGAGCTCGCGGGTTCGCAATCGCTGCCGCGCCGCAGCCAAGCTCTATGCTCGAATAATCGGCTCGATGGAGAGCCCTGAAAAAGACATGTAGCAAGCCGGACGGAGTTTTCAAACTCAGGTTCGGAGATGCGATGTCGCCATTTTCAAATTCAGTTGGCCACGTGCTAGGCTTGCCTCCGTGGCTGATATCTGCATCAAATCACTGAGCGAATACTTTTCCAGAGTCCGAGAAATTCGGCGAAGCTGGGACGTGTCTGGGACGAATGAATTGTGGTTTCGAGCGGAGGACGAGATCCATGAAGCAACTCGCCTTCAACCGGGACTTTACCGACCGAGAGTAGCCGAAACACGCCGCTCGGTGGAGGAGTTATTGGAACTGGAGAACGACCTTTACGAAGAATTTGGACGATGCGCAGGTCAACTTTCGGACGTTCAATTAGGCAGTAGCGACTGGGAATGGGACAGCTATTTTCTAATGCAGCACCATGGGGTTCCCACCAGGATTCTCGATTGGTCGGACGGTGCTCTGATCGCCCTTCATTTTGCAGTCCGAAACAAACCGACGCGACCGAAAAGTGGATCTACCGTGTTCATACTCGACCCGGAGTGGCTAGACGTTGTGCTTGAGATGCACCCAGATCGACTTGACGCGATCAGCCGATGGAAAAGATTCGTGAAGAAACATCCGGGAGAAGAGGATGAAGATGAGTGGGAGAGGTTGTATCTACCGTCAGACGAGGACGATGCTAACGAACCTCTGCTGGCCACTCCCAAAATACCTTTATTGGTAGATTCACCTCACCTAACGCGAAGGTTTGCGGCTCAGCGAAGCCGGCTTATGCTATTCGGCAGTGACCCGACGTGGGTGGCGAATATCGTGAACAAACGGGACTCACGAATCGTTTCAATTGATATTCCCGCCGATACAATTGATACGGTCAAAGCCGAGCTTCGAGAAGCCGGTGTTACGGAGTCAGTCGTATTTCCAGATTTGGACGGACTAGGCCGCGAATTGAAGCAAGTATGGGAGGCTAGGCGCTGAAATCGACAGAGATTTATAAGTGGTACGTAGCATGGACCTACTCACTAACGCCGTAGAGTCATTACAGGTTGGACTCGAGGACTACCAGACGGGTACTCGTCCTCGATTGCTCTCCGCCGTTCGAAATATCCACGCCGGAATTCTACTCCTTTACAAAGAAGCGCTGCGTCGAGAGTCGCCGAAAGGCAGCAACGACGCGCTCTTAATGGCAAATATTATTCCGGTTCGCGATGTAAAGGGAAACGTCACGTTTGTTGGCGAGGGAAGGAAGACAGTAGACTTTCAGCAAATCAGGGAAAGATTTAGTGAATTGAATATTCACACGGATTGGAAACGGTTCGAGAAAATTAACGACGCTCGGAACGATGTCGAGCACCGATACGCTCGCGTGGACCGAAATACTCTCGCGGGCTTGATTTCGGACTCATTTCTCATTGTTCGCGATTTTATAACGGACGAACTTGCGGACGAACCGCATGCCCTTCTAGGAGAGAAGGCGTGGAAGGTGATGTTGGATGTAGCCGAAGTCTATGAAAAAGAAAAGAAGGAGTGTGATCGACTTCTCGCACTGGCAAAGTGGCCGTCCCCTACGCTGACGAAGGCTGTCACCGATTTGGTCTGTGGCACTTGCGGTTCTGACCTGCTCCGCGCTATCCCCGATTCCTACGACGAAGTCAGGTTTGAGTGCGTCTCGTGCGGAGCAGAAGAGACGCCTCAATCCTACGTCCCGAGGGCACTATCGTCTGCTCTATATGCCGAAGCTTACATTGCAATGACAGATGGCGGCGATCCGCCCTGCGTCAACTGTCCCGAGTGTGGAGAGGACGCTTACATTCTGGAGGAAGATCGCTGCGCTGTTTGTCAGGCGAGAGTCGAACGCACTTGCAGAATGTGTGGCGAAGCGATTCCTGCCGAAGAACTGGACACCACCCCGCTCTGCGGCTATTGCCACTACAGGGCGAACAAGGACGATTGACTCGAAGTTCCGCCAATCGGGCTCTCCGCGGAAAGGCACTTCCCCAACCGTCCCTGAGAAAACTGGCCCGGTTAGCCTGGCAGCTCGCGAGCGGCCGAAACTGAAAGCGCTCACCCGGATGGAGTTCGGGCCATTTAGGGCCGCAAAAGCGATATTTCTCATCAAAGTGCACCGGGAGAGAGAATTGCCCGGACTGACTGGCGGAGGGGGTGGGATTCGAACCCACGAGACCCTTTTGGGGCCTAACGGTTTTCAAGACCGCCGGTTTCAACCGCTCACCCACCCCTCCGGCGTTTTGATTCTATCATTTCGTGCGGTTGTATTTTTCGCTTTTGCTTTGCCTCCTAAAAAATCTAATCGCTACATGGTGAGATTAAAATCTCCTGTAACTCGCAGAAAACAAAGGATCGGGGTCTGTTTTAATCGCTACACTTTTGGGGGTAGCCGATTTCGGTTTTTCCGCCGCGGCCGTTGGCGTCGCTGCGCGGGCTTTGATTTTTCTTCGCTCTGCTGTTCGTTCTAGCCGAAACATGGGTTGGGTTGGAATTTCTGTAAGTTGCACAAAATAAAGGGCAGATTTTTTTCTACCCGAAACAAAAGTTGAGGGTGGCGAGTTCGTTTTTCTCGCGGTTTTTGGCCGAGGAGGATGGGGATTTTGTGGTGGTCAATATCTACACCGGGCTGAATCATCAGCCCGGACCCGATCTCGCCGGGCTGAAACAATTGCTTCGCAATCGCAGAAACGATTGACTGCTCGGCGATCGCAGAGACGATCGACAGCCCGGACCCGGTCATTTTCCCGATTAGAATGGTGGTGGAAGGTTTGTTTTGTGTGGGTTGGGTGGACTTCTAATCGTTGTGATTCCCGATTAGAAATTATTGAGTTGGGGTCGTGGGGGTGGTTTGAAAAAGATGCGTGATTTTCCCGATTAGAAAGGCGGGGGTCAATATTACACCGGGCTGAATCGATTCCTCCGCAATCGCAGAGACGATTGACAGGCCGGACCCGATGTCTTGGGCGGCGCGCGGGTGGGGAGGCAGCGGCGGGAAAAGAGGGCCGAAATACGGGAGGGCCAAGGCACCCTCCCCTACGAGTGCTGACACGCATTTCGAATTCGCTCCTGTGCGGGGGGTGGCGGGCCGGGTCACGTTTTCGGATCTGGCGGGCTGCGAGGTCGTCAGATGCCTGGCTGAATCAGGTGTCTACGTTGGGCTGAATCACCAGCCCAAACCCGAGCCAGCCCCGCGCTTAGGGACTGCGCACTGCTCGGGCATTTGTACCGTTGAATTAAGGTGAGGTCAATGGTACTGCCGGGGTGATTTTGGGTTGAGGTGAGGGCCGGACACAGGCAGGAGTGCCTGTGCTACTGGATTTGGTAGATTTTCAGGACTTCGTCGCCATAGTGATTGATAACCTTTACCGCGATTTTGCCGGTGTTGGGCGCGTCGAAGGGACGGCTTTTTGTGGAATATAGGGCGGACCAGGCTGCTTCGTCGATTTCGGCGCGCAGGGCGCGCTTTAGCTTTTCGTAGGGTTCGTCGGCGCCTGTGAAATAGGCGTGGCGGACGAAGAAGCTTTCGCCGTTGTAGTTTGTGTCTATGAACCAGCAGGCTATGTCGTCTGTGGAATGGCTGCGAATTTGGCCTGTTGTAGGGTCGTACACATCGACGCCCTTGATTTCTGCGGTTAGCTTGCCGTCTTTGGCTTTCTTTATGTCTATATCGGGCTCGCCGAAGATCATGAAGAGGTTTCCGGCGCCGGTTTTCTTCAGCAGCTCGTCGCCCATGGAAAGATCGGGATTCATGCGCGTGGTTACCACGTTGAGCTTGCCGTAACGCTTGGCTTCTTCGGAGACGTGCGGATCGAAGGCGAAGCCGCAGACCAGAAGAAGATCGAAGCCGACCCCCTGAACGGCTTCCTTGGCCGCTTCCTTTACTTGATCCGGGCCAACGGTTCCGTGCTCGGGACCAATCGAAACGGCCACTCGTTTGGTGTTGCCGTTCTCGATGTAAGTGCCTACGGCGTGAACCCAGACGCCCGCGTAAGGCTCGAGGCTTTCAAACTTCAACCGCTCGTTCTTGACCGTATTTTGAACTCCGGCCTTGCGTAGATTTTCGAGAATCATTGTTTCGAATTGGCCGGCCCCTACCGCGTCCTGCGAATCGCGTTCTGACGCTGGCTGTTCGTTGTCGGTGGAAAGTACGCGATGCGGCGATAAGCTCTCGACCGTGAACGGCCCGCAAACACGGATCCGCTTGTTGTCCTCAATCGGTTGGTCAAAGAGAGTTTCGGTGTCGGCGTGCCGGGAGATAGCCGCGTCTATCTCATCGCGCGTCATTCCTTCCCGAATCTCGGGATTGTTGGCGATGCTCTTCAGCATAACGTGAGGCACACGCTTATAAACAAAGCCCTTCGTAATGTCACTCTCCGTCTTGTGTTCGCTGGGCAGATTGCCGGTCAGTTCCGATTCCTTCCTGACGCCCTCGGGCGAGTCAGCCAATTCGTAATAAGGGTATCTGGCGGCCATCATGCGCGTGCGGGCCAGCCCGAGCGCAACGCGACTTGTGTCGCAAGTAATCCAGCGCCGTCCCCACTGCTCAGCAACGTACGCTGTCGTTCCGCTGCCGCAGGTCGGGTCGAGCACCAAGTCGCCGGGGTCTGTGGTCATGAGAACGCAACGCTCCACGACCTTTACGTTTGTCTGCACGATGTAGACCTTACCTTCCATAAAGCTTGCGCCTGTATCGGTCCACAAATTGTTTATCGGATAGAGGGGAAAGTCATCGAAGTAGCGAACGTACCCGAGTCTGTTGGCAGTTGCTTCCAGCCGGTGGGCGTTAGCAAGCTTTTCGAAGCCTGGAGCCCCAGTTTTCCAGAAGTTATTCCCGGGTCCGTAGGTCTTCCCCTCGAACAAGACCGGGAAGCTTCCAGGAGGGCGCTGGCTAGTGAGATTGTCGAGCGCATAGATTCTGGCGCCCGCAGGCATTTCCTCTCCGATAGTCCGAGTGGCCTCAACGATCGACATCCGTTTGCCATTCGGTAGCTCAATGCGCCCATATGAGGAGCCGCCCGCGCCGCCTACCTGCTTCACGAGGTACAGATTGCGGTATTTTACTGCTTCAATGGTTTTCGCGTACCACAGCAAGTAGTCGCAGGTGCCGGCCAGCAGGTCAGTTGAAGCGCCTGAGGTCTTATTGAAGGATATAAGGCTAACGAAATTCTCGCTCCCGAATACCTCGTCCATTAGGTTCCGCACGAGGTGAATGTTCTCGTCCCCGATCTGTACAAATACGCTCCCGGTCTCGGTGAGAAGATCGCGAGCGATCACCAAGCGGTCACGCAGATAGGCTAAATACGAGTGGATCCCGAGCTTCCAGGTGTCGCGAAAGGCTCGCACCTGTTCAGGTTGACGGGTGGCATCCTCGACTTTGCCGTCCTTCACATCGCGCTTTCGCGTGGAGACCTGCCAGTTGGAACCAAACTTGATCCCATAGGGCGGATCCATGAAGATCGTTTGGACCTTTCCCTTCATCCCCTCTTTTTCAACCAGAGAGGTCATTACGAGTAGCGAATCGCCCAAGATCAGCCGATTGGACCAATTGACGCCGTCTTTGTGGGCGTAGAAGTCCACCAGATCCTCGAATTTGATTCCGTTGAAATCGGCGAAGAGAGAGAGGGGCTCGGCCAGGTCTTTTTTCTTTGCCTCGGCGCGCAGATCTTCGATGAGAGCGTGGGGATGGATTTTTTCTTGAATGTAGATGGGGACGGCGGGCACTTCCAATGATTGGCGGTCTTGATCGTCTTTGCCTTTCCAGACTAGCTGTGGATCGAGAGAGGGATCGCGGGCATAGAGCAGGCCGGGGAGAGTTATTGTTTTGGGTTTGCGTTCGTCTTCGGCTACGAAGTCGCGTAGTTCTTCTGTGGGGATGTTGGTGCGTTTGTCTTTGTGTTTTAGGCTTTCGACGCGGGTCTGTTTGTTCGGCTTCTTGCTGCTTCTCATTGATCGCCTTTCACGCACAGAAGTGCTGCTGGGCTGAAGCCCACCGCTACGAAACCTTACCCAAGAAGCCTCGGATTGTGTTCTTTGCGTCCCAGGGGTCTGTGATTTCTAGGAATGCCCATTTGCCGAATGTGGCTTGGTTGTTGATTGCTGGGACCCACAGGGTGCGGGCTGTGGCTACCTTGGCGGCTTTTTCTTTTTTTGGTTCGCCGGAGACTTCCAGGATCAGGTTTAGCGGTTCTTTTTGGCCGTTTCTAATGCGGACCAGGAAATCCGGGAAGTAGTTTTTTTCTTCGCCGTTGATGGTGTAGGGGATGGCGAAATTCAGGCCCTGATTCTTTGCGTAGCAGATGACTTCGTCCATGTCTTCGAGGGTCTGGGCCATTTTTTGTTCCCAGGATTCGGTGTCTGCTACGACGTAGTTGGTGTGGCACCTGTCGGGCCTGGTGGTGTAGGTCGGGCGGGTGGTCTCGAATTCTACGTAGCGCGTGGAGCCGACGGTGTCGTAGTCGCGGAGTCTTGGTTTCAGGACCTTCATGCCCGGTTCTGAGGCTGCGATGGAAAGATAAATTAAGCGCGCGGCCTCGTGGGCGGTTTCGAGGAGGAGGAGCATTTGCGGGAAGGTGTTGTCCTTACAGATGACGCACTCGGCGAGCCAGCGCTTGGAAATCGCGAGGAGCCGGGGGAAGAGCCATTGCTTTAGGTTACCCTGGTCGTCGCGGAAGTATTGTTCCAAGACGAGCTTGGCTAGTAGAAAGGCTACTTCCTGCTCGCGGCGATTTTTTAAATCGTCGAGGGTGTGGATGCTGCTTTCGCCGACGATCGGGGCGTTTTCTGTCTTGGTCGGAATGTCGGCTGTCGAGAGAGAGAGGTTGGATTCCGGGGTAATTTTTTCGACGAGGGTTTGCGATGTCAGTTCGTATTTATAGCCCGACACTCGCGGGAAGGTGATTTCGCAGGCGATGCGATCTTCCATGGCTCGCACGCGAGTGGGTGGCGGGGCGGGCTTGGGGTCTTTTGCGGAGCCTGCACTTGGGATGAATGAAAAGGGTACGCCGTAGATTTCGGCGTACTCGGCGTCGAATGTTTCGATTTCCAGCGGCTTGCCGTTTACGGAGATCGTTTGTTTCGATGGAACATAGCTCATGCGGCGCAGGCCGCGGCCGACTACCTGTTCGCAGAGAAGCTGGGTGCCGAATGCCCGGACGCCGAGAATGTGCGTCACGGTATTTGCGTCCCAGCCTTCGGTGAGCATGGAGACTGAGACTACGCACTTGATCTGCTCGCCGAGTTTGTCTGGCTTGCCGACCGTGTTCATCACCTCGCGAAGGATGTCCTCGTCGGCAAGGTTTTCGATGTTTGCTCCCGGAAAGCGAGTGCGATATTCATTTTTGAATTCCTCGATTTCGACGGCGGCGATTTTTTTGAATTCGGGGCTCATGGCACCGCCGGATTCGAGTTGCTCGCTGTCCACCAGGATGGTGTTCGGGCGATCCGTCCATCGGCCGTTCTGGACGTTGCTGAAGAGATCGAGCTTTCCGGGGACCGGGATTTCGGTTCCGTCGGGCAGTTTTTTCTGCCAGCCGGCGACGTAGCGGAAAACTAGATTTGAGACGTTGGTGTTGTTGCAGACGACTATGAAAACTGGCGGCGTGAGGCCGCGCGCCCGAGCGTCTGAATTCTCTTCCCACTTGCGATAGTATTTCTCGTAATTGCTGTAGAGGCTTTGCAGCGCGCCTTCCAGTTCGGCCGGCAGCTTTGGCTCGACACCGCCCAGGTCTTCGGTGCCTCGGCCCTTCCTTGGCAGATTCTCGCGGATGCGGAGCCACAGGTCTCTGTAGGTGGGTTGCGAGCCGGTTACGGAATCGTCTGCGACGGGGACGCGGGGGACTTTTACGATGCCGGATTCGATGGCGTCAATGAGAGAGAAATCGGAGACGACCCAGGGGAAGAGCGTGCCTTCACGGTAGCCTGAGCCTCGTAGGAAAAACGGGGTGGCGGAGAGATCGTACATGGCGCGGATGCCGAGCTTTGACTGGATGGCCTCGAGGCCTGAAATCCAGATGCGTGCTTCTTCGTCGCGCTTTTCGGCTTCGCGGCGATCGTCGCCTGCCAGCTTTTCTTCGTCGCCGTCGGGCTTGCGGCGATAGCAGTGATGGGCTTCGTCGTTTAGGACGACTATGTTTTTCTTGCTGCCGAGGCTTTTGCAGGCGCGGTTCACCATTTGATCCGGGGTTTCGGTGAAGGCGCCGCTGGAGGCTGGGCCGAGGATTTCTTTTGTGACGCGGCCCACAGAGGTGCGTTCGCGAAGTCTGAAGGTATGGAAATTGGTTATTACCAATTTTGCGCGGCCCATTTCTTCGCGGCGATTGGACGGGACGATGTCGAGTTGCTGATAGTAATTTTCGGGATCGTTCGCGTAGAGCACGCGGAGGCGGTCGCGAATGGTGATGCCTGGAGTGACGATTAGAAATGTGTCGGAGAAGCGGGCGTCCTGGAGATTGGCGATTTTGTTGAGCGTGTGCCAGGCGATGAGCATGGCCATTACGACGGTTTTTCCGCTGCCGGTGGCCATTTTGATAGCCGTGCGATACAGGGCGGGATTGGCGGCTTCGTTCGCTTTGCGCAGATCATTTTCGATCCAGGCGTCGTTGTACTTGCTTGCTACTTCGGTGATGTAGATTGCGGTTTCGAGAGATTCTAGCTGGCAAAAGAAGAGGCGGCGGGTGCGTTCGGGATTTTTCCAGTATTCGAGCAGCGACGCGGTGGTTTTGGTTACGCCGACGTAGCCGCCTTGCCTCCATCTTGCGACACGTTCGCGGACTTGATTGATGAATTTGTTTTCTTCGATGCGCTCCTGGGTCCATTCCGTGTCGAAGACTGCTTGGGTTTTGCCGCCCCGCGACTTGGGCTTTGGGATGGGGACGAAATAGGAGCTGACGCGGCGGCCGTCGATGATTTCGTTGGTGATGCCTTCGTCGGAGAAGCGGAAATGGCGGCGGGGCTCCTCGAAAGGCGAGTTGAGGATCGGATTTTCGATTACGACTGGCGGCATCGGTTGTTTGGCGGGCCAGATTGATAAACTGGACCGTTACTTAGATACAGCATAGATTGAGGTATGTCGAGTGGGTAAACGGTCGCGTTGTCTAGGGGCAGTGGATTTGGCCGACAAAGAGAGCCGGCAGGGACGCCCTTCGTCAAGAGTCAGGGTAAACCGGCGGCACGGGGAAAAGTCAAAAGCCCCACGCGCAACGACGGCACGTGGGGCACCCGGCAAGGGCGAAGGCCGGGCGCAGCGAGCGGCGCCCCTACGAACGCAAACACAAAAGACAACCTCAAAACCAAAGCAAATGCAGGGCCCAGCGCTGAAGCGCATCATTATTTCTCCGGGCTGAATCAATTGCAGGTGCGATCGCATAGACGATCGACTGCTGTGCAATCGCAGAGACGATTGACAGCCCGGACCCGAAAGTAGGCGATTTTTTCGGAGCGCTTAAGCGCCCCTCCCCCGAATGAATTCGGGGGCTGCCACCGTGGTGCCGCGGCGCTGCCGCGTTGCGGGAGGGCTAATTCGGCCCTCCCCTACGAGGACGGAGGGAAATCGTCAACGGCCCCGCGCGCAATTACGGCGTCCGCCTGGGCGGAGGGGCCCGGTACCCGCAAAGCGAGGAGGGATTCCTCACCGGAGGGCGGTTCGGAATGACGGCGGGGAGTTGGTTGGCAAAGGCGAACGACGGACACAAATGCGTGGCCGAAAAACCCCACCCTCGATGAACCTGAGGATGGGGCACCCCGCACCCGGAAGGCGAACGGAGGCAAGCGCGCACTACAGATGTAGTGCGGCTCGTTTAATTCCGCAGAAAGATGGACGCTGGAAACGCTTGTCAATCATCGAATAGGTGGGCGCCCGGCTTGGGCTAGAATGCTTGGTAACCTTGTGGGATGGGACGCATCTAAAGTGAGTCTTTTCAGAACGTCGCGAGCGGGGATGGGTCTTTTCGGAACATTGCTTGCGGGGATAGTATCGCTCGCGGGCATTGTGTGATGTAGAATGCTTGCGGTTCTGGGGTCGAACGGTTTCTTTCAGCTTGGGTCGAACAGTCTATTTCGCACCAGACATCTCTGTTCGGAGAAAGCATGGCGAAAAACAAGATACTGATTATCCAGCCTTCGCACTACGTTTCGAAAGCCGATCGGACGATCTACAAATCGAAAACGCGGGCCTTGGTGCCGCTGGTCCTTCCTTATTTAGCCTCGCTTACGCCGCCGGACTGGGAAGCCACGTTGATTGACGAACAGGTGCAGGACTTTAGCTACGATACCAACCCGGATTTAGTTGCCATTACAACCTGGACGGTGCACTCGCTGCGGGCTTACGACATTGCGCGGGAGTTCCGCGATCGTGGGATTCCGGTGATTATGGGCGGGCCGCATATTTGGTTTCATCCGGAGGAGGCGGCTGAGCACTGCGATGCGATTGGGATTGGGGAAGGCGAGCCGATCTGGTCGCAGATGCTTCAGGACGCGGCGGCTGGGCGGCTGCAGAAGATTTACCGGGCGCCGCAGATGCCTAGCATTGCTGGGTTGCCGTTTCCTCGTTGGAAGATGCTGGACCTTAAGAAATATGGGATGTTCAAGACGTTTTCGTTGATGTCTTCGCGCGGGTGCCCGATGCAGTGCGAGTTTTGCTCGGAGCGGCTGTATTTGGGCGGGGGATTCCGGGTGCGGCCTGTGGAGGACGTGATCGAAGATATCAAGCATACCGGATCGAAGTATGTTTTTTTTGGGGATAGCGATTTTGGCGGGAAGCGTGCGCACGCTATGCAATTGATGGAAGCGATGATTCCTTTGAAGGTGCATTGGTCGGCGCTGTGGACTTCGTTTTTGTGCTACGACGACGAATATATGGACTTGGCGGAGCGTAGCGGGTTGCTGCATGTGAATATGGGGCTGGAGAGCATTGACCGCGAGACTTTGAAGGGGATGAATAAGAAATTTAACAAGGTGGAGAAGTACAGCGAGATGCTGGCGAATTTGCGGCGGCGCGGAATCAGCTATTCGCTGAATTTTATTTTTGGATGGGATACGGAATCGCCGGGAGTGTTTGAGACGACGCTGGATTTTCTGCACACCGAAAGAGTTCCGGTGGCTTACTTCAACATTTTGTGCCCGGAGAAGGGCACGATGTTTTATGAAAAGATGAAGGCGCAGGATCGGATCTTACGGCTTGAGGATATCGGGCGTTTTCCGGGGGAGTTTTGCCACCTTAAGCCTAAGAATTTTACGGCTGAGGAGCTTGAGACTAACGTGCAGGATATGTATCTGAAATTTTATAGTTGGAAGTCGATGATCAAGCGGCTGCCTTTGCCGGTGTCGCAGTCGAAGATTGCTTCTTGGGTGATTAATATGTCGCAGAGGAAATTGGCGCAGCGGTCGCACGGGGACAACAACAACAATTTCGACGCTTTTTGATTTTTGGGCGGGGGAGTTCTGGACATCCATAGGGCGGAGGGTGCATGAAGATCGCCGTACTTGGTGGAGACGGCTATTGTGGATGGGCTACGGCTTTACATTTATCTGCGCGAGGGCACGCGGTTTCGATCATCGATAATTTCGCGCGGCGGCAGTGGGATCATGAAGTTGGGGCGCAGACTTTAACGCCGATTCGTCCCTTGGCGGAACGGCTTCGGGTTTGGCAGGCGATTACGGGGAACACCATTGAGCAATTTGTTGGCGACGTGACGGACTACGAATTTCTTTCTTCTGCGATTCGGGAACTTGAGCCGGAAGCCGTAATTCATTTTGCGGAGCAACGGGCTGCGCCTTATTCGATGATCGACCGCAAGCACGCGGTGTTTACGCAGGTGAATAATGTTGTCGGGACGCTGAATCTGCTTTTTGCGATACGGGAATTCGTGCCGGACTGCCATTTGGTGAAGCTTGGAACTATGGGCGAGTATGGGACGCCGAACATCGATATTGAAGAGGGCTACATCAAAATTGAACACAACGGGCGGTCGGACGTGCTCCCGTTTCCGAAGCAGCCTGGGTCCTTTTATCACCTCTCGAAGGTGCATGACAGCCACAACATCATGTTTACCTGCAAGATTTGGGGATTGCGGGCTACCGATCTGAATCAGGGAGTCGTTTACGGCACGGTGACGGATGAAGTGGCGCTCGATGAGACTTTCGTCAATCGCTTTGATTACGATGAAATATTTGGGACGGTGCTGAATCGCTTTTGTGTGCAGGCGGCTATCGGGCATCCGCTTACCGTTTACGGAAAGGGCGGACAGACGCGCGGATTTCTGGATATTCGGGATACTGTTCGGTGCATTGAGATTGCTTGTTTGAACCCGGCGGCGCGAGGAGAGTGCCGCGTGTTCAACCAGTTTACAGAGCAATTTTCGGTGCTGGAAATTGCGCAGATGGTGGAGTCAGCGGGGAAAAAGCTGGGTATGGCGGTGGAAGTGGAGTATTTGCCGGACCCGCGAGTGGAAGCTGAGGAGCATTATTACAACGCGAAACATTCGAAACTGATTGATCTTGGTTTGGAGCCTCATTTTCTTTCTCGCTCGCTGCTGGATTCGCTGATGAATATTGCTTTGAAATACCGCGATCGGGTCGATCGATCCCTCATCCTTCCTCACGTGAATTGGCGGAGTAGCTCGAATGAACTTCGCCGCAAAGAGAATGCGCCGAGCAGTTCTGCTAGATCTGAAGCGCAGTTTAAGAGTGCGGGTGCGTCGGAACAGAAGACTGAACGGGTTCAAATCCCTGCTACGAAAGCAAAAAAAGCTCAGGTCGAGTACAACAAGGCTTGAAGCTGCAGGGGTCCGGCAAGGGCTCGAGGCCCGGTTGCGGCGGTGATGTGCGCTGCCGTTACTCGGGCGGGCGCAGCAAGCCACGCCCCTACGAAGAGAAAAGCAACCGCAGACGCTATTAACGGAAAAATGGAGAATCCGGATAACGCCTTCAAAACAGGCGAATCGTGGCACGCTGGAAACAATCGCTACCTTTATCTAGCTGTTGTGCTCATCGCGGGATCGATCTTCCTTGGTTGCATTATTTCTCCGCCGTCCCTTGTAGATGATGTGGATGCGGTGCACGCGCAGATGTCCCGGACTATGCTTACTTCCGGGGATTGGGTTACCGCGCATCTGGATGGCGTGCCCTATCTCGAGAAGGCACCTCTGCTTTATTGGCTGATCGCTGGATCCTATGAAATTTTCGGCGTGCATGATTGGGCTGCGCGAATTCCCATTGCGCTGGCCGCCGTGGGGCTTTGCTGGTTGACGGCTGCATTCGGGATCTGGGCGTTCGGGCAGCGGGCAGGGTTCTACGCAGGCCTTTGCATGGCTACATGTATTGGCCTGTTTCTGTTTACTCGCGTTCTGATACCGGATGTGATGCTTACTTTTACGATTGCTTTAGCTATGTGGGCGTTTTTGCGGGTGTTAGACGACGGGGAAGCTCATCCGCGGTTTTGGGCTTTTGTGTTGGCCGCTAGCCTGGGAACGGGGTTGTTGCTGAAGAGCTTGATCGCTGTGGTGTTTCCGGTCGGTGCCGGGATTATTTATCTTTTATTTACGCGGCAACTTTTCTCCATCGAGACTTGGAAACGGTTTCATGTTTTTAGCGGAGCGGCGATCGTGCTGTTGATCGCGGTGCCCTGGCACTTGCTAGCCACGCTGCGTAATCCTCCCTACTTCGCATTTACGCTGCACAGCGGGCCCGGGCAGTATCACGGATTCCTTTGGTTTTATTTCATCAACGAGCAGCTTTTGCGTTTCATGAATCGGCGGTATCCGCGGGATTACAATACCGTGCCGCGGCTCTACTTTTGGTTGTTTCAATTGGTGTGGATGTTTCCCTGGAGCGTGTACGTTCCTGCTGTCGCAAAGCTATCTTTCAAGCCCGTCGATCGTGCCGGACGGACCCGATTGCTGGCGCTTTGCTGGGCGGGGTTTGTGATGGTGTTTTTTACGTTCTCGACGACGCAAGAGTATTATTCGATGCCTTGCTATCCGGCATTTGCGATGCTGTTGGGTTCGGCGATGGCGGTTGGAGGGCCGTGGGTGCGGCGAGGAACGCGGGTAATCTCCGCTATCAGCGGGGCGCTGGCTTTAGCAGTGTTCGCTCTATTGTTTTACGTGCGCGGCATGCCCACGCCCGGAGATATCTCCAGAGCGCTGAGTTCTCATCCGTCGGTCTATTCGCTCTCGCTTGGGCACATGGAGGATCTGACGCTCGATTCTTTCGCTTATTTTCGTATACCGCTGCTGGTTGCAGGGATTGCTTTTCTGGTGGGGGCACTCGGGACGCTGCGGGCTGGCGGCAAGCGGGCTTTTTTGGCTGCTGCTCTGATGATGATCATCTTTTTTCATGCGGCACGGTTGGCGCTTGTCGTTTTTGAGCCTTACCTTTCTTCGCGGCCTTTGGCGGACGCGCTTTTGAGATCGCCTGATGGGGCTTTGATCGTGGACCATCACTATTACGAGTTTTCTTCGGTCTTTTTTTATACCAACCGGACGGCATTGCTTTTGAATGGGCGGCGACAGAATCTGGAATATGGCTCGTATGCGCCTGGAGCGCCGGATGTGTTCATTCAGGACTCTGATTTTGTGGAGTTGTGGCGGAAGCCTGAGCGTTATTACATTTTTGCTTCCGACCACGCAGTGAGCCGATTGGAGGGATTGGCTGGGCCGGGGGGATTGGTTTTGGTGGCTGAGAGCGGGGGGAAAGCTCTTTTTACGAATCACCCGATTGTTAGTGGCGGACCGTCGTAGCGCGGTTTCCGTTACGCGGAGGCGAATGGGCCGCGTTTTCGTAGGCGTTATACGGGCGGGCGCGTCGATTGATTCGCAACCGCATAGCGATTGACCCGGCGCCCCTAGGGGAAGAAAGGCAAAGGCGCAGGAAATTTCAAATTTCAGATTTGAAATTTCAGATTGAAGAAACGGCAAAGGCCACGGCAGAGGCAAAAGGCAGTATCAAGGCGGACTCAAAGGCCGTGGCGAAGGCAGATTCCTCACCCCTAAGCGGGTTCGGGATGACAGCGTGGGAAAAGATATTGTAGGGGTTCGATGATTTCAAATGTTGCGGCCTTTGCGGTGCTTGTTGTGGCCGCCATTCCTTTTGTCTATTACTTGATTGTGGCTTTTAGCTCGTGGCGATTTTTTTCGCGCGAACTACCGCATCGCGTGTTCACACCGCCAGTTAGTATCCTGAAACCGATCCGCGGGATTGATCCGGAGGCTTACGAGAACTTTGCCAGCTTCTGCCGTCAGGATTATCCGGAGTACGAGCTTCTTTTCTGCGTGGACCAGGGCGGCGGTCCTGTGATTCCGATACTTGAAAAACTTGTTCGCGATTTTCCAGAGCGTCGAATTCGGATTCTATTTGGCTCGGGCAGTAACGCGGTGAATGACAAAGTCGCGAAATTGGGCCGGCTCGTCCGGGAAGCGCAAAACGAAATTGTTGTAATGGGCGACAGTGATGTTCGAGTTGGGCCTGATTATTTGCGGACTGTGGTCGCGCCTCTTGCCGACCCTGAAGTAGGAGCCACTACCTGCTTTTATGTGCCCGCTCATACGGAAACATTTGCCGAGAATCTTCAGACTGTCGGCATGATTTCGGATTTTTACGCTGGACTGCTGGTGGGTTGGCAATTGGAAGGAATCAGGTTTGGGCTTGGTCCATCCATTGTGACATCGCGGGCTCGTTTGGCTGAGTTCGGGGGGTTTGAGGCTATCGAGAATCAGCCGGGGGACGATCTTTTGGTGGGACGGTTAATTGCCGATGGCGGTCACCGAGTTGAACTTCTTCCTTACACTGTGAAGAAGCTTGCTGGGTGTCATTCGCTTCGAGAACTTATCGACAAACGTTTGCGCTGGATGGTGGTGATGCGGCATATGCGGCCGTGGGGACATTTTGGTCTGCTGCTCACACAGGGATTGTTGTGGTTGTTGGTTGCGATTGCTGTGCGGCCTTCGGCTGCGGTGGTGTTGGGCTACGTCGGTGTTTATTTGGGGCTGCGGGTTTTCGTGACTTGGAGTATCGGGGTTCGCGGTTTGAAGCAAGGTGGATTGTGGAAAGACATTCCATTGATCCCGGTGTGGGATGCGTTTGCGTTTTTTATTTGGTTGGCGAGCTTTTTTCGGCGGACTATTCGTTGGCGGGACGGGGAATATTATATTCGCGATGGGTTGTTGCTCTCGGTGACGTCGGGGGCTGCGGAAAAGTGAATGGCAGCACGGATCGCGTTACGTTGAGGCAGATAGGCCACGTTTTCGCAGGCGTTACACGGGCGGGCGCAGCAAGCGAGCGCCCCTACGGGAAAATTCAAATGCGGCGGAGCATGTCGGCATGCAAGCCTATCGGCCGAAGAATACTAGCGTTACGCCTATGCATACTAGGGCTACGCCTGTCCAGCGTTGGAGGGAGACGCGCTCTCCTAGGAAGATCTTTCCGCCTAGGGCGCCTGCCGCGTAACTGATTGCTGTGACTGGCACTACGAAGCTTACATTTTCGATTGAAAGTGCGCCTAGTAGAGCCAGGAAAGCTACGATCGAGATTAGTAGGCCGATCCACATCCAGCTGACTTGCATTGCGCGGATGAATACGCGAAATAGAGAGGCGGGGCGGAAATCTTTTACTTCGCCTAGGGACTTCATGGCGCGCGAAAGGCAGAGCTCGCCGGATGTTCCGCCGATTACGACCACGAGTAACAGCAGGATTTCCCAGAACATTATTTATGCTCCGTGGTTCGGTGGGGCGTGTAGCCTACGACGAAAACGCCGGCGCAAATGATTAGCACGCCGAGCCAGCGAGTGGGCGTAATAGTTTCGTGCAATAGAAAGTGGCCCCAGAGCGCCACTACGCCGTATGCGAAGGAAGAGGCCGGTTGAACGTAGCTGTAGTCCGCCCAGGACAATACGAGCATATAAGAGATGAAAAATAGCAGGAGAGAGCCCATGCCGAGCCAGATTACGGGCGAGGTGAAAACCTGGATGAAGATGTGAGGGAGATCCGGCAACGATCGGAGCGTTACAGCGCCGACGCTTTTCATTCCTTTGCTGAGGAGGGCGTTTCCTAGAGGGCCGAAAGTCACCATCAACAGGATCATGACGAGAGTTTTGAAATGCAGAGGGGAAGACTTCATGCGATGCGGGGCTCGCGGTTGTGGTCGAGTGAGAAGTTCCGAAGAGCGCGCATCTAGAACTATTTTAATCTAGTCTACCGTCGAAGCCTATTTTTCGTAGCGCAGTGATTCGGTGGGTTGGAGGTGGGCTGCTCGATTTGCGGGAAGATATCCGAAGATTAGTCCGGTGGAGCAGGAGACCACTAGTGCAATAACGACCGACAGCCATGATATTGAAATGTGAAGATCTCCGACTTCCGGAAAATAAGTGAGCGAGTAACTGATTACCGCTGTAATTGTGACAGCGATGGCAATTCCGACGAGGCCTCCCGCTACACTGATCAACAACGCCTCCATCAGAAACTGATGCAAGATGGTGTCGCGCGACGCGCCTACGGCTTTGCGGATGCCAATCTCGTGGGTTCGTTCGGTCACGGTGACTAGCATGATGTTCATGATGCCGATGCCGCTGATGGTTAAGGCAATGAATGCCATCAAGAGCAGCAGGACGGTGAGCGCTATGGAGATCATTCTTGCGGCCTCGAGGATGCTGTTCAAGTTTTGTACGCTGTACTTTGCGCCTGGACGATGCCTGCTCTGCAAAATGTCTGCTACGGCCTTGGTCACTCCCGGCACGTCCTCGGCTCGGTCCGCTTGGACGTAAAACGTCCTGAAGTATTCGGTTCCCGTGAAGCTCTTGATCAGGGAAAACGGGACGAGGATCGATTCGGAAGTTATTTCCGCTTGGCCAAATGTGCTAATGCGTTCCTTGAAGACCCCAATCACGGTGAAGTACAGCTCACCGACACGGATGATCTTGCCCACGGGATCTTCGACGGGAAATAGAGCGGTGGCGAGTGGTTCGGTAAGCACACAGACTTTACTTCGAGTGGCCAGGTCGTCGTCATCGAAGTATCTTCCACGAAGAATGAGCAACCGGCGGATTCGGTCAAATCCTGGAGTGACACCGACCAGATGGATCGGATGAGTTTTGCCGTTGACGACCATGGTCATCGGACTATCGTTGGTTCCCGCGGTCTCCACCACTTGCGGGACTTCCTGTTTAATAGCCTCCAGGTCGGCGGGCGTAACCTCGTCCGCGAGGCGCTCGAAGCGGGATTGGACCGGTACCGATTCCCCGAAGACCAAGTTGGCGCCGACGCCCTCGATCTGCACGATGATGTAGCGTTTGCCTGTGAGTGCCACGGTGACCACCAGAACGATGCACGCGCTTCCGATGATCACGCCGAGCATTGTCAACATGGTGCGGAATTTGTTGGCGCGGAGAGCTTGCAGTGCCAAGCGCCACGTCTCGCCCATTAGGATCGGTTTGTTTCGGACGCTAGGCATAAAGCTTGCTTCTTGCGATTGGATGCATGAAACGCTAGCCGAGAAGCGCATCGGCGAGCATCAGCGCTCCCAGAGTCTAAACGAGGACGATCGGTTGCGATGACGGCAAATTGCACTTCGAGGTGTTTGGGCACGGGCAGCCGATACGGGACAGGGCGCACGAATATGTTGCGGAGACTTTATCGAATGCGTGGTGTGCTAGAGGCGTTCACGCATTCTGCATTACTCGAAAGTCGCCGGCGGCAGCGGCGCGCGAAATTTCCGGCTCGAGCGGCACTCCGTGGCGAATCAGCACTTCTCGCAGCGCGATGATCACGGGATTGATTTCTTGGTTCCAGTCGCCCTGCTGCGCGTCGTGCGCTTTTTGCTCGGCTTCTACCGCGAGACGATCTTCGGTGAAAACGGATTCGGCAAAGCGTCTGATCAGCGGCCAGATCGCATGAATCAGCCCGGGAATGGGTGGCTTCTCGATCATCAACATGCCACAACTGATGTGGCTGCGCTGCGCTTTGTCGTAGGGCACGTACACGACCCACAAATCGAACGCCGGCTCATCCGCGCCGGCGCGCACGATGTTGAGCGTTTGGTAGGGATACAGCGTGCGGATGGTCATCACGTCGCCGGATTTGCGCTCCGCGTCTTTTCTTTTTCGTCCGGCCATCATGAAATCGGCGCCGCTATTCGGCTTTCCTGCAGCTTGCTCGAATTTGTACTTGACCTCGACCCAATTGTCGCCCTTAGTGTAGTCGAGCAAGGTCGGCTTGATGGTGCCCATAATTCCGCGATGCAGAAATTGATGATTCATGTCCATTAGATTTTCATGCATGAAGGAATAGTGGCATTCCACCTTGCGCCAGAAATGCATGGTCTTGCGTTTCTTGGAATGAAAGTTTGGCAATTCCGGAAAGCGGACGTCGGCGGCTTTCTCGCGATCGCCGGCAAAAACGAAAACGTAACCATAAGCCTCGCGGCACGCGTAACCCTTCACTCCCGCCGGCCGGCAGGCATCTTTCGGCAAATACGGCACGCCCGCCACGCGGCCATCCTGCTGATAGCTCCAGGCGTGATAGGCGCACTTGAGCAGTTCGCCGCAAACGATTCCTTTGTGCAAGGGGAACTGCCGGTGCGCGCAACGGTCGTCCATCGCAAACACTTCGCCGCTCTCGCCGCGGGCCAACACGATGGGCTCGCCGCCAAACATGGCGAGATGCGTCTTGCCCTTTTTCACATCTTTCGAGCGCGCGAGTGGATACCAAAAATCGGGATGGAGCCCGATCCGTCGAAGGTCCGGCTCATTTCCCTGTCGTAATTCCCGCGGCATCCAGTAACCCCCGTCGCGGAATTAGATGCGTCCCGCATCCATTCAGCGTCAATAAAGAAATTACCTTTCGCGCTAATCATCGTCAAGCGAGACTGTGCGTCGCGTGCGCAATATCAGGCGTACCTCTTTATGAATCGCCTTCGCAAAGTTTTCGAATCTGCAAGCGCCGGTCCATTATTCTGATGTCATCCCAAGTTCGACCAGCCCGTACACGCGGCTGGACTGAGGAGCACATGAACGAGATCGAACGCCCGCCGGCCGACGCTGGCCGGGAAGAGTTCGCCAAACAAATGGTCGCCGAGGGCTACTCCCCTGACGAGTACGCGGCGCGCTTCGGCCATGGCTGGTATTGTTTCTCGTTTGGCGAAGTGCGTTTTTCTGATCCCGCGGTGGATGCCTGGATCCAGCGGCTTAACGATATTTTCTTCGGGTTGAACGGCGCCCCGACCATCGCCGAGCTTCGCGCCAAACTGCTCACGCCGGAAGAGCGCCAAAAAATCGAAAAAGAAATCCAGGACGAGTCCCAAGGTCTCTGACGACGCGAGGAATCCTGCGGGAACAAGCGTTATTCTCTGCGAAATCACACGCGAAGCATGGAGCCTGCGCGTGAGCCAAGAAGCTAAATGAAGCAATTGGGCGTAGAGCCGCTCCGGTGTACGCTTTCGCCCTCCCAAGTAATCAATTCTCGGAATCCGAAATGAAAGGAGCGAAATCATGAGCTCCGGTTTGGCGGCCTTTACATTGGTGCACGTGGCGATCAGCCTGATCGGGATTCTCTCGGGGCTCATTGTTGCGTTTGGCCTGCTCTCTGCTAAAAGGCTCGATGGCATGACCGCTGTCTTCCTGATCACCACCGTGCTCACGAGCGTTACCGGATATTTTTTCCCGTACCACGGCTTCAAGCCGTCTTATGTCGTGGGCGCGATTTCGTTGGTCGTGCTGGCCATTGCAATCTACGCGCGCTACTCGCGGCGCATGGCCGGAGGCCGGCGGCGCGGCTACGTGATCACTGCCATGATCGCGCTGTACCTGAATTGTTTTGTGCTCGTCGCGCAAGCGTTCATGAAGGTGCCGGCGCTCAACGCGCTCGCACCGACCGGGTCCGAGCCGCCATTTTTGATCGCGCAGGTTATCGTCTTGCTGATTTTCATCGTGTGGACGGTGCTCGCGGTCAAGAAATTCCGCCTCGATCCCGTGGGCGCGGCGTAAGCGCTCAAGCCGGCGCCACCGCCTTGCCGACAACGATACCACGGGCGCTAGGGTCAACCCACGGAGGGGCGGGGAATCGCCGTTACTGCTAGATCGAGCCTTAATTGCTGAGCTGGGGGCCGAAAGGCCGGAGGGCTAAAGCACCCTCCCCTACTGGGACGCTGCCGCCATTGTGGGCGTTCATTCAGGGAAAATTGGTCGGTTGCTCAAGGCATGCGGCCGCCATAACGGCCGCAGGATTCAAAGAGGGAAATGATGTTCGTCATGCTGAGCAGTTCGCGGATGCGCGGGCTCAGGTTCACCATCTGCAATTCGCAGCCCGAGGCTTTCGCCGAAATATAAAGCGCAACCAGCGCGCCAAGCCCCGAGCTGTCCATGTGAGCTAAGTCGGTGAGATCGAGAATCACGCGGCGCTTGCTTACCAGTAGAGGCTTCACTCCTGACTTCAACTGCGGTGAAGTGTCGATGGTAAGGCGCCCGGTGCAACGCACCGTGGTGGCGTTGTCCACGGAGTGCATCTGAAGATTCAGCGTGTGCAAATTGATTGGTGTCTCGCTCGTGGACATGGTCCCCGCCTGTGTACCTTCGACTTGCAGCGAAGGCAAATATTCTCAGCCCAACTAAGCCAACAATCTCGGGTGAGATCCCTGCGCCGCGGCTATTTATGATCGCGCCGCTGGGCCTGCTCGCTGGCGAGCGCGCGTTCTCCCTGCGGCGTAGTGATAATCGTATCCGGAATGCGAATCGCGGCGTAGGCCAAAGCGGCAATCGCCGCGCCGACTAAGGGCGCGACGATAAACAGCCACAATTGTTGCAGCGCCCAGCCTTGGACGAACAAGGCCGGCCCAATGCTGCGCGCAGGATTCACGGAGGTGTTCGTGATTGGAATTCCGACCAGATGAATCAGCGTCAATACCAGCCCGATGGCGAGGCCAGCAAATCCGACCGGGGCTTTCACGTCCGTCGCGCCGAGCAC
The DNA here is from genome assembly GCA_963831955.1 of uncultured Acidobacteriota bacterium. Taxonomy (GTDB): domain Bacteria; phylum Acidobacteriota; class Terriglobia; order Acidiferrales; family UBA7541; genus Palsa-147. The sequence goes on along the minus strand of CAWHSG010000001.1, from coordinate 114,407 downwards.
TGTGACTACCAGAAACATAGTCAGGATCACTTCGGCGATGAACGCGGCCACCATCGAATACTGTCCCGGCGAGTGCAATCCATAGCCGTTTGCGCCAAGGCCGCCCGCCGCGAGATCGTAACCGCCCGCTATGCCGCTGGCGATCAACAGGATCAGCGCGGATGCTGCGATCGCTCCGAAAATTTGCGCCACTACGTACATCAGCGCGTCCCTCGCGCCGATTCTTTTCGCTAGCAGCACTCCCAACGTCACCGCCGGATTAATGTGACAGCCGGAAATCGGCCCGATGGTGTACACCATGGCCAGCAGCGCCAAGCCGAAAGCAAACGCCACGCCGACGAAACCTATATGGCCCCCGGCAAGCACCGCGCTGCCGACCCCGCCAAATACCAGGACAAACGTGCCTAGAAATTCCGCAAGATATTTTCGCAAGGAAGGCGACCTCCTTCGGAAAGTGCCGGGAGTATACATGAGGGTCACGCAAGCCCGAAGGATTTTAACGGGCGGTGCCTGGATTCTGGACGATGAGGAAAGAAGTGGCGCGCCCGGAGGGATTCGAACCCCCGACCCTCTGCTTCGAAGGCAGATACTCTATCCAGCTGAGTTACGGGCGCGATGTCTCAAAACCCTTCCAATCTTAGCAGTTTACGCTACTTTTACGGCCTCGATGCTGACGACATTTCTTGACCTCATTGACACAACTGAAAATCCAATCCCTGCGTGTTCGGCCCAGTGCTGACGAAATGCAACGTCTTCGCGTAGCTGCGAAGCGTAAACGTCGGTCAGATTCCGGGCGTGACCCAGCCAAAACTTCAGCAGGTCTTCGGGTACACGTTGCTTCCGGAGCACCGAAGCTCTGAATCTCCGGAAGGCGTGCAGCCCGACTCGTTCGCCTGTGTTGCAAAGCATTCGATTGACGTTGCGATACAAAAGCGGCTTGCCTTCACGGGTGCCGAATACATAGCCGCTCTTGCCGATGACGTAATCCCGAAGCAGCTTAGCCAAAGGTTCGGCAAGATCCACCAAACGAATGGCATTCGATGTCTTCGGTGCCTGCTCCTTGCCCTGCCATACACTTCGCTGCACGTGGATCACGGTGCAGTCGTCAGCTAGGTCGGTTACTTTGAGCCCGAGCGCCTCACCTATTCGCAAGCCCGATCCCGCAAGCAAAGCGAATAGCACGGAATACCTTTCCTTCACGCTGCCCAGGATTCTTTCGAGCTGAGGCGCTGTTACTGTCGGCCGTCGCTGTGTCGTCTGATCGAGCACAGGTATGCCGACGAAGTCGTGGTTCCACTGACGCGGGTAGAGCTGGTCGCCGTTTTCATTCACGGCCGAGCCGACGACCATCTTCACCACGTTGGCATAAGAGATGATGGATTGTGGGGCCAGGCCGCCCGACGACATCTTTTCCACGAACGCCCGGAGCGCCCCGTTCGAGATTTCCGACAGGAGCTGATCGCCGAGGTTCGGGAGGACCCATTTGTCGAGTGCGTGCCGCCAGCCGAAAATTGTGGCAGGTTTTACCGGCTTGCGACGGCGAGTTGGCATTGAGGCAATCCACCTCTCCGCCTGTGTTCGGAATGTCGTAGCCGGTGATGTGTTTTCGATGAAAGATTGTTTGCTGTTGACCCCGATTGCTTCAAGGTGCTCACGGAGCTTTTGTTTGGCGATGCTTGGTGTGCGGCAGATGCCGAGTGGAATCGTCGTGCGTTTTCGCCCTGATCCTGAAACGTCGATCAGATAGCGCCCATAGCACGGTGCTTGTGGATTCCACGTCTTGTGATTTGGCTGATACACGTTCCCCATTTGTCCAGTTCGACGACTCATGCATGCACCTCTTCGTCGTCCTGGTATCGTCGGTCGGGGTCTTACTACCGTTCGGTCATCTAAGACAAGGGAAGGATTTTCTTGCGACATTGCAGCACACGAATCCTGATATGGATTCGGTGCCGTCTAGCCGTTGGGTTAGATAGGCTTGCCGTGGTTGGGGTTCCGGTCACTGGAACGCTGGGCTCTAAACTCGTAGTTGCTGACCGGATGAACTACGTGCCCTTCCAGTACCGACATCATACTGCAAATAGTGCGGCGATTTCAACGCAAATGTTGAAGCTGACTATTGACACGCAGCTCGTAGCATGCAACAATGTAATCCTCGGAGTGGTTGCCACCAACTCACCGTAACTCTCGTCCAGATTCGTGCGAGAGACTCCCGAAATCCAAAGTCGGGAGATTTCCCATGATCCAAGAAGCTTCACAGTCGCTCGAAATGTGTGTCGAGGATGACACGATCCGATGCGGGTGCTGCTCGTCGCCTGCCGTCTGGGGCACCATCGTTGAGGATATCGACGATGACGGAAGCCACGTCTTATCGGTCGTGTCGTCCTGCGATCTGCACTTCCAAAAATGGCTGACGGCCACCGAGGCCGTCATCGACCCCAGATTAACTAAAAGGAACACATTCCACATCGACCAGCGACCGAGGGCTGTCGCTTTGGCTGATAAATCCAAATCAGAATTCGGCTTGACTCTCGGTGTGGCGTAGTCCACCTGAGAAATTCGACCAAAAAGGAGCAATAAAATGAGCGACGCTACAAGTGTGATTAGATTGGACGAGCTGGACCCGTGCGCTTTAGATGAATCCTCTGTCCGGACAGAGCCAGAGCAGCCCGACTGGTTTGATGAGGGCGAAACGCTGGCGGAGAAACATCAAACCGAAAATATCCAATTTGAGATCGGCGATTGGATTAACGAGGGCAAGGCACTGGCTGAAAAGCACCAGACCGCAACTATTCAGTGGGACGTTGGCGACTGGTTCAACCGTTGCCCGTTGCCGGATGATGCGACTGGCCTCGGCACGCCTTATGAGATTGCCGAATCCATGCTTAACCTACAGCGCAGCACCCTTTATGACTGGGCATCAACGGCGAAGCGCATACCTATCTCTGTCCGGACAGAGAACGTGCCCTACACTCATCATCGGATCGTAGCCAACGCATTGCCCGAGGCCGATGATGCCACGAAGAAGCAGTGGCTTGAACTCGCTGCCGCCGAAAAATTAGGAGTGCGTGCGTTCCAAGACCGCTTGCGAAAAAGCCGGACTCCAGGTCAGCCAAACCTTAACCCGATGAAATCTTTCATCGTGAAGCTGCCCGAGGATATTTTCACGATTCTGAATAACATCGCCCGCGGTCGCGAATCCAAGGTCCAATTTGTCGCAGCCGAGTTCTTGACCGAATATCTAGCGAGCGACGAGGTCAGAACTATCGCCGAGTCCGAATTGGCCGCCGCCGAGGAGCGTACCTATCAGCGACGGCGACGTGCCGGAGTCCGCACCGCGCGAGCCTACGACCCGCTCGGTATTCAGCAGTAACGCAAAGTAGCAGTTGTCCGGAACTTTGAATTGTTAGAGGCTAGTCGAGTAGCTTACCCGCAGTTCAAGCGGCTGGGATATCGGGAATTGGCCCTCGCCGCGTAACCGCCTACCTTTTGGCGGATTCGTTCAATCCCAAAAACAAGTTTGTTTGACATGCGTGCGGTTGCATGGGTGCATCCGAACCGCGATAAGGCGAGCCAATCCCACGGCGATGACCCTCGTTCCCACGTGGATGCGCCAATTTCTGGAAGGTGCCAGGTGAACACCCGAAAAGCTGCGACGATGTCAGCCGAAGATCGGTACGCCTATATCAAGGGCAAGCTCGAACAAGAGGTAGATGAAACCAAGCCTTTGATATACCCGGTGCGGGTTCTCCTGGACGAAGGCTTTGACTTCAACGAGGTATTCGACTTCATTTTCCCGCCTCGCACTAATTGAGGCGTGAGAGGAGGCTCACGGTGACAAAACCGGAGCTGATGAAACTGTTTGAGGCCGCTGTTGATGATGCTATTCGCACGGAGATGTGGGGAACACTCGGCGTGTCGTTCAGTGGCGGCGTGCCGGTGGTTCTGCGCAAAGAAGTAACAACGAAACTCGATTCATTCAATGGGGGCAAGGATAGAAACCATGCCAAGACCTACCGCTAGGGAAATTGAATTGCTAGCCGGAATACCGGCAGAACTTCGTACACCGCAGCAGTGGCTGCAGTACTACCTAAAGTCCTATTCCAAGAAAGACAAGAAGCCGGGCAAATGCCCATGCGTGAAGTGGGGAACGCCTGAACTCCGTGCGGAAAATCTTCGCTCGTTGGACTACCTGCTCAAGGAACGCGGCGACCGGGATCACGCTGGCTTCCAACGCTATGTCGACAAGTCTGAGGGCTACGTTTACATCGACCTGGATCACTGCCGCAACGCAAACACCGAAATAATTGAGGAATGGGCGCAAGAGATCATAAGCGAGATAGATTCGTACTGCGAAATCTCTGCTAGCGGCACCGGACTCCACATCGTATGTCGCGGCACGCTACCGGAAGACTTCCACGTTGATCCCAAAGAGCTCTACTCCGGTAACTCCGGGAAGCTCATTGCGATGACTGGAAACATTCTCGATGCCAACACGAGAATTGAAGGTCGTCAGGAACGGGTCGAAAAGCTACTAGAGCGATGGAAAGCCGAGGCCGGATTCAAAGGGGAGGCAAAACTAACCGCTCAACAAACCGAGCGACATTGGCGTGATGTTTTCCATACTGGAAGTGAACTCGATTCAGCTCCAAGTCGTGCCTTCATCAAAGGAATCCTCGAAGAGGGCATTACGTTCTTCGGAGCACTGAGCGGCACGGGTAAGACGTGGATTGGACTGTCAATCGCACACGCGCTGTTGAGTGGGCAGCCGCTGTTTGGAGTCTATCCGGTTCTTGAAAAGACGAACGTGCTCTATCTCGTTCCGGAAATGGGCGGCCGCAAGTTTCGAGAGCGGATTCAGAAAATGCGGGTCGCGATGGACGGCGGCTTCTTTTGCCAAACCATCCGCGACGGTGCGATTGACCTCGAGGACCCCGTTCTGCTGCAAGCAATCGCCATGACGCGAGCGGTCGTGATACTGGACACAGCAATCCGGTTCCAGCAAGGCGACGAAAACCAGTCGACGCAGCAGGCGCAAGGCCTGGGCGCAAAAATGTTCAAGCTGATACGAGCGGGCGCACCTGCCGTGATTGGAATGCACCACAGGAAAAAGGATGTTGGTGACACTAATCCGACCTTGGAGAACACCTTGCGAGGTACGGGTGACTTCGGTGCGATGGCGGATTGTGTTTGGTGCGTTGAGCACGCCCGCCGCAAAACGAAGAAGGGATTCGACGAGGACTATCAGGAAGAATCCAAGCAACTGACGCGACTGACACTGACGTGCGTAAAGCCCCGCGACATGGAGCCGGCCGACCCGTTTACGATCCAGGGCAGGCCATACATCGACGAGAAGGGCGACTTTGCTGTGCTGAGGGCTGAACCCGACGAAGAATCCAGCGGCAGGCCAGTGGACGATAATCCTGACGCTGTAGGGAAGGTGATAACGCTCGTTGAGAGCAACCCGTCCATCGGTAGAAACGCAATAAGGAGAGCCACAGGGTTTGGTGATGACCGCATCGTTCGGATTCTGAAGGAAAACGGATGGCGAAAAGAAAATGACTTGTGGGTTCAAAACTCCGATGTGGCGACTGCGCCATACTGAATCGCACCCATACTGCCCACTGGCCTTTCCTAGGAAAGGAAAGGGCCAGGATGGGTCGATTTCAACTCATCCTGATGCGTTTCAGGATGGGGAGCTAAGTAATGAATTTTCAAATTGATACCCCATACTGAAATGCTTGCCTTACCCCATCCCGAAAGGCTCGAAAAATGAGGTGTACCAAGATGGGGCGTTTCAGTATGGGTGAAGGAGCGGAGCACCCGTGAGTAGCTACCAAGAAGCCGCCGCCAAACGATATCCACGGTCCGCCGCACACCGTAGGATTCGCGGAGATGGTGCGTTCGTTTTGATCGTGGGCTGCAAGTTCCCAGGTCACGTGCTTTTGTACCCGACCGCGGAAGCTCGACAGGTAAAGCTGGACCAGCTAGCCAACGGTTGCTGTTTTGAATGTCGCGGAGATCACAAGCTGGCCGAACTATTGGTGAGCGAGTAGCGGCATGACCGAGACGGGCACGTCTGTAACATTTTGGCAGCCAAGCATGAGCGATCAAGTCACAGTGAAGATCACAGGCCTCGACAAGTTGCAGAAGGCACTTGAACAGCTCCCCGAGCGTGCCGCAAAGAAGATTGAAGGCGGCAGTCTCAAGGAAGCCGCTCAGATCACGCTTGCCGAGATGAGAGCACGGGTGCCGAAGGATACCGGACTACTTTCTGAGCATTTCGGCGTGCGAGTCGTGACCAAGCGGATGGGGAAGGGCAATCTTTCTGCGAGAGCATTCATCGGTGGCATCACTGGTGTTGAATACCCGCCGCCAGAGACGTTCCGCAAGAAGCTCAAGGACAAAGCGATCCATTGGAAAATCTACGTCAACACAGCCCTGCACTTTCTGGAGTTCGGCTCAGTTCACGAGCGCAAACGGCCGTTCATGTCGATCAGTTGGGAGGCGACAAAGGACAGCGTGCTAGCCAAGTTCATCGACGCCTTGAAAGAGGCACTTGGGCTATGAGGCGATGGCTGCAACTCGGAAAGCTAATGACGCTTTACCTTTGGTTTGCGGTGAAGTGGCTGCCACTGGTCTACATCACCGGAATATACGTTCACGAGCTCGATGAAATGGAAACTGAATTCCTACGACTCGAACGACTAGCCGACACGATCTGAACATGCCGATAAGACCACCGACTGCCTGTCGCAACTGTGATCTTGGTCTTCCGTGTAGCAGACACGGAACCGCTGGCGTTGTTCCCGCCGCCCCAGAAGCCGTCCCTCAGACACTTTCGACGCCTCACGACGCCTATCGCCATCTGTACTGGCGAGCGAGATGGCGGAATCCAAAGACTGGACTCCAAGCGGCCTGCCTCCGTCGCCACCCACTTTGTGCTGACCCGTTCCACGAGGGCTGCCACAACGTCTCCACCGTTGCTGACCACATCCGCGACCACCACGGCGACGAGAAACTTTTCTTTGACTTCGCAAATCTTCAAGGCCTCTGCGAGGAGTGCCACAACCGGAAGACTCGTTCGGAACACAATAACCACAGCAACCAAACTGCTGTTGAACCTGTCCTGATAAACGGGACAATCAATGGGGCGTCTCAAGAATAGGAGCTAGCATGAAACCAATCGAAGTCACACCTGCTGGCACGACAGGTTGGAATACAGTGGAGCTGCCGAGTGGCGAGCACTTTGAACACTACGCCGTTCAGAACGTGGACCAGTACACCGGCGACGACCACAGTGAACTGCTAGCCACTTACTACCGGGTCGGGAAGCTATGGTTCCAAAAGGCCGAGCCTCTGAACGCCGAAGTGACTAGCACTCGCCTCATCGAGAAGCTCAACGCTGTCGTGGCCGCCAGTCGCAAATATTCGGAGTCCTGACCTCAGAAACAACCGCCGTAATCGCGTTACCTGGCGATACATTCCCGGTAGGAACGACGGCACCTCACAGTTCGCGTATAACCGCAGACCAGGTCTCCAACCTCGCAGATCCAACCTGACTCGCTAGCTTAAATCGCATCGGAAAATCGTCAGAAAGCAGCCGATTTACGTGCGAGATCGCCTGTGTTCATGCTGATTCTAGCTGCATGCTGCTAATGGACAGGCCGCCGCTGTTGTTGCCCTTTTGTTTGCCTGCGAGAACCATAACGCCTGGGGAATCAGATACCTCCATAGGGCTATTTGTTTTTCCACGCGTTTGCGCCGGCTAGCGTCGCGCGATACGTTTACACACGCAATCGATTGAGGCTTAAATTCGGAAAGTACCGGCGCAAGCGATTCCGCACTGGTTCAGCTAATGAACTCGCCTCGTTGCTGTACGATAACGCCTCGTTGCTGCACGATAACGCCACCTTGCGACTCCGTTACTCAGCCGCCGAATAAGGTTGTCACACCAGCAAGACAATATGAAGCTCGAAGTGATGAGCTTTGGGTCAACAAGGCTTCGGCAGCGGCTTGCCGATTCCAGCACAACGAAATTCTGAGCAGCACCGATCTTCACTTGGGCAACCTGTGAAGCCTTGGCCCTGGCGTTTGTCTCTTCCGAGACGGATGCCGGGGCCGACCCACTTGATAGAGGAATGACTATGCCGATGCCACGAAAATCTCTCGAGCAGCACGCACTTGAGGGAACGAAGGCCCATTACGACACTGGCAAGCAGACATCTCACATCCCGGCAGGACGCCCCTATCCTCCAAAGTTCTTGAGCGCGGAAGCTAAGAAGAAATTCCGCGCGTTGGCAAAAGTTCTGGAGAAGCGGCGAGTAGCCACTGCCGGGGACGCCGAGCTGCTGACGCAGTATGCAACTTTGTGGGAACGCTGGGTCGTTGCAGCACAGCACGTTCGGGACGAGGGCTCTGTGGTCACTGTCACCTGCTACACGAAGAACGGCGATCCGTACCAACGCGACAAGAAGAATCCCTGGCTTGAAGTTGCCCAGGTCACGGAAAAGCAGATGGCGTCCGCTCTTGTGGCTCTCGGGCTAACCGTTTCGAGTCGGGACAAAGCAAAGCAGACTGCTATCAACAAAGAGGAAGAAATCATTCCCGGTTCAGCTCTCGAATTGATGCCGGAGTTGTTCAGTAACGTGGTTCCGATCAAACCAACACAACCAGAAAGTGTGAATCCCGAGCAGATGCTTGCCCAGGATGAATGCGACGAAGTGGCTGACCACTCGCAAGACACCGAAGAGGAGAAACAATGAACGGCTTGAAGCCTTATGTGGAACTTCTGACGCTGGTCGGATTGAATCCCCGCACTATGGAGCCTATGGAAATCTATCTCTCCGCTGGCCGCGTTATCCATGACAGAGAACTGACGCAGCGATGCGAGGCATACATCGTCAACGGCGTGCTCCCGTCCGGAACGCGGGAGAAAGTCATTCAGTCAATGGGTCCGGACGATCTGCAACAGTTGAGAGAGCGTATTAGCCGGTAACAGTTTGGCGGCATCGTGGAGCACTCCGCGATGTCACTTCTGGGTAAGACGTTCGGGAAGCTAATCGTTCTAAAGGAATCGTCGCCGGATATTTTCCTCTGCAAGTGCGAGTGCGGCCGAAGTGTCAAACTTTTGCGCAGTCTCCTGACGTGCCGCGTCAGCCGTGATTGTGGCAGTGAAGAACACGGTCATAGGAATCGAATCCACGGACATTTGCGCGTCACCAGGAACGGGCGGCAGTTGCGAACGCGCGAATATAACTCTTGGCTTTCCATGCGTTATCGCTGCTTGGACCCAAAGGCTACTCATTGGGAAAACTATGGGGGACGAGGAATTAGAATTTGTGAACGGTGGTCCGGCAAAAATGGATTCATCAATTTTCTGAACGACCTCGGGCCAAGACCTCTCGGCACTTCACTTGAGAGGGAAAATGTAAACGGGCACTACGAACCGAGCAACTGCAAATGGGCAACGCCTGTCGAGCAACGAAGTAATCAGCGGCGGAGCCAAGATGACGATGCACCTGTGGTGATGGTGCCGGACCAGCTCGAGGCGGAAATTTTCTAACGCAACACGGGACGCTCGTCGAGGGGCGCATAAAGGAGCAAGACGATGTCAACAATCTATCTTACCGAGCTCGGTAGGGACAACTTCCAACGAGCGAATGAAAATCCGCTTAGCCAGGGAGGCAAGTGGACTGAGAACATATATGGCGACCATCCTTTGCAGGTTGTGAGTGATGTTTGCGAAGTCACGGCTACGAGTGGCGATTTCGCCGGCATGATTTATTCCGGAGTGGCACTACCGAACGACCAGTATGCGTCAGTGACGTTTGCCACCGCCCCGCCGTCAGGTTCCGATTCATACTTAGCTCCTTGCATAAGGTTTACCGATGGCGGAGACCACTTCGAACAGGAACCAAGCTATTTGGTGTACCTGACGAGCGTCAATTGGCAAATCACATGGGGCGCCTACAACAACATTGCAAATGGCGCACTTTCGGTCTCTGCCGGTGACACGTTTACCTTTGCAGTGATTGGAAGCAGTCTCTATCTCTACCAAAACACCACACTTCTGTGGAGCGGCACCGACGCGACGTATGCAAGCGGTGGGTCTGCACTTGCTTCTGTGAGCTTCGGGCAGTTGAGCGATTGCCAGTGCAGTTACTGGTCTGTCGGAAGCGCCAGCCTTACTCAGACAGACGGCAGCTTTACACCGGGGAACAATCCTGCGCAGGGCAACACATCGAGCACCACAGGCGGCGAGTCATGGATGCCGAAATACAACACACTGCGCGGTCGTACCGTACCAGCTCAGGAGTCGCCGTTAAAACCGTTCTATAAGCCTGACATTTTGAAGAAGCGATAGCGGGGAGAATCCAAATGGCCCGTTTTCATTCGATGTCGCACGTGAAGCTCTTGGCGTTACTCAATTCTGTTGGCGTTGTCGCTGGCGACCTCTACTACGCGACCGATACGCACGAACTGTTTATCGCTTGCACGACCACGGAAGGGAACGTCGGCATCGCCAAAACAGGTTTGATAATGACCGGGCACATTTCAATGGTCAGCTAGCGGGCGACTCCTGATATTCCAAATCGGGCAAACGTAGAGCGACCCACGTCGTAATGACCGTGGATCGCGATTACCTACCTGTTAGACGTGCAGCCGACCTGAACCTCACCAGTATTCCAGACCTTTAGTAGCCGACCGTCTGAAAGCTCGTACATGGAGTAAGTCCGGGTCACTCGGACCAGGGCCTCGACGACCGCACCGTGCGCCTTCGCTACCTTACGCATTTTGGTGTCGAGCTGGGCTTGGGTCGGCATGGCTTTCACCTGGCGCTCGCCACCCGGAACGGTGGCGAGCTTGAAGTCGTACTTCACTCGTCGCATGGGTTACGCCTTCACCATTTGCTGCTTCGCCATCTCGACCGCTTTTGTGTGACCTACCTTTTCGGTGCGCTGGATTTTCGCAACGAGGTCGGCCAGCGAATTGTAGGTGCCGACCACGTCAGACTTGGGCTGGACGATCTTCGGTGCCTTCACCGACTTGACACCCTTCGCCTTCGGTGCCGACTTGGCAACCGCTTTGGCTTCCCGCTTTGCAACCCGGTCTGCCTGACGGCGTTCTTTCGCTTCAATCTTCATCAGTCTGCCCTTCGTCATCGGGTCCTCGGACACCGAGACCTTTTCGGATGGTAGAGCCAGGTAGACGGTGTGGTCGTTGGTCAAGAGTGCCCGGACATACGCACCCCAACCGAGTTGCTTTTTGTTGTTCTCGACGACGGTCTCCCGCTCACTGAAACGGCGGTCTAACCAGCAACGGACTTCCGACTTCGCCGCTGCCGCTGCTTTTTCGATAATCCCTTCGTACCGCTTGATGTCCGCGTCACTGTGCTTCACGTGCGTCACTTTTACGGCCATGATTGTTTCCTCTCAGGTAAGACGACCTCGAATGCTTTGAGCGTGGGTCATTCTTAACTGCGCCAACCTTCCCCAAAACCGATTGCCAATGCCAATGGCGCAAAAGTACTGTTTTTCAAGTGGTACTAGATGCGCTCCCTCGTACTGGCCCGAAAGTACTGTTGTCGTTTGGCCGGAACGGTAGACAGTGGAGTCGGGAGGTAACAATGGGTCACGCTGACAACATCCTCGCCAGTCTTTTGGCCGCGTGCCAGAAGCGGCCACGGAAAAGAGGGAACCTCATGTGGGCATCACGTTCGCCGGAACGCAAGACTTACAGCAAGGAATACCTGCGTGACAAGCGAGCGGGTAAGAAACTGGGCATGACAGTTAGGGAATTTCGTACCTCGAAGGGAGAGAAGCAATGAAACGCAAAGCATCATATCGAGATACCAGGCTTGCCGAGCTCGAAAAGGTCGGACGGGCGACAATCAACGCCTTCGCCAAGCTGGACGATGCAAAGCTCGCTAGTCAGAAGAAAAAGCTGCTGAGATGGTTCGATCAGTTTGAAGCCGAACGGAAAAAGATGGCACCACTCGAAGCCGCTTTACTGAAACTCGTCTAGGCCTCGCACGGTGAGGCCGGACGACGTTATTAGAGGTGAACTATGAGTGGTTTAGAAGTCAGCACGGTCCGTCTACTTGTGATTTTGATTGGCGTGGTGCTTGTCGTCATTTACAAGATGACCAACGGCGGTCGCACGGTCCGAACTAAAACTCTGAAGCTGCCTGTGAGAAGCGAGAAAAGTTCTGCAGCGCAGGACTATGCCGACACACTTTATGTGAGTGGGAAGCATTTTCGCATGTCGAGTTTTGCTGTTGCTGGCACTTCATTTCGGCAGGTGACTGCTTGTTTGTGCAAAGCAGGTGACCCTGTAATGCTACTTCCGGAACCAGCAAACAAGAAGGACCCCGACGCGGTCAAAGTGTGTCGGATGAACGGCGATAAAATTGGCTACGTTCCAACTGACGAAAGTGGGGGCGGTGCACCAGAGGAGCCCGAAGAGTGGCAGCAAGTAAAAGCATTCATCACCGGAATCGGTCAACCGCACGGCGATGCGAAACTTCCTATTGGCATAACGGTTGGCTGGGTGTGGGAATGTGCATCCGGTGACCCGTACGAGAGCAAAGCCATGGCACAGTATCAGGCTGAAACCTTGGAATCTCGGCAACGTAGGCGTCGAGAACGACAGGAAACAAAAGCGCGTGCTGCATCAAACGCTAGCTAGTGCGAAAGCTGTCTGACTAGACTGTCATATACCCGCGAATCGACCAGCCGCGTTTGCCCATGCGGAAGTCACTTCAACAAAGTGGAGCCTAGCCAGCTGGTGGCAGCGGCTTGGTTTTCATGTCGTTGATAGAACTCATTAGCTTTATCGTCTCATTGCCGTCCAACTTGTCGCCCGAATACCGTACTTCGAAAAGCCCCTGTAGATTCGATGGCAGCTTCACTCCTTCCTTGACTAGCAAGATGTAGCGTTCGCCATACAGTGCCATCGCCGCGCCAATCTCGATCAGCACATTTTCATTGAGTGCGAACTGCTCCCTGGTTTCTGGGTCGATTAACTTACGCTCGCTGTCTACATGGATGATGGCCGCACCGCATGAGCGCATGTCGTTCATCACTTTCTGGGTGACCGGCTGCGAAACGGTAGACTTCTCCACGGAGACAACTGCCTCAAGCTGGCCGAACTTGAGCAACTCCCTGATCGGGTCGATGAATACCTTATTCTTACCGTGAGAGATGAAAACGCGAGTCAAGCGCGTATCCTGTGGCTTGGGAACTACGCTAATGGGAGGGATATCAGGCAAAACGTCCTCGATCTCTTGCGGTTCGGATGCAGCGCCCGCTTCTGCTTCGTCGAGTTTCGACTTCTCCGTCGTTGCAGGCGGCGGTTTGACGCCTTTGAGATTGACGTATTTCTTTTCCTTGATCTCCGTGATGAACCCGACCTCGTTCGCACCGTCCATGATCAGTTTCAGGACGTCTGCTGTTCTGTCTTTCGGAACGCCCAGATCCTCAAGGACGTTGCAAGCAATGTCGTCGCGGGGAATCGCGGCATCGTTGTACTTGGTCAGGAAGTCACGGATCACCCGAGGTTTGAGGAATGCTTCCCGTTTACCGTCTAACGGCTCGTTTTCCTCTTTGGGCTTGAGAATCTTCATCGCCAGCGGCGTGAGTTCGATTTTGGCAGCGTTCCATCCGCCTACCGTCAGTCCGTAGGCGATAGCTGCGCCAGTCTGCATTTTGAAGTACGTATTGGTCGGCGGAACTTCCAAGACTTTCGCGACTTCGAGCGGCTTCGCTGGGCCGTAGCCGTAGTTGTCGCGAATGGCTTCGGGGATCTTGAGAGCCTTTGCCAAAGAGTAGAAAGGCACATCCGCCTGGCTTAGGTAGGCTCGTTGCTTATCTGGCTTCGCGGCCGGCTTCGCCTTGCTGAGCTTGGGTTTCACCATTGCAACAGCTTACCGCTTTGGGATATCTATTTATACGATAAACAAGACTGCCTTTCGGGACAGCAGCGAGGTAAAGATTTTATGAAGCGATCTTCTCCTGAGTTCAACGACAAGGAATCCGCCGTTCTGCTAGCGATGTACGAAGCTGCGAACGGCACCTACACCTCATACACGCTGGCTTGGAAGCTAAATCCGGCCGTCGAGATAAGCACTCCTGCTGCGGAGGTCGCGTTCACCGAAACCCGGGATGCGACAGAACAGTTGATTGCCCGTGGACTCGTGCGAGGAGAACGGTTTAAGGGTGCTAATGGTGTTTATTTCAACGAGCTGAAGCTGACACCCAAAGGCGAGCAGGCTGCGATTCGACAGCGGGGAAATATTAAGAATACGAAGGCGATGAACGCCCTTCGGGAAGAGCTGAATGCCGACGACGAGAAGTGAATAATTAGGTGCCCCATTCTCTGCCGACAATTCTGAATTCGCCGATAGTCATCACGATGCTGAGCGTGTTGCTCGGCGGTGTCGTTGCGTCTTTTCTTGCCTCCCGGTATCAGCGCAAGCAACAAATCTTTGAGCTTAGGGTCGAAGGTGTAAAAACTCTTCTCGAAAGCCATTCGAGTTTCCTACACGCGCACCTAACCGCACAGGAGAAGGATTCTCACGCGTGCTGGATGCGTTTGGAGAGCAGCATTAGATATTTGAGAGTACTGTTTCCAGGAAAAGATGCTGTCGCGGCATTCGAGGCGTACTTCCACGCTGCCAGTGAAGTCAGCAAACACTTCGGCATGAAGATCACCGGGGCGGCAATGGAAATGGAACACGACAGTCTGACCAGACTTTATCGCTCGCTCAACGACCTCACAAGAATCCTAGTTTCAAGGCTGGGCATACCCTCAAATGGGGGCGAGTGAATTAGCCGGATTGAGACGCTGAAAAAACTGTAGATGGTCCTGCGAGAACAGCTTCAGCAAATTGGCGTCCGTTCGTAACTGGGGCAACTTGGAAGGTGCAATTTAGGAAGGAAACATTCTGCAACTGCACCGGCCCTCCCGAGTAGACAACATGCACATTTACGAAAATGACGTTTCGCAAATGCATTTTGTCGAGCGTTACTCCTCCGCCCGTGACCACCAGAAAAGCCGGGCCATTGGGTCGGCCTTTATTGAAGTCCTCTCCAATCAAGCCAGCGGCGGCCGCCTGATTGGCGGGAACCGTCAACCCGCTTGATGCCACCTTGGGACGTTCGTAGCCCGGCGCAAGGCCCCAACTGTATAGAGTGTGATAGTTTGGCTCGAGGGGTTTAGCCGACGCAAGCGCGTCGGGCGGAGTGAGGCCGTTCAAGGCTGACCTATACTGCAAGAAACTTGTAGTTGTGTCCCAGGCCAAGGCAGCGATACCTGAGTTGTCAGAAGTAAATTGAATGAGACGCTTTCCGATGCTCGTGACATCCTTGGTAGACGATGGCACCTTCTCCGTCGTCGCTAACTCAGCAACATTTTTCAGCTGAGTAAGCGAATCCAAAAGCTCTTTATCGGATAGCGTCGCCGATCTCTTCAATATCTGTGGCACCATCAAGGGAGACCAGGCTTTCAAAGTGCCGTTAATCGAGGCGATGTCCGTCTCCATCTTGTCTATCTTTCCCAGCGGTTCCTTAAGCGCGTCACTCACTTCGGTTTTTATCTGGAGCTCCTGGTAATGCTCCAGGTGAGGCAGGACGGCGAGCCATATCGTTAATCCCATTCCCACGACAGGGATCGACATCGTTAGAAGCCACGTCAGTACTTGATGATTCTGTAGCCAAGATGAATTCTGGCCAGCATTCTCAAGAGCCTTGACGCGTTCTTTCAGTTTAGTGGTTTCGGCGCTGCCGCTCATATCAACGGGCTCCAGGACGCGAGCGTCTCGTGCATCGGCCGGGATATTAGCACTACTCTTACACATCTGTACCTTAGTACAGGTAGTAGCACGGTTACGTATGTTGCTACGATTGCCTCAGTTCGTTTCCGGGAACTTTAAGCCCCGACAAACTGCCGGAACTCCAACGAAGGGACGGAACGACAACAATGACAATAACGATCCCTGTCGTAGTCCTGTCGCTCGCGTCAGTAGCCTTGGCCTCGACTGGGTGCGGAAATGCCGAAAGTACACACGCGCAAACCGCCGCAGCGGTGCAAAGGAAACTGAGCGACAGCTATGCAACTTCCGCTCTTCTCGCATTGAAGGCAATACAACGTGATCCGTACATTCCAGAGAAGGACTCAAACCTTGTCAGCCGGTTCACACAAGAAAAGATCGATGCAGCCGATGTCGCTGCGGTCTCGCCGGAGGAAAGAGGCATCACAAGCCTTCTCAACGCCGTGTATCACAAGCAGCTGGCCGTGAATTACAGCAAAGCCAAGCTGAAAAAGGATGTCGCAGAATGGCTGCCGCACTCGCCACAGCTTTCCAAGAAGACGAACGACGCACTTATAGGTGATTTCAGCGACCGAAGGCAGGCGAACAAAGACGCTGAGGAGCAGCTCAACACATGCTTTACGGATCTCGATACGTCACTGCGAGCGCGTTCGACAGATGTAGCCGCCTCGTGCACTGCGGACTCGAAGTGAGTAACCACGTTGACCACATTAAGGAAGGGTTTTGAGGCGTTCGTCATCCCGAAGTGACGACACCAGAAAGACTTAGGATTTTCTACCCTCTCCTTCGAAGGCAGATACTCTATCCAGCTGAGTTACGGGCGCAGTTCTGCAAGTTTAACCCATTCGCTTTTTCCAGTCGAACCCGCGCGGCATAGTGTCTTAAGTTCGACATAGGATGCGAAAGTCGCTATCGGAATCTGCATGACGGGTATGCCGAGAAGTGCCAGCGCTAAAGCGCACAGTTATAGATGGCGCTATTTCGGAGCGCTGAAGCGCTCCTCCCCCGAATAAATTCGGGGGCTGCTACCGTGACGCCGCGGCTCTGCCGCGATGAATGCGGAGTTCCCCCTGCTAAACTCTTAGCGAGATCAAATTAGGACACTGCCCAAGCAGCCTCCACTCAACATTCCGCCGCAATGGTAATGTAAACTCTCCCATTCACCCTTAATGAACGGTGATTAATGGCAGCAGAAAATCCAGACTCAGAAACTAATCGGGATTTGCCGGCGCAATCTCAACAGTTGCAAAAAGCGAAGCGCATCGCCATCAACGCCTTCATAATTTTCCATCTGATCGCGATTGTCTGCTGGTCGCTGCCGGTCAACAATTCACTCGTCCAGTTCGTCAAAGAATCCGTGCGCCCCTATCTTGTGTGGTCCGGCCTCTTTCAATCCTGGGACATGTTTTCTCCCAGTCCAAAATCCGTAAACAGCTATCTCGAAGCAGTGGTGATCTATGCGGACGGCACTTCTCAATTGTGGTCCTTCCCGAGAATGGAGTTGCTCGGCACGAAGGATCGTTATTTCAAAGAGCGCTATCGCAAATACGAGGAAAATCTCCAAAATAATGTCTATGCCGATCTCTGGCCGGACGCCGCGCGTTACATTGCCCGCTTGAATAGCGATTCGACGCATCGCGTGCAAAAAGTCTTGCTGGTGGTGAGGTGGTCGGACATCATTCCTCGCAGCGACAACACTTACGATCGCGGCCCCTGGGACGTAAATGTTTTTTACACTTACACGGTCAAGCCCGAGGACTTGCAGTGAAGCTCCGGTTCGTCGCGGACGCCTGGAACCGCTTTTTCTTCGCCCCCCAATTGCCCGCGCCAGTCGCGCTATTTCGAATTCTCTACGGCGTGATGGTAATCGCGACGCTCATTTTACTGCGCCCCGATTGGCTAACATGGTATGGCCCGCACTCCTGGATGACCCTGTCCACCATGCACAAAATGGAACCAGGAATGCGGCTGAACTTGTTCGCGGTGATTCCGCAAACGAATGCTGCAATCGAAGCGCTATTCTGGATAGCGCTGGCGTCCGCGATTCTGCTGACCATCGGGCTGTTCACGCGCGTCAATACCATCGTCGTGTTCCTCTGCCTGGCTTCGATTGACCAAAGAAATCTAAACATCCTGAATGGCGGCGACACATTTCTGCGCGTGGCAGGTTTCTTCCTGATTTTCGCGCCCGCAGGCGCAGCTTTTTCGGTGGACCGGCTAATTCGCATGCGCCGGGGAAAGGAATCCGCCGAAATATCGCCGTCCAGCCCGTGGGCCCAGCGTATGATTCAGATCGAACTGGCGCTCGTATATTTCGTCTCCTTCTGCTGGAAAATTCAGGGAGCGTCGTGGATTCACGGAACCGCGCTCTACTACGTTTACCATCTCGATGAAATTCAGCGCTTCCCACTGCCGCAATGGCTTCTGACCCCAACGATCCTGAAGCTTGGAACTTGGGCAGCCCTGGCGATGGAATTCTCGTTAGGCGTACTGATCTGGATCAAAAAGCTGCGCTACATAATTCTTGCGCTTGGCTTGCTTTTCCACCTGTACCTCGAATACTCGCTCAATGTTCCCATGTTCCAATGGGACGTTTTATCAGCCTATGTACTATTCGTTGATCCCGCCGATTTAGACCGCACGTGGAAGTGGATTCGGGGAGTGGCGGCAGTTTCACTCAAGCGGCGGAGAGCCACGTAATGAAAGCGCCGAGCTGTCCGAAAATTTACGCTTCGGTTCTGGCGCGCGTGCGAACGCTTGGCCTGCCGCGCGGCGCAAAAATTCTCGACGCTCCTTGCGGCGACGGCGAGGTTTCGATCGAACTCGCCAAGCTCGGCTTCGAAGTTTCGGCCGTGGACATGGTGGACGAACTTCTCCCCGAAGCTCGTACTTTGCTCGGCAGACGTCTCCGCATCGCCGACATTTCTCGCCCGCTACCCTGGCCAGATGCCAGCTTCGACTCGATCCTCTGCGTCGAAGGCATCGAGCATCTCGAAGACGCGTTCGCCTTCCTCCGCGAAATTTGGCGTCTGCTCAAGCCGGGAGGAATCCTGATCGTAACCACGCCGAACATAATTTCGCTGCGTTCGCGGATGCGTTTCTTTGGCAGCGGTTTTTACAATTGCGATCCTCGCCCGCTGGATGAATCCGCGCGCCACCCCATGCACCATATTGGCCTACGGACATTTCCCGAGCTGCGCTATATGCTGCGCACCAGCGGCTTCGAGCTCACCGCCGTTGCCGCGACGCACACAAAACCAATCACCTACGCCTATTCGATCTTTGTGCCGTGGATGTGGCTCTACAGCCTCATCGCTTTTCGCAAAGAAAAATCAGCAGGGCAGCGCGAGCGCAACAAGGAAATTCGCCGCACGCTTCTCTCGTCCGCCATTCTTTACGGCGAAAATCTGCTATTGGTATCGAGGAAAGTATAATGGCCGCTATACCGGGAATCCCTGCAAGTTCCGCCGGCCTCTCCTCGCAAGAAGCAGCCGATCGCCTGAAGCAATTTGGCCCGAACGAGCCGGCGGCAAAAAAGCGCGGCGGGCCTCTCCTCGAGCTGCTGCAACTTTTTTTGAATCCGCTGGTCGTCATTCTGCTATTCGCGGCCGGAGCATCGTTCGTGCTCGGCGACAAGACTGACGCGATCGTCATTCTGGTAATCGTCTGCCTCGGCGTGGCCATCAATTTCGTGCAAACGTACCGCTCGCAAAAGGCGATCGATAAGCTCCGTGAAAATGTCACCCCCACCGCGACGGTTCTGCGCGATGGCGCCTGGCAGGAAATCAAGCGTCGCGAAGTGGTGCCCGGCGATCTGGTGCGGCTCTCTGCGGGAGATCTAGTGCCAGCCGACGCAATGCTGCTCGAGGCCCGCGATCTCTACGTCCAGCAATCCGCGTTAACCGGCGAATCGCTGCCCGTCGAGAAGGAAGCAAAAGCAGGCGAGGGCCAATCCTCCAGCGGGCCGGATGCTCTCAATCTAGTGTTCCTTGGAACCTCTGTAGTCAGCGGAACGGCCACCGCGGAAATTCTGAAAACCGGGCCGCAAACCATGTTCGGCGCCATCGCTGAGCGCCTGGTGATGCGGCCCGACGAAACCGACTTCGAGCGCAGCATGAAGCAATTCGGGATGCTGATCACGCGAACCGTGTTCTTCCTCGTTTTGTTTATCCTGGTGGTGCGCATAGCGATGCACAAAAACGCATTTGAATCGTTCGTTTTCGCCGTGGCGCTCGCCGTGGGATTGACGCCCGAATTCCTGCCCATGATTTCCTCGGTCACGCTCGCGCGCGGCGCGGTTCGCATGGCCCGCCAGCAAGTCGTGGTCAAGCGCCTACCGGCAATTCAAAATTTCGGTACCATCGATATTTTCTGCAGCGACAAAACCGGCACGCTAACCACCGGCCAGATGATTTTAAATTCCTCGGTAGATTATCTGGGCCACCCTTCGGACAAGCCTCTGGCCCTCGCCTATATCAACAGCAAATTCGAAACCGGAATCCGCAGCCCGCTGGACCTGGCGATTCTGAAAATCGATCGACCCGACGCCGAGGCCTACGTGAAGCGCGATGAAGTTCCTTTCGATTTCGAACGCCGCCGGCTCTCGATCGTGGTCCAGAAGAAAAATGACCCCGCGGCAAAATGTTTGCTGATCACGAAGGGCGCGCCCGAAGGCATCCTCGCCGATTGCGATTTCTACGAAGAGGCCGGTCGTTTAGTTCCGCTCGCACCCGAAGCGTTGCAGCGCTGCCGGAAAACATTCGACGATCTAAGCAGCCAGGGTTTTCGTCTGCTGGCCGCGGCATATCGCGAAATAGAGGCGCGCGAGCGCTACAGCCAGGACGATGAGAAGTCGCTCGTCCTGGCTGGCTATTTGGCGTTTGCCGATCCGCCAAATCCTGACGCAGCCGAATCGCTTGCGGAGCTGAAACGCGACGGCGTGGAGGTCAAGATTCTGACCGGCGACAACGAACTCGTCGCGCGCCACGTCTGCGAGCAGGTAGGCCTAACGAATCCAACGATTATTTTGGGCGATGATCTCGAGCACACCACCGACACCGCGCTGCAACATCTCGCCGAGGAAGCTACGGTTTTCGCGCGCGTCTCGCCGATGCAAAAGCACCGCATCATTCACGCCCTGAAGCTGCGCGGCCATGTGGTCGGCTACATGGGCGACGGCATCAACGATGCTCCGTCGCTGCGCGCCGCCGACGTGGGAATTTCCGTATCGACCGCCGTGGACGTGGCGCGCGAGGCCGCTGAAATTATTCTTCTCAAGCCTGGTCTGGATGTTCTGCACCAAGGCATCGTCGAGGGGCGCCGCGCTTCCGCCAACGTCTTGAAATATCTGCTGATGGGCACCAGCTCGAATTTCGGCAACATGTTCAGCATGGCGGGCGCCTCGATTTTCTTGAGATTCCTGCCCATGCTGCCGACGCAAATTCTGCTGAACAATTTCCTGTACGATACGGCGCAAATCACAATTCCAACGGACAATGTGGACGAAGAATACGTTCGCAAGCCCCGCCGCTGGAGCATGAAACTAATCCGCGACTTCATGCTCTATATCGGTCCGATCAGTTCGCTCTACGATTTTCTTACGTTCTTCGTCCTGCTCCACTATTTCCATGCGGGCGAAACGGAATTTCACACTGGCTGGTTCGTAGAATCGCTAGCCACGCAAACGCTAGTTCTCTTCATCATCCGCACCATGGGCAATCCGCTGAAAAGCCGCCCCAGTGTCCCGTTGGCAATCACCACGATCCTAATCGTGATTATCGGCATTGCGCTGCCCTATTCGCCGTTAGCGAAGCAACTCGGATTCGTGCCCCTGCCGGTCCCATTTTTTGTCTTCTTGGCAATTTCGACGGTCACGTACCTGGCGTTAGTCGAAGTTGCAAAGCGCCGCCTGTTCGCGGAATGGTCTTGAGTCGAGTAGAGGCGCAAGCACACCTCGAACTCGGAACTCGGACTAAAATTCGGCGATTTGATCAGGCGAGAATTTCAGCGAACAGGAGCGCGTCCTGGCCAATCGGTCGGAGTAAAATCCACACCCCAAAAATGCGGGGCGGGCGAAAGAAACTCTACGCCAATGCGTTGCCCCTTCTCGGAGAGGTCGCCGATAAATACCACGCGGCATTCCTGCTCCTCTTCGGTGACGGGGTTGATCAAGACAATGTCCGCGCCCAATTCCACTTCCGCTTGCACGTAAAGCAGAGCGCCGTGAGCATTGACGACGATGGTCTGGCTATTCTCGCGGAATTTCCGGCCTACAGCGGACTTGCCCGCAGCACGGACAGGTATGCGAGTAAAGACGCGGGTACTTCGACGAGCCGCCGGACTGGACGTTGCGGTGTCCACGAGCCCATCGTGCGCCCGACAGCCGTGCGGGTCAACTCAACTTTTCCGATCTGGTGCCCAAAATGCAGCCGCTCCGAAAGTGCCGCCGGCAACGCGGACGACGCGGTTTGGCGAGGCACATTTCGGAGCTCGTCCATCAGCCCCATCCGGCTGCTTTCATCAGATCCCGAAATTTGGAAGCGCCACAAAACCGTTCCGCTTGCCGTAGTGCGCCGTACTTCCGTAGAATGGCGGTTTGCGTTTTGGGGATAACGCGCTTCCATTGGTAACGCATCTCACATCGCCGGCAGCCATCTTCGTAGTTCGCCTGGGGGCGTACGAATGAGTTTTCTTGATTACATCGAAAGTCACCGCGACCAGAATCTTGCTGAGCTGACGGAATTCCTGCGCATTCCGAGCGTCAGCACCAAGTCCGAGAACAAGCCGGACATCGAGCGCGCCGCCAAGTGGCTGGCGGAAAAACTGCGCGGCGCCGGGAATGGAAAAAATCGAAATCATCCCCACCAAGCTGCATCCCGCTTGTTTACGCCGAATCCAAGCACATTGCCGGACGCCCCACGATTCTTTTTTATGGCCATTACGACGTGCAGCCGGCCGAGCCGCTCAATCTTTGGACGTCACCGGCTTTCGAGCCCACCGTGCGCGATGGAAATCTTTTCGGCCGCGGCACCGCCGACGATAAAGGGCAGGTGCACATCCACCTGGCAGCGCTTGAAGCGCTTTACAAGTCCGAAGGCCAGTTGCCGTTAAACGTGAAAGTGATCATCGAAGGCGAAGAAGAAGTGGGCAGCGTCAGTCTGTGGGATTTCGTCTCGAAGAATCGTGAACTGCTGAAGGCTGATGCGCTGGTGGTTTCCGATACGGCTATGCTGGCCAAAGGCGTGCCGTCCATCACCTACGGGCTGCGCGGCCTCGACTACTTCCAGATCGAGATCACTGGTCCTGCGCAGGATTTGCACTCCGGAGTATTCGGTGGCGCCGTGCCCAACCCGATCACCATTCTCGCGGAGATGATCGCCAAGCTGCACGACAAGAATTTCCACGTCACCGTGCCCGGCTTCTACGATGATGTCGCGAAGATTTCGCGCGCAGAACGCAAGGCGCTGGATTCGTTGCCATGGAGGGAAAAGGATTTTCGCAAGACGGTCGGCGCTCCGGAACTCTGTGGCGAGAAAGGTTTCTCAATTGTCGAGCAGATCTCTTGCCGGCCCACGCTCGAGCTGAACGGCATCTGGGGCGGCTACATGGGAGAAGGTTCGAAGACCGTAATTCCGTCGAAAGCGTTTGCGAAAATATCCGCGCGGCTGGTGCCGAACCAGGATCCGCCGAAAATCGCCAAGCTTGTCGAACGGCACATTCGAAAGCTTCTGCCCAAGAGCGTGAAGTGCGATTTTCAAGTGCTGAGCATGGGCAAGCCGTGGGTCGCGCCATACTCGCACCCGATTTTTCAGAAGGCCATCCACGCGCTGCAGCAAGGCTTCGGGAAAAAGGCAGTCTTCATTCGCGAAGGTGGGTCGATTCCGTTCGTCACCCAGATGCATGACACGTTTAATGTTCCCTGCGTGCTGCTCGGGTTTGGCTTACCGGATGAAAATGCGCATGCTCCGGATGAGCACATTTCGCTGGAGAATTATTTTGGCGGCATCAAATCGGTGGCAATTTTTTACGACCAACTCGCGCGGAGTTGAAACGCTTTTCGGCGACGCCGGGCGGCCTTCACGAAATTAGCGATTTTCCGGGCTTTTTTCGGGTTTTCGCTTGCGCAAACCGCACGCTGCGGCTATAGTCCGTTGCGCAGTCCGACAGCCCTGAATCGTAATCAACTTAATTCTGAGGAGGAATTTGAAACTCGATGGCAAGCCCAATGAGCAAGTCCAAGATTGTCGCGCACCTCGCTGAAAAGCTGCAGGTGCCGAAGAAGTCCGTGGTTGCGTTTTTTGACGAACTTTTCAAGCTGGCCGTGAAAGAAGCCAAGGGCACCGGCAAGTTTGTGATTCCCGGATTGGGTCGAGCGGTGAAAGCGCACCGCAAAGCGCGCATGGGGCGCAACCCCGCTACCGGCGAAGCGATCAAGATCAAGGCGAAGACGGTTGTCCGGCTCCGCGCGGCCAAGGCTTTCAAAGACGCCGTTCTGAAATAGGGATATCCCGGCGCAAAGATCGCACAAGGGTAACCAAAGATAAATGACGAGCCCCCAGGTAAGGCCCGCATCGCACGCGATGCGGCAACTTGGGGGTTTCGTCTTTTCATCCGGATTCCGTCACGGTGTGGCGCTGCTTGGAAGTGCTCCAATGGATTTGCGGGCCTTGCAAATAGAGATGGGAACGGCGTGACGCGAAACTTCGGGGCCGAACTTCGGTGCCGAACTGCGGGAGGGCTAAATCACCCTCCCCTACAAAGGCTGCGAGCCACAGAACCACATGCCCTCACAATATTGGGACGAAAAGCTGGCCGAGCGACTGCGCCAGTTCCGTTACGAATTCTCTGAAAAAGCACTCGCCGGAAAGACCGTCGTAGTGGCCGGAGGAACAGGCGGGCTCGGCAGCGCGCTCGTGGCGTTGCTCGCGCGAGAAGGGGCGACGCTAATCGCCGGCTACCGCTGGAATCGCGAACGTGCCGAAGCCGTACGCGCGGCGATCAAAGAACAATTCAACACAACGATTGAGCTGGTGGCCGGCGATATCGCCGAGCCTGCGGTGATTGAAGAATACGTCGCAGCCGCGCGAAAGACTGGCAAGACGCTAGCAGGCGCCGCGATTTTTCCAGGCGATCCGGCGCGGGTGGCGCTCGAAGCGCTTTCTCGCGAAACGATGGCGGCTTCGCTCGAGTCCAACTACGTCGGGCCAGTTCTACTAGCCAAGCGCCTCGGCGAAATCATGGAGCAAACGAACGAGGGAGGAAGCCTCGTCATGCTGGCGACGATGCAGGCGATCGCCCCATTTGCATCCAGTGTGAATTACGCAGCTCCGAAAGCCGCGCTAGTTCACGCCGCAAAAATTCTGGCGCAACAATGGAATAAAGTTACAGTCAACGTGGTAGCGCCGGGCGCAACAGTTGCGGGTATGGCCGAATCCAGCGTCCGCTCGGGTAAATACGATCGCCACATCACCAGCGGCGCGATTTCGCGCTTCGGCCGCCCGGAAGACGTAGCCCGCGCGGTGAGATTTTTCCTCGAGCCCGGCCAATATATAAACGGCCAGGTGTTAGTTGTTGACGGCGGGCTGACCATCCGCCGCGATCGCGTTTAAGTGCGCCGCTTCCATTGCGCGGCGGCATCGTCTCTAAAGTGAGCGCCGAAACATCTTGACCGACGTACGTCCAATGCGCGAGCACTCCGGTCTTCTCACGGACCTCTATGAATTGACTATGGCCGCTGGCTATCTGCAAACCGGCTTCGACGCCAACGCCACGTTCGAACTATTCGTCCGCCATCTTCCGCATCGCCGCAACTACCTGGTTGCCGCAGGCCTCGAGCAAGTTCTGGATTTCCTGGAGCACGTAAATTTCACCCGCGAAGAAATCGAATTTTTGCGCCGCCATCCCGTCTTCCGCAACATCCGCGAGCCGTTCTTCGAGTATCTGGAAAAATTCCGGTTCACCGGCGAAGTTTGGGCCATGCGCGAAGGGCACGCTCGCATTCGCAGGCGAGCCGCTGATTCGCATCACTGCTCCAATCATCGAAGCGCAAATCATGGAGACCTACGTCCTCGCCACGATCAGTTTCCAAACCATGATCGCCAGCAAAGCTGCTCGCGTGGTAACCGCAGCGCAAGGCCGCCCGGTCGTAGAATTCGGCGCCCGCCGCGCTCACGGCAGCCAAGCCAGCCTGCTCGCCGCCCGCGCCGCATCGATTGGCGGATGCCAAGGCACTTCGAATGTTCTGGCCGGGCCAGCGTTTCGGAATGGAAACCTACGGGACGCAAGCTCACTCGTGGGTAATGGCGCACAATGATGAAGTCTGCGGCGTTCGCGCATTTTCTCGACGCGTTCCCCGATCACGCCTACCTGCTCCTCGATACTTACGATGTTCGCGCCGCTCTGAAGAAAATCATCGCCATGGGACGCAAGCCAGCCGGCGTGCGTCTCGATAGCGGCGATATCGTCAAAGACAGCAAATGGATTCGCGGCGAACTAAATCGCGCGGGCTGGAAGGATGTGAGAATTTTCGCCAGCGGTGATCTCGATGAAGACAACATGACCGCGCTGCTAAAGAAGGGCGCGCAGATCGATGCGTTTGGCGTAGGCACCGCGCTAGCCACGCCCGCCGACGCTCCGCATCTAAACATGGTGTACAAGCTGGTCGAGGTAGAGCGCGATGGCCGCGTCCACGAAGCCGCAAAACTGACGCAGGCCAAAGTCACCTACCCCGGCCAAAAACAGGTGTTCCGCATTACGGATGCGAACGGACAATTTGCCGGCGATCGTATTGCACTGGCTTCGGAAACTGTGACGCACGCCGAACCGCAACTTGTCGAAGTAATGCGCGGTGGCAAACGCATACTCAAGCCGGCAAGAACCCTCGAATCCCGCGAGCGCTGCCGCGCCAGCCTGGCAAAGTTGCCGGAGCGCTATCGCCAATTGCGCCGCGACGTAGTTTATCCGGTATCCTACAGTGAGCGGCTCGAGAAACTGCTCGAGAAGCTGAAGAAGCGCGTGAGTCGCGCGAAGACAAAGTGACTCGCTCGCGGTAATTCACCCAAGGTCGGCCCGCTATGGCTTCAAGATCGGTAGTCTTCTGGGAAGTGGATGCACAACGCGATTTTTTGCTGCCGGGCGGCGCTCTCTACGTCCCCGGCGGAGAAAAAATTCTGCCGAATCTGAAGCGCCTCGTGGATGCAGCCCGCAGCGGCCGCGTGTTTCTGGTCTCCAGCGCCTGCGCACACGCGCCAGACGATCCCGAGTTCAAAACTTTTGCACCGCACTGCATTCGCGGCACGTTGGGCGCGGAGATCGTCAGCGAAGGTGTAACCAGCAATCCCATGCGGGTGCCCAACATTTCGAATTTTGATTGGCCCGAGGATTGGCACGCGCGCCATCAAATCATTCTCGAGAAGGATCAGCTCGATGTTTTCACCAATCCGCAGACTTCGGCGCTCGTCGAAAAATTGGGTAAGGACGTACAGTACGTTGTTTTCGGCGTCGTCACCGAGTTGTGCGTAAACCGCGCATCGCGCGGCCTGCTCGAACGCGGCCGCAAGGTGGCAATCGTGAAAGACGCGATCGAAACACTGGAACCCACCGCAGGCAACCGCACGCTCGACGAACTAACCGCCGCGGGCGCGACGGTAATTTCAACCGACGAAGCGCTGGCGCTCGTCTGACGCGCCCGGCAATTCCTCAGAGCGTCCGCAGATACGCCAGCAACTCCCGCATCTGTGCGTCGCTGATTTCGCCGTGAAAGCCCGGCATATCCTTGCCGCCAATCTGAATGATTCGAGTGACCGCTGCGGTATCCCAACGCGGTGCCGCTCCGCGTTTTCCGCTCTTCATCACATCCGCGAAGCCCCGGCCCGATTTTTTTCTCCGAGCTGGCCGCAAAGTGGCAGATCTCGCAGTGATTCTGAAACACAGCAGCGCCGCGGTCGGCCGTGTCCTTGGTATCGCGCGGGCGCATGTCGGAGGGCCGCGATTGCGCGAGCAGAAAGCTCGCGCAGCAGAAAGCCGCGCCAAGCATCAGAGATCCGCTCAATCGCCACATCGGACAAACATTCCTATGCCGCAGGTTTCGTTCCAGGCTTCAGAATTAAATCGTAGAGGACCATTAAGACCGTGGTCAAAACGCCCACGCCGGTCACGGCCCACCAAATTTTCGCGGGCTGGTGTGCCACTTCCCCATAGCGATGAATCAACATGCCGCCAAACCAGCCGCCGATCAGCGACCCTATTCCAATCGGCAAGAACGCAAATCCCATGTACGTCCCCTGCTGGCCGGCCGGCGCCAGCCGCGAAATATATTCGTAGTAGCGCGGGGACTGGATAATTTCGCCTAGCGAAACTACGAACAGCGTGACGATCGCCATGAAAAAACTGGGATGAATAATCAGCAGCAACCAGGCCAACCCGGAAATCAATGTTCCAATCGTCACCGCGCGAAATGCCGGAATTTTCTTGGTAAGAAAGCTAACCACCAACTGCAAGCGCAATCACGGTAAGCGGGCCGGTAATCAGCATCAACTCCGTATCGGCTTTCGGGTCTACATAATTGTGAACGTAGAGCGGCAAAATAATAAATTCCTGCCAATAAACTACCCAATAGCCAGAAAAAATC
This sequence comes from uncultured Acidobacteriota bacterium, assembly GCA_963831955.1. Classification (GTDB taxonomy): domain Bacteria; phylum Acidobacteriota; class Terriglobia; order Acidiferrales; family UBA7541; genus Palsa-147. The sequence goes on along the minus strand of CAWHSG010000001.1, from coordinate 85,947 downwards.
AGCAGGAAAAGCATAAATCGTGGATTGCCCAACACCGTGAGAAAATTGCGCGCCGATTCGCCGAGCGTTGCCGTCCGCACATCGCCGGAGCGCCGCGGCTCCTTGAAAAATATCAGTACGGCAAAAAACATCAGGAATACGCTGACGGCCGCAGCCCGATATACATTTTCGACGCTCATATGCTGGTGGATGTAGGAAGCCAGGTACGGCCCACCTGCGCCGCCGATATTCACGAGCGTGTAGTAAATCGAGTAGCCGATCGAGCGCACATTCTCTTTCGACGACCGCGCAATAGTGCCGACTACGCACGGCTTCACCAGCGCAATTCCAAACGCCGGCAGCATCAACACGAACCACGACGAGCGCCAGCAGCGGCACCGTGTCTCGAACCGGTGCCGAGCCACGGCGATCCGAGTGAACCGAACAAAAAGTACGAGCAGGTCAAGATGAAATAGGCGAGTGAAAGTGAGCGCCGAAAACCGAGGCGGTCGGCCAGGGTTCCGCCAAAAGCAGCGAGGAACCAGACGAGGCCGCCGAAAAGTCCGGTAAGGCTTGTCGCCTGCTCGGTGGGAAAACTCAAGCGTCTCGTGCAGATAGCGGGCGAGCGATGCGAAGAATTGCGTAATAAGAAAGCCGCTCGAAAAGTTCGCTGATATTGGCGACCCAGAACGGGCGCTCGAATCCGGTGCGGATTTCCTGCAGCCGCTCTCCGAAACTCAAAAGGCTCCTCCCGCGTCTTCTACTTGGGCAATTCTCAATCGGAAAAGATGCCGCCCTGAAGGGCGCCGCTACGAAACCCGGGAGATTGTAGCGGAATCGCGCTGTGCGGGCGGAGCGAAGTTTTCGCGCGGGGATGCCGTGTGCTACGATTGGTTTTTCGGCGAACAACACTCTAGCCGCTACGCACCCCGATGCCTTCTTCAACCACGATGAAAGCTCTACGCAAACCGCGCGCCGCCGCCGGCGCCGCGGTTGAATCCGTTGCCATTCCTGAAATCGGCCCGACCGAAATTCTTGTGCGCGTGCGCGCGGCGTCGATCTGCGGTACCGATCTGCACATTTATCATTGGGATCGCTGGTCTGCCTCGCGGTTGCATCCGCCGCTGACGATCGGGCACGAATTCTGCGGCACCGTCGAAAAAATCGGCGCGAATGTCACCACCGTCAAGCCTGGGGATTTCGTCAGCGCCGAAATGCACGTCGCTTGCGGCCATTGCCGCCCTTGTCGCATGGGCCAGCCGCACGTTTGCCAGAATGGCAGCATTATCGGCATCGATTCCGACGGCTGCTTCGCCGAATTCGTCCGCATCCCCGAATCGAACATTTGGAAAGTTGATCCAGCAATCCCCGAGCATTACGCCGCGATTCTCGATCCGTTGGGCAACGCCGTGCACACGGTTCTTTCCGGACCGATCAGCGGCCAAACTGTGGCGGTCACCGGCGCGGGGCCGATAGGCCTGATGAGCATTGCGGTAGCGCGGGCGTGCGGCGCTACAAATATTTTCGCGATTGAAGTGAAAGCGCATCGGCGGGCGCTGGCAAAAACGATGGGTGCGGATGAAGTTCTTGATCCGGCTGTTGGTGACGTCGTCGCGCAAGTAAGAGAAGCTACTGAAGGTGCCGGCGTCGATGTCCTTCTGGAAATGAGCGGTAATCCTGACGCGATTCACCAGGGCTTCAAAATGCTGCGGCCCGGAGGCCGCGCGTCGCTGCTGGGAATTCCCAATCGTCCTGTCGAGCTGAATCTCGTCGCTGATATTATTTTCAAAGGCGCTACCGTGCATGGCATCTACGGGCGGCGCATGTTTGAAACTTGGGTACAGATGACCGAGCTGCTAAAAGCCGGGCGCTTGAATTTGGATCCGCTTTTCAAAGAGCGGCTGCCGCTTGATAAATTCGCCGAAGCCTTCGCTTTGCTTAGAATCCGGGGAAGCCGGCAAAATCCTCTTCTATCCGAACGGCTCTAAGTAGCGCCGGCGTCTCTGCCGGCATCTTACGAGCACACAAGCTGGCCACGGCTGCAATCATGCGCGGACCACAGTGCAAGATACGTCGCTCAGTGGCCCGCCCACGAGTGCTGGCGGTGGCGAAATTGCGTTCGTAAGATGCCGGCAGAGACGCCGGCGCTACTTGAAGCAGTCTGCCCTATAATGTTGTTCGTTCCGCCAAGTCTTGGGAGGCAACATGGCCACCGCCGCTGCACGCCCTCAACTTAGTTTTCTTCACGATGCGCTCGAAGATCTAAAGGCAAAACACGTTTATACCCACTTGCGCGTTCTCGATAGCGAGCAAAAGCCCGTGGCCACTGTGGACGGCAAAGAAGTCATCAATCTCGCGTCGAATAATTATTTGGGCCTAACGACGCACCCGAAGCTTCGCAAAGCCGCGCTCGAAGCTGTTCGCAAATACGGTGTGGGCACCGGAGCGGTCCGCAGCATTTCCGGCACTATGAAAATTCACATGGAGCTTGAAGAGCAAATCGCGCGCTTCAAGCAAACTGAAGCCTGCGTCGTATTCCAGAGCGGATTCACGGCAAACGCCGGCACAGTATCTGCCATTCTCGGCAAAGACGATCTGATTATTTCTGACGAGCTAAATCACGCTTCCATTATCGATGGTTCCCGCTTTTCGAAAGCCACCATCAAAGTTTTCAAGCACAAAGACATCGCCGACTGCGAGCGCATCCTGAAGGAAACCGAAAATTGGAACGGCCGAAAATTGCTGGTCACCGATGGCGTTTTCTCCATGGACGGGGACATCGCCGATCTGCCATCTCTTTGCGATTTGGCCGAAAAATACAATTGCATCACCATGGTGGACGATGCACATTCCTCCGGCGTCCTGGGCCGCAATGGCCGCGGCACCGTAGATCATCTGAATTGTCACGGTCGAGTGGATATTCAAGTGGGCACGCTTAGCAAAGCTATTGGAGTACTGGGCGGCTACGTTTGCGGCTCGCGGGAGTTGATTGATTTTCTCTACCATCGTGCTCGCCCATTCATTTTTTCCACTTCGCATCCGCCTGCAGTGGTAGGCGCCTGCCGCGCCGCATTCGAAGTGCTCGATTCAGAAACTGGCGAAAAACTAATCAAGCGCCTGTGGTCCAATACGAAATTCTTCAAGCGCAAACTGAAAAAGTTCGGATTCAAGACTGGCGTGAGCGAAACGCCCATCACGCCAATCCATGTAGGCGAAGCAGCGAAAGCGTTCGAATTCGGCCGCCAGCTTTTCGCCGAAGGGCTTTTCGCTCCTGCGATCGGCTATCCCACAGTGGCCGAAGGCAAAGCGCGCCTACGCGCAATCGTGACAGCCACGCACAAGCGGTCCGAGCTCGAAGCTGCGTTGGCCATTCTCGAGCGCGTCGGTAAGAAGCTGGAGATTATCTAAGTGGCGCCGGCGTCCCTGCCGGCATCTTACGAGCAACGCCGCCGGCTAAGGCCTCGATCACGCGCGGGCCACTGCTCAAATTACGTCGCTCTGTGGTCCGTCCACGAGTTGCGCCTGTGGCGAGTTTGCGCTCGTAAGATGCCGGCAGGGACGCCGGCGCTACTTGACTCGGTATCATTCTGAGCAATCGCCTCTAGCAACTCCAATTTGGTGGGTTAGACTTATCCCCGAGGCGATCTCTTATGCGATCTCGCATCGGCATCCTGGCATTCTTGAGCTTCAGTGCATTAATTTTGGCGACAAGCGGATGCGGCACCAGACCCCGCGGCAGCGGCGGCGGGGCGGGCTCAGGAACAAGCGTTCCATTTACGCTCGCGGTCACCGATCAACCGCCCAGCGGCGTAACGATTCTTTCGTTCACCATCACCGTAACCGGCGCGGTGCTGCAGCCAAATAATGTTTCGGTCCTGAACGCCCCCATCACTCTGGAAGTCACGCAGCTGCAGACCGACACCGATTTGCTAGCCAACATGGACATAGCGCCCGGAACGTACACCGACCTGATCCTAACTTTCTCGAATCCCACCGTGACATTTTTGAACCAAGCTGTGCCCATCGGAACCTGCGCCGTCGGATCCATCTGCCAGATGCCAGAAGTAACGTCGCCGTCCACGGTGGATTTCAATACTGGCGCACTGCCACTGACCGTCACGAGCGGCACGCCCGTGGCCCTGCTTCTCGATTTCAGTCTCAATAATCTGCTGCAACCCGACATGACCCTGAATCTAGCCGCGCCCGGTGGTTTCGCTTTAACCCAATTTCAAAACGTGACTACAGGCGCCATTCTCGGCGAGTCCGGTGACGTCGCCGGCGTAGTGACCTCCGTCGGCACGAATCAATTCACGTTCACCACGCTCAACGGCATCAGCTTGACGGCCGCGACGACGAGCAGCACTCAATTCTTCTTTCCCTCCGCCACTTGCTCCGCCAATGATTTCACCTGCATCACCACGGGCGAATTAATCTCGAGTGACTTAAGTCTGCTGGGCGATGGAAGTTTTCAAGCCGCAACGGTGGCATTCGAAGATGTCTCCGGAAAGACGGGAATTTCAGGAACTATCGTGAGTGTGAATGCCACGGCAAATCCGCCGACGTTTGGTATCGTCGTTCGCGGAAGCGCGCCAACTCCAGAAGGAATTAATATCGGGGATCAAGCCACCGTGACGATCCAACCGACCGCAACGTTCGTTGTCGACAACGATGTATTGAGTCTCGCTTCGGGATTTACCTTCGCCAGCGTCGCAGATTTAGTCGTAGGCCAGGAAGTCCTCGTGCGCGCGGACACGGTTGCGACCGGCCCCGACACGATTTCCACCACGCAGATCGTCCTACGCCAATCGGAATGGACTGCCAACGTCGGCGCGATTAATGTCGGCCAAGGGACGTTTGGCCTCGGCTCGCTGCCCAGTCTATTCACCACCGCGCTGCCGACGAACATCACCAGCCTGAACGTGAACACTTTCTCAGTCACACAATTCTTGAATTTAACTCCGGCAGGAGTTGGAGGGCTTGCCGCTCAAAATCCGGTAAGCGTGAAGGGCCTGATCTTTAACACCATTCTCTCGATCGGACAACCGAGCGTGGTCGCCACGGTAGTGGTGGGCCGGAACCCTGCCGCGCTTCCGTAAAAATTCCGGCTAGGCGGCCGCCAAGACCGGGCGCATCCGCTGGTAAACCGTAACAGCAATGGCTCCAGCTCCCCACAAAACCACGATCACTGCGACGATGCCCCCGACCCAGGGAACAAGTCTAATCGCGGAAAGAATCGCCAGACCAAGCGCCAAACGTCCGAACAGGGCGCCGTTTCCACTGGCCTCGCCCAAAATTTTCCGGCCAATCCACGCGCCTACGAACACATGCGCGCTATACAGCCCGATGCAGTAGAGAAGGATCATCGCGATTCCCACCGCCAGCCCGACAATGGTGATGCACGCGATGAACGCGGCAAACGGTACTCCCGCCACGGCCAGGAATCCCATTCCGCCCGAAATGCCCATGCGATCGAGCGCTCGCTGCACATCGCTATAAAACGCCGGAATCGCCAGAATCATTACCAGGCCGAACAACAGCGATGCCGCCCAACTGAGCGCGATATGCCAGTAGTAGCGCACCGTCTTGTACTTCGAAACGTGCTCTTCATATTTGGCCTGCACTGGCCCGGCAATCTTTGCGCCACTATCGATCTTCGGCGCCTTATCTCCCTTGTACGTCATCCCGCCGGCAACCTGCGCATCGGACCCAATGGAAATGTCGTCAGCGCTTACTTCTAAGTTCCCGCCGACCTTGTTGTCCAGCGAGAAATGGCCCCCTTTCGCCAGCACGTCCCGTCCCACGGAACCATCGAGGCTGACTTGGCCGGCAAACGCCGTGACACTGCCGCCAACCGTCCCTTTGGGATCGAGTTCGTATGTATCCGCCCCAGCCAAAACATTTTTCGCCACCGAGCCCACGATCGTGAGGCTCTGGCTCCAGGTCCGGACGTTCCCGTCCACGCGGCCATTAATTTGCAAGCTCTGCGCGAATCCCAGAACGTCTCCGCCAATGTGGCCGTTCACAATCACATTGTGCGCGAAGGCATACAGGTCACCGGAGATGTCTCCGTCGATTCGAACGGTGTCCGCCGTGACGAAGAGATCGGTGTCAACCTTTTGCCCGGCCGCGAGCGTGTAGTTCGGCTCGCCATGGTAGTACTGCCCGGCCATTGCAGCCGGGGGCGTCGCCAGCGAGAACGCCAGCGCGCCCATCACCACGCCCACTGTCGTCCATCGTCTCCAATTATGGCGCAGCAACATCGCCACAATCAGCAGCACGCCGGCCGTTGCCAAAATTTCAACGAGGCTTGTCATTTCTCCCCAACCTTTCCAGAGTGCGCCTGAAAAAAACAGCATGGATAAAAGATTGCCTTGTGTGAATCCCGCCTGCGAAAAACGCGCTTGCCACGGTTCGACGACTCCGCTCCAGAGGCCGTACACGCCCGCGACTCCCATCCCGAGTGACATCACCCAGCCCCACGGAACATTCGCGTCGGCAGGCGCGGCCAGCAATCGCGCCGGGATGGATTCGTCTTCGGCCGTAAGGGATTCGCGCAGCCAGAGTCCTTCGTGCTGCAGCGATCGCAGCAGCGCGCCGCACGCCGGGCAGTCGCGCATGTGCGCCGCGATGTCGCGCACGCGCGCGGCCTCGAGCTGCTCCTCGAGGTACAGCAGCAACGTCATTTCATCGTAGTGTTCCGCCATGGCGCTCATCCTTATTCTAGCCGGGCTGAATCTTCAGCCCGGACCCGGTTCTAGCCGGGTTGAATCATCAGCCCGGACCCGAAGCTCTAGTTCAACTTCGGCCTAGCTCAACTTCGCCCCGAAGATGCTTGCGCTGCCAGTTCGGTTCCCGCGAGCGCGTCACGCAAATGGTGACGTGCGCGCAGCAGCAAAACGCCGACAAACGCCCGGCGCACGCCGAGCGAATCGGCAATTTCCTCGTAGCTCATATCCGAGTAATAGCGCAGCACCAACGCCATGCGCGCCCGCGACGGGAGTTTATCAAGCGCCGCGCGCACTTGCTTCCCGCTGGTTTCCTCGAGCAATTTTTCGAGCTGGCCTGGATCGGGATGCTCGAGCGGCATATTTTCCACGTCTTCGGTTTCGAGATCCTGGCGAATTCGCCGGCGCCGCAGCAAATCCCAGCAGTGATTCGCGGCTACCTTATACAGCCACGCGGTGAACGGCCGCGTCGAATCGTATTGCCCGATTTTTTGCCGCACTTTCATGAATACTTCAGTAGTGGCGTCCTCAGCATCTTCACGCGACGGCAAAGCCCGCCGGCAAAATCGGAAGATCGCCGGCGCGTACTCCCGGTAAATTTCCCCCCAAGCGTCCGGATCGCCTTCGCGAACCCGGGACAGGGCGGCCGTGAAGTCCTGTGCGCTCATGCCGTCGGGTGATCTGCGTCGCTCCATAGGTCAGTACGTATTGGGGAGGTCGAATATTTCAGGCTGGTTACACGGGAACGCCTGACTCCGCCCCGGCCAAGCCGGCCCATAGGCTATCAGAGCGGGCGTTCGGAGGTCAGCATTCAGGTAAAAGAAAAGCGGCTCAGCGAGCCCTCGCAGGCCCGTTGAGCCGCTCAATTCTCTCCGATCCGCGGTCGGCTACTAGAACAAAAACTTCAAAGAGAACTGGATGCTTCGTGGACCCCCACCACCCAGGATCGGGTTGCCCAGGCCGACGTCGGAAGTCGCCTTGAGCGGATAAAATCCGGCGCTTGTCCCGTTTGCATTGAATCCGTTGGTTGCGGCGTCGGCAAAGAAGCTGGGCAGCAACGGACTGGCAAATGCCGGATGATTGAAAATGTTGTAGAAATCCGTCCGGAATTGCACTTTCCAGCGCTCGGTAATCGAGGTCATCTTACTGATGGCGAAGTCCAGATCCCGGTAGTTGGGCCCGATCAGCGAATTGCGGCCTTCGTTTCCGAAATGGCGCGTTCCCGGCACGCAATTAATGTCCTCGGTCCCCAACCCATCCAGCGTGCAAGGAATCGCGAAGGAGGACAAATTAAGAAACTCTGCCGGATTCCCATGGTTGTATTGGATTGGAGCCACCACGTCGGGGCGGCCGAACCCTTCGCCGCTCCCATCGTAGTCGCCTTCGTAAAAATAGTTCAACGAGAACGGATGGCCGCTCATAATTGTCGCCACGCCGCTCAATGCCCACCCGGACCCGAACTTGCCCAGCGAGCGCGCCGCCGGAACGTCGTATGTCGACGTCAGCACGAAGCGGTTGCGGGTGTCAAAATTGGAGTTGCCCTTGTTTCCCGCGGCATTGGTGCTGTCATTCGGCTGCGAGGCGTTGGGAACGTAGTCCTGGCCGTCGCTTGCGGTATCAATCGAATGGGACCACGTGTAAGCCACCTGATTATTGAAGTGATACCAATTCCGCTGCGTCAACGATATCTGCAGGGAGTTATAGTTCGAATTTGCGCTGGTCTGAAGCTGGTTAACAACGTACGGTGGGATTGGCGCCAAGGCGCTGACGTTTGCAGCCGTATCGAAGGGCCGGGGCACAGAGTAGGAATTGATGCAGTTGCAAGCCAGGTCCGCTGCAGTGATCTCAGCCTGTGAAGGTTGATTGATGTCCAAGAAATGGAAAAGCTTCCTGCCTGCCGAACCCACGTAACCTACTTCTAGAACCGTATTGTGCACAATCTCTTGCTGAATGTTCAGATTGTAATTGTAAACGTAGGGCGTACGCAGATTCTGAGAGACGGTGAATACACTCTGCTGCACCGTCGTCCCCGGCATCACCGAAGCCGGATCGAAAACGGCTACACCGGGTTGAATAATCGAATCACCAGTGAGCGCACCGGTTCCAATGGGCAGCGCCGGATTCAGAGCGGATGTGATGTAAATGGGATTGCGGCCGACGGTGTTGTACGCTGGCCCGGTATTGTCCGTGTCATACGCCAGTTCGCCAGTGAAAAAATCCTGTGAGAAAGCGTCGTAAAAGACCCCAAATCCGGCCCGCACCACCGTTTTGCCCTTGCCGAACAGATCATATGCGAGGCTCGCACGCGGGCTGAAATTATGCAAATCCTTGGGATAAAGCTGGCCGGGCTGAACCAAGCCGACAGAAGGGTTATAAATGCTGATCTGGTTCCCACTGGTGCCGATTACACCAAAATAGTCCCAGCGGAGACCCAAGTTGACCGTAAGCTTACTCGTCACGTGATAGCCGTCCTGGATGTAAAAAGCCAAGAAGTTCTGGTGGGCATCGCGCGACGTGTTCCCGAAGTTTTCGGTCCCGCCGTCCAGACCGCCTCCCAGAAACTCCGCCAGGCTGTTGAAATCGAGCTCGCCGCGCGCCAGGAGATCATTGAACGAGTTCACGGTTGTCCGGCGGTACTCACCGCCAAACTTGACGTCATGCCGGTTTATTTTCCATGAGAAATTGTCGAAGAGTTGATAGTTGGAGTCCACGCGGTCGCGCGGATTGGAAAATCCCGACGAGCCAAGGCTCGCGAGACCGCCCACTTCGATTGTGGGCAGTCCAAAATCCCGAGGCAGTGCTGTGTTCGGGCCGAGAAGATCCAGCGTATTAATCCCCAGCGACACATTGGGATCGCCGAAAATCGAGGCGTCTTGAGGGTAAAATCCGTTACGATAGCGGTTCCAACCGAAGCGCGCTTCGTTCACTTTCTCTGGCGAAACGGTTTTCACCCAGCTTAAAGACACCAACTGCGTCCTGATCGGCGCGTTTGTATTGGTGTTCGGGAGGTTGTTGCCTCCTCCCACACCCAGCGGGAAGCTCTGATGGCTGTTTCCGAAGAAGTAGCGGCCGGAAATCTGATTGTTGGTGTTCAGGTTGTAATCAATCTTCACAATCGCGCTGTCCAGATTATTCGTCGCGGGGCCGCCGATTGCAGATGTTGTGGGCCAGACATTGTTGAAACCCGAGCAATGGCCATTGCTGTTGCACAAATTGTAGAGGTTCAAAATCGTGGGATTGATCACGTTAGAGTTCGCGTCAATGCACGCGATCACCGTAGTTGTGCAGGGCACGGCAGTGCCCCCCAAAGCCGCGATCGCTTGTGTGTAATCGTTCGGATCGTTGAGGATTCCATCATTTAATGTTGGAACGTCATTGAGCGAAGTGATGGCCATCCCTTCACGCTGGCCCTCATAAGAACCGTAGAAGAAGAGCTTGTCCTTGAAGATGGGCCCTCCCAACGTTCCACCGAACTGGTTGTTCCTGAATGCATCTTTTGGCTGGCCGACATCGTTGAAAAAGTTCCGCGCGTTCAGCACCGCGTTCCTGAAGTCTTCGAATGCGCTGCCGTGGAATTGATTGGTTCCGCTCTTCGTAATAATGTTGACCACTGACCCCGAATTTCGCCCGAACTCCGCCTCCGTGTTCGAAAGCACACTCAATTCCTGGATGGAATCTTCGGGAAGGATCGTTCCCGGCGTGCCGAAAACGCCGCCCTGGTTGATGGCCGGCAGGTTCCGGTAGCCGTCGTTCATATCGGTTCCATCGAGGAGGAAATTGTTTGCGCGGCCGCGGCTTCCATTTACGCTGAACTGTCCGTAGGAGCCCGGAGAATCGCCGCCGCCGTTGGGCTCGCCCGTCGCGCCGGGAACTAAGACCAGCATTTTGGTGTAATCGCGCCCATTAATCGGCAAGTTCTCCACAGCTTGACTCTCAAAAGAGCCACCGAGCGTGTCGCTAGAGGTTTCCACGACGGGTACCGACTCGGCCGTAACCACCACTTGTTGGCTGAGCTGGCCAGGCTTAAGCAATATGTCCACCCGCCGCTCGGCGGCAGCAGAAACCGCCACGCCGGTTACCTTGGCCTTTTGGAAGCCCGACATTTCGACTGTGACGTCATACGTCCCTACCGGCAGCTCTGGCATTAGGTAGCTGCCATCCGCGGTCGTCTCCGTGATTCGATCGACGCCCGTGTCCACATTGTGAACCGTTGCCTTCGCACCAACAATTGCAGCGCCGCTTGAATCCGTCACCGTGCCCAAAATCGTGCCGCGAAAAGTCTGACCCCATCCGGGCGCTGCAAAACTCGCCACCGCAAGGATCCCCGCCAAGAACGCCACGGCGCGCGCACACCACAACCCAAATGCTCGCATCATCAACCTCCTAATTTTCGCGGACACCAAGAAGCCCCCGCCGGCATTTAACCGGTCTGCCAAAAGCGCCGGAACTGACGCTCCCCATAAACAACACCCAGAATGTCCAGCATTTTGAGACGCAACCAGCGAGCCGTCAAGCGAACACTTCAACGAGTGCGGCGTTCCTAAGCGACACTCTAGCTTTGCGGCGCACACGTCACGCCGGTCTGCGCCGGCGCATCGAATGTTCGCTAGCGCAAATCATGACTCGCCGACTCACCTCCGTCGTCTGCATCATTTTGCTGCTGCTGGCAATCTGTCCGGCGCGCACGGAAGCCTACGCGGTGCTCGCTCATGAAGCGATCGTCGATTCGGCGTGGGAACAGGGAATTCGCCCGCTGCTTCTCGCGCGGTATCCGAACGCAACGCACGACGAACTGCGCACCGCGCACGGCTATGCTTACGGCGGCGCGATCATCCAGGATCTTGGCTATTACCCGCACGGCAGCCACGAATTCAGCGACACGGTGCACTACATTCGCAGCGCCGATTTTATCCGGGCGCTGCTGCGGGATTCGCAGAATCTGAATGATTTTGCGTTTGCGCTTGGCTCGCTGGCGCACTATTCGGCTGACAATGACGGCCACTCGATCGCCGTGAATCGTGCGGTGCCGATCCTCTATCCCAGCCTGCAGAAAAAGTACGGCGACGTGGTCACCTACGCCGAGAATCCTGAAGCTCATCTGAAAACTGAATTCGGTTTCGATGTGCTCGAAGTGGCGCACCAGCGTTACGCCCCCGATGCCTATCACGATTTCATCGGCTTCGAAGTGGCCAAGCCTTTGCTTCAGCGCGCGTTTGAGGAAACCTACGGCATCCCGCTCGATTCGCTGTTCAAGGATCTCGATAGCTCCATCAATTCCTATCGCTATGACGTGAGTACGCTGATTCCCCGGGCGACCAAGGTCGCGTGGCAGCTCAAAAAGGACGACATCGCCAAAGACGATCCGACTCTCACGCGGCAAAAATTCCTGTACCACATGTCCCGCGCCAGCTTCAATAAAAATTGGGGAGCGAAATATGAAAAGCCGGGCTTCGGCGAGAAATTTCTGGCGTTTGTGATTCGCATCCTTCCAAAGATCGGCCCGCTCAGGACCTTGCAATTCAAGACGCCCACGCCGCAGACTGAAACAATGTTCATGGCGAGCTTCAATGCCGCTGAGGATAGCTTTTCCCGCGAATTGAAGCTCATTCCGAACGGCGAGCCGGACATCGTCAACACGAATTTCGATACGGGCGGGCCGGTCGTGCCGGGGAAGTATTCGCTGGCAGACAAAGCGTACGCGGACCTACTGGATCGGTTGAGGAAGACACAATTCAAAAACATGTCGCCGGAATTACGCGCCAACATTCTGAGCTACTACGCCGATGCCTCGGTGCCATTCGCCACAAAAAAGAAGCCGAAGGAGTGGGCTAAAGTTCAGTCCGACCTAAGCGATCTAAAAGCCACTCCGACAACCACGGCATCAGTTCCATCGCAATAATTTAGCTTTGAATCGCCGCGGGCGATTCGGCCCTACTTTTTCTTTCTGTTATACTCATGTCTCCGCCGATTCAAAATGAGTCCGTCTCAAACTTCCACCCCTCGATTGTATTTGATTGACGCGATGGGTTACATCTTTCGCGCCTTCTACGCGCCCATGCCGCAACGCCTGCGCGGCCCGAACGGCATTCCTACGAACGTTCCGTTCCTCTTCGCGAATATGGTCAAGCGACTGCTGCGCGAACAAAAGCCCGATTACCTGGCCGTCGTTTACGACGTGTCTGCACCTACTTTCCGCGACAAGCTCTTCGCGCAATATAAGGCGCAGCGCCCTCCCATGCCCGAAGATCTTTCGCTGCAACTCCCTTACGTGCGCCGTTATTGCGAAGCTATGCGTCTGCCCATTCTTGAATATGCGGGCTATGAAGCCGACGACGTGATCGGCACGCTCGCGCGCCAGGCCGTGGAAAAGAAGCTCGATGTGATGATAGTCACCAGCGACAAAGATCTCATGCAGCTCGTCGGCGGACGCGTTCGCCTGCTTAATCCCGCGAAAGCTGATCTGATCATCGACGAGGCGAAAGTCTTAGATCTAATGGGAGTGCCGCCGGCGAAAGTGCCCGACGTGATGGCGCTGATGGGCGACACCATCGACAACATTCCGGGCGCGCGCGATCCTAACGATAAGCGGCCGCCGGGCGAGCGGCGCAAGCCCGGAATCGGCGATGTCGGAGCGCGGCAGCTCATTCAGGAATACGGCAGCGCGGAGGAAGTTCTGCGCCGCGCCAGCGAAGTGAAGCGCGCTAGCTATCGCGAGGCGCTCGAGAAAAACGCGGAATTCGTGCGCCTCAGCAAGCAGCTCGCAACGATTCCGACGGATGCGCCCGTTCCGCTCGATCTGAACGCGCTGAAAATCGCATCGCCGGATGAAGCCGCGCTGCGCACTCTTTTTACTGAGCTTGGCTTCACTTCGATGATGCGCGACTTGGCGCCGGATCCGGCCGCGCAATCCTCTCAGCCGACTGATTACAAAGTACTCGGAACAGCTAAAGAGATCGGTAGCTATCTGAAGGAAAATGCCTCGCGCGAAAAGGCTTTGGCCGCATGGGCCGAACTCATTCCGGAAGATGATGTCGAGCCGGGTTACGGCAGCCCGGTTTCGTCGATCGAATTCTCAACGGCCGCGGGCCAGGGCAGTTCCGCTCAAGTTGACGAGGCTGGAGAAACCTTCGCTGCAATCGCCGAATGGCGATCCAATCCCAAGCTACCGAAGATCGTCCACGATCCGAAAATTTTCGAGCTGGTGACGCTGAGCGAGGTGGCGCCGGAGAAGAAATCCGCGCCGGCCAAAGGCAAAAAGAAGGCTGGGGCATCCACTGCGCCGGCCACGAGCGCTTCGCCGCTCGCCGGTGTTCGCGATGCGACGATCCTTTATTCTTACCTGCTGCGTCCAACCACCGCGAATCACGCATTTCCCGAGGTGGTTCTCCGGCACTTGAATCAAACGCTCTCCGGTGCACCCGGCGAGAGAGCGGATTTTCTATTCCGGCTCGCGCCCGTTTTGCGCGCCGAAGTCGAGAAGCAAGGTCTTTTCGAGCTTTACGAGAAAATCGATCTGCCGCTCGCGTCCGTGCTCGCGCGCATGGAGAGCCACGGCGTGCGCGTCGAGCCGAAAGCTCTGGGCGCGATTTCGAAGCGCGCCGTCAGCGAGCTCGCAGCACTCGAAAAGCAAATCTTCAAGCTGGCCGGGACCGAATTTAAAATCAGCTCGCCACAACAACTCGCCGAAGTCCTCTTCGATAAGCTGAATCTGCCTATGCCGCGCCGCGTGCGGGCCAAGCCACGCTCCACCGCCGCCGAAGTTCTCGAAGAACTCGCGCGTGTGCACGAGCTGCCGCAAAAAGTAATGGACTACCGCGAAATCTCCAAGCTCAAGTCCACCTACGCCGATGTTCTTCCCGAACTGATCGATCCGCGGACCGGTCGCGTTCACACGCGCTTCGACCAAACTGGCACGGCCACCGGCCGGCTCAGCTCGTCCAATCCGAATTTGCAAAATATTCCCATTCGAACCGAGTTGGGCCGCGAAATTCGCGCCGCATTCGCCGCCGATAAGGGCAACCTGCTGCTCTCCGCCGATTATTCGCAAATCGAGCTGCGTCTGCTCGCACATTTCTCAGAAGATCCCGTCCTGACCGACGCTTTCCGCCGCGGCGAAGACATTCATTCGCGCACCGCGCAGGAAGTTTTCGGTGTGGCGCCCTTCGCGCAGACCGGCGAGCATCGCCGCGCCGCAAAAGTCATAAATTTCGGCATCATCTACGGCCTCTCGGCCTTCGGTCTGGCGCGCAATCTCAATATCGAGCAAAAAGAAGCCGCAAGATTCATCGCCGCGTATTTCGAGCGTTACAGCGGCGTAAAAGCGTGGCTCGATCGCCAGATCGCCGAAACGCGAATCAACGGCTACACGCGCACGCTTCACGGACGCATCCGCCCCATCCCTGAAATCACTTCGCCGCAGCCCAATCTAAGAAATTTCGCCGAACGTACCGCCATGAATACGCCGCTGCAAGGCACCGCCGCCGATCTAATCAAAATCGCGATGATCGATATCGATCGCCGTCTGCCGGCCGAGGGCTTCGAGTCAAAAATGATTTTGCAAGTTCACGACGAACTTCTTTTTGAAGGCCCGGAAAAAGAAATGCCGCGCCTGAAGAAGCTAGTGAAGCAATCCATGGAAAATGTTCAGGAGATGAGGGTCCCTCTGGTTGTGGAGATCTGCGTCGGCCCCAATTGGCGCGACATGGAGTAGCACAGGCACTCCTGTATGTGTTTTCCGCACCCATCGAATCGCGGCACCGCTAGGCTAAAAACCAACACAGCCAGGAGTGGCTGTGCTACAAAGTCCCCGTAACGAAATCGTTTTTAGGAGCCACACATGAAATCCTCCCGCTCGATTATCCTCACAATTTTGCTCGCCATAAGCATCGGCGCAATTGGCGGAGCGTTTCGCCACGCAGACGCATTGCCTGGCCTCGAAGAAAAATTCGTGCTGGTCGTGCACGGCGGAGCGGGAAATTGGAAGGATGAATCGCCCGAGAAACTCGATGTCGACAAAGCAGCCATCAATAAAGCCGCCGAGACGGGCTACAAAATTCTTGCCGGCGGCGGCTCGAGCCTCGATGCCGTTGAAGCCACGCTCCGCGTGATGGAAGACTCCGGATTGTTCGATGCCGGCCGCGGCGCCTACTACGATCGCGACGGCATTCCCGAACTCGACTCGGCAATCATGAACGGCCGCACGCTTGCGGCCGGCTCAGTTGCTTCGGTGAAGCACATCGCGAATCCCATCAGCCTCGCACGCCTGGTGATGGAAAAAACGCCGCATGTGATGATCGTCGGCAATGGCGCCGAGCAATTCGCAAAATCGCAAGGCATCGAACTCGTCTCTCCGTTTTATTTTTACAACGAACGTTACTGGAAGCTCTATCAGGAAGTGAAAGCCAAAGAAAAGAATAAATCCGCGCAGCTCGCGGGCAACGAGCGCAAAGTTTACGGCACTGTCGGCGCCGTTGCGCTCGATCAAGCCGGCAATCTCGCCGCAGGCACCTCCACCGGCGGGACACCGTTCAAAATGCCAGGACGCGTCGGAGATTCGCCGATCATCGGCGCCGGCACTTACGCCAATAATGATAGTTGCGCGATTTCCGGCACTGGAGAGGGCGAATTCTACATTCGCAATACAGTCGCATCCGACATTTGCGCCCGCGTGCGCTATCTTCACGTCTCGCTGGAGCAAGCTGCGGACGACGTAGTGATGAAAGAGCTCGTCGCGCAAAAAGGCGAAGGCGGCATCATTGGCATCGATCGCCAGGGCAACATAGCCGCGCCCTTCAATTCCAACGGTATGCTCCGCGCCACCGTCCGCTCCGACGGGCAAGTCACAGTAAAGGTATTCGCCGATTCGGCTACGCGCTAAAATATTTGGAGGCGAATTTACGACCCGGGGGGCTAAAACTATGCAGCACTCAGAGGGATTCCTCAATCTCGTGAAAGACGCCAAGAGCCGCGTCAAAGAAGTGGACTATCGCGAAATCAAAAAACGCATCGACTCCGGCGAGAAATTAATTCTAGTGGACACGCGCGAAGATCTCGAATGGGCCAACGGCCACATACCTGGCGCCATCCATCTGGGCAAAGGCGTAATCGAGCGCGACATCGAAAAAGCCGTCCCCGATCGGAACGCGCCTGTGGTCCTCTATTGCGGCGGCGGTTTCCGTTCCGCGCTGGCCGCCGACAATCTCCAGAAGATGGGCTACACCAACGTAATCTCCATGGACGGGGGATGGCGCGGCTGGACCGAATCCGGCTACCCAATAATTAAGGACCAGAAGTAGCGCGGACATCTCTGCCGGCATCCGGCGAGCATCTAACCCGGCGAGCGCAAAACTCGTTCACGGACTCACGTCGAGCCATAAAAATTTATCGCGTGCTTCATCCTATCTGCGAAAACGGCAACGCCCGCGTGCTAGAATTCATCCGGTTTGGGGCGTGGTCCAACCGGTAGGACACCGCACTGTTAATGCGGACGGTGAAGGTTCGAATCCTTCCGCCCCAGCCAAATCTTCCGGCGACTGCGACGATAGCTCGCGCGGTCCAATTCCCGCATTGCCTCTGGCTAGTGCGCTGGGCAGGGGTACGCAATCTCCGCCGACGACGTGATCGAACCGAGGTTTAGAGTAGGTGCGGTGGGGAGCAGTCTTACGGGGTTTAACTGTGGGAAGTACTCTCAGCGGAAAAATGCAAGGGGAAGGAAGCCGGCCCAGCCCTCAATCCCCGAAGGGATCCTCGACTTTCCTTCCCCCTGACGCTTTCTTAGGGTGCAGTCGAAAGGCCAAACGTATCTTTATGAATTTACAAGAGTTAGATATCCACAGCCGGGAAATTTTGACACGCGCCTAGTAAAAAGTCGCCGCCCACGAGCCGTCGAAGGCTCGAGCCTCGCAACAATATGCTATCGTGAGCACCTTGCAAAGCGGCGAAGAGCCATGGTTTCGTAGCGGCGCGGCTTCTGCCCGGCATCTTATCTAGCGTATGCAGATGAAGCCCACATGACCGCCAAAGATTTCCGACAAATCGCGCTAAGCCTCCCAGAATCAATAGAAAGCGCGCACATGGACCATCCCGATTTCAGGGTAGGCGGCAAGATTTTCGCCACTCTTGACGCCCCCAGCAAGGGTTGGGGCATGGTGAAACTCTGGCCCGATCAGCAAGCCGAGTTCATAAAGGAAGCTCCTATGGCATTCAAGCCCGCGCAAGGCGCGTGGGGCCTCCGTGGCGCTACGTACGTACATTTGAGCGCCGCGAAGAAACCCGTCGTGCGCCGCGCGCTGATCGCCGCCTGGGTCAATACCGCGCCCAGAAAGCTCGTTGAGAAATTCCATCAGACGGCCTCCGTTTGACCCGCACTTGACGCACCTGCTATCTTGAAGGATTACGCTGGGCGCATTGTGCCCGCTGTATGTCCCGCCGCTCTGTATGCGGCGGCTTTTCCCATGGGCCTGAAGAACATCGTCATTCGCGGCGCACGCCAGCACAACCTGAAGAACATCTCGCTCGAAATCCCGCGCAACACGCTGACGGTAATCACGGGACTTTCGGGCTCGGGCAAATCCTCGCTGGCGTTCGACACGCTTTATGCCGAGGGTCAGCGGCGCTACGTCGAATCGCTCTCGGCGTATGCGCGGCAATTTCTGGATCAAATGGAGCGGCCGGATGTGGACGCGGTCGAAGGCCTTTCGCCCTCGATCGCCATCGAACAGAAGACCACCACCCGGTCGCCGCGCTCCACGGTTGGCACTATCACCGAGATTTACGATTACCTGCGCGTGATTTGGAGCGCGATTGGCACGCCGCATTGCCCCAAGTGTGGCAATGCCATCGCGCGGCAATCCACCGAGCAAATTGTGCAGACCGTCCTGGCGCTTAAGCCCGACGATCGCGTGATGGTGCTGGCGCCGGTGGTGCGCGGGCGGAAGGGCGAGTACAAAAAAGAATTCGAGAAGTTTGCGAAGGCCGGTTTCATCCGCGCTCGCGTGGATGGTGAACTCAAGAGCCTCGACGAGCCCATCCCTCTCGATCGCCGTAAAAATCATACGATTGAAATTGTCGTCGATCGACTGCTGCTGAAAAATGGCATCACCGATCGCCTCGAGAAATCCATCGAGACAGCGCTAAAGCTCACGGATGGCTTGGTCACCATCGCCGTGGTGGGCGGCGAAGAGCACGTTTACTCCGAAAAACTCGCCTGCCCGGATTGCGGAATTTCGGTGCCTCTGCCCGAGCCGCGTTCTTTCAGCTTCAATTCGCCGTACGGCGCTTGCCCTGAATGTCACGGGCTCGGCTCGAAATATGAATTCGATCCCGCGCGCGTGATTGTGGATTGGTCAAAGCCGCTTTTCGATGGCGGGCTGGGCCCCGGATCGGCTTCGCAATACTTGCAGCGCTCGCTGAAGATTGCCTCGGTTGCCTTCGGGTTCGATCTCGATACGCCCTTCGATAAATTTTCACGCAAAGTGCAAAATTTGATTCTCAACGGCAATCCTGCAAACGGCGGCAGCGAGAAGGGACTGCATTTTCAGGGCGTGCTGCAGCATCTCGAAAGCAATCTCGTCGATTCGAATTCCGATAATTACCGCGAATGGCTTACGCAGTACATGTCGCCATCGCTCTGCTCCGCATGCGGTGGCAAACGGCTGCGCCCCGAAAGCCTCGCCGTAAAAATCGCCGGCCTTTCCATCGCCGATTTCACCAGCCTCGCTCTTAGCGATGAGCGCGCCACCGTGGATCGCATTCTCCCAAAACTGACTGCGCGGCAACGCACCATCGCCGAGCGCCCGCTCAAAGAAGTGTCCGAGCGCCTCGATTTTCTTCTCAATGTGGGTCTCGGCTATCTCACTCTCGATCGTTCGGCCGCCACGCTCTCCGGCGGCGAAGCGCAACGCATCCGCCTGGCCACGCAAATCGGCTCGCGCCTGCGCGGTGTTCTTTATGTTCTCGATGAGCCCTCGATCGGTCTGCACGCGCGCGACAATGGCCGCTTACTTGCCACGCTAGAAACGCTGCGCGATCTCGGCAATACCGTCCTCGTCGTCGAGCACGACGAAGAAACTATGCGCCGCGCCAATTATGTTGTCGATCTTGGCCCCGGCGCGGGAAAGGCCGGCGGCGAACTCGTCGCCATCGGCACTCCCGCTGAAATCGCGACAAATCCGCGCTCGCTCACGGGACAATATCTCGCTGGCCTCACGCACATTCCGGTTCCGGTGAAGCGCCGCCCGTCAAACGGCGCGGCGCTCACCATTCTCGGTGCGCATGCGAACAATCTGAAGAACATCGACGTCGTGTTTCCGCTGGGCACTTTGATTTTAATCACCGGCGTCTCCGGCTCCGGAAAATCGACGCTGATCAACGACATCCTCTACAAAGCGCTGGCGCAGAAATTTTACCGCTCGATGGAAAAACCCGGCCTGCATCGGACCATCACCGGCCTGGAGCATCTCGACAAAGTCGTCCAAATCGATCAAGACCCCATCGGGCGGACGCCGCGCTCGAATCCCGCCACCTATACCGGCGTTTTCGCCCCGATCCGCGAACTTTTCGCCATACTTCCCGAATCGCGCGAGCGCGGCTACCGTCCAGGCCGTTTCAGTTTCAACGTGAAAGGCGGACGCTGCGAAGCCTGCCAGGGCGATGGCTTGCGGCGCATCGAAATGAATTTTCTACCGGATGTTTACGTGACCTGCGAGGTTTGCCGCGGACGCCGCTACAATTCCGAAACGCTTTCCGTCCGCTACAAGGGCTATTCGATCTCCGATATTCTCGACATGCCCATCGAGGAAGCGTTTCACCTGCTGGAAAATATTCCGCAGATCAAGCAAAAGCTCGAGACGATGGTGGACGTTGGCCTCGGCTACGTGCAACTCGGCCAATCCGCGACGACTCTTTCCGGCGGCGAAGCCCAACGAACGAAGTTAGCCCGCGAACTTTCGCGCCGCCAAACCGGCCGCACGCTCTATATTCTTGACGAGCCAACCACAGGCCTGCATTTTGACGATGTGAAAAAGCTTCTCGACGTCCTGAATCGCCTGGTCGATCTCGGCAACACTGTGCTGATCATCGAGCACCACCTCGACGTGATCAAACAAGCCGACTGGATCATCGATCTAGGACCCGAGGGCGGCGCAGAAGGCGGACGCATCGTCGCCCAGGGTACGCCCGAACAGGTAGCCCGGGTGAGAAAATCTTACACCGGCCAGGTGCTGGCCCCCGCTCTGCGACGGACGTAAATCGCCGCGCACGCCGCCTTGCGCCCGTGCGGAATCTCCTTTAAAGTCGCCGGGACTTCTGCATTGGGGAATTGCATCTGGCTATTAAATCGAAACGCCCGCCGACGAATAGCCGCTACGGCGTCGCGCCGATCGAACTCGGCGGCATCCGTACCTATTCGCTCGCCGAACGGCCCAGCAAAGTTCACATCGGACAATTCGCCAAGCCGCACAAACGCGGCGCAAAAATAGACGAATTTATCGATTCGCTGCCGCGCATCCTCGCTGCCGAGGATTTCCGCGCGATTCGCGACGCGATTCTGGCGGCGCGCCGCCAACGCAGTGCGATTCTCTGGGGCATCGGCGGCCACGTCATAAAAGTTGGTCTCGGGCCAATCTTGATAGATCTCATGCACCGCGGATTCGTCTCCGGCATCGCCATGAACGGCGCCGCGCTCGTTCACGATTTCGAGATCGCGCTCGTTGGCGGCACATCAGAAGATGTCGAATCTGGTCTCGGTTATGGGAAATTTGGTATGGCGCAGGAAACCGGTCTATATTTGAATGAAGCGGCCGTCGGTGCGCAACGCAGCGGCATCGGCCTTGGCGAAGCGACGGGCAAACTTCTCAGCAATCAATTGCTGCGCGCGAAGTACCCCGAAGCCAGCGTGCTTGTAAACGCGTATCGCGCGCGCATTCCGGTCACCGTGCATCTCGCCATTGGCACCGACATTCCGCACATGCACCGCGCCGCATCCGGCGAAGCGCTCGGCGCTGCCACGCATCGCGATTTCCGCCTCTTCTGCACGCTGGTGCAACAAATGCAGCCCGGCGGCGTCTATCTAAATTGGGGTTCGGCGGTGATGTTGCCGGAAATTTTCTTAAAAGCCGTGACGGTGGCCCGCAATCTAGGCACGGCACTCGTGCCGATCACCACCGCCAATTTCGATTTCATCCAGCACTACCGCCCCATGCAAAATGTGGTGAAACGCCCTACAGCCCGCGGCACGCGCAGCGCCCGTTCGAAGGGAATCGCCATCACCGGCCATCACGAAATCCTCATGCCTCTGCTTGCAGCGGCACTGGTTGAAGCCGATCGCAGAAAGGCCAAGCGCTGAAATGTCCGGCTCCGACTCCACCCCGCCCTCTGAGCAGCCGACGCCGGTCATTGGCGCCCCGCTGGCTCCGACTCCCCAAGAATTGCAGCTGCTGCAATTCCCCGAAGACCTCCGCACGCTCTGGGGCTGGAGGGAGATTTTGATTTTTGTGCTGGCCTCGATCGGCTTGTACTTCGGTGTCGCTCTCGTGGTCGTAATTATTTTCATTGCCGCCGGCCAATCCGTTGACACGCTGCAGAATTCCGCGCGCGTTAAAGCTCTTTTCGGCGTGATTGCCACGCTGATCGTATCGATCGCGCAGCTGGGTTTTCTCTACCTATTCCTGAATCGCGCGCCGGGCGAGAGATTTTGGCATGCGCTCGGCTGGCGCCCGCTGCGTTCCGGCGATTCACGTCCGCGTTTCGGCGCGCCGATTTACGTGGCGTGCGGTTGTGTATTTGCTGTCCTTATCGGCTTCGCCTCGAAAGCCGCGGGCCAGCCGCACGGCATGCCCATCGAAATCTTCTGGCACGATCGCCTGAGCGCATCGCTGTTTTTGATTTTAGGAGTGACGCTTGCCCCATTCGTCGAGGAGACGATTTTTCGTGGCTTCGTCTATCCCGTTGGGGCGCGCTCCTTCGGAATCGCCGGCAGCATCATCTTCACCGGCATTATTTTCGGCCTGCTCCATGGCCCGCAACTTTGGGGTGCCTGGGCGCAGATTGCCCTGCTGGTGGTTGTCGGAATCGTCTTCACTTTCGTGCGGGCGAAAAGTGGGACAGTCCTCGCCAGCTACTTATTTCATTTAGGCTACAACGGCTGGCTCTTCGCAGCATTTCTGGGCGCCACGCATTTCCTGAAAAACCTTCCGGGCCCGCAGTAGGCTGTTGCAGCGCTGATTTGCCGTGAGCGTTTCCGAAGGGCGTCCCTGCCGGCATCTTGCGAGCGCACAAGGCTGCAAGGACGTCGGTTACGAGCGGACTGCATTTTTAATTCAATGCGTTGATTGATCGCGGTATTCCGCTCCTGATATTTGCCGGTGGCTTGTTAAGTCGTCGCAAGATGCCGGCAGGGACGCCAGCGGAAAAAGACTTCATGAAGGTGTCTGCGGACCGCCGTGCAAATCAATTCGGCTCCAGCCATTCTGCCCAGAAATGCGAAACCAGCGGCCCGCGATCGAGCTGCTCGACGCGGTAACCGAGTTCGCGAAGTTTCGCTGGAGTGACGCGCGTTTCGAGATTGCCGTCGAAATGATGCACTTCCATCAAAATGCTGGGATGATCGCGCGCGATGAGGCCGCGTGCGCCATCGAGCACTTTGTCTTCAGCGCTTTCCGCATCCACCTTCACGAAATCAATTTTCTCGGGGCGCGCGAGGAAACATTCGTCGAGCGAAACGCCTTCGACCACCAGATTGCCGCGGCTGTTCGGATCCGCAAAAGAAACGTCAATGGGAAGGGGATCGCCCTCGCGAAGGTCAAAGTGGATTTGCTGATGCACATCCACGACGGCGCGATTGAGAAGCTCGACGTTTGCGCAATGATTCAAGCGCACGTTTTCGGAGAGGAATTCGAAGTTTGTGGGAACCGGCTCAAACGAAAAAACGCGGCCATTCGCGCCGACGAGGTGCGAGAGCAGCAGCGTGTAATAGCCAATGTGAGCGCCGATGTCCACCACACGGAATCCGGGCTGGACTTTCTTGGCCACGAACGCGACGAGTTCAGGCTCCCAGCTTCCGTAGCTGAAGCAGCGGAAACGAGCCCATTCGAGTTTCATGCGATAGCCGGCGAGGAAACCGCCGCACTCGAGTATCGGGTATTTTTCGCCAGACGCGCGATTAAGGACCGAGTGGATGGCTGTCGAGATCCACGACGGCCGGTAACCATCGCCGATGATCCGCTCGCGCACGCTGAGCGGAACGAGGCGCCCGGTCCAGACGATCAGCTTCTGCAACTCATTCATGCACGGCACCGCCGGGGTGCACGAATTGACCGTAAAGCTGCAGATGCCGGTGCATCATTTGCTCTTTACTGAAAACATCGAGTGCGCGACGCCGCGCAGCATCGCCGAGCGAACGAATCTGCTCGGGATTGTCGATCACCCACGACATACGAGCGGCGAGAGCATTGACGTCATCCGCCGGAAACTTCAGCCCCACGTCGCCAACAACTTCCGCAGTGCCGCCCAGCTCGGAGGCGATGATCACCAGGCCACGCGTCATCTGTTCGATCGCGGTAAGCGGGCAGGCTTCCTCCCAGCGCGAGGGAATCACGCTCACGGATACGGTTTCGAGCGCTTCAATAAGCTGGTCGCCCGTACGATAGCCGAGAAACTCCACCCGCTTCTCGAGAGACAACTCGGCCGCGAGCTTCTCGAGTGCATCGCGTTGCGGGCCATCGCCGATAATGCGAAGGCGAAAATCGCGGCCGGTCTTCTGCGAGATTGCCGCGGCGTGAAGAAGAATATCGACTCCTTTTTCGGGAATCAGGCGCCCGAGATACGCGAATTGTACAGGCGAGGCGGCTCTCGCCGGCGCCGGTTTAGCCGCGAGCGAGTCTTCGATTCCATGGTAAATCGTCTGAGTGCGAGGAAGCGCGACGCGCCGTCCGGTGTGATCGCTCGCGCCGACGTTGGCAGCGATACGCTTCAAAAGCCACCGCCTCGGAAACATCAGCGCAAGGTTGCGAATGCTTCTCGTGCGGCTCATTTCCACGGCCTGGCAGCGATAGCACTCCAGATACTCGCCATTTTGGAAATGCGCGGGACATAGCGAGCGGTCAGGCAGATGAACGTAATTTCCCAACGGGCAAACGGCCTGATAGCCGTCGTGTTCGACGACCACGGGCTTGCGCAACATATACCCAATCGCCATAGGGAGAATTGCGGGACCGGAAATATGAACGATGTCGGCTCTGCGAATCAGCTGGTAGAGCAGCCTGGTAGCCGGAAAGCGCACCACGCGATAGCTGAGGCGCTTGTCGTCCATCGTTCCGGCCGGCGTTCGCGTTACGACTGTGACTTCATTTTTCTCCGCGGGCTGGCCATTCCCCGGGGTGGTTGCATCCGCGAGTCCTTGCGCCAGTATCGCGGTGATGGTTTGCACACCGCCGATGGACGGCGCGAAATCGTCCGTGTAAATGAGAATATTCATTCTCGAATGACTCGCGTTTCGATTGTCCTGAATCCCAAGTTCCGGCGCTGGACGTCCGGCCTTAACGCATCACAGAACCGCGTACATCGATCGTTCCCGGCGCGTGATGCCTGCGACTAGTGTACCTTTTTTTTGACCCGCGAGTTGCGCCGGACCGCCGATTCAACAGTCTCGACGAACGCCTGCACGTTCATTTCGGGCGTCCACGATTTCAGGCGCTCTCTCGCGGCCGCGCTCATTCGCGCGAGACGCGTGCGATCGGTAAGCAGTGAGCGAATCGTGCCAGCGAGCGCTTCCACTTCGCCACAGGGGAAAACGCTGCCAGTTATGCCTTCGCGGACGAGATCGTATTTTGCGCCGACGCGATCGCTGACCACCGCGGGACAGCCGCAGATCATGGCTTCGTTCACCACCAAGCCAAACGGTTCGTAATCCGAAGGCAAAACGAGTAAATCGGAAGCGACATAAACCGCGGGCAGGCCGGATTGATTCACAAAGCCGAGAAAGTGAACGCGATCCGTGAGACCGAGCGATTTGGCGCGCTGCTCAAGCTCCCCATGCAGAGGACCGTCCCCGGCGAACACCAGATGGCTTCCCGCAACATTCGCGCGTGCAAATGCTTCGAGGAGATCGCCGGGACGCTTCCAGGATTGCAACTTGGCGCAAAAAAGTGCCACGGGCGCATCGGCGGGAATGTTCCACGAGCGGCGGACCCCTGCGCGGTCTACTTCAGCGGCGCGCGCGGTCCACCAGTCGTTGTCAACGGTATTGCGCCCGAGAATGATGCGGTTCACAGGCACGCCGAGCGATTGCACGTACGCTGTGGCGCCGGTCGAGCCGGTGCTTACGGCACCGGCCATGCGAAAAATGCGACCGACCATAGCTTTTTTGATCGCGCGAGTAATTGGATTTCGTGCGCGGCGGCTTTCGAGCGTGTGCACGTCGGTGGAAAGGATGTATGGAATTCCCAAGCGCTTGGCGGCCAGCAGCACGCGCCACGCTTCCGGAAAGTAATAGCCGCCGACGTAAATCGCATCGAATCCGCCGTCGCGCACCAGCCGTGAAAGTTCCTGCGAGAAAAATCCCGGACGCCCGCTGCCATTTTCGTCAGCCTTCGACGGCGGAATCAATTTCCAGGGATAGCCCTCGAGCAGCGGAACGTCCCATTTCACATCGACGCCGAACTCTGTATGTATCGCGGCCTGCGCACCGCGCAAACTGCAATAGGCGACGAGAATGTCGAGTTTCGGATGCCGCGCCTGCAAACTCCAAAGAATCGTGTTGTATTGCACCGGATGCTCGCAGAGAAGCAGGACGCGGTATTTGCCGTCCTTCACGACGTTGCTCCTTCGAGACCGAGCGCGTCCACGTAGCGATTGGCTACCGCGGTCCACGAAAAAAAATCCCGCTGCGCTTTGACGCTGCGCTGATGCAGCTGCTGCCATAGCTTTCCATCACTCAGGACGCGAACCAGCGAATCGCCGAGCGCGTCGGCGTTGCGCCAGGGCGAAAGCGCCACGCCCGCAGCATCGATCGCTGGATCGCTGCCAGGCTCGCCATAGCCGATCACCGGCAAGCCGCACGCGACCCCGGCAATGGCGGTGCCGCGCCGCGAAGTCGAGTGTCCGCGAACGCAAAGCAGGGCATCGCAGGACGCCAGGGTGCGCGTAATTTCTGCGGCAGGTAGAATTCCGCGCACGCGCAGCGCGACGCCGCTGCCTTCCAGGGCGTTCTCGAGTCGCTGTTGCGCGTTTTCTGCGCCTCGGCCGAAAAGTTCTAGGCGCACCGACCCCAAGGTTTCTTTTACTTTCTTCGCTGCCACGCTGATGTCGCGGACTTCCGCGCCGGTATCGTCGCCGCCCGTCACGCTGAATATGCCTATGGTATGGGGCATGTTCTGCGGATCGTAAGCGCGCGGCTCCAGCGACTCGGGAATGTTTGCGCCGATGGGAATGTATGCCGCGCGCGACGGATTTGACGGAAGCCACGAAATTGTTTCGGGCGGCACGGTCAGAATGCTCTTGGCGGCGTGATCGTAGAGATGGCGCATGATCATCTCTTGGATGCGGTAGCGCATGCGATCCAGCAGCCGCGGGCTATACATGCTCGTCGCATCGTGAAAAACGATGCCGAGCCGTGCGCCATTGCGCTCGAGCACTCGCGCGACGCGCAGCGCGTGAAGCGGCAGGCCGCGGCGCGACCAGGCCAGCGCGGTGTATTGCAGCAACGCCCACTCGCCGTGCCAATTCTTGCTCTCGTGTCGCAACATGGCCAAAGCTTGCGGCCAGCCCTGCTCAAGCCAGGAAACGCGGGTGATTTCGAGATGCGCATTGCGCTCTGCGAGCGCCTCGCCGAGAAACTGGCAATAATCGGTGACGCCGTCGGTGGGCTCATCGCGTCGGCCGAGCAGCACGTGAATTTTCGTAGGTGCGCTTGCTTTCGCGGGCATCGATTCCATTGTAGCCAAGCCGGATGTTGAGATTTATTTTTCCACCAGCCGGTCGCCCAGTACGAGTGCGTCAAGCCCGGAGCTATAAAACGTGCGAATTGCGTCGGTCGGCGTGCAAACGATTGGCTCCCCGCGCAAGTTGAATGAGGTATTCATGATCACCGGGACGCCGGTGCGCCGCGCGAACTCCTGTATCAGGCGGTAATAAAGGGGATTCACGTCCTGCTCGACGGTTTGCGGGCGGGCGCTGCCGTCAACGTGCGTTACCGACGGAATCACGTTGCGTTTTTCGGCCCGCACTTGCGCAGTCACGATCATAAATGGCGAGTCGGGCGTCGTCTCAAGATACTCGGACGCGGCTTCTGCCAGCATCGACGGCGCAAACGGCCGCCACCATTCGCGAAATTTCACCGCATTATTCACGCGTGCATTCATTTCCGGATCGCGTGGATCGGCAAGTATGGAGCGGCTTCCCAGCGCGCGCGGCCCGAATTCCATGCGGCCCTGGTACCATCCGACGATTTTTCCGGCGGCGAGCAGCTCGGCCGTCGCAGCAGCTGGATCGCTCAGACGCATATTTCGAATTTTGTAAGTCTCGAGAGCGCGAGCGATGTCGGATTCAGATGCGGCCGGGCCTAAGTAAGCATGGCGCATGCGATGAACCGGCAGTTTTCCACCGCCATCGAGATACGGCGCAAGTGCAGCGCCTAAGCAAACGCCGTCATCTCCGGCCGCAGGCTGAACGAAGAGTCGATCTACTAGGCCGGATACAAGAATTTTACCGTTGGCTTTGGAATTCAGGGCCACGCCGCCGGCCAAACACAAATTTCGCGATTTTGTTTTTTCCACCGCTGCGCGAACCAGCGTAAACATCGCAGTTTCGCAAGTGTCCTGAATCGCATATGCAACATTCTTATAGCGATCACCGATTTCGCTCTCGGGCACACGCGAAGGCCCGAGAAGTTCCTCGATGCCCGCCGTCGGCGCCGAATCGCGGCCGAGCAGCCGCTTCGTATTCACGCGATAAGGATTGTCGTGCGGATTTACGAATCCGGCGAGGTTCACGCCTGGCTCGCCGTACGGCGCTAGTCCCATCACCTTCCACTCGTCGCTATACGGAGCAAAACCGAGGTATTGCGTGAATTGCGCGTAGAGCAGGCCGAGTGAATTCGGCCACGGAATGGTGAAGACGTGCTCAAGCCGGCCGCCGCTCCCGCGCCAGAGCGAAGTAGCCTCCCAAGCTCCGCGCCCATCGATCACCAGCACGGCGGTATCATCGAATCCCGAAAACGCATAAGCGCTGATGGCGTGCGCGAGATGATGATCCACAAATCGAAACTGCGCCCTCGTCGAACCAAAATTCCGCAAGAACGGTTTCTCGCCGCCGCCTTGGCGGTGCATGGTGGCAAAGTGCCGCGTCGAGTTCAGAAGATTGTTCGAACCGAAGCTGCGCGTGCCGGTGAAATAATCACGCAGGTCGTGCAAAAAAGCGGCGCTCGGTGGCTGCCAGCCGAAGCAGACAAAATCAAGCTCCGAAGCCTTGACGCCGGCGAAATCCAAGCAAGCTTGAATCGCCCGAATGGGGAATCGCGCGTCGTGCTTTTCGCGGCTCAGCCGCTCTTCGGCAACAGCAAACAGCGTCTCGCCGTCGCGCGCGATGCACGCGGAAGAATCGTGCATCTGCGAATAGTTGATGCCGAGGCTAAGCACAATTGTTCATCCGCCGCGGTGCTCGATGGGCACGTCGCGAATCGGCGCAGCAGGCACGGGTTCTCCGACGGCCCCGCGGAAGCGCCGCAGATTTCGCTCGGCATACCAATCGCGAAGACGGTAAAACCAACGCGGCGGCATGCATAGCGTAACCGCCAGCACGAATTCCTTCCATGCTCGGTAGCCGACGGTGGTCTTTCTGTACGCCAGCCGAAAGGCCGCGCGCTCGATGCGATATGTTTCCCAGGGCATTCCACCATCGAGAATCAATTTCATCTGGGCCGCGGCGATATGGATGCGGCTCGATGATGATCTTCACCGCGCTGGCCTGGACTCCGGCGGCAACAAGTCGCGGTGGAAGTTCGCGCGCGAGTGACGCGAGCGAATTCATCTTGCGGCGCATGCGCGAGGTGTCGCCTCCGCGAAACTGATATTGATTTTGATCGTGCAGCCGGTAATAAGTGAGCGGCTCGGCGAGCAGATAGGCGCCGCCATGAGCGATGGCGACAGCCGACATAAATTCGTCCGCTTCGACCACCAGCATTTCGGGAATCGGCAAAACCTTTTCAAGCAGGTTGCGACGAATCGCGACGCGGCTGGTGCCAAGAAAACACATAAAGTTACGAAACTTTCGCGCGCCTTCGTCGCTTCGAAGGTCGAAGTACCCGGGCTCTTGCGGCGTAAGCGCGGAACCGCTCCCTGTGGCGCTCTCGATTTGGAAAATACCGTGGCCGATTACTCCCGCTTGCGGATTTTTCTCCATCGCCTCCACTATCTGGCTGAGTTTGTTGGGTTGCCACCAATCATCGCCGTCGAGAAAGGCGATGATTTCGCCGCGAGCCTGCGGGATGCCAAGATTGAAAGCCGAAGCCTGCCCACCATTTTCCTTGCGAATATAAGTGACGCGCGGCGCAAATCGCTTGACGATGGCGGGCGTCGCGTCGGTCGAGCCATCGTCCACCACCAGAATTTCCATTTCGTCAGGGCGGGAAATCCTGTTCGATGACGCTCGTGATCGCGCGCTCCACGAAGCGTTCGTGGTTGTAAGTGTCGATGAGAACTGTGACTTTCGGATGCGGCATTGCCGCTGTGTCTCCCAAGTTTGCGCGCCGGAGGCTGGGCGGCGCGAAGCTCTATCGCGTCAATTGGTGCCGCCCGTGCTTTGCGCGTGCTGCCTTTCGGCCGCCACCATTTCTTTGAGAATATCGTCGAGACTTCGCGTGATCCGCCAGCCAGGGAAATGCGATTCCAGCTTGCGCAGATCGCTGATGTAACAGATGTGATCGCCTTTGCGCGCCTGCTCGCGATACACCCACTTAATTTTCTGGCCGGTGAGTTCCTCGATGCGCGCGATCGCTTCGAGGACGGACAAGCTGTTCGCGCGCCCTCCGCCAAGATTATAAACTTCGCCCGGCCGCGGATTTTTTGCGAAAGCTTCCATGGCGGCAATCACGTCATGACTGTGAATATTGTCGCGGACCTGTTTTCCCTTATAGCCAAAGAGATTGTAGGTTTGGCCGGTGAAAGCGACTTTGACTAGATAGGAAAGGAAGCCGTGGAGCTCGACGCCAGTGTGATTCGGACCGGTCAGACACCCGCCGCGAAAGATTCCCACGGGCAAGCCAAAGTAGCGCCCATACTCCTGCGCCATAACGTCGGCGGCGACTTTCGACGCGCCAAAAATCGAATGCAGGCAGCGATCGATGCGGCACGATTCGCTGATGCCTTCGTAATCGGCCGGCTCGGCATAATCGTAGCGCGTGGGCAGCTCGTTGAGCGGCAACTCATTTGGGGCGTCGCCGTAAACCTTATTTGTGCTCATGAAAAGAAATACGGCCTCGGGGCAAAATTGACGGGCCGCTTCCAGCAGATTCAAAGTGCCGCCGGCATTCACGTCGAAATCCACCAGCGGAATCTCGCCGGCCTTGTCGTGCGAAGGCTGGGCGGCGCAATGAATGATGCGATCGAAGCGGTTCTCACGAAAAAGCGAAGCGATGCGTTCGCGATCGCGTATGTCGATGTCGTGATGCGTGAAATGCTTCGTGGCGTGCTGCAGTCGCGAAAGATTCCAGTGCGTATCCCCCGGCGGACCAAAAAACTCGCGACGCATGTTGTTGTCCACGCCGAAAACCGTATGCCCCTGCCGGTCGAAATGCTCGACGGCCTCCGAGCCGATCAATCCGCTGCTACCCGTAACGAGAATTTTCATCGGACGCCCGACGCCGCCTTCTCTTCGCTGCCGTAAAGCACGCGGAGCGATTCTTCGTTCTCGCGAATCCACGCCAGAATCCGGTCATATCCTTCAGAAATGCCGATCTTCGGCTTCCATCCCAGCGCTGCGCTCGATTTTCCGGTTGTCGGTCATGTAAATCGACTGGTCGGCCTTGCGTGGCTTGCTTTCATGGGCAATAGGAATATCGCGTCCGAATTTCTCGCGAAGCAAGTTGGTGGCCTCGACGAGCGAGAGAGAATTCGCAGCTCCTCCGCCCACGTTGAAAACCTGGCCCGACAACTTGTCGAGATTGTCCATCTGCAATTCGACCAGCCGGCAAACATCTTCGATAAATAAAATGTCGCGGACCTGCTTGCCTTCCCAACCGATATATTTCAGCGGCAAGCCGAAATGAAACGCCACGGCCCACCAAGCGACCCAGCCCTGATCGGTCTTACCGAATTGTCCCTCGCCGCTGATCACGCCGAAGCGATTGATCACCGTCTTCACGCCGAACGCGCCCGCATATTCCTGGCAGGCAAGATCCGCCATCAATTTGCTCAAGCCATAAATGCTTCGCTCGTTGCCGTCCAGCGTGAACTCCTCCGAAACGCCATGATCGGGATCGAAGCCTGGAATCAATTTCGGGGCGTACTGGGCAAGGTATTTTTCCTTGTCCCACGCCAAGCGAGTCGCGGTGGTGCGGCGAGGAGGCGCGTTCGTTTTATCCGCGCTGTAAACACGATTCGAGCTCCAAAAAATCAGCGGGCAATCTCGATGCCGGGCGAACTCCAAAACGTGGATTAACCCGAGCGCATTATTCGTGATGTCGAAAATCGGGTTCGCATACCCAGTAACCACCGAAGGCTGCGCGCTCGCATCGAAAATCAGATCGATGTCCCCCGGCAGCGCAGCAAGATCCTCGGCATTGCGCACATCCACATGAAAAAACTCAATGCCGTGGCGCTTAAATCGGGGCAAATTCAATTCACTCCCGCGGCGAACGAGATTGTCCGCCGCGATCACGCGGTGCCCGCGTTGCTGAAAATGCACGGCCAGTTGCGCCCCAACAAACCCGCATCCGCCGGTGATCAAGATTTTCAAAGTGTCCTCACTTCACTTCGGCTGGCCGAGCGAAATATTCGCCGGGATTGCGCGATCAGTTTTCGAGCCGCCCGGTCGCCGCCGGGGAGTCCAAGCTTGTAAGCGATTGAGAGCCTGCGCCCCCCACCCACGCGCTAGAACAAGCGCTCCCGCCACTGCATCCACCAGATTGTGTCGCGCGATCCAGCCAAATTCCTGGTACGCGCACCCCATGCTAAATGTCCCCGAGTAGTAGTCCAGATACGTCAGGCGCACCTTAGTCTCCGGCCAATGCCGTGCGGGCGCGTTCAGTTTCGCAGCGCTCGCGGCGATAAACTCTAGCAGCGAGCTGACGCGCGCATCGTACGTATGATGATCAAGCACCAGTTGACGCGCGGCCGTGGTGATGTGTTCTCGAGCGGCTTTGTCCGCGAGGAAGCGCCGCACCGCCGGAAGGATCTCCGATTCGTCGCGATAGCCGATGAAATGCTGGCCCTCCACGAATCCCAAGACCGAAAGATCGGTCGGCATGCCGGTGATGAGCAGGGCGCCGGCCGCCATGGCTTCATAGACGCGCATATTGGCGTCCTGCGGGTAATCGTCGCGGCTGATATTCACGATAATTTTCGAATGGCGGTAGATCTCCGCAGTCTCCTCGATGGAGTAAGAGCGCTTCCACTCGTTCATCGCAAATTGCGCCGCAAGTTGCGGGAGGAGTCGCCGTCGCGCGTCGTATGGCGCTCCGCTCAAGCGTCCAACCCACCCGACATCGTAAACGCGCTCTCGTTCGGAGAGATCCGCGCCGCCGTAGAAATCCAATTGTGCGGCGTGAGCCAGCGTCAGCGGCTCCGGATGTCCGGCCCGGCGATACTCATCCGCGAAGTGCGGATGGAAAACGACCGGAACATCGTACAACATGGACCAACGGATGCGCCGCCGCAACGAGTGGTAAGTATCGAAATGAAAGCAAACTGTGGGAATCTCCTGGTGGACCAGGCCGGCAGGCAAGTAGTTAAAATCCGATTCAGGCTGCAGGACAAAATCGGGCCGCCCCGGCAATTTTCCGAGCAAGCTGCGAATATCGGAATTCAGAGGCGTTCCGACCGGAAGGCACTCGAGCGCGACGCCGTGGCGTTGAAACGCGCGCGCATAGCCCCACAGTTCCTTGCAAAGGCTGTCTTTCAGGCAAAGCATTAACGCCATCATTTCCGGATTACCCTAAAGGCCCGGATGCCGCAGCGCCGGTGCACGGACATTCGCGTTTCGCGACATTTCTTCATCGTTACTCTTTTTTTCGGTCCGGCGCGTGTTGCTGTTTCAATTGGTCCAAGTCTATCGTCTCGATGTGCTTCATCAAACGCCTTCGGTGAGAAAAATATTGGCCGATGTCCGAGGCGATCCTCTCGGGCACCACCGCGAACTGGTTGTACGCCATTTGATGCCAGGAAATTGGTCCGCGCGCGGGCACCAGATGCATTCCCCATTGATAAATGAATGCCAGATTCCAGACGATCAGCGCGGCCGTCGCGCCCCACACAAGGGCCCGCGCGCGCCAGGCGCTCAGGGTTTCCTCGAGCAGTTCGATTCCGCCGGCCAGACCGAGCACAAAAATGGCCGTCAGCGAAACGAAGAAGCGATTGCCATATGACGAAAGCCCGTCCCAGGTGGGATACGCGCCAATGAAATATTCGAACGCGGCCACCACGCAGAGCAAAATGATGCCAAGCTGTTTGTCGCGGCGGACCACAACGAACAAACCCAGCACTGCGAACAAAACGATTGGAGTCCAGCTAAGCACTCCGTGATCCGACGAGAACATCACAGGAAGCAAACGAGGATGCAGCCAGGCCCAATCCCATACGGAGACGTAGCCGGTTTCGACGCCGCTGCCGTAAATGATTTTACGAGTGATCAGCGTGGGCAAAAAACCGACAAAGGCTCCGGCCCCATACAAGAGGTTTCCACTCGCAAATCGCGCGCGAGTTCCGGGTAATTTCTGCGGCGTCAATCCCGCGTAAACCGCCAAGGATTCTAATCCCGGCAACAGCATAATCACAAAATTGGGATAGTAAACATCGAGAGCAAGTCCGGTGAGCAATCCCAGCGCGATCCATTGCAGTAGCGATCTCTTCTCGCGCGTTTGATTCCAGCACCAGAGAAAAAGCGCGACCATGAACGCCGATTGCGCATGCGACCACGATGGATTGAAATACATGTACACCGGCAGCGAACTGGCGAACCAAATTCCCAGGGTAGCAATGACTGCTGCTGATTCGCTGAAGTACCGCCGGGCCAATCGAAACGAAATCCAAAGTCCCAGGAATCCGTACACCGCCGTGCCGATCGCCATGGCATAGAGATACGGCCACGAGAATCCGTCGGGCGGAATATGTGCTCCAAGCGCATCCACCAAAAGCACCGCCGCATGGGCTGCGATCAAAAAAGGCGCCCACAGGATGGCCGGGCCCACGGTGAAGTGATTTTCGATATGCCCGGTGACAGTGTAATCTTCCGGCAGGATATTTCCGTTGGCGTCCAGGCGGCTCAACGCGAAGCTTGGATTCGCGGATTTCCAATCGTCCCGGAAGTCCAGCGAATGCTCGATCAGCATGGCGCGCGCGTAGGCGTAATAGCCGACGCCGTCGCCGCGAACCCAGGGATTGACGAGCGGCAGGGTAACGAGAAAAACAACGATCAATGCCTTCTCGCCGCGGCTCAGCTTTTTCAGCGCTGCCAATCCTGTCTTCATTTCATTCCGCTTCGGAATAGTCCGTACTTTATGACGCACCAGAGGCTTCGCGGCACATCCCGGAAGCCGATTTTCTTACCCTCTTCATACGTGCGGCCCGAATACGAAATCGGAACCTCATAAACCCGCCATTTTCCGCGGGCTACTTTCGCGGTGACTTCCGGCTCAAATCCAAAACGAGCTTCCTGAATCTCGAACCCGTCAAAAACCTCGCGGCGAAACACCTTATAGCAAGTCCACACGTCGGTGAGATTCAAATTCGTGAACATATTGGACAGCAAAGTCAGTCCTTTGTTGCCCAGATAATGCCAGAAATAGAGCACGCGATGAGGGCCGCCGAGAAAGCGCGATCCAAACACCACGTCGGCAACTCCGCTATCGATCGGCGCAAGAAGCTGATGATAGTCGAGCGGATTGTATTCCAGGTCGGCGTCCTGAATCAGAATGCACTCGCCGCGCGCTTCCAGAATTCCGCGGCGCACGGCGGCGCCCTTTCCGCGATTCTTATCGTGGAGAAACACGCGAATGATTCCAGCGCCGATATTTTCGCTGCCTTCAGGTATGTCTGGACGCGACGGTGCGACGTTCGAGGTGGAAATCGAGCTCAAGAATTCGCGCGTTCCATCCGTCGAGCCATCGTCAACCACCACAATTTCCTTGTCGATATCCACCTGCCGGACGCGCCGCAGCACTTCGGCGACCGTGGCCTTCTCATTGAAAACTGGGATCACCACTGAAAGTTTGGGTCGCGTCGGCGAATCGGTCATGAACCAGAACCCTTCTCGATTCTATCGCGAGAAACTTCCGGCTCATTCACTGCGCCAATCCATACACCCATCTTGAGATCGCCTGCTCGCTCGGTGCTGATTCGTCGAACTGTACGGTGAATTCTACAGGCCGGGACCGCGGTCGGCGACACAACTCGACCTCTTTTGGCTTGAGCATCGAAGGACGAGCAGCCCGGTCGGCGTCTCAATTCCTTAGATTGCCAGCGCCCGAGCAGCGGTCTCGCGGAGTTCTTCGGGTGGCTCGCTCTTGCGCGCAGAGCGCCTCGCCGTTTCATGCTCGATTACTCGATCGATGATCTTCGTAAGGGGTGTCGCCGGACGAAAGCCAGTTAGCTGCACCAGCTTATTCAGGCACGGGACGCGCCGCGGCATGTCCTCGAAACCCGGCTCATACGCTTGATCGTAGGGAATAAATTCGATGGGCGAACCACTCTTCGCCTGCTGCTTTACTCGGTGAGCCAGTCCTTCAATGGAAATCTCTTCGTCATTGCCGATGTTAACGACCTCGCCGACGGCCGCAGGCGTCGCCACAAGCCGTAAAATCGCCTCGACTGAATCCGCCACGTCACAGAAGCATCTCGACTGCTTCCCGTCGCCGTACACGGTAATCGCCGTTCCGTCTAGCGCCTGCCGCACGAAATTCGGCAACACCATGCCGTAGCGCCCGGTCTGTCTCGGCCCCACAGTGTTGAACAGCCGCGCGATCACCACCGGCTGCTTCCTTTCCTTCCAATAGGAGAGTGCCAAAAATTCATCCAGCGCTTTGGACGCCGCATAGCTCCAGCGCCCCTTCGTGGTCGCTCCCATCACCAGATCATCATCTTCGTGGAACGGCACTTTTTCGCTCTTGCCATACACTTCCGAAGTGGACGCCGCAAAAACAAGCTTCTTCTTTTTACAAGCCGCCTCGAGGACAAGCTGCGTCCCATATACGTTCGTTTCAATCGTGCGAACGGGGCTTTCCACTATCAGCCGCACGCCCACCGCAGCGGCAAGATGAAACACCACCTCGCATTCATCAACCAATTCCGCCAGCAGCGAACGGTTCTGAATCGTATCGAACACATGGTGGAAGCGCGCATGCGATTTCAAGTGCCGGATATTCTCAACGCTGCCGGTGGAGAGATCGTCAAGAATCGACACTTCGTCCCCGCGCTGCAGTAATCGTTCCGCCAAATGCGACCCGATAAATCCAGCTCCGCCAGTGATTAGGAATCGCAAATGTGTCCTCCCAAGCCCACGCCAAGTTTAGGACTTCGAGCCGCCGTTGCCAGACGCCATGCGTGATTTCTCGGCGGCTTCTTCCCCGTAGCCGTAGCCATACGCGTACGGATAGTAGCGGTACGAGTAGTAGTAATCCGGGGCGCTCGAATCGACGGCATTCAATACGACGCCCAGCAAGCGGCACTTGACCGCGTGCAACAAATCCCGCGTGCGGGTAAAAGCTTCCTTGGGCGTCGTCCCACTGCGCACCACGAGCAGCACTCCATCCGTAAGCGCCGAAAGAATCACGGCGTCGGTGGCAGCCATAATCGGTGGAGAATCGATAACAATAAATTTGTATTTCTGCCGCAGATAACTGATCGCGTCGCGCATGCGGTGCGACGAAAGCAAATCCGCAGGGCTGGGCGGAATCGGGCCGGTCGGCAGCATCACCAGATTTTGGATCTGCGGATGCGGGAACGTAACTTCGTCGAGCGAGGCGACACCCGCAAGATACGAACTCAGTCCGATCTCGCGCCCCACCGCCATATTAAGCACCCGGCGCACTCCTGGTTTCCGCAAGTCCGAATCAAGAATCAGCGTACGATCGCCGAGCTGCGCCAAAGTCACGGCAAGATTCACCGCCGCGGTCGTCTTTCCTTCGCGCGGCAGCGCGCTAGTCACCAGGATTACTTGCGGGGGATGATCCGCCTGCGACAGTAAGAGCGAAGTTCGCAGCGCGCGGAACGCTTCCGAAACCTGCGACTTCGGTTTCGCGAACGAAACAATCTCCACGCGTGACTCTTCTTCCTCTGCCTCGGCCGTCTGCCCATCTCCCAGCAGTTTCGAGGCACGACTGCGCCCGCCGTGTCCATTCAGACTGCGTACCTCCGGAACTACGGCCAGCGAGGGCAAACCGGCGAGCCGTTCGATGTCGTCCGGCGACTTGACAGTATTGTCGAGATACTCGCGCAGCAGCGCCAAACCCACGCCACCGACCAATCCAACGAGAAACGCCAGCAAGATATTTCGAGACTTCTGCGGCCTGGCAGGGTGCGTGGGAACGAGTGCCGGGTCCACGATGCGGATATTGCTCGAGCGCAATCCGGCCGTAATTCCAGCTTCCTTCAGTTTCTGCTGAAGACTGTCGTACAGCTGCTTATTCGATTCGGCGTCATGTTCCAGAATGTGATACTGCACCAACTTCTCGGCCATTTCGTTCGCTTCGGCCTTCTGCTTGTCCAGCGCTGCCAAGAGCAAATCTTCGCGCTCGCGCCCCGTCCGGTAATCCGCTTCAATCGAAGCCACTACGTTTTTCTTGGCGCGCTCAAACGCTTCATCGAGACTCTGTTTTTCCAGCAACAGATGCTGCACCTTCGGATAGTTAGGCCCGAATTGTGCCGAGGCATCGGCATACTGCTCATCCAGGTCCGATTTGCGCCTCAAAATATCGGCAATGTAGCTGTTTTCCCTCACCTGCGAGAGCTGGTCCACGTCACCGGATTTGGCGATTTCGTAGAGCGCTTGCTTTTGCAGAAGATCGGTCTGCGCATCCGTCAACGATTTATTCAGATCGGCGAGTTTCTGGGTGGTGATGTTCTGTTTTTCGTCGATGGTCCAAATCTGATTTTCGCGCTCGTAGGCAATGCGTTCGTCTTCGGACTTCTGCACTTTGATGCGCAGTTCCTCGAGTTCAGCAGAAAGCCAGTTTGAAGCCTGCGTCGTCGCATCGTAGCGGCTGCGGAAATTTTCCTCGATGAAATTTTGGACGTGCCCGTTCACAATCTGAGCGGCCAGTTGCGGATCTTCGGCCTCGAATTGCACTTCGATCAAACGGCTGTTCGGCACGCGCTTTACCGAGAGGCTGCCTAGAAACGCTCCCAGAATGGCTGGCCGTTGCCCCGTCTGTCCGATGCGCGGGATAACCAGGGAATTGGAACTGCCGCCATATTCCGGATATCTCGCTAAATCCAGCGACTTGATGGTCGAGAGCGCCAGCGTCTCGCTTTCCAAGATCTTGGTCTGCGTCTCGATGTAGCTGTCCGTATCCATGTACTCGTCGTAGCCGCTCGAGTCCGGGAAGGGCTGCATGGTCTGCGCTTCGCGATCCACTTCCACGCGCGCCGCTGCCACGTACACGGGCTTGGTCTTAAACGTGGCGATCGTCACGACCGTGACCACCGTCAGCAGGAAGCTCACGATCAGCCACTGATGTTTCTTCAGAATGATCAGGTAATCGAGGAGGTGCGGCTCCCGCGGCAACTGATCCCAGCTTGCCACCGGGGCAGTCGTAATCAGCGAAAGAGACTCGGTACTCTTGCGATCCCGAAGCGATAGTCTTGGTTCTTCCATCTTCTGTTTTGGTAAATCCTTTGAGATCTCCGGTCGCGTAAACCGCTTTGTCCCCTATCGCAAAGCGCCTTTACGGCAATCGATAGAACACAGCCCCCGTGCCGGCTATCAGCGCAGCTTCGCCCACTTTCCCCGCCACTCGTTTCGCCGTACTGTCAGGAACGTACAGCATGTCGTTTGCCTGCAGCGCCACGTCGCCCGTTTTGCGCTCCAGCATCTTTTTCAAAGGTACAGGAATCTCTAGTTTCGCTCCTGTTTTCGGATCCTGTCGTTCGATCACTGCATCATTCGGTTTCGCCGATCCGATCCACCCATGCGCCATGGCTATGATCTTCAGCACCGAAATTTTGTCTCCGCGCGTTTCGAGCACGTAGCCACCTGGCGCATTTACCGCTCCAATCACGTATACGATTCCCGAGCGCGGCACAGATACCACGTCTCCGCCGTAAACGGGAATGTTAAACGTGGGATCGCCCGACACCAGCAAATCCTTCAATCGCACGCTCTCTGTCGGTCCAGAGGGCGCTAGAGGATCCTGCCCGCCGCCCTTCGGCGCCGCGTCTTGCGGTTGCACCGCCGGTTTCGCTGGCGC
This sequence comes from uncultured Acidobacteriota bacterium, assembly GCA_963831955.1. Lineage (GTDB taxonomy): Bacteria > Acidobacteriota > Terriglobia > Acidiferrales > UBA7541 > Palsa-147. The sequence goes on along the minus strand of CAWHSG010000001.1, from coordinate 45,633 downwards.
ATTCGGCATTTGAATCTCGGGATTCAGGGATCCATGCGTTACCAGCACGACGGCGCCGGCGTCGTCCGCCAGTCCTCCCGCGGCCGCCAAAACCTCAAGAACCGTCGTCGGTCGCAAAATCTGCATCACCATGGGATGCGCCACGGCGCCAACGACTGAAACAGGCTGGCTCAATTGTTCTTTGATAAAAACGCTGACCTGCGGATGGGTTACGAGTCCATTCTCAACCAGCAAGTTTTCGACCTTGGCTTCCAACTCAAACGTGGTCAGCCCTGCGGCATGAATGCGTCCAGGGATCAGCGGCAGCGAAATGTCGCCAGTGTCGCTCACCCGAAGATCGCGGCCCAGCTCCGGCACGTCGAAGACGTCAATATGGATGACGTCGCCCGCACCGATGGGGGTCTCGACGGGACGAGTGTCTCGCGATCCCGCCAGTTGAAAGATCTTCTCGTTTGTCTGTTTCGGGGTTTCTACCTTGTCCTGGCCATAAGCGGGCGTGATTCCCCAGAGCAGGAGGGGGAGAATCCAAAGATGCTTCGGTGACCAGTCCAAGACCCCTCGGACGGCAACAATCATTTAAATTTTGACCCCAGCGCACTTACTATGGACGAGCCGAGACACTCGTGTCAACTGTGGAATGCCGCAAAGACGAGCTGCGGCTTCTACGTACGACGACTTCTTGCGCCAGGGGTGGTGAAACCGCTAAGCCCGCTTGAATCAGAAAGATCAGGGCGTTCGAGGGTATCTGCAGGTTGAAGTCGACGAGGCTATGGAAGAGTAATCCTGTGCACGCCGTCAACGCCGCGGCATGGAATGCAAAGGAGAAATGGCTCTGCTCACTTTCAAGCGCCTCCGAGCCTCTCTTGAAAAGTACCAATAGAAAGCCCAGTCCCAGCAATCCTCCCGGAATTCCGAGGTCCGCAAGCGTTTCAATGTAATCATTGTGAGCGTGATCCACGAGTTTGCCGTCATAATTCGTTTCGTAACGAGGGAAAACGACGACCAATGTTCCCAATCCCGTGCCCGTCAGCGGATGATCCAGGAAGACATGGGCAGTGCTCTTGAACATCGTCCAGCGCCGCGGCAAAGTCGCCTCGCCGGGGGCATTCGGCAGAAAGCGCCCGAGGGCTCGCGTCGCGCCCAGCCAGCCGATCGCCGCGATTACCAGCAGCACCATGGCAATCGCCGGCAGGATTCTCGATTTCTGCGATCTACGGAAAATAAATAGCGCTCCCAATATTCCCACTTCGATTAAGAACGCCACGATTCCGCCACGCGAAGCCGAGAGAAATAGCGCACCAATGGGAACCAGCGTAAACAGCACCACCAACGGCACCATGTCGCGCCGCACACCACGAAACGCGACGAAGGCCATACCGATGGGCGCGAGCAGCTCCATCAATCCCGCGAAATGATTCCGGTTCACGTACGGGCCAAAAGGCTCCCCGGCACTCAGTTGCCGCAGCCAGTAGATGCTTCCGGTGGAAGTGAAGTACTGAATGATTCCTTCGAGGGCCACCAAAAAGCCGAACACAATGAGAAACCATGTCAGCACTCGAAGGTCGCGCCGCTCCTCGAATATCTGCGTCGCGACGAAGAAAATCAGCGCTATAGCGCCCCATCGCAAGATGCCGGTCCAGGTGAGGAACGGATACACCGTGATTCGAAGCACAAGCTGCAGGGTGGCCCATGTCAGCAGCCCAGCTACCGCCCAATGCAAACCGTTCCATTCAATCTTCGACCCGTCCGAGCGCACCGCCACCAGCGCCCATCCCAGAAATAGCAGTGCCGCTCCAATTTCCAACACTGATTCCGACCAAACTTCCACCACCCCGTGCGCTAGCACCGAAAACGCCACGAGCAGGCAGACTCCGGCGCGGAGCAGTTTCACTGGTTTCCTCGCATCCGCAAGGCACCGCCGGAATCGGCTGCCGCTCCCGGAGTCAGCGAAACGTCGTCGATCCAGACTGTCCCGCCCAGTTTGTTTTCAAACTGCCGGCTCGGTGTGCGCCGCAGCATCACTTCCAGAAACTTGGTCTGCGGTCCCGTCCGGATTTCGGCGTCCACTCCGGTCCACAGATGCGTGCCGTTGAGCCCATCCGTCTTGGCGGCAATTTCGCGCCGGGACGGATCAAAAATCTCGAAGTGGATCGCGCTCTCGGTGCTGATAGAGTCGGTACGCAGATAAGCGTGAAAAGTGTAAAGTTGGCCAGGCTCAACGGGGACAAACTGCGCGGGCTCGCTGAGATCGAGATTTACGCCGCCGTTGAAGTCCATTCGCAAAGATCTCGACCCTCCGTGATGCACCGTGGTGTCGTATTCCACGGCCATCCCCAAACCGGGGTTCAGCCGCCAATCGAGCCCACCGTTCAAAATGTCGGTTTCAAAGCCGCCGTTGAAAACCAGCCGGTCTCCCGGTGGTTCGTGCGGCACTCCGCAAACGTCCAGCGCCTGATTCCACATTCGCTGTGCGTCCGCCGCGCGATTTTCGCTAATCATTTCCTCGAAGAAGGGAAATAACTTCTCAATCGGAAATTTCTGAGGCAGCGACGCGAGATGACTCCAGATTCTCAGTCCGGCATCTACGTTCTTCTCTTGTGCGAAAAAATCTAGCGCCTGAAGATACGCTTGCGGATCGGGCGGCAACACCTTCGTTGCAAGCTCGTCGGCATCTCCGGCGGTCGCCCGCCAAGCTCGCGTGATCGCTAGAGGAAGCAGGCTCGGATCTCCCGCGATGCTTTCACGCATCCCCCGGAGCGCCGCCGGCAACTCTCCCTGGCGGAGAAGGAAGTTTGCATACTCCCAGCGAATTTCTGCCGATGCGGGATAAGCCGCCAACGCGCGCGCGAAATCGTCCCGCGCCTCCTGCACGTCCCCCAGATTTTCCTGCACCACCGCAAGATCCACCCAGTAGCGTGCTGTGCGCGGGCTCAACTTCACGGCCATCCGGTAATTTTTCAACGCGCCGGCTAAATCCTGGTCGTCCAGCTCGAACTGCAGCATACGGCCCATGCGATCCCAATATTCGGCGTATCCCGGTTCGAGAACGATGGCCTTCTTCATCTTCACAGGATCAAGCGAATGTATGCGGTTCGACGCAAGCAGCAGCTTTAGCGCTGAATACACGAAAAGCGCTGCCACCAGCACGGACGCGGCTGTCAAGACGCTCCGCTTCCATGATGAATCTAAGGGGATATTCACTGTCTGATAATCTGCACCGGAGATTTGGCTCCGCGCAACTGAAAATTCACCGGCCGAAGGTGTTCCGCGCCGATGCGCGCGGCGTGCTGCACTTTACTCCTCTCATCGGCATGCGTCCAGTCGCCCGAAGTGTTTTGTGCCGTTGAGCCTCAGCCTGGCAGCTTCAGTTTAGGGGCGACGTAGAAATCCACAAGCACCCACTCTGGCGCCATTTAAATCTTCTTGCGTGAGCCCGTCCCTTGAGGTAGTTTCTTGCGAGCCTCGGGTACTCGGAGCGGCCTCCAGCCTCGAAATCGATCCTAGATGTGCCACTTCAGGCCGCGTCTCCAGTGTCTTCAGGCTCGAACCGAATAAGGCGTAGTACTTATACTCGGAGAAATTTTCATGAAATCTAATACGAATCGGCCGCGCCGTTTCGCTCTCGATCCAATTATTCCAGTGCTTCTTACCGTCATCCTTCTGGGCCTGGCGAGCCATTACATTGACGTTTTCCTCGATCACGAGGGAGTGCCTCTCGCCGCCACAATTTTGAATGATTGCGCCATCGGCGTCCTGGGCGGCGCCGCCCTGCTGCTTTATCAGCTCAAGGCTTCCAGGGATCAGGAATTCGAACGGGCGCGGGAACGCATGAATCTGGTCGGCGAGCTGAATCGCAGTCTCCGCAGCGCTATGACGCTGATCGAGCTATCCGCAGTCCTCGAAGACAGGAATGAACGATTGCGGCGCATCGACGAAGCCATGACCCGCATTGACCTGGTCCTCACGGATGAGCTGCCGCGCGCCGCCAGCTCGAATAATCCGCGGCTGCATCTTTCCGGCGGCGATTAGCGCTCGAGTACCCGTAGGGCTCCGGTTCTTCAGGCCGAGCCTGCGCCTGCGTTGCGCAGCTATGCTTGGGTCTGCCTACTTGTGACGGTGCGGGCCTCTCACTCCGAAGCGGTAAACCACTCCGGCGACGAACCTCTCGTTTCCCTGCGAGCCGGCGGTGGAACTGAAGAAACGCGTGGAGAGATAATCTCCCTGCAGGCGGATGGCCCAGTGATCGCGGATCGAGTAATCCACTCCCATCCCTGCCATCCAGGCGAATGCGTTATTCGTAAGCGTCTGCTGAGGGAACGGAGGAACTGCCGGAACGCCCGCGCGCAAATAGCCGCCGCCGAACATCGCGCCGCCGAAGAGCGTCAATTTGTGGTGGCCGAAAGGATAGAAGCGGGGGCCTACGAGGTAGGTGAATACCGTGGTCGTGGCTCCGTTGAAGGCCGGATCTGACGACGATTCCCGGTTGTATCCGCCGTTCACATCGGCGCTGAAGCCGAGCCAGCGATAATAATTATAGGTGAACGATCCCGCGGCCCCATTCACGTTGGTTCGCGAGGCCCCGGACGTACCGTAGTACGCCATATATTGATAGCCGCCGCTAATCTCGTATTTCGGGGTGATCTGCGCCCGCGCCGGTAAAGCCACGGCAGCTAATAAAATCCCCAATCCCAGAAACCTTCGCATCGCGCAGATCCCCCTCACTGTTTCATCTTTATTCGAGCCGACAGATTGTGCCCTGTCCCCGAAATAACCCGCAAGCTCTTTCGGCCAGTACTGCCGGCGTCTCTGCCGGCATCTTACGAAGTTGAATCTCGCCAAAGGCAACCTGCACTGGCGGACTTCCCGCTCCAACTTCCTGACGTATTTACATTCCAGCTCCGTCCAACACTTCGGGTCTGGCGAGTCTCGCGTTCGTAAGATGCCGGTAGAGACGCCGGCGCTACTTGAGCCTCCTCGGCCATCTGAAGTAAAGTGGAATTGAAAGCGAGAAACATGCCCCCAGCCGCCGCAACGATCGTCCCCTATTTCGATTTGAAAGCCGAATACGCCTCTCTGCGCGATGAAATTCTGCCTGCGCTCGATCGCGTCTGCCGCAATGCAACGTTCATCCTCGGCGAAGAAGTCGAGCGTTTCGAAAAGCAATTCGCCGCGTTCTGCGAAGTGAAGCATTGCATTGCGCTGAACTCCGGCACTAGCGCGCTGCATCTCGGCCTTCTGGCTCTGGGCGTTCAGCCCGGCGATGAAGTCATCACTACTCCAAATACTTTTCTGGCCACCGCCGAGGCCATCACCTATTGCGGGGCCCGTCCCGTCTTCGTTGACATCGATCCGGCGACCGGCAACCTGGATCCCGCTCGAATCGAACGCGCGATCACGCGGGCCACAAAAGCGATTCTTCCCGTCCATCTCTACGGCCGTCTCGCGGACATGGACGCGATCGATGAAATCGCCGCGCGGTTCAAGCTCACGGTGTTGGAAGATGCTGCGCAAGCGCACGGGGCGCGCTACCGCGGACGCCGCGCCGGATCACTCAGCCAAGCCGCGGCTTTCAGCTTCTATCCATCGAAAAATCTAGGGGCCTACGGAGAAGGGGGCGCGCTCACCACAAACGACGATCGCATCGCCGAATTCGCGCGCGCCGCCCGCAATCACGGGCAATCCAATCGTTACGAACACGAGTTCGTCGGATACAACTACCGCATGGATGGATTTCAAGGCGCGGTTCTGCAAATCAAGCTAAGCCATTTGGAGGAATGGAATGCACGGCGCCGCGAACTAGCTGCCATCTATCGCCGCCTGCTCGCCGACGTTCGCGTGGACATTCCACAAGATGATCGGCGCGACGAGTCCGCCTACCACCTTTTCGTGATTTACCTGAATGAGCGCGATTGCGTGCGCCGTCTATTAGCCGATCGCGGCGTCGAAACCGTGGTCCATTATCCGCGGCCGCTCCATCTGCAACCTGCCTATGCCACGCTGGGCATCCCCGAGGGCAGCCTGCCGCACGCCGAGCTCGCCTGCGAGCGAGTTTTAAGCTTGCCGCTGTTTCCCAATTTACAAATCGACCAGGTCGAATTCGTAGCCACAGCCCTACGCGAAATCGTCGGCCGCAAATAAACCACAAGCACCGACGAGTTTATTGAGCCACTCTCTCGTAGAAGGCAGCCATTGCATTTGGCTGGGAGCCCCCGAATTTGTTCGGGGGGGAGTGCTTCAGCGCTCCAAAAAAAGCCCCGCTGCTGAAGATGCGCTTTAGCGCTGGACGGTTCGGAGCTAGTCCGTCAAGCCGCTGAGAGCCGAATGTTAGTCCGGGATGGTGGTAACCCCCGGGCCCCTAGGAAACGTGCGAATCGTGGCCCGCGCCGCCAGGATTCACGATTGGCGGAGGTGTTGACGACGAAGCTCCCGCCGCTGCACCCATCGTCTTCGTGTCGGGCTCTGCGGCTGCAGGTTCAGCCAAACTCTGGCGGATGGCATCCGCGATCTGCTCGAACATCTTCAAAAACGATCCCCGCAGGGCTTGCTCGCCGGCGCGCGAAAGTGAAGCGACAGCAGCCTGCCCGTTCTGCGCGAGTTTATCGCTCGCTTCTCTGGTCCACGCCTCGCTCTTCTGTTGCAACGCATCTTCGTACTGTCGGAGAGCTTCTGCACGTGTGCGAGCGAGATTTTCGCGGAATTCCGCGTCGCGCGCTTCCCGCTCGATGCGCGCCGCTTCTACGGCCGCGGTCAGCTCGCGCGCATGGGTTTCGCGCGTGGCCGCAAGTTGTCCGGAAGTTTGTGCGGCAATATCGGTGCGGTAGCGATCCAGTATGCCCGCCGCCGACTCTTCGAAACTCATGCGCACTTTTTCCGATATCCGCTCAACCTGCGTTTCCTTTTCCTTGAGCGACTTTACCCCGGCTTCTTCGAATTCCTTGAACAGTCCCGAAGCGATCCCATTTACTCGCTCTTCAAAAACATTCGTTGCTGCGTCCGCAGCCTGAGCTAGTTTAGCCGCGGCGCGTTCCCCAACCCCCGCAGCCGCTGTCTCGAGCTGTGCCTGCGCTCCCTCCGCAAATCGCGATTTGCGGTTCTCGAGCTCCTCGTCGAGGCGTTGCGCTGCCGCGCGCGTTCTCTCCGCAAAAACTCCTTCAGCCTGCCGCAGTGATTCCTGCGCCAAGCTCTCGACGTGCGCTTTGGCCTGCTCCTGATGCCATTCCGCCGATTTCACCAGCTCTTCAATCGCGGCGTGCGCCGCGCGCGCGCCACTCGCATTCAATTCTTCGTTCCACTTTGCCAGCGCCTCGGCGCGCGCCGCTTCAAACTCACTTCGCACGCTCGCGAAAGCCTGTTCGAGCTGCGCCACAGCCTCTCGCCGGCTATTCTCCGCGGCCTGGCGCAATCGCTCGCGATGCATGCGCAGGCTCTCCTCTGCTTGAACTTCGTGCGCCGTGAGTTCGCGGAGCAATTCCGGGATGCGTTCCATCTGCGGCGTTAGCCGCGCATCGAGTTCCGCCAGCGTCCGGCCGACCAGCATCTGCCCGGCGGTATCCAGCGCCGGTTGAATCCGCTGCGGCATTTCCGAGGCGATGGCATCAGCCTGCCGGCGAAGTTCTGCCGCCTGCGAATCGAGCGCCGATTCCAGCCGGCGATGCAACTGATTCACCGCGTCGTGCGTCGCCGCATCCATCTGCGACGAGAATTCCGTCATGCGCTCGGCGGCGCTCTCGATCTCGCGCAACGAAGTGCGCGCGCGGTGCAGTTCCTCATCAAGCGACGCGCGGATTTCCAGCAACGCCGCGCGGGCATCGGAAACTGCGGAAGTCACTGGTTGCGCCAGTTGCGAGATTCGATCGGAAAGTTTGCTCTCGGCATTTTCGAGCGCCGATTGCGAGCTTTCCGCCAACCGCGAAGCCAGCCGATTCGCCGAATTATCCAGCGAGCCTTGCAGCAATTCTTCCCACTCGCGCCTGGCCGCTTTCATTTGCTCTTGCAAGCGCGCCTGCCACGCCACGCCCATTTCTTCGAGCAGCACCGAATCCTGAATTCCCACATCATTCATCCGCCGCATGCGCTGATCCACGGCGGCTTCAGCCGCTTCCAGGCTGATCTTGATCTGCGCCATGCGCTCCGATGCCGAACCAACCGCGCCCGCTTCGTCGCGTAAAGCCTGCGCGTTCTTTTCGAGATCCGCGACCAAGCCGCGCACCTGATCGAGATGCGAGGTAAACTCCAGTTTCAGATCCGAGCGTATTTCCTCGCGCGCCCACGACATTTGTCCCGTGAAATGCGAAGCGATCTCGTCCCGCGCCCCGGCGATCTGCTCGGCGACGCTCTTCGCGGTCTCATCGCGGGCCGCCTCGCGCTCGCGCTCGATCGCTTCCTTCCAACGGTCGAAGAGCGCTTCCGCCGAAGCCAGGCTCTGCTTCTGGGCATCGTCACTAACGCGCTTCAAAGATTCCGTCGCGTCCGAGGCCGCCGCTTCGACAGCCCGCTGCGCCTCGCGCTCGAGCTGGGCCTTCAATTCGCGCAATAACGGGCTCTCAGTTGTTTCGGGTTCGCCGGGCTCGCGCGCGATAGCTCCAGCGAGTCCAAAACCCGCCACAGCCGGTTCTTCGCTTCCGTTTCCTTCTCTTGCTTCGCGATCGCGCTCGAAAATATCTGGCACTGGAGTCTCCGATTCTCTGGCGGGCCTGTCCCTGAGTGGTGCTTCAGGAACCACTGCAAACCTCTCGCCGGACTGCAGCCACGAACTAATTACGCCGGCGGCCTTGCGATCGTCTTCTACCTTCGCGGCCAATCGCTCTTCCGCGATGGCCCAATCTTCCGGCGGCAGTTCGAGGCCCCAGATGTTTCCTGGGGATTCGAGCTCCACCGAAACTTGAAAAAGCTCGCGCATGGACCGCGGCTTTTGGATCCATACGACACGCGCACGCACTCGCTGTCTTCCCTCGGAGTTTTCGCTGGTGGGGATCTCCAGCGTCACCCAAGTGTTCTTCGGCAGATGATGTCTGGAAGGATAGCGGCAGCCGAACGTGTTGAGGGAGAGCGTGGTAGTACGTTCTTCGAAAGGCTGGCTGAGAAGATCGATGCCTCGAATAGTGAGAGGCACGGTTCGGGTGATGCGTGTGCTGCGGCGGCGCTGCACGGCCTGCTCTGGCGTTGCTGGCTCAGCCAAGAAGTTGCCTCTCAGGAAGCGAGAGCATAGCACTCTCGCTGTCTCAAATCGAGAACTCGTGCGATCTGCCGGAGTGCGGCTTCACAATTTGCGACAAAAAACCCCTGACAGCGCACGTTCGTTTTTGTAGCGGGGAACTTTAGCCCGGGACAGTCCGCCGTAAATCGAAGATGCTGGGCTGAAGCCCACCGCTACGACGGCGTCACGCGCCGCGGCCGCTCCGGCGTTGCTAATTCCCCGAACCCTTCTTCTTTGTCGTCGGCCGCTTTCCAACCGTGGTATCGACGCCCTGATCCAATCCTTCCAACCCAGCCAGCGATTCCTTGGCCTGCGCGGCGTACGGCCCGCTGGGATTTGCGTCGATACACTTCTGATACGCTTCCTTGGTTCCTGGCGGAATGATGTAAATCATCTTCTCGCCCTCTTGCTTGCTGTCGATCGTTGCTGCCAGCGCATTGCCGAGCAGATACCATCCCTGCGCATCCTTGGGATCCGCCGTAGTGGCCTTCTGAAGAAACGCGATGGCTTCCTTGAATTTTCCCGAATTCGAAAGAACGATGCCGAGATTCTTGTAGCAGATAGACGCTTGTGTCGGATCGCCGGCGACCGCCTTATCGCAAGCGGCTGGCGCATCGTCGAATTTCCCAGCCTTGGCGAGGTCCGTCGCTTCCGCAACGTAGTAGCCCGGCTGCGGCTTCAGCTCCGCCGCTTTTCCAAACGCCTCCGCTGCGTCGCCCCATTGCGCCAGGCCTTCATCGGCCACACCCAACTGCGCCCAGATCGTCGCGTGATTTCCCGTTTCCTTAGCGTTCACCAACTGCTCGGCTTGTTTGAGCTCAGTCAGCGCGGTCTGATAATCCGCAGCCAGCTTGTCCTTCAAGCCCTGGTCCGCCGGTGCGGCCTGTAATTGCGTTCTCACATTCTTCGCGTCGTTAATGGCCGCCAGGCCCGCGTCGTAGTGCTGCTTCATGCCTTCGCGCTTCTGCTCTTCTTCCTCGCGTTTCTTCACTTCTTCGGGATGGGCGCCGGCCTGCTTGGCCAGCATTTCCTTCAAATTCAACTTGTAATTGTTCTCGGCCGTTTCTTCCACGTGAAACTGGTCCTGAAAAGTCAAATGGTCCTTCTCATTGGTGATCGTCAGGTTGTACACCGCCGTGCGCAATCCCAACGCCGTGAACTTCCCGTTCTTATCGGTCTTCACCGTCAGCGTTTGTCCGGTATCCGGATTCTTGATGACCACAGTCACATCAGGATACGGATTCCCTTGCGGGTCGAGAATTTGGCCATCGAGCCGCCCGAGTCCCTGCGCCGCGACGCTCGCGGCCGCCAACAGGACCAGCGCCAGCGCGCCGCAGAATGACATCAAGAATTTCTTCATGGCTGCTTCCTCCCATGCTGTCGTCGAATTCAGAAAAATTCCAACCGGTGCGATTCGCCGGATAATTCAACGCATATCACGCGTATTATGACCCAACTCGCGTCCGGTACGCGATAGGGTCCGGCACTCCCGCCTCGCTGAAGGCCCGCAGCCGCAAACGGCAACTATCGCACGCGCCGCAGGCCGCTTCATCGAATTGATAGCACGACCACGTGAGTTCGAGAGGCGCACCGAGATCCAGACCGCGCCGCACGATTTCGTTCTTGCGCATACCGATCACCGGCGTGGCGATTTCGATGTGCGTTTCTGGCCGCGTTCCCGCGCGAATCACCTTTTCAAACGCTGCATAATACTCTGGCCTGCAATCCGGATACCCGGAACTATCCTCCGCCACCGCGCCCACGAAAATCGCCGACGCACCAATCACCTCGGCCCAGCTCACCGCCGCCGAAAGAAAATGTGCATTGCGGAAGGGAACATAGGTGATGGGAATGGCGCGAGTATCGATTCCTTCTTCCGGGACTTCGATCCGCGAGTCGGTAAGCGCCGATCCGCCAATCTGCGAGAGTGCGTCGAGCCGGATCACCAGCCGTTCCTGGACTCCATAAAAATCCGCGATCTCGTCGAATGCCCGCCGCTCGCGTTCCTCGGTTCGCTGCCCGTAGCTCGCGTGAAGCAACGCCAGCAGATGCGTCTCCCGGGCAATCGCCGCCGTAACGCAGGAGTCCATCCCGCCGCTTAGAAGAACTACAGCTTTCTGTTTTTCCGCCACGCCGCGGAGTATAGCTCCATCTGTGTCCTCGCAAAAACCCTAATCCGCGATGTAGGGGCATATTGCCGGCGTTCTGAGCAGCACCACTGAATCGGGAAATCGCCTAGCCGTTAGAATAAATTAAATTGATTTTGTGCTTGACTTACTTCAGCTCGTGATTTAGATTATCAATGTTACTGAGGTCTTTATGGAAATCGCCAATGCCAATTGCCCCGATTGCAAGCGCCCTCTGACCATCTCCAGGATGGCCTGCCCGACTTGCAGTTTTGTCATGCAGGGCAGCTTCGCTCTGTCCCCTCTGAGCAGCCTGAATCTTGACGAGCAGGCCTTTGTGATCGCCTTCATCCGGCATCACGGCTCGCTCAAGAAAATGGAAAGCATCTTTAATATCAGCTATCCCACCGTTAAGAACCGCCTCAACTCAATTGCCGCTTCCCTCGACCGCAGCTTCCAAGGACCGTCACCGAATCTCTACGTCCTCGAGCAATTGGCGCGCGGCGAGCTCACCGTTGAGGAAGCTCTCGAAAAGCTCGGTTGATCACTTCAGGAGGAAAAGCCATGTCCGCAGAAACCAAGAGAATTCTCGAAATGCTGGCCGAGGGAAAAATCTCCGCCGGAGATGCCGAAAAGCTGCTCGACAAGCTCAATGCGGTGGGCGCCGATGCTCCCGCGAAGGAAAAAGCCCCCGACGCAGCCGCCGGGCCCAAACAGCCGCGAGTCATGCGCATCGTCGTCGAGCGCCCCGGCCACGAAGCGGTCAACATCCGCATGCCGCTGGCGTTCACACGCACCGGCTCGCGGCTGATGGCCGTCCTGCCGCTGGGCGTGACGGAAAAGCTGTCGGAATTGGGCATCGACGTAGCGACTCTCGGTGAGATGACCAGTTCCATCGAAGACCTTCACATCGACGTGGATAAAGGAAACGGCAAGCGAGTACAGATTTTCTGCGAGTAGTTGTAGGCGAGGGTCTTTCCTTTCAGACCCTCCCGTCTTTCGGCCATCTTTTTTTTGGGGCGCGCCGGCCTACGCATCGGAAATATTCGTAACGCTCTAAACACCCTTCATCGCCGGATCCCAAATAAATTTGTGTAATTGCAATCCAAGCCGAACCGTCAATCCGTCCGCCAAAATCCATTCCGCCAACTCGCGAGGGTTCAACCCGGGCCAAGTACCAGCCGGGTCCGCAAACACCGGCGAAAATAAGACGTCACGCACGCGCTCAAGTAAGCTGTTCCGCTCGGTAAATTCCCGCGCAAATTCATAATCGCTCCGCGAGGCAATCACAAATTTGATCTCATCATCCGGGGTGAGCGCCTCAAGATTCTCCGCTCGAAAAGTGTCAGCCTCCCCCGAATCCGGGCACTTCACGTCCACAATCTTGATCACCTCGCGCGGCAATCCAGCCAGCGCGCGTTCCCCGCTCGTCTCGACCATTACAGTAAATCCAAGCTCCAGCAATTGCCGCATCAATTCCGGCGCTTCCGGTTGTAGCAGCGGCTCGCCACCGGTAATCTCCACCAGCGAAACTCGCCTCGAAGCATCGTCCGAATCATTCGTGTCGCCGGCAAACGCCCGCACTCGCGCCACGATATCTGCCAACTCCATCTTGGCGCCGCCATAAAATGCATAAGCCGTATCGCACCAGGTACAACGCAAATTGCAACCAGTCAGCCGCACGAAAACGCACGGCAATCCAGCCCGCGTGCCCTCGCCCTGAATGGATTTGAAAATTTCGGTGATGACCATAAATCTTAAGACCGTAGGCGCGTCCGCCTGGGCGGACTGCGCCCGCTGCCGCAATACCCCCACGTCCAACTACGTCCGCCGCGCCTGCTTCTCTCTGCGTCTCAATAAAACGATCACGCCAATGGCAACGCCCACCATTGCGATGGTCCCCAAAATCGCCGCCCGCAAATTGTAACCCTCATACAGCCAATAAAATGCTGTGGCAAAGGCAGGAATCCAAATCACAAGGAAGGCTTTGTTCATGGCTTCTCTGTAGCCGTTCTAGGGCCGGTAAGTCGCCGACGTAACATCCGTCTCCCACACCGTCACCTGCGAAATCTCCGCGCCGTTCGCCACCGTCTTCATCTGCTTGCCGATTTCCTCATAAATATGCCGCGCGATATTCTCAGCCGAAGGATTCACGGTATCGAAAGGCGCAAAATCATTCAGAAAGCGGTGGTCAAGCGTGCGAATCACGCCCTGAATCGCCTGCTTCAAATGCACGAAATCATAAAGCAAGCCAATGGAATCCAATTCCGGCCCGGCTAAAGTGACGCGCACCTTGTAATTATGCCCGTGCACGTTCTCGCATTTGCCCTTGTAGCCACGCAAGGCGTGCCCGGATGAAAATGTCTCGTCAACGCTTACTTCAAACATGAACCCTGCCCTTTTTCCAGTTTCGACCCGTCGGAAACAGCCTTACGAATTCTGCATGAACTGCTCGACAACGGCGAGGTCGCCTGTCGTCGTGTAATCCGGCAACGACTCGAAGAAAATCCTACCATAGCGCATGCGCCGGATGCGGTTGTCCAGAATCGCCAGCACGCCGTGATCGCTGCGCGAGCGAATCAATCGCCCAAATCCCTGCTTCAATGCCAGCACCGCCTCCGGCACCTGATACTCCGCAAACGCATCGCGCCCATCTTCCTTCAGCGCCCGCACTCGCGCCGCCACAATCGGATCGCTCGGCACCGCAAATGGCAGGCGATCGATGATCACGCAAGAGAGCTGCGCCCCCGGCACGTCCACGCCCTGCCAAAAACTCGCGGTGGCAAACAGCACCGCATTCGGGGTCGTCTTGAACCGATCGAGCAGCACCGAGCGCGGCGCCGTCCCCTGCAGCATCAGCGGAAAATCCACTTTTGCTTTCACGCGCTCAAACGCATCGCGCATCTGCACGTAGCTGGTAAAAAGACAGAACGCCCGCCCTTCGGTGATCTCGAGCAACTCGACGATTTCTTCCGCCGCGCGCGCAGGAAACGAAGCATCGCGCACGTCCGGCAATTTTTCTGGAATATAAAGCACGGCCTGCTCGCGAAAATCGAATTCCTGCGGCAACACGCGCTCGCGCACCATATCGAGACCGAGGCGGTGCTTCAAATAATCGAAATGCCCGGCGACGGCGAGCGTGGCGGACGTGAGCACGACCGTGTCGAACTGATCGAATAATTTTTCGCGGAGGATGGCGCTCACGTCAATCGGAGTGGCTGCCAGAAAAACGCCGCGGCCACGCCGCTCAAACCAGTACACGTAATTCTTCTCATCGCTCTCAAGCAAAAAAGTCAGTTCGCGCCGCGCTTCCATCGCGCGGCGCGCCAGCCCGACAATTTCTTCCGGCTTTCCCGGCAGCGCCGCCATCTCGGCTTCCACGCGCTTGAGCGCCGCAGTGAAATCCTCGTAAGGCTCGCGATGCTGCTCCACAAACGTCGCGCGTTCCTCGGGCTCAAACGGATGGCGCCCTTCGCGCGATCCGAAGAATTCGAAAAAGCTGTGCGCGCGCTCGCGCATCCGCGTCACCGCTTTGCGCAGAGTTGGCGCATCGATACTCAACATCTTCAGCGTCTGCTCCGCGTCCCGCGCCAGCTCGTCGAATTTGTAACTCGAGACCGCTCGCCCGAAATAATCGCTGGCCACATCCTCAATCTCGTGCGCTTCATCGAAAATCACCGCGCTATATTCCGGTAAGATCGCGCCGAAGTCATCCTGCCGGATAGCCAAGTCGGCGAAAAACAAATGGTGATTGACGATGATCACGTCCGCGTCCTGTGCGCGCTGGTGCATCGCGGTGATGAAGCAATTTTGAAATTCGTCGCATTTCTGCCCGGTACAGGTATCGCTGCGGGCATCGAGCCTGTGCCACAAGTCCGCATCATCGGGCAGAAAATTCAGCTCCGCGCGATCTCCGGTCTCTGTCAATTTCTCCCAGTCGCGAATCTGCGCAAACCAATCCACCTCGTCTATGCCCTTCAATACCGGCTGCCCGGCCATCAAGTGAACCTTGTGCCGGCAAAGAAAATTATTGCGCCCCTTCATCAACGCCACTTTCAAATCCGGCGCAAAATGTTTCTGCAGGAAGGGAATATCCTTGTGATAGAGCTGCTCTTGCAAAGATTTAGTCGCGGTAGAAATCACCACGCGCCGCCCGCTGCGAATCGCCGGCAGAAGATAAGCAAGCGTCTTTCCGGTTCCAGTCCCCGCCTCGATCAGAGCGTGCTGATGCTTGGCGAAAGCCTCCTCGACAATCTCCGCCATCTCCAATTGCCCGCGCCGGAATTCGAACGACTGGTGACGCTTCGCCAGCAATCCGCCATCGCCGAAAATATCGGCCATGGATATTTCTTTAGCGTCAACATCCTTCGCGCGTTTGGCCACTGGATTCACAGAATCACCGGCAGGGAGCCGCCCAAAACTCTACGATAGCACGGAGCCCAAGAAGTAGTAAGCTAGCTACGCCGATTGAGCAGACACTGCATCAGGTTTCGCATCGCTCCGATCAGCATTCCCGGTCGTTCTCAGACCAACGAACATGACTTGTACGATTTTCAGCGTCGCCAGTAATGGCGGCACAAAGATTGGTGTTATGGCGCGGCCCAGCGGCGGCGAAAAGCTACGTGAAGATATTCGTTCGATTCGCGACCAAGGATTCTCGGTAGTCGTCTCGCTCCTCACCGACGCAGAACAGCGCGAACTGAAACTCGAGGAAGAAGCAAAGTTCTGCAAAAAGCTTGAACTGACTTTTGACCGCATGCCTATCCCGGACTTGAGCGTGCCTGCGCTCGACGACGAGACCGTCGCGCGCCTGGCCAAGCTGCGAAAACTTCACGCCGCGGGGAACTCGATCGTGGTCCATTGCAGAGCGGGAATCGGCCGGGCGCCTACGATCGCCGCGTGCTTGCTGCTGTCGCCGGAATGCAACATTCATTCCGCGTTCCGCCAGCTCTCCGTGGCGAGAGGGTTCACGGTTCCCGAAACTCCGCAACAGCGCGAGTGGGCCGGCGCTTATGAGAAATTATTACTCGCGCCCCAGAAATCATCATGACTGAAAAATTGCCATCCATCGTAATCGTCGGCCGGCCCAATGTCGGCAAATCGACCCTTTTCAATCGCCTAACCGGCACGCGCCGCTCCATCGTCACCAACGAGCCGGGCATCACCCGCGATCGCATTTACGGCTCGGTCATTTGGGACGGCAAGCCTTTCGAGATCGTGGACACCGGCGGAATCGTCCCCGATTCGCAAGCCGCAATCCCGCGCGAAATTTTGCGACAGGCCCGCAAGGCCATCGACGCAGCGACCACCGTAGTGCAAATCGTCGACGCGCGCACCGGCCCTGTCCCTCTCGATCAGGAGCTCGCTGAATTGCTGCGAAGCGCGGGCAAGCCGCCGATCATTGCCGCGAATAAAGTGGATACGCCGCAGCAGGCCTATCTGGCCGCGCCGTTTTACGAAATGTCCGATACCGTCTATCCAATTTCCGCGGAACACGGTTTCGGCCTGGACGACATGCTCGATGGCATTACCGCGACATTCGAAAAAGGTGCGGCGCCCGAAGCGCTGCCCGAAATTAATGTCGCGATCATCGGCCGGCCGAATGTAGGCAAGTCCACGCTGCTGAATCGCCTGGTGGAAAGTGATCGCGCCATTGTCTCGCCCGAGCCAGGCACCACGCGCGACGCCGTCGACACCGTCACGATCCGCGATGGCGTCGCGTACCGCTTCCTCGATACCGCCGGAATCCGCCGCAAAGGCAAAACCACACTTGTCGCAGAAAAATTAAGCGTGATCATGGCCCGCCGCCATCTCGAGCGCGCCGATGTAGCGTTGCTCGTGGTGGATGCGTCGCTCGGCGTCACCGCTCACGACGCTACCATTGCCGGTTATGCCGAAGAATCCGGCCGCTCGGTAATCATCGTAATGAACAAATGGGATTTGGCGCTCGAGCTAGCCCGCGAAAAAGCCGGCACGCCGCCGAAGCGCGAACCGAAGTCCGCCCGCGAACGCATCATCCGCGGCGCCGCCGGAAAAGATCGCTTCCGCACGAAACGTGGCGCCCCGCGTCCGAAATTAGCCGGCGGCCGCCAAGCCGCAGTAGCGGACAAATTCAATCGCGCCGTGCTCACCGCCGACGGCGCGCGCACGCAGTCACTCAGGCTATCCAGCTCGGTAAATCCCGCAAACCTGGCAAAAGATTACGAAACCATCGTCCGCGCGAAGCTGAAATTTCTCTCCTACGCCCCAATCGTATTCCTCTCAGCGAAGACCGGCGATCGTGCCGAGAAATTATTCCCGCTAATTGATAAGGTCGCCGCAGCCCGCCGCCGCAGAATTTCCACGGGTGAACTCAACCGTTGGCTATCGGAAGTAGATCTCGAACGCGGCACCTCGCCAGCCAGCCGCAAAATGAAGATCTATTACATCACCCAAGCTTCATCCTCGCCGCCAACATTCATCCTATTCACCAATCAAAACAAGCCGATACACTTCAGTTTCCAGCGCTTCCTAGAAAATCAATTGCGCGAACGCTTCGAATTCATTGGCGCCCCTATCCGCTTTATCCAGCGCCTGCGCAAGGTAGGCAAACGTCGCACCTTCCGGCCGTAAGTAGCGCCGGCGTCCCTGCCGGCATCTTGCGAGCGCAGACGTTCACCAGAGGCGCAATCACGCTCGGACGAACACTGCGAAACCAACGCGATGTATTTAACGATGCGCGCCGTCCGAGATCGCGCCGGTGGCCTGCTTTTGACGTCGTAAGATGCCGGCAGGGACGCCGGCGCTACTTAAGGCATTTCCCACAGGGCGCTCGATCCGAGTATTGACACTGGCGGGAATGAGCTTACGATACGGTTAGACATGGCTGCTGCTGCTCCCATTTTGAATGCGTTGCCGCCGAAGAGCCTCTTCCGCATCGGTGAAGTCAGCCGCATCACCGCGACCAAAGCTTTCGTGCTGCGTTACTGGGAATCCGAATTCCCAACGCTGCAGCCAGTGAAAAGCCCAAGCGGCCATCGCCTCTATCGCCGCGAAGATATCGAGACCGTTTTCGAAATCAAGCGCTTGCTCTACGATGAAGGTTTCACCATCGCCGGCGCCCGCAAGCATCTAGCCGATCTAGCCACCAGCGGACCAGGACCGAAATCCGAACCCGCCGCTCACGCTTCCGGACCAGCACCCACACGCGTAGCTCTCAGCGGCCCGCCGCAATCCGCGTCCTCAGCCCGCGCCCATCGCAAAGTGCTCCTCGATCTCCGCGAAGAACTCGGCGCCATCTTGACCCTCCTCAAATCCGAGTGATAACCTGATTTGTGGGCAGTCTCAGTCGGGACGTGGCGCAGCCTGGTAGCGCGCACGCTTGGGGTGCGTGAGGTCGCTGGTTCAAATCCAGTCGTCCCGACCATCTTTCTCTCCGCGCTTCGGCGGCGGAATCGATTCCGCGCAAGCGTCGCCGGATCAAGCCCGCCCAAAATTCCATGCCACACATAGTCGTAACCAATGATGACGGTATATCCGCGCCGGGGCTTCGCGCACTGGCGAAGGAACTCGAGTCCATCGGTTCGGTCAGCATCGTAGCGCCCAGCCAGGAACGCAGCGCCGCCGCACAATCGCTAACGCTGCGCCAGCCGATTTATTGCGACGAAGTAGCCCCGCGCGAATGGGCGGTAGAAGGCACGCCCGCCGACGCGGTAATCATCGCGCTGCACACGCTATTTCCCGAGCCGCCCGATCTCGTAGTGTCGGGAATAAATCGCGGCGGCAATCTCGGAGAGAATATCTATTATTCCGGCACGGTAGGCGCGGCCATGGAAGCAGCCATCAATCACGTCCCATCGTTCGCGATTTCCTTGTCGTATCGCGATAAGAACAATCTCGATTTCGAGCCCGCCGCAAAATTCGCCCGCGAACTCGCGCCGTTAATCCTGAAAGAAGGCTTGCCGAAAGGCGTCCTGCTGAATGTGAACGTGCCGCAAGTCTGGACCGGCGAAGTCCGCTTCACCCGTCAATCCTCGAAAATCTCGCGCAACCTGCTGCAACCGGGCAAAGACCCGCGCGGCCGCACCTATTTCTGGCTACACGAGCAAACGGTAAAAGAAGGAATCGAGCCGGACACCGATTACGCCGCAATTTTCGCCGGCGCAATCTCGATCACGCCGCTAAAGCTAGATCACACGCACGCGCCCACGCTGAATCACCTCTCGCATTGGGCTATACAGCTCTCTAAAAAATAACACTCGACGCTAATCCAAACCTACGCAGTTTCGCGGGTCGCACATCAACAAAAGAGAGATTGGTGCGATCTGAACAGGCCATTGTAAAATTGCAATGCTTGTCAGGCGTGTCTCGTGCACGTTTACAATCTTGAGGGCGGCGGAATCGCCGCCCTTTTTATTTTTGGCGGCAACTTCGCGATGACGTTTGTTCCGGCGTTATTTTGATGCGAAGGGGATCGGCGGTGCTGGATAATCCGGCAGCGTGTCCTTTGTGGTGTCGGCGCGCTTTACCTCTAGTTCGTCGAAGAGCATGGCTGGGGCGATTACCGTTGTGGGGACATTTCCTTCGCGGTTGCGGACTAGCGGGTTGTCGCCGGTAAGTATCAAGTCGTTGCGTAGCTCGCGCGTGTCTAGTTCGTTGAAGACTGCGCCTCGCACCAACTCTTCTTTGCCATCTTTCGCCCAGACGCGATAGAGCAGGCGCGGACTTAGTTCTTCGCCTAGCGTCTGAACGTAGTAGCCGTAGGGCTTGCCTTCGTCCTGGCACATGCCAATCAGCTTCTTCTTAAGATCTGCTAGCGGCATCGTTTTCGTGGACTGCAGGAAAAGATTGCCGATATTTGGGGCGGCCGGGCCGCCTGGTGCGGCGCGGCCGTGGCCATTCGAGCTGGGGAAGTCGCGGATCGGGGCGCGGCCGATCAAATAATTTGTTAGCGTGCCGTTTGCGACTACCGTGACGGCTGCCGCTTTCACGCCTTCATCATCGAACGCGTAGCTTCCTAGCAGGCTGTGGCCCTGAAACGATTTCTGCGTGGGATCGTCCACGATGGTGATGAAATCGGGGAGCACGCGGCTCTTGTAGCTCGAGGCGAAATCTCCGGTGGTGCGAGCGCTGGCGCCGGGCTCCGGCTTCGGGCCGTCCACATTATTTCCGACCAGTTCGGCGAAAACATCATCGGCGGCGTCGGCGTCGAACAAGACTGGGCCGCGATATTCCTCGTCCACAATTGGCGCCAGCCGAAGCTGCTGCAGAGATTCGAGCGATGCATTGGCATCCGCCACGAATTTTTCCGGCGCGGGCAATTCATTTGCATCGCTGACCATCACGAATGGCGAGCGCGCCAGACGCATGCCATCTTCCGCCTGCGTCGATGCGTAAGTCGAAAGGAAATATTGCGTCCAGCCGCGGCGCGCGACTGTGCCTTCGGTGTTCACGATGTAAACGTTCTCCGAGGCGAAGCGCATCAGTGCGGAGACGGATTGCACATCCGGATATTTGGCGTAGAGCGCGGAAGCGTCGGCGATAGCCTTCTTCCATTTCACCGTGTCCACGTCAACCTTCGCAGCCGGCTCGATCGCTACGAGCGGCGACGCGGCTGCGAAATCATTCGTGGTGTGCTCCATCGTAATTTGCTTCGCGAGCGAAAGCTTGGCGGCATAGGCTTCGCCCGCGGCTTTGTAGGCGCGGTCGGTGGCGTTCCAGAGCTGCTGGCGCAGGGCGAGAATGTCGTTCTCGTACGGTGCGAAATCAGCGACGCCTACTCCGTTGCGAAAGTAGCTGTCCTGCTTGTAATCGCCGATGCGCACGGTCACGCGCAAAATGCGGGCGCGGGAGCGCTGATCGGATTCGAGCGCGCCGAAGATGGCGCTGGCGGCCTCGCCGCCAATATCGACGACGCGGTACTCGATGAAATAGGGGGCTTGGACGCCGTCCATTTTCAGGTGCTCTTTCGAGCGCTCGATTTCTGCGAGCATGGCTCGCAGAACGGGGTCGGAATCAGCCGCTGTGCGCGCTTCGGTGGAGAAGATCGGCGCGGCACTCGTCGAAGCCGCAGAAGCAGCCGGCGCGGTAGTTGCGGTCGCGGCTGTTGCGACGGAGCCGGCGGACGTGGCCTGGCCGCGAGCGTTGGTAGCGATCAGCGCAAGTCCGAGGAACACGCTGGCTACAGCGAATTTTGAAATCACGGCTTCACCCCGCTTGCTCCGTCGGTCTCAGCGGGCGCTGTGGCCGTCGATTCAAATCCGGGGGGCGCGAGGATTGGCGGGCGCGCGTGCGATTTTGCGCGCTTTTGCACTTCCATTTCGGAGAAGAGCATCGCGGGCGCCACGGCGGAAACGGGAACCCAGCCGGATTCCGCGCCGCAAACGCCGTTGAATACATCCTGCTTGTCGCCGGTGATGGTAATGTGCGTGAGCGCGGCGAGCGGCGTGCCGACGATGTCCACGCCGCGCACCAATTCATCCGGGCGGCCATCGGGATACACGCGATAGACCATGACCGGCAGCACTTGAAACGCTTGTGGCAAATTGCGCATGGTGAGCGTGAAGCCGCCTTCGATATCTTCGAAATAGAGCCCATAAGGCTTGCCCGATTTTTTTACTTCGTCGATCAATTTCTGGCGCATTTCCGCGTCGGGGACAGTTTTCGTGGAAGTGACGATCAGGTTTCCCTGGCGGCCGGTGGGCATCAGTCCGGGCTGGCCGCGGCCGTGGCCATTGGACTGGCCGAAATCCTTGAAGGGCGCGCGCGACATCAGGAAATTTTTCAAGATGCCATTTTGAATCACGTCGGCGCGCTCGGCGGGTTGGCCCTCGTTGTCGTACTGATACCAGCCGGCGAGGGCGGTGCCGTTCAATTCGCGCTTGGTCGGATCATCGGAGACGCTCAGGAATTCCGGCAACACCAACTGATTCACTTTTTTCGTGAAGGTTTGCCCTTCGTTCTCGCCGCGTTGGCGATGACCTTCGAGGCGATGGCCGAGAACTTCATGGAAGAAAACCGCGGCGGCGCGGCCGGAGAGAAGCGCGGGGCCATCGAAAGGCTCGGCCACCGGCGCTTTGCGCAACGCGGCGAGATCCTCCGCCATTTTCGGAATGCGGCTGGCGATATCGGCTTCGGATGGAAGCTGATCGGGCGCGAGAGCCTGGAAAGTTTCCACGCGCAGGAGATCCATGCCGTCATCCGCGCGCGTTTCGGCCTGGATCACCAGGCGGACCGACGATGCAGGGCTGACCAAACCACTGCCCTCGGTCGATACATACGTGGATTCGGATTTCGAAACGGAGAAGACCACCACCGAAGAATAAATTTCGGGATATTTGCGGAATTCAGCGGAGAGGCGGCGGACGCGATCGGTCCAGGCTTGCTCGTCCAGGTCAAATTTCGGGACGTTGGTGTCCACGTGATCTTGCGGCTTCTCGGTCGAAAAATCGGGGGACTTATCTTCTTCCTCGGAGCGCACCGCGGTGTTGGTTTTGATTTTCAGAAATGCGGGGGAGGCTTTTTTGTATTCGCGATCGGTTAGTTCCCAGAGGACGCGGGAAATCGCGGCGGAATCGTTGTCCAGCGGCAGTGGCCCGGAAGTGATGCCCGAAGCGCGGCCTTCGGTGTGGGTATTGTCGAGCGCCGCAGTGCCTACGTGCATCACTACATCGGCGGTGCGGTGACGTCCGCCGGCAGTGGCGATCAGCGCGCCGTAGCTGGCGACGATCTGAACTTCGTCCTGATCGTAGGCGGAGTAGCTGATGAAGTATGGCGCGGGATCGGTTTTTGCCAGATCGGTTTTGGCGCGGGCTAGTTCTTTCTGCATCGTGGCCAGAAGCGTTTCGGAATTGGGTGCGGCGGGGCCAGCGGCGTTGGCGGCGAGCGCCACGGTGAGGACCGCGGGGAATAAAATTTTGTGCAGCGAGCGATGGCGATTTGTCATCACGGTTTCCGGTTGGCTTTTGCGCCGAGAATTTGCGCTGATGCAGCCATTCGAGTATGAGGTATTGGACGGGACGGAGCAAATTTTAGGTTGCTGCGGCAAGCGTTTAATCGCAACATGGTGCGATTAAAATTGCCCGTAACTCATTGAAAATAAAGGATGGGCCTCCTTTTTAATCGCTACGCTTTTGGGGGTAGGCGTTTGTGTTGTTTGGAGATTTTCGGGGGCGATCTTAGAGAGTGACGGGGCGATTTGTGAGTTTGTCCGGGAACTTGCGGAACATCCCCTCAGTGGCTGAAGCCGGGCGGATTTTGTGGCGTTTACGGCACGACTGAAGTCGTGCCCCGACAAATCGTTCATACTAAATGCTCCCTTAACGACGCTAGCATAGTTCTTGGGAATGGTCATTGGTACGGGTGGGGTGGTACGTGGCTGGGAAGTGCGGAGGGATTGGTGCGGGAGAGGCGCCAGAGTTGGAATTCGCGGTGGGGGAAATAGAAAAGAGTCAGGAAATCTATGCCTAGCAATTCGAAGCGGCGGGCGCGGAGATCGCTGGCTACTAGCTCTGTCGCGTAGCGCGTGTGGATTTTCAGGGCGTGGCCTGCGACGCTGCGGAGGCTCATGCCCTGCGAGTACCAGCGGGAACCGAAGAAGCGCCAGCGCCAGCAGGCGTCGAGGATGGAGCGGGCGGTGTCGTGGCGGAGGTGCGTGGCGCGAGCGTGGGAATCGTAGAGCAATTGGCCGCCACGTTTGCGGAGCCTGCGCGAAATATCGGCATCTTCGCCATTGGTGCGCATGGCTTCGTCGTAGCCGCCGGCTTCGAGCACCGCCGATTTGCGGAACAGATTGTTGCAGCCGAAGAGGAATTTTGGCTCACGGATGGGCTCGGGGCCCCATTCTTGCGGCATGTGGGCGACTCGCCAGCGATCGGCTACGGTGCGTTGGACGCCTTCGACGAGGCGTCCGCCCACGCCGGTGATCTTCGGATCTGCGAAATGCGCGGCGAGACTGGCTAGCCAGTTGGCGTCGGCTATGCAGTCGGCGTCGAGGGACGCTACTAGTTCGTTGCGTGCGGTTTTGAAGGCGGTGTTGCGGGCAGCGGCCAGGCCACGATTTTTTTCGTGGCGGATTAGAGTTACTTTCGGGTAGCGAGCGGCGATTTCCGGAGTGTTGTCGCGCGAGCCGTCGTCGATTACCAGGATTTCATCGGGAGGAAGGGTTTGGGCTTGAAGGCTTTCGATGGATTGCGGGAGGAATTCGGCGACGTTGTAAGCGGGGATGTAAACGGAGATACGCGGAATCGACATTATTATTGGCGGTCGAACGAACGTAGCATGGAATTGGGGAAAGTTCATGATTTAGGATAAGGTGGAAATCTCCGCACCTGCGGAACTAAGGGGGAGCGACCGAAACGCGATGAGCAACCAGGCACATTCGCCTGCTGAGCTTCAGGAGCTGTATCGAACTCGCTTTGCCGAACGGGCGGAGTACCGGCAACGCGTTTGGGCGGTGCTTACTTCATTTTTATCGCAATGGATTCCGGCGGAAGCCGCGGTTTTGGATTTGGGTTGCGGATGGTGCGAATTCATTAATGCGGTGCGTTGCTCGCGAAAGTTCGCGATGGATATGAACCCGGATGCGCGCAAGCACGCGGCGGCGGACGTGGCTGTGCTGGAGCAGGATTGCTCGGAGGAATGGAAGCTTTCCGCGGGTAGCCTGGACACCGTGTTCACCAGCAATTTCTTTGAACACTTGCCTTCCAAAGCGTTGCTGCAAGAAACGCTTTTGCAGGCGCATCGTGCGCTCCGGCCTGGCGGGCGATTGATTGCTTTGGGGCCGAATATTGCATATGTCGGCGGGGCTTACTGGGATTTTTTCGATCATTATTTGGCGCTTACGGAAAAATCTTTGAGCGAGGTTTTGAGGAATTGCGGATTTGAGATTCACGTTTGTTGGCCGCGTTTTTTGCCCTATACGATGTCGAATGGGAGCGAGTATCCGATTTGGATTTTGCGGAGTTATCTCTCCATGCCGATCGCTTGGCGATTTTTTGGGAAGCAGTTTTTGATTGTGGCGGAGAAGAAGGCGGGTTGAATTGAAAGCAGCGCCGGCGTCCCCGCCGGCATCGGAAGACCACCAGGCCGGCAGGGGCGAAACTCACGGACGGATTGTCCGACGCAAATACTGTCCTGTTCTTTTCGGTGCGTGCCGCCGGAGACCGCTGCCCTTGGCGAACCTTGTGGTCGTAAGATGCCGGCGAGGACGCCGGCGCTACTTTTTGCGGTAGTCGCCTCTACTGAAGAATTTCTCCAGCCAGACGTACAAACAAATAAAAAGATAGCGACTGCCCATTTCTCGTAATGCCAGCTTGGCTGTGCCGGTGCGGCGATTCCTCCAGGTGATTGGGATTACCGTCCAGGTGTAGCCGCGGACTATCGTTTTCAGCGGTAGCTCCACCGTCAGATTGAAGTGCGGGGAGAGGATTGGGCGGCAGCCTTCGATTACTGTGGCGCGATATGCTTTGAAGGCGTTGGTGGTGTCGTTCAGCTTGGTGCCGAACATTGCGCGGATGAATAAATTTGCCAGGCGGTTCATGCGCAGCTTGAGCCACGGATAATCGATCACCCCGCCGCCCTTCATGAAGCGCGAGCCGAAGACGGCATCCCAGCCCTGATTGAGCAGCTCCCAGTAACGCACCACGTCGCGGCAATCGTCGGATTCATCGGCCATCATGATGACGGCGGCGTCGCCAGTCATGCGATCCAGGCCGAAGGTGATGGCGCGGCCGAAACCATTTTGCCCGGGGTTCTGCAGCGGCTTCAGCGTGGGCACGCGCTCGCGCGATTCGAGCAGCTTCTGCCAGGTCGCATCGCTGCTGCCGTCATCCACGACGATAATTTCGTGGGGGACGCCGCGCAGGCGGAGTTCGACGTGCAGATGTTCGACAGTGGAGGAGATACAGGCGGCTTCATCGCGCGCGGGAATCACGACGCTGAGAAGATGGAGGTTGTCTTTGGAGTTTTTGTCAGGCTGGCTCATGGGAAGCCGGAATTGCCTTTTCCTCTAAATGAACTAGTCGCGAGAAGTTACTTTGCGACCGCTGGCGGCGCCGCGATCGAAGAACCGTGCTCCGCAAATGGTACAGCGGTAGGGCCGCATCGCGATCAGACGGTAAATGAACTTCTCGACGAACCCGACACGATAGGAACGACGGACGGACTCGCTGCCGCAGCCCGGGCAGGAGTGGCGCCGATTATCGGATTCCGCGTTCATCCCGGCCGAGTCTAACACGGCGCGCTGCGGCGTCTCCGAATTCGGCGGCCTACGCGGGAGCACGCTCAAGGTATTCGCCGATCCAAATCCACGAGGTAAATTCGCTGACCGCTTTCATCGGCGAGGAGCTGAATGGAATCTCCGTCGTGTGCCAGGCGCGAGAGCCACCAGTCGAACCTGGATGCTTCGCCCGAATAAAGCAAGAACTGGCGATGCACGCGTGCGAACTCACCGTATTGGTTAACTTGCAGAGGGTAGAGAGTGCGAAGAACGAGGAGCTGCTGATCAACGGTATCGCTGCCCGCGTAACGAACTGCAGCCGGGGGATCGACGAGCGCGGTCAGGCGCTGTGGCGACTGCATCCGGGAATAGTATGCAAGATATAGATAGGTCAGGCCGTCTGGTACCACAACCGGAAGGTTCGGATAGCCTGCGGCGATCACGAGATTCTGGACGGTGTCCTGCAGTGACTCGGGCCGTCCCGAATTCGAAATCGCGCGACGCCAGAATGAACCTTCCTCCGCGGCGAGAGCGCACACCAGAAAAACGGCGGCTAGAAATGTGACGCGGCGCCCCAAGCGCGGTAAGAGCACGCCGAGAGCCAGCGGAAGTCCCAAGATGGTGGGCAGTGCGTAGCGGTAGGCCAGCCCGCCGTGCATCAGCTTGGCGACATAGAATTCGATGATTGGGAGCGCGAGCAGCGCGCAGATAAGGACATAGTCCTGGATGACAGGATTCGGCTCAGAAGGGCCTCGAGTTTGCAGACTCTCCTCGGACAGAGCGGCGCCCGCTACTCCTGCCATGAGCGCCGCGGCGAGTGCAAAGCCGAGCGCGCCTTCCATGCGGAAGATTTGCGGATAAATGACGACCGCGCCGACGAGCGAGGACGCGGCCACGAAATGCGCGCCGTAGAGCTGTTTGAGCGCCGCCAGCATTTTCCAGAAGATCGCGAGTGGGACAACACCGCAGGCTAAGGCAATCCAAACGCGGAGGCGGAATCGGCGAGTTACCAGGAGGAGGGCTGATTCTGCGATTGCGAATGGAAGAATGGCGAAGATGGCGTAGTAATGGATGGCCTCGGCGAGGGCGACGCTGATTCCCAACAGCAACATCCACCGCGCCGTGGGAGCGCGCTGATAGCATACGAGCGCAAAGGCGATACAAGCGACGAGGAGTGAATAGGGCCTGGCCTCAATCGCGTAGGCGGTAAAGAGCACGGTGACGAGAGGGATGGAAGCACATAGCAGCGCGCAGAGTCCTCCACTGCGGCGCCTGACGAACACGAATAGGCATACGAGCGTGCAACAGAATGCGAGAATCGAGGGCGCCCGGAAAGCTATATTTTCATTTCGCAGCAGCGTCGCAGCCGCTCGCTCGATGAGGTAGTACCCAAAGGGCTGTCCGTCCGCGCCTCGCAGCAAGGCATTCCAGATGGCGTGAATATTCGGCTGCAGTGCGACGATCCGAGTGCACAGTTCGTCGTACCAGAAGGGCGTCGCGGCGGCGGCGACCACGCTTCGGACCGCTGCATAGAGGGCGACGATGAGTATCGCACGAGTGGCCAGTTTTTCGCGGCGCGAGCTTGGAGGCGCGGCGGAGACGTGTGGGAACTGGTCGATGGCGGAATCAGACGTGGGCATGAGCGCGCCCCCGGGGCGCCGCATTGCAAAATCTCGCAGGACGGCTGGTCACAACGGGAGGGAGAATAGCACAACAATGCCTGCGTACCGTTTCCTCCAAATCAGCTAATCTCGAGAACTCTCTTTGCGTCCCTTGGCGGCGCTGCGATCGAAGAAGCGCGTCTCGCAAGCGGCGCAGCGGTAGGGGCGCAAGCCAACCAGGCGGTAAAAGATTTTCTCAATGAGCCCGACGCGGTACGAGCGGCGGACAGATTCGCTACCGCAACTCGGACAAGAATGCCTGTGATTTGCAGATTCCTCGATCATCAACGCGGAGTCTAGCACGGGGCGCCTCCCCGCGGTTCCGGAGTGTGAGCCACCGAATATATGACCTGGCTGTGGCCGGCGGCGAGGACTTTTAGCG
This sequence comes from uncultured Acidobacteriota bacterium, assembly GCA_963831955.1. Classification (GTDB taxonomy): domain Bacteria; phylum Acidobacteriota; class Terriglobia; order Acidiferrales; family UBA7541; genus Palsa-147. The sequence goes on along the minus strand of CAWHSG010000001.1, from coordinate 17,072 downwards.
CGCAGCCGTCTCCAAACAGAAGCAGTTAGTTCCGGGCGTGGGTCCTTGCTGGGGGATTAGGGTGCGGCTCGCCGTGCAAAATGATCGGCGAGCGCCCGCGAACGGCGGAGCGGGCATTTTAGACAGCGGCAAGGGAGGTCTCGCGTGTGACTCCCGGTGTGGCGGGCGCAGGGCATAGCGTGTTCCAATACGATTATAAACGTAGGTTCGAAAATGGCGGAACCATCCAGCTCGGATCGAGGAATGATAGCTAGCGATTCCGGCGCACGCAGCGGCGGTGACGTGTCGCGGGCTGCGCGGAATCTGCGATTGAAGGCGCAGCTGCGGGAATTTTGGTCCTCTAACGACGCGTACCTGGATCATCCGGCGCAGGATGATGCCGGGGAGCGATCGCTGCGTGTGCGAGCGGCTTCGTTTGTGCCGGTGGGTAGCCGGATTCTGGACGTGGCGTGCGGGGTGGGGACGAACTCGGATAGTTTCACGTTGCGTGGCCAATATTTTGGCACGGATGTTTCGGCGAATTTTTTGCGGCGCGGCATTGAACAGAATTTGCGGCTAGCTTGTGCGGATGGGGAGGCGCTGCCGTTTGCGGGGGAATCTTTTGATGTGGTGATTACTACGTATGCTTTGGAGCATTGCGTGGAGCCGGTGGGATTATTGCGGGAGATGGTCCGGGTGGCGCGGCGAGGGGGGCGGATTATTTTGCTGGGGCCGGCTTGGGATTTTCCTTTCTGGTATCCGAATGCGCTGCTTTCGAAAGCGGGGAGCTTGGTGTGGCGCGTTGGATATGCGGCGCGGCGGGCGGCGGGGCAGGTGCGGGCGATGTTGGGCGGGGCGTCGCCATTTATGATTATTGATGATCCGGATGCGCTGACGCGCCCGTTCGTTTATGACTCCGATGCGGTTTATGTGGTGTGGACCTTTGAGGTGATTCGCTTGATGAAGGAGTGGGGTTGCCGGTTGATCTTGGGCGAAGCGGATACCCCTTTGCTGGGCGAGAATGCATTGGTGCGATTGGGGAAGCGGTTGTTGATGAGGTTGCCGGCTTATCGCTATGCGGGGAGTACGGTGTTGTTGGTGTTTGAGAAGGGCAGTGCGGAAGTTCCATGAAGTCGTCTCAAAAATCGCAAAACAGGACCTCAGCGGCTGAAGCCGAAATCATTTTACGGCGGTTACGGCACGACTGAAGTCGTGCCCTGACAAGGCATCCGGATCGAGCTGTGCTGGCGTATACTGCGGGCTAATTTTTCGGACGAGGAGGCGATCGTGGGAAATCTTTTTGCTGCTTACAAATTTAGCCGAGTTGCGACGCGGCGAGGATTGCTCTTGGCTTTCGTGCTGATCGTGGCTTTTCCTCTGCTTGGATCTACGGCGAATTTCACGGTGCCTGATGATGTGGCGCTGCGCATCCGGTTGGATGACACTTTGACGAGCGTCGATTCCGAGGTGGGCGATCCTTTTAGCGCGACCGTTGTCGGGCAGGGCGATTACCAGGGGGCGCGGGTGTATGGGCACATCGCGAACATTGATATGTCCGGGCGCATTGACGGGCATACCAGCATGATACTGCAGTTTGACCGCCTGGTGATGCCTGATGGGCGGCGCGCGACGATTCATGCGGAGATCATTCAGCTTTATCATGCGCCTTCGGGGGAGAAGGTGGACGTGGAAGGCGCCATCGAATCTAACGGGCGCGGCCGAAAGACTGTGGAGCACACGATTCTTGGGGCCGGGGCTGGGGCTTTGCTGGGCGGAATCTTCGGGGGCGGCAAGGGGGCGGGGATTGGCTCGATTATTGGTGGGGCGGGAGGGTTGGGGACTACGGCTTTTATTGGGCGGCAGAAGATTACGTTGAACAGCGGGTTGGAGATGATGATCCAGATTACGGGGCACTGATTTATTGCCGAATTTACGGCTGGCGCCGCGAGGAACGTAGCAAATTGAAATTGGTTACTAGGATTTGGCGGGCGTATTGGATGTCTTGATTGCGGACCGCACCGAAGAGCCACGCGCCTGCTGGATAGGCGATCGCCGCCAACAGCAACTTCCACCAGAATGCCCAATGCAAGACGCTTAGTGCGAAAGTGATTCCCAATGCCAGCAGAAAGGGAACCACGGAAATGCGCAGGCCCATCAGCACCAGCGGGCGTACTTCTCGAAATATGAGCATAAAGAAGATTCCCGCGAGGCAATAGCTGATCACCGTGGCCCAGGAGGCGCCCAGCGCGCCGTAACGCGGGATCACGGCCAGATTGATGCCTACGTTGGCGAGCGCTCCGGCAATGGTCGAGGCTGGAAAATACTTCTGCAGGCCTTTGCTCACCAATGCGTTTCCCAGAGCCACGCCGAAGAAGATGGGAACTTCGGACCATATGAGGACTATTAAGAGATCGGCGGTGGCGCTGAATTGCTTGCCGTAAACCAGCTCGATGAAGGGATGCGCTACCGGAGTGACCAGCGCGCAGGCGGCGAAGGCTACCACCAGCAGAAAGCGGAAACTTTCGGAGAGGAAGCGGCGAAATTTCACGTCGTCGTGAGCGGAAACGGCGAGCACGGGGAAGAGCGAGGACATGAGCGCGACTGGGAGGGTGCTGAATAATTCGGTGAGCTGCACGGCAATTACGTAGGGGCCGAGAACTTTGTCGCCGGACATTTTGTGCAGCATGACTTGATCGATGCGGTGGTAGATATTCACGGCGAGATTGCTTAGGACCAGCGGGAAGGCGTCGCGCATCATGCGGGCGGCGTCGGCTTTTAGGAAGGTGCGCGGGCCGTCGAGGAAGCCGGGGCGATAGATGAAGTAGATGGTGATGGCTGCTTCGAGGACGCCGCAGAGAGTGCGCGCGATGATTACTTTGTAGAAGGCGGCGTTGCTGAAGGCCAGCAGAGCGACGGCGACCAGCCACAGAATTTGCCGCGCTACGCCGATGCCTACGGCGTACCACTGGCGCATATCCACTTGAAAAATTATGCCGGGCATTTTGAACGGCGGCATGATCAGCAGATCGACGGCCGCGATGGCGATCAGCCAGCGTAGCGGGCCGCTATATCCGAAAAGCGGGGCGGCCAGCGGGGCGATGATTCCCGCGGCGAAAGCGAAGCCGCAGGCTACGACGCTGCCGGTGTGGAGTAATGCGGAGGCTTCGGAGCGGCGCTGGGAGACGTCGCGAGCGAGGATTTGGTCCAGAGAAAAAGTGACCAGCCAGGAATAGATGGAGAGATAGGCGTAAATCGCGCCGTATTCGCCGAGGCGCTCGCGGCCTAGATAACGCGCGAGCAGAATGCTGGTGGCGGCGGAGAGCAGAATGCTGCCGCCTTTGCCGCCCAGTTGCGCGATCGTGTTTTGGAATACTTTGAAGCCGACGTTTGGTCCGGAGGCTATCGAGAGGATTTCGGGAGGAGTGGTTGGCGCGTTGGCGGGAAGTTGCGCTGCGTCTGTCGGGGGATCTGGGGCGCGGCCGGCGAACTTCTCGTTCTTTTCCACGTGGTGGTAGAGATTAGCAAAGTCAGTTGTGGGGCGCACCTCGTATAAGTGCTGATTGCTGCGTTTACGGTGCGGAGCCGAGAGCAAAACCTAGGCGCACACCGGGGGCGTAGTAGACCCGCCCCCTACGAAGGCTTTCTGGCGGGCGAATCTGGAGGCGCGGCGCGCAGGTATTGCGCGGGCCAGCTTATGGGCTGCTTCAGTTCGCGGGCGGCACGCAGCGGCCAATAGGGATCGCGCAGGAATTCGCGAGCCATGAAAACTACATCGGCTTTATCGTTGGCCAGGATTTCCGCCACCCGCTCTTTTGTTTCGATTAATCCCACGGCGCCGGTCTTCACTCCGGCTTCGTGGCGGATGCGCTCGGAGAACGGGACCTGGAAAGCGGGTCCGGCGACGATCATTTGATCCTCGGCTAGCCCCGCGGACGAGCAATCCACCAAATCTACGCCCATCGGGGCTAGCTGCTTGGCTAGCGCGACGGATTGGTCCACGTCCCAGCCGCCTTCTTTCCAGTCCGTGGCGGAGATGCGGATGAAAAGCGGCAATTGGTCGGGCATGCGCTTGCGGATTGCGGAAATGATTTCGCGTGCGAGGCGGGTGCGGTTTTCGAACGAGCCGCCGTATTCATCGCTGCGTTGATTGCTTAGCGGGGAGAGAAACTCGTGGATCAAATATCCGTGGGCGGCGTGAATTTCGAGGACGCGAAAGCCGGCTTCGAGAGCGCGGCCGGCGGCTTGAGCAAACGCATCGATCAGAGCGCTGATTTCTTCTTTCGTGAGTGCGCGGGGCATGGGGTAATTTTTCGAGTAGGCGATGGCGCTGGGAGCTACCGGGACCCAGCCGCCGTCCTTGATGGGAATTGCGCCGTAGCCTCCCCAGGGACGATAGGTACTGCCTTTGCGTCCGGCGTGAGCTAGTTGCATGCCGGGGACGCTGCCCTGGCTTTTGAGAAAGCGGACTATGCGCGAGAGAAATTCTATGTGCGCATCTTTCCAGATTCCCAGGTCCTCGGGGCTGATGCGTCCTTCGGGCGTCACGGCGGTGGCTTCGGTGAAGATCAAGCCGGCGCCTCCTACGGCGCGGCTGCCTAGATGGACCAGGTGCCAGTCGTTGGCGAAGCCGTCTTCGCTGGAGTATTCGCACATGGGGGAGACTACGATGCGATTGGAGATGGTGACGCCGCGAATGGTAAGTGGATCGAATAGTTGCGCCATGTTTTCCTGTAGCACAGCCACTCTTGGCCGTGTTCTTTATTTTACGAGATAATTTGCGCCATTAGCGAACAGCTACACAGGCAGGAGTGCCTGTGCTACTGGAGGCTGCGGCTTACGGCGATGCGAATGGTACTGGCGGCCTCATGCGCGCGAATATTTTACCCGCAAATTCGGTTTTGGCTGCGACTCATGCCGCCCCGACCCTTCGCAGGTCTCAAGGGAAGAGGGCACCGCTACAAATTCGCAGCTAGGGTCAACAGATTGGGGGCGGGTGGAATCGCTTGAGAGCGGAGCGGGGCTAGACGCGTGCGTTCGAGATCGTCGCGGTAAAAAAGATTGTAGGTATCGAAGGGAATCAGACGGCCGTCGGGGTGCACGATGTGAATGCAGGTCTTCTTTACCGAGCGGACGTCGAAGGCGTGGGCATCGAGAAATTGGACGATTAGAACGCGGAAGATATTTTTGTAGCAGAGATCATTCGGTGCATCGACGCGCGGCAGGCAGCAGAGCAGGTCGCGGAGCGAAGCGGCGCCGGATGCGGGCGAATGATTTGTGGCGAAAAGCTTGAAGAGGGTATCGCGGACTCCGGGCTCTTCTTCGTACACGATGGTGTTGCGCGCGCCGTTGATCAGCACTTGGGGATCGACTAAGCCGGTTAGAGGGACGGTCTTTCCATTGATTTTCAGGGCGTACGCCATGGCCAGTGAATCGGGATGGCAGGGTACGGGAATTACATCTTCGGCGCGGAAAACATTTGTTTGCTCGAGGATTTTGCGGCGGACTTCGGTGAGCGTGAGACGGTCCGTGGCGGGATTGAATTTTTCGAGGCGGCCCGCATCCTGGATGGGTTGCAAAGTTACGCCGCGGACGCAAGGCTGCGTCAGCGCGTAATCGATTATTTTTCCGATTTCGCCGTCGTTCAGGCCCTTTTTCAGGGTGACTACGAGCGTGGTCGAGAGATTGTGCTTATTCAGATTTTCGAGGGCGCGTTCGCGAACATCGCGCAGATCGGCGCCGCGCAATTCCATCAGGGCGTCGCGCTGGAAGGAATCGAATTGCAGATAGATTTCGACATCCGGCATTGCATCGGCGAGCCGGCGCACGAAATCTTCGTCGCGCGCGATGCGCACGCCATTGGTATTGACCATCAGGTGCCGGATGGGGCGGGCCTTTGCGAGTTCGATAATTTGGAAAAAATCCGGATGTAATGTTGGCTCGCCGCCGGAAATTTGCACTACGTCTGGGTGGCTTTCGTTGCGCACCACCGCGTCGAGCATTTTCTCGATCAGCGCAAGGGGGCGATGCTCGAGGCGCTCCGGGCCGCTGCCGGCGTAGCAAACGGGGCAACGCAGATTGCAAGAATCGGTGACTTCGACGAGCGAGAGGCAGGAATGTTGCTCGTGATCGGTGCACAGGCCGCAATCGTAGGGGCAGCCCCATTTCACCGGGGTGTTGTAGATCACCGGCATTTCGGGCGGCTTGATGAAAACTTCGCGGCAGCGGCGGTAATAATCCACATCATCGGCGACCAGGACGCGCTCGGCGCCGTGCTCGGGGCAGCGCTTGAGCAGGAACACTTTTTCATCCTGGAAGACGATCTTACCTTCCAGTTTGCGAAAGCAAACGGAGCAGATCGTCAGAGCCACGTCATAGAAGACGTAGGGGCGAACGCGCTCGGCCATTCGTTTATCTCCGCCTCGAATTCTTGATCAGCCTCACGAACGCCCAGATCACTCCGCCGAAAAAAGCAGCAATGCAAAGACAAAACAAGGTGCTGAAGGTACTGTTAAACGCACGGTTTTGAGGCTGCAGGGTGATGACAAATCCAAAACACGAGCCCATGCCGAGAACGATGGCGGAAATGATGGTGGCAATAATCGGCGTCCACGACGGGCGAGGCTTCGGAGCGCCCGGGCCTGGAGTCAACTGATACGGTTCTGGGGTCATCGCAAGGTCTCCGTCTGCGGCAAACTCTTAATCGGGCTGCCGGATGTCGCGACCGTTCGACGGCTGTGACGCAGCCAGCGCGCGATATCCGGCGCGTAATAGCCGAGCATCAGCAGGCACGCCCACTGAATCGAGGACATGCCGAGCAAGACGCGTACGTCCGGCTTGAGAGAATCGCACGCGAGGCGGAATGTGAAATACGCGACCATGAAGATTTTGAAAATATCGCCTTCGGGGAGCTGGGCTTTCATACACCGCCACAGAAAGAGACCGAGGACGATCGCGAAGATTATTTCGTAGAGCTGCGTGGGATGTCGCGGGATGCCATCGCCGAAATTTATGCCCCAGGGCAACGATGTGGCGATGCCGGCGGTGTGATCTTCCGGGCCGGTCAGGAAACAGCCGATGCGCCCGATGGCAATCCCGGCGCAGAGCGGCACGGCGAACAGGTCGCCGGTGCGGCGGGTGATTCCCAGCAGATGTTTCGTGAGCTCGACGGCGAACAGCGCGCCGATGAGCGCGCCCACTATCGTTTTTCCGCCGAAAAGAAAAGCTGGGTCTCGCCAATTAGCCAGGCTCAGCCGCGGATCTTCGAGCCAGTAGAGCACTCGGCTGCCCAGCACCGCGCCCATCGCCGCCGTCGCGATTACCCACCAGCGATTCGAGTCGTCGAGATGATCGCCGCTGCGGCGACGCAACCAGAGATACACGCGGAAGCCCACGGCGTAGCCGAGAAATTCAAACACTGCGTGAGGATGAACGCGCAAAGATCCGAGATGAAGATAGACAGGAAAATTCATGGATGCGCCAGCGCGTTTCCAGCGTAACGCTACGCCTCACAACGATTTCCGTCAATCTCCCTCCGAAATTCTGCGATCGCGTGGGACCGTGGCGCCGATCGCTTTTGTAGCACAGCCACTCTTGGCTGTGTCCGTTCTTGCCGTCGCGGCCGGAGCGTTATTACGACGGGTTGGGCCGATAGATCCAGGACGAAGTCAATTGAATCGGTGCGGAGGCGGAGCCCATAGAATGCGCGGCCGAGGAATTGACGCGATCGACGATTTCAGTGACGATTTCGTGCTTGGGGGAGAGCGTGCAGACTGGATCCGTTGCGGCGGCGTCGCCGGCTAGCATTAGGGCTTGGCAGCGGCAGCCGCCGAAGTCGATTGCGCGGCGGTCGCAAGTGCGGCAGGGTTCTTGCATCCAGTCTTCGCCGCGGAATTTTTGGAAGCTCTCGGATTCTTGCCAGATCCATTCTAGCGGGTGCTTTGTTACATTTTCGAAATGGAGAGTGGGGATGGTTCGGGCGGCGTGGCATGGTAACGCTTCGCCTGATGGGTCGATCAGGATTAGTTTGCGGCCCCAGCCGCCCATGCACGCCTTTGGATAGCGGGCGTAGTAATCGGGGACTACGTATTCTACGCGCAGGCGGCCGCGCAGGCGGGCTTCGGCGGCTTGGACGATTTCTAGCGAGTGATCGAGTTGTGGGCGTGTGGGTAACAGGGCGGCGCGATTTTCTGCGGCCCAGCCGTAATATTGGACGTGGGCTATTTCTACTTTTTGGGCGCCTAGATTTTCGGCGAGGCCGATCATTTCTTCCAGGCGCTCCAAATTGCCGCGATGCGCCACGAAATTCAGCGTGAACCCGATGCGATGTTTCGCGATGGCCGCCGCGATCGACAACTTTTTATCGTGCGCGTTAGCGCCCGCGAACTCATCGGCCGGGGCGGCTGCGGAATCCTGAAAACTGAGTTGAATATGATCGAGTCCCGCGTGGGCGAGTGCGTTCAAGCGATCTTGGGTCAGGCCAATGCCCGAAGTAATTAAATTCGTATAGAGCTTTGCGGCACGAGCGGCGGCGATCAGCTCGGTCAAATCGACGCGGGCCAACGGCTCGCCGCCCGTTAAATCCACTTGCATCGTGCCTAGCTTGGCGGCTTGTTCGAATACGCTGATCCATTGCGCCGTTGAAAGTTCTGCGGCGCGGGATTTCATTTCCAGAGGATTGGAGCAATAGACGCAGTGTAGCGGGCAGCGGTGGGTGATTTCGGCGATCAGGGCTAACGGGCCGGTAACGAATTCGTTTTTCTGTGGTCCGTCGTCGAGTTGTGGTTGAGGGTTTCGGGGTTGCTCGTCGGATGTCGGCGGGGACGCCCTTCGGCTTCGCTCAGGACGAGCCGGCGGTACTTGGGGGCTCATTCGAAATCTACCGCGCGGCGGTTTTTTAATTGTTCCAGGAATTCGGTGGTGTCGCTTTCTACTTTTTTTGGATCGGCTTGGCGAAATTGCAATTGCAGTGCGGCGACGATTTCGGCAAGCGTATGCTCGCCGTCGCAACTACGGATAATTTGCAATCCGGGACCGCGTAGTTTTAGGGCGCCTTCGGGCATTAGTAACGTGGCTTCCTGGCCTGCGGCGTCGCTTAGGCGGCAGCCGGGGGCCAGGCGGGGTTTGGATTCTGGCGTGGGGCGCGGCATGGCTAGGTTGCTAGTTGATCGGGGGTGCGGAACGCGCCGGGGGGCGGCCAGGCTGGTTCGACGTAGGCGAAATAGAGGGCGTCGAGTTGGGCCCAGAGGATGTCGCATTTGGCGCACAGGGCGTTGCAGGCTAGATCTTGTTCGGCTGGCGTGCGGGCGTGTCGCGTCACCCAATCTAGGGCGAAGTTTGCGTCTTCGGGGGCTTGCGTCAGGCGGCCTTCGAAATAGGCCAGGCCACCGCTTAGCCAGGGGTAATGTTGGCGGAGGCGATCCATGCGCAGAGTGATTAGCTTGCCGGAGAACATTTCGGTCAGCGAGGAGGCGATCGCTTCGAGCAGAGATTTTTCGCCTACTAAATGGACGTAGGCATCTACCGCGTAACGCGTCGCGGGGAGGACGCCTTCGCCGTTTTGGGCTTGCTCGCGTTTCAGGCCTGTGGCTTCTACCAGGCGCAGCCATTTTTCTATGCCGCCGGGTTTTGCGGGGTTGCCGTCGCCATCGTGATCGATGATGCGCTTGCGCCAGGCGCGGCGGAGATCGGCGTCTTCGCAACGGGCGAGGATGGCGGCATCTTTGATGGGGATGCGGCTTTGATAGTAGTAGCGATTGAGCGCCCAGGCTTGGAGTTGGCCACGAGTGAGTTGACCTTCGTGCATGCGCAGATGGAACGGATGACGATGGTGATAGCGTTCTTCGCCGATTTGGCGCAGGCGCGCGGCCAGATCGCTTTTGCCGGCGGAAGATGATGAGGGCGCGCTCATTGGTTCGTGTGCTGGTCCATTTATAGCTATAGATCGACGACCATTCCATCGTACGCGATTTCCCAGCCTGCTTCACGTACGGCGCGATGTTCGGCGCTCTCTTCGTCAAGGATGGGATTCGTATTGTTGATGTGATAGTAGATTTTGCGCGGGTGGGTGATTTTCGCCAGGCGCTCGAGAGTGCCGCCGGGGCCGGAGATGGGGATGTGGCCCATGCCGCGCGCGAATTTTCCGCCGCCGCGGGTGCGGACTAGTTCGTCGTCGGACCAGAATGTGCCGTCGATGAGGAGGGCGTCGCATTCATTCCAGTCGGGCAGCCAGGTCTCTTCGAGATTCGGCAGCGCGGGCGCGCAGAAAATTTTTCGGCCATTTGGTGATTCGATCCGAAGGCCGATTACCGTATCGCTGGAAGAAACGTCAGCGGTTGACCGGCGCTCGGAATAGCCGGGCAGTTTCGTGGAGATTGTTGAGGCCGTGACGGCCAAGTTCAGATCGACGGCATCGGACGACTTAATTTTCGCGGTGGTTCCGGGCGCGATGGATTTCCATTCGGCTTGAGGATTAGTTTGTTGCAGGGCGTTGAAGAGCGAATTCTCGCCGCGCAGGAGAAGTTCTACCGCCGGCGTCAGGTAGATATGAAAAGGGTGAAATTCGCGGAGATGAAGAAGACCGATCACTTGATCCACGTCCGCGCCGGTGAGAACTACCACCGCGATCGGCGAATGGCGCGGGGCCGATTGCGGAGCTAAATCGGGATCAGAGAGAATTTGGGTGCGGAGATCGGGCGAGGCATTGATCAGGCACCAGGGCTTGCCGGTTTCGCGGATCGCTAGCTGAGCTTGCGTGCGTGCGGTGCCATGAAAGGTGCCTGCGCGCAGACGGGCGCAATTCGAGCAGGCGCAATTCCACTGTGGCAAGCCTCCCCCGGCGGCTGAGCCGAGGATTTTTACCTGCATGGGGTGAGACTAGAGTTCGGCGTTGGCGTAGGAGCTAATTTCGCAGTTGAGATTGATTTCTTCGAAGCTTGGCGTCGTCCATTCCATGGATGCCTCCGAAAGCTGACCGGGTAAATGATACCGTTGGTCGGGTCGGCGGTGCAATGGAACTTTAGTACCGGGACGCGCGATGTGGACGGCGGCGACCAGCCCACGTTGTGATAGGCTGCCTGCCGCGAGCGCGGTTGTTGGGGGCTTTCATGAAACGACTTACTTCGGGACGACACTTCGGAATAGTGGGATTGGCGGTTGCGGCGCTGTCTGTGATTGCGCTTGGAGCGGGGCCGGTGCAGGCTCCCGCTCAGAATCAGGCGTCACCGCCGCCTGCGCAACAGCATGAGTCGGCGCCGGCTTCGCCGCAGGCTCCGCCGGGCGACCAAACGGCGAAGCCGCCGCGGTTTCCTGGGCAGGCTCCGCGGCCTTCCGGGCCGACGCTTGCGCCTATCGAAATCGCGCCGAAGCCATACATTACTAAGGAAGGCGTGCGCATCGAGAAAACTTGGATCCCCATGTCGGACGGAGTGAAGCTGGCCGTCACGCTTTATTCGCCTGGGAACGCAGCGGCTACTGACAAATTTCCCGCCATTCTCGAATACATTCCTTACCGCAAAGACGACTGGCAGGAGCAATGGGATTACGAGTTACATTCCTATTTCGTGCTGCACGGATACGTGAGCGCGCGCGTGGATATTCGCGGCACGGGCTCGAGCGAAGGCGCGCCGCCGGACCGCGAATATTCGGAGCAGGAACAGAAAGATGGAATGGAAGTAATTGCGTGGCTGGCGTCGCAATCGTGGTCGAGCGGAACTGTGGGGATGATGGGAATTTCCTGGGGCGGATTCAATGCGCTGCAATTGGCGTCGAGGCGTCCGCCGGCTTTGAAGGCCATCATCGCGGCGCATGCCACCGAGCAGCTTTTTCATGACGACATTCACTACATTGACGGAATTCTGCACGCCGATGAATACGAATTGGGGATGGATCAGGAATTGATGATGGCGGCGACGCCGGATTTCCCGATGGACGATGCGCATCTGGGGCCGCGATTTGATTCCGCGCCTTGGTTTCTCACTTATTTGAAGCATCAGCGCGATGGGGATTTTTGGCGGCAGCCGTTGGCGCAGCCGGTGTACGAATCCATTCAGATTCCGGTATTTCTAATCGGCGGGTATTACGACGGTTATCGCGACACGATTCCGCGCATGCTGGAGAAAATGAAAACGCCGGTGAAAGCGCTGCTGGGGCCCTGGAATCACACGTATCCGAATGGCGCCGATCCTGGACCGGAGTTCGAGTGGCGCGAGATGGCCGTGCGTTGGTGGGATCGTTGGCTGAAGGGCACGCCGAATGGAATCGAGAATGAGCCGAAGCTGGCAGCTTATCAGCGGCACTGGTATCCGCCCGGCATGGAGCTGAATGAAATTCCCGGCGAGTGGCGCAATGAAAATGGATGGCCGCCTGCCGGAATGAAAGAGCAGACTTTTTATCTGGGCGCGAATCATCAACTGAATGATGCTGCGCCGAAAATTAGCATCGACAAGCTGCGCTACATTCCCACGGCAGGAGTGGAAGGCGGATTTTGGTGGGGCGAATTGACGAACGATCAACGCCCGGCCGATGCGTTCAGTTTGGTTTACGATTCGGCGCCGCTTGAGAACGAAACGGCCATTCTCGGATTTCCGCACGTGGAGCTGAATGTATCCGCGAATGCGCCGCTGGCGGACTGGGTGGCGCGGCTTTCGGATATGGCGCCCGACGGTACGACGACTCTAATCACCGGCGCGGGGATGAATGGGGCGCAGCGGCGTTCGGCGGATGAACCGCAAGAACTCGATCAGAAAATAACTTATCGGCTGGGATTCGACTTGCACGTGACTTCGTGGACGTTTCCGCGCGGGCATCGAATCCGGTTGGCGATTTCGAATGCGTTGTGGCCGATGTTGTGGCCCACGCCTTACTCGATGACCACCACGCTCGAATTGGGCGGCGATGATGCTTCGCGGCTGGTGCTGCCGTTCGTGCCGCTGTCGGCGGCGTCCGTGCCTCACTTTCCTACTTCGGTGCCCGATCCGTCTTTGCCGGGATTCAAGCATACGGGCAGCGCGTGGCCAGGGACTTTTGAAGTCACGCGCGATGAGATGCATCGCACCGAGCGCGTGCACTGGCACGGTACGGCCAGCGCGAAATTTCCCTGGGGCGTGGAGGAATATAGCGAGGAGATTTACTACAACGCTTCGGACGATCATCCGGAACTGAGTTCGGTGCACGGCGTGGCGTACACGAAGATTTCCCTGCAATCGCGCACCATTCTTTTTCAATCGGTGATGGATCTTTCGAGCGATGCGAAGCTTTTGAAATATCAGTACCAGCGTGTCGCGCGGGAAAACGGAAAAGTAGTGCGGCAGAAAGTCTGGCGGGAGCAGATCCCGCGTGATTTCCAGTAACGCGGCGGTTGGAAGCTTTGTCAGGGCATGACTTTAGTCATGCCGCAAGCGCCCTAAAATAAGCCCGGCTTTAGCCGCTGAGGGTGTCTTGCCGGCGGAAATAGCCCAAGCGGAAGAGGAACAAATATTGGCGCGAAATAAAAACAGCGCGATTTTATTGATCAGTTGCCCGGATCAAAAAGGCTTGAACGCGGCAATTGCGGAATTTATTTTTCGCAAAAACGGGAATATTTTGCATGCCGACGAGCACCAGGACGAGGACCTCGGGCTTTTTTTGATGCGCGTGGAGTGGGACCTGGCGGATTTCGCGATTCCGATGGGCGATTTCGCGCGGCATTTCGCGCCGATTGCGGAAAAATTTGGGATGCAGTGGAGTCTGGCTTCGTCAGGGCGGCGGCCAAACGTCGCGCTCTTCGTTTCGAAATACGATCATTGCCTTGCGGATTTGCTCTACCGGCATCGCAGTGGGGAATTGGCCTGCGAGATTCCGCTGATCATCAGCAATCATCCGGACGTGCAGGCGCTGGTGGATTTTTATCGCGTGCCGCTGCAAGTCGTGCCGGTGACGAAGGAAAATAAAGTCGAAGCGGAGCGGCGGGAATTGGAATTGCTGGCGCCGCTGAAGATCGATTTGATTGTGCTGGCGCGCTACATGCAGGTGCTTTCCTCCGATTTCATCCGCCAGTATCCGCATCGCATCATTAATATTCATCATTCGTTTCTACCGGCTTTTGTGGGCGGCAAGCCGCATCATCAGGCGTATCAGCGCGGAGTGAAATTAATCGGAGCTACCAGTCATTACGTGACGGAAGTGTTGGACGATGGGCCGATCATCGAGCAGGATGTGGTGCGCATTTCGCATCGCGATACGCTGGAAGATTTGATTCAGAAGGGCCGCGATTTGGAGAAGGTGGTACTTTCGCGCGCCGTGCGCTGGCATATCGAAAGCCGCATTCTGCTATATGGGAATAAAACAGTAATTTTCGACTAAGCCGCGGATTCCAAGTAGCGCCGGCGTCTCTGCCGGCATCTGACGAGCAAAACCGCTAACTAAATCCGTGGCCTCGCGCGGACTCCAACGTCAACCACATCCGCGAATTTGGTTTTGTAGTCCGTCCGTGAAGTTTGCCAAGGCCAACATTTGCGCTCGTCAGATGCCGGCAGAGACGCCGGCGCTACTCAAACAAATCGGGCTGCGCTTTGGTGATCATCTGCCAGAGAGGTTGGAATTGGAACCATCCAGCTAGAGGATTGCCGACTTGGGCGCGCGTCAGTAGTGCGTTTTCGCGATCGATTGAAATTGGTTTGCCGGCGGCTTCGGCTAGCAATTGCGCCTGGCAGGTTCGTTCCATGGTTATGAACCACCAGACGGCTTCATCTACCGTGCAGCCGACCGTCAGATTTCCGTGATTTTGCAGGATGGCTGCTTTTTTCTCGCCGAGAGTTTGCGCGATGCGCTCGCCTTCCGAGGCTTCGTATACCACGCCTTTAAAATCCGCGAACACGGCGTGATCTTCGAAGAATGCGCAGGCGTCCTGCGTGATGGGATCGAGCGGACGGCCGAGCGAAGCCCAGGTCTTGCCGTAGAGCGAGTGCGCGTGGGCTGCGGCGATTACGTCGGGGCGCGCGCGATGAATTTGCGAATGTATCGCGAACGCGGCGCCATTCAGCGGATGCTTGCCTTCGACAATTTCGCCCTTGTCGTTGACCAACATCAAATTCGAAACGCGAATCTCGCTGTAATGCACGCCGAACGGATTCACCCAGAAATGGTCGGTGTGTTCCGGATCGCGCGCGGTAATGTGGCCGGTAACGCCTTCATCGAATCCAAATTTCGAGAACAGCCGGAACGAAGCCGCTAATCGTTCCTTGCGGTGCCGTCGCTCATCAGCGACGTTAGCGAACTGCGGCGGCCCAGGAAAATTAGCTCCGCGAACAGCTTGAGTAGCCATAGAACACCTCCGAGTCGAACGTGCTACGGTGCAGCCACTGCCCGCGTACCTTTGAGATCTGCCGCCAGCAACCGATGAAATAGATGTTCGCCAGCCTCACGCCGTACACTTAGCCGCCCCGCCAAATAGGCTTGCGAATTCAGGCCGCGCTGCACCGCCTCGCAAATATCCACATCCTCTTCCTGCACGCGATGGCTGACGGCGATGCCCTGCCGGTTGTAATTCGCCGCTTCATCATCCGTCTTCTCAAAATAAAAATCAAAAATCACCAGGCAGCGATCCTGCGCCAACGGCAAAACCAAATTCGTGTCCAAATATCCTTCATACCAATTCACCATGAAATTCGGATATTGCCAGAAATAGTAAGCCATGCTGCCTTTGCGCGTGGCCGAAGCGTCGGCATCTTCGTGCGAATCTTTCAGCGGGCTGGCTTGGACGCAAAAGCGATCTTCGTTCTCGATAGTGTAATTCACATATTCGAGAACGCTGTTCAGGCCTTTGTGCAAATGCGGAACGTGATAGCCGCCGTCCAGAAAATTATCGATGTAAACTTTCCAATTGCATTTCAGCTCGTAGCTGCGGCGCTCAAAAAATTGCAGCTTGCCGAGTTGCAGCGGCTTCACGCGCTTCACCAATCCGCCCAGAAACTTTTCGAGCGGTTCGGCCTTCGGATCGAGATTGATGAAGACGAAGTTCTCCCAGGTTTCGACGCGGATGGGCACGAGGCCATTCTGCGAGCGCTCGAATTCGCAAACGCCTTCGAATTCGGTCATGCCTTTCAGCGCGCCGTCGAGGCCGTAAGTCCATCCGTGATACGGGCAACGAAGATGCTGGGCCTGGCCTGCGGGCTCGGTCATGACCGCGGCGGCATGATGGCGGCAAACATTGAAGAACGCGCGAAGAATATTGTCGTTGCCGCGAACAATCACGATAGGCTCGCCGGCGATCTGCGCGGTGACGAATTGGCCGGGCTTTGCCAGTTGATCGGTGCGCGCAACTCCTTGCCAGGTTTTGCCGAAGACGCGGCGGCGCTCGAGTTCGGCGATGCGCTCGTCGAAATACCACGGCGCGGGAATGGTGTGCGCGTCAGCCAGCGCGGCTTTGTCATCGTAGATCGCCAAAATTTCCTGGATGGTTTGTTCCATGCGTGCTCCGTGTGGCAACTCGCGCGATGTTGTGCGCTACTTTTTGTGCGTCAATCTTGGTGCTGGCCGCGGGCGTTGCGCGCGCCGATGGCGCCGCGCAGCACCGCGAGAAATTGCTGGATGCGAACTTTATTTTTCTCTGGATCGCCGGGATGGGGGAACAGTCCGGGATCGAGCTCTTCGGTGAGCAGCGCGTCCTGGAAGCGCTCCACGGTCCATTCCAGCATCGAAGCGATCAGCGCCGGATCGACGTCGGTGCGAACTTCCCCGCGCGCCAGAGCGAAGCGCACGGCCGCAGCGGCGCCGTAAGGATCTTCGGCGATCAGAAAGCGATTGATTTCGCGCTTGAGTTCGAGATCCACGCCGTAATTTCCCACCAGCACCACTCGATAGGGAATCCAGTCTTCGTGCAGCATGTGTTCGGTGCGCACCAGCCAGTAGCGCAGCACCTCGAAAAATCCTTTTTCGCGCACCGCCAAGGGGCAATCGAGATATTTTGCGAAGGAACGCGCCGCGCGTTTATAAACTTCGAGAAACAGGCCGGCCTTGCTTCCGAAATATTGGAAGATGGAGCCTTTCGCGACATTCAGTTCGGAAGCGAGATCTTCGATGCGCGCATTTTGATAGCCCTGCTCGGCGAAATGGCGCAT